>NZ_CP043494.1:0-4800000 GCF_044360475.1 Archangium minus
GGGGCCGCAAACTTGATCGCCCAGGGGGGGGCTGTTAGCACGGACGGCCCCCTGCCTGGTGATCCACCAGCGCATCGGAGCCCTACCGTGAACGCGCTCGCCCAAACCCTGCCCCCACCGCCAAGTGCCGAGAATCTCTGGGAAAGGATGCTGGACTGCCTGAGGCAGGACAAGCGGGACTACGCGCTCGGGTGGATCGGCAAGATGCAGCCCCTGGAGGTGCGCGGGGAGAAGCTGGTGCTGGCGGTGCCGGACCGGTTCTACCAGGACTGGGTGGACAACCATTACCGGCGGCTGCTGGAAACGACGCTCGCCCGGGTGACGGACTCGCCGACCACGGTGGCCTATGAGGTGGTGCCGGGCATGGCGCCCCCGCCGGAGCTCAAACCCGCACCCGAGGTCAAATCCGCGGGGGCCCGGCCGCCCCGGCTCAACGCCCGCTTCACCTTCCAGAGCTTCGTGGTGGCCGACAGCAACCAGCTCGCCGCGGCGGCCGCGCACGCCGTGGCCGAGAGTCCGGGCCGGGCCTACAACCCGCTCTATATCTATGGTGGGACAGGGCTGGGCAAGACGCACCTGTTGCACGCCATCGGCAATAAAATCTGGGAGCGCGACCAGACGCAGCGGGTGGTGTACCTGTCGAGCGAGCAGTTCACCAACGAGTACATCGAGAGCGTGCGCGAGCAGCGGATGCCGGAGTTCCGCCGGAAGTTCCGCGAAGAGTGCGACGTGCTGATGATCGACGACGTGCAGTTCCTGGGACGCAAGGAAGAGACGCAGCGGGAGTTCTTCCACACGTTCAACACGCTGCACGAGCAGGGCAAGGCCATCATCCTCACGAGCGACATGGTGCCGGCGGAGGTGCCCGGGCTGGAGGAGCGGCTGCGCAGCCGCTTCAGCATGGGGCTCATCACGGACATCCAGGAGCCGAGCTTCGAGACGCGGGTGGCCATCCTCCAGAAGAAGGCGGTGATGGAGGGGTTGGACCTGCCGGACGAGGTGGCGCACTTCATCGCCCGGAGCTTCCAGAAGAACGTGCGGGAGCTGGAGGGGGCGCTGGTGAAGGTGAGCGCCATCCACTCGCTGTCGAGGCACCCGGTGACGGTGGACTTCGCCTCGCACGTGCTCAAGGACGTGCTGCCGACGCGACAGGTCGTGGATGTGGAGAGCATCCAGAAGGAAGTGGCCCGCTACTACAAGGTGCCGGTGGAGGCGTTGAAGGAGGACCGGCGGCACAAGGCGTTGGCACACGCGCGGCAGGTGGCGATGTACCTGAGCCGCAAGCTGACGAAGGGCTCATTCCCGGAGATCGCCGCGAGGTTCAGCAAGGACCACTCGACGGTAATCTCAGCGGTGCGCAAGGTGGAGAAGCTGCGGGAGACGGACGCGGCAGTGAAGCGCGAGCTGGACGAGCTGGAAGCAAGGCTGACGGGCGAGTGAGCCCCCGCCTCACCCTCTCCCTCTGGGAGAGGGACGGGGTGAGGGTATGCGCCCCCGAGCTGAAGTCCGTACACCTAACCTGACTGGTGGCTTGACGCGGGTTGACCTCATGAGTCAACCTACTCGCGAAGTCACCACGGGAGGTGTGTGTCAATGGATCATTCCACGTCGGTTCCCACGAGAGAGGGAGCGCATTCCCTCACGCCGGGCGAGCAGCGGATCCTGACCCTGATGGAGCAGGGCCAGCAGCGCCTGGAGCAGCGCCTGCAATTGCTGGAAGACAAGCTGGACGCACAAGGCCAGCAGCTCAAGGAGTTGGAGCTCAGGGCGGAGCGAAAGGGCACCGCCAGCAGGATCCGAGACATGCAGCTGGCCTCGGATCTCCAGAATCTCCAGGGCCAACTCGAACAATCCCTGCAGAAGACGCAGGAGTCGATGCTCACAACCTTGTATTTCGAGACGAACAAGCTCCGGACCGAGTTCTCCGAGCGGCTCGAACGGCACAACGCCCGCCTGGAAACCGTGGAGAAGACGCTCGAGCAGCACGGGGAGCGCATCCGTGACAACACGCAGGCCCTCCAGGGCCACGCGACCCCCTAGAGGCTCTTGCGGACAACCCGGCATCAGGAGCGCTATATGACGAGCCGCGCTCGTTCCTGACAGGGCCGAGGGAAACGGAGCCCGTACGGGCTCCGCGACACCCACCGGACCGGCCCCTGCACAGGGAACGGGTCACGGAGGAGTAACACCCATGCGGTTGACGGTCTTTGGAGCGACGGGGCGGGTCGGGCACACGCTGGTGCACGATGCGGTAGCACAGGGGCACGAGGTGACGGCCTATGTGAGAGACCCGCAGCGGCTGGGTGTGAAGCATGGGCGGCTGTTCGTGAAGAAGGGCAGCCTGGAGGACGGCACCGCCGTGGCCGAGGCGGTGCGCGGCTCGGAGGTCGTGGTGAGCGCCATTGGGGCGCGCGACGCGACACATGCGGTGACGGTGGTGACGCAGGCCACCCGCGCCATCGTGGCGGCGATGAAGGCCGAGGGCGTCCAGCGGCTCGTGACGGTCGGCGCGGCGGGACTGCTGCCCCACCCGGCGGGGGGCCTCACCGGAGAGCACGGCCTGCCGCCCTTCCTGCGTTACGCCTTCGAGGACCACCGCAACGCACTGCTCGTGCTCCAGGAGAGCGGACTGGACTGGGTGGTGGTGTGCCCGCCCGTCATGCCCAGCGGCGTGAAGACAGGCAAGTACCGCACCGCCGTGGAGGCGCTGCCCGCCGGCGGCCGTCAGGTCTACCCCGAGGACGTGGCGGACTTCACCCTCAAGGTGGCCGCCAGCAACGAGCTCCACCGCGTGCGCGTGGGCATCGTCGGCGACTGAGCCCTCCGCCCCCGGGCGGGGGACGAGGACCCCGAGCGTGTGGCCGCTCTTCGACCTCAGGGGTCATCCAGGTGCGGTCCCCTGAAGACTTGGCCGGACGTCCCGGGCACCGCCCACGCCCATGAACCTTCGCACTTTTACGCTCCGTCAGACGTTGCTGTCCGCCGCGGCCCTGGCCGTCACCGCCTGTGGTGGCGAAGGGGCCTCGCTGCGCTTCTCCGTCAACGAGTCCCAGTCCACGGCCGCCAGTGCGCTCGTCCGGGGCGCCGAGACGCCGGCACCCGCCGAGACGGCCCCCACGTTCCGCTCCAGCGACGGCGTCACCTTCACGTTGACCGAAGCCCGCATCCACCTGAAGGACATCCGACTGGATCTTCCCCAGGGGACGAAGTGCGCCGAGGTGCGTGGCCTGCTCTCGGGCGCCACCTGCAAGGGCGGCGAGTCCGGCAGCGGCTCGGGGACGGTGCTCATCCCCGGCCCCCTCATCGTGGACCTGATGACGGGCACCACCACTCCGGACCTGTCCGGCCTGCGCCTGCCCGCGGGCACCTACAAGCGCATCGACTTCCGTCTGGACAAGGCCAAGGCCGACGAGGTGGCCAGTGGCGAGCCCCTCGTGGACTACAGCCTGCTGGTGAAGGCCCGCTTCACCCGGGAGAACACCGACAACACGCTGGACCTGAAGCTCGGCTTCAGTGAGGACGCGCGCTTCGAATCCGCCACCGGTGTCGAGGTCGGCGCGGATGACGCGCTGCTCGCGCTGCTCAAGCCCCAGGCGTGGCTCGAGGGTCTGCCCGTGGCCACCTGCCTGGAGAAGGGCGACCTGGAAATCACCAGCAACGTGCTGCACCTCGATGACCAGGCCAAGGGCGACTGCAGCGGCGCCGAGGACACCGTGAAGCGCAACATCAAGAACAGCGGCGACCTGCGCAAGGCCAAGGAGTAGCCCGAACCGGCACGCCTGGCGCGTTCTCAGCCTCGCGCCAGGCGGTCCGGTCCGCACAGGGTGGGTGGCTTCCCACTCCGTTCGGGCCCGGGCCCCCTCCAGGGACCTCCAAGCCTGCGAGGGGGCCGTGCGGAATCCGCTCAGCCCACGGCGAACAGCGCTCGCACCAGCGTAGAGAGCCGCGGCCAGAAGAACCCCACCCACAGCACGAGCGAGCCCAGCCCCAGTCCGAGGGCGGCGAGCGCCTGGCCCCTGCGTCCGATGGGCGGCCGGGCCTCGGGATTCACGCGCCGCAAGGCGACGATGCCGAGCCCCACCGCCACGGGCGCCAAGACCGGCAGAACCACCCCGTAGAGCCCGAGCATCAAACCGAGCCTCGCCAGGGGGTTGTTCTCGTACCGGTCCCACAACCGGAGCAGGACGGCATCCGGGAGGGGCTCGCGGAAGAAGAGCTTGTGCCGGGGATCCTGGTGGAGGGTGAGGGCGACGCCGAAGAGGAAGAGGGCAGGAAGGAGGAGCGCGAGGCCTTCGCGCACCAGGCCAGCCACTCCCAGGCCCACGGCCAGGAGGGGAAGGCCCCTGCGAGCCCACCTCTGGCGAAAGAAGCACCCCAGGCCCAACGCCGAGCAGGCGAGCGCGAGCCCACCGGCGACGGTCGCCCCGCTCCCCAGCAGCGCGGCACCCACCCCCAGCGCCACGAGTCCCCAGAAGCCCAGCATCCAGGCCCACGTGTCCCGCCGGCCCCACAGCTTCTGCCGGAAGGTCTCCAGGTAGTTCACCTCGGGGAGGGCCGAGCAGGCGGTGCAATAGACGGCCTCCAGCACCCAGGTGGCACACGCGTCGCAGAAGAAGCCGCCGCAGCGCCCGCAGATACCCCCCGCGGGCACGTCCGGGTGGACGGCACAGCGGGGACTGACAGCGCTTGGGACATCGGCGAAGGCCATGAGCGCCAGTCTCTCACGAAGTCGCCCGCTCCTCCCTCGATGGACAGGGCAGGCGCCGCTTGTTGCCGCCGCGCCTCACCTCCACCCTCGAAGGAGACGCTGACTGAATCATCCCACCGAAGAGTCCCACCTGAGAGGAGCAAGCCATGGCCGACAAGAACTGGGGCAACTGCAAGGGCTGCCGCTACTTCGGCAGCCACAATCCCCAACCCGAGGACACCGACGTCGCCCAATGCATGGAGCCCGAGCTGCGGGAATTCGACCTCCAGGTCTCCGGCATGAGCGGCTGCAACGAGTTCGAGGCCCGGACGGGCGTCGGCGGCTACGTCCACGAGGAGCCCATCATCCCCACGATGCACTGAGCGTCAGGGGAATCGGCCGCCTGGCCCCGGTGCGGGCTCACACTTTCGAGAAAACCCACCCCGTTTCTGGGGATTGATATCGCTATGCTGCGGAGCATGGCCTCGCTGATGCCCCCACGAGACCCGACCGGCTCCGAAGTGATGCTTGGACCCGGCCCGGCCGCGCTCCTCGACGCCATCCACGCGCTCGTCCTGGTGCTCGATGCCCAGGGGTACATCCTCTACCTCAACCGCCATGGGGAAGGGCTGCTCGGCTACTCCCACCACGAGGTCCACGGCCTGCGCTTGGAGGAGCTCGCCGCGCTGGCCCCCGGGCAGGGGACGGAGGGTGCGGCTCTGGTGCGGCTCGTCGAGGGCCCTCACCCCGCGCAGCACGAGGGCCCTTGGCGCACCCGTGCCGGCTCCGAGCGGTTGCTCGCGTGGAGCACCTCCCGGCTCGCCCCCGGGCTGTTCGGCGCCGAGGACCTGCTCGTGCTCACCGGCGTGGAGATGACGGAGTACGACCGGGCCCTGCGCGAGCAGGTCCGGTTCTTCCAGACGCTCATCGACAGCATCCCCAACCCCATCTTCTACAAGACGCTCGACGGCCGGTACGGCGGCTGCAACCGCGCCTTCGCGGAGATGCACAACAAGTCGCCCGAGGACATCATCGGCAAGTCCGTCTGGGAGATGGCCCCGCCCGAGCTCGCCGCGCGCTACGCCGCCAAGGACCAGGAGCTCTTCGACCGCCCTGGCATCCAGACGTACGAGTCCTCCGTGCGCTTCGGCACGGGCGAGGTGCGCGACGTCATCTTCTACAAGGCCACCTACACCGACGCGCAGGGCAAGCCCGCGGGCCTGGTGGGCATCGTCCTGGACATCACGGACCGCAAGCGCGCCGAGGCCGCCCTGCAGAAGGCCCGCGACGAGCTGGAGGAGCGCGTACGCGAGCGCACCGCCGAGCTGCAGAAGCTCAAGGATGCCGCCGAGGCCGCTGACCGCACCAAGACCGAGTTCCTCAACATCGCCTCGCACGAGCTGCGCACGCCCCTCACCTCCCTGCACCTGGTGCTCACCCAGGCCCGGCGCCAGCTCGAGCGCAACGAGCCCGTCTCCGACGTCACCCTCGTCTCGCGCATGGAGCGCTACACCGGCCGGCTCACCCGGCTGGCGGGGGACTTGCTCGACGCCTCACGGCTGGAGCGCGGCCAGCTCCACATGCGCCCCAGGCCCGTGGACCTGCGCTCCCTGGTGGCCGACGTGGCCGGCGACTTCCGCCAGCAGTACCCCGAGCGCCAGGTGGAGGTGGAGCTGCCCGAGGGCGTCGCCTGGGTGGGCGCGGACCGGGACAGGATTGAGCAGGTGCTGGCCAACTTCCTCGACAACGCGATGAAGTACACCCCGCCGAAGGCCCGCGTGGCCGTGCAGCTCTCCTGCTGGGATGGCACCTTCCGCGTCTCCGTCTCCGACGAGGGCCCGGGCATCCCCGCCGAGGAGCACGCCCGCCTCTTCCAGCGCTTCCACCGGCTCTCCTCCTCCATCCATCAGCCGGGCCTGGGCCTGGGCCTCTACATCTCGCGCGAAATCATCGAGCGCCATGGCGGTACGCTCGGCGTCCTCGGCCACCCGCCCGGCCGCCCCGGCGTCACCTTCTTCTTCGAGCTGCCCCGCTCCCGCTGAAAGCCCCCCCGCATGTTCCATCCCAAGGGACCGAGTTTCGTGGAGCTCCTCCAGCAAGGCCTCAGCTCCGTGGAGCGGGGGTATGACCTGCTCGCCCCCAAGTTCGAGTACACACCCTTCCGCACACCCGAGGCGTTGGTGAAGGCGAGCCTCGAGCTGGTGGGGCCGCCGGGGAGCGTGGAGAGCGGGTTGGACGTGTGCTGCGGCACGGGGGCGGCGATGCGCCACCTCAGGCCGCTGTGCCGCCGGCGCGTGGTGGGGCTGGACATGAGCCAGGGCATGCTGGACGAGGCGCGAAGGCTGCTCGCCGACGCCCCGGGCGAGGCCGCGTTCGAGTTCGTGCGCGGTGACGCGCTGGACCTGCCCTGGCGCGAGGAGTTCGACCTGGTGACGAGCTTCGGCGCCTTCGGCCACATCCTGGAAGAGGACGAGCCGAGGCTGGTGGAGGGCATCCACCGGGCGCTGCGCCCGGGAGGCCGCTTCCTCTTCATCACCGGGGACGAGCCCTCGCGGCTAAGCCCCGGCTACTGGGTGGCGCGGGCCTTCAACGCGGCCATGCGGGTGCGCAACGCGCTCTGGAGGCCGCCCTTCGTCATGTATTACCTCACCTTCCTGCTGCCGCGGGCTCGGGCGCTGCTGGAGGCTCAGGGATTCTCCGTAGAGGCCCGGCGCGACACCCTGCCCGAGCCGTACGCGCGATACGGGTTGAGCGTGGTGATTGCCACCCGGCGCTGAGCAGATCTGGCTGTGCGGCCCTACCGCTAACGTCGTATCATCCCGGGTGCCCTCATCTCGTCTGGAGTCCCGTCGCGCCCATGCACCGCCTGTTAGCCGCTCCGAAGGAACCCTTGCTGTCAACACGGGTCCTGAGCAGAGGGGACCTCCAGCGGCGCAAGACGGCGCTGGTGTTCGCCGCGACCATCCTCCTGACGTATCCCATGGATTTGCTCATCCTGCGGCAGACCCTCCACCTGCCGACCCTGCTGACACGGGTGGCGTGGACGGCGGAGCTGCTGCTCTACCTCGGGGTGTGGGAGCGGCTGGAAGAGCAGCGGGCGCTGCTGCTCATGCACATCAACAGCGGCATCAACAGCGTCTTCTTCCTGCTGCTCGTCTACTTCACCGGAGGAAGCGAGAGCCCGTACCTGGACATGGTGCCCACGCTGCCGTTGTTGATGGCCCTGGTGCACACACGGGACGCGAAGCCGGTGCTGATCACCGGCACCGTCTGTGCGGTGGGCGTCACGGGGGTGTTGCTGCTGACGAACGGCCACGTGGCGAACGCGCTGGTGTGGATCTGCATCGTGGGGGTGACGACGTTCTTCGGGGTGTACGGCTCGGAGCAGCTGCGCAAGGTGCAGGCCGCGGAGAACGAGGCGCGGCTGGAGCGCGCCCGGCGCGAGTCGCTGGAGAAGCTGGCGCTGGCGGAGAGCCACCGGATGCAGTCGGAGAAGCTGGCCACGGTGGGGAGGCTGGCGGCCAGCGTCATCCATGAAATCAACAACCCGCTGGCCTTCGTGCGCTCGAACCTGGAGTTCCTGAGGACGGAGGTGCTGGCGCATCCCCTGCCGGAGGAGTCGAAGGAGGAGCTGCGGGAGGTGTTCGACGAGACGCGCACGGGGGTGGAGCGAATCCGGCAGATCGTGATGGACCTGAGGGGCTTCTCACGGATGGACGCGGATGAGCCGTGCGAGTGCGCGCTGGCGGACGTGGTGACGGACGCGGCGAGGCTGGCGGCGGTGAGGCTGAAGAACGTGGCGAAGCTGAAGGTGGAGGTGCCCACGGGGCTGCCGGAGGTATTCGCGACGAGGCGCAGACTGGCGCAGGTCATCCTCAACCTGCTGGTGAACGCGGGGGACGCGCTAGAGGAGGCGAAGGTGAAGGGGGGCGAGGTGAGGGTGAGGGGAGAGGCGGGGGAGGGGCGGGTAACGCTGCTGGTAGAGGACAACGGCCCGGGATTCCCGCCGGAGACGCTGCCGAGGCTGTTCGAGGCCTTCTACACGACGAAGGGGCCGGAGAAGGGGACGGGGCTGGGGCTGTCCATCTCGCGAGAGCTGGTGGAGCGCTTTGGAGGAACACTGAGCGCGGAGAACCGGCCGGAGGGAGGAGCGAGACTGAAGCTCGAGCTGCCGGTGCACGACCCCACGCCAACTCAAAACAAATACACACACACAGACACAAACACCCCTCTCCCCCTGGGAGAGGGACGGGGTGAGGGTACCTGACCCTGGGGTTGAACCCGTGTCTGCCCCCTCTCCCTCTGGGCTGAAGAATGCACACGCAGAGGGAGAGAGGGAGCAAGGGGTGGGCAAGCAGGAAGGCGCATGACTTGAGCGGTAGGGTCCGATAGGGAGGCAGCCCATGGACGCTGCCGCATTGTATCTGACGTACGAGGTTCTCTATCCGGCCGGGAGTTTCGGTCCCCAGGACGAGGTGTGGCTGAGGGACAGGCTGCTGCACACCCTTCACCTGATGGAGGGGCAGCCTGGGGTCACCCTCAATCGATTGGGCACCAGCCGGGCGGAGCGAATGGGGGCCTACCGGATGGTGGAGAATGAAGACGTCAGCTTCCAGAGGCTGCTGGAGCCGGCGGCCCAGACAGTGGGCAAGGCGGTGGCACAAGGGCTGGCGGGAGAAGTGGCGCTGTGCGTGCACGACCGGACCGAGGTGGAACTCAGTCACCTGTCCATGAGCGGGGTAGGACAGGTGGGCAACCCCGTCTGTCAGGGCTTCTTCGTGCAGACGGCGTTGGTGGTGCAGACGGACGGCGCCGCCTTTGGAGTGCTGGGAGCGTGCACCTGGGAGCGCCCGGCCGCGCAAAGGGGCAAGGCCAAGAGCAGAAAGCAGCGGCCCTTCGAGCAGAAGGAGAGCGTCTTGTGGTGGCGGGCCCTGGTGGAGGCCGAAGAGCGCGTGGGAGAGCCAGGGCGGCTGCTGCACATCATCGACGCCGAAGGAGACATTTTCGAGTTGCTCTCCCGCGCGACCGGCGAGGGCTTTCAGCTGCTGGTGCGCGCCGGCCAGGACAGGCGAGTGGAGGGGGAAGGGGGGAAGCTGTGGGCCACCCTGGAAGGGTTACCCGTGGTGGGCAGCCGGCCGTTGCACGTGTCGGCCCAGCCAGCCCGGGCCGACAGGGTGGCGCGCACGGCACGCGACGCCACGCTGTCGCTGCGCTATGCCCCCCTCACGCTGCTGCCCCCGGGCGCCAGGGTGGGCAGCCGGTGCGGGTGTGGGGCGTACTGGTGCGCGAAGAGGCGCCGCCACAGGGACAGAAAGCCGTGGAGTGGCTGCTGCTGAGCAACGCGCCCATTGAAAGTGAGGAGGCGGCCTGGGGCGCAGTGACGGCCTACCAGAAGAGGTGGGGCATTGAGGAATTGCACAAGGCCCTGAAGACGGGCTGCCGACTGGAGGGGCGTCAGCACGAGGCACGCGAGCACCTGGAGAACCTGCTCGCCCTCACCCTGCTGACCTCCGTCAAGTTGCTGCGCCTGCGCACCCTGAGCCGTACCCTCCCGGATGAGCCCGCCGACGCAGTGCTGGCTCCGGCCGAGGTGCAAGTGCTCCAAGCCATGGCACCCCAACTCTCTCCACGCATGCCCTTGCAAGGGGCGCTGACGCTTCGTCAGGCCCTGCTGCTCATCGCCGCCCTGGGCGGTTACATGGCCAACCCGCAGAAGCGCCCTCCGGGCTGGCTCGTCCTCTAGCGCGGCTACGAACGGCTGCGCGACTACGTCGCGGGCTTCTCCCTTGCCCAGTTCCTTTCCGCCGCCCCCCCGCCTGCCTAGCGTGTGCAATCCTCAGCCCTCTGGGAGAGGGCTGGGGTGAGGGTCGTCCCCGAGCTCGCCCGTGAGCCCCACCAGGAACCCGTCGTCCAGGCGACCCCACAGGACGGTTCGCATGAAACCGCGGAGCGAACCACTCTTCAGATTCCAAGAAAAGGGCCCGTCCGAAGCCGAACGCACCGTGCCCCTCACCCGAATTCCGAGGGGATTCGCGCTCCGTCGGGAACAAGGTGCGTGCTAAGCGGATTGCCTCTGACACACCCGAGGAGGCAACCGCTCCGCATGAAAGCGCTCATCACCGCCGCCGTCCTCGCCCTCGGCCTTCCGGCCTTCGCCCAGCAGCAGGAGGCGAAGCCACTGGGGCCGGGACGCGAGGCACTGGCCATCCCCTACGACAAGTACAAGCTGGCCAACGGGCTGGAGGTCATTCTCGCCCGAGACCCCAAGCTGCCCGTGGTGGCCGTCAACGTCTGGTACCACGTGGGGGCCTACAACGAGCAGCCAGGCCGCACGGGCTTCGCGCACCTCTTCGAGCACATGATGTTCCAGGGCTCCAAGCACGTGCCGGATGACGTGCACATCGCGATGCTCGAGCAGCTGGGCGCCAACGACCTGAACGGCACCACGAACTTCGACCGGACCAACTACTTCGAGACGGTGCCCAGCAACCACCTGGCCACGGCGCTGTGGCTGGAGAGCGACCGCATGGGCTTCCTGCTGGACGCGCTCGACGAGAAGAAGCTGCGCACCCAGCAGGAGGTGGTGAAGAACGAGCGCCGCCAGAGCTACGAGACGCGCCCCTACGGGCTGGCGCAGGAGAAGCTGTGGAAGGCGCTCTTCCCGGCGTCGCACCCGTACCACGGCAGGGTGATTGGCTCCATGGAGGACCTGAACGCGGCCACCGTGGAGGACGTGAAGAGCTTCTTCCGCACGTGGTACGCGCCCTCGAACGCGACGCTGGCGGTGGTGGGGGACTTCGACCCGAAGGAGGCGCGCGCCCTCATCGAGAAGTACTTCGGCACGCTGCCGAGCGGCCCTCGGCCGGACAAGCCCCAGGTGGCCCCGGTGAAGGTGTCCGGCGAGAAGGTCATCCGCCACGACGAGAAGGTGGGCACGCTGCCCATGGTGGTGATGTCCTGGCTCACCCCGCCGTACCTCTCCGAAGGGGACGCCACGGCGGACGTGCTGGCCAACGCGCTGGGCACCGGCAAGTCCAGCCGCCTCTACAAGCGCCTGGTGCAGGACAAGGAGCTGGCCCAGAGCGTGAGCGCCCACCAGCAGAGCCTCGGCGCCCAGTCCGTCTTCACGCTGGAGGCCGTGGCCCGACCCGGCGTCACCAGCGACGCGCTCGCGAAGGAGCTCGACGCGGTGCTGGAGGAGGTGCGCCGCGAGGGGATTGCGCAGCAGGAGCTGAACCGGGCGCGCACGCGCTTCGAGACGCAGATGCTGGCGGGGCTGCAGTCGGTGGGCGGCTTCGGCGGCAAGGCGGACGTGCTGCAGAGCTACAACCACTACCAGGGAGACCCGGGCTTCCTCGACGAGGACCTCGAGCGCTACGACGCGGTGACGCCGGAGAAGGTGCGGGACTTCGCCCGCGAGTACCTCAAGCCTGACGCCCGCGTGGTGCTGCACGCCGTGCCCTCGCAGAACAACCCCGCCCCCGCCGCGAAGGAGACCCACTGATGCGCCGTCTGTTTGTCGCCGTGTCCGTCCTGGCGCTCGCCGCCGCGTGTAAGACGGCTCCGGAGCCCACCCCCGAGCCCTCGCAGCCGCCCGCCTCCGAGGCTCCCGCCACACCGCCCCAGGAGGACGCCGAGGCGTTCCGCAACCAGCCCCCCAAGCCGGGCGAGCCGCCCGAGCTGGTGCTGCCGAAGTTCGAGCAGACGAAGCTGGACAACGGCCTCACCGTGCTGGTGAGCCCGCGCAAGGAATTGCCGCTCGTCTTCGTGGGCGTGGCCTTCGCGTCGGGAGGCTCGCAGGACCCGAAGGGCAAGTGGGGCCTGGCGGATATCTCTTACAAGATGCTGGTGGAGGGCGCGGCCGGGAAGGACGCGCAGGCGTTGGACCAGGCCTTCCAGGACCTTGGAGTGTCCCCCTCGGTGAGCGTCAGCCCGGACGGGGCCTTCGTGGGAGCACGGGTGCTCAAGCGCAACGCGGATGCGGCGCTGGCGCTGCTGTCCGACGTGGTGCGCCGGCCCAACCTCGCGCAGAAGGACTTCGAGCGGCGCAAGAAGCTGCAGCTGGCCGAGTTGGTGCGCGCCATGGGCAGCCCGGGCTTCCTGGCGCAGCAGGCGTACCTGGACGCGGTGTTCGGCCCGGAGCACCCCTATGGGCACCCGGTGAGCGGCCTGCCGGCGACCGTGGACACGGTGACGCTCAAGGACGTGAAGGGCTTCTACCAGAAGAACGTGGGCCCCAAGGCCGCGGCGCTGGTGATGACGGGAGACGTCACGCTGGACGAGGCGGTGACGCTGGCGAAGAAGTACTTCGGCGACTGGAAGGGGAGCGCCACGCTGCCACCGATTCCGCCCACGCCGGCCACGCCGCCGAGGCAGCAGGTGGTGTACGTGCCCAAGGCGGGGTTGGACCAGACGGTGATGGTGCTGGGCCGGCCGGGCGTGGCGGTGGGGCACCCGGACGAGTACGCGCTGGAGCTGGCGACGACGGTGTTCGGCGGCTTCTTCGGCAGCCGGCTGAACATGAACCTGCGTGAGGACAAGGGGTACAGCTACGGAGCGGGGGCGAGCACGGACGCGCGGCTGGGCGTGGGGCCCCTGACGGCCTCGTCGGCGGTGCGCAAGGACGTGACGGGCCCGGCGCTCACCGAGTTCTTCCGCGAGATGAAGGGCATCCGCGAGCGCCCCATCACACAGAAGGAGCTGGAGGCGGCACGCGAGGGCCTCATCCGGGCGATTCCGGGCGGCTTCGAGTCGGTGGAGGGACTGGGCTCGAGCGCCGCGCAGCTCTTCTTCCTGCGCCGGCCGATGGACGAGTTCGCCCGCACGGTGGCGGGGCTGGAGAAGGCGACGCCGGCCGAGGTGCAGCGGGTGGCGGAGACCTACCTGGGCCCGGACGCGATGCAGGTGGTGCTGGTGGGAGACCCGGAGGTCATCCAGCAGCAGGTGGGCCCGATGGAGCTCGGCAAGCTGACCGCGAAGGAGCCGGTGGCCCCGCCGAAGAAGTGACGCGGAAGCAGTGACACGGAAAGGAGGGCCCGTGTCCCCGGCCCTCCCTTCCAGCCGTATCAGTCCCGATCCTTGTCGCGCTCCTCCTGACCGCGGAGCAGGCGGATCTCCTCATCGGCCTCGTCGATGGGGCTGCGGATGTCGGGCACGTACCCGCCCACGGGACCATCGCTGTCGAGCGCGAACTTCTGCTCGCTCGTGGCGTGGATGGAGTCGGCGGCATACAGGGGCCGGGTGTCATCGGCCTCGAGACCGCGCTCGACCCGATCCTTCGCGAAGGGGGGCTTGCCCTCCTCGTGCTCATGCGGGTGGACGGGGTTGTACTTCCTCCCCTTGTCCTTGTCCTTGTCGGCCATGGTGAGGCTCCTCGTGGAATGCGGACGCGCGAGGGTGCGCGTCCCTACTCGACTCAATGTGGGGTGCGTTCGGGGCGCTCCAAGCTTCCCGAGGGAAGGTCGGGCCCTGGCTCGCCCGGCCGGTGCACGAGCGGCTCAGGGCGACTCCGAGGGGGGCGGCTCCGAGGGAGGTGACTCTGTGGGACTCGACTTCAGGTCCAGCCGGACGAGCACCTCATCATCCAGCGCGCCGTCCTGGCTCTCCTGGTAGGAGGCCCGCGCCCGGTCTCCTGATTGGATGGCTGAGCGCTGCACCCGCTTGCCGTCGCGGAAGATGCGGACCGAGTCATCGAGCACGAAGTCCAGATCGCCCTCGTCCGTGCTGATTTCGATCTCATTCGACTCGACCCGGGAGACGACACCCTCGACGGTGTAGAGCCGCTCCAGAGACGTCCCCTCGCCCTGCGCGTGCACCAGGGCGGGGACGAGAGAGGCCGCCAGGGTGGAGAACAAGAAGAGCCGTTTCATCGCCGTCCTCCCAGTTCGCGGTGGCAATCGCCGCACCTCATAAGGTGGAGACGCCGGGTGATGGTGGGCACCCTGGGACGACCGCTCTCTGGAACTCCGACCCGAGCAACGCCCGCCCGCCCGGCCTACGAACGAGGGGCCCGTTCATGCGAATCTCTCCTTCGATGAGTGTCTCCGCCTCTCCGTCCGCCCTCCAGGAAACCGTGCCCTGCGCCCTGCACCCGGAGCGCTCCGCCGACTGTGGGACGCGCGAGCGAACAACCCGCTCGCGAGCCGAGCCCTGGTCTGCGCAATGGTGAGCCTCGTGCTGCCCGTGGTGGCACCTGTGGCGGTGCTGCTCGGCTGGGTCGCTCTGCGTCGGGTGAACCCGGAGGCGCACCCGCCCGTGGGCAAGAAGCTCCAGGCCCTCGAGGCCATGGGGCTCGGAGTCCTCAGCCTGCTGGGCTGGACGTATGTCCTGGTGCGGCTGAAGCTCGGGCTCCCCCTCAATCCCTTGTAAAGGGGAACCCCGGAACCGGGAGAACCGGCACGCGCTCGTGGGTGTCGAGTCCCTGTGGGAAGAGCTCGCCCATGAATTGCTTGCGCATGTCGGCGGGGGACATCGGAGCCTGGGTGCTCATCCAATCCGACAAGGCTTGCTGAAGCGCCTCGGCGGTCGGGTACCGGTCATCTCGTGACCTGGCCAACATACGCTGGAGGATCGCCAGGAGGGCCACATCCAGAGAGGGATTGAACTCCCGCGCGGAAACCAGCCGCCCCTCCACGATTGAGGATATCCGCCCGAAATCGGAGTCAGCGTCACCGAACGGGAGGCCCCCGCACAACATCTGATACAGCAACACGCCCAACGCATAGATATCCGAGCGGGCGTCCATCTCGTGTCCGCGCGCCTGCTCGGGAGAGAAATACACGGGCTTACCCCGCATCACCCCCGTGGCCAACTGCGGCCACTCCCTGTCCATGCCGAAGTAGGCGATCTTCACCTCCCCCTCGAAGCTCATCAGCACGCCACCGCGGTAGACGTTCCTGCGGACGAAGCCCAGAGGCGCTCCCCGCGCATCCAGCCGCGTGTGCAAATAGTGCAGGCCCCGGCATATCTCGATGGCGATGCCCACGGCGATGGGCGCGGGCAACCATTTGAGGCCTCGCGCCCTCCTGGCCTGATGCAGCACATGGCACAGGGAATGGCCATCCACCCATTCCAGGGCCAGGAAGTACTCGCCCGCCACCCGTCCGAAGTCGAGAACCCGCACGAGGTTGTCGTGGCTGAAGCTCACCGCGATGTGGGCCGCTTCGAGAAACATCTCGACGAACGTGGGATCCTGAGCGTTGTAGTCGTACACCCGTTTGATGAATACATCCTGGGTAACACCGAACGCCGCCGTATCGCGGGCCTGGAACCCCAGCGACAATTCCCCCACGTTCAACCGCTTCAGCAATTCGTACCTGCCGAACCGCGTCGTCTGGAAGTCGGGCATATCCAACACGTTATCACTGCTCCGGGCTCGCCGAGCTCGTCACTTGGGCCTCGGCTCCGCCCTTAAGAGCCAATGCTGGCTCTCGCCTAATACAAAGCACGAGGCGATCCATGTCGGTGGAAACTGGCGCCTGGGCCGCCAATGGCCCGGCGAGTGGAATCAGATGCTCATGAAGGCGCTACTCGAAGCCGAGATCGATGCTGGCCGGATGTTGACGCGGAATGAAATCCTCAAGATCGCCGCCTATCGAATGAGGCTCTATAAGCTCCCGGTGGATTTCACCCCTTGGAGAGGAAAATGAACGAGGACCGTTCCTGGGAGGGCAATTGGAAGGCCCGCCTGTATGATCGGGTCCGCGAGCTGGGTTTTGATTCGCTCACCGCCTTCGCTGAAGCGCGTCCTGCCGTTCCGCTCTATTTGCTGGCCGAGGAGCTTGGCGAGGATGACATCGCCGCAGTGCAGGTGTTCAGCGGGTTACTCGCCGAGGCGGAGCAGCGCAAGCGAGTCACGCGCCTGGTGCGCGATGTTCTCGTGCGCGAGCTCGCCGATGGGCTCCCTAGTGGTTGGCCGACAGTGATGGACGATGCAAACCGTTTCGAGGTCGCCATGGCGCTTGGCCGCTGGGCCGCGTACACCCCAGAAACCCATGAGGAGCGCGTCAAACGAGCCAGGGAAGCGCTCCGCGCCTCGCCGCCGCCACCCGGCTGGCGCCCGCTCGGCCCCGACGACGAGTTGCTGCGCACGCTCCTGCCCGACGAGGAAGTCTGAACGTCACCCCCCTGAATGGACTCAAGGCGCCCTGTCTCAGAAAGACCAGCCGACGGAGAGCTGGGCTCGGTAGTCCATCGACACCGTCCACAGGTTGAACCCCGCGAGGGGAGGCCGGTACGTCGCGCCCACGCCCAGCGCGCCCTGCACGGTGAAACCCTGACGCAGAATCAAGCTGTAGCCCGCGAGCACGGCGCCCCCCACGTTCCAGCTCCGCCCCCGCTCGTCCCTCCACGTGCGACCCAGCTCCAACCGGGGACCGAACCACAGCCCCTCCAGCGCCGAGCCCCTCACGTAGAAGCGCACGCCCGGCTCGATTCCCAGTTGCAGGGATGCGGGCTCAGAATTGCCGAAGACGCGGCTCCACTGCCCCAGGTTGAATGACGCCCGCAGCCCCACGGTGGCGGTGAAGCCATCATCCAGCTCCTGCTCTCCCTCCAGCGCGAACCCACCGGGCATCAGCGGCACCGCCACGCCCACGAACGTGCGGCCCTCCCAGGAAGACGAAGCGCTCCGGGAAGCGCCATCGGCCGCGCCCTCCTCAGCCGCGGCCACCGTCATCACCAGAGCCGTCATCACTCCCACGACACCGTGCATGCCACCATCCCAGTCAGGACGCTCGCAAAGCCCGCAGAGCCTCGTGCAACCCTCATGCACGGCCACCGTCCACGATAAGCCCTCGCTGAGAGGCCCCTCCACCCCCTCTCACTGCCACACCGCGTACGCACCCGCCCATTCCACTGAGACACGCCGTACGCACACCCCAGGAGCAACGCGCCTCGGGGCGTGCCCCCTCTGCCCACGTTGGCTAGGGTTCGCCCATGTCCGCGAACACCTCCGAGTCCCCCTTCGTCACCGCCACCACCTGGAGCCCGCTCGGGGAGGGGCGCTACCTCGGCCACATCCGCCCAGAGTGGTTCCAGGGGCGAGGTGCCTATGGCGGGATGCTCGGTGGCTCCCTCCTGCGCTCGATGATGAGCGAGCTGAACGACCCGACCCGCGCGCCGCGCTCGCTCACCGTGCACTTCTGCGCGCCCGTGGCCGAAGGCGAGGCCTCGCTCACCGTCCGCATTGAGCGCGCCGGCCGCCAGGTGACGCACCTCTCCGCGCGCTTGGAGCAGGGGGGTCAGGTGGCCTGCCTCGCGAGCGCCACCTTCGCGACCTCGCGCGAGACGCCGCTCGTCTACACGGATGCACGCGCCCCGAAGGTGCCGCCTCCCTTCGACGTGCCCCCGGTGCCCAGCTCGATGCTCCCCACCTTCGGCGCGCAGTTCGACTACCGCTGGTGCGTGGGGGCCGTGCCCTTCTCGGGCGCCGACGAGGCCCGCGTGGGGGGATGGATTCGCCCGCGTGTCCCGACGCCGCTCGATGCGCCGCTGGTGGTGGGGCTGCTGGATGCGTACCCGCCCGCGGCGCTCGCCCGGGTGAACGGCTTCTGCAACGGCGCTACGGTGGACTACACCGCGCACTTCTACGCGCCGCTGCCGCTCGCCTCGGCCTCGCCCGACGCCTTCTACCTCCGCACCGGCCACTCCCGTCACGCCGCGCAGGGCTACGCGGATGACCTCGCCGAGCTGTGGAGCGCAGATGGCCAACTGCTCGCGCAGCTGCGCCAGATGGCGGCGGTGTTCCCTCCGAGCCGCTAATTCCTGTCTGGTTTTCGCTAGCTTGAAAAAGTAGAGCTGGGCGAAATGACGCACAGCGCAAGAATAGCTTGTAGGGTCGGGAAGTTCGCCTGAAGCATCACAAAATGATAACAAGGCGCCGCTCTCCGGTCACACGGTCACCCGCGTTTTGGAGGGGGGGACGAGGTGAACCAGGGAGCCACTTCCCGCCGTTACCCCATCAGGAGATTCACATGCGCAAGTTCTTCCTTGTGGCCACCGCCGCCGTGTCGATGTTCGCTATGGGCTGCCCCTCGCCGGAATCTGTGTGCCAGACCAAGGCGGAGACCGCCTGTAAGAAGGTCTTCGAGTGCACGCCGGACGCGGTGAAGGCCTCGGACGCGTTCAAGGCCGGCTACGGCGCCAACGTGGACGAGTGCCAGGGCAAGCAGGAAGCGGCGCTCAAGTGCGGCACGATCGAGAACTACGACGAGCTGTGCAACGACGGTACGAACAACGGCAAGGAGTACCAGCTGGGCAAGGCGTCGGACTGCTCGGACCAGGTCCTGGAGATGGCGTGCGCCGACTTCCTCGCCAACAAGCGCCCGGACGTGTGCGCCCAGGTCTGCAAGTAATTCCGCGCGGCACCTCCGGGTGCTGAGGAATTGAAGCACGAAGGGCCGGTCTCCTTTACCGAGGGAGACTGGCCCTTTTCGCATGCGGCGCCAGGTGGGGGAGCTGCACCGAGGGGAGGCAGGGGGGCCACTTCCGCTCCACGCCGGGCTCGGGTACCTTGCGCCGCCCTGCGTTCCGCAGTTCCGCAGTACGCAGCACACCGAGGATCTCAACGATGGCACGGATTTCCCACGACCAGGCCCAGGAGCGTCACGCGTTTCTGCTCGACCTCTTCCGCAACCAGCCGGACATCAGCCGCAACGAGGCGATGGAGGCCTACAAGGACAAGTTCGGGGCGTCGCTGAACGCGAAGACGTTCAACGAGCTGCGCGAGCAGGCGCTGCGGGACGTGGAGAGCCAGGAGGAGAAGGCCGAGGAGACCTCGCCCGAGCCCGAGACGGAGCCGGTGGTGGAGGACGCGGCGTCGAAGCTGAAGGCGGTGGCGACGGCGCCCGAGCTGACGAACGGCGCGAGCGCGCAGCCGGCGGCGAAGAAGCCGAAGGCGAAGGGCCCGGGCGCGAGGAACGTGTTCGTGGACGCGACGCAGGAGCAGCTGCAGTTCCTGGAGCGAGTGCTGCAGCAGTTGCAGGAGGCGGGCGCGGCGAACGTGAAGATTGACCACGCGACGGACCGCTGGATGGTCCTCACGGTGGACTCGAAGTAACGCGCGTCCCACTCCTCCCTCTCCCTCTGGGAGAGGGTCGGGGTGAGGGTACCCGCCCCCGTGTTCCACCCCGAGAGGGGAAGCGAGCCGGGGAGCGGAGGTCAGAAGTCCCCAGAGCCCTCGATATGAACAGAGGGGCTCTGGCGCCCAGGGTGGAAGAAGGCGCTGGGAGCCTCGGTGGCCTCGAAGGCGCGCGGGCGCAGCAGGCGCAGCGTGAGCACCAGGGCAAGAAAGAACACAGCGCACGAGGCGGTGACGAAGCGCACCCCAATCCGGTCGGCAAGGGTGCCCTGGAACCACACGCCCACGGCGTACCCGACGCCGAGCATCATGCTGTACAGGCTGCTGATGCGGGCCTGGAGCTCGCGGGGGACGCGCAGCTGGGTGCAGGTATTCAGGCCGGTGAGCGAGGCCATGTAGAGCGCGCCGAGGCCGACGATGGCGAGCGCGGCCAGGTGCAGGGTGGGGGCGAGCCAGTACAGCGCCGCCACGGGGCCGATGAGCAGCAGGCTCCACTCCATCACACGCCGACGGCCGAGCCGCTCCACGACAGGGCCGAGCATCACCGCGGCGCACACCGCGCCCACGCCCTGAGCGGCGACGAGCAGCGAGGTGGCGGCGGCGCCCTGGTTGAAGACGCGGATGGCGAACACCGGCACCAGGCCGATGAAGGGGGCCACGAGCGCGGACACGGCGAACGTGCCCACCATGACGAGGAAGATGCCCGCGTCATCGCGAGCCACGCGAGCGCCGCGGACGATGCCAGGCCACAGCTCCTCGGGGCGCTGCGTGCTGACGCGACCCTGGGGCTGAACGCGCCAGAGGGCGACGAGCACGGCGAGGAAGGACAGGGTGTTGACGAGCAGCGCCCAGGCGGGGCCCCCGGTGGCGAGCACCACGGCGGCGAGCGACGGGCCGATGATGCGACCCAGGTTGTACTGCGCCGAGTTGAGGCTGACGGCGCTGTGCAGGTCCTCGGGGGGGACGACCTGGGAGATGAGGGCGGAGAAGGCGGGGTTGACGAGGGTGTTGGTGCAGCCGTTGAGGAAGGAGATGACGGCGACGGCGGGCACGGAGAGGGTGCCGGTGAAGGCGAGCACGGTGAGGATGCCGGCCAGCAGCGCCTGCACGAGGGTGCCCACGGCGAGGTAGGCGCGGCGGTCGAAGCGGTCCGCGAGCGCGCCGCCCACGGGGGAGAGCACCACGGCGGGCAGGTAGGTAAGGGCGGCGATGCTGCCGGTGGCCTCGGCGCGGCCCGTCACGGTGGTGACGAAGACGCCCAGCGCGAGCGTCTCCATCCACGTGCCGATGTTGGAGACGAGCGCTCCAGACCAGACATGAACGAAGTCCCGATGCCCGAAAGCCCGGAGCGAAGAGAAGCGAGACAAATGGAGGGCGCGCACGGCCATTCCCTTGTAACGCACCCGGGTGACGCGCGCTCGGTGGGCACCCGCCCACACGTCCCTCAGTGCATGTCCGTCAACTCGCCCGACGAGCACCTGGCCATCAATTCAATGCCGACGGACTCCTATGAATACAAACAAGCCACGAACCACACGGAGTGTCTGAGTGGCTCGGCCCAAGGGAAGAAGACGCGGAAGTCTGACGCACCATGACAAGCGCCAGAAAAACGAAAGCGCCCGGGGAAACCCAGGGCGCCCAAGAACTCCCTCTCCCTCTGGGAGAGGGTCGGGGTGAGGGTATCCGTCCCGCGCGTCCTACTGCGCGCCCGTGGCCACGGCCTTGCGAGGCGAGAGGGTGCCATCGGCGCCGACGAGGGCACCCGTCTCGGGGAAGTCCTCGCTGGTAAGGCGGCGCACGAGGGGGATGACCTCGGCGGAGGAGTCAGGCTGGGGGATGCCGCGGCCCTCCTGGCGGGTGGGGAGGATGCGGCCGGAGCGGAAGCGGCCCTGGGAGTCGAGCTCCACGTCGACAATCAAGCCGAGCCCCTGAGGGCCCTTGAGGTTGAAGGAGCCGTAGGTGGCGAAGTTACCCATGGAGTAGACGATGAGGCGGTCCTTGTAGAACTCCATGGCGCGCACGACGTGGGGGCCGTGGCCGAGCACGAGGTCCGCGCCGGCGTCGATGACGGCGTGGGTGAAGACGCGGAGGTTGCCGCGGTTCTCGCCGAAGAACATCTCGGGGCCCTTGGGGATGTTGAGGGCCTTGGCGCCCTCGGCACCGCCGTGGAAGGAGACAAGGACGAGGTCGTGGTTCTGCTTCACCGTGCGCACGAAGGCAGCGGCGCTCGGGACGTCGTTGACGTAGTTGCAGTTGGCCGAGGTGTGGAAGGCGACCATGCCGATGCGCAGACCATTGCGCTCGACGGTGGCGACGGTGCCAGCGGGGCCGCTCCAGGCGATGCCGAGCGCGTCGAGGGTGGCCTCGGTCTCGCGGCGGCACAGCTCGCCGAAGTCACCGGAGTGGTTGTTGGCGGTGGAGGCCAGGTCAACGCCGGCATCCTGGAGGTACTTGCCGTAGCGGGTGGGAGAGCGGAAGGCGTAGCAGTTGCCCCCCTTGCGGCACTTCTTGGTCTCGCCGTTGTCGCAGAGAGGGCCCTCGAGGTTGACGAAGGTGAGGTCCGCGTCGCGCAGCAGGGGAGCGACGGCGGCGAGGCTGGCGACACCGTCATCGGGAGGCAGGAGGCCCTCGGGGAAGTCGGTGCCGAGCATCACGTCACCGACGGCGCGGATGCGCACGCGGGCGTCCGAGGGAGGAGCGGGGCGGGAAGTCGCCGGCTCACGGGTGGAGAGCTTCTTCTGGAGGGAGGACTGACCGCGGGCCTGGGTGAGGGCGTCCTCGAGGTCCGGGTAGTTGGGATCGAGCTTCTGCACCTGGGTCCACTCGGTGAGCGCGTCGGACCAGCGGTTGACGAGCGAGTAGGCCCAGCCGAGCTCCCAGTGGCAGTCGATGCGAGAGGGAGCGGCGCGGGTGCACGCGGAGAAGGCAGCGATGGCCGCGTTGGCGTCCTTCGCCTTGAGGGCCTCGACGCCGCGGGCATAGAGGGTCGCGGCATCCTCGGTGGGCGCCTGGCCCTCAGGGGGCTGGGGGGCTTCGGCCGGAGCCACAGGAGCAGCGGCCTCAGCGGGAGCGGAGGGAGCGGCTGGAGCCTCGGGCGCCGCCGGAGCCGGGGGGGCAGCGGGTGCCGCGGGTGCAGAGGCGGTGGTGTCGCCGGCCTCGGTGGAGGAGGAGCGGGAGGCGGTCTCGGACTCGGAGGAGACGGGGCCGCGAGCGGTCGCGCAGCCTCCGAGAGCGGAGAGCGCGAGCACGGAGAGGAGAAGAGAGCGGGAGCGCATGAGGGCGCGCATCTTAAGGGGAGCGGGGCGGTGAGCAGGAGGAATGCGTGGGCGAGCGTCTGGCGCTCGACGGCGGAGCAGCCGGGCGAGCGTGCTTCGAACACGCGTCCCGGTGAAGAAGCACTCCCAGTCGATTTCGTGGCCGGTTTTTCCCGCCGGGGTCGTCCTCCCGCTACGCACGGATGTAGCAGGGCGGAGAGACCCCTCGGTGGACATGGACGTACAGACAGCCTACGCGACGTACTTTCCCATCATCCGGGAGAAGTGTCGTCGCATGCTGCGCGACCCGGACGAGGCCCAGGACGTCGCGCAGGAGACCTTCATCCGCCTGTGGCAGAGCCGGCTGAGGGTGGAGGATCCGCGCCAGGTGACGGCGTGGGTGTACCGCACGAGCACGCACCTGGCGATCGATCGGCTCCGGCGCCGGCAGTCGGGGGCGGCCCCGGAGCGCCCAGAGGTGATGCCAGAGGTGGCGCAGGTCGGCTCGCTTGAGAGCAGCGTCCAGGCGCGTCAGGAGCTGGAGCGCTTCGCCCGCCACCTGCCCGCGGACGAGCTGGAGATCGTCCTCCTGAGCCGCGTGGACGGACTGACTCAGCTTGAGATCGCCGAGGTGGCGCAGGTGTCCGAGCGGACCGTGAGGCGACTCCTCACACGTTTCGACGAGCGCGTGGAGCAACTGCGCAAGAGAGGGCTGGCATGAACCCGGAGACCGGGCACCCGTCTTATCTGGAGTTGGACCGTGCGGTGCTGGGGCTCGACTCGCCCGGGCTGCGCGAGCACCTGGCCTGCTGCGAGCGCTGCCGCGCCCACGTAGAGCGGGCACGACTGGCACCACCCATGCCCACGTGGGTCCGAGAGCTGCGGGCCCCTCCACCGGCTCGACCCTGGTGGGCACCCCAACCGTGGCTGCTGGTACCGGCGTTCGCGGTGGCGGCGGCGTTCGTGGGCCTGCTCCTGGTGTTCCCGAACACTCCGCCGCCCACGGAGAACCCCTACATCGGGGTGAAGGGCGCGCCGGTCATCACCGTGTACATCAAGCACGGGGAGCAGGTGGAGCCGTGGGACGGGCGGAGTCCCATCCTGCCGGGGGATCGGCTGCGGCTGCACGTGTCGGCGGCTGGCTACCGTCACATCCTGGTGGGCACGCGAGCGGAGGACTCGCGCTGGGTCCCTCTCTATGACGCGCCCCTGGAGAGCACGGACCTGCTGCTGCCCACGAGCTGGCGCGTGGATGCATCCGGAGGGGAGCGTGAGGAGCTGCTGATCATCTTCAGCCAGGCCGCGGTGGCCGAGGAGGAGCTGGACGAGCTGGCGGCCCGAGAGCCCCAGGACGACGCCCTTTGGACGACGCGGCTGGTACTTCCCAAGGAGGCTGTCCCATGAGGGGTGTGCGGTGGTGGCACGGAATGCTGGCGGCGATGGCCCTGCTGCTGGCGGGGCGGAGCCAGGCGGCGGAGGAGCGGCGTCCGAAGCGGGTGGCGGTGGTGGTGGGCTCCAACGCTCCGGCGGTGGGGCGCTCCGGGCTGCGCTATGCGCACGACGACGCGCGGAACCTGGCGGACGTGCTCGTGCAGGTAGGCGAGTTCGCACCCAAGGACGTGCGCGTGCTGCTGGACCCCAAGCCCGAGGAGCTGCTGTCCGTGATGGATGCCCAGCTGGGCGCGCTGCGAGGCCAGCCGGGCGAGACGCTGCTGCTCTTCTATTACTCGGGGCACGCCGACCAGAAGGCGCTCTATCCGGGTGGCCACGCCCTGCCCCTGGAGGAGCTGCGCCGGCGCATCGACACCCCCGACGCCACGGTACGGTTGGGCATCATCGACGCATGTCGCGGTGGCGGCTGGACGCGCGCCAAGGGCTTGCAACCCGAGGCGCCCTTCGAGGTGAACATCCCGCTCACGCTCCAGAGCGAGGGCTCGGTGTTCATCGCGTCCAGCTCCGGCCTGGAGAACGCGCACGAGACGAGCATCCTCCAGGGCTCCTTCTTCACCCACCACCTGGTGGCGGGGCTGCGCGGCGCGGCGGACCAGGGGAGCGACGGCGAGGTGTCCGTGGTGGAGGCCTTCACCTACGCGCGCCAGCTCACGCTGCGTGACACCGCGCTGCTGGGCGAGGGACTGCAGCACCCCAGCTTCGACATGAACCTGCGCGGCCGAGCGGATCTCCCGCTGGCCCGGGTGAAGACGAGCGCGAGCTGGGTGGAGCTCAAGCAGACCACGGGCCCGCTCTCCGTCATCCTCGCGTCCTCGGGCACGCGCGTGCTCGAGGTGCCCGCGGGCAAGCGCTCCCTGTACGTGGCGCTGCCCCCGGGCAAGTACCTGCTGGTGCGCAAGGAGTCCGGTCGCACCTTCTCCCGCGAGTTCACGCTGGAGGCCGGCCAGCGCGAGGTGTTGGATGAAGCCTCGCTCGAGCCGCTGCAGACCGCGCGGTTGCAGCGCAAGGGCCTGGAGGAGGAAGAGCCGTCACGCCCGCGCAACACATTGACGTTCCTTCCGGTGCTCATCGCCACGCATTCCATCTATGGGCTGGAATACGAGCGGGTGCTCCTGCCGCAGCTGTCTGTATTCGCCTCGCCGCGCATGTCGCTCGTGAAAAATGACATCGACCGCAGGACGTTCGCCGAGCTGATGCTGGGGGGGCGGTACTTTCCCCTTGGCCGTGCTCCGAGCGGCATCTTCGTGATGCCCCGGGTGTCGGTCACCTCGTCGTCGTCGTCCATCGCGCTGGAGATGAGGGAGCAGACCTTCGTGAACAAAGAGCAGACCTTCATGACCAGCGTGGGCATCGGCGTGGGCTACTCCTTGCTGGTGTGGAACTGGCTGGTGCTCTCCGGGGGCATCGCGGAGCGCTATTCCTGGACGTTCAAGAAGGAAAACGGAGTCGATACGAAGAAGGAGGCATTCGACTTCGACCTGCAATTCAATCTGGGGGTGGCCTTCTAATTAAAAACGTGGCCGGTTTTAAAGGGGCGCCGCGTCTTTCCTATCGGAAGGAGCGCAAATCCAAACAACCTTCCACGAGGAGAAGACTCATGAAGATGCACATGATGGCGACCCTGGCGACGACGGCTCTGGTGGGATTCGGTGGTGCGAATGTGGCGTTCAACGGCTCGGTGGACGGACATACGTTGAACGTGCGCGATGCCGCCGTGGTGAGGGTGGGAGATGAGACGGGCTCGACCCTCATGGTTGTGATGAGCGACCAGGAGGGGGTGTGCGAGCGGCTGCGGCAGCAACAGCAGGCGAGCAGCTCGACGGAGCTGTCCTTCGCGCTCTTCAAGGTGGGCCCGGAGCTGGAGCCTCTGGGCGCGCCGACGGGCGTCTACTCCGTGCGGAGCCTCCGGGACATGGAGCTCGAGCCCGGCGCGCTGCTGTCGCAGGCGTACTTCCACAAGCGGGACGCGAGCTGCAACGAGCAGGTGGAGGATGAGCGGGCCCTGGGCTACTCGGGCCACATCGCCTTCCAGGAGCCCGATGCCAACGGCCTCGCGCACCTGCGCTACGACATCTCCTTCGGCGCTCAGAACGACCGTGTGACGGGTGAGCTCTCGGCGCGGCTGTGTGATTTCACGCTTTCTCCTCCGGTGGACTACACCTGCAAGTAAGGCCGTGCCGCCACCTCCGGCCGCATTTCTCTCCAACCTGTCCGACTGTCGGACAAGTCGCCGAGAAACGCGCCCGGAGGGGGGGCTCCTGCTCTTGGAATTCGTTTGGCCTAAAGTAGGGGTCTTCTCCCACTCGGATGAGGACCCTCATGCGCCACCTCTCCCGCATCGCGCTGCTCGCCGCCGGTACCGTGCTCTCCGCCTGCGGCTACTTCAACCAGACCGACTGCACGCTCGAGGCCCGCGCCTCGGTGCAGGTGCGGGTGGTGGATCCGCAGGGCAACCCGCAACAGGATGCACGCGTCACCTTCACGCGGGATGACGGTCCCGAGCAGCAGGCCCTGTGCAATGGCAGCGAGCAGCGACAGGGCAACTGCGACACCTGGGTGACCGGGTACGAGCAGCCGGGCGAGTACGTCATCACGGCCACGAGCGCCGACGGCCAGCACACCGCGAGGCAATCCGTCTCGGTGAGCGATGGCAAGTGCCATGTCCACTCCCAGAGCGTGACACTCACCCTGCCAGACTGAGCCACCGCCGCCGTCATCGCTCCCATCAGCACGAGCACGGGCAGCGACGCTCCAGGCCGTGAACGACCCTCTGAGCCCAGGAGTACGTTCGCTCCGTCTCGTCTTTCTGCTCGAACCACCCTGAGATGGAGTGAAGCCCCATGAACCTCACGCACCTCCTGCGCCGCGCGGGGAACGCGACCCTGCTGCTGTCACTCGGTGCCTGCCAGACCCCAGGAGCCTCCTCGGGAACCGCCCCAGGAACGGGCCCGCGGGTGACGACACCGGAGGTCGTCGTGGGAGCGGGGGACATCGCGAGCTGTGACTCGGACCGGGACGAGGCCACGGCGGCGATGCTGGACGGCATCGCGGGCACGGTCGTCACGTTTGGCGACAACGCCTACCCGGACGGCACCGCGGAGGACTTCGAGCGCTGCTACGCCCCGTCCTGGGGAAGGCACAAGCACCGCACGCGCCCCACGCCGGGCAACCACGAGTACCACTCGGCCAAGGCGGGCCCGTACTTCGATTACTTCGGAGAGGCCGCCGGCGAGAAGGGCAAGGGCTACTACAGCTACAACCTGGGGGCCTGGCACGTGGTGGCACTCAACAGCGAGCTGCCGGAGGAAGGACTGCGGGAGCAGGAGCGGTGGCTGCGCGAGGACCTGAAGGCGCACCCAGCGCGCTGCACGCTGGCCTACATGCACCGGCCGCTCTTCAGCTCGGGGCTGGGCCGCGACAACTCGGTGGTGAAGGGCGCCTGGGAGGCCCTGTACGAAGCGGGAGCGGACGTGGTGCTGGCGGGCCACGACCATTTCTACGAGCGCTTCGCCCCCCAGACGCCCGAGGGCGTGGCGGATGCGGAGCGCGGCCTGCGGGAGTTCGTGGTGGGGACGGGAGGCAAGGACCCCTACGTCTTCGGCCCCATCCTCGCGAACAGCGAGGTGCGCTTCGCCGACACCTTCGGGCTGATGAAGCTGACGCTGGAGGACGGCGCCTACACGTGGGAGTTCATCCAGGTGGGAGGCAGCGTGCTCGACCAGGGCCGGGGCACCTGCCACTGAGCCCGACCCGACCCCGGCGCGACCTACGTGCTCAATCCGGGATGAGGACCGGAATCACCGTCGCATGGAGCCAATCCAGCGCCACGCGCGTCTGGGTTTGTTCAGCGACATAGCTCTCTCCACCGCGCCTCCAGGTGAGCCTGGCATACAGCCGGCCCGGCGGGTTCGCGCCGCGCTGGACCGAGTAGGCCATCCCCGGCGGAGGCAGCAAGAGGGTCGGCGCCGCCGTGGTCAGCATCAACTGCGCCCGGTCCGTGAAGACGTGCACCCGCATCTCGCCGTCGAGCAGCGCCTCGACGCCCAGATACATGTCCCGCGCGCAGCGAACAGCCCGAGTGCCCTCTCCTTCGTCAACCGGGTGGCCCGGGTGCCTCTTGGCCAGCTCGGTGGCGGCCCACTGTAGGAAATCCGTTCGATTCATGGGCCCATCCTCTCACGGAGTGAGAACGTAGTGAGCGCTGTGGCCGCCCGCTTTGTCACGGAGTCCTGTTTTCCAAAGCAGCACTTCCACGCGTGAGGCTCCGCATGACACTGAAGAAAGCGATGATCCCCTCGACCCTCCTCGCCGCCGCGCTCTGCGTGGCCCTGGCGGGAGGCTGCGGCGGAACCCAGCTCCCCCAGGAGGATGACGCTCCGAACCTCCAGGGTGACAACCTGGGTGCGGGTGAATCGACGGGCGGTGGGGGTGGAAGCGAGGGCCGTCCGGGTGACGACTGGTGGGTGACGATCTGCCACATTCCTCCCGGCAATCACTCCCGTGCGCACACCATCACCGTGGGGCAGCCGGCGGTGAAGGCGCACCTGAAGCATGGAGACAAGCTCGGCCCCTGTGAGGGAAGCGACGCGGGAACGCCTCCGGACCACGATGGCGGCACGGCGGAGCCCGACGCGGGCGATCCGGGTCCGCAGCCGGATGCTGGGACGGATCCGGATCCGCAGCCGGATGCGGGCACCGACCCGGGAGACCAGGACGGCGGGGGCGCGTGCATGCCCTCCGGCTACGAGTGCAGCGAGGAGCTGCCGTGCTGCAACGGGCTCCAGTGCTCCGAGGGCGTCTGCACCCTCATCCTCGGGTAGAGGCCGTTGAGGTGACCGGCGCGCGGGCCTTTTCGGGTCCGCGCGTCAGTGTCGGGTAACAGTTTCGCGCACCCGTGGTGTTGAAGCAGGACACTCTGGGAGCGAAACCATGAACGCACGACACACCCCGAAGTCCTCCGTCCTCCGCAACCTCGGCGCGCTGTTTGCTTTGTCCCTGGCGACGGCCTGCCAACTCGGCTCCGATCCCGAGTTCGCGCAGCTCTCGCTGAAAATGGAGCGCGGGGCGAACTCGGCTCTCTTCTCCTGGGAGGGAGGCAAGATCCACCGCTTCGCGGTCATCGAGTGCACGGAGCCTCCGTCTGATCTGGATAATGCGGCCTGCGGGTGCTCCGGCCAGCTCGTGTGGGGACTGGGCGCCGCCGATTCCGAGCCGCTCCACGAGGTGGCCCTCGCGCAGCCCTTCATCGAGTCACCCGTCGAATACGGCGTGACGCCAGCGAGCGACCGCAAGGGCTATGACGCGCGGCCCCTCGTCACGGGCAAGACGTACATCGCGAGAGCCGAGCAGGTCGGCCCCTGCGCCGAGGACCCCGAGAACTGCCATCAGGTGAAGGCGTACGGCTGCCAGAGCTTCGTCTGGTGACGAGCGCGCCGGCAGCACCCGTGGCCCCCGCTGACGTCGAGGGCCACCGTGTTGTCCGTTGAACGTCCTGATGGAGGCTCCCGGCCCGGGTGGCTTGGAGCGCTCCTCGCGATGAATACCGTCGGTGCCCCCCTGAATCCCATTGGGAGCACCCCCATGACCGAAGGTTCCTCGTGCGATCCACACCGCGGGTACGTGCTCGCCTCGCTTCTGCTGAGCACCGTGTTGTCCGCCGCACCGGCTCGGGCCGATGAAAGCGCCACACCGCTGGAGGACAACCGCCGCATCACCGAGGGCTATATCCAGCTCGCCCACGCGTTCCAGGCGCTGCTCGACCCGGACTTCCAGCCCGGGGGCACGAGCGGTGTGCGCCCCAACTGGTTCGTCTTCGCGCCTCATGCCTCGCACGAGGCCGGCAAGGGAATGCTCGGCGCCGCCATGGCCCGGCACCTCCTCGACGCGGCTCGGGGACGGCCGTCGCTGTCCATCCTGGAGGCGCTCGATCGGTTGGGCCTCACGGGCGTCCTGCGCTTGTCCGTGGAGCAGCTCTCCCTGGAGCTCGTGCTCCACGGCCTGCCCACGGATGCGGCGGCCTCACTCGGCGCGCTCAGCACGGCGATGAACGTGGGGGCGCTCGCGGATCCGCGCACGCTCACCACCACCGCGGCACGCCTGGCGTCGCTCTACTGGAGCGCACCGGCGGTGAGCCCGCTCGACAAGGCGGAGGCGGTGGTGCTCACGCTGGAGCGCACGCTGCACGGGGGCAATGTGGCCATCTTCGCGGACATCGGCGGCGCGGCGAACGCGTACCTGGCGTGGCGCCAGTCGGCCGGAGCGGTGACACCCGGGCGCGTGCTCGCGGAATTCTCCTTGCCTGGCGCGAGGCCCGAGGAGACGCGGCTCGCCTATGACTACGCGCTCTCCCGTGCGCACGACACGCCGAGGCCCCACGCCTTCGACACACTCTTCCCGGGCATGAATGGCAGGAGCCTGGTGGTGGCGGCCTTCGCGCTCTATGAGCGGGCCCGGCTCACTCCAGAGTCCTCGGAGCGAGAAGCCATCATCGCCATGGCCAACAACTACCTGGCGTGGCGCGAGCAGCACGAAGCGGTGCAGACAGCCTTCATGCCGGCCGAGGCGCACGCGGGCGAGGTGTCGCGTCCAGAGGTGATGCGGGCGATGACGCCGATGCTCGTGGTGCACTTCGGCACGCTGGAGTGGACGCTGGCGGATTACGCGTATGCCCATCCAGACCGCGATGGGAATCCCCTCACCGCACCGCCCACGGACTACGGCTGGGCGACGTTCTGGGACAGGTGGCCGCCGATCCTCGACTCGTTCGAGGGAGGCTACCGCGAGCCCACGGCCCTCTGGGTGATGCCGGAGCCCCTCGAGGATCCGCTTTAGGCCTACTTGCGCTTCTTCCCAGGCTTCTTGGCCCCGAGGCAGAGCGGGTTCGGCTTCTTGTCCAGCATGGCGAGTTGGAACGAGCGGCGCCCATTGCAGGACACGCGGTACTCGGGGTTCTCGTCCTTGGGGATGCGGAACATCTTCGCCCTGGCCCCTCGCACCAACTGGTGCTGCCACCACACCTTGGCCCTGTCCTTCCCATACATGCCGGCGCCGCACTCCAGATAGGGCAGGCGGCCCAACACCGAGGTGAACGAGGGCGCATGGACCCCCTCGACGCTCCGCGTACCGAAGAAGACTCGGCCCTCGTAGCGGACGAAGCCACACCCGAGCTCCTCGTACCCCTGCCCATCCCCGCGCGGCACGGCGACGAAGGCGGGGAGCTCGGGGCGGGAGGTGTGATTGAGATAGAGGAAGCGCGCGTCCCGGGGCCGGCAGTCCGCATCAACCTCGAAGGTCCCCGCATCCGCGAGGTCCAAGCGGGTGAGCACGTCGGCTCGCTGGCCATCGCTCTCGCTCACGTGGTCCTCGTCGCTCAAGGACTGCGCCCAATAGACGCTGGTGGCGTAGCGGAAGAAGCCGCACCCGATGGGGTGGAAGGACTCCGGCGCGAAGGGCACGGGTGGACGGTTCTTCAGGGGTCGCTGCAGGAGCAGCGTGCACCCGCGCCGCACCCGGTTCCCATCGGCGTAGAAGCCATGCCCGAGCGGCCGCAGCTGGCCCTCGCCCGTGCCGACCTGCTTGTCACCACAGTGAGTGATCTCCACTTCCGGAGCTGGAGCGGAAACCGGAGCCGCGGCTGGGGCCGCCTGGACCTTGCTGGCACCGTCGGCGGCGGGGGTGTCCGGAGTGCTCGCCTCCTGAGCGCGCGCGGCCGTGCCCGTGACGAGCGTCCCCAACAGGAACGCCAGGGGGGCCCCGAGCCGCTTCCATGAATGCCTCGTACTTCCCATGGCGGCGCATCATGGCGCGTCCGAGGCCCGGGTGCGAAGAAACCCATCATCCAAGAGCCGCCGCCCGGGAGGAAGGAGGGGGAGCGGGCGGGAGGCTCAGGAGGCGGCAGCGCCCGTCTCGGTGACGACGCGACCGGGAGCAAGGGTGGAGAGCACCAAGGCACCGGTTCCGGCAATGGCGGCGATAAGGGCGAAGCGCCAGGAGAACCCCCCGTGCACCAGGTCCACGGCGGCGATGGTGAAGGAGCCCCCGAGCATGCGGCAGGCGTAGATGGTGCTGGTGATCATCCCGCGGTAGTGCCAGGGGGCGCGCGTCTGGGGGCCAATGAGGGACGTGGAGGCCGCCGGCCCGAGCCCCAACCCCAGCAGGCCGAGGCTGGCGAAGGTAGCGACGGTCCCCCAGCCGTGCGCGACGCCGAGGGCGAAGAGCGAGGCACCGAGCAGGGCGATGGTGAAGCCACCGCCGGCACTGGCCCGGAGGCCACCGCGCATGAAGACGCGGACACCGAAGGTGGAACCGCAGGCCCACCCGGCCAGCAGCGGCACCAGGGCGAGCCCCGCCATGAGGGGGGTGTACCCTCCGCGCTCGGTCATCCACAGGGGAACGAAGGCGGTAGAGGAGTAGAGGAGTCCACCGCCGAGCAGGCTGCCGAACAACCCGGCGAGGACGGTGCGATCGCGCAGCAGCTCCAGGGGAACGAGCGGAGAGGGCGAGGTGCGCTGCTGCCGCGCGACGGTGACGAGCCCCACGAAGGCGGCGACGGCGAAGGGCAGGCGCGAGCCGCTGGAGCCCCCGTGCTCGAGGGCGAAGAGGAGCAGGCCGAGCGAGACGCCGGTGAGGGCAGGCCCCCAGACGTCGACGCGGGAGGAGCGACGCTCGGGGTCGCGGTAGGAGGCATGGAGCATCGCGAGCGCGAGCAGGCCGACGGGGACGTTGACGAGGAAGGCCCAGCGCCAGGAGGCGTGCATGACGAGCCATCCACCGATGAGGGGGCCGACGACGTTGGCGGCGCCCCACGCCCCGGTGAAGACCCCCTGGACGGCAGCGCGTTCACGCAGCGTGTAGAGGTCGGCACTGATGGTCATGGTGGTGGGCTGGAGCGCACCGGCGCCGAGCCCCTGGATGACGCGGAAGGCGATGAGGGCGGGGACGGACTGGGCCATGCCGCAGAGCACCGAGCCGAGGAGGAACAGGCCCATGCCGAGGGAGAAGACGGGCTTGCGGCCGAGGTTGTCAGCGAGCTTGCCGAAGAGGAGTACGCCGACGGTGGAGGCGAAGAGGTAGGCGGAGAAGACCCACGAGTAGAGGTGCTGGCCGCCGAGCTCCCGGGTGAGGGTGGGCATGGCGCTGGTGACGACGGTGGTCTCGAAGGCGGCGACCACGAGGCCGAGCATCACGGCGGTGGTGGCCACGCGCCGGGCCAGGCCGGGGCGAGCGGCGGGCTGAACCTCGGAAAGACTCGCATCCATGTCCCCATGAGTAGCGAGCCGGGAGGCATGCGAAAACCGCATCCTGCGCATAGAGTCCATGCGGAGATCGCATGAGCGCAGAACAGCTCCAGCTGCCGGATTCAACTCCGCTGGAGCTCGTCTTCCCGGAAGGGCCTCTCCATGGGAACCCGAGCGAGCGGAGGGCAATATTTGAAATACCCCTCGCGGACGGGAAGGCCTGCCCGTGCCGACAGGCTCAGCAAGGCGAGCCCTTCGAACCAGAGGTACCGGTAGGGAGCCAGCTTCTCCGCTGAAGCCGTCATGGAGAGCACCCGCCTCTCGATTTGCTCCCCGTGGATGGCGTGCAACGCGACGAATGAATCCGCGAGCGAACTCGCATTGAGGGCCGATAGACTCCGCACCCAGGCACACCGGTGCTCATTCTGCTCTCCGCCCAGTTGCTCCAACTTCGCGAGCAGTGCGTCGATGCGCGAGGGCCCATCTGCTCGGGCAAGCACCACCTCCTGAAGGAGGATGGCCCAACACGCATCGTCCTCGTACTCCTCGCCTTGCTGCCAGGTGGTCGTCGACAACGCGGCGACATCGCGTGCCAAGTCCCAGTGACCGGCGAGGACGGCCCCCAGCAGAGGCATGTTCCGACTGGCAGGAGGAGGAAGCCAACCCTGGGAGTGCTGGATCCGCAACAGCCGGCGCCATTGCCAGGCCGCACGGCAGAGCTCCTCATGGAATGCCTGGGGCTCACCCTCGACCAGCAAAAACGCCGCGGCCAACGTGTGCAGGTGCAGGCAGACCGCCTCGAACTGCTTCAACGTCCTATCCCGGCCCCTTCCTGAATCAATGCCTCCAAGAAGGGAGGAGAGGGCGTCGGCCGAGCGCTCTGCCTGGCTGGCCAGGTCGAGCCGAATCATATATCGAACCCATTCCAACCCTCCGCGGGGAAGGCCTTGAGGCCGGTAACGCCAGCTTGAACGAGAGCCTCGTGGAGGGAGGCATGCATGAACAACTCTCTCATGCTGGTCCGAGCTCGAAAGAACAACGCATTCGGAGCAACCCCTTCCTTCTTAACGGCCAACCGCTTGATCCTGGATATCTGACTCTCATCGAAGGGGCTGAGATCGTACTCGGAGCGCTCCATGTCGATGACATCCTGGACATCCAGGGCGTTCACGATGAAGTGGTCATTGGAGGCCACTCGGCCCTTGTGGTCCTGAAGAGTCACCTGCAGGAACTCGCACCGGTCCACCCCCACTAAGGTGAACACCTGCTTCACCTTCCCCGAAACGATGGGAAGACTCATGGTGTTGGTGACGAAGTCGAAGACCCGGATGAAGTCGGGATAATCATTGGAGAAACTCATCACCCCGCCATGGGGAAAGTTGTCTTTCAGGGAAATCGCCTCGTAGAAGTCGGGCTTGCTCGGACTGCCCTTGGGCAGCTTCTCGAGCACCGCTCCCCCATTCACGCCCGTGGTCAGGACCCAATAACTCATGGCAAAAACCCCTCCTGTCATCTCAAGATTGCGAAGCGCCGCGGGATCACATTGCCCTGTCTGTCGGTCGTTGCGTAGCTGAAAGTGCCGCCGTGCTGCTTCACAGCCTCTTCCTGCATATCCTCGAGAGCGGCCGCGACAGAGGCATCGCTGATGGCGAGGACGAAGTCCCAGAACTCGTCCTCGAGCTGATAGAGCCGCTTGAGGATGGCCTTGAATGGGGCGAGGTGCTCCTTCTCCTTCTTAGCCTTGTCGAAGACCTTCTGGAGCTCATCCGAAACCCTCTCCATGCGCGACTTGACCCGAATGGTATAATTGGGATGGCTTGAGTAGTGCGCGATCAACCGGTGGACGGGGACATACCGATCATTAGCGGGAAGCATCATGATGTTGTGCCCGTTGTTGATGTTGTAGAACGAGCGCTCAAGCACCATCATCTGCTCGTCGGTGAACTTGGTATTTTCCTTGGTAAAGGTGGACTCTGGCAGCAGGTGATGCGCCTGCCATGGATATGGACGTCTCTGCCCAACATCAGACAGATAGTAGAAGATTCCCTTCTCCCCAGGGAACTTGCCCTCTGCTTCGGGAAACATGGCCAGTTGTTTCCATTGTACTTCATTGGCCCAGACGTATAGTGGCGGCTTGCTCTCCTTGTAGGATTGTCCATTGAAGACTCCCAAGGACTTGAACAACGAGCGGCCATAATCGTTGTATATTTTCTTCCGAGCGCCCGTTTGGAAGATGAACCTGGGTCCTCGGTACTGATAGTAGTCTCCAATGGCGAGCATCGAGGTAATGGGCTGGGATACATCCATATGGAAGGAATTGGAGTCGGAATGCTCCTTGATGAAGGAGTCAGGGTAGCCCGCCTTCAACTCCGGGAACTTGCTATCCTCCGGAGGCTTGGAATTCTTCCACTTCTTCTTACGCTCCTGTTTGATCTGGCTCTTGAGGCTCGACACGAGCAATTCCTTTCCCGCGGGCTCAGGTCTCCGTCGAAACGAGGATGGCTGCGCGTTCTCCTCCGTCCGAGATCGAGATGACGAGAGGACTCGGAGAAGGGCTGTACCGGCGCTGCAGTCCGCGCACCGCGACACAGAGCCCGAGCGCTCCCGAAGCGGCTCCGGTCTCCCCAAAGCCTACAGCGGGGAACCAGGAGGACACCTTTTCGCCAAGATGCATGGCCTGAAGCTGCACGAGCAGCATGCCCCACTCCCTGGCCCGGTATTCTTCCCCGTTTAGGTCTGCGATCACGGCAAGGTGCTTGCCCTCCACCCCCGCGGTCCTAAGCGCGGAGGCCACGCACCCCGCGAGCACACGCCCATCCGGCGACAGCTCCGCACCTCGAAACCTCGAATCGTCCCCGAGTTCCACGGCACGGATGACGATGCGCGGCTCCGTTCCACCAGAAGCGGAGGAATGACTCCGAGAAGTCAGCCAGAGTGCTACTCCACCCTCGCCCGGCGTGAAGCCCGTTGGCCTGTCCCCCTTCTTGAGCCTGCGTGCCTCGAGGAGCTCCGGCAAGACATCGGGCCCCGCCAGACTGTCGGCCGCGATGACGAGACAGGAGCGACAGCGGCGATGGGAAACAGCGTCTACGGCAGCCCTCAGGGCCTGGGCGAACGCGGCATTCCCGCCGCCGAAGAATTGCCAGACCCCGCCCGTCCAGCGAATCCCCAGGCTCCTCAGTGCCCGATCCATGACCCGACGTCCGAGGACCTGAAACCTCCTGGGTTCATCTTCCTCGAGCTCGGGGCTGACCGGCATGGCACGCTCCAATGGGTCCGGCAGCGCCATGAAGAGAAGGGTGTCCGCGGGAATCTGGGAGAGGTCCACCCGCGTCCCCAGGTCCTTCAATGCTTCGGTGACGATCGTCACCAACCTCCCGATATTCGAAAAGCCCAGCGTTGAGACAGCGATCTCGCACGTGATGATGGGCTGGGGGAGGCTCTCCCCTTCAGTCGCACAAGTCAGGTAGGGAGAGGGACTCGCACGGGAAATACCTGCACGAAGCGCGGCGCAACCCTGGATGAGCGCACCGAGCGGACTGCTCATGCCAAGGGCCTGGATCACAGGGGAACTCAAGACCAGCCCCGTCATGACCCGGCGTTGCAGACGGGAACAGCAATGGGGACACCCTCGCCGTTCGTGGCCACTGCCGCTTTCATGTGGATTCCGACCTTAGCGCACATGCGGCCCTCGCAGCCCCATTCTAACAACTGAGGTAGGAAGCTGGCTCACCGGAGCATGACATGATCTCCTGCCTATCTACAGAAGACTCACAGCCATATCCCCATGAGGAGCGAGCCGGGAGGCATGCGAAAACCGCATCCTGCGCATAGAGTCCATGCGGAGCTCATGAACACGGAACAGCTCAAGGCCTTCGTGCAGGTGGCACGGGAGGGGCGCCTGACGGTGGCGGCGAAGCAGCTGGGGGTGTCGCAGCCGGGGCTCTCGAGACAGCTGCAGGCGCTGGAGACGGAGCTGGGAGTGCGCCTGCTCGTCCGAGCGCCGGGCGGGGTGGTGCTGACGGACGCGGGGGAGCGCTTCCTGCCGCACGCAAGGCGAGCGCTGGAGGCACTGGCGGTAGGGACGGCGGAGCTCGGAGCGCTGACATCGACACCGAGAGGAACGGTCTCACTGGGGGCACTGCAATCGGTGGGGACGTACCTGCTGCCGGAGCTGGTGCGGGCCTTCAAGGGCCGCTACCCGGAGGTGCTGCCACGACTGAGCGAGGGTCTACACGACGAGCTGGAGGGGAGGGTGGCGAGCGGTGAGCTGGACCTGTGCATTGTGGCCCTGCCCTTGAGACGGGTGGACCTGGTGGCACAGAAGTTGTGGGAGGAGGAGCTGGTGTTGGCGGTACCGCGAGGGCACCGGCTGACGAAACTGAAGCGTCCGGTGGAGTTGTCGGAGGTGGTGGAGGAGCCGCTGGTGGTGATTCCAGGCATGTCGGGCACGTACGCGCTGGAGGCGGCGTGCGAGGGAAAAGGCGTGAAGCCCCGAGTGGCAGTGGAGATGGACAGCGCGGAGGGACTGAGACGGATGGTGGAGCGAGGACTGGGAGTGGCGCTGCTGCCGGCGCTGATGACGAGAGATCACGCCTCGCGAGATTTCGACGTGGTGGAGGTGACGAAGGGAGGGCCGAGACGCCAGGTGGCGCTGGTGCACCGGGGCGAGGAGTACCTCACGGCGGCGGCGCGGGCGCTCAAGACATTCATCGTGGACGCACTGCGCCGCTCCAGGCATGAATGACAGACAACCCTCCGTTCGCACAGCTCGACAAGTAGTCCGCGACGTCCGCCATGCCGAAGAAGACCCTTCCTCCCGCCGTGATGTTGCCCCTCGACGAGGCACGCGCCTGGCTCGTCAGCCACCTCGGGCTCGCCGCTCCTCCTTACCCACCAGGTGCCGAGGGCGTGCGCGCGCTGCTGCGCCACCTGCGTCACATCCAGTTGGATCCGCTCGACGTCATCGGCACCAACGCGGACCTGGTGGCACTCGCTCGTGTGGAGGGCCTCTCCAAGGGTGACGTGTACCGCCACCTCTTCCCGGGTCACGCCTTCGAGCACTGGGCCAAGGAGCGCTGCATCCTCCCCGCCAGCGCCTTTCCCCACTACCGCGAGCGCTCGCTCGAAACTCCCTGGAGGGGTCTCGCTACACGCCTTGAGCGCCTGCCCGAGAACGTCCTGCGCGCCGTGCTCGAAGAGCTTGAGGCCCACGGTCCCCTCTCCGCTTCCGAGCTCACCGACCATGGCGCCGTGAAGCCCTTCGACTGGAGTGGGTGGAAAGGCACGGCGAAGGCCTCCTCCATGGCACTCGAGGTGCTGTGGACGCGCTGTGAAATCGTCGTGTGTGGCCGAGGCCCCGGCGGCAAGCGCTACGACGTGCCGCACCGGGCTCTTCCCGAGGTAGCTCGCTCCCTCCCGGGCTACACCGGTGAAGAGGGCTTCGCGCGCTGGGCCCTCACCGAGCGCGTGGAGGCCGCGGGCCTGCTCTCCCGCGCGAGTGGCCCGCACTGGTCCACCCTGTCTCCAGTACGCACTTCGCCCCTGCCGGACACCCTGGTACGCGAGGGCGTGCTCGAGGAGGTGGCGCTGCCCGGCTCGCCCCGGCGCTACCTGGCGCCCGCGGGCTTCCGCTCGCGGCCCGTGACGGCTCCGGACGAGCGGATGCGCATCCTCGGCCCCTTGGATCCCCTGCTGTGGGATCGCGCGCTGGTGAATCAGCTCTTCGGCTTCGAGTACGTGTGGGAGGTGTACAAGCCCGAGGAGCAGCGCCGCTGGGGCTGGTACGTGTGTCCGCTGCTGCACCGGGGCCAGCTCGTGGGGCGGCTGGAGGCACGGGTGCGAGACGGCGTCCTCCGAGTGGATAACTTGTGGAGGGAAAAGGGCGTGAAGCTGGACGACGCGGCGCTCGACGAGGCCCTGACGCGCCATGCCAGGGCGTGTGGTGTCGACAAGGTGCGCCGGCCCCGCCGGGCCCGGGTGGGCTGAGCCTCGCGCCTCCTGCTAGGGTTGCCTCGAATGTGGCGGACGAGAGCTCCGAGGGGAGACACGCTGTTCGAAGTCGGGGAGTACCGGGTGCACCGCATCTCGGAGGAGGATGCGCCGATCATCCGTGAGCTGGGCGAGCGCTGTCTGGATCACATCGAGCTGCACTATGGCTCGCCGCCCGATCCCGCGCAGTTGGTTCGTGACCTGCTCTCGGACCTGCCTCCCGACAAGACGCTGGAGGACAAGTTCGGCATGGGCGTCTTCGACGGCGCGGGCCGGCTGGTGGGGGGCATCGACGTCATCCGCGACTACCCGGAGCAGCGCGAGTGGTACCTGGGCCTGATGGTGTTGGATCCGGACCACCGCAACCAGGGGCTGGGCGTCCGGCTGTTCTCCGCGCTGACGCAGTGGCTGCGGCAACGTGAGGCCGCGTACCTGCGCCTGGCGGTGTCCGACCACAACGAGGCGGGCCTGCGCTTCTGGACACGCCTGGGCTTCGCGCCCGTGAAGCAGGTCATCGCCGAGTTCGGCAACAAGCAGAGCGTCTTCCACGTCATGCGTCGCGCATTGGAGGAGCGATGAAGTGCCCGGAGTGCAAGCAGCAGATGGCCGAGAAGTCCTTCGAGGGACTCCAGGGGGGCGACGTCACGCTGGACGTGTGCCACGGCTGCCGGGGAATGTGGTTCGACAGGAATGAGAGCATCCTGCTCTCTCCGAGTGGCACCCTGCGGCTCTTCCAGGAGATGCACGGCCACAGGAACGAGCGCCGCCGCCAGTTCGGAGGCCATCGGGTCGTGTCCTGCCCGCGCTGCGACTCGAAGCTGGAACTGACGCATGACCTGGCGCACAACAACCGCTTCCAGTACTGGCGCTGCGCGAAGGGACACGGGCACTTCATCACCTTCTTCCACTTCCTGCGCGAGAAGGGCATCGCCCGCGGCCTGAACCCCCAGGAGCTCACCGAGCTGCGCAAGCACGTGGACACCCTGCTGTGCTCGGACTGCGGCGAGCCCGTGCGGCTGGCGAGCCTGACCGCCTGCGCTCGCTGCCAGGCGCCCGTGTCCATCTTGGATCCAGAGTGCGTGCAGAGCACGGTGAGGGAAGCGCAGAGGGTGGCGGGCTCGCGCCGGGACGTGGCGCCCGAGGTGGCCGCCCAGCTCCTGATGATCCATCTGGGGACAGAAGCCTTCCGGCGGAAGTTGAAGCCCGCAGAGACCCGCTCGAACGCCATACCGCCGGTCGAGCTTCCTCCTCCCGAATCCGAGGAGCAGCGGAGCACGACGTCCACCCTGGATCTGATCGGCGAGGGCATTCAGATCGTCCTCCTTGCACTGGACATTTTCCTCACCTGATTTCCCCCCACCCGCGGCACACGCATGAACATGAAGCCCCAACCCCCCTCACGGTTCACGTTCCTCCTCCTGCTCGCGCTGACGGCCCTGGCCGGCTGCGATCCCAAACCTCCCACCCCGACGCCTCCGGCCGAGCAGACCCACTCCGACGTCCAGTTCGACGTGACGGTGCCTCCCGAAACGCCCGTGGACGCCGTCTTGGTGCTCAAGGGTACGGATCCAGGGTTCAGCGGCCCCTCCGGAAAGGGCTTGGAGCTCGTCTTCCAGGGCGGCACCACCTTCTCGGCGAAGACGCGGCTGCCCAAGGACACGGCGCTCACCTACAGCATCCAGATGACCTCGCCGGACGCACACGTGGCGCTCGACGCGGCGGGTGTGGCGGTGCCCGCACGGACCGTCACGGTGCACGAGAACGAGGAGAAGGTAGAATTCACCGTGGAGCGCTGGGGGCCGGAGAGCGGCAGCACCGGGCCTCGGACGGTCTTCATCGTCGCGGTCCCGGACGCCACTCCGCCGGACGCCACCATCTGGCTGGCCGGAAACCAGCCCGAGCTGGGCGAGTGGAACCCGTCGGGCGTGAGGCTCTACAAGGCGGTCAACAGCAGCTATGCTACGGCCCTCACCTTTGCGCCAGGCACGTCGCTCGAGTTCAAGGCGACGCGCGGCTCGTGGGATTACGTGGAGAAGAGCGCCCTGGGCGAGGACATCGACAACCGGACCTACACGACGGGCGACAGCTTCGAGCGCGTCTCCGTCACGGTGGCCATGTGGGGGGAGCCGCCCACGCCGGTGCTCACCGGCCACATCGAGCACCTGCGGGACGTGCCGTCTACCCACGCCGCTCAGGAGAAGCGTGACGTCATCGTCTGGCTGCCGCCGGACTACAGGGACAACCCCGATCGCCGCTACCCGGTGTTGTACATGCACGACGGGCAGAACCTGATGGACGCCACCACGGCCTTCGCGGGGGAGTGGGGCGTGGACGAGACGGCGCAGGCACTCGTCAGCTCCGGGAAGGTGGAGCCGCTCATCATCGTGGGCGTCTACAACGCCGGGGCGAAACGAGCCCACGAGTACACGCAGGTCCCGGACCCGAAGTACCCCAAGGTGGACGGAGCCAACGGCGGCAAGGCTGACAACTACGGCCGGTTCCTCATCGAGGAGCTGAAGCCGATCGTCGACGAAAAGTACCGCACGAAGAAGGAGGCGCAGTACACGGGCCTGGCGGGCTCGTCGCTGGGTGGCCTCGTGTCGCTGTACCTGGGCATCAACAACCCGGGCACGTTCACCCGGTTGGGCGTCCTGTCGCCCTCGGTGTTCTGGGGTGAGAAAGACATCCTCTCGCGGGTGAACGCCTTGAGCGCCAAGCCGGAGCAGGTGCGCATCTGGTTGGACATGGGCACCGAGGAAGCGAGCTCCGACAGCCCGGAGACGGTGGCGGACGCGCAGGCGCTGCGCGACGCGCTCGTGAACAAGGGCTGGGTGCTCGACAACGACCTGAAGTACACCGAGGTGCAGGGCGGCAAGCACAACGAGAAGGCCTGGGCCGCGCGCTTCGGCGAGGTCCTCCAATACCTGTACCCCGCCCCCTCGTCGGCGCCGTAATCCCTCTCAGTCCCCGCCCTCCGGCTCGAGCTCGGTGAAGGGCGGGCGCTCGGCCCGGGGTGGCTCCATGAGCGAGGCCACCTCGGGCGAGTAGCCTCCCGGGCCCTCACCGTGAGCAATGAGCGGCGGGCGCACCGCGAGCCCCCGCTGCCTGTCCCGCACCGCATGCACCAGGAAGCGCGTGGCCGGAGCCTCCACCCGGGCATGCACGAAGCGCAGGGCCACCGGGTACAGCTTCGCCGCCATGAGCAGCCCAAGCACCTCCGCCACCCGTGCCGCCGGGTAGACGAGGCTCACCCGTCCCCCTGGGGACAGCGCGTGCCGGGCGGCGGCCACCACCGACGGCGCATCACACGCCACCTCCTGCTTGGACAGGGCACGCTCCTCGTCCGGGCTGCGCACGCCCGCGTGCACCGGGCGGAAGGGCGGGTTGGACACCACGTGCGCGTAGGCTCCGGGCGGAAACAGCGAGCGTGCCTCGCGCAGGTCTCCGAGCACGGGCCGCACCCGTCCTTCACACGTGTTGAGCGCCACGGCGCGCACCAGCCGAGCATGCACCTCGGGCTGCAGCTCCAGCGCGTCCACCGGCTCCAGGCCGAACTGGCACGCCAGGAGGAAGGACACCACGCCACTGCCCGCGCCGAGCTCCAGCAGGGGGCCTCCTACCTCCCGGCCCTCGGTGGCCGCGAAGGCCGCGAGCAGCACCGCGTCCAGCGTGAACCGATAACCGCTCCGACGCTGCACCACACGCACGCCCGCGGTGCCGATGGAGTCGATCGTTTCACTCAAGGAGGGCTCCGGGAATTGTCGGGTGGACGGCCCTCACTCTATCCGGCGGCTCACAGTCGTGGGGGGCGTGTGCGCTTTGCCACTTCCCAGGGTGGCCTCACGAGCAGACATGCACAGCTTGGCCTTCCCATGGTCCGGCACTTCTCCATTCCCGTCGTCTTCCTGGCCCTGGCCTCCAGCGGCTGCGGCACCGACCCGGTGCCATGTACCAACACCTGCCCGGATATCTCCGGGGTGTATTCCATCGAGAACGCCACGCCGGTGGGGCAGTGTTCCTTCAGCCCCTACCTGCTCGCGCCCACGGTGGAGATCCTCCAGACCGACAACGGCCGGAGGGTGATGCTCGAGGTCATCGATCCCTCCACGCAGCTCGAGGTGCCGCTGGTGGGCGATGTCTTCGCCCCGGCGCCGGGGGCGGACCCGGAGCTGCTCGGCACGTTCCGGATCGACACCCGGACGGTCCGCGCCGCCAGCGCGTCAGACGAGCGGACGCTGACGCTGGACGTGAGCGCCTCGGGCTCAGTGTCCCTGCACGAGGGTCGCCGGATGCTCTCCGCCACGTTGATGACAATGGACGCGGTTTCTGGAAAGGGCTGCACCCACACCCTGTCCATCACGGGCTTCGGAGACTGAACGCGTGGCGATGGAGACACCTCCTCCCGAAACAAGCACAGGCCCCAAGCGCCGAGGACCCTCAACCTTTGCATGGCTCAGCCTGGGGTTGAGCGTCGTCATCGGCCTGGCCGTTGGTATCGGCGGCTTCACCTTCGCCTACGCGAAGGGGGCCTCGTACATGACGGACGACCCCGCCGCGTGCGCCAACTGCCACGTGATGAACGACCAGTACTCCGGGTGGCTCAAGTCCAGCCATCACACGGTGGCCGTCTGCAATGACTGCCATACGCCGCACGGCTTCGTGGGCAAGTACACCGCCAAGGCGCTCAATGGCTGGCACCACTCGGTGGCCTTCACCTCGGGCAACTTCCACGAGCCCATCCAGATCGGCCCGCGCAACCGGGCGGTGACCGAGGAGCGCTGCCGCACCTGTCACCAGCCCATCGTCCAGGCCATTGACGCGCACGCGGTGGACACCCAAGGTGAGCTCTCCTGCATTCGCTGCCACAGCGACGTCGGACACAACCCCTAGCCCCATTCCCAACACACAACGGACCCGACCGGTATGGATGAATCCCGCACCCGAAGGCGCCTGATGCTCCTGGGAGGAGCGATGTTTCTCGCCGCGCTCGCCGCGGTGGGCGCGGCCGCCCTCGCGGTGAACATCTTCGAGCGCAAGCAGGAGGCCCGTAACCCCTTCTACCGCGTCGTGGAGCTCACCGACACGACGGAGGACCCGGCCATCTGGGGGAAGAACTTCCCGCTCCAGTACGACGACTACAAGCGCACGGTGGACATGACGCGCACGAAGTACGGCGGCAGTGACGGAGTGCCGCGCGCGCCCACCGCGAAGGATCCGCGCACGGTGACGGCCCAGTCCCGGCTGGAGGAGGACCCGCGCCTGAAGACCTTCTGGTCGGGCTATGCCTTCGCGGTGGACTTCCGCGAGGAGCGCGGCCACGCGTACATGCTGGAGGACCAGACCTTCACCGAGCGGCAGGAGGTCACGAAGCAGCCGGGCACGTGCATGCACTGCCACGCCTCGCTGTACGTGCCGTACAAGAAGCTGGGGGACGGCGACCTCATCAAGGGCTTCGAGAAGATGAACCAGATGCCCTACGCGGAGGCGCGCAAGCTGGTGGAGCACCCGGTGACGTGCATTGACTGCCACGACCCGAGCACCCTGCAGCTGCGGGTGACGCGGCCGGGCTTCCTGGAGGGCATCCGCGCTCTCAAGGCCAACCAGGGGATCCAGAACTACGACGTGAACGCGCAAGCCACGCGCCAGGAGATGCGCACGTACGTGTGCGGCCAGTGCCACGTCGAGTACTACTTCAAGGGCCCGGAGAAGCGGCTGACGTACCCGTGGGCCAACGGCATCAAGATTGAGAACATCCTCACGTACTACACGGAGAACCCGCACAAGGACTGGACGCACGCGGAGACGGGGGCGCCGGTGCTCAAGGCGCAGCACCCTGAGTTCGAGATGTACAACCAGGGCATCCACGCGCGCTCGGGCGTGGCGTGCGCGGACTGCCACATGCCCTACAAGCGGGAAGGGGCGCTGAAGATCAGCGACCACCACGTGCAGAGCCCGCTGCTGAACGTGAACCGCGCCTGCCAGACGTGCCACAACTGGACGGAGGCGGAGCTGACGCAGCGCGTGTACACCATCCAGGACAGGACCTTCGAGCTGCGCAACCGGGCGATGGACGCGGTGGTGGCGCTGATTGGGGACATGAAGGCGGCGAGGGCCGCGGGCAAGACGGACGCGGACCTGAAGACGGCGATGGAGCTGCAGCGCCGCGCGCAGTTCATGGTGGACTTCGTGGAGGCGGAGAACTCGATGGGCTTCCACGCACCGGAGGAGGCCGCGCGCATCCTGGGCATCGCGATGGACATGGCGAGACAGGGACAGCTGGCGGTGAGGCAGGCGGACTACACGCCGAACCTCTTCCCGAGCACCACGCCGACGGTGAAGCCCACGGAGCGAGAAGTCACCCCGCCCCCGCCGGGGAGCGCCACGGGGGGAAGCGGCGCCAACCCCCACTGAGAACCACGTCCCTCCCTCCCTCCCTCTCCCCCTGGGAGAGGGTCGGGGTGAGGGTATGCGAGCCCCGAGAGAATCAATGGCTCAAGGCGACCAGGGGTAATCGAGCGTAAAGGTCGCATCCTCCTCGTACTCCCACCCGTACCCCTCGTTGACGAACAAGAGGCCCTCGTACTGGTTGATGAACTCCCCGCGGTAGCTGCAGGACTCGAAGCTGATGTGATCGGAGTCCGCCAGACCGGGCCTGGGGCAGAAGGTGGCGTCCTCGAGGAAGCGCGGGTCGGAGCGCCACGCGGCCAGGACGACGTCCGTATCGTCCTGCGTCAAGTAGGACCCGGGTTGGCTCCGAGCCTCGAAGGAGATGCACCGGTCGTCGGCCAAACCCGGGACGATCCGGAACGTGGCCTCATCCTCGTCCCGATCGGACACGATGACCGAGAGCACCCCACGGCCGCCGGAGTGACGGATGTAGTAGCCAGGGAAGGCGTAGGACTCCAGGGAGAGGAAGGAGCCCCGCTCGTCCCAGAGGGGGATGACCCCGCTGGAGGAGCCCTCCAGGGAGCGGCACCACGTCTGCACACCGGGAACACCGGGACTCGGGTCGTGCGAATCCTCAATGACACACCCGGTGAGGGACACTGCCGCGACCAGTGACAACATGCGCGCAATGCGCGAGGACTTGAAGTGACGCATTCCCAGGAGACGAGCGTCCCTCCGGGTTATTCACCGAAATGAGACGAATGCCCGGATTCGAGGGGGTGGGGCCTATACTCCGCGCCCACCATGCAGAAGGACAAGTTCAGGGACCAGTTCCGGCGCGCATTGCGGCGCGACCTGTGGCTCACGCTCGCGCCCGTGGCCCTCATCATCGCCACTGCGTTCGCCGTCACGTTCTACTTCGTCAAACCCGCCCCTCCGAAGACGCTCGTCCTCGCGGTGGCCCCGGACGAGGGTGGCTTCCGGTACTTCGCGAAGCGCTACCAGGAGTTCCTCGCGCGGCACGGCGTCACGCTGGAGCTGCGCACCACCAAGGGCTCCCTCTCCAACATCGAGCTGCTCGCCGACGACCAGTCGCAGGTCGATGTCGCCTTCGTGCAGAGCGGCTCGCTGAGTGGGGACAAGGACACACGCATTGTGTCGCTCGGGAGCCTCTCGTATGTGCCCCTGTGGATCTTCTACCGGGGCGAGCCGATCGACGACGTGATCGGACTGCGCGGCCGGCGCATCGCCGTCGGGCCCGCCGAGAGCGGAACGCGTGCGCTCGCCCTCACGCTCCTCAAGGCCAACGGCGCCGACAAGGCTCCCACGGAGCTCCTGCCGCTCGAGCGTGACGAGGCCATCAAGCAGCTCAAGGAAGGACACATCGACGCGGTGTTCCTCGTGGCACCTGCGGAGTCGCCGCCGATTCAAAAGCTCGCCGCGGTGCCCGGGGTGCGGCTCCTCAGCTTCACGCGGGCGGATGCCTACACCCGCCGCTTCCCCTACCTCACCAAGCACGTGCTCCCCCGAGGCGTCTTCGACTTCGCGGCGGACATCCCGGAGCATGACGTGGTGTTGCTCTCGCCGACCGCGAACCTGGTGGCGCGTGACACGCTGCACCCCGCGCTCGCGTACCTGCTCATGCGCACCGCGAGTGAGATCCACAGCAGCTCCGGGCTGCTCGACCGGGCGGGTGAGTTCCCCGCGCCGCTCGAGACGGGCTTCCCGCTCAGTAGCGAAGCCCGCCGCTACTACCAGGCCGGTGCCCCGTTCCTGCAACGCTACCTGCCATTCTGGGCCGCGAACCTGGTCGACCGGCTCTGGGTGATGCTCGTGCCCATCATCGCCGTGCTGGTCCCCCTGGGGCGGGCCGTGCCGGCGCTGCTGCTGTGGCGCGTCCGCTCGCGCATCTTCCGCTGGTACGCGCGCCTGAAGGAGCTCGAAATCCAGCTCGAGGAGAATCCGGATCGGCCGATGCTCGAGGACATGATGAAGCGGCTGGACGAGACGGAGCGCGAGGTGAACCGCATCCCCATTCCCCTCTCGTACGCTGAGAACCTCTACTTCTTCCGCGAGCACATCGACATCGTCCGTCGGCGCATCGCCCGGCGGCTCACGGGAGCGCCCGAGCTCGAGGGAGCCCGGACGCCGATGGTCAGCTGAGGCTCCTGCGCCAGTCCACGACCGCTCATCCGCCAGGAGGGACCATCCATCGGGGCAGGTTGGTCCCTGGAAGCGAGGCCCGCTACGCTCCGCCTCGTATGGAGAGGCCTTCCGCCAGCAGCCGAAGCAGCCGTCTCGAGCTCATCCCACCGGGCGGGGGAGACCTCCTGCCTCGCGAGTTGCCCTGGCTCTACCCGATCGCGCCGCTCGCGGCCGCGCCACTGCTCCTCGAGAACCTCCTCGAGCTGCCCCTGGACACCGCGCTCCTGCGCATCGCGGGGGTCTACGTCCCCTTCCTCCTGCTCTCGGCCGTCTTCCACGCGCTCTACTTCTGGGTGCTGCCCAAGGTGGTGCCACGCCTGAGCACCCCCCTGGCTCGCGGCACGCTGCACGTCGTCGTCACGACGGCGGTTCCGCTCCTGCTCGCCCCGAGCATCTTCGAGCTCAAGGAGCTGCTCTCCAAGAGGATGTCCGATCTGGTGGTGGGCGTGGCGCGGCCCACGTTCATCATCGAGTGCATCATCATCTCGTGGATCTACATCCTCCCGGCGCTCGTCGTGCAGCGCCTGAGGAACAAGGCCTGGAACATCGAGCGCATGGCGCAGCTGGAGCGGCAGGCCGCGCTCGAGGCCCAGCTCAAGGCGCTCCAGGGCCGCACGAACCCGCACTTCTTGTTCAACAGCATCAACACGGTGGCGAGCCTCATCCCCGAGAACCCCGAGCTCGCGGAGCGCACCCTCGAGCGCATGGCCGATCTCTTCCGCTATGCGCTCGACAGCTCGAAGACACGGCTCGTCACGCTCCAGCGCGAGGTGGAGATGGTGCGTGACTATTTGGAGATCCAATCCGCGCGGTACGGCTCGCGCCTGAGCACGCGGGTCGAGTTCGACGAACGGGCCGCCGGGCTCGAAGTCCCGCCGCTCATCCTGCAACCCCTGGTGGAGAACGCGATCCTGCATGGCATGGCCCACCGGCGCAGCGGCAGCGTGCTCGTCCGCGTGCGGCACGAGGGGGAGCGGGTCTCCCTCGAGGTGCTCGATGATGGGCCGGGGCCCGGCGCCTCGGAGCACCGCGGAAGCCAGACGAGCGTGGAGGACCTCCGCGAGCGCCTGCACCTGCTCTATGGGGAGCGCGGAGTGCTCGCCCTGGAGACGGCACCGGGGGGAGGCTGCCTCGCGCGGATGGCCATTCCGGTGGAGGGCGTGGCGGCATGAGGATCCTGGTCGTCGACGACGAGGAACCAGCGCGCAGGCGGCTGATCCGCCTGTTGGGAGGCATCCCGGGCACCGAGGTCGTGGGAGAGGCCGGAGATGGGGAAGAGGCGCTCCGGCAGGTGGAGACGTTGCACCCCGAGCTCATGCTGCTAGACATCCGAATGCCCGGGCTGGATGGGCTCTCGCTCGCACAGCGCTACACGGATCTGCCGCCGCTCATCTTCATCACCGCCTACGACGAGTACGCCGTACAGGCCTTCGAGGTGAGCGCGGTCGACTACCTGCTCAAGCCGGTGCGGCCCGAGCGGCTCATGGCGGCCGTGGAGCGCGCACGCCAGCGGCTCCTCGCGACGAAGGAGGCGGCGGCCCGAGCGCTGGAGGTGGTGGCCCATCGCGGGGGACCATCGACTCGCATCATCACCGTCACGCGCGGGGTGAGTCGCTTCTTCGACGCCCGCGACATCACGCGCTTCTGGAGCAGCGACAAATACACGCTCTTCCGCGCGGACCAGGACGAGCACTGCACCGAGGAGCCGCTGTCCCTGCTTGAGGAGCGGCTGCGCTCCCATGGCTTCCTGCGCGTGCACCGGGGGGAGTTGATCCGCCTCGGCAGCGTGAAGGCCCTGCGCAGCAACGAGGGCATCCACGAGGTCGAGCTCGAGGATGGCCAGTCCGCGCGTGTGAGCCGTCGCTCCCTGTCCGCGGTGAAGGCGGCGCTGGGTCTCAAGGAGTAGCTCGGCCTCCTCGAGGCGCCGGACCACTCATCCGCCAGCACGTGCCGCTCGTCCGCTCGCGCGTGCCGTGTGTCGGCTCGAGCCGGAGACGAACGGCGTGGACCGTAGTTTCCCGGGCATGCGACATGAGAAGACGACGCACCGAACCTCCAAAGAGCGCTGTCGGGTAACAGTTTCGCGAGCCCGGGGTGTTGAAGCAGGACACCTGGGGGCGAAACCATGAACGCAGCGCAGAAGCTCGGGCCGGAGGCGAACGGGAGGGACCGTCGCTTCCTCGGCCTGCGACGAACGGTCATTGTCTGCGGGGTCCTGCTCACCACAGGGCTCGCGGCGGCCCACACGCTCGGGTCCGAGGAGCCTTCCGGCAATCCCCTGGAGCACTACACGCTCGAGCCGTCGGCGAGGTTCGGCTTCACCGGTCACGTCGAGGAGCGCCTGCCCGCCGGCTCCTATCTCTATCTCCGCGTGAGGGATCCGGCCGGTGCGCGGCACTGGGTCGCCACGCTGAGCTCCACCGCCTCGGCGGCGGATGAGGTCCAGGTGCGGATCTTCGCGCGCTCCGAGGACTTCCACTCCAAGCGCCTGGGCCGCGACTTCTCCCCGCTCCTGTTCGGCACCGTCCGGTCCGCGGCGCCCGCCACTCCCTGACGTCCCGCAGTCCCCATTCACTCCAAGGAGTCACATCATGAAGCGTACCCTCGCAGCAGCGCTGCTCTCTTTCTCTGTCGCCGCATGTGGTGGTTCGGAGTCCCCACCGCCCCCGAAGGAGCCACCCCCTGAGCTCCCCAGTGACGAAGGCTGCACGCGCGACACAATGGAGTCCGACTTCCAATCCAGTCCCCTCCAGGGCCCAGGGGTCGACGCCCAGGGCAAGCTCGCGCCCGGTACCTACATCATGAGCAGCACCTATCTGCGCATGGGGCACTCACAGGAAGCCCAAGCGGAGTTCCAGCAGCTCATGGGCCCCATCGACGAGACCCTCCAGCAGCAACAGGGGCTCGTGGCGGTCCAGTTCGCTCAATCCACGCGCTGCAACGTCAAACGCACGTTCACCATCTGGAAGGACGAAGAAGCCATGTACCAGTTCGTCGGCAGCCCCGCGCACGCGCAGGCCATCGCTCGCGTGAGCCTGGTGAGCCGCGGCGGCAGCGCCGTGACGAGCTGGCAGGACGATGAGCGCGGAGCGACCTGGGAGAAGGCGCTCCAGCAGCTCGCCGCGGAGACGGGTCCTACCTACTAGCCCTCCAGGTGGTGGATGAGGTCGCCGACGGGCGAGGGCTGATTCCCGAACCTCTGCGCGAACCAGGAGCGATTGTCCGTCCCCTCGTCGATGGGACGAAGGATCTCATTCGTCTTCGCGGGGGTCTGTCCCGAGTAGTCGTTGCGCAACGGGAGGCCATGCTCCTGCCGGATGAGGTTCTCGTTGGGAGCCCAGCCGTGGGGCGCGTGCGGGGTGGGGCGCAGGCCGACGGTCTCGAACTCCTCCTGCATGTGGGAGTGGTGGCCGATGGCCTGTCCGACGATCGGGGGATTGTCCCGGATGACGGGGGCATTGGCCTTCGGGCTGATCTCCAGCGGGCTGACCTGGAGGCCATTGGCCGCGCGCCAGGCGTGGACTCCCTCGTGGCCCAGGCTGTTGAACCGGTTCGCGCTCGGGGCCGTCTCGTCGTAGGTGATGCGGCTGGCCTGCCCGGCGCCAGGGACGCCGTCGTAGCGGTACGCGTTGCGGATGGAGTCCATGGTGCCGTCGTGACGAGGCCTGTGGGCCATCGGCATCTGGGCATTGCGGCCCGAGTAGATGTCCACCGCCGTCAGCGGCTGGTTCGGCGTGCCGACCCTGCCAGGGTTGAGGTGCGAGGTGCGGCTGTTGATGTCCTGCAGCATGAGCCGGCCGTTGTCCTTCGCCATCAGCTCGTGCACGGAGGCCCGGGCGTCCTGCGTGAGATCGGTGAACTGAGCCGCCGACGCCCCATCGCGGCGGGTGCGGATCCCCGGCAGATCCGGATGCACCATGCCGTAGTCGGTGGGCCTCAGGTTGGCGCGCCCCTGCTGGAGCTGCTCCACCGTGGGCGCCTTGGGCCGGGCGTCGAAGCCGTCCCGGATGGCAGGGGGCGTGCTCGGGGAGCGGAGAGACAGGTTGGGCGTGCTCGGGGACCTCGGGAGCGAGGGGGTGTCGATCCGGGAGAGGGAGGAAAGGGGGTTGGAGAAAGAGCGAGAGAGCTTCATCGCGGGGTCCTTTGGAATGTGTGCGCCTGATGCGGGACATTGCATGGGGCGTTCCAACCTCCCCGCGGGAACCGGGCTCATTCCAAACCCCTGGATTTAAAGGAGTTGAGTCACGCTCCGACGAAGCCTGGTGAGCGTGAGCCCTCGCCCTGACCGATGACAAGCGTCACCGGGGTGGTGACACCCGTCACCAGAGACCCGCGCCACTTCACTCAGAAGTCCGCGTCCGCTTCCAAACTCCGTGGAAATCCCCTCGTCTCATGGGGTCATTAGAAGGGGGTTCGAGGACTCTGAGCAGATTCCGCTGCTCTTCCACGGGCCAGGGATCGCTCGGGGTAAGGTGATTGGCGTGATGGCAACCACCGTCGACTTCATGGGCGTGAAGCATCCAAATCCGGATGGTGGCAGCGGCCGCGTGCTGCGCGAGATGTCGCCCGAATGTCCAAGCCCCCGAGGTTCCCCGTTACATCCAGTGGTTCAACGCAGGAGTTCGCGAGTACAACCGACTACTCGCGCTCCTGGTGCAGGAGAGCCCGAAGCACCTGCGCTTCGCTGTTCATGCAGCTCTACAACTCCTAGTTACAGCTCCTGGCGGCCATGTCCCGAGTAGCACTGCGTGGCGCCAGGGTAGGACGTGTGCACCACCTGGTTCCACGAACTGCTCATCCGTAGCCCCTGCGACCGACAGGAGATCAGCAGGTGTGCACCACGAACTCCGAACGCGTGGGTCCTCAGGCACATTGCGCCCCAGAGTCCTGATCGACATGTCTTGCTCACGCTTGGAACCTGTTCCCGCTTAGATTTCAGACCGTTCCCTCCAAACGTGGCTTGATCGCGTTGGCTCCCGTCGGAACAAGCTCTATGCCCGAACAGATGTCACTTCCGGCCTTGCGTCTGGCGATGCTAAGGGGGCTAGCCCATGCACAAAGATTCGTCACCCGCATTACCTATGGGCTCCTCTGAAACCTCGCGCCAGCTAGTGTTTCTCGTACTGGTGCTGTTGGGTTGTCTCTCTCTCATACCGCTGGCGGCACACGCCCAGGAACACGAGGAGGTAAAAATCTATATCCTCTCCGCGCGCCGCCTCTATGAGGACCTTGAGTTTGAACACGCGCTAGAGCAGATTTCCCGCGCCAAGCATTTCTCCCGTACCAAAGCGGAGGATGTGCTCCTCTCTCTGTATGAGGGGGTCATCCTGGCAGACCTCAGCAAGGCGGATGAATCCTCCGCAGCCTTCAAAGCGGCTCTCTTCCTCCAGCCTGACGCGAAGCTGCCCCTGAAGGTAGCACCCAAGGTTGAAAAAGCGTTCGAGTCTGTGCGCCAACAGGTGCAGCGCGAAATGGCGAAGCAGGCAGTGCGCAACCCTGGAGCCCACACGCAGGTCCCTGCAGCGGACCACTCGCCCGTCAAGGTCAAGCCGCAAGACCTCTCAGTGAACCAGCCTCTCGCCGAGTTGCAACCTGAGCCTTCCACCGTGTCCGCATCCCAGCGCCTCCAGGCAACCGAGGCCGCGCCCCCGTCCTTTGTTAAGGAAGTTGCGCAGGCGAGGCGCGACCCGGCACTGACCCAAGCACAGCCACCTGTGTCGGAGCGCCCGCCCGCTGAGGTGCCGCCACAGGACGTACCAACGCGAATGCCTCTGGCGGCCAGGGTGCAACTTGCTTCTCCTGTGGCGTCCGTCTCGCCACCGCACCCAACGACTGAAGCAGTTCCCCAGGCACAGGCACCCTCGAGCACGGAAGCCAGTCCTACGTCTGTAACGAAAGTCGCCAGAAGTGGCGGCATGCGTAGCCGGGCCTGGTTGCCGGCAGCTCTCGGCGGAGTGCTGTTGGCAGGTGGAGGCGGGTTCTACGCACTGGCCAGGAACGAGCAGTCCAAGCTGCGTGGCGACGACTCGAGCCTCGTGACCCTGCAGGACGTAGAGCGCAGCGCCTCTCGTGGAAGTACCTATCAGGCAGTGGGTATGGGATTGGCTGGCGCGGGGGTGGTAGGGCTGGGCCTTGCAACGGGCATGTATCTGCTCGGTGAGCCCGCGGAGCCGCAGAAGGTGGAACTTGGCTTGAGCACGAATGGGACGTCCGCATTCGTGTATGGGAGGTGGCCGTGAGTACGCCTGTGCGTTGCATGGGACTGGTGGGAGGGTTACTGGTCCTCCTCTCTGGCTGTATCGACTTCAACCGCGAAAAGAGCGACTTTTGCCAGCGCAACCCAACGCGATGTGGCTCGCAATCCACCACGGATGGCGGTGACACGGGCCTCACCGACGGGGGCAGTGACGGATGGGCTCAGCCGCCAGAAATCATCGATGGGCCCCAGCCTTCATCCTATGTCCTGGCAGGAGGGCGCCTGACTTTCCGCGTTTCCGCTCGAGATCCTCAAGGTGGTGCTCTCCGGTTCTCTTGGTCGGCCAGCATCGGAACCTTCGAAGCCCCTGAAGATAGCGCCACCACAAGTCAACTCGTCTGGACAGCCCCACCGTGCGTGACGTCGGGAATTCCTGTGTCCTTTACGGCCACGGTGACCAATGCATTCAACCTCTCGGTTTCCACACACTTCTCCGCCTTCGGCATCCCAGACTGTGCGAAGTGGACACCCATCACCAGTATGGTGATGGGTCGTTACAACCACACAGCCACGTTGTTGACCTCTGGCAAGGTCCTGGTGGTGGGTGGCTTTCCCTCTGTTGCATCAGGGAGCATCAACCCGGAGGTGTACGACCCAATGACGAGCACGTGGATGCCCACTGTCAGTTCGACTGAGGTTCGTGTCAATCACACGGCGACGCTGCTGCCCTCAGGCAAGGTGTTAGTGGCAGGTGGCATGGGCGCTAGTGGACAACTCTCCACTGCGCAATTGTATGACCCAGCCACTGACACCTGGACACCAACTGGAAGCATGACCACCGCACGGGTGGAGCATACGGCCACACTGCTATCATCGGGCAAGGTTCTGGTGGTGGGCGGCACTAGTAAACGCGGCGCCACAGCGGAGTTGTACGACCCAACGACGGGCAGTTGGACACCCACGGGCAACATGACTGTTAGATACATCACCAGCCACACGGCGATGCTGCTTCCCTCGGGCAAAGTATTGGTGATGGGCGGGTTTGGCGACAGTGGGCTCCTTACAACGGCGGAGATTTACGACCCTGAGTCAGGTACCTGGACAGCGACTGGAAGCATGATCTTTAGCCATCATTACTATACGGCCACACTGCTTCCCTCGGGCCGCGTTCTAGTAGCGGGAGGTATGACCAGTAATGGCAGCTACACCGAAGCTGAGCTATACGATCCAGCGACTGGCACTTGGAGTTCCACCGGCGGCATGGTCGGCGGTCGCTACAATCATACGGCCACGCTGCTGCCCTCAGGCCGGGTTCTGGTAGTCGGTGGGTGGGGAAGTAATAATCAGGCTATCGATACTGCGGAGTTGTACGACCCGGAGTCCGGCACCTGGTCGTCCACCACTAGTATGATAAACTATCATGTCTACCACACGGCCACGCTGTTGCCCTCGGGCAAGGTATTGGTTGCGGGTGGCCATGTTGACCCAGAGGCCAGTAACTCGGAGGTGTACGAATCGGGGACGAACACTTGGGCCTCAACGGGCTCCATGGTCGATCGCCGTTATAACCACACGGCAACATTGCTGACCTCGGGCGAGGTTCTCGTCACCGGTGGTTATCTCGGTAACTCTCGACCGCTCGCCACGGCGGAGGTGTACGACCCCCCTACCAATACTTGGAAAACAACCACTCCCATGGGCTCGGCTCGATACGACCACAGGATGACGCTGTTGCGTTCGGGGAAGGTTCTCGTCACCGGCGGGTCTGACGGGTTGAACCCGCTCGCCACGACGGAGCTGTACGACCCCTCCAGTAATACCTGGGAGATCGCCCGTTCCATGGTTTCGGCTCGATCCAATCACACATCCACACTACTGGCGTCAGGCTATGTTCTCGTCACTGGTGGTGGTTCTGACACGGCAGAGTTGTACAACCCAGCCGGCAATACCTGGACCTCCGCCGGTTCCATGGCCTCAGCCCGCTATCACCACACAGCGACATTGATGCCTTCGGGGAAGGTTCTCGTCATCGGCGGTGGTTCTGCGTCTAGCGTACTTGCCACGGCGGAACTGTACGACCCAGCAACCAACACCTGGACCTCCGCCGGTTCCATGGCTTCGGCCCGCTATGATCACACAGCGACGTTGCTGAGTTCGGGGAAGGTCCTCGTCACAGGAGGGAGTGATGACTTCAACCACGGGTCCAGACCACTCAACACGGCGGAGTTGTACGACCCGGCCACCAATACTTGGACCGTTGCCAGTTCCATGACCTCGGCTCGCTACGCTCCGACGGCGACGCTGCTGAGTTCGGGAATGCTCCTCGTCGCCGGAGGCTTTGACGGGTCTGGAGCACTCGACACGGCGGAGTTGTACAACCCAGCCACCAATACTTGGACCGCCGCCAGTTCGATGGCCTCGGCTCGCTACGCTCATACAGCGACGCTGCTGAGTTCGGGAACGATCCTCGTCACCGGGGGCTATACTGCCTCTAGCGGTGGACTCACCACCACAGAACTGTACACGCCATGAACTGAGGCCGGGTCCATCCTGGCGCAGCTACACTTCCTGACGGCCACGTCCCGAGGAGCGGGGCATGGCTCGGGGACAGGGCGCGTGCTCGGACGCGCTCCACCGGCTGGGGCCGACCCGTTCAGCGGTGGAAGGCGCGGGTGAAGGTGCTCACGTCTGAGAAGCCCAGCAGGTAGGGGCTCTCGCTCACCGATCGGCGGGGTTCCCAGGTACCCCAGCGCATGGAATATGGTGGGGCTCGGGAGCTTCCCTCACTCGGCGGCCTTCAGACAGGAAAGCGATGCCCGGTCAGCTCGACCTTCGACAGGGTCAGACGAAAGGGCTCGCCCTGCTGCGCGAGCGCTCCGAGCCCGACGGAGCTCTCGACGAGGACTCCCTCCAGGCCCGAGTCCTCCGCGAGCTTGGAGGCGACATTGACGGGATGGCCGGCGATCTCCCGCTCACCGTTGGCGAGTGGGAAGAGATACACCTCACCATGGGCCAGCCCGACGTGTGCGTTGAAGCCCAGGGCGCGATTCTCCTCGATGATGTCGCGCGCGAACGCGAACGCCTCACGGCCCTCCTCGAAGAGCACGATCGCCAGAGAGCCGTTGGACTTCACGACATCCGCCCCATGGGACGACGCGATGCGACGGACCGCGAGGTGGATGAGCGACATGTCCGTGAACGAATCCAACAGGAACTCGTGCGCCCCGTGAGAGACCTTCACGAACGCCACGGTTCGGTTCTTCCGGTACTCGGGAAACGCCTCGTTCCCGAGCTCCTCCAAGGAAGCCAAGCGCAGCCGCTGGAAGAACGCCGCGTCAAAAGGCGTCGGGTAGTGGGGATTGTCTCCCTCGACGGCGTCCACGTGTCCCGGGTAGCCCATCAGCGACCACAGCGAGCCTGCCTCGTGGAGATCCTCACGCACCCGAGCCGCGTCACGGACCGGACCCGTGAGGTGCTCGAGGATCGCCTCGGACAGGACGATCTCTCCTCCCGAGGTCGCGTCCTCCGCGATCTCCTCAATGAAGTCAGCTCCCGCGCCGAAGAGCCCACCACCGACCTTGTAGCATTCACACGCGTGGATACCGATGCCGACCTGGACCCGCAGGGCCTTCACCCGGGCCTGCGCCGCGAGCATCTGCATGACAACCCGTGACGGCGCGATCGCCTCGGCGAAGAACATCTGCGAGTTGTCCGCCGCCCAGATGCCAATGGCCTCACCGCCAATCGCGGTCCCGTAGGAGTGGAGCACCTCCTTGGGCTCGGAGACGAGCTTCAACACCTGGGCCAGGGTGTACCGCTGGCTCAACGTGGACAGTCCCGCCGAGTCCGTGGACACGAGGGTGCCCCGCGTCCGGAACGGAGCCAGCAACTGCTCGTGCCGGGCGGAGGTCTTGTCCTGCTCGTTCCAGCTCAGGACGAGCCCGGCCGGGATGACTCCGGCGATGTCCTGCCGGAGATCCGCCAAGGAGATGTTGTACGTCGCCATCCTTTACCGCCGCTCGCCCACGAGCCGCTCGGCAACGTCGATCACCTTCGCCTCGACGTTCGTGTTATCCAGCTTGTCGATCTCCGCGAGGCCGGTGGGGCTGGTGACGTTCACCTCGGTGAGCCAGTCGCCGATGACGTCAATGCCCACGAGGTACAGGCCGCGCTCCTGGAGCGAGGGCTTGAGCTGGGCACAGATCTCCCGCTCGCGCGCGGTGAGCTGCGTCTTCACGGGAGTGCCACCCGCGGCCATGTTGCCGCGATGGTCATCCTGCGCGGGGACGCGAAGCACGGCGCCCTGGGGCTCGCCGTCGACGAGGATGATGCGCTTGTCACCCTGACGGCTCTCGGGGAGGTAGGCCTGGGCGACGATGGCCTTGCGCCCACCCAGCGTGAGGACCTCGAGCAGCGAGCGGGTGTTCCGGTCACCGGGCTGGAGGAAGACGATGCCCTGGCCGCCGAAGCCCTCGACGGGCTTGAGGATGGTGCCCTGGGGGTGGCGGGCAACGAACTGGGCGAGCACGGCGAGGTCGCGGGCGATGAGCGTCTCGGGCATGAGCTCGGGGAAGCGCAGGCCGAAGAGCTTCTCGTTGGCGTCGCGGATGCCAGTGGGGTTGTTGATGAAGACGGGGGCCTTGCCGTTGCACAGCTCGACGAGCTGGGTGGCCTGGATGAAGTCAGCGTCGACGGGCGGGTCCTTGCGCAGGAACAGGACGTCGAGGCTCGAGATGGGGCGGACCTGCTCGTCGAGGATGTCGAAGTGGCGGCCAGGCTCGCGACGCACGGTGACGGTGCGCATGCGCGACTCGGCACAGGAGCCGCTGAAGCGCAGCCAGGGCTGCTCGAAGTAGCGCACCTGATGGCCGCGACGCTGGGCCTCGAGCATGAGGGCGAAGGTGGAGTCGTGGTCCACCCGGACCGTCTCGAGCGGATCCATGAGGAAGCCAAAGGTGAGCGCGGCCATGGGAGCGGAAGCCTCCTGGGGGTAGGGGGAGAAAATACCTCCCCTGAGTAGACGCGGCGAGGCAGGCGCGCGAGAGAAAAAGCACGCGGAGCAGGAGGGGTGGGACCCGGGGTGACGCGGTTGACACACGCCCTGCAAGAATGCTCGGAGTGGGGACCCCGTCGAGTCGTCAGCGCGGCAGCGCCTCGTTGGCGTACTGCGCGGCGAACTCAGCCGTCGGCGGGATGGGCTTGATCACGTCGATCATGACTCCATTTGGATCCACGGTGATGAAGTGGCGCTGCCCGAACGGCTCGTCGCGCAGCGTGCGGAGGATCGGCAGGTTCGCCGCCTGGACGCGCGCGTAGACCTCGTCCGGATCGTCCACCTCGAAGTTGAGGAGCAGGCTGGAGATCCTCCCGCGCCCCTCTGGGGGGATCGTCTCGTGATCGTTGCGGACGATGCCGAGATTGACGCTCGGGTCCTCGGCTGACTGTAGGTGGACGTACCAGTCGCTCTCGAACAACGGCTTGAAGCGGAAGTGCGTGACGTAGAAGCGCGCGGCCTGGGCCACGTCGGGGGCCAGCAACACGGGGTAGTAAGAGCTCGTCCTCATCTCTTTCGCTCCTTCTCAGTCCGACATACAATCTGTATGTTTCTGGTCCACTAACATACAGGCTGAATGTATGCAACGCAGGGCAAGCAGCAGGACAGGCAGGCGTTCGAACCGTGAGCGGACGGAGGTGACGCGTGGCGACCTGATCGCAGCCGCACGCAAGCTCTTCACGGAGCGGTCCTATGCCGAGACCAGCACGCCCGAGATCGCCACCGCAGCAGGCGTGACCCGGGGAGCGCTGTATCACCACTTCGAGGACAAGCAGGCGCTCTTCCGGGCCGTAGTCGAGCACGAGGCGCAGGCCGTCGCGGAGGAGATCGAGCGTGCCACACCGCCGGCGCTCTCGGTCCGCCGAGCGCTGCTCGCCGGAGCGGACGCCTATCTCGCGGCAATGGCAGTGCCGGGTCGCACGCGACTGCTGCTCCTTGACGGTCCAGCGGTGCTCGGCCGCACGGAGATGGACGCGATAGACCTCCGTCACGCAGGCCGCACGCTGAGAGAGGGACTGGCCGCGGCGATGGGTGAAGGCGCGATCGCCGAGGGGCCAGTCGACGCGCTGACGGGACTCTTGTCAGCTGCGTTCGACCGCGCGGCGCTGGCCATCGACTCGGGAGCGTCCGCTGCGGACTACCGAAGCGCCATCGCCGCTCTCGTCGAAGGGCTTCTCTCCGCGCGAAAACGCTGAGCACACCGGGCCATGAGGTGGCGGACTACGGGTCCAAGCGGGAATTCACAATCATCGTCTCGCCAGCAGCGTTGGCCATAGGCAGTAGGAACCCAAGGACGATGGAAAGAGAGGTGTTCTTCACTCACCGGAATGAGTCTACGATGTAGACCCCTGCTCCTGAGAATTCGAGCGTGGCCATTCCAGGCTTCGATCCGGGCAGCTTCCTGAGTTGGCCATTTCCGAGCCTCGCCACCGCGCAGATAGGGATGACATCTCCGTCCGGAGGCTTCGCTTCGTAATACCGGACGACGACCTGCGGGCCACTCGTCCACACCCGTCCGTAAAGCCGGGTGGGTGACTCCAATAATGGTCCGAGTTCCGTGTTCAACATGCTCTCGACAGGTCCGTCGTACAGCGTAATGGGGCTGGTGTCGGTCTGATTCACATCCAGTTCCACGGAAGCCGCATCACCCACCCGGAGTCTTAGAATCCGCATCGCCTTGAGGGCTTCTTCCGGGCACTTCTCCGGTCCGGGGCTGCCGTCTGGTCGCAAGAATACGCCCCCAGAAGGGCAGCCCGAAGTCACGAGAAGCAGGACCACAAACGCGAGTGGGAATCGTGCTCTGTTCGAAGGCATGACGGGTGCTCTTACTCACGGACAAGACGACGATCTAGAAGAACATGGGTCTCCATCAGACCGTCATGGCGGTAGAGTTCCACGGTCAGGTCGGAGGGACCTTCTTGCGAAGTGAAGGCACTACCGTCCACGACGACGGCAACAAAACCGGATGCGCCTGGGGGAATCTCGTCCCGGTCAGCTTGTAGAGCAAAGGGTTTCGCCTCACTGAACAACAAGGGAGGCTTCTCCCCTGGCCGCGTGGTCAACAGGCGAACCTCCGCCAGACTCCAGGACCTGGACGGATCGTGATTCGTCACACGGAACAAGACCGCCGCTTTGGCCTTGCCGGTGAGTACGGTGGCTTCAATGTCCGTTCCCTTGTTCTTGAAGTACCAGTGCTTACGCGGACGGAACGGCGTGAGCTTCCAAGCGCCTTTCTTCAGGAGTCTGGCGAGCGCGTGGTCTTCCGTGTCTTCCTGCCAATGACGCCTGGTTGCTTCCATGAAAAGCTGCTCTCGGGTGCGGGTATCTTCTAGCTGTGCCCGGAGTGCATCTCGGGTCTCAGGGTCGAGGAACACGTTCACCTGTTGGTCAGGCCGCTCCCGCTCCTTTTCCCTGATGGCCGTGACGGTGAAGGGCAGCTCCTTTCCGTCCGCGAGCGTTACCAACAAGAGGAAGCGATCCTCGGGCTCGAGGTTTTGGAGCGGCTCTACAAGCACCCTCTTTCCGGCACATTCCACGGGTTCGAAGCGGCCTTCCCAGCCCAGCATCTTCGTTCGTTTTGGGTCACAAGGCTGCTCGAACCGGAGCACAGTAACCACCTGCCTGGTGACGTAGACCCGCTCCACTTCGTCCTTTGGACTGTCCCGAATGTAGACGTTCCTCACGCGGGGTTCGCGGTCCCTGGCCACGGCCACGGATGCCACGAGGGAGAGAAGCAGGGTAGACCGCCGAAGTAGGAGGCTCCACATAGCGCGACACAACTTATCAGAACGGGTTGCAGGTGACCAGCCGAACACATCCCTGCCCTGTGTTCATGTTCCATTGGTAGTGTCGCTCGGCTGCTTACGAGAGGCGCCCCCTTGCGGACCGATTTGTCTCCAGACGAAATTCGCAAAATCGCGGACTACGTGATGCCGATCACGCCGCTCGAGCCGGCGGAGCTGGTGTTCGTCTTCGGCACGCCCCATCACTGTGAGCCACTGGCCGACGCTGCCGCGGAGCTGTGGCGGAGCGGCATGGCCCGAAGGATCATCGCGACGGGAGGGCTCACTGGAAGGCTCATCGAGCCGGAAGCAGAGGTCATGCGGCGGCTGCTTGCAGCGCGCGGCGTTCCCAACGAGAACATCCTCACTGAGGAGAAATCGACCAACACGGGGGAGAATGTCGAATTTGCGCTGCCCATCATCAATCGCGCATTCGGCTTGGAGAACGTCGGCAGCGTTATCGCGGTCACCAAGCTTTTCGCAGCTCGCCGGTGCCTCATGACCCTGGAACGCTACTGGCCGTCCGTGAAGAAGATGGTAAGGCCAGTCAATTATTTCCGGACTACACGAGAGCGCTGGAACGAGGATCCCGAACTGAGAGTTCGAGTACTCCGGGAGCATGAGAAAATACCCCGTTACCTCGAACTGGGCTTCCTCCGCGAGCTCCGCTGAGTGCACACAGGGCTACGGGTGACGCCGCTGACACACGCCCTGAATGCAGGAGGTACCTGGGGGGCAGGTGGGTTCGCCCTCCCCGCAGGAAATACGGGTGCAGGCCATCTTCAGCACCAGGCGTGACTCCTTGTAACGAGGCGGCCAGACAGAGCAGAGGCTGTCGTCGGGGCAGGGGACCTTCTGGCAATTCTCCCCGCGCACCACTGCACAGACCGAGATGCCCTCGCCCAGGGTGGTGCACTGCTGGCCTTCGGGGCAACCCCGAGCCTCACACGTGGGAAGACACGATGGTCCGTCCACGCCCTCCCGACAGAAGAAGCCCTCTGGACAACTCGTGGACTCATCTGGTTGGCAGGGACGACCGCACCATCCCTCGTTGCAGCGCAACCCCAGTGCGCACGTCTCTTCATCCATCCCCAGGGACTGCACACACGCCTCCCCTTCCTTCCTCAGACCAGGAGGCACACAGGTTTGTACCGGCGCTCCATTTCCTAGCGTCCGCACCGTCTGGCACATCCAATCCTGACCGCACTGGAAGTCCGCCTGGCACATGCCGCCACCACAGAAACCTGTGCGAGCACCCGCGAAGTACAAGCACCCAAGCGGAGGTTCGCAGTCCTCTTGTCTCCAGCAGTCATGCCCGAAAGTCTGGAGTGCCATCAACTCACTCGGGGAAAGCGTCAGCGGTTGCTCCCGGTGCATCGCTTCAATGAGCAGCATCAGGGGCACGGGCAGCACGACCCCTACAATTCCACCGATGATCGTGCCCCACCTCACTTGCACTCCACCTTGCATGGCAATGAGATGCAGTCGCGGACCTTCACCTTGCCCTCAGGACAGCTCTCCTCCTCATCGTCCTCCATGCCTTGATTCCTCCATTCACGCTTTCGCTCGTCGTGATTGTCATTGATGTCCTTCTCCATCGCCCGGTCGAGCTTGCCACCCTTCCCGTAGACATCAGGGCAACCGGTCCCCAGGACCAGCCCACCCATCAACGTCATGAGCATCGTGTGTCGAGACATGTGGCCCCCCGGCCGGATGTTGCCCCAGGAGCCAGGCGAGCTCTCGGTGTGAGCAACTGTCCCTCAGGGAAGATGACCACTCCCGGACACAGCAGCGGGGGAGGGGCCCTTGATGCCACGCCTCGATTTCAAGGACGCTTGGGTCCGTGCCCTCTTCCAGACCCCACATCCGGAGCGATGCCTCGGTCCTCCAAGAGCTGGAACGGCATCAGCGTCGGCGCGAGCAGGGCATCCCCAAGCTCACCGTCTTCGCCGGTCCTCCTGGCAGCGCCATGTCCCTCTGGCGCCGCTGGCTCGACTCGCGCCACCAGCCCCTCTGTGTCTCTCCTGGCACCCACGAGGTCACGGTGGTCCGCGATTGGGTGGAGACACTCGCTCGTGTCAGGAACCTCCAAGCGGATGCGGCGGACTACCTCGGTGCCGCCGCGGGCCTCGCTCCCGGCGAGTCTCGCTCCCTGCTCGAGGGAAGGACGGAGCATGAGCGCGACGTGCTCCTCCAAGAGCTCTTCCCCTCCATTCCCGGAGGAGATGTCTCCGCCACGTGCAGGTGCCTGCTCCAACCTCCACAAGTTGTCCACAAGTCCGGGATCCTCCCTGACGTGATACTCGCCGCCTGTGAGGGAGATCCCCTCCGCGCACTCGTGGCACTGCATGCGCTCATCCCATCGGGAGCAGCTCCAACCCTCATGCTCTCCGGTTCCGGCGCCGCCTGGCTGACGAGCGCTGCACGGGTGGCGGCCAGGCTCTGTGATGCCGTGCCCTCGCTCATCGTGGCCCTCCAGGTGGATCGGCCTACCGTCGACGCCTACCTGCACGGGGGCGAGAGCCAGGCCCTGGCCCTGGTACGTGAAGGCCTGCTGGAGCTCGACACGCCTTCCCCCGAGGAGCTGAAGCGGCGGCTGGAGACACTCGGCGTCAAAGCCACGGAGACGCTCTCCGGCCCGCTGGCCCGGCTGGCCGCTGATGGTGTCACGGACGAGGTGCTGACCCGTTACGGAGAGGCAGCCCGCGAGCTGGAAGCCGCCTCCCAACAGCCCGAGGCCGCGGACCGGGCGCGCAGCTCCGCTGAGCGCTTCCTGCTCGCACTGCTCGACTCGCTCCCCGCCACCCAGGGCCTCTTCGAAAACAACAAGCGCGCCGAGTTCCGCATCAACAACCGGCCTGTGGAGGTGGACTTCCTCTGTCGCCGGCTGCGCGTCGCCATCGAAGTCGACGGCTACTACCACTTCCAGGATCCCGAGGCCTACCGCCGCGACCGGCGCAAGGACTTGGGGCTTCAACGGCACGGCTACCTGGTGCTCCGCTTCCTCGCCAATGACGTGGTGGCGCGGCTCGAGGAAATTCGCGACACTATCTTGGAAGTCGTCTCGCTCCGGCGTGATGCCCCAGGGGGGCCACCGCCACATAGGGAGGATGCAGATGGAGGGGCATGAGGTGTCTCGCGTGGGCGAGCTCGCGTTGGTGTGGCTCTTGACGCGCGCGGAGGGGAAGGGACCTCGCAGTGGGCTGTCCAGCGCGCTGAAGTCCTTTGCTGCTCACCGTTGGAGCAGCGGTGAGTGGAACACCCGGCTCGACGAGTCGCTGGCGGCGCTCGAGTCGGGCGGGCTCATCCAGCAGACGGCGCGCAAGGGCGTGTCCCTCACGAAGACGGGACGCGCGCGAGCCCTGAAGTTCCTCGGGGAGGAGCGCCTGCCCAAGGGCCTCACCTGGAAGAAGCTCCGGCTTACGTACCTCACGGCGCGTGCGCTGGGGCTGCCCGCCTCCAACGCGAGCCGGCTGGACAAGGCAGACAACCTGCGCGCGGTGCTCGTCCAGAAGCAGCTGGGCCTCAAGAAAGTCGGCACCCGGAAGCTCAATGAGGTGCGGGACGAGCTGTGCTGGAAGCAGCTCGGCGTGGAGACGGACAAGCCCTTCACCCTGGCCGCCGTGCAGTCCTTCCTGCTCAGCCAGGTGCTCCAGTCCTCGCGCGAGGTGAAGCCCTCACAGGCCATGGAGCAACTAGCGGCCAGGAGTGTGGGCGCACGGCGCACGGACGCGGAGAGCCTCCGCCTCGCGGCCCTGCAGTCCTGGTTCATCCCCGCCGCGGAGCCTGTGCCCGCGCCCCGCTCCACCGCCTCCGAGCCCCCCGCACCGGCACCCCGTTCCACCGAGGACGGCCTTCCCGCCTTCGCCGAGCGCGTGCTGGACGCCGCCCGTGGCGCGACGACGGGGCGCTTCGGAGATGACCGGGTCTTCATCTCGCACGTCTGGCGCGCCCTGCGGAGTGAGGGCCTGGACGAGCAGTCCTTCAAGAACCGGCTCGTCGAGGCCAACCAGAAGCGCCTCCTGTCCTTGAGCCGCGCGGACATGGTCGAGCTGATGGATCCCGCGGATGTCGCTGCCTCGGAGATCTCCCACCTCGGCTCCACCTTCCACTTCATCGCCCTGTAGCGCTCCACTTCTCGTCCGGCAACCGGGGGACCGCCGATGACCCAGACCGATCTTCGCCTCGCCACCTTCCTCTCCGATCGCACCGAGGTCTTCCACTCCATCCAGCACCGTCACGAGGTCTGGCGGGAGGATCCCTTCGACGTGGAGACGGTGCACCAGGAGGCGCGCGCCACCTTCGAGCGCCTGCTGCTGCGCGCCACCACGCCGCCCGGGGTGGACTCGGGGCGCATCCTGCTGATGCTCGGTGAATCGGGCTGCGGCAAGACGCACCTGCTGCGCGCCTTCCGCGCCATGGCCCACGAGCGCTCGCTCGGCTTCGTGGGTTACATGCAGATGACGACGTCCACCTCCAACTACGGGCGCTACGTCCTCTCCAACCTCATCGACTCGCTCGATCAGCCCTACCACGAGCCCACCGAGCCCCGCTCCGGACTGCAGAAGCTCTCCGACGTGCTGCTCTCCCACTGCGGTCAGGTGGCCGCCCTGCTGGCCGATCCCGAGCAGGACCCCGAGGAAATCCCCAACCTCGTGGAGATCGCCGCCGACGATCTGCAGAAGCAGCCCCACTTCAAGAAGCTCGACTTGGATCTGCTGCGCGCGCTCCTCTTCCTGCAGCGCGACGACACGCGCATCCGCAGCCGCGTGCTCAAGTACCTGCGCTGCGAGGACCTGTCTGACAATGATCGCAAGGTGCTCGGCGGGCTGGTGCCGCGCACCTATGACAACCACCCCCAGGAGATGGTGGAGCACCTGGGCCGGCTCGCGGCGGCGCTCAATCACTCGCTTGTACTGTGCGTAGACCAGCTCGAGGGCTTCGACATCGAGGCCACGAACGCGCAGGCCTTCCGTCGGGCCATGCACATGCTCTGCGACCTCGCCGAGCGCGCGCCCTCGTCGGTCATCGTCATCAGCTGCCTGCACACCTTCTGGACGGGTCTGCGCGGCCAGCTCACCCAATCCCTCCTGGATCGCATCGAGCGCGATCCCGACCTCATCAAGCTGCAGCACCTGCGCACAGCCGAGGAGGCGCGGCTCATCACCGAGCGCCGGCTGGAGCACCTCTACGCAATGGAGGACGCGCCCTTCGATCCGGCGGAGCCCACCTATCCCTTCCCCCACGAGGGCTTCGAGAAGCTGTCTGGCAAGAACACGCGCGACGTGCTCGACGCGTGCCGCCGTTGGCGCGAGCAGGCCATCCGCGACGGTGCGCTGCCCGATCGCTTCCCACTGGAGAGTGGGAAGGTAATTGTGGGCCCAGGCCCCGCGCCGGAGCTGGACCAACCGTGGAACGACTTCCGCTCCACGTACAACACGTCGCCTCCCGAGGAGGATGCCGAGCTCGCCGAGCTGCTCGTCTGGGCGCTCAAGGCCTGCGCGGACGAGGTGGACACGGGGCATCGCTTCGAGGCGCGGCGCTTGGGTGAGACCATCCATGTGGACGTCTCGCCTGGCGAAGCGAAGCTGCACGTGGCCCTGTGCAACAAAGGTCCTCAAGCCGGAGCACTCGCGGACCAGATCGAACAGACCTGGAAGCTGGCCGGCAAGGCCGTGCGGACACCCATCGTCGTGCGCACCAGCGACTTCCCGAGCAACCCGAAGGGCAAGGCCGCCATCAACCTCGGCAAGCTCATCAGCAAGGGTGGGCGCCGCGCGGTGCTCGAGGACAGTGACAGCCGCACCCTGCTCGCGCTGCGCGAGTTCCGCAAGCGGCACGAGGCTCGCCCCGACTTCGCCGCGTGGCTGCGCTCCGCCCGGCCCCTCACCCAGCTCAAGTCACTGCGAGAGATTCTCGACCTGGAGCACCTGCGCTCCGGGGTGAGTGCGCCTCCCAATCCCGCCCGAGCCGAGACACCTCCGCCTGTTCCCACAGGCGCCTCACCTCAGTCCGGGGCCTTCCCTGTCGTGACCCCGCCCGAGCCACCTCCCCAGGCACCATCCGCCACGACCGTGACTCCTCCGGCTGAGAAGAAGGTCGTGGCGCAGCCCCCGCGCAAGCGTGAGCCCATCCGTATCGGCGAGACGGACAGCCTGCTGAAGGAGCCCGTCCTCTTCGCTCCAGACGAGTTCACCCGGCACTCCGCGTTCCTCGGTGGCTCCGGCAGCGGCAAGACGACGCTCGCGCTCAATGTGTTGGAGCAGCTGCTCCTCCAGGGCGTTCCGACCATCCTCGTGGATCGCAAGGGAGACCTCGCCGGCTACGCCTCCGAGTCCTTCTGGACGCGGCCCATCGATAATCCCCGTCGTGCCGAGCGAAGGGACTTGCTGCGCGAGCGGATCGACGTGGCCCTCTTCACCCCGGGCCATCCCTACGGCCGCCCGCTGACCATCCCCATCGTCCCGGACGGGCTCGACGCGCTCTCGGACTTCGATCGGCAGCAGGCCACGCGCCATGCCGCCGAGGCGCTTGCGGGCATGCTGGACTACCGGCAGAACCCTCGCGACAAGTCCTGCCGGACACTGCTCGCGCAAGCCATTGACCAGTACGTCCAACTGACGCGCGAGAGCGTCACCCTGGAGAACCTCGTTCGCTTCATTGGCAACAAGGATCCGCGTCTGGTAAATGCCGCGGGCCGCTTGGACACGAAGCTCTTCGACAAGCTCGCGGATGATTTGGATCGGCTGCGCATCGACGCGAAGCACCTCATGAGCGGCGAGGCCGAGAAGCTCGATATGGATCTGCTGCTCGGCCGCGGTGCCTACGCGACGTCCGGCAAGACTCGCCTGAGCATCATCAGCACCAAGTTCCTCGGCGACAACAACAGCGTCCTCTTCTGGGTGTCGCAGCTCCTCATCGAGGTGACGCGCTGGCTCAATCGCAATCCCGCCACCTCGCTGCAGGCCATGCTGATGTTCGACGAGGCGGACATGTACCTGCCCGCCATGCGCCAGCCGTCCACCAAGCAGCCGATGGAGAACCTCCTCAAGCGCGCGCGCTCGGCCGGCCTGGGGTTGATGCTGGCCACGCAGAGCCCCGGCGACTTCGACTACAAGTGCCGCGATACCATCCGCTCCTGGTTCATCGGCCGCGTGAAGGAGAAGGTCTCGCTGGATAAGATGAAGCCCATGCTCAGCGAGGCTCGGGTGGACCCGGCGAAGATTCCCGGTCAGGGCACCGGCGAGTTCCACATCGCCCGCGATGGCAAGGTGGATCGCGTCAAGGCCGAGCCCTCCGCGCTCTCCACCGAGCAGCTCTCCGACGACGAGCTGCTGCGGCTCGCCGCGAGCACCTTGACGGCATCCGCCACCCGGAATACGGGCTCCTGACCTGGCGAGAGGAAACGAATGCCTGCCTATGTGTTGGTCGACATCACGGTGAAGGACGCGGAGACCTACGAGCGGTACAAGCAGCTCGCTCCGCCGACGATCGCCGCCTACGGCGGCCGCTACCTGGTGCGAGGGGGCGCGACAGAGACGCTCGAGGGCACGTGGACCCCGACGCGGATCGCCGTGCTCGAGTTCCCCACCGTGGAGCGGGCCCGCGAGTGGTGGAACTCTCCCGAGTACGCCCCCGCCAAGGCCATGCGTCAGGCGAGCACCCAGACGGACATGCTGCTGGTGGAGGGCTTGGCTCCGGGGATGGATCCCGCCAGCAAGAAGTGAGCACACGTCATGCGCCGCGTTCTCTATGACCTCGCCGGCGCCGAGGAGGATCGGCGCTTTAGCCCCTATTGCTGGCGCACCAAGCTGGCGCTGGTGCACAAGGGACTCGACTTCGAGACCGTGCCTTGGCGCTTCTCCGACAAGGAGGCCATCGCCTTCTCGGGGCAGGGGCTGGTGCCGGTGCTCGTGGAGGGGGACCGCACGGTGAGCGACTCCTGGGCCATCGCGCTCGAGCTCGAGGAGCGCTACCCGAACACGCCGAGCCTCTTCGGAGGACCCGAGGGACGCGTGATGGCTCACTTCGTCAATGCATGGACGGATCGTGTGCTCAACCCCGCGGTGGGGCGGATGATGGTGCTCGATATCTACGGGCATTTGCACGAGAAGGACCGGGCCTACTTCCGGGCCACCCGCGAGGCGCGCTACGGCGCTCCGCTTGAGCAGCTGGTGGCCGACCGCGAGGCCCGCCTGCCCGAGCTGCGCGCCCTGTTCGCCCCCGTGCGGACGGCGCTCGCGCAAGGGCCCTTCCTGGGCGGTGCGTCCCCGCGGTACGTGGATTACATCGTCTTCAGCGTCTTCCAGTGGGCGCGCTGCATCAGCCCCTTCGCGCTCTTGCAAGCCGAGGACCCTGTCTTCGCCTGGCGCGAGCGGATGCTCGATGCGCACGGCGGACTCGCGCGGAAGGCCAAGGGCTACCCGGTGGCCTGACCTGATATTCGGTACAACCCGACGCACCGCCTGAGTCCTGGTGGAACCGGGCGGTGCGCGGAGATCAGACGTAGCGGCGCTTGCGCTCGCCAGCGAGCGACCGGGGTGCTTCAGCGGCCTGGTAGTTTGTCAGCAGGAACACCCCACCGAGCGCGATTCCCCCGATGATGTAGAAGTTCCTCGCGGCGGCCACATCCGAGAAGCGCAGGAGGAACGGCGCCACGATGAACAGAAGCGACAATGCCGCTTCGATAAGCCCATGCACGGGGAAAGGGATCACCTTCGCGACACCGAGCGGATACGCCGTCAACAGCACCATGGCCAGGTACAGCACGGCCACGACGTACAGGATCGTCGCCGGGGTACCCGAGAACCCGAACAGCGTTGGCGCGAGGAACAGCAGCAAGATACCCGCGTAGTCGATGAACCCGTGGACGCGTGGAGACAGCGGCCCTTTCATCACATCCTCCTCCGGCCCTTGGCCTGTGGTGCAATCCAGGCCGCGTGCGGACCTGGGATGACTCGACCCGAGGATGTGCACGATCGGACGCGTCGCACTCCTGCAGCAGGCGAGCTTTCGAGCGTTCCGTGTCCCCGGGACTCCTCAGATGAGCACCAAGCCAGCAGCGATGTCATGTCTGGCTGCTCTGCTCGGGGGCGATAGTCCTAGCGCCTGCTCCCATGCACTCGCCCGCTCTCCCTTAACCTTCAGCGCAATCTTCAAGCCCGGTGGATGCTCTCTCCTACGTCCCTTGGAAAGTGGTCCTCCTGAAGGTAACTCCATTCGTCACGATTCTGACACAAGGGGCAAGTTGTAACCATCGCATCCCAGTTGCTCTCGCCATCGAATGTTCATTTACGAAATCGTCGCTACCGCAACAGGACCTGCCATCTCTCGCCTTCCTTTTAATGTATCCTCCGCTCGTGTAATTTGTTGAGATCGCGTGGCACGCTGGCTCTCGAACTTTCATGGTGCATCAGCACAGGAGACTCCATGGGCGTCAATTCGGTCAAAGGTTCCAACTCCAGTCGCGGGTCCACGTCACGCGTTTCTGGGAAAGGCGGTTCCTCCGCTCCCACGAGCAACAGCGCGAAGAATCCGACAACAGGTACTGCGAAAGTCGCCGCCGCTAAGGCGCCGAAAGCACAAGGCTACTCCGGAACCAGCAGCTTCACCCCCGCGCGCGCCTCTCGTGGTTCCCAGACGTCCGCGCTGCAAGATCCGCAAACCAGGATTGCGACACTGGAATTTACAGTTCGTCTCAAGGAACGACCAGTTTCTTCCGGAGGGCCCTCAGTTCCTCCCAAAAAACCAACATATTCTCCCAATCCGAAGTTGTCACAACCTTCCGCTGAAGTGGAGTCGGCTATCCGCAACGCGGCAACTCGGGTCGGAGTAGACTATGGGTACATGATGGCCATGGCGAAACAGGAAAGCAGCTTCGACCCCAACGCCAAAGCCGATACCAGCAGTGCAACGGGCCTATACCAATTCCTCGATCAAACCTGGCTGGGGATGATCAAGCAGCACGGTGCTGCCCATGGGCTTAGATCCTTTGCGGATCAGATCGTCAAACAAGGGAAGACATACGTGGTCCGGGATCCCACTGTGAAGGAACAAATCCTGGACCTACGTAAGGATCCTGAGACCAGCGCAGTAATGGGAGCGGAGTTCGCGAAGGACAACGAGCGCATGCTGAGGCAGCGCCTGGGTCGACCATTGGACGCTAGCGAGCTCTATATCGCTCACTTCATGGGACCCGAGGGGGCGGCCAACCTTCTACGCGCACGCGACTCAGGCCAGGGAAACGCTGACGCCGCGGCAATGTTCCCCGCTGCAGCTAAAGCCAATCCCAGCATCTTCTACGCGGACAAGAATCGAACACACCCGCGAACCGTGAATGAGGTCTACGAGAAGCTGAACGGTAAGATCGCTCCCAATGTGGAAGTGTTCAACAGGCACAAATCTATCGAAAATCAGCATCTTTTCGAAGATCAGCATCCTTACAGATACACGCCTCCTACGAACCCCACTTTCGACCGCTTCGATGGCGCTTTCACACCACGGCCCACGCCCGGTGGCTCTTTCGGCTTTGGTCCACACGGTACGCCGGTGGCCGGCAACAGTTGGTTTAATTCCGTCTTCAATCCCCCGGTAGCTCCCGCTGGCAGCCGCTTTGGGTTCGGGCCATTCGGCACACCGATCGGTGGGTTCGGCGGCTTTGGCTTGGGTGGTGGCTATGGCCCCTTCGGCGGCCAACTCAGCTATCCAAGCCTTGGCATTGGGACGATTGGAAGCAGTGGCCTCAACAGCTTCGGGTTCGGCGGCTTTGTGGGCATGGGCATGGCCTTCGATAGCAACGGCATCGGGACACTCGGAAGTTCGGGCCGTTCATCGATCGGCCTCGGCGGGTCGTGGACCTATGGCGGCATCGGAATCGGCTCCATCGGAAGCAGGGCCCTCGACACATTCGGACTTCATGGCGCGGTTGGGAGGGGTACGACCTACGGCAGGATCGGAGGCTGGGAGTTGGGCTACAGCAGCTACTCCAGCACCGGGCTCGGGGGCATTGGTGGCAGCGGCTTCAGCAACTTCGGTGTCAGTGGCCCGGTGGTCTCTGGTTCGGGTTCGTCTAGCGGCGGCTTCGGAGTAAGCTCGCCCGCCACAGGCGGCAGCTTCGGGAGCATCGGAGGCGGAACGAGCTTTGGTTTGAGTGGCTTCAGCTCCTCCGGATCGTCATCGATGGGCGGCGGGAGTTCCAGCGGGGGCGGCTCCAGCAGCGGAGGATTCAACGGCAGCGGCAAGTGACGGCCGCCCTACGAGCAACGTCCACTCGTGGTGAGCAAGGTGTCAGTCCCGGAGTGCACCTTCCGTCAGGCGCGGTATGGCACGACTGAGAGGTAGGAGCATCCGAGAAGCGCGGGTGGGGGTCACCGGACTGTTCCTCCAGGACCTCTGCACCGAGTGGACGAAGCACTCGCGCGGGGGCCCACAGGCGGGAGTGCGTAACGCCACGCCCCGCGCGCTCCTTCTTCCTCCTTCCGCCTTGGAGAGCGCGGACGAGGAGGTGTTCCGAGTGCAGACTGTCTTCTTCCACGAGCGGCATCAGTTCCTCCCGCGCGAAGAACGGGACATGCACCGGAAGGCCTTCGCCGAGGCCGGCGCCCTACGGGTGGAGCGGGTGGACGCGGGAGCGCTCGTCCTACTCGATTATGGCCGGATGGGCAGACCGGGAAGCCGTGCCTGGGGAAGCATGGCGCGAGGACAACACCGCGAGGAGTTGTTCTCACTGCGCGCCGGGGAGTGGGGACGCGCCGTCTACAACGAGCGGCTCCACTACTGGGACTCAGGCGAGTGGTATTACCGTCAACACGTCCTCAACGTGGGCCTCCTGCACGATGCGCCGCAAGACGTGTTCCTCTCCACCCCGCCGCGGTTCCAGGTGGTTCGCAAGTACCTCCTGCGCCAGCGGGGGCCGGCGACACACATCAGCAAGTCTCCCCTCCTTCCTACCCAGGAGGCCTGAAGCAGGGCCAGCCGCGGCGCTCCGAGCCTCTTTAGAGGACCGTCAGCGGGAAGTACTCACTTGTCGATGCGATATCTCATCGCTCAAGGCACGTTGTCTGGCTCGTTCGTGAAGAGCGCATGAAATAGCGTTGTCTCTGGTGGCTCTACCCACTTCACGAAGAGCGGGACAGGTGTTTCCGCGATCTCGCGTGGAAGCTTGCTGACTCCGAATGTTTCCTCGATCTTCCTAGAGAGGATATCAGCCGGAAGCTTCATCTCGAGCGGGAACGGTTCGAAGCCGATCCTGGGGTTGAGCCGATCCTTATGACCTACGCGGCCATACTGCACACTGTAAACAATGTAGATGGGCGCCAGGATGCTGATACAGCCCACGATGACCCAGTCGTGAGGAGGCATCGGGCGGCCCTTGGCCGGGTAGGCGACACAACGAAAGCAGGCGTCAGGTGTCGCGGTGCCATCTCCGATGGTGAATTCGGGAAGCTCTTGTCTGAGGTCACGCAGGAGCGCATGCCATCGGTCAATCTTTTCGAGCTCTTTGTTCCATCGGGCCTCACGCCTTCTCTCTTCAGGGCTCTTCTCCTGCCGGAGTTGATAATCCTTATCTTGACGCCAGTAATCATGCGCAACGGATATCAAATATTCTTTAGAGGGAATCATGAGCTCAACGGTACAGGGCACGCTCCACCCTTATGAGTTAGTCGCCCTTCACTATCCTGTGATCATTCACTGTCCGATGCACAGTGTCGAGCCTGCCCGCCCATAACAGCCCTTGAACTGTCCACAAGGGCTCGCCGCCTCGCGGGCCCGGATGCAGCATCGGTGGGCATCGGCTACGCGGCACTGCTCTATCGGGTGGCCCACTACCGCGAGGACTGAACCCGCTGTACGGAACACGGGGCTGGCGTCTCAGAAGTCGAAGCTCGCCCCGAGGAGGCCCATCTGCAGGGCAGTGCCCGAGCTCCCCTCGCTCGTCTCGTAGGCCATGTCCAGGCCGAACAATGACACCTCGAGCCCACCCCCGCCGCAGTAGCGCAGCGGCGCGAGTGTCACCCCGAGCGATCCGGCAGGCCCACGCGGAGAGTAGGCCTCGGGACGAGGGATCAGGGGGTCCCCCATCGTCGTCAGGGAGATGACGAGCTCCGGTAGACAGACACCACCGTCCCGAGAGCCCGCGCTCAGGTGCATCTCGGCCATGTGGCCGAGCATGGGCAGGTGGCGCATCTCCGTCTCCACGAGAGAGGCCCAGCCGGCCGCCAACACTCCAAGAGTACGCATCATCTGGACACCTTCACCGGGTCGAGGCTGGCCGTGATCGCCTTGGCATGCGACTGGAAGAGGGAGTGACGGGCGCCGACCTTCAATACACGGTCGACTTGAGCTCGCGCCTCGCGATGGCGGCCATTGGCATGGAGCGCCCAGGCATACGCGTCCAGGGTGTAGACGTCCTGCCGGCGAGTGGCTTCGCGTTGGGCCAGACGCAGTGCCTTGGCTGGCTTGTGGGCATGCTCGATGTAGTAGAAGATCAACTCACGGTTGGCGTTGTCTTCACCACCGCTCTCGCGCAAGGCCTGCCGTTCAAAGGTGCGGAAGACCCTTCGTGCTTCACGGGAGCGGCCGGCGCGCTCCAACGCTTCCCCCAGCGAATAGAGATTCTCTGGATGCGGCGCAGCGGCGTAGCGCAGCTCGAACAACTCAACGGCATCCGCCCAGCGCTGCTGCTTCATGCGGAGCTCGCCAAGGACCCCCAGCGCGTAGTGATAGCGGGGGAACAGGCGCAAGGCCTCCGTCAGTGAGGACTCGGCCTCCGAGTCCTGATGGATGACGAGATGCAAGTGCCCCATCTGTGTCAGGAGCCAGGCGCGGTCCTCGAGCTCGCCCAGGTCGGTCTGCTCGTAAGCCATGCGCATCAACTCCAGCGCCCCCTCGACGTCGCCGTAGAGCTCGCGCAAGTACGCCGCCCGCGTCAACCCGGGAATGTTGCCCGGACGGAGGTCGAGCATCCATTGCGCGGCGGCTTCCGCCTCCTCGTAGTTGCCGAGCTCCGCATTGGCGTCCGCGAGGAAGCCATAGACAAGCACGTCGTCGGGCACGTGGCGGTTGAGCTCGCGCGCCAGCTCGCGCGCCCGCGCGAACTCGTGCTTGCCCAGCATCAGCCAGCACTGGACCTTCTTTCCCTCGAGGTTGTCGGGCTGGAGGCGGAAGGAGTGCCTCAGGGCCTCCTCGGCCTGTTCATAGTATGAGGGATTGCCCGTCTCACGTGCCCGGCGAGCCAGGGCCCACGCGAGCTCATTGTAGGACGAGTAGTAATCGGGGTGCTTCTCGATGGCGCCGCGAGCCTGTGCGATCCGCGCCTCCGCGGGAGTGGATTGCGCGTGACCCTGGCCCAGGGCGAGCGAGGTGAACAGCAAGACCCCCGCCAGACTCCAAATCGTCTTCATGGGAAACCTCCTGGTAGGAGGACCATGGGCACACGGTGAGCGCGCCCATGGTCCGGTTGACTAGTTGACGGGGCCGCCTCCCGGTTCACCCGGGTCCAGGTGGCGGTGGTTGCGACCACTCCAGGCGAGGCCGAGGTACGGGAAGGTGTTCCGGTACGGGGCGTCGTTGGTATTCACGCCATCACCGAGGCGGTTGTTGGGGGCCTTGTTGAATTTGGGATTCAGCACGCCCGCCACCGCGCGTTCGGAGATGTCGGTGACGTCGTCGCCCAGGCGGCGTCCGTTGGGGAAGCCGGCGGGATCGCCCGCGAGCAGGCCCAGACGCTTCTGCTTGCCCACGGGCGTGGGGGGGACGCCTGTATTCAGGCGAAGCAGATCCGCGACCGGACCCGCGGGAGTGCCCGCGGCGGCGATGGGCGGCGCGTAGGTCACCAACGGTAGCAGATCCGTGCGAGGGGGCGCGGGGATGTCAAACCCATACACCGCGTTCAGCACACGCGCCAGCAAGGGATCGAGGAAGAAGGGCGCGAACTGAGAGTCGTTCCTGGGCTGGTCGATGCTGAAGCGATCCTTGAAGCCGGTGCCCACGAGGAGCTCGTTGATGAGGGGATTGCCCATACGCTGCACCTGCCGCCAGCCGCCGCCGGCCAGGGACTCATCGCCCCGTTCCCCGGGCTTTCTGCGGATGGTGACACGCGGGCGTGAGGTCGTGCCCCAGACGCCGATCGTGGCCTTGGGCTCGGAAGCAGCGTGCTTCTTGCCGTCGCAGGTCAACAGCGAGATGGGCACTTCGATGGCGATGGCGTTCACATTGAAGCCGGAGACGGCATCACTGGCGAAGTTGCGGGTGTCATCGGCATCCTGGGCGTCCGTCAGCACGCCAGGCTGCGTGAAGCCGGTGGAGCGGAAGTTCAGGGAGTCGAAGGCCGCGCCGAGATCGATCCAGAAAGGGTCTTCCACGGTACCGGCGAAGACGCGGACGTCCTGGCCGACCCGGTAGAGGGCCTGTCTGGACAGCGAGGCATAATCCGGCATGGTGCGCGGCCCGACGTTGCTCGGCAGCGCGAACAGGCGCATGTGCTCGCCCAGGCGGGTGCGCTTGACGGAGTTGTCCGGGCCGCGGCGTGCCAGGGTCACCGAGTACCTCTGGCGCAAGCTGAGTCCCTCCGAACCGGGCCCGTCCAGAGCGGTGATGGCCGGTGGCACGATGGGCGTGCCGGGAGCGACCGGTGGTGGCGAGTTACCCGGAGCGGCGATTCCCGAGCCCGCGCCCACATAGCCCGTGAAGACATTGGGCAAGCGGATCTCCGTGGCAAAGCGGAGCTCGAACCAGACATCCTCGACGGCGTCGTGGTTGTTGTCGATCTTGATGGTGTAGAGAATGTTGGGGTCGAACGGGAAGTAGTTGGGCCCGTTCGACGGCTCCAGCAGCGGGTCCACGTTCAGGATGAACGTGACCTTGTCTGGATTGTCATAGCTGACAAAAGCGAAGAAGTCGGTGATGTCAGCCTTGTGGTCCAGGGCGGTGATGGGGGCCTCGCGGTGGCTGGCGGCAAAAGCCCCAGGCGAGAGGGCCAGGGTCGCCACCATCAGGACCGCGATGGCGGCTCGCGGATTCAGCTTCAGCATTGTCGATCCTCACGGGGTGAACTCGCGATGCGAGTGGGTTTCACCCAAGCTACGGACCAACGGAAAAAATGGATTTTTCTCTGCCATGACGACCCGCGCGGTGGAGTGTCGCCAGGAACACGAGGGTGACGACCCTCACCCCCCGCCCTCTCCCAGAGGGAGAGGGAGCATGCGCAACACGAGCGTCACTGACGGGATGGAGTGCCCTGAAGGAAGATGTGACCCACTCCCCGCCCTGGCCCACTGCTCACCGAACAAGAGCGGACGCCTCGAATGGACCAGGCAGGCTGGCCGCGGAGGAGCCTGGGGCGGGACAGATGGACCTGGGATTGTCCCGCTCCCTCCTTGCTACTGGGCCACGCCAAGTTGCGTGAGGAGGAAGGCCTGATCGAAGGCAACCTCCTTCAACCGGTCATACCGCCCGGACGCGCCGCCGTGGCCCGCGTTCATGTTGATCTGGAACAGCAACGGGTTCTTGTCCGTCTTCAGCGCTCGCAGCTTCGCCACCCACTTGGCCGGCTCCCAGTACATGACCTGGCTGTCATTGAAGCTCGTCTTCACCAGCAGCGTCGGGTAGTCCCTGGCGGCGACGTTGGTATAGGGGCAGTACCGCCGCATGTAGTCGTAGTCCTCCTTCACCTGTGGATTGCCCCACTCCTCGAACTCGCCCACGGTGAGCGGAAGGCTCGCATCGGACATGGTGTTGAGCACGTCCACGAAGGGCACGTGCGCCATCACCACCTTGAAGAGGTCCGGGCGAAGGTTCATCACCGCGCCCATCAGCAGGCCACCCGCGCTCCCGCCCTCGATGGCCAACCGCTCCTTCGAGGTGTAGCCCTGGGCGATGAGCCCCTCGGCCGAGGCGATGAAGTCCGTGAAGGTGTTCATCTTGTTGCGCATGCGGCCACCGTCGTGCCACGCCTTGCCCAGATCGCTGCCGCCACGAATCTGCGCGGTGGCCAGCACCACGCCCCGCTCCAGCAGCGACACGTCATTCGAGTTGAACCCCAGGAAGGCGGGGAAGCCATAGGCCCCGTAACCCATGAGCAGCAGCGGAGCGCTCCCGTCCTTCTTCAGGCCCTTGCGATAGACGAGGTTCACCGGGACCTTCACCCCGTCCTTCGCCTCCGCCATCACCCGCTCTGTCTGGTAGCGCGAGGCGTCATAGCCCCCCAGCACCGGCGTCTGCTTGAGCAGCTTCCGCCCCCGGCTCACCATGTCGTAGTCGTAGATGGAGGGCGGTGTGACGGGTGACTGGTAGGCGATGCGCAGCAGCTTCGTGTCCCACTCCTCGTTCATCTCCGGGTAGACGACGTACACCAGCTCGGGAAAGGAGATGCGGTGCGAGGCCCGCGTCTTCAGGTCGGTGATGGAGAGGTGCGGCAGCCCGGCCTCGAACTCGTACAGCATCAGGTGGTTCTTGAAGAGGGAGAGGCCCTGCAACAGCACCGCCTCGCGGTGGGGGATGAGCTCCTTCCAGTTCGCGCGACCGGGCGACTTCACCGGCGCGGTGACGACGCGGAAGTTGCGGCCCCCCGAGTTGGTGAGGATGTAGAACTGCTCTCCGTGGTGGTCCACGCTGTACTCGTGGTCCTGCTCGCGCGGGGCCACCACCGTCAGGGCCGCCGTGGGGTTGCGCGCGGGCCATACCCGCACCTCGCTCGTGGTGCTGCTGTCGGAGGAGGCGATGAGGTACTCGCCGGAGCGCGAGCGCTGGACGCCCAGGGTGAAGCGCTCGTCCTTCTCCTCGTACACGAGCACATCCTCGGAAGAAGGCGTGCCGAGCGTATGCCGCCACAGCTTGAAGGGCCGCTTGGCCGCGTCCTCGGTGACATAGAAGAGGGTGCGGTTGTCCGCGGCCCAGACCACCGACGTCACCTTCTCCATGCGCTCCACGCCCGTCTTCCCGGTGCGTAAGTCCTTCACCTGGAGCGTGAACTGGCGAAAGCCCGTTGTATCCACCGAGTACGCCAGCAGGTGGCCGTCATCGCTCACCTCTCTTTCGGACAGCGAGAGGAACTTCTGCCCCTCGGCGAGCACGTTGAGGTCCAGCATCACCTCCTCGGGCGCCTCCAGGGTGCCCTTCTTCCGGCAGAGGATGGGGTATTGCTTCCCTTCCTCGGTGCGCGAGTAATAGAGGGAGCCGCCCTTGCGGTAGGGCACGCTCAGGTCCGTCTGCTGGATGCGGCCGAGCATCTCCTCGTACAGCTTCCGCTGCAGGGCCTCGGTGGGCTTCATCACCGCGGCGGTGTAGGCGGCCTCGGCCTCGAGGTACGCGCGCACCTCGGGGTTCTCCTTCTCACGCAACCAGAAGTAGTCGTCCTGCCGCGTGTCGCCGTGCAGGGTGACGGGATGAGGAACGCGCCTGGCCACCGGAGGAACAGGGCCGGAGGGCGCGGGAGCCGCGGCCACTCCGGGTGCGGATGCGGGCGCGACGGCCGGTGTGGTGGAGCAGGCCACGAGCGCGAGCAGCGCGGCCAGGGACAACGAGAAGAAGCGCATGGAACCCCCGGGGTAAGGACGGACGCGGCCCCTGTGAAGTGGGGCGCGTCACGGGGCTAGCTCAAACCCGGGGCGGTTGGGAAGGGGCCCAATGCTCAGCCGCGCGACGGGGAGGATGAACATTTCGCTGGTCGTCTCCGCCTGACGCGCCTCCTTCAGGGAATCGCGCACGTCTGTCTCTATGGGACAACCGCACGAGAGCCCTAAACTAGCCCTGAGCGGTCACGTCCTACCGGCCGCGGAGTGCTCCATGCCCATTGACGTTGTCGTCCCTGTTGCCCCCAAGGACTTCTCCAAGCTTCCTTCCTGTCTACGGGGAATTGCCCGGCACTCCCGAACCATCATCCGAAGGATCTACGTCCTCTCCCAGCAAGCACCCGTTCTCGAACCCCTACCCGGCGCAATCCCGGTGCACCACGCCCCCGAGTCGTGGTTTCCCTTCACGAAGCAGGACATCAGCCAGACTCTCGAGGCGCGCGGCTGCCCCTACCCCAGTGGCGCCTGGTACTACCAACAGCTTCTCAAGTTGTATGTCTTCCGGGCCATCCCAGGACTTTTGCCAGAGGTGCTCATCCTGGACTCGGACTATGTCTTCCTTCAGGACGTGCCCTTTCTGAGCGAGGACGGACGATCCCTGCTGGCCTTGGGTTACCCGTTCACGTGGCTGCTCGGCACCCGGCAGTACCCATCCACGGTGGAGCACGTGCATGCGGAGTTCGCCCGGAGGTTCGTCCCCGGCTGGAGCCCCCAGCACCCGTTCAGCGGCATGCAGCACCACATGCTCTTCCAGGCGGACATCCTCGAAGAGCTGCTCTCCCTCGCGGAGCAGGCGCATGAGTTGCCAGCCTGGCGGGCCTTCATGAAGGAGGTGACGGTGGAGAAGTGGAACGCGGCCTCGGAGTATGTCCTCTACCACCACTTCGCCCTGGGCAGGCACCCCGGGCGCGTGGCGCTCCGGCACCTACGGGCCTCCGACATCATCCACGACTCCGACGACACGCGAGGAGGTCTGGAGCACTTCGACCGATTGATGGCGCGCGGAGACTTGCAGGCCGCGGGCTGCCACGCCTTCCTGGGCCTGCGCGAGCGCCTGGAGACGATGGACTACATTCCGCCGCAGCTGCGCACGCGGATGCTCTCCGCGGGCTCGCTCGTCTACGCGCTGCATCTGGAAGAGGGGTTGCTCCAGTTGGAGTGCATGGACTTGGAGGGATCGAATGCTACGCGTCCACCTCCAACCGGGTGACGTAGCTGGCCATGTCGAGCCGGTCCGTGGTGACGAAGCCCGGGGGCGCGGCCAGCAGTTGCGGCAGGCGGTTGAGCACGGTGGCGCACGTGAGTGCGGGCGTGGCCGGGTTGCGGACAGTCACCGTCGTCGAGGGCTCGCCCTGGAGCGTCCACTCGTTGAGGTCCACCTCACCGGGCGCGTAGAGCTTGCCCACGCAGTGGGTTTCAATCACTGGACCCTCGTGCGTCTCCGTCACCACCACCGCCTTCATGCCGGTGGCATGCCCAGCGGCGATCTCCCGGTCGAGGCTCGCCGAGCGCAGCGGCGCCGTGTGAGTGGTGAGTGGTGGGCAGCAATTGCTGACGCATGGAGCGCACGCGCCAGCCCAGCCGAGCGCACAGCCACTCATTGGAATTCCATACATAGGAGGGCGAATTGCTGGCGCCGATGCGCATGGCGAAGGTGTCCAAGTCGAGCCCGACGCCGTGCTTCTGGGCCAGCGCGCTCCCGTAGTCGTCGGCGTTGTACTGGGTCAGACCCTGGATGCGATCAATCCGGTGGGTGGACCCGGCCAGCACGGCGATCAGGTTGCCCCAGAACACGTCCTGGTAGCCCGAGCCGGTGAGGGTACAGTCATGGGCCTTGGCCAGGGCGTCCAACTCCTCGGTGATCGCCTTCGAGGTAGTCCAAGGGAAGAAGGCCTCCTCGCCGATGGTGATGGCGTTGACGCCGTGGCGAGCGGCCAGGCGCAGGTCGTCCGCCAGCTCGGGCATGGTGCTGCGGGTGCACAGGATGCAGACATCGGCCTTGGCTTCACGGAAGACGGCCTCGGCTTCCTCGGGGTGACGGATTCGTCAGGCCACAGCCCCACTGGATGATTCGGATCGGTCGCTTGCTCATGAGTTTCCCCCTATGGAAGGTTCCGGAGTGGATCCTCTCCCGGACGATTCCACGACACAAGAACGGTGTGTGATCGGACCAACAAGATGGGTTTCCACCTGTCCCATGCGCAACCAGCGAAGGAGCGCTGCGGGTGTATCGTTCCCGTCTCGTCAGAAAAGCCAGTCAATCGTCGCTGAATCTCCACATATTGTGTTTCACATCCTGACTGTCGAGTGTGCTATGCGTTGCACGCCCTGGACGCGGAAGAAAGCCAGGCATGCTCAAAGCCAATTCAGGCAAACAAGGGGGAAGAGCATCATGAAACACACGAAGAAGAAGGCATTGCTGCTCGGGGCCGCCGGGCTGCTTCTCGGAGCCACGGTGGCGTACGCCAGCTCGGTATCGGTGGAGGCCGAAACCGACCGCCCTGGAAGCGACTACAAGTTTTTCGATCTCCCCAACGCGGACCCGGAGTTGTGCCGCATGGAGTGCGCGAATGACTCGCGCTGCCGCGCCTACACGTACGTCAAGCCTGGCATCCAGGGGTCCAGCGCGCGTTGCTGGCTGAAGGGCTCGGTCCCGGTCGCCAGGACCAGTACCTGCTGCGTCTCTGGCGTCAAGGACGATACGCAGCCGCCCCCACCCACCACCCTCACCGTGGAGCCGGGGATGAATCGCTATGGTTCGGATTACAAGGGCCTGGATCTCCCCGCCGCGGACCCGGAATTGTGCCGCACGGAGTGCGCGAATGACTCGCGCTGCCTCGCCTACACGTACGTCAAGCCTGGCGTCCAGGGGACCTATGCCAAGTGCTGGTTGAAGAACCCGGCTCCGGCGGCCACGCCAGACCCCAACACCGTCTCCGGCATCAAGCAGTAGTCCGCCCGGTGTGAGGCAAGGAGCGGGGAAGGCTGCCCCGCTCCTCCGTCCCGTCTCATTCCTTCTCGGGGATGTCCTTCAGCGCGAGCTTGAACTGCGCTGTCTTGCCCGCCTGGATGGGCACTGACAGCAGGTGCTGCTTCCCATCCGCGCCCTTGATGATCAGCCGGTGCGTGCCCGCCGGTATCGGCACCTTGATCAGCGGCGTCTTCCCCAACGAGCGCCCCTTCAGGAACACCTCGGCCTCCGGCAGCACGAGCAGTGTCAGCGCTCCCTTCTTCACGTTCCGCGCGGGCTCGCGGTCATCGTCACCATCACTGTCCTTGTTCGCCGGAGCCTTCTGGGCCGTCTTGTTCGCCCGAGCATCCTGGGGGACGTCCTTGTTCGTGGGGGCCGCCTCGCCCTCCTGCGCCGAAGGCTGCGTCTTCGCCTCCGCGGAGGTGCCCACCCCTGGCTCCGGGTTCGTCTTCGGGTCGGGCCGCTGGATAGGCATCATCGGAGAGATGTCTCCCACCGGAATGGGCGTCCCGTTGGCCTCCTGCTCTTTGATCGCCGCGAGCAGCTTCACCGCGCCGAAGCCCAGGCTTCCCCCCAGCACCAGCAGCACGGCGATCACTCCCCAGAACTTCCCCGTCCCTCCGCCTCCGCTCGCCTGAGGTGCCGTAGGCCGGGTCTCCATCGGGGATGTTGCCGCGGGCCGCTCCCGAGTCACCACCCGCCCCGTGGTCGTGACTCTTGCCGCCGGCGTCTCCGCCGTTTCCACCTCCGGTCCCCGCCACGCTCCCTGTCCCTGGGCCAGCCGCTGCAGCTCCGGCCGTACCCGAGGCCTCGCCTCCGACCTCTCCGCCACTGGACGCGACTCCGTCCCCGTGTCCGGCCGCGTTGGCTCCTTCACCGCGTCCGCGCTCTCCAGCAGCCGGCGCGTCACCTCCATACGCTCCTGGAAGTGCTCGCGCATGAAGGCCGAGCGCTGCTCGGAGTCGAAGAGCAGCTTTCCAGCCGCCGCCTCAATCGCCCGCGCCATCTCCCGGCCATTCGGGTAGCGATCCTCCCGGTTGCGCGCCAGCGCCTTGAGCACCACCGCCGACACCTCCGGCGGCAGCCCCTGCACCTTCGGCGGCGGGATGGGCGCCGAGAGGATCAGCTCCATCTCCTGGCGCTCGGTCTCCGCGGCGAAGAGACGCTCGCCGCTGAGCATCTCGTGGAGCATCACCCCGGCGGCGAACAAGTCACTGCGTCCATCCAGCGGCTCGCCCCGCACCTGCTCCGGCGACATGTACCCGGTGGTGCCCTTCACCATGCCCACCTGGGTGCGAACCACGCCATCGCGTGCCTTGGCGATGCCGAAGTCCAGCAGCTTCACCTCCCCGTCGTACGTCACCATCACGTTCTTCTGGGACACGTCCCGGTGGATGACGGGGAAGGGCTTGCCGCCCGGCGTGGTGAAGCAGTGCGCGTAGTGCAGCGCCAGGCACACGTCGCGCACCACGGACAGGCTCAGGCCCGGGGGCTGCGTCAGGCCCCGGCGGCGGCACACCGTGGCGAGCTGGTTGAGGTTCTGCCCCGCGATGAACTCCATCGCCAGGAACAGGCCCTCGCCGTCCCGGCCCAGCTCGAACACCTGGCCGATGTTCGGGTGGTTGAGCGCCGCGGTGATGCGGGCCTCATCCAGGAACATCTGCTCGAACTGCTCGTCGCCGCGCGCGTCCGGAAGAATTCGTTTGAGGGCGACATACTTGCGGAACCCGCCCGGCCCCGAGGTGAAGCCGAGGAACACCTCGGCCATGCCTCCCACCGACAGCTGGGCGAGCACCTGATACCGTCCGATGCGCTCGCCCCAGTGCAGGTCGAGGTCGGTGGAATTCAACGTCTGGGGCGCCCCCCGGGCCGGTGCGGACATGGGCTGAACCATAGCCCACACCCCCTGTGGACGGCCTGTGGATGGAGCCGGGTGCCACTGTGGATAACCCTGGGGATGATCCAACCCCTGTGGGTGGCGGTGGATAAGCGCCAACTTCCCCACATGTAGCATACTCGGGATTCGTCAGTGATTCCGAGCAGTTGCGGACTTTTCCACAAGCCCACACCCCCTGCTGTCATCACTGATTGATCTAATACTCTATTACTCCAGTGAAGAAACAGCGGGGCCTGGGGACAAGGTGGAGCTGTGGATAAGGCCCCCGGGCGGCTCAGTGCCGGGCACGCATGAGCGAGACGAGCGTGAGGCGGGCAGCCGGGGCATCCAGCTCGATGCCCACGTCGCAGCCGGCCAGCAGGAACTCGAGGGTGACGGGGCCGTGGCGGGGCAGCAGACAGCGCTCATGCCAGGCCTGGACGGCGAGGCGGAAGAGCTCCCCCAGCAGGGTGTGGCGGGTGTCCGCTGCGAGCAGGTCCATCTGCGATTGGAGCGCGCACGGGATGTAGACGGTGAAGGCCTGCGCCAATTGCTCTGAAATAGCGGATTCGATGGAAGCCATGATTCCGGGCTTTGCGAGAATCGTACCGGGATGGTGCCCAGTGCTTTCAAGGGGTTGGAGCCACTCCCCCTCCGCAAGACCGTAGAAACGCCAGGGTGGCAGAGGGTGGGCTGGTGAACGCGAGCGCCCGTGATGCGAGGGGCGACCCCTCCTCCCTTCGAGGGGCGAGGCCTATAGGCCAGAGCGGGGGTCAAGCATGACGCGCGAAACCGGAACAAAGGGAGGGAGGTGGCAGCTGATGGTGCTGCTGCTCACGGGCCTGCTGGGGGCCTGCCGTGAGGAGCAGCCGCCGCTGGTGGGCTCCTCCAGCCAGGTGCGCTTCTCGCAAGAGGCGGTGGCCTTTCCGGCCACGTACGTGGGTGTTTCGCGCCAGGGCGAGCTCCGGGTGGTGAGCACGGGCCGTTCTCCCATCCGGGTGACGTGGAACGCGCCCCAGGAGCCCTTCTGGGTGGAGGGGCTGCCGGAGCGGGTGGGGCCTTCAGAGGAACCCTTGGTGAAGGTGCGCTTCACTCCCAGTGGACCGGGAGCCTTCTCGGCCACGCTGGTGGGCACGGACGAGGGAGGCCGCACGGTGACACTCCGGCTATCCGGGGAGGGCAGGCCGGTGCCGCCATGCCCCACGCCGGTGGCCTGCCGCCGCTTCACCTTTGACGCGGTGCGGGAGCAGTGCGTGGAGGAGGTGCTGGAGGAGGGTACGGCATGCGATCCGGGCAATGCGTGCGTGCTGGACGCGGTGTGCCAGCAGGGCCACTGCAAGGGCCGCGAGCGCGTGTGCGACGACGGCAATGCGTGCACCACGGACGTCTGCAGCCCGCTGGACGGGTGCCAGGCGGTGCCCGCTCCGCCGTGCCCGGGGGATGGGGCGTGCCAGGAGGGCTGGTGCGATCCGCGGCAGGGGTGCCAGCTGCGGCCGGCGCCCAACGGCACCTTCTGTGGTGAGGCGCGCGGGTGCGACCTGGCGGAGGTGTGTGTGGAGGGGGCGTGCGTGAAGCGCAACCCGCCGGACGGCTTCGTCTGCGCGCCGGCCTCACCGTGTCAGGGGGAGGGAAGGTGCCAGGGCTCGACGTGTGTGCGGCCCGAGGCGACAGCGCTGGTGCCGGACTGGACGTACGACGCGGCGGCCGAGGACAGGAAGCTGCACGATCTGCTGGTGGGCCCCACGGGAGACGTGACGCTGGCGGGCTTCTTCGAGAAGCCGGTGCTGGATGCGGCGGGGGACTCGCCGGTGCATGCGCAGGTGACGGGCCGGCGGTGCATGTTGTGGAACGAGCGGCTGCTGTGCATGGACCTGCCGCAGCAGGGGCAGGTGTCGCTGATGGAGCGGGCGACAGGGGCGCCGCGCTGGACGTTCAATCTGGCCAGGGCGAGGCCAGACATCGCGGAGCGCTCCTCGACGATCTTCCTGGCGCGGCTGGCGGTGATGGCGCCGGACAGGCTGGCGGCGCTCTTCGAGGCTTATCCGGTGGGCCAGGATTCGCGGACGCTGTGCCGACTGTACTACCTGGTGGTGCTGGATGCGGCGGGGGGCATGGTGTCGGCGCAGGCGATGGAAGATCCCCTGCTGTCCGAGTGCAACCACCCGCACCCGTTCGGGCTGGCGTCAGACACGGCGGGAGATCTGTACGTGACGTTCTCGCCGACGGTGAACTCGGGGGCACCGTTGAGCGCTGGGGCGCCCACGCTGGTGATGGCGTTCTCGTCGGATGGGGTGCCGCGCTGGAGGAGGACGCTGCTCTTCCCAGGAGGAGAGCTGGGACTGGTGCGGGGGCTGCTGATACCCGAGGGGGGAGCGGAGCCGCTGCGCACGTCAGACGGCGAGCCGGTGGGGACGCTGCCGCTGAAGCTGGGACGGGCGGTGGCGACGCGTGAGGTGTTGGTACCGAGCCCCGAGGGCGCGACGGTGAACCCGGACGGGGTGCCACCCGCGTCTCCGCGGCTCCAGGGGTATGCAGTGCCAGGGCTCACGCCGGCGTGGACGTACCAGCTCCCGGCGGGGGCGAGCTTCACGTCGAAGGAGCTTCGGCTGGGCACATGGCCAGAGGGAGGCGTCCGGCGGACGATGGTGCTGGGCTTCGCGGCGGAGGGTGCGCGGCCAGCACTGGTGGGAGTGAGGACCGGGGACGGGAGCGAGGCCTTCCGGTGCGAGCTGGGCTACACGCCGAGGACGGTGCCGCAGCTCTTCGAGCTGGGGCCAGGCACGCTCACGCTGATGGACGGAGCGACGACGTGCGGCGAGTGCGATCCACCCTTCGCGGACAGCAGGGCGCGCTTCCAGCGCTTCACCCTGCCGGGGCTGGAGCCGGCGAAGGAGCCCTGGCCGGGTACGTTCGGAGGACCCGGGCATGATCACCACGAGGACGCGGTGCACGCGGCGCCGTGAGGCCACCCGTGGAGGCATGGGCCCGCCCGTGGAGCACTCGGGGGAGCACTCGTGCCTGTCTCGCGTCGGCGCCCCTAGCTTGAGGGGTGACGACGAAAGGCAGGTATTGCGTGACACAGCCCGCGTTTCAGAGGCGCGGTGTCCTCGCTCCGCTGGCGGCGGTGCTGGTGCTGGGCATCGGCTCGCTCGTGGCGGCCCAGGTCACTGTCTCTGCCCGAGAGCCCCTCCTGCTCCAGGTAGGCGAGCGCAGCCTTGAGATCCGCGTCGAGTCCGAATCCATCTCTGGCGCTGACCTCCAGCTTCGCCGCGTCGGAAACGGCCTGAGCGGGACGCTGAGGGGCCAGCCCGTGGAGTTGAAATGGAGCGAGGACGGCGACATCACCGGCCGGGCGGCGGGCGAGTCCGTGGACCTCACGGCCGTGGCGCGCGCACCTCAACCCGGGGTGACGGTGCAAGGCTGGTTTGGCGGGGACACGGCCGAGCTGACGCTCACACCCACGGGAATCTCCGGCTCGGTGGGAGGCTGCAGCTACTCACTGCCCATGGCGGGTAACCGGTACTCGGGCTGGCGGACATGTGATGTCACCCGGGGCCCGCCCACGTCGGTGACGCTGCGCATTCCCGAGGAGCTCATGTCACTCGCAGCCGCCGAAGAAGGCGCCCTCCTGGCCCTCCTGCTCTCGGCCGAGGCCCTCTCTCCGGCTCCCTCCACGGGGGAGACGCCGGGCGGGGGTGGAGCGGGCACCCCATCTCCATAGAGGGAAACGCAGCGACAGGAGGCTCCCATGGCATGCAAGGCGTTGGCGTGGCTGGCCGTGCTCGGGCTGGTGGCCCCGGCGGGCGCGCAGGAGATGGAGCAGCGGCCGGACGATATGCCGGACAACATCGAGGAGTTCCGCCAGACGCCGCACACGGATGACACGCCCGTCCCGGAGCAGGATGCGGAGGCGGGGGTGGGTGGCTCGGGGAGGGCCGGCACCGGCGAGCAGCGGCGGGGCGAGCTCTTCGGCGAGGTGATGGACGTAGAGGGGGACCAACTCTGGCTGCGGCACGGCGGGGCCGTCTTCCCGCTCGCGCTGACGGAGGACACCCGCTTCACCCCGGACCGTCACCAGGTGTTGCAGCCCGGCCAGGAGGTGCGGGCGCGCTTCACCCTGGGGAGTGACGGTTATGTGGTGAACGCCCTGGAGCCCGTGGGGCAGGCCTCCGAGGAGCGCACTCCGGCTCCCGAGGAGGGGACGGAGCAGAAAGCAACACCCCGGCGGTGAGTGGATGAAGGGATTCCGTGCACCTGGGGGCCGGCTGGGGTAATCCCGCGCCTCGTGATGACACGCGCGGAGAGCGATGGACTGCGTTCCACCTGGGAGTACGGGGCCGTGAAGACGAGGAGCCAGGGACCTCGGAAGGGACCGCCCTTGGAGAACGAGTCCACCGCCGTCGGCTTCTGCCGCGAGGTGCTGCCCGCCGTCTCGCGGACCTTCGCGTTGAACATCCCGGTGCTGCCGCGCCCGTTGGACACGGCGGTGACGGTGGCCTACCTGCTGTGCCGGATCGCCGACACGCTGGAGGACGAGGCGCACGGCCCGACGAGCGCGGCGCTGCTGGCGGAGCTGGCGCGGCTGAGCACGTTGCCCGAGGGCTGGGAGGCGGACGCGCGGCGCTTCACGGAGGAGGCGGTGCGGGTGCTGCGCGCGCAGGCGCCGGAGGCGGAGGTGCGGCTGGTGGAGGGGACGCCGCGGGTGCTGGAAGCGCTGGCGGTGCATGCGGCGCCGGTGCGCGAGCACGTGGCGGCCTGTGTGGCGGTGATGGCGGAAGGAATGGGGAGGATGGGGGACAAGGGCCGCGCCTCGGGAGGAGGCCTGGGGCTGGCAAGCCTCGAGGAGACGCTGGAGTACTGCTACTACGTGGCGGGGACGGTGGGGGAGATGCTGACGCGGCTGTTCCAGTGGTACTCACCGACGATCGCGCAGCGGGCGGCGGTGCTGGAGCCGCGGGCGGTGGCGTTTGGCAATGCCTTGCAGCTGACGAACATCCTCAAGGACGTGCGCGAGGACCTGGAGCGCGGGAGCTGCTGGCTGCCGAGGACCCTGTTGGCCGAGCACGGCCTGACGCCAGAGACGCTGTTGGAGCCCAGCAACCGGCGCGAGGCGATGAAGGCCTACAACAAGCTGGTGGCGGCGGCGCACCGGGAGCTGCGCAAGGCTTTCGAGTATGTAATGGCATTGCCCCGGGAAGAGGAGGGCATCCGGCTGTTCTGCCTCTGGCCGCTGTTCCTCGCGGTGATGACGCTGCGCAAGCTGCACGGCAACGAGGCCGTGCTGGAGCGGCAGCCGGTGAAGATCTCACGGCGGACGGTGAAGTGGGTGGTGGGATCGACGAGGCTGCTGGTGGCACGCGACGCGATGCTGAAGCTGATGTTCGCGACGCTCACCGCCCCGCTGCCCACCTGACGGAGCCTGAGAGACAGGCCCTCAGTTCCACGGAAGGGCGGAACGTTTCGCCCAGTAAGTCTCTGGAGTCTCGGTGAGCGCGCGCAGCCGCTCGTGCGCTTCGTCTCCGAGCTTCACCTCCAGCGCGCGCAGGTTGCTCTGGAGCTGCTCCACCGTCGCGGCCCCGCTCAGCACCACGGAGACCCATGGCTGCGCGAGCACCGCCGCGATGGCCACCGCGTCCACCGTGGTGCCCAGCTGCTCGGCCACCTCGCGCAGGGGGCGCAGGGCCGGATCCTCGTTGCGCGCGGTGAGCCGCCCGTTGGCGACGGCCTCCTTGATGATGACACCCCAACCGGCGGCATGGGCCTCGGCGAGCGCGGGGCCCACGGAGCGCTCCAACACGTTCCACGTGGCCTGTACGCAGGAGAACAGGGGTGAGCCGCCGACCCGGAGCTCGAGGGCGCGTCGCAGCACCTCTGCCTGTCGAGGCCCGCTGAGCGTCAACCCCACGCGGACGCCCGAGTCCCTCAGCTGCCCGAGCTCCTCCAGGACGCCCGTGTCCTCGAGCACCCCACTCTCAAACGTGGCGGAGTGGATTTGGTACAGCCGCAACCAGGGCCCGAGCAGTGTCTGGCTTTCCTTCCACTGTCGGCGGAGGGTGGGGCGCGAGTGGTCCTTCACCTCGTGACGCTCGGCGTCCACGCGCCAGCCAGCGGTGTACGTGTAGCCCCACTTGGAGCCGACGACGACGTCTCCGGAGCCCAGGCCGCGGGACTTCAGCCACGAGGCGAGGAAGGCCTCGGATTGGCCATAGGAGCGGGCGGCATCCAGGTAGCGGATGCCTGAGTGGTACGCGGCCTCCAGCACCTCATGGGCTTGGCGCTCCATGGCCTCAACGGAGCGCTCTCCCCGGAAGTCCTCCGCATGGCCGAGGGTGATGTACCCGGGGCGGCCGAGCGCCGCGAGCCCGAGGCCTAGAGGAGACACGGCGGGCCCGGAGGCCCCGAGGGTGCGTGACATGGCCGCTGAGTACCCGCTTGTGGAGAACTTGGGGATGACGCCTCACTTCCGGGCCACGGAGAGCACCAGCTTCCCGCGCCCGTGCCCCGAGTCGAGCCGGCGGTGGGCCTCGGCGACCTGCTCGAGCGGCATGACGCGCTCGATGAGGGGACGGACCTGCTTGCGCTCGATGAGGGGCGTCATCTCCTCCAGCCGGCGCCGCTCACGCGTGAGGAAGACACCGTGCAACGTGATGTTGCGCGGGTAGAAGGCGGAGACATCGCCACTGAACCCGAGGATGGTGGCGACGCGCCCGAAGGGACGAGTCGCGGGGATGCTGGGGATGACGTTCTTTCCCACCGTGTCGAAGACAGCATCCACGCCCTGACCGCCCGTTTCGCGCAGGACGACCTGGGCCACGTCCTCGCGCTGGTAGTCGATGGCCAGATCGGCGCCGAGCTGACGCAGCGTCTCCTGGTTGCCAGCGCCAGCGGTGGCGAGCACCCGGGCGCCCATGGCCTTCGCGATCTGCACGGCGAACGAGCCCACGCCGCCCGAGCCTCCATGGATGAGCACCGTCTCCCCGACGCGCACCTGCAACCGCCGCACGAGCGCGTCCCACGCGGTGCCACAGGCCAGCGGAATGGCGGCGGCCTCCTCGTGCGAGAGGTTCTGTGGCTTGCGGGCGATGATGCCGGTGCTCACGACGTTGAGCTCGGCGTAGGTGCCCAGCGGGTTGTGGAAGATCTCCGGCGTGTAGAAGACCTCGTCGCCGGACTTGAAGTCGGTGACGCCGGGGCCCACCTGCTCGATGACACCGGAGGCGTCATAGCCGAGCACCACGGGAGGCTGGAGCCCGGCCCAGGTCCCATCCTGACGCAGCTTGGCGTCCACGGGATTGGTGCCGGAGGCGATGACCCGGACGAGCACCTGGCCAGGGCCGGCGGTGGGGGTGGGGACGTCGCGGACCTCGAATGACTCAGGTCCACCGAATCGGGGAGTAACGATCGCGCGCATGGACGGGAGCTAACGCGGTGCGACGAGCCATTCAATGCCACTCGCGAGCGAGCGTCAGCGTTTCGACGGACGGATGACAGATGCCTCCTGCATGATTGACGCTCCTGCCCACCCGGACTGCAGTGGACGTGTGGGAGCTGGGTGACACGGGGATTCGGAAAGGGACACACGATGCCATTGAGTATCGCGAGCGCGGTGACGGTGGGCCCCATCGTGGGACACACCACGGACACGACGGTGCGCCTGTGGGGACGCGGAGACGCGCAGCGAACGGTGGGGTATCCGCGACGGTGTCACGGCGTCGCGCAGATCCTCGAGGCCGGCTCCAAGACGGTGCTGCAGGCGCGCTACTTCAAGCTGCTGCCCGAGGACGACTTCACGGGGAGCGTGGACTTCAGCGGGCTGGAGCCGGGAAAGGCCTATGACTACCGCATGGGCTTCTTCCACGCGGATGCCGAGCCCTTCCAGCTCCTCCCGCCCCAAGGCGTCGATCTCTCCCGGGCGAGCACCGGCTCCTTCCGTACCGCGCAGCGTCCGGGCTCCGGGCCGCTGTCGTTCGTGTTCGGCTCGTGCCGCCATCCCGGGACGATGTCGGACTCCGAAGGAGCGGACACACAAGGGGGAGACCGGGGAGACCGCATCTTCCGCACCATCCAGTCGCAGATGGACAAGGGCGTGCGCACGGACGCGCTGCTGATGGTGGGGGATCAGATCTACGGCGATGTCGGTCGCATGGATCGGACCTGGCACGACTACTGTGACAACTACCGCACCAGCTTCCGGAAGCCCGGGCTGCGCTCGCTCATGTCGCGCGTGCCGACATACATGCTCCTCGACGACCATGAGATCTGTGACAACTGGAGCGCGGATCGCATGTACGATCCGAAGCTCTCGCAGGAGGAGCGAGTTCTCAACAAGACCCGCTACTTCGGGGCGATGATGGCCTACCGCTCCTACCAGGTGGTGCATGGGCCGGCGCTGAGGCGCGAGGGACAGCCGGAGCGGACCAATGCCTTGCACGGCTACTGGTACACCTTTCAGATGGGCCCCGCGCGCTTCTTCATGATGGACACGCGCACCGAGCGCTCTTACCTGTCGGCGCCGCCGGAGATCATCGGCGCGGCGCAGCTCGAGGCCTTCAAACAATGGCTGCTGGAGGATCGAGAGGGATTGAAGTTCGTGGGCTCGTCAGTGCCCTTCTTCCCGGACGTGAAGCTGTCGGGCTACATGGAGTGGGAGCGCAAGGACAAGTGGGCGGGCTTCCTGCTGCAACGCCAGAAGCTGCTGGAGTTCATGCGCGACGAGGGAGTGAAGCGCGTGGTGTTCCTCTCGGGGGACGTGCACGTGTCCTTCTGGAGCGAGCTGCGGAGCACGTCGCGGCCTGACTTCCACATGCTGTCGCTCGTGTCCTCGGCGTTCAACGCGCCCATGTTCGTGCCGCCGTTTGGCATCTTCGAGAAGCAGGGCATCCTCGATGGGCAAGCGGACTTCGTGGTGACACGCAGCGGCGGCTATACGGGCAAGAGCAACTTCACGCGCGTCACCTGGAACGAGCCCGAGCTGCTCGTCCAGGTCTTCGAGCGCAAGGGCGAGAAGATCGCGGAGAGCCGCTTCACGCTGTAGGGACGGCCTACGTCGCCTTCACGGGCGACGCCGGCGGCTCGGGCTCCTTGTGGAACATCTCCGCGAGGATCCGCTCCGCCCCATCCGCGAGCAGGTCGCGCTCCAAGCGGATCTCCTCGCCGAAGAAGCGAGTGCCCACGCTGCTATCCAGCGCGTGGGTGGCGAGCAGCTCGAAGGCCGCGGCTTCGTCGAACGACGCCTCGGCGGCCAGGACGCGCTTGCCCGGCTGAAGGTCCTCCTGGTCGAAGCGACCCTCCCACGTCTCGCCCAGGGTGACGGAGAAGTATTGCATGGCCACGTTCCCGGGACGGGACATGTGCGCGGTCGAGACCACCGCGCGCAGCTCGGCGCGCTCCTCGGGAGTCATCTGCTGCTTCCAGGCCTCGACGGTGGCGTGCATGGTCTCAATCTGATCCCTCGCCGCATCCTCTGAGTTGCGGAGAATGTCTGGGGTTTGCGCACGCGTGAAGGCGGCAAGCGCCTCGGGCGCGAAGCTGTTGCCGGCGAGCACCTGCTCGAGGAGCGCGAGCGAGGCGTCGAGGATGCGGCGCTGACGCGCGAGTTGCTCCGGGGTGAATCCCCGGCGATCGAGGCTGGCCGCCGCCGTGGTGATGAGCTGCTGGAGCTCGGTGAGCTGGCTCCGCAGGGGCGCGTCGAGCGCACCGCGCCGGTCGGCGAGGAGCACGTGGAGCGCGAGGGGGAGGTGGTTGATCGCCTTGAGCTCATGGTAGCGCCGCGTGCGCGCGGGGCCCTCGAAGCGCTGACCGCCACGCCGGAGGATGAGCAGGTCATCAATCTGGGCGATGACCGGGCCCATGCTGTCGAGGATGGCCTTCCGGCGAGCGGCGTAGGCGCCGCGGAAGGCCTCGTTGAGGGCGAGGAGCGGATCAGCGGGCTCCAGCGCGGCAGCAGTGGACGATGAAGCAGGGGCGACGGGGCACTCGGCCATGCCCGCATCCTAGCGTGGGGCTCGCGGGAGGACGGGACGCATGCCGCCCTTCCTCCGGTCGAGCCGTGGCGGCTGTCGCCGTGTCGACAGCCCCGGGTGGTACGAGCGCCTTGGTGAGCAGTCGATCCCGCGGTCCTACGGGACCTCCGGGATCTCCGTGGGCTCGGGGGTGTAGCGGGAGGTCGTGTCCCCCGTGAGCAGCACCTCTCCGGTGTGCAGCAGGGTCGCGGACGGGGTGTAGGGCACCAGGGCACCTCCCAACAGGGTCCACGTATTGGTTTCCGGATCGTACAGCTCGGCGCCCTCACTGTCGGTCGGGCCCGCCACCAGCACCTGGCCGGAGTAGAGCAGCGTCGCGGTGTGATACCTGCGCGCCCGGTGCATGGGCGCCGCCGGCGTCCACTGGTCGCTGTTCGCGTCGTACAGGTACGTCGACGCGGAGGCGCCTTCGTCGGTGTTGCCGCCCGCCACCAGCACCTTGCCGGAGTAGAGCAGCGTCGCGGTGTGGAACGCGCGGGGCTGCGGCAGCTGGGCCACCAGCCTCCAGGTATTCGTGGTGGGGTTGTAGAGCTCCGCGTTCACCCCGGAGGTGCTTCCCGTCAACAGCACCTCACCGGAGTAGAGCTTCACCGCGGCCTGGAAGGAGCCGCTCGAGCTCAGCGTGCCCGCGGACGACCACGTGCCCTCGGCGGGATCGTACACCTCCGCGGTCTGGGTGTAGCCCAGGCGCGTCTGCCCGCCCGTGACCAGCACCTTGCCTGAATCGAGCAGCGTGGCGGTGTGTTGGGAGCGTCCCACCAGCATCGAGCCGGTAGGGCTGAAGGTGCCCGTCTCGGGGTTGTACAACTCCGCGGTCTGGATGTCGGGCCCGACGCTGTTCTGTCCGCCGGCCACCAGCACCAGGTCCGATCCGAGCCGGGTGGCGCTGGGGCTCCCGCGTGGCTCATTCAGGGAGCCCGTGGAGGTCCAGGTGTCCGAGTAGGGGTTGTACAGCTCCGCGACCGCCGCGGAGCTCCCCCTCGAGACCGAGCCGCCCAGCGTCAGCACCAGGCCCGAGCTCAGCAGCACCGTGGTGTTGCCGCCCCCACGCGGGATGCTCATGGGCTCATTGCTCGTCCACTGGGACGAGGCCGCGTCGAGTGCCTTCGCGTGGGGCGCCAAGGCGGGGGCCATCAGGCCCGTGCTTTCTCCACAACCGCTGGCCATGGGGAGCAGACCTGCGAGCACCACCGATAACCGGAGCGTCCTTTTCATATGATTCACCTGGGGGGAAGGCCTCGCCACATCTGGAGAGGTTCTCACAGGCTACAGTGTACCGAGCCGGTCCACTGGCCAGAAGCGCAGCCAGGCCTTTCCGCTGACGTAGGTCCGTGGAAGGAAACCCCAGACATGGGAATCCGCACTGGCATTGCGGTTATCACCCAGGACGAAGAGCATGTCCTCGGGGACGCGGGCGGGGCCCCACGTGTAGGTGGGGGAGTCGGAGATGTAGGGCTCTCGCAGCGGCTGCCCGTCGACGAGCACCTGCCCGTCGCGCACCTGCACCTCCTGCCCGGACACGGCGATCACCCGTTTGATGGAGTGGGCAGGCGGTATTCGCACCGAGCGTAGGAGTGCGGGTGGGGGCTTGAACACCACGATGTCCCCCACGCACGGCGGGTGGAAGCGATAGCTCAGCTTGTCCATCACCAGCCGATCCCCCACGGCCAGTGTCGGTACCATCGAATCCGAGACGATGAGCTGAGGCTGCACGGCGAAGGCACGCAGCAACACCATACACAACAGCAAAACAGCTACGGGTGCGGCGTGCCTCCACCACCTCATTCCATGGGATTGCTCGGTGTTCGCCATGCGTCGCGCGCATTCTCCTCGACTGCCGCGCGAGATGGAATCCACCCTTCAGCGCCCGGACTTCAGCAGCTGCCGATCGCCTCCCAGGGACCCCACTCGCTGGCACCGGGAATCTCGTTCTGGGTCCACCACTTCGCGCGCCACAGCTTGCCGCCGTAGGTGGCCTTGTCGTCCCTCACGAAGACCTGGGTGGGGCTCCAGGCGGGCACTCCGGCGCAGGAGCCGCCACCGGTGCCCGTGACGGAGATGGAGATGGCCGCGGAGGTGGTGCTCGCGCCGCCGTTGTCCGTGGCCCGAGCCGTCAGCGTGTAGCTACCGGCCGCCACGTTGCTCCAGGAGAAGCTGTACGGCGCGGAGGTGTCCTCGCCCAGCTTCGTGCTGCCGGCGAAGAACTCCACCCGAGCGATGTTACCATCCGCGTCCGAGGCATTGGCGGTGAGGGTGATGGTGCTGCCGGCGCTGAAGGACGCCCCGTTCGCGGGCGAGGTGAGGCTCGCGGACGGCGCCTGGTTACCGCTGCCTCCGCCGATCGCCTGGGAGATGGCCCGCAGCAGCGAGGTGGAGTCCGTGGTGTCCTGGGTGATCTCCCAGATCATCACACCACCGCCCTGCTGCGCCGCCAGCCTGGCCTTCGCCTGGATGGTGGGGATTCCGTTGTAATAGAAATCGCCAACCTGGTCCTTGTAGGGGGCCTGGGGGTCCAGCGCGACGAACTCGGCATAGGTACGGTCCGCTGACGGAGAGCGGCCGTAGAAGGGAACACCCAACACCGCCTTGTCCTTGGGCAGCCCGCGGCCGAGCCAGTAGTTCAGCGACTGGGCGGCAAGGTCATACGTCGAGTGCGGATAGCCCCAGTCGTAGGCCATGATGTTGAGGAAATCCACGTCGGCGAAGGCCGAGCTGGGAATGCCGTCCGTGTTCATGGCCACGACGGCCGCGGTGAGCAGCTTGCCGCGGGAATGGAGCGCCGTGCCCAGCTCCCGCATCAGCGTCCCGAAGTTCTGGGCCGAGGTCCCCGGATCCGGCCACTCCCAGTCGATGTCCACGCCGTCCAGCCCGGCCTGCTCCACAAAGGTCACCAGGTTGTTGATGAAGGTGGCGCGAGTGCTCGCGTTGGCAGCCAGTTGCTCGAAGGGCGCGTCGTTGCCGTCCATCCAACCACCCACCGCGATGAGCACCTTGACGCCCCGTGCGTGCGCCGCGTTGACGAGCGAGCGCAGACGGGCGTCTCCACTGCTCACCCCCGTCAGGCCTCCCTGGGCCGTGGGCAGGACGAAGGCGTAGTTGATGTGGGTGAGCTTGTCGTACTGGATGGTATTGACGTCACCCCTCCAGGTAGGGAAATAGCCGACGACCCGGGTGGAGCTCACGCGCCCTTCTGTGGTGGCCGTTGGATCCTCGAAGCCCGACGGGGTGTCGGATGCTCCAGAGCAGGCCGCCAGGGTGGTGAGGAACACGGCCCCGAACGCCAGGTGTCTGAGTGTGGATGTGTTAAGCAAGGAAACTTCCTCCTGATGACACCTAGAGAGGGAGTGCCCGCTCACTTCGGGTCAAATCACTCCTGACATTTCGAGCCCGTGCGTCGCCGCGGCCTCACGGCCAGGTCTTGGAGAGAAGAGGTGTTTTTGACTTCGCGGAAAGCCGTGTGTTGAACTACGGACCAATCGGTATCAATCGGGATCTGTGGCCCCGTTGCTCAGGGACCGGCGTGCCCACGAGGAGCGTCGGTTGGTCGAGCACATCAGCCCGACGATGAAGAAAGCCGACGCGGAGATGGAGCGGCTGCGGGACATCCTCTCGCGGGAGGATGCGCAGCAACTGGAGGCGTTCATCTCGCACGAGCTCTACGCGGCCATTGATCCGGTCACCACGTTGCTTGACGAGCTGGGAGAGGTGCAGCTCCAGGTAGCGCAGCAGGCCGAGACCCCTCCGCCGTGCACCGGGGGCCCTCGCGAGGCTCGATGCTCCACCCGCTTCCTCAGCAGGAGCCCCCGTCGGAGGAGGGTGAGCGCTTCCGAGCTTTCCGCTGAGGCCTGCCTTGGCTCGGCGCATGGGAAGGGGCGCCAGGTCATGTTCCGGGTATTCTCCGGGCATGCTCTCCGCACGCCCTCCCGCAGCCTCCTATGTGCTCATCGACGCCGAGAACGTCGACTGGGCCGTGTCCAATGTCGTGGGTCGAAAGCCCGAGGCCCAGGACCGTATGCAGTTTGATCGACTGGTGGCCTTCTGTGAGAGCCACTTCCCGGCTCCGGTGCGCTGTGTGGTGGTGCTGAACGCCAAGGGCGAGCAACTGCCGGACGTGATGCTCGGCTTTGTGCGGGCACTGAAGACGGCAGGCTGTGACGTAGCGCTCCTGTATGGCCGGCCCGATCAGAAGGTGGTGGACCTGGGCATCCTCAAGCTGCTGGAGGCGATCCGCACGCAGCGCCGCGGGGCGGCGGTGGGGCTCGCGAGCCACGACGGGGCCGACTTCGCGGACGCGCTGCGCGCGCTGCTCGAGGAGAAACGACAGGTAGCGCTGCTCGGGTTGCGCGAGTACATGAGTCAGCGGTTCCGCGAGCTTGTCCCGGCTGGGCTGGAGATCATCGATCTCGAGCTGAATGCAAAGGTATTCCAGAGACCCCTGCCGCGCCTGCTCCCGGTACGCGTGGACGAGTTCGACCCCTCGATGTTCCTGTAGCTCCCTCTCCCTCTGGGAGAGGGCGGGGGGTGAGGGTAGTCGTCACCCGCGTCTCACCCCGCATCGCAGAAATCAAAATGAACACTTGCATTTGATTGTATATAACAATCAAATCGAGCCTGTTCTCCTGTTTAACGAATGTCATTCTTCTGCACCCTCTGGCGTCGGTCCAACAGGCGATCAGACTTCGAGGCAGGTGGCTTGACCCTGACAGGGTAGATGAAGTTTTCTTCTAATCGCTGACACGCGAAGGATCGCGCTGTGACCTGTCCCGCGAGTCAGCTATTAGGGGGAAAACTCGAATGTACCAGCATGGGATTTGGCACCGGTCCGCCGTGGCCGGCCTGTTTCTTGCGTTCGCAGCCTGTTCCTCGCCCTCGGACGTTCGAGGCGTAGACGGACAGAACGGCACCAATGGCAAGAATGCGACTGTTCGGCTCGTTCCGGAGCCGCCGGGAGCGAGGTGCCCGCAGGGTGGCACCGCCATCCAAACCGGCCTCGACGATAACGAGGACGGCTCCCTGAACGACGACGAGGTGGAGCAGACCTCCTACGTGTGCAGTGGTGGCGGCAATCAGAACGGCAGTATGTCGCTCGTGAGGCTGATTCCCGAGGCCGCGGGTGCGAAGTGCGCTTCCGGTGGGACCGTTGTCCTGTCCGGCCTCGACACGAACGCCGACGGAATCCAGAGCGACACCGAGGTCTCCAGCACGCAGTACATCTGCAACAGTGATGACGGGAAGAGCGGGAGTGCGTACCTGGTGAAGCTGCTCCCCGAGCCTTCCGGTATGAACTGTTCGCGGAGTGGAACGGCCGTGCTCGGGGGCATCGACGTGAACGCCAACGCACAGCTGGAGAGCACCGAGGTAACGACGACACAGTACGTCTGCAACAGCCTGGCGGAAATGACCGGTGCCAGTTCGCTCATCAGGCTCGATGTCGAACCGCCTGGTGCGAATTGTTCCCTGGGCGGCACGGCCGTGAAGAGTGGTCTCGACTCGAACGCCAACGGAACTCTCGACACGAGCGAAGTGACGAATACCACGTTCGTGTGCAACGGACTTCCCGGTGCCGATGGTCAGAATGGCAAGAATTCCCTCGTGCGGCTCGACCCTGTAGCCTCGGGTCCCAACTGCGCGTACGGCGGTACGGCCGTGAAGAGCGGCCTCGATTTGAATGGCGACAAGACGCTGAGTGATTCCGAGGTCACGACGACCCAGTTCGTGTGCAGCGCCGCCGAGCTCTTCCGGACGAAGTGGGCGAGCAACCCCCGGGAAAGCTACGGCTCCGGTGAGATCACCAACCTGTGGGTCCCCGTGTCGCGCCGGGTCTCGATCTACAAGACCAGCGATCAGTCACGAATCAAGCTCACTGTCTCCGACAACTTCCGGGTTGGTGTCAACTACAACGGAGGAAGCGGTTGGTACTCAGTGCGCATGAACGGTAGCTGGGTGGGTTGCGATGCTCGGCAACACAATTCGAACACATCTGGCTGGAACCAGAACCATCATCTGCCGTTCGCAAACGTCTGCCTCACTGATCAGCTTCCGAAGGGATTGTACGAGTTCGATGTGTGGTCGTTCGCGAGCGGAGGAACCAGTTACGTCGGCGCTGGAACGGCCGGCAGTTCGCTGCTCCTCGCCGAAGAGATTGACGGAACACAGCCTTACGCATTTTCAAAAGCGGGCTCTCCGACCACCACGACGAGCACGGCGTACGTCAAGGCAAGTGGGCGCGAAGTCACGTTCACGAAGCAGTCCGCGTCCACTCTGCTCAAGGTAACGCTCGCGGATACGCTCCGCGTGGGGTATAACCAGAATGGTGGCTGGGGCACCGTGATGGTACGGCTCGATGGTATCAACACCAGCTGCTACACGGGTAAGTACGATGCACAGGGAACCGGTGGTGATCTCCACAATCCCTTCGTCATGACCTGTATCCTCCCGAACGTCTCGGCAGCTCAGCACAGGCTGGACGTTGCGCTCTCGGCGAACTCAGCAGGTGAGGCCTATCTGGGCTGGGAGCGTAGCAACCCGCTCCTCCTCGTCGAGGAGGTTTCGAATACAGGGCGCACCTACTCGAACATGAGCTTTGGGAGCGGGGAAATCTCTGGAGGTTGGGCGGGTGTCGGAGCACGGCAGATCATCCACAACGTCAGCACTGGTGGAAAGTCGGTGAAGGTCACGTACTCGGATACGTTCCGTGCGGTTGCCGGTTGTAACGGGCGCTGGGGCTTCTTCCAATTGTATGTCGACTACCAGCCCACCGGGTGCACCAATAGCCAGCATGCGTGGGTTTCGGGTAATGTTGGTCAGGATCACCATCACCCGGCGAACCTGACGTGCATCATTCCGAACCTGACGCCCGGCAATCACGTGTTCTCCATCTGGTCGACCACGGTGGGCTCAGATGGAGTCACTTGTGGCTCCAACCACTTCGGTTGGAACCGTGGTCAGAATCTGCTGATGGTCGAGGAGCTGCCATAGGCTGACGAATCGCTACTGGTGGCGCATCCCAGAAGAGCAAGGAGCCAGCCGAGCGCTGTCTTGTACGGCGCACTCAAAGCCAACCACGTGCCCCATGCTCTACTTCTGAGCTGGATGAGCCAAGAAACTCCCACCACCCTGCGATTCACCAAGAGCCTGGCAGCGAAACTCCTCGTTGCCCTCTGTGGTGTCATCAGCATCACGCTCGGTATTCTCGTTCTCGTCGTCAACCACCAGTCCTCGCGGGTCGCCGAGGAGCAGGCGGGTCAGACCGCCATGCAGATGGCCGAGCGCCATGCGCAGATCATCAACGCGGAGCTCGATGCCGCGATCATCCCCGTCCGGACGCTCGCGCAGGCGTTCGCGGCCCAGAAGGCCGCCGGTCTGGCCGATCGCCGGCTCGCCGACATGTCGCTCCAGAAGGTTCTCGAGGAGAACCCCAAGCTCCTTGGCCTCTGGACGGGATGGGAGCCGAATGCGTTCGACGGACTCGACGCAAAATACGTGAACACGCCGGGCTCGGACGCCACCGGACGCTACATCCCGTATTGGAACCGTGGCGGTGGACACATCACGCTGGAGCCACTGGCCGACTACGAGAAGGAAGGCGCGGGTGACTACTACCTCCTCGCGCGCAGGAGCGGAAAAGAGACGATCATCAATCCCTACGTCTACACCGTGGCGGGCAAGCCGGTCCTGATGACGAGTGTGTCCGTGCCGATCCTTCTCAATGGCAAGGTCGTCGGTGTCGTCGGTGTTGATCTCTCACTCGATCAGATCCAGAAGCAGGTCTCGGAGATCACCCCCTTCGAGACAGGGTACGCGGTGCTTGTCTCGAACAACGGCACGTTCGTTGCGCACCCGTCCGCGGAGCGACGTGGGAAGCAACTCGGCACCTCTCCCGCCGAGGATCTGGTGAAGACCGCTCTCTCAAGCGTCAGCGCGCTCACCGGGCGGGTCCACTCGGAGGTGCTCGGCACCGGGACGATCGAGGTGGTGGTTCCGCTCCGCGTCGGTGAGACCGTGACGCCCTGGGCGCTCGCCATCTTCGCCCCCCTCGACAAGGTGCTCGCGCCGGCTCGCGAGCTGAGAGAGTTCACGCTCGCTCTCGGAGCGCTCTCGCTCCTCGCGCTCGGCGTCGCCGTCCTCATCGTGATCCGCCGTGTCACGAAGCCGCTCGAGACGATCTCCTCCGTCGCCACCCGCATCGCAAGCGGCGATCTGACCGTCGAACTGAACCACCGCTCCGAGGATGAGATCGGCATTCTCTCCGATGCGTTCCGCTCCATGCGCGACCGGCTGGCGCAGGTGATTGGCGAGGTCCGCAACAGCGCGGTGGCGCTCTCATCGGCCGCATCGCAGGTATCGACGACGTCCCAGTCTCTCGCGAGTAGCACGAGCGAGCAGGCCGCCACCTTCGAGGAGATGACGACCAGCCTCGAGTCCATGAGCGCATCCATCATCAAGAACGCCGACAGCAGCCGCCAGGTGGAGGCGATCGCGTACAAGGGAGCGGTCGAGGCGGAGGAGAGCAGCCGGGCGGTGGCCGAGACGGTGGGTGCGATGAAGCAGATCGCCTCGCGCATCTCCGTCATCGAGGAGATTGCCTATCAGACGAACCTCCTCGCGCTGAATGCCGCCATCGAAGCCGCGCGGGCGGGCGTGCAAGGAAAGGGGTTCGCGGTCGTTGCGTCCGAGGTCCGCAAGCTCGCGGAGGGAAGCCAGAGCGCCGCGAAGCAGATCGTCACGGTCGCGTCGGACAGCGTGAAGATCGCCGAGAAGTCGAGCCAACGGCTGAGTGAGCTCGTCCCGGCGATCGGTACGACGTCGCAGCTGGTGAAGGACGTTGCCGCCACCTCGAGCGAGCAGTCGTCGAGCGTCGGTCAGATCAACAAGGCGATGAACGAGCTGAACGAGGTGACGCAGCGGAACGCGACGTCGGCCGAGGAGCTGTCGGGCACCGCCGAAGAGATGGCGGCGCAGGCGCAGAGCCTGCTGCAAACGGTGAGCTATTTCCGCGTGGGAGTGGCCAATGTCCACTACATGGATCGCTTTCGCTCTGGCGAGCAGTCCTTCACGAGCGCGCCTCCTGTCTCGCCCACGCCTCACCTCATGGCGCGAACGCGTGGGCGAGCGGCGATGGGCATGTCATCACCTGACTGAGACCGTACCCGCCGTGATCAGGTGCCGTTTCCGCCTCCGGTGCGGAAGCAGTCCAGCTTGAAGGTGCGCTCGCCTCGGGCGAAGCGGTCCACCACGTTGGCCAGACAGGTACCCCCTTCCTTGAAGGGGGAGTGGCCACCGTCGATAAGGATGAAGGTGGCACCCGGGATGAGTGCCGCGGTTCGCGAGGAGGGGACAGTAGGTGGCGTGCCCCGGAAGCGATCCGCCGAGCTCCACCGTCACATCTCCCCCAGGCTCCAGCTGCTCGATCAGCGCCGGTTCCGTCCACCACCTGCGTGAGCGCCTGGGCGAGCTCGGCGTGGCGGGCCTTCATCGCGTAGGGCAGGGCCAGCCCCAGGACATCGGTGAGACGTATGGGTTTCTGGTCGGGCTTCCCTTCGTGCCAGAGGAGCTTCCCGTCCGCGACCGCCTGGCGGAACCGGGCCAGCGCGCTGCCGAGCTCGGCATGTTGCTGCTCGGCGGCAATCAACGTCCGAGCTGGATGAGCATGCGTTCGTTGGATTCGACGTGGGCGTTCCGGGTACGCGCACGCTCCAACTGGGCGGCCAACCGCTCACGCGCGAGCAGTTCACGTTCCGCTCGGATAACGACCTGGCTCAGCTCGCGGCGATCCGAGCGGGTTGTGGCATTGGCGCTTGTCATGTCGCGCTTGCCCAACGCTCGGGTCTCGTCCGCATCCTGCCCGAGATGTTCGCACCCACCGTCGAGATGTGGGTCGCCATGCATGAAGACCTACGGACGACGGCGCGCTATCGGACGGTCTTCGTACTCCACAGCGGTCATGCCGAGCGGGCCGTTGCTCCCTTGTGTCTGGTGAGGGCTCCTTCGAGCCAGGAGACAGCGGCTCGCAAGGGATCCCGGCTCCGGATGCTCTCCCCAGTGGCGCGGGCCTTCTCTCGCATCGGTCCGTTGTTGGCGAGCTCGCGCAGTCCCTCGGCGAGCCGATCCACGGTCAGAGCTCCCTTGGGAATCGGCTGCGGGCCCAGGCCGAGCTTGTGGACCTGGCGAGCGAACATGAATTGATCGAACGCGTGCGGCACCAGGAGCTGGGGGATGCCCGCGCGCGCCGATGCCGCGGTGGTTCCGGCCCCTCCGTGGTGCACCGAGCCCGCAAGCCGCGGGAAGAGCAGCCCGTGTGACACGGGGCCCACTCCGTGCGCTGAGGGCCCGAGGTCCTCGCCGCCACCGAGGCCCGACCACCCCGAGGACAGCAGGAGCCGCACACCGGCCTTCTGCGCGGCCTCTCGGACCCGCTGTGTGGTTCTTTGGGGATCGTCGTCCGGCATGCTCCCGAAGCCCACGTAGATGGGCGGGGGCCCAGCGCTCAGGAACGCCTCGAGGTCGGGCGGGAGCGGCCGGTCATCGGGCAGCGCGAAGGAGCCCACCTGAGGGATATCCGCGAGGTCGGGCGGCGCTGGGAGCAACTCCGGATCGCAGGCGAGCAGCGTCTTCTCGCGGGGGAAGATGGAGCTGAAGATGTCCTCGTCACGGGGGAGGCCACGCCGCGTCCGATGTGCGTTGTAACGCTTGTCCATCTGGCGGTTGTAGAAACCCCCCGAGACCCTCCAGAGGAGCCGATTCAGCCAGCGTGGCGACCGGGTGATCGGCACCATCATCATCGGGTGGTACGAGGAGGGGAGGATCTGTGGCGTGTACCCGATGTAGCGGTACGGCACTCGCGCCGCGTCCGCGAGCAGGTGCGCTGCCATGACCGCGCCTCCGCCTACGACCAGGTCCACGCCCTGGACTCGCGGCTCGATGTGAGTCAGCTGCAGCTCGAACTCACTCTCGAGCATCGAGTTGAGCGTTCTGACGAAGCCGAGTGGGGTGCGCGTCTGCTCGCGCGTCTTGGCGAGGATCTCCCGCACGTCGTGACCGCACGGCCCGAAGGAGATACCGAAGGCTTCGGCCTCCGCCTGGAAGACGGGAGAGCCGAGCAGTGTCACCGTGTGGCCAGCCCGCCGCATCGCCACCGCGAGTGCGAGCATCGGCTGGAAGTCGCCACGCGAGCCAGACCCGATCAAGAGAGCGCGCATGGGCGAGAAGGATACGTCACAAGGCCGCGGCGAACCTCGCGGCGATGGGCACGGCGACGCGACCGCCCACTCCTCCGCCCTCCACCAGGACGGCGAAGCCAACGCCCTTGTGAAAGCCGATGAACCAGGCATGCGTGGGCAGCGGGGTGCCGCTCCCGAATTCGGCGGTGCCTGTCTTGCCAGCGAGCCCCGGTATGCTTGCAGCCGCTCGGCCCGAGCCCTCGGTGACGACAGCGCGCATCAGCGCGTGCAGGGGCGAACGGGTGCCAGGCGAGAGCGAGGCGCTCGGATGCTCCTCGATGTTGGCCACGAGGTAGGGCGCGCGCCACCTGCCCGACTCGGCGGCCGCGGCAACCGAGGCCATGTGCAACGGCGTGGCCAGCACGCGTCCCTGTCCGATGGCGGCTGCGGCCCGCTCCGTCTCGTCCCGGGGTTCGGGAAACGAGGCACCGGGAGACGGGAGGCCCACCTGGTACTCCACGTTGAATCCGAAGCGGCGGGCCGCGGCTCCGAGCGCGTCTGGTTCAAGGCTGGCGGCCAGCATCACGAAGGCGGTGTTGCACGAGTGGGCGAAGACCGTGCGCAGGCGGGTATTCCCAAACGCCTCGCCCTCGAAGTTGCGGAACTGCTTACCGCCTACGGCCACCGCGGGGGGGCATGACACCGGGGCATCCGCGCCCAGTCCCTTGGCGAGCAGTGCTTCCGACGTGACAACCTTGAACGTCGAGCCGGGCGGGTAGCGGCCGGTGAGCGCCCGGTGCAAGGGCTGCTCGAGCGGTCTGCTGACGATGGCCAGAATAGCGCCCGTGGCGGTGTCCACCGCGACGATCGACGCGGGCTGAGCCACTCCCTCGAGCGCCATCTCCGCGGCGGATTGCACCTCCGGGAGCAGCGTGGTGCGCAGCGGCGTGCCCGGCGTCCCCTCGAAGCGATGGAGGACGCGCGCCTCGCCGGACGGGTGGGTGAGGCGCACCTCGCCCGAGGGGCTTCCCGCGAGCTGCGGCTCATACGCCAGCTCCAGCCCAGACACCCCCACGAGGTCTCCCGGCTGATAGGTCGGGCCCAACTGCGCGAGCAGCTCGGCTGTCACCTCTCCCACGCGGCCCAAGGTGTGCGCTGCGAAGCCCTCGGCCGGGGAGAGCCGGACGTTCTTCTTGCGGCGGAAGAAGATGCCAGGCACGGGTGCCAACGCCGGGCGCACCAGCTGGTAGCGCTCGGGTCGCACGTCGATGATGGGCAGGAAGTGATCGGGCGCTACGCCCGGCGCGTTCAGCACCTTCTGCAGCCGCACTGGATCCACACCCAGCTGCGACTGGAGCGCCGAGGCGACGGCGGCGCGATTTTGAATGCGTCGGGGCTCGACGCCAATGGTGATGACCTCGCCTAGATGGGTGAGGGGCTGGCCCTTTCCATCCAGGATCTCCGCTCGCTCCGAGCGAGTCCTCGTGCGGGAGAAGCGGTCACCCTCGCGGGCCTCGGGGTGCAGCACCGCTGGCGTCCAGCGCACCCACCAGAGTCCCTCGCGGCGCACGAAGCGCAGCGCGCTGTTCACCTCCCACTCGCCCAGTCCGCGCAGCACGTGGATGGCGCGGAAGGTGACCACGGCGCTGTCCTCTTCGTGATGGACGCGGCCGAGCTCAAAGCGGGACGAGAGGATGCGCAGGTCCTCTCGGAAGCGCTGGTGTTGCTCCTCGAGGTTGGCCGGTGGATCGGCCACCACGTGCCTCAGGGCGGCATAGTCGCCCTCGGCCCAGGCCCGCAGATAGATCTGGGCCTCGTTGAGCGGGCCCTCCGCGGGCCGCCCTCTCACAGAGACGCAGGCCGCCAGGAACAGGGCAGCCGCGGCACTGACTTCAACCCTCCATCCTCGCCGTGACACGCGCCGCACTGTGAGGGCGGACCCTCGCGAGTCAAGAAACAGGGCGAGGCTCACTCGGAGCAAAGCCAGTACACGTGAAGGATTTCTCAAGCTTTCAAGAACAGGGAATCAAGACTGTGATTGCCAGCGACTCCCAGTCATCTTCCAGTCACGCCTCGCGTGCTACCTCTTTGCCCGAGCTCGGAGATTTCCCCGTCACAGGAGGTTCAACATGAAGAAGTACGCCATTGCCCTGTCCATTGTGTTCACGATGTTCACCGCCGCTTGCGGAACGAGCGACACCCCCGAGCAGAACCACGAGACGATCGCGCCGCCGCCCGAGTCCTCGCAGGTCGTCACGCCGGCCCTGCTGCTGCGGACCGTGGAGGACATTGGCGCGGAGCTGGAGCTGCGGCAGGCCTCCGGTGCGCTCTCGGCCGAATGGGACGAGGTCTGGTCGCAGGCGCAGGTTGTCCGGCAGCGGAGCGAGCTTCAGAACCTGCTCGCGCTCATTGATCAGCGGGCCTCTTCCGGGGAGCTGCTCGCGGTTGGGTCGGAGGTGATCGAGCTCTACTTCGAGTCCTATGAGCCCACCTTCCGCCTGATGGAGAAGCAGCACTCGAGCGGAACCCTCGATGCCCGGCTCACCGAGCTGCGCTCGAACTGGCTCTCGGTCGCCGAGCGGGTTGATCAGTCCACGGACTCCTCCCAGCGGGCGGCGACGTGGTGCTGCCGCGGTACCCTGTCCTTCTCGGAGAAGTGGCACTGCAACGAGTTCAAGACGGCGGGTATCTGGGCGGCCACGAAGTGCGCGGCGATCTTCGCCCATATCCCGATTGTGGATGGCTTCAGGCTGTCGAAGCAGTCCTGCTCCGACGTCGCTGAGTGCCAGTAACGAGTTGCGCATGCTCCCTCTCCCTCTGGGAGAGGGCGGGGGGTGAGGGTATTCAGCTCCGTGCTCCTCGCCCCGCTTCGCACGGTGACGCACTTTAGGGAAATACCCTCACCCTAGCCCTCTCCCAGAGGGAGAGGGGACATCCACAGGCCCATGAAGAAGTGCTCGATCGTTCTTGCGAGTCTGCTCCTCGGTGGCGGCACGGGGTGCTCGGACGTCCCCTCCACGAGTTTTGTCATCCAGCAGCGTTCCCAGGCGATCAAGGACGGAAGACCCGCGACGGCCGACCGTCTCTTCGGCACCGTCGCCGTGCTGGACAGCGATGGCGTCCAGGAGTGCTCGGGGGTCCTCATCTCCCCGACGACTGTCGTCACCGCAGCTCACTGTGTCGTGTTGCAGGACGGTGCCACCGGGCAGATCGCCGCCGAGCTCGGGCCCGCCAATCTCCAGGTGTTGGCGGGTGCGCTCGATGTGAGGGATGCGACGCCCGCGCAGCTCTTTCGTATCCGGAAGGTCATCCGGCACCCGCGCTTCCCAGTGCCCGGCACGTTCAACGCCGGAGACCTCGACCGGGCGGAGGACATCGCGCTCCTGCTGCTCGAGACTCCCGTGCAGACGGTGCCCGTGGTTCCACTGCTTCCGCCCGAGGCGCTGGACGTCCTCCTGCTCCCTGGCACGCCCGTGGTGATCGCCGGGTACGGCGCGCGAGACGAACGGGGTCGCTTTTCTGGCACGTTGTACTTCGCTGAGACACCCTTCCAGCAGCGGAATGCGACGGAGTTCTCGGCGGGTGCTCCCGGTTCACCAGACAGCTGCTCCGGTGACTCGGGTGGACCCGCGCTCCTGATGGTCGACGGAGTGCCGCATCTGCTCGGCATCAGTGCCCGCGCGCTCCATTCACCCAGCGGCGCCGATTGCGGAGACGGGGGCATCTACACGCTCATCCCCGCCTACCACCGTTGGCTGGAAGAGAACTCCGGCCTGGCGGAGGGCGTTGAGCAGGACCCGGGCGGATGCGCCGTCAGCGGCCCTGGGCGGCCTTCGGACGGGCAGGGGCTCGCGCTGGTCGGTGTGTGGATGGTGAGCACCCTCGTGGCCTTCTGGCGGAGGGGCCTCGCGTTCGTTCCGCCCAAGAGGACCGAAAGATCCGCCGACCCGGGCGCAAGCGGCGCCCTTCCCGCAGGGCGAGAGACGGTAGTAGATGCAACCTTGTTGCATAACCATCCCCCCCGGAGTCAAGCATGTTCATCCGTCCGTCCGCCTTCTTGCTCGCCGCCATCGCCTGCTCACCTGTGTTTTTCGGATGCGGAGGCAAGTTTCTGAAGGCGCCCACCACCGCCGCGAAAGCCACGACACCCAAGGCCGAGCCCGCCATCACTGCGGCGTCCGCGCTGGCTGACGCCGCCAAGGCCCTGGCAGGGACGTGGCGTTGTAGCGGATCGATCTACGGGGCCGATGGAGCGGCTAGCCCAAGCACGGTTACCCTCAACGTCAGCCTCGGCCTCGACAAGGCATGGCTGCAAACCGAGTTCGTGGTGTCGTCCGGCAAGTACAAGTACAACTTCAACTCGTACCGCACGTTCGACCCATCATCGAGCAAGTGGGTGAACGTCATCGTTGACAACCTGGGCGGTCACGCCGTGTCTGGGTCCACGGACGGTATCATCTGGACCGGTGAGTCGAGCGGCCCCATGGGCAAGATGGAGATCAGGGACACCGAGACCATCGTCTCGCCAGGCGAGGTGAACATGTTCGGCCAGTACTCGCTGGATGGCAGGAACTGGAGCACCGGGTACGAGCTGTCCTGTAAGAAGTGAGCAACCAGACGTCACCTGGTTCCACTTCCTACTGAGAGAGTCTCTTAGTTGCGGTTCCTCATCCGATTGAAGGCAGCAGCGAGGTGATCGAATACCGCTCTCACGCGTGGCACCCGCGACAGGTTCTCATGCGTCACGATCCAGGTTTCCAGCACGTGGATGACAAAATCAGGCAGCACTCGGATCAGGCGCGGATCGGCATTGCCCAGTGGCACATGGCAGACTGCGATCCCAACGCCGGCACGCGCCGCCGCCACCTGCGCCGGGTGACTATCGGTGCGCAGAACGTACCGGTTCGGCTCGAATTGGGGACCGAGGCTTGCAGCGAGGGCCAGATCAACTTGATTGCGGTCCGACCCGATCAGATCGTGGTGCTCAAGGTCATCGACGTTTTCCGGCACGCCGCGCCGGGCGACGTAATCGGGCGAGGCGAAAAGGCCGAGTGGAATCGCCGCGACCTTCCGGGCCACGAGCGCGTTCTGCTTGGGAGCCACCGTTCTCACCGCCAGATCGGCTTCATGCGCCAGGAGATCCGCTTGGGCGTTGCTGAGCGATAGTTCGATCCGCAGCGCCGGATGTTTCTCGCGCAGCGTCTGCAACATGGCGGGGATCACTTCGACCCCCATGATATCGGGCACGCTGATGCGAACGGTTCCGGCGATCGTGCCGTGAGGCGCCGATGCCTGGCGCACGAAGAGGTCGGACGCCATGGCCATTGTGCGGGCAGCGTCCCGCAGCGCCTCAGCTGTTTCCGTCGGGGTCAGCCCATTGACCGAGCGGGTGAACAGGACTGTGCCCAGACCGTGCTCCAAAGCCTCGATCCGCGCCCGCACTGTCGGGTGCGAAAGGCCGAGACTGCGTGCCGCACCGGACAGGCTACCGGTCTCCAACACGGCGAGAAAGATGCGCTGATCGTCCCACGAGATCGTCGTGCTCATAAAAAACCTTACAGCTGCTGTAGGTTGGGTGCAATTCCGTTTCAGCCCGTCGTGGTCCATCTTCGTCTCATCGCAATGCAAACGAGATGGAGCACGATCATGGAAACCAACAAAACAGCCCTTGTCCTTGGCGCAACTGGCGGAATAGGCGGAGCCATTGCCGGCGCGCTACTCCGCCATGGCTGGAAGGTTCGCGGCATGGCCCGCGACGCCGCGGCGGCTCACAAGCAGAACCAACAGATCGAGTGGGTGAAGGGCGATGCGATGCGCCGCGCGGACGTGGTCGAGCATGCCCGTGGCGTTTCGGTGATCGTCCATGCGGTCAACCCGCCGAACTATGCCAACTGGGACAAGCTCGTGCTGCCGATGATCGACAACACGATTGCCGCCGCCCAGGTGGCTGGTGGCGCGCGCATTCTCCTGCCGGGTACGATCTACAATTTCGATCCTGCCCGGACGCCGGTGATCGATGCAAGCACGCCGCAGCAGCCGTGCAGCCGCAAGGGAGCCATCCGTGTGGAGCTGGAACGCCGGCTGGAACAGGCCGCCCCTGAGGTCCCCTCGCTGATCCTGCGGGCTGGCGACTTCTTTGGTCCCGGCACACGCGCGAGTTGGTTCGCCCAGGCCATGGTGACGCCTGGAAAGCCGGTGCACCGGATCACCGAGCTTACCCGCGATGGTGGCCATAGCTGGGCCTATCTCCCGGACCTGGCAGAGACCGCGGCGCGTCTGCTCGATGAAAGCGAAAAGCTTCAACCCTTCGAGCGGGTGCAATTCGAAGGGTATTACGACCAGAGTGGCACCGGCCTCGTCGAGGCCATCTCCCGTGTCGTCGGACGAAAGGTTGCCACGCGGCACTTCCCGTGGTGGCTGATGGCGCTGCTTTCGCCGTTCCGTGGCTTCCCGCGCGAAGCGGCCGAGATCGCCCCGTATTGGCGCTATCCGGTCCGACTGGACAATCGCCGCCTTACCGAGCTGATCGGACCCGAGCCGCGCACGGGCCTCGACGCCGCCGTGCGGACCACCCTGGTCCATCTCGGCTGCCTGCCGGAGAGCGCCGTCAACGCACTTTCCGTGGCCTGACCGTCTCGCCCAGGACTTCCGATCTTCAACCCGCGGTACAACGGAGATATCGATGAACAGAATAGCTGGCCTTGCCAAGATCCTACTTCTCGCCATCCTCGCGATTTCTCATGTCCGATGCCAGGACCAGGACCAAGACCAGGACGTGCCCAGCATCCGAACGGAAATCAATCCGAACGCAGCAACCATCGCGCGCACCGAACTGCTCATCGACGCACCGCCGAAGGCTGTTTGGTCGGTGTTGACCGATATCGACCGCTGGACCGAGTGGATGCCCGAATTTGCTTCGGCGCGGCTCGAAGGGCCCCTCGCACCCGGTTCGGTGATCTTTTGGGAACCTCAGGGCCAGGTGGTGGAGTCTCGTCTCGTTGTCGTGGAAGCCGAGCGCCGGTTGGTCTGGAATGGCACGGATGGCGCCGTTCATGTGTGGGAGCTGGTCCCGACGGGCAACGGCACGCTTCTGCGCAACGACGAATCCATCGACGAATGGAAGCTTGCCGGACAGGTCGACGGAAGCGCAATTCTCACCGATTCCCTCAATGTATGGAACAGTCGCATTGCCGAGCGGGTGACCCAGCAAATCGATAAAAATCTTTGATCAATTCCAGGTGCTCTGGAGACCAAGTCAGTTGAAGCAGGGGCGGTTGGCCGGACCGTCCCAGGTCATTGGAGCAGCTCACCTTGATGATGAAGAGATTCGTCCTCGCCGCCGCGCTCTCCCTGGGTGCCAGTTGGAGTACCGCCCACGCCGAGCCCTCGTTGGAGTCGTGCTCCAGCTGCTGTCTGGAGACGGAGGGCTCCCTGTCCGCGCAGCTGAAGGAGCGCATCGACAAGTTCGTCGGAGAGCGCATGCAGCATGGCCACATCCCCGGGCTCTCGCTGGTGGTCCTGCGTGAAGGCAAGCCCGTGTACGTCCGGGGTTATGGGAGCAGCAACCTGGCGACGGGCGAGTCGATGACCTCGTGCTCCCTTGTGTCGATCGGCTCGACCACCAAGTCCATGACGGCGCTGGCCCTCATGCAATTGGTGGAGCAGGGGCAGGTGGACCTGGAGGCGCCGGTGACGCGCTACATCCCCTGGTTCCAGACCGCGGATGGGAAGGGCAGCAGCATCCTCGTGAAGCAACTCCTGGCACATACCTCGGGAATGCCAGCGAAGTCTCTCCTCGAGGGCACCACGGATGCCGGTGCGCTGGAGCGCCGGGTGCGCTCGTTCTCGCAGTTGAGCCTCGCCTTCCCACCGGGCCAGGGCTGGATGTACTCCAACACGGGCTACGCTGTGTTGGGGCTCATCGTCCAGAGGGTGTCCGGTATGTCTTATGAGCTGTACCTGGCGAGCCATGTCATCCATCCCCTGATGATGAAGCACACCACCTTTGGCCCTCCGGAGGGCACGACCGCCCCTCTGGCTCAAGGCTACGTGTGGACACGGGGGGAGACGCGCCCCGCGCCCATGCTGCTCGCACGTGAGCAGCACCCGGCTGGGTCCTCGACCTATTCCTCGGCCCGTGACGTGAGCTCCTACCTGGCCGCGCTGCTCGCGAAGGGTCAAGGTCTCCACAGCCGCGTCATCACCCCGGAGTCCCTCCGCGAGATGTGGCAGCCCGCGGCGGCCACCTCCGCCACCGGAGCGTATGGGTATGGTTGGGAGCTGGGGTCGATGTTCGGACGGCAGGCCGTCTACCACGACGGCAGCGTGGTTGGCAGCGGCTCCATGTTCAGGAGTTGGCCAAGGGCGTTGCCGCGCTGATGTTGGGCGCTGAGCCTCCTCCGGCTCCTCCCCTGGTCTACCGGCCTCCCAGCACCTTCGTGCCGGACACCTCCGTGTGGGAGAAGTACGTGGGCAACTACCTCCTCCCCATCTATGGCGTGATGCGGCTCTATGTGTCGTCAGGCAAGCTGCTGGCGGACTGGACCTATACGACGCCCGCCCAGGTCCTGGAGCTCGAGCCCTACGGTGACAATGATTTCGTCATCCGGCATCACCTCGGCATCAACGAGGGTGTGAACGTGAGCTTCCAGAGCGCCCCGGACGGCCAGGTTTATTTGTTGTTGGATGGCCAGCCCTTTGGTCGCCGGCTGTAGTCACTGCGTGGTGTAGCCGACACGCACAACCGATTGGAGGTCCTCTAGGCACGCGGGGGCGCGCATCCACCTTTAGCTTTGTATGCGCTTGTCTACCGCACTCCTTCGGTTGTTCCCGCTGGCCCTCACCATGAGCCTGGCTTGCGGTGAGTCCCCTCGCTCCTCCGCGGAGTCACTCGAGGACGGGCTGGAAGCCGTCGAGTTGCGGCTGGTGACGGCTCCGGCCTCTCACCGGCTCGGCGAGCCGTATCGAGTCGAAGACATCGTCCCGGGTCAGCTCAGCTCCGGTCCGAGCCAGCTGACGGACGCGGCGGGAACGCTCTTCTTCGTCGCCACGGACGCCGAGCATGGCACCGAGCTGTGGGCGAGCGACGGGACGTCCGCTGGGACGCGCCTGGTGGAGGACATCCGTCCCGGGCCGGACGACTCGGGGATCTTCCGTCTCACGGGGGCGGGGCCGCGTGTCTTCTTCTCCGCGGATGATGGCATCCACGGTCACGAGCTGTGGACGAGCGACGGGACACCCGAGGGCACGCAGCTCGTGGAGGACCTCTCCCCTGGGCCAGAGAGCACGTACATCGGTGCGGTGGCCGCGCTGGACGGTGTCCTCTACTTCTCCGCGTTCTCCTTCGAGATGGGCGGCATGCTGTGGCGGACGGAGGGCACGCCCGACAGTACCCGGCCCATCGTCGACTGGTTGTTTTCCTCTCCGCAAACGCTGACGGTGTGGGAGGGCCAGCTCTACTTCTTCGTGGACCGGGCGCTCTACCGCAGTGACGGCACGGCGGAGGGCACCGTCCTGCTGCGTGACTTCACGGACGAGCCCGGCATCGTGTTCCCGATCGGCCCCGTGGCCGCGGAGGGCCTGCTCTACTTCGTTCTGTATGAGGAGGATGTGGACGGCTTCCCTCGCGCGCCCTTCTGGGTCTGGAGGAGCGATGGCACGCCCGAAGGGACGGTGCTTGTCGCGGAAGTGCCCGCTCGGCTGTTCTCTGATCTCATCGCCACGGGGAGCCGGCTCTTCTTTGTCGCCAATGAGGGTGTGCACGGCAGCGAGCTGTGGACGAGCGACGGCACACGCGAGGGAACAGGCCTGGTGGAGGACATCGTCCCGGGGCCTGACAGTCCGTACCTTCGCGAGCTCACGGGGCTGGATGGCATCCTGTACTTCTCCGCGTACACGCCGGCCGTGGGGGATGAGTTGTGGCGCAGTGACGGAACCGCGGGCGGCACCTTCCTCCTCCGGGACGTGAGGCCTGGGGTGCAAGGCTCCAGCATCGCGTACCTGACGGCGCAGGCCGGCCGGCTCTTCTTCACCGCTCGCGAGGCATGGGCTTCAGGGCACGAGCCGTGGACGAGTGACGGCACGCTCGAGGGAACGAGGCGGATCGCGGACCTGGTGACCGGTCCCTTCTCCAGCGCGCCCCATGGGTTTACGCAGTCCGGTGCGCGGGTGTTCTTCGCGGCGACGGAGCCGAGGCGCGGCACGGAGTTGTGGGCCCTGACGGCGGGCACGGCCGCTACCGTGCGTGTCGGGCCCGAGGCCCAGGTGGGGGAGGAGCCGGGCGACTTCGGGCCCGCGTACCTGGTGCAGGACATCGTCCCGGGTGGGGGGGACTCGGGCATCTTCTGGCAGGCGAGCGTGGGCGGGCTGCTCTTCGTCGACGCGTTTGATCCAAGCTTCGGCACCGAGCTCTGGAGGTTGGATGGTTCTCTCGGAGGCGCGCGGCTCGTCGAGGACATCCGCCCCGGGCCCGAGGGCTCGTTCCCCTCGAAGATGGTCGATCTCGGTGGAGGCGTGCTGCTCTTCTTCGCGGACGATGGCGTGCACGGCGAAGAGCTGTGGCGGAGCAGCGGGACGCCCGGGAGCACACGGCTCGTGAAGGACATCTTCCCTGGAGCCGGGAGCAGCGGTGCCATCGAATGGATCGTCCTGAATGGGGTGCTGTACTTCTCCGCGGACGATGGTGTGCACGGCCAGGAGCTGTGGCGGAGCGATGGGACACCCGAGGGCACGTGGTTGGTGAGGGACATCTGGCCAGGCCCCGAGGGCTCGTCGCCGACCTACTTCACCGCGTGGAACGGGCAGCTCGTCTTCGTCGCCACCGACGAGGCTCATGGTCGCGAGCTGTGGCGCTCGGACGGGACGGAGCCAGGCACGCAGCTCGCGGTGGAGCTCCTCCCCGGACCGGACAGCCTGTTCATCGAAGAGCTGGCCGCCACGCCCGAGCTGCTCTTCTTGCGCGTCTTCACGTTCGAGGGCACCGAGCTGTGGCGAAGTGATCTGACGTCGGAAGGCACTGTCCTGGTCCGGGCCATCTCCATCGGCTCCATGAGCGGCTCGCCCAGGCAGCTCACGGTGCTGGGCAGCACGGTCTTCTTCATCGGGTATGAGCCCGAGTACGGCTCCGAGCTGTGGCGGAGTGACGGCACGGCCGAAGGGACCGTGAGGGTGCGGGACATCCGCCCGGGACCGGACAGCTCCTTGCCGGATCCCCTGGTGGTTGTCGGAGATCGGCTCTTCTTCGGTGCCGAGGATGATGGCACCTTCGGGCGCGAGCTGTGGGTGAGTGATGGCACGGAGGCGGGGACCGTCCTGGTCGCGGATATCTCGCCGGGTCCGAGCTCGAGCAATCCCCTCAACCTGTTCCCGGTGGCCGGCCGGCTGCTGTTCTCCGCGGACGATGGCCTCCGGGGCCGCGAGCTGTGGGTGAGTGACGGCACGCCGGCGGGGACTCGACTGCTCCAGGAACTGGTGCCAGGCCGGGTAGGTGGCAATCCCTCTCGCTTTATCGCCACGCGAGAGCACGTCTACTTCACCGTCGACAACTCGCCTACAGGCCGCGAGCCGTGGGCACTGCCCATCAGAAGACTCGGGGAATGAGAGAGACTCCCGGTGCCTTGACCCTCCTGGGCACGGAGAGCACGCTCGCGGCGTGCTCTCCATCCCGCCAAGTCACCTCTCTCTGGTCGTGGGTGCAGTCCTCACGTTGCTCGTCTTCGTCATCCGGGCGTTGAGCTCGGACGCGCAGTTGCGCAAGGACCTGGGTGGGGCCGTCGGCCTCCTGGTGACGTTCCTCGTGCTGCGCGCGGTGGACGGGGAGTTCGGCGCGCTCCTGTACCCCCAGGCGCGGCAGGTGCTGCGCGTGGTGTGGATGCTCGCCCTCGCCTTCGGCGCCATTCGAGTGACGGTGTCCTTCGCGCTGCTCCTGGTGCGCCTGCGCTCGCGCGTGCCCATCCCCAAGATTCTGCGCGACGTCCTCGACTTCTCGCTCTATGCCCTCTGCGTCATCCCCATCCTCAAGACGCAGCTCGACGTGGACCTGACGAGCCTGGTGGCCACCTCCGCCATCGTCTCGGTGGTGCTCGGTCTCGCGATGCAGGACACGCTGGGCAACCTCTTCGCCGGCCTGTCCCTGCAGCTCGAGCGCCCCTACCAGGTGGGGGACTGGGTCACCATCCGGGACATCACCGGGCGTGTGGTGCAGATCGCCTGGCGCGCCACGCGCATCGAGACGTCTCGCAAGGAGATCGTCACCCTGCCCAACAACATCTGCTCCAAGGAGGCGGTGAGGAACTACTCACGCGGCGGGATGCCCGTGGCCGTGGACATCCACTTCCATGCCTCGCACGAGCGGGCACCCAACGAGGTGAAGGCGGTGGTGCTGGAGGCGCTGGAGAACGTGCCGCTGATGCTGCGCCAGCCCGCGCCCGTCTGCCGCACGTGGGCCTATGAGGAGCCGGGCATCCTCTACCAGGTGCGCTACTACGTGGAGGAGTTCGGGCATGCGGACTGGGTGAAGGAGGAGGTGTACACCCGGCTCTGGTACAGCTTCCGGCGCGAGGGCATCGAGGTGCCCTTCCCGAAGGGCCGGGCGCAGTCGGGCGGCCCGCCCGCCCCCGAGTTCCCCGAGGAGGCCGTGGCCGAGATGTTGCGGCGGGTGGACCTCTTCAAGGTGCTCAAGGAGGAGGAGCGCGCGCGGTTGCGGCGGGAGATGGTGCCCAAGCGCTTCGGGAAGGGTGAGCACGTCATCGAGCAGGGGGAGATGGGCAACACCTTCTACCTCGTGGGCCGTGGAGAGCTGTCCGTGCGCGCGGGTGGGGTGGAGGTGTCTCGGCTGTCGCGGGGCAACTACTTCGGGGAGATGTCGCTGCTGACGGGCGAGCCGCGCACGGCGACGGTGGTGGCGCTCACGGATGTGGTGTTGCTGGAGCTGGACAGGCCCGTGTTCGCGCGGCTCTTCGACGAGCACCCGGAGCTGGCGCCCAAGCTGTCGGGGATGCTGGCGCACCGGCGCACGCAGTTGAACGCGGCGATGACGGCTTCCGGCGAGACGCTGCCTGTCTCGGAGGAGCACCACATCCTCGATCGGCTCAAGAGCATCTTCCGGCTGAGCTGACGGCTGGAAAACGAGAAGGGTGAGGGCGCGGAACCCCCCCGGCTCCATGCCCCCACCCCGGTACCTCGTTCCGCCCCCCCTTCGTACCCGATACGCCCCGCGTCGTGCACCTATCAGCCGCAGGAGCTGTTCACCTGAACGCGCTCCGGGGGTTCGTGACGAACTTCAGGGCTCTCTTGGCTGCTCACTCCCCGGAGAGCTTGGAGAGGGGTCCGCGGATGGAGGTGACCTGGCCCGTCTTGATTTCCACCAGGACTTTCAAGGACTTACCGTCCGCGACGAGCCGCAGGGTGTGCTTGCCCGGGGGAAGGGGAACCCGGAAGAGCGGAGTGTCGCCCAGCCGCTCGCTGCCCCGGTAGACGGTGACGTACTGGTCCGTGGCGAGTGTCAAGAAACCCTTGTCACTGGAGGTCCCGGCCGCCCCGGAGCGCTCCCGCTCCAGGGCCTGCCACGCCCGGTCTGCCTCGTCGGAGTTCGTCACCAGCTCGGGAGAGGTCTCCACGCCCACGGGGGTCGCACTTCGCTTGCGGCGCGGGCCTGCCGACGCCTTGCCGCGCTTCACTGGCTGCGCGGGCTCCTCGTCCTTCACGCTCTCGGAGGCCACGTTGGGGGGAGGCTCCTGCGCGGGGGGAGGGGCTTCGGCGGTGGGGGTGGTGGGCGCGAGGGCCGTGGGCTCCGGCGGGGCGGACTCGGCAGGAGGAGGTTGCGGCGCCTCGGCGGGCGGCGGGGCGTCCCCTGTGTCGGGGGGTAGAGTCTGTGGGGCCGCAGCCGCGGGAGCGCTCTCCGCGAGGGCCTCGGTGGCGCGAGTCGCCGGGGGAGGCGGGAAGAGCCGCGAGGACAGGAGGCCACCGTCCAGCCGCAGCACGACCAGGGTCGCGGCGCCACCCAGGAGGAGCAGGAGGAGCAGCATGGCCACCCGCACACCCTTTCCACGGGCGGGCGCGGGCGAGGCTGCGTCAACGTTCTTCTGTGGCAGGGGCGAACGCTGGAGGTTCGGCGCGGTGGTGGGCTCCTCCTCCTCGGAGGGGAGCGTCAGGGAGGGTTGGGTGGGGTACTCCGGCGGGTCGTCCTCGGGCTCCACCGGGCGAGGCCGGGGCAGCGGCGAGCGGATGGAGGGCCGGGTGGGGGCTTCCGGCACTTCCGTGATGGCGTCCAGGTGCGCCAGTGACGCCCGGCGTGCCGGACGCGTGGGGTTGTACCGGGGGACGGTGTTGTCCGAGGTGACAGGCTGCTCGCCGGTGGGCGTGGTGCGCTGCGGCCGGATGACGGCGGTCTTGAGCTCCGGCTCCTGTGACTCCGTCTCCGGAGGCACGGGGGGCGGCAGGGCGTCGGTGCGGCTCAGGCTGCGCGCGCGGGGGACGACCGGTTCGGGCGTCGCGGTCCGGAGGGAGGCCCGGGGCGGATCCGGAACGGGTGGGGCGGTCACCGCGGGAGGCTCGGCTGCGACACGGGCTGGGCGGGCGCGAGCCGTGAGCTGCGCCGGCCGCTGCACGTTGGTGTCCTCGGGGGGAGGCGGCGGTGGCGAGGCCGGGGAGGGAAGCGGCGCCGGAGGCCTGGTGACCAGCGAGTAGGAGACGATGTCCGTCTGCTCGGAGAGCACGGCCTGGCCGGGTGCCGGGAAGAGGGGCGCGGAGATGATGGGCAGGCGCTGCGGGGCGGGGGTCCGCACGGGCGGCGCGGGAGGAGGGGGGGCTGGCGCTTCCTTCTCCGAGAAGGGTTGCGCGAGCTTCACCTCGCCCGTGGAGGCCCGGCCGCTGGCCAGCAGCTGGCGCGTCTGCTCGCGCCGCTCGGCGAAGAGGCGCCGCAGCAGCTCACCACTCTGCTCGGGCAGCCAGATGAGCGGGGCCACGGCGCGCTCCAGCTCGCGGGCGAACTCCAGCGTGCTCGCGTGGCGTTCGTCGCGCTTGCGCGCCAGCGCCTTGAGCACGAGCGCGTCCAGCTCTGGGGGAATCGCCTTGTTGGCGCGCGAGGGCTCGGGGATGGGGCCCTTGAGCACCGCGTTGCACACCGCCGCGGGCGCCTTGCCCGGGAAGAGCCGCATGCCGGTGAGGCACTCGTGCAGCACCACGCCCAGGCTGAAGAGATCGCTCCGCGCGTCCAGCGGCTCGCCCAGAATCTGCTCCGGCGACATGTACCCGCTGGTGCCCTTCACCATGCCCACCTGCGTGCGGCTGGCACCGGCCAGACTCTTCGCGATGCCGAAGTCCAGCAGCTTGGTGACGCCCTCGTACGTCACCATGATGTTCTTCTCGGCCACGTCGCGGTGGATGACGGGCGAGGGCTGGCCGAGCGCGTCCGTGAAGGTGTGCGCGTAGTGCAGCGCCAGCGCCGTGTCCCTCGCGGCGGCGAGGGCAAACCCCATGGGCATGGGCTCGTTGGCGGCATGGCACGCGCGGGCCACCTCGAGCAGCGTGGCGCCCGGCACGAACTCCATGGCCAGGAAGAGCTCGTCGTTGGCCACGTCCAGGTCGAACACCTGCGCGATGTTCGGGTGGTTGAAGGCCGCCGTCACCCGGGCCTCGTCCAGGAACATCTGGACGAACTCCTCCTGGCCCTGGATGTCCGGGAGGATCTTCTTGAGCACCACGGGCTTGTGGAAGCCGGCCAGGCCGCGCCGGGTCGCGAGCAGGATCTCCGCCATCCCGCCCGTGCTCAGGCGACAGAGCACCTCGTAGTTGCCCATCTGCCTGCCGCGCACATCATCCGGCGCGAAGGGGAGCTTCGACCCAGCCATTCGAGAAAGCCGAGCTTATATGGCCGTCCGCTCCGACGCGAAAGCCGACGCCGTGATTTTCGAGTGAGAGCGCAACCCGAGCGGATTCTACCTACATGTCTGGTGCTGAAGGTGGCGCCTGCGGAAGCAGGTGAAGCCAGACAGGCCCCGCTCCTTTTGTCCTTTTCTTGAGAAGTGAAAGAAAACACCGGGAGAGCGTGGGAAGCCACGCCCTGCGTCCGCGAAGGATCGTGCGCAATCTCTACCGGGTGGACAGGAGGGCTGTTCACTCCTCATCGGGTCCGGGGGACTGGGTTGGTTCGCAACGCTTCCATAGATCCCACCCCCCGGTGCCGCTGCAAGCCCCAAGACGTGTGTCCACATTGGCGGAATCGGAATCCCATCCAGATGACCGGCACAACGCTAGAAATGAAAACTTTCACTGGACCCGTAATTCGGCTCTCCACGACAAACGGAGTTCCCATGGCGACGGAGAAGGCGGAGCGTACGCGAGCCCGAGAGCGCTTCCTGGGTTACCGCATGGGTCCTGGGCTGTTGGCAGTGGCGGCGGTGGAGGGGGAGTTGTCGTCGGCGGGGAGGCTGGTGCAGCTCTCGCCGGAGCATCTGACGATGAGCCTGTCCAAGCCCACGGCGCTGCGGCCCGGGCAGACGGCGAATGTGGTGTTGGGCCTGGGAGCGCAGCGCACGTCGCTGCGGGCCGAGGTGATGAACGTGCACGTGCCGGGGCCGGAGGCGCCGCCGGAGCTGAGCCTGCGCTTCGTGGCGCCGCTGTTGGAGCAGGCGCGGCACATCGTCTCCATGCTGGAGGGCTGGAGGGACAAGGGCCAGCTGGAGACGCCGCACACGAGCCCCATCTGGAAGGAGCGCATTACGCGGCCGGATCGCATCGGCCGCATCTTCGAGGCGCTGACGGCGCGGCGGTGCCGGGGCATGGCGCGCTCGGCCTCGGGGGACGTGGAGCTGACGGCGGCGCTCTACGACAAGTATGACGGGCGGGTGTCGTGGGAGGCCAACGGGGTGCTGCCCTCGGGGCCCTTCGCGCTGGAGGTGTTCGGCTTCAGCTCGGTGCTGCACTTCCTGGTGGAGCACACCTCGTACGAGGATGGACTGTGGAGCGTGGCGCTGCCGCGCGAGCTGGTGCGCTACCGCCACCGCAAGCTGCGCAGGGCGCCGGCGTGGGGAGGGTGCGCGGCGCACTTCGCCCATCCGCTCTGGCCGCAGGTGCGCGTGGAGCGGGAGCTGATGGACATCTCGTACGAGGGCCTGTCCTTCGCCACGCAGCCGGGAGAGGACCTGATGTACCCCGGGCTGGTGCTGCCGGAGGTGACGGTGGGGCTGCCGGGGAAGGAGCCGGTGCGGGTGAGGGCGGAGGTGCGCAACATCATCGGCACGTCGCTGGGCCGGCGCTGTGGCCTCCGGGTGGAGCCGCTGAATGAGGAGGAGGGCGCGCGCTGGCGGTGGCTGGTGGAGGAGCAGAGCCATCCAAACACGCGGGTGAAGGGGCCGTGGAACCAGGGCACGTGGGAGCTGTTCGAGCGCTCGGGGTACTTCCGGCTGTCGGGGAAGAGCCCGGCGGACTTCGAGCGGATGCAGGCCGAGTACCGTGACGCGCACGAGCGGCTGGAGGGCCACCCGCGGCTGGGCTACCGGGTGGTGCGGCCGATGCCGAGCGGCGAGTCGGTGGAGGCGAGCCTGTCGTGGCTCAAGCCGTACTCGGGGAGCTGGCTGGGACACCAGCTGGCGCGCCAGCAGCCGCGCAACGAGAAGCTGCGCAGCACGGCTCGGGACGCGCTGCGGGACGTCTACCTGCGGGGCTTCGAGCCGGCGCAGATTGACCCGGAGGTGAAGTGGTTCCTCGCGTACTGCGAGGCGAACGTGAGGTGGGTGAAGTTCACGGCGTTCGACTTCGCCGAGTGGTACCAGCACACGGGCCAGGCGTGCATGGTGCCGTTCCGCTTCATGGAGGCGGACGCGCGGCGCGAGTGGAGCATGCCCGAGGGCTTCAGCCTGAGCGCGCCGACGGAGGCGGAGCGGACGGAGCTCTTCGAGCGGCTGAAGGCGACGCGGCCGGAGGCGTACCGGGAGGCGTTGGACCTGGTGCCGGAGCGGTTTGACCTGGCGGAGCTCAAGCGCCAGTGGAGCGAGGCGAAGCTTACGCGGGAGCGGGATGTGCTGGTGGCGCGCAAGGACGGGCGCGCGCTGGCGGTGGGGGTGATGGAGACGGCGCACGCGGGGCTCAACCTGTTCAACGTGCTGAACGGGCTGCGGATCATCCCGCTGGGGGACGAGGCGTCAGCGGAGGGGCAGGAGGCGATGCTGGCGCTGCTGGCGGGAGCGGCGGAGTGGTACCGCGCTCGGGGGCTGGACGTGTTCGTGCACTACGTGGAGACGGAGCACACGCGGTACACGGAGCAGGCGCGGCTGGTGGACCTGGGCGAGGGGCGCATCTGGATTCTGTCGACGCAGCTCCTGCCGGACTTCATCGAGCACCTGTGCGAGGCGACGACGCCGAGGGGAGACATGTGAGCCGGGTGGGTCAGCCGCGGTGGCGCTCGGCCGTGCGGTAGAGCTGGGAGAGGGAGAAGTCGAGAAGGGACTGACGGGAGCGCAGGTAGCGGTGGGCGCGGACCATGGGAAACCAGACGCGCTGGCCGACGAGGACCTGGGCCTCGCCGAGCTTCTTGCGAGGGAGCCATTGGCCGCCGAGGTTGCGCACGAGCACCTCGCCCAGGTAGGCGCCCACGGCGGGGACAGCGTGCTCGTCGATGTGTTGGCGCTCGAAAGCCTCGGGGAAGTTCTCCGACCAGAAGTGGGCGTCGATGTCGGTGAGGGACTCGGGGGTTTCCGTGAAGACGGAGGGGACTTTTGAGTGCAGGAGTGCCACGAGGCGCTCTGCGAGGTAGCCGTAGTAGTCGCGGACGCGCTCGGAGTCCTCCACGTCCGGAGGAAGGGCGGAGTCGGCGGGGAGCCACTCTTCGGGCTCGGGCGGCTGCCAGGCGTTGAGCTCAGCGATTTTGCGCTGACGCTCGCCGAGGGCGACGCGGTCCACGACACGAGAGAGGAGAGGAGCCACATCCGGGTGGAAGCGGGGCGCCACGGGAGTGAGCGCGGCGCTGCGCTCGCGCAGGGAGCGAAGCACGGTGTCGAAGTCGAGGTCCGGGCGGAGGTGGACGTGGGCACGGGCCTGGGCGACACGGGCCTCGTCACGGGCGAAGTCCGCGGCGGTGGGCCACGTCACCAGGAGGATGGAGCCGTTGGGAAGCTCCTCCACCCGGTGGGCCGGAGTGGACAGCATCCGCTCGCGGCCGACGGTTTCCACCAGCTTTGGACCGAAGACGTTGAGCCAGGACAGCTCGTAAATCTTGTCGAAGCCGTCTCGAATCGAGGTTCGCATGTCGCGGCCGAACCATGGCGCGCCCGACAACTGAACCTCGGCCAGACTGTTGGCTTGAGCGTGGGTGATTGGATGGTGGAAGGCCCAGGTACGGACCATGTCCACGAACTTGCGGCAGCGCTCCACCTCCGTGAAGAAAGACAGGGGCTGCACCTTGATTGAGATGCTCAGCTCGGGAGGAAGCGGCGGAAAATGGAGATTGAGCAGCATATACAACGCGGGCCACCTGGTGCGACCGAGCACGATGGATGTGCTGTTCTCGTCGCGCTCCTCTTCCAGCGCCTTCCAGATGGCGGCGCGGGAGTATTTGCGTCGGCGCTTGCCTTCAACGACATCCGGCATCCACTCGCCCGCATACTCCTCGAGTGCTTGGAATAAAGGCTCTAGCTCATGCTCGAGTGCGACCTGCTGGTCGAAGGCACCTTCGAAAGTGAGATGGAGGTAGTTGTCCACGTCCAGGATCTTCAACCGCTTCATTGGAACAGCACCTCCACTCCCTTGACCCTTTTCTCGGCTGCTCGCATGGCTGCCCCCAAATCCTCTGGTTTCATGGGAATGAGTGCGCCGCCCTCGTAGATGAGGCGGACCCTGTGGACTGTCACCTGCTTGTCGAGTAGCTCCAGCGAGAGTCGGCGGATGTTCAGCGTCTCGCCGTAATACCGCAGGGCTTCGCGCGCGTCCGCGACCATTTGGGCCTTCAGAGCCTTCTCTTCCAGCAGCGAGAGGTCGCGGCCATGCAAGTCGTTGGTGAAGGCCGAGTGGAGGAGGAACAGGGCGAAGAGCTCGGCGCGTGCGGCGCCGTACTCCCGGGTGGCGGTGACGAGGAAGGCAGCGCGCTTGCGGTTGAGGATGCGGGCCCCCGCCTCTGAGCGCAGCGGCCCCAGGGCACCGAGCCGGACGGCGGACCAGTCATCCAGCCCCTCCACCAGCCAGGGCATGTCCACTTGGCGCTGGAGCTCGATGAATTCCGCAGGCGAGGTGCACGCTAAAAATCGGGCGAGCACCTCCTGACCGGCACGTGTTTCCTGTGCCCCCTGGACTGCGTCCGTCTCCCGGGAGAGGAATCCACCCGCACTTCCCGCCGCCGCGTGCGTGCCAAAGCCGCTCAGCAGACTCCCTCGCGGAGGGCGCGTGGCACATCCTCCCAGCAGTACCAGCGCCACCAGGGCCAGGAGGACCGAGCTACCGCTGTCCTTCGTGGCGGGGCTCCTCCTGTCGAGGAATGTGCGCTTCTTCTTCGCCACGGCAAATGCTCTTTGAAATACACCCGTCAGGGACTTGTGCGAGGCGACGACGCCGCGGGGAGACATGTGAGGGGAGCGGGTCAGCCGCGGTGGCGCTCGGCCGTGCGGTAGAGCTGGGAGAGGGAGAAGTCCAGGAGGGACTGACGGGAGCGCAGGTAGCGGTGGGCGCGGACCATGGGAAACCAGACGCGCTGGCCGACGAGGACCTGGGCCTCGCCGAGCTTCTTGCGTGGAAGCCATTGGCCGCCGAGGTTGCGCACGAGCACTTCGCCCAGGTAGGCGCCTACAGCGGGTACGGCGTGCTCGTCGATGTGTTGGCGCTCGAAAACTTCTGGGAAGTTCTCCGACCAGAGGTGGGCGTCGATATCGGTGAGGGACTCGGGGGACTCCGTGAAGACGGAGGGGACTTTTGAGTGTAGGAGTGCCACGAGGCGCTCTGCGAGGTAGCCGTAGTAGTCGCGGACGCGCTCTGGATTCTCCACGTCCGGAGGAAGGGCGGAGTCGGAGGGGAGCCACTCTTCGGGCTCGGGCGGCTGCCAGGCGTTGAGCTCAGAGATTCTGCGCTGACGCTCACCGAGGGCTGCGCGGTCCACGACACGAGAGAGGAGCGGAGCCACGTCCGGATGGAAGCGGGGTGCCACGGGAGTGAGCGCGGCGCTGCGCTGGCGCAGGGAGCGAAGCACGGTGTCGAAGTCGAGGTCCGGGCGGAGGTGGACGTGGGCGCGGGCCTGGGTGACACGGGCCTCGTCACGGGCGAAGTCCGCGGCTGTGGGCCACGTCACCAGGAGGATGGAGCCGTTGGGAAGTTCCTCCACCCGGTGGGCCGGAGTGGACAGCATCCGCTCGCGGCCGACGGTTTCCACCAGCTTTGGACCGAAGACGTTGAGCCAGGACAGCTCGTAGATTTTGTCGAAGCCGTCTCTGCGCGCGGTTTGTTCATCGCGGCCGAAGTAGGGAGAGCCCGCTAACTGATCGTCAGCCAAGCTGTTGGCTTTGGCGTAGGTGACTGGGTAGTGGGAAGCCCAGGTACGGACCATGTCTACGAACTTGTGGCAGCGCTCCACCTCCGTGAAGAAGGTGAGGGGTTGGACAGCGATCCAGATGGACAGCTCGGGAGGGAGAGGCGGGAACCCGAGATCGATCGCGAAATCCAAAGCAGGCAATGCCGTGCGATACAGCCCGATGGACATGCTGCTTTCGTCACGCCTCTCTTCCAGTGCCTTCCAAATGGCGGCGCGGGAGTATTTGCGCCGCCGCTTACCCTCAATGACGTCTGGCATCCACTCGCCCGCGTACGTCTCGAGTGCCTGGAGGAAGGGCTCCAACTCACGTTCGAGTGCAGCCCCCGGGTTGAAGGCACCTTCGAAGGAGAGCCTGAGGCGATCCTCTTCGTTCGAGTCGTGAAGCTTCACCACCTTCATTGGAACAGCACCTCCACTCCCTTGACCTTGTTCTCAGCTGCACGCGCGGCTTTCGTCAACAGGTCCGGGTCCAAGGGCTTGAGTTCGCCGCCCTCGTAGATGAGGCGGACCCTGTGGACCCGCACTTTGCTGCCGCGAAGTTCGAGGGAGGGCCGGCGGATGTCCAGCGTCTCGCCGTAATACCGCACGGCTTCGCTCGCGTCCGCTTTCATCTGAGCGGTCAGGGAGTCCCTTCCAAGCAGACGGAGATTGCGGCTCTTGAAGCTGAATGTCTCCACGCGGGGTACCTGACCCGAGGGAGACTGCTTCTCGATGACGAGCACATCGGCGAAGCGGACGCCGGGAGTGCCCGGCTTCGTCACGCCCACGGACGTCTCGATGTGAGGCTGGTTGAAGTCCTTGAGGAAGCGGCGTTGTGCTCGCGGAAGGGCCGCGTCGGCACGCAGCAGGGCCACCATGGTGCGCTCGAAGGCGAGCCCCCGGGCGAACAACCCGCGCATTGGCTCGTAACCTGCCCACGCAAGGGGAGGCTTGACCGGCTTGCCCTGCTTCAGCTCCGCGAGGCGAGTCTCCCAATAGGACACGTACTCGCTCCAGAGCGGGTGACCCTGGGCTTCCATTGGTGGAGCCTTGAGGGAGGGGCGCTGCTTCTCCAGGACGGCCACATTCCCGGACAGACGCGGGCCCGCGGAGTCGAACTCCGCGTGCGCGAGCTTTGTTTCCACCACCTCCCGGGAGAGACCCGCCGCCTCGTCCACCAGGGACGCCATGCCGCCGAGACTCTTCCCCGTACCGGCTTTCGTCGGAGCGGAGCCTGAGCGCTCGGGCCGCTTGGCTTCGGACAACCACACCTGGGCCCTCGCCACATCGCCCCGAGCCTGGTGGAGGGCCATGGCGCCGGCCTCTCCTCGCTCGTACACGAGGAGAGCTGCCTCCCGGTTTGCTTGAATGTACCTGGCCAGCTCGCGGAAGCCGTCTCCGCCCAGCCGTGCCCACAAGCGCTCCGCCACCTGCGCCAGTCCCTCGAATCCCAGCTCCGGTACCTGGAGCTGCCTCACCCGGAGCCACGGGGCACTCGTGGTGCTCTTGGCCTCGGAGAGGCGACGCACGCCTTTGCCACCGGCGTACAAGGACACCAGCACCGCGGCAGCCGACAGCTCGCGTGTAGCCTGCTCGTACTTGCCCAGCGACAGCGAGTACACCCCGTGGCAGGTGCCGGCCACCAGGTTGTAGAAGCCCAGTGGTACGCCCAACGTGAGTGAGTCGAAGCTGCCCAGCGCCACGTTTCCCGGCGAGAAGGCCTGTGCCATCTCCGCCCGCTCCACCTCGTCGAGGGCGGCCTGGTAGGGCGGGGGCAATTGCCCGCGTTGCGCGGAGTACTTCATGGCCAGCGCCCCGCGACGTAGCTCGCTGGTGGACAGGGCTTCGTTGGCGGCGCTGGCCAGGCCTCGGGCCACGTCACCGAGGCGCTCGGGACGGTCCACGTAGTCCGAGAGGTTCAGGCCCCGTTGCCGTAGGGCCTCGCGGACATGGCCCATCCGCCCCACTGTCTCCCCGAGTTGCTTATCCCGAGCCAACAGCGTGAGCACTTCATGCAAGTCGTTGGTGAAGGCCGAGTGGAGGAGGAAGAGGGCGAAGAGCTCGGCGCGTGCGGCGCCGTACTCCCGGGTGGCGGTGACGAGGAAGGCGGCGCGCTTGCGGTTGAGGACATCGGCTCCCGTGTCCGAGCGCAGCGGCCCCAGGGCACCGAGCCGGACGGCGGACCAGTCATCCAGCCCCTCCACCAGCCAGGGCATGTCCACTTGGCGCTGGAGCTCGATGAATTCCGCAGGCGAGGTGCACGCTAAAAATCGGGCGAGCACCTCCTGACCGGCACGTGTTTCCTGTGCCCCCTGGACTGCGTCCGTCTCCCGGGAGAGGAATCCACCCGCACTTCCCGCCGCCGCGTGCGTGCCAAAGCCGCTCAGCAGACTCCCTCGCGGAGGGCGCGTGGCACATCCTCCCAGCAGTACCAGCGCCACCAGGGCCAGGAGGACCGAGCTACCGCTGTCCTTCGTGGCGGGGCTCCTCCTGTCGAGGAATGTGCGCTTCTTCTTCGCCACGGCAAATGCTCTTTGAAATACACCCGTCAGGGACTTGTGCGAGGCGACGACGCCGCGGGGAGACATGTGAGGGGAGCGGGTCAGCCGCGGTGGCGCTCGGCCGTGCGGTAGAGCTGGGAGAGGGAGAAGTCCAGGAGGGACTGACGGGAGCGCAGGTAGCGGTGGGCGCGGACCATGGGAAACCAGACGCGCTGGCCGACGAGGACCTGGGCCTCGCCGAGCTTCTTGCGTGGAAGCCATTGGCCGCCGAGGTTGCGCACGAGCACTTCGCCCAGGTAGGCGCCTACAGCGGGTACGGCGTGCTCGTCGATGTGTTGGCGCTCGAAAACTTCTGGGAAGTTCTCCGACCAGAGGTGGGCGTCGATGTCGGTGAGGGACTCGGGGGACTCCGTGAAGACGGAGGGGACCTTTGAGTGCAGGAGCGCCACGAGACGCTCTGCGAGGTAGCCGTAGTAGTCGCGGACGCGCTCGGAGTCCTCCACGTCCGGAGGAAGGGCGGAGTCGGCGGGGAGCCACTCTTCGGGCTCGGGCGGCTGCCAGGCGTTGAGCTCAGAGATTCTGCGCTGACGCTCGCCGAGGGAGACGCGGTCCACGACACGAGAGAGGAGTGGGGCCACGTCCGGGTGGAAGCGGGGTACCACGGGAGCGAGCGTGGCGCTGCGCTCGCGCAGGGAGCGAAGCACGGTGTCGAAGTCGAGGTCCGGGCGGAGGTGGACATGGGCGCGAGCCTGGGCGACACGAGCCTCGTCACAAGCGAAGTCGGCGGCGGTGGGCCACGTCACCAGGAGGATGGAGCCGTTGGGAAGCTCCTCCACCCGGTGGGCCGGCGTGGACAGCATCCGCTCGCGGCCGACGGTCTCCACCAGCTTTGGACCGAAGACGTTGAGCCAGGACAGCTCGTAAATCTTGTCGAAGCCGTCTCTGCGCGCGGTTTGTTCATCGCGGCCGAAGTACGGAGCGCCAGACAATTCATCGTCAGCCATGCTGTGTGCCATGGCATGGGGGACTGGGTAGTGAGAGGCCCAGGCACGGACCATATCCACGAACTTGTGGCAGCGCTCTGCCTCCGTGAAGAAGGAGAGGGGTTGAACTTCGAGCCAGATGTGAACTTCGGGAGGCAGAGGCGGGAACCAGAGCCTGAGCGACATATCCAACGCGGGCAACTTCGTTCGATAGAGCCCGATGGACATGCTGTTTTCGTCGCGCTTCTCCTCCAGCGCCTTCCAGATGGCGGCGCGGGAGTATTTGCGCCGCCGCTTACCTTCGATGACGTCCGGCATCCACTCGCCCGCATACGTCTCGAGCGCCTGGAGGAAAGGCTCCAACTCACGAGCGATTTCCGAGGGAGGGTCGAAAGCGCCGTCGAAGGTCAGTAGGAGGCTGTCCCCCACGTTCAACTCCCGAATATTCAGCCGCTTCACTGGAACAGCACCTCGACTCCCTTGATCTCAGCCTCAGCTCTTTGTACGGCTCTCTCCCGCAGTCGTGAGCTCCTGGGCTGGAGTGCGCCGCCCTCATAGATGAGACGGACCCTATGAACCTCCACTTGAGTACCTCGGAGTTCGAGAGCGCGCCTGCGAATGTCCAACGTCTTGCCGTAATACCGCAAGGCTTCACTCGCGTCCGCCTTCATTCGTGCCACCAGCGCTTCTTCACCCAGCAGGGACAGATCGCGGCTCTTGAAGCTGAACGTCTCCACGCGGGGCTGTTGGCTGGGAAGCGGCTGTTCCTCGATGACGAGCACATCGGCGAAGCGGACGCCGGGAGTGCCCGGCTTCGTCACGCCCACGGACGTCTCGATGTGAGGCTGGTTGAAGTCCTTGAGGAAGCGGCGTTGCGCTCGCGGCAAGGCCGCGTCGGCACGTAGCAGGGCCACCATGGTGCGCTCGAAGGCGAGCCCTCGGGCGAACAGCCCGCGCATCGGCTCGTAGCCTGCCCACGCAAGGGGCGGCTTGACCGGCTTGCCCTGTTTCAGCTCCGCGAGGCGAGTCTCCCAATAGGACACGTACTCGCTCCAGAGCGGGTGGCCCTGGGCTTCCATTGGTGGAGCCTTGAGGGAGGGGCGCTGCTTCTCCAGGACGGCCACATTCCCGGACAGACGCGGGCCCGCGGAGTCGAGCTCCGCGTGCGCGAGCTTTGTTTCCACCACTTCCCGGGAGAGACCCGCCGCCTCGTCCACGAGGGACGCCATGCCGCCGAGGCTCTTCCCCGCACTGGCTTTCGTTGGAGCGGAGCCTGAGCGCTCGGGCCGCTTGGCTTCGGACAACCACACCTGGGCCCTGGCCACATCGCCTCGGGCCTCGTGGAGGGCCATGGCGCCGGCCTCTCCTCGCTCGTACACGAGGAGAGCTGCCTCCCGGTTTGCCTGGAGGTACCTGGCCAGCTCGCGGAGGCCGTCTCCGCCCAGCCGCGCCCACAAGCGCTCCGTCACCTGCGCCAGTCCCTCGAAGCCCAGCTCCGGCACCTGGAGCCGCCCCACCCGGAGCCACGGGGCACTCGTGGTGACCCTGGCCTCAGAGAGGCGACGCACGCCTTTGCCCCCGGCATACAAGGACACCAGCACCGCAGCAGCCGACAGCTCGCGCGTGGCGTGCTCGTACTTGCCTTGGGACAGCGAGTACACCCCGTGGCAGGTGCCAGCCACCAGGTTGTAGAAGCCCAGGGGTACGCCCAACGTGAGTGCGTCGAAGCTGCCCAGAGCCACGCTATCCGGCGAGAAGGCCGCGGCCATTTCCGCCCGCTCCACCTCGTCGAGAGCGGCCTGGTAGGGCGGAGGCAAGTGTCCTCGCTGCACGGAGTACTTCATGGCGAGGGCCCCGCGGCGCAGCTCGCTGGTGGACAGGGCTTCATGGGCGGCGCTGGCCAGACCTCGCGCCACGTCACCGAGGCGCTCGGGGCGGTCCACGTAGTCCGAGAGGTGCAGGCCCCGTTGCCGTAGGGCCTCGCGGACATGGCCCATCCGCCCCACTGTCTCCCCGAGTTGCTTATCCCGAGCCAACAGCGTGAGCACTTCGTGCAAGTCGTTGGTGAAGGCCGAGTGGAGGAGGAAGAGGGCGAAGAGCTCGGCGCGTGCGGCGCCGTACTCCCGGGTGGCGGTGACGAGGAAGGCAGCGCGCTTACGGTTGAGGATGCGGGCCCCCGCCTCTGAGCGCAGAGGCCCCAGGGCGCCGAGCCGGACGGCGGACCAATCATCCAGTCCCTCCACCAGCCAGGGCATGTCTACCTGGTGCTGGAGCTCGATGAATTCCGCAGGTGAGGTGCACGCCAGGAATGGAGCGAGCACCTCCTGACCGGAGGACTGACCGGGACGCGCGTCTACCTCCTGGCCACTCGCCTCCGGTGCTCCCTGCAACGTGTCCGTCTGCCGGGAGAGGAATCCACCCGCACTTCCCGCCGCCGCGTGCGTGCCAAAGCCGCTCAGCAGACTCCCGCGCGGAGGGCGCGTGGCGCATCCGCCCAACAGCAGCACCAGCGCCACCAGGAGTAGGAGGAGATGTCCCGTTCGCACGTCACGACCTCGTCCCCGCTGACCTCCGGCCACACTTTTCTCCGACCTGTCCGACAGTCGGACAAGTTGCCGAAGAGCGGGCCCGGAGGGTCTCCTCCTTCTGATTCGTTCCCTCGCCAGCGCTTCAGTGAGGCGCCGCCACGTCGCTGGTGGAGATCGTCATCCCCTCGCCGCGTTTGATCTTGGGGAAGAACAGCCCGGCGGCGAAGGCGGCCACGGAGGCGGCGCAGATGATCCAGAAGTTGATCGTCAGGCCATGGCCGAGCGCTCCGCTCAGCGTCCTCAGCAGGTCCGGAGGCAGGCCGCGGCCGTGCTCGGGGCCGAGCAGCTCGTTGGCGGCGGCGACGGGGACTCGCGGATCATGGAGCAGCTGCGACACCAGCACTCCGCCCATCAACCCCACCCCGAGCGCCCCTCCGATGGTGCGGAAGAACATGTTGCTGGCGGTGGCCACCCCACGCAGCTCCCAGCCCACGCTCGTCTGCACCGCGATGAGCAGCGCCGTGGATGAGAAGCCCAGGCCAATGCCAAACAGCGCCATCGCCAGCTCCGGAATCAGCAGCGACGATTGCGGCTTGAGCAGCAACGCCATCAACGCCGTCCCAATCACCGTCAACCCGAACCCGCCGACGATGAGCGGACGGTAGCCCGTCTTGAGCAACAGCCGCCCTGCGAACAGGCTCGCCACGGGCCAGCCGACGATCATCGGCGTAATCATTCCGCCCGCCAGCGTGGGCGAGCCGCCCAGCACGCCCTGCACGTACAGCGGCACGTAGGTGGTGGCCCCGAACATCGCCGCGGAGAAGAGCGCGCCCGCCGCCGAGGAGATGGCAATCGCGGGAATCTTGAAGATGGACATGGGGATGACGGGATCGGCCACCTTGCGCTCCACGAGCACGAACGCGGTGAGCAGCACGGCCCCCACCGGTAGCGCGAGCAGGTTGCGGCCGATTCCCTGCACACCGAAGAGCAGCGCCACCACTCCCGCCGAGAGCAGCGCCGCTCCAGCGAAGTCCAGCTTCTGGGGCTTGCGCTGCACCTGCTCGTGGAAGAAGGCCACCAGCAGACCCATGGCGCCCAGCCCCACGGGGACGTTGATGAAGAAGATCCAGTGCCAGGAGAGGTACTTCACGATGAGGCCGCCGGTGAGCGGGCCCACCAGCCCCGCGATGCCCCAGACCGCACTGAAGACACCCTGCACCTTCGCGCGCTGCTCCAGCGTGTAGATGTCCCCCACGATGGTGAGCGCGACGGGCTGCATCGCCCCCGCCCCCAGCCCTTGCAGCGTGCGGAAGGCGATCAACATGTTCATCGACGTGGACAGGCCACTGAGGATGGAGCCGACGAGGAACAGGCCGATGCCGAAGAGGAGCACGGGCTTGCGTCCATAGAGGTCCGCCAGCTTCCCGTAGATGGGCACGGTAATGGTGGAGGACAGCATGTACGCGGTGAAGACCCAGGCGTAGCTCTCCAGCCCGCCCAGCTCACTGACCACCGTGGGCATGGCGGTGGAGACGACGGTCATCTCCAGCGCCGCCATGAAGAGGCTCAAGGCCAGGGCGACGGTGGTCAGGGGGCGGTGGGTGGTTCGCATGCTGTGGGTTCAAGGTTGGGAGAGGTGTCCTGCTTAACGGGTGGGCGCCAGGGCCGCCATCGTCAAGTCAACCCATCTGTCCGGGCGTCAGCTCGCCCGGTGTCGGCAGGGGTCCACTCCGGGTGGAGTCGCCCCACCTGAGGTAACCTCGTGGGCCGTGTCCCTCTCCGCCCTCTGCCTGCGCTGCGGCTTGTGCTGCGACGGCAACCTCTTCTCCCACGTCGCGCTCCGCTCCGACGAGGTCGCCTCCGCTCGGCGTCACGGGCTCGACGTGGAGGCGCTCGTGGGCGGCGCGCCCGCGCTTCGGCAGTGCTGCACGGCCCTGAGCCAGCGCCGGTGCACGCTCTACGCGGAGCGCCCCGAGGGGTGCCGTGCCTACGGGTGCCGCCTGTTCAAGGAGCTGGCCGCGGGCAGGGTGTCCCTGGAGGACGCGCTCGCGGTGGTGGACCGGGCCCATGCCCTGCTATCGGCGCTCAACGAGGGCCTTCCGCCCGACACGGACGCGCGACCCTCCCCGGTGATGGAGCGCGCGCGCTTCGCCGACCTGTCCGAGGACGGGCTCTCCCCCGAGACACGCGCGCTGAGGGAGCGCACCGAGGTCCTCCTGGACGAGCACTTCCACGGAGGCCCGAGGCGCTTTGCCCACGCCCCGGGAGAACCCGAGTGACGTGCGGCCGTTAGTCGATGAGGCCGCAGATGACGGGACCCTGGTCATCACACTCCACGAAGCCCCGGCTGCGGATGGAATCGACCTTCCAGTAGCACACGGTCTGTCCACCACATCCGATGGTGCTGCCACCGATGCACTGCACGGAGACCGTGCAGGGTCCCTGCTCCATGCCATAGGCATAGGCGGCGACTGGAACGAGAACGCCGGCCGCCGAGACGACCGCGGCGATGAGCGCAACGAGCTTGGACATGGAAATCCCCTTTCAGGGGAGCGACGGGTTGGGCGGTTATTTCTAGCTCGACCCGCTGTCCCAGGACAATTCGCCCAGGGTGCGCACTCGCGCGTGTCATCCGCACGAGCGGAAGCCCGGAGCGCTCGAAGGCACGAGTGCCCTGCAACCCTCACCGAGCCTCGTGACCGTGCAGATGCATGTGTCTCACGGAGCATTCCGCACCGTGTAGGGAGGAAGCGAGATGAAGTCCCCGTCCTTGTCCGTCCGGCTCCTCGGCACGTTGCTTCTGTTCCCGTCCCTCACGGTGATGGCCCAGGCGAAGGGAGACGTTCCTCCCAAGGCGCTCGTTCAGGCCAACGCCGAGTTCGTCTGCTTCTTCATGAGTGAGGTCGCCGGGCAGCCCAAGCCCAAGGACTGCGAGAAGGACGCGGCCGCGGAGCTCACCCAGGTCTATCCCTCGCTGGGCGCGGAGCAGCGCCAGCAGCTCGCGGACATTCAAGACCACTGGCCGAAGTTCCAGAAGGAATGGCAGGCGCTTGATGAGCTCCAGAAGGCCGCGCTGCGTGCCCAGTGGGCGGCGCTGCTGCAGGAGCAGGAGGCTCAGCAGGGCCTGGGAGGTTCCGAGGCGCCCCCACCGGAGCCGTAGCTCCCGGTTCACTCCTCCCACAGGAGGGCCAGCTCCCACTCGAGCGCCTCGAAGGGCTCGGCGCGAAGCCGGGCCTGGCTGGCATGGGTGGCCAGCAACAGGTAGTGGGTGCCCTCCAGCCGGAACACTTCCAGCATGCGTGCGTCTGGGTCCACCAGCCACACGAAGCGTACGCCCTCACGGGCGTACACCGGCAACTTCGCCGTCCTGTCCAACGTTCGCGTCGAGGGAGAGAGCTCCTCGCACACCCAGTCAGGCGCGAGCGTGAGAGCCGCCGTGCGTGGAGTCTTGGGCATCCGCTCGCGCCGCCAGCCCGCGATGTCCGGCACCAGCACGTCCTCGCCCAGGTGCACTTCGGGCTCGAACAGCAGGCGCCAGCCTCCAGGCCCACCCTGTCCCCTCCCAAAGGGGCCGCTCAGCTCGCCGAAGAGCTCCGAGGTGGCCACCGCATGCGGGACGGCCGGCCGGGGGCTCACGTACAGCTCGCCCGCGATCAGCTCGGCCACCCGGTGTGGAGGCACTGCCTCAAGGTCCACGTAGGTTGCCTTGCGCTTCGGACCGCTCATCCCCGGAGCATGGGCAGCCGGGCGGGCCTCTTCAAGGGGAGTCCAGGGTGCACTGCTCGATGGGCCATCCATGCAAGCAGTCTAGACCCTACCTCCGACATGAGGCAGCCCGCGCCCTCCAGAGAAGTCACCCCCGGGCCGCTTCACTCGAACCGACAGGCCTCGTCGAAGTCCAGGCGCGGGTTGCGGGGGAACAGCTTGGCCGGGTCGCCGTAGCCGACGTTGAGCAGGAAGTTGGATTTCCACTTGCCGTCCGGGAAGAAGGCGGCGTCGACCTTGGCGTTGTCGAAGCCCGCCATCGGCCCGCAGTCGAGCCCCAAGGCCCGCGCCGCGAGGATGAGGTAGCCGCCCTGCAGCGTGCCGTTCGTGAGGGCCATCTTGTTGCGCGCCTCGACCGGCATCCCCAACAGCTGCGTCTTCGCGTCCCGCGCCGGAAAGAGCTTGGGCATCTTCTCGTAGAACTCGGTGTCCCAGGCCACGATGACCGTCACTGGCGCGTTCATCGTCTTGTCCACGTTGCCGGGCGACAGGGCCGGCTTGAGCCGCTCCTTGCCCTCACGGCTCTTCACGAAGACCAGGCGCACGGGCTGCGTGTTCATCGCCGTCGGCGCCATCTTCGCGAGCTCATAGAGCTGGCGAAGGACGGCATCCTCCACCGGCTTGTCGAGCCATGCATTGTGGGTACGCGCCTCCTGGAACAACGCATCCAATGCCGCCTTGTCGAGAACAGGATTCTGAACCGCCATGGATTTCCTCGCGTGAATCGCGGTCATGGAGAGCGACCGTGCTCGCCCTGAGTAATGAACGCTCTTCCTCTTTGCAAGTTACTTTAGAAAAGTAAGTAGGCGGCTCGCGGTTATAGTGGGAGTGGGAGGCGCGATGGAGAACGGCAGTTCCAGCCCAATCTGTGCGAAGTACTTGAAGGCGGTCGACCTGCTGGGCAAGCGCTGGACGGGCCTCATCCTGCGCCTGCTGATGGAGGGGCCTCGTCGCTTCTCCGTGCTCAGCGGCGAGCTGAGCGCCATCAGCGAGCGCATCCTGTCGGAGCGGCTCAAGGAACTCGAGAGTGAGGGCGTCGTCGAGCGGCACGTCGAGCCAGGCCCGCCCGTCCGGGTCGAGTACCGGCTGACCGACAAAGGTCAGGCCCTCGGGAAGGTCGTCGACGAGATTGGGCAGTGGGCCGAGCGGTGGGTGGACGTGAAGCCCTCCCCACGCACCGCCTCGGGCGCTACACCCCCGGAGCCGTCTCGCGTGCGCGCTCCTCGCGGCGCCGCTTCACGGCGCGCCAGGTGAGCCACAGCCCGAGCAGCAGCACCAGCACGGCGGCCCCGGTGAACAGGGCGCCCAGCCGGCTGGCGCGCGGCCGGTCGTCGTGCCACATGGCGAAGCCGGGCGTCATGGGGTTCTGCAGGAAGCGGTTGACGGCGTTGGCGACCTTGCTGGCCTGACGCTCCTCGGCCATCCAGTGGTAGGACAGGGGGAACTCGCCGCGCGTGGTGAGAAGCTCCGGGCGGTAGATGTTCTGCTGCTCGCCCCGGGAGCTGCGGTCGCGCTCGACGCGGGCCTCCTTCATCTCCTCCAGCGTGAAGGTGAGGGGCTCGTCCCGAGTGAGCCAGCCGATGCGGGAAAGGGTACAAGGCCCGCCGGTCTGACACCCGAACTCGACGCGGGCCTTCACGTTGAGGAAGACCAGCCCGAAGATGAAGAACGGGATGGAGAGCCCCAGGACGCCAAAGGCGCCGATGAACAGGGAGCGCGAGGGGGTGACGGAGGGCGCGGTGTCGCTCACGGGCCCGTCATAGCCCGGACAGGCCGTGGGGGGCACGCGCGAACTCGCGGGGGCTTCGTTGACCGGTGCGCATCCGGGCGGCGCGAGTGTCCACCACCGGGGCTCTGGCCACCTCCGGGGGTGCACGCGCGGTGAATCCAGGGCTTATCGACAGGAGCGCACAGAGGAGGCAGCTCCATGAAGGCGGTGGCGGTATTCCCGAAGGGCCGCGAGGTGAAGGTCATCGACGTGCCGGAGCCGCGGTTGGGCTCGCCCACGGACGTGCGGGTGCGCACGCTGGAGGTGGGCGTGTGCGGCACGGACAAGGAGGTGGTGCAGTTCAAGCACGGCAAGCCGCCCAAGGGAGAGGACTACCTCATTGTCGGGCACGAGTGCCTGGGCGAGGTGGTGGAGGTGGGCGCGCAGGTGAAGAACCTCGCGCCGGGAGACCTGGTGGTGCCGCGGGTGCGCAGGCCGTGCCCGAGCCCGGACTGTCTGCCGTGCCGCACGGGGGCCACGGACTTCTGCGTGACGGGCGAGTACACGGAGCGGGGCATTCAAGGGGCGCACGGCTTCGCGGCGGAGTACTTCGTGGAGGACTCGCAATACCTGCACAAGGTGCCGCGCGAGCTGCGTGGGGTGGCGGTGCTGACGGAGCCCCTCACCATCGCGGAGAAGGCCTTGCGCGAGGTGGCGCATGTCCAGACGCGGATGCCGTGGCAGCGACAACTGCCGGGCAAGGCGGTGGTGCTGGGCGCGGGGCCGGTGGGCCTCCTGGGGGCCATGGCGCTCATGCGCGCGGGCTTCCAGACGACAGTGTACTCGCGCGGGGCCAAACCCAACGCGAAGGCGGAGCTGTCCGAGTCGCTGGGCGCACCGTACGTGTCCTCGAAGGAGAACCCGGTGGACGCGCTGGTGAAGCAGCGGGGCAAGGCGGACGTGGTGTACGAGGCCGCGGGTGTGGCGAGCGCCGCCTTCGAGCTGCTCACGGCGCTGGCACCCAATGGCGTGTTCATCTTTACCGGGGTGCCAGAGAGTGAGGAGGAGACGCTGGACGAGGGAGTGCTGATGAAGCAGGTGGTGATGAACAACCAGGTGCTGATCGGCACAGTGAATGCGGCGGCGGTAGACTTCGAGTCGGCGTTGGAGGACCTCGGGCGCTTCCGGGCGAAGTGGCCAGGAAAGGTCGAGCGGCTGCTCACCGCGAGGCACCGGCCAGAGGACTACGCCGAGGTGGTCACAGGGAAAAAACGCAGCGACATCAAAGACGTCATCGTCTTCACCCCAGAGTGAGAAACAGGTGACACTGTGTCTATCCCCTCTCCCCCTGGGAGAGGGTTAGGGTGAGGGTATCGACCCACCCCAAGGACATCCGCGTCCCAAAAAAGGAGGAACACATGGAGGGAGCCTGGCTGGACATCTCGGTGCCATTTGGTGAGGAGCCATCGGCACAAGCGGAAGGGACGCAGCCGGGGGCGGGGCTCCCTGAGACGGCGGCGGAGCAGGCTGACTGGCTCAAGCGGACGGCGTGGATGGGGACGTACGTGACGGCGCCGCCGAGCCTGGAGCTGGACCTGGAGGACACGGAGCGGCTGCCGCTGAGCGCGACGGTGGGCAAGGCGCGGGTGCTGTACCTGGATGACGTGGACTGCATCCGGGCGGACTCGCTGGCGGAATATGAGCCGAAGCCCGGGGAGCGGCTGCTGCTACGCACGCGCAACTCGCTGCGCGAGTGGTGGAAGCGGCCGCACGCGGAAGACTTCGTGATGCTGTCAGAGGCGGCGGCGCGGCTGCTGGTGGAGCGGCAGGTGGCGTGTGTGGGGGTGGACTACGTGTCGCGCGTGGGCTTCCACGCCGAGGCGATGGGCGTGCACCAGAAGCTGCGCGACACGGGCGTGTGGCTCATTGAGGGGTTGGATTTGAGCGACGTGAAGGTGGGGATGCACGAGCTGGTGTGCCTGCCGCTGAAGGTGAAGGCGGAGTGGGGCTCGCCGGCGCGGGCGCTGGTGCGCGCGCTGCGCAGTTCGTCCGTGGAGTAGCCAGGCTGGCGGGCGAAGCCCACTCTCCAAATTCATACATACCCTGAACGTCTTGGGGGCGCCGGATCAGCGAGTCCGGGGCTCCCGAGGCGGGAGGGAGCGTATGAACGGGGAAAAGACATCGCGGCCTCCAGCCATCGAGGACCACGGCGTCATCGGGGACATGCGGACCGTGGCCCTGGTGGCGACGGATGGCACGCTGGACTGGCTGTGCTTCCCGCATTTCGACAGCCCGAGCGTCTTCGGGGCGCTGCTGGACCGGGAGAAGGGTGGCCACTTCCGCATCAGCCCGGACATGGAGCGGGATGGGGTGGTGCGCAAGCAGTTCTACTGGCCGGAAACCAACGTGCTGGTGACGCGCTTCTACTCCCGGGACGGCGTGGGCGAGCTGGTGGACTTCATGCCCGTGGGCAAGAAGAACGCCCCGCGCGAGGTGGTGCGCCGCATCCGCGTGGTGCGCGGGCAGATGGCCTTCCACATGGAGTGCCTGCCCGCCTTCAACTACGGGCGGGACGCGCACACGGTGCGGATCATCCGCGGTGGGGCGAGCTTCCTGTCGGAGACGCTGAGCCTGTCGCTGGCCACGTCGATGAAGCTGGAGACGGATGGGCAGCGGGTCACCGCGCGCTTCTCGCTGCATGAGGGCCAGTCGGTGGTGTTCTCGCTGCGCGAGGGTGCGCCGGAGTCGTGCCACGAGCGGGTGATGGGGCACGAGGCCTCGGAGGTGTTGTTCCGCTCCACGGTGGACTACTGGCGGCACTGGCTGGCGAAGTGCAGCTACACGGGGCGGTGGCGTGAGACGGTGCAGCGCTCGGCGCTGGTGTTGAAGCTGATGACGTTTGAGCCCTCGGGGGCCATCGTGGCGGCGCCCACGTGCAGCCTGCCGGAGTTCCCGGGAGGCATGCGCAACTGGGACTACCGCTACGTGTGGATTCGCGACGCGGCCTTCACGGTGTACGCGCTGATGCGCATTGGCTTCCATGAGGAGGCGGGGGCGTTCATGCGCTGGCTGGAGAAGCGCATCGCGGAGCTGCCCGACGGTCAGCCCCTGCCCCTCATGTATGCGTTGGATGGGGGCGAGGTGCCGAAGGAGCAGGAGCTGTTGCACCTGGCGGGGTACGGGGACTCGAGGCCCGTGCGCGTGGGCAACGGGGCGGCGCACCAGTTGCAGCTCGACATCTACGGCGAGCTGATGGACTCGGTGTACCTGTACAACAAGTACGGGGCGCCCATCTCGTATGACTTCTGGAGCCACCTGCGGCGGTTGATGAACTGGCTGTGCGAGCACTGGCAAGAGCGCGACGAGAGCATCTGGGAGGTGCGCGCGGGCAAGCAGCACTTCGTGTACTCGAAGATGATGTGCTGGGTGGCGTTGGACCGGGCCGTTCGGCTCGCGGACAAGCGCAGCTTCCCGGCGGACCGGGCGCGGTGGCTCCACACGCGCGACACCATCTTCGAGGAGATCATGCGCGAGGGCTGGTGCTCGAAGCGGGGCGCGTTCATCCAGTCGTACGAGTCGATGTCGCTGGATGCGGCGAACCTGCTGATGCCGTTGGTGTTCTTCCTGTCACCGGTGGATCCGCGGATGCTGTCGACGCTGGATGTGCTGCGCAAGCCACCGGCACAGGGCGGGCTCACGTCGGACGGGCTGGTGTTCCGCTACGACGTGGAGGCGACGCCGGACGGAGTGTTGGGGCGCGAGGGCACGTTCAACCTGTGCACCTTCTGGCTGGTGGAGGCGATGACGCGGGCGAGGGTGACGCGGCCGGATCTGCTGGACGAGGCGCGGCTGACGTTCGAGCGGATGCTGGGCTATGCGAACCACGTGGGGCTGTTCGCGGAGCAGACGGGGCCCTCGGGCGAGGCGTTGGGCAACTTCCCGCAGGCGCTCACGCACCTGTCGCTCATCAGCGCGGCGTACAATTTGGACAGGGCCCTGGGCCATCGGGATTGAGAGGAGACGCGGCGCTCTGGCATTACGCCCCGTGGGTTGACGTGAGGGGTGGCCGCTCCGTGTAATCGGTGGGCCGTGGTCTCCCGCCCGGCGGTTTGCTCGGAGAGGTGCGGCGTGTCTACCCCTGTCGTCGATTCGCGCCCCGTGGGTGAGCGGTGGTGCTCGCGCGTGGGCGCGCTGGCCCTGGCGGCGCTGATGCTGCTGACCGCGTGCGCCACGGGGGCTCATACGGGTGGACGGCGGATGACGGAGGGTTCGTCCCCGCCGCGAGAGTCCCTGGACACGGGAGACGCGGTCCTGGCCTCGCTGCCCACGGACTTCGCGCCGGTGCGAGTAGGGGACTCGGAGTTCACGGCCGTCCTCTCGTCGCTGGTGCTCGAGGTGCCGCTGCGGGTGGCTGCTCGCCGTGCCCCGCTGTACGTCGGCCGTCCGCTGGCGCTGGCTTCTGCGCCGTTGGGTGGCGAGGCGGGGTTATCGGACCTGGTGCGGTCCTATGGGCGATATTGCGAGCGGCGCGGCAGTCCGGGCGATTGTCTGACGCTGTTCGAGGACGGGCCCGGACTGGGAGACGACGACAAGCGCGACATCGCGTTGGCCCTGGCAGTGGGCCCTGCCTTGGAGGGAGTGGACGCGGAGGTGCGGGCCATGCTCGACCCGACGCGAGTGCTGGCGACCGTGAGCTTCGCCATCACGACCTATATGGCGCTCGTGCTGGCGCCGGAGGCGATCTCGAAGGGCGCGGCCATTGCGTTTACCGTGCTGCTGTGGGGCTACCTTGGGTGGGAGTTCCTCGACCTGCTCCGGGCCTATGCGCGGCTCTACGAGGATGCGCCCCGGGCCTCCTCCTTCGCGGAGTTGCGCGAGGTGGGCGAGCGGTTCGGACAGGTCATGGGTCCCAACAGCGTACGAATCCTCGTCATGGTGGGGACGGCGGCGGTGGGCGGGACTGGGTCTCTCATGTCCAGGGCGCCGAAGCTGCCGGGCTTCGGGCAGGCCTCGCGCATGGTGGAGGCGGCAACCGGTGCCGAGCGCGTCATCGTCTCCGTGCCCGAGGGGACGATCCGTGTCGTGCTGGCGCCTCACGTCGTGGCCATGGCTGCTCGGAGTGGCAAGCTCCTTCCCTCAGGGAATAGGGCATGGGGCTCGTATAGCGGCTTCAGACGGGCCATGGGCGCGGCGGGACAGGGCAAGGAGTGGCACCACATCGTCGAGCAGACCCCGGGCAACGTGAAGCGGTTCGGGGGCGAGGCCCTGCACAACACAGAGAACGTCGTCGCGATGGATAAGGCGCTGCACGGCAAGGTGAGCTCTTTCTACTCCTCGATTCGAGTGGCTATTACCAAGTCTACCAAACTGACGGTAAGGCAGTGGCTTGCTACGCAGTCGTATGAGGCGCAGCGAGAGTTTGGTCTGCTGGCAATTGAGAATGTCAGGAAGGGTATCTGGTGATGGATTTGGGGAGTATCGCGGAGGAGTTCGCTCAGAATGTAGCCGCGCAGACTGATGCGATCTGGCGTGGTGATCGCAAGGGCGGGAACAAGTATGCCAAGCGTTACATTGCCGCATTCAAGAAGTTGCGCGACCACGGTGAGGCGGGACGGGATGCACTCGCTGCGCTTTTGACTCATCCGCGTATGGATGTTCGAGTCAACGCGGCGGTCTTCCTGCTCAGTGATCGGCCGGCGCAAGCCAAGCCTGTCTTGGAGGAAGCAGCCAAGGGAGAAGGCATGATCCCCTTCGAAGCATCTCAGGCGTTGAAGTATTGGGAAGAGGGTACCTGGCGCTTGGATATCGATTAGGACGGCCGGTGAAAACACTCGAAGAATGGGTCGAGGAGTTCGCCCAGAACGTGGCCGCGCAGACTGACTCGATCTGGCGGGGCGATGCGAAGACCGGGAACAAGCACGCCAAGCGTTACATTGCCGCATTCGATGCGTTACGTGCTCACGGCGATGCCGGGCGCGAAGCGCTCGCCATGCTGTTGACGCACCCGCGCATGGACGTTCGGGTCTCAGCAGCCGCGTACCTGCTCCGATACCGGACGGCAGAGGCCCGCGCGGTATTGGAGGAAGCGGCGAAAGGCGAGGGGCTGGTCCCCTTTGAAGCTTCGATCGTATTGAAGAATTGGGAGAACGGTACCTGGGCCCTGGATCCCTCCGAGCCCACTCCGTCCACCAGCGCTCGGGGTCGGAAGAGGTCTCGCTCCCAGTGAAGGCATGACGCCCGCTTGATTCCCCAACGGCCTGAGGGACTTGCGTCTCCCGGGTGGTATCGGCCCCGGCTTCTGCGCGTTCTCGCACGGGCCGGGTCCTGCCCCGGGCTTCCGGCTGATAAGGTGGCGCCGTGCAGAACCAGCCCCTCGTGCTGACGCTGGAGCTGTCTCGCAAGGACAGCACGGCCGATCCCTTCGCCTTCCACTTCCAGAAGCAGGAGTACCTGCGGAAGCGGGCGGACGGGTCTGTCCGCAGCGCTCTCTTTCCCTGGAGCCAGGGGCTCCTCGATGACCTGTCCCGCCTCGAGCGCAAGGACCTGGACCTCGGCCTCATCCAGCGTCTGGGCCATGAGCTGCGCCGCTTCCTCGAGGAGCTGGACTGGGGCCGCGACGAGGCGGAGCTGAACGAGGCGCTGAGCCAGGAGCGGGAGGTCCTCCTCACCGTCCGCTCGGCCGCCGCCGAGCTGTACGCGCTGCCGTGGGAGCTGCTGACCCTGCGCGACTCGGGGCAGCACTTCAGCCAGCAGAAGGGCTGCACCCTTCACTACGAGTGGACCGGCGCGGGTGAGCCGCCTCGGGTGGAAACTTCCTCCGCGGAAGGTCGCATCCTCTTCACCTGGTCCTCGGCTGGGGGGGATGTGCCCGCCCCGGCCCACCTCCGGGTGCTGCGCGAGGTCTGCCGCAGGGGGGGCTACCCCTTCGACGAGACGCGAGACGTGCTCGCCCATGTGTCGCTCGCCTCTCTGTCTCGGGAGTTGGAGCGCTCCCGGGCCGCTCGAGAGCCGGTGAGTGTGCTGCACCTGCTCTGCCACGGCGGGCAGAGGGGGAATGTGGATGGGCTCCTCCTGGAGGGAGGAGACAGCCCGGGGCACACCAAGAGCTTCGTTGACGCCCATCGGCTGGGCGAGGTGCTGGCGCCGTATGCCGGCACGCTGCGGATGGTGGTGCTGTGCGTCTGTCAGGGCGGCCATGAGCGGCTAGGCAGCCAGCTGGGTGGCGTGGCGCAGGGGCTCCACCGCGTGGGGATTCCCGCCGTGGTGGCCTCGCGGCTGCGGCTGTCCACCGAGGGCTACCTCGCGCTGACCGAGACACTCTACGGCACGCTGCTGGGTGTCCCGAGCTCGCCCGAGGCGCCGCTGGAAGCACCCGGTTCCCTGGAGTCCGCGTTGAGCGCGGCGCGCGCGCGTCTGCGGGAGTCGGGGCTCATGGAGTGGGCCTCGCTGCAGCTCTACGCCCGGACCGAGGCAGGTCCTGGCATCCGTCCCCTGTCCCCACGCCCCTACCGCGGCCTGCTGCCCTTCGAGCCCGAGCACCGGCGCTTCTTCTTCGGGCGCGGCGAGCTGGAGCGGGAGCTGGTGCTGCGCGTGCGCGCGGCGAGGGTGGGCTGGGGCTCTCGCTTCCAGGTGGTGGCGGGCGCCTCGGGCAGCGGCAAGTCCTCGCTGGTGCTCGCGGGGCTGATACCCAGGTTGCGCGAGGACGTGCGCGACCCGTGGGACGTGGCGGTGATGCGCTCGGGCGGGGTGGGCACGCTTCGGACGCTCGCGTCGCAGGGCCCGGGCCGGTTCGGCTCCCTCGGACGGCTGCGGTCACTGCTGGCCGGGCTCTATCGCCCCGAAGGTGCTCCCCCGACGCGGCCTGCCACGGTCGCGGAGGTCCTCCAGGAGGCGCGGCTCCTGCGCGAGGCCCGGCCAGGGCGGTGGCTGCTGCTGGTGGTGGACGCGCTCGAGGAGCTCCTCAACGAGGCGTCCACGCCGAAGGAGCGCGAGGCCTTCGTGCGCGCGCTGTGGAAGCTGGCGCACGCCCAGTCGTCTGGCGTGGTGGTGGTGAGCACGCTGCGGGTGGAGTCGCTCGAGCGCTGCGCGCAGGTGCGCGTGGACGCTCAGGGCCCGCGCTTGGATGAGGTGGTGTACTCGGGAGAGCACCGGCTCTTCGTCGGCCCGCTCCGGGGCGAGCTGCTCGCGCGGAGCATCGAGGGTCCCGCGCGGGCAGTGGGCCTGGAGCTGGAGCCGGGCCTCCTGGAGCTGTTGCGGCGGGATGTGGAGCAGGAGCCGGGCTCGCTGCCGTTGCTCTCGCATGTGATGGATCGCTTGTGGGAGCGGCGGGTGGGGCGCGTGCTGACGCAGGCGGCCTACGAGGAGCTCGGCGGGGTAGGGGGCGCGCTGGCCCGCACGGGAGACCAGCTCTACGCGGAGCTACCCGAGGCCGAGCGGCACCAGGCTCGCCAGCTGCTCGTGCGCCTGGTGGATCTCCGAGGCGAGGCGTTGAAGGCGTTGCGCCCGGAGCAGGAGGAGCTTGCCGCCGCGTTCGACGCGGTGGTGGAGAAGCTGGTGCGGCGCCGGCTGGTGGTGCGGGACGCGGACGGTGGCACCGGTGGGCAGCCGGGGGAGCCGTGGCTGCGGATCGCCCACGAGGCGTTGATTCGCCGGTGGGAGCGGCTGGGGCGGTGGGGGCAGGAGTCGCGGGGACGCGAAGAGGAGGAATGGGCCCGCGAGGCGGAGGAGCGCGCCCGGCGTGCGGAGGAGGAGCGGTTGCGGCACGCGCTGGAGGTGTCGCGCGTGCTCCAGGCCCGGCGGCTGATGGAGACGGAGCCGGCGATGGCGGCGCTCGTGCTGCGCGAGGTGTCGGCGCCGGAGCGGACGCCGGAGTGGCACCAGACGGCGCTCGAGGTGCTGCAGCGGGGCGGTGGGGAGCCCGTGGTGTTCCAGGGCCATGAGGGAAAGGTGGAGCTCGCCGGCTTCAGCGCGGACGGGCAGTGGGTGCTCTCTGGCTCGGAGGACGGGACGGCGCGGGTGTGGCGGGCGGATGGTACCGGGACGCCCGTGGTGCTCGCGGGCCATGAGGGCGGCGTGTGGTCCGCCGAGTTCAGCGCGGACGGGCAGTGGGTGCTCACCACGTCGCGCGAGGGGCGGGTGCGGATGTGGCGGGCGGATGGCACCGACGAGCCCATCGTGCTCGCGGGCCACGAGGAGCGGGTGTGGCCCACGGAGTTCAGTCCGGACGGGCAGCGGGTGCTCATCGTGTCGGAGGACGGGACGGTGCGGGTGGCGCAGGTGGATGGCACCGAGGAGCCCGTCATGCTCCGCGGCCATGAGGGCGGCGTGAGGAGCGCGACGTTCAGCCCGGATGGGAAGCGAGTGGTCACCGCGTCGGAGGACGGGACGGCGCGGGTGTGGAGCACGGATGGGGGGAGCAGGCCCGTGGTGCTCCGAGGCCATGAGCGGGGTGTGCGCTCCGCCGAGTTCAGTCCAGACGGGCAGCGGGTGCTCACCGCGTCGGAGGACGGGACGGCGCGGGTGTGGCGGGCGGATGGCACGGGCAAGCCCGTGGTGCTCCGAGGCCATGCGGGAGGGGTCGCGTCCGCGGCGTTCAGCCCGGATGGGCGGCGGGTGGTCACCGCGTCGGAGGACGGGACGGCGCGGGTGTGGCGCGCGGACGGCAAGGGAGCGCCCGTCATGCTCGCGGGACACGCGGGCGGTGTGTGGTCCGTGGCGTTCAGCTCGGACGGCAAGCGGGTGCTGACCGCGTCGGGGGACGGCACGGCGCGGGTGTGGAAGCGGGACGGCTCCGAGGAGCCCGTGGTGCTCGCGGGCCACGAGGGTGGCGTGTGGTTCGCCGAGTTCAGCGCGGACGGGAAGCGGGTGCTCACCGCGTCGGAGGACGGGACAGCGCGGGTGTGGCGGGCGGACGGCACGGGCAAGCCCGTGGTGCTCGCGGGCCACGTGGGCGGCGTGTGGTCCGCCGAGTTCAGCGCGGACGGCCAGCGGGTGCTCACCGCCTCGGGAGACGGGGTGGTGCGGGTGTGGCGGGCGGACGGCGCGGGCAAGCCCGTGGTGCTCGCGGGCCGCGGGGGAGAGGTGGGCTCCGGGGCCTTCAGCCCGGACGGCCAGCGGGTGGTCACCGCCTCACGGGAAGGCACGGTGCGGGTGTGGCGGGCGGATGGCACCGGGACGCCCGTGGTGCTCCTGGGCTACCTGGCGGTGCTGTGGCCCGCGGAGCTCAGTCCAGACGGGCAGCGGGTGCTCATCCGCTCGAGGGAAGGCACGGTGCGGGTGTGGCGCTCGGACGGCACCGGAGAGCCCGTGTTGCTCCGGGGCCATGAGGAAGAGGTGTGGTCCGCGGAGTTCAGCCCGGACGGGCAGCGGGTGCTCTCCATGTCGGGGGACGGGACGGCGCGGGTGTGGCGGGCGGATGGAGGCGGGCCGCCGGTGGTGCTTGCCGGCCATGTGGGCGGGGTGCGCTCCTCTGAGTTCAGCCCGGACGGGCAGCAGGTGGTCACCGTCGCGGAGGACGGGACGACGCGGGTGTGGCGGGCGGATGGCGAGGGCGAGCCCGCGCTCATCGCCGGCCCGGAGGAAGAGGTGGAGCGCGCGGCCTTCAGTCCGGACGGGCAGCGGGTGCTGACGTGCTCGCGCGAGGGGACGGTGCGGGTGTGGCGGGCGGATGGCATCGGGGAGCCCGTGGTGCTCACGGGCCATGAGGGACGGGTCGAGCGCGCGGCCTTCAGTCCGGACGGGAAGCGGGTGCTCACCGCATCCGATGATGGGACGGTGCGGGTGTGGCGAGCGGATGGCGTGGGAGCGCCGCTCGTGCTCCGCGCCTACGGAGGAAGGGCGCGCTTCTCCTTCAGCGCGGACGGGAAGCGGGTGCTCGCCGTGTCCGAGGATGGGATGGCGCGGGTGTGGTGCACGGAAGAGGGCGCTGGCGAGCCGATTGTCAGCCTGTTCCACGAGTGCGAGGTGGGCGCCGCGGAGTTCGACCCGGAGGGCTCGCGCATCCTCTTGAGCACGGAGCGGACCCTCTGCCTGTGGAGCGTGGGGACGGGCCGGCTCCAGACGCTGCTGCGCGAGGCGACCACGGGCTGCTTGTCACCGGAGCATCGGCAGCGCTACCTGCTCGAGACGCCCGAGGAGTCCCGGATCGGCTTCGAGCGGTGCGTGCGCGAGCGGGCGAGCCTCACTTCTTCCAGCAGGCCAGGGAGTCCCGGCTGAGCTGACGCATGGAGAGGGGCTCGGCCCTTCGGCTCAGCCCTGCTTCGCGTCGCCTTTCTTCTCTGGCGCCACGCCCTGCCAGAAGACGTCCAGCATGCGCTCCACCCAGGGGTCATCCTCTTCCGGAGGCACCACCTGGTTGGTGATGTGGGCGAGGAAGTGGCGGTACTGCAGACCCGCCAGGAACATGCCGCCCATGACGCCAGGGTCCCCCCCACGCAGGCGGCCCTGCTCCTGGGCCCGGCGGAACCAGCCCGTCACCGTCTCGTAGGTTTGCGCCGGAGGGGGCAGCTCCCCGTGCTTGCCCCGCAGGTCCTCGGGGGTGATGCCCGCCTCGCGCAACACCGCGAAGGCCGGCACCATCTTCCGGAAGAAGGCGTCAATGGCCCCGGCCACCTCGCGCATCTGCAGCCGCAGATCTCGCTCGTCCGGACCCTGCTCCATCATCCCGAGCCACGGCGGCGTCGTCGTCACCCCGAACGCCGCCTTGAGCAGCTCCCGCTTGCTGCCGAAGCGCTTGAGCAACGCCGGCCCCGACACCCCCAGACGCGCGGCAATTGTCTCCGTACTCACCGAGGCTCCGTGCTCGATGAAACAGGCTCGTGCCGCTTCCAGAATGTCTTCGTCCAGGACCTGTCGGGGTCGCCCCATGACTTCACTCGCTGATTGGTTAGCTATCGATAACTAACTAACCGCGCGAGGGGGTTGGAATCAAGAGGGCGAAGGAGCCAACCTATCAAGTGGGTTGCCTACATCCACGCGGGCGTCGATGAACCGGCCGATGCGGGCGGCCATCTCCTCGGGGAGCTCCAGCAGGGGGAAGTGGCTGCGCGCGGGGAGCTTCTGCACCTGATACCAGGGGTGCGAGGAGGCGAACGAGCGCTGGGCGTCCAACCAGGCGCTGTCCTCCGGCTGGGCATAGAGGTGGAGGGTGGGCACGGGGGACGAGAGCGCGGAGAGCGCCCGCAGCGGGCTGCCATACTGCGCGTATGCCCGGGACACCTCGCGCCCGGCGCGCTTCCACATGTCCTCGCCAAAGGAGCCCATGTCCTCCTGGACGAAGCGGATGACATCCGGCGAGCTCACCCCCTGCAGCCACAGGGAGAAGAGCCCCTCACGGGCCTGCCGCCACTGGGGCGTCTGCAGGGCCCGCACCGCCTGGAGGAAGGCCGGGGGCGGCTCCAGCACGAGCCAGTCCAGCAGCACGAGCGCGGGGATGCGCGAGCCGAGCTGGCGCCGCAGCTCGAGGGCCCACCAGCCGCCGTGGGACAGGGCCACGGGCACCACCTGGCGAGCGCCGCTGGCGTCGATGACGGAGCGCAGGATGTCCACCACGGTGGCGTTCTCGAAGTCCATGCCAGGCAGGCTGGACTCGCCATGGCCGGGCAGGTCCACCACGAGCGTCCGGTGGAGCGTGGAGCACCAGGGGGCCAGCTTGCGGAACACCGCGCGACTGGTACACCAGCCGGGGATGAAGAGCAGCGTAGGCCCTCCCTGCCCCACGTCGTCATAACGGATACGAGCCCCACCCACGCGCGTCTCGGCCATGTGCGTCTCCCCCCGGCGGCGCTGGGTTCATCCCGCGCTCAGCCTGGGGCGGAGACATGCTTCGGAAGGACCAGGTAGGACAGGGGACCGAAGTGCGGTGCCGCCGTCTGCTGGCCGTCAGTTGCCCCTCATTCGTGCGCTCGAGGACACGCGGGCTCAGGCGGCTTGGAGCGAGTCGCTCTCGGGCACGCTGAAGAGCTCGAGCTGTCGCTGACGGCCCTTCACGGCATGGGCGCCGAGCGGCTCGAGGGAGGCCTCCTCACCCAGGGCCTCGCGGCACTCGCGGGTGAGGAGCAGCTCCCGGCCGAGCACCTTGGTGAGATCCTGAACGCGCGAGGCGGTGTTCACCGTGTCCCCAATGACAGTGTACTCCTGGCGCTGGGCGCCCCCCACGTTGCCCACTACGGCCTCGCCGCGGTGCAGACCCACGCCAATGCGCAGGTCGGGGAACTCACCCCTCTCACGCATGCGCGCGGCCTCGACGAGCATCTCGCGAGCGGCGGCGAGGGCGCGGCGTGCGTCGTCCGGTTGGTGCGTGGGCGCACCGAAGACAATGAGCATCCCGTCCCCAAGGAACTTGTTCACCAGTCCTCCATGCGCCGCGACGATTTCGCACATTCGTCCGAAGTAGAGGTTGAGCAGGCGCAGCGTCTCCTCGGGAGGCTGGGACTCGGAGAGGCGGGTGAAGTCGCGCACGTCGGTGAAGCAGATGGTGACAGCGCGGCGCTCACCGCCCTCGGGCATGCGGCCGGAGAGCAGGTGCTCCATGACCTGCTCGCTCACGTGCATGCCCAGGAGGCCCCGCACGCGCTCGCGCTCGACGGCGCTCTCGGTGAGGCGCAAGAGCAGCTTGCGCATGGAGCGGCTGGCCACCATGCCGAGCGCGCCCGTGATGACGAGGAAGATGGCCTTGGCGAGCGTCAGGTAGAAGTCGTAGGCGCCGGTGGCGAGGAGCTCGGGCGTGGCGGCGGGGCGGAGGACGAAGTGGATGATGGCGACGAGCTGGGCCGCGGCGGTGAGGCCGGCGAAGAGACACAGGCGGGGCTGGAGCCGGGGGGTGGTCATGGCGACGCCCACGGCATAGAGGGCAGGGCCTCCAGCGGACACGGCGAAGGCGGGGCCGTTGACGTGCAAATCCAGCAGGGCGACGACGCTGCCCATGGACACGTCCAAGAGCGAGGACGCATAGCGCATCCACGGGCGGAAGCGGCCGGTGCGCATCAGCAGCACGACGCAGGAGTACCAGGCGAGGAACGCCAGGGTGGCGGCGAGGATGATGCGGGGGATGGCCGAGCCCGAGGCAATGGCGGCGAGCACCAGCGCGGTGGCGATGACGCCCGCGGTGGTGGCGACCTGCGCGACGCGCGACTCCATGTACAACACGGTCTCGGCGTAGAGGGCGTCGAACCCGCTGGGAACGGGACGGGAGCGGGGAGAGGCGCGCATGTGGAGTCGAGAATAGCGCCAGGACGCGGGCAGCGCGCACCTTGTCACCGTTTAGATGCGGGCGCGGGCGAGCCCACGGCCTCATCCAGCTCGGCTTGGAAGGCGCGGTGACGGCGGAAGCTCTCTCGGAAACCCGCGAGCAGCAGGTTGCCGCGCGCCTGCTCACCCAGCAGCCAGAGGACCTCAGCACAGGCGACGAGCAGCACGGCCGCCTTGCCGTAGCTGCGCCGGTGCTGGCGGCTGACGATGGAGCTGGCGCGCTTGCGGGCGACCTCCAGACACCACTCGAGCATCTGCTCCTGCTCCGAGGGCTCCACCGAGAAGGCAGCGAGGGCCTCGTCGTATGCGCGCGCCAACCGCTCACGGAGGGCCTCGTCGTGACGCGCGCCACCTGAGTACCAATCCCCCGCCTGCGTGCCCGACTCGAGTGCCTGGCGCCAGAGCTTGTCCACGTTGCGAGGCAGCTCCCCGAGGGGCTGCCGGGACAGGAGCACGAGGAAGGCAGGCACCACGGTGCCCTGGGGGTTGTCGCCATACGTCCAGCCGAGCGCGCTCTCCTTCGCGGCGAGCGCGTGGGCGGCTTCCCCGTCGTGCGCGAGCAACCAGGCATGGGCGAGCAGCCGCCGATCCGCGTGGGCGGGGACTTCGAGACGATCCCCGTTGTGGGGCAGAGTGGCCATGGAGCCCGAGGGAGCGCGAGGTTGGCGCAGGACCTTCTCGAGGTGACGAGCGGCCTGACTCATGACGTGGGCGCGCTCGGGCTCAGAGGGACGAGCGTCGCGCAGCTCCAGCAGACGCGAGAGGGTGGGTTGGGAGACGAAGGCCTCCCAGCGAGCGGCGCGCACGGTGTCGGGCTGTCCGAGGCGCTCGGCGGCCGAGGCGAGGAAGCCGGCGATGGCAGCGCGCAAAGGGAGGCCGGAGGGGAGTGCTTCGAGGGCCTCCTGGGCGGTGGAGAGGACCTGATGCGGAGAGCCCTCGCGCTCGAGGGCGGTGAGCAGATCAATGAAGGCACGAGGGTGGCGAGTGGGCTCGGAGAAAGCGAGCTCGCGCAGCCCGCGGGTGCCCTGGGAGAGGCGGATGGCCTCGCGCAACCAGGCATCGGCGTCGGGGTCTGCCTGCTGGCGGAGGAGGGAGACCCAGTCCTGGAGGAAGGCCTCGGAGTCGGGGAGAGGCTCGGAGGAGATGTCGAGCCACTCCTGCATGAGGGGCCGGGGTCCGTGAGGCAGGAGCGAACGCACTCGACGCATCTGCTCGAGGAGCACGGGAGCGCGCTGCTCGGGGGGCGTGGTGACGTAGACGGCGCGGAGGTAGCGGGCACGGGCCTCGGGGAAGTCCACCTGAGAGAGGTGCTCGGCGCGGAGACCTTGGCCGCGAGGGTCCTCATACTCGAGGAGCGAGAACAGGGCCTGGTAGGCCTCGCGGGCGAGCGGAGATTGGCCCCGCTCGGAGGCCTCCTGGGCGCGCGCGAAGAGGGCGGTGAGAGGCTCGAGCAGCTCCGCGTAGGGGCCGAGGACATCCGACTCAGACCAGACGTCCTCCCAATCCTTCGCCTTCTCGGGGAGCGCGTGGGCCAGCTCAGCGATGTCATCAAGCAGCTCGTGCTGGCGGAGCTCCTGTGCACCGGCGTCCTGGGAGGAATGAAGGGATTGCAGGAAGGCGAACCGCTCCGAGGGACGCACGCGACTGGCGAGGGAGCGGAGGATGGCGCGCAGCTCCTCCTCGGAGCAGGACTCCAACCGGGCCTCGACGGCCTCGCGGTACACCTTGAGGGACAGCTTCTCCCCAGAGGGATGGGACAGGTCGACTCCAGACATAGGTGAGGGGAATATGACCTCTGCCGTCACGCGGGGCCACTCATGGCTGCTCGGCCGGTCCCAGCCCGCTCCCCTGGCCTACCTGATACATTTCAAGACTCAGTCCCAACCCATCGCTGTCGATTCGAGGTGCGGCATGCCCAAACCTTGTCGGCTGCGTCCCTGGTTGCGCGTTCATGCCCTCGTCGTCCTGGTCCTCCACGCCGCGTGTGCCACGGACGGCCGTTCTCCAGGGGGTAGGTCGTTCGTGGGGAGCTCCTTCCCGGAGACTCACTTCGGTTCTGCTGTCGTGTACGACGTGGACGTGCTCGAGCCGGGCACGGTGGCCACCCGGCCCGTCCCGCTCGACAAAGGTGAATTCCAGCGCGCTCTGCTGGGGCTGGCCCGTGAGATGCGGCTGGAGGGAACGCCCCAGGAGGCCGCCCGAGAGCTGTTGAGGACACATCCGGAACTGGAAGGAGAGTGGTTGGCTGAGGTGAGCCGGGGCCGCGTCCTCACCCTGGTGCCCCTGGAGGATAACAGTCCCCTCGCCCCTGAAGCGGACGCCGCCCTGCGAAGCAGGTACACGGGTTGGTGCAAGACACGGGGCGGGGGCGACTGCCTGCACTTGCTCGACGATGGGCCCTACCTGCGTACGGACGATCGCCGCACGCTGGCGCTCGCCCTGGCCTTTGGCTCCGTGCTGGACGAGACGCGCGAGGCCTTGGGACGGGAGTTGGACCCACGCGCGTTGGTGTCGATGTGCATATGGACGGTCGGCTTGTATCTGGGCATGTGGCTGGTGCCCGAGCCGACCACGAAAGCACTGGCTGGAGCCCTGACGGTGATGTTGGTGGCATGGCTGGGGCTGGACACGGTGTGGGGGCTGATGGACGGGTGGGCCCGACTGGCCACTCAGGCCCACGAGGCGACCACCTTCACGGAGCTGCGCGAGGCGGGTGCGCAGTTCGCGAAGGTACTGGGGACGGACGCGGCGCGGGCACTCCTCCTGGCCGTGGGCGCGTTGACGGGACGCACGCTGGGCGAGGTATCGGCACGCGTGCGCTCGCTGCCGGGCTATGGCCTGGCGGGAGCACAGTGGAAGGCGCAGCGGGACGGGTCCGCTGTCCTGGAGCGAGTGGAGACGGTGGTGCAGGAGGGCGCGCTCGCCGAGGTGCTGCACGCGGTGGAGACGGTGGTGGCCTCGCCCCAGGGCGCGCTGGCGGTGGTGATGCTCAAGAAGGGGACGGGCGGTGCCGCTGCCCCTCGGGGTGGTTCCTCCGTCACTGTCGCCATGCGCCACCGGGGCGGCAATCAGCAGGTGGTGCTTGGCAATGGCCAGCGCTGGCATCTGCCGCGCGGCAAGTCGGTTGCGGACATTCCCGCAGAGGACAAGGTGGGGGATGAACTCCAGGAAGCAGTTACCCGTGCAGCCAGGGAATGGGGACCCGATAAGCTCTCGGATGGCGAAAGAGATGCCATCGACAAGGCCCTGAAAGAGGGTAGGTACTGGCTGGCGCGCTTGTTGGAACGCGAAGCCCGGGGCCGCTTCGTGGAACGACGGGTGAGCGACCAGTTCAAGCATCTCTACGACTTCAGTCGGAACAAGGGTGTCGATGTGATTGACCCGAAGACAGGCTGCCGGTACGAGATTCTCTCCGGGACAGCGTCGAACCTGGCGCGGCATGGCAGGCGCTTGTCAGGCGAGGTCTTCCGGATGCTCACCTTCTGAGAGGGCGCATGCTCTTCACCAAGGTTTTCTACGAGGACAGGGAAATCCAAAACGAGCGGCTGGAGCTGACCGACAAAGGATCGCTCTACTTCCTTGGCTCCAACCTGACGCTGCGGAACTGCACCATCATCTCCAAGGTATCCGCCAGGAATCTGTTTATCTGTGAAGGAACACGTTTCATCGACTGCTCTTTCGAGGTGAAGCAGGAACTGAAGAACCACCAGGACTGGGTGTTCGCCTCTCTCAAGGGCTGCCGGTTCAATGGGCGCCTAACGGGATGCGACTTTGGCCGCTGGCCCGGTTACTCCAAGGGATGGGAGGGCGGTGCCATCGAGGACTGTGACTTCACCGAGGCCCGTCTGGACGCCTGCCGGTTCATGGGGTGTGACACCCGCACCCTGCGCTTTCCCAAGTGGCCTTGCTTCACCATTCTGGATCCCATCCGCAGAGCCCCCGAACTGCGCAGCGTCAAGTGGCCGGGCCTTTTTGGTGGCGTCGTCATAGACAACCTTCATACCCAGCCGCCGGCCACGGTGGCCCTGACGAAGTACGCTCCCGCGGTGGCGAAGAAACTCGAGACCACTGCGGAAGAGCTCAAGGCTGTCATCGAGAAGTTCGACTTCATCGTCTACTGACGATCTCCTGTGCGGACGCTCCGGCCTTGCTCGGGGACCGCGGCTCAACTCTGGGCGCTCGCCCTAAAGGAGCCGGTCCTGCCCATTGAACGTGCGCGTGCACTCGAGGCAGCGGATAATCTTGCGCGGCCCCAGCGCTGACAGTCCGACCCACTCCATCCAAGGCAAATACCGAATGAGTAGGAACAGAACCCGCTCCGCTTCCGACATAAAGGCTCTCCTCCAGACGGCGGCTGCGGGCAGATACTCCCGCCGTGAGTTGTTGAAGCTGCTCGGTCTCTCGACCGCCGCGCTCGGGATGCCCACCCTCATTGGGTGCTCGGACTCGAAGGACTACGACTACATCATCATCGGCGCCGGCTCCGCGGGCTGCACGCTGGCCGCCAGGCTTCTGGCGGACTCGGACGCCCGTGTCCTCCTCATCGAGGCGGGTGGCACCCAGGAGCATCCGGAGATCAGGGACTTCACCCAGTCTTACAAGCTGACCCAGCCGGGTGCTGAGACCGACTGGGCCTACAAGTCCGAGCCGCAGGCCTCGCTGAACGGCAGGCCCCAGTCGTACTCCTGTGGCAAGGTGCTCGGTGGCAGCAGCTCCATCAACGGCATGGTCTGGGTGCGCGGCAACAGAGCCGACTACGACGGCTGGGCCGCGGCCGGGTGCAAGGGCTGGGACTTCGCCAGCGTCCTCCCCTCCTTCCAGGCTCTGTCTGGACCCATCCGCCCCTCCAACGCGCTCACTGCGCGCAACTCGCTATCCCAGGCCATCGTCCAGGCCGCAGTGGGCCTCGGCTATCCCTTCAACGAGGACTATAACGGCGACAACCAACTGGGCGTCACCTATAGCCAGCTCAACGTGGTGGACGGCATCCGCCAGGACGCCTTCTCCGCCTTCGTGTCTCAGTACCTGGCCAATCCCCGTGGGCTTGCCCCGGTTACGTGGACAGTAGGATTAAGATGCCAACTTCTGCGGTAAGGCCGCAAGCTCAAAATCCGCTGGACTGGCGTAGCCCAGCGATGAGTGCCGGCGCTGGCGGTTGTAGAAGACCTCGATGTACTCGAAGAGGGCCAGCCGGGCCTGCTCGTGCGTGGCGAAGTCGGTGGTGTAGACGAGTTCCTGCTTCAAGGTGCTGAAGAAGCTCTCCACCACGGCGTTGTCCCAGCAGTTGCCCTTGCGCGACATGCTGCACTGAATCCCACGAGCGGCCAGTGCCTGCTGATAGTCGGTGCTGGCGTACTGGCTGCCCCGGTCCGAGTGATGCAGCAGCCCGCGCGGCGGCTGGCGTCCCTTGAGCGCCATGTCCAGCGCGTTGAGCACCAGGTGCCGGTCGATGTTCTGGCTCATGGACCAGCCCACCACCTTGCGAGAGAAGAGGTCCATGACGACGGCCAGGTAGAGCCAGCCCTGCCTTGTCCCCACGTAGGTAATGTCCGTGGCCCAGGTGCAATCGGGCTGGCCGGGGGAGAAGTTGCGCTCGAGGATGTTTGGGGCAACGGGCTGGTTGTGGCGTGAGTCCGTCGTGCGCACGAAGCGACGTCTCTTGCGAGCAGCGATGTCGTGCTCGTTCATGAGCCGGGCCACACGCTTTCGACTCACGCGCTGCCCCCGGGCACGCAGCTCCGTGTGGACGCGAGGACTGCCGTACGTGCCGCGGCTGTCGCGATGTATCCGCGTCACCTCCTCGGCCAAGGCCCGGTCCGCCTTGTCCCGCTCGGACTCCGGGCGCTCCTTCCAGGCGTAGTAGCCCGAGCGGGAAACGCCCAGCTGCTCGCACATGAAGTCCACAGGGAAGTGGGCCTTCTGCGCCTGGAAGCACTCGAACTTCACCTCGAGGTCTCCTTCGCGAAGAAGGCCGCCGCTTTTTTTAGGAAGTCGCGCTCCATCTCCAGATGACGCACCTCCTTGCGCAGCCGCACCAACTCCTCCCGCTCCTGCGAGGTGAGCTCGCCTGCTGGGCTCTTGCCCTTTCCCCCCTCGGCCTCACGTACCCAGTTGCGCAGGGCCGACTCGGTCAGGTCCAGGTCCTTGGCCACCTGGGGCAAGCTCTTGCCGCCCTCGCGCACCAACCGGACCGCATCGGCCCTGAACTCCGGGGTGAAACTCCGCCTCTTCCTTCGCTCCATGAACACTACCTCCCGTGTAGCCGACTTATGAGGTGTGTCCACAAAACCGGGGCAGGCTCACATTCCATCCTTCTTATGCTTTGAGAGCTTGGAATATTGGGCCGGGGATTGATCTCTCTGCTCTTCTCAGTGGACAATTCACCGGCCTCTTGGTCTCGGAATTCGAGCAGCGGATGTGCTGCGCTAATGAGATGGGGGGCAAGCGCATTGGAGAGAACTAAAAATGGGTAGGACCAAGTTCGACTTGGGTGTGAAAGCGGCATGCAAGTTGTCGTTCTGTGTTGCTTTTCTTGGCTCGCTATGGGCGAGTGCTGCGGCTCCCGATCCCTTGCACCCATTGGTGGTGACTCAGGTGGAGGTCGACCAGCCAGCGGGCCTAATTTATATCCACGGACGCAATTTTGGTGATACCGCTCCTGAGGTCAGGTTCGCTGATGAACTGCTTGGCGTTCAGAGCAATGGGGATACATTCCTGGTTGCGACGTTGCCATCGGTGTATTTTGAGACGCCTGGAGCGTATTTGCTCAAGGTTTCGGCTGGTGCGAATGTTCCGCAGAATGATTCATTTGATGTCACAATAGGGGCCGTGGGGCCCAAGGGCGACACGGGGCCCAAGGGCGACACGGGGCCCAAGGGCGACACGGGTCCCAAGGGCGACACGGGGCCGCAAGGTTCAGTGGGGGCTATGGGACCACAGGGGCCTCAGGGGCCTCAGGGGCCTCAGGGGCCTCAGGGGCCTCAGGGGCCTCAGGGGCCTCAGGGGCCTCAGGGGCGCAATCCTGCGGGGGTTGATTGTGCCTCAACAAAGATACGAAAAAATACGTGCGAGTTCACTATTCCTGCCTTGGCCGCAGGGAAAGTGCACGTCTCTGGGGAAATCACCCTCAACCGGAGTTCAGCGTTGGTTCAGTGCTGGAATGGCACTGTTCTTCCCCTTTCGGTGACTTGCATGGTCAAATAGGCGGGGTTGTCAGATTATAATTGGTATGGCGCATCGCCAGGTTGTCCCTCATCTCTGGCGTGTACCACTCCACCAAGCTAAGCGATCCGCCATAGATGTTGTACACATCTGCAATGCTGCGTGCAGATGTGAACCCGGAGGATTGGGTGCGGCTCCGAGAGCGGGGCCGCTCGTCCTTTGCCACTCCGTGGGAGCGTGACCGAGTGGAGATGATTCTCCTGTCCGCCTCGGGCTGGTCACCCCACGGATTGCGGCACACCTGGGGGTGTATGCGGCAACAGTGCGCCGTGTCCTCAAGGCATGGAGCCGCGAGGGCCTGGATGCGCTGGAGATCAAGCTCCCGGGGCCCTGAGGCATCCCCTCATAAAAGGCCAAAGGCTTCACGGAAAACGAGCTGCTCGCAGACAAGTTGGGCGAAGCGTTCAATGAGAGGCCGCAACTGGGCTTCGGGCATGTTGGGCAGAGCCTGGTAGTACATGCAGCCCTGGCGGAAGAGGGAGTAGGTCCGCTTCTTGGAGGTGTTGGCTTTGAGGTCGCGCTCCATGCCGAGGCTCTCGCCAGCAGCGCCCAGCAACGTCAGCAGGGCACACGCGAGGGCACTCAGAGCAGCAGCCTGTCACGCCTGTCCGTCTCCGCGATTCGGAAGGAGGACAGGCCCATGCCGAAGCGCAAATCCTTCACGTCCCTGAAACTCTCCTCAATGGTGAATCTCCCACTGTAGAGAGCCACCACCTCGGCTCCGCAAGCCTCTGTCAGGCTGGTGGCCAGACACCAGGGCTCCTTCATGCCTTTCTTCTTCACGCATACCACCGCGGCGACTTGCACCTCATCGGCCGTGACGCGTGCGCCTTTGAGCTTGCGCAGGTGGCCTGAGGTCGGCACCCACTCCGCCGCGCTCCGGCGCTCTCCCTGGGCGCTGGTGACGATGATTCGCTGACGGAAGCGCACCACGTACTCAAAGCGCAACTCCTCGAGCAGGGCGTAGAGCTTCTGGTCCGCGAAGCCCCGGTCGGCCAGAATCGTCACCTTCACCTCGGGCGCAATCAACTCCCGCAGTCGCAGCAGGACGCTGTCCTCCACGTCATTGCGCATCCCCTTGAGCGTGGACTTGGGGACCGTCAACCACACCAGGGGAGTAGAGCGACCGTGTCCGGTGCGCAGCGAGGCCACCAACGTGGTGTGGTCGTCCTCGTCGAAGTCCGTCCAGTCCAAGGCCACCACAGTCTCGGTGCGCTGTCCCATGACGTAGGGCACCCAGAGGGAAAACAAGTGCCACACGTCCACGCCCGTGTTGGACAGCAACCTGTCCACCTGCTTCACCCCGTGCTTGCCCTTCTTCCCCCGCGCCACTGCCAGGGCCTGCCCGATGGCGTACACCGAGAGGCTCGCGGCGTGGATGACGCCCAGCGTCGCCAGGGAGAGCGACAACACCCTCTTGGCGTGGAGGTCTTCTCCGAAGAGTCCGGCGAGGAATTCATGCACCTGCTGTTCGTTGATGGCTTGAGTACCCACTTCTCCGGTAACATCCATGACCCTACTGCTCAAACCATATGGCCAGATACACGCTTCCTCGCCTACTTGCTATATGAGGGGATGCCTCAGGGCTCCCGAGGTTGCCGCCTTTCTGCGAGGGGGTGCATGGGAAGAGGGGGTGAACTTCCCCGCGGAGCCCTCGGTGGATCTCTACGCGTTCGGCGCCCTGCTCTACGAAGCGCTCACGGATTGCCATCCCTTCAATCCCCGCATGCCCGCGGAGACGCTCCTGCTCGCCATTGAGTTCCTTCCACCGGTGGAGCCAGTCCGATTGGACCCGCGTGTACCTCCGGGCCTGAACGCGCTGGTGATGAGGTTGTTGGCGAAGGCACCGGAGCAGCGACCCCCGAGCGCCAGGGCTTTGCACGAGGAGTTGGTGCGGATGTTGGAGAGGGAAGGGAACACGGAGGCGTGGACGGCGCCGTATGCCTTCCCCTCGACGCGCGACAAAGCGACCCCTCGGCCAGAGGCTGTCGAGGCTCCCCGTCTTCTCTCGGCCTCCCTCATCTCCGAGAGGGAAGACTCGCCTCCGTTGTTCGAGCGGAAAGCACCAGCGGCCCCGGGAATGGTCGAGTCGGGCAGTGCCAGGAGGGAAACGGGGTTGCATCGCGGGGGTTGGGGGAGGGCACCCGCCGTGCTCGCCCTCATTCCGCTCCTGCTCGGGATAGGGTGGGGAGTCGTCTGTTTGGCCCTCCCCGCGCTTTCCGAAAAAGGATGCGAACCCTTGCGCTTCTCCACTCCCAGATCTCTTGGCGAAACGTTCATACTGCTCTGTGCCGCCTCCACCCACTTCCTTGGCTGCACGAGCGCACCCGTTCGCCCTGACGTCGGAGGCTTCCTGGAACGCTGTCCTCCTGAGGCTCGGCTGATGGCCGTCCAGTTGGGCTTCGAAAAAGGACCCTTCACGAATATCGAGCTGGCGACCGTTACGGATGCTGGCAAGGAGAAGACGGGCCTGATCAACGTCAGGAGTGGACCCATGGAGGCCTGGATGCTGCTGCCCGATGGGAGCATCCGGCGGGTGACCGGCGAGGCGAAGGTGTTCCCGGATCGAGTCTATGCACAGTTCGATCGGATCTACCTGGATGGGCTCTACCCGGCGACTCCCGGCCGCGTACCGTCTCCCATTTGCGCCGTGGTCGTGAGCGATCGCGACCGGACGAAGTTCGGGGTGCTGACACACGCGGCCAGTCCGGACAGGGGGGCCGAGGTCGATCCGGCCAAGGTAGTTCGTGGCCGGGAGGCCGCCGTCCTCAACGCGCCCCTGGTGTTCGCGTACGTCCAACTCCCCGACCGCCACTTCCCGGATTGACCGCCGCGAGGTCGTGCCCTGTACGTGAGTGAAAGCCCCCAGGCAGCTCTTCTGACCTGCGCAGTCTGGGGGCTTTATGCTTTCTGAGCTGAGCCCATGACCTTTACGGCCGAGTAGTTGTCCTCCATCGCGCGGAACTACTGGCCCTCGGATATGGAGTCCCTATCTCAGGCCCGAGAGGAGTCCGGAGGTCGCGAGGTTCCAGGCGTTATGGAGGCAGGAACTCCTGCCGGACCCTTGCACACCCCGCTCAAGCTCAACCGCCAGGTTTGTCCCGTTTGCTGCCTCTCTGCCTCGCAGAAGCGGCGCGCTCTGTACGTGGTCGGCTGCGCTTGGTCGGAGGGGTGGGACGGGGTTCCTCTGACTGCCCCGCATCATCCTCAGCAGGGTCCAGGGCCCAAGTGCCCTCTTCCCAGCGCTTCAAGGCTTCGGATGCGCCGAACGGAACCAATCCTTGCCCCTTTGCTGCCTCTTCCAAAATAGCTTTGGCCTCCGCTGTCCGATGGCGGAGCAGGAACACCGCAGCCATTACCCGCACGTCCATACGAGGATGTGAGAACAGAACCGCGAGCGCATCACGCCCGGTATCTCCGTGGGAGCGAAGTTGCAGGAAAGCGGCAAGCGCTTTCTTGGCATGTTTATTTCCGGTCCTCGCGTCTCCCTTGAAAATCTCTTCATTCTGCGCTTGTACGTGATAAGCAAATTCTTCAACGAGCTTTTCGAGGCTCTTCACCATATCCCAATCTTTACGTTCTTTATTGCGCGCAAGCCAAACGCTCGCTGCGCCTCATACGACTGACCACCTAGCCATTTCCGAACGGTCAAGGTGGACGAGCCTGTGATATCATAGCGAATCGAGGAGTAAAGGCGGCTCACATTGGTGTGCAGAGTCTTGTCTAATGCGATGACGTTCTCGGTATTGTGCAGGGCCTCGCCCCCAAACCGATTCACGTTGCCTGGGGTCTGCTCCACGATGTGATGCCACTCCTTACCCTTTCCCGCTGACCCCATGGCCGACTTAAAGCCACTGTACGAGCCCCAAGCCCTATGTCCGTTGGACAGGAGCTTACCCCGACTCGGCGCTGGACTCCCAGCGCCAACGCTCCGGGCAGCCATCGCCACGGCATGAGGCGCCAACACCATGCGGATCGTCCCCTCGGGCACAGAGACAATAAGGCGCTTGGCTCCGGTTGACGTCTCCAGCAGACCCAAGCCAGTGCTAACCGCGACTCTCTCCGACGCTTGCGCGAATCCGGGGAGCTTTGGGGTCTTGGATGCAAGGGCCGCCGTTTTGCCAAGGGCCGCCGTCCCCACGATGACGAGAATGCGCACACTGTTGGGGCCGATGACACGTCCAAAACGCTCGCCGAGCTCGCGCAACTCCGCAAAGGTAGAGGCCCGGGGCGCATCTTCGTAAAGCTGCGCATAGGCTCGCAGCAAATCGAAGAATTCATAACCAAGATAACCCCACAAGGCGGCGCTAAACACCAGGGCCGCGCCCTTTGTCACCGGCTCGGGCACAGGCGCCAACAGCAGCGCCATATAAACCGTGATGCTTATACTCAGCATCGCGAGCATTCGTGTAGGGTCGAGCATGGCCCGCACTTCCGCGTTGACTCCTTCCAGGGCAGGGCCTACCGCCAGGGCGAGCGCAAGGCTTCGCTTGTCGTCATCCTGGAGGTGGGGCCCGTCTTCAAACAGCGTCAGGCAGTCCCCTGGAGTGCCGCACCGCTCGCAAAACTGCCCATAGGACCGGGCCAGGTTTGATTGCCACACTTCGCCACTCAGGGGCGCGGAAGCCAACGCCAGCCTACGGCCGACATACAACGGAGAGCGGGACGCGGCCACCCGGAGCGGCATGTTAAGCCAAAGCGTTGTCATGGCTGCCGAAAACTCAGCGTCACTCACCTGCACAGGCGCAAAGTCTGTGGGCAGCTTGGTAAAGATAGCCTCCCCGGCCTGGGCTTCCGCCTCCAGCGCCCACGGTTCGGACGAGTCGTGCGGCACGGGCGGACGGTAACGGGAAGCCGTCAACTCTCCTCCCCTGGGAGCCCCCGTGGCGCACGCTGTAAACAGCATCAAAGCAGCCAGCGCCAGCGCTCCCGCGCGTAGGGGCCACCGTGTGTCCACGGGGAGAGTTCCGACAGAACGCCGAGACATTGCCGCACCTCCCCGGGTGAGCCGCCCGGGCTGGAAGCCAAATCCGTCAATTTCAGAGAACGGCTGACAGCTAAGTCAAGCCGTCGAGTTGCCCCGGCTTCCTCTCAGCGCCCACGCCGAACACCACTCTTTTTCACGCACTGTTCATCAGCCAGCCCGCGAGCGTTCCCGGAGTTGGGCGCAGCGCGGCATGGAGTGGGGCGTGCAGGTTGTCCTGGTTCCAGGTCGGGGCTCCCGTATGCTGCGCCCGAGCATGAACGAGCAACATGTCGCCTGGGCCCCCTGGTCCGGCCCCGGTCACGAGCATCTGGTGCTGCGCGAGGTCTCCAGCGCCCTCACAGCGCACAGCTCCGTCGAGGGTGTGACCGACGAGGGCCGTCCCTTCTCCTTGCGCTACTTCCTGCGTACCGACTCCGCCTGCCGCGTCCGCGAGGTGGAGCTGGCCCTGCTCGGCAGTGACGCCCGGCTCGCCCTGCGTTCCGATGGCGCCGGCAGGTGGACCGATGAGAAGGGCCGCTCCCTGCCCGAGCTCGACGGCTGCATCGACGTGGACATCTCCGCGAGCCCCTTCACCAACACCCTCCCCATCCGCCGCCTGGGGCTCGCTCCCGACTCCTCCGACGACATCGTCGTCGTCTACCTCGCGGTGCCCGAGCTCTCCGTCCGTCGCTGCCGCCAGCGCTACACCTGTCTCGGCCCCGAGCGCTACCTCTTCGAGAGTCTCGAGTCCGGCTTTCGCGCCGAGCTGCCCGTTGACTCCCAAGGCCTCGTGCTCGACTACCCGGGGCTCTTCCGCCGCCTCCCCTCGCGCTGACGTGCCTCCGCTCGCTCTCAAGAAGGGGGCCGGTCCCCTCCGGCGCTGGCTCTTCGTCGGGCTGGGTGTGGCCACCTTCGGTCTCTACGGCATGGCCTTCGTGGTGGACCGTTTCGGCCAGCGCGAGCGGGCTGTCCCGTCGGACGTCGTGGTGGTGCTCGGGGCGCGCGTGCTGCCGGGGGGCTCGCCCTCTCCGGCGCTGCGCGCCCGTGTCGAGAAGGCGGTGGAGCTTTACCACCGGGGCCTGGCTCCCCGGCTCCTCTTCTCCGGCGGCGTGGGCATCAACCCTCCCTCGGAGGCCCGCGTCATGCGCGACCTCGCCATGCGGCTCGGTGTCCCCGAGGAGGCCTGTCTCCTGGAGGAGCAGAGCCACTCCACGGAGCAGAACGCGCGTTTTTCTTCGGACGTGCTGCGCTCGCTCGGCGCTCGGCGCGTGGTGGTGGTCTCTGACCCGTACCACCTCCTGCGCGCCCGCCAGTATTTCCGCCTCCACGGCTTCGAGGTGGCCACCAGCCCCGCCTTCCTCTCTGAGCGCAACATGGGCTTCGTGGACCGTTGTTACTGGACGGTGCGCGAGGCCGCCGCGCTGCTGCTGCATCCGCGCGTGTTGTTCGCTCGCGAGCCGAGCCGGTAGAGTTCCGCGGCCATGGCCTCCCAGAAGTCGCCCAACCCCCTTGTCCGGCTCGCCTTCCACGTCGAGCACCATGTTGAATCGTGGAGCTGGCGCCTGCGGCGCAAGGTGGGGCTGGGCCGCCCCCCGCGCATCCTCCCCTACCGGGGCTACGGGACGCCCCGTCAGTCCGTCATCAAGGCGCGTGTGTTGGAGGATCGGCACGTGCGTCCGCCCTGGAAGCGCCACACGCTGCTAGGCAGCGCCATCGCCTCGTGGAAGCGCTACATGACGGTGGAGATTCCCCACGCCCGGGTGAAGGTGTGCTGGGGGGATAAACACTGGGAGGGCACCACCGACGAGGAGGGCTTCCTGGAGCTGTGGGTGGAGCCTCCCGCTGGGGTGAAGGCCGGCTGGCACGACGTGGAGCTGGAGCTGCTGTCGCCCGCTCCCAAGGGCGTGGCCCGGGTGCGCTCCCCCGTGCTGGTGGCCGGCTCCGAGGCCGAGTTCGGCGTCATCAGCGACATCGACGACACCGTCATCGTCACCAACGTCACCAACTTCCTCAAGCGCGCCTGGACGCTCTTCCTCACCGAGCACCGCACGCGTCTGCCTTTCGAGGGCGTGGATGCTTTCTACGACGCCCTCCACCAGGGCAGCACTGGCTCGGCGGGCAACCCCATCTTCTACGTCTCTTCCAGCCCGTGGAACCTGTATGAGCACCTCGATGAGTTCCTCGGGCTGCATCGAATTCCCGCCGGCCCGCTGCTCCTGCGCGACTGGGGGCTGAGCCGCACCGGTTTTGCTCCCGGCGGCGGACACGGGCACAAGCTGGAGAAGATTCGTGGGTTGTTGGCCACGATGGAGTCCCTGCCCTTCATCCTCATTGGCGACAGCGGGCAGGAGGACGCCGAGCACTACCGCACCATCGTCCACGAGTTCCCCGGCCGCATCCGCTGCGTCTACATCCGCAACGTGTGGCACCGCCCAGGCCGCGAGCGCGAGCTGGCCTTCATCGCCGCGGACATCCGCGCCGCTGGCAGTCAGATGCTGGCCGTGGATGACACCGTGACGGCGGCCCGCCACGCCGCCAGCCAGGGCTGGATTCGCTGGCGCGAGGTGGCCGAGGTCCAGGCCCACCAGCAGCAGGACGCCGAGGCCCGGACCCTCCTGGACAAGCTCGACCGCGACCACGGCTGAGCTCCCTCTCCCCCTGGGAGAGGGCTGGGGTGAGGGTTTGTCACCGACAGTCCGAATCCTTCTCGTCCGCCCGGCCATCCGCGTCGTCGTCGGCGCCGTTGGAGCAGCGGCCGGACTCACGGGGCACGTACTCGTTGATGTGCAGCGTGTAGCGGATGGGCGTGGCCTCGGTCTCACCTTCCAGGCCGTCCACCACCACCAGCACTGTCTGCCCCTTCTCCAGCGGCAGCTTCACCACCGGCGCGCCCTTCTTCCCCGCCGTCCGGCTCGCCGAGCACGCCAGCTCCCGACCCCGGCACCCCGTCAGTACGTACAGCGCGTTGCCGTGGCCTCCGCCCACCGTGTCGAAGACGAAGGTGCCGCTCAGGGGCGCCGTCCACAGGTGTGCCCGGTCCTGCCGCAGCAGCGCTCCGCACGTGCCCTGGAAGTCGTCTCCTGCTTGCGCCGTGTCCCCGTGGAACGTCACCGGGAGCGCGCTGCCCAGGTCCGTGTCCATGCACCCGCGTCCGTCGCACAGGGGATCGCCCTGGCAGTCCGTGTCCGCACAGTCCACCCACCGGTCCCCGTCGTTGTCCGCTCCGTCGAAGCAGCGCCCCGCCTCGGTGGCTGCCTGCTCTTGAATGTGCAGCTCGAAGTCCCCCGCGCTGAAGCTCCCCCCGGTGGCTCCATCCACCACCACCAGCACGCGTTGGCCCGCCGTCAGCGTCGCCGACACCCGCGCGCCTCCGCCGTAGCTGATGCCATCCGTGGCGCATGCGAGCTCCTCGCCTCCGCAGCCGTCTCTTCGCAGGCTCAGCAGCGTGTCCATCGCCGAGCGCGTTGTGTCGAAGGTGAAGGTGCCACTCCTTGGCGCCGTCCACAGGAAGCCCCGGTCCGGCGGGCCCCAGCCGCCGCACGAGGAGCGGTGATCATCGTTGGCCCAGGTGGTGTTGCCCTTCACTCGCACCGGCAACGTGCTGCCCAGGTCCTGGTCCGCGCACACGGGCGAGGCGCGGTAGCACACGTTGGCCACGCCCGCGCCGCCACACAGCTCCTCCGCCGCGCAGGTGCCGCAGTCGAGCATCCCTCCGCACCCGTCCTCCACCGTGCCGCAGTCCTTGCCCAGCAGGGCGCACGTGTTGGGCTGGCAGGCTGGTTTGGCGCAGACGTTGGGGACGCCGCCGCCGCCGCACGTCTCGCCCTCGGGGCAGAGGCCACAGTCGATTACCCCTCCCGCGTCCGGCACGAAGCCACAGTTCTTCCCCAGCTCGGCGCAGGTGGCCGGTGCGCAGCGCGCGCTGCCGCAGACGTTGGGGACACCGCCGCCTCCGCAGGTCTCGCCCCCGAAGCACTGGCCACAGTCGAGCGTCCCCCCGCATCCATTCGAGATGGTGCCGCAGTTCTTCCCCTGCGCCGCACACGTGGTGGGAATGCACGAGGCTGGGCCACACACGTTGGGCTCACCGCCGCCGCCACACGTCTCGCCCTCGCCGCAGGTGCCACAGGAGAGGACTCCCCCGCACCCGTCCGCCACCAGGCCGCAGTCCTTCCCCAGCCCCGAGCAGGTGGCGGGCACGCAGGGCGGGATGCCACAGACATTGGGGACGCCGTCGCCCCCGCACGTTGTCCCGCAGGGGCAGGTGCCGCAGTGGAGGGTCTCCCCGCAGCCGTTGGAGACGGTGCCGCAGTTCTTTCCCAGGGACTCGCACGTGGTGGGGGTGCAGGGCGCTCGGCCGCAGACGTTGGGCGCGCCGCCGCCGCCGCACGTCTCGCCCTCGGGGCAGGTGCCGCAGTCGAGTGTCCCCCCGCAGCCGTTGGAGACGGTGCCGCAGTTCTTTCCCAGGGCCTCGCACGTGGTGGGGGTGCAGGGCGCGCTGCCGCAGACGTTGGGCTCGCCGCCGCCCCCACAGGTGTCGGGCGCCTGGCAGACGCCGCAGTCGAGCTGCCCGCCGCAGCCATCCGGCGCAAGCCCACAGTTCTTGCCCAGGGACTCACAGGTGCCCGGGGTACACCGCATCGGGCCACAGACGTTGGGCTCGCCACCTCCGCCGCACATCTCGCCCTCGGGGCACGTGCCGCAGCGCAGCACTCCGCCGCACCCGTCAATGGTTGTCCCGCAGTTCAGTCCCTGGTCCTCGCATGACTGGGGTTGGCACCGGGAGAGCCCTCCCGTCTCCGCGAACGGATCCGGCGTCTCCGTCCCGCCACATGCCACCCACACCATGACAAGGGCCGCCCACCCGAGCCCACTCCACCGCCCGCCCATGCCCCGCCCTCCACTCGGCCTGCGAGTGGTCCACGAAGGCGCAACCTGGGGCGGCTTCCTCGTCAGTGGAAGGGGCCTTGGCGTGTGGCTCGCGGTGGTGAACGGAGGACGCCGTCCCCGAGGGCCCCGCGGCGACAGGTTTCCGACAGAGTGTTGCCCGGGAGCACCGATTCCTGGACACGTGCCAGGTCGTCACCTTGTGTGAGTGGGGCTGGCTGCTTCGAGGGGGGGAGGGGAGGTGATGCGACGTCCTTGGACGTTCGCCGAGCGCATCGCGGTGGGACTCACCGCCTCGCTGGTGGTGGCCTTGGCCATTGCTGGTGGCACTGCGCTCGCCCTGCGCTCGCTCCTGTCCAGCAGCGAGTACCTCACCGAAAACCGGGTCATGCACCTCGTGGAGGTGGAGCGGTTGCGGCGGGCCTTCAGTGAGAAGCTCGCCAGCCTGCATGGCTATGAGTTGACCGGCGACATGTCCTTCCGTGAAGAGGCGGTGCGGGCCCGGGAGCTGTTCAGGGAGTCGCTGGGCGCCCTGCGCTCGCACCAGGAGGGCCCTGAAGAGCGGGATCTGCTGGAGGGGCTGGCCCAGGCTGAACAGGCGCATGAGGACGCCGCCCTGGCCATGCGAGAGGCCCTGGTGCGAGGCGCCTCCCCGGAGGAGCTGGCGGCGTACGTGAAGAGGAGGGACGAGGCGCGTCGCCAGACGTACGCGGCGCTGAACGGGCTGGCCCGGTACACCGAGGCCGCGTTCCGGGAGAACGCCGCGCTCGCCCTGCTCTCCGACCGGCAGGCGCTCTGGCTCATCCTCGCGGTGGCGACCCTGGGGCTGCTGGTGGTGATGGGGCTGGCCTGGGTCCTCACCCGCGCGTTGTGGCCCCTGCACCACGAGGCCCAGGCCTCCGAGGAGCGCTTCCGGCTGCTGGTGGAGGGGGTGAAGGACTATGCCCTCTATCTGTTGGACCCGGAGGGGCGGGTGGCCAGCTGGAATCCGGGGGCCGAACGCATCCAGGGCTGGCACGCGGAGGAGATCATCGGCAGGCCCGGAGCGCTCCTCTACCCGCCGGAGGCGATGGGGGAGGGGGGGCCGCAGCGGGAGCTGGAGCGGGCGGCGCGCGAGGGGCGCGTGGAGTCGGAGGGCGTGCGGTTGCGCAAGGACGGCGCGCGCTTCTGGGCCGAGTCGTTGATCACCGCGCTGCGCGGCGCGGACGGACAGCTCGAGGGCTACGCGGTGCTCACCCGCGACAGCTCCGAGCGCAAGCGCATGGAGCGCGCCCAGCGTCTCTTCGCCGAGGCCGAGCGTCTCTTCCTCGCCACGCAGGATCCGGACCTGGCGGTGGCCGAGCTGGCGCGGCTGCTCGTGCCGGAGCTGGCCGATGGCTGCCTCCTGCTCCACCTGTCTCCGGAGGGCGAGCTGTTGCCTCACGCGGTGGCCCACGTCTCCATGGAGAAGGAGGCCCTGCTGTGGGAGATCATTGCCCACCGCCGCCCCGTATTCCGGGAGGGGGCGGTGGGCGTGTGGCACGTCCTGCGCACGGGGAAGTCCGAGCTGCTCACCGAGGTGACGCCGGAGGTGATGGAGCAGGTGTCCACCGATGCCGGGCACCTGGAGCTCATCCGGCGGATGGGTGTTTCCTCCGCGCTCACCGTGCCGCTGCGGGCGGGAGGCCGGACGCTGGGCGTGCTGGTGCTGATGTCGCAGCGGCCGGAGCGCCGCTTCACGGAGACGGATCGGGTGTTCGTTGAGGAGCTGGCCAGCCGCGCGGCGCTCGCGCTGGACAACGCGCGGCTGCTGCGGGAGGCGCAGGCGGCGTTGGATCTCATCGGCGTGGCGGCGCATGACCTGGGCAACCCGCTCCAGGCGCTACAACTGATGTTGGGCAAGCTGCGGCGCGCGCCTCCGTCGGATCCGGACAAGCTGCGCGAGGTGCTCACCACGGCCGTGCGTCACACCCAGCGGTTGGGGCGGCTCTTGCACAACTTGTTGGACCTCTCGCGACTGTCCTCGGGGAGGCTGGATTTGGAGGTGGGAGAGGTGGACCTGGCCGAGCTGGTCCACGAGGCGGTGGAGCGGCACGCGGAGCAGGCGGCGGAGGCGGGCAGTCGTCTGGTGTTGGACGTGGAGCTGGGGGTGGTGGGGCGGTGGGATCGGCTGCGGCTGGAGCGGGTGCTGACAAACCTGCTGTCCAATGCCTTCAAGTACGGCAAGGGCCAGCCCATTGAGCTGCGCGTGGCGCGCACGGATGGTCACGGGCTGTTGGCGGTGAGGGACCACGGGCCGGGCATCCCCCTGGAGCAGCAGCATCAGATTTTCGAGCGCTTCAAGAAGGCCCCCGCTCAGGGCGAGAAGCGGGAGGGCTTCGGGCTGGGCCTCTACATCGTCCGGCAGCTGGTGGAGGCGCATGGGGGCACCATCCGCGTGGAGAGCCGGGAGGGGGAGGGCGCGACGTTCACCGTTGAACTTCCGTTGGCCCCGGCGCACCAGGAAGTGGGTGCCAGTGAACCGCCTCCGGGGTTGGTGCATTAGTCAGATTGAACCGGGTAGACCGTGGCGACACGCTGAGGGCATTCATTGAGGTGAGTCATGGTGAAGCTGGCCCTTCTGGGAGAGTCCTACCCGGCGCAGCTCCGGGAGAATCCGCAGGCGCTCCGAGACGTGGAAGTGGTGTGGTCGGGGTCGTCGCTGGAGTCCTTCCGGGCGCAGGTGCCGGCGAAGCGGCCGGATGTGTTGGCCTTGGACTTCCTGGAGCTCAACGGGGTGGAGACGGGTGCGGTGCCGGGGCTCATGGAGGACTCGGGGGCGCGGCACGCCATCGTCACCTACCGGTTCGCGCGGCGCGGGGTGCTCCAGCAGTACCCGGCGGGCAAGGTGCGGCTGCTGCAAGGGCCCATCTCCCTGTCGCTGCTGCGGGCGCACGTGCACCTGGCCGTGTTGGACGCCATGCTGCAGCCGCAATCCGCGAAGCCGGCCCCGGTGGCGCCGGCTCCGCTGGCCTCGGCTCCGGCGCTTCAACTGGGCGCACCAGGCGCGGTGTCCACGGTGACGGTGCCCGCTGTGCCAAAGCCGCCCCGTTACTCGGCCGAGCAGCTGGGGGTGTTGCTGGAGGTCTCCAGCGCGGTGCAGTGCGAGTGCCCCAACCACCTGTCCCAGATTGTCAGCAGCCTGCAGGCCTTCGAGGAGTACTCGAAGCACTGTGAGAACCGGAACGAGGCGGATCGGCAGGTGCACGCGCTGCTCTACCGGTACACGGCGGCGGCGCGCGCGGTGATGGAAGAGGCCCTCACCGCGCTGGTGAAGCACGAGAACATCCAGCTCTAGCCGCCCAGCCTCACACCGTCGGCAGGGGCGGCACCGGGGGCAGTGGCGGCTCCCTCGTGTCGGCGGTCTGCTCCACCGAGGCCAGGCCGCGCAGGGCGTGCGGCTCGTGGGCGCGCTCGTCCTCCTCCAGGCGCTCGAACTCCACGGCGTCGTGGGCGCAGAAGACGCGCACGTCCCGGTCATGGCGGCGCACCAGCTCGCGCAGTCGCTCCTGGTTGAGCTTCCGCATTCGCCCATCCTTCTGCATCAGCTCCTGGTACGCCCACAGGCCTGGCGTGCACCGCGGCCGGTCCGGGTTCATCTCCTCGTGGTAGAAGTACGCGTCGCCCGCGTGCAGCAGCCACCCATCCGACAGCTGCATCGCCACACCCGCGTGCCCCAGCGTGTGCCCCACCAGCGGCACCAGCAGGATGTCTGGCGGCAGGCCCTCCAGCTCGCGCACGCACTCGAAGCCGAACCAGCGCTCGCCCCCGCGCGGCATCGGGTACGTCACCCAGTGCGGCTGCGTGCTCCACTGCCTCGGACGGAAGCGCCGGCGATCCAGCCACGTCACCTGGGTCATCGCCGCGTCCACCTCCGCCGCCATCACGTGCACCCGCGCCGCCGGGAAGTCGTCCAGCCCGCCCGCGTGATCGAAGTCCAGGTGCGTCAGCACGATGTGCCTCACGTCCGACGCTTTGAAGCCCAGGCGTTCAATCTGCCGCACCGCCGTCATTTCCTCGTTGAGCTGCGGCCGGTTGAGGTTCAGGAAGAAGGGGCTCAGCCGCGGCCTCGGGTTGCGCACGTCCTCGAGCCCAAAGCCCGTGTCCACCAGCACCAGACCTTGATCCGTCTCCAGCAACAGGCAGTGGCAGACCAGGGCCGCGGGTACTCCCTTCGGCCGCTCTCTCCCATCCATCAGCCGCCCACCGGGTGGGCACATTGTCACGCAGTTCAAGTGGTGGACGCGCATCCCGCTGCTCCCTTCCGTCCCTGCCGGGCCTCGCGGGGCCCTGGGCCTTCGTTCGTCGCAAAGGTGGGGTGGGGTGCGAGGGTGGGCCAGATGGCACTGGCTCTGGGATGCTCGGTCGCCTGGCGCAGGGGATCTATACCCTCACCCCGGCCCTCTCCCAGAGGGAGAGGGAGGTCGCCTGGCGGCTTGTTTGCCGGTTGCGTGGCGCAGCCCTCTTTCCTGCTTTATGTGAGAGCCCGATGCAATCCCAGCTCCTCCTTGAACGGGCGATGATGCTGATTCCGCTCGTTCTCTCCCTCTCCGTCCATGAGTTCGCCCACGCCTGGAGTGCGAGGCTCCTCGGAGACGACACCGCCGAGCGCATGGGCCGTCTGACCCTCAACCCTCTCGCGCACATCCATCCCATCGGCACGCTGCTGCTGCCGCTGCTCGGCATCCCTTTCGGCTGGGCCCGTCCCGTGCCCGTAGATGCCACCCGCTTCCGGCGGGACATCCCCATGCGCACCGGGTGGATGATCACCGCTGCCGCCGGGCCGCTCTCCAACCTGTTCCTGGCTGCCGTGAGCGCGCTCGCCTTCGGTCTGACGATGCGCTGGGCCCCGGACTTCCTCCTCGCCAACCCGGGTCTGCGCTCGCTGCTCGGCATCATGGTGGTCATCAACGTCGTCTTGGCCCTCTTCAACCTGCTGCCGGTGCCTCCGCTTGATGGCAGCCGCGTCGTCGAGGGGCTCCTGCCCCAGCGGCTGCTCGGCGCCTGGCAGCGGGTCCTCGCGCTCGGACCGGTGCTGCTGATCGGCATCCTGTTCTTCGGCGGCCGGCTCATCCAAGGGCCTAAGGACTATGTCGTCGGGCTCATGGAGCGGCTCATCTTCGGCATCGCCACCATCGGCATTTAGCGAGGGCCCCCAAAGGGCAGCAGGTACTCCTGGACGAGCTGCTCCAGGGCTTGCAGCTCGTCCTCGGTGAGGGTGCTGAAGTACTTGTCCCGCTTGGTTGGCGACAACCGGCCTCCGTTCTGGAGACAGAACTGGACGAAGCGGTTGCGCATCGTGTCCGACATCTCGACGACGTTCTCCATCTTCTCTCGGGCTTCGCGATAGCGGACGACGAAGTCCAACTCCTCGCGAAACTCCGTGCGGATGGTTTCCTCGGTCCAGCGGTAGAGATCCTCGGCCATCCGCGTGAAGTCGATGTAGCGGTAGAAGCCGCCCGTTTCTTCCTTCACCGAGAGGCTCCACGCCTCGTTCGTTTCGTACTTCAGCCGGGTCATCAGTGGCTTGGAGAACGACTCGAGGCAGGCATCGTACTCCCCCCGTTTCTGCAGCATGACGGCGGAGATGGGAAAGATGAGCCCCTTGGGAGTGAAACCGGCACGCGACAGGATGTAATGGATGAGCATCCGGTGGAGCCGTCCATTTCCATCCTCGAAGGGGTGGATGAAGACGAAACCAAAGGAGATGGCGGCCGCATGGACGATGGGCTCCACCTGGGACGCCGTCATCCGCTCCAGGCAGGACAGCAGTCCGCTCATCAAGCGGGGAACGTCCTCGGGACGCGGCGGAACGAAGTGGATCCGCTGACGCATTCCCACGGATTCACCGACGTAGTTCTGCTCCTCGCGATAGTCATGCTCCCCAAAGCGCGGCTCCACGATTACGTTCTGCATCTGGAGCAGGGCGGCCTTGTCGAGGGAGGTCCTGTCGGGTAGCTCTCCCAAGAGGGAAACGAAGCGCGCGGCTCGCTCCACGCTGGGCTTCTCCCTCTCGATGTCGAACGAGGAGCGTGTCTCCTTCGTGTAGAGGTAGCTGACGGCGCGGCGTAAGGCATCCTCGTCGTAGGACGCCACGATTTGCTTCGCCTCCTCGGCGAGCCGTTTCGCCTCGAACGCCAGGAGCGTGGGCGTCCGGCGCACCATGGGACAGAAATCCACGTTGCCCAGGAGATTGTCGAGCACCCGGTGTCTCCGGCTTCGCTCGGGGGTTGCCGTGTAGTAGCGCTCGGGGTCGAGCAACTCGATGTAGTTGCCCTGGGTCGCGTCCTCCAGGGGCAACTGGCGCCCCATGAGGAACTCGTAGAGAAACCACAGTCGGCGTGTGTACTGCCCCGTGGGCCGCTCCTGGATATGGCGGCACAAGTCGTTCACGAAAGACGTACCCTCCGTTGCGCGGAACAACGCGGCGAGCACTTCCAGCGAGACCCCCTCGTGTTTGAGGGCGAATTCCAGGTGGGAGAAGAGCGAAGGGCCCGGGTCGTAGGCGCTTGGATAGACGGCGATTTCGCGTCCCTCGCTGAGGTGCACGCGCTTGCCCGACACCTGTGCCCAGGAGGAGAGCTGGTGCGGAGGGATGACACCGAGGCGGTAGTCCTCGATGACTTTCGCGTACCCGATGGGAGTGCTCCCGGACGAGCTCACTCTTGAACCCCTTGATTTCATGTGTGTGTAGAACCTACACGCATGGACCTGCAACCAAGTGCAGGCCCTGTAGCTCCCTGTAGAAGTCGATAGCTGGAGGCGTTCTACTCAGTTTGCGTTTAAACGCGTGTAAAAACCGTTAGAAACGGGGTCTGTCTCTTCAAAACCGTTACGGCTTGGGAGTCACCAGAGCGGCGGAAGACCGCCTGAGTGTCCCCCGGCTGGAGGGGACCCGAAGGTGCGCGGAGAGCACCTGCGCTCTCCGAAAGAAGGCCGCCGTGCGCCCAGGCAAGGTTCGAGCTGTGGTACGCGACAGGACTTACTCCAACTGGCTGAGAGCGTGCCCCTCCTCATGCGACCCTGGTTGTTCCTTGCCACTGCGCTCCTTCTCCCCGGAGCCGCGGCTGCCGGACAGGATGTGTCCCTCGGCGCCACCGCTGTCATCCTCACCAACGGTGGTGCCTATAACGTCGCGGATCCCCGCTTGGGTCTCGAGGCCGCCTATGCGTACGAGCTCGGCCCCTGGCGTCTGGGCGGCGGTCTGCGCTGGCTCCCCGCGGGGCCTGGCTCACTGCCGCTCGAGGTCTACGCCCGCGCCCTGCTCTCCACGCGCCTCGGCGTCTGGCGACCCGCCGTGGGCCCCGAGCTGGGTCTGAGCGGTGCCCCTGTTGTCATCCCGCCCCGAGGTGGCTTCCCCGAGGACCACTCGCAGCAGCAGACCGAGCAGTTGGGGCCCGCCTACCTCGCCCTCCACGCGGAGCCCCTGCGCTTCGCCTTCCGCCGCTTCACCGTGAGCGCGCTCGCACTCCAGTGGGGCACCAGCCTCTCGGCGCCCGGCGCCTCCCTTCGTCTGCAGCTCGGCCTCGTCCACCTGGGGGTGTCGCTGTGAGAGCCCTGTCCGCTGCGCTCCTGTTTCTCGCCGTGAGCTCCTGCTCCTCGCGGCCCTCCGTGGACGAGTCCGCCGCCGCGCGTGCCGGAGACTTCGCCGCGGGCGTGGAGAAGTCTCGCCTGCTCTCTGACGTGGACGCGTTGGTTGAAGCCCACCTCACGGACACCCCGCTTGACTGTGCGCTCTTCGATCCCTCGGAGATCGACACGGAGCGCCGGCCCGTGTGCCACCTCACTCGCGACAAGGCCCGCCAGTGGGTGCGCGAGCGCTTCGAGTCGCTCGGGTACACCGTCACCACGCATGACACCGAGGATGCGCGCTTTCCCACCACCAACCTCATCGCCGAGCTGCGCGGCACCGAGCACCCCGAGGAGGTGGTGGTGATTGGCGCCCACTACGACGCCTACTACTCGGGGGCGGACGACAACAGCTCGGGCGTGGCCGCCATGATGGAGATGGCGCGGCTGGCCGCGGGCAAGCGCTTCGCGCGCACCGTACGCTTCGTGGGCTTTGACCTCGAGGAGCTCGGCCTGGTGGGCAGCACGCGCTATGTGCAGACGCACCCGGAGGAGCGGATCATCGCCTCCATCGTCTTTGACTGCATCGGCTATAAGGATCCACGTCCCGGCGCTCAGCAGAGCTTGCCCGGCTTCCCCGTGCCCTCCACGGGGGACTTCCTCGCCGCCATCTCCAACGAGCCGTCGCGCCCGCGCCTGGAGGAGCTGTACACGCTGGCCACCCGGATGGGGTACGGGTTCGTGCAGGGCGTGGTGTTGCCGAACGAGGGCTCTGGCCCCGCCTCGGGCAACCTCATGCGCAGTGACCATGCTCCCTTCTGGCTGATGGGGCAGAGCGCGCTCTTCCTCACCGACACCGCCAACTTCCGCAACCCGCACTACCACCGCGCCACCGACGTGCCCTCCACGCTCGACCCGGACTTCCTCACCGACGTCACCCGGCTGTCCGCCGCCGGGCTCTCCTTCTGGGCGGGAGGTCCCCTGCCATGACACCCACGGCGCTTCTCGTGCTCTCCGCGCTGGCCACCTCACCGGCTCCGTCCGAGGTGCCCGTACCCTCGCGGCACCAGCTCTCGCTGTACGCCCGCTCGGGGGCGTCGGCGTACCTGTCGCCGGTGCGCACCCAAGGGGGACTGGGCGGCGGCTTCGGCCTGCGCGACACGGTGGACGGGCGGTGGTTGCTCCAGGTGGATGCGAGCGGCCTCACGGGCCTGGGCTCGGTGCTCGCGGTGCGGGTGGGCGCGGGCCTGCAGTGGCGGCACCCGGAGGGCTGGGCTCCCGCGGCGCTGGTGAGCCTCACGGGCCTCTTTGGGGACAGGATGGAATTCCTCAAGCCCGAGCACCCGGCACCTGTCGGGGGGCCCTCGCTGGGACTGGGGCTGACGCTGGCGCCCGCGCGCTTCTCGCTGGGGGGCGCGCAGGTGTCCGTCCTCGAGCTCGGCGTGGGCGTGGGCACGGACAGGTCCGGGCTCGGCCTGCTCTACGGGCTCACCCTGCTCGAGGTGGGCGTGGCGCTGTGAGTGGGGTGGACGCCCTCGCACGGTCGGCACTACCTTGAAGAAGCAAGGAGGCTCGGCCATGCACTCCCCGGACATTCTCGAGAGCGGGCTCGTGGCTCCGCGCCGCTTCCGCCTCGACGAGTACCACCGACTCATTGATGTCGGAGTGCTCGGCGAGGATGAGCGCGTGGAGTTGCTGGAGGGGGTAATCGTCGAGATGACGCCACAGGGCCGACCTCATGCGCTGGTGATTTCCCGGCTCAACCGTTTCATGAGCCGAGTGCTCGGGGAGGCCTACAGCGTCCGCCCGCAGCTCCCGCTCTCGCTCGGTGACGACAGTGAGCCGGAGCCGGACCTGGCCGTCGTTACCCGCCACGAGGAGGAGACGGCTCAGGCGCACCCCCGCTCCGCGCTGCTCGTGGTGGAGGTGGCTGACGACTCGCTGCGCAGGGACCGGTTGCTCAAGGGCCGCATCTACGCGCGCGCCCGCGTGCCCGAGTACTGGGTGGTGGATGTGACCGGCCGCGCCATCGAGGTGTACTCCGACCCGGACGTGGACGCGGGCCGCTATCGGACGATGCGCACCCTCGGAGTGGGGGAGATGCTCTCCTGCACGACGCTGCCCGGGCTGTCCCTGCCCGTGGCCGAGCTGTTCGCCTGAGAGCCGCTCAGTCCGGGAAGAACAGGGGCTCGCGTGTGGCCACGAAGTCGGAGATGGCCGCGGCCAGCTCCGGCGGCAGGTGGGTGAACTGCACGCCCATTCCTGGCATCAGCTCGGGCGTCTTGTCGTTCGCCTCGCGCGTCCAGCGCACCACCCCTGTCACCTTCATCGGCCGGCCTCCCGGCAGCGTGAAGTCCAGGTCCACCGTCGTCCCGCGCGGCACCGTCTGGACAGTCGCCACGAAGATGCCGCCCTCGCTGATGTTCGTGGTGAAGCCCGTGAAGAAGTTCGAGTCGCTGTTCAGGTTGATCGTCGCCTGCAGGTGCACGCGCGACGAGCGGGAGCCCAGCGGGCGTGGATCGGGAATGGTGAGGTTTTCCTGCTTCGGCAAGGCCGCCTGGCGCGTCGGAGTCGTCCGATGGGACTGCGTCGCGGGAATCGTCTGGGCCGCCTGTGCCGCCGCTGCCGCCCGGGCCGCCGCCTCGCGCTCGCGCTGGGCTCGGGCTGCCGCCTCCGCCGAGCGCTTCAGCCCCGCTTCCGCCTCGCTCAGGTCCTGCTGGGCCCGCGTGTTGAGCAGCTGCAGCGCTTGGAGCGCCTTCTGGGCATCCTGCGCGGCTCGTCGCCGGGCCTCCAAGGCCTCGTGGCGCGCCGTCAGGGCTCGCTCCCGAGCGTCCTCCGCGGAGCTGGTGTGCACGGAGGCGGATTCGAGCCGCGCGCTCGCTCCGCGCACGTGCTCGTCCGCCTGGCGCTCGGCGGGCACCCGCGACACCTGCTGCCGCAGCTCCTCGAGACGGCGGGAGAGGGACCCCGCTTCCATGGCCGCTCGGTTGAGCTGATCCGCGAGCCGCGCCTCCTGGGTTGCTAGCTCGGCCTCTGAGCGGGCGAGCTCGGCTTCTCGGTTGGGTGGCGGAGGCGGGACAGGGGACGGCACGGTCATCTTGGCCGTCTACTCTAGCGCGCTCCCGCGGGGGCGACGAGTGGGGAAGACCCTCACCCCAGCCCTCTCCCAGGGGGAGAGGGAGATCAGTCGGCGCCCTTGATGCAGGCGATGGGCTTGAGGCGCTTGGCGACCTTCGCCAGGCCTGCCATCTCCACCGTCTCCAGCACGTCGTCGAGGTTCTTGTAGCAAGGCCCCGACTCGTCCAGCGGCGTCGTCCGCGTGTTGAGCAGGATGCCCGCCTCTGTCATGCGCCGGTCCGTCTCGGACTGGTTGAGCACCCGCCGCGCCTCGCCTCGCGACAGCCGCCGCCCCGCTCCATGGTTCACCGAGTAGATGGACTGCTCGGCCCCATGCTCCGCGAAGAGGATGGCGCTGCCCGTCTCCATGGAGCCTGGGATGAGGATGGGGTGCCCCGTCTTCTCCCACTGTGTCTTGCGCAGCGCGGGGTGCCCGCCTGGGAATGCGCGTGTCGCCCCCTTGCGCGCCACGAACTTCCCCGCCTCCTTCTGGATGAGGTTGTGCGAAATCTCGTAGTAGATGTCCGCCGTCCCGCCGAACACCTCCTCGAGCGCCGCGCACACCGCCTCGCCGATGATGAGCCGGTTGGCCACCGCGAAGTTGGCCGCCATGTTGTGCAGGTTCCAGTACTCGCGCCCCAGCCGGCTCGACGCGTCCAGCCAGATGAAGTCCTCGCTGCGCTTGCCCAGCCCGAGCTCCGCCGCGCCCTCGACGAAGTAGTGCTTCGCGATGTTCCACCCGAAGCCCCGGCTCCCCGTGTGCAACATCACCCACACGCGGCCGTCCTCGTCCACCTGCATCTCGGTGAAGTGGTTGCCCCCGCCGAGGCTCCCCAGTTGATCTCTCTTCTCGTACGCGCGCTCGGGGATGTCCACCCGGTCGTCCTCCACCGGGATGAAGTCGCGCTCCGTGGTGGAGGCGCCGCGGCCCAGCGCCTTGGCCCCGTGACGCACCACCTCGGCGAAGGTGCGCGTGTCGATGCGCCTCTGCTTCTGCACCCGCGACGCCCCCACGCCCACGGCGATGCGCTTCGTTACCTCGTCAATCCACTGGCGGCGCTTGGCCTTGTCCGCCACGTCCTCGACGGTGAGCGTCGTCTTGAGCTGCACCATGCCACAGCCGATGTCGTACCCCGCCGCCGTGGGGAGCAGGATGCCCTCCGTCTCCACCACCGTGCCGATGGGCACGCCGTAGCCCACGTGGCAGTCCGGCGTCACCGCCACCCGCGTCACTCCCGGGAACGAGGCTGCGTTGACAACCTGATCAAACACCCCCTCTTCCAGACCCGGCAGCTCGGGGCCCTCGCCCCACAGCAGCTTGTCCGAGAGAAACAGGTGGGCGTCCACCTTCATCGTCTTGGTCTTCGGCAGGACGTAGTGCCCCTCCGCGACCTTCTCCAACCTTTGCGTCCAGCTCATGACCTCTCCCCCTGGATGGGTTCAACCGCAGGCAGCGACGAAAGCTTCCTCTGGAAGCTGACGAACAGAGCGGGGGGCCCGGCTTGCAACCGGTCAACGCCTGCTCCCTGGTGAATGTTGAGCCCCGGGCACCCGCAGTTGCCCCTTTACTGAAGAATTCCCATTCCTTTCCTCGGAGCTTCAAGGGGGTAGGGAGATGGGGATTCTCGGAGCGTTGCTGGTGGCTGTGACTGTGAACGCGGGGCCTGTGGATGTGAAGACGGCGCCGGTGTTCAACCCCTCTATCTGCGCCAAGAAGCGCGTGGATGCCTGTGGCTGCCACCATGTCTACGGTGTCCGCCACTGCCACCCCAAGCGCAAGAGCGAGCACTGTGAGTCCATGGCTCAGGTGAACGAGCCGTCCGAGAAGAAGGCCACCCGGGTGCGTGACTTCTTCCCCACCGAGGTGGAGACCGCTGCCTCCGAGCAGGAGCCGCAGGACTTCGCGGCCCTCTGAGCGCAGTTCAGGACCTGAGGGTCCTGATGTCTTCCGGGCGCTTCGCTCCGTCCACAGGGTCTGCATCAGGCCACTTCCGGGGAAAACTCAACGCGTGTCAGCGTCCCGGTGGAGGTTCGACTCGGTGACCAGCGAAGCACGGGGGGGGTGGCCCGCGGGCCGGGGCGAGATGGCCGAGCGCATCCGCACCCACGACTGGGCGGCGACGCCACTGGGGCCCGTGGAGCATTGGCCGCTCAGCCTCCGGGCCATCGTGGACATGGTGCTGCCCAACGGCTTTCCCATGGTGGTGCTCTGGGGCCCGCAGCTCGTCCAAATCTATAACGACAGCTACCGGGCGCTCATGGGCCTCAAGCATCCGAAGGGCCTCGGGCAGCCCACTCACCAGTGCTGGCCCGAGACGCGGCACATCACCGCGCCCATCTACGAGCGGGTGTTCGCGGGCGAGACGAGCACCCTCGAGGACGCGCTCATCCCCCTCATGCGCTCGGGCAGGCTGGAGGACGCCTGGTTCACCCTCTCCTTCAGCCCACTCCGAGACGAGTCTGGCCACGTCGCGGGCGTGCTGGTGACCGCCCTGGAGACGACCGAGCGGCACCTGGCCGAGGTGGCACTTCGGGAGAGTGAAGCGCGCTTTCGCTGCCTGGTGGAGCCCTTCGCGCAGGCAGTGTGGGAGAGCGATACTCAGGGCCGAGTGGTCGCGGACTCGCCGAGCTGGCGTGCGTACACCGGGCAGACGGTGGACGAGTATCTAGGCAACGAGTGGAGGGAGGCGATCCACCCCGACGATCGGGAGGACACCCTGCGGATGTGGCGAGAGGCGGTGCGGACCGCCTCTCCGATGACGGCCGAGTTCCGCCTGCGGGGCCCTGACGGGGGTTGGCGCTGGACACACGTGCGGACCGCGCCGCTGCGAAACGCGGATGGGTCGGTGCGCAAGTGGGTTGGGATGAACGTCGACATCACGGCGCGCAAGCAGGCCGAGGCGGCACAGCGTGAGAGCGAGGAGCGCCTGCGCGTGGTGGTGGAGGCCGCGGAGGCGGCCACGTGGGAGCTGGATGTCGTCACCCATCGCGTGACGTCGGATGCGCGTCACTCCGCCTTCCTGGGTCTGCCGGCGGACGTTCCGCTCACCCTGGAGGCCATCATGGCAGCCATCCACCCCGAGGACCGCGAGAAGACCCAGCGCGCCATCGCCGCGGCCCTCGCCGGCGAGAACGAGGGTCGCTACGTCATCGTGCTGCGCACGGGCGGCGTTCAGGGGACGCCGGTGCGCTGGCTGGAGGGATGGGGCCAAGCCTACTTCGCCCCCGATGGCAGGCCCTTGCGCATCGCGGGCATCACGGTGGACGTCACCCAGCGCAAGCAGGTCGAGGAGGCGCTGCGTGAGAGCGAGGCGCGCTACCGGACGTTGTTCGACTCCATCGACGAGGGCTTCTGCATCCTGCAAGTTCTCTTCGACGCGGAGCAGCGGCCGCTCGACTGCCGGTACCTCGAGGTCAACCCCGCCTTCGAGCGGCACTCCGGCATGCGCGACGTGCTCGGAAAGACGTTCCGTGAGCTCGTGCCGGGCATTGAGCCCTCCTGGATCGACACCTACGGCAGGGTCGCGCTGACGGGCGAGCCGACGCGCTTCGAGGGCCTTGCCTTGTCCATGAGCCGGTGGTTCGACGTGTATGCCTTCCGGATTGGCGAGCCACACGAGTGCAAGGTGGCGGTCCTCTTCACCGACGTCACGGCGCGCAAGCAGGCCGAGCGGATGTTGCGCGAGCGCGTTGATTTCGAGCGCCAGCTCATCGGCATCGTGTCTCACGACTTGCGCAACCCCCTCAATGCCATCCTCCTGTCGGCGACGATGTTGATGCGCCGCTCGGGGGTGGATGCACGCAAGGAGGGGGCCTTGCGGTGCGTGTTCGACGCAGCCGAGCGCATGCGGCGCCTGGTGCGCGACCTGCTCGACTTTACCCAGGTGCGGATGGGGCAGGGCCTGCCGGTGAAGCGTGAGCCCCTGGACCTGCACGCCCTTGTCCACAAGGTGGTGGACGAGGTGTTGGCGGCCTACCCCGAGCGAGAGGTGGAGGTGAGGGCCGAAGGCGAGGCCCGGGCCGCTCTCGATGCGGACCGCATCGCGCAGCTGCTGGGGAACCTGCTCTCCAACGCGCTGGCCTACGGCGCCGCGGGCAGCCCCGTGTGCGTGACGACGCGTGACGAGGGCGCCCACGTGGTGTTGGAGGTGCACAACCGGGGCGAGCCCATTCCGCCCGAGAAGCTGGAGCGGCTGTTTCAGCCGCTCGAGCGGGGAGCCCAATCGCCGGCTCACGCCTCGCGCAGCATCGGCCTGGGCCTCTTCATCGTGGACAGCATCGTGCGCGCCCACGGGGGCCGCATCCGTGTGCACTCGACAGCCGGGGAGGGCACCACCTTCTCCGTGCTGCTGCCGCGCGGCGACTGAGGTTTACCCCTCGGGCGAGACCGTGACTTCCAGCGTGAACTCCCTCGACATCACCCGCTCGAGGTCATCCACCTCATAGGCCGTCAGCGGCGTGCGCGAGGACACCACCACCCAGCGCGTCCCCGGCTCGGCCCTCATGGCCAGCGTGTTCCCCGAGAGCCTTCGCACCTCGGCCGGTGAGGGCCGTATCGCCGCGGGCGTGGCCGGCGCCGGTGGCAGGGCCAGCCGTCCCGGCACGTTCGCCTGCCGCGTGTGCAGCTCCACCATGTCCCGCTTCTGCTCGGGGATGCGCGAGGGCGGTCTGGAAGGCGCGGGCGGCGGGTAGGTGGGTGACAGTCTCGCCAACGCTTGCGCCACCTCCGTGTCCCTCGGGTCCAGCTCCAGCGCCACCTTCAACGCCGCCCGGGCCCGCGCCTCGCACCCGAGCTGCAGCAACAGCTCCGCCGCCGTCCGGTACGAGCTGATGGCCTTCTGTCTGTCTCCCGCCCTCCGCCAGGCTTCGGCGTGGCGCACGTACAGGTGGGGATCCCCGGGCTCCAGCTCGAGCAGCTTCCCGTAGGTGCGCGCGCAATCGGCGAACCTCCGCCGCGTGTACAGGTCCAGCGCTTCCTCTTTCAGCTCCCTCACGCCCATCACCACCCCCGACACCGCCCCGAGTCCCACGCTCGCCAGCCCTGTGCCCTGCGAGTACAAGCACGGGCTGTGCCGCTGATCCGCTGAAACCCTGCGCTCCTGGAACGAGCCTTCCGTTTGGGCCCCGTCACTTCGGGTGTTCTCCTCCTGGCAGACTCCTCGGGAAGACCGTGCCTTGGAGATTGAATTCCAGTGATTCCCTGCGCTCGCAGGATTCCTGGACCCTGTAAGAAAGGACGAGAGCCTGGTTCCAGTCTGTAATCCCGTCAGGGCTTCCCCATGTCCCACTCCGCCTCCGCTTCGCTCGCCAGCCTCTTCGTTCCTCATCTGCGGCCAGCGGCCCAGGCCTACGCGGAGCTGCCCTCGCTGGAGACGGTGCTCACGCAGGTGCTCGCCGAGGCCCTCGCCGCGCTGCCCTCTCGCGAGCGCACCGTGCTGCGCCTCCACCTGGTGGAGGGGCTGAGCCTGGAGCGCATCGGCACCGTGTACCGGACCCACAAGTCCACCGTCTCCCGCTGGCTTGCCCGGGCTCGTGAGGAGGTGCTCGCCGGCACTCGCTCCCGGCTCGCTTCGCCCACTTGTCCAACAGTCAGACAAGTTGTGGAAGAACGAGCCCGGAGGGTCTCCTGCTCTGGATTCATTCGGGCTCCCTGACGGGACTTCAGGACGGGCCCTCTTTGTCCCAAGTGGAGGACTCCTTCTACGGGCGCGGTACGCGGGAGGAATAAGGCCCACGCGTTGCCCACGCGAGCGTACATCGTGATGGTGCGCCCGTGCTGAGCCGACGGGAGCCCCCTCTTTACGAGTGCGTAGGAGGGGAGGCTATCGTGGAAGTCCTCTCGTTGTGGAGGGCTGCTCCTTGCGCTCCTTCAAATCCCGGGTGTCCTGGCGGTGGAGTCTTCTGGCTGTCCTCGTGGTGGGCTGCGCGCACTCGGGGGCAGGCACGACCGAGGCTCCGGCCGCGGCCTCCGAGTCCTCCGCGGCCAAACTCCGCAAAGAGCAGAAGGTGCGCCAGCTGATGGCGCTCACGGGGGCGGAGGACACCGGCCGGCAGATGATCGACATGATGACCGGCCACTTCCAGCAGATGTCCAAGATTCCCCCGGGCTTCATGGAGAAGTTCCGCGAGATGGCCGCGCAGGAGTCCATCGTGGACCTGCTGGTGCCCGTCTACATGAAGAACTTCTCCGAGGAGGACCTGGACGCGGCCATCGCCTTCCATGGCTCCCCCGCCGGCAAGCGCTTCCTCGCGGCCCAGCCGGTGCTGCTCCAGGAGGCGAAGGCGGTGGGTGAGCAGTGGGGCGTGCGACTCGCGGAGAAGACGCTGCAGGCGCTCGCGGAGGAGGCGCGCGAGCAGCAGAGCGAAGCCGTGAGCCACGAGGGTCAGCAGCTGTAGGCCCGCGGGCTCACGACAGCAGGAAGAGGGCGTTGGCGCTGGCGATGGGCTTGCTACGGTCCTCCTGCCAGGCCTGCACCTGGAGGTTGGCCACGCGCCGGCCGAGCCGGGTAATCGTGGCCTTGGCCAGCGTGTCCTGCGGCCTGCCCGAGCGCAGGAAGTCCACGGTGATGGAGATGATTTTGGGCACGCGCTCCTCTTGGGTGCGCAGGAGCAGCTCGAAGATGGCGGCGGACTCGAGCAGCGCGCCCAGCGTGCCCCCGTGCAGCGCGGGGAGGGAGCTGTTGCCAATCAGCATGGGAGCGAAGCGCATGCGGCACAGCACCTCGCCCGTGGTGTTCTCCACGCCGATGCCCAGGAAGCGCGTGTAGGGGATGACGTCGGTGAGCAGGCGGTACTCGCCCGTCTGGCGCACCTGGCGGAGGATGTCGGCGATGCGGGTCGGCTGTCCCGGGGGAGTGCTCTCCATGGCTCAGTCCTCCACGATGATGAAGGTGCCCTGCGCCGAGGCCACCGGGTTGTTCACGTCTCCGTGGTGCGCGAGCGCTCGCACGAAGGCCACCGCGCGGGTGAGCTTGTAGCACTCGGCGCGCGCCAGCAGATCCTTCCCGGGCGTGGCTGGGTGCAGGTAGTCGATGCGCAAATCCAGGGTGGCGATGCGGGCCAGGCGCGCCATCTTCGAGAAGACGGCGATGCCGCACGAGGCGTCGATGAGCGTCGTCACCGCGCCCCCATGCAGCACGCCCGTCTCGGGGTTGCCCACCAGCTTCTCCGAGTAGGGCAGCCGCACGGTGGCCCCCTCTTCCCCGAGCTCCACCACGCGCAGGCCCAGCTCGCGGTTGTGCGGGACGGAGTCGCTCATGAAGCGGTTGATGCTCTCCATCATCTGCTGCGTGTCGTGGAACGCGTCGTCGCTCGCCATGAGACAAGAGGGATAACAGCTTCACCCTTTGGCCACCGGGCGAATCGTGCCCCGGTGTCGGCCGGAGGGCATGGGGACGAGGGGCTCAGGGCCGGCGCAGCAGCCGCCAGCGGCCGTCGCGGCCCACCTCGCGCCAGGCCGGGTCGCTCACGGGCGCTCCGTCCGCGACGAAGGCCACGCGGGCCTCCGAGGGGCCTCCCGGAGCGAGTTGGGCACCCAGCTCGGTGAGGCGCCACGGCGACCAGCGCCGCTCCACGGCGAAGGCGGCCACGGTGGTCCACTCAGCGCGCGGGGACACCACGAGCACGGAGGCTCCGGGGGGCACGTCCGCGAGCGCCGGGGCGAGCACCTCCGAGGCCGCGGGGCACGGTCGGGGGAAGAGCAGCCTTCCCGCGCCCGCCGCCGAGGCCCCTAGTACAACGAGCGCCAGCACGGCGAGGCAGAGCTGGGCCCGGCATGCGCGCTCGGGGGCCGCGAGCCGTGCCTCCAACCACGGTCCCACGCCCACGCCCACGAGCATGGCCAGCAGCGGGAAAGCGACGAGCGAGTGGTTCCACACCTTGCGTCCCGGGATGCAGAGCGCGGTGAGGATGAAGAGGCTCGCGAGCAGCAGTACCCAGGCGGAGCGGCGGACCCCGGCCGCATCACGCGTGCCCTCGGGAAGCAGCGCGCGGAAGGCTCGCGCGGGACGGCCAAGCGCCAGCACCCCACCCGCGGCGAGCAGGGGCAACCCGGGCCAGAAGCGGCTGACGAGGGTCCTGAAGGGGATGTACCAGGAGAGCTGCCCATCGGTGCGCTCGCCCGCGGCGGAGGCGAGGACCTGATGGCGAACGTAGCCCTCCCACCAGTCGGCGTGGGTGAAGAGGAAGAGCACGGTGGGCACGGTGGCGGCGATCCCCACGAGCGTGCCGACGACGAGCACCTTCCAGGAGCGCTCGACGAGGGCGCGGGCGACGGTGGCTCCAGCGAAGGGCAGCAGGCCGAAGGGGCCCTTCACGGCGCAGGCGCCCGCGGCGAGCACGCCACAGACGAGCCAGTCCCGAGCACGCGGCACGCCGAGCAGCGGGGCCACGGCGGAGGCGGTGGCGAGCAGGAGGAGGAGGGGCTCGAGGAAGGGGTGGCCGCCGCGGATGAAGAAGCCATCGGGGAAGGCGAGCACCAGCATGGCGGTGACGCCGGCCCAAATCCCAGCGGCGCGACGGGCGACGAAGCCGGTGAGGAGCAGGGTGCCCAGGGAGAAGGCGGCGCACAGCGGGCGCAGGGCGGGCTCGCCGAAGAGCCGGATGACGAGTGCGAAGGGCCAGAAGCCGAAGGGCAGGTGCTCGAAGAAGCGTGGGTGGACGTCGGGGAGGTAGCGGAGGGCGAGCCAGGAGTCGTCCTCGACCATGTGGCGGGAGACGACCTGGTAGAGCTGCGAGTCCCCGAGGTCGGTATGGGGCCACCAGGTAGCGGTGGTGAGACCGAGGAAGATGAGCGCGGCCCAGGCGGTGGGGCCCGGGAGTCGCGAGGGGGCGGAGGAGGACATCGGGGCGGAGCCCTCATACCGCAGCGCGCCCGGACTGTCCCCTCCGGCGCCGCCTCCCTCCTCCAGGGATATGCGAGCGGACCCCTCCGGGCGCGATACAGGTCCGCGCCAAACGCGCCCGGGAGGCCCTCCTCTCTGGGGTGAGCGCATGAGCGGACCCACGGATGCGGGGGTGAGTGCCTCCGGGTGCTGTCCGACCAGGCGGGCGACTCCGTGTCCTGGTGAACCCTGGTGTCTTCCCGTCAGGGAGTGCCGGGGGCTTGCCCCGTGCACAGGCTTGCCAGCGCGGAAGCCGTGAGGCTCTCGCTGTGCGTCGCACTGGAGGGGGGAGAAGACATGAAGCGAGGAACCTGGAAGGGGTGTGCCCTATCGTTGCTGCTGGCGGTGGGAGGGGCCGCGTGTGGCGGGACGGTGTGGGAGGTGCCGGAGTCCGAGGCCCCCGTGCGGGTGGAGCAGCAGGCGCGTGAGGCCGGGAGTCCCACTGGCGCATTGCGATGGGCCCAGCTGCTCTCCGGACCCGACGACAACACCGGGAGCATCGTCAGCGACAGGGAGGGCGGCTTCCTCGCCCTGGTGAACTTCACCGGGAGCATCGACCTGGGTGGGGAAACCCTCCAGGCTCCGGGTGGCGCGTCCAGTGTCGCGATGGCGCTCGTGCGCTACGACGTCCATGGACGCCTGCGCTGGGTGAAGGTCTTCGGCGCCGAGGCAGGCGTGCCGGGCAGTGTCATGGGCTTCAGCCATACGGTGGACCGGCACCGGAACATCATCCTGTTGGTCGATACCTACGGCGTGGACTTCGGGAGCGGACCGGTGGCGGGCCGGTACCTCGTGAAGCTCGACTCCCGCGGAGGCCTGCTCTGGATGCGCACGCTCACCCTGCGGGGCTTCGCCGGGGTGAGTCGCATCGTCACGGACCGGGAGGACAACATCGCCGTCGCGGGTGAGTTCGCGGGCGTGGTGGACTTCGGACTGGGTCCCGTCTCCTCCAAGCAGCTGCCGGAAGACCGCTTCTCCTCGAGCGCCTACCTCGCGAAGCTCTCCCCCGAGGGGCGGACCCTGTGGATGTTCGTCGACTCGGAGAACCAGAGTCAGGGCTTCGGCGCCGCCGCGGACAGCCAGGGCAACCTCCTGCTGTGTGGCACGGTCTTCGTCGACCAGACGGAGCCCTTCGTTCTCATGCTCTCGCCGGAGGGCCAGGTGCGCTGGGTGCGGCGGTTGGATGGGGCGCTCGGGTTCGCCTGGAGCGTGGCCACGCACGGCAACCGCGTTGTCGTTGTGGGGACGTTCGCGCTCACCTTCTCCTTCGCGGGGCGCACCCACACCGCGAGCCCCAATGGCGGCATCCTTCAGGACGCCTTCGTCGTCGCCTTCACCCGGAATGGCGAGGAGCGCTGGGCCTCGAACTTCGGCTTCAGCGCCGACGACGTCGCCATGGACGAGCAGGATGGCGTGGTGGTGGCGGGCAGCTACGAGGCGGGCAGCGATCTCGGCGTACTGGGGCCGCTGCCTGGCAATCCGGCGACCCTCGCCAATGTCTATGTCGCGAAGTTCGACCGCGTGACGGGCGAGCCGCGCTGGTCGCGAGGCTTCGCCGCGAGTGGTGAGGACTTCGGCTCACCCGGGCTCGAGGACGCCTCCGTCGCGGTGACGAAGGAGGGCCACTCGGCTGTGTTGGGCCAGTTCACCAGCACGCTCACGGTGGGCTCCGAGGTGTGGACGGCCGAGGGGCGCTCGGATCTCTTCCTGCTCGGCTTCGAGCGCTAGAAGCGCGGATCCAACCGCACCGTCGCGAGCTCCTGGCGCACCATCCGTTGGAAGAGGGCGGGGCCCACCCACGTGTACATGGCGAGGCCCAGCCACACGACCTGGATGATGGAGGCGAGACCGGGCTGCTCCAGGTCATTCGCGGCGAGCGTGGCGAAGCGGTAGAGCACGTACGCGCCCAGCAGCACGAGCGTGCTCTTGCCGTCGCCCAGCGAGCCCATGAACATCGCGTAGCGCCACCACAGGCCGAGCAGCAGACTCTGGCGCGCCTTGATGCTGGCGAGCAGCCGCAGCGAGCCCTCGTCGGTGGCGTCCTGACGCAGGGCCCACAGCGCATGCTCGCGCGCATCCTCGACGCGGCCCTGGCGCAGGTGCACCTGTCCCATGAGGACGAGCGCCTCCTGGAACTCGGGCCGCGCGGTGAGGGCGTCGCGGGCCCACTGCTCGGCGCGCTTCACGTCTCCCCGCTCCAGCGCGTCCTCGCCGAGCGCCACCAGCGTGTCGGGCTCGTCGGGCGCCAGGGAGAGGGCCCGCTGGAGCACTTCGCGCTTGCGCTCCTTCTTGCCCGTCAGGTCGAAGAAGCGGGCCTGGAGGCGGAGGTTGCTCGGCTCATTGGGGTCCAGCTCCAGCAAGTCGTTGAGGTGCCGCTCGGCATTCTTGAAGCGCCTGCGCGCCATGGCCACGGAGGCCGCTGCGGCGTGGGCCAGGGGGAGCAGGGGCTCCTGGGAGAGGGCGATGCTGGCCTCGTGCTCGGCGGCGTGCGGGCGCTTGAGGGACAGCAGCACCAGCGAGAGCAGGGCATGGGCCTCGGCGTCTTCCGGCTCCGTGGAGAGGGCGCGGCGCAGCGTCTCCACGGCGCCGTGATTGTCACCGCGGGCGATCTGCACTCGCGCGTAGTGAAGCCATTGGTAGGAGGGCGTGTCACTCATGGCGTCACCCGAGCAGCTCCAGAAGTATCTTGTTGCCGCCGGTGAGCGAGAAGAGGACGGAGGAGCCCAGGACGATGCTGGCCACCAGCACGAGCACCCCGTTGCGCACCACGCCGCCGTAGTACTCGTGCAGCGCGAAGCTGCGCTGTTGGAGGTTGAAGAGGACGTAGCCCATGGCCAGCTTCCAGACGGTGATGCTCACTGCGGCATAGGGCTTGGACGTCTCCGTCAACGCGCCCTGTGCCAACAGCGTGTTGAGCAGGAGGATGAGGAGCAGCGTGCCCGGCACCACCAGCAGCGCGAGCACCAGCTCCTTGATGCGCGAGGTGCTGCCCAGGGCGAAGCCATTGAAGACGAACCACGGCAGGCCGAGCCACACGCCGGCCATCATGGTGGCCAGCAGGGGGAACACGGGGTTGACGACGAGGTGTCCCAGGGTGCCGGGGCGGGGCTCGTCCTGGATGCGGTAGGTGGCGCTCATGCTCAGGACTTTCCGTGGGCCTGGAGGAAGGCCAACACCTCGTCGTACTGGCCGGCGTCGTTGGCGTAGCGCGCGTAGTTGCGTGCGGTGGTGAGCCACTCGAGCGCGGTGGGTTTGACCTCCTTCAGGGCGGCCTTGAGGTCCGCGGAGGAGATGGGCACCTCGCTGCCCTGCTCGAGCGAGCGCTCGATGGCGGCGTCACTGGCCGTCTCCACCACGTTGGCCAGGTCCGCGCCGGAGAAGGTGCTGGTGTGCTTCACCACGAAGCCCAGGTCGAGCTGCGCCTCCTGGGGCCGGTCCTTGAGCAGGAGCTTGAGAATCTCCTCACGGGCAGGGGCGTCGGGCGGGGGGACGAAGAGGACGCGGTCAAAGCGGCCGGGGCGGCGGAAGGCCGGGTCGATGGCCCAGGGCGTGTTGGTGGCGCCCAGAATCAGCACACCCCCGTTGTTCTGCGCGAAGCCATCCATCTCCGCGAGGAACTGACTGACGAGCTTGGCGCTGGTGCCCTCGCGGCTGTACTGGCGCTTGGCGGCGAGCGCCTCCAGCTCATCGAAGAAGAGGACGGCGGGCGTCGTCTGGCGGGCCTTCTCGAAGAGGGCGTGCAGCTTCCGCTCCGACTCGCCGATGTACATGTCGAGGATGTCGGAGATGGCGATGTTGTAGAAGGTGGCGCCGCACTCGCCGGCGGTGGCGCGCGCGAGCAGCGTCTTGCCACAGCCCGGCGGGCCGTAGAGGAGGATGCCGCCGCCGGCCTTCTTCCGGAAGCGCTCGAAGAGGCTGGGCTTCTGGAAGGGCAGGATGATGCGCTTGCGAATCTGCTGCTTGATGTCTTCCAGGCCGCCCACGTCGGCGAAGGTGAGGGGCTTCTGCGGAGGCGCGAGGACGCGGTCCACCTCGTTGGCGGAGGTGTCATCGTTGGAGATGACGCGCAGGCGAGGGCCACCGGACGCGGCGGGCTGCACGTCGCGCACGGTGGAGGTGAACTGGGCCAGGAGGTCCCGGTCCTCCAACGTGGGGTTGAGGGCCACGGCGCGCTGGTAGGCGGTGCGGGCTTCCTCCTTGCGGCCGAGCGCGGCGAGGGCGCGGGCGGACAGCAAGGCGGCCTCGGCGGCCGGGTGGTGGGTGCAGAAGAGGAGGGCGCGCTCGGGCTCGCCGGACTGAAGGAGGGCGCGGGCGGCGTGGAGCCTGTCCGACTCGGAGAAGAGGTCCGGAGCGAGGTCACCGAGGATAGCGCGCGCTTCCTTCACTTCATTGCGATCCAGGTGGGCCTTGAGCACGAGCCCGCGCAGCGGTCCGTTATCTGGGCTCGCGGCGAGCGCGGCCTTGAGAGAGGCGAGCGTGGTGTCATCCATGGCGGAGGGAAAGGTCGCACAGCCCTGGGGACCCATCAAATGCAAGGCGTGCGGGAGGACACGGTGCGGCCGTTTCCTCTCGGCGGGTGAGAGGGGCGTCAGGGGGGCTGTTGGAGCCTGCGGCGCAGGTCCTCCGCGAGCCCGTGTGGGTCGCCCTCGCGCAGGGCGGAGAGCCCCGCCTCGAAGTCCGCGCGGGCTCCGGCTGCATCGCCCAGTCGCTCGCGCAGCACGCCCCGGTCGCGCAGCAGCTCCGCGTCCACCGGTTCACCATCCCGTGACACGAGTGCCTCGGTGAGGTCCTTCACGGCCTCTTCCAACCGGCCGAGTCGCGCGCGCACCGAGGCCCGCTGATGGAGCAGCCAGGGGTTGCCGGGGTCCTCGTCGAGCGCGAGCGTCCAGTCGCGCTCCGCGTCCGCGAGCCGGCCGAGCACCTCCAGGGACTCGGCGCGCTTCATGTGGAGGACGAGCGCCTTGCGGAAGCCCACGGCCTCGAGCGCGTCGAAGTCGGCCACGGCCTCGGCATGGCGGCCGAGCCGGGCCAAGGAGAGGGCGCGGTGGAGCTGCGCGGAGGCATGGCCGGGCGCCATCTCCAGGACGCGCTCGAACCAGGGCAGGGCCTCGGCGGGGGCGCGGCCCCAGATGCCGAGCGTCAGCCCCATCTCCAGCAGGACGCGCGCCTGCCGCGGGTAGGCGTCGACGAGCTGGCGCATGCGCGAGAGCGCCTCGTCATAGCGTCCGCTGCGCCGCAGCCTGTCCACCTTGCGCAGCAGCTCGGTGAGCTCCGGCGGCCAGGCCTCGCGCCCCTTGCGCTCTGTCATGGCCTCCACCTACCCGTGCGGCATCCGGGGGGCAAGCCACTCCTGGACACGGGCACGCAGGCTCTCGGAGCCGGGCTGCTCCAGCGTGCGCTCGGCCTGCTTCGCGAGCTCCCGGGCACGTGTGGTGTCCTTGCGCGACGCCCAGAGTGCACGGGCCAGCGCGAAGCGCGTCTCGGCCAGCTCCTGCTGGGGGACGGCATGGGACTCACGCAGCGACAGGGCGCGCTCCAGCGGCGCGAGCGCCTCGGCGGCCCGGCCCAGCTTCAGCAGTGCCTCACCCCGGCCCGTGAGCGGCGCGGCCAGCTCCGGATGGTGGGCCCCCAGCGCGCTCTCACGCAGGCGCAGTGCGCGCTCGAAGTAGTTCAGCGCCTCAGTGGAGTTCCCAGCGTCCACCAGCACCAGGCCCAGCGTGGTGCTCGGCCCCGCCACGTCCGGGTGCTCGGGCCCGCGTGCCTGCTCCGCCGCCTCCACCGCCCGGTGCAGCACCTTCAGCGCCTCGCTCGTCTTCCCATCCCGCCACAGCGCGGCGCCCAGCGCATCCAGCGCGCTGGCGCGGAACGGGTGGTGCGATGGCAGCGAGCGCTCCACGATGGCCACCCCCTGGCGCAGGGGCTCGAGCGCCTCGGCATGGCGGCCCAGCGCGCTCAGCGTGGTGCCGATGTTCACCAACGAGCTCCCCACGCGTGGGTGCTCGGCGCCGAGCGCCTTGTGGAAGGCGGTGTGCGCGCGCTGGTACACGGAGAGGGCCTCCTCGTGGAGGCCCTGTGCCGAGAGCGTGGTGCCCAGCCGGCGCAGCACCACGGCCGCCTCGGGGCTCTCCGGGGAGGACACCTTGGCCAGCGCGGCGAGCGCGTTGTGCTGCGAGGCCTCAGCGGCGGCGGCGTCACCCTGGGCGGCGTACACCAGTCCGTGGGCGCTCTCGAGCTCGGCGAGGAGGCGGCCCTCTCGCCGGGTGCGCACCAGCAGGGCGCGGGCCTGTTGGTACCAGTCATGGCCGTCGCGCACGCGAGCGGCGTCATAGGCGACGTACTGGGTGAGGGCCACCAGCGCCTCGGCGCGTACCTCGTCCAGCCGCACCTCGTCGGCCGTCCACATCGCCTCCTTGAGGAGGTGCTCGGCCTCGGGGTTGCCGAAGCCCGCCTGCTGCTGGCCCAGCTCCAACAGGGCCTCAGCCACCAGGGGGCGGTAGCCCAGGGCGCGCGCCTCGGAGACCACGGGGGCGGCCACGGAGAGTCCGGCCGCGTACTGGCCGGAGATGCGCAGGGCGCGAGCGCGCGAGAGCGAGGCGCGCAGATCCTCCACCCGGGCCGCCACGGTCGCGTCCGCGGGAGCGAGCACGTTCGCGGCGAGCGCGTCCTCCGCGTCGCACGTGCTGAGCTCGGACAGGCCGCGCACCGCCTCGACGGAGCGCTCCACCACGCTGGCATCGGCCTCGGCGAGCACGCCGGTGAGCGACTTCAGCTCGGAGCGCCGGCGCTCCAGGCAGACCGTGCGTGCGGAGAGCTGCGCCTCGGAGGAGGACTGGCTTCGCGTCCGCGTCGCCTCGCACGCCTGCCGCTGCCGCTCCACCCAGGCGGAGGCATAGGTGTCGAGCGCGCCCTTCACTCCACTCCAGGCGTCGGCCGCGTAGGGAGCGCCGGTGGCGAGGAAGGCTTTGCGGATGGCCTCCTGGCGCGGGGCGTCCCACACGCCGTCCATTCTCGCGGCCATGCCTTGGCAGAGGCTCTGGCGCTGGTGCCACTGGCCCACGGCGCCGGCCACCACGGCCACGAGGAAGGCCGCGGCCACCGCGACGAGCGCCTGACGCAGGCGGCGCGTGCGCGGGTCATCGTGGAGCAACTCCAGCAGCACCCCCATGGAGGCATGACGCTCGCTGGGGTGGAGGCTCAGGCCCTTGAGGAGGACGCGGCGCAGCCAGCTCGGCACGCGCGAGTCGCGCGGCGGCGGACGCAGATGGCCCTCCAGCGTGGCGCGGGCGAGCGCGCCGGCGCCCGTGCCCTCGAAGGCGTGCTCCCGGTACAGGGCGTAGTAGAGCGTGGCGCAGAAGCTGAACTGGTCCGCGCGGTCGGTGACGGGCTCCTGGCGGTACTGCTCCGGGGCCATGTAGCCCGGCGTGCCCATGACGAGGCCGTGGTGCGTCACCGGCGTCTCGAGCGGCTCGCGGGTGCGCAGGCCGGAGATGGGGCCGGTGTCCTGGTGGATGGGGGGCTCGGCGCGCAGCAGCTCGGCGAGGTCCACGGGGACGGGAGCGCCGGGGGCGCCGGTGCCCTGTTCACACGCGAGGCCGAAGTCGTACACGAGCACGCGCCCGTCGCGGCCCACCAGCACGTTGTCCGGCTTGAAGTCGCGGTGGACGAGCCCCGCGGCATGGGCGGCGGCGAGCCCTCGGCCCGCGAGGGTGAGCACGTGCACCACCTCGCGCCAGTGCCGGGGCTGCTCCTTGAGCCACTGCCGCAGGGTGGTGCCCTCCACCAACTCCAGGGCAATGAAGATGCGGTCCCCGTGCTCGCCGATGTCGAAGACGGGCAGCACGTTGGGGTGGGAGAGGCGGGCCATGGCCTGCGCCTCGCGCATCAGCCGGGGGCGGGCCTCATTGCGCTCCAGCCCTTCGCCTCCGGGCAGCAGCAGCTTGATGGCGACCTTGCGGTTGAGCTGCGGATCGAATGCTGCATACACCTCGCCCATGCCGCCGGTGCCCAGCCGCTCCAGCACGAGGTAGCGTCCGACGGAGGTACCCCGAGGCAGGGGCTGGGGGTCGTCGGAGAAGAGGGAGAGCGGCGGAGGGGGACCGACCACACGCGTTGGCTCGGCCTCGCTCTGGCTCAGCACGGAGCGAGCGCGCTCCAGCTCCTGCTCCAGGACTTCGAGTGCGTCCAGCTCGGGCTCGGGGCTATCTGGGCGGTCGTTCGGAGTCCGCTCTCCCACCGTTTCCGGTAGGGCGGTTTGCTGCTCCGGTTGGGACCGCTTCAGCCTCTCCAAAGACATCCCCCTGATGACGTCAGGCCCTCGCTTCTGACCGTTCCTCCCAAGCCCACTCGGACCGGGTGTGCGACACCGCACCGCATCATGACCCAAAGGGACAGACGTGTCTTGCGGCAGCCGGGCGGGCGGGCCTCTGGAGGACGCGGAGGTGTACCAGGAGGAGCCGGACTCGGCGCGCCCTACTTTTAACGGGAGGTGGTGGGGCGCGCTCGTTCGTCGTGCAGGTGACGGGGTGGGAAGGGGTGGGTGCGTACTCTCCGTGCGTGGTGCTGAGAATATTGGCGTGGGTGCGGGGGACCGCGTGCTAGGTGGCGCTCCATGCCCCGAAGCATCTTGTCGCGGTGGTACTTCCTGGGCCCGAGCCTGTTCGGCCTGGGGTGTGCATCACCTGGTCCCATTCCAGGGGTTGTACGGCCCCTGCCTGGGGAAGGTTATTTGGAGAGCCTTCCTCCGATGATGGACTTCGGGCCGTTCGACGACTACTCGGATGCGCTGAGCGAGGCCTGCTCGTTGTTTCTATCGAAACCCAACGCCAGCGTGGGGCACATCAAGGACCTGGAGTTGGCTCAGCGGGTGTCAAACGAATACTGCGCCTGGCTGTACTACACCCCTGAAGATAGATACCAGCTGAGCATGCTGACGGATCAGTCCGAGGCGGATGATTTCCTGAAGAAGAAAAGGACCTGCAGGCTGCCCACGTTCGTGGACGATGAACGGTACCCGCCGTGGAGCATCAAATACGTCTTCGCTCTTCACAACCATCCGTTTGGGGGTCCGCTTTCCTTGCGAGACATGCGGCAGATCATCTCGCTTGCGAACGTTCACGAATGGGTTGTTGAAACGAAGGATGGAAAGGTTCCCATCGCCATCGTTGCGTTCTTCTCCAAACCGGATCGACCGAAGCCCTCATGCGACGGCTTCTATCAATACACGCCGGAGACCCGAGCCCTGTATGAGTTCACCAAGACACGTGACGGGTGGCTCAGGAAGGACATAGGCCAGGTCTCCTGGCTCAATCCAACGACATACCTCCTCAATGGTGAGGTCTATGACGTCAGTGGGCGGACGGGCGGTTCTAGATGGAACTCTCGTTGAGGTTTTCATGCGGCTGAGGACTCTATCCTTTGCATTGACCGTCATTCTCTCCAGTTGTGTGCGGAGCCCATTTCCCTCGCCAGTGCCAGTGGAGGATGACAGAACGATAGGATTGCCTCGGTTCTACGAGCATCCTTCCGTCAAGGTGGGTGAGGAGGGTGGATATTATGAGTTGGATGGCGAGCTGCTTCGAGCCGTGCTGATTGCCGCCCATGATTTCTTGCCGCCTCGCGCTCACGGCATTCCGTGCGGGAGCAAGCTCGAGGCGCAGCGCTATCACGTCAATCGCCGAGGCAACATCATCTTCGTCTACATCTACGAAGATGAAGAATATTGCGGTGGTGGGTTCGTGGCGCTGGATTCGGGCGCGAAGTACGCGATTGGCACCGACGGACGCATCCTGCGGCGCGTCTTCGATGGCCAGCCAGAGGGGCCTTTCGAAGGGGTGAGCCCGGATGGTGGACCACAGGGCGTCCCGGCGAAGCCTGGGGTCGTCCCTGGCTATGAGCCCGTCGAGCGCGAACTAGACGGAGGTTCCAGTGCTTCGCCCTCCCTGCCGCTGGAGCGACGAGATGAGGGCTCATCACTGGAGGTGCAAGATGGGGGAACGAGTTCAGCAGGTTCGATGCCGTTGCTTGCACCGCTTTCGGCTCCCGATGGTGGTACTCCATCCGTGAGCGGTAATGCCGCGACGCGGATGAACTCGGCGGAGGACTGAGCCGAGCACCGCCGGGGGTCACCAGGGTTGCCGGTTCTGGGTCCTCATCCATCCGTGTGCCAGGGCTGCGCAAACGCGGGGCCGGAGCCAAAGGTCCGTGGCGGCGGGAGCGCATCCTCCGCCTCGAGCAGCGCGAGCAAGTTGCCCTGGATGGTGTCGCAGATGGGCTCGAGCGGCAGGTGGCTGAGGTTCTTCGGGGAGAAGGGGTTCTGCAACTCGACGGCGATCTGATCAATGCCCAGCAGCGGGTAGGCCACGAGTGCGGTGACCAGCCCGGGGACCCACCACAGGTCCCCCACGACGGCGATGGGAAGCCCCAGGAGGTACAGGACGATGAAGCGCCGCAGCTTGACGGTATGGACCTGCGGCAGGGGCGTCTTGAGGATGCGTTCGCACCCGCCCAGGTGGTCCAGGAGCTGGGCCCGCTCGCGGTCGGCTGCGAGGAAGGCGAAGCGATCCATCCCGCCATGCTCGACGGCCTCGCGCAGCTGGCTGCCGAGGACATAGGCGACGAATGTGGGCATGTGTTGAGCTCGGGAGATGTGCTCCGCCGCCCCCGCGTCCTGGAGCAGGGGCGCCAGCTCTGGCATTTCCCGCTCGTTGCGCAGGCTTCGCCGGGCCACGTGGCTGAAGGTGGCCGTCCACCGCACGAAGCGCTCGCGCCACTCCGAGTCTCTAGGTCCGTAGGTCAGCCCCGCGATGGCCAGGTTGCGCGACTGGTTGACGATGCCGCCCCACAGCTTGCGTGCCTCCCACCAGCGCTCGTAGCCCCCGTTGGTGCGCAGGACTAGCAGCAGCGCCAGGAAGGCGCCGGTGTACTCCACGGGCCCGCGGTCCAGGGCGCTCCAGTCGTACACCTCGTGCACAAGCCCCACGAGCAATCCGTAGAGCCCGAAGAAAATCACCTGCGGCATCACGATCGGGGTGACCGCACCCTGCCAGGTGAAGGCGTCCTTCCAGAAGTGCTTCTTCTCCAGACGTCTCTTGGATGAAGTCGAGTTCCACTCCATCCTGGAAAGGCTAGGTACCCCTCCGGGGTGCGACAAGGAAGGTGGCGGGCTAGCGGGCGTCGGGTGCGAATCCCGTTGGGTAGCACCACTCATGGTGAGAAGGAGTCCGGATATGACCGTTGCTGGCGTTCCTCCCGCCCCGCTTCCCGCCGACCAGGCAATCGTGCGCCTGCAAGAAGGTAACCGGCGTTTCTGCCAGAACGTGCGCAGCCTGGATGTCGCGGTGGGGCAGTCCGCGCGCGCCTCGTTGGTGGCGGGGCAGCATCCCTTCGCCGTCATCCTCTCGTGCTCCGACTCGCGCGTGCCCTCGGAGATCGTCTTCGACCAGGGGTTGGGAGACCTCTTCGTCATCCGCGTGGCGGGCAACGTCGTGGCGCCTTCGCTGGTGGGGAGCGTGGAGTTCGCGGCGGCCACCTTCGGGACGCGACTGGCGGTGGTGATGGGCCACTCGCACTGTGGTGCCATCAAGTCCACGCTGGACTTCATCCAGCACCGGGTGGGGGCGCCCTCGGACAACATCTACGACATCGTGGAACGGTGCCGGCCCGCGGTGGAGAGCGTGGTGCACGCCGCGGGGGCGAATGCCGACAGGGAGCGCCTCATGCACGAGGCCGTGCGCGCCAACGTCCGTCAGTCATGCGCCCACCTGCGCCACGGCAGCCGGCTGCTCGAGCGGCTCATCCAGGAAGGGGGGATGAGGATCGTCGGCGCCGAGTACTCGCTGGAGACCGGCCAGGTCGACTTCTTCGAGGGACTGGAGCGCTAATCCGCTCGCCCTCTTCACCGTACTCCACATGCGCCCTCGTCGGGGTAGGCTGCGCTCCCCATCACGCAAGACCGACGAGGATCCGCAGTGAATCGACTGAGCCTTCGGTGCCTCGCGCTCGTGCTCTCGAGTGCGTTGCCTCTCTCCGCCCGCGCGCAGGCGCCGGCCCCCCTCCCCGTGAATCCCCCGGTCCCCGTGCCGGCGAAGGACGCGGGCAAACCCGAGGAGAAGAAGCCCGAGGAGAAGTGGGACGTGAACGCGCCCGGCTTCCCGACCACCCAGGTGGACCTCGACGTCACCGAGGGCACGTGGATGAGCCTGGACGTGAGCCCCAAGGGCGATGAGCTCGTCTTCGATCTACTCGGTGACCTCTACACGCTCCCCATCACCGGCGGTGAGGCGAAGGCGCTCACGAGCGGCATCGCCTGGGACATGCAGCCGCGCTACAGCCCGGACGGCAAGTCCATCGCCTTCACGAGCGACCGGGGTGGCGGGGACAACATCTGGGTGATGAAGCGGGACGGGAGCGAACCCACGGCGGTGACGCAGGAGAAGTTCCGCCTGCTCAACAGCCCCGCGTGGTCTCCGGACGGGCAGTTCCTCATCGCGCGCAAGCACTTCACCTCGCGGCGCTCGCTGGGCGCGGGGGAAATCTGGATGTACCACCGCTCGGGCGGTGACGGCGTGCAGCTCACCGAGCGTCCTAATGATCAGAAGGACGTGGGCGAGCCCGTGTTCTCTCCGGACGGCCGGTATGTCTACTACAGCCAGGACGTCACGCCCGGGAAGACGTTCGAGTACAACAAGGACCCGAACACCGAAATCTACGTCATCCAGCGGCTGGACCTGGACACGCGGGAGACGGAGCGCTTCGTGACGGGTCCGGGCGGCTCCATCCGTCCGACGCCCTCGCCGGATGGAAAGTCGCTGGCGTTCGTGCGCCGGGTGCGCGGCAAGAGCACGTTGTATGTGGCGGACCTGGCGAGCGGCGCCGAGCGGCCGATCTACGACGGGCTCGAGCGCGACATGCAGGAGACGTGGGCCATCCACGGCGTGTACCCGACGATGGCGTGGACGCCGGACAACAAGTCGCTCGTGTTCTGGGCGGGCGGCAAGCTGCAGCGCATCGACGTGGCGACGAAGAAGGTGACGCCCATTCCCTTCCGCGTGCGCAGCACTCGCACCATCGCCGAGGCGGTGCGCTTCCCGCAGGCGGTGGCGCCCGACAAGTTCCAGGTGAAGATGCTGCGCTGGGTGCAGGTGTCTCCGAAGGGAGACAAGGTGGTGTACCAGGCGCTCGGGCATCTGTACGTGCGCGACCTGCCGAACGGCACGCCCCGGCGCCTGACGAAGCAGACGGAGCACACGGAGCTGTACCCGTCGTTCTCGCGAGACGGCAAGAGCATCGTCTACACGACGTGGGACGACGAGAAGCTCGGGAGCATCCGGGTGGTGCCGGTGACGGGAGGGGAGGGCAAGGTGGTGACCTCGCGGCCGGGGCACTACATCGAGCCGGCGCTCTCTCCGGACGGCAAGGCCATCGTCTACCGGGCCATCGGTGGCGGCTACCTGCGCAGCGGGCTCTACAGCCGCGATCAGGGCCTGTTCGTGATTCCGACCGCGGGAGGCACGCCGCGTCGGCTGTCGAAGGAAGGCGAGCAGCCGCACTTCGGTGTGGGCTCGGAGCGGGTGTTCTTCCTGACGGTGGACTACCGGGAGAAGGATGACGAGCGCGCGCTCAAGAGCATCCGCCTGGACGGGAGCGAGCAGCGCACGCATGTGACGAGCGACGAGGCGACGGAGTACCGGGTGTCACCGGACGAGCGGTGGGTGGCGTTCCGGGAGAACTTCAATGCGTTCCTGATGCCGCTGCCGCGCGGGGCGAAGGGCGCGGTGGCGAGCCCCGAGACGAAGGCGCTGCCGGTGTCGAAGGTGTCGCGCGACGCGGGTGAGTGGCTGCACTGGTCGGGAGACGGCAAGCGGCTGCACTGGGCGCTGGGCCCCGAGCTGTACACGCGCGAGCTGAAGGACAGCTTCCGCTTCCAGGAGGGGGCGCCGGAGAAGCTGCCGGACGCGCCGGAGAAGGGGGTGAACATCGGCTTCGAGGCGAAGACGGACGCGCCCGAGGGCACGCTGGCGCTGGTGGGAGGCCGCGTCATCACGATGAAGGGGGACGAGGTCCTCGAGGATGGCGTGGTGGTGGTGAAGGGCAACCGCATCACCGCGGTGGGCCCCAGGGGGAAGGTGGCGGTGCCGGCGGGGGCGAAGGTGCTGGACGTGAAGGGCAAGACGCTGATGCCGGGCCTGGTGGACGTGCACTGGCACGGGGCGATGGGGGACGAGGGCATCCTCCCGGAGCAGAACTGGAAGCTGCTGTCCTCGCTGGCGTTCGGCGTGACGACGGTGCACGACCCGTCCAACGACTCGGAGTCCATCTTCGCCACGAGCGAGCAGGTGAAGTCGGGAGACATGGTGGGGCCGCACGTCTTCTCGACGGGCACCATCCTGTACGGCGCGTCGGGGGCCTTCCGCGCGCCCATCGAGACGCTGGAGGACGCGCGCTCGCACCTGCGGCGGATGAAGGCGATGGGGGCCTTCAGCGTGAAGAGCTACAACCAGCCGCGGCGAGACCAGCGGCAGAAGGTGCTCCAGGCGGCGCGCGAGCTGCAGATGATGGTGGTGCCGGAGGGTGGCTCGCTCTACCAGCACAACATGACGATGGTGGTGGACGGGCACACGGGCGTGGAGCACTCGGTGCCGGTGGCGAAGGCATACGAGGACATGCTGCAGCTCTGGTCGCGCAGCGGGACGGGCTACACGCCGACAATCATTGTGGGGTACGGCGGCGTCTGGGGAGAGAACTACTGGTACCAGAAGACGAACGTGTGGGAGGACAAGCGGCTCCTGGCGTTCGTGCCGAGGCGGGTGGTGGATTCGCGTAGCCGCCGGCCGGTGATGGCGCCGGAGGACGAGTTCAACCACATCCGGGTGGCCGAGGTGACGAGAGCACTGAATGACCGGGGCGTGAGCGTGCAGCTGGGCGCGCATGGCCAGCGTGAGGGCCTGGGGGCGCACTGGGAGCTGTGGATGTTCGGCCAGGGCGGGATGAAGCCGCTGCAGGCGCTGAAGGCGGCGACGCTGTCGGGGGCGCACTACCTCGGACTGGACGGGGACATCGGCTCGCTGGAGGCGGGCAAGGTGGCGGACCTGCTGGTGCTGGACAAGAACCCGCTGGAGGACCTGAGGAACAGCACGTCCATCCAGTACACGATGGTGGGCGGGAGGCTGTTCGACGCGATGTCGCTGAACGAGGTGGGTGGCCGCGCACGTAAGCGTGAGCCGCTCTTCTTCGAGCGCGAGGGCCAGGAAGCCTGGGGCCCGACGACGACGATCAGCACGCACGAGGACTGATCGCCGTCACTCACGCAGGAACCCCCTCTCCCTCTGGGAGAGGGCGGGGGTGAGGGTACCCAGACCCCTGGTTGAACCCCACCCCGACCCCAAGCCACCCACCTCTCACTGTTCCAACGCAGCTCCCCGCACAGGAGCCGACACGGGATAAAAACGTCCTCAGCGGAACATTGCAATTCTGTGAATCTCACTTTATAAGAGAATGCGTAGGCAACGCCGTAACACGGGCCTATAAAGCCAAACCGGTAAATCCCCCCAGACTGGAGTAGCCCAATGAAGAAGTTGTCTTTGATGGGAGCGCTGGCTGTTCTGTCCGCGTGCACGTCCGAGGTCTCCACGGAGGCGCAGGCGCTTGGTTCGCAGAAGGCGAATCTCTCCGAGACCCAGCGTGTCATCGTGAGCTTCAGGAAGGGGGCGGACCGGGCGAAGGTGATCTCCGCTGCGGGCGGCAAGGAGCTGCTTGCCATCCACGGGATGAACGCGTCGGCGGTGGAGCTGCCCGTGCAAGCCCTCAGTGCACTGAGCAAGAACCCGGCCGTGGAGTTCGTCGAGGAGGACGCGCCCCGCAAGCTGCTGTCCCAGAGCACGCCGTACGGAATCGACCAGGTGCAGGCCCCGCTGGTGTGGCCGTCGGCCACGGGCGCCAACCGGAAGATCTGCATCATCGACTCCGGCCTGTACGCCGCCCACGAGGATCACCAGAGCGGCAAGACGATCACCGGCTACCCCACGGGCTGGAACACGGACAAGTGCCACCACGGCACGCACGTGGCGGGAAGCATCGCCGCGGTGAACAACACCACGGGCGTGGTGGGCGTGCTGCCCAACGGCGTCAACCTGCACATCATCAAGGTGTTCGGGGATGACTGCGCGTGGACCTACGCCTCGTCGCTGGCGGACGCGGCCAACCGCTGCGTGAGCGCGGGTGCCAACGTCATCAGCATGAGCCTCGGCGGAGCCACCAAGAGCCGGACGGAGGAGACGGCCTTCAACAACGCGTGGAGCGCCGGCCTCATCTCGGTGGCCGCGGCGGGCAACGACGGCAACAACCGCATGAGCTATCCCGCCTCCTACCCGAGCGTCATCTCGGTGGGCGCGGTGGACTCCAACAAGCAGATCGCCAGCTTCTCGCAGTACAACACCGAGGTGGACATCGCGGCCCCGGGCGTGGGCGTGGTCTCCACGGTAGGCGCGGTGGACAACAACAGCCTCACCGTCGCCGGCACCACCTACACGGGTGGCTACATCACCGGCGGGGCGCGCAGCGCGGGCGTGACGGGCGCGCTGGTGAACGGCGGCCTGTGCGACAGCGTGGGCGCCTGGAGCGGCAAGGTGGTGCTCTGCCAGCGCGGCACCATCGGCTTCGTGGACAAGGTGAACAACGTGAAGGCCGGTGGGGGTATCGCCGCGGCCATCTACAACAATGTCGCGGGCGGTTTCGCCGGCACGCTGGGTGAGGGCGTCTCGAGCACCATCCCGGCCATCTCGCTGAGCCAGGAGGACGGCAACGCGATCATCGCCGCGGGTGGTATCGGCCAGTCGGCCACGGAGGTCAGCCAGTACACCCAGCCGGCCAGCGGCTACGAGGCCTACGACGGTACGTCCATGGCGACCCCGCACGTCTCCGCGGTGGCGGCCCTGGTGTGGAGCTACAACACCAGCTGGACCAACACCCGCGTCCGCGCCGCGCTCGAGAAGAGCGCGCAGGACCTGGGCACGGCCGGCCGTGACAACTACTACGGCAACGGCCTGGTGCAGGCGAAGGCCGCTCTGGACTACGCCATCGCCAACCCGTAACGCGGCGTAATCCCTCTCATCCCACGGGCGGGCTCCTCACGGGGTCCGCCCTTTTTCTTTTCAGATGCCGCCGTGCTGGTCGATGAAGTCGGACAGCGCGTTGGCCATGGCCGCGTGGTTTTCGGCGGTAGGGTGCCAGTCCTCGCCGTACGGGTCGACCGCGAGGGGGGTGTGGGGGAAGTAGAGGACGTTGGTGTCCCCCAGCTCCTTGACCATCTCGGAGACGTACTCCTGCATCTTGGTCCAGTGCTCGCCGCCGGCCGGGTAGGTGTCATTGGCCATGGGGCCGACGGCGCAGACGATCTTCGCCGCGGGGTACTGCTTGCGCAGCTTCAGGACGAAGTTCGTGTAGGCCTTCTTGAAGGCCTCCTTGGGCGGAGCGCTCGGCGTGCCGCTCTCGTTGAGCACGTTGAAGTCGTTGTTGCCCAGGTTGATGACGATGAGGTCGGGGGGGAACAACTTCGTGTCGAAGCGCGGCTCCTCGCTGTCGGGGTAGATGCGCTCGTAGATGTCGGGGAACGCCTTGCCGTCCGGCGAGCCATCGATGTTGCGGTAGACGCCAGCGCCCAGCACGCAGGTGGTGATCACCTCGGCGTCGAACCTGCGGCCGAGCAGGGTTCCATACGCCTGGGAGACGTCCTCGTTCTTCGAGTGGTAGCCGGTGTTGGGCCCGGAGTAGTCGGGGCCGGCGGGGATGCGCGCCTCGTTGCCGTAGCCGCAGGTGATGGAATCGCCGATGACCTCGATCTTCTTCGGGCGCCAGTTGGGGGGATCCACGAGGATGCCCTGCAGGCTGACGCCGAGGAACTGGATGCGGCCGGCGTGGGGCCCGGTGCGCTTGACGATCTCGATGGTGTGCTCGCCCTTCTTCAGGTCGCGCACGCCGGTCAGCAGCTCCGCGTCCTTCTTCAGCTCGACCTTCGCCTTTGTCTCACCGTCGACGATGATGTTGACCCAGTTGGTGTTCGACTCTCCGCCCCCGCCCAGGTCCTTGAAGGCCACGTCCACGGCGGTGCAGTTGCAGCGGAAGCGGTGGGTGACGCCCGAGTGGGCATACGTGGGCCCGTCAGGGGTGCTCCAGTCGATGCGCCCGATGTGCTGCAGCTTCGCGTCATTCGAGTTGTAGTCGAACCAGGACTCGAACGGCGCGCAGCCGGCCATGGCGAGGATCGGTAACAGCCAGGGAGTGCGGGGGCGGCTCATCCGTGATTCCTCCTGGCGGCGAGTATCTCGCGGAGTGAGGGGAGCGTCACCCGCCGTGTCCCCGGCTGGGTGGCTCCTGGGGGGGCGAGCTCGTGGGGCCGAGCTGCTCGATGTCGTACCCGTGCGGGTAGCTCAGGTGTGGCAGCCGCGTGATGAGTCGGGGGTGCTTGCGCTCGGGGAGGTAGCGCAGCGCGTGGCTCCGGGCGCGCAGCAGGCCGTGCACGGCGAGCTGCACGGGGAGGGGAGCGGGAGGGAAGCCGAAGGCCTCGCGCAGCGGCTCATCCAGCAGCGCGTGGACAGCGGGCTGGCCGAGCTGGCGCAGCGGCCGGGGCAGGTACCAGCTGAGGAACAGCTCGCGCGTGGCCTCGCCGATGTGGCGATTGCTCTCCGAGTAGCGGAAGTGAGCGCGCTCGTACTCCACGTTGAAGCGCTCGAAGGCCTCGTAGGTGGAGGGGATGTCGTGGATGTTCATCATCCGCCCCACGTTGCGCCAGAAGAACCAATTGGCCAGGCGCTCGTGCTCGCTGTAGGGGCGCCAGCCGAAGCGGTCGATCCACCGGCGTGGCTCGAAGACGAAGGTGGAGAGGACGTAGAGGTAGTCCTCGTTGGAGATGAGGAAGCGGTGGTGGATTTGATTCATCCGCCGGATGGCGCGCCGGCCGCGCTCGTTGTCGTAGCCGTGCTCGACGAACTCGGCGATGAGCAGCTCGGTGTCGTCGTAGCGCTTCTGGGCTCGCTGGACGAACTCACCGGAGAAGTCGAGCAGGCCGCTGATGCTGGGGACGGCGAAGGTGCGGAAGAGGGCGAACTCCAGGGCCTTGCGGCTGTCCCAGGGGAAGTCGTGGTACCAGCTCAGGAAGAGGATGCGCTGAGCATCCCTCTCCGGGTCGAGCCGTTGGATTCGTTCGAGGATGGTGCGTCGGAAGAGCATGGCTGGGGCCCCCCGGAAACCTTAACGGAGTGAGTCGAACCACGCACCACTCCGCCGGGGCGAGTGCAGGAATTGCGTCAGGTGCGCGGGTACGCAGCATTTGCGCTCCCCGGGTGGTGCCTTCCGAGGGAGCCCGGGTGGGAACGGCCATTGCACCGGGAGGGAGGGACCTGACCCTGGAGTGAACCATGAGCAAGATCCAGCGAATCCTCGTGCCAGTCGACTTCTCCGAGACCTCGAAGCGGGCGTTGGACTACGCGTACTTCTTCGCCAACCGGTTCGACGCGAAGTTGGACGTGCTGCACGTATGGAGACCGTCCGAGTACGCGGGAGACGAGATGGTGATGCTCACGCGCAGCGAGCCCGAGCTCACACTGTCCACCTTCCTGCGCAACCACGCGGATCAGCAGCTCTCGGCCTTCCTGAAGAACGTGCCGCACTCGAAGCAGATGCTGGAATCGGGTGAGCCCGCACACGTCATCGCGAAGGTGGCGGCGGAGGGCGGGTATGACCTCATCGTGATGGGCACACACGGGCGCACGGGACTGTCGCACATGATGATGGGCAGCGTGGCCGAGAAGGTCGTCCGGCTGGCGCCCTGCCCGGTGCTCACGTACCGCACTCCGGCGGAGAAGTAGGCAGTCGGAGGAGGAATGGGGGAAGCAAGCGGGCGTGACGGCGCGTCAACCCACCGAAGCGCTTGCGAGGAAGGGCTCGTGGGACGAGAGTTCGCGCAGCCCTCTCTCCCCGGAGTTCCGACGTGCCCTCGGCTCTTCCCCTGTCTGCCGTGCTGCTTTCCCTGCTCACCGCTCCGCCGAAGGCCCCGGCGGCCGCGACGAAGGACGTGGGCCCCTCGCCACAGGTAGCGGAGCGGCTCATCGGCGCGGCGCTCACGGAAGGCCATGCCTACGCGCGCCTCGCCGAGCTGACCGACGGTATTGGCCCGCGCCTATCCGGCTCGGAGGGCGCCGAGGCCGCGGTGCAGTGGGCGAAGCGGAGCTTCGAGGCGGACGGCGTGAAGGTGTGGCTGGAGCCGGTGAAGGTGCCGCGCTGGGTGCGAGGAGAGGAGAGTGCCCGGGTGCTCGCCTCGGCGGGCCGGTTCCGCGAGCACCCGCTGTCCATCATGGCGTTGGGCGGCAGCGTGGGGACGCCCGCGGGGGGCCTCACCGCTGAGGTCATTGAGGTGCGCTCGCTGGATGAGGTGGCGTCGCTCGGTGACAAGGTGAAGGGGAAGATTGTCTTCTTCAACCACGCCATGGCGGAGGCCGCGGACTACGGCAAGTACGCCGGGCTGCGCACGCGGGGTGCGTCGGTGGCGGCGAAGGCGGGGGCGGTGGGGGTGTTGGTGCGCTCGCTGGCCACGGCGTCGCTGCGCTCGCCGCACACGGGGGCCATGCGCTACGAGGACGGCGTGGCACAGGTGCCGTCCGCGTCGGTGTCGGTGGAGGACGCGGAGCTGCTGCACCGGCTGCTGGCGGGCGGGCCGGTGAAGGTGGAGCTGAAGCTGGGCTGCAAGACGCTGCCGGACGCGGACTCCTTCAATGTGGTGGCCGAGGTGAAGGGCCGCGAGAAGCCGCAGGAGGTGGTGCTGCTGGGGGCGCACCTGGACTCGTGGGACGTGGGCACGGGCGCGCACGATGATGGCGCGGGCGTGACGATGGTGATGGAGACGGCGCGGCTGCTCGCGAAGCTGAAGCCGGCGCCGAGGCGCACGGTGCGCGTGGTGCTCTTCATGAACGAGGAGAACGGCCTGCGCGGGGGCAAGGCCTACGCCGAGGCGCACGCGGCGGAGCTGGCCAACCACGTGGCGGCATTGGAGATGGACTCGGGCGGCGGCAAGCCGCTGGGTGTGGCGCTGCGGGCGGGCCCTGGAGGCGAGGAGCTGGTGCGTCCATGGCTGCGACCGCTCGAGGCGCTGGGAGCGGGCAAGATGCTTCCGGGGGAGGCGGGAGGCGCGGACATCTCGCCGCTGATTCCGGCGCGAGTGCCCTTCGTGGGCGTGCGGGTGGACAGCAGCCGCTACTTCGACGTGCACCACTCGCACGCGGACACGCTGGACAAGGTGGACCCAAAGGATCTGGCACAGAGCACGGCGGCGCTGGCGTGGGTGAGCTACGTGCTGGCCGAGGTGCCGGGCGTGCTGCCGCGCCCCGAGGCTCCGCCGGCCGAGGCCCCGAAGGCTCCTGCCGCGCCGGTGGGAGCTCCGAAGCCATCGGCCCCTTAATCCCCTTCAGAGAAGTACGCTCCCTCTCCCCTTGGGAGAGGGTTGGGGTGAGGGTATCCGAACCCGTTTTTCTAACCCGTGGCCCGCAATGTGTTGGCCCCTGGAGGGCCGTCAATACCCAGGCGGCTTGCGGAAGTCGCCCGTGAGCGCCACGAGGGACTCGGAGAAGGCGAGCAGCTCCTCATCGCGCCACCGCCGGCCGACGAGCTGGACGCCCAGCGGCAGGGGCGAGTCCGCCAGCTTCGGGAGGGGCACCACGACCACGGGGTGTCCCGTGAGGTTGAACAGGGTGGTGAAGCCGCAGGTGGCGGTGATGTACGGCACCTGCTTCCCCTCCACGTTGATCCACTCACCGCTGCGCCGGTGGGTGAAGGCCTGGCTCACGGTGACGGGACACAGCCAGGCATCCCAGTCGGATAGGAACGCCTCCACCTGCCCGGTGATGCGGTCGTGGATGGCGAGTGCCTCGGCATAATCGGACATGCTGCTCTGCACGCCGCGCACGATGCCGCGGTTGAGGATGGCGTCGCCGGGCATGGCGTTGAAGCGGATGCTGAAGATGAAGCGTGCCAGGGCCTGCATCTCCGAGCCGAGCTCCGCGCCGAGCACGCGGCCCCACACCTCCCACACCTCCTCGAAGTCCAGCCCCTTGGGCCCACAACGCTCCACGTGGCAGCCCTGGGCTTCCAGGGTGCGCGCCAGCTTGTCCATCGCGTTGCGCGTCTCGCGGGTCACGGGCAGGCCGCCGAAGTCATCCGTCCAGGCGACGCGGTAGGAGCGCAGCTCGCGAGGCGGGACGTCGCGGATGGGCACGGGCGGCACATCCCAGTCCTCATCATCCGGGCCCGCGAGCAGCTTGAGTCCGAGCTTCAAATCCTCCACGCAGCGCGCGAGCGGCCCGGCGGCGCCCTCGTAGCGCACCCCCCGGGGGCGGCCGGGGAGCGGGGGGATGTGACCGGAGATGGGGACGCGGTGCTCGGTGGGCTTGAGGCCGAAGATGCCGCAGTAGTGGGAGGGGACGCGGATGGAGCCGGCCAGGTCGCTGCCCACCTCGAGGGGCGTCATCCCCGAGGCCACCGCCGCGGCGCCTCCGCCGGTGCTGCCCCCGGGGGTGCGCGACTCATCCCAGGGGTTGCTGGCCCGCCCGAAGAGGTGGCCGCTCGTCTGGAGATCCAACGTGAGCGTGGGCAGGTTCGTCTTGCCGAGGAGGATGGCTCCCGCCTGCTTCATCCGCGCCACCACGGTCGCGTCGTGCGTGGGCACGTAGGCGCTCAGCCGCTTGTAGCTGCTGGTGGTGCGCACCCCGGCCGTCATGAAGGAGTCCTTGATGGTGAAGGGCACCCCGTGCAGCGGGCCCCAGGACACTCCGCGGGCGAGCGCCTCATCGGCCTCACGGGCTCGGGTGCGGGCCCGCTCCTCGTCGAGCGTGACGATGGCGTTGAGGCGGGAGTTGTGTCGGGAGATCTGCGCCAGATGCGCTTCCAACAGTTCGCGGGCGGACACCTCGTGGGTGCGTACCAGGGCCGCGAGCCGGTGGGCCGGAAGGAAGTTGAGCTCCTGCATGAGAGCGCCGCCCTTCGTGCGATGTGCGCTGCGTCGTGGACACCAAAAACTAGGCACGGGCCACGGTGGCTCCGGCATCCAGTGTCCTGGAGTCTCCCCCATGCGTTCACCAGCGAGCGGAGCGCCCGCGAGGTATGTCGGCGGTGGACATTCCGGAGGGGAAGGGCGCGCGCCCCTCCGGGCTTCCGCGAGTCCCTCCCGGGCGGTCCGGTTTCCGCTATCTTCCACGCCGGGAGGAGAAGGACACATGGCTACCCCGGGGGAGACGAAGTCCGAGCGGTCGCGTAACTTCATGGCGTTGATGGACCGTATCCGTGTCATCGACGACGAGGCGGCGGAGCGGGCGCTGCTCGACGAGCTCACCCGACCCGGGAAGCCCTTCATCCTCTCCTTCGTCAACGCGCACGCGGTGAACCTGGGGTGGAATCAGCCAGGAATGCTGGACGGGCTGCTGCGCTCGGACATGCTGTTGCGCGACGGCATTGGGGTGAAGCTGGGCATGAAGGCATTCAGCCGGCCGTATGGGCTGAACATGAATGGCACGGACTTCATCCCCAAGCTCGCCCGTGCGTACAAGGGCCGGCGGGTGGCGCTCTTTGGCACGCGCTCGCCGTGGTTGGACAACGCGCGGCGCACGCTGGAGGAGTGGGGGCTGAGCATCGTGGCTTGCCACGATGGCTTCGACCCGCCGGAGACGTACGTCCGGCTGGCCACCGAGACGAAGCCGGACCTCATCATCATGGCGATGGGCATGCCCAAGCAGGAGGCGGTCTCGGTGCAGCTGCGCGAGGCGCTCTCGCACCCGGTGCTCATCGTGAATGGGGGCGCCATCCTGGACTACATCGGCGGCAAGGTTCCGCGGGCGCCGCTCGTCATGCGCAAGGTGGGGATGGAGTGGCTGTTCCGTCTGGCGGTGGAGCCCCGGCGGTTGTTCAGCCGTTACGTGCTTGGCATTCCCATCTATTTCTCGCACGTGGCGGAGGTCCGCATGTCCGGCGGCGGCGCGGACCAGACGGGCGGGCGGGCGGTGCGCTAGCGTGTCTGCTCGGAGGTCGGGCCTGGGCCTCTTGTGAGTCGTCGGGAATTCTGCGTTCCTAATGGGCGGACATGGAATCCGCCCAAGCCGCCCATCAGGCCTTTCTTCGCACCAAGACCTTCGGAGCCCTCGACGGGCTTCGAGCCCTCGCCATCTTCGCCGTGGTGCTCTACCACGTGCTGGAGGCGCGAGAGGGGCTCGTGGGGCGCTTCTACCTGAGCGTCTCGCTCTTCTTCGCCATCAGCGGCTTCCTCATCACCACGCTGCTCTTGCGCGAGCGCGCGACGACGGGCTCCATCTCCCTCAAGGGCTTCTACGCCCGGCGCTCGCTGCGCATCTTCCCGCTCTATTACGCGGTGACGTTCCTCTACATCGTGCTCGTGTTCTTCTTCGAGCACGACATGGTGGTGCGTGGAGCGTTCTTCGACAACCTGAAGTACTACCTCACGTACACGTCGAACTGGTTCATCAAGCTGGAAGAGGGCCGCATCATCTTCTACTTCGCGTGGTCCATGGCCACCGAGGAGCAGTTCTATCTGATGTGGCCTTTCGTGGTGCGCTACTTCAAGACCACGTGGGGGCCGGTGGTCTTCATGTCGGGCATGCTCGCGGTGGCCATCTTCATGGACTGGGCCACGAAGACGGGCTTCCTCGACACCCGACTCCTGTGGGTGCGCATCCTCGCCAGCATCTCCGTGTCTGTCTGCATGGGCTGTCTGGCGGCATACCTGACGCACTTCTCCAAGACCTTCGAGTGGACGTGGAAGGTGCTGGGGCAGGTGTGGAGCGTGCCGGTGATTGTCGTGATGGTGTTCTTCGCCATCTACAACCACAACACGCCGCTGTGGATCTCCTCGCTGCTGCTCACTGCGATGGTGATTGCGATGTGCATCCGGCCCAACCACGTGCTCGCGCCGCTGGTGGACCACAAGTGGCTGCGCTACGTGGGCTCCATCACCTACGGCATCTACCTGATGCACATGATCTCACTGAACATCGTGCGCCGGGTGGTGCCGCACAACCTGATTCTCTACTACGTGCTGACGATGCTGCTGAGCGTCGGCCTGGCGACGCTGAGCTACCGCTACTTCGAGAAGCCCTTCCTGAAGCTGAAGAACCGCTTCGATTGGCGCGACAAGAAGCCGCAGCCGGCCGCCGAGCCGGTGGCGAGCACCCCGGTCAGCCCGAGCTAGCCCTGGCTGGAGAGCCACGAGGATTCGACACATGAACACGCAGGCCCGTCCTCCCATCCTGCTGACGATGGCCGACTACTACGGCACGCTCGCCGCGGTGCGGTGCCTGGGTCGGCTGGGCATTCCCATCACCATGGCCGAGTCCAAGCTGCTGGCGCCCGCGCGCTGGAGCCGGTACGTGACGCGGCGGGTGGAGTGCCCGGACGTAGGCGACTCGGAGGCCTTCCTGGAGTGGCTGCTGCGCTTCGGTGAGGCCGAGCCGGGGCACGTGCTGTACCCCACGAGCGATGACATGGCGTGGCTGTTCGCCCTGCGCCGGGAGGAGCTCTCGAAGCACTTCCTCATGTACCAGCCGGACGTGGACGTCATCTACGGGCTCTTGAACAAGAAGAAGCTCCACGACCTGTGCAAGGAAGTGGGGCTGGACGTGCCGGACACGTGGTTCCCGGAGGGCGAGGCGGACCTGGAGAAGGTGGCGGCCGAGGCGCGCTTCCCGGTGCTGCTCAAGCCGCAGACGCAGATTCTGTTCGAGAGCCACGTGAAGGGCGCGCAGGTGGAGCGCGCGAGCGAGCTGCTGCCGCGCTACCGCGAGTTCCTGGAGCGCAACAAGTACGGGCGCAAGCTGCTGGACTACGACGCGCGGGCGAACCGGCCGATGGTGCAGTCCTTCTACACGGAGGCGGCGCAGAACATCTTCAGCCTGAGCGGCTTCGTGGACCGGACGGGCGAGCTGTTCGTGGCACGTGGGGCGGTGAAGGTGTTGCAGCGTCCGCGCAAGCTGGGCATCGGCCTGTGCTTTGAAGAGGTGCCAGTGGACGCAGGGCTCGCGGAGAAGGTGCGAGCGCTGTGCAAGAAGCTGGGCTACCACGGCACGTTCGAGGTCGAGTTCATCCGGGCGGGAGGCAAGCAGCTGCTCATCGACTTCAACCCGCGCTTCTACAGCCAGATGGGCTTCGACATCGCGCGGGGGAGCCCGCTGCCGCTGTTCGTCTACGAGGCGGCGTGCGGGCACGAGGAGCGGCTGGGCGAGGTGGCGAAGGAGGCGCTCGGCTGGAAGGGAGGCGGGCAGTACATCTACTGCCACCGGGGCATCTTCGAGCTGCTGCTGAGAGCGCAGAGCCTGTCGGGGAAGTTGTCCTCGGACGAGGTGAAGCACTGGCGCGAGTGGTACGCGCGCAACCGGGAGCGTGCGGTGGACGCGGTCATCGACACGGGAGACTGGGTGCCGTGGATGGTGGACACGGCCATGCACCTGCGCACGTACGTGCGCTACCCGAAGATGTTCATCCGCACCATGGTGTTGGACCGGTAGAGGCGCATCGCCGGAGGAAAATCCGCGGCTTGTCAGGAAGGATTTCTGGCCGCGTCTTTTCTCTCTGAAAGGAGCGGTGACCATGACAACGGTGGCGAAGCAGAGCGCGATGAACCCCAAGCACACTGAGAACTTTGCCGGTTGCATCGATTCGCTCCCGCGCACCCACGTGGTCGCCGCTCCGGTTTTCTGTGCCCGGCCCTGGCAGTTTCGCGGCCATCCACCCGGTTTCTGACCGTCAACGCCTCCTCCCGAGGCGCTGTCGACCAGAGGCCGGGCTCCCGAAGGGGAACCCGGCCTCTCGTGTTTTCACGCTTCACCTTCTCTCATACCGGGATCGTCTAACTGGCGAGGATGGCGGGCTCTGACCCCGCAGGTGCAGGTTCGAAGCCTGCTCCCGGTGCACGCAGGACATGGCCCGTTCCGCCTGGGGCGGCAGCGGTTTGCAACACCGCGTGGGGCGGGTTCGACTCCTGCATGGGCCTCTCACGTCGCACTTGGTGTCTGTTGTTGTTTGTCTGTGTTTATAGGCCGCGCTCCGGGAGCAGCTTGGACTCCAAATCCGAGCGTGCAGGGTTCAACTCCTTGGCGGCCTGCCATGCCCTTGTAGCTCAGCTGGAGGAGCGCCGGTTTCGTAAACCGGAGGCCGTCGGTTCGAACCCGACCAAGGGCTCTCGCAGTACAGCAGGGTGTTGCTGCCGTGGCCGAGAGGTGAGGCACCTGAGCGCCACTCAGGACGATGCGGGTTCGAGTCCCGCCGACAGCTTCTGTTTTTGGGCTCGTAGTTCAGCGGGAGAATTCTCGGTTTGCACCCGAGAGACCCGGGTTCGAATCCCGGCGGGTCCACTCCTTTGTCTTTCGGGTTCCGTAGCTCAGCGGATGAGAGCACACGGTTGCGAACCGTGGGGTCGCAGGTTCGAGTCCTGCCGGAACCACTTCTTCTTTCTGCCTCTGTAGCTCAGTGGATGAGAGCGCATGGCTCCGAACCGTGAGGCCGCAGGTTCAATTCCTGCCAGAGGCACTCGATGTTTTCTGTCGTTGTACTGTCTATTGCGGAGAGGGGCCGGATGCCCCACCGGGTCTCATACGCCTGAGCGACAGGGTTCAACTCCCTGCTCCGCAACTTCTCATGCACGCCGAGCCAGCTGGAGACGGCGTCGGTTCCACACACCGATTTCGCTGGGTTCGATCCCCAGGGCGTGCACTTCGAGCTGGAATGACTCCGATGGCTCACTTCGCGGCGGGTGCTTCCGGAGGCTTTCCGGCCGTCGGGGTCAACGTGTTCAGGATGACCTCTCCCCCCTTCATGACGAACCGGACGCGAAGCAGCTCGCCGGGGTCGGCCAGCGGGTCTCCGGAGACGGCCACCAGGTCGCCGTAGCGTCCCGGCTCCAGCGTGCCAACGTGTTGCTGGAGCCCCAACAGCTCCGCGGCCCGCGAGGTGGCCGAGCGGATGGCCTCGATGGGCGGCAGGCCGGCGCGGTGGAGGGCGGCGATCTCCAGTGCGTTGCGTCCGTGCTCCCCGGCCGTACTCCCATCGGAGCCGCTGGCGATCTTCACGCCGAGCTGGTGGGCAAGTGCCACCATCTTTCGTGTCTTGGCGAGCCGTTCCTCGAAGTTACGGCGTGCGGCCTCGTTGGGCGCATGCTCCGCCAGCACTTCGAGGACGCCGACGGTGGGCACCAGGAAGGCGCCCTTCTTCTGAATGAGCTCCAGCGCGGCGCGGTCCGCGTTGTGGCCATGTTCGATGGAGTCCGCGCCTGCCGCGAGCGCGTTGCGGATGCCCTCGCTCGACATGGCGTGGACGGCGGCCTTGCGGCGGGCCTTGTGCGCCTCCTCGATAATGATTCGCAGCTCGTCGACGGTCAGCGTGGGGGTGTCCCAGTCCGCGTAGATTTTGAGCAGGTCCGCGCCCTGTCCCAGTTGCTCGCGCGCGGCACGGCGGGCCTCCTCCTCGCCGCTGATGAATTGCGCGCCAGTGGGCAAGTCCTTCACATCGGGCGAGGTGCCGAAGGGATGGTAGGCACCCACGGCGGCAATGCCCCGGGTCGCCACCAGCATGCGGGGTCCCTCGACCAATCGCTGTCGGATAGCATCGCGGAGGGCCACGTCGGCGAAGCCGCTGCCCTCGTTCTCCACGTCGCGCACGGTGGTGATGCCCGCGCGCAGCACGGCCCGAGCATTGGCCGCGCCCTCCAGTGCGCGGGTGGCCTGGGACTTGGTGAGCAGGGCCATCTCGTAGCTGTTCGGCCCCTGTGACTGACGTGCCATCAGGTGCGTATGGCAGTCGATGAGGCCCGGCAGCACCGTGGCCGTCCCCAGGTCCACCACCTCCGTGTCCTTTGGAATCTCGAGCCCGGGGCCCACCTTCACGATGCGCTCGCCCTCGATGAGGATGACCGGCTGACTCACGTACTTGCCGCTCTTCACATCGAGCATCCGCGCGGCACGCACGGCCACCTGGCGGGGCGTAGCGGTGGGCGCGGCGGGTTGGGCCCTGGCCGAGGTGCCGATGAGGATGAATGTGAGCAGGAACAACGCACGGGTAAGCCGCTGCACGAAGACCTCCGGTAGGGAACGTGGTGCAGCGTAGCTCACGACAAGTAAGAGCTCTTGGACAGAGTCCGAGAGCCCGTGGAGATTCCCTCTCCCTCTGGGAGTGGGCGAGGGTGAGGGTCTTCCCCCTGGACAACACGACTCTGTCCAGAGTGGTAGCGTCCGGCATCTGCTGTTGCCCAGAAAGGGGGGAGTCATGTCGCGTCGTCACTTCCGCTGGAGTGCTGTCCTGCTGCTCATGTCTGCCTGTGCCACCTCGCCCAGACCCGCGTCCGGGGAGGGGTCCGGCAAGGCCGTCGCGCAGAACGTGCGCTCCGTGCCGGATACCCGAGCACTCCGCTTCCTCTCGCCCTCGGAATTGATGAAGCGGATAGAGGCTTCTCCGGTTCAGTACCGCATCCATGAGCTCGAGACCCTGAAGGGCATTGCCCCCGAACAACTTGTGGACTTCGTTTGGCCCCATGGTCCCGAGCCTCTCGATTTTCCGAGGGTCGCGCTGGCCGCGGACGGCACGCGGGTCGTGAGGTCGGCGGAGTTCGATCCCCGCGCGTTGGCGCTCATCTCTCAAGCCGAGCCGCACTACCGAGCCAAACGCTACGCGGAGGCGGAGAAGCTATATGTGCAGGCGCTCGCGAAGGAGCCGGACAACTACCTCGCGACACTCAATCTGGGAGACGTGGCGCTCTTCACGGGTGACCCAAAGACGGCGCTCACGCGCTACGAGCAGGCCACTCGCATCAACCCCGACGACCATCGCAGCTACTTCTTCCGGGCCACGGCGCTCGGGCATCTGGGCCGGTTCGGCGAGGCACGTGACATGTATGCCTGGGCCCTCACGCTCCGTCCCGAGCATCCGTACGTGACGGAGGCCATCACCGCGAATGCCGACACGCTGGGCGTCCAGCTACAACCCCGCGTGCTGCGGCCCCGAGCCCTCGCGCGGCAAGAGAGCGATGGGGTCTCCGTTCATGTGGACGCAGAGTCCGCCTGGTTCGTCTATGGGCTGTGCAAGGCGTTCTGGCTCGGAGAGGAAGGCCACCGAGAGGAAATGACGGGCGAGCGCACATACCACCCCACCAACATCGAGGAGCTCGAGTGCCTGAGCCTGCTCGGCGCCGTCTACGAACAGTTCCGCGAGGAAGGAAAGATGCGGGACCCGGCCCTGGATCGTTTCCTGAGCATCGTGGAGGCGGGCTACGGTTCGGAGCTCATCCTCTACGAGGTGCTCGCACGGCAGGCGCCCCACGTGGCGCTCACCCTCGAGCCCAAGGACCGCGAGAAGCTGCACCAGTACGTGCTGCGCTACGTGATTCCGCTCGAGGCCGGGAGCGGCTCCGAGACTGTCTCCCGCTGAGCGGTGGGAGGCGGGTGTTCAACACCCGGGAGCGCCCGCTCGGCTACCTGGCTCGTCCTTCGGGTCAGGGCGGCTTCAGCGGGCCGATTTGTCCTTGAATTGGAGCGCCACCACCTTCGGGCGAGAAGGAGGTCGCTTGCTCATGATGCGTCGAATCGCAGTCGCTCTTGTCTCGCTCGTGCTCACCTCGCCTGCCTGGGCCCAGGACCAGGAGCACCAGCACTCCCCTCCCGCCACGGGTGGCTCGGGCACGCCCATGGACATGTCCAAGATGGGGCCGTGGAGCCGTAAGCCCACCAACGAAGCGAAGACCCGAAAGGAGATTGAAGCCTGGGTCAAGGAAGGCGATGCCCTCATGAAGCGGCGAGACTTCGAGGCAGAGCTCGCTCGGGCCGACTTCCCGGTCTACATGGCGACCGATGACAGCAAGGGCGTCCCGAAGGCCGAGACGTACGACCGTCAGAAATACGTGGAGATGATGAAGCCCATGTTCGAGCAGATGCCCACGGACATGCAGGTGAACCACAAGCTCGGCATCACCGTGCTATCCGACTCGCTCGTCAACTTCACGGATGACTACACGATGACCATGGGTGGCCAGAAGTACTCCGGCAGGAACGCCGGGCTCCTCGTGAAGCGCGATGGCCAATGGAAGTGGAAGGCGTTCTTCGAGGCCGGCTGGGGCGACATGCCGCCCACCGCGGTCGGTGGCTCCGGCACGCAGGGAGAGCAGGAGAAGTCGAAGTAGGGCTTCTCCGGCGAGCGCAGTGGCCGGGTCATGGGAGCAGGGGGTGAACCTCAGCCCCGTGGCTCGGCCTTCTTGAAGCGCAGCTTCTTCATCTCCTCGAAGCGCGCTCGACTCCGAGGAGGGGTTGTCGCCACGAGCCCCTCAAGCATGCGCTTGGAGCTCTGGAAGATCTCCTCGACGGCGACCTCGAAGGCGTCGGCGTTCTGCTTCGACGGCTTGCGCGTGCCGGCGATCTTCCGGACGAACTGCAGCGCCGCCGCGCGGATGTCCTCGTCGGTGGCGGGCGGCTCGAAGTTGAACAGGGGTTTGATGCTTCGGCACATGCCTGGAGGTTAACCTTCCCGACTCCAGGAGATCCACGCCTGGCTGCTCACCTGACGTCCGGGAGCCTCTCGAGCATCAGCATGGGCCCGCCTTTGTACGTGCCGCGTGCGAACTCGTGGAACCCGCACTTGTGCGCGACCTTGAGGGACGCCTCGTTCGGCGGGTCGATGATGCACACCATCCGCTCCGGACCGAACCGGCCTTCCGCCCACTTCAGCGCCGCGCGCACGGCCTCGGTGGCGAACCCCTTTCCGTGTGACCACGGTGACAGCACCCATCCCGCCTCCTTGGCATCCCCGAGTGACGGTTCGATGTCACGCCGGAAGTCCGCGAAGCCCACCTCGCCGACGAACCGGCCCGTGCTCTTCTCGCGCACCACCCAGAACCCGAACCCCATCAGGTTCCAGTGGCCCACGTAGCGCAGCAGACGGGCCCACACCTCCTCCCGGGTGGACGGCTTGCCACCGATATACCGGGTGACCTCCGGGTTGCTCCACAGCGCGAAGGTGTCCTCGTAGTCTTCGAGTCGATGGCCGCGCAGCGTGAGGCGCTCGGTGTCGATGGCGGGGATGATGTCGGGCATGGGCTCTCTCCTGTGCAGTTCACGGCCACTGTAGATGACGCACAGGAGAGATGGGGGACTCTGTGGGACGTGCCCGGGCGTTTAGCGCTCATCGCGATCGCGATAGTTCACCGGCACGAACGTGTAACCCCGTTCCTCCTCGCGGATGTGGCCAATCCCCGGGTAGGGCAGATGCGGCGCTGCGACCAGGGAGCGGTGGCTCGCCGCCGTGGCGAACTGCGTCTCCCGCTGAGCCGCGGCGTCCCTGGGGCTGACGTCGTAAACAATCGTGATCGCCGTCTTCGGGAACTGCACTGCGGCCACGTGGACGATGTCGCCGATGAACGTGATTGACTCGCCCCGACTCTCTACCCGGTAGAAGCCATGCCCCGGGGTGTGGCCGGGCGTCGGGATGGCCTTGATGCCGGGGAAGAGCCAGGTCTCCCGGGTGAACGCGTGAACCTTCCCGGCCTTCATGTACGGCCCGACCGTCTTGACCGCCTCCTCGAAGTACTTCTTGTCATAGCCATTGACGCCGCCCTGGTTCGCGGGATTGAGGAAGAAGTCCAGGTCTGGCTTGCCGACGTGCACGGTGGCATGGGGGAACACCCTGTTGCCTTCGCTGACGAGCCCGCCGCTGTGATCCGTGTGGATGTGCGTCAGCAGGATGTCGTCGATTTGCTCTGGCGCGTATCCCGCCAGCTTGAGGCTGCTGAGGAGCTTGCCGCCATAGCCCGGCCCGAACAAGCCGCCGGCGCCGGTATCGACCAGGATGAGCCGGCTCCCCGTGTCGATCAGGAAGGCTGTGATGGAGGTCTCGACAGGATTGCTCAAGAACGCATGGTGGAGCAGCTGGTCGACCTCCGCTGGGGATGTTCCCCTGAGGAGCGCGTGCAGATCCTGCGGCACGGTGCCGTCGGACAGCGCGGTCACCTCGAAGTCACCGACGCGGTAGCGATAAACCCCCGGTACCTGGGCTCGCCGTTGGGCCACGCTTGTTCCGTGGGCGGGCGGCGCCGCCTGGGTGGTGAGCGGAAAGGCGCCGGAGAACAGGGTTGCTGCCGCGACCACGCTGCCGAGAAAAAGTCGATGGAATCGCATGTCTTCTCCCATGGGAAGGCCGTGGGGTTTCGTACGAACCACGGTGGTGGATACATACGGTTGTGCAGCGCTCAGCGTGAGTTGGGCGCGTTTATAGGAGGTATAGACGGGATGGATATCCGGCGGTCGGACCTGCCCTTGCTCATTTCATTGGACGTGTTGCTCGAAGAGCTGAATGTGACACGTGCGGCCCGTCGGCTGAACGTGAGTCAGCCGGCGCTCTCCGCGCAGCTCGGGCGCTTGCGCGAGCTGTTCAAAGATCCCTTGCTCCTTCCGTCCGAGGCGGGTCGCGGAATGACCCCCACGCCGAGGGCGCTCGAGTTGCAGCCGGCCTTGCACCAGGCGCTTCTCGACCTGCAAAGCGCCGTTGTGCGCCGCGTTGAGTTCAACCCCCAGGAAGCGCAGCGTCATTTCACGATCGCGCTCAACGACAACATCTTCACGAGCATCGGCCTCGCCGTCGCTCGCGACGTCCTTGCGCTTGGCGGCCCCGGCATCCGTCTCAGCTTCGTTGCGCCGACCGAGGAGAACCTGACCTACCGAATGGAACGTGGCGAGATCGACCTCTATGTCGGTCTTTCATCCAAGATTCCCGAGGCGCTCAAGAGTCGTCTCCTGCTCTCCGACGAGTTCTGCTTCGCGCAGCGCAAGGCGCATCCAAGAGGCAAAGAGGCTCCAACGCTCGAAGACTATTGCCAGCTCAGCCATGTCATTGTTTCCCAAGGGGGTAGCTTTCATAGCGCGGTCGACGACGCCCTCGCGCGGCATGGCAAGGTGCGCCGTGTCGCCGTCACCGTCCCGAACTATAATCAGGTCGCACTTGTCCTCACCGATACGGACTGTGTCGCCACACTCCCCAGCAGGCTTCTGCGACGCTATGCGTCAGGACTCGACTTGCTGCAACTGCCCTTCTCCATGCCATCATTTGATGTCGCAATGGGTTGGCATGCCCGTGCACAGCACGATCCCGCGCATCAGTGGTTGAGGGAGCGCTTCGTTCGCGCGGCGACCCACCAGACGTCAGCCTAGTCTTCCGTGTGCTTTCTCTTACCCTCTCACTCTCTTGGAGGGTAGGGATAATGTGAGTTCAACAACCTTGAAAGCCTTGAATTCGAGAATTGTAGACGAGCAGTTCGGAGTGTCTTATGTGCGGCGCTGTTCAAAGCCAACACACGATTCAAGGGAGACCTCATGCTGAAGAGATTGACCCAGCTGCTTTCCTGTTCCGCGCTGCTCATGTCCGGGTGCATGCCCATGGAGGGAGAGGACTCTCTGGATGAGAGGGTCCTGCCCAGGGTGGAAGGCGCGGCGTGCACCATTCCGAGCTTTCCCAAGGGAACCACCTGGATTTGGGACCTCGAGAACAGCTCCATCCCCACGACGCTCAACGCCCAGGTCTACGTCGTGGACCTCTTCGGGACCACGAGCGCGAAGATTCAGGAGTACAAGAACGCTGGCAAGAAGGTGGTCTGCTACTTCAGTGCTGGCTCCTTCGAGAACTGGCGGGAGGATGCCGACGACTTCCCGAGCGACACCTATTGCAGCCCCGGCGAGGACTGCAACGAGTCCATCCACATCATGGGCGACTGGTGCGAGAGCGGCGGGGGCTGCGAGTGGTGGTTGGATCACCGCAAGCCGGCGGTGCGGACCGTGATGGAGGCGCGCCTGCAACTGGCGCGTGACAAGGGGTGCGACGCGGTCGAGCCGGACAACATCGATGGCTACGCGTACAACGACGAAATCTCGTGCACGGATCAGGCCTGCTGGGGCCTCACGGCTGCGGACCAGCTCGCCTACAACCGCTGGCTCGCGGATACGGCCCATGCCAAGTGTCTGGGCATCGCGCTGAAGAATGACGTTGAGCAGGTTCCCCAGCTCGCCTCGTCCTTCGACTTCGCCATCAACGAGGAGTGCCAGAGGTACAAGGAGTGTGGGGTCTACAAGACCTGGTTCGCGAACCAGAACAAGGCGGTCTTCAACGCCGAGTACCGCGTGGACGCGGGCGGCGACACCATGAGCTGGACGTCGTGCACGGGGACGCAGTCGACCTGCGCCTGCGGAGAGCGTGACTTCGCTCAGGGCGACATGCGGACCCTGGTCTTCAAGACCTCGAACGTCCGCTACAACAACGTGGCCATCACCTGCGGGTAGCCCGGAGCGCGCCCGGTGGAGACACCGGGCGCGCTTGACCTCAGGTGACCGGGTAGATGACGTAGGCGGCCGTACCGCTGTAGCTTGTGTTGCTCCAGCAGCCGACACGGATTTGAGGTGGGTATTGCCTTCTACAGTTCTGAGCCGCCAATGGGTCCTGGCCCGCTACATCCGTGAGCTGCCCCAGGAGGAGGACTTCCGCCTGGAGACCGTTCAGCTTCCGCCCCCGGGTGAGGGCGAGCTGCGGGTGAGGACGTTGTATGCGTCGGTGGATCCAGGAGCCCTCTCGCGCTTGGGCGGAGTGGCCTCGTACGCGCCGCCGCTTGGGCTCGGGGAGCCCATGACGGGCGCGGCGGTGGGCGAGGTGCTCGAGTCGCGTCACGAGGGCTTCGCCCCGGGAGACAGGGTGGTGGGGGCGTGGGGCTGGCGCGAGCACGCCGTGGTGGGGGCGCGCACGGTGCGCAAGGTGGAGGCGGGGGCCTGGCCGGTCTCCGCGGAGCTGGGGGTGTTCGGCATCCCAGGGCTGACGGCCTGGTTCGGCATCCTGGAGCTGGGCAGGCCTCGCGCGGGGGAGACGGTGCTGGTGTCCTCGGCGGCGGGAGCAGTGGGTTCCCTCTCCGGACAGCTCGCGAAGCGGCAGGGCGCGCGCGTGGTGGGAATCGCGGGGGGGCCGGTCAAGTGCCGCTGGTTGTTGGACGAGCTGGGCTTCGACGCGGCCATCGACTACCGGGCCGAGCCGGACCTGGAGGCGGCGATCCGCCGGGCGTGTCCCGGGGGCGTGGGGGTCTTCCTGGACAACGTGGGCGGGGCCGTCCTGGACGCGGCGCTGCCGTGCATGGCGATGCGGGGGCGGGTGGTGGTGTCGGGCCTGGTGGCCGATTACGGCGTGCCACCCGAGCGGCGCGCGGGGGTGAAGAATACGCCCTTCTTCATCACCCACCGGCTGAGGATGGAGGGCTTCGTGGTGTACGACTACGCCGAGCGCTTCGCGGAGGCGCGCGCGGAGCTGCGGCGAGGGGTGAGTGACGGAACGCTGCGCTACCGCGAGCACGTGGAAGAGGGATTGGAGGCCGCGCCGCGCCTCTTCGCGGGCCTCTTCCACGGGACGAACTTCGGACGCGCGCTGGTGCGGGTGGGCCAGGAGTAGGCCCTGCGCCTGCGCGGGCCTGGCCACTTCGAGCCGTGCCTGGCCTCAAGGGGTGGAGCGCCCGCCAATCTCGGGGAAGCGTTCGTAGGCCCGCTTCAGCGCGTCCAGGTGCGCGGGGTTGTCCAGGTCGAGCGGAGCCTCGGTGAGCCGGACAACCCACCCGCCCGTCGCGGTACTCCATGAGCGCGAAAGCAGCTCCGCGTCGCGGGCGGGATCCGGAAAGCCGATGGCCCGTGCGGAAGCTTCCGACCAGTAGTTCAGCCACCCGAGACAATGTGGAATCTCGGGCGCGGGGATGGCGTTTGGGAGCTTGAGCACTGGCAGCCCCCGTGGTGGCTTTGGTGGCCCATACATCTTCGGCCCCATCTGCTCCGCAATGACAAGCATCACGTTTCCCGGCGTTATATGTCCCCACAAAGCCTGTGCACCCTCTGCCACACCTGCCAATACACCCCCCGCGGCAGCGATAGCGGCTTCCTCCAGCGGCAACATCGCATGGATTTGAAGCTGCGGCTGGGCGCCCGGATAACGGCCCGCCGGGATTTCCCATCCGCCTAGCGTCACGACATGGTTGTCATCGTCATTACAGAGGAACGGGAAGTCCCCATCTGTTCTCTCTCTTTCGACCCACTCATCTCGTTGGGGCAAAGAGACGAGTCCCTCTTCCTTGGACATCGTCCATCCCAGGTGCAAACCAGGGAAAGCTCGTTCCATTCCATGAACGATGGCGAGTCTGCGCTCATCATGATTCATGAGCGAAGGCGCGTAGACATTGAGGGTGAGGGAATTCTCTGTGTCTGACATTTCAACACCAATTCATGACTGCTACATCAAGGCTGGGGTCTGCTCGGAACAGAGCTGCTTTGTGTGCTTCGCTACGAACGCCGACGACAAATTTGAAGCCACATTCCTCGGCAAGCCTTCGTTCTCGCTGTATTTCCGGCAACTTCATTTCGACGAAGAACTGCTGCGAGCGAGGCGGTTGTTTCTCAAAGTCATCCGTTTTGACCTCCCAGAGCGTGCGCGTGGCCAGTTGCAGCGCGTCGAAGTTCTTCCCATTCACGTACACATCCCCACCAGGGAAGGTGTTGCCCGGCATCTTGTCGGCGCATTCGTTGTGCGGGTCATGCCCGCCACGGTGGCGCGGCAAGGGGATGGGCTTGCATCGCGGGTCGTCTTCTTCCTGGGAGAGGGTGGTCGCGGGCAGCTTTCGCGGTGACGGCTCCCGGGCCGGTGCTTTCGTCGCACGAGGCTGGGCCTCAAGTTCCACCATGAGTTGCCGCGAGGACTCCGAGACGTCCCGCAGCCGTGCCTCAAACTCCCGTTGAGCGTCGACCCAGGGCGGGCGGCTGTCAGACTCCGGCCCGGCGGTGCTGGAGGGCCAGAGCAGGACGAGGGCCACGAGCACCGGGCCCACCCTGGAGAGCGCTAAAGGGGCCTCGCTTGCGCGTCCAGCCTGGGCGAGGCCCTCGGCTCCCCTCACCACCTTAGCGGCTTGCCCGCTCGTCCTCGCGGCGCGGGAGAAGCGCTCGAAGGCCCGTTCCGCTGCGGTGAGCTTGCGGTCCAACTGTTCCCACTGACGCGGCTCGATGTCTTTGCGCGCCCGAGACAACAGTGCCCTGGCCTTGTCCAGGTCCGCCTTTCCAATCCACGACCGAGCCGGTGTCGGCTCCATCGGCGCGGAAACGAGCCGGATGCGTGGGCCCGAAGTGGAAGTCGACGCGAAGGCGTGGGGCTGTGGCATCGACTGCGGGGCGGGCGCGCTAGCGCAGGCGGTGAGCAGCACCAGGAGTGCGCTCCAAGTTCGCAAGCGCATCGTCACGTCCTTTCATCAAGCGAGGGGCAGGCTCGCTACTGGAGGTGGTCGGCGAGCGCGCCAACTCGCCCATGCTGTCCTCACAGTATGGCGGTGGTCTCTTGTCACGCTCCGGCATGGCTTCTCACTCCAGCTTCGGCTCCGAGGAGGGAGTCCACGCCTGCCGGACTTTGGGAAGGGGAGCCGTGGAGCCCACCTTACGCCACTCCTCAAGCACAGGGGGAATACCACTGTCCAACTGGCTTAGGATTTTCTGCGAGCGCGAATGACCAGCGCCTGGTAGGGCCGCAACTGCAACTCCTGCGCGAGCTCCTGGGTGGGGTAGTTGTTGCTGAGCACCTCCCCGTCGACGAACTCACTGGGAATCCGGTACACGCCTGGCCGGTCGCAGAAGTGCCCGACCACGAGCACCCGGGTGTGTGCGTCCTGCCGGACGTAACTGAAGACGGTGGGATGCTCGGCATCCAGGAGGGTGAAGGTGCCGTCCCGTACGACCGGCAGGGACTTACGCAGCGCGATGGTGTCCCGATAGTGGTGCCAGACGGAGTTCGGGTCTGCCTCGGCGGCCTCGGCGTTGATGTCCGGGTAGTTGGGGTTCAGGGCGATCCACGGGGTGCCTTCGGTGAAGCCCGCGTTGGCTCCCCCGGACCAGTGCATGGGCGTGCGGGCGTTGTCCCGCCCCCGAGCGTGCACGCTCGCGAGGATGCGCGCGTCGTCCCAGCCGTGCTCGTCGCGCAGCATCTTGTAGGCATTGAGGGTCTCGATGTCCTTGTAGTGGTCGATGCTCTCGAAGGACACGTTGGTCATCCCGAGCTCCTGACCCTGGTAGATGTAGGGCGTCCCCTGCATGAACAGCAGCACGGTGCACAGCAGCTTCGCGCTCTCCACTCGGTACTCCCGGTCGTGCCCGAAGCGGGACACGGCGCGCGGCTGGTCGTGATTGTCCCAGTACAGGCTGTTCCAGCCACGGCCATGCAATCCCGTCTGCCAGCTCGCCAGCACGCGCTTGATGGCTGGCAGGGTCAGCGGTGGGTTGCTCCACTTGCCGCGCTCGGCGGCATCGTCGCCGAGGAAGACGTGCTCGAAGTGGAAGACCATGTTCAGCTCGCCGCGCTCGAAGCCGCAGTACAACGCGCTCTCCGCGGGTGACACACCGGGCGTCTCGCCGACCGTCATCACGTCGTAGTGGGAGAGCACCTCGCGGTGCATCTCCTGGAGGAACTCGTGGATGCGCGGGCCGTTCAGGAAGTGTGGCTGGCCATCGGTCAGGTTCGTCCCGGGGAGGGGCCGGCCCTCGGGGAAGTCGGGGTGCTTGCTGAGCATGTTGATGGTGTCCATGCGCCACCCGTCCACGCCCTTGTCGAGCCAGAAGCGCATCATGTCGTGCACCTCGCGCCGCACCCGGGGGTTCTCCCAGTTCAGGTCGGGTTGCTTGCGGCTGAAGAGGTGCAGGTAGTACTCCCCGCTGCGCTCGTCCTTCTCCCAGACGGAGCCGCTGAAGTATGACTGCCAGCGGGTGGGCGGTTGACCATTCCGACCCTTCCTCCAGATGTAGTAGTCGCGTTTGTCGGAGCGTGGGTCCGCTCGGGACTCGACGAACCAGGGATGCTCGTCGCTGGTGTGGTTCACGACGAGGTCGAGCATGAGCTTCAAGCCGCGCGCGTGGACCTCGCGCAGGAGTTCGTCGAAGTCGGCCATGGTGCCGAACTCGGACATGATGGCGCGGTAGTCGGAGATGTCGTAGCCGTTGTCATCGTTGGGAGAGGCGAAGATGGGCGACAGCCAGAGGACGTCCACTCCGAGCCGCTTGAGGTAGTCGAGCCGCCGGATGATGCCGCGCAGGTCGCCGATCCCATCCCCGTTGCTGTCCTGAAAGCTGCGAGGGTAGATCTGGTAGACGATGGCGTCTTTCCACCAGGGGATGTGGGGCGCGTTGGGGGTCGTCATGTTCGTCTCCGAGTAGGAAGTGCCGCGACAGCTCTACCAAGGCGCGGCACTTCCCGCACGGGGATGAACCCGCGCGAGTCTCCCACTGGGCTATTGGGAACGCGTGCTCAGCATTCCAGGACCCACTCGTCCTGCCCTGCACGTCCGCGTGCGCCGGTGCACACAACGAGAAGCCATCCACAAGAGGAGCTTGCTCCAGGTCCGATGCAGGGTCGAAAAGCTGCTAGATCGCGCTAAGCCTCCCCCGACAGAAACCCCTGGTGATGATCATGAAACATGCATGGATGGATCGACGTCTGGCCTGGTTCACCCTCACGCGCCGCAATCTCCTGAGAGGCGCTCTCGCGGCAACCCTGGCGGCAAGCGTGCTCACCGCATGCGAGGATGACGACAAGGTCACCCACTGGTACGGAAGCTGGAGCGCTTCGCCGCAGGACCACAACGAGCCGTTCCCGGTCCCTCCACCGCCCAGCTTCTTCAACCACCAGACGATCCGACAAGCCCTGCGGACCTCGATCGGTGGCGATCAAGTCCGCGTACGCTTCACCAACCTGTTCGGTACGAGCCCGCTCAAGATCGATGGGGCACGCATTGCGCTCAGCGCGGGCGGCTCCAGCATCCAACCGGCCTCGGACACCGAGCTGCGTTTCAACGGGAACGCTTCCGTGACGATTCCGGCGGGCGGCGAGCTGTGGAGTGATGCCTCGGAGCTGAAGGTGGGGGCAGGGGAGGCGCTGGCGGTGAGCCTGTTTCTTGCCTCTGAAACCGCCGTGTCCACGGTGCACGCGTATGGCCTGCAGACCCACTACGTGGTCGCAGGCAATGCCCTGTCCACCGAAACCCTCTCGGGTGCTGAAACACGCAGCTCGTACTACTTCATCTCGGGCGCTGATGTGCGGAGCAGCGCCAGGGCCAACGTGGTGGTGGCCTTCGGTGATTCCATCACGGATGGGGTGGGCACTACCCCGGACACCGCTCGCCGGTGGCCCGACTACCTGTCGCGTCGCCTGCAACCGGATGGGAGTGCGGGCACCGTCAGCGTCTTGAATGCGGGCATTTCAGGCGGCCGGATACTCAACGACGGTTTGGGGCCCAGTGGCGTCACCCGCTTCGAGCGAGACGTGCTGGGCCAGACCGGCGTCACCCATGTGATCTTCCTGCTGGGCATCAATGACATTGGCGCGGGGGCCTTCATTCCGGAGCAGGCCGTGACGGTCGAGCAGATGACCGCGGGCACGCAGTCGCTGATCGACAAGGCCAAGGTCAGGGGGATCAAGGTGCTGCTGGGGACGCTGCTGCCCTGGAAGGGGGCAGATGCCGGCGGTGTGCCCTATTACTCGGAGGAGGGCGAAGCCAAGCGTCAGGCCTTCAATGCCTGGGTACGCGCCAACACGACAGTCGATGGTGTGGTTGACTTCGACCTGGCCTTGCGCGATCCAGCCAATCCCCTGGCCCTGTTGCCAGCCTATGATAGCGGCGACCACCTGCACCCGAGTGACGAGGGCGCCGAGGCCATAGCGAATGCGGTGGACATTCGCCTGCTCAAAGTGCAGCCCTGACAGCCTTTGACAGCTGGTTCGCAGGGAGGCGCTCGCCGCAGAGGTGCTCCCCCAGGGCGGGGACTACCACCCCGGGAGAGCAGCTCGGACGTTTCGAGCGCTGACCCCGTGACTCAGGGCCGGATGCGGCCCATGCGCCCGCTCTGGTAGTCCTCGAACGCCTGGATGATCTCCGTCTGGGTGTTCATCACGAAGGGCCCATAGCGCACCATGGGCTCTCGCAGCGGGACTCCGGACAGGAGCAGGAGCTGGAGCGGCGCAGTCCCCGTGTTTGCCAGCACCACCGAGTCCGCGTCATTGGCGAACAGCACCGCCTGCCCGTCCACCACGGGTGTGGCCTCGGGGCCGAAGGTCCCCTCGCCCTCAAAGACATAGGCGAAGGCGTTGTGGTCCCGGGGCACCGGCTGCTCAATGCGGCCTCCCGGCTCGAGCGTGAAGTGCAGGTATTGGATGGGCGTGCGCGTGTCGATGACCGCGCGTACGCCGAGCGACTCGCCCGCGATGACCTTCACCCGGACCCGGCCATCCGGCGTCGAGGCCACTGGGATGCGCCCGGCAGGAATCTCCTGGTAGCGCGGCGCCATCATCTTGTCGCGCCGGGGCAGGTTCACCCAGACCTGGAAGCCATGCATGCGCCCGCCCTTCTCGGCGAACTCGCGCGCCGGCATCTCCGAGTGCACCACCCCCGCTCCCGCCGTCATCCACTGCACGTCCCCCGGACCGAGCTCTCCGGCGTGGCCCGCCGAGTCCCGGTGCTGATGCCGCCCCTCCAGGATGTAGCTCACCGTCTCGAACCCCCGGTGGGGATGGTCCGGCGCGCCCTTCGCCTCGCCCGGCGGCAGCTCCACCGGCCCCATCTCATCCAGCAGGAGAAATGGGTCGAACTGCATGAAGCCCGGAATGGGGAAGGGTCGGCGCACCAGGAAGCCCTCGCCCTCCAGCGTCTGCACTGCCTGCACTACCTTCACGACGGAACGCGTGCTCTTTCCCTGGGACATGACTGCCTCCAATTTGGTTCGAACCTGAATGGTTCGTACTGGAACTAAATGCGCGAGCGGAAACTTCGTTGCGGGGCCTCGTGCCGCTCAGTCCCCGGACAGGGAGAGCCCCAGCTTCTTGCAGAGCGCGCCGAGCTGCTCCTGCTCCTCGGCGGTGAGGGCCCCCATCAGCGCCGCGATGTGGGCGGCATGGGCCGGGAACACCTTCTCGATGAGGCTCCGGCCCTTCGGGGTGAGGCTCACCACCACCACCCGGCGATCCTCTGGGCTGCGCTCGCGCTGTATCCACCCGTTGCGCTCCAGGTTGTCGAGCACCGCGGTCATGTTGGGGTTGCTGCGCAGCAGCTTGCGGCCTAGCTCGCCCTGGCTCATGGGCCCGAGGTGCAGGAGGGCCTCCAGCACCGCGAGCTGGGGCGGCGTCATCCCCTGGCTGGCGAGTTGCCGCTGCAGGTGGCTGCCCAGCGTCTCCACCGCTCGGGTCAGCTTGACGAACGTGTCGAGCGCCCGGGTCTCCCTCGCGCTGCCCTTGTAGTGCGTCGGCATCGTTCAGTCCCGAAAGGTTCGTACTGGAACTAACAAGGAGCGGGCGCGGGCGCAAGAGGGGGCCCTTGGGTCCCTCTGGGGGCGACGGCCCGATCGCTCGCTTTTCTCCCCGGTCCAGAAGCTCCCGCGCTGGATGGTGGGTGCTATCAAAGAAAAAGCCCCGGGCGTCCTGGTGGGACGCCACAGGGCTTTTTCATTCGAGAAGGGAGCCTGGCTTTAGCAGCACCTGCAGCTCGTCTCATCGCGGCAGCAGCCGTTCGAGCAGTAGCAGTCCTTCTTCCCATCCCGCGACGAACAGCTGATGTTGCCGCCGCCGATGCCAGTGTCGTTATCGAGCACGGGGCCCTGGATGATCTCCGTGGACTGAGTCGAGGACGCTTCCTGCTCCGCGGCGGAGTCGTGCTTCGCCAGCTCCGGGGAGTCCGGGTGGAAGGACTGCGGCTGCTGCGCCCCCGGCGTGAAGCGATCCACGGTGGTTCCATCCCCCGTCGCGTTGCCACAACCGACGAGTCCAACCACTGCGGCCATGACAACCAGAATTCGTGCGGTGCTCATGCGTGCATGCTCCTTGGTGAGTGGGTGAGACGCTGGTGATTGACTGCCGACCCAACACCCCGAAGACGAGGTGCTGGGCCTGGACCGCTACTTCGAACGACCTGGGGACGTGCCGCGACGCTGCGCCTGGCGATCGTCGGAGTGCCAGGATGGATTCGTCCGGCTCCCATGGTTTCCCCACAGACGGGAACTGTCTGGCTTGTACACGCTGCGAAATATTTAATCAACTCTTGTCAGTTGAGAGGGGTTGTTGCTTGTCAGGCTACAGATTCAAATGGGTCCCCGGTTTGAGAGGGGTTGTTGTTTGTCAGGCTACAGCTTCAATCGAATGGATGGGGTGAAGGGCGTGCTGTTGAAAGCAGCCCGTCCTGCACGAGCTCGCGGTAACTAGCGTGGATTGTTGGCGAGGACGAAGGGCCGGAGGCGATGCCCGTCCGGGTCCTCGACCACGAAGGTGAAGCCAAAATCCATGTCGGTGGGCTCCTGCACCACCTTGAGGCCGAGCCTGGTCCACTCGGCATAGGTCGCGCGGACGGCGTCCTGACTCTCTTCGCTGAACGAGAGCTCGATGCCTCCGGCGGGCTTCGGTGTCGGCTCCACCTCGTCGGCAAGCCAGAGGCCGATTTTCAAGCCGGTCGGCAGGACATAGAGAACGAAGGTCTTGGTCTTCTCGACCGGCTCGCGGCCGAGGAGCTTCGAATAGAGCTCGGCGCTCTTGAGCGGATCTCGGACGGCCAGCAGCAGGTAGTTGAGGGTACGCATGGGCATCTCCATCGGGTGGATGGAGAGGGTTTGCACCTTGCGACTGTCAGTTTCCGGCAGTAGCGGGAAGGTTCTGCCTGGCCCGCCACTCCTTGACCAGCACGGCACGGCGGCGCGGATAGCGCTCGTCCTTGGGCTCAACTGACAGGATGCGGTCGACACGGAAGGCGCGGTAATCCTGCCGGAGCTCGCACCAGGCCGCGAGCACCAGCACCTTGTCGAAGAAGCCGATCAGCAGTGGCCAGAGGGTACGGGTCGTGTGGGCGCCGTCATTGTCGCGGTAGGTGATGAGGAGCTTCTGCTCCTTGCGGATCGCCTCGCGGATCACCGCGGCATCAATGGCGACCGGCTCGCCGCGGAACATCGGCACGGTGAGGGTGGCGGCATCGACGCTCTCGCGGAGGTCGTCAGGCAGGACGGCACGGATTTTTGCCACGGCGTTACCCGCCGCGGCCCCGAGCCGCGCATCGCCCCGCATCGCGACCCAGCGCGAACCGAGCACCAAGGCCTCGAGCTCGTCGGCCGAGAACATCAAGGGCGGGAGGGTGAAGCCGGGGCGGAGCACGTAACCGAGGCCCGGCTCTCCCTGGATATGGGCGCCCTGTGCCTGCAGCGTCGCGATGTCGCGATAGAGGGTGCGGAGGGAGATGCCGAGCTCCTCGGCTAGCGCCGGGCCGGTGATCGGCGCACGGTGGCGGCGCAGCAACTGGAGGAGCTCAAGCAGACGGGCGGCTCGGGACATGGAGGGGAGGGTAGCGCAATAGGCGCACTCCGTTTCGAGTGGCTTTGTGCGACACTCGCGTTGGCTGTTCGTCTCCTGGCAGGCGCCTGAGTCTCATGGTTCGGACGATTGGGTTGGCATGTATACGCCAGCAGCTCCCAACACGTCGTATAGCCAGTGGGGGTACGTGTCGCTGGGGACCTCCGGCTCAATCACTTTCACAGCGCCAACCACTGAAAGCGTCTACGAGTTCCGCTTCCTGCTCGATAACGGCTATACCAGCGTTGCCAGCACCCAGTTCACAGTGGATATTCCCTCTGTTTGTCGTGCGCTCGGCAGCGGTGACCCGTATTACCCGACCTGGGTTCGTTGCTGTGACAACGCGGACCAGTCCCAGAGCTATTGGACCCACTCCGATGGCTCTGGCGGCTGGTACGCGGGGAGCTGTTGGTCCTGGGGGGTACGTCCGTAGCCTCCGGGCTTCTCTCAAAGGGCGACAGGAGAGGGCAGCGTTCGGAAGTCCTCCGCGAGCCACTGCGGCTCTTCCCTGAGCAGGACGTCGCGGGGGAACGAGGTGGTCAATGCAAGGCACCTGGCGCCAGCGGCTCGGGCGGCACGGACCCCGAGCACGGCGTCCTCGACCACGAGGCACTCGGTGGGCGGCACCCCCAGCGCCGAGGCCGCTTTCAGGTACACCTCGGGGTGGGGCTTGCCCTGGACGACATCCGCCGCCGTCACCCGCGCCTCGAACATCTCCAGCAGGCCCAGGCGTGACAGGGCGAGCTCGGCGTTCATGGGCATCGCGCTCGTCCCTACCGCCCGGGGTACTCCCGCACGCCGCAGGGCTTCGAGGAACTCCCGCACGCCGGGCACCGCGGACACCGGCGCGGTCTCGAGCGTTCGGTTGAACAGCGTCTCTCGCTCGTGCACCAGGGCGGCCACCTCCGCCTTGGTCCGTCCCTCGCCGAACCAGGCCTGCAGCACGTCCTCGGCGCGACGCCCATTGGTGGCGAGCAGTTCGGCCTCGCTCGGGACGTAGCCGCGTGCGCGCGCGAACTCGTCCCACACCCGGTAATGCAACTCCATTGTGTCGATGATGACGCCGTCCAGGTCGAACAGGACCGCGGCGAAGGGGTAGATGTGCGACTTCTGCGTGCCTGTTGTTGCCGAATCGTGCATAGTCACAGGAGGTAACATGCACGATTCGGCGACTTCAAGCCCGAATGAGGAAGGTGGGAGGTCAAACGAATGCTCACCGAGGAGCGGCGCAGGAGGATTCTGGAGACCCTGGCGAGCGACCAGCGGGTGGTGGCGAGCGCCCTGGCAGCCGAGTTCGGCGTGTCGGAGGACACGGTGCGCCGAGACCTGCGGGAGCTCGCCGAGGAGGGGCTGCTGCGGCGTGTCTATGGGGGGGCGGTTCCCCGGACGCCCATCGCGCCCACCTACTCGGGACGGCGGAGCGAGTCGGTGGAGGCCAAGAGCGCCATCGCCGCCACCGCGGCGCGCTTCCTACGAGCCGGGCAGGTGGTGTTCTTCGATGCGGGGACCACGGCCAGGGCGGTTGCGACGCAGGTGCCGCGGGATTTAGCGCTGACCGTCATCACCCACAGCCTGCCGGTGGCCGCGGTCCTGGCGGAGCATCCGACGGTGGAGGTCATCGTGCTGGGGGGACGGCTGCTCAAGGAGGCGCAGGCCATGGTGGGCGCCGAGACAGTGGACGGCTACCGGCGGATCCGCGCGGACCTGTGCGTGTTAGGGGCGGCGAGCGTGCACCCGGACATCGGCCTGGGCGCCTTCGCTCATGAGGACGCCGAGGTCAAACGCGCCATGGTGGGGGCGGCCGCGGAGGTCATGGTGGTCGCCGCGGGCGAGAAGCTGGGCACCACCTCGCCCTACCTCATCGGGCCGCTCTCGCTTGTAGACCGACTGGTGACGGACAGCGCCGCACCGGACGAGGTTCTCCAATCCCTCACGCATGCGGGCATTGAGCTCGTGCGGGGCTGAGCGAGCTGGCCAGGGCTAAACCAGAGCACGGGGCTCGTCCCGCGCACCCCTGGCCCCACCGCTCATGTGACATTCTTGTCTCAGCGCCCCGGCCCTCACGAATGCGCCGGCTGGCGGCATTGTGTTGACTTTGTCTCATCAACCGCCTTCACTCGTTTCGCCAGGGTTCTGGCAAGACCACGATTTCGGAATCGAGTGAGAGGGGGAACACCATGAGGAATGTGATTGCAAGCCTGCTCACGTTGGGCGTGATGCTCACGGGCTCGGCGCACGCGGCGACGCGCATCGACGTGCTGTCGTACATCCTGCCGGGCTGGCCCTCGTCGTCGACGGGCATCAAGTTTTCCAACATCACGGACAAGGGCAATCCGTGGCGGACCTACTCCAACAGTGGTGGCAACGTGGGGGAGCGGCTCAACGGGTTCTTCATCACCAAAGGCGCCATCGACTATCCGTACTCCGCCTCGAAGATCTGGAACTTCGAGCAGATGATCTACGACTCCAACTGGATCTACCTCGTGCGTGACACGAGCTGGACGTCGCGCTGCTCCGACAACAACCACATCGCGGGCATGCTGCTGTTCACCTACGAGAACAACCAGTGGCTGCGCGGCGGGCGGCACTTCCCCCGCTTCATCGACGATGGCGCGAAGGTCTCCACGGGTCAGAAGTACATCCAGGGGGTCGAGCGGAAGACGAACTCCACCGACAACGCGCAGGAGGGGCGCTGGTGCGACGCCCAGTACGCGGGCTGGACCTCCAGTGAGATCCAGGCGACCCTGCTCGGGCAGCGCACGCTGGGGACCACCACCTTCAACGACGTCCTCTCGCTGAAGGTCGTGGGCGGCTCCGGGACGGGGGACGAGTGGTGGTTCGCGAAGGGCTACGGTCTCATCCGGTTCACGGACGGGACGCAGACCGAGCAGTTCACGAAGATCACCAACCCCTACGAAGTCGTCGTCCGCATCCCCTGCGAGCCCAGCGCTCCCTGCATGTGAGCAAGGCCTCATGACCGCGCGTGTCGGTCCGCGGCTCGCTTGAATTCTTTGACACCCTTGAAGCCCGGCTCTACACGCGAGCTCACTCCATACCCAAGGAAGTCACGATGCGCTTCGCGCTCCCCCTGGTCTCGCTGCTGTTCACGGCTGGCCCCACCCTCGCCGGCCCCACTGATGCCCCCCCGAAGGCGGAGGCTCCCGCCGCGGCGCCAGCGCTGCGCTTCGCGTGGCCCACGCCGTCTCGGGTGACGGTGACCGAGCGAGCCCTCAAGAAGGGCAAACGCGCGGTCATGCGCTACGACGCGGTGCTGTCGGCACGTCAGGGCGGCGGATACGAGCTGAAGCTCGACAACTTCCAGTTCCTGGAGATGGAGGGGCGAGATGTCACGAAGGGCGAGCAGCCCCCGGGGTTGAAGGCGGCCACGGCGCTGGCCAGCGCCATCCCCACGCTGGTGCTCTCGAGCGACGGCCAGGTGGAGGACCTCGTGGGGTTCGAGGAGACCATGGAGCGCAGCCTCGCGTTGGTTCCCGAGGAGCAGGGCATGCGCGAGCAGATACGCAAGGTGCTCGCGCAGCCGGCGATGGTCCAGGCGATGAAGCAGAAGGCGGGCGACTTCTGGAACGCGTGGGTGGGGGCGTGGACGGGCCTGGACCTGGCCGCCGGCCAGGAGCGCTCGGGCACGGTACCGATGCAGCTGCCCTCGGGGTCGGTGGACAGCGTGATGACGGTGCGCCACCGGGGCCCGGACGCGGACCGCAAGGGCGCGGTGCGCCTGGAGCTGGAGACGGTGCTCGAAGGCGAGCCATTCCGCAAGGCGATGGCGGGCATGGTCGCGCAGATGGCTCAGGGCGCGAGCGCCCCGGGCAAGGCACCGCCGGATTTCGACGCGATGCTCAAGTCGGCGCGCCGCGTCTCCACCGTGGAGGTTGTGACGGACGGCGCCACGCTGCGTCCCTACAGCGTGCGCACCGCTCATGTGACGAAGCTCCAGGTGGAGGACGAGGTGCGGGAGGAGCGCGAGGAGCACGAGTACAGCTTCGCCTGGCCCGAGCGGAAGGCCGGCAAGCGCCGCTGAGCGGACCACCAACCCTGCCGCCGGTAGAGGCGTTTGACTCGCTTCGCCGGCCCCAACAACGAGAGGGGTTCGGGGCTCCTGAACGACTGGACTTGAATGGCTTTCAAGGTTGTCGGTCAGGAGCGTGCTGAAGTTCGCGTCCGTACTCACGAGGTGAATGTTGCGCCAGAGCACAACGCTACTCTTCGTGAAGGCAGCCGGCTTCGTATGCACGAGCTATACATGGGCCCTCAGCCCCAGCCGACAAGGCCAGTGCCCGTAAAAGATTCGAGCAAGCTCAGTTTCTTGGAGAAGGAGCGATTCGCGCCCAGCGATATTCGATAATGGGCTTGAACGTTCTATCTCCGGACTCAACGAAATCTTGAAGGGCAGTGATGTAACTTGACCGGGCTGACCCCGCCTCATGAAAGGTCGCGAGGGGTGGGACATCGCCTTCGAAGCATCTATTTTATCCAAGGAAAGCCAATGAAAGACAATTCAACTGGGTCAATGAGCTGGGCTCTGGGAGCCTGGCTCGGAGCATTGCTGGTGCTCGGCTGTGGGCAGACGACCCCTAGCGGAACAGGGGAGCAGGAGTCGCTCGGCGCTCCTCTGCGAGCCAGTCAGGCGCGAGCCCGTATCGCCACGGGCGGGGATCATTCCCTGACGGTGCGCCCGGATGGCACGGTCTGGGCAGCAGGTGCGAATGCCTCGGGCCAGCTGGGCAATGGCACTACGACCGGTGGCTCCGTTCCGGTGCAGGTGCAGGAGCTGAACGGAGCCGTGACCGTCGCCGCGGGCAATTCCCACTCGTTGGCGGTGCGTAACGACGGCACCGTGTGGGCCTGGGGCTCCAACTCCTCCGGCCAGTTGGGGGATGGCTCCACGAGCAACCGCTCCGCGCCCATCCAAGTGCAAGGGCTGAACGGCATGGAGGCCGTGGCCGCGGGCTATTCCCACTCGCTGGCGCTGAGTGCTGACGGCACCGTGTGGGCCTGGGGCGCAAACTCCTCCGGCGAGCTGGGGGATGGCTCCACGAGCAGCCGCTCCGCACCGGTGCAGGTTCAGGGACTCACTGAGGTCGTGGCCCTGGCCGCGGGCTCTTCCCACTCACTGGCGCTGCGTGGCGACGGCACCGTGTGGGCCTGGGGTGCAAACTCCTACGGCCAGTTGGGGGATGGCACCACGAGCAAACGCTCCGCACCGGTGCAGGTGCAGGGACTCACTGAGGTCGTGGCCGTGGCCGCTGGCTCTTCCCACTCACTGGCGATCCGCCGCGATGGCACCGTCTGGGCCTGGGGCTCCAACTTCGGGAGCCAATTGGGGGATGGCACCACGAGCAGCCGCTCCGCACCCGTGCAGGTGCAAGGACTCAGTGGGGCTGTGGCCGTGGCCGCGGGCTATTCCCACTCGCTGGCGCTGCGCTCCAATGGCACCGTGTGGGCCTGGGGCAATAACGGCTACGGCGAGTTGGGGGATGGCACCAAGAGCACCCGCGCCGCTCCGGTGCAGGTGCAAGGACTCAGTGGGGTCGTGGCCGTGGCCGCTGGCAGTTTCTACTCCCAGGCGGTGAGCTGCGACGGCAGCGTGTGGGGCTGGGGCTCCAACGTCAACGGTCAGCTGGGGGATGGCACTCCGAGCAAGCGAGCCGTACCGGCTCAGGTGCAGGGAATCAATGGGAGCGTGGTGGCCCTGGCCGCTGGCTCCTATCATTCCTTGGCTGTGCGCCAGGACAACACGGTGTGGGCCTGGGGCAACAACGCCTCTGGCCAACTGGGGGATGGCACCACGAGCAACCGCGCCACGCCCGTCCAGGTGCAAGGCCTGAGTGGGGTGGTGGCCGTGGCCGCGGGTGTTTCCCACTCGCTGGCACTGCGTAACGACGGTACCGTGTGGACCTGGGGCTCCAATTCCTCCACCCAGCTGGGGGATGGCACCACGGGCTATCGCGCTACACCCGCCCAGGTGCAAGGACTGAGCGGGGTGGTGGCCGTGGCCGCGGGTAGTCACCACTCGCTGGCGGTGCGGGACGACGGCACCGTGTGGGCCTGGGGCTCCAACTATGACGGTCAGGTGGATGGCTATGCGAGCGGCAACTCTCCGCCCGTCCAGGTGCCAATGCTGAGCGGGGTGGTGGCCGTGGCCGCGGGTGGTTCCCACTCGCTGGCGGTGCGGAACGACGGCACTGTGTGGGGCTGGGGCTCCCACTACTACGGTCAGCTGGGGGTTGGCGGCCCGTTCAGCCTCCCCTACATGCCCGTGAAGGTGTGGACTGTGAGCGACGTGGTGGCCGTGGCCGCGGGTGGTACCCACTCGATGGCGCTGAGCTCCAATGGGACGCTGTGGGTCTGGGGCTACAATTACTACGGCCAGGTGGGGGACGGCACTGACGGCTACATGAGCACTCGCTACGAGCCAGTCCAGGTGCAAGGGCCGGCGGGGGTCGTGGCCGTGAGCGCGGGCGATTCCCACACGCTGGTGGCGGGCTCCGACAGCTCCCCCTGGGCGTGGGGCCAGAACAACTACGGGCAGCTCGGGGATGCCACCTCGGACACTCTCGCTACCCCGATGCTGGTGCAAGGCGTGAGCGGTGTGACGGCCGTGGCCGCGGGCTATTCCCACTCGCTGGCGCTGCGCTCCAACGGAACGCTGTGGGCCTGGGGCTCCAACTCCGATGGCCAGCTCGGCAGTGGAAGCCCCTTGCACGCGACCACCGCTGTCCGCACCCTGCTGTATTGAGCACAAGACTTGAGTGAGTGGGGTTGCCCCGGATACGCGGGGCGGCCCCTCCGCGCAGTCCAGGGGCGGGTACCGCCTTCACGTCCGCGGAGGCGCGTACTTCGCGAACGGCGCCAGCTGGTCGGCCAGTGCCTTCTGGAAGGCGGGCCGGGCCTCGCCGCGCTGGCGGTAGGCCTCGAGCTCCGGGCGGGCAGCGACCAGGTTCGTGTGACGCAGGATGCGGAGCACGCTCACCATGAGGAGGTCTCCGGCGGTGAACCGGTCCTCGAGCCATTCCCGGCCCTTCATCCACGTGGCGAGCTCGTCGAGCCGCTTCTCGGCCATCTGCAGGGCGCTCGGGCGACGCAGCTTCGCCCACTCCTCGTTCGCGAAGAAGATGTCAATGGCGGTGAAGTTCTGGATGTGCGGCTCGATCGAGTTCAGGGCCGCGAACATCCACGTGATGGCGCGTGCCCGGGCGGCGGGCTCGCGCGGCATCAGCACCTCCGACTTCTCCGCGATGTGCAGCACGATGGCGCCGGACTCGAATAGCGTCAGGCCATCCTCCTCGTAGACCGGCACCTGCCCGAAGGGCTGGAGGCGGCGATACGCCTCGGAGGCCTGATCCTCGGGTCCGACGCTAATCAACTTCTCCTGATAGGGAAGGCCCACCTCCTCGAGTGCCCAGCGCACCCGATGGTCCCTCACGAGCCCCTGGGCGAAGGGCGGCACCCAGCGAAACGCGGTCACGGTAATCATTGTCATCCTTTCTTACCTGATGAAACGTCATCGGTGAGGTACGTCAGCAACTCGTCCTCATCCTTGGAGATCATCCGTTCGAAGCCGTCACTTCGGGCATGACGTTGGATTTGCATCACGCCCACGGTGCTGCGCACGAGCACGCCGACCTTGCGGAAGCCGCCGATCCAACGAGGGCGGTGGCGCTGCTCCATGACGATTTCGAACTCGGGATCGTTCCGGCCGGGGCCGGCCCGGAGGTCGGCGAGCAGTCCGTACCGCGAGCGCCCCAATGCATCCAGGGCGTCACCGAGCCGCGCGAAGATGTCGCCGAGCTCCTCGAGCGAGGGGAACGGTGTGCTGCTGCGAACGGTGCGGACGATGCCCCTTTGCTCGTCGACGAGGACGGTGAAGTACGCGTCCTGGAAGACCTGTTTGTCTGTCATGGAGGGTAACCCATCGATTGGATGTACACCTGTCTAGCGCGATTGAATCAGCCGTCGCAACCAGGCCTCGCCACTCAAGAGGGTGATACCCAACAGCACCCGCAGGGTCGCTCCCAAGTCTTTGTGGGTACTGCACGAAGGAGCTCCACGTGCCTGCTCCTGGCGATGAAGCCGAGCGATACGCTCAGGCGAGACACGGTAGTATCGACATGGCAGCGAACAGCCCCGGGCACTCGAGGTACCCGAACGCAGGTGGAGCACTATGAACGTCTTGCATCGAGTCATCATCGGCGCATTGCTTGTCCTCTGTCTGGAAGCATGCGGAGAATCCAAGCCTCTTCCCGAGCGTGACCCCCTCACCCTGACACGGTTCCCCAAGGGAGCGACCATCGAGCAGCTCGCGGCGGACGACGAGGCGGTCTACTTCCTCGCGAAGACTTCATCGGATTCAACGGCGGAGCCCGTGTCTGCCTCCCTGTTCCGCGCGAGCGTGAGGGAGCCTCAAGAGCACCCGACGTTCCTCGCGGATGCGCCGACAACGGACTTCGTCGTCGGCTCGACCCACCTCTACTTCTCCGATGCCGGTTACTTCGTCGGGGCGCCCGGCAGCTACCAGTACGTGCAGTCCTTCTGGCGGGTGCCCAAGAAGGGAGGCGTGAAGGAGAAGCTCACCGAGGTCGATGGGCAATTCATGATGAACAAGTCCAATTATGGCACCCTGGTCCTGGCCGAACCGTACGTGTACTGGTTGGGGGGCAGGCCGGATGAGCCCGCCTCACTCTACCGGTTGAAGCTCGACGGCTCGGGGACTGTCGAGCGGGTCGCAGAGACCCGCAGCTGGGCGGCGTTCAACCTGGTGGCGACCGCGACCCATGTGTACTGGATGGAAGTCTACCGGACAGGCTCCGGCATCGAGAACGCCCTGGTCCGCGTACCCATCACGGCCACATCCGCCGTTCCGACAGACGTCGTGCTCTGGCCGGGCAGGGAGTATGGGGCCCGTCCGTTCATGTCCTCGGCCACGGTCGTCACGCCGGACGGAATCTTCACGAGTGTCGGGGATGAGCCCTCGTACTCACTGGTCCGGCTTCCGCTCGAGCCGGGGCAGGGCGGCCTCACGGTCATCGACGAGCTTCCCGATGATTCCCGGGGCCTGGCGGTTCATGATGGATGGCTCTACTACCCATCCAAGGATGGACAGGGCATCCGGAAGCGCCCGCTTGATGGAGGAGCCCCCGTCAAGCTGGTACCCGACCGCACTGTGACCGGCCGGCTGGCGGTAAGCACCGCCGGAGTCTTCTTCCCGGGCGATGAAGTCATCCTGCGCACCGAGCGTTGATGCCACGGAATGAGAGCAACAGCGCAACATGATGTTGCTCAGGCGGCGAGCCGGGCCTGGGCAGGCGTGTACCCCAAGTGGGCTGTGTGGCCTGTAGCGCCATGTTGTCGTTGTCTGGCGGGCCCTGTGCCTTCATCAAGAAGCAGGGCCGCGCTTCTTCGCGCTGAGCCGTCGCGCAATTCTTGCGCATCCCTCTCCTGAGGCAATTGACAATCACAAACCACCGCTAAGGGGCCCGTGGGGGCTTGGCCTTTTGATAGCGGTATGTCAGCGTGAAGAGATGAGGGGTTCAGAGAAGACTGGGGCGAAGCTGGAGTTCCTCGGACATGCCGGTTACGTCATCGAGCGCGGGCCGATGTATCTCGTCGTGGACCCGTGGGTGGACGGGGCGGCGTTCGACAACGGCTGGGACCAGCTCGTGCCGGCGAAGCGCTTCGATCCGCAGCGGGTGACACACCTGTGGTTCAGCCACGAGCACCCAGACCACTTCAGCATCCCCGCCGTGAAGTCGATTCCGCCGGAGCGCCGGGCGGAGCTGACGGTGCTCTTCCAGGAGACGGCCGACAAGCGCGTGGTGGGCTTCCTGCGCAACAACGGCTACGGCCGCGTCATCGAGGTGGGCTCGGGCGAGCGCAAGGACCTGGGTGACGGTGCGACGCTCACGACGGTGATGGCGCGCGACGGTGACTCGTGCCACCTGCTGGACCTGGGCGGGCTGCGCATCCTCAACTTCAACGACTGCTATTACACGTCCGTCGCCGAGGTGGAGGACGTGATGCACGCCATGGGCGTGAAGCCCGGCGAGGTGGACCTGCTGACGACGCAGTTCTCCTACGCCAACTGGGTGGGCAACCCGGGCGACACGGAGCGGCGGCGGCACGCGGCGCGGCGTAAGCTGGACCATCTGGCCATGCAGGTGCGCACCGTGCGCCCGCGCTTCGTGATGCCCTTCGCGTCCTTCGTGTACTTCTCGCACGAGGAGAACGCGTACCTGAACGACGGGGCAAACCTGCCGTCCATGGCGGTGGCGCGCGTGCGCGAGGAGGGCTTCCCCGCCCTCATGCTGTGCCCCGGCGACACGCTGGAGCTGTCCACGGAGGGCCTGCAGGCGGCGGTGGTGGCCACGGACGCGCGCGCGAAGGAGCTGGACGGCGCCGTGGAGGCGGTGCGCCGCGCCGAGAAGCCGCTGCGCAAGAGCGCCGCGGTGCCGCTGGAGGACGTGGTGGCCACGGTGCGCTCGGGCTTGGCGCGCCTGCGCAACGGCGTGTCCCAGGTGGACCGCACGCTCATGCGCCTGCGCCTGCCGCGCGCGGTGTTCGAGCTGAGCGACCACCGCTCCCTCATCGTCGTCGACCTGCTGGAGGACGTGCAGGTGCAGCCGCTCGGCATGCTGCAAGCGGACGTCATCCTGTCGAGCGAGGCGCTGCGCTTCTCGTTCGCCCAGGACTTCGGCTTCGACACGCTGCTCGTCAACGGCCGCTTCAAGGAGGCCCGTCCCGAGGGCGCCGACGTGGTGATGACGCTGTGCGGGCAGTTTGGCTACGTGCGCCGCAAGGTGTCCCTGCTCGCCTCCATCGTCCGCCGCCGGTTCGTGCAGGCTCCCCGGCTGGCCCTGGAGCGGCTGCGCAATCGCGCGCTCGCTCCGTAACCATTTCCTGTCCCAAGGCAGAGGGCGTCAGCCGCCGAACGTGGCCGACGCCCACGCCGCCAGTTCGGCCCTTGCTGCCTCCAATGACGCGCTACCCGCGCCGTTGGTCACCAGCGCGAAGTGGAGCTTGGAGTCCCGTGTCGAGAGCAAGAGCCGGTTCACGCCCGTGACGCCCGGTTCCGCCGCCGCAGCCACCGACTCGGCGCCGGTGTACGCGGGCACACCCCTGACCGAGCCGAGCGAGCTCACCACCGTCGTCGCGCCCGGCGCGAACGACGCGGGCAGGTGGAGTTCGGTGGGCGCCGTGCCGCCGTTGGACCGCCACACCAGCACGCCGAACTGCCCCGTGCCAACCAGTGCGCGCACCGCGGGCATCGTGTCGGGAAGCTTGTTCCACGTCAGCACGGTGCTGCCGTCGCGCGCCCGGTCCTCGTAGGTGAACGCCGCCGTCGTGCCCGCCACGGCGCGCGGGAACAGCCGGTCTACCAGTCGTTCATCCACCGTCAGGGCGGCGGTGCCGTTGTCGTCGACGTGCACGGCGGAGAAGTGCTCGTCGTTCATCGCGTCTCCGTCGGTGTGAACCTTGTTGGGGTTGTCGTTCATCAGCTCGTGGTGCCGGTCGTAGTTGACGTCCCAGTGCCACTGGCTGCCCGACAGCACCGGACCGGACGACGCGGCCGACGCCCACCACTGCGCGCCGGACAGGCGCGAGTCGAGGCCTTGGTACATGGCCTTGAGCACGGTGGACTTCTTGTCAGAGGTGTTGCCGTCGACCGGGTGCCCGTACTCGGTCACGATGCCCGCCGTGCCCAGGGCCCGCGCGCGGTCGCGGATCTTGTTGAAGTCACCGGTGTACTGCCCGTCGCTGGCCTTGCCGGGCATCAGCACGCCAGACTGTGCCTTGCCGTCGTAGAAGTGCGTGTTGAACACGTAGCGCTGCCCGAGCGCCGGCACGTCGGTGAACCCGCCGGGTTCGGCGAAGAAGTCGACGTTCTGGTTCCAGAAGACCAGCGGCTCGACGAACGCGGGCTTGTCCGCCCAGCCGACCTGGTCCATGCGTGCCCGGAACTGCTGGTGGAACGGCCACAGCAGGTCGCGCTCCCACTCGATACTGTCCTGGCCGGAGTCGTAGCGGCCGGCGTAGGGCTCGTTGAGCGGATCAACGCCCACCACGAGCCGGAAGGCGTCGGCGGACAGCCGCGACTTCACCCGCGCCAGCGCTTCGCCGGCCGCGTATAGGAACTCGTCGCGGATGCGGATCGGCCCGGCGGAGGTGGTCACCTCGCGGTTGTGCCAGAAGTCATAGGTGGCGGCGGTGACGGCGTTGTTGTTCTTCATGTTCTGGCCCCAGTGGAAGCACAGGCCGCATGACTCGCGCGGGTAGCCGCCCGCTCGCACCACCCACTCCGGGGCACCGTCGCCGGTGTACCAGCTGTCGCGGTTGAACAGGTACCGCGAGTACAGGTCCTGGTGGAAGTCCAGGTGGACGCGGATGCCCTGGTCGGTGAACGCGCTGATCTGCTCGGCCACCTTGTCCAGGTAGGCGATGTCGATGCGGCGGGGCTCGGGTTCGATCCACGCCCAGGTGAGCAGGAAGCGGACCGAGTTCGCGCCGGTCAGCCGCCGCATCGCCGCAGCGGAGGACCGGGCGTCGGCCGTGCTCGCGAACGGCAGGCCCCGGTACTCGGCGAGCTTGGCCGTGCCAGAGACGTTGAACCCCCGCAGCACCACCTCACGGCCGTACTGATCTCGGAACGCACCGTCGGCGACGTGCACCGTTGCGTCGTCGAACCAGAAGCGGTCCGCCGCACCGGCAGGCGTCACCAGCGACATCAGCAAGAACACCAGGAAGAGCACCGATCGCTTCACCGAAGTCACCCCCCACGTCTGAAGGTAAGAGTGTTTCATATTCACGTAGCAGCTCAGCGGCGACGTAACCCCCGCCGGAAGGAGGGGCCGCCCCTGCCCCGCGATGTGCCTGTCAGGAAGCCGACAGCGACAGCTTCGATTCCCCGTGGGGCGCCTCGGACAACGGCGGCATGTCATCGCGCGAGCGGACGGGTTACACCATGAGGTCTCCGGCGGTGAACCGGTCCTCGCGCCCGGCAGCGCTGGAACGAGGCCGCGGTATCATCCGGTAGAGGATGCTTGTGCGGAGAGGATGGCGGCGCAGGGCGCGCTATCGAGCATTTCCCCAAGGAGTGAAACATCATGTCAAAGCAGACTCAGAGTGCCTCGTTTGTGCTGAAGAACCCGGCAGGCCTCTACGACCCAGCGCCCAATGGTTATTCACACCTGGCGGTGGTCGCCCCTGGGACACAGCTCGTCTATATCGCCGGGCAAGGAGGTGAGAACGAAGCGGGTGCGCTCCAGCCGGATTTCCAGCTGCAGGTTCGGCAAGCCTTTCGCAACCTGAGTACGGCGCTGACGGCCGCCGGAGCCCGGACGAGCGATATCGTCAAGCTTACGGTGCTCGTGGTGGACCATACCGAGGAGAAGTTGCGGGTTTTCGGGGCGGAGCTTGCGCAGGCGCTCGGAGACGGACCGAAGCCCACCTGCACGTTGATCCCCGTACCGAGGCTGGCTCTCGATGGAATGCTCTTCGAGGTCGAGGCGGTGGCCGCCCTTCCCGCGCGATGAGGCTCCCGGGGCACGACCCCGAGGAGGACGCGCTCCCCACCGCGCGGCGAGCGGCGAGGAGGCCGCGACCAAGCTGCGCAATGTCTACCGGGTGCTCCTCACGCGCGGGATGAGGGGCACCCAGCTGTTCATCCTGGACGCGGAGACGCGGGCTCACGTTGAGTCGTTCCTTCGGGGGCAGCGCGCGACGCGTGTGGCCTGCGCGACCGGCTCAGGGACTGGTGGGTGGAGCCGCGTACCAGCGCACGTAGTCCACCTCGAGCACCTGCGGGAACGTGGTGCCCGAGGGATCTCCCCCGATGTCGCCGAGCGCGAGGTTGAGCAGCACGTAGTTCGGCTGATCAAAGACCCAGGTCCCGCCGGACCCCTTCGTGTACGTCATGCGCTTGACGCGGTCGACGTACCACTCCACGCGCGTCGAGTCCCAGAACATCCCGAACGTGTGCCAGGCATCGCCGACATTCGCGGGCGCCATGTCGACCAGTCCCCCGTTCGAGTCCCACCCGTATGCGAGTCCGGGTGCGTGCAAGGTGCCGTGCGCCTGCGTCGGGGCATCCCCCTCGCCCTCGAACAGGTCGAACTCGCCGTTCGCCGGCCACTCCCCCGTGCTCCCCATCATCCACGCCGCGGGCCACGTGCCCTTCCCGGTGGGGGCCTTGAGCCGCACCTCGACGTAGCCGTACCGGCGCTCCATCAGGCCCTGGGTCTGGATGCGCGCGGAGGTGTAGTCCCGGGTCACGCCGTCCTCGCCCGTGTAGCGCTCGCGCCGGGCAATGATTCGCAGGTGCCCGTTGCCATCGAGCTGGCAGTTCTCCGGGCGCGCGGTGTACTGCTGGAGCGTCCGGCCATGGTCCCACATGCCGCCTGTCTCGAGGTTCCACACCGCGGGATTCGGGAGGCTCCCGGCGGGCCCATCGAACTCGTCACTCCACAGGAGCACAGGCTCGGTCGAGACCTTCTGCAGGTTCACCGCGTCGGCGAGGAAGGCATCACCCGCGACGGCATTGTCCTGGAGGAGGTACACATCCAGCGTGTCGCCCGTCTGCTGCACCGTGGCCTGGACTGAAAGCGTCTGGAACGTCGTCTTCAGGGACACGGGCTCGGACTCCCAGACGCTCACGATGGCGCCCGAGGCGTTCCGTTCGCGGAGCACAATCACCAGGGGCTTGCCGACGGCGCTGCTGCTGCCGGCCGCAACCGAGGCGGAGGCCTCATACCTCGTTCCCGCGACGGCGCTCGGCACCGTGTCCGGCGAGTCATCCAGCGAGTAGAGGGTGCCGGTGCTCCTCGTGACGCGCGCGACGTAGCTGCCGCCAGGCGCCGCCGTCGAGGTCTCACGGAGGAGCGTCCCCTGCCAGCTTGCCCAGCCCGCGGTGCCGGTCTCGAAGGAGGGATTGCTCACGAGGTTGCTCTCTGCGAGCTCCGCTCGCCGCGGCTCGAGCGGCTGCGAGGGCGCGTCGTCTACGCAGCCCAGCGCTCCGGTCAGGAGCGCGGCGGTCCACCAGAAGCGAGCGAGTGAGGAGTGTCTGGATGGCATGGGTGACCTCTCGGATGGGGACGCATCGTGGATGCAGCTCACCGAAGACACACGCCGCGGCCAGATGGCGCATTTTCCCCATCCAATCCCTCGAAGAGTGAACAACATCCATGGCGGACCGCTTAGAACCTGTTTCGGTAGGAGCCTACCAGCCCCGGGAGCGGCCGAGGGAGTAGCGGGGCATGTGGGCCTTGGGTGACTGAGGAAGTAGGATGGAAGACATGACTTTGGTGGTTCTCCCTGATGGGAGGTGAAGACCGGAGCCATGGGGCTTGTGAAGCAAGATGTCGGCTGGCGTCTACCGGACGAGTTGTGGGCGAAGATGGAGCCGCTTCTGCCGCCGAGGCCACCACATCCGCTGGGGTGCCACAACCCGCGCACGCCCGACCGGCGGGCCATGGAGGGAATTCTGCTGGTGCTGCGCACGGGGATGCAATGGCGTGCGCTGAATGCCACGGGCATCTGCGGCCCCTCATCGGCCTACCGGCGCTTCCGGGAGTGGTTGGAGGCGGGAGTGTTCCGGGAGTTCTGGCGCCAGGGGTTGTTGGCCTATGACGCCCTGGCCGGAATCGACTGGGAGTGGCTGGCGATGGATGGGGCCATGGGGAAGGCACCGCTGGGCGGGGAGAAGACGGGCCCCAACCCGACGGATAGGGCCAAGAAGGGCACCAAGAAGAGCCTGCTGACCGATGGGCGCGGCGCTCCCCTGGGCCTGGCCGTTGCCGGAGCCAACGTCCCTGACTTCAAGCTGATGCGCTCCACGCTCCAGTCCATGTCCGTGGAGCGCCCCTCTCCCAGTGCGCACGCACCGCAGGGGATGTGTCTGGACAAGGGCTATGACTACGACGAGGTACGAGCCCTGGCCCAGCAGTACGGCTTCACCCTGCACTTGCGTCAGCGTGGCGAGCAGGACAAGCCGCTGGAGGGCGGCAAGAAGGCACGGCGCTGGGTGGTGGAGCGCACTCACGGGTGGATTCAACGAATTCCGTCGTCTGCTGGTGCGCTGGGAGAAGCGCGAGGACACGTACTTGGCGATGCTCCACTTCGCCCTGGGCATCATCACTTGGTTCCACGCTCTCCTACCAAAAATAGGCTTTTAGCGGCGACCCATCAGGTGAACCGTGCAAGGCAAATGACGTGCCTCACTCTTTGCGTGTGACTCGCGTCACATCGCCTTGGTCGTGGGAGTGGCAGGTTTGCTCCAGCTAGCGAGACGTAAGGCCGTCGCGCTGGTGGAAGAGCAGGCCTTGTCGCAAAGAGTCATCCGGCGCACTCCGCTCCGGATTTTCAGACAAAGAGAGGATACTCCCATGGCGATTTCCCTGGAAGCATTGACTAATGGCAACTGGGATGATGGCAGGCTGGTGACCGTGACTCCCAATCCGTCGAGCAACAGCTTCGTCTGCAACAACATCCAGAACAGTGCCACCTGCTTGTTCCTGTACAACTCGGCCAACACGGACCACGACATCGTCGTGACCGTGAAGACCTCCAACAGCGCGGCGCCGGTCCACGTCACCGTGCCGGGCACCACTAGCCAGAAAGGCTTGGCCACCCTCGTCCTGATCAACGGCATGGTCACCAACGCGGTGACGCTCAGCATGGGTTCTGATCAGCCGGCGGACTCCCAGGTCCAGGCGTTCCTCGGCAGCGTGGCTTTCCCGATCAACACCAGCGGGATCAAGAACCTGCAACTGCCGGAAAATGGATCGGTCCAGAACTTCACCCAGTTCACGCGCTTCTACGACGTCCCCGGCTCCACCTGGTACCAGCTGACGCTGACCAGCAGCGTCTACCAGTTCTACTGCGCCCAGTTCGGCCCCGGCGGGAGCGCGTTGACCATCTACTGCCTGAACCCCGGGCCTTATGCGGAGGCGCAGGTGGTTCAGGCCGACAACAACAATCCGGTGCCGTACAAGTTCATGAGGCCGCCCAGCGGTCAGCCGCAGCAGAAGATCGTTCAGTCGATCTTCGGCAACGCTCAGCAGTGGGTCTGGATCAACGCTGACAGCATCACCAACTCGCAGTCGGCCACGATTGCCCTGCAGGGGCTCTGAGTCGTCTAAGAGGTCCTGACAAAGCCAGGGGAGCAGTCAGCACGCCCGAGGACGCAGTTGCCGACGAAGCGGTTTTGTTAGGGTCTCTAACTCCGCCGACCGAGTTCGGTCCCCTACATGCTCAACACTTGGCTATGAGCATCCAGGGGCTGGTTCTGGTCGCGCTGACTGAGCAGGACCCGTGCGGTACCTCCAGGTGGACGTCCACCTGGAGGTGCGGTGCCTCAAAGCATAAGAGCCTGTTTCGGTACGTCTCAGCCCTGGCAGCCTGCTCCGCTGGCGGGGAGTTGCCAGAACGTCCTACCGAACCAGGCTTTTAGTGGACGCCTCGGAACCTCCCCGGGTTTGATGCGTGCACGCGCGGCGGATGTTGCCTTGCCCTCACACCACACCCTCCGAGTCATGAAAAAATCCCTCCTCCCCTCCCTGCTGTTCCTCGCCCAGACGGCCTGTCAGACCACCCAGCCGGACGTGGTAGTCACCCTGCTCGGCACGTCCGACTACCACTCCCACGCCGTGCCGTTCTACTCGGAGGGCAAGCATGACCAGGCGGGCATCGCCCGCGCCATGGCCTACTTCAAGAAGGCCCGCCAGACGCCCGGCACCCTTGTGATTTCCGGTGGCGATACGCTCAACCTCGGCACGCCCACCTGGAGCGATGAGTACCGCTGCATCGAGTGGGCGTGGCTCAACGGCGTGGTGGACATCATGGCCGTGGGCAACCACGAGTTCGATTACGGCCCCGAGGAGTTCCAGCGCTGCGCGGCCAGCGTGGACTACCCCCTCATCAGCTCCAACCTAGTGGGCGCGGATGGCCAGCCCCTGCTGCGGCCGGACGGCAAGCCCTACGTCATTCGCGAGGTGCAGGGCGTGCGCGTGGGCTTCTTCGCGCTCGGCGGCTCGGACTTCCCCCGCCTCATCCGCTCCCACCTGCTACCGGAGGGCGCCTCGTGGAAGGAGCCCATCGCCGAGGCCCAGGCCACCGTGCGGCAGCTGCGCGAGGTGGAGAAGGTGGATGCGGTGGTCTTCATCGGCCACCAGTTCCGCGAGGAGGACGAGGCCATGGCCAGGGCCGCGCCAGGAATCGATCTCATCCTCGGCTCGCACTCGCACTTCAAGAGCGAGCTGGTGAAGATTCCCGGCACGGAGACGTACTTCATCTCTCCGTACCAGTACCTGACCTATATCTCCCAAGTGAGGCTGCGCTTCCGGCAGGGCAAGCAGGTGGAGGTGACGGGCGAGCTGGTGAAGATGGACGAGAACCAGCCGAAGGACGAGCAGCTCGAGGCCCAGGTGCGGCAGCTGCAGGATCAGCTCGTGGCGAAGCGGCCGGAGCGCTTCCAGGTGCTGGGACGGGCGCTGGTGGAGCTGGGCGATGAGGGCCTGTCCCAGCACGAGACGGTGCTGGGCAACTGGGCGACGGAGGTGCTGCGCAAGGCCGCGGGCACGCACGCCTACTTCTCCACCGCCTCAAGCTTCCGCGCGGGCATTCCTCCCGGAGACATCACCGTGGAGACCTTCTACACGGCCATTCCCTACAAGAACACCGTGGTGACCGCCGACGTCACCGGCGAGCAGCTCCTGGCCTGGCTGCGCCTGAGCGTGTCCAAGCGCGGCTCGGACATCTTCAGCCAGCAGACCGGGGTGCGCTACCGGGCGGTGGAGGGCGACCTCACGCAGGTACAGGTGCTCGTGGATCCGGCTCGGCCCGAGGTGGGCTACGCGCCGCTGGTGCCCGGTGCCAGCTATCGGCTGGCCACCACCAACTACCAAGCCTTCGTCGCCGCCGGTTACAAGGAGCTGTTCGCCAGCTTCGCCAACCCGGTGACCACGACGCTGGACGCGCACACGGTGTTGAGCGAAGCCCTGCGCGCCGGGCCCGTGACGGCGGAGCTGGACGGACGCTCGGGCGGGAACTGACGTCCCTGGGAGTATAGTATAGCGGTGATGAAGCGGCTGGCCGGCCACGTGCGTGGAGGCCCACCGAGCCCTAACTTGCGGCGGCGCGGACGTGATCCCGAGAGGGTGTCAAAGAACTTGAGTAGCTGGAGGGGCACAGCTCCCCAAGAGAGGCAGGAGGCGGCAAGAGTGGCGCCTGAGGCAGCCGCAGAGAAGGTGTCAGACGATTTGAGTTTGGCGCCTACCGCCTTTCGAGGATGGCATTACCGGCAATGGGCTGGTCCTCCTCCAGTCAAGGAGGCGGTCCGTGGCAGCGATGTGCTGTACAGATCCTCTGACACCTTCTGTGGCGCCTGTTCTTTACCCGATGTGCGGGGTCGTGAGGACTGAAGGTGCCGCGGCGGGTCTCCCCCAGGTATCGCCCCTGGCCGGCTCGGATAGACTCGAGCCACTTCCCAGGGAGTTGCCAGTGGCGGGCAGACGCAAGAATCGCAACGAGCGGCCGGCATCCGAGGATGTGTCCTATGAGGCCCGCACCGAGGCCTCGCCTCCCGCTACCCCGAGTGCCGCCGATCGCGCGGGCATGGCGTACTCCGTGGCTCCGGGGACTCCTCACCTGTACCGCGCCCCCGTCCCGCGCTTCCTCGACGATGTGGACGCGGGCTCGCTGCCTGGACTGCTCGAGGCTCGCTTCCAGGCGCTTGAGGGCGAGTCGCCGTCCGAGGGCGAGGTGACGGCCTGGAAGCACTCCCTGCGCGCGCTCGCCGAGGTGCTGCGCGACGAGCGGTTGCGGCGCTCGGAGATCTTCGTCGAGCTGTGGATGCCCATCCGCGGCCGGCGGTGCGACGCCCTGCTCACCGGGACGAACCTTGAGGGCCACCTGTCGGCCGTGGTCGTCGAGCTCAAGCAGTGGACGCGCGTGGACAAGTCTCCCTGGCGCGAGGAAGTCTCCGTCATGAATGACAGCCGTCCCCACCCCTCGGCCCAGGTGCGGGACTACGTCGGTTTCCTCCGCTACTACCATTCCGCCTTCGTCCAGGACGGGGTCCACATCACCGGCTGCGTCTGGCTGCACGGCATGGACGATCCCCGGTCCATCGCGCTGCTGAGAAACCCCGATGCCTTCGGCGATCTCTTCCGCGAGTACCCCCTGTTCGTGAAGCGCGAGCAGCAACGGTTCGCCGACTGGCTCCAGGATCAGCTCGGGCACGGGGAGGGGACCCGCGCCGCGGGGCTCATCGCCTCCGGGCATACACGGCCTTCGGAGAAGCTCCTCGACATGGTGGTGCGCACCATCCAGGGCGAGTTCGAGTGGCGGCTGCTCGACGTGCAGCGGCAGGCCTACCTGCGCATCGTCACCGTCGTGGAGGAGGGCCGCGCGGACGGCTCGCGCTCGGTGGTGTTGGTGAAGGGCGGCCCGGGTACGGGCAAGAGCGTGCTCGCGCTGCAACTCCTGGCGCACGGCGCGAACAAGCACTGGCGCGTGGTCCATGCCACGGGCTCGCAGGCCTTCCAGACGAACCTCCAGGGCAAGACGATCGCCTTCTCCGAGGCGCTCCACAAGAAGCTCCAGGGCGTGCGTTTCAAGAAGGAGCTGCCCGTCGAGCAGATCTTCTGCACCTTCGCGGACGTGGCGAAGGCGGGCTCGCGCCAGGCGGATGTGTTGGACCTGGTGGTGGCTGACGAGGCCCACCGGCTCTGGGACTACCGCCGGGTGAAGTTCCCCAACGGGAAGATCCGGCGGCTGTCGGACACGCCGATGATCGAGGAGCTCATCCGCGCGAGTCGCGTCACCGCGTTCTTCCTCGACGACAACCAGGCCGTGCGAGCCGGGGAGATCGGCCAGTCGTCGGTGGTCCGCGAGGCCGCGAAGCGGCTCGGGGTGCGGCTGGTGGAGATGGAGCTGGATCTGCAGTTCCGCTGCGGCGGGAGCGAGAGCTATGTCCGGTGGGTGGACGCGCTGCTGGGCTTTCGGGAGGGCGCGGACCTCGCGTGGAGGGAGCAGGGGGCCTATGCGCTCCAGGTTGAGCCAGACATGGTCAAGCTGGACCAGCGGCTGCGCGTGCTGCGCAACCAGGGGTATCGCAGCCGCATCGTCGCGGGCTACTGCTGGCCGTGGTCACCGGTGGGCACGGGTCCCGAGCGCCTGGTGCGAGACGTAAAGGACAAGCGCTTCGGAGGGTGGAGCGCGCCGTGGATCGAGAAGACCGGGCAGGGGCGCAAACCCCTGGAGAACCAGTACTACCGTTGGGCCAACGAAGACGAATATTACGAGCAGGTCGGGTCCATCTACTCGGTGCAGGGCTTCGAGTTCGACTACGTGGGCGTCATCTGGGGCGAGGATCTCGTCTGGCGGAAGGACCACTGGGAGGCGGACCTGTCGAAGAACAAGGATAAGACCTTCAAGCGCGACGTCCGGGCGAGCGGCGAGGATGCCGCGACCAAGCTGCGCAACGTCTACCGGGTGCTCCTCACGCGCGGGATGAGGGGCACCCAGTTGTTCATCCTGGACGCGGAGACGCGGGCTCACGTTGAGTCGTTCCTCCGGGGGCAGCGCGCGACGCGTGTGGCCTGAGCGTCCGGCTCAGGGACTGGTGGGCGGACCCGCGTACCAGCGCACGTAGTCCACCTCGAGCACCTGCCAGGACAGGTGTCAAAGGACTCGTCCCGGCGCACCTCTCGCCCTTGCCGGTGAGGCCCTCAGGGTTCACGTGCAGTTCCGAGGCGAGCGTCTCGCGTGAGATGGACTCGCGCGCCTCCTGCGTCACCTTGCGCACCCGCGCATTGCCGTCCACCCACTGAGACCAACGGCCAGGCTCTTGTGCGAACCCGAGCCGTTTCGTGCACAACCACCCGCGACTGTCAGTTCGGAGGGAAACCTATGCGCTCACGGAACGAGCTTGCAGCAGATCGCAGTGGCCTTCACAGTCGCCGTTGTCGAAGAAGGGCCTCTCAAGGCACAGGAATACGACCAACGGTTAGTAGACGACGCCCATCCCACAGAACTGGTCGTGCCAATGGTATGTGGTTGACCGGACCAACACGCCCCCCCGGTCAAGAACTCCCCATCATCGCAAGCCGCAGCAGATTCGCCGCCTACCCAGTAGGTGTTCACCGGGGCGTCTTCCACATAACGGCATGACATCGTTCGAGGAGGACCCGCGGGACCCTGCGGGCCCGGAATGCCCTGCATGCCAGGAATTCCTTGGATTCCCTGCGGGCCTCTGTCGCCCTTTTCTCCCTTCTCACCTTGAATTCCTTGAGGGCCGATAGGACCCTGGGGACCCGGAGGACCAACCTCGCCCTGAGGACCCTGAGGACCCGGAGGACCAACCTCGCCCTGGGGACCCTGCGGGCCGGTGTCTCCCTTATCGCCCTTATCCCCCTTGGGTCCCTGCGTCCCCAAGGTAATCTCGAAGGCATCGCTCTGGTTGGGATCCGAGCTCGACGAGACGGTCAGGCGATATGAGCCCGGCGGGCTGAGCCATCCCCTCATTTTAGATGAGACCGAAAGCTTCGCGGAAAACGAGCTGCTCACGGACGAGTTGGGCGAAGCGCTCCATGAGAGGACGCAACTCGGCTTCTCGCATCATGGGCAGGGCCTTGTAGTACATACATCCCTGACGGAAGAGGGAGTAGGTGCGCTTCTTGGAGGTGTTGGCCTTGAGGTAGCGCTCCATGCCGAGACTCTCGCCCGCGGCCCCAGCAGCGTCAGCAGCGCGCACGCCAGGGCACTGACCAGCAGCAGCCTGTCTCGCCTGTCCGTCTCGGCGATGCGCACCGAAGACAGGCCCATACCGAAGCGCAAGTCCTTCACATCCCTGAAACCCTCTTCGATGGTGAAACGGCGGCGGTAGAGCGCGACGACCTCGGCACCGGAGGCATCCACCAGGTTGGTGGCCAGACACCAAGCATCCTTCATGCCCTTCTTCTTCAGGCACACCACGGCAGCCACTTCTGTCTCGTCCGCCGTGACTCGCGCTCCTTTGAGCGTGCGCAGGTGGCCCGACTTCGGCACCCACTCCCCCGCGGGTTTGCGCTCCCCGTCTGTGTTCGTCACCGTGATGGATTTGCGGAAGCGCACCACGTACGAGAAGCCCAACTGCGCCAGCAGCGCATACAGTGCCTGGTCAGCGAAGCCCCGGTCGGCAAGTACCGTCACCTTCACCTCGCCCGGAATCAGTTCGCGCAGGCGTAGCAGGACGGTGTCCTCCACGTCGTTGCGCTGGCCCTTGAGGGTGGACTTGTGCACTGTCAGCCACACCAGGGGCGTAGGGCGGCCGTGCTTCGTCAGCAGCGAAGCCACCAGGGTGGTGTGGTCATCATCGTCGAAGTCCGTCCAGTCCAAGGCGATGACGGCCTCGGTGCGCTGGGCCAGCATGTACGGCACCCACAGACTGAACAGGTGCCACACGTTCAAGCCCGCATTGGACAGCAACCTGTCTACCTGCTTCACCCCGTGCTTGCCCTTGGTGCCTCGCGCCACCGCCACGGCCTGCCCGATGGCGTACACCGACAAACTCGCGGCGTGGATGACCCCCAGCGTCGCCAGCGACAGTGACAGCACCCGCTTGGCGTGGACGTCCTCGGCGAAGAGGCTGGAGAGGAATTCATGGACCTGCTGCTCGTTGATAGCTGAAGTACCCACTTCTCCGGTAACGTCCATGACCCTACTGCTCGAACTAAACAGCCTACCGACCCCCTCCTCGCCAGCTAGCTAAATGAGGGGATGCCTCAGCCCGGCGGGAACATGGGCAACTCGGCATACACATAGTTGCTCCCGCTTGAGGTGATGCGCGCAGGGTAGCCTGAGAACAGCACGACGGGACGTGTGCTGCCGAAGTTTGTCCCGTAGATGGAAAGGAGGAGTTGCCCTGTGCTCGACTCCTCGACTTCGACATTCAAGATGTCGAGCACGGCCTGGGCATGAGCCGCACCGGGCATAGTGAGACCCAGCACCAAACAACACAAAACAATGCCTTTACGGACCAGTTCTTCAACATTGCAAGAACTGAGACCCACGAACCGTTGCCTGCTCACGTTCACGAATCACTCCAGGAGGGGAAACGTTCACTACTGGAATAACGTACGCGACAGTACCTAGGGCATTCAAGCTGCACGCCTTTTCTGGTGCTTCATGACTGTGCTAACGCTTTCTTGGAATCTGAAGCCCACAGGGGCCTTGTCCTTACTCCGTTCGCCAGGGAAGGTTCCAAAGAACTCGCTTTGACACCTCGCGGCCGAGTCCCCCTACAGGTTGTCTGACACCCTGACAGATGGTCATCATCTGCGGCAGGATGGGGAGACGCTGGCGAACCTGAAGGGCTTGGGACCTGTGCAAATCCTCTGACACCTTCTGCGGCTGTTCGAGAAGCTCCACGTCGAGGAGCGCCGCCGCGCCGAGCGCGCGGTCCGCTTCCTCTCCGAGTCCTCCGTCGCCCTGGCCGAGTCTCTCGACTACGAGAGGACCCTGGCGCGCGTGGCACTCCTCACCGTTCCCACCCTCGCCGACTGCTGCATGGTCCTGGTTTTGGAGGAGCCCCGGACCATCCACTGCGTTGCCAGGGCCTGCGCCACTCCCGCCAAGGAGGCTCTCCTTGGCGAGATCCTGGAGAAGGAGCTCCCCACTGGGACATGCAGATGCCGGGGGTGAGGGCCTTGCGCACAGGACAGCCCCAGCTCGTCCCCGAATTCTCCGAGGAGCACTTCCGGGCCTTCAGCGACGACCCCGAGCAGGTCCAGCGGCTGCGTTCCTTTGGCCCCCGCTCCGCCATGGCCGTCTCCCTCATCGGTCAGGACGAGCGCATCGGCTCCTCAGCCTCCTCTCCGAGACTCCGGGGCGCCGCTATGGGCCCACCGACCTGTCCTCGTCCAGGAGCTGGCACGCCGTGCCGCCATCTCCATCGAGGATGTCGGAAGTCGCACGGTCGCCGGCTGTGAGCGAACGTTTTGGGTAGGAAAATTCATGAGCGACCATGAAGGTCGTCAGACTGGGCTGGTATGTGCCGCCTTGTTCCTGATGTGCAGGGGCATCGACTCTGGGGTCTCTCATGCAGGTTTGCGGGATTGTTGCGCTGCTCGTGCTCGCGACAGGATGCGCGACGACGAGGGTTGTCAACCTCGACACCGGGAAGGGAGCGCCGATTGTCTACACGCCGGTTGAGTCCGATCCGGTCGAGATAAGCGAAGAGGCGTTCAAGAACGCGGTCACGCAGCTCGTGCTCGACTTGAAGCTGAACGTCGCACTGAATGAGGCCGAAAGGGACGAAGGGCGTTCGTTGCTCGCCTCCGCAGGGGGGATTGTTGACGGTGCTCAGGGCCGCATGGTGCCGTCATCCTACGAACGGATTTGTCAGCGGCAGAGCGACCCCGATGGCTGCCTGAGCCTGATCTCAGGTGGGTTTACGCTAGGCGTAATGGAGCGGCGGATGCTTGCGCTCTACTTCGCACTCGACACCGTCTGGGAAGGGGTTGAAGAGGCGATAAAGGACTTGGCGAACCCCGCCGCACTTCGTGCGATGGTTTCAACAATGATTGGGACCGCGCTTGTCATGCTTGTTGCACCCGAGCCAATCACGAAATTTATTGCGGTTGCGATTGTGGCATCCCTCGTTGCATATCTCGGCACCGGACCTGTGTGGAATCTCGGGCAGGGATTCCGCCGTTTGTGGGACGAGTCAAAGGACGCGAAGAACTTTTCGGAGCTGGAGGACGCGGGGCACCGTTTCGGGAAGATACTCGGCGACAACGGTGCTCGCGTTCTAGTTGTCGTCGCGTTGGCAGCGCTCGGCGGAAAGAACGCAATGGCTGGACAGGCGTCAAAGTTGCCGGGCGCAGCTCAGGCTGTATTGAGGGCGCAGGCCGAAGGCGGGTTCCAGTGGTCCGCGGCGTTCGCGGGCGAGGTGCAAGCGATTTCCGTCCCGGCGAGCGGCGTGCTGAACATTACGCTCGCGCCGACTGCCGTTGCCGCAGTAGCCATGGGGGCCGGAAGTGACGGCGACGCTGGGGCACAGAGCGCCATTCTGGGAGACCCCGACGGCGATATTCACCACATCTGCACGACCAAGAATGAGATCTCTGATAAGTCAGGCGGCCCGTGGACACCGCTCTTTGAAGAGCTGTTCAAGCGTGCGGGACTGTCGATGGAGCACGTCGTGAACAAGGTGCGTATCAAGGGGCACCAGGGACCCCATCCGCGCGAGTATCATCAGATAGTTTTTAAGCGGCTCATAGACAGGATGCGAGGGTGTAAAGGCACTGCGCAATGTCAAGCCACCCTGGTTGATGAGCTTCGCAAAATCGCTCAGCTCATCTCGACACCAGGGAGCGAACTGCGTAACCTCCTGACGAAAGGCGGAGATTAGGGCAGGTCATGTCAAAAAGATTCTATGCGTTGGAGATCGACGTTTATGTGCCGGGTCGGTGGTATCTCTCCGCGCCCGCGAAGATCGACGGCCAGGAGGTTGATGATATCTGGCAGTTTGTTGAGGGCAAGCCGCTGCAACTCTCCGAGCGCTTGCAAGTTCCTGTCTCCAGGCCCGGCAAGCCGCTGGATATAGACTTTGCCGGAGCGGGGCAGAGCCCCGTTGTGAGTGCTAGGGTCGCATCCGTGTTCCGAGAGCTGTCACCCGACACGGTTCAGCTCTTCCCGGTCGAGGTTGAGGGACAGTCAGTGCCCTACTACCTGCTCAATGTGTCTCGGCTTATCGATGCCGTCGACGAACGAGCGTGCCGGTCGGTGGAGCGCTGGAAGCCGGAAGACGGTCGCCCAGACAGAGTCGGGGAGTATCACGCCATTAGTGGGCTGCGCATCGACCCAGCGAAGGCGGGGGACGCCCGTGTCTTCCGCTTGTGGGGTTACAGCTTGCCCATCATCGTTGACGAAGAGGTCAAGGTGGCGCTGGAAGCGACGGGGTGCGCAGGAGGCATGTTCACGGAAGTTTAGAGGTGGGTCGTCGAGAGCAGAGAAGGTGTCAGAAAATTCGAATCGGCGCCTACCGTTTTAGAGGCACCTTCGGTCATGAGCCGGTCCTCCTCCAGTCAAGGATGCGGTTCGTGGCAGCGATGTGCTGTACAAATCCTCTGACACCTTCTGCGGCACCACGCCAACTGAGGGTCCCCGAGCCGGGGCCCGATTCGGAGCCTGCGAGGGCAGTCCCAGGTGCTCCAGAATGGCGTGCACCCCTCTGGCTTCCTTCACACATGCCAAGGCCCGGCGCCTGCCTCCACACCTCATGCAGGCGAAGACGTCGAAGTCGAACGTCCTCCTGAGCAACTCGGCCCACTGCACTCGCGCCGTCTTCCTTCGGCGGCTTCTTGCTGGCCGCTGCCTGGAGCGCCACTCTCGCCCCCTCCTCTCCTGCTTGGGGACCAGAAATGTTCCACGCAGAGCAACCCGACACTCTAGGTCGAGCCCAATCATGAGGCGCGGATAGCCTTGGGGACCATTGAGTGTGTACCCCATGGCCGTTCTCCCCTATGTGTCGTTGCACGTGTTTTCCTGGAGGTGACACCAGAGGTCAACTACCCTGGCATAAGAGGCTATTCGTCCTATGCTCTCAAGAAGAGCCACTTCTCCATTGCTTTTTCGGCCAGTGTTTTGAGCAATTGATACCAGTTTCGCTCTCTCGCCGCTTCATCACCGAATGAGTATCCTAGCGGAACTAGGACGCGCCTGTGCTGACCCTTACGTCCATGCGCAATGCTGTTTCTGCGCAGGTAGATCTCTCTCGCAAGCGTATCGGCATCAGCCTTATCGATGATGTCGTCGCCCAGGGCCGCATCGAGCAATTTCTGGTCCACAATCTCACGTAGGACTTGGCGCAGCGACCAGATATCTTCACTACGCTGGATGTTCCGGATTTTCTGAAGCAAGTCGAGATCGGACAACGTGGCGTCGCGACGCCACGCACTGATTGTCGCGCTCAATACGTCATCGAAGCACGATTCCAGTACTCGATAGAGGTATAGAAAACCGGGGATGGGGGGCGACTCTATGGCTCTGTTGTAGAAGGCTATGGCCTCGGTCCTCTCCATATCGGGGAGCGCATCAACCAGACCTGGAGCAACGGGATCGTGCTCCGGCAGTCGTGGTGCTGTGTTCAGGTCATTGAACGGCCAGAAGGATAGTTCCAAGCTCGGATACTGCCTGCGCAGATGGTAGAGAGCTAATTCCGCAGCCCCCTCTACCTGATCTTTTTCCACGGGCGACAAGACGAGGGTCGTTAGCGAGTAGGGGTCTGGCACATCTTTGTTGATCTCTGCCGCTGGAGAGCCGACCAGCCGTACAAACAGCTGCGATGAGTAGCCGACAGAGGCCTCTAACTCCGCCTTCGTTTTGATTCGATAGAGATCGTTTTGGTCTACGATTTGTTCGGGGGGCGGTAAGCCGATACATCGGACATACAGTTCGGCTGTGTTTCGAAAGTAGAATCCTCCATTTGGAAGAAGACGGATCTTGTTTTTGGCCGCGAAATTCGAAGCTTCAACGGGCTTGCTCACCTCGCGAAGAGCCACGAGATAGCCGTGAGTCACCTTCCAACTAATTCCCAGGCGCAGGTCTCTCCACTCAAGAATCCGCTCGTCAAGACGCACGAGGTCCCACCATGATGGGGCGTCTGGATCCCGACCAAAGAGTTCCCGTGCAATGGAACTGCCGTCCTTGCCATTGAGGTCGTTGGGTACCATTGCAAGCTGATTTTATTCGCCTTTAGTGATGATATCCGACCACTGCTCAAGGCTCGAATGACGTCCCCGTAGGTACATGTTCCTTATATACTGGAATGCGTGGCGCCGCTCCTCCTCCTCTAGTTCCTTGAACATGCGAATGGCTCGATCGACGAGTTCCTGTCGCGACTCTTTACCTCCCATGCGCGCTGTACGACTGTCCCCGAACACTCTCCTTGTGAGGGCAAGGACTTCAGCTTTGGTGGGGAGAAACGATGGATCCAAGAGCATGGCCTTGAACTCGCGTGTCAGTACCTCCACCGAGGCATTGATAGAAGTTTTTTCGCGTGGGGGCTCAACGAAACTCCCTGGTGACACCGATGTCTCGGGCTTTCCGTGGAGTTGCTCCAGTCCATCGAGGACCATCAACAATCCATCGTGAGTATTCCCCTTGAAGTTCTCAAGGATGTACCTGCGCGCGGCTTCTATTGAGCCGGACTCCAGCCGGGCGGCAAGAGAGAAAATCTCTGAGAGCAAAGAGAACATTTGACTGGCGGTCATAGGGCCCCACCGGGAGCTTGAGGGAGCCTGGCGAGAAACTCGGTGACGATTTGCTCCATTTCCAATGCGTACTGGCTGCTCGGCTCTGTGCGAAAGATTGGCAAAGTTCGCTTTGAGCTCCAAGCGAACTTTGTTGAATTAGACATGTATGCGTTGAAGATGGGATAATTAAGGCGAGTGGCCTCGCGCTGGATCTCTGCGAGACTCTCCTTGGTCATCACTAATTGTGAATTGAACATCGTATATATGATTCCGATGACGCTCAGGTCGGGATTCATCCATTTGGCTCTTTTTCCGATATCTTCGCTGTATGTCTTTGTGATGATTCGATGAAGGAGTGGGAGCCCAATGGTCGATAGGAACTCAGGTTTCATGGGAACCAGGACATATTCTGAGGCGTCAAAACCTCCCATGAGCATGCGCGAGACTGTTGGCGGGCAGTCAATGAGAACGATGTCATACTGCTTCGCCACGGACTCTATGAGCCAACGCACTTGGTTGTTCTTGTGGACCTGTCCTCCCTCGAAGGCCAGCAGGCTGAGTTCGAGCTTCGATGCAACGAGGTCAAGATAGCCCGGGTCGCCTTTGTATATGCGCTGGATGTAGCGCTGGGGATCCTTGGGGGGCGCAGAGTTGACGCGGTTGCTCTGGTTGAACTCGTCGTACACTTCCACCACGGTAAACTTGGTAGGAGGGTCCGCCAAGTAGAGCTTCTGGTAGGTGTATTGTGATATAAGATACTGCGTTGCGTTGGCCTGGGGATCGAGATCAACGAGCAGTACCCTCTTGTTCTTAAAGTAGGCCAACCCGTAGGCTAGATTGACACAAAGTGTCGTCTTCCCCACTCCTCCCTTGAGATTCACCACGGAGACCACCCGTGGATAGGCGGGTCGGCCAGGAGTGGCTGAGATGTTCGATGTCGACATGCATTGCTCGCGTCACGACAGCCAGTGGAGTTCGATTCGGTACTTCTTTAGAGGGCGAGGACTACACAGGCAAAGTTATCAAGCGAGCAGTACATCTGGAACGGATATCGTAGTGACCGGTGTGTGCAGGTGGACGATGGTGGCCTTCTGCGGCAAAGGTCTCATGAAGGGGCTTGAAGCGCTTCCCTCGTGGCTCATGCGGCGGTCGAGGGTGGGCCGTTCGGCCCTGCCTAATCCGAACATTCGGGCATAAGGGGAATGGGGCCCTGTTAAGCATAAGAAAGATGGGAGGCGGATGGAAGGCGAGGGCTGGAGCGCAGGGGCCGAGGAGGGCCGCTGACGGGGCCACCCGAGTGATGCTCCCGGGCGGGTGGACAGGGCCGCGCAGCCCCTTGGGGTCACGCCTGCCCAGGCCGCGCTCCCATCAGGTGCGTGGCAGGGGCCTGGGCCTCCAGCTGTCGTGAGCCTCAACGCCACGCGGCCTGATGTGGCCCTCGCGCCTCGCGCCGGGGCCAGGCTCGCACCTGCCTTGGGCAAGCCCAGGTGCTCCACAATCGCCCGCCCCCCCTTGTGCTCCCTTCACGTACGCCAAGACCCTCCGCCTGCCTCCACACCTCACGCAGGTGAAGACGTCGAAGTCGAGCGTTCTCCTCAGCAACCCCGCCTGGTCCACTGGCGGCGTCCTCTCCTTCAGCGGTTTCTTGCTGGCCACTACCTGGAGCGCCACTCTCGCCTCTGCCTCTCCTGCTTGGGGAACGCCGCTCGTCTTCGACCGCGAAAGTGGGTAGGAGCCTTCTGCTACCGGTCAGGAGCCAGGAGGAGCTCGATGCTCGCGATCTTGTTGATGGTGTTGCTCTCGCAGCAGCCCCCCACGCATGACGAGACGTCGGCGGAGTGCCTCTGCGAGACAAGCATGACCTCGCAGGAGCAGGCGCTCCTCAATCTCTTTGGAGCAGTCGCGCGTCGAGCCGAGGTGGCGGAGGAGGCAGGCCAGACGACGGGGACCGAGGCCAAGGCGCAGGAATCCGCCGCCGATTGCTCCGAGCCCAAGGAGTGCAAGGGCCAGTTACACCACGTCATCTCTTGGCCCATCGCCAAGGCGTTGGGGATACATCGAACGCTTCGCGGCCTGTACAAGCCGCGTGACCCTCGCTTCGTCTCCCGGGCCGTGGATGCGAAGGCCCATTGCGGCTACCAGCAATAGCATCGGGATGTGGATGCGGAGGTCATCAAATGGCTCAAGGAGAACGAGCTCGCCACCCCGAAGCAATTCGAGGCCGTCCTCCGGCAAATCTACAATCGGGCCGCCATGCGCGCGAGGTTCTCCAATGGTTTCTGAGCCAGCTCCCTCTCCGCGTTTCTTCGTCCTGGAAAAGGGGGCGCTCTGGTCTCGTTACGATGTCGAGGTCGAACAGCTCGAGCCCGTCAATCACGGAGTGGGGACCGACTGCTCGCGATGCGGTGGCCCCATTGGAATGAGGCAGTGGCTTCCTCCCTACCGCGTCGAACTGGTCCTGCACGGAGATGAGCTCGGGGACTTCATCGAACCCACGGGGCATGAACTGCTCATGTCCGAGCGGTTCGTCTAGGTCTTCCGGGAGGAGGGGCTCACAGGGTTGGAGGGCTTCCACCCCCCCAAGCCCGCCCACGTTGCCCAGTACCTAGTCGTCACGGCTCGCTACGGCGGCGCGGCGGTGGACCTGGCGCGCAGCCGCATCCGCTACGCCGACGAACCGCCAACGTGCGAGGAATCTCGTAATGCGACCAAGAACGCCATCCACGGCTTCACCCTGGAGCCCGGCACCTGTCGGGGAGAGGACATCTTCCGCCCCCGGGGGCTGACGGGTCGCCGGGTCATCTCCGAGAGCTTCGCGCGCTTCGTGGAGCGCCACGGGTTCACCAACATGACGCTGGTGACCACCGAGGAGCTCATCTGGGATCCGCTGGAACTCGGGCCGCCCGGCCTGACTGGGGCAAGCCCAGTCCGCATGCTTTGCTCTGTGTGGAGGGAAGGAGGCATCTTTCAATCCTGGAGTGCCCCCTTCCCCTATTCCCGTCAGGCGCGCTCGACGCGAATACGCGCGGGCAGGCCGTTGAGGGAGAGCTCTTCCTCCTGACCAGTGAGACCCTCGGGGCCCACGTTCAGCTCCGAAGCGAGCGTCTCGCGCGAGATGGACTCGCGCGCCTCCTGCGTCACCTTGCGCACCCGGGCGTCCCCGTCCACCCACAGGCGGATGCGGTCCGTGTAGCCGAGCGCCATGTCCTTGCGCGCCGCCTGCACCCGGGCGAGCAGCTCACGCACCAGTCCCTCGTCCACGAGCGCCTCGGTCAGCTCGGTGTGGAGCACCACCACGCCCACCCCCGCGCCCGCGGCCGCGTAGCCGGGGTTGGCCTCCACCAGCACCTCCAGCTCCTCGGCGGGGAACACCATGGCCTCTCCGTCGACGGTGAGCGCCACCTTGCCCTCGCGCGTCAGCTCGCGCTGGAGCAGCCGGCTGTCGGCGGCGTCGAACGCCTTGCGCACCGGGGCCAGCTTGGGGCCCAGGCGGCTGCCCATCGCGCGCAGGTTGGGCCGCACCTTGTAGCGCACCACGTCCGCCTCCCGGCCCTCCTCGAGGAAGCGCACCTCGTGGACGTTCAGCTCGTCCGCGATGAGGTCCTTGTAGACGGCCACGCGCTCCTGCAGCTCGCGGCGCGCGAGGATGACGTCCGCGTGTGACAGCGGCTGGCGCACCTTGAGCTTGTTGTCCGTGCGCACCTTGAGGCCCAGCGACACCAGCTCGCGCACCGCGCCCATCTCCGTGGACAGCGCCTCGTCCACCAGGCTCAGGTCCGCCTCGGGGAAGCGGCCTAGGTGGACGCTCGCCGGCTGCGACGTGGGCCACGGACGGCCCACCAGGTTGCCCCACATCTCCTCGGCGAAGAAGGGGATGAAGGGCGCCGACAGCGCGGCGATGCTCGTGAGCGCCTCGTACAGGGTGAAGTACGCGTCCAGCTTGTCCTGCTCCAGGCCCGGTCCCCAGAAGCGCTCGCGGCTGCGGCGCAGGTACCAGTTGGAGAGCGCGTCCACCAGCACCACCAGCCGCTGGGCCGCCTCGTACACCTGGTAGGTGTCCAGCGCCCGGGTGACGTCGCGCACCGCGAGCTGCACCTCGGACAGTATCCACCGGTCCAGCACCGTGCGCTGCTTCAGCTCGCGCCAGCCGGTGCTGCGGCGGATGGCGAGCCAGGGCACCTCGGTGGCGTTCGCGTTGCCGCGGGCCGGCGAGAAGCCGTCGATGTTCGCGTAGATGGTGAAGAACGAGTAGACGTTGCGCAGCTTGACCTGGAAGTCCTTCTGCAGGAGCCGCACGTTGCTCAGCGAGTGGCGCGTGTTGGACCAGGTGGGGCTGGCCGCGAAGAAGAACCAGCGGAACGCATCCGCGCCCGGCGAGCGGGTGGACGGGTCCTGGAGCACCACGCGCTCGGTGGGGGCCAGCCGGGGCACCTCCACCGGCATCACGTCCGCGCCGCGCGCCGAGGGCGCCACGCCGAGCGCCTCCAGCTCCTTCTTCGAGAGCAGCACCACGCGCCGCTTGAGCTTCTTGTGGGCCTTCACGGTGAGGGTGACGGCCTTGTCCGGCGCGTCCGAGCGGAAGACGCGCACCTTGGCGCCCTCCTGCAGGTCCAGGCCCTCGAGGTCCTCGCGGGCGATGAGCGCCTCGCCGGCCACGCCCGGGACACCCGCCGTCTTGTCATCGAGCACGGCGAAGTCCATGCGGACCTCGTCGAGGATGATTTCGGGCGGGGTGTAGTTGCCCTTGGACTTGGACTCCTTCTTGCCCTCCTTGTCGGACACGTGGCCGAGCACGATGCAGCTCTTGTAGGGCATGGGCCAGCCGCGCGTGGGAGACAGGCCCTCGCGCTTCTGCGTGTCCTCGTCGAAGACGAGCGTGCTGACCATGAGCAGCGAGTAGAACCAGCCGCGCGTCTGGTCGATGGCCTCGGAGATGAAGTCGGCGGGGAAGGCCTGGGCGAACTTCTCGCGGGAGCCGGACGCGTGGGGGTAGCCCCACTGCGCGAAGGGCATGCACCCCGAGTCGAACCACACGTCCACCACCTCGGGCACGCGCACGAAGCGGCCGGGGGTGCCGGGCTTCTCGAAGGTGACCTTGTCGATCCACGGCTTGTGGACGATGAGGTGCTCGGCGCTGCTGGCGCCGGTGGGGCGGGTGGCGAGGAAGGCCTTGAGCTCGGCCTCCACGGCGGCCAGGTTGCTGCCGGGCTTGTTGCGCAGGGCCTCGAGCGAGGAGATGGCCTCCACCTCGCCCGTCTCCGAGTGCACCCAGAGGGGCAGGGGGGTGCCCCAGTAGCGCTCGCGGGACAGGGCCCAGTCCACGTTGTTGGCGAGGAAGTCGCCGAAGCGGCCCTCCTTGATGTGCTCGGGGACCCAGTTCACCGCGCGGTTGTTGGCGATGGCCCGGTCCTTCACGGACGTGGTGCGGATGTACCAGGCGGGCCGGGCGAACTGGATGAGCGGGTCGTCATCGGCGCGCCAGCAGAAGGGGTACTCGTGGCGGTACTGCTCGATGAGCGCGAGCAGCCCGCGCTCCTTGAGCTCGCGCTGAATCTCCTTGTCCGCGTCCTTGACGAAGCGGCCGGCGAGGTGGGGGAAGTCCTCGGAGAAGGTGCCATCCGGGCGGATGGCGCAGAACATTTCCAGGGCCTCGGGCCTGGCGAAGCGGGTGCGCTCGCGGCGGAAGGCCTCGTAGTCGTCCTCGCCGAAGGACGGGGCGATGTGGACGATGCCCGTGCCGCTGGTGAGGGTGACGAAGTCCGCGCCGATGACGCGCCAGGCGGGCGAGTCCGTGCCCCCATTGGCGAGCGGCAGCTCCGTGTCGCCCACGCGCTTGAAGTACACGTCGTAAGGCGGGGTGTAGCGCCGGCCCACGAGCGCGCTGCCCTTGAACGTCTCGAGGACGGGCAGTTCCTTCTTGAGCTTCTTGCTCAGCTCCTCGCGCAGGGCGGCGGCGACGATGAGCTTGCGCTCGCCGGCGTCCACGGTGACGTAGTCCACCGTGGGGTTGACGGCGGCGTACATGTTGGACGGGAGCGTCCAGGGCGTGGTGGTCCAGATGAGGAGCGCGGTGTCGGGCGAGTCGCGCAGCGGGAAGGCGACGTAGGCGCTGGGGTCGTCCACGGTGCGGTAGCCCATGCCCACCTCGCCGGAGCTGAGCGCGGTGCCGCCCTGGGGCCACCACCAGACGATTTTATGGCCGCGGTAGAGCAGGCCCTTGCGGAACAGCTCGGCGAGCGCCCACCAGACGCTCTCCACGTAGCTGCGGTGGTAGGTGACGTAGGCGTCCGGGAGGTCCACCCAGAAGCCGATGCGCTCGGTGAGGCGCTCCCACTCGTTGGTGTAGCGGAAGACGGACTCGATGCAGCGCTCGGTGAAGGGCTCCACGCCGTAGCGCTCGATTTCCGCCTTGCCGTGGATGCGCAGCTCCTTCTCGACCTCGACCTCGACGGGGAGGCCGTGGGTGTCCCAGCCCGCCTTGCGGGGGACGCGGTAGCCGCGCATCGTCTTGTAGCGGGGGAAGAGGTCCTTGATGACGCGGGTGAGGACGTGGCCGTTGTGGGGCAGGCCGTTGGCGGTGGGCGGGCCCTCGTAGAAGACGAAGACGGGAGCGTCCTCCCGGCCCTGGAGCGTCTGCTCGAAGATGCGGCGCTCCTTCCAGAAGGCGAGGGTGCGGCGCTCGTCAGCCGGGAAATCGATCTCGTTGGGGACCGTGGCGAACAAGGGGGAGGGGGGCTGGGACATGGCGCTGGAGTGATAGCACCTGTCGCGCCGGGAAGGGGCTCAAACCCCTCCTGAACGCCCCCTGTTGGACGCCCTCAGGGCCGGGCGAGCGTGATGTCCAGGACGGTGATGGACCAGGGCGGGAGCATCACCTGGACGTTGCTGCCGGACTGGAGGAAGGACTTGCGCTCGGAGAAGCCCGAGGGCTCGCCCGCGTAGCCCAGCACCCGGGCGTTGGCCACGTTGCCGCAGCCGCGCAGCTCCACCTGGGCGTTGCGGGCCGCGTCCGGCTCCAGGTTGAGGGCAATGGCCACCACGCGCTTGCCGTCGTCACTGCGCGAGGCGAACAGCGACATGCCCTGGGTGTCCGACTCCTTGTCGAACTTCGAGGGCACGAAGTTGTCCTGGAAGCGCCCGCCCTTGCCGTCGAAGTTGCGGTAGGCGCGGAAGGCCCAGAAGGCCGGGCTGCGGTAGGGCGGGTAGGTGAAGAGGAAGGCCGAGGTGAGGTTCTGCTCGGCGAAGCGTCCCAGCGCCTCCGCCTGCGCGAGGCCGCCGCTCATGTGGCCGGTGGCGCCGAAGTTGTACTCGCCGATGGAGATGCCCCGGCCCGGGTAGTTCTCGGCGATCCACCGCTTGACTCGGGGAATCAGCTCGATCTTGTCATCAATCCAGGACTCGTCCTTGTACTTCGGGTCCCACAGCGCGCGCGTGGAGCGGATGCGCCGCGCGGAGGTGTCCGGGTCCGTGGCGCCCCGCTCCTCGAAGCCGATGTCCTGGCCCTGCGGATAGAAGTGCACGTCCACCACGTCGAGCAGGCGGGTGCCGGTCTGCTTCTCGTGCTCGTGGAGCTTCTTCAGGTACCAGGCCAGGAGCGGCATGTTGCCGTGGGCCTTGCGGTCCTTCTTGTTGCCGCCCGGGGCCAGGTCCGCCGCCGAGTTGAAGTAGTTCGTCCAACCCCACTCGGCGGGGCCTGCGATGACGGCGTCCGGGTCCGCCTGGCGCACGGCGGTGCCGAAGGCGATGGTGCGCTCGAGCAGCTCGTCGTAGGTGGCCGGCTCCGGGTGCACATCCCGATGCGTGGTGTTCCAGAGCATCGGCTCGTTGTCGAGGATGTACATGTGCACGCTGCGCCCGCGTGCCTTGTCCTTCTCGCGGATGGTGCGCACCCACTCGTGGATGAACGAGGGAGGGGCCTCGACGCTCGTCTGGGTGGGCAGGGGCGGCGTGAGGGCATCACCCGAGGGGGAGATGCCGTTGCCGGCCTCCGTCACGTCCGGGTCCATCTTCTGCTGCACGCCGAAGAGGGACTTGGGGAAGCTCACGGACGTGGAGTCCTTGGCCACCCAGCCGATGATGGGGACGGTGAGCGCGGACTGCATCCCACGCTGGAGGTTGGACTGAAGGAAGGTGTCGTAGGTGTACTGGGGGCTGGTGCCGAGGACGATGTTGCGGAAGAAGTAGTCGTTGGCCGTATTCCAGACGTTGCCCAGCTTCCAGTTGTAGCGGGTGGTGGGGTTGCCACCCCAGCGGCGCGCGGTGGCGCCGAGCTCCCACTGGTGGCTGTCCTTCAGCTCGCGCAGGTTGTTGAAGGCGATGCCGTAGATGAGCGGGCTGATGGGGTGGCTGGGAATCGCGCAGTCCACCACCACCTTGGTCGCCTTGGCGTCTCCGAAGGCCACGCGGCCACCGCCCACGGAGGCCGCGTCCGGGGGCGCCTGCTGCTGCATCACGGCGGCGGGGGTGACGAGCCGGGCCAGGCCCACCTGGTTCAGCTCGACGTGCTCGTTGCCCACCTTCTTGTACGCGCGCAGGACGAGCTGGCTGAAGGCCTTCTTCTCCGGGTTGAGCTCGTCCATGGGGACGAACACCTGCGTCCAGTCACCGTCGCGCGCGGTGACGTACGTGTCTGACAGGCGTACGCGGGGAAAGAGCGTCTCGCTGGCGGAGTCCAGCCGCACCTCGAGGAAGTCGCCGAAGTCCGAGGGCGCGCGGTAGCGCAGCGTCAGCCCGCCGTACTCGCCCTGCAGGTCCTTCTTGTGAAGTATCCAGCCGCCCATGTTGGCCATGCGCAGCTTCGCGGGCGTGGGCCCCTTCAGCTCGCGCTCGGACCAGCCGTGGTCCTCCCAGCCCGCCTGCAGGCCGTTGTCATAGGCCAGCTCCACGGGCTCGATGATGGCCTTGGCCGCCGTGCCCGGCTGCAGCGACTGCTGTACGAAGGTGGTGCCATCGGCGGGCGTCATGCCACCGGGGGCGGTGAGGCCCACCTGGTCCAGCTCCACCCAGTCGTTGGACACCTTCTTGTACGCGCGGATGACGATGCGGGTGAAGGGCACCTTCTCCGGGTTGAGCTGCTCGAGGGGGACGAAGAGCTGCACCCAGTCGCCTTCGCGGCGCGCCACGTGGCTCGCGTCCACGCGCACGCGGGGGAAGAGCGTCTCGCCCTCCGAGTCCAGGCGCACCTCGAGGAAGTCGCCGAAGCCTGACGGCGCGCGGTAGCGCAGCGCGAGCCCGCCGAACTCTCCCTGGATGCCCGTCTTGTGCAGCATCCACCCGCCCATGTTGGCCATGCGCAGCCGGGCGGGGCTCATGTCCTTCAGCTCGCGCTCGGACCAGCCCTCGTCCTGCCAACCCGGCTGGAGGGTGCCGGCATAGGCCGTCTCGGTGAGCGGGGGGATGTTGTAGACGCCCGAGGGCGAGGAGGACTGCGAGGAGGGAGCCGCCTGGGAGGAGCTCTGCCTGCACGACCCCAGGAGGGACACTCCCACGAGGGGCGCGCCCAGGCACACGCCAGCCAGCAGGGCCGTCCGAGCCCTCCTGCCGCGCCACAGTGCGCCGCTCCCGACAGCCCGGCGCATCACTCTTCGTCCACGTCCTTGCGTGGGATGATGCGCGCGGGAATGCCCACGGCCACGCTGTCGGGGGGCACGTCCTTGATCACCACCGCGTTGGCGCCGATGCGCGAGCGGGCACCAACGGTGATGGGACCGAGGATGCGCGCGCCGGCGCCCACCCACACGTCATCCTCGATGACGGGGTAGCCGTCGTCCCGAGCGGTGCCCACGGTGTTGTTGCCGTAGAAGCGCACGCGGTTGCCAACCTTCGCGTCGCCGCCCACCACGGTGCCCAGGCTGTGGACGAAGTAGACGCCGCTGCCCAACTCCACGTCCTTGCCAATCTCCACGCCGAGCACCGCCGTCTGGGCCACGCGCAGCGCGTGGTTGCCAAGCGGAATGCCCAGCCCGCGCGCCGCCTCGCGCAGCCGCTGCAGCGCCAGCACCCGGTAGCCGTCCGAGGTGAGCACCATGGCGGCCACGGCCTTCAAGCCAGGCTGGCCATACTCGGAGCGCGCCACCTGCACCGCGTCCTCCTTCAGCGCCTTCGCCAGCTTCAGCACCTGACCGGGCTTGCCGCCGGTGAGGGCGAAGCGGGCCACGTGCCGAGCCGCCTTCGGCAGCGAGCCCGCCTCAGCGCGCGCCCCGCGCAGGTACTCCATGACGTAGGCCACCGAGGTGCCCGCGAAGGCCGCCTTCGTCAGGCCCGCCTTGTCCGCCAGCTTCGCCGCGCCCATCACCGCCTCCGTCAGCGGACGGGTCGCCTCGGGCGCCACCACCGTGGCGGCCAGCAGCGGCCGGGCCAGCGGGTTCATCACGAAGAGGAAGCGCCAGGGGTCCACCTGCGGCACGTCCGGGTGCAGAGCCGCCACGCGCGAGTCGAAGATGCCGTAGCGGTGCGCCCGCTTCAGCCACTTCTCGAAGCTGGTGTGATCCGAGCCGTGCAGCACGTACGCCGCGGTGCAGAACTCGAAGCGGCAGCCGGCCTTCTCCAGGCGCACGCCCAGCTCGATGTCCTCGGACTGGCCGAGGCTCTTGTCGAAGCCGCCGGCGGACACGTAGTCCTCGCGCCGGAAGGAGACGTTGCCAGTGAAGAGCTGCCAGCCACGCGCGCGCCGCTTGGGGCCGCTCATGCTCGCGGCGATGCGGTTGTTGAACCACGCGTACCACCGCTCGAAGAGCGGCATGTCGGAGATGGCGGGGTCCGGGCGGATGCTGCCGATGACGACGTTGCGCGAGCCGGGCGGGTGGCGCTCCAGGTGCTTCGCGAGGAAGTCCTCGGCCACCTGCATGTCGTCATCGGTGATGAGCACCACGTCGCCGCGCGCCGCGAGCACGCCGCGGTGACGGGCCGCCGCCGCACCGGCGTTGGCCTGCGTCTCCACGCGCAGCGTGAAAGGCAGCTTCAGCTTCTCCAGGTGGGGCGCCACCGGCTCGCGCGAGCCGTCATCCACCACCACCACCTCGAAGTCCGAGGCGGGCAGCGTCTGCCGGGCGAACTGCTCGAGCAGGCGCTGGATGAGGTCTACGCGGTTGTAGGTGGCAACGACGACGCTCAGCCTCGGGCGTGAAGCCACGGGCCGAGGTGGAACAACGGCGCCAGAGGCGCCGGGGGCTGCGCTCATTTCTTCGGGGCTCCGGACGTGGGCTGGAGGGTAACGCTTCCAATGAAGCGCTCCTTCCCGATCAGGTCCAGCGTACGACGTGCCGAGGTGTAGTCCGAGGTGCCGAGCGCCACGGTGAGCAGCGCCCGCTCGGCCGCTTGCGCCACTTCCAGGCCCACGGGGTTGGAGACGACGGAGTCGATGAGGACCACCACCCGGTCCCCCTGCTCCACGTACGCCATCATCTCGTTCACCACGTGCTGCGCAGCGCCCAGCTCCAGCCCCTCGGCATCCAGGAAGTGCACGGGCGTGGAGCCCTGCTTGCTGGCCACCTCGAGGATGGCTTGCGCCGCCTGAAGTCCCGAGCCGCCCTCATGCGAGGGCACCACCACCAGCGACGACCAACGGCCGCGCTGGTTGAGCATCGCCCACAGGTGCAGCAGCGTGCTGGTGGGGGCGGTGACGGGCCTGGCCTGCTCGACGACCTCGGCACCGTCACCCGTGGGGGGCGGTGGACCGGGAGGAGACGGAGGCGTGGGTTGCGGCCGGTTGCCACGAATCACCGAGAGCGGCTGCACAACGCGCCGCTGATCCGGTGGATTCGGACCTCCGTTCCGCGAGCCACCCTTCGTCTTCTTGTCGTGAGGCTCGAACATGGGCGAGCCCATGTTACCGCGTCGCGGAGCGTTTGGCACCACCGAAGAGGCCGGAATCGGGCCCTTAGTGTCAATTTTCCGTGGCCTCTTCGGTTTGCGGTGCGGTATCATACCAGATTTCCTGCCGGACTGCTCGAATTCTCAGGAACCGAGAATTCCTTTCTCGCCTCCAGAGCGGACGGCCAGGCGTTGGTGACGACAGCCAGCTTGCTGGCGCAGGTCACCGCCATCGCCGAGAGCACACTCCCCATCCAACTGATGCTGGCCATGTCGCCGAAGCACTGCTGGGTATAGACCACAAACACCGACAGCGCCACCAATCCGCCCGCGCGTTGCATCGGCTCGTGGGCGCGGTGGTAGGCGCGCACGGCCAGGAAGACGCCAACGGGTATCCACAGCCACAGCCCGGAGAAGCCCACCACGCCGCCGAAGGCGAACATGCCCAGCACCGAGTTGTGCGGGTGGTAGAGGTAGTCCGCGAAGGCGTGGGAGATGTCGGGCAGCTTGAGGATTTCGTCGAAGGTATGCCCCCAGCCTGTGCCGAGGATGGGGTTGCGGTTCCACGTGTGGACGACATCGAAGTTCTCGATGTCGCGGTAGTCCATCTGCCCCTTGGCGAGGTTCTCGCCCACCAACATGGACTTGATGGTGCCCACCGGCCCGAAGATGCCCGAGGGGTTCTTCCATCCCACGGCGATGTAGAAGGGGATGATGGGCGAGAGGAGCAGGGCGATGCGGGTGAGCTTGCGCTTCATCCCACTCCACGGGCTGACGAAGTACCCGAAGATGAGCACCAGCTGGAAGCTGGCGTAGGCGATGCGCCGGTCGTTGTAGTGCATGCCCATGAAGATGATGGCGCACACAACGACCATCCTCCAGAAGTGCTTCCGGGTGGGCTCCTCCATCCAGGACCAGATGACGCAGGCCAGGCCGGTCACGTACAGCATCGAGTCCGCGTGCGTGGTGGCGTACTCGTGGTACAGGCCTCGGGGCCGGGCGATCATCACGATGAACCAGGCGCCCAGGAAGGCCTTGGTGCAGCAGGCCGTGACGATGATGCGCCCCAGGGTGTGGAAGTCCTTGGGGCCGCGCAAGGCGGCGTTGAAGAGCATCACCATCAGCGGGATGGCCAGCATCTGGTGCCACTGCACCTTGGCCACGCGCGCGACGCCGCCGTTGATGACGATGCCCCACACCTGCAGCCAGAGGATGGTGGCCGGCAGCACCAGCAGCGCGAGGACCAACGGCCTGGGTATCGGAAGCGGGGGTGGGTCTATCTTGATGCCCATGGCGCGCCGGTAGACCATCAAGCCGATCAGCCCGACCACGGCGAGGTCTATCAGCGGCAGACTCATGCCGGGCACGGTGAAGAGCAGCTTGCCGGGGAAGTACAGCGGCGACTTCCACTCGCCCTCGTAGGGGACCTCGGGGACGAGGTCCACCGTGACGGCCGCGGCGAAGACCGCCAGCGTCAACGTGCGAAGCGGCTGCCGGCACACCCACCACAGGAAGACGGCGCCCCCCACCGGAAGGATCGCGAGCGCCGGGGCGAAGATGATGAGCCCCACCGTTGCCAGCACCACCAGGGCCAGCAGCGACATGAAGACGGGCGTACGCGACAGGAAGGCCTGAATCATCGTCTGGGACGGGCGCTCCTACGCCAGCAACTCAGGGCTTGTGGGTTTCGCGCGCGGTGCGCACCCACTCGCCCTTCTTCTCCTCGGGGCGGCTCATCATGAGCCAGATCTTCCACGCCACATAGAAAGGCGCCCGAGCCAGGGCCATCAGCCCACCCAGTCCCATACCGGACACCCACCAGCCGCGCATCACGTAGAGCACGAGCGCCAGCACGCTCGCCGCCCCCAGGTACGCGGACAGCGCCAGGTGCCCCTGCCTCAGCGACAGCGCCACCGCGGCCATCGTCACCCCGCCCGCGCCCAGCACCACCCAGCTCAGCGGCGGCACCAGCAGATCCATGGCCAGGTCCACCAGCACCTTGTCGCCCTTGCGCAGGCCCTCGGCGAGCAGCGGCACGCCGAACTTGCGCATCATCGCCATGCGCCCACCCTCCCAGCGGCGGCGCTGCGAGCGCGAGGCCTTCTCGCTGGACACCATCTCGCCCAGCGCCTCGGCCTCCCACGCGTAGTGCACGCGGTAGCCGGCCTGCCCCAGGCGGATGCCGTACTCCAGGTCCTCCACGATGGAGAAGGAGTCGTGCGGCACCTGGCGGATGAGCGCGTGGGTGAAGCACATGCCGTTGCCGCGCAGGCCACACGAGACGCCCAGCCGCTCACGGCCCAGCGAGCGCACCTTGTGGAAGAGCGCCATGGAGACGGCCATCAGCTTCGTGCGCCACGAGGCATTCGGGTTGAGCACGCCGTAGTGCGCCTGCACCGCGTGGGCGCCCGCCTCCAGCCGCAGCGCGAAGGCGTGCAGCAGGTTGGACGTCACCTCCGTATCCGCGTCCACCACCACCACCGCGTCGGCGAAGCCGTCCGCCAGGCTCCACTCGAAGGCGTACTGCAGGGCGTAGCCCTTGCCGCGCAGCTCCTTGTTGTTGCGCACCAGCACGGTGGCCCCGGCCTCGCGTGCCCGGTCCGCCGTGCTGTCCGAGCAGTTGTCCGCCACCACGACGATGCGCCGCAGCTCCACGGGCCAGTCCACCCGCGAGAGGTTGGTCACCGTGCGGGCGATGCCCGTTTCTTCGTTGTGGGCCGGGATGATGACGTCGAACTTGAGCCGTGGTGCCACCTGCGGCGGTGCCGCCTTCTGCCCCGACAAGAGCGTGAGCAGCAGCAGGTACCCCGCGGCGACGAGCACCGGCAGGGCCAGGAGGATGAGCAACAGGTCGAGCAGCATCACGGCTTGAGACTCCAGGGGTGTCGCGGGGGCTCCGCGCTACTGCGATTGCGTCTCCAACTGAGGCGGCGTCTCCAGCTCCGCCAGCACGGGCAGCCCCAGGCCCCGCTTGACCTGCCAGGCCTGCAGGAACCGGCCACTGAGCACGTCGCGCGCGAGCGCCGCGAAGACGCCCAGGATGAGGCCCGCCACGATGCCGCCGATGGCGATCACCTTCGCGTTGGGCTTCACCGGACTGCGGGGGAACTCGGCCGGGGTGAGCAGGGTGTAGCGGTACTTGAAGGAGGCCTGGGAGATGTCGCGCTCCAGCTTCGCCGCGTCGATGCGCTTGCGCAGCTGCTGCATGATGATGGTCCTCGAGCGCACCTCGTCCAGGGACACCGCCGCCTTGGGGTTCTCCGACACCGCCGGGAGGATGCCCATCAGCACGCGCTCCAGGCCGTACGGGTCCGGCATCGGCTCGTCGGGGAAGGGCACGGACTGGCCGCCGAAGCGCTCGTATTCCCTGTTCAGCTCCTTCTCCTCGCCCTGCAGCACCCGCGTCTGCGGCGAGCCCTGCGCCCGCAGTCCCGCGATGCGCTGCTGCAGCTCGATGATGGCCGGGTGGTTCTCCCCGTACACCTTGCGCTGCGCCACCAGCTCCGCGTTCAGCTGCTCCAGGCGCCGGTTGTGCTGATCCTCGGAGTCCGAGATGGCGCGCCGCTTGGCGCGGATGAGGAAGCGCAGCTGCGCCAGGTGCTGGTCCGTGTTGAAGCCGCCCACCCGCGGGTCACCCACCGCGCGCCGGCGTTCAATCATGATCTGCTCGAAGATCTTCTCGAAGTCCACGAAGGCCTTCTTGTAGTTCTCCGAGGCGAGCTGCTCGTGCTGCTCGAGGATGGTGAGCGCGTCGTTGATGCTGGCGAGGTCTTCCTTCTGGCGCGCCTCGAGGAAGCTCTGCTGCGCGGCATCCACCAGCTCGTAGGCCAGCTGCGGATCAGGCCAGATGACGCTCACGACCACCTTGCCGTCATCGGTGTTCACGCTGAGCGCCTTCTCCAGCATGCCCACCATGGCGTCCAGCTTGATGTCCTCGGTGGGGCGCCCGGAGATGAGGTGCATCACCTGATCCTTCAGGCGCAGCAGCGGGGCGCGCGTGGCGTCCCAGCGGTCCAGCAGGTTCACCCGCTTGATGAGGGCCACCAGGTTCTCGCGCCGCATCACCGACTGGGCCGCCGTGCGCGTCACCGAGTCCACCTCGCCGGGCGGGCGCAGCGGGTTGGGGGGATCCGGATCCAACGCGGCGATGCGGTCCGGGTTGACCAGCGCGGCGATGGTGGAGGCGCGCTTGGGCAGCAGCGTGGCCTCCGCGTAGTAGCTGCGCGGCAGGAACTTGGCGAGCGCCAGTCCCAGCGCCGCCGTCACCACGAAGGTGCCCAGCGCCAGCAGCTTGTGGCGCAGGAGCGCGTTCTTCAGGTAGCCGGCGTAGTCGCGCAGGGCCTCCCAGTCGAAGATGTTCGCCTGCGCCCGCTCGACCTCGGGCAGTTCGTCACGGGACGGAGCCATGAGCTAGGCCTCCTTCCGAGGACGTGCCGCCATCACCCGCTCCACCTGCTGGCGGAGCTCCTCGGGGGTGAATGGCTTGATGAGATAACCGCTCGCGCCCGCCTCCTCGGCCTGCGCCCGGTCCATGGTCTGCGTGCGCGCGGAGATCATCAGCACCGGCACGTCCCGGAGGGACTCCGTGGCGCGGATGTGCTCGCACACCTCGTAGCCGGAGATGTCCGGCAGCGTGAGGTCCAGGCACACGAGATCCGGTGACTGTTGCTGCAGGCGCTCCAGGGCCGCCTGACCGCTGGAGGCCTCCTGGATGGTCGTGAAGCCCAGCGCTTGGAGCATGTCACTCAGCATCCTGCGGAACATGGGCGAGTCCTCGACGACGAGGACGGTTCCCTGTTGCTGCGCCATAAAATCTCTCAGGCCTTTTCTCAGTCTTCCATCGACGTCCAGACCACCAGGACGAGGAAGGCATAGAGGAAGTTGTATGCCACGAACATCGCCACCGCCCGTTTTACGCCTCGGACCGCGTTGCGCTCTCGCGCCGCCAGGATGGGCAACACGATCGCGGCGTACAGTACCGACATCAGGATGAACTTCTTCATGGCCTGGTACGCCTAAAGCCTACCACGATCATACCGCACCACCAATCCGACGCTTGTGTACCACTGGACGACAGGTTGGGTGCCAACGACCGCGTGATTGATCCAGGAGAATGTGCCCTTCCCCTGCAAGAAGAGGTAGCGAGAGAGCGGCAGCGGGTAGAGCGGCTCGACTTCCATCTTGGTCTCCTCGTCGTCGCTGTGGATGCCCGAAGTGAGCGGACGGGCGTAACGGAGCTTTCCGAGAATCTTGGCCTCACGTCGGCCCTTCCACTCGAGGTCTAGACCGATATCGGCCCGAGGGATGAGTTGTGTCGAGAGCGGATCCATGTAGGGCACGTAACGCGCGCGGACTTTGGCCTTCACCGGCCAGTGGTGACCGATCGGGACTGGCGCGTTGAGCGTGGTTTCCAGGGTCGGCATGACCCGATTTTCCGGCAACTCGTCCGGTCGTCTGGGGTAAACCCTACCCAGGGCGATGCCGGGCTCGACGGTCAGGTCCACCAGGGGGGAGAACTGGTGCAGGAGGCCCGGTGCGAACTGGAGGTAGGCGTCGCGGTTGCCGGTGGAGAAGGACACGTCCTTGCCGTACACCGAGAACGAGAGGTAGTCGCGACGCGTGGCGCCGTAGATGGTCTGGAAGCGCAGCTCGGGGTAGCGCTGCTGGGGGTAGGCCGCGCTGCCTCGCCGCAGCGGGCGCACCGGAGGATCCAACAGACCGTTGACGATCCAACCGAGCGTCCCGACGATGGTCAGGCGCTTGATGCCGAGCGACGTCAGGAAGCCCGCCGCGGTCTCCGTGTAGATGTAGGCGCTGCCCGAGCTGAGCGCATTGGCGTTGGTGGTCGGCTGGTTGACGGGGAGATTGATCTGCCCCGCGCCGCCGTAGGCCTCGAAGGGGAACTTGCCCAGGGTGGTGGTGTGGACGGCCAGCAGGGTGAGGTCGCGGCGGATCTTGTAGTCGGTACGGGTGTAGACGGACTGCTGGAACTCGAGTGCGCGGTTCGACTTGGTCACCTGACGCAGGAGGAACTGCGACTCGTAGACGAACTTCACCTCGAGCAGGTTGGTGTAGAGGGTGCTCTCCAGGCGCGGCGCGAGGATGATGTCGTTGAGCACCTTGGTCGAAGCGGGGAACACCTGCTCGGTGAGCAGCTTCGAGCGGGTGATCGTCTCGATGCGAGCCGAGGCCTTGTATTTGACGGCTGGTGCGGAGGCCACCAGCAGCCAGCCGAGGGCCAGTGCGGGCAGCGCCATGCGGCTACTCCACCACCACGACGTCGCCTGTCTTCAGACGGAAGGTGGAGGCCGTGCCCTCATTGCGGGTGAGCGCCTCCCAGGTGAAGCGGATGCGCGCCGGGGTCTGGTAGCCAGGCTCCTGGCGCAGCACGTAGAGGGCATCGTCGCGGGCGTAGTCGGTGAAGCCGCCGGCCTCTGACAGCGCCTGCAGCAGCCCGGCGCCCGGGTCGAGCAGCTTCTTGCCCGGGTTGCGCACCTCGCCCAGCACGGCGATCTTGATGGGCTGGGGCTCGTCCACCATGACGGTGACGACGGGGTTGGCCACCAGGTCCTTGAGCTTCTGCTCCATGGCGCGGGCGAGCGCGGCAGGCGTCTGACCGGCGGCGTCCACGTCGTTGAGGAGCGGCAGGCTGATGCGGCCATCATCGCGCACGCGGATGCGCGAGGAGATGTCGCGCTGGTTCCACACGTTGACGCTGAGGATGTCGCCCTTGCGGATGAGGTAGTTCTCGTCGCCCTGCACCTGGGGCTCGCGGTAGTCGTCCACCCAGACGAAGCGGCCCGGCTTGTAGCAGGCGGACAGCAGCAGGAGCGTGGCCAGCAGGGGCCAGCGGAGCGGGGAGCGGGAGCGGAGGGTGTTTCGGCTCATGGCGGACAGGGCGTGCTTCATGCGGCGCGGGCCTCGGAGGGAGGCGTTGCGGTGGCGGACTGAGGCTTGCGGCGGTTGCGCACCATGCGCACCAGCCCGAGCACCTCGTCCTTGCGCACCGCGCCGGTGAGGAGGATGAGGGCGAGATAGGCGGCGCCATCCAGCACCATGCGGGCGAGCCCGCGCACCAGGTCGCGCGAGTCCAGCCCCAGGTGGCCCAGCAGCAGGTGGAGGGCGGTGACGGCGGCGCACGTGCCGAGCGTCTTGCCCAGCACGGCGAGCCCCCGCGCATCCCAGGCGCGCGAGCCGATGGCGGAGACAAGGATGAGGGTGACGAGGACCTCGCAGGTGGCCAGCGAGATGGCGGTGGCGCTCGCGCCGCCCGCCGGGCCCAGCCAGCGCAGGAAGAGCGGAATGAGCAACAGGTTGAGCGCCGGGTTGAGCACCGCGGCCATCAGCGAGGTGCGAGTCACCGTCCAGGTGCGATCGGCGGCCATCAGCCAGCTGCCGCACACGGTGGCCACGTAGGTGAGCACGAAGATGGGCGCGAGCAGTCGCAGCACCGGCGCGGCCGGCAGGTAGGCCTCGCCAATGAGCAGCTTCACCCACGTCTCCGCCCCGAGCGCCATCGCGAGCGTCACGGGGATGGAGACAGAGACGACGCCCTCGAGCCCCCGGCGGAGGATGCGGGTGAACTCCTCCTGCGAGCTGGCTGCCGCGCGCGACATCATCGGCAGCAGCACCCAGCCGAGGATGGGCGAGAGCAGCATCGTCATGCCGGCGATGCCCCAAACGGCGCCGTAGTAGCCCACCTCTGTCTTGTTGGCGACCAGGCCGAGGATGCTCACGTCCACGCGGCCATTGGTGGCCAGCGCCGCCTCGTTGATGAAGAAGGGCAGGGCGGCCAGCAGCGCAGTGACGGTGGAGCGCACGTCCAGCCGCATCTTCAGCCCGGCGTGCTTGCGCGTGAGGTGGAAGAGGAACGCGGCCTTGAAGATCTCAGCGCCGATGAAGGGCGCGGCCAGCCACGGCAGCGGCGCTCGCAACAGCAGCACCAGCACCAGCCCGCCACCCCAGATGCACTTCATTGCGACGTGCGCCACCGACAGGCCGTCCACCTTCTCGCGTGCGTGCAGCACCGCGGCGAGGATGGCGTTGAGGCGGAAGAAGAACTGGTAGCCGCCCATGAGCAGCGCCAGGGTTTGCACCTCGGGCGGCTCGCCCCCGGCGCGCATCACCCACAGCATCGCGCCAGTCAGCCCCAGCGCGAGTCCCACCTGCAAGAGCAGCGTGCCGCCGAAGAACTCACTGGCGTGCTCGCGCCGGACGGCCACTTCCTTGCGGATGTAGACGTCCAGGCCCATCGCGCTCAGCACGAAGAACGCGCCGGAGAAGCCATCCGCCCAGTTGTAGCGACCGAAGCTCTCCGGCCCCAGGTAGCGCGGCAACACCACGCGCATGGCGAGCGCGATGCCGTACGTCACCATCAGCGACCCGCCCAGCTTGAGGGCGTTGCGCAGAGAGGTGTGGGCGTCCACCTGGGCGGGCTCGGCCCGCGGTGCCGCCGCGCTCGTGGGGGGCGTTTCGATGACGAAGTCCTCGACTGGTATGGCGGTGTGCAGTGAACGACAGCGGTGCTTCCCCGTCAAACAAACGGCTACAGGTCTGTAGGGCAGCCGGGCGTGTCTCCTATTCTTCAGGCAAAGCGCGGGTTGCGCGGAAAGACTCCAGCTGAAAGCTGGAGGGGGGATGCGCCTCATGAAGACGTGGAGACTCTGGGGGCTGCTGCTCGCAGTGGTGCTGTCTGGGTGTACGGCCTCGAGCCCCTTGCTTCGTGAGGAGGGGCCGCTCGCTACGACCTGTGTGGAGGCGGAGCGGGAAGAGACGGGCTCGTGCCTCAGCTTGCTGTGCGACGAGGAGGCGTGCGGCTTCTTCCGCTGCGAGGACGTGTCGGCGGCGGTGGCCGCGAGCGAGGACGCGGACGAGGCGGAGGACGAATCCGGGAGCGTGGTGCGCACGCGCACGGGAACGGTGGGCATCCGCCTGCCCTCGCCTGTCACGCCCATGCGTTACCGGGGCTGGCCGCTGCGCCTACCGGAGGACCGCGAGCCCATCTTCGTCATCCCCTGGAAGAACCACCACCTGCGCAACCTGCTGCCCAGCCAGAAGCAGCTCCTCCAGGAGGCCGAGCTGCGGATGCGCCGGCCTCACGAGAAGCACCACATCTTCCCGCAGGAGTTCAGGGCCTGGTTCACGCGCAATGGCATCGACATCCATCAATGGACGATGCTCATCGAAACAGCTCAGCACAGACGCATTCATCGTGGGCCAAGCGGCGGCCCTTGGAATGCGGCTTGGAGGCAGTTCAGAAAGGAGAGGGGCCCCAATGTAACGAAAGAAGAGATGTGGAAGTACGCTGGGGAACTGTGCGTTCGCTTCGGACTGATGGCACCTTTGCGGCCGTACTATGGTCGGACACAGCTGCCACCGCCCATCGAGTTTTGAGGAGCAATGCGGTTCTATAGGTTGGATTCCGCCCCCTATGAGAGTTTGCGCTACTCGGGGGAGTACAGCGCCAACCGCAAGTGGGGCTTGCCCGGACTTCAATGCCCCACGTGCGGCGGGTGCGTCGTCGATGACTCGGAGGTCTACCCAGAAGTAGATCTGTCGAGCCTGCCGGAGGCGAGGCAGCTCGAAAAAGCCTGGTTGGAAGAGGATCTCGAAAGATTCAAGCGTCTTCGAGAGATGGTGCGGCCCCTGGTGCCAGTGGGTGCTCCACTGTTGGCGGGTGCCGGCTTCGGTCCGCTCGTGGGCTCTGCCCGCGGCAACTTCGCGCAGCTCCACATGCTGTATGGAGATCGGGTGATCATCCGGCGTGATGCGCTGGAGCAGCTCCAGTCAGAGGGTCTACGAGGCCTGAAGGGATGCCGCACCGGTCTGCGCTTCCGGCAGAGGAACGCGCCCGAGTTGATGGAGCTCGATGTGGTGAGGTACGGCCTGTTCCATCCGGACTGCCTGCCACCGGGCAAGGCCGAGCCATGCGAGACGTGCAGTGGCTATGACTTCTCCATGCCCAAGAAGCCGCTGCTCGACGGGGCCTCGCTGCCGGAGCACCTGGACGTGTTCCGGCTGCGCAACTTCACCAGCGTCATCGTGATCAGCGAGCGCTTCGCGGACACGCTGCGACGACTCAACTTCGAGGAGTTCTCCCTGCGCGAGCTGCCCGTGCGCTGAGCCCCCAGCATGGGGCCCAGCGCCTGGCTCGCGTCAGCTCGCGCCGCTGCCGGTAATCACCACCGGCACCGTCTTGAGAATGAGATTGATGTCGTTCTTGAGGCTCCAGTGGTCGATGTACTGCATGTCCAGGTACATCCAGTCCTCGAACGAAATCTGGTTGCGGCCGGAGACCTGCCAGATGCAGGTGAGGCCCGGGCGCACCGACAGCCGGCGGCGCTGCCAGGCGGCGTACTTCTCCACCTCGCTGGGAATCGGCGGCCGCGGCCCCACCACGCTCATCTCCCCGCGCAGCACGTTGATGAGCTGCGGCAGCTCGTCGATGGAGTACTTGCGGATGAAGCGCCCCACCCGGGTGATGCGCGGGTCATTCTTCATCTTGAAGACCGGACCCGTCTGCTCGTTCAGCGCCTCCAGCTTCGCCTTCAGCTCCTCGGCGTTGACCACCATGGAGCGGAACTTGAGCATGTGGAAGGGCTTGCCGTGCAGGCCCACGCGCTTCTGCTTGAAGAAGATGGGCCCGCGGCTGGTGAACTTCACCGCCAACGCCACTCCGATGAGCAGCGGCGAGAGCACCGCCAGCGCCGCCGCCGAGCTCACGATGTCGAAGAGCCGCTTGAGCGCCATCTGGTGCGGCTGGAAGGCGTGCGTCATGAAGTGCAGGTAGCCGTCCGAGACCGCATGGTCATCCACCGGCCGCGCCCGATCGAACCGGAAGTGGTACGCCGGCAGCGCGAAGGGGATGCCGAAGTTCTCACACAGCTTCACCGCGGCCTGCATCTCCGCCGAGTGCTTCATCATGTTGCCGGCGATGTAGACCTCGTCCACCGGCACCGTGCACAGGATGTGCTCCAGGTCCTTCACGCTCCCCAGCACGGGCGCCGGCGGCGTCGCCGAGGCCGACTCGTTGCTGAAGCCCAGGTAGCCGATGACCTTGCGACGGTTCTTGGAGCCCAGGTCCTCGCCCGTCAGCCGGCCCATGGCTCCCACGCCGATGATGAGCACTTCGTCCAGCGGCTGCTCCTGCACGGACAGCTTCCGGAAGAAGTTCAGGCGCAGCAGCGCCACCGAGGGCCACAACAGCGGAGGAAAGAGACTGAGCGCGACAATCCACGACTCGGTGCCCATCACCAGACGTGTGAGGAAGAGCACCACCGTGACAACCATCACCTGGATGGAGATGAGCGCCAGGTCATCCAGCCGCTCCCGGTCCGCGAAGCGCACGTCATAGAGACACAGCGCCGTACCCACCACCAGCCACGACACCACGCCCACGCCCAGTAGCACCCAGACGTCCGTGCGCTCCAGGTGGAGATCGTGACCCATCATCGTCGTCGAGATGAGCAGCGCCGCCACCACCAGCGCCAGGTCCGCCACCATGTTCATCTTCGCGGCGAACCCCGGGGCGAAGCGCGAAACCGGCCCCTCGGGCGCCTTGGGGCTCACCACCGCCAGCGGCTTCTCCGTGGTCGTCAGCGCGCCCGCCGACAGCATCGGAGGCGGAGTCTCGGCCGGAGCCAACCCATTGGGTGGGGTGTCCGCGCGCGTCTGCGAAGGGGTGGTGGGCGGTTCGCTGGATGTCACGTCTACTTGAGATGCGGGCCTCATGCAGACCCTCCCTGAATCGACATCCGACTGACCCTCATGATAGGGGAACCCTCGCGCCAGCACGAAGCCGGGGATGACCAACTGTTCAGACGACGTATCCCCCTGATTCGACAGTGTGCAGCGTAGAGGGTTGTCCTGAAATCCGTCAACCCTCCGTGAATTTCTACACTTCCGATGTAAACAGGAAGTGACACGGGTTTGCCCCGGAGTCCAGGCGCACACGCGCTGCAACTGTAGGGGCATGGCGTGTGCAGGGCGCTAGGTAGGACGTAATGGGTCCTCCACGGGAGTCTCCGTCATGCCCTCGCTCCAGTCACCCGGGTTCACCCCGCTCGTGTTGTCCCGCCGCGACTTCGACGCGGTCCTGTTCGATTTAGACGGCGTGGTGACGCGGACGGCGGAGGTGCATGCCGCCGCGTGGAAGCGCCTGTTTGACGCGTACCTGGAGGCGCACGCGCGGCGCACGGGCGAGCCCTTCCAGCCCTTCACGGCGGAGGATTACCAGCGGTACGTGGATGGCCGGCCTCGCTTCGATGGCATCCGCTGCTTCCTGAAGAGTCGGGGCCTCACGTTGTCCGAGGGCGCGCTGGAGGATGGCCCCGAGGCGGAGACGGTGCAGGGACTGGGGAAGCGCAAGAACGGCTACTTCCTCGAGACGCTCGAGCAACGGGGAGTGACTGTCTTCGCGCACGCGGTGGAATTGCTGGAGCGACTGAGGGCAGCGGGCTTCCGCACGGCGGTGGTCTCAGCCAGTCGTAACTGCGTGGCGGTGCTGCGAGCGGCCGGGCTGGAGCACCTGTTCGACGCTCGGGTGGATGGGGTGGAGGCGGGGAAGCTTGGGTTGCCGGGCAAGCCGGCCCCGGACACGTTCCTGGAAGCGGGGCGGCGGTTGGGAGTGCCGCCGGAGCGCGCGGTGGTGCTGGAGGACGCGCAGGCTGGAGTGCAGGCGGGCAGGCGAGGGCACTTCGGGTACGTCATCGGCGTGCGCCGTGCGGGGCCGGTGGGGGCGCTGGTTGAGGCCGGCGCGGACGTGGAGGTGACGGACCTGTCCACCGTGCAGGTGGAGGAAGGAAGGCCTTGAATGCGGTCGATGCGGGACGTGCCCCTGGCGCTGGCTCAGTGGGAGGCGCTGTCGCGGCGGATGGAGGGCCGGCAGGTGGCCATCTTCCTGGACTACGACGGCACGCTGTCACCCATCGTGCCCAATCCGGACGAAGCGCGGCTGTCGGACGCCATGCGGGCCACGCTGCTGGAGCTGGCCCGGCGCTATCCGGTGGCCATCGTGAGCGGGCGGGACCTGCCCGTGCTCAAGGGCTTCGTGCGGCTGGAGGGCGTGTCCTACGCGGGCAGCCACGGCTTCGACATCGAGGGGCCAGACGGGCGTGGCTTCCAGCTGGAGGAAGGCAAGGCGCTGCTGCCCGAGCTGGACGCGGCGGAGCGGGAGCTGTCGGTAGGGCTCGCGGGGATTCCGGGCTCCCGGTTGGAGCGCAAGCGCTTCAGCGTGGCGGTGCACTGGCGGCACGTGGAGGAGGCGCGGGGGCCGGAGGTGGAGCGCGTGGTGGACGCGGTGCTCGCTCGCCATCCGCGGCTGCGCAAGGGCGGCGGGAAGAAGGTGTTCGAGTGCCAGCCGGACATCGACTGGCACAAGGGCCGGGCGGTGGAGTGGGTGTTGAATGCCCTGGGGCTGGCGCGCGAGGGCGTGCTGCCGGTGTACGCGGGGGATGACCTCACGGACGAGGACGCCTTCCAGACACTGAAGGGACGGGGCCTGAGTCTGGTGGTGCGAGGTGAGGTGGAGCGGCCCACCGAGGCGGACTTCGCGCTGAAGGACGTGGAGGAGGTGCGCCGGTTCTTGGAGCTGCTCATTGCCCGAGCCGGAGGCACAAGCCGATGAAGCCGGAGCACTGGCTCTTTACCTACGAGGGCTTCGAGCCAGCGAAGGAGGGCCTACGCGAGGCGCTCTGCACGCTCGGCAACGGCTACTTCGCCACGCGCGGGGCGGCGCCGGAGTCCGAGGCGGACGACACGCACTACCCGGGGACGTATCTGGCAGGCGGGTACAACCGGCTGAAGACAGACCTCGTCGGACGCGTGGTGGAGAACGAGGACCTGGTCAACATGCCCAACTGGTTGCCGCTCACCTTCCGGCTCGAGGGCGGCGACTGGTTCAACCCACGCGCGGTGACGCTGCTGGAGTACCGGCAGGTGCTGGATATGGCGCAGGGGCTGCTGCTGCGCACGGTACGCTTTGAAGATCGGCGGGGACGGCGCACGCGGGTGGAGCAGCGGCGCTTCGTTCACATGCGCGACAAGCACCTGGCGGGGCAGGAGCTGGTGCTGGTGCCAGAGAACTGGAGCGGGCGGATTCACGTGCGCTCGGCGCTGGATGGGCGGGTGGTGAACGGAGGTGTGCCGCGCTACCGGCAGCTCAACTGCAAGCACCTGCGCACGTTGGTGACGGAGGAGGTGGACGCGGAGACGCTGCTGCTGGAGGTGGAGACGGTGCAGTCGCGCCTGGAGGTGGCGGAGGCGGCGCGCACGCGGCTGTACGTGGACGGGCTGCCCGCGCGGGTAAGGCGAGGGCTCGCCGTGGAGGAGGGCTATCTCTCCCACGAGTTCGAGCTGGAGCTGCGTGAAGGGCAACGGCTGGCGGTGGAGAAGGTGGTGGCGCTGTACTCGTCGAGGGACCACGCGGTGTCAGAGGCCGCGATGGAGGCTCGGCACGCGGTGGGGGTGGCTCCCGAGCGCTTTGATGAGCTGGTGGCGACCCACGTGCAGGCCTGGTCCCAGCTGTGGCGCCGCAGCGACCTGGACCTGGAGCTGACCGAGACGGACCACATCCACACGGCCCTGCGGCTGCACATCTTCCACCTGCTGCAGACGGTGTCGCCGCATACCATCGACCAGGACGTGGGCGTGCCGGCGCGCGGGTGGCACGGCGAGGCGTACCGGGGCCACGTCTTCTGGGACGAGCTGTTCGTCTTTCCCTTCCTCAACCTGCGGTTGCCGGACCTGACGCGAGCACTCCTGCGCTACCGCTACCGGCGGCTGCGGCGCGCGCGCGAGGCGGCCCGGGCGGAGGGCTTCCGCGGGGCGCTGTTCCCCTGGCAGAGCGGCAGTGACGGCCGCGAGGAGAGCCAGCGACTGCACCTCAACCCTCGCTCGGGGCGGTGGGTCCCGGACGTGACGTGGCTGCAAAGACATATCAACGCGGCCGTCGCCTATAACGTCTGGCAGTACTACCAGGCCACGGCGGACTCGGAGTTCCTGTACTTCTACGGGGCGGAGATGCTGCTGGAGCTGGCCCGCTTCTGGGCGAGCATGGCCCAGTGGAACCCGTCGCTGCGGCGTTACGAAATCAAGGGCGTGATGGGGCCAGACGAGTACCACACGGGGTACCCCTACCGGACCGAACCGGGGCTGGACAACAACTCCTACACGAACCTCATGGCGGTGTGGGTGTTGTGCAAGGGATTGGAGGTGCTGAAGCTGCTGCCCGGCGATCGTCGTGACGAGCTGCTCGAGACGCTGTCACTGAGCCCGGCGGAGCTGGCGCACTGGGATGACGTCAGCCGGAAGATGCGGCTGGTGTTCCACGAGGACGGTGTGCTGAGCCAGTTCGAGGGCTACGAGCAGCTCGAGGAGTTCGACTGGGAGGTGTACCGCAAGCGCTACGCGGACATTCATCGGTTGGATCGAATCCTCGAGGCGGAAGGGGACACGCCCAACCGCTACAAGCTGTCGAAGCAGGCGGATGTGCTGATGCTCTTCTACCTGTTCTCGGCGGAGGAGATGCGGGAGCTCTTCGAGCGGCTGGGGTACCCGTTCGACGCGGGGATGATTCCAAGGACGGTGGAGTACTACCTGCAGCGTACCTCACACGGCTCGACGCTGAGCGGGGTGGTGCACTCGTGGGTGCTGGCGCGCAGTGACCGGCCGCGCTCGTGGAAGCTGTTCACCGAGGCGTTGAAGAGCGACATCGCGGACGTGCAGGGCGGGACGACGCCGGAGGGCATCCACCTGGGCGCCATGTCGGGCACGGTGGATTTGATGCAGCGGGCGTACACGGGCATCGAGGTGCGCGGGGACGTGCTGCACTTCAACCCGAACCTGCCCGAGGGGATGAAGCGGCTGAAGTTCTCGCTGCGCTACCGCAAGAGCCTGGTGGAGGTGGAGATCACCCAGGACAAGCTGGTGCTCAACAGCCGGTGGCGCTCCGCGACGCCGCTGGAGTTCGAGCTACGAGGCGAGCGCTACCTGCTCCAGCCCTGCGAGACACGAGAGTTCCCCATCAAGAGACCGGAGGTGACGGCGGAGGGAACGCTGGACAGCGCGGGCCCGTGAGAAGCTCCCTCTCCCTCTGGGAGAGGGCTGGGGTGAAGGTCTACTTCCTCTCGGGCTTCAGTGCCTGAACGCGTTCTCCGGTGGTGAAGAACACACCCCCGGCCATGTGGTGCACGGAGCGGAGCTCCTCCGCGCCACCGAAGTCCCACCCCGTGCCCTTCCACACCGAGTCCTCGACCCACGCCGCCACGACCTCGGCGATGAACAGGTCATACTTGCGCTGCACGTCTGGCTCGGAGAGTACCCGGCACTCCAGCCAGCCCACGCAGCCCTCCACGAGCGGGGCCTGCACGCGCGAGGCGGGCGAGGAGTGCAGCCTGTACAGCGCCCACTTGTCCTCCTCGCGGCCAGACGCTGAACCCACCGCGTACACCTGCTCCAACTGCGCACGCGTGGGGACGCAGAGGGTGAACTCACCCGAGGCCTCCACCAGTTCTCGGGTGAAGGTGGCCTCGGCGATGACGACGGCGACCTTGGGCGGATCGAAGTCGAGCGGCATGGCCCAGGCAGCGGCCATCACGTTGGTGCGACCGTGGGCGGCGCTCGTGACGAGTGTGGTGGGGCCGTGGTTGAGCAACTTGTAGGCGCGGCGAAGCTCGAGCGGAACTCTCATGAGGGGGTGCGAGACGATAGCAGGGGAGCGGGCAGGCCATTGACAGGCCTTCACTTCATCGGGGAAGTCCCAGGCGCGACGCACCAGTTCAACCGGGGTATGCACCTCCCCATTCGCCTTCTCGGCTCGCTGGCCCTGCTCCTCACCACCCTTCCGGCCATGGCCGCTGGCCCTTCCATCTGGGGTGAGAGCTCCATGCAGATCCGCCAGGGCGTGCAGGACTACGAGTGGCTGAAGCTGGTGAGCGATGCGGGAGAGCCGGCCTTCGCGCGCCAGGTGGCCCGGGCGCTCATCCCCACCGTTTCCCGGGTGACGGATGACGGTGCCGCCTTCGAGCGTGCCCGCCTGCGCCTCATCCAGCGCTACCAGGAGCTCACCGGCCGAGGGGCTGCACCTGAGGCGCCAGAGACGCTGGTCTCTCCGGAGGAGTCACAGACGGGGCCCGAGGCGCTTCACCTTGGTGCAGACGGGGCGACGGCGGGTGGCTGCAGCGCGAGCGGAGGCACGAGCGCGCTGGCCGGAGTCCTCGCGCTGGCCGCGGTCGTGCTCCTCACGCGCCGACGGGCTCCCGCCTACGCTCGCGCCTCGCGCCGTGTCACCACCGGACGTGCAGCGACTCGAAGCCGCGGAACATGAGGCTGTGACACTTGATCTGCGGGAGCTGCGTCTCGTCCAGGCGCAGGCCAGGCAGGCGCTCCAGCAGCACCTCGAAGGCGATCTCCAGTTCGCGGCGGGCCAGCCCCGAGCCCAGGCAGTGGTGCGGCCCGAAGCCGAAGCTCATGTGCTTCTGGTGGTTGGCGTCGCGGGTGATGTCGAAGCGGTCCGGGTCGGGGAAGGCGTCGGGATCCCGGTTGGCGGCCGCCAGGCCCAGGAACACCACATCCCCCTTGCGGATGGTCTTCCCGCGCAGCTGGAAGGTCTCCGCGGCGACACGGTGCGTGACGGGCACCGCTGACGTGTAGCGGATCATCTCCTCCACCGCCGACCTCACCAGGGTGCGGTCCTCCTGGAGCTTCTGGAGCTGATCCGGGTGCGTCAGCAGATCATGCAGGCCGTTGTTGATCTGATCCGCCGTGGTGGTGTAGCCGGCGATGAGGATGAGGCCCGCGTTGGACACCAGCTGCTCCGGGGTCATCTGCCCCGCTTCCTGGTAGTGAATCATCTGGCTGAGCAGGTCCTCGCCAGGGGCGCGGCGCCGCGCCTCGATGATGCCGCCCAGGTACTCGTAGAGCTCGCGCGTGGCCGCGTTGGCTCGGCGCCCCAGGTCCAGCAGATCCATACCGGCCGTGGGCGCGCTGAAGTCCGCCAGCGGCCGGGCCCACGCGAGGAAGCGCTCCCGGTCCTCCTTGGGGATGCCGAGCACCTCGGCGATGACGAGCGGAGGCAGCTGGCTCGACAGCGTCTCCACGGTGTTCATCCGGCCCTGGGCCTTCACGTCCGCCACCAGTTGCTCCGTGATGCGGCGGACGCTCGGGCGCCAGGCATCGAGCGCCTGCGGCGAGAAGCCCGCGGCGGCCTGCCGGCGCATCTGGATGTGCTCGCGGCCGTCACGCTGGCTGAGCTGGTCGGAGATCATCTTGATGAAGTCCTTGACCACCTCCGGACCTCCGAGACCCTGGGCCACCATCTCGAAGAACTTCAGCCGGTTGGCGCTCAGGCGCGGATCCCGGAAACAGTTGAACACGTCGTCATAGCGAGTGATGAACCAGGCCTGCACCGTGTCCGACCAGTGCACCGGGTCGTGCTTCCTCAGCTCCCTGTAGAGGGGAACCGGATCCAGCAGGTTCTCCGGCGCGACGAGATTGAACTGGAGCGTGCGGGCTGCGCTCGCCATAGGGGGCCCTTCCTCGGATGGATCGCCTGGGTGCACGGTTTTGACAAGATAATCGACGATAACCGTCTTGTCTTGAGCTGATTTGCTTTGCTGCCCTCAGCTCAATGCAAGCCATTGGCCGACGCAGTGAGAGTGAAAAGCTACGGGCAGGGGCTCACTTCTTGGGTAGGGACGGGTGGGCCCGACCGTTGGATCGGACCACTTTCGGTCAATGCCGGTGGAGTGCACGCGGACCCAGCGGGTCACGTCTCACCCTCTTCCCCATGCTTCGAGGGCTGAGGCTCGGGGCGTGTCAGCCGCCCACGCGCACGCGCACCTGCACGTCCTGGCTCGCGTGGCCCTGGGTGAGCACGGGGACGGGCGTGGGCGTGGTGTAGACGCGGCCGGCATCCGAGATGCGCGCCCGGACGACGTAGGTGGCGTCAGGGCGGATGCGCTCGGAGGGCACTGAGACAGAGAAGCGGATGGGTACCTGCCCGGGGCTCTGGAGGGTCTGCTCTCCGACCACAGCCTCCGAGCCCCCTCCCTGCGTGGATTCCACCACCTCCACCTGGACGACGGCGTCCGGGGTGAGGGCGATGCGCTCGCGGTAGGTCACGCTCCCCGTCACCTGGGTCTCGGCGCGGACCTCGGCGGGGGGCGTGGTGGGCGCCTCAGCGGGAGTCTCGGTGGGGGTCTCGGCGGGGGCCTCGACGGGGTCCGCGGGTGCGTCGTCCTTCGGGCGCGGGGTTGTGGCGCACGCGGACAGGGTGAGCGCCATCAGGCAGCTACGCAGCACGGTGTGGGGACGGGTCATGTCGTCATCTCCATGAGGTGTTGATTTGCAACCAGGTTGCATCAGAGTCGGGGATACCGAGGCATGAGAGCGTGTCTGGCGGAGACTTCCTTGACAACCTGAAAGGGAAACGTTTATCTGTATCGCGTTCCTGACCGAGAGAAAGAGTTGCATGGTGGGTTGCAGCTCGAGGCAGGACCCCTGAAATGGTTCGGCAGTCACCAACCGGCGAAGGTGCCGGCGGGGTCGGCATTTCTCTCGTGATTCCTTCGTGCTCCGCGAGGAGCACGTTTCGACCGGGCAAACCCACCCGGATGCTCACCCCCGTGAGAGGAGAGTCCCCCATGTCGCAGCGTCACTTCGTCCGGAAGTTCTTCCTTCTCGGCACCGCCAGCACGGCCCTGCTCGCCGGCTGCGGTCCCGAGGACGTCGCCGCTCCCGAGCAGCAGCTCGGCGCGGAGACCCAGGAGATCGTCGGCGGTACCAATGCCAACATCTCCACCTATCCCTGGCAGATCTCCTTCCAGGACTCGACGGGCTTCCACTTCTGCGGTGGTTCCATCCTGAACGCGAACTGGATCCTCACCGCCCAGCACTGCGTGGCCGAGTCGGCCGCCTACGCCACGAGCTCTCCGGCCACCGTGCGCATCGCCGCGGGCAGCTCCAAGCTGAGCACCATGAGCAGCTCGGGGCAGATCCGCACCGTCGATGACATCATCCCCTTCCCGGGCTACAGCGATGTGACGCTCGGCAAGGACGTGGCGCTGCTGCACCTGTCCACGCCGCTCACCCTCAACAGCAACGTGGCCGCCATCGCGCTGGCGACCGCGGCCGATGCCTCCGCGGGCCTGACGAACGCGGGCGTCGTCTCCACCGTGACGGGCTGGGGCGCGCTCTCCTCCAACGGCTCGTCGCCGGACACGCTGCAGACCGTGAACGTGCCCATCGTCTCCAACGCGGACGCCACCGCCGCGTACGGGCAGACCATCACCGCGGATCAGCTCGCCGCGGGCCTCATGGGCGTGGGTGGCAAGGACTCGTGCCAGGGTGACAGCGGCGGCCCGCTCGTGGTGAGCAAGGGCAGCGGCAAGATTCTCGCGGGCGTGGTGAGCTGGGGCGAGGGGTGCGCGGAGCCCAACTACCCCGGCCTGTACGCGCGCGTCTCCTCCTTCGAGTCGTGGATTACCCCCTTCCTGAGCAAGGCGCCCACCACGCGCCTGAGCTCGACCAGCCAGTCGGCCAGCAAGGGCGCTTGGAAGCACTACACGGTGAGCGTGCCGGCCGGCACCACGGTGCTCAACGTGCACACCTCCGGCGGCACCGGTGACGCCGACCTCTACGTCCGTCAGGGCGCCCAGCCGACGACCAGCAGCTACACCTGCCGGCCGTACGCGGGTGGCAACAACGAGTCCTGCAGCATCCCTAGCCCGGCGGCGGGGACCTGGTACATCTCGGTCCAGGGCTACTCCGCCTTCTCGGGCCTGACGGTGCGCGCGACCACCTACTGAACGCGTTGGCCTGTCGTTCCTGGAGTTGAACGCCTCGAGCGGCGCTTGTTCGCTGTCCGCTCGGGGCGTTTCTCTTTTCCGGGGCTCGTTTGCTCCGGGCTTGTGCACAAGGCAGCATGGCCCCACTCGTGTTCCGTTCCACGGACCGATGTGGGGGGCCATCCATGATGCTGCGCAATCTCGTGTTCGAAGGTGGGGGTGTGAAGGGCATTGCCTATGTGGGCGCCCTCCAGGTGCTGGAAGCGAGGGACCTGATGCGCGACGTGGAGAACGTGGCGGGGACCTCGGCGGGTGCCATCACCGCGGCGCTCGTGGCGGTGGGGGCAACGGCAGACGAGCTGCGCTCCGTTCTGGGAAGCACCGACTTCGCCTCCTTCATGGATGGGCCCGGGTGGATCTTCCGCGACGCGGCCCGGCTCTTCGAGCACTACGGCGTCAACAAGGGCGACGCGTTCGAGCAGTGGTGCCGGCAGCAGATTGGCCACATCACCCAGCGGATGCTGGGTGAGGCCCAGCCGGATCTCACCTTCGCGCAGCTCGAGGCCTTGGCTCGGCGCGAGCCGGGTCGCTTTCGCAAGCTGTTCGTGGTGACGACGAACCTGAGCCGTCAGCTTCCAGAGGTGTTCTCCGCGAGCACGCGTCCGGATGTGCCGCTGTGGCGAGCGGTGCGCATGTCCATGAGCATCCCCCTCTTCTTCGAGGCGGTTCAGTTCGAGCAGGGCGTGTACGTGGACGGGGGCGTCTCGTGGAACTACCCCATTGATTTGTTCGACGGGGTGAAGCGCCAGCCCGTGATAGGGCTCCCATCCGTGTCGCCCGAGGTGGGCGTGTCTGCCGAGACGCTGGGCTTCTTCCTGGGGACCCAGGAGCAGATCTCCGCTGCACGGCAGGACTGGAGGCCGCTGCCGGTCTCCATCACGGGGATGAAGAGCTACACCCAGGCGCTGTTCAGCTTCATGCTGCACACGGCCAGTCTCCTGCACGTGGACGAGGCGACGCTGGGCCGCACGGTGTTCATCGATAACGCGGGTGTGGGCACCACGGACTTCACGCTGTCGGATGAGCGGATGCAGCAGTTGGTGGACAATGGTGTGCTCGCCACGACGGAGTGGCTCGAGCGCAACGCGCAGCGGCTCTCTCCGGTCCGGGTGGCGGCGGGGGGCTGAGCCGCCCCATCTGCTCGTTCCTGGATATCTCACCCGACCCGCAGGGGCGGGCGGGCGCGGCGGGCGTCAGAATGCCGGGGTAGGTTGGCCCCACCCTCATGCCCCGCTACCGCCTTTCGCAGAGCGATGCTGTCGAGTGGCTCCGGAGCCTTCCGGACGCCTCGGTGGATCTCGTCATCACCGACCCTGCCTATGAGTCGCTCGAGAAGCACCGCGCCATCGGCACCACCACGCGCCTCAAGCACAGCAAGGCGTCCAGCAACCAGTGGTTCCGCATCTTCCCCAACGCGCGCTTCCCCGAGCTGTTCGAGCAGGTCTGGCGGGTGCTCAAGCGTGACTCGCACTTCTATCTGTTCTGCGATCCGGAGACGATGTTCATCGCCAAGCCGCTCGCGGAGGCGGCGGGCTTCCGGTTCTGGAAGCCCATCATCTGGGACAAGATGCACATCGGGATGGGCTACCACTACCGCTCCCGCTACGAGCTCATCCTCTTCTTCGAGAAGGGCCGGCGGCGGTTGAGCGACCTGGGGGTGGCGGACGTGCTCCCCGTGCCGCGCGTCTACAGGGGCTACCCGGCGGAGAAGCCCACCGGCGTGAGCGAGGTGCTCATCCGGCAGAGCAGTGCGCCCGGAGACGTGGTGGTGGATCCGTTCCTGGGCTCGGGTTCGGTGGGCGTGGCGGCGGTGCGGCTCGGGCGCGACTTTCGAGGCACTGACATCTGTGACGAGGCGCTGACGGTGACGGAGGCACGCCTGCGTGCCGAGGGCGCGGTGTCCGAGGAGACAGGGGAGACGCGAGAGGTGCTCTTGGCCCGAAGCGGGTGAACGAGCTGCCGTGGGAGGCACGGATGACTGGACACGAATACGCGGACCTGGTGGCCAGATACATCGTGAAGAACTACGCCTCGCGCGGGGTGAAGGTGTACCGCGAGGTGCACGTTGGCAAGACGCTCACGGGACGGGGGCGGCGCGTCGACGTCTTCGTGCTCGAGCCCGCCACGCGCACCGCGCTCGCCATCGAGTGCAAGTACCAGGGTAGTGTCGGCTCCGTGGATGAGAAGATTCCCTTCGCCCTGCAGGACCTGGAGAGCATGCGGATCCCCGTCTGCATCTCCTACGCGGGGGACGGCTTCTCGCAGGGCATTCTGCACATCCTCTCCGCGTCTCCCATCGCGGCCTACTGCCTGCCCGGCGCGAAGACGCTCACACCCTCGAACGAGACGCGCGAGCTGGACTGCCTCCTCGCCATGACCTTCAAATGGTGGGACGTGCTCGTGCGCGGCAAGAAGCGCGTGGCGCTGTGAGCCCTTCTTGCCATCAGCCCTTGTCTTCCTCTGGAACGGCCCCACCCGGCAGGAGCCGATGCCCCTCGAAGACTGTCAGCACTTCGATGCCATCTCGGGCCACCCGGTACACGATGCGATACGAGCGAAGGAGAACCTCACGGATGTCCTCCCTGTCGACCTCGGGTACTCGGCGTCCTGCCTTGGGTGTAGAGGCTGCCTCGTGCGCTCGCTGGCGTAGGCGCTCGATCCACTGTCGTGCCGCACGCGGATCATCCTCAGCGATATAGCGGCCGATAGCGCGTAGGTCCTCGACCGCTCGGTGGGTCCACCGGACGCGAGCCCTACGGCTCATGCTTCCCGAACTCGTCATCCAGCAAGGTGCCGAGCGTTTCATCGGAAACCACTCGACCCGCGTCGGCGTCGGCAAGCCCTTCGCCGACTGCATCAAGGAACCGTGCCCGGTAGGTGAGCCGGTCGAACTCTTCCGGAGAGAGGAGCACCGCAGCGGGTTTGCCGCTCTGGGTGATGACCACCGGCCGTCGGTGTTCCCGCAGGCGGCGGACGACCTCGGATGCACGGGCCTTGAAGTCGGCGATCGGCAGGATGTCCTCTGAAATATGGAGCGGCTTCATGGTCACCCTAATGGTCATCCGGATGACCCGAAGATAGACCTGAATGCGTGCTTCTTCCAGAGCTGCGATGAGCACCCCTCTGCCCCATACGTATGCCCGATCGCCTGGCTGCCTGTCCGTGGAGGTTTACTCCGAGGGGGCGGGCGCGTTGGTGCGGCGCAGGGGCTGTTCCGGCAGGAACAGCGTCAGGAGGAAGCCCAACACCGAGATGAGGATGGCGATGCGGTAGATGGCCGAGATGGCCTCGGTGAAGCCCTCCTTCAGCGTCTGCTCCACCTCGCCCACCGCGGCCACCGCTCGCGCTTCTTCCGCCTGGAGCTGGGAGAGCGCCTCGGCCCTCGCGGAGCCCTCGAGCCTCGCCTCCACCTCGCGCTGCCGTGCCGCGAAGTCTTCTCGCAGGTCCGCTTCGAGCTGCTTCGCCGGGAAGGCCTGTCCGGCTCCCATTTCCTCGCCGCCGCTCCCTCCCGTGCCAGGTGCCGGGAGTCGCTCGCGCACCTCGGGGGGAAGCCGGGCGGTGGTGCCTCCGATCATCGACGAGGCCAGGGTCGCGGCGAACACCGTGCCCATCAGCGCCACCCCGATGGTGGACCCCATCTGCCGGAAGAAGGTGACGGCCGACGTGGCCACGCCCACCTGCGCCGGCGGCACCGCGTTCTGGATGGCCAGCGTGTACAGCGGCAGCGTGGGTCCCATTCCCAGGCCCACCAGCACCATCTTCACCGTGACCTCGGTCTGCGTGGACTCGGGCGTGAGGGTGAAGCCCATGATGGCGTAGCCCACGGTGAGCACCACCAGCGCGCCGAGCATCAGCATCCGGTAGCGGCCGATGCGCGAGACGAGCTGCCCCGCCATCACGTTGCCCGCCACGACGCCCAGGGTGAGCGGGGTGAGCGTGAGCCCCGAGCGCGTGGCGGACAGGCCCACCACGTTCACCATGAAGAGCGGCAGGAAGACGACCGCCGACAGGAACCCCGCCCCGAGGATGCACACGGTGGCGTTTCCCACGGCGAAGATGCGGTTGCGGAACAGGCCCAGGTCGAGCAGCGGATGGCCGACCCGGCGCTCGATGAGGACGAAGAGCACGAAGCCCACGAGCGACAGTGCGAAGAGGCCAAGGATGGGCGCCGAGCCCCACGGGTAGCCGCCTGCGCCCGCGGGTGCGGAGCCGCCTCGGCCCAGGCTGAGCGCGACCAGCAGTGGCACCACGGCGAGCACCAGCACGAAGGCGCCGACCAGGTCGATCCGAGGGCGCGTCCCCCCCATGCTCTGCCGCAGCGAGGGCATCTTGAGGAGGATGAAGACGAGCGCCACCACGCCGATCGGGAGGTTGATGAAGAAGACCCAGTGCCAGCTGAACGCGTCGGTGAGGAAGCCGCCGAGCAGCGGGCCCACCACGCTGGAGAGGGCGAAGACGCCGCCGATCAGGCCCTGGTACTTGCCTCGCACGGCAGGGGGAAACAGGTCCGCCACGACGGTGAAGGCCGAGGTGAAGAGCGAGGCACTGCCCAGGCCCTGCACCACGCGGGCGAGGATGACCTGGAGGCTGGTGCGCGACAGCCCGCACAGCACGCTGCCCGTGACGAAGATGAGGATGCCGATGACGAGGATGGGCTTGCGGCCGAAGATGTCGGACAGCTTCCCGTAGATGGGGAGCATCACCGTGGAGGCCACCATGTACGAGGTGGCGAGCCACGGGTAGTGGGCCGCGTCAATGTGGAGGTCCGCCTGCATGGCGGGGCCCGCGGTGGCGACGATGGTCTGGTCGAGCGCCGCGAGTAGCAGGGCGAGCAGCACGCCCGTCATCGTGACGACCTTCTGGGCTCGGGTGAGCTCGTGGGCGTGGGTGGGCGGTGCCATCCGTGAGGGTCCCCCTGTGTGTCCCTCTCCCCTGGAGACTGGGCAGGGGAGGCCTCTTCTCTATGCACGAGAAGGCCACCGTGACGGCTGAGACGTTGGCTGGATGACAGTGAAACGGTGCACTGCGCAGTTCTGCGCGAACGCGGTGCCGTGTAGCGTCTTCAGTCCACACTCAGGCGCCCCGTGAGTCGGTGGGCCGAGGAGAATCACCATGCGCGCTTTGCAGCTCGAGCGGTTGGAGGGTCCCGAGGGTCTCAAGCTGGTGGACATGCCAGAGCCCGAGGCGGGAGACGCGGTGCTCATCGACGTGGTGGCGGCCGGAGTGAGCTTCCCGGACCTGCTGCTGACCAAGGGGCAGTACCAGATGAAGCCGCCGCTACCCTTCGTGCCGGGCGTGGAGGTGGCGGGCGTGGTGCGCAGCGCTCCGGCGGGCGCGGCGGTGAAGGCGGGAGACCGGGTCATGGCCTTCACCATGTTTGGAGGCTGGGCCGACGTGGTGGCGGCGCCTCCGGGGATGACGTTCCGCGTGCCCGAGGGCTGGAGCTTCGAGGCCGCCGCGGGGACGGTGATGAACTACCACACGGCGCACTTCGCGCTGCACCGGCGGGGCCGGCTCAAGGAGGGCGAGACGCTGCTGGTGCACGGCGCCGCGGGGGGCGTGGGCACGGCGACCATTCAGGTGGCGCGCGGCGCGGGGGCGCGGGTGCTCGCCGTCGTGAGCAGCGAAGAGAAGGCGGAGGTGGCTCGCAGCGCGGGCGCGGACAAGGCGTTCCTGTCCACAGGCGACTGGGTGTCGCAGGTGAAGGAGGCGACCGGCGGCTGGGGCGTGGACGTGGTGATGGACCCTGTGGGTGGGGACATCTTCGACCTGAGCCTCAAGTGCCTCGCTCCCGAGGGCCGGCTGCTCGTGGTGGGCTTCGCGGGCGGGCGCATCCCCGAGGTGAAGGTGAACCGGCTGCTGCTCAAGAACGTGGACGTCGTAGGCGTGGCATGGGGCGCCTTCGTGATGCAGGAGCCCCAGCTCACCGCGGAGATCGCCAAGGACCTGGCGGCCCTGGCGGATAAGGGCTTCGTGGAGCCGCTCGTGGGCCAGGTGTTTCCTCTGGAACAGGCGGGGCAGGCGCTGCGTGAGCTGGACTCGCGCAAGGCCACGGGCAAGGTGGTGCTGCGCGTGCGGCAGGCGTAGGCCGCGTGTGTTTGACTCAGTGCGCCGTGCCCACGCATGGCCACTTCCCTTCGTGCGCTCCGGTGAGCGGACTCGCTAGCATCCTCCCCCTCCACGCATAGGGGGACGTACCGATGCTCACCGGACGCATGATGGACTTCCCGCTCACGCTCACTCACTTCCTCGAGCGAGCCCGCACCTACTTCGGCCGCTCGGAGATCGTCAGCCGTCAGCCGGACAAGTCCTTCCACCGCTACACCTACGCCGACTTCTACCGGCGCTCCTGCAAGCTCGCTCACGCCCTCACCCGGCTTGGTGTGAAGCCCGGTGACCGCGTGGCCTCGCTCTGCTGGAACCACCACCGCCACCTGGAGCTCTACTTCGCCGTCCCCTCCATGGGCGCGGTCATCCACACCCTCAACCTCCGCCTCCACCCCAACGACCTCGCCTATATCGCTCGCCACGCCGAGGATCGCATCATCGTCGTGGATCGCTCGCTCCTGCCGCTCCTCGAGAAGTTCATCGCCGCCGTGCCCTCTGTCGAGCACGTCATCGTCATCCCCGATGATGGCCCCACCCCCCAGGGACGTCTTGATTACGAGGCGCTGCTCGCGCCCGAGCAGGACTCCTTCGTCTGGCCCACGCTCGACGAGCGCTCCGCGGCGATGCTCTGCTACACCTCCGGCACCACCGGTAATCCCAAGGGCGTTCTCTACAGCCACCGCTCCTGCGTGCTGCATGCGCTCACCTTGTGCATGAATGACACGTTCGGCATCAGCGAGCCCGACGCTGTCCTCCCCGTAGTGCCCATGTTCCATGCCGCTGCCTGGGGGCTACCCCATGGAGGGGTGTTCACCGGCGCGAAGCTCGTCTTCCCCGGGCCTCACCTCGACCCGCAGTCCCTCCTGGACCTCATGGCCGGCGAGCGCGTCACCCTCGCCGCCGGTGTCCCCACCATCTGGCTCGGTATCCTCGCCCTGCTCGACCAGGAGCCGCAGCGCTGGGATTTGCGCAGCGTGCGCACCATGGCCATCGGCGGCTCCGCTGCTCCTCCCGCGATGATTGAGGGGTTCCTCCACCGCCATGGTCTCGTCGTCACGCACGCCTGGGGCATGACCGAGATGAACCCCGTCGGCACGCTCGCGCGTCCGCGTCGGCAGCATGAGCACCTGCCTCAGGCTGAGCGGCTCGCTATCCGCTCCACTCAGGGTTATGCCCTCCCGCTCGTCGAGGTTCGTCATGTGAGCGACTCGGGCCAGGTGCTCCCCTGGGATGGCGAGACCATGGGCGAGTTGGAGGTGCGTGGGCCCTGGGTCGCCTCCTCGTACTACAGTAGCGAGGGCGCCGACCGGTTCACCCCGGATGGTTGGTTCAAGACCGGCGATGTCGTCACGCTCGACGCCGAGGGTTATGTGCGCATCACCGACCGCTCCAAGGACGTCATCAAGTCCGGCGGCGAGTGGATCAGCTCCGTGGCCCTGGAGAACGCCCTCATGGCTCATCCCGCCGTGCTCGAGGCTGCTGTGTTCGCCGCGAAGGACCCCAAGTGGGACGAGCGTCCTCTCGCCGCTGTGGTGCTCAAGCCGGGTCAGGCTGTCTCGAAGCAGGAGCTCACCGCTCATCTGGAGCAGCGCTTCGTGAAGTGGTGGTTGCCGGATGACTATGTCTTCATCCCCCAGATTCCTCGCACCTCCACCGGCAAGTTCTTGAAGACGAAGTTGCGCGAGGACTATGGCGACCACCTGGTGAAGATGCAGCGCTCGGAGGGGTGAGGCTCGAGGGCGCTCGGTGGGGGCTCGGGGTTCTCGATACCCTCACCCCGGCCCTCTCCCGGAGGGAGAGGGGGTGGGGGTGGCTCCGAAACGGAGCGCGTCGTGGCCTACCCTCGTGATGGCTTCGTCTCCCTCACTCCTCCCGTACTGCACCAGCGCCACTCCGTAGTGGAAGGCTCGGAAGCGCGCTCGGTCCCAGGTGGCCTCGTCGATCTCCCCGTAGGCCTCCCGGAATGCTCCTCGCGCCTCCGGCGGCAGGAAGGTGAAGGCGATCGTCAGGTCGATCGCCGGATCCCCCAGGTGCACGTCTCCCCAGTCGATCACCCCCGTCACCGTGTGGTGCTCGTCCACCAGCAGGTGCCTCGCATAGAGGTCTCCGTGCACCCAGCAGGCCCGCCTCTTCCAGGGCGGCGTATCCACCAGCCTCGATATCCAGGCGCGCACCGCTGCTCCGTCTACCTCCGCTCCTTCCTCCTCCAGCTTCGCGAGCCGCTCGAGAATCATCGGCGCGCGTTTCTTCAGGTTCGCGCGGTCGAGCTCGTCTCCCGGGCCTCTCGCCAGCGTTTCGTCGTCCACCGGGATTCCGTGCAGCGCCGCTAGGAAGCTACCGAGCGTCGCGGCGTTGCGCAGGCGCTCCTCGGGCGTCCATGTCACCGCGCACGCGGTGACTCCGGGCAGCAACTCGTACCCGGCGAAGGGGTAGGGGTAGCTCTCCTCGGGGCGGCCGAGCCACACCGGCTCGGGGATGCGCAGCGGTAGGTGGGACGCCAGCCGGGGCAGGAGTCGTGACTCGTGCTCCAACAGCCTCACGGCAACCTTCCGGCGTGGGAAGCGAAACACCCAGCGTCCGTTCACCGTGTAGGCCGTATTGTCCCAGCCTGTCCCCAGGGGCTCCATCCTCGCGGGCGCCAGCTCTGGGAACTGTCGCTCCACGAGCCCGGTGGCGTCCTCTCGCGTCAGGGTGATGTCCGCTTCCCATACAGGTGCCATGGCTCTTGCTCGTGTGCTCGTGACGTTCCCGTCAGCCAGTGCTTGCGGGGAGTTGACCCGAACTTTCCTCGGGCTCGTGTGAGTGTGCGCGTCCTCGTCCAACCGGAGGCACGTATGTCGTTCAACCGCCGCAACTTCCTGCGTCTCTCCGCCGTGAGCGGAACGGCGCTCGCCCTGGGTCCGGCCTTCTGGCGCAATGCCTACGCCGCTCCCGCTCAGCCTGGCAACAGCCCCTACGGTGCTATCTCCGGCTCCGCCGATGCCAACGGCGTGCGCCTGCCCGCGGGCTTCTCCTCTCGCATCATCGCGCGCTCCGGCTCCAAGGTGGCCAGCACCGGCTACACCTGGCACGGCGCTCCGGATGGGGGCGCCTGCTTCCCCGTCTCGGGCGGCGGGTGGATCTACACCTCCAACTCCGAGAAGGCCCTGGGCACCGGCGGCGCCTCGGCCATCAAGTTCGACGCCGGCGGCACCATCGTCGGCGCCTACCGCATCCTCTCCAACACCACCTCCAACTGCGCCGGCGGTCCCACCCCCTGGGGCACCTGGCTCTCCTGCGAGGAGTACTCCGGTGGTCGCGTCTGGGAGTGCGACCCCACCAAGTCCTCCCAGGGCGTGCTGCGCGCCGCGCTCGGCACCTTCTCTCACGAGGCCGTCGCGGTGGACTCGGATGACTACCGTCTCTACCTCACCGAGGACAGCACCAGCGGTCGCTTCTACCGCTTCACCCCGTCCTCCTATCCCTCGCTCGCCTCGGGCACGCTCGAGGCCGCTCGCGTCTCCGGCGATCCGCTGACCGGCGCCACCGTGACGTGGGTGCCCGTGTCCGCCTCCAAGCCCGCCTCCCAGCAGTCCAATGCCTCGCAGACCACCGTCTTCAACGGCGGCGAGGGCTGCTGGTATGACCGCGGCACCGTCTACTTCACCACCAAGGGCGACAACCGCGTCTGGGCCTACACCCCGGAGACCTCGCGCTTGGAGATCATCTACGACGACAACATCTATCCGAACTCGCCCCTCAAGGGCGTGGACAACGTCACTGTCTCCTCCTCCGGCGACATCTTCGTGGCCGAGGACGGGGGAGATCTCCAAATCTGCATCATCACCCCCAATCGGATCGTGGCCCCGCTCCTCCAGCTCGTGGGTCACAACAGCTCGGAGATCACCGGCCCGGCCTTCAGCCCGGATGGGAAGCGGCTGTATTTCAGCTCGCAGCGCGGCACCTCGGGCTCCAGCAGCGGCGGCATCACCTTCGAGGTGACCGGGCCCTTCCGCACGTAGGGCAGACAGGCCTGCTTCGGGGGACTGTGGCGTATCGCCACAGCCTCCCAGAACGCCACACCGGCCTCTGTGGCGGAACGCCTCGGAAGTCCCTCGGGGCCTCTTCCTCCCAAGGCAGGGCCGGGTGGCACGTGGATCGCAATGCTCCTGACCGTGCTTTCGATGAGGTCAGTGATGACGAAGCGGGACTCCAGGTCGATGTGGCTCGTGGTGGCGGGGCTCGCGGTGGCCCTCGTTGCGAGCGCCATCGTGTTGCACCGGCAGGGCTCCAGCCTGGCGAGCCTCGTGCCCCTGTTCTTCGTGTGGGTGCAGTTGACGGTGATTCTCCTGCCCCTGCACCGCGTGCCTCGCCTGGCCACGAAGCTCATCCGCCAGCACGTGCCGCCAGACGCTGTGCGCTCGCGGTAGTGGCGCTGCGCTCAGGGGGTGCTCTTGGGCTGGAGGAGCTCGGTGGAGAAGTAGCGCTCCATCCGGTCCGGGAAGAGCGTCACCACCTGGGCATGGGGGCCCAGCCGCTTCGCCGCCTCTACCGCCGCCGCGTAGTTGAGCCCCGACGAGGGACCCACCGGGAAGCCTCGGCGCAGGAGCTCCCGCGCGGTGCGCATCGCCACCTCGTCCGAGATGTTCAGCTCCACCAGCCCTGGCAGGTCCGCCTCGCGGTACAGCTTCGACAGGCCGTCCACCACGCCCGGCACGCGTGAGCTGAAGCTGCAGCACTCCATGTCACTGCCCAGCCCGGAGATGGGCCGCGCCACGAAGGGGCTCACCGGACAGCCCGCCTCCGCGAAGGCCTGGTACAGCCCCACCACCGTGCCGCCCGTGCCCACCCCGCTCACCACCGCGTGCACGAGTCCGCCTGGCACCTGGGACAGAATCTCCTGCCCCGTCCACACCCGGTGCGCTTCCGCGTTGTCCGGGTTCTCGAACTGGCGCGGCGCGAAGGCCTTGCGCTCGCGTGCGATCTCCTCCGCCCGTGCGATGGCGCCTCGGATGCCCGCCTCGCGCGGCACCAGCTCCACGTTGCCACCGTAGGCGCGGATGGTGAGCACGCGCTCGCCCGTGACGCCCTCGGGCATCACCGCGGTGAACTTCAGGCCCATCTGCGCAGAGGCCAGCGCCAGCGCGATGCTCGTCGAGCCGCTGGAGGCCTCCACCACCTCGCCACCCGGGCACAGCTCCCCCAACCGCCACGCCTTCTCCAGCATGTAGCGCGCGATGCGGTCCTTCGTGGAGCCGCTCGGGTTGAGGAACTCCAGCTTGCACCAGATGGTCGGGCCCTCCGCCTCCAGGCGGACGGGGACCAGCGGCGTGGGACCGATCGCCTGGATGAAGCGACCATCCGCGGGGAGCGGGCGACAGGGGGGACGGTGGGTCGTCATGGCAGAACTCCTGAGCTCCGCCTCACATATCGTGAAAGCCCCCGCTCCGGGAGTTCCCCTTCCAGCAGGGGCTCTGGCCCTCTGGCCGCTCGCCAGGATGTTCCCTGTTCGGAGGGCAGTGTCAGAAGCTCAGGCCGAGGCCCGCGAACGGTCCGCCCATCCTGTCCCGGTGCACCACTCCGTCCACATGGCCGCGGTCATCCAGCAGCAGCCCACGCCAACCGGCGCGCAGGGTCAGCACGCCCAGGTGCACCGCCAGCGCGGCCTGTCCGTCCAACTGCAGGTGCGGTACCGGCACCCACTGGAGCCGGCCTTCCAAATCCAGCGGCCCCAGCAGACAGCGCTCGAAGGACAGGGCCAGGCTTGGTCCGATGAAGGTGACGTCCGGCGCTCGCGCCGCGGCCACGCCTCCCTCCATGCGCAAGCGGCCTCGTTCGCCCACGACTGGGGCGAACGTCACGTGTGCCTCCGCCAGGTGGATGTGGTCCTGTCCTGGCGTGCCGTCGTCCGTGTTCAACGACAGCCCGGTGAAGCGTGTGGAGATGCCCCAGTGCCGCTCCTCGAAGCCCAGGTTGAAGCCCACCGACCCACCGTCTCGCACGGCGTGTCCCTCCACGCCCATCCGCACCATGACCGGGTGGCTCGGCTCGTCTGGCTCCTGCGTCGCCACGGGATACGGGCGGTAACGGTGGTATGGGATGTAGGTTCCGTCGATGGCGATCCACCCGGGGACCGGAACGATGACGGGCCTCCGGGGACCCTTGTCCGGACGCCCTCCTCCAGGGTTCGGAGAGTCGTCGTCATCGGAGTCCTGGCCCACCGGTGTGGCGTCATGGACCCGCTGGCCCTGGCTGCTGGCTCCGTGGGCGTGCTCCTTCCACTCGGTGTAGCGGCCGGACGCGCGAGAGCCGGAGCCGCTGCTAGAGCCCCCAGATGCGCGAGAGCCTGAGCCGCCGGAAGAGCGAGAGCCCGAGGAGCTGGAGCCGCTGGAGCCTCTCGATTTACCGAAGCGGGCCTCGGCCGGAGTGGTGCTGAGGAAACACCCTGCCGCCAGAGCGACATGGAACAGCTGCTTGGGGGTCGGCACGGGAGCCCTCCTGGGAATGCGGTTCCGCGTGGGACCATCCAAGCACCTCTCGGTCCGCACGGTCGGCGCTCCAGGCGCGGGTGCCGCATGCTCGACAGGGGGAGTGTCCATGTCAGGAACTCTCCACCGTCGCGAGTGTCGTCCGTCGCACGGCGGCGCCTGACGAGCGGTGGTAGCCTTCTGGCTCATGCTGTTCCTCGACCTGGAAGCCTATGCTCCTCCGGATGAGCGGACCGCGAGCCTGAGCTCGCTCATCGTCAATCCCGCTCGGCCGGGGCACGTGTTGCTGGGCGGGTGTTTCTTCAGCAAGCGCTTCGCGGACCCTCTCCCGGAGGCTCCGGCGCTCGAGGGGCTGTGGCTCTGGAACTTCGGCTCCGAGGCCGCCCTGCTCAAGGCCATCAAAGCGCGCTTCGAGGACGAGTGGCGGCGGCAGCGCGAGGAGAACGTCCGGATTCTTGGCAAGCCGGCGGTGGACCTCGTCGTCTGCGGCGCGGGGATCGCCAAGTTTGATCTCCCGGCGCTCTACTGCCGCTCCCTCTTCAACGAGATTGCCAGTCCGGCCGAGCTGTTCGAGGTCTTCTTCAAGGCGCGTCCCATCGATCTCGCCAACGAGGCCAGCTTCCTGTTCCCCGAGGAGCCCGTGCTCTATCCCAAGACGACTCGGGAGATGGCCGGGCGTCTGGGATTGCGAGAGCGGAAGGGCTCCAGCAAGAGCGTTTGGGACAGCTACGAGGGTCGTGATTACGGCGCCATCGAGCAGCGGACCGCGGACGAGCTGCGGCTCGTGCTCGACATCTACAAGCGCCTACAGGGGCGGATCTCTCGCCGGGAGCCCAAGCCTCGAACGCCTTGACCGAGGGCTCAGGCGGCTTCGCGGAGTTGCTCGACGAAGCGCTGGGCGGAGACGAGCTCGACACCGTGGTAGCGGGAGAGATCCTGGGCCACTGAGTCGGGCGTCTCTCCGTCGCGCAGCCGCATGCGTACGTTGTGCTCGAACGGCTCGAGGAGGCGCTGGGCCTCCTCCCCCGAGGCCACCGGCTTCGGCGCGGCCCGTCGAGGTGCGGCCTTCGCCAGCTCGCCACGCGCCTGCACGTACGAGACGAGGTTCGAGGCGAGGAAGTACCACGTCATGAAGAAGGAGATGGCCCCCCACCAACCGAGCGTCAGGTTCCGCAGGGTGTGGTGCCAGAAGGCCCGGCCCAGGCAGCCGCGGCACAGCTCTCCCTGGGTCGTGTACTCCCGGCGCAGGAGGAGCATCCCCACGTTGTGATGGAGCTCGACATAGGTTGTCGGCTCGGACTGATAGCAAAGGTCGCACCGCATGTGGGTGGGAGGATAGCCTGAGGGCCCCTGTCCAGGCAGGCCGAAGCGGCGCGGGCCCGGCAAGTCCCCTGCCTCTCGCGCCGGGGCGGGGGTCGTGAGAGCATGCGCGGGTGTTGTTGGGTCGACCCAGGGCTGGGCCATGACGATTCGCGCCAAGGTGTTTCTGTTCGCATTGATGGCGGTCGTGCTCGTCTGCCTCATGGGGCTCCATCTCTTCACTGGCGCCCACCAGAGCCAGTTGATGCGCGAGCAGGTGACCACCCTCCAGGAGCAGCTCGATAGCTACAACCGGTTGCACGCGCTCGCCTGGCCCTACCTGAACCAGCTGGCCCAGGCGCGGTTGACGCGAGCGGACACCTCGCTCGTGCGGAGCGAGCTGGCGAAGCGAGTGGAGCTGGAGATGGTGCGGCTCGAGGACAGCTCGTCCCGGCAGTACCGGTGGGAGGAGGACCGGACCGTCGAGCAAGAGCGCATGGAATTCCAGGCGCTGAGCGACGCCCTGCTGGCCTGGGCGACGTGGGCGGAGTCCCGGGTGCGCGCCCTCCCGGAGGGCACGTCGGTGGGCTCCACGGTGGAGTGGTTGCTGTACACACGGTTCGAGCAGAGCGTGGGCCCACTCATCGAGGACCTCCAGCGGGCGGAGCATGGCGAGCTGCAGGCGCTGCGGAGCCGGTGGGACGAGAGCGTGCGGTTCGGCCAGCTGCTGGCGATGTTCTTCCCCCTCCTGTGCCTCATGCTCGTGCTGGTGCTCGCCTTCGCCATTGTCACGCCCATGCAACGCTCGCTCAAGGAGCTCTCCTCCGTGGCGGAGCGCATCGGGCGGGGCGACTTCGACATCCGCACCTCCGCCACGGGGCTCGACGAGCTGAGCATGCTGGCGCACGCCTTTGACCGGATGGCCCGCGAGCTGCGCGACCTGCTCGAGGAGAAGCAGCGGCTCATCAAGGCCGAGGCCGAGACCGCCGAGCGTGAGGCCCTCCGCTACCAGTCCTTGCTGGAGAAGACGGTGCTCGCGCGCACCGTCGAGCTCGCTGAGACCAATGACCGTTTGAAGGACAGCCTCTATCAGCTCCAGGCCGCGCAGGAGCAGCTGCTCTTCGCGGATCGGCTCGCGTCCGTGGGAAGGCTCGCCGCGGGCGTGGGACATGAAATCAACAACCCGCTCGCCTACATCCTCAGCAACCTGCGCTACGTCCAGCAGGAGCTGGGAGATGCGAATGGCCCTCCGTCAGAGGAGGCCCGGCAGGAGATGCTGGCGGCGCTCTCCGAGGCCAGCGAGGGCGCCGAGCGCGTGCGCCTCATCGTGCAGGACCTCAAGGCGCTGTCGAGGCCGGATGACGTGGCGCTCGGCCCTGTGGACCTGGCGGCGGTGGTTCGGGGCTCGGCCAAGATGGCCCGGCATGAGCTTCGGGATCGCGCGAACCTGGTGGAGGAGTGCTCTGGCGTGCCTCTGGTGAAGGCCAATGCGGCGCGCCTGGGGCAGGTGTTCCTCAACCTGTTCATCAACGCGGCGCATGCGATTGAGCCGGGCCGAGCGGCAGAGAACGAGATTCGCGTACTGGCCCGGGTCTCCACCCCCGGCAAGGTCACCGTGGAGGTGCGCGACACCGGTTCTGGCATTTCCCCCGAGCACCTGCGGCGCATCTTTGATCCGTTCTTCACCACCAAGCCCATTGGCGTGGGGACGGGGCTGGGCCTGTCGGTGTGCCATCAGATCATCACCTCGCTCGGTGGGGACATCCGCGTGGAGAGTGAGAAGGGCAAGGGCACGAGCTTCTTCATCACGCTGCTCGTCGCCGAGGGCTCCGGCACGCCCGAGCAGTCAGCCGCCTGACATTGGCGCGAGGCAAGGGCTTTGCGAGCGCACGATGTTCAACGCTCGGCCTCGTAAAATTCCGCACGCCCCCAGCGTCGGGAAGCGGGCATCCCCATCATGTTGTCGCAAGCCAGCCGACACATGGAGGAGGAACGAATGCCACCGCGTGGAGTGAAGAACCCGAAGCGCCAGCGCCAGTACGCGAAAATCAAACAGTCCGCGCGCAAGCGTGGGGCGAGCGAGGGGCGCGCCGAGGAGCTCGCGGCCCGTGTCGTGAACAAGCAGCGCCGGAAGGCCGGTGAGACCAAGGGCTCGTCGAAGAGCACCTCGAAGCGCTCGACGAAGAGTGCGTCGAAGAGCGCGTCGCGCCGGGCGAAGCCGGCTCGTAGCTCGCGTAGCAGCGCGGGCAGCAAGTCCCGTGGCCGTACCTCGGCGAGTGGCCGCACCGGGCGCAAGTCGAGCAGCGCGTCGCGTTCACGCAAGTCGAGCAGCGCGTCGCGTTCGCGCAAGTCGAGCAGCGCGTCGCGCTCGAAGAAGTAGGCGCGGGGCTTGGCTCAGCCCCCGAGCGCTGCCTGGTACACCCCGGCCAGCGCTCGCGCCTCGTGCGCCACGCCGAAGCGCGCGCGGGCCTCCTCGGCCGCGTTGAGCCCCACCTGTCGCACGCGCTCGGGCTCGCGGAAGAGCATCCGCAGCAGCTCTCGCAGCGTGGCCACGTCTCCGGGCTCGTACATGAAGCCCGTGCGTCCGTGCTCGATGACCGCCGGCACATGCGGCAGCCGCGTCACCACCGGGCAGCACCCGCACGCCATCGCCTCCACCAGCACCATGGAGAAGGCCTCGCCGTACGAGGGGTGCACCAGGATGCTCATCCCCTGGTACCAGGGCACCACGTTCTTGTGCTCGCCCGCGAGCACCAGCTCTCCGCCCGTGGACTCGCGCAGCTTCTCCGCCCACGCCGCGTCCTTGCCCTTCGCCAGCCCCACCAGCACGGACTTCCACTCGGGGAACTCGGAGAGCAGCGGGCGGATGGCCTCCACGAAGTCACCCTGGCCCTTGTTGGGGCGCACCCGACCCACCACCCCCACGCCATAGCGCCCACCCAGCCCCAGCGCGCTCCACGCCGCCGCTCGGTCCGCCGGAGGCACGAAGCGCTCCAGGTTCACCCCGTGCGTCACGATTCGCGAGGGAATCCCCATCCACTCGGCGCCCTGCGGGTTGAGCGTGACGAGCTGCTCGGCGTAGCGCGCGATGAAGCGGGTGAACCAGCTCGGCGGGTACGGGCCGTGGCGCGTGTACACCAGCCGCACCTGCCTCCCCAGCAGCCTCAACAGGAAGCCGAAGAGCAGCTCGTTGTTTCGGTGCGCGTGCCACACCACCGGCTCCTCGCGCAGGCGCCTCCACAGCTCGCCCCACGGAATCCTCGGCACGTCCGCTGCCAGGTGCTTGCCCAGCGCCCTCGTCTCCATGAGGCGCGCCAGCTCGGGGACGATGAGCTCGGTGTGCGCCGTGACTCCAGTGCGGCGACGGTGGAAGTGCGGATGAACGACGAGCGGCATGGCGTCGGTGTCTCTACTCCAGATGGTCCCTCCCGTCATCCGAGCCGTGTGCCCGCTCGCCCTGCGGCCTGCCCCGAGCCGACAGGGGCCCGCTCGTGAAGAAGCACCCGAGTCCAGAGGTTGACTTCTGGAGGTTACCTCTGGAGTCACCATGGACCGTACGGGCAGTGCAGACCTTCCCCTCCATTCTGGCCGCGTGCCGGACTGGCTCGCCGAGCGCATGGCGCGCATGAGCCGCGTGCTGGTGGAGGCGCTCGTCCTCCACTACGGCCGTCACGAGGTGCTGCGCCGGCTCGCGCACCCCTTCTGGTTCCAGTCGCTCGGCGCTGTCATGGGCATGGACTGGCACTCCTCGGGCGTCACCACCACGGTGCTCGGCGCGCTCAAGCGCGGGCTCACCCCGGGTGGCCGTCAGCTCGGGTTGTACGTGGTGGGCGGCAAGGGCGTGCAGGCGCGCCGCACCCCCGACGAGCTGCGCATCATCGGTGACCGGGTGGGCATCGACGCCGACGCCCTCATCCGAGCCAGCCGCCTGGCCGCCAAGGTGGACAGCGCCGCCGTCCAGGACGGCTTCGAGCTGTACGCCCACAGCCTCATCCTCTCGGACGACAACGCGTGGGCCGTGGTGCAGCAGGGGATGAACCCCGAGGCCCGGCAGGCCCGGCGCTACCACTGGTTGTCCGAGGGGCTCGGCAGCTTCGTGGACTCGCCTCACGCCGCCATCCACGGGCCCAACCAGGGTGTCATCCTCAACCTCACGGACAAGCGCGCCGCGATGGCTCGGGCCGCGCAGGTGGAGCTCGTGTCCCAGGGGCCGGACGTGGTCCTGGGCGCGCTGCGCAAGCTGCGTCCCCAGCCCGCCCCCGAGCCCTACACCCCGCCGCTACCCCACCTGCAGATGCCCGTGCACGAGGAGGTGGCGCCCGGTGATGTGTTGCTGCGCAGGCTCCACGGCACGCTCGCCGCCGCGGCCGAGCAGGGCCCCAAGGACTTCTCCGAGCTGCTCCTCACCTCCGGCGTAGGCGCTCGCACGGTGGCGGCGCTGGCCACCGTCGCGGAGGTGCTCCATGGCTCGCCCGCGCGCTTCACGGATCCGGCGCGCTTCGCCTTCGCCCAGGGCGGCAAGGACCGGCAGCCCTTCCCGGTGCGGCTCGACGTCTACGACGAGACCCTGCGTGTCCTGCGCGCGGCGGTGGACGCGGCGAGGCTCGGCAATGACGAGAAGCTCCAGGCCCTGCGCGAGTTGGATCGGCAGGCACGCAGGCTCGAGGCCGTCACCACCGGCCCCTCCTTTGAGGAGCTGGTCCAAGCCGGTTGGAAGGATGCTACGGAGTTGCTGCCCACGGAGGCTCCTCCTCGCAGGCCCTCGGGACGTCCCGGCTGGCGGCGTGCGCCTCGTGCTCGGGCCCAGCTGGAGCTGCCCGGCCTGGGGGATGACACGCCTGGAGGCTCCTCCCGTCACTCGGGGTGACGTGTTCCCTGTGGGGGGCTCCCTCTCCTGGAGGGGGAGTGGCCGACCGTGGGACGCGTAAGGTGGTCGACACCTGTTTCCTCCCAGGCCGGTGTGTTCGGGACTGGCCCGGGCGGGTCATGGCAGAAATCCATCTGCAGATGCCTGCCTCCCCCCAGGCAATGAGGAGCCCCCGTCTTGTCGAGCAGCAGCCACGCCTCCTCCTCGCGACGGGGGTCGTCCGCGAAACTGGTCTCCGCCCCCCGTTTGGACGGGCGGGTGCTGGTCGTCGATGACACGGAGGCCAAGCGCTACCTCATCGCGCAGACGTTGCGCCTCGCCGGCATGGAGGTGTTGGAGGCGTTCAGCGGAGGCGAGGCGCTCGCGGTGGCGGCCTCGCAGCCGGACGTGGTGGTGCTGGATGTGCGCCTGTCGGACATGAACGGCTTCGATGTCTGCCGCCGGCTCAAGCAGAATCCCGCCACCGCCGCCATTCCCGTGCTCTACATCTCCGCCCTGCTCCGGGATGAGGAGCTGGAGGAGCGGCTCTTCGCGGACGGGGCGGACGGCTACATCCCCCAGCCCATTGAGCCCAAGCACCTGGTGGCGCAGACGTGGGCCCTGGTGCGCATGCGCCGCGCGGAGCTGGCCCGTCAGCGCGAGCGCGAGGAGGCAGAGGCCGAGCGGCAGCGGCTTCAGCGCGAGCTGGAGAAGTCCCAGACGCGCGCGCGGCGGCTCACCGAGTCTGGCATGGTGGGCATCGTCTATTGGGACCTGGATGGCACCATCCTCGATGCCAACGACACCTTCCTGTCGCTGGTGGGCTACACGCGCGAGGACATGGCGCGGGGCCCGCTCGACTGGCGGAAGATGACGCCCCCCGAATGGGAAGCGGCGGACGTCCGGGCATTCGAGGAGCTCCAGGCCCAGGGCGTCAGCGTGCTGTACGAGAAGCAGTACCTGCGCAAGGACGGCACGCGGGTGGATGTGATGTTGGGGGTCGCCTCGCTCGAGGGCGAGTCCAACCGGGGCGTGACGATGGTGGTGGACCTCACCGAGCGCCGGGAGGCCGAGCGCCAGCTGAAGCATCTCATGTCGGAGCTGGAGTCCAGCCGGTCGCGGTTGCGGATGGCGCTCGAGGCCGCCGAGCTCGGCACGTGGATCTATGAAATCCCCACGGGGGAGGTGCGCTGGGACGCGCGCGCCAAGGAGATGTTTGGTCTGCCGCCTGATGCCTCCGTGCGCCCGGAGGTGTGGCAGACGGGGGTTCACCCGGAGGATATCGAACAGGTGATGGCGGCGGTTGATCGCTCGCTGTCGGGCGGAAATGGGGGCTTCTTCGCGACCGAGTTCCGGGTGGTGGGACTGCAGGACGGAATGCTGCGCTGGGTGTCCGCGCGGGGCCGGGTGCGCTTCGATGAGGAGGGGCGGGCGCTTAGCTTCTCAGGCATCTGGCTGGACATCACCGAGCGCAAGTTGAACGAGCAGCGCGCCGTGGCTCTCCAGGCCACCACGGCCGCCTTCGCCAATGCGCTCACCCCGCGGCAGGTGGCCGAGGCCCTGGTGGAGCATGGGCTGAAGTCGCTGGATGCCTACGCGGGCGCCGTCAGCCAGGTGGAAGACGGGAAGCTGCGGATGATCAGCCACTTCGGCTACCCCCCCCACATTCCCCAGAACTACGGCCACTTCCCGCTCGGCATCCGCGCCCCCTCCTCCCTGGCGGCGCTCGAGGGGCGGACCTTCTGGCTCCAGGCCTCCGAGTCCCTGGAGTGGGAGTGGCCCGAGTTCTTCAAGACCATCCAGGGGAGCCGCAGCCGCACCTGGCTGAGCATTCCGCTGAAAGATGGCGAGCGGGTGGTGGGCGTGCTGGGGCTGAGCTTCTCCTCGCTGCGCCGCTTCAGTGCGCACGACATGGCGCACCTGGAGTCGCTCTGTGCGCTGTGTGCCCAGGCCCTGGCGCGCGCCTGGCTCTACGACGAGGAGCGCCGGGCGAAGGAGGAGGCACGGCAGCGGGCGGAGCTGGAGCAGCAGTTCCTCGGGGTCGTGAGCCATGACCTGCGCAATCCCTTGCAGGCCATCTCCCTGGGCGCGCGCACGTTGCAGCGGATGGAGAAGCCCACGCAGGAAGTGCTGATGCGTACGGCGGGGCGCATCGCGAGCAGCGCGGACAACATGGGGAGGATGATCTCCGACCTGCTCGACTTCACCCGAGGGCGGCTGGGCGGAGGCATTCCCCTGGTCCGCGAGCGCAACGAGCTGGTGCGGCTGTGCCGGGAGGTCCTCGACGAGTTCTCGGTGACGCACCCAGGCCGGGACATCCGCCTGGAGGGAGACTCCCATTGCGAGGGGCAGTGGGACGGCCCGCGCATGCGGCAGGTGCTCTCCAACCTGCTGTCCAACGCGCTCAGGCATGCGAGGGAGGGGACGGCGGTGTGTGTGCGGGCGAGGGAGTTGCCGGACGAGGTGGAGCTGTCGGTGTTCAACGAGGGCGCGCCCATTCCGGAGGAGCTGCTGCCGGTGCTCTTCGAGCCGTTCCGCCGGGGGATGGCGAAGTTCCGGCCGTCGGGCAGCCTGGGGCTGGGGCTCTACATCGTGCGCCAGGTGGTGGAAGGGCACGGGGGGAGGATGGAGGTGGGCACCGGCGAGGCGGGCACCACCTTCACCGTGTGGCTCCCGAAGGGCTGTTAGCTGCCTGCTCGCTTCCTGGTGCAGGAGGCTGGCTCAGCCGCGTAAGGTGGTGGACAGCCCTGATCGGGCTGTTAGGACTCGCCGAGGCGGTCCGTGGCAGAACTTTTGGGTACACGCCTGCCCCCAGGCGAAGAGGAGTCCTCATCTTGTCGAGCAGCAGCAACTCCGAGCTTTCTCCGCAGCGGGTGTCGCGTGAGGAGCCGGTCTCCACCCCCCGGATCGAAGGACGGGTGCTGGTGGTGGATGACACGGAAGCCAAGCGGTACTTCGTCGTCAAGACGCTGCGCCGGGCGGGGATGGAAGTGCTGGAGGCGGCCAGTGGTCAGGAGGCCCTGACGGCGGTGGCGCTTGGGCCAGACGTGGTGGTGCTGGACGTGCGCCTGCCGGACATCAGCGGCTTCGACGTCTGCCGACGCATCAAGGAGAATCCCACCACCTCCGCCATCCCCGTGCTCTACGTCTCCTCGTTGCTGCGGGACGAGGAGCTGGAGGCGCGGCTCTTCGATGATGGGGCGGACGGTTACATTCCCCAACCCATCGAACCCAAGCACCTGGTGGCGCAGACGTGGGCCCTGGTGCGCATGCGCCGGGGCGAGCTGGCCCGCCAGCGTGAGCACGAGACGGCGCTGGCGGAGCAGCAGCGGCTCCAGCGCGAGTTGGAGAGGTCCCAAGCGCGCGCGCGGCGGCTCACCGAGTCCGGCGTGGTGGGCACCTTCTACTGGGACCTGGATGGCACCATCCTCGATGCCAACGACACCTTCCTGGAGATGGTGGGCGCCACGCGCGAGGAGCTGGAGCAGGGCCTGCTCAACTGGCGGAAGCTGACGCCCTCCGATTGGCACGAGCAGGATCACCGCAACGTCCAGGCCCTGCTCGAGACGGGCGTGTCCGAGCTGATGGAGAAGCAGTACCTGCGCAAGGACGGTACGCGGGTGGATGTGATTCGCGGCTCCGCGCTGTTCGAGAGCGAGTCGCGCCGGGGCGTGACGGTGGTGGTGGACATCACCGCGCGTCGGCAGGTCGAGCGCCAGTTGAAGCAGCTCATGGCCGAGCTGGAATCCAAGGAGCGGTTGCTCAACGCCGTGTTGCAGCAGATGCCCACGGGTGTCCTCATCGCCGAGGCGCCCTCGGGCCAGACGTTGCTGAGCAATGAGCGGCTGGTCTCCCTGGTGGGGTCGCCCGTGCATCAGATGTCGGCGGAGTACCGCGCGCAGCGCGTCCTGCACCTGGATGGGCGGCCCTATCAGTTGGAGGAGTTGCCGCTGGTGCGCTCGCTGCGCGGAGGCGAGACGGTGTCGGAGGAGTTCGTCATCCGCCACGAGGATGGCTCGACCCGGCTCACCCGGGCGTGTGCCGCGCCCGTGCGCGACGCGGAGGGCGCCATCGTCGCCGGCGTGCTGACGGTGGAGGACATCACCGAGCAGATGGCCACCCAGGAGTCGCTGCGGGGAAGCGAGGAGCGGTTGCGCCTGGCGATGGAGTCCGCCGCGCTCGGGGTCTGGAGCTACACGCCAGGGGTGCAGGAGCTGGAGTGGGACGCGCGCACCCGGGAGTTGTTCGGGCTGCCGCCCGATGCGCGAGCGACCTTCGACATGTGGATGGAGAGCGTGCACCCTGACGACCGTGCGTGGGTGGCGGAAAGCTCCGGTCGCGCGTTCGCCGGCCAGGATGGCGGCCTCTATGAGGCCGAGTACCGGGCGGTGGGGCTCCAGGACGGCGTGCTGCGGTGGGTGGCCTCGCGGGGCCGGGTGCATGTGCGCGCGGATGGCCGGGTCCACATTCTGGGCACCGTACTGGACATCACCGAGCGCAAGCTGGCCGAGCAGCATGCCGCGGCCCTCCAGGCCACCACGGCTGCCTTCGCGCACGCGCTGACCCAGAAGCAGGTGGCCGATGCGCTGGTGGAGCACGGCCTGAAGTCGTTGGATGCCGAGGCGGGCTCCGTCTGCGTGGTGGTGGGCAGGAAGCTGCTCATCCTCGGGGCCGTGGGCTACCCGGAGGAATTGCTTCGCGCGTACCAGGTCATGTCCATCACGGACCCCACGCCCCTCGCGGAGTCGGTGCGCACGGGACGCTCGGTGTGGATCGAATCGCGTGAGTCCCTCGATCGAGGCTTTCCCGACGTTGCCCGGCGGTTGAGTGAGAGTCCGCGCCGCTCTTGGGGGGTCATGCCGTTGAAGGACGGCGAGCGGGTGGTGGGCGTCCTGGGGTTGAGCTTTCTCTCGCAGCGCCGCATCAGCCCCCAAGAGAGGGCGAATCTGGAGTCGCTCTGCCAACTGGGAGCCCAGGCCCTGGAACGGGCGCGGCTCTATGAGGAGGCACGGCAGCGGGCGGAGCTGGAGCAGCAGTTCCTCGGGATGGTGAGCCATGACCTGCGCAATCCCTTGCAGGCCATCTCCCTGGGGGCGCGCACGCTGCAGCGCATGGAGCGGCCCTCGCCGGAAGCGTTGATGCGCATGACGGGGCGCATCGCGAACAGCGCGGACAACATGGGGAGGATGATTTCGGACCTGCTCGACTTCACCCGGGGGCGGCTGGGCGGAGGTATCCCCCTGGAGCGCACGGCGAATGACCTGGTGCGGCTGTGCCACGAGGTCATCGACGAGTTCTCCGTGACGCACCCGAGCAGCGACATCCGGCTGGAGGGCGATGGCTCGTGCGAGGGGCTGTGGGATGGGCCGCGCATGAGGCAGGTGCTCTCCAACCTGCTGTCCAATGCGCTGAGGCACGCACGGGAGAGGACGGCGGTGCGCGTGAGGGTGCTCGCGCGGGAGGGAGAGGTGGAGTTGTCGGTGTTCAACGAGGGCGCGCCCATCCCAGAGGAGCTGCTGCCGGTGCTCTTCGAGCCGTTCCGCCGGGGGATGTCGAAGTTCCGGCCGGCAGGGAGCCTGGGGCTGGGGCTCTACATCGTGCGCCAGGTGGTGGAGGGGCACGGAGGGCGGGTGGAGGTGGGCACCGGCGAGGCGGGCACCACCTTCACCGTATGCCTGCCCTGCGGGTCTGGCTCCAGCCACTGACGCGCGGCTGGAGCGCGGAGCTTCTCGGGTCGAGCCGGTGCTTTACTTCCCCGGCACGCGCCGCAGGGGGAGGAACTCGGGTCGCCACATCTCGGCCTCGAGCAGGCCCTCGAGGTCCTCGGGCAGCGTGCGTGTGGCCACTTCTTCCTTCACCGCCTGGCGCATCACCGCGATGGCCACCTGCCGGCTCGCCGCGCGCAGCCGGTCCATGCGCGGGTAGAGCGCGCCCTGCGCCAGCCGTGCGCCGTCCGTGTAGTCCGCCAGCGCGAGCGACGCCGCCGTCAGCATGCCGTCCGTCACCCGCCTGGCCCGCGTCAGCAGCACACCCAGCCCGAGGCCCGGGAAGATGAAGGCGTTGTTTCCCTGGCCCACCGGGTGCGGCGCCCCGTCCCACTCCACGTCCGGGAAGGGGCTGCCCGTGGCCACCAGCGCCTTGCCTTGCGTCCACCGGTAGATGTCCTCCGGCACCGCCTCGCTGTTAGCCGTGGGGTTGCTCAGCGCGAACACCACCGGGTACGGCGTGTTGGCCGCCACCGCCTTCACCACGTCCTCGCCGAACGCCGCGCGCTGGCCGCTCAGGCCCAGCAGCACCGTCACCTTCGCCTCCCGCGCCGTCTCCAGCAGGCTCGGAATCGCGCCCTGGAGCTTCCAGCCCGCCACGCGCGACGGCTCGTGCGCGAACTCCAGCTTGTACGGCTCCAGTCCCTTGCGGTCCTTGAGGATGAGGCCCTTGGAGTCGATGAGGAAGATGCGCTCGCGCGCCTCCTTCGTGCTCAGGCCCTCGCGCTCCATGCCGCGGACGATCTGCCGCGCCACGCCCACGCCGCCCGCGCCCGCGCCGTGCACCACGTACACCTGCTGCCCGAGCGTCGTCTGGCTGCGTCGCGTGGCCGACAGCAGGCCCGCCAGCACCACCGCGCCCGTGCCCTGCACGTCGTCATTGAGCGAGGGCAGCACGTCCCGGTACCGGTCCAGCACGTCGAAGGCCTTCTGCTTGCTGAAGTCCTCCCACTGCACCAGCACGTTGGGGAAGCGCTTCTTGAGCGCCGTCACGAAGGTGTGGATGAAGTCGTCGTACTCCTTGCCCTCCATGCGCGGGCGCTTCACGCCCAGGTAGAGCGGATCATCGAGCAGCTCCTTGCGGTTGGTGCCCACGTCCAGCTCCACCGGCAGCGTCACCGCCGGGTCGATGCCCGCAGCGGCCGTGTACAGCGACAGCTTGCCAATGCAGATGGCCAGGCCGCCAAAGCCCTGGTCGCCGATGCCCAGAATCCCCTCGTTGTCCGTGGCCACAATCAGCTGCACGTCCGGGAAGGGCGTGTTCTCCAGCATCGCGTCGATGTCGCCGATGTTCTCCGGGCTCACCACCAACCCACGCGGATAGCGGTAGATGCGGCTGAACTGCTCCACCGCCTGCGCCACCGTGGGCGTGTAGATGATGGGCATCATCTCCTCGATGTGCCGATTGAGCAGCGCGTAGAAGAGCACCTCGCTGCGGTCCTGCAGGGCACGCAGGAAGACGTGCTTCTCCAGGTCCGAGCGGAAGGAGCGGAAGTTGGCGTAGGAGCGCTCGATTTGCTCATCCAGCGAGGACACGTGCGGGGGCAGCAGGCCCATCAGCCCGAACTCGCGCCGCTCCTCCAGCGTGAAGGAGGTGCCCTTGTTGAGCAGGGGCAGGCGGGTGAGCACCAGCCCCGTGAGGTGCGTCTCCAGGAAGGGGCGGCCGTTCGCGTCGAACTTCTTCTCGTACTGTTTCATGGGGGAAAGCTTCGTCTTTGTTTGGGGGGGCGCTCCCTTAACGGCTTGCCCCTCGCCCCAACAAGGCCCCCTACCAGGCAGGCATAAGGGGAGGCTCGGGTCTCCCATGCATTCAGCCCACGACGCTGTGTGCCAGCGCATCGTGTCAAGAAGAGCGTGACGGATTCGTGGCGCGGGGGGGTTGGGGCTGGAGAGTGCCCGTCGGCCCGCCTGGTCTAGGAACGCTCTCGGCGGTGGAACTGGCTCTCCGAGAGGGGCGCTGCTTCAATCCGCGCCCTTGTCGCGCAACCCACCGAGGTGTCGATGAACGCTCGCGTCTGGAGAATCGCCCCCCTGCTGTTCGGGTCGGGGTTCTGCGCGTTGGTGTACCAGACGGCGTGGCAACGCGAGCTGCGGCTCATCTTCGGGGCCTCGACGGCGGCCTCGGCGGCGGTGCTGGCCATCTTCATGGGAGGGCTGGGGCTGGGCGGGGCGCTGCTGGGCTCGCGCGTGGACCGGGATCGGCGCCCGCTGGCTTTTTACGCGAACCTGGAGTTGCTGGTGTCGGTGAGCGCGGCCGTGACGCCGCTGCTGGTGTGGCTGGCGCGCACCCTCTATGTGGCCCTGGGCGGCACGGTGGCGCTGGGGCTGGGGTTGGGCTCCGCGGTGCGGCTGGTGCTCTCCGCGCTGGTGCTGGCGGTGCCCACGCTGCTCATGGGCGGCACCCTGCCGGCGGCGGCGCGCGCGGCGGAGACGCCCGAGGACGTGAGGCGCCGGGCGCTCGCGGTCCTCTATGGCGTCAACACGCTGGGCGCGGTGGCGGGCGCGACTGCCTCCACCTTCTTCCTCTTCGAGGTGTTCGGTACCCGCACCACGCTGTGGCTGGCGTGCCTCGTCAACATCCTGGTGGCCCTGGTGGCGCGCACGGTGGCGCGCGGGCTCCCCGAGCAGGAGGGCTCCGCCGCTCCGGCTTCCGAGACCGGGGCCACGCCCGCGCCCGAGACGGTGTCCGCACCGGCCGCACTGCCTCCGCGCGGCTTCGTGCTGGGTGCCGCGGCGCTGGTGGGCTTCGCCTTCTTCCTCATGGAGATGGTGTGGTACCGGATGTTGGGGCCCCTGCTGGGCGGCTCCACCTTCACTTTTGGCCTCATCCTGATGGTGGCGCTGGCGGGCATTGGCCTGGGCGGCGCGGCCTACGCGGCGTGGGGCGAGAAGCGTCCGGCCACCCTGCGCGGCTTCGCGCTCACGTGCCTCCTGGAGGCGCTGCTGCTCGCCGTGCCCCTGGCGCTGGGGGACAAGGTGGCGTTGCTGACGCTGCTGGCGCGGCCCCTGTCCGTCTTCGGCTTCGGGGGCATGGTGCTGAGCTGGTCGCTCATCGCCGCACTGGTGGTGCTGCCGGCCGCGTTCGTCTCCGGCGTGCAGTTCCCCCTGTTGCTGGCGCTGCTCGGGCGTGGGGGCCAGGACGTGGGCCGCCAGGTGGGCCAGGCGTACGCGTGGAACACGGTGGGCTCCATCGTGGGCTCTCTGGCGGGAGGCTTCGGGCTGTTGCCGCTGCTCACCGCGCCCGGCGTGTGGCGACTGGTCGGCGCGGTGTTGGTGGGGTTGGGCGTGGTCACGCTGCTGCTGTCGGCACGCCTGGCGCGTCCCTCCCTGGGCGGGATGCTGGCTCCCGTGAGCGCGGCCGTGGTGGCCGTCCTGCTGCTCGGGGCGGTGGGGCCCACGGCCGCCTGGCGCCACAACCCCATCGGCGCCGGACGCAGCCAGGCCCCCTCCAGCACCAATGACATGCGTGACTGGTTCCTCGACGCACGACGCTGGCTGCTGTGGGAGGTGGACGGCGTGGAGAGCTCCGTGGGGCTCATCGGCGGCCATGGCCTGTCGTTCTTCGTCAACGGCAAGTCGGACGGCAACAGCCTGGCGGATGCGGGCACGCAAATCATGGGCGGGCTCATCGGTGCGCTCGTGCACCCGCGGCCGCACAGCTCGCTCGTCATCGGTCTGGGCACGGGCAGCACCGCTGGGTGGCTCGCGGCCGTGCCGGAGATGGAGCGGGTGGACGTGGTGGAAATCGAGCCCGCCATCCTGGAGGTGGCGCGTCAGTGCGCGGACGTCAATGAGCGGGTGCTCGACAACCCGAAGGTGCACGTCCACCTCGATGATGCTCGCGAGGTGCTGCTCGCCTCCAAGGCCTCCTACGACATCATCTTCTCCGAGCCCTCCAATCCCTATCGGGCCGGCATCTCCAGCCTCTTCTCCCGCGAGTTCTACCACGCGGTGAAGCAGCGCCTGGCGCCCGGGGGGGTCTTCCTCCAGTGGCTGCAGACGTACGAGGTGGACGCGCGCACGGTGCGCAGCGTCTATGCCACGCTGGCCACCGAGTTCGGCGCGGTGGAGACGTGGCGGACGCAGGGCGGGGACTACATCCTCGTGGCGACCGAGGCACCGCTGCGGCACGACCTGGAGCGGATGCGGGCACGGGTGGCGCAGGAGCCCTACCGGAGAGCCCTGGCTGCCGCCTGGTCAACGAGCGAGCTGGAAGGAGTCCTCACGCACTACGTGGGTGGCCCCGTCTTGGGCAAGGCGTTGGCCGAGGGTCAGGAGGAGCTCGTCAATACGGATGACCTGTCCTATCTGGAGTTCGCCTTCGCCCGCAGCGTGGGGCGCACGAAGAGGGGCTTCTCCCTCGCCGAGATGCAGCGCGCCGGAGTGGACCTGAAGGCGGACCGCCCAGAGGTGGAGCGCGGCGAGGCGGACTGGTGGCGGGTGGAGCAGCTGCGGGCGCTCTCGCTCCAGCCCACCTTCCGTCGCCCGGACAGCCGGGAGGCCGAGCTCTCCCTGCGGCAGCGAGCCGCCTTCGCGAAGGCCTACTCCCGGAACGTTGAGGACGCCGCGCGTGTGTGGCGCGAGGGGGGATGGCAGCCCCGGGGCCTGCTCGAGTCGCGCATGGTGGCGCATGCGCTGGCGGAGACGGGTGACGAGGCGGCCAGGCCCTTCATCGAGCAGCTCCGGGATACGTCGCCCTTCGATGCCGAGGCCCTGCTGGCGCGTTTGCGGTTGAAGCAGGCGAAGTATGCCGAGGCGACGGAGGTGCTCGAGCGGGCCTTTGCCCGCCTCCACACCACGCCGTGGACCCACCAGCCGCTGCTCGAGAGCGCGATGCAGATGAGCTTGGAGATCGCCCGTCAGGACGCGGCGCTGGGGCAGCGCCTCTACGCCGCGCTGGCCAGGCCCTTCTCCAACCGGGCGGGGGATAGCCGGCGCATGGACATCCGGTTGCAACTCGCCGAGCGGCTCGACTCCCCTCGGCTGTGCGCCGAGGCGTTCGCGCCCTACGAGCCCCACCCCAACTGGAACCGGTCCTTCCTGGAAGCGCGCGCCCGCTGCTATGTCACCAACCGCCACCCGCTGGCGGACCAGGCGCTGGCGGACCTCTCGGCGTTCCTGGAGGCGGAGCCGCCGCCGCTGTGGGACGCGCCTTCGGGCGCCCGGGGCCCGTCTCCGGAGCCGCATCCGGAGCCCTCCCAGGAGGAGGCGCCGTCTGTCTCGGCTGGGGGGGAGCCGTGAGCCCACGATTCCCTCCCACTCCCCAGGTCATCGCGCTAGGGTGACGCTGCATGTCGGACACACCGCTGATTTTCAATCACTCGCTCCAGGGGCTGCTGTCGCGCGCGTTTCCGGCGGGGGTCCCCGCCGAGCTGAAGGCGAAGCTGCTCACGGTGGGGGTGGACCTGAGTAAGCCGCTGCTGCCCGCCTATCCGGTGCACACGTGGGCGCGCTGCATTGAGTTCAGCGCCCCGTTTGCCTTCCCGCATGAGCGCCGCGAGGTGGCCTGGCGCATGCTGGGCGAGCGGATGATTGATGGCTACCAGGACTCGATGATCGGCGGCGCCATGTTCTCCATGCTGCGCATCCTCGGACCACGGCGGATGCTGCAGCGCGCCCAGAAGAACTTCCGGACGGGCAACAACTACTCGGAGGTGCGCGCCACGGACGTCTCGCCCACGGCGATGGACCTGTGGTTCAACGAGACGGACGATGTGCTGCGCCACTTCACCGCGGGCTTGGTGCTCGCGGGCATGCGCGCTGGCGGCGCGGAGGAGCCCCAGGTGGAGCTCCTCCAGACCGACCCGAAGGGCGTGACGTTTCGCGCCTCCTGGAAGCCCAAGCCCTGAGCCGCCCGCCAGCGCGCCCGGGCCTCACGGGCCAGGGCGTCCGCCGTACATCGTCTCGGCGCGGTGGAACATCACCCACGAGGTGATGATGTACTTGTCACCCGAGCGCGGAACGTTGCCTCGGTGGGTGTGGGTGAAGCCCGAGGGGAAGATGAGCATGCGGCCGGCCTTCGATTCGACCTTCTTCTCCTGGTAGAAGAACTCGGTCTCGCCGCCCTCGCTCACGTCGTTCAGGTAGAACTGGAACGCGAGCACCCGGTGCAGCGGCTCGCAGCTGGCGTCCTTCGGAAACACCTCGGAGTGCCAGTGCGGATAGCCGCCGGAGCCCTTCAGGTATTTCTGCACCTGGAGGTTGCCGTAGCGGTAGAGCATGCCGATGAGCTGGTCGAGGTTCGGGTCCCCGATTTCAGCGAAGTTCTCCCGCGTGAGTGTCACCACCTGGCCCGTCGTGGGGTGCTTCATCGCGAGCGAGACGGCGCCAATCAGCGAGTACAGGTACTTGCGCAGGTAGCTCCGCAGCGGCGGGAAGGCGTGGTCCAGCAGGCGGCGCAGCAGGTCCTGGTACTCGGGGTGGGTGTTGAGCAGCAGGTCGTAGCTGTCCTTCTTGGCCAGGTCGACGCCGCCTCCGGTCTGGCCCCGGTGCTTGTGGGGGCTCTTCTCGAAGAGCTGGATGATTTCCTGGCACAGCGCGGGCGACAGGACGCCGTCGTGGACTTCGATGAAGTCGGTCATGGCGGTGTCGGGCCTCAGCGGACGCTGACCAGCTCCACGTCGAAGACGAGCACCGAGTTCCCGGGAATGACGCCGGGGTAGCCCGCCTCGCCGTAACCGAGCTCGGACGGGATGACGAGCCGGCGCTGGCCTCCCACCTTCATGCCGACGACGCCCTCCTCCCAGCCATCGATGACCGTGCCCTTGCCGAGCGTGAAGTCGATGGGCTTGTCGGGGGTGTCACGGCTGGTGTCGAACCTGGACCCATCCGGGAGCCAGCCGGTGTAGTGCACATAGACGATGCGGCCATTCGTGGCCTCGGTGCCGGTGCCCACCACCAGGTCCTGGGTGTAGAGGCCGGAGGTGCTGCGGTTCATGGCGTTGAGGTCCACGCCCAGCGAGGCCGCGTACTTCACCTTCGTGGGGTCTCCCGTGTCCGTGCCGCACGCGGACGTGAGGAGGAGCAGGCTGGTAGAGACGAGCAGGAGCAGTCGGTTCATGGCGCGCGAGCCTACCAGTGGAGGCGCGCATCCAGGCGCTTCAACGCGAGCGACCGCGCGGGCCGCCGCCCGCCCACTGGTAGCCCACGGTGGCACCCGAGCCGACAAAGCCCAGGGCAATCGTCTTCCGAAACCAGCTGAGCGTGCTGCGGTTACCCACAACTTCTTCGAGGACCCCGTGCGCAATCACACCGAGCAGCGTGCCCGCGGCCGCCCCGCCCAAGGCGCCCAGGAAGGCCTGTCCCCGGTCCCGACTGCCGCCGAAGGCCAGCTCGCCGAGTCCCCAGGTGCCCAGCGCCGCGAGGGGAGGGGTCAGCACCAGGCCCGTGCCGAAGGCCGCCACATCCAGCTCGGACCAGCGTCCGCCCGCCTCCGCCGGCTGCAGGAACAGCAGCCCTCCGACCAATGAGCCCGTGAGGCCCCCGGCCGCTGTCTCCGCCGCCGTCACCCAGAGCCGTTCTCCCTCCAGGCGGCTCGCCCCATACACCCCCCCGAGCGGTACCAGCGCGAACGTGCCGTAAGCCACCCAGGCTCCGGCGGTAACAGGCGCATCCTTCTCCAGGCGCGGAGGCAGCGCGCTTGCGTGCTTCTGGGGTGGCTCGCGTCGCGGAGCATCGGCGGGTGATTCGGACTCCACGACCGGGAGGGGAGTGGACTCGACGCCCTGGTCCGGGAGCAGGGAGAGCGCCACGGGGACTCCCCGGGCCCGCGCCGCCAGGAGCCCCTCGTGTGAGTCCGTGAGAGGCCGGCCGGACGCTGGTGGCGACGCGAGCAGGGCTCCCAGGAGCACGAGGGAGAGCAGACAGAAGGGTAGGCGAACAGGCAAGCGCATGGTGTTTTGAGAACAGACCCGTGTGTCGCGGAGGGATGGGGACTCCCCCCCATTTCGTCCACCCGTGCACCCCAACGGCCCTGTCCCAGCGGACAGTGAGCGGTCCTCCCTGTCGACAGGTGGACGGCGCGCGCGTGCCGGAAGGCAGTCTTCGGGAGCGTGACTAGCTTTGCGCGCGTGAGGAACTGTTGGCCGCTGCTGGTGCTCGCCCTTGTGCTGGCGGGCTGTCCCCTGCCGAACCATCGGCTCGCGCTGCGTATCCGCGACGACGTGCCGGAGACACACGAGGGCTTGTCGCTCGCCTGGTATCAAACGGTGGGCGTGGAGCTGGAGCCGGGAAACCAGGTGCAGCTCGTCCACAACGGCCACGTCTTCGACATCCTCGAGCAGGAGATCCGCGCCGCTCGCTCCAGCATCCACATCCTCGTCTACATCTGGCGTGCGGGAGACCCGTCGGATCGGCTCATCAAGGCCCTGCGCGAGCGCCATCCCGGAGTGGCCTGCCGCATCTTGGTAGACCCGCTGGGCAGCATGCGCTTTCAGGCGGATGTGGGGCCCGAGCTCGTGGCGGCCGGCTGCGAGGTGCGCGTGTTCCGCCCGCTGCGGGGCACCATCGCCTCCTTCAACCTCAAGCGCCTCCAGTCGCGGCTGCACCGCAAGCTCGCCGTGCGCGATGGCGTGTCCGGGCTCACCGGGGGCTGGGGCATCTGGAAGAGCTGGGAGGGCAACGGGAAGAAGCCGGGCGAGTGGCGCGACGCCAACATCTGGGTGCAAGGGCCGGCGGTGCGCGGCATCCAGCTCGCCTTCGCGCAGAACTGGCAGGAGGCTGGAGGCGGCATGCTCCCGGACGAGGCCTTCCCGGACCCCATCCCACCCTCGGGCGAGGCCCGCGCGGGCTTCGTCACCCACACCGGCGCGCCCGTGCTCACCAATGCCGAGCGGATGACGCTGCTCGCGATTGCCTCGGCGAAGAAGAGGCTGTGGATCTCCAACTCGTACTTCATCCCCACCGGCCCTATCCAAGACATGCTCATCGCCAAGGCGAAGGCCGGCGTGGACGTGCGGGTGCTCACGCCCGGGCGACACCACGACATCCCCCCGGTGCACGAGGGCCAGCGGGCCACCTACGCGCGGCTGCTGGAGAACGGGGTGCGCATCTGGGAGTACGAGATATCCATGATGCACTCCAAGACGCTGCTGGTGGATGACCGGCTGTCGATGGTGGGCTCGACGAACCTGGATCCGCTGGCGTTCAGCGCCGAGGAGGGCTCGCTGGTGGTGGACGATGCGACGCTGGCCTCGCAGCTCGCCGTGGCCTTCGAGGAGGACATGCGCCACTCGGTGGAGATCCGCTGGGACTCATGGCGCCGGCGCGGCCTCTTCAAGCGGCTGTCGGAGCGAGTGACGGTGCTCTTCGGCAAGTACCTCTGACGCTCGCCTGCTCACCTGCCTTCCGGGGGTGGTTGATGGGCGGAGCGCCATGACATACAGGCTGCGGGGAGATGACGCCGGGAGCCAGGGACAGAGCCACGCAGCGGGTCGCCTCGCGAGGGGCGGGACCCGGAGGCTCTCTGTCGCGCGTCTCCCTGGCCCTTGGGGCCTCACTGGTGTTGCACGTGCTGGGCATGGGAGCCCTGTGGCGCGGTGCGTCGGAGCCGGAGCCGAAGCGCTCCCGGCCGGCGGGGCCGCTCGAGGTGGAGCTCGTCTGGCGCGAGGCGGCGCGGAGTGCCGGGGCCGAGGGGACGGGGCAGACCTCCCCGGAGGTGCTCGCGCCAGCCCGTCCGCCCGAGCGTGTGTCGCGCCGGGTGGGCAAGGCACCCGGGAAGGGCACGGAGGCGACGACCTCCCGTTCAGAGAGGGCAGGGCCTCCACCGCCGTCGGAGGCCCGGGTGGAGGCTCCCGCGCCTTCGACACCGGAGGCGCCGGGACCTGCGTCCGCTGGAGAGCCTTCTCAGGCTCCGGTCCTGGCGGCCCCGGTTGGCGCTGAGGAGGGCTCGCCGGGGAGTGGCTCGGTGGAGACCTCCGAGGTAGCTCCAGGAGGGACTATCCCAGGAGGAGGCCCCTCCTCGGGAGGCGGCGTGTCGGGGGTGGGGGTGGACTCGGAGTTGCTGGCCTACCGAGAGCGGCTCTCGCGCCACGTCACCCGGCAGCGGCGCTACCCGGCGCAGGCGGTGCGACTGGGGATGGAGGGCACCGCGCGGGTCCGCGTCCGCATCAACCGGGATGGCTCGCTGGCGGCGCCTCCTCGACTGGAGGACTCCTCTCGCTTCCGGGTGCTGGATGCCGAGGCCCTGCGCATGGTGGAGGCCGCCGCTCCCTTCTCCCCACTGCCCTCGGCGCTTGCCCGGGAGTCGGCCGAGTTTGTCATCCCGGTGAGCTTCTCCCTGCGTGCCGCGGCGGGTTGAGTCTTTTTTTGAGGGGAGGTGGAGTCAGCGTCTCGCCGACCGTCCGTTCACCCGCTAAGCTGGGGCCTTCGACAGGGAGGCTTCACGGCATGTCTAACTCGCCCGCTTCCCGTGTGCGTCACCGCGGGAGGGCGGCATGGACGGCTCAAACACCACGCTCGAGACAATCCTGGCGATGTATCAGGAAGAGCGTTTCTTCCTTATCGCCGTCTGCTCCACGTTGTTGAGCATCACCGCGTTCCTGGCGTTTGCCCTACCTTGGACGTGGGTGGCCTACAAGAACCCCGAGTCTCTGAAGAAGTACCGCGTACAGGGCAGGGATTTTCCTGTGCAGCGTTGGTTTATGCCCTCGCTGCAAAGGTTCGCCTTCAACAACCTGTTGTCCTTCATGAGTGTGCTGGTCTCGTGGCCGCTGCTCCGCATGTCGGGCATCCACTTTGGCGAGCTGCCGCCCTGGTACGTCATCGTCGGGCAGATTGCCTTCTTCATCGTCCTGGACGACTTCCTCTATTACTGGATGCATCGGACGCTGCACACGCGCTGGCTCTACAAACACATCCACTCGGTGCACCACCGCATCACCACGCCCTTCGCGCTCACCGGCAATTACATGCACGCGGTCGAGTTCATGCTGACCTCGGCGCTGGTGATGACGGGGCCCGCGCTGGTGGGGGCGCATGTGGTGACGCTGTGGGCGTGGATTGTGTTCCGGCAGCTCGAGGCGGCGGATGGGCACTCGGGCTACGACGTGCCGTGGAACCCGGCGCTGCTCGTCCCCTTCTACAAGGGGCCCGTCTACCACGACTTCCACCACCGGCGTTTCTTCGGCAACTACGCCGGCTTCTTCTCCTACCTGGACAAGCTCTTCGGCGGCACCTACTCCAAGGGCTACGAGGAGTACCGCCGGGCGCAGCCGCAACCGCAACCGTCGCCCCAGGCGGAGCCGCAGCCGCAGCCGCCCCAGCCGTAGTCACTACGGCCGCACCAGCTCCTCGAAGCGGCGCCACGAGACGTTGCGCCCGGTGAGCACCACCACCGTGGTCCCGAGCGAGCGAGGCAACAGCTTGCGCAGGGCGGCGAGTCCCGCCGCGGCCGAGGGCTCGAGGATGTACTTCGTGTCGGCCACGCACCAGCGCAGCGCCTCGCGCAGCTCGTCATCGGAGACGAGCACGAACTCATCCACGTGGCGCTGGAGGTAGGGCCAGGGGAGCAGCTCTCGCTCCACCTGGGCGCCGATGCCCTCTGCGATGGAGGGCCGCACGTCCTTCACGTCCACGGGCTGGCCCTCGCGGTGCCAGTGTGCGAGCACGGCGGAGGACTCGGGCTGGACGCCGATGAGGCGGATGCGCGGGTTCACGGCCTTGAAGACAACGCTCATGCCGGCGAGCAGCCCGCCGCCGCCCACGCCGACGAGGACGGTGTCCACGTGGGGGCAGTCTTCGAGGATTTCGAGCGCCACGGTGCCGCCGCCCTCCATCATGTGACGGTCGTTGTAGGCGGAGAGGAAGGTGTAGCCCTTCTCGGAGGCGACGCGGAGAGCGGCCTCACGGGCCTGGGGCACGCTGTCGAAGTACTCGAGGTGCGCACCGTACTCCTGAATCATGCGCAGCTTGTCGGGGTCCGCCGAGCGAGGCAGGTAGATATGGGCCTTCACGCCGAGCGTGGCGGCGGCGTAGGCGAGCCCGATGCCATGACCGCCAGCGGTAGGGGCGATGAACTCGGTGTCGGGCCGGGAGGCGCGCTCGGAGAGCACCTTGTGGAGCGAGCCGCGCGGCTTGAAGCTGCCGGTGACCTGGAGGTTCTCCAGCTTGAGCAGCACGGGGGCGCCCGCGAGCTTCGAGAGGGTGGAGTTGGGTTCGAGCGGGGTGTGGCGGATGAACGGCGAGATGCCGCGGCGAGCGGCGATGACGTGCGAGGGGAGGAGCTCCAACTCGGGGACGGGCGTGCTCATGGCACCTGTCTAATCCATCCGATGGACGTGTCACTCACAGGATGGGGAAAGAATTGGGGCTGCAATGGATTGCGCCCCGCGTCATGGGCCAGCCGCGAGAAGAAGGCGATTGAACTCCGAGTGCGAGCCGCCGAGCGGACGGATGCATTTGTAACGAACAGGTCACGCTTCCTCTTGCAGGGAGGTCACTCGCCGCCGGAGCATCCGCCGGCCATCGGAGCCAGCCTGGCGACAGCGGCCCCGAGAGCATTCCAAGACGAGGGGACAGGATGCGATTGGTTCATTCGAGGTGGGGGCGCCGCACGGGGCGCCTGGCGTGGGCGTCGTTGACGGCGCTCGCTCTTTCCGCGTGCAGTGGTGAGGATGGATCACCGGGAGCACCGGGTCCGCAGGGCCCGCCTGGCACGGGCAAGTCGCTCAGCTTCACGCCGGTCAATACCGCGCGTACGCAGGACGAGAAGCGGGCCGTCTACGCCAGCCCGAAGGCAAACGTGAACGGCCAGGAAGTCGCCATCCAGTACGAGACCGTGATGCGCTCGGGTCAGGCCATCGGGGAGCACATCTTCGGCCGGATGGTCCAGAAGGACGGCAAGCCGGTGAAGAACACGGACGGCTCGGACTTCATCTCCCCGTCCAACGACTTCTCGGCGCTCATCCCGGTGGGCAACAAGCTCTTCGAGCTCACCCAGTTCGAGACCACACCCGCGGCGATGTACCTCTCCGAGCTCCGCCAGGAGTCCAACGGCAAGCTCACGGTCCTCAATACCCGGCCCATCGACTTCTCGGGAGTGGAGGGCTACTGGACGCCCTGCGCTGGCAGCGTGTCCCCCTGGAACACGAACCTGAGCAGCGAGGAGTACCCGACGGATGCGCGCGTGTATGAGAACGCGACCTCGGTGAGTGCCCTCACCTCGGCGGAGCGCTCGATGCTGCGTTACTGGGGGTTGGATCCAACCACGGCCTCCATCGAGGAGGCGAAGGCCGTCTTCTCTCCGTACCGCTATGGCTACGTGATCGAGGTCGCGGTCGACGAGTCGGGCGCCACCACCGTCGCGAAGCACTACGCGGCGGGTCGGCGCGCGCTCGAGCTCGCGTATGTGATGCCGGATAAGAAGACGGTCTACCTGAGCGATGACGGCAGCAACGACGGCTTCTACATGTTCGTGGCGACGCGGCCGGGGGACCTGTCCGAGGGGCAGCTCTACGCGGCGCGGTGGTTCCAGACCACCGCTTCGGGCCTGCCCTCAGGGCGTGCGGACATCTACTGGCTGCCGCTGGGCCCCAGCGCAACGGACGCGGAGGTGAAGGCGCTGATCGACAGCGGCATCCAGTTCTCCCACATCTTCGAGACGGAGCCCCAGGCCGCCGATGGCACCTGTCCGAGCGCGGCCTCTGGGTTCCGCGCCATCAACACCGAGACCGGTCGCGAGTGCCTGAGGCTGATGCCCGGTCAGGAGCTGGCGGCCTCCCGCCTGGAGAGCCGTCGGTATGCGGCCTACGTCGGGGCCACCACCGAGTTCCGGAAGACGGAGGGCATCACGTTCAACCCCACCGCCCACCGGCTCTACGTGTCCTTCAGCGAGTTGAACCATGGGATGGTCAGCGATCCGGAGAACAAGGATCGCGGCGGGCCCAATCACATCCAGGTCGCCCGCAACGACTGTGGCGCGGTCTACGAGATGGTCGTCTCGCCCAACGTGACCATCGGGAGTGACTACGTCGTCGAGTCCGCCGCGCCGCTCATCGAGGGCATCTGGCTGAAGGCGCCTGGCGCCAGCCTCTACCCGAACAACAGCCCCTACTACGATCCCACCTTCACGCTCCCGGACAGCTTCGGTGTCGCCCAACCGGCGACCGTGAACGTGTGCAGCGTGAATGGCATCGCCAATCCCGACAACCTGTCCTTCATCAACGGGTATGACACGCTGCTCATCGGCGAGGACACCGTCGACGGCCACCAGAACGACATGGTGTGGGCCTACAACGTCGTCACGCGTGAGCTGACCCGCATCTTCTCCGCGCCCTACGGCTCGGAGACGACGGGCGTCTACTTCTATCCGAACATCAACGGCTACGCGTACATCAAGGCGCAGGTGCAGCATCCCTACGCCGAGTCCGACACGGACAAGGTGGGGAAGGATAGGAACGTGACGCAGTCGTATACCGGGTACATCGGCCCGTTCCCGGCGATGGACTGAGCACGCGCATCCGTATCACAGACAGTCGTGGGGCATTTCCGGGAGGAGACTCCTGGGAATGCCCCGCGGCGTTCATCGTGGGAGCAGGACATGAGCCGCCGAAGGGCGACAGGGATTGTGCTGGTGACTGGGTTGCTCGGGGTGGGAGCGGCCGTGGTGTGGCGTTCGGGTGATTCGCGTGCTCCCACGCCCGCGCCTGGGCCGACCCCGGTCGTCCAGGTACAGGAGGCGCTCGCGGCCACCCTGCCGGCGAATGCACGCGTGCCGCCCCGGCTCTCCAATCCGGCGGCCTACCTGCCGGCGCAGTGCTACGCGGCCACCCAGGATGAACCCGGAGGCCGCACGCACAATGGCTGCTTCGCGTGTCACCAGACGCCCCGCGCGCCCAACTTCGTCGACGACGCCGAGGTGCAGACGGTCCTCTCGGTGGCGCGTTCCGCCGAGGAGAATCGCTGGACGAACGTGCTCCAGCCGCTGCCACCCGTCGAGCTGCCAGAGGCCGAGCTGTTGGCCTGGGTGCGGTCGAGCAACTACGTGGATGAGCGCGGTGGGCTCCGGCTGGCCGCGGCGCTGGCGCATCCGCCCGCGGCCTGGGATGTGAACGGGAATGGCCAGTGGGAGGGGTACACTCCGGACTGCTGGTTCCAGCCAGACACCGAGGGCTTCGATCATTCACCCGACGGGCGCATGACGGGCTGGCGCGCGTTTGCCTATGCCCCGTTCCCAGGCATGTTCTGGCCCACCAACGGGAGCGCGGGAGACGTGTTCATCCGGCTTCCCGACGCGTTCCGTAGGGACCGGGAGGGGCGCGAGAGCACGGCCGTATATCGCATCAACCTCGCCATCCTGGAGGCCTTCATCCGCCGGGTGGACGTGCCGCTGCCGCCCACGGACGAGCGTGAGCTCGGCTCCGACCTCGACGGAGATGGCGTGCTCGGAACGGCGACGCGCGTGGCCTTTGTGTGGCCGCCGAAGCCCGAGCGTCCCTTCGGCTACGTGGGACAGGCGTCCGCGCTGGACCGGACGCGGGAGGGCTGGCCCGCCGCCGGCCTCTACCCGCGAGGCACCGAGTTCCTCCACAGCCTGCGCTACCTTGATGTGGACGGGGAGCAGGTGCGCATGGCCGCTCGGATGAAGGAGCTGCGCTACATGCGGAAGACGCGCTGGCTGACGTACAGCGATCTCCAATTGGCGGCCGAGGCGGAAGTCCGGGAGAAGATGAAGCACCCCGACAAGCTGAAGACGGTGCTCGCGGACGCGGAGCGCGGGGTGGGCACGGGCTCTGGTTGGTTGATGCAAGGCTTCATCGAGGACGCGAGTGGGGAGCTGCGTCCCCAGAACGTCGAGGAGACGACTGCCTGTATTGGCTGCCATGGCGGCGTGGGCGCGACCACGGACAGCACCTTCAGCTTCGCGCGCAAGCTCGACGCGGGCTCGGCCCTCCATGCTGGCTGGTACCATTGGGGACAGGGGGGCCTGAAGGGCATCCCGGAGCCGAGGCGCGCCGATGGGCAGGGCGAATACGCTCACTGGCTCGAGCAGGTGGGAGGAGGAGACGACTACAGGAGCAACGACGAGGTCCAGGCGCGCTTCTTCCGGAGCGATGGGACGCTCAAGCCTGATGCGGTGAAGGCGCTGACGAAGGACATCTCCGTCCTGCTCGTTCCGTCTCCACGCCGGGCGCTCCTGTTGAACCGAGCCACCCTGGCGCTGGTGAAGGCCCAACGGTTCGAGCGCGGGCGGGACGTGCTCGTCGGGGCTCCTCCGAAGGTGAAGGCCCGGCTGGAGCAGGATGGAGCGACGGGAATCGACGAGGCCGTTCTCCCGGGTTGGGTGGGACCGACGAAGTCCGCTTCACGCTGAGAACCTCGCCCTTCGAGGCGAGTTCGTGCTCCGTTCGTGACACCTGGACGTGCGCTCCCGGCGCTCTGCCCTGGAGTGCCGGGCCATCATCCAATGGCTCGCGATTGTGGGGGACGCGCTCACTCCTCTCCGGGTAGCGCCAGGGCAACGTTTGGGAATGCTTTGCCCAGCGTGGCACCCCTTTGCTGGCCTTTCAGGGGATTCCACTCCGGCTTGGTGGTTGCAATGCACTGAGCCGGGGGGATTCATGAAGCAAACCCATACGTTCATTGCTTCCGCCAGACGCAATCAGGTCGATCTGACGAGGCAGAGGAACCAGGTCGACCTGGAGCGGGTGGTGTTGCGCGCGCGCATCGGCACTGAGCCGCGCTGGACGTCCTGGGTGGCGAAGGGCGTGAAGGCCCTCTCGTACGCCCTGGGCCTCCACCTGGCCTCCAGGCCTGTGGGAGAGGACCCTGCGGCCATCCTCTTCTATCACAAGGTCCAGCGGCGGCCGGTGGGCGTCTGGGGCGAGCCGGTGCTCGATGTGCGGGAGTTCGAGCGGCATGTCTCCTTTCTGGCGCGCGAGTATCAGCCGGTGCTCCTGTCCGAGCTCGTCGCGGGGCTCTCCGGGCGGGCGGGGTTGCCTCCGAGGGCTGTGGCACTGACCTTCGATGATGGCTATCGCAACAACCTGTACCTCGTCGCGCCCGTCCTCGCGCGCTACGGCGTCCCCGCGACGTTCTTCATTACCACCGGGCTGGTCGGCACTGACAGGTGGATGTGGGCGTATGAGCTAGAGGAGCTCTTCTCCCGGCACCCGCCTGACCAGGTGTGCCGGGCGTGTGGGGACCCGGCGATCGCACGCCTCGGCGCGCTCGGCTTGAGCCCGCGAGTCCTGATGATGGCGTGCGTCGAGTACCTCAAGGAGTTGCCGCACGAGATGATGCTCGACATCGTGGAGCGGCTGCGAGCGGCGTTCCCCCTCCCGGTGAATGACGAGAACCGGTTCCTCTCCTGGGACGAGGTGCGGGAGCTGTCACGTCAGGGCTTTGAGATCGGCGCCCACACGCACAGCCATCCCATCCTCACGCGGCTTCCGCTCAAGGAGGTGGAGCGGGAGCTTCGAAGCTGCCGCGACACGCTGGAGGAGCAGCTCGGTGTGCGGCCGACGCTCTTCTCCTATCCCAACGGGGCCACGAACGCTGAGGTGACGGCGCTCGCGAGCCGTTACTTCGAGGCGGCCGTCACCACCCGAGCGGGATTCTGCTCACCCGCGAGCGGGCTCCTCGAGCTTCCGCGCATTGGGGCGCCCGTACCCGTCTCGGAGCTGGCCTTCGAGCTGAGTCGCGGCCCGCGCTCATGCCATGAGGGGCAGAGGGAGGTGAGTGGATGGATGCGCTAATGGCTATTCCGTCGGTGCCGGACCTGGGTCCGGCGCAGTGGGTGCCGCGTACAGACAGCAGGGTCCTCTTTCCCTTCAATAGGACGGGGCTCGAGCTGACCTACCTGGGGCGCAATGCGGTCTGGCGAGCGGCCAGGCTGCTGGGGCTCGAGGGGTGGGAGGTCATTGTCCCGGCGTACCACCATGGCGTGGAGCTCTCCGCCCTGCTCCACGCGGGAGCACGGCTCCGGTTCGCGCGTGTGGATGCGTCAGGGCGGATGGATCCAGACGATGTGCGCTCGCGCGTGGGGCCTCGCACGCGAGCCATCTATGTCATTCATTACGCCGGTTTTCCCCAGCCCATGGAGGAACTGGCGGAGGTTGCGCGCCGGTGTGGCGCCTTCCTGATCGAGGACTGTGCGCTGTCGCTCTTCTCCCGTGAGGCGGATCGGCCGCTGGGGAGCCGGGGCGACGCCGCCATCTTCTGCTTCTACAAGACGCTCCCTGTGCCTCATGGCGGTGGCCTGCTCATGCGGGAGTTCCATGCGGCCGAGCTCACAGCGCTCGCACCGCCTCCACTCTTGCCGACGCTCTCGCACCTGACCGGCTCGATGCTGATGGCGGCCGAGCGGCGCTCCCGAGGCGCGGGCAGGTTGCTGCGCGAGGTTGCAAAGTCTTTCACCCGGCCTGTTCGGGACAGGGCTCGGCTCGAGGACATTCCGGTGGGGACCCAAGCCTTCGATCCGGAGGTGGTCCACCTTGGGATGAGCGCTGTGGCTGAAAGGGTGCTCAGGAATGTGGACGCGGATGAGGTGGTGCGCCGCCGCCGCGCCAACTGGCTCCTCCTCCACGAGCGGATTGGCAGACCCGAACGAGCGACCTGGTCCTCTCTGCCGCCGGGGGTATGCCCGCTCTTCTATGCGCTGGAGGTAGACGACAAGGATCGCGCCCTGCGCCTGTTCTGGTCGCGCGGCATCCAGGCGGTCGACTTCTGGAGGTCCGGCCATCCTGCGGCCACGTGTGAGCACTTCCCGGAGGTGACGGCACTCCGCCAGCGGGTGGTGGAGCTTCCCTGTCATCAGGGGCTCGGCCCCGAGGACATCGAGCACGTTGCGCAGGTGGCACGGGAGGTCCTGGAGACATGAGGGTGGATGTCATTCGGGAGCCGCGGGACTTCCTGGCGCTGCGCGGTGAGTGGCAGCACTTGTGTGAGGCCAGTCGAGCTCGCGTCTTCAACACCTGGGAGTGGCTCTTCGGCTGGTACCAGCACCTTGGGAGACACCGGCAGCTCTTCATCCTCACGGTGAGGGACGAGGCGGGGGTGCTCGCCGGAGTGCTGCCGCTGTCCCTCGAGGAGCAGAGATGGGGAGGTGGTCGCCTGCGGTGGCTCCGATTCCTGGGGGATGAGGGCGTGGGGAGCGACTACCTGGATGCTGTGCTCCGGCCCGGGGACGAGGCCTCCGTCATGGAGGCCCTGGCCGAGGCGCTCGCGAGGACCTGGCGCGAGTGGGACGTCCTGGAGCTGTCCGACATGGATTCGCTGTCCCCCCTGGTGACGCTCCTGGGCGCGCACTGCCGAGCGCGTGGGTGGAACCTTGAGAGCACCGGGCGGAACCGTTGTCCGTACGAGACGTTCGAGGTCGGCGAGCGCTTCGACACCTTGTTGGCGCGAGTGGCGCGGGCCGACAACTACTTGCGCCGCCGCAAGTGGCTTGAGCGCCAGCGGGGCTTCGCCATCACGAAGGCGGAGGGACGCGAGGAGCTCGCGCGCGCGCTGCCAGAGTTCTTCCGGTTGCATGCTTTGAGGTGGGGAGGGCGCAGCGCGCTCGAGGCGCCGAGCATTCAGAGTTTCCACCAGACCGTGGTGCCACTCCTGTCGGAGGCGGGAAAGGCTCGCATCTATCTGCTGTCCGTGGAGGGCAGGGCGGTGGCATCGGTCTACGCGCTGCTGCACGGACGCACCTTCAGCTACTACAACGCGGGATATGACCCCGAGTGGAAGGCGCGGAGCGTGGGGCTCGTCCTGGTGGGCGAGACGTTCCGGGATGCGCTGGCCGAGGGCTTCTCCGAGTACAACTTTCTGCGAGGCGTCGAGGCGTACAAGTCAGACTGGACGCGAGGGCTCCGGACGACGGTGCGGCTGCGCATCACGCGTCCGGCGAGTCTCGGGGCCTGGGTGGTGCGAGCTCAGGCGCTGGAGCGGACGGGCCGACAGGTGCTCCGGGACGCACTTCCCGAGGAGCTGCTCACGCACGTTCGACGGTGGAGGGCCATGGGTCGTCCAGAACAGGGACGGTGTTGACGATTCACCCCTCATGCTAGAGACAGCCCATGCGAAGCGGATTGCGTCTGATCGGCATGTGGGTGTTGCTCATTGTTCTATTCGTCGCCTTCTATAGCTTCTTCCGGCAACCCGGCCAGCCGTTACCGGACCTGTCGGGCTGGATCATCCCGTTTCTCGTGGTGGTGTTCGCCGTGATCGTCGGAACCATCGTGGGCAAGCGAAACCAGAAGGGATGGCAATTGAATGCGGAAGGCAACACCCTCCTGTCGCGAGGGCGCATCGCCGCCGCTCTCGAGAAGTTCGAAACCGCGCGCCCCTTGCTCAAGAATGAGGGGCAGGGCGTCATCCCCTTCAACGTGGGCGTGTGTCATCTTGATTTGTGGCACCTGGATGCGGCCGAGCGTGACTTCACCACCGCCCAGGGAATCAAGGAGTTGCCCGCCCAGGTCCGCACGCTCATTCCCGTGCGGCTCGCCCTGATCTCCGCGCTCAAGGGCGCAGTGGGGGCCGCGGAAGGACGGCTCGCGGAAGCCAGGGCGGTGGATGCTGAAGACCCCCTCATTGTGCTTGCCAACGGTGTCATCGCCTGTCGGCGCGAGGACTGGGCCCAGGCGCGTGCGCTGCTGGAAGGGCCCGCGACCCACGTCCTCGGCGGCCCCATGCGCGGCTTGAGAGACGCGCTCCTCGCGTGGAGTGTGGAGCGACTCACGGGCGAGCGCCGTTACATCGACCCTGTCACCGTGTTTGGCGAGGCCTCGACCGATAAGCTGCGAGAGGCATGGCCCGCGCTGGTGCAGTTCCTCCTAGAGCGATCGCGGCAGGCCGCCTGAGCCGGGTGGATACGGAACCCTTCACCATCGAGGCGCTGATGTTCGAGACCGCTCCCCGAATCATTGGTCCGTATATCCATGAGAGGGTCGTCTGCCGTTCCTATGACGCGCGAGTCGTGGAGGTGGCTCGGCGCGTGGGCGAGGCGGTTCGCGAGCACTTGCCCGACGTCACGGTGGAGCACGTGGGGAGCACTTCGGTGCCAGGTTGCGAGGGCAAGGGTGTGGTGGACCTGATGATTCCAGTCGAGCCCGGGCAGCTGGAGCCGGTGAAGGCGCTGTTGGATGCGCTCGGCTTTCAGAGGCAGGTGCCGCCAGCTGGTCACGAGCCTTGGCCCGAGTCGAGGCCCATGCGTGAGGGCAGCCTGGAGCACGAGGGGACTCGCTTCAACCTGCACGTGCACGTCATCCCAGCGGACTCGCCGGAAGTGGAAACGCAGCGCCGTTTCCGAGATCGACTGTGCGCGGACCCGGTGTTGCGAGAGGCCTATGTGGCGCTCAAGCGGGACATCCTCTCGCGGGGAATCATGAACAGCGGTGACTACTCGCTCGCGAAGGACTCCTTCATCCGAGGCGTGCTGGACAGCTTTAGATAGGATGGACCCATGCGCATCGAACATGTCGCCATCTGGACGCGGGACATTGAGAGGCTCCGCTCGTTCTACGAGACGTACTTCCAGGCCAGCACGGGGCCTCGGTACGTCAACGAGCGGAAGCAGTTCACTTCCTACTTCCTGAGCTTCGCCTCGGGCGCGCGCCTGGAAATCATGGCGAAGCCCCTCCTGGTGGAGGCGAGCGGTGCTGACACGACGCCCACGGGCTACGCGCACCTGGCCCTCTCGACGGGCTCGCGCGAGGCGGTGGACGCCATGGCTGAGCGCTTCCGGCGCGATGGCCTCCCCGTGGTGGATGGTCCCCGGCAGACGGGTGACGGCTACTACGAGTGCGTCGTGCTCGACCCCGATGGCAACCGCATCGAAATCACCGTCTGACCCGCACCCACTCGGGTCCTACGGCTGCCCCAGGGACTTCACGAGCGCGAGGTACTTGGGGTCGTAGCCCTCGAAGAGCTCCTCGCCACCGCCCTCGTAGGCCCGGAGGAGCTCCTCCTCGGCCCGCTCTCGGTTGCCGAGCTCCAGCTCGCACTGCCCCAGCCTCAGGTGGAGGATGGGCGGGCCCAGTCCCCCGAGGCTGCGCACCGCGCCCTGCAGTGCGTGCTTCCCCTCTGTGAACCTCCCCATCAGGTAGCACGTGTCCCCGATGGCGCACAGAATCCGAATCGCCGCGTCGTGCTCCTCCACGGGCTTTGGAATGAGCGCGAGGGCTTCGCGGAACTTCAGCAGCGCGGCTGCGAGCTCCCTCCGCTCCGCGAGCTCCTCCCCCATGGCACACAGCTCGGCGATCCTCTCGTGGCGAGCGTCATCCATAGGAGTTGGGTTCTAAACCACTCACGTGGTGTGCAGGTAGTCGCCTCGGGCAGGCGCGGGTGCGCCCAGGGGCGTTCAGGGGTCTACATCTCCCACGCCGCGTTGTGGGAGAGCTCACGTCCGTGTTGGACCCGGGTGCGATTGTTGCGAGTCGTCCCTTCGTCTTGACTGACTCGCTGGCCCGGCGTCCCCGCGGCGGGGAGCGGCTCCCGGAGGTGGTTTCGATGAACCGTCATCTCGTGCTCGTCCCGGGCTTCGGTGGGTTCAATGCCCTCGGTACCCTGCGCTACTACGAGGGGGTCACCCACGCGCTGGAGCAGACGCCGCTCGTCCTTCACTACTTCCCCAACCTGCCCACCGCCAGCGTGCGCACCCGCGCCGAGCAGCTTCTCGCCTTCCTCGACGAGCGCTGGCATCGCAAGGAGTTCCGTCCGGGCGACGAGCTCCACCTCGTGGGTCACTCCACGGGAGGGCTCGACCTGCGCCAGCTCCTGCTCCTCTACCGCGAGCTGGAGCGCTCCCCGAGCTCACACGATAAGGACTCGACGTTGAAGGTGCTCGGTCATATCCGCTCGGTGCAGTTCCTCTCCACGCCCCATCGTGGCACCAACCTCGTCCGCCGGCTGAACCAGCCGCTGGTGCGCGCCCTGCTCATCCGTCCCCTTCTGCGCGCCTGCTACGAGAGCGCGCGTGGGTTGCGCGAGCGCGGCACGGCCGCGAGCGGCTGGCTGTTGCGCCACGTCCTCTTCCGGGGCAAGCGTCAGGAGTCGGCCAACTGGATTGACGCCCTCCTCGACACGCTGGAGGGCAGCTACTGCGACGAGGGGGCGTACCCGAGCGCGCTCGCCCGCGCCGCGTACTTCGAGCTGCTGAGTTGGTTGCTCCACATGGCCAGTGACTCCTCGGCCCTCAGCGACCTCAACCCCGAGCGTCTGGGTGACGCGCCTCCCAGCCCCGCGCACGCGGACGACCCGGAAGGCGAGCGGCGCTTCCTCGTGGAGCATGGCATTCGCCATGCCTCCATCGTCACGGTGGCGCGGCCTCGCTCGGGGCGGTGGTTTGATCTCTTCAACCGGCTGCATGCCTTCACGGCCGAGTCCCCCGTGGCGCGGCTGGGCCCGGCGCAGGCCGTGCAGAAGCTACTGGAGCCCCGAGCCGCCCGGATGCTCACCCCGGCCGACAATGACGGGCTCGTGAACACCGTCTCCCAGGTGTGGCCCGACGCGGCCTCGAGCTACCTCGTGGATGCGGACCACGCGGACGTCATTGGCCACTTCCAGGCCGACACCTCCACGGACCCCTACGGCCCCTTCAAGCGCTATGACTTGCTCAACTCCTCTTCGGGCTTCGACGCGCTGGCCTTCGCCGAGCTGTGGACGCGCGTCGCCTCTTTCGCGGAGGGGCGGGCCTACCTGGAGCCGGGGTCCTCTGCGCACCCTCGGACCAGCGTCCTGCGGTGAACAGCCGGGTGTCCGAGCGGGACTGCCAAACGTTGAGCACCCAGCACTGCCTTGCCCCGCGGCGCGCTCCTGGACTGGGGGCTTTTGGACCGCGTTCCTAATTTTATCGTGTGACTGTCATGGGAGCGTGGAGCATGCAGGGGCTCGGGGAGACTCGGGAGCCGGGCGTCGGGCGTCCGTCCGCGACGCAGCGTCGGTTGGTGTTCGAGCACACAGTCGAAGGGCTCTTCCGCTTCTCGTTGAGCAGCCGGCTGTCAGCGCAAGCCTGGCAGGCGCTGCGCGGGGCGGGCATTGACCTGTCCAAACCCCTGCTGCCCGCCTACTCAGACGAGGCGTGGAAGCGAGGCCTGGAGGTTGCCGTGGCGGACCTCTACCCGCTGCTGCCGCGTGAGGAGGCGTGGCGCCAGCTGGGGCACGAGGTGGTGAATGGCATGACGCACACGTTGATGGGGCGCGCCATGGTGGGCGTGGCCCGGCTGCTGGGGCCGCTGCGCATGCTGCGTCGGCTGAACAACACCCTGCGCAGCGCGGACAACTACGTGGAAGCGCGCATCACCGAGCTGTCTCCCACCGCGTGCGAGGTAGGGCTGAACGAGGTGCTGGAGCAGCCCTCCTACTACCAGGGCTTCCTCGAGGCGTGCGTGCTCCTGGCGGGCGGCCAGCGGGTGCGCACGCAGGTGGTGTCGCGCGAGGGACGCGGTGCCCTGCTTCACGTGGAGTGGGAGGAATAGCGCTCAGGATGTGAGGCGAAGTCTACCCACGTGGGTAGCAGGAGACTCGGCGAGCGGATACTTCCAGTCTCGCGGTCGCTTGTTCCACTCCTGCGGGGCTCGCCGGGTTTCGGGCATACTCGGGCGGTAGTGGCCGGGAGAGCGCCCGTTTCATGTCGAGCATGTCCACCAGGGTCGCTGGAGCGCAGGGAGCCGGAGGGCTGGAGCCGTCAGGGCAGAGCGTCGCACGCGAGGGCGTGGCGGCTCGGCTGCTGGCGCGTCTGGACGTATGGCTCTCCAGGCGGTTACGTCGCGCGTCGGCCGATGAGCTGGGTCGCTGCCGGATGTTGGTCGCCGCCCATGGCCTGTTGCTGCTGTGCGATGTGTTGTTCCTCTTCCAGGTGACGCGGCTGCCGTTTCCCCTCCTGTGGGGGGCGATGGGCCTCTTGTGCGGGGCAGGCAGCGTGACGTCGCTGCTGCTGCTGCGCCGCAGTGGCTCCTCTCGGATTCCGGCGTTGCTGCTGTGTGCGATGCTGACGGGCGGCTTCGTGGGGGCAACGCTGCTCCTGGGGGGAGTGGGCGTAGGGACGCACGCGGGCGGCATGCTGCTTCCCATGCTGTGCGTCTACCTGTTGGGGGCTCGCCGGGCCTTCTTCTTCGTCGCCTTCAGCGGTTTGAGCGTGGGGCTGGTGTTGCCCCTGGTGTCCTCGGCGGGTCCCGGCCAGTGGGAGAGCTGCCTGCTGGCCGCGCTCTTCCTCTTGGGCGGCTGGGGGATGAGCTGGCTGCTCACCGCGGTGAGGGAGCATGCGAACACGGCGCTCGAGCGGGCGCTGCGGGCGCTGCGCGACCATGAGCGCAAGCTGACGAGCCTGCTGGAGAACACGGAGGATGTTGTGTGCTCCGTGGATACAGAGGGGCGGCTGATCGCAGCCAACCCGGCGCTCGGGGAAATGTACCGGGAGCTGATCGGCGTGGAGCTGGAGCCTGGGGCGCACCTCTTCCCGGAGTACGCCCCGGAGTCCCTGCGCCGGCGCTGGCAGGAGTGCACGGCGCAGGTGCTCTCTGGCAAGCGCGTGCGCTTCGAGGCCTCTCCCTCGCGGCTCAAACGACCGCGGGTGCTAGATATCTCTGTGAACCCCGTGCTTGACGTGGCGGGTCGTGTGGTAGGGATGACCGTGTTTGGCCGGGACATCACAGATCGCAAGGAGGCCGAGGCCCGGCTCGGAGAGATGCACCGCAGCCTACTCGACGTGTCGCGCCAGGCGGGAATGGCGGAGATCGCCACTGGCGTGCTGCACAATGTAGGGAACGCGCTCAACAGCGTGAACGTGTCCGTCAACCTTCTGTCCGAGCGGCTGCACCAGTCGCGGCTGGCGGGCCTGTCGAAGGCCACGGAGCTCATGGCCGAGCACACGGCGGACCTGGGGCACTTCTTCACGGTGGATAGGCGGGGCAAGCAGTTGCCCGTCTACCTGAAGGCGCTCACCACGCAGCTCACCGCGGAGCGGGCGGAGTTGCTGGACGAGGTGCACACGTTGCAGAAGAGCGTGGAGCACATCAAGAGCGTGGTGAGCATGCAGCAGGAGCACGCGCGCTTCTCGGGAGTGGTGGAGCGGCTGGAGGTGACGGCGCTGTTGGACGACGCGCTGCGCCTGCACGCTGTGTCCTTCGAGCGCTTGGGCATCGAGGTGAAGCGCGAGTACTCCGAGGTTCCTCTGGTGCGGGTGGATCGGCACAAGCTGCTTCAAATTCTGCTCAACCTGCTGAGCAACGCGCGCCACGCGTTGCTGGAGTGCGGGCGGGCGGACAAGCTCCTCACCATCCGGGTGGGACGTGTTGCCGCCGAGCGGTTGCGTATTTCCGTGGCGGATAATGGGGTGGGCATTTCACCGGAGGATGCTCCGCGCCTGTTCACCCAAGGCTTCACCACGAAGAAGGACGGACATGGGTTCGGCCTTCACATCAGCGCCCTGGCGGCGGCGGAGATGGATGCGTTCCTCTCCTGCTCCAGCGAAGGCCGTGGCCAGGGTGCTACTTTTACGATTGATCTGCCCATCTCGGGCGAGGAGAACAGGGCATGAGCGCCCAGACCGCAGTCAACCGCCGGATCCTCGTGGTGGATGACAACCAGGCCATCCACCAGGACTTCCGCAAGATTCTGTGCGCGCCGCCGGCCAGCACCGCGCTGGACGCCATGGAAGCCGCGCTCTTCGGAGGGGCGGCGACGACGCCCGTGGACACGGGCTTCGAGCTGGACTCGGCCTACCAGGGCGAGGAGGGGATTGCCCGGGTGAAGGAGGCGGTGGCGCAGGGGCGGCCGTACGCGCTGGCCTTCGTGGACATCCGCATGCCGCCGGGCATTGACGGCGTGGAGACGGCGCAGCGGCTGTGGAAGGAGGACGAGGACCTGCAGGTGGTGCTCTGCTCGGCCTACTCCGACTACTCGTGGGAGGAGATGACGCAGCGGCTGGGCATCAGCCAGCGCCTGCTGATTCTGCGCAAGCCCTTCGACAACATCGAGGTGCGGCAACTGGCGCATGCGCTCACGGAGAAGTGGGAGCTGCTGCGGCAGAGCCACAAGCGCATGGAGGACCTGTCGCGCGAGGTGGAGGAGTGGACGCGCGAGCTGTCGGTCGCCAACGAGCGGCTCCGCAAGGAGATGGAGGACCGGGCGAAGCTGGAGGTGCGCCTGGTGCAGGCTCAGCGGCTGGAGGCGCTCGGGCGGCTGTCCGCGGGGTTGGCGCATGAAATCAACAACCCGCTGAGCGTCATCATGGCGAGCGTGGGCTTCATCCGCTCGGAGCTGGACGACCATGCCAAGGGGGGCCGGCCCGTGGATCCGAGCGAGCTGAGCGAGGTGTGCTCGGACGCGCTGATTGGGGCCGAGCGGATTCTGCGCATCGTCAATGACTTCCGGCTCTTCTCGCGGCTGGACGGGCAGCCGCAGACGCGGGTGGACCTGCGCGAGGTGTTGGACCACGCGCTGTCCGGGGCCAGCTACAACCTGGGGCCCAAGGCGCAGGTGGTGCGTGACTACCAGGACGTGCCGCCGGTGCACGGCAGCGAGCAGGGCTTGGAGCAGGTGTTCCTGGGCCTGCTGAACAACGCCGGGTACGCGGTGCAGGGCATTGCCGAGCCGCGCGTGAGCGTGACCGCGCGCCAGCGCGATGACGGCTGGGTGGTGGTGGAGGTGAAGGACAACGGGGTGGGTATTGCCAAGGAGCACCTGGGCCGCATCTTTGACCCCTTCTTCACCACCAAACCTCCAGGGACAGGCACGGGCCTGGGCCTGTCCATCTGCTATGGCATCATCTCCGGGCTCGGCGGCTCCATCGAGGTGGACAGCGTGCCGGGCGAGGGCTCTACCTTCCGGGTGAAGCTGCCGAAGGGGCCCGAGGTCGCTGCCTCGGCGTCAGGTCCGTAGGATGCCCGTTGCCATCCGACCGGCTCGGCCCGAGGACGCACCTGCGTTGGGACGCATGGGCGCGGCGCTCGTGCGCCTGCACCATGGGTATGACCGCAAGCGCTTCATGACGCCGGAGGAGGACCTGGAGTCCGGCTACCGCTGGTGGCTGACACGGGAGCTGAAGCGTCAGGGCGCGGTGGTGTTGGTGGCCGAGCGGGATGGCGCGGTGGTGGGCTACGTCTATGCCACCGTGGAGGGGCGGGATTGGAACGCGCTGCGCGACGAGCATGCCGAGCTTCATGATCTCTGGGTGGATGAGTCGGCGCGCGGAACGGGTGTGGGCGCGCTGCTCGCCGAGGAGTTGCTGCGGCGGCTGCGGGCCCAGGGTGTTCCGCGCGTGATGTTGATGACGGCCTCGAAGAACGAGGCGGCCCAGCGGCTCTTTGCCCGGCTCGGCTGGCGCGTCACCATGGTGGAGATGACGCGCGAGCTGGAGGACTCCGAAAAGGAGTAGCTCGGACGTTCCATGATGCGCAGCGGGTGAGGAACACGGAGCTGAATACCCTCACCCCCCGCCCTCTCCCAGAGGGAGAGGGAGCTCGTGCCGGTTAGTGGACGCTCTCGGCCCCTGGCCTGGTGAGCGGGAGACACGCTGCCCTGGAGTCGCAGACGCGTGTCTGTGCTCGTTTCGTACCTTGCTTCCTCCCGGGCTCCCCTGGCCTGTTGAGGAGGCTCTCCTTGTCTCAACCCCTGTACCGCCGGACTGTCTTGAAGTGCATCGTCGCCGTGGCGGCCAGCACCGCCTTCGGCTGCCGCGATGAGGAGGTGGAGGACGGGCAGGTGTACTTCCCCCAATCCGTGGCCTCTGGCGAACCGCGTCCGAACAGCGTGGTGTTGTGGACGCGCGCGGTGAATTCCTCCCGCCCAGAGGCGGACGTCGAGCTCTCCCTCCAGGTCGCCCGGGATGAGAACTTCGAGCAGCGTGTGCTGGTGTTGGACGGACTGCGTGCCACGTCTGAGCATGACCATACGCTCAAAGTGAAGGTGACGAACCTCGAGCCGCGGACGCGCTACTACTATCGCTTCGTCTTCGAGAAGCACGGCAAACAGTTGAGCTCGCGGACGGGCCGCACCCGCACGGCCCCCGCTCCGGACGCGGAGGCTCCCGTTCGCTTCGTGGTCGCCAACTGCCAGGACTTCCGCGGGCGCTACTACAATACCTGGCAGCGCTTGCTGCAGCTCGATGAGGACCTCGACTTCGTCCTGTTTGTTGGCGACTACGTCTACGAGGCTGACTCCTCGCTCGTCCCCTCGGAGGACCCCGCGCGCAACGTGAGCTTCACCGACCCGGGCTCTGCCCTGCGGCGGGACCTGGGTGGTGGGCGCACGGAGCTCGTCGCTCAATCCGTATCCAACTACCGCGACCTCTATCGCACCTACCGCTCCGACCCCTTCCTCCAGCAGGTGCACGAGCGCTATCCGTTCATCATCGTCTGGGATGACCACGAGTTCTCCGACGACTGCTGGGACGCGCACGCCACGTACACCCAAGGCCGCACCGATGAGTTCCAGCCCGAGCGGCGGCGCAACGCAGAGCTGGCCTTCTTCGAGTACCAGCCCCTCGACACCACCGACGCGCCTCCGGGCGCCATCGAGGCGGACCGCGAGCCTCGCTACCCGGACACACGCATCTGGCGCGACTTCGTCTTTGGGCTCCACCTGCGGCTGTTTGTCACCGATTACCGCACCCACCGGCCGGACCATCTCATCCCCGAGGACGCCTATCCCGCCACGGTGGCGATGGACGCGGCGGTACTGGCCTCGCTGGGTCTCTCCTCGGCCTTCGCGGCGGAGACCTTCGCGTATGTGAACATCGACGAGTTCCCTTCGCAGCAGGCCGTTCTCCAGGGGGCGTACGTCCAGCTCGCGGTGGCGGCGGGGATGGATGCCGTGGTGGCGGCGGCGAGGGCCGCGGCGGTTGTGCAAGGCAACCTCGCGTTGGCCTACGTCAACCCCGTGTTGGCGGCAGCGGCGCAGCCGGGAGCCGAGCCGCTCCCTCCGGCGGACAAGCCGCGTGGGCTCGCCTTTGTGCACATGGGGAAGTCGGAGTTGTTCTCTCGCGTGGGCTCACGCTACGTCGTCATCAAGGACACCTTCGACGTGTACGCGGCCTGGCGCTACGCCACCACTGGGCGCGAAGCCGAGGACGCGCTGGGCGAGGCCCAGGAGGCGGCGCTGCTGGACTCGGCGGGACAATCCCAGACGTGGAAGGTGGTGGCGAGCTCGGTGTCCCCCACGTCGATGATTTGGGACCTGCGCGACAAAGCGGACGTTGAGCCGCCCTCGGTGCGCAACCGCTACTACTACAGTGTGGACCAGTGGGACGGTTTCCCCGACAAGCGGCGCGACCTGCTCACCGCGCTGCGCGATCTCTCCGGAGGCCGTGCCCTCTTCGTCGCGGGAGACATTCACGCCTCCTTCGCGTCGGTAGAGCAGGGCGTGCCCGCCCTCACCGCGCCCGCCATCTCCTCGACGGCCGTCCAGGAGGAGGCCGGGAACGAGGTGACGGCGGCGGGCTTCCCTCCCGGTACCGCCGTCTACCGTTACGTCGTCACCGAGATGGAGGCCACCTTCCGCGAGGCCAACCCCGGCATCGTCTTCGTGGACACGGAGGGCCACGGCTTCACGGTGGTGGAGGTGGGCCCCGAGCAGCTCCACGCCTCCTACCACCGCATTTCCAGCATTCACGTCCGGGAGAACTACGCGGACCGGCCCGAGGCGCTCGCGGGGCTCTTCTCCCGTAGCGACTTCCGGGTCCGGTCCGGTTCCATTGACGTGGCCTGAGTCGCGCTCAGGCCACCGCCAGGCTCGGTTGCTCCTGCTTCACCTCGGGCTCAGGCTCCTGCGCTGTCGCCTTCACCGACTTCACTGCCTTTGTCACCACGTAGATGTAGAGGCAGTCGAACAGGAAGATGGAGAGGCACAGGAAGGTGAGGAAGTTCAGCCCGCCCAGCCAGTCCTGCGTCATGCCAATCACGTAGTGGCACTCGATGGAGGTGCCCAGCGTGCCCAGCATCTTGCACCACGCCGCGGGCACCGACAGCCCGCGTCCGCCCTGATGCTGGCGGGCGAAGGCGAAGAAGAGGAAGGTCACGCTCATGACGAGGTTCACCATGAACGCGCCCATCAGCCCCAGCATGTCGTGGTACTGGACGTAGAAGGCATACAGGCCGGACGTCGACAGCATCAACGTGCCGACGACCACCGCGTAGAAGCTGTTTCGAATCTCCGGAATCGTCTGCAGCTCCCGGCCGTAGCGCAGCAACTGGTAGACGATGACCAGGTCCACGAAGAACCACACCCGGTCAAAGAAGTGCCAGAGCGGCACCGGATTGGGGATGACCCACGAGGCCAGTGTCTCCCAGGCCATGTTCATGCAGATGGCCACCAGCGGCAGGCCATAAGACTTGTCCTTGAAGCACTGCCGGATGATGAGGACGTAGGCCACAATCCAGAAGACGCAGCCAATCTCACCAATGACGTTGAACCACGCGAGCGGGTCGAATGGGCCGCCGCGAACCTGATCGAAAGTGAAGGTCGGGTGCATGGTCAGGCCACCTTCTGGCTGGAGTCGTTCTGCTCGGAGGTCTTCTGCTGGGCGGCCATGAACATGACCGTGGCCTCGGTCTCGCTCCTACGCCGGGCATTCGCGGCGCGGGTGCCCGCCTTGATGCGCCACCGGTCCTGCAGGTGCTCCGGAATGTAGAAGGGCGTGCGCTGGCCTCCGCGCTCCACCAGCAGCATCCCTTCGACGATGTCCTTGCTGATGAAGCGCAGCAGCTTCGCCGCGATGAAGGTGTTGTCACCCACCCAGTCCGTGAGCTCGCTCACGTATTTGACGGCCTGGGGAATGATGGCCGTCCAGTCCGGCTTGGGCACCTGCAGCATGTCCGCCACGTTCAGCCCCTGCCACTGGTCCTGGTCCAGGAAGAAGTGGATCATGCTCGCCGGCAGCCCATCCAGGAGGTCCGGCGTGAGTGCCTGCATGCCCTCGATGAGCGCGGCCGTCATGGCCACGCCCTCCTGCGAGTACGCCACCTGCCGCTGGCGGATGAGCCGGGTGAGCTGCCGCGCCTCGTCCACGTTGGCTGGAATCAGCCGCTCATCCACGCCGATGATGCGTCCCACGGCCGCCCACGCGTAGAGCCACGCCTCCTGCTGCTCCGAGGTGAGCTCGATGTGCAGGGCCTTCATCCCCTCGAGCACCACGAAGGCGAAGGTCATCAGCGTGCCGGCCATGTCCTCCTGGTTGATGGGCTCGCCCAGCTCCTGCGCGTCCCAGGGGTGGCGCGTGTCGTGGCGAATCATGTAGCGGATGGCCGCGTGCATCAGCCGCACCTTCTGCGTGGTGCACACGCCCCGTCCGTCGGGCTCCAGGCCGCCCTCGGTCATCACGTCCACCACCATCTGGGCCGTCTCGAAGACGCGCCGCACGGGACGCTTCTGCAGGAAGCCGGTGCGGTAGAGCACCTGGACGCCCTTGCGCGCTGCGTACGCCGCCGGCAGCGAGTAGAAGCCGAGGATCATCATCACCTCGGGTCCGAAGAGATCGAAGAGCTCCTGCCCCTGGCGCAGCTTCTCCGGATCCAGCTTCGGCACGGAGGCCCGCGTGCTCGCGAGGTAATCCATTACGTAGGGCGGCAGCTTGCTGGATGGCAGGTCATCGTTCTCGACGAGGGTCCTCATCAGCCGGTTGACCGCGTCCACCTTTCCTTCAGTGAACAGTCTTTCGATCACGGCATCGGCGAGTGGATCCATCCTCGTCCGCATCTCGTCCATGAAGTCATGGGTCCAGAGACTCGACGGCATGTGGTGCGCTCCCGCGGGACGATGTGAAACGTTCCCCCCTCCCGCTGACCTCGAATTGTAGTCGGCGGGTCCCACGATGCTGTGAAGCGATTCACAGGGAGTGAGGATTTAGGACAGCGCCTCGATGATTTGCAGCGCGCCCGTGGCTCCCAGGCGCTCGAAGATGAGGAGGGCCCGGCTCTGATGGATGGCGCGGGTGCCGCCGGGGGCGCGGGCGGTGCGGGCCAGCTCGTAGTGGGCGAGCCCCTCGTCGGTGGGCATGCGGTAGGTGCGCGCGTGCTCGATGGCGCGCAGCCACAGGGCTTGGGCGCGCTCGGTGCGGCCCTCCAGCCAGGCCTGGGTCCCCGCCAGGCGCGCGGCGCGGCTGAGCGCGGTGGGGTAGAGCCGGCTCGCCTTGCGCAGCGCTCGGAGGGACTCGGTGGCCAGGGCCTGGGACTCGGCCTCCAGCGGCTCTCCCGTGCCTCGCTTCTCCTCCCAGAGCTCCAGGCACGCCTGGACCAGCGCCGTCAGCGACGTGAGGTCGGACCACACCACCAGGGGGCGCTTGCTCAGCATGCGCAGGGCCTCGCGCGCGTGGACGACCACTCGGCCGTGCTCGCCCGTGCGCCGGGCCACGAGTGCCGCGTTGCAGTGGTAGCGCACCACGGCGAGTGGGTCTGCCCACGGCAGCAGGAACTCCGCCTCGCGCAGCCGCTCCACCGCCTCGTCCTGCCGCGCGAGCAGCAGCAGCGTGGGCGCCATCTCCGTGAGGGCCCACATCATGTTGACGGCGTTGGAGGCCTCGTTCGCTACCCGCAGCATGGACTCGCGCACGTACTGCGCGGCGCCCGGCTCGCGCGCCATCTCCAGCCCCATGCCCAGCACCTCCAGGCCCATGCACAGGGTGGCGCGATCATTGCTGCGGCCAGCCGTGGCGACGCCCGTCTCCACCTGATCCAACCCCTCCTCCCAGCGCCCGAAGGTCAGCTGGTAGGCGCCATGGACGATGTCCGTGATGGGCGGACGGGTGGCTTGTTTGATGCTGGCCCGGCGGAAGTACCGGTCCGCCAGCCCATGCATCCGGCCCAGGCCCGCCATGTACGCCACCGCGTTGTAGGCGAGCGCCGCCGGTGCGTAGTCGCGCGCCGCCTCCGCGTTGTTGACGGCGACGAAGTTGGACGTCATGTGCTCGAGCATCCGGTCCGCGAAGAAGCTCTGCTCGGAGAGTGTGCTGAAGACGCTCGCGGCGATCACGAGCCGCTCCCGCTCCTCCGGCGTGCGCGGCTCCGGCAGCCAGCGCCCCAGCGTCATGTGCGAGGCATGCCGCACCAGCTCCCACGCCAGCCGGCCACTCCAGCCCCACGACGTGGAGGGGCGCGACAGTCCCAGCAGCCGCAAGGCGTTGTCACAGTGGTTCCGGCTGTGCTCCGTCTCCCCGAGGATGTAGTACGCGTTGCCGAGCCGCGCGTTCCAGCGGGCGCTGCGCAACGCGTCCACCGGCTCGGTGCCATTCGTGGACAGCTCCAGGGCTCGTTTGAGCAGGGCGATGGTCTCGGCATGTGCCCCGCGCGAGAAGGCGGCCTCCGCGGCCTGCTCCAGGTGCTCCAGTGCGCGCCCGGGCTCCTCCGCCAGCCGCCAGTGGTGCGCCAGCAGGGGCTGAAGGGGCTCGCCTCGCTCCTCCTGTTCGCGCTCGTGGAGGAGCGCCACCGCTCGGTGCAGCTCCCGGCGCTGCGAGAAGGCCATCAGGTGGTACGCCGCCTCCTGCACGAGCACGTGCTTGAAGGCATACACCGCGCCGCTTATGGCGTCCTCCTCACGCTGCACCAGGCCCAGCTGCTCCAGCGCGGCGAGCTGCTCGGGCAGCGTGGCCTTGTCTTGCTCCACGGGGTGCACGGCCCGCAGCAGCTCGAAGGAGAAGGAGCGGCCGAGCACGCTGGCCACCTTCAAGGTGAGCTGCTGCTGCGGTGTGAGGCGGTCGATGCGGCTGGTGAGCAGGCCCTGGATGGTGCCGGGCAGGTCCAACCCCATCTTCTCCACCGAGCGCGCCACCACCCGGCACTCGTCGCGCTCGATGAGGAGGTAGCCCGCATCGCGCAGGGCACACGCGAGCTCCTCGCTGAAGAAGGGGTGGCCTTCGGCGCGATTGCGGATGAAGGTGCCCACCTGGGCGGGCAGGTGGCGCACGCCCAGCCGTTGGCGCACCAGCGTCAGCACCTCCTCATGGGGCATCCGCTCGAGGGGCAGGTGCAGCGTGCCGGGCGCGTCGCGCAGGGAGCGGTACTCGGGCGGGACGCTCTCACCCAGGGGACGCAGGGCGAGCACCAGCAGCAGCCGCTTCACCCGCCGCTGTACCGCCAGCGCCAGCTCCCAAGAAGAGGAGTCCAGCCAGTGCGCGTCCTCGAGCACCACCACCCGTGGACGCTCCGCGGTGCACTCGTCGAGCAGTTGCACCAGCAGCTCGCGCGTGTTGGCGCCGCGCAGGCTGGCGGGCATGCTCCGCACCACCTCGTTTTCCGGCACCTCCACCGGCAGCACCCCGTTGAGGAGGGGCGCCCAGGCGTCGCGCTCGGGTCGGGCCCGCAGTCGCTCCAGCAGGAGCGCGGTGCGAGCGGCCTCGTCCGCCAACCCGTCCAGGCCTAGCAGGCGTGCGAGCACGGAGCGCCACGCGCGGTAGGCCGAGGCGTGCTCCATCGACGTGGCCGCTCCCAGCAACGTGGAGAGCCCCGCAGCTCGGGCTTGCTCCAGTACCTCGCTTATCAGCACGGACTTGCCGATGCCGGCCTCGCCCTCGAGCAGCACGGTGGCGCCCACGCTCCGCTCCGCCAGCGTCCGCACCCCCAAGGCCAGCTTGGTGCGCTCCTCCTGGCGTCCCACGACTCGCGTGTTCCGCGTGGCCGTCTCCGCACGCTGGGCGCTCTCCTCGGGGCGGAACACCGGCACGGGGTGCGTGATCCCCTTCATCCGCAGTGGCGCGAGCGTCTCGAAGCGCAGCCGCGAGGAGGCCAGGCGCAGGGTGGTGGCGTCGCAGAGCACGTCGTCCGCCGCCGCCTGCATCAGCCGCGCGGCCAGGTTGACCGTGTGGCCCACCATCACGTACTCGCGCCGCTTGGCACCGCCCGTGGTGCCGCAGAAGACGCGCCCGGTGGCCAGGCCCATGCTGTAGCGCACCCCCTGCTCCCTCAACGTCACCCGCAGGTCGAGCGCCGTCTGCACCGCGCGCGCCGCGTCGTCCTCGTGCGAATGCGGCGGCAGCCCGAAGGCCGCCACCACCACCACGCCCTTGTCGTCCACCACCACCTGGTTGGCGCTGCCCTCGTAGCGGAACAGCACCGACTGGAGGGTGCGCAGCGCGCGCTGCAACTCCTCGGGCTTCTGGCCCGCGGCGAACTCCCGTGCGCCCAGGTTGATGAACAGCACCGTGACGGTGCGGAACTCGGACAGCCACTGGCCGTGCCCGGCCTCCAGCCGGTGTGCCACCACCAGCGGCAGGTAGGCGCGCAGTGCCGGCTCCAGCTCTGGCCCTGGCTCCAGCGGGCGCACCTCCGGCAGCGGCACGGGCTCCATCCCCATCAGCTTCCAGCCCGCCGTCCCTCGAGGCTCCGCCTGGGCTCCCTCCAACAAGAGCCAGGCTCGCGGGCCGAGGATGATCTCCCCCGGTTGTGCCGCCTGTTCCGCCTGCGTCATCTCCAGCAGCGGCTCACCCGAGGCGAGGAACTCCCAGCGTCCCTTCTCGCCGCCTACGTCGGAGAGCCGCACCGTCCCCGCACCGATGCCTACCTTCAGCCGCAGCCGGACTCCGTCCACCGGCTCGCTTCCGTCGATGAGGGTCTGCGCCACCTGGGCACCCCGGGCCGCCAGACGCACCGCGCGTGGTAGCCCTCCCGCCGGGTCCGCCGGCCACAGCGCCACCAGCGCGTCCCCGGCGAAGCGCAGCACGTCACCGCCGTGGACGGCCAGGGTGTCGATGAGCCGCGAGAAGCACGCGTCCAGAATGCCGCGCAGACGCTCGGCGCCGGATGGGCCGCTCTGCTCCATCGCCTCGGCCAGGGCGGTGAAACCCGTCAGGTCCGCGAAGAGGACTGCGCCCTGCTGCTCGCGCCAGGCCCCTTCTCGCGGGCGCGCATCATCCTCCAGGAGGGCACGCACCAGCGAGCCGGGCAGGAACGCCGACAGTGCGTGCAGCCTCGAAGGGGAAATCATGCCGGGCCCACCGCCGCCGGGTAGGGTGCCGGGGCGGAAGTGGGCCCATTCGTAGCAGATGCCTGTCGCTCCGGCCACCCTCGCGGCCGGGGGACAGGCGAGCAGGCAAGCAGGCTGCTACGCGGGTTCTCGCCCCGTGCGAACGCCGTCCAGAATCACTCCCAGCATGCGAGGAAAGACCTGCTCCGCCGTCATCCCCAGCTCCTCCAGGACGTCCGGCCGCAGCAGTTGGTCCACCAGGGTGAGCATCATGCGGATGACGAGGCGCGGCTCCACGTCCGCACGGACGGCGCCGGCCTTCACTCCCTCGGTGAAGAGCCTGCCGAAGCGGGCCTGCATTGACTCGCGCCGCAGCTCCAGCAGCCGCTGCCACAGCGCGGGCGCATCCCGCTGCAGGTCCCTGAGCACCGTGGCGCTCCGCCCGTAACGGCCCGCCAACACCCGGACGAAGCCCTGGAGGCGCTCGCCGAAGTCCAGCCGCTCGTCGTCGAGCATGCGCGCGAGCTCCTCGCCAATCCGAGCGAAGCTGGCCGCGATGGCCGCCTCGCCGAGCTCCTCCTTGCTGGAGAAGTGGCGGTAGAGCGTCTTCTTGCTCATCCGCAGCTCGGTGGCGATGTCATCCATCGTCACCCGCGAGTAGCCATGCGTGAGGAAGAACGCCTCCGCCTTCTCCAGGATGCGCGCGCGGATCTCCTCCGCCTCCGTCATGCGAGGGCTCCATGACGCGGCCCCTGGTACACCAGCTCCACGCCGCCCCCAGGGCCGTGTGTGATGTTGCGGCGCACCGGACGCTCCGGCTCGTTGTTGGCGAGCGTGAAGCGGTGCGTGGCCAGCAGCGTTCCCAGGGCGATGCGCATCTCGTACAGGGCGAAGGCCGCGCCGATGCAGCGCCGTGCGCCTCCTCCGAAGGGCAGGTACTCGAAGGGCGAGAACTTACGCTCCAGGAAGCGCTCGGGCCGGAAGCGCTCGGGCTCGGGGTAGAGCACCGGATCGCGGTGCACGACGCAGATGGCGGCCATGACGCCGGTGCCCACGGGCAGCTCGCGCCCACGCAGGGTGAAGGGTGCCACGGTGCGGCGGCCCACCACGGCGACGACCGGGTGGAGGCGCAGCGACTCGTCGCACACCGCGCCCAGGTACGGCAGCTTCGCGAGTGCCTCCGGATCGGGCACCGCTCCCAGGGGGGCCAGCTCCTTCAGCAGCCGCTCGAGCGTGTCGGGGTGGTGGTGCAGGTGGTGGAGTGCCCAGGCCATGCCGATGGCCGTGGTCTCGTGGCCCGCGACCAGCAAGGTGCGCAGCTCGTCCTTGAGCTCCGCGTCCGTCATGGGCTGGCCTTCCTCGTCCCGCGCGCCGAGCAGCAGGCTGAGGATGTCCTCGTGGCCTGCCTCGTGCCCGCGCCGCGTGGCGAGCTCCTCGGAGAGCATCCGGTCCAACTCCGCCACGTGGTGCTGGAAGCGCGCCCAGGGGCCCACGCCGCCGAAGGAGCGCCGCAGAGGCTTCGCCGCCATCAGCAGGGGCGTATAGGAATCCATGTAGGCCGACAGGACCTCGCGGAAGCGCCGCATGCGCTCCGGCTCTTCGATTCCGAAGACAGCGCGGATGATGACGTCCAGGGAGATGGCCTGGGTGACGTCCTGGGCGCGGAAGGTGTCGCCTGGCCGTAGGCCCTCGGCCGCGCGCAGGGTGATGTCCCGCATCAGCAGCCCGTAGGCGCGCATGCGCTCGCCGTGGAAGGGCGGCATGAGCAGCTTGCGCTCGCGCTTGTGGCGCTGCCCTCCCATCAACAGCAGCGAGTTGTCCCCCAAGGCCGGCGCGAGGATCAGGTGGCCGAGTGGCTCGAAGAGGGCCGGGTCCGCGCTGAAGATTTCCCGGACGCCCTCGGGGTCCCCCGTGACGACCACGTCGCCCACCGGCAGCGCCGCGGTGAAGGGGTCCCCGTAGCGCGAGCGGCACTCGGAGAGGAAGGCCGCGGCGTTCTTGAGGAAGCGGAACGTCTGCAGGGGCTTGAGCTGGCGAGGCCCGGGCGGCAGCTGCGGGGTGGACATGGTTCGTCCTCCTGGAGTGCGAGCAGTGGAAACTCGGGAAACTCTATTGGTTTCCTGAGTTTCCTGCAACCGAAACGCGGGAGGAGCCCCGGTAGGGCTTCAGCCGGCGAAGGGCGAGAAGTTCACCACCACCTGTCGGTCGGGGACGAAGGTGCGGCGCGCGAAGTCCCGCACGGCCCCGCGAGGCAGGCGCGTGGGCGGAATCAACAGCCGCGCCGGATTCAGAGGGCCTGAGCGCGGCTGGGCCACCTCGCGCGCCAGCTCGGTTCCCCGCCCCAGGTCATCCTCCTCGCGCTGCGCGTACGCACGCTGGATGTGCCGATCCACCAGCTTCTCCTCCGCTGCTGTCGGGGGCTCCTTCGCCAGCCCCGCGAAGGCCAGCTGCATTCGGTCCGGCAGTGTGCTCGAGTTGATGGAGGCGCTGAAGGCGAGCGCCATCAGGAAGGTGTTCCCCCGCAGCGTCATGCACTGCACCTCCATGCCCATCGTCATGGGCTCCTCGATGTGCAGCGAGCGCAGCAGCCGCAACTTCAGCAGGGCCGCCGCGCGTGGGCACAGGCCCTGGTCCTTCGGCGCCACCGCGTACCCGTAGGCGATGAGGCTGAAGTAGGCGCGCGTGGTCTGCTCGATGGGCAGCAGCGGAGGCGGCACCGGCGCGGGCTTGTACTCTCCGGGCCTCGAGGGAGGCAGCCGCACGGAGCGCTCCAGCATGCCGAGTACCTCCTCGCGCTTCACCCCGCCCGTGATGACGATGCTGGTGTTGGCCGGGGTGTAGTGCCGCGTGTAGAAGCCCGCCAGGTCTTCCCGGGTAATGCTGTTGAGCGTCTGCTGGGTGCCGAGGATGGTGCGCGAGCTCGGTCCCGCGAAGAGCGTGTCCTCCAGGTGCTCGTGGAAGCCCGGGCCCTGGCCGAAGTACTGGCTTTCGGTGCCGATGATTTCCACCTCGCGCTGCAGCTGCCGCGGGTCGAGCTTGGGGCTGGTGACGATGCGCACGAGCTGCTCGGCCAGCGGCAGAAAGGACTCCGCCGGAGCCTCCAACACGTAGGTGGTGGAGTGGGCACTGGTGAGGCCGTTGAAGGAGCCGCCCGCGGCCTTCACCGCCAGCTGGAAGTCATCACCCCGCACGTCGAAGGTGCCGTGGAAGATGAGGTGCTCAAGCAGATGCGCCAGCCCCTCCTTGCCCCCGGGGTCGTTGCGCGAGCCGGTGCGCACCACGTAGTGCAGCGAGGCCCACGCCGCCTGGGGACGCAGCGCGAGCACCAGCTCGCTTCCATCGGGGAGCTTCTCCACCGTGGGACGCAGCGACGAAGCCTCCACCGCGCCACGGGCCTTGCCTCGGCCGCGGGCCAGGGACACGGTGGAGAGGAGCACCAGGGCCAGCAGCAGGGCTCGGCCCGCGAGGCGCCACAGCGGGTTTGTGCGCACTACCGGCCCTCCGTGACAGTGAGGAAGTGGAGCTGAATGGAGGACTCCTCGCGCAGCCAGGTGGAGGCCACGTCGCGCAGGGCCTCGGGCGTGAGGGTCTCGAGCGCGGCGGGCAGCTCCGGGTTGTACCAGGCCGGTCGCTCGCGAGCGGTCCTCAGCGCCTCGGCCACCTCGAGCGGTTCGCGATCGGCCAGCCGCAGCCGGATGAGGTTGGCCTTCTGGTGGCGCTCGAAGGCGCCGGGCTCGAGCTGGCCCTCGCTCACCGCGCGCACCTCTTCGCGCAAGAAGGGGCCCAGGTCGATGCCCGAGCGCTCCGCTGCCGGAAGGATGAGCGCGAGCGCATCGAGCGAGGCGGTGAAGACAGGCTCGGAGGCGAAGCTGTAGCCCACGCCGGCGTTGCGGAAGCGCTGGAAGAGTCGCTCCTCCAGCAGTGTCGCCAGCACCCGAGCCGCCGCCGCGTCACGAGGCGTCTGGATGCGGATGGGATAGGCGAGCACCTGCACCTCGCGCGAGGCGGGCGTGCGGCGCTTGTAGGGCAGCTTGAACGTGGGACGCTTGCGCTCGAGGACGGTGCCCCCGCTGAAGCCCGACACCAGCTTGCGCAGCGCCTTGGCGTCAAAGCGCCCGGTGGCGATGACGGTGGCGTTGCACGGCGCCAACAGCTTGGAAATGTGCTCGCGCACCGCGTTCAGTGGCATGCCCTGGGCATCAGACAGGGAGCCGAGGTTCGGATCCTTGTAGCGCGTCTCCTCCTCGAGCATCGCGCGCACCAACAGCAACTCCAGCCAGACCTCCGGATCAATCGGCTGCGAGTCGTTGTCGGCCCGCTCCAGCGCCGCCTCGTAGCGCCGAGGGTCCAGCTTCGGCGAGAGGACGGTGGTGAGGAGCGTGCGGGCGAGCGCGTCAAAATCCTCGGGCGAGGCGGTGAGGGTGAAGCGGCTCTCGTGCAGCCCGGTGTGCATCTCGAGCGACGCGGCGGCTCCGTAGAGTGCGGTGGACAGGGACTCGTAGCTGCCGCGCGCGTTGGCGTGCAGCAGCGCGTGCTGGGAGATGCGCGTCAGCCCGTTGACCATGCCGTCATCCGCGGCGCCCACGTTGAAGACGATGGTGAGCGTGGAGCGCTTCGCCTCGCGCGGGGCGAGCACCAGCAGCGGGTGATTGGGCGAGGCTCGAGAGGTCTCCACCGCGAAGGGCGCGGCGAGCACCGAGGGAGCGAGCAGCAGGAGCGCCACCGAGGCGGCGAAGGAGAGCGCGAGACGTGTGAAGCGCATGACGCCGTAGGGGCTGGTAACGGAGAGAGGGTCGAGGCAGGCTTGCTCGCGAAGATTGCCATGAGCACCGCCCTTCCGTCCTCTTGCCCCTCCTGCCATCACCCGCTCTCTCTGTATGAGGGGCGCTGCTCCCGCTGTGGCGTGCTCTTGGAGGACACGGGCTCCGAGTTGGAGTTGGACCTGGGCGGGGATTCCGGGTTGGAGCTGGATTTGGACAGAGGCCCATCCCGAGCGCGGCAGGAATTGGACTGGGACTCGCTGCCCGTCCCCGCGCCGCAGTGGAGCCCGCCCTCTTCCTCGCCCGCGCCTGCGGTGAGCAAGGCGACACCCTCGGTCTCCGTTCCGACGAGCCAGGGGGCCGCGGCACCTATCGAGAACGTGGAGCCCGTGGTCGCGCTGAGGCCGGGAGCGGCTCGGAAGCTGCTCGCGGTGGGAGTGCTGGCGCTGGTGGGGACTGCGGCCGTGTTGCTCATCCAGGGCCTGCTGCCCGAGCGCTTCCCTCCGCTGCTGACGATGCTCGTGTGGGTGCCCGCGGTCACAGGGGCGCCTTCGGACTTCTTTCCTCTCTCGGCGTGGGTGCTGTCGCTGCTGCCGTGGGGACTGTTCGCACTGGCGCTGGCCGTGGGACACCGGCTGTCGCTGTGGGCCCGAGTGCCCATGGAGCAGGGCCTGGTGGAGGGGTTGGGGCTCGCGCTCGTGCCGGGCGTACACCTTGTGGGAGGGCCGCTGGTGCTGGGTGAGCTGGGCTCATCCGCCGAGTCCCTCGAGCCCGGGCTCCGTCTGGGCTTGAAGGTGAGGACGGTGGTGGCCGTGGTGCTCGACGTTCTCGCGGTGGTGCTCGGGATGAAGGCGGCGCGCGAGCCCGGGGAGCTCCTCATCGTGGCGGCAATGACGTTCCGAGTGCTGTCGGTGGCGGCCTTCGCCGGAGTGCTGTTGGGGGTGGGAAGGGCACTCCGGGTGTTGGCGCGAGCCAGTGAGGCACCTGTGAGCACGGGAGGGAAGGGACGAGGCTGGGGCTCGGCTGCTCGAGCGGGTGGCTCCAAGGGTCCGGTGGTCACGGCAGCGTGGGCGGGGGCGCTGGGCGTCTGCATGGTGATGGTTCCCCTCGTGTGGTTCCTCCGGAGCGAGGCGAGGACGTGCGAGTCGGGGACAGAGCTGAGCCAGACGCAGGGAGCCGAGGGCCAGTGGGTAGGCGCGTGCGTGCTGCCGGATGGACGGAGGCAGGGATGGGCGCAGACGCGAGCCCAGGACGGGCGGCTATTGGAGAGCGGCGAGTATCGGCAGGGACAGCGGCACGGCACCTTCCGCACCTGGAGCGAGCGGGGCGTGTTGCTGGAGGAGCTGTCCTACGCCGAGGGGAAGCCTGACGGGCGATGGAAGCTGTTCAGGCCAGACGGGCAGCGCGCGCTGGAGTTGGGGTACGCGGGAGGACAGCTCTCGGGGGAGAGCACCACGTACTACGCGAACGGGAACCCGCGGTACCGCAAGAACTACCAGCGAGGCGTGGTGCACGGCCGGCACGCGAGGTGGTTCGAGTCGGGGTTGGTGGAGGTGGAGGGCGCGTTCAACCAGGGGAGGCCGTCGGGGTGGTGGGTGCAGCGGAACGCGGAGGGGAAGGTGGTGAAGCAGTGGAGTGAGGGAGGCCTGAGCTCGGACGAGGCGACGGCGGGTGTGTCAGCCGTGTTCATGGGTGACGCCACGCTGGCGTCGTCCCGTGTGATGGGTCCGTCCGATGTGGTCGAGCTGCGAGCGGGCCACACGCGCGAGTGGTGGCAAAAGCGGCTCGGGGAGCTCAAGGGCGAGGCGGGGAGGAATTCGGAGAGCGCCGCGCTCTACCAGCTCACATTGCAGCGAGCGCGGGCCAACGGCTTCGTAGTCTTCGAGAAGCCCGAGGGTGTGGAGCTCGCGCTGGAGCCTGTGCAGTGATCAGCGGGGCTCGGGTCTGCGCACCCGGGCCACCTGTTTCGTGTGGGCGATGGCCTCCAGGTTCTCCTTGCGGAGGGGATTTGCACGGCGCAGGGCTTTCGTCCTGCGCTCGGCATCTTCGAGCAGGGTCCAGGCCTCACGAGCCCGTTTGGGGAACAGGTCCAAGGACTGGACGTAGAGACAGGCCGCATGCACGCGGTCGTCCGAGTCGGAGAGCCCTAATCTCTGGAAGCGGCGCAGCGCGCGACCGAAATCCTTCCAAGGAAGGCCGAAGGCGAACGCTTCGGTGAACAAGGTCCGAGCGGTGCGCGCCCGGATGAGCCTGCGCTCGTTCTCCGTGCGAGTTTCGCGCAGGAATTGTTTCTCCTGGGCCAGGATCGCGCGCTCGAACTCCGCGTAGGGAACCCTGGCCGCGAACAGCTCCTGATGAAGCTGATCCCTCCGCGTCGCGACCGAGCGCCACCAGTCCTGCCGGTTACGGTTCACGCTCATGTCCCCCGACAAATCTTGCCGTTGACCCGAGCAGGCCAGAAGCCTCTCCGGTAGCAGTAGTCATAACAAGCGAGGCATTGGGTCTCGTTGTACTTGCGACCTGGCTTGCCGCCGCGAGCCTGTATGCATCGGTTGTAGTAGTCCCGGCACAGGTCTCGTCTTCGGTTGCGCTCTTCTTCCGAGGGCACCCGGTCCTCTGTCTCCTCCGTATCGGATGAGTCACTTTCAGGAGTCTCCTGCAGGGGCGCCTCTGACTGCTCATTGCTTGTCGTAGGAGGAACCACTCGTATGACACGAGGCGAGATCGGAACGACGGTCTCCTCGCCAGCCATCGAAGCGCAGTAGGCTGGGTTTTGTCGGCATGCGTTCGTGGCCGAGTCCATGCTCTGCTCGTAGCGTCCCCGTGGCTGTGTTGGGTCACGCGACGCTGAGGATTGGCTCGCAGCACACGCGAATATGAGTGGGCACCACAGACTCGCTGTCCAATGCATCAGGCTCCCACGCATTTTTTAGTCCCCCACAGGGGAGTATATCGCCTGGTGGGATGGAGAGCTGGATGGGTGCTCCGATGCGTTCGACTCGTGACAGCAGGAGCTTCAAGCCGCGAGTGTGGCGTGAAACAGGCTTGCGCCGAGAAACAGCGTTACGCCTCGCGCTTCTCCAGCACGGCGAGTCGCTCCAGAAACGCGCGGCCCTTTGCTGGGTCTGTCATGTGGATGAAGGCGGCCATGCCCTTGAGCTGCTCGAGCGTCTCGCCTTCTTTGCCCGGCTTGCCCTTCTCCCGGTTGTGCAGCGCCGCTCGCAACTGGCGCAGCACCTCGCGTGGTACTCGCGCTCCGGGCTGGCCTTTCGGGGCCTCATTCACCACCAGTCCCGTCACCACCTGCCGGTTCCCCGGGCGCATCACCCGCGTCTTGTCCGGGTGCACTCGGAAGCCCTCCGCCTCCAGCACCTGCTCCACCCGGGCAATCAGCACTGCCACCGGCGCTTCCGTCTTCCCCCGGCTCCTGCGCCAGGAGAACGTCATGTCGTCCGCGTAGCGCGTGTACGTGAAACCCAGTCGCCTCGACAGCGCTGACAGCCGCTTGTCCAGACGCAGGCACAGCGCGTTCGTGATTCCTGGCGACGTCGGCGCCCCCTGCGGCAGCGCGCGCGGCCCCTTCGCCACGTACAGCGTCTTGCCTCGGAACTGCACCACCTCGCGCGGCGCCTCCGTGGCCATCAGCGCCAGCAGCGTCGCCGAGCCCTCCGCCAGCCCTCCCTTGCGCAACAGGCCCTTCACCCGCTGCCACGTCACCGACGGGAAGAAGTCCTTGATGTCCATCTTCACCACCACGTCCGCGCCCTTGTGCGCCAGCGCGTTGGTGACGATGGAGCGCCCCGCCACGAAGCCGTGCGCCGCCCCGTGCACGGGCAGCCGCTCGATGACGTTCGCCAGCACCCAGCGCTGTGCCTCCTTCAGCTCCTTCTTCGGCGAGGTGATGGTCCGCTTCCCACCGTCCCGCTTGGGAATCTCCCAGCTGCGGTAGTGCGTCCCCGTGTCCACCTCCCGGTGGTAGCTGAACCAGCGCAGCCTCGCCACGCTCAGCCCCAGCGCCTTCGCCAGCGTCTGGGCTGACTCCAGCTCCGGCAGTCCGTTCGCCTTCGCTCGCTCCTCGCGGTCCTTCAGGTCGAACTTGTCCGGGCCTCCCGCCTCCTCCCAGTGCACCCCCGCGCCCAGGTGGTTGATGTGCGCGGTGCGCCACGCCTCCCACGCCAGGCGCTTCAACGCGCGGCGCTCGGCGGCCTCGGCCTTCTTCTTCTCCTTCCAGGCCGTCTTCTCCTTTTCGGAGAGGCCGCTCGGATCCTCGTGCTCGGGCGCGAGCCCCTTGGCCTTCAGCTCGGCCTCGACCCACGCCTCCTGGCCGCCGGCCTCTTCAATCGCCTTCCAGCGAGCCAGCCGCGCCTGCTCCTCGCGCTGGTTCACCTCGCGCTGGGCCACCACGTTGGCGGAGGCGGGAGCAGGGGCGGGGGCGGGGGCGGGCACCACCACGGGGGCCGCTGCGGGGACGAACGTCTCGAGCTTCGCGGTCATCGCGGCACCTCGGTACGGCGAGGAGTCGTCATGGGGGGAGGGGGGCGCGAGCGGTCGAGAGAGGCCTGGAATCCACCACCTGCTCACCTGGGGCACGGTAGCCTCACCGGCTCTCCCCGGTAGAGGGGTGTAGCCCCCTTGGGGAAACGGCGGTTGCGTCGTTGGCTCAGCTCCCCGAGGGGGCTACACCCCTCTACCGGGAGAGAGCCAAGAACAGGCTACCTTGCGGAGAGTGTCCTGCATTGCTTCCAGAGCGGCGCAGCGCCGCTCCCGCGCTCGAGGCGCGAAGGCTGATGCTTTCCGGACCTCTCTCGACCTCTCGCGCTACCTGGCGCGTTTGCTGTGCTTCGTTGCGTCCACCCCTCCTGAAGGGTTTTCTACACCATCCCGGAAGCCGAGTCGATGAAGGCCGTCAGGTCTCCCACGGACGTAGTGGCGAAAGCAGGCCGGCCTGGGTGAGGCGCTCGGCCACGTCGCGCGCCAGTTCCACGTGGGCGGGGTTGGAGGCGGTGAAACGCTCGGGGGTGAGGATGACGAGCGTGCCCTTGTCCTCCACGGGCTCGATGTGGACGGGCGGGGGCAGGGGAGGCAGCGGGCCGCGCCGGTGGGAGAAGTACATCAGCCAGCCGACGAAGGTGCCGGCCCTGGCGGATTCCGGCGCCACCCTCTCGCGAAGCTCATGGGAGGTGGCGATGCCCCACTCGGGCTCGAAGGCCATGGCCATGGCGCGCAGTATCCGCGCGAGTACGGGAGCCTGGAGAACGCGCTCCTCCGCGGAGCCTTGGGCCGGTGGCTCGAATACACAGGAGTTGGAGACCCAGACCGATGCATCACCGCAGAGCAGGGAGAGGCTACTCGCCGCTTCGTGGGTTGCCCCATTCCATCCACTCAGGGAGAAGCCGTCCGTGGGGAAGCGTCCTTCCTTCTGTGCTTGCTGGTTGAAGACCTGCGTGAGACCCGCCGCATCGACTTCAACGCGGTGTTGCAGAGCCTTTTTGAGGGTTCGGCCCTTCTTGAACCAATGCGCGAGGCTCGGGTCGCATGATGCGAGCAGGCGGAAGAAGGCTTCCGCTCGATGAGCACACGCCTCGACTGTCTCTCGTCGTGCCAGCCAGTACGTTCCAACGTAATACGTTTCCTTCATGGGAAGATCTCGATTCGATCGAGGTTTTTGCTTTGGAATCGTCTACGCATGAGGTCTGCGACCTCCTGCTCGGCGAAATGCCATTGGAGGGGAGTACTTCCTGCTGCCTTGAGCTGTCTCTCGGCCTGGTCGAGCATCTCCTCGACGCCTTCGAACCATGGCCTGCCCTGCATCTTCTTGAGCAGTTGCCGGTAGCCGGGCCCCTTGACCTCCAGGAGCACGCCGTTCTTGAAGCCGTCGAAGTCCACGAAGTCCTTGGGCCCCGGGCCTGTACGGACTCGGTAGACCCAGCCCTCCGGAGCGCCCGTCAGCTGGGATTGGTAGCGTTGGGCCTCCAGGGTCATGCGCTCCCTCTTCTTCGTCCATTGGCCTGGGCCCGCGGGAGCGGGGGGCCAGGTGCTGTTGCCTCCAGAGGCGTTGCCGCCCTGCGCCATGAAGACGATGGAGACCGATGTTGCGCCAGCTCCGACCCCTGACGTCATGGCTCCAGTTGGTAGCGCTACCTCACGCACCGCCAGCACGCCCCGGGCTGACACGGTGAGCACTGGCAGCCGAGAGGCCGAGGCCAATCGCGGGCCCACCGTGGCCGCACCGCCCTGGAGTGTCAGCACGTGCATGGCCAGCCTCGCGGCTTCGCGAATCTGGTCCTCCAGGTTCATCGCCCCGTAGCGGGCGAAGTACTCGGGCGAGCTGGCGATGAGACCCGACACCGCTGTGGGCAGGTGGGCCAGACCTTCCAGGGTGCGAGCCGGCTCGGTGAGGAGGGCCGCCAGTCCCCGTGCCATCTCCTCCAGTGCGGCCTCCGCACCCAGCAGCGCAGCGGTTGCGGGGTCTCTTCCCGTGCCCCGTTCGCCCACGGGTGGTGACTCCTGCTTGCGCAGGGCCTCGTCCACGGTGAAGTAGACGCCACCCCCGTCGAAGTGGAATGTGCCCACGCGCATACGCTGCACGTACAGCTCCCCCTGCTGAAGGGTGGGCTGTCCCAGCCAGGAGATGGGCGTGCCGGTGAGCGCCACGGCGCAGTAGCCATCTGGCCGGGCCACCACCAGACGGCGGAAGCGCTCGGTGCGGGCGAGCAACTCGTCGTAGGGCAGGGTTCTGCCAGTAGCGGAGGACTCGTGTAGCAGGCGCGCCAGGGTGGTGCGGGGGGCGAAGGTTCTCAGGTTGGCGGGGCCGTCCACGAGTCCCCGCCAGAGGGACTGGGCTTTCTCCAGGGTGAGGGGCTGGCCTGGAGACAGGTAGACGGACTGCGGCAGTCCGCCGTGCCGCAAGAGCACCTGGAAATCATCCGCCTCAGCGGCGAGGGCACCGGAGGCCAGCAGCAGCACTGCGGCCAGGAGCGCGGCGGATGTCAGCAGTCTCATGGCTTCATGCTGGCAGGTGTCGCGTGCAACAGCCACACGGACTGGCCGAGCGGTGACGCGCATGGGGGGATGAATATAGAAGGCCCCCCATGGGTGAATGGGGACAGGCGACGTTCTTCCGGACCAACGACCTCGATGCACTCGAGCGTGCCATCCGCAACCTCTGCTTGGAGGAAGGCCTCGTGGCGGCGCCCTACGTGCGGCGCGAGCGCGAGACATGGGACAGGATGCAATACGGAACGGGTGCGACCTCCGACCAGTGGGCCTTGGCACTCGGGGCCGGTCGAGGCGGCTGGTCCGTCGTCAAGACCGCGCCTCTCGACCTGCTGGCGGAGCCGGGGCCGTCGGGCGAGCATCGGCTCGGCATCATCACGCGAGCTCTGCGGTGCGACGCCCTTCATGTGTCGCTCCAGGACGGCACGGCGATGGTGATAGCGCAGGCCACGCCGACGGGTGAGGTCGTGCTGTCGGGATACACGATGGATGGCCTTATCTTCCACGGTGTCGAAATCGACGAGGCGCGCATCAGGCCCAGAATCGAGCACATCGACGTGCCGCGCTCCGTGCACGAGGCGCTCGAGAGCTCCCTCGTCGATGGCTTCGACGAGCTGCTCGACCAACTCGCCGACCGGCGATGGCTCGACGTCTCAATCGAGCTCATCGAGGGCCACGAGGTGCCGTCCGCACGCGTGTCGTCGTTCGTGCGTCCCACGCTCGACAAGATGCCGCCGCTCCGTGTGACGTTCGCGGTGGAGGAGCACCCGCTCGGCACTCGCTACGTGCTCGATGGGGGTGTGTGGGTGGAGGGCAGCACTTTGGACGCCGCAAATGCGGAAGTGGGGGCCGCGTTTGTCCGTAAGGTGGCGAGCTGGCTCCAGGTGCCGGTCACGCTCGAGTCCGGTGTGCCTCGCTCTGTGTTCTGCGTGCGCGCGGCGCCGAGTGAACGTGTGCGGCGCGTCGGCGTCGAGACGGAAGTGCTGTCCATCGGTTCCGCTGAGGGCGCCGAACTCCTCCTTCACGCCGCACGCGGCGTCGGCACCGCCGAGCTCGAGGAGCGCAGCCCGTACCAGCGGCGGCGCCTCGTCGATGTCCTCGCGCGTGCGCTCGTTGGGGCACGTGCGAACGCCGACGCGGCATACCTCGGCTTCGAGCGCGTCGTCGCGGAGCCCACGCCGCACGCCGTTGGCACATTCGCGGGAGAGCGCCTCGTCACGGCATGGTGGCGGCTGGGCAAGTCGGCCATCGCGATTGAAGGCAGGGAACTCTTCGAGCTGCCGGGGCTTTGTACGGCCATCGCCGGCACGTCGGGGCGGGTTGCCCTCGCGCTCGTCACGCCGGGTTTCGTCAACGAGCGCTCCCAGGGATACGGGCAGGACGATGCCGCGGTCATCGTCGTCATCGACATCAACACGGGCGAGGTGCACGAGGTGCTCCGCAGCGACGCGCACCTGACATTCGGGTTCACGCAGCTGTGCTTCGCGGGTGACGTGCTCGGTGTCCGGGCCGAGCGCGCCAGAGCACCGGTCATCGTGACGTTCAATCGAGGCAAGCGGGAGGAGCACCCGGGGGACTTCCAACACTGGGTGCGAGAGGTGATCCAAGCCCCGCGCACAGTGGATGACCTCTACTCGAGGTATGATCTACCGATGCTCTGGGCCGGGCCGCATGCGGTTGTGGTCGCCGACGCGAGCGCTGGCACCCGCTGGCGCACGGACGAGGGGGAAACGCTGGCCGTGCTCGACCTGCGCACGAAGCAGCGGCGCCCCCTCTTCGACGCGGCGGGCCTCGAGCCGCTTGCGTTCTCCGCGAGCGGCTCCCGGTGTCTCGCGAGCGCTGGTTCGCGGAGGCTCTTCGTTGGGAGCATTGGCGACAAGCGGTCATGAGCGCTTCTGGTCGGGCCCTACCTGAAGCACTATGGTGGAGCGACACACGATGATCACGCGCATCTTCGCCGATAACTACCGCTGCTTCGAACGGGCCACGCTCGAACCGGGTGCACTCACGTTGCTCCTGGGCCCGAATGGCGCCGGCAAGAGCGCGGTGTTCGAAGTCCTGTTCAAGCTCCGGCAGCTCGTCGTTGACGGTAGCCCCGTGGCGTCGCTGTTCCCGGATTCGACGCGAACGCGGTGGCTTGGCAAGAGCACCCAGACGTTCGAACTCGGGCTGCGAGGACCGGATGGAGCAGCCTACACGTACCGATTGGCCATTCGTCACGAGCGAGGTCAGGACAGCTTCATCGAGCGTGAGGAGATCCTCCACGAGAACCGGGTGCGCTATTCGTTTTCGGGAGAAGAGGTGAAGGTCTGGCCCTGGACTGGAGGTGTTGCCTTCACCTTCCCGGCAGGGTCCAAGGTGTCGCCGTTGTCGAACCTGCCGAGCAAGTACCGGTCAGAGGGATTGAGCCGGGTGATAGACAGGTTGGCTCATATCTGGGTCTTCCGTCCGGTGCCGCAGACCCTGGATACAGTGGCCCGGGAAGGCAAGGGCGGCTTCCTGGAAAGAGACCTGTCCAACTTCGCCTCCTGGCTTCTGGCGATGCACGACGTTCGTGCGACGTTCTCACGTGACCTCAAGCGAAGCCTGCGCATCGTGCTCGAAGGGTTCCGGGACTACGAGTTCGAGCAGCAGGGACGTGGCAGTCATCTGCTCCAGTTCTCGTTTGCCTCACCGAGACGGCGTGGGCGTGTCGTCTTCGCCTTCAACGAACTCTCCGAGGGGCAGCGCGCGTTGGTTGTGCTCTACGCGTTGCTGCATGCGGTTTCCGGTGAGGCGAGCACGCTCTGCATCGACGAGCCGGAGAACTTCCTCTCGCCGCGAGAGATACAACCCTGGCTCAATCGCCTGATGGACGAGACGGAGGCGGGTGGCCAGGCGCTGCTCATCTCCCACAACCCCGGGTTGATCGACTTCCTCGCGCCCACGCAGGGTCTTCTTCTCGAGCGCGAGGGCGGTGGGCCGGCGCGGGTACGCCCGGTCCCTGCCGATGGCGGGGGCTTGCCCGTGTCCGAACTGCTCGCGCGGGGGTGGGTCGATGGGTAGTCGGCGCATCCGAGTGGTGGTTCTCTGTGAAGGCATGGCCGATTATCGGTTCGCTTATCGGTGCCTCCGCCAGTGTGGATGGAGAGAGGACCAGATCACAGCCAACATCTCCCGGAGTGGAAGGGGCTCGGCATACGACCACGTGCTTGATGCCTATCCGGCGGAGGTCCACGCCAACCGCAAGGGCGTGGGGCAACGAGATCTTCTCGTGGTCATTGATGCGGATACCCAGCCAGAAGGAGGAAGGGAGCGACAGCTCGCCGAGCGCTTGCGAGTCGCGGGTGAGCCGGCGCGAGGGAGAAAAGAGCGGCTCTCCCTCTGGGTACCCCGGCGACAGATGGAGACCTGGGTTCACTTCCTGAAGCACGGGAATGCGGACGAGCAGACCGATTACAAAAGGCTCCATGCGGTTCGGGATGAGGATCGCCAACCCGCAGCGCAGAAGTTCGCGCGGATGCTGGCGACGCGGAAACCGCTGCCCCATGGCGTGGTGCGCTCGATGCGGAAGGCCGTGGACGAGTTCGAACGAATCCGGGCCGCACCGGTTGAGAAGAGTCCAGTGCGGCGTAAGCGCAAGGGGCGTTGAGCAGGTTCCGGGCAGTTACACCGACCCGCCCACCGAGTCGATGAAGCCCTCAGCGGCCAGCGACTCCAGGCGCGTGAAGTAGGCCGTGCGCGCCTCCGAGTCCGTGTCGAACCACAGCCGCTGGTGGCGCTGCTCGCCCAGTCGCGGGCCCCACTCCACTGACACCAGCTTGCCGTCCAAGGACACCCGGTACACCTGCTCCTGGCCCGACTCGTCGCGCCGCACGTACGAGCGTGTCTCCGCGCGGATGAGCGCCCGGCCCTTCGGCGTCTGCCGCAGTGCCTCCTCCTGCGCCCTCTGCCGCGCGTACGCGAGCCGCAGCGCAATCATGTGCTCGCACGGGCCCTCGCGCATCCCCGAGCGCCGGTAGGGCGGGCAGCCGCAGCTCGCCTCGCGCACCCGGCCCTCCAGGTCCAGGAGGAAGCTCGGGAAGAAGCTGCGCACCGCCTCGCGGTCCACCACCTCGCCGTGGAGCTTCGTGCCCACGCCCACCACGTCGTGCACCTTGGTGAGCTTCACCTCGCCCGCTCCCGGGCCTCCATCGCCCAGCAGCCGGTGCGCTCGCTCCTCTCGCTCGTTGCCGTAGCGGATGACGGCTTCATCCACCGGCGTGGCGAGCAGCTCACGCGGCCGGTACGTCCCCCGGGCGATGTCATAGAGGACACGCCCGCGCAGGCACTCGAGCTGCAGGGCCCCTCGCACCGCGTCCTTCGGCGCGTCCGTGCCCGAGGCGAGCTCCTCGAAGGTCCGAGGGCCCTCCTTGCGCAGCCGGTTGCGCAGCGTCTCCGCGAGCCCATCCGGCACCGCGCGCGGCATGAGCGCATCGAAGGCCGCGGCGCTGGACCAGCCGCTCTCCGTCCACCCGGTGAGCGCCAGTGTCAGCGTGGCCGGGCCCAGCTCAATCACCCAGAACACCGGCAGGCCCGGGCCGAGCATCTGCACGCGCACGCCCTGCGCATGGGGCAGCAGCCGCGCGAGGGCCGCGAGCCGCTGCCGTCCGAAGGTGCGCACCACCGCGGGCGTGCTGCCCTGGTACTTCGGCCCGTGGCACTCCAGCACCAGCTCCCATGGCTCCAGCACCAGCCTCGGCTGCGCACCGGGGACGAGCTCGAAGCGCAGCGCGCGCGGTGCCTTCTTCGCCTTCCGGGTGCGCAGCGCGAAGAGCAGGTTGTACAGGTCGATCGGCGCCAGCGTGCAGGTGCTCGCGGGCAGGGTGGCGGCGGACTGCACCTGGAGGAAGCCGCGCAGCCAGGCGTGAGGCACCTCCACGTTGCGCGGGGCGCGGGTCTGCTCGGTGCTTCGAGCGGGCAGGGCCACGTGGGCCTCCAGAGACACCGGCACGTAGGTGCGCAGCCGGTCCACCTTGGCCAGCAGGTCCGCCGGCACGTCCAGGAAGGTGGAGCCGTGCGCGGCCTCGCGGCCCTCGAAGAGCGAGTTGTCGAAGGACAGGCGCGCGTAGGCGCTCTCGTCGCGGGAGAACACCTCCAGCGACACCTGATCCGGGTCCACGGTGAGCAGCGGATCCAACACCGCGTCCGCCTGCTTGTCGCCCTCGAGGGACTGCTCCAGGAAGGCCTTCTGGGCCTCCCAGATTTGAGCGGTGGCGCGCTTGCCCTGCTTCATCAGGTAGGCGAGGTACGCGGTGCGGTCCTTGCCCCGGTAGCGCAGATCCGAGGCGAGGATGCCCAGCGTGGCGGCGAGCGCGTCGCGGAAGAGGGCGGGCTCACGAACTCGGCCGCGCACGCCCACCGTGCCACGAGAGCCCTCCAGGGCGAGCAGGACGCGCGAGGCGTCGGCGACGGCGTCCACGTCACTTGTGGTGGCGTAACGCAGCTCGACGGCGTGATGGGTGGCGGTGCTCACGACGGGCTCCCTTCCTTCTTCCGAGCGCGCTCGGCGGCGCGGAGTGCTCGTTTATGGGCGCGGTAGGCGGCCTTCCGCAGCTCCACGGATTGCGACTTGTCGAAGGCCTGGCCGCGCAGCAACTCCGCCGCGTCGGTCCCTCCCAAGCGGCCCAGCGCGGCCCACGTATCCTGCCGCACCTGCTCGTCCTTGTGGGTGGCCAGGGGGCGCAGCGGCTCCAGCTCCTTGCCGGCCAGCACCGAGGGCAGGGCCATGCGGCGGGCCTCGGACGTAGCGAGCTGCTTCGGGCTGCGCACCGTCGCACCCGCGGCGCCCGTGGCCACCGGATCGAACGGCTGCACCGCGAGCGCCCACTCGGCGGCGCGCTCCGGGGCGATGCGGGCCAGGGCGGTGGTAGCGGCCTCGCGCACCTCGGCGTCCGGGTCGGAGAGCGCGGCACGCAGCGCCTCGGGGGCCGTGTTCAGCCGGCCGAGCGCTCGGGTCGCTTCGAGGCGTACCGCGGCGGGAGCCTTGGCCTCACCGCCCTGGAGGATGTCCTTCGCGGCCTTGGCCAGCTCCGTCACTTCCAGGCGAGAGCCCGCCCACAGCAGCCGCTCCCAGGCCTTGGCGAGGGGCTCGCGCTTGGGGGCGGGAGTGGCAGCCCACTCGGAGGCGGTGCGGCGCTCGGCGGTGGTGATGGAGCGGCCCAGCGTGGCGCGGTCCTCCGTGGACCAGGCGCGGGCCGGGTCCTGCTCGCCGGTGCGTGCGCCCACCAGCCACGCGGCTTCCTCGCGCGCGGAGGGCTTCTCATGGCCGAGCAGCATCGCGAGCGCTCCAGCGGGCAGCGATGCGCGCCGCACGAGTCCCCGGCGCAGCCGCTGCCGCAGCTCCTCCTTGTCCAGCGTGGCCAGACGGGGCAGGAGCTGCATCGGGTCCGCCTCCGTGGCGAGGTAGCTGGCGGCGGGCTCGGAGATGTCCTCCTGGTCGCTGGCCACGGCGAGGAACTCCACCCGGATGCGGTCCTTGGGGAAGAGCGCGTCGAGCGCCTTGCGCGCCTCCTTGCGCAGGTCGTCATCCCAATCGTTCAACACCGAGGCCAGCGCGCCCTCGGCCGCGGTGTCTCCCATCCTGCCCAGCTCCTGGGCGGCGGTGGTGCGCACCTCGTTGTCGGTGTCGTCGTCGCGCAGGAGCGTCTCCAGGCGGGAGCGTGCCCGCTCGCCACCGATGAAGCGCAGACCCCGGACGCCGGCCTTTTGCAGCTCGCTGTCCTGGGCCTCCAGCGCGGTGAGCTCCACCTTCTCCTCGACGCGGCGACGGTCCTCGCCCTCGGGCAGCTTCGGGGCGAGCCGGCCCAGGCCTTCGAGAGCCGCGGCCACCATGCTCGTCTCCACCGGGGCCTCGGGCGTGCCTCCGGCCGCCACCTGCTCCAGCTCGGACAGGGCACGCGCGTCACCCAGCGTGCCGAGGGCCAGCAGCGCCCGCTCGCGCTCGCCCTCCTCACCCGCGCGCACGTACAGCAGCAGTGGGCGCAGGGCGCTCGTGCGGCCCCGAGAGGCCACGCCCTCGGCGGCGGGTAGCATCAGCTCGCGGGCTCCGCCGAGCAGCACCTCCTCCAGCGGCTCCACCTTCGCGCCCTTGTTCATCACGCGCGAGGCGTAGCGAGCCACCGACTCCATGCGCACCGTCACGTCCCGATCCGCGAAGAGGCTGCTGAGCAGCTCGTCCTGGCCCACGTCGTCGCCCTGCTCCAGCTCGGTGGCGGCGGCCTTGCGCACCATCGGGTCCGCGCTGCGCACGGCCGCGCGGAGGAAGCGCATCGCCAGGGCCACGTCGCGCTTGCGCTCGCCCTTCTCGTCCTTCTCGGGCGGGGTGGCCACGTCCATGGCCGCGCTCACGCAAGCATGGCGCACGAAGGCAGTGTCATCGTCGAGTTGCCGCGCCAGGGCGTCTACGGCCTCGGGGCGACGGGTGCGTCCCAGCGCCTTCACGAGGGCGAGGCGCTCGGTCGCTTCCGTCGCGACACGCAGCCGAGCGGCGAGCGCACCCACGGCGGCGGCCGAGCCGAGCCGGGCCAGTGCTTCCTGTGCGCGCTTCACCGCGGCGGCGTTCTCCGAGCGCAGGAAGGCAGCGAGCACTTCCACTGCCCGGTCATCCTGACGCCAGGCCAGCAGCTCGGCGGCGCGCAGACGCAGGTCCTCGTGCTCGCTGCCCGCGGCGCGGCCGAGGGCCTCGGTGACGCGCGAGTCATTGGCACCGGCGAGTCGCTCGATGACGCCCACGCGCAGATCCGCGTGCTCGCTGCCAAGCGCGGCCAGCAGGGGCTCCAGGCTGCCCGGAGGGCTGAGGCGCTCGAGCAGCTCGAAGGCGTACTTGCGCACGTCGGCCAGGGGCGAGTTGAGCGCGGCGGAGATGCGGCCCTTGGCGGACTCCCCGCGGGTGGCGAGCTCATCCAGCGCGGCGCGCGCCACGTCCGGAGAGAGCGAGGCCATGGCGAGCGCCAGCGGCTCGTCGGAGCCCGCGGGGTACAGCTCCTTGAGCCCGGCGAGGGCCGCCTTGCGCACCAGTTGGTGCGGATCCTCCAGGGCACGGAGCAGGGCGGCTACGGCGGCAGGCGTGCCGGCATGGCCCTCCTGGGTGAGCTTCACCACGCGATCCACGGCATCGCGGCGCACGCGGTGGCCCTCGTCATCCCCCGAGGACACCTGCCGCAAGAGGCCCACGTAGGCGCCGAAGGCGAGCCGGCGTAGGTGCTGCTTCTCGGCGGAGACGAGCGCCTCGGGCGAGGGCTCGGCGGTGGCGGCCTTTCCGGTGCCGGTGGAGAAGAGGCGGCGCAGCCAGTTGCGCGCGGGCTTCTCCTTCTCCTCCACGGGGCGGGCCTGGGTCACGGGCGACGTCTCGGGCTTCCAGGGGGCCTCGAGCGAGCGCGGGCGGGCCACCTTCGCGGCCTCGCGGAAGTAGTCGAGCGGCTTGTGGCGCAGCTGCAGCACCTGGGCCGCGGCGTAGCGCTGCTCGGGCACGTCGCTGGCGAGCGCCTCGGCGAGCCCCACCATGTTCCGGGCGCGCTCGTTCTCGGCGGGCCAGTCCTTCATGTCGCCGGCCTTCTCGGGGCGGGGCGGCTGCAGCACCTCCACGAGGTGGGCGTGGTACGCCTCGGTCTCGGTGCGCAGCTCCAGCGCGCGGGCCGCGGCGTAGCGCACCTCGGGGCGTGCGCTGGAGAGGGCGCTGGTGAGCAGGTCGGGCGGCTCACCCCGGCGCGAGGCGCGCAGGTCGCGGGCGAGGATGATGGCGAAGACGGTCTCCTGGACCTCGCGGGCCTTGTCCTCCAGGCCGTGCAGGAGGCCGCTGTCCCCATCCGGGCCGAGCGCGGCGAAGGAGAGGATGGCGCCGATGCGGATGGGCTGGTGCTCGTGGCGCAGGTTGCCGGTGAGCACGGGCAGGGCGCGCGTGTCGCCGAGGCGCGACAGGCCATCCGCGGCCCACGAGCGCACGGCGACGTCCGCGTGCCCGAGCGCGTCCAGCAGGTAGCCCTCATCCCCCCGGCGGCTGGCGGTGGCGAGACCTCGGGCGGCCTGCTCGCGCACCTCGCTGGCCTCGTCCTTGAGCAGGGTGGTGGCGAAGAAGGCGAGCAGCCGGCGCGAGCCGAGCGTGGCCAGGGCCGTTGCCGCGCGGTGGCGCAGCGGGGCGAGGAAAGCCGGCGGGTAGAGACGCTGCAACTCCTTGTCGGTGAGGAGGTTGCGCATCGGCTCGATGATGTCCTCGGCGCCGCGGGCGGCGAGCAGCTCGGCCGCGCGTACCTTGAGGGGCAGCTCACCGGAGCCGAGGCCCGCGAGCAGGGGGCCGTTCTCTTCCTTGATGAGCTTGTCGAGCGCCTCGATGGCGGCGAGGTAGACCTGGGGCTCCTCGGCCAGCAGCAGCTTGAGGAGCGGCGAGCGCACGGCCTCCGCGGGGGCCTGGGTGGCGTTCTTCGCGGCCAGGGCGCGCAGCGAGGCATGCGCGGTGTCCATGGCGGCGAGATGCGGCTCCGCCAGCTCCTTGCCCACGTGCTTCACCCACGCCTCGTAGGCGGCCTGGGCCACGCTAGCGTCACGGTCGCCCACGGTCTTCTTCAGCCGCGCCAGCGCCCAGTCCTCTTTCAGACGGGCGGCGAGCTCATCCACGGCGCGGCGGCGCAGGTCCGGGAAGCGACCGGAGAGCGCGCGGTCCAGCGCCTCCTGGGGGTTCTTCTCGTTCCACGCCCAGAGGGTGCGGAAGGCCTCGTCGCGCACCTTGGCGGACTCGTCCTCGAGCGCATCGCCGAGCAGGTGCACGGCGGCCTCGGAGCGCTTGCCCGAGAGCTTCACGAGCCGGTCAAGGCCCCGGACGCGCACGTCCTCGAAGGCCGAGCGCAGGGCGGCCTCGGCGCTGGAGAGGGGCGCCTCGGTGTCGAGCGTCACCACCGCGTCGAGGGCGGTGGCGCGCACGTCGGCGTTCTCGTCGTCCAGCATCCACACGAGACGCTCGCGGGCGCGGGAGTCCTGGAGGGCACGGAGGGCGTCGGCGGCCTGGCGGCGGATGGCGGCGTCAGGCTCGCGGGAGAGCTGCAGCAGCGCGCCGAGCGCCCGGGCATCCCCGAGCTGCGCGAGGCCCCGAGCGCCCCGTACGGCGGTGTCCGGAGTGCGGCAGGCCATGGCGGCGAGCAGCGGCTCCAGGCTGGCCTCGGAGAGGGGCTCACCGGCCTTGCCGAGGGAGGGCATGGCCTCACGGGCGGCACGGGCCTCGTCATCGGTGGGACGGGCGCGGCGGGAGAGCCGCCGTGCGACGTCGAGGGCGGCGCGGGCGAAGTCCTCGTCCTTCGCCTCGAGCACGTGGGCGAGCGGACGGCGCTCCAGCACGCGCACGGTGAAGGCCACGCGGCGCACCTCTGCGTCCGCATCATCGAGGGCGCGCGCCACGAGGGGCTGCAACTGCGGCGAGCCCAGCCAACCGGCACCGGCGGCGCGGATGAGCACCTCGGTGCGCAGGTGGGCGGGGCCGCGCTCGAAGGCCGTCTTCAGTGGCTCCGTGCTGTCCGGTGGAAATACCTGCGTCAGCACATCCAACGCGGTGAGGCCCACGCTGGTGTCCGCGTCCGTCAGCTTGCTGGAGATGAGGCCCGGCACCAGCGGCGAGACCTTCGCGAGCGAGGCCAACTGGCGCAGGCCGGCGATGCGCGTGTCCGGGTAGCGCGAGTCCAGGGCCGCGCGGGGAGCGGCGAGCGGAGACTCCTTCTCCAGCGCGGTCAGGGACCCCAGCGCGGCGGCACGCACCAGCGCGTGCTCGTCGTCCAACCGCTCGCGCAGCTTCGCGCGGGCACTGGAGCGGCCGAGCCGGCCCAGCTCCTCGGCGGCCAGCTTGCGCACCTCGTACTCGCGGTCCGTGGAGAGCACGGAGAGGACGAAGTCGAGCGCCTCGGGCTCCTCGAGCGCCGCGGCCTCGCGCACGGCGGCCTCGCGCTTGGGACGGTTGCCCCGGCGGGACTCCTCCAGCAGGTTGAAGCCGTGGGCATACGTGGCGATGTCGGTGCCGGGCTTGCCCTCGGTGTCCAGCTCGAAGCGGCGCACCGTGCGGTCCTCGCCGCCCGCGTAGACGGAGCCGAGCTGCGCCTTGGCCATCCGCGCATTCACGGGCGGCGCGAAGACGAGCGCGTGCACGGGCTTGCTGCCACAGTCGAGCGTGCGCGGCTTGCGGCGCTCGTCCAGGCGCCACGCCTTCACCTTGCCGTCGTCACCGGCGGAGAAGATGCGATCGGCGGCCTCCTCGCCGCGCTCGGGAGTGGGCGTGGGCGGGAAGAGGAGGGCGAGCACGGCGCCGGCATGGCCGGAGTCCTTATCTCCCCGCACCTCGGACTCGACGGCACCCACGAGGTACCAGATGCGCAGCTTGCCGTCGTCGCCAGCGGACACGAGGCGACCGTCGCGCGGGGTGAAGGCGAGCGCCCGCACCGCGCCCTCGTGGCCCGGCATGTCACGGCGGGCGCCATTGGCGAGCGTGAAGGAGCGCACCACGGAGTCATCACCGCCGCATGCGGCGTAGGTGCCGGAGGGGTCCACCGCGACGGCGCGCAGGGGTTGGGGCGAAGCCTGCCACTCGTGGATGCGCTTGCCCTGGTTGAGCGTCCAGGCGCGCAGGGCTCCATCCGTGCCCACGGTGAAGGCGCGGGTGCCGTCCGAGGTGACGGCGATGGCGGTGCAGGCACCGCGGTGGGCGTCCTTCAGCTCGCGCTGCACGGCTCCATCGCCGAGAGCGCCGATGCGCACGGTGCCATCCGCGCAGGCGGCGACCCAGCTCTCGCCGGCGAGGGCGAGCCCGAGGACGGCGGCGGGAAGCTCCACGCTCCAGGCCACCTTGTTGGTGGCGGGCTCGTAGGCGGTGAGGCGGCTGTTCACGGAGGCGCGAGCACCTCCGACGAGCAGCAGACGCGCGTTGGCCGCGAGTGCGCGGACCTTCTCGTATTGGCCGATGGCAAGTGAAGCCATACGTCAGAATCCTCCGAGTTCCACGCCGGGGTGCGCCGGTGCCAACCGCTCCACGTCCGCTGCCGTCAGCTCGTCGCTCGTCCCCATCGAGTAGAGGGGTTTAGCACAGTGGGCAGAGGGACGGCGGTGAAGCGGAGGGGGCAGGCGCATCTTCGAGTCGGGCCTTCACGCGCCTTCTGGACGGTTGGGCGCGGGTTCCGGCTTACCTGGCACGGTGGTTACGGGTGGTGGCGAAGCGGGGGCTGGTCCTGCTGAAGGCGGAGCTTCAAGCTCGGGTGAAGGAGTCGGAGTGGGCGCCTCGGCTCCCGGAGTCGCGGGCGGAGTGGTCGGTAGCGGTTCCTGCGCGGGCTGAGCAGGTGTGCTGCTGGGAGGCGCAGGGGAAAAGAAAGAGTCATCCGCGGGTGGGGGCGGGGCCTCGGCCACTACTTCCCCTTGAGGCGTGACCGCGTACACGTACCACCAATCGAGCACGCGGTAGCGTGGGCCGCTGCACCGATCGAAGCGTTCCTCCAGCATCACATAATACAGGCCCGGCGTTGGGCCTCTGTAGACGGCGACGTCCAGCCCCTGCTCGGGACTTGCGCACCCCCAGAACAGGCCTGGATCCATGGCAAGACCCTGCTTCACCATCTCGCGGATGGCAGCTGCTGCGGCGAGTGCAGCCCCCGCTTCCATGAATGGGACGATGTTCTTGCCTGAGTAATCGTCCGGCCACTCGACCGTTCCCTTCCAGGCAGTCCTGGGCACGGCACATCCGGGAAGCACCGTGACGAGCCCTGCGAGCGCATACGCCTTGAGCATTTCTCTCTCCTGGACTGGCTCTACTCGTGCAGCAGCCGCAGAGGTTTGTCGCATTGGGGTGGGCGCCCCTCCGTGCCTGGGGTACAGCGGGCGAGGGTGACCCAGCCAGTGCTTGCCGCGCTCCACTGCTGGATCTCTCCCGTTGGGAAGTAGCGCAGGTAGATGCGTGTCCCATCCTGGTGCTCCGCGACTAGCGCCGAGGCCATTTCGATGCCTGTGTCTTTGTAGGTAGCCGGAGCCGGGTTGCCTGGAATCAGGCGGACTTCCGCCATGGCCACAGAGGGGTCGAACGCATCTGTCGGCCAGACTCTGATGTCTCGCGAAGAGGGGGGTGCACCACACGGATGGTTGTGGATGTATCCCACGGCCCACACGCTCGCGGCTGGATGATCGTCGTCCTTCACCGCGAAGCGCGGGAGGCATGAATTGTGGCTACCCTGGATGGGCTCGGTCACACGCCAGGAAAGCGAGTCTCGGCCTCCAGCGACATAGACCGTCGAGCAATATTCGGTGGACAAGCCCACGATGGGGCGCTTCGTGGCCGGGTCACAGACCTTGGCGCCGGGACGCTGGAGGAGCGCATCGGCTGCGTCCCGGAGCAGATCGATGGGATGGAGGTATCCCCCGTGGGCATTTCGACGGCGGATACCTCGGACCAGGGGCCTCGGACGACTCGGGCGTTCTGGGCAGGGGTGTTCGATAAGGGCGAGGTGGCGCAACCCGTCGCCAGCATGAAGCCCACCGTCACGAGAGGCGGGAGCGTGTCACTCATGGACATGCTTCCTCTGGATGAGCCATCCGTCAGAATCCTCCGAGTTCCACGCCGTTCCACGCCGGGGTGCGCCAGTGCCAACCGCTCCACGTCCGCTGTCGTCAGCTCGTCGCTCGCACCTATTGAGTGCGTCCTCACGGGCCTTCCGGACGGGTTGACGCCGGCTCCGGAGAGCCTGAGGTCGGGGGAACAGGTGATGGCGATGCAGGAGGGTCCGAGGGTGAGACTTCGGGATTTGGAATAGGAACTGGCACAGGCGCGGGTGAAGGAGTCGGAGTGGGCGCCTCGGTTCCTGGACTCGAGGGCGGAGTGGTGGGGGGCGATTCCTGCGCGGGCTGTGCAGGTGTGTTGCTGGGAGGCGCAGGGGAGAAGAAGGAGTCATCCGCGGGTGGAGGCGGGGCCTCGGCCACCACCTCGCCTTGAGGGGTGACCGCGTACTCGTACCACCCATCGAGTACGCGCCCTCGCGGGCCGCCGCAGCGATCGAAGCGTTGGTCCACCAGCACGTAATACAGACCCGAAGTCGGGCCCCTGTAGACGGCGACGTCCAGCCCCTGCTCTGGACTAGAGCAGCCCCAGAACAGGCCTGGATCCATGGCCAGATTTTGTCTCACCATTTCGCGGATGGCGCCTGCTGCGGCGAGCGCGGCCCCCGCCTCCGTGAACGGGACGATGTTCTTGCCCGAGTAGTCGTCCGGCCACTCCACTTTTCCCTTCCAGGCAGTGGCAGGTCGGGGACAGCCCCAGAGCACCGCTGAGAGTAGGACGAGCGTATACGCCTTGAGCATCTCTCTCTCCTCAACCAGCACCTACTCACGCAATAACTGCGGGGGCTCATCGCATTGGGGGGCGCGAGCATCTCTGCGTGGTGCGCAGTGCGCGAGGGTGACCCAACTGGCCCCGGCTGCGCTCCACTGTTGAATTTCGCCCGTGGGAAAGTACCGCAGGAAGATGCGTGTCCCGTCTTGACGCTCCGCCACCAGTGCGGAGGCCATCTCGATGCTCGTGTTCTTGTGGACCGCTGGCACTGGGTTGCCCGGAATCATGCGGACTTCTGCCATGGCCACATAGGGATCGAACGTGTCCGTAGGCCAAGACCCGAGATCTTGTGAAGAGGGAGGCGCGCCACACGGATGGTTGTGGATGTATCCCACGACCCACACCTGAGGGGCTGGGTGGTCGTCATCTTTCACCGCGAAGAGCGGGCGGCATCCATTGTGGCTTCCCTGAATGGGCTCAGTCACACGCCAGGAAAGCGAGTCGCGGTCTCCGGCGACATAGACCGTCGAGCAATACTCGGTGGATAAGCCCACGATGGGGCGCTTCGTGGCCTGATCACACACCGTGGCGCCAGGACGCTGGAGGAGCGCATTGGCCACATCCCTGAGCAGATCAATGGGGATGGATGTGTCGCCTGTGGGCATTTCGACGGCGGGAACCTCGGACCAGGGGCCTCGGGCGATTCTTTGCTCCTGGGCCGGGGTGTTCGGTAGGGGCGAGGTGACACAGCCCGCCGCCAATATGCAGCCCACCGTCACGAGAGGCGGGAGAGTGTCCCTCATGGACATTCTTCCTCTGGGTAGGCCATACGTCAGAATCTTCCGAGTTCCACGCCAGGATGCGCCGCGCGCAACCTCACCAGCGAGGCCAGGCAGCTCTGCCACTCCCCCTTCGCCAGTGAGCCGGTGAACTCACCGAGCACGGGGGCGACGACGCGGGCGAAGCTCTCGTCTTCCAGTCCCAAGTCCCGCACCAACTCAATCACGCGGCGCTTGGCCTCGCTGGCCGAGACCCTCCGGGCCACGTTGCCTTCACGGGCCTCCTTGGAGCGCCCCGGCGGCAGGCCGAAGAGCATTCGGCGCAGGAAGGTGCGCAGGGCCTCCACGTTGGCGAAGCGCTCGGTGGCACTCACCGGAGACTCCGTGGCTCCCGAGGGCTTCCACCCTTCGGGCAGGTGCAGCGGGCGGTGCTTCTCCCAGAGGAGGCGGATGGCGAACAGGCCCACCTCACGGTCCGCGCTCTCCATGAGCCAGGCGAGGCGCTCGGGCCCGCCCAGCCGTGCGTAGTGCCGGCGGATGAGCTCCACGGCCACCTCGCGGGTGGAGCGCTTGGTGCTCTCGGTGAGGGTGAACACCTTCACGGCGTCCAGCTCGTCGGGGGTGAGGGTACGGCGCTTGTCGGCGCTCTCCTCGCCCGCGTCGAGCAGGGCGTCATAGGCGAGGTTGCGCACCTCCTTGGCGTTGGCCTCGGCGAGCTCATACACACGGGTGTGCCAGCCCCAGGCGCGCAACTCCACGCGCGTCACGGCGAGGGCGAAGTGGCGCACGTCGTCGCGGGCATCGAAGAGGGCCGACCAGAGGCGCTCGGGGGTGTACGCGTTGCGAGGCGCCCGTGGCTTGAGCTGGTAGGACTTGGACTCGGGCTGCTCGGGGCCGATGACGGGGTGGTGGCAGCGCAGGTACGTCTGGGCGAAGGCACGCACGGGGGCGGGCTGCTTCGAGCCGAGCGCCAGCTCGAAGAGGCGCTCCAGGCCCGCGTTGGCATCGCCGGACTCACTGAAGTCCGCGGGCGCCACGTTCTCCAGCAGGTAGCGGTGGGCGAACTGGTGCAGGGTCGGGTCCGCGCGCCGGGCGAGCGCCAGCAGCCAGGGAATGCCCATGTCGCGCGGGGCGAAGAGCTTGCGGTTGCCGAGCAGCTTGAGCGCCACCTCGCGGTACTTCGCGTTGAAGACGAGCCCCTTCACGCGCTCCACGTCGAGTCCGGGCAGGGCATCGGCCTCGGTGAGCCAGTTGGAGACGGTGTCGCCGAAGCTCGGGTGGATGGAGCGGTCGAGCAGCCAGTCGGCGCCGATGTCCGCGGGCTTGAAGGCCTCGAGCGACTCGAGGGCCAGCTCCTCCACGTCGCTGCCGTACGACTCCAGGCGCTCGTCATCGAGCAGGGCCTTCCAGAAGGACACGGGCAGCTCGCCCTTGCCGTACTTGGACTTGAGGTACTTCGACGCCCACTGGTACTGCTCCTGCTCGCCGAAGAGCATGTCGAAGAGGAACTTCTGGGTGAGCTCGGCGCGGTCGAAGCTCTGCTCGAGCGCCTTGGCGGCGAACTTCGCGGTCTGCTTGTGGACGAGCAGCCGGCCGAGGAAGTCCGGGCCGAGCTCGCGCGGGTTGCGCTTCTCGAGCACGGCGGCGGCGAAGGCCTTCACGTCATTGTTCTCACCCTCGAGCAACTCGGCGAGGCGCTCGGCGGGGAGGTCCTGCGCGTGGGCGCGGGCGTACTCGATGGCGTAGGTGCGGGCCTTGTTGCTCTCCGAGACCAGCAGCGCGAGCACCGCCTCGTGGAGCCCGAGCTCGCGCAGCTTGCCCTGGTGGAACTCGGGCGAGCCCTGGAGGGTGTCGACGAGGAACTCGTGGGCGCTGGCGAGCGGGCGGCGGGCGAGCCTGTCGAGCCAGGCGGGGGTGACATTGTTGCGCAGGGTGTCGGGGAAGTCCTTGCGCAGGCCCTGGATGGCAAAGCGGGCGGCGGGGTCTGACTGGCAGGTGTCGAGCAGCCGCATGAGCGCATCGGGCGAGCGCTTCCACGCATCGGTGAAGGCGCGCTTCTTCACCATGTCGTTGGGGGGCTCGATGGGGAAGGAGTCGGCGCCGTAGTTGTCCGCCTCGTGGGCCCAGATGTGGTTGGAGACCCAGCACGAGCGCCAGGAGGTATCGGGCTCGTAGTGGCGGAGCACCTCGACGGCGAACTGCGGGTAGAGCTCGGGGATGGCCTGGCCGAGCTGGCGCAGGTAGCGCCAGGCGCGGCGCTGGAGATAGGTGAGGGTGCCCTTGGAGACGTCGCGAGTGCGGTAGGCGTTGGAGCGCTCGGTGTCGAAGCGCCAGGCGAGGACGCCGAACATCTCGGCGTCGTGGCGCTGCTCGGCGAGCTTGTAGATGCGCTTGAGGCCACCCCAGAGGCCGAAGCGGAGGTCGGCGCGGCGGGCGAGCTCGAAGAGGACGGCGCGGGAGGCGCTGGTGTTGCCCTCGTAGAGGGAGACGAGCAGGTCGGCGAGGGCGAAGCGCGCGGGGAGCGGGACGTCCTTCTGGGCGAGGTAGCGCTGCCAGGCGTCGCGGGCGCCGGAGTGGCGGGCCTCGGCGCTGTGGCGGGCCTGGGACTGGCGCAGGAGGTTGAGGAGCCCGTCGAAGGTGAGGGCGCCCTGGGGGAGCTTCTCGGGGGCCTTGTCGGGCTGCTCGAGGAAGGCCAGGACGGCCTCCGCGAGGTCGGGCGCTTCCGCCCGTGACAACCGCTCCAGGTCTGCTGCCGTCAGCTCGTCGCTCGTGGCCATCGGGCGACGGGTTTAGCACAACCGGGCTGTTGAGCGGCGTGGGACCGACTCTGCTCTCCGGGATTCGGCGTGTCCCGGCATACTGGGTGGGGGAATCCAGGATCGAGGTGTCTACGTGCCTGGAGGCTCATCCCTCCTGGATGTGGCGCAGCACGTGGGCTGCCTCATCGAAGCTCTTGGCCAGAATCGGCTCCGCTGGGCGGTGTGCAACCAGGAGCGCCGCATCCTCAGGACGGCCTATCTTCGCCAGCATGTTGGCCGCACGGGTGGCGCAGTTGAGAGATGTTGCAGCGAGCAGTCTCCGTGCCACGGTGTGCAACCTGGTGCGTACTTCGGGGGGGAGTGCTGAGATGACTCGCTCTTGATGCAGCAGAAGAATGAGCAGTCGCTCGCAATAGTACGCGGCTTCGTCATTGTGGCTCACGGCTGTGTCGAGCAAGGTCTCTGCCGTGGAGATGAACGCAGAGAGAGTGGGCACCCATGCCTCTGGCACCTCTTCTTCGAGCACCGTGAGTACTTCCGTCTTGTGCTTCACGGGCACCGACGTGTCCTGGACCCATGCGCGGAGTTCCTGTGGTGATTTTTCCAGGAGCAGTTGCAGGCCCTGCAAGGAGTTCAACTCCGACAAGGCGAGCTGCTCCACTGCCTTGCGAACAATCGGAATGAGGTCGGGGTGGTGGCGGCGCCACAGGGCTCGGGCCAGCGGATTGACCTCCGAGAGTGTGGCCTTGCCAGGGGTCAACCGTTGCAGCCTGCGCACCAGGGTTGCCCGTGAGCCTGCTTCCTCAATCCGACTCAGCGCTTGGGTGATGGCCTCCACGACAGAGGCCCCGTCATGGTTCCGGCGAGACTCCTCGAGGGGCAGTTGTTGCTCCAGTCGTCTGGCACTGGCGGCGCCCCCCAGTTCGCCCAGTCCAAAGGCCGCTGCCTGCCGTACGAGCGCATCCGGGTCTTCCAGCATGCCTTCCAGCAAGGCCCTGGCTTTGCGAGGGCCGGGTTGCAACACCAGGGCGTGAGCGTGAGCCTCCTCCCCGTATTTGCAAGCATCGACCAGTTCGGCCTGCCACTGCTTCACGTCCAGATCGCGTGCCATGGCTCGTTTCCTGTTGCTCCCCGTTAGGGAAAGCTCACGCCTGGTGGGACGTATCTTCTGACCAACGTTCCGTCGAGCCGGTACAGCTCGTGAATGGCTTTCGGGTCCGCGCGGACCAGGGACTCGAAGGCTTCCAACTCGCGCTTCATGTCCCGAGGGTTGGACACATAGTTCGTATTGTGCCGGATGCCATCGGGCCGCACCGAAGATGCATCCGGTTTTCGGAAGCGGACGCCCCTCACCGGGCTTCCGTCGAGAACGGGCTGGGTCTTGTTATCGACTTGCGGTTGGTTCTTCCTCAAGTCGGTATGTCCTGTGGCCTCGCGTCTGGCCAGTTCCTCCTCAATGGCCTCGTTGTGCGGCGGATTCTGACGGGTATGGGGCTTGCCATAGCGGTTGGACAGCCTTGGACCAACGCTTGAAGCGCTACCCACGTCTGTCATCATCGCGCAGACGGCGAGCTCACGGCAGAGAGTCGCGGCGGAGGTTCCCGTGGCCACTCCCGTGACGATAATGGAGCCGTCGGCCACCACCTGGGCCGTGGTAATAGACTCCAGCGCCGGCCCACCCGCTGGCGCATGGCGGAGTGGGCTCAACAAGGTCCACAAGCCCCCGTCGGGCACCTTGGGGAGCACTTGGGGCACACCGAGGCTGGCTACGACGACCAACACCCGCAGCGCCGTGCCTCCGAGAGATTTGCCGAAGCGCTCAGCCGCTGCTTCCAACTCCTGCTGCGTGGTGGCGGACCCGGCTTCTTCGTACAGGCGCAGGCATGTCAGGGCGAGGCGGCCCAACTCCACCAATCCCACCAGGAGCGATAACCTCACGGTGAGCGCGGCTGCGAAGGCCTTGGAGAAGAGGGGCTCTGGTGCTAACCACGCAGCGAAGTACACCAGCACCGAAAGCGAGAGGCTGGTCAGGAACGCTGGGGCGCTGAAGAGTTCCTGGGCGGCTTCTCGGAAGCCCTCGTCCATGTATCGAGTAGAGAGCTTGAGGGCGACGTAGAGGCGGCTCGTCTCCAAGGACTCGGGGACGGGGAGGAGCGCGGGTCCGAAACGAGAGAAGAAGTCCTCTCGCAGCCGTAGTTCCCATGGGGCAGGTCCCAATCCCGAACGGGTCGAGTTTGCCTCCAGCATCAGCCGTATCCGAGGACTGTTTCGAGGCTGGAAGGAGTCGAAAGCCGCGAGCAGCGAGCGTATTTCTCCTCTGCTCAGTTTCTCCTGCGTAGGGTGGAGCGCCAAGGCAGGAAACGAGAGCCGCAGTCTGTCTCCGAGAAGGGGGCTGATGAGCACGGGCGTGGACTCAGCCCAGGTGGGCCCTGCTGCTGGTTCCCGCGCCTGCGGGTGTTCCGCGGCGGATGCCCGCGTCCGTTGGGGTAATCCTCCGGAGGGCTTTGAGTGTCGGGTTCCCGTTGGGGTCTGTATTGGCGGTGGACGCTCCCAGTCCTCCAGCCGCTGCATCCGCGAGGAGGCACATGCGGTAGGAAAGGCGAAGCAGATGGCCAGTGCTACGCGCAACAGCAGCAGGGTGGCGGTCCTCATGTGCTACTGCTCCCGGTGAAGCCGCTTGAATCGCTCGTCGTTCGCAGTGGCCATGGGCTCCATTCTACCCCCTGGAAAGGTGGGACCCTCCACGGTTCAAGCACCCGGATGGTCAGGTATGCAGGAGCCACTAAATCGATAAAGTCGTTTATTTCTTGAATTCCTTGTGCTTATGATGGGGAATGCTTACGGCTGAACCTCAAGCGCTTGTTAAGAACGGGAGCATCGATACCGTCGACCGCCATCCAGTGCCGTAGGCATGTCGAGACGTAGGCGCTCCACCGCGCACTGTCCCGGTCCACTGGGTGCGCGGCAGGGGGATGCGGAGCACCCGGTGGATCGGATCCACGCACACAGGAGAGTCGTCTTCATGCGAATCACGAAGAGCGCAGTCCTGTCTCTCACTTGCTTTGCCCTGACCGCTGGCGCTCAGGAGCCGGACCGGGCGCAGGACGCTGCCCCCGTCATTCCAGGCAAGCTTTTGAAGTCCGCAGATCCCATCGCCGGGCAGTACATCGTCGTGCTGAAGGACTCCGAGGTGGCCCGCTCCAGCGTGTCCTTGATGGCCCAGGGACTCGCCGCCCGTCATGGGGCGCAGGTCACCCAGACCTACTCGCACGCGCTTCAGGGCTTCGCGGTGCGGACCAACGAGGCCGGAGCTCGCGCGCTCGCCGCCGATCCTCAGGTGTCGTACGTGGTGGAGGATGGCTATGCCTACGCTGTCGGCTCGCAGAGTGGCGCCACCTGGGGCCTGGACCGCATCGACCAGCGCGACCGGCCGCTGAACGGTGTCTTCAATTACAATACGACCGGTAGCGGCGTGCACGCGTACATCATCGACACGGGCATCCTCACCACCCACTCGGACTTTGGTGGCCGTGCCACGGGTGACTTCACCTCCATCAACGACGGCCGCGGCGCCGCGGATTGCAATGGGCACGGCACGCACGTGGCCGGCACGGTGGGCGGCGCCACCTGGGGCGTAGCCAAGAGCGTCCGCCTGCACGCGGTACGCGTCCTCGACTGCAACGGCTCGGGCTCCTGGTCCGGCGTCATCGCGGGTGTGGACTGGGTGACGGCCAACCACACCAAGCCGGCCGTGGCCAACATGAGCCTGGGCGGCGGGGGCAACCAGGCGGTGGATGATGCCGTGCGCCGCTCCATCGCCGCGGGCGTCACCTATGCTGTCGCCGCCGGCAATGATTACGCCGACGCGTGCACGAAGTCCCCGGCTCGCACGGCTGAGGCCATCACCGTGGGCGCCACCGACAGCTCTGACACCCGGCCAGCCTGGTCCAACTACGGCACGTGTGTGGACCTCTTCGCCCCGGGCGTAGGCATCACCTCGGCCTACCACACCGGTGGCACGGCCAGCATGGATGGCACCTCCATGGCAGCCCCGCACGTGGCTGGCGCGGCGGCCCTGTACCTCCAGAGCAACCCGAGCGCCTTGCCCGGCACGGTGAACCTGGTGCTCGCCAACAACTCCTCGGCAGGCCGGGTGAGCAACGCGGGGAGCGGCTCGCCCAACCGCCTGCTCTTCAGTCCCCCGACGTCCACCGCCTGTGGCGCTCTGTTCGCCGGCCAGGCGCTGGGGCCCGACCAGTCGCTCTCGTCCTGCAACGGCAAGGCCGTGCTCGCTCACCAGGGCGACGGGAACGTGGTCGTCTACGACCGCCTGGGCGCGCTCTGGTCGACGACCACCTGGGGCACCTCGACTTCGTCCTTCGTCATGCAGGGGGATGGAAACCTCGTGCTGTATTCGAGCACGGGCAGCCCCCTCTGGTCATCGAACACCTATGGGCGCCCAGGGGCCTTCATGTTCATTCAGGACGACTGCAACCTCGTCGTGTACGACGCCAACGGTCGTCCGCTCTGGGCGAGCAGTACCACCTGCCGGTAGCGCGGCATCCTGACGCCTGACTCCTGAAGAAGGGACCTCCCTGGGTCATTCCCTGGGGAGGTTTTGTCTTTTTCGGTGATAGGGACTCCGTGAGCCCCTCCGTGTGCCCGGAGTCTTGATGAACGCGAAGGACATCAGCCCGAAGTGGGTCGTGCACGTGCGTGTCGAAGGCTTGAGCCGTACGGTATGGCTCGCATGGTCCTCGCTTGCGGAGTTGCTCGAGCTGGCCACCGAATTGGCGACGGAGCCCAATACCTTCGCCTGCGTCGCCTTCTCGGATGAAACGCTCGAGACCCTGCGGCAGCTCCTGTTGCACGTCGAAGAATGTCACGCCGCTTACGAGAGATTCGCGCAGCTCCGGTGTCGGATGGAGGCCGGACCTCTCGCGCGCGCCGCCAACGAGTTGCATACACGCGCAACGACTCTCGAGCGGGAACTTGCCCAGCCTGCCTTCACGCATGCTCTTTCCCGCGAGCAGCTGGAGTCTCGGCGTTCGTTTTGCGCGACGTGGGAGGGGATTCAGGGACGGTTGATGGCCGATGCCGGCGTGCGCGTCCCCGTGCCCGAGTGCTTGGGCAGTGCGGAGCTCAAGATCGACTGGGGGTGGTGACCGCGGCCCAGTGGCTTTGCCCGCGTCACCGCTCCCAGAGCGTGGCGAGCTTCAACGGGAGCACCGCGAAGGGTTCAGCGTGCACGGTGACTCCCCCGCTCCAGTGGCCTTGCCGGTTCCAGCGCCGGCCCTCCAGCCGGTAGACCTCCAGCGCTTTCTGGAGGGGGTCCACCAACCACAAGTGGCTCACGCCTTCACGGGCATAGGCCTTCATCTTCTTCTCCCGATCCAGCACCGCCGTGGAGGGCGAGAGCACCTCGCACACCCAATCGGGGGACAGAGTGAAGGCCGCCGTGTGCGGCATTTCTGGCATGCGCTCCCGGCGCCAGCCCGCCAGGTCTGGCACCAAGGCGTCGTCTCCCAGGTGCAGCTCGGGCTCGTCAACGATGAGCCACCCTCCGGGTCCATCCTCGCCCAGGTCGAAGGGGCCGCCCAACAGCATCCCGAGTCGAGAGGCGGCCCGTCCATGGGGCGAGGCCGGGCGGGGGCTCACGTACAACTCGCCATCGACGATCTCCCCCACACAATTGGGAGGGACGGTCTCCAGGTCCTCGTAGGTGGCCCTGCGTTTCGACCCACTCATGCCTGGAGCATGGGGAGTCGAAAGCGCTTCTTCAAGCAGTCTCCGGGGGTTGCTGCTCACGCCATGACCCATGCAAGCAGTCTAGAGGTGACCTTAAACGTTGGCAAGAGCAACCCAACATGAAAAGTCACCTAGGCTGGTGGGCAGAGAAGCAGTGGCGAGCAGGGGGGCGTTGCTCTCGTCAGGCCGCTTCACGGCTCAAGGGGCGGAGGCCGCGTCCTTCGAGGCGCCGGCGGGCACCAGGTTGGAGTAGCGCGCGGTGATGCGCAGGTGCTTGCGGTAGAAGAGCAGGCCGCCCTCGGCGTCCACGTGGAGGGTGTCGAGCACCTGGCCCACGGCGGGGTGGGGACGGAAGTCCATGCGCACATCCACCCGGTCCGCCATGTGCGGCAGCTGCGTGGGGCTGTAGCTCAAGCGGATGAGCTGACCCGTGCTCGGATCCACGAGCGCCTCGCCCTTGTGCACGGAGGGCGCCGTGTCGGCGCGGGGCTCGAAGCGCAGGCGCAGCCGGTTGGGGTCCTTCGGGTCTCTCCCCGCCAGTGAGAAGCGGTGCTGCCCCAGGTACGAGGCCGCGAAGGGCAGGTTGACCGAGTTGAACTCCGCCCGGCCCTGGCCCTTGCGCTGGCGCTCCTCCAGGTCCTTGCGCATGGCCGCGGTGGCGTCCTGACCGTCCTTGCGCGCCTGGAGGATTTCCCGATGCTGCTGGCCGTCCTTCACCCGGAGCCGATCCACTCGCTCCTGGGTGTGCTTCACGTTGCCGTCCCCGTCGAGCTCCTCCACGCGCAGGGTGATGGTCATCTCCTCCACCTTGCCGGCGAGCAGCTCCTCCATGCCCCACGTCGTCTCACCCAGCCTCCGAGCCAGGGTGTCCGCATCTACAGTGAGTGTGGAACCTTCCTGTGCCTGCACAGGGAGGAACGAGAGCAGGAGACTCACCAGGGTGAGCGCGCGAAGCATGCAGAGCTCCTGGATGTAGCCGCGCGGGGCGGCGGGGGGGGCAGGAAGATGCACCATGCCGCGCGCGAGCGGAAGTATGCATTCCAAAGAGTTCTTCCTTCCACCCCCTGAGACCGCCGGCTCCTGTTGGCCCGGCTACGGTCACCCTCCCGAGGGCGGAGCCGCGTCAATCGGCTCGGGGGCCTCCACGGGCGGGTAGCGCTGCTCCTGCTCCTGCGTGGGCCGCTGGCGCTTCTCGAAGGGCTCCAGCCGCACCGGCCGGCCGGACTCCGCCGACGTGTAGAGCGCGCGGATGATGCGCACGTCGGCCAGGCCCTCCCAGCCGTCGGGCTCGACCTGCTCGTCCTTCAGGATGCAGTCACTGAAGTACGAAAGCTCCGGGCCAATCTGGTCGCGAGCGGGCAGGGTGCGCTTCTTCTTCTTGCCCTTCGCCTCCAGCTCGAAGGTCATCTTCCCCTTGTAGTCGTAGGCGTTCTCCAGGCGGAGGCTGCCCTTGGTTCCCACGAGCTGATACGTGGACGTGGCCGCGGCGCCGAAGCTGATGTTGAACGAGGCGAGGCGATCCTCGGGGAAGCGGAGCACCGCGGACACGGCCTCCTCGGTGTCAGCGAAGCGCGGGTCCGTGCCCTTCACGCGGAAGGCGAAGACCTCCTCGGGCTCGGCGCGGAAGAGATAGCGCGCTGCGTTGACGCAGTAGACGCCGATGTCCCACAGCACGCCGCCACCCTCCTCGCGTTCAAGGCGGATGTTGGGGGCTTGGATTTGGAAGCTGAAGGACGAGCTGAACAGGCGCGGCTCTCCAATCTTCCCCTTGCGCACCGCCTCCATCGCCCCAAGGTTGGCGGACTCGAAATGCAACCGATAGGCAGTCATCAATTTCACGTCGCTGTCCTCGGCGGCGCGAATCATGTCCAGGCACTGCTGCTCGTCGAGCGCGAGGGGCTTCTCGCACAGCACGTGTGCACCGGCCCTCGCCGCGCGCACCGCGTACTCGGCGTGCAGCGCGTTGGGCAGGGCGATGTAGACCGCGTCCACCTCGGGCAGGGCGAGGCACTCGTCGAGCTGGTCGTAGTCGAACACGGGGACACCGTGGCGCTTGCCCAGTGCGCGGTGTTTTTTCGCATCTCCCGAGACGAGCGCCACCAATTGAGAGTTTTTCTTGGCGTGCTTGAAGGCGGGGAGAATCGCATCCTGCGCGAAGTGTCCGAGCCCCACCACCGCGTAGCCCACCTTGCGATTCTTCGTGCGCGTCCGTTGCTCTTTGGCCTGCTTGCGAGCCATTGCTGTTCCTCCAGGAGAACGTCGGCTCGGCAAGCTCCGCATCACGGGGTGTGCCGACAACCCACCTGTGTCAGGGAGTGGCGCTCCTGTCGGCGGCAGGACGCCCTGGCCTGCAAGGAGGGTCGCCGAGCAAGCAGCCAGGGTAGGTGGGGAGAAGAGGTCCTCGTCGGGTGTTTCCTCATGTTCAGGTCATGCCAGCAGCGGCCTGGCAGACGGAGACCGTGCCGATATGAAGCCAGACTCCACTCGTAGAATGGGGGGAGGGCGTGGGTCCGCGTTCGCCCGCCTGGGCGGGGTCGGGGCCCTGCTGCTCCTCGCGTGTGGATTGAGCAACTCGAAGGAAACGAAGGACATGGCAAGGATGGGAACACGGGCGGAAGCCCTCCATGACGACACGAAGGAAGGCCGGCTGCACGCGCGTCCGCAGCTGCTCTCGGTGGGGGCGCCGGAGCGGGGCTTGAGGTCGCTGGGCCTTGGCGGCAGGCGTGACGGGTTGCTCTATGTTCCCAAGGGGTACCAGGCGGGCCAGCCCATGCCCCTGGTGGTGATGCTGCACGGAGCGGGAGGCAACGCGAGCCACGCGCTGAGCCCGTGGCGGATGCTCGCGGACGAGGTGGGCCTCCTTCTGCTCGCGCCGGAGTCCCGAGGGCCGACGTGGGACCTCATCAGCGAGGAGGGGTTCGGGTCGGATGTGGCCTTCATCGACCAGGCGCTGGCGTATGTCTTCGCGCACTACGCGGTGGATCCGGGGCGCATCGCCATCGAGGGCTTCTCGGATGGGGCGTCGTATGCCCTGTCGCTGGGCGTCACCAACGGGGACCTGTTCACTCACGTGGTGGCGTTCTCACCGGGCTTCCTCGAAACAGCGGCGCGGCGGGGCGAGCCGAAGCTCTTCATCTCCCATGGGGTGAAGGACGAGGTGCTGCACATCGACCCGTGCAGCCGGCGCATCGTCCCGCGCATGGAGGGGGCGGGCTATGCGGTGCGTTACCGCGAATTCGACGGGCCCCACACCATCCCCGACGACATCGCGCGCGAGGCATTGGCCTGGTTCCTCGCGCCATGAGTGCGCGCCAGCGTCCTTGCTACGTGGGGAAGCCGGCCGCGTCCTCCGGAGAGGTGTAGCGCGGCGCGGGAGGCTGGACGTCCCGGTGCTTCCAAGCGCGCGCGGCGGCCACGCACCAGCCGGTGACGAGGACGCCCTCGGCCAGCGCATCCAGCAGGTACACGGGCGAGATGCGTTGGGGCGAGTAGACGACGTCCACCGCCGCGAGCGAGGCGGCGCTGCCTGCCGCCAGCAGCATGAGCTCGGGGGTGACGCGGCGGCGCAGGCCCGCGGCGAGCAGCGTGCCGCCGACCACGGCGATGAGCGCCCCCACCGTCTTCACCAGCCAGCCCTCGAGCTTGGGGCCTGTCACGGCCTCGAAGCTGCGCAGGTGGACGATGGGCCAGACGCCGGTGGCGATGTAGAAGGCTCCCTGCGCCACGCCCAGGCCGGATGCGAGGGGATCCTGCTCCAGCTTCAGCTCCTCGACTGCCTCCATGTGCTCCTCCGGTGCTCTGAAGGAAGAAGATGGGAACGCTCGCTCGAAATGACTTGCTTGCCTGGTGTCCTGACGGGCCTACGCAGCGGGGTGCAACACGGGCTCCACCGTGCGCAGCACCGCTTCCAGGCATGAGAGTCCTTGCTGGCGCACGGCCTCGGCCGCCTCCCTCGCCCAGGACACCACGTCACTCCGATCCTCCGCGGTCATGCTGTGGAAGCGCACATCTCCCGAGCGGATGTCCTCGGCCACGTGCGCCGCCACCCCCAGGTTCCGTCCCACCTCCGCCGCGCGCGCCGCCAGCGCCGTGCCCTCCCACAGCACCCGCAGGTACAGCGCCCACTGCGCTCCGGCGATCCCCTCGGCCACCTGCTTGAAGCGCGGCGCCGTCCACGTGGCCGTGCGCACCTCGAGCACCTGAAGTCCCGCAGCCGTCACCATCCTCCCCGCCGCCTCCGCCAGCACCGGTGCGGGCAGGTCCGCTCGTGCCAGCGTGGCGAAGCAGAGGGACTGCAGCGCGAACTGCACTCCGGGGCCCACGCGCTGAGGCTCCGCGAGGTACGTGCACTCGCCGTCTGTCAGGTCGTCGGAGAGGTTGGCCGCGCAGGAGCAGAGGAAGAGCCCCGAGGCGCGCCGCAGCAGCACCTCGCGTTCGAGCCCTGCCTCCGTCCCCGCTGCGTACAGCAGGGCCAGCGGCCCGGGCCGGCCCGCCTCCAGGGCTCGAAGGACCTCCCGCTCGGCGTCCTCTGGAAGCTCCTGCCGACGCAGCGCGCGCAGGGTCTCCTGGAAGACGGCGCCTGCGCTCATCGCAGCTCTCGCGGCAGCAGGATGCGCAGCTGTGCGCCCGCCGGGATGCGGTTGTGGCGCTCCAGTGTGCCCCCGCTGGCGCGGATGAGGCATTCGGAGGTGTAGAGGCCCAGGCCCGTACCGTTTGGCTTGGTGGTGGACAGGCCCTCGATGGGGGCCCGCAGCTTGTCCGGGGGAAAGCCCGGCCCGTCGTCCGCGATGAGCAGCTCCAACCGTCCGCTGTACGGCTCGGTGCGCGCGAGGATGTTCACCGTCGCGGCACCCTGTTTGCCATCGCCCTCGCACGCGTTGAGCACCAGGTTCTCCACCACTCGCCGCAGCGTGGTGACGCCCCCACGCACCAGCGCGTGCGAGGCCTGGTCCTCCACCTTCACCTGGATGTTCACGTCCGGGAAGCGCCACCCGAGGCTGGTGCGCACCGACTCCAGCACGGGCACGACGTGCACGTTCTCCGGCTCGCTATTCACGGAGCGCCGCCCCTTCTGGCGGATCTCAATCACCATCTCGCGGATGCGTGCGAGGCCCTCGTTGAGCTCGCGCACCAGTTCCTCGAACTCAGCGCGCGGCAGCGTGTTGCGCTGCACCCCCATGACCGAGAGCATGTCTGCCGCCGCGCTCACGCTCATCAACGTGTTGTTGATGTCGTGGTTGTAGCCGAGGATTTGAACCATCGCCTGGGACAGCCGGCCCACGTCGCGCTCCTGCTGCTCCAGGATTTGCGCCTGCACGGCGGCGCGCAGCTGCTCGGCCTCGGCGCGGGCCTGATCATGCTTCAAGGCGAAGGCGCCCGTGTACATCTCCAGGATGATGGCCAGCGGCCCCATGACGGCGAAGAGCGCCAGGTGATCATCCGTCCGGGCCATCAGCGCCGCCAGGCCCAGCGCCACCACGGAGCCCAGCGCCACGAAGGGCTGGCTGGGGGCCACGCGGTGCAGCCGGCCGTAGTAGCCCGCGACGAAGAGCAGCACCGCCGCGAACACCATGGCTCCGGGCATCACCGCCAGGGACATCAGCGCCGCCAGCGAGAACTGGAGGGCGGCCGTGCCCGTCAGCAGGTACAGCCAGCCCCAGGTCTCAATGCGCTGCCGGCCCCGGTGCAGCAGGGCGAAGCCGACGCCCAGCGCCATGGAGGGCGCCAGACATGCCAGTGCCTTGACGAAGGGCAGGCCGAAGAAGCGCTCTGCCCCCGGGGCCCAGGTCGCCAGTGCCAGCACTGCCGGCATGATGAGCGCGGAGAGCAGCCAGGCCCGCAGCGACGATGCGGCCAACACCTCGTGGGTGTCCTGCGAGCGCACCCAATGTTTGAAGGACTCGTGAACGAGTCGGCGCCAGCGGACGAGGAGGCTCATAGGGTCGCAGTCAGATAGAAGCCCGCCGCCTTGTTGATGGCGTTCGCCTCTTGCCCCACCTGCTGCACGCGGCGGTTCAGCTCGTTGACGATATCAGGATTGCCTCGGTGGACGACCTTCACCTCCACCGTGCCGCCGGAGAGCACCTGGTGGAGGGCCTCCAATATCGGCTTCACCTCGGGGCTGATGTCCATCGCCCCGTCAGGGCCCTCCACGGCGCCCAGTTCCTGGATGCGCATCATGTACTCGTTGAGAGAAGAGGCCACGGACAACCCCACCACGCGGGGTCCTCGGATGTCGTTGTAGCTCATTGCTGCGGTTCCTCCGCCAGCTGGACGGCTGGACTGTTGTCTGCGTGAAGGGGGGGCAAGGGGGCACACTCTGCTCAGGGGCTCGGACTGGACCGGGTCAGCAGGGCCTCCAGCTCCCGGCGTCCGAAGGGCTTGGCCTGGAACCACTGCCTGCCGGGCTCCTCGACGAAGTCCGGAGGGCAGTGCGTGCCTGAGATGAGCACGCGCCGCGCGCGAGGAGCGTTGTGCTCGACCCAGCGCAGGAACTCGGTGCCTCGCTCGCCCGCATCCAGGTGCTGGGCCGCGAGGATGATGTCCACGGCCGGGTCCTGCTGGAGGAGGGCGCGCGCCTCGGCGGCGGAGGTGGGGCAGCGCACCTCGTGGCCGAGCACCTGAAGGGTGCGCTCCAGCCCGCGGGATACCCGCGCATCACAGTCCAGTACCAATACCTTCATGTGACGGCCTCCTCTCCTGTAAGGCGGAGCAGTGGAACCAGCCACGAGGCGGTGCGAGGTAGAGGCCGCCTCCCACGGCGGTGGCGTAGCGGAGCAGGGCGTCTGGCGTCTGGCCATCGGTGCCCAGCAGCGCATCCAGCGAGCGCCGGTAGCTGTCCGGGTCCGCGGCGGCGGCCAGGAAGGCCAGCCCCTCCTCGCCTGCATGTCGGAAGGGAAAGCCGCGGCGGATGAGGAGCTGGTTCTCCCCAGCGCCGGAGGCACGCGCTCGGTGGATGTGGGCTTCGGCGGGTGCATCCACGACGAGCTCGCCTTCGCGGGTGCGGCCCACGACGCGCTCCTGGGCCTGCGGCTTGAGGCGACTGAAGAGATCCAGGTTCTGCTGGAAGCGCAGGTAGAGCAGCCAGGAGGCGCCTGCCAGCGGACCCGAGGGCACGAGGGCCGTGCGCCGCACCTGATCTCGGGTGGGCCTCGCCAGTCCATCACGGAAGCCGAAGGGCTCCCTCCCCTCGCCAATACGGCCGCCGAGCAGCTCCTCCTCGAGGTAGAGCACGCCCTTGGAGAGCGCGAGGACACGCCGCAGGGCGAACAGCAGCAGCTCTCGCTCGTTCGCGGACACCTGGACGAGCACGTGAGCCTGGCTGGAGGGAAAGCGCGCCGTGGGCCCCTCCCGAGGTAGTAGCACGGGGCTCGTGGGGGCCTCGGGGAGCAGCGCGGGCTCCAGGCCGAGCACCAGGCGCAGCCCCTGTGTCGTGCTCAGCTCCTCGTGGATGGAGGAGACGACCTCCCGCAACTGCGGAAGGGCCGCGTTCCGGGTGAGCCGGAGCACGGCCACGCCACTGAACGCGCCGGGCGAGTGGAAGATCCCTTCCTGCGGCATCATCGCTGTATCCCCCCACCGTCGCGCCGACGTCCTGGCTCGACGGCTGTGTGTGCGTGGGCAAGGACTGCTTGCCACGCATGGGCAAGCAGAACCCGGCCAGTCAGGTCAAGTCAAACGGTGTCTGAGTGAAATGTCGCTTTCGCGTCGTCCTCAGGAAATGAGAGCCCCATGGATTGTTCGCGAGCGGGCGCTCACATGGTGGCAGCATCCCGCTCGAGGTGCTTCAACAATCCCAGGAGGCCCAGCACATAGCTTTGTTTTCCAAACCCACCGACCTGTCCGATACACACCGGGGCGATCACCGAGCGTCCGCGGAACTCCTCTCGGGCATGGACGTTGGAGAGGTGGACCTCGACGGTGGGCAGGGCCACCGCGCTCAAGGCGTCTCGAATGGCGATGCTGTAGTGGGTGAAGCCTCCCGGATTGATGAGGATGCCCGCTCTGGCGGTCTCCATCGCCTCCTGGATTTTGTCGATGATCGCCCCCTCGTGATTGGACTGGAAGAACTCCAACTCGACGGCGTGCTGCCGGGCAACCTCCGAGAGCTGGCGGTTGATCTCCGCCAGTGTATCGGAGCCGTAGATCTCCCGTTCCTTCCTTCCGAGCAGGTTCAGGTTGGGGCCATGGATGACCAGGATTCTCGCCATGGTGTTTCCTTTCGTGGGCCGTGGGCGTGTAGCCCGCTCGCGGAAGAGAGACAATTGCCCCCTGGGGCTGAAAATTCAGATTGAGCCAGGAACCCGCGAGGGACCGAGCTTCAGAGGAATGCTGAGTTGATTCGCGTCTTGTCTCGACCCAGCTTGTCCCTAGCTCGTCGAGATGATTCCCGGCCCATGCACAGGCAGCGAAGCTCCGGCGCTCCCTCCCCGCGGGGAGGCTCGGATGTTGGCTGGGGTGCGTGTTTCACCATGCAAGGAGGAAGTACGTCATGCGTCGTATCCTAAAGCTGTTTCGTGTCAGCCGTGCTGTTCTGGGCATGGTCCGCAACGCCGATGACGCCAATCGGGTCTTCGATTTGATCGAAGCGATGTATGCCTCGACGGATACGGCCCGGAAGGTCGTGGAGCGAATGTCTCGGGACCCTGTGCTCGCTCAAGTGTTGAGAGAACGCCCCCGGCTGGGTCACGTGGATGTGGAGGCCTTGAGCCGTCTGCCCGAGGGCACTCTGGGGCGCGCCTTCGTGGAGCTGCTGCGCGAGTACCGTCTGGATCCGAACCTGCTGCGCGTGCAAGAGGCGCCCGACGCGGCCAGCTACGTGAAAGCCCACCTCTTCGAGACGCACGACCTCTGGCACGTGGTGACGGGCTTCCGTCCGGACTCCGCGGGAGAGATGGGGCTGCAGGCCTTCTACTTCGCGCAGAACGGCTCACGCGTGTCGATGGGGGTCTTCGTGGTGGGGCTGGTCTTCACCTTCCTGAGCCGATTCGAGCTCTGTGAGGTGGTGATGCCACAAGTGGCACGAGGGTGGTTGTTGGGGCGACGGGCGAAGCGGCTGTTCGGTACGGATTGGAAGCGGTTGATGGACAGACCGCTGGCGGAAGTGCGCGCCGCTTTCAACCTGGAGCTCGACTGGGTGGACAAGGTGTTGCGGGAGAGCGAAGCCGCCAAGCTTTCCGTGGTGGCTGCATCCGCTTGAGGCCTCAGGGGAGTGAGTCTTTGTAGCCCCTCCCCAAAGTCTTCCTGCCTCGCGGACGGGGACTGCCTGTCGAGCTGGGCCCCGTAGCGCGGGGCTGAGTCGTGTCCAGATTGTCCCCCGCCAAAGGCCCACGCGTTGGCTTGCAGAGAAAGGTGCCCGTTATGCGTTTCAGTTTTGAAAAAAGATTGCACGGCCTTCAGACGCCTCCCGTCATCTCTCGCTACTTCTCTGGGGAGGGACAGGCGGACTGCATGCCTCCCGAGACGTTGGCCTGGTATCAGCGCGAAGCCCTCGAGGCCGTGGTCCGGCGCGCGTATGACCATTCTCCCTTCTATAGGGAAAAGATGCGCCAGGTTGGGGTCTCGCCTGACGACATCGAGTCGCTGGAGGACATCACCCGGCTCCCTTTCCTGACGAAGGACGAGCTCCGCGGGAAGCCCTGGCTCCTGCTGACCTGCGACAAGAAAGACGTCGTGCTCATGCAGGTGTCCACCGGGACGACGGGCGGTGAAGAGATTTACATGGCGTACACGTGGAATGACTACCTGCTCAATGATCTCTCCCCGCGGTACACCAGGCTGTTCCCAGTTGGACCTGGCGACGTGTGCCTCAATGCCCTTCCGTACGAGATGAGCACGGCGGGCCTCGCCTTCCACAAGACCTTCATGGACGGCTACCAGTCCACGGTCATCCCGGCCGGGAAGGGTGGTGCGTATTCCACTCCTGCGAAGACGCTCAAGATGGTCCGGGATTTGCGTCCCAACGTCGTCGTCACCAGCCCCTCCTGGTCCATGATCCTGGCGGAGGAGGCGGCACGAGGCGGGTTCGATTTGACGAGTCTGGGGATGAAGAAGATGTGGTTGACCGGCGAGGGATGCTCGCCTGCCTTCCGCAAGCGCGTGGAGAAGATTTGGGGGACCACGGCCAACTACTTCTACGGCTCTCTCGAGTGCGGGATGCTCGGCATCGAGTGCGATGCCCAGAGTGGGTATCACCTGGCCCAGGCCCACGTCCTCATGGAGATCGTGGACCCCAAGACCGGGGCACCGCTGCCGCCGGGAGAGATTGGGGAGATCGTCGTAACGGCGCTCCTGCGCTACGACAGCCCCATCATCCGGTTCCGCACGGGAGACCTGGGCTGCCTGGAGACCGCCCCGTGCTCCTGCGGCTCCACACTCACCCGGTTCCACATGAAGGGCCGCGCGTTCGATCAGATCTACTTCCGCGGCAAGCCGTTCTCCCCCTTCTTCGTGGAGGAGTTCTTGCTGAGGATTCCGGAGGTGGGCAACTGGTTCCAGTTCGTCATGCCGGCCTCGGACAGTGCGCGCATCAAGATTCGCTGCGAGCTGGCGGACGGCGTCCAGCCCTCCTCGGAGCTGGCCGCGATGATCGCCAACAGGATGGAGGCCTCGACCGGCCTGCTCTTCGACATCGAGCTCGTCGATCACCTGCCTCGCCCGACGGCGAAGGCCACCCGCGTCGTCCGTGAGTGATTCACCCGGCAGTCTCAGGAGTCCTTTCATGATTATCGACGCACATGCACACGTTTCTCCCACCACCTACGGCGCCACGGAGCAGTACCTCAAGGTGCTGAGGCAGAGCGGTATCGAGCAGGCCGTCATCTGCCCGGGCGCCATGCTGGATGTGAGGAAGATGAGCGAGTACGTGTCCGGCCAGAAGAAGCCAGACGCGGTCCCGAAGAACGACTATGTGAGCCAGTCCGTCCAGTCCAGTCCCATGCTGATCGGAATGGCCTGTGTGGACCCGTGCGATCCTCAGGCCGTCGAGAAGCTAGAGCAGTACCTGGAGCAGGGCTTCCGAGGCTTGATGGTGTCGCCCCTGGTCCACAAGTTCTCGTTCCCGGATGACAACATGGCCGCCCTGGCCACGCTGTGCGGCGAGCGCGGCGTGCCCATCATCTCCCACAATGGGTGGAGGCCGGGGGCGAACACCGCCGACTACGTCCTCCTGGCCAAGAAGTTCCCTCGCACGAACTTCATCCTGGAGCACATGGGCGCGCTCCCCACGGACGTGGAGGCGGCGAACGCGGCGGCGGAGCTGGACAACCTCTTCCTGGAGACGTCGCTCGGCAGCTACCTGCACGTCTCGGAGACGGTGAAGAAGACGGGGGCGAGCAAGGTCATCTTCGGCTCCGAGTACCCGCTCTCCCATCCGGCCCTGGAGCTGCAGAAGGTCTTCCTGCTGCCCCTCTCGGACCGTGAACGCGAGCAGATCCTCGGCGGGAACATCCGCGGGCTGCTCCACCTGGCCTGAACACGAACACGGGGGGATCCGACTCATGGAGATGTCAGAACGCCTGGAGCGCATCAATGAAGTGCTGCGGCATGCGCGCAGCTCCGCCTTCTACAGGGAGCGCATTCCAGACACACCGCTTCGCTCCTGGGAGGAGTTCCAGCGGCTACCCTTCACGACGAAGGAAGACCTGCGCCAACAGTCACCTCACGGCCTCGTCTGTGTTCCGCCTCAGGAGCTGCGGCAGTACCACGAGTCGTCCGCGACCACGGGTACGCCTGTCTCCTCCTGGTTCAGCGGTGACGACCTCGAGGAGATCCATTCGCGCTTCTCGGAGTGGGGCGTTGGGTTCACGCCCGGGGATCGGGTGCTCATCCGCTTCCCTTATGCGCTCTCCACCATCGGGCACTTCGTGCATGGCGCCGCTCAGTACAAGGGCGCCTGCGTGATCCCCGCGGACAGCCGGACGAGCATCACCCCGCTGCCGCGAGTCATCGAGCTCATGAGGAAGTTGCAAGTCACAGTGCTCGCCACCATCTCTCTGTCAGCGGTGATGATCGCCGAGGCGGCTGAGATGGCGGGGTTCGAGCCTCGTCGTGACTTTCCGCACCTGCGAGCCATCTGCTGCGCTGGGGAGCCCCTGACTCAGTACCGACGTCAGCTCCTGGAGGAACTCTGGGGTGTCCCCGTGTATGACAATTATGGAATGACCGAGACGGGGCCCCAGGCGATGGATTGTCGGGAGCAGCAGCTCCATCCCTGGCGGGGTCACTTCTGGATGGAAGTGCTGGATGAGCGGTTCGAGAAGGAGGTGGCACCGGGCGAGACGGGGAACCTGGTCGTCACGTCGCTCACCCCGAGGGCCTCGCCGATGATTCGCTACATCACCGGGGACCGCGTCCAGCTCCTGGAGAAGCCCTGCGGATGTGGTGAGACGTCGACCCTGCGGATCCGCGGCAGGGAGGATGACCTCCTGTGGGTGAAGGGCAAGCCGTTCGATCTCTGGAAGTTGGAGGAGATCGTCTCCCAGCTGCCCAGCCGGCGCTTCTGGAGGGTGAATACCGAGCCAGACGGGCGGCTGCACTTCGTGGTGGAGAAGGAGCGGGACGGGGACGCGCTGATGCCAACGCTCCTGTCCCGGTTGGAGGAGCACCATGACGTCCGATTGAACGTGGAGCTCGTCCCCAAGGGGACCCTCTATGACCGCAAGGAGCTGATCTCCTTCGGAATGGCAGGCAAGCCGATCTACGTGTCCACGTCGCAGCAGTAGCCGGAGCAAGGATTCCGTTCGCGGTACTCATCCCGGCAAGACAGACGCCGCGGGCGGTACACATCCAATGGAGCGCCGGGGGGGAAACACAATCATGACCACAACCATCAGCAACAATGTCACTGACGCCGTGTCCATGCAGAAGCGGGAGCGCATCCGGCTTGAACGCATCGAGGGCGATCGCAACCGCGTGGAAGACGCGAGCGCCCTCATCGTCTGGTTCGATACGGCCGGCCTGACCAATCCCAATGACAACGCGGGGCTGCTCGCGCGGGTGGTCAACCTGTCCTACACCGGCGTGCTGCTCTACCCGGACAACATCGAGGCGCTCGCGCCCGCCATCCCGGCGCGCATGCTCAAGGTCTTCAACGCCCGGAGCATCGAGGACCTCGAGCGGCTGAAGGCCTTGAAGCAGCTCGGCGGGGACGTCGTGGTGGCCAGCTCCGAGCACACGGTGCTGCAGAAGGCCGCGGAGCTGGGGCTGAAGACGTGCTTCCGCTCCTACGTGGATGACGGGGCCAGCTTGCACCAGTCCATCCAGGACGGCGCCAGCCACGACTACCTCATCGTTCGCTTCAGAGACCCGACCAACATCCCGCTGGAGCTGGTGATCGCCTCGCTGCAGGCCACGCACACCGTGCTCATCAAGGAGATCAACACGCCGACGGACGTGGATGACGCCATCGTCACCCTGGGCGTGATGGAGGTCGGCGCGGACGGCGTCATGTTCTCGCCGCGCTCCCACGAGGTGCTCAGCGAGTTCACCTCGCGGCTGGGCAAGCTGGAGCGCTCGGACGTGAAGCTGGAGGTGGCCACCCTGGTGCGCAGCGTGCCCGTGGGCATGGGTTACCGCAGCTGCATCGACACCTCGACGCTGTTCTCCCCGACGGAGGGCATGCTGGTGGGCTCCACCTCGCAGGGCGGAATCCTCTGCTGCCCGGAGGTCTTCTTCCTGCCGTACATGGAGCTGCGTCCCTTCCGGGTGAACGCCGGCGCGGTCCACAGCTACGTGTACAACTTCGGCAACCGCACGGACTACATGAGTGAGCTGCGCGCGGGCTCGCAGATCATGATCGTGGATCGCACCGGCAAGGCGCGCCGGGCGAGCGTGGGCCGCATGAAGACGGAGGTCCGCCCCCTGCGGCTCATCGAGGCGGCGTTCCAGAGCGGCGAGCACATCAACATCCTCATGCAGGACGACTGGCACGTCCGAATCTTCTCGGATGACGCCAAGCCGCTGAACATCACCGAGCTGCGCCCCGGTGACAAGGTGCTCGCGCACCTGGCCCGGCCCGGCCGCCACGTGGGCATCAAGGTCGACGAGCACATCATCGAGACCTGAGAGGTGCATGGCGCGGCACCTCATCATCTAGGGATTTGGAGGCTGAATAAAATGAATGGCGTTGCCAAGCAGATCCGCTGGTCGCACTTCCTGGACCGGCGGAGTGGTAGGGGGATCATCGTGCCCATCGATCATGGACTGTCGATCGGGCCGGTGGAGGGGCTGGCCAGTGTTGAGCAGGTGTCCCGCTGGATTGGGCACCCGGGCATCACGGGCATCATTGCCCACAAGGGGATGGTGGATCGGCTTGGGAGCAGTGAGTTGTTGAAGGGCATCGGCGTCATGGTCCATCTCAATGGCATGATGTCGTTGGCCTCGAGCCCGGACCGCAAGGAGCGGTTGACGTCGGTGGAGGCGGCGCTCCGGCTTGGGGCGGACGCGGTCTCCCTGCAGGTCAACTTCGATGGGACGAACGACGCCCACAACCTGACCATGCTCGGGACGGTCGTGGACGAGGCCCAGCGCTACGGCCTGCCTGTGCTGACCATGCTCTATGACAAGGTCCCCAGCGACAAGCTGGAGCACCGGCTGGCCAGGCAGCGGCACCTGATGCGGGCCTGCGTGGAGTTGGGGACGGATGCACTCAAGCTGGCCGCCCCTGACGATCTCTCGCTGATGCCCACGCTGTTGGAGGGCATCGTGGAACACACGGCCGTGTTCTTCGCGGGAGGGGCGGTGCGCTCGGAGGAGGAGATCTTCTTCCTGGCGGAGGAGGTGGTGCGCTGCGGCGCCACCGGTCTGTGCGTGGGGCGTAACATCTTCCAGCGGGAGTCCGCTCGCGCCACGCTCACCCGCCTGCAGGAGATCATCCTGGGGAGCCGCGGGCTCATCGACGGGGAGCCGAGGCCTCAGGTCTCCTGGGAGCACCCGAACCACCCGAACCAACCGAACCGTGCCCACGTCCAGTGGTCCCCGGTGGTGGAGGAGGTGGTGAAATGAAGCCCACGGTGATTGGGTCGCCGCTGGGAGGTGGCGTGGTGCCGCTAGGTCAGCGGCGGCCCCTGATCGTCAAGAAGTTCGGGGGCACCTCGGTGGCGGGGATTGATCGCATCCGAAGGATCGCCCGCATCGCGCTGGAGTGCCAGCGCGCCGGCAATGACGTGGTGGTGGTGGTGAGTGCCATGGCGGGCGAGACGGATCGCCTGTTGAAGCTGGCGCACCAGCTCCTCCCCTTGCCGGACTCGCGAGAGCTGGATGTGATTGCCGCGACGGGGGAGCAGGTGTCGGTGGCGTTGACCGCCCTGGCCATCCAGGCGGAGGGAGGACAGGCCTTCTCCCTGCTGGGACACCAGCTCCCGGTGCTCACCGACAAGGCCTTCACCCGGGCCCGTATCCAGTGGGTGGAGCAGGGCCCCATCCGTCGGGCCCTCGCGCGAGGGCAGATCGCCGTGGTCGCTGGCTTCCAGGGGGTGGATGCCGAGAACAACATCACCACCCTGGGACGAGGCGGCTCGGACACCACGGCGGTGGCGGTGGCGGCGGCGCTGAGGGCGGACGTCTGTGAAATCTACACGGACGTGGACGGGGTCTACACGGCAGATCCCCGTGTCTGCCCCTCCGGCCGGAAGCTGAGTGCCGTTTCCTACGAAGAGATGCTCGAGTTGGCGTCCCTGGGCGCCAAGGTCCTTCAGGTGCGCAGTGTGGAGATTGCAATGAAATACGAGGTTCCCGTGCACGTACGCAGCTCGTTTTCGGAGGAGGAGGGGACGCGGATTCTTCCGCGGGAGCAGGTGCTCGAAGCCAGGAGGCTGTCGGGCCTGGCCTGCGAGCGGGGACAGGCGCGGGTGGAGCTGCTCGGGGTGGAGTGCAGCCCGGAGCAGGTGGCGGAGCTGACGGACCTGCTGGCCGAGCTGAACGTGAGCGTGGACATGCTCTGCCATGCCCGCTGCTCGCCGGAGAGCACCCAGGCGAACATCAACTTCACTCTTCCAGAGGGAGACCTCCGCCGCTCCCTGCAGTCCCTGGAGCAGTTCACGACCCGGCTGGGGGCCCGTGAGCTGCGGGTGTCGGACGGCCTGGCCAAGGTCTCGTTGGTGGGCATTGGCCTCCGCTCGGATCCGGGGATCGCCGCCCGCCTATGCCGTTGCCTGAATCAGCACGGCATCTCCGTGTCGGGCCTGGTGGTGAACGAGCTGCGGGTGAGCTGCCTGGTGGATGCGGCGGCTGCGGACCAGGCCGTCCGCCTCCTGCATGACCTCTTCGGGCTCGCTGGCGAGGCGCCCGTCATGGAGCCCATGACCTCCAGCGCTCCGGCCTAAGCCGCGGAGGCATGGCGCTCTCGCACCGGGCTGTCCGGCCACTCCCTGCCGGGCAGCCCGGTGTGTTTCAGGCTCAGTGCTGGTGGTGGTGTCCGCCGCCCCCCGAGTCTGGAGGCACAATCTCCTGCAGCTCCATCATGCCCAGGTCTTCGTGGTCCAGGATGTGGCAGTGCATCACGAACTTTCCAACGTAGCGCTCGTAGCGGGTGCGCAACCGGACGGATTGGTTCGCACCGACGAAGAGGGTGTCCTTCCAGATGTGCTTCCCGTTGCTCATCATCACCTGGAAGGGATTGACGTGGATGTGGAAGGGGTGGCCCTGGACGCGCGACGAGGAGACAATCCACTCCTCCACCTTTCCGAGCACGAGCCGCCGGGGAGGGGCGTTCGGGTCATACGGCTTGCCATTGATGAGGAACCTGGGAGGGTTGACGCTGAGATCCACGTCGAACTTCACCTCCTGGGTACCGGTGAGCTCCTCGTTCAAGATGGGCGTGAGGGGCACCAGCGCGGCGAGGGCCTGCTCGTCGGGCAGCGACATCTGGACGCTCTGGCCCTCCACCACGACGCGAGCCAGGACCTTGCGCGTCTCGGCTCGACCATTGAGAGCACGCTCGGGAGGGCTCGCCTCGTCTATCAGCAGGTAGGTGTCCGGCCTTTGGTCGGCCTTCACCATGATGTCCACCCGGTAGCCGGGGAACATCTCCGTCTCCATGACGGAGTCAAGCCGGCCGCTGGTGATGCCATCGTGAGCGATCTGGTGCTGCATCATCACGCTCCGCGCGTCACTCTCGCGTACGAGCTTGAGCCGAAGCGCCTCCATGGTGCCCCCATGGATGAACCTCCAGCGTTGGACCTCTCCGGGCCTCATCTTGAAGGTGGGGATGAACTCCCCATTGATGAGGGTCCGCCGGCCGGACAGCTCCCAGCGGTCCGGAATGAACACCTGGTAGGTTTCGATCATGTTGGCCTTCGTGCCAGGGACGTAGGGATCGTCGATCAGCGCGTAGGGAATCTGCTCGAAGACGAAGATTCGCTCCTGGGCGGCCTTGATGGCGGGGAGCTCGTCAATGTCGCCGCGGACGATCAACGCGCCGACCATGCCGCTGGAGACCTGGATGGCGACCGAGCCGTGCTTGTGGGCGTGGTACCAGTAGGTTCCGGCGGGGTGGTCGGTGGGGACCTTGATTTCATACTCGAACTCCTGCTGGGGACCGAAGGCCAGCAGCACATTGTCCGAGTTTCCGGCCGGAGACACGTGCAGCCCATGGGTGTGGAGGTTGGTGACGTTGAAGCCGTGGGGGACGTTGGGATCGGGCGTGGGGGGACGCGGCTCCGGCGGGAGCTGGTTCTTCAAGTGGACGTGCAAGGTGTCCCCAGGTCGCACCTCGATGATGGGGCCGACGAGCCCGCCGTTGTAGGAGCGGAGCTTCACCGTATCCCATTCCTTGCACGTGCCTTGATCCATGATCCGGCAGATACGGTTGGTGGCGTACTGGACTACCAATTCTTGATAAACGTTCTGACTTGGCCATGGATATGGACCAGGCCACGGCCAGGCTCGTGGTCGTTCTTCGGCAACGGCCGTCACGCCTCCCAGTAATCCAATGATTAACAACAGAGTGCCACAACTCTTGAGAGTCAATAGCCACCGCTGTACTGGTTGACGTACATGGATGTCGTGCCGCTCTCGCTTTTCCTCAGTCCGCTTGTTCTCGAGGCCCAACTTCACTCCTGCGCTTTCTCCCTCTGGAATTCAACCAGACATGGGAAGACGCAGATTAAAGATCGCTTCGTGTCGCGCTCGGGGAGAAACGCGAGAGCTTATTCTAGCAAACGGCCCCAGCGTGCGTGATTGGAACATTCATTGTCATGCGATGTGAAGATGATATTGAATTGCCCCGGCGCTCTAGTCCTGGAGGAGGTGACGTTCAAGCGCTAGCTGACTCGGGGTAGAGCGAGCAGCCAGGCAGGCCGCGCTGTTCACCCATGGATGCACAGCCCATCTTCCGACCGGAGGAGGTGCGTCCATGGCCGGACCCAAGCAGGTGAGCGAGCGCGAGGCGCACGGGGACGTCGAGCGGGTGCTCTACGAGATGAGGCAGTCCCTGCGGGTGACGGGGTTGGATGTAACCGTGCGCACCTGGGCGGGCTTTGAGCGCTTCCTGGTGGGGATGTGGGAGGCGATGGGGCCGAACACGGAGACGCGGGCCTTCGAGTCGGCCGCGGACGAGGTGCGCGCGCAGGCGGTGGCGGCGGTGAATCGCCTCGGGCGGCTGGGAGCGTGGGACGCGGTGCGCCTGGGGGAGAGCCAGCGCTACCAGCTGCGCGGCGCGCTGGAGCTGTACCACTACCTGAATCCGAAGATGCTGGTGTTCACCTCGGCGGTGAAGCTGGCGTTGCAGGACGAGCGCGTAGGTGCGCTGCAGCCCCTGGGGAGCGCGGAGCGGATAGCGCGGGGGCCTCCGCCTCGGATGATGGCCATGGAGTGGGTGCCGGAGTGGCCGGACGACGCGCGGCTGCGGCGGCTCTTCACGGACATCCTCGAGACGGTGGGCCCCCCATCGGTGCCGGGGGAGTTCCGGGGGCTGGCGCTGTGGCCGGAGTACCTGGAAGCGGCGTGGGAGCGGCTGCGGCCGAGGATGAAGGGGGAGCCGTGGGCTCGTGCCTGTGACGCGCTGCTGGCGACGTCCCGGCGGCTCGCACGGGGACTGCCGTACGAGGTGGCGCTGTCCAGGGAGCGGCTGGTCGTACTGCGCGAGGACGTGGAGGTCATCCAGCGGGTGACGGACCAGTTCGAGTGGCGGCTGCCTGTGCTGGTGCTCGGGATGGCGACGCTGGTGAGCGACGTGGGAGACCTGGAGCGGAGGCTGCCCTTCCCGGCCGAGGCTCGTCTGGTGCCGGACTTCGTGGTGGCGGAGGAGCTGCGATGAACTGGCGCGACTATCAAGCGAGGCAGCGGGTGGTGGAGCTGGGCCACCGCTTCATCAGCTACGTGGATGAAGGGCAGGGCGAGCCGATGGTGCTCCTGCATGGGATTCCCACGTGGGGCTTTCTGTGGAGCGGGCTGCTGCCGGCGCTCTCCCTGACGCACCGGGTGCTGATTCCAGACCTGTTGGGGTACGGGTTCTCGGACCGGCGGGAGGGCTTCGATCGCTCCATTGCCCGGCAGGCGGAGGCAATGGACGCGTGGCTGGAGCGGCTGGGGGTGAGGAACGCGGTGGTGGTGGGGCACGACATTGGTGGAGGCGTGGCGCAGCACCTGTCGGTGCGGTTTCCCCAGCGGGTGTCGAGGCTGTGTCTGATGAACAGCATCTGCTTCGACTCGTGGCCCATCGAGATGATGGTGCAGTTGGGGCACCCGCGCGTGGCCCGGAGGCTGTCAGCGCAGGTGGTGCACCGGGCGTTGAGGATGGCGCTGAAGCGGACGGGCTTCGCAACGGCGCCACCGGATGGCGTTCTGGAGGGGCTGCTGGAGCCGTATGCGACGGAGGTGGGCAAGACGTCGCTGGTGCGCAACGCGGCGGCGCTGGACACAAACCAGACGCAGGAGTTGGCGGCGAAGCTGGCGCACGTGGCGGTGCCCACGCGGCTGGTGTGGGGCGTGGACGACACCTTCCAGCCAGTGAAATGGGGCGAGCGGCTGGCGTGGGAGATTCCGGGCGCGAAGCTGGTGCGGGTGGCACACGCAAGGCATTACGTGATGTGGGATCAGCCGCACGCGGTGATGACGGCGCTGTATGACTTCCTCGGCATGGAGATGCGGCCCGTGCTGGAGGGCGCGGAGCAGCGGGACGGCGAGGTCCCGTTCATTCCGGGACCGCTCATTTGAGCGGCATGCGCAGGGTCCGCGCCTTCCTGGCGCGCTTGGCGCTCAGCTCAACGCCCACGGCCTCGAGCCCGAGCTCATTGGCGACGGCGAGCACGGTGCCATGGCCGCAGAAGGGATCCACGATGGTGCGCGTGGGGGTGTTGTCCAGCACGTAGCGGCAGGCCACGAGACAGGCCTCGACGCCCATGCCGCGCGTCCACGTCACCTCGCCCGCCTGGGGAAGCACGTCGGCGGTGGACTTCGCGAGGTCGGCGCGAATGCCTTTTGAGAAGCACAGCATGTGGGAGTACGCCGGCCGTCCGAAGGTGACACCCCCGGGCGGCGCGCGGCAGACGACTTTATGCCAGAGCAGCGCGTGTCCCTGCTGCTCGGCAGCCTTCTGGACGAGGTAACCCTTGTCGACCCACGTCCCGTCCTTCTTGATGTCGGTCTGGTAGAAGATGGTGACGCCGTCGTCGGGGCAGCGCGAGAGGACGAGCGCGGCGGTGCGGATGAACCAGTCCTTCCACTCGGCGAGGGAGAGCGAGGGGAACTCGGACACATCGGGCATCGAGGTGATGATCGAGCACCCGGCGAGCACGCCCTGGCCCTCCAGCCACGCCAGGGCGTCCGCGCAGTGAACCGTCCTCTTGCTCTCGTCGGAGGCCATGCCTGTCAGCGGCGCTTGACGTTGAAGGGGCCGAAGCCCTGGTCCGCCGGCATGACCTCGACCACGTTGATGTTCACGTGGGCGGGGCGGGTGACACACCACTGGACGATGTCAGCGATGTCCGCCGCGGTGAGTGGCTCCATGCCCTCGTAGACCTTGTTGGCGCGGCCGGCGTCTCCCTTGAAGCGGATGAGCGAGAACTCGGTCTCCACCATGCCGGGCTGGATGTCCGTGACGCGCACGCGCGTTCCCGCGAGGTCGGCCTTCAGGTTCTCCGTGAATTGATGCACGAAGGCCTTGGTGGCGCCGTAGACGTTGCCGCCGGGGTAGGGGTAGGTGGCGGCCACCGAGCCGAGGTTCACCACGTGCCCGCGGTTGCGTCGCACCATGCCGGGCAGGAGCGCGCGCGTCACGTAGACGAGCCCCTTGCAGTTGGTGTCGATCATCGTCTCCCAGTCGTCGAGCGACGCCTGGTGCGCGGGCTCGAGGCCGAGGCCAAGGCCTGCGTTGTTGACGAGCACGTCCACGTCCGCGAACTCGGGGGGCAGGGAGGCGAGCGACGCCTCGACGTCCTGGCGCGAGCGCACGTCGAGGACGAGCGGGTGCGCGGGCGTCTGAAGTTTCGCCGCCAGGGCCTCGAGCCGGTCTCCCCGGCGCCCCGCGAGCACGAGCCGCGCTCCGGCCTTGGAGAGAGCGAGGGCACAGGCCTCGCCGATTCCCGCGCTGGCCCCCGTGACGAGGGCTGTCCATCCTTGAAGGGTCTGCATGGGGCGCGGATTCTATTGAGCCGTCCAGAGAGTGCACGCCCCCGTGTGTTGGGTGGAGTCCATTTCATGAATGAATCCGAGAAGCGGGGTTTCCGGGGACAGGCACGCGATAGGATGGCGCACATGACGCCATCCCGAGGGCTCACCGCGCTGCATCTGCGCCAGGGCCACCCCGACTTCCTGGACCTGCCGTGGCACCTGCCACTGGAGGAGTGGAACCAGAAGGTGTGCTCGCGGTTGGTGGAGGTCCCTCGGGGTCTCTCCAGACACACGGTGGTGTTCGTCAGCTATGGCGCGGACATCTACGCCCTCAAGGAGTTGCCCGTGTCCGTGGGGCAGCGCGAGTACGACGTGCTGCGCGGGCTGGAGGATCGTCGGTTGCCCGCGGTGACGGCGGTGGGGCTCACGCGGGTGCGGGCCACGGATCGGTCCGGGGAGGAGCAGGCCATCCTCATCACCCAGTACCTGCCATCGTCGCTGCCCTACCGCGTGCTCTTCATGAACAGGGGCCTGGAGCGCTACCGCGAGCGGTTGCTGGATGCGATGGCCAGCCTGCTGGTGCGGCTGCACCTGGGCGGCTTCTTCTGGGGTGACTGCTCCCTGTCCAACGTCCTCTTCCGCCGCGATGCGGGCGAGCTCCAGGCGTACGCGGTGGACGCGGAGACCTCGGAGCTGCACACGAAGCTCTCCGACGGTCAGCGCGAGTTGGATCTGCTCATCATGGAGGAGAACGTCACCGGGGGGCTCGCGGACCTGGCGGCGATGGTGGAGCTGCCCTCGACGCTCGACGTGTACGCGACGGCCCCGAGCATCCGCCAGCGCTACGAGCGTCTGTGGACGGAGACGCACAAGGAGATCTCCATCTCGCCGAGCGAGAGCTATCGCATCCACGAGCGCATCCGCGCGCTGAACGAGTTGGGCTTCTCGGTGGGCGAGGTGGACCTGGTGGCGAGCGGCGATGGCAGCCAGCTCCGGATGCGGACCATCGTGACGGACCGCGAGTACCACCGGCACCAACTGCACAACCTCACGGGCGTGGTGGCCGAGGAGCGGCAGGCCGCGCTTCTGCTCAACGAGATCCGCGAGATGAAGGCCACGCTGACACGCGAGGTCAACCGGAGCGTGCCCCTGAGCGTGGCGGCGTTCCGCTGGCTGGACGAGCGCTTCCGGCCCACGGTGAGCCGGTTGCAGAAGGAGCTCGGGCCCGCGGCGGACGAGGCGGAGATCTACTGCCAGGTGCTGGAGCACAAGTGGTTCTTGTCGGAGCGGGCGAAGCGGGACGTGGGCCTGGAGGTGGCGGTGAAGGGCTACGTGGCCCTGCGCAAGGAGCAGCCCGCGCTGGCGCTGCTGCGCTCGGCGAATGCTCCGCTGGTCACCGTGGAAGCCGAGGCCGAGGCCGAGGCCGAGCCCGCCCCGGCCCCCCACCGAGAAGGCCTCCGCTAAGCGCCTGTTCCGTTCAGAGGTCGGCCAACGCGATGCTCACCGGTCGCAAGGGGTGGACAATGCGTGCTGAGGCCCTGGCGCACAGGTGGGCGGCGCTGCTGGGGGCTGTGCTGCTCTCCACCGGCTGCGTCACGCTTCCGCAGCGACAAGGCGGCAGCCCCGCGGAGGGCCCCCACGCCCTCTCCACGTTGCGAGACACCGCGGCCACTGCGCCCCCGCTCGAGGCGCCCTCTCCTCTTGCGTCTACCGAGCTGGGCGAGCATGTCTTCTTCGCCGAGGCGGGTGAGCAGGAGCGGCTGCACCGCCGCCGTGGCGCCCGCGGATTGGGTGCGGACGCTGCCCTGGTGAGTCCGGGCAAGGCGCCCTCCTGCGGAGGGCAGGCCGTGCCCCCGGGCTGGCCCGACTTCTTCTCCAACAACAGCGAAGCACTCCTCGCCCCCTTCCTCTCGTGCACTTCGCCCGCGGAATACGTTGCACTCCAGGAGTACGTGGACATGCCCCGGCTGGTGGAGTCGCTCACGGACTGGGATGCCGTGCGACTCGGCGCGCTGGGGCCCGTGCGAGAGGACGCGGCCGACACTCTCAACCGCAAGCGTCTCGCGTTCATCCTTCATGCCACGGACAAGTATGGAGTCGCCCATGCCGAGGTGTTCGTCCGCTTCCTCCTCGACTCGGCCTATGACGATGAGCTGCGAGAGATTCTCTTCTGGCTGGCCCGGGACAAGCGGCTGGACACCACGCTGGGGCTGATGCCCAGGGCTCGTGCGGAGTTGGACGCGCGGAGCCTGAAGCTCTCGGCCCGTCCGGACAGGGACTTCCAACCCGGAGACCTGATGCGGGGGGCAGGCCGCGCCGTCACCGACCTGCTCACCCATGAGCAGGAGAAGAATGCCTGGTACACTCACTACTCCCGGCAACGAGGCCAGCTCCCACCGTCCTACCAGCAGGAGCTCGACGAGGTGGAGCGGGAGGCGGCGACGCAGCACTACTCGGCGGGCAACGTGGTGCTGGGCAGCGTGGACCACCTCACCTTCGGCGTGCCGCTGGGCTTCTACTACCTCGGGGCGGGTACGGGCCACGGGCTGTACTCGCTCTCGCACGGCGAGTACGAGCAGGCCGTGCGCGAGCTAACGCCCGTCGCGCTGCTGGCAACCCTGTATGTGGGTGGCAAGGGCGTGCGCACCCTGTACGAGGCCCGGGGAGGAGGAGCCGGACTCCAGCGGGGACTCGAGACGGTGCGGGTGCGAGTGAGTCTCCTCGCGGCGAGGACGCGGGAACTGCAAGCACGGCTGGGCGCGGGCGTGGAGGGCCTGCGAGAGCTGGCTCGCTACATACAAGCCAGACGTGAGGCGGGACGCTTCGTGGCCGTGGGAGGGGTGGACGCCGCCCTGGCCCTGTACGAGGCCCGGGGGGACATGGCCAAGGCTCGGCCACTCATGTCCAAGGCCAGGCCCGGGGCCACGGGCTCCCCGCCCGTGAAGAGCGGTGCGGGGACCCGCGCTGGAGAAGCTGCCGCCGCAGCCGACGAGGTCGCACGCCCCTCTCCTATGAGGGCCTCGGCCACGGAGCGCCAGGGCACCCTGGCCTCGCTGGTGGACGAAAGGGTGGGCCACACGCCGTCTGTAGTGGAGGCAAAGCTCGCTGCGGCGGAGCTCGAGGCAATGGGCCCTCGCCTTCCCAAGGACGCGAAGGTGCTGAAGCAGCACCGCCCCCTCGTCGATGCTTCATCGCCCGAGGCCCGGGGCAACCCGCGCTGGCGCGAGTACGTCGACTACTATGAGAAGCGCTTAAATGAGGTGGAGAAGGGCACGGCTACCAAGGGCCCCCTGAAATGGGAGGGCTACGAGCGGATGCGCGCGTGGTTTGCCCGGGGGATGGCCTTCGAGCGCGACATGGTGAATCTGCTGAAGGCTGACGCGAAGAAGCCTCGGGCCCAGCGCAGCTTCCTCGGGGACTTCGATAATCCCCGCATCGAGACGAACGTGGGCGTGAGGAAGGCGGGCTCCGGCCTGCGCTATGCGGTTGTGCTCGTCATCGAAGAGGGCGAGCTCGCCGGGCACCCACGGCGCGTGGAGACGTTCAGCTTCAAGAGCCGCGACCTCTCGGGGCTGAAGTACGAAGCCCTGGAAGCGCAGATGATTGAGGACGCGAGGGAGGCTCTGCAGAAGTACGGAGAGAGGTTGGATATCCGCCGGGACTCCCTCCAGTCCATTTTCCCTGAAAACAGCAAGGTGCCCGTCCAGCGGGTCCGCCTCGTCTACGAGGGCGGCGATCTCAAGCCCACGGATGTAAACGAGTTGAAGGCAGCCGTGGAGGAAGCCAGGAAAGAGGTTCCGGGCGTGGAGGTGCTGTTCCAATGAAGGTGCTGAGCGTGCACGATTTGAAGCCGGAGGACTGCCTTTGGTTCACTTTCAATGGTGCGTTTGACCCACAAGCGGCACTAAAGAGCGAGTTGGAGCCTTTCTTCGACGCGCTTGAGGAGTACGCCGACGGATGGATGCCGGACGTCGTTAACGGCAAGCGGCAACGTAAGTACGCCCGCGCCGCCATCTGGAAGGCGCTGGAAGAGCGGCGCGATGGGGACAGCACGGCCATGGGGCTCTACCGGACGGAGTGGCCCGCGCTGGACAGCCGCCTTAAGCTGTGGCTCCCACCGCGGACTCCCGAACTAGACATCATCATCAAGGTGAAGCCGCTCTCCTTCTTCGTGGAGGCGGAGCGCTGTCGCCAGTTCATCGAGATGGTGCGCGCCTGGGCCTCCCGCTACCCGGTCTCCCACGCTAAGGCCCACAGCACTGATGACACGCAATTTACGGATTCGCCGAACTTCGGCCGCGACGACGAGACTCGGCGCAGAGACGGTTTCGACAAAGTCTACGAGGTGTTCTGGCTCAACGTCTTTGGTCCAAAGCTGGTGGACACCGTCGGTCGCGAGCGCATGTTGTCCACGCCGGCTCACCGGGTAGATGAGTTGCCCAATGGTTCCGTCCTCCTGGTGACATGGCCCACCGCTGCGGACTTCGCGAGCAAGGAGGCCCGGCTCGCGCAAGCCCGCGCCCACGCTCACCTGCGGCCGGACCTCGACTTCGACACCGTGCTGCGCACCTTGCATGAGCGCAGCGCCATGCTCGCCCCCGTGGAGCCCCGCTTCCACCCGGACCTGGCCCCGCTCCTCTCGCGTGTGGTGGACCGCGCCGCCAGTCACGTGCGCCAGCGCAGGATTGCCGAGCTCAACGCGTGGCAACCACCCGAGCCCGAGGAGTGGCGCCCCGCCGACTCCGCCCTGCCCCCGGACGTGGACAACCTGGAGCGGGCTCTCGAGCAGTACAGCCTCTACGCCGAGCACCTCGTGGCGTTGCTGCACACGGAGGTGCCCTCCGTCTTCGATGCAACGCCAGAGTCGCTCACGGATGCCGACTTCTACTTCTGGCGCGAGGAATTCCCGAAGAGCCGCCTGCGGGAAGCCATCGACGAGCACGCCGTGCCCGCCATTGGCGCATACCTGGGCGAGGTGCTGGTGCGCAACCTGGGTGGCACGTGGATACCTCGCCAGAAACTCGATGAGGCGCAGGTGCTCGTAGGCAACCGTGTATGGTTTCCGTTTCTGCGGGCTCGCCACTACATGCGCTCGTGCCAGTCCTTGCTGGACTTCTCCCTCACCCAACTCTATCGCGTGGCGGAGCGGCATCGGCGTTGTAGTTCTAAATGACCGCATCGGTGGCGCGGCGGACGCGGCCCCAGTCGAAGTTGTCCGCCGGGTCAATCTTGCGGCCCGGGGCCACGTCCTTGTGGCCCAGGATGTTCTTCATGGGGACGTTGTACGTCTTGGCCAGGTACGGTACGAGCTTCTCCAGGGCGCGGTACTGGGCCTCGGTGAAGGGCGTCTTGCCGCTGCCGTCGTTGGTGATTTCGATGCCGATGGAGCGGGCATTCACGCTGGGGCTGGTGTCCCCGTGCAGCGACGACTTGCCCGCGTGCCACGCCGCCATCTTGTCATCCACCAGGTGGTAGATGGTGCCGTCCTTGCCGATGAGGTAGTGCGCGCTCACGTCCGTGCCCTTCTTGGTGAGCGTCGCCAGGTCCCCCGCGGTGTTGTTGGAGGCGGTGTGGTGCAGGATGATGCTGTCGATGTCCGCGCCGTTGCGTGAGCCGTAGTTGGCCGAGGGCACCCACTTCATGTCCGGCTTCGTCACCTTGCCGGGGGCGGGCGTGGACGGAGCGGGCGTGGAGGGAGCAGGGGACGACGTGGGCGGCTTCTGGCCAGCGAGCGCCTTCTCCAGCGCGGCCTTCGTCTTGGGGCCGTACTCACCATCCACACCGAGCTTCCACGTGGACTGGAACTTCTTCACGGACGCTTCCGTCTGCGGGCCGAAGACGCCCGGGCCGGAGTTCATCTGCGTCTGCGTCATGAAGCCCAGCTTCACCAGGGCCGTCTGGAGCTGCTTCACCGCGGCGCCGCTGTCGCCGCGCTCCAGGCCCGCCGCGGGAGCCGTGACGGAGGTGGCCGGCTTGCCAGGGGTGAGGTCCTTGAGCATCTCGGCGCGCGTCTTCGGGCCGTAGATTCCGTCCGCCGTCAGCTTGTTCGCGGCCTGGTACTTCTTCAGCGAGGCCTCCGTCTGGGGACCGAAGGTGCCCGGCCCGGTGTTCATCTGGGCCTGCGTCATGAAGCCCAGCTTCACCAGGGCCGACTGGAGCTGCTTCACCGCGGTGCCCGAGGCCCCCTTGGAGAGCGTGCCCGTGGGCAGGGTCGGCGCGGACGAGGCAGCAGTGGTGGTGCGGAGGACGTTGGTGCGGGACGAGGCGGTAACGGTGCTCACGGGGTCAACTCCGGAGGGGGGGAGCCGGGGGGGCGCACTGAAAATCAATGACAACGGTGGAATTGTCGCCGAAGCGCCACGAAAGTTGCGTCCCCACCTACTCCCACCGTCTCACAATCTGGAGCGTCCCAGACGCCATGTCCCACGGTGGTTCGCACGGAGTGTGGCTGCTCGGGGAAAACACAGCGGGGCGCGGCCCGTGTTGGCGCCGCGCCCCGCGAAAAGGTCCTGCGCTGCCTGGGTGAGAGCTACTTCGCGATGAGGACGATCAGCCCGCGTCCGCACACGGTGTAGCCGGTGTGCTCGCCGCCGATGAGCGCCTCGGTGCCGGGGCTGGCCACCTGGTTGGAGCCCTCGGCCCAGGGGCAGGTGTCCGTCACGCGGTACCAGTTCTTGCCCGCGAAGGGCCAGGGCAGCTTGAACTCCACCGGCTCGCTCCAGCCGTTGTAGGCCACGTAGATGGCGGCGGCCGGATCGCCGAACTCGGTGCCGTCGATGCGGAAGGCGAGCGCGTGGTTGCCGCTGTTGCCCATGTACGCGGTGTCAGCCACGGCACCGCTCGGCTGGAACCAGCGCATCTGCTCCATCACGTTGCCGTTGGTGTCCGAGCCGCTGAAGAAGTTGGCCGGACGCAGCGCCGGGTGCGCCTTGCGGAAGGCGATGAGCCGCTGGGTGAACGTCTTGAAGTTCGCCTGGTCCGTGTTCAGCGCGTAGTTCAGCCAGTTGGCGCTCGAGTCCAGGTTGTACACGTTGTTGTTGCAGTACTGGGTGCGCAGGAACTCGTCGCCGCCGGTGAACATGGGCGTGCCGGCGCTCATCATCAGGAAGGCCATGCCGTTGCGCGCCGCCTTGCGCTGATCCGCGGCCACCCCGCCCTGGTCCCAGCTGTGGTTGTTGTCCTCGCCACCGTCCGATGGGCCGTAGGGCCACGGCTGGTTGTTGTTCTTGCTGTTGCAGCTGTAGAGGTCCTTCAACGTCATGCCGTCGTGGGCGACCATGAAGTTGATGGAGTTGTAGGGCTTGCGGCCGTCATCGAAGTACAGGTCCGAGGAGCCCGCGAAGCGCGTGGCCAGGTCGCCCGGCGTCACCGCCTCGAGGCCCATCTGGTTCTGGTCCTTGCGGAAGGTGTCGCGGTACTTGCCGTTCCACTCGGACCAGCCGCTGGGGAAGTTGCCCACCTGGTAGCTGTTGCCGCCAATGGCCCACGGCTCGGCGATGAGGTCCGCGCCGGTGCCGCCGGCCGCGGGCCGCGGGGACAGGTTGCTCCAGATTTTGTTGAGCGCCGTTTCGGCGTTCGTCTTGTCGTAGTTGAAGCACCCATGCTCGCAGGTGTTGCCGAGCACCGAGGCCAGGTCGAAGCGGAACCCGTCCACGCCCAGCTCGTCCTTCCAGTACTTGAGCGAGTGGATGATGAGGTTGCGCGCCGTCTCGTTGCGGGTGTTGAAGTTGCCGCCCACGCCCGTGTTGTCCCAGCTGTTCTGCATGTCGCTGGTGAGGCTGTAGTACGTGGGGTTGTCCAGGCCGCGGAACGAGATGAGGTTGTACGTGTTCTTGTCGGTGGAGCTCCACGCGCCGCCCTCACCGGTGTGGTTGTAGACCACGTCGATGAAGACCTTGATGCCCTTGTCGTGGAAGGCCTTCACCATGGCCTTGAACTCCTTCGTGGGGCCGCCCGGCGACTTGTCGCAGGCGTAGCGGCGGTCCGGCGCGAAGAAGTTGAGGGTCATGTACCCCCAGTAGTTGTCGTCCGCGGTGGAGGTGGCGTTGACGTCGTTGTCGTCGTTGTCCGTCTCCTGCAGGGGGAGGAACTCCACGGCGGTGACGCCGAGCGCCGCCAGCGACGCGGCCTTCTGCGCGGCGCCCGCGTAGGTGCCGCGGCAGGAGGTGATGCTCGAGTCGCCCTGGGTGAGGCCGCGCACGTGCACCTCGTAGATGACGTCATCCTTGAGCGCGCGCGTGGGCTTGGTGCCGTAGCTGGTGGTGTCCGGCGCCAGGACGATGCTCTTGGGCGCATGGGCCCCGCTGTCCTTGAGCCGGTGGCTGGGGCCGGAGGCGAAGAGGGTGCCGTCCGTGTTGTTGGCGTTGGTCGGGTCGTGGCTGATTTCCAGCGCGTAGGGGTCGACGAGCAGCTTGTTCGGATTGAAGCGGTTGCCCTGCGCGTCGACGTCGGCGACGAAGCCCAGGCTGGAGCCCTTGGTCCAGCTGCTGTTGTACGTCCAGTTGGGGCCCCAGGCGCGGTAGCCGTAGTACACCGGGCCGGTGATCTTGCTCTGAATGGTGGAGACGGGGAGCGTGACCGTCCACACCTTGGTGGTCTCGTTCTTCGTGAGGGCGTACTTCGCGACCTCCTGGGCGCCGTAGGGCGTCTGGTAGAGGTAGACCTCGATGCGCGTGGCGCGCGACGAGTAGACGTTGAAGGTGATGTTGCTCTTCGTCGCGTCGTACTGTGCGCCGAGCGTCCAGGAGATGGCTCCCTGCCGCGTTTCTCCCGTGGCCTCCTGGCTGCCCTCGAGGGGCCGGACTTCGGTCTCCGGGGCCGGGCCGCAGGAGAGGAAGGGGGTGGCGAAGAGGCCCGCAGTGAGCAAGGCCCGCCACGAGCGGCGGTTTCGGGTAGCAAGCTTCATGGAGTGACTCCCAGGCGCGGTGATGGGGGGGTAACAGTCGAACGTGCGGGCCCGCGCCTACCCGTCCGCTCCAGTTTCCACACCCCTCTGACCTGAGAGTCAATCTGGGGCGCCGCGGACTCTGTCCAGCGCTGGGGCTCTGCCCGCTTGTGAGCAGGCGGCGAACCCCGGAGTCGCGAGGATGCCGCGCCGTGTCAGTTCCCCGAGGACAGTGCTCTCTGGTGCTCGTCATCGTGCGGCACTCTGGTGCGGCACTCTGGTGCGGCACCATGTCGCACGGTGTCAGGCTACGTAGGGTCCCGTGCGGACGACTCATCACGGTGGACGGGCTACACTCCGGCCAAGGACTTCGCGTAGCATTCGCGCCCCTTTTGGTTGTCCCTCGCCGCGGCTCCCCCACCGCGGAATCCCCCCTTGAGGAGACCCTCATGCCGACTCTGGTTTCTAGCGATCAGACGCCGCTTCACTACCGTGTCATTGGAGACGGACCTCGCAGTGTATTGCTCGTGCACGGGTGGATGGTGTCGGGCGCGGTATTCGACGAGCTCGTGGAGAAGTTGGACACCGCGGGCCTGCGGCTGGTGATTCCGGACCTGCGCGGCTCGGGTGGCTCTGGAGCCCCCGCGAGCGGCTACACGCTCGAGCAGCACGCGCGTGACGTGCTCGCGGTGGCGGATCACGCCGGCCTGAAGCGCTTCACCGTGGTGGGTCACAGCATGGGCGGTCAGCTCGCCCAGTGGGTGGCGGCGCAGGAGCCCTCGCGTGTGGAGGGCCTGGTGCTGCTCAACACGGTGCCCGCCTCGGGCATGCAGCTGCCGCCGGAGGCGGTAGGGCTGTTCCGGACCTCGGCCGGGGACAGGGAGAAGCAGAAGACCATCCTCGGGCTGGCGTGCAAGCAGCTGTCGGAGGCGGCGCTGGAGCGGCTGTTGAAGGACTCGGGTGCAGTGGCCCCCGCGTCCATTCAGAGCAGCTTCGATGCGTGGACGGGCGGTGGCTTCGAGGCGAAGCTGGCCTCCATCACCGCGCCTACGCTGGTGCTGGCCACGGACGATCCCTTCCTGCCGCCGGCCTTCCTGCGCGAGAAGGTGGTCCACCTCATCCGCGGCGCGCGCCTGGCGTACCTGCCGGGGCCGGGGCACTACCCGCAGGTAGAGCGCCCCGCGGAGACGGCCGCACTCCTTACGTCCTTCCTGGCCGGGCTGGGTCAGCAGTAGGAGGCATCCCCATGGCTTGGAGAATGTCCTTCGACTACGACGAAGTGCACGACGTCGTCACGGCGACCTTCGAGGACTGCGTCCTCAACAACGCGCTGGACGTGGCGCGCTGGCGCACCGAGGTGGAGGGCCACCTGTCGCGCTACCCTTCGAAGGTGGACCTGCTCATCAACCTGGATGGGCTGGTGGTGAAGTACACGGCGGGCCGGGTCTTCGGGCGCGAGCGCACCGAGGTGCTGGCGCGCTACACCCAGCGCTCCTTCCGCTACGGTGGCGACGAGATGACGAAGATGTTCGTGAGTACCAGCGGCGTCATCAACGGCGCGGCGGTGAACGTCTACAACTCGCGCGACGAGGCGCTGAAGGCGCTGCTGGCAGACCGAGCGGGGGGCAATAGCTCGCCCTCCGGCAAGAAGGCCGTCTGAGTCACCGTGTACGTCCCCTCTCCCTCTGGGAGAGGGCGAGGGTGAGGGTATTTCCGCCCTGTGTGGCTTCCCTGTGTGCTCCCCCTATGTGACTCCGAAGGGTAACTGGGCCACAGGTACGCCTCGAAGGGGCCACCGGCTGCAACCACGGTGACGATTACCCTCACCCCTACCCTCTCCCAGAGGGAGAGGGAGCTGGGGAACCCTACTTGAAGAGGTGGGAGAAGAAGAAGTGACCGGCAAAATAGGATGCGGGTTGACTTGACGTGCGGGGTAGATAGGGTTGTTGCCACCATGCCAAGTCATGTGCCCCTCGAAGTCCGGAAACGATTGGCCCAGGCCATTCGGAAGACCCTTCGCTCCGTCCGGTTGCTCTCGGAGCTCACCCAGGCGGAGATGTCCCAGCGCATTGGCATGAGCGCGCAGGCTTACGGTCGTTTCGAGCGAGGCAGCCCGAGCATCGTGCCGAGCGCTCCGACCCTGCGGCGGATGTACGAGGTGCTGTGTGGCTCGCTGCACGACCTGCTAGGTCCGGAGGGCACCGAGGCCCCACGTCCGGCGGCAAAGCCGTCCTCCGGCAGGAGCCGTCCGAGGCCGCCCGCGTCCCCACAACGTCCGGGTTCCCACTCGCGCACACGCCAGACGCGGCGTCTGGCGCTCCGGGTAGACGTGGAGTGAGGTGCGGCACATGAGCCAGCGGCTCCCAGCTCGGCGCTTCCTGTACTGCCTCCTGCAGGGCGACTCCTTCTCACCGTCGCTCGCCGAGGAGCGCACGGGACTCCTCCTGGTGGACAAGAACGAGCCCGGCGAGGTGGCTCCCTCCGGACGCTATGACGGCAAGGCCCTGCCGTATGGGAGCGCCATGCTGGTGTTGCTCGACGATGACCTGGAGCCGGGTGGTTCCGCCCTGGAGCCCCTCCGGGCCTTGAAGGCGCGGCTGCCGGACCTCCGGGCCGTAGGGGTCACCGGGGTGTCGCTCTTCCTGGTCGTCGCCTACGAAGGGCCGTGCCACTTCGAGCTCTCGCCCGAGGAGTTGGTGGAGATCTCCGGCCTCGGTGTGCCGCTGGCCGTGTCCTGTCACCCCGCGGCGACGTAGTCCGTGTGCGCCTGCCCCCCGGACGGCCAGGGCGTGTGTGGCATCGAAACCCTTCCTGCCAGGTCCGGAGTCGCGGGCTAGACTGATGCGTCCGACGCCCATGACCCGCAACGCCGTCGCCTCCGTGCTCCTGCTGTGCATCGCGCTCGCGAGCGTGGTGGTGGGCGTGGTGCACCTCATCCGCCGGGACCGCGCGGCGCTGGTGGACCAGTTCGCCGCGGACCGGAAGGCCCAGGTGGAGGCCGCGGCGCGCGAGGTCGCCGATGCGCTCGACGACGCGGCGGATGACCTCCGCTTCGCCGGCGAGCTGCTCTCTCGGCCCGGCTCCGTCACCGAGCACCGGCGCGAGCTGCTCGCTCTCCTGGAGGTGGTGGGCCAGTACAAGGCCATCCTCGTTCTGGACTCGGAGGGGGCGCAGCGCTTTGCCATCATGGACAGGCGCGCGGGGCCCGCCGTGACCCGTGGCGCCGTGGGCACTGTCCTCACGGAGACGGCGCGCGAGGCGCTCTCCCGGAAGCCTGGAGACATCCTCACCTCGCCTCCCGTGGCTGCCGCACCCGGAGGTTGGTCCCGCGTCTTCGCCACCGCCTACGCACCCTCCGAGGACGGGCCCGGCGGCGCGGTCGCGGTGCTGGTGGACACGGAGCCCTTCTTCGCGCCCCTGAAGCTCATCGCCACGGAGCCTGAGGCGAAGCTGCTGCTCATTGGCGCGCACGGCGTGCCCACCCCTGCGAGCGACACCACCCTCATCGACTGGTACAAGCGGCTGGACGCCGAGGCGGGCCGCGTCCCCTCCTTCGCGGAGCTGGTGCGGCACATGCGCGCAGGCGAGCGCGGCACGGTGCGTATCCCCGAGGGTGAGGCCGCGTGGCTGGGCCTGGGCGCGGCCGATGCCATCGCCGCCTATACCCCCATCCGCATGCGCGGCGGCGTCCACTGGGCCGTGGCCACGCTCGCCACCACCGAGGAGCTGCGTGCCCACGAGCGCGGCGTCATCCTCCGCGTGGCGCCCGGTGCCATCCTGGTGACCTTCTTCCTCGTCGTCTTCGGCGCCTACGTCATCGTGGCCTCGCGCCGCGCCGTCGCGCTGCAGGAGAGCCGCCGCCACGCGGACCGACTGGCCCACCTGCACGAGAAGACGCAGAAGATTCTCGACAACATCCCCACAGGCGTCCTCGCGCTCTCCGCCACCGGGCGCATCACCGCCGTCAACCAGGCCCTGCGCGAGCGGCTGCCTCCCACCGCCGTGGGCGCCTCGCTCCCCGAGGCCTTCCCCCACGCGCCCGCCGCCGTGGTGGACAGGCTCACCTCGCTGGTGGAGGGGGCCTGCTCCGCCGAGCGCGTCCTCAGCCTGCACGGTGAGCCGCTGCCCCTCTTCGGCGAGGAGGGCCAGTACCGCATCCACGCCGTCCCCCTGGAGCGGCTGGACGCCGAGGTGCGCGTGCTGCTCGTGGTGGAGGACTTGAGCAACGTGCACGCGCTCGAGTCGCAGCTCTTGCGCGCGGAGAAGCTGGCCACGGTGGGCATCCTCGCCGCGGGCATCGCGCATGAGATTGGCACCCCGCTGGGCGTGGTCCGCGGCCGGGCCGAGTACGTGCTGGGTAAGCTGGGCGCGCAGCACCCGCAGGCCGCGGGCGTGCAGGTCATCATCGAGCAGATTGACCGGGTGAGCCGCACCATCCGCCAGCTGCTGGACTTCTCTCGGGTGCAGCCAGCGCTGGTGCGGGGCGTGGCGCTGAGGCCCCTGCTGCTGGGCGCACAGGAGCTGCTGCACGGCGAGGCCGAGCGGCGCAAGGTGAAGGTGGAGGTGGAGGTGCCCGAGGGGTTGCCGCCGCTGTCGGCGGACCCGGATCAGCTGCAGCAGGTGGTGCTCAACCTGGCCCTCAACGCGTGTGACGCGTGCGAGCCGGGGGGCACGGTGCGGCTCGGGGCCCACGTGGAGGCGCCGGGCGAGCCAGGAGCGTGGAGCGGGGTGCGGGTGACGGTGCGGGACGACGGGTGCGGCATTCCGCCGGAGAGCCTCAACCGCGTCTTCGACCCGTTCTTCACCACGAAGAAGCGCGGCCAGGGCACGGGGTTGGGCTTGACGATGGTGGCTCAAATCGTGCGCAACCACGGAGGCCGCATCGAGCTGGAGAGCGAGCCCGGCCAGGGCACGTGCGTCACGCTGTGGTGGCCCGCTACACCTCTGCCGAGCGAGGAGCGACATGCCGTCTGAGGGACGAGTGCTGGTGGTGGATGACCACGTGGAGATGGCTCGGCTGTTGGCCGACTACCTCTCGGACGCGGGCTACACGGTGGATGTGGCCACCAGCGGGCAGGAGGCGCTCGCCGTGGTGCGCGGGCGCGTGCTGGACGCGGTGGTGTGCGACCTTCGCATGGAGCAGGTGGACGGCTTCGATGTGCTGGCCACCGTGCGCGAGGTGGACCCTGCGCTGCCCGTGCTCATCATGACGGCCTTCGGCGGAGTGGAGAACGCGGTGGAGGCCATGCGGCGCGGCGCCACGCACTACTTCACCAAGCCCTTCCGCCTCGACGAAGTGCTGCTGTACGTGCAGCGCGCCATCGCCGAGCGCCGGCTGCGCGAGGAGAACCAGGCGCTGCGTCGCGCGGTGGGAGACCGCTCGGCCTTCGCCGCGTTGATTGGCCGCAGCGCGCCCATGCGCACCCTGTACGAGCTCATCGAGCGCGTGGCGCATTCCCCCGCGCCAGTTCTGGTGCGAGGCGAGAGCGGCTCGGGCAAGGAGCTGGTGGCGCGCGCGCTGCACTTCGAGGGACCTCGCAAGGCGGGCCCCTTCGTGGCGGTGAACTGCACGGCCATCCCCAACGCGCTGCTGGAGAGCGAGCTGTTCGGCCACGTGAAGGGCAGCTTCACCGGCGCCACCACGCCTCGGCGCGGCCTCTTCCTGGAGGCGGACGGGGGCACGCTCTTCCTCGATGAGATTGGCGACATGGCGCCTGAGCTCCAGGCCAAGCTGCTGCGCGTGCTGGAGGACGGCGAGGTGCGCGCGGTGGGCGCGGATGCCTCGCGCAAGGTGGACGTGCGCGTGGTGGCCGCCACGCACCAGGAGCTGGAGGCGCGCGTGCGCGAGGGGAAGTTCCGTCAGGATCTCTTCTACCGGCTCAACGTGGTGCCGCTCTTCGTGCCGCCCCTGCGCGAGCGGCGCGAGGACATCCCCCTCCTGGTGGAGCACTTCGTCGCCCAGTCGCGCAAGCGCAACCCCCGCGCGCGCCTCACCGGCTTCACCCCCGAGGCCCTCGCCGCGCTCGCCACCGCTCCGTGGCCCGGCAACGTGCGCGAGCTGGAGAACCTCGTCGAGCGGCTCGCCGTCGTCACCGTGCAGGAGACGGTGGACCTGCCCACGCTCCAGCTCCACGCGCCCGGTGTGACGGTGGATGCCCACCCCCTGTCACGCGCGCAGGCGCGGATGATTCCGCTGAGACAGCTCGAGGGCGAGTACATCGCGTACGTGGTGGCGCAATGCGGTGGCAACAAGACGAAGGCAGCGGAAATCCTGGGCATTGACGTTTCCACCATTCACCGCCGCGAGCGGGAGCGGAGCGGAAACAGCGCGTAAGCGCAGGCGCGGTGATAACACTTCGGGTCTCTCTTCTTCGTTGGAGGCCCGACATGTCCCTGCCCGGAAACGCCACATCTCGAATCCTCATGGGCGTGCTGAGCGCGTTGTTCGTGCTGGCGAGTGCCTGTGAGCCGAATCGGCCGCCACCGCTCGATGGCAACCCGCCGCCGCCGCCGGTCAAGAACCCCAGCGACAATCAAGACGGGGGCACGCCGTCGGATGGTGGGCTCGTGATTCCCAGCGACGGCAGCTCCTTCGCGGCGAAGCCCTCGTGCGAGAGCGGCGCGACGTGCGAGGGCGCCTGCCCAGACGGCAGCACCCGCTGCGCGGGCAACTGCGGCTTCCTGGCCCCCGTGGAGTACGCGTTCGCCGGGGACCCGACGGCCATTGCCGTTGGCGATCTCAACGATGACGGCCGAGCCGACATCGTCACGGCGAACAACGATGGCAGATCCGTGGCCGTCCTGCTCAATCAGGGCGAGGGCCGCTTCCAGAAGCCCAGCCTGTGGGCGGCCGGGAAGGATCCCTCGGTCGTGGCGCTCGTGGACCTCGATGGTGACGACAACCTGGAGCTGCTCGTCGCCAACAGCGGTGACTCCACGCTCGGGGTGTACCGGGGCAAGGGCAAGGCCTCCTTCCATGCGCCGGTCACCTACGCGGCGGGAGACCTGAACCTCAATGACCTGGCGGTCGCGGACTTCGGCGCCGGGAGCATGAGCGTCGCCCTCGTTCGTGGCTCCGCGGGCAAGCTCTCCCTGTTCCATGTGAATGACGATGGCTCGTTGCAGAAGGCGGTGGATTCCCCCGCGTCCGTGAACCCTTACGCCATGGTGGTCGCGGACCTTGATGGGAATGGCTCGCGGGACATTGCCCTCTCCTACCCGGCCAGGTGTAGCGCGCCGACGGAGAAGAGCTGCCAGTCGGTGGGCGTGCTGTTGAACAACGGGAATGGCACGTTCCAGGAGCAGCGCTTCACGTCTACAGGCGGAACTCCGCGCGGCCTCGTGGCGGCGGATTTCGACTCCGACACGTTGCTGGACCTGGCGGTTGCCGATGCGAGCAACAATCAGGTGCTCGTGCTCCGCGGCAGGCGCGATGGCTCCTTCTACGCGCCGACCGCGTATGCCGTGGGCAAGGCGCCCTCGCGGATGGTGCTGGCGGACATCAACCGGGACTCCGTGCAGGATCTGCTCGTCACGAGTGCCACGGGCAACCAGGTGAGCCTGCTGATGGGCCAGCCGGGTGGCACCTTCGCCCAGCAGGTGCCCATCACGGCCTTGCCCCAGGACATGGAGCTCCAGGGGCTGATGGTGTCGGACTTCGACAAGGACAGAGCCCAGGACCTGGCTGTGCTCACCCACAACGGCATCCAAATGTTGTGGGGCAGCTGCCGGTAGTTCCACGTTCGGCGGTGGGTAGGCTGTCCGGAGGAAGTCGCTTCGGTTAGCCTCCCAGGCCGAGCTTGTTGTCCATGAGAACGGGGGGCCGCCATGGGTTTTCTCTCGCGGCTATTCGGGAAGAACGAAGCCGTTGCGAAGGGGACGTCCATGGCTGTGCCCCGGGAAGCACCCGGGCTCATCCCCGTGGCGGCCGTGTCGGAGGAGTACGCCTGGCTCCGAGACAGCCCCTGCGCGTGTGGTGGCGCGTGGTCCCTGGTGCGGCAGACCGTGGGCTCCAGCCCGGGTCTGCCCGAGCACCTGAAGTTGGACAGGCTGCAGGTGGTTTGTAACGACTGCGGCCGGGAGTCCGTCTTCCACTTCCAGGTGGACACCCACTCGCCGCAGTACCTCGAGGAGCAGCAGGAGCGGGTGAAGGGGCTCTTCGGCGAGTCCTAATGCGTGCTGGAGGGGTGAGCCTGCGCGCCGAGCAGCTCTTTCACGCGCTCGACCACCGGGGGCAGCACCTCGCCGATGCCCGCCTCAATGCGCAGGTGGGCCTCCTCGTCGAAGGGCGTCTCGCCGCGGTTGAGGAGGATGAGCCGGGCACCCATGTCCAGCGCCACGCGCGGCATCTCGTTGGCGGGTGACACCACCAGCGACGAGCCGATGGCGAAGAACACGTCACACCACTCGGACTCCGCGAGGGACTGCTCAATCTCCCGCGCGGGCAGTGGATCCCCGAAGTTCACCACCGAGGAGATGATGCGGCCCTTGCACGCGGGGCAGCGCGGCTGTCCCTTCAGGGGGCGCTGGGTGCGGTATCCCTCGCCCCATACGCGCCGGTCCCAGCCCACCTGCTCGAGGGTGTAGCGGCTGTCGCAGGCCAGGCAGCGCATCAGCTTGCCGTTGCCGTGCAGCTCCGCGAGCTTGTTGAGCGGGAAGCCGGACTCCAGGTGGAGGTTGTCCACGTTCTGCGAGATGAGGAAGCGCAGCTTGCCCAGGCGCTCCAGCTCGACGAGCGAGTAGTGCGCGACGTTCGGCCGGATCTGCGAGGCGGGCTTGCCCCACTTGGGGGGAGGCAGGCCGGCGTCGCGGCGAGTCCAGACGCCATCAGGGCCGCGGAAGTCGGGCAGGCCCGAGTCCGTGCTGATGCCAGCGCCGGTGAAGGCCACCAGGTGCTGGCTGGCGGCGATCCACTCGGCGGCCTTTTCAATCTGTTGCTTCAGGTGGGCGCTCATGGTCGGTCCTTGGCTGGCCAGCGAAAAAGGCCAGACAGGTGGCAACCCACGAGGCCGGCCGGCACATCCCGCGCTGAGCATTTCCGGAGCGATCGGGCGGGAAGGCCCCTGGCCGAGGTGTGGCCTCGCCCAAGGCCGTGCGCAACTTCGCGAGGCGCGACGTCTCGGGGAGGTGGCTCATGGGGAAGAGGATGGAGTGCGTCGCCGTCACCCTCATCGGGTTGCTGGCGGGGAGTGAGGCCGCACGCGCGGAGACCACCCTGCTGCTGTACACGGTGTGCGTCTCACCCATCACTTCGGGGCCCGGCCGGAGTGGGGGCTGATGCTCGATTTCTTCCACGACAAGGCGTACGCGGAGACGGAGAAGCCCGTCCGGGTGACGGGCACCCGAGGAGGCGAGCCGGTGGACGTGACGGAGACGCTGGGCTCCACCGTCCGGGGCTTCAACATGTCCCACGGGATGAACTACCTCACGCTGGACGTAGTGCACCGGTGGAACGCGTGTCCCGAGCCCGGCTGCACCGGGCGGCTCCAGCCCTATGTGGGCGCGGGGGCTGGGCTCGTGATTCCCCACGTGGCGGCCGCCATCGGCGACGCATTCGACACGCATCACCTGACTGCGGGCCCGTCGCTCCGACTGCCAGGGCCCTAGCCGGACGGGCGGCACCGTGTCCGGGTTGTCCCTCCCCGCCGGGGGGCTGACCTTTGTCCGAGGTGAACAGGCTCCATCTCAGAGGAGCCCTGGCGGAGGAATGGCACATGGCGGATCCACGGAATGAATCCGGAAGCAGGGGACAGGGCCCGGCTCCGAGCTCCGACGAAAAGCGCGAGGGCGCGAGCGAGAGCACCAGCGAGCAGCGGAGCGGCCTGCCCGAGCATCGGGACATGAGCGTGCGGCGTGACCTGGGCGAGGGTGACAAGGACAACCTCACCGAGCGTCTCGGCACGCCCACCGAGTCGTCGACGGAGTGAGCCCCACGGCGCTCAAAGGGAGATGCGCTCGCCGACAGCCGATGGGGTGAAGCGGCGGAGCGCGTCGTCCTTCCAGTAGAGAGGGGGTCCTCGAGCGGCTTGTCGAGGGTGTCCATGCAGCGCATCTTGCCCGGTCCGTCAGCTTCCCAGGCGCGGTCGCGTCCTCTGCGCCGCACCTCTGGAGGAGACGTCATGGGAGATCCACGCAACCCCAAACGGGCGGATGAGCCCTGGAACCTCGACCGCATCCGTATCGCCGAGACCGAGCTGCGGGCGCTCGCGCCGCTGGTCACCCTCTCGGGAGGTTGGGCCTGGCACTTCATGGCTCCGCCCCACGAGGAGCTGAAGATCTTCCACGACCACAAGGACGTGGACCTCTTCGTGGAGCCCGAGCGCTTCCCGGAGTTGGTGCAGCTGCTCACGGACCGCGGCTTCCACCGCATCTGGAGCCGCTTCGACGCCACCTCCACCCACTTCTACCGCTACGCGAAGTATGTGCAGGAGGCCAAGGTCATCCTGGACGTGTTCGTGAGGCATGTCCCCTGGGTTCAGGTGGGCGACGTGCGCGTGGTGGAGCCAGCCACTCTGCTCACCTTCTACGGTGACATCCACAGCACAGATGATTGTGTGTCCGTCCTGGCCGCCAGGCAGCTCCTGACCCGGGGGGTGAGCCCCATCGGGCGTCCAGAGCTGGTCACTCGGGCCCGCTGAGGCTGGACTCTGGATTTGTGAAGGGCGCGGGCCCACTTATATGGTGACTCCTGTTTCAAGCATGGAATGGGAGTCGCGTGACCATGAGCCGAGCGGATGCGAAGCACCTGGCCCTCCTCGTCATGAGCCTGGCGCTGGGGGTGGTGGGTTGTAGTGAGGAAGGTCCTCTCCCCGTCACCTATGCGCCGCTCGGCGCGGCCCGGTTCTTCATCGTCGTCCCGCCGTCGTTCTCCACCGTGGGCGTGGAGCGCGTGGAGGTGACGACTTCCCTCCCCGAGGGCGGGACCCGCTCCGTCCTCCTGTCCGACGCGGAAGGCCAGTGGAACGGGAGGATCAACGGGCTCCGGGCCGTGAGCGGCCATGAGGTCACCGCCGAGGGATGGGGGGCCTTGGGCTTCCAGCGCTTCGTGGCCGGGGCCACGAATGTCACCATCCCGCGCTCGAACACGGCGCTCGTCCTGCTCACCGCGCGCGAGCCTTCTCCGTCGCCGCCCACCGGCAATGTGTCTCCCCTCATCGACTCGCTCGTCGCGTCGGCGGATGAGGTCGAGCCGAGGGGTATGCTCTCGCTCCGGGCCGAGGTGCGTGACCCCAACACGGGCGATGTCCTCACCGTTTCGTGGGCGGCCACCAGCGGCTCTTTCGCTGACACCCATTCGGCCTCGACCGTGTGGACCGCGCCCAATGCGGAGGGGCCGCAGACGCTCAGCCTGACGGTCACGGATCCGAGCGGCGTCGGGGTGGTGCTGGAGCTCACCCTCAGCGTCAAGGAGCGGAGGACGCGCAATCCGGCGGTGCGTGCCGTCCTCCGCGAGCTCTCTCCGACGGCTCCCTCCATCCGGGAGGTCTTCGCGTCGCCCGCGTCCGTGGGCCCCGGGGAGCTGCTGCACCTGAGGGTCACCGCCACGGTCGCGCACGGTGTCCCGTCCTTCTCGTGGAGCACGACCGCTGGTTTCATGAGCCCGCCGGAGGGGGCCGCCGACTCCAGCGAGACCCTCTGGGTGTCTCCGTCCTGCCTGCCCGCCGACGTGCCGCACACGGTGACGGTGACGGTCTCCAACAGCGCGGGGCTCAGCACCTCGCACACCTTCCCGGTCGTCTGGACGGGCCCTGTCTGCACGCGGCCCCTGTGTGCCTTCTCGCTCGAGAAGGGGCGCCTCGCGGCGGCTGCCGACTGCACCACGGACTCCACGCTGTTCATCCCGGACACCTTCGCCTTTGATGGTCAGGGCCACACCGTCACGGCGGTGGACCCTTCGGGCGGAACCTTCACCGGAGCCGTCATCCGCAACCGGGGGAGCACCGCGTACGTGCGTGGCGTCACCGTGACCACGAGCGGTTTGAAGGATGCCTGTGAAGCCGGCGCGAAGCGTCTGCGTGGCATCCTGCTCGAAGGCGCCTCGGGAGAAGTCGTCGACAGCTGGGTGAGTGGTCTCAGCAGGGGCTCGGGGACGAGCGGCTGCCAGGAAGGTTTTGGCATCGAAATCCGCAATGACGACATGAGCCGCGGCCCCTTCCGGGTGGAGGTGCTGCGCAACCATGTTTCGAAGTACGAGAAGATCGGCATCCTGGCGACTGGCGCCGTGGATGTGACGATCGACGGCAACTCGGTGGAGGGTGGAGGAGCCGTGAGCGACATCGCCCGCAATGGCATCCAGATCAGCGATGGGGCCAAGGCGCGGGTGTTGGGGAACAAGGTCTCCGGGAACGCCTATACCGGCTCCGACACCGTGGGCACGGGTGTCCTGGTCAAATCGAGCACGGGCAAGCCGTTGGTGCTCGGACCTGTCATCGAGAGCAACATCCTCATCGACAACGACATTGGCATCTATCTCGAGCAGGACGCGGGAGACCCGCCCGACAAGGCGGCGCGCGCGTGGGTCTCCAACAACGTGCTCCAGAGCGACGTGGTGTCCAATCCGATCTACCAGGCCGCCATCTCGGACTACTACGGAACCGGGAGCGTCATCACCTCGAATCTCATCACGGGAGTTGGCTACAACCCGAAGACGGCGCCCGATGTCACCTTCTCCGTGGATGTGTACACCCCGCTGCCGGTGTCGCAGCTTTCGTTCCTCACGTCCTCGTATGACATCACGACCGACGTCTGCTCCAAGAAGGTCACCGTGCAGAGCCAGGATTCTGTCGGCAACCTCAAGCCCTCGACGGGATCGTTCGCCCTGACGGCCACGGGTTCAGCGGCTCCCGGCGTCACCTTCCATGCCGACCCGGCTTGCACCGATGCCGCCATTTCCTCCGTGGACCTCTCCAACCCGCAGGCGGAGGCGACCTTCTATTTCAAGTCCTCGCAGCGGGGCACGGTGACGGTGCAGGTGGCTGGCGGCGGCCTGAGCCCGGTCTCTCAGGACCAGATCATCCGCTGATCCATCCGTAGTCAGTCCCGTCAGGGACTCCTCACAGCGCCAGGGCCTCCGTCCTCCGGCCGCACTTTCCGCGAACCTGTCCGACAGTCGGACAAGTGGCGGAAGCTCGCGCCCGGAGGGGCTCCGGGACTGGCGTCATTCGGGCCGCGTGGCAATCCGCCAGGGCTGCCTTGCAGGCTGCCACGTCGCGCCGCGGTGCGTCGGGACGCTCCCGAGGGGCGGCTACAGGCATGTGGTTTGCTGATGCATGGGGGCGGAGCTTCCATGCACCACCCCTTGCCGTGCTGCGTCATTCTCGCGCCGGATGCGGACGAGTCGCTGCGCTCGCTGTTGAGCGATGTGCTGAGCGACATGGGCATTGCCTTGCGTCCCTGGGGTGGCGAGGAGCGGCCAGACGTGGTGCTCGCGCTGGTGCAGCGTGAGGACAGCGTGTCGCGGGTGCTGCAGGTCGCCGGGAATGAGGCGGGACCCGCCCCTGTCTTCGCGCTGCTGCCCTTCGAGGACGAGCGGTTGCGGCGCCTGGCGATGAGCCTGGGCGCACAGGGCTGCTACGCGCTGGGCACGCCACTGGAGTCATTGAAGGGGCTGCTGCGGAGCGTGGCAGACGCCTGGCGTACGCGGGGTGAACGCGGGGAGGCACGATGATGGAGCGGGAGAGCTGGCCGGTGGCGCAGTCGCGTGCGAGGCCCGTGCTGAGATTGGTTCCCTCCCTGGCGCCGGAGCCACTCACCCCCTCGGGCGAGCGGGTGCTGGTCTCGGCCGAGGGCTTTCGGCTCACCAGTGAGCGGCTGGAGGCGGCGGGTCGCTCGTGGCGGCTGGAGGAGCTGCGTGGTTTCGGTACGCGGCACGCGGCCCCGGGCCTCAAGCTGCCATTGGCGCTCGGCGCGGGGGCGGCGCTGGTGGTGCCGGCGCTGCTGTTGCAGCCGGGCTCGTTCCGGGTGACGGCCGCGCTCGCGGTGGCCACGGTGCTCGTCTTTTCCTCCATCGCTCGGCTGGTGATGGCGGCGGACACCTACTGGCTGACCGTGCGCACCGCCGAGGGCGAGCGTCTGGTGCTGTGCAGCCATGATCATCAGCTCTTCGCCCGGGTGGTGGAGGCGCTCGGCGAGGTCCTCGCGCCCCCCGAGCCGCGGCCCGTGACGCCGGGGCCCGGAATGCCGGTTCGCCGGCTGGCCCTGGTGCGCTGAGGCGCCCCTCCTTGGGAGGAGGAGCGCGCTTCTCCGGGCAGGAACAGAGGAGTAGGGTGGAACGACATGACCGCTCATGTCGTGCTCTCCCTCTGTGTGTTGTTGGTGGCACTCCCGGCCCGGGCAGGCCCGTACGACCTTCCGGCGCTGGAGGTCGTGAGGGTGCGCGAGCACCTTGAGCCCGTTCATGGCCGAGCGCTCCTGCTCGGCTTCAAGCGCCTCCCGCCAGAGCTGGCCCTGGCCCAGCTCACCGTCGAGGACGCACGCGCCTTTGTGGCGGAGCTGGAGGCGGCATTCGAGGCGCCGCGAGCAGGGCCACGTCATCTGGCAAGACTTTCGAGGTGTGGGCTAAGCCCGATCCTCTCGCCCTGTCCACCGGGGAAGTCGCGAGCCTCCGAGCTGGAGCGCAGGCTGCGTGCAAGCCATGAGGAGATTTTCGGGGCCGCCTCGCTGCCACTGCCCGACTCGCTGGAGGACAGCCGGTGGTTTCAGGCGCTCAAGCTCTCGCCGCGTTACATGGGCGAGGGGGTGCGCGAGGCTGCGATGGAGCTGCTCGGCTCGCCCACGGTCGCGTATTCCGTGGCCCTGTCCATGATGCTCTACATGATGGCGTGGGCGGCGCCGGAGCCCGTCTTTTCCAAGGCGTTGGCCGCAGCAGTCACCCTCGGGCTGATGCTGACCTATACGGCGGCGGAGCTCTACGCCGTGGGGATGGCCTGCCTGACGCTGTACCGGGAGGCGGAAGCGGCGAGGACGAAGGCGCAGTTGGAGGCGGTGGCTGAACGCTTCGGGAAGGCGCTCGGGGGAGTGGGGCTCCGGGTGCTGGTGACAGTGGCGGGGGCGAAGCTGGCCAGGGGCCTGCCCGAGGTGCCCAAGGGAGGCATGTGGGCGCGCCTGTCGCCTCCACGCTTCGTTTTGGCGGGAGGTGTGAAGGTGGGGGCGAAGGCCCGTGCACAGGTGAGCGTGGCCAATGGCACGGTGGTGCTCATGGGCGTGTCCGCGGGTACGACGGGCGCCGCGGTGGCCTCAGCGAGTACTTTGGCCAGGACAACGGGGGCCTGTCGGGATGCTTCGGACAAGGGCGATGCCAAGGGCCACCACATCGCCACCGACAAGAACGATGTCTCCGATGCCAGCGGTGGTCCGTGGACGCCACGGTTCAAGGACCTTTTCGACCGAGCGGGGATGAGCCTCGATGATCCCGCGAACATCGTTCATCTCATCGGTCATGTAGGGCCCCATCCCGAGGAGTACCATCAGAAGGTCTACGAGCGGTTGCAGCTCGCGCTGGGTCAATGTGGGACGAAAGCGGAATGCCGGAGTAGGCTCACGGCGGAACTCGATCAGCTCGCGGCTGATATCTGTAAACCCGGTTCGAGGCTCAACAAGCTCGCGACGAGGAAGCCATGAGTGCTCGAACCAGGTATTTCGCGCTGCGGGACGACATGCGCATTCCCGGCCGCTGGCATCTGAGGAGCCCTGTTGATGCGCAGGGGCAGTTGCTCGAGCCCTGGCCATTCACGGAGGGGCTCGCTCTCGATACGAAGAGGGTGATTCATTTCCCTGTGAATCCATCTGGCTCCGCGCTTGATTTCACTCTGGCTTCTTTTTCGATTCCTGTCGTCAACGGCCGGGTCGCCTCTCTTCTCGAACAGTTGGGGGTGGTGACGTCTGAGGTGCAGCTCATTCCGGCTGTGGTGGAGGGGCAGTCTGAGCCCTATTTCGTTCTCAATACCCTGCAAGTCATCCGCTGCATCGACGATGCCCGTTGCGACGAGGTGCTGTACTGGCTCCCGGAGGACAATCGCCCGGACAAGGAAGGCCAGTACCGGGATGTCAGTGGTTTGAGGGTGGACCCTGAAAAGATCGGAGATGCCAACGTCTTCCGCCCCTGGGGCTGGACCGTCATCCTCATCGTCTCCGAGCGCGTCAAGCTGGCCATGGAGCGCGAGGGGCTCACCGGCCCCAGGTTCGTTGAAGTCTGAGCTACCCTCGCGTCCATGTCCGGCCTCTTCCGCACCCTGCGCCGCCGCCGTCTGCTGCGCCGTCCGTTTCCTTCCGAGTGGCTCGGCTTCCTGGAGCAACGCGTCCCCTTCTTCCGCGAGCTCACTTCGCCCCTGCGCGAGCACTTCCTCGAGCAACTCAAGGTCTTCGCCTGGGAGAAGGAGTTCATCGGCGCCGGCGGCTTCTCCATCACCGAGGAGGTGCGTGCGGTGGTGTCGGCCACGGCCGTACGCCTGGTGCTGCACCTGGACCTCTCCTATTACGACCGGCTGCGTGAGGTCATTGTCTACCCGGATGCCTTCCGGATTCCGGACCGCACTGGCGTGGTGCTCGGCGAGGCGAAGAACTGGGGCACCGTCATCCTTTCATGGCAGTCCGTGCTGGCGGGGCTGAGCAACCCCCATGATGGCCACTCCACCGCCACGCACGAGTTCGCCCATGTCCTGGACCGGGAGGACGGCGCCTTCGACGGCACGCCCCAGCTGCGTCGCTACTCGCACTACCAGGCGTGGGCCTCGGTCATGGGCGAGCACTTCCTCAAGCTGCGCCAGGGCCGGCGTCTCGAGCGTCAGGTGCTGGACGACTACGGCGCCCTCAACGAGGCTGAGTTCTTCGCCGTGGCCACCGAGTCCTTCTTCGAGAAGCCCCTTCAGATGCGCGAGAAGACGCCCGACCTCTACGCCGAGCTGAAGCGCTTCTACGGTGGAGACCCAACGTCCGGAATGTAGGAACACCAACGAGCAAACGGAACGCTCGGGTTGCTGCTCGCTTCGGGGCCGTGCGGGTGCGCCAGCGGACAGCGGAACACGGTGGGACGTTTCCTCGGAACGGTGGGGGTTGCCGATGCGTCTCACCAGTCCGAGCATGTGCTGGAGAGCGCTCGATGGGGGGTTCTCTGCTCGAGCCGCTCGCGCATCGCGTCGCATGGCGTGCTCTCCTGGGAGGTGTGAGATGCGCTTCACCGATTACCTGTCGGAGGACTGCATCTGTCCGGACCTGAGGGTCCAGGACAAGGCGGGGGTGTTGCACGAGTTGGCCGGTCTGCTCGCGGCGAGGACGAAGGCCCCGCGGCAGATGCTCGAGGAGCAGCTCGCGGCTCGGGAGCGCATCTCCAGTACGGCCATTGGCGAGGGGGTGGCCATTCCCCATTGCCGCTTCGACCGGTTGCGGCAGATCACCGCCTGTGTCGCCGTGGACCCCGAGGGGGTGGACTTCGGCGCCCGGGATGGCAGGCCGGTGCGACTCTTCGTGACGCTCGCCTCGCCGACGCACGCGCCGGGTACGCACCTCAGCGTGCTCGCGCGCATCGCGGCGCTGCTGAGGGATGCTCGGTTGCGGCAGGCGCTGGTGGAGGCCGGCTCTCCCGCCGCCATCCGCGCGCTCCTGGTACAGGCCGAGGACGCCTACCTGGCCAGCCAGGCCCCTCGTCACGACGTCAGCCAGCACGCCAGTGGCCCCTGAACGGTTGCACCTCCGTTCACGCCTGTTTCCTCACCCTCCCTCCGTGGGAGCGCGGCCATCTTTCAGGACGCAGGGGCGGGTGAGGGGTCATCGTGCAGGTTGCAACCGCGAGGGGAGACCCTGACGCGTAACCCCGCGGAATTTGAAGAGGTGGTGGACCCGGGTCCTGGTACAGCGGGTGCTCTAGCGAGGGGGACGAGGTGCTCATGTCCCTTCTCTCGCTCCCCTGCTTGCTCTCTTCCGCGCTGCCCGGCCAGTCCGAGCCGCCCGCGCCGGCGTCCTCCTCTGTCCTCGAGTCGCTCGTCCTCAACCTGGCCAGCCTGGGCGTGAGCCTGGAGCCGGAGCCGGTGGACCTGCGCGCGCTGGTGGGCATTGGCACCGCGATGGAGGTGGTGCACGGCGCCGAGGCCTTCTTCTAACCCGGAGCAACCCTCACATGGACCTCGTCCTCGTGCTCGTCACCGTCGGTTTCTTCGCGCTCGCGTGGGCCTACACCCACGGCTGCGAGCGCCTCTGAAAGGCAAGCCGTCCCATGAGCTTCGAATACGTCGCCGGCGCCGCGCTCGCGGTGCTGCTCACCGTCTACCTCGTCTACGCCCTGCTGCGGCCAGAGCGCTTCTAGGGGCCTCGCCATGACTCTCATTGGTTGGTTGCAGATCGTTCTGTTCTTCGCGCTGGTGCTCGCGGTGACGAAGCCGCTGGGCACGTACCTCTTTCACGTCTTCGAGGCGCCTACCCAGCCCCTGCCGAAGGTGCTCGGACCGGTGGAGCACCTGTTTCTCGCCTTGTGCGGCGGCAAGGACGCGCGACGAGAGCAGACGTGGAGCCAGTACGCCCTCGCGCTGCTGGCCTTCAGCCTCTTCGGGATGCTCGGTACCTACGCCATTCAACGGTTGCAGCATGTGCTGCCGCTCAACCCCCAGGGCCTGCCGGCCGTGGGGCCGGAGTTGGCCTTCAACACGGCCGCCAGCTTCACCACCAACACCAACTGGCAGTCCTACGCGGGTGAGTCCACCCTGAGCTACTTCAGCCAGATGGTGGGGCTGGCCTGGCACAACTTCACCTCCGCGGCGGCGGGGATGGGCGTGGCGCTGGCGCTCGCGCGTGGCTTCACCCGGCGCCCCGGCCCCGAGGGGCAGAAGACGCTGGGCAACTTCTGGGTGGACCTCGTCCGCGCCACGCTCTACGTGCTGCTGCCCCTGTGCGTCGTCTACGCGCTCTTCCTGGTGTCGCAGGGCGTGCTGCAGAACTTCGCGCCGTACCTGGAACTGACCACGCTGGAGGGCGTGAAGCAGACGCTCGCCATGGGTCCGGTGGCCTCGCAGGAGGCCATCAAGATGCTGGGCACCAACGGCGGCGGCTTCTTCAACGCCAACAGCGCTCATCCCTTCGAGAACCCCACGCCGCTCACCAACCTGGTGCAGATGCTCTCCATCTTCGCCATCCCCGCGGCCCTCACGTACACGTATGGGAAGATGGCGAGGGACACGAAGCAGGGCTGGGCCCTCTTCGCCGCCATGAGCCTCCTCTTCTTCGTGGGCGTGACCGCGGCCTACGCCGCTGAGTCCCAGGCCAACCCCGCCGTGGCCGCCGCACAGGTGGCGCAGAACGGGAACATGGAGGGCAAGGAGGCTCGCTTCGGCATCTCCGCCTCGGCCCTCTTCGCCACCGTCACCACGGATGCGTCCTGTGGCGCGGTCAATGCCATGCACGACAGCTTCACCGCGCTCGGGGGACTGGTGCCCCTGGTGAACATGCAGCTCGGCGAGGTCATCTTCGGCGGCGTGGGCGCGGGCCTCTACGGCATCCTCGTTATGGTGGTGCTCGCCGTCTTCATCGCTGGCCTCATGGTGGGCCGCACCCCCGAGTACCTGGGCAAGAAGATCGAAGCGAAGGAGATGAAGCTCGCCATGCTGTACGTGCTCATCTTCCCGCTCGTCATCCTCGGGATGAGCGCGGTGGCGGTGGTGATTCCCCAGGGCGTGTCCTCGCTCAACAACGCGGGGCCGCATGGCCTGTCGGAAATCCTGTATGCCTTCACCAGCGGCGCGGGCAACAACGGCAGCGCCTTCGCCGGGCTCAACGCCAACACGCCCTTCTGGAACATCTCCCTGGGCATGGCCATGCTCGCCGGGCGCTTCCTGATGATCATCCCGGTGCTGGCCATTGCTGGCTCCATGGTGGGCAAGAAGGTGGTGCCTCCGGGTCCTGGGACCTTCCCCACGAACGGCGCGCTCTTCACCGGGCTGCTCGTGTGCGTGGTCGTCATTGTCGGCGCGCTCACCTTCTTCCCCGCGCTCTCTCTCGGCCCCATCGTCGAGCACTCCCTCGGCCAGGCCGGAAAGGTGTTTTGATCATGGCTTCCCCTTCCGCGAAGCCGGCCTCGCTCTTCGAGCCGGCGCTCCTCAAGCAGGCCTCCCTGGACAGTCTGCGCAAGCTGCACCCCCGGGACGTGGCCAGGAATCCAGTGATGTTCGTGGTGTGGGCCGGCAGCCTGCTCACCACGGTGCTGGTGGTGAAGGACCTCGTCACGCCCGGGCCGGTGGCCACGCCCACGTGGTTCACCGTCTCGGTGATGCTGTGGCTGTGGTTCACCGTGCTCTTCGCCAACTTCGCCGAGGCGGTGGCCGAGGGCCGCGGCAAGGCCCAGGCGGGCGCCCTGCGCAAGATGCGCAAGGACACCCTGGCCCGGCGTCTGGTGGATGGGAAGGAGGAGCGCGTCCCGGCCCCCAGCCTGCGCAAGGACGACCTCGTGGTGTGCGAGGCGGGTGACACCATCCCCGGTGACGGCGAGGTGGTGGAGGGCATCGCCAGCGTGGACGAGTCCGCCATCACCGGCGAGTCCGCCCCTGTCATCCGTGAGTCGGGCGGCGATCGCTCCTCCGTCACCGGCGGTACGAAGGTGCTCTCCGATCGCATCGTGGTGCGCATCACCGCGGACCCCGGCGAGTCCTTCCTGGACCGGATGATTGGCCTGGTGGAGGGCGCCGCGCGCCAGAAGACGCCCAACGAGGTGGCGCTGCACATCCTCCTGGTGGGCCTCACCCTCGTCTTCCTGTTGGCGTGTGTGTCGCTGGTGCCGATGGCGCTCTACTCGGGCGTGAAGCTGTCGGGCACGGCGGTGGTGGCGCTGCTGGTGTGTCTGATTCCGACGACGATCGGCGGCCTGCTGTCTGCCATTGGCATCGCCGGCATGGATCGGCTGCTGCGCAAGAACGTGCTGGCCATGAGCGGTCGCGCGGTGGAGGCCGCGGGCGACGTGGACACGCTGCTGCTGGACAAGACGGGCACCATCACCCTGGGCAACCGCATGGCCACGGAGCTGCTGCCCCTGCCGGGCGTACGGCTGGAGGAGCTGGCCGAGGCCTCGCAGCTCGCGAGCCTCGCGGATGAGACGCCCGAGGGCCGCTCCATCGTCGTGCTGGTGAAGGACACCTACCGGATGCGTCCGCGTGAGCTCCAGGCGCACCATGCCACCTTCGTGCCCTTCACCGCGCAGACGCGCATGAGCGGTTGCGACCTCGTGGAGCCGCACCCGCGCAGCATCCGCAAGGGCGCGGTGGACGCCGTCATCCAGTACGTGGAGGCCCAGGGCGGCAGCGTCCCGTCCGAGCTGCGCGAGACGGCGGCGCGCATCGGTGACCAGGGCGGCACGCCGCTGGCGGTGGCCGAGGGGGCGCGCGTGCTGGGCATCATCCACCTCAAGGACGTGGTGAAGGGCGGCATCAAGGAGCGCTTCGACCGCTTCCGCGCCATGGGCATCCGCACGGTGATGATTACGGGCGACAACCCGCGCACCGCGGGGGCCATCGCCCGCGAGGCCGGTGTGGACGACTTCCTCGCCGAGGCCACCCCCGAGGCCAAGCTGGCCCTCATTCGCGCCGAGCAGGCCAAGGGCAAGCTGGTGGCCATGACGGGGGATGGCACCAACGATGCTCCCGCGCTCGCTCAAGCCGACGTGGGCGTGGCGATGAACACCGGCACCCAGGCCGCCAAGGAGGCCGGCAACATGGTGGACCTGGACTCCAATCCCACCAAGCTGCTCGAGGTGGTGGAGGTGGGCAAGCAGTTGCTCATGACGCGCGGCACGCTCACCACCTTCTCCATCGCCAATGACGTGGCCAAGTACTTCGCCATCCTCCCCGCGCTCTTCATGGGCGTGTTCCCGGAGATTGCCCCCCTCAACGTCATGGGCCTGTCCTCGCCCTACAGCGCCATCCTCTCCGCCGTCATCTTCAACGCGCTCATCATCATCGCCCTCATCCCCCTGGCCCTGCGCGGCGTGCGCTACCGGCCCCTCGGCGCGGCGGCGCTCCTGCGGCGCAGCCTCCTGCTCTACGGGGTGGGCGGCGTCATCGTTCCCTTCCTCGGCATCAAGGTCATCGACGTGTTGCTCACCGCCGTGGGCCTGGTCTGAAAGGAATCACCTTCATGGTCTCCACACTCGTCACCGCCCTGCGTGCCTGCCTCGTCACCCTGGTGCTCACAGGCGTGCTCTATCCGCTGACCGTCACCGGCCTGTCCCAGGTGCTCTTCCCCGACGAGGCCAATGGCTCGCTCGTCTCGCGCGAGAAGGGCCAGGTGGTGGGCAGTGCTCTCATCAGCCAGGGCTTCTCGCGGGCCGGTTACTTCCAACCGCGCCCGTCTGCGGCCGGCAATGGACATGACGCCACTGCCTCCTCGGGCAGCAACCTGGGCCCCACCTCCCAGAAGCTGCGCGAGCGGGCCGTGTCCGACGCCGAGCGCCTGCGCCAGGAGAACCCGGATGCCTCGGGCCCCGTGCCCGCTGAGCTCGTCACCGCGTCCGGCTCGGGGTTGGATCCGCACCTGTCTCCCGAGGCCGTGCGCTGGCAGGTGCCCCGCGTGGCCCGCGCTCGCCATGTGGACTCCCAGCGCATCCTCGCCGTGGTAGAGGCGAACACCGAGGGCCGTACCTTCGGCATCCTCGGAGAGCCTCGCGTGAACGTGCTCCTGCTCAATCTGGCGTTGGACCGTCAATTCGGCGAAGCCTCCCATCCGGTGCACACGATGTCGGGAGGGCACTGATGGCGAGGGGGCGCGCCGAGGACTTCCTCGAGTTGGTCGAGCGCGGCCGGCGCGGGCGACTGAAGCTGTACATCGGCTTCGCCGCCGGCGTGGGAAAGACGTACCGCATGCTCGAGGAGTCGCACGCGCTCCGCCAACGTGGAGTGGATGTGGTGCTCGGCTTCATCGAGACCCACGGCCGCGCCGAAACCCAGGCGCTCGTCGCGGGGCTGGAGGTGGTGCCTCGCAAGGTCTTCACCTACCGCGACGTCTCCGTGGAGGAGATGGACCTGGACGCGGTGCTGGCGCGCAAGCCCCAGGTGGCCGTGGTGGACGAGCTGGCTCACACCAATGTTCCTCTTGCGCGTCATCGCAAGCGCTACCAGGACGTGGAGGCGCTGCTGGCCGCCGGCATCAACGTCATCGGCGCCTTCAACGTGCAGCACCTGGAGAGCCTCAATGATCTCATCGAGCGCGCCACCGGCATCCGCGTGCGCGAGACGCTCCCCGACAGCTTCTTGAAGAGCGCGGACCAGGTGGTGAACCTGGACCTGGCGGTGGAGGACCTGCACGAGCGGCTCGAGGCGGGGAAAATCTATGCGCCGGACAAGGTGCGGCACGCGCTGGAGGGCTTCTTCCGCCAGGAGAACCTGTCCACCCTGCGCGAGCTGGCGCTTCGCGAGGTGGCCGAGAGCCTGGACCGGGCCACGGGTACTCGGGCCCGTCCAGGCGGGGAGCCGCAGCAGAAGGGCGGGAGCTGGGGCCGGGTGATGGTGGCGCTCAGCAGCAACCCACCGCACGCGGCCACGCTCCTGCGTCGCGGCTCGCGCATGGCGGGGCGGCTCAACACCGACTGGTTCGTCGTCTACGTGGAGACGCCCCATGAGGCCCCGCACCTCATCGACGCCGAGGCCCAGCGCCATCTGCTGGGCAATATCGAGCTGGCGAAGGAGCTGGGCGCGGAGGTGGTGCGGTTGAAGGGGACGGATCCCGTGGTGGCGTTGCTGGACTTCGCCCGCTCCCACGGGGTGGGTCACATCATCGTGGGCCGCTCGCGCCAGCCTTGGTGGAAGCGGGTGCTGGGGCACGCCTCGGACGTGCGGCTGCTGCGTGAGGGCGAGGGCTTCGACCTCCACGTGGTGTCCTTCGAGTCGCCGCAGGAGGAGCGCCGGCCATGACCCTTCGCAACAAGCTGCTCCTGGCGCAGGTGCCGCTGGCGCTCGCGCTGCTGCTGCTCGGCGTACTGGGCGTCAGCACGCTCGGGAGGTTGGGGCGCGCGGGGCAGGAGATCCTCGCCGACAACTACCGCAGCGTGCTGGCCATGCAGCGCATCATCGAGCACCTGGAGCGCATGGACAGTGCCGCCCTCTTCATCGTCGTGGACGAGCGGCGGCGGGGTCTGGAGCTGGCGGATGCGCACCTCCAGCCGCTCGAGGCGGAGCTGAAGGTGCAGGAGAACAACATCACCGAGTCCGGCGAGGCCGAGGCCACCTCCCAGCTGCGGCGGGCCTGGGCTCGCTACCGCTCCGCGTACGAGGCCTTCGCCACCGCGGAGACGCCCGAGGCCCGGCGCTCGGCCTACTTCGACGCGCTGGCACCGGCCTTCCGCGAGGCCAAGGGGGCCACCCAGGTCATCCTCGCGCTCAATCAGGACTCCATGGTGGGAAAGAGCGACGCCCTGCGGCGGCAGAGCCGGCAGGTGAATACGCTCATGGTGTTGGCGGTGGTGGCGGCGCTGGTGGGCGGCTTCCTCGCCTCGGCGTCGCTCACCCAGCGGGCGCTGCGGCCGGTGTCCGTGCTCTCGCAGGCGGTGCAGCGACTGGGGCAGGGAGACCTGGCCACGCGCGCGGTGGTGGAAGGGCGGGATGAGATCGCCCAGCTCGCCCGGGACTTCAACGGCATGGCGGAGGCACTGCTGCAATACCGGCAGAGCTCGTTGGGAGAGCTGCTCCAGGCCCAGGCCTCCTCCCAGGCCGCCATCGACAGTCTGCCGGATCCGGTGGTGGTGTTCGGCCTGGACGGGAGCGTGCTCAACATCAACCACGCCGCGGAGGAGGTGCTGCGGTTGTCGCTGGAGGGTGGTGGCGCGCTGGGTCAGGTGTCTCCCGAGGTGCGTGAGGTGCTGGAGCGGGTGCGCTCGCACGTCCTGGGAGGCAAGGGGCCCTACCTGCCTCGGGGCTATGAGGAGTCGGTGCGGCTGGAGGGCCCGGATGCGGACCGGTGGCTGCTACCACGTGGCAGCCCGGTGTACGGCGAGGGCGGGGGCGTGGTGGGGGCGACCGTCATCCTCCAGGACGTGACGCGGTTGCGCCGCTTCGACGAGCTGAAGAACGACCTGGTGGCCACGGTGGCGCACGAGTTCCGCACGCCGCTCACCTCGCTGCGCATGGCCATCCACCTGTGCCTGGAGGAGGTAGCGGGCCCCATCACGCCCAAACAGGCGGACCTGTTGTTCGCGGCGCGCGAGGACTGCGAGCGTTTGCAAGGCATTGTGGATGACTTGTTGGATTTGTCGAAGCTGCAATCGGGGCGGTTGAAGCTGGAGGTGAGGCCGGTCTCCACGGAGGAGGTGCTGGAGTCGGCCCTGGCCCCGCACCGGGCGGTGGCGGACGAGCGAGGCGTGCGGCTGTCCTCGGAGTGCGGGCTGGAGCTGGCGCGGGTGGAGGCGGACCCCGAGCGGTTGCAGTTGGTGCTGTCCAACCTGGTGGCCAACGCCGTGCGGCACACGTCACGTGGGGGCGAGGTGGTGGTGAGGGCTCGGCACGACGGGGCGCGGGTTCGCTTCGAGGTGGCGGACACGGGCGAGGGCATCGCACCGGAGCACCAGCAGCGCATCTTCGAGAAGTTCTTCCGAGTCCCAGGTGCGAACAGTGGAGGCGCGGGGCTGGGATTGTCCATCGCTCAGGAGATCGTCCAGGCGCATGGCGGGGAGATAGGTCTCTCCAGCCAGCCCGGACAGGGGAGCACCTTCTGGTTCACCCTGCCGGGCTCTGCGCGCGAGGAAGGACAGGGCTGAGTGACAGCGTGTCATGCGCGCCCGGAGTGAACGCGGGCCATTCTGTCAGTCCTGGGATGCGCGAGAGGGGTGCTCTCCCTCGGAGAGTGCTCGTGGCATGTGCGCTGCAATCGTTCGCTGCATGCCGTTGGCCGGACGGTGAATGGGAGCGAATGAGATGCGGACGTGGATGCGTTGGACTGTGTGTGTCGTTGCCGTGGGGCTGGGACTGGTGCCGATGACGAGTCGGGCTCAGGAGGCCGTGGAGCTCGAGGACGCGAAGGGGGAGCGGCGCACGTTGGTGATGGCTCTGCCGATGTCGGGTCTATCGGAGCAGGTGGGGGTCGGCGTGGAGCAAGCGATAGGCTCTCACGTGGCGCTCGCGGGAGCGGCGAAGGCCTGGGGGTCATCATCCGTGGGCAATGAAACCTACCTTCCCTCGGGGCTCGACCTCTCCAGCCATAACTGGGGTGTGGGGGTGGATGCGGGCGTGCACTTCTACGTCACCGGCCATGCCCCGGAGGGCTTCTGGGTGGGGCCGCACGTCGAGATGTCGATGTCCCGCCATTCCGCTGAGAACCTGCTCTTCCCCATGTGGGAGGTCCCGGATAAGGACGATGTCTACGTTTTGAGCTCACGGACGGTCGAGTACGGAGGGAGCGCGCGTGTGGGCTATACCGCCATCGTGGGCCCTGGATTGACCGTCCAGGTGGGCGTGGGCCTCGCGGCGCTCACGAGCCGCACCGCGAACTTCCGTCTGAAGAACGAGGGGAGCCTGGGTGGCCTCGCGGGCGGTCTGGGTCTGCCCTCCCTGCGAAGCTGGTCGGTGGCTCCTCGCATGACGGTGGGTCTGGGCTGGGCGTTCTAATCGCCGACTCACTCGCCGAGCTCGCTCCGTATGAGCCGTGCGAACTCCGGCACTGTCTTTGCGAGCCCATTGAGGAGTTGAGAAATCTCCATGGGGGGACGTCGCAGTGCCGCGGCTTGTTTCCTCAAGAGTGTCAGCATCCCGGAGGGCTCCAGGTCGAACAGATTGACCAGGAACTCGTCCGGGTGCTGCGCCTCGATGCTGGGAGCGACGACAGGGACACCCTAACTGTACCTACCTCGGAGGTCAACTACACTGGGAGTAACCGCCGAAGTCCTGACTCATCTGCGAGAGCTCGTCCAGGTCCGCCTGCCGCTGGGCATCCCGCTTCCTCTTGTAGGTGAGGAGATCGTTGATTCGGATGCGCCGGTGTTTCCCCGTCTTGCTGTAGGGAATGACGCCCTGGTCGAGCAGCCGGACGAGGTACTGGCGGGACACGTTGAGCAGGTCCGCCGCCTGTTGCGAAGTGAGCTCCTTGTGCACCGGCACCACCGTCACGGCGTCCCCACGGGCCAGCACGGTGACCACCTGATGCAGAAGGTGGAAGACGGGCTCGGGTAGCTCGAGGGTTTCTCCCCCGGGGCCAATCAGCTTGGGGCGTTGGACCCGCTTCGCTTCCATGAGGCGGGCGAGCTCGACGACCTCGGCCAATGCGTGCTCGGACGCTGAGACCGGGCTTGCTGCATCCATCATGTCCGGCGTGTGGGCTCTGCGAGAGCGTGGCATGGGATGAATGTACGAATATTCGTCCCAAACGCAACCACCTGAAAGGTTGCTCCCTCGGCTGGGGAGACACTGGGCGCGGTGCCTTCACCCGCTCACTCCGTGCCGCTCGGGCCCGCCGTCTCGTACTTCTTGCGCTTGCGCCAGAGCGTGGATGCGTCGATGCCGAGGATGTGGGCGGCCTCGTCCAGCGTGGGCACGCTCGCCATCACCCGGAGGATGTGCTCGCGCTCTACCTCCTCCAGCGTGTGTGGCCCGCCCAGCGCCACCCCCGATCCCGTCGCCACGGCGATCCGCTCCGGAAAGGCCTGCGGCTCCAGCACCTCCGCCGGCCAGACGATGAGCGCCCGCTCCAGGGCGTTGCGCAGCTCGCGCACGTTGCCCGGCCACGCGTAGGCCCTCAGCATCTTCTCCGTCGCCGGGGACAGCTCCGGCGCCGGCCGCTGCGCCGCTCGCGCGAAGAAGGCCACGAAGCGCCGCGCCAGCGGGAGGATGTCCTCGGGCCGCTCCCGCAGCGCCGGCAGCTTCACCTCGATGACGTTGAGCCGGTAGAGCAGATCCTCCCGGAAGTGCCCCTCGGCCACCGCCTTCTCCAGGTCTCGGTTGGTCGCCGTTACTACCCGCACGTCCGCTCGGCGCGTGCGTCCCTCGCCCAGGCGCTCGAACTGCTTCTCCTGGAGGAAGCGCAGCAGCTGTGCCTGCGGCCCGGGGCTCATCTCCGCCACTTCGTCCAGGAAGAGCGTGCCGCCCTCGGCCTGCTCCACCCGGCCCGGCTGGTCCCTCACCGCGCCCGTGAAGGCCCCGCGCACGTGGCCGAAGAGCTCGCTCACCAGCAGTTGCTCGGACAGGGTGGGGCAGTTGACGGTGACGAAGGGCCGGCGGCGCCGCGCGCTCAGCGAGTGCAGCACCCGCGCGAGCACCCCCTTGCCCGTTCCGCTCTCCCCGCGCAGCAGCACCGCCGCGTCCGACGCCGCCGCCCGGGTGATGAGCGCGAGGGCCGCGTGCATCGCGGGAGACGCCGTCTCCAGGGTGGCCTCGGGCACGGACTGCGCGAGCTGGCCCTCCAGGTTGCCCAACTGCGAGCTCAGCTCCCGGTGCGCCCGCGTCTTCTCCACGAGGTGGCGTATCTGCGCGGGCGTGAAGGGCTTGGGGAGGTAGTCGCGCGCCCCGCGCTTCATCGCCTCCACCGCCGTGTCGAACGTGGCGTAGGCGGTGATGAGGACGACGTCCAGGGTGGGGGACTCGGCGAGCAGGCGGGGCAGCAGCTCCAACCCGCTCGAGGTGCCCAGGCGGAGGTCCACGAAGGCCAGGTCGGCCGGAGCCTGGGCGAGCGCGGCGAGCGCGGCGTCGGGCGTGGCGGCCTCGCGCACCTCACAGCCGAGCCCTTCCAGGCACATGCGCAGCGTGGTGCGGATGTTCCGCTCGTCATCCACCACCAGCACCCGCATGGGGCGGGGCTCCACCACGGGCGCGACAGGTCCGGCCTCCATGTCCTACTCCGTGTCCGGCTCGGGCGCGTCCTTGACGGGCACGATGGCGGTCTTCTTCCGCGGACCCCCGGCGGCGCCGCGGGGAGCCCGGGGCTTCTTGCCGAGCAGCGCTGGGCCACTGACCTCTTCGGGCATGAGGCCCGTGGTGGGGGTGCCCTCGGTCCGCGCGGTGCGGGGCTTGATGCGGCGCGGGGGCAGCAGGTCCGGCTCGCCGGGCACCTTCTGGGCGAGGAAGATGGCGGCGTCCAGCTTGTAGAAGTTACGGGCCCGGTACCAGGAGAGCGCGGACTCGTTGTTCTCGGCCACCTCGAGCACCAGGTGGGTGCAGCCCCGGGTGCGCGCCAGGTGCTGGAGCTGCTCCATGATGAAGCTGCCCACGCCTCGGCCCTGGTAGTCCGGGTGCACGGCGAGCTCCTCGACGAAGAGGGGCCGCATGCCGCGCTTCTCGAACCAGCGCGGGTTCACCCAGTTGTCGTCACCCGTGGCCTCGAAGGCGCACTCGGAGTAGCCGACAATCTCCCCGTTCACCTCGTAGACGAGCTGCTCTATCCACTCCGAGGAATACACCTCGAGGAAGCGCCGCTTGGAGCGGGGCCGTTGGTACTCCACCGTCTCCCGGTTGACGTCCCGGAAGACGAGCTTGAGGAACTCCCAGGCCCGGTTGAGATCGCGCCGGTGGATGCGCCGTACACGCACCTCCAGCGTGTCCTTCTTCTTGCGCGAGGGAGGTTTCGTCTCACTCATAGACCTCCAGTCCTAGCCGACTCGGAGGCACGATGCCCGAGGAACCGTACGAGACTTCCCACTGCCCACCATTGAGCCGAGTGCTGTCCCCGGAGGTCAGCGACCGGCCGGGCGGGAGGGCGTCCCCAAGTCTGGTGGGGGTCAACCACACCCCGGGGGTGAGGGGGAACCAGACGGGCAGTGGGTCGGCGGGCGTCAGGGGAGCGCATCCGGTATCCTGCTGTCCTCGCGGTGGACACCCGCCACCGTCGTAGGCGTGCGGAGCCGCCCGGCCCGCGGATGAAGGAGAGTCATGTCCAGGCGTTGCTCGCCCCGTGTCAGGGGGGGACGATGACGTTCAAGCAGAAGGTCACGCTCCTGCCAGTGGTGGCCACCCTCTTCCTCCTGGCCATCCTCCTGTTGTCACTGCGGGTCGGTCAGGACGCCGCGCGGCTGGGCGTGCGCATGGTCGACGGGTACACGCCGGTGCTCGCCTCGGTGCGCAGCCTGGATTCGCTGGCGGCCGCGCTCAAGTGGGACCTGCGCGATGCGTACCAGGCGCGGGATGTGTCCCGGTTGGGGCTGATGCAGAAGCGGGCCGCGGACTTCCTGGCGGAGCTGTCGCACGGGGAGCAGAACCCGGTGATGGAGGCCTCGCGGCTCCAGTCGCTGCGGGAGGCCTTCGACATGTTCTGGCTCGAGGGCCATCGTGCCGTGGAGCTGGCGGCTCGGGGGGAGCCGGGCTCGGAGGCGGCTTTCCTCCTGGCCCTGGAGCGCTACGCGACGCTGCAGCAGTTGCTGCGCGGTACGGGTGAATGGGCCCAGGCCGGACTGGAGCAGTCCTTCGACGAGATACGCGTGATGCAGCGGTGGCGGCAGGGGTGGGTCCTCTCCCTGGTGGTGCTGTGCATCCTCTCCCTGGGGTTGCTCTCGGTCTGGTTGGTGCGGGGCGTGGTGGGGCCGCTCGCTCGGCTCACGGAGGTGACCACGCGCATCGCCACCGAGGGAGACCTCACGCAGCGAATCAACGTGGACTCTCGGGACGAGCTCGGGCAGTTGGCGCGTGGCATCGAGGCGCTGGTGACGCGGCTGCGCACTGTGCCCGTGACGCTGCAGAGCACGGTGGACGAGCTGACGCAGGCGGCGGCGCGGCTCACCGAGGCCAGTCAGCGGCAGCTCGCGTTCCTCAGCCACCAGTCGCGCAGCCTGTCCGAGGCGGGCACGACGATGACGGAGATTGCCCAGACGTCGAACCTGGCGGCGAGCCGGGCGGAGATGGTGTTGAAGGTCGCGGCGCAGGCGGATGCCTTCAGTGCGTCGGGGCGCAACTCCATTGAGAGCAGTGCGCAGGGGTTGCAGCAGCTCCGCGCGCGTGTGGAGGCGTTGATGCGCAGCGTGGCGCACCTGTCCGAGCAGGCGGCCCGCGCGGGAGAGATCATCGGCAGCGTGCGCGACCTGGCGGACCAATCGAACGTGCTGGCGCTCAACGCGTCCATCGAGGCGGCGCGCGCGGGCGAGGAGGGGCGGGGCTTCGCGGTGGTGGCGCGGGAGATGCGGGCGCTGAGCGGCCAGTCCGTGCAGAGCACGCAGCGCATCGGAAAGATATTGCTGGAGATCAACCATGCCATTCGGCGCGCGGTGTCCATCGCCGAGCAGGACAGCCAGCAGATGGAGGCGGGGATTACGCAGGTGCTGACGTCGGCGGACCGGCTGCGGGAGATCACCACGGTGGTGCACGAGAGCAGCCAGGCGGCCAAGCAGATCGTCTCCTCGGTGACGCAGCAGAACACGGGCATCGCGCAGATGACCGAGGTGATGACGACGCTCTCGCAGATGATGGGCGACGTGGTGGAGTCGACGATGAACGCGGAGGAGGCGGTGGTGCAGGTGAATGCCTCGCTGGAGCGGCTGAAGCAGGTGGCTGCCAGCTTCCGCGTTTGAGCTCAGCCGGAACCCCGTGACGGGGTGCTCTTTCGGGGCAGCCGCACGGTGAAGGTGGTGCCTTCCGTGTCGGTGGAGCGCACGGTGAGGGTGCCTCCGTGGGCCTGGACGATCTGCTGGGAGATGTAGAGGCCCAGCCCCAGCCCTGACGAGGGTTGCCGGGTGCTCTCCTCCGAGCCCCGCCGGAAGGGCTCGAAGACGTGCGGGAGCAGCTCCGGTGGGATGGGCGGGCCCTGGTTGTGCACGTCGATGCGGACTTCCTCTTCCTCCTGTTGGAGCACGAACTCCACCGGCGTGTCCTCGGGGCTGTAGTCGAGCGCGTTCGCGCCCAGGTTGCCGAGCGCCTGCGCGAGCCGATCCGGATCCCACTCGCCCTGGAGCTCCCCCTTCGCCTTCAGCCGCAGCTGTCGCCCGGGGTGGCCGGCCTCTAGCTCGTCCACCACATGCCGGCACAGGGGGGACAGGTGGGTGGGCCGCGGGGTGACGGGGATGCCTCCGCCCAGCCGCCCGCGTGTGAAGTCGAGCAGGTCGGCGATCATCCGCGACATCCGCTCGGCGCTGGTGGTGATGCGCTGGATGGATTTCATCTGCCGCTCGGGGATGCCCTCGGCGCGGATGAGGGCGTTGGCGGACAGGAGGATGGCGTTGAGGGGGTTGCGCAGGTCGTGGCTGACGATGCCGAGGAAGCGCTCTCGGAACTCCGCCGCCCGGCGCAGTTCCTCCTCGGCCCGTTTGCGCTCGGTGATCTCCACCACGACGCCGCCGATTCCCAGGTTGGTGCCATCCACGTCCCGTATCGGGTAGTAGCTCACCAGCCAGTGGTGCAGCACTCCTGGGGTCGAGGGCGTCTCCCCCGTCACCTCCATGTCCACCAGGGACTGGCCTGTCTCCAGGACCCGGCGGAAGAGCGGCTCCAGGGTGGGGGCGAGCTCTGGCAGCACCTCCCGTACACGGCGCCCGAGGTGCTCGGCCACGGGCAGGCCGTTCATCTCCGCCAGACGCTCGCTGAGGCGCACGTAGCGCATCTCGGTGTCCCAGAAGCCGAGGCCCACCGGCGCCGTGTTCATCAACAAGTTGAGCCGCGCCAGGGCCAGCTGCGACTCGGCGCGGGCCTGCTGCTCGGCGTCGTAGAGGCGCCCGCGCTCCAGGGCCTGGGCACACTGCCCGGCGAGCACGAGCAGGTAGTCCCGCTCCTCTTTGCTGAAGGTGTGCCGCTCGTGGAAGCTCAGCCCGAGCGCCCCGAGCGCACGGCCCTCCACCAGCAGGGGCAGGGTGGCGAAGGCATTGTAGTGCTGCATCGCCGGGTCCTCCGCCCACTGCGGATAGTCCGCCAGGAAGGCCTCCCTCGTTTCGTAGAGGACGGGGGCTCTCGTGCGCACCGCCTGGCTGAACATCACCGGTGCGTCCGCCGGGAAGCGCACCCAGTGGCGTGTCACCTCCTCGGGGTAGTCCGTGTTCACCCGCATCTCGAAATACCGGCCGTCCGGCGAGAGCAGGCCCATGGAGCCGCCCGCGGCCCCCAAGGCCCGCACGGTCTTCTCCACCACCACCCGGGCCGCCTCGTCCGTGGTGAGCACCCGCGACAGGGCATCCGTCACCTCCTGGAGTCGCGCCGTGCGTACTTCCTGGGCACGGATGCGCGCCAGCACCCGCTCGGACTCCTCCCGCGCCTGTCGCTCGCGGGTGGCGAGCTGCGCTTGGACGATGAGGCCCGTGGCCCGGCTCACCATGGTCCGGAAGAGGAGCTTGTCCTCATTGGAGAACTCGAAGGCCGTGAGGCTGCCCATGTGGGCCACCCCGATGACCTCGTCTTCGTGCAGCAGCGGCACCCCATAGAGGGCACGTGTCCCTCGGGCTCGCAGGGTGGGGCTCTTCACCAGCGGATCCGTCGCCGCCGAGCGCACCTCAAGTGGGCGCCGCTCGGAGGCGATGAGCCCGGCGAAGCCCTCGCCGACCTTGAGGTGGAAGCCGCAGGCCGCGCCCTCGGCGATTCCCACCGCGGCGCGCTCCCAAAGCATGTCCCCCTCGCGCAGCAGCAGGGTGACGGCGTCCACCGAGCCGGTGCACTCCAGGATGATGCGCAGCAGCCGGGGGAGGAAGGTGTCCAGGTCCTCCGTCCCCAGTGCCGCCTCGGAGAGGCGATCGAGCGCCACCAGGGTTCGCTCACGCGTCCGGGCGTAGCAGGACACCGCAGCGGACACGGCCTCGTCGAACATCTGGTTGAAGCACCGCACCTCGCGCAGCATGACCGCGAGCTCCCCTACGCCCACCTGCTCGGCGTGGGCCTCATAGCGCCGGAGGACACAGGCGCGCAGCAGGGCGTACTCGTGGGCCACCTGCTCCAGGTCGTAACCCACCTCGAGCCGCTCCAGCGCATGCCTCTCGGGCAGTTGATCCAACGTCTCGTGCTCGCCGGTGTGGATCGTCTCCACCAGGGCCGCCACCTTGTCGAGCATCTCTGGCAGGTGGTCGAGCAGCCGAGGGCGGGAGAGGCCCTGGGGTGAGGCGCAGGCGCGGACCTCCTGCTCCCACTCCGCCAGGATGTGGGGCTGGTTTTCCCGGATGAAGTCGCACAGGCGCGTCCTGCCCTGCGACTCAAGCTCGCGCTGGGACATGGCCCTAAGATGCGGACGCCCCTTGATGACGGGAGGGCGGGTGATGGCTCCAGCGCCTGCTCGCCCGCTCCCTCAAGCTTCTAGGAGGGCCCTCAGGTCCTCGGGGATGGGCATGGGCGTGAGGATGCACACGTTGGCGCCCCCGGTGTTGCCGAGCGGGGCCCGGCATACGCCTGGCTCAGGATGTGGGCCCGCTCCAGGTGACGCCACGCTCGCGGCAGCTCACCGTCCCGCTCCGCTGCGGTGGCCTGGCGCAGCTCAGCCTCGAAGGCGTCGCGCAGCGTCGATTTCATCGGCATGACTTCCTCGCTTCTTCTCATGCCGGGCCGCCACTCCGAGACCCCGGAACAGCAGCGTGTAGGGCACGGCCACGGCCCCTACAATGCCCAGGAGCCCCAGCCAGGGCCACGGCGTCGCGAGCAGCGGCGTGACGTACTCCTTCACCTCGGGAGGTAACTGCGCCACGAGCAAGAAGCAGGCGACGCCGAGCACGAACACGCCGAACCCCTTGCGCAGCATGGCCGGGGAGACGCGCTCCGCCAGTCGCCCGCCGAGGAAGCTGCCCGTGACGGCGGTGCCTATGACGGCGGCGGTGAGTCCCCACGGCAGGTGGACATGGCCCAGGTGCCCGAGCAGTCCCGCGAAGCACTGGAGCGAGATGACGACCAGCGAGGTGGCCATGGCGACCTGCGTTGGCAGCCCCACCAGCACGAGCGCGGGCACGATGAGGAAGCCGCCTCCCGCGCCCACCAGCCCCGAGAGCACCCCCACGGCAAGGCCTTGGGCGAGCACGCGCGGCACGGGGATGTTGGTGGGCGTCTGCTCTCCGACGGTCTTCGTGCCCTCGGGCGCGGCCAGGGCCTCCTTGCGTCGCAGCATGGCCACGGCGGCCGCCACCATGACGAGGGAGAAGAGCAGCAACAGCACTCCCGACGGCAGGAGCCGCGCCACGCGCCCGCCGAGGAATGCGCCCGACATGCCTCCCGCTCCGAAGATGAACGCGGTGCGCCAGCGCACCCGCCCGGCACGGGCATGCACCACCGCCGCCGAGGCGCTGGTGACCCCCACCACCAGCAGGGACATGGCGATGGCCAGCTTCGGCTCGACGCCGAGGACGTAGACCAGCAGGGGCACGGTGAGGATGGAACCGCCGCCTCCCAGCAGCCCCAGCGACACCCCGATGAGCAGCGAGGCGGCAATGCCGAGCACCATCATCCGGCTCGGGCCTCCGGGCGCGACACGGCCAGCAGGTCCCTGCACTCGCGCAGCACTCGCTCGAAGGCGCCCGAGTCCTTCACCGCCACCTGCCCAGCCGTCTGGAGCAGCTCGAGCACGGAGAGGAGCTGCACGTGCGTGGGCGAGCCACCGTGCGCCTTGAGCATCCCGTGCAGCGTTGTGGCGGGCACCCCGCCGCCCAGCTCCCGCATCCGCGCGAGCAGCGTGTCCAGCACGTCCGTCACCGCGAGCTGGGGCTCGGGCTCCGTGCGCACCACGGGCAGTCCCGCCTCGTTCCACGCGAGCATGCCCCCTCGTAGGTTCATCACCCGGGTGAAGCCCTTGCGCGCCAACTGCGCCGCCGCCCGGCCCGAGCGAGCTCCAGAGCGGCACACCACCACCAGCTCCGCCTCGCGTGGCCAGCGCTCGGCGGTCGCTTCCACCGTGCTCAGGGGGATGAGCTCCGCACCCGCGATGTGCCCGAGGATGCCGTTGAACTCGGACGGCTCCCGCACGTCCACCCGCCACGCCGAGTCCCCCGCCGCCGCCAGGGCCGTTACCTCCACATCCCGGTAGCCCTCCGCGCGCGGCGTCCCCTTCTCGTACAGTTCGCTCATGGTGTGTTCTCCCTGCGGTCGGGTGGCGTCACGCCGTGGCCTGGTTGACGGTCTTGCCGCAGGCGCGGTTCGCGGGCACCGCGATGTCCAGCTTCTTGGGCGGCGCCAGCTTGCGGTTGTTCATGAACTCGATGAACGCCTCGCGGCTCTTGCCCGCCAGTCGCGGGTTGTGCCGCTTCTCCTCGCCGATGGTGCTCATCATCTGGCCCGTGTAGTCGTGGCCCGGGTACACCTCGGTCTCGTCCGGCAGCGTGAAGAGCCTCCCGGTGATGGCGTCGTAGAGCTGGCCGGCGTTTCCGTTCTGGAAATCCGTGCGCCCACACGCCCGGATGAGCAGCGTGTCTCCCGTGAACAGCTTGTTGCCCACCAGGAAGCTCAGGCTGTCGTCCGTGTGCCCCGGCGTGGCGATGACCTGGATGCGCAGGCCCCCCAGTGTGAGCTCCTCTCCGTCCTTCACCTGGAGGTCCACGCACGGTGCTCCCGCAGGGCTGGCCGCCACCCGCGCTCCGGTCCGCTCGCGCAGCCGGCCCGCCCCCGTGACGTGGTCCGCATGCACATGCGTCTCCAGCACCAGCGTCAGGTTGAGGCCCAGCTCCGTGAGCAGCTGGAGGTCTCGCTCTACCTGCTCGAGCACTGGATCGATGAGCGCCGCTTCTCGCGTCGTCTCATCCGCGATGAGGTAGGTGTAGGTCCACGTCTCAGCGTCGAAGAGTTGTCGGAAGAGCATGGGGCAGGGCTGTGCTAGCGCCGTGCCAGCTTTCGCGACTGCTCGCGGAGGCACAGTGGCTCCCGAGATACCCTCACCCTGACCCTCTCCCGGAGGGAGAGGGGATTGGCACCGTGAAACGTTTCGTGAAACAGGTGAAACGGTCTACTGTTTCCCTGTTTCCCCCGCCGCTCGGAGCCGGCGCCAGAGCGTCACGCGGCTGATGCCCAGCTGCCGAGCCGCCTCCGTTCGGTTTCCTCCCGCCCTCGCCAACGCCGCCCTCAGCTCCTCCGGGTTGTGCTCCTTTCCCTCCGCGCTCGGGAGCTCCTGTGGCGGTGACTGCCGGGCTGTGGGCGCGGCGGCCCGTGGTGGGTGGGGCTCGGAGAATTCGGGGGGCAGGTCGGCCTCGTGCAGCACCGGGCCCTCGCCGATGACGTAGGCGTACTCCATCACGTTGCGCAGCTCGCGCACGTTGCCCGGCCAGCCGTGTGATTCCAGCAGCCGTCGGGCCCCTGGGGAGAAGCGCTCCACGTGCCGGGGGCCGTGTTGTTGCAACTCGTCCAGGAAACGTCGGGCCAGGGGCAGGATGTCCCCGCGGCGATCGCGCAGCGACGGCAGGAAGAGGGGCACCACGCGCAGCCGGTACATGAGGTCCGCGCGGAAGCGGCCTGCCTCTACCTCGCGCCGCAACGGCCGGTGCGTGGCCGCGACAATGCGCACGTTCACCGGCACCGGCGAGCGCCCTCCCACGGGGATGATGGTGCGCGTCTCCAGCACCCGCAGCAGCTTTCCCTGGAGCTCCAGGGGAATCTCCGCCACCTCGTCCAGGAAGAGCGTGCCCCCGTCCGCCAGGCGGAAGTGGCCCGGGCTGTCTCGCACTGCGCCGGTGAAGGCGCCTCGCACGTGGCCGAACAGCTCACTCTCCAGGAGGCTGGGCGGCAGGGCGGCGCAGTTGATGGCGCGGAAGGGGCCCTTGCGCCGCGTGGAGATGGCATGCAGCGCATTGGCCACCAGCTCCTTGCCCGTGCCGGACTCGCCTCGCACGAGCACGCTGGACTCGGTGCGCGCCACCTTCTCCACGATGCGGAAGAGGCGCTTCATCCCCGGGTCGCGCGTCCACATGCCGTGGAACGTCTCCTCCGTACCGCCCTCCGTGCCCTCGGTCTCCGTCTCCGCGCCGAGCAGCACCACCCACCCCAGCCGTCTGGCCCCCTGCTCCAGGGTGAGCGCCCGCACCTGCATCACGTGCACGCGCCCATCCGCGCGCAGCGTGGCCTCCACCTGGCGCCCCTGGGTGAGCAGCGCCTCGAGTCCCTTCGCGCCCTCGGTCAGGTTGAGCGCCTCCAGCAATGGCGTCCCCGGTCGGACGGAGGCGGGGCCCAGGCGCGTCTCCGCCTCGGGCGTGGCGACCATCACCCGCTGGTGGGCATCGACGAGGAGGACGGGGCCCGCGAGGGCCTCCAGGGCGGGGAGCACGAGCGGGGAACCGGCGGACAGCGTGGAGCGAGAGGTGGGCACACCCGCATGCTAACTAAGCCCGTCCGCGCAACATCAGCTTCCAATAGAGCTGCGGCAGGCCGTACTTCTTGAGCAGCCACATGTCCTTGCGCTCCTTGAGGGTGTCGATGAGCGGGATGCTGGGCGTGGGTTTGCCGTCGTAGTCGAACTCGGCGAGCAGCAGCCTGCCGTAGCCGGTGGTGAGCGGGCAGGACGCGTAGCCGTCGTACTTCGCGGTGGGGGCTCGGCCCGCCATGACGGCGAGCAGGTTCTCCACCAGCACGGGGGCCTGCTTGCGAATGGCCGCGCCGGTGCGCGAGGTGGGCAGGTCCGATGCATCCCCCAACGCGAAGACCTCCGGGTGGTCCGGGTGCTGCAACGTGTACTTGTTCGCCTTCACCCAGCCCTTGGTACCTCCGTCCTGCCAGGCCAGCGCGCTGCGCTTGATGAAGTCCGGGGCGCTCTGCGGCGGGCACACGTGGAGGATGTCGTAGGGGAGGACCACCTCCTCGGTGGCTCCGTCCGCCAGGGTGCGCGTGAAGACGGCCTCGTTCTTGTCGCCGCGGACCTCGGTGAGGTTGTGCTGGAAGCGCGTGTCGATGCCGTAGCGCTTCACCACCTGCTCCAGCACCGCCGCGTATTCCTTCACCCCGAAGATGGCCTTGCCCGCCGAGGCGAAGAGGACGTGCGACTTGTCCGTGAGGCCCTGCTTCCGGAAGTGGTCCGCGGCCAGGTACATGATCTTCTGCGGTGCCCCCGCGCACTTCACCGGCGTGGACGGGTGCGTGAAGAGGGCCGTGCCACCCTGGAACGCGCGAATCATGTCCCACGTCTTCGGCGCATAGCGCACGTCGTAGTTGCTGGAGACGTTGGGCCGCTGCTCCAGCGCCTCGCGCAGGCCCTTCACCTTGTCCCAGTCGAGCTGGATGCCGGGCGCCACCACGAGGAAGTCGTACTCGATGCGCTTGCCACCCCGGGTGCTCACCACGCGGGCAACCGGGTCCACCTCCTCGGCCCAGTCTTGAATCCACGTCACGCCCCGAGGGATGTAGCTCGCCTCGTCGCGCACGGTGTCCTCGACGCGGGCCTCGCCTGCGCCCACCAGCGTCCAGAGCGGCTGGTAGTAGTGGTGCGTGCTGGGCTCGAGGATGGCCACGTCCTTCTGCCCGGCGTGCGCCAGGCGGGCCGCCACGGAGATGCCCGCTGTTCCTCCTCCGATGATGAGGACCCGGTGCCGCTCGGTCCCCGGAACCCGAGCCACCGGTACCATCACGGGATCCCTGCACACCTGCTCGGTCACCACTTCACTCATCGCGGCCTCCCGCCCCCAAGGGGCAGCCCATGTTTCGTGAAACACCCGACTCCCTCTCACTGGAGCCCAGTGGGTTTCACGCGGATTTGTGCAGTCCTCGTGCCAGCGTCCGACGCAAGCCATTCGAGAGGTCCTGTGTCGAGCGGAGGGTCGCGAAAGTGTTTCACGGTGTTTCATCGGCCAGCCGGAGGCTTCCGACCAGGGAAAGGGGCCCTCGTGCTTCCCTGGGGGGCGAGCCGCACCCCGCACGGCATCACCCGGCTCCCTCACTTTCTGGAGTGCGCCCCTCTTTCTTCTAGGGAGGGGTGTGTCAGCGAAAGAGGCAGGGGGAGGCGAGATGAGCAAGGAGGCTCTTCAGGAGGACGTGCGGGTGTGGACGTCCCTGGGCATGGGGGGCTCCTTTGTTGCCTCCGAGTCCGGTGACTCCTTCCTGAAGGAGGTGCTCCAGGTCGAGCCGTCGTCGCGCTTGCCGGTCCTGGGTGAGCGGCTGGGGGGCCCGGAGGGCGGGCGCTTCGAGATATTGGCGCCGATGGGGCGAGGGGGCATGGGGCAGGTGTTCCGCGCACGGGATGAGACGTTGCGGCGCGAGGTGGCGCTCAAGTTCCTGCTGCCTCGTCCGGGCTTCGAGGAGTTGGCGCTCGCCGAGGCGCGGGCGGTGGCTCGGCTGGACCACGAGAACATCGTCCGCATCTTCGACGTGGCGGAGTGGAGCCGCACGCCTGGGCAGGACCGGGTGCCCTTCCTGGTGATGGAGTGCCTGGAGGGCGAGTCACTCGCTGCATTGCTCGGGCGCGAACGCCCGACGCTCTGGCGCGCGCTGGAGATGCTGGAAGCCATTGCCTCGGGCCTGGCGCACGCGCACGCGCGGGGCATCGTTCACCGCGACCTCAAGCCGGGCAATGTGTTCCTGACCCGAGAAGGCACGGTGAAGCTGCTGGACTTCGGCCTGTCGTACCTGGCCGTGGAGCCGGTCGGCTCCGAGCTCCAGCCTATTGGAGGCACCCCGGCCTATATGGCGCCGGAGCAGTGGCGGGGTGAGGTGCAGGACGCACGCACCGACATCTGGGCGGCCGGAGTGGTGCTCTACGAAATGCTCACGGGCGAGCCCCCCTTCCAGGCGGCCACGATGGCGGAGTTGCGCGAGCAGGTGACATCCTCAGAGCCCGCGCCGCTGGTGCGCATGCGCCACCCGGAGGTGCCGCGGCAGGTGGAGGTGTTGCTGGCCACCGCGTTGGCCAAGGAGCCCGCTCGGCGTTTCTCCTCGGCGCTGGAGTTGCGGGAGGAGCTGCGGGAGCTGCGCGGGCGGCTCTTCAATACGGGGAGTTCTGGGCGCCAGGGGCGGGGGCCCACCGCCGAGCCCCAGCGGCGGCAGGTGACGTTGGTGTCCTATCAGCTCGGAGGGCTCGCCGAGGGCGGAGCGCCGCTCGATGCCGAGGATGTGGGCGAGCTGGAGCTGGCCTTCCATGAGGCCTGCGTGGAGTTCATCGAGCGGCACGGCGGCTCCGTGGCCTTGTCCATGGGCGGAGACGTGCTCGCGTGCTTCGGTTGGAACCAGGCCCGCGAGGACGATTCGGAGCGAGCGGTGCGCGCGGCGCTTCAGCTCACCCGGGAGCTGCGGGGCATGCTCCAGCGCCGGTTGCCGCACCTGTCCCTCTCCGGACTGCTCGTGCGCAGCGGTGTCCACACGGAGCTGATGGCGGTGGGCGCGCGGCTCCAGGGAGATGCTCCGAATGTGGCTACGTGGCTCGCGCGACGGGCCGGGCCCGGTGGTGGGGTCGTCGTCAGTGACAGCACCTGGAAGCTCGTGCGTGGGGCCTTCCTTTCCGAGCCGCTGGGTTCCCAGTCCTTCGAAGGGCTCTCGGGAAGTGTGCGCTTGGAAGTCCACCGGGTGGTGGGCGAGCGGGAGAGGGCTTCCCGGTTCGAGCGGACCCACGAGGCCGGGCGCCTCTCGCCCCTGGTGGGACGAGAGCGCGAGCTGGGGTTGCTGCTGAAGCGCTGGGAGCAGGCACGGCGGGGACAGGGCTCCGTCGTCCTGGTGAGCGGCGAGGCGGGTATTGGCAAGTCGCGTCTCATCGAGGCGCTGTGCGAGCGGGCGGCGGAGTCGTCCTCTCTGATTCGGGTGCAGTGCTGGTCCCGGTTCAGCACCCACGCCCTGCATCCCATCATCGAGCTGCTTCAGGCGGCGGTGGGCATCCGGCCGGAAGATGCTCCCGCGCTGCGCCTGGAGAAGCTGCAAGAGCGGATGCGGCAGCTGGGCATGCCCCAGGAGGACGCGCACCTCCTGGCCCTGTTGCTGTCCCTGCCTGTTCCCAAGGACTCACCGGTGCTTCAGCTCACGCCCGAGCGGCTCAGAGAGAGGACTTTCGCATCCCTCGGGTGCTTTCTTCTGCGCTGTCCTTGTGAGGTCCCGCCGAAGCTCCTGGTCATCGAGGATCTGCACTGGGCCGACTCCTCGCTCTTGGAGCTGCTGGGCTACATCCTGGAGCGAGTTGGGAGCGAGGGGGTTCTCATCGTGCTCAGCGCGCGTCCGGAGTTCCAACCCGACTGGCCCCGGCGCTTCGAGTTCCACCGGCTCGCGTTGGAGCGGCTGCCGGCCGAAGCCGCCGCGGCCCTGGCGCGAGAGGTGGCCGGAGAGCGCGAGTTGCCAGAGGAGACGGTCCAGGCGCTGGTGGAGAGGACAGATGGGGTGCCGCTCTTCATCGAGGAGATGACGCGCATGGTGCTGGAGGGAGGGGCGGCGGCATCCATTCCGCTCACCCTGCACGAGCTACTGTTGGCCCGACTGGACATGCTGCCCTCGCGCCAGAAGGCCCTGGCGCAGGTGTGCGCGGTGCTGGGGCGCGACTTCTCGCACGCGCTGCTCGCGGCGGTGTCGGAGCGGGAGGAAGCCCTGCTGCAGCGAGAGCTCTCCGAGTTGATGGAGGCGGGGCTCCTGCAGGAGCAGGTGGGAGAGGACGAGCGCGCGTACCAGTTCCGGCACGCGCTCCTCCAAGAAGCGGCGTACCAGTCCCTGTCTCGGAGCGCGCGGCGACGCCATCACCGGCGTGTCGCGCGGGTGCTGGAGGAACACTTCCCCGAGGTCGTGGACAAGCGGCCCGAGGTCCTCGCGCACCACCTCACGGAGGCGGGTGAGCACGCGCGGGCGCTCGACTTGTGGACGCAGGCCGGCAATCTGGCCCTCTTGCGTCTGGACTGCTTCGAGGCGTTGGGCCATCTGAACCGGGCCCTCGAGCTGTTGCCTGCTCTGACGGAGGACCTTCCTCGTCTTCAATACGAGTTGAGGATCCGCATGGCCCTGGGCCTCGCGATGTTGGAGAGGGGCTTCGATGCGTCCAAGGTGGAGCGGATGTTCGAGCGCGGCTGGGAGATCCTTCACCAGATAGGTAACGCGTTGCCGCGGAGCGGCCTGATCCTCTGGAGTCTCTTCGCCTACTGCCGGTCTCGCTCCGACTACCAACGGATCATGGAGGTGGCCAATCGTTTCGTGGACCTGGGGCAGCGCCAAGAGCAGCCAGAGCTGTGGAGCCAGGGGCTCTGGATACGTGGGCTCATCTTCTTCTACTGGGGACAGCCGCGGGAAGCCGTACGAGAGCTGAACCGCGTCCTGGAGTGCTCGGACCTCACCGTCGAGGAGCATCCCTATTATTGGGGGGCGCCCCGCCCGATAGCGCTGGCCTCGGGGGCCGCGATGCAGGCGGTGCTGGGCCACGTGGAGGAGTCGCGGCGGTGGGAGCGGGAGGCCCTGGCGCGGGCCGAGCGCATCGGTCATCCCTACACCCTGCTCCTCGCGCAGCTCTACACGGCCATTGCCTGCGTGACGCGTCGGGACGCACGGGAGGCCCTGACGCTGACGGAGCGGCTCGTCGTCTTCATGCGTGAGCGCACCAGCTTCATGCGGGGGCCCTCCTGGGCGACGCTCCTTCGCGGTCAGGCCCTGACCGAGCTGGGGCGGCCGCAGGAAGGTCTCGCGCTCGCACGCAGCGTTCTCGATTCCTGGCGCTCGCGCCTCATGCGTGACGGGATTCCCTACTGCCTCGTGGTGATCGCGCAACTCCATCTGAAGCTGGGGCAGCTCCACGAGGCGTTGGCGGTGCTTGATGAGGCGCTGGCCGAGAGCGCGACGACGGGAATGATCATGGCCAATGCCTGGCGGCACCAACTCCAGGGCGAGACGCTGAGGCGACTGGGACGGGAAGAGGAGGCGAGTGCCAGCTTCGTCCGCGCCATCGCGCTCGCGCGTGAGCAGGGGGCTGGCTTGTACGAACTGCGCGCGACGGTGGGCCTGTGCCGGTTGCTGCGGGACAGGGGCCGGCCGGAGGCGGCGCGGCGGATGCTGGAGCCTGTCTATCTCCGGTTCGAAGGGCAGGGGGAGTGCGTTGACCTCCAAGAAGCCCGAGCGCTGCTGGCGGACTGTGAGAGCACCCTCTCGTACGGATGATCATTCCGCGCTGTCTGGCCTCACGTGTTAGCCAGAGACACTCGGCCAGGAAAGGGCCTGTCGTGCTTCCCCCTGGGGGAGAGCCGCACTCTGCACGGTCTCACCTGAATCCTTAAATTCCTGGAGTGCGCCTCTCCTTCTCCAGGGAGGGGGGAGCGGCGAAAGAGGCAGGGGGAGGCGAGATGAGCAAGGAGGCTCTTCAGGAGGACGTGCGGGTGTGGACGTCCTTGGGCGTGCGCGGGAGCTCTTCTGGTGCCTCCGAGTCTGGCGACTCCTTCCTGAAGGAGGTGCTCCAGGTCGAGCCGTCGTCGCGCTTGCCGGTCCTGGGTGAGCGGCTGGGGGGCCCGGAGGGCGGGCGCTTCGAGATATTGGCGCCGATGGGGCGAGGGGGCATGGGGCAGGTGTTCCGCGCACGGGATGAGACGTTGCGACGCGAGGTAGCGCTCAAGTTCCTGCTACCTCGTCCGGGCTTCGAGGAGTTGGCGCTCGCCGAAGCGCGAGCGGTGGCTCGGCTGGACCACGAGAACATTGTCCGCATCTTCGACGTGGCGGAGTGGAGCCGCACGCCTGGGCAGGACCGCGTGCCCTTCCTGGTGATGGAGTGTCTGGAAGGCGAGTCTCTTGCCGCGTTGCTCCATCGTGAGCGCCCCACGCTCCGGCGCGCGCTGGAGATGCTGGAGGCCATTGCCTCGGGTCTGGCGCATGCGCACGAGCGAGGCATCGTCCACCGCGACCTCAAGCCCGGCAATGTCTTCCTCACTCGGGAAGGGGCGGTGAAGCTGCTGGACTTCGGCCTGTCGTACCTGGCCGTGGAGCCGGTCGGCTCCGAGCTTCAGCCCATCGGAGGCACGCCGGCCTACATGGCGCCGGAGCAGTGGCGGGGCGAGGTGCAGGACGCACGCACGGACATCTGGGCGGCCGGAGTGGTGCTCTACGAAATGCTGACGGGCGAGCCCCCCTTCCAGGCGGCCACGATGGCGGAGCTGCGCGAGCGGGTGACGTCCCCGGAGCCGGCGCCGCTGGTGCGCGTGCGCCACCCGGAGGTGCCGCGGCAGGTGGAGGTGCTGCTGGCCACCGCGTTGGCCAAGGAGCCCGCGCGGCGTTTTGCCTCGGCGCTGGAGTTGCGGGAGGAGCTGCGGGAGCTGCGCGGGCGGCTCTTCAGCGCCGGACGCCCGGGGCGGGACGCCACCGTCGAGCCCCAGCGGCGGCAAGTGACGCTGGTGTCCTGCCAGCTCGGGGGATTCGCAGAAGGCGGAGCGCGGCTCGACGCCGAGGACGTGGGCGAGCTGGAGCTGGCCTTCCACGAGGCCTGCGTGGAGCTCATCGAGCGGCACGGCGGCTCCGTGGCCTTGTTCATGGGCGGAGAGGTGCTCGCGAGCTTCGGTTGGACTCAAGCCTCAGAGGACGACTCAGAGCGAGCGGTGCGCGCGGCGCTTCAACTCACCGGGGAGCTGCGGGGCATGCTCCAGCGCCGGTTGCCGCACCTGTCCCTCTCCGGCTTGCTCGTGCGCAGCGGTGTCCACACGGAGCTGATGGCGGTGGGCGCGCGGCTCCAGGGAGATGCCCCAAACGTGGCCGCGTGGCTCGCGCGGCGGGCTGGGCCTGATGGGGTCGTTGTCAGCGACAGCACCTGGACGCTGGTGCGTGGTGCGTTTCTCTCCGAGCCGCTCGGTTTCCAGGCCTTCGAGGGGCTCTCGGGAAGCGTGCGCATGGAGCTCCACCAGGTGGTGGGAGAGCGGGAGGGAGCCTCTCGGTTCGAGCGGGCGCGTGTGGCCAGGAGCCTCTCGCCGCTGGTGGGACGAGAGCGGGAGCTGGGGTGGCTCCTGGAGCACTGGCAACGGTCGCTGCGGGGACAGGGCTCCGTCGTTCTGGTGAGCGGCGAGGCGGGCATTGGCAAGTCGCGTCTCATTGAGGCGCTGTGTGAGCGGGCGGCGGAGTCGTCCTCTCTGATTCGGGTGCAGTGCTGGTCCCGGTTCAGCACCCATGCCCTGCATCCCATCGTCGAGCTGCTTCAGCTGGCGGTGGGCATCCGGCCGGAGGAGCCTGCTTCGTCGCGTCTCGAGAAGCTGGAGGCGCATCTGCGGAGGCTGCGCATGCCTCAGGAGGAGGCGCACCTGCTGGCGCTGCTGCTGGCCTTGCCCATTCCCAAGGACTCACCGGTGCTCCAGCTCACGCCCGAGCCGCGCAGGGAGAAGACCTTTGAATCCCTGGTCACCCTCCTGCTGCGCTGTCCTTGTGAGGACCCACCGAAGCTCCTGGTCATCGAGGATCTGCACTGGGCGGACTCCTCGCTCCTGGCGCTGCTGGGTTCCATCGTGGAGCGGGTCGAGAGCGCGGGGGTCCTCGTCGTGCTCAGCGCGCGTCCGGAGTTCCAGCCGGCCTGGGCCCAGCGTCCTGGGTTCCACCGGCTCGAGTTGGAGCGGCTGTCGGCCGGAGCCGCCGAGGAGCTGGTGCGGGAGGTGGCCCGGGCGCGCGAGCTGCCAGAGGAGACGGTCCAGTCGCTGGTGGAGAGGACGGATGGGGTCCCGCTCTTTATTGAGGAGATGACGCGCATGGTGCTGGAGGGCGGGGCGGCATCCATCCCGATCACCCTGCACGAGCTGTTGCTGGCCCGGCTGGACATGCTGCCTTCGCGGCAGAAGGCCCTGGCGCAGCTGTGCGCGGTGCTGGGACGCGACTTTTCGTACGCCCTGCTCGCGGCGGTGTCGAAGGGGGAGGAAGCCCTGCTGCGGCGAGAGCTCTCCGGGTTGTTGGAGGCGGGGCTCCTGCAGGAGCAGGTGGGAGCGGACGAGCGCGCGTACCAGTTCCGGCACGCACTCCTCCAGGAGGCGGCGTACCAGTCCCTGTCCCGGAGTGCGCGGCGACGCCAGCATCAGCACGTCGCCCGAGTGCTGGAGGAACACTTCCCCCAGGTGGTGGACAAGCGGCCCGAGGCCCTCGCGCACCAGCTCACGGAAGCAGGGGATGCGGCGCGGGCCATCGGTTATTGGGAGCGGGCCGGTCAGCTTGCCCTCGCGCGTCTGGACCTCGTCGAGGCGGTGGGTCATCTGAACCGGGCCCTGGAGCTGTTGCCCCTCCTGGAGGGGGCCCTTCCTCGCCTTCAGGCTGAGCTCAGGATTCGCATGGCCCAGGGCTTCGCGATGCTGCAGGTGCATGGCTTCGACGCGCCCGAGGTGGAGGGGATGTTCACCCGCATCTGGGAGCTCATTCTCCAGATGGGTGACGCGTTGCCGCGGAGCGGCCTGACCCTCTGGAGTCTCTTGGCCTATTACCTGTCGCGCTCCGAGTACCACCGGGTCTTGGAGGTGTCGGAGCGGCTCATGGACTTGGGGCAGCGCCAGGGGCAGCCAGGGCTGTGGGGCCAGGGGCTCTGGATGCGCGCGCTCATCCTCTTCTTCCGGGGACGGCCTCAGGAGGCTGTACGAGAGCTGGAACGTGTCCTGGGTTGCGCGGACGTCACGCTCGAGGAGCACGGGGCGTTGCCTTTACAGCAAGGGGGCGCTCCCCGCTCGATGGCGCTGGCCTCGGGAGCCATGGTGCACGCGGTGATGGGCCACGTGGAGGAGTCGCGGCGGTGGGCGCGGGAGGCGCTGGAGCAGGCCGGTCGCATTGCTCATCCCCACCCCCTGGTCTTCGTGCAGGTCTATGTGACGATTGCCTGCATGATTCGCCGGGAGGCACGGGAAGCCCTGGCGCTGGCGGATCAGCTCATCGGATTCGCGAGCCAGTACAGCACCTTCGTGCAGTGGCCTTCCTGGGAGACGATCCTTCTAGGTCATGCCCTGGCCGAGTTGGGGCGGCCACGGGAAGGACTCGCGTTTGTGCGGGGCGTCCTCGAGTCCTGGCGCGCGCGCGGCAATCGTGACGGGATTCCCTTTGGACTGGCGGTGAGCGCGACATGCTCCCTGGAGCTGGGGCAGGCCCGGGAGGCGTTGGCGGCGCTCGATGAAGCGCTGGCCCAGATCGCGAAGACGGGGCAGGTCATCATCGAGGCCTGGTTGCACCAACTCCGGGGCGAGGCCCTGAGGCGGCTGGGGCGGGAAGAGGAGGCGAGTGCCAGCTTCGTGCGCGCCATCGCGGTCGCGCGTGAGCAGGGGGCTGGCCTGTATGAGCTGCGCGCGACGGTGAGCCTGTGCCGGCTGCTGCGGGACAGGGGACGGCCGGAGGCGGCGCGGCGGATGCTGGCGCGGGTGTGTGGCCGGTTCGAGGGGGAGGGGGAGTTCCTCGACCTCCAGGAGGCCCGGGCGCTGCTGACGGAGTGTGAGCGCACCCTGCCGTACGGATGATCATCCCGCGTCGTCTGGCCGCACGTGCAGGACCTTGCGGAGGAACTCCCGGGTGCGGGGCTGCGTGGGCCGGGTGAAGATGACCGAGGGCGGGCCCTGCTCCAGGACGACGCCCGCGTCCATGATGATCACCCGGTGGGCCACCTCTCGCGCGAACCCCATCTCATGGGTGACCACCAGCATGGTCATGCCCTCGCGCGCCAGGTCCTGCATCACCTGGAGCACCTCGTCGGCCAGCTCGGGATCCAGCGCGGAGGTGGCCTCATCGAAGAGCATCACCTCCGGCTCCATGGCGAGCGCCCGGGCGATGGCCACCCGCTGCTGCTGGCCTCCCGAGAGCCGCGCCGGATACTCGTCCTTCCTGTCGAGCAGCCCCACGCGCTCCAGCAGCCGCAGGCCCCGCTCCTCCGCCTGGGCACGCGACAGGCCCTTCACTCGCATGGGCGCTTCGATGATGTTGCCCAGGGCTGTCATGTGGGGGAACAGGTTGAAGCGCTGGAAGACCATGCCGATGTGGGTCCGCTGGCGATCCACCTCGGCCTCGGGGCGGGGCACGAGCCGTCCATCCTTCTCCCTGAGTCCCAGCAGCTCGCCGCGCAGCCAGATGCGTCCCTGCGTGGGCGATTCCAGGTGGTTGAGGCAGCGCAGCAGCGTGGACTTGCCACAGCCGCTCGGCCCGATGACGACGACGACCTCGCCAGCGGCCACCTCCAGGTCGATGCCCCGGAGCACTTCGCGCTCGCCGAAGGACTTGCGCAGCCCCTCCACGCGGATGATGGGACCGCTCATGTGCCTCGCGCCTCCAGCCGACGCTCCAGCCGCTGGGCCAGCGCCGACAGCGCCACGACGATGAGGAGGTAGCCAATCGCCGCCCAGGCATACACCTCCGGGCGCAGGTACGTCCCCGCGAGCTGCCGCGTCTCGTAGAGCAGCTCGGGCAGGGCGATGACCATGACCAGCGAGGTGTCCTTCGAGAGCGCCGCCATCTCATTGACGAGCGGCGGGATGAGGCGGCGGAACGTCTGCGGCAGGATGACCCGGCGCATGGCCAGCTCGTGGCTCATTCCCAGCGCCCGTGCTGCCTCCATCTGTCCCTTGTCGATGGACTCGATGGCGGCCCGGAAGATCTCCGCGATGTAGGCCGCGGCGTTGAACGACAGCGCGGTGAGCCCCGCGGCCATGGGCCCGAGCCGGACGCCCACCATCAACGGCAGCGCGAAGAAGATGAAGAGGAGTTGCAGCAGCAGCGGTGTCCCTCGGAACAGGGTGATGTAGGCCGTGGCCACGCCTCGGAGCGCCGAGCGGCGGGAGATGCGCGCCAGCGACACAAGCAACCCCAGGGCGAGGCCGAGCACTCCGGACCCAAGCGTGAGCTGAAGCGTCACCCCCATGCCCTGGAGCATCCGGGGCAGCACCACCTCGCGGGAGAACGTCCAGAACCCCTGGGGCTTCTGGGCCTGTCCGAGCTCCCCCCCGAACCAGTGGTCCGAGAGTCGCTTCAGCTCCCCACTGCGCCGGATGTCCTCGAAGGCCCGAGCGATGGCGGCGGTCAGGTCCGCGTCCTGCTTGTTGATGGCGATGCCAATGGGCTCCGCCTCGAGCGCCCGTCCGGTGACGACGAAGGTGTCATCCCGCCGGGAGAAGAACAGGCCCACGGGCTCGTCGATGACGATGACGTCGGCCTGGCCCGACTTCAGCGCGGTGAAGCACTCGATGGCACCCGGGAAGGCCTGGAGCTCCCGGATGGCGATGCCTCGCGCCGCGCGCTGCTCCACCCACCGCTGCGAGGTGGTGTTGGTCTGCACCGCCACGCGCTTGCCCGCGAGCTCCTCCTCGGTGCGGACGCTCTGGCCTCGGGTGGTGACGAACACCTGGGACATGCGCGCGTACTCGACGAAGTCGACCTGCTGCTGGCGCTCGGGGGTGATGTTCATCGACGACAGGATGATGTCGTAGCGGCCGGAGGTGAGCCCGGCGAGGATGCCGTCCCAGTCCATGACGATGAACTGTGCGGTGACGCCGAGCCGGCGCGCCAGCTCTCGGGCGAGGTCGACGTCGAAGCCCACGGGCTGGCCGTTCTCCAGGTACTCCATGGGCGGGTAGGTGGCGTCGATGGCCACGCGCAGCACTCCGGAGCTCTGGATGCGCTCCAGGGCGCGCGGCTCCTGCCCAGCGGCGGGGCTCGCCAGAAGGACCGCCAGCAAGAGACAGGCTGTCACGAGACCCGATCGCATCATCATGTCGTCGAGGCACCGATATGAGCGCTCCCCTCGGAGGGCTGCAAGCACGGGAGACGAAAATGTACACCCCGGGACTCCTGGAGGCGCTCCAGGCGGGCGAGTTGTTCTAGATGCCTTGGAGATTCGCTTTGTTACACGATGAAGCTTTCAGGCCACTGTTCACCGCGGTTCACGGATGCGCACTTCACGGGAAATCCGGAAGGAAATCGAGACACGCTTCGGGTTTTTCCCCCCCTTCTACGCGCCCGCTGAGAGCGACCCTCAGGTGCTGGAGAACCTGTGGCAGCAGACGCTCCAGGCCTACGTGGAAAGTCCTCTCCCTGTCCTCTTCCGCGAGAAGCTCTTCGCCTACCTGTCGCGTTACTGCGAGGCACCCTACTGCCTGGTGTGCCACTCCTGTGCGCTGAGGCCCCTGGGCATGAAGGGCTCGGAGGTGCTGGAGCTGCTCGAGGCCCTTCCGCCCGCGCACGGGGCCATCGATGAGACGCTCGCCCGTATGGAGACCCTGGGAGAGGCCTCTGGCACCTGGCCTGAGCCCGGCTCGGCGCTGGAGGAGGACCTGTTCCGCTGCTGCGTCTTCCTCTTCGTCCAACAGACGCAGGTGGAGCGGTGCCGGGAGCGGGTGCGACGGTTACTCGGCCCCGTGCTCTACGCGCACCTGACCCTGTTCCTCGCCTACGTGAAGTCGTGTCATTTGTGGGTGGAGGCCCACCCGGAGCTGTCGTTCGAGGAGGACCCGCGCGCCCGGGAGCACCTGGGCCCTCTGCTCCGAGAGGAGCCCCGGCTGGGGACCTTCTTCGTCCACTACGGCGAGCGGGTGCGCAGCGAGCGGGAGCAGCGCGAGCGGCGACTGCTCGAGGCGGCGGAGGCGGGCCATCGCGCGGAGATGCTCTCCGAGACCTTGCGCCGGCAGACCCATGCGCTGCGGGAGAGCGAGACCCACCTGCGGCTCGCGTTGGACTCGGCCGCACTGGGAACCTGGGACCTGGACCCCGTCGCGGGCGCGCTGCGCTGGGACACGCGGTGCAAGGCCCTCTTCGGGCTGCCAGCGGAGGCGGAGGTGGATTACGCCACGTTCGCCTCCGCCATCCACCCGGAGGACCGGCCGCGGGTGGACGACAAGGTCCAGCAGGCGTTCGTGCTCGGTGGTAGCGGGGAGTTCCGTGACGAGTTCCGCATCCGGAGATTCCGCGATGGCGTGGAGCGGTGGATTGCGTCACAGGGCCGGTCCTTCTTCGACGCGCGGGGCCAGGCCGTGCGCCTCATTGGCACGGTGATGGACGTCACCGAGCGCCGGCGTCTGGAGGACAACCTGCGCTTCCTCGCCCAGGCGAGCGAGACGCTGGCCGCCTCGCTCGACTACGAGGACACCTTGCGGCGCGTGGCCACCCTGTCCGTGCCCGTGCTCGCCGACTGGTGCTCGGTGGACATGGAGGAGCAGGGGCAGTTGCGTCGGCTCATCACCGTCCACAGGGAGCCGGAGAAGGTGCGGCTGGGCAATGAGATGCACCAGCGCTATCCCCAAGGACAGGAGGAAGAGTCCGGTCCCCACCAGGTGCTGCGCACCGGAGTGCCGCTGCTGGTGGAGGAGCTCACCGACGAGGCGCTTGTCCTTTATGCGAAGGACGCGGAGCACCTGCGCTACCTGCGCGAGCTGGGGCTGCGCTCCTTGCTCATCGTACCGCTGCGCGCGCGCGGGCGGGTGCTGGGGTCGGTCACGCTCGTACGTGCTGAGTCCGGCTTGCGGTACGGGCAGGAGGAGCTGCGGCTGGCCGAGGAGCTCGCGCGCCGGGCGGCGCTCGCGGTGGACAACGCGCTGCTCTACCGCGAGGCGCAGAAGGCCATTGAGCTGCGCGAGGGGTTCCTCCAGGTGGCTGCGCACGAGCTGCGCACGCCCGTCACCTCGCTGAAGCTCAACGCGCAGGTACTGCTGAATTGCGCGCGCCGGGAGGCGGCCTGGTCCGAGCGGCTCGTGTCACACCTGACGGGGATGGATCGAGGGGTGAGTCGCCTGAGCGTGCTGGTGGACGAACTGCTCGACGTGTCCCGCATCACCTCGGGCCGGCTGGTGCTGCACCTGGAGGATGTGGACCTGGCCGAGCTCGTCCGGGAAGTGGTGGAGCGCATCCGGCCTGAAGCCGAGCGGGTTGGCTGTGAGCTGCGTCTCCAGGTGCCCGGGCCCGTGGTGTCCCGGTGGGATCGCCTGCGCCTGGAGCAGGTGCTGAGCAATCTTCTGTCCAATGCGCTCAAGTACGGCGCGGGCTACCCCGTGGAGGTGGCACTGCGCGTCTCCGGGACGCAGGTCCTCCTCCAGGTGCGAGACGAGGGCATCGGCATCGACCCCGCCCTCCAAGAGCGCATCTTCGAGCGCTTCGAGCGTGCGGTGAGCGACCGGCACTACGGAGGCTTGGGGATGGGGCTGTGGATTACCCGGGAGATTGTCACGGCCCTGGGGGGCTCCATCCAGGTAGAGAGCGCACCGGGGAAGGGAGCCACCTTCACGGTGGCGCTGCCCGGGAGGGAGATGCCGGGCGCGGAGGCCTGACCTCGCCCGCTTCCCTGTTCACGGAGAGGGGACGATCGGGCTCGCTCCAGTCCTTCTCGATGTGTTCCGGCTCAAAGAGAACCACTGGCTCCTGGTCGATGCCTTCGCCGGAGAGCAACGGGTCCGCGCCGAGCCCTTCGAGGCCATCGAGCTCGTCTGGTCCAGATGAGGCGTCAGTCGAGGAAGCGGCGCTCCCACCGGCGCATGTCTTCGTCGGAGAAGCCACCCCAGTTGCCACGGTCCATGTACAGCCAGGGTTCCAGCACGTGTGCCAGCTCGCGGTACTCGGGCAACGTGCGGCCCTGCTCCGTGTCACCCGCCTCCGGCCATGTCCCCAGCGTCACCACGGCCCGCTCGCCATCGAGCTCCTGCACGGTGGTGCCGGGCGAGCGCAGGCGCGCGCGCAGGCCCGCGGCGCCCCCGAGCTCGCCCAACACGGGCTGGCCCAGGAAGTTCAGCCAATGCACCCCCTTCACCCGGGTGCCGATGGAGAACGAGTCGAAATGAAAGCCTGGGATGTCCAGGCCAGGATGACGGAAGGACATGTCACGAATGGCATCGGTCGTGCCGACGACGCTCTCCGGGTAGTTGAAGCACAAGCCCCCATGTCCGGAGGAGAGGGGCAACTTCGCCGCCAGCTCCAGCGCCAGTTCCCGCACGTGTCCCGGTCCGTGCGCTTCCAGGTATTCCGTGGGGAGGATGAAGGACAGTGCGCTTGTCACATTCTTCTTGAGCAGCCGGCCCCTGTAGAGAAACTCATACCCCGTGGTCTCACTGGGGGACTCACTCAGCCAGATTTGGGCGACGGGTTCCTCGAGCATCAATCGCCGAATGTACGCCCAGCCCTTGTCATCGAGTTCCTCCCAGTCTCCACTGTACGGGTCGGCATACCAACCGAGCACCTGGGGCCCGATGGCACGGAGGTACACCTCCAGGCAGCGCATCACCTCCTGGACGATCTCCTGGTGGGGGCGCTTCATGTAGAAGGTGAGGCTCACGCTCTCCCGGATGTACAGGGAACGTTGTTCACCGCTGATGACCGAGTAGAGGCGAACACGCGGATAGTGCTCATTCATCACTGAACCCCCTTGGGCGTGACAAAGCTGGCATCGAGCTTTCCATCAAGAAGTGCCTCTTTGTACATCGTACCTTGATCATTTGGATAATGAGGCTGGCCCTCAGTGGATTGCCGCCACGAAGGCCTGTTGTTGCGCGGGCAAGGAAACTTCAGGTCGTAGATGCGCTGAACCTGGTTCGGATTTCCCGACACGTGAATCACGACATCGGGCACCAGTGCACCCCAAAGCATGCTGGTCAACCCGAGTTGCAGCCACTCCTCCACTTGCTTGGGGTCAACCCATCGCCACAGCCCCGAACTGGAGTCTTTCTGGTAGGTGGGCTCCACCCTGACGTTCTGCGTGAAGCGTTCCGCGAATGCCTTCCGCGCGCACTCGAGGGCAACCTCGTGCTTCCTGACTCCGAGTTCCATGGCGCGCGTCACTTCCTTCCCGCCCTCCATACTCACCACCTTCCTGCATTGCTCCCTGGTGGGCTCCCGACCCTGGAGTTCCTTATCCTCCTTGTTGACCTTCTCATTGGCTTTCTGGGCGCAGTCGGTCAACACCTGCTCGACGACCTTGATATCCGCGCCCTCCAGCATCACCGACATGGTGGTAGCGGCGTGAGCGGCGTCTACGGCGCGTGACACCCAAGGGATGATCGCCTCTTCGCCCGGCAGGGTCTTGTAGCAGGCGGGGTTGCGCAGGCAGCCGGCCGTCGCGGAGTCCGTGGATTGTGCGTACTGGACCGGAGCACGGGTGGGGCCCAGCGTGCTCACCACCGGACCTCCCGTGGCGCATCCGGCCTGCAACAGGAGAATGAGCAGCAGCGGTATGCCGGACGTGGGGGGCCGGGTGGACATGCCTCGACCTTCTCTTCCAGGGTAGGTGTACTTCGAGCGTAGTGGATTCAGGTGAACTCTCGACGAACCATCCCTCATCGCGGGGAGTGCACCTGTGTAGTAGTCCGCCGCCTGATGCACCGAGTACCTCTGCGCGCGCCGGGAGGCGGCCTGGTCCGAGCGGCTCGTGTCACGGCTGACGGGGATGGAGCGGGGAGTGGGCCGTCTGAGCGTGCTGGTGGACGAACTGCTCGACGTGTCCCGCATCACCTCGGGCCGGCTGGTGCTGCACCTGGAGGATGTGGACCTGGCCGAGCTCGTCCGGGAAGTGGTGGAGCGCATCCGACCTGAAGCCGAGCGGGTTGGCTGTGAGCTGCGTCTCCAGGTGCCCGGGCCCGTGGTGTCCCGGTGGGATCGCCTGCGCCTGGAGCAGGTGCTGAGCAATCTTCTGTCCAATGCGCTCAAGTACGGCGCGGGCTACCCCGTGGAGGTGGCACTGCGCGTCTCCGGGACGCAGGTCCTCCTCCAGGTGCGAGACGAGGGCATCGGCATCGACCCCGCCCTCCAAGAGCGCATCTTCGAGCGCTTCGAGCGTGCGGTGAGCGACCGGCACTACGGAGGCTTGGGGATGGGGCTGTGGATTACCCGGGAGATTGTCACGGCCCTGGGGGGCTCCATCCAGGTAGAGAGCGCACCGGGGCGGGGAGCCACCTTCACGGTGACGCTGCCCTGGAGAGAAATGCCGGGCCCCAGGTGAGGGGACGAGCAGGCTCGCTCCAGTCCTTCCGCAAGCCGCCCTCGAACCAGAATGAACGGTCGAGGGGGAGGACCTGTCCACCTACCCGGGATGCGGGGCGCGTTGGCATACTCCAAAACAGCCCCGACAGGACCCAACTGGTCTTGAATTGATTGGAGGACGCAACCATGCGTTGCCGAACGTGCTTCGCACTTCTGCTCTTTGTCGCAGCCTGCGCTACGTCAGCGCCCAGCCCGAGAGAGCCAGCGGCCCGAGACCCAAGGTTCGCCAACCTCCAGCGAGCGGCGACGCTGCCGTGGACGGACGGGGGGCGGTGCGCCGTCCAAGAGGCTTCCGAGCCCTGGCCCGTGCTGGCGGAGCGGTGCTTTGATGCCCTCGACCATGACCGGATCGAGTTTCACGACATCACGGGACGATGCGCGGTGGCCTCTGTTGGCGCTGCGGCCGTGGGGCTCGGGGTCTGTGTCCTCGCGGCCCCGGAGATCGCCGTGGGAGCGGTGATCGTCGCGGGCGTGGTGGTGGTGGGCTTCGCCATCAAAGAAGCGTTGGATGCGTATGCGCTGGATATGGGTCACCCCGAGATAAGGCCCTTGCCAGAAGCGAAGCCCGTGCCTGAAACAGCTCCCGCCCCGCAGAAACCCTCGCCGAAAAAAAAGGCTCAAGCCGGAGCCAAAAGGGCCGGATCTCCCTCCCGTGGGGACAACCGACACCTCGGATCGAGAGCGCAGCAGGTGCGAACCCATCCCAGTGCCGCACGCGGGCGAGGATGACGCGCATAACAAGTGCGCCGATAAGTTTCCGCCTAACCGTTATCCCGGAATGGATGTGCTCGTGGGCGGTGTGAGCTTCGATGCACTGCAAGTCGGCGTGCGTTTGCTGTGGGAAATCAAAACCCATCAATTTGACACGTACCCTGATTTTATCCAGGAACGGGAGATTGCAAAGGAAATAAAGCAATTGCGCAAGCAGCGCGACGCTGCGCGAGACTGCGGATATGACTTCGTCGTTGGGGTCAGCACCGAGGAGCATAAGGCCGCGCTGCTGCGAGAGGAGCGGCTCCTTAAAATCGTCGTCACTGGATGCAAACGATGACTACGCGAAAGAAACTCGGCATTATCGTTTACGCTCCTGCACTGGTCGGCAACGACGGTCGCACGCTCGCTATTGTCCAGGGGATGGAACGGGCGCTCCCTGGTTTGCGCATGGAGTGGGGGGTTTCCGAAGATGGGCGCCTCATCGCATTGCCGCAGCGCGATACATGGCTCATCGAGGGGACCAAGGACGGGGCATTCCCTCTTGTGTGCAACGGCGATGAGAGCTTCCCCGTGACGGTTTATGGGGTACAAACATCCGCCCGCCACGCCCCGGGCAGTCAGCCGCTGCTCGATGTCCACGCAAAGCTGCCGCTGGATGCTGTTGGCCTCGCAGCGGCGGCAGATGTGCTTGACGCCATGGCAGAGGGCGCGCGTGCGCTGTGGGGGCATGCGACGCCGGACCGTGCTGCTTTGGACATCGCAAATCAAACAGCTCCCACGCTGGAAGGGCCGCCGTCTCCGCCTCGGGGTCTGCCCGCCCTCAAGCTCTTTGAGCATATCCGCGCGCCGGAGATTCCTTATTACCTCGGGTGGTTGAATTATTGGTCGGAAGCAGCCGCACGAGCCATCGGCTTTCCGGACCCGGTCCGTGACGCGGAACTTCTCTCGCGCTCACGGCGTACCGCGACGGGCGGGTGGGTTGTCCGGCTCACCGATGCGCCGCTCGACCTGGACAACCCCGCCCACCTGGACGCGCTTAAACGGGCCTACGAGCGCTTCCCGGAGATTGGCGGGCGCTCCACCCCTTGAGGCTCAGTGCCCGGGTGCTCGGCTACGCCGGTGGGCCCTCGGGCTTCTCCGAGACATGCAGGTGATGCTCCCTCCTTGGTCCATCACCGTGTTGGCTCTCACGCTCTCGAGGCCCTGCGCGCCCTCAGTTGGAGCAGAGCACCACCGACGGGTGGTCCGCGAGTCCGCTCCGGCGATGTGCCACCCCGATGATGTATTGGTTGTCGGCGCACTGCCCCTTGTACTGGCTCACGCTCCAGTCGCCTCCCGAGAACGATGCCCGCTGGTCTCCTCCCCAGAAGTTCTTCGCCGACCTGTTGTTGAGAGGGATTCCACCGGTGTTCTGCTCGCAGAGCAGGCCCGCCAACTCCAGTCCGAACGGGTTCGCCGTGGAGATGCCCACCGCGTAGGAGCCCACCGGGCACTCGAACTTGATGCTCTGGTGGGCCCAGTCACCCGGGTAACGCAGCGGTGAGACCTCCTGGGTGACCGTCTGGTAGCTCTCCGTGCCCTGCTGCGCGGGAACGGCTCCCGCGTTGGTGCAGAGGATGGAGAAGCTCGCGCTCACCCCCACCATGCGCAAGCCCCTCGGACAGCTGAGCTTCGCCTTGCCCGAGTGCCAGTCGAAATCCAGCGAGTTGTTGTCCACGTAGTAGGAGGAGCTCCCGTCCTTCAGGAGCACGGTCATCGGCAGGAAGCGGGTCGCATCCACGGCGCCCGTCCGCCCCTCCGCTCCGAGCAGCCGGCCCAGGGGACCCGTCCCGAGACGCCAGTCGCCGCTCCGCACGCCGCTCCAGTCCGGATAGCTCAACAGGCCGTATGTCTCCTCCTCGCCCTGCACCGAGCTCTGCAGCTTCGCCGCGTTGATGGCCCAGTAGGCCCAGTCGACGTCCTTGTCGATCAGATAGTCCGCGAGGTTGCTGAACCACGCTCGGGAGTTGGCCGCCTGCTCGTTGTAGCCAATGCCGAACTCGCTCATCCAGACCGGCGCGGTGTACGCCTGATCCGCCGCGAGCACGAAGCCCCACTCCTGGTCCAGCGTGCCGTAGAGAGTCGGCTTGTCCATGTCGCTGTACTTCGGGCCGCTGCCCAGCGCGCCTCCGGACTGCTTCGGCCCGGTGTAACCATAGTTGTGCACGGCGTAGACGAGCTTGTCTCCGCGCAGCAGGGCGATGGGCCTGTGCCTCACGGGCTTCAGGTGCGGGCGCTCTCCGTCCAGGAGCCCCCACCAGTTGACCGCCTCGACGACGATGAGCAGGTCTGGGTTCGTCCGCAACAGCAGGTTGCCCATCGTCTGGGCCGCCATGTGCCAGTCGTGCTGGTTGCGCCAACCCCAGTTGGGACTGTCCAGTCCGTCCGGGCGCACCTCGTTGCGCAGGTCGGCTCCCACCACCCACTTGTTGTCCTTGTAGCGCCCGGCCATCATCACCCAGTCGTCCTGCCACCGCTGCAAGGACTGGCTGCTGTCCCAGAAGCCATTGCCATCCCAGCCGCAGCACCACATGGACTTCGTCGTGTGGTTGTTCAGGATGACCACCAGCCCCTGCCGCGTCAGCTCCGCTACGACGGCGTCGTAGACCTCGAGCGCCGTCTTGTTCACCAACTCCGGATTCTTCACGGTGCTGATGCACGTGACGCCGTGCTTCTCCAGACACCGCTGCGCCGCGGGCTTGTTGTCGTCCGGGTGCAGCATGTCGTTGGAGAACGGCAGGCGGACGGTGTTGAAGCCCAGCGCCTTCATTCCGGTGACGAGGTCCGACAGCGTCTGCTGGTCCAGGCCGCCCACCACCTCGAGCAGATCACTCGCGCCGAACCAGTTGAATGCCTTCAGCTTGAAGCGCTCTCCGCAACGGTCGACGACGTACCGGCCCCGGGTGCTCAGCGGAACGAGCGGGTTGCACTGCGTCGCGGCCAGCCCGGCGCTCGCGGTGCCTTCGAGGCCGGCTGACTCGGCGGTGGACATTCCGGTCCGAGCCAGGGCGGGGGTGCCGCAGAGGTGGAGCGCCGCCAACATCAACAGCAGGGGACTGTTCTTCATCGGGAACGGCTCCTGGTGTGAGGGGAGCCGGAGACTGAACTCCCGAACACCGGGAGAGGTCCAGCCGGAAAGCCCGGAAGCACGCTTCCGGCTGGAATCCTCTGATACCTCCGCGCCGGTGCACTTCCGGCCCGCCCTCCCCTCCTGACACATCTGACACCTTTTCCGGGCCAGTCCCTCATGGTTCCCTCCTCAACCTCACACCGCGCCGGGAGGAGCATGTTGGCCAGGAGAGCGCATGGAACCAGAACGCGGAGCACCTGGAAGCTGGCGGTTTTTCTCCTGGTGCTCGTGGCGGCCCTCGGCGCTCGTGCGGAGCCGCCCTCCTTCACGCTTCCAGGCCGCAAACCGGACTCCCGGGAACCCTGGGGCGCCTTTCTTGGCAAGGCCGCACATATAGCCATCGGCAGAGAGTACCGCGTGCAGCATCCCTCCAACCGCGTCTTCCTCGACCCGGCCAACCTCTCCAGAATCGTGAGGGAGGGGAAGCTTGGGGACCCCGAGCGTCTTCCGAAGTTCGTGAGGCTCTTGCGCCCAGACATCACCGATACCCGCCTCCTCGTGCTGTTCGAAGTGAAGCCAGACGAAGAGGAGTCACGCGACGAGGGGAGAGAACAGGCGAGGCGCTACCTGGCGGCCCTCAATGCGGCTGTCGACCCTGACAAGAAACTCGTGGGAGGCACTGGGTTCGAGGGCTCCCTCCTCCTCGAATTCGAGAACGGGGGAGCACTCTGGCAGTTGTCCTGGCGCACGCCCGAGCCCGGAGTGACGCTGTACCGCTGGAGCTACCGGCGCAAGAAACCCAATGCGACCTGGAAGGAGCGGATGGTCCAGAAGGCAGAGGCGTTACCCGTGGAAGAGATAGAACAGCGCGGTGAGCTGGCCGAGCAGGCGATCCGGGCCGCCTACGAAGGAGGCGAACGCCCCGCGGGATTCCAGGGCCAGGTCTACCTGCCGGGGGACTGCCGTTGAATGGGTGGCAGGCGTCCGCCGCCCTCGGAGTACGCGACGTGACGAGCGCTTGAGGAGCATCCGGCCGCTGTAGTAGGGCGAAAGGCCATGACCCCGGAACAGACCCCGGTGCTCGAGTTTCCCGCATGGCTCTATGACACCACCGCCGCCATCCTCCGCAAGGCGAGAGCCGAAGGCCGCTGGTGGGCCCGGGAGTACCTCAAGACCGGAGCCTTCCCCATGCCCCGGCAGATGCGGCCGGTGCCGCCTGGCGAGGTGTTGGTGATGCACTCGGGGGCCGAGGATTTCGACTGGGCCCACCCGCGCTGGCGGGTGCACCTGCTCGCCGAGGTCTTCACCCACTTGGACGAAGGCGTCCAGAAGGAGGAGCGCCAGCGTATGGCGGGAGCCTTCGAGTCCTTCTGCCTGAACACGCCTTGGGGGGCGCTCTACCATACCGTGTCGCCGCCGCCGCCGTGGAGCGCTGCGCGCATGGCGAACCGGCTCGTCTCGCTACTGCGCTTCTGGGACGTGCTCCAGGGTCCTCGCTATGCCTTCTGGTTTGGCAAGAAGTACACGTTGGAAGAACTCATGGAGGACCTCTGGCGCAAGACGCTGGAGGCCTGGTGCCCCGGAGGCCCCGCTTCGGTCCGCGAGCACCTGGCCCTCACCGTGGAGCGCATGGCTCGTGCGACTCGGGAAGAGAGCCTGGAGGCATTGCTCCGGGTGATTCCTGTCCTCGTGGAGGGGGACAACGATTTGAAGCACCCCGAGGTGCTCAGCGACCCGAACTTCCTGCGCGAGCGCATTCGCGCGCTTCCGCCGGAGTCGTTCGAGGATGTCTCCAGCGCCGAAAAATATTCGGTGGCCGTGCAGTTGGCCACCTGGGACAGGGAGTTGGAGCGGGCTCAACGCTCCACCGAGTAGCACTGCGGATCCTCTGGAGCCGCTCGGCAGGGAGCCAAGGGGAGCAAAAAAGGACCAAGTCGAATGGACACTGCCCTGGAGGGAGGTGCCGGGCCCCCGGTGAGGGGACGAGCGGGCTCGCTCCAGTCCTTCCGCAAGCCCAGGAGGTTGTCCTCCGAGCGCGGCATGCGGAGTGTTCACCCATCGGAGGTGAGCTCTCGTGGGAATGCTGGTGGACGGAGAGTGGCGTACGGACTGGTACGCCCCGGACGAGGCCGGACGCTTCGTGCGTCCGCGAACGCGCTTTCATGACAGGGTGACCGCGAGCGGGGAAGGGCGCTTCCCGGCGGAGGCGGGCCGCTACCATCTCTATGTCTCCTATGCCTGCCCGTGGGCGTCGCGCACGCTCATCATCCGCAAGCTCAAGGGGCTGGAGAAGGCAGTGGGCGTCACCGTGGTGGACCCACGCATGGGGCGCAACGGGTGGGGCTTCGGGTGTTATCCGCGCTCGGACGAGGACACGCTCAACGGTGCGCGCTACCTGAGGGATCTCTACCTCATGGCGGAGCCGCACTACACGGGACGGGTGACGGTGCCGGTGCTGTGGGACACGCGCGAGCGGACGCTCGTCAACAACGAGTCGCGCGAGCTGCTGCGGATGTTGGACACCGAGTTCGACGCCTTCGCCGAGCACCCGGTGACGCTGTGGCCCGAGGAACTGCGCGAGCAGGTGGATGAGACGATCGACGCGCTCTACGAGCCGGTGAACAACGGCGTGTACAAGGCGGGCTTCGCCACGAGCCAGGGTGCGTACGAGTTGGCGTGCCGTGAGCTGTTCACCGCGCTGGCGCACTGGGAGCAGGTGCTGGACCGGCAGCGCTACCTGTGCGGCGACGTGCTTACCGAGGCGGACATCTGCTTCTACACGACGCTCGTGCGCTTCGACCTCGTCTACTACTCGCACTTCAAGTGCAACCTGGCGCGGCTGCAGGACTTCCCCAACCTGTGGAACTACCTGCTCGACCTGTACCAGACGCCTGGTTTCGCCGAGACGACCAACATCGACCACATCAAGGTGCACTACTACTGGAGCCAGGACACGGTGAACCCCTCGCGCATTGTGCCGATGGGGCCTTGCATCGACCTGCTCGCGCCGCATGACAGGGACCGGCTTGGCCCCCGCGCGTTGGCTCCCGCCCCGGGTGTCACGCGCCACTGAGCCTGCTCGCCCAAGCTCCTCGGCAGCGTCCTGCTCCTGGCGGATGCAGTGTTGGTTCTCCAACGCTGAGCGCCCACTTCGTCCAGGACAGGACCTGGGGGGATTGCCGGTATTGCGCGGGTTGCGGATTATCTGATCCCTAGAGCGGAGGGCCGGGTGGGTGATCCCCGGGGAAGCTCGAGGGCAGGGGGCCTCTCGTCCATTCCGGGTACACGCCCCGTCTGGAATCCACACCATGGTCCGGCACCGAAGCAGACGCACTCCCCGCTCGGGCACGCGAGTCTCCGGGCTGTTCATCCAACTGCTCACGACCGAGTGGACAACGGAATCCCGTGGACGCCCGGGTGCGCAGCGGCGCAACGCCACGCCCGCCGCATGGGTGCTCCCAGACGCCTGGAGCGGCGCCGAGGACTCGGCCTTCCTGCTCCACCAGGTGTACTTCTCCGAGCAGCGGCGCTTCCTCCCCCGGGAGTGGACGCAGGTGCGCAGCAGAGCTTTCGTCGAGGTGGAGGCCTTTCACATCGAGCGCTCGGCGGAGGGCGCTCGGGTGCTGCTCGACCATGGCCAGATGGGGACGCCCGGACGGCTCGAGTGGAGCGGTTCGTCTCGGGGCGAGCGCCACGAGGAGTTGTTCCGACTTCGCCCCGGCGAGTGGGCACGCGGCGTCTACAACGAGCGCATCCCGTATTGGGAGACGGGGCACTGGGGCTACTGCAAGCACGTGCTCAACGTGGGCCTGCTGCGCGACGCGCCCCTGGATGTGTTCGTTCGCACCGCGCCGAAGACCGAGGTCCTCCGGCAGTTCGTGTCCCGGCAGCGCGGGTCCGTGGCTCCGAGGGCTCATGGCCCCCGCGAGTCCTCCGTGGTTTCGTGACGCGGGCTCTCGGGGAGAGGACGGGGGCGGATACCCTCACCCCGGCCCTCTCCCAGCGGGAGAGGGGGATTAGCGTCCGAAGATGCCCTTGAGGCGCTTCTTCGCCTCCTCCTCCGCCTTCTTGCGCGCGGCCTCCGCTTCCTGCTTCGCCTTCTCCGCCGCCTCTTGCTTGCGCTTCTCCACCTCGGCCTGGGCCGCCTGCTTCGCCGCGTCCGTGCCGCCGGTGATGATCTTCCCCACCTCCTTGCCCTTGTCTCCCAGCAGCTCCGTCGCCGCGCCCGCCGCCGCCATCTTCGCGATCGCCACCGCCGCCGGCTTCACGTCCAGCCCCGTCACCTCCGGGCTCCACGCCTTGCCCGTCAGCTTCAGCGCCACGGGGATGGGCTCGCTCGGCGTCGCCCGGCCCAGCGTCAGCTTCTGCACCAGCGGCGGCCCGAGGTTCACCGTCCCCGCCAGGTCCAGCGTTCCGTCCAGCCGGATGCCTCCGTCGAAGCTCATCGCCGCCTCCGGCCGCGTCCAGGTGATGGGCTTGGAGAGCTGCGCCACGCCGTTCTTGATGGTCACCCCGAACGGCAGTTGCTCCGCCAGCTGCGTCACGCCCTCACTGTTCAGCGCCTTGCCCGCGAACGGCAGCGCCTTCACCAGGGGACCAGACACCGCCGCCGGGATATCCAGGCCGACGAACGCCCCGCCCAGCAGGTTGCCGTCGATGGCCCCGACGAGCCGCTCCTTCAGGCTCTCCATCTCGTAGCCCACGCCCGACAGGTTCATCTGGCCGTCGAACTTCCCATCCAGCACCTTGCGCGGCACCCGGTCGGACAGCGCCTGCGCCACGTTCATGCCCCGCACCTCCGCCTTCAGCTCGAAGGGTCGCTGCGCCGCCGGAGGCCCCAGCCGCACCGAGCTCCCTCCCGCCGACACCGTGCCGCCGTACACGCCCGTGGTGAAGCGCTCCACCGTGATGAGGTCGTCCACCATCTTCAGCTCGGCCACCATGTTGGACAGCTCCATCCCGCTCATCCGCAGCGCGCCAATCTCGAAGAGCATGTCTCCCCGCATGCCGTTGAAGCGCTTGGGATCCTCGGGCGCCTCCTCGCCCTCCTTCGGCGCGCCCGCGGGACCGGCCACGGCGGCGATCTCCTCGTCTGTCATCAGCAGCTCGTCCGCATCGAGCCGCGGGCTCTTGAGCGCCAGGGAGAACGTCGTCGTCTGCTTCGCGCCCTCGCCCGCCAGCGCCACGGAGGCCTTGCCCGACAGCGTGGACTCGAGCAGCGCCACGTTCAGCCGGCTCAGGTCCACCTTCAGCGGTGCCTTGCCACTGGCCGGCTGGTACGTGCCCGCCGTGTCCACCGTGAAGGTCTGTCCCGGCCGCTTGTCCAGCAGCAGCCCCGGCCGCATGTCCACGCCCGCCAGGTTCGCCTTCGCGTCGAAGCGCAGCGCGCCCCCGCTGGCCGCGGCGCCCGTGAGCCGAGCCGTCAGCTGCATGGGCGTGCCCGCCTCCTTGGAGAGCTGCTCGGGGATGCGCAGCCGCACCGGCGTCAGGTCCATCTCCGCCGTGAGTGCCTGGGCCTCCTGCGTGCCACCGCCCTTCACCACCAGGCCGATGGGGCCTGCGATCTGGTTGGCGAGCTGCTTGCGCAGGGGCGGGTAGTACTCGGCCAGCAGCGCCGGGTCGAGGTTCTGGCCCACCAGCTCGAAGTCCTGCACCGCGGGCTTCTCGGTGAGCAGCCCCTTCACCTGCCCCTTACCGGTGAGCCGTGCCGGGCCGAGCTCCATCAGCAGCTTGCCCAGCGACAGGTCTCCCGTCTTCATGTCGCCCGTCACGTCGGTGTCCAGCAGCATGTCGAGCGCCTTGCCACCCTCCGCCCCGGCGAAGCGCAGACCCTGCGCGCGCAGGCCGCCCTGGAGCTTCGTGGGCCCGTTGCCACCGGGCACCGCCGCGCCCAGCTCCGCCGTCCAGTCCGCGCTCAGCGTGCCCGCCTGCAGCCCCACGTCCGGACCGAGGAAGGGCCCCAGCGGCGACAGGTCGATGGGCTCGGACTTGATCACCACGCGCTCGGGCACCGGGATGAGCGTGGGCGGCAGAGGCGTCGTCTTCAGCGTGATGTGGAAGTTCTGCTTCTGCGCCAGCACCGCGGCGTGGAGCAGCACCTCCAGCGGCTTGCCCGCGCGCAGGTCCTTCACCTCCACGTCGAGGTCGGAGATGGCCAGCTCGCGCGCCTGCGCCTCGCTCCGGTCGATGAGGCGGATGGTGGCGTCGGTGAGCGCCGCCCGGTCCACACGCACCGCGGACAGGTCCGTCGGCTGCTCCTCGGCGGGGGGCTGCTCCTCCGGGGGCTGCTGCGGGTCGAGCTTCTCCATCAGCCGCGAGACGTTGGTGGTGCCGTCTGGCAGCCGGACGACGTTGACGGTGAGCCCGGAGACCTCGGCGTTCTTCACCTGGATGTCCTGGCCGCGCGAGGTCAGCGCGGGCCAGAGCGCCACGGACACGTCCAGCCGCTTCAGCTCCGCCAGTGGCACCTGCTCACCCTCGGCGGCGCCCACCACCACGTTCTCCACCTCGACGCCCACGTGGGGGACGAGCTGCGTGCTGATGTCGCCAATCTCCACGGGCCGGCCGAGCGTCTGCGAGAACTTCGTGGCCTCGAGGCGGGCGCGCTGGAGCAGGAAGGCGTCGAGCCGCCACAGGGCAACGGCGACCACGACGACCAGGAGCAGGACGATGCCGCCCAGGACATAGGGCCAGCGCTTCTTCTTGTTGGGGAGCTGTTCAGACATGACTCGCTACCTCCTCCAGCGAGCGGGCCTCGAAGGGTTTCTCGGAGCCCGGACTGGCATGCAGGAGGGACCCATAGCCCAGGAGGACCCAACCCGCACGTTCCGTGTGCACGGGTGCTGGAGATTGGATGTTGAAGATGGCATTCACGGGCTTGGACGCCATGGGGCCACGGGTATGCACTGTGGCTCCCAAGGCACGCCCGCCCGGCTGCCCGGGTTGCGAGTGCCGGGTGGCGGGGGGACACTGGGGGCTCCACCTTTCGTCCGAGACCCCGTGATTCTTCGCACTCCCCTCTGCTGTGCCGCCCTGCTCCTGGCGTTCGCGTGTGCCCCTCGCACGGGAGCCGGGCCAGCCGCCGCCACGTCCGCCATGGCCGCCACTCCCGCCGATGCCGAGTACAACCGCTTCGCCCGCGAGTACCTCGACTGGTACTACGCCGCCCATCCGGTGCGCGCGACGAACCTGGGCCTGCACGCTTACGACGCGCGGCTGCCGGACATGTCGGCTGGAGCCTTCCAGCGCCGGGCCGGAGAGCTGCACGGCTGGCTCGCGCGGCTGGAGCGGCTGGACCGGGCGGGGCTGACCGGGGACGCGGTGTTCGACGTGCGCATCCTGGAGAACGCCATCCGCGCGGAGCTGCTGGAGCTGGAGGAGGAGCGGGGCTGGCAGCGCGACCCAATGCTCTACAACTCCACCCTCGCGAGTGGCCTCTCGTCACTGTCGCAGCGGGAGTTCGCTCCGGTGGAGGAGCGGATGCGCAGCCTGATGGCGCGGATGGCACAGCTTCCCGAGGTGGTGGCCGCGGCGAAGGCGAACCTGCGGGATGTGCCGAAGCCATGGGCCGAGCAGGGCCTGCGCGACACGCGGGGCACGGTGGGCTTTCTGCGCACGGACCTGCCGAAGGCGCTGGAGGCGCAGGGGCTGGAGCGGGTGGACGCGGCGCTGCGGCAGGAGTTCTCGAGCGCGCTGGCGAAGGCCACGGCTGAGGTGGAGGGCTTCGCGCGGTGGCAGGAGCAGGAGCTGTTGCCGAAGGCGAACGGGGACTTCCGGCTGGGGCGGGCGCTCTTCGAGCGGAAGCTGGCGCTGGAGGAGCACGTGTCGCTGACGGCCGAGCAGCTCCGGGACATCAACGAGCGAGCCATCCGCGAGTACCAGGCGAAGGTGGCGTCGGAGGCGGCACGGGTGGACGCGAAGAAGTCACCGGTGGCGGTGATGGACGCGCTGGTGCACGACCACCCGACGGCGGAGGAGCTCATTCCCACGGCACGCAAGCAACTGGAGGCGTGCCAGCGGTTCGTGTTGGAGAAGGGGCTGATGACGCTGCCGTCGGAGCGGCTGCCGACGGTGCGCGAGACGCCGCCGTATGCGCGGATGGGCTTCGCGTCGATGGACACGCCGGGGCCGTTCGAGACGCGGGCGACGGAGGCCTTCTACAACATCACCAACGTGGAGCCGGGGTGGACGGAGGAGCAGAAGGCGCAGCACCTGACGTACTTCAACCACGCGGGGCTGCTGGGCATCACGGTGCACGAGGCGATGCCGGGACACTTCGTGCAGTTGCTGTACGAGGCCCGGATTCCCACGGAGGTGCGCAAGGTGTTCACGCCCGCGTCGCTGGTGGAGGGCTGGGCGCACTACGTGGAGCAGATGATGGTGGACGAGGGCTTCGGCGGGGGAGACCCGGCGGTGAGGCTGGGACAGTTGCGGCGAGCGCTGCAGCGGCACGCGCGGTGGCACGCGGGCCTGTCGATGCACGCCTTCGGCGAGTCGGTGGAGGGAGCGGCGAAGCGCTACGCGGAGATTGCCTACTTCGAGCCCTTCCCGGCGTTGCGCGAGGTGCAGCGCGGCACGTTCAACCCGACGTACCTCTATTACGCGCTGGGGCGGATGCAGATTCTGAAGCTGCGCGAGGACTACAAGCGCTACCTGGAGGCGCGCGGACAGACATTCTCGCTGCGCGACTTCCATGACCGGTTCCTGCAACTCGGGCTGCCGGTGTCGCTCGCGCGGCAGGCGTTGATGCCCGGGGACACGGGGCCCTCGTTGGAGTGAGGAACTTGCGTCTCAGGCCGACTTCACCCGGGCGAGCCAGTCCTGGTACTCGTCCCCGAGGTTCATGATGGAGTCGAAGCGCCCGGCGACGATCATCTCGACCAGTCGCCGGTCCTGGGCGATGAGCTCGGGGGCACTCTCGGGAAATTCAATTTCCCGTATCCCATCCAACAAATAGTCATCGCTCTTCACCAGTATTTCGATGTAGCGCGAGAAGGTGTCTAAGAAGCGATCCACATCCGAGGCAATGGGCAGGACGTACCTGTCCATGTACGCATCGATATAGATGACGGGTTGGCGGCCCCGCTCATCGGCCAACCTTGGCACCACGGCGTAGTAATAGGCGAGCTCAGGGACAGACGCGAAGATCACGGAGGAGTGGAAGGGTTCTTCCTTGTCGCGTAGTCCCTCTGTCCTTAGTACGACTCCGTTCAACTGGTCATCGACCTGGTCGAGGTCGAGTTCTCTCAGGAGCTTCTCTCCAAAATCTGCCCTGCCAAGACGCCTGTAGACGGCTGCGAGTACGGGGTCGAAGGGGTGTCCGGCCACGAGTTCTCCAGCTAGGGGGGGCGTGCGTCCCGGTGGCCAGATTTTCATGGGCAGCCCGTGCTTCCGGTACACCTCTATCAGCCGGTCGAGCCCAGGTAGTGGAATCTCCGCGTTCATGGTCGTGCTCATTTCAGGAGGAGGTCTACCAGAACATTTACTTCTTCGAGGGCGTCCGCCTCGGCTCTGGCGAGCTCTGATGCGGAGCGACCCGCCTCATATCGTTGGTTGAGCCAGCGGCCAAAGTGCCGGTCAACGAGGGTCGCCACTTTTCGCACGTCCTCCGAGGTGGCTTTGCTCTTCGCTCGCCGGAACGACGTCCAGACCTTGTTGATCTTCGTGTGCACGAGATCGTGCACCCCCCAAAGATTCTCCCGTGCATTGATATTCAACCGCTCGAAGAGATGAGCGTATTCGAGGGGAATACGATGATGTACGGGGTAGTATTTCCCACGTTCATCCAGCAGGAGCTTCGCCAGGTCGGTATGGAGCTTCTCGTAGAAGTCATTTTGCGCCATCCTCCTGAGATCCTTGCTCACACCTCGGTCAAGCTTCGTGTCGAGGAGCTTCTCGAAGCGGGCCATGAGCTTGCGCAACTGCGCCATCTCCGCTGCCGACAGTCCCTGTGTCTGGGCCTTCGTCCATAGGCGATGGAACTGCTCCCGCTCCGCCGGGCGTACCCGGGCGAGGAAGGAGCGGAACCAGGCCACGGCCTCCGAGCCCCCGCGAGCCAGGATGGGGGCGAGTCTGGGTGCCACCGCCTCGAAGAGCGCGAGTCCACCTCGCATCGCGAGGCTGCTGACGAACCAGGTGGCGAGGAACTCCGTGCTGGAGAGCCCCGCCTGGATGAAGGCGTCCCTTGTCTCCTCTCTCCACTCGCGAAGGATGCGCTCGTAGAGCGCGTAGTGCTCGGCGATGAGGTCGGGTGGGGCTCGCGGGTCCGCGCGCAGTGTCCCGGCCTCCCTCACGCGCCAGCGCGCATGACGCTCCGTCCGGTGATGCTCCGCCTCCAGGCTCAGCCGCACCGTGCGCGGTCCGATGCCGTGGGTGAATGGCAGGAGTGCCTGGGCAATCTGCTCGACCAGACCTGGCGAGGGCTCTCGGACAGGCGGGCCGCCCCGGGACTCATAGCGAACAGTCGTCGCGCTGAGGACTCGGTCGTCATCCAACGAGACATCCGCCAACAGAGTCGCACGGCCTCCCACGGGGACTCGCAGGCCTCTGGTCAGCTGGGAGGCCACGGCATGCGCCTGGGCGAGGGTGTCTGCCGTTACACCCATACCCCGCACGGGCAACGTTCTGGCTTCCAGTGGCTTGGGGCCCTCCGCGGTGGTGAAGGACAGCAGAGCCCAACCCCGCCGCTCCTGGCGCAAGGTGAGGACCACCTCTCCGGCACGCGGCCCCACGTAGGTGGGCAGGTGGCCCTCGAAACCCGGGATGAACGAGTCCACCTTCTTGGTGAGGTCTGCCTCTCCGGCTCCGCGCTTCCAGGAGAGCAGCGTCAGGGCTCCGTTCTGCGCCCAGAAGCGGAAGGTCAGCTCAACCCCTGCTTCCTCAACCTGGCCGAGCACTCCGCGCATGCTCGACAGGGCCGCCGAGGCCTCAGCCTGGCGCGCTTCTGTGTCCGCCTCCGCGTTGCGTGACTCCCACTGTGGACGCAGGTCCTCCCTTTCCGCGCTCGCGGGAACGTCCTCCTCGGAGTCGAGGGCGTCCATTGCTCCCGTCGTTGCACAGGCCTGGAGCACCAGGGCCAGGATGCAGATGCACCCCGCGGTTCGCGCCATTCCCCGTCTCATGTCGTGCCAGCCTGCCAGGACTCAGTCGAGCGCAGGCACCCTCCGGGCTCGCTCTTCAGCAACTTGTCCAACTGTTGGACAAGTCCGCGAAGAGTGCTGCCGGAGGCCGGTGGAGCTGAGGCCGTGGGGCCTCACGCGTGCATCAACGCGCGTGCTTCTCGTTGAAGGCGAGGCGCTGGTTCGTGGCCAGCACCGCGCCCGTCAGCGGGGTGGCGTCGTTCGCTGCGTCCTGTCGGTAGAGCAGGTCCACGAGGATGCCCTTGCGCAGGCCCTGCTTGACGGCGATGACGCTCTCCACGCCCAGGTGTCGGAGCACGCACTCGAGGAGGGTGGCGCCCGCGACGATGATGTCCGCGCGCCGGGGCTCGAAGTGCTCGTGCCGTTCTTCCGGCGTCATCACCGCCAGCAGCTCCACCGCGCGCGTAAGCTGGTTCACGGACGCGTGCGAGCCGCCCCGGCTGGCCGCGAAGCCCACCACGGCCTTGATGGTGCCAGAGGAGCCCAGCGCCAACCGGGGCAGCTGGGGGATGTTCTTGGGGAGCTCCTCGCGCAGCGCCTCCTCCACGTAGCCGCGCATCAGTCGCAGCCGCTCGGGCGACACTGTTCCGGAGGTCTCGAAGAGCTCCGTCAGCCGCACCGCGCCCAACGGCAGGCTCCACAGCTCCTCGGGTCGCTCCCCGGTGGCGACGGCCACCTCCGTAGAGCCTCCGCCCATGTCCACCAGCAGCGAGCGCGTCCGCGCCGGCGTACGGTGCAGCACGCCCAGGCAGATGAGGCGCGCCTCCTCCTCGCCGCTCACGACCTCCAGGTGCAGCCCCGTCTCGTTGTGGACTCGCTGGATGACTTCCGCCTGGTTCTTGGCATCCCGCATGGCGCTGGTGGCCACCGCTCGCACCCGAGCCTCGTGCCGTTGGCACAGCACCGCGTAGCGCCGCAACGTGGACACCAGTCGGTCCGCCGTCTCCCGCGGCATCCTCCCGCTGGTGAAGACGCCTTCTCCCGGGCGGATCGGGTCACGCTCCTTGTGCAATCTCTCCAGAGCGCCATCGACAGGCCGGGCCAGCTCCAGGCGGACGGCATTGGTTCCCACGTCGATGGCGGCGAGGACGGACTGAGAGGTCGAAGGTGCCATGGTTGACGCGCTCATCGGTTGCGAGGTGGACCACGCCGCACTCATGCCAACCTAGGCAGGTCATGTGACGACGCCGTGACATGACGCGTCTGTTCACCAAAAGTTTTCACACTCGCAACCCGACGCGCCGCGCTGCCTGCCCTTCGTCCAGCCGGGTTCATGCGCCCCAGTACCAGGACCACTTCAACATCAGCGCGTCCTGGGCGGCGCCCGCCAGCAGTCCGTGGGGCATCAGCGTGCGCGGAGGCCGCACGCCGTCCGCTACTGGCAGGCGCTGCTGCCCATGCGTGTACACCACGTACAGCGTCGAGCCCAGCCGGTACTCCCAGCGCAGCACCACGTTCAGGTTCAGCCCCACGTCGTGGAAGTCGTCTGTGTTCTCGTGTTCCACCGGTACCAGGCTGGCGAAGCGGATGGGCGAGTGCCTCACGTCGGACATGCCCTCGTAATACGTGCCGTAGGTGCCATAGGCCGTGAAGAGCTGCGCGTAGGCCTGGAGCGTCAGCCTTGGGGTCACCACCCACTGCTGCCGCAGCGTCAGCGACAGCGTGTCCGACAGCAGCGGGCTCAGTAGGAAGCGGTTGTCACCCAGGTCCTCGATGAAGCGCGGCGCGGTGGTGGTGCGATCCAGGAGCAGCTCCAGTCGCGTCTCCAGCGCCGGGTGGGGCCGCACCGTCCCATACAGGTCCGCTGTCCACCCCCAGGACGGCGCCACCGGGCCCGCCTGGAAGTGGCGCGCCGCCAACACGTAGCCTCCCGCTGACACCGGCCGGTTCTCATTGCTCTCCACGATGAGCGCCAGGAAGGCCATGTTCTCGTTCTCCAGCGGAACGCCCGAGCCCTCCAACTCGCGCACATTCCAACCGCCGAGGTTCGCACCCGTCTCCAGTCCGACGTAGTCGAAGCTCGGCAGCTGCGCGACCGTGTTGAAGTTGATCCAACTTCCCCGATCGAGGCCTCGTCCATCCGTCGTCCACCGCGTGCCTCCGGAGAGGTTGGCGGAGTAGGACTTCAGCGGCCCCAGGCCATTGGGGCGCTGGTAGCGCAGCGCGGCGCGTGGCGCGTGCTCGTTCTGCGTGCGCAGGAAGCCGCTGGGGTTGAGGTCCAGCCGGGGCGAGGTGAAGTCGTAGCCCACGTCCCAGCGGAAGCCCTCGCCGCCGTACTTCCCCGCTCGCACGTAGCCGCCGAAGCCCGTGTCCCCCCGGCGCAGCACGGTGCCATCCCGCAGGGTGCGCTCGGGCAGGCCTCCCACCACCTGCGAGCCGTCCAGCTGCCCCATCAACCCGTACTTCCCGTCCGCCGTCTTCAGGTCGAAGTCCACCGCCGCGGCGTTTCCGCCCCGGGCCAGGCACGGCGCCGGTTGCTTGTCCTCGTCGAGCGCCGCGTCCTCCCGCGAGCAGCCACCGACGAGGGGCGTGGCCATCGTCACCATGCCCCCCACGCGTGAGCTCGCGCCCACCTTCCCGCGCACCACCGCCGCCAGGTAGTTCATGGGCACCTCCGGCTCCGTGGGCAGCGCGTCGTTGGGGCCCAGGTGCAGCGGACGTGTCAGGTACAGGCTCACGTTCCGGTCCGGCCGCGCCTCGTCCGCGTCCCGTTGCCAGGGGCCGGTGACGACCGCGTCCAGCAGGCCCACCTCCACGCCCTCGGCCACCGTGCCTGTCAGCTTCGCCGCCCCGAGGATGGGCGTCCCCAGCCCGATGCGCCGCGAGTAGAAGAGTGTCTGCGGCATCCCTTCCCCGCCCACCTGGTTGAACAGCTCCATTCCCTGCGTGAAGAAGGTGCGTTTCTCCGGGAAGAAGGTCTCGAAGGTGGACAGGTTGAGGATGAGCTCGTCCGCCTCTACCTGGCCGAAGTCCGGGTTGAGCGTGCCCGTCAGTGCCAGGTTGCTGGTGAGGGCCATGCGGAAGTCCAACCCCAGGTCCATCGACGGATCCATCAGTCGCGGCCAGGGTCGCGCCGCGTCGGAGAACTGCGGCCGGGCCAGCGTGCGCGCCGCCAGGTACGGCACCAGCTCCACCGCTCGCTGGGGCCTCAGGTTCTCCAGGCCCGTCAGGTGCCCCAGGCGCGACACCACCGCGTTGCTGGTGCGCGGGTTGAGCACCGTCTCCAGCTCCTCGTTGCGGCGCGCGATGTCCCGCCGCACCGAGAAGCCCCACGTCTGCACGGGCGCCTCGGGGAAGCGCAGCAGCGACAGGGGAATGGCGAGCTCCGCCACCCAGCCCTTGTCGGTACTGCCCACCGCCGCGTCCCACACCCCGTCCCAGTCCGTGGTGTAGTTGCGATCGTCGTAGTACAGGCCGTCCGACTGCACCCCTCCCGCGTTCACCGTGAAGACGTAGGCCGTGCGGTGATCATGCGTTGGATCCACCAGCACCTTCACCCGGTCCGAGTACGGATCGCTGTCCCGGCGCCCCAGGTTGCGGTTGAGGAGCGCGGGCTCGGAGTCGTGGCTGGTGATGGCGACGTAGAGGTTGCGGTCATCGTGGAGGACGCGCAGCTCGGTGCGCTCGCTGGGGGCCTTTCCCGCGTCCGGGAAGCGCTGCACGAAGCCATCGAAGACGGGGGCCTTTGCCCACGTGTCCTCGTCCAGCCGGCCGTCCACCACCACCGGCCCGTTTGTCCGCGCTGCGTGGAGGAACTGGTTGCGGCCCGGTCCCTCGACGGCCGCCGACGCGATCCCCGCCCACACGACTCCCGTGATCAGCGTCCATTCCCGCGGCATGTGAGAGACCCCCTCCGGTGCGTCGAACCGCTATTACTTCCCGCGCGTATTCTTATTCCTAGAGAGAGAACGAACGTAGTCCGCGTCGATTGCGTGGATGCGCATCTCCACGAGCTGCTTCAGCGTGACGTCCGGGTAGCCGGCCTCCCGGATTTCCCGGACGTACTCGGGGGTGACGCGGTGGATGCGCATCGTCATCAGGTCTTCCAGGGAGAGCTCGCCCAGGCCCAGGCCCTTCGCCTCGCTGATGAACTGAGGGGTGATGCGGTGGATGCGCGTGGACAGCAGCTCGTCGAAGGACAGCTTGCGGTAGCCCAACCCGGCGAGCTCGCGGATGTGCTCGGGCGTCACTCCGTGGATGCGCGAGGCGACGAGCTCGTCCATCGTGAGCTTGTCGTAGCCGGCCGCCCTCATCGCGCGGATGTGCTCGGGCGTCACCTGGAAGATGGCCACCTGGAGCAACTGGTCGTCTGACAGCTTCGTATAGCCGAGCTCCGCCAACGCCTTCACCCGGGCCGGCCCCACGTCGAAGATGGCGAACTGAAACTGCTCGAGCAGAGAAATCTCCGTGTACCCGAGCTTCGCCATCTCCTGGAGGTACGCGGCATTGGGGGCGAACTGATAGTGGCCCGCGCCCTCGCCGCCGGAGAAGCGGCCCTCGAAGTTCAGCGTGCCCGCCTCGCGCACGAGCTGGAACTTCGTGTTCGCGCCGTCCGCGGTGTTCAACCCCTGGAAGGCGGAGCGAGGAACGGTGATGCCCATCTGGCTGCGCTCCTCGAAGCGGAAGCTCAGATTCAGCGTGTCCTCGCGCGCCGTGGCCGTCCACGTGCCGGTGTTTGGCGAGGCGGCCAGCGCGGAGAGGGTCCACAGCAGCACGGCGGCGAAGAGAGGAAAGGGATTCCTGGGGATTCGCATGGTTCAGGCTCCTGACGAGGCACTTCGGGTTGCTTCGGGCAAAAGGGGGCCCGGCGGCGCGCGCGGGAAGCGCGGCCGTGGGCCCGTGGAAGGTGAGGGGAGGGGAACGGCGGGTTACTGCTTCTTGCGCAGCTCGCGGATGAAGTCCGCGTCCACGCCACTGCTACGCAGACGGACGAGCTCATCGACGGAGAGCTTGTCCAGTCCCTCATCGCGCAGCTTGCGGATGAAGTCCGCGCTCACGCCGAGCGCGCGCAGCTGCACCACGTCATCCGCGGGGAGCTTGTCCAGCCCGGCCTCGCGCAGCGAGCGGAGGTACTCCGGAGTCACGCCGAGCGCCTTGAACTGCACCAGCTCGTCCGCCGGGAGCTTGTCGTAGCCCGCGGCCTTCAGCCCCTGGACGAACGTGCCATTCACCCCGAGGGCGCGCAGCTCGATGAGGTCGTCGAAGGGCAGCTTGTCGTAGCCGGCACCCTTCAGCTCGTTGATGAAGCGCTCATCCACGCCGAGCGCCGCCGCCTGCGTGAGCTCATCCGCGGAGAGCTTGCCGTACCCGGCCGCCTCGAGTGCCTTTACGCGCTCGGTCGTCACGCCGAGGTGCCGCATCTGCACCAGCTCGTCGGCGGTGGGCTTGCGGCCCAGCAGGCCCGTCATCTCCTTGGCGAACTCGGGCGTCACCTGGGCGTGGCCGAACTGCACCAGGTTCTCCACCGTGGGCTCGTAGCCGAGCGACTCCAGCTCCTTCACGCGCTCCGGGGTGACACGGGCCACCTTGAGCGCGACGAGCTGATCCACCGAGAGCGGCTTGTCGCCCACACGGGTGTTGTCCTCGTCCTTGTCGGCGGAGTCCTGCTTGCCGGCGCTCACCGGCTTCGGCACGGGAACCGGAACCGGAGCGGGCGCGGGAGCCTGGGCGAGGAGCTCCCGCATCATCACCGGGCCCTGGGCGGAGAGCGCGGACAGGACGCTCGGCACCACGGTGGCGGCGACGCCTTGGGCCAGGTTGGCCACCTCCTGCTCGAAAACAGGGAGGGAGGCGGGGCCTGCGGCCGCCTGCGGAGGGCTCGGGGGCGCCAGGGGCGCGGGAGCCTCGGCCAAGGCCGCGGGATGCTCGGGGAGGACGAGGGCCGCCAGGGGCGCCGCCACCGCCGCGCCGCTCATCAGCGTGACGACCGAGGCGCCCGCCACCCACCGTGAGGAGCAGCGTGCCGCGGGCGCGACCACCAGCCGACGGACGCGATCCGTGAGCGAGCCACCGAGGGCGGACATCGCCGGGCTCGCTGACTCGAGGGGCATCACGCGCAGGGACTCCAGCGCGGTGAGGGCGCGAGCATAGGAGACCGCGTTGCCGCTCGTGCCCACGGCGATGTCGTCGCAGCAGTGCTCGCGCTCGACGCGGATGACGCGCGACATCCACCACACCGCCGGGTGGTAGAAGAGGAGTGTCTCCACCAGCGTCTGCACCAGGTTCACCACGAAGTCGTGGCGGCGGATGTGGGCCAGCTCGTGAGCCAGCACCATCTCGAGCTGGCGCGCCGACAGCCCGGTGAGTGCCGTTACAGGCAGCAGCACCACAGGCCGCAGCCAACCCACCGCCGCGGGCACGTCCAGCGCCGCCGAGCGCAGCAGCCGCACCGAGCGCGTCAGGCCCAGGCGCTCGGACAGCATTTCCAGCGCCTCCTGCCACTCGGAGGGGGCGGGCTCGGCCTCACGCACCAGGCGGCGCAGCTTCAGCCACCCAGAGAGCAGCCGCAGCGACGACACCGCCACGCCCAGTCCCCATGCGAGCACCAACCAGTGCATGTGCTCGCCCACCCGCGACAATGCCCGCTCCCACACGGGCGTGGGCTCGAAGGCGCGCGGGGTCTCCGGCTTCAGCGCGGGGAGGGGAGCGATCATCGCCTCCTGGGTGTGGGTCATCACCGGAGCGGGAGCCTCGGGGAGTGGCTCCGCCTTCTGGAGAGAGGTGTAGTGCTGCCAGCCGGTGAGCGCGGGCAGCACGAGCATCAGCGCCAGTGCGCCACAGGCCAGCAGGTAGCGCACGGACGCCGCGCGACGGTCGAGCACGCGCAGCGCTACAGCCAGCGCCGCCGCCACGAGTGCGCCCTGCCAGAGGAGATGCAGCAACGCCCAGCCCAGGGACTGCGACACGGCTTCGCTCATGGCTTCTCCTCCTCAAGGGTGTCCAGCAGCTTGCGCAGCTCGGCGAGCTCCTCCGCCGAGGCCTTCTTCGTCGACAACGCCTGCATGGCGAGCTGAGCGGGCGAGCCGCCGAACGCTCGGTCCAGCAGGTCCGTCACGAGCTGCCGCTGTGTCTTCTGCTGCGTGGCTCGCGCGGTGTACACGTGCGCCCGCTGGGACTCGTCGCGCTGCACGAGCCCCTTGTCGGTCATGATTTGCATCAGCTTGAGCACCGTGGTGTAGCCGGTGCCTTCGGAGCCCTTGTTCAGGGCCTCGTGCACCTCGCGTACCGTGCTCGGGCCTCGCTCCCACAGCACCTGCAGGATGCCCAGCTCCGCGTCCGTGGGACGCGGCAGCTTCGGTTCACTCATCGCTCTCCCTCCCGTCAGCTTCGATGGGAGAAATATACGAAGCGATTCGTAGATGTCAACGAAGGGCTTCGTAGATGGGTCGGGCCCTGGACGGACAGGCCGCCGTTAGAGGGGGACAGCGGTGCAGTCGATTCCCCGCACGGAAATACCGAAGTGGTGGCCGATGCCCCCCTCGCGGAGCACCTCGTCGACGATGGCGACGGCGGCATCGGCATCCTTCCAGTTCGTGATGCCGACCGAGTAGTTCCAGGTGTCGAAGTCCTGCCCGACAGGCTGAGCGCACACGCCCGCGCCCATCCCGTTGACGTTGATTCCGCGCGCCTGGAGCCGCTTTGAAATCTCCGAGGCCACCGCATCGGCGGGGACCTGGGGGCAGACGTCTGGCGCGGCCTGGGGTGGAGGCACACAGAGCTGCTCGCCGGCTGCGGTCTCCATGACGAGCCGGCGCGTTCCGTTGCCGTGGATGCGGATATAGGCGCCGCGGTCCATGCCGCTGCCTCCCTTGGTGCATGCGAGCGGCTCATCAATCCTCGGACCCTGGGCGGCCCCGATGGGGGTGGTGAGCTGTGCCCGAGTGCCGAGCGGCCCGTCGCACAGCGGGTCCTTGTTGGGACTCCGATTGCTGACGGATGCGCAGGAAGACATGCCGGCGACGGTGGTGACGGCGAGGACGAGGACGAAGGGGGTTTGTCGGAGCATGGCCGGACGCTACACCGGGACAGCGCGCGCACAGCCCGCGCTTAAGCTGAGCTACGTCCAGTGAACCAGTGCTCGTCAGTCTCGCTGCAATCAACCGATGTGACTGCATTCGGCGTCACCGGGCGGTTAGGGTGCGCGCATGAGTGAAGCCTCCTCGGTCCGTCGTCCGCTGATCCTGCCTCCCATCCCCGCGGTGCTCTTGGCCGTCGTGAGCGTGCAGGGCGGCGCGGCCTTCGCGAAGGAGTTGTTCCCAGTGCTCGGCTCGGCGGGCACGGCGGGTCTGCGCATCGGGCTGTCTGCGCTCATGCTGCTCGCGGTGTTCCGTCCGCCGTTCGCGCGACTCACGCGTGCGCAGTGGGTTGCGGTTATCCCGTACGGGGTGGTGCTCGGCACGATGAACCTGAGCTTCTACAAGGCGCTCGAGCGCATCCCGCTGGGGCTGGCCGTTACGCTGGAGTTTGTGGGGCCGCTGGCGCTCGCGGTGTTCGGGTCGCGACGCGCCTCTGACTTTCTGTGGGTGGTGCTCGCGGCGGTGGGCATTGCCCTCATCGCTCCGTGGCGCGGGGGTGTGGGCTCGCTTGATCTCCTGGGGGTTCTGCTGGCGCTCTTCGCGGGGGCGTGCTGGGCGGCGTACATCGTGCTCGGCGGGCGTGTGTCCAGGGTGTTCCCGGGAGGGCAGAGCGTCGCGACGGGAATGCTGTTCGGGGCTCTGACGGTGCTGCCCTTCTCGTTTGCGGAGGGACTCGTGGTGCGCCTCACGCCTGCGCTGTTCGCAGCGGGCCTGGCCGTGGCGCTCCTCTCCAGCGCGGTGCCGTACACGCTGGAGATGATGGCGCTGCGCGTCCTGCCAAGCCGCACCTTCAGCATCCTGATGAGCCTGGAGCCAGCGGTCGCGGCGCTCGCTGGCCTGGTGTTCCTGCGCGAGCAGCTCACGGTGACGCAGTGGCTGGCGCTGGTGTTCGTGAGTGCCGCGTCCGCGGGTGCTGCATTCACCGCGCGCCGAGTGCCTCCGCCCGTGGAGACCTGAGTGGGTCCTCAGTAGAGCACGTAGTCACAGCTCATTCCCCACACGGAGATTCCGAAGGAGTCGCCGATGCCCCACGTTCGGAGCACCTCGTCGACGATGGCGACGGCGGCGTCGGCATCCTTCCAGTCCGTGATGCCGACCGAGTAGTCCCAGGCTTCGTCATCATCCCCGAGAGGCTGAGCGCACACACCCTCGCCGATGCCGTTGACCACGATTCCGCGAGCCTGGAGCCGTTTCTTGATCTCCTCGGCCACTTCATGGGCGGGGACCTCGGGGCAGACGTCTGACTTTGCCCCGCGTGGAGGCACGCAGGTCTGCTTGCCGGCCGCGTTTGTCATGACGATCCGGCGCGTCCCGTGTCCATGGATGCGGATATAGGCGCCCTTGTCCATGCCGTTGCTTCCCTTGTTGCACTCGAGCGGCTCGTCGATCCTCGGGCCCTCGGTGGCCCCGATGGGCGTCGTGAGCTGAGCCCGAGTGCCGAGCGGTCCGTTGCACAACCGGGGATCCGAGGGAGCCGGAGGGCTGTCGGGTGGTGCGCAGGAAGAGGTGCCGGTGATGGCTGCGAATGCGAGCACAAGGACGAACGAGGTTTGGCGGGGCATGGGCAAACGTTACACCGGGATGGCCCATGCTCGGCGCGAGGGAACTGACTTACATCTTTTGGAAAACTCTCGCTCGTCAGTATGGCTGCAATCCACTGATGTGACTGCATTTGGTTCCATCCACCGCTCGCCCGTAGCACTTCCGGAGGTGTGCTGTGTCCACCCGTCTTGTTGGTCCGCGCCCACCTGGCGCACGGCTGCGACCCCTGTTGGGCGGCTGGTTTCTCCTCGTCCTCTTCCTCCAGTCTGCGTGTGCCACAGGCGCCCCACGGGGCAGCTTCCTCGTGGGTTCCCACGACAACTCGCTCACGCCCCCATCGGCACCGAAAGCGCATGTGGCTGTCACGGCGGAGCTCGGCCTCGAATCCGCCACCGTATACGTCGTGGACTTCATGGCGCCCGGCGTCGTCGCCACCCGGCCCGTGCCCATCCACAAGGCCGAGTTCCAGCGGGCCTTTCTCCTCCTCTCGCGCGACGTGCGCCTGGCGCGGAGGACTCCCAAGGAGGCCGCCCGCGAGCTGCTGAGTCTTTTGCAGCTGCCGCCACAGGACGTCGAGACGGTCGCGAGCACGGGTGACTGGAGCCTGGAGACGTACCGGGGCGAAGGCTACACCCTCGTGCCACAGAAGCAGGACGGCCCGGTTCGCCTCATGCCCGAGGCGGATGAAGCCTTGAAGGAGAAGTACCTCAAGTGGTGTGCGCACCAGGGCGGCGGAGACTGTCTGGGACTGCTGGACGACGGGCACTACCTGCGCACCGACGATCGGCGCACGCTTGCTCTGGCATTGGCCTTTGGCACCGTGCTCGATGAGACGCGCGAGGCCCTGGGGCGCGAGCTGCTGGACGTGCGAGCCCTCGTGTCCCTGGTCGTCTGGACGGTGGCGCTCTACTGCATGATGTGGGTGGTGCCCGAGCCGACGACCAAGGCCTTGGCCGCCACGCTGACTCTCATCCTCATGGGGTGGCTAGGCCTCCAGACGGTGTACGGGCTGATGGACGGGTGGGCCCGCCTGGCCGACACGGCGCACCACGCCAGCACCTTTGAAGAGCTGCGCGCGGCGGGGGATGAATTTGGGAAGCTCCTGGGTGAGGACGCGGCGCGGGCCATGATTCTCGCAGTGGCCACACTCAGCGGGCACACGCTGGGACAGGTGGCCTCGCGGGTGAAGTCGCTTCCGGGCTTCAACCTCGCGGGAGCTCGGTTCGAGGCTCAGGGCGGCGCCGCCGTCATGGAGCGCGTGGAGGTCGTGGAGACGGCGTTCGCGACGGAGGGGGCCCTGGTCAAGGCGGTGGCGGCTGTGGAAACGGTGACCACCTCACCGCGGGGTCCCCTGGCCGTGGTAATGCTCAAGAAGAGGCAGGGCACGGGGGCGGGAACGACCTCCGGGGGCCGCTCTTACGAAACTGTCATTCGTCATCGAGGTGGCAACCGGCAGGTGGAACTCAGCGACGGCCAACGCTGGCACCTGCCACGTGGCAAGTCGGCTGCGGATATCCCTTCCGAGGACAAAGTGGGGGATATGCTTCAGGATGCCGTTACCAAGATCGCGAATGAGTGGGGACTCCACAGGCTCTCTGGTGCCGAAAAGCAGGCCATTGGTGAGGCTCGGAAGAAGGGTGAGTACTGGCTGGCGCGGCTGTTGGAGCGTGAGGCCCGCGGGCGCTACGTGCATGCCAGGCTGAAAGAACAGTTCGACGGGCCCCTTCGATTCAATCACCAGGGTGTAGATGTGGTTGACCTGTCGCCAGGCGGCTATAAGTACGAGATTCTCTCCGGCAGCGAATCGAACCTGGCACGGCATGGCAGGCGCATGGCGGGCGAGTTCTTCCGGATGATCATCTTCTAAGTGGGACGGTCATGGCGTGGCTCGAGAACGTCATCTTCAAGAACCAGGAGATTGAAAACGAGCGGCTGGAGCTGACCGACAAGAACTCGCTCTATTTTCTCAGCACCGGCCTGACCCTGCGTCACTGCACCATCGTCCTGAAGGTGCCCGCGAGTCGCCTCATCATCAAGCAGGCACGGTTCATCGACTGCACCTTCGAGGTGAAACAGGAGTTGAAGAACCATCAGTGCTGGGTATCTGCCTACCTGAAGGGCTGCCGCTTCAAGGGGCGGCTGACGGGGTGCGACTTTGGGCACTGGCCCGAATATGGGAGTGACCCGTGGTATCAGCACGGCTCCATCGAGGACTGCGACTTCTCCGAGGCCCGGATGGATGCCTGTCGCATCATGGGCTCTGACCCATCCACCCTTCGCTTTCCCAAGTGGCCCTGCTTCACCATCCTCGATCCCATCGGGCGAGCCCCCGAGCTGCGCAGCGTCAAGTGGCCGGGTCTCGTCGGTGACGTCATCGTGGATGATCTCCACACCCATCCGCCTCAGACCCGGGCACTGACCTACTACGCCCCCGTTCTCGCTGAACGGCTCGAGGCCTCTCTCGAAGAGATCCGCGCCGTCATCGAGAAATTCGACTGCATCCTCGCGTGAGAAGAGGCGGGCGGCGCGCGTGACGATTGTCTGCTTGGCCGCAGGGAGACTGCACTGGGAGGGGGACTTCCTGCCCACGAGTGCACGCCCCACCTTCGAGGGAGGTGGATTGTGCTTCAGGAGGCTCGGATGGCGGACAAGCGGAAGGAAGGAACGGGGAAGGCAAAGCGGACGGTGGTGAGGCGGCGCCGCACGACGGGAGGAGCCGCTGGGCGCATCGCGGTGCGCCGAGACACTGCCCCGTATCGCAGCGCTGCCGCGGACGAGCATTCCGTGCAGGTGCGCGAGCACATCGAAGCGGCGCTCGTCGAGGCTCGGCGCATGCGTGAGGACATCGAGCAGCGAATCGACCGGCGCCTGCAGGAGGAGGACACGGCCACGCCCGGACAGGTCATCACGCGGCTGACAGCGACGGCGGGCCTGCGCACGGTGCGGCCCCTGAACTCCGAGCTGCGCGCCAGGAGCGAGGACAGGAGTCGGCCCAAGACGTCGAAGTAGGCGGCTCCCTCGTGGCTCACGGGGCTCCCCGCCTCGTGCGGACCTGCTCGAGCGCGGCCTCGAGCTGCTTCGTGTAGTCCACGCCGGTGTCCTCATCGACGAACCGCTGGCCCGGTGCCAGGAAATAGCCCGAGCGGGCGTAAGCCATCTGGAGGAACCGGGCCTGCTGCTCGGGATCCAGCTCGCGCCAGCTCTGGCCCTCGTCTAGTGCCGTGCGCCAGTCGGAGCCGTCTCCGAACCACCGGGCCCACAGGGTCTCGCACACCAGGTCCGTGCCGCCCGTCTGGTATTGCCACACGTGTCCCATGCCGCGAACCAGCAGGTGCATGGGGAGCAGGAGCGCACCGGCAGCCGACCGGGGAAGGTCTCGAGGCACATAGAGCGTATTGCCGAGCACGAAGGAGCGGCCCGGCAGCCCGAGCAGTCCCAGCCTTCCGACCTTGAGGCGCACCCGCTCGTAGTCGAGGCCGTCACCAAACACCTTGCGCAGCTCCGCGAGCTGCTTCGTGCTGAGCTCGCATCCCTTGGGCTCCAGGCCGAGCGGTGTCTGCAGTCCGCTCAGCACTCGTCCCACCAGACCCAGCAGCACGTCCAGGGGCACCTGCACGAGCTTCATCACCGCGCGCCGCAGGTTCCGCCCGCCTCGAGCGAATCTCCCCACGAGGAGCCCCGCGAGCCCGAACATGAGGCACTTCACGGCCATCCCGAGGTTCCTCAGCACGCCGAGGAACGCGCTCGCGAGGGCAGCGAACGGGCCGAAGCCCCCTCTTGGGGCCGGCCTGACCTGGACCGCGACCGGCACGTCCGGGGAGGAGACCGTCAGGGGACTCGGAAGAGATGGAGCTGGAGACAAGGACCGGGTGCCCATGACACCTCCTGGGGAGCAACCAACCTGGGCGCTGCACGGTGGGTCCGCGTCCTCGAAGTGACACCTGTTCCCCTGGCTCGGGTGTGTCCTCTCCAACGGACACCCGGCCCCTCATTGATGAGAACCTGACGGCGATGAGCACCCCTCAACGTCCGGTGAAGCGGGCCTCTCGGCGCTCGACGAAGGAGAGGACACCCTCGCGCGCATCCTCCGTGGTGGAGAGCTCCATCAGCTTGGGCAGCAGGGCCCGCGCGGCGGCCTCGGGGCCTTCGGTCAGCGTCTGCCGGGCCGAGGCGAGTGTCGCCTGCACGCCCAGGGGCGCCTGTTTCGCCACGGTCTCCGCGAGGGCCAGGGCGCGCTCGCGCTGCTGTCCGGGGGGGACGACATCCTGGACGAGCCCGATGCGGTAGGCCTCGCGCGCGTCGAACTCGTCGCCAGTGAGCAGCCAGCGCATGGCGTTGCCCCAGCCGGCCACCTGGGGGAAGCGCAGGGTGGCGCCGCCGAAGGGGAAGATGCCGCGCTTGATTTCAATCTGTCCGAAGCGCGCGTCCTCCGCGGCGACGGTGATGTCCGCCGCGAGGATGAGCTCGATGGAGAGCGTGAGACACAGGCCCTGCACCGCGACGACGAGCGGCTTGCTTCGCACCGCGCCATGAACGGCCCACGGGTCGATGGCGCCTTCCGGGTAGAGTGACTGGCCGCTGGAGAGCGCAGGTGCCACGTTGGCCAGGTCCAGGCCGGCGGAGAAGTGGTCCCCCTGGGCGAGGACAACCATGCAGCGCACGTCGGGGTGGCGGTCCGCGCTCGTCATCGCCGCGGAGAAGGCGCGGAGCATCGCGAGGTCGAAGGCGTTGCGCTTCTCGGGGCGGTTGATGCCGATGAGGGCGAGAGGGCCACGCACGTCGAGGGTGATGCGGGGATCTGTCGTTTCCATGGGTCGTCTCCCGGGTCAGACGAAGGGAGGCCCATCTTCGCCCCTCCCCGCTGCCCTCCGGCCGCACTTTTCTCCAACCTGTCCGACAGTCGGACAAGTTGTGGAAAACCGAGCCCGGAGGAGACTCTGCGAGGGGGCCGGTCTCGGTTCTCGGCAGAGACCGGCCTCCTGCCTCATGGCTCAGCGGCTCAGAACGCGGAGCCGCTGACGCGCTTACCCGGTGAGCTCGACAGGCTCGAGAGCGTGGTGTGCAGCACGAAGGTGCCGCCGCTGGTGGCATCCGGGCTGCGGTTCATCGACACGCCGTCCGTGCCAGCGAGCGACGAGGTATAGGTGGTGGTATCCACCGTCGTCCCCGCCGGGTTCTTCAGCGTCACGGTGTCACCGCTGTTGCCCAGGGCGAGTGTGCCCGTGGAGCAGGCCACCGCGTTGCTCACGCCCGAGGGAATGCCCGAGGAGGCACCGAACACGACGATCGCCGCGCCCGCGCCCAGGGTGGTTCCGCTCGCGAAGGTGTGGCGCACGCCCGTGCTGTCGGACACCGTCCAGCCGGAGAGGTCCGCGGTCGTGCCTCCCGAGTTGACGAGCTCGATGAACTCGCCGTTCACGTCCGAGCCCGCCTCGTTGGCGAGAACCTCGTTGATGAACACCTGCGCGGCGGTACCTCCTCCTCCGGAGGTGGTGATGGTGAAGGCCGCGTTGCTCGTGTCGGTGGTGGCGGAGTTGGAGGCATCGCTCACGCGGACTCGGGCGGTGGTGGTGGCGCTGCTCGGCACCGTCCAGGTGTAGCTGCCCGTGGAGGCAGAGGTGCTGGAGGTGAGGGTGGTCCAGGTGGAGCCGTTGAGCGTGTACTCCACCTTCACGTTCGTCACGCCCGAGGCCGTCCAGGTGATGGCGTGGGTGCTACCGCCCGCCCAGCTCTCGCCGCCGTTGGGCGAGGTCACCGTGATGCCCGTGGTGGTGGTGTCCGACGGGATGAGGAAGTCCTTCACGATGGCCATGTGCTGCATGTTGGTGGCGCCGCTGTCCGTGCTCAGCGCCGGGGAGAGCTCCGAGATGGGCGAGTACACGCGCGTGTCCGCCACGAGGCCCGCGCTGAACGAGCTCGCGCCGATGACCACCGCCGTCTGGTAGGCGCGCAGGTCGCTGTCCACGAGGACGTGGTCGTACGGGCTGGAGCGGCCCGCGTTGGTGTTGGTGTTGCCGTTGCGATCCGCCGGGTAGGGGCTGGCCGTGGACACCACCTGGGAGAAGGTGGTGAAGCAGGACTCGGTGCGGCTGCTGGTGTTGAAGTCACCGCCGATGGCCAGGTAGTCGCCCGCCGGGACGTTGGCCTTGATGAAGTTGACCAGGTTGGTCGCCTCCGTGTTGCGCACGGTGCTGCTCGTGGTGAGCAGGTGCACGCTGATGACCCAGAGGTCCTTCGGGCCCGGCACGTCGATGCGCGCCCACGCGAAGTCCCGGTTGCTCACCTGCGTGTCGTCCCACTCGCCCGCGGCGATGATGGGGTAGCGGCTGATGATGCCGTTCGGAATCTGCGCGCCGGCCTCGCGGTAGTACGAGAAGCTCGTGCCGAACGCGGTGTCCACGAAGCCCCGAATGGCGCTCGCCGAGTTGTCCCCGTAGTTGAACTCCTGGATCATCACCACGTCTGGATCCAGGCCCTGGAAGATGCGGATGCCGTGGCCCGGGTCGTAGCTCTGGTAGTTGCCGCTGGAGGTGTTGGCGGCCACCAGGCGCAACCGGACGTTGAGCCCGGCTTCCTGTGTGCCCTGGATGTCCTCACCGACTTCGTCCTGCGGCGTGCCACCACAGGCCGCCAGCAGGAGGGAAAGGACGGCCGCTAACAGGCGACTGTCGCGGAGAGTGTGACTGGCGGAGGTTCTTGTCATGCGCACGGTGTGGCTTCCTGCCCCGAAGCGGGAGCGACGAGAGGGACTCTCGTTTTATCGGAAAATTACACCGTGCTGTTGCGGGCAGAAATATTCTGAAATACGGACGACTCAGCCCACGACCTTGGTGGACTCGGGACGTGGGGGCGGAGCCGGTGAACCCGAGTCCTCCTGCCCCAGCGCCGCCAGCTTGCGCGCGAGCTGCGCGGCCTGCGCGCCCTTCGAGGCCACATCTCCTCCCTGTACGCCCACCAGCGACACCCGGGCCCGCTCCAGCAGCGCCACCTGTGCGTGCAGCTGCGCCAGCAGTCGCTCCCGTTTGCGGCCCAGCATGTCCAGGTGGTTCAGCTCCTCGCCCAGGGACGAGGCCGCGAGCTCGAGCTGTCGCCGCGCCACCGCGTCCGTCGTGGCGGCTGCCTTCGCCCGCAGCTCCTGGACCTGTGCGTCCAGCTCCCCCGGCGGCACCGCTCGGAGCTGCGCCTCTAGCTCCGCGTGCGTCTGCGCCAGGGTGAAGACCTCGCTCGCCATCTTCTCCAGCACGCCCATCAGCTCCGTCTTCCCGGGGCCTGCGGACAGTCGTGCCGCCTCCTTCTGACACTGCTGGTACTGCGTCACCGCGCGGGACACGAGGCCGCGTGCCTCGCCCGACAGCTGCTTCTCCAGCGCCGAGCCCCGTGCCTCCACCGCGTTGCTGTGCACGGACAGGTGCGTCGCGAGCGTGCCCACGCTCCAGAAGAGCGCCACCGCCCCGAGGCCCAGCACCGTGCCCACCGCTCCCAGGCGTCCGTCGAAGACGCGCGCGTCCATCACCGCCTTCACGTACAGCCCCAGGGGCACCATCGCCCCCGCGCCTACAGCTCCGGCCAGCACCTGCAGCGGCTTCGGCCGCCACGTCGTCCCCAGCGCTCCCACCAGGCCCGCCGCCATTGCTCCCATGCTGGCCTCGGCCCAGGGCGTTGGCACGTTCAGCACGTCGGGGATGTTGAGCAGCACCGGCAGGCCCACCAGCATCCCCAGGCGCACCTTCCAGTCCACCCGCGCACCCGCCAGGGCCGCCCCCGCCACCGCGAAGAAGCCCAGGTCCACGTGCAGGTGCACCCGCGCGGCCACCGCCGCCAGCAGGCCCGCGAGCGCTCCGCCACCCAGCGCACGCAGGGTGCGCACCTCGAAATCCTCGCGTTCCCGCAGCTGTACCGACAGGGGCATGGCCGGTCTTTCCTTAATAGGCGTTGTTCTGTCCGAAGGTCTTCAGCGACTTGCGATGAAGCTGTAACGCCTCACGCTTCACGGAAGTTTCATCCTGTGCGTTGCGATAGGCTGCCTGGGTCTGCTCCACGTCCGCAAGTTCACCCGAGAGCGCCTGCGCCGAGGAGCCGAACAGCCGACGCGCGTTGTCCAGCATGCCCAGGGCCCGCTCCCGGTTGCCCCGCTTCATCTCCTCGGCCGCCGCCTGCATCTCCTTGGCCCCGAGCGCGCGTACTGCGTACACCCGCACCTCCTGGTCCAGGTTCGCTCGCACCAGCGCCTCGTCCTCCGTCACCTTCGCTGACAGGTCGAGCTTCACCTCCACCTGACGCTCGGCCTCCACGTCCCAGTAGTGCAGCCGCGCCCCCATCACCCCGCGCGCCGCCTCGGTGGCCTGCAGCGACAGGGTCAGCTTCACCACCACCTGGGCCTCCTGCCCGCTGGCCAGGTCGTACAGGGGCACCACCAGCGTGCGGCCCTCGCGCCGCGTCGACACGCCCATGGCCTCCGCGTTCGTCACTCCCTCCGACAGCTCCAGCCGCAGTTCCACCCCGCGCGCCAGCGTCCCTGCCGCCTGCTCCAGCTCGCGCTGGAAGATCTCCGCCAGCTTCTCCGAGTCCTGGATGTAGCCGTAGAAGCCGCCGCCCTGCTCGGCCAGGCCTCGCATCAGCTGCTCCTTGATGTCCTCGCCCACTCCCAGCGCGCTCACCGTCATCCCCTCCCGCTGGAACGTGGCCGCCAGGTGCCGGAGGTCTCCTTCCTGGGTGAGCCCCACGGTGGGCTCTCCATCGCTCAGCAGGAGGATGCGGCTCACCCGGAAGTCCGTCACGTACGGCCGCAGCTCGTTCGCCGCCGCCTCCAGGCCCCCGCTGATGTGGGTGGAGCCCTCGTCCTCGATGGCGTCCACGAAGGCCAGCATCTCCTGGCGCGTCGCCTCCGACACCTCCTGGCTGGGGAAGACGCGCACGTCCGTGCCGTAGTGCACGAGCGCCAGCCGATCTCCCTCGCGCAGGCTGCGGATCAGTGTCACCGCCGCGAGCTTCGCGTTCGCCAGCTTCTGGCCCTGCATGGAGCCCGAGCGGTCAATGGCCAGCGCCAGGCTCACCGGCATCCGCTTCTCCATGGGGCGCTTGTCCGCGCGCACCGTCAGCGCGGCGAAGGCCTCGCTCGGTCCGGCCATGAGGTAGGCCCCGGACAGCTTGCCCTCCAGCGTCAGCGCGCCGTCCTTCGCCGTGACGGGGGGCAGCACCAGGCCTGTGGGCGCCTCGTCGAGCCGGGCCACGGTGTGGCTCGTGTCCTTCTGGCGGGGCAAGCCCACCCCCACCGCCGCCAGGGCGAGCAGTGCGGCGGTGGCCAGCAACAGGTGTGTCCGGTTCATCGGGGAGCCTCGGGAAGCGCGGGGGGAAAGCGGAACCCAGCCTGTCCCAGGTGCCCCGTCTCCCCCATCCGTCACCCGGAGGAGGTCGGACAACCGACCGATGCCGTCAGTTCCCGGTCGCCACCAGGGGGTGGCTCATCACCAGCTCACGCACCACGCGTCGCACCGCCGTCTCGTCGAAGGGCTTCTCCAGCGTGGGGTTGGGCACCCGCGACAGGAAGTCCCGCGCCCCCTGGGTGAAGGCACCCCCGGAGACGAAGACGAAGCGCCGCTCCAGTCCCGAGCCGCCCTGCTGCACGGCCTCGTACAGGTCCTTGCCTCCCAGGTCCGGCATCATCACGTCGCACAGCACGGCGTGGAAGCGGGTGTCCGCCGTCAGCCGCTCCAGCGCCTGCCGTCCGCTGGTGGCCAGCTCCACGTCGTGCTCGCGCAGGATTCTCCGCAGGGCGCGTCCGACGGCGGGCTCGTCGTCCACGATGAGCACCCGTCCGCGCTGCGTGGTCGGCGCCGGAGCGACCGCCACGGGCTTCGCCGGCCGCGCGCCCTTCTCGGAGGCGGGCAGCAGCACCCGCATCGTGGTGCCGCGGCCGGGCGTGCTCTCCACGGAGATGTCCCCGCCCAGGCTGGTGATGATGCCGTGGCAGATGGAGAGGCCCAGGCCCGTGCCCACTCCCACCGGCTTCGTCGTGAAGAAGGGATCGAAGATGCGCCCCAGCACCTCCTGGGGGATGCCCGCGCCCGTGTCCTGCACCTCCGCCACCACCCGCCCGTCCGGGCCCATGCGCGTCACCACGCGGATTTCATTCTTGTCCGCCGCGCCCTCGGGGATGGCCTGCGCCGCGTTCACCACCAGGTTGAGGAACACCTGGCACAGCCGGCCCTCGTTGCCGATGACAGAGGGCACCGGTCCGTACTCGCGCTTGAGCTTCGCCCGGTGCTTGATTTCGTTGGCCGCCAGCATCACCGCCGAGTCCAGCACGGCGTGCAAGTCCACCGCCTCCAGCCGCTCCTCGTCCTGGCGGGAGAAGGACTTGAGCTGGCGGACGATCTGCCGCACGCGCTCGGCGCCCTCGCGGGCCTCCATCAACACCGAGCGCCACTCGTCCACCTCCGGGCGCGACGCAATCCCTCCCGGAATCACCGAGGGCATGCGGCGCAGCTCGTCCAGGAGGAAGCCCAGGTTGGAGATGACGAAGGCCAGCGGGTTGTTGATTTCGTGGGCGATGCCCGCGGCCAGCGTGCCCATGGAGGCCATGCGGTCCGCCAGCGACAGGCGCGACTGCAACTGCCGCTGCTCGGTGACGTCGCGCGCGATGGACACTACGGCTGGCTCGCCGTCGAAGAGCAGCGGCAGCGAGGCGAACTCCGCCACCCGCACCTTCCCGTCGCGCCGCCGCAGGCGCCGCTCGCCCGTCACCAGCGACACCGTGCCGTCCGGTGGCGTCGGCTCGTCCACCAGGAACTCGTGCAGCCTGCGCCCCATGACTTCCCGGGGGCTCTCGAAGCCCAGCGCGTACACCAGCGCGGTGTTGGCGTAGATGATGGTGCCGTCACGCTGGATGACGGCCGGCTCCGGCACGCCCTCCATGAGGATGCGGAAGCTGGCCTCGGACAGCTTGAGGGCCTCCTCGAACTGGCGGCGCTCGGTGATGTCCCGGGCGATGCCCTCCACCGCCACGCACAGCCCCGCGCCGTCCAGCACCGGCGTCACCACGTGCTGCAGCCACACCGTGCGTCCGTCCCGCCGCTGGAAGCGCACCACCACGGGCGTGTCCTGCTTCTCGGGCTCCACCAGCAGCTGCTCGAGCACCTCCCGATCCTCGGGGTGCACCTGGCGGTGCCACAGCTCGGGGTCGCGGTAGTGCTCCTCGGGGGTGAAGCCCAGGTTCTTCGTCACGACGCCGCTGACGAAGGCGAAGCTGCGCGTGCCCGCGAGCTGGTAGCGGTACAGCACGTCCGAGGCATTCTCCGCGATGCGCCGGAAGCGCAGCTCCCGCTCACGCAGCGAGCGCTGGGACTGCCGCTGCTCCATGGCCAGCGCGATGGCCCCGGCCGCGGCCCGCAGCAGGTCCACCTCCAGCTTGTCCCACTCGCGCTCCTCGTCGCAGTTGTCGAAGCCGATGAAGCCCGCCAGCGTGCCGTGCACCCACAGGGGCAGCGTCAGCAGCGAGAGGATCTGCTGCGGCTCGAGGAGCGCCCGCTCCTCGGGCTGGAAGTCCCTCACCCTCCCGGAGAGGCTCTGCCCTCGCGACAGCAGCTCATAGAGGCGCGGCATCAGCCGCTCCATCGCCATGTTCTGCAGCTCCGGGTTGTGCAGCTCCGGCTTCACCCCGGGCGCGCACCACTCGGCGCGCTGGCTGAAGAGCAAATCCCCGTCCGGAGCGCGGTGCGCCTCGAAGATGTAGGCGCGGCTGGCGCCCGAGGCCTCTCCCAGCGGTCCCACCAGCCTCTCGAAGAAGCCCTCCGAGGGCGGGGCCGCCAGCAGCCGTTGTTGGATCTCCACCACCGCGGTGAGGTAGCGCTCACGTCGGGCCAGCGCGTCCGTCGCCCGCCGCCGCTCGGTGATGTCGTTCAGGGTGCCGCATGCTCCCAGGTACGTCCCGTCATCCGCCAACAGCGGTCGCACGCAGACCTCCACCCACCGGAACCCTCCCTCCCGGGTGCGGTAGCGCAGCTCGTGTTCGCAGCTCTCCCGCTGTCTCGCCGCCAGCGCTTGTTGTGCCTCCTGGCTCAGCTCGCGATCAGCCGGGTGGACGTAGTCCATGTAGCGCTGGCCCAGGCACTCCTCGACCGTGAAGCCCGTGAGCTCCGTCCACGCCGGGTTCAGGTACGTCCACTGGCCGTCCGCGTCGAACTGGAACACCACGTCCCGCAGGGCCTCGACGACAAGTCGATGGCGCTGCTCGTGCGCGGGGGCGTGAGGCTGGGTCGGCTGAGGCTTCGGGTGCATGGGTGGGGCGGCTTCGGTTCCTCGGGGTGGGGGAATCCCGGGGAACCGCCTCGCTGGAGAATTACGATAGCCTGCCCTACACCTTTTCTGCACCTCCCACCAAGAAAACGCGTATTCCCTGTGAAAGAAGTTCAGCTTGCGGCGGCTGCCAAGGGGGCGGCGGGCAGCTCGCGGGGCAGGCGGACGTAGAAGCAGCTGCCCTGCTGGGCGCCGGGGCTCTCCGCCCAGATGGTGCCACCGTGACGTTGAACGATTTCACGGCAAATGAAGAGCCCCAGGCCGAGCCCGCCGAAGTGGCGCGCGGTGGCGTTGGAGGCACGGGCGAAGGGCTGGAAGAGGAGGGCGACGCTCTCAGGGGGGATGCCGATGCCCTGGTCCCTCACGCGCAGCTCCACCGCGTCCCGGGTGAGGTGGAAGCTGACGCGCACGGTGCCGCCGTGTGGGGAGTAGCGCACGGCATTGGACAGGAGGTTGGTGACCACCTGCTCCAGGCGAGGCCCATCCCAGGTGCCCTCCACGGGCTCGTCGGGCACCTCGAGGAAGAAGCGCAGCCCCTCATCGCCGCGCAGCTCGAAGCGCTCGATGACCTCGCGCACCAGGGGCACCAGGTCCACCGGGGCGCGCTCCAGCTCGAAGCGGCCGGCCTGAATGCGCGAGGTGTCCAGCAGATCATCCACCAGGCGGGTGAGGCGGTCCGTCTGCCGGGCCATGGAGCGCAGGGCCTTGAGGGTGCGCTCGCGATCTGGGAAGTCCCCGCCCTTCTCCATGCGGTTGAGGGTGAGGGCGGCGAAGCCCTTGAGGGGCGTGAGGGGGGTGCGCAGCTCGTGGCTGGCGACGGAGAGGAACTCCTCGCGCAGACGCACCGCCTCGCGCAGCTCGGCCTGGGCGGCCTCCGTGCGCGCGGCCATTTCATTGAAGCCCCGGCACAGCTCGCCCAGCTCGTCGTCCTCCTCCTCGGGCACGCGCCGGGACAGCTCGCCCCGGCCGATGGCGGCGGTGGCCTCCACCAGGGTCTCCAGGCGGCGGATGATGTCGCGCGCGACGAACTGGGAGAGGGCCAAGAGGAGCATCACGCCGAGCGCGAGCAGGGCAATGAAGCCCACGCTGGTGCGGGTGATGGCGCGGTAGGCCACGCCCATGTCCTGGGTGACGACGACGCTCCACTCGGTGCCGGGCACGGGGGCATCCGCGGCCAGCAGAATCCGTTGGTCGTCCGGGCTGAACGTCTCCACCACGCCCTCGTCGTTGCTGGACAGGTGCAGGCGCAGGGCGCTGGGCAGGTGGGCCTGGCTCAGCAGGGGGGCGCCGGGCTGGGTGTCGCGCAGCAGCAGCAGGCCGCGTCTGTCCAGCACCTGGACGCGGAAGCGCTGGGCCGCGGGCGTCACCGCCGCTGACAGGCGCTCCAGGGACAACAGGCCCACGAGCATGCCCTCCAGCTTCCCGTCCTGTTTGAAGGGAAGGGCCACGGCCACGTGGGGCAGGCCGAGCTGGCTGACGTAGGGGCGCGAGACGTAGGGGGCGCCGGTGCTCAGCACGCCGGCGTAGTAGTCGCGGTGGGAGAAGCTGCCCAGGTCCTCCTTGCCGTAGGAGGCAGCGAGCCCCACGCCCTCCTTGTCCACCGCGACGGCCGCATCGAAGGCACGGGCCTGGGCGGGGAGGTTGCGCAGGTAGAGCTCCAGCAGCTTGCGATCTCTCGAGGCGAGGGCGGAGCGGAAGCCAGGGGACTCCAGCATGAGCTGGAGGGACTCGCGCGCATCGTCGAGGTAGCGCACGAGGAAGTCCGCCTCGCCGGCGGCGGCGCGCACGGTGTCGTCGCGCACCTGGCGCTCGATGGCGCCCTGCGCCTGCCACGTCGCGAGTCCCCCCAGGGCCAGCAGGGGTACCACTCCGGCGAAGGCCAGCCCGCGCAGCAGCTTGAAGCCGACGGTGCGCGGCACGCGGGGGCGCAGGCCCAGGGCGGCGGTGACGCACGCGAAGGTGAGGATGATGTAGATGCTGGCGGCCGGCCCCGAGCCCATGCGGCCCAGTCCCCAGGCCAGCAAGGAGAACTCCACCGCCAGCAGGCCGAAGAGGGCGCGTGGCAGCCGGGGCCAGCGCGCATCAAGGGGGGCCAGCAGCCCCGCTCCGCAGCCCAGGAAGACGAGCCCCATGGGGATCAGCAGGGGCTTGAGCGAGGCGTAGAAGACGGGGGGGAAGTGCTGGCGGGCCACCAGCATGAGCAGGCCGAAGCAGAGCGAGATCAGCCCCACGACGCCGCGGAACACCTCGCGCTTGCGCCAGGCGGGGGATGCCTCCAGCGCCACGCCCACCAGCAGCAGCGGGTAGAGGATGGCGCCGGTGAAGCCGCCGGTGCTCACGTTGAGCACCCACCAGTACAGGCCGGTGACGGCGCCGAAGCCCACGCGCCCCAGGACGTCCAGCCAGCGAGGGGCGTTGGGGTAGAGCATGGTGGCCATCAGCACGACGCTGCTGGCCAGGTACGTCACGCCCATGGAGCGCACGTACGGGTAGAGCGGGCGGAAGGAGGCCGCGTGGAACTCGTACGGCGCGTACGTCATCGCCACGCCGAAGATGAGGCCGAACATCGCGGCGGGCCAGGTGAGCGGCAGCGAAGGTGTACGAGCGGGCTCGGCTCCCATGAAACTCCCTTCCAAATCAGCTTGTCCGGATCAAATCCACCGCCCGTGAGTGGACCGTCCAGCGGTGGACAGGAGCGGGAGGGGACGAGGAGAGCATGCGTCAGGTCGTGGCCTGGCGGGGTAACTCGACGGTGAAGGTGGCCCCGGCGCCGGGAGCGCTGCGCACGCCCACCGACCCCCCCAGCGCCTCGACGATCTGCCGGGTGATGTAGAGGCCCAGGCCGAGCCCGCCGTAGTGGCGATCCGACACGGCGCGCTCGAAGCGGCCGAAGAGGCGCGGCAGGTTCTCCGGGGCGATGCCGATGCCCTCGTCGCGCACCACCAGGCGGGCGAGCCCGGCGTTTGTCTCCACGCGCAGGTGCACGGGCTTGCCGGCACCGTACTTGAGCGCGTTGGAGAGCAGGTTGGTCACCACCTGCTCCAGCCGGAGCCTGTCCCAGGTGCCCACGGCGGGGCCGGAGGTCTCCAGGAGGATGGGGCTCTGGGCCTGGGAGGCGGGCAGCTCGAAGCGGGCGGCCACCTCTTGGGCCAACGCGGTGAGGTCCACCTCCTCCAGCTCCAGGCGCAGCCGTCCGGCGTGGATGCGGGTGACGTCGAGCAGTTCGTTGACGAGCGCGTTGAGGCGGCTGGCGTTGCGGTCGATGTTCTCCAGCTTGGCCATGAGGGCGGGAGGGGACGGGGCGGCCTCGCTGCGGCGGGCGCCGCGCAGCAGCGACTGCACGTTGAGCTTGAGGGAGGTGGTGGGGGTGCGCAGCTCGTGCGCGGCCACGGTGAAGAACTCGTCGCGCTGGGCCACGGCCTTGCGGGCCTCGCGAAAGAGCAGGACGTTGTCCACGGAGAGGGCGATCCGATCCGCCAGGTCCTCGGCGAAGCGCAGGTCATCCGGCCCGTACACGCGCTCGCAGAAGGTGAAGAGGACGAGCGCGCCCAAGGTGCGTCCGCGCGCACGCAGGGGCACGGTGAGCAGCGAGCGCGTCCCCAGCATCCGCATGAGGCGCAGGTGCCCGGCATCCCGGGTAAGGGACTGGAGCAGGGGCGTCGTCACCTCGGCGAGGAGCTGGGAGGTGTCCTGGGGCAGCCGCAGCCCCACCAGGCCGGGCTCATTCGGAGCCTGGGCGGCGGTGTGCTGCAGCACCTCGGTGAGCAGCGCCTCCTGAGAGGGCTCGCGGGCCACGGTCTCGAGCAGGAGCGGCTGTCCGCGGCTGTCCATGACCTGCAGGACGCACCCGTCGCCGAGTGTGGGGACGCAGCGGCGGGCCAGCTCGTGCAGGGCGGCCTCCACGTCGAGCGAGGCGGTGAGCAGGTGGCTGGCCTCCGCGAGGAAGCTCGTCTCCAGTTCCTCGCGCTTGCGGCGGGTAATGTCAGTGAACCAGATGGAGAGCCCATCTCCACGCTTGAGGGCGACGAGGCGGAACCAGCGCTCGTTGTGGGCCAGGGGGAAGTACACCTCGTCCACGTAGGGCTCGCCCGTCTCCACCGCGCGCACGAAGCAGGCGTGGATGCCGCGGTTGCGCGTGTCGGGGAGCAGCTCCACGATGCCCCGGCCCATCACGAAGTCCAGGCGCATGCCCATCATCGCCTCGGCGGCGGGGTTGGCGTACTCCCAATGGAAGTCCACCAGCTCGCTGGCGTCGTTGCGAACGGCGCGCACGGCCATGTAGCCATCAGGGTGGTCCGTGGCGAAGCCCCACTGCTCCTCATAATATGAGGGCTCGGCGGTGACCTCCTCCGGAGCTTCCGGACGGACGCTCTTCGTGGCAGCACGGAGCGTGGGCACGACGTACCTCCTCTGGCGCAGGGCCCCCCAGTGGCCTGCTCTTCACTGGAATTGTGAAAGCAGGCGGAACGGCGATCAAGCCAGTGGGGTCAGGCGACCTCGAGGACCGTCCACTCGCGCACCTCGCCGGCCAAGGTGATTTCGACGGTGTCACCCGCACGACGTCCCAGCAGGGCGCGGCCGACGGGGGAGGCGGGGGTGATGACGGAGAGGAAACCATCGCCGCCGGGGCCCGTGAGCTCGGTGCCGGCGCCTACGGGGAGGAGGAAGAAGGTGCGCTCGGAGAAGCCGTCCTCGTCCTCGGTGGACACGTCGATGATGGCGCCCAGGGCGACGGGGCCCCTGCGGGAGAAGCGGGGGAGGCCGGCCTCCTGGAAGTCGGTGAGGGCCTTGAGCTCCTCCTGGACGCGGCGGGCGCGCTGGGCCTGGCCCGTGGCGAGGCTGCCGTACTCGATGACGGCGCGTCCGTCCTCCTTCTTCTCGGACTCGGTGGCCAGGGAGCGAGCGGCCTCCCGGGCCTCGAGCTCGGCGCGGTGGGCGAGCCGATCACTCTGACGGAGACGCTCGGCGAGTTGGTCGAGCAACGTGTTCTTGTCCAACAGTGGCATGCGTGCGACAGGACTGTAGCGTCCCGGCGCGAGGGCTCCAGTTTCCGGCTAAAGTCCGGCGCCCATGACGCCGAAAGAACTGTCGGAGAAGGCTCGCGAGCTGGTGGGTCAGGGGTGGGTGCTGTTGGACGTGCGCACGCCGGAGGAGTTTCGTCAGGGACACCCGGAGCCGGCGCGCAACATCCCGGTGCAGGAGCTGCCCCAGCGAGTGGCGGAGGTAGGCCCGCCGGGGACGAAGGTGGTGGTGTACTGCCAGGCGGGAGGACGCAGCGCCATGGCGACGCAGATCCTCCGGGCCCACGGCTTCACGGACATCTTCGATTTGAAGTCCGTGAACAACTGGTAGGGCAGGGGGGCCGATTGCCGGATGCCAGCCTCTCTCGTCTCGAGCTCGAGCGCCGCCGCCCTCTCTGGGCGGCGATGAGCGAGCTGTTCCTCGACACGGAGGTGCGCGGCTTCGTGCCTCCGCTGGCCTTGAAGTGCGCTCAGTCGGGATACGACGAGCCCACCCTGGAGCGGATCTTCTGGGCCGAGGTGTTTCCGCTCGGCATTGGGAACCTCCAGCAGGTCGCTGGCGAGTGGGCCGCGTTGACACTCGATGAAGCGGAGCTGGCTCGCAACGCGGTGAAGGGGAAGCTCCCCAAGGTCCGCAAGGCGTTGTCCGGGTGGATGGTCGAGTCCGAATGGACCGCGGCCCTGACGCTGCTGCGATGGCTGCGGGGGGAACCCACGGAGCGCTGGCCCCTGCTGGTGCGGGCGTGGGTTCTTCTGTCGCGCCGCTATTTCGAAAGACCGGGAGAACCCAGCCTCTTTTCTCTCGCGGATGAGGTGTCGGCGTTGCGCGGCGAGGGCGTGGACCTGGGCGCCGAATGGCAACGCTTCGAGCCCATCGCTCGGGGCATGCTCCTGGACGATGAAGAGGGCTCGCCGGAAGCGCGCGGCGAGGACGTGAGACGACTGCTCCTTCCTCGCGAGTGACGGGACGCAACCCGCTCTGGCCCGAGCCCTCCGAGTGTCATCACTCGCCCTGGTGCGGTCCGCGCAGGAACACCTTCACATCGTGGACGAAGCGGCGGGGCTGCTCGACGTGGGGGGCGTGACCGGTCTCGCTGTAGAGCGCGAAGGAGCCCTGGGGCAGCGCATCGGCGAGGGCCTGCTGCTCGGGGACGGAGAAGAAGCCGTCCTTGTCTCCCCCGACGACGAGGGTGGGGACGGAGATGTCACTCAGCCGGGCGGAGTGGTCCTCGGCGATGAGGCCGGCGAGGGAGGCCTGCCAGACGCGAGCGGGGACCTTGAGGCTCTCGGAGACGGCGGTGTCGAGGAAGGAGGGGGGAATGGGGCGGTAGAAGGTGCTGGCCTGGAAGTCGCGGACGAAGGCGGGGTCGATGGGGTCGGAGAGGGTGTCGACGTAGGACATCAGGTCAGCGGCGACGGGGTTGCCGTGGACGGTGGGGGCCGAGCCGATGAGGACGAGGGCCTCGACGCGCTCGGGGTGCTCGAGGGCGACCTGCTGGGCGATGAAGCTGCCCATGGAGTGACCGACGAGGACCGCGCGCTGGATGCCCTGGGCATCGAGGAAGGCGGTGACGTCGGAGGCGAAGTCGGACTGCGAGTAGCAGCACTCGGGCCGGGACGAGTCCCCATGTCCACGCTGGTCGAGCGCGTAGACGTGGAAGCGACGAGGCAGGAGGGGCAGGACGCGGTCGAAGGAGAGGTACGAGTCGGTGTAGCCGTGGAGGAGGACGAGCACGGGCCCGTTCTGGCGACCCTGCTCGACGTAGTGGAGCTGGACGCCGGTGGAGAGCTGAACGGTGCCGTGGTGGAGGGAGGCAGCGGACTCGGAGACGAGGGCCTCTTCCTGAACCGAGACGGAAGGAGCGGGGTCAACGGGAGATCCACAAGCGGCGAGCGCGGTGGAGGCAAGCAGCAGACAGGTATGAGCCTTCATGCGGAGAGAACTCCTGGAGAAGTGAAGGGGAGGACGCAGGGACGCTAGTGAAGGCCCCTGACACCGTCTGCCCATCCCTCCCTCTCCCTCTGGGAGAGGGTCGGGGTGAGGGTATGTACCGAAGAGGATCCCCGTAACCTTTCGAAACCCCCCGTCGTGGTCCTGGTGAGCCCGAGGAAAAACGGCTCAGAAAAGGACCGGAGATGAAGAAGACGACGGACGTGGCGGTGGTGGGAGGAGGGCTGGGGGGGCTGGCGGTGGCGGCGTTGCTGGCGCGAGCGGGCAGGCGAGTCACGCTGTTCGAGAAGTCGAAGCACCTGGGAGGCCGGGCGCACACGACGGAGGTAGAGGGCTACCAGCTGAACCTGGGGCCGCACGCGCTCTACCTGGGAGGAGCGTCTGTGCGGGTGCTGAGGTCGCTGGGCGTGCCGATGAAGGGGCGGATCGTCCAAGGGCCGGGCCGTTTCGCACTGCCGGCGGTCGTGGTCGGGTGGCACGACATCAGACCGGGGAGGGCCAATAAGGCCGTCATCCGGGCAGACACTGACGCGGAAGGCCGCATCACCGACGTGCACCTGGTGCAGGCGAGCCGCAAGCTCGCGGGCCTGCGTCCAACGGGCTGAGCTACACGGGAACGGCGACGAGCTCCTCGACGAGCTCGCGCAGGCGCTGGGCGCGGTGGGTGATGCGGAAGCCGGAGGCCTCGACGAGGGGAACGGTGTCGCGGTTGAGCTGACACCCCATGGCGAGGCGGCTCCAGACGGGGGTGAGCCGGTCCTGGAGGCGGGCGACGGTGGGGTGGGGGGAGCGGACGTGCTCGAGCAGCCTCAACTGGCCACCAGGGCGGAGGACGCGGCGGATCTCCGCGAGCCCGCGGGCGGGGTCCTCGACGGTGCAGAAGACGAGGCAGGCGACGACGGCGTCGAAGGACCCATTGGGGAAGGGGAGCTGCTGGACATCGGCCCGCATGAGGGTGACGCCCGGGCGGCGGTGGCTCGCGCGGTCGAGCAGCTCGGGGTCGATGTCGATGGCGACGACGGAGGAGACGGAGGGCGGGTAGGACAGCAGCCCGGTTCCAGTGCCGACCTCCAGAACGCGTCCGGAGAGCCCCTCGACGAGCCGGTGCCGGGCGCGATCGAGCCCGAGCCAACCGACGGGAACCATGACGGCGTCATACAGCAGGGCCCTGGCGTTGCTCATGTGACCCCCCATCTACCGCTCCCTACCCGGGAGCGCTCAACGTGCCTGTGCCTGAACGCCACTGCCCGGTCCGACCTGGGCGGAGGGCTTCTTGGCGGGAGCCTGCCACTTCACCAGTCCGTAGATGCCGAAGGCGATGAGCCCGAAGCATCCGTACTGAGCGGGTGTCAGGCCGAAGTACCGCGAGTCGACATAGGAGAGGTCGGTGGCGCGCAGGGAGTCGAAGAAGAAGCGGCCGAAGGCGTAGAGGAGCGAGAGCAAGGGCAGCAGCTTCCCCCTCAACTTGCCCGCGTTGCGCAAGCCCCACAGGAGGCCGGAGATGGCGAAGAGGAAGAGGGCGTCATACATGCCCAGGTCGTGACGAGGCCCGCCGGGGAAGTTGACGGCGAGGAAGAAGTCGGTGCGGACGCCGGGGTGGTCGTGGACGGCGAAGCAGCCGAGCCGGGCGACGGCCCAGCCGGGGGCCACGGACAGGGCGAAGGCGTCGGCGTAGTCACGGAAGCGCAGCTTGCGTACCCGGAAGAAGACGACGGCAGCGAGGATGCCGCCGATCAGCCCGCCGAAGGAGGACAGTCCATCCCACACCTTGAAGATCTGGAACGGGCTCTTGGAGAGCTCCTCGGGGTGGTAGGCGAAGAGGTGGAACAGGTGGCCGACGACGACACCCACACCCACGCCCCACGGCGCGTAGTCCTGGAGGGGCGTCGAATCGAGCCCTTCACGCTCGGCCTGACGGGACAGGAGCCGGGCGGCGAGCAGGATGCCGAGCGCCACGAAGATGCCGAAGGGCTCGATGGTGAGGGGTCCGAGCTTGATGGGGGGGACGTGCAGGTAGGGAATCACGAATCTCTCCGGCGGGGCGGATGGCGCACAGCCATAGTCCGCCTTGGCGCCACGGTGGCGAACAAATCATGGGGAAGACGACTTCCCCAGGGTCATCTGGGGGGCGGGCAGGGGAACGTGCCCTGGGGTCGGACAGGGGGCTCGGACCGGCGAGGCCGTGGGCGCGAGTCGCCGATGTGCCGCTAGGGCCGGAATTTCGGGCCCTCACGGTGATTGACCGCTATTTTCTGACCCGTCACGGTCCGTATTACGCTCCCAACCTGTGAATCGTTTCCGGTTTCGTACGTTGTGACAGTCATCCACTGGAACGCCCAGGGGAGCCCAGGACGTCCAGAGCGGGAATGGGGGCGGTTCATGTCAGGGGGGGCGGCTCTAGTCACACTGTGAGCCGACGGTGTGAACGACGACGGTGTCCCACCCCCTCCGCTTGGGCGCGGCCGGCGCCCATCCGCGGGTCGGCCCGCGCTGTCAGTGAAGTCAGTACTCTGTAAAGGAGCGAACCCATCATGAAGTCCTATCTCCTGGTTCCGAAGGAGTCGATTGAGACCCGCGCCCGTCCGGGCGTGCGGGGCACGGAGCAGGGAGAGCGTGTGCTGCAGCGCACCACCGCCCTTCAGTTCATGATCAGCGGGCGGGCACCGGACATGCTGCGGAGCCTCGGGTTGCGCTCGGCCACTCTGCCTGGTCGCTTGCCTGAGGTGAGCACCCCTCCCACCCCGCCGAAGAAGAAGCCGACGCGAAGCCGGAGCCGCAAGGGTGAGGTCCAGCAGGTGGCCACCGAGGGGCCGGTGATGGAGCCGGCATCGGCGACCGCCTCGGACGTGGGCACCTACCGCCACATGCCGCTCATCGGCGCCACCATGGCGCACTTCACCTCGGAGAAGGCCGAGCGCATCGCCAAGGAGGAACTCGGCCGGGACTTCGAGTTCATCCCGGACACGGTGCAGCTCACCTTTCCGGGCCCGGTGTCCGCGGGCCAGCTCGGTCCTCGCAACCGGGGCCTGTCCTCGCTCGTCAACCGGGAGTGGCCCGAGGAGTGCGGCATCAACGCTGCCCACGCTCAGGGCATCAAGGGCGCCGGCGTGATGCTGGGCATCCTCGACACCGGCGTGGACGCGGACCACCCCGAGCACCAGGACCGCGTCATCCAGTTCCGCTACGTCTCGCTCTTCCCCAACTCGCCGCAGAACCCGGCGCGCGACGTGCGCGGCTTCGACCCGGACGGCCACGGCACCCACGTGGCCGGCATCGCCGCGGGCCAGTTCCACGGCGTCGCTCCGGAGGTGGACCTCTACGTCGCCTCGGTCATCGAGTCCGAAACCATACGCACGAGCCTGGGCCGTGTAGCCGCCGGCATGGAATGGCTGCTACACCAGTTCTCACGTCCCGAGAACTCCACGCGCCCAGCGGTGGTGAACATGTCCCTGGGCTTCCCCGTGCAGCCGCCTCCAGGAGTCAGCGACATGGAGTACCGCCTGAACATCCGCGCGCTGCAGACGCTGGTGCGCCGGCTGGTGGACTCCAACGTGCTGCCCGTGGTGGCGGCCGGTAACGGTGGCGCTGGCACGGCCGGCTACCCAGCAGGCTTCCCAGAGGCCCTGGCTGTAGGGGCGGTCGACTTCGAGAAGCGCGTGGCCAGCTTTTCCGCCAGCGGCGTGGTGAATCAGCGCCCTGTCCCCGACGTGATGGGTTACGGCGTGAACGTCTACTCGAGCACAGAACGAAGGTGTAACAACCAGGCGTTCTATGAACGAATGAGCGGAACGAGCATGGCCGCCCCTTACGTCGCGGGGCTCGCCGCGCTATATCGCTGCCGTTCCCCCGACTTGACGGCACTGGAAGTCAGGGATTTGATTCTGAACAATGTGCTGAAGCTGCCCAAGACTCCCGCGGGACGTGCTGGCAGGGGTCTGGCGGTTTACAAGTGATGGCGGCTACCAGGGCCGGCGGCGGATGAGCGCCGGGCCTGTGGGAGGAGTTGTTATGAGCAGGAAGGCAGCCACATCGCCGCGCCGGACCTCCGGCCGTTTTCCGAAGATGTCCGCCGTCACTCCCCTCCCGGGCTCCCGGGTGGAGGGTGCGGAAGGGTGGATTGAGGCCCTGGTCATGCCCCGGGAGGAGCCCGGAGCTGCCTGGCAGCCGTCCATCCAGCGCGATCGCTCGCTCGTCCACAAGGCCGCGTGTGAACAGAGCAAGCAGTTCCGCGACTCCGTGCTGAGCTTCCTGCAGGCCCATCACCTCATGGGCGCAGTCAGGTGGATGAGCGATCCCGGCTCCACGCCCATGGTGACGCTCTACTGCACGCCCCGGGTGTTGGAGCAGCTCCAGCGCTCGCCGCATTTCGACGCCGGCCGCACTTCTGGCCTCGAGATGTACACCTGAGCCAGCCCCTCAAGTTGGACACCTGAGCGGGGCTCGAGGTTTCCCTCGTCATCGGGAATCCCGTGGTTCCTGCGCTCGACTCCGGGTCCGCCTCCTGGGTGGGGGACCCTTTGCCGGCCATGCCCGACCTTCCGAGCATCCCGTCTATTCCCGACTGGAAATGATTTACTCACTTGACTTCCAGTCGGCAACCCCCTGAACGCCCGTGGCCCTTGCGGATGCGCGAAGAAGTCCCACCTTGGTCCCTTTTTGCTGGGCCCCTGGGACCGCGGGACAAGGCGCTGCTCGACTGCCCCCCGTGCAACCTGGCTGTGCGTTTTCGCCGCCATTCCCCATAAACGAACGAGCCATGCAAAAGGGTCTGACGCCCTTTCGCACGGCCCGTTGGCTGGCAGGCAGCACCCGTGAGGGGGCGTGTCGCCCAGTCTACATGTTGAGGCCGCCGTCCACGTCGATGGTGCGACCGTTGAAGTAATCACACTCGAGGACGAACTTCACCGCGAGCCACAAGTCCTCGGGCAGGCCGATGCGGCCCACGGGGATGTTGGCCACCAGTGCGTCGCGGGCCTTCTGGTTCATGCCCTGGGTCATCGGCGTCTCCACCATGCCCGGGGCCACGGCGCCCACGCGGATGCCGAAGGGGGCGAACTCGCGCGACCAGGTGACGGTGTTGGCGGCGAGCGCGGCCTTGGCGGACACGTAGTTGCTCTGCCCGCGGTTTCCGTGCCGGGCAATGGAGCTCATGTTGACGATGACGCCGGGGCGCTGATCCGTCTGCACCATCTTCGCCACCACCTCGCGCACCATGAAGGTGGCGCCGGTGAGGTTGACGCCGATGACGGCGTTCCAGTCCGCGGTGGACAGCTTCTTCACCTCACCGGTGGCCTTGTCCTTCTTCACCAGCAGCGAGTCGCGAAGAATGCCGGCGTTGTTGATGAGGCCGTTGAGGCCGCCCATGGCCTCGTGGGCCCACTGCACGAAGGAGACACACTCCTCCTCCTTGGACACGTCCAGGCGGCGGCGGTGGATGGCGGCGGGCAGCGAGGCGAACTGCTCCTCGTTCACATCTCCCACGGCGACCTGCGCGCCAGCCTCGTGCAGGCGCGTGGCGAAGTGAGCGCCCATGCCCCGAGCGCCGCCCGTGACGATGACCTTCAAGTCCTTGAGCTGCATGTGTTCCCTTTCGAGGCTGACGCAATGCGTTGCATGTCGTCCGTGCGCCAGCGGAAGAATGACTGTTTTTGACAATACCGCGAGGGGAGTGTTACGCAAGGTTGAAAGATGAATCGGTCTTCAACTTCGCCAGCCGAACGCCTCGTTCCCGTGACGCCGAGAGGGCAGCGCACGCGCCTGAAGGTGCTGCAGGCGGCGGAGCGTGTCTTCGGAGAGAAGGGCTACGAGCGCGCCTCCATCGCGGATATTACCCGGGAGGCGGAAGTGGCGTTGGGGACTTTCTACGTCTACTTCCCGGACAAGCTATCCGTCTTCGTGGAGGTGGTGGACGAACTGGGAGCGCGGCTGCGCCGGCTCATCTCCGAGGCGGTGGCGGGGTGCGAGAGCCGGCTCGAGGTGGAGCGCGAGGGCCTGCGCACCTTCTTCCAGTTCGTAGGGGAGAACCGCAACCTGTATCGGATTGTCCGGCAGGCCGAGTTCGTCGACGAGGCGTGTTACCGGCGCTACTACGACCGCTTCGCGCGGGGCTACGTGTCGGGCCTTGAGCGCGCCATGGACGCGGGCGAGGTGCGGCGCATGGACCCGGAGGCGCTGGCCTACTGCTTGATGGGCCTGAGTGACTTCCTGGGCATGCGCTGGGTGCTGTGGCAGGGCGAGGGCGGCCTGGAGCACGTGCTGGACACCGCGATGGATTTCATTCGCCACGGCATGGATGCGCATCCGGCCGAGGCTGGCAGTGGCAACAAGAAGGGGCCGCGCAAGCCGCGCGCTCCGCGGAGCAAGACGCGATGAGATACGCCAACATCCTGGCCACCGGCCGCTACGTCCCCGAGAAGGTCCTCACCAACGCCGACGTGGAGCGCATCCTCGGCGAGAAGGTGGACGAGTGGCTCCAGCAGAACGTAGGCATCAAGCAGCGCCACCTGATGGCGGATGACCAGGTGACGTCTGACCTGTGCGTGGGTGCCGCGAAGCAGGCCATGGAGCGCGCGGGCGTGAAGCCGAGCGAGCTGGATCTCATCATCATCGCCACGGACACGCCGGACTACCTGAGCCCGGCCACGGCCTCGGTGGTGCAGGCGAAGCTGGGCGCCAGCAACGCGGGCACGTACGACCTCAACTGCGCGTGCGCGGGCTGGGTGACGGCGATGGACGTGGCGAGCAAGACGATCGCCGCGGATGACAGCTACAACCGCATCCTCGTGGTGGGCGCGTACGGGATGTCCCGGTACATCAACTGGAAGGACAAGAAGACGTGCACGCTCTTCGCGGACGGCGCGGGCGCGGTGGTGCTGGGCGCGAGTGACAAGCCCGGCTTCATGGGCGCGAAGCTGCTCGCGGCGGGCGAGTACCACGATGCGCTCGGCGTCTACACGGGCGGCACGTACCGGCCTTCCACCGCGGAGACGGTCGCGCTCACCAACGGCAAGCCCGCGGTGCAGTTCGTGCGCAAGTTCCCCGCCACCTTCAACACCGAGCGCTGGCCCATGCTGCTCAAGCAGCTGCTGGAGCGGGCGAAGCTGACGATGAACGACGTGGACCACTTCGTCTTCACGCAGCTCAACCTGCGCACCATCGAGGCCACCATGAAGGTGCTGGAGCAGCCCATGTCCAAGACGAACTGGACCATGGACAAGTGGGGCTACACCGGCTCGGCCTGCATCCCCATGACGCTGGATGACGCGGTGGTGCAGGGCCGGGTGAAGAAGGGCGACCTGGTGGCCCTGTGCGCCAGCGGCGGCGGCCTGGCGATGGCCTCCGCGCTCTACCGCTGGACGGCCTGAGCGGCCGCGACGTCCGAAGTCCGAGGTTCGCAGTCAACGGGAGGGGACACGCATGTTCATCGGCGACTGGATGGGCCGGGGGGCCACCTACTGGCCCGAGCACACGGCAGTGGTGGATGTGGCCAGGGGGGAGTCCGGCCGCTTCTCCTACCGGGACATGAACGCGCGCGCTGAGGCGCTCGCGGGCTGGCTGCGTGACGTGGCCGGCGTGTCCCGCGGCGACCGCGTGGGCCTGGTGGCCCACAACGGCGTGGAGTACCTGGATGTCTTCTTCGCCTGCGGCAAGCTGGGGGCTGTTTTCGTCCCCTTCAACTGGCGCCTGCACGCGCAGGAGCTGACGGACCTGGTGCGCGACACCGGTCCTCGCGTGCTCTTCTTCAGCGATGACTTCCGCGAGGGCATCGCGGCGGTGCACAAGCAGGTGGGGGACTCGCTGAGGCTCGTCCATCTGGAAGGGCAGGGACTGCCCGGGAGCCGCCCGTATGCCGAGGCACTCGCGCACGTGTCTGGCTCGAAGGTGACGAACGAGCAGGTGAGCGAGGAGGACATCATCTGCCTGCTCTTCACCGGCGGCACCACGGGTAGGTCGAAGGGCGCGCGCATCAGCTACCGCATGGTGGCGTGGAACACGCTCAACACGCTCATCCACGAGGTGCGGCCCGGGGACATCACGGTGACGCACACGCCCATGTTCCACACGGGCGGGCTGCTCGTCTACACGGTGCCCCTTCTCACCTGCGGTGGCACCGTGGTGCTCATGCGCCGCTGGGACGCGGACGAGATGCTGCGGTTGGTGGAGCGCGAGAAGGTGACGCTCTTCTTCGCCGTGCCCACGCAGTACCAGCAGATGTATGACTCGCCGCGCTTCCGCTCGGCGGACCTGTCCAGCGTGCGCTTCGTGACGAGCGGTGGCGCGCCGCTGCCGGTGCCGCTGCTGCAGGCGTGGCAGGCTGTTCACAAGGTGCCCTTCAAGCAGGGCTTCGGCATGACGGAGTTCGGCCCCGGCATCTTCAGCATGGGCCCCGAGTTCGCCGTGTCCAAGGCGGGCTCCATCGGCCGGCCCAACTACTTCGTCGACGCGCGGCTGGTGGATGACCACGGCCGCGACGTGCCCGAGGGCTCCACGGGCGAGCTCATCCTCAAGGCTCCCTCCATGTGCTCGGGCTACTTCGAGAACGCGGAGGCTACCGCCGAGGCCATCGACGCGGACGGCTGGTTCCACACGGGGGACCTGGCGCACCGCGACGCGGACGGCTTCTTCTTCATCAACGGGCGCAAGAAGGACATGTTCATCTCCGGCGGAGAGAACGTGTACCCGCTCGAGCTGGAGACGGCGCTCTACGAGCACCCCGCCGTGCAGGCGTGCGCGGTGGTGGGCGTGCCCGACCCCAAATGGGGTGAGGTGGGGCGTGCCTTCGTGGTGCTCAAGCCGGGAGCACAGGCCACGGCCGAGGCGCTGCTGGAGCACCTGCGAGGCCGGGTGGCTCGCTACAAGGTTCCGAAGAAGGTGGAGTTGGTGGCGTCCCTGCCCGTGTCCGCGGCGGGGAAGATCCTCAAGCGCGAGCTGCGCGAGAGGGCCATTGCTGCCGATAAGAGCTGAGATGAAAAAGGCGGATGCCGGAGCGTGCCGGCATCCGCCTCGTGCTTCACACCGTTCAGGCGCTCATCCTCTTTCCCGCGGCCATATCCCCTCTCCCTTCGGGAGAGGGACGGGGTGAGGGTATCGGGAGCACCCGGGTTGAACCCCCTGTCCACACCGTGGGTCACGGGTTGAAGAACAGGTTCGGTTACCCTCACCCCCCGCCCTCTCCCAGAGGGAGAGGGAGCATGCGCAACCCTGCTCTAGTCGCGCGAGGCGAAGTGGGCCGACATCTTGCTCCACACGGCCGGGGTCGCACCCATCTCCAGGTGGCCGTAGGGCATGCCCTCCTGCTTGGCGTCCGCCGTCCTCTTGGTGGACGTCCAGTGCTGGGTGAGCTGGTTCATCGCCGCGATGCTCGCGTTGAACAGCACGCCGTCACCGTTCACCGAGCAGGTGCTGCAGCTCATACCGTCCGTCTCGTAGCGCGCATCCGTGCTCGCTCCGTACGTGGTGCCATAGAGGACGTAGAGCGAGGGCAGCCGCGAATCCAGGCTGCGTTCGGACAGCCGGGTGATGAACTTGCCACCCATCTCCTTCGCCGCCGCGATGCCCAGGCTCTGGATGATGCGGTACTTCGCGTAGTTGAGCGAGTCGTAACCCTCGCGGTTCTGGTTGGTGTTGTACGCGTGGTAGGCGAAGCAGGGGCTGCCCACCGGATCGAACGCCGTGGTCTTGCACTGCGTGTTGGTGCTGCTCAGGTAGCCCGCCGCGATGAACGGATTCATCGGGTTGTAGACGAGCTTCTGGTCCACCCACGGGAAGTACCGCTCCTCGTCCTGGTCCACGCTCGACCACTCGTAGGCGCTGCGATCCGGGATGGGGTAGAGGCCGCGCAGGTCGTCCGCCGTCTGGAGCTGGCCCAGGTACGCGTTCACGTACTTGCCGCTGTCGTTCACGCTGCCGAACATGCTCATGTTGTACTCGTCGAAGTTGAACGAGCTCGACGAGACGCCCTGGTTCACGTTCAACGCCTGCAGTGTGCCGCCGGTGACGGGCTTGCCCGTGGAGTCCAGGCTGGTGATGTTGGAGACGTAGATGCGGCGGAAGTAGTCCGGCCAGGTGCCGCCGGAGCCCTCGCACACGCTCTCCGCGTAGGGGTTGTTGTACCAGGGCACGTCCGGGCCCCAGTTCACGCACTGGAAGGCGGAGAAGTACGTCCACGGCATGGGGCCGCGGCCCACCGGCGCGTTGTTCGACGTGCTGGCGATGGTGAGCGTGTGGATGGGGTGGCGGAAGTTCAGGTCGATACCCCGATGCGGACCGCTCAGCGCCACGTACACGCGCACCGAGTCGTCATACGCCGGCACCGCCTTGGCCTGCTCCGCCGCCATGCGCTCGAAGAAGCGCGTGGTGCTGAAGCCCGTCCAGGAGGGCGCGTTGGAGAGCCACGCGTCCGCCGCGAGCACGCCCTTGCTCCACGCCACCACGTCCACGCGCGCCACGCCCGGGTGCAGCGCCTTGATGCGCTTCACCGCGTTGGCCACGTGGGTGGCCTGGCTGAAGTTGTCGCCGTGGAAGTTGCCGAAGGTGACGGCGTAGACGCAGCGGTTCTTGGCCTCCAGGTCCTGCACGAAGCCCGTCACCTGCGCGGCGCCACCGTACGCGCTGCCCGTCCCGTCGTTGCCGTTGGGGAAGAGCCACACGTTGCCGTCCTGCATGGCGCCGTGCACCAGCAGCGTGGGCGTCAGGTTCACGTTGCAGGTGCGCGCCGCCGTCTTCCGGCCCTTGTGCAGCAGCACGAAGCGCGCCTCGGGACGCGTGGGTCCCGGCACGGGGCAGGTGCTCCCCGCCGTCGTCGCACAGGTGTTCTTGTAGTAGAGGTTGAAGGTGTTCACGAGCTGCTGGTTGAGCGAGCCGTAGTACGTGCGGACCGGATACTCCGAGGACTGGTAGGTGTCCTGGTCGCGCAGCTTCTCCGTGCGGCGGTTGTAGTACTCGCTGCGGAAGAGCTGCTTGCCCTCGAGCAGTTCGATCTGCCCCCAGGACCAGCTCGGCGGCGTGTACGCCCCCACGACAGTGTACGAGTTCTCCGGCGCTGAGTTCGCGTCGAAGTAGGGCGCCAAATCCGTGGGCAGGGCGGCTCCGGCCAGGGGTGCGGCCAGGAGCGCCGCCGCCGAGAGCGACAGCTTCAACGACGTCTTCATACGACCTCCATCATGTCGGGTTGTTTTTGCGTCGGGGGGTGAGGGCGAAGGCGGGGGAGGCTTAGCGGGCGTGCTCCAGGAGGAACGGGAAGGCGAGCCGCTCGAACTCCTGGGGCTTCTCCACGTGCGGGCTGTGGCCGGTGTCCGGGAGCACCTCCTCTTGGAAGCGCCCGCCATTGGCCGCGTAGCGCTCGAAGAGCCTGCGCGTCTGGAGAATCATGGGCTGCGGCGGGTACGTGTCCTCGCCAGGCCAGCCGGGGATGGCGCCCAGCTTGCCGAGGTAGCCGAAGTCGAAGAGCGAGGTGTCGGAGACGATGACGTCGTCCGCGCCGCGGATCCACAGCACGTCCGGCTTCTGGGAGATGGAGGCGAACGGGCTCAGGTTGAAGTACTTGGGCGAGAAGGAGTTGTTCATCCCCGTGGTGCCCGGCGCCACGCCCGGCCAGTTCGGGCTCTTCTCGAAGGTGCCGGGATAGTGCGCATCCCCCACGCGGGTGGAGAGCACCGACTCCAGCAGCGCCTCCTCGTTGGGCGCCTTGAAGGGCGGCTTCACGTAGCAGCCGTTCATCACGTTGCGCGGCGACGTCTGGCTCTCCGCGGAACGGTCCTTCTTGGCCAGGCGCTGCGCGAAGTCCGGGTTGGCGGTGCCTCCACCCGAGCCCGCGAAGTCCGGCCAGCACGGCGTGCCCTCCGCGTCCTTCGTGCCGCCAAAGCCATACGGGGACACGGGCGCCTCCAGCACCAGGCCCGCCACGCGCTCCGGGTGGTCGATGGCCAGCTGCATCACCACGCCCGCTCCCGCGGAGTGGGCCACGAAGAGCGCGCGCTGGATGCCCAGCGTGTCCATCAGCGAGGCCACGTCGTCACTGTGGTCCCGCATGCCGCGCGTGGCGTCGATGGGCTTGGGCTCGGTGTCCCCGTAGCCCCGGAGGTCCGGCGCGATGCCGCGCAGACCCTTGGGGAGGCGAGAGAGCAGGGTCTCGAAGAATGCGGAGGACGAACAGTTGCCGTGCACGAACACCACCGGAAAGCCGTCCTCTCCCGTCATGCGCGTGTGCACGGTGAGCCGCTTCGTCTGGATGTCGCGGGGCTCCACGACTCGGGCCTTGTCGGTCATCTACGCCGCTCCTTCGAGGTTGTTGCTGCGATGAAAACCCAGGCCTCTTGCGGGGGTGCGCCTCTCGCGTGCTTCGTGCCCGCGGCGTCGGCCCCCCGGCAAAGATGACGCCTGATTCATGTCTCAATATTTGATATCCCAGGCCTCTCGCGCCGGTCAAACAATCCCTTTCAGGTTTCTCCGCTCCGTCCCTGCTCGCTGATTCTTGACGCGACGCGTGATTGTGACGGTTTACAGGAGCCCCCTCCCAGGGTCGTAGTTCGTAGGTATACGAATGCCCGACTTCTCCCCTCCCCAGAATCGGCCTTGCTGCATAGGTTGGGTGACGCATGAGGTCAGGAATCGCAGAGATGACTCTCTGCGTCATGCTGCTCCTGGCTATGCGTGTCTCCGCGGCGGGGGAGGAGGCGCGGCCGGCGGTTCGTAAGCCCAGGCTGCGCGCGGTCACGGTGTCGGGTGGGGTCGAGGAGGTACGCGTGGCCGCTCGGACGGCGACGCGGATCCGTTTCGACACCGCCGTGGACGCGGTGCGCACCCGCCTGGAGGATGGGCACGGGCGCTTCGAGCCCCTGTTGGTGAGCCAGGGTTTCCTCGTCGTCACCCCGCGCGAGGAACTCCCCGAGTCCGAGCAGGTGACGCTGCGAGTGGTGTTGTCGGATGGCACACAGGTGCCCTTCGTGCTCGCGGCCAGCCCCACCGAGGTGGATGTGCAGGTGCGGGTTTCCCGTTACGGCTCGGTGCCGGTGCCCTCTGTGGGAGATGTGCCAGCGGTCGTGTCCGCGGTGTGGCGCCAGCGCGTGCGGGAACTGCGAGCCAGCGGCACGGAGTGGCCCGAGCGTCACCGCTCTCGTCGAGGCGAGGGGCGCGCGGGTCGGCTCGCGGAGTCCATGTTGGTGCTCGCCTCGCGAGCGGGGTCACCGCCAGCGGAGGTGGTGCCAGCGGTGTGGCGCGAGGGCTCCGGGCCCGAGGTGGTGGAGCAGCGCCTGTTTCACTCGGGAGGACTGTCCGGCTTCGTGGTGCGGGTGAGGAATCCGGATCCGCTGCGGCCCTGGGGGCCCGGCGAGGTGCGGGTGCGTCATGCGGAGAGCGGGGAGGAGGTGGAGGTGCTGGCGCTCCGCATGCGGCCCGTGTCGCTCCCGCCCGGTGGGTGGGGCTGGCTCGTCGTCGTCACTCGGGCCCTGCCCGAGGACGGGCAGGCCCCCTTCGAGTTGCTGCTGCGTGGGCGGAAGGGCGTCGCGTTGTGACCGGCTTTGTCTGCAGTCGTATGCCCGGAGGAGGACGTCATGAAAACGAACACGAAGACCCACTGGCGTCGTTGGATGTTGATCATCGGCTCGGCCGCGGCTCTTGCGGGAGGGGGGGCCGCCTATGCCATGGAGGGGTGCTGGAAGTGCCGGCCGTGCGGCTGCGGCTCGGATGGAGGTTACATCCTGTGTTGTGACATCTCTGTTTGCTGAGGGGTAGCGGTACGGATTGAAGGTTGGTGCGGAACCGCGTCACTCCTCCCTCGGAAGCTGAGGGAGGCGGGCCCCCTTGGGCTCTTCGCACCGTGCATGGGTATGCCCACACCGTTCACGGAGGGGAAGACATGAGAGGCGCAGCACATGCGTGACAGGACAGGGTCGAAGCGGGCCGCGCTCGCGTTCGCGGCGGGAGGCGTGGCGGTCTTTCTCTGGCAACTCGCCACTGCCTCACCCGGACCGGGCCGATGGGAAGCCCCTCCCGACACTCCCGGGAGCTTTCGAGAACGTCCCCGGCCTCGAGCCCTCCTTCACGGTGCCTCCGTGCTCGATGCCAGCTTCGCGGCTTCCTCCGCATCGCGCCTCGTGGCGGCCGTCCCCGCGTGGATGCAGCACCGGCCTGCCTCGCGCGTGCCCGAGCCTGCTTCCGAGGCACCCGCTTCTTCTTCCACTCCTGTTGCTGGCACCGTCTTGCCGCTCTCCTCGGAGGAGATTGCGCCGGATGGGCTCCCGGCTTCGGGGATGCGCTGCACCCGCTCGGGCGAGGGCTTCAACTGTGGAAGCTGTCGAACCGATGGTGACTGTCCCGCGGGTCAGGGGTGCGTGGCCAATCGCGAGACACGCCGCTTCGAATGCATGGCCTCCGAGTGTGAAGAGGACGTGCACTGTCTCCCCGGCACCGTGTGCCGCTCTGTCACCACCGGCGCCACGGGCACTGTCGTGCGCCGCTGTGTCCCCGAGGGCGTGCGCCGCGAGGGCGAGTCGTGTGACTCCCTGCCCATCTCATCCACGGGCGCCTGCCGTGAAGGGCTGCGGTGTGTCCAGCAGGTGTGCTCCGCACCGTGTGCACTCGATGGGAGCGTGGCGTGTCCCTCGGGCTACGTGTGCACCGACAGCCTCGATGGCCCGGGGTGCTTTCCGGACTGCCAGCAGCTAGGTTGTCCCAACGGGCAACACTGCGAACGCGTCCGGGATGATCAGTATCAATGTCTCGTGGATTCCGAGGGTGATTGTCGCGACACCCCGTGCCCCGAGGGCGAGCGCTGCAACATGCGCATGTCTCGGGGCCGCGCTGTTTTCTGGTGCGCCAAGGTCTGCAATCCCGTGCTTCCCGGCACGTGCCCCACCGGGAATGTCTGCGGCATGGGCAGCCCCACCGTGAGCACCTGCTTCCGCCAGTGCGATCCCCTGGATGACAAGGCCTGCGGCCCTGGATGGTCCTGCTCCACCGTCACCGAGGACATGTCTGTCTTCGGGTGCAGCCCGGAGTTGGACGGGCGCGAGGGGTGACCTTCACTTCGGGCTCACTTCGCCAGCGGCACGCCCAGGTCCTGGAGGACTTTGAAGTCGAACACCAACATTCCGCCCCAGGAGAAGGCGCGCTCGTTGGCGAGGTCGAACTGGGCGAACGGCATCACCGAGAGAATGTCGAGGAAGCCCACCCGGGGCCCTACTCCGAGGTGCAGGGGGCGGTTCTCGACTCCCTCCACGCGCCTCGCCCAGAGGAGCTGCGCTCCGACGCCGAACTTGAACTCCTTGGCCCACGAGCCCGCGTAGGGCGCCCACTGCATCGGCCGGAAGTCGAGCGCCGCGTAGGGGCCGAGGTGCTCGGCTGCGAAGAGGTTCACTGAATCGCCATACACACCGGCGGACCAGTACCAGGCGGGGACCTTCAAGGCCGTGCCTTTCGCGTCGAAGCGCCACTCGCCGAGCGAGCCTCCCAGGTGCAGTCCGAGCCCTGTTGAGCCAACCCAGTTCCCTCGGTACCGGTACCCCAGCGCGAGCGGGCGGATGAAGAGCTGCAACCGTCGGCCGAGCGGATGGGGATCTCGCCACTCCGAGTGGGCCTTCTCCTCGGGACACGGGGCCTGTTCGCCGCTCTCGTTCCGGGGATTGGGAAGGCGACAGGTGTCGCACTCGTCGCCGACGCCATCGTTGTCCGCGTCGGCGTGCTCGCCGTCCTTCACGGGCGCGAGTGGGCAGAGATCGCACGCGTTCCCTGCTCCATCCCCATCGCTGTCCTCCTGGTCGGGGTTCTCATCGAGCGGGCAGTTGTCGGCGCACTCCTGCATGCGGCCGGGATGGCAGCGGGGCGCCTCCTTCTGGCCTGGCGGGAGATCCGGCACGCCATCCCCGTCGCTGTCTGCGATGGGCAAGGGCTCGGCGGCCGGTGGGAGTTGCGCGGCGAGCGAAGCCTGCGCGAGCAGGAGGACAGTGGTCAGCGTGAGCGGAGTGGAGCGCATCAGAGGCAGAGCCCGAAGACGTTGGGGTCACTGCAGAGCAGCGAGTGCTCCGCGGAGGGCAGGCGCCGGATCGTCGCTTCGTCCTGCACCCACGAGGGGAGCTTGTCTCGTGTGAACTTGTCCGGGACGAGGTTGTCTCCGTCCACGGTGATGACCTCCTCCGTGCTCGGAAACTTCGGGAGCAGGAAGGGGGTCTTGAGGTTGTTCCCCTGGAGAATGCGGATGAAGTCGAGTTTGCGCAGCGGCTCGAAATAGCCCGTCGTGGTGGCTCGGTAGAGCGCTCGCGCTCGTTCGAGGTGCGCCCTGTCGATGTGCTGCGAGAGGTCCACCGGCGCACCGGGAGCGGGCAGGAATCCGGTGTTCATCCACGTGGCGTCGAGGAGCAGCTCGGGGCGGTTTGGGTTGCCCTGGGTGATGCTCCAGCGCGGCAGCATCTGGTAGATGGAGGGCCAGGTGCGCACCACCTCCTTCGGGATGACACTGCTGAAGAGGGTGCCCGTGAGCAGCGCGAGCAGTGCGTTCACCGTCCCGAAGAACGGCACGCCCACGAAACACACGCTCTGGACGAGCTGGGCGAATCTCTCGGCACCGAGGAGCCGGGCCGCAGCCAGGACCAACAGCCCTCCCTGGGAGTGGGCCACCAGTCGCCAGCGATCTCCGCTCGAGGCCTCCGCCTGGAGGTGCTCGGCGAGGCGCTTGCCGCTGTAGCGGATGTCGAGGCGCCAGTCGTAGTTGAAGAAGTCCCACTTGGGGAACGCGTGCGCGAAGGGCTCATAGGCGAGCGTCATGTACCCGCTGGCCACGAGCGTGTTGTGGAGCGGCTCGAGCGCGTCCGGGTCCGGCTCGTGCTCACAGCAGAGCGTCTGCGCGGCGTTGGTCTGGGTGAGGAGCTCGAAGATGCTCGCGGCCCGTGCTCCACTCGCGGTCTGGTAGAGCACTCCTCCCGTTCCTGGGACCACCATCTGGCGGCGAGGCATGAGCTCCTCCTGCTGCTCGGAGAAGCCAACACCCAACGCGCACGGATGACATCGAGCGGTGCGCTATCAACCGCCATCACCGGACAGACCGGGTCCGGGATGTTCAGGATCGGCGTGTGCACTGCCCCTGAGGGCAATGGGGCTCAGGGGACCACGACGCGGCGCAGGTGGGCTCCCAGGCGGGTCGTGAGCTCGTAGTGGATGGTCTGCGCCCAGTCCGCCAGGTTCTCCGCGTGCAGGTGCTCGTCTCCGTCCTTGCCGAGCAGCGTCGCCGTCAGCGGTCGCTCGTCATGCGTGGCGCGCGTCACGTCCACGATGATGTGGTTCATCATCACGCGCCCCAGCACCGGGCAGCGTCGCCCGTTCACCAGCACGTGCGCCTTCCCCGACATCAAGCGCGCATAGCCGTCGAAGTAGCCCACTGGCAGCACCGCCACCCTCGTCGCCTCGGGGCACCGGTACGTGCACCCGTAGCCCACGTAGCTCCCCGACGGCAGCCACTTCACCACCTGGCTCGGGCAGCGCCACGACAGCACCGGCCTGAGTTCGGGCACTCGTCCGAGCACCAGCCGCGCTGACAGCCGCGTCTCCGTCGAGGGCCACAGGCCATACAGCGAGATGCCTACGCGTTGTGCGTCGTAGCGCGCCCTCGGCAGCACCAGCGTCGCTGCACTTGCCGCCATGTGCCGCTGCAAGGGTTCCTGCACCGGGACGCTCGTGCGCAACGCCATCAGCCCGCCCTCGAAGACGTCGAGCTGGGATTCCGCGTACGTCTGCTCCGTCACGTCCTCGGTGTTCGCGAAGTGGCTCAGCACTCCCACTACCTGGAGCACGTCCGCTGCGTCTCGCAGGAAGTCCAGTTCGCCCCCGGCGATCTGCCCTGGTGTGAAGCCCTCGCGGCCCAGCCCCGTGTCCACGTGCACGTGCGCTCGCAGCGGGTGCTCCAGCTTCGCCCGGCGCAGCTCCGCCACCGTGTCCTTCCACGAGCCGTCTCCCACCACCACGTCTACTCCCGCTCGGGCCAGCGTCACCGCCTCCTCTGCGTCCATCGCGCCGATGACCAGCGCCTGCTTGCGCGGCAGGCCCCGCGTCTGCTCGAGGGCCCGCATCGTCAACGCGTCCCCCGGCGTGATGAAGTACATGACGTCCACCAGCGGGTGCACCAGCGGCAGCATCTGCGTCAGGCCGTGGCCGTATGCGTTGCCCTTCAGCACCGCTCCCAGCGCCCTCGGGCCACCCGTGTCCGCGGACAGCTTGCGCAGTGTGCTCACGTTCGCGGCGAGCGCTCCCGCCGACAGCTCCAGCCATGAGGCCACTCGTCCCGCTGCTCCCGCAGTCACTTCGTGCATCTTCCGCCTGCCCGTCCTTCGCGCCACTCGGCGCGGCTGTGATGGGGGCCTGTGCTCCCGTGCACGGGCCTCCTCACTTCGCGTTCTGCGCCAAAGCATGCCTCTTTGCACGCGCCTTCCGAGCGGCCAGGCAACATGGCGTCCGATGCTTCGAATGGTGGACGGTGGTTCCTCCCTGCCTTCTCGGCCGTCGTGCGCATCCTCTCCCCCAGGAGGTCACACCCCATGAGTCTCTGGCAGAAGCTTTCCTCGCGCTTCCGTGGTCACTCCGAAGACAATTCTCAGCGCTCCGCCGAACCCGAGTCCCCCGGCGTGACCTACGCCGACTTGGAGCGCGACAAGGAGCTGAAGGAACGGCAGCTTTCTGGCGTGTCTGCGCCGCCTCTGGGCAAGGACGCTTCCGCCATCGAAGAGGACGAGTGAGGCGCTTCGTCGCGTAGGGGACGGGGGCGGCGAGGACGGGAGCGGATACCCTCACCCCGACCCTCTCCCGAAGGGAGAGGGAGGGAGGGAGTCGGCGGACCTGTGATAGGTCGCTGGGTCTCTACTCCTGCTTCCTTGCCCTCCATGCACTTCCTGCTCGCCCTCCTCGTCGCGCTCCTCTGTGCCGTGCCTTCCATGGCATCCGCTCAGACTCCCGCTTCCGAGTCCTCGTTCCTCCTGCGTCCCGCTCGCGTCTTTGACGGTGTCTCCGCGAAGCCCCAGGAGGGGTGGGTTGTGCTCGTCCGCGGTGACCGCATTGTCGCCGTCGGGCCCGCCGCCCGGGTGACTGCCCCCGCTGGCGCCGAGGTCATCGACCTTCCCGGCACCACACTTCTTCCTGGTCTCATCGAGGGGCACTCGCATCTGCTCCTCCACCCCTACAATGAGACCTCCTGGAATGATCAGGTGCTTCGCGAGTCGCTCGCGCTCCGCGTCGTCCGCGCCACCAATCACGCTCGCGATACGCTGCTCGCTGGTTTCACCACCGTGCGCGACCTCGGCACCGAGGGCGCTGCCGACGCCGACGTGGGTCTTAAGCAGGCCATTCAGCAGGGCATCATCCCCGGGCCCCGCGTGCTCGCCACCACCCGTGCCCTCGTCGCCACCGGCTCCTACGGACCCAAGGGGTTCGCGGCCGAGTGGCATGTTCCCCAGGGGGCCGAGGAGGCAGATGGGGTCGACGGGCTCATCCGTGCCGTCCGCGGGCAGATGGGGAAGGGCGCTGATTGGATCAAGGTCTACGGCGATTATCGCTGGGGGCCCAATGGCGAGGCGCTCCCCACCTTCTCGCTTGAGGAGCTGAAGCTCATTGTCCAGACCGCTCGTGACGGCGATCGCCCCGTGGTGGTCCACTCCAGCACCCCCGAGGGCATGCGCCGCGCCGTGCTTGCCGGTGCTGAAACCATCGAGCACGGAGACAACGGCACTCCCGAGGTCTTCAAGCTCATGGCCGAGCGCGGTGTCTTCCTGTGCCCCACGCTCGCCGCCGGTGACGCCATCCGTCAGTACGGTGGCTGGAAGAAGGGCACTGACCCCGAGCCCCCCGCCATTCAGCAGAAGCGTGCCAGTTTCCGTGCTGCGCTCGCCGCGGGTGTCCCCATCTGCAGCGGCAGCGACGTGGGGGTCTTCTCCCACGGGGACAATGCCCGCGAGCTGGAGTTGATGGTCGGCTACGGCATGACGCCCGTTCAGGCGTTGAAGGCCGCTACCTCCGTGAATGCGCGCATGCTCCACATGGAGGATCGCATCGGCCAGGTGAAGGAAGGACTCTTTGCCGACTTGGTCGCGGTGGAGGGAGATCCGACCAAGGACATCGCCTCGTTGCGCCGCGTGCGCTTCGTCATGAAGGGCGGCACTGTCTACCGGCGGTAGCGCTTCATTTCAGTCTTTCCCCTGCAGCTCACAGGCTTGCCCCGTTGAAGTCTTTCGGAGTGGAGGCCCAGCTGACGGGCTATCAGCAGCTCACGAGGAGGTGCCCTGTAGCGCTCATTACTCCGAATGGGCTCTGGCAGCATGGCGTTGACCCATGACTCCGCACTATCCGCGTCTGCGCCTTCGCGGCATTCCTCCTGGGCGCTGGAAGTCCCATGAAGGCAAGCCGCCACGTCCCAGGCGTGAGCTTCTTGCCCGAGACGTCTTCCGTCTTGCCTTCTACCTGCCCCATGATCACAGCGAAATCGCCGAAGGGGTCCTCCACGCGGTCAACAGCTACATCCAGGCGGTTGGCGAGGGCCCCAAGGCAATCAATCGCGTCTATCTCGGGGGCAATGACGAAGGCGCGCCTCTGACCGAAGAGTGGTGGGGCTACATCCGCAACACCCTCCAGCCCCAGCGTCGATGGTACTTCCCCGACGACTACAGCGAGGCCGAGGCCCGGCGCGTTGAGAAACGGGGCTACCAGACGAGGTTGATTCTCACGGGGGGAATCAGTGGCTCCAACGGCTATCAACTCGAATACCGGGCCCGGCTTCCTTATCGGCCTCCTACTCCGAACGCCGTGAGCCTCCTCACCGCGACGCTTCCCACCGAGTACCTGGAGGCGCACGGAGCCATGCGCGTGCGCGCGCTCGCTCTGGAGATGGCTTCTCGACTTCGCTTTGCCTCCGGTCATGCTGGCCTTGCGCTGAGCCTCTACTCGTCCCTGCGTATCTCCTCTGCATCCCTTCGCACGGAGCTCTTCCGTTATCCTGGTATCGACGTGCGCCCCGCCTGGCTCGACTCGCACCAGATGGGCCTTCAGATCGATGGTGTCCACTGGCTCAACTTCCTCGCTCAGCCAGTGCTCGGAGAGCTGGGTGGTGCCGCAGTTCTCAGCTCTCGGCTTCATGCTCCCGAAACGACCGTGCAGGAGCTGGGCGAGGATCGGGTCGTTATCTCCCTTGGAGACTGCCCGAACGCCGGTGACCTGTCCGTGGGGCAGGAGCTTCCCGCCTATCGCGAGCTCGCCCGGTTTCTGGATCCCTGGCTGGAGCCTCTGCGCCTTTCACACGGGACGTTGTTCGTCGAGCCGCCCCGGTACACCGCACTGCGCTTCACCGAGGAGGAGGCAAGGCGCTGGTGGAGACGCTTCCTCGATTGATGTGTCGCCAATCTCATGACCCGCAAGAACAACGGGCGGCTCCCTTCTCCAGGGGCCGCCCGTGGCTCACTTCGATTCTGGGAATGCGCTACCCCATTACGGGTAGAGGCTGGCCGCGCCCTGCTTGTCCAGCGTGGTGAGCGTCAGGTTCCAGGTGTTGGTGCCGTTGCACTGCGGGTAGTGCATCACCGAGCTGGAGTCGTACGACGTCAGCGCGCGCCACTGGTTGTCCTCGTAGCAGGCGCCCGCCTCGGGACGGGTGTGCTCGTGGCGGAAGCCGAGCGTGTGTCCCAGCTCGTGGCGGAGGATGCCGTCCAGCCCCGGCGCGCCCGCCTGGAAGGCCGAGTTGTCGATGAGCACGTTGCGGCTCCGGCGGCTGCTGTTCGGGAAGAACGCGCGCGCCAGGTACTGGCCTCCCACGTTCACCGGGCTCACGTCGAACACCACGTTGCTGTTACGGCTGGTGCAGTTGCTGTCCTGGGCCGACACGTGGATGAAGTTCACCTTGGCCGCGCCCTCCCAGGCGCTCGCCGCGGTGTTCATCGCGCTCACCACCTTGCTGTAGTTGCCGCCGAACTTCGTGCTCACGCAGTAGGTGAGGTTCAGCGCCTGGCTGGCCGTCCACTTGATGTCGTTGCCACCCGAGCTGTACACGCACAGCTCGCCCGTGGTCTGGCCCACGTCACCGCCCGCCATCTGCTCGTACGCCGCGCGCAGCTCCGCTTCGTCCTCCGCCATCTGGTCGCCGGCGTAGATGAACACGCCCGTCTCCGGCTCCTGGTAGACGTTCGCTTGGAACTCCTCCCAAGACATCTTCTTCTGCTCCTCTGGAGCCGCCTCGGGGCCACAGGCCGTCCCGAGGAGGGTCACACTGGCCAGAAAAGCGACAGAGCGAAACTTGAGCATCGGAGTTCCTTTCGATTGAGCGAGGCACCGGGCCCCGGAGAGTGTCCTCCCCGCCCGGCGTGGCTCGCCTCTGAGCAGCCCTCGTGCCAGTTCGAGCTTCTCCGTGATTCCAAGGGGTTACTCCCACTCGTGAGGCCCTCGATGGTGCAACCAGGCTCCATCCAGTGACACTGGAAACGTCAAGCAGGTTGGCAATCTCAGCTTTTAGTCCTTGAATCTTGCGAGGTTGAGAAGGTGGCGCGAGGTGTCCGAAATAAAGACAGTGCCTGTCCTGAATGAGGACAGGTGTCTTGGGCGAACACCTCCATCGGTCGCAACCCGGGCCGTCTTGTTGCGACAATCCAGGGCGAAGCACCCTCCGTGCGTTGAGCGAGAACCTTCCATGAGCATCCGAAGGATTGGCGGCTTTCATCCCTCCGTGCAGACCGCGCACCTCGTCGAGGCGCAGCGACGCGTCCAGTCCGTCGAGAAGCACGCCGGGACTGATGACACGGAGCTGCTGACCGAAGAGCAGGCCCTGGAGGCGCTGAATGCCCGGCAGCAGGCGGAGCTGGACGCCCTCGAGGCCGAGCGCGCGCAGCGGGCTCGCGAGGTGGAGGAGCTGCGCGCGAAGCTGATGCTCTCCGATGGGTACGAGGCTGCTCCACGCGAGCTCGTGGATCTGAAGGGCGGCGCGACGGAGAAGGACGTGCTCCCGGACACTCGGGCGGGTGCGGGCAAGCCGGGCGTCTCGCTTGCACACCTGGCTCGGGCCAATGTGTACGAGTCGGTGTCCAGGGCGGAGCGGGCCGCGGCGGAGCGGGCCGCGGTGGAGCAGGCCGAAGCGGAGCGGGCCGCGTTGGCCCAGGCCGAGGCTGCCTCCGTGGACACGGGTCCTGCGGCTGGGGTGGAGGGCAACTGGATGGAGGCGGAGCTCTCCGTGCTCCAGTCGGACCTCGAGGAGCTGGAGGCGCTCGAAGAGGCCGAGGAGGCGTACAGCGATCCGGGCGCGGACTCGTTCGTCGCGAGCCTCGATGACATCGCGAACCTCGAGGAGGGTGGGGTGGACGTCGATGACCCGGGGGCGGACTCGTTCGTCGCGAGCCTCGATGACATCGCGCACCTCGTGCCTGAGTCGGCGCCCGAGGCCTCTGAGGCGAGTGCCACGCCGTCCCTGGCCAGCGAGCCTTCGGTGATCATCTCGGACGAGGTGTCCGCCGCGGTCCCCGGCGAGGCCGCCGCTGTCTCCCCCTCGGAGCCACAGGCGTCATCCGTGGGGCTCCCGTTCGACGACGAGCCGAAGGCCGGGTGAGTCCTGGTCATGCGCAAGGTGGTCATCCCCCGCGCCGGCGGTTACGACCGGCTTACGTTCGAGACGCAGCCCGAGCCCACTCCCGGTCCCGAGGAGGTCGTCGTCACCACGGAGGCCATCGGCGTCAACTACGCCGACTGCGTCATCCGCATGGGGCTGTATGCCTCGGCCAAGGAGTACGTGGGCTGGCCCATCACCCCCGGCTTCGAGTTCGCCGGCACTGTCTCCGCGGTGGGCTCCGCGATCACGGACCTGGCTCCGGGCGCCCAGGTGTTCGGCGTCACGCGCTTCGGAGGTTATTCCACTCATGTCGCCGTACCCCGGCACCAGGTGTTCCTCGTGCCCGCGCGCTTCGACCTGGCCCAGGCCGCTGGGTTTCCCACTGTCTTCCTCACCGCGTACTTCGCCCTCTTCGAGCTGGCCCACCCTCGCCCGGGGAACACGTTGCTCGTGCACTCGGCCGCGGGCGGTGTGGGCGGAGCGCTGCTGCAACTGGGGCGCATCGCGGGTTGCCGCACGGTGGGCGTCGTGGGCTCCAGCCACAAGGTGGAGGTCGCGCGGGCCCTCGGCGCGGACGTCGTCATCGACAAGAGCCGCGAGGACCTCTGGCGCGCCGCCGAGCGGGCCTCGCCCCAGGGCTATGACGTGGTGCTCGACGCGAATGGGGTCTCTACGCTTCGCGAGAGCTACCGGCACCTCGCTCGGCCCGGCAAGCTCGTCATCTATGGCTTCCACTCCATGCTGCCGCGCGAGGGCGGGAGGCCGAACTGGGTGAAGCTCGCCTCGGACTTCCTGCGCACCCCGCGCTTCAACCCGCTCGAGCTCACCCACCACAACGCGAGCGTGCTCGCCTTCAACCTGTCCTATCTCTTCGAGCGGCGGGACGTGCTCGCGGAGGCCATGGGGCGGATGCTCGCGTGGGTGGACGAGGGTCGCATCACTCCGCTCTCCGTCACGCGCTTCCCGCTGGACCGCGTCGCCGAGGCGCATCGCGCGCTGGAGTCCGGCTCCACCGTGGGAAAGCTCGTGCTGGTGCCGTGAGAGCGGCGCGATGGCCCCTGCTCACGGAGCGCCGTGGTACACCGCCTCGATGTTGTTGCCGTCCGGGTCCAACACGAACGCGCCGTAGTAGTGCGGGTGGTAGTGCGGGCGCTCTCCCGGCCCACCGTTGTCCTTTACTCCCGTCTTCAGCGCCGCCTGGTGAAACGCGTCCACCGCCGCTCGGTCCTTGGCGGTGAAGGCCACGTGGCGGGGGCTGGCCGGCGTCTTCACCTCGATGAGCCAGAAGATGCTCCTGCCGGGCGGGCCGAAGGCGCACATCCGCCGGCCGGGGAACTCCGTGTCCCACGTCGCGGTCAGCTCCGGCCCGAGGTTGTAGCCCAGGGGCTTGAGCGCGGCCGTGTAGAACGCCTTCGAGGTGGCGTAGTCCGTTGCGTAGAAGCTCAGGTGGTCGATCATGGTGGCCGCGTCGTACCAGATTGGTTCGGGCGTTTGTTGATCTTGGATGCACCCGTGACACGGGTTTTAGCCCGAGGCTCTCGATACCCTCACCCCGTCCCTCTCCCAGGGGGAGAGGGGTTAGCAGCGCGGCAGGTTCGCGTCGGGCGGGCAGTTCCACTCTGCGTGGCAACACTCTCCTCCTTCGCGACCGCAGGGCACCTGACATGTCTCTATCCAGTCGCACGGGTGGTGCTCCGTGCTCGAGGCTCTCGGTGATGTTTCCTCCAGAGCACGCGCCGCCCCGCAGTCCCTCGTGCCCGGCTCGCACCTCGTCACCCCTGGATGGACCTGCTCCGCGGACAGTGCTCCCACGACTCCTACCGGAGCCCCAGTGAGCATCCCCGCAACGACCAGCAGGCAGACCTTTGTCGCGCTCATGACCCCACCCCCCGTACTGACGCACGTCACGTGAGCTCGCTGTGCACCTTTATCTGCTCATGGCGTGACGCCGTGGAAAGTGAGTTGAGCAGGGACGTCGTGACTCGTCACCCCATGGGCGGAGCTGGTGTCGAGACGATGGCACTCACTTGTTCGCCTATACCCTCACCCCGACCCTCTCCCGGAGGGAGAGGGAGGTGGTGGGGTTACAGCTCCGACAGCAGGCGGCTCAGTTCGTCTGGCTTCACCGGCTTCACCAGGTGGAGATCAAAGCCTGCCTGGCGCGCTCGGCTCTGGTCGTCTGTTCCTCCGTAGCCCGTGAGCGCCACCAGCCGGATGCCGTGGCCCATCTTCGCCCGCAGCTCCGCGGCCACCCGGTAGCCGTCCAGCCCCGGCAGCCCGATGTCCACCAACGCCAGCTCCGGTGTGCGTTGCACCGCCAGCTCCAACCCGCGCAGTCCGTCCGCCGCCACCTCCACTCGGTGGCCCCACGTCTCCAGCAAGTCCTGCAGCGCCTGCCGTGCGTCCGCGTTGTCCTCGACCAGCAGGATGTGCCGGCGCCTCTTCACCAACGTGGGCAGCACCACCTCCTGCTCCGACACCGACGCCGCCGGCAGCAGTGGCAGCCACACCACGAACTCGCTGCCCTTCCCGGGGCCGTCGCTGTGCGCCTCCACTCGGCCTCCGTGCATCTCCACCAGGTTGTGCACCAGCGTCAGCCCGATGCCCAGGCCCCCTCGCGTGCGCTCCAGTGATTCGTCCGCCTGGGAGAACAGCTCGAAGACCACGGGCAGCACATCCGCCCGGATGCCGATGCCCGTGTCCTTCACCCGCACCAGCGCTCCCGGGCTCCCGTCCCCCGCTGGTGACAGCTCCACCCGTACCTGAATGGAGCCGCCCGCGTCCGTGTACTTCGTCGCGTTGTCCAGCAGGTTGGTGAAGACCTGCTCCAGCCGCGTCGTGTCTCCCTCCATCCACAGCGGCATCGCCGGCAGGCGCGACTCCAGCTTCAGGTGGCGGCCCTCCGCCAGCGGGTGGAACGTCGTCAACACCTGCTCCAGCACGCCCCGCAGGTCCACTCGCAGCCGGCGTAGCTCCACCTTGCCTCGCGTGATTCGGCTCACGTCCAGCAAGTCGTCCACCAGCCGCGCCAGGTGGTTCGTCTGGCGCTGGATGATGGAGACCATCCGGCCATCCTTGGGGTCCACCGAGGTCCGACGCTCGAGGATGCCCACCGCGGTGGTGATGGCGGCCAGGGGGTTGCGCAGCTCGTGCGCCAGCATGGCCAGGAACAAGTCCTTGCGCCGGTCCGTCTCCGTCAGCTGCTCCGCGCGCCGGCGCAGCTCCTGCTCCGCGCGCCGCATGCGCAACAGCGAGCGCACCGTGGCGATGAGCTCCTCGCTCTCGAAGGGCTCGGTGAGGTAGGCGTCCGCGCCGCCCTCCAGCCCGCGCACCTTCTTGTCCGGAGTGACATAGGTGGCGGACGTGTGCATCACCGCGATGGAGGCCGTCTCCGGCCGGGCGCGCAGCCGCTGGCACACCTCGTAGCCGCTGATGTCCGGTAGCTTCACGTCCAGCACCACCACGTCCGGCCGCTCCTGCTCGGCCAGCCGCAGCGCCTCTTCACCTGTGCCCGCCTCCAGCACCCGGTAGCCCGCCATCGTCAGCGTGCGCGTCGACAGGTAGCGGGTCGCCTCGTCGTCGTTGACGTTGAGAATGGTCGCGGAAGCAGAAATGGTGATGTCAGCCACGGCGGCTCTCTCCGTTATCAGTGCCCAGGCCCGTCTTGTGCAGCGCGTCCCGGATGCGGGCGATGGCCACTTCACGGCTCAGCGTGTGCTTGGCCATGATGGTCGCGGTCTCCTTCGCCAGCCGCTGGCGTTCGTCGTCCTGCAACTGTCGCGACGTGTGGAGGATGACGGGGATGTCGCGCGTGCGTGGGTCGGCCTTCAAGTCGTCCAGCACGTCAAAGGCCGTCATGTCCGGGAGCACGAAGTCCAGGAAGATGAGGTCGGGGACCTGCTCGCGCGCCAGCTGGATGCCCTGGGGTCCGGTGGCCGCCTCCGCCAGCACGTAGGGCGTGTCCTTCAGGAGCTGCCGCAGCAGGTAGCGGTGCACGTCGTCGTCGTCGATGATGAGCAGCTTGCGCACCGGGCCCGTGCGCGCCATGGCGGCCAGCTTGCTCAAGAGCTGCTCCTCGACGACGGGCTTGAGCCAGAACTCGTCCGCGCCCAGCGCGCGTGCCTTGTTCTCGCGGTCCATCAGCGTCACCACCAGGATGGGGATGTCGCGCGTGGCCGGGTTGCCCTTGAGCTCGGAGAGGAAGCCCCAGCTCGTCTCGCCCTCCAGCATGACGTCCAGCACCACCGCCGCCGGGCGTACCCGCTGAATCGTGCGCCGCGCCTCGTCCACCGTGCGCACCGGCAGCACCTGGAAGCCCGAGCGCGCCAGGTACTTCTCGTACAGGAAGAGCGTCTGCCGATCGTCCTCCAGCACCAGCACCGGCGCGCGGCCCGGGTCCAACTGCTGGCTGCGCTCGGCCAGGCCCGCCATCTCCTGCACCTCCGGGTGTACCCGGGGGATGGTGAGCATGAAGGTGGCGCCCTGGCCCGGCGTGCTGTGCACCGTGAGGCTGCCGCCCAGGAACTCCGCGAGCCGCCGCGACAGCGCCAGCCCCAGGCCCGTGCCCTTCACCTTCTTCTGCAGCGGGCTCTCCACCTGGGTGAATTCCTCGAAGATACGCCCTTGGTGCGAGGGCTCGATGCCAATGCCCGTGTCGCGCACCCGGAAGCACACCGTGTCGTCCGGGCCCCGCTCGGCCGAGACGGTGACGTGGCCCTTCTCCGTGAACTTCAGCGCGTTGGACACCAGGTTGCGCAGCACCTGGCTCACCTTGGCCTCGTCCGTCTCCAGCGTGAGGTCCGCCTCGGGCTCCACGAAGCGCAGCTCCACCGCCGAGTCCGCCGGCACCAGCGGCTTCATCATCCCGCGCAGCGCCCCCAGGAAGTCTCCCGAGCTGAAGCGCGTGGGCCGCAGCGTCGCCTTGCCCGACTCCATCTTCGAGAGGTCCAACAGGTCGTTCACCAGCTCGAAGAGCGCCTCCGCCGAGGTGCGGATGAACTGCACCTGCTTCTGCTGCTCGGGGGCGAGCGGGCCGTTGATGGGGTTGAGCAGCAGCCGCGCCAGGCCGAGGATGGAGTGCAGCGGGGTGCGGAACTCGTGGCTCACGTTGGCCACCACGCGGCTCTTGATTTCCGCGGCGCGCACCAGGCTCTCCGTCTTCTCGTCCAACTCGGCGTGCAGGGTGCGCACGCCGCGGTTGGACTCCTCCAGCTCCCGGTTGAGGCGCAACAGCTCGTCCGCGCGCCGCTTGAGCTCGCGCTGGTTGCGCTCCGTCTCGCGGTGCAGCGCCGCCAGCTCGCTCATCGTCTCGCTCACCTGCGAGAGCGATTCGGCGTAGTCCTCGGACACCAGGCTGCCCACCAGCGCCACGCCTCCCTCGTGTGGGGCGCCCCGGAAGGCGAAGGTGCGCGGCATGCCCGCCACGCAGAGGATGATCTCCCAGCCCTCCACCCGCTCGTCGCGAGCCAGGGTGATGAGCTTGTCCACCTTGTCCTCGGTCCCCTGGGCCGCCAGCTTGCGCAGCGGCTGGCCCGGCACGGCTTCCAGCAGCCGCACCGCGCGCTCATCCGCCCAGGTGAGGGTGCCAGACGCATCGCACACCAGCGCCACCTCGCGGCTCAGGAAATGCCACAGGGACGCGGGTACGGGCGTCGTCATGAATGCTCCTTTTCCAGGGCGGTGAGCCCTGTCGCCACCGTTGCACGGGGCAACTCCGAGACGGAGGCTTCTTGGGCGAGCGCCGCTTCCAGCGCCTCCAGCAGCCCGCGGTAGGTGTACCGCAGATCCCGGTTCGGCCAGAAACCCGCGTACCACCGCACATGCTCCACGAACAGCCCCGGCCGTTTCATGCCGAGCGCGTCCATCAGGTATGACAGTTGCAGGAGCAACTCCTCCTCCAGACGGCGCTCCTGCATGGGTGAGGGAGGGCCCTCCCGGGCCGACAGCGCGTTCAAGGTTTGGCGCACCAGCGCATCCCGGACCTCGTGCACGGCGCGCGCGGGGCCTTCGGGCCACTCCAGCGCGGACTCGGCCGCGCGCACGTACTCCAGGGCCTGGGGCGGCTGCGTCAGCCCCTCGCGCACCAGCGCCGCGTGCAGCCCCTGGAAGTGCAACGCGATGTGGCGCGAGCTCATGCCACGCGGCACCAGCAGTCCCTGCAGCCAGCGCGCGTAGCGCTCCATGACGCCCACCTCCCTCGCGTCCAGCGCCTGCACCAGGTAGCGCACGTGGAAGACGGCGTCCTCACCGCCAAAGCGCCGGGCCCGGTCCTCGCCGTAGCGGGCGAACCAGAAGGGGTCCTCGTAAAGCCCCAAGACGGACGTCTCGGCGAGCCGCTGGGTGAGGCTCTCGACCTGCCTCGCGAGAGATTGCATGCCTATACCTTGAACATCCTGCAGGTCGCCGCGACCAGCTCGCGCGCGTCCTTGCCGAAGAAGGGCACTCCGAGATCTGCCTCCACCCCGGGAGCCCAGGTGAAAGCCAATCCCCCTACGGCCATGGGCAACATCGGTGCGACCTCGCGCACCGCGGCCACCGCCTGACGCAACGCGGGGAGGTGGTACGTCATGGTAACAGAGAGCGCCAGGAGGTCCGGTTTGGAGCCGAGCACCTCCCGCACCAGGTGCTCCGTGGGGACGCTGGCGCCGAGGAAGCGCACGTCGAAGCCCGCCATCTCCAGGAAGTCACTGGCCATGCGCGCTCCCAGCTCGTGCAGCTCGCCCTCCACGCACGAGATCATCACCAGGCGGCCATTGGGTGGATCTCTGGGCAGGTGCCGGTAGAGATGGGACAGGGCCAGCTGAGAGATGGCCGTGGCCATGTGCTCCTGCGCCACCGAGATGTGGTTCTCCTGCCACAGCCGGCCAATTTCCCACTGGGCCTTCTGGATGACCTCCAGGTGCAGGGTGGGCAGGGGAACTCCCCGGAGGATGCCCTCGTCCACGAGGAGGCGGAGGGCCTCTCGGCGGTTTCCCGCGAGTTGAGCGGACAGATAGGAGTCCTTGAGCGCTTCAAGGGTGTCGGTCGTCGTCACGGATGGATGAGCGCAGTGCTGGGGTGTGGGGAAACGGTCTCCGGATGGGTGCACTCCTTAGAGGCGGACGGCCTTGGACGCCACAGGAACTCAACACGTCCGCGGGCAGGCGTAGGCCCACGTGCGTAGACCGCCCGCCCAATCCCTCGGAGAGCGGGGGAGGGAGCGCATGATCGGTAAAAAGGTGAGGATCAAAAAAGGCGGTGACACTTCGTTCGGGGGCCGGTGTTCCCCTAACGCTGGAGGCACCATGCGTCCCCCCTATCGCACACCCGACTGGCTGCTTGAACGGATTGCCCTCGGTGAGCTCCCCCCCGAGGTGCTCGCCGCCGCCCGGGCCCGTCTCCTGGAGGAGCCGGACGGCGCCGCCCGACTCGCCGCGCTCGAGGCCGACACCGCTGCCATCCTTGCCCGGCTCCCACCCGCCGAGGTGGCCCGCCGGGTGCAGTCCCGGGTCCGCGTCCAGCGGGCTCGCGGGGAGCGTCCCTCCCGCTCCTTTCTTCCAGCCTTCGCCCTCGTGCCGGCGCTCGCGGTCGCGGCCCTCGTCGTCCTCGTGCGGCCCCAGGTCTCCGCCCCGGTGGGCCCGGAGGTGGAGCTGGAGGAGACGCGACTGAAGGGGCTGGAGGCTCGGCTCACCGTTCATCGCCAGCATGCCGAGTCCGCTGAGGAGCTCGCGGATGGGGCGCTCGCGGCTCCTGGGGACGTGGTGCAGCTGGCCTACGTGGCCGCGGGCCGGGCGCATGGTGTCATCCTCTCCGTGGACGGACGTGGCACCGTCACCCTGCATGCCCCCGAGTCCGGCACTGCCTCCGTGCCGCTCGCACCCTCCGGCACCCATGCGTTGCCCGGCGCCTACGCCTTGGACGACGCCCCCGGCTTCGAGCGCTTCTTCCTCGTCACGGCCGAAACTCCCTTCGCCTTGGACGAGGTGCTCGCCGCCGCCCGCTCGTTTGCTGCCCATCCGGAGGCGCGAGCCTCGCGCTTGCCCCTTCCTTCGCGGTACATGCAGACCTCCTTTTTGCTGGAGAAGTCCTCGCCATGAGCGTTTCCAGAGCCTTCGTCCTCCTCGGCCTGCTGCTCGCCGCTCCGGCCCTCGCGGAGACGGGCACCGTGCGGCGGTTCGCGCTCCTCGTGGGCGTCAACGACGGCGGCCCTGAGCGCGTGCGCCTGCGCTACGCCGTGTCGGACGCGAAGTCCTTCGACAAGGTGCTGGGCGAGCTGGGTGGAGTCGCCGCTGGAGACAGGCGCCTGCTGGTGGAGTCAGGGCGCGCGGAGTTGCTGGCGGCGCTCGGAGACCTGCGCTCGCGTACCGAGGCCGCCCGGGCGTCCGGGGCCTCGCGCGTGGAGGTGCTCGTCTATTACTCGGGCCACTCGGACGAGGAGGGGCTGCTGCTCAAGGGCGAGCGCCTGGACTATGGCGAGCTGCGCCGTGCCCTGAACGCCCTGCCCGCGGATGTGCGCATCGCCGTGCTGGACAGCTGCGCGTCGGGCGCCTTCGCTCGTACCAAGGGCGGCACCCGCCGGCCCGCCTTCCTCGTGGACGCGGGCAGCAAGGTGCGGGGCCACGCCATCCTCACTTCCTCTAGCGAGGACGAGGCGTCGCAAGAGTCCGACAGGCTGGGCGGCTCGTACTTCACCCACCACCTGCTCTCGGGCTTGCGCGGTGCGGCGGACTCCACCCGCGACGGGCGCGTTACCCTCAACGAGGCCTACCAGTTCGCCTTCCACGAGACGCTGGCCCGCACCGAGAAGACGCGCGGCGGCGCTCAGCACCCCGCCTATGACATCGAGCTGGCCGGCTCGGGCGACCTGGTGATGACGGATTTGCGGGCCACCTCGGCGGGGCTGTACCTGGCGGAGGCGCTGGAGGGCCGGCTCTTCGTGCGCGACGAGGCGGGCACGCTGGTGGTGGAGCTGCAGAAGCTGCCGGGCCGGCCCACGGAGCTGGGATTGGCGCCCGGGCGCTACCACGTGCGGCGCGAGCTGGGCAGCGGGGCCTCCGAGGCGTCCTTCACGCTCGTGGAGGGCCAGCGCACCCCGCTGTCTCCCACGAGCTTCCAGAGCGTGCCGCTGGAGGCCACCGTGTCGCGCGGGAACGTCGGGGGCACGGTCGGGGACGTGATGGGTGTCGAGGCGGCCCTGGCCCCCGTAGAGGCCGGGAGTCAGGTCGGGCGGCCGCGCACGCAGTTGGTGACGGCGCTGAGCCTGATTCCGTCGCTGAGCACCAATACACTTCGTGCACCGGGCCAGGCGGTGGAGAACCAGCTCGCGATCGGCGCGGTGAATGGGGGCGCGGCGGTGCGGGGAGTGGCGCTGTCGCTGTTGGCCAACTGGTACGACGAAGAGGCCCACGGTGCGCTGTTGTCCACGGGCATGAACATGGTGAAGGGCCGCTCGAGCGGAGCGCACGTCTCCTCGGTGGCGAACATCGCGCTCGGCCCGGTGGATGGGATGCAGGCGACGGGGGGCGTGAACGTGGCGCGCGGGGACGTGGGACTGGGGCAACTGGCGGGGGGCGTGAACGTGGCGACGGGTGCGGTGCGGGGCGTGCAGCTCTCGGGCGCCGGCAACGTGACGGGCGGGAACTTCGGAGGCGTGCAGCTCTCGGGCGCCGGCAACGTGACGGGCGGGAACTTCGGAGGCGTGCAGGGCTCGGGGGGCTTCAACGTGGCGCAGGGTGACTTCGAGGGCTTCCAGGGAGCCGGTGTCTTCAATGTGGCGGGCGGCGCGGTGCGGGGCACGCAGTTGTCGGCGGCGTTCAACAGCGCGGGCAATGTGTCGGGCCTGCAGCTGTCGCTGTTGAACGTGGGCGGGGACGTGTCGGGCATGCAGCTGGGCATCGTCAACGTGGCCCGGGTGGTGAAGGGGATGCAGCTCGGCCTGGTGAACGTCTCCGAGGAGGTGAAGGGCGTGCCGCTCGGACTGCTCTCCTTCGAGAAGAAGGGGCAGTTCCACGTGGAGTTCTACGGGAGCGACATCCAGCTCACGAACATCGCCGTGAAGTTCGGCGGCAAGTACGTGTACACGACGCTGCTGGGCGGCATCGGGCCGGACGATCGGCTGGAGCGCTTCAGCCTGGGGCTCGGGCTGGGCTTCCACCTGCCGCTGTGGGGCAATCGCATGTGGCTGGACGGGGACGTGGCGGGCAGCTCGGTGCACCGCGTGAGGGACCCCTTCGGGGGCAGCAGCAACCTGCTGGCCCAGGGGCGCCTGATGTTCGGGGTGCAGCTCTTCGAGCGCTTCGCCCTCTTCGGCGGGCCCACCTACAACGCCTACTTCGCCTTCAGCGAGGCGAACCGGTACAAGCTCACCTCGCTGCCGGCGCGGGAGGAGCGGCTCGACACCTCCTCCACGGTGCAGTTGTGGCCCGGCGTGCAGATTGGCGTTCGCATCTGAGGCGTCAGGGGGCGATGGGCCCACGGCGTGCTCACAGTTCTCCTGGCCTGGCGAATCTCGCACTCGGGCCTTGGGGGACAGGAACGCGCGGGTTGTTGGATGCGCGAGGAGTCAGGTAACTCTCCGCCATGCGCATGTGCACGGTGGTGGGGTTGCTGGGAGGCCTGTTCCTCGTCGGATGGGTGGCCTTGGCCGTCTTCTTCTGGCGCCGGGAGAAGGAGGCCAGCCGGCGTCACAAGGAGCAGCTGCGGCTGCTCGGTAACGAGGAGCTCCTCTCCCGTGCGTTGAACTGGGGCTCCATGAGCCGCCACGCGGAGCTCCCCGCGGTGAAGGAGTTCCGCTCCCTGCTCGAGCAGCACCGTTACGCGGAGATGCTCGAGGGTTGGCGCGCGCTCACCGCCTCCCTGTTCGCCCTGGAGGAGCACGTCTCGGCCAGGAGCTCCCTGCTCTACGACAGCGACTCCTTCCGGGTGCTGCGCGACTACGTGGAGGTGCTTTACGAGCGGCAGCAGCGCGGGGAGTAGCGTCAGACCAAGGAGCCCTGCGCGGGGGCGGTGGGGAGCACGAGCGTGACGGTGGTGCCCACGCCCTGCTCACTCTGGAGGGAGATGGAGCCGCCGTGGTCCTCGATGACGCGGTGGCAGATGGCCAGGGACAGGCCCTTCCCGGTCCACTGCTGCTTGGTGGTGAAGAAGGGATTGAAGATGCGCTCCAGGTGCTCGCGGGGGATGCCCCGGCCCGTGTCTCGCACCTCTACCCGCACCAGCTGTTCGTCCACGACGTGGGTGGCCAGTGTGAGGGTGCGCTCCGGCCTGTCCTTCAGGGCATTGAGGGCGTTGCCCAGCAGTCGGCTGAAGACGTCGCCCAGCGCTTGCGTATCGGCGAGCACCCGCACCTCGCCGGAGTGGAAGTGGCGGTCCACGCGCACCCCCACCTGGGTCAGTTCCGGGCCTCGCGACTCCAGGAGGCGGTTGAGCATCCGGTGCAGGTCCACCGGGCTGCGCCCTGATTGCTGGCGCTCGGAGAGCAGCTGCAGCTCTCGGACGATGGTGGCGATGCGCTGGGCCTGGTGGTGGACGGTGTTGAGCATCCGCCGCGACGGGTCCTCCTCCGGCAGGTCCATCAGCATGAGCTGCACGTTGCCCAGGATGGCAGCCAGCGGATTGTTCATCTCGTGGGCCATGCCGGCCGCCATGTCTCCCATGGCCGCCAGGCGCTGGCTGCGCGAGAGCTGGGCCTGCGTCTGCTTCAGCTCGCGGGTGCGCTCCTCCACTTGGGCCGCGAGCTGCTCGTTGAAGCCCAGCAGCTCGCGGTGGGCCAGCTCCAACGCCTGTCCCATGTCGTTGAAGGCGTGAGCGAGGTCTCCCAGCTCGTCCCGTCGCTTGAGGGTGATGCGGTGGCCGAGGTTGCCCCGGGCCAGCTCGCGCGCGCCCTCGGCCAGCCGGGCGATGGGGCGTGCCAGGGCACGGGCCAGCAGCGGCGACAGCACCAGCACGCCCACCAGGGTGAGCCCCAGCACCTCGAAGGTGCTCCGGGACAGGGCCTGTAGTGGGGCGAGCGCGGCCTCGCGCGGGCGGGCCACCACGGCCACCCAGCCGAGCTCCGGCACCGGACTGAAGGCCGCCAGCCACGTGTGGCCGTCCTCCTCGTAGTGGCTCTGTCCCGGCCGCCTCGCGCCCCGCGCCTCCGGCAGCTTCGCGGAGAAGTCCTCCCGGAGGTGTGCGCGCTGCACGTCTCCGTCCAGCAGCAGTCGGCCCTGTGCATCCAGCAGGAAGACGCGCTCGCGGCTCTCGCCACCCAGGGCCAGTCGTTGGGAGAGCTCCTCCAGGCCCAGCTCAGCGGCGAGCCCTCCTCCGTGGGACTCGGGCGTGCGCGCCGCCACCACCACGGCGGGCCGCTGGCGCACGGCGGTGAGATAGGGCGCGGAGACGGCGTACGTGCGGCCCGCGGGCATCTGGGCGAGGAGCTCCGCCGCGCGGCGTTGAAAGTCCTCCACCTCCTGGGCGGTGACGGTGTCGTGGCGGCGGAACTGCGGCTCCTGCCGCGCAAAGGCCTCCGGGTCATCCACGAAGACGCTGGCCACCAGGTGCGCTTGGGCGTCGAAGAGTCCCACCTGCGCGATGCGGTCGCGTCGCAGGAAGACGCGAGTGAGGAACTCCTGGGCCGCGGCGGGGCCGAGCGCGGTGGGGTCCTGGTGGAGCAGCGCCGCGTCGAGCTCCGTGGCCAGCGAGAGGACATAGGTGGCGGCATGCTCCGCCTCGGCCAGCGCGGTGCGCCGGTGCTGCTCGTCCACTGACTCCGCGAGGGCCCGCTCCGCGCCACGCCAGGCCAGCAGGCCCGTGGCCACGGTGGGGACCGCGGCAAGGGCGATGAGCAGCAGCAGCAGCCGGGTGCGGATTCTCATGGACTCGGGCTCACTTCACCGGCGCCGGGCAGCTTGCCTGCAGGCTGATGCAGGCCGAGCCCGACCTGCTGTTGTCCGTGGCATCGGTGGCGGTGACTTGCAGACAGGGGTGGGGCGTCCGACCCAGCAGCTCGCCGATGACGACGTTCGGTTCGGTGGTGGTGCCCCCGCTGAAGGACTGCGTAGTGATGGGGGCGATGTTGCCAAACGGCGTCACCGTGAGCCGGGCCGTCCCCGTGTACGAGGTGACGAGGTTTCCCCATGTGTCGAGCGCTCGCAGGGTGAGCTTCCACCGGTCCCTCTCCGAAATGCAGCTCGGCGCCTGGACCTCGAAGCGAGCCAGGGGACCGGAGCGGATGGCGAAGGTGCCGGCCTGCTGTCCCTGGAGGGCTCCTGAGGCGACGGTCACCCGCGTGCCGGGGTGGGACTGCGTCACGGTGACCGTCACGTCGGCCTGGCCCTGGAAGCCGTTGAAGGCGGAGGGCGTGATGCGGCTGCCCTCGATGTTCTCCGCGCCGAGCTTCAGGTCGTGCACGTCCTGGGTGGTGTTGCCATGGGCGTCCACCGCGCGGATGCGCACCGGGAAGGGCTTGCCCGCCTCCTGCAGGCCCTGCGTGTTCTCCACCACGAAGCGCTGCGTGGGTCCAGGGCGCACGGCGAAGCCCCCCGTGGCCGTGCGCAGCTCTCCGGGCTCCTCGGGTGTGCCCTCGAAGAGCTCGAGGTGGGTCTCCTCTACGGGGCGGATCAGCGTCACCGGGAGTTTGATGGCCCCTGTGAAGGCGCCGGTGGTGGTGGGGCTCAGCGCGCCCACGGGGACGCCGACGGCGGAGAGCGTCACGGACATGGACGTCTCCGAGCGGTTGCCGAAGCGGTCCAGGGCCTCGATGGTGAGGTCGAAGGGCGTCCCCGCCCGCTGGGGCCCCTGCACGGGCGACACCACCAGGCGCGTGGGCCGGCCCCCGAGGATGGAGATCTCCGGAGAGGCGCCCTTCACGTCGGGCGCGCTGGGGTACGTCGCCACCACCTGTACCTTCTGCACCCGGGTGAACTCGGCGTCGAAGGCGGCCTTGCCTTCCGCGAGCTCCACGCTGCTCCGCGAGAAGCCCGGGTCGAGAGGGACGGACTCCAGCAGTACCCGCCCGGTGTCACGCGTGCGGTTACCCCAGGTATCAAGCGCCTGGACGACGAAGTGCTCGGCGACGCCCACCTGCAGGGAGCCCGCGCCGGAGCGCTGCACCTCCAAGTGGTGGGTGGGGCCTGGCATCACCTCGATGCCCACCTCGTGGGGTTCCAGCTCGGTGAGGGTGTCCTGGTCGATTGCACTCACCATCAGCCTCACCTCCGCCGCGCTGCGTGTGTCCCGGTAGAGGAGGGGCCGGGTTCCCGCCTCCTGCAGGATGAGGGAGAGGGTCTGGTGGGGCGGGTCGGACGGGTCGATGGCCAGGCCTCCGCCGGGAGAGGTGGTGCGCAGGTCGAGCTGGATGCCCTTGACCGGGAGCGAGGCAGGGCCGCCGCTGGAGTCCAGCACCTCCACGGCGATGCTCACGGGCTGTCCGGCCACCAGAGGTGAGAGGGGCACCTGGGTGAAGCGCACCGCGGTGGGGGGGCCGAACCGTCCCACGGCCACCGTCTGGGCGATGAGCGGGAGCTCGATGTTCTGGTCGGTGCGTGGGCTGCTGGACTTGAGCGTGTGATAGCCGGGCGTGGTGTCCTTGTACATGAGGTCCACTCCTGACTCTCCAGGCGCGAGCGTCACCTCCAGTGTGGCCAGGGCCGTGTGCTCCTGCTTCAACAGGGCAATGAGGCCGGTATTCGAGTCGCTTTCGATGTGCAGGGTGCGAGGGATGGAGGTGGGGGCGGGCAGGCCATCGCCGTCCCTCAGCTCGAGGCGGATGGCCTCCGTCCACTGCTCGGGGTGGGTCGAGCGTATCGAGGTGACGAAGGCGAGGCGCTGCACGTCCCGGTCGACGACCGTGAAGGCGCCGGGCAGGGTAGCGGAGTGGCCCTGGGCATCGATGACGGTGACGTCGTGTTGCCCTGGAGGGAGGGTGGCCGGGGCGGTGGCCTCGAGCGTGTCGCGAGAGACGAAGAGCACGCCATAGGCGCGCTCGGGGCCGATGCGCACCTCGAAGCGGTTCTCCAACGAGGGCGGCTCCTTCGAGCCCAGGTCCACCGCCAGGTCCGGCGCGAAGGCGCCGCTGAGCAGCAGGCGCTCGGGGGCGCCGAACCACGCTCGCTCGGGAGACACCTTCTCCAGGCGCGGCGTGTCGGAGCGAGGGCCGCAAGAGAGCACGCAGACCACGACCCAGGCCAGCGAGAGCAGGCCGGGCAAGTGCCGGAACGAAGAGCCTTCCACGGTACGAGCGCGCATCCGTGTCTCCTTTCGTCAGAGTGGGAAGCGGTAGCCGAGTGAAGCGGAGAGCCCGCCGATGGGGCCCTGAAAGGTATTGCCCTCGGGGAGCCGGGCGAGTCCATAGCGCCCCTGCAGCACGAACTCACCCGGTCCGTACGTCCAGGTGAGTCCGAGCCGTGCGTGCCCACCGAAGACAGGGGTGAGCAGGCGTTGGGCGCCGCCCTGGTCCAGGCTGAGGCGCCAGGAGATGTGGATGAGGTGCGCGTCGAGCCCAGCGCCGACATAGGCGGAGAGCGAGCCAGACAGGGGGATGAGCCAGCGCGCGCCCGCGGAGGCGGTGGTGGTGAGGGCCTCGCCAGCCAGCTCGAAGGACTCATGCGCCGTGCTCTCGCCGCGCAGGGAGAAGCGTCCAAAGGCCACCTGGAGGGAGGCACTGGCGGCGAGCCGCTCGCCGAGCGCGTAGGGCCGCACGTCCCCCTCCAGCTCCAGGGCGGGCTGCACCAGCCGACCGAGGTTGCTCTGCGCGCCGAGCCGCACGGTGAAGCCTCGGGGCGTGCGTGAGCTGAGGGTGAGCCGGGCATCGCCTCGGGCCTCGCCCGCGGCGGCGAGCAGGGTGGCCACACCGCCCTCGCACCGGGAGGGCGCATGGTAGCGGGTGACAAACTCGCCACTGCCGAGTGCTGCCACGCGCTCGAAGTGCCCATGCTCGGCCTGGGTGCCTGCCGCGCTCAGGGAGATGGGCACGCCGTCCAACGGGTTGCCGTTTGCGTCCTCAACGAGGAGGTGCACCTGCGCGCTGTCCTGGCCGTCGCAGCGCACCTCGCGCTCTTCGGGGCGCACGCGCAGGCGGGCAGGGGCGCCGGGCACGAGCCGCACGGAGGCGCGGGCGAGCTCCTCTCCCCAGCGGGCCTCGACGAGCGCCTCGCCGGCCTTGCGTCCCGCCACCAGCTCGACGGTGGCGTGGCCCTCGCGCATCCTCACGGAGGCGGGCACCGTGCCGAGCGTGGAGGTGAGGGAGACCTCCGTCCCGTCCGGAACGAAGGCGCCCTTCACGTCGCGCGCGGTGAGCTGGAGCGACAGCCGCGTTACGCCATCCGCGGGCAGCTCGTGCGTGCTCGTCTCCAGGGTGAGCCGGGGAGGCGGGCGCAGCGTCAGGGCGAGCGAGGCCGGGGGCGCACCATCGAGGAGGGCCTCGAGCCGCACCTCGCCTCCGCCAACGGGAGCACGGTAGCGCGCCAGGTAGGTGCCATCTCCGCGGTCCTGCAAGGGGGCCACCTCGCCGCGCGTGGCCTGGAGCCGGACGGGCAGCCCGGGCAACGCGCGTCCCCGCTCGTCTCGGACGCTCACGGTGACATCCGTGCCCGAGCTCCCATCCGCGAGCAGCTCGCGCGAGACGGCCTCCACGGTGAGCACGGGCTTGACGCCGGCCCGCAGCTCCATACGAACAGAGGAGGGCTCCCCACCGCCCGACTGGCCCGTGAGCACCGCCTCGCCCGGAGAGGCCCGCGGGTGGGGAACGAAGGTCCCCACGTGGACACCGGGCGCCACGCGCTGGGGCTCGAAGGTGCCTCCGCTCCGCGAGAGGGACGGAGGGGTCTCCAGCGGCTCGCCGTGCCCGTCGATGCCAAAGACCCAGACGCGCACGCCGTGCACACCATCGGCCTCGACGGCGGACTCCCCGCTGATCAGCAGCACCACGGGCCGGGACGATACGGGGAGCGGCAGGGACTTCTGCTGGGGCGCCTGGCCGGGCTCCGTGGTGGTGACGGTGGCTTGAGGCTGGGTCGGGCCGAGGAGCACAGCCACCTCGGCCTGTCCGTCGGCGTTGGCGCGCACGGGTCCGTATAGGGTGTCTCCGATGCGGACCTCCACGCGGCCCAGAGGCGGCAGCCCGGTGAGCGGCAACACCTGGCGGCGCTGCACCTCGAGCACCACGGTGGCGTGGGCACCCGAGGACGGGGACACCGCGGCGCAGAGAATGGGCGCGAGGGTCTCGGCGTGGGGCGGGACGAAGGTGGCCTCGAGCGTGTCGGGGGCGGAGCGTCGGGTGGAGAGGATCCGGCCCGTGCTGCACGCGAGGCGCGCGTCGGCGGGCAGCCCGGAGACGGTGAGGGTGGAGCGCGTGTCGCGTCCGGAGAGGAGCTGGCGCGGCGAGGCCTCCAGCTGAGGCGGATGCGCCGCGTGGGCAGCTCCGGAGAGCAGGAGGTTCGGCAGGGCCAGCAGCCCGAGGAGCCCTCGGGCCGCGCGCATGACATGGGGTGTGATGACCACTTGCCCCATCATGGCGGAAGCCTCCCTGCCGGTGAACTCGGAGGGAGGCAGGATACCCCTTCTGGAGGAGGACGTGGGACGGGGGCGGGGGGACTAGCGGTCCTCGACGACCTTCTTGACACGCAGCACGGTGGCGGTGCCACCAGGGCCCGCCTTGGCCACTGTGTCCACGGTGGCCTCCACCTTGAGTCCGGCGCCGCGGCCGTGGACGGCCTCGAGGAGGGTGGAGCGCCGGTCCTCGGGCAGGTTGAGCGCGGAGAGGTCCACGTCGGTGATTTGAATCGCCTCCGCATCGGGCTGGCCCACCGGGGTGGCGATGTAGGAGGGGCAGGGCGCAGTGATGCAGCGCACGCCGCTGTCCTTCACGAAGTACACTCCGGGCTTCATGGCGGCAGGCTCCTGTGCGTGGGTGTCGGCGCCGTCGGTCGGGAGCTCCTGGCTCGGCCTCTTGGCGGCGGGAGGAGTCTCCGACAGGGGAGCGGGCTGGGAGGTGGGCGTGCCGCTCGGCTCGGTGGGGCGGGGCTCGGGAGTGGCGCGGTTGCTGCAGCCGGCGAGCAGACCGAGCGCAAGAGCGGCGGAGAGCAGGGGATGACGCAAGGTCATGATTCGGGCTCCGGAAGGGACGCGGCGAGCTCGCCGCCTCCCGGGTGATACCACTTCCCGACGGGGCACATGCCCGGGTTATTCGTAGGCGGAGGCGCCGAGCTCTTCCCCGAGGAACTCCTCCTCGGGCTCGAAGACGAGGGCGGCCGAGTTGATGCAATAGCGCAGCCCGGTGGGGGGCGGCCCGTCATCGAAGACGTGGCCAAGGTGGGCGCCGCAGCGGCTGCACGACGCCTCGGTCCGGGTGTGCAGGAAGGTGCGATCGTCGTGGTGGGAGATGTGGCTGGACTGGATGGGCGCCCAGAAGCTGGGCCAGCCGGTGGCCGAGTCGAACTTCGTCTTCGAGGAGAAGAGGGTACAGCCGCAGCCGGCGCAGCTATAGATGCCTCGGCCGTGGTGGTTCCAGAAGGAGCCGGTGAATGGGGGCTCGGTGCCCTTCTGCCGCATGATCCGGTACTGCTCCGGGGTGAGCTGCTCCCGCCACTCGTCGTCAGTCTTGTAGAACCTGTCGTGCATGGCGCCTCCTCGTCCGACCCGCCCTAAGTTATGGGGGCGGGGCTGGCTGGAAGCAGCGACCGGTTGGCTGGTCGGTAGGATGAAGTGCTACCTGTATGCCCGTGCGAGGGGAGGCAGTCCAAGTCCCCGTCTCCCCGTGTGCTGGTCGAGTCAGCATGACCGCAGACGTCAGGTTCGTTGACGGCTTGGCCCCCCCAGGCTACATCCGGCTCAGGCGGCCGTGGAGCCGCCGTTCTTTCCTGTAACCCCCCGGTTCTTCAAGGACCCCGAGATGGAATTCCGCATCGCCGCCGACGAGCTGAAGAAGGCCCTCTACCGCGCTCAGGGCATCGTGGAGCGCAAGACGACGATGCCCATCCTGGCCAACGTGCTGGTGACGGCGCACAAGTCGGGGGTGACCGTCACGGCGTTCGACCTGGAGATCGGCATCGTCTCCGAGCACCCGGCCGAGGTGGTGAAGCCGGGCGCCGTCACGCTGAGCGCCAAGTACGTCTTCGACATCGTCCAGAACCTGCCGGACGCCCACGTCACGCTCAAGAAGCTGGCGAACAACTACGTGGAGATTTCGAGCGGCTCGGCGCACTTCAAGATCGTCGGCACCGCGCCCGAGGAGTACCCGAAGCTGCCTCGCGAGGAGAGCGCCCCGCTGGTGCAGGTGATGGGCAACACGCTGCTGGAGATGATCAAGAAGACGCAGTTCGCCATCTCCACGGACGAGACGCGCTACATCCTCAACGGCGTCTTCTTCGAGCCGCAGGCGGGCGGCAAGGTGCGGATGGTGGCCACGGACGGCCACCGTCTCTCGCTCATCGAGCGCGAGCTGCAGGGCGACTTCAAGCTCAAGGGCGGCGTCATCATCCCGCGCAAGGGCCTGTTGGAGCTCAAGCGGCTTCTGGACGAGGCGCCGGACGCGGAGTGCCACCTGGGGTTCGCGGAGAACTCGGCGCTCTTCAAGAAGACGGGCCTGACGATGGTGATGCGGCTCATCGACGGCCAGTTCCCCGAGTACCAGCGCGTCATCCCCAAGGAGGGGGAGAAGTCGGTGCTGGTGCCCAAGACGCGGCTGCTCGAGGGCCTCAAGCGCATCGCCCTGCTGAGCGCGGACAAGAGCTACGCGGTGCGCGTGGGCCTGGCGGAGAACCAGCTGCTCATCACCGCGAACAACCCGGACCTGGGCGAGGCCAAGGACGCGCTGGACATCGCCTACCGGGGCACGCCCATCACCATTGGCTTCAACGCGCGCTACCTCATTGACGTGCTGTCGGTGACGGACACGGACGAGGTGGCCTTCGAGCTGGGCGACGAGCACAGCCCGGGTGTGCTGCACGCGCCGGGAGATCGCAGCTTCACGGCCGTGGTCATGCCGATGCGCGTCTGAGTGAAGTCGTCGCACCCATGAGCAGCTCCCAGCTTCCCGCCGTCGCGCCGCCCGCCCCGGTGCCGAGCCCCCGCAACACGGGCTTGGACCGTGCGCGGGCGGTGGCCGTCATTGCGATGGTGATGGGCCACACGCTGGATGCGGTGCTGTCGGACGCGGCGCGCGGGAGTACGGGCATGCTCGCGTACTGGTCCATGCGAGCCGTGACGGCGCCGCTGTTCCTCTTCGTGGCGGGGTGGGCCTTCGCGACGACGGTGCAGCGCACGGGCGCGCACGGCCCGGACGTGCTGCGCCGGTACCTGCCGCGCGTGGGGTTGCTGCTCGGCTGGGGCTACCTGTTACGTTGGCCCGGTTGGGGGCTGCCGGCGCTGTTCGCCGGGGACCTGGCGGTGTGGCGGCACTTCCTGGCCTTTGATGCGCTGCACGGCGTGGCGGGGGCGCTGCTGCTGGGCGCGGGCGTGCTGGCGCTGCTGAAGGGGCGGGCGGCGCGGATGGCCACCCTGGCCTTCCTGGCGGTGCTCTTCCCTTGTGTGAGCGCGGGGTTGCGCGCGGTGGTGGAGGCGGGCGGGTGGCCGCTGGTGCTGGAGCAGGCGCTGGTGGGCAGGACGTCCAACTTCCCGCTCTTCCCGTGGTCGGCGTACTTCTTCGTGGGCGGCTTCACGGGGCTGGGGCTCGCGGGCGTGAGGCGGGTACCGCACTGGCTGTGTCTCATGGGTCCGGGCACCGTGCTGCTCGCGCTGATGGCGCTGTGGGGCGGAGACCCTCGGGTGAGTGAGCCCACGCTGGTGCTGTGGCGGGTGGGCCTGCTGGCCGTGGTGGCCGGGCTGGCCATGCTGCTGCCCTCGCGGCTGGACGGGCTGATGGGCCCGGTGGGACGCGCGTCGCTCTGGGTTTACGTGGTGCACCTGCCCATCGTTTACGGCTGGTCCACCTTCCCGAGCCTGGCGGGCTGGTTGGGACACTCGCAGGACGTGTTGTCCGCGCTGGGTCTGGCACTGTCGGTACTCGCGGTGTCACTGGGAGTCGCACTGCCCGCGAAGAAGTTCTACGGCCGTTGGCGCCGCAGGGCCTCCGTTCCTGATGCGTCCGCCGCGTCCGTGGTCGTCTCCGAGCCCCCCGTGTCGGGCTGATCCTCTCGTCTTTTCGTATACTGAAAGACAGTCGCGCCACCCCGCTTCAGAAGAAGAGGCTTCAGGAGTCATGTCGTCGCATCGGTTCGCCATGTTCCTGGCGGTGGTCCTCGTTTGCTGGGGCGGCGACGTGGCGCGCGCGGGGGAGCCTCTGGGGCGCATTGGCTTCCGGAGCTACGGCACGGATGCCGGCATCGAGAACCAGGACATGTCCTGGGTCTTCCAGGATGGGGAAGGGTTCGTGTGGGTCTGCGCGGCGGACGCGATGTACCGCTTCGACGGCGAGCGCTTCGAGCGCTTCGGGCTGGAGGCCGGCCTGCCGTCGCCGAGCGTGATCGACGCCACGCTCGATGCCGAGGGGCGGCTGCTCCTGGTGACTCGGGGCGGTGTGGTCCGCTGGGACGGGAGCCGCTTCGTCTCCGTGCCGCTGAACGGTGTCTCCTCGCGGGTGCTGCGCATCCGTCTGGACACCCAGAAGCGGATGCTCGTGGGGACCGAGGACGGGCTGTTCGAGGAGTCGGCGCCGGGACTCTTCGTCCTGTCGCCCGGGTGGCCGGGCGGAGCGGCCCAGGTGCTCTGGGTGGATGCCTCGGGGGTACTCCAGGTGGGCTCGGAGTCGCGCCTGCTGACCCGGGATGTGCACGGGGTTTGGCGGAGCCGTCGGCTGCCGGGGTCCGAGCCCCGCAACATCCTCTCCATCGCGCGGGACGGACAGGGCCGACTGTGGCTGAGCGGTAATGGGTGGCTCCTCGTGCAGTCCCGCGAGGCAGGGCCGCTCGAGGAGCGCTCCCATCTGCTCGCGGGAGGGTTGGGCGCGGGGCACCGGTTGCGCGTGGGACGGCGCGGGCAGCTCCTCGTGCCGAACAACCGAGGCCTCATCGTGGTGGAGGGAGAGAGCGCGGGGTTCCTCCGGCTGGGGCTCACGGAGCGCTCGGCACGGATGTGGGACGTGCTGGAGGACAGGCAGGGGACGCTCTGGGTCGCCAGCCTGGGCGTGCACCGCTCCGTGGGACGGGGCCTGTGGACCGTGCACGACTCGGCCACGGGGCTGCCGTCGAGCATGATCTGGGGCCTGGACCGGGGTCCCGATGGGACGCTGTGGGTGGGCAGTGATGTGGGGCTGTCACGCGGCACGCCCGAGGGGTGGGTGCCCGTGGGGCTGAGCGGCTATTCGCTCAAGGCCGTGAAGGTGGGCCCGGACGGGGCGGTGTGGGCCGCGGGCAACCCGGTGGGACTTCATCGCTACGAGCCTGGGAGCGGACGGTTGTGGACGTTCGCCGAGGCGGACGGCTACCCGGCCAGCTACACCTTCGATTTGCACTGGGAGCCGGATGGGACGCTGTGGGCGGCCACCTCCAGCGGGTTGATTCGCGTGGTCCGCATCGGCGAGGTGTGGTCCTTCCAGATGGTGCTGCCCGCCAAGGGGATGTCCTTCTTCGGCGTGGATCGGGACGCGGCGGGACGGCTGTGGGCCGCGGGCGACGGGCTCTATGTGCGCGAGGGAGGCGTGTTCCGGCGCCTGAGCACCGCCGAGGGGCTGCGCCACGACCGGGTGCGCTACCTGGCGATCCGCCGGGACGGCCGTGTGTGCGTGTCTTATGACGATCCCCTGGGCCTGAGCTGCTTCACGTATCGGGACGGGCGCCTCGTCGACGGCGTCCACCTGGACCGGAGCACGGGGCTCTACAACGGCATGGTCTACTCGGTGGGGGAGGACGTGGCGGGCCGGCTGTGGGTGGGGACGGGGGCCGGGGTGCACGTCGTGAGCACGGAGGGTGAGTACGAGCAGTTCGGCGCGAGCGGGGGCGCCCCGGGCGACGACTGCAGCGGCAACTCCTTCCTCGCGGACCCCGATGGGCTGGTGTGGGTGGGCACCTCGAGTGGCCTCGGTCGCTTCGAGGGGGCGCGCTACTTCGGCCCGGCGGAGCCTCCTCATGTGGTGCTGCTGGACACCGTGCTCGGCTCGCGCTCCTTCCCCCGGCCACCGCCGGAGGGCCTCGAGTCCTCGCATGGCGAGTCAACGCTGGAGGTCCGGCTCGCGGACCTGGGCGCGTTTGACGAGCGGCGTGTGGAGCACGAGGTGCGCCTGGTGGGGTTGGACGACTGGCACCCCACGCCGGGGCGCTCGGTGCGCTACAGCGCGATTTCACCGGGGAGCTACCGGCTGGAGGTGCGCGCGCGCAACGGACGGGGGCCCTGGGGGCCCGCGGCGGGTTTCTCCCTGGTGGTGCATCCACCGTGGTGGGCGGCCTCGTGGGCGTGGGGCCTGGGGGTGCTGCTGCTCGGGGCCTGCGTGGCGGGCGTGGTGCGTTGGCGCGGGCTCGCCCTGAAGCGCGAGAACGTGGAGCTGGAGCGCCTCGTTCAGGCTCGCACCGCCGAGCTCGAGCGGGCCCGCGAGAAGGTCATCCAGGTCGAGAAGCTCTCCGCCATGGGGCAGCTCCTGGCGCGGCTCTCGCACGAAATCAACAACCCGCTCACGGCCATCCACAACAACCTGCCTCCGGTGCGCGAGTACTTCGAGCAGATGGAAGAGGTGCTGCGGCTGTGTCGCGAGCGGCTCTCGGTCCACCCCGAGGACGCCGAGGTCGTCGAGCGGTTGTGGAAGGAAGTGGATATCGACTTCGTGCTCCAGGACACGCCCGAGGCGTTGGAGGCGATGCGGCACGCCACGGAGCGCATCCGCTCCATCCAGGCGGACCTGCGTGCGTTCCTACGAGGTGATCGCCCGCGCCTCGAGCCGGATGATCTCAACCAGATGGTCCAGGAGACGGCCGAGCTGGTCCGCCGCTCGTTGCCCCGCGGCGCGAGGGTTGAAGTGCGGTGTGGCGAGGTGCCGCGCTTCTCCTTCCACAAGGGGCAGCTGGGACAGGTGCTGCTGAACCTGATGCGCAACGCCTTCGACGCCATGGGCAACGAGGGCGAGGTGCGGGTGAGCACGGCCGTGCGCGACGGCATGGTGGAGCTCGTGGTGGCCGATGACGGTCCGGGCATTCCGCTGGAGCTGAGGGAGCGCATCTTCGAGCCCTTCTTCTCCACGAAGGACGTGGGGAAGGGCTCGGGGCTCGGGTTGGCCATCTGTCAGCAGATTGTGACGGAGAACCACGGGGGAACGCTCGCGCTGGATACGTCCGTGGCGCGGGGTGCCTGTTTCCGGGTGCGGCTGCCACTGGCGACGTCCGAGCGCGCAGCGGCGGCCTGACGGACGCTCGCCTGCCATGGCTCGGGCAGTGAAGCGAGGGCGTGAATGCCTGGTCGCTTTCACCCTCAGTGGAGTTGAACGACCTGGGAAGACCCGAGTTGTTCTCTTCCCATCAACCTTCCGGCCCGCCGTGGACCGATTTTCTTGAGTGGCTGCGAGCCATTATAGGAAGGGCCAGTGCTCGGCCACCCACGCGTCCCCCCTGCGTCCGAATGGCGGAACCGGAGTGCTACGGAGTCTCGTACACCATGACCGTTGCCGCCGCGCGTCCAGAAGCCCAGGGAACCCCCGGGCAGGCGAGCGTCCTGCTCGTTGATGATGACGTTGCCAACCTCGCTGCCGTGGAGGCCATCCTCGCGCCCCTGGGCCAGCACTTGGTGAAGGCGAACTCTGGGCAGGAGGCGCTCCGGCGTGTGCTCGAGATGGACTTCGCCGCCATCCTCATGGATGTGCGGTTGGGGGACATGAGCGGTGTCGAGGTGACGTCCCTGTTGCGCCAGCGGGTGCGCAACCAGCGGACCCCTGTCCTGCTCATGACGGCGGGGGACGGTGACGAGCGGGAGGTGCTCGATGCCTATGCCCACGGCGCGGTGGACTTCCTGCGCAAGCCACTCGTGGCCCCGGTGCTGCGCGCCAAGGTGTCTGTGTTCGTGGAGCTCCACCTCGCCCGCGAGCGGATGCGGCTCCAGGAGGAGGCCCTGCGTGTCCGCGAGCGGGAGAACCTGGAGGGCTCCCACCGCGAGATGCTCCACCACCTGCTGATGCAGGCGCCAGCGGCCATCTCCATCACCCGAGGGCCGGACTTCGTCTTCGAGTTCGCCAACCCCCTCTATTCGCAGGTGATGGGCCGCCCCATGCAGCTGGGCAAGCCCCTGCGCGAGGTGCTCCCCGAGGTCCTTTCCCAGCCGGAGGTCATGGCGGCCCTCCGCCGCGTGATGGAGACGGGCGAGTCCTTCCAGGCCAGCGAGTTCCCCATCTGGCTGGACCGGCAGGGCAACGGGAAGCCGGTGGAGTTCTTCTTCAACCTCATCTATCAGGCGGTGCTCGACCCGGACGGGCGCCCCACGGGCCTGCTCACCTTCGCTGTCGACGTCACCGGGCATGTCCAGGCGCGGCGCCGGAGCGAGCGCCTGGCCGAGGAGCTCCGCCTCCAGACGGGAGCGCTGCGCACCAGCGAGGAGCGGCTGCGGCTGGCCATCACCTCCACCGCGCTCGGCACCTGGGACTTCGACATCCTCTCGGGGGCGCTCCGGTGGGATGCGCGCTGCAAGGAGCTCTTCGGTCTGCCGCCCGAGGAGGAGGTCACCTACGAGCGCTTCCTCTCCCTGCTGCACCCGGAGGATCGCCAGCCCACCGACGACGCTGTGCAGCGCAGCTTCGACCCGGAGGGCCGTGGCGGCTACGACATCGAGTACCGCACCGTGGGCACGTACGACGGCGTGGAGCGGTGGCTGCGTGCCACGGGCCGAGCGCACTTCGAGCAAGGCCGCGCGGTGCGCTTCATCGGCACGGTGCAGGACATCACCGAGCGCAAGCGCTCCGAGGCGGAGCGCGTCGGGCTGCTCGCCCGTGAGCGCCGCCGGGCCGAGCTGCTCAAGGAGCTGGCGCAGACGGCGGTGGCCCTCAACGCGGCGGACAGCCTCGACGCCATGCTCGCGCTCACCACCGAGCGGGTCCGGGCGCTCGTTGGTTCTCACCAGTCCGTCATCAGCCTGACGGAAGATGGCAACTGGACGCAGGCCATCAACGCCGTCTCGCTCTCGGACAAATACGCGGCCTGGCGCGACTACGGCGAGAAGACGGACGGCAGCGGCATCTACGCCCTGGTCTGCCGGACGAACCAGCCTCTGCGCATGACCCAGGCACAGCTCGAGGCCCACCCGATGTGGAAGGGCTTCGGCCGGCATGCGGCCACGCACCCGCCCATGCGCGGCTGGCTCGCCGTGCCGCTGGTGGGCCGCGATGGCAAGAACCTCGGCCTCATCCAGCTCTCCGACAAGCTCGAGGGGGACTTCACGGAGGAGGACGAGCTCATCGTGGTGCAGCTCGCGCAGCTGGCGAGCGTGGCCGTGGAGAACCAGCGGCTGTACCAGCTGGCCCAGACGCAGCGCAGGAACCTCTTCGAGGCGCTGATGCAGCTACCCGCCTCGTTCGCCGTCCTGCGCGGCCCCGAGCTCGCCTACGAGATGTGCAACCGCGTCTACCAGCAGCTCACGGGTGGGCGCCCCCTGCTGGGGATTCCCGCGCGCCAGGCCCTGCCCGAGCTCGAGGGACAGGGCTTCTTCGAGCTGCTCGAGAACGTGTACCGCACGGGCGTGGCCGTCCAGAAGCAGGCGGTCCCCACTCGCTGGCGCCGCACCCCCGACTCGCCCCTGGAGGAAGGCTTCTTCAACATCGCCTACCAGCCGCTGCGGGATGCGGAGGGCAAGGTGGAGGGCATCGTCGCCGCCGCCTTCGAAGTCACCGAGCAGGTGCTCGTCCGTCAGAAGCTCGAGGCCCTGGCCGCGGAGCTGCGCGAGAGCGAGCAGCAGTTCCGCTTCCTGGCCGACTCCATCCCCCAGCTCGTGTGGATTGCCGACACGGAGGGCGTGGTGACCTGGACCAACGAGCGCTGGACCGACTTCACCGGCGTCACCACCGAGCAGATGCGCGGCTGGGGTTGGAAGGCCGTGCACGACCCGGCGGACGTCGAGCGGGTGGTGTCTACCTGGCGCCGGGCGCTCACCGAGGGGACGCCCTGGGTGGAGCAGTTCCGCATCAGGCACAAGGACGGCGGCTTCCGTTGGTTCCTCGCGCGCGCCATCCCCGTGCGGGACACCGAGGGCCGCATCGTCCGGTGGTTCGGCACCAACACGGACATCGACGAGGAGCGGCGCACCGTCGAGAACCTCCGGCGCGCCGAGGAGGAGATCCGCCAGCTCAACGCCAGCCTGGAGCACCGCGTGCGTGAGCGCACCACCCAGCTTCAGGAGGCCAACAAGGAGCTGGAGTCCTTCAGCTACTCGGTCTCCCACGACCTGCGCGCCCCGCTGCGCCACATCACCGGCTTCGCCCAGCTCCTGGACCGGCGTGCGGGTGCCTCCCTGGACGATGTGTCCCGCGGCCACCTCAAGACGATCCTCACCGCGGCGCAGCAGGGGGGACAGCTCGTCGATGACCTGCTTGCCTTCTCTCGGATGGGCCGGGCGGAGCTGCGTCAGACGCGGGTGGACCTCAACGCGCTCGTGCAGGAGATCCGCCGGGAGCTGACCACGGAGACGAGCGGGCGCGAGGTTGAATGGCGAGTGAGCGAGCTACCTTGGGTGGAGGCGGACCCCTCCCTCCTTCGGCAGGTGTTACGAAACCTGCTCGGCAACGCATTGAAGTACACCCGGCCCAAGCCCCAGACGGTTATCGAAGTGGGGGCAAGGGAGGAGGCGGGGGAGGTGGAGATCTGGGTGCGCGACAACGGCGTGGGCTTCGAGATGCAGTACGTGGACAAGCTCTTCGGCGTCTTCCAGCGCCTGCACACCGTGGAACAATTCGAGGGAACGGGCATCGGACTGGCGAATGTGCGGCGCATCATCTCGCGACACGGGGGCCGGACCTGGGCCGAGGGCGCCGTGGACCAAGGTGCCACCTTCCACTTCACGCTGCCCCGGGCTAGGCCCTCCTGACACGCTTCATTGGCAAGGACGAGTATCCCCGTGACTGAACTCAAGAGAATCCTCCTGGTCGAGGACAACGCCAATGACGTGGCCCTCACCTTGGCCGCGCTGGAGGAGACGCACCTGGCCAATGAGGTCGTGGTGGTGCGAGATGGACAGCAAGCGCTCGACTTCTTGCGGCGGCGTGGGCCCTACGCCGACCGGCCGGATGGGCACCCCGCCGTGGTGCTGCTGGATTTGAAGTTGCCCAAGGTGGATGGACTGGAGGTGCTTGCCCAGGTGAAGAGCGATCCCGAGCTGAAGGCCATTCCCATCGTGATGCTTACCTCCTCGCGGGAGGAGCAGGACCTGACGCGCAGCTACGGGCTGGGCGTCAACGCCTACGTGGTGAAGCCGGTGGCCTTCCCGGACTTCGTCGAGGCCCTCAAGGACCTGGGGCTCTTCTGGGCTGTGGTGAACCAGCCGCCTCCGGGCGCCCTGTCGCGCGGCGGTGAGCGATGAGCGCCACCCTTGGGGCCCTGGAGGTCCTTCCGACCCTCACCACCGGACAGCCGCTGTCCGTCCTCCTGCTGGAGGACAGCGCGCTGGACGCGGAGCTCATCATCGCCCAGTTCGAGGAGGGAGGACTCGCCATCGAGGCGGAGCGCGTGGACAACCAGGCGGACTTCACGCGGGCGCTGGCGCGGTGCCGCTTCGACATCATCCTCTCGGACTACAACATCCCTGGCTTCGATGGGCTGAGCGCCCTGACGGCTGCCCGGCTCGCCTGTCCGGACACGCCCTTCCTCTTCGTCTCCGGCGCGTTGGGAGAGGAGCGCGCCATCGAGCTGCTCAAGCGCGGGGCAACGGACTACGTCCTCAAGGATCGGCTGGAGCGCCTGGTGCCGTGCGTGAAGCGCGCCCTGCGTGAGGCCGAGGGAGAGCTGCGGCGCAAGCGCACCGAGGAGGCCCTGCGCAAGTCGGAGGAGCGCTACGAGCTCGCCCTGCGCGCCACGTCCGATGCCATCTGGGATTGGGACATGGAGACGGACACGCTGCTCTGGCGCGGAGGGGCCGTCGAGCAGGTGTTTGGTTACTCCCCGGAGGAGCTGGGGCCGGATGTGGGGGGCTGGTCGCGGCGCATCCACCCTCAGGATCGCGAGCGGGTGCTGGCCAGCCTCGAGCGCGCCAAGGAGTCGCGGGAGGAGCACTGGCAGGAGGAGTACCGCTTCCTGTTCAAGGACGGGACGTGGGCGCACGTGGCGGACCGGGGCTACATCGTCCGGGAGGCGGGCGGGAAGCCCGTGCGCATGGTGGGGGCGATGCAGGACATCTCCGAGCGCAAGCGGGCCGAGGAGGAGCGCCAGCGGCTGCTCGACGAGGCCCACCAGCGTGCCGAGTTCGAGCAGCAGCTCATCGGCATCGTCAGCCATGACCTGCGCAACCCGCTGAGCGCCATCCTCACCGCGGCGGCGCTGATGCTGCGGCGAGAGGACACGCAGCCGTGGCAGGCCAAGACGGCGGCCCGCATCGTGTCCGCGGCGGAGCGCGCCCACCGGATGATTCGGGACCTGCTGGACTTCACCCAGGCGCGGATGGGCGGAGGCATCCCCGTGCGGCCCGTTCCGTGCGATGCCCACGAGCTCACGCAGCACGTGGTGGACGAGGCCCGGACGGCGCACCCGGAGCGCGATATTCAGGTCTCGCGCAGCGGGGATGGTCAGGGGCGCTGGGACTCGGATCGCATCGCGCAGGTGCTCGCCAACATCCTCGGCAACGCGCTGAAGTACAGCCCCGAGGGCTCGCCCGTGTGGGTCGAGTCCCAGGGCGGGGAGGCGGAGGTGGTGCTCCGCGTGCGCAACGCGGGCGATCCCATCACGCCCGAGCTGTTGCCGCGCCTCTTCGAGCCGCTCACGCGAGGCAGCGGGCGGCTGGAGCGCTCCGACCGGAGCATCGGCCTGGGGCTCTACATCGTCCGTCAGCTCGTGCTGGCGCACGGAGGCACCGTGGAAGTCCAGTCCACGGCGGCCGATGGCACCACCTTCACCGTCCGGCTGCCCCGCGTGCCTCCCGCCACGAGCGTGGAGACGTCCGGGGCCGTGTCACGGGCCGGGTAATCCGCGCCTGCCTCAGGAGACCATGGAGAGGAGCGCCTGGGGGCTGCGCTCCAACCAGCGCGGGACGGGCAGCCCCTTGGAGCGCAGGAAGGTGGGGTTGAAGAGCTTGCTCGCGTAGCGGTTGCCGGAGTCGCACAGCACGGTGACGAGCGTATGCCCCGGCCCCATCTTCCGGGCGAGCCGGATGGCTCCGGCGACATTGACGGCGCTGGAGCCGCCGAGACACAGCCCTTCGTGCTCGAGCAAATCGAAGAGGACGGGGAGGGCCTCCTCATCGGAAATCTGGAAGAACTCGTCGATGGGGGCTCCCTCGAGGTTGGCGGTGATGCGGCCCTGACCGATGCCCTCGGTGATGGAGGAGCCCTCGGCCTTGAGCTCGCCGCGGGTGTACCAGTGGTAGAGCGCGGCACCGTGAGGGTCGGCGAGCCCGATGACGACCTTGGGGTTGCGCGCCTTGAGGGCCATGCCCACGCCGGCGAGCGTACCGCCCGAGCCCACGGCGCAGATGAAGGCATCCACGCGGCCCTGGGTCTGCTCCCAGATTTCAGGGCCCGTCGTCTCGATGTGGGCGCGGCGGTTGGCGACGTTGTCGAACTGGTTGGCCCAGATGGCGCCGTTGGGCTCACGGCGGTCGAGCGCCTCGGCGAGGCGGCCGGAGATCTTCACGTAGTTGTTGGGGTCCTTGTAGGGGACGGTGGGGACCTCGATGAGCTCGGCGCCCATGAGGCGGAGCATGTCCTTCTTCTCCTGACTGTTGGAGTCAGGGATGACGATGACGGTGCGGTAGCCGAGCGCGTTGCCGACGAGCGCGAGCCCGATGCCGGTGTTGCCGGCAGTGCCCTCGACGATGACGCCGCCGGGGCGAAGACGGCCGCTGGCGACGGCGTCGCGGATGATGAAGAGGGCGGCGCGGTCCTTGACGGATTGGCCGGGGTTGAGGAACTCCGCCTTGCCGAGGATGGTGCAGCCCGTGAGCTCGGAGGCACGCCGGAGCTTGATGAGGGGCGTGTTCCCGATGGCCGCGATGACGTCGTCGTGGATGTGCATGGGGTAGGGCGAACCGTAACGCCCAGACCCGCATGGGCTCAAGGCACGCCCTGGACGGGATTCAGAGAGTCCATGAATAGAAAGGTACGCGCCCTATTGCACGTCGAGCTGCCTGTCCCACAGGTACAGCCGCTCGAGCACCCAGGCCGGACGTACGCCGGAGATGCGCTCGAAGGTCGCGGCATCCAATGAGGCGAGGTGCTCGCGCCAGGTGGTGGGCTCCATCACCACTTCAGGGTGGTTGAGTCGCTCGCGATCCGCGAACCGGAGGATATGGGGCAACTGGCGCAGGATGGCCTCGACACTGTCCTCTCTCGTCGCTCGAGCCATGCGCTCCGCTGCCACTTCGAAACGTGTACGGACGGAAGCGCCCCCTTCGGGGCACCAGGCCTCCACGGCCCAGCCGCAGGCGGTGGTCATGAGCTCCTCCAGCGTGAGGAATGTATTCAGCTTCTGGTGGAGGTAACGCCCGTGATGGAGTGAGTCCCAGAAGCGAAGCACGGCCTTGAGGCGCAGCGCGGTGCGCTCCGTACTATCAGGGGCTGCTCCCGCGAGCGCGAAGAACAGCGCGCCCCATGGGGTTTCACGAAAGAATGCCTCATGCGAGTTGCTGACGTGGCGATAGCTCGTTCCCAATACTTCGCACATGCTCATGATGGCTTCCCAATACGCATAAAGCCGCCATGCGGGCTGATCGTCTTGGATGTCAACCATCTCATGGGTGAACACCACCTCGTCGGGTGAGACGGAGTGCAGTTCACGTGGCTGCGGGTAGGTCCCACTGAGCTTGTATTCCTTTGCGCATCGGCGCCCCTCCGCCTTTGCCTTGCGTTTGATGGTGCTGTAGGGGCCATGAAGGAAAGATGGCAGCTGGAGCATTGTTTCCATGAGAGGGAATCTTCAATTCGAGCGGTTCGTGTCGGGTTGATCCTCTGGATGATTCACATGCCCGACGCTCTGGGCAGTTGTCCCGCGGGCGCGGTGGACGAGGGCTTTGAGGGAAACGGGAGGAGCTTTCCTCCTGGCTGCGCGGTACCGCGTTCCCCGGACGTAGCGGTGGAGATGACGATCATCGCCACCTCGCCGACGATGTCGATGGCCATACCGAGGGTCTCACCGAGCGTGGCGACACGCTCACGTCTGTCAACCATCGCTTCAACTGCTTGAGCTACCGATCTGCCGTACTGCTTCAGCTCCTGCTCGGAAATGACTACCCACTGCTTCGCGTTATACGCAGCCGCATTCGAGTCGAATCGCTCCTGGCTTCGAGTCCAACGGTACTGGGTCACCCCAGGTGTTGTAGTGCACCACTCCAGACGCCAGATGTACTGGCCTTGAGCGAACTGGATCAGGACTTCGCCCTCGAACTTCTTGCCTCCTGAAAATTGAGTGTCGGGTGACATGGACCGATTCAAAGCAAGGAGATAGATTTCGATCTTCCGCAGGCCGTCTCGAAGCCCTGGTTCATTATGGGGTTTGATTTCGAAGACGTTACGTACGCTGATGTCGGTGATGTCAGGGCGTATCTCATGTTCATTCTCGGGCAGGCGTGAGGAATCTCCTATGCCTGTCCTGGCAATGATGGTCTTGATGGAGACCTTGTTGTCGAAAACGAGGTTTGTTGGGTGTCTCGTGCGATAGATATACGCAATGAGCCGGTGTGAGGCGTTGCCGAGGAAGAGTTCCCAGGGCTCCTGGGAGCCCGGTTTCCTGCCGGGTACCTTGTAACCCTGGATGTCCTGGGTGGTGAAGTTCGCGCAGACCGAGGGGCGGTTGCTTGAGGCAGTACTGTCCGGTGGGCTGGATGGCTCTGCGGAGGCGGCTCCCGTCAGGAGCGCGAGGCTCATGAGACCGAGCAGACGGTAGATGTCCCTGGCGAATGGGATGAGCCTGCCGATCGAAGCGTCGTGCCGACCCGTTACCGTGCGCTGAGGCCGGCTCCTGTGCCTCATGGGCGCTTGTTCGAAGCGCATGAGGCCCTGCGGCGGGATGCCGATGTGGCCATGGGCCAGTGTCATGAGCGGAGCAGGCTATCTGAAGAGCGCGTGCCCCTGCCGAGGATGGTGCAGCCCGTGAGCTCGGAGGCGCGCCGGAGCTTGATGAGGGGCGTGTTCCCGATGGCCGCGATGACGTCGTCGTGGATGTGCATGGGGTAGGGCGAACCGTAACGCCCGGACCCGCGTGGGCTCAAGGCACGCCCTGGATGGGATTCAAACGGGCACCCGCTTTCGGAGCGCCTCCAGTGCACTCCGACACTGTCCCGCGAGGGCGCGGAAGTCTGGACTGAGTGCCTCGTGCTCGATGACGCGAGTCCAGAATCGATGCGCGTGGTGTGCCGCGTCCGGCCAGACGTCGAGCGTGTCCGCGGTGGGAGGCGAGGGCTCGAACGGGCGATCGACGACCGTTGTGCCCGAGGGGGCGAACAGCATCGGGAGCATGTCGTACGTGGGCGCGAGGCGGAGCGTGCCGTCCTCTGTCTCCAGAAAGCTCACGTTGCCGAAGTGGCGATCCGTGTTGCCGATGAGCTGGCCGAAAACATCGAGCCAGCGCAGGCGCCGTGCGTCCTCGGGACCGATGAGCTTCTCTGCCAGCAACTTGGGGGCGACACGCGTCCACGAGGCTCCACGTCCAGAGTCGCCGATGTACTCATTGTCCAGGGCCTCGAGTGAGAGCATTCCGCGTCTCCCGCGCTCTCCGAGTCGGTCGAAGCGCTCGACCTCCAGGAACCGGTAGCCTCGCTCGTCGAACCAATGTGCCGTGGCCGCCTCCAGACCGGCGTCGCGGACGACCTCGAGCGCGAGGCTCTCGCAGACGATGAGCTCCCTCCACCGTCGGGCCACCGCACCTTCATCGTCACCCACGAACTTGACCAGCACGTGCCGGCCTCGCGAGTACGTCAGGAACTTGGGGTGTTCCCCTCCGGCGGAGGAGCCCGGCTGCTCCCGGGCCGAGCGGCGAGCGAGCTCCGGGTAGGCCGTGCGATCGACGGACGCGAGTGTGCTCGCGAGCCATCGATTCAGGGACTCCTCTCCGAGGATGAGGTTGCCGACACAATCGTGACCTCGCCGTGCCAGAGCGATGAGGCGGTGGTCGTCGTTCCAATCGACCAGGCGGGAGGGCAGCTCCAATTCGGGATGCTGTGCGCTGAACGTGCGCCCGACATACCCCTGCGGACTCATGTCGGAGGCGAATGGCGGTAGACCCTCGAACAGCGTTCCCGTGCCATCGGGTGCGCTGAGCCAGTGCCGTCCCCCGTCGAGGAGGTGCAGGGTCCCGAAGGGCTCGACCTTCCCCGTCTCACGAACCCGGAAGAGGGGGAGCCGCGTTCCGAGTCCTGGAAGCACGCGTGTCCGCGCATAGCGGGTTGCGCGCGTCTGCCCCATGCGACACACGCGGTCGCCCGCGGCGCCGAGCAACCGGGACACCGTCGGCTGGGACACGCCCAACTCACGAGCGAGGTCCTTCGCCTGTGCCACGCCCAGCCGAGCGAGCGTCCCGAGCATCCGTTCGAGGGAGTCCATGAATAGAAACGCGCATGGAAAGCGGCGAGTCATTCGCCGCTAAGTGCTCGAAATATAAGGGACTTTATGAGTTGGTGCTAGAAGACGTGAATAGAAAGTACCCCTTAATGCACGTCGAGCTGCCTGTCCCACAGGTACAGCCGCTCGAGCACCCAAGCCGGGCGTACGCTGGAAAGGCGCTCGAAGGTCGCGGCATCCAATGTGACGAGGTGCTCGCGCCAGGCGGTGGGGTTCGTCACCACTTCAGGGTGGTTGAGTCGCTGGCGATCCGCGAACCGGAGGATATGAGGCAACTGGCGCAGGATGGCCTCGACACTGTCCTCTCTCGTCGCTCGGGCCATGCGCTCCGCGGCCACTTCGAAACGTGTACGGACGGAGGCGCCCCCTTCGGGGCACCAGGCGTCCATGGCCCACCCGCAGGCGGTGGTCATGAGTTCCTCCAAAGTGAGGAAGGTGTTCAGTTTCTGGTGGAGGTAACGCCCATGGTGAAGTGAGTCCCAGAAGCGAAGCACGGCCTCGAGGCGCAACGCGGTGCGCTCCGCGCTCTCCGGGGCCCTTCCAGACAGTGCGAAGTACAGTGCGCCCCACGCAGTTTCACGAAAAGAGGTTTCGTATACGTTGCTGAGGTGGCGGTGGTTCTTCTCGTCCATGTCGTACAGGCTCATCATGACCTCTGAGACCATGTACAACCGCCAGGCTGGGGCTTCGTCCTGGAGGTCGACGACATTGTGCGTAAATACCACATCACCAGAGGAGACTGTCCGCAGCTCAAGTGGTTGGGGAAGAGTGCCATTGCGCTGATAATGCTTTGCACAGCGGCGCCCCTCTGCCTTCGCCTTTCGTTTGATCGTGCTGTAGGAGCCATGAAGAAAGGACGGCAGTTGGAGCGTGGTCGTCTGGATGCTTTCCATCATGTGGAGGTAATCGCCTGCTCAGATCCCCTCAGTGCGTGGCCAGGAAGTTGCGGACCTGGGCGGTGTGGTAGCGGACGAGGAGCGTGTTGATGAGCGGCAGGGCGCGCTCGACCATCTCCGCGGCCTGTCCTGGAGGCAGGTGGGTGAGCCGGTCACTGAGCAGCTGTGCCTCGCTCACGAACAGCGAGAACATGGCCTTCGTGTAGATGCGCAGATCGTCCACCCGGAAGCCCAGCGCCTCCGTGAAGCCCGCCTTCTTGAGCTGACCCCACAGCTCCACCAGGAACACGTCGTCGCGCGCCAGGACCGTGCGCCCGCCCTGCTTCCGGGTGACGAGCAGGCCCAGCTCCACCATGCGCGCCAGTTCCGCGCGGCTCACGCCCGTCTCCTTCAGCAGCTCCGCCGCGCCCACCGTGTCCTTCTGGCCGACAACGCCAATCGAGGGCCCCAGCCGCTGGCGCACCTCGGAGATCAGCTCACGCTGCTTCGGGGTGAAGGCATCATCGCGCTCCTCCAGCATGGCGCGGATGGCCTTGAGCGGCATGAAGCGCTCCTCTTGAAGCTGGCGGATGAGCTGGAGCCGCTTCAGGTGCTGCTCTCCGTAGAAGGCCATGTTGTGGCCTGTCTTCTGCCCCTCCGGCAAAAGTCCCTGCTGGATGTAGAAGTGCACCACCTGTCGAGACAGGCCCGCGCGCTCGCACAGGTCCTTCATGCGGTACGGGAAGGCGGAGCGATCCACCGCCGTCCGTCCCCGCCTCTCACCACGCGCCGCCATGATGCTCTGCCTCCGTGAAGACCGGGGTCGCCGGTCTGACGCACCACGTTAACACCTGACATTTAAAAAATGACGAGCAGAGTGAAAGGTTGGCCAGGTAACACGTCTGGCTTTGGTGCCTTATCTTGACAGAGCGTCAAGTGCCACTGGACACTTGAAGCCAGCCCGGTCGTCTGTCGAGCCACAGCCAGCCCCCTCCCGCTTCGCGAGATTCCATGCGTCCGCTCTCCCCCGGAGTGCCGTGGTTCGTGCGCGTGTGCGCGCTGCTGCTGGTATGCGCCGCGTGCGGGCCGAGTGAATTTGATACCACCCGTGTTGCCCCGCCGCCCGTGACGCTGGGTGAAGAGTTCTACGGCGTCCTGTGCGATCGCATGGGCGCGCTGCTCCTGCCTGAGGACCTCTCGGGGGACTCCTTCCGAGGTGTCTGCCACCGAAGGCCAGACGGCGAGTTCGCGGAGGGCGTGGACACGACGCGGCTGCCTCCACTGGCCGAGGGCGCGGTGGACGCGGCAGGCCAACCGGTGAGCGTGGCCACGCAGGAGGCGATTCGTGCGGAGGCATTGGCCCGGCTGGGAGTGCTGGCCCGGCAGCGCCCGCGCGTGGTGGCCGCGCTGAATGCGCTCTTCCCGGACACGGAGGTGTCGGTGCGAGACCTGTCCAATCCGGACCCGGGGCTGACGTGCGGCCCGGCGACGCCAGAGCGGGCGCGGCTGCACCCGGAGCTGGCGGCGCTCCTGGGGCGCATGACGGCGCTGTACGGTGACGGCACGCTGCCGGATACGACACGGGCACTGGGCGAGTGGCTGGAGGCCTTCGAGGCCTCGCCCGAGGCCACGCAACTGTGGGCCGAGCTGGATGCACGCCAGGGCTACCAGCCTCCGGAGCGGACGCTCGGGGCGCTGCGGCCGTTGCTGTCCTATTCGCGCATGAGGGATGTGCTGGACACCGCTACACGCGCGGTGGCTCCCAGCACCGCTCCCGGGCCTGCGCGCACGGCCTTCACGGCGATGCTGGAGGCGGCGCACCACGAGCTGCGCACCGTGAAGCCGGAGGAGGCTCGCGCTCCCCTGTCGGTCACCTATGACACGGTCGCGAAGCGAGACGTGCTGTCCCGCCCGCGCACCGTCACGGAGCTGCTGTCCACCTTGTTGCTCACCGAGGCGGGACCCGCGTCCTCCGAGGCATCGGTGCTCGCCCTGCGGCGGGACCGGCGCGGGGTGGCGGCGGTGTCCACGCTGGGGTTGCCCTTCGTGGACGCAGAGGGGGATGGGCTGCCGGATGTGGACGGGCTCGGCCGGTTCGTCTCGGGCTCCACTGTGCCGGTGCCCTCGCCCTTCCCGGTGCTGGGCGTACAGGACACGGCCGCGCGCGACGCCGAGGGCCGTGCGCTCTCCGGGCCGGGTGGCTCGCCGCTGTATGCCTATGTCGATGCCCGGCGCACGCTGCTGGGGCAGGTGCTCTCCGAGGTCCGGCCGATGATGATGCCGGATGACACGCACCCGCGCAGCACGGTGATGGAGCTGCTGGACGGGCTGCCGGTGGTGCTGGGTCCTCGCGACGGCGCGAAGTTGAGCACGCGTGAGTACCCGCCCGTCACCGTGGCCTATGACGCCTTCCACGCAGACAAGTCGCCCGTGTTGGACCTGGTGCACGCGGGCGCGCAGGTGCTGGGACACCCGTCCGCGGACGACACGCTGGTGCTCGGGCGCGCGCTGGTGACGGACCACTCGGGTGACGTGGCGCGGCTGGTGACTTTGCTGCGGACCTTCTTGCGCTCGGTGGACGCGCACCCGGAAGCGGAGCTGAAGGCGGGCAACACGCTGCGGGACGACCTGGTGGACGTGGTGGTGGAGATCTCCCGCGAGCCAGGGCTGCTGGAAGACATCGTGAAGGCGATGGGGCATCCCGACTCGAAGGGGCTGGGGACGGCGTTCGCGAGCTTCATGGAGCACCGCGACCGTATCGACTACGACCGGAACCTGCTCAACGGGCCGCCGAGGAACCTGACCACCGAGGATAATGGCAATCCACGCACGCTGGTGGACCGGACGCAGCCGGACGCGGGGTTGAACCGGAGCCTGCTGCATCGCTTCCTCAACATCGTGCACGACGCCAACGGTGTGACGTTCTGCAACAAGGCGGGCGCGGTGGTTCACGCGCGCGGAGTGCCGCTCGCGGGTAACCTTGACCTGCCGTTGTTCGGCGGGACCTACAAGGAGTGCGAGGTCTTCAAGGTCGAGAACATGGCGGTGTTCTACCTGCAGTCCATCGTGGGCAAGGCGAAGCTGTACATGCGGCCGTCCATCATCCGGGATGGAATCCTTGGCATCGGTGCCACGACGGTGAGCGTGATGGAGCAATCCAGCGGCATCACTGGCTTCTGGACGGCGAGTGACAGCAAGGACTTCCGGCCGAAGACCGAGTGGCTCAACCGGATGATCATGTTTGATCAGGTGAACGACAGCCCCACCTCGAGCGGCAAGAACTACATCACCAATCGCTTCCTGAAGGACCTGCAGGGCGCGAACATTGGCAGCTCGGTGTGCCCGGAGCGGATCATCAATGATCCGGATCCAAGAGCAGCGGACGCCGCACCGGATGGGAAGGTGCGTGGCCTGCGGAGCTGCGCGGAGGACGAGTGGTTCCCCCGCCGCAACCCGGACACGCTGTTGATGCTGGAGACCGAGGGCTTCTTCAAGGCAGTCCGTCCCTTGCTGCTCGCGTTCACGAACCGCGATCGGGAGGATCTGTTCATTCAGGTGATGGAGGTGCTCTACCGGCACTACATGAGTGACCAGGCACCGGCCAGCGAGTGCAAGCTGACGAGCAACCCGGCCGACCCGCAGTGCTCGCGAGCAGGCGCGGTGCGCTTCGAGCCGCTCGTCGCGGAGCTCCTGCGCGGAGACGCGATCGGAAGCCTCCAGGCGTTGGTACCAAAGCTCCAGGCCCTCCAGATTCCGCACTGCACGCAGGTAGACGCGGCAACGAAGAAGTGCACGCGGACCGAGATGCGAGATGGCGTGAGGGTGCTGACGGAGTTGGTGCGGACGACCATCGACCCGGCGAAGGCCGAGGCGGTGGGCCTGACGGATCGGCGCGGCAACTCTACGCGCGTGCGGCAGGACGGGGTGACGCGGGAGCAGGTGACGCCGCTGTCGCTGGTGTTCGATGCGTTCTCGGCGATGGACGACGCCTTCGACCGGCGCGCGGCCGAGCACCCCGACGAGCCGGACCGGCGCGAGGCCTGGAAGAGCGCGTGGTCGCGGCTGGCGGACCAGTTCCTCGCGGTCCAGGGCGAGCGCGAGACGTCTGTGTTTGCGAACCCACTGGCGACGCGGCTGCTGCCTCCGACGATCGACCTGCTGCGTGCGGAGCTGTACGCGCGCTGCCCGGAGACGTGGACGCCGCCGTACGCGCGGTGTGCCTGGATGCGGGACGAGGTGACGCAGGAGCTCGAGGACCTCCTGGGCGGTCCGCTGTTCGCGACAGCGTGGGACTTCCTGGATGCGGCGAGGCAGGACGCGGCCTTGTGGACCCAGGTGGAAGGGCTGACGCGCTACCTGTTGGACCCCGGCTCGGAGGAGTCGTGGCCGGCGCTGCTGGGGACGTCGGTGGACGTGGTGCAATGGCTGGCATCGGAGGGGAAGCACCGCGTGCCGGTGGCGCACCTGGCGGCGGAGGCGTTGAAGCCCGGAGAGCTGGTGGACGCGACCCTGATGCTGGGGCGCCGGGTCGCGAGCAAGGCCTACGCGGAGGACGGGAAGACGCAGGTGTGCTCACGGGAGATGGACCCGCATGAGCTGATGACGGGGGTGCTCTCCCGGTTGGTGACGCCCACAGCGGTCCCGGGAGAGGCGATGCCCCGCACACCGTGGGAGGTCCTCACGGAGGCGGTGGCGGACGTCCAGCGCGTGGTGCCGGGACGACCGGAGGCGCGCTCGGCGGAGGACTACCAGCGCATCACCCATGAGCTGGCGTCATTCCTGCTCGATCCAGAGCACGGGCTGGAGCGATTCTACGCGGTGGCGAACAAGAACGGGGGTGCACGGTGAAGGCGCTCACAATCCTGACGATGCTTCTCTGCCCCCTGCTCGCGAGCGCCAGTGGCCTGTACGTTGGAGATAGAGGCGTCCGGCCCCTGGGGCGCGGAGGCGCCTTCGTGGCGGGCGCGGACGACCTGGGGGCGCTCTGGTACAACCCGGCGGGTCTGATGGACGCGGGGGCGAGCGTGCTGTTCGACGGCGCCTGGGTGCGCTCCTCCACGGACTTCACACGGCAGGCGCTGGTGACGGACGGCGCGGGCGCCACGCGGATGAGCGAGCTGCCCTCCGTGCGGGGCTCATCCGAGTTCCTGCCCATTCCCACGCTGGCGGGCTCGTGGGTGCTCGGTGAGAGGAAGCAGTTCGTGGTCGCCGCGGGCGTGCTGGCGCCGCAGATGGCGGTGATGCGCTATCCCCTGGTGCTGGAGGACGGAACACCTTCTCCGGCGCGCTACTCGTTGGTCTCGCTGGATGGCTCGCTGCTGGTCATTCCCGGGGTGTCGGCGGCGTACCGGCCCTTCGACTTCCTCCAGGTGGGGGCGGGCGTGAACGTGCTCACGGGCAGCTTCGTGACCCAGACCGTGTTCAACACGAGTCCCCCGGACCGGGTGCTCTCGGCGCCGGAGGATCCGTCCTACGACGCGCTGGCGGAGCTGAGGGCCACGGGCCTGCTGGCGCCGAGCGCGAGCTTCGGCGTCATCGTGCGCCCGAGGGAGTGGCTGCGCGTGGGGCTGAGCGGACAGCTCGGGTACACGCTGGATGCACCCGCCACGGTGCGCGTGCGGCTGCCGAGCGCGGCGGTGTTCGCTCAGGCGCGACAGGACGGGGAGGGGGCCCGGCTGAAGCTCGTGTTGCCGGCGATTCTCCGGGCCGGTGTGGAGGTCCGTCCCCTCGATGCACTGAGGGTGGAGCTGGGCTATGCGCGAGAGTTCTGGTCCTCGCACGAGGCCATCGATATCGTTCCGGAAGACGTGCGCATCCACGATGTGATTGGCATCCCCAGCCCGTTCAACGTGCCCGCTATCTCGATTCCCCGCCGGTTCAAGGACAGCCAGTCATTCCGGCTCGGGGGCGAGTACTCCTTGGCGGTGGGCCGCGCGTTGGCGTTCGATGTGCGAGCGGGCCTCAGCTACGAGCAGAGCGCGATTCCCGCGGCGTACCTCGCCCCACTGACGGTGGACTCGGACAAGGTAACGGGCTCGGTAGGCCTGGGATTGCGGTTGGGGGCTCGGTTGCGGCTGGATGCAGTGTATTCGCAAGCCTTCGGCGGGCAGCGCGAGGTGTCTCCCTCGGAGGCCGCGGTGCCACGCATCAACCCCCTTGCGGGAGAGCAGTTCCCGACAGCTCCCGTGAATGGAGGCCGCTACCAGGTGCAGACGCGCATCCTGGGGGTCGGCCTTCGCTACCAACCCCAGACGCTATGAACCCAACCCTCCTTACCCTCCTGATGCCGGGTGTGTTGATGACCACTCCTGCTCCTTTGTCCTCTCCGGATCTTCCGGCCCTCGCTCGGCTCTCGCTGGAGGAACGGCGCGCCCAGGTGAAGGCACTCTCGCGCGAGCAGCTGGCGGAGCTGTTCGCGGGGGCGTCAACCCAGGAGCTGCTGGATGCGGGAAAGGTGTCCGCCACCCGGATGGGCACCTATGAGACGCATGTGGTGAAGCGCGAGCGCGTCTCCGGTGAGCTGCTGAAGCCGCAGACGATCCACCTGTCGGTTCGGCAGTCGCCTCGGGCCCTGCGGCTGGAGGTGCTGGACGGACCCTCCAAGGGACGCAAGGTGGTCTATGACTCCTCGGTGAAGAAGAACGAGCTTCGGGTCCGCGAGGCGGGAGTGCTCGGCATCGCGGGCGCGGTGTGGATCGACATGAATGGCAGGCTGGCCCGTGGCGACACGAACCACCCCATCACGGATTTCGCCTTCACGTCCATCATCGGCATCCTGGAGGACTGCTTCGCGAAGGGCGAGGCGGTGGGCGGATATTCCCGGCAGGACGAAGGGCTCGACGCGGCGGGACGTTACTGTATCACCTTCGATGCGCCCGATGGCGGGGCGCACCTGTACGCGAAGCGGGCGCGCATCTGCGTGGATCCGGTGCTGGCCCTGCCGGTGGTGTTGGAGATCGACGACGCGCGTGGGCCGTTGGAGCGCTTCGACTTCAGCCACGTACAGCCCGTGTCCAAGGCTGACTTCTCTCCGTCGTCACTCTGAGCGAGCCGGCCGCGCGCCGAGCCCTGCCTTCCACTGTTCGAGCAGCGCGTACGTGTCGTGCTCCCACGGGTGGAAGCCGGGCCGGTAGTAGCTCAGGTAGGGTCCCAGGAGAGCGGGCAGCCTTCCGGGTTCGAAGAACAGGAAGCGCGCGAGGTCGAACCACTCGCGCACGGAGAAGAGGATCTTCTCCGAGTGCATCAGCCGGACCTGATGGCCGAAGACCCGGCCCCAGAACGTCACGGTCGTCAGCATCATGACCAGACACCGCGTCAGCCAGGAGCCGCCGATGGCGAGGTAGACGTCGAACGCCACGGCCTTGTGTTCGTTCTCCTCGGCGGCGTGCCAGCGCCAGAGCTCTGCCATCGTGGGGTGGGCGCCCTCCATGATGCGTGGGTCCTTCAAGACGAGGCTCGCCAGCAGCGCGGTGAAGTGCTCCAGCGCGCAGGTGACCGCGAGCTGCCACTGTCGCGACGTGTGTTGGGTGACGTGCCTCAGGAGCCTCTCGACCCGCTGCTCCATGGCCACCACGGGGTAGCCGTGGTCGGCGAGCATCTTGTTGTACCGGACGTGCTCCCGGCTGTGGTGGCCCTCCTGAGCGCAGAAGGCCTCCATCTCGCGCTTGAGCTGCTCGTCCTTCACCTGGTTGCGGTACGCCTTCACGCTCGCCATGAAGAAGCGCTCGCCCGCGGGGAAGAACACCGACAGGTTGTCGAGGAAGAGCGAGACGGCTCGTCGGCCGCCGTGCCAGTATTTAGGCACGTCCGAGAGATCGAAGCGAAAGTCGCGAACCTCTGGGGGCTCCCTTCGTGGCGCCAGGGTCGTCATACGAGTCCCTTCCTTTCCTTGCGCTGCTCAGCATTGAGCAGGATGCGGATCGCCGTGATTGTGGATTCTACGCCTGTTGGAGTTCCGGTGAAGGAGGAAGGTTTCACCTGTTGACACAAAGGCTTCACTCGCGGTCTCGTAAGGGTTCCAGCCTCGACTGGCTGGTGAAACCCCTTGAAGAGGTGCCCCATGACGAAGAAGCACGTGGTGCTGATCGCCGTGATGCTCGCGGGTGTGCTGGGTGGTGGGACGGCTGCGGTGGCGTTCTCGCGGTCCATGGCTCCCTGCCCGGTGGACTTCAACTGTCGCGATGAGAGGGGCCGTTGCATTCCTTGTCCGGATGATTGGTGAGCGCTCCCGCGTTCACACGCCCTGGCGCTGCTCGGCGGTGAGCAGGATGCGGATCGCTGTGATGGCGGACTGCACGTCGGGTGGATCTCCGGTGATGGCATCCCGGTACAGAAATGATTCGCCAATCCGGATGATGACATAGGCCAGGGCATCCAGGTCCATGGCGGGCCGAATGAGGCCCGCACGTACGCCGTCCTCCAACGCCGCGCGAACACTCGCGGCGTTGCGCTGTTCCACGGTGCTGCTCTTCGACATGAGGACGCGCATCGCGTACTCGGGGTCCTGCTGCACGAAGCGTCGGAGGGGCTCGTCCTGGACGATGAAGTGGAGCAGCCGCTGGGTGATGTCGGTGATGAGCTCGGCCCCCTCGCCCCGTGCCTCCTTCCGGGCGGTATCGAGCGCCTCGGCGAACAAAGACGAGAGCACCTCGCCATAGAGCAGCTCACGGGTGCCCACCCACCGGAACACGGTGGCCCGGCTGACGCCCAGCTCCTGCGCCATGCGCCCGATGTCGAAGCGCTCGCCCTTCGTCCACCAGTCCATCGCGAGGGCGAACAGCTCCTGGGGCGTGGCCCGCGCAGGCGCTTCGAGCCTCTGGGTGAGCGGAGTCACCGGGGGGCTCTGCTGCGTGCTCCGAGCGGGACGCTGAGGGCGTTCGGGTCGCCGCGCGGCGGCGCGGCGGTTGGGCTCACGGGTACGTTTCACGCGGTGGGGCCCGCGGGCAGCATCAGCTTGCGCCACCGTCGCCGCGCTCCCGCCACGAGGATGCGCTGGTAGAGCGTGGGCAGCAGGCGCTGCATGAGATCAATGAGGACGGCGTCGGGGCCGATGAGCTGGCGCCGCCGGTTCTTGAGGATGGCGGAGAGGATGTCGGACGCGGCGCGCTCGGGCGTGGTGGAGAAGAGCTTCTCGAAGTCCGAGGCCGAGTTGGCATCCGTCCAGCCTTTGCGGTGGGTCATCCGGGCGCTCCGGGCGATGTTGGTCTTGATGCCGCCCGGGTGGACGCACGTGACGCCAATCGGATGGCCCTCGACTTCCAGCTCCTGGCGCAGTGCCTCCGTGAAACCTTTCACCGCGAACTTCGCGGCGTTGTAGGCGGCCTGCGTCGGGACTCCGATGAGCCCGAAGACGCTCGAGACGTTGATGATGTGGCCTTCACCCGCCGCCTTGAGGTGCGGCAGGAAGGCCTTGGTACCGTGCACCACGCCCCAGAAGTTGATGCCCATGAGCCACTCGAAGTCCTCGTAGCGGGTGTCTTCGATGGTGGCACCCAGGGCGACGCCAGCGTTGTTGATGACGATGTGGACGGCGCCCAGGTCCCGCGCCACGTCGTCGGCCCAGGCGTGCACCGCCTCGCGCTTCGCGACATCCACGCGCGCCGTGCGTACCTCGACGCCGAGGCCTCGGCACTTCTCTGCCGTCTCCGCGAGGCCCTGCTCGTTCACGTCGGAGATGGCCACATGGCAGCCGTTGCGCGAGAGCAGCACCGCCGTCGCGCGGCCTATCCCTGACGCCGCTCCCGTGATGGCCGCGACCTTTCCCTTCACAGAATTCATGGTGTGACTCCGCTCAGGTTGAGTTCGCCCGGAAGGTGAGGGCGTCTTCAGCCATGGCGACGGGTATCCCTCATGGCACGGCATGCGTCAAGTCGGCCATATGACGCATGGGTGACGCACTGTTGGATATCGACGCACGGACGTTCCGTGCGCCCCACCCGCTCCAGCGACCACTGGATGAACGACACGGCCCCGACCTGCTCACCCCGCAGTCCCCTGCCGCCGTGCCGATGCTGCAGGGCGTACCTCCGCGCGAGAGCCTTCGAGCGAGCCGCCCGCGCCTACGCACGCTTTTTCGGGGTCATCCGTGGCAAGTCATCCTTCTTGTCCTCCTTGCCCTTCGCGCTGCCAAGAATCGCATCGGTGATGCAAACCAGATCCTTGCCATCTTTTTGACCAAGGAGAGGGACCTTGATGACATGCCATTTCTTGGCATGTCGCTTGATCTCCTCTGGGAAAGAGTAGTTGTCGACGGGGAAGATGCGAAGGAGCATTCCATCCTTGCTGCCCATCTCCACGATGTTGGTGTCCACGCCAACACCGCTTTCGTCTTCCTTGAGGAAGAATTGCTGCTGAATCGCCATTTGACGCCCCCCTCAGATGAATCACTGCTCGGCGGAACAGCCGAAATCCTTGATCTTGATGTTCCTGGCCTTGGCAACGGCGTAGTAGCCATCCTCCGCGCTGGACGGCTCGGTCTTCCATTGGGAGACATTTGGCTCGTCCGTTGGCCAGGTTAGTGTCAGCGACTCCTGATACTCCCTGCGATCACGCAATTGGAAGTGATACGAGGAGTCACTCTTCGAGACTTCCACGACTCGCATTGACTTGGGAGGAGCTTCCCCACTGCCGTTGATGTTGCCGAAGCGAAGGCTCGCCCGGCGATGAATGTCCACTCGCAGTTGGATTCCGGTAATGATGTCACAGCTCGACTGTACGTACCGCGCCCCTTTCTCCCCCTGGAGCAGATACCAGAGCGCAGGTAGGGCGCGGTAAAGCCGGAAGGATTCCGGGCTCAGTACCGGCATGCCAGGATACTCCTCCTCGATGACGGCGTACTTCTTCTCGCTCGTATCGGCGGGGCGTGCATCTTCCTGCAGCGCGAGCTTCAGCGCGTCCGCCACCGCAGAACTGCTCCGCGATTCGAGGATGACATTGAATTCCTCGTCCCCTGCTTTCGGCGAAATGTATCCGGTGTAAACGACGAGGGAGCCATTTCGGTACATGGCGCTGACGAAGTCACCGCCGCGGAGCTTGAACTGGTGCCAGTCGTACTCAATCTTCTCCAGCTCCCAGATGAGGCTCTCCTCACGCGACCGCTGCCTGTTCTGAGAATGGTCCCAACGGCGGGTTACCACGACGGCTTCGTGCAGGCCGCTCTTCACCTTGTCCTTCGCCAGTTGCTCGAAGTTGAGCTCGAAGAAGAGCTCCGCGAGCAAATCCGGCGCCTGTTCGTGCTGAGGGTCGAGAGTTGCCGCCCGTGCGGCGGCATCAAAGCGCACCTTGGTGCTCGCCGTGGTGTCCTGCGCCTGAGCCAGGAGCTTGTCGAGGCTGGGCTTGTCCGCGCCGACGAGCATCTTCAGCGTGAAGCCCTCTGCATCCCCGCACTTGAGGCGCACCCACCCCTTGGCCAACTCCTCTAGACACTGGCATTCCGTGCCGATGGTGACCTTCTTCACCACCTCCGCACTCGTGGTGGGGTTGTCGCGCAGGTTCACCTCCGAGCCCTGGATATAGACTCGCGCGGCGTCCTGGGCCCACCCCATCGCGGAGCTCAGCGCCACCACGCACACGGCCCAGGCGCGGAAGTGGTGCTGCGGGCTTCTCTTCTTCATGATCCATTCCTCATGGGCGCCTTGCTCTTACTCGATGGGCGGAACTTCCACTGTCTCGCGGACGGAGTTTCCGCGCCGGTCGGTGTACGACAAGTCCAACTGGCCATCGGAGAAGGAGGCCTCCACCAGGTTGGAGATCTCCCCGGTAGGCTCCAGGGGCCGGCGGATGAGCATCCACTCCTTCCCGTCGAACATGTCGACGATTCGAATGGGCAGTTGACCTCGCGTGGAGATGGCGACGCGCTGCCGCTCGGCATCAACGGCCAGTGGCAGCCAGAACGTGGGGGAGGTTCGCCCGCTGTTCACGTCCACGAAGGTCGAATAGCCGCACGGGCTGCCGCAGCCACACCGCACATGGTAGAGGCCGGGCCGCAATTCCTCCGCCCAGCGAGTGCCTCTGCACTGCGCTACCACCTGTCTCACCACCTCCGGTGCGCCCTTCGCCTCGTTGCCGGACACCGAGGAGCGCTCTGGTTCGGCGACCTTGTACGCGTTCGCACGCTTCGCCGGGACGTACGGTTCGCCTTCCCCCTCCGCTGTCTCGGTAGCCAGAAAGCCCACGTCTGAAGTATTGGACTTCCAGCGGAGCCGGTACCTCCCAAGGTGGTAGGTGTCTCCTTCCTTCGAAATCTCTGGAAGTGCCTCGAAGGCGCCCTCCCGCTCGGACCTCGAGAGATAGGCCATTCGGAGCTTCGGCTCCTTGATGATGAAGAAACGTGCACGGTCTCCGGGGGCCTCGGTCATCCGCTGGTACTTCCCATTGTTGAAGATGAGCCCTACCCACTCGTCGGGAAGCGAATCCACGAGGGCGAACTCCTCCGGGCTGAGCGGCTCGAAACGAACGCCCCAACGAGTGTCCGCCCCTTTCGGATCTGGAAAGGCCGCGCGCCGGCCCAACGCCGCTCCCACGGCATCCGAGACCTTTGCTTCGCTCCGGGAAACCAGGTCGAGCCGCAGCGGCGCATCCTTGTTCGCCTCGAGCTTGCCTCGAAACACCACCAGTTCATTCCCGGTCTTCCTGTCGTTGTCGTAGTGGAGACGGGCGTGAAAGAAGATCAAGAGAAACGCATCGCCGCTCGTCTCGACTCGGTACCAGGCACTGTCGAAGCGGCGGCCGATGCGGGAGCCGATGCACTCCCGCGCCGACGCCGCCGCGCATCCATCGAGCTCCAGGACCGGTTCGTCCCGCTCGTGCTCCTTCAACTCCTCGCGCAAGAGGTGGAGTTCCCGAGCGATCCAGGCGCGCTCGAACGAGTCCTGGGCGGCGGCATCACTCGGCCGCAGCGCCAGAGCCTTCTCGGCGGCCTCGAAGCGCGCCTCGAGTTGCGCACCATCCTCCTGGGCTTCCGGGGCAACCTCTGGACGCGTCTCCTGTTGAGCAACGTGCTCCGGTGAAGGCGCCGGGGGGACCGCAGCGGCAGGAGCTTCATTCTTCGAGGGCGGCTGGTCGGCAACCGCGTTCGGCCCAGAGCGGGCTCCGCCCGGACAAGCGCAAGCCACCGCGACCAAGAGCAACAACAGGACCACACGACCTTCTCGTTTCGCGCTCACCGGCATGTATCCCCCCATACGACCAGCACGGAGTTTAAACGGGCCAAATGTCCACTCTACCAGGACCCAGCATAAGAAGAATGCGAGGCCTGTTGAATGCGTGGGCTAGAGCGGAGGGGCTGATGAGGGTCGCCCGAGTTGTGCACTCGGCCTGTTCAGAGGCCGCGCAGCCTCCTGGGTGTACACGCCTGCCCAGGCCTCGCTCCCATCAGGTGCGCGGCAGGGGCCTGGGCCCCCTGGCTGTCTTGAGCGCCTCAACACCACGCAGCCTGGGGTGGTTCTCGCGCCGGGGTGACCGCTACCTGTCGGGGCTCACCGAATTGACCTTGCTGTGAGGCAGGGTCACCTCGTTTCCGTCCTCATCGACGAACATCACGTGCTCGTCGGTGATGCTGACCAGGCTGCCTCGCTCCACATTCCCATTCCTCTTCTCCACCCTGACGGGGAGGAGCGGCAGGTCGGTCTCTGTCTCTGTGGCAGTCTCGGTCTCTGTCTCTGTGGCAGTCTCGGTCTCTGTCTCTGTGGCAGTCTCGCTCTCTGTCTCAGTTTCGGGCTCGGGCTCGGGCTGCTCGACTGGGGCGAGCAACCCATACCGGGCCAGCGGGTACAGCACGGTGTCCCGCTGGCCCATGTTCAGGGTGTTGTCGTTGAACTCGACTTTGGACACGGCCTCCGACTCGAAGAACAGCGGCTTCGAGGGTTTCATCTCCCCCTTGAACCGGGCCTCTAAGGTGAAGCGGCCGTTCTCGTAACCCGCCTGGCCGTTCAGTGAGCTGTTGTTGGCCAGGAAGAGGGTATCGGCCCAGGAGGCGGAGGCGCCGAGCAACACCGACAAGATGAGCGCCCACCCCTTCATTTTGCGGTCCTCGCGCGAACTTGATCGATGATCGACGGCGAGAAGCCGACGGGCCGCACGATGCGGGCGTGTCTCACCCGTGAGTCAGGAATCACATACATCGTGACGTTCATCTTCATCTCCTCGGGTGGCTTCAAGGCCACGCCGTAATCAAGCAAGATCTTCTGGGTCGTTTTCTCGTCCTCGTGGGGGGTCGGCGACGCGATGGCATCGAAGATGTAGTAGTGGCCGTTCACGTGAGCGACCAGTCGGTGTGACTTTCCATCGATCTCCCTCTCTGCTTCCGACTGAGGGGGCGTGACGAGCTCCAGGGTGACGTCGGGGAGGGCGGACTTGTCCTTCTGCATGTCACGCCGGGAGTGTCGGTTCCCGAGCATGCCGCCCAGGTGGAACATGGTGGAGCCGATGACAAGGAAGACCACGACGAAGGTGCCGATGCCCCCCACCCGATGCGTCTTGATCAACTGGTTCAGGAGAAAGGTGAGGAAGATGATGGCCGGGATGGCCAGGATCAACGCTGGGACCGGAAGGAGCATCACCTCCGCCCCTTCCAGCAGGGTCTCATAGATGGGGAGGTCCATGTCCTCGAAGGGGATGGCGAACCCCTTGTAGTAGCTGGAGCGGTAGCGCGCGCCCGCGACATAGAGAGGGATGGCCAGGATCGCGAGGATGGTGGCGATAGGCGTCAAGACCATGGCGACTGGATGGGACTCCGAGCTCTCCTTCGCCGGGGCCTCTGCGCCCTGGTTGGTCTCTCCAGGAGAGGGCGGTTCATCCGGCGCAGCAGCCGCACGTTTCTTCCTGCCCCTCAGCAGCTCTCCCAGCATGTCTCCCTCCGAGTTCCCCTCAGCCCAACCCCAGGTCGAGTGCACCTGTTCGGGTGCTGACGACGAAGCTCATAGGAGAGCGAGTCTGCCCGGCGCGGATGTGATGGCCCCTGACCTCGTGTGAGCCTGAACGCAAGAAGGGCCTGACTCCCCCAGGAAAGGGAATCAGGCCCTCGGTGCTTCCCTAGGCCCTCGGTCCAGCAGCTCCCCCGCGCCGAACGCCACCAGCGCCAAGTCCGGCCACGGCTTGCCCGCTGCCTTGCCCGTGCTACACCATCACCGAACCCTCCAAGCGAGCATCAGACGGAGAGGGGAACAGCCGCTCAGTGATCACTTAGGGAACGGGGCACGCCACGGTCTTTCCATCACAGTTCCAGTCGATACGACCGCACGGCTCAAAGGAGGCCCCTGGACGGATACCAGGATTCGAATCGTTGCAGTCGCCTCCGCGTGAGGCATACCCAGTGGGCTTCGAGCACGCCAGCGTCGTCGTCCCTGTGACTCCGTAGCCATCCGCATCCGCATCCCAGTAGAACGTCGTCTTCACTCCTTCGTCCTTACTTCCGTCACAATCATTGTCCTTGCCGTCGCACACCTCGGTGGCTCCAGGCTTGATGCTTGCGTTAGAGTCGTTGCAGTCGTCTCCGCGTGAGGCATACCCAGAGGGCTGCCAACACGCCAGCGTCGTCGACCCCGTTACTCCGTAGGTGTCCGCATCCGCATCCCGATAGAATGCCGTCATCACGCCCTCATCCACCTGGGCATCGCAATCGTTGTCCAAGCCATCACATACCTCCGCCACCCCAGGCCTGATGGCTGCATTTCCGTCGTTACAGTCCAGAGCGTTCGCGACGTAGCCCGCAGGTTGCCGACAGTTCTGCATCGAGATGCCCGAGTTTCCATAGCCATCGCCATCCGCATCGCGGTACCACGTCTGCGTGAGTAGCCCCTCGTCCACCAAACCATTGCAGTCGTTGTCCCGTCCGTCACAAACCTCACTGGAGGCGGCCACCGCCTGCACGCAGTGGATGGTGCTGCTGGTGCAGTAGGTGATGCCGGCAGCGCAGACGCCCAACTTCCCCGTCGAGCAGGCCTGCATGCCTCCCGGATTGTTTTCGTCGCTCTCTCCATCACAGTCATTGTCCAACCCGTCGCACCGCTCGGTGGAGGCCACCTCGTTCTGTACGCAGAGCACGCGGCCATTGGAGCAGGCAGTCGTTCCCGCGGAGCACACGCCCGGCATGCCTGTCGCGCAGGCTAGGTAGCCTCCCGGGTTGCCATCATCCACGACCCCGTCGCAGTTATCATCTACGCCATTGCACTCCTCTGTCGCCCCGGGGTGGGTGGTCGACGAATAGTCATCGCAGTCTACCTTCTCCACGAAGCTAGGCGACGGAATACAGGCCTGTTCGGTAATGTATTCATCGCCGAAACCGTCTCCATCTCCATCGAAGTAGAAGGTGTTGAAGAGCAGGCTCTGCACCATCGTCGAACTGCTGGATGTGGTCCCATTGCCGAGTTGGCCTTGGCCGTTGTTGCCCCAGGCCCACACCGGACAACCCGGGCGCATCGCCAGCACGTGCTGGGCACCGGCGGCAATCGCCTTCGCATCACCCAGACCCGCCACATCTACCGACACGGCGCTGTTCTCCGTCATGCCATTGCCGAGCTGGCCGTAGGTGTTCTGTCCCCAGGCCTTCACGTCGCCGCTCCCCATGATTGCCATGGAGAAGTAATGGCCCGCGATGATGGACGTGGCGGCGGACACCCCACTCACCGGGGTAGGAACGAACGTAGGAGTCGTGCTGATGCTGCCGCTGCCCACCTGCCCGAAGTTATTCTGGCCCCACGCCCACACCTCACCGAACTGCACTTCAATCACCAGCGAGTGGCCCGCTCCCGCGGCAATGGCTTTGGCACGGGGCAGGTTCGTCACCCGTGTTGGAACCAACACCGTGGCGCTGGTGGCGCCAGTGCCCACCTGGGCGGAGGCGTTCTGCCCCCAGGCCCAGACTCCGCCGTCCGTGTCCAAGGCCAGCACATGGTTCAAACCGGCGGCAATGGCGCGGATGGTCGGAAGCCCCGCTACCTTCATGGGTGAGGGCACCGAGACACTGGTGGCGCCCGTTCCCACCTGTCCGGCGGTGTTCTGTCCCCAGGCCCACACCTGGCCAGCCTCATCCAGGGCCAGTGAGTAGTTGCCACCAGCCGCGATGTTTCGAATACCAGTGAGCCCCGCCACCTTCGCGGGAACCAACACCGTACCACCGGCGCTGCCCATGCCCACTTGCCCGGAGGCGTTCTGACCCCAGGCCCAGACCTGGCCGTCTAGGTCCAGGGCAAGTGAGTGACCGATACCAGCAGCGATGGCCTTCACCGGGGGTAGCCCTGTCACAGGCGTGGGGGTAGTGACGACGGTCACCCCACTGCTTGCCGGCCCGAGCTGTCCGTACTGGTTCTGGCCCCATGCCTGCACCTGCCCGGTCCTGCGCAACATCAGGGAGTGGTAGGCCCCAGCGACCACTGTTTCCGGTACGCTCACGTCTGTGAGCGACTGCTGCTTCGCGGTGACCTTCACGTCCGAGGCAGCATCCTCTTCCAATTGCGGCGAAACACAGCCCGCAGCTACGATGGCAAGCATCGCCGCACACCACCGAAGGCAGAAGCGAGAGCTCTGCGTATACTTCTTTTTCAAGATGTTTGCTCCTGAGAACCATCCATGAATTCGCCTCTCCCTGTACATGAATGGTTGCGTGGCTCCACACGCGCCCCTGACAATTGAAACACCCGCCTGCCCACGTTGGGCTGCTCGGTATTCAATTTGCTCAGAGGTCACGACAATGGATTAGAGAGGCGCTTGCCAGGAATGAAATCGTAATTGCTGCCCAGCGTCAATTACTTATTCCTCTTGGTGACAATTACATTTCCCCATCGGATGCTCTGACTGCGTTCACTTCGTCGCCGTAGTCGGCGTCGCGTTCATTGGTTCCGCTGGATCGGTCACCTCCTGTGCTGTGAACAGGCTGTACTCGTCCCCGGGCCCGGTCGCCTTGCGCGGGGTCTTGGCCTTTCCGCTGCGGTAGCTGTCGCCGGTGAGTTCCAAGATCAGCGCGTGGTGCGTATTTCGGTCATCACGATCACTTGTTCCGGGCGTATAGGACGCATGGGGGCCCTGTTGAGGGGGGACTGGTGCAGAGGGGCCGAGAAGGGCCGCGGACAGGTGCGGCTGGGGCCGTGCACCAGGCCGGAGGAGAGGCCGTGTAGCCCTATGGGCACACGCCGAAGCAGGCCGCGCTCTGCGCTGGGGTGGGCAGGGAGCTTGGGCCGATGGGCAGCTGCAGCCGCGACATGCCTCTTTTGGTCAAGACAAGGGCGACTGGATAGGTCGCCGGGCTTTCCTTCGTCGGAGTCGCTTCTGATGCAGCAGCCGCACGTTTTTTCCTGCGTTTGAACAGACGACCAATCATACCTTTCTTCGAGCCCCCTCGAACCCAACCCGGGTGCTGACGACGACGTCCATGGGAGAGCGAGTCTGCCCGGCTCGGATGTGATGGCCCCTGACCTCGTGTGAGCCTGAACGCAAGAAGGGCCTGACTCCCCCAGGGAAGGGAATCAGGCCCTCGGTGCTTTCCAAGCTGCTGGAGACCTAGGCGCGCGCCTTGCGCAGCTCGTCGACCTCGACCGCGAGGAGCCAGTCATCCTTGAAGTCGGTGGCGGCGCGGGCGATCTGCTCCAGGCGCTCGGGCTTCACGGACTTCGACTCGCGCAGGGTGCGCACCTCGCGGTAGAGCGCCGCGAGCGACGGGTGCAGGGCCGTGGCCTTCTTCGCGCGGGCCTTGGCCTCGCCCTCGCCCTCGGCGAAGGCGTTGAGCTCGCCGAACCAGCGGTCCCACGCGCCCGGGTCCGCGGGGCCACCGGCCACCGAGGGCAGACCCTGGCTGAGGAAGAGCTGCGACACGCTCGGCAGCTCCACGGGGCGGCCGTCCAGCTCACCGCGCAGGTTGAGCACCTCGCCTCCGCCCACGGCGAAGCCCTGAAGCTTCAGGCCGCTGGCGAGCTCCACCTTGAAGGGCCCCCGGTCCGGCAGCTCCCCGGCGCCGAACGCCACCAGCGCCAGGCCCGGCCACGGCTTGCCCTCGGCCTTGCCCGCGCGCGACACCATCACCGGCCCCTCCAGGCGCACCAGCGCGCTGGAGAGCCCCTCGGCCACGGGGCGAGCGCCCGGCAGGGCCTCCACCACGCGGGCGGTGATCTCCCGGCCATCCGACAGCACCAGGTGGTTCACGGTGCGCGCGTTGATGGCCTCCTTCAGGCCGTAGTCGCCGCCGCGCTTCCAGGCGAGCGTGGCCTCGAACTCGGCCAGCACCTCGAAGAGGTGCTCAAAGTCCCGAGCCACGAAGAGCTGGGGCTGCATGCGGGTGATGTCGTACTCGGTGTCCGCGCACACGAGGCTCAGCGGCACCTTCTTCACTTCATCAGTGAGGCAGTGCTTCGCCTCGCCGATGCTCGAGAGCAGGCCGGCGCCGTAGATGCGCGGGCGCTCCAGGCTGCCGATCATCCCGTACTCGGCCGTCCACCAGTAGAGGCGCGAGGCGCGGGTGCTCTCGCTGACGTAGCGGCGGCTCTGGTTGGCGGCCTCCAGGCGGGCCTCGGCGTGGGCGATCTCCTCCGGCGTGGCGGTGGGGTCCTCCTTCACCACGCTGAGGTTGCGGATGGCCTGGAAGACGGCCTCGTCCTCCACGGTGGCAATGGCCTTGAAGCCCACCAGCCCGCAGCGCTTGAGGTACTCGGCGTAGCGCGCGTTGGCGATGATGGGGGCGTGGCCGGCACTCTCGTGGACGATGTCCGGAGCCGGCGTGTACTGGATGTGCTCGTGGGTGCGGATGTCCGCCGCGATGGCAAGCACGCCCAGGGACTGCAGCTCGGTGAAGACGGCGGGCGGGATGAAGCCGCGCACGCTGACAGCGGCCCAGCCCAGTTTGGACAACTTCTCGTTCATTTCATCCAGACTGGGGATGCGCTCCACGCCGATGCCGGTGGCCTCCAGGCCCTCCATGTAGACGGGGTGAGCCTTGTCGCCCAGGTGGCTGCGCAGCTGACGGAGGATGTGGCGCCACACCGCCTGGTCCCTCGGCGTGTAGGCGTCGTAGTCCTGGCTGACGACGTAGCGGCGCAGATGCGCGGGCAGTCGGGCGATGGTCCGTTCGGTGGGCGTCATCGTGGCTTCTCCCTTCCATGAAATTCTAAGGACAGAGGCCCCCGACGGAAATCCGATAAAAACCGACGGATTAGTCGGTTTTCCGCCGTTTCGACGCAAGGCGTTGACGCAGTCCGGCAAGGACGAGCTGAGCCGCTTCGGAGCCGGGGCCGCCCGAGGGACGGAGGGCTACGACTTCGACGGACTGGGGGTCCTCCTCACGCAGGGCCCAGACGCAGAGGTCCTCGGGGAAGGAGCGCAGCAGCCGCAGGTCCGGCGCGATGGCGCAGGCGCGGTAGGCGCGCAGCAAGTCGAAGAGGTGGAGGAAGCTCTGCACGCGGGACACCTCGTGCACCGTGACGTCATGGGCAGCGAAGCGAGCGCTGTTGGCGCCGCCGTAGGGGTCGTCCCGCTGCCAGTCGACGAAGGGCTGGCTTTCCAGGTCGCGCACGTGGAGCGCGCGGCGGGAGGCGTGGCGTGAAGCCAGCTCGCTCTGCGGGCCAGCGAGGACGACGAAGGGCAGGTGCAGGAGGGACTCGGCCTCGACACCCCGGTGAGGGGGCAATGGGGTGAAGTCCACGGCCAGGTCGAGCTGGCGCGTCTGCACCTGGCGCACGAGGTCGAAGGTGCCGCCGAAGCTGACCTCCAGCTTGATGTGGGCCTGGGCCACGTCTCCGGCGATGCCGGCGAGGAGGAAGTTGGAGAGGGTGGGGTTGAGGCCGAGGCGAAGGCTGGACTCAGCGCTGGCGAGGTCGCGCAGGCGCTTGAGGTCGAGCTGGTGCAGGGGCGTCTGGGTGCCCTCGTAGAGCTTCTCGCCGCGGGCGGTGAGGTGGAGGCGGCGGCCGGGGCCGCGCTCGAGGAGGGGCTGACCATCGGCGAGGGCCTCCTCGAGGGCGCGGATGTGCTCGCTGACGACGGAGCGGGCCACGCCGAGGTGCTCGGCGGCGCCTTCGAGACTGCCGGACTCGACGGCAGCCGCGAAGGACTCGAGCCAGACGAGGTGTCGCGGGAGCTTGCGTGGGGGCATCGGGGTCCATCCTTACAACACCTTGTCGAGCCCCGCCCCGCTCGGTTCAGCCGTTAGGGACGCGAATCCGTAGAGGCGGACTTCACCTCGGAGAGCAGCCAGGTTCTGAAGGCAGCCACGTCTCTTCTCTCCGTGAGGGGCCGTGGATGGACGAGCCAGTAGCTGAAGTCGTTGGGAAGGACCTTCGCGAATGGCTGGACCAGGCGTCCAGCCTTCAAGTCGTCGGAGGCGAGCAGGAGACGTCCCAGAGCCACCCCATGTCCGTGGACGGCCGCCTGGAGCACGAGCCCCGCATCGTTGAACGCGGGACCGGCCTCGGCATCCATTCCATCGACTCCCGCGCCATCCAGCCAGCGTCGCCACCCGTCCTTGGGTGTGTCATGGAGGAGTCGGACCTTCCGTAAATCCGAGGGCGAGCGAAGCTTCTTCGCGAGCGATGGGCTGCACACGGGACTGAGCGCCTCGTCTGCGAGCTGATACGCCTTGAGCCCGGTCCAACGACCCAACCCCGAGCGGATGCCAAGGTCGAAGCGGTCGTCGAGGAAGTCCCAGAGCTCGGCGGAGCTGGTCAGGTGGAGCTCGATGTCTGGATGAAGTCGGCGGAAGCCCTCCAGTCGAGGCACAAGCCAGCACGAGGCAAACGAAGGCAGCACGGTGATGCGGAGGGGCCCTTGCTCGCGCTCGTACAATCGCGTGGTCGCCTCGGACATGCGCTCGAATGCGGGCGTCAGCTCGCGGAGATACGCCACTCCCTTGGCCGTGAGCCTCAACGCGTGACCGCGGCGTTCGAACAGGGAAACGCCGAGCCAGTCCTCGAGCTGTCGCACCTGATGGCTGATCGCCGCTTGCGTCACGCACAGCTCGGCAGCGGCCCGGGTGAAGCTCAGGTGTCGCGCCCCCGCCTCGAAGGCACGAAGGGCGCCGAGTGGTGGAATGCGGTGCATGCTCGATGAACTCCCTTTATCGAGCGCGCGAGGATAGCTCGCTTTGTCCTCGCCTCGAAACGGTGTTTGTCATTCGCGGCGAAAGAGCGCGATGGACGCGCTGGCGCGAGGGAACCCGGTCATGATCTCCTCTGAAGTCTGGTGGTTGTTCGTGGGCTACACAGTCCCGATGGTGTTCAGTCCAGGGCCGGGCAACACGGTGCTGGCCACCGCGGGCGGGCGCTTCGGCATCCGGGGTTCATTGCCCTTCTGGATGGGCTTCGAGGCGGCCAACGTCGCGCTTTGCATCCTCTACGGGTTCGGGCTCGGACGGGTACTGCATGAGCTCCCCGGACTTCACCAGGCGCTGCGCTGGGGCGGTGTCGTGTACCTGCTCTACCTGGCGTGGGGCTTCTTCCGCTCATCCGCCACTCCAGGAGGAGCGCATGAGGAACCGGTGAGACTCGGGTTCGGCGAAGGGCTTCTCACAGTTGCGCTCAACCCCAAGATCCACTCGATGATCGTGGTGATGTTCTCTCAGTTTCTCGATCCGGCGAGCGCGATGTTCGTGCAGGCGGCGCAGCTCACGGTGGCCTTTCTCATCGTCTGCGTGGTGTGCCACTTCCCATGGATCTACGGAGGGAAGCTCATCCTGGGACGCTTCCGTAGCGAGCGCGCGATGCGCATTCAGGGCTGGACGTTCGGAACATGTATGATCGCCGTCGCGGGATACGTGGCGTTCGCTTGAGAGCGAGGGCCCAGGCCCCAATGCCTCGTTTAAGTTCTCCCCGTACGCCTCAACCAGAGCTGGGTTGGCTCGACACCGTCTCGTTTCCTAGACGGTGTCCAGGAGCCGAGATGCTATCTGCTGTTCCCATGTTCCTTAAAGGCGCGAAATGGCACGTTTCGGTCCTTGGTTCGTAGCTTGCCTTGGTGAGGGCTGTCGCTCCGTGAAACTACCTGAAGGGAATTGGGTGGCGAATCATGCGTTGGCCCGCTCTCATTGTGCTCTCAGTATGGGTTGCCTGCACACCAGTGCAACCTCCTTTAGACCCGCCCCCTGTTGAGGAGGGTGATCCTTTTGTTGTTTGGAAGAAATACGGTCAGGCTCGGACCATCAAACTTTTTGAAGAGTACGCCAGGGCGAGTCGTGGTGAGCCGGCTGACCTCGATGGCAATGGAGTCCCCGATACAACCTCGGTCCCTATGCCTGATGGTGGCATGCGCTGGGAGTTTGCTCCCCAGCAGGATGGCCGCTTTCGCTGGGCTGTAGAAGAGAACACGGGCGGCGACTTGCTGACGTTGGTTGATGCTGATGGCGATGGGCGGATCGAGAGTCGTGAGGAACTGACGGCTGATGGCGCTCTTCGCGTCCTATGGCAAGACACTGATAGGGATGGGGTCTTGGAGGAGCGTAGGACCGAACAGAAGGACGAGAATGGTGTGAGAGTTGTCGTCGAGCGCGATCTGGAGGGGACGGGAAGTTACTCGCTGGTCACCGAATATTCGCTTCCGCTTGTGCTTCCCGCTACATACGAGGAGTGTCGGGAGAAAGGATTTTTTGTTGGTGATTTCCCCTCGCTTAACACCAAGGACGCCGAACCGAATAGTATCAAGTTCAGGTCGAAGCCTGTAATAACCATTATCGGAGGTGCGGCCAAAGGGGCGTGCAATGACTACGAAATGCCCTCGGTAGTTTCTGCTGTCGAGTGTGCCCTTGGTATCCAGGATGAAAAGAAAGGTTTCCAGTGCCTGAAGGCGACGAACGCTGAACTGGCAGATAGGTTCCGGGCGGGCCTGCTCAGGAATCGTATTACCATCGCGTGTGGGCTCAACTGTGATGGCGTAGGGGGTATTACACTCGGCTCTCAAACGCGTGCGCCTTACGTAAATCTGAATTGGCAGTATATTGACGCGCAGCCTTCCGATGCGACTTGTGAGACGGTGTTTCATGAATTGCTTCATGCGACGCAGGCGGCGAGCCCGGGCGTGAATCACCATGAAGGTGATCCGAAGGACCAGGTCTATGCGTGTTCGCTGTATTGCTCAGGATGCCGCACGCATGCGTTGTCCAAACCGTCTCCGACAGAGAATGAGAACTGTGCCCGGTGTGCTGGGACGCCCGAGGAGAAGCGAAAGTGTGGCGTCCAGAAAAAGTTCGACGCCGTGCAGTGTCCAAGTGCCGGGATTTGTCACGGAGGTATACTTACAATCAAGTCGTGTGAGAAGTGCAAGGGGGTTGTTGATTATGACTGTGCCGGCCAACCGATCGAGAGTGGCGGCGGGGGAGATTTCTATTGCTGCGAGACGTGTCCGACAGATGCGAACCGCTCGAACGACATGCCATGCACTTCGAGTCCAACGCTGCCAAACGGATGCAATATAAAGCCCTCCATGTGCCAATGAGCGTTCGTCCGTTCATGATGAGGATTGTGGTGGTCTGGGTTCTCGCTCTTGCCGGATGTGCTCCTTCTGGACTTGCGGTCGCGGAGAAGCGGATGGGGTGGAGGGCCTATGCCACTGCGAACATGCTTAGGCTATATGACGAGTTCGGAGCGCCGACGCGCCAGGGGGTGCTCGAACGAAAGGCCGATGGGTGGACGGAATATGTGTTTGCTGACGGTCTTCGGCGCATGGTCATAGATGACGACGGAAATGGGCGCCCAGGGGCGGTCGTGGATGATTGGCCAGATGGAACGCTCGTCACTGCGATGGACTTCGACCGGGATGGTCGGCCGGAGGCGCTCGATCAACAAGATGGAAATGGTCGGTACTTCGAAGACACGAACCGGAACGGCACTTTCGACAAGCTACGAACCGTATTCGCTGAGGGAAACGGATTTCGTGTTCGTATCTGGGTCGATGAGGACGAGGACGGGCACTTCAAGGAAAAGGAGTCGTGGCTGGAGCCAGCGGCGATGCCGGTCCTCAAGCCTCCGCTAGAGCGCATCCAACCGCGCTCTGGGGGGGACTCGCGGACCTTGACCCCGGGGGCGGGTGTCCAAGAACTCGAGTGATGAGACCCTGCACGACGCGAGCCGTGGGGGCGGAAGGCACGTTGGCTCATTCCGCCCGGGTGGCTTCGGCCGGACCCTGGGCTGCCGCGGGCTGGCGTGCGTTATTTCTCTACGGCGGAGTCGATACGGGCTCGGATGTCGCTGGGCGTGTCGGAGGCCATGTCCCACAGGTTGATCATGATGATGCCCGCGAGCTGGTGCTGGGGATCGACCCAGGCGTGGCTCTTGAAGATGCCAGACCAGAAGTAGGTTCCCACCGGGCCCTGCTTCTCCACGAGCGCGGGGTCGTCCTGCACCCCGAAGCCCAAGCCGAAACCGGTGCCGACGAAATCTGTTCGCAGGTTGCCGATCTGGTTCCGGGTCATCTGCTCGACCGTCTCCCGCTTCAGGAGGCGCACGCCGCCGAGCTCGCCGCCGTTGGCCATCATCTGGAGGAACCGCGCGTAGTCGCTCGCCGTCGACACCAGCCCCGCGCCGCCCGAGCGGTAGGACTTGGCGCCGGTGGTCTGGAAGTCCGGCGCGTAGGTGAAGAAGCCCTCGACCACGTTGGTACCCGTCTCGGGCACACGCTCGAGCGCGCCCGTGGCGGTGTGCCGGTACAGGGCGGGCATGCGGGAGGCCTTGTCCTCGGGCGGGAAGAAGGATGTGTCCTTCATGCCCAGGGGCGTGAAGATGCGCTCCTGGAAGAACCTATCCAGCGGGACTCCGGAGACCTGCTCGACGAGGTAGCCGAGGATGTCTGTGTTGAGGCCGTAGGTGAAGGCCGCGCCCGGCTGATGCTTGAGCGGCAGCGAGGCCAGGGCGCGCGACTGGTCGGCGAGCGTCCACGAGGTGTGCTCGAAGCCGTCGACGATACCGGCCTTCTGGTAGAGGGGCCCGAGCGGCTCGCCCATGAAGCGATAGGAGATGCCGGAGGTGTGCGTCAGCAGGTGCCGCACGGTGATGGGCGTCTGGGCCGGCACGGTGCTGTAGCTCTCGCCCGGAGTTGCCGGCGGGGAGGCCAGCACCTGGACGTTCTGCCACTCGGGCAAGTACTTGGAGATAGGCTCCTCCAGGCCGAGCTTGCCCTCCTCCACCAACATCATCACGGCGACGCTGGTGATGGGCTTCGTCATGGACGCGATGCGGAACAGGGCGTCCTCCCGTAGCGCCTTTCCTTGCTCACGGTCCATCTGGCCGACGGCCTTCACATAAGAGTCGGAACCATCGGTGCGCTGGAGGAGTACGACTGCCCCCGGAATCTTCTGGGCGTCCACCTGCTCTCGCAGGAGCGCCTCCACTGGCCGCATCTGCCGCGCGAGCGGAGAGGCGCACGCGGACAGCAGAAGGACACTCCACACGACGAGGAACTTCGACCACGACCTTCCTGGGAACCGAGCCATGACGGACGCTCCTTGTGCGAAACGCGCCCGACAGTAACAACCTCAGGTGCCCCGAGACGGCTCTTCGATGAAGCGATCGTTGAGGAAGTCCCAGAGCTCTGCGGATTGACACCTGGCACACACCGGGAGCGAGTGCGTCGACAATCTTCGACGCCACTTTCATTGGGAGTTCGAGAGCTTCGCGTCTACGAGAAGAGCTCGCTGGCTTCCAGGAGCCCGGTGACCTGGAACCAGGGGGGCTCCGGGAAGGGGTTCTCCTCGAGGCGCATTCCCAGGTGACGCATCACGGCCATGGAAGCGCTGTTTCCGCGCTCGGTGCCCGCGACGATCCGACCCAGCTTCAAGGTCCCGAAGGCGTACTGTACCAGGGCGCGAGCGGCCTCGGTGGCGTACCCCTTCCGCTGGAAGTGCGGGGAGATGGCCCAGAAGAGGCCGACCTCGGGCGAGAACCGCGCGCCTTCGACCCGGCCAAAGCAGGGCAGTTGGCCGAACGGGGCCAACAGCGGCACGAGCCCTACCAAGCCAACGAAACCACCGCCGTCTTTGAGCTCCACCGCGCGGTCGCCGTAGGGCGGCTGGTACAGGAGGGCCAGTTGCTCATCGTTGCGGACGGTCCACTCCAGCCAGCGGCGGCGCTGCTCCCGGTTCGCCTCTTCGCTCAGCCTCGTGTCGGCCCAATCAATGTCGACATAGAGCCGGTGGCAGGCCTCCAGATCCTCCAGGACCAGTGGACGTATTCGCAGCCGCTTCGTTTCCAGCGTGGGTCTCTGCATGTTGTTCCCATCTGCGCGTGGGGAGTGAGCCTGGGGTATCGAGCGTTGAGAACAGGCGACATGCACCATCGTCGCCATCAGCACCACCGATAGTTGCCTGGTCCCCTCCTTCTTCGGCTCCATCCTCGCCGATTCCTCAGGCCGCGGGCTCGACTCTTCCGGACCCACCTTCCCCCTAACCCCCCAGGGCGGACGGCCTTTCTTGAGGTTAAACTTCGCCAATGAACTCCAGCCCATCCAGCCGGTCGTCCGTCGTCGTGGCGGAGCTGGGGCCTACGAATACGGGAAAGACCCACCGCGCCATCGAACGCATGCTCGAGCACGACACGGGCATGATGGGGCTGCCGCTTCGCCTGCTCGCTCGCGAAGTGTACGACCGGGTGACTGCTCGAGTGGGCGAGGGGCGGGTCGCCTTGATGACGGGGGAAGAGAAGCGCCTCCCGCCACGACCCGACTACTGGATTTGTACGGTCGAGGCGATGCCGACCGATCGACCGGTCGACTTCCTCGCTGTGGATGAAATCCAGCTCGCCGCTCACCGCGAACGTGGGCACGTCTTCACCGATCGACTGCTCCATGCGCGGGGACGCCGGGAGACCTGGTTCCTCGGCGCGGACACGATGCGGCCCATGGTCCAGGCGCTCATCCCCCAGGCTTCGGTGAAGCGCGCCACCCGCCTGTCTCAGCTTCGCTATTCCGGACGCCGCTCCCTGAAGAGCCTTCCTCCGCGCTCGGCGGTGGTCGCGTTCTCCGCGGACCGCGTGTACGAGCTCGCCGAAGCGCTGCGCCGCCTCCGGGGCGGAGTGGCCGTGGTGCTGGGCGCGCTCTCCCCCAGGACGCGGAACGCACAGGTGGCGATGTACCAGGCCGGAGAGGTCCAGTACCTCGTGGCCACCGATGCCATTGGGATGGGGTTGAACCTCGACCTCAACCACGTGGCCTTCGCGGCGCTCTCCAAGTACGACGGCGCTGAGCAGCGCGACCTCTTCCCGGACGAGCTGGCGCAGATTGCAGGCCGCGCGGGGCGCCACTTGAATGACGGGAGCTTCGGAACCCTGAACACGCTGCCCGAGCTGCCTCCGCGGGTGGTCTCGGCCATCGAGGCACATCGGTTCCCCTCGGTACGCAGCCTCATCTGGCGCAATGAAGCGCTCGATTTCTCGAGCCCAGAGGCCCTGCTGGATTCGTTGTCGCGAGCGCCGCGCCACAGTGCCTTTATCCGGGTCGAGCGCGCGGACGACTTCGATGCGCTCAAGGAGCTTTCGCACGTCCCAGCCATTCGAGAGGTCGCCACCGACCGGGCCAGCGTCGAGTTGCTGTGGCAGGTCTGCCAGATTCCGGATTTTCGCAAAGGACTCTTCGGTCAGCACGTCGCGCTGTTGCGTGAGACCTTCCTTCAGCTCTCCGAGGGTGACGGGAAGCTGGAACAGAGCTGGCTGTCCAAGCAGGTGTCGCCGCTCGATGATGTCTCTGGAGACATCCACACCCTGATGGACCGGTTGGCTGCCATCCGCATCTGGACCTACATCAGTCATCGGTCGAGCTGGCTGCATGATGCCGAGCACTGGCAGGAGCGCACCCGTCGCATTGAGGACGCGTTGGGCGACGCCCTCCATGAGCGGCTCGTGGAGCGCTTCGTGCAGCGGGCCGCACGGAGGAGTGCACGCCGTTTCGTGAGAGCCTCTGCGCAGCCGGCGACCAGGTCGGACAGCCCCTTTGCCAGGTTGGGGCTCCTGCTGGGAGAGGTGCCGGGGGCTGACGGCGCTGCGATGACAGAGGAGCAGTTCGTCCAGCGAGTAGTCGACGCGACGCATGAAGCCTTCGTGGTGGACGCGGCAGGAAGCATCTCGTTCGAAGGGCAGCCGCTGGCCCGTCTGGTTCGCGGGAATGGCCGTCGCTCACCGCAGCTGGCGCTCGCGGAGCCGGAGGTCTGGACGGGAGGCGCGCGGCAGCGGCTGGAGCGCCGGTTGGTGGCGCTGGCGAGGGATCTCGTCACCGAGGCCATGGGGGGCTTTCCAGCCGAGGCCCTTTCCGGAGGGGATCGCTCCGCGGCGCTGCGTGGCCTTGCCTACCGTCTGGCTGAGGGGCTGGGAGTGATTTCCCGAAGTGAGGCGCGCGAGCAGTGGCGGCTGCTGGACGATGAGGCTCGAGAGCGCTTGAGGTCGCTGGGCGTCCGCGAGGGACAGCGCTTCCTGTACGTCGCCGAGGCGCTCGCACCGCATGCGCTGGAACGGCGCTGCATGCTGACGGCGCTGTTCCTGCAGAGTCCGTCACCCAAGGGCGTTCCGCGAGACCCGGTGCTCCATGTCGCGGAGCTGGGCGGCCGGGATGCGCGAGCTTTTGGATATGAGGTGCTCGGCCCCGTGGCATTGCGGATCGACATCGTCGAGCGACTCAGTGAGGCGCTGCGCCATCCGCATGGTGCACAGCAGGTGCACGCGCTCATGCAGGAGCTGCGGCTGGAGAGCGGTGTTCGCGCACGGGTGCTGCGGGAACTCGGAGGACAGCCTGGGGGTGCTCCGTTGAAGAGGAGGCGGCGACGGCGGAGAGGGAAATCGCCGGCGACGGCGCCAGACAAGAGTGGAGCCACGGGGCAACCGGCTCACGCGGGAGCGCACCCGAAGCCGCAGCGGAGTGGGGTAGGGGAGGGGAGCGTCTAAGCCAGCGCATTCGTTCCACGTGCGCCAGCCACGGCCTCCTCCCAGCTCACCTCCGGCCGCACTTTTCGCCAACCTGTCCGACAGTCGGACAAGTGGCGGAAGAACGAACCCGGAGGGTCTCCTGCTCTGGCTTCATTCGGGATTCACCTGCTGGCAGCCCTCGCCCCAGCCTGTTACGAGTGCCCTGGTTGGAGGTGGCTCATGAGCGAGGCGAAGCGGGGAACGGGACAGGACACCGCGGTGGTGCTCTTCGATGGCGTCTGCAATCTCTGTAATGGGGTCGTGAACTTCATCATCGACCGAGACCCCTCGGCGCGCTTCCGCTTCGCGGCGCTCCAGTCCACCCAGGCCGCGGCGCTGCTCGCCCCCCTCGGCCGAGTGCCGGAGGCAGATCCCCAGAGCTTCATCCTCGTGGAGGGCGGGCGCGTGTATGAGCGCTCCAGCGCGGCCTTGCGAGTAGCCCGGAAGCTGCCCGGCGCATGGAAGCTGTTCTACGCCTTCGTTGTGATCCCCCCGCCTCTTCGCGACGCCGTCTACCGCTTCATCGCGCGCAACCGCTACCGATGGTTCGGCAAGGCAGAGGCGTGCCGCATGCCCACGCCAGAGCTGCGCGCGCGGTTCCTCTGACGTGCCGCTTCGTCATTGCCGCCTACGTGGAAGACGAGGTCCGCGAAGCGCTGGCGGAGCCCGGCCATTTCGAGCGCGGGCCCCGCGCGTACACCGCGCGGGGCACCGCGACGGACCACCGCCCGCCTTCGTGGTGCAGGACGGGGCCTAGGTCTCCGCGCGCTGGCCCGGCGACGCCTACCTCTTCACCGACCGATTCCGCGCCCAGCTCGAGTCAAGGTGAAGCGCTCGTATGAGGGATGCACCAGTGTTCTCAAGCATTTATTAGTAAGTGCCGAGAAAACAGTTTTCTGTGGATTCTAGTGTCGACCCTGAAAATAATCTCTCCGCGCTCTGTTCGGCTTGACGGTCATCGCGAATGGCCAGTCCGCCAGGGATTGAAGCCCAGCCACGAGAATTGAGAGGAGTTTCAATGGGTACAGCGATGAAGAACGTGTGGAGGACCTGGGGCGGTCGGCTTGTCGTGATGTCATGGTTGAGCGCGGGTGTGGGATGCGGAGTTCCGGAGGAGCAGCGCATCGAGGCGGGACTGGCCTCGGAGCAGCAGGCCGCCGGGTTGAGCTATGAAGCGGAGTCCGCGGCGCTGTCGGGCGGCGCCGTCATCGCGACCGACCACACCGGCTATTCCGGCACGGGCTTCGTGGCGGGCTTCACGGACGGGAACAAGGGCCATGCCGCCGCCCAGTTCACTGTCACCGCGTCCACCACAGGGAACTATGATGTGGCGTTGCGCTATGCCAATGGCACGGGGAGCACGCAGACGCTGAGCCTCTACGTCGATGGCATCAAGGTGACGCAGCTCTCCCTGGGGGCGACCGCCAACTGGGACAGCTGGGGCACGAGGACCGACACGCTCAGCCTGAGCGCTGGCACCCATACCCTGCGCTACAAGTTCGATACGACCGACTCGGGCAACGTCAACCTGGACAGCGTTACCCTGAGCGCACAAGTTACCCCTCCTCCCCCGCCTGATGGGGAGGGCTTTGTCTATGAGGCGGAGGAGCAGTTCTTCTCCGGAGGCGTGGCCAAGGAGGGCGTCTACCTGCGGAACTTCTCCGCCCCCGGCGCGAGGGTCATCTTCACGGTCAACATGGACTCCGCGACGGCCTCGAGCGTGGGTCTGCGCTACTCCAATAGCTCGGGGACGAGCAAGACCCTGAACGTCTACGTCAATGGCCTGTTTGCCTTGACCACGACCCTGGCCCCTACCGGCGGCTCCTGGTCGGGGAAGACGGAGACCCTGAACCTGCGGCGAGGGCTCAATACCATCACCTATCAGTATGACGACGGGAACACCGGAGGCGTCAACATCGACGCCCTCACCGTCGTGAACGGCAAGGCCTTGGCGGCTCGGGGGGCTACGCTGCCCTACCAGGAGCTGGAAGCCGAAGCGGGCACGACCAACGCCCAGGTGCTGACCGACAAACGCACCTACCTGACGGTGGAGGCCGAGTCCTCGGGTCGCCGGGCCGTCAAGCTCACGGCAACGGGCCACTACGTGCAATGGACTGCGCCCCAGGCGGCCAACTCGCTTGTCATCCGTTACAGCATGCCGGACGCGCCGGCCGGAGGCGGGACGAGCGCGACGCTGAGCCTGTACGTCAACGGAACGAAGACCCAGACGCTGCGCCTGTCCTCCCGGCACGCCTGGGTGTACGGGAAGTACCCCTTCTTCGACAGCTCGGCGGGTGGAAGTCCGCATCGCTTCTACGATGAGAGCCGGTTCCTGGTGCCGGCGATTCCGGCGGGGGCCACCGTCAAGCTGCAGAAGGACAGCGGAGACACCTCGCCCTACTACACGGTTGATCTGATCGACCTCGAGCAGGTGGACGTGGCCCTGCCCCGGCCCGCGAACTTCGTGAGCATCGTCGACTTCGGAGCCATCGCGGACGACGCAGGAGACGACACCCAGGCGATTCGCAACGCCATCAACAACGCAAGGTCCACCGGCAAGGGCGTCTGGATTCCACCGGGCGTCTTCAGGATGTCGGACCGCGTGGACCTGGCCAACATCCAGCTGCGTGGCGCGGGCCCTTGGTATACGCGGCTCCAGGGCGTCAATGGCAAGGGCGGCTTCTTCGGCGTGGGGAGCAACGTCAAGGTGCTCGACCTGGCGTTCTTCAACGACTCCGTCGAGCGCAAGGACTCGGAAGACCACGCGGTGTTCGAAGGCAACTTCGGCACGGGCTCGCTCATCCAGAACGTCTGGATGGAGCACGCGAAGGTTGGCTTGTGGCTGTCACCCGGAACGGATGGGCTGTACGCCGTTGATGGCCGCATCCGCAATACCTACGCGGATGGCATCAACATCTATGGCGGCGTCAAGAACACGATGGTCAGCCACTTCCACGCCCGCAACACGGGCGATGACGCCTTCGCCATGTGGTCCAGTGGCACTCCCAACGAGAACTGCACGTTCCGCTATGACTCCGCGCAGCTTCCCACGCTCGCCAACACCTTTGCCATCTACAATGGCAAGGACAACAAGGTCTGGGACAGCGTGGCATCGGACACGGTCTACGGAGCCTCCGCAGGTGTCTTTATCTCCAACTGGTTCTCGGACTTGCCCTTCACGGGAACCACGGAGGTCAGGCGCGTGACCCTGAATCGGACCAGTGGGTACACCCCAGACTGGTTCATGCCCACCGGGGCCCTGTTCATCCAGGCTGCGACCCAGGAAATCTCGGGGCACATCCTCGCTGACGGGCTGGAGATCAACGACAGCACCTACTCGGGCATCAAGCTCGCCTTTGGGAATGGCCCGGACGCGCCCACCCCGCCCCCTGCCAACAACAGCTACGCCATTGGCCCGGTGACCCTCAGCAACATCACCATCAAGGGCGCGGGCTCGTATGGGCTGGAGTTCTACAATGTGCTTGGGACGGGCAACTTCAGCTCCATCACCGTGACGGGCGCGGCCCTGGGTGGGCTCAGCAATCCCAACAACAAGTACACAATCATCCGCGGCGCGGGAAACAGCGGCTGGTAAGAAGACCGCTGACGTGGAGAGCCGAGCCAGCGGCTTCGTTGCCGGCCCGGCTCTCCCTGGGGTGGCGCTCGTTACCAGTTCGGCGGCAGCGGGGCGCAGGTGTAGCCCGTCGGGCAGGTCCCGTCGTAGTTGCGCACCTGCTCACTCCCCGTGAGCCGGCTCGTGCCCGACTCCAGGTAGAGCGACTGCACGACGCTGTTGCTCGAATAGGGGGTGAGGAAGATCGAGCCGTATTCCTGTCCCGGCACGGTGATGTATTCCCATGAGATGTGGCTGGAACCGGTGAACGGGTCCATGACGTTGAACGTGCCGCCCATGTCGGAGACATCACCGGGGTTGTAGATGCGAGCGTGAAGGTTGGTCGGGAACACGGACACCCGGTACTGCGTCCGCCAGACCGCCTTCACCGCGAAGCGCCGCTGCCCCTGAGCATTCGGGCCGAACCAGCCTTCGAACAGGCGGATGCCAAACTCGGATTGATTCGGCGGGGTGGGAGGCACCGGGTTGGTGCCCTCGGTCCACACGAAGAGCATGCTCTTGCAGCCCGCGGAGGGACTGTAGAACGTGTCATTGAAGAAGAAGACGTCGTAGACGTTGGCGTGCGTGGTGGGCTTCGCCGCCACGACGTAACGGCCTTCTTGCAGGTTGCACTGCTGCGGATCCTGCACCGGCGCGCTCAGCGACTGCTGGCTGTGGCCGAGCGCCTGGTTCTCTCCGTCCTGGGGGGCCGCGGACTCGGGCCCGCACGCGGTGGCACCCGCCATACAAAGGAGGAAGAACAGGTTCCTGGAACTGGAGTTCATCGAGCTGTGTCCTTGAGTGCTCTCGTTCGTCATGAACGATTGCCCGTAGACACAGCGAGGCTTTTGGGTGTCGCACGAAATCGACAAGCAGGTGCGGCGGACAGGTGTCTGCGCCTGAGGCCGCCCTGCTTGGGTTGTACGTGCGTGTAGACCTGGCGCCGGTGGGCGCTTCAGTTGCCTGGGGTGTACAGCTCTGCCGTCGCTACGGCGACGGAGCTGGTGCTTCCCCCTGACACGAGGACCTTGCCATGGGAGAGCAACGTCACCGTGGGGCGCTCACGCGGTGCAGACATGCGAAGGGTCGTGCTCCAGGTGCCCGTGGCCGGGTCATACAGCTCCGGCGTCGTGACGGGGGCGTTGCTGGTGCCGACTCCATCCGAGATGAGCACCTTGCCATTGGGTAGCAGCGTCGCCGAATGCAGGTAGCGCGAGGCAGCCAGGGAGCCGGTGGCGCTCCAGGTGCCCGTGGCCGGGTCGTACAGCTCCGCCGTCGCCACGGTGCCACCGCTGCCGCTGTTGGTGTACCCGCTCGCGACGAGCACCTTGCCATTGGGCAGCAGCGTCGCCGTATGCCGGTCGCGCGGGGTGCTCATGGAGCCCGTGGGGCTCCAGGTGCCCGTGGCCGGATCGTACAGCTCCGCCGTCGCCAGGATGGTGCTGCTGCCGGTGCCACTGCTGCCGCCCGCGACGAGCACCTTGCCATTGGGCAGCAAGGTCGCCGTAGGGTAGAAGCGCGGTGTGGACATGGAGCTCGTAGCACTCCAGGTGTCCTTGGTCGGGTCATACACCTCCGCTGTCGCCAGGCTGCCATAGAAGTACCCGCCCGCGACGAGCACCTTGCCATTGGGCAGCAGCGTCATCGTCTGCCCCTGACGCGGGGTGGTGTAGGAGCCCGTGGTCTTCCAGGTGCCCGTGGCCGGGTCGTACAGCTCCGTCTGTTGGGAGTTGGTGGCCATGATGAGCACCTTGCCCGTGGACAACAGCGTCGCCATGGGCGGGCCCTTCACGACCGTCATGGAGCCGGTGGCGCTCCAGGTGCCCGTGGCCGGGTCGTACAGCTCCGCCGAGCCGAGGGTGCCGTTCTGGTCGTATCCCCCCGCGGCGAGCACCTTGCCATTGGGCAGCAGCGTCGCCGTATGAAAGAAGCGTGACTTGAGCAGGGAGCCCGTCGAGGTCCAGCCCGCGATGGCACACGTCGGCGGTCCCGTCACCGTGAAGCTCCGGGTGACCGTCAAGCCGAAGGCGTTGGTGACGGTGGCGGTGAGGCTCGGCGTGGTGCCCGAAGTGAGGCACGCGGGGGCCGTCCAGGTGATGCGGCTGCTGGTGGCGCCCGACGTGGCCGTGCCCAGCGTGCCCACGTTGGCCGTCCAGGCGAAGGTGAGCGCGGAGCCCGCCGGATCGCTCGCCTCCACCTCGAAGGTGAGCTGCTGACTGGCGCTGGCCGTCAGGCTCGACTGATAGGAGCGCGTCACCATAGGCGGTGCCCGCCGGGAGTCCTTGGCGACGCACAGCGCCACGCTGCCCGTGTTCTGTCCGCCCCGACCATCCTTCACCGTCACGCTCAGCTGGCAGTTGTTGCAGGCCGCAGTGGGCAGGGCCGAGGGCGTGAAGGTGGCGCTCGCCGCGCTCGCCCCCGTGAAGCTGCCCGCGCACGTGGCGCTCCACTGGTAGCTCAGGGTGTCCCCGTCCACATCCGTGGCCGACACGGACAGCGCCGTCTGCTGCCCCACGTCCAGCCAGGACTGGGAGGAGGTGAGTCCCACCACCCTGGGGGCGGTGTTGAAGCCGACCTTCACCTCCTCGGCCCCGCTGCCCGCGGACACCGTCACCGTGAGGCTCACCGAGAGGCTCGCCCCGTGCGAGTCGCTCACCTTCAGCGACAGGGTCACCGGCCCTTGGGTGGCGGGCGCCGTCCAGGTGGTGCTCGCCTGGGTGGGGGCGGAGAAGCTGCCCGAGGGGGCCGTCCACTCGAAGCTCACGGTGTCGCCCGGGTTCGGGTCATGGGCGCTGACCGTGAGGGTGATGCTGCCGCCCGGAGCCACCGTGGTGGGGGTGGCCACCAGCGAGTCGACAATGGGCGCCTCGTTGGTGAGCGGCGGAGGGCCGGAGACATCCTGAAGTGTCAGGGAGATCAGTCCCGTGGTTCCCGCGGTGACGGTGACGTCCTCGGCACGTCCCTCGTAGCGCAAGGTGTTGGAGGCGGTGAAGGCCTGGGCGACGAAGGTGCGGTGCGCCCCGGCGGGAATGTCTCCCATGACGCCGCCCCAGACGCCGTCGGTGAGCACCAACTCGGTGGACAGCGAGTTCATGTCGGAGGCGGAGACGGTCACGGTGACGCGTGAGACGTCGCTCGGCGAGGCCAGGGGCGTGGAGATGGCCAGTCGCATCGCGCCGGTGGTGGACACGGAGATGGACGGCGCGCTGTCACAGCCAGCGAGCAACGCCAATACAAGAGGAAGGATCGCGGAGAGACGCGGCAGAGACACGGGACTTCCTTGTCTTGGAAGAAGGCCCCACACGCGGTGGAGCAGCGTTCACTGTAGAACAGCCAAAACGTCTCCGCGAGAGTCGCTCGTGCTTCACGGGAGAGAGGCCCCCCTCTAGGCTCGGCGGACATGAGCCCCTCCCTCCAGATTCGCCCCTACCACCCGGATGACTGGGACGCTGTGTATGACATCTGCGTGCGCACGGGTGCGGCCGGTCAGGATGCTCGGGGCCATTACCAGAGCGACGCGCTGCTGCCCGACGTCTACGCCGGCCCCTACCTCGCGCTCGAGCCGCACCTGGCGTTCGTGGTGGATGAGGGCGGACGCGCGGTCGGGTATGTGCTTGGCACCGCCAACACGCCGGCCTTCGTGGAGGCCTGGCGTGCCCGGTGGCTGCCTCGCGTGGCGGGCCGTTACCCCCACCCGGTCGAGCCGGCCCGCACCGCGGACGAGCGGCTCATCGCCACGCTGCACCATCCCGAGTGGATGCTCGCGCCCGAGCTGGCCCCCCACCCGGCACACCTGCATGTCGATCTGCTCCCCCATGTGCAGGGGGCCGGGTACGGCCGGCGTCTCGTGGAGACCTTCCTGGCGGCGGTGGCGGCCGCGGGCGCACCCTCGCTGCATCTGGGCACGGGCAACAACAACACCCGGGCCCTGCGTTTCTATGAGCGCCTGGGCTTCCAGCAGCTCACCGTGGCGGGAGCCGTGGGCACCACGTACTTCTGGTGCCCCACGGGGAGGCGCGGTTGACGGGGTGTCACAGCACCGGGGCGGGGAGGGCGGTCGGCTGTGGCTGGGGCGCCGGCGGTGCGAGCAGGGTGATGTTGAGCGGGAGCTCGGCGGTTGGATACCCGGGGCTCTTCGACGCACTCATGATCGGTACCGTCAGGACCCCGGTGAGCGTGCACTGCACCGCCTGTTTCATGTCCGCCACGGGCATGGGCAGGTCATCCACAGTGGAGAGGTTGAGCGTGTAGGCCTGCTGGGTGGGCTCGTGGATGAGCTTGGACATCACCCGCCGGAGTCCCTCCGGGCACTTGAGCTCCACGTTGGAGAGTGACTGTTGGTTCTCCCGGCTCGTCGCATGGTCGACGGGGTTGTTGCCCTTCTGGAAGAAGAGCCTGGCCTCCCAGGTCGTCACGTAGGTCGTGGGCGTCGTGGGCACCTCCTCCGCGGAGAAGGGATACAGCCACAGCGTGTTGCCTGCCACCTTGTACTCATGGACCGGCGTCTGCAGGATGCTGCCATATTGCGAGCTGAAGGAGCCTGGAATCAGGTCCAGCTCCTCGAAGTTCTTGCGCCAGCTCCTCACATCCACCGGCGGAATCAGGTTTCAGCCGATGACATGGGTGCGGAAGTGCTCATTGACATGCGCACCGAAGGTCCCCGGCTCGTAAGTGCGCTTGGGATACGCCAGGATGGTGGCCGGAACGCACGCGGTGACGCTCAGTCCCGTTACCAGCGCGGCCAGCACGCCGCCGACGCTGCTGCGCACGGCAGTGTGCACCTTCCTCCTGCGGTTCATCCAACTTCCTTGGTTCACGACGACTCCCCCTCATGTGGGACAGGCCCATCCCCATCGCACAGCATAGCGAAGGGAGGTGACGTCCCGCTGGGCTCTTTATGGCGGAGGGAGACGTCGCCCAAGGAGGAAGCCCCCAGCCGTATTCCGGCCGGGGGCTTTGAGTCGAAACTGTTACGGCTCGACGCCTCCGGCCAGCGTGCCGTTCCGGTAGACGGTGATTCGGGAGTTCTCTCCGTAAGCCGTCTGGCCGTCCTTGAACGAGTAGTCATCTGCCTCGTTGAAGTTCGCCCAGTTCGACGTGTTCACGCGGAGCTGGATGTCTCCCGTGTCCTGGCCTGCCGCCAGCGTGCCGCTGGCGAAGCTGATCTCCAGGTAGTGGGTGGCGCCCGGCCGCGGAGAGGCCAGCTGCGCGAACTGGAAGCTCATATTGCTGCAGCCCTGGACAGCCCAATCACAGACGGCTTGAAGGGTGGCCGAGCCCTCCAGTGAGAAGTAATACCGGACCTTGAGCTCCGTCAGGTTGACCGACGTGGTGCCGCCGTTCTTCACCCGAAGGTGGGGCCTCATCTGGTTGTTGCTCGGGGAGTTGTTGTCCCCGTCGCGGTAGAGGACGGAGAGCGCGCCGGCGCTGACGTTCTGCGTCGTGGCGGAGACTTCGTTCGACGCGGCGGACTCGAGGGCGGCGTTGAAGGCCGTCACCTTGTAGTAGTAGGCCGTGTTGGGCGTCAGGCCCGTGTCACTGAAGCTGGTGGTGGTGCTGGTCCCCACGCGGTTCGCCGCGGTCACCGCCACGCTCGGCGAGGTGGAGCGGTAGATGTTGTAGCCGGTGGCGCCCGCGGAGCCTGTCCAGCTCAGGCTGATCTGGCTGGAGCTGGTCGCCGTTGCGAGCAGGCGCGTGGGGGCGGCCAGGACCTGCTCACCAGGACTTGCCGAGACCGCGCTGCTGTTGGCGCTCTCGCCGTTGCTGTTGGACGCGCTGACCACGAAGTAATAGGTCGCCCCATTGGTCAGCCCGGTGTTGGTGTAGGTCGTACCGGCCACGGTGGCCACCGTCGCAAACGGTCCGCTGCTGGCCGTGCCCCGCTTGACGGTATAGCTCGTCGCACCGAGCGCCGCGCTCCAGCTGAGCGTCACCTGCTGGTTGCCCGGGGTGGCCGTCAGGCCCGTCGGCGCAAAGGGCGGGTCATTGTCACCGGTGGTCAGCGGGACGGCCGGATACGCATTCGACACCAGCATCACGAACTGGTCATGGAACCAGTGACCGGACAGCGGGGCGTCCGGAAGGGCCCCGGTCTTCATGTTGAACTTCGTCATGTAGTCCGGGTTGCACATCGGGTCCGCGCCCTTGCCCTCGTCGTTCGGAATCTGCTTGCTCGCGCCGTCCGACTCGCCCGGCGGCTTGATCCAGACGAAGGCATCCAGGTGCGAGGCGGTATAGCCAGCCGGAGTTGCCTGGGGCGGTTGTCCCATACCGGCGCCGCTGTGGTTGCACCAGAGACCGCGGTGGCCCCGCCGGTCCACGCGGCCGGAGTCGGCGTACGCGTCGACCGTACCGCCGATCGCACCCGTCGGCCGGTTGGGTCCGCCCCAGCCATTACGGGAGGTGTCAATGAGGAAGCCGATGCTGGCCGGCCAGCCCGCGGACGTGAAGCCCGTGTAGAGCGCCGCCGTGAAGTCGCTCTCGTCGAAGTGGGGATTCCACTCGTAGAACTTCGCCGACTTGAGCTGCTGCCCGCCGACGGTCACGTTCGGGTCCACCAGGTGCGGCTCCGCGAGGGGCGTGTAGTTGGAGATGTTGGTCACGAAGCCATCCACGCTGGCCAGCCCGGCCGTCGTCCCGCGCACCACGCGGGTGTAGAGCTCGATGGTCTTCTGCCGGTTGTCGTCCCAGCCCAGCCAGCCCGAGTGGGCGATGTCCAGGTAGGTGTAGACATTGGGGATGGCGTGCAGCTTGTTCAGGGCGTACTGCGCAGCCGCCACGTAGATGCCGCTGGAGTTGGCCTGGGCGCACTCCGGATCGCTCAGGTTGCTCACCAGGTTCGGCAGGCCGTCCGGCTCGATGGCCGTGATGATCCGGATGTCCTTGTACTTCGGATCGGCGAAGACGGCCGCGATGGCATCGATGTATTCCGTCTTGTAACGCTGAAGACCCGCCTCGGTCAGTGGCAGCTCACCGTTAGACGCCAGCGCCGCACAGTCACGGCCCGGCATGTCATAGATGACAAAGGTCGCGGTGATGGGCTGGCCAGGCTTCTTCTGCGCCAGCACCAGATCAAGGTGATCACGCAGGCTCTTGCGGCCGCCGTTCGCGCTGCCGCCGTGAATCGCCGCGATGCGGTCGAGCCAGACCGCGGTCGGATACTTTTTGACCGTGCGCATCCTCGCGGCCAGGGTGCTGTCGGTCGTCTTGGCAATCGAGGTGTCAATCAACGCCGCATAGTCGGGGTTGACGTAGGCGGTTGCGCCTTCAAACGGGTTGTCCACATGCACTTGCGCGGCCGCGACTCCTCCCCAGAGTCCCAGGAGCAGAACCGCTAGGGGAGCCCGCGTCAGCAAGCAGGTCCTTGGTTGCCTTTGTTGCATACGTTCCCTCCGGCTTGAAAATTTCAATAACTCCCGAGAATGGGAAAACGCTTCTAAACAGGAAGATACTTGAAGCAAGAAAGACTTGGCAATGAAAACGTTTTCATTGGGGCGTGTTGACCGACAAACAAAGTCGATTCTCATGCTCGAGGAGAGAGTGAATCGACAGGCATTTACTTTTTCGTCATGGGAAATTTACCGCCTCATGGTAGTGGACGTGTTGTCTTATGAGCACATGCCTTAGGAGGCGAGAGAGGCCGCCCGGGTCGAAACGTTCTCATTTTCGCGGTAGAGGGAAGGGCGGGCGTGCAATGGGATGCGGCCACGCGTGCCCCGTGTCGGACGTCTTCCTGAACCAGTCCAACATCCGCTTCTCCCTTCAGGGCGTCGCTTCGTCACGTTTGGGACGCACGATTCCCAGGAAGCTGGAAGTCGAGGAGGAAGAACCTTGACGATTTAGGAAATCGAGGAGTGAGCAGGGCTGGGCGCGGGATAGGATTCTGGGATGCCCATTGCACATTTGACCCCCGCTGACCTCAAGGCCCGTACGGCGCGTGCCATTGCCGCAGCGACGAGCGCGGGCCGGGCGCTCGGACTCGACGTGGCCGAGCCGAAGGTCTTGCATGATGTGTTCTCCGTCGTCGTGCACCTTGCGCCATCACCGGTGGTGGTCCGGGTTCCCGTGGCGCTGCCGCCCTGGCTCGACGGAGCGCCGCAGATCGCGCGTCAGGCGCGCGAATTGGCTGCGGTCTCATGGCTGGCCGACCGTGGGCTGCCCGTCGTGCGCCCGAGTCCCCTGGTCCCCCGTGAGCCCGTGCAGCGGGACGGCTTCTCGATGACGTTCTGGGAGCTCGTGGACGTCGACACCTCGCGCCAGCCGGACTTCGTCGCCGAAGCGGCACTCGCGGCTGACCTGCACGCGGCGCTGCGTGACTACCCGGGCGAGCTCCCGTTCCTCTCACCCGTCGCCGCGACCGTGCCCACATGCCTGGCGCTCCTGGAGGAGAACCCCGGGTTGTTGGCTCCCGAGGACCTCGAGCGGGCTCGACGCGAGTGGGCTGTCCTTGAGCCCGTGCTTTCGTCGCGCGAGGGCTTCGCCAAGGCGTTCCCAAAGGTCAGCGTCCAGCCCATCCACGGTGACGCGCCGTCGTACAACATCATCCGCACGACTTCGGGAGTGCGCTACGCGGACTTCGAGGATGTGAACCTCGGCCCGGTTGAGTGGGATCTCTCGTTGCTCGGCCCGGAGGGTGCCGCCGTCTACAACGCGGCGGCGGCGCGAGTCGGCGTGCGGCCTCTCGACTCGACTGTCCTGCGCGTCATGGATGCCGCGCGAATGCTTCAGGTGGTCGCCAGCTACGCGCTCGTGCCACAACTGCCGATGCTGGCCGAGGGGCTCGCGCCTTCGCTCCAGATCTGGCGGACGATGCCGTTCGCAGGCGGGCTGGGCTGAGCATCATCCGCTCTTGAGTGGCTCAGGTCACTTCCGTGCGCATCCATGAGCCCGGTTTGGTTGCCGTGTGGAGTGATGCGCTATGTCTGGGTTTCTGGGCTGGGTGTCGCGCCCCGTGACGCGCTCGCCCACGCCAGCGCTCTCTCGACGAGCGAGGTGACGAACGCGTTCTTCTGCTGCGAGTACGTCGAGAAGAGTCGCGCGCCGTGCGCGTAGGCTTTGCGCTTCTCGTCAGCGTAGGCCTTCACCTCGTCGGGGTGCGCGCGCAGGTAGTCGCGGACGGCGAGCTGAGCGGTGAAGAACGCCCCTCCTTCTTCGGCGATGGCGACATTGAAGTCGGGTGGCCCCCGCCTCCGCAGGTAGAGCCTGCCCGGGATGAACACCTCGCCGAAGTCCTCGTAACCGAGCGCGACGAGGCGAGGCGCGGCGGCCTTTCCCTCGTCGAGGGAGCGCACGCCCACGAGGAGGTCGACGATGGGTTTACCGACGAGCCCCGGTACCGCAGTGCTGCCCACGTGCTCGATGCGCGTGACGACGGCACCGAGGACGCCTCGCACGCGCTCGGCCTCGGAGGCGTAGAGCGCGGGCCATTGAGGGTCGGGTTCGACCAGGGTGATGGGCTCGTCGACTTCGGGGGTCTTCATGCGGTCCCGTACGGTGCGACGAGGCTCGGTGGATTGTCCAGTCCCGGCGAGCCGTCAGCGGCCACGTGCAGGTGGCGCGCGTCACAAATAGGGCGGGGCGGGCTCTACAGGATTGTAGGCAGAACGACACCTGGCCTTGGTCAACACATCAGGAGACACATTGATGCGCCGCTTCGCACACCACACCAAGACTCAACTGGCTGACACTGCCGCTCAGCTCAAGCCGCGTCGCTGGTTCGCCAGCTTCGCTGCCCCGCCGCTGTTTGCGCTGGCTATCGTTGGCGGAGCCCTGCTCCCATCGGGACAGGCCCAGGCGGCTGGTCAGCCTGACCTGGACGTCGTCTCCTGCAGGCCCGTGGATGACCCGGTTGATTATGGGGACGGCATCGACTGGTACAAGCTCGAGGTGACCTATCACAACAAAGGGACTGCTCCTTCCCCCGGATTCCAGTATCTGGTTCGCCCGAGCTGGGGCGTGGACCTCTTTTCAGGTCAGCTCAAAAACGAGGCCTCCGTCGTGCGGAGCGCAGGGCCACTCCAGGCTGGGCAGTCGGTCTCGACCTTTTTCTGGGTGACGAAGAATGTTGTCGACAAGCGACTGTGGGGGATTTTCCTGGATAACAACGGCTTCAACCAGGGGACCGTGGCTGAATCAAACGAGCTCAACAACTTCTGCACGTTCTATGCGAACCCAAGCTAGGAGCGGCACGTCAGCGCGCGGTGGCGGGCAGCGCCGGCTGCTTCGGCGCCGAGATCCGTGCCATCAGCTTCACGACGAAGGCTCGCGGGAGGAGCCGCGACGCGAACGAGGCCAGGAAGTTCCCGATGCCGTGGATGACGGACGGCCGGTTCTTCGGGAACTCGTCGAGCCCGAGCCGCACGACTCCTTCGGGGCGCGCTTTCCTGGTGCCACCGGCCGCGGCCTCGCCCGCGCGTTCGAAGAACGGCGTGTCCGTCGCGCCGGGGGAGAGGGCCATCACCCGCACGCCGCGGTTCTTGTATTCGGCCCACAGCGCTTCAGTGAACGAGAGCACGAAGGCCTTGGTCGCTCCGTAGACCGCCATGTACGGCGTTGGCTGGTACGCCGCCATTGAGGCCACCTGGATGATGCCGCCGCGCCGCCGCTCGAGCATCGGGAGGAACACGTACGTGAGCTCGACGAGCGCTCCGATGTTGAGATCGATCTGACCGCGCTGTGTCTCGAGGGGAATGTCCGCGAACGGCCCGTGCACACCGAACCCCGCGTTGTTGATCAACACGTCGACGTCGAGCCCACGCCGCGTCACTTCATTGAACACGCGCTGCGCGGCGCCCGGCTTCGCGAGATCTTCCGCGATCACCTGCGCGTTCCCGAGCCGTGAAGCGAGCGCCTCGAGCTTGTCCTTGCTGCGCGCGACGAGCACGAGTTTCGCGCCACGGGCGTCGAGCTCCCGCGCGAAGGTTTCTCCGATACCCATGGAGCCGCCCGTCACCACCACCGTCTTTCCCGCGAAGTTGAAGTCGTTCATGTGTCCAACATGCGCGACCGGAGCATTTCTGGAAATGGGCATGGCTGGTAAGCTGCTTTCCATCCATGGAAACCTCGCTTCAGCCGTCGTGGGATGACCTGAGGGTGCTGCTCGCGCTGCACCGCCACCGGAGCTTTCTCGCCGCGGGCCGTGCGCTCGGTGTGTCGACCTCGACAGCCGCTCGGAGAATCGAGGCGCTCGAGAGAGCACTTGGCCGGCAGTTGGTGCATCGCTCGAGCGCGGGCACCTCCGTCGAGCCGGACGCACTCGAGTTGATCAATCTCGCCGAGCAGCTCGAACTCGGGCTGCAGGTCGTGAAGCGTGATGAGGGCGACGCGGCGATGACCGGCACGGTGAGGCTGTCGTTGTCCGAGGGCTTCGTCCAGCCGGTGACGCGGGTGCTCTCGGCGCTGCGGCGAACGCATCCGGCCCTGCACTTCGAGATGATTTCGGAGACGCGCATGGCCGACCTCGCGCGGCGCGAGGCGGACATCGGCATCCGCGTGGCACCCTCGACGTCTCCGGTGCTCATCCAACGCCATGTCGGCCGGATTCAGTTGGGGTTCTACGCCGCGCGAGCGTACGTCGAGCGGCGCCTCCGCGATGGCCGGCTCAAGCGAGATGACATGGCCCGGCATGACTTCCTGGGTTTCGATGTGACGATCGAGAAGACGCCGCAATCGCAATGGCTGGCCGCGCAGGGCGCGAAGCGGTTCGTGTTCAGGAGCAATTCCAGCGTCGCGCTGCAGGAAGCGGCCGAACAGGGGCAGGGCATCGCGCTGATGGGCACGCAGGTGACCGGCTCATCGACACTCGTGCGGCTCGAGACGGATATCGAGCTCCCGTCGGTGCCGGTGTACCTCGCGTTTCATCGTGAGCTGCGCAACGTGAAGCGGGTTCGGCTCGTGCTCGATGCACTCGAGGCCATGATTCGCGCCGCGACGACATAGCTTCTTCAGGGACGTGCGCCAGCCGAGAGGAATTGCAGGACGGACGGGTCCACCTTCGCCGGGTCGCCCACCACCACTGTGCGCAGGTTGCGCAGGTGCTTGTCCGCGAAGGCTCGCACCGACTCCGCCGTCACTTCCTTCATGCGCGCCGGCAGGTCTCTTGCCAGGCGCCAGTCGCCGCCGAAGCGCTGCGCCCGGGACAGCAACTCGGCCTGCGCGTCCAGCGAGTCGCTTTCCACCAGGAAGGACGTGGTGAACACCGCGATGTGGGCCTTCAGGTCCTCGCGGGACACGGCCTCCGTTCGCAGCCTCCGGGCCTCGCCGAGCATCACGGGCATGGTTGCCCCCGGGTCTACCGTCGCCACATAAAGGTGTCCCCAGGCTCGGGCTTCGCTCACGTCGGTGAGCGCCTTCACCGAGTATGCCAGCCGCCGCTTCGTCCGTACCTCGTCGAACACCCGCGAGTCGAGGATGTTCACCGCCACCAGCGCCGCTGGGAAGTCCTCCTCTCCCCAGCCAGGCATGTGGAAGCCACTCAAGATGTACTGGGTCGGAAGCTTCCGCTCCTCCACCTGTACCGAGGCTCGCACGACATCAGGCGGAGGCGGCAGAGGGCTCGGGGCTTCACCAGGAGGCAGTGCGCCGAAGGCCTCCCGGGCCTGACGCAGGACATGTGCCGGCTCCACGTCACCCACCACCACCAGAAGCAATCGTCGGCGCTCGCGCAGCTTGCCAAGGTGCGCCACGACTGCCTCCCGAGTGAGCTTGTGCACCGAGTCCTCCGTTCCCATGGGCTGGTGCTCCGAGGGCTGTCCCTGGAAGAGCGCCTGCTGCACCAGCCCTCGCGCATGGAGCTCGGGGCGCTCGTGCTCGCGAGACAGCGCGGCGAGCTGTTGGGCGCGCTGTCTCTCCACCTCCTCCTCCGGCAGGGCCGGGCGCAGGAAGGCCTCCGTCAACAGCGTGAACGTGGCGTCCCAGCTCGCCCTCAGGCACTTGGCCTGCAGCGTGGAGGCGTCATGTCCCGCTTTGCTGGAGAGGCTGGCCCCCAGCTCGCCCAGTCTTCGGTGGAGCGCCTCGCGTGGCAGCGACTCCAGGCCTCCCGAGACAGCGACTGCCAGCGCCAGGTGCTCGATGCCCGCATCCTCGCGACCCCAGTTGCGCACGCCTCCTCGAATGTCCAGCCGCGCCGCCACCAGCTCCGCCCCAGGAACGCGCTTCACGAGCACCCGCATTCCCCCGACCTCCGCCTCGGTGACGTCTCCCTCTGTCTTGAGCTGAGGTGCCTGCTCCGGAGTCGAACGGAGCGGGGTCGTTGTTGCGCACGCGGCGAACAACCCCGCAGTCACGCACACCTGCCAGCGTTTCATCGCGTCACCCCTACAAGGCGTTCGAAGTGGGCCACGTCCAGCTTCCGCTGCTCCGCGACCTCGGGTGACAGCATCACCCCCAAGACGAAGGGCTTGCCGAGCACATAGGTGTCCAGCAGGCGGACCAGGTCTTCGCGCCGCACCCGCCTCGCGTCTTCCAGGGAGGTCAGGTAGGCGCCCACGCTCGCCACGGACCACCCCAAGACAAGCCTGCGGGAGAACAGCCGTGTACGCTCCCTATCCAGGGCCTGGTCTACCTCCATCCGGCGGACGGCCGCGCGCAGCGCCTCGTCGGTGAGGCCTTCGTCCTTCAACCGTGTCAGCTCGGCGAGCACCGCTCGGAGGCACTCGTCCACCCGCTCCGGAGCGGCCTCGAAGTCGAGATCCAGCGGGCCCACGTTGCGCTGCTCGTACCAGGAGAGGCTCGCCGAGACGCAGGTGCCGGACTCCACCAGTGCTTTCTGGAAGTGGGAGGTCGGGTCCTCGGTGAGATAGCCGAGCAACCTCGCCGCCGAAGCGAGCTCCGCGCCAGGTCCCTCCCCCGAGGGCCCCTGCCAATGGAAGCCTCCCTTCACCATTCCCACGGGCTCGTGGTCCACCACCACCTCACTGCCTTTCAGCGGTGGGTGCACCACCCGAGGGTACAGCTCGAAGGGGTCTGGCGCGCGGGCCCACCCACGGAAGACTCGCTCCACCTGTGCGAACACGTCCGCCGCCCGCACGTCGCCCGCCACCACCAGCAGGCTGTTGTTGGGAACGAAGTAGCGTGCATGGAGCGTCCGCAGGTGCTCGGGCGTGGCCCCCAGTACCGCCTGACGGGTGCCAAGCTGGTCTTTGTAGGAGGGGTACTTCCACCAGAGGCGTCGATGCACCTCACGGTACAGCGTCTGCCCCGCCATCGACTCCATCTGGTTCATCTCGTTCGTCACGCCCACCTGCTCGCGCTTCAAGGCCTCGCTGTGAAGGCGCGGCGACACGAGCCCATCGCGCAGATAGGTCAGCACGCCCTCCAAGTGCTCTGGCGTCGTGCTGAAGGGGAAGTCGACGAGCTCGACAGAGGTGAAGGCTGAGGTCTTCACGCCCAGCTCGCGCAGTCGCGCCCGCCTGTCCTCGTCGCTGCCGAACAGGTGCTCGAATAAGTGGGAGAGCCCGTTGTACTCGGGGCTCTCCACCTGGGCTCCAGCCCTCACCGCGAGCTCCACCGTCACCAGCGGCAGGGCATGGCGTTCCACCACCACCACTTCCAGGCCGTTGTCGAGGCGGCGCGAATGAACCTGGGGGGCCGCCGCCACCGGAATCGCCCACCCCACGAGCATCAGCAACCCGAGCCGACCCTTCATCCAGGACATGGGACGACTCTTAGGAAGAACTGTCCGGACTGTCCACAGTCCCGCCTGACTCGTCTACAGGCTCAACGTGCCACCCTGCCTGGAGCAGCGGCGCAACGCCCTAGGGAGTTGATTCCTGAAGGAGCTGCTCGCCCTTGCTATACGAGCGATTGCGCAGCAGCGCTGATCCGGCGTGTCCGCTCTTGCGTCGCACCGTGCAGCGATCACCCCCGCCCAGGTCCTCCACGCCCACCTCAAAGCGGTCAGGACACTGCTCCAGGATTTTCTCCACTGCCTGACCCTCTCGCGTGCGAGCCAGACACCAGGCGCCATCAGGAGCCCAGGCTGCCTCGAAGGAGGCCCGCTCTGGCGCCCAGCTTTGTGACGCCTCCGTCGTCCGCGTGATCACCTCGAGGCTGTCGTACATATCGATGAGGTTGTTTTCGCGGGTGTGGCTGCGCCCGTCGCCGCAGTAGTCAGCCCTCGCCATACGCGTGCACGCCTGGTGCAAGTCCGCGAGCGAGCGTCCGTTCTTCTTCGCCCAGGGCCTATAGCCCCATTGGGTGCACTTCGCGATGACGCCGCTCTCGCACGCGAAGGTGAACTTCTCCGGCACCTCGTGGCGAGCGCCTGCCTCATCCCAGATTCCCGGCACCGCGAGCGCCCGCGGCGTGGGGACCCGAGTCGTGGCAACGCACGGGTTCTCCCAAGCGCCGCTCTGCGCGTTCCAGAACTCGATGTGGTACCAGGTCATGGGCTGGTTCTTGGTGGTAGGGTCTGCGCCACACAGGGCCACCTCCACGGACTGGCCGTCGCTGGCCGTCCCCTGGAACACCGCGCCAACAAGTCCCTCGGGCTCGACGGACGAAGCCACCAGACGACCGTCCTCGATGCGCACGCCCTTCAACGCGGTGCCGCCCAGTTGAACCCCACTCATGGCAACTGAGCTCAGCACACTGCTTGTTTCTTCGGCGATCTCCTTGCGCCTGGTGCCCCATAGCAGTGCACCCTGCGGCCACACACTGCGTTGGAGCGTCTGGCCCTGACAAGGGGGCACCCGCTGCCTGTTCCCGGTCAGGGACGTCGGCATGGACGCCTGTCTACTCTTGGGCGCAAGCTCCTGTGGCTGCGGGTGCTTTCGTTGGGGTGCACTGGCAAGCGCGGGGGCACCCGCCAACAAACAGACAAGGAGGAGAAGGGGATTTTTCATCGGGGGCCTCTTCCGTGACAGGACATCCTCGTGACACGAGGTCTCACGGAACGGAGGCCCGAAGCGGGCGAGTTATGCGTGTTTTTATGTCTACTGGGCAGGAGCGGATGCGCACACACGCACGCCTACCCGGGTGTCGCGGAGCGTCAGGGTTCCGGCCTGGCGATTGGCGATCAACGTGCCAACTTCACCGTAGTACCAGGCACCCCCTCGCAGGACGATGGCATCAAGGTCCGGCGTCGTGGGCTTGGTCATCTCGAAGGCGTTGCCCGCCATGCCGAAGAGGCCGAAGGGGCTGACCGAGGCCTGGTGAGCGTCCACCTCGTCGGGTCCCATGGCGTTCAGTTGGCGGCCGTAGGTCTCATCAATGTTGGCATCATCTTTGTGGAAATGGTTTCCATGCGGGTACCTGCGGTCGTCGGCGCCGCGGGCCGCACGTGTCCACTCAAGCTCGCTGCACAGGCGTGCTCCCGGTAGATGTCCGGAGCGATGGAGCCAATCGAGATAGCCCCCGAGCTCCTCCGCGGAGACCCCTGTGAGGGGCAGACGCCGCCAGTTCTGTTGCTGGCGATGGCTCCGGCCGGGGAAGTGAATGGGCTCGCCATCTCGCGCCGAGAGGAGCTCCCCGTTTTCCAGCCGGAGGGAGAAGCTCCAGTGGCCATCGGGCAGCTTCCACAGCCTGAGCGCACTGCCCATGCCTTCTTGCATGGTCGCGAGGCTGCGCCGTTGTCGCGCCTCTGCGGGCAGGGTGTCGATGTACGCCAGCCAATCACCCAGGGTCACCTCGGTTTGCCCGATGAAGTAGCCCCGCTCCAGACAGCTCTGGCTCAGCGGTGCACTGAGCAGCAGCTTTCGCACGACTTCGGGATCAGCACTGCCCGTGAGAGAGCAGCCAGGGGGAATGTAGACGTATCCCTCGGGTACGACCGAAGGAAGCTCCAGCTGGACTTTCTCCGTCCTCCCTCGTTCGAGCAGCAAGGGCAGCTCGACTGGCGGGTGGCCCTGCCGTGTGAAGCGGAGTTGATAGGAGCCTGCCGGCAGGCCCTTCCAGGCCAAGGGAGACGCCTGCCCGGATGTGGCCTGGTGGCTCACGGCTTCTCGCCGCAGCCGTCCCCCCTCTTCTACATAGCGCGTGAGCTCAACGCTCGCGCCCGGCGGTTGGGTCTCGACCTCGAGCCCTGCCGGGGCGTCGAGTTGTTGCAGCCACACCACGTCCCCTGCCGCCAACCGTCTGAATTGCTTCTCGAGCCGGGCACGCTCGTCGGCTCGGTGGAAGCGCTCGGCCAGCAGGAGTTGCTCGTACGTCATGCAGATAAGAAGCTGGCGTGCCTCCTCGTGGCCATGGTCGCGCTCGAGCGCGTCTTCGAGTGCCTGCTCTGCCTCGGCGAAGGCGAGCTCGGCCTGCTCGAGCGCACCGAGTGCCTGGTTCCATTCATTCTCGGCAAGTGCACGGAGGTCCGGAGCCTCCTGCGTCGCTTCGGAGGCAGGGGGAGGCGTGCCATGGAACAGCGCAAGCGCTCTGTCGCGACTCGCACTGGCGTTCTGTGCCAGCGTTCGCCCCAGGTCACGCGCGTTCCGTGCCGTGAGCATCTGGGCGCTGACGATGCGCTGGGTCTCCAGGTGCGTTTGCAGACGCGGCCCACCATAAATGACTCCCACCACGAGCAGGAGGAGGAGCACGAGGCTCCAGCGGCGAAGACTCCGGCGGTGTACGACGCGTTGGGACTCACGAAGGAAGTCCTGCTCGCGTGCGCCCAATGCGGAGGTGTCAATCACCCGTGCCTCATTGAGCTGTCGCTCCCGCCAGAGAAGGTCCATGGAACGTCCCAGGCGCTCCCATTCGGCCCCTGCGGTCTCGATGCGCTGCCGGAGCGCGCGCTGGCCGGCATCCTCGTCGAGCCACCGACGCAGCGTGCCCCAACTCGCGATGAGTGCTTCGTGGGCGATCTCGTAGTTCGTCCGGTCTCCCGTGGTACGCGTATGAATGAGGCGTCCTTCGACGAGCGCCTGTAAGGCGGTGCGATCCTCGTTCAGAACGGCGGTGAGCTCCTCTTCGCTCCGTGCGCTACGGGTACCGTCCGCCGTGATGAGAAGGCCGAGCAGACGACGTGCGGCCTGTCGCGCGCTTCGAGGGAGATTCGCGAGCACGCCATCCGCATGTCGGGACAAGGCCCCGGCCACTCCACCCATTTCGTCGAGAGCGGTCTGGGTGATGAAGCCCCTGGTGGGATCGCGGCGCTCCCACAGCTCGGCCAGTGTGAACTGGAGCAGTGGCAGGCTGCCCGCGCTCTGCGCCGTGGCCGAGACAAGCGTTTGGAGGAGCTCCTCGGACTCGAAAACCACTCCCCGGCTGCGTGCGGGACCGATAATGGCCTCGCGTACTCCCTGCGGAGTGAGAGGCCGGAGCAGGTAGAGGGCTCTCTCCACCTCATCGCCCAGACCGGGGAGCGCACTGAGGCGGGTGAGGAAGTCGCCGCGCACCGCGAGCAGCACGCGTACGCCGGCCGCTGGCAGGGCGAGCTCGCCGAGGATACTGGCGAAGCGCGCCGCTTGGGCGGGCTCGCTGAGGGTGACGAGCTCCTCCAGTTGGTCGACGAAGAGAAGCAGGCTACGTCCCTCCTGGTAGGCCGCTCGCAGTGCTGGTCCCAGCGCATACGATTCTTCGGCGAGCCGGGCACCGAGCTCGGCCTCCGGTTGCCCAAGAACAGGCGCGAGGACGGCGGCAAGGGTGGTGAGCGGACGGCGGCCAGGTTCCAATGTGAGGGTTGTGGCGTCGCGGTACTCGTCCAGCGCACCCTGAGTCACGCGGGGCAGGATGCCGGCGCGGCAGAGCGAAGATTTGCCGACACCCGAGTCACCGGCAACGAGGACCAGGGGCTGACGGCGCAGGCGCTCGAGCACGGCGCGGACATCCGCGTCGCGCCCGAAGAAGAGCGTCCGGTGCTCGGCTTCGAAGGGTGCGAGACCCCTGTAGGGATTGCCATGGGCGAGCAGGTCCGGCTCATGGAGCCGCTCGAGCGCGGAGCAGAGTGCCTCGGTCGAGGCAGGACGCTCAGCCGGATCAACGCGAAGGCAGCGCTCGATAAGCGAGGCGAAGTCTGGGTCGATGCCTGGCACGCTCGTGGTGAGCGGGGAGTTGTCGCCGTGCTCCAATTTCTCCAGCTGTCCTGATTTGCTCTGCTCGCTCTGCAGCAAGTTCAGGTGGCTTCGATGCCACTTGGGAATGTCGCCCGTGCATAGCTCGTAGAGCACCAGGCCGAGGGCGTAGATGTCACTTCGCGGCGTCGCAGGCGCGCCCTGGAAGAGCTCGGGCGCCATGTAGCGTGGCGAGCCCGCGACGGTACGCATACCGCTCGGCTCCTCGGATGTCACCGATTCAACAAGCTCGGCCAAGCCAAAGTCGAGCAGCTTCACCTCGCCTTCGTTGGTGAGGAAGGCGTTGGCCGGTTTGAGATCCCGGTGCAACACGCCCTGGCGATGGGCCGCCGCGAGCCCACGGGCCAGACCCATGCCCAGGTCGAGGGCTCGTCTCCAGGGTAATGGTAGGGATAGTTCATCCAAACTCCGACCAACGAGGTACTCGGAGACGATGTAAGGATGGCCCTCAACTTCTCCCACGCGGAAGACGGTGACGACGTTTGGATGCTGCAGGCGCGCGATAGCGCGCGCCTCCGTCTGGAAGTGCTCGCGGAGCCGAGTGTGGGGTCGAGACGCGGCGATGAACTTCACCGCCACCCACCGGTCCAGGGAGAGATCGTACGCGAGGTAGATGACGCCCATGGCGCCGCGACCGAGCAGGCGCTCCAGACGGAACTCGTCGAACCGGGTGGGCGGTATCCATTCGGAGGTGGGGGGCTCGGGTTCCGAAAGGTAGACAAGCGGTTCTTCCCCGGATTCCAGACACAACCCTCCACGAGCGAGTGTTACGAGAAGTTCACGGCACGCCGGACATTCAGCGGTGTGCTGGTGGGCCCGAGACAACTCTTCCCCTGCCAGCCGCCCATCGATCAGCTCGGCGAGGAGCTCATCGCTCAGGCACTGCGGGTCAGCCTGGTCGGTATGACTGGGCATGCACGCTCCGGGGGCTCTCGTGTCGATGAGCCAGTTTAGATGAAGTGGGTCCAGACACCAGCTCGCGGGAAAGCGGCTTTCCCCGAACGCATCCAGCAGGCATTACTGTGGGTGAAAAAAATGATAGGATAGGGGGAATGGAGAATCAGTCCGGTCCCGAGATGAGCTTTCCCGGCGATTTTGAAGGCCAGCTTCGTTGGGCCTGGGATGTGGGCCGTGCTTCCTGGCCCCGAGTGTCCTTACCTGCTGATGTCTTCGTTCGTCATCTGGCCCAGCTCTTCCTCAACAGCGAAGGGCGCCCGCTCGCGCCGCGGATCGACCAACTGGCCCTTGGCGATCTCTATCTCGCATGTGCATGCGTGCATGACTTGCCCGGGTCCATCGAGAGGCTGGAACGCCACTACCTGGCGAAGCTGCCAGCGTTGCTCGGTGGCCTCAAGCAGCCTGCCGTGGTGCTCGACGATGTCTGCCAGTCGGTTCGCATCCACCTCCTGGTGGGGACGAGCGAGGCGGGGCCGCGACTTGTCGATTATACGGGCCGGGGTGCGCTGCTGAGCTGGATTCGAGTCATCGCCGTGCGTATGGCCCTCAAGCAGGGCTCCTCGTGCCGGGAGACCTCGGATGAGAACGTCTTCGCGGCTCTCGAGGCCTTCCCGGCAGGGGGCGTCGATGTGGATCTCGAGCTCATCAAGCGCCGCTACCGTCACGAGTTTCGCCAGGCCGTGCGAGAATCCTTCGCCGCGCTGCCGAGTCCGCAGCGACACCAACTCCAGCTCCACTTCATCGATGGGCTGTCGACGACCCAGATGGGGGCGCTGTTCCGCGTGAATCAGTCCACGATCTCACGTTGGCTCAAGAGTGCACGGCAGGCGGTCTTCGAGGACACGAAGCGTCGGCTCCGGGAGCGCCTTGGTTTGTCCTCGATGGAGTTCACGAGCCTCCTGACAGCCATCGAGAGCCATTTCGACCTGGGCCTCAGTCAGGTCCTTGGTGAAGAGGGCTGAAGTACAGCCCGGGGAAGGGACACTCTTCGGGGGGCAGGGTTGAAGACAACTACACCGCGAACAGCTGCTGTATTGGTGCTCGTTGTTCTGTGTTGTGCGAGATGCACGCTGGTCGAGAAGAGCCGCCCAGGAGAACAACTGACAGAGGCTCGGCGGTCAGTCGAAGAGGGGGTGAAGCTGAAGGCGGCGGGTCGATATCCAGAGGCCGCGCTTCTGATCGAGCGCGCGCTCCCCATTCAGGAGGCAGCCCTTGGCCCGCGCCATCCGGATGTTGCATCCTCGCTCGCCCAACTCGGTGACCTTTACGTCTATCAGGGGTTCTACTCCGAGGCAGCGCCTTTGTTCGAGCGTGCGCTCTCCATTCAAGAAGAGGCCCTTGGCTCGCATCACCTTGAGGTCGCCGCCTCGCTCAATCTCCTCGGAGATCTCCACGGTAAACTGGGGCGCTACTCCGAAGCGGAGTCTCTGATCTCACGCGCGCTTGCTATCCGGGAAGCGGCTCTGGGCCCGCATCATTCCGTGGTCGCCGCCTCACTCCTCCATCTTGCGTCCATCTACGCAGAGAAGGGTCTCTACTCCAAGGCGGAGTCTCTGTACGAGCGTGCGCTCGCCATTCAGGAAGCCTCTTTGGGCCCACGCCACCGCCGCGTCGCGCCCCCACTCACCAACCTTGCCGTGCTCTATTGGAGGCAGGGGTTCTACTCCAAGGCGGAGCCTCTGTTCGTGCGTGCTCTTTCCATTCTGGAAGAGACCGTTGGCCCGCATCACCCCAACAGCGCCATGTTGCTCGATGACCTCGCCATGCTCTACCTCGACCAGGGGTTGCATGCGAAGGCGGAGCCTCTGCTCAAGCGTGCGCTCGCCATTCGGGAAACCGCCCTGGGCCCACACCACCCTTACTTCGCGGACTCTCTCGATAACCTCGCCCGCCTTTACCGTGCTCAGCGGCTCTACTCCAAGGCGGAGTCTATATACGAGCGTGTGCTCTCCATCCAGGAAGCCGCTGTGGGCCCTCACCACCCCAGAGTCGCCGATACGCTCAATCGCCTCGCCCTGCTCTACAGGGAGCAGGGGGTTGATGCAAAGGCGGAGCCTCTGTTCGAGCGCGCTCTCGCCATTCGGAAATCGGTCCTGGGGCTACACCACCCTGCTGTCGCGGCGTCACTCAACAACCTGGCCACGCTTCGTCTGGCCCAACACCACCTCTCGCAGGCCCTGCCTCTCCTCGCGCAATCCCTGGCTGCCTCCGAAGCGCACCTGCGCCAGGAGATATTGGGCTTCTCCGAAGCACGTCTGGCGAGCACCCTCCTTCGGTTTCGCAAAGACGAGGAGCGCCTCTACGCGCTCGTTCGCGTCCATCCGGACGATGAGCGCGTCCGTCGCCTGGCCCTCTCCGCTGCACTCCTTCGCAAGGGCCGCTCGCTTGAGGAGATGGCCGATACTTCTCGAATCATCTTCCGTGACCTGAACCCGGAAGATCGCAAGACTCTCGAGCGTCTACGCGCGCTCCGTACAGAGCGCTCCGTACTGGCGCTCGCTGGAGCCGGGAAGCTCTCTCCCTCGCAACACCAACGGCACCTGCAGAAGCTCGCTGACCAGTGCGATGCCCTCGAGAGAGAGCTCGCCAGGCGCTCGGGCCCTCTGCGTGCACTCCGGTCCCAGCCTGCTCCCGACAAGCTCGCCGACAGTGTGGCATCAAAAATCCCCAAAGATGGCGCACTCATCGAATTCGTTGCCTATAGCGAGGGCCCGCTGGTTCCCAGCATGGGCGTTCCTCAGTCCGAGAGCTCGAAGGGGCTGCGCTACCTCGCGCTCGTGCTCTTCGCGGATGGCCGCTCCCATGCTCTTGACCTGGGGCCCGCCGAGACCATCGACCAAGCTGCCTCGCGACTCCATCAAGCCCTCGCGGGTCACTCGTCCGAACATGAGTCCGCCGCCCAGGAGCTCTACACGCTCACCTTGCACCGGCTGATTCCGTTGCTTGGCAAGACGAGGCGCCTTTTCGTCTCACCTGACGGCCAGCTCACCCTTGTTCCCTTCACCGCGCTCCACGATGGCAGACGATTCCTCGTTGATGCCTTCGAGTTCACCTATCTCACCTCGGGCAAGGATTTGCTGCCCCATCCAGAGGACATCCCTTCCTCGCGCTCCGTGGTTGTCCTGGCCGATCCCGACTTCAGCACCACCTCCGCTACTGGTTCCGTCGAAACCGAGTCCTCCTCCGTTGAGCGCTTGGCCTCCCTCCAGCGGTTCTTCTCGATGCGGTCTGCCGAGCTCGTGGAGCGGCCCTGGCTCCCGTTGCCCGGTACGCGTCAGGAGGCTGAAGCCATCCAGCGTTTGTTTCCGCGAGCGTCGCTGCTCCTGGGCCGCGCGGCCTCCAAGGACGCGCTGTTGAAGCTGGACAGGCCGGGTCTTCTGCACATCGCCACCCACGGTTTCTTCCTCGGGGATGCAGCCACTCCGCCCGCCACTCGCGCGGTACAGCAGTGCTGCGCCCTGGCGGACCCCGGCCTCAGGGAGCATCCGGAGGATCCGTTGCTGCGCTCCGGCCTCGTGCTCGCGGGCGCGAATAGCACGCAGGAGTCTTCGGGCCCCGCCCCCCTTGCGAGCTCCCTGGTGACGGCGCTCGAGCTGGGGGGGATGGACCTCTGGGGCACCCAACTGGTGGTGCTCTCGGCCTGTGACACCGGGCGCGGAGATGTCAAGCTGGGCCAGGGCATCTACGGCCTGCGTCGCGCGCTGGTGGTGGCTGGCGCGGAGACGGTCGTGTCGAGTCTGTGGAAAATCAATGATGGGAAGACCAGCGAGTTTATGGAGGCGTTCTACCGCCACCTGCTCGCGGGAGAGGGCCGCGTCGCGGCCCTGCACTCGGCGATGCGGGAGATGCGTCGGAAGCACCCCCACCCCTATTACTGGGCACCCTTCATCGCTACCGGTAAGGGAGCGCCTCTCGAGCTGTAGAGCGCTCGCCCTTCACCGGGTTACTCGGTGTAGATCGCGACGGTCGCGCTGCACGCGGTGTTGGCGGTACAGCCCACTCGGATCTGATAGTACCCGGAGGTCGGGATCGCATAGACGATCTCCGCGGCGGTATCGCAAGAACCGTCCGCGGCGGTGTCGTTGGTGGCAACCTGGGTGTAGGTACCACTGGTCTGCTGAAAGAGCCGCAGGACGGTGTCTCCGCTCGCCGTGGCGCCGAAGGCACTCGAACCGCATGTGCTGACGCGGATGGTGTCACCTCCCGTGAAGTAGTACTGCTTGTTGTAGGTGTTGATGGTCGCGTTGTTGGTGTTGCTCAAGGTAGGCGCGGCGAAGGTCGCCTTGCGACGCGCGATCGCGACCGTGCCCGAGCAGGAGCCCGAGCTGAAGCATCCCGCCCGGAGCGTGTAGTCCCCGGCGGAGGGCGCCGTATAGACGATCCTGGAGCCAAGGGTGTCACAGGAATCGTCGGCGGTAGCCACTTCGGTCGAGGCCGGATTGAGAAGGCGGAGGAAGGTGTCGCGGGTATGGGCGCTCTCGGTCACCCCGCAGGTCCCAATCATGACCGTCTCACCCGCGGCCAGCGTGATTGCGCTGTGCGCCGAGTTGGTGACGTTCTGCGCGTAATTCGTGTTGGATGCGATGTAGTCGAAGAGTGCCAATTTTTGCTTCACGGTCCCGAGGGTCGAGCTCTCCTCCATGGACTCATCCATGGCGCCGCCACAGGCGGATCCCAGCAAAGACACTCCAATGAGCAGCAGACGACGCGTCATGACATTCCTCCAGTGTCGAAGGACCTTCCAGTCCTTCGTGGTAGGTACTTGTCCAGAAGTTGCAGAGGCGAGAGGTGAGCGGGAGCGAGGGCTCAGGGCAGGCCATTACAGATGCCGGGGACCAGTTCCCTGCGGAAGACCTCGATATCGTTCCACGTACAGAAGAAGCTCCTGGTGGGGTTATTGGCGGCGTTGAGCGCGCAGTTCTCGAGTGCGTACTCGCAAGGGATATTGTCGGTGATGATGAAGTTGTGAGAACCGCAGATGTAGCCTCGATACCTGCCCGTCCCCGACGCGAGCTCGCAGACCCGCGGATTGCAAGCGCCAGCAACCACATCCTGTCGGTAGATGACCCGGTTGTTCCACGTGCAGTAGAAGCTCGTCTCACGATTGGCTGCGGCCTTGGCCGTGCACTTGCGGCGCGCCTCCTGGCAGGAGAGGCCCTCGGCGGTGATGAAGGTGAACGAGTCCTCGCACGTGTGGCCCTTGTAGGTGCCCGTTCCCGTTGCATCCGCGCAGGGATCCGCGAGGGTGTCCGTGTCAGAAGGAAGTGCGCCCGGCGTTCCTGGTGAGCTGGAGTCTACCGGAGTTGGGGACGCTGGCTGGGACCCGGTCCCGCCGGAGCCCGAGCCCCCGCTGGATACCTCCTGTCCTACCTCCTGCCCCTTCTCAACCTGTCTTCCAGCGGAGTCGCAGCCTCCCAGGATGGCAGCCACGGACAGAACAACGAAGATGTGATGCGCGTTCATTGTGAAACCCTCCTCATTTCCAAGGAGGCGAGCGCGAATCGAACTATGCAGAGATATTTTTCGTGGGGTGGGTTTGCCCTCCAGAGTCGGGTGGTCAGGAGGGCCGCGCCAGGGAGTGATGATGCGAGAAGTCAGCGGGTGGGAGCCGGACGGACTGGGGTTGATGTCCGGCTCGTACCGATTGGCCCGCGTGACTGCGGCTTTCAGTTGTTCTTGACGATGTTCAAACGGGCATGGTTGCCGTATTCGCCATCGTAGCCCTCGATGATGATCAGCAACGACACGCCCCTGACCAGGCCCGAGAGGGTGATCCTCGACTGAAGAGTGGTCGATGTATCATCATTGCAGCCCATGACCTCCGAAGTGGCCCTGTAGTTGCGGATCTGCATGACGGTATCGAAGTTCGAACCGGAGGTGGTGAAGGTGTAGGACCCCGTTTCGGGCACCGTCCACACGTAGGCGATGTCTCGCGACGACCCGCCGTTACAACTGACAGACCACTGGTTGCTGGCCGTGCTGATGTACGCGTAGGTGGCGGCGGGGGAGGCCACCACTCTGCCCAGGTCTCCCAGGAAGGTCTGCGCATGCACCATTCTGGGCTCCGCAAGCTCGGCCGCGGTGGGATCTGGGACTCCAGCACCCTTGGGTTTCTCGGCCGTGGCTGCCGTTGGATCGGTCCCCTCGAGCTCCTCGCCCTCGAGCGCCGGTCCGCAAGCGCCCAGGAGAGACACACAAGCGGCCACACAGACAACGGACGTTCCAAGACTCTTCATGATTCACCCGGTCAGGTAGATGTTGGCCTGCGCGAGGTGGATTCCTGTTTCATGAGGCATCCGCCGCGGAGCGGGGTGTGAACCCTCACTCATTGAAGAAGAGAGAGGGCAGGGATTCGTTATGCATTTCTGTCCTATTTCTTCACTCCCATTGGAGCCCCAAGCGCTTCCCTTCACGCTCCGCCCAGAGAAGCTCAGCTTGAATCTTGTCGCGGCTAACCGCGAAGGCCTTCCGCGAACGGTCGGCTGAACGATGAGGCCGGCGTCGCGCGGGCCGCCTTGAGTGCTGCAAGCTGGTGCGCCACGAATGTACGCGTCGGCACCTGAATCGTGCCCCGGCTGCGCAATGCCAGTTCCAGCGCCAACGCATGGCGGCGCCGCATCGGCGCGCTGACGAGTGCGTCGAGCAGGGCCTGGGGGGTGAAGGGTTGCCCTGCGAGATAGCGCTGCTTCACGTCCAGCCGCTGTCGCTCCCGCTGCCACCACGCCTCGACTCTCTCGGGCTGAGGCAAAGGCAGTGAGTCCTCGGGCTTGGGCGTGAGGTCTGCGTCGAGGTCCTCCTCCAAAGGAGGAAGCTCCTCCTCCTCGCGTGGGGCCCCATACTCCTCCGCGATGCGCAGCCCGGTGATGGCGCTGAAGGCCTCGCCCGCGAGCGCCGCGACAGGCTCATTCCACATCTGCTTCAAGCAGGCATCGGCGGCGGCCACGCGACCCGAGAAGCCGAGGGCCCACAGCGCATGCGGCCGGAGCGTTTCGTCGGACAGCAGCTCCAGCAGCCGCTTCACGTCCCGCTCATCCCCGCTCATCCCCAGGAGCAGCAGGGGCAGCCCGTCTCCAGGCTCGCGAGACCCAGCGGCGGATTGGCAGGCCGCCCAGCTTCCTCGATGTCCCGCCATCAACCCGGCGAGGATGGCTGCATTCCGGAGCGTGGGCTCGGCCGAATCCAATGCGCGTTGGAGTATGGCGGGCTCCAAGGGCACCCGAGCGCGGCTGGTGGCGCGCAGGGCTGCGGCGGCCACCTGGGGCTTCGGATGCGTGAGGAATGGCATGCACAGCGGCGCCGTGGCCAGCCCGTGCACGCCCAGCGTCTCGAGCACCAGGGCCAGCAGCTCGGGGGCGGCGTCCTCCTGCTTCAGGAGCGCCGGCAAGTTCGCGGGAATGCAGCGCGAGGGCACCAGCTCGAGCGCGCGCTGGAGCGCGGCGAGCGCGGGAGGTGTGGCCTCGGGCAGCGCGGCCAGCACGGCGGCGGGCCCGGAAGGCACCTCCGCTTGGAGCAGCGCGAGGGCCGCCGGGACGATGCGCTCGGGCTCGTCGGCGAGCGCGGGCACCAGCAGGTGCTCCGCTACGGGCCCACTGCCCAGCACCAGACCGTCCACGTGCGCGGCCACATGCTCTTCCAGCTCCGCCACTTCCTCCAACGTGAAGTCAGGGGCGTCGAGCGCCTTCTCCCACTGACTCCAACGGAAGGCCGCCTCGTTGAGGTGCTCCTCGTAGATGTCCCAGTGCAGCGGCTTCCTGGTGAGCTCGGCCATGGTCTCAGTTGATTTCCACCGAGCCACCCTTGATGCGGTGGGTGCCCGTGGCTCGGGACTCCAGATAGGTGCCCTTCACGATTACCCTGCCATTGCGGCGCAGGGTGATGCTGGCCTCGCCGCACTTGAGGACGATTTCGTCCTGGCCCTCGATGACCACGCGCTTGCCGTCCACATGGGCCTCCATGGGCCGCGGGGCCGCGGCCTCGGGCGGGTTCTCCAGCAGGGCGTCCAGCAGTGGCGTAGGGCTCGGCTCCTGGATGAGGCCCATGATGAAGGGCATGCCGGGATCCCCATTCTCGAAGAGGAGGACCACCTTCTGTCGCCGGGCGACGGCTTCCTGGAGCCCCCGGGCATCCAGAGCAAGGGCCAGACGCGCGGGAACGGGGCCCAGGGTATTGCCCGGGAAGTCGACGAGCGGCGCGCCGGAGGCCTCGAGCCCGGCGAGCTGGCCGGCCCGACTGCCCAGGATGGGTTCCCGGGTGGGAGGGCCTGAGTGGGTCGGCTTGCTATCGGGAGGCGTGCTCATGTGAGGACCTCTGCATCGGGCGGTTGGGGAAGCACGTCTTGCCTCCCTCGGGTTCGAAAGGATACCGCCCCGCGCGTCCCCTTGCCTAATCCACCCATCCTGGCGCCATCCACGCAGAGGGCGGCGGCGCGGGCCGGCCGGCCGGGACGCGCGCCAGGGAGGGAAGGGTGGGGTACTCGCGCCGGGTGTCCATTCCCTGGAGCTCCGCCAGCCGGAGCATCGCCAGACCCATCATGAACACGGCCCCTTCGGTCTTCCTCAGCTCATCGTTGGGGCCGGAGTCCCGGGGCCGCTTCTGGAACTGCAACAGGCGCGCATCGACGGTGGCCTGGAGTGCCTCATCGAAGGCGTGGGCCTGCCGGTGAAGCAGGGCACGGCAGGTGTCCAGATAGGTGTCGGAGCCTCCCTCCAGCACCGCCTCCCAGCGCTCCAACAGGGTGGGCAGGTCGGCGGAATCCGCTCCCCGTGTCGTCAGGAGGAGTTGGTGGAGGAAGTGGTGGAGGAGGAAGTCGTCTTCGTATTCGAAGGTGGGGTCATGGCGCCGCGCCGCCAGCCGGGCAATGTCCATGGCCAGGTCGGGCTGTCCGGCCGCGAGGGCGTCGATGAAGGAGAACTCCTGGGTCGCGCAGAGGAAGCGAGGCTCGGCGCCATGGCCTCCCGCGACGAGTTGCAGGAAGTGGAGGCGGGCGTGCGCGGAGTGGCACAGGTGGGCGGAGAAGCGGTCCGGCCGTGCATCCACCAGCAACGCGCACAGGGCGAGCCGGCGGTGGCACGTCGCGGCCACCACATAGGCCTGTCCGGACTGCTCCAGGGCGTCGTGCTGCTGGATGGCGCGCACGGCTTCCTCAAGCCCGAAGAGGGAATCGTCGCGGACGGTCTCCAGTACGCTCGAGGAGGACATGGCTCAGGGGCTCAGTAGATGGCGCATTCCTCGCCCATGGCGATGTACCTGATGCCCGTGAGGTGCTCGGCATCGAGCAGGGCACGCAGGTCGTCACGGATGAGGATGGCGGAGGGCATGGTCTTCAGTCGGAACAGCTTTGCCTCGGGAGGAATCCGATCCTGGAGGACCTGGAGCCGGAAGAGGCCCGAGAGCAGGGTAGGGTCGGGATTCAGTTCCTCCACCTCGCTGTGCTCCTTGTCGACGCAGTCCACGTGGTCGAGCACGTTGGCGATGAAGTAGTCCTTCGCGGCGACCCGGCCCTTGTGGTTGGCGATGGAGGCTGGAAGGAACTCGATGCGGGCGCCGGAGTGCTGCTCCAGCAGTCCTTTGAGCTTGCTGGAGACGAGGGCGATGGACTCGGTGTTGCTCACCAGGTCCGGGACCACCAGCCCCTTGTGGCCGCTGTCCATCTTCAGCACCACGTCGGGTGGGTAGCGGTGCTCCATGGGTAGCCCGTCGGTGATGCGCCACATCTTGGGGATCAGGGACTCGGGCGCTTCGTCGACCAAGCAGTGCTTCGAGTCGTCGCTCGTGGAGAGGATGAAGAAGGTGGGCATGGGGAGCACCTACCGGATGGTCACGAGACTGGCCAGTTCGTTGAGATGGGCTCCGGGACTCTTGATTCCCGCCGCGCGGATCTGTTTGCGGAGCCGGCCCGAGAAGGCATGGAGCTGTTCCCCCAGCTTGCCTATCGTCTCCTCATTGAGCTGCGGATGGCCGTCCTGTTCTTTGTCCGCGCCCTTGTTGAGCCGGTTCCTGAGTTGCTTCACCCGGATCCGGACTTCCTTACTGTAGGTGCTGTGGTAGCGGGGATGCTTGAGGAGCTGGAAGAGGGTTGCGTGCCGGGTTCTAGTGGGCAGGAAGATGATGTTGATGCCCTTGTTGACGTTGTACTTCGCCTGCTGGAGCAGCTTGAGCTGGTCAAAGTCGAGCACCTTGCTCAACACGTCATTCACCGGGATGAGGTGATGCGCGTTGTTGGGCCAGGGGTACCATCCACCGGATATGAAGTTGGTGTCTTTGAGGTTGCTGTTCCCCCCCATGTACCAAGCTTCTTTCGTCTCTCTGGGGTCCCGCCACTTCTGCTTGATGGGGGTTTTGGAGAACAATTCGTTGAAGCGCTTGCGGGCGTCGCTGCCTTCTTCGTGGATGGGGAGGTTGTACCAGTTCGCCTCGTCACAGCCCTTCTGGTAATTGAAGCCGTTCTCTCTGTAGTTGTGCCCGGTGAACTTGCACGTCCGCCTCCCTTTTCCCTCCTCGTAGACGCAGTACGTGACGCAGCCATTGTCCTCGCCCGCGACGTGGGACTTGTCCGTCGAGAGCGCTTCGAAGTGCTCGTCCTTTTGAGTGCTCATGACTGCCTCCCATGAGGGGCTGTGACTCCCGCTTCATCCTGACGCCAGGGAATGTCCCGGAGCAGGAACGCGCCTCGGTGCAACTCGTCGTCCAGCAACGACACCAGGATGCTGGGGCTCCTGGCGTACCTTCGTATGAAGCCTCTCACGCCCATGCAGATGGCCACGGCACCCGTGGCCGCTCCAATTTCCCCGAAGTGCTCGGGCACGTACCAACGCCGCGAAGACGTGGGGAGCCCGGCCTCCTGGAGCCGGACCAGGGCGTAGCCGTACTCGCGGGACCGGGACTCGTCACCGTTCAGGTTGACGATGGACAGCTCCGCCCCTTCCGCTTGCCGCGCCCCCTCGGGGAAGCATGTGGTAATGGCCTCGAAGAGGGCCGCTCCCGTGAGGGAACGACCGGAGAAACGGTGTCCGGCCTCCACCGTGGATGCGACGGGTCCGAGCAGCGCTTCGACTCGGGCGCCCCGTGCGCGCGCGGAGTCCAGCCGCTCCAGGAGCACGAAGGCCGCGGCCTCACCCGGAAAGCGGCCCACGGGCCGGTTGGGCGTGCGGAGCAGGCCCATCTCGTAGGCCTGGGTGAGTGTCTCCCCATCCACCCAGGAGTCGATGCCGCCCACGATGCATCGCTCGAGGGTCCGGCTTCGGAGCGCCTCCACCGCTCGTGCAAGCACCTGAGTGAAGGTGGCGGCCCCGCCGAAGGCATAGACCTGTGTTCTCGGCGCGAGTGGCAGCTGGTTCAACGCGAGCAACTCCGGGAGGAACCGGCGCGTGAGCTGCTCCCGCTTCTCGGTGCGCTCGGCGTCGACCCCTCGGCGGACGCGCTCGCGCTCCCCCTCCGGCAACCGGTCCAGCAGGCTTCCTTGGATGTGGACCTCTTCCAACCAGGTGCCGGGGAGCTGGAGGTGGATGCCCGTTTGTGCGAAGGCCGGCCGCTCCAGGCCGGAGTGCTCCATCAGGTCACGCAACGCCGCGTCACCCAACCGCAGCCAGCGGGCGAAACCTTCGAAGCCGAGGGTGAGCGAGGAGACCTCTTGCCCCTTCAGTGGGACAGCCTCCAACGTGTCTTCATCCGTCACCTGGATGTCGAGCTCCCGCCAGCGCGTGAGCCCCGCGCGCGCGGCGGCACAACTTGAGGCTACGTCCGAGCCAATCGCGGACACCATGCCCAGGCCAGTGATGGCGATGGTGTTTCCAGGCAGGGCGGAGCCCTGGGCGCGTGTCGGGGAACTGGGGGCGCCGGTGTTCATCCTCGTGTGGAACGGCTAGAGGTGCTTCTTGCACACCCCGCAGGTGGGCTTCTCGTCGCTGCCGGCCATGGCCATGACAGGCCCCTGCATGACAGGGAACGGCGGCGTGTTCTTGTCGTTGTGGAGCATCAGGTCGAAGGCGCGTGCCACGTTCTTTCCCTCGAACTTCACGTCGAAGGAGAAGTTGACGAATTCGGCCTTGCCCTTGGTCTTGCTGGAGGCCACGCCGCCGCCCGCGGTGCCCGCCTCGTCGCCGGTGCTCATCTTGAAGTGGGAGTCCTTCACGCACACCGGATTGCCGGCCACGGACACCTTCTTGGTGCCCTTATCGGTGTCCGAGGACTGGGCGATGTTGGGGTACGGGATGGGCACGGGCCCGCCAGGGCTCGGCGTCTTGCACACATCCGGGAAGGCTGTGGTGACGCCGCCGCTGTCCTTGGTCACCACGGACATCTTGTTCACACCGGTATTGACGGGCATCGCATCCACCTCCAAGCAAGAAGGGAATCATACTCCGCCGGAGTCGCGAGGCACGAGCACTCGCAGGGTATGGCGTTAGGAAACCCAATACACGTTCAAGCCTTCTTCGGCCGGGAGACACCCTCGGCGGTTACCCTTAGCTCTCGCACGTCATGGACGCCTTCGCTGAGCATGACGTGCCCACGCCACAGGAGCAGTACCTGCTCCGTGTCCGGGTTGAGGATGAGCGTGTCCAGGTTCATCTGCGGCTTCGCATCTTCTCCACCGGCCAGCTTCACGGTGACGACCGGGGCCGCCTGCCCGGGGAGCCGGAATGCGAGCCGACCCTTCGTGGAGGCGCCCGCGATGATCACGGGCTCGTCGCCCTTGAGGTAGCCAGGCGCGATGAGGCCCGGCGCGGCGGCGTTGAAGAAGCGCCGGTCGAAGTCCTTGGGGAGCAGTGGCTTGCGCGTCTTGTTCCACACCTCGTCATAGGTGCCCGCGTACTTCGCGCGTGGCTGCCAGTGCGGCGAGGTGAATCCGAAGCCCACGGGAGTCACCTTCTGTCCGAACTCGCGCAGCGGCTCCGTTGGGTCCTCCAGGTTGGGCAGCTTCAGCCCGTCCTCGAAGTGGCGCGGGCTGGCGCGGAAGCCGGTGCCCACAGGGTTGCGAGGGTCGAAGGAGGGCTTCGCCGGGTCTGTCCGGTCCCAGCCGCCGAAGGCGCGCTCCCAGATGAGGGGCAGCTTGTCGAAGGGCAATGGCTTCGTCGCGGCGACACTGCCCATGCTTCGGAACCACGTCCGCTCGCCCACCACGCGCACGGCCTTCTTCAGCGGGCCCACCTGGAGGGCCACCAGTCCCTCCGTGGCGCCCTTTTGCGGCGGGTAGGCGTGGCCGATGAGCACCACGTCCGTGGCGGGCTTGATGAATGCGGTCTCCGGCTCGTACTTGTCGCTGGACTCGCCGGGCTTGCCCCAGGACTCGCCGCTCCACTTCACCGGCGCCTGCTCCTCCGCGAGCTTCAGCCCCTCGTCACCCATGGAGTAGGTGGCCTTCACCACGAGCAGCAGCAAGGGTCGCCCCTCCTCGTCGGAGAGGCCCATCATGTCGAAGGCGAACGGGGTCTCGTTGTCGATGGTCGGGTGTCCCATGGAGTTTCTGCCGGGTCAGAGGGGACCGGGTCACTTGGGCGGAGGCTCCAGCGTAGCAGCCATCAGGGAACGCTTCGAATCTGGCTCACGGGATACGCACGCCACCGAGCCGCGAGGAGGCCTGGGCATGAGGGATTGCTGGCCGGGGACTCGCGTACAGCAACTCGTCCACATCCATCCGAGCGACAGGTTCCATGTCTGGAGCATGTCGCCACAGTCCGACACCCTGCCCGCGAGACGTTAGCCGCGAGCTGCCCTTTCATCCCATGCGCATGTTTCGGGGTCGAGTGTCGAGCGGAGCTCATCGTTCACTCGTTGCCCCGCATGGCCACCGGGGGCCTGCGCTCCTGGCCGGGGGCCCCTATAGTGGGTCTACTGTGGTCCCTCCTCCGGACACTCTGCGAGCGCGGCTCGAAGACCGCGCGGATCTGCTCGAAGCCACGCGCCTGCGGTACAGGGCGCTGGAGAAGTTGTTGCGCGCCTTCTTCTGGAAGGACCGGGTGCGGGCCAACCTCGAGCTGTTGCGCGAAGTGGCGCTGGCCCAGCCGGAGGTGGATGCCACGCTGGAGTCCGTGGCCCGGCGCGCGGAGGCCGAGGGCTGGCCAAAGGACTCGGCGCCGATGGCCCTGCTGTCCGAGGTGGAGCGGTTGCGCGAAGCCGTCGCGTGGGAAGTGGAGCGGCGGCTCATCGCGAAGAAGAAGCCGGAGCTCCTCGGGGATGCGCTGCTGAAGCTGGAGGAGGAGGTGCTGGACGCGGGGCCGTTGCTAGGTCGGCGCCTGTGGGCCCAGGCGGTGGAGATATTGCCGCGCAACCTCCCAGAGCTTCGTGCCGCGTGCGTGGCGGCGGAGGTCTTTGAGCGCGTCTTCAAGCGCCCCACACAGGCCGGTGCGCTGCCTTTCAACGCGGCGGAGGCGGATGAGGTGCGGCGGGCACTGCCCGTGGCCGAGACGGCACTGGAGGCGCTCTGGGCCCGGCTGGACCGTTTCGACGCCACGGGCCGGGTGAGGGCCTTCCTGGAGAAGCGGGCCCGGCGCGCGCCGGTGCATCCGCCGCGCAGCGGGCCGGAACTGTTGCTGCACGCGGACTTCTGGCACGGCCTGGCGCGAGCCCGGTTGAAGGCGTTGCTGGAGGAGCGCCTGTCTCCCGTGGTTCCCCGCGAGCAGGAGTGGCCGGAGCTGCTGGGGTGGTTGGTAGCTCGGGAGGTCTCGGCGCAGGCACGGCTGCCTGCCTCGGAGGTGCTGAGCGAGGGCCGCGCGGGGCTGTTGGAGGTGGCGGCGGAGCTGGCGGCGCTGTCCCATGTACGTCCCCTGGGCGCGTGGAACGAAGAGGCCGCATGGGTGCGGTTGTGGACGGCGGCGCAGCGGGCGCGGGCCGAGACGGGCCCGGACCTGGAGCGGCTGCGCGAGTCGCTGCGCCTCTTCATCCGACTGCGAGGCCAGGGGCAGACTCCGGCGAGGCTCTTCTCCGAGGCTCAGGGACAGCTCCCCCGGCTCCCCTCCGGGCACGTGGGGGACGAGGTGGACGACCTGCCGGGGCTGGTGCAGCGGGCTCGGGAAGCGGCCGGGCGGCCTCGCGCGGGGCGGATGTCAGGGTAATCCTTTAATCTGGACGCTCGCATCAACGGATGGGAGAAAGGCCTCCCGTGCGCCTGCTGGCACTTCATGTCCAGGACTTCCGAAACCTCGGCCAGGTCTCCCTGGCGCCGAGCCCGCACGCGACCATCGCCGTGGGGCAGAACGGCCAGGGGAAGACGAACCTGCTGGAGGGGCTCTACTTCCTGGCGACGCTCAAGCCCCTGCGTGCTGGCCGCCTGTCGGAGCTCGTGCGGTGGGGGACGCAGTCGGCCCGGGTGACGGGTCGCTTCCTGCTCAAGGGAGCGGAGCGGGAGATTTCCGTCGAGGTCTCCGGCGGTGTGCGGCAGGCCTTCGTGGACGGGAAGAAGGCGTCGAGCCTGGAGGAGTACTTCGGGGGCGTGTCCGTGGTGGCCTTCACGCCGGATGACCTCGAGGTGGTGAAGGGTGGGCCGGACTCGCGGCGGGCCTTCCTGGACCGAGCGGTGTTCAACCGCTTTCCGGCCTTCCTCCGCGAGAGCCGTGAGTACGGGCGGGCGCTGAAGAACCGCAACCGGCTGTTGAAGGCGGGCCCGGTGGACCCGGCCTACCTGGAGGCCTACGACGAGACGCTCGCGAAGACGGGCGCGCGGGTGTACGCGAGGCGGCGGGCGTTGATGGCCGAGCTGGCGCCGAGGGCCCAGGCGACGTTCGCCTCCATCGGCCGCACGCCGGAGCCGGCGGCGTATGGCTACCACCCGGCGCACCTGGGCGACGTGGACTTCGCGGCGGCGGACGAGGCCTCGCTGGCGGCGGCGCTGCGCGAGGCGTTGGCGACGCGCTCGCGGAGGGACCTGGACCGGGGCTTTACCTCGGTGGGCCCGCATGCGGACGATGTGACGGTGACGCTGGGCGGCCGGAGCGCTCGGGCGTATGCGAGCCAGGGACAGCAGCGTGCGCTGGTGCTGGGGTGGAAGATCGCCGAGATTGAGAACCTCGAGACGGCGATGGGCTTCCTGCCGTTGCTGCTGCTCGACGACGTGTCGAGCGAGCTGGACCCCGAGCGCAACGCGTACCTGATGAACTACCTGGCGGCGAGCGGGGCCCAGGTGTTCCTCACGACGACGGACGCGAGCCTGGTGCGCGGGGCCGCGGCAGAGGACACGCTGTGGCTGGGCGTGCGCGCCGGAGACGTCACGAGCCCTCCGCCAGTCGAGCAACCCGCGAACGAGCCCGCGTAGCGCTCCGGGTTCACTCCCGTCCCGCGCCCGCGAGGGAGTTGCGTCGCCAGTTCATCCGCCACTCGAGTTGGAGGGCCTTCGCCGTGGCGGCCACGTCGCCGTGGTGCTCCTTGAAGGCGCGGAGGAACGTGTCCACGGTCTCGGTCTGTTCGGCGAAGGGGCCCCTGGGGGTGGGCCACAGGCCGTGTCCATTGTCTCGGGGGCCCCACAGGGCGGCGAGGAACGGCAGCACGTCATGTTCTCCCAGGAGCGAGCGGGCGCGGGTGGGTCCCACGGGGATGCTCACGTCTTCCAGGACGGTGCACCCGGGTTCACACGTGCAGCGGCGGCGGCGTCTCTCGGTGCGGTAGTGGGTGACATGCCCCACCTGGAGCCACTGATTGAAGGCGCGGTGTCCCCCCGGAGCGCGCAGGAGCGCCCGTAGCAGCTCGGCCTGCTCTCCGGGGTCCAGCAACGGGGGCCGTTTGCTGGCGCGCCACGCGCGTTGACGGGCCTCGAGCCATGCGAGCACGTCCGGGTGCTCGAAGTCCTTCTCATGCGAGAGGTGGAAGAGCGCGTGGTCCCCGATGACGCCTCGGGGGACGAGGTTCCGGAGGTGGCCCATGCGGCTGTGCTGGGGCAGCGAGCGGGTGGTGGCTCGAGCCCAGCGGATGAACGGGGAGAGCTTGTCGCCCCCTCGCCGGCGGCTCACCACCAGGCGAATCTCCCCGGTCGTGTCCGCATCGAGCCCCGCGCGGTCCTCGAAGGTCTCCGGGTTGCGTGCGAGCTGGGCCATCTCCACACGGGACTGCCGGCGCGCAGCGCGGTGGACGAGGGCCCGTGCGTGCCGTGCCGCCTCGCGGTTCTTCGAGGGCAGCAGTGAGCGGGTCATGTCCCGCACCTTTTCCTCTCCGTACACCATGGCGTCCTCCTGGCCGGGAGGACGAGGCGGGCCGGGAGTTCCTGACGGCCGCGCCCGGGACGGCTCTACCCGTGCCAGCCGCGCCCGCGGCGTCCCGCCGTCCAGAGCCCAGTGGGTACGAAGAACACGATGACGAGCATTCCCAGGTACAGACCGAGCACCTGGAGTGAGTCGTTGCCGAAGCGCACGAGCAGGAGGGGCAGGAGGAGGGTCCACGCCAGGGTCATCCATCGCGCGAGCGGGTGGGGGATGAGGCGCAAGAGCCCCACGCCGAGGCACGGGGTGAACAGGGGCTGAAGCTTGCTGATGAACGAGCGGTCCTTCTCGAGTGCCTGGTGCAACTGCTCCAGGTGTCGTTGCCGCTCGGCGAGCTGCTCGGCGTCGTCCTCCTGGCGGCTCTTCTGGAGGACCTTCATCTGCTCGCGAGTCTGGGCCTCGGCCTGCTCCTGGGCGCGCCAGCGCTCCTGGTTGTACGCGAGCTGCTCGGGTGCCTGGAGGTCCGCGCCGCACGTCGCGCACTCCCGGGTGAAGCGGCCGTTCTCCGTCTGGCAGCGCATGCAGCGCGGGAAGTCCTGTCCTTGTGCGGGCGTGTCATCGAGCGCGAGCGGCGTCTGTCCATGGAGCTTGAAGCGCTCGACGTGGGCCTCGGGCACGGCTACCGAGGAGGGGGCCGGGGCCTCGCCGGCAGGGCCCGCGACGGACTCGAAGCGCCCCCCGTCCTGCAGCCGCACCTGTCCTCCCGGGGGCGTCTTGTCGCCACGCGCTCGCTCGAGGTGCATGAAGCGGGAGAACTTGTTGGAGGACATCGTCTACTCCTTTCGCGAGCCGCTCTCGGGGGAGGAGGCCGGCCGGGTTCGTCCTCGGGCCCACTCGCGCAGCCGGACGATTTCATCGCGCATGGTCACGGCGAGCGGGAAGGTCTCCTGGATGGCGCGAGTCAGGTGGCGCTGCTCCAACTCCACCCCCTCGCCGAAGGCCTCGTAGAGCGCGGCGATGACGACCTGCTCAATCTCCGCGCCGCTGAAATCCGTGGCCAGGAGGGCCAGCGCGTTCAGGTCATACGCGGCTGGGTCCCGCTTCCGGCGTTGCAGGTGGATGCGGAAGATGTCGCGGCGCTCGGCGAGCTCGGGCAGGTCGATGAAGAAGATCTCATCGAAGCGCCCCTTGCGCAGCAGCTCGGGCGGCAGGCCGTCGATTCGGTTGGCGGTGGCCACCACGAACACGGGGGCCGTCTTCTCCTGGAGCCACGTGAGCAGCGTGCCGAAGACGCGCGCGGTGACGCCGCCGTCCGTGTGTCCCGAGGAGGCCGTGCCGGACAGGCCCTTCTCGATTTCATCCACCCACAGCACCACGGGGGCGATGCTCTCGGCGACGCGGATGGCCTTGCGCAGGTTCTCCTCGGAGGAGCCCACCAGCCCGCTGAAGATGCGGCCCATGTCGAGCCGCAGCAGGGGCAGGTTCCAGTGCGCGGCGATGGCCTTGGAGGTGAGGCTCTTGCCACAGCCCTGCACGCCGAGCAGCAGCAGGCCTCGTGGCTCGGGCAGGCCGAACTGGCGGGCGCGCTCGCCAAAGGCCGCGGTGCGCCGGGACAGCCACACCTTGAGGTTCGACAGTCCGCCCACGTTCCCCAGGTCCTGCTCCGGCGGGTAGTACTCGAGCAGCCCGCTCTTGCGGATGACCTGGCGCTTCTCGTCCTGGACGCGGCGGATGTCCGAGGCGCTCAGCTTCCCGTCGTGGGCAATGGCCTTGGCGAAGGCGTTCTCCGCCTCCGACAGCGTGAGGCCCTGGGCCGCCTTGATGAGCTGCTCGGCGTCCTCGCGCGACAGCTCGATGGTGGCCTTGTTGCCCCGGCGCACCACCGCGACGATCTCCTTGAGCAGGTTGAGCAGCTCCTGGAAGCCGGGCAGGGGGACGTCGAGGACGGACACCTCCTTCTCCAGCTCCGTGGGGATGGCGAGCGTGGGCGACAGGAGGATGACGGTGGTGAAGGTGCTCTTGAGGGAGTGGGCGAGCTCGCGCAGGGCTCGCACCACGGACTTCTCCTCGAGGTAGGGGTGGAAGTCCTTGAGCACCACGAGCGCGGGCTCGGAGAGCTTCTCGATGGCGGCGATTGCGTCGATGGGGTTGCGCGTCTCCTCGGGGAGGAGGGGCCCGCGAGTGCCGCCCAGGTGGCGCAGCCCCCGGCTGATGGACCAGGAGAGGAGCACCTTGCCGTGGGCCCGGGCCATGTCCGCGAGGAGGGTGTCCACCCGATGCTCCTCCCACGAGACGAGGTAGAGCAGCGGGTAGCGGGCCCGGATGAGGATGTCGAGCTCCTCCAGCCACGGAGCGGAGGAGGCCGGAGACCCAGGACGGGGGAGCGCGGGGCTGGACGACATGCCTTGGGTATAGCAGGCCGGGCGAGCAGGGGGACATGGGCCCCGGTAGGACGCCCGCCTGCACGCCCACACCGGGAGGCAAACGTCGCCACCGGGTGTTGAACCGTCTTATGCATTTGTATCGGAAGGGACAACCCATCACCGTTCACCACGGCAAGCCGTGGAAGCCGGGCCGGCTCATCCAGATGCGGGGACACGTCGCGTCCTTCGACGGGGAGCTGGTGCGGATGACGCGCCGATTCCAGAGTCCGGGGCGGCCCTATGACGGGCTCTTCGCCACGCAGCGACGAGGAGACCACGGCACCATCGAGCTGCCTCGCGGCGGGTGGGTGGCGCGGAGGCGCTACCTGCGGCAGTCGGGCTCGCTGATTGGCGAGCTCTACAACATCCAGACGCCGGTTCAGCTCCTGCCAGGCGAAGTGCGCTACGTGGACCTGGAGATCGACGTGGCGTACCTGCCGCACCGCCCGGAGCGGGTGCAGGTGCAGGACGTGGCGGAGATGGAGGAGGCGGTGGCCCGGGGTCACATCCCGGGCGAGGTGGCGGAGGTGGCGCGCGAGGTGGCAGAGGAGCTCGCTCGGCGCCTGGGTGCGTGGGACGGAGAGTCCGTGCTGGAGTGGGATGTGCGTCCCGAGCCGGCGCGGCTGACTCCGGCCGTGGAGGACTTCCTCCAGCGGCACGCGGTGGAGTCGCGGAGCTCGCTCACTTAAGGACCACCGGGTCCACCTCGGCGAGCAGCTTGGTCACGCGGGCCTCGTCGATGCGGGCGGTGATGCGCTCCTGCTCGTGCTGGTCGCGCACCGTCTTGGACAGGCTGAAGGTGGAGCCGACGCTGAAGAGCAGCCCCATGCCCAGGAAAGCCTTCTGCCAGCCGTCGATGGGCAGGTGGTAGATGCCGAGCGCCGTCACACCCACAGCCAGGATGAAGGACATCCACGACTGGATGACCCAGGCGCCACTGTGGGTCGGCTGCACGGCGGTGGTGTTGGGGCGGGACATGGTGGACCTCATGGGCTGGCGCTTCGGTGGAAGCGCGTTGACGGGACACAACATGCCCTTGTTCCTCGCAAACCGCATGGAACTAATGGCTCGGCCTTCGATAAGCTCCAGTCAATGATTCAGCTCCAGCGTCTCGAGGGCTTCTACTGGGTCGCGCGCTGCGAGGGCTACGCCCGGGCCGCTCGCGCCTTCCCGTACCCCATCACCCAACCCGGCGTGCACCAGCAGGTGAAGCGGCTGGAGTCCGAGCTGGGCGTGCGGCTCTTCGAGCGGGTGGGCAAGGACCGCGTCGTGCTCACGCCGCAGGGGCGCGCGCTCTACGAGTACATGGCGCCGTTCTACGAGGGCCTGTCGTCGCTGGAGCGCTCGCTGCGCTCCGGGACGGTGGGAGGGCGGCTGCGCATCCACGCCTCGGGGCACACGCTGCGCCACCTGCTGCCACCGTGGTTGCGGCGGTTGCAGGGGCAGCGGCCCGATATCGAGGTGGCCCTCTTCGAGGCGAAGGTGCCCGCGGTGTCGCTCGTGCGCTCGGGTGAGGCAGACCTGTTGGTGGACCACCTGCCCGAGGTGCCTCCGGACTTCGAGGCGCTCCCGGTGGGGAAGACGCGCGCCTTCCTCGTCTTCCCCTCCAACCACCGGCTCGCGCGCAAGGGCCCGGTGACTCCCGAGCCGTTCCGGGACGAGCCCTTCATCACCTACAGCTCGGACCCGCAGCTGAGGGACTTGCAGCTCGCGGCGCTCGCGCACTTCGGCGTGGTGCCGCAGCGGATGTACGCGGCGGACTCGTCCGAGACCATCCTCGGCTTCGTGGCGGCGGGGCTCGGCTACTCGCTGCTGGCCTCGCTGCAGCCTCGCGGACCGAAGGTCCCCGGCGTGGTGGCGCAACCCCTCACCGAGCCGGCCCGCGAGTTCCCCATCTACGCCGCCTGGCGCAGGAGCAAGCAGCGCAACCCGCTCATTGATGCCCTGCTGGGACTCGCGCCGAAGCCGTGAGGACTCCGGGGGCGCGGGTGCTCACGCGCGGAGTCCGCCATCCACGGGGATGACGGCACCGGTGATGTAGGAGGCACGATCGCTGAGCAGCCACGCGGCCGCTTCCGCGACCTCCTCGGGCTGGGCGGCGCGGCGGAGTGGGGTACGGGCGTTGTTCCGCTCGATGGCGGTGGGATCCAGGGCGACCCAGGCCTCCATCATCGAGGTCATGGTGGTTCCGGGGGCGATGGCGTTGACGCGGATGCCCTCCGGTCCGTACTCGATGGCCGCGGTCTCGGTGAGGCTGTTGATGGCCCGCTTGGCCGCGCCGTAGAGCCCCAGGCGGGGATTGCCCTTGAGGCTGCCCACACTGCTGTTGTTGAGGATCGCTCCGGTTTTGGAGGTGGCGCGGATCGCCTGGATCTCCGCCTTCATGGCGAGCCAGACACCCTTGTAATTGACGGAGGTGATCAGGTCGAAGTCGTTCTCGGGGGCGTCGGCCAGGGGAGCCAGGGTGGTGGCGAGGCCGGCGTTGTTGAAGGCGATGTCCAGGCGGCCGTGGCGATCCACGACGGCCTGCACGGCGCTCTGGATGCTGGCGGCGTTGCCGAAGTCGGCCACGACGTAGTCGGCCGTGCCTCCCGCGGCGCGGATGTCATCGACCACGGCGCGCAGCTCGGACTCGGTTCGGGATGCCAACACCACGGACGCCCCCTCTCGGGCGAAGAGGCGTGCGGCGGCCGCTCCAATGCCTCGGCCCGCGCCGGTAATCAGCGCGACTTTGTGGGTGAGCAGGCCTCGTGAAGCGGGGTGGGACTCGGTGTTCATCGTCATGGGACTTTCTCCAGATAAGAGTGCGAAGTGAGCGCTCACTCCGCGCCGGGGCAAAAAAAACGACGGGTTTCACTGCGGGCTTCAGTTGCGGATGGCGTTCCAGCAGCCCTCGAAGACGCGCTCGAGGAGGGGGTCATCGAGCACCACCTGACCGAGGTGGTGCATGCGCACCAACGTCCTGGCGGGTGCGAAGAAGAGGGCCTCGAACTCGGCCTGGGACATCTCTCGGATGACCTGGGCGCGCACGGCGGCCTCGAGCAACTGGACCATCGGGCGGGCGAAGCGCTCGAGCGTCTCGGGCGGCACCTGCTTGACGTAGGGCGAGTTGTAGAACTGCTCGAGGAAGAAGAATTCGCCGCGGTGGGTGAGCAGCGCGTGCACGTTGTTGAGCCACACGCGCCGCAGCCGCTCTCGCAGGGGCAGCTCCAGGTCATCACTCTTGAAGATGAGCGAGGCTCCGTCTCCCTTGATGCGGTCATAGACGCGCAGGACGAGCTCGTCCTTGGTCGCGAAGTACCGATAGATGGTGCCGGCGCCCACGCCCGCTCGCGAGGCGATCATGTCCGTCGAGGTCCCGTGGAACCCATGCTCGGCCACCAGCTCGAGCATGGCCTGGACGATGGCCTCTTCCTTCTCGGGCACCCCTCGGGTGGGCCGGGCCTGCTGGGTCGCGCTGCGCTGTGAGCGGGTAGGTGCCATCGGAGTGAGCGTTCACTCCTATTTAGAAATCCCGTCCTGTGTTGTCAACGTAATCGCCCTCGGGTGCGCCCTCTGCGCCGCTCATGACGCGGCATGTCAGGCCCGGGTGTCAGGCTGGGTCCATGTCTGTGGGACCCGTGCGTCCCAGTCCCTGGAGGAAGTTCGTGAAGAAGATGTCGATGTTGCTCGCCGCGTTGTTGCTGGCTCCGGCGCCGGCCCTCGCCGCCGACTACAAGTGCCATGGCAACCGGGTGGAGAAGAGCGGCAGCACCCAGTACACCGTGCGCACCTCGGGCGCGGACATCACCATCGAGAAGGGGGGCGGTACCCGGGGCCGGGCCGTGAAGCGGGGTGGCGGCTACGCCGTCGAGGTGGGCGGCAGCACCCAGGCCACCATCGAGAACGGCCGCATCTACAAGGGGGGCTCCACCTGGGCCACCGTGAGCGACGCCCAGCGCGTCTACGACTGCCCCGACACCGTGGCGGCCACGCTGTGGGTGCTCGCGCAGACGGGCCAGCTCTAGCCTCCCCGGCGCGCTCCCACTCCCACCGGCCCGTCGTGGAAACCCACGGCGGGCCGTCGTGTTTGTGCGCTCACCGCCGACGCAGGCGGAAGCGCCGCGTGTGGGGCGTGCCGGGCCCGGCGGCCTCCTGGGTGACGTGCTGGAAGTAGGGGAAGCGGAACTCCGCCCACAGCACCAGGTACGCCACGCCGAAGAGCGCCGTGGCCACCACCCAGTACCAGGAGACCGCGAAGGCGATGCTCACCAGCGCCGCCACCAGGCACGCCACTCCAATTCCCAGCGATATCTCCCGTCTCCGGGGGCTCTCCGACATGGCGAAGCCCATGGAGACGAGCGACATCGCCAGGATGGACCACGCCAGCCCGAATGCTTCCCGGGCGTACAGGAGGGCAATCGACAGCAGGAACAATCCCAATCCGAACAGTCCCAACCCACCGTCCATGAGGTGCCTCCTCCTCCGAGTTTCCAAGTGGCAAGGGTTCAGCGCCTAACATCCGCATCTGTCCACCTCTAGAGGAACGCTCGGCATGGCGGGCGCCTGGCATGTCCGGCAGCCCTCCAGTTGGTGGGGAGTGAACCTTTCATCTGCCCTAGAACTCACGGGCCTTGAACTGGGTGCCTACCCTCGCGGCGATGAGGAAGGGTGTCATTCGTCACGTCCTTGCACTGCTCCTGCTGCTCACGTCCGCCGTGGGCTGCCACCGGGGTGTGCGCTTTGAGGACCAAGTGCTCAGCAAGCCCGGGGTGCGCTACCAGGTTGGCGCGCTGCCTCCCGTGTGGGAGCGGGTGAAGCTCTCCAACAACGACCTCGCCTGGTACACCGAGGACACCGGTCATGCGCTGTCGGTGAACTCCAACTGCCAGGAGCACGAGGACGCCCCGTTGGACGTGCTCACCCGTCATCTCATCATGGGCTTCACCGAGCGGCTGGAGGTGGAGCAGCAGAAGGTGGTGGTGGATGAGCGAGAAGCGTTGCGCTCACGCTACCGGGCCAAGTTGGATGGCGTACCCGTGGAGCTGCTCTTCCTGGTGCTGAAGAAGGACCACTGCGTGTACGACTTCACCTACGTGGCACCCCTGGGGCGTTTCGAGGATCGGATCGAGGACTTCGAGTCGCTCGTGCGGGGCTTCCGCTCGGAGAGCGCGTCATGAGGACGGGGTTCGAGTTGCACCACCCGCCCCAGCGCCATCATCGGCCCGTGGAGGCCTCCGCGGCGGGTGCCATCAACCCCGAGGGTGGCACCCTGGGCGAGCGCCTGAAGCTGCGGATGGAGCGGCTGGGCTCGCTCGTGGTGATGACGGGCAAGGTGGCGATGCGCGCGGTGAGCCCGCCCTTCTCGCTCTCCTCGCTCATCTACCAGGTGGAGGCGCTGGGCGTGCGCTCGCTGCCCATCGCCCTGCTGACGGCCACCTTCGCCGGTCTGGTCATCTCGCTGCAGTTCGGCTTCTTCCTGGGGCGCTTCGGCGTGCAGTACACCGTGGGCCGGGTGGTGGTGCTCACGCTCTTCCGTGAGCTGTCTCCGGTGCTCATCGCCCTCACCGTGGGGGCGCGCGTGGGCTCGGGCATCGCCGCCGAGCTGGGCTCCATGACGGTCACCGAGCAGGTGGACGCCATCCGCGCGCTCGGGGCGGATCCGCTGCGCAAGCTGGTGGTGCCCCGGGTGCTGGCGTGCCTCATCCTCATGCCCGCGCTCACCGTGCTGGCGGACGTCATCGGCATGGTGGCGGGCGCGCTGGTGGTGAATGCGCAGTATGGCATTACCTTCCATTTGTTCTTCCAGGGGGCGCTCGACACCGTGTTCATGGGGGACTTCGTCTCCGGTGTCGTGAAGGGCTTTGTCTTCGGCGGCATCGTCGGCCTGGTGGGCTGCTTCAAGGGGCTCACCGTCGAGGGCGGCACCGAGGGCGTGGGCCGCGCCACCACCCAGACGGTGGCCATCACCTCCGTCTCGGTGTGCCTGGCTGACTTCTTCATCACGAAAATCACCCTCTACCTCTGAGATGCTCTTCCACCGACGCCAGCCCCGCCTGAAGTTCCAGCCGCCCCAGAAGGGCGAGGAGCTCATCCGCTTCGAGCACCTGCAGAAGTCCTTCGGACCCAAGCGCGTCTATGACGATTTGATGCTCTCCGTGTACGCGGGCGAGACGCTCACCGTGATTGGCGGCTCGGGCACCGGCAAGAGCGTGCTGCTCAAGTGTCTGATCGGCTTGCTGCGCCCGGACGCGGGACGCATCCTCTTCGATGGGCAGGAGCTGAATGACTTCCGGGAAGAGGACTTCATCGACGTGCGCCGGCACGTGGCCATGGTCTTCCAGGGGGCGGCGCTGTTCGACTCGCTCACGGTGGGGGAGAACATCGCCTACCCGCTGCGCGAGCACTTCCCGCATATGCCGCCCGATGAGCTGCGGGCTCGGGTGGCCGAGAAGCTCCGGCTGGTGAACCTGCCCGGCATCGAGGACATGAAGCCAGCGGACCTGTCCGGTGGCATGAAGAAGCGCGTAGGCCTGGCGAGGGCGATCGCCACGGATCCAGAGGTCATCCTCTGGGACGAGCCCACCACGGGGTTGGACCCTGTCACGACCGAGACCATCAACCAGATGATTCGTTCCATGCAGAAACAACTCGGGTGCACGTCCATCGTGGTGACTCACGACATGATGAGTGCCTTCAGCGTGTCCGATCGGATCGCGATGCTGGCCAACCGACGCATCGTGCAGGTGGGGACGCCGGAGGAGATGCGGGTCTCCACGGTGCCGGAGGTGCGGGCTTTCCTGGATGCGCGGCGCGGGGAATTTGAATCGCAGGTGGGGGTAGGGGTGGCGCCATGAGTCTTTTTGGTAGCACGTCGAACGAGCAGCGCCTGGCGCTGCGGGTGGGCATCTTCGTGGCCGTGGCCATGGGTCTGGCCGGCCTCATCGTCTTCCTCATCGGGCAGGAGACGCGCTTCTTCGAGAGGGAGGTGCGCTACCACGCCTACTTCGAGAACGTGGAGGGCCTGACCGAGGAGTCCCCGGTGTGGCTGGGTGGCCTGGAGGTGGGCCGGGTGGAAGGGGTGCGCTTTCCGTCCAAGCCCGGAGAGAAGCGGCTGGAGGTCCAGCTGAAGCTGAGCGCCAAGCACGCGCAGCGGGTACGAGTGGACTCGGTGGCTCGGCTGGCCAGCCAGGGCGTGCTGGGTGACAAGGCGGTGGACATCACCCTGGGCTCGCTGGACAAGGCGCCGCTGGAGCCCGGGTCGGAGATTCAGAGCACGAGCGGCGGGGACCTGTCCTCGCTGATGCGCAGCGCCTCGCAGGTGATGGAGGACACGGTCGCGGTGAGCCGCACCGTGCGCAAGGCGGTGGAGGTGTACGCCGATCCCCGGATGGCCGAGGACGTGGCCGCCAGCGTGCGCAGCCTGAAGATGCTGCTCCAGGAGGTGGAGAAGGGAGACGGCGCCCTGCACGCGCTCATCTACGACAAGCAGACGGGCCAGGAGGTGCGGCAGCTGGTGGCCAATGCCTCGCGCACGGCGCTGCGGATGGAGAAGGCGGTGGGGCACGTGGAGGGGCTGCTCGACGAGGTTCAGAATGGCGATGGCACCGCGCACGCGCTCATCTACGGCCAGGAAGGCGCCAAGGCGCTGGGAGAGCTGGGGGCCGCGGCGGGTCAGCTCGCCTCGCTGCTCGAGGACGCGAAGAAGAACCCGAACGGCGCGGTGCACCAGCTGGTGTATGGCAACGCGGGCAACATGCTGACGGACCTGGGGAGCGCCGCGGCGGACATCAAGCAGATCACCGCCATGGTGGCGCGAGGCGAGGGCTCGCTGGGCGGAATCCTCAAGGACCCCACGGTGTACGAGGACCTGCGCGAGGTCGTGGGTAACGTGAAGCGTAACCGTGTGCTGAGGGCGCTGGTGCGCTTCGCCATCGATAACAACGACAACGTGCAGTACGTGGGCCGGCCGCTGGAGCTGCCAAAGGAGAACGAGGGCGCGCGGGGAATCGGTGGCGCGGGAGACGACTCTTCCGAGCAGCCCAAGACCGAGGAGCCCCAACAGACTCCCTGAAACCCACTCCTCCCTCTCCCTCTGGGAGAGGGTCGGGGTGAGGGTATCCGACCCCCTGGGCTCCAGACGGTGTGACGTGACACCTCCCCTACCCGTGAGCAAGGAAGGAAACGAGCAGCGCGGTCACGGCCATAATGGCAATGACAGTGAGCGCCGCGGGGCTGCCCCGGAACATGGAGCCGAAGCTCCCATCGGCCTCATGCCCTCCTCGGGGCGTCCGCTCGATGACTGCTCGGTCGATGAGGAGCACGGTGAGGCTGGCCGCGAGCCACAGGCCGAAGGCGAGCCACGGCACGGAGGAAAGCACGAAGCCGAGCACGAGTCCCACGACGGAGATGGCGTACGCGACGACGTAGGCCACGAGTGTCCGGGTGGTGAAGTAGGTGCTGGGGCGGCGGGTTCCGGTAACCATGGCGCGAGTTCCTCTCCCCCTCGTCGCGAAACGTGAGGCGTCACGAGAGGGCGGGCAATCCCACGGGGGATGAAAAGGCGCGCAGGTGGGGAGGCCTGAGAGACAGGGGCTCGCTCGTCCCGTTCCCCTGGCCCAGGCCCCTGTCGACCGTGGCACTCCCCCGCGTGGATGAGCCTGCTGTGGGAGGGGGGAGCCAGGGTAGAAGGTGCCGCATGGACCTGGAATTGAAGGGCAGGGCGGCACTCGTCACCGGAGGCAGCCGGGGCATTGGGCGGGCCATCGTCACGGCGCTGGCTCGTGAGGGCGTGCGGGTGTGTCTGAGCGCGCGCGGGGCCGAGGGGCTGGAGGCGGTGGCGGCGGAGCTCCGTGCGTCCGGCGCCGAGGTGGCGACCGTGACGGGAGACGTGGCCACGCCCGAGGGAGCAGCGGCGGCGGTGGGCGCTGCGGTGCGGGCCTTTGGCGCGTTGGACATCCTCGTCAACAACGTGGGCGGTAGCGGGGGCGCGGGCTCCTTCGAGGCGGCCACCGCCGCGCAGTGGAAGGACGTGGTTGACCGCAACCTCATGGCCTCGGTGTGGTGCAGCCAGCACGCGGTGGAGCACATGAAGGCCCGGGGCGGCGGCTGTATCGTGCACATCAACTCCATCTACGGCCGCGAGTACGGCACCAGCGCGCCCTACACGGCGGCCAAGGCGGGCCTCACCGCGCTCACCAAGGAGATGGCGCTGGACCTGGCGCGCCACCGTATCCGCGTCAACGGGGTGGCCCCGGGCTCCATCCTCTTCCCCGGAGGCAGCTGGGACCGGCGGCGGCAGGCGCAGCCGGAGAAGGTGGAGAAGATGGTGCGCGAGGAGCTGCCCTGGGGGCGCTTCGGCACCCCCGAGGAGGTGGCCGACGTGGTCGTCTTCCTGTGCTCGGAGCGGGCCCGCTGGGTGACGGGGGCCACCGTGCCGGTGGATGGTGGACAGGGCCGTGCCTTCTGATTCGGGCAGGCGCGGGTCCGGCGTGTAGAGTGCTCGCGTGCTGAAGCTCTACAAGAAGGAAGGCGACACCCTCCGCTACTGGGAGGCGTGGGTGCACGAGGACACGCTCACCGTCCACTGGGGCGTCGTCGGCGAACAGGGCGAGGAGAAGGTGCAGCCCGTCCCCGCCGACGAGGATCCGGACATGGTCATCGCCCAGGCGGCCGAGCCGCTGGTGGACCAGGGCTACGAGGAGCCGGAGCCGGACGCGGTGACGCCGATCGTCATCCAGTACCCGTTGCAGGGCAAGGGCACGGGGCATGACTTCGAGAAGCGTCACGCCGTGGAGGAGTTGGCCACGGACGTGCTGGGCTGGACGGGCAACGGCGAGGTGGAGGGTGGGGAGACGCAGCCCGGGCGCATGAACATCTTCTGCTGGGTGATGGATCCGGACATCGCCGTGCGCACCCTCACCGAGGCGCTCGAGGGCGAGGAGCTGCTGGAGGGCGCCATCATCGCCATTGCTCGCGAGGACGAGCCACCCCGGGTGCTCTGGCCCCAGAACTCCGGTCCCTTCCGCGTCTGAGCCCGGACGAGCGCCGGCCCGCGGTGGCTCAGGTCAGCGTCGTGCTGGCGAGCAATATCCAGGCGCGGAACACACGCAGCAGGAGGCCGGCGTCCGGAGCGGTGTAGCCGAGCGTCACTCCGTCCTGTCTCCGGCTGCCGGGGACGAGCTCGGCCGCATCGGCGCAGGCGGAGTTGGCGAACTCCACCTCCAGCTCCAACGGGGCCTGGGGAAGGAAGGGCTTGAAGTCTCCCTGGCGGGCGCGCCGCACGGCCCGGGTGGCTGCCTCACGGATGCGCTCGCGGGCCTTGGCGGGCGCGAGGTGGCGGGCGGCGTAGCGGGTGATGGCGTCCTTCACCTCCACTGTCTCCACGTCGCCGAGCAGCTCGCGGGCCTGGGCACACGTGGTGGAGTCGCCCGTCACCAGTCCCACGGGGATGCCGAGCATGCCGCACACGGCGGCGTTGAGGGCCGTCTCGCTGAAGTCGCGCCCGCCCACGCGGCAGCGCGCCACCACGGCACCGTAATAGGTATGGTCCAGGATGCCCGCGCGGCTGCGAGCCCCGGCGTGGTAGCCCACGAAGAGCGCCACGCCGAACTCCGGGGAGATTCCCTGCACCATGGCCTGCGGCTTGAGCGAGCCGGAGATGACCTCCGCGCGTACATCCAACTCGTCCAGGAGCAGGTTGCGCATGTCGCCGTGCGAGTCATTGACGAGCACCGCGGTGGCGCCCGCGTCGAAGGCTCCAGCGATGGCGGCGTTGGCCTCGGCGGTCATCCACTTCCGGGCCTGGGCATAGTCGTGACCGGTGCGGCGCGTCTGGTCCACGTGCACCACACCGGCGACTCCCTCCATGTCGACACTGATGTAGACCTGCATGCGTTCACTCTACCGGGTGGGCGAGAGGGGCAGGGGAAGGAAGGCGACACCGTCCAGGCCCAGACGTCGACAGGCATCGACGAAGCGCTCGGTGCAGACAATGACGGTGGAGAAGTCCTCCAGGCGGAACACGTCCATCCCGCTGGGAATCGTGGTGGCATCTAGCAGCCGAGACTTGGGGAGGGTGTGGCCAAAACGGCCGCAGCGAGTGCAGCGCAGCTCGCGTTTCGGCGGCAAGCAGTCGGGATGCAGACGGCCCGCGGAGAGCAGCTCCAACTCAAGCAGCTCAGGGGCGTTGCGCTGGCGGAAGCGAAGCTGGGTAGGGCAGCCCTTGAGTCCTCGAAGTCTCTCTGCTTGAAGTCGATCGAGCGCCTCGCGTTGGACCAACAGCCACCAGGGGTAGGGTGCTGCGAGAGAGCCGAAGCGGCCCTGGGCTCTGCCCACGAGTGGACCGAGGGAAGTACCCGGTTCCAGTTGGGCTCCCGGGGGGCACAGGGGACGTACCAGCTCGCGCAGCCGTTCGTATTCCTCGAGGGGCTCGGCCCTGGCTTCCACGAAGTCGGCCAGCGAAGCTACCGAACTCAAGTCTACAGAGGGGTACGCCCTGGAGGTGTCACTCCATGTCGCCTTGCAGGTCGGGCAGGAGTCGACCCCCGGAAGTCCCCACTTGTGCGAGGCATCGACGTCGCCCGTGTAACCCGCGGACTTGTCTTCTTCGACGATGAAGTAGCGCATACGTGAGCTCCTCGGCCTATGGGCAGTGGTAGGGCATGAGCTGTCCATTCACTCCAAACCGGGACATGAGCTCGAACGCGAACTGCCAGATCTGCTCCTTGTTGGCTCCAGGGTTCTCTCTCCGGAATTGCCGCCAGGCCTCATTCCATTGCCCACCTTTGGGACCGCCACCATGCAACCAGGAATGGAAGCTTCTGGGGACACGAACGGTGAAAGCATGAATGTCGATCTTCTTGCTCGTGAACCACCTGGCCAGTTCTTCCTGCTGCGGGAAGATGTGGTGCTTCTCGCGGGGCTCGGATGGAGGGATGCAGGCGAACAGCTTCTGCCTGAGCGCGAACTGGCCGCGGGTGTTTCAGTTGTGCCAAGGGATTTCGAAGACGGGTTCCACGCCGGTGGGCGTGGCCAGGGTTCGTCCCCACCAGCGGCTGGGTCTGCCCACCAAAGGGGGGCGATAAGCCTGGGCCCAAAGCGCCGGCACCACGGTCGGGGTGTCCACCTCCACCATGTCCTGGCATCGCCAGAGGGTACAGCGCTCCTCGTCACATCGAGGCACCAGGCAGCTCGGGTCCGTCCGGGCCTCTTCCCACGAAGGTACAGTTTCGGGCGCTTCGTTGCACTCATGCACGGTGACTGAGGAGGAGACACATGCGCTCAGCAGCATGCAGAGGAGCGCAAATCCTCTTCTGGAGGGCAGGACGTTCATCCAGCACATCTTACGTCCGGTGAGGTCCGCGCTCCCTCCGCATCAAGGCTCCTCTCCGTTTCCTCGCCGGTAGATGGCTGGGCTGATGAGCTGCTCGGTGAGGTTGAAGGCCGTGTTGATCAATCCCACGTGCGAGAATGCCTGCGGGAAGTTGCCCAGCTGGCGCTTCGCCACGGGATCGTACTCCTCGGCCAGCAGCCCCACGTCGTTGCGCAGCTCCAGCAGGCGCTGGAAGAGTCCCTTGGCCTCGTCCAGGCGACCCTGCAGGACATAGTTGTCCGCGAGCCAGAAGGAGCAGGCGAGAAAGGCCCCCTCTCCCGGTGGCAGTCCATCCTCTATCTCGTGCGTGTGGTAGCGCCGCACGAAGCCGTCCTTCACCAGGTCTCGCTCGATGGCCCGCACGGTCCCCACTACCCTCGGGTCCGTGTGCGGCAGGAAGCCCACCAGCGGCATCAGCAGCAGGCTCGCGTCCAGGCTCGACGAGTCGTAGCTCTGCGTGAAGGCGCCTCGCTGCGAGTTCCAGGCCCGCGTGCAGATCTCCGCGTGGATGATGTCGCGGATGGCCCGCCAGCGCTCCACTGGCCCCTCCCTCCCGAAGCGCTCCACCGCTCGTACCGCGCGATCGAACGCCACCCACGCCATCATCTTCGAGTGGGTGAAGTGCCGCCTCGGGCCTCGCACCTCCCACAGCCCCTCGTCCGGTTGCTTCCACCCGGACTCCAGGAAGTCCATCAGCTCCCGCGTCATGTTCCACGCGCGCAGATCTCCGGGAATCCCCACGCGGCGCGCCTGGAACAGCGCGTCCGCCAGCTCTCCGAAGACGTCGAGTTGGAACTGGGTGACGGCGGAGTTGCCCGTGCGCACCGGACGCGAGTGCTCGTACCCCGGCAGCCAGTCCAACGTGAGCTCCGTGAGGCGCCGCTCCCCCGCTACGCCGTACATGATTTGAATCTTCGCGGGGTCCCCCGCCACGGAGCGCAGCAGCCAGTCGCGCCAGGCCAGCGCCTCCTCGCGGAAGCCGCTGAGCAGCAGCGCATACAAGGTGAAGGTGGCGTCCCGCAGCCAGCAGAAGCGGTAGTCCCAGTTGCGGATGCCTCCGAGCCGCTCGGGCAGTGACGTGGTGGCCGCCGCGACGATGCCGCCTGTCGGCGCGTAGGTGAGGGCCTTGAGGGCCATGAGCGAGGTCCGCACCGGCTCGCTCCAAGGGCCCTGGTAGGTGCAGTGGCCGAACCACTCCCTCCACCATTGCTCGGTGTCCGCCACGGCTGCCAGGGCGTCGAGGGGCTCGGGCGCGGGTTCATTGGAGGGATGCCAGCGGAGGACGAAAGGAATGCGCTGGCCCTCGGACACGGTGAAGTCCGCCACCGTGGTGAGGTGATGCCCGTGTGTCTTGACCGGAGTGTAGAGGCTGAGCGCGTCCGGGCCCGCCACCGCCTGGAGCTCCGCGCCATTCTTCGTCACCCAGGGCACCACCGAGCCGTAGTCGAAGCGGATGATGAGCTCCAGGTGCATGGACACCTGGCCCTTCACGCCCTCCACCACGCGGATGAGGTCGGGCGTGCAGTCGCGCGGAGGCATGCAGTCCACCACGCGCACCACGCCCTCCGCGGTGGTGAACTCCGTCTCCAGCACGAGGCTGTCCTTGCGGTAGCGCCGCCGCACTCGGGGCGGTGTGCCTCCCGCTGGCGCCAGCAGCCAGCGGCCGTGTCCCGGCTCCCCGAGCAGCGCCGCGAAGCACGCGCCCGAGTCGAAGCGGGGCAGACACAGCCAGTCGATGGAGCCCTCCCGGCTCACGAGGGCGGCCGTCTGCGTGTCTCCGATGAGCGCGTAATCCTCGATGGGCCGGGACATAACCCTTGCAAGGTGGGGAGCCGGGCGGATGGGAACAAGCGGGCGGGCCAGAGCCGCTCGGTTGCTCCGTCCCTCGTCGGGGACACATGGAGCTCGGCTGCGTCTTTCCTCCGTGTAGTGACGCCAGGGGCCGTTCGCGCAGCCGCTTCCCCTCGCTTGCCTCGACTCCTGAGCACTCTCAGGTTCATGAGGGTGTGGCCCGATTTCAATGGAGGCTCGTCATGGCCATCACGGATTCCAGTAACGCTTCGACTCCGACTTCCACGCGCGGTACTGCAGGCCTCTGGGGAGGTCCTTTCGTCATGGGCCTGCTCATCACCTTGCTCGGCGTCGTGGCGCTGGGCGCGGTGGTGCTCACCAGCTTCGTCTCGGTCATCTTCTACGGCTCGATGCTGGTGGTGGGCGGCGTCTTCGAGATGGTCCATGCCTTCCGTATCCGGAGGACGGGCCCCTTCTTGATGTTCCTGTTGGGAGGCATCCTCTCCGTCGTGGTGGGCGCGCTGGTGCTGATGCGGCCGGGCGCCGGGCTGGTTGCCTTGACGCTGCTTCTGGCCGGGTACTTCTTCGCCAGCGGGCTCTTCCGCTGCATCACCTCTGCCTCCGACCGTTATTCCGGCTGGGGCTGGGACTTCGCCTACGGCATCGTGTCCCTGGCGCTGGGCGCCATCATCTTCGCCCAGATGCCCGCCTCCTCGCTGTGGGCGCTGGGCATCGTGGTGGGCGTGGAGATCCTCAGTCGCGGCATCTCCATCATGGCGGGCGCGCTCATGATTCGGAGCGCGGTGCACCACCGGCACGCCAACGTCTGAGGCAGCGGGCTCTCACGATGGGCGCGGGGCGGACGTGCCGGCCCCGCGCCCGGAGTCAGACGCGATTACGGCTGCGCGTGGCAGTGCCGCGCCGCCGCCCCGCTCGTCAGGCCAGGCACCTGGATGGGCGTGGTGTGGCTCGTGTAGGTTCCATCCCCTAGCTGGCTGGCGTGGTTCGAACCCCAGGCCCACACGGAGCCGTCCTGGCGCACCGCGAGCGTGTGATAGGTGCTCGTCGCCACGTTCACCGCATGCCCCAGTCCGACGGTCTGGGCCGGGTTGTTCCGGTAGAGCATCGTCCCATCACCGAGCTGGCCGTAGGAGTTGTCACCCCAGCCCCAGACGGAGCCGTCCTGGCGCAGCGCCAGCGAGCTCGCGCTCATCCAGTTCATCGCGCTGCTGGCCGTCACCGCCACCGCATCCGAGAGCCCCGGCACCTGGACAGGCGTGGTTCCGGGGAACGGGTAGTACGAGCCCCCGAGCTCGTACAAGAGTCCCCAGGCCCACACGGAGCCGTCCTGGCGCACCGCCAGCGCGTGGTAGCCACCGGCCGAGATGGACACGACATTCGTGAGTCCCGGAATTGGAGCGGGCTCGGCGCGCTGGCTGATGGAAGAGCCATCGATGCCGAGCTGACTGGTGAGGTTGTCACCCCAGGCCCAGACGGAGCCGTCCCGGCGCAGCGCCAGCGAGAAGTACTTGCCGGCGGAGATGGCCACCACGTCTGAGATTCCCGGCACCTGGGTGGGGGTGAAGTAGTTGGGGTCCGGCAGCGCTCCCAACTGGCCACTCCCGCTGGAGCCCCAGCCCCACACCGTGCCGTCCCGGCGCAGCGCCAGCGAGTGAATTTCGCCCGCGGAGATGTCCACCACGTTCGAGAGCCCCGGCACCTGGGTGGGCGTGAGCTGCTCGCCGACCATCCCGAGTCCGAGCTGGCCATGGAGGTTGTTGCCCCAGGCCCACACGGTGCCATCTGCTCGCAAGGCCAGGGAGTGGTAGCTGTGGGTCGTGACGGCCACGACACCGGTGGGTTCCGGCAGCCGCACGGGGGAGCTCTGTTCCCACGACCCACTGCCTACCTGGCCGAACTGGTTGAAACCCCAAACCCAGATGCCGCCGTCCGGGTCCACCGCCAGCGAGTGTTGCTCGCCCGCGGCAATCACCTGCCTCCTGGCCAGGTCCCTGTCTCTTCCTGCGTGGCCCCTGGCCTCACTCGCCAGGGATTGGCCGCTCCACACCACCAGCCCTACCGCCAGGAGGAGTCGCATCACTCCGACTCCGTCATGCGTTCGCGCTGCGCTCATCACACCGTCTCTTTCTTTGTCTGGCTCCTCTTACCGAAGGCCCCCCTCCCTTCACGACGGCATGGAGCGGATGCCGTGCGGGACTTACTCCTAGCAGGTACCGTGCCCCTGTCTGGCTTTGGACGGGCGCTCCGGATTCCGCGCACTTGCGCTTCCGTCACTGCTCACGGTGTGACGAATTGCGCCTGAAGTGACGAATCCTGTCAGTGCGCGCCCCAGGCGGGTGCAGGAGTCGGGACGGCTTTCAGGCTCGTGAGGCCCGGCACCTGGAGCGCGGTGTTGCGTTGGGTCGTCGTCCCGTCACCGAGCTGTCCATTGTCATTGTCACCCCAGGCCCAGAAGGTGCCGTCCCAGCGCAGTGCCAGCGTGTGCGAGGAGCCCATCGTCACGGCTACTGCGTGTTTCATCCCGACGACCTGGACCGGGTTGCTCTGGTAGTTCATCGTCCCATCGCCGAGCTGGCCGGAGGTGTTGTCACCCCAGGCCCAGACGGTGCCGTCCCGGCGCAGCGCCAGCGAGCTCACCGTGCTCACCGAGGTACCGGCCGTCACCGCCACCGCATCCGAGAGCCCCGGCACCTGGATGGGCGTGGTTCCGAAGGGAGGGTAGTACGTGCCCCCGAGCTCATTCACGTATCCCCAGGTCCACACGGAGCCGTCCTGGCGCGCCGCCAGCGCGTGGTAGACACCGGCCGAGAGGGACACGACCTTCGTGAGCCCCGGAATCGGGGCGGGCTCGGCGCGCACGTCGATGTCCGTGTTATCGACGCCGAGCTGTTGGGTGTTGTTGAGGCCCCACGCCCACACGGAGCCGTCCTGGCGCAGCGCCAGCGAGAAGGACGAGCCGGCGGAGACGGCCACCACGTCCGAGATTCCCGGCACCTGGGTGGGCGTGTAATAGGTGGAGTCCGGCAGCGCTCCCAGCTGTCCCTTGTCGTTGGTGCCCCAGGCCCACACCGTGCCGTCGGCGCGCACCGCCAGCGAGTGCGTTTCGCCCGCGGAGAGGTCCACCACGTCCGAGAGCCCCGGCACCTGGGTGGGCGTGAGCTGCTGGCCGATCATCCCGAGCCCGAGCGCGCCAAAGGTGTTGTTTCCCCAGGCCCACACGGAGCCATCCGCACGCAACGCCAGGGAGTGGAGGGTGTGGGTCGTGACGGCCACGAGGCCGGTGAGTCCCGGCAACTGCACGGGCGTGGCGTTGCCCTCGTAGGTTCCATTCCCGAGCTGGCCGGAGTCGTTGCCGCCCCAGGCCCACACGTCGCCATCCGGGTCCACTGCCAGCGAGTGCTGGAGGCCTGCGGCAATCACCCGCCGCCTGGCCACGTCTCCGGCTCTTCCCGCGTGGCCTCGGGCTTCACCTGCCAGCGCCTGACCGCTCCACACCACCAGTGATATTGCCAGGAGGAGTCGCATCACTCCGACTCCGTCACGCGTTCGTGCTGTTGTGCTCATCACTCCGTCTCTTTCGCGCTTGGCTCCGTTCCCCGCACGACTCCAACCCCTCCCTTCACGGCCTGGAGCAGCTGCCGTGCGAGGAGCGTCCTAGCAGGCGCCGTGCCCCTGTCTGGCTTTGGGCTGGCGCTCCGGATTCCGCGCACTTGCGCGCCACGAACTGCTCACGAGGTGACGAATCGCGCCAGGGGTGACGAATCTCGTCAGTGGATTGTCGCGTTCGCGGCACAGACAGCGGGTAGCGAGTTGCGGCATGGAGTGCCGCACACCATGTCGGGTGCGCGTCCGCTGTGCGACGAGCCGAGGGTGGAGAGTGCGTGGGAGTGAGAGTCCGGCTCTCGATTCTTGAGAAGGACTATCCGTGTGTTGGTGCACGGATTTCCGTCACGGGGGGCGCTAAATCACGGTTGCACGAACATCATGAGCGCAGGAGAGGGAGAGCGGGAGATGGGGAGTGTCCTGCGCATGTTCTCACTGGTCAGCACCACCGGGAATCCCGGCCTCGGGGAGACCGCGCAGCGGCGGTCCTCGTCCGTTACGGCTCCTACTGGGACCCTCGCGCTCGTCTTCACGGACGTGCAGGGCTCCACGCGGTTGTGGGAGCGGTGCAGCGCGGGCATGCGAGTGGCGTTGGGCCTTCATGACCAGGTGCTGCGCTCGGCGCTGCCGGAGCACGACGGCTACGAGGTGAAGACCCAGGGAGACTCCTTCATGGTGGCCTTCGCATCGGCGGTGGAGGCGGTGCGCTGGTGCCTGGAGGTGCAGCAGGTGCTGCTGCGCGCCCCCTGGCCGGAGGAGCTCCTCGCCGAGGTGGATGCGGCGGAGGTGGAGGCTCCCGGCGGGCTGGTGCACCGGGGTCTGCGGGTGCGTATGGGGGTGCACCTGGGCGAGCCCGAGTGCCGCGTCGACGAACGGACGGGTCAGGTGGACTACTTCGGCAGGATGGTGAATGTGACGGCACGCGTGGCAGCGGCGGGTCATGGCGGGCAGGTGCTGGTGAGTGGGCCAGCCTGGGCTCAGGTCGAGGGGGCGCTGGCGTCATTGGGCCAACCCGTGGTGCGTGCCCTGGGCGAGTTCCAACTCAAGGGCATTGAGGAGGCCGTGTCGCTGGTGGAGGTGCTGCCGGCCTCGCTGGCGGAGCGGCGGTTCGAGGCGCTCCGGGTGCAGCGGGTGCGGCGGGGCCATGTCCCGGGCGAGACGGGAGAGCTCATCGGGCGACAGGAGGAGCTGACGGCGCTGCGGCGCGACTTCTCCGAGGGCGCGCGACTCATCACCCTGCTGGGGCCGGGCGGCATGGGGAAGAGCCGGCTGGCCACGCGCTTTGGCAACCTGGAGCTGGGGGCGTGCGCGTGGGAGGGCGGGGTGTGGATGTGCGAGCTGACGGACGCGGCGACGGTGGGCGACATCTGTCACGCCGTGGGCCAGGCGCTGGGCGTCGCGCTCAACCGGAGCGGGGAGGACGGCGAGCCGGCGGAGCGGCTGGGCCGGGTGCTGGCCGGCCGCGGTGACGTGTTGCTCATCCTCGACAACGTGGAGCACGTCATCCAGCACATGCCCGCCACGCTGGGGCGCTGGCACGCCCTGGCGCCTCGGGCCCGCTTCCTTGTTACCTCGCGCGAGGCGCTGCTGCTCCCAGAGGAGCGGGTGGTCGACCTGGAGCCGCTGGAGGTGCCGGAGGAGGGGGAGACGCGCCCGGAGCGGCTGGAGTGTTGCGACGCGGTCCGCCTGTTCGTTCAGCGGGCGCGCGCGGTGCGGGGGAGCTTTGAGCTCGCGGCCTCGGACGCCCCACTGGTGGCGGACATCGTCCGCAAGCTGGATGGCATCCCCCTGGCCATCGAGCTGGCCGCGGCGCGCACCAACCTGCTGGGCGTGGGGCAGATTCAAGAGAGGCTGTCGCGTCGCTTTGATTTGTTGCGCGGAGGGCGGCGCGACGGCTCCGCACGGCAGAGCACGCTGTGGGGCGCCATCGACTGGTCGTGGAACCTGCTGGAGCCCGCGGAGCGTGCGGCGCTCGCGCAGTGCTCCGTGTTTCGGGGTGGCTTCACCCTGGAGGCCGCCGAGTCGGTGCTCATGTTCCCTCCCGGCGGGCCGGACGTGCTGGAGATCATCCAGTCGCTGCGCTCGAAGTCGTTGCTGCGGACCTCCGCGCCCGAAGGGCTCCCCGGGGAGCTGCGGCTGGGCCTGTACGAGAGTATCCGGCAGTACGCGTCCTCGCGGCTGGCGGAGCGGGGCGAGGGCGCCATGCTGTCGGCGCGCCACGCGGGTTACTACCTGGCGCTGGCCCGCCGGCTGAGCGCGCGGATGCGGGGCGAGGGCGGGGAGCTGGCCTTCCGCCGACTCGCGCTGGAGCGGGAGAACCTGCTGGCGGCGTGCGACAACGCGCTGGCGGTGGTGCCCGCCACCGAGGGCTCCTTGGAGCGGGCCCTGGGCGCACTGGTGGCGCTGGAGCCGGACGTGACGGCTCGGGGTCCGGTGGGCATCACCTTGCAGCGGTTGGACAAGGCGCTGGAGCTGTCATCCACCGTCGAGGTGGAGCCGCTGTTGCGGGCCGAGGCGCTCGCGGTGCGAGGCCGGACGCACCATGGCGCGGGCCACCTCTCCTCCGCCAGGAGGGACCTGGAGGCAGCCCGCTCCGCCTTCAGTGCGCTGGGCGCCGTGGACCGGGAGAAGCGCGTCCTGGTGGACCTGTGCATCGTGGCTCGCGATGAGGGCGACGTCAGCACGGCCTGGGAGCTGGTGCACGAGGCTCAGGAGCTCCCCTCGGCGGGGGACCGGTGGCTGGACGCATACGCGGAGGGGAACCTGGGGATTCTCCAGCTGGGGCGGCACGGTGCGGGGGCGGCGTTGCCCCACCTGCGCGCCGCGCTGGAGCTGTTCCGCGCCGTGGGAGACGTGGCCTTCGAGGTGGGCTTCCTCACCAACTACGCCCTGGCCATTGGCGAGGGCGGGAGCACGGCGGAGGCGGTGGCGCTGTTGGAGGAGGCCATGGAGAAGGCCTCGCGCGTGGGAGACCGTGCGGGGCAGGCGCTGGCGCGGGTGAACCTGGGCTGCTTCCTGCTGGACGCGGGCCGGGCGGCGGAAGCGCGCGAGCACCTGGAGGCCACCGTGCGCATGGGCCAGCAGCTCGGCATGCGCATCCTGGAGGGGGTCGCTCGCGGAGAGCTGGGCAGGGCGCTGGTGGCGCTGGGGGCGCGGGAGGCCGCGCGCACCTTCCTGGCGGAGGCCATCTCCTTGTTGGACCGGGTGTCGCGCTGGCATGCGCTGCGCTTCACCGCGCACCTGGCCTCGGTGCAGGCGACGCTCGGCGAGCTTACGGCTGCCCGGGAGGGCTTCGCGTCGCTGGAGGTGACGCCCGAGCTCACGGGCGACGCCGTCCTTCGCGAGCTCTCTTCTCTGCTGCGGGCCTCGTTGGACCTGGCCGAGGCCGAGAGGGCCACTCCGGGCTGCGAGGCGGAGCAGCGGGCGCTCGAGGAGGCACGGCGGCGCGTGGAGCGGGCGCGGAGCGCTCCGGCGGAGGCGGCCTCGTCCGATCTGCGCGAGGCGCTCCGGGTGCTCGACCAGCGCGTGTCTGGCGCGCGTGGGGGCACCGCCCACGCATGAGCGGGTGGGCCCCCTCTGGTTGTGGCCCCCTTGGGGCACACCTCACGCAGGCGAACGTGCCGCCTGCTCCCGGGTCCCGGTGACGTGGCAGGCCGACGCGGCGTGTGGCCGTTGGTGTCGTCGGTGAGCAGGTAGAGTGCACGCCTTCAGGACCGCGAGTACCCAATCGGGGCGGCCCGCGAGCACCAGGAGTGCGGCTGGACAACCCGGAGATGGGCACCTAGGCTTTCAACGCCTGCGACAGAGGGGGGGAGGCATTCGCGGGCAGATGAGCGCAGACGAGCACGTCCTTCCCCTACGTATCAGGCTGGAATGGGCATCCCGACGTGTTGATCATCCGGAAATCTCAGCTGGAAGCATTTGGTGAAGTGGCGAGGCGGAGCTTCGAGGACAAGATGCTCGAACACCTGGCCGGGTTCTCGCCTCCGCTGGTCGAGGCGGCCGGGGAAGCGCAGTTGAGGAAGAGCATCCACCTCGGTGTCACCCGTGCCGGCCGTTACGGACTGACCCATCAGGGACCCGTCCGGCTGTACCTCGAATTGATGCTGCTGTTCGGCGCCCATTTCGACACGGATCCCCAGTACCCCTGGGCAGCCCGGCTTCTGCTCGACCCGGGCCCGGCCTCCCAGCAGCAGCGCGCGGAGGGGCTCTTCGAGAAGACGCTCGCGCATCAGGCCAGGGCCGTCGGCCCGCAGGATGACTACGCGTCCTGCGTGCGCAGGGCCATCCGGTTCCTCACCGAGATGTCCCTCGCGACCCCCACGGAAGAGAACTTCCTTCCCGACATGCTGCGGGAGCTCAAGAAGGCCGATTCACCCACGTTCGTCCATATCGGCATCGAGGGAGTCGAGGCTCTCATCCGCCGAAGCCTGGAGGCCGCGCGGAGTCATCGGCTCTCCTCCTGCCGAGGAATGGCCTTGACCCTCATGCTGATGTGGGTGTTTGGCCATGGCTGCTTCGAGGATCCACTCCAGCCCTGGATTGCCCAGACCCTGAGGGACACAGCGACGAGCGAGCCGGAGGACCGCGCCAGCCTCCTGAAAGCCAGGGCCCTTGCCTGGCTCGAGCAACTGCTGGCCCACCAGGCCGAGGGGGCGCGGTCATGACCACTCCGGGAAAACCCACCCATCCCAATTCCCAGCCCTCGGATTCGACTCCGTGCGATGGTGCCGCCACGAGTTGCCCGTCGGACGCCCTCATCCGCCGGGAGAACGTCATCTTCGTTGGCTCGGAGTCGGACTACGACAGCTTCTGGCTCAAGATGATGTTCATCGCCGCGGCCTACGTCCTGACCTGCGGAGGGCTTCGGAGCGCCGACAAGAAGACCCTCGCCTACGTCGATATCGAATATACGAGATACGAGAAGCTGGCGTTCGACTATCTCAAAGAGAAGGCGGGCTTCAATATCATCAAACTCGCCAGCTCTAGCGACATCGTGAAACACATCAACACACGCCCCGAGAGCATGGAGGGTGGCAAGAAGGTGAAGCTCCTCCTTCAAGACGTCGCATTCTTCTCCCATGGGGTGCCCGGCGCCATCAAACTCAACTTCAGGGGTCCCATCGGTACTCCCGACATCGACTTCTCGAAATCCGAGCTCTCCGCCACCCGGAAGGACGCCTTCGTGCCGGATGGTCGCATCTATTCCTATGCCTGCCGAACCGGTGTTTCCAAGGTCTGGGAGAGCTTCTCCAGTGATGCAGAGGCCGGCATGGAGGACAGTCTGGCCCAGATGATGGCCAACCATTACAAGGTCGAGGTTCATGCCTTCCTCCGGCGGAGCTTCTATGGGGGCGTGCTGCGAGAGAGAAGCACCTCTTCCGCCATCGCCGAGGCATTGAAGGAAGCTCGCAAGACGCAGGAGGGGCAGGTCATCGACCTTCCTCCCGAGCATCAGGCCCTTCCTCATCCCGGCCTCGCGGATGGATTGTTCTCGGGAGCCGTCAGGGAGGGTACGAGTGAGTATGCCCTCTGGCGCAAGGCGGGCGGTATCCAGTTACCTGGCCCCGGAGAGTCACCCAAGGGGCTCAGCGCCGGCATGCACGTGTTCACCCCCCAATCGTCGCCCTCCTGATGCCAAAGCTTCCCAGGTACTCACGCGTGGCCGCTGGGTTCATCCTCGTGGCGGCAGGCGTCTTCGCGATCAAGTTCGGACTCGAGGCTTCCTACATGATGCAATGCCAGAAACTCACTCAGGAACAGCTCGAGGTGGCGCGCACCCACTTCGACCAGCTCCATCGGTATGTCCTGAGTGACAAAGGGCGGTCCTCCGTACAGTTTCAGTTCAACCTGAGTCCCATGGTGGTGGGCGAATCGCTCTTCGCCATCTACTCCAACCGTACGCTGACAGCCGTCTACCTCGGTCCCTATCAGCCGCGGATTGCCGTGGATATCGACGACAACCTCACTTCGGACAAAGGCTACGATCAGCTCGAGTTCCGGCTCCTCCAACTCGAGAAGCTGCAGGGCTGCCTCTGGGCAAATGAGCGGGGCGAGCCCTACTGGCAGCCGGGAGCACGGATCGCCATCGAGTTCCTGCGGGCACAGGTCCTCGATGAGGACGAGCTTCCCAAGCGCTTCGACGTCACCATCCGTTGACGGCCCTGGCGCGAACGGACCGGCCATCACTGGCGGACGCCGCAATCCTTCGCGCTGGGACATGTTCGCCTGCCCCCAGTGTTCAGCTCGCAGGAGGGGGCCCTCCGGTCGGCGGCTCAGGGGGCCGTCTTCTTCCCCGCTTTGCCGCGGGTACGGAGGAACTCCCGCACGCCCGGCTGGTGGCGGCGATCCGCTTCGATGCACAGCCGGATGGACTCGAGTGCGCGGGAGAGTGAGCGCGGCCCGCCTTCGATGTTCACCACGCGGGGCGTCAACAGGGCCTCGGCCTCGGCGCGACGCTTCTCGTCACAGAGCTCTCCCACCATCTCGATGAACCCGTTGAGCTCGTCGGAGCGCAGCTTGCTGGCAAGCGAGTCAAAGTTCCGCGTGTAGAAGTCCCACGCCTGGGCACGCGACTCGGGGGTGTAGAAGGCAGTGCGGAGGATGCCGCTCGTGTCGCGCACGTCGAACGCGTCTCCGGCCACCAGCGCGAGCGCCTCCTTTAGAATCGCCGGATCGCGGAACGCACCCAGCGTGGCGAGCAGCCTGGAGCGCTCGTTGCGGTCCTTCGTCGCGCGGGCCTGCGCGAGCATCGTGTCGAAGAGGGCGCGGTCTCCGTTGCTCGCCGCCACGCGCAGGGCCGCCCAGACGGTCTCCGGGTTCACGGACTTGCGGTCCGCGAGCCATGCGCGGGCGAGCCGGTTCGCCTCCTGGCTCAGGGCCGCGTCTCCCGCGGAGGCGACGTACCCGACGAGCAGGTTGCGCACCTGCTTCACGTCATCGCTCTCGCCCGGCTTGGGAGTCCAGCCCAGGGCTCGGGCGCGGGGGCCGTAGAGCTCGCGGAGCCACGCCTGGTAGCGTTGACGGTCCTCCTCGGGGAGCAGCTCCCGGCGGATGCTGGAGAGCAACTGGGTGCCGCTCTGGAGGACGAGGCGGTGGGGGTCCGCGGCGGTTGCGGGGACGAGCTTCAGGGCCTCGCCGAGCGGCAGGTCGCCCCGGTCCACGGCGGCCCTCACGTCGGCCAGGAAGGCCAGCTGCTCCGCGGTGGTCCGCGTCCCCTGGGGTGCGGAGAGCAGCCCGGCGAGCTGTTCGCGCGAGTAGCCCACGCGGTAGTAGCCCGTGCCGTCCGCGTTGAGGAGGAGCCACGAGGGGCAGCCCGAGACAGGCAGCTCCAGCTCGCCCGTGGCACCGGTGAGCAACGTGCAGGCGCGTGTGGTGTCCTTGCCTCTGCCGGCGCGTACGCACACGGGGATGTTCCACGTCTGCGCGGTGGTGCCGCTGGAGCCAGCAGGGAGGTAGCGCTCCTGGGAGAGCTTCAGCCGCGGTGCTTTGCCCGCCGCGCACTGCAGCTCGGCGGAGACGCGGGGCACACCCGGCTGGTCAATGTAGCTGCGGAAGACGCGGGCGGCGTCAGGTCCGAGCGAAGCGCTCATCGTGGCGAGGAAGTCCTCCGAGGTGGCCACGCCCCAGGCGTGCTTGTGCACGTGGGCGCGCAGCATGTCGCGGACGCCGTCCCGGCCGAGCCAGCCCTCGAGCATGGCGAGCAGCGCGGCGCCCTTGGCGTAGGTGGTGCCATTGTCGAAGGAGCCGATGATGTCGTCGTTGGTGGTGATGGGCTTGCGCACGGGCGGCGTGGTGGTGAGCGAGTCCGTCTCGAACGCGAACGCGGCGGAGTTGGAGCGGCCCTCCAGCTCGAAGAGCCAGCCCGGCTCGAACTGGTCGGTGATCTTCTGGTCCAGCCAGGAGGTGAGGGACTCGTTGAGCCAGATGTCGTCCCACCACTGGCAGGTGACGACGTTGCCGAACCAGTAGTGGCCCAGTTCGTGGATGGCGATGTTCGCGTAGGACTTGCGGCGCTGCTGCGTCTCCTCGCCCGGGGGAATGAGGGTGAGGGGCTGGCCGAGGGCGACGATGCCGGGGTGCTCCATGGTGCCCCAGAAGCGGGGCACCACCGCCACGTCGAGCTTCTCGTAGGGGTATGTCTGGTCGAAGAAGTCCTCGAGCAGCGTGATGAGGCGCGGGGTGACGCGGACCGCGTAGGCCGTCTCAGCACCGCGGCCACGAGGGACGATGAAGCGCAGCGGGACGTGGGCGCGCCCGATGGGGCCGCCGTCCACCAGGTCAAACGGGCCCACCACGAAGGCCACGAGGTAGCTCGGCATCGGGCGGCTCTCGGCGAAGGTGACGCGCTTGAGGCCTCCGGGCAGCGGCTCCTCGGAGACGACGGCGTGATTGGCGAGCGCCACATGCTCCTGCTTCACCGTGAAGCGCAGGCGCCAGGGCACCTTGAAGCCCGGCTCGTCGAAGCAGGGGAAGGCGCGCCGTGCGTCGATGGGCTCGAAGAAGGTGTAGAGATAGGACTCGCCGCCCTCCTCCACGGCGTAGAGGCCCTGGCTGCGCTCACGGTCCGCGCGTCCGATGAAGGCGAGGGTGAGCTGGGCCTGTCCGGCGCCGAGCGTCTCGGGGAGCAGCAGCCCGAGGCGGCCCTCCGTGGCGGTGACGGTGCGGGCCTCCAGCGTGCGGCCTCCGGTGAGGACGCTTGCGTGGGTTATCTGGAGGTCCTGCGCGTGTAGCCACACCTGGCGCACGGGCTCACGCACGTCCACGTCGATGGTGACGGTGCCGGCGTAGGTGGGCTCCGCGGGGAGGAGCGTCAGGTCCAGCGCGTAGCGCACCGGCCGCACGGAGTCGGGCAGGCGCAGCTGCGGGGGCTCAGGCTCGGGCCACGTGGGAGTGGTGGCCTCGGACGAGGGCGCCCCGGAGGCCGGTGGGGCCTCGGGCGCATGGGTACAGCGGAAGGAAACGAGGGTGACGAGAACGACGAGGAGCCAGCGCATGGTGCGCGAGGCTAGGAGGTTTGCGTCCGAGTGAAGAAGCCGTTTTTGAGTCTTCTGCTCTACCTCTGAGCTACCTCCCCATGAAGCGAGCGGGGAGGACCGGATTCGAACCGGCGACCCGAAGATTAACGTGGGCTTGTGTGGCCTCTTCGGCCGGACGCGAAGGCTGTCAGAGAAGAATGAAACGCCCGAGTGGGGAAGCCGTTGAACTGCTCGATCCTAAATCGAGTGCCTTTACCATTCGGCCACCCAGCGCATGGAGTGCGCCGGGGTTGGATTCGAACCAACAGAGGTGCGTGTAGGACCTCTCCGGACGGGCGTTTCAAAGCGATCGCGGGGGCTTGGGCGAATCCGCCGTCGCTCCCGCCTACACTTGAAGAGACGCGGCACGTGGGCGGGGCCTGACACGCTATTTTCCGGGGGATTTCTCCGGCGCGGGCGCCTGGGGCTTGCGGAACATGGCGCACGGGTCTTCCCGCTCCGCGGCGGGAGTGAACCAGACATAGTCATACGGGAGCTGCCCGGGACTGTCGGAGGGCGCGTAGTCACGTGGCTCGCGGGCCTCGGGAGAGACCTCAATGAAGGCCAGGCTGCGCACGGGGTGCTCGGGCGCACGTCGGACGAGCTGCGCGGGGACGCCGCGGTCCGTGCGGGCGTGGCCGTTGCCCGTGATGAGGAGGGCGCCGTCTGCTGTGGCGGTGGTCAACAGGCGATCGGCCATCTGCGCGTCGCGCGCTCTCTGGGCGAGCACCATCGGGTCGAGCATGGACTCGGGTAGGTGGCCGCAGTGGGACTCGTGCATCTCCGCGCGCATGGCACGCGCGATGTCCTCTGGCAGGGGCGTCTCGAGCCCGAGCCGGTTGCGTGTCTCCGGAGAGAGGGCCTCGGGGCCCCGAGTGACGAGCTCCTTCACCTGGGCGAGCGGGAGGTTGGCGCCGATGATGCGCAGGCCGCGCTCGGTGCCCACGGCGAAGATGGGCCGGTAGAGCGCCCAGTCGGGCCAGCCGCTCTTCTCCCAGGCGACGGCCTGGGCAAGGGCATCCGGCTCCCGAGGCGAGCGGGTGAGTGCCTCGTCGATGACGGGCTGCTGCTCCACATCGAGCATCTCGAAGGCGAGCACGGGCTTGCGGCCGGAGTCGGTGAGTGCTCGCACCAGCTCGGCCTGGAGGCGGTGGTGGTCGGGGTTGTCGTGCTGCTCGCCGAGGAGCACGAAGCGGGCCCGGGAGAGCTCCGCCACCAGCGCGGGCTCCTCCACCCAGCGGCCCTGTCGTGTGTCCCAGACTCTTCCCACCAGCGGATGGTCGCGGTGCAGTGGGCTGCTCCACGCATCGGGCTTGGATTCGGGCGGGTTGCCGCGAGTCGCGGAGGAAGAGGCACAGCCACAGGCCAGGAGGAGGGCGAGGCCGAGTCGGAGAGACGTGGGGGTGCTCATCGTGGGCAGCAGTCAGCCACTTCCCTCGAAGAGGGGCCATGGTCCGGGCGCCGGGGCGCTCAGCGGAGAACACGGCGGACGGGCCCGCCGGGCTCGTTCTTCCGCGACTTGTCCGACTGTTGGACAAGTTCGTGAAGAACGTTGCCGGGAGGTGTCTGTCTTTAAGCGTTGTAGAGTGACGGGATGGAACCCATTGAGTCGGTGATGCTGACGGTAGAGCAGGAGCCCTCCGACGAGGCACTCCGGGCGCTGACGCGGAGCCTGCTGGCGTACAACCATCTGCATGTCCCGCAGGAGAACGCGCGGGCCCTGGCCGTCTTCCTCCGCACGGAGGCCGGGGCCTTGCTCGGAGGCGCCAGGGGCTACACCCATTGGGACTGGCTCTTCGTGAGTCACCTGTGGGTGGACGAGCGCCTGAGGGGAAGGGGTTGGGGACAGCGCCTGATGGCGAGCATCGAGGAGGCGGCGGTGCGGCGGGGTTGCCACGCGGCGCACCTGGACACCTTCAGCTTTCAGGCGCTGGGCTTCTACGAGAAGCTCGGTTACGAGCGATTCGGAACGCTGCCGGATTATCCACGGGGCGAAAGTCGCTACTTCCTCTGGAAGCGCCTTTCGGACAACCCTCCACTCCGGCATGGAGTCCCGGACGGGGGTACGCTACGTCCGTCCACGCCATCAACCGACAGAGAGGAAATTCCGTGAGCGAGCGAGACCTGCTGATGATTCCCGGCCCGGTGGAGTTCGACCCGGAGGTGATGCGAGCGCTGGGCGCGAAGACGGCCAGCCACGTGGCCCCCGAGTTCATCTCCGTGTTCGGCCGGGCGCTGAAGAGGTTGCGCGAGGTGTGCCTGGCGCCCTCGGCGCAGCCCTTCGTGGTGGCTGGCAGCGGCACGTTGGCCATGGAGCTGGCGGTGGCCAACCTGGTGGAGCCGGGCGAGCGCGCGCTGGTGGTGAACACGGGGTATTTCAGTGACCGGATGGCCACGCTGCTCGAGCGCCACGGCGCGGAGGTGGCGCAGGCGCGGTGCGAGCCGGGTGAGGCGCCGGAAGTGGCGGCGGTGGAGCGGATGCTGGCGGATGGCCGCTTCAAGGTGATGACGGTCACCCACGTAGACACGAGCACCGGGGTGCTGGCACCGGTGGAGGCGCTGGTGCGGGCGGCGAACCGGCACGGGGTGCTCTCCGTGGTGGACGGGGTGTGCGCCACTGCGGGCGAGACGTTCCACCAGGACGCGTGGGGCGCGGACGTGTACCTCACCGCGAGCCAGAAGGCGATCGGCGTGCCGCCGGGGCTGGCGCTGCTCACGGTGAGCCCGCGAGCCATGGCCGCGTGGCGGGCCCGTAGGACTCCCGTGCGCTCGCTGTATGCGGACTTCAGTGAGTGGCTCCCCATCATGGAGGCGTACGAGGCCGGCCGTGCCGCCTACTTCGCCACGCCGCCCGTCAACCTGGTGTGCGCGCTGGACGTGAGCCTGGGACAGATTTTGCGCGAGGGAATGGAGGCGCGCTTCGCCCGTCATCGCCGCATGGCTCAGGCCTTCCGTGCCGGGTGGCGAGCGCTGGGATTGCGCACGCTGCCTGTGTCCGAGTCGGTGACGGCGCATACGCTCAGCGCGCTGTACTTCCCAGAGGGAGTGGACACCACGGTGCTCGGCCGGGTGCGCGAGCAGGGCGTGGTGCTCGCCGGGGGACTGCACCCGCAGCTCAAGACGCGCTACTTCCGCGTGGGGCACATGAACGTGGTGAGCCCGGGGGATGTGCTGGCCACGGTGGGCGCGGTGGAGCGGGCGCTCGCGGCGGCGGGGCACCGGGCGGAGCCGGGTGTCGGCGTGGCGGCCGCGCAGGCGGAGTTGGTCGCGGCCAAGTGAGGCGGCTCGGGTGGTAGCGTGGGAGGGATGAGCTTGCTGCCCTCCTGGAGATGGCTGGCGCTTCTGGGCGTGCTGCTGAGCGCCTGTTCGGGTTCGGCCCCCAGCGTTCGTGAGGATGACGAGTCGCTGGAGGCCGTGACCTCGTGGGCGGAGGCCCGCGAGGACCCGAGCTGCGTGGTGCCGCTGTGCGACGCGCGGGGTTGTGCCGTCTGGTGGTGCCGGGATGTGGCGGAAGTGGACGCCCATCCCGTGGTGTTGGCGCAGGCGATGGTGCCGGCTCCAGCGACGCCGGCACCGATGCTCCGCTCACCCCCCTCGGTGGGCACCCCTCGCCGCTGGTGGGGACGCCCGCTGGCTGTGCCCACGGGGGTTGACCCCGTCTTCGAGATCCCCTGGCACAACTGGAACATCCGTGGCCAGTACGCGCCCAGGGCTCTGCGGCCTCCGTGCCTTCCCTCGCGGGAGCCCTTCGAGAAGCACCACATCTTTCCGCAAGCATTGGCGGCGTGGTTCAAGATCAAGAAGATCGACATTCATGCCTATACCATTCGGCTCCCCAAGAGCTTTCACTCCTGGTTGCACAGTGGCGGGTCCCAAGGTGGCCAGTGGAATGACGCCTGGAGGCAGTTCCAGAAGCAGAACGATGGGGCCAATTCGGAGGAGATCTGGCGCTTCGCGGGTCAACTCATGTTGCGCTTCGGTGTGAATGGCCCGCTTGTTCCTTACTACTGCAACTGAGGCAGGCAAGGCGCCTCCCCATGGACTATTTCTTCATCGAGGAAGACAGAGCGTCGGGTTACACGGGGGACGTGAATGCCACGCACAAGTGGCTACTCCCGGGCATCAGCGATTGCCCTGGCTGCAAGGCCACTTGGGGAGGCGGGTCCAAGGCATATCCTTCCGTGGATCTGACTCCAGTGGCGGCCTTGGCTGACTTCGAGGAACCCCGGGCTGAACCCTTCGAGGAATATGAAAGGCTCCGGGAGTTGGTTTTGCCCCTGCTTCCGCCAGGGGCTTTACTGGAGCCGGGTGTCGGCTTCGGTCCCCTCGTAGGCCGGGCGCAGGGTCGCTTTGGGCCGCTCGTGTCACCCGTCCCTTGGTGGTTGCTGGCGCAGCGCGAGGCACTGGAGAAGCTTCAGGCCGAGGGTCTACGCGGTCTCAAGGGCTGCGCCACCCAGCTGCGCTTCCGTCAGCGCAACGCGCCCGAGTTGTTCGAGCTGGAGCTCCTCCCGGTGGGCCGTGCGCACCCGGACTGCCTTCCTTCCAACCGCAAGCCGCCCTGTCCTCGTTGTGGTCGTCACGGTCTCACTCGCCCTGATGACAAGGACCTGCTGCTGGACGCGTCCACGCTTCCCGGTCACCTGGACCTGTTCCGGCTGGAGGACTTCTCCACCGCGATTGTCTGTACCGAGCGCTTCGTCGAGGCCTGCGAACGGCTGGGCCTGGACGGCGTTACGTTCCACCGCCTGGTGAGCGCCTGAGGCTCCTTCTGTCCCATTCCAGGCAAGCCACCGACCCCTGTTCGTCTCCGGGGAGTATGGAACGGGTTGAAGGGACTCCTGCCGGCCCCAACCTTTGAGGGGACGTGTCTTCCACTCTCGCCCATGCGGTTCCTCCGACCGACCCTCGTCGCTTTCGCCGCCTGCTGCTGCGCGCCATCCTGCTGCCGTTGACGCTGTTGCTCATGCTCGCGGTCGTCCTACTTGGGGTGGTGGGCAACCTGGTCAAGACCCAGGAGGAGGCGCGGCGCTCACAGGAGACCCTCACCCGGGTGGAGCGCGTGCGTCAGCTGTTCATCGATCGGGAGACCGGCATGCGTGGCTATCTCCTCACGGGTGACCCCGCCTTCTTGGAACCCTACCAGGCGGCCGGACAACAGTTGCCCCGGTCGCTCGAGGATCTGGAGCACGGCCTGTCGGACGAGCCCATGCAAGGGAGCTGGATGAGGGAGCTGCGCGAGCGCTGGCGGGACTGGGAGCGGGTGGCCGCGGAGCAGCTCTCCCTCTTCCACCAGAAGGGCGAGTGGTTGGCCCTGGTGCGCTCGGGTGCTGGCAAGTCCCGGATGGATGCCATCCGGATGACCCTGGACACCATCGCCGACGAGGAGCGCCAGCGCGCCAGTGTCCGGGGGTTCGAGGCCGAGCGGGCGGGCCGGGTCACCTTCATCGTCGGCGTGCTCTGGACGCTCGTCGTGGGCGTGCTGCTGGCGTGGTTCAGCCGGCGCCAGCTGCTCACTCTGGCGCAGGATTATGGCTCCAGCCTCGTCCAGGTGCGTGCCCAGGCGGACGCGCTGCGCGCCAGCGAGGCCCGATTGGAGGCCCGCGTCGCCCTGCGCACCGCCGAGCTCACCACCGCCAACCAGGAGCTGGAGTCCTTCAGCTATTCCGTCTCCCATGACCTGCGCGCCCCCCTGCGCGCCATCGACGGCTTCGCCCAGGCGATTCGCGAGGACGAGGGCGAGCGCTTGTCATCCGACGGCCTCCAACTGCTCACGCGCCTGCAGGGGGCCACCACGCGCATGGGCCAGCTCATCGATGACCTGTTGAAGCTCTCCCGCGTCACCCGCGCCGAGCTCAAGACCGAGCCGGTGGACCTCAGTGCAATCGCAGGGTCCGTGGTCCAGGAGCTGCGCCAGCGCGAGCCCAGTCGCGACGTGACGTTCTCCCTCCAGCCTGGCCTCACCGCGCGGGGGGACTCGCGGCTGCTCCGGGTGGTCATGGAGAACCTCCTGGGCAATGCCTGGAAGTTCACCAGCAAGCGCTCGGATGCCCACATCGAGTTCTTCGCGGAGACGGCCGACGGGGTGACTCACTACGCTGTGCGCGACAACGGAGTGGGGTTCGACATGGCGTACGCGAGCAAGCTCTTCAGCCCCTTCCAGCGGCTGCACAAGTCCACCGAGTTCCCGGGCACGGGCATTGGCCTGGCCACGGTGCAGCGCATCGTCCATCGGCACGGAGGGCTCATCGAGGCCCTGTCCACTCCGGGCCAGGGGACTACCTTTCGTTTTACCCTCCAGGAGTCGCTCCCATGAGCAGCCAACGTTCCATCCTCCTTGTGGAGGACAACCCGGACGACGTGGACCTCACCCGGCGTGCCTTTCAGCGCGCGGGCTTCACCCAACCGCTGGACGTGGTGGAGGATGGTGTGGAGGCGCTCGACTACCTCTTCGCACGGGGTGCGCATGCGCACAGGGCCAGCGTGCCGCTGCCCTCCCTGGTGTTGTTGGACCTCAAGCTGCCGCGCCTGAACGGGCACGAGGTGCTGCGGCAGATCCGCGCCGACGTGCGCACCCGCTTCCTTCCCGTGGTCATCCTCACCTCCTCGGACGAGGAGAAGGACCTGGTGGAGAGCTACAGCCACGGTTGTAACAGCTACGTGCGCAAGCCGGTGAGCTACACCGAGTTCGTCGAGGCGGCGCGTCAGCTCGGCCTCTACTGGCTGGCGCTCAACCGCGCACCGGAGTCGGGGGTGCATGGATGACGACGCCTTTGCGCGTCCTGGCGGTAGAGGACAACCCGGATGACGTGGTGTTGGTGGAGCGTGAGCTGCGCCGGGGCGGCTTCGCGGTGCATTGCGAGCGGGTGCAGACGGCCGAGGAGCTGCGCGCGGCGTTGAGGCAGCAGCCTTGGGACGTCATCCTCTCCGACTACTGCATGCCCGGCTTCGACGCCCCCTCGGCGCTGCGCGTGGTGCACGACAGCGGCCTGGACATCCCCTTCATCGTCGTCTCCGGCAGCGTGGGCGAGTGGGAAGGCGTGGAGGTGATGAAGGCCGGGGCGCGCGACTACTTCCCCAAGTCGCTCCTCACCCGGTTGCCGGCCGCCGTGTCGCGCGAGCTGGGGGAGGCCCGCATCCGTCAGGAGCGCGCCCGGGCCGAGCGAGACAGGGCGCTGCTGTCGCGCGCCAGCGAGAGGCTGGCGGGCTCGTTGGAGCTCCAGGCGACGCTGGAGCAGGTGGTACGCCTGGCGGTGCCGGAGCTGGCCTCCTGGTGTACCCTCTACTACTCCGATGACGGGAAGACGCTCCGAATGGCGGCGCTGGAGCACGAGGAGCCGGCGCAGGTGGCGCGCGCTTTCGAGATGGCTCGGCGCTTCCCCGTGGATCCGAGCGCGGCCACGGGCCCCGCGGGGGTGTGGCGCAGCGGCGAGCCGCAATTGCTGACGGACGTGCCCTCGTCCCGATTAGAGGTACTGGCGCGCTCCCCGGAGCACCTGCGCTATCTGCTGAGCCTGGGGTTGCGCTCCGTCATCCACGTGCCCCTGCGGGGACGCACGGTGAACCTGGGCGTGATGACGCTGGGCGCTTCGGAGGGCCGGCCGCGCTTCTCTCAATCGGACCTGTCCGTGGCCCTGGAGCTGGCGCGCCGCTCTGCCCTGGCACTGGAGAACGCACGCCTCTACCGCGAGTCCCAGGAGGCCATCCGCCTGCGGGACGAGTTCCTCGCCGTGGCCGCCCACGAGCTGCGCACCCCGCTCACCACGCTGGGGTTGCAGCTGGGCACGCTCGTGCAGCGGGCGCGGCGCGAGTCCTCGGGGGACCTGGCGGAGCGGCTGGAGCGGGGCCTGCGCCAGGTGCGGCGCCTGGGCACGCTGGTGGAGACGCTGCTGGACGTGTCGCGTCTGTCCACCGGCGAGCTGCCCCTGGCCCTGGAGCGGGTGGACCTGGGGGAGCTGGTCGGTGAGGTGTTGGAGCGCTTCGAGGCCGAGGCCCAGGCCGTGGGGTGCGCGCTGAAGTGGGACGTCCCTCGGGGGCTGGTGGGGCAGTGGGACCGAATGCGGGTGGAGCAGGTGGTGTCCGGGCTGGTGGCCAACGCCCTCAAGTTCGGCCCGCGCCAGCCCGTGGAGGTGCGGGTGACCTCGGACGGGAAGGTGACGCGCCTGGTGGTGGAGGACCGGGGTATTGGCATTCCCGAGGACCAGCTCGAGCGCATCTTCGAGCGCTTCGGACGGGCGGTATCCTCGCGCTCGTATGGAGGGTTGGGGTTGGGGCTGTACCTGGCGCGCCGGGCCGCTGAGGCGCACGGAGGCCGCGTGTGGGCCGAGTCGCGCCCGGGCGGCGGAGCCCGCTTCACCCTGGAGTTGCCCATGGAGCCCGCATGACACGCCCCTTGCTGGTGGTGGATGACGACACGGACCTGCGCGAGGCGCTCGAGGAGGTGCTGCGCGACGCGGGCTTCACCGTGCTGGGCGCCTGCAATGGCCGTGAGGCGCTGGAGGTGCTCGCGCGCACGCGGCCGCTGCCTGGCCTGGTGCTGCTGGACATGATGATGCCGGTGCTGGACGGCCACGGCTTCGCCCAGGAGATGCACGCGGTGCCCGAGTGGAAGCACATCCCCGTGGTCATCTTCTCCGCCTCGGCCAGCAACGCCGTCGTGGCCGCCGAGGTGGGCGCGTGTGCCTACCTGCGCAAGCCCGTGGACGTGGAGGTGTTGGTGGAGACGGTGGGCCAGCACCTGCTGCGCGAGTGAGCCCTCAGTCGATGCGGCGCACCCAGTTCCTCCACGCGCCCAGGTCCCGGTAACCGAGCTGCTGGTACAGGCCATGCCCCATGTCCGTGGCCTGGAGGACGGCGACGGTGCAGCCCCGGGCGTGCGCGTCCGCGTGCAGGCCTCTCATCACCAGGGCGCCCAGCCCCCGGCGGTGCGCGTCGGGGTGGGTGGCCACCAGGTAGATGCCCGCGGTGTCGCCCTGTTCGAAGCAGAGGCCCCCGGCGAGGGCCCGGCCGGCCTCGCGGATCAGCACGGCGTGTATTTCGGGAGGCGGCCGGGTGCGCCACGGCTCGATGTGGACGACGCCCGCGCCGCCGTAGAAGAGCGCGTTGAGCGCCAGCACCTCGTCCAGCCGCTCCGGGTGCTCCAGGGTGGTGCCCAGAGGCAGGTGGGGCGGCGTGTGCGCCAGGGGGAGGCCCATCCCCGGGAACTCATCCTCGAGCCGGTGTCCTGCCCGGGCCAGCAGGGCCTCCGCGGCCACGTCTCCCGGTTGCACGAGTACGCGCCAGCTGCGCACCCCCTGCTCGCGGTACCACGCCTCCAGGGACGCGAGGGCTCTGGCGAGTGCCCGGGCCTCCTCGTACAGCACCTGGTGGTGGAAGAGGCTGTGCTCGTACCCAGGCAGGGCAAAGGCCCACACCCCAGGCAACTCCAGCAGCCGCAACGGACCTGTCCTCGCTTGGAGCAGCCGATAGCCCAGGAGGTTGGCACGCAAGCGCGCATTGAGTTCAGCGTCCGTCATGAGCGCCAGGGTAGGCGCTTCCATGCGCTCGCGGGTGGACAGCCGCTGGCAGGAAAATCCCCGATGGGCCCTCTATGAGGTTAGGGTGCAAGCGCTCGCATGGAGCCCCGCTTCTTCGCCTTCGATCCCCGTCCGACGCGCCGAGCCCTCTTCGTGGGCGCGTGCACGCTTGCCATCCTCAGTGCCTGGGCGCTGGCGGATGCCCGGGCGGCTGGTAACACCCCTCTGGCCATGGCCCGAGCAGGCATCACGGGAGGGCTGATGCTCGTCTTCGTCTTCGCCTGGCACCGGCTGCGTCCGCGCCCTGGCTGGGGCATCACCCTGAGCACCCGGGGTGTTCAATTGGCTCGCCCCTTCACGGGCAGTCAGCTCCAGTTGGCCTGGGGGCAGATCGAGTCGGTGCGCCGACTCGGGGCCAAGGGAGAGCTGCTCGGCATCTTCCTGGACGAGGGCGGCCGAGTGCTCGTGACACGGCATCTTTTTCCCTCGCGGACGGTGTTCAGCGAGCTGGCGAGCGCCCTGGAAGAAAGGAAGCCCGCCCCGCGTTATGACGCATAGCGTCGCGCGAGGCATTTCGTGAATCTTTTCGCTGCCTTGCGTGTTCTCATCAATCTTGTCCGGGGTGCCTCGAAGTGGTAGGCACAACCGGTTCCCCGCGTAGCGTTTTTCAAGGACTTTTCGCGCATGGAAAACATCCCCGCCACCGGCGCCGCCGCGGCGCCGTCGCCTGTGGATTACGACACCGGTGCCATCACGAAGTTGGAGGGCCTGGAGGCCGTTCGCAAGCGTCCGGGCATGTACATCGGCGACACCATGACGTACGGGCTGCACAAGCTCGTCTACGAGGTGGTGGACAACTCGGTCGATGAGGCCCTGGCGGGCCACTGCACGGACATCGAGGTGGTCATCCACGTGGATGGCTCGCTCTCCGTGCAGGACAACGGCCGTGGCATTCCCGTGGGTCCGCACCCGGACCCCAAGTTCAAGGGCAAGGACACGCTGGAGGTGGTGCTGACGGAGCTGCACGCCGGCAGCAAGTTCGGCAACGGCGCCTACAAGGTGTCCGGCGGCCTGCACGGCGTGGGCGTCACCTGCGTCAACTTCCTGTCCGAGTGGTTCAAGGTCCGCGTGCAGCGCACCGGCAAGGTGTACGAGCAGTCGTACGCGCGCGGCGTGTCCAATGGCCCGCCGGCCCTCGTGGGCGAGACGGACAAGCGCGGCACGCTCATCTGGTTCAAGCCGGACCCGACCGTCATGGAGACGGTGGACTTCAACTTCGACACGCTCAGCCAGCGCATGCGCGAGCTCGCGTTCCTCAACGCCGGCCTGCGCATCGTCATCCGTGACATGCGCATCGGCAAGGAGCACGACTTCAAGTTCGACGGCGGCATCGTCTCCTTCGTCGAGTACATCAACAAGGCGAAGCAGGCGCTCAACGACAAGCCCATCCACTTCCGCACGGAGAAGGAGGGCGTGTCGCTGGAGATCGCCCTGCAGTGGAACGATGGCTACGACGAGCGCATCTTCACCTTCGCCAACAACATCAACACGCACGAGGGTGGCAGCCACCTGTCTGGCTTCAAGGCCGCGCTCACGCGCACGCTCAACAGCTACGCCGAGAAGAGCGGGCAGTGGAAGGACCTGAAGGAGACGCCCACGGGCGAGGACGCGCGCGAGGGTCTGGCCGCCGTCATCTCCGTGAAGCTCTCCAACCCCCAGTTCGAGGGACAGACGAAGACGAAGCTGGGCAACAGCGAGGTGAAGGGCCTGGTCGAGCAGATGGTGAATGATCAGCTCGCCACCTTCCTCGAGGAGAACCCGGTCGTCAGCAAGAAGATCGTCGCCAAGATTGGCGATGCCACGCGGGCCCGCATCGCCGCGCGCAAGGCGCGTGAGACGGTGCGGCGCAAGGGCGTGCTGGACGGCGGCTCGCTACCGGGCAAGCTCGCCGACTGCCAGAGCCGAGACCCCAGCGAGAGCGAGCTCTACATCGTCGAGGGTGACTCCGCAGGTGGCTCCGCCAAGCAGGGCCGCGATCGGCGCAACCAGGCCATCCTCCCGCTGCGCGGTAAGATTCTGAACGTCGAGAAGGCGCGCTTCGAGAAGATGCTCACGAGCGCTGAAATCGTGACGTTGATTACGGCGCTGGGCACGGGCATCGGCCGCGAGGATTACGATCCGGAGAAGGCGCGCTACCACCGCATCATCCTGATGACGGACGCCGACGTCGACGGCAGCCACATCCGCACGCTGCTGCTGACGTTCTTCTACCGGCAGATGCCGGAGCTCATCCAGAAGGGCTACCTCTACATCGCGCAGCCGCCGCTCTACAAAGTCACGCGCAACAAGAAGGACATGTACGTGAAGGACGAGCGGGGGCTGAACGACTACCTGCTGCGGACCGCGTCCGAGCACTCGCGCGTGGTGATTCCGGGTGGGGAGATCGGCGGCTCGGAGCTGCGCTCGCTCCTGGAGAAGGTGATTACGTACGAGGAGCGCCTGGAGAAGCTGGCGGCGCGGCGGGATGCACGCGTGGTGGACGCGCTGGTGCAGGCGTGCGACGTGAACGCGGGCTCGCTGAGCGACGAGGCCGTGCTGCGCGAGCAGGTGGAGAAGATGACGGCCTACCTGAAGGCGCGCATGCCGGACACGCTGGGCCGCTTCGACGTCTCCTTCCCGGAGGACCCGGAGCACCACACGCGCAAGCTGGTGGTGAAGACGGACATCAACGGCGGCCTGCGCCAGACGGTGTTCGACCACGGCTTCCTGTCGTCGCCCGAGTACCTGGAGCTGGTGGGCCTGCGCGACGTGTTCGGCGCGCTGGGCAAGGCGCCGTACACGGTGAAGGTGGGCGATGGGGATGTGACGGCGCTGTCGGTGCAGGAGGTGCTGGCCGCGGTGCGCAAGGACGCGCAGAAGGGGCTAGGCCTGCAGCGCTACAAGGGTCTGGGCGAGATGAACCCGGAGCAGCTCTGGGAGACCACGATGAACCCGGTCACCCGCACGCTGCTGCAGGTGCGCATCGAGGACGCCGTGGAGAGCGATGAGATCTTCTCGCTGCTCATGGGCGAGGCCGTCGAGCCGCGGCGCGAATTCATCGAGCGCAACGCACTGGACGTGCAGAACCTCGACATCTGAGTGGAATTCTGACGTCAGGTGGCATGAGTGCCGAGGGGGGGTGACTCCCCTGGGGTGGTGGGAGCCCGGTAGCATGGGGCTCCCGACCTCCGCGTTTGTGACGCGGAGAACCCTGCTGAGGAGCACTCATGTCCACCTTCCATGGTTACGCCGCCCCCGCCGCGGGCAAGCCGCTCGAGCCTTACTCCTTCGAGGCCAGGCCGCTGGGCCCCGGTGACGTGGAGATCGCCATCTCCCACTGCGGCATCTGCCACAGCGATCTGCACCTGCTGAACGACGACTGGAAGATGAGCCAGTTCCCGCTGGTGGCGGGCCACGAGATCATCGGCACCGTGGCGCAGGTGGGCTCGGCGGTGCGGGGCCTGACGCCGGGCCAGCGCGTGGGCGTGGGCGGGCAGTGCGGCAGCTGCGGCACCTGTGAGTGGTGTGAGCGGGGCGAGGAGAACCTCTGTGCCCTGCAGCAGCCCACCTGCATCCCGGGCCCCGGCGGCTTCGCGGACCGCATCCGCGTGAATGCCCGCTTCGCTCTCCCCATCCCCGAGGCCCTGCCCTCGCGCGACGCCGCGCCGCTGCTGTGCGCCGGCATCACCGTCTACTCGCCGCTGCGCGAGGCCGGCATTGGCGCGCACTCCCGCGTGGGCATCATCGGCGTGGGCGGCCTGGGCCACCTCGCCGTGCAGTTCGCTCGCGCCATGGGGGCCGAGGTGACGGCCTTCTCCACCTCGCCGGACAAGGAGACCGAGGCGCGCGCCCTGGGCGCTCAACGCTTCATCGCCGCCCGCGAGCCGTCGGCCCTGGGCGCGGTGCGTGGCTCCTTCGACTTCCTCCTCTCCACCGTGACGGCGGATCTGCCGTGGCTGGACTACGTGGCCACCCTGCGCCCGCGCGGCACCCTGTGCTTCGTGGGTATTCCGCCCTCGCCCCTGATGCTGCCTGCCCTCCCTCTCATCTTTGGGAACAAGAAGGTGAGCGGCAGCAACACCGGCAGCCCGAGCGACATCCGAGAGATGCTCGAGGTGGCGGCCCGCAACGGCATCCGCGCCCGCACGGAGACCTTCCCCCTGAAGGACATCAACACGGCGATCGGCCGTGTCGCTCGCAACGAGGTGCGCTACCGCGCCGTCCTGGAGCTGTGAGCAGACCCGCAAAAGACCCGTGGGCCCGGTGCCGATAGCGGCTCCGCGCCCACGTGCCTTTCCCAGCCTTGTTGAGCCGGGCCGCGGAACTGCTGCGGCCCCCATGAGCCCTTACGGAAGGAACTTGTTGTCATCCCCAAAGTCGACCCTGTGTGGGTCCCTACGACATAGAGGGTACACATCGCCTCCGAGATGCGAAGAGAAGCGGTGGTCGCCCGGCTGGGGAGTTCCAAAGGGTTGGACGAGAGAGGCTGCTGGCGCCTGATCGTCCGCACCCCCTACCTAACCTGAAGGTATTTGTTGGTCAACGGGATGATCCGCGCAGGGCCGCGGTGCGCTCCCGCCGAGACATGGACGTGACATCCACGATGTCCACCTCGAACGCACCAACGTTGTCCTCCACACGGTTGTCCGGGAAGGTGCAGCGCAGCGTGTCCGCGCCTGTCAGCTGGTAGCGCTTGCCCACCTCCAACAGCCGGTGGTTGCGCCGGGCGGACTTCTGGCTGCTCTCGGCGCACAGCACCCGACCTGTACGGCCGTTAGGGCCCGCTTGCAGCTCCGCGAAGTCGTCGCGCACGGTGAGCAGGTAGGTGGCGTCCGGGTTGAGCCCGCGCAGCGTCAGCTGGTGGTGGGGCTGGAGCACCAGCGCATCCCGGGTAGCGTCGAAGGTGAGGCTGCGAGGGGCCACCCACTTGGACTGGCGCAGGTGCACCCGCACCGTGCCGCTGTTGTCCTCCAGGGTGTCGTCCAGCAGGAAGACGTGCATGCGGCGCACGCCCTTGAAGGTGCGAGCCGCTGGGCCGATCAGCCCGAAGGACTCGTCCGCGGAGAGGTTGTCCCCCTCGAGGTAGTAGGCCAGCGTGGAAGTCGCGCCCCCCCGCCCCTTGGAGAGCGAGGCGCCGCCCTCCGTGCTGACGGAGTAGCTCGAGCCGGGGGCGAGCTCGATGGACGCGGTGGCGTACAGGCTCAGCGGGAACGCGTTGTACTTGGGGCGCAGGACGAACACCCGCGTGGGGTAGTCCACCGCGATGAACCTGGTGTCCGGCGCCGGCTCGGGGGTTGTCTTCTCCTCCGCCGCGGGCTCGGGTTGCGCCGCGGTGATTGCCGGTGGGGGCGTCGTCGGGGGGGCAGTCGGCTCCGGCTCGAGGCGCTCGAGCTCCGCGCGCAGAGGGGGGTTGGTTTCCGCGGTGGTGGTGAAGCGCTTCGACCACGGCCGGTAGCCCGGCAGGGTGAGCACGACAGTGTTGGCCTGACCCAGGGGGACGTTGATGAAGAGCGGCGTGGTGCCGGACACGTCCTTGCCGTTGAGCTTCACCGTGGCGCCTTCGGGCACGGAGGTGATCCACAGCGAGCCCGTGGGGAGTCCCTCGTTCTTGCCGGAGAAGGCGTAGTGCAGGCCCCCCAGCACCAGCGCGAGCCCGAAGAGGGGCACGCTGATGAGCATCACCAACCGCTGGCGCCGCTCCGCGCGCTCCTGCTCCTCCCGGGTTTGCGTCTGGCGCAGGGCTCGCAGGTGATCCGGCACGTCCGTGTTGGTGACGGCCGGCACCTCGACGGGGGTGTCGTGCGCGTCATCGACGGCGGTCGCGGGCCCCGACACGGACGTGGTGGGCTCGTTCTTCAGCTCCGGTGGGGCCGCGGTGGCGGGAGCCTGCGCGCGTGTGTTCGACGGCAGGCGGCGCCCGGTGGCCGTGCTGATGGTGCGCCCGCTGCCATTGCTCGGGGGCCGTCCGCTGGCTCCATTGGTGGAGGGCCGGGCCGGGGTGGTGCGGACGCTCAGGCTGCTCGCGGTCCGGCCATCGTCGCTGCCGGGCCGCTGCGGCACGCTGCGCACGCCGGAGCTGGAGCGGCCGCCCGCGTCCACCTGCGTGGGTTGCGTCTGCCACGCGGCGAGCTGCTCCAGGAAGGCGGGGGTTACCTCCACCCGACGCCCCTCGGCGGCGAGATCCTCGCTGAAGAGGTGGCCCAGGAACTGCGACAGCATCGCGGGCGAGAAGCGGGGATAGGCCGAGTAGAGCTGCTCGCGCAGCGCCTCGGAGAAGGCCTGCGCGGTGGGGTAGCGCTCCTCCCGGTCCAGCGCCATGGCGGTGGCCATCACCGCTTCCAGCTCGGGGCTGATGGCGGGGTTGTACGAGGAGGGCGGCGGGTAATCGCCCGCGAGGATGCGCGGCAGCACGGCCGCGAGCTCGCCCTCGTAGGGGCGCCGGCCGCACAGCATCTCGTAGAGCACCACGCCGACGGCGAAGATGTCCGAGCGCGCGTCCACGTCCTGCTCGCCCCGGGCCTGCTCCGTGGAGAAGTACGGGTACTTGCCCTTGAGCGTGCCAGGCGAGGTGCGCGACTCCACGACGCTCGTGGCCTTGGCGATGCCGAAGTCGATGACCTTGACCTGGCCCTCGTAGGAGATGAGCACGTTGTCCGGGGACACGTCGCGGTGGACGAGCCCCATCGTCTCTCCGTCCTCGCCCACGTGCCGGTGCGCGTAGTCCAGCCCGTCGCAGATCTGCGTGGTGATGAAGAGCGCCAGGGGCAGCGGGATGCACGGCATGCCCGCGCGTTGGGCCCGGCGTATCAGCTTGGACAGGGGCTGGCCGTGCACGAACTCCATGGCCAGGAAGTACTGACCGTCGATCTCTCCAAAGTCGAAGACCTGCGCGATGTTGCCGTGGGTGAGGCCCGCGGCCACGCGCGCCTCGCTGACGAACATCTCGACGAAGTCGGGCTCGTCAGCGAAGTGGGGGAGGATCTGCTTGATGACCACCGGCTTGGTCACCCCCGCTGCGCCCTTCATCCTCGCGCGATAGGTGACGGCCATCCCGCCCGCGGCGAGCTTCGAGACCAGTTCGTATTTGCCAAACTCCCGGGCTTCGTTGGGGGCCACGATGCGGGTCGCGTTGTTGAAGAGGACGAGAAGCGGAGCATACCCCGCTTCATCCAAAAGTCCCGAAGGAGGGGCGCGGGTGGCCTTTGTACCTACCTGGGCGGGAGGGTATGCGAATCCACCAGGGAACGTTCTATCCTGGAATCCAGTCCGGTAGGAGTCCGAGTAGGGCGGAATGGGGCGGATCACCCGTGCCGGTGGGGGTCCGAGTAGGGCGGAATGGGTGGATCACCCGTGAAGAAGAGGGGTGGAACGATGGTGCGACAGTTGGTGGTGCTCGCCCTGGTGGTGCTGCCCTTTGCGGTAAGGGCCCAGACGTCCGAGGTTTCGGCGGTGGGGCCCGGGGATGCGCCCGTTGTGGCGGGCCCCGGGGCCTTGGAGCCCGTGCCCGCACCGGTGGTGGCCGGCGGGGGGCTCGCTCCGGCGTCCGAGGTCACGTTTGTGTCACGGCCGCCCTTCGCGGTGCTGCCCACGGCCGTGTCGGTGGTGCCCGGCCTGCTGCTGCACGGGCTGGGGCCGCTCGTGGCAGGGGATACTGGGACGGCGAAGCGGCTCTTCCTCCTGGAGGGCTCGGGCCTCGGGCTGTTGGCCGTGGGCGGGGTGCCGATCGCGCTGTCTGGAGCCTCGCGCCGCATCATCGGCCCGCTGTACGCGGTGACGCTGGCGGGGGTGGGCCTCTTCTCCATCTCCACGCTGTCCAACCTCTATGCGGCGCTGTCGCCCGCGTTTCCGCCCGGCCTGGTGCCTCAGCGCCTGCCCCCCGTGGAGCTGGAGGTGGGCTACCAACACGTGGTGGATCCGATCTTCGAGTACCGACACTTCGTCTCGGTGGGTGCGCTGGCGCGGCTGGAGCGTGTGCGCCTGGAGGCCGGAGCGAGGCTGTCGCCGGACGATGGCAACCTGCGCGTGCGCGTGGGCGGGGCGTACCGGCTGATGGGGGCGCCCGAGGCCGCGCGCGGCGGTGGGGACGGCACGGCGCTGGACCTGGAGGCCGCGGCGCTCGTGCACCGCTACCCTACTGAGGACTTCGCCCTGGGCGGCGGCGAGCTCTTCCTGCGGGGCCGCTACGACATGGCGCGCTTCAGCCCGAGGATGGCCGGCTCCTTCGCGGAGATGGGCGTGGGCTTCGCCATGCAGCGCTACGACTACACGGGCCCGGTGGACGACATCCTCTTCGAGCAGCTCCTCTTCACCATGGGCTATGGCGTGTACCTGGGGAGCGGCGGGCCCTTCCGGGGCGAGGCGCTCCTCTACTACGACCACCGCAAGGACGACTTCCCGGGTGGCATCAAGGCGGGGGGCGGCGTGCCGGGGTTCCTCGGGTTGCGCGGACGCATGCTCCTCACCGAGCGCTGGGGCGTGTCCGCGGACATGCAGGTGGGCTCGGCCGTGGTGGGCCGGCTGTCACTCGTCTACGCGTTGGGAGGTGAGCCGTGAGGAACGTTCGCCGGGTGGCCGTCGCGCTCGCGCTGGTGGCCGGGGGTTGCAGCATGCGGCCCGCCGAGGAGCGCGCGTTGAAGGATCTGGAGGTAGGGCGCGTGGAGGCCAGCGGCGTGGCCTTCACGGTGGAGGACGGGCTGGCGGTGGTGCGCCAGGTGGAGGCGGGCACGCTGACGCTGTGGGGCTCGGCGCCGGCCTTCCACGTGCGCGCGGTGTCCTCGGCCGGGGCCAATGAGACGTGGACGGTGGTGGTGCGCAACGCCATGCCGGACGCGGAGCTCACGGTGAAGGTCGGCGACGAGCCGCTGCTGGTGGACGCTCTGCCCGGACCGCTGCCCACGGTGAAGCGGTGGCAGGTGCGGCTTCCGGCGGGCGCGGAGGCGCGGCTGACGGTGGCGCCCCCGCTGTGGGATCAGCCGAGGCCCTTCCGCTTCGCGGCGCTGGCGGACGTGCAGGAGGCGCTGCCTCGGGTGGGTGACATCTACCAGCGCATCAACGCGGACCCCACGCTGCGCTTCATCTTCTTCTCGGGAGACCTGACGCAGCGGGGCACCATTGAGCAACTGGAGGAGTTCCAGTCCCGCCTGCAGGAGTCGCGCATCCCGCTGTTCGCCACGCTGGGCAACCACGAGCTGCTCAACCCGGATCCTCGCTTCCACGAGTACTTCGGCCGGGGCAACCTGCACTTCACCTTCCAGGGCGCGCACTTCACGATGATCGACTCGGGCAACGGCTCGTTGGACCCGAGGGCGGAGGTGGAGCTGGACCGGTGGTTGGAGGCAGGGCGGGACTCGGTGCACATCCTGGGCACGCACATCCCGTTGGTGGACCCCATTGGCGTGCGCAACGGCGCCTTCGCGAGCCGCAACGAGGCGGCGTCCCTGCTGGCGAAGCTGGCGCGTGCGCGGTTGGACCTCACGCTCTACGGCCACGTGCACTCGTACTACGTGTTCTCCAACGCGGGGATTCCGGCGTTCATCTCGGGAGGCGGCGGGGCCATCCCCGAGCAGTTCGACGGCGTGGGACGGCACTTCCTCGCGGTGGAGGTGGATCCTCCGGCCCAGAGTGTGCGCACCGTGTCGCTGGTGCGCGTGGACTGAGCGAGCGGGCCTACTTCGACACGCTGGGAGGTGTCCCCGCCTCCTGACGTACCGCGGGCGGGGTTGGGGTGTGAGCGAGCTTCTCCGGGTTTCCCCCCGCGACGACGGTGTTGCGCAGCGCCTCCACCGCGGCGTCCAGCACGTCCTGGCCCACGAGGTTGCTGAGCGACAGCCCCAGGCAGATGCTCTTCGCCTTGTCGTCGATGGTGGATTGGCGGATCTGCGAGAGCTCCTGCGCGAAGTCCTCCTTCTCGCTGGCGCTCAGGTTCTGCATCATCGAGAAGGCGAGCACTGGCAGGGCCTCGTGAATCTGCGCGAAGGAGACGGTCTGCATCGTCTTGGCCACCAGCTCCGCGCGCACCTTGGCGCGGGCCCGGTCCACGGCTCTGTCGGTGGCGGAGAGGATGACCTGCAGCAGCGCGCTGGGTCCAATAGCAACGTCCTGATCTCCAGAGCGCACCATGAACGCCGAGGAGCGGAGGATGCCCATGGCTCCGAAGCCGGCGAGCAGCGTCTGGCCGATCCGCTGCGCCGCCACGCCTCCCTCGTTCGCCGTGGGCGCCAGCCCCACCATGTTCTGGGTGATGCCGATGCTCCAGGGCATGGTCCTGAGCGCTAGCAGCGCCATGGCCGCCGCGAGCACGTTGACCAGCGTGTAGGTGAAGGCGTGCGGGTTGGCGATGGCCCGGAAGGGGTCGTCCTTGTACCGGGAGATGAGCTCTCCAATGCCGATGAAGGCGCCAATGAAGCACACCGCGGCGTACTGCGACGCGTCCGCCAACAACTCCAGGGTCTCGGGGCTCATGCCCCCAAGTCTACTGCTCCGCCGCCGGCCTCATGAGACCGCAAATGTAGGGTCCCCCGCCCACATGTGGGGAGTCATCTCTGCCCCGCGTCGCTGGCGGGACGAGGCGGAAAAGCGGCGCGGGGCCGATAAATCGGCCTCGGGGCGGACCCCCTTGAAAAGGCACTGAACATCTGTGCACATGGGGGCCCCACGCTGCACGCTGGAGGGGAGTCCCTGCCCATGTTCGACGCGACGGAAAATGATCCCATCTCGCCCGCGATGCGGGCGCTGCTCGAGGTGTTCTCCACGGAGTTGTCCGAGGTGAAGTTCCCGGACGTGGACGCGGAGGTGTTGGAGGAGGCGGCGAGCCGGGTGAGGGCGCAGGCCGAGGCGGTGGCGAAGGCGCAGGCGGCGCTTGAGGCGGCGCGCCAGGCGCTGGGAGAGAGCCAGGAGGCGTTGCTGCAGAAGGGGCAGCGGGCGCTGTCGTATGCGCGCGTGTTCGCCGAGGAGGACGAGGCGCTGAGCACGAAGCTGGAGGCCATCAGCCTGCCGAAGGCGGCGCGCAAGGGCGCGCGTCCGGAGGGCGCTGTGGCCGCCGAGGCCGCGCAGAACGAGGAGTCCGCGCCGCGCCGCCGGGGCCGTCCGCCGAAGTCCCGCCCGAGTGCCCCGCTGTTCGCTGATGGCAGCTCGCCCGAGGCCCTCGCCGCTGCCACCGAGCCGGCCGAGGTGCCCGTGGCCGCCCGCCCCGCGGCGGCCTGAGCCCCTGGCTTCCGAGTGCGCCGCTTCCGTTCGGCCTGGAACTCCTCTGGAACTCCAGGCCGACTTTATTTTTGATGGAGGCGAGGGATGTCACATAAGAGGAGTCGCTTGCTGGCCTCGCGAGGAGGAAGGAACTCGGATGCTCAGTGAGCTGAAGCTGGAGGAAGTGGGACCGAGCCCTCGACTTTCGTTCTCGTTCGGGCCGCGCCTGAATCTGCTGACCGGCGACAATGGCCTGGGGAAGAGTTTCATCCTCGAGTTGGCCTGGTGGGCGCTGACCCAGAACGGGGATCCTGTTCCTGCGTTGCCCAGACCGGGTCGGCAAGGGAAGGCTTCCGCCTCGATCCTGACGGCCGAGGGGGAGTCGGTCGAATTCGAGCGTGCTGTTCTCTGGGATCAGCGCATCAAGGGCGATGAATACTTCGCCTGGAAACCGAACTCGGGACTCTCCCTCTACGCACGCATCGATGGTGGATTCCGGGTGTGGGATCCCATTCGAAATGCACTCATGCGTTCGCGTGAGGGGGCGGGCCGTCCAAGGTTCTACGACTTTTCACAGGAGTCGCTCTGGAACGGCCTGGTGGAGAACGGGCGTGTCCTGTGCAACGGGCTCATTCGGGATTGGGTCTACTGGCAGCTGAAGCGCTCGGAGTCCTTCGACCGCTTGTGCAGGGTTCTGGCGGTTTTGTCGCCGGACGAGGGGGAGCCATTGAAGCCTGGCGAGCCTACCCGCCTGGGAGTCGACGACGCTCGGGACATTCCGACGCTGGATATGCCCTATGGCGTCGTTCCTCTCACCCATGCCTCCGCTGGAATCCAGCGCATCGTAGGTCTCGCCTATCTCCTCGTGTGGGCCTGGGACGAGCATCTGCGAGCCGCCGAGTTGCTTCAGCAGAAGGCCGCCGATCACATCGTGTTCCTCATTGATGAGGTGGAGGCCCATCTCCATCCCCGCTGGCAACGGCTCATTCTTCCTTCCCTGCTGTCCGTTGTTCGCGAGATCCGCCCGGCGGTGAATGTCCAAGCGCTCGCCGTGACGCACTCGCCCCTGGTCCTCGCCTCGGTGGAGCCCTTCTTCGATCCAGACCAGGATGCGCTCTTCATGTTCGACCTCGTGGGCAAGGAGGTGAACGTCACCAGGGCTGACTGGCGGCCACGGGGCGATGCCAACGCGTGGCTCACCTCTGAGGTCTTCGACCTCAAGGAACCTCGCTCCGTCGAAGCCGAGGAGGCCATCACCCGTGCCAGGGCCGCACTCAAGGATCCCCACCTTCCCATCGAGGAAGTGAAGCGGATCCACAACGATTTGTATCGGCTCCTCAAGGATACGGATCCGTTCTGGCCACGCTGGCTCGCGCGTGCCGAGGCGGCGGGGATCGAACCTTGATTCACGTCGAGCCCCAACCCGAGCCCCCGGACTTCGATGCGAAGGTCCGCCAGCCGGGCCAACTCGATCTGGCTTCACCCGGCGGAGAGCTTCGGCCGCTCTGGCGTCACTGCGCGATGCAACTCTGGCAGGCGTACAACGGCGTCTGTGCCTATTCCTCCCTCCACATCCCTCGTGGCACGGGGGCGCTCTCCGTCGACCATCTGCTCCCCAAGTCGAAGCGGCGCGAGCTGGCCTATGAGTGGAGCAACTACCGACTCGCCTGCGTGCGGATGAACGCGCGCAAGAATGACCTCGAGGATGTGCTGGATCCGTTCGAGGTGCGTGACGAGTGGTTCGCGCTCGAACTCTCCACGCTCGAGGTCATCCCGGGTGAAGGGTTGCCCGAGGCGCTGCGTGCCCAGGTTCAGAAAACCATCGATCAACTGGACCTGAACGACGATGAGTTCATTCGAGCCAGGGAGGGCTATTTCCTGGCCTGGAAGGAGGGAGACCTGACGTTTCGTCACCTCCGCAAGCACTGCCCCTTCCTGGCGAAGGAACTGTTCCGTCAGCGTGTCGTCCAGGATGAGGGTTAGGCTCCCCGTGCTCACCCTGGAAAAGACACCGCCCGGAGGCACGGCTTCTCCCGGAGCCCCCTCCGTAAGAAGAACGTCCCTCCGGGCGATGGACCGCCCTCGGGAGGCAGCCCCGGGAGCGGCATACCGACGACTGCTCAGGTGACGCTTACTTCTCGGGGTAGGCCGTCCAGCCGGCCGTCCAGTCCTGGCCACCCACCGCGCCGATGAACGTCGCGCTGGTGTCGAAGAAGCCGTCCGCCGGAGGCGTGGCGGCGCTGGTGGCGATGAGCGCCGGGGACTCGGCCGCCGGCTTGAAGTTCGGCGCCTTCACGTCCATAGCGGCGTCCAGCTTCGGGTCCACCACCAGGTTGTTGTTGCCCGCAGCGAGGATCTGCTCCGGCTCCTTGTAGATGGAGCCGTCGCTCAGGCGCGTGGCGTCCTCGTTGGTGGTGGCGCCGCTGGCGTCCTTCACCGGGTTGGCCGAGTAGCCGATGGACTTGGTGTCGTCCTTGTTGTCCCAGAAGATGATGTTCTTGAAGGACAGGCCGCCGGTCTCGGAGAGCTGCGCCGAGGCCGCGCCATCCACGTCCACCGCCCTGTCGGCGAAGTAGGCGACGATGGCGTTGTTCAGCTTCACGCCCGCGCCGGTATTGAACACCAGGCCCTCCTGCTTGACGCCCGTGGTGGCCGCCGGACGGTTGGAGCCGAGGAACGAGGCGTTCCAGATCTCCGGCACGGAGCGCGGGGTGGCCGTGTTGCTGGACTTGTTGCCGCTGGCCTCGATGGCGCGGTTACCCACCGTGCTGTTCTGCTGAACGATGAGGAACTGCACCTTGCCGGTGTAGCCCAGGTCATAGTCCAGGCCGTCGTCGTCCGGCTGGCTGATGAGGATGTGCTTCAGGTTGGCGGTGCCGCCGAACATCTCCACGCCGTCGTCGGCGCCCTTGTGCACCTGGACGTAGTCGATCTCCGTCTTCGTGCCGCACGCGCCCACGGTCAGGCCGTTGAGCTCGTTGTCCTCGGCCAGCTCGAAGCCGGCGAACTCGATGCGGGCGTACTTCAGCTTGCCGCAGTCGTGGGTGTCGTCCTCGCCACCGTACTTCGTGCGCTCATCGCCGCTGGTGGAGAAGAAGCCCTCGACGGTGTTCTGGCCGCCGGAGACGTTGATGCGGGCCTTGCCCAGCAGCACCACGCCGCCCCAGTCACCCGGGAAGCGCTCGCCCTCGGCCTGAGCGCTGGTGAAGACAATGGGCTTCTCCGCCGTGCCCACCGCGTTCAGCTTCGCGTTGCGGGTGATGATGAGCGCGCTGGTCTCCCCGCCGAGAATCTTGGTGCCCGGCTCGATGGTGAGCGTGCCGCTCTCCACGAAGACGTAGTTCTTGAGGGTGTAGACGTTGTTGGCCGTCCAGGTGGTGTCCTGGGTGATGTTGGCGGAGACGTCCACGTTGCCCCCCGTGGGCTTCTCCTCCGGGGGCGGCGGGGGAGGCGGATCCACCGGATCACCGCAGCCAGCGAGCAGGGCCATTCCGAGCGTCAGACCAAGAGCGAACCTCTTCATGTGAATGCTTCCTTGTGACTGCGGGTGTTAGAGGGTCCAGCCCAGCGACGCGGAGAAGGCGATGCCGGGGCGGTACTTCAGGACGGTGATGCCGCCTTGATCCAGCACAACGGCGGAGTTGAGGAGGTTGGAGCCGGTGAGCTTGAGCTGCATGCCGCTGCCCAGCTTCTGGCTGATGGCCAGGTCCACGCGGTGGAAGGGCTTCTCGTAGACGTCGGGCAGCTTCTGCACGCCGACCTCGCTGATGCGCGGGCCGTAGACGTTGTAGAGCAGGGCCACCTCGGTGCCGCTCTCCTGGCGGTCGTAGCCGAGGTTGAGGTTGATGACGTAGGGCGACTGGCCCTGCATGGGCCGGTTGCTGTTGGTCTGCGCGCCCAGCTTGTCCGGGTCCGTGAGGATGATGTTGGACTGGATGAGGGTGAGGTTGGCGGCGGCGCGGAAGTTGGAGAGGACCGGAGAGATGCGGGCGAGCGATGCGCGCGCCTCCAACTCCACGCCGTAGCTGCGCGCCCCGTCCGCGTTGTCGAAGCCCACGTCACCGGACTGGGGGTTGAGGATGATGCGCTCGATGGGGTCCTCGAACTGCTTGTAGAAGGCGCTGGCGGCGAGCACCTCGTTCTCACCCACGAACCACTCCGCGCGGGCGTCGATGTTGTGGATGCGCGTCTCGAGCAGGTCGGGCTTGCCGGACACGTTCCGGCGGCGCACGAAGTCAAAGAAGATGAACGGGGCGAGCTCGCGGAAGGTGGGCCGGGCCAGCGTGTAGCTGTAACCAGCACGCAGGTTCACCTCGGGGCTGAGCGCGTAGATGGCGTTGAGGGCCGGCAGCACGTCCAGGTACTTCGAGTCGTTGTTCGCGGTGGGGGTGGTGTCGAACGGGGTGTGAGCGGTGAGCTGCTGCAGGGAGTGCTCCACGCGCACGCCACCCACCAGGCGCAGCGGCTCCACGGGCTTGTAGTCCGCCGTGACGAAGCCGGCGAAGATGCCGAGGTAGGCGTCATAGGCGTCATCGCCGCGAGTGGACTCGCGCATGCGGATGCCAGCGCCCAGGTTGTCGGAGGCGAAGAGCTGCTCGGGAGGCAGGGACGCGTCCACCGGTTCGCCGGTGAGCTGGTAGCGGAAGCGGCGGGCGGAGAAGTCCCGGAAGGACATCTGCGCCATGCCGCCCGCCTTCAGGCGCACGTCGGAGAAGGGGAGGGTGAGGCTGGCGCTGCCTCCGGTGGAGCTCTCGCCCAGCCCGGCGAAGAAGCGCTCGCCGCTGTTGGGCTGGCTGGGGAAGGAGAACTTGCCGGAGGGATCGCTCAGGTCGTCGCTGTAGAGGGTGTCTCGCGTGTCGGGCTCGTCGCGCTCCACGCGGCTGAAGTTGGCCTGCCAGTCGATCTCCGCGTCGCTCAGCCCGTTGAGGCGGTGGAAGCCGCGCACCTGGTTGAAGGAGAGGAAGCGGGAGACGAACTGCAGGCGGGTGCTCTCGAAGAGCTCCGAGCGCTCGCTGTTCACGCCGCGCGAGGTGATGCCGGCGCTGTCCGTGCCGCGCGTGTAGAGGCTGAAGAGGGTGAGCTCGTTGTCGCGGTCGAACTGGTAGCCCACGCTGGCCAGGGCGCTGAGGCTGGTGGACTCGCTGCCCTGGAGGGTGGTGGCGGCGTCGCGCGCCTCGAGCTCCTCCTCCGGGCGCGTGGCGCGGGCGAACTCGGCCACGCGTGCGGTCTCCTTGCGCCCGTAGTTGACGGTGGCCAGGTAGCCCAGGCGGCGGTTGCCGAAGCGCAGCGTGTCACCCATGGACACGCCCAGGCCCAGGTTGGGCAGCGACCGGGTCTGACGCGCGGACCAGACGTTGGAGAAGCTCCGCCAGGTGTCCACCGAGCTGCCCATGCGCTCGTTCCGGGGCAGGTCCGCCGGCAGCCGGCGCTCGGGGCCCGGGAAGCTCAGGGACTCCAGGAAGCTGCCCGGCTGCCCATTGCGCTGCTGGAAGGTGGCGATGCTGTCGCCGGACAGGGTGATGCGCGGCTTGAGCTCGAACTTGCTCGGGTAGGTGTTGGTCTCGATGAGGAGCGTGCCGCCGCCGAAGGTGCCGGGCAGGTCGGTGGTGTAGCTCTTCACCACGTTGAGGTTGGCCAGCAGGCTGGTGGGGAACAGGTCCAACGGCACCGAGGGCTCATCCGGCTCGGGGCTGGGCAGCATCGCGCCGTTGAGCAGCGTCACCGCGTAGCGTCCACCCAGGCCGCGCAGCAGCACGAAGCGGCCATCCACCACGGTGGCGCTCACCACGCGCTTCACCGCGTCCGAGGCGCTCGAGTCCGGCGTACGGGCAATCTCCTGGGAGCTGATGGCGTCCGACACGGCGGCGGCCTTCTTGCGCTCCTGGAGCAGCGCGCCCTCGGCGCGACGGTCCGCGCGGGCCTCGACGACGACTTCCTGCACGGCGCCCGCGTCGGCGCTCAGCTGCACGTCCAGCTTCGTGGCCTTGCCCTCTTCCACGACGACGCCGGTGATGCGGCGGCCCTCGTAGACGTCATAGAAGATGCGCAGGTCATACTTCCCGGGCGGCAGCGCCAGCTGGTAGTTGCCGTCCACGTCCGTGAGGACGCTCTTCTGGGCGCCGGTGACGACCTTCACCGTGGCCTCGATGAGGGTCTCCTTCGTCTGGGCGTCGGTGACCTGGCCATAGACGCCGGTGAAGCCCGGGGGCGGCGTGGCCGAGTCGGCCATCATCTCGTCCTCGGCGCCTCCCTCTCCCTCTGGGAGAGGGTCGGGGTGAGGGTCTTCCCCAGCCGCGGCGGCACCCGGATCAGCCACAGGCACATCCTGCGCGGCGGCAGGAGCAGCGGCCTCATCAACCGGAGCCGGGGGCTCGGGGGTGACCGGCTCCACGGGCGTGGTGACGGGGTCCGCGGGAGTCGTGACAGAGGGGCTCGTGGTGGGAGCAGTCCCCTCGGGAGCGGGCGTCTGCGCCATGACGGGCGCGGCCAGCAGTGCGAGCGCCGCCAGGGCAGCGCGAATGGAATGGAGGCGGAGAGACAACACGGGACTCCTCACCGACGGGCTCGCGTACAGAACGCGACACCCGTGGCAATTGAATGGATGGAATGTGAAAGATTGGAGACCGGAAGGCAGACTTCAGGTCACGGAGCCGAGGGCTCCGCGACAGCGTCGGGAACCACTGCCACGGTGATGTTTCCGCCGCGAGCGAGGTCCAGGACGTCCATCGCGCTGCCGTACGGCACGTCATTTTCCGCGTCGAAGAAGACGATCTTGTCCGGGCGCGCGTTGAGCATTCGCTGCAGCCGGGCCACGAGCTGGTCTCGCGGTACGTCCTCGCGGTTGATCTGCACCGCGCCCGTTTTCGTGACGGTGAGCACCACAGGGGGGAGCACGCCGGGAGGAGGAGGAGCGACCTCGGTCTGGTCGTCCGCCTTGCCGGGTACGTCCATCCACATCTGCTTGGTCATCAGCGGGGTGACGACCATGAAGATGATGAGGAGCACCAGCACCACGTCCACCAGCGGGGTCACGTTCATCGCCGGGCGGATGCCGCCCTTGCCACCACCGAGATCAAAGGCCATGGCCGTGCGCTCCTAGTTCTTCTTCAGGTCGACGACCTGCAGCGAGATGCCCGGGAAGCCAATGTCTTGCAGCGTCTTGAAAACCCCGCGCACCTCGGCGTAGCGCACGGCCCGGTCGGCCTTGAGCACCACGCGCGACTCGGGATCCTTCTCGTGGATGGCCTTGAGCCGCTCGACGAGCTGCTCGCGCGGCACTTCCTTGCGATCCAGGAAGAGGGCCCCCTGGGCGGTGAGGCTCACCGTGGTGGGGGTGAGGGAGTTGTCCTCGCCCTTGTCTGGGTTGACGACCGCGGGCAGCTCCACCGCGGCACCGGCCTCGAGCTGGGGCGTGACGACCATGAAGATGATGAGGAGGACGAGCACCACGTCCACCAGCGGCGTCACGTTCATCTCGGGCGTGAGCCCGCCACTACGCCGGGCGGACATCGACACCCTCCTTGCGCGCGGCGCGCTCCACGTCCAGGGCCACCGCGCCCTCACCGCGGACCGATAATGAAGCGCTCGCGCCGTGCACATCCTCCAGGTGGTCCATGAACTCCTTGCGGGCCAGATCCAGCGACAGGAGCAGCGCGTCCGCACGGGTGGAGAGCAGGTTGAACATGAGCACCGCGGGGATGGCCACCAGCAGGCCGAGCGCCGTCACGACGAGCGCCTCGGAGATACCGCCGGACACCGCGCCCAGACCGCCCGAGCCCGTCTTCGCGATACCGGCGAAGGACTCGATGATACCGACCACCGTACCGAGCAGACCGACGAACGGGGCCACGGAGCCCACGGAGGCCAGCACGCTCATGCCGCGGCGCACGTCCGCGGTGACGCGCTCGTAGAGGCGATCCATGTCGCGCCGGGTGAGCTCCACCGCGCCCAGCTTGCCCTGCGGCGCCGCCTTCTTGACCAGGTACGTCTTCACGCCACCGCCCAGCAGCTTCGCCAGGCTGCTCGCCTTGGCCGTGGCCGCCTCGGTGACGAACTGCTCGTGCTGCTGCGACTCCAGCAGCTTGCCGGCGCGCGAGGCGAACCGGCGGTCCGCCGACTTCGTGCGGAAGAAGAAGATGAGCCGCTCGAAGAAGACGATGAGCGAGGCGAGCGCGAAGAGGATGAGCGTGTAGGCGATGCACCGGGCGAAGAAGCCCATGTGCTGGTAGATCTCGATCAGATTGAAGTTCATCGGGGGGCTCCGGTGAAGGGACTGCGACTGCGGTTCGCCTACTTCAGGCGGAAGGGAATCTTGACGATGCGGAAGACGGCGGTGGGCTGGCCGTCGACGAGCGCGGGCTCGTAGCGCCAGGTCTTCACCGCGGCGATGGCGGCGCCGACGAAGGGCTCCTCACCGCGCATGACCTTGATGTTGGTGACGCGGCCATCCACCTCGACGACGATCTTGAGGATGACCATGCCCTCCTGTCCCTTCGAGCGCATCTCGGAGGGGAACTCGGGGGCGAGGTTGGACTCCAGCTCCTTGGGAGGCGTGGCGGCCTCGGGGAGGTTGATGGGCGGGGCGCGGCGGGTGCCACCGGCGACGCCCGGGGTGTTGACGCCCGTAACGATGGCGCCCGCGACGAGCTGGCCCGTGCCTCCCACGGCGATGGGGGCGGCGGCCACGGCGTTCGCGGCATCCGCCTCGGGTGGCTTCTCCACCGGAATCTCCTTGGGCGCCACCATGGCCGCGGGCGCGGCGACGGTGGGCGCGGGCGGCGGAGGCTTCGCCTTGGGCTTGGGCGGAGGAGGCGGCGGCGGAGGCGGCGGCTTGACCTCGACCACGGGCGGCGGAGGCGGCGGCGGACGGAACACCACGTCCACCCGCTTCTCCTTGATGACTTCCTTCACTTGATTGCCGACCACCACCGCGCCGAGGCCGAGCAGGGCGCACACTCCGATGGAAGCGACGGTGGAGAGCGCGAACCGGCGAGCCGTTTGCACGTCGGTGGCGCTGTCGTAGGTCTCGAACATGACGACCTGCCGTATAGCGATGCCACATGGCGGTTTTGTTCTGCTCCCGCAACAGTTCGGGGAGCCGCGCGTCACGCCTTTCTCGCGGTTCGCTGACGAACGTGTCACGTTGTGAGGAATCGGGAACATCGTGTGACGTTTGTGTTCTGGGTCACGGAAGTGTCACGTCGGGCTGGAGGAGCTGACTCCAGAGGTTGCCCTGTTTCGCGGTGCGTCGAAGCAGGCGGACGGGCGGGCAACCCACTTGGGAGGTCACTGGCTGGAGGTGCGTGGCGAACCGTGCGAGTCTTGTAGGCACCATGTCGGCCGCGGAGCTTCGCGATGCGGAGCAGGGAAGGATCGGTCCCTACCGCCTCCTGGGGAAGCTGAGCTCGGGAGGAATGGGAGTGGTGTACCGCGCCCGTCACGAGGAGACGGGAGAGCTGGTCGCCCTCAAGACGGTCCGTGTTCCCGAGGCGGCCATGCTGCGAGGCATCCGCCGGGAGATTCACGCCCTGCGGCGCATCCAGCATCCGGGCGTGGTGCGCGTGTTCGCCGAGGGCGTGCACGAGGGGCTGCCCTGGTACGCCATGGAGTTCATCGAGGGGATGACGCTCCGGCGCTACATCGACGAGCTGTGGAAGAGGGACCCTGGCTCCTCGCCGGACACCATCACCCAGGTCGTCTCCACGCCCGAGCCCCCGAGCGGCACCGCCTCGGGGGTGTCGTTCCGCTCGATTGGTCCTCCCCCGGAGGAGCAGCGGCGGGAGGCTGCCATGGGGCGGCTGAGCGAGGTCCTCACCCTGGTGCGCCGCCTGTGCTCCTCGCTGGCCTTCCTCCATGGGGAGGGCATCGTCCACAGAGATCTCAAGCCGGAGAACGTCGTCATCCGCCCGGACGGCACCCCGGTGCTGGTGGACTTCGGCCTGGCGTCTGTTGTCGGAGGGAGCCTCGGCCGCGAGTTGCTCGAGGTCTCCGGCAGCATGGAGGGCTCCTACGTCTATATGGCCCCCGAGCAGATCAAGGGCGGGCGGGTGGATGCGAGGGCGGACCTCTACTCGACGGGCTGCATCCTCCACGAGCTGGTGGTGGGGCAGCCGCCCTTCCCTGGCTCGGGTTGGGAGGTGCTGCGGCGGCACCTGCGAGACAAGCCGTTCGTGCTCTCACAGTGGGTGTGCGGCGTGTCGCCGGAGCTGGACGCGTTGGTGCAGCGCATGCTGGCGAAGGTGCCCCGTGAGCGCATTGGCTACGCCGCGGATGTGGGCGTCGTGCTCGCCGAGCTCGGAGCGGAGGACCTCCCCCGGGTGCCTCCTCGGCCACCGCGGCCGTACCTCTACCGGCCGGAGTTCGTGGGGCGCGAGCAGCTCCTCGCGGAGATGGAGAAGCGGCTGGAGGAGGCCCGAGAGGGCAGGGGCGGGTGTCTGCTCATCGGAGGCGAGAGCGGCGCGGGCAAGACACGCGTGGTGATGGAGTGCGCGGTGTCTGCCAGCCGGCATGCCTTCCAGGTCGTCACCGGTGGGTGTCTTCCGCTCTCCGGGGGTGGCTCCGGCGAGCAGTTGCACGGCGAGCCGCTGCATGCCTTCAAGCCGTTCCTGCAGGCCGTTGCAGATCAATGCAGGCACCTGGGGCTGGTGGAGACGGAGCACCTGCTGGGCGAGCGCGGGCGGGTGTTGGCGCTCTACGAGCCCGCCCTGGTGGACCTTCCCGGGCAGGAGGCGTGGCCCGAACCACCTCGACTCCCGCCCCAGGCCGCGCGCGAGCGCATCATGCGCTGCATCGCCGAGACGATCGCCGCCTTCAGCGAGAAGGAGCCGCTGCTGCTGGTCATGGATGACCTGCAGTGGGCCGACGAGCTGTCCCTGGGCGTGCTGGACTTCTTGCAGGCTGGGTTCCTCCGCGAGTCGCAGGTGCTGGTGGTGGGCACCTACCGCACCGAGGAGCTGGACGCGACGCTGCGGCTGTTGCTCGCCTCTCCCGGGGTGACGCACCGGGCATTGGGACAGCTCGACGAGCCGATGGTGACGCGGATGGTGGAGGACATGCTGGCGCTGTCGTCACCGCCGGCCTCCTTCGTGCGCTTCCTCACGACGCGCTCGGCGGGCAACCCCTTCTTCGTGGCGGAGTACCTGCGCACGGCCATCGACGAGCGGCTGCTCTTCCGCGACATCTTCGGCGCGTGGCAGGTGGCTGAGGGCGGCGACGCGCTGGAGCGGTTGCACGAGGCGCTGCCGCTGCCCGGGGCGCTGCACGACCTGGTGGGCCGCCGGCTCGAGGGCCTGGGACCGCAGGCGCGGGGCCTCTTGGAGATGGCGGCGGTGCTGGGCCGTGAGCTGGACGCGGACGTGCTGGCGTCAGCCGCCGGGTTGGAGGATCTGCAGGAGCTGGAGGCCCTGGAGGAGTTGCGCGCGCGGCACGTGCTGGAGGACGCGGGCGGAGGTCGGCTGCGCTTCGTCCACGACAAGCTGCGCGAGATTGCCTACGACGGCATCCTCCCGGAGCGGCGCCGCTCGCTGCACCGCGCGGCGGCGATCGCCCTGGAGTCGAAGGACGGCTGGGACGGAGTGCCGCCGGCCCTCTACCCCGCGCTGGCGCACCATTGGGAGCAGGCCCAGGACGACGTGTGGACCTTCGAGTACCTGGAGAAGGCGGGGACCCACGCGCTGAAGGCGGGCGCGAACGTGGAGGCCTCCGGGTACCTGCGCCGGGCGTTGGAGCTGGACGTGCGGCGCGGGCACGACACGGGCGTGCGCGTGGACGCGGCTCGGCGCGCGCGTTGGGAGCGGCTCCTCGCCGAGGCCATGCACGGGCTGTCCGAGTTCGACGCCTGCATCGCGCACTGCTTGAAGGCGATGGAGGAGCTGGGCCGTCCGCTGCCGGTGACGGAGGGCGGCTGGAGGCGCTTCCTGCTGAAGCAGATGCTGCGGCAGGTGCTGCACCTGGTGGTGCCCTGGGGCTGGGTGAGGGAGCGGGAGCGTCAGATGCGGGAGTTGCTGGGCGCCTCGTCACTCGCGGCGGTGCGGCTGGCCGAGTGCTACTACTGGCGCTACGACCCGTTGCGGATGATGGCCACCGCGCTGCTGGCGGCGAACCTGGCCGAGCGCGCGGACCGTGACGCGCAGGTGCTGCGGTTGTATGGGCAGCTCGGCTCCATCGCCGGCCTGGTCCGCCTGGACCGGGTGGCGCGCGCCTACTTCCGCCGCGCCCAGGGCGAGGGCCAGCGGGTGGAGGACCCGAGCGCCACGTCCTTCGGGCTCATCGTCGAGTCGATGTTCCACTCGAGCTTCGCGCGCTGGGCTCCGGCCGCGGACAAGGCGAGCGAGGCGCAGCGGGTGTTGCTGCGGCTCGGGGACAAGGGGGAGCTCGAGCTGTGCGAGGTGCTGCTGGGGCACGTGGACTACTACACGGGCCGCTTCGAGCCGGCGCTGGCGCGCTTCGCCGAGGTGCGTGAGTCGGCGCGCAAGCGGGGCCACTTCCAGCACGAGGTGTGGAGCGCGTACACCATGGCGCGCAGCCTCCTGGCTCTCGGTCGGTTGGATGAGGCGATGCCGTTGCTGCGTGAGTCGAGCGAGCTGCTGAAGGGCAAGCACGACCCGCTCTCGCACATCATCGTGAGCGGGCTGCTGGGGATGGCGCACCTGCAACGCGAGGAGTGGGAGCAGGCGCGGGACGAGGCCGACAAGGTGATGGCCTTGGCGCGGCAGTACCCGCCCATGCTGTACACAGAGAGCCACGGCTACGAGGGCGCGGCGCGGGTGTACCTGGCGTTGTGGGAGCGGGAGCGGGTGCCCGGACAGCCCCCTCCGCCCGTGGCCGAGGCGGCGCGGCGGGCGTGCGCGAGGCTGTCGTCCTTCGCGACCCGTTTCCCGCTGGCGCGGGCGGTGGCGCTGCGTTGCACCGGGCGGATGCACTGGCTTGCGGGTCGCACGTGGCGGGCGCGGAGGGCGTGGAAGCGCAGCGCGCGGTTGGCTCGGGAGATGGGGATGCCCTACGACGAGGCGCTGGCCTGGTTCGAGCTGGCGCGCGCGGCCCCGCCTGGGAGTGCGGAGCGTGAGACGTTCCTGCGGCAGGCCGTGGAGGGCTTCACCCGGTTGGGCTGTGCCGGACTGCTGCGAGAGGCCGAGGCGCTGCTCCCTCTCCCCCTGGGAGAGGGCGGGGGGTGAGGGTATGCGTTCCCCGCGTGGCTCTCCGTGGACGGGTCCGCATGGGAGCACAGACCCAGGTCTCTACTCCCAGTGAGCAACACAGGCGGGTCATACCCTCACCCTAGCCCTCTCCCAGAGGGAGAGGGGACATCTCACAGTCCGGACCAGAGGTGCGTGACGGTGCTCAGGTGTCCGTCCTGTTCACGCAGCAGGGCGACCAGTCGGCCTCGCTGCAGGGCGCGCACGGGCGCCTCGGGATCCGGGAAGCCCTCGGGCAGGCGCCACTCCGGGGGCCGCACCTCTCCCAGGGGAACAGTGCGCCCATGCTTGAGGTCGTTCACCTCGTCGCCCGCGATGACGCGTGAGCGGCACCAGGGCAGCAGTTCGGGGCCATGCAGCCAGACACGCCCTCCTGGGCCCGGATCCTTCCACGGGCCGATGGCCGTGCGGTGCAACCGGGCCAGGTGGGCCCCGCACCCCAGTGCGCGCCCCAGGTCTCGGGCGAGCGCACGCACGTAGTACCCGCCGCGGCAGGTGAGGCTCAGGCGGCTGTGGTGGGGCAGCTCATGGGAGAGCCAGTGGGCCTCGTGCAGGTAGACGCGCGAGGGGGGCAGCTCCACGGCCTCGCCGCGATGGGCCTTCTTGTAAGCGGGCTCGCCGCCGACCTTCTTCGCGCTGGTGGCGGGGGGCACTTGCTCCGTCCAGCCGAGGAAGGGGGCGAGCGCCGCGTCCAGCGTCTCCGGTGTGAGGCTCGTGGCATCACCTTCGCGGGTGACCTGGCCGAGCAGGTCTCCGTTGTCCGTCTCCACGCCCCAGACGACCTCGGCCTCGTACGTCTTGGGCACCGCGTGCAGCAGCTCCATGAGGTGCGTGGCGGGACCGGCGAGCAGCAGCAACAGGCCCTCGGCGAAGGGATCGAGCGTGCCGCCGTGGCACACAGGGAGCTGCTTGCGCGTAAGGCCCGCGGCTTCCACCTCGTTCATCAGGGTTTGCACGAGGGAAAAGCTCGTTGCTCCCACCGGTTTGTGTTCCAGGTAGATGCCGGGCTTCATGCGTTGAAATTCCTCGGAGGTGGGGCCGCGAACCGCCGGATGTTGCCCATGCATATCTCTATTTCCGAGGGCGCTTGATGGCTTCCATGGGACAGGGATGGTCGCGCGGAGTGTCAGGGGGGGTGCTGGGACGGGCCGTTCTGCTCTTCGGGTCCTACTTCGGGCTGAAGATGCTCAGCGGCGTCTTCCTCTTTCGTTACCTGGAGAGCTCCGCGATCTGGCTCCCGGGGGGGCTGGCGCTTGCCGTCCTCCTTCGTGCGCCCAGGCACCGCTGGCCCGTGTACCTGGCCACCCTCTTCCTCGCGGACTACGCGATAGTGCCTTTCTATGAGAGCCAACCCTGGGACCTGAGCCTCGTCTGGGCGCTGGGCAACAGCCTGAGCGCGGTGCTCGGGGCGGAGTTGATGCGGCGTTGGCTGGACATGCCGGTGACGCTCTCTCGGCCCCGGGATGTGGTGGGGCTGGTCATCGCTGGAGGACTGCTCGGCCCCCTGCCCAGTGCCACGCTGGGGGTCGGAGTGATCGTGCTCTTCGCACCGGGCTTGGGTGCCGGGAGCTTCTGGCGTGGCTTCCTCGACTGGTTCCTCGCAGACGGGCTTGGGGCCGTCCTGGTCGCTCCGCTGGTGCTCTCGTGGGGGCCGGATCGAGCCTGGCCCCGGCGGTCGTGGGAGACCCTGGAACTGCTAGGGTCGATCGTGCTGCTGGCGCTCGTGGCCCACGTCACCTTCGGCGTGCTCGCGCCCCAGGGGCTCCTCCTCTCCCTGCCATACCTCTGCCTGCCCTTCGTCCTCTGGTCGGCACTGCGGCTGGGTCCTCGGGGCGCGGCCACCGCCGCGCTGGTGCTGGCGGCGTTCGCCGTCTGGCACACCACCACAGGTCGAGGGCCCTTCGGGGCGCTGCCCGGCAGTGTCCAGGAGCGCGTGCTCGCGGTGCAGGTCTTCCTGGCCGTGGCGAGCCTGTCCACGCTGGTGCTGGCGGCGATGGCGTGTGATCGCCAACGGGTGGAGCAGTCCCAGCGGGTGCTGGCGGAGGTCGGCGCGGTGCTCGCCGAGTCAATGGACCCGAGGGACACCCTGCCGCGCGTGGCCCGGCTCGTCGTGCCGGAGGTGGTCCCCGGCTTCGCGCTGTGGCTGGCGGACGAGGACGGGCGGTTCGTCCCGGCGGTGCGGGCGGGGATGACGCCGGAAGAGGAGGCGCGCCTGCTCGTGGAGCTCCGCGGGCTGACGGAACCCTCCCGGCGTCAGCTCGGCCCAGAGGGGGCCTCGGTGCTGGTGCGCATCCAGCATCGGGGACGCCTGCTGGGGGGCATGGCCCTGCTCCAGGCGGGGCACACCCACCCGCTCCGTCCTCGCATGGTGTCCTTCGCCGAGGACCTGGCCCACCACTGCGCGCTCGCGCTGGAGAATGCCCACCTCTTCGAGCAGTTCCAGGCGGCCATCCATGCCCGGGACGAGTTCATCGCCGTCGCCGCCCATGAGCTGCGCACCCCGCTCACCGCGCTCCAGTTGCAGATGCGGAGCCTCCCGCGCTTGCTGCAGCAGGTCCCCGCCTCCGAGTCGCTCCTCGCGCGCCACCAGTCGTTGGCCCGCCAGGTCTCGCGCCTGGGACGGCTGGTGGAGAGCCTGCTGGATGTGGGGCGCATCAACACCGGCCAGCTGCGGCTGGAGCGCGAGCCGGTGGACCTGGGGGCGCTGGTGCGCGACGTGGTGGAGCACCTCTCCGGAGAGCTGGAGCGCGCCGGCTGTGAGGTGTCCATCTCCGCCCCGCCCCACGTCACCGGCCTGTGGGACCGGACCCGGCTGGAGCAGGCCCTCACCAACCTGTTGGGCAATGCCCTGAAGTTCGGCGCCGGACAGCCCATCGAGGTCCGGGTGGAGGCGTGGGGGGGTCGGACGCGCCTCCTCGTGACGGACCATGGCATCGGGGTGAGCCCCGAGGCCCTGGAGCGGATTTTCGGCCGCTTCGAGCGGGCGGTGTCCTCACGGGAGTATGGCGGCCTGGGGCTGGGCCTCTTCCTCACCCGGCAGATCGCCGAGGCCCATGGCGGCAGCATCCAGGCCCACAGCGCTCCGGGTGGGGGGGCCACCTTCGTCCTCGAGCTGCCGACCTCACCGAGCGCCGCCCCCTATGCCCCCCTGCACGACGCCCCTCCCTGGGCCCTGGCGCCCGCGGACCCTCATCCGACGTGAGGGGCAGGGGGCCGAGGCCCTACCCGCCAGCTCCCTCCGCTGTCTTCTAGTCAACCGATGCAGGGAAATGTTTCCGAGTCCCTCTGGATGGCATAGAATCTCCCAACGGGCTGTATCCGTGCGATCTTGCTGGGGCGTCGTCTAATGGCAGGACGTCAGACTTTGAATCTGATTATCAAGGTTCGAATCCTTGCGCCCCAGCCACCCTTCTCTCCCTGATTCCCAAGGACGGTGGGTCGATGCCGCAGCCGCAGAAGGTTCTCCTGCTGGTTTCCGTGGGTGGCCCGCCGCCAGTGGTCCTCCGGGAATTGGAGGACCCCATTTCGCTGCAGCTGGGTGTGCGTTCCGTGGTGAGCAAGACGGTTCTCCCGACACCCACCTACGCCTTCAACAAGGACCGGGGCCAGTACCACTGCAACGCCATCATGCGCCGGCTGGCGACGGTGCTGGAGCCGGGGCAGTCCTTCGTCCTGGGCGTCACGGACGTGGACCTCTTCGTCCCGGACTCCCCCTTCGTCCTGGGTGAGGCGGACCGCGAGTCCAAGAGCGCGGTGCTGAGCTTGGCTCGGCTGCGTCAGGGCGCTGACGGCGATCAACTCCGGCGCCGGCTTCAGGTGGAGGCCGTCCACCTGGCGGGGCACCTGCTGGGGCTGTCCTTCTGCGAGGACGCCCGGTGCGTCATGTTCTTCGCCCAGGTGCAGCAGGATTGCGATCGCAAGCAGCTGTCGCTCTGTAATAACTGCCGCAACGAGCTCAACAAGCTGAACCGCTAGCCGCGCCGCCCCTGGCGCGCGCCCTCCTCCTACTCGTGCTTGAATGCCGCGCGCGCATGGACGTCTCCATGCGGGCCGGAAACACAGGAGCACGAGCGTATGAAGGCGTTGTTGCGGATTGTCGGGCTGGTGGCGGCCGCGGGACTGGCCGCGTGTGAGCCCATCGACGTGGATCTCGGTGGTGGTGGTGGGGCGGGCGGCGCCTTCAGCCGCGGCTTCGTCTTCGTGCGCGGCGACAGCGCCAGCTCGCGCAATGTGTTCGCCGTGGACGACAACGGGGACCCGAACTCCCCCCTGCAGCTGACCACCCAGGGCGGTGCCTACTACCCCACGGTGTCGCGCAACGGACGCTCCGTGGCCTTCATTCGCCGGGCGGGCTCCGTCCACGAGCTGCAGGTGGTGCCCACCACGGGCCAAGGTCAGCCCTCCACGGTGTTCTCCAGCACGAGCACCTCCGCCTGCTCCGGCTGCACCAACTTCCGCTATCCCACCTTCAGCCCCAATGGTCAGGCGATCGTCTTCACCCTGGACAGGGGCAACGCCACGCAGCTGGCCCGGGTGAACGCGGATGGCAGCGGCTTCCAGCTCCTTCCCAACAGCGGGAACTACTACTTCGGCTCGACCTCCTTCACGCCGGACGGGTTGGGGCTGATTGCCGCGGGCAGCCGCTACTCCCGGAGCGAGTTCGAGCTCCTGCTCCATGTGAACCTGGCGAACGGTCTGGCCAACGTGGTCGCCAACGTCCAGGGCAGTGACGGGGCGCAGGTCATCCTCTCGCGCGTCGCCGTGTCCCCGGATGGCTCGAAGGTGGCCTTCGATGCCCGCACCAGCAGTGGCTCGCGCATCTACGTGGGCACCATCGACGGTCAGCAGCAGATCTTCGACATCACCCAGGTGACCGGGAGGGTCGGGGTGACGGACTCCTATCCCAGCTGGCGCGGCAACGCGGAGATCGGCTTCCTCTCGGATGATGGCGGCAGCGACAACATCTACCGCGTGAGTGCCTCGTCCGTTCGCGGCTCGGGCAACGTCGTGCTCGTCGTTCCGAAGGCCATGGAGCCTTTCTACGGCGGGTAGTCGTTACCTCGCGTCCTGATGCACGAAGGCCCGGGACCCTCACACTTGGGTCTCCGGGCCTTCTTTTTTGCAGCACGGGGCGGCATACCCTCACCCCGTCCCTCTCCCGGAGGGAGAGGGGTTGTTGACGACTACTCGGGCTTGGCGCTCACCGCGACGCTCGGTGCGACTGTGCCGGTGCCCGTCTTGACCTCCAGGGCGTCCGCCACCAGCTCCGTGATGTCCTTCACCTTGATGAGCTCCTCGCGGCCCGTGTCGTTCACCGCGTCCTTGAGCATCGTCGAGCAGAACGGGCACGCCACCGCCACGATGCCCTTGCCGCCCGGCTCCTTGTAGTCGCCCACCTGTCCCGGCTTCTGCTTGTCCGTCGCCGACGGGTACGGCGTGTTCGGATCCTCCGCGTGCTTGAGCGTCAGCGCCGCCTCGTTCAGCCGGTTGTGGTTGATGCGCGTGCCGATGTGCTCCTCCATCCACATCCGCCCGCCACCCGCGCCGCAGCAGAAGCCCTCGCGCTGGCTGCGCTGCATCTCCACCACCTCGAGCCCCGGAATCGCCTTCAGCACCTCGCGCGGCGCGTCGTACACCCCGTTGTGCCGGCCCAGGTAGCACGGGTCGTGGTACGTCAGCTTCTCGTTCATCACCTGCGAGAGCTTGATGCGCTTCTCCTTCAGCAGGTCATTGATGAGCTGCGTGTGGTTGATGACGCGGTACTCGCCACCGAACTCCGGGTACTCGTTCTTGATGGTGTTGAAGCAGTGCGGGCACTGGGTGATGACCGCCTTCACGCCCATCGAGTTCCACGTCTCGACGTTCGTCTTCGCCATCGTCTGGTACAGGTACTCGTTGCCCAGGCGGCGCGCCGTGTCGCCGTTGCACATCTCCTGCTTGGACAGCGTCGCGAAGCTCACGCCCGCCTCGCGCAGAATCTTCACCAGCGCCCGGCTCACCTTCTTCTGCTTGTCGTCGTAGCTGCCCGCGCAGCCCACGAAGAAGAGGTACTCGTACGGGCCGCCGCCATCACCCCACGTGGGCAGCGCCAGATCCTCCGCCCACTCGTCGCGCCGGTCCTGGCCCAGGCCCCAGGGGTTGCCCTGGCGCTCGATGCCCTCGAACACGCGCTGGATTTCCGGCGGGAAGTCCGCCTTCACCTGCACCTGGTAGCGGCGCATGTCGATGAGGCGCGGCACGTTCTCGATGAACACCGGGCAGGCCGTCTCGCACCAGCCGCAGCTCGTGCACGCCCACACCGTCTCCGCCTTCAGCGCGCTGCCGATGATCTCCGGCAACGGCTCGGTGGTGCCCGAGGGACCCCGGCCCTCCTCAATCCACATCTGGTTGTCCCAGGCCCAGTGCTTCAGGTCCTGGTTCACGCCCTTGTGGGTGAGCGGCTTGCCAGTGATGTACGTGGGGCAGTGCGTCTGGCAGCGACCGCACTCGGTGCACGAGTACAGGTCCAGGCCCTGCTTCCACGTCAGGTCCTTCATCGTCGCGGTGCCGAACTCCTCCTTCTCCAGGTTGGGCGTGGGCAGCTTCGCGCTCTGCGTGTTGCGCTGACCCTGGCCCAGGCGCAGGAAGAAGACGTTGGGCAGGCCCGTAATGACGTGGAAGTGCTTGCCCCACGGCAGGAAGTTGAGGAACGCCAGGACGATGGAGAGGTGAATCCAGAAGCCCGCCACGCCCAGCACGTGCGCCACGGTGTAGCCCAGCGGCCTCATCGCCATGCCCACCACGCTGGTGGCCGGCTCCCACCATACGAAGTTGCTCGTGGCCAGCGGCATCGACTGCTCGCGCGGCACCATGTGGCTGCCACCGAAGAGGAACTCGGTGATCATCAGGCCGGAGATGAAGCCGAGGATGAGGTAGGCCTCCCACGAGGGGCTCATCCGGTCCGGCTTCACGATGGCGCGCGCGTAGACGAAGTAGGCGCAGCCCAAGAGCGCGCCCACCGCCACCACGTCCTTGGCCAGCAGGTACAGCTTGTAGACGGTGAGCAGCGCCGGGTTGGCCGCCCAGAACGGCTCCGTCAGGTCCGTGAGCAGCACCAGCGCCGTCTCGGAGAAGCCCATCACGAACAGCATGACGGTGCGCAGCGCCAGCGTCATGAACGCCGCGAAGATGAGCACGTGCATGAAGCCCGGAGTGAACTCCTCCGGATCCACCATGCGCTTCTGCCCCAGGCCAAAGCGGAGCAGCGCGGCGGCACGCTGAGGAATGTTGTCGAGCCGGTTCTCCGGCTTCATCGCCAGCAGGACGCCAATGCGTCCGGCCATGGTCATGACGAAGACGGAGACTCCGACTGCGAGGAGGAGACCTGTGATGATGGGACTCATGGCGGTTCGGTGGACCTCGCGAGGGCCCGCGCGGTCGGGAAGACCCAGATGGCGCGCTGCGGCAATGCTGTAACCCTGCAACCCTAACAAGGTTGATTCCCGAATCAAGCACCTGTCCAGGGTTGAGGCGGCGGTGGTTCTACTCCATGCGAGGCCCGCCCGGAGTCCTGACGGGCCCAACGTTCACGGTCCAACCCTCCCGTGCTCCCACCGTGCGTGCCCCGATGCACCCCGAGTCGGTCTACGGGCAGCCTCGGACACCCTGCGGTTGAGCGAAGCACCCGCTCGGCTCACCTGGAGCACGCTCCGGGCGGGCTTCCACAAAAAAATGTGTAAAAGCAAGCAGGCGTGCACTATCCGACGTGGCCGGCCGGTTTGAAGACCAAGGGCTTTACAGCGGGCCCAGCAGTGGGCACCCTGTTCGGTAAATCGGTCAACGACGTTGGGAAGGGGCACCACATGGGGTGGGCCCCAGGTGACCGAACGGGGGGGCGCCCTCACGGAGCGCGTCCAGGAGAAGGCCCATGGTGCACGACGACACGACGTACATGGATGACGAGGGGTTGGAGTACGTCGTTCCCGGTGGTGAAGACGAGGACTCGGGGTCCATCATGACGGTGCGGGTCACCACCGGTGGCCGGTTGTGGGGCGCCGATGACGCCTACGGCGGTTACGACGCCGATTAGTGTCAGGGCCCCCGCGTCGGGGATGGCGCGGGGGCGGCAGTGTGGCACGCAGGAGCGCGTCTTCCCGTTGAGCCGGTGCAGGGCACCCGTTCCGGGGATGGAATCCGCGGCTGCGTGTATCTTCCCACCTACGTGGGGTTTCCAAGCGAATCGAGTCCGAGTGGAGCAACGCCTCAAGGGCGGGGTGTCACGGAGCGTCCTGAGGAGGAGCTCGCGGCCTTTGACCGGCTGCTGCCCACGCTGAGAGAGGCGTACCGGCGCAACCCCAGCAAGACGTGGTCCGCCGGGGAGCTCGGCGAGCTGTCGGGCCTGCCCGAGGCGGAGGTGGCGCACACCCTGGAGCTGTTTGCCTCGGAGCTGGGGCTCGCGGAGGTCCTCTTCGGGGATGAGGCGGGCCTCGTCGGAGCGATTCAGCTCTCGTCCGCCGTGCTGGAGACGGAGCCCTTCGCGTCTGTGCGCGCGTGGCTGGGTGCCCAGGGTCCGCTGGAGGCGCCTCTTCGTCTCACCGAGCTGCGCGTGGATGGCTACCAGGGGCTCCAGGGTCTGGAGGCGCGCTTCGGTGCTTTGACCGTCCTCACCGGCGAGCCGGGCTCGGGTAAGTCCTCGCTCCTCGACTGTCTGGGCCTGCTGTCCCACGCCGTGGTGGAGCCGCTTCCCTCGGGGCCGCACTCGCGTGTGCCCGAGCGCCTCCACCTGTCTCTGCGCGTGGCGAGCGGCTCCGGTCGGGCCTTCCGGTATTCGGTGAGCCTCGGCGGGCCCGTGGGCACCCCCCGCGTCACCTCGGAGCGCTTCGCCTGCGTGGAGACGGATGCGCGCGGCCAGGAGTCGGAGGCGTTCGCGTTCCTCGACTTCCAGAATGGCCAGGGTTCGGTGCGCACTGTGACGTGGGAGTCCCCTCGGCCCCGCGTGTTGTCGGTGGCCCACTCGGTGCCTCCGGACTCGCTCGCGCTGCGTGGGGCGCTGGAGCCTGCGCTGGGCTCCGCCGCCAGCTTCCGGGCGTTCCTCTCCGGCTGGCGCTTCTATCCGGGCTTCGACGTCTCGCGCGGCGCGGCGCTCCGGCGTCCCGTGCCCTCGGAGCCCGAGCCCGTGCTGGCCTCGGATGGCTCCAACCTGAGCGCCGTGCTCTTCCACCTCATGGTGGAGTGCCCCGAGCGCTGGCGCGAGCTCGAGGCGTCCCTGCGCGAGGCCCTTCCGTCCTTCCTCTCGCTCTCGGTGAAGCCCCGGGGCGGGCCAGGCACCGTGCTCTGCGTCTGGCGCGAGGCCGGCGTGCGGGACGAGCTGACCCTGGCGGACCTCTCGGACGGGACGCTGCGCCTGCTGTGCCTGGTGGCGCTGTGCCTGGCGCCTCGCAAGGCGCCCCTGGTGGGCCTCGACGGGCCCGAGTTGGGGCTCCACCCGCGCGTGCTGCCCGTGCTCTCGCGGCTGCTGCGGCGGGCCTCGGAGGAGACCCAGGTGCTCGTGGCCACGCAGTCTCCCGAGCTGCTCGCCGGGTTGCCGCCCGATACGGTGGCCGAGCTGCGGCGGGTGGAGGGGCGAGCGGTGTTTTCCGGGCTTGGGTCGGCGCGGAGGGATGGGGTGGAAGGGACCCGCTCTTAGACGGGGAATTCTGGGTGCCTCCGAGTTGCGACCGAGGGGGGCAGGTCGGCGATACTGAAGGGACGCGGTAGCGGCGGGGTGCACGCATGTGCCTCGCGCGGAGGAAGAAGCAATGAAGCTGACGGCCTGGGCGGTCGAGCGCGATGGTGAGCGTGGGCGGGATGTGCATCTGCTCGTCAACGTGGAGGCCGAGACGGATTCTCCCCGCGCGCCGGTGGCGGTGAACCTCGCGTTGGACCGCAGCGCCTCCATGCGGGGCGCGCCCCTGGCAGCGGCGGTGGAGGCCGCGCAGCTGCTCGTGGAGCGCGCGGGGTCGAAGGACTACCTCGGGTTGCTCGCCTTCGACGGTGTCCCCGAGCAGCTTGAGCCACTGCGTTTGATGGACTCGGATGCGCGGGCGGACCTCGCTGAGAGCCTCTCCCTGTTGCAGGCCGGCGAGGGCACTGCGCTGCACGAGGCGGTGGAGTCGGGTGCTGCCGCCGTGCGCCGGCTGTTCATCCCTGGTGCGCGCCCGAAGATGTTGGTGCTCACGGATGGAGAGCCCTCGGTGGGCCCGCGCTCGCTCGCGGACTTCCGCGCGCTGGGCTCCAAGGTGGCCGAGTCCGGAATCACGGTGCACGCGCTGGGGCTGGGGCGGCACTACCTGCCGGAGATTCTCGAGGCACTCACTGGCCCCTCGGGAACGGGCTTCACCCACGTGGATGACGCGGAGGGCTTGCCCGTGGCCGCCGCGGGCCTGGTGGCCGAGCTCTTCGGCGAGGTGGGCACGGAGGCGCGTGTGCACGTGCGCCCCTCCGGCTTCTCCGAGCTGCAGTGCCGCCACCGCTACCTGGCGCGCGTGGAGGGGGACTCGCTGAGCGCGGGGCTGGGCTCGCTCTCACATGCCTTCCCTCGGCGGGCGCTCTTCACCGGGCGGCTGGAGCTGGCGGACTGGTCGCTCGGGGTGACGACCACGTGGACGCAGAATGGCGACACGCGGCGGGTGGCGGTGCCGGTGCAGCGCGTGCTGCCGGACAGCCCCGAGGGACGCTTCATCCGCGCGGTGGGCGCGGAGCTGGATTTGGTGTCGGCCGAGTCGGTGGCGTGGAAGGCGCTGATGCGGCGCAACCCGGCAGCGGCCGAGCAGTCGCTGAAGGCGGCCGAGGAGGCGCTACGCGAGCTGGTGCGGCTGGGAGTGGATGAGGTGCCGGCGAAGCGGCACGTGGATCGGCTGGCGGACCTGAAGCTGGCGGTGGAGCGGCGCACGGGCGAGCTGCCGGCACTGCTGGTGCGGCGGGCCCGAGCCGCGGACGCGCGCACCGGACTGAGCATCATCCAGCCCGCGATCCCCGCGCGGAAGGCCGGCAACTGAGCAGCTACTCGAAATCACCCGGCGAGCGGGCGAGCGGGTCTCCTTCCGTGTAACCCATTTCGGGCAGCCGCGTACTACCCACACCACAGGGACGGACTGACCGGGAATGCCCGCCTGCTTGGAGGGTTGGTGGGAGCCAATCCACGGGCGGGAGGCTGGCGGTCGGCGAGCCAGTGGGTTAACGGGAGGCGCATGACGCAGCTGCCGGTACGACGTTCGAGCTGGGGGGCACTTCTCTTCTTCGCCGTGCTGGGGCTGTGCCTTGGCTCGGGCGTGGCTCGGGCGCAATTGCCCGCCACGGCGATGGGCACGGGCGCTCCGGACCAGGGCAACCCGCGCGTGGAGGCCGCCCTCCTGACGGATGTCTCCCAGGTGAAGCCGGGGGACTCGTTCCGCATCGGTGTGCGCTTCCGCATGGACCCGGGCTGGCACATCTACTGGAAGAATCCAGGGGACTCGGGCCTGGCCTCCGAAATCGTCTGGGACACTCCAGGCACCACTGTGGGCGAGCTGCAGTGGCCCACCCCCATCACCTTCCGCAGCCCGGACGGCTTCATCACCTCCTATGGCTACGGGGAAGAGGTGCTCCTCTTCGCTCAGGCCCATGTCTCCGACAAGCTCACGGGCTCGGCGCAGCTGTCGGCCGCGGCGGACATCCTCGTGTGTGAGACGCGCTGCCTGCCCGCGCAGCTCATGCTCACCCGGAACATCCCCCTGGGCTCCGAGACGCGGCCGGACTCCGAGCACGCGCCCCTCTTCGACGAGGCCCACGCGCGTGTCCCGGTGACGCCCGAGAGCTCCGGCTACGCGGTGACGCTCGCGCTCGATACGAAGCCGCTCACCGCCGGCCGTCCCTTCTCTGGCACTCTCACCGTGACGGGCCCCAAGGGCCAGTCGGTGCCCAAGGTGGAGAAGGACTTCTTCGTCCCCGAGCGCATCCGCGGTCTCGCGCGTCTGGCCCTGTCCCCTGTGGACGGCAAGCCCGGCACCTTCAAGCTGGAGGGCGAGGCAGCCCCGGATGTGCCTGAGCAGGAGCCCCGGTTCGTGGGCGTGCTGCGTCTGGGCCCGGCCTCCGTCGGCCGTCCCTCGCTGACGTTGGATTTGCCGCTCGCGCCGGTGGTGGCCGCGGCGCCCGGTTCCGCTCCCGTGGTGAAGCCCGCGCCCGCGTTGAAGCCGCCCGCGGTGGTGGCCTCGGCCGTGGCGCCGGAGTCGTCGCTGTCGCTGGGCCTGGTGCTCGTCTTCGCCTTCCTCGGGGGCGCGCTGCTCAACCTCATGCCGTGCGTCTTCCCGGTGCTGGCCCTCAAGGCGTACGGCTTCACCCGCACCGTGCACGCCGAGCGCGGCAAGGTGGTGCTGCACGCGATGGCGTACGCGGGTGGCATCATCGGCTCGCTGCTGGCGCTGGCGTTGGCGGTGCTGGGCCTGCGCGCGGGCGGGCACAGCGTGGGCTGGGGCTTCCAGTTCCAGGAGCCGCTCTTCGTGGCCGCGGTAGCCGCGGTGCTGGTGGCCTTCGCCCTCAACCTCTTCGGCGTCTTCACCGTGGGCACGGACGGCACGGCCCTGGTGGAGAAGGTGGACTCGAGCCACGGGCTGGCGCGCAGCGCGGGCGAGGGCGTGTTGGCGGTGGTGCTGGCCACGCCCTGCTCGGCGCCGCTGCTGGGCACCGCGGTGGGCTTCGCGCTCGCGGCGGGCCCGGCCACGGTGCTGGCCACCTTCTTCATGCTGGGCCTCGGTCTGGCGCTGCCCTTCTGTCTGCTGGTGCTGGTGCCTGGGCTGGCGAAGCTCCTGCCCAAGCCGGGCGCATGGATGGAGCGCGGCAAGCAGTTGCTCGGCTTCGCGTTGCTGGGCACCACGGTCTGGCTGGTGTGGGTGATGGGCGGCCTTACGGGCGTGGACGGAATGGCTCGGCTGCTCTCCTTCCTCGCGGTGGTGGGCCTGGGCGCCTGGCTGTACGGCTTGGCGCAGGGCTCCACGGGGGCGCGCAAGGCGGCGGGCGTGGCGGCGGTGGTTGCGGTGCTGGCCGTCGGGGGCATCTTCTCCCTGCGCTTTGAGGACACCGGCCCGGCCGTGCGCAAGGCGTCGGCAGTGGGCGAGGCGCAGCCGTGGGACGAGGCGGCGGTGGCCGCGGCGCTGGAGGCAGGGCAGCCCGTGTTCATCGACTTCACCGCGGACTGGTGCCTCACCTGCAAGTTCAATGAGCGCACGGTGCTGACGCGCGAGGACGTCCGGGCCGCTTTCGCGGAGCACAAGGTGGCCTTCTTCGTGGCGGACTGGACGCGGCGGGACGCGCGCATCAGCTCGAAGCTGGCTGAGTTCGGCCGCGCCGGAGTGCCCATGTACCTGGTGGTGAGCCCCGACTCGCCCGACAAGCCCGAGGTGCTGCCCGAGCTGCTCACCTCCGACACCGTCATCGACGCCGTTCGCCGCGCGTCGAAGCGGATGGCCAACGCCCGGTAGCCGTGTTCTTTCCGCAGTACCCTCACAAGGAGAGCTGAGCGAATGAAGTCTCTCTTCACCGCAGTCGCCCTCGCCGTGATGCTGCCCGTGGTGGCCTTTGCCGCCGACACCGCCCAGGTGGGCAAGCCCGCTCCGGCCTTCACCTTGAAGGACGAGTCGGGCAAGGAGCACTCGCTGTCGCAGTACAAGGGCAAGGTGGTCGTCCTGGAGTGGACCAACCCCGGTTGCCCCTTCGTGCAGCGCCACTACACGGCGGGCACCATGCAGAAGACGCTGACGGGCTTCGACGCCAACAAGGTGGTGTGGCTGGCGGTGGACTCCACCGCGGCCAACACGCCGGACAAGTCCGCGGCCTGGAAGAAGGAGAAGGGCTTCGCCTACCCGGTGTTGCAGGATCCGAGCGGCACGGTGGGCAAGTCCTACGCCGCCAAGACGACGCCGCACATGTACGTCATCGATGAGCAGGGCGTGGTGCGCTACGCGGGCGCCATCGACGACGACCCGCGCGGCAACAAGAAGACGGGCATCACCAACCACGTGAAGACGGCGGTGGATGCGCTTCTGTCCGGCAAGCCGGTGCCGGCCTCCACCACCGAGCCGTACGGCTGCTCCGTGAAGTACAAGAGCTAGTGCCGGACAGAGGCGGGCTCCGGGTATCGCGCCGCGTATGCCCGCGAGCCCCGCCTTGGAGTTGCCGCGCGCTGGACCCGGCGGAGGTTGTTGGGCAGAGAGCTGAGCAGAGGTCTCCGCCCGGGCCACCGCTTCACCGAAGGGCCTCCGCGAACGCGGATGGGACGTGTTGGGGCGTCCAGCCCTGTGCGGCGATCCGCTTCAGCGCCTCCTGCATGGCCTGGTGCTCGGGCGTGCCGGGCTGGTCCCACAAGGCCCAGCCGATCTGCACGTGGGCATCGAGCCGGCCCTCCAGGTTCGTGATGCGGAAGGAGGCGGGCGCGTCCATGGGACGGTCCTCGAGGGGACCGGCGACCCACACGCCGTCGTGGCGCAGCTCGAGGGGCGCCTCCCAGGTGTGCCCGCCCCCGTCGCGCAGGGTGAGTCCGCGCTCCGGCTTCTCCTCGAACAGGCGGGCGCGAGCCTGCGTGCACACGAGCTCCTCGAAGGTCACGAGGTAGTCGGGTCCGGGGGGCTCCTGGGCGAGCGCGTCCGCGCACCAGCGAGCGAGTGTCTCTCGGGTCAGCCTGGGGACCACGGAGAAGGAGGAGCCCACCTCGTAGATGGACTCAATGGAGACGCGGGGCGGCACGACCTCCTCGCGGATGTGGACGGCGGGCACTCGGGGCGGGACGTCCGGGACGAAGAGGGGAATGCCCCGGGTTTGGCAGACGAGTCCCAGGTCCACCGCCAGGGGACGGACCACGGGCGCCAGGGCCTCGATGACGTCCAGCGCGCGCCGCATGAGCTCCTCGGCGGGGGGGACCTCGGCCTCCGGGATGAGGGCGAACGAGACGACCGTCCCCGGGGGTTTGTGCAACAGACATGGGCGGCTCACAGCACCTCCTTGACCCACTGCGCCGGCAGCTGGCCCGGGTTCAGGTTCTTCAGCTTGAAGAGCAGCTTCCCCTGCATGTCGAAGATGTTGATGACGTCCAGGTGTTTGATGCGATCCATCTTGCGCTTGCCGCCGTTGAGATCCTGGATCAGATCATCGATCAGGTTGCCCTTGGCGTATTCCTGCTGGGTGGCGGGGTTCACCGTCCTCCAATTGCCTTGAGCGTCGAACACCCGTTCGTTCGTTCCCAACTTCGCGGTCTCGGGTGGCCACCGCAAACGCATGCCCGCCTCGTAGGTACCTGGGGGCCGGGCCACCGTGCCCTTGATGACGTCATTGGGAATCTTCGCCGCGCCATGTGAGACGCCGGGCAGCAGATCTCCAGCGGTCGCGACGGGCGTGTCCGGGGTGTACAGCTCCATTCGCCGGGTGACCTGGGTGCCCCCGCCGACGAGCGCCTCCTCGGCGACGACGTCGAAGGACTTGCCGGCGCTCTTGGCGTCCTGGCCCACGTGGACCACCAGCTTCGTGCCCGGGTTGGCCGCCTGGGCCTCCTGGAGGACCTGTCGCGCCGCCATCAGCTCCGAGACGTTGTCCGGAATCCGCTCCGCCTCACGCGCGGCCGTCTCCTTCACCCAGTCCTCGAAGCCATGGACCTTGCCCTGCTTCTCCAGCGCGGCCATGTCGTTGATGACGTCCAACTCCGAGGGGCGATTGATGTTGAGCAGCTTCTGCTCGATGTCCGTGAGTCCGCTGGCGCTGCCGGGAAAACCGGCCCGGGCCGCGGACAGATCGGCGGCGACCGGTGCGGGAGGTACCTTGACCGGCATGGGGCTGGGAGGGGGCGCTTGGGTCGGCGCGGGCGCCTGGGTTGGCGCCGGCGTCGTCGCACCGGTGGGGGGAGGGAGCGCCGCGTTGTCGTTGGCGGGCGTGGGGGGCGGCGGCGGGGCCGCGTTGTCGTTGGCGGGGGGCGGGCTCCCCTTCGCGAGCTCGGCGGCCTTCGCCTCCTCCGCCAGCTCCCGCTCGGCATCGTCGAGCTTCTTGGAGAGCTCGGCCATCTCCTTGTCGACGGCCGCGACGAGCTCGGGATTCTTCAGTGCCCCGGCCTCCGCCTTGAATGCCTTGTAGGCTTCCCGGAGTTGTCTGAACAGCTCGGGCGTCTCCTTCAACAGTCGCCCGAGCGAGTACAGCGCATACAAGGCCGTCAGCTTGTCCCAGCACCAGAGGAACTCTCGGCCGTGCTGCAGCTTCATGATGTCAGCGCGGTAGTCCGCGAGCACAACACCCGCCGTCCCGATGATGATGTCGAGCGCGGCCACGGCCCGGGCGAGCCGGGTGGTTGCTCCCGCGAGCCCTCCCACTCCGCTCGCGACCAGGGCCACGTCTCCCACCAGGGCCAGCTCCTGCCTGAACTGCTTGTTGTAGAGGTTGAGCAGGTTGATGGCGGGCATGTAGACGGTCTTCCCTGCCGAGGCGTCCTCCAGCTCCTCATCCGAGACGAAGTGGATGGCGATCAGCTCGTTGGGATCGAGCTCATAGGTCCCCAGGGAGAAGCCGAGTCCGGCGATCGACTGCCAGAGCGTGAAGGAGATCTTCCCCTCCTTCGTGAGCTCCATGCCTTCGTAGGTATAGCGGACCGTGGTGTATGCCTTCAGGAGGCCAGGGCTTGACCAGGGAAAGCGCTTGGCGCTGCCCATCTTCGCGGCCACTTCCTTGGGTCCCGCCGCCGTGATGGACGCGAAGTACAGCGAGCGCAGCTCCTGGTGGTACTGCTTGTACTCCTCTCCATGGATCGCGCTCTCGAGGCTTTTCAGGAGCTCGGAGTTGTTGCCGCGCAGCTCCTCGAGCAGCTTCGCCGCGTCGCCCGACGGCGTCGAGGCCATCAGCCGGATGATCGTCGCCTCGTCCTCATCCAGGACGAACGTGCCCTGTGCGATGGCTCGGATGAGCGCGAGCCGATCATTCAACGAGAGCCCGCGCATCTCGTCCTCCGACAGCTCGGCGGCGAGCGTGTCGACGTCCCAGCCCCCTTGAGCCAGACGCTCCAGGAGGTGCTTGACCCTGTCCGAGGGGCCGGGAGCCTGAGGCGTGGGCTGGGCCTCCGGTGGGCTCACGCTCGGAGGTGGGGGGGCCGACGGCTCCTGGGACACGACAGGAGGGGAGGGGGCTGGAGCGGCCTTCTTGGGCGCGGGCTTGGGCTTGGAGGGGACGAGGGGGTGTTGCGGCTCCGGGCGAGGATCGAGCAGCCCATCGGTCATCACCATGCGGGTGGTGGTCTCCGTCTCGGAGACAGTGAGGCGCCGTGGCGCGAAGACCCCGAGGCTGAACTTCGATGTCACGGCCGTGAGGACATTGAGCGCATCGGGGTTGATGAGGACCTCACCTCCGGAGAGGACGATGATGGAGATGTAGAGCCTCCGGGTTTCCTCGACCCAGTGGGTGTTGAGCTGGAAATCCAACTCGGGGGAGAAGCTCTCGGCGATGAGCTGACCATTGACGAGGAACAGAACCCGTCCCCCATTCTTGGAGACAGAGACGGAGGGTTGTCCCTTCAAGGGTTTTCGTTGGAGCCTGAGGCCGAGCCCACCACGGCTCTGTTGGACCACGTGGGCCAACTCATGGGCCAGCAGCTTCCTGCCCTCCGGGCCGTGGTGTTGCGAGGAGCCCTCGCGGAACACGATGTGGGAACCCACGGTATAGGCGAGGGCCTGTACCTGCCTGGCGGATTCAGCCGCGCGTGCATCGGTGTGGATGCGCACGCGGCTGAAGTCGTGTCCGAAGTGCGGCTCGAAGACGCGGCGGGTGGCGGGGTCGAGCGGTTGGCCTTCGGACCGGAGCACTTCGCCGACGCTGGAGGGCAGGGACGACGGGAGCCCGGTGCCGTGGGTTGGGTTGGCGCCGGAGGATGGAGCGAACCCGGGCCGTAGCGCACCCGTGCCAGTGGCGTCCTGGAGCGAGAGGTCCTCCGCGGCGTCATCGGCCTCGCGCTCGAGCGATGCCTCGGTCCTGCTCACGGCGGTCCACGGCCGCACGGGGGGGGTCCACGTGCTCGCACCGGGCTGTTGCGTCCTGGTTTCCGAGGCAGGCTGCGAGCTCGGAACATGTGAGGCTTTGCTGGACATGTCGGAGCCCCCTTGGATTCGACGGTAGCACCTCCACGTTCACTTCAGCTGTGCTCCGGCATCATATTGAACATTCGGAGGTGGGAGGCACATGCAAGCAGGGTGGAACATTCGCAAGGCCAGCGTGGAGGACATGGACGAGCTGATCCGCCTGCGCGTGGCGCTGTTGCGCACCACGCGCGAGGTGGAGACGCTCGAGGACGAGGAGGCGCTGGTGGCGAAGACCCGGCGCTACCTCGAGCGGGCGATGCCGGCGGGCCGCTTCCATGCGTGGGTGGCCGAGGTTGGGGGCCGGCTGGTGGCCAGCAGCGGCGTCATGCCCTTCGAGAGACCGCCGGTGCCCGGCAACATGGCGGGCCTGGAGATGCACATCCTCAACATGTACACGGAGCCCGAGTGGCGCGGGCGGGGCATTGCGCGGGCGCTGTTCACGGAGTTGATGCGCTTCTCGCGCGAGCAGGGGGCGGGTCGCATCTGGCTGCACGCGTCGGACGAGGGCCGGCCGCTCTACGAGTCGGTGGGCTTCAAGCCCAACCCCATGGCGCTGGAATGGACGCCGCCCGAGGAGGCGTAGCGGCTCGGAGGGGAGGAAGGCAGGCGACGGGGCGTGGACAGGCCGCTTGTCGGGTGCCGGAACACTTCGGACCTTTTCCCCATCACTGGGCCTCGTGGCGAGCTGCGCGGGGCCCCACCGCGTGACGGGAGAAAGCCATGGCTGAGAACAAGGGACCCGCGGACAGGGGCACGGTGAAGAACCCGCAGTTGGACAAGGACGCGAAGGAGCTGGAGCGTGAGGCTCGGCACCAGGGCGAGGGACAGGAGCGCCGGGACGTGGTGGACTCGGAGACAGGCGAGGCCGGCATCCAAGACAAGGGCATTGGCGGCTACGGAGCCGACGATTCAAGCGTGAGCGAGCGGCGCGACGCGCCTCCAGTCAGCGACAATGGCTGAGCCCCTCTCCCTCTCCCTCCGGGAGAGGGCCGGGGTGAGGGTATCTCGCTCGGCTGTGTAGCGAGCATCCTCTCGCATTTCCCAGAGCCCTCTGAGAGCCTTCCCACCTGGAGGTCTCTCCGAGGGGAACCGAACCCATGGCTGGAATCCGCCAAGACTACATCGAGCGAATGATCGAGCGGCTGGTCGCGGCGCTCGCGGCCATCCTGAAGGCAGGCAAGAGCCAGAAGAAGGACGAAGCTCTGGAGCTGATTCAGCAGACGAGCCTGTCGCTGTTCGGCATGGAGTACCGGATGCTCATCACCATCGATGCGGGCTCGGTGGCGGAGTTGCTCGGACATCCCGAGAAGATCAAAGCGCTGGCGAAGCTGGTGAGCGCGGAAGCGGAGCTCCTCCAGCAGAGCGGAGACACGGTGGGCGTTTCACATCGACTGGGTCATGCGCTGGCGCTGCTTCAGGAGGCCCAGCGCAGGAGAACGACGCCGGACCCAGAGCTGGAGACGCTCCTGCGCGACGTGCGCGACAAGCTGGCCTCCACCTTTCAGTAGAAGAGGGACCTCCCGGGCGCGCTCAGGTGTACCAGCCGGTACACCGGGGTGTCCCGGCTGGGGCATGCTCCAGAAGCAGACAGCCGCGCCTCCCAGGAGCCGGCGTCGGGCACGGATAATGCTACGCTCTAGGGTGCGCTTGCTCCCGGGGCGCGTCGTGGAGGCAGTTATGCGTGGGCTCCTCATCCTCGCCATCTCGCTGTGTGCCGCGGGTGCAGCCGCCGAGGAGTCGTCGCGCCGTGAGTCGCCCCGTGCCGCCATCCTCGAGGCGCTCGAGGTGCAGGCCGCGCTCCCAGAGCAACCTCCCCGGTGGCCTGACGCCGCGACCCCGGTGACCGAGTCGGCTCGGGAGACCGCGTCGGAAGGTGCTCGCAAGGACGCGGCGAACCGCACGCGGGGTGAGGCCGCTGAGAAGGCGCGCGGTGAGGCCTCGGCGCACGCTGCTCGCGTGTCTGAGCACACGCCTCCTGGCCAGAGCATCAAGGCTGCTCGCTCCGCTGCATTGGGCTCCGCGGGCCTGGGCTCGGATGCTCAGGATGCGGCGGGCCGCTCCCGCGCGGAGAAGGTGCGCAAGGACAAGGATAACAAGCCCGGCAGTCCGGGGAACGGGCGTCCGCCGAAGCCGTAATCCACTCTTCACCCGTGATAGAAAGCCTCGCGTGAAGCGCCTCGTGCTGTGCCTTGTCCTGCTCGGACTCACGGCGGCCACGCCACCGGATGCGACGCCGCACCTGCTCCAGGGTGCTCGCCACTTCCGTGAGGGCCGCTTCTCCAACGCACTGGTTGAGTTCAAGGTCGCCCAGCGCCTGGGCACGGGCGGCGAGGCGGACTGGTACATCGCCGCGTCGCTGGTGAAGCTTGGCCGCTCCGAGGAGGCACTGGAGGCCTTCGCTGCCGCGCGCAAGAGCGCTCCGGATGCGCGCGACGCCTTGCTCGACTACTACCACGCGCTCGCCTGCTACGAGGCGCGTCTCTACCTGTGCGCGGACACGCTCCTGGATGCGGTGGGGGATGCCTCGGGGCCGCGCATTGGCGAGCAGGTGCGCAAGCTGCGCTCGGACATCGCCACGCTCTTGAGCTCGGCGCCCACGCCCGCCTCCATCGACTGGTACCACGCGCGCGCCGCGCAGGTGCGCTCGTCCGGACGCTCCCTGCTCGCCGCGCACTACTTGGAGGAGGCGGTGCGGCTGGCCGGAAAGCGTGAGGATCGCTACCGGCTCGTCGAGGCCCGTGCTGCGCTGGGCTCCCTGGCCGAGCGGCCCGTGCCCCTCGTGGGTGGAGACCGTCCGTGAGTCCAGGACTGCTCGTGGCCGCGCTGCTCGCCGAGTCCGGGCTCTGCGGACCGGTGACGCCGGAGGCCTCGTCGGATCCAGCCGCTGCCGCGCCTTACGTGGAGGTGGCAGAGGCCGAGCAGGCCGCGGGGGACTCGGAGACGGCGCTCATCGCCTGGCGCGAGGTGCTGCGCAGGGACCCGAGCCATGCCCGGGCACGGGCGGCCCTGGAGTCGCTCTGCCAGGACGCGGAGTCTCCTGAGGAGGCGGCCGCGGCGGCGGCGTTGCTCTCCGGCCTCTCCCTCTTCGAGCGCGGGGAGGACGAGGCCGCGGCGACGGCCTTCCACGAGGCCCTCGAGGCACCGGAGTTGGTGGACACGGCCTCCTTCTTTCTCGGGGTGCTCGCCCTGCGTGAGGGACGCGCGAGTGAGGCGGGGCGGTTCTTCGACGCGGCGGCGGCTTCGTCGGATGCGGCCCTGGCACGACGTGCCGGGGAGCTGCGCCTCCAGGCCGCGCGCGAGGGGCGGGTGACGCTCTCGGTGCGGCTGGGCAGTGAGTACGATTCCAACGTGGACCTCGCGCCGGACGGCACGTATCGCCAGGGGGGGAGCGCGGACGGAGTGGGCACAGGGCTCGCGGAGCTGCGCCTGCGTCCTTGGGGCGAGCGGGGCCTCCAGGCGCGCGTCTTCGGGCAGTACCGGGGCCACCTGCGCATCCACGACTTCGACCTGGCAGGGGCCGGGGGCACCTTGGGTTGGGCGCACGTGGGCTCGGCGCTGCGATTGTCCGCGGACTACGGCTTCGACTTCCTGGCGCTCGGAGGGGCGCCCTACCTGTCCGCGCATCGGCTGCAGGTGGCCGCGCGCGCGCCGGTGGGCCCGGTGGTGCTGGAGGCCTCGGCGGCGGTACGCCGTGAGGACTTCCGGGACGACCTCTACGCCGGATATTCCGGATGGCGGAGCGTGGCGCGGCTGGACGCGGAGTGGAGCCCCGCTGAGTCTCTCACGCTGGCGGCGGGCTGGTCCGGGGGCCTGTTGAAGGCGTACGACCTGGCGCTCGGCTATCTTGAGCACGGCCCACGCGCTGAGCTGCGCCTGCGCCCGCGTCCCGGGCTGCGTGTCGTGGGGGAGGTGGGCTACACCCTGCGCGGCTACCAGGCCTTCGACAACCCCTTGGGCGCTCGCCGCGAGGACGGCTACTTCGACGCGGGCGCGGCGGTGGAGTGGGACGTGGCGGCGAATTGGAGCCTGCAGGCCTCGGTGGGCTGGCGCGGCGCCTCCTCCAACATCCCCGAGCTCTCCTATGGCCGCTTCACCGGAGGCCTGGGGTTGGTGTGGTCGCGGGGGCTGTTCTGATGCTCCGGCCCGGCTCGCGCGCGCTGGGGCCGCTGGGGCTCGCGATGCTCGGGTTGGTGGGGGCGCTCGCGGCGACGCTGGCGCTCTACCGCGCGGGCAGCACGGCCTTGGACCAGGCGCTGGACGCTCGGCTGCGGGGCGCGGGTGAGTCCACGGCGCTGCTGTTGGGAGACACGCCTCCCAGGCCCGAGCGGCTGGAAGCGCTGATGCGGGCCAATGCGCTGGACGGGGTGTACGTGGTGGACCGGAAGCTGGCGGTGCCCGCGGATGCCACAGGGCCGGCGAGAAGGCGGGTGGACCTGCTGCGCACGGACCCGGCGGGAGTGGAGGCGGCGCTCGCGGGAGAGACGCGAGTGGGGCCGGGCTACTCGATGGGCGACCTGGTGGTGACGGTGGGCTACTTCCCGGTGCGCGGGGCCGGGGGGCAGGTGGAGTCGGTGCTGGTGCTGGAGGCGGGACGGGCCTTCTCCTCGGCACGCGACTCCCTGCGCCGGGCGCTGTGGGGCGGAGTGGCGCTGTCCGCGGTGGGCGCACTGGCGTTGGCGCTGGTGGCGGCCCGGTGGCTGCGGGATGAGCAGGCGCGGCGCGAGGCGGCAGCGAAGGCAGCGCGAGGCGAGGCGCTGACGAAGATGGCGGCGATGGCGGCGCATGAAATCCGCAACCCGCTGGGGGTCATCCGCGGCACGGTGGAGCTGATGCGCGAGCGCAGCGGGGCGAAGCTCTCGGAGCGGGACAAGGAGGCGCTGGAGGACGTGCTGGGCGAGGTGGAGCGGCTGCGCCGGCTGACGGAGGACCTGCTGGACCTGAGCGCGGACCGGCCGCTGGCCGCGCAGCGGGTGGCGCTGTCCGAGGTGTTGGAGGAGGCGGCAAGGGCCACGGAGGCAGCGTTCCCGGGAGTGAAGGTCCGCCGGAGCTTCGCGGAGCTACCGCCGGTAGAGGGGGACGCAGGGCGACTGAGACAGGTCTTCGCCAACCTCCTGCAGAACGCAGCACAGGCGCAGGGGGAGGGCGAGGTGCGGCTCGCGGCCAAGGTGGAGGGGAGCGCGGTGCGGGTGCGCGTGGAGGACGACGGACCGGGCGTGCCGCCGGAGGTGCGCCAGCGACTCTTCGACCTGTTCGTCACGGGGAAGGCGAACGGAACGGGGCTGGGCCTGGCGTTGTGCCGCAGGCTGGTGGAGCGGCACGGTGGCACGGTGGCGCTGGTGCCCGAGCAGCGCCAGGGCAGTACCTTCGAGGTGCGGCTGCCCGCGTCACGCCAGGCGCCCGAATCCGAAGCGTAGGCTCCGGGGGCCGGGTCTCAGCCGTGCTGCGACCCGCGAGGCGGCGGACCCACCCGCTGGAGCGCGTAGTGCTCCTCGTCGGTGAAGACACGCGAGCGGATGAGGAAGCGCACGCCCTCGGGGGCTTCCACGGAGAAGCCGCTCCCGCGTCCCTTCACGACGTCCACCGTCAGGTGGGTGTGCTGCCAGTACTCGAACTGAGAGCCGCTGATGTAGAAGGGCGTGTCCACGATGGTGCCGAGGAACACGTCCTCCTGGCCCACCTTGAACTCGCCCCGCGGGTAGCACATGGGAGCGCTGCCATCGCAGCACCCGCCTGATTGATGGAACATCAGGGGGCCGTGAATTCCTTGCAGCTTGCGCAGCAGGGACTCGGCGGCGGGCGTAACGGCGACGCGCTCGACGTGCATACGGGGACCCTCGTTTCTGGCGTGAGCCCTTCAGGGCAGAGTGACTGCTCCCTCTCCCCTTGGGAGAGGGTTGGGGTGAGGGTAGCCGAGCCCGTTCTCCAACCCGTGGCTCACAGTAGGGACCGCGGGTTCAACCCGGGTTCACCCGATACCCTCACCCCGTCCCTCTCCCGGAGGGAGAGGGGAAATGAGGCCTAGAAGAAGCCCATCGGCTTCGGGTCGTAGCTGACGAGCATGTTCTTCGTCTGCTGGTAGTGCGAGAGCATCATCTTGTGCGTCTCGCGGCCGATGCCCGACTGCTTGTAGCCGCCGAACGCCGCGTGCGCCGGGTACAGGTGGTAGCAGTTCACCCACACGCGGCCCGCCTGGATGCCGCGGCCCATGCGGTACGCCGTGTGCGTGTCACGCGACCACACGCCCGCGCCCAGGCCGTACAGCGTCTCGTTGGCCATGGCCAGCGCGTCCTCCGCGTCCTTGAACTTCGTCACCGACACCACCGGGCCGAAGATCTCCTCCTGGAAGATGCGCATCTTGTTGTGGCCCTCGAAGATGGTGGGCTCCACGTAGTAGCCCTCGGAGAGCGCGCCCGGCAGGTGCGCCCGCCGCCCGCCGGTGAGCACCTTGGCGCCCTCCTGCCGGCCCACGTCGATGTACGAGAGGATCTTCTCGAGCTGATCATTCGACGCCTGCGCGCCAATCATCGTCGCCGTGTCGAGCGGGTTGCCCTGGACGATGCGCTTGGTGCGCTCGATGGCCTTCTGCATGAACTCCTCGTAGAAGCGCTCCTGCACCAGCGCGCGCGAGGGGCAGGTACACACCTCGCCCTGGTTGAGGGCGAACATGGCGAAGCCCTCGAGCGCCTTCTGCGCGAAGTCGTCATTCTGCGAGAACACGTCCGCGAAGAAGATGTTGGGCGACTTGCCGCCCAGCTCCAGCGTCACGGGGATGAGGTTCTCCGAGGCGTACTGCATGATGAGGCGGCCCGTGGTCGTCTCACCGGTGAAGGCAATCTTGGCAATGCGCTTGTTGCTGGCCAGGGGCTTGCCGGCCTCGATGCCAAAGCCGTTGACGATGTTGAGCACGCCGGGAGGCAGCAGGTCTCCCACCAGCTCCGCGAACTTCAGGATGGTGACGGGAGTCTGCTCGGCGGGCTTGAGAACCACGCAGTTGCCGGCGGCCAGCGCGGGCGCCAGCTTCCAGGCCGCCATCAGCAGCGGGAAGTTCCACGGGATGATCTGCCCCACCACGCCGAGCGGCTCGTGGAAGTGGTACGCGACGGTGTGCTCGTCGAGCTCCGAGAGGCTTCCTTCCTGGGAGCGCAGGCAGCCGGCGAAGTAGCGGAAGTGGTCAATGGCCAGCGGCAGGTCCGCGGCGAGCGTCTCGCGGATGGGCTTGCCGTTGTCCCACGTCTCGGAGACGGCGAGCATCTCCAGGTTGGCCTGCATCCGGTCGGCAATCTTATTGAGGATGTCCGCGCGCGCGGTGGGCGAGGTGCGGCCCCAGGCCCCCTTGGCCTTGTGGGCGGCGTCGAGCGCCTTCTCGATGTCCTCGGCGGTGGAGCGGGGAACCTCGCAGAACGGCTTGCCGGTGACGGGGGAGATGTTCTCGAAGTACTGCCCCTTCACGGGCGGGACGAACTCACCTCCGATGTAATTCCCGTAGCGGGGGAGGTACTGCACCTTGCTGCCCTTCTGACCCGGAGCTTCGTACACGGTCGACGACATACTGACCTCGGCGTGGGTGGGTGGTTCTGGCTACGGCAGGGGAGAGGCGCCGATGATAGGCAGGTGCCGCTCCGCGTCATCGCCGCGAAAGAACACGCGAGCGTCGAATAGTGATCAGGGCCCGGCCGGGCAGGGGGCATCCGGGCTCCCGGTCACACGCCCGGCGCACCCTCCTCTCACCCCAAGACGAAGAGGCCGGCCCCACGAGGTGCGGGACCGGCCTCCAGTCGCGTCCCGAGCAGGACGCCTTTCAATGTGGGGAGCGGAGGGCTAGCGCACGCGGATGCCGGCGGAGAAGTCGTCGCGCAGGCCGTCGTTGATGGCGTAGCCGGTCAGCTTGCAGATGGAGCCCGAGGCCGGCGCCGTCCAGAGGAAATAGCTGTAGCAGTAGCCGCCGTAGCTGCAGCTGTCGTAGCGCTTCTCCAGGGTGCCGCAGCTGGCCTCGAGCCCCGTCTCGAAGACGCCGTACGTGGTGTCGAAGTTCACGTTGATGTTGAGCTCGTACTGCTGGCCCGCGTTCACGGGAGCGAAGTTGGCCACGCCGCCGTAGCCGTAGGTATCGCGGTACAAGGACTGGTACGCGATGTCCGGACCGGACAGGTAGAGGCTCGTCACGAGGGGACGGGGCACGTACTCGCCGTTGACCTGGGCGCCGCCCTCGCCGCCGCCGCCCGGGGCCGAGTAGACCAGCACGGCGACGGACTCATGGACGTTCTGGGCGCGCGAGCTCACATTCACCTGGAGCGTGCACGAGGCCGCGGCGCCGCTCGACCAGGTGGTGGTGGCGGCGGTCGGGCTGCCGAAGGTGCTGGACGCGCAGTCGCTCGACCACGTGTACGACAGCGCGTCACCGTCCAGGTCCACCGCGTCCACGGTGACGGTGATGGCCTCATTGACCACCAGGTCCGCCTTGGTCGCCGACACCGAGCGGATGATGGGCGCGATGTCCTGTTGCCCCTGCTTGGGCGTCTGGTCATGGATGCGCAGGGTGACAGTCGTCGTGGTGTTGGGCGTCACCGTCACCGTTCCGGAGCCGGACGCCACCACGCCCTGGCTGGGGTCCGTGCCGTAGCCCTGGGCCGTGAGGGTGTGGGTGCCCGCGGGCAACACCAGCCTGCCGGTGAACAAGCCCGTGCTCGGGTCGTAGCTGAGCGTCTTGGTGACGTTGGCCGGCTGCGAGGTGATGACCAGCGAGGCAATCTGGCTGGCGGACAGGCCGCGCACCGACACGCTCGTCATCCCCTCCCCGGACGGCTGGGCCGCGGGGCCAGCGTCCTGGCCGCACCCCGCCAGCGCGAGGGCTCCCATCAACGTACCTACGACAAAACCCGTCTTCTTCAACATGCGACTTCCCCCTCGAAAGACGACGGATGGTTCCGTCATCGATGGAAAATTATTTTATTGTAAATACCTGACATTCCGGAACAGACGCAGAGAAGGGGATTTCGTTACTCGTAGTGAGGGTGCGCGTCACACGGCGTACACGCGTGGCGGTGATCGGTGCCACGGCGGAAAGGTCACCGGACGAGCGAGGTGAGGCATGGCGCAGGTGCTGGTGGTGGACGACGAGGTGAAGCTGGGGAAGCTGGTGGCGGAGGCGCTGGAGCTGGACGGGCACGAGGTGGCGCGGGTGACGGGGGGGCGCGCGGCGCTGGTGGAGCTGGCGCGGCGCGGCTTCGACGTGGTGCTGACGGACCTGCGGATGCCGGAGGTGGATGGGCTGGAGGTGTTGAAGGCGGCGCAGGCGCTGCCCACCCCGCCGTCGGTGGTGATGATGACGGCGTACGGCAGCGCGGAGAACGCGGTGGCGGCGATGAAGGCGGGTGCGGCGGACTACCTCACCAAGCCCTTCGCGATGGACGAGGTGCGGCTGCGGGTTCGTCGGCTGGCGGAGCAGCGCGCGGCGGAGACGAAGAGCGAGCGGCTGATGCGGCAGCTCACGCCCTCGCTGGTGGCGGAGAGCCCGCGGATGAAGCAGGCGCTGGCGTCGGCGAGGCAGGTGGCGGCGAGCGACGCGAGCGTGGTGTTGCTGGGGGAGAGCGGGACGGGGAAGAGCCAGCTGGCGAGGCTCATCCACTATTCGAGCAAGCGCGTGGCGGGGCCGCTGGTGGAGGTGCACTGCGCGGCGCTGCCGGAGACGCTGCTGGAGGGCGAGCTGTTCGGCCACGAGAAGGGCGCCTTCACGGGGGCGACGGAGCGCAAGGCGGGGCACCTGGCGGCGGCGGACGGGGGGACGCTGTTCCTGGACGAGATTGGCGAGGTGACGCCGGCCACGCAGGTGAAGCTGTTGCGCTTTCTGCAGGAGCGCGAGTTTGTGCCACTCGGCAGCACGCAGGCGCGCAAGGTGGACGTGCGCGTCATCGCGGCGACGAATCGAGACCTGGTGGGGGCGGTGAGGGAGGGGCGGTTCCGGGAGGACTTCTACTACCGGCTGAACGTCTTCAGCATCGAGGTGCCACCGCTGCGCGAGCGCAAGGAGGACCTGGTGCCGCTGGCGCACGCCTTCCTGTCGAGGCGGGGGCTGCCGGCGTCGAAGCTGTCGAAGGAGGCGGAGGCGCGGCTGACGTCGCACACGTGGCCGGGCAACGTGCGCGAGCTGGAGAACGCGCTGGAGCGCTCGCTCATCCTGTCAGGGGAAGGGGACATCCTGGCGGAGCACCTGGGGGCGGGGGGCCCGTCGTTGTCGAGAGGAGGAGGCAAGGCGGTGCGGGCGGCGGACGTGCTGGGGGAGGGCTTCAACCTGGACGCCTTCGAGCGAGAGTTGCTGTACGCGGCGTTGGAGCGAGCGGGGGGCAACAAGACGGCGGCGGCGAAGCTGTTGGGAATCACCAGACGGCGCCTCTACTCAAGGTTGCAGAGCCTGGGCGAGAAGGTGACGGACACCGAGAGCGATTGAGTTCCGCATGCCCCCTCTCCCTCTGGGAGAGGGCGGGGGGTGAGGGTATAGAGGTTCCCGCGCTCAGGTCCCGACCAACCGCCGTACCAACTCGCGCAGCTCGTCAGAGGAGAACGGCTTGTCGACGCGGTGGTTCTTCACCTGATTCAGGAACGCGCGGGCCACGGGGGTAAAGGCACCGCCCGTCAAAAACACCATCCGCTCGGCGACGGCGGGAGCGCCACTGGCGAGTGCCTGATGCAACTCCACGCCGCTCATCTCCGGCATCATCACGTCACACAGCACGACGTCGAAGTGCTCGCCGGCCAGAAGACGCGCGTGAGCCTCGCGTGCACTCGTCAGCGTAACGACCTCGTGCTCGCGCTGGAGCGTGCGGCGAATGGCGACACCAATCATGGGCTCGTCATCCACGACCAGGATGCGACCGCGCCTCGACGCCACGTTCTTCTCCGACGCCTTCGCCGGCTCAGCGGGCCGCGCAGCGGCAGCCGCGTTCAGCACAACCCGGAAGGTGCTCCCGTGCCCGACGCGGCTCTCCACGCTCATCTGCCCGCCGAAGCCGGTCACGATGCCGTGGCAGATGGACAGGCCGAGCCCCGTGCCCACGCCGACGGGCTTGGTGGTGAAGAACGGCTCGAACACGCGCTCCTGGAGGTCCTCGGGGATGCCGACGCCCGTGTCGCGCACCTCGATGATGACGCTCGAGTCCTCGTTGCGCGTGACGACCTGGATTTCGTTGCGCTCCACGTCCCCCTCGGGGATGGCGTGGGCGGCGTTGACGAGCAGGTTGAGGAACACCTGCCCGAGCCGGCCCTCGTGGGCCCGGGCCAGGATGGGCTCGTCGTAGTTGCGCACCAGCCGCGCGCGGTGCTTGAGCTCGTTCATGGCCATGCAGATGGACGTCTCGAGCACGCGGTGCACGTCCACGGGCTCGGGCTGCGAGTCCTCGTCCACGCGCGAGAAGAGCTTCAACTGCTTGACGATGTCGCTCACCCGGGACGCGCCGAGCCGGGCATCGGAGAGCAGCTCGCGCACCTCGCCTCGCGCGCCCTCGGGCAGCTCCAGGCGCGAGAGCACGTTCGTCTCCAGGTAGTCCAGGTTGGAGATGGTATAGGCGAGCGGGTTGTTGATCTCGTGCGCCACGCCCGCGGAGAGCACGCCGAGCGAGGCCATGCGGTCCGCGTGCAGCAGGCGCGCCTGCATCTGCCTGCGCTCGGTCAGGTCGCGCACGCTCCAGAGCAGGCACGGCTGACCATCGAACACCAGGGGCACCTGGGTGATCTCCACGAGCACATGGCCGCCCGTCCTGCGCATCATGCGGATTTCCCGAGGGGCGACGGGCGTACCCTGTTTCAGCGCCTGGGTGATGTCGTCGCGGAGCAGGGTCCACGCCTCCGCCTGGAGGAACTCCTCCGCCAGAGTCGAGAGCGAGTGCCCGATGAGCTCGTCCACCGACGCGCAGCCGAGCAGGGTGGCGAGCGCGCGATTGGCGTAGACGAGCTGCGACCCCTGCTGCACGCCAATGCCGTCGGGCAGGTGCTCGATGAGCTCGCGGAAGCTCTCCTGGGAGCGGCGCAGGGCCTCCAGCGTGCGGGCGTGCTGGCGCGCGTAGCGGATGGAGCGGCCCAGGAGCGTGGGGGTGAGCTGGGACTTCTCGAGGAAGTCGGCGGCCCCGGCCTGCTGCGCCTGGTGATCGATGGTGGCATCCTCCTGCCCGGTCAGCAGGATGAAGGGGCCGCTCCAGCCCTGCTGCCGGGCCTGTTGGAGCAGCTCGAGTCCCGTCATCGCGCCGAGCCGGTAGTCCAACAGGCACACGTCATGACGGCCCGAGGCCAGCGCCGCCAGGGCCTCTTCACAGGTCGACACCCACTCCAGCTTCACCCGGCCGGGCCCGAGGGCGCGCAGGCAGTCACGGGTCAGTACGAAATCATCCTCATCGTCCTCGACGAGGAGTACCTGAATGGGTGGGGTGTCGGCCTCGAGCCTCATGTGCGGGGCGGCAATTCGACGATCTGGAACCAGTGTTTGTCGAGCACCTTCACGACATCGACGAGCCCGTCGAAGGTGACCGGCTTGGTGATGAAGCAGTTGGCGCCCAGGTTATAGCTTCGGAGGATGTCCTCTTCGGCTTTCGAGGTGGTCAGTACCACGATGGGGATGAGCTTGAGCGAAGGATCAGACTTGATTTCCTTCAGCGCCTCGCGCCCGTCCTTGCGGGGCATGTTCAGGTCCAGGAGGATCAACCCGGGGCGAGGGGAGTCCTTCGGGTCGGCGAAGCGGCCACGACGGTGCAGGTAGTCGAGCAGCTCCTCTCCGTCCTCGACGAATCGGAGCTCGTTGACGAGCCGGCTCTCCTGCATCGCCGTTCGGGCGAAATCCCGGTCATCCGGATCATCATCTGCCATCAAGATGGTGACGGGCTTCTTGGGCTCCATGACTTCTCCTACTACCTGCGCGTGGGTTGCTTGAGGGGAAGCGTGACGTTGAAGCGGGTGCCCTCTCCAGGCGTGCTCAGCGCTCCGATGCTTCCGTTGTGCCGCTCGACAATCTTGCGGCAGATGGCGAGGCCGATCCCCGTGCCCTCGTACTGGCCGCGCCCGTGCAGGCGCTGGAACACGTTGAAGATGCGGTCGACGTACTTCTGCTCAAAGCCGATGCCGTTGTCCTGCACCACCAGCTCGCACCGCTGGGTCTGCGCGTCCACCGTGCAGGAGAGGGAGATGACGGGCGTCACGCCCTCCCGGCGGAACTTGAGGGCATTGCCCACCAGGTTCTGCAGCAGCTGGCGCATCTGCAGGGCATCGGCCTCGAGCGTGGGCAGCTCCCCGAGCGAGACTTGAGCGCCGGTCTGTTCGATGCGCGTCTCCAGATCGCCGAGCACCTCGCGCGCGACGACGGTGAGGTTCAGCTGGGCGAAGGGCTGGGCGTTGGATGACACCCGGGAGAAGCTGAGCAGGTCGTCGATCAACCGGCGCATGCGCCCCGCGGCGTTCTGCATCCGCTCGATGTAGTCGCGACCCTCGGGGCTCAGCGCGGCGGAGGCCGTGGTCTTCAGGCGCTCGCCGAAGGTCTGGATCTTCCGCAGGGGCTCCTGCAGGTCGTGCGAGGCGACGTACGCGAAGCTCTCCAGCTCGCGGTTGGACTGCTCCAGGCGGAGCTGGGTTCGCTTGAGCTCGGTGATGTCGGTGAGGATGACCGTGAAGCCGATGACCTGCTGGCCCGTCTTGATGGGGGCCACCCGGGCCGCGAACCACTCGGCGCCGGTGTCGATCAAGGGTCGGGCCTCGTAGCCGCCGATCTCTCCCGTGGAGATCACCTTCTGGATGACGCCGCGGGCCACCTCGACCGTGTCCGGGTGGATCCACTGGTAGAGGCTGGTGCCCAACACCTCCGAGAGGCCCTGGCCTGGCACGGTGAAGTTGACGTAGCGCAGCCGCGCTTCGAGATCACACGTGAACATGATGTTGGGCGACAGCTCGACCAGCGCCCGGATGCCAAACGCCTCATCCGCGTTCATGTGGCTCGTGGCCAGATGGGCGGACAGATGGTTGAGCTCGGCAGCCAGCGGGGCGAGCGGTCCGCTCCCTACACGGCACTGGGCGTGAGGATCCCTGGCCACCAGCTTCGCCACCATCTGGCGCAACTCCGCGACGGTCGTCTCCGGGGCGGATGCAGCGCACATGGCTTCGCCCCCCGGACTCACGTCCGCTTCGATTCCCCGGCTCTTTTCCAAGTGAAGCTGACCCCTCTGGTGAGCGATCCCCGGAGCAGTGGGTCCCCTCCGAGGACAGCCCTGAAGAAGTATCATGATGCTCAAAGATGTAAAGTAGCCACCACATTGGCGAAAGAACCCTTGCCAGGGGTGTGCGAGTGGTTCTCACGGGCCCCGCGAAGCGTTGGATGGTGGCACCCCCTCGCCCTGCTGAAGTGTTCCCTGTGGAGCGTTCCAGCGGCAGCGCTGGCCGAGGTCAAACGCGGTCCCCTACCTGCCGTCCAGGCGTGTATAGAGGGGGCGCTATGCATGCCCTGGGAGGGGCCTGATGCTTCGCGTGAAGACATACATCTCGAATTCGAGCATCCACGGCATTGGTCTGTTCGCGGGCGAGGCCATTCCGAAGGGAGCGGTCATCTGGGCCTTCGATGCGCCGATTGATCAGCGTTTCACGCCGGACGACGTGGCCAGGATGACACCGAAGATGAAGGAGTTCCTGTCACGCTACGCCTACTGCGAGCGAGGGACGCTCGTGCTGTGCGGCGATCACGCCCGGTTCATGAACCACTCGCCCACGCCGAGCTGTGGCAACGACCCGACGCGGCAGTTCACGCTGGCGCTGCGCGACATCGCGCCGGGTGACGAGCTCACCGACGACTACGCCACCATGGAAGACAGCTGGGAGCCGTTCGCCGGCATCATCGAGCCCGAGCGGATGTAGCCGGAGGAGCGCTCGAATTCGCCTTTCACCTCCCGCGTTGAATGACCTCTCCCATGTCCTCGACTGCTCAACTGCTCGAAGCTGTTCGGAAGGAAGCCCGCCCTGGCATCTGGTCCACCGGGGTGAATCTCTCTCGTGCGGGCGCTGTGGCGCTCCAGTCGCGGACCCCGACCGAGCTGGAGCTGAGGGTGCGGGCGCCCGGGCGCTCGGTAGCCCTCACGGTCACCCTCTATCCAAACGATGAGGTTTGGGAGTGTGACTGCGACGGCAGGATGGACCCATGCGAGCACGTGGTGGCCGCGGCCATCACCGTCCAGCAGGCGGAGAAGCAGGACACCCCGCTGGAGGCCGCCGCCAACAAGTGGTCCCGCGTGGTGTATCGGTTCTCGCGGGTGGATGGAGGGTTGGAGCTGCACCGGGTGCTCGTGCACGCCGACGGGAAGGAGGAGCCCATCGAGGGGAGCCTCTCCGGTCTGCTCGCGAAGCCGGCGCTGGCCTCGACGCTTCAGGTTGAGCAGTCGGACCTCCTCGCGGATCGCCTCCTGGAGCGCCGCACGCGGGGGGCGATTTCCCCCGAGAAGCTGGACGCGCTGCTCCAGGTGCTCCAGCAGGCGCGCAACGTGCTGCTCGATGGGCGGCCCGTCGCCGTCGCGGATGAGGTCGTCCCTCCGAGGGCCCTCATCGAGGACAAGGGCGGGCAGCTCGTCGTGACGGTGACGAAGGATCCCCGTGTCGTCGAGGTCGTGAGCCCGGGGGTTGCGCTGTGCGGGGACTCGGTGGCGCGGCTGGGCGAGACCTCGATGACGGGCGCCTGGCTCCAGAACCTGCCGATCGTCCGCACGTACTCGGCGGAGCAGCTGGGGGAGATCTCCTCGAAGGTGCTGCCGGAGCTGGGCCGCCGCATGCCGGTGGAGGTCCGCAGCCGGCGTCTGCCGACGCTCGATCGCGAGCTGAAGCCGCGCATCCTGCTGGAGCTCAACCAGTTGGAGTCGGGGCTGTCCGTCCTGCCCACGCTCGTCTATGGCGCGCCGCCGTCGGTGCGGATCGACAACGGGCGGATGGTGTACCTGCGCGGCTCCGTCCCCCTGCGTGACGAGGCGGCCGAGCAGCGCCTCATCCATCAGCTTCGCGACGAGCTGAACCTGGTACCCGGCCGGCGTCTGACCGTGCAGGGGCAGGAGATGGTGCGCTGGGCGGACAAGCTGCGGCGCTGGCGGGGAGACCTCTCCGGAGACGCGGCGAGCCTGGTGAGCCCGGACGTTCGGCTCCGGCCCCTGCTCCAGGTGGAGTCCATCGGCACCGGGCCGGGCGTTCCCGAGGTGCGCTTCACGCTCGAGTTCCAGGTGGAAGGGGACAAGGGCACGACGACGCGGACGGTGGACGCGGCGGCGGTCATCCGGGCGTGGACGGAGGGGTTGGGGTTGGTGCCGCTGGAGGGAGGCGGCTGGGCGCCGCTCCCGCGTGCCTGGTTGGACAAGAACGGACAGCGCGTCGCGGACCTCCTGGCCGCGCGTCAGGCGGATGGCCGCATCTCCAATCACGCGCTGCCGGAGCTGGGCGCGCTGTGTGAGACGCTCGAGCAGCCGCCGCCTCCGGGACTCGACCGGCTGGCGCCGCTCGTCGAGGGCTTCGAGAAGCTCACGGCCCCGACGTTGCCGGAGGACCTCTCCGCGACGCTGCGCCACTATCAGCAGCAGGGTGTGAGCTGGCTGAGCTTCCTGCGGAGCGCGGGGCTCGGCGGCATCCTCGCCGACGACATGGGCCTCGGAAAGACGCTCCAGACGCTGTGCGTGCTGGGTCCGCGCTCGCTCGTCGTCTGCCCTACCAGTGTGCTTCCGAACTGGGCCGCGGAGCTCAAGCGCTTCCGTCCGTCGCTCAAGGTGTGCGTGTACCACGGGCCGGGTCGCGCCCTGGATGAGTCCGCGGATGTGACGCTCACGACGTACGCCCTGCTCCGGCTGGACGCGGCTGTGCTCTCGGCGCGCACTTGGGAAGCCGTCGTGCTGGACGAGGCCCAGGCCATCAAGAATCCAGAGAGCCAGGTGGCGCGCTCGGCGTTCGGGCTCAAGGCGAACTTCCGTCTGGCATTGAGCGGTACGCCGCTGGAGAACCGGCTGGAGGAGCTCTGGAGCCTGATGCACTTCTCCAACCCGGGCCTGCTCGGAGGGCGGAGGCAGTTCGAGGAGAAGGTGGCCCGGCCCATCAGCGAGGGCAACGCCGAGGCGGCGGATCGCCTGCGCCGGCGCATCCGGCCCTTCGTCCTGCGGCGCCTCAAGCGGGACGTCGCGCCCGAGCTGCCGCCGCGCACCGAGTCCGTCATGCACGTGTCGTTGGATGAGCGCGAGCGCTCCGTCTACGACGCGGTGATGGCGGCGACGCGTGCCGAGGTGGTGGCCCTGCTGAACGAAGGCGGCAGCGTCCTGAAGGCGCTGGAGGCGCTGCTCCGGCTGCGCCAGGCGGCCTGTCACTCGGCGCTCGTTCCGGGCCAGCACGCGAGCTCGTCGTCGAAGGTGCAGACGCTCGTCGAGGCGCTTGGCACCGCGGTGTCGGATGGGCACAAGGCGCTGGTGTTCTCGCAGTGGACGTCGCTGCTCGACCTCATCGAGCCGCACCTGAAGTCGTCGGGAATCACCTTCGAGCGCCTGGACGGGTCGACGCCCAATCGCGGTGAAATCACCGCGCGGTTCCAGACGCCGGAGGGCCCACCGGTGCTGCTGATGTCGCTCAAGGCCGGCGGAACGGGTCTGAACCTCACCGCGGCGGACCACGTGTTCCTGATGGACCCGTGGTGGAACCCGGCGGTGGAGGCGCAGGCGGCGGACCGCGCGCACCGCATCGGTCAGGAGCGCCCGGTGATGGTGTACCGGCTGGTGTCGCAGGGGACGGTGGAGGAGCGCATCCTGGGACTCCAGGAGAAGAAGCGCGCGCTCTTCGAAGCGGCCCTGAGCGAAGCGGCGGCCGCGACAGCCATCACCCGCGACGACCTGCTCGAGCTGTTCTCCTGACGGTGCGCCGCGGGGGATCGCCGGGCAGGACGCCGGTGACGTAGTTCTGCAGGGCGGGGGCGTAGCAGCCGACGAGCAGCTCGGTGTCGGCGTTGGCGATGGGCTCGAGCCGCAGGACGAAGCGGGCCATCGCCAGACCGATGAGCTGGGTGCCGATGAGCGCCGCGCGCAGCTCCGGCTGGGGGAGCTTGAACCGGGCGGCGAGCCGGCTGAACACCTCGCGGGTGATGAACTCGCGCATCATCCGGACGGCGGCCTCGTGTCCCGCGGCCGAGCGCAGCAGCGCCACCATCGGATTGGCCGGGTCGGAAGACTTCTCCCAGGAGCGGAGCACGAGGCGCAGGATGCGCTCCCCGAGGCCGTCGACATCATCACCGAGCAGCTCAGGAATCTCCTCGGCGGAGACGATGGACAGCTCCATCGCCGCGGCGAAGAGCCGATCCTTCGAGCCGAAGTAGTGGAGGACGAGGGCGGGATCGACGCCGGCCTGGGCGGCGATGCCTCGGATCGTGGCGCTGTCGTACCCGCGCTCGGTGAAGTGGGTGCGTGCCGCGGCCAGGATGGCTTCGCGGTTGGGTGGGGAACCGGCGGGACGGCCTTTACGCCCTCGCTGGGCTTTCGGGGCCCCCCGGGCTCCCCCGTTGCTACGTGACATCATCGCTCCGCTCTCCCTCCACCTTTTTCAACGGCTGTTGACTTCGCGCCATGCCGCTCGTATCAAGCTGCGCCCCTGGATATCAACGGGCGTTGAATCAATCGCCCGGTGTGGCACGAGAGGTATCCGCGTGAGTGCTTCACGACGACGAAGGCTGTCCCGGCTCGCCGGGTATTTCGTGGCCCTGCTCCTGGTGTCGGCACCCCTGGCGCACGCACAAACCGCGACGGAGGACCCTCAGGAGGCCTCGACGACGCAGGCGCCTGACGATGAGGGCGGTGGTGGCCCTGGGGGCGTCCAGCTTCCCACCCTTCCGGAGTCACCGAGCAGCAGGCTGCGGCCTGGACTCTTCCTGGGCGACGAGTTCCGTTATGGGAACATGATGCTCCCCCTGCGGGTGCTCTCCGACATCGTGGCCATTCCGGCGGGAATGGCGCTCTGGGAGCCGCATGATTGGGGCGCCTTCTCCCTGGTGACGCTCGCGACGGGCGCGCTGATGTTCCCGCTGAACCACCCATTCGATGCGCGCATCCAGCGCTCCATCCAGCGGGCGCTCGGGCCGGACCACTTCAGGGTTTGGACGCCGGTGGGTGACGTGCTCGTCAACGGGGCGCTCTGGGCTCCGATGGTGGGCCTGCTCGTCTGGGGCCTGGCGAACAATGACATTCGCGCCGTGCAGCTGGTGTCGCTGACGGTCGAGGCCTTCGCGGTGACGCAGGCCTTTCATCTCACCTTCAAGCTGCTGCTGGGCCGCGAGGGGCCGAGGAATGGCCAGGGGCTCGGCCGCATCTTCGGGCCCTCCGAGTCCTTCAACCTCTTCCCGGCCGGAACGCCCTCGGGGCACACGGCCAGTCTCTACGCGATGATGGGCGTGGCGACGGCCTACCTGGACAACCTGCCGTTGACGCTGGCGCTGCACGCCTTTGGACTGCTCTTCGCGGCCACCATCGTCATGGATGACTACCACTTCCTCTCCGACGTCATCTGGGGAGGCGCCATGGGGTACGCCATTGGACAGTGGGTGGTGAAGCACCGGGCCGCGAAGGGTGGGGCCTCGGCGAAGAAGGGCGGACCCCTGTTCATGGTGATGCCGATGGTGACGCCGAAGGGTGGGGGCGTGTCGGCCGGCTTCCGCTTCTGAGTCCCGGGAGGGATAGGCGTAGAGTGGGGCGCCATGAACCGCGCTCCGCTCCGCTTTTTCTTCGACTACGTCTCGCCGTACTCGTATCTCGCGTGGACGCAGCTCCCGGGGTTGGCCGAGCGTCATGGCCGCCCGCTGGAGCTTGTGCCGGTCCTCTTCGCGGGCGTGCTCAACGCGCTCGGCACGACGGGGCCCGCGGAGGTGCGGCAGAAGCGCTTCTACATCTACAAGCACACCCGGCGGCTCGCCCACGATTTAGGAGTGCCCTTCGTCATGCCCGCGGCGCACCCCTTCAACCCGCTGCTCGCGCTCCGGGTGACGGCGGCGGTGGAGGACGGGGAGGCCCGGCAGCGGCTCGTCTCCGCGCTCTACGCGGCGGTGTGGGCCGGAGGCGGCGGCCTGCTGGAGCCGGAGCGGGTGGGGGCTGTCGTCGCCTCGGTGGGGCTCGATGCACAGGCGTTGCTCGCGGCCTCGCAGACGCCCGCGGTGAAGGACCAGATTCGCCGCAACACGCAGGAACTGCTCTCTCTGGACGGCTTTGGTGTGCCGACGGTGGTGGTCGACGGGGAGCTCTTCTTCGGCGTCGACTCCCTGGGCCACCTGGAGCGCTTCCTGCGCGGGGAGGATCCCCTGTCCCGCGAGGAGCTGGAGCGCCTGCGCACCCTGCCAGTCGCCGCGTCGCGGCTCCCTCTCCCTTCGGGAGAGGGCGGGGGGTGAGGGTACCCGAGTCTGTTCTTCAACCCATGGCCCCCGGTGTGGACAGGGAGTTCAACCCGGTTGCACCCGATACCCTCACCCTAGCCCTCTCCCGAAGGGAGAGGGGACATTACGGAGTGCCGCTGATGTTCGGGGCGGTGTAGGTGGCCTTCGGATCCACCTCGGTGGCGTAGGGGCTCGACCAGGTGTCCGCGAAGAAGCGCTCGAGCTGACGCGCGAACGCCTCGCCCTCCACGATGACGCCCACGTTGCGGCTGTGCGTGAAGTAGTCGCGCTCCCAGTTGCTCGTGCCGACCCACGCCTGCGCGCCATCCACCACCAGGTACTTCGCGTGCACCACGCGCGCGAACGGGACGAACCCGCCCGACCACTGCGGAATGGTGACCATCTTCACCGTCAGCCCCGGGGGCGCCTGCAACGCCTGAAGGCCCTCGATGGTGCCTTTGCGCTTGCCCCAGTCGGCCACCAGCAGTTCCACCGTCACGCCGCGCGCCGCGGCCCGCTTCAGCGCCTCCTCCAGCTCGGGGAAGGTGCTCCCGTCACGGCTCTTCGCCCTGTACGTGAGCACCTGCACGCGCACCGAGCGCTTCGCGCCGTCGATGAGCTTGACCATCTGGGGCAGGTCCCACGTGGCCGGGTCGGGCAGCCAGCCCTGTGGGCTCAGCGCGGGCCTCACGCGCACAGCACCCCCCTCGACACGCGCCGGGAAGGGACCGCCCACCGTCGTCGCGACCTGGGGCTTCTCTCCACCCGCCGCCAGCGCCCAGTCCAGCTCGAAGACATCCACCAGCGAGCGCACCACTTCGGGCACGCGAATGCGCAGCCCGAGCTCCTGGATGTGCTCCAGCGAGCGCCAGTCGAAGTTCTGGCTGCCCAGGAAGGCCTCGCGCCCGTCCACCACGAAGTACTTCGCGTGGAGCACGCCGCCCATGGACTTCGCCGTGTCCATCCGGCGCATCTCGATGCCCGGCCGCTTCGCCAGCCGCTCCAGCGTCTCCGGATACGTCTTGTAGAACTTCTCCTCGGCGAGCACGCGCACCTTCACGCCGCGGTCCGCCGCCGCCTCGAGCGCCTGCACCACGGGCTCCAGCCGGCTGCCCGGCTCGTTGCTCAGGTAGAACTGCGCGACGTCCACCGTCCGCGTGGCGCCGTTGATCATCTCCGGCCACACATCCTTGGCGTCTGGGATGTCCGCATGGTCCAGCGACGTCTCCACGGGGCTGCTCTCCACCAGGACCAGGTCGGGAGGCCCGGCCTCGGGAGCGGGGGCGCGCACTGCCGGAGCTGGCGAGGCGCACGCGAGGGACAGCACGAGGGGAAAGAGGAGGACGGTCTGTCGGAGGAGGGACATGGGGCGCACCGTATACAAAAACCAAGGGCCCCCCGCGATTGCTCGCGGAGGGCCCCGGGTTCACAACGTGTCTGCCTTTGACGCTAGTTGCGGAAGCGCAGCAGCAGCTCGGCCTGCAGCGGGCTGGTGCGGAAGCGCGACATGCCGTAGGTGGTGGAGCCCGTGCTCCACCGGTCATACAGCGTGTTGGCGTCATTGTTGTTCAGCGCGTTCACCACCATCAGCGTCAGCTCCAGCTTGTTCTTCAGCTGGAAGAGCCGACCCACGTCGTAGCGGGCCTGCGCGTCGATGATGAACTGGTCCGGGTTACGCAGCTCGGAGATGGTCGAGGGGTCGTTGAAGTTCGGCGCGCCCCGGTTGAGGGCGTAGCCGGTGCCGCGCGGCGAGCGGTACAGGGTGGTGCTGGGGTTGGACAGCGACTCGTTCATCCACAGCGGCGTGCCCGTCAGGTAGCGGAAGCGGATGCCGAAATCGAGGCCGAAGCTGGTCGCGTAGCCGACGGCGCCCTTGATGGTGTGGCGGATGTCGTCCGGCGTCGGGCCCTCGAACAGGTACTTCATGCGCGGGTTGTTGCCGTAGCCGTCGAAGTAGCTGCCCACGGTGCCGTTGCTGAACGCCAGGGTGTAGCTGGCCAGCATGTCCCAGTTGCCCGTCTTGCCCTGGGCCCACAGGTCCACGCCCTTGTAGTCACGCCAGGCGTCGTCCGGGTTGGAGATCTTGAACACGGAGTGGCTCTGGCCGTCCACGTTGCCGATGATGCGCGTACCGGTCGGGTCCCAGATCTGGTTCACCTCCTCGTCGATCCACATGTTGTTGTAGCGGCGGTAGGTGGCGTCCACGCCGATCACCGCGCCCTCGGCCACTTCGCGGTGGAGGCCCAGGCTGAACTCGTCCACGCTCGGCGGCGTGTGCGTCTTGTCGAAGTAGCGGCCGGAGAGACCACCCGAGATGCGGCAGTTGCCGGAGGGATCATTGGTCTCCGGGGTGCAGTCCACGAACTTGCCACTGACGAAGGTGGACCGGGCCTGGACGAGCTCCGGGTTGCCGTGCTGGGCAATGAAGACGTCGCCCATCTCGTTGGAGCGGCCGTAGTGCGCCTTGATGAGCGTCTTGCGGTCACCGGTGATGTCATACGTGGCCGACACGCGAGGACCGATGCCCACCAGGTTGGTGATGAACGTGTTGTCGTCGGAGTACAGCCGGCCCACGTCCGCGCGCAGACCCAGCATCAGCGTCAGGTGGCGGTTGACGTTCCAGCGGTCCTGGAAGAAGGCACCCAGCTGCGCCACCGAGGCGCTCGTGGTGAGCGGGCCCTGCTCGCCCTTGAGGTTGTAGAAGCTGGTGCGCTGGTTGCAGTAGCCGAAGGTGCTCGGGTCCTCCGGGTTGCAGATGCCGCCCCGGTCGTCGTAGCGCATGTTGCCGGTGACGCCGACCTCCTGGGCACCCGTCAGGTAGCCGAACTGCACGCCGGCCTTCATGTTGTGCGCGCCCGCCTTGAAGAGGAGGGTGGGGTCGAACTGGAAGCGCCACTTGTCCTCGTTGGAGTAGTTACCCACCGAGTTGGAGAGGGAGCCCGGGGCGCCCGTGGTGAAGAAGTTGTTGTTCCGGTCCGCGTGCGACACCGCGTCCATGACGTCGTTCTGCGGGCCGAAGTACGCGCTCTTGTAGGTGGCACCCGTCTGCAGCTGGAACAGGACGTTGTCGGTGAAGTTGTGGTCGTAGTTACCGATGAGGAAGTAGCCGCCGCGGTCGATGCGCGACTCGGCCTCGGGCGACGTCGCCGCGTTGCTGAGGTTGTTGGTGATGGTGTTGTTGTCGACGTTGACGGCGAAGGAGACGCGGTCCCGGCTCGTCGGCTGCCAGGTGAGCTTCAGGCGGGCCAGCTTGGTCTGCGTGTCCTTGGGGCGGTTCTCCTGGGCGCCGTTGATGGTGAGCGGCGTCTCCCTGTTGGAGATGTTCCACTGACCGCTGGCGTAGAACCACAGCCGGTCCTTCACGATGGGGCCGCCGAAGGCCACCAGCGGGGCGTAGAACGAGGTCTCCGCCAGCTTGTTCGTGGGCTGCAGGTAGTTGCCGGTGCCGGTGCCCTGGTCCGAGGCGTACTGCGCCTTGGCGTTGCTCCAGGCTGGCGAGAGGATGAGCGAGACGTCGTAGGTGAACTTGTTGGAGCCCGTCTTGGTGACGACGTTCTCAATCATGCCCAGCGAGTTGTACTGGGCATCCAGGCCGCCCGTGATGACCTCGAAGTTCTCCACCGCGTAGTAGTTCATCGTGGCGGTGATGGAGCCGTCGGACACGTCGGTGGTGTCCATGCCGTCCACGTAGAACTTGCCCCAGCGGGACAGACCGCCGCGGCTGCTCGGGGAGTTGCCCGGGCCCACGCCGGCCACCAGCTGCGGAATGGCCTGCACCTGGTTGAAGATGGGCGTGGAGGCCACCTTCTCTGCCGTCAGCACCGCGCCCGTCTGCGCCGAGTCGGGGTTGATGATGGGGTTGACCTTCTCCACGATTTCATAGGTGGCCACCGCCTGCGTCTCGGTGAACACCTCCAGCTTCACGTCCACGGGCGTGTTCTGGCCCAAGCGGACGATGATGCCGGTCTTCTTGATGGGGGTGAAACCCTCCACCGACACCTCGAGGACATAGCCCTCGCCGGGGGGGACCTGGCCGAACTCGAAGCGGCCGTCCTCGCCGCTGGTGCGGGCGATGGGCTGCTGGAGCGCGGGGCCGCTGAGGGTGAGGGGCACCTCGGAGAGCGGGGTCCCGGTGGGGTCGTACACGTAGCCAGAGACGCGGCCGTAGTTCTCGCCCGCGGCGAGCGCGGACATGGGCACGGCGAGCGCCAGCAGCACCAGCAGCAGGGCCCGTCCGCGGAGCAGAAGGGAAGTCGTCATGGGGGCAATCTCGGGGGAAGAGGAGGGACTCACTGCGGGCTCGCCACCAGGAAGAGCACGCCGGTGTAGGTGGGCTTCGCGGTCATATCGACGGCGTCCGCGGCGCACGGCGGGTCGTAGCAGAGCCGCGTATAGGTGCCGGTGCCCGAGACCTCGCGCAGCCGCACCACCGGGGACCAGGCGTCCTCGCCGGGCTTCGCCTGGAACACCAGCTTGGCGGTGGCGTCGGTGGGCTTGGCGCTGGAGGACGAGGGCTTGAGCCACACGCCGTCCATCACCTTCAGGTTGCCGTCTGCGTCCACCGGCACCGCGCCACCATCCAGGTAGGCGAGCTGCAGGCCACGGTACCACCCGTAGACGGCCTGCTCCGAGGGCCGGGCGGGCAGATGCGTCATGTCGATGACCCCGCGCAGGGCGAAGGTCTCTCCCTCCGCCGCGGCGCCGCCGAAGTCACCGTCCCGCAGGGACTGGGCATCCTTGATGGCGTTGCAGGTGTACTTCGACACGCCCGTCCAGGCCTGCGTCTTGACCAGTGGGAGCACCAGCGCGCTCGAATTGGTCAGCGGGAGCGTATCGAACACGGGGTACTGCATGTCCTCGCGGTACGCGTCGGTGCGCTCGTTGAACGCCTTGCCCGTCTTGCAGCCCTCGGGGAAGTCGTAGGCGGTGGCCTTCACCGCGCTGGCCGGCAGGATGGGCCGCGACTCGGCGTCCTTGGGCAGGAGCTTATCGCTGGCCGCGATGAGACCCAGGTTGTAGAAGGAGAACTCCTCGCCACTGGAGTAGGCCTTCACCGGTAGGTAGCACTTCGTCTTTCCGTCCGAGCCACATCCAGTGCCCGGCTGGAACTTCGCATCCAGTACGGTGGCATCGATGAACCCCATGTAGGGATCACCCGGCTCGGTCGAGCCACCACAAGACATGGCACCCAACGCCATCGTCAGCGTCAGTGCCCACTTCTGCTTCGTCTGCACGAGAGCCTCGCGGGGAAACGGGGGGAGGTGGCTCGCGACACGGACGTTGAATAGCGAACGGCGGCCGCTGCCGGGAGGGCCGTGTATCAATAGTTGAGGAACTTTTCCAATTAGGGGGCAGTTTTCACAGGAACGTCACTCGTGACCCCCGGGGTAGGGAAGACAGCGCCTGGGATTCGCGCTATGAGAGGGTTCCCCTCTATATTCAGGCCCCATGTTCGCGCAGCAAACCGCCCCACAGCCTTCCCACCTGTTCGGTCCTGCCCTGTTTTCCCTGATTATCCACGTTGGGATCATCGGGGCGTTGTTCTTCATGGCGAGGCCGCAGATGAAGCCGGTGGAGGAGGAGAAGGAGGTGGCGGTGTCGCTGATGCGGCAGCTTCCGCCCCCGCCGCCTCCGCCGCCGCCTTCGGGCGCGGTGCGCTCCGTGGTGCAGCGCAAGCCCACTCCTCGTAAGGAGATGGTGATCCGCCAGCCGGAGAAGATCGAGCCCATCAAGGTCGAGGAGAAGCCCAAGGAGCCGGAGCCCGAGCCGGAGCCGGAGCCCACCCCCGAGCCCGAGCCCACCGCGGTGGAGAACCCGGCGGGAGTGGCGGGCGGAGTCGAGGGAGGGGTGCAGGGCGGTGTGGTGGGAGGAGTGGTCGGGGGGGTGGTGGGAGGCGTGGTGGGCGGGCAGCTCGGGGGCACGGGGGAGGAGCCGGTGAAGCCCAAGAACGTGCCGCCGTTCGTCATCCAGCGCGATGTGGTGCGTCAGACGAAGCCGCGGCTGTCGGAGGTCTTCAAGCAGTCGCACCGCAACATGGGCACGGTCACCGGCATGTACCGCATCTGCGTGTCCACGGACGGCAACGTCTATGAAGTGACGCCGGTGAAGTCGGTGCCCGGCGCGGACGAGGACATCATCGCGGGCATCAAGGACGGCTGGCAGTACAAGCCCCAGAAGGTGCCGGTGTGCTTCCTCTACAACATGCCCATCACCATTCAGTGAAGCGGTGCGGGGCTAGCGTCCCTTGAGGAAGCGGCCCGACTGCTTGTCGAGCAACTCGAGGCCTGCCCTGGCCTCGCGGCACTCCGGTAGGAGCTGGAGGGCGCGCTCGAAGCTCTCTCGCGCGCGATCAAAGAAGCGCGTGGTGAGGTACTGGTAGCCGCGGGACACCAGCTCCATGGCCTGGTGGCGGGGCGTGGGTGACACCCGAGTGGCCCGGGCGAACAGCTCGAGCGCCCGGGCGTAGTCGGCGGACTCCAGGGCCAGCATGCCGAGCTTGTAGAGCTGGAGCGCCGCGGCGGCGGGCAGGGGTCCGCTGCGCGCGGGAGGCGCTGTTGCCGGCTTCAGCTCGGGGATGGGCTGTATCGGCGTGGTCGGGGTACGGGGCGGAACCGAGGCGACGGGCACACCGATGACGGGCGTCAGGGCGGGCCCAGGTCGTGGAGGGGCCGGGATGCTCGGGGCCTCGGGGGCGGGCTTCGCCTGGGACATGCGTTCGCCCCACTCACGCCGCTTGTCCGGCAGGGAGAGCACCTCGAAGGCCTTCTTGGCGCTCAGGAAGAGCTCCAGGGCCTGGGCCTTCTCCTCTGGAGACTTCATGCGGAGCCGGTCCGGGTGGGTGCGGCCGGCGATGGCCAGGAAGGCCTTGCGGATGGCGGGCAGGTCCTCCCTGCCGCTCAGGCCGAGCACCTCGAAGGGATTCCTGCCGTGGAAGGGGGACGGGTCCTGGGACATGGGCGCATCCTCCTTTCAGGGCGAGGTGGCGGTGGGAGGGCGCAGCGTAGCCTCGGCCTTGCGGCCAGTGGTGGGATCTCTCGCGGTGACCTGGAGGATTCCGTCCGCGTCGATGGTGAAGTCCACGGCCACTCGCACCGTGCCGGCTGCCGCGGCGGTGAGCCCCGCCAGTTGCAGCTCCCCGAGGTAGCGGTTGCCGTCCACAGTGGGCGCCTCGCCCTGGTACACCTCGATGTCCACGTGCGTCTGTTGGTCGAAGGTGGTGGTGAACACCTTCGTCTCGCGCGTGGGGATGGTGGTGTTGCGGGGGATGAGGACGCTGAAGCGGCCGCCCTCGGTGCGGATGCCCAGGCTGCGCGAGAGCACGTCCAGCAGCAACACCTTGGGGGTCTCGGGGGAGATGCCGGCGACGATGTCCGCCTCGAGCGCGGCGCCGATGGCCACGGCCTCGTCGGGGTTGACGGAGCGCTCGCCGGGGTGGCCGAGGTAGGCCTCCGCGCGCGCGCGCACCGCGGGCATGCGCGTCATGCCGCCCACGAGGATGACGCGGTGGATGTCCGCGACGGTGAGGCCCGCGTCCTCGAGCGCCTGCTCGCACGGGGCGCGCAGCCGCTCCAGCTCCTTGGCCACCAGGTTCTCCAGGAGCGTGCGCGAGAAGGAGGGGATGGACAGGTGCAGCGGCCCCTCCTGGAGGGCCACGAGGTAGGCCAGCTCGATGGACGTCTGGTCCCTCTCGGAGAGGGTGCGCTTGGTGGACTCGGCGGCCTCCCTCAGGCGCCAGAGGGCCTCGGGGTTGTTCGTGAGGTCCACTCCGGTCTGCTTGAGGAAGATGCGGCGCAGGGCCTCCACCACGAGCTCGTCGACGTTGTCCCCGCCGAGGAAGTTGTCCCCGCAGGTGGCCAGCACCTGCACCACCTCTTCCTCCACGTGGAGCAGGGAGATGTCGAAGGTGCCGCCGCCCAGGTCGAACACGGCGATGTTCTCCGGGCGCGACTCGTCGAAGCGGCAGGAGAGCATGGCGGCGGTGGGCTCGTTGAGGAGCCGGTGCACGGTGAGTCCGGCGCGCTGGCCGGCGAGCTTCGTCTCTTGGCGCTGCACCTCGTCGAAGTAGGCGGGCACGGTGATGACGGCGCCCTCCACGCTCTGGCCGAGCTGCGCCTCAGCGCACTCCTTGAGGTAGCGCAGCACGTGGCTGGAGACCTCCGCGGGGGTCATCACCTGGCCGTGCACGCGCACCGCGGCATTGCCCGAGGGGTCGGCGACCACCTCGTAGGGCAGCAGCTTCATGAGCCGCTGCACGGCGGGGTCCGAGAAGCGTCGGCCGATGAGGCGTTTCACGCCGTAGACGGTGTTGCGCGGGTGGAGCACGGCCTGACGGCGCGCTGCGCTGCCCACCGTCACCCGGCCCGAGGCATCGAAGGCAACGACGGAGGGGGTGGTGCGCTCGCCCTCGCGGTTGGGCAGCACGCGGGCCTGACCCGTGGCCGCGTCGACCATGGCCATGCAGCTATTGGACGTGCCCAGGTCGATTCCGAGAACGATTCCCATGCCTCCCGTTCCCCCCCGGTAGGCATCAGGCGGCCGCCAGGAGCCCTACCTCGGTGAAGAGCAGCGCCACGCGGCGCAGAGCTACTTCATCCTCCGGACGCTTCAGTTCCGCAAGGGCGGCGGACAGGGTATTTCCCGGCTTGTTGAGCAGTGAGGCAGTGCGCAGCTCGGAGGCCGAGAGCGCCAGGTCGCTGGCGGCCACGGGCGCATCCAGGTTGCGGTAGAGCGGCTTGTGGCGCAGCGCTTCTTGCTCGCGCACCAGGCGCTCCAGCGGGTAGTGCGCGCGCAGGCCCTCGTTGAGCAGGGCCAGTCCGCCGAGCCGCTCCTCGGTCCCGTCGTTGATGGGCGTCTCGTGCTCGAAGAAGGCGTAGCGGCCCGCTGTCCAGCCCAGCAGGCTGAGTGCCACGCTGCGCCGATGCTCGCGTGTCCACTCCGCCAGCTCCGACGGCGAGAGGACTCGGGACATGAGCAGTGCGTCCAGCAGTCGGCCGGAGAAGGGGCGTGTATTCTCCACCGCCCGCTGCCACTGCTCCGGGGACAGCTTCCCCGTGTTGAGCAGGAAGGGGCCGAAGCGGTCCGCGGCCAGGCTCGAGCGCACGGTGATGATCTGCCCCGCCTTGAGGAAGAGCTCCTTGTGGGTGCGGTTGTGCTCGAAGTGGAGCCGGCCGGTGGCTCGGGCCAGCATCAGCCGGGCCATGACGCGCAGGGGAGGCACCAACGCCAGGTTGCCGGCGTAGCGGGGCGGAGACGCCGTCGCGCGACGGGCCTCGAGGCGCTCGCGGGCCGAAGCCGCCGCGGCGCTGAAGCGGGGGAAGGCCGAGGGAGACAGGAAGGGCCCACCGGCCTGGGACACCTGCGCCTCGGGCGACAGCTTCCCGGAGGCGAAGAGGAGCTGCACGTCGTCCTCGCCCAGCTTCATGAGGTAGAGGCCACCCCCCGGCTCGCGCACCGTGAAGGTGGGGGCTGTGGCCTGGGTGGGCTGCGGCGGTTGCTCCAGCAGCTCCGCGGGGATGGGAGGCTGCACGGGAGGCGCGCGCACCTCCGGCTCGTAGTAGGTGGCCATCAGCGCTGCCAGGTCGCGCTGGGACACGCGCAGGCCGGCGGACAGCAGGAACTCGTCGAGTGCGTCGAGCACATCGGCGGCCGTCTGGAAGCGCTCGTCCGGGTTGGCGAGCATGCACCGGTTCACCACGGCGCACAGCGGCTCTGGCACGAAGGGGGCGGCATCCTGCAACCGCAGCGGCACGGCCCTGAGCGCCACCGTCTGCTTGAGGATGTCCATCATCGTGGTGCCCTTGAAGGCGTGCTTGCGGGCCAGCATCTCGTACAGGGTGATGCCGAGCGCGAAGATGTCGCCGCGCCCATCCGCCTTCTTTCGGGAGAGCTGCTCAGGGGGGATGTAGCCCGGCTTGCCGCGCACGTTGTTGCCGGTATCGGTGTCGCCCACCAGCGCCACGCCGAAGTCCAGCAGCTTCACCTCGCCCTCGAAGGAGAGGATGATGTTGGTGGGGTTGACGTCGCGGTGCACCAGGTGGAGAGGCTCGCCCGCCGCCGAGCGCGCCCGGTGGGCGTAGTCCAGCCCCTTGAGCACCTCCATGGCGATGTAGCAGGCGATGTGGACGGGCAGTCCCTTCCCCTTCGTCCCCACGCGCCGCATCAGGTCGTGCAGGTCGCGGCCGTGGATGAACTCCATGGCGATGAAGTACTCGCCGCGGTGCTCTCCGAAGTCGAAGATCTGGGCGATGTTCATGTGCTGGAGGAGCGCCGACAGCCGCGCCTCCTCGATGAACATCTTCACCGCCGACTCCTGCTGAATGGCCTCCGGCAGCACGCGCTTGAGGACGACCGGCTTGGCGAAGCCGTTGGCCCCGAGTGCGATGCCCCGGTAGATGTCGGCCATGCCACCGCGACCCAGGTGGCTGAGCAGGACGTAACGGCCGAAGCGGGCCGGCAGTGAGAGTTGCCCGGACGGCGTGCTCATTTCTTACCGGGTCCGCCGAGGTGTGGATTCTCCTCGACGAGCATCTCGTTGAACATGTCCTCGCTGATGACGAGGGTGCCGGGGCGGGACGGTGGAAGCCGAGGCGGGAGGGGACCTGGGACAGGGGCGGGCGTCATGGCCGGACCCGAGGGAGCGCGTGTGCTCGCCTTGGGCATGGGGGCCTTGGCCGCCACGGTGGACACCACGGGAACGGGCGGGACGGAGGGCACGGGGGGCGGCATCGCCGGTGGGGGCGACTCCAGCGCGTCGAGCGGGCCAAGCAGGACCTCCATGCTCGGCACCTTGCGCTCTGGAACGGGGGTGATTGCCGGCACGGGGGGCCGGCCCACGGGAGCCTCCGAGCTCAGTGTGTCCACCTGGCTGTTGGCCAACTGCAGCGTGTTGTTGCCGAACGGAATCTCCGGCGTCTTGTCGATCGGCCGGCTGACGGGCCTGGCCGGGGCCACCCTGGGCGGGGGCGGGGCGACGTTGATGGGCGGCGGCACAGGCTTGGGCGAGGTGGGTGAGGACGGGGCGGAGGCGGCGGTGTCCCCCGTGAGCAGGACAATCATCCTGCGCAGGTCCTCGATGGTGTGCTCCTTGGCCTCGAGCGTCTGCTCCCGAGTGGTGAGGTTCTTCTCGAGCTCGGCCACACGGAGGACGAGTCGCTCCCGCTCAGCACGCAGCCTCGGCAGGATCTCCGCCTCGGCGCGCAGTCGGCGCAGCTCCTCCTGCTGCGCCGACGAAGGACCCGTGGCCGTCTCTTGGCCGCTCTGGGCGCTCACCTGCTCTCGCAGGGTGTTGAGCTCTTGGAGCCACATCCGCTTCTCCTCGCGGGTGATGGCCTCCTGCTCGCGCTGCTCCTCGTCGTGCCGCGCGAGCCCGTTCTGGAGCTGCTCGCTCAGCCCGCCGAGTCCGGACATGAGCTCTTTGAGGCCGCGGCCGGCCCGCTCCAGACGCTTGACGAGCTGGCTCTGCTCCTCAATGCGCTCGAGCAGCTTGGGCAACACGGCCTGCAGCGTCTCGCGGGCGCCCGTCTTGCGCAGCTCTTCGCGCTGCGTCTCCAGGCGGCCGAGCTCGTGGGTCGCCTGGCGCAGAAGGGGGAGCACCAGCTCGGCGATGCCCTCTGCCTGACGTCCCAGCTCGATGCAGCCCTGTCGTGCCGCCTGGAGGTCCGCCGAGGAGCCCGTTGACGGCTCCATGCTGGTTGCGTTCCTCATCGCGCTTCCTCCACTCCCTCCTCAAAGACGTACCGTCGCCGAACCGCGCGTCCGCACCATGATACCCCACCGCCCCGTGCCGGGCTTGCATGGGGTGGCGAGCCTGGTCGTCAGCGCACCAGCCTACTGGATTGCGTTCATTTCCCCTGCAAATGGGGCGCGGGCACTCCAGGTGGGCGAGCTGGGGCCGCCCCCGTCCGCGCGCCCTGGGGCACGTCGGGACGCAGCGGCAGGGAGGGGAAAGGCTCAAAGCCCTCCAGCGCGAGCTGTCCGAGGCTGATGCTCGCCTCTGGCAGCCGCTCGATGTCCTCGGCAAACCAGGGGGTCTCGGCGCTGGCGGGGGGCGCTACAGGGGCGGGCGCAGGAGCGGGCGCTGGAGGAGGGGCCGCTGCCTGGGGTCCGAGCGAATCCGGGTCGATGTCGGACTGCGAGAGGTTGACCGTGAAGGTGTGGACGGGCTGCGGCTCTGCGCGCCGGGGGCCGGAGACCTCCACCATGGGCCGGCGACGAGGGCGTTGGACTCCCTCCTCGGGGGTTCTTGGCTGCTCCAGCGGACGCGCGCTCACCTGCAGGGCGGCACCACATCCCGCGCACCGGATGACCTGAGTCCCAGGCCCCACGAGCGGCACCACCGTCCCACAACGTGGGCACTGGGGGCGGGGAGCCAGGGCGGGTGAGGGAGCCTCTTCGGTCATGCGCTCGTCGAGCTTCGAGGAACGCCGCCGTGGCATCCACGCATGCTGGGCTTGGCGTTACACCATCGTCGTATCATTTCGCAAGAGAACGTCCCGGTCAATGCGCCTCGGGGGGAGACACGAGCGGAGGGCGAGCGAGGAGACATTCCTCTTTGGGTCACGCCGATAAGGTTTGGACGTGGGCGTCAGGAGGTGGAGACTTCCGGCGCGTTCTTTTGTTTCGTCGTCCTGGATGCCCTGAGGTGCCCGCATGTCGTACTCGCAGCTGCTGGCTCAAATCCCCATGTTCGAGGACCTCGCAAGCGAGGATCTGGAGACTCTGTCGGGGCTGCTGCAACAGCGGCGGTACAACAAAGGTGAGGTCATCTTCCACCAGGGCGATGTGGGCACGGCGCTCTTCATCGTCCGAAAGGGAGAGGTGGCCATCCGCCTGAGCTCGTCGGAGGGCAAGGAGGTCATCCTGGGGTTGCTGGGCCGTGGGGAATCCTTCGGGGAGCTGGCGCTGCTGGATGGGGAGCCCCGCTCGACGGACGCGGTGGCGCGCGAGGAGACGCACCTGCTGAGCCTCCATCAGGAAGACTTCCGGCGCTTCTTGAGCGAGCGCCCGCAGGTGGCCATGGGGCTGCTGGCGGTGCTCAGCCGCATGGTGCGGCGCGTCACCCAGATAGTGCATGACTCGGCCTTCCTGGATGCGCGGGCGCGGCTGGCGCGGGTGTTGTTGGACCTGGCCGAGCGGCAGGGCCAGCCCGCTCCCGACGGCGGAGTCGTCCTCCCCAAGCTCACCCAGGTGGAGCTGGCCAACCTGTGCGGGTTGACGCGCGAGAGCGCCAATAAGTGGCTGCGCTACTACACCCGCCAGGGAGTGATCTCGTACGAGAACGGGCAGATCACCATCTTGGACATCGAGCGCCTGCGCCGCGACGTGGACTGAGGAGCGGAAGGAAAACATGGGTGGAGGCCGCGCCCCCCAGCGCGGCCCCCTGGCCCCTTGAGACAGGAGACGAAGGTCACGCCCCCCGGCGCGACCGTGCTTCCCGGACCCGTGTTGAAGGCCACACCCCCCAGCGTGGCCCCCACGTGCCGTCCCCAAGGCGGAGCGGGCGGAGTCCCCCTGTGTGAAGTCTTTTTCCGGTCAGCCCCCCCTCGAAACACGGCATCCGGAGACTTCACACCTACATCACTCCGCTCGCACCTCAGGCGCGGCGTTCGGGTTCAACGGGAATCGAGTCCCTGTTCCCAAGATGAGGTGTACCCCCACGGCCCTTTGTGGGCTGTGAATCGACTCACCCCGGGAGTGTGAAGCCGTTCACAGACACCCTCGACGGTTTCGTGCATGCGCGCGGAGGACGGCAGCTCGTGAGGCGTCCCGGCGCTCGCTCTTAGGGCCTCCCCCCTACATACACCCGAGGCAGGTGGCACTTCCAGCCCTGGGGGGGCTGGAGGACTGCTCCGTCTTCAGGTGGAATTCGGTCTTGAGTCGTTGATCCGGGATTCCAGGAGTGAGGTCAGAAGATGACAGTGCGCGCCAGGATCTTGCTCTTCGCAGCGGTGGCGGTGGGGCTTGTCGCACTGGTGGGGGGGACGCTCTTCGCCCTGGCGAGTCGTGGACAACAGGGCCTGGAGCGGCTGCTCGCCATTGAGGAGCAGACGGAGCTCTACGGCCGGATGACGGACGACGCGCTCGGGTACCTGCACGCGCTGCTCCAGGCGCATGAGACGGGAGGCGATACCCGGGCGTTGCTCGCGGCGCAGGAGACGCGTTCCCAGGCAGGCTTCTCGCGCCTGCGGACGTTGGTGCAGCAGGAGCACCTGGAGGGCTCCGAGGCGGAGGAGCTCCTGCGCATCGAGCAGCTCGCTCAGGCTCACCTGCAGTGGTTGCGAAGCTCCGAGGCACGCGTGCGAGAGGCTCCCGTTGGGTCGGAGGCCACGCTGCTGCACGAGGCGCTCTCCGCCTTCCGCGCGCAGGTGACCCCGCTCTTGGAGAGTGCCTGGGCGCTGGAGCGCACGGACTTGGAGGCACACAAACGCTATGGCCAGCAGACGCTCCATTGGGGCCAGTTGCTCGGGCTGTTCGCTCCCCTCGTGGCCCTGACGCTCGTGTTCTCGCTGGCGACGCTCATCTACCTGAACATCCGCCGCGCGCTGCGGACGCTGCTGCGGGGCGCGGAGCGCATCGGCGAGGGAGATCTCACCAGCGAGCTGCCGGTGAACGGGGACATCGATGAGTATGACCTGATGGCGCAGGCCATCAACCGGATGGCCACCCAGCTCCGGGAGTCCGTGCAAGAGCGGGAGCGGCTCGCCAAGGCGGAGGCGGAGGCCTCGGAGCGGGAGATGCGCCGCTACAACGCCCTGCTGGAGGCGACGGTGCAGCAGCGCACCGCCCAGCTGGAGGAGACCAATGCCCGGCTCACCGACAGCGTGAAGCAGCTCCAGTCCACCCAGGCGCAGCTCCTCTTCGCCGACCGGTTGGCCACCATCGGTCAGCTCGCGGCGGGCGTGGGCCATGAAATCAACAACCCGCTCACCTTTATTCTCAGCAACCTCAACTACGCCCAGCAGGTGGTGTCGGAGTTGGATGCGGCGCCCACGGGGGTGGAGCGCCGGGAGCTGCTGGAGGCACTCGCTGAAGCCCGCGAGGGCGCTGAGCGCGTGCGCCTCATCGTGAGGGATCTCAAGATGCTGTCCCACCCGGATGATCGAGAGAGCGGCCCGGTGGACCTGGTGAAGGTCGTGCGCAGCGCGGCGAAGATGGCGGCGCACGAGATTCGCGACCGCGCGCGGTTGGTGCAGCAAGTGGAGAACGTGCCGCCGGTCCACGGCAACAGCGCTCGCTTGTGCCAGGTGTTCCTCAACCTGCTCATCAACGCGGCCCACGCCATCACGCCAGGCCAGGTCGAGCGCAATGAAATCCAGCTCGTGGCCCGCATGGACGACAGCCAGCGAGTCACCGTGGAGGTGCGCGACACGGGCTGTGGCATCCCCGAGGACAAGCTGGAGCGCGTCTTCGAGCCGTTCTTCACCACCAAGCCCGTGGGCGAGGGCAGCGGGCTGGGGCTCTCGGTGTGCCGGAGCATCATCTCCGCGCATGGCGGGAAGATCTCCGTTGAGAGCGAGGCGGGCCGGGGCACCACCTTCCGCGTGAGCCTGCCGGTTCATGGCGGCGAGGCCTGTGCGTGAGCGGTGCCCGGCCCTTCCGGGTTCAGCGCTGGCCGCTTACCAGGTGGCGCCGAGGTTGAGCGTGCCCGTGTAGCTGCCTCCCGAGCTGAAGGTCTCGTTCCCCGGCAGGTCGACGTTCGCCGGGGGGACGGTCCCAGCGAACTCCTGATCGAAGAGGAGGTTGTAGTTGAGGCGCGCGTCCGCGACGAAGTCGCCGATGTGCAGGCGGAGCCCCGCGCCCAGTGGCACGAGACCCACGTTGTCATCCTGGAAGCCCGGCGCCGCGTTGCGCACGTTGTAGTTACTGATGCCGAGCCCCGCGAGGACATAGGGCTGCAAGGGAGCGGCGGTGAGGCCCACCGTGGCCACGGCCTGCGCTCCATTGCGCAGCACGTCCGGGCCACTCGTCCCCGTGAGCGGCAGTTGCGTGTCGAAGTTGTTCGCCGCGCCTGAGTAGCCTAGCTCGAGACCCACGACCTTGGTGGGCTTGAGGACGATCGTGGCCCCATAGGCGACACCGGGGTCGATGTCCTGACCCAGAGCACTGGTATAGCCCTCCACGCCACCACCGAGCTGCACGGTCAGTCCGCGCATGTCCGCGCTGGACTCCCGGCCCTCCCGCGCCATGGCGCTTCCCGCCCAGAGAGACAGCACCGCGATACCTGCACCCGCCACCAGCTTCTTCGTCATTCATTCCTCCTTTAGGACGGAGGAAAGCTGGAGGGTGCTGGTGCACCGTGCCACCCGGCAGGCAGGGGAACAGGCGGTGGTCTGCTCTTCTCTTCAGCTTTGGGGCCGGCCGCTCGCGTAGGGGGCCAGCACACCGTAGAGGGTGGCCATCACCGGCGTGGGCACTCCGGCTGAGCGGCCCCGGCGCACCACTGAGCCCATGAGGGCCTCCACCTCCAGCCGCTTGCCCTGCTCCAGGTCCACCAGCAGCGACGCGCGCATCTGCGGAGGCAGTCCCTGGAGCTCTCGGACGAGTGACTCTGGGCCGCGGGTGACGGTCACCCCCTCGGCGGCGGCGACCCGGATGATTTCTGATGCCGCTTGCAGGTAGGTGTCGAGCGCGGGCGGGCACGTCCGCAGCAGGCCGATGGGCAGGCGCGTGGAGCCGGTGAGCCCGGCAAAGGGCGCCAGGAAGACGAGCTTGTCCCAGAGCGATACGCGCGCGTCTGGCACCGCGTCCGTGCGGATGCCGGCCCCAGCGAGCGTGTCGCGCAGGGTTTCCACTCGCGGGGAGAGGCGGGTGGTGTCTCCGAAGAACTCACCGAACGTGATGCGATGGTGCATCCCGGTCTGGGTGAGGACTCCGGGCGCGGTGATGGCCACGGAGATGTAGGCCGAGCCTCCGAGCACCGCTTCCTGGCCCACGGCGGAGGCCACCTCGTCGGGGCTGTCCACGCCGTTCTGCAGGGTGAGCACCACCGTCTTGTCCCCGCTCTCCACCAGCGTCTTCACCGCGGGGAGCGCACCGGCGATGTCATAGGTCTTCACCGCCAACATCACCACGTCCACGGGGCCCACTCGGGCCGGGTCCGACTCCGCGCGCACCGGGACACGCACGTCCCCGACCGGGCTGCGGATCTCCAGCCCCTTCTGTCGCAGCGCCTCCAGGTGGGCACCCCGCGCGAGGAAGGTGACCTCATGGCCTGCCTGGACCAGCTTCGCGCCGAAGTAACCGCCGACGGCTCCGGAACCCACGATGGCGAATCGCATGGGCGCGGAGCATAGGTCCTGGCCCCTCCTCCTCCCAGTGCAACTCGCCCTCGCAGGGCCTCATGCCGCCTTGCTGTGCTCGCGGGACGCGGTGCGGGCGCGCAGGGTGCGGCGCCGTCCCTTGCGCAGCACTTCCAGGCGCACCTCCGGTCCCGTGGCGAGCGCCAGCATGCGCTGGACGTCATCCACGTTCGTGACGGGCCGCTCGTCGATGCCCAGCAGCAGGTCGTCCGCCTCGAGCCCCGCATCGGCCGCGGGCGTGCCCTGGCCCACCTTCATGACGCGCACCGCGCGAAGCTGTCCCACCTCCTGGGCTCGCTGGGCCGGGAGGTTGATGGCCGTGGCGGCGATGCCGAGGAAGCGTCGCTCCACCTTGCCGCGTTGGATGAGCAGGCTGGCCACCCAGGCCGCAGTGGTGGCGCTCACTGCGAAGCCGATGCCCTGCGCGTACGGCAGCACCAGCGTGTTGAGGCCCACCACCTGCCCGTGCATGTTGAGCAGCGGCCCTCCCGAGTTGCCCGGGTTGATGGCCGCGTCCGTCTGCAACAGGCCCTCGAGAATGACTCCGTCGGGCAGCGGCAGGGTGCGGTTGATGGCGCTCACCACGCCCATCGACACGGACTGCTCCAGGCGGAAGGGGTTGCCGATGGCCATCACCCACTGCCCCACGCGCACGTCATGCGGATCCGCCAGGGGCAGCGTGGGGAACTTCGCGCCTTCCTCGGCGCGCACCACCGCCAGGTCCGTGGGCGCGTCCGCTCCCACGAGCTCGGCGCGCACTTCGCTGCCATCGTGCAGCTCCAGTGTGAGCCGGCCTCGGCTGCGCACCACGTGCCGGTTGGTGAGGACGTAGCCGTCCGGTGTCAGGAAGAGGCCCGTGCCGTGCCCTTGCGAGTGCTGCACCGCCACCACCGCCGGCATCGCCTTGGCCACGAGCGACTCGAGCTCATCAGAGAACTGTTGGAGGAACTTCATGGTTTCATGCTCCCTTCACGAACGCTTGCCAATCGTGAGGGGCACCTCGCGCACCTCGCCCGCGCGCAGCACCCTCGCCTGGACCTGTGTGCCCACCTTCTCGTCTCCGAGGTAGCCGAGCAGCTCCTCGATGCTGTGCAGCGGCTGGCCCCCGAGGCTCACCAGCACGTCTCCCATCATCAGCCCGGCCTTGTCCGCAGGGCCCCCTGGCTCGACGGTGAGGAAGATGAGGCCGCTCTCTCCGCCCGCGCGCTCCCAGAGGCTCTGGGGCAGGCGCACCGGGTGCGCTCCCACCCCGAGATAGCCCCGGCGGATGCCCCCGTGCTGCCGAAGCGCCTGGGCGACCCGGCTGAGCGTCTCCCCAGGAATGACGACCGCCGCCGTGCGCGACAGCGCCGCCGTCAGCAGGCCGAGGAAGCGCCCCTGCGTGTCCACCAGCGCCCCTCCGGAGAAGCCAGGCTGCAGGTCCGCGTCCGTCTCCAAGTAACGGTCGATGCGGCCTCCCGCGAAGGTGCGCCAGCTCTCGCCGAACGCGCTGACGATGCCCAGCGTGGCGCGCGCGGTGCGGCCCGGGCGGCCCAGGGCGAGCACGAGGTGGCCTACCTTGAGTCCCTCGAGCGGTGCCGGCTTCAGTGGCGTGAGTCCGGCGACGTCCGCCTTGAGGAGCGCCAGGTCCGTGGACGGATCTCTCCCGACGAGCTCGGCTGAGGCGGTGCGGCCATCGGCGAGGCCCACCGTGATGGAGCCTTCCTGCTCGATGGCATGGTGAGTGGTGAGGATGTGTCCCTCCGCGTCCCAGACGATGCCGGTGGCACCGTGGCGGCGGCGGGCCTCGACCCGGACAATGCCGGGGGCGATGCGCTCGACAATGGAGGCGAGGGACTCGGAGAAGGTGCTGAGGTCGGCGGACATGGAGCGATTCCTTTCGCCTTGAAAGCTAAAGGGCTCGCCTCCGCGGCACATCGGCGAGACGGATGGGCCTCGACCTACCCGAATGGGTAGTCCCCCTCTCCATCCGGTCAGATCGTCACGAGCCCCAGGCGCGCCGCTCGGACCACGGCCTCTGTTCGCCGCTGCACGCCAAGCTTGGTGAGCACGGCGTTCACATGGAACTTCGCCGTGTGCTCGCTGATGTCGAGCCGTTCGGCGATGGCTTTGTTGGACAGGCCCTCGGCGAGCAGCGCGAGCACCTCGCGCTCCCGAGGTGTCAGGCCCTCGGGCGTCGAGGTGGTTGCTGAGGCGCGTGGTGTGGCTCGCAGCGCGGCGAGGGCCGGGTCGAATACGGTGAGTCCACGAGCTACGGCCCGGAGCGCGGCGAGCAGCGGGGCGGGAGCCACGTCCCGGAAGAGCAACCCCCGAGCCCCTGCGGAGAGCGCGCCTTCTCCCGCGGCTTCATCGGGCACAAGTGCGAGCACGGGAGCTCCCAGGTCCGGGGCATCGAGCTGCCCTCCGGACCCGGTCGGGTGCAGGCCTACGTCCCACAGCACGACGTCGGGAGTGGTCTCGGGACTCGAGGACTCCACCTCCGCCTGCGTGCCAGACGCCATGACCTTGAGGTCGCTTCCTTGCTCCGAGAGGGCTCGGGAGAGCGCACCCCGCGCGAGCGGGTCCTCGGCGACCAGGGTGAGGCGGATGGGGGTGGCGTCGGAGTCCAGCACGGCTTCTATGCCTAACGGGCATCCGTGCGCTTCGCCCGGCTTGGTCCACGGCGTGGGTTCACCGTGTTCAACCCGGGACCCTCGATACCCTCACCCCGTCCCTCTCCCAGTGGGAGAGGGTTACATGACTGCTACGGGGATACGGCGGCGGCCGAAGTCTCCGGGGCTCGTGTCGAAGTGGCCTGGCACCTTCGCTCCGCAGTCCGGGCATTGGCCCTCCTGCGTCAGCCGGTACGTGAGGATCTGGTGCCAGTCCCTGACGATGAGCGCCTTGCTGCAATTCGGGCACAGCGTCGTCTCGCCCGCCGGGTCGTGCGTGTTGCCCGTGTACACGTACCGCAGCCCTGCCTTGCGCGCGATCTCCCTCGCCCGCCTCAGCGTCGCCGGTGGCGTCGGTGGAATGTCCCGCAGCTTGTAGTCCGGATGGAACGCCGTGAAGTGCAGCGGCACGTCTGGCCCCAGGTGCTTCATCAGCCACTCGCTCATCGCTCCCACTTCCGCGTCCGAGTCGTTCTTCCCTGGAATCAGCAGCGTGGTGATCTCCAGCCACACCTTCGTCTCGTGGTGGAGGTACTCGAGCGTCTCCAGCACGGGCTTCAGGTGTGCCGCCGTGAGCTGGAAGTAGAACTCCTCGGTGAACGCCTTCAGGTCCACGTTCGCCGCGTCCATCTTCGCGTAGAAGTCCCGGCGTGGCTCGGCATGCATGTAGCCCGCCGTCACCGCCACCGTCTGGATGCCTCGCGCATGGCACGCGTCCGCGACGTCCATCGCGTACTCGGCGAAGATGACCGGGTCGTTGTACGTGAAGGCCACGCTCTGGCAACCGTATGCCTCCGCCGCACGGGCGATGGCCTCCGGGGTCGCCTCGTCAGTGAGGCGGTCCATCTCCCGCGACTTGGAGATGTCCCAGTTCTGGCAGAAGCGGCACGCCAGGTTGCACCCGGCCGTTCCAAAGGACAGCACGCTGCTGCCCGGATGGAAGTGCACCAGCGGCTTCTTCTCGATGGGGTCCACGCAGAACCCCGACGAGCGCCCGTGGGTTGTCAGCACCATCTGGTCGCCCGTGCGCTGCCGCACGAAACACATGCCCCGCTGGCCCTCGTGCAGCTTGCAGTCGCGAGGACACAGGTCGCACTGGATGCGCCCGTCCTCCAGCGCATGCCACCAGCGCGCGGGGTATTCGCTCTCTTGCATGTCTCCCTCCCCGTGGGGCGGGTGCATCCCGCCGTCCAACAGAAGAGGGAACACGTGGGGAAGCGGGCAGACGTCCCGTCTCCGACCGCTTCCCCGAGGCCGGGCCGCCGGGCGGACAGGTTCTTCCTCCCGACTGCTCCCGTCCTCTCGGCCCCACGAGGCCTACGGCTGCACCGTCGTCTGCTCCCAGATGCGGTTGCGCAGCGCGTCCTCGATGAAGGCCAGGTGCCGCTGCTCGTCCGAGAAGTTGCGCTCGATGATGACGCGGGCCTCGGGACTCCAGTCCTCGTCCAGCGCCATGCGGTAGGTGCGGTTGGTGAGCACCTCGTTGCCCCGCATCGCCTGGAGCGCCGCCTCGGTGCCCATCATCGAGGTGATGGCCGTGAAGCCCTTGAGGACGACGCCCTTCATGTCCGGCGCCCTCCGGGGCGTGCCTCCCAAGGCCGTCACCACCTGCGACAGTTCCCGGATGTGACGCATATGGTCCTGCTGGAACTCCCGCAGGCTCATGCGCAGGGACTCCACATCGATGCGGTCAATGGCCGCCGCGTAGGCCCCCACCGCGTCATAGTCGAGCGCGATCAGGTCGTTGAGCCGCTCGAGCATCCTGTTCAGATCCATCGCCGCCATACCGTCCTCCTCCGGTTCCGCGCGGGACTTCCCACGCCGCCGAAAGCTGCTCAGGGGGGCCAGGGGTCTCAAGCTGCATCAGCGGACATTTCCCGACTCCCCGGAGGATCGGCCGGATGGCGGGCGGGGAGTCACCTTTGCTCCCGGGTGAACGCTCCTCCGCCTCGGGGGACAGTGGTCACGCCTGGTTCGGCTCGCACTCCCGGTGTGCCCTCCACGCAGGTGGAAACTTTTTGACGCAACTCGCGATAATCCCGCCATCATGAAGATCCAACGCCCGGGAACCCCCGCTCCCCGGACCCCGACCGCCCGGACGGACTCCCCGGTCACCCCCCTCAAGAACACGGTCCGTTCGCCGGCCACGGCTGCTTCGTCGGCCCCGGCCCGCTCCGCCGATGCCTTCGAGTCGTCCACCCGCGCCACGGCCAAGGCTGTCGCTCCCGGCCGGAGCAACGCCGCCCGGAACCTCCCCGCCGAGATTCCTACCGGTACCAAGGACTACTACCGCAAGCGCTACGACGACTTCGTGCGCCGCAACCCGGGGATGACCCCGCCCTCCTATTACCTGGAGTACGGGCAGAAGTACTGCGACCGCTTCTCCAGCCTCGGGCCCAAGGACCTGACCCCCGAGGGCCTCGCGTGGCGCGATCGCACGCTCAAGGCGCTCCAGGACGCCATCGAGACCAAGCGCATGGAGGACCCGGCGGGCTTCGCCCAGCTCGAGCGCGACCCCGAGGCCTTCAAGAAGTTTGCCTACGACTCGCACCCGGACGCCTACGTGCAGTCCGGCCTCTACAAGCTGCCGGCGCAGGACTTGATGAAGATCGGCACCACGCCGGAGCTCAAGGACCTGTTCACCAAGGACGGCCTGCGGCAGATCGCCGTCGCGCTCGGCAAGATGGACGCGGGGGACATGGCGAGCGTGGCCAAGGAGTCGGCCAAGGAAATGTGGAAGGACCTCAAACACTCCTTCTCCCGTCTCTTCTAGGGAGGCCACACCTGTCGCTTCCCAGGTCGCGGGCGGGCTGGCATCTTCCCCCCCGCATTCGAAATCCCGAGGTTGACGCGTGCCGGAGAAAGACTGGGAGAGGCTGGGAGAGCTGTCCGAGGGTTTGAGGGTCGGAGCGGTGGCCGCGAGCCCCGAGGGCTTCGGGCTCATCGGCGCGGCGTCGGAGCCGCCTGGTGTCAGCCTCCTGGAGCGGATGAAGGGCCGCCGGGCCCAGGTGTACCGCGTCGCCGCCGGAGCCGTGACGCGGACCTGGGAAGGCCCCGGCTGGATTCAGGCCATGGACTGCCACAGGGCGGTGGGCGTGGCCATCGGCGCCACGTTGAAGCCCTCGGGCTCGGGCTCGGACTACCACCTGCTGGTGTCCTCGGACGGGGGCCGCGAGTGGCAGACGCGCGGGCCGGTGGACGCGCCGAGCCTCGGTCAGGTGCTCGCTGTGAGCGATCAGGAAGTCTGGGTGCTGGGCGCCTGGTTCCTGGGTCGCACCGCGGACGGTGGCGCCACGTGGACGGAGCTGGAGCTGGAAGGCGAGCGCAACCCCCACACCGAGCGGCTGCGGCGGGTGGAGGGCGGCGTGGCCCTGTTGGGCAAGGGGCTCTCCGTCAGTACGGACGGGGGTGCCACGTGGAGCCAGGTGGACGTGGGCGCGGCGCGCGTGGTGGACGTGGACGGGGCCTTCGTGGCCGCCGTGGTGCAGGGACAGGCCCGGGTGGGCGAGCGCCAGGGCTCCGAGGTGCGCTGGCTGGAGCCGCTGCCGGCGGGCCGTGAGCCGCTGCGCCTGGTGGCCTCCGAGGGCGTGCTGCGCCTGCTCACCCGTGGCGCGGACCCCTCCAAGGGGGCGGATCCGGCGCTCCATGTGAGCGAGGACGGCGGGCAGACGTGGTCGAGCCACTCGCTGCCGCTCGGGCCTCAGGTGGACATCGCTGGCCGCGAGTGGGGCCTCGGCGTGGACATCCGTGGCGGCGTCTACGGCCGCGTGGGGTGAGAGGGTCCACGCGATCGCGCGGCACCTCCTTTGTGCTCGGGCCTGATGGGTAGCTCGTTCTCTTGAGCTTGCGGAGCAACGAAGGAGCTGCCCATGTCCTGGGCCACAGTTGAGTACACGGAGAAGCTGGTTCGCTACTTCCGCGGGGTCTGCGAGCGGCATCCAGAGGATGAGGCGTTCGCTCGTGACTTGCGCTTCGCCGAAGAGCTCGCGCGCCTGAATCGGGAAAGGCCATCCGATTGGGGCTCACTGCTGCGCAGCCTCATTCGCCGGCTCGAGGAAGCGCGGAGTTCAGGCGACCCGTGGGGCTCGGGAGTTCACGAGGTGTACGTCGCCGCCAAGAACCTGGCGGAGACAGCTCCCTGAAGCGCCACGAACACGTGGCTGCTGTCGCTCAACTTCCTCGTCTGCCTGTCCGACCTTAGCGGGGCAATCCTACTAAGGACCTACTAACTAGGACCAACTTAGTAGCAGTCTTTCTTGGCGGTAGCGCTCCTCAGCAGTACCATCCTGCTACTAATAGCTACTAAATTAGTAGTTCGGAGGTTCTGTGCGGATTCCCTCGACCCCTCCTGACCCCGACGCGGTCCTAGATGCCGTCCTCAAGGGTGGGGGAGAGCTCCTGCGTTTGTTCTCGAGGGGAATCAAGCCGGAGGTCGAAGGTCAGTACCTTCATTGGGACGAGCTTCGACGGCGCCCACCTCCAGAGGGACTGACGTCCGAAGAGTGGTGGGTCGGCATCTGCCTGGCCCGGAATGTCGTCAGGACCGAGTTACCCCTCACTGACAACACAGGGCGCAAGTTCCATTTCGCGCGGACTGACGGCCTCCTCCTCGCATTGCACCAAATCGACCGCGAGATGGGTGGACGGCTCGAGACGGCCGATCCGCGGTTGGCCAACAAGGAGGTTCGAGACCGCTACATCATCCGCTCTCTCATGGAGGAGGCAATTACCTCCAGCCAACTGGAGGGAGCTTCGACAACCCGCCGTGTTGCGAAGGACATGCTTCTCCAGGGGCGGAAACCGCGAACGAAAGATGAGCGGATGATCTTCAACAACTTCCAGGCAATGGAGTTGCTTCGCAAGAATGCTCAGGAGCCTCTATCCGCGGCTTTCCTCCTTGAACTGCACAAGGTCATCACCGAAGACACTTTGGATCCTGGAGAGGAGGGACGGCTGCGGCGTCCGGATGAGCCCATCACGGTGCATGACATCAGCGATGGAAAGGTCCTCCACGTTCCTCCAGACGCGAGCGAGCTTCCTTCGCGAATCGAAGCGCTCTGTGCCTTCGCGAATGAGAGCGCCGGAGATGCCTTCATACACCCCGTCGTTCGCGCGATCGTGCTCCACTTCGCGCTCGCCTATGACCATCCCTTCGTCGATGGCAATGGCCGTACCGCGCGTGCACTCTTCTATTGGAGCATGATCCGGCAAGGCTACTGGCTCGCGGAGTTCCTCTCGATCTCCCGGATCATCCAGAAAGCACCCGCTCAGTACGGGCGTGCATTCCTGTACACCGAGACAGATAGAAGCGACCTCACCTACTTCCTCCTGCACCAATTGGAGGTCATCCGGCGGGCAACGCAGGACCTCTACGCGTATCTCGACCGCAAGAGCAAGGAACTGCAGGAGGTGGATGTGCTCATGCGGGCTGGCAAGAACTTCAATCATCGCCAGCGGGCGCTCTTGGCCCATGCACTTCGCCACCCCGGCGCGCAGTACGCCATCGAGCCCTACCGCCGCGAGCACGGCGTCGTCTACCAGACCGCCCGCCAGGATCTGCTCGATTTGGAGAAGGCGGGCTACTTACAGAAGACGCAAATAGGGCGAGCCTTCTATTTCCGCCCTGTTCCAGACCTCGAGCGATTGTTGAGGGAGAAGACTCCCTGACATCGCTGCTCGACTCCTGCCCCTCTCCCGGCGACAGGAGAGGGGGCTGGGGTGGGTAGGGAACGTCAGGGGCTACAGCTGCACCTGCTCACGACCCGGGTGGGTGATGTAGCCGTGGCCCGCGTCCACCAGCTTCTTCATCAGCCGGTCCATGCCGTTGGAGCGTGAGAAGGCCATCTCGTTCTTCGTCACGCCCACCAGCGTGAGCAGCTGCACCTTGCCCGACTCGAGCTGGAAGTGCGTGGGGCGCGAGGGGTCCGTCACGAAGACGAAGCCGTTGAGCTTCGACTCACCGCCCGTCAGCGTTCCCTCCACCGGGTAGCGGTGGCCCATGGCGAAGGCCCGCATGCACACCAGGTTGTAGGCCATCATGTCCAGCAGCCGGAGCACCGGCCACTGCGCCTCCTCGGGCGTGTGGATGACCATCTCGTAGCCCAGGCCACTTGGTTCGTTCGAGTCGAACTCCTGTCCCGGGGCCAACGTGATGGGGTTGGACAGCCCGCTCGTCACATACGTCCAGTAGGGGTACTCGGGGCTCGGCGGCGCCACGCGCACGCCCATTCCTCCCCAGTTGGGATCCAACTCCTGCACCTCGGCCAGATCACTCTCCAGCCAGGCCTCCAACGCACCGCTCTGCTCCAGCGTGTAGACCTCTTCGCTGATAGCCCCGAAGAGCTTGGGGTACTCCACCTCGTCCCGATCCGCCCAGCAGTCCTCGTACCACTGGCAGAAGGCCTCGTCCGTCTCAGGCGCTTTCATAGCGAAGGGGACTTTAAGGGTTGTTTCCCCGCGATTCACTTTCCATTCGCAGGGAACGTCAGGTCCCACGGTGGGTAACCGCTTTCCCACTCGATTCCGCGCTTTTTCCCACCCCAGGGCAGGCAGGCAGGCATCCCTGTCGCACGGTGTACCCACGATGTGGCCGCCGGTGGACGAAGTGGGTTCCCGAGCGCCCGGTATGGGTCGTGAAGGGGAACGGCGCGACGAGCAGCCAGGGCGCTCGGGTCCACACATGGAGGAGCGACATGCAGAGGGGTTGGAAGTTGGCGGCCATGGCCGCAGTGCTGGGAGTGGCGGGGACGGCGCGGGCCCATGAGTTCATCTGTGAAAAGCGCATCCAGGTGAAGGGCGAGTCGCAGATACCGGGCTCGGCGCCTCGGGTGACGAAGTTTCCGGCCACGCTGCGCTTCCACTACAAGCTGCGCAATGTCCACCCGACGTCGGAGTCTGTGGCGCAGCACGTCGAGGACCCGCTGCTGGCGCCCTACGGCGTTGGCTCGCCGTTCGCCACGCCCATGGCGGTGGAGGTGTTCGGGGCGCGCGATGCCTTCTTCGAGCTGAAGCTGGAGAAGCCCGAGGCCTGCCAGGCGCTGGCGGCCAGTGATGGCCGGGTGGATGAGCACTTCGACAGCGCGTTCCAGGTGAAGTGGCCGCTGGGCGAGACGCAGTGCGCCGCGCGCGTCACCTGCTGTGAGCCCTTCGTGGATTGCGAGATGGCCTGCCCGCCGGATGACCCCGACTGCGTGGAGCCGACCCCCGTGAAGCCGGACCTCTCGCGCAACGCGGGCTTCTTCAAGGTGCACGAGCAGGCGCTTCAGCAGTGCCTGGGGTCGGGGCCCCTCGACCTTGGCGTGGCGCAGGTGCAGTCGCTGGAGCAGGCGCTGGGCCTGCTGTGGGCCAGCCCCGGCCTGGACCGCAACGGTGGGGTGCGGAGCGAGGATGACTCGCGGCGTTTCGAGCTGGCGCGTGAGGCGCTGGTGTCCACCTGCAACGAGCGCCTCTTTGGTGCCAGCGCGAAGCGGAGCCGAGCGCTGGATGAGGCTCTGCGCACGCTGCGCGGCGGCTCGGGAGACGAGGGCCTGGAGCGGCTCGCCAAGGAGCTGAGGCGCCACAATGAGGCGGGCTCGCGTGAGCCGCTGCCCGGAGGCTTCGACGCGGGGCGGGCCACGCCGGCACACGCCGCCAGTATCGCCGCGGACCCGACGGAGCCCCGCCGTCCGTAGCGCCGTTTCCTTCACACGCCTTCCAGGAGATTACACGCCATGAAGAAGCTGATGCTGTCGGTGATGGGAGCGGCCGTCCTCGTGCTCGCGGGTTGCGGAGGGGATTCCCGGACGCGGGATGTCTCGGAGCCGAGTCCAGAGCAACCCGCGGAAGCGCAGGGTAAGCAATACGCGCTGCGTCTCAAGGGGGTGAACAACCCCGGTTACGCTTCGGCGCTCGTGCAGGTGCGCCGCGTCTCCGTCACCACGGTGAACGGGCAGGCGCTCCCGGTGAGCCTCAAGTCTCGCTTCCCGATGGACCTCACGCACCCGGAGCAGGCGTACCTGCTCGGTTTCTTCCAGGTGCCCGAGGGGTTGGACCGGGTCCAGGTGGAGGTGGAGTTCGACGACTTCGGTGGCTACGAGGAGGCCGCAGGAGGCGGAGTTATCGACACGCGGGTGGCGCCGCTGCGCTTCGAGGCGCCAGTGACGTACCTGTCCGAGCATGGCCATGTGGTGGTGCACCTGGACCTGGGACAGTCGCTGCACGAGCTGGACGAGGCGCGGCTGCTGCTGCCGAGCCTGGACGTGCGCTACTGAGCGGGTCGCGGGAGTCCGTTTCGTACCTGGTCCAGACGGTCGAGGATGAAGTCGACCGTCTCATCGATCGTCAGCCCTGAGTTGTCCACCCAGAGGCCGAGCCGAGGTGTCTCGGCTCGAAAGAGACGGTCGAAGGCTTCAGCGCTCCATGCTCCGTAACCTGTCTTGGGGCGGGCCTCATCGCGTGCGGCGGCGACCGAGGGAGACGGGCAGAGGACGACCACGCCGGGCCGCCAGGCGCGAAGCCGGTTCACCGCCTTCTCGAGATGGGTGCCGAGAAGCAGATCCTGGTAGATGACTTTGAATCCCGCCTTCGCATACTCGTCCGCGACAGTGGCCGCGAGCTCGTAGCGGAAGGTGAGTTGCCTCTGCGCCTCGGGAGAAGCCTCCGGCGTCATGTCCTCTCGCCCCCCGACGATCATTCGCCGGAAGATGTCACCGCGCACATGGACGCTCCTCGGCAAGCGCTCGGCCAGAGCCTGGGCGACCGTGGATTTTCCCGCCGCCATGATGCCCGTGATGAGGAGCACGTCCGGTATGGTCTCGAGGGGTGTGTCGCTCATCTTCAGGAGGATACCTGCTCGGGCCGCGACCCTCGTAGCTGGCTGGAGTTAGAGTGTCGGCCCCCATGCCAAGGTTCCTTCGGGTCTCGCTCCTGCTGTGGTCGTCCCTCGGCGTGTTGTTGCTGGTCGGGTGTCCCTACGGCCATGCGCTCGTTTCACCCGGGCCCCAGATGTTCGCTCCGTGAGGACCGGGCGCGGCGAAGAGGACGCCATGAAGTTTTATCGTATCAGGGAGGACGTGGCGCCGCGTTACACGGGCAACTTGAACGCCGCGCACAAGTGGGGGCTGCCTGGTAGCGAGCCTTGCCCCATTTGTGGTCTCCACGGAGGCGGTACGGCGGCGCAGTACCCCTGCGTGGACCTCTCGCATCTGCCAGCCGAGGAGCAGAAGAAGCTGTCCGACCCCTGGCCCGTGCCGTACGAGGAGTTCGTCCGGCTCTGTGAGCTGGTGCGTCCATGGGCCCCTCCGGGGGCCGTGCTGAAGACAGGAACGAAGTTCGGCCCGCTGACGGGAACGGCCTCGGGGTACTTCGGTCAGCTCTTCATGCAGAACCCCTGGTCGCTCTACGTGCGTCGCGAGGCGCTGGAGAAGCTGCATGCGGCCGGGGTGCGTGGCCTTCAGGGTTGTCCGATGAACGTGCGCTTCCGGCAGAAGAACCATCCGGACCTGCTGGACCTGCAACTCGAGCTGAGCGGCCGGTTCCACCCTGACTGCCTGCCGCGGGACCTCGCCCCCCCGTGCTCCACGTGTGGCCGCACCGAGGGCTTCAGCCTCCCGGAACCTTCCATCCTCGCCGCCGCCTCACTGCCCGAGGAGCTGGACGTGTTCCGGCTGGCCGACTGGTCCGCCCTCATCATCGCCAGCGAGCGGATGGTGGAGGCGGTGCGGCGGCTGGAGCTGGATGGGGTGGTGTTCCAGCCTCTGGAGGTTCGCTAACCGGTGGCGCGGCCCTGCAGGGGCCACGGCTTGAGACCGGCGAGCTCCGCGGCCTGCTCGACCGCGGGCTGCAGGTGCGCGTGCTCGCGGCGTAGGAAGTCGCGCACCGCCTTGTCGAGCGTCTTGTCGAAGAGGAGGTGCGCGCTGTGCACCGCGGTGGGCTCGAAGCCGCGGGCAATCTTGTGCTCGCCGCCCGCGCCGGGCTCGAACACCTTGCGGCCCGCCTGGATGCACTCGTCCACCGAGTGGTACAGGCACACGTGGAAGTGCAGGAAGGGGTGCTCCTCGACGCACCCCCAGTAGCGGCCATAGAGGCGCTCGGGCGTGACGAGGTTGAAGGCCCCGGCGATGACCTTGCCCCCGCGCTCGGCCTGAACCAACTCCACCTTGTCCGGCAGCGCGCGGAAGGCGCGCAGGAAGAAGTCTTCCGTGAGCTGCACCTGACCCCACGGACCCCGGCTCGCGCACGTGGCCTCGTAGAAGCCATAGGCGCGCCGGGCGTGCTCGGGGCCCAGCTCCTGGCCGCGCACCGTGCGGATGGTGATGCCCTGGTTGGCGGCGGCGGCACGCTCGCGCTTGAGCTGCGAGCGGCGCTTGGAGTCGAAGCGGGCCAGGTAGTCGTCGTAGCCGCGATAGCCCGGGTTCTTCCAGTGGAACTGCAGGGTGATGCGGCGCGCGAGCCCCTGCTCCTCGAGCAGCTCCGCCTCGTCCTCGCGGGGGTAGAGGAAGTGGACAGAGGAGCAGCCCCCCTCGCGGGCGCTCTCAACGGCGGCCTGGATGAGCGCGAGCCGGAGGGCTGGGACGTCCTCACCTTCGGCGATGAGGAAGCGCGGGCTGGTGGCGGGGGAGAGCGGGGCGCCGACGACGAGCTTGGGGTAGTACTCGACGCCGAGCCGCTCAGCGGCACTGGCCCAGGAGAAGTCGTAGATGTACTCGCCCATGCTGTGGTGCTTGCGGTAGGCCGGCGAGGCGGCGACGAGCTTCTTCCCGCGCCACAGCGTCAGGTGGTGGGGCTCCCAACCCGTTTCGAGACGGGCGCTGCCGCTCTCCTCCATGGCGGAGAGCCATGCATGGAGGATGAAGGGAGGGGCATTGGGTCCGGTGAGGGCGTCCCACTCGGCGGCGGGGACGTCGGTGATGGACTCGAGAATGCGGAGGCGGAGGTGAGCGGCCACGGGGTACCTTCTTAACGAGAGTTTCGGATGCTCGCCGCGCAACCTGCCTCCCCGTGTTTGCTTCCTCTCTCCCTGTGCGGGTCGGCGTCTTCACGGCAAGCGGGGGGCCGAGGTGCTGGGCGTATGGATGGCATCCAGGGAGTCATGAATGGGATGGCCGTACCGAGCATGTTCAATAGAGAATTCTTTCATGACGCCGTCTTCGTCTGATGTCGCAACGTCCCCGGCGCTCCTCCCCTCCGTTCCCGGATACCAGGTGGGCGCGCTGTTTCAGATGGGGTCCCGGTTCCTGCTCTATCGGGGACACCGGATGCGAGACGGGCTCCCTGTCATCATCCGGCTCCTGCGCGCGGAGCGGCCCTCGTTCTCCGAGCTGCTCCAGCTCCGCAATCACTACGCGCTCATCCGCGATCTCCGGCTCCCGGGAGTCGTTGCGCCGCTGGCCTTCGAGCGCTGTCACAACGGCTTCGCCATCATCACGGCGGATCGCGGCTATGTTCCGCTGAACGAGTACCACGCGGCCCATCCGCTCACCGTGCCCCAGGTGCTCGAGGTTGGCATCTCGCTGGCGGAGACGCTGGAGGGGCTCTACCAGCGCCGGGTCATCCACAAGGATCTCAAGCCCTCCAACATCGTCATCCATCCCGAGACGCGCGACATCCTGCTGTCGAACTTCAGCATCGCCTCGCGGCTGCCACGGGAGACCCAGACGCTCGAGGACCTGACGCTGTTCGAGGGAACGCTGGCCTATATGTCTCCCGAGCAGACCGGGCGGATGAACCGGGGCATCGATTACCGCACGGACTTCTACTCGCTCGGCGTGACGCTCTACGAGCTGCTCACGGGCCGTCTCCCGTTCCAGAGCACGGATCCGCTGGAGCTCGCCCATTGCCACATCGCGCGTCCACCGCGCCCGCCGCGCGAGCTCGAGCCCGCCATCCCCGAGATGGTCGAGCGCATCGTGCTCAAGTTGATGGCCAAGGCCGCCGAGGATCGCTACGCGAGCGCATTCGGGCTCCGGCATGATCTCCGCACGTGCCTTGAGGCCCTGCGGGAGCAGGGGTCCGTCCCCGCCTTCGAGCTGGCCCGGCGCGACGTCTCTGACCGGTTCCACCTTCCAGAGAAGCTCTACGGCCGCCAGGAGGAGGTCCGGACACTGCTGAACGCGTTCGAGCGGGTGTGCCAGGGGAGGATGGAGCTGCTGCTGGTGGCGGGCTTCTCGGGCATTGGCAAGACGGCCGTGATTCATGAAATCCACAGGCCCGTCGTCCGCGCCAAGGGCTTCTTCGTCTCGGGCAAGTTCGACCAGCTCGGGCGGAGCATTCCGTACTCGGCCCTGGTGCAGGCGCTCTCCAGCCTGATGCGGCAGCTCCAGGCGGAGAGCGGCGAGCGGCTCGAGACCTGGAGGCAGCAGCTCCAGCTGGCCCTGGGCAGGGAAGGGCAGGTGCTGATCGACATGCTGCCGGAGCTGGAGGGCCTCATTGGACCCCAGCCCCAGGTGACGGAGCTCGAGCCCGCCGCCGCGCAGCAGCGCTTCAACCGGCTCTTCCTCCGGCTGTTGCGCGCGTTCGCGACGCAGGAGCATCCGCTCGTCATCTTCCTCGACGACCTGCAATGGGCGGACTCGGCCTCGCTGAAGATGCTGCACCTGCTGGCCACGGAGCTGGGCTCCGCGCGGCTGCTGCTGATTTGCGCGTACCGGGACAACGAGGTGACCCCGGCCCATCCCCTCATGCTGACGCTGGAGGAGATCCGCGACGCCGGAGTGGCGGTCCGCTCGATGATGCTGGCGCCGCTCCCGGAGGAGGTGGTGAACGAGCTCGTGGCGGAGACGCTCTCGTGTCCGCCGGAGCGGGCCCGGCCGCTGACCGGGCTCGTCTATCAGAAGACCCGGGGCAATCCCTTCTTCACCTCCCAGTACCTGAAGGTCCTCTTTCAGCGGGGTCTCGTGAGCTACGACGCCTCGGCGCACATGTGGCAGTGCGATCTGGCGCAGGTGCGGGACCAGTCGCTGTCCTCGGACGTGGTGGAGTTCATGGCTGGTCAGCTCCTGCGTCTGCCCGAGGAGACCCGGAAGGTGCTCGAGCTCGCCGCGTGCATCGGCAATCGGTTCGAGCTGGCGACGCTCTCACGGGTGTACGGGGGCTCGGAGGCGGAGACGGCGGCGGCGCTGTGGTGCGCGCTGCAGGAGGGGCTGATCCTCCCCACCTCGCAAGTCTACAAGTTCTACCAGGACCCGGTGGGCCTCGAGGACACCGGCATGGAGCCCCTGTCGGTGCGCTACCGGTTCCTGCACGACCGGGTGCAGCAGGCAGCCCATTCGCTCATCCCGGAGTCGGACAGGCAGCGGACCCATCTCCAGATAGGCAGGCGCCTGCTCGAAACGTCCTCCGTGCAAGAGCGGGAGGAGCACCTGTTCGACATCGTGAACCACCTGAATGTCGCCCGGGGGCTGCTGGTGGAGGTGGAGGAGCGCCGCGAGCTCGCGCAGGCGAATCTGCGGGCTGGCAGGAGGGCCCTGGCGTCGAACGCGTATGACGTGGCCCGGGAGTACCTGGAGATGGGCTTGTCGCTCCTGGAGCCGGAGAGCTGGCGGACCCACTATGAGCTGACGCTCGCCCTCCACGAAGAGGCGGCGAGCGCGGCGTGGCTCGGCAAGCATTTCGCGCGGCAGGACGAGCTGGTGGACGCGGTGCTGGCCCATGCGCGCACGGTGCTGGAGCGGGTGCGGGCCTACGAAATCCGCATCCAGACGGCCATCGCCCAGGAGCGGCTCGCCTTCGCGCTCGAGACCGGACTCCACGTGCTGAGGGAGTTGGGGGAGGAGTTCCCGGCGGCTCCCCGGCTCGAGGTCATCGAGCAGGAGCGCGAGGCGGTCCGGGCCGTGGTGGGGGACGGCTCGCTGGAGCAGCTCATCTCCCTGCCGGAGATGACGGATGCCAGGTGCCTCGCGGCGGTGCGCATCCTGACCCTGCTGGCGCCGCCCGCATACCAGACGAAGCCCGCGCTGCTGCAACTCCTCATCTTCCGGACGATCGTGCTGACCGCCCGGCATGGCGTGGCGCCCATCACGGCCCCGACCTTCGCGATGTACGGGCTCGTCCTCTGCGGGATGCTCGACGAGCTCGATGCGGGATACCAGGCCGGTCAACTGGCGCTGAGGATCCTCGAGCGCTTCAACGTCCGGGAGCACCGCGCGAAGACCCTCTACGTGGTCAACGTGAAGACGCTCCATTGGAAGCGCCACGTGCGCGAGAGCTTGAAGCCCCTGCTGGATGCGTACGCCAGCGGGCTCGAGACGGGAGACCTCGAGTTCATGGGGTGGGCGGCGGACTTCTACTGCCACCATTCGTTCATGCTGGGGCGGCCGCTCGGCCCGCTCGTCGAGGAGATGGACGAGTACCGGAAGGTGCTCGAGCACCACCACCGTCGCGTGACCCTCCGTCAGTACGCGGTGTACCAGCAGGCCGTGCTCAACCTCTCGGGGGAAGGGGAGACGCCGTGGCGCCTGGTGGGGCGAGCCTGGAACGAAGACGAGCTGCTTCCGCGCTACGTGGCGGACGACGATGGCACCGCGAGCTGCATCGCGTACGTCAACAAGCTGATGCTGGCCTATCTCTTCGGGCAGTACCGGCTGGCGGTGGAGAGTGCCGACGCGGCGGAGAAGTACCTGCCGGCGGTGGCGGCCCAGCTTCTGGTTCCGCGCTACTTCTTCTTCGACTCCCTGGCGCGGCTCGCCCTCCTGCCCGAGCTCGGTGAGGTGGAGCGGAGCGCGACGCTGGAGCGGATTGCCGCGAACCAACGGCGGATGGATCGCTGGGCCCGGTCGGCTCCCATGAACTTCCTCCACCCGTACCACCTCGTGGAGGCCGAGCGCTGCCGGGTGCGAGGTGCACGGGCCGAGGCGCTCGAGCACTATGATCGAGCCATCGCGTTCGCCCGGGAGCACGAGCATCCCCATGACGAGGCCCTCGCCCACGAGCTGACCGCCCGCTTCTTCCTCGAGTGGGGAATGGAGTACCGCGCGCGGCCCCACCTGCACGAGGCGTATGACGCCCATACGCGCTGGGGCGCGCACGCCATGCTGCGTCACCTCTCCGTCCGCTACGCCGAGCAGGGCCTGTCCGCGCGTCCGGCCGGAGAGCCCGAGGCGCGAGCACCGGAGGAGGCCCGGACCGACCTCGCCTTGCTCGACCTCCAGAGCGTCCTGGCGGCCTCACGGGTGTTCTTCTCGGAGATGAACCTGGACCGGTTGCTGGAGCGGGTGGTGGTCATCCTCTGCGAGAACGCCGGCGCCCAGCGGTGTGTCCTCCTCCGCGAGGAGCGGCAGCACCTCTCCGTGGTCATGGAGCACACTGCCCTCACGGGGGAGACCCGCCGCCACGCGAGCGACACGCCCGCCGACGCCGAGCTCGTGCCCGCCGCGGTCATCCGTCGCTCCATCCGGACGCAGCAGCCCCTCGTGTTGCAGGACCTGTCGCGCGATGACTCCCTGGCCGATGACCCCTATGTCCATCGGCATGCTCCGCGCTCTGTCCTGTCGCTCCCCATCTTCCACCAGGGCCGACTGCTCATCGTCGTCTACCTCGAGAACAACCTGGCCGCGGGGGTCTTCACCTCCAGGCACCTGCAGATCCTCACGCTCCTCGCCTCGCAGATCGCGCTCTCGCTGGAGAACGCGGCGCTCTATGGGGGCCTGGAGCAGCGCGTCCAGGAGCGCACGCGCGCGCTGGAGGCGGCACACAAGCAGATCGTCGAGGTGGCGCACCGCGCGGGCATGGCGGAGATTGCCAGCGGGGTGTTGCACAACATTGGCAACTCCCTCAACTCGCTCGTGGTCACCACGGAGAGCCTGGTCCGAGACGTGACCCGCCTGCCCGTGGAGCAATTGAAGAAGAGCGCCTGTCTGCTGGCGGATAAGAAGGAAGACTGCGCCGGGTTCCTCGAGAAGGATTCCCGGGGGCGGATGCTCCCCGAGTACCTCGACAAGCTGAGCGATAAGCTGCGGGAGGACGCCGATCAGATGCTCGTGCAGCTGCGGTCAATGAAGACCAACCTCGAGCAGATCGGTGCGACAATCCACGCGCAGCAGGTGTACGCCCACGGTCCACGGCTCGTGGAGCAGGTGGATGTGGATGAACTGGTCGAGGACGCGCTGCGCATGCAGCAGTCTTCCCTGACTCGACACCGGGTGCGCATCGAGCGCGACATGGCGCGACTGCCCGTGGCGTCGCTCGAGCGTCACAAGATGCTGCACATCCTGGTCAACCTCATCAGCAACGCGAAGCAAGCCCTGGTGGAGGCGGAGCAGGCCGACAAGTGCATCCGCATCGAGGCACGTCCCAGCTCGCCGGGGCGTTTTCTCCTCATGGTCCGGGACAACGGCGGGGGGATTGCCGCGGAAGACCTGGAGCGCATCTTCCGATACGGATTCACCACGCGCTCGGGGAGCCTGGGCTACGGCCTGCACTGGGCGGCCAATGCCGCCCAGGAGATGGGGGGGAGTCTGTTCGCGGCCAGCGAGGGCCGAGGGCGGGGCGCGTGCTTCACCCTGGAGTTACCCCTCGGCGGTGGGGTTCCCTCAGAGCCGGTCCGTCAGGACTGAGCCGGCGCTTACGGGGTGTTGGCGGGAGCCGGGTTGCCCGCCTTGATCCAATTGGCGAGCGCGAGCGCCTCGCTCGTGGACATGCGGCCGGCGAAGCTCGGCATCATCGTGCCGGGGCGGACCTTCTGGGGGTCGAGGATCCACATGGCGACCACCTCCGCCGGTTTGCTGCGAGAGTTGGCGAGGACGGGAGCGAAGGCGGTGCCAGGTCCGTGGCAGGCCCGGCAGCCCAGGCTGGAGAAGAGCTGCTCCGGCGTCCGGGCGGTGTCGGCCGGGGGTTGCTGCTGACCTCCCTGCGGAGCCGTGGGTGTGCCCTCGGCGGGCGCGGGAGGAGCCTGGGGCGCGGGGGCGTCCTTGAAGACGGTGGCCGCGCTGGGGGCGGAAGGCGCCTTCTCCTGCTTGTCCGGGCAGGCGGACAGGGCCAGGGCCATCGACAGGAGCGCGGGGCGCATCAGCGAGAGGGAAGGGGGCTTGCTGCTCAGTCGCTTGCTCATGGCGCCCAGCATGTCACGGCTCGGGCCACATCTGGTGACGAGTCCGAGGGGGGAGTGGGAACTCCTGGAGCGCGAGGGCGGGCCGCGTGGTAGGGAGGGCCGCGCATCGGAGGAGTGAGCGGCATGGAGCGCGCGGACATCGTCACGTTGGACAAGCGACACGTGTGGCACCCGTACACCGCGATGGACGAGTACATCGCGAAGACGGACCCACTGGTGGTGGTGCGCGCCGAGGGCCCGTACCTCTACGACGCGGATGGGACGCGCTATCTGGACGCCAACGGCTCGTGGTGGGTGTCCACGCTGGGACATCGGCACCCGAGGCTGGTGCGCGCGCTGACCGAGCAGGCTGGCTCCTTACCGCATACCTCGCTCGCCGGCGTGACACACGAGCCGGCTGCCCGTCTGGCCCAAGAGCTGGTCGCGCTGGCTCCGGGGCTCTCGCGCGTCTTCTACTCGGACAACGGGAGCACCGCTGTGGAGGTCGCCATCAAGATGGCGGCGCAGTACTGGGCGCAGAATGGCCGCCCTCGGCGCACCCGCTTCATCACGCTCTCGGGGGCCTTCCACGGCGAGACGATTGGCGCCACCAGCGTGGGCGGGGTGGAGGTGTTCCGCGACGTCTTCGGGCCGCTGCTCTTCGACGTGGTGCACGTGCCATCCCCCGCGGAGCCGGCGGGCTGGGAGCACGCCTTCGCCCGGGTCGAGGCCACGCTGCGCGAGCATCCGGACGAGATCGCCGCCGTCATCCTCGAGCCCCTTATCCAGGGCGCTGCGGGCATGCAGATGTACGCACCCGCCTTCGTCCGGGCCGTGCGCGAGGCCACCCGGGCGGTGGACACCTTCCTCATCGCCGATGAGGTCTTCACCGGAATGGGGCGCACGGGAGCTCGCTTCGCGTGTGACCTGGCCGGCGTGGTGCCGGACCTGCTGTGTCTGGCGAAGGCGCTGTCCGGAGGGTTGATGCCCTTCGCGGCCACGCTGGCCACCGAGCGGGTGTTCTCAGGCTTTGGCGGGGGACGCGAGCGGGCGCTGTATTACGGGCACTCGTACTGTGGGAACCCGCTGGGCGCGGCGGTGGCGCGCGAGGTGCTCGCGGTGTACCGGGACGAGGACGTGCTGGGACAGGTCGCTCGCAAGGCGCCGAAGGTGAAGGCCGCCTTCGAGCGCATGGCCAGCACGATTCCCGGCGTCACGCGGCCGAGGGCCCTCGGCATGGTGGGCGCGGTGGACCTTGGCAGCGGCGGCTACCTGGCGAGCGGAGGATGGCGCGTGTACGAGGCGGCGCGGCGGCGTGGGCTGTACCTGCGCCCCATGGGGGACACGGTGTACATCGCCCCTGCGCTCAACATCCCGGATGCCGCGCTGGACGAGCTGCTCGCCGGTGTGGAGGCCAGCTTGCTCGCGGTGGCCTCCGGCCGGACCTGATTTTTCCCCAACTTGTCCGACTGTTGGACAAGTCCGTCACTTTCGACTCCGGAGACCCTATGTCCCGCCTCGTGTTGCTCGTTCTGCTCATCGCGCCGGTCCTCGGCTGTGCGACGGGCTCTTCCGCCACGTCCACTCCCGGCAACCCGTCTTGCGCCGGGCTCGATGCGCTCACCATCCCGGCGCTGCCCGACTGGGTCGACAAGTACGCGGGCCCGAACGACAACAAAGAGGCGCGCCGCTTCTTCAACATCAGCCGCCTGATGACGTGCTTCCAGCTCTCCCGAGCCCAGGCCGTCGAGCTGCAGAACCTCTACCGGGACCAGGTCCGCGCCCAGCCCGCTCCCGAGCCGATGGCCGCGTTCACTGCCTCCCTCGAGCGCGTCCGCCGAGGCAGCTTCGAGAGCCGGCTCCAGCCCGAGAAGCTCGCCAAGGCCCGCTTCATCGTCGTCTTCGATCTCGATGAGACCCTCTTTGATCAGTACTACCCGCCCCAGGTGGGCGAGGGCTGCTACGACGTGGCGATTCCGCTCCAGAAGGGCGTGCGGTACCTGAAGCTCGTCCCGGGTTGGCAGCAGGCCTTCGAGCGCATCCAGGCGCTCAATGGCGTCGTCGTGCTCTTCTCCGCCAACGTGGATACGCTCACCCTCGAGAACCTCGCGCACTGGAAGCTCAACGGCGTCTCCCTCTCCGAGCACCCCGCGATCGCTGGCATCCTCACCAACAGCCACCTCGTCCTGCAGGAGAAGTCCGAGGGTGTTGCCGACCCGAGGAGGGGCAATCCCGTGCGCGAGCCGTCCAAGGACCTGCGGGTCTTCGATGAGCAGCTGCGCCGCGTCGTCATCGTCGATGACAACCCGACGCGCCTCTTCCAGATGCGCAACGCCCGCATCTTCAAGAAGTTCGAGGCCGATACCTACTGCACCTCCAGCGACCCGGCGCTGCGCCGCGCCTTCGAGCTGGCGATGCCCACCGTCGTGCAGGAAATCGAGGACTCGGTCCGGTACATGGACGCGAGGGGCGGCGAGTTCGCCGATGCCTACTTGCCCTACACCTCGCTGGGGCAGGTGACTGTGCAGTTCCTCGTCGACAGCGGCGGCTTCGACCGCGCGAGAGCCATCGACTACGTCCGTCAGCATCCCGAGGTCGTCGATCCGCGGTTCTGAGCGGCTCCTGACGCGAGCCCGTTCGCCCTCAACCCCGAGAGGGGAAGGCTCCTTCGAGCGCGATGATGTAGTGGAGCGCCGCGCCCGGTCCGGAGGAGAACGGCACGCGCTCGCGCAGGTCCGGTAGCGCGAAGGTGGTCATGCCGTCGCCTCCATAGGCGGTACCCAGGACGGAGAAGAGGGCCGAGTGGCGCGAGATGGACAAGAGCCGGCCATCGCACAGCGCCCAACCTCGGGGCTCGAAGCTGCCGGCGAACATGCGGATCTCGCCAATGAAGGGGTTTGACATGGCTGCGTTCCCTGAACTTCCAAGGGCCGAGAGGATCATGGTTCTCGGGCCTGGGAGAACGAACGGCTTCACGCCAAAGGTGTGAACGGTTTCACAGCGCCCACTCTCCAAACGTTTGCGGTTCGGGAGCTCGAGAGCTCAGGAGCAATGATGTTCGCCCCAGCACGTAGTTCATGCAGACTGGGGCTTCACCTCAGCGCGAAACACTGGAGGAGGGCGCGATGGGCCTGTGTGGATGGATCATCTTCGGTTTCCTGGCGGGGCTGATTGCCCGCGCCGTTATGCCCGGCCGGCAGGGCCTGGGCCTCATCGCCACGACCCTGCTGGGCATTGCCGGGTCCTTCATGGGCGGCTTCATCGCCTCGATACTCCGGGGCGGTAACTGGCGCGTGCTGCAGCCCAGCGGTTTCATTGGTGCCATTGTCGGCGCCATTGTGCTGCTCGCCATCGGGCGGATGATGTCCGGACGACGCTAACTTCCCGATATAATTGGAGATTTTACGGGCTCTCGCAGAATGGGAAGTCCGCTCCACAAACTGGTAGGCACACAGCCTTCCATGCTGTAGGCTGATGGCATCACCCGGGAGGAATCAGCAAGGCTAATGGGCGCGATGAAGTCGCGCTAATGGCTTTGTGAGCCAGGGACTAGCCTTTGACCCCGCTTTTACCGTATGTGCGCCCGGAATACCGGATGACGCGCACGCGGGGGAACCCCTCCAAGGTAGTCCGCGGCGCGAATTCGGTTGCGGAAGACTGCGCGCGTCCTCGGGAGACAAAACCCCTCCAAGGTCGAATCCCGAGGACGCGCGCAGCCGCAGTTTCCCACCTATGCGGTCAGATGCAAGCGCCGGGTGATGGAAACGCAACCCTTGAGCGCCTGGTCCGCGTGCGGTGCGTCCCGTCTCCTCTTGCTCAGGGGTAGGTTTCAGGGCTTTCCCCTATCCCGCGACAGAACCTGTGCGGGTACACGAGGAGACCCATGGGTTCGGTGACGCTGGTGCTGGTGGCGTGGTTGTTGGCGGGGACGCCCGACGCGGGTGAGCCCGCGGCCCCGGGCGGGAATGCCGGCACGTTTGTGGCGAAGTCTCTCACCGTGCGCGGCGAGACGTACCCGTATTCGGTGTACCTGCCGCCGGGGTATCGCCCAGGGGCCTCCTGGCCGGTCATCCTGGCGCTGCACGACGCGAACGCGCGCGGCAAGGACGGGCATCGGCCGAGGACCCAGAGCCTGGCGGAGGCGGCTCGCGTGCACCCGGAGCGCTACCCGGCCGTGCTGGTGCTGCCCCAGTGTCCGCCAGATCGGGAGTGGAGCGGGGAGGTGGCTGACTTCGCGCTGGAGGCGCTGGAGCGCACCCTCACGGAGTACGGCGGGGACAGGAAGCGGGTGTACCTGGCGGGCCAGTCCATGGGGGCTCGGGGCGTGGTGCAGCTTGCGGCGCGCTACCCGGAGCGCTTCGCCGCTGTGGTGGCCGTCTCCGGGCGCTACACGGACCGCCCCGGGTTGGACAAGCTCAAGGGCCTTCCCCTGTGGATGTGGCACGGAGAGGCCGACTCCGTGGTCCCCGTCTCCGAGAGCCGCGCCCTCCTGGAGCAGCTCAAGAGCGGAGGGGGTAACGCGGTGCGCTACACCGAGCTGCCCGGCCTGGGCCATGACATCTTCGACACGGTGTACCTCGACAAGGCCGTGAGCACCTGGCTCTTCGCGCAGCGGCGCGGGAAGTAGGGTCGGCTTCCGCTATGACTGCGCGTCATGAGCCCTGACGCCACCCGACTCCTGGACCTGTTGTGGGAACGCTATGCCGCGGAGGTGCCCTACGCGCGCACCTTCGCCCAGCTCTCCGGCGGCGCTTTCCGCAATGACCACATCGCGCTTCGCTCCCTCGCTCGGCCCGGTGGGGGCATCTCGCTCTTCTCGCGCGTCTTCGAGCGCTTCGGCTGGAAGCCCGCGGGCCAGTACACCTTCCCCGATACGCACCTCTCCGCCATCTACATGGCTCACCCGGAGGGGCTGCCCCGCGTCTTCATCTCCGAGCTCCACGCCGACAAGCTCTCTGCCGAGGCCCAGCGCATCCTCTCCGCGCTGCCAGCGGACCCTCCCGCCCCCGACGCCCTCGAGGCGCTCGCCGACTGGTTCTCCGCTCCTCCGCCGCCGGATGAGCCGGCGCTGCTCGCCCTGGAGAAGGAGTCTCAGTACGGCGCGTGGCTGCTCGCCTTTAGCCGCAAGGTGAACCACTTCACCGGCTGCGTGGACGACGTGGAGGTGTGGCAGCGGCGCATGCGCGAGGCCGGTGTCCCCATGAAGGCAGACATCGAGGGCGAGCCGGGCAGCCCCCTGCGCCAGACGGCCACCCGCGCTGCTCCCGTCACCCTTCGGCTGAAGGACGGACGCACGCGCGACTGGCCCTATGCGTACTTTGAGATTGCCCAGCGCTCGGCCGGCTTTGATGGCTTCCTCGGCCCCCAGGCGCGAGCCCTCTTCGACATGACGAAGCGCTCGGGGGCCTAGGAGCGTGCCGCCAATCCCGCCCCGATAGTCAGTGGCCGTTCGGCCGGGCCCTCCTTGCGCTCTGTCCGCGCGTGAGCAAATCCACAGCCTTGAGTCCCGTGCTTCCCGCCCTCGAATCAGGTGGGGCGCGACGGGTGGTCCGAAAGGAGGGCCCTGCTGCTTGCCGCCTCCGACCGTCCACAGCACTCCGGGTGAATTGGAGGCGCCTGAAGACGAAGCTCGTCAAGACGACGCGCCTTGGCTACGCGGCGCACTCGCCGTGCGGATGCTGGAGCAGACAGAGGGCTTCTCGCTTGTTGGCCTGGATGTGCGGGGCCGCATTGCCCTCTGGAGTTCGGCGGCGGGGCAGCTCACCCTCCACTCCAAGGCAGACTTGCTCGGCGAGCCCCTCTCCGCCCTGTACCTGCCCGAGGAGCACGCGCTGGCGGAGCAGGCGCTGTTCCAGGCCGAGCGGGAGGGCCACAGTGAGACCGAAGGTTGGCGCGTGCGGCGAGATGGCACCCGCTTCCGGGCGAGGCAGGTGCTCACCGCGCTGCACGACGCAGGCGGTGAGTTGCTCGGGTTCTCCTGCGCCCTGAGCCCTGTCGGTGAGCAGGGCCGTCTCGCGCTGCTGCGCCAGCTGGGCGAGCTCTTCCTCACCTCCGTCGACGAGGGCATCTACGGCCTGGACACGGAGGGGCGCACCACCTTCGTCAACCCGGCCGCCGCGCGCATGCTGGGGTGGACGCCAGAGGAGCTCATTGGCAAGTCACAGCACGAGCTTGTCCACCACTCGCGCCTGGACGGCACGCCCCTGCCCGAGTCCGAGTGCCAGATACACGCCGCTTTCCGAGACGGCCAGACGTACCATGTGGTGGGCGAGGTGTTCTGGCGGCGCGACGGCAGCTTCTTCCCTGTGGAGTACCGCAGCAGCCCTGTGCGGGAGGACGGTCGCCTCATCGGCGTGGTCATCACCTTCACGGACATCACCGCACGGCTGCGTGCCGACGAGAGCGAGCGCGAACTCCTGCGCGAGCAGGCCGCACGGGCCCGGGCCGAAGAGGTGGAGCGGCGTCTGCACCGCATGCTGGAGAGCATCACCGACGCCTTCGTTGCCCTGGACCGCGCCTGGCGCTTCACCTACGTCAACCACCGGGCCGAGGAGCTGTCCCGCCGCTCGCGCAAGGAGATGCTCGGGCGCACCCCCAATGAGGTGTTCCCGCGCTTCTCCGAGTCGCGCTCCGCACGGTACTTCCGCGAGGCCTTCACCACCCAGCGCGCCGTCCACTTCGAGGAGCATGACCCCAAAAAGGACACCTGGGTGGAGATGAACGTCTACCCCACGGGGGAGGGGCTCGCCGTCTACTTCCGGGACATCACCGAGCGCAAACGCACCGAGGAGCGGCTGCGCCTCTTCGAGTCCATCGTGGTGAACGCCTACGATGGCGTGGTCATCCTCGAGCCGGAACCGACGGAGGGGCGACAGACCCGGCGCGTCATCTACGTCAACGAGGCCTTCGCGCGGATGATGGGCTACAGCGCGGAGGCGCTGCGGGAGTTGGACTCCCTGCTGCTGGTGGGGCCGGAAACGGACGAGGCCGCGCTCGAACGAACGCGCGAGGCCCTGCGGCGGCAGGAGCCCTTCCGCGTGGAGCTGCTCACCTACCGCAAGGATGGCTCCTCCTTCTGGGCGGAGAACTCCTTCATGCCCGTGAAGGACGAGGAGGGCGCGCTGACGCACTGGGTGTCCGTGACGCGCGAGGTGACGAAGCGCAAGCAAGAGGAGGAGGCTGCGCTGCGGCTCGCCCGCGAGGAGGCGACACGCACCGAGGCCGAGGTGGCGCACGCGCGCATCGAGGCCCTCCTGGAGAGCATCACCGATGCTTTCTTCGCCTTGGACCGCGAGCAGCGCTTCACCTTCGCCAACCGCCGCGCGGTCGAGGTCCTCCAGCATCCGCGGGAGCAGCTCCTGGGCCGCACCCTGGAGGAGATCCTGCCGTGGGACTCGCTGGCCGGGCTGTCCCAGGGGGTACGCCACGCGCTGGCGGGCCACGGCGTCTCCGAGTGCGAGCTGTTCCTCGCGGCACTGGGCGCATGGTTCGAGTGCCACGTCAGTCCCTCCAGCGAGGGCGTCTCCGTCTACCTGCGCGAGGTGACGGAGCGCAAACAGGCGGAGGATGCACGCCGTCGGCTCGGCTCTATCATTGAGGCCACCCCGGACCTCGTGGGCAGCACGGACGCGCAGGGGCGGGGCCTCTACCTCAACCGGGCCGGCCGGCGCATGGTGGGACTCGCGGAGGAGCAGAATGCGAGCGCCTGGTGCATCGCTTCGGCCCACCCGACCTGGGCCGCGCGGCGCCTGCTGACCGAGGGCATCCCCACCGCGCTGCGCGAGGGCGTGTGGCAGGGGGAGACGGCGCTGCTCTCGCAGGACGGACGGGAGCTGCCCGTCTCCCAGGTGCTGCTCGCCCACCGTGAGGCGGAGGGAAAGCTGGAGATGCTTTCCACCATCATCCGAGACATCTCGGATCGAAAGCTCGCCGAGGAGTCACAGCAGTTCCTCTCCGAGAGCAGTCGGGTGCTGGTGGCCGCGCTGGAGTACGAGGCCACGCTGTGGAGCTTGGCCCGGCTGGTGGTGCCGCGCCTGGCGGACTACTGCACCGTGTGCATGCTGGAGGGGGACGCGGTGCACCAGGTGGCCATGGCCCACCGCGACCCCACCCAAGAGCCACTGCTGCGACGGCTTGAGTGTTCGAGGCCCCTGTCCCATACGGTGGTGGGGGTGCAGAGCGTGTTGCGCACCGGCGAGCCGGAGCTTGTCCCCGAGGTGTCGGATGCCTGGTTGCATGCCGCCTCCGAGGACGAGGAGCACTTCTCCCTGCAATGCGCGCTGGCGCCACGCTCCATGTTGCTCGTGCCGCTGGTGGCACGCGGGCGGACGCTGGGCGTTGTCACCCTGGCCTCCACCGCGGAGTCGGGACGGCGCTATGGCCCGGTGGACCTCACGCTCGCCGAGGGCCTGGCCGGACGCGCCGCCCTCACCATCGACAACGCCCGGCTCTACAAGGAGTCTCAGCAGGCCGCGCACGTGCGCGATGACGTGCTCGCCGTCGTCTCGCATGATCTGCGCAACCCGCTCAATGTCATCTCCCTGGGGGCGACGTACCTGCTCAAGCACCTGCCCGAGGGCGCGGAGGGGGCATCGTGGCGCAAGCAGGCGGACCTCATGCGGCGCTCGGCGGACCGGGCTGTCCACCTCATCCAGGACTTGTTGGAGGTGGCGAAGCTCGAGGCAGGCAGGCTGACGGTGGAGCGTAAACCGGAGGACGCGCTTCGGTTGGTGGACGAGGTGGTGGAGCTGCACCGGCCGCTGGCGGAGGCGCGAGGGCTGCGGCTGGATCGCGAGGTGGAGGCAGAGCTTCCCTGGGTGCTGGCGGATCGGAGCCGGGTGCTGCAGGTGTTCTCCAACTTCATTGGCAACGCGGTGCGCTACACGTCCGAGGGCGGACGCGTCACCGTGCGAGCCCGGCGCGAGGGGCCGCAGGTGCGCTTCTTCGTGAGCGACACGGGGAAGGGCATTGCGCCAGAGCACCTGTCACACCTCTTCGAGCGCTACTGGCAGGCGAAGGAGGGGGCGCGGGAGGGGGCGGGGCTGGGGCTGCCCATCGCCAAGGGCATCGTCGAGGCCCATGGGGGACGTGTCCAGGTGGAGAGCGAGCCGGGCAAGGGCAGTACGTTCTCCTTCACCCTCCCACTCGCTGGGGCGCCACCAGCGCGGTGAGGACGTGGTCGCGCCAGCGGCCCTCGATGAGGACGAGCTCGCGCGCGAGGCCCTCGACGGAGAAGCCCACGCGGCGCAACACGGCGGCGCTCCGCTGGTTCTCCGGCAGGTGGTTGGCCTGGATGCGGTGCAGCCCCAGAGGCCCGAAGGCGTAGTCGCACACGGCGCGCACGGCCTCGCTCATCAACCCCTGGCCCTGGTGGTGGAAGTCGAGCCCGAAGCCCATCTCACAGGACTGGAGGGGCCCGCGGCGGATGTCGGTGAGGGACACGCTGCCGAGCACCGGAGCGGCGGAGAGCGAGGACTCACGCGAGAGGAGGAAGAGGCGCAGGGCCTGGCCGCGTCGCCAGTCCTCGGCGTCCTGGGCCAGCCGTGAGCGCCACCAGGTGACGGTGAAGAAGTTGTCGGGGCGCGCGGGCGAGACGGGGCCGAGGTGCTCGCGGTTGGCCTCGTGGTAGGCGAGCACGCGCGCGGCGGCGTCTGGCGGCAGCAGGGCCAGGTTCAGGCGCGGGGTGGTGAGCAGGACCGGCGGGTTGACCGAGGGCATGACGGGCACTCCGAAAGCTAGCGCGTTCAGCGGCTCGCGCGCGCGTCAGGAGGGGACGGCTCGACAGCCCTCTGCCTCTCCCGTTGACTGGTGGTAGACAGCGCCTATGCGCCTGCACCTCGTTGACGGGACCTATGAGCTTTACCGCGCCCACTTCTCGCCCCGGCCCGGGCACTCCGCGCCGGATGGTCGGGACGTGAAGGCCACCGTGGGGCTCGTCTCCTCGATGCTCGCGCTGCTGCACGATGACGCCGAGGCCGTGACGCACGTGGCCCTGGCCTTCGACAACCCCATCCGCTCGTTCCGCAACGCGCTCTTCGCTGGCTACAAGTCCGATGAGGGCGTCCCCCCCGAGCTTCATGCGCAGTTCGACCTCGCCGAGGACGCCATGCGGGCGCTCGGACTCACCGTGTGGTCCATGAAGGACTTCGAGGCGGATGACGCGCTGGCCACCGCCTCCGCTCGCTGGGCTGGGCAGGTGGAGCAGGTGCGGCTGCTCACCCCGGATAAGGACCTCGGGCAGTGCGTGCGCGGCCGTCAGGTGGTGCAGGTGGACCGCAAGCAGCAGAAGGAACTGGACGAGGACGCGGTGCGCGCGAAGCTGGGTGTGCCTCCGGCGAGCGTGCCGGACCTGCTGGCGCTCGTGGGCGATGACGCGGACGGCATTCCCGGTCTGCCCGGCTTCGGCGAGAAGGGCGCCTCGGCACTGCTCTGTGCCTACGGCCACCTGGATGCGATACCCCCGGACGCGGCCTCGTGGTCCGTGCGTCCTCGGGGCGCGGAGAAGCTCGCGGCCACCCTGCGCGAGCACCGCGAGGATGCGCTGCTGTACCGCCGTCTGGCCACCCTGGTGACGGATGCCCCACTGGCCGAGTCACTGGAGGACCTGGCCTGGGCCGGCGTTCCCCGGGCGCGCTACCTCGCCCTGTGCGACTCGCTCGGACTCACCACGCTGAAGACGCGCCCCAAGCGCTGGGCTGCCGACGCGCCCTGAGGTAGAGGAGTTCCGTCCCTCCCGGTGGTTGCACGGGGCGCTGAAATGGCGCACAGGGGCACGGAGTTGAGAACCGATATGTCCACCGAGATGAAGCCCGTCGGGCTGAACCTTCCTGGCTCCGATGACTGGGTCCCCTCCATGGAGGACATGCCCTTCCACCGCCTCGGCGGTCCGGAGGGGGTGCGCGCCCTGGCCGAGGCCTTCTATGACGCCATGGATGCGAACGAGCCGGCGCTCGCTCGCCTGCACGAGTTGGATGAGCACGGCAAGGTGTCCCGCGGCATGCGCGAGCGCTTCGGCCTCTTCCTCATCGGCTGGCTCGGCGGGCCCCAGGACTACATTGAGAAGCACGGCCACCCGCGTCTGCGCATGCGCCACGGTCACTTCCCCGTGGATGTCGCCATGCGCGACGCCTGGCTGCGCAGCATGCAGCGGGCCCTGGATGCCCGCGCCATCACCGGTGGCGTGCGCCGCTACCTCGACAGGCGCTTTGCCGAGGTAGCCGACTTCCTGCGCAACGTTGAAGGCTAAGCCCGATCCATCTCCGACAGGGAAGAGATCGATGCTCCCTCTCCCCTCGGGAGAGGGTTGGGGTGAGGGGAGCTGAGACCGTTCTTCAACCCGTGGCCCATAGCGTGGACCACGGGTTCAACCCGTGTGCACCCGATACCCTCACCCCGTCCCTCTCCCGAAGGGAGAGGGGAATTGTCAGCGCATGTTCCTCGGGGTTCTCCTTCGCGGACTGACCCTGAGGGGGATTAGAAGCGCATCAGGAAGCCTGGGCCCGCGGTCAGCGACTCGCTTCGCCGGCCCGTGCGCATCAGCACCGGCACGGGCATGGCCTTGATGGCCTCGGACTTCTCGGACCGGAGCCCGGTCCGCGCGGGCGGATAGGGCACGGGCGGCTCGGCCGTGGCCAGCAGCGTGATGACGAAGGTGGCCGCGACACCGCCCATCGCCGAGAGCGGGACCGCCGGGCCATCCGCGAGCGCCGTGCCCGCCAGCAGCAGCGCCGCGCCCACGCCCAGCGGCAGTACCGTGAGCTTGAAGGCTCGCTGCGCCGAGAGCTCGAACGGCACCGCCAGAATGCCTCCCAGCGCCATGCCGAGCGCGGGCGCGACCAGCGTCGGCGTGAGGTTCGTGTCCTCGTCTCCTTCATTCGCGAGCGCCAGCGTGGACTGGGTGAGCGCGGTGAACACGAAGGCGTAGAGGGCGCCCATTCCTACGATGGACGCATCCCCATCACTCACGTCACCCGGGCCCGCCGTCGCTGCCAGCACGCCGATGATGCCAGCCTGCGTGGCGAGGAGCGCGGTGACAGCGCGGTCTCTCCTGCTGAGGTCCTGCTCGGTGCCGTAGCCGAAGCCGGCAAGGAAACCCAACGCGGCTCCACTCGCGGCGAGCAGGGACTCGTTGCGCTCCACGGGGACGTAATACTGGTAGACGGCCGCGGCGGTGCCGAGCGCCAGGCCTCCGAGCACCGCGCCCACGTAGTCACCGTTCTCCGTCTCGAAGGTGTTGCCGAGAATGCCTCCCGTCACCACGCCGCTGATGAGCTCGGTGAAGACGAGCAACATGCCACCCGAACCGGAGGAGAAGCGGCTGTAGCGGGCCGCGCGCTCGGCGGCGGTCTCGTCGGGGCCCTGTGCCTCGGGCGGAGGCGGAGGTGGCGGAGGCTCCTGCGTGGCCGTCGTGGACGGAGGAGGAGGCGGCGGCGGTGCCTGCGTGGTGCTGCTGGGCGCGGGCTGGGTTGTTGGAGCCGGAGTTGGCGAGGTTTGCGCCCGCGCGACGCCATTCGCGGTCAGCAGGCCGATACACATCAGAGAAACGACGAGCCTCATAGACACAGGTCTCCTGAATGAATCGTCCGGGGAAGATGTGTCGGCTCGTGCGGGGGTGCATCGTTCAATCCTGGGCTCTTCCTCGTCCCGTGGGGCAATGACCTGTCGGGTGGTGCGCGCTTCCGGCCCCGGACTGTCGGCTTGCCGTACTTCTTGGCAGGAGCGAGTGGTGCTTCATGTTCCAGGCCCCGGCCCGAGGGAGGGCAGGCGGGCGGGCACGTCCGAGCTTGGGGGCACTTGTGTCACAATGCGGTGGACGTCCGCGCCCCATGACTCCTTCCTCTCGTACCCGGTCCTTCCGGCGGGGCCTGCTTCCCCCGGGACTGTTCCTCACGAGTGCCGTGCTCCTGTTGCTCGGGAGTATGGCGGGCTGTGCCCGGAGTGAGGCTCCACCGCCGCCTACCGAGGCTCGAATCGAGGGCCATTGGTTGCAGCCTCTTCCGCGCGGCAGCCGGATGGTGTCGTGCGGCCACGGTCCTCACGTCTGGCTCTGGATGCCGGAGCGCTCCGGGCTCTGGCTCGTGGACGCGGATGGTCGCGAGCTCGTCTCGGAGGTCTTCAGCGACAAGGATGCCCGTTTCCGAGAGCGGGACGTGCGGGTGGTGGACGTGGTGCCCACGGCGGACCCTGAGCGGGCCTGGGTCCATGTGCGGGTGTCCTCGCTCGTGGGCGACCTGAGCGAGGTGTACGTGGTGGACCACCAGGGCCGCGTCCAGCAGCTCCTGGACCCTGCCCAGCAGGAGCTGGAGCTTGTGCCCTCCGAGGGCCATGAGCGGCTCTGGATCACATTCGGCGTCAACAAGCAGCTGCGCGTCTTTGATACCGCGGGTGCTGAGGTGGGCCGGGTGGATCCCTCCGCGCTCTCGGGAGTCACCGTGCGCAAGGTCCAGCCCGTGGGCGATGGTCAGCAGGGATGGCTCGTGCTGGACCAGAGCCTCTATCAGGTGGACCTGAGGACGCGCACCCTGTCCAACGCGCAGGCTCGGCCGGGCCTGGTGCGGGCGCGGGACGTGAGCAGCCTGGTGCCCACCGCTCGGTCTCAACGGGCGTGGGTGCTCGCGGAGCAGCCCGGCGCTTCCGGCTCCCAACTGCTCCTCGTGGGCAAGGAGGGAGCGAAGAGCACCTCGAGCCCGCTGCCCGGGGCGGTGCAGCGGCTCTTCCCCCACAAAGGGGGCAACTTCTTCTGGATGGTGTTCGCCCCGAGCCCGGGGTCCTCGGGTCCCTCGTTGAAGCTGGTGGGAGTCGATGATGGGAAGGTGGTGGGCCCTGGGGTGGAGATGGAGGGGACGCCCTCTCTCGTGAACGCACCGGATGGGCACGTCTGGGTGAGCGATGAGAAGCGTGTCTATGTCCTGGGTGATGGGGGCGCTGAGCTGGCGCGCAGCGAAGAAGGGCTCGGAGGTGCCCGGCTCCTGCCGCTCTCCGCACAGCAAGCGTGGGCGGTGACGCGCGATGGCGTGGTGCGCCTGCTCGCTGTGAAAGACGGGGCCATCCTCGTGAGTGCCTTGCGGAGCACGGGCCTGCGCGCTCCGCTGCCGAAGGCCTGGGACGCGCACGGCGGGTGGCTGCTCTCGGATGAGGAGACTCGGCTGCATCGGCTCGTGCTCGGGCCGGAGGGGCTCGACAGCGCTCAGGTGCTCGAGGGCATGGGGATTGGCGACGTGCTCCCCATTCCGGGAAGTGACCGCTTTTGGATCGCCGGCCTCCCGCGCGGCTACGTCTACGGGCCGGCCTCGGAGGTGCGGCGCGTGGCGGTGGGCTTCGCGGGGGGGGCCCGCCTTGAGCGCGACGCGGGCGGGCGGGTCCAGGTCGTGGGCCGTCTCGAAGCGGGCTCGCCGCTGGAGTCACTGGAGCTCGACTGGCCCGGGCTCGCGCAGGCGATGGGGGCCGGGCGCTCGCTGGAGCTCGAGCTGCGCGCGGAAGACGGGAGCGACGCGCTGGTGGGCCATGGGCTCCGGCCCCTCGCGGACCCCGCGGGACTGCTCTTCCAGTGGAAGGCCTCGCCGGGAGGCGCGGAGTCCCTCTACCGCGCCGTGGTGGCGCATCAGGTGGAGAATGGCACGCGCCTCACCGCCACCTTTGAGCACGTGCCCTTTGGCGTGCCGCTGCTCGAGCGCGTCTGGGTGCGCACCACGCTCGCGTGCCTGGCGGTGACGCTGCTGCTGTTCTTGCCCATGTTGCTGCTGCGACCCTCGGCCGCTCCGCGTCGGTGGCTGCCGCTCGTTGGCTATGTGGCCTCGCTGGTGGGCGCGGGTGGCGGCGAGCTGCTGGGACTGCTGGGCGGGCTGCGCATCCACTTGCCCTCCGTGGTGGCCGTGGTGTGCGCCGAACTGGTGCTGTGCGCGGGCCTGGGGCTGCTGTCACCCGCCGTGTTCCGCCGGCTCGTCTTCACCCATCCGTTCTCCTGGGCCGCCGCGCCGCTCTTGCGCTGGCCCGCCTTCCGGCGCCGCTTCTTCGCCGCCCATGTCCGGCAGGTGCGCCGCCGGGTGGACGTGGCCTCTGCCCAGGCCAACGGCGAGGTGTTCGTGGAGCTCTCCTCGCACGTCGTCGAGTACGCCGGGCCTGGGGTGAAGCCCTCGCCTTCGGAGCGCACCGCCGAGGAGCTGTGCCTGCTGCTCACGCGCGAGCGCGCGCACCTGCTCATCCAGTGCGCGGGAGGCCGAGGAAAGAGCGCGCTGCTGCGGCAGATTGTCCGGCTGTCGCTGGAGCGCTTCGGGAAGGAGCCCTCCTCGCCGCTGCCCGTCTTCATCGACCCGGCGGCGGAGGACCTCGAGACGGCTGCGAAGGAGGCGCTGCAGGACCTGGGGCTGCCGGAGGCGCTGCGGGACGCGCTGCTGGAGTCGGGGGACTTCTTCCTCGTGCTGGATGGCCTCACCGAGTCGAAGCTGGAGCCCGAGGCGCTGCGCCGCTACCTGGAGCGCGAGATGGGGCTGCACGCGCCGGTGCTGCTGTCGGCCCGGCCCAACGAGGCGTACCGGACGGCGATGTCCCATGCGTTGCGGTGGATGGGGGTGGAGCCGAAGCGGCTGGACGAGGCGGGGTTGGCGCGCTTCCAGGAGGCCTACCCAGGCCCGGACGGAAAGCCCTCGCCGCTCTCCGAGTCCTCCAAGCGCATCTGCCGAGGGCGCGCGGCGGACGGGACGTACGTGCCCATCCTCGTGCGACTGGCGCTGCGCTTCGGAGGCAGTGACGTGGACAGCGTCATCAACCTCTACCGCGCTGTCTTCGCGGGGTTGCTCAAGAAGGACCCGGACGACGCGGCCACCTCGGAGCTGCTGACGTTCGCGGAGGCGCTGTGCCTGGGGAGCTACTGGGAGCACCGCAGCCGGCTCATCGTCTTCCGCGACAGCCCGGACGAGTTCAAGCTGCGGATGCTGTTGGACGCGGGGCTGCTGGTGTCCGCGGACGCTCGGCCCGGCCCGGTGCCCACGCACGTGCGCTTCTTCCACGACTCGATGCAGAGCTACCTCACGGCGCGGGCGCTGTTCGCGCGCAACGCGTCGCAGGCGAACTGGGACTGCCTGTGGCGGGCGGCGGGCGAGCCGGGCTTCGCGCGCGAGCAGTCGGATCTGGTGACGGAGGCGGGCTCGGAGCTGTTCCAGATGTGCTCGTACGTTTTCGGCTACGACGCGCGGCTGAAGGCCGAGCTGGTGCGGCACCTGGAGCTGTGCGCGGAGGCCAACGACGAGCGGCTCAACAAAGAGGGCATCCTCGCGGCCGTGCCGGAGGCGCTGCGGTCCGAGCTGCGCAAGTCCGGCCGGGTGCTGTCGCCGGGTCTGCTGCTGAACGAGGCCAGCCGCGTCTGTCGCGAACATGCGGATGGAGAGGCGTTGTTCCTGCTCTACGCGCGCATCGCCCCGCTGGCCTGGCCCTGGACGCCCGAGTCCTCGAGCGATTCGGAGTCACGAAAGGACGCGGACGCCGCCTGAGCCTTCCCGGAACGGCTCCACCTGTTACAAGGGGTGGAGACAAACCGAGGCCCTGATGGATTTTGCCGCACTCGCCCTTTCACCGCCGTTGCTCCAGGTCCTCGAGGAGCTCGACTTCCGGACCGCTACCCCCATTCAGGCCCAGAGCATCCCCGTGTTGTTGCAAGGCCGGGATCTCGTCGGCCAGGCCCGCACGGGAAGTGGGAAGACCGCGGCCTTCGCGCTCCCCCTCCTGCAGAAGATCCAGCTCCCGCAACGGCGACTCCAGGCGCTCGTGCTCTGCCCGACGCGGGAGCTCTGCGCGCAGGTGGCCGGAGAAATCCGCCGGCTGGGTCGCAGACTGCCGGGGCTCCAGGTGCTCGTGCTCGCGGGGGGCCAGCCTGTCCGGCCTCAGGTGAACGCGCTTGAGAAAGGTGCTCACATCGCCGTCGGCACACCCGGCCGCATTCTGGACCTCCTCGAACGGCAGGCCCTTGAGACGGGTCGGCTCTCCACCGTGGTGCTCGACGAGGCCGATCGGATGCTCGACATGGGCTTCCGGGAGGACATGGAGCGCATCCTCCGCGAGACGCCTCCGACGCGACAGACGGTGCTCTTCTCGGCGACGTTCCCCCCGGACATCGAGGCGCTGAGCCGGACCTTCCAGAAGGAGCCCGCGCGCGTGACGGTCGTGGAGGCCGAGGCGGCTCCCGACATCCAACAGCTCCGGTACTCGTGCGCGCCCGAGGAGAAGACAGCGCTCCTGCTGCGAATCCTGCGGCACCACCAGCCGGCCGCCGCCATCGTGTTCTGCAACCTCAAGGCGACGGTCGTCGAGCTCACGCGGGCGCTGGTCTCCGCCCGGGTGAGCGCGGACGGTCTCCAGGGAGACATGGAGCAGAGTGAGCGCGACAACGTGATGGCGAAGTTCCGCAATCACAGCACTCGCATCCTCATCGCGACGGACGTGGCGGGCCGCGGCATCGACGTCGAGGCGCTCGATGCTGTCATCAACTTCGATCTGCCCTCACAGCCCGAGCCCTACGTGCATCGCATTGGCCGCACGGGGCGCGCGGGAAGGACGGGCCTGGCCATCTCGCTCGTCACGCCGCAGGACGAGCGCAAGGTGGAGGGCATCGAGCAGGCCACGGGCGTGAAGCTGGAGCGCGCGAGCCCGGAGACACTTCCCCCCGCGGACGCGGCGAGCGGGGGGGCACTGGAGTCGGAGTGGGAGACGCTCCTCATCTCCGCCGGACGCAAGGACAAGATGCGGCCGGGGGACATCCTCGGGGCCCTGACGGGAGAGGCCGGAGGGCTGAAGGCCTCCGACATCGGGAAGATCGACATCCACGACCGTCATGCCTACGTCGCCGTCTCCAGGCGCGTCGCCCGCGTGGCGCTCCAGCGGCTGCGCGAGGGCCGCATCAAGGGGCGCAAGTATTGGATCGAACGGGTGGGGTAGCACGCCGAGCGGTCACACCGCCGTCACACCTCCTTTCATAGAGCGCTTCACCTGGCCGGGATTCGCCGGTCCGGGAAGGTTTCCCATCCAAGGAGGAAGAACGCCGTGTGGAACGCGATACAGAAAGCATCGAAGTCCGTGCTGGCCATGGGGATTGTCTTCAGCTCCATGACCGCGCTCGCAACCGAGTGGTTCGACACGACAGCGGCCGAGCGCGCGGCAACGGGCTACCCCATCAGTAATCGAGACAAAGTGGGCTGGGCGTATGCGAGCCGCAGCGCGAACGAGGTATGTCTGGACAAGGGGTTCCCGGCGGGCCAGTACCTGGGCCATCAATCCGGCGAGCTCATGGGCGTCAATTGCTTCGATGATGACACCGTCGACTGGTTCGACACTACGCTGACGGAACTCAAGCAGACGTTTGGTTGGGGGAGGTATGTCGATGACAAGGACCACATCGACGCGCAGCTGCCGGTCTGGGCGAACCTGGTTGCTTATTACGCTTGCTACCGCCGCGGTTACGGAGCGGGCTTCTTCACGGGCCACCAGTCAGGGGAGTTGGTGGGCCTCCACTGCATTCCTCGCGACAGGGTGCACACGGTGTTTGTGCCCGCGAATGATCGCCCCGACGGCTGGTCCTGGGTCCACATGAACATCACCGCCAACGATGTGTGCGCCTCCCATGGCTACCGGACGGGCATTCTCTACGACTACATCGCGAGCGGTGAGCAGCCCCTCTGGGTGAACCTGAAGTACAACTGCTTCAACTGAAGCAGGCTCGGGGCGCGGGCCTGCCTGTCATCCCCGTGCAGGCCCTTCATCTCACTTCCCTCGGCTCACCGGCCCGCGGGGAGTCCGGCTCCCGTGTGGTGCCTGCGATGGAAGGCGTGCGGTGCGCCGTGCGCGAAGCGGTGCCTCAACAGGAGCGCGGGGCTGAGCGCCATCGCCAGGTTGGCCGGGAAGGCGCACCCCACCCCGAGCCCCGTGAGCGCCACGAGGAACACGATGCACCCCACCAGGGCGAGCCGCGCCCAGACTCCTCGGCCGAGCAGCACCCCCAGTCCGCACAGCAACTGCCCGAGCGCGATGGGCAGCACGAAGAGCGCGGGATTTTGGGCGAACGGCCCCTCGATGAACGCCTGGTAGAGCGGAATGGCCGTGGGCCCGAAGCCCTCCACGTAGAGCTGGGGGTGCAACAGGGCGAGCATTCCATTGACGGCACTCGCGAGCAGGAAGACGACGGCTACGAGCGACCGGCCCACCGTGTGGGGCCAGTGGGCACAGGCTGCTGCGAGGAGCGCGGCCACGATGAACGAGACGAAGTAACCGGCGAGCATGGGTGACCTCCGGGGGCCTGGATGTCTCCCCGTAAGCTCAGCACGCCACGTGCCAGCGTCTGCCCGTCGGTGATGCGCTCCCCTTCGGCGCAGCCTTTGCGCTGACGCGCAAGAATGGTGAGGACTCCAGGACGGATGGGGCCTGCCCGCCACCACGGTCAGGCCCCCGGTCCCTCTTCACTCGACGGTGATTCCCAGGACAAAGGCCAGCTTCACGATTGCCTTGCGCACGGTGAGCTCCTTCAGGGTTGGTTGCACCATGAGCATAGTCGGTTTCACGAAAGCTTGAGCCTGCACGGGGGGAGAGCTCCAGCTTCTCGCCCGCCCCGCGGTACCACCCGCCCTGGCGGGCGCCTGCGCTGCTCCCTCCACGAGCGGAGTGTCGTGCATCCAGCGCGAAGGGGACACAAGGGGTTGCCGTGAGCACCGGAGTGAATACCGATTGCGGTCCCGTGCCCGTCACCCTGCCTGCACATGCCGCCGCGGTGCTGCCCTTCTTCCGGCTCTCTCGCCGGGGCGTGCTGCCCACTGCCCTCATCGTCGGTGCCTGCGCGCCGGACCTCTCCTACGTCTACGCGCTGCGCGAGCTGGGTGACTTCGCGCATGCGTTCCCCGGCTTCATCCTCTTCTGCCTCCCCGTGGGGCTCGCGGTGCTGCTGTGGCTGGAGGTGCTCATCCTCCCCGCGCTGCGGCTCGCCCTGCCCGAGGTGGGCGGTGTGCAGTGGGGTCGCTTCGCGCGGACGGAAGGGCTGCCTCGCTCACCCCTCGCCTGGTTGATCACCGCCGCGACCCTGGTGCTCGGTGCCGCCACCCATCTCCTCTGGGACGGCTTCACGCACCACTCCATGTGGCCCGCGCAGGTGCTCTATCCGGACGTGGTCGTCCCTGTCGGGAGCAGGGACCTGCCGCTCTCCCGCGTCCTTCAGCACATCTCCTCCCTGGTGGGCTCGCTCGTGGTGTTCGCGTACATGGCGCGCCGCTACCCACATCTGGAGCCCGTGCCGGGCGGCTCCTGGTCCTCGCTCCTCCGCGTGCTACTGCCCACCGCCGCCGGGGCCTGTGTGGGGCTCGCGTTGCGGCTGGTGCGCTACCAGGACATGGGGGCGCTGGAGGCGCAGCTCTGGTGGGCCTTCTGGCCCACGGCGACGGGGGCGCTCGCCGGGCTCACCGTGGGCTGCGTGCTCGTCCGGTGGCGCGCGTGGCGTGGGATGCCCGAGCTCAGCCGCGGCACGTGAGCTCGCGGGGGCGGGCTGGGGCGCAGGCGCGCCAGGGGGAGCGGGTGTCCGCGGCCAACCGGGCGTGATACAGGGACGAGGGCACCGAGTCGTAACGCCCACGCGCCCATGAACCTCATTCCACTCATCGAGTTCATCGTCGGTTGGGGCCGGTTCACCTCCTGGCTGTTCATCCTCGCCAGCCCCTTCGTCCTGCTGTTCGGCGTCTTCAGGAAGAGACTCTCCTGGGCATTCTTCTTCATGACTCTCAGTGGGGTGATGTTGCTGGGGGGCCTCATCGGCGTCTTCACGCACTCCTCCGCGGTGTCGAAGCTGGCGCCCGTGCTCGCGGGTCCGTTGGGGAAGCGGCTCGTGGTGCCCTTCACGCAGCTGGTGGACGGGAAGCCGGGCTCGCTCGACACCTGGTCCGGGAAGGTCGTCCTCCTTCAATTCAGGGCGAGCTGGAACGACGACGCGCGCGCTCCCATGCGGGACCTCGAGCAGGTCCTGGCCGAGCTCGGCGGCTCGGACCTCGTGGTGGTGGCGCTCTCGGACGAGCCGAGGGACGTGTTGCTCGCCCAGCCGCAGGTACCCCAAGGCGTGGTGCAGGGCACCTTCGAGCTCGAGTCGCTGCCGGAGTCCCTGCGCGGCCATGCGGTGATGCGTCCGGTCTCGGTTCTCATTGATCGGCAGGGCATCGTTCGCGATGTCTTCGTTGGCAAGCAGACCGCCACGTTCCTCGCGCGAGAGCTTCGCGAGTACCTCTGAAAGGCGTCGACGCGTGACGATACGGGAAGGGCTCTGGGACTGCGGGTTCTGCGGAACGAAGGGCAACCTGGGGCGGCACAAGCAGTGCAATCACTGCGGTGCAGCGCGACAGAAAGACGTCCAGTTCTACCTCCCGGACGAGGCGCCGGCCGTGACGGACGAGCGCCTGATCGCCCAGGCCGAGGCCGGTGCGGACTGGTACTGCGAGCATTGTGGCTCCGGTAACACGGGGACCCTGGACGTGTGCCGGCGTTGCTCCGCGCCCAAGGGCGCGAGCCCAAGCCACCCAGTGACTGACCACCCGCCGGAGGGTGGTGCGGTCGGGTCCAAGAAAGCCGGGGAGCTGGGTCCGCCGTGGCCCATACCGGCGGAGCCCGCTGCCGAGAAACCCGCTGCCACCGAGCCCACAACCCAGAAGCTCAGTGAGGCTGAAGCCAAGGATGCAAACAGGGGTTGTCTCATCAGCCTGATCTTCATCGCCCTGGTCGTCTTCGGAGGGGTCGCCGGGGCGTGGCTTCTCTTCAGGCAGGTGCAGCCCGAGTCCCAGCGCGTCTCCGCCACGGTGGTCGGCTTGTTCTGGACGCGCGAGACGAAGGTCGAACAGCGCATCAAGGGCGTCGTGACGGGCTTCGCCTGGGAGCGGAGCATCCACCTTGAGAAGCGAGAGACGCTCCAGGGCAGCGGGACGTCCCTGCCCCAGGGCGCGAGGCGGCTCCGCTCGCGCCTCGAGACCGAGACGTCCCGGAGTTGCACCACCCGGAAGGTGCGCGACACGAAGGAGGTCAGCGAAAGCCGGCAGGTGGTCTCTGGCTACAAGACGGAGACGACGTACGAGACGTACAAGGAAAAGGTGGGGACCCGCACGAAGAAGTCCAAATGCGGGAGCATCAGCCTGGGAAATGGCTTCTTCAAGGACAAGAAGTGCAAGACCAAGGAGCCGGTCTACGAGACTCGAACGCGCGAGCACACGAAGAAGGTGCCGGTCTACCGCAACGAGACGGTCTCCCGGAGCGAGCCCGTCTGGCGAGAGGAGGAGGACTGCACCGAGAAGCCAGTCAAGGTCAGGTATTACGACTACACGTACGACGTCTGGACGAAGGGTCGGGTCCTGACGGAGACGGGGACGGACCGGAAGCCCTTCTGGCCGAAGGTGACCCTGGAGCCCGGGGAGCGGGAGGGCTCCAGGCAGGAGGTGTACCGTGTGCTCTATGTGGAAATGGGCTCGGGGCTCGAGCGGTCCTCAGAGCAGAGCCTGGAAGTGGGGGAGACTCAGTGGCGGCAGCACGAGGTGGGCGCGGATTTGCGGCTCGAGCCCGAGCGATGGGGGCCGGCCCGTCCGCTCACCCTGAGTGCGCAGGGTCCTGAGGATCTCATCCCGCGGTGGCCGGAGCTCCTGGCGGACGAACGGGTGACGGAGAAGCGCGCGAAGTACCTCCTCCACCTGAGAGACGACAACGGGTTGGGGTACTCCGCGCCGGTGAGCGAAGCGCAGTGGAACCGCCTCGCGGTAGGGCGCCGATGCACCGTTGTCCTCCGTCACGGCCAGTTCTCTGGTGTGGAATAACGGGAAGCCTGTGCACCCCCTCTTCGCCCCTCCTTCCAGCCTCCGGAGACTCCTCATCACCCCCGCGCCCGCGGTCGTGGTCGGCGTCTATGTGATGCTCCGGCACGGCGTGTCACCCGCCATCATCGGGCTCCAGGCCGCAGCCGCGCTCCTCGCGGGGTGGAGCGGCGCGCAAGTTGCCCGCCTGCCGCGAGACAAGGTGCTTGCGTGGGCCCCCGCACTTGCAGCTGTCCGGACCCGCGGGGCGCGTGCCATCCGTGCAACTCAGGGGCAGGAAGCCCACCTCCGCGAGGTTGCTCGAGTACCGATCCTTCTCTTGGAAGAAGCTCCGCTCCGTCGTGAAGAGGGCGTGGATGTTCGCGAGGCCATCCTTCTCCTGGGTGGTGCACACGGACTCGGTGGGGACTCGCTCTTCCCAGTCGATGTAGCGGCGCACCCCGGCGCGCTCAAACCAGAAGACGATGTTGCGTATAGGCGGGATAGAAGCCATGTTGAGGGGGAGGGCTGGAGCGGAGGGGCCGAGAAGGGCCGCTGACGGGGCCAGCAAGGCCGCGCGCCGCGCCGGTACACGGGACGGTACAACCCCTTGGGGCACACCCCTGCCCTGGCCGCCCTCGCTTGAGGAGAGAGGCAGGGAGTTGGGGCGTATTGACAGCGGCTGCGCCAGGTTCAGCACCACGCCTGCGAACGTGGGGGCGAGGCCACTGCGCGAGTGCGTGGCCTCGCCTTGCCCCCTTCCCACCGTGCCCCCGCTTCCAGCGCGCGTTGACAGCCTCTTCAAACGTGACGTATACGTCATGTTCGTAATGCCGACGAACGAGCGCATGCGGATTGGAGAGTTGGCGCGGCGAGCCCAGGTGACTCCGCGCACCGTGCGCTACTACGAGAGTCTTGGCCTCATCCCACCGGGCGAGCGCCACGGCACAGGCCAGCACTTCTACACGGAGGACACGCTCGCGCGTCTGCGCAAGATCGAGCAGTTGAAGCAGCTGGGGCTCAGCCTGGATGAGATAGGTGAGGTCATCGAGCTGTATTTCACGGACCCCAGCGGCGTGCGACCCAAGCAGAAGGTCCTCGCCATCCTGCGCGCGCATCTCGCCGAGGTGGACCAGAAAATTGGCGCCCTGGAACAGTTTCGTGCGGACCTCCAGGCCAACATCGAACGATTCGAGCGCTGGTTCGAGGAGCGAGGGCAGCAGTAGTTTTTTTTTCCTCTAAAGATGACGTTGACGTCAACATCACGTTTGACCCTTCGGTTCAGGAGGACGCATCAAAATGAGTGAAGCGATTGGATTCATTGGACTTGGGCTTCTGGGACTGCCCGTGGCAACCAATCTGGTGGACGCCGGGCATTCGCTCCGGGTCTACAACCGCACGGCCGCCAAGGCGGCGCCGCTCGTCGAGCGAGGCGTGTATCTGGCGAGTCGCCCAGCCGACGTGGTGACGCCGGGCGGCGTGGTCGTCACCCTGGTATGGGACGATGCGTCCCTGGAGGACGTCGTGAAAAGCGATGGCTTTCTGGAGCGACTCGGGCCAGGAGGCGTTCACATCTCCATGAGCACGGTGTTGCCTGAAACGGCCCGGAGGTTGGAGCGCCTGCATGCGCAACAGGGCTGTGCGTATGTCGAGGCACCTATCTTCGGAAGACCCGAGGCAGCGGCCGCCCGCAGACTTTGGATTCCGGTTGCCGGTAAGCAGCCAGCCAAGGATCGGGTCCGACCACTGCTCGAGGCAATGGGGGCGCAGGGCATCTTCGATTTTGGCGAAGCGGTGGGGGCCGCCACCACGGTCAAGCTCGTGGGGAACTTCCTCATTGTCTCCGCCGCGCACTCGCTCACCGAGGCACTCTCCATGGCCGAAAAGAGCGGAGTGGATCCAAAGGCAGTCGTGGAGATGCTGACGACGACCCTGTTCGCTGCTCCGATCTATCAGAGCTACGGAAAGATGATCGCCGAGAAGACGCCGGCCATGCAGAGTCCGATTCCCCTGAAGGACGTGGGGCTCTTCAAGCGCACCGCCGAGCAAGTCGAATCACCCACACCCATCTCGAGTCATTTGTATGAGCTGCTGAGGGTGTGAGAATCCCAAGAAGTACTGCGTTTCGAACGCACCGTCGCAGCACCAGACGACGGTTGAACAATCGGAGGCAGGGGCCCTTCAGCGAAAGAACTCCGCGGGCATGGTCTCGAATCCGCGCGGCTCCGCGTTCGAGTGTGCCTTCGCGAGTTCCGCAGGCGGCTCACCCGCGCGCAGGCGGCGAAGCAGCTCGCGAGGGTCGACGTCGACACCGATGGGGTTGGAACCGAAAACCTCCGACTGCATGAAACTCGTCGCGTATAGGCGGGATAGAAGCCATGTTGAGGGGGAGGGCTGGAGCGGAGGGGCCGAGAAGGGCCGCTGACGGGGCCAGCAAGGCCGCGCGCCGCGCCGGTACACGGGACGGTACAACCCCTTGGGGCACACCCCTGCCCTGGCCGCCCTCGCTTGAGGAGAGAGGCTAGGAGTTCGCTTGAGGAGAGAGGCAGGGAGTTGGGGCGTATTGACAGCGGCTGCGCCAGGTTCAGCACCACGCCTGCTGGGGTGGTCCCCGGGCCGGGGCCCGCTTCAGAGCCTTTGGGAAGCAGATCGTAGCAGTCATCAATTTCCCGGAGAAGCAGATCGGCCCTTTCATGTCCGAATGTCTGGTGACCGGGTTCCACGACGCCTCGGGAAACGTCAGTCTTTGTGTGCCCGAGCATGACGTACCGCTCGGCACAAGGCTGTTGTGAATGACATTGTCATATGCCGGTAGCGAGTCCTGAGGAATCCTGCGCGCCGACTCGAAAGGATGCAGCGCTCTTCAGCGACCCAGCCGCAATGTATCCGCTACCTGGCTGTAATACCGCGAGATGAACTTTTTCCCATCGGATGGAGAAAACAAATACAGCCGCATGAGCCCTTCGAAAACCAGCGAGAGGCGCTCGGCAACCGCATTGGGGTCGAGGCCGGCGGAGATCTGGCCGTTTTTTTGGGCTGTGCGAATCCCACCACGCATGGCTTCCACCAGTCCTGGCTCGGAATCGCGGAGGAGTTCGGCGACCCGCGGATTACGCGCCCCCTCGCTTGCGATCTCCGCACGCAGGACCGCGAGTGCGTGTCCCTGCGGCGTCAGGAAGATGTCGGCAAGTGTTTCCTCGATCGCGTCCCGACTGAAATCGGTATTCCAGAAACGCGTTATCATGCCATGGTGACGCTTCAGGTCGACTTCGATGAGGGCGACGATGAGCGCTTCCTTGCTCGGGAAGTACTGGTAAATGTTCGCCACGCTGACACCGGCCGCGGCACTGATCTCCGCAATGGAGGAAGCGTGGAAACCCCGTTGTACAAAGCAGGTGCGGGCGCCATCGAGGATCTGCGCCATGCGTTCTTCACGCGCCTGTTCGTTTACGGGACGGCCTCGCGAGGCCTTGGGTACGCCTTTTTTCATGCTCAAACTATATAGATAAAGGAACACCCGTTTCAAACTGCGAAATTCCGCAGGACGGTAATCATGGACGAGCTGCATGATGCCGGCTTGGTGATCGATCAGTAGCAGTGCCGAGTCGTCAATCGGTGTTTCCGTTAATGGCGCCGGACGTGCCCTGCCTGCTGGGGCCAGGGCACGCGGCTCCGGCAGCAGATCAGGCCGCAGCTTGCGGCGCCTCGACCGACGCGTACACCTTGACTTCCTGAAACTGTTCAATGGCACGGGGACCGCACAGAACACCGATGCCACTCTGCTTGAAGCCGCTCTGCTCGAAGTGCTCGGACATCACCCCCCAGCAGTTCATCCAGATATGGCCCGCCTGGATCGCCTTACCGACGCGACGGCAACGTGCTGCATCACCTGAGAAGACCGAAGCCGCGAGACCATACTCGGTGGCATTGGCGCGCACGATGGCGTCCGCTTCGTCGTCGAAAATCTCGAATGTCTGGACCGGCCCGAACACCTCGTTCTGAACGACGAAGGCCTCGAGGGACTCCACTTCGATCAGGCTGGGCCGGTAGAAGGCGCCCCCAGCCAACGGACCTTCGGTGACCGGACCGCCACGAACAAGAATCTTGGCGTAGGAAGCCGCCTCGGCAACCACGGCGTCCACGCGCTGGACGCTTGCGGCATCGATCAAGGGACCAAGCTGGGCAGCAGGATCGTCGCTCTCGCCGAGCCGGACGTTCTGATAAGCCTCGACCAGCGCCTTGCGCAGGGCATCGGCCATGCCGCGCTGGACCAGGACACGCGAGCCGGTGCAGCAGAATTGTCCGTTCATCGCGACCAGGGCGGTGACGAGCTGCGGGACCACGACGTCGAGGTCGGCGTCGTCGAAGACAACCAATGGCGCCTTGCCTCCCAGTTCAAGGTTGAGCCGCTTCAGCGTCTTGGCACCGTTGGCGGCGATGACACGGCCTACCTTGGTGCTGCCAGTGTAGCTGATCATATTCACCGCGGGAGAATCGACCAGCATGGACGCGGCGATGCTGCCGGTTTCCGTGACAACGTTCAGTACACCGGGTGGCAAGGACTTCGCTGCGGCGATCGCTTCGACGAACAGCGAATTGGCCAGTGCCGTCTGATGCGGCAGCTTGAGGACGACCGAGCATCCGGCTGCGAGCGCCGGGGCGACGGCGCGAACAGACAAAATGATCGGCGAGTTCCAGGGAGAGATCACACCGACCACGCCGATAGGTTCAGGATCGGAGTGGAAGTGAAGGCCGGGAGCCGCTTCGAGCGCCCGGCCGCCCGTCTGCAGCAGCGCGGTCGCGGCGGCGTAGCGCAGCCATTCCACCGTTACCGTCAGTTCCCACTGCGTCTGTGCAAGCAGCTTGCCGCCTTCACGTGCAAGCATCAACGCAATCTCATCCACTCGTTTACCGACTTCGTCGGCCAGTTCGAACAGGGCACGCGATCGAAGGGACCGGTCCTTGGACCAGTTCGTCGTGTCGAAAGCAGTCCGGGCAGCCTGGATTGCCTGCTGCGCTTCGTCGGGACCGATGTCCAGGTAATTGCCGAGCGGTCGTCCGTTGGACGGGCTGATGGCCTCCCTGATCGTGCCGCCGTTATTCCACTTGCCGTTAATCCAGTTCTTCGCAGGTTCCGTCATGGTCGAGCGTTCCATCACAGCTTCCTTTCAGTGCAATCCCGTTGATTGGTTGATCGAGACGAGGTGCGGGTGGGCCGTGGCCTGATCGTGTTCTGCCGGGCCAAGGGGAGCAGCTACCTCGCTCCGTCTTCACCATGAATATAATAGTAAGCGCTCACTCATGTAAATGCAAAGGTTTTTTTGCGTCTCGCGCCTCCCACCCCTGGGATGCCCCCGGCACCCAAGCCGGACTGACGAGGGGGCGCCACGAGGTGTCCTACGGGCCCTCGCCCTGGGAGGAGGTGCCCTTCGAGGCTTCATAGGACTGGTTGCGCAGCAGCGCTGACGCGGGGTTGACGTATCACTCCGAGCCGATCGTACATGTCGATGGCGGTGTTCTCGTGCGTGTGGCTGCGGCCGTCGCCGCAGTAGTCGGCGCGGGCCATGCGCGTGCAGGCCTGGTGGAGGTCGGCCATCGATTGCCCGTCGCGGCTCGCCCAGGGCTTGTAGCCCCACTGGATGCACTTGCTGATGGCGCCGTTCTCACAGGCGAAGGTGAGCTTGCCCGGGGCCTTCTGGTGGGCGCCGTTCGCGTTCCAGGTGCCTCTCACCGCGAGCGCCCGGGGATCGGGCACGTTCGCCAGGGCGACACAGGGGTTCTCCCACTCCTGGGCCACCGCGTTCCAGGCCTCGATGCGGTACCAGACCATCCTGGGATCCTCGGCGGAGGGCTCGGCGCCGCAGATGGCCACCTCCACCGGCTGACCATCGCTCGCCGTGCCCTGGAGCACGGTGCCGACCACGCCGCCCTTGCCCGCGGCCACCAGAAGGCCGCCCTCGAGCGTCAGGGCCTTCACCTGGGCATCCGCCTGCTTCAGGGGGGCGAGGTCCGCCGAGACGAGCACACTGGTGCGCTCGTCCGTGGCCTTCTCGGTGTTTCAGTCCCGCCGGGTCCCCCACAGCATCGTGCCCTGGGGCTTGACGGTGCGATGAGGCGACTGGGACTGGCAGCGCCGTGCATAGCGCTCGGCCTCGGACAGCGGGGCGGCCGCGCTCGTGGGCGTGGGCTGCCCGGCGTGCGCCAGCATGGGCAGCTGAAGACACATCCAGGCAAGCAGATACCTCTTCATCGCGGTCATGGCTCTCTCCTTCGATTTCGTTGGGGTGGGCGTGAATTCCTGGCCCGCAACGGAAAGAGCCGGTGACCTGGGCACTCATGCACGAAATCCGCGGGCTATTTCTCCGGCGGCTCCGGCGCGGTGGGCCCCGTCCGCGTAGTGCGGATACTACCCTCGCCAGGCCGATTCCCGAATGACGCGGCAGAAGTCGCCACGGACGAACCGCGGCTCCTTGTCCGCGAGCACGTCCGCCTTGACGTTGCCGAAGGTGGTTCGCGGCTTGTGTTTGATGCCGTCGTAGAACGCTTGAATGATGTCTTCCTTGAAGTGCTCGGTCCGGGGATGGGCGGCGACCACCGCCTCGCGCTCGCCGTCAGGGTACTCGGCGTAGGTCAGGCCCAGCACGTCCATCTCCACGCCGGCGGTGACCAGCGCGACCACCGGATGCATGTGTTCCGGGATACGCGGCGCCGTGTGAAGCGCGATCGCGGTCCACACCACGTCGAGGTCGGACACCGTTGTCCTCCGTCACGGCCAGTTCTCTGGCGTGGAATGATGGGATGCTGGTGCACCCTCTCTTGGCCCATCCTTCCCGCCTCCGGAAACTCCTCATCACCCCCGTGCCCGCGGTCGTGGTCGGCGTCTCTGTGATGCTCCGGTACGGCGTGTCACCCGCCGTCATCGGACTCCAGGCCGCAGCCGCGCTCCTCGCGGGGTGGGGCGGCGCGCAAGTTGCCCGCCTGCCGCGAGACAAGGTGCTTGCGTGGGCCCCCGCACTTGCCGCCGGTGGGCTCCTCTGCGGCTTCTTGACGCTCGTGTCTCCCGGCCTGGACGGCGTTCATCGCTGGTGGGTGTTGGGCCCCCTCCGGCTGCATGCGTCGGCGCTCCTCGCTCCCCTCGTTCTTCTCGGGACCGCTGTCCTGTTCGAGGCCGGGAGGCCCCTTGCCGCGGCGGGCGTTGTCCTCTTGATGCAGGCGCTCCACCTCCTTCAGCCGGATGCCGCCCAGGCGACCGCATTCGGAGCCGCCTCGCTGGTGCTCCTCACCCTCTCCCCCGGAGGGCTCCTGCTGCGCTGGGGGCTGGGCTCGGTGGTGCTGCTGTCCACCGCGCTCGCCTGGGGGCGCCCGGACCCGCTATCCCCCGTGCCGCACGTCGAGGGCATCGTTCGGCTCGCGGCCGAAGCCGGCATGCTCTGGGGCGTCGCGGCCCTCGCGTCGATGGCGGTCATCCCGCTGGGACTGGCCCTCGTGGGGGTGAGCGCGTGGAGTCGCTCCTCCCCGCTGGAGCGGCGGGTGATCGCCAGCCTCGCGATGTACCTCGGGCTTCAGGCGCTCACCCCCGCTTTCGGTCATTTCCCCGTGCCTGTCCTCGGCTTCGGCGTCTCCCCCCTCATCGGCACCTGGCTGTCGCTGGGGATCGTGGGTGTATTACGCCGCTAACACGAGGGCTGGGCCCACTGCTCCAACTGGTTCCTCAAGACCTGCACCGCGCGGGCCGGATAACGCTCCATTCGGTGCGCGAGCTGCTCCTCGGCGAAGCGAAGGAGTTGCCAGGCACACAGGCCAGGCTCCTGCAGCAACGCCTGGTGGAGCGTCCGCCCCTGCTCCGGGAACGCCCGCTCGAAGCGGCGGAACGGGTCGAGGTTGTCGAGCCGGCTTTCGCTCCCCGTGGGCAGACAGTGCGTGAGGACTCGCAGCAGTTGTTCCAGCGCATGTTGTTTGATGAAGGCGTTGCCACTGAGCACCTCTCCGCGAGCCGTACGTCCCGCTCCGACCAGCAGCGCTGACAGGAAGAGTGCGAAGGCGCGCTCCACGTCGAAGGAGGAGGCCTCGGTGGCGGACTTCGTGCGCAGGTGCCGCAGGTCGGCTTCCACGTGCGCGCGGTCGAGCAGCACGCGGTAGTCGTTCACCCTCGCCAGGTGCAGCTCGGCTTCGTCGAAGATCGCGAACTCCAACAGGTGGCCATCGTCATAGAGCACCTTGAGCCCATGCGCCGTCTCGCGCACCTTCAGGACGATGCGCTCGCCATCGGGCAACCAGCTCAAATCCTGGCGGAACGACTCCTGTACTCCCGCGACGGTGATCACGAAGAAGTCATGGTCCGACCACGCGTCCGGCGTACGCCCGAGCTCGGCCATCGAGCCCAGCGCGACCAGCCCCAGCACGCGCGCATCGGACTCCAGGCGGGTTCTCAGTTGTTGTGTGAAGGAACGGTAACGCTCGAGGTTCATAAAGGTCTCAGGGGAAGCTCCACTTGACCTTACCAACTCGGCTCGGTCCGTGGCCCTGATTGCTCAGGTCTCGATTTCCCAGACGAGCACCGGTCGTCCCTGCTCACGCGCGTTCGGATCGGGCTCTCGGGGATAGGGGTTCGGATTCACCTCGGACATCCCGAACGTGACGAAGCGGCGCCCCGACGGGGAGAAGCGGATATCGGTCTGATCCAAAAGCCTCTCCGACACAGCGGCGCGAGAAGCCGTGTCCCACAGCTGCACGTAGTACTCACGTCTTTGCGCGTCCCCGGATTGGATACGGGCTCTTCCTTCCACTGCGAACCAGGGCTGGCCTGGCGCACCGACGATCCTGAGGGGCTCTTCCTTGAGCTCCACCCTCGCGAGTGTTTGCAAGGGCTCGAGCTGCCAGATGTCGATAAAGGATCTGACGTCTGAAAATGACGTGAGGGTCCCGTCGTGAAGAATGGCAATGTGGTAGGTGTCACCCTGGGACTCCTCTCCGTGCGAGAGGGAAACCAGGGGCTTGGGCGAGGCCCTCCGGTTGTCGTGGATCGGGCCTGGCTGGTTCGGGTCGATCGAGCACAGGTCGTTGGTGTCTTCGGAGACGCACAGCAGGGCGGAACGAGAGGGATGCCAGGTGCATGACCTCGTATCGAGTGCGAACAGGTTGTTCAGCGACGGGAGTTCAAAGATATCGGTGACGTCTTCTGTGATCACCGCACAGCGGTTGCCGTCGGGCGAGAACACGAACTCGGGGGGAGAATAGAAGCCCGAGCCCACGGCCAGGAACTTCCAGGCGTCTTGCGTCGCGCTCCATCCCACGTAGACGTAAGGTCGGATGGCCACCAGGAGGGCATCGCCGCGCGGGGACACCCCGAGGCACGGGAACAAGCCAGCGAGTTGTTGGAAGGATTGATGGTAGATGTCCGAGACATCCCGGTCGTCCATGGTGAACCGGGCCTTCATGCAAGGCGCTAGGACGTCCTCGCCTCGATGGAGCAGCGTGACCCGCTCGTTCTCCAGGGAGAAGCGCTGCACGTTCGCCGAAGAATCGGTGAAGAGCAGGGTGTCCTCATTCAGGAAGGTGGCGTCGCGCACGCGCAAAGAGGGAGGAAGGGTTTGGAGGAGCTGGAGCTTCATGACAGGGCCCAGCCTACCTTGAGCGATCTCTGCCTGCCCGTCGACATGCAGCTGGAGCTCCTCAACACTACGAATCGTCTGACACCCTGGCTGTGCTCAACAGTGAAGCGATGCTCTCTCGTGCGCTCTTGCGTGCGGCCTCGAGCACCTGGCGCTTCGCACTGTCCGTCGCGAGTCCACGGGCGATCATCACCGCCCCGACGCACTGGTTGAGGAGCGCGAAGGCGACCGATGCGTCGCCCACCTTCTCCGAGAGGACGGCCAACAGCTCCAGAAGCGCGCGCTCGAACACCTCCTTCGTCTCGGCCGAAGCGCGGCCAATCTCCGAAGCCAGTGTCGGCAGCACGCATCCCGACTCCGGATGCCGCACATGCGCAAGGCTGAGGTAGGTGTCGATGGCGAGGAGCAGCTGCTCTTCGTTGCGCGGCTCGAGGGTGGAAAAGCGGCTGCGCGTCGTCTCGAGCTCCATCTCGACGATGGCGGACAGCAGCTCTCCCTTGCCTTCGAAGTGCCGGTAGAACGCGCCGCTGGTGAGCCCTGCCGCGCTCGCGAGCGCATCCACGCCGCTGCCAGCGAATCCCTGCTGCTTCGCGAGCGAGGCGCTGGCGCGCACGAGTTTCTCACGGGACCGGGTCTTCTGTTCGGGGGGGTAGCGCATAAGCCTCCCATAAGATAACGTTCGTTATCCCTTTGGCCAAGGTCCCCTCCATGACCACCGAGCAGACCGCCTGCATCCTGTGCTCCCGTAACTGTGGGCTCCGCGTCGAAGTCGAGGGCTCCCGCCTCACGAGCATTCGCGGCGACGACGCGCACCCCGTCTCCAAGGGCTACCTCTGCCAGAAGGCCGCACGGCTGCAGCACTATCAGGAGAACGCGGATCGCCTTGAGCACCCGCTGCGTCGCGAGCCAGATGGCAGCTTCGTGCGCGTGGGGTGGGATGAGGCGCTCGCCGACATCGCCGCCCGGCTGGTCGCGCTTCGTGAGCGGCATGGCGGTCGCGCGTTCGCGTTCTACGGCGGTGGCGGCCAGGGCAATCACCTCGGGGGCGCGTACAGCCGGCAGCTCACGAAGGCGATGAAGAGCCGTTTCGTGTACAGCGCGCTCGCCCAGGAGAAGACCGGCGACTTCTGGGTCAATGGCCGGCTGTTCGGCGACCAGCGTTGCCACATCACGGAGGATGTCGAGCACGCGGACGTCGTGCTCTTCATCGGTACGAATCCTTTCCAGGCGCACGGCATCCCAAATGCGCGTGACACGCTGCGGGAGCTGAAGAAGGACCCCGCGCGCACGATGGTCGTGATCGACCCGCGCAAGACGGAGACGGCGCGCATGGCCGACGTGCACCTTCAGCTGCGCCCCGGCACCGACGCCTTCCTGCTCGCCGCGATACTCGGCATCATTGTGCGCGACGGCTTGCACGACCAGGCGTTTCTCGCTGAGCGTTGCACTGGGTTCTCGGCGGTCGAGGCCGAGCTCCGGGCGGTCCCCATCGAGGAGTTCGTTCGTCGCGCGGATGTGCCTCTTGCCGACGTCGAGCGCGTCGCACGGACGTTCGCCGGTGCGCGCGCTGCGTGCGTGCGCGTCGACCTGGGGTTGCAGCAGAGCCTTCACAGCACGCTCAACTCGTACCTTGAGAAGCTCCTGTTCCTGCTGACCGGGAACCTCGGCAAGCGCGGGGGGAACAACTTCCACTCGCTCTTCCTGCCGATCCTCGGCAACACCGACGAGCGCGCTGGCCGGCACGTGCGCACCGCGCATCACCGCATGTTCCCGATTGGTGGGCTGTATCCGCCGAACATCCTGCCCGATGAGATCGAACATGACGGCGAGGATCGCGTGCGTGCGCTGTTCGTCGACAGCGCCAACCCGGTCCTCACCGGCGCGGACACCGCCGCCTACGAGCGCGCGTTCGCGAAGCTCGAGCTGCTCGTTGTCGTGGACGTGGCGATGACCGAGACGGCGCGCTTCGCTCACTATGTCCTGCCCGCGGCGACACAGCTCGAGAAGTGGGAGTGCACGGGGTTCAACCTCGAGTTCCCCGACAACGCGTTCCAGCTCCGCCACCCCCTGTTCCCCCCGCGCGCGGAGGCCCTGCCCGAGCCGGAGATCTACACGCGGCTCCTCGAGGCCATGGGCGAGCTGCCCCGGTCCTTCCCGGTGCTCGAGCGCATCGCGGCGGTCGAGCCCGCCGCCACGAAGCACGCCGGCTTCCTCGCCGCGCTTGGCGCGACGCTCGCCGCGAAGCCGCGGTGGGTCCCGTACGCCGCGTCGATCGCGTACCGCACGCTGGGGCGGGCGCTCCGAACGTCACGAGCGCACCCGGAGCGCGTACCGCCCGCCGCCGCGGCGCCCCTCATCGGGCTGGCGCTCGACCTCGCGCGGAGAGAGCCCCGCGCGGTCCGCGGCGCAGGGCATCGCGGCAATCGGCTCACCCTGGGCCTGTCGCTGTTCCAGACGATTCTCGACAAGGCCGAGGGCACGCTCGTCACGCGACACGAGTTCGCCGACACCTGGTCATTCATCCGTCACCACGACCGTCGCGTGCACCTGGAGATCGCGGAGATGCTCGGTGCGCTCCGTGCCCTTCGGGACGAGCCCGAGGTGACCCCTGAGCTCGTGCTGCTAGCGGGTGAGCGCCGCGCCTATAACGCCAACCAGATCTTCCGAGATCCCTCCTGGCGCAAGAGCGACCCCAACGGCGCGATGCGCATGCACCCCGACGATGCGCGCGCGCGCGGACTCTCCTCGGGCTCGCGTGCGATCTGCGAGTCGGACACCGGACAGGTCGAGGTGACGATTGAACTCGACGACGCACTCCGCCCTGGGATGGTCACGCTCCCTCACGGCTACGGGATGCGCTACCGCGGCGGAGCCCCTGTCGGCCCGCAGATCAACCGCCTCACGGCGAGTGACCACTGCGACCCGCTCGCGCGCACGCCCTTTCACAAGCACGTGCCGGTTCGAGTGACCGCGGTCGATGTCGCGCGGGACGAGGCATCCGGTGAAGCGACGAGGGCTTGAGCCATGTTGAAGAAGCCCACGCTGATCCGGTTTCGAGCCGACGGCGGCGGCGCTACCCGTACTCGTGGTTCGGGAGCACGAAGATGGCCCACACGCGAACGAAACGGCTGACCTGGTGCTCGCGAGTCTGATACCCCGACGGCCTTGACGGACTGGCTCGCGTTCAGCCCGGACGATCCTGTGACGACGGGTCCGGCTGTTGGCCCAGTGCCTTCTTCATGGCTTCCGCGCCCACCTCGATGAGCGGTGCGGCGACCTGCGCGAACTCGTCTGGAAGGAAGTCGGAAATCCATACCAACCTGCTGGTTCGCGGCCCCTCGGTGACGACCTGCATGGATGCATTGTGATGAGCAGGCGGTCCCCCGACGACCGCGTATGCGACACGCATGGTGGCGTCGTCGATCGTGACGATCCGTTCCTTCACGACCATTCCATTCGCGAACGTCACGATCCGGGCGTCCCCTTCCATGCGGCAGTCCACGAGCACGCCAGGGGTCAGCCGCTCATGCGCTCGTCCCACGTCACGCACGTCCCTCCAGACCTCCTCGGCGGGCGCGGGGATGACGATTTCCTTTCGAATCGTTCCCATCAGTCAACCGCCTTCGCGATGGGACCGTGGTCCACGACATCCTTCACCTTCAAACCGATGTGTTCGTACATGCTCCCTCCTGAAGAGAGGGGTTCACCGTACGAGTCCTGCCGCCAATCGATCTTGGAGGATCTTGCGGTCGCCTCGGGCCAGCCGACGGAAGCTCCGCGGCGACACGCCCGCGGCGCGGTGGAACGACCGCGTGAAGTTGGAGAGGTCTCCGAATCCCACGTCATAGGCCACCGTGCTGATCGCCTCGTCACTCTGGGCCAGCAATCGCGCGGCCTCTCGCAGTCGCAGGTGCACCAGATACTGGTGGGGCGTCACGCCGAGCACGGCCGAGAACAGCCTGAGGAAGTGGAAGGGGCTCAGACCAGCCTGTCCCGCTACAGCGCCCAGATCGAGCTCCTCTCGGCTGTGGGCGTCGAGCCACAGCGCCGCATGGACGGCCCTTCGGCGGTCGCGAGCGTCAACCTCCAGCGCCCGCTCGCGTTCTCCTGTCACGGCACGGACGAAGGTCGCCGCGTAGAGGATGCCGGCCTCGTCGACTCCGACGTCGCTCCGGCTCGTCGCCGCCGCCTGGGCCAGCTCTCCCGCCACGGCCAGCTCGCGAATGGGCGGAACACCGCGCGTGCTCCAGATGTCTGACGGACCACCCAACGTATCGAGGAGCTCCGGCGTCAGCCGAAAGCAAAGGCATTCATCGCCGCAAGTCGTGTGGTCATGCGTGCAGACGTAATCGTCGCCCGCGCGGCCTACGACCGTGGAGCCCGCCACCATGTCGCAGACTCGCCGGCCGACCCGGTACCCGAAACTGCCCGTGCGCACGTAGGAGATGCTCGTGCTCTCGTGCAGCTCGGTGAAGGGCTCCGCCGAGGTACCGGTCTCGCACTTGTAGGCCACGACCGTGAGTTGCCCCGTCTTCAGGACTGTCTGTATGGCCATGGCAAGGAGACGATACTACCCGATGACTCGGGGCCGAGCCTGGACATTCTTGCTGCGGAAGCTGGCAGGCGGGTATTCGTCTCAGCCCGACTGAGGGGCGCTCTGACACCCTTCGCGGCGAGCCGACACGGCAACGCTATCTGAACTCGTTCACAATGTAGACGCCAGCACGGGGAGAACCGAGGATGGCCGTCCCTGGCTTGGACTCGGGGTGCTTCCGGAGCTGCCCCATCCCGAGCCGAGCCACCGCGCAAATAGGCACCTGCTCTCCTCCATCCATGGGCTGAGCGGCGTAGTACCGGATGACGGCTTGTGGCCCGCTGGTCCAGACCCGGCCGTAGAGTCGGGCGGGTGCTTCAAGCAGCCCGAGGTTCTCCTCGAGTATGCTCTCGATGTTTCCCTCGTACAGCGTGATGGGATAGGCGCGGCTCTGGTTCGCATCGAGCTGGACCCATGCGGATTCCCCGACGAACATTCTCAAGTAGTTCATCGCCTTGTGCGATTCTGCTGGGCACTTTTCCGGCCCTGGGCTGCCGTCAGCACGGAGGGAGACTCTTCCCGTGACGGTTCCGGGGCATCCGGACGACATCACGAGCAGAACGGCGCAAACCAAGAACGTGAGCTTGTTGGAGGCCATGTCGCTTGCTCCTATCGCGCGATGAGGGCTGGATCTAGCTGGACGTAGGCTTGCCGGAGCCCGTCATGCCGGTAGACCTCCAGTGACAGGCTCGTCAACTCGCCATCGTCAACGAAGGCGCTACCGTCCACGACAAAGGCCATCACACCGGACCCGCCGGGCGAGATCTCACGGAGCGACCTTGCCCTTCCCCTGGAGTACCTGCGCATCGATCTTGGTATCGCCATCCTTTCCAGAAAAGCGGTCCACCACCCTGAACGGCGTCTGCACGACCGCGCCCGAGGCCAGCAGGGCGGCCAGGGCGTGGTCTTCCGAATTCTCTTCCTTGCGATAGCGCTGGTTCTCCTCCACGAGTGCGTCGTTCTTCTCGAGTGCTGCCAAGAGAGCTGCATGCATGGCCGCGTGGCTCTCGCGGTTCTTAAACACGTCGATCTGCTGGTCCGTCCACGACCACTCCTTGTGGCCCGAGGGTCTCAGGAGAAATGGAACCTCGGTTCCATCAACCAGCGTCACGACCATGGGGATTGCTTCGTCGTCATCAAGGTCATGGAGGGGTTCCAGGAGCACCTTGTTGCGGACCACCGCCAGCGGCTCGAGTCGGCCCTCCCAACCGAGCAGCTTGGTCTTGAGTGGATCGACGGGCTTCTCGAATCGGAGTGTCGTGACGACCTGCCCCTTCACGTAGACACGGTGGGTGGCATCACCCGGCTGCTCCGAGAGCAGGATGGCGCGTACGGAGAGTTTGTTGCGCTCGTTGCTGGCAAAGGCGGTTGAAGCCACGAGAGCCACAAGCAGTACAGACCGGAGAGGTAGCATCGGCAGGTCAACGTAACAGGAAGGGGGGGAGCATCCAAGCGCATTGGCGCCTTGTTCAGGGATGCCGACCCTCGTTCTGTTCGGGTCGCTGACTCAGTTCGGAGGTGATGGCGCTAAAAGGGGGCCGAACCCGGATTGACACAGGCGGCGCGGGCTCATACTTCAGCCGCATGAGTGAGCAACGGCAGGGCGAGACTCTTGCGGAACGACGTCCTCGGATCGGGCTCGGTGTCGAGCTGCGCGCTACACCCGCGGGAGAGATCCAACATCTGCTGCCTTCCGACCACTACATCAACGTCCACGCAGGGGCGCCCGTTCGGACATCGTGCCATTTGAGCCGTGTGCGCGCGATTCGCACGCGGGGCGACATCTGTCTCATCCCTGCCGGAATGCCCGATGCGTGGGTCGATGACGACGCGAGCAGCTCCGTGGAGCTCAGGCTGCCAGCCTCGCTCTTGCGTCGGGTCGCGGAAGACATGGGGCTGGATCCCGACCGCACGGGAATCGAGCCGCGATACAGTTTCAGAGAGGCGCAGATCGAGCATCTCGCCTGGGCGCTCGAGGCGGAGTTCCGTGCCGGTTTCCCAAATGGGCTGCTCTACAGCGAGAGTCTGGGCCTGGCGCTCGCGGCGCACCTGCTGACCCGCTACCGAGCGCCCGTGGAGGCTCCAAGAGGTCTCTCGAAACGACAGCTTCAGCGCGTCATCGAGCACATCGAGGCGCACCTGGATCAGAACCTCTCGCTCACTCGCCTCGCGAGCGAGGCCGAAGTCAGCGCATCGCATTTCAAGGTTCTGTTCAAACGCTCGATGGGACTCCCGGTGCATGAGTACGTCATGCACCGGAGGGTGGAGCGTGCCAGGGCGTTGCTCGTGCGCGGTGAGCTTCCCGCGAGCGAGGTCGCGCTGGAGGCCGGGTTCTCGCACCAGAGCCACATGGCACGCTGGATGAGGCGTGTTCTCGGCGTGACGCCGAAGTCCGTCGTGCGTTCGCGTGCCTGAGGCTGTCCAGCGTTACCTCATGAACTTGTGGAGAACGGCGAAGTCATCCTGGGCGTGTCCCGCCTGAAGGGCCGCCTGGAAGAGCTGGTCGAACGCAGCTGGCACGGCGTGATGGATTCCGTGCTCCTTGCACAGCTCGAGCAGGTGGCGAAGCGCTCCCTGGTGGGCATCGATCGTCGCGAGCGTCGTCTCATCACCGGCGAAGCGACCCGTTTGGATCCGTTTCACGAAATCGTCCACGGCTCCGTCGATGACCGGCTGGGTTGCCTTGAGGTATCCCATGAAGGCTTCGAGCGGAAGCTCTTCGGCCTTGCAGACGGACACGGCCTGAAGCACTCCGAACATCGAGCCCCACATGGAAACGAGGAGGGCGCTGTCGAGAGCGGAGGCGTGGCCCACGTCGCTTCCCACATGGAGGGCATTTCCCCCGAGCGCGAGGAGGACGGGTTTGTATTTCTCGAAGAGTGCACCCGGTCCTGAGTACAGAATGGTGCCTCCAGGCGCGCCGATGAAGTTCGGGGTCCCCATGATGGCTCCATCCAGGTAGTGGATGTCGTGCTGCCGAGCCCATGCGGCCATCTCCCTCGCCTGCCTGGGTGAGCCCGACGTCAACTGGACGAGCAGCTTTCCACGCAGGCCCTTCGTCACGTCGTCCTGCCGGAGCAGCCCGTCGCTGGTGACGTAGTCGTTCACGTTCACGACGACGATCTCCGCATCGGCGACGGCGTCCCGCACCGTTTCCGCGACCCGTGCTCCCAGGGCGGCGAGCGGCGCGCACTTGGACTTCGTGCGATTCCAGATGGCAACACTGTACCCCTGCTTGAGAAATGCACTTACGAGCGCGGAGCCCATACGCCCCGTACCGAGAACCGCGATGCCTGGCTTCATGACGATGTTCCTCTCTCTCCTCTGCTGTCGCTTCCCAACGAGCGCCAGCGTCGTCAGCCATGACTACCGCCTCCCCCTCTGGCGGGCGCGCACGGATGGATGACGCGAGAGCACGATTGGACGGTCGTCAGCCGCGGCGCTTGAGCTCGCGGGTGACCACCTCGCAGCCAGGTGCGTAGTGGCCCTGCACCGCGTCCAGCGCGCGCGCCAGCGTCACCTCGGCGATGCGCTCGTGCCGCTGCGGCAGTGAGTTGACGCGCAACGGCAGGAAGTCGAGCAGCCGATCATCCCCGAAGGTGGCCATCCGCAGCGTCCTCGGCAGGCCCTTGGGTGATTCGAGCAGCACGTCGAGCACGCCCTCCATCAGCGTGTACGAGCTCGTGAGCAGCGCGTCCGGCAGGCCATGCGTGGCGAGTAGCTCGCGCATCGAGCTGGCTCCGGTCTCGCGGTCATACCGGGTGCCGGTGATTTCGTGGATGTGCGCGACGTGGCCCGTGACGGCACGCCGGAAACCCTCGCGCCGTTCAACGGTGATGGAGAGCGTGTCCACCGCGTCCAGCCAGGCGACGCTGCGGGTCCGCTTGTCGAGCACCGAGCGCGTCAGTGTTTCGGCCGCCGACGTGTTGTCGCTGATGACGCAGACGAAGCGCCGTGGATCCAAGGAGCGGTCGACCGCTATCACCGGTATCCCGCCCTCCATCAGCTCCGTGTAGAGCGGGTCCTCTCCTGGCAGCGCGCTCGCTACGATGAGCGCGTCACAGCGTCTCGCCCGCAGCATCAACGCGAGCTCCCGCTCGGTGGCCGGGTCATCGTCAGAGCCGACGATGAGCAGTTGGTAGCCCTCCTTCCGGGCCCCGTGCTCGAGCAGCTTCGCGAGCCTGGCGTAGCTGGCGTTCTCGAGGTCCGGAATGATGAGGCCCAGCGTGCGGCTGGCTCCACGCCGCAAGGCCGCCGCCTGGGCGTCGATGCGGAAGTTGTGGCGCTCGACCACCGCCATCACCCGGGCCACGGTCTCGGCGCTGATGCGGCGGGCCTCGGCCTGGCCGTTGAGCACGTAGCTGGCCGTGGTTCGTGAGACTCCGGCCAGGCGCGCGATGTCGGACAGCGTCATCGGGTGTTCTCCGAGCTTCCTGGAAGAAGTGAATGCTTCCGAACACTGGGAATTTCCTAGGGGTTTTGGAATTTCCACTCCCCAGGTGACACGATTCAGCAAACCTCTTATTAAGTTCCACTACAAGGAGGATGCAAGATGCTCACGCTGACTCGGGAGGACGTCCGGCTCGGCTGTCGCGCCGCGGACTGGCGCGCGGCTCTGGCTCAAGCCGCCGAGGAACTGGTCCGGGCTGGCCGCGTCTCCGCCGAGTATGGCGAGGGGTTGCTTGCTCGAGAGGCCCAGTCCTCCACGTATCTAGGTAATGGCATCGCCATTCCGCACGGCACGCCTGAGAGCCGATGCTATGTGCGCTCCACCGGGGTGCGCGTGCTCCAGTTCCCCGAGGGCGTCAAATGGCATGACGGCTCCCAGGTGAACCTGCTGGTGACGATCGCCGCGCAGTCCGACGAGCACCTGGACATCCTGCGCCAGCTCACGCGTGTGTTGGACAGGGAGGGTGTGGCCGAAACGCTGGCTCGCGCGACGAATCCCGAGGATGTGCTCGCGACGCTGACCCACCTCCCGGTGTCGGCGAAGCTCGACGCGGAGACGCTCTGTCTGGGTGTGCCGGCGCGAGATCATCTGGAGCTGGCCATGGCCGCTGCGTCGCGTCTACGTCATGCCGGCTGCGTGGAGTCGAGCTTCGTCGCGGCCATTGCCGGACAGCAGCCGCTGCCACTGGGCCAGGGGCTGTGGCTCGTGTTCGCCGCCACCGGCGTCAAGACACCAGCGCTGGCGTTGGCGACGCCGGAGAAGCGGTTCCAGGATGCGGCCGGAGACGTCGTGGGCGTCTTCTGCCTGGCGGCCCATGGTGATGCGCATCGCGTGCTGCTCGAGCGTCTGGACGGGATGCTCGCGCGCGGTGATGGCAACACCCTGGATGGACTTCCCGCCGAGCAGATCCTCTCGCGGTTGGCGGGTGAATCCGCACGGGCCGAGACCGCCCGCGTCCGCCTGCTCAACCCGCACGGCCTGCATGCGCGGCCGGCTCGGGAGCTGGTGCTGGTGGCGCGACAGCAGACCGCGCAGGTCTACGTCCGCCTGCTCGAGGGCAGTGGCGAGGCGGTCTCCGCGAGCAGCCTGACCCGGATTCTTGGCCTGGGCGCGCGTCGTGGCCAGACGCTGGTGTTCTCCGCCGAGGGTGAGGGTGCTGCGCAGGCCGTCGCGGCCATGGTGGAGGCCGTGCGCGGGGGACTGGGCGAGCCGGTGACGCCGCTCGACGAGCGGCGCGAGCGTGAGCGCGAGGAGGTCACCGCGCGTGTTGTCGAGACAGCGCCGGTTGTCGTCCCTCCTGTGCCCGACGAGCCGATGACGGCTGTGCCGGCGGCGCCAGGTGTAGCGATCGCACCCGCCTACGTGCTGCGGCTGCCGGAGTTCCGTTATGCCGAACGCGCGGAGGACGCTGCTCGCGAGCGCGAACGGCTCGGGCGCGCGCTCGTGGGCGCTCAGCAGCAGCTCGAGGCGCTGGTGCAGCGCACGGTGGGCGGTGAGGTCTCGAAGATTCTGTCCATCCACGCGGAGATGTTGCAGGACCCGGATTTGCGCGATGCGGCCCACGAGTCCATCGGAGAGGGCGCATCGGCCGAGGCTGGCTGGTGGAGGGCGATCGACACCGCGGCGCGTGCGCAGGAGTCGTTGGCGGACCGGCTGTTGGCCGAGCGTGCAGCGGACCTGCGCGATGTGGGCCGCCGCGTGCTCGGTCTGCTGTGTGGCGTGGAGATGCCGACGCCGCCGGAGCAGCCTTACATCCTGGTGGCGGATGATGTCGGGCCCTCCGACGTTGCGCGGCTGGATACGGCGAAGGTGCGCGGTCTTGTCACGGCGCGCGGTGGGGCCACCTCTCACAGTGCGATTCTCGCGCGGGCGCTCGGCATCGCCGCCGTCGCGGGGGCGGGGGAGCGCGTGCTGGCGTTGACGTCCGGAGTCGAGCTCATCGTGGACGGTGAGCTCGGGCGGGTGGTCGCGGCTCCGAGCCCGGTGCGTCGCCAGCGCACCGAGAAGCGCATTGAGGAGCAAGAGGCGCGGCAGCGGGCGGCCCATGGTCGGCGTCACGAGGAGGCGCGCACGCTCGATGGGCACCGCGTGGAGGTCGCCGCGAACCTGGGCAACACCGCGCATGCCGCCGATGCCGTCGAGCGCGGCGCCGAGGCCATTGGTCTGCTGCGCACTGAGTTCGTGTTCATGGGGCATCCACAGTTGCCGGACCTCGAGACGCAGATCGCCGAGTACCGCGAGGCCTTTGATGCGCTGGGAGGCCGTCCGCTGGTGGCGCGCACGCTGGATGTCGGCGGCGACAAGCCTTTGCCCTATTGGCCTGTGGGGCAGGAAGACAATCCCTTCCTCGGCCTGCGTGGCATCCGTTTGACGCTGACGCGGCCCGAGGTGCTTGAGACACAGCTGCGTGCCCTGCTGATGGCCGCCGGCACGCGCCCGTTGCGCATCATGTTCCCGATGGTGAAGGACATCGAGGAGTTCCGGGCGGGCAAGGCCCTTTTCGATCGTGTCCAGGCCGAGGTGAAGGCGGCCGATGTGCAGCTCGGGGTGATGATTGAAGTGCCGTCGTGCGCGCTGCTCGCGCCCACGCTCGCGAAGGAGGCAGACTTCTTCTCGATCGGGACCAACGATCTGACCCAGTACACGCTGGCGATCGATCGCGGCCATCCGCAGTTGTCCGCGCAGTCCGATGCCATCCATCCGGCCGTGCTGCGGCTCATCCAACTGACGGTCGAGGCCGCGCATGCCGAGGGGCGCTGGGTTGGCGTGTGCGGTGAGCTCGGTTCGGATCCCCAGGCGGTTCCGGTGCTGGTTGGCTTGGGGGTCGATGAGCTGTCCGTCAGCAGCCGACGCGTGCCGTTGGTGAAGGCTCGTATCCGCGAGCTGACGCTGGTCCAGGCGCGCGAAATGGCCGCGCTCGCGCTGCGGCAGCCCACCTCCGCCGCGGTTCGCGAAGCCCTGGAGGCCTTCTGATGGCGCGCATCCTGACGCTGACGCTGAATCCCGCCCTGGACCTCGCCATCCAGTGCGGCCCCCTCCGGCTCGGTGAGGTCAACCGGACCGAGAGCACCCGCCTCGACGCTGGTGGCAAGGGCATCAACGTGGCGCGTGTCCTCGCGGGGCTGGGTCATGAGGTCACCGTGTCGGGCCTGCTCGGCACGGACAACGAGGCGCCCTTCGTGCGGGCCTTCGGTGAATGCGGGCTGCGCGATGCGTTCATCCGGGTTCCGGGCGAGACGCGCATCAACGCGAAGCTCTCCGAGCCGGGCGGGCGCGTGACGGACCTGAACGGGCCCGGCCCGCAGATTCCGGCGCACGCGTTGGACTCGCTGACCGAGCGCCTGGAGTCGATGCTGCCCGGGCTCGATGCGGTGGTGATCTCCGGCAGCCTCCCGCCGAACGTGGCGCCGTCGAAGCTCGCGGGTCTCATCTTCATGGTTCGTGCGCGTCAGGTGCCGGTGTGGCTCGACACCAGTGGAGCGGCGCTGATGTCGGGTCTGGCCGCGCGGCCCTCCGGGGTCAAACCCAACGAGACGGAGCTGGCCGAGTGGGCGGGCCACCCACTCGACACCCCCGAGGCGCGTCTGCAGGCGGCGCTGCGGCTCAACGCCGAGGGCGTCGAGGATGTGATTGTCTCCGCGGGCGCAGAGGGGGTCGTCTGGGCCCAGCGAGGCAGTGCCCTGATGGCGACGTCGCCGCGGGTTCCCGTCGTCAGCACGGTCGGCGCGGGCGATACGCTGCTGGCTGGCATGCTGCACGGCATCCTGTCCGGCCTGCCTCGCGAGCGGGGACTCCGTTTCGCGACGGCGCTCGCCGCCGAGTCCGTGCGCCATGTCGGCGTCGGCGAGCCGAGGACCGCGGATTTCGAGCAGCTTCAGCAACAAACCCTCGTCCGAAGTCTGAGCTCGGACTCCTTCACTGGGGGGAATCCCGGATGAATGTGATTGTCATTACGGCCTGCCCCAGTGGGGTGGCCACGACGTTCCTGGCCTCTCGGGGTCTCGTCCGCGCGGCGACGCAACGTGGCTGGAAGGCCGCCGTGGAGATGCACAGCCAGCTCGCCCCGTTCGTCCCGCTCGACAGCGAGACGCTCGCCGCGGCGGACCTGGTCGTCGTCGCAGCGAGTGCGCCGGTGGACCTCGCACGGTTCGTCGGCAAGCGCGTCTATCAGGCGCCCATCTCGCAAGCGCTGCCGGATCCCTCCGCGTTCCTGACCCGCGCCGAGCGTGAAGCGAAGCCGCTGACCGTGGCTGCTGGGGCGGGTGATGGTGCTGGTGCACCCGTGGTGCCCGCGCCGCCCGCAGCCGCTCGTGGCACGCCGAAGCTCGTGGCCATCACCGCCTGCCCCACCGGAGTCGCCCACACGTTCATGGCGGCCGAGGCGCTGACCCAGGCCGGACAGGGGTTGGGCTATCCCATTCGTGTCGAGACGCGAGGGTCGGTGGGTGCGCAGGACGTGCTGACCCCGGAGGAGATCCGCGACGCCGACGTCGTCATCCTGGCTTGCGACATCGAGGTCGACTCCTCGCGGTTCGTGGGCAAGCGTGTCTTTCGGACCTCGACGAGCGCGGCGCTGAAGAAGTCCGGCCAGACCATTCGCGATGCCCTGGAGAAAGCGAAGGTCCTGGGCGGTGAGTCGGGCCAGGCCGCGGCCGGGGCCGGGGCCGGTGGGGCAGAGCAGGGCGAGCGGCGCGGCATCTACCGGCATCTGCTGACCGGTGTGTCGTTCATGCTCCCGATGGTCGTCGCGGGCGGACTGTTGATCGCGCTGTCATTCGTGTTCGGCATCGAGGCCTTCAAGGAGAAGGGCACCCTGGCGGCGGCGCTGATGGACATTGGTGGTGGCGCGGCCTTCAAGCTGATGGTGCCGCTGCTCGCTGGCTACATCGCGTACTCCATCGCTGACCGGCCCGGAATCGCTCCCGGAATGATTGGCGGGTATCTGGCGAGCAACCTCGGGGCCGGCTTCCTCGGAGGCATCGTCGCTGGCTTTATCGCGGGCTACGCGGCGCAGGCTGTGAGTCGGTACGTCAAGCTCCCGGCCACCGTGGAGTCGTTGAAGCCGATCCTCATCATCCCCTTGGTGGCGAGCCTGGTGACGGGACTGGTGATGATCTACATCGTCGGCACACCCGTGGCCGCGATCATGTCAGCGATGACGGCGTTCCTGACGAGCATGAACTCGGGGAACGCGATCCTCCTGGGTTCGCTGCTCGGCGCGATGATGTGTTTCGACCTTGGCGGTCCGGTGAACAAGGCGGCGTACACGTTTGGTGTCGGTCTGCTGTCCGCGGGGGCGGGTGGCTACGGGCCCATGGCCGCGATCATGGCGGCCGGAATGGTGCCGGCCATTGGCATGGGCCTGGCGAGCCTCATCGCTCGCGCCAAGTTCTCGAAGCAGGAGCGCGAGGCGGGGCAGGCGTCGCTGGTGCTGGGCCTGTGCTTCATCTCCGAGGGCGCCATTCCGTTCATGGCCAAGGATCCCCTGCGCGTGATTCCGACCTGCATGATCGGTGGCGCGGTGACGGGCGCGATGTCGATGTACTTCGGCGTGCAGTTGATGGCGCCACACGGCGGACTGTTCGTGCTGCTCATCCCCAACGCGGTCAATCACGTGCTGCTGTATCTGCTGTCGATCGCCGCTGGCTCGGTGCTCGTGGGGGGCGGGTACGCGCTGGTGAAGACGGGCAAGGCGGAGCTGCCAGGCGTGACGGCGCAGACGCCGGGCAAGTCCTGGAGCGCGAGCGCAGGGAGCGATCGCGCGGCGGCGGGTTCGAGCTGAGTGATATTCCCTCTCCCCTCGGGAGAGGGTCAGGGTGAGGGTAGCCGAGCCCGTTCTCTTCAACCCGTGGCCCTCAGTGTGGACCACGGGTTCAACCCGGGTTCACCCGATACCCTCACCCCGTCCCTCTCCCGGAGGGCGAGGGGAAATTGCCGCGGTTTTCAGCGCATGTCCCTAAAGGGGATTAGGGTTCGCGGGCCATGAACCTCCGAACCCTCACGCCCCTGCTCGTCTCCCTGATGACGGGCCTTCCCTCCGCGGTGCTCGCGCAGACCGCGGAGAAGTCCGCTGCCCAAGCGCCGTCCACGGTGCAAGGCATTGCCCCGCTGCCCGGTCAGCCCAACCTCCTGGTCAGCGGCGTCCCCTCGATTCCTCCCGAGCTGCGCAAGCGGGTCCTTCAGTACCTCGAGTCGCGCGCGGCGAACCTGATGGACGTGAGCCGGGACGGCAAGCAGGTGCTCATCGCCACCCGCTTCGCGGACACCAACCAGCTCCACGTGGTGGAGCAGCCCCTGGGCGCCCGCTTCCAGCTCACCTTCACGCCAGAGCCCATCAACACCGCGCGCTTCCTCCCCACCGACGCCAACATCCTCTTCTTCCTGCAGGATGTGGGCGGCGGCGAGTTCTTCCAGGTGTTCCGCCTGGACCGGCGCAACGGCCGCTCCGAGCTGCTCACCGATGGCAAGAGCCGCCACGAGTCGCTCTCCGTGTCCGATGACGGCAGGTGGCTCGCCTACGGTGGCACGGGCCGCAACGGCAAGGACACCGATGTCTACGTGGCCCCCACGGACAACCCCAAGCAGGCCCGCCGCGTCACCGAGGCCGAGGGCTCCTGGTTGCCGCTCGACTTCTCCCACGATGGCTCCAAGCTGCTCGTCATGCAGTTCCGCGCGGCGGATGACGCCGACCTGCACGTCATCGACGTGAAGACGGGCGAGCGCCGCCAGCTCACTCCCAAGGAGGGCAAGGGCAGCGTGAACGGTGCCGCCCTCACGCCGGATGGCAAGAGCGTCTACCTCGTCACCGACCGCTACGGCGACTTCGCCGCGCTCTACAAGCTGGACCTCGACAAGGCGCCCCCGTCCTCCGAGCCTCCGTCCCTCACGAAGTCCATCCGCTGGAACGTGGAGTCCATTGAGCTCTCCCCGGATGGGAAGACGCTCGCCTTGGAGACGAACGAGGATGGCTACAGCCGGTTGTACGTGTTGGACACGAAGCGCGGCACGCTCTCTCCGGTGGAGGTGCCTCGCGGGGTGATGGGACGCCTTACCTTCCCGAGCGGGCGCTCGGACGTGCTCTCCTATGCCCTCTCCACGTCGCGCTCGCCCATGGATGTCTACCAGGTGGACCTGCGCACGAAGAAGAGCACTCGCTGGACGCGCTCGGAGGTGGGCGGTCTGGACACGAGCACCTTCGTGGAGCCGGAGTTGGTGCACTACAAGTCCACGGAGGGGGTGGAGGTCCCCGCGTTCCTCTACATGCCGCGCGAGCGCAAGGGGAAGGTGCCCGTGGTCATCGTCTTCCACGGCGGCCCCGAGGGACAGAGCCGGCCGAACCTGAGCACCTTCAACCAGTTCCTGGCGGTGGAGTTGGGCATGGCGGTGCTGGTGCCCAACGTGCGCGGCTCGGAAGGCTACGGCAAGGCGTACCGGGCCATGGATGACGGGGTGAAGCGCGAGCAGAGCCTCGCGGATATCGGCGCCTCACTGGACTACATCGCCTCGCGGCCGGAGCTGGATGCTTCGCGCGTGGGCGTCTACGGCGGCTCCTACGGGGGCTATATGGTGCTGGCCACCGCCGCCTTCTTCCCCGAGCGGATCCGCGCCGCGGTGGACGTGGTGGGCATCTCCTCGTTGCCTACGTTCCTGCAGAACACCCAGGCGTACCGCCGGGACCTGCGCCGCGCCGAGTACGGGGACGAGCGCAAGCCCGAGGTGCGTCAGGTTCAGGAGCGCATCTCGCCGCTCAACGCGGTGGAGCGCATCAAGGCCGCGCTCTTCGTCCAGCAGGGCGCGAACGATCCGCGCGTGCCCCAGTCCGAGGCGGAGCAGATCGTCAAGGCGGTGAGGGCTCGGGGCGCGGATGTCTGGTACATGCTCGCGCTCGACGAGGGCCACGGCTTTGGCAAGAAGGCCAACAGGGACACCGTCACCATGGCGACCTTCCTCTTCCTGGAGAAGCACCTGGGCGCGCCCTCCAGCACGACTGGCAGCATCCGCTAATCACCGGCTCCCTCTCCCCTCGGGAGAGGGTTGGGGTGAGGGTAGCCGACCCCGTTCTTCAACCCGCGGCCCTCGGTGTGGACAGGGGGTTCAACCCGGGTTCATCCAATACCCTCACCCCGTCCCTCTCCCAAAGGGAGAGGGGAAATGGCTGGGGATTGGTCTTTTGTCTCAGGCCTGTGTGAAGGGCAGCTCCACTCGGAAGGTGGAGCCCACGCCCAGCTGGCTGCTCACGGTGATTCGGCCGCCCATGGCCTCGAGGATCTCCCGGGCGATCCACAGCCCCAGACCGAAGCCACCGTAGTGTCGCTCGGATACGGCGCGCTCGAAGCGGCCGAAGACGCGCTCCAGGTGCTCGGGGGCGATGCCGATGCCCGCGTCGCGCACGATGATGTGGGCGCGCCCATCCCCGGCTTCCACGGTGATGTCGATGGGATTGCCTTGCCCGTACTTCACCGCGTTGGACACGAGGTTCGTTACCACCTGCTCCAGTCGCGGCCGATCCCAACTCCCGGGGACCGGGGCCGGTGCGCGCAGGGCGAGCAGCGAGCCCGTGCGCGCCAACTCCGGCTCGAAGCGCGTCACCACGTCGCGCACCAGGGCGGTGAGCTCCAGGGGCTCCGGCCGCGGCGCGAGTCGGCCCTCTCCCAGCCGGGACACGTCCAGCAAGTCATTCACCAGGCTCATCTGCCGCTTCACTTGCCGGTCCACCACCTCCAGGCCGTGGCGCAGCCGCTCCAAGGAGATTCCCTGGGGAGCTCTCGCCAGTGCTCCCTGAAGGCGCTGCACCTGGAGCAGGAGGGCGGTGACGGGGGTGCGCAGCTCATGGCTGGCGATGGCGAGGAACTCCTCGCGCAGGCGGATGGCGTCGCGGGCGTCGCGGTAGAGGCGGGCGTTGTCGATGGCCAGGGCGGCGCGCTGGGCCAGCTCCTGGGCCAGCGTGAGGTCCTGCAGGTCATAGCTGTGCCGCGAGGAGACGAAGGACATCGCGCCGATGGTCTGGCCACGCACCCGCAGGGGCACGCACAGGTAGGAGCGCGCCGCGGCCTCGCAGGGCAGGCAGGAGCTCTCGTGCGAGGGGAACGGGCGGTGGGTGCAGTCCGCGCACAGCTCCGGCCGCCCCGAGGTGATGACGCGCGAGACGGCGGACTCCCCGGGCGCCAGCGGCCCCAGTTGTCGCGGCGGCTCCTGTAGCTCCCCGTCGGCACGGGCAGTCGCCACGCAGCTCACCGTGCCTTCGCCATCGAGCAGGTACACGTAGCACCCATCCGCATACGTGGGGACGGCCAGGTGCGCCACCCGCTCCAGCGTCACCTCGTGGTCCAGCGAGCTGGCCAGCACGTTGCTGGCCTCCGCGAGGAAGCGCAGGGATTCCTCGGTGCGCTTGCGCTCGGTGATGTCCGCCATCATGCACAGGCACAGCTGCCTGTCTCCGGCGATCCTCACGGGGGTGGCCCACAGGGAGACGGGGATGGGTATGCCGTCCCGCCGGTGGCGGTACGTCTCCTGGGCCAGGACGGAGCCGCCGCGGGCGACGTGCGCGAGGTTGTCGCGCAGCTCCTCTCGTTTGTCCTCGGACACGGTGGGGATGAAGCGGCCGATGACCTCCTCGGCCTTCCAGCCGAAGATGCGCTCGGCGGCGGGGTTCCACAGGCGCACCGTGCCGTCCAGGTCCACCAGGGTGATGGGCATGGGCGAGGCCTGGACGATGGCCTCGAGCGTGAGGTGGGCGTCGCGCAGCGCCTCACGGGCCTCGCGCTCCTGGGCGAAGAGCCGAGCCCGCTCGAGCGCCTGGGCGGCATGGTGGGCCAGCAGCGAGAGGAAGACGCGCTCGTCGTCATCGAAGCGGTGCACCCCGGGGAAGCCCAGGGCGAGCACGCCCAGGTCGCGCTCGTCCACCCGCAGGGGCATGAAGGCCAGGGCGAGCGGGGGCGAGGAGGGGGCCAGCTCGCGCAGGCTCCGCTCCGTCACGGGATAGCGGTGGGCGAACTCCTCTTGAGATTCGAGCAGGATGGGCTGCCTGTGCTGGAGGGCCTCATCCAGGGGCGTGCCCTGCCCGAGCACCAGGGTCTCCACGGTCCTGGCCACCTCGGGCTCGAGCCCCACACCGCGTAGCAGTTGGGCCTGGGTGTGGGCCGCGTCGAGCAGCCACAGGCATGCCACCTGGGCGCCGATGGCCGCCACGCCCTGGTCGATGACCACCTCCGCCACACGCGGCACGGTGAGGACCTGGGAGAGGGCGGCGTTGAGTGTCTGGAGGCGGGCGGTGCGCGCGGCGACGCGCTCGGCGCGGGTGCGGGCCTGCTGCGCGGTTTCATAGAGCCAGGCGCGCTCGAGGGCCTGGGCGCTCTGCCGCGCCAGGTCCAGCAGCAGTCCGCGCTCGTCCGGGCTGAACGTCCGGGCCTTGTCGAAGCCGAAGGAGATGGCGCCTAGCGTCCGCCCGCGAAGCCGCAGCGGCAGGGCGGCCACGGCGCGTGTCACCGAGGGCTCCGCGACGAGGCTCTCCGGGAACGAGGCGGCGAACGCCTCTCGAGACTCCAGCCACACGGGCTCCCCCTTGCGGTAGGCCACGGCCACGGGCATGGGCGCGGTGATGGGGAAGCGGTCGGGGTAGACCTGGGTCCAGGGCGCCAGATTCCGGTGGCTCACCACCTCGAGCTGCTCGGGCACGTCGGCCTTGGGGGTGACGGCCAGGGCCCGGTCCGCGCCGATGGCGGCGCTCATCTCCTCGACGATGACGCGGGCCACGTCCGCGGGGGAGATGGCTTCAGAGAGGGCCTCGGTGACGCGTTGCAGGCGTGCGAGTCGCTCGGCGGCCACCTCCGCCGCACGTCGGGCCCGGCGCTCGGCCTCGTAGGCGCGGGCCACGTCCAGCGCCAGCCCGGCGCGCTCCACCAGCTCCTGGAACAGCTGCTGCTCGGCCTTGTCGAAGGGCGGCTCGTCCAGGCTGCGCAGGACGGTGAGCGTACCCAGGGCGCGCTGGCGCGCACGCAGGGGCAGCAGCAGCAGCTGGGCGGGGGCGAGGGGCGCCAGGCCGTGCGTGTGAAACGCCGGGAGCTGGCCTTGGGCCAACTCCTCGGAGGAACAGAGGAGGGGCCTGCCGGTGCGCAGCAGCTCCGCGTGAGGATGCTCGTCCACGGGCAGCGGCTCGGTGGCCAGGTGCCGCAACAGGGGGTGCGCTCGTGCCTCCGTGTGGGAGGAGGTCACCGGGTTCAGCCAGCGGCCATCCTCGGACAGCAGGTGGACATGGCAGGTGGTTCCGAGCCGGGGGACTACCAGCGCACACAGGCGCTCCAGCACCGCGGGAGGCTCCAGGCCCGCTTCGACGAGCTGGTGGGACGCATCGGCGAGCAGTGTCAGACGCTCGGCGTCTGGCACTCGGGCCTTCTTCGCGCGTGCCTCTCTGGCTCCTGCTCCCACGGGATCTCCACTTGATGGCCCATGTGAGCATGAAACCGCGAGCTCCAGTGCATCCAGGGAGTTGGGTATCCCACAGCCTACCGGGTAAACGATGGATTCCAGACGGAAGGTCCCCTGCTGCGGGGGAACTGGTTGGAGCCTCAAGCAGGCAACAAGCCGCTGAGTGCGTGCTCTTCGTGACGAAGCGTGGAGAAATGCGCAGGGATTCCACGGAATCCATGGCTCTGCGGTGCCAGGACGGTGGCAAATGGCTGTTCCCGGGCCGGGGTTGGGCTAGAGGAAGCGCCCATGAGTGCACCGTCACGCTCCACCCCCGCTGTACCGGCTGCCACGGAGACGTCCAAACGTGTCGCCACGCTGGCATTGGGGGCGTTGGGCATCGTTTACGGAGACATCGGTACCAGCCCGCTGTACGCGCTGCGCGAGTGCTTCAGCGGCTCGCACGGGGTGCAGCCGACGCACGAGAACGTGCTGGGGGTGCTGTCGCTCGTCTTCTGGGCGCTCATCATCGTGGTGTCGGTGAAGTACCTCGTCTTCGTGATGAGGGCGGACAACCGGGGCGAGGGCGGGATTCTCGCGCTGATGGCGCTGGCGATGCAGCGCAAGCGGGGCGAGGAGGTGAAGGTCCGGCCGGTGGTGGTGACGCTGGGAGTCTTCGGCGCGTCGCTGCTGTATGGGGATGGGTTGATCACCCCGGCCATCTCGGTGCTGAGCGCGGTGGAGGGCCTGAGCGTGGCCACGCCGTTCTTCGAGCCGTACATCCAGCCGCTGACCATCATCATCCTGGTGGGCCTGTTCATGATTCAGCGGCACGGGACGGCGGGGATTGGCGCCATCTTCGGGCCCTTCATGCTGGTGTGGTTCCTCACGCTGGCGGTGCTGGGTGTCCGGGAGATGGTGTCGTACCCGGCGGTGGTGTGGGCTGTGTCTCCCCTGCACGCGGTGCGCTTCTTCCTGCACAACGAGGGGCACGGCTTCCTGGTGCTGGGCGCGGTGTTCCTGGTGGTGACGGGGGGTGAGGCGCTCTACGCGGACATGGGCCACTTCGGGTGGAGGCCCATCAAGTGGGCGTGGTTCGTGCTGGTGCTGCCGGCGCTGATGCTCAACTACATGGGGCAGGGGGCGCTGCTGCTGCGCGACCCGAGCAAGGCGTCCAACCCCTTCTTCTACCTGGCGCCGAGCTGGGCGCTCTACCCGCTGGTGGTGCTGGCCACGGGGGCGACGGTCATCGCCTCGCAGGCGCTCATCTCGGGGGCGTTCTCGCTCACCCAGCAGGCCATTCAGCTGGGCTACACCCCGCGCCTGGAGGTGGTGCACACCTCGGCGGAGGAGCGGGGGCAGATCTACCTGCCGGGCATCAACCTGGCGCTGCTGGTGGGCATCATCCTGCTGGTGCTGGGCTTCAAGTCGTCCAGCAACCTGGCGGCGGCGTACGGCATCTCGGTGACGACGACGATGACCATCACCACGGTGCTGGCGTACGTGGTGGCGCGCGAGCGCTGGAACGTGTCGCGGGCCGTGGCGTTGCCGGTGGCGGCGCTGTTCCTGGTGGTGGACGTGTCCTTCTGGGGGTCCAACCTGGTGAAGATCGCCGCGGGCGGCTGGTTCCCGCTGCTGATGGCGCTGTTCGTGTTCACGCTGATGACGACGTGGAAGAAGGGGCGGGACATCCTGGCCAACCGGCTGCGAGGCAACAGCATCCCGCTGAAGCAGCTCCTGGGGAGCTTCGGGGACCATCCGCCGGTGCGGGTGCCGGGCACGGCCATCTTCATGACGGGCAACCCGGAGGGCACGCCGCCGGCGCTGCTGCACAACCTCAAGCACAACAAGGTGCTGCACGAGCAGGTGATGTTGCTGACCATCGCCTCGGAGGAGGTGCCGCACGTGCCGCCCGAGGAGCGGGTGGAGGTCATCAAGCTGGAGGAGGGCTTCGTGCGGGTGATTGCCCGCTACGGCTTCATGGAGAACCCGAGCATCCCGGACATCCTCAAGCGGGCCCGGGAGAAGGGGCTGCAGTTCAACCTGATGGGGACGTCGTTCTTCCTGGGCCGCGAGACGCTCATTCCCAGCAAGAAGCCGGGAATGGCGATGTGGCGCGAGGCGCTGTTCTCGTGGATGTCGCGCAACGCACGCAGCGCGACGGCGTACTTCCGGATTCCGCCCAACCGGGTGGTGGAGCTGGGAGCCCAGGTGGAGTTGTAGGGTGGACGGGAGCCGCGCCGGGTTCGTCACGCAGCGGACGTGAGACCCCCGGCCGCTGGACATTGCAGCGCGAGCACGCTCCTCGCGTGAGGCACGCAATCACTACTGATTTGCCCAGCGTGGGTGCTGCGTTGCCCACGCTGGGGAATCTTCATGCTCGCATGCTCGCCTGCTCGCTTGTCCGGCCCGCTCTCCGGTTTTGGTGTGTGGTTGTCCATCCTGACGCTCGTTGGCCTCGTGTCCGGTTGCGGTGTTTATGACGAGGGCAGGGGGTCGCGCTCCCGCGGTCATGACGCGCCCGGGCTGGAGTCTCCCCCGCGGCCCCGCCCCGGGACTCCGACTCCCCAGGCACCTCCCGGGGTTCCCTCCTCCTCGCAGCGCGGCGGCTTCGTCGTCGTGACGGGGGATGACGCCGACGACCTGTGGCACTGTGAGGAGCGCCGCTGCGGTGGCCTCTTTCCCTCGCTCTTCCGCGCCGCGCTCGCCCGCTCGCGCTCGGGGGGCCACGGCATCCTCGCCATCGGCGTCAACGGAGGGCAGGCGTTGAGTGCCTTCAATGGTTGGAACGACGCCTCGAATGGTGGCCCCGGCGCTCGCGTCACCCACGCGCGCACGGTTGAGGCCATCTCCCAGGTGGACTTCAACCAGTTTGCCTTCGTCTACCTGCCCTCGGCGGACAAGCACACCGAGGGCGGTCTCTCCGCGCGGCAGATCTCCGCTCTCAACACGCGCCAGCCGGACCTCGCGCACTTCATCAACGAGCGAGGTGGCTCGCTCATCGCGCTCACCCAGGCCGAGGTCCACGGGGGTTGGGGTTTCCTCCCCCTGCCGCTGGACACCTCGGACATCACCTTCGACTTCGCCGAGCCCACCGCCGAGCTCCACGAGTTCGCGCCCACCATCAGCTCCGCCGAGCTCAGCCACAAGTCCTTCCACAACGTCTTCACCGGGCCGAGTGGTTTCTCGGGCCTGCGCGTGCTCGCGTACAACAACGAGGTCTACAACCCGCACTCGGGCCGGCCGGTGATGCTCGGAGGCTCGGCCGTCATCCTCACCGCGGAGAACTGCGCGGACGGGCGCGACAACGATGGGGACGGTGCGGCGGACAGCGCGGACACGGACTGCCACGTGTGCGGCAATGGCACCGTGGACCCCGGCGAGGCCTGTGACGATGGCAACCCCAGGGCGGGGGATGGTTGCGACGCCTCGTGCAAGTGGGAGAACGAGAACCACGCGCCTGACGCCACCTGCCAGGATGCGTCCGTGTGCACGGACCTGGGCGTGTGCGTCGCCACGGTCAGCGACCTGGCCACCGGCTCGGACGCGGATGGGGACGCGCTCTCGTGGAGCCTGAGCCCGAAGGGGCCGTATGCCCCGGGTGAGTACGGTGTCCGCGTCACCGCCTCGGATGGTCGCGCGCAGGATGCGTGCTGGTCTCGGGTGAAGGTGCGCGACTGTGAGGCCCCCTCGCTCGCGTGCCCCTCGGACTTCCGCGTGGAGTGCTCGGGTCAGGGCTTGGCTCGCGTGAATCCGCCGGAGGCCACCGCCACGGACAACTGTGGCCCGGCTACGGTGACGCCGCCGGCCTCGCGTGCTCTGCCCATGGGCTCGCACACGCTCGAGTACTCGGCGGTGGATGCTGCCGGCAACACCGCGACGTGTGCTCCCACCGTCACCGTGGTGGACACGCTGCCGCCTGAGGTTTCCCTGGCACCGCCCGCTCCCGTCTGGCCCGCTGATCAGCGCTACCAGATCGTTCGCCTCGAGGACTGCATCCAGGTGCGCGACGTGTGCGACGGCGGCCTCACGCCGAATGGGACCTCCGCCTCCATCTCCTGCATCTCCTCCGATGAGGCCCGGAGCAGCTCCGCTGAGCCGGACGTCCTCTTCGTGGACGCCACCACCGTGAAGGTCCGCGCGGACCGCTCGGCCAGCGGAGATGGTCGCGTGTACTCGCTCCACTTCGAGGTGCGCGACACGGCCGGCAATGTCACCCGGGGCGTGTGCCCCGTGGGCGTGCCCGTGGCTTCCGGCGGTGCTCCCGCGCAGGACAGCGGCGAGGTGTGGCGCTCCTGCCGCCCCGACGAGGGGGCTCCGCGCTGGAAGCCCATTTCGTTGGCGCAGTGAGACCGGTACCCTCACCCCAGCCCTCTCCCGGAGGGAGAGGGGGCATCGGCTACTCGTCGAGCAGCATCGGCGAGAAGCCCGCCGCATCGCACGAGGCCAGCACGTAGCGAATCCCGGCTCGCTCTCCCGTGAAGCCGGCTGGGATGCCTCCTGCGTGCAGGTGCCCGTACACGCACACCTTCGGCTTGAACGCCTCGATGGGCCCCAGGAACGCCGTGGGCTTCTCGTTCGCGTACATCGGCGGGAAGTGCACCGCGACCACCCTCGTCAGCGGCTCGGCGCTCTCCTTCTCCTTCTTCTCCGCGTCGGCAATGGACGTCATCAGCCGTCGCGTCTCCCGCTCCACGTACCCCGCGTCCCCCTGCTCGTCCCCCATCTCCCCGCCCGGCATCGGCGGGGCCTCGGGCGCCGTCCACAGCCGCGTGCCCGCGATGACCCACCGCCCAATGACGAAGGCGCTGTTGTGCAGGAAGCCCTCCAGCGTCTTGTACGGCTCCAGCAGCTTGCGCAGCTTCGACGCCGAGTCTCCCCACCAATAGTCGTGGTTGCCGCGCACCAGCACCTTGCGTCCCGGCCGCTCGTCCAACCACTTCAAATCGTCCAGCACCTCCGTGGGCCGCGTGGCCCACGAGATGTCTCCCACCACCAGCACCACGTCCTCGGGACGCACCTTCTCGTCCCAGGCGCGCTGCAGCGGCAGCGGGTGCTCCGTCCACCCGAAGCGGTGCATGTCCTTATTGCGTGTGGAGGGAAGGTGGGTGTCCCCGATGGCGAAGAGACGCATGCCCCACTCCTAACTCAGCCCGCTCCCCGCGTCGCCTACGACATGCCCCCTCGCCGGGTCACCCTCCGGGCCGACGGATGCTCGAACCTTCAACATTTCCATGTATTTCTTGATTTTATATTCAGTCGAAGTTTCCATGTACATCAAGAAAAGGCATGATGCCCGGTGCGCTCCCGCCCCCTTGTAGGAGCGGAGGCGTCGCTTCATCCCTCGTACCCCCCCAAGGAGTGCTGAGCATGCACCCGTTCCGTAAGCCGATGGTGGCCACGCTGGCCGCCGCGCTCTCGCTGGCCGCGTGTGGTCCGCAGGAGCCCATCCCCGCCCCCGAGGCCCCCGCCGCCGTCGAGGACTCGCGCACCCCCGCGCAGCGCGAGGCCGAGCGCACCCCGTACGAGCTGGACAGTGCCTTCGCCCAGGCCGCCGCCGAGTTCCGTGTTCCGGCCGACCTGCTCAAGGCCATCTCCTACACCGAGACGCACTGGGAGATGGTGAAGGGCGAGGTGGAGTTCGAGGGCATGCCGGCGGCGTACGGCCTGATGGCCCTGCGTGGCGGAAACGTGACGCTCGCGGCGCGCCTCTTGGGCGTGTCCGAGGAGGCGGTGCGCACCGAGCCGCTGCACAACATCCGGGGCGCGGCGGCGCTGCTGTCCGCGTATGCCGATGAGCTGAAGGTGGAGCGCGAGGACCTGGGCGCGTGGGCGCCGGCCGCCGCGAAGCTCAGTGGCATCACGCACAGCGGAGCGCAGGCGCAGTACATCCACAACCAGGTGTACGACGTGCTGCGCAAGGGCGCGGTGGCGAGCACGCCCGAGGGCAAGGTGGCGGTGTCGCTGAGGCCCACGCAGGTGCAGGCGCAGTTTGCCTCGCCGGGCGTGCACGCGATGGCCACGGGTCCGGACTACGCCGCCGCTATCTGGCGCCCCTCTCCCAACTTCGGCCCTCGTCCCACGGACAGCACCGGTGACGTGCAGATCGTCGTCATCCACACGTGTGAGAGCGGCTACTCGGGTTGCTGGAACTGGCTGACCGATACCGCCTCGGGTGTGAGCGCGCACTACGTGGTGAACGAGAGCGGCTCGGAGATTTCGCAGCTGGTGCGCGAGGCCGATCGCGGTTGGCATGTGGGCGCCAAGTACGACTGCAACCTCAACGACAGCAAGATGTGCGACCTGCAGAACGTGTCGGTGAACCACTTCGCGGTGGGCATCGAGCACGGCGGCTACGCCAGCCAGGCGTCCTTCCCGGCCGGGCAGATTGACGCCTCGGCGAAGCTGACGTGCGACATCACCAAGGACCAGGGGATCGTCCCCGACAGCTACCACATCGTGGCGCACGGGCGCTTGCAGCCGGCCAGCCGCACGGACCCGGGTCCCAACTGGCCGTGGGCCACGTACATCAGCAAGGTGCAGGACTACTGCAATCCCCCGCTGATCATCGACAGCAACAACGCCAACAACGACTCCTCCAAGGGCTACGTCGAGGTGTCGGCGAACTGGGCGTCAGCATCTGCGACGGCGGGCTACTACGGCTCGGGCTACTACTCCGCCTCCACCGCGGCGGTGTCCGATCCTGCGACGTTCTACTTCTACCTGCCGGCCGCGGCGACGAAGACGATCGACGCCTGGTGGACGGCGGGGACGAACCGTTCCAGCACGGCGCCCTTCCTCATCACGAACGCCAGCGGAACGCAGCTGGCCAAGGTGAGCGTGAATCAGCAGACGGGTGGTGGCACCTGGAACACGCTCGGTACCTGGAGCTTCCCGGCCGGCTGGAACAAGGTGCAGCTCAGCCGGTGGACCACGTCGGGCTACGTGGTCATCGCGGACGCCATCCGCGTGCGCTGAGGTCGTGACGCGCTGACCCGGAGCAGGGGCGGGTGGGTCCTCGCCCTGCTCCGTGGACCGCGTCACCTCAGGGGGGATGACCACTTCAGGATAATTTTCTTGAATGATTGGGTTCCAAGAAATTCGTGCTTCCCAAGTGGTCCGGGAAAAGGCATCTTCTCGGGACTCCAAACGATAATGAGTGCGGAGTCACTGCTTCGTTCCGTTGTTAATTCCCCCCCCGAGGAGTGCTGACATGCACCCGTTCCGTAAGCCGATGGTGGCCACGCTGGCCGCCGCGCTCTCGTTGGCTGCCTGCGGTCCGCAGGAGCCCACCCCCGCCCCCGAGACCCCTGCTGCCGTCGAGGACTCGCGTACCCCCGCGCAGCGCGAGGCCGAGCGCACCCCGTATGAGCTGGACAGCGCCTTCGCCCAGGCCGCCGCCGAGTTCCGCGTTCCGGCGGACCTGCTCAAGGCCATTTCCTACGCTGAGACGCACTGGGAGATGGTGAAGGGCGAGGTGGAGTTCGAGGGCATGCCGGCGGCGTATGGCCTGATGGCCCTGCGCGGTGAGAAGCTCTCCGAGGGCGCGCGCCTGGCGGGCGTGTCCGAGGAGGCGGTGCGCACCCAGCCGCGGGAGAACATCCGCGCCGCCGCGGCGCTGCTGTCCGCGTACGCCGACGAGCTGAAGCTGGACCGCTCGGACCTGGGCGCGTGGGCTCCGGCCGCCGTGAAGCTCAGTGGCATCACCCACGCCGAAGCGCAGGCCCAGTACGTCCACTCCCAGGTGTATGACGTGCTGCGCAAGGGCGCGGTGGCGAGCACGCCCGGGGGCGCGGTGGCGGTGTCGCTGATGCCCACGCAGGTGCAGGCGCAGTACGCCTCGCCCAGCAGGCACGCGATGAGCGCGGACTACGGGCCCGCCATCTGGCGCGCCTCGCCCAACTACAACGCGCGTCCGGCGGGCACGGACATCTCGATGATCGTCATCCACACCTGTGAGGGGGGCTACTCGGGCTGCTGGAGCTGGCTGGCCAACTCGTCCGCCGGAGCCAGCGCGCACTACGTGGTGAACGAGTCAGGTTCGGAAATCACCCAGCTGGTGGCCGAGACCAACCGCGCCTGGCACGTGGCGGCCAGCTACGATTGCAGCCTCAACGGCAGCGTGATGTGCGGCCTCAACGGCTCGTCGGTGAACAACTTCTCGGTGGGCATCGAGCACGGTGGCTACGCCAGCCAGGCGTCCTTCCCCGCGGGGCAGATCGACGCCTCGGCGAAGCTCTCGTGCGACATCTCCCGCGACCGGACCGTGGTGCGCGACAGCTACCACATCGTGGCGCACGGCCGCCTGCAGCCCTACAACCGCACGGATCCGGGTCCCAACTGGCCGTGGTCCACGTACATCAGCAAGATCAAGTCCTACTGCGGTGACACCACCCCCACCACGGGGTTGATCATCGACAGCAACCAGGCCAACAACGACACCTCCAAGGGCTACGTCGAGGTGTCGGCCAACTGGGCGTCCTCGTCCTCGACGACGGGCTACTACGGCTCGGGCTACTACTACGCCAGCACCCAGCCCATCTCGGACGCGGCGGTCTTCTACTTCTACATGCCGGCGGCGGGCTCGAAGACGATCGACGCATGGTGGACCTCGGGCACCAACCGCTCGACGGCCGCGCCCTTCATCATCACCAACGCGAGCGGCACCAACCTGGCCACGGTGAAGGTGAACCAGCAGGCGGGTGGTAGCTCCTGGCAGACGCTGGGCACCTGGAGCTTCCCGGCCGGCTGGAACAAGGTGCAGCTCAGCCGGTGGGCCCCCGAGGGCTACGTGGTCATCGCGGACGCCATCCGCGTGCGGTAGTGGTGTGACGTGATGACTCGGGACTTCGCGAAGCAGGCGTGGCGGGGTGGAGCGCGGCGACTGGCCGTGCTCGCCCTGCTCGGGGCTGGATGCAAGGCGGGCATGTGTGGCGGCGGAGCATCCGGCTCCGGGCCCCTCACCGAGCAGGAGCGGCGGGGGATGCCAGGAGTCATCGCCTTCGTGTCGGAGCGGGGACCGCAGAAGGATGTCTGGCTGGTGCGGCCCACGGGCGAGGAGTCCCAGCTCACGCGAGGTCCCGAGGATGAATTCACCGGCGAGCCATCTCCGGATGGTGCGTCGCTGGTGGTGGTGGCCTCGGCGGAGATCAGCGGGCTGCACGTGGAGCAGCTGCGGCTGGCGCCGTTGGATGGGAGCCCGGTGGTGATGTTGACGGAGCCGCGGGGCCGGGCGCGCAACCCGAGCTGGGCTCCAGACGGCTCCTGGTTTGTGGCCGAGTCGGACGCGCAGGGCTTCAGCGACGTGGTGCGGCAGGCGCCGCGCGCGGGCGCGGAGGTGACGCGGCTGGCGACGGCGCGTGAGGGCAACTTCGAGCCGAGCGTGTCGCCGGACGGGACGCAGGTGGCGTTCGTGTCCAGCCGCGAGGGGGACCCGGAAATCTACGTGATGAAGGCGGATGGGTCGGACGTGCGCCGGCTGACGGCCTTCCACAGGGAGGACATGGCGCCGCGTTGGAGCCCGGACGGGAAGTGGATTTCATTCCTGAGCGACCGCGAGGGGCGCATGCGGGTGTTCGTGGTGAAGCCGGACGGGACGGAGCTCCGGTCCGTGTCGGGGAGCGGGACGACGGGTGAGGAGCGCGAGCCGGCATGGAGCCCGGACGGGAAGAAGCTGGCCTTCGTGGCGCGGGGGAAGGAGCCGAACGGGAAGGCGCGCATCTGGGTGGCGAACGTGGAGGCGGGTGGGGAGCCGGTGGCGCTGACGGATGGGAAGAGCACGGATGACCAGCCGGCGTGGAGCCCGGATGGGAAGTACCTGGTGTTTCCGTCGGAGCGCACGGGAGACGTGGAGCTGTTCCTGATGCGGGCGGATGGCAGCGGCCAGACGCAGCTGACGAAGTCGAAGGGCGCGGATTGGCTGCCGCGCTGGTTTGTGCCCAAGGCCCCGCTCCCCACGGGAGCGACGCAGGCCCAGGGCTCCTGACCTACGGGACATTCTAGGGAAGCCCGCTTCGCCTGCGGTGAGGCGGGCGGCTGTGCGGGCAGGGTGCGCCTCGAGGGCGATGTCCCCCGGGTTGACGCCATACCAACCAGTAGGTATATCTAGCGTACCAACCAGTTGGTATGCTCATGAGCACCGCGCCTCTTCCTCACGACTCCAAGACGAAGTTCCTCGACGCGGCCCTGCAGGTCATCCGGACCAAGGGCTACACGGCGACCCGAGTTGAGGACGTCTGCGCGGTGGCGGGCCTCACCAAGGGGAGCTTCTTTCACCACTTCAAGAGCAAGGAAGAGCTCGCGCTCGCGGCGGCCGACCACTTCGCGGCGATGGCCGATCAGGTGTTCGCCTCCGGGCCCTATCAGCGCTCGGAGGATCCGCTCGAGCGACTGCTCGGCTACGTCGACTTCCGCATCGCGCTCCTGCGGGGTGCGCTACCGGACTTCACGTGCCTGCTCGGGATGATGGTGCAGGAGGCGTACGACACGCATCCGGCGATCCGCGCCACCTGTGACAAGCACCTCAGCGCGCACGCCACGATGCTGGCGCGGGACATCGCCGAGGCCAAGGCGCGCTACGCGCCGGACGCACCGTGGACTCCGGAGAGCCTCGGGGTGTTCATGCAGACGGTCATCCAGGGCGCGTTCATCCTCGCCAAGGCGAAGCAGGGTCCCGAGGTCGCGGCCGAGTCGCTGCGCCACCTGCGCCGGTATCTCCAAACGCAGTTCACAACGCAGTCCACCCCTCACCGCGAAGGAGCATGACCATGGCAAGCCCCCAGAAGATCACGCCGTTCTTGTGGTTCAACCAGGAGGCGGAGGAGGCAGCGAACTTCTATGTGTCGCTCTTCGAGGATTCGAAGATCCTGAGCGTCGTTCGTCATGGTGACGCGGGACCGGGCCCCAAGGGGTCGGTCATGGTGGTGGAGTTTCAGCTCGCGGGTCAGCGGTTCCAGGCGTTGAACGGCGGCCCGACCTTCAAGTTCACCGAGGCCATCTCCCTGCTCGTGAACTGCGACTCGCAGGAGGAGATCGACACGTTGTGGTCCAAGCTGACCGCGAACGGGGGACAGGAGGTCGAGTGTGGCTGGCTCAAGGACAGGTTCGGTCTCTCCTGGCAGATCGTCCCCTCCAGGTTCTTCCAGATGATGCAGGACAAGGACCCGAAGCGGTCGCAGCGCGTGATGCAGGCCATGCTGACCATGAAGAAGTTCAACATCGCGCGCCTCGAGGAGGCGTACGCCCAGGCGTAGCGACACCTCCGCGCCGCGTCAGTCCCGGCGCGTGAGGAAGGCCTTGAAGTCCAACGAGGCGAAGAGCAGGCGCGGCGAGCCGAGCCCGGCCCGGCCGAGCAGCTCGAACAGCGCGGCCTCGGACTCAGGAGGCCGGAGGGACGCGCGCGCCTTGCGTCGGAGCTCCAGGACCTCGGGCGAACCGCCGTTCGCCCGGCACACCTCCGCCTCCACCGCCTGGAGCACCGGATCCGCGCCCACCCGTCCTCCAATGATGCAGGGCGCCCCGGGCTTGAGCCGCCGCGTCACCTCACGCAGCAATGCCAGACGGTCCTCCTCTTCATCCACGTGGTGGAGGACGCCAATCATCTCCGCCCCATCGAACAGGGGCTCCGGCGGAAGGTCTCGCAGGTGACCGGTCAGCAGCCGCGTGCGCTCCAGGAGGCCCGCGGCGGCCAGCCGCTTCTCGGCGACGGCCAGCATGTCCGCGGACGGATCCACGCCCGTGAAGCGCCAGCCCGGCGCTCCATATCGAGCGTAGGGGAGCACGTCTTGCCCCGTCCCCACGCCCACGCACAGCACCGAGGCCACGTCTCGTCCCGCCAGGGCCGTTGTCATCGCCGCGGCGCTCAGCTCGTGCATTGCCTGGTAGCCAGCGATGTAGGCCGTCGACTGGGCATCGTACACGGCGGCCCGCTGGGCCCCGAACTTGTGCGCCATCGCTTCATTCGCGTGCATGAGATCCTCCGCCGCCCGGTTACGGGCGGGTGTTTGAGCTACCCGGAGGATGCTGCGAGGGCCGAGGCCGCGGCAGAGCGGGGATTGAGATTGGATCGGCGTGGATTTCGACCTCCGGCCACACTTTTCTCCAACTTGTCCGACAGTCGGACAACTGCGCCCGGAGGGTCTCCTGCGCAGTCTGCCCGGGTTTCGCTGCCCTGAAGGGGACCTACGGAGGGGTGCTGCCCGGGAACAGGGTGAGGACGAGCCCCCTGCCCGGAATGGCTCCCGCGTTGCGGGGCAGGTAGTCCTGGCTGTCCTGGATGGACAGGGTGAAGGTCTCCGCCGCCGCGCCGGAGTGCACGTAGATGAAGAGGCCGGTGGCGCTGGTGGCGTCCTGGCTGGCGCTCTGGAAGTCCGGGGCGGGGTAGTAGATGCGGTGGGCGAGCTCTCCGGGCTCCAGCACGACGCGAGCGCCCGCGACGGGAGCGCCGGACGCATCCACGACGCGGCCGAGGACGAAGCCGGCATCGCGCAGCGTGCGGGCCCGGTCTTCCGTGTGGGTGCGGATCCCCATCTCGCCGACGGCGCGAGTCAGGGCGTCGTGGAAGGTGTTGGGCAGCGCCCAGGCCTCGGCTCCGATGATGTCGGTGCGCGGCCGGGTGCGGGTGAAGGCGGTGTCGAAGACGACGCTGGAGCTGCGCACGAAGCCCTCATGCTCGAGGCTGGCGGCGAGGCTCAGGTGGATGTTGCGCACGGGCACGTCGGCCACGGAGAACCCGCCGTCGGAGCCGATGCTGCCCTGGCCAAAAACAGACTCCGCGTCACTCACGCCGACGCGCAGGGGCTCCTCGATGGTGAGGGCGACCCCTTCGAGCGTGGGGACCGCTTGGCCCTGGGCTTCGAGCAGGCGAGCGGCCTCAGGGAAGACCTCGGCACGGCCGGAGACGGTGATGGTCAGGTGGTCGAGGTCCACCTTCGTACTGTCACTGCGATCAACACCGGGATCCGGGTCTGTACCCGGGCCACAGGCGGTTGGGGCCATCCCAAAGAGAGCGCAGCAAAGGATGAGACTCGGACGCTTCATGACTGCGTGCCAAGCTCTTCACGCTTCCGTGGGTCGGCAATCCATCCCGGGTCCCAGACGTCCCGTGGGCAACGAAACAGTCCGCCTTCCGAGTGCTCACAGGTGGAAAACACAGAGGGCCGCCCCTGCCTCGCGAGAGGAAGAGAGCGGCCCTCGGATGATGGCCTGCTGAACGTTACGACTTACTTGCGACGGCCCCAGCCATTGCCGTTACCGCCGCCATTTCCGCTGTTGCCGCCACCGCTGTTGCCGCCACCGCTGCCCCAGCCGCCACCATTGCCGCCACCGCCGCTGCTGCCGCGCGGAGGAGGTGGCGTGTCGCTGCCACCACCGCTGTTGCTGCCACCGCTGCCCCAGCCGCCACCACGGCCGCCGCCGCTGTTGCCGCGCGGAGGAGGCGTGTCGCTGCCGCCACCGCTGTTGCCGCCACCGCTGCCCCAACCGCCGCCATTACCGCGTGGAGGCGGGGGCGTGTCGTTGCCGCCGCCGCTGTTGCCGCCACTGTTGCCCCAGCCACCACCCCGAGACGGCTTGTCGTCGTCACGGTCCCGGTCAGGGCCGCGGCCGGGGTTGCCCGCAGGAGGCGTGGTGCCGCCGTTGCCCCAGCCACCGCCGGGCTTTCCGGGCGGGTTCGTGTTCGGGCCACCCGGATTGCCATTGCCACCGCCCGGGTTGGACGGAGGATTCGGGTTGCCCCAGCCACCACCACTCGTCGGAGGCGGGCTGCCGGTGCCCGTGCCCGGAGGAGGATTCGGGTTGCCCCAGCCACCACCGCTCGTCGGAGGCCGGCTGCCGGTACCCGTGCCTGGAGGAGGAGGATTGGGGGTGCCCCAGCCGCCACCGCTCGTCGGAGGCCGGTTGCCGTAGCCGGAGCCCGGAGGAGGCGGAGGCCGGCTGGAGTTGTCACCCCAGCCACCGCCATGCGAGGCCGGAGGCCGGTTCGGGCGACCACCGCCCACGGGCGAGGCGTCGTGCGAGTTATCCCCCCAGCCACCGGAGGAGCGCGGCGGCGGGGGCGGCCGGTAGTTGTTGTAGACGTACACCGAGCGGCCGCGATCCCAGCGGTACGTGCTGCCCGAGTACGTGTGCGGGAAGTAGTCGTGGTTGTGGCGCCCGTGCATGTAGCAGGAGCCGCCGTCCGGCAGGGGGTGGTAGTCGAGGTACCAGACCACGCGCGGGCCCCGGTAGACGTACACATTGTCCGCGTACGTGTAGGCGTCGATGTCCTCGGGCGTGTAGCCATGGACGTGGCCGTACTGCTCCGTGCACCAGCCGCCGTACGGGTCGGGGTGCGCTCCCGAGTAGTGGTACTCGGTGGAGATGGTCGAGGAGTAGTGGCCGGGTTGGTGGTAGTGGGCAACACAGCCGCTTCCCATCAACAGGGCAGTCGGGACTGTGAGAACGAGAAGGCGACGCATGGAGGTTCTCCGGGGCCGGAGCCGAAGCCGGCCCGCCCATTTCATCATGGCGACGACAGGGATGCAGACGGGCGGGTCGGAGGAATATTCAACACCCCGTTCCCCGCCCGTGACGCCTCGGAGGTCGGTGCCTAGTGCACCATGCGCTCAGACGAGCCGGAGCGCGGGGTGTGCAGTTTGCCAAGGCAGGTGAGGATGTGCTCGCGGTACTCGGACACCTCGCGCAGGCCGCACACCATCCACCGGCCGGCGATGACGAGCGTGGGCACCCCGCGCACGCCCCGGCTGGCGGCCAGCTGGTGCTCGTCGAGGATGAGCTTGCGCGTGTTCTGCGACTGGTACGCCGCCGAGAAGGGGCCCATGTCCAGGCCCACGCGGCTGGCCAGCTCGAAGATGACGTCTGTGCGCGTCACGTTGACGCCTTGCTCCAGCGCCGCGTGCTGCATGGCGCGCGCAAGGTACGCCCTCGCCGTGGGGCCTTGCAGCCGCGCCGCCTCGAGCGCCGCCAGCGCCGGGATGCTGGAGCGGGGCGCATCTCCGCCCTGCCACAGCTCCGTCGACAGCAGCTTCGCCACCGGCTCTGGCTCCTGCTGGGCCCGCTGCACCTCCTCCGTCAGCCCTCGCAGCTCTTTCTCCGTGGGCCGCTTGTCATGCAGCCGCAGTGGGTAGGGGCGCACGCGCCAGCGGAGGATGTCTCCGAACTCATGCTTGAGGGACTCCAGCCGCAGGTCGGCCAGATAGCACCAGGAGCACAACACATCCTGGTAGATGGTGATCTGCAGCGGCTTGGACAGGGGCTTCATGTGCGAGCCCCCACAGATTACGAAGGCCGCACTCCCACTGCCAATCCCCTCCGACACTTCGCGGACGTGCCCATTCCCAAGAGGGCCGAGCAAGAGGCTCGTCCGCCCGCCTGCCCCGCGTGCGGTGCCGCCCTGCGTTAGAGCGTCGGACGCGAGTAGGCGGCTGTGCGGGCGCTGGCGAAGGCGAGCGCGTGGTCCATCATCGCTCCGGCGATGTCCTGCCCGGTCGCCTTCTCCAGGCCCTCGAAGCCCGGGCTGGAGTTGAGCTCCATCAGCCGGGGCCCCGCGCGTCCCTCGAGCATGTCCACACCGGCGATCTCCAACCCGAGCAGGCGCGCGGCTCGCACCGCCACGTCTATATATGCGGGGGACAGCTCCACGGGGTGGCCCTCGCCGCCGCGGTGGATGTTGGAGCGGAACTCGCCCTTCTTGGCCCGCCGCCGCATGGCGCCTACCACCTTGTCGCCCACCACCAGGGCGCGCACGTCCCGGCCCTTGCTCTCGGCCACGAACTCCTGGAGCACCACCTCCTGCCCCAGGTCCCAGAAGGTGTTGACGATGGTCTGCAGCTCCTGGAGCGAGTGGGCGATCATCACCCCCACACCCTGCGTGCCGCGCAGCAGCTTGATGATGACCGGCAGCCCGCCCACCTCCTCCACGAGCTTGCGCACATTGCTGCGGTCATGCGCCATCACCGTCCGGGGCACGTCCAGCCCGCTTCGGCACAGCAGCTGGAGCGCCCGTAGCTTGTCGCGGCTCTGGGAGATGGGCCCGGCGCCATTGAGCACCGGCACGCCCATCATCTCGAAGTGGTTCACCACCGCCAGGCCGTAGCCGGTGATGGAGGCGCCAATGCGCGGAATCACCACGTCCACGCCCTTGATGTCCACCCCGCGGTAGAGCATCCGCGGCTGGCCCGGGGCGAGCACCATGGTGCAGCGCAGGGTGTCCAGCACCAACGGCCGGTGGCCACGCTGTTTGATGGCCTCCACCATCCGCCGGGTGGAGTACAGGGACCGCTTGCGCGAGAGGATGACCACCGTCTTCTTGAGCCGAGGGCGGCGGGGGGCCTCTGGGGGCGGGGTGTCGGACGGCCTCGGCTCGACGGGACGCGCGGGGGCTTCCGGGCGGGCCCTGGTAGGCGCCTTCTTGGACGAGACCTTCTTGGCGGGCATGGAAGAGGTTCGACCCTAGCACGGCCAGGGACGGGCCGTGTCCGTGGTGTTTGTTATCATCCCATAATGATGAGTCCTCATGAACCGCACCCGGACGACATCCTCACCAATCCGGGGGAGAACGGTCTCGACTCCATCGTCGCACCTCCCGACGGTGGAGCAGGCTCCGGCACCGAGGTCCTGGTGCTGGAGACACGCGCCACGCTCAAGCTGCGCAAGTGTCGCATCCAGGTGACGGCCGGCCCGGATGACGGCAAGTCCCTGGTGTCCGACAAGGAGCGCCTGCGCTGTGGGGCCCACCCCACCAACGACCTGGTGCTCGCGGAGGATCGCACCGCCAGCCGCCACCACTTCGAAATCATCAACACCGAGCGGGGCTGGCTCCTGGTGGACCTCAACTCCACCAATGGCACCTTCCTGGATGGCCGGCGCATCGAGCGCGCCTACCTCTCCAGCGGCTCGCAGATCCGCGCCGGCTCCTCGACGCTCGCCTTCGCCCCTATCGACGAGGAGGTGTCCGTTGAGCCGGATCGCGAGGGCGAGTTGTGCGGGCTGGTGGGACAGAGCGTGAAGATGCGGCAGGTGTTCGCGCTCATCAAGAAGATCGCCCCCATGGACATCTCCGTCATCATTGGCGGGGAGACGGGCTCGGGGAAGGAGCTGGTGGCGCGGGCCATCCACGAGCTGAGTGGCCGCAAGAAGGGGCCCATGGTGGTGCTGGACTGCGGCGCCATTCCGCCCAACCTCATTGAGAGCGAGCTGTTCGGCCACGAGAAGGGGGCCTTCACGGGGGCCACGACGGCGCGGCCGGGGGCCTTCGAGCGGGCGCACGGGGGCACCATCTTCCTGGACGAGCTGGGCGAGCTGCGGTTGGACCTGCAGCCCAAGCTTCTGCGCGTGCTGGAGAACCGCGAGGTGCGGCGCGTGGGCGGCAACGACATCGTGGAGGTGGACTGCCGAGTGATTGCCGCCACCAACCGCGACCTGCAGAAGGAGATAGCGGCGGGCAACTTCCGCGAGGACCTCTTCTTCCGCCTCTCCGTCATCAACCTCCAGCTGCCGCCCCTGCGCGAGCGCCGCGAGGACATTCCCCTGATCCTCAAGCGGTTGCTGGCGGACTCGGAGGTGCTGGCGCGGCACGGCCGCAAGTGGATTTCCCCCGAGGCCCTGTCGTTGTTGATGGCCTACGGGTGGCCGGGCAACGTGCGCGAGCTGGTGAACGTTCTCTCCCACGTGCTCGCCTTCAGCGAGGGCGAGGAGGTGTTGCCCGAGCACCTGCCGCCTCGCGTCCGGGGCCAGGCGCGCGAGGGGCCGCTGCCCTTCAACGAGCACCTCACCTTTAAGGACGCCAAGGAGCAACTCTTGGAGAACTTCGAACGAGAATACATCACCAGCGTTCTCACCCGCTGTGAGGGCAACCTCTCCCGCGCAGCGCGTGAGAGTGGCCTTCACCGCAAGTCCATTGAGCGTTTGGTGAAGAAGTACCAGTTGGATGCAAAGGGCATGAAGCCGCGCTGATGCAATGTGTCGGCCGAGGGGGGGAGGCAACCGGGCGAGCGGCGTCCGTCCAGCATCCGTCCAGTTGACCGATGGGAAGGCCCCGGGTGGAGTGGGAGAAGCGCACCGATATGAGTACCGAGGACTGCCCCCCCCAGGTGAGTACCGAGGACTGCCCCCTCCAGGGACGTGAATCCGGTCAGGCGTCCGTGGAAGCGGCGTTGACGCTGCCGCTGGTCATCTTCCTGGTGCTGGGGACGCTGCAGCTCTTCATGATGTTGCAGGGCCGCATCATCGCCGAGTACGCGGCCTTCGAGGCGGTGCGGGCTGGCAGCCGCAACCACGGCAACTGCGTGCCCATGGTGCATGCGGCCCTGGCCGGGTTGCTGCCCAGCGTGACGCCCTACCTGGGGAATGGGGGTGGCAATCCAGCGGAGAAGCTGGCCGAGGCCTGGGCGGCGCGCATCGGCTCCAATCCCGCCCAGCCAGATCCCAAGTACGTGCCCAAGCGCGGGTTCGACGTCAGACATGACGGGCCCATCTTCTGGCTGGTACGCGAGTCTCCCCGGGGCGCGGCTCTGGCGTTCGCCGGACAGGAGGACCCCGAGTTCGATCTCCCCAAGGGAGACGGCTCGGAGGCCATGCGCCTGGAGGTGCGCCTCATTTATTGGTACCGGCTGCGCATCCCCTTCGCGGACTGGGTCATCAGCCGGATGACCCTGGCCCACATGGGGTTGAAGAACTACGACGCCGTCAACCCGCTGATGCCGGCGGATGTGAAGGCGGGCTGGAAGCAAGAGCCCGGGACCGTTGTGAACCTGGACCCGCTCATCCGGGACGAGCTGCTCTCCCGGGTCAACTCCCGCCAGTACGTGTTCCCCATCCAGGCCACCTACGGCATGCGGATGATGACGCCCGTGCGCAAGGCGTTCTTCGAGCAGCAGAACTGTGCGCCCGCTCCGGAGGGGCTGTGATGAAACGCCGTGGCCAGACGCTGGTGGTGTTCGCGCTCACCCTGCTGCTGCTGGTGTTGATGGTGATGATGACGCTCTCCATCGGCATGAAGGTGAAGGAGAAGATGGAGCTGCAGACGATGGCGGATGCCGCCGCCTACTCCAACGCGGTGGCCACCGCGCGCGCCTTCAACTCCATCTCGCTGATGAACCGCGCGCTGATGGGGCACATGGTGGCGATGACGGGCGTGGAGAGCCTCATCTCCTGGAGCGGCTATTACCGGGGCTCCATCCACGGCGCGGTCGAGGCCTACAACATGGCCTCCCTGCCCTACGTGGCGCTGCTCTCGAGCTGCACGAGCAATCCCGCGCTCTGCAAGTGTGCCACCAAGGCCCTTCTGGACATCGCCGAGACGCAGAAGGACTTGCAGGACAAGGAGCGCGACCTCAAGGGGGACTGGGAGGGCCCGGACAAGGACGCGGGTGAAGAGGCCAAGGGGCTGCAGATCTCCTCCATCTCGAAGGAGCAGCAAGACGTCTACACGAAGCTCACCGAGCGCGTCATCGACGCGGGGCTCGCGAAGAAGATCGTCGAGGAGGCCCAGGCGGGCTCCCGGTTCGGCGAGGAATTCGTGGCGCAGGTGAGCAAGGTCAACAAGCGGGAGCTCGAAGGCGGTTGGGGCTGTGATGGCGAGGGCGCCGCCTGCTCCCGCCGTAACGCGGGCAGGAAGCTGCACTTCGTCGATGCCGCCATGGGCAGCCGCGGTTACCCCTTCGTCACCCGTCGCGGGGCGGGTGATCCCATCAAGCGGAAGTTGCAGACCCTCCTGCCTGATGAGGACCGTGTCATGGGTGTCTCCAACGAGGGCAGTGGCTATTTCCCGGCCGAGGGGAAGAAGACGCACGCCGCGAACCCCATCGACGCCACCGAGGTCTGGGCGGACGATCACGGTAACGTGCGCATCCAATTCAACCGGGGCGACTCGCCGTGCCCGAGATCGAGCTTGGGGACGGGTTCTGCCGAGTCGCACGTGCGTAGCAACCATGAGGGGGATTCCTCGGATCAGCACCAGTGGACCGGAGGCGGCGACGAGGACGCCCAGCACCACACCATGGGCGAGTGCACGCAGTGCCCTGGCATGTGGCCGTCGCACATGGACTACAACTACAACCTGGTGACGAGGGATACGGACAACTGGGGTCAGCCCAAGAACTACGCCGTCATCCAGCGTGACTACGGGAAGCGCCCACCCAAGCGCGCGGACCCGTGGAACCTCTTCTTCCGCTTCCGCTTCTCCCCGAGCCGGGAGGCGGTCGAGTTCGACAACAGCGGCATCAAGCTGTCCGAGGTCAACGGCGGCACGGACATCTCCAAGGCCACGGCGCTCTCCGCGGGCATCACCTACTACAAGCGCGCGGGCCCCCACTGGCGCGAGCCGCCCAACTTCCTCAACCCCTTCTGGCGGGCCACGCTCGTGTCGGCCCACGTGGATGAGCAGGGCAAGAACGAGGATGTGCAGGCGGCGCTGCAGGCCGTCGCGCCCTTTACCGCCGAGGCCTACGAGGCGCTCAAGAAGAAGGGGTACGAGGGATGGTAAGGCTCCACGGTAGGGCTTCACCGCGCGGCCAGAGCACCACGGAGCTGGCGCTCGGGCTGCTCGTCTTCGTCACCGTGCTCATCTTCGGCATCCACTTCGCCGAGATTGGCTACCTGTCCCTCAAGGTGCAGGAGGCGGCCACCAGCGCCTTGTGGGATACCACCAGCGCGCAGATGCACGAGCTGCCGAAGAACTTCGACCACCTCACCCAGCTCATCAGCTCGAACACGCCGGGCAAGAACGCCACCGAGCGCTACAAGGACTTCGACGGCCGCACCTCGAAGCAGGGGCAGGCGAAGCTGGCCCAGCTCTTCACCTCGGCCGAGGGCCTGAACGTCACGTGTAGCGAGGCGGGAGGCATCGCCTTCGAGCCGTCCGAGTCCACCCAGGACCAAGTCTACAAGAACGTGGGAGGGATGCGCTGCAACGCCCGGGCGGAGCTCTCCCCTGTGAAGGCGTTCACCCGCAGCTTCCTGGACAAGGGGCAAGGGGCCTTCTTCGGTGTGCCGCACTACACCGGGGCCGTCATCCCCGTGTGCGGCCTGGGCCGCGCGAAGGGGGGCCAGTGCGAAGGGGGCTTTGGCATCCTCCTCGATGATTGGGGGCTCTCCAGCGAGGCGGAGTCCAAGGAGTGCCATCTGGGGATGGATGGTTGCGCTAACGAGGCCTACTTCAAGTCCGCGAAGGTGGTTTACGACAAGCACAACACGGTGTCCGGCAAAGCGGAGAAGCTGGCGAAGACCATCGTGGATGAGGCCCCCATTGACCCGGGCAAGTTCTTCATGAGCTTCCGAGGTGAGGAGAGCGACTTCCAGGAGAATGGGCCCGGCGGCGATAGCGATCCGAACGACTGGCGGACGACGCCGGGCAAGAAGAGCCGCAGCCCGGAGTACGACAAGGCCTATGGGCGGCGTCAGCCGTGCTTCCTGGGGAACGCATGCGAGTGAGCGCTCGGACAGGCCTGCTGCTCCTGGCGGTGTTGTGGGCCGCGGGCGTCGCGTCCGCGCAGCAGTCGGGCTTCACCTGGGACGTGCCTCGGGTGCTGGAGTCGGTGGAGGTGCCGGGAGTGATGCGGGCCGACGGCATCCCGGTGAAGCTGCGCTCGGTGAAGAGCGCGGAGAAGCCCCAGGTCATCCTCCAGCACCTGGTGCGCACCTTCGAGGCCGCGGGCTTCTACATTCCCCCGGATAAACACCGCACCCAGTGGCTCGCGGAGCCTCAGCTCACCGCGCTGGATACGGAGCGGCTCATCTCCTACACCTTCGTGTTGCAGCCCAACCCGGACGGCACCACCACCGTGGTGCTGGGCGAGGCCAACCTCGGAATGGCCCGGCGCGAGCAGTCCGCCTTCGCTCCCGTCTTCCCCGGCGGGACGGATCTGATGCAGAGCGAGATGGAGGGCGCGCGCACGATGACGTACCTGGCCAATGCGGAACCGGAGAAGGTCCAGGCCTTCTACGTGTCGGCGCTCGGCTCGGCGGGTTACTCCGAGGACTCCAACTCCAGCGGAACGTGGCGCAAGGGCTCGGAGGAGCTGCGTGTGTCGGTGCGCCCGGTCAAGGTGGGCCGGGTGGCGGTGATCGTCCTGCGCCGCACCGTCGTCGAGGACGCGCTGCAGCCCGCCGTGCGGGAAGGTCCCCGGTCGACCAGCCCAAAGGCCGGCGCGGACAAGCGCTGAACCGCCTGACTGGAATTGAAGCGGCCGGAGGCGCGTGTTACGGCCAGAGGCCATGAGCGACACCGGCGTACCCCCGAAGGACTACAAAGACTCAGTCAATCTCCCGAAGACGGATTTCCCCATGAAGGGGAACCTGGCCCAGCTGGAGCCGAAGATGCTCGGCTGGTGGGCGGAGAAGGGCATTTGGGGGAAGATTCTCGAGCGGCGTCAGGGCGCGGAGCCTTTCGTGCTGACGGACGGGCCCCCCTACGCCAACGGGCACATCCACGCGGGCCACGCGCTGAACAAGGTCCTCAAGGACATCGTGGTGAAGTACCGCAACCTCGCGGGCCGCCGGTGCGACTACATCCCCGGCTGGGACACCCACGGTCTGCCCATTGAGCAGGCCGTCGAGAAGCGGCTGAAGGACAAGAAGATCGACAAGCGCACGCTGGACCGGGAGGCCTTCCTGGAGCAGTGCCGCGCGTATGCGATGGAGTTCATCGACATCCAGCGCACCGAGTTCAAGCGTCTGGGCATCCTGGGGGACTGGGAGCACCCGTACCGCACGCTCGACTTCTCCTACGAGGCGCAGGAAATCCGCGAGCTGGCCACCTTCGCGAAGCGGGGCATGCTCTACCGGCGCAAGAAGCCGGTGTACTTCTGCGTCTACGACCAGACGGCGCTGGCCGAGGCCGAGGTGGAGTACGAGGAGCACGCGAGCCCCTCGGTGTACGTGGCCTTCCCCGCGGGTCCCGAGGTGTACGAGAAGGTGCCGGCGCTGAAGGGGAAGAACGTCTCCTTCGTCATCTGGACCACGACGCCCTGGACGCTGCCGGCCAACCTGGCCATCGCGCTGAACGCCGAGTACGAGTACGTGTTCTACGCGCTCGGCGATCGCGTCATCTGCGTGGCCAAGGACCTGCTGCCCAAGGTGCTGGCCGAGGTGAAGGCGGACGAGCTGGCGGTGAAGAACGTGAAGCTGCCGGGCGGTGAGGTGTCGGCGGCGGCGCTGGTGGACCCCGAGCGAATCATCGCCTACGCGCGCGGTGACGAGCTGGAGGGCTGCACCTACCAGCACTTCTTCTACGAGCGGCAGGGCCGCATCCTCCTGGGCGAGCACGTGACGCTCGAGGCCGGTACGGGCCTGGTGCACACGGCGCCCGGGCATGGCCAGGAGGACTACGAGGTCGGCTTGAAGTACGGGCTCGACATCTACAACCCGGTGCGCCACGACGGCCGCTATGACGAGAGCGTGGGCGAGTGGCTGGCGGGCAAGAAGGTCTTCGAGGCCAACGCGGTCATCATCGACGCGCTGGCCGACAAGGGCGTGCTGCTCAACGACAAGACAGACAAGGTCGAGCACAGCTACCCGCACTGCTGGCGCTGCCACAACCCGGTGATTCTGAGCGCGACGTACCAGTGGTTCATCCCGCTGGACAAGCCGCTCGCGGGAGGGAAGACGTTCCGCCAGCAGGTGCTGGACGAGGTGGACCGGGTGCAGTGGGTGCCCTCGTGGGGGCACAGCCGCATCCGGGGCATGCTGGAGACGCGTCCAGACTGGTGCATCAGCCGCCAGCGGACGTGGGGCGTGCCCATCCCCATCGCGTACTGCGAGGGCTGCGAGGAGGCGGTCATCTCCCCGGAGTTGATGGGGAAGGTGGCCGAGGCGGTGGAGAAGGAGGGCGCGGGCGTGTGGTACCGCACGCCGGTGAGGGAGTTCCTCCCCTCGGGCTATGCGTGCCAGAAGTGCGGCAAGACCGAGTTCCGCCGCGAGACGGACATCCTGGATGTGTGGTTCGACTCGGCGTGCGCGTTCAGCGCGGTGTCGGAGCGGCGGCAGCGGATTCCGGCGGACCTGTTCCTCGAGGGCAGCGACCAGCACCGGGGTTGGTTCCACTCGTCCATCCTGGTGTCGGTGGGGACGCGCGACGTGTCGCCCTACAAGGCGTGCCTGACGCACGGCTTCGTGGTGGACGGGGCGGGCGAGAAGATGTCGAAGAGCCGCGGCAACGTGGTGGCCCCGGAGAAGATCATCCAGCAGTACGGCGCCGAGGTGCTGCGGCTGTGGGTGGCCTCGAGCGACTACCGCAACGACGTGCGCCTGTCGGACCAGATTCTCAAGGGCCTCTCCGAGGGCTACCGGAAGATTCGCAACACCATCCGGTACGCGCTGAGCAACCTGTATGACTTCGACCCGGCGAAGGACGCGGTGAAGGCAGACGCGCTGCTGCCGCTGGACACGTGGGCGAGGGGCCGGCTGGCGGAGGTGGTGGCGCGGGTGCGCAAAGCGTACGAGGCGTACGAGTTCCACCTGGTGTACGCGACGGTGGTGGACTTCTGCGCGGGTGACCTGTCGGCGGTGTACTTCGACATCCTGAAGGACCGGCTGTACACGACGAAGGCGACGGGCCCCGGGCGGCGCAGCGCGCAGACGGTGCTACACGAGGTGGCGACGGTGCTGCTGCAGCTCCTCGCGCCGGTGATGAGCTTCACGGCGGAGGAGGCGTGGCAGTACCTGCCGGGGAAGAAGGCGGACAGCGTGTACCTGACGGACTTCCCGGAGCCGGCGGTGAAGGTGGATGCGGCGCTGGCGGAGCGGTACGAGAAGCTCTTCGCAGTGCGCAGCGCGGTGCAGGGCCTGCTGGAGGCGGCGCGCCGGGACAAGATGATTGGCTCGTCGCTGGAGGCGCGAGTGGTGCTGAGCGCGAGCGGCAAGGCGCGGGAGTTCCTGAAGGCCAATGAGGCGGAGCTGCCGGCGCTGCTCATCGTGAGCCAGGTGGAGCTGGCGGACGCGGCGGGGGAGAAGGCGCAGGCGCTGAACGTGGCGCAGGCGCTGGGCGAGGACGTGAAGGCAGAGGTGCTGCCAGCGAAGGGCGAGAAGTGCCCGCGCTGCTGGACCTACTCCGAGCAGGTCGCGTCGGGCGCAACCGTCTGTGAGAAGTGCCAGCAGGCGCTGAGCTGAAAATGCTTATAACCTCGAGTTCCAATTTCTGCGCACGAACTGAGGGCCCAACTCGGGTTTCATCTCTTTTGTCATGGTGGTATGGGTGCACACTTGCCTAACGATCTGAGTATATTGACCTGTGGTAATCCCACGGGGGCCGCAGATGGCGGCTCAGAACTGGGAGATATTCTTACCCACGTTCAGGGGTCTATGGATTATCTCATGGAGCAACTCGCCTGGCTTGGCGAGCAAGAGGCCCGGCGCATTTCGCTGCTCGGCCCTTTCCTCGGGCGCTCATTGCTTGAACTGTCGGCAACGGCCTTGATCGGTCGGCTCGATCCGCTCCGTGTTCTGGTCATTCGCCAAGTTCAGGCGCAGGCCAAGTACGATACAGCGATCCCCTGGAAAGCATCTATGCGTTGGCAGGGTGATGTCCTCGCGAAGAAGGTGTCGAACCTATGGGGAGAGGAGTTGGAATACGAGAAGGTGACTAAAGCCCTCTTTGGCGATTACTACGACCATCTCATCTGGCGGCCAGCGATCCAACGTATGCTTGGGAGCGCTAAAGGAGGTGGTGCTTGGCTCGCAGAGCTCGCCGCCATTGATGCAGAGGCCTTCATTTCTCGGAAACGAGATGAGATTGGGCGCCTCTATTCGTCGCTTTCGAAGGGAATTCATCACGAGTTCGTGATGCCGCCCGGCGCACTTTATGACCGGAACACCGTCGTAGACCTTGTCTTGCGCACCGTTCACATGGTTGCTGATCTCGGGCTGATTTCGCACTTTATCGCGCACGCGTCGTTCTCGCTGAAGCCCGACGATGCACTAGCAGCCTTTAACCGAATTGAAACCATTGAGGTGATGAAATGAGCCAGGAGTCTGAAACCCAAGCAGAGTTGATTCTGGCTGCCGAGGACTGTGCGCCCGATTTGTTCGACGACCTTCACAAGTTCTCAACTCGGAACGATCAGCGCGTTCTCCTCACGCTTGTTGCCCATGGACCAGTGCTGCTCCGTGGAGGGCGTGGCACCGGCAAGAGTGCTTTCATGATCGCGGCATCGCGACAACTCGACCCGTTCAAGCCTGACGCGACTGCGGTGGGCATTTACATGAGTCTTCGCAACGCGCCGCTTCTGAAGAGCACAGGCGAAGCGTACGAGCGAATCCTTTGCGACATCATCATCAGGCACGTACAGGGTAGTCTTGGCGAACGGGCGGACGGTTTTGATCCGTCTCCTGATGTCAGTTCGGTCCAGTACGCACTGGCGAAGCTGGCGAGTTCGCTCGGCAAGCGCATCGTGCTCTTCTTCGATGATGCTGCCCACCTTGGTCGGGAAGCCTCTCTTGAAGAGTTCTTCGATATTTACCGGACCCTCTCAAGCAGCACAGTCTCCTGCAAAGCTGCTATCTACCCTGGTGTGACGCGGTTCGGAACCCGCTTCGACGTTTACAACGATGCGACTGTCATCGATCTCCTTCGAAGCGAAGAACTTCCTGGCTTCGGGGAGACCTTCCTTGAGGTGATGACCGTCCGCTATCCCGATGCGTTCGGAGAGGGTGTTTTCCGGCCTGGGCTAACAAAGCAAGCAGTTGCGAGCTTCCTCGCTCAGTCAGTTCTGGGGAATATGCGAGGTTTTGTGTTCGCCTGCAACGCGTTGAAGGCAATCTGCGCAGATGGAACTATCGGGATAACTGAACTCGGCCAATCGTTGCTCCATTTGGCGAGCAACTACTATTGGCCTCTGCTTGAGGAGATCAAGCCGAAGCTCGGTAAGTATGAGCCGATGGTGGATGTGGCCCGACAAATCGCCGAGCCGGTCTTCGAAGATTGCGGTCAGAAGCCTAAAAACCCAAGGGACATAATAATCCATCGAGAGGTGGACGAAAGGCTGGCAAAGCCGCTCCAGATTCTGGAGTACGCCGGTTTCATTTCAAAACGTGAGGCGTCTCGTGCGATGAAGTCAGGAGGCCGCGGCGCGCGCTACGCTCTCAACCTCTGCACTCTGCATGAGCATACTCCGGGAGCACGCCTGACCAAAGAACTCTTCGATCGGTGGACCTTGCCGACCCGAGAAGAGGCCGTTCAGTATAATAAGGCGAGTAAGCTCGCTGCAGTCACACTGCCAACCCTGCCGGAATCGGCCGATCTTGCTATTTTCAACGAGCCAATTGAGAAGCTCAAGAAGTCCCCCGCGTACCCATATGGCCTTACAGAACAAAAGATCCAGATTCTGACCAATGCTGGCATTCACACCGTGGGAGATCTTGCCGAAGCGGATGATAAGACTCTTGATGAGCTCCCAAAGATTGGCTCCGCCATGGTGAGTAGGATCCGTAACATCCTCGGGCAAGCAATCTGGATGTAGTCAAGGAGCCCCATCACGGCACGCATGGAAGTTGCACTTAGGGAACGTGTTTGCCTCAGTGGCGATGTTCTTGAACGCCCACGCTGCGGCTTCAGTTGCGGCTGCATGGCCTTAGACGCGACGTTCCACCGCATTCGTTGTCCCTGCGGCCTACGGGTGCTGCTCCAACTCGCGCAGCTTGTCGATGATGACCTGCATGCGCGTGTGGTGCGAGCCGGCCCAGAACACGCGCTTGCACTCGGGGCACTGCTGGAAGCGGGTGAACGTGGCATGCACGCGTTCGGGTACCCGGTCTCGCACTTCCTCGGGCGAGGCCGCGGCCAGGGACGCGTTGCACGCGATGCACCGGGTGAAGGGGCGCATGTGCCCGGTGAGCCGGAAGCGCCGCACCACCTCCACGAGCTGCTCCGAGGGGTCCGTCTCGCGCGGGAAGTACCCGTGCACCACCTCGGAGCGCTTGAGCACTCCAAGGTCCCGCGTGAGCAGGATGCGCTGCTCGTCACGGGAGAGCCGGGCGAGCACGTCGTCGGCGTAGTCGTTGCGCCACAGTGTGTCGAAGCCGAGCATGCGCAGCAGGCCCGCGAGCCGGCCGAGCCCCACGTCGAGCAGGAAGCGCAACTCAGGCAGGGCAGGGGGCCCTACGCGCACCAGCGGCGTCACGTCGATGGAGGAGAAGACGGGGTAGACGGCCAGCCGCTGTCCGTCCTCGACCCGGTGCGTGAAGTCCACCGCTCGGCCCTCCACGAGCACCACGTCTACTTCAGGGTGTGGCGGTCCGAGTGACTCGATGAGATCCTTCACCGAGCACGGCCCGTTGAGCGTGTGGATGAACTCGACGCCGCGCCGCTCGGGGGCGAGGAAGTCGTTGAGCGAGCCGTAGCAGCGGACCGTCACCTGGAGCATGCCAGGCTCCGCCGGGGCGTCATGACTGCGAGCGGCCGGTGAAGAAGCGGTGGATCTTCGGCAGGGCGCGCAGCACCCGCTCCAGCGGAGGCGTGAGGCCGAGCGTGGCGAAGATGCGCACCGGCTGGGTGACCTTGGCAGCCACGTACCCGCCAGCGATGGTTCCCGTGGTGCCGCCGGCGCCCTCGACCTGGAAGCCCAGGTGGATGGCCAGGGCGAAGCCCGCCCAGGTGGCGAAGAAGATGGTGAAGTACACCCAGATGGCGAGCCGGCCATAGTCGGCCATGAGCGACTTGAAGCGCTCCTTGAGGGACGGCTTCGCCGCCACGGCCTGTGAGACAGGAGTTTCGTTCGGATTCGGCGTCACAGGCGGCTCAACAGTCTGCATCATCCCCACCATGCCCCACTTCGAGGCGTCCCGCGAGTCAACCCGCTGACTGCCTGGCTGCATTCCCGGCCCGGTTGTCCAGGCCCCCAGGGTCAAGGTAGACCTGCGGGCCTTATGGTGCATCGCTTCCGTGTTCTGATCCTCGTGGGCCTCGCCACCCTCGCCGCCGACCAGGTGACCAAGTACCTGGCCGTGTCTCGTCTGACGGAGGCGCTCGACGGTCGCGCCGGACTCGCACGGGTGGAGGGTTTCTTCTCCGAGCAGAACCTGGACAACGACCCACCCGTGGCGGGCGCGTATCGCAAGTCCACTCGGCCCTACCGTTTCATCGAGAACTATTGGCACTTCCGGTACGTGGAGAACCCGGGCGCCGCCTGGGGCCTCTTCGCCAACCTGCCCGAGTCCGTGCGCCGGCCCTTCTTCCACCTGGTGAGCCTGGTGGCGCTTGGCTTCATCTTCTTCATGTACGTGCGGCTCACCCCGGACCAGCGGATGACGCGCTGGGCGCTGGCGCTCGTCACGGGCGGGGCGCTGGGCAACTTCATGGACCGGTTGCTGCGCGGCTATGTCATCGACTTCATTGACTGGCACTGGCGCAACCAGCCCGGCATGCGCTGGCCCACCTTCAACGTGGCCGATGCCGCCATCTGCGTGGGCGTGGGGCTGCTCCTGCTGGACTCCCTGTTCGAGCGTAAGCCCGTGGAATCCGTGACGGCGGGGGGCCAGGTGGTATAAGCCGCACCTGTGCCCCGCAAATACCTCATCCTGCTGACGGTGGCGCTCGGCGTCATCGTCCTCGACCAGTGGACGAAGTACCTCGTCGTCCGCGAGCTGACCACCCGCTTCGATGATCGGCCGACGTTCGGCGAGCGGCTGGCGGCCATGTACGGCGAGCCTCCGGCCCCGGGCTTCACCGGACTGCATTACCGGCCCAAGCGTCACATCGAGGTCTCCCCCAACTTCTTCCGCCTGCGCTACGCGGAGAACCCGGGAGCCGCCTGGGGCCTCTTCGCCAACCTGCCGCCCACCGCGCGCGGCTTGCTCTTCCACGTGGTGAGCATCGCCGCGGTGGTGCTCATCACCTGGTACTTCAGCCGGCTGAGTGGGACGGACCCCAAGGAGCGCTGGGCGCTGTGGGGTCTGCCCCTGGTGCTCGGTGGGGCCATCGGCAACTACATCGACCGGATTGCCCGGGCCTTCGTCATCGATTTCCTCGAGGCCCATTGGTACGACAAGGCCGCCTGGCCGTCCTTCAATGTCGCGGACTCGGCCATTGTGGTGGGCGTGGGGCTGCTCATGGTGGACGCCTTCGTGCGCAAGGAGACGCCCAAGGAGCAGGAGAAGTCGGCCGAGGCCCGCCCCTGACGTCGGGTTGCTCCCCCTCCCGGCGGCCCGGCTCCGGTGCCGCCACCTCCCACCTTCGAGGGCCCGTGAACGGGTAACGTGCACGGCCTCGCTCGTTCACGGTGCCTGCCCATGCTTCCCGTTCTCGTCCACTTCACCTTCACGGCCCTGTGGTCCCAACTCCTGCTGTACGCCGTGGCGCTCGCCGCCGTGGCGTACATTGCCTACAACGGCTGGCGTAACGCCGAGGGGACTCCTGGGGCCAAGGGTGAGAAGCCCGCGGCGCCTACGTCCCAGCAGCGGATGACGCGCGCGCTCACCTACGGGGCGATTGCGGCGGCCATCGCGTGGTTCGGGCTGCGCTACGCCCTGCCCGCGAGCGCCATTCCGGGAGGCAAGGGCGAGGGCATCCCCGTCCACACCTACGGCGTGTTGCTGGCCACCGGCTTCATCACCGCGGCGTCCGTGGCGGCGCGGCTGGCGCAGGAGGAGTGGCGCAAGCTGAGTTGGGTGCCGGACGCTCAGGGCGGCGGCCAGTGGGTGGACACCGAGGGCCCTCGCAAGCGTGAGGCGATCCTGGATTTGTCCTTCTACGTGCTGGTGGGCGGCCTCGTGGGCAGCCGCGTCCTCTTCGTGCTCGTCAACTGGCAGGACTACGCGCGCGACTGGACGCAGGCCTTCTCGCTGGGCGGCGGGCTCGTCTTCTACGGCGGCCTCATCGGCGCGGCCCTGGCGGCCTGGTACTTCGCGCGGACGAACGGCATGGACTTCCTGCGGCTGGCCGACGTGGCCATCCCCACGGTGTCGCTCGGTCAGTGCCTGGGGCGGTTGGGGTGCTTCTCCGCCGGCTGCTGCTGGGGGGATGTCGCCGCGGCCGGCTCGCGCTTCATGGCCCACTTCCCCGGCTCCGGCCTGGCCAGGGACCTCTTCGGGCGGCTCGGGGGCTCCTCCAGCCTCGCCTTCCAGTCGCAGGCCCAGGATTCCCGGTATGTGGTGGAGGCCACCGGGGAAATCCTGCATCACGCGGCTCCTGGCGCGGTGCGTATCTCCGAGTGGGTGGCCCAGCACGGCACCACGCTCCCGGTGTACCCCACGCAAATCTACGAGTCCGTGGGACAGCTCGTCCTCTTCCTGGCGCTCCTGTACGCCCGGCGCTTCCGGCGCTTCCACGGGCAGATCTTCGCCCTGTGGCTGATGTGCTACGCGGTGCTGCGCACCTCGGTGGAGCTGTTCCGGGGCGACGTCGAGCGCGGCACCCTGAACGGCCTGTTGCGGTCCCTGGGCGCCTCGGGGCTGGCTGACTCGGTGCCCCTGGAGGCCTGGTACAACATCTCCACCAGCCAGTTCATCTCCCTGTGCATGTTCACCTTTGGCGCTACTTTGCTGTACAGGCGGATCCGCCAGGCAAGCGAGGTGGCTGGCGCCGGTCCGACGCCGAGCCCGGCATGAGGTTGATCCCAGGTCGCGTCTTGGGGACACTCTGAGAGCCCATGTCGTACGAGCCCTCGAAATCGAAGACCGGCGCCTCGGTGAAGTCCTCCGCTCGGCTGGCCGCTGCCTCTGGCGACACGAAGTCCGGCATGCCCGCGAAGTCGGGCAGTGAGCAGGCGTTCCAGGAGTGCGACGCCATCGAAGCGGACCTGGCCGCCCTGAAGGTGACGTACGAGCAGTACTTCCTGGGGATGGAGCGCGTGCCGCCCACGCGTCAGTACGAGGACCTCAAGAAGCGGGTGGAGCGGCTCAAGACCAGCTTCGTGCGCAACACCGCGGCCAAGTTCCGCGTGCAGTCCATCCACGGCAAGTTCGTCACCTACGAGCGGCTGTGGCAGCGCACGCTGCAGGAAATCGAGAACGGCACCTACAAGCGCGACCTCGTCAAGGCGAAGCGCCGCGTCGAGAAGCAGAAGAAGCCGGACGCCAAGGCCCGCTCCCAGGAAGTGGTGGAGCTGCCCGACGAGGACTTTGACGTGCAGGAGGTGTCGGAGCCGGTGCCCTTCCGGGGTGTGCCGTCGGTGGCGCCGCTGGTGCCCTCCGTCGCCCCGCTGGTGCCGTCGGTGAAGCCGCTGGTGCCGTCGGTGGCACCGGTGACGCCGCCTCGGGGCACGGGCGTCCCGTCGATTCCTTCCGTCGCGCCGCTGGTGCCGGCGGTGGCGCCCGTGGTGCCGCGCGTCGCGCCGGCGATTCCGCCCGTGGCTCCCGCGGTGCCGCCCGTAGCTCCCGTGGCGGCCCGTTCGCCCACCGCTCCCAAGCCCGCGGCGCCGCGTCCTCCTGCGGCGAGCGGCCCCACCCAGCTCTCCGATGACAACCTGAAGTCCGTCTACAACGCGTACGTCGCCGCCAAGCGGCGCAACAACGAGGACACGTCGAAGATGAGCTACGACTCCATCGCCGCCTCGCTGCGCAAGCAGGTGCCGGAGCTGATGAAGCAGCACGGCGCGAAGTCGGTGGAGTTCAAGGTCGTCATCAAGGACGGCAAGGCCGTGCTCAAGGCCGTTCCGAAGTAGAGCGTGCGCGGATGAACCAGAACCTCGAGTCGCTGAAGGCGCGGGTGAGCCAGCTGTCGGTGATGATCTTCGACATCGACGGCACGCTCACCGATGGGCGCATCTTCTGGGTGCCCAACTCGGGCTGGACGCAGATGTACAGCGTGCGCGACGGCATGGGCATCAAGCGGCTGCAGGAGGCGGGGCTGGAGGTGGCGGCCATCTCCGGCGGCGACAGCCTCTCGGCGCAGATGCGGATGCAGTCGCTAGGCATCAAGCACGTGCACTTCGGTAGCCAGGACAAGGTAGCCCACTTCGAGAAGCTCCTGGAGCTCTTGAAGGTGACGGCGGACCGGTGTGGGTACATGGGCGACGAGCTGGTGGACCTGCCGCTGCTCAAGGCGGTGGGGTTCTCCGCGGCGCCCCCCGAGGCTCCGGACGAGGTCCGTTCACAAGTGCACTACGTGGCGCAGCGGCCAGCAGGCTTTGGCGCGGCGCGCGAGGTGTGTGAGTTCATTCTCCGTCACCGGCAGGCCCCCTGAGGGGCGCCGAGGACGGGCCCAGCGTCAGTTTCTTGGAATCCGTTGCATCGGGAAGGTGCCAATCCGCGCCAGCAGAGGTTGTGCCGGTGGCGGTCGGTCCTTAGTTTCCGCCACGCGTCGAGGCCCCGCCTGACGCTCGTGGAACGTGGACTGGCACATGCACCGGACTTCGAGGTGGGCGATGGCAGGAGGGACGCGGTGGTGGGGGCTCGGGCTCGTGGCCGTGCTGTGTCTGGCGAGCGGGTGCGTGGAGCCCCCTGAGGACGCGGAGGCCCGCCTCGCGGCGCTGCAGGCCGAGGAAGAGCGCATGGACGAGGCGCTCGACGAGGTGGAGACGCGGCTGCTCGGCAACCAGGCCATGATGCACCTGTGGGAGGAGCTGGGACGGCGGCACCAGGAGGTGTCGGCCATCCAGTGCCGCGTCACCGACGAGCACCTGATGGGGATGGCGAAGCACTACGCGCGCATGGAGGAGAAGGCGCGCCGTGCCAAGAAGAATCGCAGCATGGCGGCGGTGGACTCCGCGGTGCTCACCTCGGGCAAGCGGGAGCCGCTGGGCAATAACTAGCCCAGGAGCCGGGCAGGCGGGCGCCGGCTTCCGTGACGAAGGGTTCAAATCCGGATACAACCCGCCCCGTGAGAACCCGGATTGGAGCACTCGTCCTTGCTGTCGTGGCCGGGCTCGCCGGCTGTAACAGCACCCCTCCCGAGGGGTGTGCCCAGGAGCCGCAAAAGCTGCTCGACAGCGATGGCGACGTCTACCGCTGCATTGCTTCCGAGGACTGTCCGCGCACCTCGCGTCTGACGCTGTGCGTTAGCGATGCCGACGTCCTGGATCCGTGCATCCGCTGTCTGGAGACGGAGTGTGTCCGCGTCTTCCCGGAGGTCTGCTAGTGCGACGCCTGACGCTCCTTCTGGCCCTCGCGCTCGCTCCGGGCTGCTCCCGGGACGGTGCCACCGACCACATGCAGCGCGCGCGCGACTCCATCTTCGAGAAGCGCCCCGACGAGGCGCTCGTGGAGTACCGCAAGGCGCTGGATGCGCTGCGCAGGGATGACTCCGCGCAGGCCCAGGTGCTCAAGGCCCGCGCCCTCAAGGGGGCCGCGGACGTCTACTGGCTCGAGCTGCGCAAGGTGAAGGAGGCGGTGAGCGTCTACAAGGAGCTCATCGCCCAGTGCCCCGAGTCACCCGAGGCGCTGGAGGCGCGCGTGGTGCTCGCGGAGCTGCTGCACGTGCACTTCCGCGACCTGCGGGGCGCCATTGATCAGCTCACCGCCGCGCTGGCGCGCAACCCTCCCCAGGGCGCCGAGCTGCACTACCAGGTGGCCAAGCTGTACTTCGAGCTGCAGGACTATCAGCAGTGCGTGCTGGAGACGCGCAAGCTGACGGAGCGCTTTGCCACCAGCGCCTTCGTGGATGACTCCATCTTCCTGCAGGCCCAGGCGCTGCACATGCAGGCCGTGCATTCGCCGACCAGCATGGCCGAGGTGCAGCGCTACCGCCAGGAGGCCTCACGCACGTACGCGGACCTCATCGCGCGCTACCCGGACTCGGAGCTGGCGCCCCACGCCGCCTTCGAGATGGGGAAGATCAAGGCCGAGTCTGGGGACAACGAGAAGGCCATCGAGACGTGGGTCCAGGCGCTGAAGAACCACCCGGACCCCACCATGGTGCAGGACGCCATCGCCCGGGCCCGCCGCCGCATTGCCGCGACGACGCCGGAGCAGGTCGACCGCAAGACCGTCTTCAGCCGCGGCCCCATCCCCACCCCACCCCCGCGCAAGAATCACCGCAACTCGGTGGAGGCCGTGGGGGGCTCGGCCGAGGAAGCCGCTCGCGACTACGGCGACTGATACGCCGTGCTTACTCCCTCTCCCCCGGGAGAGGGTTGGGGTGAGGGTAGCCGCGCCCGTTCTTCAACCCGTGGCCCATAGTGGGGACAGGGGGTTCAACCCGAGCTCACCCGATACCCTCACCCCGTCCCTCTCCCAAGGGGAGAGGGGGGGAAGGGGCTCAACCCGGGACGCCCTCCAGCACGGTCTCGAAAAGGGGGGCGGCTTGGGCGGGGTCATCCGCGTCCGCCACCAGCAACAGGTGGATGCGACCACGCTCCACCCGCGCGTCCACGCCCTCCAGCTTCACCTTCGCGTCCACGCCATCGAGGAACATCGGCGAGCCGTCCGGAGCCAGCACGCCCACCGCTGAGCCCATCACCGCGCCGTCCGCGTAGGCATCACGGGTGTCTTCGGCGGCAGCGGTGAAGACGATGCGACCGTCCGGTAGCGGCGCGGCGTCCGTGAAGGACAGGCGCACGTTGCCCGAGCGGCCCAGCTCCCAGCGGCGCACGGTGCGCACCACGTCCGGTTGCAGGGGCTCGCCCGCCTCCAGTGTGCGCAGCACCCGGCCCGCGTCCAGGTCCACCACCGCGTCCGTCCCCTGGTCCCCGGTGCCGCGGTTGAGCAAGCGCAGGCGGGGGCCAGACACCGCGGCGCCCTCCACGTTGAGCGGCCCCAGCTCCCGGGTGAGCTGCGCGTAGACGCTGGTGAAGTCCACCTCGCGCACCGGGCCGGCGAGGCTCCCGTCCGCCGCAAGCGGCACCAGCGCTCCCTTCATCCGCACCGGCGTGCTCCCCGAGGGCACTGCCAGCAACGCCCCATGCGGCGCATCCGCGAACGCACCGAGCAGGCAGAGCGCCTCCAGGTCCGGCTTGAGCGCCTTGCGCGCCTTCGGCTCCAGCGGGAGCTCGCCTGGGAAGAGGCGCAGGAGCTGCCCGGGTGCACCGCCCTCGAGCGCGAAGGTGGCCAGGAAGAGCGAGTCGTCCGCGACGACGTGCAGCCAGTTGCCCGTGCGCACGAGTCCACTCGCGGCGGACACGTGGGCATGGCCGCCCGGCGTCTCGGACGTTTGCAGGGTCAGTTTCCGGCGCTGAGTGAGTCGGAGCATGGGATGGAAGATGACAGGCCGGGCGCCTCGTGCCGACGCCTTTGCTCGCTTTTCAACATCTCTGCCGCTGCTTGCGTGGAGAGCGTGCTGGGGTGGGGGCCTTCCCCCCGGATACCCCCACCCCAGCGCTCGTTACGGCAACCCGGCAACAGCATGCTTTCGGGCGCGGGAACGTATAAAACCCCTGTCGCGGATAGTTCACCTACTCCCGATAAGCCGTAAAACCAGAAAGTGGCGGCGCGATGTAGACGAATGCATCGCGGGAATCAAGTTGTCAGCCGGCTGGTGATGATGGGTGGAAACCGGTGAGCACACATGCCGCGTGCTATGGAGCGCACATGAACCACTCGCAGAGCAAGGCCCTCTTCTCCCGAGCGCAGGAGCGAATTCCCGGTGGAGTGAACTCCCCGGTGCGCGCCTTCCGGGGCGTTGGCGGTGAGCCCGTCTTCTTCAAGGAGGGCGCGGGCGCGTGGCTGACGGACGTGGACGACAACCGGTACGTGGACCTGGTGGGGAGCTGGGGTCCGCTCATCCTGGGACATGCCTATCCGCCCATCGTGGAGGCCGTCGTCGAGGCGGCGCGCCGGGGCACCACCTTCGGAGCGCCGACGGACCTGGAGGTGCAGTTCGCCGAGCTCATCTGCGCCACGGTGCCGAGCGTGGAGAAGGTGCGGCTGGTCTCCAGCGGCACGGAGGCCACGGTGGCGGCGGTGCGGCTCGCGCGCGGCTTCACGGGTCGCAACTACATCCTCAAGTTCGAGGGCTGCTTCCACGGCGCGGGAGACCCCTTCCTGGTGAAGGCGGGCAGCGGCGTGGAGACGCTGGGGCTGCCGGACTCGCCGGGCGTGCCCAAGGAGGTGGCGAGCCTCACGCTGACGGCGCCCTTCAATGACCTGGGCGCGGTGGAGCGCCTGTTCGCGCAGCGGGCGCAGGACATCGCGTGCGCCATCATCGAGCCGGTGGTGGGCAACATGGGCGTGCTCATCCCCGAGGAGGGCTACCTGCAGGGCCTCCAGGCGCTGTGCCGCGCGCACGGGGTGCTCTTCATCCTGGACGAGGTGATGACGGGCTTCCGGCTGGCCCGAGGCGGCGCGCAGGAGGTGTACGGCCTGCGTCCGGACCTGACCACGTTCGGCAAGGTGATCGGCGGCGGCATGCCGCTGGCGGCCTACGGCGGGCGGCGCGACATCATGTCGAAGATTGCTCCCGAGGGGCCGGTGTACCAGTCGGGCACGCTGTCGGGGAACCCGGTGGCGGTGGCCGCGGGCATCGCGAGCCTCCAGGCCCTGCGCGCCCCGGGCGTGTACGAGCGCCTGGACTACGTCGGCCGGGAGATTGAGGCGGGCCTGCGCGCGGAGGCGAAGGAGGCCAACGTCCCCGTCACCATCAACCGCGTGGGCAGCATGTTCACCGTCTTCTTCACCGAGGGGCCGGTGTACGACTACCCGAGCGCGAAGAAGAGCGACACGGCGCGCTACGGCCGCTTCTTCCACCAGATGTTGGAGGAGGGCGTGTACCTGCCGCCGAGTCAGTTCGAGGCGGCGTTCCTCTCCCTGTCCATCAACGAGCCCGAGGTGGCGCACATCCTCCGGGCGGCCCGCAAGGCATTCCGCTCGCTTGGACAAGGGGCCTGAGCAAGAGGCCTCGAGGCCGGCCATCCCCTTCGGCCCCTACACCCTGGTGCGGCGCATCGGGTATGGGGGGATGGGAGAGGTGTTCCTCGCGCGCGAGGAGGGGCCGGGCCGCGCCTGCGTGGTGAAGAAGGTGCTGCCCTCCCTGGCGGGGAACGTGCAGTTCCTCGCCCGCTTCCGGGACGAGGCGCGGGTGGTGCGGCGCCTGGCCCATCCCAACATCGCCCGCGTGTGGGCCATGGGCGAGGTGGCCGGAGAGCTCTACCTCGCCATGGAGTACGTGGAGGGCAAGACGCTCAACCGGCTCGCGTGGCGGCTGCGCAACCGGGGCCGGGTATTGCCCGTGGCGCTGGTGCTGCTCATCGGCGAGCGGATGTGCCAGGGCCTGGCGTACGCGCACGACGCGACGGATGAGCACGGCCAGCCGCTGCACCTGGTGCACCGTGACCTGTCGCCGGCCAACGTGTGCATCTCCTACGCGGGCGAGGTGAAGATCATCGACTTCGGCGCGGCGCAGTCCACGCTCAAGCAGGCGCAGACGGCGCCGAGCGTGGTGATGGGCAGCATCTCGTACATGGCGCCGGAGCAGGCACGGAAGAAGCCCGTGGACCGGCGTGCGGACGTGTACGCCACGGGCGTGGTGCTCTGGGAGTTGCTCGCCTGGCAACCGCTGGCGCAGCGGGGAGATGTCTCCGAGCGGTGGAAGCGCGCGGCATACCCGAAGTGGGAGCCACCGAGCCAACACCGAGCGGGCCTGCCACCCGAGGTGGACGCGGTGGTGCTCCAGGCGCTGGCCACCGAGCCCGAGGCGCGCTTCCAGGACGCGGCGGCGTTCGGGGCGGCGCTCCGGGCGCTGCGGGAGAAGTTCGCGCCCAACGTGGGGGAGGCGGACCTGGCGCGGCTGATGGGTCAGGCCTTCGCGAAGGAGAAGGCGGTGGAGGATGGCGTGCTCGCGGAGCTGCTGCGGGGAGAGGGCGGGCCCCGAGCGCCCCTCACCGACAAGGAGCTGTCCACCTTCGCGCCTCCCACGGCGCTGGCCTTCGAGCACCGGGCGCTCGATGCCCCGGCGGACTTCGTGCCCTCCGCGGAGGTCGAGTTGGTCGTAGAGGAGGCGAAGTCGGAGACGCCGGGCTCGGGAGACCGGGCCCTGATGACACCGCGCTCGCGCGAGGTGCGGATGGCCTTTGACGTGGACGTCACCGGAGAGGCCGCCGTGGCGCGGCCGGGCGAGCCGTCCTCGCTGGTGCAGGCCCTCGAAGAGGGCGGCGAGGGTGTGGCCGTTGCTCCGGTGGACGGAATGTCCCAGAAGAGGTGGCTCGCCGCGGGGCTGTTTCTCGTCGCGCTCGCGATGGGCTTTCTGGTGGTGTGGCTGCTGGGGTGAGCACGCCCCTTCAGCTCGCCTATTCCCACAGGTAAGTGGATCGACTCGAATACCGAGTCAGTACCGGTGGCGGGAATTTCGCTTCCGGCTCGCTGGCTATCGTCCAGCAGGGTGCTCCGCGTGGAAATGAACACACGAACACAGGTCTACGTTACGGGTGGATTTCGACCCACGAGCGCCTCCCTGTCCATGTGTTACAGGCGGTCCCCAGGAGGCGTTCGTTGAACACTCGTATCCACGAGATCCTGAAGAAGTATTCCACCGAGCTAATCACCGAGTGGCTCGCCGCCCTTGCGACCAGCGGGGTCCGCCGCGATGCGCTGATGAAGGAAGCCGAGCTGCGCGAGCAGTGCTCCGAGTTCCTTCGGCTCCTCACCCAGGCTACCGAGTCAGGCAACCTCTCCGACGTCACCACCTCCGGGTACGCGGGCGTGCGGGAGATGCTGGAGCGGCTGTCGCGCTCGCGCAGCCTGCAGGGCTTCTCCCCGTCGGAGACGGCCACCTTCATCTTCAGCCTCAAGCAGCCGCTGTTCGACCGTTTGCGCCGCGAGTTCGCCAGTCAGCCGCAGGTGGTGGTGGACGAGATGTGGGTCGCCAACGTGCTGCTGGACAAGCTGGGCCTCTACACCACGGAAGTGCACCAGCGCACGCGCGAGGAGGTCATCGTCCGCCAGCAGCAGGAGATGCTGGAGCTGTCCACCCCCGTGGTGCAGCTGTGGGACCGCATCGTCTGTCTGCCGCTCATCGGCACGTTGGACAGCGGGCGCACCCAGACGGTGATGGAGACGCTGCTGCAGCGGATTGTCGAGACGGGCGCGGAGATCGCCATCATCGACATCACTGGCGTGCCCACCGTGGACACCCTCACCGCGCAGCACCTCATCAAGACGGTGACGGCCACCCGGCTGATGGGCGCCGAGTGCGTCATCAGCGGCATCCGGCCGCAGATTGCCCAGACCATCGTCCACCTGGGCGTGGACCTGGCTGGCGTGGTGACCAAGTCCAGCGTGGCGGGGGCCTTCAACTGGGCCCTCAAGCGCCTCAACCAGTCCGTCGCCAACACGACCACGGGCGCTCGCAACGCGGCGGGAAAGGCCTAGGCGGAGCTTTCGCATGGAGCGCATTCCCATCCTCCGCATGGGCAAGGTCCTGCTCGTCACCATCCAGGTGGACATGCACGACCAGCTCGCGGTGACCTTGCAGGACGACCTGACCTCGAAGATCGTCGAGACCGGCGCTCGCGGCGTGCTCATCGACATCTCCTCGCTGGAGGTGGTGGACTCCTTCATCGGACGCATTCTCGGCAACATTGCCACCATGTCGCGCGTGCTGGACGCGCAGACGGTGGTGGTGGGCATGCAGCCCGCGGTGGCCATCACCCTGGTGGAGCTGGGCATGTCGCTGCCGGGAATCCGCACCGCCCTCAACGTTGAGAAGGGCATGGCCCTGTTGCAGGCCTCCATGGAGGCCGACGACGCGGAGCTCGAGGTCCCGGATGCAAGTCTTGAGGACTGAGGTGATGCCCATCCGCTCGTCGCAGGACCTGGTGCTCGTGCGCCAGGCCGTGCGAACGTGGTCGGCCGAGCTCAAGTTCAGTCTCGTGGAACAGACCAAGATGGTGACTGCCGCCAGTGAGCTGGCGCGCAACACGTTGGATTACGGCAAGGGCGGACAGGTGACCCTTCAGGTCATCCAGGAAGGCATCCGCCGCGGGCTGCGGCTGTCTTTCGAGGACCAGGGGCCGGGTATTCCGGACATCGAGCTGGCGCTGCGCGACGGGTACACCTCGGGCGGCGGCATGGGGCTCGGGCTAGGGGGCGCCAAGCGGCTCGTGAACGAGTTCGACATCGTCTCCAAAGTAGGGGAGGGGACCCGGGTCACGGTGACGCGATGGAAGTGAGCTCCACGGCGATTGCAGTCACGGAGAGCAGCCAGGCGGGGCATGCGCGCCGGACCGCGTCGGCCCTGGCTGCCCGTCTGGGGTTCAGCGAGGAGGACCAGGGCAAGGTCGCCATCGTGGTGAGCGAGGCCGCCAAGAACCTGGTGGCTCATGCTCGCGAGGGGCAGATCCTCCTGCGCACGCTCCACGCGGGCCCCCATGTGGGCGTGGAGATGCTCGCGCTGGACAAGGGGCCGGGCATGGTGGACGTGGACCGCTGCCTGCGCGACGGCTACTCCACCGCCGGCACCGGGGGCTCGGGCCTGGGCGCCATGCGGCGCATGTCCTCGCTCTTCGACATCTACTCCCAGCCCGGCGTGGGCACGGTGGTGCTGGCCCGGCTGTGGTCCGGCAAGCCTCCCCCAGAGGACGGCCTGGACGTGGGCGTGGTGTGTGTGCCGAAGACGGGCGAGGAGGTGTGCGGGGACTCCTGGTCCGTGGACCGCAAAGGCGGTCGCCTTGTCTTCCTCGTCGCGGATGGCCTGGGGCACGGGCCCGAGGCGGCGCGGGCCTCGCGTGCGGCGGTGGTGTCCTTCCTCGAGCAGGGCTCGAGCGATGTGGTGGAGCTGTTGCGCGGCGCGCACCAGGAGCTGCACAGCACCCGGGGCGCGGCGGTGGCGCTCACCGCGCTGGAGGGGGCGCAGCTCCACTTCTCTGGCGTGGGCAACATCGCCGCGGCCGTGTTGTCGCCGGGTGGCGGCATCCAGCGGCTGGTCTCCATGAATGGGACGCTGGGGCACCAGACGCACCGCATGCAGCAGTTCAGCTACACGTGGAACCCGGGGGACACCCTGGTGATGTGCTCGGACGGGTTGGCCACCCAGTGGCGGGTGGACGCCTACCCCGGTTTGCTCGCGAGGCATCCAGGCGTGGTGGCCGGGGTGCTGTTCCGGGACTTCTCCCGAGGGCGCGACGACGCGACGGTGCTGGTGGCGCGGGAGACCTCCCGGAGGGGCACACCTTGAGCGCCTCCATCTTCCAAGCCGAGCTGCGCACCGGACAGGACGTGGTGAGCACCCGGCAGCGGGGGCGGCACATCGCCCAGGCCCTGGGCTTCGATGGGCAGGATCAGGTGCGCATCGCCACCGCCATCTCCGAGGTGGCGCGGCTCGCCGTCTCCGAGGCCAACGGCCACATCGAATTCCTGCTGGAGGACTCGCCGGAGCCCTCCCTGGTCGTGCGGGTGCTCGCCCCGAACTCCAACCATGGGCTCGTCGCGGGCAATACACCGGACACGCTCCGGCCGGGGCCCGCGCTCGCTCCCGCGCAGCGGTTGATGGACCGGATGGCGCTGCGGCCGGGCGGGGATGGCCGGCTCCTGCTGGAGATGGCCCAGCGTCTGCCGCACGCCTCGCCCTCGTCCCTGGTGGTGCAGTCGCTCCGGCAGGAGCTGGAGCGGCATCGGCGGGACAGCGCCGCGGATGAGCTGCAGCGGCAGAACGAGGAGCTGCTGCGCACGCTGGAGGAGCTGCATGCGCGCAAGGCCGAGGTGGAGCGGCTCAACCGCGAGCTGGAGGAGACCAACCGCGGCGTGGTGGCCCTCTACGCCGAGCTGGAGGAGAAGGCCGAGGCCCTGCGCCGCGCCTCGGACATGAAGACGCGCTTCATCTCCAACGTCAGCCACGAGCTGCGCACGCCCATCAGCTCCGTGCTCAACCTCTCGCGGCTGATGCTGGACCGCATCGACGGGCCGCTCAACGCCGAGCAGGAGAAGCAGGTCCTCTTCATCCGCAAGTCCGGCGAGGCCCTGCAGGAGCTCATCGACGACTTGCTGGACCTGGCGAAGATCGAATCCGGCCGCTCGGAGGTGCTGTGCACGCGCTTCTCCGTGATGGAGCTGTTCGGCGCGCTGCGCGGGATGCTCCGGCCGCTGCGTGTGCACGAGGGCGTGTCGCTCGTCTTCGAGGAGCCCCGGGAGATGCCGGAGCTGCACACGGACGAGCGGAAGCTGTCCCAGATTCTGCGCAACCTCGTCTCCAACGCGCTCAAGTTCACCCACCGCGGCGAGGTGCGGGTGGCGGTGGCGCCCGGTCCCCATGACACGGTGGTGTTCTCGGTACGCGACACCGGGGTGGGCATCGCCCCCGAGGACCAGGAGCGCATCTTCGAGGAGTTCGTCCAAGTGGAGGGCCCCCACCAGCAGGGGGTGAAGGGCACGGGGCTCGGACTGCCGCTGTCGCGGCGCCTGGCGGAGCTGCTCGGCGGCTCGCTCACCGTGGAGAGCCAGCCGGGTCAGGGCAGCACCTTCCTGGCGACGGTGTCCCGCGACTACTCCCAACGGCAGGGGGGGACGGGGGAAGAGGAGGGCTCCTCCCAGACGTTGGAGGCGGAAGGTTCACATGCCCGTACGGTGCTCATCATCGACGACGATGAGGTCGCTCGCTACCTGCTCCAGCGGCTGTTGGGGGATGCCTCCCTCCAGTTCCGCGAGGCGGCGTCAGGTCCGGAGGGGCTGCGTCTGGCGGGCGAGGTGCGGCCCGCCGTCATCCTCTTGGACATGTCGCTGCCGGGCATGGATGGCTTCGAGGTGCTAGAGGCCTTGCGGCGCGAGCAGGCTACCCGGAGCATCCCGGTCATCATCCATACCAGCCGCTCCCTGACCGAGCAGGAGCGCGGGCGACTTCTTCCTCACGTGGTGGGTATCCTCTCCAAGAGCGGGCTCACGCGGGAGGCGGCGTTCGAAATGGTACAAAGGGCGCTTACCGGTCCGGGTCACCGACCTGGGGGCGCCTCCCGCCAGCCCTGAGCGCCCCCCCACCTTCTTCGCGAGTATTCGCGAGTCATTTTGAGGAGACCGCAGCGTGTCTCATAGGGAACCCATCCTCCTCAACATCAACGACAACGACGCCAACCGCTATGCCGTCACGCGCATGCTGCGGGCGGCGGGCTTCCAGGTCCTGGAGGGGGGCACCGGGGCCGAGGCGCTCCGTCTGACCGCCGAGGAGCGGCCGGACCTGGTCATCCTGGACGTGAAGCTGCCGGACCTCAATGGCATCGAGGTCTGCCGGCGGCTGAAGGCGGACCCGCGCACGGCGGGCATCGCCGTGCTGCACCTGTCGGCCAACTACATCCGCACCGAGAACAAGGTGGAGGGGTTGGAGAGCGGGGCGGATGGCTACCTGACGCAGCCGGTGGACTCGGCGGAGCTGTTGGCCACGGTGCGCTCATTGCTGCGCATGCGCCAGGCGGAGGAGCAGGCGCGCGCGGCGGCGCTGCAGTGGAAGACGACCTTTGACTCGCTGGGCGACGGGGTGTGCCTGTTGGACCGGGGCGGGCGAGTGATGCGCGCCAACCGGGCCTTCGTGTCCTTGTTGGGGCTGTCGGATGAGCAGGTGCTGGGGTGTCCCTTCGAGGCGCTGATGCGCGCGGCGTCGGACACCGAGGCCGCGCTGCCTCCGTGCTGCGGGGCGGTGCTGGCCTGTCACGAGGAGGCCGAGGTGTGCCTGCGGGCGCGCTGGTTCCGCGTGGCGGCCAATCCGGTGGAGGGCGCGGAGGGCACGGTGGTGGGGGCGGTGCGCATCCTCACGGACATTACGCATCGCCGCGAGCTGGAGGACGCGCTACGGCAGCGGGCGGCGGACCTGGCGGAGGCGGACCGGCGCAAGGACGAGTTCCTGGCGATGCTGGCGCACGAGCTGCGCAACCCCCTGGCGGCCATCGTCAACGCGCTGCACCTGGCGGAGGCCACGCAGGCGGGGGGCTCCGAGTCCAAGGCGATGCAGGTGATGGTGCGGCAGAGCCAGCACATGGCGCGCATGGTGGACGACCTGCTGGACGTGTCGCGCTTCAACCGCGGCCACATCGAGCTGCGGCGGGCGCCGGTGGACCTGCGCCTGGTGGTGCAGCACAGCGTGGAGGCACGTCGGAAGGCGCTGGAGGAGAAGGGGCTGCACCTGGAGGTCGCGCTGCCCGCGGCCTCGGAGAGCCTGTGGCTCAACGGGGATGGCACGCGGCTGGAGCAGGTGGTCTCCAACCTGCTGGACAACGCGAGGAAGTACACCGAGCCCGGAGGCCACGTCTTCGTGGGAGTGACGGTGGAGCGCCACGGCAAGGAGCGCCAGGCGGTGTTGCGCGTGCGGGACACGGGCATCGGCATGAGCCCGGAGCTGATGGCGCGCGTGTTCGAGCTCTTCGTCCAGGCGCAGCAACAGCTGGACCGCTCGCGGGGCGGACTGGGGATTGGGCTGACGCTGGTGCGGCGCCTGGTGGAGCTGCACGGCGGCACGGTGTCGGTGCACAGCGAGGGCGAGGGCAAGGGCAGCGAGCTCTCGGTGCGCCTGCCGCTGGAGGCCGCTCAGGAGGTGGCCGCGCCCGCGCCCGTCGAGGTGAAGCCGGAGAAGTCCGAGGAGTCCTCGGTGCGGCGGGTGCTGCTGGTGGAGGACAACGAGGACACGCGCGAGGTGCTGCGCGAGCTGGTGGAGATGTGGGGCCACCGGGTGGAGGTGGCGGAGGACGGCTTCAAGGGCGTCCAGGCCTTCTCCTCGCTGCGTCCGCACGTCGCGCTGGTGGACCTGGGACTGCCGGGGATGGATGGCTTCCAGGTGGCACGCAAGATTCGAGAGAGCGAGGGCGGCCAGGACGTCTTCCTGGTGGCGCTCACGGGCTACAGCGGCGAGCACCGGACGCAGGCGGTGGAGGCTGGCTTCAACCTGCACATGGTGAAGCCGGTGAAGCCGGACGAGCTGGAGCGGTTGCTGGAGCAGCTCCCCACCCTGGAGCGGCATCCCACCGCCTGAGCGTCGTCCGGCGCCGGGTCCGTCGGTCCCCGCTCAGCGCGTGTAGCGCTGCACGGTGGAGACCGTGGTGCCGGAGACGGAGCCGCCCGTCACCAGCACCTCACCCGTGTGCAGCAGCGTCGCGGCATGGCCCGCGAGCGGCGCCGACAGCGTGCCCGCGGACAGCCACGCGTCCGTCGACGGAGCATACAGGTAGGTCTGTCCGCTCGCGGTCGTCACCAGCACCTCGCCCGAGTAGAGCATCGTCGCGCTGACGGCCGAGGCCGCGCCCGGCAGGCTGGGACCCGGGAGCCAGATGAAGCCGCTGTACGGGTCATAGAAGTCGACCGTGTCGTGCCCACCACCGACGATCATCACCCTGCCCGAGTAGAGCCGGACGGCGAGGTGGCCCGAGCGCGCCCGCGGCATGCTCGTGACGAAGGTCGTCCAGGTGTTCGTGGCCGGGTCGTACTCCATCGCTTCCCGGCGCGCGCTCGAGGCGGAGGTTCCGCCCGTCACCAGCACCTTGCCCGAGTAGAGCTCCGTCGCGGTGTGGCCCGCGCGAGCCGCGGGGAGGGGGGCCGCCGGGCTCCACTCGTTCGTCTCCGGATCGTACACGTCCACGGAGCTCGTCTCACCGGTGGAGGAGTGGCCACCCACCACCAGCACCTTGCCCGAGCCGAGCACGGTCATCGTGTGGTTGCCGCGCGGCTGGCTCATGGTGCCCGCGGACGTCCACGTGCCCGTGGCCTGGTCATACACCTCCGCGGTGTCGCTCCAGCCCGTGTTGTTCAACCCACCCGTCACCAGCACCTTGCCCGAGGGCAGCGCGGTGGCGGTGTGCAGGGTGCGCGGGAAGAGGGGCGAGCCCGTGAGCGTCGAGCTGTTGAGATAGGGGTTGTACACCTCCGCGAAGGTGCCGCTCACCACCAGCACGTCTCCCGTACCGTTGAGGATGGTCGCGGTGTGGCCGGAGCGCCCGTAGGTCAGGTTGCCGTTGGCGGCCCAGGCTCCCTCCTGCACCTGGATCGGGGTCTCCGAGGCCACGAGGTTGGGCGCCGTGGTGCTGGTGAAGAAGTCCGGGTACGTCACGACGTAGTACTTGCCGCCGAAGGTCTCCTCTCCGAGGAAGTAGAACCTGCCTCCCCTCTCTCCCTGGACCTTCAGGGTGGTGCCATCGGTCTGGATGGACAGCGACCCGTTGACGTAGGTGGGGCGGGTATCGACGTCCGCCTGGAGGGTCTCGGAGCGCACCACCGTCAGGGTGTCCGGCGCCAGGTGCCGGATCTCCAGCCAACGGCCCGAGGAGCCGCTCGGCGAGTACCGGTTCGTGTAGCTGACGGCGACCCCGAGGTCATTGGCCACGAGGGAGAGCTGGGGGACGTCGTACGCGCCCGGGAGCTCCACGCTGCCCGGGCCCCACGGGCACGTGGCCGAGGGCTGCCGGGTGATGACGGGCACGTACTTGGGCGGGAAGGGAGGCGCGACCTCCTTGTACGAGACGGTGAAGGAGCACCCGCGCGAGACGCCGGTGGTCAGCGCGGCGGCGCTCGTGACGAGCTTGCTCGAGTCTTCAGCGGTGGAGCCTCCACAGGCCGGCATCAAGAGGGCGACGGCGAGGGAGGAGACGAGTTTCACGGTTCGCATGCGTTCTGGGTCCTGTAGGGATGCCGCACCAACGACTGTTGTGCGCGGCGGTTCCTATTTTCCGGTTTCTGAGAGCTTTCGTCTATTTGTATTTTTCCTGGAGCATCGGATTTTTTGGGGTTCCTCTCTCCCTGCCGAGCACGCCCGGGTGCATGGTCACGAGGAGTGGATGGCTTTCGGCCGGGAGGATTTCTGATTGAAGTTGCGAGCTGGGTGGGGATGCGAGAAGATTTCACAATTACTGGCTTGAAAGCCCTCGCCCCTTTGCGTAATATTCTTCTCTTATTTCCTGAGGGTTGAGAGGGGGCCAGATGTTCAAAGTCAGACATCTGGAAGGGTCAATCCATACACCTTTTTTGAGAAATTCGTCTCAAAACAAGACACCCCCTGCTGCCAGCCCAATCCGTTTGAAATCAATTGCTTGCATAAGGCGAATGTAAAGTCTGGGTACATTCGGGCTTATGTTGGGTGCGGCATTGGCCCTCCAAGCGGAAAACGGGGATGACGAGAAGTGAAGGAGTTTCAGGGGTTTCTTGAGTTGGCCTGATCTCTGCTTCCTGTCCGCGCGCCCAACGGCATCTCGCCGGGTTGGGTCAGGAGGCGTTACCCCCGTGTTTCGTCCGCGTTTCCTTGCTGCTGCGCTGCTCGCCCTTCCCCTCGCCGCGTGCGAGGTCGACAACTCCCAACTCCCCGAGGGCGCCCAGAAGTTCGACGACGCCGAGTCGCTCGGTGACGTCCAGGCCGCGCTCGCCGCGCTGCCCTCCGCCCGGGTCGTTGGCGCGGATGAGAAGGACTTCCCCTTCATGATCAGCGGCAACCTGGGGGCTGCCAGCGAGTCCGTGCAGGGCCTCGCGGCCGGTGACTCGCACGGGCGCGTGAGCAAGGCGCTGCCCGGCATCGCCGCGGTGTTCCGCCTGGATGCGGCCAACCTGGTGGCGAAGCGCTCCAGGATGGACGAGCAGGGCGTCACGCACATCCGCTATGGCCAGCTGAAGAACGGCCTGCCGGTGGTGAACGAGGAGCTCATTGTCCACGTGGCGCCCAACGGCATCATCACCGCGGCCAACGGCACGGCGCGCGACGGTGAGATCGCCCCCGCCAAGGCCTCCATCTCCGCCGAGGCCGCCGAGTTCGCCGCGCTCGACAGCACCTCGGGCCGTCACCTGGACATCGAGGGCGCGCGCCTGGTGTACATCCGCTCCAGCCAGGACAACCGGCTGAAGCTGGCCTACGAGGTGACGGTCTCGGGTGAGGGGGAGGACCTGCCCATCCACGACCTCGTCTACGTGAGCGCGCTGGACGGCTCCATCCTGGAGCGTCACTCCAAGATTCACTCGGCGCTCAACCGCAAGGTGTACTCGGCCAACAACGGCTCGAGCACGCCGGGCACCCTCAAGCGCTCCGAGGGCCAGGCCGCCGTGGGTGACGCCCACGTCGACGGCAACTACGACAAGCTGGGTGGCACCTACAACTGCTACAAGAACAACTTCAACCGCGACTCGTTCAACAACAAGGGCGCCACGCTCATCAGCACCGTTCACTACAGCCGCAACTACGTGAACGCGTACTGGGACGGCACCCAGATGGTGTACGGCGATGGCGACACCACGACCTCGGGCCCGCTCGGCCTGTCCGCGGACGTGACCACGCACGAGCTCACCCACGCGGTGACGTCGAGCGAGTCCAACCTCACCTACTCGGGTGAGTCCGGCGGCCTCAACGAGGCGATGAGCGACATCTTCGGCGCCTACTGCGAGAGCTACGACTCGGGCACCTGGGCCACCACCAACGCGGTGTTCATGGTCGGCGATGACATCTGGACGCCCGCCACCGCCGGTGACGCGCTCCGCTACATGTATGACCCGGCCAAGGACGGCAAGTCGCTCGACTTCTGGACGACCAGCGCTGGCAGCGTGGACGTGCACTACAGCTCGGGCATCGCCAACCTGGCATTCACCCTGCTGTCCCGTGGCGGCACGCACCCGCGCGGCAAGAGCACCGTCAACGTGACGGGCATCGGCGTGCAGAAGGCCGGCGCCATCTTCTACAAGGCGAACACGGACTACCTGACGGCTTCCTCCAAGTACGCGCAGGCGAAGACGTACACCGAGGAGGCCGCGAAGGCGCTCGGCTACTCCGATGCGGACGTCGCGTCCGTGACGGCGGCCTGGGCCGCGGTGGGCGTGGGCGGCACGACGAATCCTCCCGTCGGCACGGCGCTGACCAACGGCCAGGCGCTCACGGGCCTGTCGGGCGCCGCCAGCTCCTCCACCTACTATTACCTGGACGTGCCGGCCAACAAGGCGTCCACCATCGCCATCAGCGGTGGCACGGGTGACGCGGACCTGTACGTGAAGGCGGGCTCGCAGGCCTCCACGAGCTCGTACGACTGCCGTCCGTACAAGGATGGCAACGCCGAGTCGTGCAGCATCCCCGCGAAGACCGCGGCCACCCGTATCTACGTGCTGGTGCGCGGCTACAGCGCGTACTCCGGCCTCTCGCTCAAGGGCTCCTACTGAGCACCCTGAAGCCGAGCACGTCATGAGGTGAACGGGCCCCTGGGAGGCATGCCTCCCGGGGGCTTCGTTTTGGGCGGGCCATTCCCCACGGACCCCCCGACCTGCGGTATGTGGGGGACATGGCGATTGAGACAGAATCGGGAGTGACGCTCCCCTTCGACCGGTTCTGGGACTGGCTCCTGGACCACACCAACTGCATCCTCAGTGTCGGCACGGAGGAGTGCTGGCTCTACGACGCCGAGGCGCTCCACTGGGTCCTCTTCGCCGAGGAGAGCGGCACACCCGTGGTGCAGCTCATCCTGGGCAAGCGTCTGGTGGGCGAGATGGTGCTCGACACCTCCGACCTGCTCCAGGTGCAGGTGACGCCCGACCCCGACAACGCGGAGCGCGGCTACTTCCTCTTCAAGCTCGTGGGGGGCCTCAAGTCAGCGCCTCGCGTGCGCTACACCTTCCAGCTCGCCCACGGGCTGGAGAACCTGCCCGCCACGCCGCATGTGGCGGGAGGACTGAAGCACTGAGGTGTCCCGAGGAGGCCCGGCGAGACCGGGCCTCCCGCGTGGGACGAGGGCTCAGGCCTTCTTCGAGGGCTTGTTGATGTCCGCGAAGAAGTCGTTGCCCTTGTCGTCCACGACGATGAAGGCGGGGAAGTCCACCACGTCGATCTTCCAGACGGCCTCCATGCCGAGCTCCTGGTACTCGAGCACCTCGACCTTCTTGATGCAGTCCTTGGCGAGCCGCGCCGCCGGGCCGCCGATGGAGCCCAGGTAGAAGCCGCCGTGCTTCTTGCAGGCCTCGGTGACGGCCGGCGAGCGGTTGCCCTTGGCCAGCATCACGAAGCTGCCGCCCTGCGCCTGGAACTGGTCCACGTAGGCGTCCATGCGGCCCGCCGTGGTGGGGCCGAACGAGCCGGAGGCATAGCCTTCGGGCGTCTTCGCCGGGCCCGCGTAGTAGACCATGTAGTCCTTGAGGTACTGCGGCATGCCCTCGCCGCGGTCCAGGCGCTCCTTGATTTTGGCGTGGGCGATGTCGCGCGCCACCACCATGGGGCCCGTGAGCGACAGGCGCGTCTTGATGGGGTAGCGCGACAGCTCGGCGCGGATGTCGGCCATGGGGCGGTTCAGGTCGATCTTCACCACGTCGCCCGACAGGTCCGTGTCCTTCGTCTCCGGCAGGTACCTGGCCGGGTCCGTCTCGAGCTGCTCGAGGAAGACGCCGTCCTTGGTGATTTTGCCGAGCGCCTGGCGATCCGCCGAGCAGGACACGGCGATGGCCACGGGGCACGAGGCGCCATGGCGGGGCAGGCGGATGACGCGCACGTCATGGCAGAAGTACTTGCCGCCGAACTGGGCGCCGATGCCGGTGCGCTGGGTGAGCTTGAGCACCTCCTGCTCCAGCGCCACGTCGCGGAAGCCGCGGCCGAGCGTGTTGCCCTCGGTGGGCAGCGAGTCCAGGTAACGCGCCGAGGCGTACTTGGCCGTCTTGAGCGCGAACTCGGCGGAGGTGCCGCCCACCACGATGGCCAGGTGGTATGGCGGGCAGGCCGCGGTGCCCAGCGAGCGAATCTTCGACTCGAGGAAGGTCAGGAGGCTCTGCGGGTTGAGGACCGCCTTCGTCTCCTGGAAGAGGTAGCTCTTGTTGGCCGAGCCACCGCCCTTGGCCATGAAGAGGAACTTGTAGGCGTCACCGTCGGTGGCGTAGAGCTCGATTTGCGCCGGGAGGTTGTTGTTGGTGTTGACCTCCTTGTACATGTCGAGCGGCGCCATCTGCGAGTAGCGCAGGTTGGCGGTGCGGTACGTGTCGAACACGCCGCGCGAGATGGCCGCCTCGTCGCCCCCGCCGGTCATCACATACTGGCCCTTCTTGCCCATGACGATGGCGGTGCCCGTGTCCTGGCAGGAGGGCAGCACGCCACCGGCGGCGATGTTGGCGTTCTTGAGCAGCTCGAGCGCCACGAAGCGATCGTTGGACGAGGCCTCGGGGTCCTTGAGGATGTTGGCGAGCTGGTTCAGGTGACCGGGCCGCAGCAGGTGGGAGATGTCCCGCATGGCCTCGCGGGTGAGGAGCGTGAGCGCCTCGGGAGCGACCTGGAGGAAGGTCTTCCCGCCCGCCTCGAAGGTGGAGACGTGGTCCTTCGTGAGCAGCCGGTAGGGCGTCTCGTCCTTGCCGAGCGGCAGCATGTCCTGGAACTGGAAGTCGTTCATCGTGGCCTTCTCCAACGGTTGGCTGGACCTGGACCGGCGAGTCTGGGTCCCCATTCCCCGATTGTCAGCAGGGAGCTGTCCGTCTGGGGAGTTTGCCTCGAACAGGCCAAAAACCTGCTCTCATGTGAGCAACGAGCGATTGTAGAGGGAGCCGCCCGGATGCCCTGGGGGCGGGCGGGAGGTGACGCGCTGGACAGCGTCTTTAGGGGTGCCATCCTGTGGCGCCCATGACTGCCCCCGTCGTTCCCTGCTCGGCCATCTACCTTGACGCCGAGGACACGCTGGTGTCCGGTGCTGACACGCGCATCCCTCCCGAGCGGATGGTGACGCGGATCCGTGAGCTCGCGCGGAGGGGAGGGGGCCTGTACCTGTGGAGCCGCCACGGCGCCGAGCACGCCCGGAAGGTGGCGGCGGAGCGGGGGATTGAGGACTGCTTCCGGGCCTTTCTGCCCAAGCCCGAGGTGTTGGTGGATGCCGAGTCCCTGGAGGACTGGAGCATCTCGGAGATTCCGGCGGTGGCCTTCGGTTCCGTGAGGTTGGAGGACATTCTGCGAATACCGAGGGTGCTCCCTCTCCCTCTGGGAGAGGGCGGGGGGTGAGGGTAGTCGTCACCCGGGTTTTTCACCCCAGGGTCCACAGTGCGCCCATGGAGCAACACAGAGAGGGAAATACCCTCACCCTAGCCCTCTCCCAGAGGGAGAGGGGACATACACGGACCCTCAGTGGACGGTTCTTCGTGTGCCCAGACGACGAAGGAACTCCTGCTCGTCCACCGTCTCGATGCCGAGCGCCTGCGCCTTGTCGTACTTGGTCGCCCCCGGATTCGCTCCGACCACCACGAAGGACGTGCTCTTCGACACGCTGGAGGTGACTCTGGCCCCAGCGGCCTCGGCCGCGTGCGTGGCCTCCTCGCGGCTCATCGTCTCCAGCTCGCCCGTGATGACCACGGTTCTCCCAGCCAGTGCCCCTGATGCATCTGGCTCGCGCGCCGGAGCCTCCTCGCGCAGTTGGACACCCGCGCGCCGCAGCTTCTCGATGAGCCGCACGTTCTCAGGCTCCTCCAACCAGCCGTGGAGACTCCGTGCAATCCGGGGCCCGACGCCCTGCACCGTGAGGAGCTCGTCGAGCGAGGCCTGGCGCAGCGCGTCCATGGAAGGAAAGGCCTGGGTGAGCAGCCGGGCGGCGAACGGCCCCACGTGCCGGATATTGAGTCCCACGAGCAGTCGCCAGAGGGGCCGGTGCCGCGCGGCCTCAATGGCGGACAGCAGGTTGTGGACGGACTTCTCCCCGAAGTTGGGCAGCTGCCCGAGCTGCTCGGCGGTGAGGAAGAAGACATCCGCCGGGTCCTTCACCCAGCCCCGCTCCAGCAGTTGAGTGCCGGTGACGTACCCAAGGTGCTCGATGTCCATGGCGCCGCGTGAGGCGAAGTGGAAGAGCCACTCGACGGCCTGGGACGGGCAGCCCACGCGGTTGGGACAGCGCCAGTCGGCCTCGCCCTCCTCGCGCACCAGCTTCGTGCCGCACGAGGGGCACTTCTTCGGGAACCGCCAGGGGCGTGCGTCGGGCGGGCGCTTGGAGGGCACGGGGCCGACGACCTCGGGGATGACCTCGCCGGCGCGCCGGACGATGACGGTATCCCCCTCGCGCACGTCTCGGCGGCGCACCTCCTCCTCGTTGTGGAGCGTGGCGTACGTCACCGTGGCACCGCTCACCCGCACCGGCTCCAGCACGGCGAACGGCGTCACCTTCCCCGTCCGGCCCGTGTTCACCGCGATGCTCTTCACGCGAGTGGTCCGCTCCTCCGGAGGGAACTTGAAGGCGATGGCCCAGCGCGGCGCCTTGCTCGTCTCCCCGAGCTCCCGCTGGAGCTCCAACGCGTCCACCTTCACCACGGCGCCGTCGATCTCATAGTCCACGTCGTGGCGATGCTCCTGCCAGTGCGCGCAGAAGGCCTGCACCTGCTTCAAGGTGCGCACCTTCTTCAGCTCCGGGTTCACCGGCAGGCCCATGCGCTCGAGCCAGGCGAGTGACTCGGAGTGCCGCGAGAAGGCAACCCCCTCGGCGAAGCCCAAGGCGTAGCACCACAGCCGCAGGGGCCTCGAGGCCGTCACCGCCGGGTCCTTCTGCCGGATGCTCCCCGCCGCGCCATTGCGAGGGTTGGCGAAGGGCCGCTCGCCGCGCCCGGTCAGCTCCTGGTTGAGACGCTCGAAGGCCTTCACGGGCAGATAGATTTCGCCCCGCACCTCCAGCACGCGGGGGACCTGTCCGCCGCGCAGGCGCATGGGCACCGAGCGCACCGTGCGGACGTTGGCGGTGATGTCCTCGCCGACGAAGCCATCTCCCCGGGTCGCGGCCCGCACCAGGACGCCGTTCTCATAGAGGAGGGACACGGCCAGCCCGTCGATCTTCAGCTCACAGACGTAGTCCGCCCCCGCGCCAATGCGTCGCTCCACACGTGCGGCCCAGGCGGCGAGCTCCTCGTCGGAGAAGGCGTTGTCGAGCGAGCGCATCGGCAGCCGGTGCTCGACGGGGGCGAACAGCTCGCCGGGCCTGCCTCCCACGCGCTGGGTGGGGCTGTCGGGGGTAACGAGCTCGGGGAACTCCGTTTCGAGCTGGCGCAGCTCACGGACCAGTGCGTCATACTCGGCGTCCGTCACCTCCGGACTGTCGAGCACGTAGTACCGGTAGTCGTGGGTGTTGATGAGGTCGCGCAGCTCCTCGACCCGGCGCTGGGCCACCTCGCGCCGCCGCTCGTCCCCGCGCAGGGGGGGTGTTCCCGTAGGAAGTTCAGGTTGCATGGGCCTACCCGACCTTCCTTCAACCTAGGCCGTGTCCGCGTTCTGGGCACCTGACGCCCGCCTCCCTGCCTGCTGGGCGCGAAGGAAGAACGTTCGGAAGGGGTGCCATCCGGGGGCTCCCTGGGTAGCATCCGCCGCCATGACCCGACCCTACTCGAAGTTCCTCCCGGCCCTGGCCGTCTCGGCGGGACTGGTCGCTCCGGCCGCGCTCGCCTGCACCAGCATGCTGGTCACCAAGGGCGCCTCGTCCGACGGCTCCACCTTCATCACCTACGCCGCGGACTCGCACGAGCTGTACGGCGAGCTGTACTACACCCCCGCGCGTCGCAACCCGCCCGGTGCCATGCGCGACATCATCGAGTGGGACACGGGCAAGTTCCTCGGCCGCATCAAGGAAGCTCCCATCACGTACACCGTGGTGGGCAACATGAACGAGCACCAGCTCTCCATCAGCGAGTCCACCTTCACCGGACGCAAGGAGCTGGAGGGGCCCGCCGGCATCGTCGACTATGGCTCGCTCATCTACATCGCCCTGGAGCGCGCGAAGACCGCCCGCGAGGCCATCAAGGTCATGACCGACCTGGTCGCCGAGTACGGCTATGCCTCCACCGGCGAGTCCTTCTCCATCGCCGATCCCAAGGAGGTGTGGATTCTGGAGATGATCGGCAAGGGCGCGGGTCAGAAGGGCGCGGTGTGGGTGGCCCGCCGGCTGCCTGACGGGTACATCTCGGCGCACGCCAACCAGGCGCGCATCCGCCAGTTCCCGCTCAACGACTCGGACGTCCTCTACTCCAAGGACGTCATCTCCTTCGCGCGCGAGAAGGGCTGGTTCAAGGGCGCGGACAAGGACTTCAGCTTCGCGGACACCTACCACCCGCTCGACTTCGAGGGGACGCGCTTCGCCGAGGCGCGCGTGTGGAGCATCCTCCGCCGCGCGGCGCCGTCGGCCAGGCTGGGCGCGGACTACGTGGATGGCTCGGCCCCCGACAAGCGCCTGCCCCTGTGGGTGAAGCCGGACCAGAAGCTGGCCGTGCAGGACGTGATGGGGCTGATGCGTGACCACTTCGAGGGCACGCCGCTGGACATGACGAAGGACGTGGGCGCGGGGCCCTATGCCGTGCCCTACCGCTGGCGCCCGATGACGTGGGAGGTGGACGGCAAGAAGTACCTCCACGAGCGCGCCATCTCCACGCAGCAGACGGGCTTCTCCTTCGTGGCGCAGATGCGCTCCTGGATGCCGGCCCCCGTCGGCGGCGTGCTCTGGTTCGGCGTGGATGACACGTTCACCACCGTGTACACGCCCATGTACGCGGGCATCCGGACCGCGCCGAAGAACCTCGCCCAGGGCGTGGCCAGCCGCGGCGAGTTCTCCTGGGACTCGTCCTTCTGGGTGTTCAACTGGGTCTCCAACCAGGCCTACTCGCGCTGGAGCGACATGATCGTCGACGTCCAGAAGGCGCAGGGCGAGCTGGAGGGCCAGTTCCTCGCCGACCAGGCCGACATCGAGAAGGCCGCGCTGGAGCTGTACAAGACCTCGCCCGAGCAGGCGCGCTCCTACCTCACCGAGTACTCGACGCGGCAGGGAGACAAGGTCCACGGCCGCTGGCGCAAGCTGGGCGAGCAACTGCTCGTGAAGTACATCGACGGCAACGTGCGCGACGAGATGGGCAAGGTGAACCATCCCAAGTACCCGGACTCTTGGTACCGGCACATCGTGAAGGACACGGGCTCGCGCCTGGCGCTCCCCGCCGAGCCGAAGCCCGCCGAGGCGAAGCCGGAGCCGAAGCCCGCCGAGGTGAAGCCGGGACAGAAGGCTGAGCAGAAGCCTTCGGTCGCACCGGCCCCGTAATGACGTGAAGGCCCCCGGGTGCGGAGTGGCTCCGCGCCTGGGGAGCAAGGGGCCAGGGAGTCGTCAATCTCCTTGGCCCTGTCGGTGCGCCAGTCGAGACTCGCCTCAGGGATGAACATCTTTCTCCCGAGACGTCCCGAGTCCGCTATGGCACGAATCGACAGCGGCGCGGCCACGCACGTGGGCCGCCGTCCGAATAACGAGGACTCCTATTGTCGGAGGCCCGAGCTGGGTTTCTTCGCGGTCGCGGATGGCCTGGGAGGACACGAGGGCGGAGAGGTGGCCAGTCAGCTCGTGCTGAGCACGGTGGCTGACTTCCTGGCCGCCCAGGTGGACCCGGAGCAGTCTGCCCTGTCGACACCAGGCGAGCCGGGCGGTGGACCCGAGAGCCTCATCGTCCAGGCCGTGCGTCTGGCCCACCAGGAGGTCCATGCCCGTCAGTGCGGCAAGCTGTCCATGATGGCCTCGACCCTCACCTCGGTCCTGCTACGGGATGGGGAGGCGGTGGTGTGCAACCTCGGGGACAGCCGCACCTTCCTGGTGCGTGGCGGCCTGCTGCGGCGGCTCACGAGGGATCACACCGTGCTCGCGGAGATGGAGGAGGCGGGGCTCGATACGAGCAACCCCTTCGCCGTGATGCACCGCAACTCGCTCACAGGCGCCGTGGGCATGGAGGCCAGCGTCGACCCCGAGTGCACTCGCGTGGCCTTGCAGCCGGGGGACGTGCTGGTGCTCGCCAGCGATGGGCTGTATGAGCCCGTGCCTCCGGACCTGATGGTCCGCTTGTTGGACCAGGGCGGCTCGGCCCAGGAGATGGCCGAGCGGCTTGTGATTGAAGCCTACAACCGTGGAGGCACCGACAACATCACGGGCGTGGTGGTCCGGGTGCAGGAGGTCGGCTGACCGTCAGGACGCGAAAGCCGCCAGGGCGGGCTGCTCCCTGGACAACGTGAGGCTGATGACGACCGACTTGGAGGTCGGCGTGCGGCTCTTCTCCGCGAAGCTGTCGAGCGGCACCAGGACGTTGGCCTCGGGGAAGTAGGTGGCCGCGCACCGGCGTGGAATGTCGTACGGCACCACCACGAATTTCAGCGCCACGCGCTGCTGGCCCTCGAAGTGGCTGGTGAGGTCCACCAGCTGTCCGGCCGCCACGCCCAGCTCCTTCATGTCCTCGGCGTTGAGCATCACCACGCGCCGCCCGCTGCGGATGCCTCGGTAGCGGTCATCCAGCCCGTACACCGTGGTGTTGTACTGGTCGTGCGTGCGAAGGGTCATCATCAGGAGCTGCCCCGGCTCGAGCTTCAGCCGTGACATCTCGTGCACCGTGAAGTGCCCCTTGCCGCTCTGCGTGGTGAAGCGGCCCTCGCGCGGCCCGTTGGGCAGGGAGAAGCCTCCCGGCTCGCGCACCCGCCGGTTGAAGTCCTCGAAGCCCGGAATCACCCGCGCGATGAGATCGCGCACCCGGTCGTAGTCCTCCACCAGCCACTCCCACCGCACCTGGCTGCGCGACCCGAGCACCGCTCGCGCCAGTCTCGCCACGATGGCCGGCTCGCTGAGCAGGTGCTCCGAGGCGGGGGGCAGCGTGCCTCGCGAGGCGTGCACCACACCCATCGAGTTCTCCACCGTGACGAACTGCGGCCCGCTCGTCTGCACGTCGCTCTCGGTGCGGCCGAGGCACGGCAGGATGAGCGCCCGCTTCCCGGTGACGAGGTGCGCCCGGTTCAGCTTGGTGGACACGTGCACCGTCAGCCGCGTGCGGCGCAGGGCCTCGGCGGTGCGCTCCGTGTCCGGCGTCGCCGACAGGAAGTTGCCTCCCATGGCGAAGAAGACCTTCACCCGGCCCTCGTACATCGCCTGGATGGTGGCCACCGTGTCCATTCCGTGGTGACGCGGTGGCTCGAAGCCCAGCTCGCGCGACAGGGCATCCAGGAACGCGGGCCGGGGGTTCTCCCAGATGCCCATGGTCCGGTCGCCCTGCACGTTGCTGTGGCCGCGCACCGGGCACACGCCCGCTCCCGGCTTGCCAATGCTCCCGCGCAGCAGCGTCAGGTTGACGATCTCCTGGATGTTGCCCACCGCGTTGCGGTGCTGCGTCAGCCCCATGGCCCAGCACCAGATGATCTGCTCCGTGCCCGCCAGCCACTCCGCGGTGGTTTCAATGAGCTCGCGCGACACGCCGCTCTGCTCCACCACGTCTTCCCAGGACACGCTGGCCAGGTGCGTCGCGTAGGCCTCGAAGCCGAGCGTCCTGCCCTCGACGAAGTCCTTTGCCACCACCGTGCCCGGCTGCTTCGCCTCGCGCTCCAGCAGCGCCTTGCCCAGGCCCTGCAGCAGCGCCACGTCCCCGTTGATGCGCACCTGGAGGAACAGGTCCGCCAGCGGCGTGCCCGTGCCGAGGACACCTCGCACCGCCTGCGGATGCTTGAAGCGCTGCAAGCCCGGCTCCGGCAGCGGGTTGATGCTGACGATGCGGCAGCCCCGGCGCTTCGCCGCCTCGAGCGCCGTCAACATGCGCGGGTGGTTGGTGCCCGGGTTCTGCCCGATGACGACGATGACCTGGGCCTTGTCGAAGTCCTCCAGCGTCACCGTGCCCTTGCCGATGCCGATGGTCTCCAGCAGCGCCGTGCCGCTCGACTCGTGGCACATGTTCGAGCAGTCCGGCAGGTTGTTGGTGCCGAACTGCCGCACGAGGAGCTGGTAGAGGAAGGCCGCCTCGTTGCTCGTGCGCCCCGAGGTGTAGAAGCACGCCTCGTCCGGCGAGCCGAGCGCGTTGAGCTCCTCGGCGATGAGCGTGAAGGCCTCGTCCCAGGAGAGGGGCGTGTAGTGCGAGGCGCCCTCACGCAGCACCATGGGGTGCGTGAGCCGGCCCTGCTTGCCCAGCCAGTGGTCCGTCTGCGCGGCCAGGTCCACCAGGCTCCACTGACGGAAGAACTCCGGCGTCACTCGCGCCGTGGTGGCCTCCTCCGCTACTGCCTTGGCGCCGTTCTCGCAGAACTCGAAGGCTGTGCGGTGCTTCGGATCCGGCCACGCGCAGCCCGGACAGTCGAAGCCGTGCGTCTGGTTCACCTTCAGCAGCGTCTGGGAGCCACGCACCGGCCCCATCTCGCCCCAGGCGTGCTTCATCGCGGACACCACCGCCGCCACGCCACCCGCGGACTTCGAGGGAGCGCCGACACGCAGGGGCTCGGGAGTGGTGGGGGGCTGCGCGCTCGGGAGCGTGTTGGGCTGGGTGGGGGTGTCCTTGCCAGCCTCCGCCGACTGCTCCTGCCGCCTTGCTTCCGCCATGGCTTCCTCCTGGCCCGGGGACGCGGAGGGGGCCGCGGTTGCCGGGGCTCGGGGAGTCTATCGCTCCGGCTCGCCGTCAGCCCTCGGATGCGGTGCTCGCTCCCTTGCTCCCCTTATCGAGTGAACAAGACCCGTGGAGGAGGTGCAGCGGGCGACTGGACGACCTAATCTCAGAGGTCACATGGTGCGGCCCACTTCAGGAGGAGGGTCGTGCCTCGCCCGGGAGACGGAATGGAGCTCGAACCGCTGCACCAATGGGACCTGACACCGAAGCAGGCGGTGGCGCTGCAACGCGAGCTGCGGGAGCGCCTGGACCCACGTCCACCAGCAGGGCTGACGGTGGAGCGGGTGGCGGGCGCGGACATCTCCATGAGCCGCGGGGATGTCTGGGCGTATGGCGGCATCGTGGTGCTGGACGCGGGGACGCTGGCGCCCGTGGCCCGGTCGAGCGCCGCGGTGCGGCTGACGTTCCCCTACGTGCCAGGGCTGCTGTCGTTCCGGGAGCTACCGGTGCTGTCGGAGGCGTGGACCCGGCTGGAGGTGCGGCCGGACGTGCTCATCTTCGACGGTCAGGGAATCGCGCACCCGAGGCGCTTCGGGCTGGCGTGCCACGGAGGGCTGCTGTTCGGCGTCCCCTCCATCGGGTGCGCCAAGTCGCTGCTGGTGGGCAAGCACGGGCCGCTGGGCGAGGAGCGCGGCTCGGTGGCGGACATCATCCACGACGGCGAGGTGGTGGGCCGGGCGGTGCGCACCCGCCTCGGCGTGCTCCCCGTCTACGTGTCACCGGGGCACATGATGGACCTGCCCACGGCCGTTGAGCTGGTGCTGCGGATGACGTCCCGCTACCGCGAGCCGGAGACGACGCGGCATGCGCATCGCCTGGTGAACGACGTGCGCCGCTCGGCCCGGGGAGAGTCGTAGGGGGCCGGGCCTCAATGGAGCAGGGCCTCGGCACGCGCCTCGGTCATCAACACGGAGCGCACCTGCTGGTCGAGGATGGCGTTGAACTTCTCTGGCTCCTCGAAGGGTGGGGAGTGTCCGGAGTGTTCGAACCAGAGGAGTGTCTTACTCGGCGCCTCCAGCTTCTCGAAGTAGCGCGAGGCGATCTCCGACGGTGTGACGTAATCCTCGCGCCCGAGCAGGAACCACACGGGCACCTCCAGCCGGGGCACCTGCGCCTCCAGGTCCACCCCGGCCAGCTGTGGGTACACCAGGGGGAACGTCTCCTTGAGTCCGAGGAAGAGGTTCACCTTGTCGCGCAGCGAGTACTCGGGGGCCTTGAGGACGGACAGGAGCATCTCGGGGGTGAGACTCCGGCGGTGGGCATGGCGGCTCGCGAGCGACATCAGCGTCATGTACCGCCGCGTCATGTCCGGGCCCGTGTAGGGCGGCGGGCCGATGCGTGCCAGCTTCGCGAGCGCCTGGCTGTCCCCGTAGCGGATCGCCAGCTCGTAGGCGCGCAGATGGCTGAGGGTGTCGTTCTCCAGGAAGTTCACCTGCTGGCCTGTGCCGATATAGGCGTGGAGCCGCTCGGGACGGCGCTGGGCGAGCAGCACTCCGAGGATGCTGCCCCACGAGTGGCCGACGAGGAACACCTTCTCCTGGGAGAAGCGGCTGGTGAGCAACTCGAGCAACTCACTGGCATCGGAGACGAACTGGTCCAGCGTGAGCGAGTCCCTGTCCTTCAAGGCGGAGTAGGACTTGGCGGCACCGCGCTGGTCCCACTGCACCACGAGGAAGTGCTCCTCCAGGGGGGCGTTGAAGTGGCGCACCCAGGGGAGCTCGGAGATGCCCGGGCCTCCCGAGAGGTAGACCAGCAGCGGGTTGTGGATGCTCCGCCCGCGGATCAGCACCCACTGGTCCACGCCTCCGAGCCGGACCTGCTCCAGCGAGGCGATCCCCTCGGGCTGAAGCCGGCCCCACTCATCCCGGATGGGGGGCGTGGAGCCCTGGCTGGACCACAACCGGGCACCCAGGGCCACGAGCGGAAGCCCTACTCCCGCCGCGGCGAGGATGCGTCGGGTCGAACGTTCCATGGCACTCCTCCTGGCCTCCAAAGCTAGTCATGGGATGGGCCCTCCCAGACCGCTGTTGGCTCGTACCTGGAGCAGGCGGGCTTCAGACGTCGGGAATGCACGTCCAGGGCCGGTTCTCCGCGCGACGGCCACAGTGGCGGTGGGGACCGCAGGTATGGGGCCCAGTGGGGTCACAGGGTTGGCGGCACCGGAAGACATCGCAGACGAGCCCGTCCGGGCAGGGCGGCTTGTTCGCGCCACAGAGGGTGAGGCACGACATCCAGACCTCGTCCGAACGGTTTGAAATGCCTTCGGTATGACACCGTTGTCCTTCCTGACATGGAGTCAGGTGGCAGTTCTGCCCATGGACCGCCGCGCAGACCGAGACGTGCTCGCCAAAATCAATGCACTGCTGACCGTCTGGGCATGTGCGGTGCTTGCACGTGGGGAGGCAAGAAGCCCCATTGGGCCCGTTGCTGCAGAGAAATCCCTGCGGACAAGAAGAGGGGTCGTCCATCATGCAGGAGCGACCGCACCAACCCTGGCAGAGTAATCCCTGTTCGCACCCCGTTTCTGGTGTGGAGGGCAGAAACTCGCATTTTTCACCCTCCTTCCGGCTCCCCACCAGGGAGCACATGCGAACCAGGGCGCTCTCGTCGTCTGTCAGCAATGCGCGGCAGGCAAACCCCTCAGGGCAGTGCTGGTCGTTCATGCAGGTGCTGGCAGTGCAGTAACGCTCCCCGCGCCGCGTGTTGTAGACGCAGCGCAAAGGAGGTTCACAGTCTTCATTGTTCCGACAGCTGTGTTCGTAGGTCGGTAGCCTCCGACTCTCCTCGAGAGGAATCATGGGCAGCGTCTCGCGGCCCGAGACTCGAGGCTGCGCCATGTGAAGTGCCTCCCTGAGGAAGAGCCAGATCAACGGCGCGGGCAGTAGGAGGCCGAGGACAACTGCCAGGAGCGTACGCCATTTCATTGGCATTCCGGTGGGCAGCCTCGAGCTGTCCACTGTTCCTCACTTTCACAACGATACTCAAACTCGTCTTCGTCCAGCGGGCAGTCTGTATGGCTCGTCGTTTGCTGGATGTCCTTTGCCATGGCTCTATCCATTTTGCCCCCCTTCCCCCAGGTATCCGGACAGCCCGTGTAGATGATGAGGAGTGATGCCGAGATGAAGACAAGTCGTAAGCGCATGTGTTCTTCCTCTCCAGCTTCAGGACGGCGCGCTGAGGACGAGCAGCGTGACCAGGCTCACCAGGCTCTCACCCGCGATGAGTCCTGACGCCAGCGGCACAGTGGTGGCCTCCGCGAACGCTGGCCTCGTGCGAGCCAGGAGGGCTGCGGCCACCGCGCCCAGGAAGATGGACAACGACATGGAGGCTGGGAGCGCGAACGCGAGCCCCAGGGCAATGGGCGAAGGGATGAAGCGCCGGGCCCGCTCGGGGGCGAAGCGCTCCAGGAGGACGAGCACCACGCCCAGCAGTGCTCCCACGAGGGCGCCCCAGCGAGCCGCCACTGTCAGGCTTCCCAGTCCGGCCGAGAGCACGCGCGCCACCCCGGCCACGAAGAATCCAGCGGGCGCGGGGAAGCGCTCCTCGGTGATGGCCGAGACATCCGGAACGAGCAGATAGAAGACGGGGACGATGAGGGCCGAGCCGACGATGCATCCGCAGAGCTGCGCCAGGAACGTCTGCCGCGAGCGCACGCCGAGCAGGTAGCCCGCCTTCACATCGGTGAGCAGGTCCGCGCTAGAGGCGGCGATGTTGCCGGAGAGGCTCGCGGCCATGGCGTTGGCCAGCGTGTTGCCCGGCATGAGCACGCCGAAGGCGAGCTGCGCCACCTGCCCCAGTGGACCCGAGGGGGTCATGTCCGTCTCTCCCGTGGCTCGGCACGCCACGGCCGCGAACGCGAAGGAGAGCAGCACGCCCAGCAGCCCGAGCGGGAAGGGAATGCCGAAGGCCACCGCGCCCACCGTCACGAGCCCCAGCGAGAGCAGCGTCACCCCGGCGAGGAACCACGAGCGGGGCACCTCCGCCCCCGCCGCATCGGGCGCCTCGTCCGGGACCCGGCTCGTGCCGAGCAGCGAGCCAAACGTGCGGCGCAGGAGTCCTCGTTGCAGGAGGAGGTGGGTGAAGGAGGCGCTCGTCACCAGCGCGGCCCCGGGCCACATGCTCCACTCGAGCACGCCGAAGAAACCCGTCTGGGTGAGGAGCCCCTGTTCGTACATCCAGGGCGCGAGCCCTCCGAAGCACACGAGCGCGCCGAGCAGCAGCGAGGCCCCGACGCGCAACCCCACGAGCGCCCCCGTGCCCAGCGGCATCAGCGTGAGATCCAACGAGAAGGACAGGCCCGCCAGCGGCACGCCGAGCACGGCCCCGGGCAGCGCAAGCGAAGCCGGGAGCCACTGGAGCCCGTCGCGCATGAACGACAGCAGTCCTGCCCCGAGTGCCCCCATCCCGAGTGCCCGTGCTCCGCGCTGGCCCGCCTCGTCTCCGGCATGGAACGAGCGCGCCACCGAGGCCGCGGCCAGACCCGAGGGGAAGGGCAGGGGCTCGCGCTGGATGAAGGCGCGCCGCATGGGCAGGGCGAGCACCACGCCGAGCGCCGAGCCGAACAGCGTCCACAACAGGAGCGCCCAGACGGGAGGGTGATGGCCGGCGAGCAGCAGGTAGCCCACGCTGGCGGTGACGATCGTCCCCCCGGTGGAGTAGCCCGCGGAGGAGGCGGCGGACTGCATGGCGCTCGTCTCCTGGAGGCTGAGCGCGGGCCCGAAGCGTGTGGGACTCACCTTCAGGAGCGCCCGCTGCGTGCCGAGCCCGACGACACAGGCGATGAGGGCCGCGGGGAAGGCCAGGCCCGTCTTCAACCCCACGTAGAGGTTGGACAGACACATGAGCGCGCCAATGAGGCTGCCGAGCCCGAGCGCGCGCAAGGTGAGTGCCGTAGGGGGCGGTGTGCCAGCCCGTGGCGTACCTGTGTCAGGGGCGACTGGCGTCGCCTCGGCCTCGTCTCTCGATGCGCCCACCCGCATGTCCCCAGGATACCCCGGGTCCAGGCCGCGCTCCGATGGGGGGCCGTTAGACGCTGGGCCGCAGCGTCTCCAGCTCGGCGAGCACCGCCTTCAGCTCGGGCGTCTCCAACGCCTTGTGCACCGAGGCGAAGAACTGCGAGAGATCTCCCGCGCCCTGGTGCTCGTAGATGGTGGCCTGCAGACCCATCTCCAGCCGGTCCACCTGGCGCACGAGCCGGGCCTCGAAGGAGGTGCCGTGCTCGTACTCCTCCCACAGCGCGAGGTACTCGGCACCGCGCGGCAGCTTGGCGAGGATGCGCTCCACGGCGTCGCGCTCGCGCTGGAGCTTCTCCTCTCGGCTCACCTTGTCATGGGGTGTAATGTCTCCCACGTAGGCCTCGCCCAGGTCGTGCAGCAGCGCGATGCGTACCACCTTGGTGGCATCCGCCTCGGGGAAGTAGCTGTCGGCGAGGAAGAGGCACAGCAGCGCCACGCCGAACGAGTGCTCGGCGACGCTCTCACATCGCTCCCGCGAGAGGCCGACGCGCAACCACCCCTGCCGGAAGAGCTGCTTGAGGTGGTTGAGCTCGAAGTACGCCTCGATGAGCGGGAGGGTCCGCCTGCCTTGAAGGTGCGTGATGGGCGGTGGGGCCTTGGTCTGCATGGGTCATCACCTCGGAGGCCAGGACATTAGACCTTTTCCTAGGCGGTTCATCCTGCGTCGGGAGAGCCACCGTCCTGTGGTGAGTTCCAGATGGCATCGAATGTAGGGGAGACGCCAATCTCGGCGCTTTCCTCCCACTGGCCGCCATCATCGGGCTGGACTGGCTCGATGGGGCGCTCGGGTTGAGCCCCGATGAGCCGACGGAGAATACGGCCGTCCGTGCTGATGGCGTACTTCGCGCCTGAATGTCGCATCGGATAGGGATTGCCGCAATAGGCGTGGTTCTCGTGTATATAAATGAAGATGATGTTTCCCTGGCGGATGACGCGGTAGAGCTGTGCCTCTTGCCTGTCATGACACGGCAGGTCCTTTGCTTCTGGGGGAATGTAGTCATTGGAAGCAATGACGAGCGCCCGGAGCATCTCCCCGTCCAGTTCATACGTCCCACCCCGCGCACCGACCTCAACAGGGATCTGCTCGTAGAATTGAGGGAAGACAATGGACGTGTCTTCCTCAAGAGGCGATTGATGCGGAAAGATACTCCGCAGATACCCACATCCCAAGAGTACGACGATGAATAGGGGAGCGATTCTTCGTACCTTCATTGGGCGTCCTCGAACTACTCCCTCGTGATGACGAACGTCGTGGCGCTGATCCAGTTGACCGTACCCATCCTCTCCGACCGCCAGCCTCTCTCCGTACTGAGCCACTTCATCAACTCCCTGGTTGCCGGGATGTACTGGTGGAAGCCATCACACGTGGGGTGATGTGCATCCTTCGAGTTCGTGAAGAACGCGACGACGGAGAGCGGGACTCGTCTGTTTCCCAGTTGTGAAACCAATCCATGGGCATTGGCCATGGTTGCTGCGAGATGAATATCCTTATCGGAGATCTCACCCGCGAAGGGATGGTTGTGGAGAAGGAAGATGTATTTGATGCTGCTCGGCGGGTAGCGCGGGTCGTCCACATTCGGAGGAAGCAGGCAGCTTGCTTCCCTCCGCAGTGCGCTGCCTGGGGCTGACAGGTCCGTCAGCATGCTCAACTCGTACTTGTGCTCTGGGGTGTAATAGAGCCAAGCGCAGTATTCGGTGGAGACTCGCTGGGCCAGCTCGGGGTCCCGCTCCTGGAGGTGGACGACGGTTGCGTTCGGCTTCGAGAGGATCAGCGGGCAGGTCGCCTTGAGCGCGTCCGAAAAAGAATCGAACGGCCCGAAGTTCCTCAGGGGTCCCGGGATGCTGTCCGGGCTCTCGTCGGACGTGGGCCGCCAGACGTGGGGAGCCATGGCCCTGGGTGACGAACACGCCAAGCCGACGAGAAGCGGAACCAGGAGCAGGACACGCTGCTTCATGGATCCACTCTACGAGCTGCTTCGCATCCGTGGAGCCATTTCGCTCTGGCTCCGGTTCGCGCGCCTCTGGACGTGAGACGTGCGGCCCACGCGCGGGGCCCTCGTGGGGGCCGCTCCGCGCGTGGGTCCACGGGCCCGGCTCAGCCGGCGCCCTTCTCCTTGGCCTGCTCCTTGGCCCAGGTGTCCTTCAGCGTCACGGTGCGGTTGAACACCGGCGCTCCAGGCTTCGAGTCCGAGTCCACGCAGAAGTAGCCCAGGCGCTCGAACTGGAAGCGCTCGCCCTCCTGCGCCGAGCCCAGTGACGGCTCCAGCTTCGCCCCCTGGAGGATCTCCAGCGAGTTCGGGTTGAGGTTCTGCTTGTAGTCGAAGCTCGCCGCCGCCTTCGGATCCTTCGGCGCGCGATCCGGCTCGGCCACGTTGAAGAGCCGGTCGAACAGGCGCACCTCGGCGTTCACCGCGTGCTGCGCCGACACCCAGTGAATGGTCGCCTTCACCTTGCGCCCGTCCGGGGACTCGCCGCCGCGCGTGGCGGGATCATAGGTGCAGCGCACCTCGGTGATGTTCCCCTTGTCGTCCTTCACCACGCTCGTGCACTTCACGAAGAAGGCGAAGCGCAGGCGCACCTCCTGCCCCGGCGCCAGCCGGAAGAACTTCTTCGGCGGGTTCTCCATGAAGTCCTCCTGCTCGATGTACAGGACTCGGGAGAAGGGCACCTGGCGCGAGCCGGCGGAGGGATCCTCGGGGTTGTTCACCGCGTCGAGCATCTCCACCTGGCCCTCGGGGAAGTTCTCGATGACGAGCTTCAGCGGGCGCAGCACGCCCAGGCGGCGCTGAGCGCGACGGTTCAAGTCGTCGCGCATGGCGTTCTCGAGCCGGCCCACGTCGATGCTGGCGTCGAACTTGGTGACGCCCACGTCCTCGCAGAAGGCGCGCAGGGCCTCGGGGGTGCAGCCGCGCCGCCTCAAGCCCGACAGGGTCGGCATGCGCGGATCATCCCAGCCGCGCACGTACTTGCCCTGCACCAGCTCCAGCAGCTTGCGCTTGCTCATCACCGTGTAGGTGAGGTTGAGGCGCGAGAACTCAATCTGCTGCGGGTGGTACACGCCCAGCTCATCGAGGTACCAGTCGTAGAGCGGCCGGTGGTTCTCGAACTCGAGCGTGCACAGCGAGTGGGTGATGCGCTCGATGGAGTCCTCGAGCCCGTGCGCCCAGTCATACATCGGGTAGATGCACCACTTGTCGCCCTGCCGGTGATGGTGGGCGTGGATGATGCGGTACATGACCGGGTCGCGCAGGTTGAGGTTGGGCGAGCTCATGTCGATCTTCGCCCGAAGGGTGCGCGAACCATCAGGGAACTCGCCGGCGCGCATGCGGCGGAAGAGGTCCAGGTTCTCCTCCGGGCTGCGGTCCCGGTAGGGGCTGTTGCGGCCGGGCTCGGTGAGCGTGCCGCGGTACTCGCGCATCTGGTCCGCGTTCAGGTCGCAGACGAACGCCTTGCCCTTCTTGATGAGCTGCTCGGCGTACTCGTACATCTGCTCGAAGTAGTCCGAGGCGAAGAAGAGCCGGTCTCCCCAGTCGCCGCCCACCCACTTCACGTCGCGCAGGATGGAGTCGACGTACTCCTGCTCTTCCTTCGACGGGTTGGTGTCGTCGAAGCGCATGTTGAACTGCCCGCCGTGCTCCACCGCCATGCTGTAGTTGAGGTGGATGCTCTTGGCGTGCCCGATGTGCAGGTAGCCGTTGGGCTCGGGGGGGAAGCGCGTGTGCACGCGCCCGCCGAACTTCCCCGACTTGTTGTCGTCCGCGATGATCTGCCGGATGAAATGAACGGGCTTGGACTCGGTCTCGGCCATCTGGAATTGCTCTCCTGAAGGTGCGAACACTCGCCCAAAAGCAGGCTGAACGAAAGAGAATCGTCCGGGGTCGCCAGGCGCCTGGGGCACCCGGGGACGAGGTCCGCAACCCAAGGGAAAGCCCTTCAGGGGGGCGATGTATTCCCAGCGGGCGGGCGGACGGGCGTCATCCGGGGCGTTCTGCCCGGGACCGGGCGGATTCCGGGGAAGACGTGCCGTCTCCCGGTGTCAGGGCCTGGAGGCCGTCGACGGGGAGTCCCGCACTCCTGCCCAGGTCCACGTACGTCCGCATCATCAACCGGCTCTGCTCTCCGACCTTGGTGAAGTGGACCCTCAGGTAGGTCTCCAGGTCGAAGGGGGTGACGCGCGCGGCGAGCGGCAGCAGCAGCTTGAACAGCGCGGGCCTCAGGAGCGGCAGGAGGGCGGAGGCGCTCGCGTGCGTGCGCCAGGCGGCGATCTGGACCGCCTCGCGCGCGGCCCGGATGGTCCGTTCCAGGGAGTCCCGCTGGAGAAACCGCTCGAAGCTCCAGCCCGCCGCCTCCAGTCCCTCCACGAAGGCGGTCAGCACCGCGGTGGGAAGCGCCGCGCCGCGTGCCACATCCCCGGTGCGGCTGGCCGGATACCCGCCTGCGCGCAGCGTCCGGACGACCTGGTCGAGGCGCTCTGGGGGGCCGCTGAACGGGCCTCGGGTCAGCGGGGGAATCAGGAAGGCCGTGCCTGGCCGCGGTACGGGCTCTCCGGGCTTCAGCGGGGCGTGGAAGCTGATGAAGGGAATCATGCCGGAGACGAGCCGCTCCGCCGGCACCCATTGCAGCAGCCACTCGCGGTCATCGAGCGCGGGCTGGAGCATGACCCAGGTGGCGTCTCCCGTGGCGCGGGCGAGCTCGCCCACCCAGCCTCCCGCGCGCAGCGCCGTGGAGGAGACGCAGAGCCAGACCTGATCCCAGCGCTGCGCCGCGATCTCCCGCATGGAGACGAGGACGCCGAAGCCGGAGAACGTCACCGGCTCGTAGTCCTTGTCGAGAAGGCCGAGCTCATAAAGGGTGTAGCCCCGCCGCGCCTCCTCTGCGTACTTCTCCTTCACCAGGAAGGAGAGCTCGCAGCCGGCCGCCTGGAGGTACTTGCCGAACACCTGGCCGACGGCTCCCGCGCCGACCAGCAGGACTCTGGGGTTCACGCTCATGGGCGCGAGACTAGCGCGCCTGGCGTGCCTCCGAGGTGTTCATCCCATCCAGCCACAGCTCATCGTAGCGGACCTGCGGAGGCGTCTGGTGCAGCCGCAGCCCCTGGACCTGGCCGCTCGCCGCCGCGTGCACGCGGGGGTGGAAGAGCGGAATGAGGGGGCAGTCCTCGTGGGCAATCCGCTCCGCGAGCCGGTAGAGCTGCTTGCGCCGCTCGGGGTCGATGGTGACACGGGCCTCGGCTGTGAGCGCGTCCAGCTCCTCATTGCGGTAGCGCAGCGTGTACAGCGTCTGGGCTCGCGAGCTCAGCAGGAAGTGGAGGAAGTTGTCCGGGTCCGGATAGTCGGCCACCCAATGCAACCGGAAGATGGGCAGCCGCCCATTACTCCGCCGCTCCGCGAAGTCCTCCGCACCCAACTGGATGTGCTCGAGCTCCACCAGGTCCGCGTCCACCAGAGGCCGGAACAGGATGGCGTCCTCGGCCGAGGTGTCGCGACCCACGGTCTGGTACAGCGTCACCTTCACCCGGCGCACCCCAGCCTCACGCAGCAGCCGCTCGGAAAGGCTGATGTCCAGGCGCGGCTCGGGCAGCAGGCCTTCCTCGTCCAGCAGCTCGGGCGGCGTCACCGTGCGGGCCAGGCGCGCTCGCTTGTGGAAGCGGTCCACCAGCCCCTGGATGTCCAAGCCCGCGCGGAGCGCCTTGCGGACGCGCACGTCGTTGTACGGCGGCTCGCCCAGGTTGAAGCCGAGGAACGACGTCGTCGGGGTGATGCCGGGCACCACCTGGAGTCCCTCCTTCTCGGGCTCCTCCGCGTGCACGGCGTGCAGGTACGAGACGAAATCCACCCTCCCTTCCTTCAAGGCCGCGAGCGCCTTGTCGCGAGAGCCCAGCAGGTGGAACTCAAGCCGGTCCAGCAAGGGCTGTCCCTTGCGCCAGTAGGCGGGGTTGCGCTCGAGCACGATGAGGTCCGAGCCGAAGTCCACCTGCCGGAACGGGCCCGTGCCCTGCAACTGGCCCCGTGCGTCCACCCGGGCAATCGCCGCGGCGGTCTGCGACATGAGTTGGGGGAAGAAGGCCTTGGGCTTTTCCAACCGGATCTCGACCGTCAGGTCATCCAACACCTCGATACCCGACACCTCACTGGCCAGGCCCTCCGCGAAGTCCCTGGCACCCTCCACGTCCGCAATCAGCCCTCGCTCCGGCGACTTCTCCGCGGGGTTCAGCAGCCGCTCGAAGTGGCGCTTCACGTCGCGTGCCGTCAGGGGAGCCCCGTCGTGGAAGGTGACGCCCTTGCGCAGGAAGAAGCGGTAGATGCGGGCCGAGGGGTCTGCCTCCCAGCGCTCGGCCAGGTCCGGCACCAGCACTCCGTCCTCCGACCGCAGCAGGTTGGAGAAGACGCAGCAGCTCATCTCCACGAGCTGGATTTCCACACCGAAGAGGGGATCCAACCGGCCCACCGCGCTGAGGTGGGACGTCTGGTGGATGCCGGCGCGCAGCGTGCCGCCCGGGTGCGGAGCCGGGAGCCGGAAGCGGAACACCTCGCTGTCCAGGCTGGCCGCCTCGTGCGCCAGTTGGTCCACCGTGCGGCTCAGCCCATCGCCGATGCGGATGACCTGGAGCGCGTCCTCGCGCACTCGCGCCACTTCCTCGCCAATGGCCGAGTCCCCCCGCATCAGCACCACGTGTGCCGCGCGGATTTCCTCGATGGCCGTGCTCAGCCGCACCACCGCGCTGGACAGGTCCCTTCCGGTGCGCGCCTGGCCCTCGGCCTTCTGCGAGGCCTCTTGCGCCAGCCGCGCCATCTGCTGCGTCTGGTGCACCAGCTCGCGCCCGTGTGCCGCCTGCTCCATGGCCGCCCGGGTCACGTCGTCCACGCGCCGTGCCACCCGCCGGCTGGCCTCCACCACCGTGGAGCCCTGGGCCTCCAGCCGCTTCGTCTCCGCCAGCGTGGCCTCCACCGCCGAGAAGGTGCGCTGGGTGATGGTGCGAATCTCCATGAGCGCCTCGGCGGCCCGGTCTCCCAGCAGCACGCCCGTGCCCGCCTGCTCTCGGCCCTCCTTCACCAGCGACACCGCCGTGTCCACCTCCCGGCGCACCCCGCCCACCATGCTGGCGATTTCGCGCGTGGAGCGCGCGGTGCGCTCGGCCAGGCTGCGGATTTCGTCCGCCACCACGCCGAAGGGGCGTCCCTGCTCTCCGGCCTGCGCGGCGATGATGGCCGCGTTGAGCGCCAGCAGGTTCGTCTGGTCCGCAATCTCCTGGATGACGTCCACGATGCGGCCAATCTGCGTGGAGCGCACCCCGAGCGAGTCCACCAGCTCCGCGGTCTTGCGGACCGTCTCCTCCACTCGGTACATGCCCTGGACGCAGTCGTTGACGAGCACCTCGCCTCGCTCGGCGGTGGCGGTCACCGCGTGGGCGAGCTGGTTGGTCTCCGAGGCGCGGTGGCGCACCGCATCGATGCCCGTCTGCACCACCTGGACGAAGGCCTCGGCCTCGCTGGCGAAGCGCGCCAACTCGTCACCCGAGGAGGCGATGTGGTGCAGCCGCTCGCTCATGGCCTGCACCTGCTGGGTGGTGCGGTGGGAGAAGTCATCCAGCGCAAGCAGGGCCTCGGCCACCTGTCCGAGCCGATCGCTCATCTCCACCAGCGAGCCGTTGGTCTCCTGGGCGAAGCTCTCCAGCTGCGTCACGCGCTTGCCCGCGGCATGGAGGCTCTGGCCCATGCTGTTGACGGACTCCTGCGAGCGCTCCACGGCGCCGCCTTGCCGGCGTGCGGCCTCCAGCAACACACGCACCTCTTCGGACACGCCCTGGCAGGTGCGGCGCACGTTGCTCGTGACTCGCTGCACCTGGCCGAGCGCGCGGCGCAGGGAGAGGAGGAGCCGGCGCACCTCGAGCTCGTCCGCCATGCCCGCTTGGGCGGTGTGGGTGAGGTCTCCTTCCGCCAGCCGGGTAAGCAGGCTGGTGCGCTCCTGGGACGGCCTTGCCTCCCAGATGAGCCAGAAGAAGTAGCTCGTCAGCAGCAGCACCAGCGGTGAGCCGAGGACCAGCACGGACCAGCCCCGCCAGTCATTGGGTTGGCCGGTGGTGAGGTGGAGCAGCCCGCCGATGACGAGGGCAACGGCGAGCCCTCCAAGGGCCGGGAAGACGAAGAGGTGCTTTTTGGCGGCCATGAGGGAGCGAAGATGCTCCTCACACCGTAGCCCAATTCCCAAATTCGACGCGTGTCGCATTCATTCAAGCGCCCTACTGGCCGCCCCCCTATCTTCCGCGTAGAAGTTCCGGAAGGAGGTCGACGGCATATGTCGAGCAAGGGACCCGTTGGTGGCTCGCTCGCCATCGAAGTGCAGCTGCGTGCCGAGGCGGCGGCGAGCCTCAAGGCGCTCGGACACCGGTTGGATCGGCAACTCACGGAGTTGCAGCAACTCGGACAGCAGGTGCAGGCGATGGCGCCGAGCCCTCTGCGCGACAAGAAGCTGGCGGAGTACAACGAGAAACGCCGCGAGGCCGAGTACCGCAAGTGGACGCTCATCGTGCAGCGCGAGGCGATGGGGCTCTTCAACCACGATGACGTGGAGGAGATCTACCGCGTCCCCCCGAAGCTGAGCTGAGAGCCAATCTCCCCTCTCCCTCTGGGAGAGGGACGGGGTGAGGGTAAACGTCCCCTGGCTTCCCACCGAGCAGACAATCACCGACCAGACCCACTGTAGGCCCTGGCCCCACACCCGTTCGGCTTGCGTTGATACGCGATGAAAGATACATATTTCCCGTGTCTCATAGCAAAGGACAGCGCCCGGACGAAGAAGACCTGGAGGAGCGCATCCTGCGTGCGGCCGAGGCCCTCCTGACGAGCGAGGGGCCAGGCTTCACGATGGAGGCGCTGGCGCAGGCGGTGGGCGTGTCGCGTGCGACCCTGTACCGGCGGGTGCCGAGCCGCGAGAAGCTCGCCGAGCGCCTGCGGCAGGAGCGGGCGGTGGAGCCGGGGACGGCGCTCACCCGCGAGCCGTCGCGACAGAAGATCTTGGAGACGACGCGCCAGCTCGTAGGTCGCCTGGGCCTGGTGGCGCTCACGGTGGAGCAGATTGCGGAAGCGGCGGGCGTAAGCCCCGTGACCATCTACCGCACGTTCGGGGACAAGGACGCCCTGCTGCGGACGATGTTCGCCGAGCTGGGTCCACGCAGCGAGGCGGCGGCGCTGTTCGCGGAGCTCGATGCGCCCCTCGAGGACACACTCACCCGGTTCGTGCTCGCGCTCTTCCGATGGAGGGCCGAGCAGCCCGCGTTCTTCGCCATGCTCATCTTCAGCCAGGGGGAGGAGGCCCGGTACGTCGAGCAGCTGCGCGAGCGCCAGTATGGGACGACGGATCGGCTCGCGCGCTACCTCGCTGCGCAGGCGGAGCGCGGGCGGCTGCGACCGGGAAGCCCTGTCGACAGGGCCCTGGGGCTGATCGGGCTTGCGCTGGGTGCGACGTTCGATGTGCGGCGGCTGCTGGCAGAGCCCCCGCCCGCCACTGCGGAGGCTTCCACGGAGCCAGGCCATCAGGAAGCGCGGGCCCGTGCTGTCGTCGAGCTCTTCCTTCACGGAGTCGCCGCCTCTCGGGCGGAAGGAGACGCGTCATGAGCCAGGCCTCGGAGAGCAGTCGATGGGTCCTCGCGTTCGAGGAGCCGGGTGGACGAGCGCTGCCGGTGGTGGGTGGCAAGGGCGCGAGCCTTGGGGAGATGGCCGGTGCGGGGCTGCCGGTGCCTCCGGGCTTCTGCGTCACCACGGTGGCCTTCTCGAGCTTCCTCGCCGGGTGCCCCGAGGCGCCGGAGTTGCTCGCCGCGCTGGATGCCGTGGAGCCCGAGGACGTCGAGGGCGTGAGGCGGGTCGGGCAACGTGTGCGTCAGCGCCTCTCCGACGTGGCGGTGCCGGAGGCGGTTGCGAGCGCCGTGGTGGAGGCATGGCGGGGGCTCGGCACCGAGCATGCCTACGCAGTCCGCTCCAGTGCGACGCTCGAGGACCTGCCCGATGCCTCCTTCGCAGGCCAGCAGGACACCTTCCTCAACGTGCGCGGCGAGCAGGAGTTGCTTGAGCGCGTTCGAGGCTGCTGGGTGTCGCTCTTCACGGACCGGGCCATCCTCTACCGACGCCAGCACGGCTACCCCTCGTCTGCGGCGCGGCTGGCCGTTGTCGTCCAGCGCATGGTGTCCCCGGAGGTCTCCGGCATCCTCTTCACCGCCGACCCGCTCAGTGGCAATCGCAACGTGTGCTCCATTGACGCCAGCTACGGGCTGGGCGAGGCGCTGGTGTCGGGGCTCGTCAACGCGGACCTCTACCGCGCGCGCAAGGCCACTGGCGAGGTGCTGGAGGTGCGCCTCGGTGACAAGGCCATCGCCCTCTGGCCCGCGCGCGGGGGAGGCACGGAGCAACGCCCGGTTCCTCCCGAGCAGGGGAGGGCACGCGCATTGGACGACGCCACGGTGGCGCGGTTGGTGGAGGTGGGCCGGCGCATCGAAGTGCTCCGGGGAGGGCCGCAGGACATCGAGTGGTGCCTCGAAGGAGGGCAGCTCTACGTCGTCCAGTCGCGTCCCATCACCACGCTGTACCCCGTGCCAGAGCCCGCGCCGAGTGATGGCGCGCTGCACGTGTACCTGAGCTTCGGCCACGCGCAGGTCAACACCGCGGTGTTTCCGCCCATGGCCCTGTGCCTGCCGCCCCTGCTCCTCCCCTTCGGCCGGCGGAGGTCCGACGGAGGCGCGGAGCTGATGGTCCAGGCCGGTGGTCGCCTCTACGTCGACCTGACGCCGCTGCTACACCGCGCGCCGTTCTCGCGGCTCGCACCCCGGTTGCTCGACAGCGTCGTCACCGGGACCGCCGAGCGCCTGGCCTCCATCCAGTCCCGGCCGGAGTTCCTGGCGGGACGGAAGCGAGTCGCCGCGCGGCTCGGGCCCCTGGTGGGAGCGCTCCGTCCGTTGTTCTCGCGTGTGCGGCGCAGGCTCCTGCACGCGAAGCCGGAGGAGGCCCGGGCCGGGCTCGAAGCGGCGATGGAGTCCAGGCTCGGCAAGTGGTCGCGTGGCTTTCAGGAGCTCGCACCTGGGGCACCGCGTCTGCGCTTCTTCCGCCAGGAGGTGTCCACGGTCTTCCGGGAGGTGCTGCTCACCGAGGCTGCGCCGGCCATCGCTTCGGGCCTGATGTCATGGAAGCTCGTGGGCACGCTGGTGCGCGGGCGCGTCGACGAGCGCACCCTGCAGGCAGTGGTTCGTGGGCTCGAAGGCAACGTGACGACGGACATGGATCTCTCGCTCGGGGATGTGGCCGATGTGGCGCGCGAGACCCCCGCCGTGGCCAGTCGCTTGAGGGATGCGACCTCGGCGTCCATCATCGAGGAGCTGCGAGGCGTTGCCGAGGCCGAGCGCTTCCTGTTGGCTTGGGACGACTTCCTCGCGCGGTATGGGCACCGCTGTCCGGGGGAGCTCGATATCGCCCTGCCTCGCTGGAGTGAGGACCCCTCGAGCCTGCTCCGCGTGCTCTCCGGCATGCTTCACTCCGATGTCTCGGGAGAGCACCGTCGCCGCCATGCCGCCGCGCTTCGCGAGGCCGAGCTGGCCACGGAGCGCATTCTCGAGGTCGCGGGCCAGGGGCCCCTCGGGTTCCTCCGCCGCCGGATGGCGCGAGGGCTGGTGGCCAAGGCCCGTGCCTACCTGTCCCTGCGCGAGCACCCCAAGTTCCTGTTCATCCGCCTCTTCCAGCACGGGCGCGAGGCCATCCTGGAGGCCGGGCGGCAGGCGGTGGAGCGAGGGCTGCTCGCGGACATCTCTGACGTGTGGATGCTGGAGCTGGACGAGCTCATCGCCTTGATGGAGGGCCACACGGAGGGCATGCGCGAGAAGGTGGCGGCCCGGCGCGCGACCTGGAAGCGCTACGCCCGGCTCTCGCCGCCGCCGATGCTCACCAGCGAGGGGGAAATTCCTCCGCTCGCCGCGTCCTCGGGACCCGAGACGCCCGGTGTCCTCAAGGGCATGGGCGCGTCGGTGGGGGTCGTCGAGGGGACGGCGCGCGTGGTGCTGGATCCGGCGCGCGAGGTGCTGCGACCGGGAGAGATTCTGGTCGCGCCGTTCACCGATCCTGGCTGGACGCCGCTGTTCATCCACGCCCGCGCGTTGGTGATGGAGGTGGGCGGGTTGATGACCCACGGCTCGGTGGTGGCGCGCGAGTACGGGTTGCCGGCGGTGGTGGGGGTGACGGGAGCCACGCAACGCATTCACACCGGACAGCGCCTCCGGGTGGATGGGGATCGCGGGCAGGTGGTGCTGCTCGAGTCCACGTCCGCCGAGGCGGCGTAGCCTCGTCGAGTGAGGCCGCTCTACGTCCCGGTTGGCGGGACGGAGCCCATGTGCTGGTGGATGCGATGGGCCGGGATGGGGTGTCCCGCCTTCTGGAGCAGGTCCGCCGCCCACCGCACGGCATCCGTCAGGGACGCGGAGATGTAGTACGGCATGGTCGGCGGCTTGAAGTGCAGGAGGGTGCTTGCCGTCAGCCGCATGAGGGGCGAGGTGATGATGATGGAGCTGCCTATCAGCGTCTCCCGGATGAGCATGTCGTGCTCCCGCAGCCACTCCAGGTGCCGCTGGTTCAACGTGTTCGACGGCACGCCTATCGCTCGCGTGTCATAGAGGATGACGTGCTGTTCGCGGCGCTTCATGTAGTCGAGCCGCTTCGCGAGGTATGCCTCCAGCTCCCTCGGGGTTGGCCCCTTGGGGACGCGGATGATGAGCAGGGGCCAGAGCGAGTCGTCGAAGTGGAAGCTGGATGCGGAGGACATGGCGCGTTCCGCTCAAGCATGCGCCCACGCCTGTCCCGAGGGGAAGACCGCTCCCCTCGGGCCCTGCTATGAGCCCCAACGACTCTCAGGGCCCCGCGTCCTGACCCATCACCTCCTTGAGCAGCGAGGTGTCCACCATCCCCGACAGGTCGGAGCTGGAGATGAAGCCGAGCTGTTGCGCGTGCTGCGCGGCCTGCTGGAGTTGCTCGGGCATCACCTCGAGGGCGGGCTCCAGGCGGGAGAAGGAGTCCTTCAGGATGGGCTCGGAGATGGGGTGCCCGGTCACCTTGCCGAAGGCCTCATTGACGCGCGAGAGGAAGGCGTCGGGTTGCTGCTGCCATTGCCGGGTGAGCTCCACGTGGGCGCGCAGCAGCTTCTTGAGTTGCTCGGGCCGCTCCTTCAGCGTCTTGGCGGTGGTGACGAGCACCGTGGTGTGGAAGCGCCGCTGCGGCCACAGGTCGCGCTCGTCCACGAGGATGTGACCACCGCCCTCGGCCACCATGCGCGCGCCCCACGGCTCGGGCACCCAGGCGCCTTCGATTTTTCCATTCAGGAAGAGGCCGAGGATGTCCGGGTTGGACAGCGGGGTGACGGTGACGTCCTGGCCCACCTTCAAGCCCTGCTGACCGAGCCAGTGTCGCAGCGCGATGTCCTGGGTGTTGCCCAGCTGCGGGGTGCCGAGCGTCTTGCCCTTGAGCTCCGCCGGGGAGCGCGCCGTCTTCGTCACCAGCACCGCGCCACCGTCCACCACCGCGGCGATGATGCGCAGCTCCCGCCCTGCCTTGAGGAAGGTGTTGATGGCCGGCCCGGTGCCCACGTACGAGGCATCCAGCGAGCCCGAGGAGAGCGCCTCCATGGCCGCGGGCCCCGCGTTGAACATCTTCAGCTCAATGCCGGGCACGGCCTGTTGGAAGGCGCCCGTGCCGTTGCCTACCAGCGCCTGGGCATGGGTGATGTTGGGAAAGAAGCCCACCCGGAGCGGGCGCTGCTCCGTGGCGCCTTGCTTCGTCGCCCCCTGCTCTCCGCCCTGTTCCTTCTTGCACCCACCCACCGCCAGACACACGGCGGCCACACCCACCACGAGCAATCCGAAACGCATATGTCACCGAGAGTGGTGCGGGTCGGGGCCCGCCGCAATGGACTGGAGTCAGGAATGTTCGTCAGCCGGGCACCAATCCCCAGCGGCGGCGCACGCGCAGCTCCACCGTCTGGAAGAGGACGCGGTCGATAAAGGTGCCCACGGCGATGATGCAGACCATCACCGCCATCACCTGCGGAATCTCCATCAGCTCGCGGCCCATGGTGAGCAGCTGGCCCAGGCCTCCGGAGACGTACAGCAGCTCGCCGGCCATGAGGGCCCTCCAGGCGAAGCTCCACCCCAGCTTGAGCCCGGTGACGATGCCGGGCAGCGCCGCTGGCAGCAGCACGCCCGCATGGAAGCGCGCCCCGCGGATGCCGTACGTGGAGGACACGCGCAGGAGCAGGGGGTCGACACTCATGACGCCGTCCTCCACCGCGATGGCGATAGCCAGCACCGAGCCCATCACCACCACGAAGATGATGGACGTCTCCGTGAGGCCGAACCACAGCAGCGCCAGTGGCAGCCAGCAGATGGAAGGCAGGGCCTGCAGGCCCACCACCAGCGGGCGCAGCAAGCGGCGCACGGGCCTCATCCGTCCCATGATGATGCCGAGCGGCACGCCGATGAACACGGAGAGGGCATAGCCCTGCGCGAGCCGTCCCATGGAGCGCACGAGGGCGTCCCACAGCCGCCCATCGCGCGCCATGGCGAACAGGCTCTCAGTGACTGCCTTCGGACCCGGGAACAGGTGGTGGGGCCAGGGCCCGAACCGGGCGAGTAGTGCCCACACCGCCAGGAGCCCCGCGAAGAACAGCAGCTTCTGACCCAGGTGCCACGCCTTCATGGTTCGTCCCTCGTCCTTCCCTGCTGCCAGGCCCGGCTGCGTCCATGGACTCGCTCTCATGGAGCATGGCGCGGATTTGCCGGGCCAGCCCCACCAGCGCCACGTCGTCGGGGCCTCGGGGCATGGGCAGCCTCACCTCGAGGTCCTTCAGGATGCGGCCAGGCCGGGGCGCCATCACCACCACCCGGTTGGCGAGCATCAGCGCCTCCGTGACGTCATGCGTGACGAAGACGATCGTCTTGTGTGTCTCCGTCCAGACGCGCTGCAGCAGCACGTGCATGTGCAGGCGCGTCTGCGCGTCCAGCGAGCCGAAGGGCTCGTCCATCAACAGCACCGGCGAGTCCACCGCCAGCGCCCGCGCGAGCGCCGTGCGCATCTTCATTCCGCCCGACAGCTCGTGCGGCAGCGTGTTCTCGAAGCCAGCCAGCTGCACGTAGTGGATGTAGCGGCGCGCGCGCTCGGAGCGCTCGGCCTTGGAGAGGCCCCGGGCGGCGAGCACGAACTCGATGTTCTGCCGCACCGTGAGCCACGGGAAGAGCGCCGCCTCTTGGAACATGAGCAGCCGGTCCGGCCCCGGTCCGGTGATGGTCTTGCCGTCGATGCGCACCTGCCCACCCGTGGGCGCGATGTGGCCCGCCAGCGCGTACAGCAGCGTGGACTTGCCGCAGCCCGAGGGCCCCAGCAGACACACGAACTCACCGGAGCGGATGTTGAGGTTGACGTCCTGGAGCGCTACCACCTTATTGGCGTAGCGGTGCTCTACCCGTTTGACGGCGATCTTCGCCGCGTCCTCTGCCACGAGGGCGGGCACCAACGTCTCCTTCACCGTCTCTTTGACCTCCTGCACGCGCCGGAAGAGGGTGCGCCAGAGGCGGGAGAAGCGTCCGGAGCGCTGCCTGGCCGGCGCTGACTTGGAAGAGGACGAGGGGGTCGGGTCGGCGAGGCGCATCACACGGTCGTAACGGAGTTGGCGCAGCTCGCAACTGGAGCGGCGGAGGTCGTAGACCAAACAGGAGTCGATGGGACGGGAATAGATGTGCAGGGAAATGGCGAAGCCACTGCGCGCGCCGGTGCGCACCGAGTGCAGCTCCGCGTCAGGGTTGCGGTGATCCATGGCGCCGGGCAGCAGCGTGCGGCGAGGGCCCATGCGCTCGACGAGCGCGTATCCAGGCTCTTGGCCTCCGGCCACCAGGCGGTAGTCGGCCACCTCGAGCTCCCCGGCCACGGTCATCAGGAAACACTCCTGGCCGTCATGCCCGTGCACGGGCGCGCGCGCGTTGCGGCCCCAGCCCAGCACGAGCACCTCCAGGTCCTCGTCCCGGTACACGAGCGTGCGCGTGTACCGCCCCTCCTGGAGCAGGGCATAGGGTTCCACCGCGCGCCGGTGCAGGTTGCCCTGCCGGAGCACCTCCTCGATGGCCGGGTAGCCGCCGCGGGTATAGGCCTCGCGCAACCGTAGGATGAACTGCCTCAGGGAAAGGGAGCGGGGAGGGATGGACGTCTCGGGCTCAAGTACGAGAGCAGCGTCCATCGCCTGCGATCTGGTCGGTGGGCTGCGTTCCATTGTCGCTCTCCTTCCGTCCTCGTCTGGGAAAGCGGACGGGGAGTGAAGCTCGATGAAGGTGTGTCTGACACCTTCAAACGCCAAGGTGGGGCGGGCCACCAGACGAGGGCTTGACTCCGACCAGAGGGAGGGACGACTGCTCGCTCGCTTGCACTCCCAGAGGGCTTTCACTAAGGCGATGCCCATGTCCCAGGCCACGCCTCGCACCCTCTATCCGCCGATCGAGCCCTACAACACCGGCCGTCTGCGCGTCTCCGCGCTTCACGAGGTGTACTTCGAGGAGTCCGGCAATCCGAAGGGCAAGCCGGTCGTCTTCGTCCATGGAGGCCCTGGGAGCGGCACGGATCCCAAGCAACGGCGGTTCTTCGATCCTGCGGCGTACCGCATCGTCCTGTTTGACCAGCGCGGCTGTGGGAAGAGCACGCCGCACGCCTGTGTGGAGGAGAACACCACCTGGCACCTGGTAGAGGACATGGAGACGCTGCGCCGCCACTTGGGCATCGAGCGGTGGCAGGTCTTCGGCGGCTCGTGGGGCAGCACGCTCTCGCTCGCCTACGCGCAGAAGCACCCGGAGCGTGTCTCCGAGCTGGTGTTGCGCGGCATCTTCCTGTTGCGCGAGCAGGAGATTCACTGGTTCTACCAACACGGCGCGCACGCCCTTTACCCGGACGCGTGGGAGGACTTCCTCGCGCCCATTCCTCCCGAGGAGCGGGGAGACCTGCTCCACGCCTATCACCGGCGGTTGATGAGCGAGGACGCACGGGTGCGGCAGGAGGCGGCGCGAGCCTGGAGCGTCTGGGAGGCGCGCACGAGCTTTCTCCTGCCCAACCCGGATGTCGTCGCACACTTTGGCGAGGACGCGTTCTCACTCGCCTTCGCGCGTATCGAGTCCCACTACTTCGTCAACGGCGCCTTCCTGCGCAGCCGGACCCAGCTCTTGGAGGATGTGCCGCGCATTCGCCACATCCCAGGCGTCATCGTTCAGGGTCGCTATGACGTGCCGTGCCCCGTGGAGAGCGCCTGGGCTCTGCACAAGGCCTGGCCCGAGGCGGAGCTGAAGATCATCCCGAACGCGGGGCACTCGGCGTATGAGCCGGGCATCGCCGCCGCACTCGTCGAGGCCACGGACCGGTTTCGCGGGTGAGTGACGCCTCCAGGGCTGAGCCCCAGCAATCGCCGCCCGTGGCCCAGAGCGTGCCACCTCCCTCCGCCCCAGCGACGTCGCCATCGACCACGCCTCCCGCCTCACCTCTGGCTCAGGGCAATCCGAACGGCGCTTCCGCGGCCGGGCCTCAGACGGCACCGGCAGCGCCGGGAACTTCTCCCTCTCAGCCGACGACCCCAACTCCCCAGGTCGCGAAGCCCAAGCGTCAGACCAAGGTCACTTCCAGGTCCTCCTTCAGGGGGATGGTCGAGTTTCGCGTCCGGCCCTCTGCCACCGTCTTCTTGAGCGGCCAGGTGCTGGGTGACACGCCCATTCCGCCGATGGAGTTGCCGGCGGGGACGTACACCGTGAAGTTCGTCAACAAGACCCTCGCGAAGACGGTGACGAAGAGCATCGATGTGTCGCCCGACCGGCCCCTGATCCTCACGATCAACCTCCTCGAGGAGTGAGGCGGACGCGCTGGCGGAGCTCACTCGCCCTAAGGGCGGACCTGGCGAGAGGGAGACGGCCACTGTCTACTTGTTGTGGCAGGCCTTCTGGTTGCTGCCGCTGACGCCGGTGCACGCCTGGGTGGCGGGGCAGTCCGAGTCCTGGGTACAGATCTTCAGGCACTGCAGGCCGGTGGTGTCACCGCCGAGGGTGTCGCAGATGCCACCCTCGACGCACTCGTCGGTGCTGCCCGTCTCATCACACTCCTCGCCGATCTCCGCCTTGCCGCAGGCCGTCACGGCCAACAGTCCTGCCAGGAGCAACGCCGACGACAGCAGACGCTTCGCGTTCATGGATTCCTCGTCCTTCTGGTTGAGGGTGAAACGGGTGGAGGGGGGGGTCCAGGCAGCGTATCTGCCCACCGGGCTGAAAAATGGGGGGGTCCGCAACTTCCGCACTGCTCCGTGAGAAAATGGAACAACGGATTTCTCACGGAATAACGCAGGAGCCCCCCATGACCGCCATCGACCGCAACCGAAACCCGCTTTCCCAGGTGGGTCGCCAGACCGCGGAGAAGGCCCAGCAGCCTGTCGGAACGGCGGCGAACACCGTGAAGAACACGGTGGCCGAGGGCGCGAAGGTGGCGAAGCAGGTGGACACCTTCGAGGCCGGACCCGCGCGTCAGGTGTCGGTGAGCCTGTTCGGTGGCGGCAAGCCGTCGGACAAGGTGCATGACGGCCAGTTCGTGGGGGCCGGGGGCCAGACGTTCCCGCCGGGCACGCCGCTGAGCCAGATTCCGGGCGTCACGCCGCGCAACAACCCCAATCCGGACAAGACCATCATCTACGTCAACGGCATCCTGACGCCCAAGGAGGCGCAGTCCAGCGACCTCCAGGCCATTGCCGACAAGGCGAACGCCAAGGCGATCGGCATCCACAACTCCACCGAGGGCGTCATCACGGACCTGGCCCAGTGCGTGAAGGACAAGCTGGACAAGGGCACCAACCCGGCCGTGGACACGCTGGCGGACACCGTCTACGCGGAGCTGAAGGCCGGCCGTGAGGTGCACCTGATGGGCTACAGCCAGGGGGGGCTCATCACCGCCCGGGCGCTCTTCGACGTGCAGCGCAGGCTGCGCATCGAAGATGGGTTGTCCAAGGCCGACACGGAGAAGCTGATGAGCAAGCTGAACGTGGAGACCTTCGGGGCGGCCTCGACCAAGTACCCGGATGGACCCAAGTACGTGCACTACATCAACAACCGGGACCTGGTGCCCACGCTCACCGGCCTGGGCGGTAGCGTGGACCCGCTGAAGTTCCTGAAGGACGCGGGCAAGGGGGCGGTGGTGCACCGCTTCGGCGACGGGGGCCTCAACGTCGTCGCCAACCACAACTTCCAGGAGACGTACATGAAGCACCGCGTCCCCTTCGAGCAGGCGCGCGCCAACCAGTTCTGACAGGGCTACGAGCGCCACTCGACGCGGTACGTACAGCTGCTGCCCTGTATGCTCATGCGCTGGACGTGGGGCTCTCGGGCACCAGCAGCTCTGAGCGCCGCCTCGATGATGCCCTGGTAGTACGAGGGCATGCCGAGCGTCTCGTTGATGAGCACTTCGTACGCGGTGGGGGCCAGCTCGGTGAGCTGCATTTGCACGTAGTTGTCGGCATTGCGGAAGTTGTGATTCATCCGCATCAGCAGGCGGCGTGGCCCGAGGGCGCGACCCACCGCGAGCATGCCGCGACCGAGGACCGTCTCGCTGACGTCGGTCACCATCTTCTGGCCGAGTCGGCGGTAGGCCTCTTCCAGGTGCAGGTCCGGGAAGAGATCTTTCACGACGATGTCGAGGGAGGGGCGCCAGACAGACGCCGGGTAGAAGGGGAGGGGTTGCTGGTCGATGTGCAGCCCCATGCGTTTGAGCGCGCTCCGGGCGCCTGTGGAGAGCCTTCCTTCGAGAGCAATCCGGAAGAGGCCGTCGAAGGTGTTGCCAAACACCACACGCTCATCCGCAAGCATCATGCACGTCCCCCCGGTCGTGAGGCCCCTACAGGAGGCCTGAGTGGCACCAGGCGACCCACAGGGCCGCACTGGACGGGTTGAATGGTGACACGGAGTCACAGGACTCGCCCGAAACCGGCCAGTTCGGATGTTCACCAGCTGGCGGATGGGCTGTCGGAACCCAGACGGAGGGGGCGGATTCCGCACGAATTCCTGGCGAGGCCCTCAGGACTTCTTGGAGTTCTTCTCCGCGCGGTGCAGGCGCTCGAGGCGCTCGGTGGGCGAGTTGTCGCCGAGCTTGCCGGCGATATAGGCGCCCGCGGAGGCGAGCTTGCGGCGGAAGTCGTCGGGGGGCTGGGGCTGCTCGCGCGGGAGCTTGAAGAAGTCGGTGCCCACCTGGAGCAGGGTGCGAGCCATGGCCTGATCCTCCTCGGAGGCGTGGGGGTAGAGGAGGGCGGCGACGCGGCCGTGACCATGAGCGGCGGCCTTGATGAGGGCGGACTCGCTCATGCGGTCGGTGAGGATGGGATCGGCGCCGGCGGCGAGCAGGGTTCGCACGAGGGCCTCATGGCCGTTTTCGGCGGCGACCATGAGAGGGGTACGACCTTCGGAGTCGAAGGGATTGGGGTCCGCGCCGCTGGAGAGCAGCGCCTCCACGCGGGCGAGGTCACCGGCGGTCACGGCATCGAAGAGGGACATAAACAACCTCCGGGGCAGAGCATGGCCTGTTCGCCCCCGGCATGCCATCGTACTCCCTCCCTCCCTCCCTCTCCCTTCGGGAGAGGGTCGGGGTGAGGGTACCCGTCACCGAGCAGGGCCCCGAGCTACCGTCCCGAGCTACCGCCCCGAACCACTCGCTGGATTGCGAGGGCGCCCGTTCAGCGTGCCCCCGGCGGGAGCAACAGTACCGGAGGGCTTCTGGGAGGCATCCACCTTCAAGTCGGCGAACTTCCCCTCGCGCTCCAGGCGGAAGATGTCCTCATCGGTGACGTACTCCTGCTTGAGGAGCTCGCGCGCGCGCTTGATTTTAGCGAGCAGGACAGGGTCGCTGACAGGGTTGCTGTTCTCCTTGGTGGGCCGGGGAGGTGGCCGCATGACGGAGAAGGTGCCGCGAGCGGGGTGGCCCTCGGCGCTGACGCCCTCCAGCGAGTAGGTGATGGCGAAGACCTCGGGCTCGGCGTTGGTGTCGAAGGAGACCTTCACCTCGGTGCCCTTGCCTTCGGGCACTTCGCTCACGGGGAGCGACGCGACGTCCACCTGCTCGGGGGGAGGGGGGCCTTCCTCGGAGCCGCGGAAGGCGCGGATGGTGGTGACCTTCGTGATGCGCACGGGCCCGCGGAAGCGGTGGTAGAGACGGAAGGTCTGCCGCACCACCCCGTCCGAGTCGAGCACGGGGAAGCGCGGCGTGCCCACGGCGAGGAGGGTGACAATCCCCTTCTTGTCGAAGTTCTCGAAGGAGGTGTTGAGCACCTGGAGGGAGGAGCGGCCCGTCTCCTTGCGGCCGGAGGCGTCATAAACCTCTACGCGTACGAGGTGCTGCGTGTACATGCTCTCGGCGCCCAGGTTGCTCAGCAGGGTGTGCGAGACGATGGGGCTGGTGGTGGTCTCCGAGGCCTCGTTGTCGAAGGTCCACACGTAGCGCACGGGGACGAAGGGCTTGGGGGCGGGCTGTCCGGGCTGGGCGGGGCGCTCCACCACCTTGGCGAAGAACTCGAAATCATCCTCGGAGTTGGGCTGTCGGCGCGACATCACGTGCACGAGCCGCTCGGGCTCGCACTCCTTCACCTGGAAGGGAGGGACGGGCACGGTGACGGACACGTTGTTCTTGGTGAAGACGGTGACTTGCGGAAGCTCGTAGGAGCCGTCCGCGTCGTTGCGCCAGACGCGCACGGGGATGCGCTGGCCGGTGCCATCGCCGACCTTGTAGTGCAGGTAGGCGTCGTTGCCATCCGGGGTGTGGGCGCGCACGGTGATGAGGTTGTCCTCGCCCGAGCACACCTCCTGCTTCTCCACGAGCACCTCATCCACGATGGGAGGCGCGGGCTCGTTGGCGGCGGGCTGCTCGGGCTCGGGCGTCTTCTGCGCGGCGAGCATCGGCGGCGCATCCGTGGCGGAGCCCTCCTGGGCGCGCGTGCGGGGCGCCTGGGCCACCACCGCGGCCTCAGGAGCCGGAGGTTGCCGGGAGAGGAGCCAGCCCACGATTCCCCCGAGGGCGAGCAGTGCAAGCATGAGCACCCATCGCCAGGGCCGCTGGGGACGGTTCTCGGGGGTCGACGTCATCGCGTGGGCTCCTCTCTCCGGGTGGGGGTGCGTCAGGTGAAGCGGGGTGGGTTATTGCCAGCAGCCGTAGACGTTGCCGCCCGAGTTCCACTGCAGCTGGTGCGAGTAGTCCGGGCCCCAGGTGGTGTTGTTGATGGGGTGCACGCCCCAGCCGCCGACACGGTCCGGGCTGATGGAGCGAGCGGTGGCATTGGGATCATCGCGCACGCTCTTCCAGTAGCGGCTGTCGGAGGAGTCGCACATGTTGGCGGACATGCAGTTGGCCACCTGGTTACCGGCGTTGCCGCACACGTTGTAGAAGGGGCAGGCGACGGTGAGCAGCGCGTTGGTGAACCAGCCCAGCGACTGTTTGCACTGGTTGTAGACGCCCGTGTAGAGCGAGTTGGACGCGTTGGCGATCTGCGCGTGCGAGTACGTGTACGGCGTCACCACGCCACGGCCCGCGTAGCTGTGCGCGTAGGCCATGAAGGTGGAGCACACCATGCCGCTGTTCACCGCGTCGCCGGGCGTCTGGTGGGCGGACTGCAGGTCCCGGTACTGGAAGAGCGAGTAGTTGACGCGGTAGCCGTTGCGCACCGGCCGGTCGATGGTCTGACCCCCGTCGTGCCTGGACACGTCGGTGACGAAGGGGTGGTTGTACCAGATGGAGTCGCCGATCAGCGCCGCCTGGGCGGGGTCTCCCTGCTGCCAGCCCGTCCACTCGGGGCCGACGCCGTTCCCATACATGTACATGTAGATGCCGCCCTGGTTGACCTGCTGCAGGCCCGGGTAGCCGTAGCGGAGGTCATTGCCTTGCATCGGCTTGGTACACACGCCGGGCCAGCTCGCCTGTGACGGCGTGTTCATGGTGGCGTGAGTCACGCTGGCGCCGGGGCCGTGTGAGAGCATCGAGTGCGTGCGGTACTCGCCGACGGCGTCCAGCACATCGCGGATGGGGCCAGGGCCTCGGTCGAACACCACCGCGCCATTGGGCGCGTTCCAACCCGCGGACGTCGAGCCACACTCTCCTTCGGCGTGGGCGCTTCCCGCCAACGCCAGCGCGGACACTGCGACACTTGCTGCAAGCAGACGACGCATCAGGACACCTCCCGAAGGACGGGATGGGGCTCGGGGGGTGGTCCGGCTCCGCGAGGCACTCCGCCCAGGCCGCGAGACGAGACGCCGGCCACACCGAGCTGCAGAACGATACCTGGGGGTCCAGCCGTTCTACCTCTGCTCTTCTCGGATGACCAGGGACCCCCGGAACACTTCCTTGACAAAGGATTGAAAGTGATTCCTGACGGAGCCTGGATGGTGCAATACCAGACATGTCAGGGGACGGTAGGGCAGCTGTTCAGAGGGCGGGCGGGGGGGCGAGCCCTCTGTGGCTTCCGTGCCTAGCCTACCTGGGTGGCCGGGGCGTCAACTCCGAGTGGCAGCACCAACTGGAAGGTCGTGCCGCCGCCGGGAGGGCTCTCGATGCGGATGTGGCCCGAGTGGGCATCCAGGGTGCGCTGGACGATGGCGAGCCCCAGGCCGGTGCCCGTGGCCTTGGTGGTGAAGAAGGGTTTGAAGAGGCGCTCGCGCAGCTCGGGGGGAATGCCAGGGCCGGTGTCGGTGAACTCGATGAGGGCGCCGGGGTACTCGTGATAGCGGCGGGCGGAGATGCGCAACGTGCCGCCGTGGGGCATGGCCTGCACGGCGTTGAGGGCGAGGTTGAGGAAGGCCTGCCGCATCATCCGCTCGTCCACCGGGACGGGAGGGACGTCTGGCTCCAACGCCCACTCCACGTGCACGCGGGGCTGGCCACTCGTCGCGGTGCGCACGGCCTCCTCCAGCAGGCGCGCCAGCGGGATGGGGTGGGGTTGGGGAGAGGTGGGGCGGGCGAAGTCGAGCAGGTCATCCACGAGCCGGTTGAGGCGGTTGGCCTCCTCCTCGAGGATGCCCATCAAGGTGTGTGCGGGGCCGGTGCCCGGGACGTAGCGGCGCAAGGTGGCCACGGCGTTGAAGATGGCGCCCAGGGGGTTGCGCACCTCGTGGGCCACCACGGCGGACAGCTCGCCGAGCGCGGCCAGCCGCTCGTGCTCCACCACCTGTTGCTGTGCGTGCTTGAGCTCCGTGTGGAGGCGGGCGAGCTCCTCGGCGCGCCCGCGCACATCCTGGAGGAGCCGGTGGGACTCGATGGCGGCGGCGAAGTGGGCGCCCATGGCCTGGAATGTCTCGAGCTCCAGGGCGGACAGCAGGCGGTGCTGGCTGAAGGTGACGATGAGCGCGCCCACCATGCGCGAGCGCACCTGGAGGGGCACCATGGCCAGGGTGGTGCGTCCGTGGGCGCGCAGGTGCTCCCGCACGGTCTCGGGGAAGTCATCGACCTGCAGCACCAGGGGGAAGCCCAGCTCCACCACACTGCCCACCAGGCTCCCGCGGATGGGAAGCCGCTGGAAGGGCGCCACTGACGCCTCGGTGGTGCCGTGGGACCAGACCAGCTCCAGCTCCTCGTTGTCCTCGGAGCGCAGCATGAGGATCACCGAGGCGCAGCGCAGCAGCCCGATGATCTCCTCCGTGCCCGGCTCGAAGAAGTCGCGCGGCTCTGGAGCGGTGGCGGCCACCGCGGCCAGCCGGCTGAGTGCGGCGAGCGCGGTGTTGCGGTTGGACAGTCGGGAGATGGTGTGCGCGGACTCCAGGGCGGCGGACACCTGTGCGGCGAAGAGGCGCAGCGGCGGCAGCTCCTCCTCCCGGAGCCAGTCCGTGGCCACCGTCAGCAGCGCTCGGGGCCTGCCCTCCATGTCGATGCGCACGCAGATAGAGCGCAGGGGCCCCACGCGCTGCAGGTGGGCGCGCACCGGCTCGGCCCAATCCCGGCCGACGAACCGGGCTGCCTCCCAGCCGAAGTCCTCTCCATAGGCGGAGCCGTCCCGCCAGGCGCGCTCCAGCATGGGGGACCAGGTGCCCGGCACGTCCACCAGGTGCTGGCCGGTGAGCCGCTTCTCGCCCGCGGCGGTTCCAATGGCCACGAAGGCATGGCCCAGCCACACCCGCTCGCCGTCCGGGACGAGGTAGCCGTAGGACAGCTCCAGCTCCGCCAGACCCTCGAAGACGCGGCGGAGCACCTCCTCCTCGGAGTGGATGCCGGGCAGCGATGCGCCGAGCGTGGCCACGCGCTGGAGCAACTGGCGGTTGGCCACGCGCATGCTGAGGTCGCGCACCAGCACCCAGGTCTCCGGCCCCGTCAGCGAGATGGACAGCTCCACGCGCCGCTCGCCCGTGGCGGTACGCATCACCGTCTCGTAGGTGTCCGGGACCGGATCTCCGCGCAGTCGGCTCGCGCGCCGCTCGGCGACGAGGTGCTGCTGGTCCGTCGAGAGCATCGAGAAGGACGTGCCGCCGACCACCTCCTCGCGGGAGCGGCCGACCAGTGCGAGCAGCGCGGGGTTCGCGTAGACGATGAGGCCGTCGCGGATGACGGCCAGGGCGAAAGGCAGCGTCTCCAGGTGCTGGTACGGGGCCCCCCCCAGTCCGTCGAGCATCGTCACAAAGTACACGATTGCACCTTGGACCGGTTGGGGGAAGCGGGCCCGGGAGTTTTCCGAGCCTGCCTGGGTAGGTGTCACTGGTAGTGGTTGAACTTCTCGTAGGTGCCCATGAGCTCCGTCTGGGCGAGCACGTGGCCGGCTATGGCTTTCTCTACCTGCTGCCAGGTGGCGTGCCCCATGTCGGGCAGCACGGTGTCCAAGGCATACAGCCGGTAGAAGTAGCGGTGGCGGCCGATGGGCGGATTGGGGCCTCCGTAGCCCATCCGCTTCCAGTCGTTGAGGGCCTGGCGGGCGCCGGCGGGCAGGCTCTCGGGCAGCATGGAGTCGGGAATGTCGTGGATGTTGGGCGGCAGGTTGTAGAGCACCCAGTGCACCCAGGTGGCCCTCGGGTTGCGCGGGTCGGGTGCGTCGGGGTCCAGCATCACGAGCGCGAAGCTCCTCGTACCCGGGGGCTCGCCCTGCCAGTGCAGAGGCGGGGGCAGGTCATCTCCCTCTCCGGTGTAGGCGATGGGAATGGACTCTCCATTCTGGAAACGAGGCGAGGAGATCTGGAACGGAATGGGCATGCCACGGTCCTCCTGACGTGTGGGAAAGGGATCCCCGTGCAAGCTGGGAACGGGAGCACCTGGCGGCGAGCAGGGCCCGGTGGGCGGGTGCGGTGCCGATCATCCTCCTCGGCGCCAGGTTGGCCGCCTCCTGCGAGACGGTTCCAGCGAGGGCCTTGACCCTGTAGGGGGCCCGGTGTGGAGGATGGGCCGTGGACATCTCCATCCGACGTGCAGTCCCCGAGGACGCCGAGGGCATCACCCGGGCGCACCTCCAGAGCTGGCGCAGCAGCTATCGGGACCTGCTTCCCCGGGAGTCCCTCGAGGGGCTCGACTTCGAGGAGCGGCTCTCGGGGTGGCGCCAGGGGCTCGCGGAGTCAGGGGCGGCGGTTTTCGTCGCCGTGGAGGCGGAGACCCGGCGCATCGTGGGCCTGTGCGCCGTGGGGAGGAACCGGGCGGTGCCCGAGTCGCTCCCGGGCTACCGGGGCGAGCTGTATGCCCTCTACCTGGTGGAGGAGGTGAAGCGGCGGGGCGTGGGCCGGGCCCTGTTCCAGCGCGGCGCGGAGTGGCTGCGGGAGAACGGGCTCATCCCCTTTGTCCTGTGGGTGCTGAAGGACAATGCCCCGGCGCGCGGCTTCTATGAGCGGCTCGGGGGGATGCTCGTGGGAGAGCAGCCGATCGAACTCAGCGGACGCGCCTACCCGGAGGTGGCCTACGCCTGGGAGAAGTGAGCGCCCTCGGGCGCGCGCACCGGGAGCTGCCGGGTGAGCACCAGCACGCCCACGAGCGCGGCGAGTACCAGCCAACCGGGCCATCCCGTCATGCCCACCAGCGCGGTGTCGATAGGCTTCTCCGCGTAGCCGAGCATGACGACGATGGGGGCCAGGGCGTTGATGGAGCCGTGGGCGAGCACCGCGGGCCAGATGCTGCCGGTGGCCAGCCGCATCCAGCCGAGGAGGATGGAGAGCAACACGCACACCACGGTGAAGAGGAGGACGCCGAGCACGGGGTGCTGGGGGTAGTTGTAGCCGAGCAGGATGAGGGGGGCGTGCCACAAGCCCCAGATGACGCCGCCGAGCACGAGCGCACTCCACTGGCCGAGCGGCAGCAGGCGGGGGAGCAGGTAGCCGCGCCAGCCCCACTCCTCGCCGAAGATGACGGGGAGGTTGAGGAAGGGGCCCAGCAGCGCGGCCTGCACCACCTGGATGACGAGGAGGACTTGGGGTCCGCCGAGTTTGTCGATGGCCTGGGTGGCCTCGGGGGGCAGCTGCGCGAGCTGGGCGCGCAGGCCGGAGAGCCCGGAGAGATCCATGGCGCCGGGGTAGAAGACGGCGGAGAGGAGCAGGGCCCCGAGCACCACCACGGGGGTGCCCAGCACCGCGAGGAGGAGGAAGCGCAGCCGGTGCTGGCCGAGCCCCAGCCCCGTGTCTGCCTTGAGGGAGGGCAGGGGCGACACCCGGCGGGCGACGAGGAAGGTGGCCACGGTGGGGCCGAACATGGAGAGGGCGGCGACGACTCGGAACGCGATGGGCGACTGCTCGGGCTGGGTGCCGAAGCCCAGCACGTAGGCGAGGACGCAGAGCCAGGAGAAGCCGTAGGCGATGGCCACGAAGGCGGTGATGCCGCGCGTATCGATCCGCGAAGGCGTGGCGGTATCCATGACGTGGGCTCCGGGCGGTTAGCGCTCGCGCGCGGGCGAGGAGGTGGAGAGGAGGAAGGAGTAGACAGCCGGCGCGATGCCGGACACGAGGAGGGCCCCGAGGGCGGCGGGAGTGGAGAAGGGCGCGAGGCCCAGGGTGGCGAGCCCGCCGAGCGTCAGGCTGTAGCCGCCGAAGCGCTGGGTGCGCTGCCACACCTCGTCCGAGCTCAGGGCCCAGGGGTTGCGGAAGCCGGCGAAGGGGTTGCGGCGGAGTCGGGGGATGAGCTGCCCCGAGAGGAGCCAAGAAACGCCGCACACGAGCGCGAGCGGCGTGCCGACGGCCTCCGCGCGGCCGAGGGCCACGTGCAGCATGATGAGGTGCAGGGCGGTGAGCAGGGCCGCGTTGCGCAGGGCCACCACATCCATGGGCGAGCGGGCGAGCGCGGCGCGAAGGCGGGCCGGGAGCAGGGGGCCGCTGTGGCGCAGCAACACCCAGTTCACGAACGCGAGCACGGGCAGGAGGAAGGCACCCCGGGTGCGTGGAATCCACCCGTCAGGGACACCCTGCCAGTTGAAGTGCACGGGCACCTGCTCGGGGAGACGGGGGTAGAGGAGGGCGGAGAGTCCCAGGCCCAGGGCGGCGAGCCCTAGGCTGGCCAGGTCCGCGTGGTTGAAGCGGGGGGATTTCATGCCTTGCCCTTCTTTTGGGTGGAAGCCTTCACCGTGGCCGTCAGCTCCATCAACTCCGAGGCCAGGTCCTCGAGGACATTGGTCTGCAGCGTGTAGACGACATGGGTGCCGCGCTTCTCCGAGCGCACCAGCCCAGCGCCCTCGAGCACCTTGAAGTGGTGGGACAGGGTGGGACGGGTCAGCTCGAAGGCGACGGCGATCTCACCGGCGGTGAGCGAGCCCTGGCGCAGCAGCCGGAGGATGGCGCGGCGGTTCGGGTCGGCGAGGGCCTCGAAGGGGCTGCGGGAGGAGCGAGTCATGTTTCGACAATCATCTATTTAGATGAACATCGAAACACAAGCCCCTTTCTGTGGGTCCACCCGGGCTTCGGCTTGCCCTAGGCATTTGCCTCCCTTCTAAGTGGCGAACACCCCGGAGCGTACAAGTTGCGCGGTGCGCACCTTCAATGCTAAGCGGCGCCCGCGCATAGGAAGGGCGGGGCGGGGCTGTTTGGGTGGGAAACCCGTGGTTTTCCTGGGGGTTGTCGAGGCGATGGCGGAGAAGGAGCCCCAGGACGACAGGGAAGGGAGCGAGCTGTCGGACACGGCCCGGCAGATGCGGGCGGCGGAGCCCTATATCTCCGCGGTGTGGAAGCTGGTGGGCGGGGCGGTGGTGGGAGTGTTGGGTGGGTACTTCCTGGACAGGTGGTTGGGGACGTCTCCCTGGTTGTTGTTGGGGTTGAGCCTGGCGGGGATCTCCGTGGGCTTCTACGGGTTCCTCCTCGAGATGGCGCGGTTGGGGAAGCGCAAGCGGTGAGCGGGCACGGCGCGGACATCTTCCGGAAGCATTCCGGACTGGCGGCGGCGGTGACGGGGGTAGGGCTGGCGCTTGCGGCCTTCCTGCCGAAGGACGCGGAGTCGCGGCAGGCGGCGTTCATCGGGGTGGGGCTGGCGGCGGTGACGGGGGTGGTGGCGCTGCTGCTCAAGCGGCGGGCGGTGAGCAGGGACTTGAACGCCGCGCTGAAGGTCGTGGGGTGGGTGTTTGGGATGCGGGCGGTAGGTGTGGTGGTGGGGCTGCTGTGGGTGGTGCAGCGAGGGCTGGGGGCGGTGGCGTTCGTGGCGGGGTTCTTCGGCACCTACTTCGTGCTGCAGTGGATTGAAGTGAGCTACGTGATGGCCGCGTCCCGGGACGCGGCGAGCGGAGACGAGTGATGCGCAAGGCAATGGTTCTCTTCGTGGGGCTGGTGGCCAGCGTGGCCTTCGCCAGCGAGCCGGCGGAGGGCGAGAAGGAGGATGTGGCGGGTTACATCCTCCACCACGTCGCCGACTCGAACGAGTACGAGATCGAGATCCCGCTCAGCCACGATCACTCGGCCATCCACCTGCCGCAGTTCGGTATCCCCATCCGCGCGGGTGCTTCGTGCGCTCCGCGCGACACGGGCCACGGCATGGCCGTCCCCGGCTTGTCCGAGGGCTGCCTGGACCTCTCCATCACCAAGCACACGGTGATGATGTGGCTGGCGGCGGTGCTGCTCATCGGCTCGGTGCTGCTCTTCAGCAACCGGGACAAGACGAAGCTGGTGCCCCGCGGGACCGCGGCCAACCTCTTCGAGATGCTCGTGCTCTTCGTGCGTGACGAGCTGGCCATCAAGAACATCGGCAAGGAGGAGGGGCCGCGTTACACGCCCTACCTGCTGACGGCGTTCTTCTTCATCCTCTTCATGAACCTGCTGGGCCTGTTCCCCTGGATGGCGACGGCCACGGGCAACATCGCCGTCACGCTCGCCCTGGCGCTGTGCACCTTCATCATCACCCAGGCGGCGGGCATCCGCGCCGCGGGTCTCGGTGGCTACCTGGCCCACCTCACGGGCGGCGTGCACCCCGCGCTCTGGTTCATCATGATTCCGGTGGAGTTCCTGGGCCTGTTCACCAAGCCCTTCGCGCTCACCATCCGTCTCTTCGCCAACATGCTGGCGGGCCACATCGTCATCTTCTTCCTGCTGGGCCTCATCTTCATGCTCGGCCACCCCGCGGTGGCGCTGGTGAGCGTGCCCTTCGCCATGGGCATCTACCTGCTGGAGCTCTTCGTGGCCTTCGTGCAGGCCTACGTCTTCACCATGCTCTCGGCGCTCTTCATCGGCATGAGCGTGGCCATGGGTCACCACGGCCACGAGCACGCCGAGGAGCATGGCCACAAGGAGCCGGGCCACAGCCACGACCATGGCAAGGCCCACGTCCTGGGCTCCTGAGCCGCATTCGAGTTAGCGGGGCCCTTCAGTCCGGGGCCCCGGTGAGTACCCGGCGATTCGAAAGGTCGCCGGAGGTCGTCCCCAAGGGCAGCAACGACCCCCCCACAAGTGGGTCCCCTCCGAAGAAAGAAGAAGCACTCCCATGACCAACGTCGCTCTCGCCTTCCTCGCCGCCGGCATCGGTGCCGGCCTCGCCATCATTGGTGCCGCCCTCGGTATCGGCAAGCTGGCCGCCGCCGCCATGGACGCCACGGGCCGTCAGCCGGCCGCTGGTGGTGACATCCGCACCACCATGATCATCGCCGCGGCCCTCATCGAAGGCGCCACGCTGTTCGCGCTGGTCGTCTGCGTCCTTCTCGCCGTCAAGACCTGATTCAGGTTCTCGTCGTCGAGTAGGACCCCGGGTCCGGCGCTCGCTCGCTTCTCGCGGGGGGCGCCGGCCCTCGTAGCATCCGTAGAACAGTTTCTGGCTGTACCGCCGTAACCCTGCACGCCGTACCTCCGAAGGCCGCCATGCTCCTGCCCAACGTTCTCGCCGCCAGCAGCTTCGTGGAGGTCCGCCCGGGCCTCATCTTCTGGACCCTCGTCACCTTCATCATCGTGGCCTTCATCCTGCGCTGGAAGGCGTGGGGCCCCATCCTGTCGCTCGTGGAGGAGCGCGAGAAGCAGATCGCCAGCTCCATCGAGGCGGCCAAGCGTGAGCGCGCCGAGGCCGAGAAGCTGCTCGCCGAGCAGAAGACGGCCATCGCCGAGGCCCGCCGCGAGGCCCAGGAGATGCTCCGCCGCAACCAGCAGGAGGTGGAGAAGTTCCGCGAGGAGTTGATGGCCAAGAGCCGCAAGGAGGCCGACGAGTTCAAGGCGTCCGCGCAGCGTGAAATCCAGGAGCAGAAGGCCAAGGCCATCGCCGAGGTGAAGGCCATGGCGGTGGACCTGGCCATGGAGGTGGCGGGCAAGCTCATCAACGAGCGCATGGACGACAGCAAGCAGCGCGCGCTGGCGGAGCAGTTCGTGCAGGGCCTGCCGGCCAAGGGCTCGTCCACGCCTCGGGCGTAGCCGACCGGATTTCCGGGTCCGCGTACCGCTGTTCAGGATTCCAATATGGCGCTTTCCATCGGCATCGTCGGTCTGCCCAACGTGGGCAAGTCCACCCTCTTCAACGCGCTCTCGGCAGCGGGGGCCCAGGCGGCCAACTACCCGTTCTGCACCATTGAGCCCAACGTGGGCGTGGTGCCGGTGCCGGACGAGCGGCTGGACAAGCTGACGGCGCTGGTGAAGCCGCTCAAGAAGATCCCCACCTCGCTCGAGTTCGTGGACATCGCGGGTCTGGTGCGTGGCGCCTCGAAGGGCGAGGGACTGGGCAACCAGTTCCTGGCCAACATCCGCCAGGTGGACGCGGTGCTGCACGTGCTGCGCTGCTTCGAGGACGACAACATCACGCACGTGGAGGGTGGCGTGAACCCGGTGCGCGACCGGGACGTGGTGGACACCGAGCTCTGCCTCAAGGACCTGGAGACGGTGGAGAAGCGCCGCGAGCGCGCGCAGAAGAACGCCAAGATGGGTGGCAAGGCGGGCGACGAGGCCAAGGCCGAGCTGGCGCTGCTGGACCGCGTCAAGGCGGGGCTGGACTCGGGCATCACGGTGCGTGGGCAGAAGCTGACGACCGATGAGCATGCGGCCATCCGCGAGCTCTTCCTGCTGACGGACAAGCCGGTGCTGTACGTGGCGAACATCAGCGAGAAGCAGATCGGCAAGGAAGACGCCGACCCGTACGTGAAGGCGGTGCGGGAGATGGCGGCGAAGGAAGGCGCGGGCGTGGTGGTGCTGGCGGCGGCGATGGAGTCGGAAATCCAGCAGCTGCCCGAGGAGGAGCGTCCGGGCTTCCTGGAGAGCGCGGGGCTGTCGGAGCCGGGCCTGCACAAGGTGGTGCGCGAGGGCTACAAGCTGCTGGGCCTGCAGACGTACTTCACGGTGGGCGAGCAGGAGTGCCGGGCGTGGACGATCCACAAGGGTGACAAGGCGCCGCAGGCGGCGGGGGTCATCCACTCGGACTTCGAGCGTGGCTTCATCAAGGCCGAGGTGATGAGGTGGGAAGACCTCATCAAGTACGGCAGCGAGTCGGCGGTGAAGGAGAAGGGCCTGCTGCGAGTGGAAGGCAAGGAGTACGTGGTGCAGGACGGCGACTGCATGCACTTCCGCTTCAACGTGTAGCGAAGCCACTCCCCTCTCCCCCTGGGAGAGGGACGGGGTGAGGGTATAGAGGCCCAAGGGTTGCGCGAGAGGGTGCCAAGAGGACCGAGAAGGTCCCGGGCACCCTCTCTGCATTGCGGGGGCAGGAAGAAGCTAAGGAGCCCCGCGCAGGGCGGTATAGACCCACAGGACGACGGCGAGCGCGGCGACGAAGGTGGAGAGGATGGCGGCGCGGCGGGAGCGACCCTCGTCGGGATACTTCCGGGCGCGCAGCCACATGCCGCCCACGCGCACGACGACGAAGAGCGCGAGCAGAACCACCCCAATCCATTGCCAACCGGGGGGGCGGGTGAGCGCCACAGCCCAGGCGGCGATGAAGGCGAGGTTGCCGAGCAGCAGCACCAGCTGGAGGCGGAGGAAGGGGCTCATGGAGTGCTCCAGTCTTTATCTTCCAACTCGTCCGCCTTGTTCAGCTCTTCCTGCGTAGGAACGCGGAGCAGCACCCGGCGACCGCTCTCGCGCCAATAGCCGACAGAGTAACGGTCCTGCCCGATGCGCACCCATCCTCCGTGGGGAGGTCTTGGATGATTCTTCAGCCAGGTGTCCGCCTCTTCCAGGCTGGTGAACGAGCGGATGGGGGGGATAGGGACGTTGGAGGCTTCTGCCAGATAGCCCGCGAAGTCGTTCGAGAGGCCACTTTCCTGGATGAACTGGAGAGCAACCTCGATGGAGATGAGCGCCTCTTCATGTTCGGGAACGGCCCCGAGGTGTTTCCGCGCCTCGTGGAGAGCGAGACTCATCGGGCTGTCCAACTTCTTCAGCTCCTCCGCGGTGGGGATGCGGAGCGGGGTGGGGAGACCGCTCTCCAGGGAATAGGCAACACAGTATCGGGCCCTCGCGATCAGCAGAGGGGTTGCGACTCGAGGGGTGATGGGGTGCTCCTTCAGCCAGGTGCTGGCTTCGTCCAGGGTGGCGAAAGAGCGGATGGGGGGAGCGGCGGGAGCGTTGAAGACCGTCAGATAGTCCTCGAAGTTGTACTCATGCCCACCCAGCTCGATGAAATGGATGGCATGCGCGGCGGAGACGAGAGCCGCCACATCCTCGGCCGAAATACCGGGACGCTGCCGAGCTTGGTGGAGGGCTGTGAAGAGCGTGGATGTGTCGAGGCTCATGCCCGACCTCCTGTCGGCCAAGTACCCAGATGCGTTGAGCGTTCTTCCTGACACGAGAGTCCAGCGCCAGTTGGATTATCACGAGGTTGGAGTGACAGCTGCTCCCACGTAGCGGGCCCTCGGGCGTAGCACGTGTCCCTGCTCACGCTGCTCCAGCACGTGCGCCACCCATCCCGCCGCGCGTCCCACCGCGAACAGCGCTGCCGCTGCTCCCGCGGGCAGCTCTAGCGCCGAGGCCAGCGCCACCAGCCCGAAGTCCACCGTCGGCGCCGGGTGCCCGGCCTCGCGCATCGCCTCCTCCACCGCTCGCAGCATCCGCACGCCCGGCGTTTCCGGACGGAACGCATACGCCGCCTCCAGCAAGGGTGGCGTGCGGGGATCTCCCTCCGGATACAGCGGGTGGCCGAAGCCCGGCACCGTCTCACCCCGCCGCAGCCGCTCGTGCACCACCGTGCGTGCTCGCTCTGGCTTGCCCACCTCCTGCAGCAGTGCCTCGATGCGATCGCTCGAGCCCCCGTGCTTCGGGCCCGAGATCGCCGCCAGCGCGGCGCTCACGCACGCATACAGATCCGCTCCCGACGATGCCGTCACCCGCGCCGCGAAGGTGGACACGTTCAGCTCGTGGTCCGCGCACAGCACCAATGCCCGGTTCAGTATCTCCGGTGCTCGCTTCGCTGTCGCTCCCCAGGCTACCGCCAGCGAGGCCGCGACCGTCTCCTCCCTCAGCGCCTTGAGCACTCGCCCTGGTGCATGCGCTGCGCACACCCAGGCCGCCAGGTGCCGCAGCAGACGCCTGCCCCGCAGCCGCTCCTGCTCCGCCGGAGCCGCGAAGCGTACTTCGTCCCAGGCCCCCAGCAGCGGCACCACCGCCAGCAACACCGCCAACGGAGGCGAGCGCTTCGGCAATAACTCCGCCACCGCCGAGGGCGCGAAGGGCAACTCCGGTGAAGGCCATCGCACCGGCTCAGCTGGCAGTGCTCCCGTCCAGAGCAGTTCCGCCACATCCTCGAGGCTCCGTCCCTCTACTGCGAGCCGCACCGCCGCATGGCCTCGGTACGCCAGTCCCTGCGCCCCCACCATCGACACCGCCGAGTCGATGACGGGCTCTCCCCAGCGCAGCGCTCCCGCTGCCACCGCCGCGTGCCCCGCCCGCGCGTCGTGCCGTGCCTTCAGTCGCTCGAGGTCCGCCCGGACGTACCGGTTCTCCTTGCTCCCTGGCTCGGGCACGCACCGCACCAGGCCCCGGCTCACGTACGTGTAGAGCGTCGCCCGTTTTACTCCCAGCAGCTGTGCTGCCTCCGCCGCGGGCAGCAGCTCCTCATGTCGACTGTCGAATCGAGATTGAGCCTTTGGCTCTCTCGCTTTAACCATTCGCCTGTCTCCCAGGATGCATTGTCGACTCGACTCGATGGCACGTCGAGATGTGATGCCGAGGAGTTGGACCATCATGCCCACCTGGCCGTAGACCCTCACCCCAGCCCTCTCCCAGAGGGAGAGGGAGCACCCGTCATGGCTCATCACCACATCGTCAACGCGCAGGACCTCCCCTGGACCGAGACCACCCGTGGCTCCCGCGTCGCCATCCGACGCAAGCAGCTCGGAGCCGCCGCCCATGGACAGAAGCTCGGGTGCAGTCTGCTTGAGCTCCTGCCGGGCAAACAGTCGTGGCCCCGCCACTATCACCTCGCCAATGAGGAGGCCCTCTTCTTCCTAGAGGGCTCCGGCAAGCTGCGGCTCGGCGACGAGACCGTACCCGTGACGGCCGGGGACTACGTTGCGCTCCCCGCCGGGCCCGCGTGCGCGCACCAGCTCATCAACGACGGGGAGCAGCCGCTGCGCTACCTCGCCTTCTCCACCATGCTCGAGCCCGACGTCATCGTGTACCCGGACTCCAACAAGGTGGGCGTGCTCGCCGGGGCTGCTCCCGGGGGCAACAAGGCCGCGCGCACCCTCGAGGCCTATCTGCCCTTGGCCACGCAGGTGGGCTACTGGGACGGCGAGGAGGGTTGAGCCAGGGGGAGACGCCGTGGCACCCTCGCGTCCCATGGCCTCCCTCCTCGACTCGCTCGAACGCTCGCGCCTCCTCAAGGACCGGGACGCGGCCCGGGAGGTGCTCAACCCCGCGGAGCCACCTCACGTCTCCCTCCTGCGCCTGTGCGACGCGGGTCTCCTCGAGGGTGGCCTCACTGTGTCCTTCGGCGTGCGGCCCGATGAGCTCGTGGGGCCTCTCACGCTGGCCATGGGCGGGGCCGCCCGGCGCTTCAAGGTCGTCGACGTGCGCGAGCGCCCCGTCCTGGAGCTCCACATCCTCGCTGGAGAGACGTCCGAGCGCTGGGAGGTGGAGGACCTCGCAGCGCTCGTTCACAACCTCAACGACCTCTACCGAGAAGCCCCGGACGTGCGCGCCGTCGCTGTGCTCGGCGAGTGGAACGACGCGCTCCAGCTCCTGTGTGTGGAGAAGCGCGCGCTTCCTCGGCTCCTGCGCGAGCGCTTCTTCCAGCCCCACAACCGCGATGCGCTGGAGCGCATGACGGAGAAACGCTGAGCCACGACCTGGAGTCGCTCCAGGTCGGCCGCGCTACTCGTCGCCCAGGAGGCCGCCGAGCCCCACTCCGCCCAGCACGCTGCCCTCGTCACGCGCGCCACCCGGCGCCGCCGCGGAGAGGATGCGCCCGGCCAGCCGGCTCAGCGGCAGTGACTGCAGCCACACCCTGCCCGGGCCTCGCAGCGTGGCGAAGAAGAGACCCTCGCCTCCGAAGAAGGCCGTCTTGATGCCGCCCACCATCTGGATGTCGTAGTCCACCGACGGCTGGAAGGCGACGATGCAGCCCGTGTCCACCCGCAGCAACTCGCCTGGCTTCAGGTCTCGCGAGTACACCGTGCCGCCCGCGTGGATGAAGGCCAGGCCATCCCCCTGCAGGCGCTGCATGATGAAGCCCTCGCCGCCGAACAGCCCCGTGCCCAGCTTCCGCTGGAAGGCGATGCCCACCGACACGCCCTTCGCCGCCGCCAGGAAGCTGTCCTTCTGGGTGATGAGCTCGCCTCCCACCTCTCCGAGCTTCACCGGGATGATCTTCCCGGGGTAGGGCGCGCCGAAGGCCACCTTGCGCTTGCCGCTCCCGCGGTTGTGGAAGACGGTCATGAAGAGAGACTCGCCCGTCAGGAGCCGCTTGCCCGCTCCCATCAGTGCGCCGAAGAAGCCGCCCTTCTTCTCGGAGCCGTCACCGAAGACGGTCTCCATCTCGATGCCGTCCTCCATGTACATGAGCCCGCCCGCTTCGGCCACCGCCGCCTCGTTCGGGTCCAGCTCCACCTCCACGAACTGCATCTCGCTGCCGTGGATGCGGAAATCCACCTCGTGCATCTGCGCCATGGCTGGGGTCCTCTCGTCGGGTAAAGAGACGCGCGAACCATAACCAGGAGCGCGGGTTCTTCAACTCGCAAGAGGCGCCAGCTCCGTACCCAGGGGCTCCCGCCCGCCGTGCTTCTTGCGCTCGAGGTACCAGCGGCGGAAGGCCAGCGTGGCCCGATCCGTCGCCACGCTGCGCTCCTCGGAGGCGGGTGGGGCCTCGACAGGGTCGCTCGACTCCACCACCGCCTGGTCCTCGCGCAGGATGCGCTTGTTGTAGCGATCCAGCACGGCCGCGAGCGGCTGGAGCTTCAGGAAGTCACGCGTGCTCACCAGCATCATCCGCGTATGGGTCGCGTCCACCGGCACGCACCACATGTGCAGGCGCATGATGCGATTCGGGATGGGGATGTGCAGCGCCATGCCATTGGGCCGCAGCCACTCCAGCGCCGCGGACGAGGACCCGCCGTCCAGGCTCCACGAGGTGCGGAAGCCCGTGGGTGTGGGGTGCACCTCCATCTCCATCTTCGAGTCCGGCTTCATCCGCCGCCACAGACTTCCGCCAATGGTGCGCCGGTGCACGAAGGGCAGGTGCGGCGAGTCCAGCATGTTCTCCATCGCCCGCGTCCAGTGCGCGTTCCACGTCTCGGCGTAGTGCCACACATGGATGCCGGGCTGCTCCATCACCGAGGGCATGGACAGCTCCTCCGGGGTGTCGGTGCCCGGATGCGTATAGAGCCAGATGAGGCCGCCGCGCTCTTGCACGGGGAAGGCGGTGGCGGAGAAGCGCCGTCGCTTCTCCTCGGGCATGGGGTTGAGCGGGATGTGCGTGCATGACCCGCCCGACGCGAAGCGCCACCCGTGGAAGGGACACTCCAGGCACCCGTCCTTGCTTACCTTCCCCAGGGACAGCTTCACGCCCCGGTGGGGGCACCGGTCGTGCAGCGCCGATACCCGGCCCTCGTTGTCCCGGAAGAGTACGATGCGCTCCGAGGCCAGCGTCAGTCCGAGCGGCGCCTTGCCCACCTCTTTCGACATCGCCACCGGCGTCCACAGGTTCGCGATGCCCTCGTCGGCGAAACCGTCCAACATGATCTCCTCCAGCACGGCCCTCACACCGAGTAGAATATCAAGGTCGGTCTATTTAATTTCAAGCCGGAATGGGATAGTCGGGAAGGAGGTCTGCTCCAGGAAGGTGGATTCCATACCTCAGTCGTATGATTCAAATCCACATGGGCCGGCTCAAGGGGAGCCGCAACGCGGACCATGAGGATCAGCGGAAGCGACTGCCGGACCAGGTGCGCTTGCGCCTGCTCGCTCTGGACGGGGCCCAGGCGAGCTTCCCTGGTTCCTCCAGTCGCTCCTCTCGGGCTGGGGCATGGGGGGCGCGCGTGGGCCACGAGACGCTCGGGCCGGTGTACGTGCGGGGGTTGCTGGAGCCCCATGCTACAGGCGGCAGAGGCGCGCCTGTCCCGCCACATCGCGGACGGGGAGCTGCGGCATTGTGACGTGCGCCACGCCGCGCTGGAGCTGGTGTGCCCGGTGGTGTTCGGTCTGCTGCACCAGGAGCAGCTCTCGGGGGCGAGCTGCCGGTCTATGGATGTGGAACGCTGTGCGGCCAGTCGCTCGAAGGCGGAGCCTCCATGGTGGATCCCGGCGGGGTTTGGGTCGGGATGCCCGGGCCTCGGGTTACTGGCGCGTGAGCGTGATGGCGGTGCGGTCCAGGTCGCACTCCGCGGTGTTGCTGCTGACCGCCTCGAGGTAGCCGGTGAGCTTGTCGCCGGACACCTCCCCGGTGATCTCGAGGATCGTGGTGGAGCTGGCGGAGCCCGAGGCGCTCGACGAGACGGTCGCGCTCGACTCGTTGACGAGCGTGCCTACCGCGGTGCCGTTGTTGAAGCAGGTCGACTTGTTGGAGCTGACGGTCCCCGAGTAGACGGCCGTCCCGTTCTGCTCGACGGACTCATTCAACACCACGGTCACCGACCAGCCGGCGGCATCTCCCTTCCACGTGCCTTCGAGGCCCGAGCCCCCACCGCATCCAATGACAGCCAGGGCCAGACACGGAATCCACTTGTACATGTTTCATCTCCAGTTGATGCGGCTGCGCGACTGCGCGCCGCGGGTCCTAACACCAGGGCTGGTGCCTCAGGTGTCTCCCGAAGGGATATCTGATGGAACCCGGCATCGTGGAGGAAAATCACCCGCACGAGCAGCTGCGTGAGAGGCTGGGGGAAGAAGCCCCCCACAGGAAGGAACGCGAACATGAACCGTACCGTGGATGTGTCGACGTCCTTTGTCGCCAGCGTGGCCCGGCTCGGGTTGGGCATGCGCGTGAGCGCGCTCGGCAGGCGCCCCGAGAAGCCGCTGGAGCTCTACGAGTTCGAGAACTGCCCCTTCTGCCGCAAGGTTCGCGAGGCCCTCAGTCTGCTCGACCTGGAGGCCTTCATCTACCCGTGCCCCAAGGGCGGCACCCGTTTCCGCCCGCGCGCTGTGGAGCTGGGGGGCAAGCAGCAGTTCCCCTATCTCGTGGACCCGAATACCGGCCAGCGGATGTACGAGTCCAACGCCATCGTCCGCTACCTCTTCGAGACGTATGGCGATGGCAAGGTGCCCATCGCGTTGGCACTCGGGCCGCTCACCACTGTCGGCTCCATGCTCGCGTCGTGGTCTCGTGGGTTTGGCGGCGCGCTGGCCCGGCCGAGCCGTGCCCCGGAAAAGCCGCTGGAGCTGTGGAGCTACGAGTCGTCCCCCTACTGCCGCCTCGTCCGCGAGGCGCTCTGCCGGCTGGAGCTGCCCTACCTGCTGCATAACGTGGCCAAGGGCAGCCCGCGCCGCTCGGACTTCGTCGCCCGCTCGGGCCGGATGATGGTGCCCTTCCTCTCTGATCCCAACACAGGCACGGCGATGTTCGAGTCCGCCGACATCATCGCCTACCTGGAGAAGACCTACGGCACACCACGCTGACCCCCTGCCACGAATGCAGTAGATTCCCGGCGGTCACGAGCTCATGTTCTCCGACCCTCAAGCGCTGGCTCAGGGACTCGTCACCGCCGGCCGGGACTGAGCCTCGGAAGCGCGCCCTCGCGTTCTAATCGGTGTAGGCTGCCACCCCTTGCCAATCTGGCATGTGAAGGAGCGATACACCGATGGCCGCGCAGACGATGGAGCAGTTGGTTTCCCTGTGTAAACGCCGGGGATTCATCTTTCCTGGCTCGGCGGTCTACGGCGGTCTTCAGGGCACCTACGACTACGGTCCGCTCGGCGTCGAGCTGAAGAACAACCTCAAGCTCGCGTGGTGGCGCGCCAACGTCTGGGAGCGCGAGGACATGGAGGGGATCGACGCGGCGATCCTCATGAACAAGCTGACCTGGCGCTACTCCGGCCACGAAGAGACCTTCGTGGACCCGATGGTCGACTGCAAGAACTGCAAGATGCGCTGGCGCGCGGATCAGATCTCCGGCAAGTGCCCCAACTGCGCGTCGACGGAGCTCACCGAGCCGCGTCCGTTCAACCTGATGTTCAAGACGCAGATTGGGCCGGTGCCGGACCCGGAGTCGTTCTCGTACCTGCGGCCCGAGACCGCGCAGGGCATCTTCGTCAACTTCAAGCACGTCCTCGACTCCACGTCGCGCAAGCTCCCCTTCGGCATCGCGCAGATCGGCAAGGCGTTCCGCAACGAAATCACCCCGCGCAACTTCATCTTCCGGGTCCGCGAGTTCGAGCAGATGGAGATCGAGTTCTTCGTCCGCCCGGGCGAGGACGAGGGGTGGCACAAGAAGTGGGTGGAGGATCGGATCAACTGGTGGCTGTCCGTGGGCCTGTCCCGGGAGAACCTCCAGCCGTACCACCAGAAGCCCGAGGAACTCGCTCACTACGCCAAGGCGACGGTGGACCTGCTCTACCGCTTCCCGCACGGTCTGGAGGAGCTCGAGGGCATCGCCAACCGCACCGACTACGACCTGGGCTCGCACAGCAAGGACCAGGGCTCGCTCGGGTTGAAGGCGCGCGTCAGCCCCAACTCGCACAGCACCGACAAGCTCTCGTACTTCGACCCCGAGACGAAGCAGCACGTGGTGCCCTTCGTGATTGAGCCGTCGGCCGGCGTGGACCGCGGGGTGCTCGCGCTCTTGAGCGAGGCCTACGCGGAGGAGCAGGTGAAGCCCGCTCCGGCGGAGCGCCTGAAGCCCGTGGAAGAGGCGCTCGGCACGTTCCTCAAGTCGGTGGGCCGCAACGAGAAGATTCCGGCCCAGGCGAAGGAGGCCCTCATCGCCGAGGGAGAGCGGATTGCTCAGGCGCTGGGCGAGCGGCTGCCGTCCATCGCGGGGCTCCTGTCGATGCCCGGCGCGGAGAGCATCGAGGTGGCGAAGAAGCTGCGCGGCCAGGTGGACCCGGTGGTCGACGAGTTCTACCGGACAGTGCTGCACTTCAAGCCGCACCTGGCGCCCATCAAGGTGGCGGTGCTTCCGCTCAAGAAGAACCACCCGGAGATCGTCAGCACCGCGAAGAGCATCCGGAGGAAGCTCCAGTCCACCGGCGCGATGCGCATCGTCTACGACGACACCGGAGCGATCGGAAAGCTCTACCGGCGCCAGGACGAGATCGGCACGCCGTTCTGCATCACGGTCGACTTCGACACGCTCGGTGAGGGCAAGGACGCGGCGCTCAAGGACACCGTCACCGTGCGCCACCGCGACAGCATGGCGCAGGAGCGCGTCGCCATCTCCGAGCTCGAGACCTACCTGCGAGAGAAGATGCAGTAGGGCTCGCGTCCTGGGACGTCGGACCCGAGCGTCATGCTCTCTCCTCATGGAAACGGAGACGGGCGTCGGGGAACATGGGGAAGAAATGGGACGGAGACCAGCCACCTACGCGGACCTGGAGGCGCTCCCCGAGCAGGTGGTGGGGGAGCTCATCGATAAGGAGTTGCACGTCAGCCCCCGGCCCGCGGCCCCTCATACGGTGGCGGCGTCCCGGTTGGGCGGCGAGCTGACGGGCCCGTTCGACCGAGGACGGGGTGGTCCCGGAGGGTGGCTCCTGCTCGACGAGCCGGAGTTGCACCTGGGCGAGGATGTGTTGGTGCCAGATCTGGCCGGTTGGCGCCGCGAGCGGATGCCGCGCCCTCCGCGCACCGCGGCCTTCACGCTCGCGCCGGACTGGGCGTGCGAGGTGCTATCCCCCTCGACCGTGGCGCTGGACCGGGCCATCAAGTTGCCGGTGTACGCGCGCGAGGGCGTGCGGCACGTCTGGCTGATGGATCCGGAGGCCCTCACGTTGGAGGTGTTCCGGCTGGATGGGGCGAGCTACAGACTGCTCGTCACGCATTCCGGCCCGGCCCACGTGCGCGCTGAGCCCTTCGAGGCGCTCGAGCTGGAGTTGGCCTTTCTCTGGGGCGAGGAGCAGGTGCGCTGAGCCTCTACCTCCGCCTCCCGGGTCGTAAAGGTTGGACCGTCCGGGAGGCGGAGTAGGGCGGGTGTCAGTGCTCGTGCGGCCGATGACCACCCATGCGCTGGTGCATCTCCCGCCGGTGTTGCTCATGCGCCTGCCGCTCCTCGGCGATGAGCTCGCGCGCTGCTGTCTTCTGGGCATCGCTCAGCAGCGCCTCGGCCTGCTGGTACGCCGCCGTGTCCGCGTCGTGGAGCTGCTTCATGAGGCCGTGCGCCTGCTCCCTTCGGGCGCGCATCTCCTCGGTGGGCGCCTGCCCATGCGTGTGAGGCCGTTCGCCTCGGGGCGGGCGCAGCGACTCCAGGGACTGCTTCAGCGGGGCGCTCTGCTCGGTGAGGGTGGCCGCGATGCGTTCCAACTCGGAGAGCTGCGCGCTCGTGAGCGCCAGGTCCTGGCTGTGCTCGAGCAGCAGGGCCACCGACGATTTGTGAGCGAAGCGGGAAGGGGGCCCGTGGGGCTCGTTCGCGGACGGTGCCGTCTGGGTCTGGGCCGTGGCGAGCAGTGGAAGCAGAAGGCACAGCGCAAGAAAGGGACGTTTCATGGTGCGACGCTCCTCGTTCATCGGGTGACTGACTACGCGCCTGGGGAATCCAGGCTGGCGACGAGGAAGATGCGTTGCGCACGTGCCGCGAAGATTTCTCGACCGTTACGGAGTGTGTCGCCGTGGCCGGGCGAGCTTGTTCGCCTCTGGAGCGGACGCTGGGACATGCGTCCACACGTCAGGCGTTGACGGCCGGCGAATCCCTAACTTCCTCTTGAATGGCGACCGCCAGGAGCTTCGGGCGCATGTCGCGTCTCGCTCACGGTCGCGGAGGCGAATGCCATGAGCAAGCTAGTCACGAAGAAGTTCTCCCAACCTGATGAGCGACGGCCCTTCCTCGCGCATGGCCATGTCGACGTCCTCCATCTCGACGGCCGCACCCTGGGGTTGGCCGTCTTCGAGCCCGGATGGAAGTGGTCGAAGGACGTCCAGCCCATCGCGGGGACGAAGAGCTGCCAGGTTGCCCACTTCTGCTACTACGTCTCCGGAAGCCTTGAGATCGCCATGGACGACGGCACCCGGAAGACGGTTCACGCGGGGGACGTGGCCTACATTCCGCCTGGGCATGATGCGTGGGTGGTGGGCGACGAGCCGTGCGTGCTGGTGGACTTCGAGGGCATGTCCGACTACGCGCAGCGCGAAGCCTCCACGGGACAGGCGGAGACGCCGCTGACCTCGCCGCCCGTGCATTGAGCGACCAGACGGCTGCATAAGGGGGCTGCCTCAGGACCCATTGCTAGGAGCGGATGACAGGCGCGGTCGAGCCTCCGCTAGCTCGTTCGCTACGAGCTTGAGGAACTCCCCGGCGTGGCTCTGCAGGAAGAAGTGCCCGCCAGGAAGCTTGAAGGACTTGACTGCTCCTCGCGTGTGCTCTCGCCACTCCTCCAGCCCGTCTTCTTGAACCAGGGGATCCTCCACACCGTTGATGAGGGTGATGGGAAAGTCGAACACCGGGGCCCTGCCATAGAACAGGTTCTCGTTCAGCCGGAAGTCGGCCCGAATCTTCGGCAGATACAGCGACAGGATGCTTTCATTCCGGGAGAGCTCCGCCGGAATCCCCCCCATCTTGATGACGTGGTCCAGCAACTCCTTGTCAGGTCGCTCTCCCCACCCTCCGGGATAGGGCTTGTGCGGCGGCATGCGTCCTGAGGCGATGAACAGCTCTGGAAGGGGTTCGTTCATCGAGCGAAGCGCCATCGCCGTCTGGTACGCGAGCCCCGCCCCCATGCTGTGGCCGTAGAAGACAATCTTTCGCTCACGCAGGGCCTTCAGCTCTCGGACGATGCACGCCACCGCTTGCTCGGAGCTTGTGACGTACTCCTCGGTGCTCCGGCTCTCTCGGCCAGGGAGCCGCACGGCCCAGAGCTCGATGTCGTCCGCCAGTGCCTTGCCCCACTCCCAGAAGCTCCCGGCACCCGCTCCTCCGAATGGGAAGCAGATCAATGTCAACCGGGGCTGCTCGCAGGGCTTGATGCGCACGAGCCAGGGCCCTGGTAACGCTCGGGATTCCTTCATGTCGGCAGGCCTCCGCTCCTCTCCATGGGGTTCAGTGCTCTCTAGACGGCCAGCGAGTGGAAGGGGTCCGTCGTGAGTTGGGCCTGGATGGTTTCGAAGAGACGCGGCGTGCCCACGGGCAGGCTGCCACGCACGCCACGCCTGCGCACCCACTCCGCGAGCCCGCGGGCCGCGGCGGCTTCGATGACGGTCGCCTCTCGTTCGAGCCCGAGCGAGTGGCGCAGCAGCATGGCTGCCGCGAGAATGCCTCCCGTGGGGTTGGCATGCTCCTCCCATCGAGCCTCGGGTACATGCCCATGGAGCGGCTGATAGAGTCCTTGCCTGCCTTCCCCTAGGAGCGCATGGGGCAGCAGACCCATGGAGCCCGCGAGGAGCGCCCCCTGGTCCAGCAGCGTGTCCGCAATTCGCGGCGGAGCCACGATGACATCCCAGTGCGCGGGCGCGCTCATGAGCTGAAGCAGGACGTCACGGGTGGGCTTGCGCTCCAGCAAGATGCCGGGGAACTCCGTCGCTGTCTCCGTGATGAGGGCATTCCACTCGGACGCGAGCGCGGGGAACGTGTCGACCGCCGTGACATGGGCCCATCTGTGCCGGGCGAGCCGAAAGGCGAGCTGGCACGTGGCACGTACCTCCGCGTGCTCTGCCGTTGGCGCTCCCGCGGAGACGATGAGGGCATCACTCCCGCCGAATTGCTCCGGACGGAGCGGCATGGCGGTCATGGCATGCGGGAACAACCGGAAGGAGCGCACCGAGGCGAACAGCGACAGCTCCCGCCCCAGCCGCTTCAGTGCAAGTGTCTCCTCGTCCGCCCCCACGGGGCTGGTCGCGGGGACTCCGCTCAGCACGGCGTTGGCCCGGTTGCAGGCACTCACCAGCCCCGACCACTCGGCTTCGGATGACCCCATGGGGCGCCTGTCGAGCTGGAGCTCATGACCAAACTGTTCGGAGACCCAGTCGAAGAGGGTGCACGCTTGTTCGGTGAAGGATTCCGTATGTCTACCGTGAACGACCACGATCTGCGCTTTCATGCACCCTCCGAGGCTGATGGATTCGACCTGCGACTATTCCGGACTCTTTTCCCGCTCGGGTCCGGTGAGCTCGAACAGCCCCAGATGGGGGTGATACATGTGGCTGGCCCAATAGGTCTTGTGCTCCTCTGTGACGGGATAGGGGATCCTCATCGGCCGAGTGACGACCACCGCCCCTGACTTCTTGAGCTTGTCCTGGGCCTGGTGAAAATCATTGGTCCTGAAGCAGACGTGGTAGGCCGCTGTCTCCTTGTCCTCCAGCACCTTGCTGACGACATTGGGGCCTTCTCTCGGCTCGACGAGCTCCGCCACATGGTTGGCGCTCGACACCAGCTTGGTGACGTAGACGTTGAACTTGTCGAGCTCCTGTTTGTAGATCTTCACGGTGAAGCCGAGTGCTTCGAAGACCTTCACGCTGGCGTCCGTATCGCGAGTCGCGTACGCGACGTGATCGTACCCAATGAAGAGCGATTGATCCGACATGGTTCGACACCTCACGAGGGTTGATGGTGGGTCGGATCGTGCTTCAGGTGGATTTCGATCCGTTCCTTGCTCTTGCCGAGGTTCTTGCGCTTGAGTTCGACGGCTCCGACCTCGCCCGTCTTCTTCAGGTGGGTGCCGCCGCAGGGAACGCGCGAAAAGCCCTCGATTTCCCAATACCGACGTCCCGCGGCCTCATCCGAGAACGCACTGATGATGGGCCGGTCGGAGCTGACGATCTCCTGCACCTGGCTCGTGAGCTCAGGCAGGAGGCTCGTGATGTTGCGCTCGTACTCGAAGTCGATTCGTGCCTTGTCCTGGGCGATGTGGGCCCCGATTTTGTTGACGGAGCCCAGCTTCTGGTAGACCAGCTCCAGCACCAGCTCAGCGGCGAAGTGCAGCCGCATGAGCCGGTACCGGCGCTCCCAGTCGATCCGGATCGCCACCGGATCGCCTGGTTTCAAGCCATGACCCGCTTCAAGGGTATAGAGGATGTCCAGTCCGCTCTTGCGGGCTTCACGGACTGGATGGCCCCCAATCGTTCCGTGATCACTCTCCTGTCCTCCGGAGAGTGCGTAGAAGATCGTCTCCTCGAGCGTGATGTTGTCCCCATTCACGTCGCGGACGCGCGTCTCCAACTCGGTCCGGTAGGGCTCAAACCAAAATACCTTGCGGGTCATGTCTTGGCTCGCGACTACTGGAGGCTGACGCCCGTGGCCTTGAAGGGCTCGCCTCGCAGATTCGTGTTGCGCACCCGGTTCGTCGGCTGGCGGTTCTTGCCCGAGACGACGACCGTCCCATACCGCTCGAGGGAGATCTCACTCCCGAACTCCTTCACGACGTCGGTGTCCGGGTAGACCTTGACCCGACCGGGCACATAGCGGGCGACGTAGCCGAGCCGCGGGATGTCCGTGGTGCTGTTCGGCTTCGACGCATGCAGCAGGGTCGAGCGGAACACGATGAACTCGCCTGGCTTCATCACCATGTTGACGGCGCGCGACTCGTCCGGCTTCCAGTGGGGGTCCTTCTGGAGCGCGCGGTAGTCATAACCGTTGAAGCCCCGCCGGGTGCCTTCCTTGAGGACGTTTGCGTTCTTCTCCGGATCCCACTCCATGCCCTTGGACTCGTCGTAGTACATCTGCTTGTGGGTCCCAGGGACGAACATCAGGCACCCGGTCCGCTCGGTGGCCTCGGTGAACGCCGTCCAGACGTTGATGGTGCCGCCAGCGCCGCCGCCTTCCTCCTCGGGCCAGACGAGCTGCGGTTGGCCCGAGGCGTGCTCGAAGGTGTCCGCCTGATGCCAGTCGGTGCCCTCGGCGCCCGGAGGCTTGGGGATGAACTCACTCCGCCAGCACAGGACATCCTCGCCGAGGATGTCCACCAGACGGTCGACGATCTCCGCGCGGCAGACGTGCTCGCTGAGCAGCGAGACATCCAGGTGCCTGTCGTAATTGGCGATGGTGCTCTCGAGGGCCGTCTGGTACGGCGCGTAGTCTCTGTTCAACAGCGAGGCCCGGACCTTCTTGTGGATGGCCTTCATCTCCTCGGGGGAATACAGCGTGAAGGGCCCGATGAAGCCATTCCTGTCGAAGTCCTGTTGCTCTTTCTCACTCAACTTGAACTGCCGGGTCGTCGTCATGGACCTTCTCCTCTGGATTGCTCTCACGCTTCGTGCACGGATGCTCGATATCTCTCGTAGATGTCTGCCCACTCGCGCGGCGTCTGGGCCATGGCCAGCGAGGTGGGCTCGACGGAGCACCGCAGCCGCTGGTTCAACTCACTCTGCACAACCATGAGGGTGAGCGACGAGGCCCCATGATCATAGACGGAGGTGTCCTCCCGAAGAGCTGGCGCTCCCAGTTGCCGCCGCCACACGTCGAGCACCACCTGGCCGAAGTGGGTCTCCGGAAGGCCCGTGTCGACCGGCTCTGGCTCGGCGGTCTCCACCCTCTTCCGCAGCCGCTCCTTGTCGATCTTCCCGTTGTGCGTCAGGGGAAAGTGGTCCATCAGGTGGATGCGCGCTGGGACCATGTAGTGGGGCAGCCGGGTCGACAGGTCGCGCTTGAGCTCGCGCGCATCGAGGGTCGAGGCAGGATCCGCTCGCTTCACGTACGCGACGAGCTGCTTCTCGCCACTCGAGGCCGCTACCTCGGCCAACACCACTGAGTCCGCGACGTCAGGCCGGAGGTTGAGCGCATGTTCCACCTCGCCCGGCTCAACCCGGTAGCCGCGGATCTTCACCTGGCCGTCCGCTCGCCCGATGAAGTGGATGTTGCCATCCGCGTCCTCGCGGACCAGGTCTCCCGTCCTGTAGAGCAAGGGACCCTGCTCCGGAAAAGGAGACGTGACGAAGTGGCTCCGCGTCAGCTCCTCGCGGTTCAGGTAGCACGTGCCCATGCCGAGGCCATTGGTATAGAGCTGCCCGACCTCGCCGACCTGCACGGGGCGTAGTTCCTTGTCGAGGATGAAGACGTTGGTTCCACTGATGGGCTTCCCAATGGGAACCGTGTCCTCGAGCTTCGTCTCACGGGTGATGACGAAGCAGCACGTGAAGGTCGTGTTCTCGGTGGGTCCGTAGCCGTTGACGAGCTTCAGGTGAGGGTGGAGGGCAAGTACCTTCTTCACCGCCTTGGCCTGCATGACATCGCCACCGGTGACGACCTGCCTCAGCGGGGCGAGGCTGTCTGGCTTGTGCTCCGCGACGAGGTGGAACACCGAGGTGGTGAGCAGCAGCGTCGTGACGCCGTAGTGCCGGATGAGCCCACCCAATGCGTCCAGGTCGAGCTTGGGGCGGTGGATGACGAGGGTGCCGCCATTGAGCAGCGCGGCCCAGATTTCGAAGGTCGCGGCGTCAAAGGCGCAGGTGGAGTGGTGCAGGATGACGTCGGTGGAGTCGAGGTCGATGTAGTTCGCGTGCCGCACCAACCTGGAGATTCCACTCTGGGGGATTGCCACGCCCTTCGGCTCCCCGCTCGTCCCCGAGGTGTACATGACATAGGCGGAGAATGAGGGCGCGATGTCGACTCCCAGGTTCGAGGAGTCGTAGGCCGTGGTGAGGCTGGCCTCGTCGACAAGGACAGGGCGCTGCAGCGTGCTCAGAACGCTGGGCGGGAGCGTGCTCGCCGCCAGGGTCCAAGGCACCGCCGAGTCTCGCAGGATGAAGCGGATGCGCTCCTGAGGGTATTGATGATCGATCGGCACGTAGGTGGCGCCGGCCTTGAGGATCGCCAGGACCCCCACGACGGAGTCGAAGGAGCGCTCAAGGCAGATGCCCACGAAGGAGCGTGGCGCCACCCCCAGTGACACCAGATGGCGTGCCAGCCGGTTGGCTCGCTCGTTCAGCTCGCGGTAGCTGAGCGTGGCCTCGCCATCGACGAGCGCGGTGGCCTCGGGCGCTTGCCGTACCTGCTCCTCGAACAAGGAGACGATGTCCCTGTTCCACTTTGCGAAGGATTGCTGATCCCCTGCTCTCATCTCGAACTCCCCCCGCTTCTGCGCTAGGTGCCGGTTCCTAGGAACTCCATCACCCGCTCGATGGTCTCCTTCTTGGCGCGGCAGAACGCGTAATGATCCCCAACTTTGTCGAAGTAGATGGCTTTGGCGGAAATATCCGATGCGATCAGCGTAGAGCTCGCTGGGTGTGTCTGGTCGTCCAGCCCACCTGATGCAACAAGGGTTGGCAGCTTGATCTCTCGGGCGACTCGTCTCGAATCGCTGCGAATGAACTGATCCAGGCTGACGCCGAACCGGAAGAACGACTCGGCATGGTCATACGGCCGATAGATTTCGTCAGCGAACTCGAGCTCGCGCTTCCGGAAGGAGGGGTTTCCCTCAAAGAAGCGGCTGAAGATGTACGACGATTGAGCGCGGCTGGCCGCGAGCTGCGGTGCGAGGGCCAGAATGTCCCTTTCGTACTGCGTGACTTCACACCCCTCTGGCTTCAGGAAATAGGCCCCATTGATGAGCACCAGCTTGTCGAGCCGGCCCTCATCCATGGCGGCGATACGCAAGGCCATGGCCGCACCCGAGCAATACCCCAGCAGGGAGGTGCGCTGGATGCCGAGGTGGTCCAGGAGGATATTCAGGTCTCTGACATGCGCTTCGGTTGAGAGCGCTTGCTTGTCGGCCAGCGGGGCCTGGGGTGTCAGGAGTAGCCGGGCCTCCCAGGTGATGATGTTGAAGTGACGGGAGAGGCTCGCGACCACTCGCTGAATGAAGGACGGCTTCGTCGCGAGCGGTAACGCGATGACGAGGTTGTCCCGGCCAGGAGCGGCCGGGGTGTGGTAGGCGCGTATCCGAACGCCGTCGAAACTCTCGATGTCGAGCTCGTTCATCCAGTGTTCCTTGTTCGGATACGCCCCTGAGACGCCAGGAGCCGCGGGGACTACTGTTTCCTGGCTCCTGCGGACTGCGAGACTCCCTTGACGATGATGTCAGTCAGCCGGTTGATGGAGGACTGTTCGAAGAAGGTCTCCACATCGATCTCGATGTGGTAGGCCGACTGGACCTCCATGACCATCCGGATGGCGGCGAGGGAGCTGCCCCCCACGTCGAAGAAATCATCCGAAGGGTTCACATCCCGCTGCAGGAGCTGTGACCACAGGCGCGTCAGGTAGGCGGAAACGGCCTGGGGTTCGACCGAGGTTTGCGCTTCCATGATGGGCCCCCCACTAGCTCCCAGTCGCAGCCATCCGGCGATTGCCAGACTCGAGCAGCGCGGCATCCAAGAGGTCCCACATGGCGCTCACGGTCCGGAGGAAGTCGTCCGCGCCCTCCTGGACCAGGGCCTTGTTGGAGGGAGTCAGGACCGACGCGAGCGCGCCAATGCCGTGCTGCTCGTGCATCGCTTCCGCGCCCGCCTCACCCCAGTGCTCCTGCAGGTAGTGCATCTCCGGCTCGTCCAGCGTGGCGCTGTACAAGCCGCTGTCGACCAGGCAGTGCTTCTCGCCAGGGATGAGGTGCCGGTTGGAGATCATCTCCAGCGCGAGGGTCGTTCCCAGGTTCCTGTAGATCGACTTCTCGTCCGTGTCCCGGCGGCGCTCGAATACGGCGATGGCATTTCGAGTCTGCGGCATGAGGCCCGTCTTCGAGTCGTAGCCGGGGAGCGAGCCGAGGATCTTGTCCGAGCACTCCTTCAGCTTGCTCTCGACCGCGTGCTGATCAAAGACGTTCGGGCAGACGGTGCGATTGGCCGAGCGATTGAGGATATGACCGGCCATGGCCGCGAGCTCCGGGCCGTGATCCGCCTCGCTCGCCACAATCTCCAGGAGCATGTCGCTCTCCTTGACGAGATTGAGCGCCCTCAAGCCGTCGGGTAGGTTCAGCCCGGGGCGGGTGGAGTCGCAAAAGTTACGGATCTGGTGGAACAGCGCGCCGATCACTTCCGTGGAAGGCTCGTTGTCCGCCCAGTGCTTGAAAACGGGATGGGTGTAACAACGATGGGCCTTGACGCTGGCAACAATCTCATCGACGAGCATGGAATATCCTCCCCTTTGATTTCGGCTGACGGTTGGAGCACGCGGAACTGCGTTCAATCAGAATGATGGGATCAATTTCAGGCGCGAGCGGTGAAGATGCGTCCGCCAGAGATTCCCAACGGCGCGACGTCGACACGGGTGTAGCCCGCTGCGGAGAGCCGCTCCTTCCACTCACTCTCGGGCTGTAGCCGGCGTCCCATGAAGTGGCTGTGAAGGAAGGTGAACGCGGCGGAGAACGCATGCTCATCGGGATTGGGTCCGTAGGGCACGGCATCCACGACCAGCAGGGCGCCGTTCGGCGCCGTCCGGCGGAAGGTCTTAAGCAGCGCGTTCAGCGTCGCCTCTTCGTCTGGCATCAGGTCATGGAAGACGAAGCCGCCGTGGATGATCTCCGCGCCCTCAAGCGGAGCCGGGTTGTCGATCAGGCTCTGAATCGGCGCCTCGATGACCGACACGCGGTTCTCCATCCCCGCGGCCTGGACGATGGACCGAGCCTTCACGCAGGCGCTGTGGCTGAGATCGATGCCGACCCCCTGGGCCTCGGGCAGCTTGCGCAAACAGCGAAGGAGCAACCCGCAGGTGCCCGAGCCGAGATCGACGATCTTCTTCGGTCGGGACGCGGTAATTGCCGCCTCCGCCTGGGGATAGAAGTCCTGTTCCCCCATCCACCGCGACGTCCGCGCGACGTGCTCGCCATCGCGAACATAGGTCTCCGCCGCGGAGGGCAGATTCTTGACGAAGTGGTGGGCGTTCGCGATCAGCGGGGCGCAGGAGCCCAGGCCCCAGAGGACATATCCCACGTCATTGATAGACTGCTGCAGGTCCGGCGGGGCGACGTAATGGGTGATCTCGTTGGAGACCTTTGGACCTGGCACGGCCAGGCCGGCGTGTGCGAGCGCAGCGTAATAGGCGGAGATCCAGGACGCCTGGATGCCCGTGCTCTTCGCTACGTCTGCGATGGAGATCTCCTTGTTCGTCAGAAAGGAGTCCACGATGCCCAGCTTGGCTCCAATCTCCAGGAGGATAGCTCTTCCGGTTATGGTCTGAGCAGAACTCTTCTGCGCGCCTGAATGCGTGAGATTGTTCATGGTGTGTGTTCATAAACGTATCTATTTTTTGTGTCAACCAACTCCAGGAAAAGCCGGCTATTTGGAAAATTCGTGGATAAGAGAAATTACGGGGGTGTGACAGGATTGAGGGGTCCACGTCACACGTGCTCAGCCGCGCGTTCTGACCCGGGCACCAGGGTTAGGGAGATTTTCCAGCCGGAGGCGGACGGGCTTCGCGGCGCCAGTTCAGCGCGAAGGACGTCAAGGCCCCGCCGACGAGCGCCCAGAAGGCAGCCCCAATCCCGAAGAGGGAGACGCCAGAGAGCGCCACGAGGAAGGTGACAATGGCTGGCTCGCGGTGATGCTCAGAGAGCAGGGCGGTGTTCAGGCTGTTGGCGATGGTTGCGAAGAGCGCCATTCCGGCCACGGCGAGGACCAACTCTCTGGGCAAGGCGGCGAACAGCGCTCCGATGGTGGCTCCGAACAACCCAGCGAGCAGGTAGAAGAGACCCGCGAAGATGCCAGCGACGTAGCGCTTCGATGGATCCTCATGGGCCTCTCTGCCCATGCAGATGGCTGCGGTGATGGCCGCGAGGCTGAGGGAGAAGCAGCCGAAAGGCGCGAGCAGGAGGGTGGTGAGCCCTGTTGTGGTGATCAGCGGAGAGATGGGCGTCTGATAGCCCGAGGCGCGAATGACAGCCACGCCGGGCACATTCTGGGAGGCCATGGTGACCACGAAGAACGGAACGCCGATGCCGAGCAGCGTGGACCAGGAGAACGCGGGGGCCGTGAAGCTGGGGGTGGCCAGCGCGAATTGGAACGCGTCGAAATGCATCAGGTTCAGAGCCCAGGCGACGGCGCTGCCCAGCGCGAGCACGACGATGACGGCGTAGCGCGGCCACAGTCGCTTGCCGAGCACGTAGGTCGCGAGCATCGCGAAGACGAGGGCGAATTGGGACTTCATCGCGACGAAGACGTCGATTCCGAAGCGCGCGAGGATGCCCGCGAGCATGGCGGCAGCCAGCGGCAGGGAGATGTGGTTCAAGGCCTTCTCGAACAGGCCCGTGACTCCGCAGAGGGTGACGAGCGCGGCGGAGAACAGGAAGACCCCAATGGCCTCTGCCATGGGGACCCCCGCCAGGCTGGTGGCGAGGAGGGCTGCACCCGGCGTTGACCAGGCCGTGATGACGGGAACTCGGTACCGAAGCGATAACCCAATGCAGGTCGCCCCCATCCCCAGACCCAGGGCGCCCATCCAGGAGCTGACCTGCTCCTGCGTGGCGCCAGCCGCCGCCGCGGCTTGGAAGACGATGGCTCCGGTACTCGAGAAGCCGACCAGGACGGTGACGAATCCCGCCGTGATGTTGGACCACGAGAGCGCTCTTGCTTGTGAGGAATGGGTTGTCAATGCTTCCATGACGCTGACTCCAGCAGGATGACGGGGGGTTGGTGCGCCGATGGGCGTTCGCGGCCCGTGAGTATCCGAGCCTTACGCCGCGCAAGACAAACACTCTCGACGCGGTGGCAAAGAATTCGCAACGCAGGACTTGAGCGAGACTGGATTTTACCTGGACGGGTGAACCGAGTTGGACGAACACCCTTCTGGCAGGCTCACGAACGGGCCCATCCCCCCTCCCGTCTTGGCAGACCGCTCCTCCGCCCTCATCCATCACTTGGAGACTGGAGGACACTCATCGACCTGTTTCGCATCCACAACCGCTCTTCCTCGGGCCGCGAGAAAGCAACCGCGCGCTGGTCGCTCTCGCTCGCCCTGCTGCTGACTGTGGCGGTAGGGGTGCTGCTCACGATTGGACTGCTCGATTTTGATAGGAGGGCTCGCCACGGCCTGGAGCAAGAGGCCCTTGCCCAACACCATGCCCGCACCCAGGAGCTGGCTTCGGAGCTGGACGCGACACTCCGTGGCGCCGAGCAACTCGGGGACACGCTGGCTGTGCTCGCGGGCTCCCACCAGGAGCAGCGCGAGCTCGAGGACTTGCTGCGCCGCATGCTGGTCTCCGCGCCAGAGAGCTCCGTGTATGGGCTCGGGGTGTGGTTCGAGCCCGGTCAGCTCGTGCCAGGGGTGCGCTATCTGGGGCCATACGTCCACCGGGACGTGGCGAGGCGTGGAGGTCCTCCAATCCTCACTTATGAGTGGTCCACGCCTGCCTACGACTACTTCCAGCAGTCCTGGTACCGGCAGGCGCGCGAGAAAGAAGGCCGCATCGTCATTTCCGAGCCCTACGTTGAAGTGGACCAGGCGTACGAGACGCTCTCGAGGGCCTTCTTCGACGACCAGGGCCGGCTGCGCGGGGTTGTCAGTGTGGACCTCCACCTCCCTCAGCAGCGGGACATGGTCCGCCATGCCAACGGCTCTCCCTCGGAGACCTTCTATGTTGCCAGCCCCGCTGGCGCGCTCCTCACCCACCCGCAGGAGGAGCAGTTGCTCGCCTGGGCACGTGCGCGGGGCAGACCCGTGCGGTGTTTGTGCGAACTCTCCCTCGCAGATCTGCGGACGTGGGAACAGGAGCAGGGACTGGACCGAGGGCGGTACCTCACGGAGGTAAGCGTCCCCCAGGCGGGCTGGAGGGTCTTCGCTTCAACGGACGAACGTGTGCTCTTCAAGGGCGTGAGCCGACAGCGGAGGCTGGTGGTAGCCCTGTGCGTGATGCTTTGGATGGGGCTGGGGGCGAGCGGCATGGCGATGGCTCGCTCGGAAAGGAACCGCTCCCTGCTGCGCACGCTCGCCGAGCGCCAGCGTCAGGAGGAAGAGCGGCAGAGGCTGCTTGCCCAGGTACGACAGCGCTCGGCGGAGCTCCAAGCCATCCTCGAAGGCATGGTCGACGCCGTCGTCGTGACCGATGCCGAGGGAGTCATTACCCTTGCCAACCGAGCCGCGCTGACGCTCTTCGGGCAGGCTGCGCACGATGGGACTCGGCTGGACACCGTGTATCCGCACCACCACCCCCGGGGGCTGGATGGGCAGGACATTCCCTACGACGCCCTGCCCATGGTCCGGTCCCTGAGGGGCGAGCAGGTGAGCGACACGGAGCTGATCATCACCGCGCCCCAAGAACCTCAGCAGCTCGTCCTCCGGCTGAACTCGGCACCCATCCGCGACGAATCGGGCCGAGTCGTCGCCGCCGTGTCGGTGGCGCGCGACATCACCCAGGCCATTGAGCTGGAGCGCCTCCAGGGCGACTTCGTGAGGATGGCCGCGCACGAGCTGAAGACTCCCCTGACGGTGATGAAGTCTTTCGCGCAGATCGCCCGGCGTACGGAAAGCGCCTCCTCCGCCCTGGGCCGGTTGCTCGAGGGCCTCTGCCGCGGCGTGGATCGCATGGATCGGCTGGTACGGACGCTGCTCGATGCCTCGCAACTTCAGAGCGGTCAGTTGCGTTTTGAGAAGGAGTGGGTGGAGTTGGGGTCGCTGGTGGAGGTCGCCACCGCGCGAACCGCCGCCAATCACCCGCACAATCCCATCCACCTCCAGCCGCACCCGGAGGCGTGGGTCTTCGGAGATCGCGCGCGGCTGCAGCAGGTGCTCTCCGAGCTGCTCGACAATGCCGCGCGCTACTCACCCGGGGGCCAGGAGGTGGAGGTGGCCCTCTCCCTGGACGGTGACGAGGTGGAGCTCTCCATTCATGACAAGGGCATCGGCATTCCGACGGAACAACGGGACCGGGTATTCGAGCGCTTCTACCGCGCCCACGCAGGCACGCCCCACGATCGCGGAGGACTGGGCCTGGGGTTGTTTCTGGCTCGGGGCATCGTCCTGCAACATGGGGGGCGGGTGGAGTTGGAGAGCCGAGAGGGGGAGGGAACCAGCGTACGTCTACGTCTGCCACGTTTGCTCGAGCGACAACCCGCGCTGGGGCGGACCTCGGGCGAGACTCCCGCGCGTCCTCCCGTTGAAGGTGAATATGGAGGACTCTCTCGATGATGGGCCGGGCTCCACCTCGTACCGCGTACCCGCTGGCGACGGCTCAGCTCCTCAGGCACCGAACCAGCCCTTCTGGCGAGCCTCTTCGAGCCGGACTTCCAGATAGTTCCACAGGGCTGGACAGCCCGCCTTGATCGGCGGAGCAATACGGCGAACCACGCGCTCATGGCTGACACCATTCTCGCGCCAGCTTTGACCCTCGTTGGCCAGGTTCAGCAATACCGGCATGGCCCGGTCCACGGCATGGGCGAAACGGGCCTCCGCTGTCTCTCCCTGCTCGAACTCGCGCCACAGCGCCAGGAATGGCGCGCCTTGCTGTTCCGGCAGCATCCCGAAAATCCGCTTCACCGCCGCCAGTTCGGCCGCCTTGCGCTCCTCCCAGCCTCCCTCGGCATACACCAGGGTGTCTCCGGTATCGATCTCGCCAATGTCGTGCACCAACAGCATGCCGACCACCCGGTTGATATCAACGGCGGTCCCGGCATGGTGCGCCAGCGAGGTGGCCATCAGCGCGATCTGCCAGCTGTGCTCCGCGGAGTTCTCGTAGCGCTCGAGGCCCAGCGGACGGGTCTTGCGTGTCACCCCCTTGAGCTTGTCCAGCTCCAGAATGAACTCGACGATCTGTTGCATGCCGCCGCCGTGAGAATCGACCCGATTTTCATCCACCGTCGTGCCTCCAAGAGTCATCTGAGCGGCCCACTCTACTATCGCGGCAGTCGTCGCGAGGCGACGAGGAGGCGACGAGCACCGGGAAGAGCGCCCATGGCACAGCGCCAGAGGAGCCGTGGCCGGCGCTCTCGCACGGGGATGTCACGGAGACGTAGCGCCGGGCCCGTGGTCAGGCGCCCGCCATCCCCGCCGGACAGCCTCCACCCGCGAAGCGCCGGGGAGCACCCGTTTGGACCCGGCTGAGCGGTTCGAGGGGGGTTGTCGGCCTGGAGAGGAGGCGGGCAGCCCCCCGTGGTGCGTCCGCACTCCTTCATCCCGCCGGAGCCGTCACATTTCCGCCTCTTCCTCTCCACCTCGGAAGTGGGAGGCGGAACAGTCTCGCGAGCGGGGACGCTTCGGCCGGCTCTGCCAGACAGACTCCACCCGCGAAGCGCCGGGGAGCACCTGTTTGGACCCGGCTGGGCGGTCAATGTAACGCGCGGGAAATGTCCATCGTGGAAAGTAGCGATCTGGAGCGGAATTGATTGTCAAATCAACCACTCCTGGCAACTCCGCTCCCGCGGGTCCGGCTGGAGACGGCACCGTTGTGCCCATTTAACTCTGGTGAAATTGAGTAACGCCGTGAAAACAACAAAAATATGTTTTTCCGGTTATGAACATGTTATGACGCAGCGGGCAGTAAGCCGCATTCGCGGAGACGAGAGAGTCGAGATGGGACCGAAATCCGCACCGCAACATACGAGAGAGACAGCCAGCCGGTTCCAAGGGAGGAAGGATCTGCAGTACTCGTTGAGGGATGATACCAGTTGTTCGGAGTGGATTGGTTCGCGGGTCCTTCTGCGCTCTGGCGCGCACTCCCGGTGTAGCATCCACACCATGTGTTAGAGCGGAAGCGACTCGGGTAGGGCCGCCTCGTCCGGGTGAGCCTCGTGGAGAGGATGTGCTCTCCGCGCGAGGCAGAGAACGTCCTCGAACAGCATGAGGTACGAGGAAGCGCGTGGGCCCGTCGTGGGTTGGACGGCCTGACGTCACCCGCGTGAGACTCGATCGCCACAGATATGTGCATTGATAAAATGCTCTCGATTTGAGAGTTGATCAAAAACGAATTCAGATGATTTTCGCGGCGAGCTGTAATGGCAAGCGCGCCGCCTGAGTCTTTGCGCCTGGACATCTGGTGTCCGAGCTTCATTCCAACGGTATTGAGCCGCGAAGTGAGTTGTCCGTGCTCGACCCTTGGACCAGGGGAATCCCAAATGAAGAGCAATTCTTTGGTGTTGAAGGAAGACGCCTTGGCGAACAGTCATGCTGTGACTGTCAATGGTGGATCCGATTCGCGAACCAACGGCATCTGCCTGCTCTCGCCGGAAGAGAAGAATCTGGTCACGAGGAAGTTCAACGAAACGAGGCGGGAATTTCCCATGGACAAGTGCCTCCCGGAGCTACTCTGGGAGCAGGCGCGGGCGCGGCCCGAGAGCGTGGCGGTTGTCTATGAGGATGAAATCCTCACCTACCACGCACTCGCGGAGCGTAGCTCGGAGCTCGCGGTCTACCTGCAACATCTCGGCGTCGCACTGGATGACTGCGTCGGGATGTTCGTCGAGCCATCGATCGACTTGATGGTGGGCGCTTGGGGAATCCTGTCCTCCGGCGGCGCCTATCTGCCGCTGTCGCCGGAGTACCCCGAGGAACGACTGCGCTACATGCTCGAGGACAGTCGTGCGAAGGTCATCTTCTCCCAGGAGAGGCTCAAGACGCGGCTGGCGGAGCTGGCGCCGCGGGGAACCCGGATCGTCACCCTGAACGATGCGGCGGAGTTCGCCCGCGCCAACACGAAGCCCGGCCAGCGTGTGCTCGACACCGGCCTGCGCCCGAACAACCTGGCGTATATCATCTACACCTCCGGTAGCACGGGTAGGCCGAAGGGGGTGATGATCGAGCATCGCAGCATCGTCAACCAGATGCACTGGCTGAAGACCGTCTACCAGCTGAATGGGGAGAAGGTCGTCCTCCAGAAGACCCCCATGAGCTTCGACGCGGCCCAATGGGAGATCCTGGCTCCCAGCTGCGGCAGCAGGGTCATCATGGGCGGCCCCGGCGTGTACCGGGATCCCGGCAGACTCATCGAGACCATCGCCCGGCACAAGGTGACCACGTTGCAGTGCGTCCCGACCTTGTTGCAGGCCCTTCTGGACACCGAGGAGCTGCACTCGTGCGAGTCGCTCACGCAGATCTTCAGTGGAGGGGAAGCCCTTTCCAGGAACCTCGCGCTCCAATGCCTCAAGGCGATGCCGAAGTGCGAGCTGGTCAATCTCTACGGCCCGACCGAGTGCACCATCAACTCGTCTGCCTTCACCGTCGATCGGACGACCGTCAAGAACGGTCCGAATACGATCTCGATCGGCGTGCCCGTGCACAATACGCAGTACTACATTCTCGACCAGAACCGCGCGCCGGTGGCCGTGGGGGAGATCGGCGAACTGTTCATCGGTGGAGTCCAGCTCGCGCGCGGCTACCTGCACCGGCCGGACCTGACCGCGGACAGGTTCATCGACAACCCGTTCCGCACGGATCCCCGGCACACCCGGCTGTACAAGACCGGCGACCTGGCCTTCTGGAACGCCGATGGCTCCGTCCAGTTCGCCGGCCGCACGGACAACCAGGTGAAGCTGCGGGGCTTCCGCGTCGAGTTGGATGAGATCCGGGTGGCCATCGAGACCCATGAATGGGTCAAGAACGCGGCGGTCATCATCAAGAACGACCCCCACACCGGCTTCCAGAACCTGATCTCCTTCATCGAGCTGAACCCGAAGGAAGCCGCGCTGATGGATCAGGGCAATCATGGCGCCCACCACCAGTCGAAGAAGAGCAAGCTCCAGGTCAAGGCGCAGTTGTCGAACATGGGGTGCCGGGACATCGGGGAGCTCGCCGGCAAGGAGGTGGTCGACCTCCCCGGGAAGACACCCACCCAGGAACAGCGGCGCCTGGTGTTCGCGCGCAAGACGTACCGGTTCTACGAGGGCGGAGACGTCAAGAAAGAAGACCTCCTGCGGCTGCTCGGAGAGCAGGTCACGGGCACGTTCTCCCGCGGCCTGGATGCACTGAGCTTCAACGACTTCGGAGAGCTCCTGCGCTACTTCGGGCAGTACCTCAGTGAAGAGCGGCTGTTGCCGAAGTACGGTTATGCGTCGCCAGGGGCGCTGTGCGCGACGCAGATGTACTTCGAGCTGGACCAGATCGGGGGTCTGAAGCCGGGGTACTACTATTACCACCCCGTGCACCACCAGTTGATCCTCATCCGGGAGAAGGCCGGGCAGGCCACGGCGCAGGTCAAGATCCACTTCATGGGGAAGAAGCGGGCGATCCAGCCTGTTTACAAGAACAACATCCAAGAGGTCCTCGAGATCGAAACCGGCCACATGGTCGGTTTGTTCGAGAAGGTCCTCCCCCGCTATGGGCTGGACATCCGGGACCTCGAGTACGCGCCCAGCACGAGGGCCAACCTGGAGTGCGCCGACGAGGACTACTACCTCGGTACGTTCGAGCTCGTCCCGTATGCGGGGACGCGGCCGGACGACTCGCTCGAGCTCTACGTCCAGGCCCACCCTGGAAGGATCGCCGACCTGCCGGCGGGTCAATACCAATACAAGGATGGCGGTCTGGAGAAGATCTCGGACGAGCTCGTCCTGAAGAAGCATGTGATCGCCATCAACCAGCGGGTCTACGAGGACGCGAGCGTTGGAATCACGGTGATCAGCAAGACCCGCAAGGACTGGATGCGATACGTCGAGCTCGGCAGGAAGCTCCAGCACCTGCAGATGAACGACCTCCAGTTCGGGTTCATGTCCTCGGGGTATAGCTCCAAGTCCGGCAACGATCTGCCGTCGGCGAAGAGGATGGAGAGCATCCTGAAGGCTTGCGGCCGGGAAGCGGGGCCTTCCTACTTCTTCGTCGGTGGCCGCGTCAGCCAGGAGCAGATGCTCAGCGAGGGCATGAAGGAAGACTCCGTCCACATGAAGGGGCCCGCGGAGCTGATCAAGGATGACCTGGTCAACTTCCTGCCCGACTACATGGTGCCCAACAGGGTCATCATCCTGGACAAGATGCCCCTCACCGCCAACGGGAAGATCGATTTCAAGGCGCTGGAGAAGACGAATGTGGAGTTCGTCGAGCGCCCGTTCGTCGCGCCGCGGACGGCGATCGAGGAGCGGATCAGCGTCCTCTGGAAGAAGGAGATGAAGCGGGACAGCGTCTCCGTGCAGGACGACTTCTTCGAGTCCGGGGGCAACTCACTCATCGCGGTTGCACTCATCAACAAGCTCAACAAGGAGTTCCGGACCTCGCTCCCAATGCAAGTCGTGTTCGAGTGCCCGACCATCGAGAAACTCGCGCTCAAGATTGGTGGTGGAAACGCCGAGTCCTCCTCGCGTCTGGTGCGGCTGCAGGCCGAGGGCACGAAGAACCCCATCTATTGCTGGCCTGGCCTCGGCGGCTACACCATGAACCTGAGAGTGCTCGCCAGCAAGATGGGAACGGAGCGGCCCTTCTATGGCGTGCAGGCGCACGGTCTCAACAAGGACGAGACGCCCTATCCCACCATCAAGGAGATGGCCGCGGAGGACATCAAGCTCATCAAGCGGCTTCAGCCGGTGGGGCCCTACACGCTCTGGGGATACTCCTTTGGCGCGCGGGTGGCCTTCGAAACCGCCTACCAGCTCGAGCAATCCGGCGAGCGGGTGGAGCACCTGTTCCTGATCGCCCCGGGCATGCCGAAGGTCCGGGTGCAGGACGCGTCTCTCCACGGCAGCGAGCCGACCTATACGAACAAGGCCTATGTGACGATCCTCTTCTCGGTGTTCGCGGGGAGCATCACCGGCCCCGTATTGGACGAGTGCTTGAAGGTCGCCAAGGACGAGGAGAGCTTCGCCTCCTTCATCAGCGGAAGGTTCGAGAACCTCGACCCGGAGCTGGTGAAGAGAATCATCAAGATCGTGGCGCAGACCTACTCGTTCAAGTATGAGTTCCGCGAGTTGGCGGAGCGGGAGCTCAGTGCTCCGATCACGATCTTCAAGGCCCAGGGGGACGACTACTCGTTCATCGAGAACAGCAGTGGGTACTCGGCGAAAGCCCCGGCTGTCATGAACCTCGAAGCCGATCACTACGGCCTGCTCAAGGAGCCGAGCATCGGCGAGCTCCTGAAGATGATCCGCTATCGTCTTCGGACCGAGGGGTAGTAAACCAGCAACAACGAAGGAGAGCAGCGTGCCGCACATCAACATCAAGTATTTTCCCGTGGCGCTCAGCGAGCAGAAGCAGTCCGAGCTGGTCGCGGCGGTCACCCAGGCCGTGAAGAGCGCGTTCGGATGCGACGAGGGAGTCATTTCGATCGCCCTCGAGCCCGTGGAGAAGGAAGCCTGGAATGAGCGGGTCTACGTGCCGGAGATCGTGAACCGCAAGGACCTGCTGCGCAAAACGCCCAACTACTGAACCCTGATTCGAAACGAGAAATGACGATGCGCCGCAATTCCCATGGAAACGTCCCGATGGTGTTCAGCGAGGAGGTTTCGGACGCCCTCAGCGCCGGTCGACCCGTGGTCGCGCTGGAGTCGAATGTCATCACCCACGGCTTGTCGTACCCGGAGAACGCGGCCACCGCCCGCAAGGTGGAAGCCGCCGTCAGGGCCGGAGGTGCGGTTCCCGCGACGATCGGTATCGCGGACGGCCGCATCCTGATTGGGATGACGGATGCGGACATCGAGCGTTTCGCATCGACACCGGGCATCCCGAAGGTCAGCAGCCGGGACCTGCCGGTCGTCCTGGCGGGAGGGGGAATGGGCGCGACGACCGTTGCCTCTTCCCTGGTGTTGGCGGACCTGGCGAACATCCCGTTCTTCGCTTCGGCGGGCATCGGCGGAGTGCATCGCGGTGCGGAACGGACCATGGATATCTCCTCGGATCTGATCCAGTTCACCCGCTCGAAGGTCGCGGTCGTCTGCGCGGGAGCGAAGAGCATCCTCGATCTGGGCTTGACCATGGAGTTCCTCGAGACGCATTGCGTGCCGTTGATCTCCTACGGCTCCGACGACTTTCCCGCGTTCTACTGTGTCTCCAGCGGCCTGCGCAGCCCTCACCGGCTGGATGATGAAGCGATGATCGCCCGCGCCATCGAGTGGCACTGGGCGCTGGGCAACCACAGCTCGCTCCTGATCACCCATCCCATCCGGAAGGAAGACGCCATCGACAGCCGGGAGGTCGATGCGGTGATCGAGAAGGCGATGAGCGCCGCGGAGAAGGAGGGCGTCAGGGGAAATGCGATCACGAAGTACCTGATGCGGGCCGTGGACAAGGCCACCGAGGGAAGATCCGCCAAGGCCAACATGTCGGTTCTCATCAGCACGGCGGAGCTGGCGGGCCGTCTCGCGGTGGCGCACGCCCGGCACCGCCGGGAAACGTCACTCCAATAAAACCTCGGATCCCAGGAGACCGTGATGATAGACCTTGTTATCTTTGACCTGGATGGAACGTTGGTGGATACACCGCGCGCGATCGTCGAGACGTTCACGGCGGCGTTCGCGTCCATGGGTGTCCAGGCCCAGGAGGCCTCGGCCATCCGGGCGACCATCGGACTTCCGCTCGAGCGGGCGTTCAGCAAGCTCCTGGGAGTTCCGCAGGATGATGGCCTGGTGGCCCAGGGCGTGAAGCAGTACCAGGTCTTCTTCAAGGAGCTCATCCTGCCCAAGGCGGGACAGTTGCTCTTCCCTGGGGTCGCGGAAGGGCTGACCTCCTTGCGCGGTCAGGGGCTCTCCCTGGCCGTGGCGACGAGCAAGTTCTACGCGAGCGCCGACGCCTTGTTGAAGGCCGCGGGGCTTCGTGACCATTTCAACATGGTGGTCGGCGCGGACCAGGTGAAGCAGCCGAAGCCGCATCCTGAAATGGGCCAGTTGATCATTCAGAAGCTGGGAGTATCTGTCGAGCGCGCGGTGATGGTCGGAGATACGACCCACGATCTGTTGATGGCCAGGGCGGCTGGCATGCGCTCGATCGCGGTGACCTACGGCGTGCACAACGTGCGGGAGCTGGAGTCGTCCGGCCCGACCTGGATCGTCGATACGTTCGACGGCGTGCTGAAGTGCGTCCAGACGGAGAACGGGGGTTCGCGTTGATGATCGGCCGTTCGAAGGACTGGCTGCTGGCGATGGTGGGAGGTTCCCTCCTCGCGTTGATGATCAATTACAACAGCCTCCTGGCGAAGCACACCACGCCGATGTTCGCCTCCTGGGTGGCGCACGGCCTGGGCGCGGTCGCGGCGCTTGTCCTCGTCGTCCTGTACTCGAGGGTCTTCCGCTCCGCGGGCAAGGAGACGGATCAGCAGCGCGCGAAGATACCCCTCTGGTTCTACCTGGGTGGTATCCCCGGTGCGTTCACGGTGATCCTGGCCGCGGTCACGGTGAACAGCGGCCTGACACTGTCCGGAACCATCGCGCTCATGCTGCTCGGGCAGGTGCTCTTCGGGCTCGTGTCGGACTTCTTCGGGCTGTTTGGCACCCCCAAGCGGCGCATCGTCCCCTCGGACTTCCTCGTGGCGCTCTGTGTCTTGTCGGGAAGCGCGCTTATCATCTTTGGCAGGGCGTAACCGGTGATCGCCTACATCCTGCTCGCGTTCTTCAATGGTACGGTCATCGGCACGAGCCGCGCGCTCAACGGGCGGCTGGGTGCCGAGGTGGGGTCCTTCAAGGCCTCCCTCTGGAACCACCTCATCGGCTTCCTGTTCCTCACGCCGGCGCTTCTGCTGATAGGAGGATGGAAGTTCGACCTCATCCACGAGGCGCCATTGTCGGCGTATATCGGCGGATTCTTCGGAGCGCTCTTCGTGGCCGTCAACAGCTACGTGTTTCCCAGACTTGGAGCAATGAATGCCTCCCTTCTGGTGATCAGCGGCCAGATGATTTCCGCTGTCCTGCTCGACTACCGGAACCAGGGCGTGGCTCCCACCGCAACCCGGTGCCTGGGAGTCGTCATCGTGCTGTTAGGCGTCTACCTGACCCGGGCGTCAAAAACCTCTCGCGTCAAGGACAAGTCCCAATGATCGATTCCCAAGTGATTGATGAGCTCTTGAATGACAAGTCCTACCATATCGAGTTCAACGGGCATCTGACCAACCATGTCAAGCATGCGGTCGTCGCCCTGGCGGGGCTTGGCGCATCCGCGGAGAAGATCAAGGCGTACTATGACAACTACGCGAAGCTGACGCCCTATGGCTACGGCCTGGAGGCACCGCGGACCTCGAAGCACACGATTTCGGAGGACAACTGGGAGCGCTTCTTCGGAAAGCGCACCAGCTATTCCTCCTATTGTGACTTCTTCGACCAGAAGGAAAAGGAGCTGGGAATGGACGAGCTCCTTCGTCGGTATCTGCCCCCGCTTCTTCCTGGCTGGGTGGGTTCCTTCACGCATGCCACCATCCACCTGGGATGGGCGCTGGACGTGAACCACCGCTGGATGACGATCGAAGGCCTCGCCTACATGGCCTTCTCGTATGTCTCGTGCCATCCGGAGAGAGCGTCCTCGGGCCAGGGCGGCCGCTACCCGGGTGAGAATGCCGTGGACTCCCTGCTTCGCCTCGCGGGCGTCTGGCAGGGCGACCATGAGGCGCTCCATGGCTGGGTCGAGGCGCTGGTCGCCGACACCGCGTCCGGCGTGGCCGCGGGCATTCATCCCGAGCTCGCGAGGTCGGGGTTGCAGTACCGGATCGCCCGGATGGCCAAGGAAGGGCACCCGCTGATCTACGAGACCCCGGCCTGGATCGAGTCGCAGGACGTCTCCACCAGCTGGGAGCAGCTGTACTACGTAACGACCCTGATCTACCTGGCCATGCCAGGAAACTTCGTTCTCCTCCACCTCATCACATCGCTGCACGCGATGGAGCAGATCGCCAACCGGCTTCCCGAGGAGCAACGTAAGGACGTCGTCAGGTGCTTCTGGATCGGCATGCTTTGCATCATGTTCTCCCGTGCGGATTTTCCGCGGGGGACGAAGCTGGCGGCGCTGCACGCGACGTTCAAGGACGCGGTCGATGATGTCGGGCTTCCGGCGATGCGTCAGGATTGGGAGCGGATCGCCGCCCGGTCGTTCGAGGAGGAAGAGGAGCACAACCCCAAGCTGGTCTACGTTCTGCAACGGGTGTGGAAACGGACCGGGGGACGCTCGATCTACCGCGCCGCGGCCGCGCAATTCACCACCACCCCGGAGCTGCCCAAGTCCTTCGAGGAGCCGCCCACGGAGTAACTCCTAGCGTTGAGAGATTCGCAACCATGACAGACACGACGACGACCCCATCCATTCAAGAGTATCTCGGCAAGAACGTGCACCTGCTGCCTCAAACGAGGCAACTGCGTGCGCTGCACTCAATCATCCGCGACCGGACCGCGCGCCGGGAGGATATCGTCTTCTATTCGCGGCGGATCTTCCGCATGCTGCTCGAAGCGGGCCTGAACTTCCTGCCTTTCGAGTCGTGGGAAGTCGAAACGCCCGTGGGAAGGAAGTACGACGGTTTGCGCTTCGCCTCGCAGCTCTGCGGGGTCTCCGTGATTCGTGCCGGTGAGAGCATGGAAGCGGAGCTGCGTGAGATCTGCAGGTCCATCCGGATCGGCAAGATCCTGATCCAGCGAGACAAGGTCACCAAGCTGCCGCGCTTGTATTATTCGTCCCTGCCCAATGATATCGCCCGGCGCCACGTCCTGCTCATGGACCCCATGCTGGCCACGGGCGGGTCCGCGCTCGCCGCCATCCAGGTGCTGCTCGAGCGGGGCGTTCCAGAAGAGAACATCGTCTTCATCAACCTGCTCACGGTGCCCGAGGGCATCACCGCCCTTTGCAAGCGCCATCCCAAGGTGAAGCTCGTGACGTCCTCGATCGAGGAGCGTCTGAATGAGAACGCCTACATGCTGCCGGGTATCGGCGATTTCGGTGATCGGTTCTTTGGTACGGACACCTGAAGCGCCTCCCGTCATTCAGCCCCTACGGCGGGCCCAGGATGAGCGAGAGCGTGGCCAGCGTCATCGCGAGGCCCTGCTTCGCGAGTGCGGGAGGAATGGAGAGCACCACGGGCCGCTCCGGTCCTCCTCCACACGAGCGCGAGCCCACGTAGACCGCGTCCTCGTTGGCCTTCAGGTCATAGCTGCACGGGCCTACGGTGCCGGTGAGTGACTCCGCGCTGAGGCTCAGCTCCGAAAGGCGGCCGTAGAAGGAGCCCCTTGCATAGGTGACACCGTCCTTGTTCTCGAAGCTCAACCGGGTGAGTGTGCTGCCCACGGTGCCGCCCAGCTCCTCGCCATTGAGGCCCAGGAACACCGTCCGGCCGAAGGCCCTCCCGCGCAGGGTCTTCCCGTCTCGGGAGAGCTGCAGGTGAGGGCCGGAGACGCTGTCTTCGTCCACCCGGGCCGTGATGGCGGCGTTCGGGGTGCGCAGGTAGAGGTACTGTCCGTCCCCCTGTGCGGCGGCCGCCGTCCCGAAAGCGAGCAGGGCGGCCATCCCGAGCGCTCCACCAAGGTTCTTCGCGGATGAGCGTTTCATGCGGGGAGGATAGGGACGGAGGAGTCCCCGTGTGCCGTCCCCCTGCCCGGCCGCTCGTGGAGAGGGCCTCGGGGATGGCGTGCGCCGGCAGGAGGGCATGGCGGGCGTCCGCCCGGTTGCCAGGCGAGCGGAGGGTGTGAGCGTTATGTACTCCCCCCAGACCTGACCCGCCGGGACAGTCCGGCGAAGGAGCTAGCCGAGGTGTCATCTCCGTCCAATGGTGCGAGCGCGCAGCAGCGGGAGCTCCGCCCAGGAAGGGTCCCCGTGGGCCTCCTGCTGCGCGGCCTCCTGATGCTGACGACGATGGTGGGGCTGGTAGCGGCGCTGCATTACTACCTCGGGGTGCGGCTCATCTCGGACCCGGGGCTTGGGCAGCCGTGGGCGGGGCTCGGCTGGGCGGTGCTGGGTCTGGGGTTCGCGTCCATTCCAGCAGCCATGGCGTCCACGCGGATGCAGCCCTCGTGGAAGGAGCAGGTGCTGCACTGGGGCGGCATGCTCTGGATGGGGGCTTTTGGGCTGTTGCTGACGGCCACCGTGGTGGCGGATGGGGTGGGGTGGGTGTGGCGGCACGTGGGCCCGGCGCCGTTGCTCGCGCGGGACAAGGCGCTGGCGGTGGTGGGCCTGGTGGTGCCCGCGATGCTGTTTGCCTTTCGCACGGCACGGGCCCCGGCACGCGTGGAGCGGGTGACGGTGCCTGTGAAGGGATTGGGCGCGGGGCTGTCGGGGATGAAGGTGGTGCAGATTTCGGACATCCACATCGGCCCCACGCTGGACCGCAGGTTCATGCAGCGGGTGGTGGAGCAGGTGAACGCGCTCGCGCCGGACCTGGTGGCGGTGACGGGGGACCTGGTGGACGGCAGCGTCACGCGGCTGCGTGACGAGGTGGCGCCTCTGGCGGGCCTGCGCGCGCCGCTGGGCGTCTACTACGTCACGGGCAACCACGAGTACTACCATGGTGGTGCCTCCTGGTCCTCCGAGGTGGCGCGGCTGGGGCTGACGGTGCTGCTCAATGCGCACCGGGTGGTGGAGCGCGGGGGCGCGCGGCTGACGGTGGCGGGTGTGACGGACCTGGAGGGCGGGAGGATGGATCCGTCGCATGCGTGCCGGCCAGACATGGCGCTCGCGGGGGCTCCGGAGGGCGTGCCGCGCCTGCTGCTCGCGCACCAGCCGCGCGTGGCGGTGTTGGCGAAGGCTTTGGGCGTGGACCTGCAGCTCTCCGGGCACACGCATGGCGGGCAGCTGTTCCCCTTCATGGCCTTCGTGAAGTTGCAGCAGCCCGTCATCCAGGGACTGGCCACCATCGCCGGGGTGCGCGTCTATACGAACCGGGGCACCGGCTACTGGGGCCCGCCGCTGCGCCTGGGGCCCTCGCCTGAAATCACCGAGCTGACGCTCGTGAGCGCGTAGCGCGGGTACGCACGGGGTTCACTGCCCGTCACCTCGGGGCGCGGACGCGTTGCTCGGTGTTCTTCCCCAGCGCTACGCTGCGCCCGTGCCTTCCGAGCCCCCTTCCCGACGGGCCGTTTCCACGCCCATCCGCGTCCTTGTCGTGGCCGATGATCCTGTCCTGCGTGACGCCGCCCGGCGGGAGCTGTCTCCTGGCTTCGAGCTGCTTCCCGCCAACACGTTCAACCTGGCGCTGCCTTTGCTCGACGTGGAGCCGAGCCCCGCTGCCATCCTCATCGACCTGGGCCTCGCGGACGTGAAGGGGTCGGCGGACTTCCTCGCCACCCTCGTGGAGCGGGACTACCCGGGGCCACGCATTCTTTTGTCCAACAAGTTTCGTCCTGAGGAGGCCGCCACCCTCAGTCAGGCCAGCATCATCCACTTCGCGCTCGCCTCGCCCTGGGCCGCCGGGGAGCTGCGCGCTTTCGTGGAGGCCGCGCTCGGCTTCCGCCCCTTTCCGGGTGCTCTGCACGCCATCTGATTCACGACATCCTGCGCACGCGCCGGCTTCGCATTATTCTGGCGCCGGTCCCGGAGAAATCCGGCCTGCGAAGAGTGGTGGCCCGTGTTGCCGTGGTGGAAGGTCTCGAAGAGGAAGCTGCGCCGGGCCCATGTGCAACTGCTGCGCGGCTCGGGTGCGCCGGCGGAGATCGCCGGAGGCATGGCGCTCGGGTTGTTCATCGCCCTGTTGCCCATCATGGGCCTCCAACTTCCCTTGGCCCTCGTCAGCGCCGAGCTGCTTCGCCGGCTGACGCACTTCCGGCTCTCTCGCGTCGCCGCCGCCGCGGGCGTGTGGATCAACAACCCCGTCACAGCCGCTCCTGTGTACGGGCTGTGTTACCTCGTCGGCCGCCCCATCGCGCACCGCCTCCTGCCGCTCTCCCCTCCGCGAGCGGGGAGCCAGTCCGCGGGCTTCGATTTGGGGGCGCTCTCCGGCCCCGATGCGCTCGAGGTGGGGCTCGGCCTCGTCATCGGAGGGGTGCTGCTGGGCGTTCCCACCGCGTGGTTGGGGTACCGCATCACCTACGGCATGGTGTCTCGCCACCAGGCGCGCCGTGAGGAGCGCCGGGCCCGCAGGGCGCGCGGCTTGAGGATGGCCCCCGAGGCGTAGTCGTCTGGTTGGTTTCCGCCCATCCGTGCGCCCCCCGCAGTGGGGCGCGTGAGACCCGCCACTCTCAGCAGGCGATAAAAAAGTGTCGTATTTGAACCTACGTGCACAATGACACTAACCTTTTACCTAGGTGACGGTTCGTCACCTGGGAGCCACCTGGAGTGGAGTGACGGGGTGTTGCGGCAATAGTGCCGGGACACCCCGTTGAGGTCTCAAAGGAGCTCCCCCCCCAAGCAGTCTGAAACAGGGAGCATCCCCACGTGAGAAGGTTGGTTGCCACGCTGTCTGGGCTGGCGCTGGTGTTGTCGGGTGCCGGCGCTTCGGCTCGGACGTTGCCGAACTACGATGCACTGCAGGATGCGAAGCCCGCGGGTCGAGCTACCGCGGGTTTCAAGCTGGTGAACGCGAAGGGTGCGCGCATTGCGCATCGTGATTCGCTGACGGATTCGCCCACGTTCATCTGGGTCAACAAGAGCGGCGCCCCCTCGAAGCTGAGCGCGCAGTTCGCGAAGATGGCCCCGGAGAAGGCCGCGCTGGCGCAGCTGGCGGACCACGCTCCCCTCTACGGACTGAGCTCCTTCGAGTCGGCGGGCGCGCGGGTGACGTCCGTCAACCAGAACCGACAGGGCGTCAAGGTGGTGACGCTCACCCAGGAGGCGGCGGGAATCGAGGTCTTCCGGCAGTCCATCCACCTGATGCTCAACCGGAACAATGAGCTGGTGGCCATCTCCGGCAACCTCTCCAAGCACGTGTCCGCGGAGGTGCCCGCCGCGCGCGTGCGCTTCCAGCTTCCGGCTTCCGAGGCCATCGCCGTGGCCTACAAGGACCTGACGGGCAATACGCTGGATGGGAGCCTGCTCACGCAGGTGAACAAGCTGGACTCCGGCAAGTACGTGCACTACTCGCTGGCCTCCTACGCGCGTCCGCTGGCGGAAGAGCTGGTCATCCCGGCCCGCGCCAAGCAGGTGCTCTTCTCGCTGCCCAACGCGCTGGTACCCGCGTACTACGTGGAGCTCAACACGGGGCGTCCGGACGGCAAGGACTCGGACTACTACTCCTACGTCGTGTCCGCGGTCGACGGCCGGCTGCTGATGCGCACCAACCTGACGGCGGACGCGGAGTACAGCTACCGCGTCTTCGCGGACTCCACGCCTCCGTACACGCCGCACGATGGCCCCTCGGGCTCCAATGCCACGCCGCACCCCACGGGCACGCCGGGCACCTTCGCCCCGTCGTTCGTGCCGCCCGCCCTGGTGACCCTCCAGAACGTCCCCTACAGCCAGAACGATCCCTGGCTGCCAGACGGCGCTACGGAGACCAAGGGTAACAACGTGGACGCGTACGCGGACCTCGTCGCGCCGGACAACTACAACACCGGCGACCTGCGCCCCACGGTCACCGCGCCGGGCGTGTTCGACCGGACCATGCTGTTCGACATCCAGCCGAACGCCAACGCGGACCAGATCGCCGCGGCCACCACCAGCTTGTTCTTCCTGAACAACTGGCTGCACGACTGGTACTACGACGCGGGCTTCGACGAGGCGTCCGGCAACGCGCAGACCGACAACTATGGTCGCGGCGGCCTGGCCAACGACGCCATCCGCGCGCAGGCGCAGGACCACGGCGGCATCAACAACGCCAACATGTCCACGCCGGCGGACGGTGCGTCCCCGCGCATGCAGATGTACCTGTTCTCCGGGTTGCAGGAGGCGCACCTGACGGCGAACGCGCCTGCTTCTGTCGCGGGTGAGTACGAGGTGGGTGTCGCCGCCGGCTTCGGTCCGCAGTTCTTCAACGTCACCGGCGACGTGGTGATTGCCCAGGACGAGTCCAACCCCTCCGGTGCCTCCACCACTGACGCGTGCACCGCGCTGACCAACGCGGCGGACGTGGCCGGGAAGATCGCCCTCGTGGACCGTGGCGCGTGCAACTTCACGGTGAAGGTGACGAACGCGCAGACGGCGGGCGCCATTGGCGTCATCGTCGCGGACAACGTGGCTGGCCCGGTCGTGGGCATCGGCGGCGACGCCACGAACATCACCATCCCCGCGCTGCGCATCACGCTCGCCGACGGCAACAAGCTGCGCGCCGCCCCCGGGCTCAACGTGACGCTGTTCCGCGCGGAGAGCCTCAGCCTGGACGGCACGGTGGACAACGCCATCGTGGCGCACGAGTGGGGTCACTACATCAGCAACCGCCTCGTCCAGAACGCGGCCGGTCTGGGCAACAACCAGGGCGGGTCCATGGGCGAGGGCTGGGGTGACTTCACCGCGCTGCTGATGATGGCGCGCGCGGAGGACATCAACGTCCCCTCCAACGCCAACTGGAACGGCGCCTACGGCGCGGGTGAGTTCGCGACGCGTGGCAGCTCCGAGGACTCCACGTTCTTCGGCATCCGCCGCGTGACCTACTCGGCGGACCTGGCCAAGAACGCGCTGACGTTCCGTCACATCATGGACGGCGTGCCGCTGCCGACCACGACGCCTATCTCCCCCAACTCCTTCCCCAACTCCGAGGTCCACAACGCGGGCGAGGTCTGGGCCACCATGCTGTGGGAGTGCTACGTGGCGCTCCTGCGTGCGCATCCGTTCCAGGAGGCGCAGGACCGCATGAAGAGCTACCTGGTCAACGGGTACAAGATGACGCCCGCTTCGCCCACCTACCTGGAGGCGCGTGACGCGGTGCTCGCGGCGGCCTTCGCCAACGACCCGGCTGACGGCGAGCGCCTCTGGGCGGCCTTCGCCAAGCGCGGTGCGGGCGTGGGCGCGGTGGCCCCGGACAGGTACTCCACCAACCATGCGGGCGTGGTGGAGAGCTTCGAGGTGGGCACGAACGTGGAGATCGTCTCTGTCGAGTTCGACGACGACCTCGCGACCAGCTCCTGCGACAAGGACGGTATCCTGGACAACGGGGAGACGGGCCGGCTGATCATCACCGTGCGCAACACGGGCTCGACGGCGGCCAAGAGCACCAGCGTCACCGTGTTCTCCGGCACCCGCGGCGTGACGGTGGGCAACGCGGGCTCCGTGAGCTTCCCGGAGATCCCCATGGGCGGCCAGGCCGAGGCGTCCATTCCCGTGTCGCTCCACGGCGCGGCAACGGGTAGCGCCGTCAGCTTCAACTTCGCCATCCGTGACGAGAACCAGGCGCATCCGGGTGACAAGACCGACTCGCTGGCCTTCAAGGTCAACTACGACGAGGCGCCCGCGACCAGCGCCACGGAGACGGTGGATGCGCTCACTCCGCCCTGGAGCACCGAGTTCAACGACACCCTGGCCGAGGGCTACTTCGAGACGGTCGTGTTCTCCGATCTCAACCGGGCCTTCTACGGTCCGAACATGGGCATGGCGAGCGACATCCGCCTCATCACCCCGCCGCTCCAGGTGAGCGCCGACCAGCCGCTCGTCCTGTCCTTCGATCACGCCTATGACTTCGAGGCCGACGCCAGTGGCAACTACGATGGCGCCGTCATCGAGCTGTCCGAGGACAATGGGGCGACGTGGGTGGACATCGGTGAGTCGCTGTACACCGGCACGCTCGTCTCGTACTCCGGGAACGGGAACCCGCTGCAGGGCCAGAAGGCCATCGTGGGTTCCTCCGCGGACTTCCCGACGTTCACGAAGGCGACGCTGAACCTGGGCACCACCTACGCGGGCAAGACGGTGCAGATCCGCTTCCGCATCGGCACGGACAACGCCGCCGCGTTCACGGGCTGGGTGCTGGACAACCTCGCCTTCTCCGGCATCACCAACACCCCGTTCACGACCATGACGGAGGAGAACAACGTGTGCTCCAACCGTCCCCCCGTGGCCAACGCTGGCGCGGACGTGACGGCGGTGGAGAACACGAAGGTGACCCTCACGGGCAGCGCGTCCGACGAGGATGGTGACAGCCTGAGCTACAGCTGGACGCAGGAGTCCGGCCCGGCGGTGACCCTGTCCGGCGCCGACACGCTCACGCCGTCCTTCACCGCTCCCGCGGTGACCGGCGACAGCGAGGTGGTGCTGAAGCTGACCGTCAACGATGGCAGCACCACGGCCAGCGACACCGTGACCGTGCGCGTGAAGAACGTCAACCACGCGCCCACCGTGAACGCGGGTCTGGACGGCTCCGTGAAGTCGGGCGAGAGCTTCACGCTGAGCGGCTCGGCGAGCGACACGGATGGCGACACCCTCAGCGCCTACTGGGTGCAGGTGTCCGGCACGCCGGTGGCTCTGTCCGGTGCCAACACGCTGCAGGCCACCTTCACCGCGCCCCAGACGGCCTCCGGTGAGACGCTCACCTTCGTGCTGGTGGTGAGCGACGGCTCGGTGACCACCAGCGACCTGGTGGATGTTGCCGTCACGCCCGCCGACCCTGTCGAGAACCAGGCGCCGGTGGCCACGGCCCGCGTCCTCGTCTCCGGCAAGCAGACGTCGCTGACGCTCGATGGCTCGGGCTCCAGCGATCCCGAGGGCGATGCGCTCACCTACAAGTGGGAGCAGACGGGTGGTCCGGCCGTGCAGCTCGGCGATGCCAACCAGGCGGTGCTGAGCGTGGACGTGACCGAGGAGGCCACGTACACCTTCCGTCTCACCGTGACGGATGCCCACGGCGCCACGAACAGCGCCACCGTGGAGGCCACCGCCAAGCCTGACCACGGCGATGGTGATGACGATGACGACCACGGTGGCTGCTCCGCCACCGGTGGTGGTGCCCCGGTCGGCCTGCTCGGCCTGGCGCTCATGGGTCTGCTGAACCGTCGTCGCCGGATGAACTGAGCGTGAACGCCCTTCTCCTTCCGTCCGGGAGGGGGAGGGCGCCGCCAGGCCCGGGCTGAAGGATTCCAGGCTGAGCGGTGCAAACCCGATGTGTCGTACTCCGGCGGCCGGCTCCCTCTATCAGGGGGCCGGCCGCTGATTTTTTGGCGGGCTCTTCCGGCGCTGGAGGTTCGTTCGCCGTCACGGCGACGTCACGCCCTCCTCGCTAGTAGGCTGCGCACCTCCAGTGGGGGGGGCTGGTCGCCCGCCATGGATGACGTGAAAGCCGTCAGACGTATGGGAATCACAAAGAGGGGAGAAGCATGTCGAAGGTGAGCAAGGGATTGTTGTTGCTGGCGACACTGGGGCTGGTGGGCTGCGACAAGGAAGAGAAGCCGACCCCGGTCGTCGAGGACAAGAGTGTCCGGCTGCGCAGTTTCAAGCGCAACCACACGGCGAGCGGTGTGACGGAGCGCCCGCAGGACTTCGCCGCCAATTCGGTGGAGCTGTTGTTGTTGGAGGGGGAGACCTTCAAGTCCCTTCCCGGTGCGCTGGCGAGCCCGGGAGAGTATGCGTTCGCGGACGTGCCAGACGGCACCTACTACCTCCGGCGGGGGGGCAGCTATGTCGTCACCTCCGCACGACGCGTGGACTTGAGCTCCGACTGGCTTGGCCGGGCGGATGCCCAGGAGCTCACCGCGCCTGCCGCATTGGCGGAGGCCCGGCTGGACATCAATGGGCTCCAGCCCTGGCCTGAATCCGATGAGGGACCTGGAGGCCTGCAGCTCGTCTCCGGAGAGTTGGACGTCGCGGGGAACCTCGACACCTTCAATCGCGTCTTGCAGCCGGGGACGATGTCGGTCAGTGGCGAGGTCGTGTCGTATGACAACTTCACCAATCCTTTCATGTACCGCTTCGAGCAGGCGCGTGGAGACCGGGCCTGGGTGAACCAATTCGTGCCTCGGAATGCGGGAACACTGGCGGATGGGAGCACCCTGAAATACGGCGCCGTCGCTCGCTCCCTGCACCTGCCGCCGTTCTCCTACGACGGCAGTGAGCCCCTCCCGGTGAACGGGACGTTCAGTGTGCTGCCCTCGAAGCAGTTCGCCCTGAACTGGAAGCTGTCCTCCTTCATGTCCCATGTCTCCGACGCGCACCCGGCCGCGACCGCTGGCAGACCTGCCTTCGCACTCCATCCGGCCGCGCACGGGGTGGAGGACGGGTGGGTCGGCTATTCCGGCGAACTGCTCTCGTTCAACCTGCCCATGGGCTACGACACGGACATCCGCGCCACGCTTGACTACGGTAACCCCTTCCCGTCTACCTGGGGTGAAGTCGCCTGGTTCAGCGTCCCCTTCCGTGTGGAGTACGCCTTCCCGGGTACCACGGAGCCGCTCGTTGTTGGCGCTCGGTTGGATGTCTACGAAAACGCTTCCTCTCTGGGCGCCGGTCCCCTCCAGCCTCTCGTCCTCGCGCCTCGTGATTTGCGGCTCGACGGCAAGGAGGCCTACTCGCAACAGTCCCTCGCGCTGGGGAGCCACGTCATTTCGTGGCAGCCGCCGGCCTCGGGCCAGGCGAGCGGCTACCGGCTGCGGCTCCGTCGGTATGAGTGGAATGCCGAGTGGGGCATTGTCTCGAATGCGGAGTCCTTCGTCTTCTGGCTGGGAGGGGATGCCACGTCGGTGCGGCTCCCGCCCGAGCTCCTGAAGCCCGCGAGCCACTACATCCTCCAGCTCACCGCCATCTCCGCCCCCGGGTTCTCGGCGGAGAATTCGGCCGCGCTCTACAAGCTGCCCGCCGGTCATGCGGACACCTTGAGCGGCCTCCTCTCCACGCCGTGAGCACGTAGCACCTCCCGCCGCGCCCCAGGTGACATCCGAGCCCGCTCGGAGCACTTGGGGCGCGAGCCGTGGAGGTCCCGCGTATATAGAGAGGGAACTCTCATCAGGAGGCGTCTCTCTCGTATGGACTTGCAGCTCTCAGGCAGGGTGGTGTTGGTGACGGGCGGCTCGGAGGGGCTCGGCGCCGCCGTGTGCGAACGGCTCGTTCAGGAGGGCGCGCGCGTGGCGCTGTGTGCTCGCAATCCACAGCGGCTGGAGGCCACCGCGGCTTCCCTGCGCTCCCTGGGCGGCGAGGTGCTCGCCGTTCCCGCCGACGTGTCGCGCGCCCAGGACGTGGAGCGCTTCGTAACGGCCGCGCACGAGCGCTGGGGCCGCGTGGACGCGCTGGTGAACAACGCCGGTTCGGCCTCGGCCAAGGCCTTCCTCTCCGTCACTGACGCGGAGTGGGAGGAGGACCTCCAGCTCAAGCTGTTCGCCGCGATGCGCACCGTGCGCCTGACCGTGCCGCATCTGCGCGCGGCGGGAGGCGGCGCCATCGTCAACGTGCTGTCCATCAAGGCGAAGGAGCCTGGGAAGAACACCACGCCTTCCTCGGTGTCCCGTGCCGCTGGCATGGCGCTCACCAAGGTGCTCTCCAAGGAGCTGGGGCCGGACAACATCCGCGTCAACGCTGTGCTCGTGGGGATGATTGAGAGCGGTCAGTGGACCCGCCGCGCCGAGGCTGTGGGCAAGCCGCCGGAGGTGCTGTACGCCGAGCGCAGCCGCGAGGCCGGGATCCCGCTCGGGCGCATCGGACGCGCCAGTGAGTTCGCCGACGTGGTGGCCTTCCTTGTCTCCTCGCGCGCTTCCTATGTGAGTGGCACCGCCATCAACGTGGACGGCGGCTTGTCTGGTTCGGTGTGAGGCAAGGGCCTTCTTCCTGACGGGCGCCCGCGCTCCTCCCTGCTCGTGTCAGGTCAGGCGAGGAGCCGGCCCACGTCACAACCGGCGTTCCTCCTCTCTGTCCGTCCTGGATCCGAAGTCTCAACAGGGGGAGTTGCCCATGGCGGATACCTTTACCGCTTCGTCGCTTGTGTGCGGCGTCCATTGCGGAACCCAGCACAAGCCCCAGAACACGACCGAAGCGCTGCGCTGCATGCGCAAGGAGTTGACGCGGCTCTACGCGCAGGAGGATGACCGTGCCATCTTCCTCCTCGCCTATTTCGTCATGACGACCCAGGTGAACGCCGCGGTTCGTGGGGTGGGTGAGTTCAACAAGGTTGGCCCCATCTTCTTCGACCCCGACTGGGTCGATCAGGTCGCTGGCCGGTTCGCGGAGCTCTACTTCCAGTCGCTCGAGCGCTCCCTCTCGTCCGCGGAGCCCAGTTCCAAGGCGTGGGACCTGGCCATGAAGAAGGCCGCCGAACAGGGGGCGAGTGTCCTCCTGAACCTGCTGCTCGGTATCAACGCCCACATCAACTTCGACCTGGCCCTGGGCATCCACGAGTCCATCCAGCAGGAGCTTCTGGCCTTGCAGGCGCTGGACGACCCGCGAGAGATCGATCGGCTGACCCTGGAGTTGCTGGCCCGGCGCAAGTTCGACCATGACCAGCTGAACAACGTCCTCGTGGACGCCTACCCGAGGATCCTACGGGTCCTGGGCAGGGAGTTCGGCGGAGGCATGGGTTTGTTGAGCTGGCTGTTCGGGATGTACGACGAGATCATCACCTTCACGAGTCTGAGGTACTACCGGGACCGTGTCTGGCACAACGTGCTCGGATTCCTGTCGACCCGGTACTCCGAGGACGCCAGGAAGGTGAAGTTGCGGCTGGAGTGGGAGTCCCACCAGATGGCCCGGTTCATCATCAAGGGGGGCTTGCTGAACGACGTGGTGTATGCCCTGGACAAGTCCTTGCGGCACTTCCGCACGCGGCGCATGCAGAAGGAATTCCAGCCAGACCTGGACGTGAAAGCCCACGACAAGAAGAAGAGGCGCATGGACTTCCGGCTCCAGCGGCCCTTCTGAGCCCTTGGGCTACGCGGGGTGCTGTGCCGAGGAGGGCCTCGTCAGGTCCTCCAGGGCCCGCAGCTCGAAGGCGCGAGCGCCCTGCTGGCGAGCCACCTGGATGGCTCGCCGGAAGAACTCGCGCGCCTCCGTCTCTCGGCCGAGCGCCCGCAGTGCCTCGCCTCGCAGCCGGTGCAGCTCGGCCTCGTAGAAGTGCTGGGTCTGCATCGGGGCCCGCTCCAGGGCCTCGGTGAGGAGGGTGAGCGCCTCGTCGGGCTGTCCCAGCTTCAGATGTAGCTCCGCGAGCAGACCGAGGTCGTGGTGGAACAGGCCGGAGCTGACACCCAGCCCGTGCCAGCCCGCGATGGCCTCGCGCATGAGCGCCAGTCCCTCGCGTGCATGTCCCAGCTCGCTCAGCGCCCAGATGCGGATGATCTTGGCCCAGACCTGCATGGCTCGGAACCCGTGCTCGTTCGAGAGTGCGATGGCCTGGTCAGACCATTCCAGAGCACACCGCGCCTCCCGGCGGAGCTGGCAGGCCACGGAGAGATAGGTCAGCACGGTCGTGGAGGTGTGCGCGTGGCCGATGCGCCGCGCCAGCTCCAGCGCCTCCTGGCTGGTGCGGGAGGCCGCCGCCTCCTCGCCGAGCACGGAGTACACCATGGCTCCGAACGCCAGCGTCGTGGCGCGAGGGTTGATCCACTGCTTCTCCGCAATGGACCGGTGCTCCTCGAGCGACAGGTCAGGGCACGCCAGTGCCCACTCGACGTGCTCCCGGGCGGAACGGATGTCCCCCCAGATGAAGAAGTCCGCCGCCATCATCCGGTGTCCCAGGGCGAGCAGCTCGTAGTCCTGGTGGCGCTCACCCTGGGCCACGAGCTGCTCGGCGAGCTCGTGCGCCAGCACGTACTCGGCCCGCGAGAAGTAATAGACGAAGAGCCCCCAGTAGGAGAGCTGGAGCTGGGGCAGGGCCTCGCCCACCTGATGGATGAGCTCGCGCGCCCGGGTGTACGTCCGCTCCACCTCGGGAGAGCGGTAGCCTCGCAGCTGGGCCAGGGGCGTGCCCAGGGAGATGAGCAACCGCAGCTCCTCTTGCTGGCGCTGCGACGTGTCCGGCTGGAAGCGCAACAGCCGGAGGGCTTGCTGGAAGTGGCTCACTGCCTCCGCATTGGCTGAGCGCAGGCTGGCGCGTTGTCCAGCGCGGGCCCAGTAGCCGATGGCCACCGCGTACTCGCCAGCCTCGGTGTAGTGGTGGGCGAGCAGCTCCGGCTGAGTCTCCACTACCTCGGGGGCCTGCTCCAGCAGGGCTTGGGTGATGTGCTGGTGGAGCGTGCGGCGTGCGCTGCGCGGCAGAGAGCGCCAGGCTGCGTCTTGGATGAGGGCGTGGCGGAACCGGTAGCCCGGCCCAGCACCGTCATCCAGCCGTTGGAGGAGCCCCGCCGTGACCAGTCCCTCCAAGTCGCGTTGGAGCGCGAGCGGACTGCGCCGCATCAGCGTGGCCAGCAATGCGTGGGTGAAGCTGCGCCCGAGTGCTGCGCAGGACTGGGCCAGCGACTTCTGCCGGGAAGGCAGCAGGTCCAACCTCGCCAGCAGCAGCTCGTGCAGGGTGATGGGAATGGCATCCGTCGTGCCGCGCTCCAACATCATGCGCGTCATCTCCTCGACGAAGAGGGGAATGCCGTCCGTCCGGACCACCAGTTGCTGGATGACTGAAGGTGGCAGCGTTCGGCCGCCTGCGGACTCACGCACGAGGGTGGCGGTTTGCTCCGGAGTCAGTCGCTCCAGCGTGAGTGGGCGCATCCGAGGGTGGGGGGCCCAGGTGGAATGGAAGTCGGGCCGGGCGCTGAGGACGAGGAGGATTCGCTGGTCCTCCACCCGCTCGAGGAGGTAGCCGAGCAGCTCCAAGGTGGAGGGGTCTGCCCAATGCAGGTCCTCCACCACACCGAGCACCGGGTGTTGCTGGGCCACGTGCGACAACAGCAGCGCCAGCGCTTCGAAGGTGCGCTCCTTGCGCCGCTCCGGCGCGAGCTGGAGGACAGGGTGTCCCTCTGGGATGGGCAGGGAGAGGAGCTGGCGCAGGAGGGTGATGTGCTCGGACGACAGGCCAGGCACTCGCCCGGAGAGCTGGTGCGAGATGCGGAAGCGCCGCAGCACCTCGATGATGGGCTGAAAAGCGCTGGTGCGCGACTGGGGCCAGCATTGGCACTGGAAGTGGATGCACTGCTCTTGGCAAATCCGCTCATGCAGCTCCTGAATGAGTCGCGACTTGCCAAGCCCGGCCTCTCCGCTGACGAGCACGAAGGAGCCCTGGCCTCGCTGGGCCTCGGCCCAGTACGCGAGGAGCCGTTGCAGCTCCTGCTCTCGGCCCACCAGGGGCGTGAGGCCACCTGTGACAATGGCCCGTTCGAATCGGAACGTCGCCGGGCGCTCGCGCAGCACCCGGTATGTCTCCATGTGCCGCGTCCCCGACAGGCCCGTGTAGGTGCGTGGCCCGATGGACTCGGCCTCGAACGTGCCGCGCACCAGCCTCCAGGTGGCCTCGCTGAGCACCACCGAGTGGGGCGCGGCCTGTTCCGCAAGCCAGGTGACAACCTTCGGGGCCTCCCCTTGGAGGACGAGCGTTCGGCCTCCGCGCTCCCGTGGGGGCTCACTCAGCGTCACCTGGTCCGTGTGGATGCCCACCTTCACCGCAAGCACCTCCGAGGCGACGTGGGAGAGCTTGCGTTGGAGGGCGGCGGGGACCTCTTTCATCAGGGCCAGCCCCACTTGGACCGCGTGCTCCGAGTCCTCCTCGTGCACCACGGGGTAGCCGAAACAGGCCAGCACCTCGTCGGCCATGGACAGGACGATGACACCCCCTCGCTGTTGCACGAGCTCCGCGCACTGCTGGTGGAAGAACTCCTCCAGCTCGCCGACATCCTCGGCGTCCAGCGCCTGCCCGGAGTCGGCAATCCCTGTCAGCCGGCAGGACACGAGCGTCACCTGTCTGCGCTCGGGTGCCACAGGGCGTGGCCCTCGTCCTTGGAAGCCGAGCACCTCTCTCAGCTCGCGCAACTCCTCAACGAGCTCCTGCGCCGTCTGGTAGCGCCGCGCGGGGTCCTTGTCCAAGAGCGTGGCCAGCAGCGGCTCCACGTCTCGGGGGAGCTCCGGGCGGCGCTCACGCACGGGCGGAACGGGCTCAGGGGCGAGCACCTGGGTGCGCAGCTCCTTCAAGGAGGTGCTCGGGTAGGGCGGGGCTCCGGTGAGCATCTCGTAGAGCAAGACCCCCACGGACCAGATGTCGGTTCGCTCGTCTTGCTGCTCGCTCTTCCATTGCTCTGGCGCCATGTAGGCCGGCGTGCCGGCGTTGGGTAGGTCCACGCCACCAGGCGGGTGGATCTCCTCCAGCAGCCAAGCCAGACCGAAGTCGAGCAGCTTCACCTCGCCCTGCTGGGTGAGGAAGACATTGCTGGGTTTGAGATCGCGGTGGATGACATGGTGCTCGTGAGCGTGCGCTAGCCCCGCGGCGATACCGGCTAGGATGTCCAGGGCGCGCCGCAGCTCCAACCGGGGCTCCCGCAGCAGCAGCGCCGCGAGCGATTCTCCCTCCAGACATTCCATGATGAGGAAGGGGATGCGCGGCTCCCAGGGCGCGCCGATCCACTCAGACGCGTCGAAGAGACGGACGATGTTGGGATGGGCGAGCTGCGCGATGGCCCGCGCTTCCCGTTGCAGCAGGGAGACCAGGTGCTCCACCTCCAGCGGACCGCCTGGGAGGAGGAACTTGAGCGCCACCACGCGTTGCAGCTGAGCATCCCAGGCGCGGAACACTCGGCCCATGGAGCCGCTGCCGAGGGACTCGAGGATTTCGAACCGGCGACCGTCCGAGCCTCCGATGCGCTCACCTCGCACCGGGGTATGCAGGAGGGCAGGCTCCTGAGTGATTGCCCGCGTTAGCTCATCGCCAAAATCTGAATCGTCGAAGCCGGGGCCCGAGCGCTCCCCCCCGCTCTTCCATCCGCTGTTCCCTGGCATCGCATCCCTCCCAGTGTGTCCCCACCGGGCTCTGGTGCGTGGCGTGGTGGGTTTCAAATTAGGAAGTGTCCAGGTCCTGGGCAACGAGGCGGTCTTCCCTGGGATGGAGCCAGGACTCCTGGTCGTTAGAAGGTGTCCCTCTGCGATTCTCCGTGACGAAACTCCTCCGCCATCCCCGTCTCCATCGTCTCCCGCGGCACCTTGTACCCGTGGGCGTGCTCGCTCTCTCGCTGTTGCTCACCGTCTGTGTGAGCCTGCTGCTGAACGCGAACGTACGGGCGAGGGACCAGGCGCGTTTCAACAACCTGGTGCAGTCGACCTCCGACCGAATCCTGCGTCGGCTGGATACCTATATTGCGCTCCTTCAGGGGACGGAGGGGCTGTTCGCCACGCAGCAAGAGGTATCGCCGGACGAGTTCTCTGCCTTCGTCCAACTCTTCGAGCTCCAGACACACTACCCAGGCATCCAGGGCCTCGGCTTCTCCCAGCGTCTCTCGGATGAGCACCACTCCATCGTCCTGCTGGAGCCGCGGGACTCGCGCAACCAGGCGGCCATGGGCTACGACATGTACTCCGAGCCCAACCGCCGTGAGGCCATGGCGCGCGCCCGCGATACCGGGCAGCCCGCTCTCAGCGCCAAGGTGACGCTCAAGCAGGAAATCCACGAGAGGAAGCAGGCGGGCTTCCTCCTGTACCTGCCCGTCTATCGCGGTGGCCAGACGCCGGCCACGGTGGAGGCGCGGCGCGAGGCGCTCGTCGGCTTTGTCTACAGCCCCTTCCGCGCGGATGATCTGCTCAACGGCATCTTCGGTATCGAGCACAAGCCGCGCGTGAGCTTCCAGGTCTACGACGGCACGGCGGTGGCCCCGGAGCACCTGCTGCACGTCTCGCATGACCCGGAGGCCCTGGCGCGCGAGCCCATGTTCACCACCACGAAGACACTCACCGTGGCAGGACGTTCCTGGACGCTCACCTTCGCCTCGTTGCCGAGCTTCGACGAGACGGCCTCGGAGTTCGTGGTGGTGCCCTCCCTGGTGGCGGGCGTGCTGGTGAGTCTGGCCTTCTTCTTCCTGACGCGTGCTCAGGTGCGGGCGCGTGAGGCGGCGGAGCGGAGCACGGATGAGCTGCGCGTGGCGCTCGCCGAGCGGGCCCGCGTGGAGGTGCAGCTGCGCGAGGCAGACCGGCGCAAGGACGACTTTCTCGCCATGCTCGCACACGAGCTGCGCAACCCCCTGGCCCCGGTGCTCACCGCCGTCCAGCTCATGGAGCGCAAGCTGCAATCCGGTCTGAGCACCGAGCGGGAGCGTGAAGTGGTGGAGCGCCAGGTGCACCACATGCGCCGCCTGGTGGATGACCTGCTCGACGTGTCGCGGGTGACGCGGGGAAAGATTCACCTCCAGAAGCGTCCGGTGGAGCTGGTGGCCGCGGTGGGACGCGCGGTGGAGTCGGCGCGGCCCTTCGCCGAGTCACGAGAGCACACGCTGCGCGTGGAGCTGCCGAGGGGGCCGTTGTGGATGGAGGCGGATCCGGTACGTCTCGAGCAGGTGCTCTCCAACCTGCTGCACAACGCGGCCAAGTACTCGGAGCCTGGAGGTCGCATCACCCTCACGCTGGCGCGCGAGGCCGGGGAGGCGGTGGTGCGAGTGGCGGACACGGGCATGGGCATCCCCGCCGAGGCGCTGCCCCACCTCTTCGAGCCCTTCATGCAGGTGGCGCGCACGTTGGACCAGGCACAGGGAGGCCTGGGTCTGGGGCTGACGTTGGTGAAGCGGCTGGTCGAGATGCACGGCGGTCGCGTGGAGGTGGCGAGCGAGGGCGTGGGACAGGGCAGCGTCTTCTCGGTGCGCCTGCCGCTGCTGCCCGCGGAGCGTATTCCAGCGGAGCCCGAGGAAGAGCGTCTCGAGCAAGATGTGCCCGAGGAGAGCCGCCGCGTGCTCGTGGTGGACGACAACGAGGATGCCGCTGAGATGCTCGGCGAGGTGCTGGAAATGGACGGCCACCGGGTGACGGTGGTCCACGACGGCATGGCGGCGCTGGAGTGTCTGGATGCGCTCCAGCCCGAGGTGGTCTTCCTCGACATCGGCCTGCCGGGGATGGATGGGTATGAGGTGGCTCGCCGGATACGGCAACGGACGACGGGCGCGGGCCTCCGGCTGGTGGCCATCACCGGTTACGGGCAGGCCTCGGACCGGAAGCGCTCACGCGAGGCGGGCTTCGACGCGCACCTTGTCAAACCCGTGGAGCTTGATGCGGTGCGCGCGCTGGTGGCGGACCTCGGCCGGCTTCCCGGTCAGCGGGAGTGCACCTTCAACGTGACCTCCGGGTAGTCCCCCGAGCCACCCTGGAGGAGCGGAGACTCGCCGCCGCCCTTCACCGTCTCGTCCGCGAAGGCGAGTACCCAGGCGCGGGTGATGGCTGCGGCTCGCTCCGCTGGCGCGAGTGTCCCCGTCTCGAGCGTGTCGGCGGTCACCTTGGAGTTGTAGCTCCTCATCAGCTCCAGGAGGAGCGGCATGTCCGAGAAGGTGAGGTGCCCGGACTGGGAGACCGAGACCTCGTAGACCCGGGCCCGTCTGTCCTTGATGAAGGAGCGATGGGTGCCGTCGTCGGCTGCCTGGGTGTGCACCAGGAGGAACGGCTGGCCGATGCCCTTCTCCCAGGAGCCCTGGAAGGTGCCGTCGATGTTGGAGCAGGCGCGTACGCCCGGCTCCTGCTGACAGACGAGCGTCGACGCGGCGCCGCCGATGGAGTGGCCGAACACGCCGATTCGCTCGAGGTCGAGCTTCCCGGTGAAGCGCCCCGAAGCGTCTCCTGCGTCGAGCGCACGCACCTGGGAGAGGACGAAGCGCAGGTCCGCCACCGTCGTGTCGAAGAAGGGCGTCCCGAAGAGGCCTCCGGGATCCTCGGTGTTGGGGGCGTAGCGGCCATCCGGGAAGATGACGGCGCCGGTGGTGTACGTGTGCGAGGTGGCCACCACCACGTAGCCGTGACTGGCGAGCTCCTCCAGCAGCGACGTGTAGAAGGTGGGCGAGAAGCCCGCTCCAGGCGAGAAGAGGATGACGGGGAAGCGGGCGTCGGCCGCGAGCGGCGCCTCCGCCACGGCGTGGGCGTGGACGAAGTCCAGCGTGCGCGCGGGGGTGTCGAAGTTGCCTCCCGTCATCTGGGCGATGCCCTCGCGGCGCACGAGGAAGTAGGGCGCGGGTTGGGCCCGGAGCTGGGACGTGGCGGGGTACCACACGCGCACCATCAGCTCGCGCTTGTCGCGTTTGGCTTCGGAGAACTCCTCCTCGCGCGAGGTGTCCACCCAATGGAAGGTGGTGGTGCCCACGGCATACAGGCCGGTGGGGGCCGGCAGCCGAGCGAGGAGGTGGTCCGAGGCCTGGGCCCGATCGCAGCCGCTCACCTCGACACCCGAGTGGGTTTTCGCGTCCAGCTTCAGACGGCTCACCTCGGCGTGCAGGACGCCCTGCTCCACGAGCGTGGGCCGAGGGAAGCGCAGCACGGCGTCCACCTGACCGTCCCCGTTCACGTCCTCCTCGCGGAGTGTCTTCTCGGCGGAGACGCTCGGGGCGGAGCCGTCCGGGTCGGACAGCGAGGCAGTGGCTGGGTCCAGCGTGCGCGCGTCGAGCGTGGCGTCTCCGAGGACGGCCACCTCGAGGGCGTCGGTGCCCGACAGCTCCACGGCATTCGGGTACACGCCCGGGAGCACGTCGAGCGCCGTGGTTCCTGTGCAGACCTCGGGAAGCGGCTCTGGAGGTGGCTTCTTGCCGCCGCATCCAGTGACGAGCACTGTGACGGCGGCGAGCGAGGTGAACAGCTGAGATGACTTCGAGAACATGAGGAGCCCCCCAGGCGCGGTGTGATGACGAATGACGTCGCGCGGGATGAACACCACGGGTTCGTGCGTGTGTCACCTGTTTCGTGGCTGCTCGAAGCCGAAGAACGCGCGGACCGGGTAGTGGTCCGAGCCTCCCGAGCGGAGCACCCGGGCCTCCGAGAAGGTGAGTCCTCGCCCGAGGATGTGATCGATCTCCACCACCGAGGGGAGGGCGGTGTTCGCTCCGGGCCAGGTGTTGCCACATGAGGCCTTGGGCCCGTCACAGGAGTGGACGAACCCCGCAGCGGCGAAGGCCTTCATCGCGGCGGCCTGACGGCCCTCGTTCATGTCCCCGAGGAGCAGCAGGGGCTTCTCTTCCTTCTCGTAACGCTTCATCAGCGCCTCGCCCTGCCTCTCGCGCAGCTTCGCGTTCTTCTCGAGTGACTCGAGCAGCGTCTCGGAAGGGCTGTGCTTCGCTCCGGGCGCCATGAGGTGCACGCACACCATCTTCAACTCCCGCCCGCCGAGCTTCACGTCGGCCTCCATCGCGGGCAGGCGGTGGGGTTTCTCCGGGAAGCGCTCGGTGCGCAGCAGGGGATGACGGCTCGCGATGCCCACGCCCCAGGTGCCCTTGCGCGGCGCGAGCACGGTGTGTGGGTATTGCTTGCCGAGCCTTTTCCGGAAGGCCTGGGCGAAGCCTGGCGTCAGCTCGCGCAGGCAGAGGAGGTCGGGCATTTCCTTCTCGATGACATCGAGCGACTTCTCCACGTCCTCCGCGGGTGCCTCATAGAGGACGTTGTAGGTCATGGCCTTGAAGGGCCTGGCGGGATGGGGCGCGTCTGCGTGGGCCGATACGAGGGCCAGCACCGCGAGCAGGGGGGCGTGCATGCCTCCGCATGAGTGCAGGAACAGGACCAGGGGATTCGCGGCGCGGCTGTGGCTCCAGGGAGTCACGCCCGTGGTTCCCGGGACGCGCGAGCGTGGCCCAGGAGACGTCATCTCCGTCTCTGTGCACCATGACGCGGTGTGTTTGTGTCTGGAAATGGACCCACTTTTCCATTCCTTCGACTCCCCCCCGGTTGCCGGGTTCTCCCTGTTTGGAGTTATGATCTCACGTGACTCAGTCGTCACGGTGGTCGTCACATCCGAGCCCCCGTGACTCAGTCATGACAGTGGTCGTCACAGTGGGGGGAGTGCACGTGTCCTTTGTCCAGTTGCCCGAGAGCGTTGCCACCTGCCGTAACCTCGTGGGAGGCGAGTGGCTCGTTCCGCGGGATGCCTCACTTCTCGACGTGCACAGCCCCTATACGGGAAGCATCATCGGCCGAGTGCCGATGACGCCTGCCGAGGGGGTGGCGCAGGCGGTGGAGGCCGCACGAGCCGCGGCGCCCGGCTGGCGCGCCACGCCGCTGCGCGAGCGCACCGTGCTCATGGCGCGCTTCCGCGCGCTGCTCGAGTCCAACCTGGAGCGGCTGTCCCAGCTCGCCGCGAGCGAGGCCGGCAAGACGGTGGCCGAGGCCCGAGCGGGCCTGCTCAAGGGGCTGGAGGTGTGTGACTTCGCCCTGTCGCTGCAGAACCTGGACACCGGCGGTGGAATGGAAGTGAGCCGCGGCGTCAGCTGCGAGTTCCGGCGCGAGCCGCTCGGCGTGGTGGCGGGAATCACTCCCTTCAACTTCCCCGCCATGGTGCCGCTGTGGATGTTCCCCATCGCGGTGACGGTGGGCAATGCCTTCATCCTCAAGCCCTCGGAGAAGGTGCCGCTCACCGCGTGCGCGCTCGGAGAGCTCATGGTGGAGGCGGGCATTCCGCGCGGTGTCTTTTCGGTGGTGCACGGCGGGCGCGAGACGGTGGAGTCGCTGGTGGCCCACCCAGACGTGCGCGCGGTGGGCTTTGTCGGCTCGTCCGCTGTGGCGCGGCGCGTGTACGCGGAGGGCAGCGCGCAAGGCAAGCGCGTGCTGGCGCTCGGCGGTGCGAAGAACCACCTCATCGTCGTCCCCGACGCGGACGAGTCCCTCACCGCGCAGGCCGTGGTGGACTCCTTCACCGGGTGCGCCGGCCAGCGCTGCATGGCCGCCAGCGTGCTGCTCGCGGTGGGGGAGGTGGGGCACATCCTCGAGCAGGTGGTGGAGCGCGCCTCGCGGTTGGAGGTGGGGCCCGGCATGGGCGCCATCATCGACCGGGCGAGCCTCTCTCGCCTGGAGACGGCGATCGCCACGGCGGAGCGGGCTGGGGCGCGGGTGCTGCTGGATGGGCGCGGGAAGAAGCCCGCGGGTGAGAAGTGGGCGGGCGGGTACTGGCTCGGCCCCACGATTCTCGACGGAGTGAGCCCGGAGATGGAGGCGGCCCAGCGCGAGCTGTTTGGCCCGGTGCTGTCCATCGTCCGCGTGCCCACGCTGTCAGCGGCGCTCGAGGTGGAGAACGCCTCACCCTATGGCAACGCGGCGTCTGTCTTCACGACCAACGGCGCGGTGGCGCAGGCGGTGGTGGAGGGCGCGCGCGTGGGCATGGTGGGCGTCAACGTGGGCGTGCCCGTGCCTCGCGAGCCTTTCTCCTTTGGCGGCGTGGGCGAGTCCAAGTTCGGCCACGGCGACATCACGGGCACGTCCAGCCTGGGGTTCTGGACGGACCTGAAGAAGGTCACACGCAAGTGGACCACTCGTACCGACGGCAGCTGGATGAGCTGACGCGTTTCCCCCGCTGTTTCACTTCCACCGCAGCGCGCACTCCGAGGAGGGCGCCTCATGTCCGACAAGAAGCCCGTCAATCACATCCGTCTCACCTCGCACCCTGACAGCGATTCCCAGGCCGTTCCCATTCGTTGGGGAGAGCCCGAGCCGCTGCGCCGGGGTCCCGTCATCGCCACGCTGACGGAGCCCGCGCACCGCAACGTCATCGGCACGCACTCGGGCTCGTACGCCATCTACCGAGCCGTCGCCGTGGCCGCCGGTCAGCTACCGCACGACCATCGGGCGGACCTCACCAACACCGCGCCTGCCGAGCAGATTGGTCCGCACAAGGCCTGGTTTGACCCCGAGCGCATCGTCTCGATGGACCCGTGGGGCGCGGTGGCGCCGCAGGCCTTCCGCGCGTTCATGGACCAGGGCATGGACATCCGGCCCACCATCGCCATCACCCGCGCGCACATCAACATGCCCGAGCTGCGCGATGCCATCACCGCTGGGCGCCTCAAGCCAGACGGCAGGATTCTCTGCGCCAACGGGGACGTGAGCGTGGTGAAGGCCGCGGTGGAGCCGGTGTGGTACCTGCCCGGCATCGCGAAGCGCTTCGGCCTCACCGAGGCGGCGCTGCGCCGCGGGCTCTTTGAGCAGACCGGCGGCATGTTCCCCGAGCTGATTACCCGCTCGGACCTGGAGGTCTTCCTGCCGCCGATTGGCGGGTTGACGCTCTATTTCTTCGGGGACATGGGCACCATCTCCAACCCGGAGGTACCGCTGGCGGTGCGCGTGCACGACGAGTGCAACGGCTCGGACGTGTTCGGCAGTGATATCTGCACATGTCGGCCTTACCTCACGCACGGAATCGAGGTGTGCATCCAGACGGCGCAGGAGGGAGGGGCGGGCGTCATCGTCTACTCGCGCAAGGAGGGCCGCGCGCTGGGCGAGGTGACGAAGTTCCTCGTGTACAACGCACGCAAGCGCCAAGAGGGTGGGGACTCGGCGGCCACCTACTTCCACCGCACTGAGTGCGTGGCCGGCGTGCAGGACATGCGCTTCCAGGAGCTGATGCCGGACGCGCTGCACTGGCTGGGCATCACCCGCATCCACCGCTTCGTATCCATGAGCGACATGAAGCACGACGCCATCGTCCGCTCGGGCATTGAGATCCTCGAGCGCGTGCCGATTCCGGAGGAGCTCGTCCCCGCCGACGCCAAGGTGGAGATGGAGGCGAAGAAGGCCGCTGGCTACTTCACCACGGGCAAGGTGGCCTCGAAGGAGGAGCTCATGGAGGTGAAGGGCAGGGCGCTCGATGCGTGAGGCCTCTACCACTGTTGCGTACCTGCGGAGCCCGCGCGCCATCCGCGAGCGTTGCCGGGCCTTGTTGGAGCTGGGGCTCGCCGGGAAGCTGGAGCACTTCCGCGTGGACATGGATCGGCTGCCAGCCGTGGCGGACTACGTGCTGGACGTCACCCGCGCGACGTACCCCACGCTGGAGATTCCAGTGCACAGCCGCTGGGGACACTTCGACGTGGGAGGAGTGCGGCGCAACGCGGAGCTGGATGCGCGTCTGGCCTCGCTGCCGCCCGCGGAGCGGGCTCGGGCGAAGCTGGACCTGGTCGTCACGAGCGTGTTGCTGGATGCGGGCAGTGGGCCCACGTGGAAGTACGAGGAGCCCGGTGGGGGCACGTATGCGCGCTCCGAGGGCCTGGCGGTGGCCAGCTTCCGCATGTTCATGGCGGGGGCGTTCTCCTCGGATCCGAGCCAGCCGCTGCGCGCGGACGCCGAGGGGTTGCGGCGCTTGAGCCTCGATGCGCTGGCGCGGGGCTTCCAGGTGACAGAGGCCAACCCGCTGGCGGGCCTGGAGGGGCGGCTCGCGCTGCTGCACGGGCTGGGGCACGCGCTGCCGAGGCCCGGGGCACTTTATGATCAGCTCGTGGAGCGAGGTCCACGGGTACCCGCTGCACAGGTGCTGGGACGGGTGCTGGAGTCGCTTGGCCCCATCTGGCCGGGACGCATCACGCTGGACGGGGTGAACCTGGGAGACGTGTGGTGGCACTCGGCGCTGGGGCCCGACGACAGCCCGGAGGCGTTGGTGCCCTTCCACAAGCTGTCGCAGTGGCTGACGTACTCGCTGCTGGAGCCACTGGAGGAGGGCGGCATCACGGTGACGGAGCTGGACGCGCTCACCGGGCTGCCCGAGTACCGAAACGGTGGCCTGCTGGTGGACCTGGGCGCGCTGGCGCCGAGGGAGGCGCGGCTGCTGAGGGACGCCTTCGCACCGGGAGCGGAACCCATCGTGGAGTGGCGCGCGCTGACGGTTGCGCTGCTGGACGAGGTGGCGAAGCGGGTGCGCGAGCGGCTGGGGAAGACGGCGGAGGAGCTCCCGCTGGCGAAGGTGCTGCAAGGGGGGACGTGGAGCGCGGGGAGACGCATCGCCTCGGAGAAGCGCCCGGGAGGCACACCGCCGATCCGCATCGAGAGCGACGGGACGGTGTTCTGATAACCCCCTCTCCCTCTGGGAGAGGGTTGGGGTGAGGGTATTCCTTTTACTCGAGCCGAAGAACGAGGAGGCAGCCGTGACGTACCCGGACAACTGCACCGTGGTGGACCACCCGCTGGTGAAGCACAAGCTGACGCTGATGCGGCGCAAGGACACGAGCACGGCCTCGTTCCGCGCGTTGTTGCAGGAGATCTCCCTGCTGCTCGCCTACGAGGCGATGCGGGACTTGAAGCTGACAGAGGAGACCATCGAAACGCCGATGATGGAGATGCGCGCACCGGTGCTGGAGGGCAAGAAGCTGGTGCTGGTGGCGATTCTCCGAGCGGGACAGGGCATCCTGGACGGGATGCTGCAGCTGGTGCCGAGCGCCCGCGTGGGTCACATCGGTCTGTATCGAGATCCCAAGACACTGACGGCGGTGGAGTACTACTACAAGGTGCCGAACCAGCTGGCGGACCGAGACGTCATCGTGTGTGATCCGATGCTGGCGACGGGGAACTCGGCGGTGGCGGCGCTCAACCGCATCAAGCGGAGCAAGCCCGGGAGCCTGCGTTTCGTGTGCCTGCTGGCGTGCCCCGAGGGCCTGACCAACTTGCGCGAACACCACCCGGACGTGCGTGTCTTTACCGCTGGGGTGGATGAGAAGCTCAACGAGCACGGCTATATCCTGCCGGGCCTGGGCGATGCGGGCGATCGGCTCTTCGGCACGCGGTAGCGCGCGTCAGGTGGTGCGGCAACACGAGGGCATGCATGCTGCCGCGCTATGCGGAGAACCCTCTCATGGCCGCACGTGGCTGTGGCGCTGTTGCTGCTGGTGCCTGTTTCATGCGCCGTGTCTCCGGGGGGTGCTCCCCCTGGGGCGGGTCGTGAGGCGGAGCCGAAGGTTGTACAGGTAGACGCGCTCTCCGGTGGGAAGCTCCGGCTCTCCTTCGAGCCGGTGGAGTCCGAGCCGGCCCTGGAGCGGGTGCGTGTGAAGGAGGCGAGAGCGGCCCTCGCATTCTTCCAGGACTCCTTCCGAGTGACGGAGAAGCCACGTACTCGCTCCCGGCTCGTGCTGGTATCGACGGGAGGGGGAGGGGGCCAGCCCGCGGAGTGGGAGTCGCGGTTGAGGCAGGAGTACCTGTCGAGGTACGGCCCGCCGCTGCTGCCCATGCCTGAGTCAATGGAGCAGAGCCGGCTCTTCCTGGCGCTGAAGCTCTCACCTGGGTACATGGGCGAGGGGGTGAGGGAAGCGGCGCAGGAGTTGTTCAGCTCGCCGGTGTTCCTCTCGGGAGTGGCGCTGTCGGTGCTGGTGTACTTCGCGGCATGGCTGGCGCCGGAGCCCGTCTTCACCAAGGCCTTCGTGGCGACGCTGACGCTGAGGCTGACGCTGGCGGTGGGTGCGGTGGAGCTCACGCAGGTGGCACGGGCCTGCGTGCGGCTGTACCAGGAGGCGGAGGCAGCGAGGACGGTGCAGGAGCTCGAAGCGGTGGCGGAGCGCTTCGGTAGGGCGATGGGAGGCACGGGGCTGAGGGTGCTGATGCTGGTGGCGAGCATGGGAGTGGCGAAGGGGCTACCCGGGGTGCCCGAGGGAGGACTCGGGGCGCTGTTGCGCTCGCCGAGGTTCGCGATGCCCGGGGGCATGACGGTGCAAGGAGCGGCGACGGTGCAGATGGTAGCGGATGGAACGGTCCTGGTGACGGGAGTGGCGGCGGGGACGGCTGCGGCCACGGTGGGCAGTGCCTGTGCCGACGGTACCGAGGCGAAGGAGGGCTACCACTGGCACCACCTGGCCACCAACAAGAACGACATCTCGACAGTGTCAGGCGGACCCTGGACGCCCCTGTTCAAGAGGCTCTTCGCGAAGGCCGGGATGAGCCTGGACGCGGCTGAGAACCTCATCTACCTCAAAGGCCACAAAGGCCCCCACCCCGAGGAGTACCATGAAGTGGTGTACAACAGGCTCCGCGCGGCGCTCGAAGACTGCGGGACGGTTTCGCACTGCAAAGACAAGCTGATGGAGACGCTCAAGAAGATCGCCGATGAAACATGCACGCCCGGTTCTCGACTTCACCAACTGGTGACCAGGTCTCAGGATTGACACTGGAGCGGCCATCATGCCCAGGTACTACGATTTGAGAGATGCCAGGCAACATCCAGGACGCTGGCATCTTGGCGGCCCTGTTGATGAGCGGGGCGAAGACATCAACCCCTGGCAGTTCTTCAAGGGCAGGCGTCTTGAGCTGGAGTGCGTGCCTCTGCTTCCTCTCGACGTTCCCGGGCATGAGCTGGACTTCAGTTGGGCTGCCTTCTCCATCCCCGTGGTTAACAGTCGTTTCGTCCGTCTCTTCGAGTGTCTGGGCATCCAGGACGTGCAGTTCATTTCCGTTCAAGTAGAGGGTCATGCCGGGCCCTTCTTCATCCTCAACACGCTGCGCACCATCCGCTGCATCGACGATGCCCGGTGCGAGGAGGCCCTTTACTGGCAACCAGAGGATGGCCAGCCGGAGAAGGTGGGCAGGTATCGCTCTGTCGTGGGAATGCGTATCGACCCGACGAAGGTGGGCGACGCGCGCATCTTCCGCACCTGGGGCTGGTCACAGGGCCTCATCATCTCCGAGGAACTCAAGCAGGCGATGGAGCAGGAAGGTCTCACCGGTACGCGGTTCGTCGAAGTGTGAGGCGTCTTACCAAGACGGGACGTGTCATACGCCCGGCACCCGGGGGAAGAGCATGCTGTTGGCACATGAGCGTTCCTGTCCTGTCGCGTACGGCCGTGGCGCTGTTGCTGCTGGTGCCTGTTTCATGCGCCGTGTCTCCGGGGGGTGCTCCCCCTGGGGCGGGCCGTGAGGCGGAGCCGAAGGTTGTACAGGTAGACGCGCTCTCCGGTGGGAAGCTCCGGCTCTCCTTCGAGCCGGTGGAGTCCGAGCCGGCCCTGGAAGGGGTGCGAGTGAAGGAGGCGAGAGCGGCCCTCGCATTCTTCCAGGACTCCTTCCAAGTGGCGGAGAAGCCACGTACTCGCTCTCGGCTCGTGCTGGTATCGACGGGAGGGGGAGGGGGCCAGCCCGCGGAGTGGGAGTCGCGGTTGAGGCAGGAGTACCTGTCGAGGTACGGCCCGCCGCTGCTGCCCATGCCTGAGTCAATGGAGCAGAGCCGGCTCTTCCTGGCGCTGAAGCTCTCACCTGGGTACATGGGCGAGGGGGTGAGGGAAGCGGCGCAGGAGTTGTTCAGCTCGCCGGTGTTCCTCTCGGGAGTGGCGCTGTCGGTGCTGGTGTACTTCGCGGCATGGCTGGCGCCGGAGCCCGTCTTCACCAAGGCCTTCGCGGCGACGCTGACGCTGAGGCTGACGCTGGCGGTGGGGGCGGTGGAGCTCACGCAAGTGGCACGGGCCTGCGTGCGGCTGTACCAGGAGGCGGAGGCAGCGAGGACGGTGCAGGAGCTCGAAGCGGTGGCGGAGCGCTTCGGTAGGGCGATGGGAGGCACGGGGCTGAGGGTGCTGATGCTGGTGGCGAGCATGGGAGTGGCGAAGGGGCTACCCGGAGTGCCCGAGGGAGGACTCGGGGCGCTGTTGCGCTCGCCGAGGTTCGCGATGCCCGGGGGCATGACGGTGCAAGGAGCGGCGACGGTGCAGATGGTAGCGGATGGAACGGTCCTGGTGACGGGAGTGGCGGCGGGGACGGCTGCGGCCACGGTGGGTAGTGCCTGTGCCGACGGTACCGAGGCGAAGGAGGGCTACCACTGGCACCACCTGGCCACCAACAAGAACGACATCTCGACGGTTGCCGGCGGACCTTGGACGCCCAGGTTCGAGGAACTCTTCGCGCTCGCGGGGATGAGCCTGGATGCGGCGGAGAACCTCATCTACCTCAAGGGCCATAAAGGTCCTCATCCAGAGGAGTACCATGAAGCGGTGTTCGAGAGGCTCAACAGGGAACTCCGAGGCTGCGGAACCGTTGCTCGATGCAGAGCCAAGCTGCTGGAGGCGCTCGGGAAGATCGCGGAGGAGGTTTGCACTCCTGGGTCACGGCTCCACCGACTGGTGACAAAGTCGAGAGACTGAACTGGAGCGGAACGCGTGCTCAAGTACTACGTGCTGAAGGATGACATGCGCATCACGGGGCGCTGGCACCTGCGACACCCCGTGGATGAACACGGACAGAAAATAGCTCCCTGGCAGTTCACCCAGAGCCATCGGATCGCGCAGCAAGGCGCCATCCGGTTTCCCGTGAGGCCCGACGGGCTGGCACTGGACTTCACCTTGGATGCCTTCCTCATCCCCGTGGTCCACTATCGCGTCGTCCAGCTCTTCGAGCGTCTGGGCATTCAGGAGGTGCAATTCCTTCCTGCGCAGGTTGAAGGCCATGCGGGGCCCTATTTCATTCTCAACACCCTGCGTGTCATCCGATGCATCGACGATGACCAGTGCGAAGAGGTGCAGTATTGGATGCCGGAGGACGGCGAGCCCGAGCGGGTGGGCGAGTACCGATTCGTCGCGGGCCTGAGGATTGACCCGACGAAAGTAGAAGGAGCCCGCATCTTCCGTCCCTGGGGCTGGCCGCTAGCCCTCATCATCTCCGAGGAACTCAAGCAGGCGATGGAGCAGGAAGGTCTCACCGGCACGCGGTTCGTCGAAGTGTGAACGCGGGGCTCGGGATTGATTTCGGCCCGGACCGCGGTTACCTTCTTTGAGCGATGATTCTCCTGACGTGCCAGCGTCGATTTAGCCGCCCCCCGAGCCCCACCAGGTGCCGGGAGGCCGTGCTGCGTCGCTAGCTCGTTCTCCCTCGGTGGATCGCCTCTCGGCGTGACGCCCACCTGGACCAGGGGTTCGGGGGGTGTCCGAGCGTGGCGCCGCCTCCTCCTCTCCTCGAGGACCGGGCGTCGCCTGGAGCTGTCTTCCTTCCACTCCAGTCCGAGAGCCCTTCCATGTCCGTTTGCATCCTCAGCACCGACGCTGTTCGCCGTGCCCTGTCCATTCGTGACCTGACTGACCCCTCCTCCGGCCCTCATGCCATGCAGCGTCTTGTCGATGACGTGCTCGCCGCCCTCCGCGAGGCGTGGCGCTGCGACGTGCGGCTGCACCGGCAGAGCCCCATCGTCTCCGTCTCTGACAATTACGACCGGCTGCGCTACCCGCCTGACGGTGTCGCCCGCGACGCGCGCTATACGCGCTACGTCTGTGACACCGCGCTGCTGCGCACCCAGACCTCGGCGATGATTCCGCCGCTGCTGCGCCAGCTCGCCTCCTCGCCCCAGTCATCCGAGGACGTGCTGCTCGCTTGTCCCGGGCTCGTCTACCGCCGCGACTGCATTGACCGCTTGCACACCGGTGAGCCCCACCAGATGGACCTCTGGCGCATCCGGCGGGGTGCTCCGCTCGGAGTCGAGGACCTGCGCCACATGGTGGAGACGGTCGTGCGAGCGCTGCTCCCCGGGTGCGAGTCGCGTGTCACCCCGGCTCGGCATCCGTACACCACGGACGGACTGCAGATTGACGTCCTCCAAGGCGGCGAGTGGGTGGAGATTGGCGAGTGTGGTCTCGCTCACCCTGAGCTGCTCGCGGAGAGCGGGCTCGATACGGCGCGCGTCTCGGGGCTCGCCATGGGATTGGGGATGGATCGCATCCTCATGCTGCGCAAGGGCTTGGACGACATCCGCCTGCTGCGTGCTGAGGATCCACGCATCTGCTCGCAAATGCTCGACCTGGAGCCTTACCGCGAGGTGTCCTCCATGCCCGCGGTGCGCAGAGACCTGTCCCTTGTACTCGAGGGGGACGCCACCTCCGAGGAGCTCGGAGACGTGGTGCGCGCCGCGCTCGGCGCCCAGGCCGAGGTGGTGGAAGCCGTCGAGGTGCTCTCGGAGACGCCCTATGAGGCGCTGCCGTCCGCCGCCGTGCAGCGGCTCGGCATCTCACCCGGTCAGAAGAACGTGCTGCTGCGCGTGGTGCTGCGCGCGCTCGACCGCTCGCTCACCCATGCCGAGTGCAACGAGCTGAGAGACCGCATCTACGCGGCCCTGCACCGGGGCTCCGCCTGGCAATGGGCGGCGGCCTCCGCCGCTCACCCTTGAGGCATGCCCCGGTGGTGCACGGCGGGGACTACTCCGCCGTGTTGCCGCCCGTGGACTGCTTCGCCGCCTCGCGAGCCGCCTGCCCGCGCACCTGCATCGAGCCTATCAGCACGTCAATCCACCGGTGGCTGATGCCGAAGTTCTTGTCCGGGCAGGCGAAGTGGTGCGCCATGTGGTGCGCGCGCAGCGCCTTGCCCCAGTTGGTCCACGGCTTCTTGTAGTGCACCGCCCAGTGCAGGTAGTCGTAGACGAGGTAGCCGACCACGATGCCGCAGAAGTACGGAATCGTGGCGTCCGGCCGACCCACCAGCCACAGCAGCCCGCCGATGACGATGGCCAGCGGGATGCTCGCGCCTAGCGGCATCACCAGCCGCTGAGGATCATCGGGGTACGTGTGGTGGTAGCCGTGGATGATGGCGTGAAAGCGCCGGGTCAGCGGCCCGTTCCCCTCCCAGTGGAAGAGGTTGCGGTGCAGCGTGTATTCCATGAAGCACCACGTGAGGTACCCCAGGACTCCGAACAGGGCGATCTTTCCCACGGTGGTGGTTCCGCTCCACAGCCCCCAGGCCAGCAGGCCCATGACGATGGGGATGTAGAAGACGAAGGGAACGACAGGGTGGATTTTCGAGGCGGCTTCGAGGAAGTCGTTCTCGAACATCCTCCCGGAGGAGTGGCGCACGTATTCGGTCTTCATGGCCGTACCAGCTTGAATGAGGGGTGTCGGTAGGGGCCGGCCCCCGGAAGGGCAACAGGGGTGTTGCCAGGCGGATACCGCCGCCGCCCTCCTTATATACCCCCGGGGCCGGAAGGCGACGCCACGAAAATGCCGGGCTCCTCCCACCCCGTGTCCGGTGGGCCGCGTCCGCTTCCCCTGCCTCCTCGGGGTACGGGCGGACGGGCGGTGTCTACCGCTAAACCTGGAGTTACGGCATTCTGGATTTCCTGGAGGTTGTGAAGGATGCACCGTCGAGTCTCGAGCGCCGTGTATGGCACCTTGCTGGTGGGCAGTGCCCTGTTGTCCGGGTGCGCGAGTGTCGCCAACACCGCCTATCCCCCCATTCGGGCGGATATGTCCTCCGAGGCTCTCGCGCGCGGTGAGAGTATTTTTCGGGGCGCCTGCGAAGGCTGCCACCGGGGGCCCGACGCGGAGCGTGTCACCGGTGCGCCCATGAAGGATGCGCCCGGGTGGCTCGGCTCCCTCTATACCGCCAACCTCACCGCCCATCCCACCGCGGGCATCGGCTCGGCGAAGGACGAGGAGCTCGCCCGCGTCATCCGCTACGGCGTGAGCCGCGACGGGCGTCTCATCCCCATGCCGTCGTCCATCATGGGCGACAAGGATCTCGCGGCCGTGCTGGGCTTCATGCGCTCCCAGCACCCGCTCTTCGAGGCCGATGCCACCGTGGCGCCGCGCACGGAGTTCTCCTTCTTCGGGGGCCTGGCCTACCGGATGGTGTCTCGCGTGCCTGAGCATCCCGCTTCGGGCATGCCCGTGCCTCCCAAGGGCCCCACCGTGGAGTATGGCCGCTACATGGCCAGCGTCCTCGACTGTGCCGGCTGCCACACGGACAGCTTCGACCCGAAGGACGCCGACGGGCCCAAGGGCTTCTCTGGTGGTCGCGAGTTCCTCGGCGCCGATGGCAAGCCCATCCACTCCAGCAACATCACCTTCGATGCCACCGGCATCCAGGGGTGGAGCCTCGAGGACTTCACGCGCGCCGTGCGTGACGGGCTCGCGCCCGGGGCCATTGTTCGCTTCCCCATGCCGCGCTACCGCGGCGCGGATGACGTGGACATGAAGGCGCTCTACGAGTACCTGCGCTCGCTGCCCCCGCGCCGCCACGAGGTGCCCGGTGCACGGCCCCGCACCGCTCCTGCCGCGGAGGCTCCGTCCGCGGAGGTGACGTCGGACTCCCTGTCCACGCGGGCGCTGGAGCCGGGCTCGCTCGTGCGCACCTCGGCGTCCGCCGAGCTCGTGGAGCTCGTGCTCGCGCAGGCCGGGCCCCGGAAGGACGTGGACGCCGCTGCCCTCTTCTCTCGGCTGGGGTGCACGCTGTGCCATGCCCCGGGCGCGCGCTACCACGAGCGCATCGTCAATGCCGCCGGCAAGCCCGAGCAGGAGTTGGTGAAGTGGATCCGCAACCCGGAGAAGTTCGTCCCCGGCACCGCCATGCCCACGTACGCCTCGCTCATCGACGAGCCTACGGCGCTTGTGCTGGCCAGGTGGATCAAGGCTGGCGGCCCCAAGGCGGGTAAGTAGGAGGTACGTCATGGGCGGGCGCCGGGCGTTGCTCGTGGTCGACCTTGAGGGCGTGGCCGGCGTGGACACTCCCAACGCGCTCATCTTCGGGACGCCGGAGTACGTGCGCGCCCAAGCCCTGCTGACGGCGGAGGTGAACGCCGCGGTGGAGGGCTTGCTCGCCGCGGGCTTCCAGCGCGTCCGGGTGAGCGACAGCCACCTGTCCGGCTCCGGAGAGACGAACCTGCTGCTTGAGGCGCTGCACCCCGCGGTCGAGCCGTTTTTCCTCGAGGAGGACGCGTATGCGCCCTCCTTCTTCGAGGACGTCCACGCGGTGGCCTGTATGGGGATGCATGCGGAGGCGGGGCTCGCGGGCTTCTGCGCGCACACCGTGGACCTGGTGGGCGCATGGACCTGCGCTGGTCGGGGGTTGTCGGAAGCGGATCTCGTGCTGGCGCTCGCGGCGGAGGCGGGCGTGCCCGCGGTGTTCGTCTCTGGCGACGACGTGCTGGAGGCTCGGCTCGGTGGGCGCGTGGGCTACGTGCGCACCAAGGTGGCCCTGTCCTCCACCCGGGCGGACTCGCGCTCTCCCGAGGAGGTGCTCCCAGCGCTGACCCGCGCCGCCGCGCTGCCAGGCCGTCCCGTGGAGCCGCTCCCGGACGCGCCGCTCGTCCTCACCTTCAAGAGCGGACACCAGGCGGCGCTCGCGGCGGAGACAGGCGCCCGGCGGGTGGACCGCTATCGGGTGGAGGTGGAGGGGCGCACCTTCCGTGAGCGCTACACCCGAGCCCTGCGCGCCGCGTCGGCCGCGAGCTCGGTGTTGGGGCAAGCCGTGGCGGGTGAGCCCGGCAGTGCCGACTTCCTGCGTGATGCCGCGGCCCTCTTCCGTCTGCCGGGGCCTCCCTCGCACCCGCGCCCTCCGAAGATGGAGGCGGTGGATCGAGCGCTACGGGCCTTCCTCTCCTTGACGGAGGGGGGAAGTGACGAGGCGCGGGCGCTGCGCGCGCTGACGCTGCACATGCTGGAGGGCCACGCGCCCAGGGTCTTCGCGCGGCGGGAGCTGGGGCCCACGCTGGAGGCCGCGGTGGCTGCCCTGGCGGAGGTCCCTCTGACGCTCCCCGCGGGGTTGTCTCCAGAGGCGGGTATGTCCCGCGTCGACGCCTGGTACGTGCGTCGCGAGCGGGGTCTGCCTCACGCGCCGCTGGTGCCTCACGTCCTCCGGGCCTACCTGGAGCATCTCGACAACGAGCTCTATGGCCTCTACGCGTGGTTGCTGGGGGAGATGGCCGCCACGTGTGGCCTGGACGTGCGCTTGTCCATCCCCGAGCGGGCCTTCCGGGACTCGTCGCGTCTGTCGGACCTCTATTGGCTCACGCACCTGTTCCTGCTGGACACCCGCTACCTGCGCGCTCCCCCGAAGGATCCGAACACCGCGGCATGGACGGAGGAGCTGCTGGTGGCCACGCCCTGGGTAGTGGAGCAGGGCGACGCGGATTTGGCAGCAGAGGTGGCCTTCTGTCTCCAGTGCGTGGGCGAGGCCGAAGGCGGGGCCCACGAGGCGCTTCTGTCATTGATTGTCGAGCAGCAGCGGCCCGAAGGCGACTTGGGGGATGCCCATGCCACCGCGGGCGCGCTTCTCGCTTTCACAGGTGCTGAGGAAAGACTTTTCCCACGGTGAAGACCGGGTGACACCCCGAGTGGCCTCATCTTCCCGTCATAGGGAAAAGACTTTCCATCTGTGGGCAGTAGGGAAATGTGTGTAGGGCCTTTGTGTTGTTGCTCGTCTGACGCCAGAGAGAAGCAAACGTCGAGCGCCGCACGACCTCGCTGTCTACAGCGCACCTCTACGGCTTTCCTGGACTTCCGGCCCATGCCGGGAACCCAGCGCATAACCAACCTGGCGTTCGGCACCTGGTGAGCCCCAGGTGGCCGTGCGCTGGAGAGGTGAGGCATGGGTTTCACGTCTTTTGAGGGTCTGCTGAACGGGATGGCCGGGCGTGGGGCGGGTCGAAGCGTCGTGACGTGGGTGTTGGCGTCGACGCTCTCTCTGGTGGGGGCCACGGGTTGTGGGGTGCAGGAGCTGTCTGCCGAGGAGCAAGCGCTGTACATGCAGGAGCAGGCCATCCGGGAGGACAACGGGCTGTCGCTCAACGGGTTGTCACTCAACGGTTTGTCGCTCAATGGCCTGTCGCTCAATGGCCTGTCGCTCAACGGGCTGTCCACGACGGCATTCGCCAACTGGTTCAACGGCAATCCCGCGGCCCATGATCAGCTGATGCGCTACATGGTCCGCTGCGCGGTGCCGGCGGGTCAGACCCGCAGCTTCGTCAGCCAGCCCTCGGGTACCCTCTACACCTGGCAGGGCGGGCTGGGCCTGGCGCCGAGCTGGGCAAACGGGGCTCCGGCCACCGTGGCGGAGCAGCAGGTCATCTCCGCGTGCCTGGCGGCCCACGCCAACAACTATGGGCTGCACGTCCCCATCTCCGTGCTGGGGCGCGATGCGAACGGGGCGAACATCCCCTACTCGGCAGACGAGCTGGTGACCTTCTCCAGGAAGGAGTCGTGCTTCTTCGGCAACGTCTTCACGAACGAGGGGCTCTTTGCTGGCAATGATCGCAACGCGCTGAATGCGGAGGAGAGCACCTCGCGTCCGTGTGGCCTGAGGGGTTACGGGGAGCTCACGAACGAGGAGTGCACGCAGCTCAAGCGCATTGGCCAGTGTGAGCAGCACTGCTCATTGGATGCCAACGGTGCGTATTACACGCAGTGCACCGTCAACGGCGTGCAGTACAAGCCGATCACCACCCGCATGCGTACCCAGGACATCCACCGCTGCGGCGATGGCGTCTGCCAGCAGGGAGAGAGCTGCGGCTGGGGTACCACCGCCGACAGCTGCCGGAGCGACTGCGGCTCCTGCTCTCGCTGAGGGGCGCTGGGCGGCTCACCCCGTGCGTGAGCGCGCCTGGAGCACGTCCTTGCGGTGCTCCACGTGCATGGGCATGGGGCCGCGGGGACGCAGCGAGACGTGAGGCTCGGGTTCCACGGGGACGCCGGGCACCCCTCGCAGGCGGTAGCGCTGGGCCACCAGGGCGAGCACGAACTGCGCCTCCATCATCGCGAAGTTGTTGCCGATGCACTGGCGCTGCCCACCGCCAAAGGGCAGGTAGGCCCAGCGCGGCCGATCCTTGCTGTTCTCCGGGAGGAAGCGCGTGGGATCAAAGCGCTCCGGTTCGGGCCAGAAGTCCGGGTGGCGGTGGGTGACGTAGGGGACGAGGATGATGATGTCCCCCTTGGGAATCCGGTAGCCGTCCACCACGTCATCCTCCAGGGGTACGCGGGGGATGGCCCAGATGGGTGGGTAGAGGCGCATGGCCTCCTCAAAGACGCAGCCCACGTAGCGCAGCTTTGGCAGATCCACCACGGTGGGCACCCGCCCGCCGAGCGCCGCGTCCACCTCCGCGTGCAGGGTGGCCTCCACCTCGGGGTTCTGCTCCAGCAGGTGGAAGGTCCACGCGAGCGCGGTGGCCGTCGTCTCGTGGCCAGCCAGCAGTAGCGTCATCACCTCGTCGCGCAGCTGCGCGTCATTGAAGGAGTCGCCCGTATCCGCGTCGCTCGCGGCCATCAGCATGCCGAGCAAGTCATTGCCCGCGTCCGCCCCGGGCCCCTTCGCGCGGCGCTGGGAGATGATGCCCCGCACGATGGAGTCCAGCGTGTCCACCGCCTTGCGGAAGGCGCGGTTGTCGCGCGTGGGCAGCCGGTAGAGCCAGGGCAGGTAGGGCAGGGGGGAGATGATGCGCTCGTTGGTGACGGAGAGCGCGGTGGTGAAGGCGTCTCCCATGGTGCGGGTGTGCTCGCCCACGTCCACGCCGAAGAGCGAGCGCACCGCCACGGTGAGGGTGAGCTTCATCATCTCCTGGAACACCGGCAGCGGCTGGCCCGAGTTCGCCGCGGGCTCCCACGTCTGGAGTGTCTCGGTGATGGTGTCTGTCATCCTCCCGCTGAGCGCGGCCAGGCGCTCACGGTGGAAGGCGGGCTGGGCGAGCCGGCGCTGGCGCTTCCAGAAGTCACCCTCGGCGGTGAGCAGGCCGTTGCCCACCAGGGGGCGCGTCTTGTCGAAGACGGTTCCCTTTGTGTAGCGCGCGTTCGCGTCGGCGAGCACGTGCTTCACGTGGTCCGGGTGGGTGAGCTGCTCCACGTAGATGTAGCCCATGCGGTAGCGCACCACGTCGCCCAGTCGCTCGCGGCTCTTCAGGTACAGGCCGAGTGGATCGCTCGCGCGCTCGGGCAGGTGGCCCCAGAGCCAGTGACCAGGGGGCATGGGAGGCAGCGGTGCGGAGGTCGTCATGGTTTCCAGTCGGGCAGGAAAAGAAGGCGGCATTGTGTACGCCGCGCCGTGGTGGGGCCAGCGTACAGCGAGCGACTGACGGGACGTGACAGGTCCCCCTCCCCCTGACAGACGGCTAGGGTGAGGGCCATCCCCCCTCTCGTCCGCTCCAGGAGCATGGCCATGCGTACCCGGCGTGAAGTGATTGGTGTCCTGGGCTCGGGGAAGGAGGAGCACCGGGCCTGGGTGGAGCCGCTGGCGCGGTGGATTGCCGAGCGGGGCTTCCACCTGCTGACGGGGGCGGGAGGCGGGGTGATGCGCGCGGCGGCGGAGGCCTTCGTGGCGGTGGAGGGGCGCCAGGGGCTGTCGCTGGGCATCGTGCCGGGAGCGGTGGTGGACGGCGCGTGGAGCCCGAAGCCGGGCTACCCCAACGAGGCGGTAGAGGTGCCCATCCTCACGCACCTGCCGTTGAGCGGCGAGCAGGGGACGGAGCCGATGAGTCGCAACCACCTCAACGTGCTCACCGCGCACGCGTTGGTGGCGCTACCGGGAGGGGCGGGCACGGTGTCCGAGGCGGTGCTCGCGCTGCGCTACCACAAGCCCCTCATCCTCTTCGGCCCGCCCGAGGCCTTCCACGCCTTTCCCGCGGCGCTCGAGCGGACGCCCTCACTGGAGCGCGTGTGTGCCTTCCTTCTCTCCGCGCTGCGCCAGGGGCCCGCGGTGTCTGGCTAGAGGACGGGGGGTTCAGCGCTCGCCCAGGGCCTCCTCCAGCAGATCCGCGAGCAAGGACAGCAGGTGATGGAGCCTGCTCTCCGAGAAGTGCCATGGACTGACATGGGAAAAGACACCCACGGCGCCGGGAGGGGGAGCTTACCCAGCGCCGTGGGCGGCGCGCCAAGGGAGCGGACGCGCGCGTGTTACTGAGAAACCGGAACGAGCGTGTCCACCTCGGCCGTGCCCGTGTAGCTGGTGGGCGTGTTGAGGTAGCCCTTGAGCAGCACGCGCCAGGTGCCCGCCACGGGGCGGGGGATGGACACGGACTCGGAGACGGAGGTGCCGGTGGCGCTGGTGCCCACCAGGTTGCCGCTCGGGTCATAGACGTAGAGGTCCAGGTCGAGCACCGGGTTGCCCCAGCTCGTGGTGATGCGCAGGGCGTTGGCGCCCGCGGGCACGGTGAGCGAGTGCTGGTGCGAGGCCTCGACGAGCGTGACGTCCAGGATGGGTACCTTCACCGACAAGCTCACGTTGCCGCTCCAGCCCGGCAGGGTCGTGGTGATGGTGGTGGTGCGGGTGCCGGCGGACTCGGAGGCGGCGCGCACGGCGGCGTAGGCATCCGCGTAGCCAGCGCCCGCCTCCCACGTCTCGAGCTGGCGCGTGGTGCCCGTGGTGGCGTCCTGCGTGTACATGGGCTTCGCGGTGGACGTCAGCGCCGCCAGCACGCCGTCCAGGTTGAGCGCGGGGTTGACCTCCAGCATCAGCGCGACGACTCCGCTCAGGTGCGGGGTGGCCATGGAAGTCCCATCGAGCGCCGCGTAGAAGGGCTCCGGGTGCAGGCCGTCCAGGCCCAGGTAGGGCTGCGCCACGGTGGCGGTGGTGGCGCGCGCCGCGACGATGGCCACACCCGGCAGGGTGATGTCCGGGTGGTGGTTCTCATCGCCCGGGATGCCGCGGCTGGAGAAGTCGGCGAGCTGGCCCGGCACGCCCTGGCTGATGAGCGGGTTGGTGGCCATGCTTGTGTCCTTGGCCGCACCCGCCGCCACCGAGATGACGCATGGCGAGGCGCTGTACGGGTTGAGCGTGTCCGCGCCGGGGCCGTCGTTGCCCGCCGCGAAGGCCACCACGATGCCTTCGTCGTAGGCGCGCTTGGAGGCGATGCTGACAGGGTCGAACGGCGCGAAGTGGCTGCCGCTGGTTCCCCACGAGTTGGAGATGACGCGGACGTTGTACGTCTCGCGGATGTCCGGGTTCAGCAGGTAGTCGAAGCCCTGGAGCGCGTAGAGGATGCTGATGGCCTCGCCCGCGCCCACGGCGATGAGGCTCGCGCCCGGGGCCACGCCCTTGTACTTGCCGCCGGACCGGGCGCCGGAGCCGCCGATGGTGCTCGCCACGTGCGTGCCGTGGCCGCTGGTGAGGTCGCTGTTGGGCACGTCGATGTAGAGCGCGCCGCTCACGCCCGTCTCGAGAATGGGCGCCACCACCTTCACGTTCTTCACCAGGTTGGGGAAGTCCCCGTGCGTGCCGTCCACGCCCGAGTCGATGATGCCCACGCCCACGCCCGCGCCGGTGGTGTTGAAGGCCGTGCGCGCGGTGTCCGCCTGGATGTAGCGGACGCTCTCGTCCAGGAAGTAGTGCAGCGGCCGGTCCTGGTAGATGGACACCAGGCCGAGCGGCTGCAACGTGGTGCGCAGCGTGTTCAGCAGCAGGGGCGTGACGGGCACCTTGAGCGCCACCATGGGCAGCGCGTTGAGCGCGCCGAGGCCTTCTCCCAACGAGATGCCGAGTGTGCTCCGCAGCAGGTCCACCGCGGGCGCCACTGCCTCCTGCGTATTGAAGGAGAGGATGAGCGTCTTCACCAGCCCGTCGGTGGCCAACGACGGATCCACCACGGCCTGGGTGAGCGCGGCCTGCGCCTGGGGCGTGGAGTAGAGCGCGGTACAGGCGCTCGGGGCGGTGGTGGGCTGCTCCACGACGGGCTTCTTCTTGCTTCCCTGGAGCGCGGTGCTGGCAGTGCGGGCTTCCGTGGCGGGACCCAGAGTGCTCTCCGGTGCGGAGGCACCGCAGCCCGTGAGGAGGGCGGTGGTGGTGAGGGCGAGGCCCAGCGTCTTGAACGGCGGTGTCATGTACGCTCCCAGATGAAGACTCTCAGATGAAACGGGCGCCCATGGCGGAGGGCCACGGGCGCCTTGTTTCCTAGTTGCTTGGGGTGTTCCGGGTTGGATCCGCTACTCGCTCAGCTGTTGGGCGAGAGGTAGTGGGCCGTCTGCACGGTGCCGTTGACGTCGACGGTGATGCTCTGGTTGGGCGTACCCACCGGAACGCTCGGGATGCCGGCCTCGCGCTCGGGGATGACGATCGTCTTGCCGTCGAAGGTGATGAGCTGGCCGGGAGCGGTTACCGGCTGGCCCACGATGTTCATGATGATGCCGCCCACTTCCGCAGTGCCGCCCGGCAGGGTGAGGGCGGAGGCGGGGATGTAGACGGGGACGGCCGGGGTGCTCACGCCGTCGACGTTGACGCAGCGGCTGGGGGTGAGGTTGAGCTCCGGCAGGGTGGCGGAGATGGAGGGGATGTTCTGCGAGACGCCGGGGACGAACACCGGCTGGCCGTCCGTCTCCGCGTCGAAGCCGGGCACGCGCACCGAGTAGCCGAGGATGGTCTGGCCCGTCTCATCCAGGTGGACGCGGATGGGCTGGACGGAGGCGTCGCTGTCGGGGACGACGACGGCCACGGCCGGGGTGGCTACGGTGTACGAGTTGACTTTGCCGATGATGTAGGCGCAGGTGGGATCGGCCAGCGCGACGCCCGGGACAGCGAGACCAGCCAGCGCGGCGCCAACGAGGACCTGCTTCAGGTGACGGTTGCTCATGGTGGTGCTCCTCATTCAGGCGCGTGGGGGTGGGTTTTCAGCCAGGCCTTCTTGCCCGCCTGAATCGCGCCTTCATCTATTTCTTGGAAAAAGAGCCCGGGGCTGGATCGCCCTGATTAAAAAATTATTTACCAGGCGGTTTGAGGACACACTTCTCCCAGGGGCCTCCGGGGCATTCCCCAATGCCGTGCGATGGCGCTCCAGCGCTCAGTACACCGTTATTTTCAGTGTGCGGCTTGAGGTTGCCGGACCCAGCAGTCCCGTCGACGCGGAGACTGTGAACTCATAAGGGTCGAGCCTGGCCTGCGTAGGCTGCCCCGAGAGGACCCCCGTGCTGGTGTTCAGGGTGATGCCCGGCGGCAGCTTGGTGGCGTCCTCCACCGACCAGTTGACGGAGGTGGGGTTGGTCTGGAGCTTATAGGTATAGGGCGAGCCCACCCGTGCATCGGGGAGGGCGGTGGTCTTGATGCAGACCTGCGTGGAGGAGCAGGGGATGGATGTGAGCTGGATGCGGCGGATGGCGGTCTGCGGAGGCTCGTCAGAATCCGTCACCCGCACGTCAAAGGGTGGGGTGCTGATGTCCTCCGAGGCCTTTCCGTAGACCAGCCCGTCTTCGCGCAGGATGAAGCCAGAGGGAAGGACGCTGCCCGACACGAGCTCGTACCTGTAGGGCGATCTGCCTCCGGTGGCCGAGAGCTGATCCTCGTAGTCCTTGCCCGTCTCGAAGAACGTGAGCACGCCCGGCCCCGCCAGACGCAACAGGGGCCGGATGCGCACGGAGAACTCCTGGCTGGAGCGCTGAGGCGTCGCGCCCTGGTCCACCACCTCCACGGTGAAGAGGAAGTCCCCGGCCGTGAGCGGCTTGCCGGAGAGGATTCCCTCGGGGTCGAGGGTCAAGCCCGGTGGTGTCTCGCCCGCGGTGACGGAGAAGGCATAGGGAGGGGTTCCGCCGCTCGCCTGGAATCGGTGGGCGTAGCTCTCCGTCTCCAGGCCCCTTCCGGGACCATCCGGCACGAGCACGAGCTGCGTCGGACCCGCGTCGGGTTCTCCGCCGTCCGTGTCCGAAGGCACCTCGATGGGAGGACAAGGTCCTCGCTCACCGCAGTCCGGGAGACAGACCTTCTCGGGAGCCAGACACGTCCAGCCCCCAGGGCAGGCGCCCTGTTCATCACAGGAGGGGTAGCGGGAGAAGTCGGGTTGAAAGGCGCACGCGGCCACTCCGAGGAGCACGGCTCCAGCCATCCACCACGCCCCGTGTCTCATGGCAGCTCCCAGACGAAGAAGACGGCACCACCGGCGCCCAGCAGCGCGCCCGCTCCCATCAGCACGTTGGCCGTGCGTGCCTGCTTCCGGCCTTCCTGGAGCCGCCCCGCGATGCAGGAGCGGAACGCCTCTCCCTCACCGGAGCAGCCCGCGTTCCCTCGCGAGAGGCTCGTCTCCGCGCGGCGCGCAGCCAGCCCGAAGCCCACTCCGGCCGCGAGCGCGACGCCTCCGGCCGCTAGCACCACCGTGGGCCACACCTTTTTCGGACGCTCCTCCACGACCCGCGAGGACAGGCGCGTCGACCACAGCTCGCCGAAGGCCTCGCGGATACGCGCCTCCTCCAGCCCCGGCGGGAGTCCCTCTCCAGAGAGCTGAACGAGGGTGTGGGACTCGTGGCCTTCGCGGTCCACCAACGTGAGCGCCACGCTGCGCCCTCCTCCCACGCCGAGCGCCACACCGCGCACCACCCGGTCCGAGCCAAACGCCAGCACCTGGGCACCCCGGCACGCCGCGTCCACACAGCCCACCAGCCGTCCGCCCTGGTTGCGCACCTTCGTCACCGTGGTCGTGCGCGGCTCCAGACACATGCCGGAAGTGCTCTCCGCCACGCGGCGCACGGCATCCTCCAGCTCACGGGCCTCCGCGGTCGACAGCGCCACCGGCTGGAAGGGAACGAGCACCACCCGCTCGCCTCTGCACGGGGCCGGTGCCTGCGCCAGCGACAGCACCAGCGCGAACGAAAGAAGGCTCATGGTGTGAGGTCAGGTCCCTGCTCGGGAGCCACGGGCGTCTGTCCCAGGCTGGCCATGTATCCAGCGTAGAAGCGAGGGCCAAAGGGCACGGAGAAGAGCTTGTCCCGGAAGGCGTCATCCACCGCGCCTCGGGAGGCAACGGAGTTGTCCTGCCAGGAGAGGCTCGCGGCATCCACCACCGCGCCCGGGCGGTCGAACTTGAAGGAGGCCTCGCGCCCCAAGGCGCGCAGGAAGTAGCCATACCCGGGAGGCAGCCCCAGCACCACCGAGCGCTCGCGCTCCTTATTGAACTCGGCCACCCGCCGGCCCCGCGAGTCCTCTATCCACAGCCGTCCCTCCAGGCCCGTGGGCAGCAGCAGGAAGCCCAGGCGCGCCCTGTCTCCGAGGTCGACCAACGCCGCCGAGCGGTCCTGCGCGGGCGGCTGGATGGACACCTCGAGCCGGCCCCGCACGTCCTCCACGCCCTGGTTGGCGGCGGCGACGAAGGCCCTCAGCTCCGAGTACTCCACGCGCCCGTCCGCGTTGACATCCGCGGCCCCAGCGAGCGCGGAGAGCACCTGGTGGCTGAAGACGCCCGAGCGGATGGCGCTCCACTCGTGGCTCTCCTGCTCGCGGGTGGTGGACAGCACGGCGCCCACGTGCGGGTAGCGGCCCAGCTCGCGCGTGGCCAGCAGGCCTTGCACCGCCTGCGCCTGGGCCGGGGCCACCGGCAGTGCGCCGCGCGAGTTGACGAAGAAGTACGAGTCACACGCGTCCACAATGAGGTGGATGAAGGCGGCGGAGCTGGGCGCGATGACCTGCGAGTAGAGGTCGGTGCGCGTGAAGGGCCCATCCAGCAGGCTCACCATGCCCTCTCCGGCGGGCCCGCGCTTTCCGTGGCCGGTGAAGACGAAGTAGAGGACCGGGTCATCGCCGCGCTGGCGGTCCTCGGCCATGCGCGCATTGAGCTGGCCGAGTGCCTCCTTGAGCACCTTACGGGTAGGGGGCCGTGTCCGGGCGGCGAGCCCTGGGTGGAGCGCCTGCGTCTCCGCGTCCAACACGGAGAGGAGCACCGTCTCCTTCGTGCGTGAGGAGAGCAGCTCGTAGTAGCGCGCGCCGTCGTCGTCGGCGTAGCGCAGGGGGGCCTGCTTCGGCTCGAGCCCGGTGTTGTTGGCGAGGATGAGCGCGTAGGCCACCCGCTTGGGCGCGGCGCTCGCGGCGGTACCAATGAGGAGCGCGGCCCACAGGGTCACCGCAGCGCATCGGAGCGGTCGCATGCGGTGACAGTGTCTCCGGAGTGAGCCAGGGCGGCAAGGTGCCACGGGTGCGCGGAGGGGCTCTCCTCACGCACCTTCCGTAGGAGATGGGGGGCTGCAGTGTCGGGCAGCCGACCTTCCGTCTCCTCCTATCGTCATAGAGGTCGCGTGTCAGAAGCGGGCGCTCAGGCCGAGCATTCCCCCTCGGGCACCCAAGGCCAGGAGCGGCTGGATGCGCGGGGAGGCGGCGGTCCGCCCCGGGTACTCCGGGCGCAGAGACAGCTCGTAGCCCAGGGAGGAGCCCACCATGGTGAGCAGGGGAATGGCGAGAACCATTTCGCCCCGAGAAGCCGTTGCGACGACTCCCAGCACGAACCCCGTGAACCCTCCCACGAATGACGCCCACAGGCGGCCATCTCCGCCTACAGCCTCTCCGCCCCACCAGGCTCCGATGGGATAGCCCACTGACAGGCCTGTCACGGCCCCGAGGAGTAGGGCGTAGTAGCAGCCGATTTCCCCCGCGGACGCGATGGTGAGCAGGCAGAGCCCGATACCCGCGATGCCTCCCGCCGCGGTCATCGCCACGCCCCCTCCCACCTCCGCGAGCAGACGAAGTCCGAAGGGAGCCCGCCTTCGCCCGGCCTCAGGAGCGGGGGCCTCCAGCAGCGAGAGCCTGTGCTCCTCGGTCTGCGAGGTGGTCGCGGTGTCCAGCGAGGCCAGGGGCGCGTCCTCGGCGGCGAGGACTCCACAGGGCGTGAGCAGCAGGAAGAAGAGCAGCACCGCGGACTTCGAGCCAAGGGGTAGGCGAGAGGTCATGGTTGGATCGTAGGGGGAATGCAGGAATCCGCGTGGTCAAAAGCGTGCCACCGCTGCGAGTTTAGACGCGCGAGGCGCCGGGCGGGCTGCCAGGCCGCTCTCCTGACGATTCCCGAACGTCGGAGATCCACCGCGGCCAGCAAATCGCAATTCGAGATGCGGGGAGGGTGACGGCGGGGCGTTGGGCACGGTAAGTCGCTGACGGATGGAGTGGGATGCGCGGACATTGCAACGCTTCCGGGACGGAGACTCGGAGACACTGGGCCAGGTGTACCGGGCGCACGTGGAGGTGTTGGCGCGGGCGTTGCGGGCCATGGCGTGGCGAGGGCGGGGGTTTGGGCAGATGAGGGACGCGCTGGAGCTGGAGAATACCGTGCTGGAGACGTTCGCCCGGGCCTTCGAGCCGAGGACGCGGGGGGCGTACGACGGGGTGCGGCCGTACGGGCACTTCCTGGTGGGGATCGCGCGCAACGTGCTGTTGGAGCAGGCGCGGCAGCGTGAAGTGTCGGTGGGGCTGGAGCCCTTCGAAGAGGTGGGCGAGGCGCCCGTAGAGGGCGAGGGGCTGGCCCAGGTGTTGGAGGACCGGGAGGTGGAGGGGTTGCTGGCGAGCTTCAAGGCGGGACTGTCAGCGGAGGAGCGTCGGCTCTTCGAGCTGCGCTTTGGCGAGGACGGTCTGGCGCAAGAAGGCGCGGCCGAGCAGCTGGGACTGACGCGCATTCAGGTGCGGCGGAGGGAGCTGGGGTTGAAGACGCGGCTGCTCGAGTTCCTGCAAGCACGCGGTTACCTGGAAGGGATGGAGGTGAAGGGGTGGAGCTTCTTTAAGAGGCGAGGGCATTCATGACGAGGTGCGCGGACCGACAGGCGAAGCAGGCGTTGGAGGCGCTCTTCCGGGGCGAGCTGGACGGGGAGGGCTTCACCCGGTTGCGTTCGCACGCGGCGGGGTGTGACGAGTGCCGCGAGGCCTACGACAAGCTGAGCCGGGTGGAGTCCTCACTGGAGCAGCGCGTGCTCCCTGCGTACCGGGAGCAGTTGCTGGAGAAGGAGCTGTTCGCGCGGTTGGGAGCGGCGACGAAGCCGGCGCCTGCGCGGGCACCGGTTCCCGAGCGCAAGCGCTCCTGGCCCACGTTCTTCATCCCAGCGGCGGTGGGGCTGGCGGTGGCCGGGGTGGCGATGGTGCTGGTGGTGCCGGAGCTCGGGACGCGGGAGCCCGAGTGGCAATCGCGCGGAGCCGAGACGGGGACAACCGCGTGGGGCCTGCGGGCCTTCTGCGTGGGGGCGGACGGGGGCGTGCGAGGCGAGGCGAGGCCGGGCGGGACGTTGGTGTGTGGCGAGGGCGACGCGGTGCAGTTCAGCTACACGGCGCCGGAGGCCGCGAGCCTTTCAGTGGAAGCCGTCTCGGCAGAGGGTGAGCCGCTGCAGTTCTTCCCACAGGAAGGCCCCTCGGAGAAGGTCGCGGCGGGTGTGGACATGTTGTTGCCCTACAGCACGCCGGTGCAGGGGGGCTGGCTGTCAGGACCGCTGGAGGTGCGAGCGACCTTCAAGGACCCGAAGGGCCGAGCCCTCTCCCAAACAAAACTCACCCTCTCCCCGAGGTAGCAAGCGACCAACCCACCCCTCTCCCTCTGGGAGAGGGACGGGGTGAGGGTATAGAAGTTCCCGGGTTGCCGTTGAGGGGGTCACCGCGCACCGTGGGCGCCATGACGCCCAGCCATCCGCTGAGAATCCTCTTCCTGAGCACCCACAACGCGGCGCGGAGCATCATGGCCGAGTACCTGTTGCGCCGCCTGGGGCACGGACGCTTCGAGACGTGCAGTGCGGGCCTGGAGCCGAGGGGCCAGGTACACCCGATGACGCTGAAGGTGCTGAGTGAGCGCTACCGCATCGAGCCGAACGACGCACGCAGCAAGTCCTGGGAGGAGCTCCAGGGCGAGCACTTCGACCTGATCATCACCCTGCGCGACAAGGATCGCGAGGCCTTCCCGAGGAGCCGCTGGGAGCCCATCGCCGCCCATTGGAACCAACCGGACCCGGCGGACTTCGAGGGCGACGAGAAGCAGCAGGAGCTGCGCTTCATCCAGACGGGGCGGGAGCTCTCCATGCGGCTGGACCTGCTGTGTGCGTTGCCGATGGAGAAGCTGGGGCACCTGCCGCACCCCGGTGAGCAGGCCAGTGCACCGATGTAGCGCCGGGGCGGAGCACGGCGGGATGCGGGGGCGCTTGCCCGCCTGCCTGGACAGAGGAGGGACGACGGCGAATACAGGAACGAACACGCCGCCTGGTCGGGTTGGGAAATCGCCCAACTTCCGAACTGGAGAAGGCCGTGAATCGTCGTTCCAGCCATTCGACCCGTACCCAGACTGGAAAGAAGACTCGTAAGACCACCACGCTCGCGCGGCTCTCGCACGCACGCTCGCGCCGGATCGCGACGGCGGAGGCGCTCGAGACGCTCCTGGAGTCCCTGCGAGCCGTCACCCACGGGGACTTCTCCGTCCGCCTGCCGCCCGAGGAGCAGCCGGTGGCGATGGAGGAGATTGCCCACGCCTTCAACGGCCTGGTGGCGATGAACCAGCGGATGCAGGACGAGCTGGTGCGCGTGGAGCGTGTGGTAGGCCGCGAAGGCCAGATGGCGGAGCGCGCCTCGCTGGGCCCGGTGAGTGGCGGCTGGGCCTCGAGCATCGGCTCCATCAACTCGCTCATCGCGGACCTGGTGCAGCCCACCACGGAGGTGGCGCGCGTGCTGGGCGCGGTGGCGAGGGGAGACCTCACCCAGAAGATGGCGTTGGACCTGCCGGGGCAGCCGGTGAAGGGCGAGTTCCTTCGCATCGGCACCACGGTGAACGCGATGGTGGATCAGCTCAGCTCATTCGCCGCCGAGGTGACGCGCGTCGCGCGCGAGGTCGGTACGGAAGGGAAGCTGGGAGGCCAGGCGCGGGTGCCGGGGGTCGCCGGGACGTGGAAGGACCTCACGGACAGCGTGAACCAACTGGCCAACAACCTGACGGCGCAGGTGCGCAACATCGCCGAGGTGACGACCTCGGTGGCGCGCGGCGACCTATCTCGCAAGATTACGGTCGATGCGCGAGGCGAGGTGCTCGAGCTGAAGAACACCGTCAACACGATGGTGGATCAGCTCCGCTCGTTCGCGGGCGAAGTGACGCGCGTCGCCAAGGAAGTGGGTACGGAAGGCAAGCTGGGCGGCCAGGCCGACGTGCCCGGCGTGTCCGGCGTCTGGAAGGACCTCACGGACAACGTGAACCTGATGGCCTCCAACCTGACCACCCAGGTGCGAGGCATCGTGAAGGTGGTGACGGCGGTCGCCAACGGCGACCTGTCTCAGCGACTCGTGGTGGATGCGAAGGGCGAGGTGGCCGCGCTGGCCGACACGCTCAACAGCATGACCAAGACGCTCGGCATCTTCGCGGACCAGGTGACCAGCGTCGCCAAGACGGTGGGCGTGGAAGGCAAGCTGGGCGCCCAGGCGGATGTGCCGGGTGTGGCCGGCACGTGGAAGGACCTCACGGACAACGTGAACCTGCTCGCCAACAACCTGACCGCGCAAGTGCGAAACATCGCCGAGGTCAGCACGGCCGTTGCCCGCGGTGACCTGTCCAAGAAGATTACGGTCGACGCCCGGGGCGAGGTGCTCGAGCTGAAGAACACCATCAACACGATGGTGGAGCAGCTGCGCTCGTTCGCCGGTGAAGTGACGCGCGTCGCGAAGGAAGTGGGTACGGAAGGGAAGCTGGGAGGCCAGGCCGACGTGCCGGGGGTCTCCGGTACCTGGAAGGACCTCACGGACAACGTGAACTTCATGGCCTCCAACCTGACGGCGCAGGTGCGAAACATCGCCTTGGTGACGACGGCGGTGGCCAATGGTGACCTGTCCAAGAAGATCACCGTCGATGTGAAGGGTGAAATCCTCGAGCTGAAGAACACCATCAACACGATGGTGGACCAGCTTCGGTCGTTCGCCGCCGAGGTGACGCGCGTCGCGAAGGAAGTGGGAACGGAAGGCAAGCTGGGCGGCCAGGCCGAGGTGCAGGGCGTGTCCGGCGTCTGGAAGGACCTCACGGACAGCGTGAACTCGATGGCGTCCAACCTGACCAACCAGGTGCGCAACATCGCCAAGGTGACGACGGCGGTGGCCAACGGGGACCTGTCCAAGAAGATCACCGTCGACGCGAAGGGCGAAATCCTCGAGCTCAAGGACACCATCAACACGATGGTGGATCAGCTCAACGCCTTCGCCTCGGAAGTGACGCGCGTCGCGCGCGAGGTCGGTACGGAAGGCAAGCTGGGAGGCCAGGCGCGCGTGCCCGGTGTGGCCGGCACGTGGAAGGACCTCACGGACAACGTGAACCTGATGGCCCGCAACCTGACGACCCAGGTGCGCGGCATCGTCAAGGTGGTGACGGCGGTTGCCAACGGAGACCTGACCCAGAAGCTGGTCGTCGACGCGAAGGGCGAGGTGGCCGCGCTGGCGGACACCATCAACAGCATGACGGACACGCTGGGCACCTTCGCCCAGCAGGTGTCCACGGTAGCCCGCGAGGTGGGCATCGAAGGCAAGCTGGGCGGCCAGGCCAAGGTGCCCGGTGCGCGTGGCGCCTGGAGGCAGCTGACCGACAACGTGAATCAGCTCGCCGGAAACCTGACGTCGCAGGTGCGCGCCATCTCCGAGGTGGCCACCGCCGTGACGAAGGGTGACCTGACGCGGTTCATCTCGGTGGATGCGGGCGGCGAGCTGGCTGCCCTGAAGGACAACATCAACCAGATGATCGTCAACCTCAAGGAGACGACGCAGAAGAACACCGAGCAGGACTGGCTGAAGACGAACCTCGCGAAGTTCTCCGGCATGATGCAGGGCCAGAAGAACCTGGAGGCCGTCTCCCGGCTCATCATGTCCGAGCTGACGCCCCTGGTGTCCGCGCACCACGGCGCCTTCTTCCTCATGGACTCCGAGGACGGCGCGCCCGTGGCCAAGCTCACCTCCAGCTACGCCTACCGCGAGCGCAAGAACGTGGCCAACCGCTTCCGGCTCGGTGAGAGCCTGGTGGGCCAGTGCGCCCTGGAGAAGAAGACCATCCTCCTCACCCACGTGCCGGCGGACTACATCCGCATCACCTCCGGCCTGGGCGAGGCCAGCCCCCTCAACGTCATCGTCCTGCCCGTCCTCTTCGAGGGCGAGGTGAAGGCCGTCATCGAGCTGGCCTCCTTCCACCCGTTCAGCGCCATCCACCAGATCTTCCTGGACCAGCTCACCGAGAGCATCGGCGTGGTGCTGAACATGATCATGGCCAACATGCGCACCGAGGAGCTGCTGCGGCAGTCGCAGAGCCTCGCCAACGAGCTGCAGAGCCAGTCGCGCGAGCTCACCCAGCAGCAGGAGGAGCTCAAGCGCTCCAACTCGGCGCTGGAGGCCCAGGCGCTCGAGCTGGAGGAGAAGGCCAAGCTGCTCGAGCAGCAGAACATCAAGGTGGAGGAGAAGAACCGCGAGGTGGAGCAGGCGCGCGCCAGCCTGGAGGAGAAGGCCGAGCAGCTCTCGCTCATCTCCAAGTACAAGAGCGAGTTCCTCGCCAACATGTCCCACGAGCTGCGCACGCCGCTCAACAGCATGCTGGTGCTGGCCAAGCTGCTCGCGGACAACACCGACGCCAGCCTCAGCCGCAAGCAGGTGGAGTACGCGGAGACCATCTACTCCTCGGGGGGGGACCTGCTCTCCCTCATCAACGAGATTCTGGACCTCTCCAAGGTGGAGGCCGGGAAGATGCAGGTGGAGCCGCGCGACTCCGCCGTGGCGGAGCTGGTGGAGTTCGCCCGTCGCACCTTCGGCCCCGTGGCCGAGCAGAAGCACCTGGGCTTCCTCACCGAGGTAGGCCCGGAAGTGCCGGCCACCGTCTTCACGGACCCGAAGCGGCTGCAGCAGATCCTCAAGAACCTGCTGTCCAACGCCTTCAAGTTCACCAGCACGGGCCAGGTGACGCTGCGCATCCGCATGGCGGACGCCGAGGAGCGCTTCGCCGCCCCCGAGCTGGTGGAGGCCGACACGGTGCTGGCCTTCTCCGTCATCGACACGGGCATCGGCATCCCCGAGGACAAGCAGAAGCTCATCTTCGAGGCCTTCCAGCAGGCGGATGGCACCACCAGCCGCAAGTACGGGGGCACCGGCCTGGGTCTCTCCATCAGCCGCGAGCTGGCCCGGTTGCTGGGCGGTGAAATCCGTGTGAAGAGCTCCCGCGGCGCGGGTAGCACCTTCACCCTCTACCTGCCGCGCAGCTACAACGGCCCCGAGCGGGGGAGCGAGACGACCAGCGAGGCGGACGTGGGCTACACGCCCATGCTGCGCGAGCTGCTGCCTCGCGACGAGGTGCACGGCACCGCGGCTCCCCACCCGTTGATGGATGACCGCGATGACCTGAGCGCGGAGGACCGCGTGCTGCTCGTGGCGGTGGACGACCTGGAGTTCGCTCGCGGCCTGGTCTCCGCCGCGCACCAGAGCGGCCTCAAGGCGCTGGTCGCCACTCGCGGTGACGTGGCGCTCTCGCTCGCCCAGCGGCTCAAGCCGTACGCCATTGTCCTGCAGCTCAGCCTGCCCGTCATCGACGGCTGGAGCGTGTTGGACCGCCTCAAGCGCGACCCGCGCACCCGCCGCATCCCCGTTCAGGTGGTGAGCGTGGACCGCATGCGCGGCGCCTCATGCGGCGGCGGTTTCGTCTACCTCGACAGGCCCTTCTCTCCCGAGGCCATCCAGGGTGCCTTCAGCCACCTGGAGCTCAAGGCCAACGGCGCGCCTCGCAAGCTGCTGCTGGTGGACCCCAAGCCCGACCTGCGCGACTGCGTACAGCAGCTCATCGACATGGGCGAGTCCCTGGAGATGCGCGAGCTGGAGTCTCCCCAGGCCGTGCTGGCGCTGGACCGCGGAGAGGTGGACGCGCTGGCCCTGGACCTGGCCTCACCCGGCGGACGGGGGATGAAGCTGCTGGTGGAGTTGGTGCGCCGGCCCGCCCGGTTGCCCCCCGTGTTGCTCTACAGCGGCTCGCAGCTACTACCGGACGACGAGCGCCGGCTACGACGCTCGGCCGAGTCCGTGCTGCTTGAGGCGGCCGCTCGCTCGCCCGAGGCCGTGCTCGCCGAGGTGGGTCGCTTCCTGCGCCGGGTGGGAGACCAGTCCCGCGTCTCCGCTGAGGAGATGAAGGAGCTCTCCCGCTCGCTCTGCAATCGCAAGGTGCTGCTGGTGGACGATGATGCCCGCAACATCTTCGCGCTCACCAGCGTCCTGGAGAATCATGGCATGCAGGTGACATTCGCGCAGGACGGGCGTGCAGCCATGGACATTCTGGAGAAGAATCCGGAATTGGACGTGGTTCTGCTGGACGTGATGATGCCGGAGATGGATGGTTATCAGGCCATGCGCGCCATTCGCGCGGACCCCCGGTGGGCCTCCTTGCCCGTCATCGCCATCACCGCGCGTGCCTTGAAGGACGACCGTGAGAAGTGCCTCGAGGCAGGGGCCTCGGATTACCTCTCCAAGCCTGTCGACACCGAGCGGCTACTGGAGTTGATTCGTCGGTGGGTGGAACCTTGCGCGGGAGCGAGATGACGGCGATGACGTGGATGGAGGGGAGCAACGGCGGTGGGTTTCAGGCTCAGCTGGAGCTGCCGCGGGCTCGCCTCCTGGTCGTGGACGACCACGCTCCCAACCTCCTTGCCCTGGAAGCCACGCTCGGTGACCTGGGCGAGGTGGTGAAGGCCGCCTCCGGTGAAGAGGCCCTCCTGCGCCTGCTGCGCGAGGACTTCGCCCTCATCCTGATGGACGTGCAGATGCCCGGGCTGGACGGCTTCGAGACGGCCCGGCTCATCAAGGAGCGCGAGCGCTCGCGCTTCATCCCCATCATCTTCCTCACCGCGCGCAGCCGGGACGCCTCGCACGTGTTCCGCGGCTACGCGCAGGGCGCGGTGGACTACGTCCTCAAGCCCTTCGCTCCGGAGATTCTGCGCTCGAAGGTGTCCGTCTTCGTGGAGCTCTTCCAGAAGGAGGAGCAGCTCAAGCGCCAGGAGGCGCTGCTGCGCCAGCGCGAGCGCGAGGCCCTGGAGCGCCAGAGCGCGTACCGCTACCGCCTGCTGGGCGACGCCATGCCCCTGTGTGTGTTCGTCGCGGGCCCGGACGGGCGGCTGCGGTACGGCAACCGCGCGTGGACGGAGCTGTCCGGCCTTCCCGCTGAGGCGGTGGAGGACTTATGGCGCTCGGAGGTCGTGCACCCGGATGACAGGGAGCGCGTGCACGCCGCCTGGTGCCGCTCCGTGGACTCCGGCGACCCCTTCGAGGTGCAACTCCGGCTGCGCCGCCAGCGCGACGCGAGCTACCGCTGGCACCTGGGCCGCGCCGTGCCCGAGCGCAACGAGCGCGGTCGCATCACCGGGTGGATTGTCACCGCCACGGACATCGACGATCAGAAGCGGGCCGAGGAGGAGCTGGCCCGGGCGAGCGCCGCCAAGGACGCCTTCCTGGCCGCCGCCTCGCACGAGCTGCGCACTCCGCTGGCCGCGGCGAAGATGCAGGTGCACCTGGCCCAACGAAAGTTCGGCAACGAGCTGACGGAGGGCCCGCGCCGGGCCTTCGAGGGGCTGGACCGGCAGGTGGACCGGATGACCAAGCTGGTCTCCGATCTGCTGGACGTGAGCCGGCTGCTCACCGGCCGCCTGTCGCTGGAACTGGAGTCGTTTGACCTGGTGCCGCTGCTGCGCACCACCTGCGAGCGGTTGCAGGCGCTCTCCTCCGAGCACCGGCTGCGGCTGGATGCCCCTGAGACGCTCCTCATGCGGGGCGACCCAGGCCGCATTGAGCAGGTGGTGACCAACCTGGTATCCAATGCTGTCCGCTATTCGCCCCAGGGCGGCGTGGTGGAGCTGCGCGTCTGGGCCGAGGAGGGGGGGCAGGTCGCACTGCTGGTGCGTGACCGGGGCATCGGCATCCCCGCGGAAAAGTTGGCGCTCATATTTGAGCGCTTCGGTCAGGCCCATGGGGCACGGTATGGTGGCCTCGGCTTGGGGCTGACCATCTCCCAAGGCATCATCGAGCAACATGGTGGGCGCATCTGGGCGGAGTCCCAGGGCGTGGAAGGAGAGGGCAGTACCTTCCACGTGCGCCTGCCTATCCAATCTGATCTTCCGTAGCGGAACGTCCCGTCGCGAGGCGGGCTGTTCGAGGTGGGGAGAAAGAAAGGGATGACGTTTGCGGGCTGGCGATCTTCCCGAAATGGTGCGGCGGCTCATCGCCGAGAACATCGACTCCGTGGAGCAGCTGGAGATCCTCCTGCTCCTGTTCCAGCACCCGCAGAGGACCTGGAACGCGGAGTCGGTGGCTCGGGAGCTACGGGTTTCCGCCCTTTCCGCGGGTGAACGGCTGGAAGACCTGAACTACGACGGGCTCGTGGCCCGCGTGGACGGCAGTGCGGGCGAGTATCGCTATGGCCCGGAGACTCCGGCGTTGGACGAGGCGGTGCGCGGTCTCTCTACGGCGTATGCGGAGCGCCGGGTGACGGTCATCAACCTCATCTTCTCCAAGCCGGTCGACAAGATTCGGACCTTCGCCGATGCCTTCCGGCTCCGGAAGAAGGGGGACGACAATGGCTGATGCGGTCTTCCTGCTGTGCGCGGCGACGAGCCTCGCCTGCGCGGTGCTGCTCCTGCGGGGCTACGCCCGGAACCGTGTTCCCCTGCTGCTGTGGAGCAGCCTGTGCTTCGTGGGGCTGGCGGTGAACAACATCCTGCTGGTGGTGGACTTGATGATCATCCCCGGCCGGGATCTGCTGCTGTTCCGGAACCTGTCCGGGTTCCTGGCGCTCGCGCTCCTGGTGTTCGGCCTCGTGTGGGATTCCGAATGAACGAGTTCCTCTCCGGCATGACCTCGGCCCTGTGCCTCGTCGCGGGGCTGTTCTTCCTGCGCTTCTGGAGGAGGACGCGCGATCGCTTCTTCGGGTTCTTCGCCGCCTCCTTCGCCATGATGGCGCTGCACCGCATCGTGATGATGTTCCTGAGGGACAGCGAGAACGAGCAAGTCCTCGTGGCGTACCTCATCCGGCTGCTGTCCTTCGTGCTCATCCTGGTGGCCATCGTGGACAAGAACCGGGCGGCACCCCGTAACCGAAAGAAGACCACCCCCCGGAGCGCGGCTCCGTCCCGCTGAGGACTACTGAGGGAAGGTCGCCTCGTGCTCGCTCTCCAGCGTATGCGCCGAGGGATCCACGGGGAGCCTCAGCCGGAAGGCGGTGCCCTGGCCCGGCTCGCTGCGCACTTCGATTTGCCCGCCCATGGACTGCACGATGTTGTGGCAGATGGCGAGCCCCAGGCCGGTGCCCACGCCCACCGGCTTGGTGGTGAAGAAGGGCTCGAAGATGCGCCGCTGGATCTCTTCGGACATGCCCTGTCCGTTGTCCTCCACCTCCAGCACCACGGAGTGCGGCCCCTCGCGCCACGTGGACACCTGGATGCGGTTGTCGTCGGGGTGGCGCGCGGGCAGCGCCTGCACCGCGTTCACCAGCAGGTTGACGAGCACCTGACCCAGGCGCGCCTCGTTGCCGTGGATGTGCGGCACCTCGCCGAAGGCGCGCACCACCTGGGTGCGGTGCCGCATGGCGCTGCGCATCAGCCGGAGCGCGCCGTCCACCACGCGGTGCACGTCCACGGGGCCGCGGTGCTCCTCGTCCGCGCGCGCGAAGGACTTCAAGTCCTGGACGAGCTCCCGGATGCGCCCCACGCCCTCCCGCGTCTCCTCGAGCACCTCATGCAGCTCGGCGCGCGCCTCGGGCATCACCACCAGCTGGGTGAGCTGCTCCTCCAGGAAGGTGAGGTTGGCGGAGACGAAGGTGAGCGGGTTGTTGATTTCATGCGCCACGCTGGTGGCGAGCGTGCCCGCCGAGGCCATGCGATCCGCCAGCCGCAGCTGGGACTCCAGCCGCCTGTGTTCGGTGACGTCGCGGCTCAGGGCCATGAGCAGGGGACTGCCCCCCAGGCCCGTGAAGATCGCCTTCCGGGTGATGAGCGTGCGTTGGTGCCCGGAGCTGTCGGTGATCTGGCTCTCGAACTCTTGAGGCTGCCGGGTGGAGAAGACCTGCTCGTCCTGTTGCCAGGAGGCATCCGCCTCGCTCGGGGGGAGAAAGTCGTGGTCCGTCTTGCCGAGGAGCTCCTCCAGGGGGTGCCCCACGAGCCGGCAGAAGGCATTGTTCATGGCCACCCACCGGTGCGCCCAGTTCTTCACCACGAGCGGCTCCGGCACGGCGTCGAGCGTCTTCTGGAGCATGTCGCGCGAGCGCTCCATCTCGTTGCGGGCGCGCAGGCGCTCCACCTCGGCGCTCGCGCGGATGGCGAAGGCATTGATGAGCGCATAGTCCAGCTGCCGCGCCTCGAGCGGCTTGTCGTTGAGGATGGCCAGGATGCCGATGGGCTTGCCGCGTGAGTCCCTCAAGGCGGCGCCCAGGTAGCTGCGCAGGCCCTGCTCGTGCAGCATGGTGTCTTCGGGGAAGCGCGCGGCCACTCCGTCCGGGTAGTGACAGAGGGTCTGATCCACGGTGATTTGGCACGGCGTGCCGGCGAGCGGGTAGGGCGGTAGCTCGCAGAAGTCGCCCTGGTTGAAGCAGGCGAGCTTGCGCACGGTCGTCCCGTCCAGCTCGCCCACCAGGGCGCAGGTGACGCCGAGCGCCTGAGCGAGCTGCTTGACCAGGTTCTGAAAGAACTCAGGGCCGGGCTCGGCCAGGGTGAGCTCGAGCAGCGTCTGGAGCGTGGCCTGAGTCCGCACCGAATGTGAGCTGTCCACCAGGAGGGCCTGGGGCGCCATCGTCATGGAGCGCAGCCGCCGCTCGAGCGCGATCAGCCGTGTGCCCCAGCGCTCGCCTGGCGGTGTCATGCACTCGTCGGCGCCCGCGCGATCCAGCGCATCGAGCTCATCCGGGCCCCGGGAGGTCAGCACCACCAGGTGGGAGCGCGAGGGGTCTCGGCCGGTGTGGAGCCGTTGGCAGAGCGAGAGGGTGTCCTCGAGGGGCCCTCCCGCGTCCCACAGCACCAGCAGTCCCGGGGGCAGCGTCTTGGGCAGCTCCTCCAGACCGCGCGGGTGCTGGAGCTGGCACTCCACCGCGTGGCGCGCGCCTGCCTCGCGGAGCCTGTGCTCCAGCTCCTCACGGACCGACTGGGGAACTCCCAGCATGATGATGTGCATCGCGCTCCTCTCCCTTTATGGGACGCTGAGACTCGTCCGCCGTCAGGGTGGGTGGGCCGGCGTACATCATACATTGCAGGACAGGGGCCGCTCTGGATCCACCCCCCGTGTGGGTCCAGGTCGTACGTTTTTGCTGTACGATTCCAGACGACTGGTACTCAGGATTCGACGGAAACCGTAACTTCTCCCAGGCCCTCCACCGTGAGGCGGACGCGGTCCCCGGCGTGGAGCATGTGTGCCGCGGTGGCGGCGCCGGAGAGCACGACGCTGCCGGCGGGAAGGGACAGCCCGCGCTGGTCCAGCAACTCGCACAGCTGAAGGATGGAGACGACCGGGTCCCCCGAGATGGCGTCCGAGCGCGCCGCCTGCACGCGCTCGCCGTTCACCTCCAGCACCATGTCGAGTCGGGGCAGATCCAACTCGCGAGGCGGACGCTCGGTGGTGCCGAGGACGAAGAGCGAAGAAGAGGAGTTGTCCGCCACCACGTCCGGCAGGGAGAAGTATTTGAAGCCGACGTAGCGCGAGTCGAGGATCTCCAGCGCCGCGAAGACGCTGGAGCAGGCCTCGAGCGCCTGCTCGCGGGTGATGCGGCCGCGCAGCTCGCGCGAGGTGCGGAAGGCGATCTCCGGTTCAATCTTGGGATGGATGGAGCCCTGGAGCCGGAAGGTGCCACCGGCGGGGATTTCCATCCGGTCCGTGAGGACGCCGTACACGGGCGAGTCCAGGTTCATCTGCCGGCGCTTGGCCTCGGAGGTGAAGCCCATCTTCAAGCCCACCACCCGCTCGCCGCGCGAGGTGCGCAGGCGGATGCCCTCGGCCTGGATGGCGTAGGCGTCTGGGAGCGCGAGGTCCGGGTGCTGCTGGGTGAGGGGGGGAATCTCGCGGGCCTCCAGTCGGGCCTGATCCAGCAGCCGGGCCAGCTCTTCGTGCATGCGTGCCGTCATCGCCTTCTCCGAAGCAGGGGACGGCACGTTTTGCGCTGCCCCGGCCGGGAGTGCAAGGGCCGGGGCGACGCGGGCTCACACGGAGGCGCGCGGATCCATGATGGCGGACAGCTGCTTGGACAGCTCGATGAGCCGGGTGGCCGTCTGCAACGTCTGCGTGGAGCTGCCCTCGGCCTGACGCGCCGTCTGCGCCACCTCGAGGATGGCGGTGTTCACCTGCTCCACCGCCGTCGTCTGCTGCTGGGTGCTCAGCTCGATTTCCCGCGCCACGTCCAGGTTGGCGCGCACCAACTCGGCGATGCGCCGGAAGTTGCCGGCCACGTCGTTGAACTGCTGCGCGCTGCTCTGCACCGCCTTGGAGCCGTCCTCGGTGGCCATGATGGTGGTGTTGGAGGCGGCCCGAATCTCATCGATGAGCACGCGGATGTCCTTGGTGGCCCCACCCACGCGGTCCGCCAGCTTGCGGATTTCCTCGGCCACCACGGCGAAGCGCTTGCCGTGCTCACCGGCTCCGGCACTCTCGATGGTGGCGTTGATGGCGAGGATGTTCGTCTGCTCGGCCAGCTCGTTGATGATGTCCAGGATGCCGCCGATCTCCTGCGAGCGCTTGCCCAGGTCCAGCATGTGGTTGACGATGGCGTCCACCTGGCGGCGCACCGTGTCGATGGCATCCTGGGCCTGCTGCACCGTGGCGTTGCCGGTGCCGGCGGCGCCCGCGGTCTCGTCCGCCACGCGGGCCACCTGCTGCGCGCTGGAGGCGATCTGCCGCGAGGTGGACAGCAGCTCCTTGACGGTGGTGGAGATCTCCGTGGTGGCCGAGGCCTGCTCCCGCGCGCCCGTGGCCTGCTGCGAGGCCGCCGTCTGCAGCTCGGCCGAGGAGCCCTGCACCTGCGAGATGGCGGTGTTGAGCTTGTGCTTCAGGTTGTTGCCGACGACGCTGGAGAGAATCAGGCTGATGCACATGAGCATGACGGCGCCGACGCCGAAGGACCAGCTGAACATGCGCGAGTCCTTCGCGAGGGTCTCCTCCCGCGCCGCGAGCAGCGTCTCCTCCACCCGGCGCATCTCCGCCACCATCTGACGCAGGCTCTCCCTCTGCTGGGTGGCCTCGGTGGTGTCGAGCGTGGACAGGGCGCTCTCCGCGCCCTGGGTACGGCGGAGCTCCGCGCTGTAGCGCAGGTGGGCCATCACCCGCCCGGCGAGCTCCCGCAGCGCCTCCAGGCTCTTGAGCTGCTCGGGGTTGTCGGAGATGTGTACGCGCAGCTTGGCGAACGCCTTCTCGAGCTGGACCTCGGCCTGGGCATGGGGCGCGAGGTAGGACGCGTTGCCGGTGAAGAAGTACCCGCGGTGCGCCGTCTCCGAGCCGTTGACCTGGGCGAGGATGTGCTCGAGCCCGTTGAGGGTTTCATTGCTCCGCTTCACGTCGGCGACGGAGGTCGTGAAGTCGTTGGTGCGCTGGGTGGTCCGGGTGATGAAGGTCCCGAGCAACACCGCCATCAGGATGAAGGTGAGCGCGAACTGCTGTCCCAGCGTCAATTTCGAGAACATCGATCATCTCCCTGCTGGGGGGCGGAGCTCTCCACCAGCGGTTTTCCGGCATGAACTCTACGGCAGGCGCGGGCGGGGAGGGGTGCACCTGGGAGTCACAGGGTTTTTTCGCCCCCCGTACGTCTTTTATCCTTGTCGGCAGGCTACTCTCCAGGCGACCAGGGTTCACCCCCCCAGGGTCCAGAGGAGGCTCTCACATGACGCGCCGTTCGTTCGAGGAGTCCAGGCAGGAGGGCGGCCTTCACCACCGGTTGGGCCAGCTCGTGGGGGAGTGGGAGGGCGTGACGCGGACGTGGTTCGAGGCGGACAAGCTCGCGGACGAGTCTCCCTGGCGGAGCACCATCCGCCCCGTGCTGGGGGGACGGTTTGTGGTGCATGAGTACGAGGGCACGTTCCAGGGCAAGCCGCTCGCGGGAATGGCCATCTATGGCTACCACCTTGACCCGGACCGCTTCGAGATGGCCTGGGTCGATACCTTCCACACCGGCACGGGCATCATGTTCTCGAAGGGCCCGAACGACGGCCGGGGCTACGGCGTCCTGGGCAGCTATGAAGCTCCGTCTGGCCCGCCCTGGGGCTGGCGGACCGACATCCAGCAGCCCGCGCCGGAGCAGCTGATCATCACCCACTACAACATCTCGCCCGAGGGTCAGGAGACCCGGGCGGTGGAGACGGTGTACCGACGGAAGCGGTAGATTGGCCGTGAATGGAATTCTCCCGCGAGAAGTTTGATGCAGAGGTTGCCAGGCTTGAGCGCGTGGCGGCTCGCTCCCCGGGTGCCTACAAGCTGCGGGTGGTGCTGCTGGGCGCGCTCGGCTACGCCTACCTGCTCACCGGTCTGCTCTTCCTGTTGGGCATCATTGGTGGACTGGCGCTGCTGGCGAGTCACGGCCGCAACATCATCACCGCGTTGAAGGTGGGCCTTCCCCTGCTCCTTCTCGTGGGGGCTGTGGGCAAGGCGCTCTGGGTTCGACTGTCCCCACCGGAGGGACGGGAGCTGCCGCGCGGGCCGGAGACGGAGGCGCTCTGGGCGGAGGTGGAAGCGGTGCGCCAGAAGCTCGGGGGCCCCGTCATCCACACGCTGCTCCTCAATGACGAGTTCAACGCGGCCATCGTTCAACTGCCGCGCTTCGGGTTGCTGGGGCCGACGAAGAACTACCTGGTGCTGGGGCTGCCGCTGATGCAGGCGCTCTCGCCCGAGCACTTCCGCGCGGTGCTCGCGCACGAGTTCGGCCACCTCTCCGGGGCTCACGGTCGCACGAGCGCGTGGGTGTACCGGGTGCGCCGCACGTGGGGCCAGGTGCACGAGACGCTCGAGCAACAGGAGGGGTGGGGCGTGGCCATCTTCACCCGCTTCTTCCGCTGGTACGCGCCCTTCTACGCGGCCTACTCCTTCGTTCTCGCGCGCTCCAATGAGTACGAGGCGGATCGTGCCTCGGCCGACGTGGTGGGACGTGCCACGGCCGCCGATGCGCTGGTGGCGGGGGAGCTGCGGCACGCACAGCTCGAGGAGCGCTTCTGGTCCTTGATGAACGAGCGCGCCACGCGCGAGCCGGAGCCGGCCCGGCCCCACTCGGAGATGGCGGCGGCGCTCAAGAGCGAGCTGGAGCCAACGCTGGCGCGGAAGTGGCTCGACAGGGGGCTGGCGCGTAGCACCGATAGCACGGATACGCACCCCTGCCTGCGTGACCGGGTTTGCGCGCTGGGCGAGGAGCCACGCTTGCCTGGACGGCTCGAGCGGAGCGCGGCAGAGACGCTGCTGGGAGCCGCGCTGCCTACCTTCGCCGCGGAGCTGGATGGTGGCTGGCGCGCATCCGTGACGGAGAAGTGGACGCAGGCCTACGGCCGCGCGCAGGAGGGCCGCAAGCGGCTCGCGGAGTTGGAGTCGCGCAGCCCCGAGGCGCCGCTCTCGTTGGAGGAGGAGTGGGAGCGTGCCTCGTTGACCGAGGACTACCGTGATGCCGAGGCCGCCCTGCCCCTCTTCCGGCGGCTGCTCGAACGTTCACCCGGCCATGTCAGCGCACACTTCGCGTTGGGCCGGTTGCTGCTGGCGCGCGGAGAGGAAGCGGGGCTCGGTCATCTGGAGGAGGCGATGAAGCGCGATACCGACGCCATCCTCCCTGCATGCGAGCACGCCATGCATTGGCTCGAGGCGCATGGCCGCGAGGAGGAGGCGCGCGCCTGGCGTACCCGTGGCGAGACCTGGGCACGGACGATGCACGAGTCGAAGGAGGAGCGTGACTCGTTGCGCAAGAGTGACACGTTCGAGCCGCATGGCCTGACGGAGGCGGAGCTGCAAATGGTGGTCGCGCAGCTGCTGGGTGGCTACCCGCGGGTGAAGAAGGCGTGGATGGTGCGCAAGTCGGTGAAGCACTTCCCGGAGCGGCCCCTCTACGTGCTCGGGATTGAGTTCAGCGGGGGCTGGAACATGGACGAAGCCAACTCGGAGCTCATCCGGCAGCTCTCCCAGCTGCTCACGCTGCCCGGCGAGTGCTTCGTCGTGAATCTCAACAACCGCGACAACGCGCCGCTCCCCGAGCGTCTGCGGGGCGTGGCGGGCCAGGCCTTCTTCGAGCGCGAACGCTTCGCCCTGGGCGGAGAGAGCTCCGCGGCCTGACGAGCGCGCCGTGGGACTCCAGAAGTGAACGTCACGGGTTTCCTCCTGGGGTGACCGTGACCGGGGGCCGTGCTATTCCGGCGCCCGGCTGGCCCGAGAGGAGGATTCGCGCGTGGAGAAGGTCCTCAACTATATCGGTGGGGAGCTGGTACCGCCGAGCTCGCAGGTCTGGTTCGACAAGCCCGATCCCGCTACGGGGGAGCCCTCTACCCGGGTTCCCGACTCGGACGAGGCGGACATCCGGCGCGCCGTGGAAGCAGCCCGGAAGGCCTTCCCGGCCTGGGCCGCCACCCCGGCGACCGAGCGGGCACGATTGCTGCGCCGCGTCGCGGACGCGATTCGCTCCCGAATGGAAGCCTTCGCCCGTGCCGAGGCCATCGACACCGGCAAGCCGCTGGGGGTGGCGTCCACCGTGGACATCCCCCGGAGCATCCTCAACTTCGAGTTCTTCGCGGACGCGGTGACGCAGTTCTCCTCGGAGGCGCACGTCACGGATGGCGGGGCGCTCAACTACACCCTGCGCACGCCGCTGGGCGTGGTGGGGTGCATCTCCCCGTGGAACCTGCCGCTGTACCTGCTCTCTTGGAAGATCGCCCCCGCGCTGGCCATCGGGAACTGCGTGGTGGCCAAGCCCTCCGAGGTGACGCCGATGACGGCGTACCTGCTCGCGCAGGTGTGTCGCGAGGTGGGGCTGCCTCCGGGGGTGCTCAACATCGTCCATGGCTACGGCGCCAAGGTGGGCGCCGCGATGAGCAGCCATCCGGAGATCAGCGCCATCTCCTTCACCGGCAGCACGCGCACGGGCGCGGAGATCGCTCGTACCGCCGCGCCGCTCTTCAAGAAGCTCTCGCTGGAGATGGGGGGCAAGAACCCCAACGTCATCTTCGCCGACTGCGACTTCGACGAGGCGTTGGCCACGACGGTGCGCTCATCCTTCTCCAACCAGGGGCAGATCTGCCTCTGCGGCTCGCGCATCTTCGTGCAGGCCCCCATCTACGAGCGCTTCAAGGAGGCGCTGGTGGCACGCACGCGGGCGCTGAAGGTAGGCGACCCGCTGGAGCCGGGGACGGAGCAGGGAGCACTGGTGTCCCCGCAGCACTTCGAGAAGGTGATGGGCTACATCGACCTGGCCCGGCAGGAGGGAGGCCGCGTCCTTACCGGAGGCAAGCGCGCACAGGTGCCGGGTCGCTGCCAGGGCGGCTGGTTCGTGGAGCCCACGCTCATCGAGGGCCTGGACCACGCGTGCCGCACCAACCAGGAAGAGATCTTCGGCCCGGTGGCCACGCTTACCCCCTTCGAGAAAGAGGAGGAGGTGCTCGCCTGGGCCAACAGCACGCGCTACGGGCTGGCGGCGAGCGTGTGGACGCGAGACGTGAGCCGGGCGCACCGCTTCGCGGCGAAGCTGGAGAGCGGCATCGTCTGGGTGAACTGCTGGATGTTGCGAGACCTGCGCACGCCGTTTGGCGGAGTGAAGGACTCGGGCGTGGGCCGGGAGGGAGGCTGGGACGCGCTGCGCTTCTTCACCGAGCCCAAGAACGTGTGCGTGAAGCTATGAGCCATTCCGAGCGAGTCGATTCCCAGAAGGCCCCAGAGCCAGTGGGCCTCTATCCCCACGCCCGGCGCGTGGGCAACCTGCTGTTCCTCTCCGGCGTGGGGCCGCGCGAGCGGGGGAGCAAGAAGATCCCCGGCGTCGAGCTGGACGCTCAGGGGAACATCGTCTCCTACGACCTCGAGACGCAGTGCCACTCGGTGTTCCGCAACGTGCGCTACATCCTGGAGGAGGCGGGCTCTTCGTGGGACAGGCTGGTGGACGTGACGGTGTACCTCACGGACATGAAGAAGGACTTCCCCACGTACAACCGCCTGTGGGCCGAGTACTTCAAGGATGTCCCCACACCGCCGTGCCGCACGACGCTCGGAATCACCGCATTGCCCACGCCCATCGCCATCGAACTGAAGTGCATCGCCACCATTGGGGACTGAGATGAGCCGACTGCAGCCTCTCAATTTCAAGAAGTGGATTGACGAGCACCGCCACCTGCTCAAGCCCCCCGTGGGCAACCAGATGGTGTGGCAGGACCGTGACTTCATTGTGATGGTGGTGGGTGGGCCTAACTCGCGCACCGACTTCCACATCGACGAGAGCGAGGAGTTCTTCTACCAGGTGGAGGGGGACATCACCCTGCGGGTCATCGAGGACGGCAAGCCCCAGGACATCCCCATCCGCGAGGGGGAGATCTTCCTCCTGCCGCCGAAGGTGCCGCACTCACCGCAGCGGCCGGCGGGGACGGTGGGCCTGGTCATCGAGCGCAAGCGGCGCGAGGGCGAGCTGGACGGGTTCGCCTGGTACTGCCCCAAGTGCAACCACAAGCTGTATGACGAGTACCTCCAGGTCACCAACATCGTCACCCAGCTCCCGCCCATCTTCGACCGCTTCTACGGCAACCCCGAGCACTGCACCTGCAAGCAGTGCGGCTTCCAGATGACGCGGGAAAAGCGTGCGTCATGAAGATCGACATCCACACCCACCTGCTGCCGCCCGAGCTGCCACGCTTCGCCGAGCGTTACGGCTACGGCGGCTTCATGACGCTGGAGCACCACGCGCCGTGCCGGGCACGGATGGTGCGCGATGACGGGAAGTTCTTCCGCGAAATCGAGAGCAACTGCTGGGATCCGGTGAAGCGCATCGAGGAGTGCGATGCGTGCGGCGTCAGCGTGCAGGTGCTGTCCACGGTGCCAGTGATGTTCGGCTACTGGGCGAAGCCGGAGCACGGGCTGGACCTGTCGCGCTTCCTCAATGACCAGCTCGCCTCGGTGGTGCGGGCGCACCCCAAGCGCTTCGTGGGCCTGGGCACGGTGCCCCTACAGTCCCCGGAGCTCGCCGTGCGCGAGCTGGAGCGCTGCATGCGCGAGCTGGGGATGGCGGGCGTGCAGGTGGGCTCGCACGTCAACGGCCTCAACCTGGGAGAGCCGGAGCTGTTCCCCTTCTTCGAGGCCGCCGCGGACCTGGGCGCCGCCATCTTCGTCCACCCCTGGGACATGCTGGGCGAGGCGCGGATGAAGAAGTACTGGATGCCGTGGCTCGTGGGCATGCCCGCCGAGGTGGCACTGGCCATCTGCTCGCTCCTCTTCTCCGGCACGCTGGAGAAGCTGCCGAAGCTGCGGCTCGCCTTCGCGCACGGCGGTGGCGCCTTCCCGGGAACCTTCGGCCGTATCGAGCACGGCTTCCAGGTGCGGCCGGACCTGGTGGCGGTGGACAACCCCGTGTCGCCTCGCGACTACCTGGGCCGCTTCTGGGTGGACTCGCTGGTGCATGACCCGGACATGCTGCGCTTCATCGTGCGGCTGTTCGGCCCGGAGAAGGTGGCCCTGGGCAGTGACTATCCGTTCCCGCTCGGCGAGGACCGGCCGGGCGCATTGGTGGAGTCTCTGGTGGACTTCGATGCCGCCACCCGGGAAAGACTGTTGTGGCGTAACGCGCTCGAGTGGCTCGGGCGTTCGTCCGAGGAGTTCAAGTAGATGAGCAGTGAAGTCGTGCGGTTCGAGGCCAGTGAGGAGTTTGCCCGGCGGATGGACGCGGAGGATTCGCTCCGTTCCTTCCGTGAGGAGTTCCTCTTCCCCGTCCATGATGGCGAGCCCGCCATCTACTTCGTGGGCAACTCGCTGGGGCTCCAGCCGCGCAAGGCGAAGACCTACGTCCTGGAGGCCCTGGAGGACTGGGAGAAGCTGGGCGTGGAGGGACACTTCCGCGGGACGCGTCCGTGGATGCCCTACCACGAGATGCTCACCGAGCAGACGGCCCGGCTGGTGGGCGCGCACCCCATCGAAGTCGTGGTGATGAACACCCTGTCGGTGAACCTGCACCTGATGATGGTGTCCTTCTACCAGCCCACGCGCGAGCGCCCGAAGATCCTCATGGAGGCCGGCGCCTTCCCCTCGGATCAGTACGCGGTGGCTTCGCAGGTGCGCTTCCACGGCTACGACCCGGACAAGGACATCCTCCGCCTCGCTCCGCGCGAGGGCGAGGAGACGCTTCGTACGGAGGACATCCTCGACACCATCGAGCGGCACGGGCGGGAGATCGCCCTGGTGCTGCTCGGCAACGTGAACTACCTCACCGGCCAGGCGTTCGACATGGCCGCCATCACCCGAGCCGCGCACAAGCAGGGCTGCCGGGTGGGGTTCGACCTGGCGCACGGGGCCGGCAACCTCCAGCTCTCGCTGCACGACGACGGGCCGGACTTCGCCGTGTGGTGCTCGTACAAGTACCTCAACGGTGGCCCGGGCACGCTCGGTGGTGTGTTCGTCCACGAGCGCCACGCGCACAACAAGGCGCTGCCGCGCTTCGCGGGCTGGTGGGGCCACGACAAGCAGACGCGCTTCCAGATGGGGCCCGACTTCGAGCCCATTCCGGGCGCCGAGGGCTGGCTGTTGTCCAACCCACCCATCTTCCAGCTCGCGGCCCTGCGTGCGTCCCTGGAGCTGTTCGACCGCGCGACGATGCCCGCGCTGCGCCGCAAGAGCGATCGGCTCACCGCCTACCTGGAGTTCCTGCTGGATCGGCTCCCGCCCGGAGTCGTGCGCATCACCACGCCGCGCGACCCGAAGCAGCGGGGCGCCCAGCTCTCGCTGCGCTTCAGCAAGGATCCGCGGCGCCTGTTGGAGAAGCTCAATTCGGCCGGAGTTCACTGCGACTTCCGTTCACCGGACATCATCCGCGCCGCGCCAGCGCCTCTCTACAACAGCTTCCATGACGTATACCGATTCGTGGGGGTACTCGAAAGGCATGCACGAGATTGAGCGGACGGAGCGTGTGACGGTGGTGGGAGCGGGCCTGGTGGGCTCGCTCCTGTCGATGTACCTGGCGAGGCGCGGCTTCCAGGTGGACGTCCTGGAGCGGCGCCCGGACATGCGGCGCGAGTCCATTGGCGCGGGCCGCTCCATCAACCTCGCCATCTCCACCCGAGGGCTGCACGCCCTGCGGCAGGTGGGGCTGGAAGAGGAGGCGCTGCGCCACGCCATTCCCATGCGCGGGCGGATGATTCACCCCGTCTCGGGAGCGCTGGCCTTCCAGGCCTACGGCAAGGACGAGTCCCAGCACATCAACAGCCTGTCGCGTGCGTGGCTGAACGCGTTCCTCATGACGAACGCGGAGGGCACGGGCCGGGTGCGCATTGGGTTCAAGCAGCGCGTGCAGCACCTGGACGTCGAGACGGGCACGCTCTCCGTGCTGGACGAGCCGAGCGGTACCACGCGCGAGGTGCGCACTCCGGTGGTGTTCGGCACGGACGGCTCGGGCTCGGCGGTGCGGCACGAGGTGGAGCGGCTCCCGGGCCACACGACGACGCAGGAGCACCTCGGCCACGGTTACAAGGAACTGACGATACCCGCGGGTCCGGGTGGCGCCTTCCGCATGGAGAAGCACGCGCTGCACATCTGGCCGCGGGGCTCGTACATGCTGATTGCCCTGCCGAACGAGGACGGCAGCTTCACCTGCACGCTCTTCCTGCCCTTCCAGGGCCCGGTGAGCTTCGAGTCCTTGGACTCGCCTTCGAAGGTGGTGGCCTTCTTCCAGGAGCAGTTCCCGGACGCGCTGCCGCTGATTCCCGACCTGGTGCACGACTTCTTCCACCACCCCACGGGGACGATGGTGACGGTGAAGAGCGCACCGTGGCACGTGGGCGGCAAGACGTTGCTGCTGGGAGACGCGGCGCACGCCATCGTGCCGTTCTTCGGGCAGGGGATGAACTGCGGCTTCGAGGACTGCGTGGTGCTGGACGCGTGCCTGGGGCGGCACACGCGGTGGGCGGAGGCTTTCGAGGAGTTCTTCCGGCGGCGCAAGACGAACGCGGATGCCATCGCGGACATGGCGGTGGAGAACTTCGTGGAGATGCGGGACAAGACGGCGGACCCGCGCTTCCTGCTGGAGAAGGCGGTGGAGAAGGCGCTGCTCAACGCCTTCCCGGGCGAGTTCATCAGCCGCTACTCGCTGGTGAGCTTCAGCCGGGTGCCGTACCGTCTGGCGTACGAGGTGGGTGCGCTCGCGAGCGGTATCGTGGCCGAGCTGAGCGAGGGCCTCACGCGAGCGGAAGACGTGGACATGAACCGGGCCCGCACGCTCATCCACGAGCGGCTGGTGCCCTTCGTGAAGGAGCATTCAGATGGATTTGGGCTTGAGAGGTAGGCGGGCGCTGGTGCTGGGCGCCTCGAGTGGACTGGGGTATGCCATCGCCTCGCAGCTGGTGAAGGAGGGCGCGCAGGTGGCCATCTGCTCGCGCGACGAGGGCCGCATCCGCGAGGCCGCCCGGAAGATGGGCGCGGCGCTCGCCGTGACGGCGGACCTGACGAAGCCGGGCACGACGAAGGAGCTGGTGGAGAAGGTCATCGGGGCCATGGGTGGGGTGGACATCCTGGTGGCGAACACGGGAGGGCCGCCGAAGGGCAGCATCGAGAAGCTCACCGCGGAGCAGTGGCAGGAGGGCTTCCAGAGCCTGTGGATGAGCGTGGTGGAAGGACTCCAGGCGGCGCTGCCGGGGATGAAGGATCGGCGCTGGGGGCGTATCATCCTGGTGACGTCTGTGGCTGCGCGCGAGGCGATGCCGCTGCTGACCATCTCCAACGGATTGCGCGCGGGGCTGCTGGGGCTGGTGAAGACGGTGAGCAACGAGGTGGCGGAGCACGGCGTCACCATCAACGGCGTCCTGCCGGGCTACCACGCGACGGAGCGGCTCAAGGAGCTGGGCGTGCCCGAGGACAAGATCACCTCGGCGATTCCAGCGCGCCGGCTGGGCAAGCCCGAGGAGCTGGGGGCGCTGGTGTCATTCCTGGCCTCGGAGCAGGCGGGCTACATCACGGGCCAGTCGATCGTCATCGACGGAGGCTGGATGCGAGGCTTCTAACGGACGCCACTCCTTGCCACTCCCACTCCCTCTCCCTCTGGGAGAGGGTCGGGGTGAGGGTATTTCATTCCCTGCATCCTCAGTCTGGGTCGAAGGAATCCATCGAGATTATCTGTGCCTGGAACCAGCGACCCTGGTCTAGGAACAGGTGTCTCGTGTGTGCTCCGGCGATAAGGCCTGGGCCCAATCGGAGGGCAGGTATGTTCAAGAAGTTGTTGGCGAGCATGGGGGCTGGTTCGGCGCAGGTCGACACCAGGCTGGTCAATGACCGCGTGGTGCCGGGAGGTACGCTTCGCGGCGAGGTGCACATCACCGGAGGCGCGGTGCCGCAGGAGATTGAGGAGGTCTCGCTCTTCCTCATGACGCAGGTGGAGGTGGAGTCGGGCGACAGTGAGTACAGGCAGAACTTCGTCATTTCGCGCGCGCCCCTCGCCCGCGACTTCCGCGTCGGGGAGAACGAGCGCCTCTCCATCCCCTTCGAGATGTACGTCCACCTCGAAACGCCGGTGACGGCGCTCTCGTCCCAGGACTGGAGCTCCTCGAAGCTGTCGTACACCCACTCCCGGCCGCACCACGGGCGTGGGGCGAAGGTGTGGCTGGACACGGGACTGGAGATCGACAATGGCGTCGACTCGACCGACCGCGACGCGCTCATCGTGGAGCCCACGCCTCCCATGCAGCGCATCCTCTCGGCGCTCGAGGAGCTGGGCTTCCGGATGGTGTCCGCGGATGTCGAGAAGGGCACCCTGCGCGGGAAGGGGTTCCAGTCGACCGCCGGCTTCTACCAGGAGATTGAGTTCCGGCCGCAGCACGGGTCCTACGCGAGACGCATCAACGAACTGGAGCTGTCCTTCGTTCCGCGCGTCCAGGACACCGGCGTGCTGATCGAGGTCGATCGGCGCTTCTCCTCGCGCGACTCGTATCGCTCGCTACTCATGAACCACGGAAACTTCGAGCGTGTCGATTGGGTGCGCGAGCTCTCCGCGCTGCTCGGGTCGATCTGAGCTCGCTCACAAGAGGGAAGCCACCGCCTCGACGATCTGCGGCCACTCTTTGGCACGCGGGTCGATGACCTCGAAGTGCTCCGCGCCCGGCAGGCTCACGAGCTGAACGGGGTCCCCGAGCGCGGAGGCCCGGGCGTGGTACCCGGCGCTGAGGCTGATGGGGACGGTGGTGTCCTCGGCTCCATGCACCAGCACCTGCTTCACCCCGAGCGGCAGCAGCGCGGCGGGTGACGCGAGCGCATAACGCTCAGGGACCTGCTCGGGAGTGCCGCCGAGGAACGACTCGACGATGCCATCCCCGAGGCGCAGGGCGAAGGCGCGCTCCAGGTCCACCACGCCCGCGAGCGACACCGCGCCGCGCAGCGCGAAGGGCTTCTCGACATACAGGGGCTGTCCCGGCTTCAACCGTCCGCGCCCCGCGAGCCACAGCGCCAGGTGTCCCCCGGCCGAGTGCCCCAGGACGACGACGCGCTTCAGGTCCAGCGGGTACCTGTCCGCCAGGGCGCGGAGATGGTCCGTTCCCCGAGCCACGTCCTCGAAGGTTCCCGTCCATCCTCCGCCGGGGTGGCCCACGCGCCGGTATTCGAGGCTCCAGGTGGCGTAGCCCCGCTGCGTCAAATCCGCGCACAGGTGGCCCACGTGCTCGAGGTCATACTTCGCCCGCCAGAAGCCGCCGTGCACCACGACGACGACCGGGTGCGGACCCTCTCCGGGAGGTAGGCGCAGGTCTCCGAACTGGTAGGTGCCATCACCGTAGGGAATGCGCAGGTCGGCGGGCGGAGCGGGCGTCTCGAGCATCCAGGGTTGGCTCATGGCGGGGGGATGATGGGGTGGAGCCCGCGCGTGTATCAAGCTGAGTGTCATTCCCCGGTCGCGGCGCGCATCAAACCCATTTCCCCGCCCTCGGCATGGCGGTAGGAACGGGCGGCACAAGGAACTCCAGAAGAAGGAGACGAGATGAGCGAGCGCCAACTGTGGGAGCGCTACAAGAAGTACCTGTGTGGGGTGGAGTCGGTCGGGCTGACGCTCGATGTGTCGCGGATGAACTTCGCCGATGACTTCTTCGAGCGGATGCGCGGCCCGATGGAGAAGGCCTTCGACGCGATGGAGGCCCTGGAGAAGGGGGCCATCGCCAACCCCGACGAGAAGCGGATGGTGGGGCACTACTGGCTGCGAGCCCCCGAGCGCGCGCCGGAGCCGGGCATCACGAAGGAGGTCCAGGACACGGTGGCGGCGGTGCGCTCCTTCGCGGATGACGTGCACGCCGGCCGCGTGAAGCCCCCGAAGGCGGACCGCTTCACCCGCGTGCTGCTGGTGGGCATTGGCGGCTCGGCGCTGGGGCCGCAGCTCGTGGCGGACGCGCTCGGCACGGCGGCGGACCGGATGCAGGTGTTCTTCTTCGACAACACGGATCCGGACGGGATGGACCGGGTGCTGGCGCAGCTCGGGGACAAGCTCGCCGAGACGCTCACGGTGGTCATCAGCAAGTCGGGCGGTACGAAGGAGACGCGCAACGGCATGGTGGAGGCCGAGCGCGCGTATCAGCAGAAGGGCCTGGACTTTGGCCGGCACGCGGTGGCGGTGACGGGGGCGGACAGCGAGCTGGACCGCTACACGAAGAAGGGGAACTGGCTGAAGACGTTCCCCATGTGGGACTGGGTTGGTGGGCGCACGTCGGTGCTGTCGGCGGTGGGCCTGTTGCCGGCGCGGCTGCAGGGGCTGGACATTGACGGGATGCTGGCGGGCGCGCGGGACATGGACGTGGCGACGCGCGAGCGGGACGCGCTGCGCAACCCGGCGGCGCTGATGGCGCTCATGTGGTTCCACGCGGGCAACGGGCGCGGCGCGAAGGACATGGTCATCCTGCCGTACAAGGATCGGCTGATGCTGCTGTCGCGCTACCTCCAGCAGCTCGTGATGGAGTCGCTGGGCAAGGAGAAGGACCTGGACGGCAAGGTGGTGAACCAGGGCATCGCCGTCTACGGCAACAAGGGCTCCACGGACCAGCACGCGTACGTGCAGCAGCTGCGCGAGGGCGTGAACAACTTCTTCGCTACGTTCTTGGAGGTGCTGAAGGACCGGGACGGCGCGTCGATGCAGGTGGAGCCGGACATCACGAGCGGGGACTACCTGCTGGGCTTCTTCCTGGGCACGCGCAAGGCGCTGTTCGAGAAGGGCCGCGAGTCGATGACGCTCACGGTGCCGGACGTGAGCGCGCGGACGCTGGGGGCGCTGATCGCGCTGTACGAGCGGGCGGTGGGCTTCTACGCGACGCTGGTGAACATCAACGCGTACCACCAGCCGGGCGTGGAGGCGGGGAAGAAGGCGGCGGGCGTGGTGCTGGAGCTGCAGCGCAAGGTGCTGGCGAAGCTGCGCGAGGACAAGGCGAAGGGCCACACCGCGGAGGAGATGGCCACGACCGTGGGAGCGCCGGACGAGGTGGAGACGGTGTTCAAGGTGCTGGAGCACCTGGCGGCGAACACGACGCACGGTGTGAAGCGTGAGCCGGGAGCCAACCGCTTCGACACGCGCTTCCGCGCGGGCTGAGCCGCGGGAGTTGCCTTCAACCCTCTGGAGGTCCGGCATCAGTGCCTCCAGAGGAGTGTCCGTGGATGTCCCCTCTCCCTCTGGGAGAGGGCTAGGGTGAGGGTATTCCCTTCCCGTGTTTCCAACACGAGAACGGGGACCCAGAGCGCGCCTCAATGAGACTGTCTGCAACCGCGTGAGCCGATGCGAACCAGGCCGATGGGTGCACGCGGGTGACGACTACCCTCACCCCCCGCCCTCTCCCAGGGGGAGAGGGAGCATGACGGCGTGCATCCGCGGAATGGGACGCCCCTCCATCGCATGAGCAGTGGTGCGTGAGCCGTCTGGCCTCCGTGCACTCGGGGCCAGTCCTTTTGTCCACTCGGCCCGCTCCTTGCTGAGAAGTCGCCTCGGGGAGATTGACCCAAGAGGTCACCCGTCGCAGGCTTGAGGGCATGGGACGGCACACGAATGAGGGTGAGGACGCCTTTCCCCGGGCGCCCACACAAGAGGAGTGGGAGGCGATGGGGCCGGAGGAGAGGGCTCGGGTGGTGGAGTCACTGCCCGGGGAGGTGACGTGGGACGAGATGGCCATGCCGGAGGGCGACCGGCACTTCCAGGCCAAGGTGCGCACGTTGGACGTGCTGCGTGGCTACTTCCGCCATCAGCGACGCAAGGTGTACCTGGGCGCGGAGCTACCCGTGTACTACCCGGGCGAACGGCGTTTCGCTCCGGACCTGTTGGCGGTGCTGGAGGTGGAGCAGCACGCGCGGGACAAGTGGGTGGTGAGCCACGAGGGCAGGGGGCTGGACTGGGTGATGGAAGTGCACGTGGGCGGCGATCGGAAGAAGGACGCCGAGTACAACGTCGAGCGCTATGCCCGGGTGGGCATCCCCGAGTACTTCATCTACGACCGGTCCCGGCAGCGGCTGGAAGTCTACCGACTGCCGGAGCCCGGGGCGAAGCAGTACGAGCGGGTGGATGCGAAGCAGGGTCGCTACACCTCGGAGGTGTTGGGGTTGGAGTTCGAGGTAGTGGGGGAGGAGTTGCAGTTGTGGGCGGGTAACGCGCTGCTGCTGGAGTCGGCGGAGCTGGTGGTTCGGCTGCAGGAGAAGCTAGAGGCGGTGCAGCGGCGTGCGGATGAGGAGGCACGACGGTTGGCGGAGGAAACCCAGCGGCGAGAGGAAGAGGCCCGGCGGCGAGAGGAAGAGGCCCGGCGTCGGGAAGAGGTGGAGCGCCGTCTGGCGCAACTCCAGGCCGAGCTGGATCGCCTCCAGCACCGGGGGAAGTGAGCGCTCCTGGGTCTGGCTGCTTCATCGTTCGCGCGAGTTCCCCTGCTGCATGGACCGACTGACATTGAGTCGGAGGGTCCACCGCAGGGGAGCGCACCATGGAGAACGCCGAGGTCGTGGCCATGCTCGGGGAGATCGCCGACCTCCTGGAGCTCACGAACGAGAATCCCTTCAAGGTCCGCGCCTACCGACGGGCAGCGCAGGTGGTGGACACGCTTCCTGTCCCCATCTCCGAGCTGGTGCACAAGGGAGAGCTCGGCAGCCTGCCCGGCGTGGGAGTCCACACCGCGGAGCGCATCGCCCAATTCGTCGAGTCGGGCACCTGTGACGTGCTCGAGCGCCTGCGCGGCAAGGTTCCCCCAGGCGTCATGGAGCTGCTGCGCATCGAGAGCGTGGGCCCGAAGACAGCCGCGCTCGTGTGGAAGGAGCTGGGCCTCACCTCCGTGGACGCGCTCGAGGAGGCCGCGCTCAGCGGCCGTCTGGCCACGCTGCCTCGCATGGGCGCCAAACGCGCGGAGGCCATCGTCTCGGCGGTGGCGCGTCACCGCTCCCGTCAGGGGCGCGTTCCCCTCCACCGAGCCCTTCCCTACGCCGAGGATCTCGTGGCGCGCCTGCGCGCGATTCCAGGCGTGAAGCAGGCCATCGCCGCCGGCAGCCTGCGGCGTCACAAGGAGACGGTGGGGGACTTGGATCTGCTCGTGTCCTCGACGGACCCCGAGCGCGTGGTGAGCGCCTTCCCGAAGCTGCCCGGAGTGACCACGCTGCTCGCCCAGGGGCCCACGAAGAGCACGGCGCGCCTGAGCGTGGGCTTACAGGTAGACCTGCGCGTCCTCCCGCCCGAGTCCTTTGGGGCCGCGCTCCACTACTTCACCGGCAGCAAGGCCCACAACATCGCCCTGCGCACGCGCGCGCTGCACAGGGGGCTCAAGGTCAGCGAGTACGGTGTCTTCGACGCGAAGGGTCGCCGCATTGCCGGAGAGCGCGAGGAGGACGTCTTCCGCGCCGTGGGCCTGCCGTGGATTCCCCCCGAGCTGCGCGAGGGCCTGGGCGAGCTGGAGGCCGCGGAGGCCGGCCGGCTCCCCACCCTCATCGAGGAGGAGGACCTGCGCGGAGATCTGCACGTGCACTCGGAGGCCTCGGCGGACGCGTCCAGCTCGCTGCTGGAGCTGGCCTCGGCCGCGAGGGGGTTCGGACGGAGCTACCTGGCCATCACGGACCACTCGCGCTCGCGCCCCCTGGGCCTGGACGAAGAGCGCCTGCGCGAGCACCTCGACACCATCCGCTGGATGGACCGGGAGCTGCGCGGGCGTCCCCACCTGCTCGCCGGTATCGAGGTGGACATCCTCCCCGACGGCTCGCTGGACCTCGGCGCGGAAGTGCTGTCGGAGCTCGACTGTGTGGTGGCCAGCGTGCACTCGCGCTTCAACATGTCCTCGGAGGAGATGACGGAGCGCATGGTGCGAGCGCTGCGCAGCGGGCTCGTGCACGTGCTGGGACACCCGAGTGGGCGGCTCATTGGGAGCAGGGACCCGTACCCGTATGACCTCGAGCGGGTGCTGGAGGTGGCGCGCGAGGAGGGTGTGGCGCTGGAGGTGAACGCGCACCCCGAGCGGCTCGACCTGACGGACTCGGCGTGCCAGAGGGCGAAGGCAGCGGGGGTGAAGCTCGTCATCTCCAGTGATTCTCACAATGCGCAACACCTGGACGACCTGCGCCACGGTGTCTGGGTGGCGCGGCGGGGTTGGCTGGAAGCGGGGGATGTGCTCAATACCCTGTCACTGTCGGAGCTGCGGCGTCACTTCCGCCGCTCGCGCCGCGTGTCCCCCTCCACCTGGACGGGCGAGGGCCCTGGACTCGCTCCATGACTCAGACATGAAAGGCGGCGTCAATCACCCTCCGGTGCCATGGAGGGGGTCTGGGGATGGGTCATCATGGTGGGCCCTGTCTGTTCAATCCTTGTCGTCACGGCGACCGTTGGACACTCCCTGTGGCGAGGTGGCCGGACTCGGGGAATGAAGCAAATTCACGCGAATCGCGCGAGGGGGCTCCCGTGACACATACCGTGCTACTCGTCGAGGACAGCAACACCATTCGGCACATCCTCAAAATCTATCTGATGAAGTTGAAGCTGGATTTCCTCGATGCGGACCGGGCCGAGAGGGGGCTGGAGCTGTTGCAGACACATCCGGTGCATCTCGTCATCGCGGACGTCAATATGCCGGGCGGAATGGATGGGCTGGAATTCGTGCGCCGTGTGCGCGCGAGTGCGCGCGAGCCGATGCGACAGCTGCCCATCGTGCTGCTCACGGGGGGCAAGGCGCCGGATCTCGAGGCCCGGGGGCTGCAGGCCGGTGCCTCCGAGTTCGTACGCAAGCCTGTCTCCATTGACGCGCTCGCCAGCGTGGTTCGTCGGCAACTCGGATTGCCTGTGGGGGTGGAGCTCGTCGCCTGATCCAACGCAGTCGGGTGTTGAACAGCATTCTGGATTCACTCGCTTGGAGTGTTCAGTGTTGATCGAGCGGGTGCCCGCGGCGAATGACCTCGGGTCGACACACGCGGGACCTTTCGGAATCCTTTCTTCCACGGCTTTCCGTTTGTAGCTGGATTCGCCGAGGGGGATGCAATGAAGCGCACCGTGCTGCTCGTCGATGACAGCGACACCATCCGGCACATCATCAAGGTCTACTTGATGAAGTTGAAGCAGGTGGAGTTCCTCGATGCGGACCGTTCCGATCGGGGATTGAAGTTGCTGGGCGCGAACGCCGTGGACCTCGTCATCGCGGACTTCAACATGCCGGGGATGAATGGCCTGGACTTCGTGCGCGAGGTGCGCTCGGACAAACGGCACGAGGTGAGCCACGTGCCGCTCGTGCTGCTCACGGGCGGCAAGGCGCCGGACCTCGAGAAACGCGCGCTGGAGTCGGGGGTCTCCGAGTTCGTGCGCAAGCCCATCTCCAGCGCGGCGCTCACGGCCGTGGTGCGCCGGCACCTCAGGTTGCCCGAGGACGTGGACGACCTGGTTGCCTGAGCCGAGCGCTTCGTGAGTGAGCTGTCCGCCGAGGAGCACGAAGAGCGTATGCTCTCGGGGTGGAGGGCTCATTCAGGAGGAATTCGGGAATGCAGCTTCGGAGGATGACGGGCGTGCTTGTCGTGCTGTCGGCGATGGGCCTGGCGCTGACGGCCTGCAAGGGAGGAATCGACCTGTCGTGCTCGGTGGACAAGGACTGCCTCGAGTCCGAGCTCTGCCATCCGGACGAGAAGGTGTGCATGCAGATGTGCAGAACGGCCGATGATTGCCCCGAGTCCGCCGATACCTGCGAGCCATTGACCGAAGCGAACACCCCGAAGGTCTGCAAGTGCAAGAATCCAGAAGGGTGTCGGGACGGAACGAGCCCGTAGCGGCTCAAGGCAGCGCGAAGATGCGATCCTCGTAGTCCTGGGTGAAGCGGTTGCCCACCTCGTCGGTGAGGGGCTGTCCGGCCGCGTCCACCGAGGTGGTACAGGCATAGTGGGCCGCCTTGGCGCGAGGCTGGACGAACATGGGCTGCACCAGCCACCGGCCCTGGTGGTTCGCGTAGGCGTTGCACATGAGCTGCACCTTGTTGCGGTTGATGGCCAGCTTGAGGTGCGTGGCGTCCTGGAGGAAGGACAGGTCCGTGTCCGAGTCCCCAGCGGCGAAGACCTGGCGCGCGTGCTCGTCCGGCGTGCGGAGCAGCTGCTGCTCCGCGGGCTGGTGGAAGATGACCTTGTTGATCCAACAGCGCTTGCCCTGGTCATAGGTGATGAGCGTGTCCACGCCATCGGCCACGGTTCCGCAGCCCTGGAAGTGGGCCGTCACGCGTCCCTGCGCGTCCGTCACCGTGCGGATGCCAATCACCCGGTTGGGCTTGATACCGACCAGCTCCTCGGAGACGGCGTCGATGACGAACTGGGGCGAGGCGGTGACCACCCAGACGTCGAAGCCGTTGGCCTGGAGCGTCTCGATGAGGTCCACCATCTCCTCGTACACCTGGACATGGAAGGTGAGCCCGGTGGTGGTGCCCACGCGCTGGGTGGTGCCCGGCGGGTTGAAGGCGTTCTCCGCGTAGGCGGAGCGGGCGAAGGCGCGAAGCTCCTCCGGCGTGTAGCCGGCCTGGAGCTGGGCCACCCAGGCATAGGAGGTGTTGAGCGTCAGGGTGACGGGGTTGTTCCAGGCGGCCTGGCCCGCGCGCGTCTGGCCGTTGTTGTAGATGCGGACGAGCTCGTCCGCGCAGTCAGCGTAGGTGCTCGTCTGGAGGGGCTCGCCGGGGTTGGCGGCGGAATCGCAGGCGGCGTTGAGGGCCGAGCGGGCCTCGGGGGTGAGGTGGCGGCTGGTGGCGCTCCAATCCTTGTCCGCGGGCTGGAGCACCTTGTCGTGCCGGAGCATCCAGAAGAAGGTGGCGTCCCCCAGGTCGTTCTTCACCACGGTGTTGTCCCAGTCGAACACGGCCACGGGACGGTTCTTGGGGTCGAACGTTGGGCTGGCGATGCCCAGGGAGGAGATCATCTCGTTGAGCCGGGTGCGGTTCTCCGGGAGCCAGCGTCCGACCTTGTCATCCAGGAGCCGCACCGGCGTGGGAACGCCGTCCTTCCCGGGGCTTCCCTCGGGGCCCTCGGGACCCTGTGGACCGGCGCAGGCGAGGACTCCAACAGCGAGCCATCCGGCCAGGGAGAGCGCGGAGCGGCGGACTCCCGAGGGAACTCGGTGGGAATGCGGCATGGGGTTTCTCCTGAGAGGAAGGGGCGCGGAAGGTGTGTCGCCTCGCAGCGCCCGGCCCCATGATACCGCCAGGAGTGGAGTGTTCCGGGAGCCCCCCTAGCGCTCGTCTGGTGGGGCGGGTGTTTCGGACCCGAGCATGCTCTGCGCCCCCCGGGCGGCGAGCGAGAGCAGCAGGAGCAACAGATTCCATTTGCGGCGGGGAGTGGCCGCCAGGGGCACGGTGATGCAGAGCGAGTCCTCGTCCACCTCGGGTGGATTGTCAGAGGTGTGCTCCTCGAGGAGGCGGAGCATCGCGACATTTCCCGGGAGGATGCGGAACTCAAACCGATCCACCCCGCGCTCCCGAGCCGCTTCCACGAGCCGTTCCAGGAGGACGCGACCGAGCCCCTTTCCCTGGGCCGGGTCCACCACGGTGATGGCGGCCTCGGCCAGCTCGGCGTCCTGGGCCAGGCGGATGAAGCGGGCAATGCCCAATCCCTCCTCCTCTCCCTGGGGTCCCCAGCGCACCGCGCCCAGCGCCAGGTGCTGCTCCCCATCCACCTGGGTGAGGTACTGCACCTCGTGATCCGAGAGCCGTGGCTTGGCCACGTGGAATCGACCGATCCGCGAGCGCATCGACAGCCGCTCGAAGCCCTGGCGCAACAACTCCGCGTCCTGGGGCTGGAGCAGTCGGAGCTCCACCTCCGTTCCATCGGTGAGCGTCAGCCGCTCCCGCCACCCGGTATCGAAGCGACGTTGTGGCTGCATCTCGTGGGCTCCCTTCGAGGTGCAAGCATCTGGGTGATGCCGCACTGCGTCAAGGGGGCCCGGGAGGAATGTCCCGCTCCGGACAGGAGCCTCAGGGGGAGCGTGAGACGCTCCGCGGGAGGAGGAAGTCGAGGACGGCGCGGTTGAAGTCCTCGGGGCGTTCGAGGTTGGGCAGGTGTCCGACGCCTGGGAGGGTGACGCGGGTGAGGGCGGGCACGCGCCGCGCCAGCTCCTCCGCGTTCTTCAACATGACCGGGTTGTCCTTGTCCCCCACGATGACGAGCGTGGGCATGAGGAGCTGTTCCAGCCGGCCATGCGCCGCGGGCTCCAGGGGCTGGGGGAGGTTGGCTCCGGGTTTCATGCTCGCCATGTTGTCGAGCGTCCACTGCCGCACCACGGGCGCCAGGTCGGGACGCGCCATGGCGGCGGCGAGGTAGTCGCTGCCGAGCCACGCCTCGATGATGGCCTGGGGATCCTTCTCCCTCCCTGAGCCCATGAGGGACATGTACCAGGCGTACTCCTGGGGCGAGGGCGGAGCGCCGTTGATGCCGGGCGCTACGAGGACGAGACAGGAGACGCGCTCGGGGAAGGCGAGGGCGAAGTCGAGCGCGAAGCGTCCACCGAGCGAGTGGCCGATGACATGGACGCGGTCCATGGAGAAGTGGTCGAGCAGGGCGCGCAGCTCCTCGTGGGGCGCGTAGGGCTGTCCGACGGGGGCCTGCGTCTTGCCAAAGCCACGCAGGTCGTAGCGGAGGGTCGTGAAGTGCCGCGAGAGCGGTCCGACCTGACCGTCCCACATGCGCAGATCGAGCAGTCCGCCATGGAGCAGCACAACCGGGAAGCCATCACCCTGGAGCTCGTAGTGCAGACGAGCCCCGTTCACTGCGGCGAAATCCTGGACGGGAGGAGGAGGGGTGGTCATGGCCGGGGCTATAGCACCGCGTGCCATGGGGGGGCAGGTGTCACCGGGTGCGAGGCGAGCGCTACGAGGGGCGCTCGAGCGCGTCGGAGATCGCGCGGACGGTTGGGTCCACGTCCTCCTTGGGGTCGACGAGGAAGCAGCGCATGCGCTCGCTACCGCCCACCACCACGCAGACGCGTTTCTTGGGACACAGCTTCAGACAGCCACTGCTCACGACGCGCACGCCCCGGCCCAGCTCCTCCTTCAGCGTGCTTCGCAGCTCCTTTGCCCCCGCGCGCTTCATGCACTTGCGGCAGACGAACACCAGCCCTTCCCACTTCGGCTGGACTTCCTTCGGCTGTGCCACGTCGCTCCGTCTCCTCGTTTCGAGCCCGGAGGGCAGTAACGCCCCGAGCAGGAGCGCACAAGCCAGCCTGCTTCATCCGCAGGGGAGCAGGTAGCCGAGCGTCGAGCGTCAGCCACGTAACCTCCGCGCCTCGCGGAAGAACTGGGTGAGTGAGAAGTCCAGGGAGGCGTCGTGGTACTGCAGGTAATGGCGGGCGCGCAGGAAGGGCAGCCAGGCTCTGTCGCCCACCACCACGGCGGCCTCGTCCAGGTCGCGCCGGGGCATCCTCGAGTTCGAGGACATCCGACGACTTGTTCCATTCATCAGGGTGCATGGTGGAAATGGACCTCTCGAAGCCATCTCATCCCTCCATGCTTTCATGACGCACGCCTGCCTGCTCACTTAGCGAGGGCTCTTTGCACAGAGTTCGGCAGCTCGAACTCCCCTGCCCTCCAGGTCACGGAATGGTTACTTCTCCTCGCACTCAGGGGAGGGGACATGGCGGGCAGGGGGGCGTGGATCCGGCGCGCGCTGGTGCTGATGGCGTGTCTCGGAGCGGTGGGGTGCGGGTCCTCGGGTGGGACGGGCGACACATCAAGAGCCGGAGTGGACACCGAGGCCCCCTCGATTCCGGGAGCACAGACACCCACGGACGGCTCTCCGCCTCTGTCTCCGCCCGACGCGGGTACACAGGGGCCGGATGAGAGCACTCCGCCTCCGAAGCCCACGGTCTGCGCGCCTACCGGTGCGGGTCCTCACTGGCTCCAGGAAGGCGAGCCGCTGACGGTCACGCTCCGCTGTGGCACCGGTTACTCGGCGGCGGGGTTGCGCTTCACCGTGTCTCCCCTCCCGGAGGGGGCTCGCGTGGATGAGGCGAGTGGCACCTTCACCTGGACACCCGGGAAGGCCCAGGCAGCCGTGTGGCTGCTCTCCATCACCGAGCACAGCACGGGCGAGACGGGCGTCCTCAAGGTGGGCGTGGCTGACAACTGGCAGGCGCCGGGCAACGTCCGGGAGTTGGATCCCACCACGTACACGGAGGAGTACGGGCTGCCGGTGATGCACCTCTTCTTCGAGGGGCAGCTCACGGCGGGTGGCTATCGCCCGGTGGAGCTCGTCTACCGCGGACACCGCTACACCGCGGAGGCCAAGTACCGCGGGGCCACCTCCAGCATCTTCCCCAAGCGCAACTACACCTTCAAATTCGCGAAGGAAGATCCCTTCAACGAGCCGGAGCTCGCGGGAGGCTTCACAGGCCGGCGCAAGCTGGTGCTCATCACCAGCTTCAATGACAACTCATACATTCGGCCGAGGCTCGCCTTCGACCTGTGGAACCGGATGTCCCCGGATCACATCCAGGTGAAGACCTTCAGCGCGGTGCTCTATGTGAACGGACGCTTCTGGGGCCTCTTCACCGTGGGGGACCACGTGGACGAGCACCTGATGGAGCAGCACGGCCTCTCCGATGACGGAGACCTCTTCAAGGCGGTGGAGGCGGACGCGAACTTCTCGCGGCTCGACAAGAATGGCGCGCCCAAGGAGCCGCTCCAGCTCGGCTTCGAGAAGAAGGAAGGCAAGCCCCAGGACGGTTGGGTCGGCGCCTATGACACGCTGAACGGCCTCATCGCCTTCATCGCGGACTCGGACGCGGAGACCTTCCGCTCGCAGTGGAGCTCCCGGCTGAACACCCAGGACTACGAGGACTGGTGGATCTTCAATACGGCCATCCTCGGCGTGGACTCGGGCGGGAAGAACGCCTACCACTATTACGATCCGGCGACGCAGGCCCCCTGGCGCTTCATCCCGTGGGACCTCGACGCGAGCTTTGGCCAGAGCTGGGACACGCGCCGGACCGGGTCCACGGCCCTCATGAACTTCGCCAGCGCCAACCACCTCTTCGCCCGCATGCTGGCCGAGCCCACCATCGCCACGCCCATGCGCGAGCGCTACCGGGAAATGCTGCGCGGCCCGCTGGCGAAGGAGGAGGTGCAAAAGCTCATCGACGGCTACGTGCGGGAGATTCACGCCGTGGCCTTGCGCGACGAGGCGCGGTGGCTTCAGCAGTACCGCACCTTCGAGCGCTGGAGCGACCGGACGGACTTCACCACCCACGAGCAGGAGGTGGAGTACCTCCGCCAGTGGGTGGACGAGCGATGGGAGCTGCTGAATCGGCAGCTGCCGTAGGGCTCACGTGCCCTGCTGGATGAGCTCCACCCGGTAGCCGTCCGGGTCCTCGACGAAGGCGATGACCGTGGTGCCGTGCTTCATGGGACCCGGCTCGCGCACCACCTTGCCACCGGCCTTGCGGATGGCGTCGCAGGTGCCGTGGATGTCCGTCACGCCGAGGGCGACGTGGCCGTAGGCGTTGCCTAGCTCGTACTTCGAGGTGTCCCAGTTGTGGGTGAGCTCCAGGGCGGGGTGGGTGTCCTCGGGGCCATAGCCCACGAAGGCCAGGGTGAACTTTCCGTCCGGGTAGTCCTTGCGGCGCAGCAGCTGCATTCCGAGGACGCGGGTGTAGAAGTCGAGCGACTTCTCGAGGTCTCCGACGCGGAGCATCGTGTGGAGGATTCGCATGCGCCCTACATAGCGGGCTCGTGCGCGGGTGTCTCGGGCTTCCAGGCCTGCAATCGTCGCTGCAGGGCGGTGAGCGCCCAGAGGTCCGCGGGGTTGTCCGGCGCCACGGCCGCGAGGGCCCGCTCCAGGTGGGGCAGGGCGCCTGACTCGCCCCACTCGGACAACCGGCGAAGAGCGGACAGCGAGGGACCTACTTCGAGTGCGGCCAGCAACGTGTGCACCACGCGGGGACTGCGCTCGCGGCACAGCCGGTCCACCGCCTCGTGCCGCTCTTCGAAGGAGGCGTGAGGATCCACCAGGACCGCGGAGAGCGCCTGGAATGTCTCCTCCGGCAGCAGGGGCTGAGGCACCGGGTGCGGCCAGTGCTCGAGCGTGATGCCGGTGGTGCCCGCCACGCTGCACTCGCGCTTCACTCCGTCCGCGCCGAACAGCTCGAGCAGCCGTCCCGGGGAGGGCATGCCCGCGTCCAAGACACGCTGGGCCCGCTCGGCGAGTGTGGCGGAGTGCCCGAGCAAGTGGATGCGCAGCACGGACACTTCTTCCTGTGCGCAGGCCTCCTTCTCCACGCGCTTCCATTTCACGAAGACTTCGGCGAGCCCTCGCTCGTGCACGTACCACCGGTATTCCAGCCACACGGCGCTCAGGCGCTTGTCGAAGCGAGAGTCCTCGGGTTCGTACATCCTGGGAGCGCCCTCCCTCACATTCTGGAAGGAGGCGTCCAGCAGCGCCTGCACGTCGCTCAGTCGCATGGGGCAAGGCGCAGTGTGTCACGCCCGAGCGGTGGAGGAGAAGGTGGCCCTCGGGACGAGTTGGCTCGACGCAGCCGGGCAGGGCGGCTTTACTTCGCTCAGGTGGCACGGTGGTGCCCTTCACTCCCAGGAGGAACTCGATGGCGGATGGCGACAACGTGAATCTGGCGACGCTCGGCGCGGAGGCGGAGTTGGTGCGGCTCGGGACGGCGGTGGCCGACGTGCTGGCGAAGCTGAACGATGTCACCGCGCAGCAGCAGCGAAGCATCCTGCAGCTCGTCGTGGACTCGCGGATGGCCTGCGAGGCCGTGCGCGGTCCAGCTCACGAGCCGAAGTCCGCCTCGCTCCCGCCCATCGAGCCGGCGCAGGCCCTGTCCCCGGCGGAGAAGTCCGCGGAGTCCACCTCGCGGGCCATTCACCCCGACGAGGTGCGAGCGCGGGCCTTGGCCTCCGTCTATGAGGCGGCGGCGCAGGCGCTCGGTCTGGCGTTCCACAACGCGGTGGCCAATCAGCAGCAGCTCAACGTGCTGGGCCAGGCGGCCTTGAGCCAGTCGGCCGTCCTCGTGCTGTCGGCGGGCCCCTCGAGCGAGTCGTCGCAGGCCGGCGTCCTCAAGGCAGGCTGAGTCGAAGTGGCTACACCCGGGGTCCGGCGAATGTCGTGCGCTGGACCCCGGTGCCGGGTGAGGCCTGCGTGAGTCTTCCGAGGGCTCAGCGCCGGGTGACGGGAGCCGGGGCACTCCAGCTCAGTTGCGAGAGGCCACCCTCCGTGCCGAAGAGGACCGAGTCCTCCTCAACAAGAATGGAGTACACGCGCGGATCCGCGAGCCGCGGCAGCGGGTGCACCTTGCCGCTCATCGCATCGTAGTGCGCCGCGCCCAGCAGTGTTCCCACCAGCGCGCCGCCCGGCACCAGCGCGGTGGACACCACGTAGCGGCTCGGCAGGCCCTCGGCGTCGCGCACGCGCGTCCAGCGCTCGCCGTCGAAGTAGCTGAAGCCGTCCTGGCACGAGCCCGCCACCGCACGGCCCTCCGCATCCGCCGAGAGCGCCGTCACCCAGTTGTCCGTGAGGTGCTTTCCATCATGGAAGCGCGTCCACTGCATGCCGTCCCAGCGCAGGAGGCCCCGGTCCTCGCTCGCCACCCAGAGGTAGCGCCCTGCGCCATCCGCTCCCGACACGTGGGTGCTCCAGCCCTCGGGCAGTTGCAGTCGCTTCGCCAGCTCGATCGGTTGGCTTGCCGGCTTCACGAAGGAGGTGCCACGTCCGTCCACCAGGGCGACGCCGTCCTCCGTACCCGCCACCGCCGCCAGTACCGACAGCTTGCCGAGCGCCACGGGGTTGCGGCCACCGTACGCCATGGGTGTCCACGTCCTCCCATCGTGGAGGCCCAGCCCGTACATCGTGGCCACGTAGAGGTTGCGCCCGTCGGTCGCGAGGCCCAGCACGTGGTTGCTCGGGAGGTTTGGCGTGCGGATCGTCCGCCACCGTCCGTCGGGCAGCTCCCAGCACACGCCCCTGTCGAAGGTGCCCACCACCCGCTGCCCCTGGTACCGCGTCAGCGCGGTGATGTGATTGCCACAGAGCTGGCCCGTGGGCGTCACCCGCTTCCATTCGCTGCCCTGGCGCCGGAAGACGCCCTGGTCGCGAGTGCCCACCCAGGCCACGCCCTTCACCTCGAGCGTGCTCGTGGCACCCGAAGGCAGTGCCTTGGGCTCGCCCGTACTCGCGCCCCAGCGCCGCGCCTCGCCGTCACTGCCGAGCACCTGCGTTCCGCCCTTCGGATCCGCGACGTACGCGAGCGGCCCCATGGGCACGGGCAGCGACACGAGTCCGTCCGGTCCCAGCGTGAAGGCGCCCTCGGTGGTGCCCACGCGCAGCGATTCGCCTTCTTCCTCCAGCAGCAGCACCTGGCCAGGGACCGTCCACATGCGCTCCGAGGCCGGCGCCATCACCCGCCCGTCCGCCGTGCCGAGATAGCGCTCGGTGAAGGCCGTATACGTGGGGCCCGCGGGCAGCCGCTCCGAGAGCCAGCCGAGCGCCGCGCGGTACACCTCCGCGTTCATGCTCCCCGCCGCCGGCAGCGCGTACCACTTCGCCCCCAGCACCGGCTCCACGCGCCAGCGCTTGTCCACCGCCACCACGCCCTCGTCCGTGGCCGCGAAGAGACGGTCACCCGCCACCTCCAGCGCGCGGCAGAAGTGGCTCGGCAGGCCTTCCTCCACGGTCAGCGTACGCACCGGGCGCCCCGAGCGGGTGAAGAGCTCCAGGCCTCCCTCGGTGCAGGCCACCACGTGGTCGTTGTAGGCGGCGAGGTCATGCACCGTCTCGGTGTTGGTGACGGTGGCGGAGAGCAGGGCGGCGGTCAGGGTGGAGAGCAGCATGCCTGTCTGCATTGCGAAGCTTGGGCCAGCGTGCATCCCCGCGAAATCACGCGGGCCTGTCCTCTGTCAGCCGCGAGGTGTGGCTGGGGGCCAGCACTCGAATGCGGGGTGGCTGACTCCTCCCTGCCCGAGGAGGACATGGCCATAGGGGTCCTGCGTGACTACCTCGTGCGCATGAACAAGCAGACTCGGACGGTGTTGTTGGCCTCGGGGACGGCCCTGGTGGGCGCGCTCGGCTGGGCAGGCTGGCAGTTCTTCAAGGAGAAGAACCTCGAAGAGCCCCACTACCGGGTGCTGAGCGTGAAGGACGGCGTGGAGCTGCGTGCGTACGTGCCCTCAATTGTGGCGGTGACGGAGGTGGAGGGCGCCTTCGACGCGAGCCTCAACGAGGGCTTCCGGCGGCTCGCGGGCTACATCTTCGGAGGCAACCGGAGCAAGCAGTCCATCCCCATGACGGCCCCGGTGGGCATGCAGCGCAGCGGCCAGGTGTGGCGCATGACCTTCGCCATGCCCTCGGAGTACATGCTGGAGACGCTGCCGGAGCCGGTGGACCCCCGGGTGCGCCTGGAGAACGTGCCGGGCAGGCGCGTGGCCGTCCGGAGCTTCTCCGGCTCGGCTCCGGAGTCCGTGGCGAAGGCCGAGCAGGCGCGGCTCCTCGAGGATTTGAAGAAGCAGGGCCTGCGCCCGGTGGGCGAGCCGGTGCTCGCCCAGTACAACTCGCCCTTCATGCCCCCCTTCCTGCGGCGCAATGAGATCCACGTCGACGTTCAGGCCGAGGAGCTGGTGCACTGAGTCGCGGGGCTACTGCTCGACCGTGAGAGCGACGCGAAGCTTCTCGCGGCGCTCGAAGCGGTTGCCGGCGGCATCCCGAGCCACGAGCACCAGCTCGTACTCGCCGGGCTCGGTGCCGGCGGGCACCACCAGCTCGCGGGAGAAGCGCAGGCCGTCGCGCGTCTCCAGCAGGAGCTGCTCGTCACCGAAGAGCTCGCTGTAGACGCTCACCTCCTTGGTGGCCTCCACCGCGTCCACGTCCAGCCGCAGCGTCTGACCTGGCGCGAGCAGCCGCGAGGACAGCGTCACCTCGATGTCATTGCCCTGGGAGTCCAGCCGGTAGCGGACCTCGCGGCGGCGCACGGTGCCGTCCTTCATCTCCACGGCCACCAGCACGTCGTAGTACCCGTCCTTCACGAAGAGGGGCACGAGAAAGCGGCCCCGCCAGTAGCCCGACACGGTGTCGAAGGTGAGCGGCTTCACCAGGCCGAAGGGGAAGTACGCTGTCACCCGGCGCGCGTTCCTCGGCGCCAGCACGGAGATGATGGGGTCCCCGGGCGGAATCTCCTCGCGGCTCAGCTCGCCGGAGACGGCCGCGTACGAGGTGCCCTCGGGCAGCTCCACCGGAACCATTTCGCGCACGGTGTCGCCGCCCGGCTGCGTGCGCGCCACTTCCTCCACTGCGACGAAGGACGTGTACTTGCTCATCAGCCCGTACTGGAGCGCCGTGGCGGTAATGGCCTGGACGACCTCGGGCCTCTCGCCGCGGTAGTTCTCCACCGACAGCTCCTCAATCCGCTGGCGCGCCCACAGGCTGCGCAGTGCCGAGTGCTCCGGCGCGGACTCGGGGAAGGTGAGCGGCACCTCGAAGTGGCGCTCCTGCCCGCGCACGCGGCCGGTGATGCGCAGCAGGCCCTGGCCCGTGCCCTGGAACTTGCCCACGAGGAACAGCGGCTGGCCGCTGAAGAGGTCCGGCATCACGCGCGGGTAGACGTCCGACACCGGCAGCCCGTCCGTGTCCACGCGCACCGAGGTCAGCACCGGGCCTCGGATGCGCGACTCGAACTCGCGGGCCACCTCGTCCTCGGGGCGGCGGAGGTTGACGAAGGTGGAGGCGCCACGGCCCACCTCACCCATCTTGGTGACGAGGTAGCGGTTGACGTCGTTGCCCACGCCCACGCTGAACACGCGCGTCTCCTCGCGCAGGTGCTCCTGGAGGGTGCCGAGCACCTCGTCATCGCCGCCGATGAAGCCGTCCGTCATGAGCAGCACCATGCGCAGCCGGGCCGGGTCGTTGGCGGGCACCATGGCCTCCTCGGCCGCGACGCGGATGTCGGTGCCACCATTGCCCCAGAAGTTGGCCACGTAGGGCAGGGCGCGCTCCACGTTCTCCGGCGAGGCCGGCACCGCGGCGGGCGCGAACTTCGTCACCGCCGTGTCGAAGTTGAGCACCTGGAAGGTGTCCTCGGAGTGGAGGTTACGGAGCACCTCGGCGGTGATGGCCTTGGACTTCTCGATGGGCTGGCCGGACTGCGAGCACGAGGTGTCGAGCACCAGGTACAGCTCGCGCGGCACCACCTCCTCCTGCTTCGGCTCGAGCTGCGGGTTGAGCAGCACGAGGAAGTAGCCCTCCTCGGCGCCGGGCGCGCGGTGCACCAGCACGGCCGGGCGGATGAGCGCATCGGCCACGCGGTACTCCAGCGTGAAGGTCTTGTTGGGGATGCGGTCGTCCGCGGCCAGCTCCACACGGGCGCGGCTCGTCCCCTCGCGCGTCATCGTCACCCGGTGGGAGGTGGAGCGCAGCTCATGCACGGGCACGCCCGCGTCCAGGCGCACGGTGAGGCGGATGTCACGGCCGCTGCGCACCTCGGGCGGGAGCACGGGCGGGGTGATGCGGCTCGCGTCGGGGACGGTGGTGGTGTCCGGCGAGGTTCCCTCGCCTTGACGGAAGGCCACGGGCTCGCCGCCGATGTAGCGCGGGCCCACCGTCATGGGGAAGTTGAAGCGGTACTGGCCGCTCTCGTAGACGAGCCGCTCCACATAGTGGATGCGCACCCGGATTTCTTCTCCGGGGAGGATGTTGGCCACGGATTGGGTGAAGAGGTTGGGGCGCTCCTGGTCGAGCAGCGCGGCCGTCTTCCCCTCGGCGCGGGCGCGCTCGTAGGTGTCACGGGCCTGCTCGCGCGTCTGGATGACGCCGCGGATGACGCGCTGGCCGATGACGAGCTCCATGGCATCCACCGCGGCCTTCTCTGGCAGCGGGAAGACGTAGAGGGCCTCGAGCGGCTCGGCGTAGGGATTGGCGAAGACCTGGGTGACGGTGACGCTGGCGAGGAAGCCGCTCACCTCGGCGTTCACCTCGGTGTGCTTGAGGCTGAAGTGCTGAGGCTGGGACTCGGGACAGCCCTGGGCGTTGGCGTGGCCGCGGAGCTTCGCTACCAGCGTGCCCTGGGTGATGGCTCCGGAGCTCAGGGGCGAGGCGGGAGCGGGGCAGGGCGTCTCCGCTTCCCGCTCCTGGGCGGAGGCGGGGACGGACAGAAGGCAGACGATGAGCGCGGCGAGTGCGGCTCGCATGGGATTCCTCGGACTGGGTGGGTACGCGTCAGGGGAATGCAGCCAGCGGGCCAGGGGTCGCGTCGCGGTAAGTCCGCGGAAGAACTGGGCCGGGTGGGGCGGGAGGCGAGGGCCGGGCGTGGGCTGTGGCTGCCGGGCCGCACTCGCATCCTCGCGGGATGCTGCCGGGGCTCGCGGTGGGGGTGCTCTTCCCACGAAGCCCCGGTGGGACGTCCGGGACTACTCGGCGAGGGCCTTGTCGAGGGCGGCCTTGAGCTCGGCGCTCTCCGGAGTCACCGAGCTGGGGAAAGCGGCGCGCACCTGGCCGTCCTTGCCCACCACGTACTTGTGGAAGTTCCACTTGGGCTCGCCGTGCTTGCGCGCGAGGAACTCGTAGATAGGGGACTGACCCTCGCCCTTGGTCTTCACCTTCTCGAGCATGGGGAAGGTGACCTTGTAGCGGAGCTCACAGAACTTGGCGATCTGCTCGGAGCTGCCGGGCTCCTGGCCGCCGAAGTCGTTGGAGGGGATGCCGAGCACCACCACGCCCTTGTCCTTGTACTGGCCCCAGAGCTTCTCGAGGCCCGCGTACTGGGGCGTGTAACCACACTCGGAGGCGGTGTTCACCACGAGCACCACCTTGCCCTTGTACTCGGAGAGGTTCACGGGCTGGCCATTGAGTCGCTTGGACTGCAGGTCATGGAAGGACATCGCACGCTCCGCGGAGACGGCGGCGGTGCCCAGCAGGAGGACCGCCGCGGTGAGGGGAATCAGTCGGTTGAGCATGCCGCCCCAGATGCCTGAGCCGACGAATCGTTTCAACGCGCTTGCAGGGGGTGGAAGGTCACACCGTCGAGTTCCAAGCGCTGGCAGGCCTCGGCGAAGCGCTCGGTGCAGACGAGGACGGAGAAGTCTTCCAGGCGGAAGAGGTTCAGGTGGACCGGTAGGGTGGCTGCATCCAACAGGAGCTCATCGGGGAGCCTGAGTCCGAAACGGCCACAGCGAGGGCAAGGCGGTTTTCGGTCGGGGGGGAGACAGTCCGGGTGGGAGCGGCCCACGGGCAGGAGCTCCAACTCGAAGAACTCGGGCGATGCCCGCTGGCGGAAGCGCAGTTGGGTCGGGCAACCCTTGAGGTCTTGCAAACCCTCGTTCTTCAATTTGTCGAGCGCATCGCGCTGCACGAGCGGCCACCAGGGAGAATGGACCGTGAACGAGCCGAAGCGGCCCTGGGCCTTGCCCACGAGTGGGCCAAAGGCGGCACCGGGTTGCAGCCGTGCCCCTGGAGGCAGGAAGGGACGGACCAGCTCGCTCAGTCTCTCATATTCTTCGATGGGCTCGGCCCGGGCCTTCTCGAAGTCAGCCAGGGTTGCAATGGGGGTGAGGTCCACGGAGGGATAGGCTCTGGAATTGTCACCCCAGGTGGTCTGGCAGGCAGGGCAGCCAATGACACCTGGGATCTTCCACCTATGTGTGGCGTCAATATCCCCTGTGTAGCCCGATGCCTTGTCTTTCTTGACTCTGAAATACCGCATTGTTGCTCCTCGGCTCAATCCTGGCAGTAGGGCACGAATGAGCCATTCACCTTGAACAAGAACATGAGTTCGAACGCGAACTTCCAGATCTCCTTCGTGGAGGCTCCTTGGTTCTGCTCCTGGAACTGACGCCAGGCCTCATTCCACTGGCCTCCTTTGGGTCCGCCGCTATGAAGCCTTCGGTGGAAGCTCCTGGGGAGGCTGATCGTGAAGGCGTGAATGTTGATACCCTTGGTATCGAACCATTCGGCCAGGTCCCGGGCCTGCGGGAAGATGTGGTGCTTCTCGAGCGGCTCGGGCGGGAGCATGCACGCGAGCGGGTGCCTCGGTTGAAGCGTGCCCTGCTCGCGGCTCTTCCAGTTGTGCCAGGGGATTTCGAAGACGGGTTCTTCGTAGGTGGGGGTGGCCAGGGTGCGTCCCCACCAGCGGCTGGGACTGCCCACCAGGGGAGGACGCATCGCCTGCGGCATGGGCCCGCGTGTCAGCACCACGGCCGGGGCAGGCGCGTCATCCACCTCCACCAGGTCCCGGCAGCGCCACAGAGCGCAGCGCGCCTCGTCGCACAGCGGCACCACGCAACTCGGATCCGCCCGAGCCTCCTCCCACGAGGACACGGCATCCGGCGTTTCGTCGTCCTCGCGCACGCCTGGCGCCGACGTGGCACATGCGGCCATCAGCACGCAGAGGAGCGCGAGCCATCGTATGGAGGGCAGAAGGCTCAAGCCGTGGAGGCTAGAGGGCCTCGCACTCCGGGACAAGGACGCCTCAGTGCACGGTCTCGCAGGGCAGGGTGCTCGGGGTGGTGGCCCTCTTCTGCAGCTCGCTCCAGCGCTCCTCGATGAGCCGCACGTCGCGCTCGCGCTGGTTGGCGAGTCGAGCCGCCTCGTATACCGCCCGCCCGGTCTGGACGAGCGCCACCCGCATCGCCGGATCCTGTTCCACGCTGGCGATCTCCGCGAGCACCTCCATGATGCGGAGGATGACCCGGGGCTGCGAGGCCGCGGCGAGCGGAATCTCCCCGAAGGCATCCTGCAGGAAGGGGATGAGCCCAAAGCCGGGGCGCAGCAGCGTCACTCCGTCGCAGCGCCGCATCCACCACCCCTGGCCGAGCCGACCTCTGCCCGCCACCGCCCGTCCCACCGCGCCCAGCTCGTTGACGACCATCACCGCGGTGGTGACATCGTTGATGGCGGGCGAGAGTGCCTTGAGCGCCATGTCCACGAGCTGCCGCACCCCGTAGAGCACGTCCTGCTGCGTGGTCCGGGTATGTCCCACCGCGAGCGCGGCGTGGAGCCGTCTCCGTTGCCGCTCGCTCAGCGACACCTGGGGCCAGAGTGACAGCAGCGGTAAGCCCGGGAAGAGGAAGTCTCCGGTGCGCACGTCGAGCCGCACCGTGTGTACGCCCCGGGGAAGGGCCTCGAGCAGTCGTGCGTAGTCGACGAGCTGCACGTAACCCGTCTCCCTCGTGGTAATGACGGTGGCCTCCTCCTCCGCGGGGCTGGGTAGAGGGGTGCTCAGCTCCAGGACTTCATCGACGTTCAGTTGCTCCAGCTCCCGGATGATCTCCCGCCCGATGGACGCGATGATGCTGCTCGCTTCCACGGAGCGGGCGGCGTGGTGGAGGAAGTAGGGCAGCAGCACCAGGCAGAACAACGTGAGGAGCAGCGCCACCCCGAGTGACAGGACGGGGATGGACGTGCCCTGCGGGTCCTCGGAGGGGGTGCCCATCACGCCAAGCAGCAGCAGGAGGTACACTACGGTGAGCAGGTAGGCGCCGAGCATCCGCTGCGTGCCATGGTCCGCCATGAAGCGGGCCAGCAGCCGCGGGGTGTACTGCGTGGAGGCGAGCTGCACCGTCACCATCGTCATGGAGGCCGCCACCGCCATCACGGTGACGAGCGCCGCCGCCATGCCGATGAGCACATCACGGCTGCTGTCCGGGGTGGTGGGCAGATAGGTGGACAACCAGAATCCGCGCAGCTGCCTGCCCATGGCCGGCCAGCTCTGGTCCAGCGCTGGCAGCACCATTCCGAGCGTGATGCCCAGCGTCACGAACAGCACGGGCCGGAACGAGAGGCTCGCCTGGAGGGAGTTCCACAACTTCGCCAGGTGCGGTGACATCGATGGTCCTCTGGCCAAGGGGGCTCCTGAATGGACCATGTGGGTCCTCTCCACGAGCGTGTGGATGCATGCGGGCAGCCGCAAGCCGCTCCCCCACAAGGGAGTCCCTGCACTGAGAGGTCCGCGCGGCGACCTGGACCCTCGGCCATGTCCTTTGGGACATGGGGGGCTGTCCTCCAGGCCGCCCGCTCGGCTAGCGTGGGAGCGTGTTTGCTGCGGCGTTCCTGCTCGTCCCGTTGTTGTGTGCCACCCCACCCCAGCGCGTGGAGCTCGTCTTCGGAGGAGATGTCATCCCCCATGGCGAGGTGAAGGAGGCTGCGGCCGACCACGCGCGCGTCGATTCGGGCGATGCCGGCCCGGCCCGCTCGCGCAACAACGAGGGGTGGGACCACGTCTTCGGCCCCCTCGCCAATGCGCTGCGCTCCGCCGATGTCGCGATGGTGAACCTGGAGACGCCTGTCAGTGGAGATCCGCTGGCCTCCACCGGGCCCCTCCGCTTCGATGCGCCGTCCGCCATGCTGCACGCGCTGGCCGTTGCTGGGGTGGACGTGGTGTCACTCGCCAACAACCATGCCTTCGACCAGCGCCGCGCGGGCATCCAGGCCACCTGGGCGCACCTGGCCAAGGCGGGCCTCCAGGGCGTTGGCTCGGGTCCCTCCGAGGCCGCGGCGTGGGAGCCCCTCATCCTCGAGAAGCGCGGGATGCGGATTGGCTTCCTGTCCTTCACCCGGTGGCTGAACGGTGCTCGCAACCCGACGGACCCGGATGCCTCTCCCCACGTCGCCTTCGTGCCCTATCCCTCGAAAGTCAAAGTCGGTCTCGACCCCGAGTCGGCCGTGGAGTTGGTGCGTGCCGCGGCCCGGCGCTGTGACGCGCTCATCGTCTCCATCCACTGGGGCATCGAGTACTCCCACGCGCCGCAACCGGAGGACCGCAAGCTGGCCCGGGCCCTGCTGGAGGCCGGCGCGCTCGCCATCATCGGCCACCATCCCCACGTGCTGCAGCCCATCGAGTCGTACCGCACCACCTCGGGGCGCGACACGCTCATCGCCTTCTCCCTGGGCAACCTCATCGCGAACCAGGACCGACACTTCATCCAGGGTCGTCACATGGAGGAGAACGGGAGGAAGCGGGACTCGATGCTACTGAAGCTCTCGCTGTCGCGTCCCAGGCCGGGGGCGCCCGTGTCGCTGGAGGGGATGTCCGTCCTGCCGGTGTGGATTGAGAACAACCACTACCTCGCGCTCAGCAAGCGCGACGTGCCGCGCCACATCCAGCCTGTGCTGCTCGATGACGAATTGCAGGCCATCAACGAGCGGCTCCTGGCGATCTCGGCGCGGGTCCTCACCCAGCCACAGCTCACCCAGTCCCAGGACGTCCGCCAGGAGCGCATGGCGCTCGAGCGTCGGCTGGACCTGGCGCGACGCCGGCGCGGGCTCATCCTTCAGATCGTACTGCCTCCCGGCTCCGACGTGGGCACGGCGGAGTCCGGGAGGCGTCCGGCGGGAGCGGGTTAGTCCTCGGGCTGCGCGCGCGTGCCCTGCTCCACGGTGTCCTGGTCGGCCTGACCCTCGTCGGAGTCGAGCCCCTCGTCATTCACGCCCGGCTGGAGGACGCCTTCGTCCTCGTCGAGCACGCCGGTGTCACCCGCGCCACCGGTGCCGGGCTCGTTCGTCATGCCCTCGGTGCCGCCGGTGTCACCGGTGTCACCCGCACCGCCGGTGCCGGGCTCGTCGAGCGTGTCCTGGTCCTCGGTGGTCGTATCGGTGTTCTCCTGGGTGGTCCCACCCTGCTGCTGCTGGAGGAGATCCTGCGGACGTGCCTCGGCGCGCTGGCTTCCAACGGTGCCCAGCGCCAGGGCTGCCGCGAGCAGTCCCGCCAGGGTGAGCCGCGTCTTCATCTTTCCGGCCATCGTTTCTTCTCCGTGGGTTGGGGTGTCAGCTGCTTGACCCCGAACGTGGGCACGCGGACTCCGACCCCGCAGGAGGCGCCTGCTCACCCGAACGCCCTACGTCCCTACGTGGCAAGAGGGGGACGCCTCAGGTCATGGGAATACACGGCAAGGGGGACCGGAGCGGTGGGGCTTCCGAGTGGGAGGGGATTCCGCAAGTCTCTAGGCGCGGGTTGGCCTCTCGGGTAATGTCCCCCAACGTCTCTTTGGACGTCAGGCACCATGGCATCGAAACGTACCCCTCCCCCCCCTTCGCAGCAGCGCATGGACGACAAGCTGGCTCTGGCCTTGGGAGCGGCGGCGCGTGCCGCCCGGCTGCGCGCGGGGCTCACCCAGGCGGAGGCGGCCGAGAAGGTCGGCCTGGCCCCGGGCGTCTACGGTCGCATCGAGCGCGGAGGAATGATGCCCAGCGTCCCCACGCTGCGCCGTCTGAGCATCGTCCTGAAGATTCCCTCCGACACGCTGCTGAGCCTGAGTCACTCGGAGGTAACGGCCTGGGTGGACTCGCTGCCGCCCCGGGAGGAGCGCTCGCCGGATTTGCGGCGGCTTGCGCGCTCGTTGCGCAACTTGTCCCCAGCTCAGCTCAAGGTGCTCAACATCATCGCCACCGCGCTCACGCGCTGAGTGACGTTGGGAAGGCCAGCCCGACCCGATGGGGCAGGTTGGCCTGTCTCGTGAGATTCAGGGAAGGGCGTCCAGTCCGGCGATGAGCCGGTCGACGTCCTCGGGCGTGTTGTAGTGCAGCAGCGAGACGCGCACCGCGCCCTCGGGCATGAGGCCCAGCCCCTGCATGGCCAGGGTGGCGTAGTAGTGGCCCGCGGCCACGCCGACCTCGCGGTGGGCCAGGTGCTCGGCGACGGCGCGCGGCGCGAGTCCCGGGACGTTGAAGCAGAAGGTGGCTACTCGGCCCCGAGGCTCGGGGATGCCATACAGCCGCACGCGTGGGTGGGTGCGCAGCCGCTCCAGCGTGGACTCCAGCAGCGGACGCTCGAGCGACTCGATGCGACGGAAGGCCTGCTCCAGTCCCGCGCGCCCGGGCTGCCCACCACCGAGCACCTCGCGCACGTAGCGCAACGAGCCCAGCCAGCCGGCGAGGCCCTCGTGGTTGGCGGTGCCGGGCTCGAACTTCTGCGGGCTGTCCTCGGGCACGAACCACAGCTTGTCCGCGGGCAGTCGGGGCAGCAGCTCCCGGCGCACGTACAGGCAGCCCAGGTGGGGACCGAAGACCTTGTAGGGAGAGAACGTCGCGAAGTCCGCGCCCCAGGCCTTCACGTCGGGCAGCAGGTGCGGGCTGGAGTGCACCGCGTCGACGATGAGCCACGCCCCCACGGAGTGGGCGAGCTCGCCGGCGGCGGCCACGTCAGGCGTGGTGCCCACGGAGTTGGCGGCGGCGGTGACGGCGACGAGCCGGGTGCGTGGGGTGAGCAGCGGGCGCAGATCGGCCGGCTCCAGACGCCCCTCGGGCCAGCGCGCGTGCCACACCTTCACCACTGCGCCCTGGGCCTCCAGCCAGCGCCAGGGGCTGGCGTTGGACTCGTGCTCCAGCTCCGAGACGATGATTTCATCTCCGGGCTGGAACAGGCGCGAGAAGGCGCGCGAGAGCTGGAAGGTGAGGGCGGTCGCGCTGGTGCCCAGCATGACCTCCTCGGGCTGACAGTGGAGGAACTCTGCGGTGGCGGCGCGGGCCTGGGCCTTCACCTCGGTGGCGCGCACGGAGGCCGCGTAGGGCTGGCCCACGTTGCAGCTCCCACTGGCGAGGAACTGGGAGAGGGCGTCGATGGTGTGGGTGGGCACCTGAGCCCCGGCGGCGTTGTCGAGGTAGCTGAAACCCGACCGCAGGGCGGGGAAGTGCTCGGCGAAGGAGGAGGTCATGACGCGCCCAGCATAGCGCGAAAGACCTCCACCCACCGGGTGCGGCGGGGCCGCGTCAGTGCAGCGCGGGGCCGGACTCGTCGAGGTTCACCTTCTCGTTCTCACCCGGGCGGAACTGCTCGCCGGTGATGACGCTCTTCACGAAGCCCACGAGCTGCACCATGCGCTTGTTGGGCGTGTCCCAGTACTCGGCCTTGTTCACCGTCACGCACAGCAGCGCGAGCTCGGGGTCATCCACACCCAGGGGGAACCAGGCCTTGAGGGTGGGGTTCCACAGCTCGCGGGCCTTCTCCTTATCGAGCACCAGCCGCGCCATGCCGCTCACCGACACGTAGCGATCCTTGCCGGGCTCCGAATAGGAGAGGTTGACGTGGTGGTCTCGCTCCACCTCATCCACCTTGGGAGAGTGTTCGCGGGTGAAGAACCACAGCTCCCCGTCAAAGTCCCGATCGTGCGTCCACATGGGACGGCTGCGCAGGGTGCCGTCCTCCTCCACCGTCGTCATCATCGCGACCTTGATGCCGTGGATGAGCTCGCTCAGATGCGCGATGGGATCCTTCTTCTCCGTCTTCTTCGTGGCCATGCCTTCCTCCCGACCCTTCACGGTAAGCAGGGGGCTCGGGCGTGGCACGTGCGCGGACGCCGCTCCCTCGTCCGCCCGCTCGGAAAGGGCGATGCCGTGTCCTTCGTTCACGTGGAGACATTTGTGTGTTGCTTCCAAAGCAACACACTGAACCTCTGTATTCTGTCTGGGAGGGCCGTTCTCAGACTCTGAGAGTGGTCGTCTTCAACGGTGAGAGGCGTTACAGGATTGCACCTGTACGCAGAGTATTGGAGGCCTCTTTCTTGTCGTGGTGTCACGCCACTTCTCTCTCTGCGTGACTGTGCAGCCGCATCTTCGCCATGTACCGTGTGACAGTCTGTTCTTCGCGGCTCCGGCCGCAATCTCGGACAGGGGGCTGTATGGCTGGCATCCTCGGTATGGAGGGCCTGTCCACGGCGCAAGTCGAGGATGAGCTGCGCCGCGGCGGCAGGTTCGTGGTCTTCGAGTACTGCGTCTCATTCTTCGTCACGACCACGAAACGCTCGTCGGACGTGTACTTCGTACGGGCCGGACAGGGCACGTTCATCTTGAGTCTGGGCTACACCCTGCTCTCGCTGTTCCTCGGGTGGTGGGGGCTGCCCTGGGGCTTCATCTACACGCCCCGGTGCCTCGCCACGAACCTGCAGGGTGGCAAGGACGTCACGGAGCTGGTGGTGCTCTCGCTGCTGGCGCCCCGGTACGATCCAAGCCTGGGGTATTAGTCCGCCAGTAGCGTCATCCCGGGGAAGCTGCCCGGCGACGTCCAGGGGCTACGGGCTGCCTCGTACGAGGTGGCGGGAGCTGTGTCTCTCGCTCTTCACCCGCATCCGCCCGCAGGTGCTGCTCATGGCGGCGGCCCCACTCGAGCATGAGGCGGATGATGGGCCCGAGGCTCTTACCGAACTCGGTGAGGGAGTACTCCACCTTGGGTGGCACCTGGGGGTAGACCTCACGGTGAACCACGCCGTCCGCCTCGAGCTCGCGCAACTGGTTGGTGAGCATCTGCAGGGTGATCCGCGGCATGAGCCGCCGGAACTCGCCGAAGCGCAGCGTCTCCTCCTTGAGCAGGTAGTAGAGGATGACGCCCTTCCACTTCCCACCGATGACATCCAGGGTCAGCTCCACCGGACACTCGAAGTCCGAGGGCTCGCGCTGTTTCTTCATGCGGCACCCATACTCTGTTTTTAATGACTATATACGAAAATCATGAGTACTTGAACGAACGCGAGCGCAAGCCGATAAACAGGACCTTCACTGGCACCGCCTGACCGGGCGTGTGTCTGCTGGGAGGTCCTCATGAATGTCTTCATCGTGCACGCGCACCCGGAGCCGAAGAGCTTCAATGGCGCGCTCACCCGTCACGCCCAGAGTGTGCTGACCGCGCAGGGGCACCAGGTCGTGGTGTCCGATCTCTACGCCATGGGGTGGGACCCCGTGTCGGATCGCCGCAACTTCGTGACGAGCAAGGATCCGACCTTCTTCAAGCAGCAGCAGGAGGAGCTGCACGCCCGGGAGGGCGGGGGCTTCACTCCGGCCATCAAGACCGAGCTGGAGAAGCTCCTGCGGTGCGATGTGCTCATCTTCCAATTCCCGCTCTGGTGGTTCTCCTTCCCGGCCATCCTCAAGGGCTGGGTGGACCGGGTATTCGCCATGGGGACCATCTACGGTGGAGGCCAGTGGTTCGACGCCGGGAAGCTGCGGGGGAAACGGGCCATGCTCTCGTTGACCACGGGAGGCTCGGAGTCCATCTTCTCCGAGGTCGGGTTGTTCGGCTCCCTGGACCAACTGCTCCTCCCCATCCACTACGGCATCCTGCGTTTCACGGGGTTCGACGTCCTGCCCCCGTTCGTGGCCTGGAGCGCCGCCCACGTCGGGGACGAGGGGCGGGCCCGCTACCTCGAGCAGTATGGCCAGCGGCTCGTCTCGCTCGGTACGACGGAGCCGCTGCGTTTCCTTCCGCTCTCGGAGTACGACCCGGTGACGTTCACCCGCAGGCAGGGCTGAGCGCGGGGGGGTGAGGCTAGTGCGCGGCCTCCCACGAGAAGTGGGACATGAACATGGAGCGCCGGCCGAGGTGGTAGGTGAGCGCGAAGTCCGCGTAGTCGTACGCGCCCGGCCGCGGGAGCTGGAAGCTGCGGCCCGCGGAGAGCTGCGCGCACGAGGCGACCAGCGCCATGTGCGTGAAGGCCTGCGGGAAGTTGCCTAGCGCCTCGCCCGTGCCCGGCACTGCCTCCTCCGCGTAGAGGCCCACGTCGTTGGACAGGCTCAACAGGTGCCGCAGCAGATCCTCCGCCTCTCCCGTCCTGCCCGAGTGCACCAGCACGTCGTGCAGCCAGAAGGAGCACAGGAGGAAGGTGCCCTCGCCGCCGCTCAGGCCGTCCGGCGCGTGGTAGCGGAAGAGCAGCCCGTCCTTCTCCAGCCGCGTGCGCATCTCCTTCACCGTGCGGCTCACCAGCGGGTGGGCCGAGGGGAGGAAGCCCAACGCCGGGAGCTGCAGCACCGAGGCGTCCGGTATGTCCGTGCCCACCGACTGGGAGAACCACCCGATGCGCGCGCCCTCCTTCAGGAGGTACTCGCGCAGCAACGCGCGCTCGCGTGCCCAGCGCCCCACGGGGGCGGGGAGCCGCCGCGTTCGCGCGATGCGGATGGCCCTGTCCAACGCCACCCAACACAGCAGCTTCGAGTGGATGAAGTGCCGGGGCTCGTCCCGGACTTCCCACAGGCCCTGGTCCGGCTGGCGCCAGCGCACGCACACGTCATCCACCAGCCCGCGCAGGAAGTCCCAGTGCCGCTGTGACATCCTTCCGCCCATCTTCGAGAAGAGCCACGCTCCCTCCAGCAGCTCTCCGAAGACGTCGAGCTGGAGCTGCTTCACCGCTCCATTGCCGGCCCGCACGGGCCGCGAGCCCTGGTGGCCTTCCAGGTGGGGCAGCTCCACCTCGGGCAGATGGCGGTGGCCGCGGATGCTGTACATGATTTGAACGTCCTCGGCCCGGCCCGCGCTGGTGCGCTCCAGCCAGCGCTGGAAGGCGAGTGTCTCCTCCTGGTAGCCCAGGAGCATCAGCGAGATGAGCGTGAGCGTCGTGTCCCGCAGCCAGGTGTAGCGGTAGTCCCAGTTGCGTACGCCGCCCAGCTCTTCGGGGAGGGACGTGGTGGGGGCGGCCACGATGGCTCCCGAGGGCGCGTACGTGAGCGCCTTGAGCACCAGCGCCGAGCGGCGCACCTCGCGCGTGTACTCGCCCTCGTAGGCGCAGTGGGAGATCCAATCGCGCCAGAAGTACACCGTGTCCTCCAGCCGTCGGCGCAGCGTGGCCAGGTCCGGCATCTCCGCCGGGGTGCGCTCGACGAGCGAGGGAGTCCACGCAGCCTCCACCCAGACCTCATCCCCGGCACGCATGCGCCAGCGCGCGCGCAAGGCGTTGTCGTGCGCCGTCAGCGGGCGCGTGGCCGTCACCCACAGCGCGTCCGCACCCCCCACCAGCTCGGCTGTCTGGGGTGAGGTGAGGCGGATGCGTGGCACGAAGGCCCCGTACTCGAAGCGCGGAGCCAGCACCAGGCGCGCATGTACCTCTCCACTCGTGCAGCGCAGCCGTCGCAGCAACGAGTGCCGTGTTCCCACGCGGGAGCTGCGAGCCAGGCCGGTGCGGATGGGCATGCAGTCCGTCACCTCCAGCACGCCGGTGGGGGTGGTGAAGGTGGTGATGAGCACGTTGGTATCGTCGATGTACCGGCGCTTGGACTGGAAGGGGCCGTCGGGGCTCACGCGGAAGGAGCCGCCGCGTTGCACGTCGAGGATGCGGCAGAACACCGAAGCCGAGTCGAAGCGAGGGAAGCAGGCCCAGTCGATAGAGCCATCACGGCCCACCAGGGCCGCCGAGTGGCAGTCACCCAGCAGGGCGTAGTCGTCGATCCGCTGCCTCATGAAATCTCCCGGAGGCCGCAAGCTTTGGGGCCTCTTCCGTCATTGAGTACGGGAGGACGACGTTGCAACCACGCCCGTGACGCGGTCGGCTCAGGTGTGCCTCGTCCCCAGGCAGGAGACCGTGCGCAGCGCACAACACTCCCTCTCCCTCTGGGAGAGGGCCGGGGTGAGGGTAACCGTCACCGTCTTCCCACCTCAGTCAGTGTGGACCTGAGCGAGCAGCCGACGAGTCGCCTCATGTCGGGGCGAATCCAGCACCTGCGCTGGAGGGCCCTGTTCAACGAGATGACCATGGTCCAGCACCATGACGTGCTCGGCGGCTCGTGCGAGCTGCACATCATGCGTCACCACGAGCTGAGTCATTCCCAGCGAGCCCACCCGGCGCAGGGCCTCCATCACTTCACGACGCAGCGATGGATCCAACGCACTCGTCGGCTCGTCATACAGGAGCACTGCGGGCTCCATGGCCAGAGCGCGAGCGATGGCCACGCGTTGCCGCTGACCGCCCGAGAGCATCTCCGGGTAGGCATCCAGCCGCTGCCCCAGCCCCAGCTCCACGAGGAGCAGACGGGCCCTTGCCTCCGCCTCCTCCTGAGAGCGCTTGGCCACCAGCCGCTGAGCCAGCGTGCAGTTACCCAGCGCGGTGAGATGGGGAAACAACTCAAAGGACTGAAACACGAGCCCCGCCTGCCCGCCCAGGTGGATGGAGCCCGAGTCCAGCCGCTCCAGGCCCACGATGCAGCGCAGCAGCGTGGACTTCCCGGAGCCGCTCGGCCCAAGGATGGCCGCCAGCTGACCTGTCTCCAGCGTGAAGGACACACCGTCCAGGGTGGCCGAGGCCGCGCCGGGGAAGCGCTTGCGCACATCCTCGACGCGGATCATCGCGGCACCCCCTTGAGGTGCCGTCCGAGCCGGGCTTCCACGGTACGCGCCAGGTGAGCGAAGGGCAGGCCGAGCAGCAAGTAGATGAGGGCCACCAGGAGCCCGAGGCCTAGATGGTCGCGCATGGCGTTGGCCAGGTTGAGGTAGGTGCGCGTGAGCTCGGTGAGCGTCACCAGCGACACGAGCGAGCTGTCTTTCAGCAGCGCGATGAAGTCATTCGTCATCGGCGGCAGGGAGATGCGCACGGCCTGTGGCATCACCACGTGGCGCAGCGTCTGCCACCGCGAGAGTCCGAGCACCTTCGCCGCCTCGTGCTGGCCGGCGGGTACGCTGGACAACCCGGCCCGGTAGTTCTCCGCCTCGGCCGCCGCGTAGTTGAGCCCCAGCGTCAGCACACCTGCTGTCAGGGGCTCCAGGTTCAGGCCGAGCTGGGGCAGCCCGAAGTACACCAGCGTGAGCTGCACCAGCAGGGGTGTGCCACGCACCACCTCGATATAGGCCATGGCCAGCCAGCGCAGGGGGCTGGGGCCGTAGACGCGCGTCACCGCCAGCACCACGCCCGCCACTACCGCCAGCGCCATGGACAGCAGGGACACGCCCAACGTCATCAGCGCCCCGCGCGCGAACAGCACCAGCGTGCTCGGGTAGCGGTCCCTCACCCGCTCGAGGAAGGGGGGCATCTTCCCCACCGAGGCGCGCCATGCCTCGTACTGCTCCGGTACGCCCCGGGGGCTCGGGTTCGGGTCGCCCAGCAGCGCCGCCGTCTCCGCGGTCCATAGGCCCCACCGCTCGTAGAGGGTCCGCAGCGTGCCCTCGCGCTGCAGCTCCTCCAAGGCCGAGTCGATGGCCCGGCGCAGCTCCTCCTCGCCCTTGCGCACGGCCACCGCGTACCGCACCTCGCCGAAGGTGCCCGGCACCACCTCCAGCTCTGGGTCGATGGCGCCGTAGTAGCGGGTGATGGGCTCGTCCAGCAGCACCGCGTCCGTGCGGCCCAGCTTCAGGTCCGCGTAGATTTCGTCCTGGCCGCCCTCATACGTCTTCACCAGGGCACCCTCTCGGCGGAGGATGCGCTCGGCCAGCGAGCCGGGCAGGGTTCCCACCGGACGCCCCTTCACCTGGGCCAACGAGTGGGGCGCGCGAGCGTCTCCCCGGCGGACCGTGAGCCGCTCGGCGGCGGTGTAATAGGGACGTGAGAGGTCGCAGACGCGCTTCTTCTCCTCGGCCACCTCAATGCCGTTGAGCGCCACGTCGAAGTCGCCGCGCGCCAGCAACTCCAGCAGGGTGTCCCAGGGTCCGAGCACGGGCCGTGCGCGTACGCCCAACTTTCTGGCGATCGCCTCGGCCAGGTCCACCTCGAAGCCGACGAGGCGGTTGGGGTCCATGGGGTCCTGAAAGACGTAGGGGGCGCCGCCCTGCGCGTCGGCACCCCACAACAACTCCCCGCGGGCCTTCACCGCCGCGAGCCCCTCGGGCTCGGGGGAGGGGGGCTCCTGCGCGAAGCCGGGCAGACAGAAGAGGACGAGGCCGAGGAACAGGGCTCTGATCAGTGCGGGCTCCCTCCAGGAACGGGGGGCGCGAGTCTAATCACCTTTCGGCGCGTCCGTCTTCCACACCATCGGCGTGAGCGAGCCCACCAGCACGAAGAGCACCTGCACCACATGCGCGAGCAGGGCGATGGAGACGGCCTTGGCCACGGTGGTGCCGAAGAGCTGCGCGGACAGCGCGAAGGCCCCGTCGCTCACACCGAACTGCCCCGGCACCAGCGTGCCCACCGCCAGCGCCACCATGTTGAGCCCCTGGGCGACGAGCGCCTGCAACGTGTTGGTGTCGATGCCCACCGCCACCGCGAGGGTGCCGTACTGCACCACCTGCAGCGCGCGGCCGAGGAAGGTGGCCACGATGGGCCGGGCGGGGAGCAGTCCGTCGCAGCGAGCCGAGTCCTGGAAGGTCTCCGTGTGCGTGGCGATGCGGTGGAAGCGGCGCTTCAACCAGGCCCCGATCCTTTGCGCTCGCATGCCCGCGCGCATTCCCATGCCCACGAGCACCAGCGCCACCGTGTGTACTCCGAGCGCCAATGTGAGCCACGAACTTCCCGTCAACAGGTACGCCGCGAGCGCGCACGGAATGGAGATGAGGCCACCTGACACCAGCGAGGCCGCCTGCGACGTGGCCGCCGCCGCCGCCGCCGTGGCACCTCCCGTGTAGCGGCTGACCAGTGCGGCCTTCATCGCCTCACCCGCGGTCCGCCCCGCGGGCGCCAGGGTGGACACCGGGGTGCTGATGAGTTGCGCGCGGAGCATGGCGCGGAAGGGAACCTCTTGGGCCCTGCTGCCGTACGCCACCCACGTGCCCACCGCGTCCAGTGCGAGACGCGCCGCCTCGAGCAGGAGCACCAGGGGCAGCCAGGGGGCCGCTCGGGACAGGACCTTCCCCAACTCCTCGGTCCCTACGTCCCGCACGAGCAGAACGAGCACGCCCAGGCCCACCACCGCGAACGCCGGGCGTAGCACCGCCAGCATCCTCGCCCGCGTAGGCTTGCGTATCTGCAGGGGGATGCTCACGGTGGGCACGCTTCCCGTGGCTCGCGTTAGGGGAATTCCCGGGGGCCCATTCAGGCTCAGTTCCTGTCGCTCGCTGCCCACCATCCGCCTCCTTGCCGCCGTGTGAGCGGCGGTGTCCGTGAAGGTGGGCAGTGCCCCGCCATATGGCGAGCATGAGCGCTGCTCGCTCCGTTGGCTGCCGGCAAGCGCGTGGGCGCGCGTTCACGGGCGGACACGAGCGTTGTACCGGAGTCCAGGAAAGGAACCCTCCCTTGTGCGTTACAGGCAGGGCCCCCCCTGGAGAAGGAACGTGATAGGGGGCGTCCCCGGGTTTGGATTGCGGGCCGGACATGGCCCGAGGAGATGGAAGGCGATGCTGAAGACGGCGATGAACGATTGGGCCCTGAAGGCAATCCAGCTGGAGACGGCGCTGATGGCGCTGGACGAGGTGGGCCTGCCCGCGAACATGAAGGGCCTCCAGGACAAGGCCGAGCAGGCCATGCGGGACCTGGTGCGGGGTTGGCTCGCGCAGAAGCCCAAGGCCGACGAGCGCAAGTGGAAGGTGGAGCCGGCGAAGGAGGGAGGCACGCCTCAGGACGAGGAGCTCGCCGAGGTGGTGTCCGAGATGAAGGAGGACGGCGTGGAGTGGAGCGTCTACCGGGCCACCAGCGACAAGGGGGAAACGGTGGAGACGCTCGTCTCGGGCGACCGTGCGTGGATGGCGGCCGGTGGCGAGTACTACGTGGGCCAGTGGGACGAGGAGACGCAGCAGCTCGATGTGGGCCGTGACGACGAGGAGGGCGAGCTGGGCACCGGCCTCATCCTCACGCTCAAGGGCGAGCTCGTCTACGAGTCCCAGCTCGAAGACTGAGCACCGGCTCGTGCGCGGCTACAGGGGCTCTTGTAGCCGCTATCTCCTTGAAAAAACGGGAAAGCATGATTCATACTTCAAGTGAGCCTGGAGGAATGATCCATCCAGGAGCCTTGGAGTCGAGCCGATGAAGACGCTTCGCTTGTCCCTGATGGCGCTGTGCACTCTGTCGCTGGTTGCGTGTGGCAGGAGCGACCCGAGCCTCGACACGGATTCCTCCGAGGTGGCTCCCGAGGAGGCGGCTGGAGAGCCGGGAGTGCACGTGATGGCCACGTGCTATGCGTACCTGCTGGATAGCACCAACTTCGCAGCGCCGGCGCTCAACCCCTTTCCGGTGACGGGGGTCGTGGGCCAGTGCATCAACCTTCCGGCGGCCTCGGACAACCTGACGTCCTCCTTCCGCCTCGCCAACTGTGGGACGATCTTCTACGACGGTGCCAACTGCACGGGAGCCTCCTTCGCGGCGCCGACCAGCAGCCCCACGATGCCTCCCGGCTTCGACAACGTCACCACCTCGCTGCGCTTCTACTGAGTCGCGCGGCTACAGGCCGAGGAACTCCACCATGCGGGCCCGCGTCTTCGTATCAGGCAGGCGCCCGGTGCCCGCGCGGAGGTTGTCCTCGAGGTGGCGCGGGTTGCTGGTGGCGGGAATGGGACACGTCACCGCCGGGTGTCCCAGGATGTACTTGAGGAAGAACTCCGCCCAGCTCTTGCAGTCGAAGTCGGCGGCCCAGGGCGGCAGCGACTTGCCCTTCACCCGCCGGAAGAGCTCCCCGCTCTCGAAGGGGCGCATGACCAGTACCGCGGTGCCGTGCTCGGCGGCCGCGGGTAGCAGCCGCTGCTCCGCGTCGCGCATCGCGATGGAGTAGGGCAGCTGAACGAAATCCAGCGACTCCTCGCGGATGAGCTTCTCTAGGTCGTCGAAGGCGCTGCGCAGGTAGTGGGTGACGCCGAGGTAGCGGATGCGCCCGGCCTTCTTCCACTCGCGCAGGGTGGCCAGGTGCGTGCGCACGTCCACGAGGTTGTGCACCTGCATCAAGTCCAACTGCCCGTGGCCCATCTTGCGCAGCGAGTCGCGCATCTGCTCCACGCCGGCCTCGCGGCCACTGGTCCACACCTTGGTGGCCAGGAAGGGCGTGCGCTCCTCGCCGAGCTCCCGGAGCAGGTCCCCCACCACGGTCTCGGCGCGGCCGTACATGGGAGAGGAGTCGATGACCCGGGCGCCGGCTGCGAGGAAACGCTTCAGCACCTCTTTCTGGTCTTTTCGGTCGCCGGGGGAAGGCCCCACGTCGAATGTCTGCCAGGTCCCGAGCCCGATGACGGGCAGCTTCTCACCGCTCTTCGGAATGGTGCGCGTCAGCATGCACCCGAAAGTAGCAGGTGACAGTTCCGCGTCACCCCGGTGTTCCAGTCGCCGAAAGGTTCATGACGAAAAAAGAGGGTTACGCGATGAAGCGCTCGGTCTCGGTGTGTGCAGGTGTCATGGCGGCGATGGTGTCGTTCTCGGCGGGTGCTCAGGAGTCGGCTCCCGAGGCTCCGCTGCCCGCTCCGGCCGAGGCCGCCCAGTCTGTTCCGGTGCAGCCCGTGCAGGAGGTCTACAAGCCCGTGAACCTCTCCATCCTGGGGGGGCTCAGCACCAATGGGTTCTCGAGCGGCAATGTGGTGAACAGCCTCTCGCTCGGCCTGCTCACCACGAATGCGGGGCGGGTGGACGGCCTGGCCATGGCCATGGTGGGCAACTGGATGGACCGGGAGTCGAGCGGGGCCGCGCTGGCGATGGGCGCCAACTACGCCGGCCAGGTGAGGGGCGCGCAGATGGCGCTGGGCGTGAACGTGGCGGGTGGCTCCATGCGGGGCTGGCAGGCGTCGCTGGCCGCCAACGTGGTTGCTGGGGAGATGGTGGGCGCGCAGCTCTCCACGGGTGTCAACATCGCGGCGGGAGAGACCCGGGGTCTTCAGGCTGCGGTGGGACTCAACATCGCCCCGGACATGGTGGGCGTGCAGACGTCGTCGGGCCTGAGCATCGCGAGCCGTCTCGAGGGTGCCCAGATCTCCATCCTCAACATCGGCGGGGACGTGAGCGGCGCGCAGGTGGGCATCGTCAACATCGCGCGGCGGATGAAGGGGTTGCAGCTCGGCATCCTCAACGTGGCGGGTGAGGCGGAGGGCGTCAACCTCGGCGTGTTGAGCATCGTGGGCAACGGCCAGCACCACGTGCAGGCCTGGGTGAGCGAGATGGCCATGGCGAACGTGGCGCTGAAGTTCGGCGGCAAGTACTTCCACACGCTGCTGACCGTGGGCATGCGGCCCCCCCTCGATGGCGAGCCGCGCCTCTGGTCGTCGGGCATCGGCTTCGGCGGCCACATCCCCGTTGGTTTCTTCTTCTTCGACCTGGACGCGTTGGCCAGCTCCCTGCACGAGGGCGCGTTCATCGACTCCAGCCACAACCTGCTGGGCCAGCTGCGCCTGGTGGCCGGCTTCCAGCCGTTCAAGCACTTCGCCATCTTCGGTGGCGTGACGGCCAACACCCTCGTCACCTGGGAGGGCGAGGCGCCGTCGGGGACGGACCGCTTCAAGCAGGGTCGGGTCTTCTACTCGGATGACGTCCGCGTGCAGGTGTGGCCGGGGCTGGTCGCCGGCATTCAGATCTGAGCCGCAAGAGGCACTTCGAGCGCCTCTCCTCCTGGCGGCTCGACGGCCGGGCATCCCTCAAGGGGGGGTGGTGCCCGGCTGGAACGTACCTAGGTTCTAGATGCGTGCCCGGCACGGACGAGAGTGGGTTTCCGGTGCGGGACGGGGTGGGTGCCGGATGGTGGGTGTGGGGCTGGTGAGCCCGTGCCGGACGCGCTCCTCTTGGTGAGCCCCCATGCGTGCCATGGTGCTCCACGCTCCAGGTCAGCTGCTCCAGTTGGAGGAGCGGCAGGTTCCTGAGCCGGGTCCCGAGCAACTCCTACTGAAAGTGCATGCGTGCGCGGTGTGCCGCACGGACCTGCACGTGATGGACGGAGAGCTGACGCGCCCCCGGTTGCCGCTGGTGCTGGGGCACGAAATCGTCGGCACGGTGGTGAAGGCAGGTGAGCGGGCGCGCATTCTCGGGCCGGGCACGAGGGTGGGGGTGCCATGGCTGGGATGGAGTGACGGCACCTGTCGGTGTTGGACATGAGCGCCACAGGGATGGGCTAGAAGCCGACGCCACTCACGCGTGTACCCGGTGATGCGCTCCGCGACGAGAGGCTCGTGTGGAGCACGAAGCTTCCCGTGGCGCTCGCGTCGGGGCTGCGGTTCATCGACACGCCGTCCTGGCCGGCCAGCGCGCTCGTGTAGGTGACCGTGTCGATGGTCGTCGCGGCCTTGGCGGAAGAAGTCTTCACCGTCACCGTGTCGCCGCCGTTGTTGAGGCTGAGCGTGCCGGTGGATGCAACCACGGCGTTGGTCGTCCCGGCGGGAATCCCGCTCGAGCCGCCGAACACCACGATGGCCTTGCCCGCGCCGAGCACCGTCCCCGCGGCGAAGGTGTGCCGCACGGACGTCGCGTCCGACAGGGTCCAACCACTGATGTCGATGGACGCGCCGCCCACGTTCACCAGCTCCACGAACTCGCTGTCCGTGGCGCTGCCGGGCTCGTTGGCCAGGATCTCATTGAGGATGACCTTCGCCGGGCTGTTGACCATGTTGATGGTGAAGGGGCCATCGCTCATGTCCCAGTCCGTGCCGAAGGCGTCCTTCACGCGCACCCGGGCCGCCGTGCTGGCCGTGCTCGGGACTGTCCACGCATAGCTGCCCGTGGACGCGGCCACGCTGCTGGCAATCACTGTCCACGTGGTGCCGTTGTCGAGCGAGTACTCCAGCTTCACGTTGGAGATGTCCCGGGCCGTCCAGGTGATGTTCTGCGCCCGGCCCCCCGCCCAGCTCTCGCCACCGTTGGGCCGGGTGACGGTGATGCCCGGCGCGGGCGTGCGCGTGGAGGCACTGCTCGCGGTGGACTCGTTGCCTGCCGCGTCCACGGCCGTCACCAGGTACGCGTACGTGGTGCCGGGCGTCAGGCCCAGGTCCGCGAAGCCCGGGGTGCTCGTGGTGCCTGCTGACGTGAAGGTGCCGCCGTTGATGCTCCGATACACCCGGTATCCCGTCACCTTCACGTTGTCCGTGGAGGCATTCCAGGACAGGTCGATCTCCGTAGAGGACACGGCGCTGGCCACCAGCGCACCAGGCGCGGAAGGCGGCTGAAGGTCCGGGCCCTTCGAGGCGTACGAGACGTTCACGGTGCCCTGCTTCACCACGAAGGTGCTTCCATCCGCGGAGCTCAGCTCGATGTGACCCCGAACCTTGTTCGTGGCCGGATCCTCCGTCAGCCAGATGTCCGAGGCGCGCGCCGTCAGTCGATCCAAGCACTCCTGCGTCGGGTGGCCGTAGGTGTTGTCCTTGCCCACGGAGATGAAGGACACCGTGGGCTTCGTCGCGTCCAGGAACGAGTCGTTGGACGAGCTGCGCGAGCCGTGGTGGTGCACCTTGTACAGCTCGAGCTCTCCCACGTCATTGAGGAGGGTGGACTCAATGTCCGGGCTGCCAGTGAGGTCGCCTCCCACCAGGGCGTCGAACTCGCCATACGACACCTTCACCGCCACGGACTTGGCGTTCTCATCCGCGCTGGAGATGCCGTTGCCGTTGGCTGCCACGACGGTGAGCGTCACCTCGCCGCAGAGCGAGAAGGTCTGTCCCCGAATCGCCGTGAAGCGCCGACCGTTGAAGTGGCTGACGTAGTCGTCATACGTGGCTGAGTCGTACCTGCCCCCGTGGTCGTACACCGCATCGATGGAGACCGCGTCCGTCCCTACGTCTACTTCGTCGATGCCGCCCATGTGGTCGGCATGCATGTGCGAGACGAAGACCATGTCGATGTTCGTCACCCCCAACGACTTCAGGTAGGCCTTGATGGTGGCCCCCGAGCCCGTGGGGCCGCCGTCGAACAGCGCCACGCAGCCCCCCGGCGCGATGAGCACCGCCGCGTCCCCCTGTCCGATGTCCAGGGTGGTGAAGCGCAGGCCCTGCGACCAGGCCAGGGTGGGCAATAAGGCGGTCAGCAGCAGCAGGGAACGGACGCGGGTCAGCGGGTGGGTGAGCATGGGCTCGCCTCCTGGGACAGGGACATCCGTCGTTATCTCAATCCTTGGGAATCCAGCAAGGCGGTAGGATTCGATTTAACTGGAAATTCAAATTGCCTGGGAGTCTGGCTTCCTTTGACCGCAGGCGGACTTGCGTGGACCGAGCGTTCAGACTACTTGGTCTAACCAGAGGGTTCGTACTCCCGGTCTACCCATCGGCCCGAGGTGCCCGCCGCCATGCCCCGTCCGCGTTTCGAGAAGCTTCCACCCGAGCGTCGCGCCCACATCCTGGAGGTGGCGGCGCGCGAGTTCGGTGCGCTCGGCTACGAGGGGGCGTCGCTCAACCGCATCCTGGAGAAGGCGGAGCTGAGCAAGGGCGCGGCCTACTACTACTTCGACGACAAGGCGGACCTGTTCCTCGCGGTGCTGCTGCACTGTTGGGAGCACTTGATGGTCGAGGATGCGCTGCGGCCGGAGGTGCTGCGGGCCGACACCTTCTGGGAGCACCTGCGTGCCCTCTACCAGCGTCAGTTCGGTCTCTTGCGCCAGCACCCCTGGATGATGGGCGTGGCGCGAGCCGTGTGGACGCTGCCGCCGCACCTGCGCGAGAGCGGGCCGATGGCGGTCCTCATCGAGCGGGGCCAGGCCCTCATGCGTGGGTTACTCGTGCGAGGCCGCGAGCTGGGCGTCATTCGCGAGGACGTGCCCGAGGCGTTGCTCGGTGCCTGGGTGCGCGCCCTCGACAGTGCGGGAGATCAATGGCTGCTCGAGCACTGGGAGCAGCTCGACGACGCGGCCATGCGAGAGCACGCGGACCGTGTCGTGGATGCCATACGTCGGCTGCTCACGCCGGCCCAACCAGGAGGGAAGTCATGAAGCGGGTACTCATCGTGGGAGCGGGACCGGCGGGCGCGGCCCTCGCGTACATCCTCGCGAGCCGGGGTGTGCCGGTGCACCTGCTGGAGCGCCAACGGGACTTCTCGCGCGAGTTCCGCGGCGAAGGCTTCCAGCCGAGCGGCCAGGACGTGCTGCGCCAGATGGGGCTGGGCGCGCGCTTCGACGCGCTGCCGTCCGTGAGGATGGCGGCGGTCTCCGTGTGGCGGGGCTCGCGGAAGCTGCTGTCAGTGGACGTGCCCGAGCAGGCCCGCGACAACACGGTGCGCATCGTGAGCCAGCCGGCGTTGTTGGAGATGCTGGTGGAGGAGGCGGGGCGCTTCCCGCACTTCCGCCTGGAGCGCGGCGTGGCGGTTCGGGACGTGGTGCGTGAAGGCGGGCGCGTGGTGGGCGTGCGCGTGGAGCGGGACGGGCACGAGGAGGAGCTGCGCGCGGACTTTGTCATCGGCACGGACGGGCGCAACTCGGTGCTGCGCCGCAAGGCGGGCCTGCACGAGGATCGCACGCCGCAGTCCTTCGACATCCTCTGGTGCAAGGTGCCTGTTCCCGCCTTCTGGCGGCCGGGCGAGGCGGAGATTCACGCCACCACCCTCGGCGGCCTGTGTCTGGCTTTTCCCTCCTATGACGGGATGCTGCAGCTTGGCTGGAGCATGCGGAAGGGGAAGTTCAAGGAGCTGCGCGGGCTGGGCGTGGAGGCATGGGTGGAGGCGTTGTCCCGGGCGGTGCGGCCGGAATTGGGCGCGCACCTGCTCGCCCACCGGGGCGCGGTGAGCCACCCGTTCCTCTTGGATGTCATCTGCGATCGGCTCGTGCACTGGACGGCGCCGGGGCTGCTGCTCATCGGGGACGCGGCGCACCCCATGTCCCCCGTGGGAGGACAGGGCGTGAACGTGGCCCTGCGCGACGCACTCGTGGCTGCGAACCACTTGTTCCCCGTGCTCGCCGCGGAAGGCTCGCCCGAGGCGCTGGATGCCGCCGCCGCGCGCGTGCAGGGCGAGCGGCTGCCCGAGGTCTCCGACATCCAGACCATCCAGACGCGGCAGGCGCGATTCCTGGTGGGCACGGGGCTGTTGCCGCGGTTGATGTTGGCGGCCCTCCCGCTGCTCGACAAGCTGGGCGCCACGCGCAACTTCGCCGTGGGTGGAGATCGGCGCTTCCGCGGCGTGCTGCGGCCGTTGCGACTCGCGGTGTGAGGCTACTCCTCGTCCGTGCGCGCGGGAGCTTCATCGTCAGGCGAGAGGCGCGCCACCTGCTCTTCGCTCGCCTCCCAGGCGTCCCGCGCGTCGTGGGCATGCACCTCTGAAGCCGCCTCATCGTCCTGTTTGCCAGTCCACGTGGTGTGGCCCCCGGCGAAGCCCTCGAGCGGGCGTGGGCCGCGCTTTGCCTCCACCTCCAGGTCCTTGGCCTCCAGCTCGCGCAACCGCTCCCGCTCTTGTTGCCGCTCGCGCTGGTGCAGCTTCTCCAAAGGGTCGTTCGACATGGGGTACCTCCTTGCCCCAAAGTGCGAACGGTGTTGGCGAGCGTCAGCGGACGGTGACAGGTTTTCTGGGGCCCGGGTACTTGGCTGCCTGGCGGAGAGGCAGGAGGCTTGCGAGCGTGGGCCTTCCCCCGGAAGCTGCGCGCCATGAAGACTCTCTATCGCGCGCGCTTCCTGTTGCTCCTGCTGGGGTCGGTCCTCGCCGGCTGCTCTGTTGCCCGAGTCACCGTTCCACCGCCCACGGGGGAGGAGGTCACGATTCTCGTGCCCGGCTACCGCGGCAGCTTCCTCGTCACCGAGGGCCCGGAGCCCGAGCGCGCCTGGCTCACGGTGGGACAGGCGCTCTCGCGGGGGGAGAAGACACTGGCGATTCCCTTCCCGGGGCAGCGGCCCGTGCCGACCTACGGTTCCCTGCGTCCGGATGGACCGCTCACCCAGCTGTCGGCGCTCTTCGTGTCAGTGGACGCGTACCGCTCGTTCATGGAGTTTGGTCGGGACCACCTGCCGGGCTTCGTCCCGTTCTCCTATGACTGGCGGCGGGACATCCGCGAGAGCGCCGGAGCGCTGTGCGCGCGCATCGAGCAGCTCGTGGCGGAAGGGGGAGGGCGGCGCAAGGTGAACATCGTGGCCCACAGCATGGGCGGGCTGGTGACGATGCACTGCCTGCTCCACGGTGGTGCACGGACTGGCGAGAGGCCATGGGCTGGAGCGGAGCACGTGAAGCGCGTGGCCATCATCGGCACGCCGTTTGGCGGGGGCCCGGGCATGTTCGATGATTTGCAGGTGGGCACGGAGACGATGCGCAACCGGGCGCTGATGGCACCCGAGGCGCTCTTCACCTTCGCCTCGGCGTTCCAGATGCTGCCCACGCGCAGCGACTTCTTCGTGGACGCGGAGGGCAGGCCGGTGGAGGTGGATGCCTTTGACCCGGCCGTCTGGTTGAAGGAGGGCTGGGGACCCTTCGCGGACCCGGCGCTGCGCGAGGACGAGGCCTACCGGGCGCAGCTCGTGCGGATGCTGGACGCGCACCGGGAGTTCCGCGAGGCGCTCTCGCCGCGACCTGGGCTGCCTTCGCCTGCCTTCGAGACGCTCGTGGTGGTGGGAACGGGGCGGCCCTCGGTGAGCGGGATGCGGATGGTGAACGGGAAGCTCGACCTGAAGAACCCACCGCGTGCGGATGGAGATGGCTCGGTGCAGTCCGCGCGAGCGCTGCCCGAGCTGCCCATTTCCTATCAGCGTTTGGACAGCTCCGCCGAGCACGTGGAGCTCATGTCTGACCGTGACGTGCTCCACGCCGTGGAACGGTTCCTCCGAGGAGAGACGGTGGGGACGACCCACCAGCCGTGATGCGCTGATTCTGTTCCAGTGACTGAGGCTTGGCGAAGAGTACGTGAGGAACCCGGGGGGACCCACAGCCCGGGTTTCGTGTGAGACGAGCCATGGGAGGGATACTCATGAAACGGGTTTTCTTTGTTGTTCCTTTTTGTCTGATGAGCCTGCCGGGTTGTTCGCTCTTCGGATATGGCTTGTACAAGAAGGCGGAGTGGGTACCTCCGAAAGTGGCTACCAAGGTGAAGTTCCCCAATTCATATGAGAAGGGTGCCCACCTTGAGGGACCCATGGTTGTGGCGCTGGCAGCGGCCATGAATGACTTCCTGCCGCCCGGAACGGCACCTCGGAAGGGAGACGATCCCGTGGCGCGGTGCCTATCCCTTCGAGAGACGTTTTAAGTGTCTGCCTGGCAGCCGAACGACAACAACATCTTCTTCGTTCGCTTTACTCCAGACCTGTCGCGATGTGCCCCTGGCGCCATCATCACTGACGGAGGTGCGGAGTACGCCGTCGATGGTGAAGGACGCATTCTCGCCAGGCAGTGACGCGATTCGCCCTGTGTGAGCCGGGCGTGCTCCCAGGTGTTCCTCGCGCTGTTCGCACGAGGGGCACGACGCCGCCCGCCCGTCAGACCTCGAGGAACTTGATGCCGGTGATGCCCTCTTCTTCCATGGCTTGCTTGACGTGCTCGGAGACGATGAGGACCACTGGCCAGCCCCAGGGCCGGAAGATGTGGGCCTCTCCGATCTTCGTGGGGTCCACCTTCAGGCCTCGAACGTTCTTGTATTCACCCACCCTGTCTGGCTGACCGTCTTCCGGTCTCCAATAGAACACCTCCTCACTCCGGGCGTCGTCGATGCACCGGATGATTTGCAGGGCATTGAGGATGAACCAGGGCTCCGTCTGTCCCTCCACCTCCACGGGGATGAATTGGACTTCCCTCCGCAGGCCCAGACGCTCGAACAGCGAGACGACCCGGTGGTGGACGACGGGAATCCCCAGAGCATGAGAGAACTCGATCGGAATACCCTCCGGCTTCACGGACAAGCGAATCGGATTTCTGATGTTCAGAACCCGGCCCTCGTTGAATCGCCAGACGTCAAACAGCTCTTCCCGTCCGTCCTCATCATTGCGAGGCATTCTCACGTGCCATCGCCCTGGAATGTACTTGTCATCGTAGAGTTCGTAATATTTCATCCGAGCGGTCATGGTTTCCTCGTGACGAGCTTGTTGAGCTTGGAGCCCGGCGCACATACCTCGCTTGCGATCTCATTGAGCGCTCTCACGAGCCCGGCTCGACAATCGACCTGATTCTTACAATTCTTGAGCGCATCCCTGAGTCGCCTGAAGATCTCGCTGTGGTACACCTCGGGATGGGGCCCTTTGTGGTCTCGCAGGTAGACGATGTTCGCCGGGTCCTCGAGGCTCATTCCCGCGAGTGCGAAGAGTTCCTCGAACTCCGGCGTCCAGGGGCCACCACGGCTCTCGGATTTGTCGTTCTTGTTGGTGGCAAGGTGGTGGGCGTGGTGGCCATCCTTCCTCGATTCGGCACACGCGCCCGTCGTCCGAGCAGAGGAAGCCGCCGCCGTGACCGCGGAGACGGTCGTGCTCGCCGACACGCCCATGAGCACCACCGTACCGTCCGCCACGCTCACCCGCGCGCGCGTCCCCTCGCTCACCTTGAAGCCTCCCCGCCCTCCCGCGAAGGCGAAGCGCGGAGGTGACAGCCGCGCCCACAGCCCGCCCGGGGGAACCTCTGGAAGCCCCCTGGCCAGCTTCGCTCCCGCCACCGTCACCAGCACGCGCAGCCCCACTCCCCCAAGCGCCTTGCCGAAGCGCTCGGCCACCGCCTCCAACTGCGCCTGCGTCCTCGCGGCCTCCGCCTCCCGGTACAGGTGCAGGCACGCCAGCCCCACGGCGTAGAGTTCCGCCGCCGTGTAGGTCATCATCAACCCGAGGGTGACCGCAGCGGCCAACGCCTTGGAGAAGAAGGGCTCGGGAGCCGCCCAGGCCATCATGTAGAGCATCATCGACAGGCCCACCGACAGCAGCACGGCGGGCGAACTGAACATCTCCACGGCGGCCTCGCGGACCCCGTCGCCCATATAGCGTGGGGAGAGCGCGAGTGCCTGAAACCACCTGGCGCTCTCCAGCGAGCCCGGCAACTCCACCAGGGCAGGCCCATACAGCACCTCGTATTCCTCGCGCGTGCGACTCTCCAGGTCTGAGCGCCGGTAGTCTGATGGTGGCCCAAGCAGGCCGCCTGCGATTATCGCGGTCGGGCGGGTCTTCCTGGGTGGCGAGCGGTTCCCCAGCGCCGCCACCACCTCGCGAGCGTCCTCCAGCGTGAACAAGGATAGAGCCGGGTTCGGTCCGAGCGGCTTGAAGCTGAGCCTCAGTCCCTGTCCCTCATCGCCTTGGTATCCGCTCACTGCCACGGCTTCCAACACATGGAGTCGCGATTCGGTTGTGGGCGGAGCGGCCTGGGCGGAAGCAGGCACCCACAGCCACACGCAGAATGCGAGAAGGAGACGTGTTTGCATGAGTGGTTCCGTGGATGGCGACTCTACCCGCCCGTCAGACCTCGAGGAATTTGATGCCGGTGATGCCCTCTTGCTCCAGGGCCCGCTTGACGTGCTCGGAGACGATGAGGACGACCTTCCAGCCCCAGGGGCGGAAGATGTGGGCGTCTCCAATCTTCGCAGGGTCCACCTTCAGCCCCGCGACGTTGCGGTATTGGCCCAGCTTGTCCGGGCGGTTGTCCTCCGGCAGCCAGTAGAGCACTTCCTCACACCGGGCGTCATCGATGCACCGGATGATTTGCAGGACATTGAGGGTGAACCAGGGCTCCGTCTGTCCCTCCACCTCGACGGGGATGAACTGAACCTCCTTCTGGAGCCCCAGCCGCTCGAACAGCGCGACGACCCGTCGGTGGACCACTGGGATGAGGAAAGACGCGAGAGTGAACTCGAGCGCGATTCCAGTTGGATTTACGGGAAATCGAATGACTCCTTCGATATCGAGGGGTTGTCCTTTCTTGAACTGCCAGGGATCAACCCTTTGTCCCCGGGCATCGACAGGGCTCCTCAAGTGCCAGCGTCCCGGGGTGCTCATGTCATCCATGAAATCGAAGTAGCTGTTCAGGGTGTTCATGGCTTGTCTCTGCTTGCCGGTCAGACATCGAGGAATTTGATGCCAGTGATGCCCTCATCCTCCATGGCTCGTTTGAGGTGTTCGGAGACGATGAGGACGACCTTCCAACCCCAAGGGCGGAAGATGTGGGCCTCTCCAATCTTCTCCGGATCCACCTTCAGGCCTCGAACGTTCCGATACCCGCCCAACTTGTCCGGGCGGTTGTCCTCCGGCAGCCAGTAGAGCACTTCCTCACACCGGGCATCATCGATGCACCGGATGATTTGCAGGGCATTGAGGATGAACCAGGGCTCCGTCTGTCCCTCCACCTCGACGGGGATGAACTGAACCTCCTTCTGGAGCCCCAGCCGCTCGAACGGCGCGACGACCCGGCGGTGGACGATGGGAATCCCCAGCGCGTGAGAGAACTCGAGCGGAATGCCCGGCGGTTCCACGGACAAGCGAATTGGCTTTTCAATGTTCAGGACCCGGCCTTCGTTGAATCGCCAGACGTCGAACAATTCTTCGCGGCCTTCCTCATCATCACGAGGCATCCTTACGTGCCATCGCCCTGGAATGTACTTGTCGTCGTAGAGTTCGTAGTACTTCATCTGCGCGGTCATGATTGCCTCGTAGTGGGCGTGTTGAGCCGAGAGCCGGGCGGGCATCTGTCCTGCGCTCTTGTTGAGTTCTTCCTCGAACCTGACTCGACACTCGGACCGGGTTCTACGCGGGTCTCGATTCCCCACGGAAGGACCACCTGGGGCGTCATCCCTCTGGTCCACCCTCTACGGTGGGGTACACCGACAAGCTACTGGCACGAGACCGTGGGGACCGAGTGTGCCGGGTGTTCTTCCGCGAGTGCGATCCGAGTCTCCGTCCAGGTGGGGACTCCCTCATGGGATCCGGCTGGTTCTGGCTCTCTGTTACCTGGGGATGGACAATGGCCTTCGACGCCCCTGAATGACCAGGGGCCGCCGGAGCCGGTCATGAACTCGCGAGTCATCTCCGCCCTTTGCCCGTGGCTGTTGCTACCGCTTCTGGTGTGGGCAACCCCGTCCGAAGGCCAATCACGGCTGCGGATGTTGGAGCCGGTGCGGGTGGACGAATACCGCGGAGATGAGGGGATTGGAGTGAGACTTGGCTTCAAGGCGCTGGAAGCGGAGCCAGCTCTGGCCCTGTGGACGCTGGAGGAGGCGCGGGAGGTGGTGGTGGCTCTGGAGGAAGAGTTCGGGTGGGTGGGAAGGGCAGGGACGAGGGGGAAGAAGGCTAGCCCGAGAAGGGAGGTGGTGGGCATGATGTCCCTGCTGTCGCCACATACCCCGCCAGCATTGGAGAGGCGGGGCCGTGAGGCGTACGAGGCGCTGTATGGGCCTGCACAGGTAGAGCTGCCGGGCTCGTTGGAGAGGGCCAGGTGGTTTCAGGCGCTCGCGCTCTCGCCGCGCTACATGGGCGACGGGGTACGCGAAGCCGCCGTGGAGATGTTCAGTTCGCCCGCCGTGCTGCTGTCGGTGGGCCTGTCGATGATGCTCTACATGATGGCCTGGGCGGCTCCCGAGCCCTTCTTCTCCAAGGCGTTGGCCGCTGCGGTCACCCTCGGGTTGATGATGACCTACACGGCGGCGGAACTCTACGCCGTGGGGCTGGCGTGCCTGCACCTGTACCGGGAGGCGGAGGCCGCGAGGACGCAGGCGCAGTTGGAGGCGGTGGCAGAGCGCTTCGGCAAGACGCTTGGGGGAGTGGGGTTGCGCGTGCTGGTAACGGTGGCGGGAGCGAAGCTGGCCAGGGGACTGCCGGAGGTCCCCCCGGGCGGGCTGTGGGCGCGGCTGTCACCTCCACGCTTCGCCTTCGCGGGAGGGCGGGGAGGCTTCAAGGTGAGCGCGGGGACTCGCGCGCGGGTGAGCGTGGCGGACGGCACGGTGGTGTTCATGGGCGTGTCAGCGAGCACAACCGTCTCCGCAATCACCACTGCGGCGTCCTTGGCACGGACGACAGGGGCGTGTGCTGGGTCAAAGGCGGATGACAACCACGCTCACCACCTGTGCACCAACAAGAACGACAAGTCCGAGAGCAATGGTGGCCCCTGGACGCCACGGTTCGAGGAACTCTTCGAACGGGCGGGAATGAGCCTAGAGGATCCCGCGAACATCGTTTATTTACGAGGCCACAAGGGGCCGCATCCCGAGGAGTATCACAGCGAAATCTTCAAACGACTGAGGGAGGTGCTTGAGTTCTGTAGGCCTGGGGCTGATTGTCGAGCCAAGCTCGTGGATGAACTCGACAGGATTGCTGGGGAAGTGTGTACGCCCGGCTCCACACTCAACAAGCTTGCCACGAGGAGATCGTGACAGCACAAATGAAGTATTACGAGCTATACGACGACGTGTATATCCCAGGGCGTTGGCATTTGAAGATGCCTGTTGATGGTCGGGGTGTGTGGATCGACACCTGGCGGTTCAACGAGGGAAGAGTTCTCGATATTGAGGGGTTGATCCGCTTTCCCTTGAAGCTTGCGGGTGTTGCCCTGGACTTCACCCTTTGTTCCATGGGGGTTCCCGTCGTTCACCGCCGGGTTGTCTCACTCTTTGAACGTCTGGGTATCCAGAAGGAGGTCCAGTTCATCGCCGTGGAGGTGGAGGGACAGACGGAGCCCTGGTTCATCCTCAATACCTTGTACGTCATCCGCTGCATCGACGATGCCAAGTGTGAGGAGGTTTTCTACTGGCTACCGGAGGACAACCGCCCGGACAAGCTGGGCGGATACAGGAATGTTCGAGGGCTGAAGGTGGATCCGGCGAAGATTGGGAAGGCCAACATCTTCCGCCCCTGGGGCTGGAAGGTGGTCCTCATCGTCTCTGAGCGCGTCAAGCAAGCCATGGAAGAAGAGGGCATCACCGGCGCCAAATTCATCGAGGTTTGAAGTCTCGCGCCTCTCAGCCCGGGGGGCTCGCGCCGGGTGGTTCGGGAGCCTCTTCCCCCGGCGGCAGCACGTAGGGCCCGAGCGTATCGCGGTACTCACGCACCAGCGTCTCTGGAGCGTGCACCTTCCGGCCCGTGAGCATCGTTTGCAGCATCATCGCGTTGGCGATGCCCTTGCCTCGCACGTGGTTGTTGGTGACCACATACACATCACTCACGCGCGGGTGCTCGGCGATCTCCTTCGTGCGCTCGGCCCAGGGCTTCAGCTCCTTCGCCGAGTACAGGTAGTCGTAGCGCTCCATCGCGTTCGCCGTTTTGCTGAACCAGTTGCGGTAGTTGCGCCCGTGCACCCGCACGTAGCCCACCGACGACGTCGCCCGCGCGCTCGGCGCTATCGAGTTATGGAAGAGCGGCTGGTCGATGTTTACGAAGCCCACGCCTCGCTCGGCCAGCTCCGCGAACACGTCCGGGACATTCCAGGACTCGTGCCTTACCTCCAGCACCAGCGGCCAGTCGGAGAACGTGGTCACAATCTCGTCCAGCCAGTCCCGGTTCTCCTCGTTGTTGCGGAACGACCAGGGGAACTGCACCAGCACTGCCCCTAATCTCTCTGCATCGTGAAGGGTGTCGAGCCCCTCGCGTGTCTGGCGCACCTCGTCGGCTGTCCACACCGCGTTGCGCTCGTGGGTGAAGCGCCGCCACAGCTTCGCGGTGAAGCGGAAGTCCGGGTTGAAGTCCGTGCGCTCCACCCAGAGCTCCGCGTTGCGGCGGCTGATGGGCCGGTAGAAGCTGGTGTTCAGCTCCAGCGCGTCGAAGTACTCCGCCAGGAAGGCCAATGGGTCGAATCCCCTCGGCTTCGGCTTCGGGTACACCACTCCCGCCCAGTCATCGTAGCTCCACCCCGCGGGGCCGATGCGAATCACTCACGCACCTCCAACCGCACAGGGTGTGCACCGCCTCGACGCTCCGCAGCATGTGCCCGCCTGGTCGCCCCTCGGGTTGCCTGTCCGTATGGGTTCTCAGACGCGGTGTGCGGCCACCGCAAAGGCTGCGTGCCCCGCGAGGGCTACCGCAAAGGCTGCGCCATTTGCGGGGCCCAACCCCCTGGTTTCCGAGGGAAGAGGCGTTGGCTTCCCGTATGCAGTGGAGAGTGGTCGTCACGACGGCTCCAACGGTGAGCCAATCAAGAGGCGCGAAGATGAAGCGAAACCTGCAGATCACCTTCCGTGGAATGAGCCCCAGCGATGCCCTCTCGGAGCACATCCGCGACAATGCGGACAAGCTCGAGCAGTTCTTCGACGGCATCACTGGCTGCCACGTGGTGGTAGAGGAGCCGCACCGGCATCATCAGCAGGGCAAGCATTTCCACGTCCGTCTGGACCTGCACGTCCCCGGTAAGAACATCGTGGTCGACCGCGAGCACGCGGAGAAGAGCTCGCACGAGGACCCCTACCAGGCTGTGAACGATGCCTTCGATGCCGCCCGGCGCCAGCTGCAGCACTACGCTGAAGGGCTCCGCGCCCACCGTTGAAGCACGTGAGGGGGAGGGCTCCGTTCGAGCCATCCCCCTTGTCGTTCCCGGGCTCCCACCCAACTCACGGCGGGCCGTTGTAGGTGGGGTCGTCACCCGGTACGAAGTTCTTGCCGCGCACGTCATAGGTGCACTCGAGGCGAGAGCCGTCCTCGAACTGTGCGTTGAGCTTTCCCTCGAGGTTGTTGGCATCCGCGAGCTTCACGGTGATGGTGCCGCCGCTCAGGGCTGGCGCGTTCGCGGGCGACTCGAGCTTCCAGATGGACACCGCGCCATTCTGTGGTGGTCGCTGGCGCCACTCCTCCTCGGTCATGACGAGGGGCAGCTCCGTCGTGTCCTGCTCCGCCGGAAGCTTGATTTCCATCAGCAGTCGCAGCGCGCCCTCTCCGTAGGAGAGCTGGAGCCACGCTCCCCGGACGTGCGCGGACTGATTGACGCTGAAGGTCGTAGGTTGGATGGTGAGCGAGCTGTCGCCATCGATGTCGCCCTGGATGAGCGTGCCGCCCACGGTGCCATCACACCTGCCGCTGGGTCCGCATCCGGTGAGCAGTCCCGCTCCGAGGAGGAGACAGAGGGCGCCGCGATGGACACCAGCAGAGACGAAGAAGGAGGCCATCCAGGTTCTCCAGCCAGAAGAGGTTGTTGTTCCGTCATCCTCACAAGGCGGTGCGCACGACTCAAGCCGACATCGCTGCTCCTGTCAGGGGAGCGTCGGGTTGTCGCACGCGCGAACCTCGACGGGACCCAGGACGGGTCCGCCATCGGGGTTCTTGCACACCGCACAGACTCCGCCTCGGGGCCAGCGCTGCGTGGGCGAGCCATCGCTGGCCAGCACGGGTCCGTTGGCGATGAGTCCATCGAAATCGGTGGCGCGCTCCAGCGTCACCGTGGAGCCACCCCCCACTCCGGTCAGCACCAGCTTTCCGTCACGCACCTCCCATTGTCCATGTCCCTGTCTGAAGGTGTCGCAGCCGCTGTGCGACCAGCGCACCCGTCCACCCGGCTCGATGGACAGGTTGTAGGCATCGGGCTTGTCCTCCCAGTGGAACACGCCGGCGAAGCCTTCCGGAGGGGGCTCGTCCCGCGAACCGTCGCACCCCGCACCCCACAGCAGAACGGCGACCCAAACGCTGCAGACTCCACGTACGAGAGACACGCCTGGTCCTCCTGAGTTGAAGACGTAGAGGCCCCTGGACAGCAAGCCCCACGCCAGATGTTGCCTCCGTTGCAAGGCCCAAAAGACGAGGACTTGCGCCAGCGGGAGGCTCCGGTGCCTTCTGGATTTTGTGGCAGCCCCTCGGTTTTTCGAGCCAGCGCCCGCCTGGAGGCTCGCTCCGGGAACGGCCAGCCAGGGGGTTCCCCGTGTTGGGGTTCCAGCAATTTCTTGAGCGGGTGCGCGGGATGTGGAGGGGTAGTGCCGAGGTGCTTCATGCGTGACGAGGGCTCACAGGAAACGCAGGCCCAGGTCTGTCACCGCTGCCTGCTGCGGCTCGAGACAAGCGCGGGGGGTGTAGACCTGCCACGCCGCATTCGCGACACGCTCGCCGCGCAGGGGTGTGCCGAGTCTGTCCGGGTGAGCCTCACCGGGTGCCTCGGTTACTGCCCTGTGGGGCTCGTGAGTGTCCAGCTCCGGCGCAACGGCGAGTTCTTGGATGTGGTGTTGATCGACCCAGCGAGGGATGGCGCGGAGCTGCTCACGCACCTTTCTTGCCCATCATCGGAAACGCCGTAGTCCGGTTGTCCAGGGGTTTGGACCTGCCAGGGATTTGGTGTCGTCCAGAGCAGAACTTTCCTTCTCGGGAAGCGCTCGAAAGTGAAAAGAACCACTCACACCCAGGAATGTGAATCCTAGCTGGGGCGTCGGACGTCCTTAGCTTGAGGCCTGTGCTGACCCAACGTCTGGGCAGCGGGGGCCGGTTGGAGGGCGTGTGGACGGGAACCATTCGAGCATCGAGGGCGATTCCATTTCTCGTGCGGGCAGCGGGGCTCAACCGCCGCAGCTGTCTCTGTCCGAGCCTGAGGCGCCACCGAGCGTCCAATCCGCCTTGCGTGAAGTGAGGCCGGATGACCTGGATGCCATCTTCGATGGCGCGCTCTTCGGGCCGCCCACGCTGGAGGCGGTCCAGGCAGAGGAGATCGCTGGCGGAGCGGTCACCGCGCCCGTGCCTGTGGGCGCCATGGATTGGTACATGGAGCGCAACGAGCAGCCGGCGGGCCCGTTCCGTCTGGAGCGGCTGCGCGAGCTGTGGCACCAGGGCGAGTTCGACCCTGACACCCTCTTCTGGTGTGAGGCGTGGACGAACTGGAGGCCGCTGTCCCACGTGCCCGAGCTCGTCGCCGCGATGACCATCTCAGGGCTGCCCACGGTGGCCGCGGACGCGAGTGTCTCCTCGGTTCGTGCGAAGGAGCCCGGCTCGGAGAAGAAGGTCGTCTCCGCGCTGCACTCGCTCGTCCAGCAGGAAGAGACGTGGCTGCGCAAGCAGGAGGAGGAGAAGGAGCAGGCCAAGGAGGAGGCTCGTCTGGCCTTGTTGGATGCGCCGAGCGCTCCCGTTCCGGTGGCTCCCGTGGTGCCGGTGGCTCCGCCCATGCAGCCCGTGGTGGCGCCGGTGGCTCCCGTGGCGACGGGGGGGCTGCTGGGGCCGATTCCTGTTCCTCCTCCCCAGGTGGGTGTGCCGGTTGCGCCGTATCCGGGCCTGCCCATGGCCCCTCCCCTTGTTCCCGCCATGATGGCCGTTCCTGTTCCTCCCGAGGCGTTCGCGCCTGTGCGGCGGGGGAGGATGTTCCTGGCGGGTGCGCTCATCGGCTCGGCGGTCGCGGGCGTCATCGTGGGGGCGATGATGCTGCTGCCTCAGGTGCGTCGCGCACCCGAGCAGGTGACCGCGGTGGCTCCGCAGCCCATTCCGGCCCCTGTGGCGGCCACGCAGCCGAGTGCTCCCATTGTGGCCCAGACGCCTCCGCCTGCTCCCGCCCCCGCGCCCGTGGTTGCGGCGGCTCCGGTCGTACAGCCCGCGGCGCCAGTGGCGCAGCCTCCGGCGCCTCAGCCCGAGGTTGTCGCGTCGAAGGTCGTCGCCGCTCCGGCGCAGCACGAGAAGCCGAAGTCCGTGGTGGTGGCCGCGTCGGCCTCGGAGGAGCGCATCGCGCGGGTCGCTGAGTCGGCCTCGCAGCGCCGCCAGCAGCCTCCGCCTGCACCCGTGGCTCCTGTCAGCACGGAGCCGCGTACGGCGGTGAATGACAACCCGCCGGCCGTGGACCCCACCAACTTCGATGACTCGATCGACCAGGAGTTTGAGCGGGAGCTCGGCTTCGCGAAGGGGGCGCCGAAGCACACGCCGGAGGATCCGCGCTCCAGTCGGAGCGTCTATGTGCCGCCCGAGCCCGGCAAGGACGTGCCCGATTCCCTCTCCACCTCGGACATCGTGCAGGTGGTGAGCTCGCACAAGGAGGCCATCCTCGCCTGCATCGACACGCACGAGCCCGAGCGGATGTCGGACTCCGGCAAGGACAAGTTCGTGGTGCGTTGGCGCGTGCAGCCGTCGGGCTCTGCTATCGACGTCGCCATGGAGACGGAGGCCCTCAAGGGCACGCCGTTCGCTCGCTGCATCGAGGGGCAGGTGCGCTCGTGGAAGTTCCCGCAGCACCGGGTGCAGAGCCGCGAGCCCGTCCGCTTCCCGTTCACGTACTGAGCGGGTTCAGCGCGCAGCCAGCTGGGCAGCCTTGAGCAGCGCCTCCACCATGGGGACGCTGCTCGCTTTGCCCGTGCCGGCCAGGCTGTAGGCCGTGCCGTGGTCCGGCGAGGTCCTCGGTACCGGCAGTCCGAGCGTCACGTTCACCGTTCGCTCGAAGTCCAGGGCCTTCGCCGGGATGAGGCCCTGGTCGTGGTACATGGCCAGCACCACGTCGTAGGGGAAGCGCTCCACCTGGGCGAACAGCCCATCCGCTGCGAGCGGCCCGTGCGCGTCCACCCGCAGCCGGCGCGCGCGCTTGATGGCTGGCGTGAGGACCTCCACTTCCTCGCGGCCCAGCAGCCCGCCCTCGCCCGCGTGGGGGTTGAAGCTCAGCACCCCAATCCGGGGCGTCCGGCCTACCACCGGCTTCAGGCTTCGCGACAAGAGCTGGAGCTGGCCCACCAGCCGCTCCACCGTCAGCATCCGCGAGACTTCCAACAGCGGCACGTGGTTCGTCGCCAGCGCAACGCGCACCCGCGGGCCGTCCATGAGCATCAGCACCTCGCGGCCGAACGCCTCCGCGAGGACTTCCGTGTGTCCCATGAAGGGAATGCCGGCTCGGGAGATCTGCTCCTTCGATACGGGCGCCGTGCAGAGGGCGTCCACCTTGCCGGCGCGCGCTGCCTCGATGGCCGCCTGGATGTAAGCGTATTGGGCGCGGCCTCCGGCGCGGGCGGGCTTCCCCAGCACGCGGTCCTTCTCCGCCAGCTCCGTCACCACGCAGACCGTGGGCTCCGTGGCGCGGGCCAGCGTCTGGGGCGTGGTGTGGGCGTACTTCTTGAAGAGAGGGAAGCGCGCCAGCGTGGGCCCGTCTCCGAAGACGACGGGCAGCAGCGACTTGCGTACCCGGGGCAGGGAGAGAGCCTCCGCTGTGACTTCCGGGCCGATCCCGGAGACGTCTCCCAGTGAGATGCCTACGACGGGTCGCTCGTTCACGCGTCTTCCCTCTCCCTGTGCGTCAGATCTTCACGTCGACGGAGGCCTTCTGCCGCAGCTCCTGAACGTACTGCTCGACGTACTTCTCCGTCTTCTGCATCTTCAGCCGAGACTCCAGCTCGTTCTTCACCTGGTCGAAGGGAGCCACGTCCACCGCGCGGCGCGCCTCCACCTTCAGCACGTGCCAGCCGAACTGGGTGCGCACCGGCTCGCTCACCTCGCCCTCCTTCAGCGTGAAGGCCACCTTCTCGAAGGCCGGCACCATCACGCCACGCCGGAAGAAGCCCAGGTCCCCGCCATCCGAAGCGCTCGGGCCCTCGCTCTTCTTCTTCGCCAGCTCCGCGAAGTTCACGCCCGGCTGACGCGCCTCCTCCGCCAGCGCGAGCGCCTTCTTGCGCGCCGCCTCCACCTGCTCCGGCGTCGCCTTCGCGTCCACCTGCACCAGGATGTGGCGCGCGTGCACCTCCGCGTCACCCGACTCCAGCTTGGAGTACTGCGTGTAGGCCGCCTTCAGGTCCTCCTCCGACACCTTTACCTTCGGCGTCACCTTGAGCTGCACCAGCTTCATGCGCGACATCTGGTTGCGCAGGAACTGCTTGTAGGTGGCGATGGTGAAGCCCTCGCCGGACAGTAGCTGCTCGAACTGGGCGTCGTCCGCGACGTTGTTCTGCCGCTTCACGTCCGCCACCGCCGCCTCCACTTCCGAGTCCGTCACGCCCAGGCCCAGCTCGCGGATCTGCTCCTCCATCAGCTTCTCGCCGATGAGCGCGTCCAGGGCGGTCTTGATGAGCCGCGTCCGCTCCTCGGCCCGCTTCTGGGGATCCCTCACACCCGCCAGCTTCGACAGCTCCGGCGCCGCGCGCTTCTCCACCTCGGAGAGCGCGATGACATCACGGTTCACCACCGCCGCCACCCGATCCACCATCTCCGCGCGAGCCACGGCGCTGCTCAGCAACAGCGCCGCCACCATCGTCCCGATCAGCTTCTTCATATGCTTCCTTTTTCCGTGCCCGTGTCGAGGGGGACGGGTTTTCATTCCTTCTTCGCCGCCTGCGTGGCCGGCTTGCCGCGGATGGCTTGCAGTGTGGCCTCGTTCACCCACACCTTCGCCTTCGCCCGCAGCTCCTGCTCATATTTTGTCTGCGCCTCCGAGCGGCGCTGCTCCAGGAGCTTCGCCTCCACCTGCTCGCGCACCTCGGCGAACTCCAGCTTGCGGCCCGCCTTCTTCTCCAGCACCCGGAACAGGTGGTAGCCGTACTCCGTTTCCACCACGTCGGACACCTGGCCCACGTTCATGGAGAAGACCACCTGGTCGAAGGCCGGCGGCATCTGCCCGCGAGGGAAGAAGCCCAGGTCGCCTCCCACCTTGGCGTCCGCGCTCAGCGAATACTTGCGCGCCAGCTCCGCGAACTTCTTGCCGGCCTTGAGCTGCGCCTGGACTCGCCGCGCCTCGTCCATGCCCTTCACCACGATTTGAGCGGCGCGCACCTGCTCGGGCTCGGAGAACTCCGCCTCGTGCGCCGAGTAGTAGCCGCGTAGCTCTTCCTCCGTCAGGGCCACGCGCGTGTACACCTCGTTGGCGAAGAGCTTCTCGATGGTGAGCCGCGTTGCCTCACGCGCCTTCAGCTCCGCCATGGAGAGCTGACCCTGCGCCAGCACCTCGTTGAAGTTGCCCGCCGGGTAGTCACTCGACAGCCGCAGCACGCCCCGGTCCACCTCCTCAGGGGTCACCGTGATGTTGTGCGTCCGAGCCTCCTGCAGCAGCACCATGCGGGAGATGAGCGTGTCCAGCAGGGCCCGCTTGTAGGGCTCCACCTCTTCCGGGGTGTGCTGGGCGGACTCGGTGGCCGAGGAGGCGAGCTCCCGCCCCAGCTCGTTCTCGAAGTCCGCGCGGGAGAGCACCTCGCCATTCACCGTGGCCACCACGTTGGTGTCTGGGTCCTCCTGGTCCTTCTTGGTGCAGCCCGCCAAGCCCAGAGCGAGTGCCAGGGTGGCGAGCAGCGGGGTAGCACGGACGAAGGCCTGACGCATGAAGGAGCTCCTCTCGACGGTCACGGTTGCTCCGCGGCGGCGGTGGGGAAGGGGGCGGGAATGGTACCGGGCGGAGGGCCGCTCGGGGGCAACATGGGCGTGCTCATGTCCACGTGCACCCGCGAAAGTGTTGTGGCGTCCACGGTGAAGCCGGCGCGGCGCTCCAGGTGGGAGAGCAGCTCTGCCCAGGCTTGGGTGCGCTTCTCCTGCGAGAGGCGGCCGGTAATCTGCTGGCGCACGTCCTCGAGCTTCAGGTCCGACGCCGTCTGGTGGCCGGTGAGCTGCAGCACGTGCAGCCCCGCGTCCGTCTGCACCACGCTGGAGAGCGCGCCCGGACCGCTGGTCACCAGGGCACGCGCGGCCTCGGCCACCTCGGGCCCGAAGTCCTGGGCGAGCACCTCGAGGGAGCGGTAGCGCAGATCTCCATCCAGCGGCTGCGTGCGGGGCTCCTCGCTGTGCGTGCGCGCCAGCCGGCCAAAGGCGGCGAAGTCCTTGGGAGGGAGCGCCTTCGCCTCGGCGAGCACCTTCTCCGCCTTCGCGCGCGCTGCCGCCACGCGGGCCGCGTCCGCTCGGGGTGCCGCGAGGAAGACGTGCGAGAGCCGCACCTGCTCCGGCCGCACGTAGTCCTCCTCGTGGCTCGCATAGTACGCGGCCACCTCCGCGTCGGAGACGGGGGGCCTGGCCTCCTCGAGCTGCGAGCGCATCAGCCGGGACACCAGGGCGCGCTTGGTGCTGGCCAGCACCTCAGGGTCGTTCTGCAGCCCGCGCGCGAGCGCCTCCTGCACCAGTAGCTCGAAGCGGGCCAGGCCTTCCACATACTCGCGCTTCTGCTCCAGCGTCTGGTAGCGCTCGCGCAGCGCGGGGCTCATCTCCTCCAGGCGCTGGCGCAGCTCCTCGGCCGTCACCTGGTCGCCCTTCCAGGAGGCCACCGGCGTGCCCCCGGACTCCCGGGCATGGCGGAAGTCCACCACGGCGAGGCCCGGCGCGGGGCCGCGCTCGCAGCCCGTGAGGGCCAACAGGGCGAGGGCGAGGAAACGGAAAGAGGAAGACATGGAGTGCGGGCCCGTGGGGTAGCACGCCAGGGGGGAGCGGACAACCAGCCGTCCCCCGGGGCGTCAAGCCCGGGTCGCGTGCGCGGACAGGAACGCCTCCACCAGCGGGAAGATTTCGTCCGGTGCCCGACGCCCCAGCACCATGTCGGCATGGCCGTAGTCCTCAGCGAAGCCATGCCCCCGCCCGGCCACCACCAGCTTCACTGGCCCGCCGAGGTGCTCCTGGGCCCGCGCCACGGCAAGCGGGGGAGCGAGCAGGTCCTTGCTCCCCGCGAGCAGCATGACGGGCAGCCTCACCCCGGCCAGCGGCTTGCGGTAGCAGGTGCCGTCCACCATGCAGAAGGAGTCCGTCGTAATCCAGTGGGCGAACTGCCGCACCACGCCGCCATAGATGTCCGAGGGCACGTTGGCCAGCGCCTTGCGCACCACGTCCGGCTCCATGTTGGAGTCCAACATCATGTAACGGCTGAGTGGCCCCGGCGGCGCGCCGAACAGGGCAATGCCGGTGATGCGCCGGGTGGGAATCACCTTCAAGCGCAGCAGCGGCTCTATCTTCTGGATGAAGAGCTTGACGCCCGGCTGCACCGCGAAGGTGAAAGGACTGCCCATGGCCACTGCGGCGCGCACCGGTGCTTGCGGGTTTCGCGCCAGATGACCGTAGAGGGTGAGACCGCCCTTGGAATGGCCCACCCAGAGCACTTCCTTCGCCCCGGTGGACAGGACGGTTCGCAGGGCGCTGCGCACGTCGTGCTCGGCCTGGTCATCGAAGGAGGCATCGCCACACGGGCCCGCGAGGCCCCGGCCGCGCAGCTCCATCACCCAGCTCTCGAAGCCCGCCCGGGCCAGGTAGCGCGCCAGGCTGTAGCGCTCATCGAAGTCCATGTGGAACCGGTTGGCCCCGAGCCCATGGCAGAGGATGACCGGCTCGGCGTACCGGCGCTCGCCCCGAGGGTGGTAGCGCCCCAGGGCAATGGCCGCGCCGTCGTCGGTGGGCACTCGGTACAGCTCGTCCGGCTTGAAGGTCAGGGTGAGCAACCCTTCTCCCTCGCGGTTGACCGCCCGAGAGAAGAGATCCGCCATCCGCGTCAGCCTGGGCCCGTTTCGGTTCGTCACGACTGGAATCTAATGCCCTCGGGTACGAGTGCCGTGTCGAAAATCCCACGTACCCACATGTCGGCAGGACGGTTGCAGAGGTACTCCCTCATTCATCACGGGAGGCTCGTGGATGCGGCAAAAGCAGACTCTAGCGGAAAAGTTGTCCTCGATTGAAGTCACCCTCGTTCCCAGTGATACCCTCCTGCGTGCCTTGCGAGTGATGGAGCGGTACCGAGTCTGCCTGCTGCCCGTCGTAGGGGAGGCCGGAGGGGTGGTGGGGCTCATCAGCAAGGCCCACATCCTGTCGGCCTGGGGTGTGGACCCCCTCCTGCCGGTGTCGCTGGTGATGGCGGCATGTGAAAGGCCGCGGGGAGAATGTCTGGTGGCCCCATGAGGTGCCAGGCACTCCAAGCAGGCGTCCGGACGGGCGCGGGCGTGCGCTATGCTGCCGCTCCGCCGTGCCGGACGCCTGGACCGTCTACATGGTGCGCTGCCGGGATGGGACGCTCTACACCGGTGCCACCAACAACCTGGAACGCCGCCTGGCCACCCACAACCGGGGCCGAGGCGCCGCCTATACCCGTGCCCGCCTGCCGGTGACGCTCGTCTGGAGCGAGCCGGCAGCCGACCGGAGCGCCGCCCTGCGCCGCGAGGCTGCGCTCAAGCGTCTCTCACGAATGGAGAAACTCCGTCTTGTCCAACGGGTGCGCCGCTGACCCGGGATGGGTTTTGTTTGACCTCATTTTGTGACAGTGTTCGGGGCGCAACTCTCCATACCCAAGAATCCGGGGGAGACCGGTAGGACATGACGCAGCAGCACGGGGGAGAGACCCTGGACAGCCAGGAAGCGACGTTGCGAAGCGAGGACCTGGTGCTCCGCAATGAGCAGCGCTTCCTCTACATGCTGGCCCTTACGTGTCTGCCGTTCTGGGTGGTGGATGCGCTGTCGGTGATGCGGCCGACCTGGGACACGCTGGCGCTGCGCGTGGCGTGGTCGGGGCTGACGTGGGCGATGGGTTGGTGGCTGCCGCGGATAGAGCCATCGAGCCGCCGGCTGGTGCTGACGACGGGCGGGGTGGTGGTGCCCAACCTCTTCCTGCTCGTGGTGGTGCACCGGCTGGGTGGGGTGGATAACCCGCTCTTCGGCTGGTTCTGCGTGATGCCGGTGGTGAGCCTCACGGTGTCCCGAGGGGAGACGTGGCAGGCCTTGATGAGCACGCTCGTGCCGCTCGGCTGTGCGGGGACGTTGCTGTGGCTGGATGCGGCGCCGGCTGTGAAGGCGGTGCCGTGGCTGCTGTTGGTGGCGGGCTCTGGCGCGGTGGGGCTGCAGATGAGCTCCTTCTATCGGCGGCTGCGGCAGGCGCGGAAGAAGGCGGACGCGGAGCAGCGTGCGGTGCAGGCGGCGCTGGTGGCGTCACAGGCGCGCGTGCTGGAAGCCGAGCGGTTGGCGCAGGTGGGGCGGCTGGCGGCGGGTGTGGCGCACGAGGTGAAGAACCCGCTGGCCTACGTGCAGGCCAACCTGCGCTTCCTGTTGGAGGAGTGGCGGCAGCCGATGACGGGTGCCACCGACACCGAATACACGGACGCCCTGCAAGAGACGATGCAGGGGGTGGAGCGCATCCATCAAATCGTGAAGGACCTCACGGCACTGTCGCGCGCGGAGGAGTCGGTGGAGGGCGTGGGGCGGTGCGAGCTGTCACCCATCATCGACGCGAGCGTGCGGTTGGCGTCGGTGCGGCTCAAGTCGCTGGTGAAGCTGTCGGTGGAGGTGCCGGAGGCGCTCTCGGTTCGGGCCGAGTCGAGGCGGCTGGGACAGGTGTTGCTCAACCTGCTGCTGAACGCGGCGGACGCCATCGAGGACTCGAAGGTGCTGGACGGGCGGGTGGCGGTGCGCGTGGAGGTGCAGGCAGGACGGGTGCGCTTGATGGTGGAGGACAACGGGCCGGGCATCCTGCCGGAGAACCTGCCGCGGCTCTTCACGTCCTTCTTCACCACGAAGGCGCCGGGGAAGGGGACGGGGCTGGGGCTGGCGTTGTCGCGGCAGTATGTGGAGTCCTTCGGGGGCACGCTGCACGCGGAGAACCGCCCCGAGGGCGGTGCGCGCTTCATCGTGGAGCTGCCGGCGGCCTAGGCGCCGCGGGTGGGGCTCAGGCCGCCGGACGGGGCTGGGGCGGGGTGGGGGGCGGCTGCTGGGACTGCTTCTGCTTCTTGGAGCGCGCCACCACGAAGAAGATGCCCAGGATGAAGAAGGCTCCCGCGCCGACCAGGGTACCGATGAGCTGGTAGTGCAGCAGGTCCGCGGAGATCTGCCGGATGACCTGGGGCAGGTCGCACATCGTCTGCGTCGACTGGAAGCGGGTGGTGTTGTCCCACTCGAGCCACTTTGGCGCCAGCCACGAAGCCGTGGCCAGGCCCAGGAAGGCCCCCGCGAGAATGAAGGTCAGCAGCGTCTTCAGTGTGGCCATATCCGGGTACCTCGGTGAGGAGACGTGGGAGCGTCCTTTAGCACGCAATCTGCGTACTTGGACCGCGAGGATGCGAGAGCCGTGCTATCAGAAGGCCGTGCCGCTCCTTCCTCTTGCCGCCCTGTTCGGCGTCATCACGCTCGTCTGCGCCGCCTTCCTGCTCGTCCATGCGTTCCGCCGCAGCCTGGGGACAGGAATCATGGTGCTGCTGATTCCCTTCTACATGCTCGTCTACGCCTTCAGTCAGTTCGAGCACCCGCGCAAGAACCTCATCCTCGCGGGCTTCTTCGGCGGCACCGTGCTGGCCGCTGTCTTCCTCGGGCTTGGCGCGCACGCGCTGGAGCAGGTCATGCTGCGCCCGCCTCCGCCTCCCATCTTCTGAGCTCGACCGTCTTCACATCGGCTCGCTGTCCCACCCATCAGCGGACCGCAGTCGCCACCTGTGTGCGTTGTGGCACCTTCCTGTGTGGCGAGTGCACGGAGCTGCTCGGCGAGGCCACGTACTGCGCCTCCTGCATGGCCTTTGTCGGCAAGCACGGGGCGCCTTCCCTGTTCCTCAAGCTGGCGCTCGGCCTGGAGGTCATCGCCCTCGCGTCCATTCCGCTCGCACTGCTCCCGCCGCTCCAGGTCTTCTCGCTCCTGCGCATCATTCCGGTGCTCAGCCCGGTGCTCAGCGTGCTCGCCGCCGGGCTCGGGTTCGGGGCCGTGCTGTATGAGCGGCGCCGCCTGGGGCGGGCGGGGCTTCAACCCTCCGCGAGCCGGTGGCTCCGATGGGTCCACGCGGGGGCCTGGCTCCATCTGGGATACGTGCTGCTCCAGGCCTACCTGGTGGTCAAGAGCGTCCGCGACTACTACGACCCCGCCCGGCGGCCCTGAAACGGCCGCGCCCCGCCGTCACACGCCGCGCTCGTTCGGATCCCAGGTGTACTTGTGCATCTGGAGCTGGAAGCGCACCGGGAGCCGGTCCTCGATGATCCACTCGGCCAGCGCCTTCGTCGTGAGCTTGCCGAAGACGGTGGAGAAGAGCAGCTCGTAGGGCTTCTCCAGCAGCCGGTGCTCGGCGATGAGCCGCTTGGACCACTCGTAGTCCTCGCGGCTGCCGATGACGAACTTGAGCTCGTCGTTGGCGTTCATCGTGGTGAGGTTCCGGTAGTCGTTCCGGTCGCACTCGCCCGAGGACGGCGTCTTCATGTCCACAATCTTGTGGACCGCTGGAGGCACCAGCCGCACGTCGATGGCGCCGCTCGTCTCCAGCAGCACGATAAGGCCCGCGGCGAGCAACTCCTCCATCAACGGATACACCCCGGGCTGCAGCAGGGGCTCACCTCCCGTGACCTCTACCCGGGGCGCGCCGAGCGCCTTCACCTGAGCCACCACGTCCGCATTCTTCATGCGCGTGCCGCCATGGAAGGCGAACTCGCTGTCGCAGTAGGAGCAGCGCAGGTGACAGCCGGTGAGCCGCACGAAGGAGCAGAGGAGCCCCGCGTGCGAGGACTCGCCTTGCACGGACAGGTAGATCTCCTTGACCACCACCGAGTCAGCGGTGGGAACACGACGAGGCTCGATGTGGGGACGCGCGAGGGGCATGGGGAAGTCCGGGGACCCGCTTCAATCTCACCTGGGCAGGTGGATGCAAGCGGAGATGGCCCCTGGGCCTCAACCATGCGACGTCCCACAGGAATTCCAGACGCCCGTCCCCCTCCAGGGAGAGCGGGCGTTGGAGCTCAGTCCTCAGCCCTGAGTGGAGCGCGCCTTCACCTGGGCGATGAAGCTGTTGATGAGCTGGCGAGCGATGCTCATGGGCGGGGGGAGGTTCGGAAGGTTGTCTGGGGTGAACCAGCCAGCCTCGGCGATCTCCTTTCCGTCCACCTGGATGTCGCCGCCCGCGTACTCGGCGGTGAAGCCCAGCATGAGCGAGCGGCCGAAGGGCCACGGCTGACTGCCGAAGTAGCGGAGATTCTTCAGCTCCACGCCGACCTCTTCCTTCACCTCGCGCACCACCGTCTCCTCGAGCGACTCGCCGACATCGACGAAGCCGGCCAGGGTGCTGAAGAAGGCGCCAGGGAAGTTGGCGTTGCGCGCGAGCAGCATCGAGTCGCCGCGGGTGATGAGCACGATGACGGCGGGGGAGATGCGCGGGTAGAAGGGCGTGCGGCAGACGGAGCAGCGGCGAGCGCGCTCACCGGGGACGAGCACCGTGGGCTGGCCATCGTGCCCGCAGAAGCGGTGGGTGATGTCCCACTCGGCGGTGGCGAGCGCCCGGCCGACGATGCCAAAGAGGACTTCGTCCACCTGGGTGTAGAGGCCGCGCGCGGGGACGAGCTTCATCCCGGCGGGGGGCTCGGTGTCCTTGGGAAGGGCGACGGCGTAGCAGTCCACGCCATCGAGCGCGCCGAGGAAGTGCGCCTCAGCGGCGAGCGCGGGCAGCTCCGCGCCCGTGGGGATGTGCATGGCGCCGTCGCGTTCGACGATGAGGAGGTCGAGGCCGCGGGCGGCGAAGAGCAGGGCGGTGTCACGCGAGCGCGTGGGTGCGTCATGTCCGGGAATGAATCGAGGCTGGCTCACGCTGGGCACCTTAGCGGGACCGGGTCCGCCAGGGCAGTGACTCCCGTGCTACGAATAGGAGCCATGTTCCGCACTTCGCTCCTGACGGCCCTGCTTTGTGTCTCCGCCGGTTGTGCCCGGGTCCCTACCGTGCCCGTCCGCCACGTGGTGGGCAGCGCGGAGGCCCCCACCTTTCGCATCTCCCAAGGCAAGGGCACTGCCATCCTGCTCGTCAACGAGGAGACCGGAGCGCGTGCCGCCGCCATGGGAATTCTGGAACTCCAGGCAGGGGCCGGAGTGCCCGAGCACATTCACGAGCACAGCGTGGAGATGCTCTACGTGGAAGAGGGTGGGGCGGAGATGACCATCGAGGGGCAGACGCTGCCCGTGAAGCAGGGGGATGCCGTCTACATTCCGGCAGGTACCCGCCACTCGGCCCGCATTCCCGAGGGTGCACCGAGCTTCCGCGCCGTGCAGGTGTACGTGGGCCCCGGCCCCGAGCAGCGCTTCCGCCAGGGCGAGCCCGTGAAGCCCGTCACTTCCGCTCCCTAATCCCTTTCAGGGACGTGATGATGTTCCCTTCCCTCTCCCTCTGGGAGAGGGTCAGGGTGAGGGTAGTCGAGCCCGTTCTTCAGCCCGTGGCCCTCAGTGTGAACAAGGGATCCAACCCGGGTCCACCCGATACCCTCACCCCGTCCCTCTCCCGAGGGGAGAGGGGGAATCACATCTTCAGCGGCCGTGTGTCTCCACTCGCGAGCTTCGCTGGTGCGGCGGGCGGCGGCTCTCGGAACTGCCGGTGGTACAGCTCCGCGTACAGGCCGTTCCGAGCCATCAGTTCCTCATGTGTGCCGCGCTCCGTGATGCGTCCGGCATCGATGACGAGGATGAGGTCCGCGTTCCGAATGGTGCTCAACCGGTGCGCGATGACCACGCTGGTCCGGCCCGCTAGGAGCGTGGAGAGCGCACGTTGGATGAGCGCCTCCGTCCGTGTGTCGATGTTCGCCGTCGCTTCATCGAGGATGAGTACGCGGGGATCCGCGATGACTGCTCGCGCGAACGCGAGCAACTGCCGCTGGCCCTGGCTCAGTGTGGCGCCTCCCTCGCCCAGCACCGAGTCGTAGCCCTTGGGCTGCGCCGTGATGAACTCGTGTGCATGGACCGCTCGCGCCGCCTGTTCGACCTCCTCGCGGCTCGCGCCCGGCCGGCCATAGGCGATGTTCTCCGCGATGGTTCCGGAGAACAGGAATGGCTCCTGAATCACCATCGCCATCTGCCGTCGCAGGCTCGCCCTCGTCACCCGCTTGATGTCCTGCCCGTCCAGCCGAACCACCCCCGTCGTCGTGTCGTAGAAGCGGGGAATGAGGTTGGCCACGGTCGTCTTCCCCGCGCCCGTGCGGCCCACCAGCGCCACCGTCTGGCCGGGTTGGATCTCGAAGCTCATGTCATGCAGCACCGGGTGCGCGGGGTCGTAGGCGAAGGACACCTTCTCGAACGTGATGCGTCCTTCCGCTCGTCCCAGCTCCACCGCGTCCGGGGCATCAGCGGGCTCGCGCGTCTCGTCGAGGATGGCGTAGATGCGCTCCGCTCCAGCGAGTGCCGACTGCATCTGCGTGTACACCGAGGCCATGAGCTGCACCGGCCGGAAGAACTGCTGGACGTAGATGAGGAACGCCGCCAGCAGGCCCACGCTCAGCCGCCCCTGGAGCACCAGGTAGCCGCCGTAACCGATGACGAGCGCCGTGGCGATGGTGGAGAGCATGTCCATCGCCGGGGAGAACGCGGAGGTGATACCCACCGCGGCCACGTTGGCGTCCCGGTTGGCGGCGTTCCGGTCACGGAAGCGCTGGATGTTCACGTCCGTGCGGTTGAACGCCTGCGCCTGCCGCACGCCGACGATCTCCTCCTGCAACTCCGCGGTCACGTTGCCCGCCGTCTGCCGCGTCTTGCGATAGGCCTTGCGGGCTCGGGTGGCGAAGAACCGGGTGGTGAGCAGCATCACCGGAATGAGGGTAAAGCACGCCAGCGCGAGGGGAATGTTGAGCGCCAGCATCGCCACCAGCACGCCCACCAGCCCCAGCATCGAGCCCAGCAGCTGTGTCACGCCCTGGGAGAAGAACTGGTTGAGCGTGTCCACGTCACTGAGCAGCCGGCTCATCAGGTCGCCGATCGGCCGCTTGTCGAAATACGTGAGCGGCAGCGTCTGGAGCTGGTCGAAGAGCCGGGTGCGCATCGAGGAGAGCACCTTCTGGCCCGTCGCGCCCACTCGCCGCGTCTGCGCCCGCCCGGAGAGCGCGCCTGCTCCGTAGACGACGAGCAGCAGCACCATGGTGCGCAGCAGGCCCAGGACATTCCCGCTCGAGATGTCGTGGTCGATGGCTCGGCTCACCAGGTACGGTCCCGCGGCCTGTGTCAGTGCGCCCACGACGATGAACCCCATGGCCACGAGCAGCGTGCCTCGGTAGGGCCTCATCTCGGTCAGCAGTCGGCGCGCCACCGTGCCACGGTTGGCGGCTCGCTGGTCTTCCTGCTCCGCCATCGAGTGGATGGATCCGGGTCTCATGCTGCCTCCACCGTCCCGGGCTGTAGCTGCGAGCCGAGAATCTCGTTGTAGAGCGGGCTCGAGGCGAGGAGCTGCTCATGGTTCCCTTGTGCCACCACCTTGCCCTCGTCGAGCACGAGGATGAGGTCCGCGTCGCGCACCGTGCTGATCCGCTGGGCGATGACGAGGGCGGTGCGGTGCGTGCCGCGCATCAGCCGGTCGAGCGCGCCTTGAATGGCTGCCTCCGTCTCGGCATCCACCGCCGAGGTGCTGTCGTCGAGGATGAGCAGGCGCGGCTCCGTGAGCAGCGCTCGCGCGATGGCCAGACGCTGTCGCTGGCCCCCCGACAGCCCGACGCCCCGCTCGCCCACCACCGTGTCGTAGCCCTGTGGCAGCCCCGCGATGAACTCCGCCGCCTGCGCTGCTTCGGCCGCCGCCTGGATTTGCTCCAGCGTCGCGTCCGGGCGGCCGTAGGCGATGTTCTCGCGCACCGTTCCGGAGAAGAGCAGGGCGTCTTGTAGCACCACGCCTATCTGCGAGCGCAGGCTGGAGAGCGTCACCTCGCGCACGTCGTGTCCGTCGAGGAGCACCGCGCCACCCGTCACGTCGTAGAAGCGGGGCAGCAGGTTGATGATGGTGCTCTTGCCGGAGCCCGTCGTCCCGAGGATCGCCACGAGCTGTCCTGGCTCGGCCACGAAGCTCACCCCGCTCAGGATTTCACGCTCGCCGCCCGCGTAGCGGAAGCGCACGTCGCGGAACTCAACCCGTCCCTGGAGGGGCGGCAGCACCCGGGCTCCGGGCTTGTCGGCCACCTCCACCTGGGTGTCGAGCAGCTCGAAGACGCGCAGCGCGGACGCCCCGGCCCGGGAGATCTGCGCCGCGACGAAGCCCAGCGTCATGATGGGCATGAGCACGAAGCCCAGGTAGGAGTTGAACGCGAGCAGCTCGCCGATGGTCAATTCCTGACGGAAGATGAGCATGCCGCCGACGCCCACCACGACGAGTGTGCCGAGGTTGGCGAAGAAGCTCACGAAGGGGAAGTTGTTGGCGATCGCATCAATGATTTGCAGGTTGTTGTCCAGCAGCTCGTCATTGACTTTTTGGTAACGGGCGGCCTCGCGAGCCTCACCGGAGAACGCGCGCACCACGCGGATGCCGCGCAGGTCTTCCTGGAGGACTGTGTTGAGCTGGCCGAGGGCTCCCTGCACCCTGCCGAACAGCGGGCCCATCTTGCCCACGAAGACCCGGAGCAGCCAGAGGATGGGTGCGATGGCGGCCAGTGCTACGACGGCGAGCACGGGGTTGATGCTAAGCAGCAGCACCGCACAACCCACCAGCATGGCGGACGAGGCCGCGAGCTGGAGCACGCCGGAGCCAACGAAGGTGCGCACCTGCTCCACGTCGTTGGTGAGCCGGGTGAGGAGCTGGCCAGTCTGGGCCTGGTCGTAATAGCTGAAGCTCAGCCGCTGGATGCGCGCGAAGAGCGCATCGCGCAGGTCGAAGGCGACGCCTTGGGACACGCGCTCGGCCAGGTAGCCCTGGAGGAAGTTGAAGAGCCCGCGCCCCAGCGCGATAGCCAACAGACCGCCCATTGCCGCGAAGACCGGGGCGCTTCTTCCCTGGGTGAGGCCTCCGTCGATGGCCAGCCGCACCATCTGGGGCGCGGCGAGGTTGGCGGCCGAGACCAGCAGGAGCGACACCAGCGCGCCCGCCGTCTCCAGTTTGTAGCGCTTGAGATACCCGAGCGCCCGCCACACAGCCTTCCCGCCGCCCGCTGGCAGCCCCGGTCTTCGTCCTCGTTCCATGCCTGAACACACGTATCCAAGCGAACCCCGGGCCGCAACGTCCGTGCGGAAGATGCGTGCGGCCTCGTTCACATGCGAGGTGAGGACCCTGTATCGGCTGCTTGACGCGCGTGGGTGGGACGCGTCTGCTGTACGGATGGACAGCACTTCCACCCCGGTGCCTGCCGCGGACACCGGTGCGCGGCCGGTCGATTCCAGCGAGCGCCTGATCCTCCTCGATGTCCTGCGCAGCTTCGCCCTGTGTGGCGTCTTCGTCTCGAACGCCTACGTGCACCTGAGCGGCCGGGGCTTCCTGCCGAAGGAGGCCGCCGACGCCCTGATGTCGACGCGGGTGGATGTCGTCACCGACTTCCTCTTCACCCGCTTCGTGGCCGAGAAGGCCATGTCCACCTTCTCGTTCCTCTTCGGCCTCGGCTTCGCCATCCAGATGGGCCGGGCCGAGGCGCGGGGGAGCTCCATCGTCTCCGTCTACACCCGGCGGCTGGCGGTGCTCCTGCTCATCGGCCTCACGCATCTGTTCGCGCTCTGGTACGGCGACGTCCTCAACCTGTACGCGGTGATGGGCTTCGTGCTCCTGCTGTTTCGTAAGCTGCCCGACAGGAACCTGATCGTCTGGAGCCTCGTGCTCATCATCGGCGCACCGCTCGCCGTCACCGCCGTCATGACCTTGGTGCCGCTGCTCGCCAGCTCGCCGGAGGTCGCGCAGGAGGCGGCCAGAGCGAAGATGGCAAGGTTGGCGGAGATCCGCAGCCAGACGCTGGCCGCCTTCCAGAGCGGCTCCTACCTCACCACGGCGAAGGCCAATGCCGCTTTCTATTGGAATGTCTTCCTCAAGCCGATGACGGCGGCGCACGCGCTGATCACCCTCGGTCGATTCCTCCTCGGTCTCCTGGCCGGGCGGCGGAGGCTCTTCCACGACGTGGAAGCGAACCGTCCCGTCTTCCGCTGGATTCTCGGGTGGGGGTTGGGGCTGGCCGTGCTGGGCAATGGCGTGGGGCTGCTCGTTGACTACCTGTTGCGCATCGGGGTGTTCTCCAAGCCAGCGCTGTGGTGGCGGCTCCTCAACCAATCAGTCTGGGAGGTGGGGGTGCTCGGTCTTGCCGCGTGCTACGTGGCTGGCCTCTCGCTCCTCTTCTTGCGTCCCCGCGTGCGGCGCTTCCTCTTGGTGTGGGCCCCCGCCGGCCAGATGGCGCTGACGAACTACCTGTGCCAGACCGTCATCAGCCAGCTCGTCTACTACGGCTATGGGTTCAACCTGCTCGGCAAGCTGCGCCCCCTGCCGTGCCTCGCGCTCATGTTCGGACTCTTCTGGGTCCAGATCCTGGTGAGCCACCTCTGGCTGGCGCGCTTCCGCTTCGGCCCCGTCGAGTGGGTGTGGCGCTCGTTGACCTATAGGAAGCTCCAACCGATGCGCCGGGCTCCGGCGCGTGAGGCGGACGTGGCCTCCGCCGCCTGAGCAAATGCTTGACGCTGCGGGGGCGGAGCGCTCGGATGCGCCCCCATATGACCGAGCTGCTTACCCGCGCCGAAGCCTCGAACTACAAGGAAACCTCGCGCCACTCCGACGTGCTCGCCTTCGTCGACGAGCTCTGCCGCCGGACGAAGCTCGCCAGACGGGTCGACTTCGGAAAGAGCGGTGAAGGCCAGCCCATGGTGGCGCTCATCGTGAGCGACCGCGGCTGCTTCACCCCCGAGCTCGCGCGCAAGCAGAAGAAGATTGTCGTGATGGTGGAGGCCAACATCCACGCCGGTGAGGTCGAGGGCAAGGAGTCCGTGCTCGCGCTCGCCCGGGACCTGACCCTCACGAAGCTCGGCCAGAAGCTGCTCGACAAGCTCTGCCTCGTGTTGATTCCGAACTTCAACCCGGACGGCAACGACCGCATCAGCCCGAACAACCGCAAGCTCGACCTCAAGAACCTCGAGGGACAGGTGAACCCCGAGGGCGGTGTGGGCACGCGCTACACGGGCGAGGGGTGGAACCTCAATCGCGACAGCATGAAGCAGGAGGCGCCTGAGACGCGCTGCATCGCGAAGCTGTACCAGGAGTGGTGGCCGCACCTCTTCATCGACTGCCACACCACCGATGGCAGCATCCACGCCTTCGACCTCACCTTTGACACGTCGCACTCGAACGAGCCGCTCTTCGCGGAGATGCGCGCCTTCAACCGCGTGATGCTCGAGCGCGTGGCCAAGGCCGTGAAGACGCGCCATGGCTTCGACAGCTTCTGGTATGGCAACTACAAGGAAGAGGGCAATCCCCGCTCCGGTTGGCACACCTATCCCGCGCTCCCGCGCTTCGGAAGCCACTACCGCGGGTTGCTCGGCCGGCTGGACGTGCTGCTCGAGACCTACAGCTACATCGATTTCCCGCGCCGCTGCGCGGTGATGCGGGCCTGGTTGCTTGAGCTGTTCCGCGATGCCGCGAAGAACGCCACCGCCTATCGCGCCATCACTGACATTGAGGCCGAGCACATCCTCGCGCGCGGCGAGTCGCCCGATGTGCAGACGCTCGTGGGTATCAACTACGGCGTGGCCACGCGCGACGACAAGGGCTCGCTTGTGTTCGAGTACCCCGCCCATGCGAAGCCCGGTGATGTGGCCCACATCCAGGCTTTCGACGAGGCAAGCATCTCCGAGCGGCGGTACCCCGGAAAGCGGCGGCGGACCTATCAGATGCCGCACCACCGGACGTTCGTGCCCACGCAGGCGGTGAGCACGCCGATGGCGTATCTCGTGCCGGCGGAGCTCGCCTCGCGCCTCGAGGGGCATGGCATCCGCTTCGAGCGCCTGGATGCGCCGCGGCGCTTCACCGTCGACAGCTACCGGGTGGCGCGGCGCGAGGAGACGTTCAGCCCCGACGTGGCCGCGAACGTCCCGCCGCCCGGCCAGGCCGAGGTGCCGCTCAGTCAGAAGCCCAAGCCCGTGCGCTTCGAGACCGTGCTCACGGTGGCCCCCGAGCGCTCCACGCGCGAGTTCCCCGCGGGGACTCTGTACGTCCCCACGGCGCAACGCACCGGTACGCTGATTGTGTACCTGCTCGAGCCGCACTCCGATGACGGCTTCTGCCGCTGGCAGTTCCTGGACGGGCTCATCACGGTGGGCGAGCTCTACCCCATCCACCGCGTGGTGGAAGCCGTCAGCGCGCCAAAGAAGGCCGAGTGACGGGGCGCTACTTCTCCGGCTTGTGAGTCGACAGCTCATCCGGAAGGGGTATCCGGACGAGCTTCAGCCCCTTCGGCCCGCGGTCGACCACGGTGAAGCCCTGGCCACCCGCCCGGACGAGCTGGCCGTCCGTGGCCGCTCCGCTCGCGAGCCAGTTCTCCGCCTCTTCTCTCGTGGCGAAGGTGTGGGCAATCTTTATCCCCTCGGTGGCCGGGGTCGTTATCTTCCGGAAGAACTCGCGGAACTCCTCGAGCTTCCGGACGTCGTCGCGCACGAAGAGCAACGCGGCCGCGCAAATCCTGAGCGCCTCGTCTTCGGGCGAGCCCTCGGGGTGATTCTTGCTCACGGCCTCCACGGTCCGGAGAACTGCGTCCACATCGAAGTTTTTGTTGTATTTCATTGGCAGGCCGGGAAATGACAAGCTTCTAGAGGGCGAGTGGGACCAGGAGCAGCGCTCCACTTCCGCCTGTAACGAGGATGAACGCGGTCCCTGCGACGATGACGACGGTTCCGAGTACCAGCTCTGTCTTGTGCGCTCGAATCCAGTCGCGCGCCTTGTCTAGACTCGAGAACTCGAGCGGCGGGCGTTTCTTGACACGCTCCGCCTCCTCCTTCTCCTGCTCCTCAATGCAAGACATGTATTGCTTGCGGCATTCCCGATTGCAGTATTCGTAATACCATTCGTTGCCTTCAACGTGTGGATAGGGTTTGCGCGCGGACTCCCAGCAAGCGTTGAAGCAGGTGTTGAGTTCGTCGTCGCAGTCGTAGCCAGAGCCTCCGGTCCCGAGCGCGCTGCCGACGCCGCTCGCGTCCGTGTCGACGACGTAGCTCCCCGCCGGGCCTTGGGCCGTTCGCGCGTGCCCGCAGCCGGAGCAAGCCACCATCACGGCGCACACCAGCGCGAGGTACCTCCAGGCCATGCCCCACACTCCCGTTCAGCCGAAAAAAACCGAGTAATTTCAGATGGTTGGGGGGGGGGGGGGGGGGGGGGGGGGCTGTACAAATGTTCAGTACGGCCTTCCCGGGAGTGGTGCGCTCCACCCCTCTCCATCCATCCTCGCTGATCTTACAGACCAGCGGGGTTCACCCTAGGAGACTGCACCGCCTGGCGGCAATTTCGTTCGCTCGGTTGCCGGCTGGCACCCGACACTTCACGAGTTCCGGCTCTCGCCCCTGGTCGGAGGGGCCCCACCAGCGAGCGGCACCGTCCCGGGTTAGGATGGATGACGCCCCGGGCCATGGACTCTTCGCCGATGAACGACACCCCCCAGTTCCCCCGCCTCCTCGGACGCTACGAGCTCGTCCACCTTATTGGCCAGGGCGGCATGGGCGAGGTCTATCTCTCCAAGATCTCCGGCGCGGCGGGCTTCGAGAAGCCCTGCATCGTCAAGACGATCCTCCCCGCGCTCCTCAAGGACTCGCAGTTCCTTGATCGGTTCCACCATGAGGCCAAGGTGCTGGTGCACCTCGTCCACTCGTCCATTGCCCAGGTGTACGACATGGGCGAGGCCGAGGGCACCTACTACATGGCCCTCGAGTACGTGGCGGGCGTGGACCTGGCCTACCTGCTGGAGCAGGCGCGTGCCCAGGGACAACTCCTCCCCGTGCCGGTGGCGCTCCTGCTCGGCCAGCGCATCGCCGAGGGGCTCGGCTACGCCCACCGCAAGACGGGCCCGGATGGCACGCCGCTGGGCATCGTCCACCGCGACGTCTCGCCCCACAACGTGATGGTCTCGTACGAGGGCGAGGTGAAGGTCATCGACTTCGGCCTCGCCAAGAGCGCCGCGCGCAGCAAGTACACCCTGCCCGCCACCGTCATGGGCAAGCTCGGCTACATGTCGCCAGAGCAGGTGCGCGCCGAGGCCGTTGACCACCACACCGACATCTACTCGTGCGGCGTGGTGGTGTGGGAGCTGCTCGCGGGCCGGCCATTGATCAACCACGGCACCGTGGGCGAAATGATGGCCGCCATGTCCAACCCCACCGTGCCCGCGCTCCACGAGCTGCGGCCGGACGTGGACCCGGCCCTCGACGCGGTGGTGCGCCGCGCGCTGGCTCCTACCCCCGGGGAGCGCTACGCCCGCGCTGATGACTTCGCTCGGGCCCTCAACGAGCAGTTCCTGCGCACGACCTCCTCTTTTGGTGCCGAGGAGGTGGGCAACTTCGTGCGCTCGCTCTGCCCGGAGGCCTTCGCCTCGCAGCGCCAGCTCCTCTCCCGGCTCACGACTTCCCGAGCTACGGGGCTGCGCCGCACGCCCCCTCCTGGCAGCCCCGTTGTTCCCCTGAACACCGGCCGCCACACCCCGCTGCCTCCCGGGGTGTCCCACGCGGACCCTGCGCTCATGTCTGGCTACGACGCCACCCTGATGCGCTCGCCCAGCAGCACCGGCACGCCCGTCGTCGGCACTGCTCAAGGTCTCGCGCCGACGGAGACGCTCCAGCTGGACAAGCCCTCCTCCGGGCCGGGCCGCAAGGGCTGGACGGTGGCGATCGCCCTCGGCGCTCTCGGTCTGATCGGCGCCACGGCGGGGGTGACCTCGGTCCTGATGTCTCGCCGTCCCCCTCCGCCCATGGTTGCCCCAGACAGGCGACACCCACCGCATCAGGGTCCTCCTCCGCACCGGGGTCCGGGCATGCATCCGGGGGATCGCCCCCCGCACGAGAGGTTTCCGCCACCTCCGGGTATGCCTCCAGACGAGCCCCGCCCGGACTTCGAGTCCCGGCCTCCTCCCCATGGGCCCGAGTCCCATGCCGTGGCTCCCTCCGCTCCCGAGCCGGGCACGCCCCCGGAGGCCACTGGGCAGGCTGAGCCCAAGGTCGCAGCCGCGGCTCCTCCCGCAAAGCCAATCACGGCTCCTTCACGCCCCGCATCGAAGCTCATCCCCGTGGGGAACGTGGTGGCGATGAAACCGAGTGGCTCGTCCTATCTGGTTCCCCGTGGCCGCCTGGCGGGGCTCAGCGAGGGCATGGTGCTCCAGGTGGTGGCAGCGCCGGTGAAGGACGGAAAGGCGAGGCTGCTCGGCGAAGCGACGGTCCTCGAGGTGTTTCCGCGGCGCTCGGTGGTGGAACCCGACGCCCGCGTGCGCAAGGCTGGCTCCCTCGAGCGCTTCCTGGTTCTGCCCGAACAGCCGGCATCCAAGGCCGAGGACTCCACGCCTTCGGCCGCGCCGGCTCCCACGGCCGCCGCAGCTCCCGCCGCACCTGCACCACGGGAGTTGAGCGGGCGCATTCTCATCAAGAGCATCGGCCCCTTCCTCAAGAAGATCGAGCTCACCAACACGGACACCATCGTCTGGAGCGGCTGCATCCTCGTCGCTCGGGGACGGGACGTGTACAAGCTGGGCGGTGTGTCCCCCGGCGGTACGCGGGAGGTCCCCCTGAACGACTTCGAGAAGGGCGTCCGGGAGGTGCCCTTCGTGGGGAAGAATCGGCTCGGGCTCTTCTGCACCGAGGGCCAGAGGGAATTCCCCGCGAAGGAGCTGTGAGCGCCGGGCTGTGAGCCTCAGAAGGCGCCGGTGAGCTGCAGCGAGAAGGTACGCCCGTACTGGGGCACGGGCGCAGCGGCGCGATCCGTTCCGAGCGGCAGGGTGTAGTGGCTGTCGAGCAGGTTCTGCACCCCGGCGAAGTAGCGCAGGTGCTGGAACTCACCAGAGAGGCCCACGCCGAGCAGCAGGGCCTCGCTGTTGGTGGCACCGTCCTTCGAGCCGCCGCGGGCGCTCTGGTAGGTGGCCTGGGTGGACAGGCGCACGTCGGTGTTGCCCAGGGGCAGCAGCAGCCGTCCGGAGGCCAGGTGCGCGGGGACGGCGGCGGCCACCTCCTCCGAGGCATTCAGGAGCGTGACGAAGGAGTAGCTCAGGTCCACCATCATGTAGCGCCCCGGCTGCCAGCGCAGCCCGGCCTCAGCGCCCCATGCGAGCGTCTGGCCGGGCCGGTTGGCGAAGACGAGGCACGCCTCGGTCCCCGTCGGGGTGCCACACCGGGGCTGTCCACTCTCCGTCTCCAGGACGATCAGGTTGCTGATGCGGTTGTGATAGCCGGCGACCGTGAGGCGCAGATCCTCCGTCAGATCGTGCGAGTGCTCCAACTCCAGGGTGCCGATGGCTTCCGGCTGCAGCGAGCTCGGAGCCACCTGGGTGACACCATTGTCGTTGTAGTCGAGCTCATACACGTTGGGCGCGCGGAAGGCGGAGCCGACCACCAGCTTGGTGAGGCCCTTGTCATAGGGGTGGGCGATGACGGCCAGCCGAGGCGTGATGGGCGTGATGTCCACGTCGAAGTACTTGTCCAGGCGCAGGCCCGCCGAGAGGCTCAGCCGCGGGTGCAGACGCCACTCGTCCAGCACATAGGCGGAGAGCAGCATCCGGCGCTTGCTGGCCATGGGCGCCATCCCCTCCGGGCCCATGCTCTCCTGCTCCACGCGCAGCTGGCCCTGTCCCTCGACGCCGACAGTGAGGCGGTGGGAGTTGGAGAGGGAGAGGAGGACTCGGGCCTCGGCGGAGACCCAGTCGGCACTGCCGGCGTCGGTGTCGCGCCGCAGGCCGCCGCTCGGCTGCACGTACATCCAATAGCCGCGGTAGCGGCTGACGTCATAGGAGCCGCGCAGCGACAGGCGCACTCGCTCGTCCAGGATCTTCTCGTAGCGGGCCTCGACGAAGCCGCGGAAGTCGTGGATGTGGGTACCCTCGATGCCCAGCACAGTGCCGAAGGGGCCTGTGGGAATCTGCTTCTCCCGTGCGTGGACCTGGGCCTGGAGCGAGAGACCGCCAGAGCGGGCCCGTAGCGAGGACGTGATGGCGCGCTCCCCGTCCAATCCGTCCACCACCGGCAGGTCGTCGCCCAGGCGGGTCGTCTCCGCGCCCTCCATGTTCACCGCTGCCAGGGACAGCAGCACCGAGTCGCGCACGTTGTCCCACGCCCCCGTCGCGTGCAGCCGCGTGGTGCCCAGTGCCTCCACGGAGCCGGTGACCTCCACCCTCCGCTCCAGGCCCAGCGACTCGCGCGGCACCACGTTGATGACGGCGAAGAAGGCCCCCGTTCCGTAGAGGGCGCTGCCCGGGCCACGCACCACTTCAATGTGGTCTACCTCCTCCAGGTCCACCGACAGGTCTCGCGCCGAGTAGCCCTGCCCGGCCCACACATCATTCATGGGGTGACCGTCCCAGAGGATGAGGATGCGGGTGTTGAGGTCGCCCGGAGGCGAGAAGCCACGCACGCCCAGGTAGGTGTACGAACGATCGTTTGAGATGAAAAAGCCGCGCACGGCGGCCAGCGCGTCGGCCAACGTGGTGTAGCCGAAGGCGCGCAGTTCCTCTCGGGAGATGACGGTGGTGGAGGCGGGGGCTTCGTCCACGGTGAGTGGGCTCTTGGACGCGGCGCGCACCGGTGGGGGCTCGTAGCGCAGCTCCGCATGGAACTTCGTGTCTTGGTTCGCCACCACGGTGACCAGCTGGCGCACGGGGTACACGTCCCGGCTCTCCACCTCCAGGTTGTGCTCGCCCTCGGGGAGGGTGAGGACCATGGGGGTGAAGCCGGAGGGATGGCCGTCCACGCGCACCGCTGCGTTGTCACGGTTGGCGGTGACGATGATGCGCCCGGTGGGTTGCTCCAGCTCGCGGAGCGCCACCTGGAGCGTGACGCTGGCGTCAGCGGGCACGTCCACCAGGAGTTGGGCCGAGTTGTAGCCGGGCGCGCGGACATGCAGCACGTGAGGGCCGGGGGTGAAGCGCAGCCTGCCAGGGACCGTCCCCAGCACGGGGCCATCCGGAGTCGCGCGCACCTCCGCGCCATAAGGCGTGCCAGCGAGCTCTACCTCGCCGGTGATGAGCTCCAGCTTGAACTCCTGCTCCACGGATTGGCCCCGCAGGAGTTGGATGGTCTGCTCCGCGGAGCGGTAGCCCTCCTTGCGCACCATCACCTTGTGGGGCCCGGGAGGCAGCGCGAGCGTCCGAGGCGAGAGCCCCCGCACTCCAAGGTCCTCTCGATCCACGAGCACCTCGGCGCCCGCGGGCTCGGTGATGACGCGCACCAGGGCCACCTTGGGGCGCAGCCGCTCCAGGGCCTGGTTCACCTTCGCCTTGTCTATGGCGGGGATGTACTCCTGCGCGAGGTCGTTGTAGTAGCGGTACGCCTCGTTGTAGCGGCTGAGCGCCTCGTAGCAGCGGGCGATGTTGAAGAGGACGTTGCGGTTGGGAACGAGCCGGTAGCTGGCGAAGTAGGAGCGCAGGGCCTCGATGTACAGCCCCCGGTCGTAGGCCGCGTTGCCCACCTCGAAGGCCACGTCCGCTTCATCCGCCGTGTTGTTGGCCAGGGCGGCCATGGGCACGAGCAGCAGTGACAGGATGAGGGAGCCGAGACGGAGCGCGCGCATGGAGCTCACCCATTCTTCCATGTGGGCGTGGAAAGTCACCGGGCCAGGGCTGAGGCTAATTGTCGCGCCGCGGCTTCCAGCTCGGTTGCCGAGCGCCAGTCTCCAGCCGTCGCGTCGAAGGCTCCTCGGCCCCATAGCCGTTGGGGCGTGTCCCGGTAGCGTGGCACTAGATGGAGGTGAAAATGTCGCAGCACGTCTCCAATGGCGAAGGCATAGGCGTGCTCCGCGCCGAGCACCTCACGCTGGGCCCTCATCACCCTCGCGGCGAAGGGGCCCAGCTCCTGGACCGCCTCCTCGTCCAGATCGTACAGGGCGCGCGCGTGCCGCACGCTGGTGAGCACCACCCAGCCGGGCAGGGGACTGGGCGAGGCCACGCCATGGAGCACCAGCCCGGCCGAGCGGGCGAGCACCCCTCCTACGGGCCGGTGGCTTCCACTCACGACGGCGCAGCCGAGGCAGGGATCATTCACGTCCACATCGCTCATGGCGCGTCACGCTATCAGCGCGCCTGACATTCCGTCGGATTGTCCCCTTCTTGACGGAGGCGGGCCCGGTCGGAGACTGTCAGGCCGCCGCCACGCGCGGGCTGACACTCCAAGCATGCAAGGTGGAAAGATGAAGAAGCATTGGGCAGTCGTGCTGCCGCTCTTGGTCATCGGGTGCACGCCGGAGGACTCCGACGGAGACGGCATCGCCGACGGCGTGCGCGAGCCGGACTCCGTGACGGTGGTGGCCCCGGCCAACCCCAAGGGCACCGTCTCCGGTCAGGTCCTCAACACCCGCTTGGAGCCGCTCTCCGAGGCCTCGGTGGTGCTGACCATCGGAAGCGCGACGGCGGAGAAGCCCTTCACGACCCAGACGGACGCCGCGGGCAACTTCATGCTCGCGAACGTGCCGGCCGGCTCCGAAGTCCTGGTGACGATCAGCAAGGCGGGCTACGCCACCCTGCGCGCCACCGCGACAGTCCCCTCCACCGCGGGCAACATCCCCATCAACAACGGCAACGCGAACATCGGCGCCGTCGCCCTCACCGAGACGAAGAGCTCCGTGAGCTTCTCGCTCGTCACGCCCTCGGGCCAGCCCGCCTCGGGCGCCCAGGCGTACCTCGAGGCCTCCCCCGCCGGCACCATCGCCTTCAACGGTGGCACGGCGGCGGCCGTGAGCTCGGTGGTGGTCTCTGCCAAGGCGGATGCGCTTGGCGTCGTCACCTTCAGCAACGTGCCCGCTCCGGCGGAGCTCGCGCGCATCGGTGGCGTGGGCGAGGCCGCGGGTGGCTACCATCTCTGGGTCGACCCGGTCGACGTGAACGAGGACGGCATCTTCGACTCGGCCGGTCATGACGAGAAGATCAGCGCCTCGGACCTGCTGACGTATGGCGGCTCGCGGCTCATCCGCATGTCCGCGCCGCGCAACGATGGGGGCGGTGAGGGCTCGGTCTCGGGCTTCCAGCTGGTGGCCACCAACGTGCCCAGCCTCAACTACGTGAAGCTCGCGGATACGGATCCCCAGAAGGCGCAGATGGAGCTGCAGAAGAAGCCCGTGCGCAACCTGGTCCGGCCCGGTCAGCCCATCTACCTCGGCTTCAGCCAGCCGGTGATGAAGGACTCGCTGCTGGCCATCCTCACGGACGAGCTCGGCAGGGAGTCCCTCAACCTCACCGTGACGCCGAGCGCCACAGGGGATGTCTACACGCTCACGCCCCTGTCCTCGCAGATCCGCGAGGGGCTGGAGTACAACCTCATCCTGCGCGCCACCTCGGCGTACGATGGCACCGTCAAGACCTGGAAGGGCTACTTCCTCAGCGGTGACCCGAAGACTCCGCGACCCCTCCAGATTGCGAGCGTCGTCTACAAGGATGGCACCACGGGCACCCCAGGGACGTTGGAGCCGGGCGAGTGCCTCATCCTCACCTTCAACCAGACGGTGATTCCTACCCCCGCCACCGTCACCACCGTGCAGCTCGATGCCGTCATCACCTCGGGGGACACGACCCAGTCCTTCAAGGTCAACCCGGCCGCGCCGCCCTCGAGCAATGTCTGCTTCGGGGAGACGACCACGAAGTACCCCATCGACTTCGCGAACTTCAACGAAGCCACGAGCCGCTTCTTCTTTACGTACGGCGTTGCCACGTCGACGTTGCCGCCCATCAACGTCAGCGCTGGCAATGTCCGGGTGAAGGCGGACTTCACGAGGTACCAGTCGGTGGACCCCTCGCTCTACTTCGAGACGGCCTGGGGTGGACCGGTGCCCTCGACGACGAGCCTGGAGGCGCCGCTCACCAAGCTGTAGCTCGCCGTTGCTCGCGGATGGACACCCCCAGGCGGCAGCACTGCGCCGCCTGGTTGTCCCAAGTCATCAACGCTGTGAGTGAAGTGTCTGGTCCCTGACACGTTTCGAGGGCCCAAGCCCCTCCGGACCCTGGCCGGCACGAGCGCATCCAGGGGGGCGTGCATAGCATGGTGCGGCGTTCCCACTTGGTACGAGGGCCCCGCGCCATGGACACTCCGCCCACGCAAAGCCTCGAAATCAGAGCGAATGAGGTCGCCAAGCCAGCCAATTCGGCCGACCGCACCCGCGTGCTCGTGGTCGACGATTTCGATGACGCCCGCGAGATGTACGCGGAGTACCTCGAATATGTTGGGTTTCAGGTGGAGGTGGCCCGCAACGGCGTCGAGGCCGTGGAGAAGGCCCAGGGCGCCCCGCCCGACATCATCTTGATGGACCTGTCCCTGCCGGTCATGGATGGCTGGGAGGCCACTCGGCTGCTGAAGCAGGACCACCGCACGCGGAACATTCCAGTGATGGCGCTCAGCGGCCATGTGCTGGCCGGTAACGCCGAGCAGGCGAGGCAGGCGGGCGCGGACGAGTTCGTCGCCAAGCCCTGCCTGCCGCAGGACCTGGAGGACCGCATTCGCCGGATGCTCAAACCCAGCAAAGCCAAGGGCAAACCTTAGTTTCTCACGCCGGTCACCCCTTCTCTTCGTTCCGTAGGCACGACCCGTGGGCCTTCCGCCTGCTTCAAGGTCCAATGTCGACGGGTGGACTCCCCCCGAGGCATTCGACGAGTACCGCCTGGTGCGTCTCATTGGCCGTGGGGCCACGGGACGCGTGTACCTGGCGCATGACACGCTGCTGGACAGGCCGGTGGCGGTGAAGTTCGTGCGCGCGCTGGGTGCCGGTGCGCTCACCCGCTTCCTGGTCGAGGCCCGAGCCGCGGCGCGTGTCCAGCACCCCAACGTCGTCACGCTCTACCGGGTGGGACAGCTGGAGAACCACCCCTACCTCATCTCTGAATTCGTTCGCGGCTCCTCGCTGGACGAGCTGACCCGGCCGCTGCCGTGGGAGCGCGTGCTGGCGCTCGGCAAGGATCTGGCGCGCGGGCTGGGCGCCGCGCACCGGCGGGGCGTGCTCCACCGCGACATCAAGCCGGGCAATGCCCTCCTCACCGAGACGGGGGAGGTGAAGCTGCTGGACTTCGGGCTGGCCAAGCTGATGGATGCGGGCACGCCCTTCTTGGAGGTGCCGGCGCCTCGGATGGCCCAGGAGGAGCCGCCCTCGCTGCCCGAGTTGGATCCAGAGGTCGTGGCGGGCTCGCTCGACGGGGTGGAGCTGCCCTCGCTGCCCCATGGCGCTCTGGTGGGCACGCCCTATTACATGTCCCCGGAGGCTTGGGCAGGCGAGGAGCTCACCGCCCGGAGTGACGTGTACTCGCTGGGGCTGGTGCTCTACGAGCTGTGCGCGGGCAGAGGACCCTTCCGGCACGTGCCCCTGCGCGAGCTCCCCAGGGTGATGGCCTCGGAGGACGCGCGGCCCCTGAGCGAGGCCGCCCCGGGCGTGGACGCGGACTTCGCGGCGGTGGTGGACCGGTGCTTGCGCCGCGACCCCGAGGAGCGCTTCGCCTCCGCGATGGCGTTGCTGGACGCGCTGGAGCAGCTGTCTCGCGACGAGTGGGCGGGCGCTGTGCCCGAGGGCAATCCCTACCGGGGGCTCCAGGCCTTCGAGGCCGAGCATCGCGCGCTCTTCTTCGGCCGGCGGCGCGAGCAGCGCGAGGTGGTGGAGCGGCTGCGTGCCGAGCCCTTCCTGCTCGTCGCCGGTGACTCCGGCGTGGGCAAGTCCTCGCTGTGTCTGGCCGGGGTGCTGCCGCGGCTCGCGGAGGGGGCACTGGAGGACGGGCGGCGCTGGCGCGGGGTTCGGCTGATTCCGGGCCGGCGCCCCGCTGCCGCGCTCGCTGCCGCGCTCGCTCCCGTGCTGGGCGCGGACGAGGAGGGGCTCGTCGCCTCCTTGCGCGCGGACCCCACGGGACTCGCGCGCCGGCTGCGGGCCCACCTCCGCTCGGAAGAGGGGCTCGTCGTCTACGTGGACCAGCTGGAGGAGCTGGTGACGCTCGCGGGTGACGCGGAGGCCGCGCAGGCGGGGCTCGCGCTCGGGGGACTGGCCGAGGGCGTGTCCGGCGTGCGCCTGCTGGCCACGTGCCGCAGCGACTTCCTCACTCGGCTGACGGCGGTGCCAGGCTTGGGCGCGGCGGTGCCCGGGGCGCTCTATTTGCTGCGAGCGCTCGGCCCGGAGGAGATTCGCGAGGCCGTGGTGGGCCCGGCGCGGATGAAGGGCGTGCGCTTCGAGTCCGAGGCCCTGGTGGATGCGCTGGTGGGCTCGGCCGCTGGGGGCGGGCTGCCGCTGTTGCAGTTCGCGCTCGCCGAGCTGTGGGATGCGCGGGACGAGAGCACGGGCATCATCACCCAGGCCTCGCTGGACGGACTGGGCGGGGTGGCGGGCGCGCTGGCGAAGCACGCGGATGAGGCCGTGGCTCGCCTGCTGCCGGATCAGCGGACCGTCGCGCGCGGGGTCCTGCTGCGCCTCATCACCGCGGAGGGCACCCGGGCGCGTAAGACAGACCAGGAGCTGGTGGGAGATGACCCGCGCCACCGGACCGTGCTGGAGAGCCTGGTGCGCGCGCGCCTGCTGGTGGCTCGCGAGGGGGAGGGCGGTACCTCCTATGAAGTGGCCCACGAGGCGCTGCTGAGCGGCTGGGGGTCCCTGGCCCGCTGGCTGGCCGAGGCCGCTGAGCGCCGTGAGGTGCAGGCTCGGCTGGAGGCCGACTCCGCCCACTGGGAGCGCGTGGGCCATGTGCGGGACATGCTCTGGGGCCCTCGGCAACTGGCCGAGGCCTCCTTGCTCGAGCCCGCCGAGCTCACCCGGCGCGAGCTGGCCTTCCTGGAGGCCTCGCGTCGCACGGTGGTGCGCAGCCGTCACATGCGGCGGGCGCTCTGGGTGGCCTTCGTCCTCTCGCTGGCGCTCGTCTACGCAGGCGTGCGGATGCACGAGGCGGCGGAGCGGGACAGGGCCGTGCGTGGCTGGCTGGCCGAGGCCGCCACCGCCATGGACGCGGTGCAGCGGGAGCGCGCCGCCTTCGCCGCGGCCCGCGAGGAGGCCCTTCGTCACTACGACGCCGGTCGTAAGGAGGAGGGCGACACGGCGTGGACGCGGACCGTCGCGGCGGAGGCCGTGCTGCACCGCCGCCTGGACGAGGCGGGAGACCACCTGGAGCACGCGCTGGTGTTGGACCCCACGCGCCAGGATGTTCGGGACGCGCTGGCCGATTTCCTCCTCGAGCGCGCCCTGCACGCCGAGCAGGCGATGGAGACCAGTGAGCTGCCGGCGCTGCTGCAGCGGCTGCGGCTGTACGACACCTCGGGAGAGCGCTGGCGACGCTGGATTGCGCCCGCGCTCGTCACGTTGGACCTCTCCGTGCCCGGCGCGATGCTGGAGCTACGGCCCGTCACCAAGGACGTGGATGGCCGCGAGACCATCGGCGAGCCGGTGCCACTCGGATCTGGGCCGTGGGTGGACGTGGCGGTGGCCCCGGGAGACTGGCGGCTGACGGTGCGGGCTCCGGGGTATGAGCCCGCGCTTGTCCCGCTGCGCCTGGCTCGTGCGGAGCGCAGACGCTTGTCCCTGCCGCTGATCCGCGAGGGAGAGCTTCCTTCGGGCTTTGCCTACGTGCCGCCGGGGCGCGTGCTCTTCGGGAGCGCGGCGGATGCGAGCGTACGCGGCTTCTTCAACGCCGTGCCGCTGCATGCGAAGGAGACGGCCGGCTTCCTCATCTCCCAACGCGAGACGACATACAGGGAGTGGCTGACCTTCGTGGAGTCGTTGCCCGCGGCGGAGCGCACCCGCCGCCTGCCGCGCACGAGCACGACCTATCACGGCATGCTCCGGCTGACGCGAGAGGGAGGCTCCTGGACCCTGCGCTTCCAGCCGGGAGGCGTGCCCTACACGGTCCGCGCCGGGGAGCTGCTGAACTACGCGAAGCGGGACCGGCGCGTCACCCAGGACTGGATGCGCTTTCCCGTCACCGGCATCTCGTTCGAGGACGCAGAGGCCTATGCGGCCTGGCTCGACCGGACGGGCAGGGTGCCGGGGGCTCGGCTGTGTACAGAGCTAGAGTGGGAGCGTGCCGCGCGGGGCGAGGACGGTCGCGAGTTCCCTCATGGCGACGTGCTCGCTCCGGACGATGCCAACTTCGATCTCACCTACGGCAAGGAGCCCGGTGGCTTCGGCCCTGACGAGGTGGGGACGCACCTGGCCTCCCGCAGCCCCTTCGGCGTGGATGACATGGTGGGCAACGCCTGGGAGTGGACGCGCTCCTCGCTGGAGCCCGGTCGCGTCGTCGCTCGGGGTGGCGCGTACTACTTCGCCGCCGCCTCGGCGCGACTGGCCAACCGCGAGCTGCCCGAGCGGACCCTCCGGGACATCACCGTGGGCATCCGCCTGTGCGCCGATCTGCCCTCCCGTAAGCCGCCCACGCGGGAGTGACCCCAAGGGGCGCTCACGTGGGTGATTGCCCTGGACGCTGCAAGTGTCCGGTGCGGCATGTGTGGCTTGCCCGCGAGATGGCCCCTGCACACCGTCGCTCGTGACGGGGTCGGCGGAGTAGCGGAGGGGTGGGTCATGCGAGCGAGCGGGTGGTGCCGTGTCGTCGTGGCGGCAGTGGGCGTGGTTGCGTGTGGTGGCGAGGCTCCGGTGTCTCAGGAGGAGCAGCTCGGGCAGGCGGAGGCTGCTCTCGGAGTGCGCAATGGGTCGAACCTGAATGGCTCCAATCTCAATGGCTCGAACCTCAACGGGTCCAACCTCAATGGCTCCAACCTGAATGGAGGTGAGCTGAATGGGCAGGGGCTCGCTCGGATGCTGGTGTCCGTGAACTATGCGGGCGCAAAGTTGAACCAGAAGGACGGGTTCGCGCGAGGGGAGGTGCGGCTCGACAGGGTGTGGCTGCAGGGCTCGGTCTTCCACGGTCGCTTCCGCGGGCGTCACCTCTCCGGGCTCGACTTCGAGCAGGTTCGCTTCAAGGGCAACCTGGGCAACGGTGGCCAGGTGGAACTGCGCGTGGACTCCATCACGCCGGGCTCGGGCGAGAACCGGGATGTGTGGACGTACCAGGTGTCCTACCGCGAGCCAGCGGATGGCCGGTGGTACCCCATCTGCCGGGACACGAGCGGGCAGCCCGCGGAGGCCATCGCCGTGGCGGGACGCTGGGACTACCGGCAGGGAGTGCCGGGCCAGGGCGGTGCGAAGTATGACGATTCGCGCACCTTCACCTTCGCTTGCGAGGGAGCGGCCATCGCGAAGTGCATCCACTTTGGCTACAAGCCGTGGGCGAGCGTCAACGGGGTGAGCCTGGCGGCGCACCACCAGGCGTGCACGCGCCTCATCCGCGCGGACTACTGCGGTGATGGCACCTCGCACACCGTGAACGGGCAGTGGGTGAACCTCTACGACGCAGTGGGCGTGCAGCGGGACACGGAGAACTGGGCGGTGGAAGCGGAGTGGGACACGGAGGGCGCTCGCTGCTTCACGGACCACAACCGCGCCCGCGCGCCGGTGTCGTGCCCGAGCACTCCGGTGCGGCAGACGCAGTGCGGCTCCGAGGCGTCCTTCTCCACCGGTACGCTGATCCACAGCGAGACGCCGTAGTCACACGCGAGTTCTGGACGTGAGGGGGGCCCGGATATAACCCGGTCCCCCTCCTCCATCCTCTCCCGGCAGGAGAGAGAGCTGAACCCGAGATGCGTCCGACGTCAGGTGTCCTGCTTGCGCTCCTCGTGGGCGCCGCTTCCCGAGCCGAGGAGACGCCCGCGGCGAGCGGTGTCGCCCTCGGCGAGTTCACGCGGAGTCATCCGTTTGGCTTGATCATGATGCCCAGTGAGGGGGGCGCCCCCCTCTCCTTCGAGTCTTCCGAGCTGCATGACCTGGCTGGCTCGTGGGGTGAGCCGTTTCGCGCGCTGATGGTGATGCCCGGGGTGAGCCACATTGTCTCAGGCGCGAGCCTCCCCGTGGTGCGCGGGGCGGCCCCGTCCTCCACGGGCTTCTACCTGGACGGCGTGCGCGTGCCGCAGCTCTACCACCTATGGGTTGGTCCCTCGACCGTGCACCCGGGGCTCGTCTCCGGGCTCGACTTCTACCGGGGTCCCGCTCCGGCCCGCTTCGGCCGGGAGCTGGGGGGTACCGTGGACGCGCGGCTCATCGCGCCGAGCACTGACACCGTCTTCGCGGTGGGCTCCATTGATCTCTTCAACGTGGGTGTGCTCACCCAGGTGCCACTCCGCTCCACGGGGACCGAAGTCACGCTCGCCGGGCGCTTCGCCTATACGCCGTGGATTGCCGCCTCGGTCATCAATGGCCTGCGAGGCCCGTCGAGCCCGGACCTGGTGCTCGGCCTCTTCGACTACCAGGCGCGCGTCACGCAGGCTGTGGGCAGGGGCTCGTTGCGCCTGTTGGCCCTGGGCAGCTCGGATGACGCGGGCCTGAGCGGCACGGGAGACGTGGTGCGGCTGGGCACCGCCTTCCACCGCGTGGACCTGCGCCTCACACACCCGCTGGGCGTGGGGCATGCCGAGGCCGCTGTCACCTGGGGCCAGGACACCCTGGGCGCAAACGGTGGAGGGGAGGCCTCGCGCGTCACGGTGGGACTCTCCGAGCGCACACTCGGGGCGCGGCTGGCGTGGCATACCGCGCTCTCGCGGCAGCTCGTGGTAGCAGCGGGCGCGGACGTGGAGCGCCGGCTCACCCACGTGGACCAGTCCACCACCTTTCGTCCCGGCGAGGCCGGGGACCCGGCGCGCCCCACCGCCACCACGAGCGTCCTCCAGTCGCTTGCCCGGGCGACGTTCGCGGGCGCGTACGCGCAGGCCTCGTGGACCCAGAGCAGGTGGCGCCTGACCCCGAGCTTGCGCGTGGACGGCTACCTCCTGGCGCCGGAGCTGAACCGGGTGGTCGTCGAGCCCCGGCTGCATGCGCGAGCGGCGCTCTCGGAGACGGTGGCGCTGCGGCTGGGCGCGGGCCTCCTGCACCAGCCGCCGGCCCACCTCCTCGACGCGCCGGGCGTGGAGGCGGCAGCGGCGCGGCTGGGGCTGCAGCGGGCCTTCCAGCTCGAGGCGGGTGCGGACATGCGGGGAGCCGCGGGCTTCACCTTCCGCGCGGACGTGTTCGTCCACCCGAGCGTGCGCACGGTGGAGTTGGACGTGCTGTCCTTCGACCTCCTCGCGGACGACCCCGCGGCGCGGGGGCAGCTGCGCACCGCGGAGGGGTACGGTTACGGCGTGGAGTTGATGGCGCGGCGCCGGCTGTGGAATCGCTGGTCGCTGCTCGCCTCGTACACCTTTCAGCGGCGCACGTTGAGCACGCGCGTGGAGCGGCGGGATGACACGGGCCGGGTGGTGGGGGTGGAGACGCTGCCCCTGGCCTCCGCGCTCGAGCAGCAGCACGTGCTCAACGCGGCCGTCACCGTGAAGCTGCCGTGGGGCCTCACCGTGGGCACCACGCTGCACTACAACACCGGGGCGCCCGAGACGGGGAGCCTGCTCTTCTCGTCCACGCAGCGCGAGGGGGTGGATCCGGAAAAGGGGACGGCGCGCTGGGTGCCGGCGGACCGGGATCAGGTGGCGCGCCTGCCCGGCTACTTCCGGGTGGACGGCAGGGTCTCGAAGACTGGCCTGCTGGGACCCCTGGAAGTGGAAGCGTGGCTGGACGTCTTCAACCTGTCACTGACGAGGGAGGTGTTCCGCTACTCCTATGGGACAGAGAAGGGCCAGTTGGTGCGTAAGCCCTTCGGTCTGCCGCCCGTGACGCTTCCATCGCTGGGAGTTCAGGCGCGCTACTGACGCCACGCCGCTCGCCAACGGAGCGGTATCTCTCCGGTTGCACGGGGGCACAGGAGGACGTATCGACGTCTCAGGGCGTCTCCAGCCCGAGCCGAGGAGCGTCGAGCATGTACCGCGCGGATACGGTCGTGGGTCTCATCGAGCACGGTCACGAGGGGGACCTCGCGATTGGAGCGCCGGGGCGGCCCGGTCTGAGCTATGGCGGCCTGCGGGAGCTCGCGCGGCGCACCGTTGCGGCGCTGAATGCCCTGGGGATTGGGCGCGGTGAGCGGGTCGCCCTGGTGCTGCCCAATGGGCCGGAGATGGCGACGGCCTTCGTCTCCTTCGCCTGCGGTGCCACCACCGCTCCACTCAACCCCGCCTACCGTGCGGAGGAGTTCGAGTTCTACCTCTCGGACCTGAACGCCCGGGCGCTCGTCATCCTCGAAGGAATGGAGAGCCCAGCCCGCGCCGTCGCCGCCGCGCGAGGCATCCCAGTCATTGAGCTGGTCCCCGAGGCGAGCGGTCCCGCGGGCCTCTTCACCTTGAAGCCGGAGCGGCCACTCTCCGGCACGCCGGCACGGGCGGGCTTCGCCGAGGCCGAGGACGTAGCGCTCGTGCTCCACACCTCCGGGACAACCGCGCGGCCGAAGATCGTCCCGCTGCGCCACGTCAACGTCACGGCCTCCGCCTTCCACATTGGCCAGACCCTGGAGCTGCGGCGCGAGGACGTCTGTCTCAACATCATGCCGCTCTTCCACATCCACGGCCTCATCGCGGCGGTGCTGGCGAGCCTCGCGGCAGGCGGCCAGGTGGTGTGCACGCCGGGCTTCAACGCGCTCAAGTTCTTCTCCTGGGCCGAGGAGGTTCGGCCCACCTGGTACACGGCGGTGCCGACCATGCACCAGGCCATCCTCAGCCGTGCCAGCCGCAACACGGAGAGCATCCGGGCTGGGCGGCTGCGCCTCATCCGCTCGTCCTCCGCGTCGCTGCCTCCGCAGGTCATGGAGGAGCTGGAGCAGGTGTTCGGCGTGCCGGTCATCGAGAGCTACGGCATGACGGAGGCCTCGCACCAGATGGCCTCGAACCCGCTGCCGCCGAGGCCTCGCTACGCGGGCTCGGTGGGTGTCGCCGCGGGGCCGGAGGTCGCCATCATGGACGAGGCCGGGAATCTGCTGCCTCCGGGCTCGCTCGGTGAGGTGGTCATCCGAGGCCGCAACGTCATGGCCGGCTACGAGAACAACCCCGAGGCCAACGCCAAGGCCTTCTCCCAGGGCTGGTTCCGCACCGGAGACCAGGGCGTGCTCGACGAGGCCGGCTATCTGCGGCTCACGGGCCGGCTCAAGGAGATCATCAACCGGGGAGGGGAGAAGATCAGCCCACTGGAGATCGACACGGTGCTGATGGACCACCCGGCGGTGCAGCAGGTGGTGACGTTCGCCATGCCGCACCCGAAGCTGGGCGAGGAGATCGCCGCCGCCGTGGTGCTGCGCGAGGGCGCGAGCGTCGGAGAGCGGGAGCTCCAGGACTTCGTCTCCGCGCGCCTGGCGGACTTCAAGGTGCCGCGCAAAATCCTCTTCCTCCCGGAGATTCCCAAGGGAGCGACGGGCAAGCTGCAGCGCATCGGTCTGGCCGCGCGCCTGGGGCTCTCGTCATGAGGATCTCCATCTTCGGCGCGGGCGCAATAGGCGGGTTCCTCGGCGTCCGGCTGCTCCAGGCGGGCGCGGACGTCACCTTCATCGCTCGCGGAGCCCACCTCGCCGCGATGCGCGAGAAGGGCGTCACCCTGCGGAGCGGCGGCGAGAGCGTCACCGTTCGGCCGCGCTGCACCGACAACCCAGCCGAGGCGGGGCCGCAAGACGCTGTCCTCATCACGCTGAAAGCGCACTCCCTGCCAGCGGCGGCGGCGCAGATGCTGCCCCTGCTGGGCCCGGAGACCTCGCTCATCACGGGCATCAACGGCGTGCCCTACTGGTACTTCTACGGCCTCGACGGGCCCTACCGCGACCGGCACGTGGAGAGCGTGGACCCGGGTGGGAAGCTCTGGGAGACGCTGCACCCCTCGCGAGCCATCGGCGCGGTGATCTACCCGGCGGCCGAGGTGCTCGAGCCCGGCGTCATCGAGCACTCCTACGGAGACCGCGTCACCCTGGGCGAGCCCGATGGCAGCAGGAGCCCTCGCATCGAGGCCCTGTCCAAGCTGTTCATCCAAGCGGGCCTGAAGTCACCGATTCGCCCACGCATCCGGGACGAACTCTGGGTCAAGCTCTGGGGCAACCTGGCCTTCAATCCGCTCTCGGCGCTCACGGGCGCGACGCTCGACCGGCTCGCGACGCAGGGGGACCTCCGGACGGTGGCGCGCACCATGATGGTCGAGGCCCAGGCAGTCGCCGAGGCGCTGGGCACGCGCTTCCCCATCGACGTGGACAAGCGGATTCAGGGGGCGGCGGAGGTCGGCGCGCATAAGACCTCCATGCTGCAGGACCTCGAGCGTGGCCGGCCGATGGAGATCGACGCGCTGCTGGGCGCGGTGGTGGAGCTTGGCCAGCTCGTGGGCAAGCCGATGCCCACGTGCGACATGGTGCTGACGCTGGTGCGTGAGCGAGCACGGCAGGCGGGGTGCTACCCGGCCGCGAGTCCAAAGTTATAGGACAAAGTCCGTGGACGTCCCCTCTCCCTCTGGGAGAGGGCTAGGGTGAGGGTATTTCCGACCACTCACGAACCTCGTGGACACTCCACTATCGCATCCCAGGGCTGCCCACCGCTTCGCGTTCCCCGCCTTGCCTGGAGCCGGGCGTCAGCCCACCCAGGAAGTCCACCTGGAGCCCGCCGTACTCCGAGCGCCCCAGCTCCAGCTTCCACCCGTGCAGCACCGTCACCTGCCAGGCGATGTTCAGGCCCAGGCCGTGCCCGTGGACCCCTCGCGTGCGTGCCGTGTCGCCCCGGACGCGCCGCTCGACGATGCGTGACAGCTCGCTCTCGGGGATGCCGGGTCCATCATCGAGCACCCGCAGGCGGAAGGTCTCTCCAGGCGTGCGCTCGAGCACGACGGCGACGTGCCCCTCGCGCGAGTTGTAGCGCATGGCGTTGTAGATGACGTTGCTCACCGCCTGCTCGATGAGCGTGACGTCTCCCTCCACCACCACGGGCGACTCGGGCACGGCGCACTCGAGCGCCACGCCAAGCTGCCGCGCGATGGGCCGGTGACGGCTCATGCACCGCTCCACCAGGGCGTTGAGGTCCACCGGCGCGCGCTGAAGGGACGGCTCGCCCGCCTCCAGCCGGGCCGCGGCGCCCAGGTTGTGGATGAGCGCCGCCATGTAGTGGGACTCCTGGCTGGCCGCCGTGACAATCGCCGCGTCCACCGGCTCTCCCCGGGCCGCGCGTCGTTGCAGCTCGGCCAGGTGTCCCTGGAGCACCGTGAGGGGGATCATCACGTCATGCGTGGTGTTCTCCAGGAAGGTGCGCAGCGTCTGCTCCCGCTTCTCCTTGAGGTCCATCTGCGCGTGCACCTCGCGCCCCGCCTCGTCGAAGGCGCGCGCCAGCTCGGAGATTTCATCGTTGCCGCGGATGGTGAGGGTCCCCTGGTAGGCACTGCGGACGAAGGTCCGCACCTCGCCGGTGAGTTGGCGGAGGCGGCGCACCACCGGACCGAGGGTGAGCAGCACTCCGACCAGGGCGACGACCGTGGGCATCAGCCACATGTCGGCCGGGGGGAGCAGGCCCTTCAACATCCCCGTGTCGCGAGGCTCCCGTCTCTTGACGAGCACGAAGGCGCACGGCCCGGAGTTCCAGGGCATCCGGACCAGCACCTCGCTCGGGCCCGTGGGTCCGTACGTGGCGGAGCGGCTGGCGAGGTCCTCTCCCCGCCGTAGGGCCTCCACGAGCTTCGCGTCCAGGGGCGGAGCTGCGGGGTTGCGGGACGTGAAGTGGGCGTCGTAGGCGAAGAGCTGAAGCTCCCTCTCCAGACGAGGACCCGGGCGGTCACCGGGAGGTGGTGGCGGAGGGCTCTCCCCCTTCCTGTCTAGAGGGGGAGGGGGACGCGGCTGCCTGCTCCAGCTCTCGGGAGCGGCCTCGCAGTGCTCACGCTCGCCGGCCTGCAGGGTCGCGAGCGCATACTCGGCGAGGACCGCCTTGCGCGCGTTCACCTCGACGGTGTTGCGGAGCCCTGTCATGACCAGCGTGACGGGGAGCGCCATTGCCGCCGTCGTGAGCGCCAGCCGCATCCGGAGCCTCATGCCTCCTCTCCTCCGCCGAGCCGGTAGCCGATGCCCCACACCGTCTCGATGTACTTGCCAGGACCCAGCTTGCGCCGCAGCCGCGACACGTGCACGTCCAGCGTCCGCTCGGTGCCCTCGCGCTCTGGGTCCAACACGTTCTCCACCAGCCATTGGCGCGTCACCGCCGCTCCCGGCCGACGGGCGAGCGCGGCCAGCAGATCGAACTCCACGCGTGTCAGCTCCACCGGCTCGCCCTGCACGCGCACCTCGCGGCTCTCGAGGTCCACATGGAGCCCTCCGAGCTCCACGCCTCCCTGCCGCTGCATCACCGGACGACGCAGTCGTGCGCGCACGCGCTCGACCAGCTCCTCGGGCCAGAAGGGCTTGGTCATGTAGTCGTCGGCTCCCAGCTTCAGCGCCCGCACCTTGTCCGCGGTGTCATTGCGCGCGCTGAGGATGAGCACCGGCACGTCCGAGCCGTCACGCATTCGCCGCAGCATGTCCATCCCATGAGTTCCCGGGAGCATCAGGTCCAAGATGACGAGCCGGTAGGCGGCCACGTCTCCGGGTTGCAGGGGACGGCCCTCGGTCCACCACGTGGGTTCAAAGCCCGCACGGCCGAGGCAGTCGACGATTTGAGCTCCCAATTGAGGGTCGTCTTCGATGAGCAGAATGCGCTCGGCCATGGGTGTCCGTCCTCTCCTTGTTCATGTCGCGTCGTACGGGACGGGTCGTAAGAGAATCTTAAGGACTGTGCTGGCCCGGACGCCGGGAGAGCGGACGAGGGGGCGAGTCGCCCCCAGCAGGCAGGCGGTCAAGAGCGCGAGGTGTGACTCCGAGTGCACCCGGGGTACTTCGTGCACATCTCCACACGGCGTTTCAGGAGGTGGAGCAGCGTGAACGAGAGCACGGTACGCCGGGACGAGGGACGGGTTCCCGGGAGTGGGGCGGGCGTGTGCCGGGCCCTCGTGTTGCTGGGCCTGGTGGTGTTTTCGGGCTGCAACCGGGGCGGGCCGGAGGTGCCCACAGCCCAGGGACAGCCAGTACAGGGACAGCAGGCGCAGGGACAACAGGCTCCGATGGTGCTTGGGCCGGAGGACGTGGTGCGCGTGGAGCAGCGGCAGCTGCAGAACGGGCCCGTCCTCTCCGGGACACTCCAGGCCCGGCGCGCTGCCACCATGCGGGCTGAGGCCCAGGGCGCCATCTTGGAGATGGCCGTCGAGCAGGGCCAGGAGGTGAAGAAGGGCCAGCTCCTCGCGCGCATCGATGATACCTCGCTGAGGGATCAGGTCCTCGCCGCGCGCACCGCGGTGCGGGTGGCGCGCAACGGCGTGCAGGTGGCCCGATCCGAGGAGGCCCGCAACCGCACGCTGGCCAACCAGGGAGTCATCACCCAGCGTGATCTGGAGCAGGCGGTGCTCGCTCGCAACCAGGCCCAGGCGCAGCTCTCCGAGGCGGAAGCCCGGCTCGCGCTCGCGCGCCAGCAACTGGGCCGCACCCGCATCGTCGCCCCCTTCGACGGGGTGGTGAGTGAGCGCCGAGCCAGCGCGGGTGACATCGTCCAGCCGGGCACGGCGCTCTATACCGTCATCGACCCCACCAGCCTGCGGCTGGAGGCCTCCGTTCCCGCCTCGCAACTGGAGATGCTGAAGCCTGGCGCGCGGGTGGACTTCAATGTCGGAGGCTTCGGGGACCGCACCTTCGCGGGAGAGATTGAACGCATCAACCCCGCGGTGGATCCAGCCACCGGCCAGGTGCGCCTCTATGTCGCGCTCCCCAACACCGAGCAGGCGCTGCTCACGGGGCTCTTCGCCGAGGGGCGGGTCGCGGCGGTGCAGCGCCAGGTGGCCGCCGTGCCCACGTCCGCGGTGAACCTACGCGCCGAGCCGCCCACGGTGATGCGCGTGAAGGACGGCCATGTGGAGCAGGTGCCGGTGACGCTCGGCATGACGGACGAGCTCGCGCGAATGGTGGAGCTGCGCTCCGGCGTGCAGGCGGGGGATGTGCTGCTGAGGGGCTCGGCGCAGGAGCTGGCCGAGGGCACGCCCGTGCAGGTGAGGGTCCCCGAGCAGCCCCAGGAGTCCGAGCCGGGCGTGGGCGGTGGTGGCACCGCGCAGGAGCCCCAGCAACTCACGCCTCGCTGAGGGGAGAGCCTTCCCGTGTTCATTTCCAATTTCGCCATCAAGAAGCCCATCGTCACCATTACCGCCATGCTGGCGCTCGTGGTGTTTGGCGTGGTGGCGCTGGCGGTGTTGCCGACGGACGAGTTCCCGGAAGTCCAGCCTCCCGTCATCAACGTCACCATCGCCTACCCAGGAGCCTCGCCCGACGTGGTCGAGCGCGAGCTGATTGAGCCCATCGAGGACGCCATCTTCAGCATCAGCGGGGTGGACGCCGATCAGACCACCTCCAGTGCCATCGACGGCCTGGCGCAGTTCACCATCTTCTTCGACTTCGAAAAGGACCTGCAGCAGGCCTCGCAGGACGTGCGCGACGCCATCTCCAGCAAGCGCGCGGACCTGCCGCTGGAGATGGAGGAGCCGGTCCTCACGCGCTTCGACCCAGCGGACCTGCCCATTGTCTCGCTGGCCATCACCTCGGACACGATGAAGGCCACGGAGCTCACCCGTCTGGCGGACCCAGGCATCGTGGGCGAGTTGCGCTCCATTCCCGGCGTGGCGCAGGCCACGGTAGTGGGAGGCATTGAGCGGGAGATGACGGTGTTCGTGCGCCCGGAGGCGTTGCAGGCCGCGGGGCTGAGCATCGCGCAGGTGGTGCAGGCGCTGCAGGAGCAGAACCTCGCCGCCCCGGTGGGCCGGTTGGACGGGCCGCTGGAGGAGACCACCATTCGCCTCAAGGGCCGGCTGGAGACGCCCGAGGACTTCGCCCGCGTCGTCATCGCCGAGCGGGGCGGTCAGCCCATTCGGCTCGGCCAGGTGGCCAACGTGGTGGACGGTATCGAGGACCCGCGCACGCTGGCCCTCTACGATGGCCGTGAGGCGGTGGGCATCGACATCATCAAGAGCCAGGAGTACAGCACCACCCAGGTGGCCGATGCCATCCGCGAGCGTGTCGCCGAGCTCCAGTCCCGGCTGCCCCAGGGCGTGAAGATGGAGATCGTCCGTGACGCGGGCGTCCGGGTGGAGAGCGCCGTGGAGAACGTGCAGTCGACGCTCCTGGAGGGCGCGCTGCTCACCGTGCTGGTGGTGTTCCTCTTCCTCAACTCGTGGCGCTCCACGGTGATTACGGGCCTGGCGCTGCCGGTGAGTGTGCTGGCGTCCTTCATCAGCGTGTGGGCGTTTGGCTTCACGCTCAACACCATGTCGCTGATGGGCCTGTCGCTGGCCATCGGCATCCTCATCGACGACGCCATCGTGGTGCGCGAGAACATCGTGCGTCACATCGAGATGGGGAAGGACCACTACACGGCCTCGCGCGAGGGCACGAGCGAGATTGGCCTCGCGGTGGCGGCGACGACGTTCTCCATCGTGGCGGTGTTCGTGCCGGTGGCCTTCATGTACGGAATGGCCGGGCAGTGGTTCAAGCCATTCGCCCTCACCATCGCGTGCTCGGTGCTGGTGTCGCTCTTCGTGAGCTTCTCGTTGGACCCGATGCTGTCGGCGTACTGGCCGGATCCGGCGGTGGAGAAGGGGGCGCGCAGGGGTCCCATCTCGCGGGTGCTCGCGCGCTTCAATCACTGGTTCGACCGGCAGGCGGACCGCTACAAGGGCGTCATCGCCTGGGCGCTGGACCACCGGCTGGCGATGGTGTTGGTGGCGGTGGGCTCGCTGGTGGGCGCGCTGGCGCTGCAGGGCCTCTTCGGAGGCGCGGGCTTCGCTCCGGTGAGCGACCGCGCCGAGCTGGAGCTCCAGGTGGAGACGCCCGCGGGCTCCAGCCTCGACTACACGCGGCGCAAGGTGGAAGAGGTGACCCGCATCGCGCGCAGCCACCCGGAGGTGGCGTACACCTTCTCCACCATCGGCACGCCTCAGCCGTTGCGTGCTCCGGGCGTGGATCAGGCGCAGGTGTACGTGCGGCTCAAGCCCAAGCACGAGCGCGACGTGAGCCAGGAGGCGCTCGGCACCACGCTGCGCCAGGAGCTGTCACGCGTGGCTGGGGCGAGCGTGTCCGTGTTCACCAGCGGCTTTGGCGGAGCCGCCAAGCAGATTCAGCTGGAGCTACGTGGGCCGGACGCGCGGGAGCTCTCGCGGTTGGCCGAGCAGGTGCGTCAGGAGCTGGCGAAGGTGCCGGGCGCGGTGGACGTGGGCCTGTCCACGCGCGGGGAGAAGCCGGAGGTGGAGGTCGAGGTGGACCGCGGCGTGGCGGGCCGGCTCAACGTAACGGTGGCGCAGGTGGCGCAGTCGCTGCGCGCGGCCTTCGCGGGGGTGGACTCGGGTGACTGGGTGGACCCCTCGGGCGAGACGCGGGACGTGATGGTGCGGCTGAGCCCCGAGGCCCGCACGCGTCCGGGGGACCTGGAGCAGCTCCCACTGGTGGCGGGCGCGGCACCGGGCGGCACGGGCACTCCAGCGCTCGTCCCGCTGGGGCAGGTGGCGCGCATCCGCGAGACGGTGGGCCCCGCGCAAATCAACCACCTCAACCGCGAGAAGGTCATCAACGTCCAGGCGAACGTGCAGGGGCGCTCGCTGTCGGAGGTGATGACGGACATTCGGGCGCAGGTGGAGAAGGTGCGGCTGCCGCCGGGCTACGTGTTGGATGAGGGCGGCGAGGCTCGAGATCAGGCCGAGGTGTTCGGCCGCGTCTTCCTGGCGCTGGGGGTGGCGGTGCTGCTGATGTACCTCATCCTGGTCATCCAGTTTGGCTCGTTCTTGGATCCGCTGGCCATCCTCGTCTCGCTGCCGCTGTCGCTCATCGGCGTGGTGCTGGCGCTGCTCCTGACGGGGGACACGCTCAACATCATGAGCCTCATCGGCGTCATCCTGCTGATGGGAATCGTCGCCAAGAACGCCATCCTGCTCATCGACTTCGCGAAGTGGGCGTACAAGGACGGCAAGCCCATGCGGGAGGCGCTCATTGAAGCGGGGCGCACCCGCCTGCGGCCCATCATGATGACGACGTTCGCCCTCATCGCGGGCATGGTGCCGGTCGCGCTGGGTACGGGCGAGGGCGGTGACTTCCGGGCCCCCCTGGGTCGCGCCGTCATCGGCGGTGTCATCACCTCCACGTTGTTGACACTGTTGGTGATTCCAACCGTCTACGAAATTCTCCACGACTTCCGCACCTGGGCCACGAGTCGGTTGCGGCGTATTGGGAGGCATGAGGGGCGCGAGCCCGTGCACGGTTCGCCCCAGGCTCGTTCTGAGGTCTGAGGGCGAGCCCTGGCGGCAGGGCTCCGGAGGGGAGGGGGAGGGCAAGCCATGGAAGTGACCATCCATGAGCGGTTGTGCCGGAACCTCCGGAGGCTCGCGTCCATCGAGGGGGTGCTCGTCCTGCTGGTGGGGCTGGTGGTCATCGTCGCATGGGTATTCGGCATCAACTCGCTCAAGGGGTTGCGGCCGGGTCTGCCCACGATGAAGGCCAACACGGCCCTGTGCTTCATGCTCTCCGGCATCGCGCTGGTGCTGGCGAGCATCCCCCACTCCAGTCCCCTCAAACGGCGGGCCGCGCAGGTGTGCTCGGGGGTGGTGACCCTCATCAGTGGACTGACGCTCGCTCAATACTTCTTCGACGTGGACCTTGGCATCGACCAGCTCCTCGTGAGGGACCCTGTTCGGGGCGTGGAGCTTGGCTACCCGGGACGGATGGCTCCCAACACGGCCCTCTGCCTCGTGCTGCTCGGGGTGGCGCTCCTGTGCCTCGAGGTGAAGACGCGGGTGGTGGGCTGGCCCTCGCAGTATCTCGCCGCCTTCTCGGCGGTCATCGCGCTGGTGGGCTTCGTGGGCTACCTCTACGGGCTGGCGGAGTTCACCGGCATCAGCCGCTATGCGCAGATGGCGGTGCACACCACGGTGTGCGTGCTGCTGCTGTCCCTGGGCGTCTTCCACTGCCGCCCGGACCGGGGCTTGATGAGCGTCGTCACCCAATCGGGCCTGGGCGGCGTGCTCGCGCGCTGGCTGCTGCCCCCGGCGCTCGTCCTCCCCATCCTCCTGATCGGCCTGGTGCTCGTGGGTTACCGCTCCGAGGCCTACGCGCTGCCCTTTGCCCTGGCGCTCATCGCCACGGGCAACGCCGTCGTCTTCACCGTGCTGGTGTGGGTGGCCGCGTTCGCGCTGAATCGCGCGGAGGCCCGGCGTCTGAGCAGTGAGGCGGAGCGGATACAGCTCGTGGCCCGGGAGCAGGCCGCGCGCGCCGAGGCCAAGGCCCAGCAACGCGAGCGCTCGCGGGCCGAGGCCGCCGAGCGCGAGGCCCAGCAGGCCGTCCGCACCCGCGAGGAGGTGCTGGCCGTGGTGAGCCACGATCTGAAGAACCCGCTGGGCGGCATCGCGCTGAGCACCCAGCTGCTGCGGCGGCTTCTGCCTCCGGGTGAGCAGGGCGAGCGGATGCTCAAACACACCCATACCATCGAGCGCTCGGTGGAGCGGATGGATCGCCTCATCCAGGATCTGCTCGACATGGCGAGCCTTCAGGTAGGCCGGTTGAAGCTGGACCTGCGGCGCCATGCCGTGGACGAGCTGCTGCGCGAGGGCCTGGCGCTGCTCGAGCCGCTGGCCATCCAGAAGGGGATTACCCTGCGCACGCAGCTGCCCCGGGAGCGTGGCTGGGTGCACTGTGACCGGGACCGCTTCTTCCAAGTGCTCTCCAACCTGGTGGGTAACGCGCTCAAGTTCACCCCCGAGGGAGGAGCGGTGTTGGTGGAGGCGGTCATTGAGGAGTCCTTCGTCCGCTTCCGGGTGCGCGACACCGGCCCGGGTATCCCCGCGGAGGCGTTGCCCCACCTCTTCGAGCCCTTCTGGCAAGTCGAGGGAACGGGAAAGAAGGGCACCGGGCTTGGCCTCTCCATTAGCCGGGGGCTCGTGGAGGCCCATGGGGGCCGCCTAGCGGTGGAGAGCGAGGAGGGGCGGGGCAGCACTTTTTGCTTCACCCTGCCCCGGGCTTCACTCCTGGTGGATCGCGAACGGGCCCCCGAGCCCCCGGTCCATTGAGGGGTAGGCAAGCATCCAATATCGAACAGTCCGTGAGGGTGTGCCACACTGCGCCCGCCCTTCGCGCGGTAGCGGGGGGCGGAGCCATAGCGGGGGACAAGCCCAATGACGGACATGCGCTGGACGAACGAGTTCCTGGATTCCATGCGCGAGCAGAGCGATGCGCCGGCCGACGAGGCGGTGCGGAGCCTCTTCGCGCAGGGACTGGTGGGGTCGGCCAACGAGCTGATGAAGCAGCTGGTGGCCAAGGAGTCGGTGTCGGTGGAGCAACTCCCCGCACCGTTGCGTGGGTACTTCGAGCAGAGCGCTCGGATGCCTTCGTGGGCGGATCCGGAGCTCATCCGCGAGGGCCAGGCGGTGTTCAGCCGGTGTGGCTCGCTGTCGGTGGTGGCGCTCGTCTGCGCCTCGCTGCCCACGTGCTACGCGGGGGCCGAGGGCGTGCAGGTGCTGCACCTCACCGCGCGCCTGCAGACGGACACCAAGCGCCGCATCGTGGAGACGGCGCAGATGGTGGTGGACGTGATGTCGCCGGGAGGCCTGGAGCCGGACGGCTGGGGCATTCGGGACGCGCAGAAGGTGCGCCTCATGCACGCCGCCGTGCGCTACCTCATCCACCAGAGTGGCCACTGGAATCCCAAATGGGGTCAGCCCATCAACCAGGAGGACATGGCCGGCACGCTGGTGACGTTCTCGGTGGTGACCATCCGCGCGCTGGCGAAGCTGGGCTACACGCTCTCGGAGCGCGAGGCGCAGGCCTACTACCACGCGTGGCGAGTGGTGGGTTACATCATGGGCGTGGACGAGCGCCTGTTGCCGGAGAAGTACGAGGACGGCGCGCTCCTGGCGGACACCATCTTCAAGCGTGTGTTCTGCGCCAGCCCCGAGGGCCAGGCGATGACGCGTGCGCTCATCGAGCTGATGGAGCACATCATCCCCGGCAACGTCTTTGATGGCCTGAGCCGCACGCTCATCCGCCACCTGGTGGGGGACTCCACGGCGGAGCTGATTGCCGTGCCTCCGTCAGACTGGACGAAGTCCCTGGTGAAGCCCTTGCAGCTCTTGGGCTGGGTGATGGACGAGGGCGACGAGCAGAACGTGGTGAACGCGAAGCTCAGCGAGCTGTTCGGGCGCAAGCTGCTGGAGGGCATCGTCTGGGTGAGCCGCGGCCACGAGCGTCCGCCCTTCCGCATCCCCGAGGAACTGCGCCAGTCCTGGAACGTGCGCGGTCGCGAGCAGCAGCTCTGAGGGCGTTTGAGCCGGGTTTAGCTGATGCTGAACCCGGCACGGGCCCGTCAGTAGACGATGCAGTCGAACTTCTCGATGACGGCGCGGAGTGCTTCGGGTGTGGTTTCGAGTAGCTTGGCGGCAGCGGGAGCGTAATAGGTCAGGGCTTTAGTAGTCGGTGGGTTCTTGAGGAGCGTGTCTGGGATGATGTCGCCAGAGGCTCCTGGCCACTTGACGCTTTGTAATTCAGTGGCTCGTCCGATGGGGTCGAGGAGGGTGAAGCAGGGCCACTTGGGAAAGCGAAGGGTGGCGGGGTCACACCCTATGATGCGGCAGCCGTCCAAGCGGGCCTCGGAGAAGTCGCAGTCCTCAATGGATCCGTGCTGATATCCCGGCAAGCTGCTGTACTCGGGCCAGTGCCCGAAGTCGCACCCCGACAGCCGCCCCTTGAACCTACAGCCCTTCAGGGACGCAGCCAGCCATTGCTGGTGGTTCTTCAACTCCTGCTTCACCTCGAAGGTGCAGTTGATGAAGCGCGCTCCATCGAAGAACAGACGCCGGGCAGACACCTTCAGCACGAGCGTGCAGTTCTTCATCGTCAGGTTGGGGCCCAGGAAGTAGTGCGCCTCCTTCTCCATCAACTCCAGCCGCTCGTTTTCAATCTCCTTGTTCTCGAAGAGGACGTTACCGAACCGGTCCATGGCCACCACCCCTTTTAGAAGGTGAGCATCCGGAAGAACTCGCCGGCCATCCGCCTGCCATGCCGCGCCAGGTTCGGGTCAGTAGATGATGCAGTCGAACTTCTCGATGATGGCGCGGAGTGCTTCCGGGGTGGTGTCAAACCGCTTTGCAATGGTGACGGCGTCTTCGGTCAATGCCACTGTGGTGGGCGGCTGCTTGCGCAGCGTCTCGATAACAATAGGGCCGACTCGCCCCGGCCACTGGACGCTGTTGAGCTCACGGCATCTGCCAATGGGGTCGAGGATGGTGAAGCAGGGCCACTTGGGAAAGCGGAGGGTGGCAGGGTCTGAGCCCATGATGCGGCAGCCATCCAGGCGAGCCTCGGAGAAGTCGCAGTCCTCGATGGATCCGAATTGGTATCCCGGCTCGCTCCCGTATTCAGGCCAGTACCCGAAGTCGCACCCAGTCAACCGACCCTTGAAGCGGCAGCCCTTCAGGGATGCCCTTATCCAATCCTGGTGGTTCTTCAGTTCCTGTTTCACCTCGAAAGTGCAGCCGATGAACCGCACTCCGTCAATGGATAGGTTCCGGGTAGGTACTTTTAGAACGAGGGTACAATTGCGTAGCGTCAGGTTGGAGCCAAGGAAGTAGAGCGAGCCCTTGTCGGTCAGTTCCAGCCGCTCGTTTTCGATTTCTCGGTCCTCGAAGAAGACCTTGTTGTAGAGCATCTGCCGCCTTTCAGAAGGTGAGCATCCGGAAGAACTCGCCGGCCATCCGCCTGCCATGTCGCGCCAGGTTCGACTCAGTGCCGGAGAGAATCTCGTACTTGTAGCCTCCCGGGACTGCCACATCGATACCTTCGCTGAGGCTGAAGTCGTAGAGATGCTTGAACTTGTCGCTCACCCTTTTTTGCACGAAGCGCCCCCGGGCCTCGCGCTCCAGCAGTCGTGCGAGCCAATACTCGCCCTTCTTTTGGGCCTCTTCGATGGCGATTTGCTCTTGGCGGCTGAGCCTGTGGGGCCCCCACTCCTTCGCAGCCCGGGTGACGGCCTCCTGGAGCATGTCGCCCACCTTGTCCTCGGCGGGAATGTCCGCAGCCGACTTGCCGCGTGGCAAGTGCCAGCGCTGGCCGTCGCTCAACTCCACCTGCCGGTTGCCGCCCCGGTGACGGATGATGGTTTCGGCGGAGCGGCCCCCAGAAGCCTGTCCGGCTCCTGAACTCGTCCCCTTCTTGAGCATGACCACGGCCATGGGGCCCCGCGGAGAGGTGGCCACCGTTTCCACCGCCGCCACCGCCTTGGCCAGGGCCCCCTCCGCCGCGAGCGCCGTCTCCACGATTTCTACGCGCGCCATGACGGCGGCGCCGCCCTGCGCCTCGAACTGCGCTTCCGCGAGGTTGAACCGCGGAAGCGACTTCACCCGTGGCAGCACCTGCCCCAGGGTGTGCCCGCTGAGGGGGGCCACCGCGAGAATCAGGGCCCGTGCCGCGTCCTCGCCCAGCACCTCGCCGAAGTCCTCGCCCGCCGCGCGCAGCTCCTCGAAGGTGGAGGCGTGGTGCGCTGTGTCGGCCAGGCGGGCCCAGCCGTCCATGAGCCCGTACACCGTCTCAAGGCCCAGGTAGCCCATGAGGAGGATGGTCAGGCCAGCGGCCAGGGCCTTGGTAGTTGGCTCGGGCACTACCCACATCATGCAGTAGAGGGCTACCGTCCAGACGACCAGGGCGACGAGCGCCTGCACGTTCAGTAACTCGTGCCCAAGAGCCTCGCGCGTCTCGTCGAGCACGGTGCCGAAGGCGAGGGCCAGGGCGAGCGTGCGCCTGTCGTCCGTGCGCAAATAGGGCCCGTCGTCCAGCAGGCCGAGGCAGTCGCCGCCGCCCTGGTGTGCACACCACCGGAGGTACTTCGCCTTCAAGGCTTCATCCGCCTCGGGCATGAGGCGAACCGGGCCGTCCTGTTTCTGTGGCACGAGGGTGTAGCCTTCGCCTCGGTACGTCTCCAGGTTCCAGTCGCCCGTGCTAGCGACCGTCTCGACGTCCTGGGGCTGCTGTTGCGAGAGGTTCAGCAATTCATGAGCCGCCTGCCGTGGCGTCTTCGCGCCCAGCCGCACGTCGTGGGCGAGTCGCTGGAAGGCCTGCTGGAACTCGGCCCTGGGAATGGGGACCGGCCGGGTGGCGATGGCACCGGGCTCCAGGAAGTCCACGACGTACACAGTGGCGGACTCGAGGCCGGGCTCCACTGTGAAGGCCACAGTCTCTTTCTGTGTCGGTGGGGGCGTGAGCGGATTGTAGCGGTAGCCCACGAGGAGGTTGCCGTGTGGGGTGCCCATGCCACACGAGGACTGGAGGAAGAGGACGAGAAGAAACCAGCCGCCCAGCAGAGGGCGCAGCCGTGCGCCAGGTGGGCGCGGGCCAACAAGACGGGTGGACACGGCGCACCTCCGGAAGCGACGCGGTTTGAAAGCTGTCGCTCCGGAATGACGCGTAAACGCGGGTGCGCCCGTCAAGCCGCTGGGCTGTCTCCAGCTTCGAGCCGCGCTCCACGCCAGCTCCTCACGGCTTGCCGAGGGCGGGCGGGACAGCCCCGCCCTCGAAGCTACGTGTGCGCGGGGTTTAACGCTTCGCGCAGGGCGTGGGCTCGCTCAAGGCGAAGTTGTTACCCAGGGGGGCCACGGTTCCCTGGAGGCACACCACGCCGAAGGGGCCCGCGTAGTCCTTGGGGAGCATCACGCTGCGGCCGTCCTCGGTGACGCCGGTGGCGACGGGGAGCGGATTGCTCCCGGCCTCGCTCACCCGCAGCTTCAGCCGCACCTGCGCGCCGGCAGTCAGCTCAGGCATGGGGCTAGGCGCGCGGCGGGTGTCCCGGGTGGGGCGGCCGTTGTGGAAGCGCAGCAGGGGGCCCTGCTCGTCGGACTCGAGCAAGCCCCAGAACTCCACGTTCTCACCGGGCTTGGGCGTCCAGTCGAAGGCGGAGCCCTCTACGCGCAGGGCGAAGCGACCGTAGGTGAGCACGCCGCGCACCAGGTCGGTGTACTCGGCATAGGGCATGTATCGGCCGGTGACGCGCACCAGCCCGGAGCCCGCCTGTCCCTTGGCGAGCGCGTCCCAGCTGAACGAGCGGTAGGGCGAGTTGGCCGGGGCGGCGGCGAGCAGAGCGATGAGGGGAAGAATGAGGCGCATGTGAGAGATGGGTCTCGCGAAGGTCTCTGGCGGGAGGGACGTGCGCGCCCCTCCCGCCATTCAATGCGCGCTGCTTAGTGCGTCTCGGCGAGCAGCTGCGGGAGCAGGGCCCGTGCGCCCAGGAGCCGCAGCTTCATCTGCTCCGGCGGGAGCACCTGGGTGATGAGGCCGCTCAGGCCGGTGTAGGACGTCATGGTGATGTCGATGCCGGTGCGGGCCGAGCTGACGTTCACCACGTTGCACGCCGAGATGCTCGCGCCGTAGCAGCCGACATAGTCGCCCGCGTTCAGCACGCCGTCTCCGTTCACGTCCTTCGCGGCCGTGAAGATGTAGGACGCGGGCTGCACCGTCAGCGAGTACGGGCTGCTCGAGCTGGTGGTGGTCGAGGGGAACTGCCCGCCGGTGGAGAAGGACGAAGCCGAGTCACACGCGCCAGCCACCACATGGCAGGCCCGCACGATGGTGTTGGCCAGCGAGCCGCCCGTGGGCGCCCGGACGGTTCCGCTCACGCTGGTGGGGGTCGTGGTTCCGCCACCGCCGCTCGGGGACCAGGGCAGCGCTCCTGGCAGACGCAGCACCACCGCGTAGGGATTGGCGCCGTTGGAGACCTGGATGTTGATGCTCGCGTTGGAGCCGGTGCCGCGACCCACGTGGTAGGCCATGGAGCGCGCCGTGCCGCTCACACCACTCTGCAGCGTGCTGTACCCCAGCTTCACAAAGCTGCTGTCACGCAGGCTGAAGGTGTCGTAGTCGTAGCCGGCGATGAGGTTGGAGTGGTCCAGCGCGAGCGCGGCCGCCCAGTCCAGCATCAGCTCGGAGAAGGGCTTGCCGGTATGGACCTCGAGGTTCGAGATGCCCTTGCCGGGGCCGCCCGTCCAGTTCTTCCAGAAGGTGTCGTGGCCCACGGCCTGCGCCGCACGCCAGATGAACAGGTAGTTGTAGCCGTAGATGCCCAGGCCCTCATCCTGGCTGCTCGGCCGCGACTCGTGCACCACCCGGTAGTTCTGCGGGGCGGCCATGGCGTAGCGCGTGTAGGGCTGGATCTCTCCCACCTGGGTCCCCAGGCCCGCCAGCTGCTGGGCGGCCATGGCGCTACCTTCCTCAATCCACAGCTCCTCCGGCAGGTTGTCGGCGGTGAGCCGGCGGCCCGTGGCGATGAGGTGCTTGAGCTCGTGCACCATGGTGGAGGGCATCACCGTGCTGAAGTAGCTGGTGCGGGGGTACGCGGACCCGAGGGTGCTGGGCGTGGCGGCGTAGAAGATGTCGCCCTCGTTGCTGTGCGTGCCCGTGGCCGGGTACGCCTCGGAGTCATCGAAGAGATCCAACGGCATCACGTAGCCGAGCAGCCCCTGCGGGCCGAGCAGGCGGCTGAAGACGATGAGGATCTTCTGGTTGTTGTCCACGTCGGCGAAGTTGCCGAAGTAGCGGTTGTCGACCGGGACGACCTTGCTCTCGAAGTCGTTGGCCAGGCCCTGCAGCTCGCTGCTGCTGAACTCGCTCGCGTCCTCGTTCTGCACGAACCAGTAGGCGTTGGCGCTCGAGTGCCTGAGCGTGGCGGTGATGCGCGTCTGCGAGCCGTTGTTGTTGATCCAGAAGGAGCAGGTCTTGGAGCCCACGGTGTAGGGCGCCGCGCAGTTGTCGAGGGCCTGAGAACGAACGGTGCCCTTGGCGCCCAGCGTCTGGGCTCCGGCGCGCCGCAGTGTCTCCACATCCCGAAGGCCCTTGCTCAGCTGGGCCAGGTGGGCGTCGTGGTGGGCCGTCTTCTCATCGCCCGTGTGGGGTACGGAAGGCGCGAGGTCCGCGCGCGGCAGCGCCACCGCGTCGGCGTCCGTCACGGACTGCGACACCACGCCGGAGGTGTTGAGGGTATAGCGCAGGCCATCCACCGTCAGGGACTGGCTGGCGTGCACGGGGATGACCGCCACGCGCTCGGTGGAGGAGAGGCCCTGGAGGGTGACGGTCGCCGAGCCGCCGCTGAAGTCCGAGGGGCGCAGGAACGTCACGCCCGCGGGAGGAGTGGTGGAGCCGCCGCTGCCCCTGACCTTCATGAAGATGTTGGCACCCTGCGCTGGCGAGCTGACGGGCGTCGCGCTGGTCCCGTTCGTCGTGTAGAAGCCCTCGTAGTCGCCGTTGTCGACCTGGCCGTTGGAGTTGATGTCCTTGTACGCAACGAGCGTGTACTCGCCGGCGGCCAAGGTGTCGAAGCTGTAGGTCGCGTTAGAGCCGGCGCCGCTGAGCGTCACCTGCCGGGTGTTGGTGTGGTTGGCGACGCACGCACCGTTGCTGACGAAGCACGCCACCACCTGGGTGCCGCTGATGGAGCCGCCCGCGGGTGCGGTCACCGTACCGCTGAGGCCGGTGCTGGAGCCCCCGGTGTACACCGTCATGCTGATGCTGATGTTCTTTGCCGGCGGCTTGACGGGCAACGCACCCAAGGAGTTGCCGTAGAAGCCTACGTAGTCACCCGAATCAAGCTCGTTGTTCTTGTTGGTGTCTTTGATGGCGATGAGCAGGTACTGACCCGCGGCCATGTTGTCGAACTTGTACGTGGCGCTCGTGCCCGAGCCCTGCAGGAGCTGCAGGCGAGTCTTGGGCGACTCGGTGTCGCACTGGCCGTCGACGACGAAGCAGGCTGCGAGCTCCGTGCCGATGATGCTGCCTCCGGCAGGTGCCGTTACCGTGCCACTGATGGTGTCGGTGTCCTGAGGCTTCTTGTCGTCATCATCATCACCAGGACAAGCCGTGAGACCCAGCGCCAATAGCGCGCCCCCCAACATCTGCACAACCTTACGCATGTCGATTGATCCCCTCTTTGTCACGGCAGGCGGTGCTCAGGACGTGCTCCCGAAGAACCGGTCAGGAGCGCCGGAACCGTCGCCGTGTTGTTCGAGGATATACGAACCGGGTGGTTCGCACAGCGGAGGCTGTGTTCCGGCTGCGTTACGCGGGCTGGGGCTCGGCCGCGGTGAGCGTGAAGCGGAACGTGCTGCCCTGGCCTGGGGTGGACTCCACCCAGATGCGCCCCCCGTGGCGCTCAACGATTTTCTTACAAATAGAAAGCCCGATGCCCGTGCCCGGGTACTCCTCCTTGGCGTGCAGCCGCTGGAAGATGGCGAAGATTCGCTCGTAGTACTGGGGCTCGATGCCGATGCCGTTGTCTTCCACGGCGACGGTGACGGTGTCTGCTTCACGCGTGGTGGATACGCGGATGCGCGGGGAGTGCTCGCCGCGGAACTTGATCGCGTTGCCCACCAAATTCTGCAGGAGCTGGACGAGCTGTGTCTCGTCGCCCATCACCCAGGGGAGCGGCTCCACCTTTAGCTCCGCGCCGGACTCCTGCAGGGTGAGGCGCAGGTGGGACAGGGCGCGCTCGAGGCTCTTCTCCAGCGGCACGGGCACCAGCTCCTTGCCTCGCGTGCCCACGCGCGAGTAGGCCAGCAGATCATTGATGAGGGCCTGCATGCGAGTGGCGCCGTCCACCGCGTAGCGGATGAACTCGTCCGCGTCTGCATCCAGTTTGCCCTTGTAGCGCCGTGACAGGAGTTGCACGTAGCTGGCCACCATGCGCAGCGGCTCCTGCAGGTCATGCGAGGCCACGTAGGCGAACTGCTCCAGGTCCGCGTTGGAGCGGGCGAGCTCCTGGGCGCGTTGGGCGAGCTCGGCCTGGGTCTTGCGCAGGCTCTCCAGGAGCTCGGTGGTGTGCTGGCGGGCGCGCTCGGCCTCGGCACGCGCGGCCTGCTCGCGGACCAGTCGCCGCGCGTCTTCCTCCAAGGCGAGCCGTTGGGTGATGTCGGTGCACACGCCTGTCAGGCGCGAGGGCTGGCCCTGCTCGTCCAGCGTGAGCCGGCCGTGTGCCTCCACCCAGCGCACCTGTCCGTCCGGGAGGATGATGCGGTATTGAATGTGGTGCTCCGGTTCGCGCTGGGCCACCACGTGCTGGATGCTCGCGAGCACCTGCTGCCGATCCTCCGGGTGCATGTCGCTCTGGTAGTCCTGGAAGGTGCCGCCGAAGCTGCCCTCGGGGATGCCGTGGATGCGCTCCAGCGTGGGGGCCCAGGTCACGCGTCCGGCTGGGATGTCCCACTCCCAAGCGCCCATGCGGCCTGCCTCGAGCGCCACCTCGTGCCGAGCCTGGGCGCGTTTTGCCTCCGCATAGAGGCGGGCGTTGTCCACCGCGAGCCCCACCCTGCGGGCCAGCTCCTCCACGAGCCGCAGCTCCTCCGTCCTCAGGTGGCGCGAGGACTCCGCGGTGGCCACCGTGAGGGTTCCCAGCGTCCGCTCCCGGGCCTTGAGGGGCACCACGATGATGGAGCGCAGGCTCAGCTCGCGCAGCAGCTGCAGGTGCTCCGCATCCTGGGCCGTCGCCACGAACATCTCGTCCGTGATGTGGGACGTCAGATGGGGCTGACCCGTCTTCATCACGTGGGCGATGGTGCCGATGCTCTGGGCGCTGTCGGGGTAGCGCTCGCTCATCTTCCGTGCCAGCTCCAGCTTGGCCGGGTCCGCGTGGATGACGGCCACGCGCCGTGCGGCGGAGGCATCGTCCGCCAGGTCCACCGCACACCAGTCCCCGAGCCGGGGGACGAGCAGGCGAGCGGTGGCGGTCAACGTGCTGTCCAGGTCGAGCGAGGCGGAGAGCAGCTCACTGGCCTCGGCCAGCAGGCTCAACCGCTCCTGGGTGCGTACCATCTCGGTGACGTCCTGGAAGACGTTGACGGCGTACACCACCTTGCCCTGGGCATCGCGCACCGGCGCCGCGGACAGCCGGCACCATTGCTCCTGGCCCGTACGTGAGTGGCGGAAGCGCAGCACGCGCTCGGTGCCACGCTGGCCCGCGAGGACCTGTCGGCCGGGGAGGACGTCGGAGCTCATCGGCTTGCCCGAGGCGTCGAGCACCTGGAAGCACTCGAGCAGCGGCACACCGCGTCGGCCCAGCAGCTCCTCAGGGGAGTTGGCACCCAGCAGGCGTGCCGCCGCGGGGTTGGCGAAGCACAGCAGAAAGTCCGGGCCCTGCACGGTGACGCCGTCGTTCACCTGCGCGAAGAGCGCCTCCACCAGCGGTCGGGCGTGCTCGAAGAGTTGCGCCAGCATCTCCGCACCCAGACCTTCGCCGCTTCGGGGGGTCTGAGGGAAAGCGGGTGAGGGGGGAGGGGCCACCATGCTCATCAAGAACTCCAGAATCGAAGAAGACGATCTCCCGCGGAGCCCGAACCCTTCCAATGCGAGGCGGGTACGTCCACCCATCCACGTCTGGCAGTGTTCACTGGTGGGTGCCGGGGCGTGATGGAGGGCAACACCCAAGCGGGGCGAGTCGGTTCCGAGGTCGTCGGGACAGCACTCAGCCAGGCTGGGAGAGGGCCGGAAGCTGTGCCGTCGTGCATGGCATCCTGCGCCTGGTCCCCATTCTCCTCGTCCGGGTCGTGTCGCTCCCGGTGTGAGCTGGCGCGGAGTCGCCGGTGCCTACTGAGCCCATCCAGGCGCGGGTGAGGGGAGCCAGGAGGGCGGGCGCACGCGTGATGAGGCTGAGTTGTCCGTCCTCTTGTTGGCAGCCGCGAGGGAACTCGATGGCGCGGGTCGGGAAAGGGTTCACGGCCCTGCGATGATCTCCTAGGGTGGGGGTGAGCCTCTCCCCCTGAGCCGTGCTGATGCCCCGCGGAAACCTGCCCGAAGACTACCAGCGACACGTGACGGCGGCCCTGGCCGCGCTGAACGTCCGCAACCTGGTGTTGAGCATTCATGACCCGAGCTTCCCGAGCGCCCCGGGCGAGGACCCTGGCCGGGGCTCGCCCTACTCGGAGGGAGGCCTGCGCTTTCTCGAGTTCGCGCGGGAGCTGGGCTTCAACGGCATCCAGCTCGGCCCGCAGGGGCAGACGTCGGAGGACAACCCCTCGCCGTATGACGGGACGCTCTTCTCGCGCAACGTGCTGAACGTGGCGCTCGCGTCCCTGACGAATGAGGAGTCCTGGGGGGGCCTGCTGCGGCCCGAGCGTGTGCAGGCCCTCGTCGCGGCGCGTCCCGGCGGTGACGGGCGGGTGAAGCACCGCTACGTCTTCAACGCCCAGAGCGAGGCGCTGGAGGAGGCCTGGACGAACTTCCAGCACAAGCGGGCCCAGGCGACGCCGGGCAGCGCCATCGCCTGGCTGGCTGAGCACTTCGACACCTTCCGGCGCGATCACCGCGAGTGGCTGGAGCGTGACGCGCTCTACGATGTGCTCTGCACGGAGCACGGGCGCGCCTATTGGAAGGAGTGGCCGAGCGAGTGGGATCGGCGGCTGTGGAACCCGCGGCCGGGCGAGGAGGCGACGTTCAGCAATCGCCGGCAGGTGCTGTTGACGAAGTACGCCGGGCAGGTGGAGGCGTATGCCTTCCGGCAGTTCCTGGTGCACTCGCAGCACGCGGCGCTGCGGGAGCGGACGGCGGCGTGGGGCCTGAAGCTGTTCGGCGACCTTCAGATTGGTTACTCGCCGAGGGATGCCTGGGCGTACCAGGGGCTCTTCGTGGGCTCGTACCTGATGGGAGCGCCGCCCAGCCGTACCAACCCCGAGGGCCAGCCGTGGAACTACCCGGTGTTGGACCCCTCGCAGTACCACGCGCCTCCTAACCCTACGGGGCCGTACCCGGGGGTGAGGCAGCCCGGTCCGGTGTTGTGGTTCATGGGCTCGCGGGTGAACAAGATGCTGACCGAGTACGACGGGCTGCGCATCGATCATCCGCACGGGCTGGTGTGCCCGTGGGTGTACCGGGCGGGAGAGTTGAACGCGCTGCGTGCGGTACAGAGTGGGGCGCGGCTCTTCTCCTCGCCGGATCTTCCGGACCATCCGGAGCTGGCGCGCTGGGCGCTCGTGAAGCCGGAGCAGTTGGATCGCTCGGTGCCGCGCCACGCGGACGGCTGGGTGCGCGAGCTGAACCCGGAGCAGGTGAGCTGCTACAGCGCCCTCTTCGACGCCATCATCGCGTCGGCGCACGCGCACGGGCGCAAGGTGTCGGACCTGCTGTGCGAGGTGCTGAGCACGATGCCGTACCCGTTGCAGCGGGTGATGGAGCAGTACGGGCTGGGGCGCTTCCGCGTGACGCAGAAGGCGGACCTGAACAATCCGCGAGACGTGTACCGGAGCGAGAACGCCGCGCCCCAGGATTGGATCATGGTGGGCAACCACGACACGAAGCCCATCTGGGCGCTGGCGGACCGGTGGCGGCAGGCGGGCGAGGCGCGAGCGCAGGCGGACTACCTGGCGTGGAGGCTGCACCCGGAGGAGGAGGGGCGCGAGGACTTCGCGCGTCGGCTGGTGGAGGAACCGGGGATGCTGGTGCAGGCGAAGTTCGCGGACCTCTTCGCCAGCCGAGCGGAGAACGTGATGGTGTTCTTCGCGGACCTGCTGGGAATGAAGGAGACGTACAACGCGCCGGGCACGGTGAGCGAGGAGAACTGGAGCCTCCGCGTGCCCAACGACTACCGGAGCGGGTACGCGGAGAAGCTCGCGAGCGACGGGGCGCTGAACCTGCCGAAGGCGCTGGCAATGGCGTTGCGCGCGGGCGGTGAGGCGGCTCGCGCGCGGCACGGGCAGCTCATCGCGGACCTGGAGCGGCTGGCCGGAGCGCTGCAGCGGGGGTGAGGGAGGTGCTCAGTGCTGCACGTCCACCACGAGGCGAGTGGGTTCGCGCAGCTCCATCACCCGGTACTTGTTGGGGTGCTTCACACCGAGCACCCAGGTGACCTCGCCCTCGAAGTCGCACGTGAGCTCCAGCTCCTCGAGGACGGGCAGCTTGGGCTTGCGTTCGCGTGAGGCGACAGTGACCTTGCCGTCCGCGTGCGCCTGCGCGGGCGTGATGCGCACCTGGAGCCAGCCCTGGCCAGCGACGTCCGTGGGATCGCCGGAGCCGCACTTGATGACAGGCTTGTCGATGTACTCGAGGTGGTAGCCGGGCACCTGATCGCCTTCGAACTGGAACACGACGCGGTCGAAGCCCTCGTTGCGACCCTCGCGCACCTCGAGCAGCGTCACCGGCTTCATGCTGGGGCGGGGGATGCTCACACGGCCCGCGGTCCACTCGCGGTTCTTCGGGTCCTCGGGCCGGGCGGCCTGGGGGCCCGGGGTGGGAGCGGAGGGAGGCGTCTGGGTTTCAGGAGTGGGCGCGGGCGTGGGTGCGGCACCGGCATCGACGGGCGTACCCGCGTCGACCGCGGCGGGCTGTTCCACGGGAGCAGCGGGGACGGCGGGAGCAGCGGGCTCCTCCTTCTTGCACCCAGTGGTCGCGAGGCAGGCGGCGAGCCCGAGCGTCGGCATCCAGTATCCAATCACCTTCATCAGCATCCTCCTGACGGCCCTCATGGACCGGGCCGGGCGGGGCCCCATGTGGCACGAGCGGCGCTCGAGTGCCAGCACGATTGCCGGTGAGGAGGGGGGGCGGAGCCAGGACGAGGGCGGCTCCGCCCGGGTGCGTCCGTCAGTTGCCGATGATGGAGGCGAACTGGCCGCGGATTTCGCCTGTCTTGTGATTCTCGCTGTGGACGTTCACGTAGAAGCGCCCGGCCTTGAAGGCCTCCTTCTCGGCGTCGGTGAGCTTCTTGGTGCCACTGAAGTTCCCATCGCTGGTGACGGAGAGGTTGAAGACGATGCCGCCATTTTCACCCGGGGGCGCCTGGTGGACATGGGCCGAGCTGCCAGACTCCTCATGCAGGGGGCTCGACAGCCCGCTGAAGGTGCCACTGACGGAGAGCTCATCCCCGTCGAGCGTGGCGCTGGCCGTGCCGGAGGCGGACGTCGTCACAGGGGGAACCTCATTGGCACCCGAGAGCTGGGTGGTCGACACGTACGACTCTCCGCAGCCGACCAGCCCCAGCAGCCCGGCTCCGAGCAAGGTCAGCACTCCCCAGCGCTTCATGTCACGCGTGTGCATTGGTGTCTCCTGTCTGTTCGCCAGGACTCGTGGAGAACCCGGGGTGGGCCCTGGAGTCGCGGCGGTCGGGCAACGTGTCTAGAAGACTTCCGTGCCCTCATCGATTCGAGCTGCAAAGAAGTGCCCGGTAAAGGGCAGTTCGTGCTCCAGGCGTTGGCGGGCGCCCCAGGACAGGGGAGGGGAGGGGGTGTTCGGGCGCTGGGGAAGCAAGGGGAGCGGAAAATCCCACGGACCGCTTGGGCCCGGGCTTTCCGCCGCGTATATCGTTCGCCCGGACTCGTATCCGACCCTGGAGTAACGCCCCCATGGCTCTCGACCTCACTCCCCTGTTTGGCCCCCGCCGGGACGACACCGTTGGCACGATGGTGCGTGGTCTCGTTGGCAGCGAAATTCTCCGCATCGCGGCGGAGATCCGCGAGCTGGTGGCCCAGGGGAAACAGGTGTGCAACCTCACCGTGGGGGACTTCAGCCCCCGCGAGTTCCCCATCCCCTCTGGACTGGGCGAGGCCATTGCCTCGGCGTTGAAGGCGGGTGAGACGAACTACCCGCCCTCGGACGGCGTGCTGCAGCTTCGGCAGACGGTGCAGCGCTTCTACGAGCGCACGCTGGGCCTGAAGTATCCAATGGACGGTGTGCTCATCACGGGTGGAGCACGGCCGGTCATCTACGGCGTGTTCCGCGCGGTGATGGATCCAGGAGACACGGTCGTCTACCCGGTGCCCTCGTGGAACAACAACCACTATGCGCACATGGTGGGGGCGAAGCACGTGACGGTGGTGACGGACCCCGAGCACGGCTTCATGCCCACGGTGGAGCAACTTGCGCCGCACCTCTCGGAGGCGCGGCTGTTGTGCCTATGCAGCCCGCTCAACCCCACGGGCACGATGATCTCCCCCGAGGCCCTGCGGGACATCAGCCAGCGTGTGGTGGAGGAGAACCGCAAGCGCGAGTCGCAGGGGCGCAAGCCGCTCATCGTGATGTACGACCAGATTTACTGGACGCTCACGTTTGGGCAGACGAAGCACGTAACGCCGGTGGAGCTGGTGCCGGAGATGGCGCCGTACACGGTGTTCGTGGATGGCATCTCGAAGGCGTTCGCGGCCACGGGCGTGCGCGTGGGCTGGGCGGTGGGGGCGCCGTCCATCATCTCGCGGATGAAGGACGTGCTGGGACACGTGGGCGCGTGGGCTCCCAAGGCCGAGCAGGTGGCGGTGGCGCGCTTCATGGACGACGTGCCGGCGATGACGGCCTTCCTGGAGACGATGCGGCGGCGGGTGGACGAGCGGCTGGTGGCGCTGCACCAGGGCTTCGAGGCGATGCGGGCGGCGGGGTTGCCGGTGCGCTCCATCGCGCCGCAGGGTGCCATCTACCTGTCGGCGCAGTTCGACCTGGTTGGCAAGGCGGGGCTGCGGACGAATGACGACATCCGCAAGCTGCTGCTCGACAAGGCGGGCTTCGCGCTCGTGCCCTTCCAGGCGTTCGGCTTGAAGGACGAGACGGGTTGGTTCCGCCTGTCGGTGGGGGCGGTGTCGCTGGAGGAGATCCGCGCGGCGCTGCCGAGGGTGGAGGCGGTGTTGCGCGAGGCAACCGGCCGGTAGTCAGACGTACCCACCTGGGGGCTGGGGCGCTTCACGCGAAGTCACGGCGCGTCCTGGCTCCAGGTGCCCCGCTGGTGTGTCCCATCAGGCTTGGGAATAGTCCCGGTGTGTCGCGGTTGGTGGCGGCACGGACGGCGGCTTGCACCCATGCTCAAGAGATTTGTGAACGTGAAGGACGAGGAGGCGGGCCCGGTCCTGCTGTCCTTCGTCTACTTCTTCACGCTGATGTGCGGTTACGCCATCCTCAAGCCGCTGCGGGACGAGATGGCGACGGCGGGAGGTGTGAAGAATGTCCCGTGGCTCTTCACGGCGACGTTCGGGGTGATGTTGGTGGCGGTGCCGGCCTTCTCGGCGCTGGTGTCGCGCTGGCCGAGGCAGCGGGTGATTCCGCTCGTCTACCGCTTCTTCCTGCTCAACCTGCTGGCCTTCTTCGTGGTGCTGAAGCTGGGCGTAGGTCGCGATGGCGTAGCGCGCGCCTTCTTCGTCTGGGTGAGCGTCTACAACCTCTTCGTCGTCTCCGTGTTCTGGAGCTTCATGGCGGACCTGTTCGTGAGCGAGCAGGGCAAGCGCCTCTTCGGCTTCATCGCCGCGGGAGGGACGGCGGGGATGTTGGTGGGTCCCTTCCTGGTCAAACACCTGGCCGAGCCGCTGGGGGCCACGAACCTGATGCTCTTCACCGCGGTGCTGCTGGAGGGCAGCGCCCAGTGCGTGCGGCTGTTGTCGCGCCGGACGCCTGTCGTGCCGGCCCGGGCCGTCGTCGCCGAGGCCCCAGTGGGCGGTGGAGTCTTCGCTGGGTTGCGGCTGCTGTTCTCCTCACCCCTGCTGCTGGGGCTGGGGCTGCAGATGCTCCTCTACGCCTCCACCTCCACCTTCCTCTACAACCAGCAGGCTCACATCGTGGACAAGGTGGCTTCAGGCGCCAACGCGCGCGCGGCTGCCTTCGCCGATATCGACTTCTGGGTGCAGGTGCTCACGCTCGTGCTGCAGACGGTGGTGACGGGGCACCTCATCCCGCGCTTCGGCCTGGGCGTGGCGCTGGCGGTGGCACCGCTGCTCACCGCGCTCGGGTTTGTTGGGCTGGCGGCGGTGCCCACGCTGGGGATGCTCATCGGCTTCAAGTCGCTGCGCGGTGCCTCGCACTACGCCTTCGAGCGGCCCGGCCGCGAAATCCTCTTCACTGGCGTGGACCGCGAGACGAAGTACAAGTCCAAGGGCTTCATCGACACGGTGGTGTACCGGGGCAGCGACTCGGTGAGCGCCTGGATGTACTCGGGCCTCGACAAGCTGGGGCTGGGCACGTCGGGGCTGGCGCTGGCGGCGGTGCCCTTCGCGGGCCTGTGGCTCGCGGTGTCCCTGTGGCTCGCCCGGCATCAGCGCGCAGTCACGCCCGCTCAGGCTCCTCCGTTGGGGCCCACCGCCGACGCGACCCGCTGAGGCGCGCGGCATGTGACAGGGCGGTTCTTCATCCGTTCCACTCAAAGAGGGGGTAGTCCGCATGAAGCTGACGCGCAGAGGGGTGTTGCAGGGAGCGGCCGCGCTCGGTTCGCTCTGGGCCGTGGGGTGCTCCGCCACCCGGGAGCGAGGTGGGGCGGCCGGGGCTTCCACGCCACGCGGAGGAAGCAAGCGCATCCTCATCCTCGGAGGGACGGGGTTCCTCGGTCCCCAGCTGGTGGAGGCGGCGCGCGCACGCGGCCACACTGTCACCCTCTTCAACCGCGGCAAGACGCGGCCCCACCTCTTTCCGGATGTGGAGAAGCTGCACGGGGATAGGGATCCCAAGAATGGAGAGGGCCTGAAGGCGCTCGAGGGGCGGAGCTGGGATGCCGTCATCGACACCTCTGGGTATGTGCCCCGCATCGTGCGCGCCTCGGCGGAGCTGCTGGCGCCCAACGTGGGCCACTACGTCTTCATCTCCACCATCTCCGTCTACAAGGAGCTGCCCCGGCCAGGCATGGACGAGGACGCGCCGCTGGCCACCGTGGACGACCCCACCAACGAGAACGTCCGCGACAACTACGGCGCCCTCAAGGCGCTTTGCGAGAAGGCAGCCGAGGCGGTCTTCCCCGGGCGCACCACCAACATCCGCCCCGGCCTCATCGTGGGCCCGGATGACCCCACCCAGCGTTTCTCCTACTGGCCGGTGCGCGTGGCCCGAGGGGGCGAGGTGCTCGCACCCGGCGACGGCTCGGACCCAATCCAGTTCATCGACGTGCGCGACCTGGCTGAGTGGACCCTCCTCACCGTGGAGAACCGGGATGTGGGCATCTTCAACGCCACTGGCCCGGACAAGCCGCTCTCCATGAAGGGGCTGCTGGAGGCCTGCAAACAGGCCAGCCAGAGCGACGCCACCTTCACCTGGGCTGACGCCGCCTTCCTGGAGACGCAGAACGTGGCGGCGTGGACGGACATGCCAGTGTGGGTGACGCCTGGAGGAGAGCTGGCGGGGATGAGCGCCGTCAGCAACGCCCGGGCGATGGCGCGCGGGTTGAAGTTCCGCCCCACGGTGGACACGGCGCGCGACACGCTGGCCTGGTTCAACGGGCTGCCCCCGGAGCGGCAGGCGGAATTGCAGAAGCGGGCCGGCCTCTCCCCGGAGCGCGAGCGCGAGGTGCTCGCTGCCTGGCACAGGCAGCGGGCCGGGTCAGCCCAGGCGCGCTGAGGGCAAAAAAAATGAGGGATGCCTCGTTTGAAAGCGAGGCACCCCTCATCACTCCGACCTCGACCTCGTCTGCTCTCCCCCTCAGGCGAGCAGGAGTCGTTGGGTCGTCAGCTCTGGAGCCCCGCCCCCACGGGACTCCCAGACTGGCCCCCCGGTGCACCAGGGGGGCTGAAGCAAAAGTCCTACCAGCTGTAGATACCGCCCTCATCCACGACCCCGTCGAGGTCATGGCTGTGGGCCGACTCCACCCACGGGCGCCGGTTGGACCGGCCCGGGCTGAAGTCCTGACCTCTGGCGAGCACGATGGGGGCCACCGCCAGCCGCGGCGATAGCGGCCGAACCGATGCCAGGCACGTCACCCCCGTGACCACCTGGCGCAGCTCGACCATCACCGCGGCCTCTGTCAGCACCGCCAACTGGGTCCGTTTCGCCCCCGCGAAGGACGCCAGCAACGGTACTTCCAGTCGGTTACCCCCATCGCGCTCGGACTGCCCGGCTGTCCAGGACAACCGGGCCAGAGTCTTTGTCACCGCCGCATGCAACTCTCCCCCCGCATTCAGGATCCCTCCCGCCGTCCCCCCCCCGAAACCCTTCCCCTGGACCTGATGCCGCGACGCCTTCATCCCGTTCCTCTCCACCGTGAGCTGCATGGGCACCTCCCCCCGTGGCACGCCCGTGTGCGCGTTGGTGACAGGCGGGATATTGGCCAAAGTGCGCCCCGGAGTTTTCCGCTCCGACGCCAACCGCTTGCGTAAGCACGCCAACCCGGGAAACGAGCGCTTCCGGAGGGCAGGCGGCCGATCGGAGGTCATACTCCGTGTCTGCTTGCTTGCTCTTCAAGTGGACAGCCGTTCTGGCTGAACGGCCTTGCAGGTGGGAGGGGCAGGCGCGGTATGGAATCGGGTAGGACGCGATGAGGTGGGATGATGATGGGTGACGGAGGACGGGGCGTGTTGGCCGTGGTGGCGGAGAAGCCCGCCATGGCGCGCGACATCGCGCGGGCGCTGGGGGCTCGCGAGCAGGGCGAGGGGTGCTACCGCGGCAACGGCTACGTGGTGACGTGGGCGATTGGCCACCTGGTGGGGCTGGCGCAGCCGCACGAGATGAGGCCCGAGTGGAAGAGGTGGCAGCGGGAGCTGCTGCCCATGTTGCCCGGGGACTGGCCGCTGGTGGTGGAGGAGAAGACGGCGAGCCAGTTCAAGGTGGTGCGCCGGGTGATGACCGCGCCCGAGGTGGATACCGTGGTGTGCGCCACGGACGCCGGGCGCGAGGGCGAGCTCATCTTCCGCTACATCTACGAGGCCGCCGGGTGCCGCAAGCCGGTGAAGCGGCTGTGGGTGTCCTCGCTGACGGAGGGGGCCATCCGCGAGGGCTTCCGCTCGCTGAAGCCCGGGCGCGACTACGAGCCACTGGCGGACGCGGCGAAGGGGCGCAGCCGGGCGGACTGGCTGGTGGGGATGAACCTGTCGCGCCTGTACACGCTGGCGTGCGGGGACACGTTCTCGGTGGGGCGGGTGCAGACGCCCACGCTGGCGATGGTGGTGGAGCGCGAGCTGGCCATCCGCGACTTCGTCCCGAAGGACTATTTGGAGATTGTCGCCACCTTCGGCCCGGCGGGCCCCGAGGGTCCCCAGGGCAGCTACCAGGGCACCTGGTTCCGCCCCGCGGAGCCGGGCAAGGAGAAGGAGTGGGACGCGCGTGAGGCGCGGCGCCTACCCGCGGATGGCGAGGAGGCCAAGCGGGTCGTGGAGCGCGTGAAGACGGGACGCGCGGCCGTGGAGTCCGTCACCTCCGAGACGAAGCGCATGGCGGCGCCGCTGCTCTACGATTTGACGGAGCTGCAGCGCCACGCCAACCGCCTGTATGGCTTCAGCGCGCAGCGCACCCTGGAGTTGGCGCAGGCGCTGTACGAGAAGCACAAGCTGCTGAGCTATCCACGTACCTCCAGCCGGCACCTCTCCAAGCAGATAGCGGAGACGTTGCCGGAGGTGGTGCGCGCCATCCGCGGGCCCTGGGAGGCGTTGCTCGCCCCCGGCACGGGGCAGCGCCCGTTGGGACGCCGCTTCGTGGACGACGCGAAGGTGACGGACCACCACGCCATCATCCCCACGACGACGTCGCCGGAGGGCGCGCGGCTGTCCCCGGACGAGCGACACATCTATGAGCTCGTCTGTCGCCGGCTGCTGGCGGCGTGGCACGAGGACTTCGTCTGGTCGGTGACGACCGTCATCACCGCGGTGAGCGCGCAGGCCGCGAGCGGAGACGCGCCGCGGGTGGACCGCTTCCACAGCACGGGCACGATGGTGGAGCGCGAGGGCTGGAAGGTGCTGGACGTGGGGGGCGGGCAGCGGGCGCCGAAGCCGCGCGAGGCGGGGAAGAAGGGAAGTGAGGCCGAGGCGGAGGAGCCGGAGGACGAGCAGGAGCTGCCACCGGGGTTGGCGAAGGGGCAGGCGCGCGCGGTGCGGGAGGTGAAGCCCGTGACGAAGCGGACGCGGCCACCGCCCCGCTTGACGGACGCGAGCCTGCTGACGGCGATGGAGACAGCGGGGCGGACGCTGGACGACAAGGAGCTGGCGGACGCGATGCGGGAGTCGGGGCTGGGGACGCCAGCCACGCGTGCGGCCATCATCGAGACGCTGTTGGACCGGGGCTACCTGGTGCGGCGGGGCAAGTCGTTCGAGGCGACGGAGAAGGGAATCGGCCTCATCCGGGTGGTGCATCCGGACGTGAAGAGTCCAGCGATGACGGGGCAGTGGGAGGCGTGGCTGCAGCGCATCGAGCAGGGCAGCGGAGACCTGGACTCCTTCCTGAAGGGAATCGAGGCCTACGTCATCGAGGTGGTGGGGAAGGTTCCCCCGACGATCCCGATGCCAACAATCACCCCTCTCCCACCGGGAGAGGGACGGGGTGAGGGTACCAGGGGCCCCAGGTTGTCCCCGCGTCCATCCCCTCTCCCTCTGGGAGAGGGTCAGGGTGAGGGTCTGCTTAAAACGGAGCGCATCCGTACCCCCAACGAGCTGGCCACCGCCTCCAGCAGAAACACCGCGCGCCCCACGCTCACCCTCACAAGTCCGAACACCGTCCGGCCCGAGCGCAAGCCCCGGGCGCCCACGCCGCCCCACCAGTTGCGTGGACTGCTCCAGGAGGTGTTCGGCTTCCCGGACTTCCGGCCGTACCAAGAGGCGGTGTGCCGCGCGGCGACGGAGGGCAAGGACCTGCTGCTGGTGATGCCGACGGGAGCGGGCAAGTCGCTGTGCTACCAACTGCCGGGCCTCGCGCGCGCGGGGACGACGCTGGTCATCAGCCCGCTCATCGCGTTGATGGAGGACCAGGTGGCGCGGCTCCAGTCGCTCGGGCTGGCGGCGGAGCGCATTCATTCGGGGAGGGACCGCGCCACATCGCGCCAGGTGTGCGCGGAGTACCTCGAGGGCCGGCTGGACTTCCTCTTCATCGCACCCGAGCGGCTCGGGGTACCGGGCTTCGTGGAGCTGCTGGCCCGGCGCACGCCCGCGCTGGTGGCGGTGGACGAGGCCCACTGCATCTCCCAGTGGGGACACGACTTCCGCCCGGACTACCGGCTGCTCGGTGCTCGGTTGCCGATGCTGCGTCCCGCGCCCGTCGTCGCACTTACCGCCACGGCCACCCCGGACGTGCAGCGCGACATCGTCCAGCAGCTCGGGCTTCGGGGCTCGGCGAACACTCCCGCGCAGACCTTCATCCACGGCTTCCGGCGCACCAACATCGCCATCGAGGTGCGCGAGCTCAACCCGAGCCAGCGCTCCGAGGCCATCCGCGAGTTACTCGCTGACCCCGCGCACCGCCCGGCCATCGTCTACGCGGCCACGCGCAAGCACGCGGAGCGGTACGCGGAGGAGCTTGGCGCGGACTTCCGGACGGGCACCTACCACGCGGGCATGAGCGCCTCCGAACGAGACGAGGTGCAGTCGGCGTTCCTCGGAGGCCGGCTGGAGGTCATCGTGGCGACGACGGCCTTCGGCATGGGCATCGACAAGGCGGACGTGCGCACCGTGGTACACGCCGCGCTGCCGGCGAGCCTGGAGGGCTACTACCAGGAGCTGGGCCGCGCGGGCCGCGATGGGAAGCCCTCGCGCGCGGTGCTGCTGCACTCCTTCATCGACCGGCGCACGCACGAGTTCTTCCACCAGCGCGATTACCCCGAGCCCTCCGTGCTCGAGCGGCTCTTCCGCGCCACCCGCGAGGAGCCGGAGCCCAAGGAGTCACTCGCGGCCCGGGTGCGCATGGAGTCCGATGTCTTCGACAAGGCGCTCGAACAACTGTGGATTCACGGCGGCGTGGAGATGACTCCGGACGAGTCCGTGCGCCGCGGACGTCCGGGCTGGATGGCCGCGTACTCGGCGCAGCGCGAGCACAAGCAGTCCCAGCTCGAGCACATGGCCCGCTATGGCGAGTCGCACGGGTGTCGAATGCGGCACCTCGTGGCGCACTTTGGTGACGTGCAGGACACGGGCGCCGCCTGCGGCCTGTGCGACGTCTGCGCGCCCGAGTCCTGTGCCACCCTGCGCTTCGGTGAGCCTTCGTATGCGGAGGCCCAGGCGCTCGCGCGCATCCTCGGGGCACTGCATGAGCGCGATGCCCAGGCCACCGGACGGCTCCACCGCGAGCTGTTCGGCGAGTCCCTGCCACGCCGTGACTTCGAGCGGCTGCTTGGAGGACTCGTGCGCGCCGGGCTCGTGCGCCTGTCCGAGGACACCTTCGAGAAGGACGGCCAGAGCATCACCTTCCAACGCGTGGCGCTCACCGCCGAGGGCCGCCGGACGCGCGAGCCCGCTCCGGGTCAGGTGCAACTGCCGCTGCCTCCCGATGAGGCTCCCACGCGCAAGCGTCGCGGCTCTCGGGTGAAGGGCACTGCGGCAGGTGGCGGTCGCCGTACCTCGCGTCGCAAGCGGGCCCCTTCCTCGGGCTCCTCGGGTGGTAGGCGCAAGCGCTCGGCCTCCGCGCGGTCCGAGCCCGAGGTTGAGTACGACGACGAGGTCCAGACGGCGGTGGAGACGCCGCGGGCGCCTCGGGGCCGGGAGGCCTTGGCTCAGGCGTTGGAGCGCTCCAGGCGCAGCGGGGCGACGCTTGGGGTGAGCACGGCCTCACCTCAGCTCGCGGAGGCCCTGCGCGCTTGGCGTCTCGCCGAGGCCCGCCGTCGACGCGTGCCCGCCTTCCGCATCCTCACGGACAGGGTGCTCGGGGCCATTGCCACGGCTCGCCCCCGCGACGGCGCGGCGTTGCAGCGCATCCACGGCGTCGGTCCCAAGCTGGCCGAGCGCTACGGCGAGGCCATTCTCGCGCTCGTCGGCCGCGTGTCGCCCTGAGTCCCACAGCACCCCGCGTGTGAGCTCACCCGGAGGGAGAGTAGCGGAGACGTTCCCCAGTATGAGAAAGTGAGCATCCGTTCTCGGTGAGGGGAGCGCTTCGTGACCGGAGCGGCTTTCCTGTGGGGGGCGCCGATGAGGTGCCAAGGGAGCGTCATGCCGCCAGAGAAGCTGGTGTTTGCGACGGCCATTGAGGCGCTGTTCGTCCGGGAGCTGGGGGCGACGCTGACGCCCCTTGCCCGCAGATGGCTTCGGGAGGCCGGGTTGGACCTGGCGCATCCGCTCGACGTTTCCTACCCGTTGGAGCAGTGGAGGATGTTCGTCCGCGTCGGCGCCGAGGCGCTCTACCCGCACCTGCCTCCCTCTGAGGCGCATTGGTGGATGGGCATCCACTTCATGGAGGGCTACCTCCAGACGTCCATGGGCCGCGTGGTGGCGGAGCTGGCGCCGGTGCTCGGTCCGCGGCGGATGTTGGAGCGCATTGGGCGGGACTTGCGCGGCTTCAACAACTTCAGCGAGGTGCGGTTGGAGGACGCGCCTCGGCACGTGGAGCTGTGGGTGAACGACATCTTCGGCAACTACTCCTCTTTCGTGGCGGGGTTCATCCTCCGGGCGCAGCAGGTGGCGGGCGCGCGCAACGTGCACGTGGACGAGTGGTCCTCTGACGGCACGGCCTGCACCTTCCTCGTGCGCTGGAGGGAGGCCGTTGTCCCCCAGGTGGCCAACGGCTGAGGCGGCGCGGGCCTACAGGTACGGCGACATGAGCCGGGCCACGCCGTCGCGCAGGCGGATGGGCAGCGGCCGCTGGTTGAGCTCCTCCAGGGTGAGAAGCCGGGCCCGCGACACCCGCTCCTCAATGAGGGCGTCCAGGCGCGTGGCGAGCTCTGCGTCGTAGCACTCCACATCGAACTCGAAGTTGAGCCGCAGCGAGCGCGGATCCCAGTTGGCTGAGCCCACCAGCGACCACACGCCGTCCACCACCATCAGCTTGGTGTGGTCGAACGGCGGCGCGGTGAGGAAGACGCGGCAATGAGGGCGCATCACCTGCCACAGCTGCGCGGTGGCGGCCCACTGCACCACCGGGAGGTTGAGCTTCTGGGGCAACACGATGTCCACCCGCACGCCCCGCAGCGCCGCCACGTTCAGCGCGGTGATGAGCGCCGAGTCCGGAATGAAGTAGGGCGTGACGATGCGCACCGAGCTGCGCGCGCAGGCCAGTGCTCCCAGCAGCGTCCAGCGCAAGGTCTCGAAGTCCTCGTCCGGGCCGTCTGGAATCCCCCTCGCCACTACAGGCCCCACGGGCTCCAGCGGAGGGAACCACGCCTCCCCTTCCAGACGCTCCTTCGTGGTGAAGGCCCAGTCCTCGGCGAACGTCTCTTGCAGCTGCCCCACCACCGGACCTTCCACGCGGAAGTGCAGGTCTCTCGCGTCGCCGTGGCCGGGCAGGAAGTGCTCGCGGATGTTCATCCCCCCGGTGAAGCCCACCTTCCCGTCCACCACCAGCAGCTTGCGGTGGTTGCGCAGGTTCATGAAGGGCAGGCGCGCCGGCATCCACAACGTGGGGAGGAAGCGCGCCGCTCGCACCCCGGCACGGCGCAGACGGCCGGTGATGGGAGGCCAGTCATAGCGCGCGCCCAGTGCGTCGATGAGCACGCGCACCTGCACCCCTCGCTTCACCGCGCGCCCGAGCGCGTCCACGAAGCGCCTCCCCGCCTCGTCGTTGTCGAAGATGTAGCTGCACAGGGAGATGGAGGTGCGCGCCTCCTCGATGGCGTCCAGCATGGCTGGGTAGGCACCTGCGCCGGCCTCCAGCGGGAGGAGCCGGTTGCCTGGCAGCAGCGGCCGGTGATGAACCACCTCGTCCACCAGGCGGGCCAGCGGCGCCAGGTGGGTCGCAGGGGGGACCGCCGCCACCAACTGCTCGGGGGTGCACGCGGCCACGCTCGGCTTCGGGGGGAACTGGCCATGCTCCTGGCGCAGCGCCAGCGAGCGACCCCGGCGGCGGATGCGGTTGATGCCCAGCAGCAGGTACAGCACCACCCCTATCAGGGGAACCAGCCACACCAGACCCACCCACGCCACCGCCGCGCGCACATCCCGCTTGCGCAGTACCGCGTGTCCGGTGGCCAGCAGGTTGGCCACCACCGTGAACGCCGCCGCCACGTGGGGCCATATCGCCAGGAGCAGCGATTCCAGCGTCATCCAGCCTCCGCCCGGCCGGGCTTGGGGGCCGGGGCAGTGGGACAGTATGCGCATGCTCCCGGCCCTGCAGGAGGCTCTTCCTGAGCAGGCGTATACTTCTGCCCATGGAGCCCATGCCCGACGTCACCCGCTTCTTCCATCCCGTGCTCTCCGCTCGGAAGCTGCGCGACAAGCCCGTTCGCGTGGAGCTCGCCGGTCGGTCCTACGCCCTCTTCCGCGACGCCCAGGGTCGTCCCGCCGCGCTCGCTGACGCCTGCCCGCACCGCCTCGCACCGCTGTCCGCCGGCCGCGTCACGCGCGAGGGACAGCTCGAGTGCCCCTACCATGGCTGGCTCTTCGACGCCGACGGCCGCGGTCGCAGCCCCAGCCAGCCCGACCTCAAGAAGTGCGACACTCGCTCCTTCCAGGTGGTGGAGCGCTTCGGCTACCTGTGGCTCTCCGCGCGCGACACGCCCCTGTCCGCCTTCCCCGACTTCGTCCCGCAGGGCTACGACTTCAACGGCGCCTTCTCCATGCTCTTCCGCGCGCCGCTGCACGTGGCGCTCGACAACTTCAGCGAGGACGAGCACACCCCCTTCGTCCACACCCGCCTGGGGTGGAACCGCGCCCAGGCGAAGGACATCCAGTACGAGGCCCACAACTTCGAGGACCGCACCGAGGTGCTCTACCGCGCGCCCCAGCGGCCCTCGTACCTGATTCCCCTGCTGTTGCTGCGCAACGGCGACCTCTTCCAGAACCACTGGGTGACGCGCTTCGACCCCGTGCGCACCGACTACACCATCACCTGGACGAGCCCCACCGGCGAGCAGCGCCCCTTCACCAACCGCGCCGTCATCTTCTTCGTGCCGGAGACGGCGCACACCACGCGCCTGCACACCTTCTCCTTCGGCCTGCTCCACGACAAGCGCCTGCGCCCGTTGCTGCCGGTGGTGCGCCGGGCCTCGCTCGCCATGTCCTGGTACGAGATTCGTGACGACGCCCGCTTCATCCCCCTGGTGGCGCACACCCCCTACAGCATGAAGGGCATGCGCCTGGGCAAGTACGACAAGCCCCTCATCCACCACCGCAAGCTGCTCGAGCGCATCTACTTCGCCCAGGGCGACACGAGCGCCCCGCCCACTCCCCTCAAGGTGCCCGAGGCCGCCAACGGCTGAGTCCTGTGCTGCGGCTTGGTGCCTGGCCGTGTGCCTCATGGGAAGACAGCACGTGTCCGACTTCCGGACAGGGTGGTTGTTTGAGCATAAATATTTGAAACTCCGAATGTTGGAGCTGAAATATGTAAAGCTCCTTGGCAATCTTGCCGCGCCATGAGGATTGTGGGTGCTCCAACTGAACTCGGGTGAGGCCCACCAAGTCCTTGATATTCCAAGAGTGGAGCTTCCTGGCCCATGAGTTGCTCAGGGCAGGGGCGCGCGGTCGCGGCTGGTCCTCCAGGCGACCCGCCAACCCCCGTTGTCCCCCTAGAGGAAAGCCCATGCGTAAGGTCTCGATGGCGTTGCTGGCTGGTGTGGCGCTCGTTGGTTGCGGTGGTCCCGAGCTCGCTGAGCAGCAGCAGATTCCGACGTTCGAGGAGTTTCAGGCGCAGGCCATCAAGGATGAGGGCGACGTCTATGTCGTCAACGGCGACGAGGCCATCGAGGGCATCGAGGGTCTGAAGGCGTACTACGACAACTACGTGGCCAACGGTGACGTGGGCACCACCGAGGGCGGCCTGGCCGTGTACTACAGCGGTGGCCGCGACATTAAGTGGAGCACCACCCAGGCGCGCAACCTCACCTATTGCGTGAGCAGGACCTCGTTCGGCACGCGCTACAACACCGCCGTGACGGCGATGGCCAACGCGGCCGCGGCCTGGGAGGCCACCGCCAACGTCAACTTCGTGCACAGCAGCAGCTATGACTCCAGCTGCACCGCGTCCCAGTCCGCCGTCGTCTTCGACGTGCGCATGGTGAGCGGCGCGGGCTACACGGCGCGCGCGTTCTTCCCCAACTCCAGCCGCTCGGCCCGTAACGTCCTCATCGACAGCAGCGCCTTCGGCAACATGGGCGCCTGGACCCTCACGGGCGTGCTGCGCCACGAGCTGGGCCACGCGCTCGGCTTCCGTCACGAGCACACCCGCCTGCAGAGCACCGGCTGCTACGAGGACTCCGCGTGGCGCGGGCTGACGACCTACGACTCGTCCTCCGTCATGCACTACCCCCAGTGCAACGGCACCCAGACGGGCGACCTCGTGCTCACCAGCAAGGACAAGACCGGCGCCCGCGCCCTCTACCCGTAATCCGGCGGCCCAAGCCCGGGCCTCGTGAGTGAAGTCCGGGCCGGGGATGTGCGTTCTCACTTCTCGTGAGGGCTCTTCCCCGGCCCTTCGACACGTTTGTGGCCGATCTCGCTCCCGGTGAGTCTTCCCGGTGCGAGAGGCGTGTGCCCGCTGTCCGATTGCACAACATCGCCGTCCGACTCTCGGACGATGAGGGTCGTCACGCGCAACCCCCTGAGATGACAAGGGTTTGCTCGGGAACTGTCAGGCCCTTTTACGAGAAACCTGGAGCTGCCTGGAGCAACCCTGCTCCAGGGCTATTCGAGGTATCCCCGCTAAGTCCTCGATTTCAGGCGAGCGGTCTTCCTGGCCTGGGAGTTGCTCATGGCTCGGGGGCGCGGTCGCGGCTGGTTTTCCAGGCGCCCACGTCAAACCCCCGTTGTCCCCCCTAGAGGAAGTCCCCCATGCGTAAGATCTCGATGGCGTTGCTGGCCGGTGTGGCGCTCGTTGGTTGCGGTGGTCCCGAGGCCGCTGAGCAGCAGCAGATTCCGACGTTCGAGGAGTTTCAGGCGCAGGCCATCAAGGATGAGGGCGACGTCTATGTCGTCAACGGCGACGAGGCCATCGAGGGCATCGAGGGTCTGAAGGCGTACTACGACAACTACGTGGCCAACGGTGACGTGGGCACCACCGAGGGCGGCCTGGCCGTGTATTACGTCAGTGGCCGCGACATCAAGTGGAGCGCTACCGCCGCGCGTAACATCACCTACTGCGTGAGCAAGACCTCGTTCGGCACGCGCTACAACACCGTCGTGACGGCGATGGCCAACGCGGCCGCGGCCTGGGAGGCCACCGCCAACGTCAACTTCGTGCACAGCAGCAGCTATGACTCCAGCTGCACCGCGTCCCAGTCCGCCGTCGTCTTCGACGTGCGCATGGTGAGCGGCGCGGGCTACACGGCGCGCGCGTTCTTCCCCAACTCCAGCCGCTCGGCCCGCAACGTGCTCATCGACAGCAGCGCCTTTAGCAGCACGGGCGCCTGGACCCTCACGGGCGTGCTGCGCCACGAGCTGGGCCACACGCTCGGCTTCCGTCACGAGCACACCCGCTCCACCTCCTCCGGCTGCTACGAGGATGCCAACTGGCGCGCGCTGACCACCACCTACGACCGCGCCTCCGTCATGCACTACCCCCAGTGCAACGGCACCCAGACCGGTGACCTCGTGCTCACCAGCCTGGACAAGTCCGGCGCCCGCGCGCTCTACCCGTAGTCCGTCCGCTCTCGTGAGCTGACAGGGCCGGGGATGCACGCCTCCACGAGGGGCGGTGCGTCTCCGGCCTCTTCATTTTTCGGCCTCCGGAGCCGCTACGCTGGCGGTGGCGGCGAGGCCTCGTCGAGCAACTCCTGCGGCTCGAAGTAGATGAGCGTCTTCACGTGGTCCGCGTCCTCGATGTCGAGGCACTCGAGCTCCCCGCTGTCGCTCTCCTCGGCCCACAGGTGCTCCGGGTGGGAGATGCGATGGGTGAGCTCCTCGCCCGGGTTGCCCACCGTCACCTCGATGGCGCCCTCCTCGCTGCCCTTCTCCTCGAGGGCGATGTCCACCAGCGGCAGGCTCCCGGCCACCGTCTGCTCTCCGAGCTCCGGACTCCCCGCCTGGATGTGCACCTGGTGGTCGCGCTCGATGGCGCTCAGCAATGAGAGGTAGTCGGCCCACCCCTCGCGGGGAATCTCACGTGTGTGATGCATGGCTCACCTCGCCGGGTACCGCGCGGCTCACTGCTTCGGGGGCGCGGAGGCGTCCTGGAGGAGCTCCACCGTGGTGGCCTCGTACTTGCCCTCGTCCTCGTCATAGGACGCGCGCACCTGCATGCCTTCCTTGAGTTGCCCCCGGTCCGCCTGCTGGCCCTGGCGGACGAAGCGGGTGTCGTCATCCAGCGAGAGGGTCAGGGTGGTGCTCCCACTGGGGTTGCGCACGGTGAGGCTGTTGCCGGCCACCCCGGTCACCGTCCCGTAGATTTCCTGGTCCGCCAGGTCCTCTCCGCCAGTGACTTCCGGGTTCTGCTCGGGTTGGCGCGAGTCCGCCAGCGGGGTGTTGGCGCCCTCGGTGCCTGGTTGCACCGTCTTCTCGCGATCAAGGCGTCCCGCGTCCGTGCGGTCCTTGCTGCAGCCCGAGGCGAGACCCAACAGTGCCACCGCCGTGAGGCTCCACGTCCACTTGTGCAGGGTCATTGTTCTCCACCGTGTTCGTTGAATGGCTCTATCGGAACAAGGTGGGAGCCGGAGCGAGCGGGCACAACCGGGCGAGCATGAAGCAGGGGATTCGTCGCCTGCCTGGTGAGCGGGCGTAAGGCCGGGCAACATGCCCTCCGTCAAAAGCCAGGAGGAGTTCCATGCCGCGCCATCCCGCCTACGCGCCCTCGGTCTCGGGCATGTCGAGCACGCTGTACTCCGGGCTCGCGGAGCGACTGTCGAGCAGGACCGGAGAGGTGTACCCGCTGCACGTGGGGGACACGTGGATGGAGCCGCCCGAGGGCTGCCGCATGGAGGACTTCCGGGTGAAGGAGCACCCCGGCATGCACCGCTACGCACCGGTGCAGGGGCTGCCAGGGCTGCTGGACGCGGTGGTGGAGCGGGTGCGAGCGAGGACGGGCGTGCCCACCGAGCGCTCCCAGGTGCTCATCACCACGGGGGCCACGGGCGCGCTGGGGGCGATCATCGGCGGGCTGGTGTCACCGGGCGAGGAGGTGCTCATCCTCGCGCCCTACTGGCCACTCATCTCGGGAATCGTCACGGCGTTCCACGGCAAGCCGGTGCCGGTGCCCTTCCTGGACTGCGAGAGTCCGGAGGCGCTGGTGGCGGCGGTGCGCGAGCGCCTCACGGAGCGCAGCGTGGCGCTCTACCTCAACACGCCCAACAACCCCTCGGGCCGGGTGCTGCCGCGCGCGTGGGTGGAGGCCCTGGCGGAGCTGGCGCGCCGTGAGGGGCTGTGGCTGCTCTCGGACGAGGTGTACGAGGACTATGTCTACGCGGGCGAGCACACGTACGCGCGAGCGCTGGCACCGGAGCGGACGCTCTCCTCGTACTCCTTCAGCAAGGGGTATGGCATGGCGGGCAACCGGTGCGGCTACGTGGTGGGGCCGGCGGAGGCAGTGGCGCAGCTGCGCAAGGTGAGTACGCACTCCTTCTACAGCGCGCCCACGGCGGCGCAGCTCGCGGGCGAGCGGGTGTTGAGAGGCCCGGGGGAGGCCTGGGTGGCCATGGCCTCGGCGAGTTACCGCGACACAGGGACGAAGGCCGCCGCGCGCCTGGGCGTCCCCGCGCCGGAGGGCAGCACCTTCCTCTTCCTGGAGGTCTCCAAGCACCTGGACGAGCGGGGACTCCCGGGGCTGCTGGAGCGGTGTGTCGAGCACAACCTGCTGGTGTCCCCAGGGCCGAGCTTCGGGCCGTTCCCGCACCACATCCGGCTGTGCTTCACCTGCTCGCCCCCGGACGTGGTGCTGCGCGGCGTGGACGTGCTCGCGCGAATCCTGGGGCGGTAGCCTGGATGGGCAATTCTCCCGGCTACCGCGAGTTGGGCAGGGTGAGCTCGAGTTGGTGCTTCTTGCGGAGCACGGAGGGGATGAAGAAGTCGAGCACGTCGTACGAGAGCCCGATGTAGAGCTGAGCTGGATTGAGCAGTCGCAGCAGTGCGCGTGACCACTGTCGCTGCACGTCGGCGGTGCTGCCTCCCCGCATGGCCGCGCGGATGTCTTCCACAATGGGCATGACGTGCTGCTCGACATGGTGCCCGTACAAGTCGAGCAGGTCGGGCCGGTCCAGCATGCAGACCCTGATGGTCATTGCTCCCCGGTAGATTCCATTGCGAGGCCTGGGGTACCACCTGCCCGTCGTCGCGGGGCCATGGGGCATCCGGACGAACTGGATGTGCTCGATGCCGGATTCCTCTGCCGGGTCGATGAGCAATGGCCGCTCCTTGCCCGGAGGAGGCTCACCTGCCTGTAACGCCTCACTCCCCTCGGCGAGCGGGAACTTGTCGAGCTTGGCGGGAGCTTGATTGCAGTTGCGGCAGGAGAAGAGGAGATTCTCCCAACTCCAGGCGAGCCACCAATAGCCGTGGTCCTCGCGCGCGCCGGGTCTCCGGTCTGCCTGTGTCTTGGGCCGGAAGTGCTCGACATCGTTGCGCTTCGACTGTTCCCGGCTCTCGCAGTAGCAGCACTTGTAACTCTGGGCCTTCCAGAGAGCTTCCCGGGCGACCTCGTACTTCCTGCCGAGGTCGTCCTGGGTTGGCCGACGTGTGGTGGCGAGGGCCTGGATTCTGGGGAGTTCGGTCGCCCTCGCGGCGGCGAGTTCCGCGGGTTCCGCACCGCGATGGATACGGATCATGACGGCTTTTCGCTCCCGGCCGGTGGCTCCTGGATGCGCGGGACGGGCTCCCAGCCGGGATCGACGCCAGCTTCGGCGAGGCGCTTCGAGATGTCGTGCATCTCCTTGTCTTCCTCATCGCTTCGGAGCGGGTCGGCGATGAGGAAGCTATAGCGCTGGAGATCCTTGCCGAGATCGGACGGGTGGAGCCGGTCGATGCCAAAGAAGGTTCGGTAGATTTCGCTGCCCGTGAGTAGCGCCGGGGACTCCGAGCTCTCCTGCGGGATGACGTTGCCCTTGTCATCGGTGCCCAGGATGACGACCTCCTCGCGAGACAGTCCTGGCAGGATCATGGGCGAGTGCGTCGTCACGACGAACTGGAGCTTCGGGAAGACGCGCTTGAGGGTGGGGATGAGGCCAAGCTGCCACTTGGGGTGGAGGTGCAGGTCGATCTCATCCACGAGAATCAGACCCTCCATCTCGGAAAGAGGGATGGGCCCACCGTTCTCCCAGAACATCTGACCGATGATGTCGGCGATCCAGGCAATGGTGCTCTGGTAACCCTGCGAGAGCCAGGTCGCGGGAAGCTTCAACGTTTCGGTGCCAACCTTGAGCTCGAAGCTATGCTTTGCGACGAGATCGCTCGGGGTCTTCGTTCCGCCTCGTCCTTGCAACTCGACGTTGGTGGTTCGTGGCAGCAGTTGGCTGCTCACGAGTGCTTGATGTAGTGCTTGAGCAAACTCTAGAGAGTCTTCGAGCAGGTCCGCGAATCCTGTTCCGATGATCCGACCACGGTCGAACAGGGAGTTGAGCCTGCTCAGGATGGGATCTTCTACTTTGTCACTCGCGAAGGGGCGCGGTAACAGACGCGTGGTTCCGTAACCTGCCACGAACCATTGGGGAAGGTTGAGCGCCCTGGCTTCCTCGATGGGATCCAACGAAGGTTCGTTCACGCTCTCGCGGTGGTCGCCGTAGTCCGACTTTCCATCGAAGACGCTATGCCCCAGCGAGAGCCAGAGATTCGAGTAGATGACCGGCGGAAACTCCGGGCGCGGATGGATTCCAGGGTATTTCCGCTGCGTGTGTTGGTTCGCGCCGAAGGTGAATTCGGCGTCGATAGTCATGGCTCTTCCAGTAAGCCTTCGGTCCGGTAACGAGGGCACATCCGCGAGCTGATTCGCGCGGAGGTAGCCGCTCGCCGCCATCGCGATGGCCTGCAGGATGCTCGTCTTGCAGAGCCCGTTTTCACCAATGAGGACCGTCCACATCCTCGGCTGTCCCTGCGCGTCCCGCAGCGAAAGGCGGAAATCGCGTAGCAACTTGAGTCCGGAGATGTCGATGTCGAGGAGGTACATGGTATCCCGCGTCGGGCTGGAAGGGCCGCACGCTCTCGGCCCATCATAGCCACGGCCTCCTCACGGAGCGCCGATATCTGACGCGGGCGAGACATGGGACGAACGGATGGAGTCGGGACGACCCTCACCCTTTCCCTCTCCCAGAGGGAGAGGGGACGCCTGCCCCTCCGCCTTGCTCGTCCGACCCCGTGCCTGCTCAGCGGGTGACGACGCTCACCTGATCTCCCTCGAGCACCAGGCGCACGGTGGAGACCTCCGGCTCGCCGAAGTGATCGTAGGCGGCGCGCTCCAGCTGGGGCACCAGGGCGGCGCGCAGACCACGCGCTCCCGTCTCGCGCTTGAGGGCTCGCTGCACCACCCACTCGCGCACTGCTGTATCCACCTCCAGGTTCAGCCCCTCGTGGGCGAACTCGCGCTCGTAGGTGCGCAGCACGTTGTCCTCGAGGATGTTGCCCAGCGTGACCGCGTCCAGCGGCGAGAAGGAGACGATGCGGCTGAAGCGGCCAATCAGCTCCGGGATGAAGCCGTAGCGCGCGAAGGCCGTCGTCTGTTCGATCTGATCCTCCGACACCTTCTCCGCGATGGCCGCCTCGCGCTTGCGCGTGTCGCGACCGAAGCCCATCCGCTCCTTCTGTCCGCCCAGCTCCTCCGCCGTGCTCTTCAGTCCGCTGAAGGCCCCACAAGCGATGAAGGTGATGGCGGACAGCTCCAGCGGCATGGGCGGCGTGCGGCTGGTGAAGCCGAAGTCCGGCGGGAAGTCCGCCTTCGCCGCGCTCAGCAGGTTGAGCAGGCTGCGCTGCACACCGAAGCCGCTCACGTCCTTGGTGGTCTGCTGTCCGGCGAAGCGGGCATCAGAGCGGCTGGTGGCGAGCTTGTCGAACTCGTCCATGCAGATGGCCCCACAGGCCGCCCACGCCACGTCCCCACCCGCCGCCTCGTACAGCCGCGAGAGCATGGTGGTCACGTCGTCGCCCACGTAGCCCGTCTCGGAGAACTGGGTGGCGTCCACGAGCACGGTGGGGACACCGAGAATCTCCTTGAAGAGCAGCTCCACGAGGAAGGTCTTCCCGCTGCCAGTAGGGCCCAGGAAGAGACAGTTCTCGCGCGTGCCGGGCTCGGGGAGGATGCCCTCCAGGTGGATGCGCCGCAGCCGCCGCACGTGACGGTAGGCGAGCACCGACGCCGCACGCCGGGCCTCCGTCTGGCCCCTGTAGCCGAGCTCGGTGAGGCGTTGGTCAATCTCACGGGGTGAGAGCACTTCCAACGCTGCGACGCGCTCGCGAACGGAGTCGCCGCGTGCGAAGGAGACGGCCTGCAGGTGATCGGGACGTGGGCTCATGAAGTGGGCGCCATCTTTCCGTTGGGAAAGGTCACGCGACAAGCGTTGCCTGCCGACACCGCCAGTGCCCGCCCGCTCTCGGAGGGGGCATCCACCATGCGAGACAGGGCCACCAGTGAACATCTTCCCGCCTCGTTGGCCTGAAGGACACCTGCGGATGGCGTGAGGGTGGATAAGTAGGTGGTCATGGAACGAGCAGAGGATACGCGGAGTCAGGTGGCTCGCCTGGGGGCCTGGGTGGAGCCGGGCGAGGGCGTGCGCTGGCGGGTCTGGGCTCCGGGGCACAAGAAGGTCGAGGTGGTGCTCCACGGGAAGGACGGCCGCCCGGGCACCTCGCTGCCCATGCAGGACGAAGGGGGAGGCTTCTTCTCCACGACGCTTGCCGGCGAAGGCGCGGGCGTGCGCTACAAGCTGCGGGTGGACGGAGAGGGCCCCTTCCCAGATCCCTGGAGCCGTTCACAACCGGACGGTGTGCACGGCCCCTCCGAGGTCGTGGTGCCGGACTTCGCCTGGACGGACGCCGGGTGGAAGGGGCCAGATCCGGAGGCGCAGGTCATCTACGAGGTGCACGTGGGCACGGCCACGCCCGAGGGCACCTTCGAGGCGTTCATTCCCCGTCTGCGCGCGCTCAAGGAGCTGGGCATCACCACGGTGGAGCTGATGCCGCTGGCCAGCTTCCCGGGTGTGCGCAACTGGGGCTACGACGGAGTGGATCTCTTCGCCCCGCTCGCGGCCTATGGCGGCCCCGAGGGACTGCGGCGCCTCATCAACGCGGCCCACGCCGAGGGGCTCGCGGTGCTCATCGACGCCGTCTACAACCACTATGGGCCGGACGGGAACTACCTGCGCTGCTACTCGCCCTACTACTTCACCGGCCGCCACCACACGCCCTGGGGCGAGGCCGTGAACTACGACGGTGAGGGCTCCGCGGTGGTGCGCTCGCTGGTGCTCTCCAATGTGGAGATGTGGATCCGCGACTACCACGCGGACGGGCTGCGCCTGGACGCGGCGCACGCCATCCTCGACGACGGCACGCCGCACCTGCTCACGGAGATCGCCGAGCGGGCCCGCGCCGCGGCTCCCGGCCGGCGGGTGGTGGTCATCGCCGAGGACGAGCGCAACGACACGCGCCTGGTGCGTCCGCGGGCCCAGGGCGGCCATGGGTTGGACGGCGTCTGGGCGGACGACTTCCACCACCAGATGCGCCGGGCCTTCGCGGGGGACAGCGAGGGCTACTACCGCGACTACACCGGGAGCGCGGAGGACATCGCGCGCACATTGCGTCAGGGTTGGTTCTACGAGGGCCAGGAGTCCCAGGTGCACGGCCGCGTCCGGGGCACACCCGCGAGCGGCGCGGAGCCCTGGCAGCTCGTGCTCTGCATCCAGAACCATGACCAGGTGGGCAACCGGGCTCATGGAGAGAGGTTGGGGGCGGATGTGTCCCCAGCGGCCTTCCGGGCCATGAGCACACTGCTGCTGCTGGCGCCGTACACGCCGCTGCTCTTCATGGGGCAGGAATGGAACGCGAGCACGCCCTTCCTGTACTTCACCGACCACAACGAGGAGCTGGGCAGGCTGGTGACGGAGGGCCGGCGCAAGGAGTTCGCCGGCTTCGCGCGCTTCTCGGGTGACACGGTGCCGGATCCGCAGGCGGTGGAGACCTTCACGCGCTCGAAGCTCGACTGGAGCGAGGCCGGGCGGCCGGAGCACGCTGGAGTGCTCGCCCTCTATCGCGAGCTGTTGCGACTGCGCGCCACCGAGCCCTCCCTGAAGGAGCACCGTCGGGGACACTTCGACGCGCGGCCCACGGGCACGCACTCGCTGGTACTGGAGCGCCGCGGCCCTGGGGACGCTCTCCACGTCGTCGTCAACGTGAAGGGGACGCTGGAGCACCGGGTGCCCGCCAACGCCGAGCTGGTGCTGTGGTCCGAGTCGCCCCGCTTCGGCGGCACCGTGACGCAGGAGCCGCTGCGAAGCGGGGTGGTGAGGCTCGAGGGTCCCTCGGCCGTGGTGTTCCGCATCAAGGGCTAGGTCGCCAGGCAGCCAGGGCGGTGCCTAGAAAGCGCCGCCCACCTGGATGCCGAGGTTGACGATGTTGCCGCTCTCGGCCGCGCCCAGGTTCTCGCCACCGAGCAACCGGTAGGAGGCGCGCGCACCGGCCGTGATGCCGCCGAGGTCGTACTCGACGCCCGCGGCGAACGGCACCTCGGTGATGACGTCATTGTCGAAGGGCACCTCACCGGTTTCGCTCGGGTTGAGCAAGCTCACGCCGACGCCCGCGCCGACGAAGGGCCGCAGGTTGCGGTTGACGCCGAGCTCCGGGCCCACCTTGGCGAGCGCGCCGACGTTGTGACGCCACAGGCCGCCGTCGATGTCCTCGAACGCGTTGCGTGAGCCCTCGTAGCCGAGCTCGACGCCCAGCAGGGGCAGCGGGCGGGAGCTGGCCTGCACACCGAGGAAGCCACCTGCGACCGTCTCCGCCCCCAGGTCTCCCGTGAAGGCGCTCAAGCCGCCACTCACGCTGACGTTCAGATCCTGGGTGAGGCTCCGGCGCGCTTCATCCGCGTCGAAGATGCGCTCGTCGCGATCCTGGGCGAGCGCGGGCACCGCCAGCAGTGAGGCCGCGGCGATGGCGCCGAGACCCCAGCTCTTCTTGAAGCTCATGATGTTGCCTCCCTGTAGCCCCCCGCTAGTTCGGGGGGTCTGTCGAAAACTGGGCGCGGGCAACAGGGACTGGAAGCGCACGCGCCCAAGCCCCTCCCCGCCACTGCACCCCCCCAGGCAGCCAGCCACATAAAGGTTGGGGGCGAGCGGGCGGGCGTCTATATGGCGCCCATGGAAGCTCTCGAGCGTTTCTTCCTCATCCGTGAGCGGGGCTCGTCCATTGGGACGGAGCTGCGCGCGGGCCTGGTGACCTTCTTGACCATGGCCTACATCCTGCTGGTCAACCCGCAGATTCTCTCCGAGGCGGGGATGCCGGTCTCGGATGTGACGGTGGCCACGGCCCTGGGCGCGGCATTCGGCACGTTGCTCATGGGGGTGTACGCCAACTTCCCCTTCGCGTTGGCGCCGGGCATGGGGCTCAACGCCTACTTCACCTATGGCGTGGTGAAGGGCTTGGGCGTGGACTGGCGCTTCGCGCTGACGGCGGTGTTCGTCGAGGGCCTGCTGTTCATCGTGCTGTCCTACGGCGGCATCCGCACCCTCATCCTCCGAGCCATTCCGGCGCCCATCAAGCTGGCGACCACCACGGGCATTGGCCTGTTCCTGGCGCTCATCGGGTTGAGGAACGCGGGGCTGGTGGTGGACAGCCCGGCCACGCTGGTGCAGCTCGGGGTGTTGCACGCGCCGGTGCCGCTGCTGGCGCTGGTGGGCCTGGTCATCATCGGCGTGCTGTCGTCGCGCAAGGTGAAGGGCGCGCTGCTGATTGGCATTGCGACGGTAGCGGTGGCGGCGTGGGTGACGGGGCTGGCGAAGGCGCCGGAGGCGTGGGTGAGCGTGCCGAGCCTCCCGCGGGAGACGTTCTGGGCGTTCGACTTCTCGCAGGTGCTGACGGGGAAGTTCCTGACGGTGATGCTGGCGTTCCTCTTCGTGGACGTGTTCGACACGGCGGGCACGCTGCTGGGCGTAGGGCGTGTGGGTGGTTTCCTGAAGCCGAACGGGGAGTTGCCGGGAGCAGGCCGGGGCTTCATGGCGGACGCGGTGGGCACAGTGGCCGGAGCGGCGTTCGGTACCAGCACGGTGACCTGCTACATCGAGTCGGCGGCAGGAGTCGAGGAGGGTGGGCGCACGGGGCTGACGGCGGTGGTGGTGTCGGTGCTCTTCCTGCTGTCGCTCTTCTTCGTGCCGACGCTGGCGGCGATTCCTCCGGTGGCGACGGCGCCGGTGCTGGTGGTGGTGGGCGCGTTGATGATGGGTGGGGCGCGCGAGCTGGAGTGGAGCCGGATGGATGAGGCGCTGCCGGGCTTCCTGACGATTGCCCTGATGCCCTTCACGTACTCCATCGCGAATGGCATCAGCGCGGGCATCGTGTCGTTCGCGGCGCTGAAGCTGCTGTCGGGGCGCCCGCGCGAGGCGCACCCGGTGGTGTATGTGTTGGCGGTGCTGTTGGCGCTGCACTACGCCACGGGCGGCGGAGCCTGACCGGGGCGGGTGGGGGCTCCATCCCTGTCAGGCTTGCGCGGTAATGTTCGTGTGTAGAGAACACGAACCCCGTACGAATCCCTCGCGGGGTGTTACCTGGAAGAGGAGCTCGGGGTCATGTCGCTCACGGGAGTTGCGAAGGAGACGGTTCGGATTGTGGAGCAAGGGGAGTACGTGACGCCCTCGGGGCGGACCGTCTCCCTTCGGGAAGAGGTGGCGCAGGCTGCGCGGGGCACGGTGCTCTATCGGCCTGGGGACTTCGAGGCGCTGGCGTCAACTCCCTCGGGAGGAGGCGCTCCGCGCATCGAGGTGACGCCCGAGAAGACGGGAGCGGCGTCACGCCGGCTCATCGAGGCGGAGGGCGTAGCGCGTGTCCTCGCGCTCAACTTCGCCTCGGCGAAGAACCCGGGGGGCGGCTTTCTGGGTGGGGCGAAGGCCCAGGAGGAGGACCTCGCGCGTTGCTCGGCGCTCTACAACTGCCTTCTCACCCAGCCGGACTACTACACCCTCAACCGTGAAGAGCCCTCGATGCTCTACACGGACCACCTCATCTACTCGCCGGACGTGCCCTTCTTCAGGGATGAGCAGTTGGAGTTGCTGGAGCGACCGTTCCGGGTGTCCATCATCACCGCACCGGCGCCCAATGCGGGCGAGGCGCTCAAGCGTGACCCCGGGTCGCGCCCGCGCATCCGCGAGGTGCTCGAGGCGCGGGCCTTGAATGTCCTTCGGGTCGCGGCACATCACGGTCACCGGACCCTGGTCCTCGGGGCGTGGGGCTGTGGTGTCTTCCGGAACGACCCACGGGAGGTGGCAGAGGCTTTCGCGAGGGGGCTGGCCGCGCTCCCGGGCGCCTTCGAGCGGGTGGTGTTCGCCGTGTACGAGCGCAACGGAGAGGGCCCCAACCTGCGCGCGTTTCGCGAGCACTTCGGCTGAGCTTGCCCACTCGGGCATGGTCAAGTTTGACCATCGAAGCCCAAGCAGTCATGAGGGTCGCCCGGTGTCCTGGAGGGCAGGCGCGAGTTGGCGGGGCCTGATGCCAGACGCACCCTTGCCGCAAGGAGGTCTGTCATGCGCTCACGGACCGTACTCGCCGGGCTCACCGTGGCCACGCTCGCCTTCGGTGCGTGGGCGGCCGAGGACCCTACGCCCCCGGAGCTTCAGGCTGTCGAGGAGGAGGCCACGCCCGGGGACCACTTCACCGAGCAGGACTCTGGCTTCATCAACGGCACGGTGAGGGGCGCCACTGGCAACGTCATCACGCTCGAGGTGGGCCGGAAGGAACCCCTGGTGCAGGTCGTCGTGAAGGACGAGGACCGGGTTCCCATCCGTCAGGAGGGGCGACAACCGCTCGCGCTCGACCAACTGCGAGAGGGCACGCCCATCCGCACGCACTTCCGCAACGAGGGAGGCGTCCGCGTCGTAACCTCCATCGAAGTGCTCGAGCCCGACAACGGCCAGCGGCGCTAAGTGTCCACGAAGTTCTTGGACAGAATCCGAGAGCCCGTGGATGTCCCCTCTCCCTTTGGGAGAGGGCTAGGGTGAGGGTATTTCCCCCCTGGAGTACACCTGTGCTCACCGCGCGTTGGGCATTGTCTCGAAGGGCCACGCGCGCGTCTCGACAGGTGCATGTCGTCCGTCCGCCGAGGCAGGTGGGAGCCACAAGTCCGCGAGCCGTTGCGCGAGCCTCCACGGCTCTCCGCCAGCGCGATTCGTCAGGACGATGACCGTGATCCGCTGCTCCGGGTACTTCACAATGGCGTTGGTGAAGCCACACGTCTCGCCATGGTGCGAGAGGCGCACCCGGCCCTCATCCTCGTCGATGAACCACCCGAACCCATAACGTGCGGACGAGCCATCTGGCAGCACCGCGGGGGTCCACGCGAGCTTCTGGGTGTCCGCACCCACGAGCGTGTTCGCGTCCAGCGCCGCATCCCACGCGACCAGCTCCGCCACGGACGCGTAGATGCCACCATCTCCCAGCACGGCGCTGGTGGGGCTCTGGTCGCGCGGGCGGAAGCCCTGAGCCTCGGCCACATAGCCGTAGGCCCGCCGTGGCACCGTGGAGATGCCCGCCTCATACGCGACCGCCGAGTTCATGCCGATCGGAGCGAAGACGCGCTCGCGCAGAAACCTCGCGAAGGGCATCCCTCCGACGTGCTCCACGATGAGGGCAAGCACTGCGTACCCGGAGTTGCTGTAGCGCACCGCGCTCCCGGGCGGGAAGTGCGTGCGGTCCGAGCGCGCGAGGAGCTCGAGGACGTCGCGATCCTTCACCTGCACGGTCTGGTGCTTGGGGACGAAGGCCTCGTAGTCCCAGATGCCCGACGTGTGGTGGAGCAGGTGTCGGATGCGGACCTCGCGCAGGTACGCGGGGAAGCCGGGGAGCACGTCGACCACGCGATCGTCGTAACGGAGCTTGCCCTCCTCGACCAGGCGCATGACGGCCGTGGCTGTGAACTGCTTGGTGAGCGAGGCGAGGCGGTACTGGCTCTCCGGCGTTGCGCGGGTGCGCGAGTCGAGCTCCGCCAGTCCGTAGGCTCGGCTGAGCACGACGTGTCCCTCGTGGATCACGACGACGCTGGCGCCGGGGACCTCCGGGTTGTCATAGGCGGAGAAGAGCGCGTCCACGGCCGGGTGCTTTCGGGTGCTCCACGTCGCCGACGTACACCCCGTGAGCAGGGCGAGGGTGGCGAAGAGGGCGGCGGTCGCGAGGGGGCGGTGAGGAAGGAAGGGCCACGGCATGACGGCGAGGATACGCCGTGGGAGCTCAGCGGCCCTTCTTGATGTCGAGCAGCGGGCCCGTGCGGCGTGGCGGCTTCTGGGTCGTGGGCTTCGGCGTGAGCTTCACCGAGACCTCGGGCGCATTGCCGGCGGACACCCGTTGCGACACCGGCTCGTAGCCATCCAGCTTCAGCGCCAGCGTCACAGGAGGCGCATCCGGAGCGAGGGGCAGGTCCATGGGCGTCTCACCGAAATGCTTCCCATCCACGACCACCAGCGCGCCCGCCGGCTCCGAGAGCACCTTCAACTTCACGGGCTGAGGCTCCGGACGCTCGGGCTTGGGCGGCTCGGCCTGTGCCTGCTGCTGCGGGCCCTGCTGGGGGACGGTTACCGGCGGGTTGTCGGTCGGGTGCTGGCGCAGGTAGATGATGGCGCCCCCCGCGGCGACCAGCAGCGCGCCCACGGAGGCCACCACCGGCACCCAGGGGATGCGCCGCCGCGACACGGTGACCGCCGGCAGGAGCGTCTGCGTATGGCGCGTCTTCACCTCCTCCAGCGGCTTCGGAGGCGGGACGACCAGCGTTCCCTCGAGCGCGGCGGCCGGGGGCTCAAGCTTCTGCGACTGCGAGCGCACGCTGCTGCGCGACGGGTTGGACTTCGCGTCCAGGTCCGCGTCCTCGGGCAGCTGATCCAGGTTGGCCGGATCTGCCTCGCGAGCGATGCGCTCCGCGTACGCCTCTCGCAGCCAGGCGGACAGGTGCGCGTTGCTGGCCGGGAGCTGGTGCTGGAGGATGTAGTCCTCGATGGCCAGCCGGAAGGCGCTGCAGTCCGGGTAGCGGCCCTCGGGCGTGGGCGCCAGCGCCCTGAGTACCAGCGCGTCCACCCCCGGTGGCAGCTTCGGGTTGAGCTGCGAAGGCAGCGGCACCTGGCAGTCGCGCACCAGCCGCAGCGTCATCAAATCCGACTCGCCCTTGAAGAGGCGACGGCCTGTCAGCAGCTCCCACAGCACCACACCCAGGGAGAACAGATCGCTGCGCGGGTCCACCGGGAGGCCATTGGCCTGCTCCGGCGACATGTACGGGTACTTCCCCTTGAGTACCCCGGTGGCCGTGTACGACACACTCCCCGCCGCCTTGGCCACTCCGAAGTCGATGACCTTCACGCCTCCGTCGAAGCCCACCAGGATGTTCTGCGGCGACACGTCTCGGTGCACCAGCTGCAGCGGCCGGCCCTGCTGATCCCTCGCCTGGTGCGCGTAGTGCAACCCCGCCGCCGCCTCAGCGATGATGCGCAGCCCCAGCCCCTCCGGCAGCGATTTGCCTTCCGTGCGCGCGAACTTCTCCAGCCGTCGCACGTCATCGCCCTGCACGTACTCCATGGCCAGGCAGTGCCGGCCGTTGATCTCCGTGAGGTCCAGGATGGTGATGAGGTTGGGGTGCGCCAGCCGCGCCACCAGCCGGGCCTCATCGAGGAACATCGTGAGGAACTCTTCGTCCTCGGCCAGGTGTGGCAGGATTAGTTTGAGGACAACAAGTCGCTCAAAACCCGCGCCCCGCTCGAGCGCAAGGAACACCTGGCCCATCCCGCCGGAGGCAATCTTGCGTAACAACAGGTACTTGCCAAAGGGGACGGCCATGATGCGTCACAATACCCCGGCTTCCAAGAATCCGCGAATGTCCTGTCCCCTACATCCCTTGCTGGGCAGGCAGGCAAGCAGGGGGACGCACACTCAGGCTTTCAGTTTGTAGCCAGAACGCAACGCGGCCCACGCCACGATGGTTGCAACCAGTGCTAACGCCACCAGGATACTAGAGCCCAACAGTGGCGGGAAGCCGCTACGGCCCAGCATTCCGTATCTCAGTCCTTCCACCATGTACACCATGGGGTTGAAGAGACTGATGTGATTCCACGGCGAGGGCAGCTCACGCACTGAGTAGAAAATGCCGCCCAGGAAGGTGAGCGGCAGCATGACGAAGGTGGGGAAGAAGTTGATCTGCTCGAACTTCTCGGCCCACACCGCCGCCAGGATTCCCAGCACGCTGAAGGTGTACGAGGACAGCAGCAGGAAGAGGAGCGTGACGGGCGCGTGCTCCAGGCGGAAGCCGGTGAAGAGGGTGGCTACCCCCCAGGTGAGCAAGCCCACCATGAGCCCGCGCACCATGGCCCCACCGATGAAGCCGGCCATCAGCTCCAGGGGCCCCAGCGGCACCACCAGCAGGTCCACGATGGTGCCCTGCATCTTGTTGATGAACAGCGAGGAGCTGCTGTTGAGGAAGGCGTTGTTGGCCAGGCCCAGGAAGACGAGGCCCGGGACAATGAACTCCAGATAGGACACGCCCTCCACCTGATGGACGCGGCCGGACAGGGAGTAGCCGAAGACGAGGAAGTAGAGCGAGGTGCTGATGAGCGGTGAGAGGACCGTCTGGCCCGGCACGCGCATGAAGCGCCGGACCTCCTTCACCAGCAGGGTCTTCATCCCAAGGGTGTTCATGGTGGGTGTCGGGGGAGGGAGTGGGACGCTCAGGCTGCGGGCGTGGCGGCGGGCTTGCCGCGCAGGATGTCGATGAGGATGTCTTCCAGGCGCGAGTGTCGCGTCTCCACGTCACTCACCGGGAGGCCTTGGGTGTAGAGGGTGCGCAGGATGTCGCCTGCGGGAGCGCAGCCCTCGCGCTCGGGATAGGTGAGGGTGCGGCCGTCCGCGGACAGCGTGGCGCCGGCCTTGCGCACGAACTCGGGCAGCGTGCTCACCGGCTCGGTGAAGGCGACGATGAGGCGCTTTTCGCCCAGCCGTCGCAGCAGGGCCTTCTTCTCCTCCACCAGCAGCAGCTTGCCCTCGTTGATGACGCCCACGCGGTCAGCCAGCTCCTCGGCCTCTTCCAGGTAGTGCGTGGTGAGGACGATGGTGGTGCCCTCCGCGGCCAGCTTGCGCACGTAGTTCCACAAGTCGCGCCGCAGCTCCACGTCCACGCCCGCGGTGGGCTCGTCCAGGAAGACGAGCCGCGGCTTGTGCACCAGCGCCTTGGCGATGAGCAGCCGGCGCTTCATTCCGCCCGACAAGGCCCGGGTGATGGAGTCCGCCTTGTTCTGCAGGTTGAGCGCGGTGAGCACCTCCATCACCCGCGCCTCGTCCCGGCGCTGCCCGTAGTAGCCCTGCTGGATGTAGAGCGACTCGGCCACCGTGAAGAAGGGATCGAAGTTGATCTCCTGCGGCACCAGCCCCACCTCGTAGCGCGGGCGCACCGGGTCCACGTCCAGGTCGTGCCCGAAGACGAGGATCTTCCCGCTCGTCTTCTTCACCAGCCCGCACACCGAGCCGATCAGCGTCGTCTTGCCGGCGCCGTTGGGGCCGAGCAGGGCGAAGATCTCCCCGGGACGGATGCTGAGGTTGACGTCGGAGAGGGCCGTGAGCTTGCCGCCGTAGGACTTCGTGAGACCCTGCAGCTCGAGCGCGGGGGGGGAGGACATAGTGGGGAGGCCTTTACCACCACCACGGCTCCCGAAAAGGCCCGAGAGCATTCCAATGGAGCTGGAATGCTGGGGGTGAAGCCAGCGCACTCGCAGTCTCGCCTCGGCACTTTCCTTGATGACCAGCTGCTGGCATCCGCGCGGGAAGGGGAACTGTCCCGGCGAAGCCGCTCCACGCCTAGCTGCTGCGCGGCGGCCCCGTTGTGTGGCTGAGCGGTCGTCCCTTCAGTACGGACAGGCAATCGAGCGCCTTGCGCCAGCCATGGGTCCTTAGTATCCGGCTTGAGCTACACGACACCCAGGTGGCACGAGCCCTCGCGATACGCTGTTCATGGCGATGGGTGAGCGGAGGAGTCCTTGCATGCGGTTCACCCGTATCCGGCTCAAGAACTGGCGGAACTTCGTGGACGTGGACGTCGACTTGCAGGAGCGCATGTTCCTCGTCGGGCCGAACGCCTCGGGTAAGTCGAATTTTCTCGATGCCTTCCGCTTCTTGCGCGACATTGCCGAGTCTCAAGGCGGCTTCCAGCGGGCCGTTTCGGAGCGGCAGGGGGTATCGCGAATCCGCTCACTTGCCGCGCGTGTCGACCCCAACGTCCTCATTGAGGTCGACATGCTCTCGGCAGAGGGGGAGTCGTGGTCCTATCTGTTGGAATTCAACCAGGACACACAGCGACGACCCATTGTCCGCAGGGAAATTGTCCGGCGAGGGGATGAGGTCGTGCTCGAGAGACCGGACAAGGAGGATCGTTCGGATCGGAGTCGCCTGACCCAGACCCACCTGGAGCAGGTGAATGCCAATAAACGTTTCCGCGCGCTCGCGGAGTTCTTTTCGCAGATACGTTACTTGCACATCGTTCCGCAATTGGTGCGAGAGCCGGAGCGCTCCGTAGGGCACAAGCGCGATCCTTACGGAGGGGATTTCCTCGAGCAGCTTGCGACGACACCGCAGAAGACACTGGATTCCCGTCTCCGGCGTATCAAAGACGCTCTTAAAGTGGCGGTCCCTCAGCTCGAGGATTTGAAGATGGAGCGGGACCAGAAGGGGGTACCCCACTTGAAGGGGCTCTACAGGCATTGGAGACCCAATGCAGGTTGGCAGACGGAGGACCAATTCTCCGACGGGACGCTGCGTCTGCTGGGACTGTTGTGGGCGATGCTGGATGGGTCCGGACCGCTGTTGCTTGAAGAGCCTGAACTGTCGCTCCATGTCTCTGTAGCTCGCTATCTGCCGCGCATCATGGCCCGTATCAACCGTAAGCAGGGTCGTCAGATGCTCGTGAGTACTCACTCGGCAGATCTGCTGATGGATCCGGGGATCGGAATGAACGAAGTCTTGTTGCTCTTCCCGATGAAGGAGGGGACGAAGATACGGGAGGCGAGGAAGGTAAAGGAAATTCGCCCTCTCCTCGAAGGTGGACTGCCTATGGGTGAGGTGGTTCTGCCTCACACGGCTCCACGCGATGCTGACCAGCTTGCCCTTTTTGGGGAGTGAGAATGCGGGCGAAGATCGTCACGGTGGCGGTGGAGGGGGATCATGATGCCGTTGTGGCTCGGCGCCTGCTGGAATCCGTGGGTCTCGGAATGGGGGCGGTCTATGGGGCACGAGGGAAAGGTGCCTTGGACAAGGCCCTGCCTGGCTACAATCATGCCGCCAAACATGGGCCATGGCTCATTCTGCGGGATCTGGACCATGACGCTCCCTGCGCTCCAAAGTTGGTGGAGCGGCTCATTCCAGAGCCTGCCGCACAAATGTGCATGAGGGTGGTCGTACGTTCAATAGAGTCGTGGCTGATGGCGGACCGAGACGGAATGAGCCGCTTCCTTCAGGTGACTCCTTCACGCGTTCCGGCTGAGCCGGAGACATTGCCCCACCCAAAGCAATTCTTAATCGAACTCGCGAAGCATTCCCGGTCGCGTGCTATCCGGCAAGACATGGTTCCTGCGCTGGGTTCAGGAGCTCATGTGGGTCCAGGTTACACGGGCCGCATCATCGAATTCGCCGGTACTCAGTGGCAACCCCTACTGGCAGCGAAGCGGAGCGAGAGTTTGGAGCGGTGCATGCGGGCACTGCAGCGGTGGAGTTGAGGGAGCGCGGTTCCTCTTTGGGCGGGATGGGGAGGCGGGGATGCGGAGTCCGCCTGGGGAGCAGGGGAGCGGCAGGGCTCCGAGGAAATGTGCGCAGGGGGGTGGACGTGGCGTAGGACACGCACTGTTCTCTGCCGGAAGAGGCGGAAGCCCGGAACACCTGTGTCCGGGAAGCGCGAGCGAGCAGCCGAGCGCCTTGAGCCGGCTTGCGCTCCTTGGTATCCGCCTGCGTCCACGTCACCGAGTCGGAGGCAGAAAGAGCACGATGGCCCAGAACTTCATCTTCACCATGCAGGACCTGCGCAAGGTCAAGGGAGGCAAGGAGATCCTCAAGGGCATCTACCTGTCCTTCTTCCCGGGCGCGAAGATTGGCGTCATCGGCCCGAACGGGTCGGGTAAGTCGACGCTGCTGCGCATCATGGCGGGCGTGGACACCGAGTTCTTCGGCGTGGCCAAGCCGGACCCGGGCGCGCGCGTGGGCTACCTGGCACAGGAGCCGCAGCTTGATTCCTCGCTGGACGTGAGGGGCAACGTGGAGCTGGGCCTCAAGCCCATCCGCACGCTGCTGGACCGCTTCAATGAGGTGAGCGCGAAGTTCGCCGAGCCCATGGATGACGCGGCCATGGAGAAGCTGCTGGCCGAGCAGGGCAAGCTGCAGGACGCCATCGACGCGTGCAACGGCTGGGAGCTGGACCGGACCCTGGAGATGGCGATGGACGCGCTGCGCCTGCCGCCGGGGGACGCGGATGTGACGAAGCTGTCGGGCGGTGAGAAGCGCCGCGTGGCGCTGTGCCGGATCCTCCTGGAGAAGCCGGACCTGCTGCTGCTCGACGAGCCCACCAACCACCTGGACGCCGAGAGCGTGGCGTGGCTGGAGCAGGCGCTCAAGGAGTACAAGGGCACCATCGTCTGCATCACCCACGACCGCTACTTCCTGGACAACGCGGCGGAGTGGATTCTGGAGCTGGACCGCGGCGAGGGGGTGCCCTGGAAGGGCAACTACTCGAGCTGGCTGGAGCAGAAGCAGAAGCGGCTGGAGTTGGAGGAGAAGGCGGAGAGCGCGCGGCAGAAGACGCTCAAGCGCGAGCTGGAGTGGGTGCGCGCGTCGCCGAAGGCGCGCCAGGCCAAGAGCAAGGCCCGCATCACGGCGTACGAGGAGCTGCTCAACCAGACGCAGGAGAAGCGAGACCCGACGGGCGAGGTGACGATTCCGCCTGGGCCTCAGCTCCGGGGGCTGGTGGTGGAGGCCAAGGGCCTGCGCAAGGCGTACGGGGAGCGGCTGCTCATCGACGACCTGAACTTCAAGCTGCCGCCGGGTGGCATCGTGGGAGTGATTGGCCCCAACGGTGCAGGTAAGACGACGCTGTTCCGGATGCTGACGGGCCAGGAGAAGCCGGACGCGGGCGAGCTGCGCATTGGCGAGTCGGTGAAGATGGCGTACGTGGACCAGAGCCGTGACGCGCTGGATGGCGAGAAGACCGTCTTCCAGGAGGTGAGCGACGGACTGGACTACATCGACCTGGGCCGAGCGGGGCAGATGCCGAGCCGCGCCTACCTGGCGGGCTTCGCGTTCAAGGGACAGGACCAGCAGAAGCGGGTGAAGGACCTGTCGGGAGGCGAGCGCAACCGGGTGCACCTGGCGAAGATGCTGCGCAGCGGCGGCAACCTGCTGCTGCTGGACGAGCCGACGAACGACCTGGACGTGGAGACGCTGCGGAGCCTGGAGGAGGCGCTGCTGAACTTCGCGGGGTGCGCGGTGGTGATCAGCCACGATCGCTGGTTCCTGGATCGCATCGCGACGCACATCCTGGCGTTCGAGGGAGACAGCCGAGCGTTCTTCTTCGAGGGCAACTTCCAGGACTACGAGGCGGACAAGAAGAAGCGGCTGGGCCCCGAGGCCTTGGAGCCGCACCGCATCCGCTACCGTCCGCTCACGAAGAGCTGAGGCGGAGCAGTGACGCAGTAGCAGTGAAGCGGTAAACCCGAGAACCCCTCCCTCTCCCTCCGGGCTGAAGAATGCACACGCAGAGGGAGAGAGGGAGCAAGGGGTGGGCAAGCAGGAAGGCGCATGACTTGAGCGGTAGGGTCCGATAGGGAGGCAGCCCATGGACGCTGCCGCATTGTATCTGACGTACGAGGTTCTCTATCCGGCCGGGAGTTTCGGTCCCCAGGACGAGGTGTGGCTGAGGGACAGGCTGCTGCACACCCTTCACCTGATGGAGGGGCAGCCTGGGGTCACCCTCAATCGATTGGGCACCAGCCGGGCGGAGCGAATGGGGGCCTACCGGATGGTGGAGAATGAAGACGTCAGCTTCCAGAGGCTGCTGGAGCCGGCGGCCCAGACAGTGGGCAAGGCGGTGGCACAAGGGCTGGCGGGAGAAGTGGCGCTGTGCGTGCACGACCGGACCGAGGTGGAACTCAGTCACCTGTCCATGAGCGGGGTAGGACAGGTGGGCAACCCCGTCTGTCAGGGCTTCTTCGTGCAGACGGCGTTGGTGGTGCAGACGGACGGCGCCGCCTTTGGAGTGCTGGGAGCGTGCACCTGGGAGCGCCCGGCCGCGCAAAGGGGCAAGGCCAAGAGCAGAAAGCAGCGGCCCTTCGAGCAGAAGGAGAGCGTCTTGTGGTGGCGGGCCCTGGTGGAGGCCGAAGAGCGCGTGGGAGAGCCAGGGCGGCTGCTGCACATCATCGACGCCGAAGGAGACATTTTCGAGTTGCTCTCCCGCGCGACCGGCGAGGGCTTTCAGCTGCTGGTGCGCGCCGGCCAGGACAGGCGAGTGGAGGGGGAAGGGGGGAAGCTGTGGGCCACCCTGGAAGGGTTACCCGTGGTGGGCAGCCGGCCGTTGCACGTGTCGGCCCAGCCAGCCCGGGCCGACAGGGTGGCGCGCACGGCACGCGACGCCACGCTGTCGCTGCGCTATGCCCCCCTCACGCTGCTGCCCCCCGGGCGCCAGGGTGGGCAGCCGGTGCGGGTGTGGGCGTACTGGTGCGCGAAGAGGCGCCGCCACAGGGACAGAAAGCCGTGGAGTGGCTGCTGCTGAGCAACGCGCCCATTGAAAGTGAGGAGGCGGCCTGGGGCGCAGTGACGGCCTACCAGAAGAGGTGGGGCATTGAGGAATTGCACAAGGCCCTGAAGACGGGCTGCCGACTGGAGGGGCGTCAGCACGAGGCACGCGAGCACCTGGAGAACCTGCTCGCCCTCACCCTGCTGACCTCCGTCAAGTTGCTGCGCCTGCGCACCCTGAGCCGTACCCTCCCGGATGAGCCCGCCGACGCAGTGCTGGCTCCGGCCGAGGTGCAAGTGCTCCAAGCCATGGCACCCCAACTCTCTCCACGCATGCCCTTGCAAGGGGCGCTGACGCTTCGTCAGGCCCTGCTGCTCATCGCCGCCCTGGGCGGTTACATGGCCAACCCGCAGAAGCGCCCTCCGGGCTGGCTCGTCCTCTGGCGCGGCTACGAACGGCTGCGCGACTACGTCGCGGGCTTCTCCCTTGCCCAGTTCCTTTCCGCCGCCCCCCCGCCTGCCTAGCGTGTGCAATCCTCAGCCCAGAGGGAGAGGGTCGGGGTGAGGGTAAAGGAAGTCCCTGGTTCACCAGGTGCACCCAGTTGCACTGCCGCCAGTGATAGACAGTGCGGCATGTCAGAACTGCGCACCGAGTACCTCGACTACACCGAGGCGGACTCCGTCTTCGAAGCCTACGTTGCCTCCCCTGCGGACACGACTGGCCCGCGTCCGTGCGTCCTCGTCGCTCACGAGTGGAGCGGCTTGAACGGGGCCATGCGTGCCATGACAGAGAAGGTAGCGAGGCTCGGCTATGTCGGCTTCGCCCTCGATGTCTACGGCAAGGGCATACGCGGGTCCGAGACCGGGGACAACTCAGGGCTGATGGGCCCGCTGATGGCGGACCGGGCGCTGTTGCGCCGGCGCCTGTTGGCGGGGCTCGCCGCGGCCCGGAGACACCCTGCGGTCGACACCGGCCGCATCGCAGCCATTGGCTATTGCTTCGGTGGGCTCTGCGTCCTGGATCTGGCACGAGCCGCGCCGCCGGACCTTCGTGGCGTCGTGAGCTTCCACGGCGTGTTCCAGCCGCCGAACCTTGGGGCGCAGGGGCCCATCTCCGCCAGGGTGCTGCTGCTCCACGGCTGGGACGATCCGCTGGCACCTCCGGCCGATGTGATGGCGGTGACGCGCGAGCTGACCGAGGCGAGGGCGCCCTGGGAGCTCCACGCCTACGGACACGCTCAGCACGCCTTCACCTTCAAGGGGGCGAACATGCCCGAGCGCGGCATCGTCCATCACCCTGAAGCCGACCGGCGCTCCTGGACCGCGATGCGGACTTTCCTGGAAGAGGTTCTGGCCTAGCCGTGTCGTCCGCATGAGCCATCCATGTAAAGTTTTGCATGGATGGTTTATTCTCAGAGGTAAAGACTTTCTCTTCCTCCGCGAATCCACGCTGAGCACGGATGAGCGATATGCAATAATGGACTGAGCGTTCTATATCCGGGAGCAACTGCGGCGGCTGCTCTTTGCCTTCCGACCTCTGCATCAACAATAGCTGTTTCGGCCCGGAAGAGCCGTGAGCACCCGGGGATGATGGGTAGAACGGCAGAGGGTGCCGTTCGTCGAGCCCGCGGCCAGCGCTTTGATGGGGGCGCTGGCCGCGAGGCTCGGTTTAGGGAATGACCTTGCGTCGGCGGAAGTCCGCGAAGATGTCCAGGAACATCGCCTCGGTGTCGACGTACTCGTGGAAGCCGAACCGACGCGCTTTGGAGCCATCGGCGAACATGTCGTAGTCCCAGGAGAAGACGAAGTCGCCGAAGCGCCAGGAGGACACGTCCTTGTAGGCGTGCCGTTCGAGCCCATGCTTCTCGAGCATGGCATTCCAGAGCGGCTCCTTGTCAGCCATGACGACGTCGAGCGACATGGGCAGGGGTGGCGCCACCTCGAGGTCAAAGAAGCGGGCGATCTTCGGCCACATCTCGCTCCAGCGGAAGAGGTCGCCGTTGTTGATATTGAAGGCCTGGTTGGCGCAGCGCTCGTGAGTCGCGGCCCAGACGGTTGCCCGCGCCAGGAGCCCCGCGTCTGTCATTTCGAGCAGCGAGTGGTATGCGCCCGGCTTGCCCGGGAAGCGCAAGGGCAGCCCGAGCTCCTTCGACATCGCGGCGTAGACGGCGATCACCATGGCCAGGTTCATCGGGTTGCCGAGCGCGAAGCCGCACACCACGGATGGGCGGATCGCCGACCAGCTCCAGTCCTTGCCCTTCTGCCGCTTCTCAAGGAAGAGCTGCTGGTCCACGTTGAACTCGGGCGGCATGTGGTGGGCATCGGTTTCGCGGGCTGGCGTCTTGAACGGGCCCAGATGTGCGCCGTAGACCTTGTAGCCCTGCATCAGGCTGACATGTCGCAAGCCGGGCGCAATCGGCTCGATGGCGTCGACGACGTTGACGAGCATGGCGAGGTTGGGCGGCACGAGCTCGGCCCAGGTCGGCCGATCCTGGTACGCGGCGTAGAAGAGGTGCGTCACTCGGGTGAGACCGCCCAGCTTCTCGCGGCAGTCGTTGCGATCGAGCAGGTCGACCGCCACGTGCCGGATGCGGCCCGCTGACGCTCCGCCTCGCCGCGACAGGCCGATGATGTCCCAGTCGCCGAGCGTCGCGAGGTGCTCCATGAGGTTGCGGCCGATGACCCCCTGGGCTCCGACGACGAGGGCGACCTTGTTCTGCGTGCTCATGACTTCCTCCCGTGGATGGCGCCCCTGATATGGTCGACACGGCACCCGTGCTGTAGACCGCAGCACGGAACAGGACTTGTGAGTTGAGCTCACGATGGCTCGTTTGGACGTCAACCGCTTCGGCGAGATGGAAGTCTTCGTGCGGGTGGTCGAGCTGGGCGGCTTCTCGGCCGCGGCCCGGGCGTACCGCATGACGCCCTCGGCGGTGAGCAAGCTCGTTGCCCGCCTCGAGCAGCGCTTGGGGGCTCGGCTCGTCAATCGCTCGACCCGTGCTCTCCGGCTCACACCGGAAGGCTGCACCTTCTACGAGCGGAGCGTTCGTCTCCTCGCGGAACTCGAGGAGGCTGAGCGGGGAGTGGCGACGAGTGAGGTCCCGGGGGGGCGGTTACGCGTCAACGCCAACGTGCCCTTCGGCAGGCACTTCCTCCTGCCGCTCGTCCCGGAGTTCCTGGCCCGATATCCGGCGATCTCCCTGGACATCGTCCTGACCGACCAGGTGATTGACCTGCTCGATGAGCGCACGGACGTGGCGATCCGCGCCGGGCCGCTGAAGGACTCGCGGCTCATCGCGCGCAAGCTCGGCGAGACGCGGATGGTCATCGTTGGAGCGCCGGCCTATTTCCAGCGCTTCGCGATGCCCAAGACACCTGGTGAACTGGAGTCACACAATCGGCTGGGGTTTGGGTATGCGCGCGCCGTCGAGGGCTGGCCGCTGATGGAGCGCGGTGCCCAGGTGACCGTTGCACCCGTCGGCAACGCTCGAGTGAGCGACGGTGAGGCGCTGCGTCACCTCGCGCTGGCAGGTCTCGGCCTTGCTCGGCTGGCTGCCTTCCAAGTGAAGGACGACATCGCGGCGGGCCGACTCCTGCCCGTGCTGGAGGACTGCAACCCAGGGGACACCGAGCCGGTGCACGCCGTCTTCCTTGGCCAGGGCGGGCACCTGCCGGCTCGCGTGCGTGTGTTTCTCGACCATCTGGCCGACAGGGTGCGTTTCACCTGACGTCACCCTTGTGACGGACGCTGGGATTCCGCCCGGGTTGCCATGTTGTCAGTGGAGTGAAACCCGCGCTAGCCTCGATGACCACCACGCCTTTTTCGAGCGTGGCGTTCCGGAGTCTTCATGCGCTTCGCGGGAAAGTCAGCGGTCATCACGGGTGGGAGTGAGGGAATCGGGTTTGCGATTGCGGCCGGGCTCGTCGAGGAAGGCGCGCGGGTGGTGCTGGTGGCCCGGCGAGAGGACAAGCTCGCGGAGGCCGTGAGCAAGCTGGGGCCCCACGCCTCGTACGTGGTGGGAGATGTCTCGCAATCGGAGACGGCCGAGCGCGCCGTGGAAGCGGCGGTGAGCCGCCACGGAGGGTTGGATCTGCTCGTGAACAACGCGGGGCTCCTTCGCTCCGGGATGATTGGGGCCGTCTCCCTGGAGGACGTGGACGCGATGTTCTCCGTGAATGTGCGGGGGACGGTGGCGTTCACCAACGCGGCGGTGAAGGCGCTGAGCGGGCGCCAGGGCGCGGCCATCCTGATGATCTCGTCGTCGGCGGGGCGCCGCACCGTGCCGTACCTCTCCCTCTACGGAGCGATGAAGGCGGCGTTGCAGCACCTGGTCCAGACGTGGGCCATCGAGCTCGCCGATCGCGGGATTCGCGTCAACTGCCTGAGCCCCGGCGCCACGAGGACTCCCGCCTTCACCACCGCGGAGAAGATGATGCCGACGCTCGAGCAGGACACGCTCAGGAATAGCCTTATCAAGCGTGTGGCCACCCCCGAGGAGATCGCGCGGCATGCCCTGACGCTGCTCGACGAGAAGACGGGCGGCTTCGTGACGGGCGCCATCTGGGACGTGGATGGAGGACACCAGCTCCACTGCTTTCTTGACTGAGCGCCGCGAAACCTTCTGGAGTGGGTTTCGTGAAGGATTATCGCTCGGAAGGCGAACGCTATTGGGCTGAGCACTGGGGCCCGCAGCAGGGGCTCGAGGAGGCTCAAGCCGTCGCCGAGCAGGTTTTGACGGCCTGTGGGCTGGGCTCCGTGCTGGATGTGGGCTGCGGCCTGGGCCTGCTCGTTCGTACCCTGCTGGGGCAGGGGGTGGATGCCCGGGGGGTGGACATTTCCCCGCGGGCCGTTGCGGAGGCCAACCGCTTCGCGTCGGAACGCTTTGGGGAGGGCTCTCTGCTGGCGTTGCCCTTTCCCGACGAGTCCTTCGACACCGTCACGGCGACCGGGAGTCTGGAGTTCCTGGCGGAGGAGGACGTCCCCGCCGCCCTCGCCGAGCTCTACCGGGTGAGCCGGCACCATGCCTATGTGCGCGTCCACTCCGGCGACGGAGCCGCTTGGGCAAGCACCCGGCGGGAGCGGGCCTGGTGGGAGGAGCGCTTCTTCGAGGCCGGCTTCCGCAAGCATCCCGCCTTCGACGAGCTGGTGCCCTACGAGTCGTTGGAGCGAGAGGGCCCCGTCCTCACCCTGTTGCTGGAGAAGGTTCCCGCGGCGGCGCTGGCCACCTGGCCGCTGGCGGCGCTCGGGTCTCCGCGCGAGGACCCGTTGCGCGAGAGTGGGCGGCGCTCTGAGGCGCACGTGGCTCGCTACGCGCTGGCCAGCCGCTACGTCCGTGATGGAGATGTCGTCCTCGATGTCGCGTGCGGTAGGGGCGCTGGTTCGCACCTGCTGCGGTGCCGCACCGGGGCGAGCCGCGTCGTGGGCCTCACGCCCTCGGACGACGCCACCGCCTACGCACGTGCCTGCTTCGCGCACGATGCCGGCCGTCTTTCCTTCGAGCCACGTGGCGGGGAGTCGCTGGCGTCCCTGTCAGAAGGCTCCGTGGATCTGGTCGTCGCCTTCGAGGCGCTTGAGCACGTGCCCCACCCCGAGCGCTTCCTGTCCGAGGTGCGCCGCGTGCTGCGTCCCGGGGGCCGCGTGGTGGTGGGCGTGCCCGATGCCTACTCCCGGGAGCGGCTCAAGAGCGAGCTTCAGACGCACTTCCACCTCGAGGCGGCCTGGCGGCAGGTGACGGGTCTCGGTGGGAAGTCGGGCCACTCACCCCGGCGCCTGAGCCAGGTGCCGGTTGAGCCTTCCAGCGCGCTCGACGCGGAGGCGTGGGTGCTGGTGGCGATGGTCGACCCCAATGAAGGCCGCGGGGTTCCTTTCTCAGAGGTGTATTACCCGTACTCGTCGCCTCCGGAGAACCTGCTCGCCTTTGGGCGTGACTACGACAACCCGTGGTTGGTGCGAGGCCTGGTGGAGTACCCCACGCGCGCCGCGAGCCCGCAGGTGCTGCGCCGCTTCGCGGACACCTGCCTTGCACAGGCCCGTGTCGGCTCACCGGACCAGAGTGCGGCCCTGGCGGTGCTCGGCTACCAGGTGCTCGGAGATCCGCAGGCGCCGGAAGCGCAGGTGCGAGCCTTCATCGCCGACCTCCGCCGCAACCTGTCCCCGGATGCCCGGAATCCGCACGAGCTGCGCTGGCGCATCTCGCTCTCCTTCCTGCTCGCCTGCCTGCTGCGCAAGGTGGGTGAGCTGCGCGCAGCACGCGACACCTTCGAAGCGTGCGCCACCCTGGACTGGCGGCCCTTCAGCCCCACGATTGGAACCAAGACAGTGGAGGCCTGGTTCCACGCGGGGCTGCTGTCGTGGGCGCTGGGAGAGCCCGCGGCGGCACGTGAGGCCTGGCGGCGCGGTGTGGCCGAGGCGGAGAAACTCCTCGGGGTGGATTGGAAGGAGTACGTGGGCCGGCCTGAGCAGCCGCTGCGCTTCCCCTTGCGCGTCGCGGTGGAGTTCCTGGATGCCGCCACCCGTTGCACCCAGGCGCTTGCTGCCACCTACGAGGCGAGCACGCACTCCCCCTCGCTGCTGTGGAAGCAGGTGCGCGAGTGCTGGAAGTGGATGCTCGACACCCGGTGGCGCGCCATGGGCCAGATGGAGAGGATGATCCGCGAGCGGGACGAGACCATCGCGGCCCAGGCTCGGCTTATCGAGGAGCGCTGGGCCGGCATGCAGCAGATGGAGGGGATGATCCGCGAGCGGGACGAGACCATCGCGGCCCAGGCTCGGCTCATCGAGGAGCGCGGGGCCAGCATGCAGAGGATGGAGGGTATCCTCCGCGAGCGGGACGAGACCATCGCGGCCCAGGCCCGGCTCATCGAAGAGCGCGGGGCCTTGCTGCGGCGGGTGCGCACGCGCCTGGTCCACTACCTGCCCAGGCGCGTGCGCGCATGGCTGGATCGCTGGCTCGCGGAGCGTTGAGAAGGCCGGTGGCGCGACCCTAGCGCGAGGGCTTGCTGTTCACCGGCTTCTCGATGTCGATCTGGATGCGATACCCCGCGTCTCGGACATAGACGCTGTTGCCCTGGTTTGCCTCGAGGGGAGCGATCTGTCCCCCGGCTTCGAGGGCGCCCACCCGGACATACCGGGACTGCGCGTTGACCTGCCGCGCCAGACGCGCGAGCCAACGGGCCGCCGGGCTCACCTCTTCCTCCAAGCGCAGCTCGTGGCGCTCCACGTCCCGGCCCTCGCTGTCGAACACCCGGAAGACCACCTTGCTCCCGGCGCGCAAGTCCTCCCGGACCTGCACCGGCTCCAGCTCCTTCCAGTCGGATGCCGCGAGGCTGGCGTTCCCGAAGTCCACATCAATGCAGGCGTAGAACGCCTCCGGGCTGTCTGAGCGTTGCCAGATGTTGTAGATGACGTGCCGGCCCCTCTTCCCCGTGGGGAATGGACAACTCATCGTGTAGCGGTTGTTCTGGAGGGTAACGCTCGTGATGGTGCAGAACGGCGCCGGTTCGAGATCCGACCACTTCAGCGGCTGCAGCGGATTGTAGCCGTCCCGCGTCACGTAGAACTGGAAGTACCGGCCCGCATGGGGCGCGGTCGCGTGATAGACGAACTCGAACCGGCCACTCGAGTTCGGAGCGATCAGCTTCGCCGGCCAGTCGTTCCTGGCCAGGTCCAGCGACTTGTGTGACTCATTGGCCGCGCTGCACAGCTTGCCGTCTGGGATGATCTCCCGGTGCCGGTCATTGGCATTTCCCTGCCTGACACCATTCCAATCATAGAAGGCCTGCGTGCCGCCGTAGGCGATCGCCGCCTTGCAGGCCGCGGACTTGGGCGTCTCCGGCCCTTCTTTGTAGCAGTTGTACACACGGCTGATGGGAATCTCCATGGAGCCGTGCGCGAACGATTGACCACCGGACAGCACGGACAGCAGGACCAGGGACGGCGCGATGAATGGCTTCCTCATGCGGACGGACCTCTCTCCCTTCAGGGTGGAATTCACCGTAAAGGAGTCCGCGGCTCGGATTTTCGGGTCACCCCTGGATTTAAAAGAGCTCGTACCTGAGGCCTTGTGTGGGCACACCGGACTTCGCCTGTTAGAAAAGGTCCTACCCGTGTTGCAAGAGCCCTTTCCCGCCTGGGAAAGATAGAGAACATGTGCAGAAAGCGGTGAGACGTGATGGCAGTGAATCTACATGCGTTCGCGGCGAGCCTGCCTGAGGCATGGCGCTCTCGCGTGCTCGGCCAGGTCGGGCCGGCGCGGATCAAGGTCTTGCGGATGGATGCGCTGGCCTACGAAGAGGAGATCCATGACTACAACGAGGCGCTGTTGGTGCTGGACGGCGTGATGGCGCTGACCGTGCGTGGTGAGCCCGTCAACGTGCGCGCTGGTGAGCTCTATCTGGTCGAAGCCGGCACACCGCATGCCGTGGCGCAGGGAAGCCACGGCACGCTGGTGATTGTGGATGTCTGAGCTCACCGGCCCGCCAGTCCCTGCCTCCGTAGCCATACCAGGACACCACCGCCGCCACCTGGATGCCTCGCTGCCCGGCCTGGTCGATGACCCACTCGACGTGCTCCCAGTAGTCGTAGCCGCTCGCATCCGAGGGGTCCGTCGTGGCCACCGAGGTGATGGCCGGTGACGCCGGGTTCATGCCGTTGAAGGACTCGGCGCTCCCGTGGCCGTGACGAGGGAGCGCTGGTCCGCGCTGTATCCACTCGGCAGAGCGGTGCAGGGGGGCGGCGCAGATGTGATAACGGGTGCGCCGCCCGCCGGTCTGCCGACGGGGATGGGCGGTGCTCAGGTCGCGGCAGAAGAGGTGGAGGGCGTCTGCGAGGCAGCCGCGCGCGCGGCCTTCCACATGGGCGGCAGCAGTTCCTCGAGACGGCGCTGCGGCCAGCCCTGGGCGAGCTTCTCCAGCACGTCAGCCAGGTACGCCCACGGCTCCACCCCGGCCAGCACGCACGTGGCCACCAGCGTGTACACGCACGCGGCGCGCTCGGCTCCCGCGTCGCTGCCGGCGAAAAGGTAGTTCTTCCTGCCGACGGCAATCTCCCGCAGCCGCAGCTCCGAGGCGTTGTTGTGCAGCGGCAGGCGCGCGTCCTCCATGAAGCGCGTCAGCGACTTCCACTGGTTGATGGCGTAGCGGCACGCCCGTGCCAGCGGACTCTTCGGCGGCTCCCGGTTGTAGACTTCGGCCATCCAGCGCCCCAGTTGCTCCGTGACAGCGCGTGAGAGCGTGTCACGCCTGCGCAGCCGCTCGGTCTCCTCCACCTGCTGCTCGTCGGCTTCGCGCTCCACCTCGAAGAGCCGGCCGATGAGAGAGAGCGGCAGCGCCGCTCGTGTGTCACCGGCGTCCAAGGCCTCGACGAAGTAGCGACGGGCATGGCTCCAGCACCCCACCTCCACCGCGGTGGCGCCCTGGCGGGTAAACAGCTTGTCGTAGCCCTTGTACCCGTCCACCAGCAGCCAGCCCTCACGCTTGTCCAGGAAGGACAGGGGCCCTTCTTCCTTCCAGTCCGGCGTGTAGACGAAGGCCGCCCAGGTGGTGTCCCCCAAGTACACCCACATGTGCCCGCGCTTGAGTCCGTTGGGGTGCTCTCTGTCGAGCACCTTCAGGTGCGTATCGTCGCTCTGCAGCACGTGCGAGGCCAGCGCCCGTTGGGCCACCTCCCGGGCCAGCGGCTGGAGGGTGTCGGCGCCCGCGGCCACCCAGTCCGAGAGCGTCGAGGTACGCAGCTGCACGCCATGGCGCGCGTAGATGCCGCTCAGCCGGTGCAGCGGCAGGTGGTCCTTGAATTTGGAGACGAGGACGTGGGCCACCAGGCCCGGTCCGGGCAATCCCCCCTCAATCACCCTGTCGGCGGGAGGCGCCACCACCAGCCCGTCACCACACGGCCGGCAGGCGTACTTGGGCCGTACCTCCTCAATCACCTTGAAGTGGCCAGGCACCCACTCCAATGTCTCACTCTTCTCCTGGCCACAGCACGTCTTGTCCCGCCCGCATGCCTCGCACCGCAGCGCCTCGGGCGGGGGCTGGTGGACGCGCTGCTCGCGCGGCAGGCTGGAGGGCAGCGGGCGGCGCCCGTGCCCCTTGCGCTCCTTCTTTCGCGATTCCTTGTGGGGTGGCTTGGAGGGCGGCGTGGAGCCCGCCGCGACGCCTGCGTCCCCGGCCTGGGGCGGCGCCGCCTCTTGGGCCCCGGCGTTCTGCTGGCCCAGTTGCTCCAGGAACAGCGACAGTTGCTCGGCGGAGAGCTTCTCGCTTTGGCGGCCAAACCGCTGGCGCAGCGCCTTGCGCAGCCGCAACTCCAACTCGGTGTTCTTCTCCACCAATTGCGAGAGCAGGCCCACCACCAGCTCAATCACCTGCTCGTCCTGGCCCTCGGCCAGCAGCGTGCGCAGCAGCGCCGCCACGCCGTGTACGTCCGTCGTCTTCTTGCCGGGAGCCGCGCCGCTCATGTCCCGGGACATGAGCCATGACCCGGACCCAGGACGCAAGAGGTATTCTCAAGCAACCGACTTCTCAGGTGGGGGCTGCCAGCGAGGCCGGCGGACACTGGCCTTCAAATCAATCCCCTCCAGCAGCAGGGTGAGCTCCACCGCTTCCAGGATGACGGCGCCCGTGTCCTCCGGTAGCGGGCGCGGCAGGCGGAAGCTGCCCTTCTCCAGGCGCTTGGAGAAGAGGCAGAAGCCACCGGAGTGCCACCACAACACCTTCACCATGTCGCGCGTGCGGTTGAAGAAGACGAAGAGGTGTCCACTCAGCGGGTCCTCTCGCAGGACCTGTCGTGCCAGCAAGGACAGCCCGTCGAAGGACTTGCGCATGTCCACCGGCTGGCTCGCCAGGTGGATGCGCACCGAGGAGGGTAGTGTCAGCATGCTTCCTCCAGCGCCCTCACCAGCCGCGCCAGCGCGTGCGCGTCGAAGCCCGGCTCCACTCGGATGCGCCGGCCCCTGGCCAGTAGCACCTCCATGCTGGCTGTGCTCGGTGCCCCACGTGCTTCTGGCGAGGGCGGCGCCGTGACGTGCACCGGGACGAACGAGAGCGCCGGGCCCGCCTCCCCGGCCCGCCGCTTCTTCCACCACCTCAGCCGCTGTGGCGTAAGCCCATGGCGGCGGGCGAACTCCGCCACCGACAGCCCGCTCGCCTCGTAGGCCTCCAGCACCGCCTGCGCTTCGGCCTCCGTCCAGTAGTTGCTTGCCGCCGCCCTCGCCAGCGTTGCGTCCACTCTTTCCGTGTTGCGTCCCATGTCTACACCTCCTGGAACGCGACGCTGAACGGCTCCTCCCTCACGCGGAAGGTGTGGTCCACCGAGCGCTTACTCCGCGCTCGCCTTGAGGGGGTAGTCCGCCAGGGTGAGCGGATTCGCAGCGAGGGCGGCTTCCGGCCCCCCTGACGTGGCTGTTTCCGGTTCCTCCCCTTCAGGACCACTTGGTTTGGGTCCAAGGTAGTGGTGTGGGGCTGCCGCTGGATTCTGCCCGGGTAATATTGACGCCCTGTTTTACCCGGGTAATATTCGTCGAGAGAGGCACTGGCCGGCAAGGAGACGAATCTCGTGGCCACCGGATTGTGGAAGCGGAGTGCGGGGGAGCTTGCTGGCATGGTTGCGCGCGGAGAGTGCAGCGCGCTCGAAGTCGTGGACGACCACCTGCACCGGATCTCCGAGGTGAATCCCTCGGTCAACGCGGTCACGAACGTCCTCGCTGACTCCGCGCGTGAAGCGGCGAGAGCCGTCGATCGCCGGCGCGCCTCGGGTGAGGCACTCGGACCCCTGGCTGGAGTGCCCTTCACGACCAAGGAGAACCTTGACGTAGCGGGCTCGGCGACCACGCATGGGGTTCCCGCGCTGCGTCACGCCGTGGCGCCGCTCGATGCGCCCGTGGTGCAGCGGCTGCGCGAGGCGGGTGCCATCCCCCTGGCTCGCACCAACCTGCCGGACCTCTCGCTTCGCATGCACACGCGCAGCCAGCTCTACGGTGACACCGTGAACCCCTGGGACCCGAGTCTCTCGCCAGGTGGGTCGAGCGGAGGGGAGGGGGTTGCGCTCGCGACGGGGATGTCGCCCCTCGGTCTGGGGAATGACGCGGGTGGCTCGGTGCGCCTGCCTGCGCTGCTGGGCGGCGTGGCCGCGCTCAAGCCGAGCTACGGGCGGTTCCCGGGCGACCGCAGCATCGGGCCGCGTGACCTGACGCTGTGCTCCCAGGTGATTCCGGTGGACGGACCGCTCGCGCGCACCGTCGCGGACCTGCGCATCGCCTGCCAGGTGCTCGCGGGCCCGGATCCTCGCGACCCGCGAGCGGTGCCGGCCCCTCTGGAGGGACCGCCGCTCGTGCGCCCGCTCCGCGTCGCCATGACAGCCGACCCGGGCGGGCTCGGCGTTCACCCGGATGTACGCGCCGCGGTGGAGCTGGCCGCGGCTGCGCTCCGTGACGCCGGGTACGTGGTCGATGAAGTGGATGTGCCAAGGCTCGCCGAGACCGTCGACGCGTACGGGCACATGATCATGACCGAGTTCAACCTGAGCTGGCCGATGCTCGAGCGGCTACTGGCTCCGGATGGCCGTCGCTATATCGAGCTCGCGATGGCGCTGCGTGGCCCCGTCGACCTCGCCGAGTACGTGCGGCTGACCTCGGTCCGGCAGGGACTTCAGCGAGACTGGGCACAATTCCTGGCTCGCTATCCCCTCGTGCTCGGACCGGTGTTCACGGAGCCGGCCGTGCCGGTGGGCTACGACACGCATGGGCTCGAGGAGCACGCTCGGTGCGCGAACGCTCTGCGGTTGTGTACCGCCACGAGCTTTGTCGGCGTGCCAGCGGTCGCTGTTCCCACACACTTTGCCGGTAAACTTCCGCAAGGCGTGCAAGTCATCGCCAGCTTCTACCGCGAGGATTTGTGCCTCGAAGCGGCCGCGGCCATTGAAGCACGGCTTGGCACCTTCGCGCCGGTCGACCCGCGCGCGTAGCCAGGAGGGCCACGTTTCACGGTCCTCCGTGTTGTGCTCGGGTCGACACCGCGACATGTGACGGACGCGTTCTCCCTGACCCTCTAGAGGAGAAGACGGTGTCACGCGTTGTCGGTACGCAATGTGCAAATCCTGAAGGCTCCCTCCTTCAGGAGAAACCCGACGTGAGACGCTCTGCCCTGCTGTTGTTGCCCACGACCCTGCTTGGCCTCGCCTGTGGCGAGGTGGAGACGACTTCGCCCTCCGCTGACGACACCCGCGTCGAGTCCGCCGCCCTCTCGGCGGTCTTCTCGGGGACGGTCGTGGACAGTCAGGGCGTGCCCGTCGTCGGCGCGCGCGTGACGGTGAATGGCATCACCCGCCTCACGAGCTCCACGGGGACTTATAGCCTCGCGGTCACCGAGTCGCTGGCGGGCTACCGGTTCGACATCCGCAAGGATGGCTACGCGCCGGTGAACGTATTCAAGACCGGAGGCGCGATCGCGCAGAAGCATGTGCTCGCGAAGTCTTTCACGAAGCTGATTGATCCGGCGATCAACAATGAGATTGTCGATCCATCATCGGGCATCCGGGTGCTGCTGCCCGCCAGCAGCCTCCAGACCTCGACGGGCGCGGTCGCCACGGGCCGCGTGTCGTTCTTCATCGCGCCGCACGGTCCGGACACGATGCCCGGCGACTTCAGCGCGAGGAATTCCGCCAATCAACTGGTCGCGCTCGAGACCGTGGGCGCGCTGACGCTGGCGGCGGTGGACGGCAATGGCAACACCTTGAGCCTGATCGCCGGGAAGACCCTGGACGTGCGGCTGCCCGTGCCCGCTGCGGTTGGAGGCGGGACGATGCCCGCCTGCGTGCTCAACGGAAGCTGCCGGGCCGCGATGTGGCGGTTCGATCCGCGCACCGGCCTGTGGGTGGAGCAGGCGGCGAATCCTCAATTCAATACCACGGGGACCTCGTTCCGGATCACCGGCATGCGCAAGGAGGCCATCGACCCCGCGGATGGTCTGGGAACCTGGAACGCGGACATCGAGACGGTCAACCCCGCCTGCACCATCATCAAGTTCGAGAACATCCCCCTGGATTGCTACAACCCTCCTCCCGGCTCTTCTCCCGAGCCGGGTCTCGAGGTGGCCTTCGAGCAGATGACCGTGAGTGGGACGCCCAAGTCGAAGGAGTCGAACGTACTCTCCAGTGCGACGTACATCGCGCTCGTCAACCTCCGGGCCAGCACCGACCTGAAGCTGTCCTTGGAGTTCCCGCCGGGCGCGCCCGCCTACTGCGCCGGCAACCTCACCATCACCTCGACGCCCGCGCCCGCCGCTGGCTCCGGGTTCCCCGCGTACTGGGCCACGGGCGGAGCCACGGAGTTCACCACGGGAGCGCTCACCTACACCGGCTACCCGAAGAACTCCGCGGGCAATGCCATCACCCTGGCCGACGTGGACGCGGGTGATCACCCCTGCGGCTCGGTCGTCGTCTTCGCGACGCACCCGTAGACAGGGGCCTCGGTACCCCGCGGGCGTTCACGCGCTCGCGGGGGGTCGTGCAGACGTTGTCCGGGTACAGGAGCTTCCGCCAGGACGCGCCGTCGAGAGGACGGGTTGACAACCTTGTCGAGCCTTGCTCAGTCTCCCCGCATGGGCGTCACAAGGGTGCCAACAATCCATTCGAGGCTGTGAAACGATGCGACTGCGCCTGGTGCTGTGGGTTTCGCTGCTGACACTGCATTTCTTGGCGATTTTCTTGGCGCCAGAGGCGATTGCTCCCGCGGTGGCCGGTTCGATTTATGCGCCGCTCATGGTCCTGCGGGCAGTGGGCCTCCCCGTCATCGCAGGGTCGGAGTCTGGTGGATGGGGAGATCCCTCGCTGCTTGGGTGGAGCGCGGTTGCTGTCTTCTGGGCAGCTGTGTGGTGGGGCGTGGTGTCGCTCGTGAGCCGCCTTGGAGGGCGAAGGCAAGGACCGGCTGCGCGAGGCCCTGCTGGCGGAGGTGAACGCGAATCCGCATGAAGTCGTGTGGGATTGACGCGATCTCATCAGCGAAAGGGGACCTCGATGAAGCGCATGCTCGCTGCTGTCGCCACCCTCTGTGCTGGAGCTGCACAGGCCATGACTGATGCCGAGTTGAAGTCCGTGGTCGAGCGGCGCCTGTCTGGAGACCGTACGGGCGCCTGCTTCGCCGTGGCAGTGATCGACGACGAGATCGCGCGTACCTACGTCTGTGCCAATGCGAAGGATGCCGGGCGTATCGACTCGAAAACCGCCTTCGAGCTGGGGTCGGTGACCAAGACCCTGACCGCCACGTTGTTCGCGGACTTGATGGCACAGGGCAAGGTCTCGCTTGAGGCCCCGCTGGCGAGCCTCCTGCCAAAGGGCACGAAGGTCCCGACGTTCCAGGGCAAGCCCATCCTCCTGAAGCACATCGTCACACACACCTCGGGGCTGCCGTCCCTCCCGTCGCGCCTGCCTCTGAAAGACCCAGCCAACCCCTACGCGGATCTCGACGAGAAGACGCTGCTGGAGTCGCTCGCCGATGTGAAGCTGGCGCAGGCACCGGGCAGTCGTTTCGAGTACTCCAACTTCGGGATGATGCTGCTCTCGGCGGGTATCGCGCGCCGGGCCGGTGTGGACTTCGAGACGCTGCTCGACCGCCGCCTCTTCACTCCGCTGGGCATGGAGGGCGCCTATGTCAACGAGCGCCCCGACACGGTTCGCGTCGCCACGGGCCACCTCCCGAACGGGCAGCCCACGAGTGCGTGGACCTTCGCCACGAACCTGGCGGGGGTGGGCGGCGTGCACGCCACGCTCGACGACATGGTGCGCTACGTCGAGGCTGGGCTTGGCAGGCGCAAGTCGTCCATCACTCCGGCGGTGCAGCGCACCCTGCGGCCCATCGAGACCCCGTCGGGTCAGCGCATGGGCATGAGCTGGATGCTGACCCCGCTGGGCGGACGCACCGTGCATGTGCACGAGGGGGGAACCGGAGGCTTCACCTCGCTCGTGGCCCTGGACGTCCAGCAGCGGCGCGGCGTCGTGGTGCTGTCGGATACGGCGCTGCTCTCGCTCAACGGACTGGGCAGCCTGGGCATGCACCTGCTCGATGCCTCCGTGCCTCCAGGCGAGCCACGCAAGGTGGTGGCCGCCGACCCGGCGCTGATGGACGCGCTGGTCGGTCACTATGAGCTCACGGGAGGGTTGAAGCTGCGGCTGGGCCGCAAGGGTAATGCCTTGGAGATCCAGGCAGAAGGTCAGCCCGCCTTCGAGCTGGGCTACGACAGTGCGGGAGACTTCTTCCCGCTCGCCTTCGATGCGGTGCTACGCCCGAAGCGCCTCGAGGGTGGCGGTTATGGCTTCACCTGGATTCAACTGGGCGCGGAGAGTGAAGCCCGCCGCGTAGATGCGCAGTGACCCAGGTGTGGACTGGCCGCTGCCGCCCCTCTATGCCGTGGTGAGTGCGAACGTGCGCTTCTGAGCGCTCACGAGACTCGGGCTACCGGGATGCGACACTCGGCTGCCCTTGTATCCTCAATCAGCGCCTCTCCGGACCCGATGGCTTGACCTGGTTGTCAGCCGCTCCCTGTAATCGATGGGTTTGGGCTCCCAGCTCGGGCGGCTCGCCAGGAGAGGTGTGGCAATGTCCAGGCAATCTGTCGGTATTCACCCCGTGGACTCACGGCGGCCCTTGCGCCTGGGTGCGCTGGCCTTGGCGGCGTTGATGCTGGTTACAGCGTGCGCCACGGGGGCTCCCGGCGCAGGGTCGACGGTTTCACGGTACCGTTCACTCGTGCCGCACGACTCGCCCGAAGCGGGGGCCCTGGAGTCGGAAGCGGACGACGAGGGCCGGGGAGAGGCTTTCTTGATCCGGTTGCCCACGGACTTCGCGCCGGTGCAGGTGAGTGACGCCGAGTTCTCGGCAGCCGTGGCAACGCTTTGGCTCGACACCCCGTTGCGGCTGGCCACGCCTCGTTCCCCGCAGTATGTCGGCCGTAGGCTGGTGTTGGCTTCCGTGTCTTTGAAGGGCGACGCTTGGCAATCAGACCTGGCTCGGTCCTATGGGCGTCATTGCGAGCGGCGCGGCACTCCGGGAGACTGCCTGACGCTGTTCGATGATGGACCTCATTTCCAGGATGACGATAAGCGCCGCCTTGCGCTTGCCCTGGCGGTGGGTCCTGCCCTGGAAGGCGTAGACGCGGAAGTGAGAGCCATGCTCAACCCTACACGGATGCTTACAATGATGAGCATTGGCATCACGGCCTATATGGCGTTGATATTGGCGCCGGTGCCCGAGCCTGTGACAAAGGGCGTTGCCCTGGTGTTCAGTGCCGCCTTGTGGGGTTATCTCGGGTGGGAATTCTTCGATTTGTTGCGGGCCTATGCGCGGCTTTACGAAGATGCGCCCCGGGCCTCTTCCTTCGCGGAGTTGCGCGAGATTGGCGAGCGTTTCGGACGTGTCATCGGTCCCAACAGTGTGCGGATTCTCGTGCTGGTAGGGACAGCGGCGATAGGTGGAACGGCGGCATTCGCCTCAAAGGCCCCGAAACTACCCGGATTCGCGCGAGCGTCGGAGAGGGGCGCGGAAAGTACCGGCTTGCGTCTGCTGGATGCGGCAACCGGAGCCGAGCGCGTCATTGTCTCGGTACCCGAGGGTACGATCCGCCTCGTCGTGGCGCCTCACGTTGTAGCCATGGCTGGCCGGAACGTTGGTGCTGGGAGTCCTGCGCCGAGTCGGGGTAGGCTCCTCCCCAACGGACATAGGGCGTGGGGATCGTACGGTGGTTTCAAGTCGGCCATGGGGTCAGCGGGCCCGGGAAAGGAGTGGCATCACCTCGTGGAGCAGACCCCAGGCAACGTGAAGCGGTTCGGGGGTGAGGCTCTGCACAATACGGAGAACGTCATCGCGCTAGACAAGGCTCTGCACACCGATGTGAGCCGCCTTTATTCTTCGATTCGTTGGCGGATTACCGGCTCTCACACCATGACGGTTCGACAGTGGCTTGGCACTCAGTCCTACGAGGCGCAGCGCGCTTTTGGTCTACTGGCAATGACCAATGTCAGGAATGGGGTATGGTAAAGAGTCTTGAAAAGCTCGTTGAGGAGTTCGCCTACCACGTACAGGCTCAAACCCAAGAGATCTTCAGGGGAGACGCGAAGACCGGAAACAAGCATGCGAAGAAGGCAGTTGCTGCGTTCCTGGAGTTGCGCTCTAGAGGTGATACGGGGCGGGACGCGCTCGCTGTGCTTTTCACGCATCCGAGTATGGACGTGCGGACGTCCGCGGCTGCGTTTCTGCTCCGTCATCGGACAGCAGAGGCCAAAGCGGTTCTAGAGGAGGCTGCAAAGGGACAGGGTCTGATTCCCTTTGAGGCTTCCGAGGCCTTGAAACGCTGGGCGGATGGCACCTGGGCTCTAGACCCTGATGATGATGATGAGCAGCCAGAGGCGCCCGGTTCGGCGTCGCCAGTCAAGCGCAGCCGACCACGCACGGGGCGCGCCGCGATTGCCAGACGAAGGGGCAGCAAGCGTGACAAACCTGATAGTTGAGCTCGAGCGGAGCGCGCCAGGCTCCGGCAGCCGAAGATATACTCGGACAGCGCCGAGCACACGCGATTAGGCTACTGCGCAGGAGAGACCGGATGTTGGTCGAGCTGGATGGGAGCCGAATCAAGTCGGAGCGGGACTTTCACGAGCAGCTCTCCAGGAAGCTGGATTTCGGGCCGTACTACGGCAGGAATCTGGATGCCTTGTGGGACAGACTCAGTGCGGACGTGGAACGGCCCGTGAAACTGGTCTGGAAGGACGCGGAGGTCTCGCGTCTGGCATTGGGGGCTGTCTTCGACCGGATTGTGAGTATCTTGCGGCGGGTCGAGGAGCAGGACAGGACGTTCGGGTTGGCGGAGCGCTTCGAGTTCGAGCTCCAGTAGAGCCAACTGTCTCGATGCGCAGTCTTCTGCTTTAGCGCTCCAGCGACACCCCGAGCCGCTCCTTCAGGGCCCGCTGCCCCTCGATGGTGACGGACACGATGCGGGAGTCATGGTGCCGGGAGACCCAGCCTTCCTCGGTCAGCTTCCGGGCGATGGCCGCTCCCAGCGCGCCGGCGAGGTGCTCCTGTCGCTCGCTCCAGTCAAGACACCGCGAGGCGAACTTACGGCGGCCTTGCTTCAGGGCGGGCATGTCGAGGCCGAATGACCGGAACCAGTTCTCTCCGGCTTGGGTGACGGAGAACGCGTCGCCCTCCGCTCGGAGGACACGGCGAGAGACGAGCGCTTCGGTGAGCCGGACGCCCAGCCGGCCCGCGAGGTGGTCGTAGCAGAATCGCGCCATGCGGATGGGGGCGTCGGGTTTCTCCTTGGGGGACCTGTCTGGGGCGGAGGGCGCCACGACCATCATCGCCTCCATCATCCGCGCGACATCCTCGGATGCGAGGTGGAAGTACTTGTGGCGACCTTGCGCTCGAGGGTGGACGAACCCGCTGGCCGTCAGCCGCTGCAGGTGCGCCGTAGCGGTCGCGGGCTCCACTCCTGCTCCATACGCCAGCTCCTTGGCCGTCAGGGCTCGGCCCTCCATGAGCAGGGTCAGCATGCGCAGGCGAGTCGGGTCACCCAGTGCTCGCGCGAGCGCGCCCAGGTCGGGTTCTTCCATCATGGTTCGACGGTAACCAAACTGTTCCCGCGAGACAACGCATCCCACTCCGATGACACTGGCGACGCTTCCGAGGCAGAGCGCTCTCCGCGACCTCTGCGGTTCGAGCCCTGGATCGCTGACCCATGACCCTTCCGCAATCCCCTGTCGCGGCGGTAACCCATCCCGAGCCCTATCCCTATTACGCACGCCTCGTGACGGACAGGCCCCTCTACCATGACCCGGAGCTGGGGCTCTGGGTGGCTTCGAGCGCGGAAGCAGTGATGGCCGTCCTCTCCCACGACGCCTGCCGGGTACGCCCGGTGTTGGAGCCGGTTCCTCGCGCGCTGCTCGGCTCGTCCGCCGCCGACATCTTCCGTCATCTGGTCCGCATGAATGACGGCGCCAGCCATTGCCCGCTCAAGCAGGCGGTGTCTGCCACGTTGGGGACGGTGGATGAAGCCCGAGCCCTGGAGCTGGGACGCAAGTGGGCCAGGCGGCTCTTCGAGGAGCTGGCTCCCGCGGCCCTTCCCGGAGGGCTGACCGACTTCGCCTTTCGCCTGTCCGTCCACGGCGTGGGGGAGCTGCTGGGAGTTCCGGAGGCGCACCTGCCACGAGTCGCGGACTGGATGAGCGACTTCGTCCGCTGCCTCGCGCCCGCGAGCAGTCCCGAGCAGGTCGAGCGGGGCAGGGTGGCCGCAGGCCAGCTGCTCGGCCTGTTCCGTGAGTGGCTCTCCGCTCGGAGTATCCTCCCGGAAGAGTCACTCTTGTCCGTCCTCGCACGGGAACTGGGGCACAGGAGCGGGGGCCAGGATGTCGGGGATGCCGTGGCGGCGAATGGAATTGGCCTGATGTCCCAGGCTTACGAGGCGGGAGCGGGGCTGTTCGGCAACACGCTGCGGGCCCTGGCCTGCCTCCCCGAGTGGCGCGAGCGCGTCTCCTCCGACCCGGGTCTGCTGGGCAACGTGATGCGGGAAGTCCTTCGGTATGACCCACCCATCCAGAACACTCGCCGCTTCGTTGTCCGGGACGATGTGGTCGCGGGCGAGCAGATGAAGGCGGGCGACGTGATTCTGGTCGTCCTCGCGGCGGCGAACCGGGACCCGCGGGTCCACCCGAATCCTGAGCGCTTCGACCCGTTCCGGCCGGACCGGGAGACGCTCTCCTTCGGTACCGGTGTCCATGCCTGTCCGGGTGAAGTACTCGCCCTGGCGTTCGCGAGGGCGGGCGTCGAACGTGTCCTGATGTCCCGCGCGCCGTTCGAGTCCCTGACGGGAGCGGTGACCTATCGCACCTCCGCCAACGCGCGGATTCCTCTCTTCGAGACTGGGAGTGCACGACTGTGATTGCCGTTATCTTCGAGGTCTGGCCACACGAAGCCCACCGGCAGGACTACCTGGACACCGCCGCCGACCTCCGGCCGTTGCTCGAGGGCGTGGAGGGCTTCATCTCCATCGAGCGGTTCACCAGTCTCAGCGAGCCGGGGAAGATCCTCTCCCTGTCCTTCTGGCGAGACGAGGAGGCCGTCGAGGCGTGGCGCACGCTGGAGGCGCACCGGGCCGCGCAGGCCCGGGGCCGAGGGGGACTGTTCCGGGACTATCGCCTCCGAGTGGCGGGCGTGCTCCGGGACTATGGTTTGCGCGAGCGGGAGCAGGCCCCCTCCGATTCCCGTTGATACCCCGAACGATTGAAGGCTCCGAGCGAGCCCTCGGTCCGGATGGCGAAGACACGGGAGTATTTCGGCAGCGGCGCGTCGGCCTACAGGGGCGTTCTGGTGTCACGGGAAGTAGCCCGGGCGCTGGCGGAGGAGAAGGTGTTGGGCGCTTCGGTGCGGCCGGTGGGAGAGAGGTGCGGGCCTACGCTGCTTCGGTAGGTCTCCACGCTCTCTACATGACGACGCACGCGAGACCCTCCAGAACAGCCCGGAGTTCCTCGGCTGTCGTGTCGAGGCGCTCAGCAACAGAGGGCGCATGGTACGTCAGTGCCACCACGCTTTCGGGCTCCTCCGCGAAGTCCTCAATGACTACGCGACCGAACCGGCCGGGCCATGCGAGGCGGCCCAGTTCCGCAGTATGACCGCGCGGGTCCATGATGGTGAAGCACGGCCAGCGTGGAAGCCGCATCGTCCTCATATCGCAGCCGTGAAACCGGCAGGCATCGAGCCGGGCCTCGGAGAAGTCACAGTCCTCGAGTCCCGCCAGTTCCCACTCCTCATCGTGTCCGCGCCTCTGCCCGAATTCGTTGCCGGTAAACCGGCCCTTGAAGCGACAGCCCTTGAAGTTCATCGTTGTCCAGCGCGTGTTTTTCAGCTCGCTCTTCGCCTGAATGGTGCAGTCAATCAACTGGCCCGACATCAAGGTGAGCCAGCGTAAGCCGACACTGAGGACGAGGGTGCAGCGGCGCAGTGTGATGTTCGGGCCGAGCCAGTAGATGGCTCCCTTGGGCAGCTCCAGCCGCTCGCCTTCAATCTCTCGGTTCTCGTAGTGGATGTTGGGAGTCACGCGGGAAGGCGCTTCATTCTTCTCAGAGAGACGCTCAAAACGGCGAAAGTCGAGTCAGACTTCCTCGTCTGGCAAGAGGGTGCGCAGCAGCTCGTCGTCGGGACCAAGTGGCCGCCAACCGGGCGGTGGCGGCGTAGCGAGGAGCGCTGCGATAACCCTCTCGGATCGCTCTTGATGGGCTTCGGGGGTGTAGCCGATCCATCGGCCGAGTGCCTTGCCGACGGCGAAACGGGCCTGGTCGTCCATCACGGACGGCCAGCCATCAGGGAGACTCTGGGACAACATGCGAACGAGCACATCTCGCTCGAAGCGCGTGACCTGCTTGCGCTGCTCTGCTTCGGCGAGCAACCCGCTCAACACCTGCACTGCGTTGACGTCCTCCCCAAGCTCCTCGGCCAGTGCAAGCAGCGGGACGGTAGGGCGAGCTTCGGCAAAGGCGGTGAGCGAAGTGTACCCGCGCTCGCGGACCCGCTCATAGAGGCGTACCTTCCAGTTTCCCTGCCAGGAACGATCCTCGTTCATCGCCCTCTCCAGGGGGTGAAGTTCATCGGGACTCTGTACTCCTTCATATTTGCCGCGACGATGTTCAGGATCTCGCTTCGCGTCAACCTCCGGCCGGCCGCCATCTCTGCTCCACGCAGCACGCGCATGATCATTCGGTTCCATTCGCCAGCCCACATGCGACCCAGGCGCCAGTCGCCGCCGCCATGAATCGCTTCATGACCTGCCCGCTCCATCTCGACGCAGAACTGGTCGATGCTCATGTCGCCGGTGAAGCCGCGCTGCTCGAACCACTCGCGGAACTCTCGCGGCAGTACGTGGTGCCGCGGAGGCTCGTTCATGCCAGCCCCCGCTCTGCCCGTCACCCGCATGCCGCGCACCTCGGGCCCGTCGCCCAGCGCCTCGCGCACTCCCTTGGGCAGTTCGTCGTGAGCCTGCGCTATCACCTGGCCGGCCTGAATCCGGACAGCGGCGCTGATGATGGGGAAGGAGATGACGCCCGCTCGCACCAATTGGCGCATCATTTCCACCCATTCGGCGGACACGACAATGCGCGTGCCCATCATCACGCCGTCGCCTCCCACCACCAGCCCAAGCCCGAGTGTCGCGGGTGCGGATGGCGGCAACGAGGGCAGCGAGAACTTCATCGCTGACAGCAGGGTGACCGCCTCGATGGCTTCCTTGAGCACCAGAATCTTCTCGAGGTTCTCCGCCCCTTTGCGTACGGCTTCACGGGTGGCGGCGAACTCTCGGGTGAGGTGGCCTACCAGCGCGGGGATGTCTTTCGCTACTGCCTCCACCTGTCCCGGGTCCAGGGAAGAGAGCTCCTTCATGGAGGGCTCGAGCATCTCCTGCAAGCGGTACATGTTGGCGAATAGCCTCTCCACGCTGTAGAGAGACTGCTTGAGTGCGACGTCGACGAGATTGAGGAAGTCGAGCCATGCGGCGAGCAGAATGGATCCGAGCATGGCTGTCTCGAGCCGTGGGCCGGCGAGGCGCAGCAGGGCGAGCTGCATATCCGGGTCATCCACCTCCGCGGCGGCGTTGGCCAGCAGGGTGGCGGCGGCGAGCTGGGCGTCAATCCACCGCAGTTGACGTTCGCCATACTTGACATAGGGGACGAAGATGCCGGCGGCTCCGCCGGTGATGCCCCGCCCGCTGGCCTTGAGTCTGGAGAGCTCGCCGGAGATGCGGCGAGTGGAGCCCGACACGTCGAGAACGGCACCGCGAAACGCCAGATGGGCCGCGAGGGCATTCTGCTTTGCAGCCCTCTCCTCGTTGCTGGTGCCCGCCGCCGTCACGGCCTCACGAGAGGCCCGGTGCCGGTGCAACCGTTCCGGTGCCTCGTGCTCGGAAGGGGGTGGCGGAGGGGAGAGGAGGGCGCGCGGAGACTCGACGCTGGGCCCTTCCTCCGATGCATGCCCCGCGGCCTCGCGCGGCATGTAGGGCAGGTTCATTCTCTGGCCGGGCGGTGGCGTCAGAGACACGCAGCCGGTGGACATCAGGACGGCGGTCAGCAGCAGTCCCGCCCACCATGTCCGCGACGAATCAGTGCCCATTGTGCACTCCCCGGCCCACGGAAGCGAAGGCTCCCGGCCGCTGCTAGCCGTTCCCTTCCGGGAACAGCCGCCTGCCGCCGTGCCCAGCGCGTACACAGGCGCTCCCTGAAGAGGTGCCATCGTACCTCGGCCCCGCCCAGGTCGCGTGCTCGTGTGGGCTCCTCTTGCGCGAAGCCCTCGTCCGCAGCGGAATTCGCGGGCTTCCTTCGAGCCCTTTTCGAAGAGAATGGATGGGAAACATCACCGTCAGCCATACGCCGCCAGTGCGGTGCGGAGCACGCATGTCGGAGAGGTTCTACGTAGGGGCGTACTGGGGGCCGCGTCGGGAGACGGCGCTGGAGTGCGCCCGGCGCGCGGAGGTCTTCTTCTCCATGCTGGCGCGATGTGACCCGTCGTTCGCCCAGTGGTACAGGGGGGGACGTGGAGCCCCACTTGATTTGCCTGGACACCCTGTCCGTCCAGAGGTGGCTGAGTGGGAGCAACTGTTCCTTCGCGGGATGAACCGCACGGACGCTGATGGAAAAGTGATCGAGGAACTGGGGTTCACCGAGTTCGTGTGGAATGCGAAGAAGGAACGGACCCGCGTCGAACTTCACTGCGGTGAATACTCCCCATCGGGACCAGGAAACACCTGCCTGCTCTATCCGCCCGAAGAGGGGGCGGGGCGGGAGCGACTTCTGTGCGCCTCTGTGTTGGCCGAGGTGCTCACCAGTGTGGCCACAGCGTGGGAGCCCGACTTCGCCATGGCCAGTTCGACCGAGCTGGTACGCCTCATCCAGAAGCGGAAGCGAGAGGTGAGGGTGGGCTGGCTGACGTACCTGTCGCGCCGTCTGGGCATGGTGCCGCCGCTGCCCGCTCCCGTGCACATCGAGCCGGTAGGGGCGCTGGGCTGGCTTCTCGTCCTCTCTCCCAATCTCATGACAGCGAGCAACCCCGAGCACGTGACGTTCACCGCACGCGTGCGCGAGCTGCTCGACCGAGCAGGTCTCATCGAACGGCCTGAGCCCGAGTCGGTCGGCGAGTGACGCGAGCCGTACGAAGTGTCCGTACGACGCGTTTGATACCCTTCTTGGGTGGGAGCTCCCTCTCGAAGGTCAAGCACACAGCAGTCAACTGGACGATGGAGGTAAACACATGAAGCCATCTGTGCTTTTCGTCAATGTCGTATGGACGGAGCGATACGACGGAACAGAGATACCCATGGGAAACTTCCGGTACCTCAAGACCAAGAGATTCGCGAAGTACGGCGCCTCTGATGAACGCCTTTTCGTCCAGAATGACGGTCTCCACTATTGCGGCTTGGGTCGGGGCGCAATCAATGTAGAAAAGCTCGATGCTGTTTTCGTGGCCAAGGACCCACGCGACAACAAGCACCGCGTCGTTGCTATCTTCCGTGATCTATCTTGGAAAACAGACGGAAAAGATGGCTGGACCAACGGCTTCGCTCGTTCCGATGAGGTCACTTGTTTCCCAGTAGATGAACGCATTGAAGTGAGCTGGCCACCCGGTCAACAGAATCGGCGCTGGGCGAGAGGCGGCCCGAGCAATAACTGGCCTGACTTACTGGATTTTTACGAAAGGTTGAACTCCAAGCTGCCAGGGTCCAGGACTCGCACCCGCTCGGCTGATGAATCGCAACTCCTCGAGCTGTTCCGAAGCTTCGAAATCGAGGAGCAGCAGAGAATGCTACAGCAAATTCACCGGGTGATACGTGACCAGAAGCTGAGGCCGGTGGTTCTCGCTCTCTGGGGGCCATCATGCGCCGCGTGTGGGATGAGCCTCGGGACGCAAGAGGACCTCTATGAGTGCGAAATTGCCCATATCCATCAAGTTCGTGACCAAGGTGCCGACTCGCCAGGCAATGCGCTTCCGCTCTGCCGAACCCATCACTGGGCGTTCGATCAACACCTCTGGGGCATAGAGGCAAAATCAAAAAAGATATTTGTCCGAAGTGCGTATCGGAATCATCCTGCCTTGCTGGGGCTCCACCAGTCGAACTTGAAGTCCGTGAGACATGGAGCGGAAAGGAACCTGGATGAGACAGCCCTCCGGATACGCTGGAAGCTCTCTCTCCTGAATTGACAGTGGCTCGATAGCCTCGTCCTGGATTCGGCGAATCAGGGGCGCCCGCAGTCAGTCTCTGTCGTGCGTGGGCAGTTCCAGGTGCTTTCGGTCGCGGTAGCGGCGGCTTTCACTCGATTGGTTCTACTTCCTCCTCCTCCGGGATGGTCCAGCACTACTCACTGTCCGATCGCTTGGGGCGGTGGCTGGGCGCTGACTGCGATTGTGTAGCACTTGCCCTGATACTCGTGCAGTGCCTCCGGGCATGGTGCCTTCAGTTCGTGCGGCACCCAGCAGCCTCCCATGATCTCCACCTCGATACGGGGGGTGCAGGGAGGTCGCTTCTGCCCCTTGTAGGGTTTGCTCGGTAGGGGACGGGCAAGGAACTCAATAGACCCTCCGTCCCTGTTGTCTATGAGCGAGATTCCTTCGAAGGGCATTTCGGTGTCCGTCGGTACCTCTTCAAGGCTCATGGGCGTTAGCGCGGCGATCGACTCGGAGTTCGGGCCTTCTGGTGGTCGCGACATGGTGGCCAGAGCGAAGACCAGGGCGCACGCTACGGCAGCACTCGCCAGGGCGAGTCTCAGGCGCCACCTGGGGTGAGGTTCGTCGGCCGTGGGGATGTGTTGGGCCATCCGTCTCACTGCTTCGCGCAGGTCCTCGAACATGAACACCAGCGCCTCCGCTGAGTGTCTGTCCGGGGATACCGACCACGGAGTGTGCTCCACCTCCACGGCGAGGTAGCTGGGTGAGCTCGAGGAGACGCAGCGCGCCTGCCAGTCCTTCGGTCGAGTCTTGTCGTCCTCGTCCCCGGTGGGTTTGAGCACCAGGGCTGTTGCCCCGCTCGTCTCGTGCGTGGCTCGGTAGAGCTCTCCCCGGTCCGGTGCGGCCTGCGTCACCTGCTCATGCAGTTCGTACGGCCCCAATCGCTCCGATTCCTCCCAGCTCGACTCGGACTCCTTCTCGTCCTTCATGCTCGCTCCTCGCTCGCCTTCCTGCCTGCTCGGCTCCTGGGGCTCTTGTTTGCCCCGAAGTCTCGCCCCCATTCCAGGAGGTGACTGGTGGACCATGTGGGGGCCTACTGTCCAGGTGGCACTCTCCGTGTTCCTCGGGCGGTAGGGTTTTACTTGGGGTAGACCCTCACCCCAGCCCTCTCCCAGAGGGAGAGGGGGCTTTCACAGGCTCAACCTGAGAGGCGAGTTACCCTCACCCCAGCCCTCTCCCGAAGGGAGAGGGGGCTCTTTGCGAGTGTCGCGGTTCTTACTCGCGCTCGACCTGGAAATGGGCTCCGTCCCCGGGCGCGCTATGGTGGTTCGTCGCGCAGGAGGCCCTCCCGAGCCCACCTATGAACGTCGTCTTCATCTCCCCCCACTTCCCCCCTCAGTTCTTCCACTTCGTCACCGCCCTGCGCGAGCGCGGTGTCTCTGTCCTCGGCATCGGCGACTCCCCCTACGACTCCCTCCGCCACGAGCTCCGCGAGTCCCTCTCCGAGTACTTCTTTACCCCCAACCTCAACGACTACGATGCCCTCCTGCGCGCCACCGGCTATCTCACCTGGCGCCACGGTCGCATCCACCGCATCGACTCGCTCAACGAGACATGGCTCGAGGTCGAGGCCCGTCTCCGTGAGGACTTCCACGTCCCCGGTCTGCAGCCCGCCGACATCGCCCGTCTGCGCACCAAGCTCGGCATGCACGACGTCTTCAAGCAGGCCGGCGTCCCTCATCCCGATGGCATCCCCGTCAAGGACGCCGCCGGTGTGAAGGCCTTCGCTCGCAACGTCGGCTACCCGCTCGTTCTCAAGCCCGACGTCGGGGTCGGCGCCGCTCGCACCTTCAAGGTCTCCTCCAACGCCGAGGTCGATGCCGCCCTCTCCGAGCCCCTCCACAACTACGTCGCCCAGGCCTTCGTGCGTGGCGCCATCGTCACCTATGACGGGCTCGTGGACCGCGAGGGCAACATCGTCTTCCGCCTCAGCCACGAGTACAGCGATGGTGTCATGGAGGTGGTCCTCGAGCAGCGTGACATCTCCTTCTGGAGCCTCACCGAGGTCCCTCCTGCCCTCGATGTGCTCGGCCGCCGCGCCGTGGCCGCGCTCGGTCTGCGCGAGCGCTGGTTCCACCTCGAGTTCTTCCGGCTCTCCGATGGCAGCTACGTCGCCCTCGAGGCCAACCTGCGTCCCCCCGGCGGCTTCATGACGGACATGATGAACTACACGTGCGACATGGACGTGTACCGTCTGTGGGCCCGTCTCCTCACCGGCGATGACCTGCGCGACTTCCGCTACACGCCGAAGTACCACGTGTGCCACATCGCCCGGCGTGCCACTCGCCGCTATCGCTACTCCCACGCGGAGCTGGTGGCGAAGCTCGGCGACGCGCTCCTGCTTCACCGCGACATGCCCGCCGTCTACCACAGCGCCATGGGCAACGAGATGTACCTCACCCGCCACAAGGACCTCGCCGCCATGCACGAGGCCATTCGGCTTATCCAGGCGACCTGACGCTCTTCCGGGGCGCTCTCAGCGCTCCTTCCAGGTGAGGAGGTAGATGGTGCCCTCTCCCTCCTTGCGCACGATGTTCGCCCGGGGTTCCTCCGCGCCGCTCACCCGCAGGAAGCTCACGAAGAGGGCCTCGGCATAGCCCGGTGCCTCCAACACCGAGTTCATCCACATCTCGTAGGTGGTGGGCTCCAGCTGCGTCAGCCGTACCTCTGTGTAGTTGTCCGAGGTCCTCAGCGCCTGGGCCATCTGGTGCACCGTGCGCCTCGGGCCGAGCAGCCGCAACAGCCGCAGCAGGGCGCGCCCCATCAGGGTCCGGCCGTAGCCCTCCAGGTGCGCCGCCGCCAACAGGCCGAAGGCCTCCTCTCGCGGCATGCCCGGGTACATCTCCTCGATGATGATGTGCAGGCAGTACTTCCACTGGTCCACCGGGTAGGCCGGCAGCAGCGGCCGGTCCAGGTCCAGACCCACCTGTCGCAACCGCTCGCGCAGGCGAAGCGTCACCCGTCCACCGACTCCGTACCGGAGCAGCCCCTCCACCACTTGGACGAAGACCATCCGGTCTTCCTGCTTTACCTCGCGGGGACGCAACCGCACCCCTTCATCCGAGCAGCCAGTTCATCGCGAACGGCAGCCGCCGCTGCCAGTCACGCTCGTGGTGGAGCCCGCCCGGCTCGAGCACCAGCGCCAGCTCGTGGTCTGCGTACCCGAGCTGCTTGAGGTGGAAGTAGAAGTCCCGTGTGGCCTCGCCGTAGGGCATCGGGACGCCGCCGGGGTTGATCCACTCCTCCGCCCCCGCGTCCAGGTAGATGCGCGACCAGCGCCGGGTGTGGTTCTTCCAGTTCCGGAAGAGCTGGTACTCGCTCCACATCACTGAAGGGGACAGCGCGCCGATGCGGCCGAACACCTCGGGGTACTTCCAGCCGAGGTACAGCGACATCAGCCCGCCCAGCGACGAGCCCATGATGGCCGTCCACTCGGCGCCCTGGCGCGTGCGGTAGATGTTGTCGATGTACGGCTTGAGCGTCTCGACGACGAAGCGGGCGTAGGCATCGCCCCGGCCACGCACGTTGCCACGCGGCTCGTCCCAGGGGGTGTACTCCTCAAGTCGCCCCGGGCCCGAGTCGATGCCCACGATGAGCCACGGCTCTGCCCGGCCCTCGCCCACCATGCTCTCCACCACGTGGTTGGCACACCAGGTGTCGAAGACCGCTGACTCGGCATGCGCGAAGACGTTCTGCCCGTCGTGCATGAAGAGTACAGGGAAGGCGTGGTGGGGGGCCTGGTCGTACCCGTCCGGCGTGTAGATGCGCACGGTGCGGGTGAAGCCCTCCTGCGGAGAGTAGAAGTCTCGGATGATGTGGACGTGACCCATGGGCGGGGGCGCCGGAGAACGGCGGAGCTCGAACGATAGTCAGCCCCGCGGTCTCGGCCAACTCCCCCATGCCCCGGTCCGTGTCCTGGATGGGCTGTCCCCGTCCGGGACACCTCGCAGGTGGGGTCCCCGAGGTGTCCTCGTTGGTCTCCTTCGTGCAAGGCGCCCGCGCCGTGCGACGTGCCTGCCTGCTTGCTTTGTTGATGACCGGTTTTCTCCTCGTCGCTCCGGACGCGCGTGCCGAGCCCTACGAGGTCGAGCTCTCCATTCAAGACGAGACGGACCTCCGCGCGCTGTTCGAGGACGGTGTCCTCTCGGAGGCGGACTTCGAGACACTGCGGGAGTTGCTGCGCACCGGTGTGGAGCTGCGCACTGCCTCACGTGAGGCGCTGTATGCGCTGCCGGGCCTGACGTGGGCTCAGGTGGATGCGCTCCTCACGTACCGCGAGAGGGTAGGGGGCTTCTTCGCGCCGGAGGACCTCGTGGAGGTTGGGGTGCTCACCGATGAGGCGCTTCGTCGGCTGCGGCCCTTCCTTTCGGAGGTGGGAGGGGAGGGGACGCTCTCCGGTCGTGTTCGCCTGCTGAGCGCGTATGGCGCGGCGGATGCGTTGGTGCCTCCGGTGCTGCTCCAGGCTCGGGTCGATGGGCCGCTGGGGCTGCGAGGTGGAGGCGTGCTCTCACTCACTCGGCGTCGCCTGGACGCCGTGCGCTATGACGTGCGCCGCCGGGCCCTGGTGGCTGAGCTTCCCCGTGCGGCGCTCCAAGTGCCGAAGCTCCACGTGCGATGGGAGGGCGAGCACGCCTCGGTGTTGGTGGGGACGTACCGGCTGGGGTTCGGGCAGCGGCTCACCCTCGACACCACGGGTCAGCCCGCTCCCGACGGCTTCGTGCCCGACGATGGATTCCGCGCGCCTGGTGGCTCCGAGCGGCGCTGCATGCTGACGGGGACGGGGGCCTGCTTGGATGCGAGTGAGCAGGGGCGCGTCACTCCGGACTTCGGGTGGACGGAGGGCTTTCGTGGCGTGGTGGGCACCGTCCACGGGCAGGTGGAGGGCGTGGCGCTGTCCTTCACGGGATTTGGCTCGTACCAGTCGCGCGACCTCTCCCAGTACGAGCTGTTCGATACGAAGACCCGCGAGGCTCCGGACGTGCTCGCTGTGCTCCCTGGGACGCAGGTACCGGGAGCCGCGCGCTTTGTCTCTCGCACCCTGCCGGATGTCTTCCACGAGCTGGCCGGAGGTGGCCATGTCACCGTGGGCTTCTCTCCGCGCGCCCGCCTGGGGCTGACGGGTTGGGGCGCGTGGCCGGTGTGGGCGGTGGAGGGTGTGTCGCTCGACTTCAAGGAGAGTGCCCGCTACCCCGGGGGCGGTGCTCCTGGCGCGGTGGGGGTGGATGCCGCGTGGGGCGCCGGTCCGGTGGACCTCTTCTTCGAGGGCGCGCGTGGCTTCTCGGGCTCGTCCGGGGCAGGGGGTGGTTTCGGCGCCGTCCAGCGCACCGTGCTCGGTGACAAGCGCCGGGAGCTGGAGCTGACGCTGCGCTACTACGGGCGCGACTTCGACAACCCCTACAGCCGGGCCGTCTCGGGCCCCGATGAGTCCGAGGGTTTGCGCGCGAGCAATGAGCTGGGGGCTCGGCTGCGCTACCTCCACCGGACAGCGGACGGTGCGTGGCGCCTGTCAGGGCGGGTGGATGTGTGGACGCAGCCTCCCGGGAGCGAGTTGTCCGGCGTTGCTCACCTGGAGACCTCCGCCCGAGTGGACTTCGTGGGCGTGCCGGAGCTCCAGCCCTCGGTGTGGGTGGAGCATCGCAACAAGGACCTCGGCCAGAACGGGCCCGGGCTGTGCTTCGCGGGAGACGCGACCTGTGTCGGCGAGCAGTACCGCTTCGCAGGCCGGGTGCGGTTCGAGCCCGTCGAGAGTCTGGCGCTGGCCGTGCAACTCCAGCACACGTGGGTCGGGACTCGTCAGCGCCCTGAGAGCTTTCAGCAGGACGGCCGGGCCCTGCTGGATGTTCTCTTCCGACCGCTGCCGTCGCTGCGCCTGCACGGGCGCGCGAGCTGGCAGGACGAGGATCTCTCGGAGAACACCCGACTCACGCAGACGCTGCGCACCTCGCTGGAGGTGGCCTGGGCGCTTGAGCGTGGGCCTGGCCTTCGTGCTCGGTACGAGCTCGCGCTGGACCTGAAGGCTCCCGTGGGGTCGCGCACTCCTCCCGAGCCCCCTCAACACCTCTTCCGGCTGGAGCTGGAAGGTCGTTTTCCATGGAGTCGACCTTGAAGAATGTCTTACCTCTTTGTTGTCTTGCTTTGCCCCTGGTGTTCGTGAGTGGCGCCTGTGACCTGTCGCTCGGTGGCGTGGAGCCCGCCTGTGAGGGGTGGCGGCCTGGAGACGTTGTCATCACCGAGCTCCTGCCAGACCCCGAGGGCACAGACACCGGGCAGGAGTGGATGGAGCTTCACAACCCTGGGCGCTCGGCGGTGGATCTGCAGGGGCTCTTGCTCTACTCGGCTCGTGCGGATGGCTCGCAGGAGCGGGCGTACCTCTTCGAGTCCTCCGTGCCCGTGGAGGCGCGGGGCTATGTGGTGCTCGGGGACGTGCGCTCGGATGTGCTTCCTGCCCATGTGCGTCATTCGTACGGCGATACCCTGGGCTCCCTGGGGAACTCGGGCGGGCTCGTCGGCTTGCGCTGTGGAGACGTTGTCGTGGACGAGGTGCGCTACTCGGGGCCGATTCGTTCCGGAGTAGGGCGGATCTACGACGGGCGGCTCGTCCCGGATTCGACAGACAATGATGAGCCGAGCCGGTGGTGTGATGCGCCTCCTGCGTCGGACGGCGGCACTCGGATGAGCCCCGGCGCCGCGAACCCGGCCTGCGTGACTCCACTCGAGGGCTCGGATGGTGGGGTGTCTGGTGATGCGGGCGTGCCTGCGAACACGTGTCTGTCCTCGCGCACGGGGACGGTCCGGAGCTTGTCTCGTCCGCGTCCGGGTGACGTGCTCCTGACCGAGGTCATGGCGGATCCGAAGGCTGTTGCGGATAGCTCGGGGGAGTGGGTGGAGGTGTATGCCCTTCGCGATGTGGACCTCAATGGCGTGACGCTCGCGAACGAGGGGAGTGGCCGGACCTTGTTCGGTGACTCGCGGTGCCTGGAGGTGAGGGCGGGGACCTATGCGGTGCTCGCGCGGAGTGTCGAGTCCGCTGCCAACGGGGGATTGCCCTCCGTGCTGGGGACCTTCTCGTTTGGCTTGAGCAACAGCGAGGGGGCTCATGCGCTCCGGTTGTTTCTGAATGACACCCTGCTCGACGAGGTGTCCTGGACGAGCGCCGCGACTCCCGGTGTGTCCCGGCAGCTCGACCCGGCTCGCAGGGACCCCACGCGCAACGATGCGGCGGAGAGCTTCTGTCTGACGCCCAAGGATTTTCGTTTTGGTCTGGGTGATTGGGGCACCCCCGGCGCGGAGAACCGTCCATGCGTCCCGTGAGTGGCTGGCGGGTGCTCTTCGTGGCGCTCGGGTTGGTGCTCATCGTCCTGTGCGCGTGCGGCTCGGAGTCCGCCTGTGGCCCGGGCGCTGGTGTGGTGTCGAGGGTCGTCGATGGTGACACGCTCGTGCTCCAGAGCGGTGAGCGCGTGCGCTACCTGCTCGTTGACACCCCGGAGAGCACGGGCGGCAAGCACGAGTGTTTTGGTTCCGAGGCCCGTGACTTCAACCGCTCCCTCGTCGAGGGGCGCAACGTGCGGCTGGAGTACGGCGAGGCGTGTACCGACCGTTATGGGCGGCTGCTCGCGTATGTGTCCGTGGATGGTCGCGAGGTGAATGCCCTGCTCGCGCGCGAGGGGTATGCCTGTGTCTATTATGTGGCTCCGGCGGGCGGCTCCCGGCGCTCGGAGTTCGAGGCGCTTGAGTCCTCGGCTCGACGCGCTGGTCGCGGACTGTGGGGCGCTTGCTCCGCAGTCCCGTGTTCACGGTGAGTCGCGTGTCTCGGCACTCGGTTGTCTCCGTGTGACGACTACCCTCACCCCCCGCCCTCTCCCAGAGGGAGAGGGGGCATGCGTAACCCTCCTTCCTTCCAGTGCAGACGGCCTTGCTCTTCTGGGGTTTATTTTGAGGTCAAATTAGTTTAAGCGGGCCTCATGACTCATCGATACCTCGTCCTCCTGTCGCTGCTCCTGCTGGTGGCCCCTTCCACCGGTTTTGCGCTCAATGAAGGACTCGGTGAGCCGCCGCCCGAGGTGGATCGTCGCACCCCTTCGGCCACCGTGGCGGGTTTTCTGGACGCCACGCACGCACGGGATGTCGCGCGCATGCCGCACTACCTGTGGCTGTCTCACCTGCCCAAGGAGAAGCAGCGGGTCGAGGGCGAGCGGCTCGCCCAGCGGCTGATGTTCGTGGTGGACCGCATGCTGTGGTTCGACTTCTCACGCATCAGCCAGGAGCCGCAGGGAGACCCAGCGGATGCCCTCTACGACACCATTGGGCAGGTTCCGCTCGGCCAGGGGCAGCGGGACATCCGGTTGCGCAAGGTCAGTGGGCCCGAGGGGGTTCCCGTCTGGGTGTTCAGTGAGGACACGGTGCGCGCCATTGATGCGCTCTTCGAGGAGCACGGCTCGCCGATGTTGGAGGTGCTCCCTCCCTTCCTCTTCGCTCGCCCGTTTTGGATTTTGGAGTTGTGGCAGTGGTTGGGGCTCGTGCTCTGGGTGGGCGCGGCGGCGCTGGCGAGCCGGGTGCTGGAGCAGTGGAGTCTGCGCCTGGGCAAGCACGCTGCGAGCCTGACGAAGTCCGGCTGGGATGATCAGGTGTTCGCGGCCGGCGAGGGCCCGGTGCGCTACGCCCTCTTCGCGGTGCTCGGGGCCCTGGGCTCGCGGGCGTTGCTGCTCCCGCCTCCGGCGCAGCGTGGCGTGGACGTGGTCGCGCACTCGCTGGCCCTGGTGGCGGTGGCGTGGTTCGTCCTGCGCTTCGTCAAGCTGTCCGCCCGCTTCATCGAGCAGAAGGTGGTCAGCGAGTCCGGCGCGGACGTGGGGCGGGCGAGGGGCCTGCGCACCCAGCTCGTGGTGATGCGGCGCATCATCGAGGCGGCTACCTATGTCATCGCCATCTCTCTGCTGCTGTTGCAGTTCGAGGCGGTGCGCAATGTGGGCGTGTCGTTGCTCGCCTCCGCAGGTATCGCGGGTCTCGTCATCGGCCTCGCGGCGCAGAAGTCCATCTCCACGTTGCTCGGCGGCATTCAGCTCTCCATCACCCAGCCGGTGCGCATCGGCGACACCGTCATCGTGGAGAACGAGTGGGGGTGGATTGAGGAGATTACCCTCACGTACGTGGTGGTGAAGGTGTGGGACTTGCGGCGGCTGGTGGTGCCGATGAGCCACTTCCTCGACAAGCCCTTCCAGAACTGGAGCAAGGTGTCCCCGGAGCTGCTCGGCACTGTGGAGGTGTACGCGGACTACAAGACGAACGTGGACGCGGTGCGCGCCGAGCTCGTGCGCATCCTTCACAACGAGGGCCGCGAGCTGTGGGACGGCAGGGCCCAGGCGGTGCAGGTGACGAACTGCAGCGAGCGGACCATGACGCTGCGCGCACTGGTGAGCGCCGCGGACGCGGGCAAGGCGTTCGACCTGCGCTGCATCGTGCGCGAGAAGCTCATCGCCTTCCTTCAGCAGCAGCCGCGCGGCTTGCCGGTGCTGCGCGCAGAGGCCCTGTTCCTTCCGGACGCGGCGGGGCCTGCCGGCAGTCAGGCTCTCGCCGCGCCCTCGGGACGGCCCGGGGAGAACGTGGTCTCCTCAGGCCCTCGGCTCGGGTAGGTGACGACCCTCACCCCCCGCTCTCTCCCAGAGGGAGAGGGTGCTTCACTCCCGCGAGAGGAGCTCCTCAATCCCCGGCGTCTCCCGAGACAGCGCGGCGAGCTGGGCCTCGGTGAGCCGGAGCTCGAGGAGCTCCTGCTTCAGGTCTCCCTGTAGCAACTCGGGGTAGCTCGCCGCCGATTCGGACACGTCCTCTCCCTGGGCCCTCGCGCTCGCCAGTGCCTCGCGCAGGTGGAAGGCCATCAGGAGTCGGGTGAGCTTCTCCACTCGCTCCTGTCCGAGGCCCAGCTCTCCCCCCAGTCGTCGAGAGAGCTGCCGCGCCGCCTCGTCATCGAGCCGCAAGAGTCGCCCAGTTGGCTTGACGGGCGATGCTCGCGCCTGTCCCTCCGGAGGCGTTGTCGCTCCGGCTCCGGCGGCACTTGCCTCCAGCGAGGCCAGGCGCGTCTCCAGGCGATACACGTGGACTCCGAGCAGTACGCCCACGGCGAGCAGCGCCACGGACGCCAGCATCCAGATGGAGCGACCCAGGTTCATCCGCGTCTCCGCCTCAGTTCCCGGCCAGGAAGTCGATCCGCAGGGACTGGCCCCAGTCTCCACCCGCTCGGTTCGGGTCGGTCCGCGTCACCACGACGTCGAACCCCCTGTTCGTCACGCTCCGGACGGTGACGTTGAACGTGTCCGAGCAGTCCCAGCACTCGCTGCGCGGTGAGGCGAGGACGGTGGGGGGCGACGAGAACGTCTTCGGGAACCAGAACGAGTAGGTGTAGTTGCACTTCACCACGGGGTAGCCGCCACACCGACCGGGCGGGTTCAGCACGAACGTGCCCATCTGCAGCCGCTGGAGCGTGGTGCCTCCGCCCACCTGGAGGGCTCCGACGCTCGCCGTGCCGCTGATGGAGAACCGAGCATCCTGCGGCGCGCCATCCTGGTTCTGGATGTAGTGGCCGCTGCCGCCCGGGACATCCGAGCCGGTGAGCGAGGACGGCGCCCACTGGCTCCCATCGAAGCGGAGTTGCTGTCCGAGGCTCGGCGCGGACTCGGACACGGGGACGTTCTGGAGGCCCACCACCCGCGTGCCCTCTTGCGGCCCCTGCACGTCACCGCGCAGCTCGCCCGAGAAGCGCATCGCCTCCTCCGCGTACCGGGCCCAGGCCGCGCTGGCCACTGGCATGAACCGCTGATCCGTGAGCAGCACGTAGTCGTCCCGCTTGCGCGCGTAGAGCACGACCCGGACATCTGGTGCCGTCAGGACGTTGTGCTCGCTCGGGGTGAGGTAGCGCTGCTGGAAGTCCTCGGAGACGCCGTTGCCATCCGCGTAGACGAGCACCTCGCCGTCGAAGGAGTGGGTGGCGTAGAAGCGGCCGATCTCCGAGTACAGCAGCGTGCCCGAGGCGTCGTCGCCCACTGTGCCGCCACTGCGCCAGTCGAGCCGGCCCTCGAACCAGCCGAAGAGGCTCTGGCAATCACGAACCGAGGTCGCGCCCGTCTGACTGACCTCCCTGAGCTCGCATTGGATGCGGATGCTGACCGCGCGCGGGCTGGTCTGCGCTCGGGCTGCCAGGGGGAGGGCCAACAACAAGACATACAGAATGGAAAGGATTCGTTTCGGGGGCATGACGTCTCCGCCTTGGGGAGCCCGCTGGGGATTGCTCGGGCCGCGCGAAGGTGGAGATCACGCAATATCCAGGCAAGCTCGCATTCCCCGCGGCCTCAGCCCGGGTTTACGGAATACGACCCTCGAGGACTGGAGATGTTGCGGGATGTTCTCCCCCGTGTAGAGGGATTGGACGCGAGGGCAATGCGAGAGGAGGGCGTTCGGTGTTCGAGCTCGAGGGAGTCTCCAAGCGTTTCGGTGACACGTGGGCACTCCATCCGCTCGAGCTGCGTCTGCCCGAGGCGCGCACCACGGTCCTCCTCGGCCCGAGCGGCTGTGGCAAGTCCACGCTGCTGCGCCTGATGAACGGGCTGCTCCGGCCCGACTCCGGTCGCGTCCTCTTCCGGGGACAGCCCCTGCGCGACGAGGACCTGCTCACCGCCCGCCAGCACATGGGCTATACCCTCCAGGGGGGTGGACTCTTCCCGCACCTCACCGCCGAGGGCAATGCCACCCTCATGGCTCGCTACTTGAAGTGGTCCGAGGAGCGGATCCACGCCCGGCTGCGCGAGCTCGTCGAGCTGACTCGGTTCCCCTCGGACGCCCTCGACCGCTACCCCGGCCAGCTCTCCGGAGGTCAGCGCCAGCGCGTCAGTTTGATGCGAGCGCTGATGCTCGACCCGGATGTGCTGCTGCTCGACGAGCCGCTCGGCGCGTTGGATCCCATGATTCGCTACGAGCTTCAGGGCGACCTGCGCGACATCTTCGCCCGGCTCGGGAAGACGGTGGTGCTCGTCACCCATGACCTGGCCGAGGGCGCCTTCCTCGGCGACCATGTGGTGCTGATGCGCGAGGGCCGCATCGTCCAGCAAGGCTCGCTCGCCGAGCTGGAGCGTGCTCCCGCGGATCCCTTCGTCACCCGTTTCTTTCAGGCCCAGCGCCTGACCTTCGAGGGGCGCCTGTCATGAGGTGGCTCGGTGCGTGCCTGTTGCTCGTGCTCGTCGCGTGCTCCGGCTCGTCCTCGGAGGCGCCTGGCGTGCGTGTGGGCTCCAAGAAGTTCACCGAGTCCGTCATCCTCGGAGACATGGTGACGCAGCTCGCCCGGAGCACCGGCGCTCGGGCCGAGCACCGGCGCGAGCTCGGGGGCACCCAGGTGCTGTGGCAGGCGCTGCGGCGCGGGGAGATCGACGTCTATCCCGAGTACACCGGCACGCTGCGCCAGGAAATCTTCGCGGGTCGTCCGCTGCCCGATGACGAGGCACTGCGTCAGGCGCTCGCTGCCGAGGGGCTGCGCATGAGCGCGCCGCTGGGGTTCAATGACACCTACGCGCTGGGCATGAAGGAGGCCGAGGCCGAGCGGCTGGGTATCCGGACCCTCTCGGACCTGCGTCAGCACCCGGAGCTGCGCTTCGGCTTCAGCAACGAGTTCATGGACCGGGCGGATGGTTGGCCTGCGCTGCGCTCGCGTTATGCGTTGCCCCAGCGGGAGGTGCGTGGGCTCGATCATGACCTGGCCTACCGGGGCTTGGAGAGCGGCGCCATCCAGGTGACCGACCTGTACTCCACCGACGCGGAGATCGCGTACTACCACCTGCGCGTTCTGGAGGATGACCTCCGGCACTTCCCCGCATACGACGCCGTGCTCCTCTTCCGTGCCGACCTGGACGCGCGTGCCCCGGAGGTGGTGGCGGCGTTCGGGCGGCTGGAGGGCCGCATCTCCGAGCCCGAGATGGTGGAGCTCAACGCCCGGGCGAAGTTGCAGCGCGTCCCCGAGCGCCAGGTCGCGGCTTCGTTCCTGGAGCGCGAGCTCGGTATGACGGTGACGGTGCGCGGTGACAGTGTGCTTGCGAGTCTGTGGCGCCACACGCGTGAGCATCTGTTCCTCGTGGGCCTGTCGTTGCTCGCGGCCATCGGGGTCGCTGTGCCCCTGGGCGTGCTGGTGGCGCGCAGGCCGAGGTTGGGCAAGGGGGTGCTCGCGCTGGCGGGCATCATCCAGACGGTGCCCTCGCTGGCCCTGCTGGTGTTCATGATTCCGCTGCTGGGCATCGGCGCGCGGCCCGCCATCGTGGCGCTGTTCCTCTACAGCCTGCTGCCCATCATCCGGAACACCGCCGCGGGGCTCTCGGGTATCCCTCCGGAGGTGCGTGAGTCCGCTGAAGCCCTGGGTCTGCCTCCCGGCGCGCGCCTGCGTCTGGTGGAGCTGCCCATGGCGGCTCCGTCCATCCTCGCAGGTATCCAGACGTCCGCCGTCATCAACGTGGGCACTGCGACCCTGGGGGCCCTCATCGGCGCTGGGGGTTATGGGCAGCCCATTCTCACCGGCATTCGGTTGGATGACACAGCGCTTATCCTCCAGGGCGCCGTGCCCGCGGCGGTGCTCGCGTTGCTCGTCAGCTGTTTGTTCGAGCTCGTCGAGTGGCTCGTGGTTCCCCGGGGTCTGCGGCTCGGTGGCTCACGTGGGTGACGACCCTCACCCCCCGCCCTCTCCCAAAGGGAGAGGGAGCATGCGCAATCAGATGGAGCGCCGGGCCCGCTGCCGCCGCGCGGCCATTACCGCCAGCGCCAGCACGAGCAGCGGCACGCCCAGCACCACCGGCCACAGCCAGAGCGGAGGTCCCGCCTGCACCACCGCTCGCAGCTCCGTGCCCGTTTGGGCCTCGTCCGCCAGGTCCACCAGGCTGTACTTCCATTCCACGGTGTCCTTCTTCTCGTTGAGCGTGCCGTTGGTCTCCGTGATGGATTGTCCGTGCACGCGGACGATGTAGAAGTGGTTGCCGAGCAGCGCCCGCGCGAGCTGCGCTCCGATATCTCGGGCTGCCTGCTCCGAGGGATTCTTCGTCCCGTTCGTCGTGCCGGACGGGTCCTTCGGCTCTCCGAATCGCTGGACGAAGACGTACTCCCCGAACCCGCGACGCTCAACGTGGAAGGCGAGCTCCTTCTTTCCCTGCTTCGCCGAGGCGTTGTGCTCCATCGCCCGCTTTTGCAACTCGCCCAGCCGGGTGATGTCTTTCACCGTCAAGTCGTACACGAGGTGCTGCTGCCCATCCTGCTCGTACTCCCGGAACTCGAACTTCGTCACGTCCGGGTCTTTCTTGAGGTCCTCCTCGGTGGCCTTGGCTGCCGCGCGCAGCTCCTGGAGTGGATCCATTCCCTTCGTCCGAGCGAGGTCGAGGAACGACTTCGGCAGGCCCACGTCGAACACCACGCGTCCCGAGCCATCCGGAAGGAGCCAGATTTCCTGGAGGAGGTCGAAGCAGCCGGTGAGCGTGAGAAGCATCAGCGGTGCGAGCAGCCACCGCAGGCGCGGCAAGGGGCGGGCGGAGTTTGATGCCATGTCCGCCCGCATCCTAGCGCGGGACTACTTGCTCTTGCTGTAGTCGCGGTTGGCGATGACGCCCTGCACCTCGGCCAGTGCGCGCGCACCCGAGGCGGACTCCAGCGCCTTCTCCGCGATGGCCTGCACCTGACGCTTGGCCTCGGCCAGCTCCGTCTGGAGCGTCTGCAGCGCCTGCGCCTGCTTCGTGTTCGTCTCCTTGAGCGAGGCGATCTCCATGCTCGCCACCCGCTGCGCCGTCTCGGCGTCCTTCTGGGCCAGCGTGTACTTCAGCTCCCACTCGGACTTCACCCGGTTGCCCGCGATGGCCGCCGCCGCGTCCGTCTCCTTCTTCAGCACCGCCGGGAAGTCCGCCACCTGCTTGCGCAGATCCTCCAGCTCCTTCTCGCGCTGCTTCAGGCTCTCCTCGCGCGTGGCCCAGTCCTTCTCCAGCTTCTCCTTGCGGTCGCGCTCGGCGGCGGCCTGCTGGCGCAGTTGCTCGGCGAAGGCGTCCTGCTCCTTCTTGCGCTGCTGCTGGCTGCTGTAGGCGTACTCCTCCTCGGCCCGCTTGCGCGCGAGCTCGGCCGCGTCCCGCTCCGCCGCCAGGTCCGTGGCGAACTTCGTGCGCGTGTCGGCGATCTCCTTCTGGAGCCGCTCCATCTCCGCCTGCAGCTCCTCCTTCTTCCGGTCGTACTCGGCGACCAGCACGTCGATGGCGCTCGCGGCGATGTCCTTGCCGTGCAGCTCCGCCAGCTCCCCGTTCTTGAGCTGGATGGCCTCGTCGAGCTTCTTCAACTCCTCCACCAGCGACATCACCTGCTCGTTGATGCCCGCCAGCGTCTTGTTGATGGTGAGGCCCGCCTCGGTGACCTTCTTGACGGCCGACTCCGCCGTGAGGCCGGACACATCCGTGAGGACGTTCCGGGCGTGAGACTGGCGGGCCTCCTGCTCCTTGGCGGAGACCACGGGCTTGTTGCGGCTCTTCCGGGCCAGCTCCTCAAAGGCGGTCTTGGTCTGCTCGGCGGAACGGTTACGGGCGGCGGCGGTGGTCTTGGCCATGGCGTGATGCTCCAGGTTGGATGTGTGCCGTCTCAGGTAGGGCCTGAGCGTGGCGTGAGATTTCCTGGCCCCCCCTCGGGCGGCCATGCGCAAGAAATACCCAATGGGTCTGACATTCCCGGGGCTCTCGCGTGGCCTTTTTCAGCGGGTTCCACGCACCAACCTCGGATGTCAGACCCACCTGTCCACGAAACCTGGCGGGTCCTGCTCCGCTGCCCCTGTTCTCAGTCCTCGTCCTTGAGCAGGAAGTCGTTGTTGATGACCTTGAACGACAGCCTGCCGCCGAGCGTGGGCGAGTGGCACTCGGTCAGGGGCCGCACCACGATGCCCTCCTTGCGGTTGCGGGTGCCCGTGTAGAAGCCCTGGGCCAGCTTCAGGTAGTGCTCGAGGCCATGGTCGAACGTCCGGGCGGCGTCACCCGTGACGACGTGCTCCACCGGGACGGTGCGCAGCTTGTGCTCGGCGCAGAACGCGATGAGCCCGGCGTGGTCCAGGTAGCGCCCCGTGCGCGTGTCGTGAACGCTGAACACGAACAGGTCCACCTCGGTGAGGCCCAGGCGGTTCTTCTGGATGCCAGGGCCGCACAGCTCGCCCTGCACGGCGAAGCCCGCCGGGAGGACGGTGTCGAGCGCGTACTTGTCCGCGATGCGCCACGCCGGATGCGACGCGCCGCGTGCCAGCGCCCAGTTGCGCGAGCAGGCCACGAGCTCGCCCTCGAACGGCCGGAAGAAGGTCGCCGAGGTCCCATCCAGCTTTGTCGTCACGTAGAAGTCGTGGCCGCGCAGCTCCTCCAGGACGCCAAGCGCCGACTGCAGGCGGATCTCATCCGTCCTGGGCACCTGGCCCGGGAACGGCCCGGAGATCTCCCGCCCGTCAGACAGCGCGGGCTCGTACTTCACGACCCCGAGCACCTCGCGCACGTCCGTCCCCTGCGGAGGCACCGCGCCAGGGAGGATGGAGACGGGCAGGGCGAGTCCCTGGGACAGCACGCCTCGCAGGCGCGCGGTCTTCACGCGGAAGCCGCGCGGGCGCATGAACTCCGCCCACGGCGCACCCTCGGGCAGGAGGCTGTCGATCTCGAAGAAGATGCAGGGGTCGCCCGGGGCGAACTCGCCCTTCTTCACGACGACGTCCCAGCCCATCACTCGCGCCTTCTGGATGTTGTCGGCGCCAGCGATCGGCTCGAGGTGGTCGACGCGCTGCACGGACACGAGCTTTCTTTCCATGCCGGCGCCTGACGAGGCGCTGGGGCTCCTCCTGACGGCTCGGGTTTGGCTCAGAAGGTGAGGTGGAAGGTCGACGTGCCCAGCGACACGTCGTGGCGCACCAGGTCCATCTGGAGGTCGAACACGCCGGCGGCCTGGAAGGAGGTGATGATCGCTCCTCGGGTGAAATGGGGCGGTTCGACGTGGACCCCGGCAGACAGGAAGAACTCCGGGAGCGGCCGGAGGGTGAGCTCCCAGCGGCCCGCCCCAGGCAGCGCGTGCACCGAGGCGCCGAGGTAGTTGTTCAGCATTCGCAGCTGGTTGGGCATCCGATGCAGCGTGCGTTCTGGGCCCGTTGCTCGGGCACGGGTGTTCATCACCTCGCCCAGGCGGGACCGGAGGATCCGCGCCATGAACCGTCGTCCGAGCGCGAACTCCGCACTGGGCGAGGACAGGTGCGAGTAGAGCGCGCCGGAGAGGACGTGGATGGCACCCACCCAGGCGGCACTCGAGTAGACCGCGTGGGGCTCCCCCGATGAGAGTCCCATCCCGGCGAGCGCCTCGCGCGCCCGCGGGTGGATCAGCTCCAGGTCGGTCAGCAACAGCTCCATCACATGGCCGAAGACGACGGGCTCGCGGCGGAGAGAGTGGGGGTGCGGCGTCCAGGTGCTCGAGCGGGGCTGTTCCATGCCTCGCATGACACACCTGGGCCGTTTCCGCTGTTTTGCCCCCACATTAAGAATTGTTGAGAGAACCGGGGGTGGGGGAGGTACCTGGGATTGCGGCCCTGGTATGGTCGTCCGGTTATGGACACTCCCCCGTCCCCCCCCAACCGTTGGCTGTCCTTTCCCCGCGTCCTCTGGGTCTCCCTGGGCGCCGCGCTGGCGTTCTGCCTGCTGGTGCTGAGGGCGGGCTTCATGCCCGACGACTTCGTCTACCTGGGCATCCTCGGGAAGGTGCCGCCGCCGGCGCCGCTCGCCAACTCGGCCTTTGACCTGTACCGCATCGCCGCGGGTGATGCCGCCGCGCAGCATGCGCTCATGGAGAAGGGGGTCTTCCCCTGGTGGGTGTTGCCCGAACTCAAGGTCTCCTTCTGGCGGCCACTCTCCAGCGCGCTCTTCGCGATGGACTACTCGCTCTTTGGTACCCGGCCGCTGGGCTACCACGTGCACTCGGTGCTCTGGTACCTGGGGCTGGTGGCGCTGGCCGGCGCGCTGATGCGGCGCGTGTTGCCCGGGGCCCTGGGCGCGCTCGCGCTGCTGCTCTTCGCCATCGACGACTCGCACGCCGCCACGGTGGGGTGGTTGGCCAACCGCAGCGCGGTGGTCTCCATGCTCTTCTCCCTGGTGGGCCTGTGCCTGCACCTGGAGTGGCGCGAGAAGGGCCGCACCTGGGCGCTGCCCCTCTCGGTGCTGTCCCTGGTGGTGGCCCTCGCGGGCGGTGAGACGGCGTTGATCGTCCTTGGTTATCTGGTCGCCTATGAGTGGCTGGGTGCTCCGGGTCGGCCCGCCGAGCGGCTCCGGGCGCTCGTCCCCACGGGCCTGGTGCTGCTCGTTTATATGGTGGTGCACCAGCGGTTGAACTACGGCGCCTCGGGTTCGGACATGTACTTGGATCCGCTGGACAGCCCCCTCTTCTGGCTGAAGACGGCGCTCATCCGGGTCCCCATCAACCTGGGTGGCATCCTGCTCAATGCCCCCGTGGACTTCGCCGGCGAGGCTCGCTTCGAGGGCATCATGCTGGGCGTGGGGCTCGCCGCCATGGTGGTGGTGGGGCTGCTGCTGCGTGCCTGCTGGGCCGGATTGGAGGACGCCGAGCGCCGTCACGTTCGCTGGCTGCTCGTGGGCGCCTTCCTCTCCACGTGGTTCGCGGCCTCTACCTTCCCGTCCTCGCGCACGCTGTTCGTGCCGAGCCTGGGTGGCGCGGTTGCCGTCGCCGTGGTGCTGCACCATGCCTGGCGTCGGCGCGAGCGCTCCTGGCGCGGGAAGGCCGTGGTCGTCGGCGCCGGTGCCCTGGTGCTGCTCCACGTGGTCGCCGCGCCGTACGTCTGGTGGAGCACCGTCAACCTGTTCTCGGGCGTCTCCGCCAGCAATGAGCGGCTCCAGACGCGCTTCCAGGAGCACCTCGACATGGCGCGCCTCCCCGAGCAGCGCGTGGTGGTGCTCAACGCGCCCAACGCCATGGTGGGCATCTATACGTCGGTGCAATGGTGGGCGACTGGCAAGGTGCTCCCGCGCGCCTGGTGGACGCTCTCCTACGCCGCGGGCGAGCACCACATCACCCGCACCGGGCCCTCCACGCTTGAGCTGTCGTTGGAGCGCGGTCGTTTCCTCTCCACCATCGGCGAGCGCATCCACCGCTCCGGCCGCTTCCCCCTGCCTGCCGGCCACGAGGTCGTCATGGAGGGCATGAAGGTGAAGGTGCTGGAGGCGGACGCCGAGGGGCCTCAGAAGCTGTCCTTCACCTTCGACGTGCCGCTGGAGGATCCTTCGCTCGTGATGCTTCACTTCAAGGATCGCAAGCTGCAGCGCTTCACTCCGCCGCCCCAGGGCGACGCGGTGTCGTTCTCGTTCCTGTAATGGTTCGGGGGAGACGGAAGCGATGACCCAGATGCGCCAGGAGCTTCGCCGTGCCGCTGACGTCCTGCGTTCCGCCCAGGCCCTCCTCATCGGGGCTGGGGCGGGCATGGGGGTGGACTCGGGCCTGCCTGACTTTCGCGGCACCGAGGGCTTCTGGCGCGCCTACCCCGCCTACGAGAAGCTCGGGCTCGACTTTTCGTCCCTGGCGAATCCCCAATGGTTCGAGAGGGATCCCGAGCTCGCCTGGGGGTTCTACGGCCATCGCCTCGGGCTGTACCGCGCGACGACTCCCCACCCGGGCTTCTCGCTGCTCCGCTCCTGGGGCTCGCGCATGCCGCACGGTGCCTTCGTCTTCACCTCCAACGTCGACGGTCAGTTTCAAAAGGCGGGGGTACCGGAGGAGCGTCTCTTCGAAATTCATGGCTCCATCCACTTCGTGCAGTGTCTCGGCTCCTGCACGGAGGTTGTTTCCGCCGACGCGTACTCCGTGGATGTGGACCCGGAGACCTTTCGCGCCAGGTCTCCGCTCCCCGTCTGCTCACGCTGCGGCTCGCTCGTGCGGCCGAATATCCTCATGTTCAACGACTGGGATTGGAATGACTCGCGCAGCCAGGCCCAAGAGCGGCGGCTCACGCAGTGGTTGGATACGGTGGCGCCCGGCACGCTGGCGGTTGTTGAGTGCGGCGCGGGCACGGCCATTCCTTCCGTGCGGCGTTTTTGCGAGCGCGTGGCCGCCAGTCGGGGCACGTTGATTCGTATCAACGTGCGTGAGCCTCAGGTGCCCTCGGGTGGAATCAGTTTGCCGCTGCGGGCTTTGGAGGCGCTGCAGGGGATTGAGGAGGAACTGGCTCGGGGGTGATGCCGGGGGACCGCTTACCCTCACCCCGACCCTCTCCCAGAGGGAGAGGGAGTTTGTTTGTTTGTTTGTTTGTTTAGGACAGCGAGAGCTCGGACTTCAGTTTGACGTCTGTTCGCGGTGCTCCCAGGGCCAGTCCCGCTGCGCTCAGCCTCACGAGGACAATCCACACCACGTCCGCCAGCAGCAGGTGCACCAGCTGCATCCACACCGGCGCCAGCAGCGCCACGTTCACCAGCCCCGCCACCAGCTGCAGTGCGTACAGCATGCCCAGCTGCATCGCCGACCGCCTCACCGCCGGTGATGGTCGCAGCCTCGCCACCATCCCCGCGGAGAACACCACCAGCGCTCCCACCAGCACCGCCAGCACCGGGTGCAGCACCCTCAGCCGCAGCAGGATGTGTGCCGTGGGGGACACGTCCTGTCTCAGTCCCTCCGCCAGGCTTGTGGCCGGGTAGAGCGTGTCGCCCAGTGCGGCAATGGCCCCACTCACCCCCAGCGTCAGCAGCCCTACCAGGCTCCCTACCACCAGCCAGCCCGTCATCCCCTGCCGCCGCCACGTCAGTCGCTCCCCGCCTCCCGCCCACCAGCACGTCAGCGCCAGCGCGCCCACCAACAGGAACGTGTTGAGGAGGTGCGCTCCCATCCACCAGGCCCGCGCAATGGACTCGTTGTCCGCTACCATCTTGAAGAGCACCAGCGCCGCGCCCAGCGCCGCCTCCGTCACCATGAAGACGAGCGAGAGGACCGCCCCCGTTCGCACCGGGTGCCCCTTCGCGTGCGCCCTCAGCCCCCACACGCACAGCACCACCGCGAACACCATCACCAGCCCGCTCGTCACCCGGTGCGTGTACTCGATGAGCGTCTGCACGCTCGGCGCGCGCGGCACCACCTCGCCATTGCACACCGGCCAGTGGTCGCCGCACCCCGCCCCCGAGCCCGTGGCGCGCACGTAGGCGCCCCACAGCACCACCAGCAGCGAGAAGGCGAGGGTGAACCAGCTGAAGACACGGTAGCCACGGGAGGAGGAGCTCATCGGATGGCCCCTCCCTAACCTACTTTGGCCCTGCCCGCGCCCCTGGCGTACCTTGCTCGCTTGCTCCTCCAACATCCGTATCCACCTGGGTGTACGGAAACCCACCCTGTTTCCGTTGGAAGGACTGTTGGATAGGCCTGCCTGCTTTTGGATGCGCTTGGATGATTTCCAATCGCCCTTCCAAGGCCCGCGGACGTTGGCACGCCACCTGCTAAGTGTTCTCTCGGTAACGATTTCCAGTTCGGGCGCTTCGGTGCCCGGAGCGCTGCGTGGGTCGGGGGCCCCCCCACCTCGGCCCACGAGCGCATTTTTTTAGCAGGTGTAGTCCCTGCACCGCGGGTCGGGTTCGCCCCCTGTCCTGGCCCGCGGTGTTCTTTTCTCGCGGAGGTTCGCGGCTCCGGGCTAGCCCGTGATGCGCAGCCTATCCGCCCCCAGCACCGCCGGCAGTGGCCCGAAGGCGAGCGAGCGCTCGATGACGTTGCGCAGCTCGCGCACGTTGCCCGGCCAGGGGTGGGCCACCAGCGCCGCCATGGCGTCCGGCCCCAGCGTTGGAGGCTCCTGCCCCTCGGGGGTGAGCTGGGCGATGAAGTGACGCGCCAGGGCGAGGATGTCCTCGCGCCGCTCGCGCAGCGGGGGGACGCGCACGGGCACCACCTGCAGCCGGTAGTAGAGGTCCTCGCGGAAGCGGCCCTCGCGCACCAGCTTCCCCAGGTCCCGGTGCGTGGCGGCGATGACGCGCACGTCCACCTGCACCGGCCGCGTCTCGCCCAGGGGGAAGATTTCTCCGTTCTCCAGGAAGCGCAGCAGCTTGGGCTGCACCTCGAGCGGCAGCTCGCCAATCTCGTCCAGGAAGAGCGTGCCTCCGTGGGCGGTGCGGATGACACCCGGGTGGTCCGCCGTCGCGCCCGTGTAGGCGCCACGCCGGTAGCCGAAGAGCTGGCCCTCGAAGAGCTCGCGCGGTACCGCGGCGCAGTTGAAGGCCACGTAGGGCCGCTCGGACCGCGCTGACAGCCGGTGGAGGCCGCGCGCCACCACCTCCTTGCCGCTGCCGGACTCGCCGGTGACGATGACGGTGGCACGCGAGCCGCTCAGCCCCGCCAGCTCCGCCTTCAACCGCTGCATGGCAGGCGAGGCGGCGATGAAGCCAGGCATCTCCGGGGCTCCGCCCTCGGGCTCGCGCAGGGGCGGCTCCACGTGGTGGGCGAAGCCGCGCAGCACGGCCACCTCCAGGGCGAAGCCGGCCAGGCGCGCCAGCGCGGTGAGCAGCGCCCGTCCGTCGGCGGGCAGAGGACCGGCCACGCCCACGCGCAGCCGGCGGCCATACCCGTCGCTGAGCTCCACCCACTCGCTCGCGGGGATGTCGGTTTGGCCCAGCAGCGGCGTGGCGCGGTCCTGCGAGTCCAGCTCCTCCAGGCGTGGAGCGCAGCCGGGGAAGAGCCCCTCCAGCACTGCCACCAGCTCGCGCTGGATGAGGGGCGCGCCCATGCCGCGCACGGAGAGCCGCTCGAAGGGCACCATCAGGGACTCGGCTCCCAGCCGGGGCGCCGCGTCGGTAGGAGGGGCCTCCTGCGCGTGGAGGGGGCCTGGGCTGAAGTCCGGGGGCGCGGTGATGCCATGGCGGCGCAGCTCCTCCTCACTCTGGAGGAGCGCGGACTCGGTGCCCGGCTCGCCCGCGGCCTGCGCCACCCGGAGGAGGGTCCGACGGGTGAGGGCTGTCTCGGGGAGGTCTCCCGCCAGGGTGAAGGTGGCCAGCGAGGCCTCCAGCTTCTCACGCGCCTCGCGCGAGCGGCCCTCACGTGCGAGCAGCCACCCCTCGTGACGGTGGAGCAGGGCGGTGCTCCAGGCGGAGGGGAACTGCTCCACCGTGGCCCGGGCTCGGCGGAGGGCCGCGCGGGCCTCCGGGAACTGGTTGGCGGCCGCACGCGCGCCCACCTCGGCAATGATGCTGTCGCGCCGCAGGTAGGGCCAGCCGCCCAGCTCCAGGACGCGGGCATGGGCCGCGGCGAAGCTCTCCGCGGAGCGCTGCGCGTTGCCCTCGACCCAGTCCGCCAGCGCCTCCACCCAGACCCCGTAGGCGTGGGTGAGGGCCTGCTGGATGGAGCCGGAATAGCTCGAGAGCCGGACCGCCAGCCGGCGCATGTCCGCGTAGCGGCCGGTGAGATAGAAGAGGCGGGCGCGCTGCACCACCAGTGGGTGCGGAGTCCAGGCCAGGTCCTCCACCACGGCATCACCCTGGTCCAGCACTGCCTCGGCCTCGGTGAAGCGGGCCAGCCGCAGCAGGGCGTCCGCCTCCGCGCGCGCGGCGAAGATGAAGGAGAAGCCTCGCCCCAGCCGTCCGTCCCAGGCGGCCTCGCGGGCACGGCGCACCAGCGCGAGCGCCTCGTCGGGCTCGCACGCCTCGTCGAGCCGGCGCTGCGCGAGGAAGGCGAGGCTGCGCGCCTCGAGCAGGCCATAGCCCAGGCGCGCCGCGCCTTGCGCCAACTCGCGGAAGCGCCGGGTGGCCAGCGAGGCCTCGCCTCGGATGGCGGCTTCGTGCGCAATCCCATGCGTGGCCATCAGCCGCATCGTGGGATCCGTCACCCCGGAGAGCGTTTCCTCCAACCGACCGAACTGGCGGGAGATGAGCTCGGGCGCACCCAGGTGGAAGGCCGCCGCCACCTCCGCCATCCGCAGCAGGCAGCGCACCTCCGCGCTCGAGATGTTGGCGGACCGCAGCAGGGTCTCGGCGCGCGCCACGTGCACGTTCACCTTGCCCGCGTCGAAGATGCGGCCGTCCGGCGAGGCGAAGAGGTTGGCGGCCTGCGCGTGCACATGCACTTCGATGGACTCGGGCAGCAGGCCCGCGTCGGCCTCGGCCAGGTGGGGCAGCAGCACGGTGAAGGCGCGCCGCACGTCCTCGAAGCCCCAGCGGTACACGTAGGCCAGGCCCGCCGAGGCCAGGGCGCGCGCGCCCGTGGAGCGCAGCTCCCCCGAGGCCAGCATCGCCAGCAGGACGTTCTCCGCCGAGCGCCAATCGGCCCGCTGGAAGAACTTCAGACACGGTGTCAGCCGGGCCCGCTCCTCGGGCGACATCTCCTGTGGGAGCAGGCTCCCGGCCAGCCGGGGAAGAGCGGAGGGCAGGGTTGGCTGGCCTCCCTCAGCGAGCTGGCGCAGCGCCTGAGCCACCCGCCCCCTCGGTCGGCGGGCCTGGGGCGCGGCTTCCGGCAGCTCCCACCGGTACACCGTGAGGGGCGTCACTCCGAGCTGACGGGCGAACGCTGCCCGGCTCAGCCCCCCACGCAGTGCGCGAATCGCCTCGGGTCCGACGCCCTGTGCTTCGTTCCTCGACACCACTGTCCCCTTACGGCCCCCCGCCCGTTCCCGCTTCTTCGGTCATTTGACGAGGAAGGGCAATCTCTGTGGGCCTTGCGAACAGGCGAGCGCGCCACCTCCATTCCAGGAGGGATGACCCGGGACGCGTGGCGCCTTGGCCTCCTGGTGGAAACGGACGAATCATGGGCAGGATGAGACGTCTGGTGTAACCCACACCGTGGTGCTCCGCCGCCACCACCTGGAAACCGCCATGGCTCCGCAACCGCCTGTTCCCCCGCCCGAGACCCCGCTCCAGAAGAACCTGCGCCGTCTGCTCGAGGCCATCGCCGAGGGCCAGCAGCGCCACGCGGAGTGGAAGGAGAAGTGGGCGCGCTACGATGCCCGAGAGAAGGAGATGTGGGCTCGCCAGCAGGCCGAGGGGTGGGAGCAGTGGGCCCAGCGCCAGGCCCAAGGCGTGGAGAAGTGGGCCCAGGGAGTGGAGAAGTGGGCCGAGGGCGTGGAGAAGTGGGCCGATCACCTGGGGAAGCGGGAGCGCCGCAAGATGGAGCGGCGCATGCATCGGGAGATGTTGCGCGAGCAGCGGCGCGCCCTGAAGCGGCAGCGGCAGGCCGAGGAGGCCAACCCGCTGATGGGGTGGGTGTTCGCGCTGGCGGCGATGGTGATGGTGGGGATGGCGCTGCTCCAGCCTGACAAGTGGTGGCTCATCTTCGTGGCGCTCGGCATGGGCGCGGCGTCGGCGGGCATCCTGGGCCAGGTCCAACAGAACAAGAAGCGGGCCCGGCTCCAGCAGGGGCAGGGCACGGCACCGGAGCTGGAGGAGGCCCAGAGCGAGGCACCCGTGAAGCCCGTGGCCTCCGGCAAGACGACGGTGCCCTCGGCGTCAGAGGACCCGAGGACGGCGCGGGTGGACGCGCTGTGCGACAAGCTGCTGGCGGAGCTGCGCGCGGGGCCGGGGGTGCTGCGGGACGTGGTGCACCAGCCGGAGCAGACGGTGGATGCGTTGCGAAAGAGCTGCCACGAGCTGGCGCGCCGAGAGCGGGAGCTGCGCTCCTTGAGCACGCCCGAGGACGAGCGCCGGCTGGAGGAGGAGCACGCGAAGCTGGCGGCGCGGGTGGAGTCCGAGCGCGACGCGGTGGTGAAGGAGCGGCTGGAGAAGACGCTGCGGCTCTTGGATGAGCAGCGGGGGCAGCGCGCGGAGCTGGCCACGGCGGCCTCGCGGCTGGAGGCCGAGCACATGCGCCTGTACTACACGCTGGAGAACCTCTACACGCAGGTGCTGCGGGTGCGCTCGGCGGACACGGCGAGCGCGGACGTGGCGGGCGCGGGGCTGCGCCGGAGTGTGGAGCAGCTCGGCCTGGAGATGGACGCGGTGGCCGAGGCCCTGGAGGAGGTCCACCAGGACGCTCCTCGCCGGGAGCGGGTGCCTACTCGTTAGCCTGGGCCTGCGTCCGGGCTGGCGCGGTTGACGAGGCGCTCACCAGGCGCACCGTCTTGATGTTGAGGAACTCGAGGATGCCGTGGCGCGCCAGCTCGCGCCCGTGGCCCGAGGCCTTCACTCCACCAAAGGGCAGGCGTGGATCGCTCGCCACCATGCCGTTGACGAACACCGAGCCGGCCTCCAGCCCGTCGATGAAGAGGCGCTGCTCGGCCTCGTCGCGCGTCCACACGGAGGAGCCCAGCCCGAAGGGGGAGTCGTTGGCGATGCGCAGCGCGTCCTGGGCGTCCTTCGCGCGGAAGAGCACGGCCACCGGGCCGAACATCTCCTCCGTATAGGCCGGCGTGCCAGGGGGCGGTTGGGCCAGCACGGTGGGCGGGTACCAGAAGCCGGGCCCCGAGGGCTTGAGGCCACCCAGCAACAGCTTCGCCCCCGCGGCCACGCTGCGCTCCACCTGCTCGTGCAGCCCGTCGCGGATGCCCTCCGTGGCGAGCGGGCCCACCTCCGTCAGGGGCTCCAGTGGATCTCCCACCACGGCGCGGCGCATGCGCTCGACGAAGCGGCGCTCGAACTCGGCGTAGAGGGGCTCGGTGGCGATGAAGCGCTTGGCGGCGATGCAGGACTGGCCGTTGTTGATGAGGCGCGCCTTCACCGCCGTCTCCACCGCCTGCTCCAGGTCCGCGCTCGGCAGCACGATGAAGGGATCGCTCCCGCCCAGCTCCAGCACCACCTTCTTGAGCTGCCGGCCCGAGTGCTGGCCCACGTCACGCCCGGCGCCCTCGCTGCCGGTGAGCGTCACCGCGCGGATGCGAGGGTCCTCGATGAGCCCTCGCACCGCCTTCGAGTCCACCAGCAGCGTCTGGAAGGCCCCCTTGGGGAAGCCCGCGCGCAGGAAGAGCTCCTCGAGCGCGAGCGCGCACTGGGGCACGTTGTGCGCGTGCTTGAGCAGCCCCACGTTGCCCGCCATGAGCGCCGGGGCGGCGAAGCGCACCACCTGCCAGAAGGGGAAGTTCCACGGCATGATGGCCAGCACCGGCCCGAGCGGCTGGTAGCGCACGAAGCTCGTGTCCGGTGGGGTGGCCACCGGCTCGTCCGCGAGGAAGCGCTCCGCGTGCTCCGCGTAGTAGTGGCAGGCGCTGGCGCACTTACGGGCCTCGGCGCGCGCGGCCTCCAGCGGCTTGCCCATCTCCTCCGTCATCATCCGCCCGTAGCGGTCCGCCTCCCCCTCCAGCAACTCCCCCGCCCGGCGCATCCACCCGGCGCGCGTGGCCAGCGGCGTGTGGCGGTACGTGTGGAACGTCTCCTGGGCGAGCTTCAGCCGCGCCTCCACCTCCTCCGGCGAGTGGGGGGAGAAGGTGCGCAGCGTCTTGCCAGTGGTGGGGTCAACGGTGGCGAAGGCCATGGGGCTGTCCTCTCGAGGCGCGGAGTGTGGGCCCGGCTCCTGGGAGCGACAAGGCGGACGTGAGGCCCCCGTTCACGCCTGCACGCGGCTCCCGGGCAGCGCTGTCAGGGTGTATACGTTTCCCCCACCCTCGGGTCTGTCGCACATAACCGTGAATACATGATTTCTGATTCATTCTTGAAGCATCAGTTTCAATTCCGACGCACCACATCCGTTCCCTCTGAAAATCAGGCTTTCCTTTGTTTAGTAATGACGGCATGTTTCAGCCTTGACGGCATGTCCTGGTGGGCATTCCTGTCTTTTCGCGGGCTTGGGGGGTTGGCTCGGTTCCTGCTCTCCAGGTTGCGCAAGTGGGGCCGGTAGGGTGACGGAAACGTCGCTTCTCCGACTCTGAAGAAACTCTTTTTTGAGGAAACTATGCGCTTCAATCTCCGCCACATCGTCCCGTTCGCCCTTCTCTCTCTGATGGGGTGCGGTGCCGAGACTCCCGTTGACCAGGAGCAGCAGCCCGTTGTGGCCGAGGAGCTGGGGCAGACGCAGTCCATGCTCCGGGTCAGCCTGAACCCGAGCTGCCTCGGCGGCACGGAGGGCACCCGCTTCCTGAGCGACTTCGAGCGCGAGCAGGTGACGGGCGACATCGCCCACTACTCCATCCGCCTGCAGGTGGGCCCCAACGCGGCGCGTGACGTCGTCACCCTGCACCGCGTGGTGAAGGAGAAGTTCCCCTGGGTGCCGAAGAAGAGCCGCGAGTCGCTCTTCATGGTGCACGGCGACGCCTGGGACTTCCGGGGCGCGTTCATGACGAGCACGCTGACGAAGACGGTGGCGGCGGACCACTCCATCGCCGTGTACCTGGCGGAGCGGGGCGTGGACGTGTGGGGCATTGACCTGCGCTGGACGCAGGTGCCGCTGGAGACGCAGGACTTCTCCTTCATGAAGGGGTGGAACCTGGGCACGCACGCGCAGGACGTGGGCGTGGGCATGACGGTGGCGCGGGCGGTGCGCGCGCTGACGGGCAGCGGCACCGACAAGATGAACCTGCTGGGCTGGAGCCGCGGGGCGGTGGTGTCCTACGCGTACATGAACGCGGAGACGCAGCTGCCGCAGAGCCTGCGCAACGTGAGCGGCTTCATCCCGGTGGACATGGTGATGAAGTTTGGGCCCGAGGCCGAGCAGCAGCGCCAGTGGGCATGCACGCGCGCGGCCGTGGGCGAGATGATTCTGCAGGGCGGCCGCTACGAGGGGAACCTGTCGGGCAACGGCGCCGGGGTGCTCATCATGCAGGTGGGGATGGCGGCCGGCGCCTGGCCGAACGCCGTGGCCCAGGTGCCGGGCATCGAGCTGCCGCCGCAGACGACCTACGGCCAGCTTGGCGTCGCCGTGGGGGCGGCCACCCACACCTTCCTCTCCAATGCGGCGGCCGGCATCCAGCCGGTGGTGCCCGGCTACCACTTCGCCGCGGGGAGCTTCGACCCGAACAACAGTCTGACGGGGCTGCAGTACGTGGGGTCGCAGCAGTTCTTCGACTTCCTCTCCGCCGCCCATCCGTACCAGAGCTTCACGGAGGTCGTGGAGAGCGAGCAGCTGCAGTGCGGCGTGAAGGACCTGCCCTACGACGACCACCTGTCGAAGGTGAAGGTGCCGGTGCTCTACGTGGGGGCCGCGGGCGGCTTCGGCACCTACGGCGAGTACGTGGTGAAGAACCTGCTGGGCAGCAAGGACGTCACCATCCACCAGGTGCAGCGGCTGCCGGACGCGTACCGGGCTGCTGACTACGGCCACGCGGACCTCTTCCTGGCCAGCGATGCCGAGAAGACTGTGTGGGCCCCCATCTACGAGTGGATGAAGAAGCACTGATTCAGGAGCGCGGGGCGTTGCCGTCGCCCCTGTGCCCGGGCCTCGCGTGGACGCGGGGCCCGTTTTTTTTTGGACGTATCCGCTCCGCGCGGGGGCTCCCGGCCTTTGCCCTGCTCATTACATTGCGCGCCTGTGTTCCGGGATTGTCCCGGACGAAGAGCGAGGGCCCCCCACGTGGTCGACAACATCTGGACCGAATTCGCCAGGAGCTATGACGTCATCTGCTCCCAGCTCAACTGCTACCGGCGGATGGTCGCGAAAATCCTTCGTGACACCGAGGGTCGCAAGTACGTCATCGACGCCGGGTGTGGCACGGGACTGGTGAGCCAGCCGCTCGTCGAGCGGGGGCACACGGTGGTGGGCTTCGACAACAACCTGGCGATGCTCGGGCTGGCCGTGGGCAAACAGGCCAAGGCGCCGGAGGAGGCGCGCCGTCGCTGGAAGGTGCTGGAGGGGGATGTGTGCTCCTTCCCCTCGCAGGTGCCGGGTGAGGCGGACGTCGTGGTGCTCAACAACGTCCTCTTCTACGTGCGCGAGCCGGAGCAGGTGCTGCGCCAGGTGCTCGAGCACCTCAAGCCAGGCGGCCTGGTCATCGCCACCGGACCCCGGCAGCGGCCGGATCTGCACAAGGTGATGATGAACTCCATCGAGGAGTGGAAGGCGGAGGGCCGCTGGGATGAGGCGCTGCAGGCCGCCACCGCCTACCACGTCGACGTGACGCGCAGGCTGGTCACCGACCCCAACGAGATGGTGACCTTCTTCCAGCCGGACGCACTGGTGGACACGCTGCGGCGCCTGGGGTTCTCGCGCGTGCTCGCGGCTGACAGCGACGACTACTACGGCGAGAACTACTACGTGTGCATGGCGCGGTAGCTACGCCCGGAGCTCCAGTGGCGGCGGGACGTGCGTTGAAGCCGCCGTGTGGAGTGCCAGGTCCTGGATCATCCGAGGCCTCCTGCGCTCCAACTGCCTGAGGGTCTCGGAGATGTTCACGATGCAGGGAATCTTGACCGAGCCATAGAACAACCTGCTTCTGCCGATGACCTGATAGGGGATGCCGAGGTGTTGCTGCGTGCTCTGGAAGAGCCGCTGATCCGAACAACAGAGCACGTGAGTCATCCCCATGGCGGAGGCTCGCGTCATGGCGACAGCAACCAGTCCGGGCGTCACATTGGAATGGTTCGGCAGCTTCGCGAGGGCTCCCATCTCGCAGTAGGTGCCTGGCTTCCATCGCTCAAGCGCCCTTCGCTCGTGCTCGAAGAGTTCGAAATGGTTGTAGGTGGGGAGCGTCCTCAACTCCTGGAGGACCAACCGGCAGACACCGACGACCTGCTGGTTCAGTGCGTGTTGCGCCACGAAGTAGATGGAGTCCTTTTCGTAAGGATCCTGGAAGTCGTTCGGCATGAATCCGACTTCCATGTAGCGCTGGCGATGCAAAGCGATGGCTCTACTTCGCAGCTCCCCTTCGGCTTGGATGAACCGATAGGAGGCGTTGTCGCGCTCCATAATCAGCGGGTCTCCCGGGTTGTGGCCTCATGGTGTCTTCCTTTGGACAGCCAATGCGTCCAACACCTGGCCTTGTTCAGAACCGAAACGATACCCGGACAGGAGCGCGAGAGATGTGAAGAGGGAGTGTCTGTTGGCTGGTGGTCAGTCTCTAGACTGGCTGTGATTGCCAGGGGCGAGGGGCTGTATGGAGTTTGAGACTCGTCGTACAACCCCAGCGTTGAACCGCGAAGGGCCTCGCGCTGCTCGGAGCTTCAGTGCACCAGTCCCAGCAGGCGGGCGTCGTTGATGATGCGGTTGCCATCCACCTTCAGGCGGTTGGTGAGGAAGGGCGCAATGCTCGCCGAGTCCTTGTGCAGGCGCGCGTAGTTGTTGTCGTAGATGCGCGTCACGATGAGCTGCGCCGAGGCGATGATGCGCTGCAGGTTGTGTTGCAGCTCGTTGCCCTCCATGAGCAGGTGGAGCTCGCAGATGTACTTGCGATGGTCCTCCAGCATCTTGAAGAGCGCCTTGCGCTGCTCGCCATTGGGCACCCGGGCCTTGGCCCCGGTGACGACCACGACGCACAGTTGCTGACGGTAGGCCTCGTAGGCCTCGCGGAAGCGCGTGGTAACAATTTGGACCTCGGCCGGGCTGGGCGGCTGCTCCCAACGGATGAAGAAGACCTTGTTGATGAGGCCCGTCTTGTAATTCGGAGGAGACACGGTAGCGGCGGCGAATGCGGACATGGGACCATCACTCCCCAAGCTGGCCGGGATGGGTGCCCGGAAATGGTATTCCGAGCGGCTGACGTGCCCGGCACGCGCAACGAACGACATGGTGGCGCCAATCTGGTGATCCCTTCCGCCATCCCCAAGGCCACGACGCGCCGTTTGCCGTCGTTCGCACGAATAATGAGCACACAATGTCGGGAAGCTTACGAATGCGGGGTGCGCTTTGGTGGGAGAGCACCTAGCGTGTAGGAATGCAACTCTCACTGGGCGAGCTACGGGAGCGCCTCCACGGAAAGTTGGGAGGAGATGGGATTGGGCTGCTGGCCACGCTGCTGGCCCTGCTGGCGTTGGGGCTGGGCTTCATCGAGCTGTCGGACGAGGTGCATGAGCGGGAAACTCAACACTTCGACGAGCGCGTGCTGCTGGCGCTGCGGCAGCCAGGCAACCCCGAGGAGCCGCTCGGGCCCTTGTGGTTGGCCGAAGCGGCGCGGGATGTGACGGCGCTGGGCAGCGTGTCGGTGCTGACGCTGGTGGTGGGCGCGGTGGGTGGATTCCTCATCCTGGTGCGGCGCTGGCGGACGTTGGCGCTGGTGGTGGGCTCGACGCTGGGCGGGGCGGTGGTGAACGCGCTCCTCAAGAGCCTGTTCTCCCGGCCGAGGCCCACCGTGGTGCCGCACCTCACCTCGGTGCTGACGGAGAGCTTCCCGAGCGGGCACGCGATGCTGTCAGCCATTGTCTACCTGACGCTGGGAGCGCTGCTGGCGCAGCTCGTCGAGCGGCGATGGCTCCAGGCGTACCTGGTGGGCGTGGCGCTGACCCTCACGCTGCTCATTGGGCTGACGCGGGTGTACCTCGGGGTGCACTACCCCACGGACGTGCTGGGCGGGTGGATGGCAGGGCTGGGGTGGGCGCTGCTGTCGGCCGTGGTGGCCCGTGCGGTCCGAAGGCGCAGCCCTGGGCTTCGCGAGGAGGCCCGAGGCGACACCGCGCCCTCATGAGGTGGATGTCCACCCATATCCACCCGCTCTAATGCCGCCCCAACTCCCTGTCCCAGTCCGACAACTGCGTGGACACCGCGTATTTGTAGGCGCTGGAGATATCCTCGAACTTCTTCGGGGGAAGCGCGGAGAGTCGCTCACGCAAGAAGCCCGGGTCCCCGAGCACCTCGCGGTGTTTGAGATCGTTGTCCACTTCGACCATTCCAGGAATCACCCGGAGCACGGCCTCCACGCAATCCTCCCGGGTGGCGCGAGACATGCGCTCCACCGTCAGGGTCAGGTGCTCGCGCACAGGGGCAGGGCCTCCGGGGCACCAGGCCTCCAGGGTCCTGCGGTAGATGTCATCCATGAGCTCTTCCAGCGTGTACTTCTGATCGAACGACCAGAACGCGTAGCGAAGGCCCTGGAGCACATCCCAGACGCGAAGCAAGGCGGCGAGCCGGTTCGCCATGCGCTCAGCGCTCTGCGGCGGGGGCGGAGATACGGCATGGTCGAGAGCCCCCCAAGGGGTGCTCAGGCAGAAGGACTCGAAGGCGTCACTCATGCGCGGGCGCTCCTCCTTCGGGACGCCTTCATCCAAGCCCATGAAGACGTCGCCGAAGATGTGCATCCGCCAGCGGGGGTCGCCCGAGTCGAAGTCGGCCACCGAGTGCATCACCAGCACTTCGCCGGGTAACACTTGTCGCATCTGCCGGGGCTGGGGAAAGGCACCGGTCTTGAGATACTCCCGAGCCCACCAGTGGCCCTCGGCTCTCACCTTGCGGAGGATGGCGGCTTTGGTGCCGTAGAGCCACGCTGGAAACTCGAGCACCTGAGAGTGTTCAGGGTTCATAGCCTTGCGCCCTACCACAGCGGTCAGATGCGCCTCAATCGCCAGGCACTTCGCGCGCGCCAAGACGATGAGGGCCGTGGGCCTCTCCCAGGTGGCGCGCAAGCGGCCCATCGCCGTCTCGATCCAGCTCACCCATCACTTGCCGAGCGCACCTACAGCACTCTCGAAGAGCTACTGGCCGCTGTGAGGAGTACCCTGCGCCGCTACCACCTTCGAGTGCGGCGCAGGTAGACAGAATTAATGTCCGGGCGCTTAGTCCAGGCTCTGCTCAATGACGACAAGTACCCCGTCTACCGCGAGGACTACGGGACCAGGCTGGCCAAAGAGGCGAGCTTCGCCGACGTACTGCGCCAGCTGACGCGCACCAAGCTCGTCCCACTCCTGAAGGAACTCTGCAACATGCCCGCCTACGAGTCGAAGGTCTCTGACGGTAAGTTCGACTTCCTCCGTACCACCGACGCCTACAAGCGCGCGATGGACTGCGCGCGGGACCGCTTCAGCTGGTCTAAACAGACGTTCTGAAGGAGGGGCCGGAGGAGGAGAGCCCACCGCCGGTGGCAACAGTGGGGCGGAGCCGAAGAAGGAGCAGACGCCAGCTGCCCTACCCGCTCCATCTTCCGAAATCCGCAGTCTCCAGTAGGTATCAGCTCCTGAGCCCTCTCTACGCGGAGGCCTTCGCCTCGGATTGGGCGCGCGGCTGATGGGCGCGGAAGCCGCGCTGGACGTGCATCTTCGGCCAGCCCCGTCAGCGCGGGCGCTACACGCTGGCGCTGTTCGCCGTGCATGACTGGGGCCGGGCCGGAGGGCGGCACCCCCGGTGACGCTGGCGCACGTGGACGGGACGGCGGTGGTGGGGGCGGGCGCGGATGCGGTGACACCCACGCTGGACATGATGGAAGTGGTCGTGAAGGGGATGGCAGTGGATCTGGGGCAACCTGGGACGCGCTCTCTGGGTGCGGCGGAGGTGCGCTGGCGCTTGCTCGGGGGGCACCTGTACGTGCTGGGTCAGGGCGGCACGCTGCTGTTTCCGCGAGGCCAGGGCGCGCTGCGCCCGGGGGGCCTGGGGGTGTACCATGCGTGCTGAGTCGCCAGGATTCAGGTGGACGGGGCTGCTGCTCGCCCTGGCCCTGCTGTCCAACGCCTGTGCGTCGCTGACGTCACCACCCGGCCGGGGGACGCACCTGCGCTACACGCCGCACGAGGCCGCCGCGCCCGCATGGGCCGGAGACCCGGGCGAGGAGTCCGCGCCCGAGCCCGAGGGTCCACAGCGGCTGCACCGCCGCCAGGACGTGCGGGAGGCGGTGACGGCGGTGGGCCCTGGTGGCACGGAGGAGACGGCGTGGCAGAGCGCCCTGGCGGCCCACCTGGCGGTTCGCGGTGCCCTGCTCGATGTGTCGGGCTCCACCCGCGACCTCTCCGGGGAGCTGTCCAGGTTGCGCAAGAGCCACTGGGGCATCGTCGGCAAGGCCGCTGGCCTCTTCGTGCCCTCCATCGAGTATGGCCAGAGCCAGTTGCGGTGGTTGGATGCCGAGCTCTCTGCTGCCACTCGGCTGGCCCACGCCGCCGCGGAGGTGGAGGACCCGGATATGCAACTGGCCCTGCTGCGTCTGGCGGGCCCACGGCTGGAGGCCGCCATGCTGGGCTCGCTGCTGCTCGCGGCATGGGTGGACTTCCTCAACCTCCTCGATGTGGCGTTCAAGCAGGGCTACGACTCAGTGGAGACGCTGTTCGTGGACATGGAGCGCTGGCGGAAGATGGTGGAGCCGGCCATGACGGCGCTGGCCTCGCGGGAGCCAGGGCAGGTGGAGGCTGCGGCGGAGAACATGCCCGCGCTGATGGGCTACCTGTCCGGCGAGTTCAACAGGACGGCGGAGCGCCTTCACTCGGGGCTGAGGAACGTCGAGAAGGTGATGTGGCTGGCGCAGCTCATGGAGCTGGTGACGATGAGGTCGGCGCTGAAGTTCTCGCTGCCCGCGTTGCGGCCCTCGGCCCCCGTGACACTCGGGGTAGGCATGGTGATGGGCAACAACGGCGTGATGATGGGCACGCGCATCGTCGTCTCCGCCGAGTGGGTGGAGATGGTGAACCGGCTGGTGCGGGCGGGCGTCCTCTCCCTGCCCGCCGTCAGCGCCGCGGTACGGATTCAGGCCGGCCAGCTGATGATGGCGCACGGCGAGCTGCCGCGCGGCGTGCGCGAGGCGCTCGGCGACGGGCCCGAGGTGCGGGGCATGCGGGTGACGGACAGAGCGGGGGCCGGTATGGCCGAGCCCCCCCGGCACCACGTTCTGCCCAAAGAGTTCCGCGAGTGGTTTGAGAAGCGCGGCTTCACTGGCGACATGGACATCGACCAGTTCTGCGTCAAGCTGGAGCAGGCGCACCACGAGGCCATTCACGGCGGTGGCGACTGGAAGCTGGGCCGCACATGGCCCGGCGAATGGAACCGGATGGTCATGAAGGCGCTGTTTGATGCCGAGACCAGGGCTGGCCGGATGTTGACGCGCAATGCGATCCTGAGAATTGTCGCAAACAACATGAAGCGCTACAGGATCCCTATGAATTTCGTCCCATGGAGAGGACCATGAGCGACGGACGTGCCTGGCAGGGCAACATAAAGGCGCGCCTGTATGAGCGGGTCCGCAAGCGCGGCTACGACTCGCTCACCGCCTTCGCCGAGGCGCGTCCCACCGCTTCTCTAGTGGAACTGGCGGACGAGCTTGGCCCTGATGACATCGCGGCAGTGCAGGTGTTCAGCGGGTTGGTTGCCGAGGCGGAGCGAAGCGGCAAGGTCACGCGTCTGGTGCGCGGGCAACTCGTGCGCGAACTGGCCGAAGCACTCCCAAACGGCTGGCCGGCCGTGCTGGATGACGAAGCCCGTTTCGCTGTCGCCGAGGCGCTCGGCCTCTGGTCTGCCTATACCCCTGAAACTCATGAGGAGCGTGTCAGGAAGGCCGGCGATGCGCTCCTCGCCACCCCACCGCCGCCCGGCTGGCGTCCGCTCGGTCCTGACGACGAGTTGCTGCTCTCACTCCTGCCCGACGAGGAGGTCTGATTCTCCGCCGCTCCTCCAAGAGAGCGCGTGACGACTGATGAGACAGAGGGTCCGGGCGAGCCCAGCGGATAGGGCAGTCGACGGCTACTGAGGAAACGTCATGTTGCCGAGGGTGACGGTGCGCTGGACGCATGGAGGGGAGGGAGGGAGCAGAGAGGGGAGGAGGAGGGACGCTGATGGGGCCGCCCGAGCGAAGCGACCGGCCGAGTCCATCGAGCGCGACATGGTGCAGGTGCGACTGTCCAGGCCGAGCCGGTTCGTCGTGGTCGCCGCGCCCGCCTACCTCGCGCGCAGGGGCACCCCGGAGCAACCGGATGACCTGCTCGCTCACGACTGCATCCGCGCGCCGACCCGCGGCGGGCGCTACGCCTGGGAGCTCGAGCGCGGGAAGAAGAGCTGGCGCGTTCCGGTCCAGGGCCGGTCAGGACCGATGATTGGTCCGGCACGCGGATGATCCATCCAGGCCCCACCTGGAGAACGTGAGAGCAGGACGCGGTGACAGTCCGGGAATGTCACGGTGTTTCATGGTGCATGACATTGCACTCAACCGTCACTCAGGCGGGAACACCTCGGCATCCAGGGCCCCTCCTGTCCCGCCCCTCCGTGCGGCTGGCGCTCGCCGCCGTGATATCCGCTGCCGCCTTCTTCTCCTCTCCGGCCCGCGCCGAGGAATCTCCGACGCGCCTTCCGCTGACCGTGGCGTACTTTGGAGAGACGCTCGTCCATCCGGGACTCACCGTCGGGACGGAGCTGAGCCTGGTCCGTGGTGACGTCGGTGCCGTCGTCCTGACGGGCAATCTGGGCGGCTACGTCCATCCGCGCAATCACGTGGGGCTCTTCGCATCCGCCGAGATGGGCGGACGCCTCACGGCTCCCTTCGGCCTGTATGGAGAGCTGCTCGTCGGCGCCGGCTACCTGCACTCCTTCCTGCAAGGCCCTGTCTATGAGGTCTCGCCGGATGGCTCCGTGCTGCCCGCGGCGGACGCCGGCAGGCCCGCCGTCATGCCCACCGCCAGCTTGGGCCTGGGCTGGGATCTGCAACGCAATGGAGTCGCCCCGCTCGCCCTCTTCACCCGCTTGACGCTCTTCGGCCAGTTCCCCTTCAACCAGCGGCTGCTGCCCCATGCGGCCGTGCAGCTCGGAGTCCGCTTCCAATGAGAACCCTCGCGACCGTCGCCCTCTTGCTCGCCGCGCTCGTGACTGGCTGCGGCCGGTTCCAGACCGAGGGCGATCTCTTCTTCGTGCGCAGTGCCGGCGCGGACCTGCCGGTGTGGGTGCGTGGCAACACGGACTCCGGTGTCTTCATGGTGGTGCTCGCCGGAGGCCCTGGCAATTCGGGCATGTCCTATTTGTCGCCCGTCACGGAGTCCCTCGAGGAGAAGTACGCCGTCGTCTACTGGGACCAGCGCGCCACCGGGGTGGCCCAGGGCAACCCCACACCCGAGACGCTCTCGCTCGAGCAGTTCGTCGCGGACACCCACGCCGTCATCAGCGCGCTTCGCCAGCGCCATGATGTCCAGAAGCTCTTCCTCCTCGGCCCGAGCTGGGGCGGCACCCTGGGGACCGCCTACCTCCTCGAACACCAGGAGGGTGTGGCCGGATGGATCGATATGGATGGCAACCACGACTGGCAGAAGAACTGGGACTTCACGCTCGACTACGTGAAGGTCCACGCCGAGCGGAAGCTGGCCGCGGGCGAGGAGGTGGACACGTGGCGCGGCGTTCCCGAGTGGGCCGAGTCGATGAAGGGGACGCGGATGAGCAGCGACAGTCTCTGGAAATGGCAGCGCCTGTGCACCAAGGCGGGGGGCTACATCCTTGATCCGTCGAATTCGCCCGGCGCTGGCGCGGAGCTGCTGCTCTTCTCGCCCTTCTCGTTGGGGGCCATGCGCACGAACAACGGTATCGTCCTCGAGAAGATCCTCTCCGACGACGCCTTCTATGACGCGCTGCAGATGTCCCCGAAGCTCTCGCGCATCACCATCCCCTCACTCGTGCTGTGGGGGCGGCACGACGGCGCGGTGCCGGTCGCCATGGCGTACGACGCCTATGACAACCTGGGTACACCTCCCGAGCACAAGTTCCTCGTCATCTTCGAGAACTCCGCGCACCTGCCACCCTTCGAGGAGCCCGAGGCCTTCCTCGAGGCGGTGACCCGGTTCATCGAGAAGTACCGCTGAGCCACAGAGGGCCTGGGGGCCCCCTGCCCGGAGCCGGCGCAGGTACGTATCTCCTGCCTTCGTGATACGCAGTTGCTTGTCTGCGTAGAAGTTCCAGCCCGCTGAAGAACAGGTGCGTCATGCCGCCCGGCAGTGGGCGCTTCATTCGATAGGCAATGCGGTCGTCCTCTGCTCGTGACAAACGCTCCAGCGCCAGCTCATTCACGGACCTCTTTCTTCTCCGCGCCCGAGCTGGGCCCTCGAAGCGGTACTCCCCGCCGCGCGGGCCCCGCCCTCCTGGGACGAGATTCCCGGGGACGTCAGGGTTGCGGCTTGGAGCCTTTCAGCCTGCCGACGAGGGAGAAGGGGTGGAAGGCCAGGTGGTCGATGTTGCGGTGGTACGCCATGAGGTAGGGCTCACCCCCGAGCTGGATGACGGCTTGCGAGGGCTTCTGGGGCTGATTGTAGAACCAGGCCTTCGCCTCCTCTCGCGTGTCGAAGGTGGCCACCGGCGAAGGAAGGCCGGCCTGCATCATCTCCTGGAGGTGGTGTTCGATGGTGTGATGGGAGAGCAGTCTGCGGAAGTTCCGAGCACGGTCATACACGACGAGGTTGTACTCGTCCGCGATCAACACTGAGGCCATGTGAGGCGGTTTGGGATGGTTTTTCAGCCAGGCCTCCGCGTCTTCGCGCGCCGCGAAGGTGGCGATCACCATCTCGGGTCCTTCGGTCTTGAGATCCTCGCGGTAGTCCTCGAACTCATATTGCTGACCTGTTGTCGTGATGAAGCTGAGCGCATCGGACGCGGTGAGAAGCAACTCCTTCTCCTCCGGGGACTGGGTGTTTTCATAAGTCAACCCGATGAGGTTCATTGCTTCGAAAATGAGTTTTCCGATTTCCATGTGATGCCGTTGTGCTGTGGGGGGTTCTAGCAGGACACGTCAGGAAGCCAGAAAAGCCGCCGGAGCGAGGACAAAGAACCCCGCACCGGCGGAAGCCGTGACGAAAGCAACGCCCGCGATGACTACGATGCTTCCCACCAAGAGCGATTGATGGTTACGTTTCAACCATTCAACCGCCTCTTCCGTGGCCGAGAACTCCTGGGGACGGCGACCCTGTAGTTCCTCGCAGTCGCGATAGGGTTGCCAACATTGTTCGCGACACCAGGTTTTCTTTCTACCCATTCCCTTTTGACCTGCCCTGATGTGTCCATGTCCCCGCGGAAGCGGACGGTCCACGCATTTGTCGACGCACTCATTGAACTCCTCATGACAGTCACGCGGATGACTCGCCACGCGCACGATGCGTCCATATGACCCACTGGCGTTCGAGGGGAGCCTGTACCCCGAGAGATCGAAGTCCTCGGCACGTCGCCAGTCGTGGGTCACCTGACCATCGGGTGATTCCTGGATGACGAGTACATAGCGGGTGAGTTCTTCGGCATCGGGCGAGGTGGTCGCGCGGGTGGTGCCGCAAGAGATGAGCAGCACGCTGAGTGCCGAGGCGATGAGTCGTGTGTTGCTGGATACAGTCATAGAGGGCTTCGAGTCTCCTCCAACAAATTCCCCGAGGACGTCAGGGTTGCGGCTTGGACTCCTTCAGCCTGTCGACGAGGGAGAAGGGGTGGAAGGCCAGGTGGTCGATGTTGCGGTGGTACGCCGCGAGGTAGGGCTCACCCCCGAGCTGGATGACGGCTTGCGAGGGCTTTTGGGGCAGCTTGTAGAACCAGGCCTTCGCCTCCTCTCGCGTGTCGAACGTGGCGACAGGCGGGGGAAGGCCGGCCTTCATCATCTCCTCGAGATGGTACTCAACCGTGGGAGTGGAGGGCATCCTGCGGAGGTTGTGCTCACGCCAGTAATAGACGGTGTGATATTCGTCCGCGATCAGAACGAAGGCCATATGGGGCGGCTTGGGATGGTTCTTCAGCCAGTTCTCCGCGTCTTCGCGCGTTGCGAAGCCGGCGATCACCATCGGTGGTCCTTCGGTCCCGAGATCCTCGCGGTAGTCCTCGAACTCATACTGCTGGCCGGTCGTATTGATGAACCTGAGCGCTTCGGCTGCGATGAGAAGCAGCTCCTTCTCCTCTGGAGACTGAGTCTTCTCGTGAATCAACCCGAGAAGGTTTATCGCTTCGAAGATGCTCTTTCCGATATCCATATGATCCGCCGTGATGTGGGGTTCGAGCAGGGCCCATCAAGATGCCAGGAGAGCCGCTGGGAAGAGACGAGCAACACGCCGAGTGCCGAGGCGATGAGCCGGAGGGGGGGTCATTGGAGGTCGCGGAGGCCGGGGTCCTCGAGGAGGGAGGGGCGGGCGCAGTAGCACGTGACGTCACCCAGGCCAACATCTCCGCATCGCTCCCGAGGCTGGCCGCGCGCGGTCGTGGTAGTCAAAAGCCGTGGACGATCTCGACGCCCGCAGACGCGAGCAGCACAAGCAGCGCCTCTCCTGGATGCCGTGGCTCTACTTCACGCTCAAGCCACGTCACCGCGCCTGGGCCGAGGCCTGGCAGAAGGAAGTGCAGGACCGACTGCGCGAACTGGAGACAGTGGAGATTGCCGAGGGCTGCTTCATCTCTCCGGAAGCGCACCTGTTCGCCGAGCCGGGCCGCCCCATTCGCATCGTGGGCCCCGGGGTGAGCATCGCCGCCAATACCTTCGTTCATGGGCCGGTGGTGCTCGAGGCTGGGGTGAGCCTCAACGCGCGCGTCAGCCTGGATGGAGGCGCCGCGGGCATCCACATCGGCGAGGGCAGCCGCATCGCCACCGGTGCCACCCTCTATGCCTTTGATCACGGCCTGGCCCCGGATCGGTCCGTCCGCTCTCAGCCCGTCACCTCGCGTGGCATCGTGCTGGGCAAGGATGTGTGGGTGGGTGCCAACGCCGGCATCACGGACGGGGTGCGCCTTGGCGATCACAGCGTGGTGGGCATGGGGGCCGTCGTCACCCGGGATGTGCCTCCCTGGGCCATCGTCGCTGGCGTCCCCGCTCGGGTGATCGGCGATCGCCGGGATCGCCGCCGCTCCGGTGCCCCAGATCCCTCCTGGCCACCATCTGACGATTCCGGGGACTGACTGACTGGTTTTCCCCGGTATTCCTGTCGACTCCCGAGAAAACAGAACCGGAGGGGGGCCCCCGATTTGACGCCGCTTCATTCGAGGGTCTTATGCTCTCGAACATGTAGAGGGCTCGGTCCGGCGGGGTGTGTACGCGGGAGGAGCCCTCGGCAGACGGCAGGGGGAATCCGTCTTCTGAAGTGCGACCGTCTCCCCGGGGGAAAGGAGCGCGGTATGGCGTACCAGGAATTGTCGCAGGCCATCGCCTTCAATGCGGAGAGCCCGACGCCGGGTACGCTGTCGAGGATGGGCCTCCTGGCGCTTGCCGCCAGCCTCCGCTCAGGACTGTCCGCGGATGCGCTTCGCTACCACTTCCTGGCGGAGCAGCTCCGTGAGGTGGTCTTCCACCTCGATGGCCAGGGCAACCTCACCTTCCTGGGCTCTACCTGGACCTCGCTCACCGGCCTGACGGTGGAGGACGTGCTCGGGCAGCCGCTGGTGGAGATGGTGCACCCCGAGGACCGGCCGCGCGTGCAGGCGCTCTTGGATGCGATCGCCGCGCGTGTGCAGGCGTCCTTCCGGCTCGAACTGCGGTTGCTCGCTTCCGGCGGTCCTCGGTGGGTGGAGCTGGCCGCTCACAGCTCGCCGACGGGCCAGGGCGAGATGCTGGGGACGCTGTCGGACACCACCGAGCGCCGCCAACTCCAGGCGTGCCTCCAGCAGTCGGACCGGCTGGCCACGCTGGGCATGCTCGTGCCGGGCTTCGCGCACGAGATGAACAACCCGCTCGCCTTCATGCTCGCCAACCTGGAGTACCTGCTCTCCAGCATGGGGGACGTGGCGGGGGCTGCCCCGGCCAGCCAGGTGGCCGAGTGGCGCGAGGCGATCGGCGAGGTGCACGAGGGGGCCGAGCGGCTGCGGCAGCTCATTGGCCACCTGCGCAGCTTCCGAGCGGAGTCGGAGCAGGGGCCGGTGGACGTGAACACGCTGCTCGACACGGTGGGCCAGATGGTGTCCAGCATGCTGCGCTCGCGTGGGCGCCTGGTGCGCGACTACAGCGCCCAGGCCCTGGTGGCTGGCAGCGAGAGCGGGCTGCGCCAGGCCCTGCTCAACCTCGTCCTTCACGCCGTGCTGTCCCTGCCTGATGGGGAAGACACGGAGAGGAACGAGGTGCGCCTCGTCACCCGCGAGGACGGGGCGAGCCGCGTGGTGGTCGAGGTGCATGACACCGGCGCTGGCATCCCACCCGAGCAGCTCCCCCACGTCTTCGAGCCGCTCTTCACGGCGCGGGAGGCTCGCCCGGGGCCGGCGCTCTCCGTGTGCCGGGACATCGTGCGCGCGCTCGGGGGGAGTATCACCGTGACCTCCTCCGTGGGCAGGGGGACCGTCTTCCGGGTGACGCTGCCCCGGGTCTCCTGAGCAGGGCCGTCGCTCTACCCTGCACCGCTCGTTGGGGGTTCCTAACCTTCAAGAAGGGCTCCAAAGCCCTTCGTGGAGGTCTGTGTGCATTCGTCCGTCATCCGTCTGGGTGTGCTCGTGCTGGCGTTGGTGCTCGCCGCCTGTGGCCACCGTGGTTCCCGAGAGGGACAGACGGGGACCGAGCTCCCGGTGGCGCAGGGCGGTCAGGGGCTTGGGGGCTCCTGCGCCGGGCAGCAGTCGTTCCTCATCGGAAGCGGTATCTACGACATCACCGGCCCCGCCGCCGAGGTGGGGATGATGGGCTACGTGGAGCTGGAGCAGCAGACGACGGGCATCCACCAGCGTCTGCGCTCGCGGGCCTTCGTCATCGCCTCACCGTGCAACGGCAAGCGCGTGGCGATCGTCAGCGCGGACCTGGGCATGGTGTTCCAGGGAGTGAAGCAGCAGGTGCTGGAGCGGTTGCGGGCCACGTATGGGCCGATCTACTCCGATGACAACGTGCTGCTGAGCGCCACCCACACCCACAGCGGGCCGGGGGGCTACTCGCACTACGCGCTCTACAACTTGAGCACGTTCGGCTTTGAGCCGAAGAACTTCGACATCATCGTCGAGGGCATCTACCAATCCATCGTTCGAGCCCACGAGCACCTGGGTCCAGGCCACATCACCCTGGCGGCGGGGGATCTGCTCGACGCGAGCCTCAACCGCTCGCCCGAGGCCTACCGCCTCAACCCGCCCGAGGAGCGCGCGCGCTACGCCTACGACACAGACAAGCGGATGACGCTGCTGCGCTTCACCAAGGAGTCGGGTGTGGAGGTGGGGCTCATCAACTGGTTCGCGGTGCACACCACCTCGATGGGGATGACGCACCGCTACATCAGCGGCGACAACAAGGGGTACGCCTCCTATCTCTTCGAGAAGGCAAAGGGCACGCGCTACGACGCCCAAGGTGAGACCTTCGTGGCTGCCTTCGCGCAGGCCAACGAGGGCGACGTGACGCCCAACATCTTCGGGGGCGAGGACGGCGGCGGCAGGGACGACTTCGAGAGCACGGAGATTTCAGGCCGTAAGCAGTACGAGCGCGCCGCCTCGCTCTACGCGAGCGCCACCACGCCCCTCACTGGCGGGGTGGACTACCGGCACATCTACGTGAAGATGGACGACGTGGAGGTGCGGCCCGAGTTCACGGACGGCACCGCGCGGCACACCTGTCCGGCGGCCATCGGCATCTCCATGTTGTCGGGCGCGGAGGACGGGCCGGGCGTGGGAGGGGGAGAGGGCGCGACGTGCGCCGCCATGCACGATGTGTGGAGTTCCTTCACCTGCGCCACCACCACGACGCCCTGTCAGGCGGAGAAGCCCATCGTGTTGCGGATCGGCTCGATGAAGCCCGTTCCGTGGAGCCCTGAGGTGCTGCCGATGCAGCTCGTCACCGTGGGCAACGTGGCGTTGGTGGCGGTGCCCTTCGAGCTGACGACGATGGCGGGGCGCCGCCTGCGCGAGACGGTACGGGCCCGGTTGGAGCCCGCGGGGGTGACGGAGGTGGTCATCGCGGGTCTGTCCAACGGCTACTCCGGCTATGTCGCCACGCGCGAGGAGTACGCCAAGCAGGAGTATGAGGGGGCCTCCACCCACTTTGGCCCTTGGACGTTGGCGGCGATTCAGCAGACGTTCGACTCCCTGGCCCAGGCCCTGCGCGAGGGCTCATCGCTGCCCTCGGGCCCCCTGCCGCGCGACCTGTGCCGTCAGCAGAGCCATCTGCGGCCCGGCGTCCTCTTCGATGACAAGCCGCTGTGGAAGGACTTCGGAGACGTCCTCGTGGACGCGAACGACTCCTATGCACGCGGGGAGACGGTGCGCGTCACCTTCCTGGGCGGGCACCCGAAGAACGAGCCGCACATCCAAGGCACCTACCTGCGCGTGCAGCGCCGCGCCGGGCTGCTGTGGGAGGACGTGGCGTACGACTGGGATTGGGAGACGAAGTACACGTGGCGGCGCGGTTACTGCCTGCCCACCCTGGCATGCTCGCACGTCACCATCGAGTGGACCATCCCCCCGGATGCGCAGCCAGGCACCTACCGCATCGTCCACGAGGGGGACTGGAAGTCCGGCTGGGATGGTCGCGTGCGACCCTACCGGGGCACCTCGCGTGGCTTCACTGTGCAGTGAGCCGGGTCAGGCCGACGTTCACTTGCAGGTCCGGTCCGTGTCGCAGCCCTTCTTGCACTGGAAGCAGGCCTCGCCACCCTTGCCGCACGCGTCCTTCGTGTTGCCCTGCTGGCAGGTGTTGTTCAAGCAGCAGCCCGAGCAGGAGTTCGAGGTGCAGAGACAGGTTCCGTTTACGCACGCCTGTCCCGCGGCGCAGGCCGGGCCGTTGCCGCACCTGCACTGCCCGTTCGCGCAGCGATCCACGCCCACGCCACTGCAGGCGGGATTCTTCCCGCAGACGCAGACGCCACGGCTGTCACAGGTGTCGGCGCGTGCTTCATCACACGTCACGCAGGCGATGCCGCCCGCGCCGCAGGTCTGGAACGTTCGGTCCAAGCAGACGCCCTGCCTGCAGCAGCCATCGCACCCGACACAGAAGGTTCCCCCATCCGGGTTGTCCGGTGTGGCCGGCTCCAGTCGCAGGGTGACGTCCACCTCATACCCGTCGCGGATTTGTGCGCTGCCCTGGCCTCGCGCCACCACGACGCCGTTGCGCAGTCCCTCGATGGACACCTGCGCCTGTGTGCCGTTGGCAATGTCACCCAGCAGCACGCGCAACGTCTCCCCGCTGTAGAGCAGTCGGTCCGGTTGCTCGGGCAGGAGGTCAGGCCCGAAGGTGGAACCGTCGCCCTCCACCGTGCCCCACACTCGCACTTGAGTGAGTAACAGGGTGGGATCGAACTCGGTGGTGACGTAGAGCGCCGTCCCCGAGGCCCGCGCCGGATCCCGGCAGGCTCCCAGCAGCACGGCGCACACGAGCGCCAGCATCCAACCCCCCCGGGTCGCCTCACCAGATCCGCGCTTCATGCGCACATGAACGTATCCATGACGCACAGGCAGTGCCCTGTTTTGGCTCTCGCGCCGTCGAAGAAGAGACGTTCCCGACCCCAGGATGACCGGAAGTGGACAGAGGCCCTGCTCAGAGGTGTGCAAGGGCCTCCTGGACAGGGGGGGGCTGTAGCGCCGCGGAGGGACGGCGCGGAGGGCGCAGGCGTATCAGGAGCTCGCGCAACCGGGCAGAAGGGTTGATGAACTGGAGGCCCACGCCCGGAGACATGCGCCAGGAGCGCGCCAGGGCGGAGTCCACGTGCCGCACCACCTCTCCCACGCACTCCACCTCCTCACCGCCGATCTGCAGGGTGAACTCGAGCCGGGTGAAGAGCTCGGGGAAGGGCTCGGCGCAGCACATGAAGACGCCGCCGCGGCTGATCTCACTGCAATGCACCACCACGGAGCCGGTGTTGTTGCGCACGCGGGCCGTCCAGGTGGGCGGCGGCGTGGGATCATTGGGCTCGGGCCGGGACGGAATCGCGGGGATGGGGGTGCTGGTGGACGGGCGCAACGGCAAGGGCACCGGGTAGGGCCGCGGTGCGGGCCGGACGACGGCGAGCAGGGCCTTCTTGAAGTCGAGTGCGCTGGCGAAGCGCTCCGCCGGGTTGCGGGCGAGGGCGCGCATCAGGGTCCGCGAGAGCGCCTCGGGCACGGCCGGGGCCAGCTCATGAGGAGGGCGCAGCGGGGGCGGCTCCGGCGAGAGCACCAGCTCGGCGAGCTGTCCGCGCGGGTAGGGGAACTGGCCGGTGAGGAGCAGGTAGCCCGTGACGCCCAGGGAGTAGACATCCGCGCGTCCATCCACGGGCTGGCCCGCCCACTGCTCCGGCGCCATGTACGCGGGGGTCCCGAACACCTGCCCGGCCATTGTCGGCTCCGAGGTGGCGGTGTCGTGCAGCGCCTTGGCCACGCCGAAGTCGAGCACCTTGAGCGTGGGCAGCTCTCCCGGTCGCTCCATCATGAGGAGGTTGTCCGGCTTGAGGTCGCGGTGCACCACGCCGCTGCGGTGCACGGCCTCCAGTGCGTCACACGCCTGGACGAGCAGCCAGGCCAACAGCCCCGGCTCCACGGGGCGCGGCAGCCGCGACAGAGGCGTGCCCTCCAGGTACTCCATGACGAAGTAGTGGATGCCGTCCTTCGACTCGTTGATGTCGAAGATGCGCACGATGTTGGGGTGGCCGATGAGGTTCACCGTGCGCGCCTCGGCGTAGAAGCGCGAGCGCAACTGGGTGTCCTGGGCCATGTCCGGGTGCAGCACCTTCACCGCCACCCGAGCGCCGATGATGATCTGCTCAGCGAGGTACACCGTGCCCATGCCGCCGCTGCCCAGCATCTGGGTGAGCCTGTAGTGACCGAGCGTGCGGCCGCACAGGTCCACCAGGGCCGGTGTCGCAGAGGCCACCTGACGTGGCGCCGGGCCCGTGGAGTCGACGTCGGTCCAGGTCTCCTGGTCCTCGCACGAGAGACTCGCGGGATGTTCTGACGAACAGTGCTCGCAGTGCATGCAGGGCGAGTTCCATGTGCAAACTCCATGCTCTGTCCGTGGGTGGATGGATGATGTGTGGACAGTGTCGCAGGGAGTGCGCGGCGATGAGAAATCAGGTGATTGCGATGACGCGCAGCGCACGTCCCCCTGTCCTCCGGGGCAGGTGTTCAATTCGTTCAGTCTGCTCGGAGTCGATTGATCAAAACTTCCACATCTGGCCGGTTTCGATGGAACTTCTGCTCTACCTGCTTGGATACGGTGGATGTGCACCCGGTGTCATCACCTGGGGCCGTATATGAGGAGGGTCGGAGGGCGCACGCGTGGTGGTCATCGTGATGGGAGTATCCGGAGTGGGGAAGACGACGGTGGGGTCGCGGCTTGCGGCAGCGCTCGGGTGGCGCTTCCTGGACGCGGATGACTTCCACCCCGTTGGGAACGTCACGAAGATGGCCGCGGGAATCCCGCTGACGGATGAGGACCGGGCGCCCTGGCTCGAGCGGCTGCGGGAGGTGGTGCGGAGCGCGCTGGAGGCGGGGGAGGACGTGGTGCTGGCGTGCTCGGCCCTGAAGGGCGTCTACCGGGAGCGGCTGACGGTCGATGCGGCGCGGCAGCGGTGGGTGTACCTGCATGCGCCGCGTGAGCTCATCGCTGAGCGGCTGAAGCGGCGCTCGGGTCACTACATGTCGCCGACGCTGCTCGAAAGCCAGCTCTCGGCGCTGGAGGTACCGCGGGGAGCCCTGGCGGTGGATGTCTCCACGGCGGAGCCGGACACAGTGGTGGCCACGCTCCTCCGCGAGCTGGCGCTTCAGTGACCGACCTGCTGGAGCGCGGGCCACACGAAGGGCGGCACCGTCCAGCGCTCGCTCAGGCGTGACTCCAGCGTTTGCAGCGTGCGGGCGAGGCCGGGGAAGCCATCCACGGGGGCGAGCAGGGCCCGGCAGCGTGCGAGGTGGTGCAGGAGGGCGGCGCGCTCGGAGAGGCCCGGCGCCCACTCTCGGTCCTCCTCCAGCACGCGCGGGGGCAGCCACTGGAAGAGGTTCACCGTGCGCGCCAGCGCGACCGTGGCGCGGGCCCGAGCCCACTGCGAGTCCACCTGGGCTGCTTCGCACTGGGACGAGAGCGCGATGCGGTAGGTGATGTCCGCGCGGGACACGAGCTCGTCCGGGAAGGGGACGGTGACGAGCCACATCAGCGCGTCGTACATCGCGTGGCGCATGCCCGCGTACTCGAAGTCGAGCAGGCGCGGGCCCTCCAGGGTGAAGAGGACGTTGCTCGGGGCGAGGTCCCCGTGCGTGAAGGCGAGGAAGGGCCCTGGGTCCGCCAGCGCGCGCGCCACCGTCTCGAGGTCCTCGCGCGTGCCCGGAGCCGCCTCCGCTCCCAACGCCGAGAGCCAGCGCAGCAGCCGCCCCTCGTGCTCAAGCAGGTAGCGTGCGTTCTCCACCCGCACCCGCTGGTGCCGGGGAGGCAGCGCCTGGCGGATGAGCTCGTATTCGGACTGCAGGCCCATCGTCCGTGCATGGAGCTGTCCGGTGAGCCGGGCGGTGCTCAGCACGCCTCCGGCCGCGGCGCGCTCATCCTCTCCGCGCAGCAGTTCCTCCAGCGTGCGTCCACGTCCCAGGTCTTCCTGGACGAAGAGTCGCGCGTCCACGTCGCCCGCGAGGAAGTGGGGCCCCTGCTCCGGCGCGCGGCGGGTGAGGAACTCCGTGCCCGCCCAGTCGTCGAACCCGCACACCGGTTCATCGTGGAAGTGCTTGAGGATGACGCCCGGTACGGGGCCGCCCCGCACCTGGGCGCGCACCACCACGCTGCGCGTCCCTGTCTTCAGGAGCTCAGGCGAGCCGAGCAGCACCGGGCGTCCCCAGGCCGCCGACAGCGCACGGGCTCCATTTGCCAGCAGGGGGGCGAGCTCTGGCGCGCTCAGGACCGCCGCTCCACCGTCGCGCCCAGTCGCTCGAGCAGCTCGCGGTACCAGGAGAAGGCCTGCTCCGTGCGTCCTGGCAGGGCCTTCGTTCCCCACAGCACGGTGAGGGTGCGGCGCGTGTCGCCCTGGGTCTTGGTGCGCTGCGCGTCCTTCACCGCGTTGGCGCAGGGGCCCTCCGCGTCGAAGAGGCACAGCAGGCCTCCGAGGTCGATGCTCTGCCCGGAGGCGTTGAAGACATACGAGGAGCCCTCGGGCGCGATGCCGATGCGCAGCGGTGGCCGGGCTCGGTCCAGGTCCACCACGCTGATGGGCAGCCCGCTGTGCAGCGACACCGCGTTGCACACGTCCACCGCGGCGTTGATGGAGCCGAGCGAGCCGTCACCCGCGGCCCGCACCAGGTACTCCGAGGCCGGCTTGCCCCGGCCCGTGGGCTTGTAGCCGCCGTGGCGCAACAAATCCCTCACCGCGCCACGCACGCCGTCATCGGCGCTCAGGGGCGCCGACGCGTCCGGCTTCAGCAGTGCCACCAGCCACTCGGGTGAGGGCGAGGCGGACAGGGGCGAGGGAAAGGTGACCTCGAAGGCCACCACGTCCAGCAACGGATGAGGGTCGACGCTGAGCACGGGGGCTTTCTACTCGAAGAGACGGCTGGCCATGCGCCCCATCTTCCGCGACTTCTCCGTGTACGGCGGGAAGAGGGTGCCCAGCAGGGAGAGGGGGCCCTGGCGCAGCACCGCGCGTTCGTGGCTGAAGGTCCGGAAGCCGTACTCGCCGTGGTAGTTGCCCATGCCGCTCTCGCCGACGCCGCCGAAGGGCAGCTCCGCGTTGCTCAGGTGCACCACCGCCGTGTTCACGCACGTGCCGCCCGCGGACGTCTCCGACAGCAGCCGCTCCACCGTCTGGGAGTCCTGGCTGAAGATGTACATGGCCAGCGGCTTGGTCCCCGCGCGGATGTGTCGTACCGCGTCCTCCAGCCGCTCGTAGCGCAGCACCGGCAGCACCGGGCCGAAGATCTCCTCCTCCATGATGGGCGTCTCCGGCTTCACGTCCGCCAGCACCGTGGGCGCGATGTAGCGGCTGGCCGCGTCCACCGTGCCGCCCACCACCACGCGGGCCCCGTTGGCCACGGAGCGCTCCAGCAGCCGATTCACCCGGGTGAACTGCGCGTCATCCACCATGCGGCAGAAGTCCGGGTTGGCCTTCCGCGCCTCCTCCGTCTTGCCGTAGAAGCGCTCAATCGTTTCACGCATCCGCGCGAGCAGCTCCTGCTCCTTCGAGGCGGGCACGAGCACGTAGTCCGGCGCCACGCACGTCTGGCCGCCGTTGAGGAACTTGCCGAAGGCGAGGCGCTCAGCGGTGGTCTTGATGTCCGCTGTCTCATCCACCACGGCGGGCGACTTGCCGCCCAGCTCCAGCGTCACCCCGGCCAGGTGCTTCGCCGCCGCCTCCATCACCTTGCGCCCCACCTTCGGGCCGCCCGTGAAGAAGAAGTGATCGAAGGGCAGCTCCAGCAGCGCCTGGCTCTCCTGCGCGCCGCCCAGCACCACCGTCACCTCGGATGGGTCGAACACGTCGCGCACGAGCTGCTGGATGAAGGCGGACGTGTGCGGCGTCTTCTCGCTCGGCTTGAGCACCACGCAGTTGCCCGCCGCCAACGCCGCCACCAGGGGGGAGATGGTCAGCTGGAAGGGGTAGTTCCACGGCGCGATGATGAGCACCACGCCCTTGGGCTCGTAGCGCACCTCGCTGCGCGTGCCGGCGAGCAGCACGGGCGTGCCCACCTTGCGCGGCTTCATCCACTTCGCCAGGTGCTTGATGGCGTGGTCGATCTCCATCAACACCATCAGCACCTCGGTGTTCTCCGCCTCGGCCGCCGGCTTGCGGAAGTCCGCGTGCAGCGCCTGGTAGAGCGCCTCGCGCCGCTGGACGAGGGTGTCGCGCAGCTTGCGCAGCCGGGCGATGCGCTCCTTCGCGCTGGTGTGCGCCATGTCCCAGCGACGCGCCCGAAGGCGCTCGAAGGTCTCCTGGAGGGGGTTCTTCCGAGCCTGTTCGTTCGTATCCACCACGCGCATTGCTTCGTCTCCTCTGGGTTCCGTTCGCCTTCGAATTCCGCCGCTCACAGGCTCTAAGCCATCCTCTCGTGGATGGTCCTCTGAGCGGCGATGTGACTGTTCACGCCTGGACGCGCACCTGCCGCGCTGGGTCAGCGGGTCTCGAGCCCCCGCAGGAGGCCGCTGAGGGCCTCCGTGAGCTCGCGGGAGAAGTCCACCCGGAGGGGATGGAGGTGGGGGGCGGCCTCGTGGACCTGTCGGACCACAGGGGTCAGGTCGGCCAGTTGCCGCAGGCCCACGACCAGGGCGTGCACGTGGAGAAAGAATCGCACGCCCTCTCCGGGCTTCAAGAAGGGCAGCCGCTGCTCCACCAGGGCTCCTGCTCGCCCGAGCGCCTCCAGCAGCCGCTCCTTGAAGCCGCGCACCTGCTCGACGGTGACGTTCTGCTCCAGCACCGTCTGCAGCCGCGCCAGCAGCCGGGTGAGCGGCTCCTCCCCCTCCATTGACCCCGCCACGGTGCGCGCCATCTGCGCCCCCGTCCACCGCTCCTCGCCGCGCGCCAGCGTCGCCTCCAGCCGCGCGAACCAGGCGAAGAGCTGCTCCTCCAGCAGCGCCAGGAAGAGCGCCTCCTTGGTGGGGAAGTAGAGGAACACCGTCCCCTTGGCCAGCTGCGCCCGCTCCGCCACGTCCGCCATCTTCACCTCGTCGTACGAGGTGCCCCGGTAGAGCTCCAGCGCCGCGTCCAGCAGCTGCCGCCGCCGCGCCTCCTTGTCCTCCTCCTTGCGCGCACGCTGGGCCATCACCCGCCTGGCGTTGTTGCTGACCATGGGTCATCAACTAAGGGGGTCCGGGTTGGCTGTCAATGACCTCGGGTCATTTCGCGGGGGTCGATGCGAAGCTCGCGACGGTTCGGCGGGTGTGCGAGCATGTAGGCATGCGGCCCATCCAGGCGGAGTTGCTCGACGGCGGCGCGCTGTACCGGGAAGTGGTGCTCGGCAAGCTGGCGCACGCGCGCGAGTCGGTGTGGATCTCCACGGCGAATGTGAAGGCCATGTACGTGGAGCAGGGAGGGCGCTTCGTGCCGGTGCTGGAGGTGCTGGACGGCCTGGCGGCGCGAGGGGTGGCGCTGAGGCTCCTGCACGCGGAGCTGCCGAGCCGGCCCTTCCGGGCGGAGTTCGATAAGCGCTCGCGGCTGGTGAAGGGAGGGCTGGAGCTGAAGGTGTGCCCGCGGGTGCACTTCAAGACGGTGCTGGTGGATGGGGCGTGGGCCTACCTGGGCAGCGCCAACCTCACCGGGGCGGGGCTGGGGGCCAAGGGCGAGGACGCGCGCAACTTCGAGCTGGGCTTCGTCACCGAGGACTTTGATGTCATCGACCGGGTGACGGCGCTCTACGAGTCGGTGTGGAGCGGGGCCGAGTGCCGCGGGTGCCGGCTGCGCTCGGTGTGCCCGGACCCCATCTTCTCGGGGGGCGGGGGCCCGGCGAAGAAGGGCTCTCCCGGGGGCATTCGCCTGGGCAAGACGCGGCGTCTGGTGCGACCCGCGGCGAAGCGCTCCTAGACAGACGGTGAGTTCTCCTGTCCATCACCCTGGAGCGCCGAGCGTTGAAGACCTGACTTACCAGGAACTCTGTTATATAATCCCGTCCCCTTGAAATGTTACAGCAGAGCCCGATGATGGTTGATTCCTTCGGGTCGCAGACCCTGGCGCAGGTGAAGAGGAAGAACTTCTTCGCCTGCGCGGCGCTCCTGGCGCTGGGCGTCGTCGGCCACTGCGGGGTGTCGGGCTCCTTGGATCCGACGCCCTTGCTGGCGTTGCTGGGGTGGAGCTCGACCTTCGTCCTGCTCGGGGCGGCGATAGGGGCGGGGTGGATTCCGGCGGAGTGGTCGGGCGTGTGTTCCGGGCTCGTCAGCCTGGTGGCGGCGACGCTGCTCATCTACGTCACGGGAGGGCCGGCCAGTCCCTACTTCCCGATGCTCAGCGCTCTGCCGCTCGTCGTTGCGACCTTTGCCTCGGAGGTGCGTGGATCCACCGTCCTGACGAGCTTGGGGATGATGGGGGTGGTGCTGCTGCTGGACATGCTGGCCGACATGCCGCTGCGCCAGATGCTGCTGCACATGTCGAGCTTCGGGCTCATCAGCGGGGTCGCCATCTATCTGGCGGGGGCGTACCGGCGCACGCGGAGCGCGGAGAAGGCGGCGCAGCAGGAGCGGTGGGTGGCGCAGCAGGAGCGGTGGGTGGCGCAGCAGGAGCGGTGGGTGGCGCAGCAGGAGCGGCTGGCGGCGTTGGAGCGGCTGGCGGAGAGCGAGCGCCGGCGGGTACGTGCCGAGCGAGAGCGCGCGGAGGTGGAGCGGCTGGTGCTGGTGGGGCAGCTGGCCGCCGGGGTGGCGCACGAGGTGAACAACCCGCTGGCCTTCGTGAAGTCGAACCTGCACTACCTCGAGCAGGAGCTGCTGAGCGAGGACGGGCCGGTGGACCGCGCGGAGCTGAGGGACGTGCTCGAGGAGACGAAGCAGGGCGTGCTGCGCATCCAGCAGATTGTCGCGGACCTGCGGCGCTTCTCGCGTGAGGGGGAGACGGGAGAGGAGGGGTTGCCGGAGGACGCCCTGCACGAGGCGAAGCGGCTGGCGTCGGTGCGCCTGCGCAGCCTGGGCGAGGTGTCGACGGACGTGACGCCGGGGCTGCCGTCGGTGCGCCTGGGGCAGCGGCAGCTGGTGCAGGTGTTGGTGAATCTGCTGCTGAATGCAGCGGACGCGGTGGAGATGGCGGTGCCCGCGCGCCGAGCCCACATCCTGGTGAGGGCAAAGCGAGTGGAGAGCGGGGTGAGGTTGGAGGTGGAGGACAACGGCCCGGGGCTCTCCCCCGAGGTGCAGTCGCGGCTCTTCGAGCCCTTCTTCACCACCAAGCCGCCGGGGAAGGGGACGGGGCTGGGGCTGGCCCTGTGCCGCGAGTACGTCTCGCGAGTGGGAGGCACGCTGCATGCGGAGAACCGCTGCGAGGGCGGCGCCCGCTTTGTCCTGGTGTTGCCGACGGTGGCGGAGCGCACCTCCGCGCCGCCGTGCAGCCTCGCGAGCTAACCGAGTTGCGCATGCTCCCTCTCCCTCTGGGAGAGGGCGGGGGGTGAGGGTAGTCGAGCCCGTTCTTCAACCCATGGCCCTCGGTATGGACAGAGGGGGTTCAACCCGGGACTTCCATACCCTCACCCTGTCCCTCTCCCGAGGGGAGAGGGGAAATGGCCGCGGTTGTCAGCGCTTGTCCCCAGGGGCTCTCCTTGGCGCACTTACCTGAGGGAGCTTAGGGTGTATTGCGGTGACGTGCCCGCCAGGCGCTGGGGGACTCACCCGTCATCTTGCGGAACAAGCTGCTGAAGTGCTGGAGCGAGGCACACCCCACCTCCACGGCCACGGCGGTGAGCTTGGCGTCGCTCTCCAGCAGGAGCGCTTGAGCGGTGCGCACCTGCACCGTGTTGAGCTCGGACTGGAAGGAGGTGCCGGCCTCGCGCAGGCGGCGCTGGAGCGTGCGCTCGGACATGCCCATCTCTCGGGCGACGTCCGTGAGGCTGGCGTCCACCAGTCGCGTCCGCAGCACCCGGTGCAGCTCGCCGAGCAGCGGTGACTGACCCATGAGCTGGGTCACCAGGTCGTTGAGCTCGTTCATGAGGGCGCGGGACTCGCTCTCGGGACGGCCCAACCAGGAGAGCGCCTCGAGGGGATCCGCGAAGGCCCGGGTGGGGTAGCTGGAGCTGACGAGGCTGTAGAAGCCGCCCACCACCGCACCGGCCATGCCCTCCGGCCGCACCAGCGCCTGGCGCTTCACCGTCTGGGAGAAGCCGGAGATGCGCGGCACCATGTACTTCACCAGCACGGCGAGGCCGTTGGCGTCCGGGGCCTCCACCCGGCGTGCATCCACCAGCGACACGTGGGGAGCCGAGGGCGCCAGCTCGACGTCCAGCACCTGCGTGAGCCGTTGAATCTGCGCCTCGCCCGGCCTGCCCCACACGGTAAATCCACACACCTCGGGCGAGGCGTACCAATGGAGGAAGCTCTCCCCCGTCAGGTAGCGGCCGATGGGGTCTCGGAGGTAGTCGTCGAGTCCTTCTGCGGATTGCACGGCGCGGGAGCATAGCTCCGGAAGAGCCGGACAACCCAGGCAGGATGAATGGGGGCGAGCGGGGTTTGCAGTGTTGGACGAACCAGTCCCTCGCCGGCCAGGCGTGCCGTCAGGGCCGGCAGCTCCCGCCAGGGGGCCTGTGGGCGCAGGTGGTGGGCCTGGTGGTAGCCCGCGTTGAAGCACAGCAGGTTGTACAGGCGGGACGTCGAGGTGACGCCCAGGCCATCCTTCTGCGTGGCGTCCGTCTCATGGTGGGCGGCCAGGTTCAGCAGGTGGATGGTGAGCTGCCCCAGGAGCACCATGCCGAAGTAGGAGAGGGCCAGCCAGGGCCGCCACAGTGCGAGCACCACCAGGGACCCCTGCAGCAGGACGAAGTCCAGCACCAGCTCGGCGCGCTGGCCCCTCTTCTGGGACGCGACCTTCCAGATTTGGCCCAGCAGTGCGTAGGGCCAGAACCAGGGGGTGAGGGTGGAGCGCACCAGATAGGTGAGCGCGCCCTCACCGGGGCGGCGGCGGCCCCAGTCCCCCTCTCCATCGTTGTACCTGTGATGGTTGAAGTGGTGGATGTGGAAGCCGCGGTAGGCGAAGCCACAGGCCAGCCCCAGGGTACGAGAGACGAGCCAGCGCAGGGCCCGAGGCCTCGCGATGGGCACGTGCATGTGGTTGTGGAGCACGGCGTAGTTCCAGAACAGGAGCACGAAGCCGAGCACCAGCAGGGCAGCGCGTCCCACCTCGGACACGGCGTCCCAACCCAGCAACAAGGCGGGTACCCACGCCCACCAGAGGGCATGAACGGCGAGATGTGGGACATCAAGCGCAGGGGGAGAGGCAGGGCGAGAGGTCATGCCCCATCCGTGTACGCACCCGAGGTGTGAACTGCTTCATTGCAGGCGCCAATCGGTTGCGCCAACGCGAAGGCCCGCGCGTGCCTCCCTCCCCGCTCAGCCCTCGCGGAGCAGCGTGGCGGCCACCATGGATAGCGCCCGGAGCTGCGCGGGGTTGAGCTTGCGCACATGTCGCATCAGCCGCCGCATGAGGGGCCCCTCCGGCGAGGGAGGCTGGGGGGGCGCCGACCAGGCGGGAAGAGGGCCCGAGCCGAGTGACAGCAACACATCCGCCTGGAGGTTGAGTGCCAGGCACAGTCGGCGCAGCGTGGGGACGCTCGGCATCAGCAGCCCCCGCTCCAACCGTCCGTAAACCTCCGTGGCTACGCCGATGCGCTCGGCCACATCCGCCTGGGTGAGCTCCGCCCGTTGCCGGGCGTCGCGGGCTGTGTCCCCCATGGCCTTGGATAGCTCCTGCTTCGCTTCTCGTTTCTCCCGGTCGGAGGCCTCCTTATTGCGCGTATGGCGCTTGCCTCGCCTGGACGTAGAGGACTGCTCGGGGGTGACTGGGTAAGTCGTCTTCGACGCCATGGATCCTCTCGGCTCCGTCCTGACTCCGCTGGTTATATGACTTTTGAAGTCACGTGTCAGCGGATAACTTTTGGAGTCGGTTCAGAATCGACAACCGGGGGGCGGGGGGGAGGCGGCTCTGTTGGGGGCTTTGCACTTCCCTGGGCTGGAGGCGGGGAAGGGCCCGGAACCGCCGGCTGGCTGCTCGGGGACGGAATCGCCCAGAGGCCCGAGAAATCGGCCCCAGCGCGATTGTCAACCCCCGAGGTGGGTCGGAATGGAAAAGTCCTAGCTATTTCAGGGGTTTACCTAGCATGACGTTCTGACATAGGGTGGCGCCCTCCCGGGGGTCCCCGGGTACCGGAGTCCCCCGCGTTCCCAGGTGCGGAGGCTTCCAGGCGTGCCCCGGTTGGGAGGGCTGTTCAGGCTGTGAGTGACGAGCGTCCGGACGCGCTGCTCAAGAGCGCACTCGAAAAGATCGTCTACTTCGAGGCCCGTGCCGAGCAGCTCCACCATGAGCTGATGTCCACGCGCGAGGAGATGGAGCACCTCAAGCGCGAGCTGACCCTGTCCGAGGAGCGAGAGCTGGCGCTGCGGCGCGAGGTGGCGGAGCTGGAGGTCCGACTGGGCCGCCTGGCTGCCGACCGCGACGAGCTCACCCGCCTCAACCAGGCCCTGCGCACCGAGCGCAGCCAGTTGCTCGGTAAGCTGCTGGAGGCCAGCCGCATCCGTGCCTCGGACCGGCCCGAGCGCGAAGAGGACGAGGACGGCCTGGGCATCGACCTGGCCTCCTTCATCTCTCAGCTGCGCAGCGAGGCGCTCACGCGTCCGGCCGAGGCCGTGTCCGCGCAGCCCGCCCCCGTGTACCCGTGGCCCGCGCCCTCCGAGCCGCAGCGCTCCCAGCAGGAGGAAGAGCCGGCCCCCGCGCTCGCGGTGGTGGCGGCCTCCTCCTCGGCGGCGAACGTCTCTCCGGTGATGCAGCATGCGCAGCGCCTCATGCTGGAGGGGCGGCTGGCGGTGAGCCCCGGGCAGCTGGCGGAGCTCTCCGGGTCCGGGGGCGGCGACGAGACCCTCTTTGGCTTCTCCGTGCGCGAGCTGTCGGCGCCGGATGCCACCTCGCGCGTGCGTGCCGCCGAGCGCCTCAAGGCCCTGGGCCAGTCGGCCGCCGCGCCCGCGCTGGCCACCGCGCTGCACGCGGAGAAGGACCCCACCGTACAGGTCGCCCTGCTGGCCGCCTTCGCCGAGGTGGGCAAGGAGGAGGGGGCCTCCGTGGTGTCGCCCCTGCTGGCCTCCACCGTCCCCGAGGTGCGCATCGCCTCCCTCAAGGCGCTGTTGGCCCTGGCACCCCAGGAGGCCGCGCCCCACCTGGCCCAGGCCGTGAAGGACCCGGACCGCGCTGTGCGTCGGCGCGCCTCGCTGTTGGCGCTCGGCCTGGAAGGGGAGAACGCGCGCCGTCTGGGTGAGGAGGCCATCCACGACTCGGACCCCGAGGTGCGCAGCCTCGCCGCCCTGGCACTCGGGGCTGGCAGCGGGGAGCACGCCCGCTCGCTGCTGCTGGAGGCCCTCAAGGACCCCGAGACGCGCGTGCGCCGCTCGGCCGCGCAAAGCCTCTCGCGCATCCTCGGCCAGGACGTCTCCGCCGTGGTGAACATGGATGACGGCCATCGCCGCCGAGAGATTCGCCGGCTCGCCGGGCTCCCCGTGCAGCCGGTGCGCGCCTCGCTGGCCCCCAAGGCGTCTCCGCCCCTGCGCCTCACCGTGGCGCCGGCTCCCGTGGCCGCTGCTCCAGCGCCCGTGGCGCCCGTCCACGTTCCGGCCCAGGCCGCTGCATCCGCTCGCCCCGCGCCTGCCCCGGCTCGGAGCGCGGCCCAAGCTGTCCGGACCGCCGCCACCCCCGCCGCCCCTCCGAAGGCAGCGGCTGCGCCCGCCTCGCGTCCCGCCGCGCGCTCGGCTGCTTCCCCCGTGGAAGCCCTGTGCGGGCCGTTGATGTCGGAGATTCGCGTGGCCATCCGTGGCCGCTCGCTGGGTGAGCTGGCTTCCGGGGTCTCGGCGACCCTGGAGCTCGTGGAGGAGGCGCTCGCCCTGCTTGTGGCCAGGGGAGCCATCATAAGGAGGGGGCACAAATACTTCGCCGCTTGAGGCAAGGTATGCCCCCCTGAGATTCGACGAAGGGTTCCTCATGGATGCGCCGACGTACAGCCCCAAGCAGGTTGCCGAGATGCTCGGCCTGCCTCCGAAGTCCCTCGCCTCGGCGCTGAAGCAGGACAGCTACACCGGCACGGAGGTGTGGGCGTTGCGGGCACAGCTCGGCGCGTACCCGCCGTCGCTCGGCCGCCGCAAGCAGCTCTTCCTCAACTTCAAGGGTGGCACCGGCAAGACGTCCCTCTCCACCTCCTACGCCTGGCGCCTGGCGGAACTGGGCTACAACGTCCTGATTGTGGACCTCGACAGCCAGGGCCACGCCACCAAGTGCCTGGGCTTCGAGGGCGAGGACTTCGAGAAGACGCTCCTCAACGTCCTGGTGCGCAAGGCGCCCATGGCCGAGGTCATCCAGAAGACTTCCCTGCCCAACCTGCACTTCGTCCCCTCCAACCTCACCATGTCCACGGTGGACCTGGCGCTGATGCCCATGGCGGGCCGCGAGTTCAAGCTGCGCAACGCCCTCAAGGAGGTGGAGGCCCAGTACGACGTCATCGTCTTCGACGCGCCTCCCTCCTTCGGACTGCTCAACCTCAACGCGTTGATGGCGGCCAACGACCTGTTCGTCCCGGTGCTGGCCGACTTCCTCTCCTTCCACGGCCTCAAGCTGCTCTTCGAGACGGTGCAGAGCCTGGAGGAGGACCTCAACCACGTGCTGGACCACGTCTTCATCGTGGTCAACTCCTTTAACGCCACCTTCAAGCTGGCGAAGGAGGCGCTCGAGGCCCTCCAGACGCACTACCCGGAGTACCTGCTGCCCACCATCATCCGGCAGTGCACCAAGTTCGCCCAGGCCTCCAGCGAGGGCCGGCCCGTCTTCGTGGCCGACCCCAACTCCAAGGGGGCCAACGACATCGAGGCCCTCATCCAGAACGTGCTTCCACGCTTGCGGGTGAACACGGCTCCCGGTAGCGATAGCGGTACGCAGCAGGCCGGTTGACGTCACCCCACCTCTTCGGCTTCAAGGCACAGCCCATGAAGAAGGCCTTCGAACAGAACGTGTCCCGCGCCAAGCCGCGCCTCCGCTTGGGGGCCTTCACCGGCGTCGTCGATCCCGCCGCGCCCGAGGAGGCCCAGGAGTCCGTCGAGCCGCAGGCCCAGGTGCAGGCTCCCGAGCCGGAGCCCGAGCGGCTCGCGGCCCCCGAGCCCACGCGAGAGCCCGAGCCGCCGACCGCCGCCACCAACGATCTGTCCGCCGAGGTGCGGGCCCGTATCGAGCGCGCCCGCGCGCCGCGCCCCACGGCCTCCGAGGTGATTGAAGCGGCCCTGCGCTCGCCTCCGTCCCAGGCGCAGCACCACGCCGCGGAGGTGGCCGCTGCTCCGGCCCATGCCGCTCCTCCCATGACGCCCCCCACGGCGCCGGTGGCCCGGGTCGAGGCGCCCGAGCCCGAGGTGGAGGTGCAGACGCCGTCCTCGCCCCGTGAAGACCTGGACACGCACGCCCGCCGCGAGCGGCTCAAGGAGCGCCTCAAGGCGGTGCGCGAGAATCCGCGCCCCGAGCCCCTGCCGGCCAGCGTCGCCGAGGCGGGCATGCGCGCGGTGGAGCGCATCTCCGCGCTGCAGAATGAGCTCACCAAGGTGAAGGCCCTCAACCTCTCGCTCACGCAGGAGCTGGAGGTGTCTCGGCGTCAGGCGGAGAAGGCCACCGAGGAGGCCCGCCTGCGCATGGACGAGGCCCGCCGGCTCGCCTCCGAGATGGAGGGCCGGCTGAAGCTGCTGGGCGACCTTGAGCGCGAGCTGGCCGCGCTGGAAGGTGAGCGCGACGAGGCCCTGCTGTCGCTGCAGGAGGCGCGTCAGGCCATGCAGGCCGCTGCCCAGGAGCGCGCCAACCTCGAGGCCGCCGTCGCCGAGGCCAAGAAGGCGCTCGCTGACAGCCTCTCCGAGGAGGAGCGGCTCGCCAGCGAGCTGGAGGCCTCCAAGGACGAGGCCGCCGCGCTGCGCCGCGCCGTGGACACGCTCCAGGGCGAGCGGGACGTGCTGGCCCAGCAGGTGGCCTCGCTCACCGCCGAGCGCGCCGAGCTGCTCGAGGCCCGCAAGGCACTCGAGGCCGTCCACCGCGCGCTCAGCCAGGCCGTGGCGCGCTGAGACCGGGAGCTACGTGCTCCCCTTCGTTGCTTCGCAAGCCCGCCTGGGTCCTCGTGACCCGGCGGGCTTTTGCTTTGACGGACATTAGATTGACAGACATTGGACCCAGGTCCAGAGCGAGGGGCCAGCCGAGCCATCGCCTCTCCTGATGCCGTACAGGCGGAGACTCCGAGTGCCGTTGCCGCACCTGGAGTGACGTCTGAGCTTTACCGCCGAACCCGGGGGGACTCGGAGGCCATTCCGCTGTCCGATTCCTCCCACGTGCGCCGCGCAAAGGAGTCAGAAGTGGCCCTGGATCTACTTAAGGAGAAGGGTGTTCCTCTGGACCGCCAGAAGTTCACCTGGAAGGACCTCACGCGCCGTACCTTCAGCAAGCTGGACGATGACGCCTTCACGCGAGTGCGCGTCATCCTGATGAACGGCATTGAAGCGGAGTCGGTGCGCTTCAGCCACGCTTGCGCGCGGATGAACCGTGAACTTCGCGAACCTCTCGCCCTCATCCGCCGGGTGGAGCACTTCCAACAGACGATGGTCAACTGGATGAACCCGCCCGACCAGTCGCCCCTCGAGACCACGCTCGGCTACGAGCAGACGGCCATCGAGGTGACGGCGAGCGTGGCCCAGCACGAGCCGGACCCCTACCTCGCGCAGACCTACCGCTTTGGCATGCTCGAGGACTTTGATCACCTGTATCGCTACTCGGCCCTGTACGACCGGTTGATGGGCAAGGATCCCAACAACATCGTCCAGAGCTACTCGGACATCATCCCCGGGCGGCCCACCGTGCTCGAGCACCGTCACCCGCTGGACGACGTCCGTAGGCCCTATGACGCGCGCACCGCGGATCCCATCTCCAAGCTCAACGCGCTCACCATCGTCTCGGCCGAGAACCAGGTTCACACCTACTACATGAACATCGGCCCCATCTTCACCGACCCGGTGGCGCGTCAGCTCTACGCGGAGATCGCCGCCATCGAGGAGCAGCACGTCACGCAGTACGAGTCGCTGTGCGACCCGGGCGAGTCGTGGCTGGAGAAGTGGCTGCTGCACGAGGCCAACGAGGTCTACAACTACTACAGCTGCCTGCACTACGAGTCGAACCCCGTCCTCAAGGACGTGTGGCAGCGGTTCGTGGACTACGAGCTGGGGCACCTGCACTACGTGATGGAGCTCTTCCAGCGGCTGGAGAACCGGGACGCGGCGGAGGTGCTGCCCAAGGAGCTGCCGGAGCCGGTGCGCTTTGACACCCACCGCGAGTTCGTGCGCCAGGTGCTCCGCAACGAGGAGACCTTGAGCGCCAAGGGGACCGAGTTCGTGCCGCGCGCCGAGGAGCACGAGCGCACGCTGCGCTACCGCGAGGCGCTGCACTCGGAAGGCGTTCCGTCGGATATCGCTTCGGCGGGTTACATCTGGCGTCCGGGCACCGAGCTGTCGGTTGAGTCCGAGCGCGTGGGCGCGAGCACCGTGGCCGAGGGGAGGATCCAGTAATGGAACGCAAGGCGAGCGAGATCGGGATGAACCGGACGGGCATCAAAACCTCTCCGGTGCACAGCAAGGAAGCCATTGAGGGGGCCGAGAAGCGGGGCCCGAGCAGCCTCGGGGATGCCTCGGCCATCTGGAGGGTGCGCCAGGAGTTCTCGCGCGAGGTGGACAACCTGGGCTCGGTGCCACCGCCCACTCCGAAGGGGATGGTGAAGACGGCGGTGGACATGCTGAAGGGCGGCCGGGCCACCGTGTTCGTCGACAAGCTGGGCCAGCGCCTGGGCTTCGAGCGCACAGGTGTGCGGCTCTACGAGTCAGCCCTGTCCAAGCTGGACGTGTTCGGCACCTGGGAGGGCGGACCCTCGCGGGAGCAGCTGGAGAAGATCCGCCTGGATGAGCTGTCTCACTTCGCCCTGGTGAAGCGCACCATGGAGAAGCTGGGCGCGGATCCCACGGCGCTCACGCCGGCGGCGGACCTGCAGGCCAACATCTCCGAAGGCGTTCCCAAGATGCTGGCGGATCCGCGCGTCAACCTGCTCCAGTCGCTGGAATGCCTGCTGACGGCCGAGCTCGTGGACAACGCGAGCTGGGAGCTGCTCATCGAGCTGGCGCGCGAGCTGGGGCACTCCAACATCGCCGAGGAGTTCCAGCGGGCGCTGGACGTGGAGCAGGAGCACCTGGCGCTGGTGCGCAGCTGGATCGCCACTGGGACGATGTTGGAGGCGAGGGTCGGCGAGGAGGCCGCTGGCGCTCCGGCGTAGTCGCTAGAAGGACGAGTTCGGCTCCTGGAGGAAGGCGACTTCCTCCGGAGTCGACTCGCGGCCCAGCCGGGTGTTGCGGTGGGGGAAGCGCCCGAAGCGCGCGATGATGTCATGGTGGCGACGGGCGTACTCCAGCGATTCAGCGCTGTGGGGATCCTGCAGGGCAAGCATCTCGAAGAGGGACACGGCCAGACGCTGGTCGTGGATGTCCTCGCTGTGCTCGAAGGGCAGGTAGAAGAACCACCGCCAGACAGGGGGCAGGGGAACGTCGAGGCCGCGAGCGAGCGCGTGACGCGCCACCTCGCGGGCCAGGGGGTCCGAGGCGTAGGCACGCGACGACTCGCGGAAGAGGTTGCGCGGGAACTGGTCCAGGAGGAGCACGAGGGCCAGGCCACTGCGTGGCTCATCGCGCCAGGTATTCAGCTCACCGGCGGCAGCCTTCTCGTGGGTGGCGAGGAAGCGGCGGGCGCACTCGGCATCGAAGGCCGCATTGCGCTCGAACCAGAGCGCGCGCGGCGCGGTGTGTCCTGGCTCGGACGGATGGCCGAACCAGAAAGTGAGGATGTCGTCCACGCTGGCCATGGGCTGCTCCTGATCGGATTGCGTTTCGAGTACCCGCCCCCCAGCTTCTCACGACGCGTCCCCTGATGGAGGTTGGATGATGCAGGAGCAATACAATCTGGACAGCCCGTCGCTCACGACCTTGAAGAACCCGTCCCTGCGGACGGAGTCACTCGCGGCGCTGGGAGCCATCGGGGCGCTCACCGCGGGATCGGCCCTGCTCGGAGCGGGCGTCTCGAACAGCAACCAGCTCTGGTACCGGCGACTGCGCAAACCTGGCTTCACCCCACCGGCCTGGGTGTTCGGGCCGGCGTGGACAGTGCTGTACGGATTGATGTCTTTCTCCGCGTGGCGGGTGTGGAACCGGCCGGCGGGCCCCAAGCGCTCGTGGGCGCTTGCCCTGTGGGGCCTGCAACTTGGCTTCAACGCGCTCTGGTCCCCGCTCTTCTTCGGTAAGCACCGCAAGCGGGCAGCGCTCGCGGACATCGCGGCGCTCGGCGTGAGCCTCGCTGCGTACACGGCGGTGGCGGGGAAGGTGGACCGGGGGGCCGCGTGGATGATGGTGCCCTACCTCGGGTGGGTGGGCTTCGCGAGCGCGCTCAACGAGGAGATCGTCCGCCTCAATCCTTGAGGCGCGGACGCATGGGAGTGTCCACGAAGTACAAAGTCCGAGGACCCGTGGATGTCCCCTCTCCCTTTGGGAGAGGGCTAGGGTGAGGGTCTTCCACCTGGAGTGAGTGAATCCAAGGTGGGAGCCCTCCCGGACTCCCACCTCGTCGCGACTACCGCCACGCTCCGTCCGTTGCCTCCCACCGGAGATGCCCAGAAGAGGCCTGGCTCGGCTACCGGGAGGTGCAGTTGGCGTCGGGCGTGGAGGCCACGACCGTGTTCAGGTGCTGGAGATAGTTGTTCTGGATGGGCATGGTGCCATCGGCGCCCGCGTGCTCGCCGATGATATAGGTTTCGGACTTGGGCAGACCCGCGGCCTCATAGGCACCGATGTCCGTGGTCGCGTTCCCGTACACGCGGACGATGTCGAGCCCCACATCCTCGAGCAGGTAGGTGAGGTAGTCGGTCTTGTACTGCTCGGTGTTCGGGGGAATGGGGCCATCCCCATAGGGATTGGTGTGCACGTGCCCGTCGACGAGGCCCTGGTAGTCAATCCACTCGCGCGTGTCCTTGCCAACCCAATAGGGGCGGGCCGTGAGATAGACGATCTGGTAGCCCATGGCCGCGTAGCTGTTCACCACATCGACCGCATAGGGGTAGGCCCTGGCCGTGCTGACGCCGAGGTAGTCGCCGACCGCCTCGAAGTCATTGAGCGTCAGGGTTCCGTCGATGTCGAACAGGACGGTCTGGCGGCCAGGCTCGACCACGGAGAGGAAGCCGGTGGCGGAGCTGAGGTCGCCCTCGACGACCATGGTCACCCGGTACTCGCCCACGGGGCGCGTGATGGGGACGAAGATCTTCCCATCGGAGTCCGTGCGGAACTCGCCGACATACTGCCAGCCCGGCGTGTTGCTTCCCATGATGTAGACGTGGACGTCCTCGTCCTCGAGGTCCTTGTGCAGGACGGCGCTGTAGTCGAACTTGCCCACGACCGTGGCCTGGGTCCCCACGGGCACGATCTGGTCATGCACCATGTGATAGGGCGGATGGGTCCAGGAGAGAATCTGGCTGCCCGCGTGCCGGAAGTTCCGGCGTGCCGGACCCTGGAGCGCGGGGGGATTCGCGACTGAGGCGTAGTCCGGACACGTGAGCTGCGCGAAGGCAGACGAGGGAACCGCACACAGAGTCCAGACAGACAGCGCGACGAATCGAGCAACAGTCCGTATCAAAGTGGCCTCCTTGGCCGAGGGGGGGCCGCCTTATACAGCTCGAAGCGGGCCCGCCTCATGCGGATTGATGAAGACACACACACGTGACTGTGGAGCAGAGAACGGGAGGAGAGCCATCCGCGGGTAGCGGATAAGTATCGTGACGGCGCATTGCCCAGGTTCTCGAAGCGTGAGCGCGAGCTCCGGAGGTTGTAATCCACTCGCGACACTCGTGGAGTAGGACGGTGCGGAGCCACCATGCACCTCCTGGAGCGAGGGCACGACTCGGTGCAAAGGAGAGGTCCAGGCCTCGAGCGGTCGAGGAGGCCAGCGAGGAGCACGCGTGGACGAGAACGACGAGTCGAACTGGGAGGAAGTGGAGCGGTTGGGGTCGTACCAACTGCGCGAGCAGGTGCCGCTGGACAAGCACAGCCAGGGCGAGCTCTACCGGGCCAAGAACGAGACGAGCGGAGCGACGGCCCTGGTGTTCAAGCCCGCTGAAAAAGACGGAGCGGTGCCGCGGACGGATTGGCAGGTGCGCTGCGTGAGCTCGGCCTCACCGGGTTACCTGGCGCTGGAGGTGGAGCAGACGCCCTGGTCCGTGGCCCCCGACAAGCAATCGACGGAGACGCTGGTGTGCACGTTGGAGGATGTGCTCGCCGGAGTGCGCCGCATGGCCCAGGCCGTCTCCGCGTCCAACGAGCCTCGTCACTGGCGACACCTGGGATGGGCGATGGTGGGAGTTGCCACGGCGTGCGCCCTGGGCTTCGCCCTGGTGCGCATGGACTCCGAGTGCCCACCGCCGAGCGACCCGAACACCCTGACGAGCGCGCCAGCACCCATGAGCCACGAGGCGACGACAGACACCTGGATGCCAGAGCCATTCACCAGCGGATGGCTCGCGGACACCGTGCCCCCGGGACAACCTGTGTTCGCCCGGCCCATGCCGCGCGAGCCCTTCAAGGGGCAGAAGCGCCCGCCCTGCACTCGCCTCGTGGAGGTAGAGATCATGGGGGCCTGCTGGGGGCCGCATGAGCTGAAAGCCCCGTGCCCGGACGAACTCTACGAGTACCAGGGCAAGTGTTACCTGCCCATGTTCAGCGCCAAGAAGCCGGTGCCCCAGTCGCTCGGGCAGTGATTGGAACGAGCCCAAGGAACGCACCACTTTCCAAGCGGGCGATCCGAATGACACCTGGGTGTGGAGGCTGCGGTGCGTAAGACCGAAGCCTCGCACTCCGAATTCGTGTTCCTGGGGTGTTCCTGCGTGGCTAGAACGGCATCCACATGCCGTTGCAGGTGGAGTCGGGGTAACCCTCGGGCTGGGCTCTGGCCAGGGAGACCTTCCCATCGAGGTCGCCGTCGTAACGGCAATAATGGACCTCGAAGGCGGTGTTGAAGATCGCATCCTCGAAGGAGTGGATGCAAAGCTGATCAATGTATTCGTTGATCTTGATTTCCGCCCAGTCCGCCCCAAGGGAGCCGGAGTCGCTGTTGTAGACCCGGATGAACGTGTTGGCCGGAATCCTGTACAGCATCATGGACCTGGCCTCGTCATTGACCCAGCCCGATCCGCTGCTGTTGGGCATGGTCATCCAATTGCCGTTGTAGATATACCAGCCGACTTGATCCTGACTACAGCCATTGCCCTCCCGGAACTGGATAACGGGAGAAGCGAGTTCGCTGACATTGGTTTTCAGCTCGGAGGCCGGGAGTTCCTTGCTCGTCTCGTCCGCAGCGGGTTCGGACTCAGGACCGCAGGCGGTGGCGAGCAACATCAAGCTGAGCAAACCCATTCGACGGGTCATGTGACGAATCTCCTGATGAGGATGGAACGTGGGGACGCCCTGTCCGTCTTCGACATGGGCACACCGGCGTTGTCCGGTTGGCGAGAATCACGGTAGGGCAGTTGTGTAGGCGCTCACAGGACGATGCTGCAAGGTGGCCTTGTGGTGCAGTGAATCGGCCTGGAACACCCGCGAACTGCCATTCCTGTGAAAGAACCCTGATGCAACTTCAATCAGCATGCAGAGGTCGAGCCCTCGTATGATTCGAGGTTGGGAGCGTCGAGTGGCAAAGGTGGTGAGTGAATCGTCACCACACTCATGGACTCGCTCACACAGGCGAGCAGACTCAGAAGGTCAGTGCGTGCAGATATTGCTGGAGTGAGCGCAGATGTGCACCCCAGTGCCCTTCGAAGAGAATGCGGAAGTGGAACAGCGCATCCTCTTCGCTCGTCATCTGACAGCGGGCGAGCACCTCGTGCAGATCCATGGCGATGTCCGTGAGATCGTCGATGGAGTCTCCGACGCCGACTTCGGACTCGCCGACCTCATTCGTGACATCGAGCACGGTGCTGTAGAAGCCGTAGTTGGGAAACAGCGAGGAGATCCGCTCGCGGAGGAGCCGGTAGTCGGCGCGAGGTGGCTCGTGATGCTTGCGAGCATCGAAAGGGGCCTCGGCGAAGTGATAGGCGAGGGCGAGACGATCGAGCAGCAGACGGAGTCTGCTCTCCCGTGCCTCGACAGGCCCCTCTCCCTCAAGCAGAGCTAGGAACTGCTTCACGACGTCCAGGATCTCACTTCGTGTCATGGGGTCTGAGCTTACCCGGCTTTCGTTACGCTGCTCGAATGCGAGCCTCTTGACGGAAGTCAGTTGAGTATTCCTATGTCTTATACCCACAATGCCGAAATCAGCCGACGATGTCGTCGTGTGTGATGAAGTCCATCGCCTCGGCAAAGGCGATTGAAAGGATGTGGCCATGCGTTGGCGGATGTGTAGCACCCTCCTGCTCCTTCTCCAGGCTCGCCAGAGAATGTGGGTATGACTTCATTGTTGGTGTGCATGACGAAACTCACAAGGCCGCGCTGAAATTCGCGGATCCCTCCCTTAAGGTTGTTGTCATGGATTGGTGTTGAAATGGCATCCAACCAGAATGAACTTGGCATTATCGTCTATGCGCCTGCTTTCTTGCGTGATGAAGGCCGGGTGCTCACCATCGTCCATGGAATGGAGCGCGCGCTACCCGGCTTGTACTTGGGGTGGACGACTTCTGAAAAAGAAGACCTGATCGCATTGCCTCACCGCGATGAGTGGGTCGCGGCCAACGGGGCGACCGGAGGTCTTCCATTCCTTTGCAACAATGACGACAACCAGCCTGTTACGGTTGCCGGATGGGAAAATCCGAACGGTCTTGCGGCGGGCAGCCCGCCACATTTTGAAGTCCATGCGGACCTACCACTCGACGCAACCGGCATCGCTGCGGCAGCGGACGTGCTGGAAGCCGTAGCGGAAGGCGCACGCGCGTTCTGGGGGCATGCGACGCCGTTCAATGCGGGTGTTGAGATCGCGGAACAGACGAGTCCCACGTTGCAAAGGCCTCCGAACCCTCCCCGGGGACTGCCAGCGCTCAAGCTCCCAGACACGATCCGCTCTCCTGAGATTCCGCATCGACTCGGGTGGCTGAACTATTGGTCGGCTGCTGCCGCACGAGCTATCGGGTTTCCGGACCCTGCCCGCGACGCGGACCTGCTCTCGCGAGCGCGGCGTACCGCGACGGGCGGGTGGGTTGTGCAACTCACGGATGCGCCGCTCGACCTGGACAACCCCGCCCACCTGGATGCGCTCAAGCGGGCCTACGAGCGCTTTCCGGAGATCGGCGGGCGCGCAGCCCCATAAAGCCTGCACCGTGCGCGAAGCAACGCGGGCAGCGGTTCGCAGCGTCAACGAAGCCAGAGAGCCAGGGATACCAGTTCACCCCCCGGCAAGGCCCGGTGCTCACCGGAGTTCCAGACGACTCACTGCGCGATGCCATCGGGCGCGTCGTGCGCCATTGGCCTCCCCTGGAGGGTTGAGGGACTACCGCCACACCGCGCGGTGACCGTCGTCAGCAGGCGGCGAACGTACAGCCCAGGGCGCTGGGACAGGCGTCAATCGCACTGCACGGGATGTCGGTGAACTCACGGGGGTTACAGCCTCCGCGGGGACGGCTCGCGCCCCCCATCGCGTCCGACAACTCGCCCTCGTCGAGTTCGGTCACCGGCTTGCCGGAGGGGAGCTCGGGAAGTGCCGCCCGCTCCTCCGAGGTAAGGCTCGCGCGGAACGCCGGATCCTTCCACGCACGGATGATGGTCTCTACTCGCATGCCGTTCCTCCAGGCTGACACTCTCCAAAAGGAGAGGACACGTTCAGGAGGATGGAGGTGCCACATTTTGCTTGTGACGCTGTGACTGGCTCGCGAGTTGGCGTCCCACGCTTGTGGTGACGTTCGAGGAGCTCCGCGTCATGATGCCCTTCCTACTCCGGAGGGCTCATGGAGCTCCGCATCCAGAACCTGTCCAAGCGCTACCCCAACGGGACGCAGGCGCTCCAGGACGTCACGCTCACCATTCCGCCCGGCATGTTCGGACTGCTCGGCCCCAATGGCGCCGGCAAGTCCACGCTGATGCGGACGCTGGCCACCCTGCAGGAGGCCGACAGCGGCAGCGCCTTCCTGGGTGACGTCGACATGCTGAAGGACAAGGACGCCGTGCGCCGCGTGCTCGGCTACCTGCCCCAGGACTTCGGCCTCTACCCGAAGGTGACCGCCGAGGATCTCCTCACCCACCTGGCCACCCTCAAGGGCATCTCCAGTGCGCGCGAGCGCAAGCAGGTGGTGGACGCGCTGCTGCACCAGACCAACCTCCACCACGCACGCCGCAAGCAGCTCGGCGGCTTCTCCGGAGGCATGCGCCAGCGTTTCGGTATCGCCCAGGCGCTGCTCGGCAACCCCAAGCTGCTCATCGTGGACGAGCCCACCGCGGGCCTCGACCCCGAGGAGCGCGTGCGCTTCCACAACCTACTGAGTGAAATCGGCCAGGACGTCATCGTCATCCTCTCCACGCACATCGTCTCGGACGTGCGCGACCTGTGCCCGCAGATGGCCGTGCTCAACGGGGGCAAGGTGCTGCTCACCGGTGCGCCCGAGGACATCATCGCCCGCCTGGAGGGCCGCATCTGGAAGAAGTTCGTGGACAAGGCGGAGCTGCCGAAGTTGCAGGCCGAGCTACCCATCATCTCCCACCGGCTGCTGATGGGCCGCACCCTCGTGCACGTCTACAACCCGGGCGCTCCGGATGCCTCCTTCGCTCCGGCCGTCCCGGACCTCGAGGACGCCTACTTCGCCGCCATCAAGGGGCACCTCGCGGGGGATTCCGCGCCCACTCTCCAGGCCACCGTGGGCTGAGGAGCCATCCCCCATGCTCTCCATTGCCCTCTTCGAGCTGCGTCAGCGGCTCAAGATGCTGTCCACCTGGGTGTACTTCGGCGTCTTCTTCTTGCTCGCCTGCCTCGCGATGTGCGCGGCGGGAGGCGCCTTCGAGTCCGTCAATTTCAGCGCGGGGGGCGGCGGCAAGGTGCTCGCCAACGCGCCTTTCACGCTGGCCTCGCTTCTCTCCCTGCTGGGCTTCGCCGGGGTCATCATCACTGGCGGAGTGATGGGCCAGTCGGTCTACCAGGACTTCGCCCACGGCACGCACGCGCTCTTCTTCACGGCGCCCATCTCGCGCACCCGGTTCCTGCTCGGCCGCTTCCTCGGGGCCTTCCTCACGCTCGTCGTCATCTTCTCGAGCATCGGCCTGGGGGCCCGCTTCGGCGCCTCGTTGCCCTTCCTGGACCAGACCCTCTTGGGCCCCACCGTGCCCGGCTCGTACCTGCGGCCCTACCTGGTCAGCATCCTGCCCAACCTCTTCTTCACCGGCGCGCTCTTCTTCGGGATGGCCGCGCTCTCCCGCCGCATGCTCCCCGTCTACGTCACCAGCGTGGTGCTGCTCGTGGGCTACCTCGCGGCAGGCCGCCTGCTGCGGGAGCTCGACACGAAGTGGATCGCCGCGCTGGCGGACCCGTTCGGCATGAACGCGCTGCGCATGGTGATGGAGTACTGGACGGTGGCGGAGAAGAACTCCCGCCTGGTGCCGCTCGAGGGCTGGTTCCTCGTCAACCGTCTCCTCTGGGTGGGGCTGGGTGCCGCCATGCTTGGCTATACCCTCGTCCGCTTCCAACGCTCCCACGCTTTGACGGGGGGCCGAGCGGAGGCCGTTGCCGAGTCCGTGCCCGCCCAGGCGCCGCTCGCGCCTCCCCCCGTGTCGCGCGATTTCCGGGGCGCCACCTTCCTGCGGCTGCTCCCGCGGCTGGCGTGGCTGGATCTCAAGGAGACGGTGAAGAACGTCTACTTCCTGGTGATGGTGCTGGCCGGCGTCCTCATGGTCTTCGCGGCCTCAAGCACCCTGGGCACGATGTTCGGCACCCCCATCCACCCGGTGACGTACCTGGTGGTGGAGATGGTGGGCGGCGGCTTCAGCCTCTTCCACGTCATCATCATCACCTTCTATTCGGGTGAGCTCATCTGGCGCGAGCGCGATGCGCGCATGCACCAGCTCTACGACGCGCTCCCCGTGCCCGGGTGGCTGCCCTTTCTCTCCAAGCTGCTGGCGCTGATGGGCGTGCAGGTCCTGCTCAGCGCGATGCTGCTCGTCTGCGGCGTGCTGGTGCAGCTCTTCCGCGGTTTCACGGACATCGAGCTTGGCCTCTATCTCACGGACCTCTTCGGCCACCGGCTGGTGGATATGTGGCAGCTGTGTGTGCTCGCGGTGCTCGTCCATGTGCTGGTGAATCACAAGTACGTGGGCCACTTCGTGATGGTGCTCTACCTGCTGGCTGCCACGTTCGCCGAGCAGCTCGGCTTCGAGCACAACCTCTACAACTACGCGGGCGCGCCCGTGCACATGTACTCGGACATGAATGGCTTCGGGCCGTTCGTCGCGCAGATGGCGTGGTTCCGCGCGTACTGGGCGCTCGTGGCGGTGGCGCTCGCCTTCGCCATCCACTTGTTCTGGGTGCGCGGCACGGAGGGCGATGCACGGTGGCGGCTGAGGCTGGCCGGCGCGCGGGCCTCGCGCCCGGTGCGGGTGGGCCTGACCCTGTCGGTGATGGCGGCCGTGGGGGCGGGGGCCTTCATCTTCTACAACACCAACCACCTCAACCCCTTCAAGACGGAGCACGAGGAGCAGACGGAGTCCGCCGACTACGAGAAGAAGTACAAGCCGCTCGCGAAGGTGGCGCAGCCGCGCATCGTCTCGGTGAAGGTGCAGGTGGATCTCTTCCCCGAGGAGCCGCGCATGCGGGCCCAGGGCACCTTCGGGCTCGTCAACAAGACGGCCGAGCCGGTGAAGACGGTGTACGTCAACCTGCCGGACGACGTGAAGGTGTACAGCATGGTGGTGGCGGGTGCCGAGGCGCCGTCCGAGAAGGACACGCGGCTGGGCTTCTTCACGTACACGCTGCCCACGCCGCTGGCACCTGGGGCCTCGGCTGAGCTCCAGTTCGAGCTGGGCCTGGAGCCACACGGCTTCCGCAACAAGGGCGCGGAGACGCGGATCGTGGAGAACGGCACCTTCCTCCACAACGACGTGCTGCCGAGGTTGGGCTACCTGGAGGATTTCGAGCTCCAGGAGGATGAGGCGCGCAAGAAGCAGGGGCTCGCACCCAAGGCGCGCATGGCCGACGTGAATGACCTGGAGGCCCGGCGTAATACGTACATCGCCTCGGACTCGGACTGGGTCTCCTTCGAGGCCACGGTGAGCACCTCGCCGGAGCAGATCGCCATGGCGCCCGGCTACCTCCAGCGTGAGTGGACGGAGAACGGCCGCCGCTACTTCCACTACAAGATGGACAGCCCCATCCTGAACTACTACTCGTTCCTCTCCGCGCGCTACGAGGTGAAGCGCGACAGGTGGAACGACGTGGCCATCGAGGTCCTCTACCACCCGAGCCACGCGTACAACGTCGAGCGGATGATCCAGGCGGTGAAGGACTCGCTCGACTACTACACGAAGAACTTCGGGCCCTATCAGCACCGGCAGGTGCGCATCCTCGAGTTCCCCCGTTACGCGACCTTCGCCCAGTCCTTCCCCAACACCATTCCGTACTCGGAGAGCATCGGCTTCATCGCGAAGGTGGATCCGGACGACCCGAAGGACGTGGACTACCCCTACTACGTGACGGCCCACGAGGTGGCGCACCAGTGGTGGGCGCACCAGGTCATCGGCGGCAACGTGCAGGGCGCCACGCTCCTGTCCGAGACGCTCTCGCAGTACTCGGCGCTGATGGTGATGAAGAAGAGGTATGGGGAGGCGAAGATGGGGCGCTTCCTGCGCTACGAGATGGATGGCTATCTGCGCGGGCGCGCCTTCGAGCGCAAGCAGGAGATGCCGCTCATGCGCGTGGAGGGGCAGACCTACGTCCACTACAACAAGGGCAGCGTGGTGATGTACGCGCTGCAGGACTTCCTGGGCGAGGACACCGTCAACCGCGCCCTGGCCTCGTACCTGAAGAAGGTGGCCTTCCAGCAGCCGCCCTTCACGAACTCACCGGAGCTGCTCGCCGAGCTGCGCGCGGTGACGCCCGAGCACCTGAGCTACCTCATCCCGGACTTCTTCGAGCGCATCACGCTCTACGAGAACCGGGCCCTGAAGGCCACGTACACCGAGGTGGCCGGCGGGAAGTTCGAGGTGAAGGTGACGGCGAAGGCGCACAAGGTGGAGGCCAACGGCACGGGCACGGAGTCGGACCTGAAGCTGGCGGACTGGGTGGACGTGGGCGTGCTCGACGCGGAGGGCAAGCCGCTCTACCTGGAGAAGCTCCAGGTGACGAAGGAGGACGTGGAGTTCACCGCGCTGGTGGACGCGCGCCCGGCGAAGGCGGGGATCGATCCCCTCAACAAGCTCATCGACCGCAAGCCGGACGACAACACGGTGACGGTAGAGAAACTCTGAGCCCTCTCTCCTCCCTCTCCCTCTGGGAGAGGGTCGGGGTGAGGGTCTGGGCCCGCTCAGGCCGTGCCGAGGGCGGGCCCTCCCCGCGCCGCGCTCCGGGCCATGCCCCCCACGACGAGGTGATGGAAGGGCCGGATGACGTTGAAGTACACCGGTCCGGTCCAGTGCCGGTAGTGCACCAACGTCACGACGTGGAAGCGCTTCTGGGTTCCGCTGGTGGGCTCCATGACGACGGCGAGGGTGGCCTCCAGGTGCGAGTCCGTCGCCGCCACCACCCAGACGTGCTCCTCCTCCGCGTGGCGCACCGTGAAGAACGCGGCGGCGCTGCCCGGGGTCATGGGGATGTCTTCCGGGCGCAGGTGCCGGGCTTTGGGGACGCCGAGCTGCCTCAGCCCGAGCATCCGGACGAAGACGCCCCGCACTCCATACAGGGCTGTCACCCACGCGGGCTGGTACGACAGCAGCCCCGCCAGGAAGGCGCGCAGCGAGGCCTCTGACTCCACCATCTTCACGTCCACGTGGTCCGCCCCTTTCGCGAAGGGGCGCAGCACCTCGGGCAGCACCTGGGGTGTTCGGGCCTGGAAGAGGACGCGAAGGCCCAGCGGGAAGAACACCCAGGCTCCGGTCTCGAACATGGGGACCACGCAGAAGAGCGCCACGCCGAGCAACCCCCAGCCGAAGCTCGCCGGGAGCGGGCGGTTCAGCTCACGCTCCACCCAGCGGCAGAGCGCCCCCATGAGGAGCATGAGCCCGCCCGCGGCCAGGAACCAGAAGGCCGCTGCGCGGGCGCTGGTGTCCTCGCCCACGCTGTTGAGCACGCCCGCGTGCACCATCTCCAGCAGCGGCTCCCGGTAGACCACCAGCCCCACGGCCTGGTGCAGCGCTCCGGTGAGCATCAGCAACGCCCCGTTCGTCACTCGCATGTGCAGCCCTCGTTATCGGCATCGGATACGGTACCGTATTCCGATACGGTACCGTATAGTCCAGAGGACGATGAGACGCACTTCCGCACGTACACCCGAGTCCACGCCCCTCCGGACGTTGGAGGACATCCGCGCGCAGCGCCGGGGCCCGGGGCTCTCGGCCGAGGACTGGGCGGACGCCGCGCTCTGGAGCCTCGCGGACGGCATCGAGGCCCTCTCGGTGGAGAAGCTGGCCCGGCGGCTCGGGGTGACGAAGGGGGGCTTCTACTGGCACTTCAAGGACCGTGCGGAGTTGCTTCAGGCCGCGCTCGCGCGTTGGGAGCAGCTGGCGACCACCCAAGTCATCACCCAACTGGACGCACTGCCGGACCCGAGGGAGCGGCTGCTCCGGCTCCTGGCGCTGACGTTCGAGCCAGACCCACATGGGAAGATCGAGGTCGCCATCGTCGCGGGCGCCGCCGCGGATCCACGCATCCAGCCGGTCCTCGCGCGTGTGTCGCAGCGGCGCATGGGTTACCTGGTGACGCTGTACCGGGCGCTCGGCCTGCCAGCTCGCGAGGCACGCCACTGGGCGTTGCAGGCCTATTCCACGTACGTGGGTCTCCTGCACCTCGCCATCGCCAGCCCGGACACGCTGGGCACGAGCCGCGCTCGCGCCGACTACGTCAAGCACCTCATCCGGGCGCTGATTCCGGTGTGAGCGCCAGCGCCCCTACGCGGCCGTCGCCGTGCCCAGCTTCAGGTCCTTGTTCAGCCCCGCGTCCCGGCTCACGCGCCAGATCTTCTGGTCCAGGTAGTAGTGGTGGAGGGCGAAGCCCCAGATGAATCCCTCCATGAGGTGGCGCAGCGTCAGCCCCGCCGCCAGCGGCATGTGCCAGTCGAAGCCTCCACAACCCGGGTGCGCGCCGAAGCCGCAGCCCAGCCCGCGGTACAGCAGCGTGAAGACCACGCCGCAGAGCGCGTAGAGGATGAAGCGCTGGCTCACCTTGGGTGCAAGGCCAAACGGTGCCGGGTCCACCCCAGCCGCGTGGTAGCGGTTGCGGTGATAGAACCAGACCACGCCGTGGTACTGCACGTTGTGGAACGCCGTCACCGCCACCGCGAACATGATGAAGTCCATGCGCACGGCCACCGACGGCCAGAACACCACGGCCGTCAGCCCCAACGCCGCGCCCATCATCAGCAGCTTCGGCCCGTTCACCCGGAGCCCCTCGCGCGTGCGCTGCACCTGCCGCGCCGCGTAGAGCACCACCAGCGCTAGCACCAGCGCGAAGCACGCCCCTGCGAGCACCGGCTCCCAGGAGGGGGCTCCTGTCAGCCCCAGCCGCTTGCGCGCCACCGGGTGCGTCACCGCGAAGGCCACGAACGGCGCCAGCAGCCCCACGTACAGCGTCACGCTGTCGAGCCGCCGATCCAACGGCAGCGTCTCCCCGCCCTTGCGCTGGTACAGCACCATGATGCCGTAGTGCTGCCGCACCACGTGCCAGTACGCCCACAGCGAGGCGAACGTCAGGAAGAGCTCGAAGGGCACTTTGCTCCCCAGCGCTGCTGACACCCCGAAGAGCAGGGGGCCCGCCGCGAACCATCCCAGGCTGCCCAGGAGCAGCCGCCGCCGCGTCTGCCACTCGCGTGCGTCCAGGTACGTGCGGGACACCGTGGCGAACAGGTGCGGCCCGTCCAGTGCCAGCACCCACACCCACCAGAGAACGATGCTGCTGATGCCTGCCCAGGCGTGCAGTGCGACCAGCGCGAAGCTCGCGGCGGCCCCTCCCAAGGTGGAGAGCAGATCGTGCCGCCGGTTCACGAGCCAGCCCGTGCGGGCCGGCGTGGGGCCAGCGAGAGTGACAGCAGTCATGAATGGCTCCTACGAAGGTGGCCAGAATACAGCGAGACGCGGGCCACCAAGGTGCACCTCCGCACCTCAAATCCAGACATCGCGTCTGGCCGCTCGCTGCCTCGCGTTCCACGAGGGGCCCTCGAGGGTATCTCCTGAGGGTCTCCGGGTGTAGTGCTGTTGAAGATTTCCTTGGGGCGGCCGTGGGGGCGTGATGTTTGCCCATTCTCTGCCAGCCCTCCTGGGGCTGGCTGGCGCACACCCGAGCACGTGACGAGACAGGTAGACCCAGGGACTTGACGTCATGGGTTCTCCCAGCGGATACTCGCGCGCAGACGCCTGGGTGAGGAGCGGTCGCGGCCCCTGCTGGCTGGGCTGTGCGATCGCAATGCGTGTCAGAGGGGCTGGTTAGCCTCGCGGAGTAGGGGGCTGCGTGCCGCGCTCTGGATTCAGGTGGCGAAGGCCGTGGAGGACGCCATGGTGGATGACGAACGCGAGGCGGAGGACTTCCGATGATTCCGGTCCTGATCGTACGAGGGCAGGCAATGGCCCTGGTCTTTCGCAAGTTGCTCGAGCCGGAGTTTGGACGGGAGTTGCGCGTCTTCGACGCGGAGGACGTGGGGGGCGGCGTTTCTCTGGCGAGGTCCCTCCTCCTCAACCGCAAGTCCGTCGTGGCCGTGGTCACCGATGCGAAGCCCGAGGAGCTCCGGCAGACGCACCGCTCCATCGTGTACCTGCTCATCAGTGTGGCCTGCGCTGATCTGTGGAAGGTCTCCTTGCTGGTGCCTGAGACGGAGGTGCTGCTCTTCCAGGAGCGGGGAGTCCTCCGCCAGGTGCTCGGGCGAGAGCCCACCGAGGAGGCGTTGAGACGCGGCCAGACCGAGCCCCGGCGCGTCCTCGAGGAGCAGCTCGGGTTGGAGGGGCGAGCGTTGGACGAGGAGCTGTGCCGGCGTTTGGGGGCGGTGGACGTGCGCCCCCTGGCAGGGCAGCCCGCCGTGCAGCAGGTGCGTCAATTCTTCCAAGCACACCGGGAGGGGCGGGCCTCGCTGCCCTTCTGAATCCCAGGCATGGGTGTCATGGGGTGGCCTGTCTGGATGATAGACGGACGTTCTTTCCAGCACCCGTGAAGATGAACAGCTCACATCTCCCGCTCATTCGCTCAGACCTCCGAACCCAGGAGGTATGACATGAGATGGAGTGGGAGTAGGCTGGCAGTTGCCTGTTCATTGGCAGTGGCATGCGGTGCAGCGCTCGCGGGAGCAGGGTGCGCCCACGCCGAGCAACCCGGGATGAGGCACGACTCCAAGAAAGGGCACGCGCAGCTCCTCAAGAGCTTCCCGGCCATGACCAACCCCGACGTCCGTAGCATCACGGAGTTGGTGGACTTCCGTGGGACGACCTACTTCGGCCGAAACCCGGATGCCGGAGGTGGGCCGTCGCTCTGGAAGAGCAACGGCAGTGTCAAGGGCACGGTGATCGTCAAACAGTTCCCCGAGGTCGCCGGTGCCAGCATCCGTGAGTTGACCGTCATGGGGGATCGGCTCTTCTTCGTGGCGGATGACGGAGTGCACGGCGCCGAGCCTTGGATCAGCGATGGCACCCCCCAGGGCACGCGCCTGCTCGCGGATATCACCCCGGGAGCCGCCTCCTCGTCCTTGGAAGAGCTCGCTGCCGTGAGGAACACCCTGTTCTTCGTGCGCACGGTTCCAGGAACCGAGGTCCACGAGGAGCTATGGAAGAGCGATGGCACCGAGGCCGGGACTGTGCGCGTCAAGGACCTGGGCACGGCACCCAGTGGAGGCATTGCCATCGGGTTGACCGGCTCCGGCAGCCGCCTCTTCTTCAGCGGGTTGGATCCCGAGCACGGCCGCGAGCCCTGGATGAGTGATGGCACTGAGGCGGGTACTGGGATGGTGAAGGACATCAACCCGGGGCCCACCAGTTCCTTCCCCAACTTCCCCGTCTTCGTGGAGGAGGGGGTGAACTACTTCGCCGCCACCACCCCTGAGAACGGACGCGAGCTGTGGAGGTCCGATGGCACGGAGAGTGGCACGGTGATGGTGGAGGACATTGTTCCGGGTCCCAATGGCTCCCGGCCGCGACCCTTTACGTTCTACAAGGGGCGGCTCTACTTCACCTCGAGCGAGTCGCCCGACGGGGCGCTGCGGCTGCGCACGCTTGTGCCAGGCACGACCCGCTCGGAGCACATCACCGACATCCCCAACCCCTTCGGTCCCGGAGCGCCCCCGCCGAGGGAGCCCCTCGTCATTTTCGCGGCGGGGACTGACGACCAGCTCTTCATGACGGTCAACTTCCCTGACCTCACCGCTCCCACCCCCCGAGACATGCAGCTCTGGCGCACCGACGGCACTCGGGACGGGACCCGGCTGCTCCACAGGCCGTTGTTCCTCTCGGACCGCTACCCGCCGCCCAACCTCATCACCGTGGGTGACCGCGTCATCTTCACCGGCTCCAGCCCAGAGACAGGGAATGAGCTGTGGACGAGCGATGGCACCGTGCGTGGCACGCGTGTGCTGAAGGACTTCGTGCCCGGGCCCACCGGCTCGGCGCCCTTGTTCCTGACGCGCTCGGGTGGGGACCTGTTCTTCGTGAACCAGGGGGCAGACCGCGGCGAGCAGCTCTGGAAGCTCCCGCTCCACAAGCACCGGCACCACGACACCCGGGCCGCTCGCTAAAGGGGGATATGGCCATGAGGGAGCAGGAGTATCGAACCGCGCTCATCACGGGCGCTCCGAGCCAGCTGGCACGCGAGCTGGCGCTATGGCTCGGTCAGAGGGGCATGCGGGTCTACGTCACGGCGCGAGACCCGGAGGAGTTGGAGCCCTACCTCGCGCGGGCCCGGGGCTCCGGTGCCCAGCTCGTCCCGGTGGAGCTGGACACCTCCCAGGTGGAGACAGCACGGGAGCGCATCCTCGCGCTCGACGAGGAGTGCGGCGGGTTGGACCTGGTGGTGGCCGCGGGCACGTACGAGGAGACGAACGCCCGTGACTTCCCCTGGGAGCGTGCGCGCTACCTCATCGAGACCAACGTCACAGGTGCAGTGGCGCTCTTGTCCGCGGTGCTGCCTCGCATGTTGGAGCGGGACCGTGGGCACCTGGTGGGCATCTCCAGCCTCGCCGCCTACCGGGGCCTGGCGGGACGCTCGGCCTACTCGGGCTCCAAGGCCTTCATCTCCAACTTCATGGAGAGCCTGCGCGTGGACTTGAGGGGCACCGGCCTGCGCGTCACCTGCATCTACCCCGGCCACCTGCGCAACCACCATGCCGTGTGGGGCCATCCCGAGCCCTTCACCTTGGATGAGCAGGACGCTGCGGCGCGCATGGGGCGGGCCATCCTCCAGGGGAAGGCCCGGTGCGCCATGCCCTGGCAGGCGGCCACCTTCATGCGGATGATGCAGGTGATTCCTGGCGCCCTCTTCGACACAATCGCTCGTCGTATGCGTTGAGGCGGGATTGAGTGGCTGGGACCTCCCAGCCCTCTCCAGCCCCAGCAACCCCTCTCAGCACTTCATGTAACGGAGACGGAGCCGCCTTCCCTTGCGAAGGCGGCTCCGTCACACGTCCGCTCGGCTCCTTCTGTCTGGGCATCCACACCGATTGCCCATTCCACCTTTCCAGAAGGAAGCCTCCATGAACTCAGACACTCGGGGTCCCCCTAGCACCGCGCACTCGTTCTTCCAGGAGCTGCGCTCGTACGGGTACACCTCGAAGCAGATCATCCGGATCATCAACGAGCTGCTCGAGCTCACCACCACCCGCGTTCGTGAGGAGCAGCGCACCCACGCCCCCGCTGACGTCCAGGTGGAGGTGGGGCTCCCTGCGCGGGATATCCGCTGAAAACCGCGCGTCACAACAAATTCCGCGGCCTTCCATCCCAGTGTCCCGGACAAAACAAGACGCGGGACAGGGCTTCGGCTCCGAAGCATCCCCCCTCACACCGAAATGGTTGATTCATGAAGAACAACACTTCCGTACGCGAAGTCTATCCCACGTTCCTCAGCCTGAGCTCGGCGTTCCCGAAGAATGCCTATCTGCAGAAGGACCTCTACGAGACGTTCGGCAAGGAGATCTACGGCAATGTCGCCGCGCTCGAGCGCATCATCCGGCGCGTCCGCGTGCGGCGCCGCTACCTGGCACTGGATCCGCGCGAGGTGCTGCAGCGCAAGGTCGGGCTCGGTGAGCGCATGGCCATCTTCGAGCGGGAAGTGATGGAGGTAGGAGGACGCTCGCTGGAGGCGGTGCTGCGCCAGGTGGATCGCGAGTCCATTGGCAGCTTCGTCATGGCCAGCAGCACCGGCTACATCGCCCCCACGCCGGACCTGCTCCTGGCGAGGGACCACCACCTCCCCTCCAAGCTACGCCGCACCTTCGTGGGCAACATGGCCTGCAACGGGGGGATGAACGCGCTCAACGTCGCTCTGGACAGCCTGGTGGCACGCCCGAACGAGCGGGTGCTCCTCAACTGCACTGAGTTCAGCTCGCTCCACGTCCGCCCCGAGGAGTCCAGCCGCGAGCAGGTCGTCGTCCACGCCCTCTTCGCGGATGGGAGTGCCTCCGCCGTGATGGGCATGGAGCCGCCGGGGGTCGGGCCGCAGGTGCTGGACTTCCACTCCACGCACCTCTACGGCGCGGTCGACCTGATGACGTGGCGGCTGGTGGACGAGGGCTTCCGGATGACGCTCTCGCCCGAGGTGCCCGGCCTCATCGGGGAGCACATCGAGTCGCTCATCGAGACGCTCACCGCGAAGGCCGGCCTGAGCGCCAGTGACATCAAGCACTGGGCCATCCACCCGGGTGGGCCGAAGATCGTGGAGGTCATTGGCGAGAAGTTCGGGCTGAGCGACTCCCAGCTCCGCTCCACCTGGCACATCCTCGAGGAGTACGGCAACTGCTCCTCGGCCACCGTCTACCTCGTCCTGGAGGATATGATTGCCAAGGACAAGCCGCAGCCGGGTGAGTACGGCGTGATGCTCGCCTTCGGCCCCGGGTTGACGATGGAAGGGGCCCTGCTGCGCTTCTGATGCGCAGCGGGCCTACCGGAAGGACAGCCTGGCCATGGGGCTCCGGGACGCCACCATCCGCCGACGCCGGATGATGGACCGGAGCCCCAGCCACATGGCCGCGAGCGACACCGCCATCCACACCGCGGCCCACAGGGGCGCGGGCAGGTACGTGAGCTGTGCCATGGCGTGGGCGTCGGAGACACCTACCTCCAGGCCGTAGCCGAACAAGCCCTTGATGTCCTGAAGGGCCAGCAGGCACGACAGCGCGGCAATCCACACAATCAGCCCGCGCCTCAGCCACACCGGGCCCTTCCACGCCACCAGTCCCAGCAACGCTCCCATGCCGGCGATGAAGCCGAGCGTGAAGAGCCCATCCGAGCGCGAGGAGCCAGTGGCGAGCGCGTGGGAGGCGCCAGGGTCGGGCGGGAGCAGGGGCACCCAGAGGACGGCCACGCCGACCATCCACGCGACCAGGCCCCACAAGAGCAAGCGTCCGCTGCGCATGCGACCGGCGGCCACCAGCAGCAGGGCGCCGGCGACCGAGGAGCCCACGTAGCCGCCCGAGGCGATGAGCAGCTCCTTCCAGAGCGAACCCGTGAGCGAGTGGTAGGTTAGCCCACCCGTGGCCGGGCTGATGGTGACGCTGCCCACATGCGAGCCCACGGCCCAGGCGGTGAGGGCATGTCCGCTCTCGTGCATGAGGGTTACGAGCAGCCGGAAGGGGTACAGCCACACCGTCTGCCAGAGGAAGACGCTGGCCACGGCGGCGAGCACCAGGCACGCCAGCAGGGCGCGGGTGGACATCGGCGGCGGCTCGGGGACGGGACGCATGACGCTTGGACGCTAACACGGGGTTTTTCGTTCCGTGGGCTGCCTGGGGGGCAGAGGGCAGGGGAGGGGGCCCCGGCTCCCCCCCATGCCGGGGCGGTGGGGCTCGGCATAGAGTGGGTGGCTCCATGGCATTCAAGACGAGCACGGCCGAGACGTACGCTGCCCAGCACCGGGGCGACGCGGACCACTACGCCACCTACTTCGCGGGCATGGATGCGTCCATGCAGCAGAAGGTGGCCCTCACCACCGCGCACTTCCCCACGCGCGGCCGGGTGGCGGACATGGGCAGTGGCTCGGGCCGTGGCACCCATGACCTGGCCTGTCTCTACAGCGCGCTGGAGCTGGTGGGCGTGGACATCAACCCCGTGTCCGTGGACATGGCCGCCGCCTCCTACCAGCGCCCCAACCTGCGCTTCGTGGTGGGCGACATCGCCGACCCCGTCTTCCCTCCGGAGTCGCTGGATGGGGTGCTCGACTCGTCGGTGCTCCACCACGTCACCAGCTTCAATGGCTTCTCGCTCGCGCGGCTGGAGGAGTGTCTGGACAACCAGGTGCGCGCGCTGCGTACCGGGGGTGTCATCATCATCCGCGACTTCCTCGTCCCGGATGGGCCCGAGGAGGTGTTCCTCGACTTGCCCGAGACGGATGGAGCGGCGGACGGCCCCGTGTCCGGGCTCTCCACTGTCGCGCTCTTCGAGCGCTTCGCACGCGACTTCCGCTGCAGCGTGAACCGCGACGGCCCGGTGCCCCATACGCGGCTCGCCTCGCCCCACGCGGGCCATGTCCGCTACCGGCTCACCCTGCGCGCCGCCAACGAGTTCATCCTCCGCAAGGATTACCGCACGGACTGGGACGTGGAGCTGCTCGAGGAGTACACCTACTTCTCCCAGGCCCAGTTCGAGTCCGCCTTCCGGCGCCGCGGGCTGCGCATCCTCAGCTCGATGCCCATCCGCAACCCGTGGATCATCGCCAACCGCTATGAGGGCCGCTTCCATTTGAGCGACCTCGAGGGCCGGCCGCTGCCATTCCCGGCGACCAACTACCTCATCGTCGGGGAGAAGGTGCCTCCGGGCGCGGGCGTCGAGCTGCGTGAGGAGCGCCAGGAGTCGCTCACCACGCCCCACTTTCTGTCCCTCAGCGCCTGGCGCCATGAGTCTGGCCACGTCCTCGAATTGGTGGAGCGTCCGGGCCGCACGTTGGATCTGCTGCCCTGGTTTCGCCAGGACGGCCAGGTGTTCGTGCTGGCGAAGAAGGGGTTTCCGCGGCCCGTCATCAACGCGTGCGCGGACCACCCGAACCTTGGAGGCGCGGCGCTGTCCGGCTACATCACCGAGCCCCTCGCCGCCATCACCCATGCGGGAGAGGCACCGGATAAAGCCATCGCGCGCATCCTGCACGAGCGGGCCGGGCTTTCCGCCGAGAGCATCCGTTCCCTGAGCGAGCCCGCGCGCTACTTCACCTCACCCGGTGGGGTGAACGAGCGCGTGGCGGCGTACCTGGTCGAGGTGGCCCCCACCGCCGGGTTGCCCGCGCCCGATTACGGTCCGTTCACCAGCGCTGGCTCGGTGCGCGAGCTTGATGCGCGCCAGGTGCTCCGTGCCTGCCACGTGGGCGGCATGGTGGACGCGCGGTTGGAGATCAACATCCACCGTCTGCTGCGCCACCTGGGCACCTCGCCCGGGCCGTGGATCGGCGCGACCCTCCAGCTCACTGAGCAGGCCGGTGGGCCTCGCTGGGCCCAGGATGCGCTGACGCCTGAGCGCCGCGTGACGTTCTCTCCCCACGAGGACGGCGCCTGCGGCTACCTGGACTTGCGAACTGGCACCTTCTCCGAGCGGGATGCGGAGGGGCGCGTGCTGGCGAGCGTGCCGCGCGAGTACCTCGTGCCGCGCGAGGCCAGCCGCAACACCACGGTGGCGCTCCCGGTGGTGCGGACGCGAGAGGGCATCCTTGTGGGCATCGAGCACCGGGAGCTGCCGGTGGTGCAGCACTTCACGGGTAGCGCCAGCTTCGCAGTGACACCGGCCTGGCGGCTGCCCCGGACGGTTACCCACCTGGGCCAGGTGCCCGCCTTCATCGCCGAGCGCCTGCGCGAGGAGTTCTCCGTCACGGTGCGCCACGCCTGGGAGCTCGGAGGCTCGTACCACGCGACTCCGGGTGTCACGCCCGAGCTGGTGTGGCCGTTCGCCGTGGAGGTCGAGGCCGACGCGGCGTGTGGCTCGCGCCTGCGCTGGATACCGCTTGAGGTGCTCATCAGCCAACTGGAGGAGGTACAGGACGCGCACCTGCTGGTGGTGGCCTGGCGGCTGGCGCACGCGTTGGGCGTGCTGGGGTGAGGCTCCGCCGCCTGTGATGCCGCTACCAGGACTCGAGCGTTTGCTGGAAGTTTGTCGGAAGTACGAGCTCAGCGTCGACACCCTGCTGCCAGGGCGCTCCACTCCGGCCGCGGGAGCACTCGTGGCGGGTCATCCCTTCGACCCGGTTCTCGCCACCGTCTATAGGCGGATGGGTGGGCTGCGCATCGCTGGAAAGGAAGGCGAGTTCCTGTTGCATCGTCTTGATGACCAGGTGGATGGGCTCACACTCGCAACGGGTGCACGGCGGAGGGGGGCACAAGAGCCATTTCACTCCTCCGTTGCCTTCGGCTGCATTCCAGACCTCGCTTATTACTACGCGGTGGTGCCGAAGTTGGCCGACGAGCAGGGACTCCAGCCCGTCATCTACGTCAATGCTTACATGGAGAGGTATGTCCTGCCTGTCGCCTCGAGTGTGGATTTCTTCTTCGACACTCTCTCCCGCTACTTTGAAATCCTGGTAGAGGATGAGGGATATCGTCTCGACGGAATGCGAGGAGTCGAATTTCCCACGGGGGTTCCCGAGCTCATCGCCCGCGACCGTCGGCTCGTCGAGCTGATCGTTGCCGGGCGCTTCGATTTCATCATGAACCTGGGTGATGAATACCAGGAGTGGCTCGACCGGGTGAGGTCTGCCTGAGGTGGAAGTGCTTCACCCTCGACCGTCCGCCATCGGATGAGGGGCGTGGTCATCGTGCTCCGACCCCAGGCTCAGCGGTAGTCGCACCGTGGCCACCGCTCCGCCGCCCTCGCGCGGGCGCAGGGAGATGCGCCCTCCGTGGCGCCGGATGATTTCTCGCGACACGTACAGTCCTACGCCGATGCCCGAGATGCCCGTCTGCTCGCGCCGGTTCCCGCGCTCGAAACGTCCGAAGAGCTGCTCTTCGTCCTCCACGCGCAGGCCAATTCCCCGGTCCGCAACCACCAGCTCCGCCTGGCCGTCCGGCAGCACCCGCGTGTACACCTCGATGAGTCCCCCCGTCGGGCTGTACTTGATGGCGTTGGACACCAGGTTGTGCACCACCTGCTCCATGCGGAGCTCGTCGAACTCGCCCACCAGCGGGCGCGTGAAGAGATCCAACGTGTGTAGCGGTGAGGCATTCACCAGACTCTCCGCCACCCGCCGCACCACCTCGCTCAGGTCCGCTCGCGTGCGTTGCAGGGGAAGCTGCTCCACGCCGAGCTGCGAGGCATCCAGCAGTTGGTTCACCAGCCGCGTCACCCGGTCCACCTGCCGGCTTACGTTGTCCAGCCGCTCCACGTGCTCGCCCCCCACCTTGCGCCTCAATATCTGCACCTGGGCCTTGAGCGCCGTGAGCGGCGTCTTCAGCTCGTGCGAGGCGATGGACAGGAACGCGTCCTTCTCCCGGCTGGTGCGCTCGATAGCCTCGAGCTGCCGGGAGATCTGCCAGGCCATCCGGTCGAACGTCTCCGCCAGTTGGCTCAGCTCGCGAGGTGCGTCCTTGGCCGCCTCGGAGGCTCGCGCCGTGCGGTCTCCCGCCGTCAGCCGGGTTGCCGCGTGCGATACCCCCTGCACCGGGGCGACGATGATGCGCGAGAAGCCGAGTGCCAGCAGCACCGCCGCCACCGTGGCCAACCCCATCGTGCCCAGCAGGCCGAAGTAGGCCTGCTCCACGTCGTGCTGCAGCCGTGTGTCCGGTTGCTCCACCACCACGCGCCAACCCAGCGCGGGAACCTCCACCATGCCGAAGTGGCGCGTCGTGCCTATGCGGACCAGCGTCACCGCGTCCGGCTCGACCTCGTAGCTCCCCGTGCCGCCGCTGCTCACGCGCTCCAGCGCTCGCGCCAGCGACGAGCCGCGGATGCTCTGCACCTGCCCCGGGCCCTCCTCGGCCGAGTCGAAGATGATGCCCCCCCGCGCGTCGGCGACGAGGACTCGCCGCGGAGTGTCCCCCACCTGCGCCCGGGCGTGCCGGCGCAGCCTCGGGAGATCCATCGCGGCCAGCACGTAGCCCGCGTAGTGCTCCTCGCGACGGATGGGCGCCAGCGTCACCACCAGTGGCCCCTGCACACCGCCACGCCCGAGGAAGACGTCGCTCACGAGGGGCTCGCGTGAGTGCCGCACCTCACGCACGTAAGGCCGATCCGAGAAGTCCGTGCCCGCCAGCGGATGGCCCTCTGTGTCATGGCGTGGAGAGAAGGCGAGCGCCACTCCCTGCGGACTGCCGACGTAGGCGTTGATGACCTCTGGCGAGTACGTGACGAGCGCGTCCAGCTCGCCCTCGAGGAAGTGGGGGCCCGGCAGCCGTCCCTCCGGCGACAGGCTCGTCGAGAGCGTGCGGGCCAGCCGAGAGACACCATGGCGGGCGTGCGCGAGGCTGCTCTCAATTTCACTGACCACCACCCCGGCTGCGTGCAGATTCTCCTCGTCTACCTGCCGCACCTCGGAGGCGTAGCGCTCGCGGCCCTCGGCTCCGCCCACGACCAGCAGCGGGATGATGGCCCCTAGCGTGAGCGCCGAGCCGAATGCACGGCCGATGGACACGTCCGCGAGGGGCAGGGGCAGCAGCGCACGCAGGCGCGCGCGCACGTGGGGGATGAGCAGCACCACCTGGAGGCCGAGCACCGCCAACAGCCCATTCACCGCCTGCTTCAGCCCCGCGACCAGCGTGGCCTCGAGCGGGATGCCCTCCACCATCCGGTAGGTGAGGAGGAAGTACAGCGGGCTCAGCGCCCAATAGCAGGCGTCCGCCACCAGCGGCGTGAGGCGCCGACGCAGCGCACCCACGAAGATGCCCTCCAGCGTGATGTTGAGCCAACCCCAGGGGTGACCCCACAGCCAGAGGGTCCTTATTCCGGCCACGGCCCCCGCCAGCCCGCCCGCTAACGGGCCGAACAGCACTGCGGTGATGAGGACCAGCAGGGGTCCGAGCAGCAGGTGTACCCCGGGCAGGACCTCGAGGGCCGCCAGGTTGAGCACCAACCCGACCAGCCCGAGGCCCAGGCCACGCGCTATGCGCCCCAGGGTGCTCATCCGTGGCCAGGGTGCGCACCTGCTGCTTGCTCGGCAACGCTTCCTCGCTCCTTCAGTGCAATGCGAGGGCCTCGTGCCGGTTAACTGAGCGACAGGGCAGCCGAGCCTGTTGGAGGTCTCCAACTGGATTGGAAGCCCCCCTCGCGGCTCCTCGAAGAACGAGCGGGCGTTCGTTAGACCTTGGACGACTCCTGGACAGTCCACGGAATGTCGGGTCTGTTTGCGCGCGGCGTCGTCCCTGAGCCAGACGGGGGGAGTAGCTCCCCGCTTCTCTTCACCTGGGACGCAGCGCCGCGGGGCGGTCCGGCTGAAGCGGACCCGCAGGGGCCCCGACACGGAGAAATCATGAGTCACACCAGGCCGTCTTTCCGCCGGGGGGCGGGATACGTGCGTTTGTCCACCGTTGCCGCCTTCCTGCTCGCTTCGACCGCGCTCGCGCAGCCCTCAGGCCTGCCAGGGTTTGAGTTGGAGCGGCTGGAGCTGAATCCCAATGGTCGAGGCTCGCTGCTGATCGGCACCGGCGAGCTGCTCCCCAAGGGCGGCTTTCGCCTCTCGCTCGCGGGGCAGTACGAGAACGATCCCCTCGTGATGTACCGGGATGGCAATCGGCTGGGCTCGGTGGTGAGCGACCGGGTGACGGCGCACCTGCTGGCGGCCTGGGCACCGATGCACTGGCTGGAGCTGGGGGTGCAGTTGCCGGTGGTGGCCTGGCAGCGTGGGGACGACCTCAGCGCGCAAGGTGTCACGGCACCGGGCCGTACAGGTTTGTCCACCCCCTCGGCGCACGTGCGGCTGGGGCTGCTCGCGCAGCGGCGAGAGGCGCCGGTGGACCTGGCGCTGGAGCTGGGCGTGGGGCTTCCGGTGGGCAGTGTGGACACGCTCTCGCGCGACAGCATCGTGCGCCTCGCGCCCAAGGTGATGCTGGGCCGGAGCTTCGGCGCGCTGCGCGCCGGTGTGGAGGCGGGAGCGCTGGTTCGGCCCGCGGTTGTCCTCGGGGATGAGGGCGAGGTGCAGGACGAGCTGGGCAACGAGGTGCGCCTGGGCGCGGTGCTGGCCACCACGGGCGACGGGCTGCGTGGAGAGCTCAACGTGCGCGGCACCGTGCCGCTCACCCGTGAGTCGAGCTCCCTGGAGGTGCTGGCCGGTCTCCGGCTGCCCCTGGGCGAGTCCGTTGAGGCCTACGCGCTGGGTGGCCCCGGCTTCGGTGATGCTCCGGGCACGCCCACCTTCCGATTGCTGCTCGGCGTGGCTGTTGGCGGGGGCGAGCGGGCGGATGCCTCGCGGCGTGACGATGATGGCGATGGTGTGAGGAATGCCGACGACGCGTGCCCCACGGAGGCGGGTCTGGCCGAGCGCCAGGGCTGCCCGGTGCGCGACTCGGACAATGATGGAATTGAAGACGCCGCGGACAAGTGCCCCACCGAGGCGGGTCTGACTGAGCGTCAGGGCTGCCCGGTGCGCGACTCGGACAAGGATGGAATTGAAGACGCCGCGGACAAGTGCCCCACGGAGGCAGGTCTGACCGAGCGCCAGGGCTGCCCGGTGCGCGACTCGGACAAGGATGGAATTGAGGACGCCGCGGACAAGTGCCCCACGGAGGCAGGTCTGACCGAGCGCCAGGGCTGCCCGGTGCGCGACTCGGACAAGGATGGAATTGAGGACGCCGCGGACAGGTGCCCCACCGAGGCGGGTCTGGTGGAGCTGCGCGGCTGCCCTGCGAAGGACACGGACGCTGACAGTGTAGCGGACCACCTGGACAACTGCCCCGCCGACAAGGGCGTGGACACCAACGCGGGCTGCCCGGTGCAGCAGAAGCAGCTCGTGGCCATCCAGACGGGCAAGCTGGAGATCAAGGAGTCAGTGTTCTTCGCCACGGGCAAGGCCGTCATCCAGCCGCGCTCCTTCAAGATGCTGGACCAGGTGGCCAAGGTTCTCCAGCAGCACCCGGAGGTCGACCAGATGGTCATCGAGGGCCACACCGACAACCGCGGTAACGCGGAGGCCAACCGCAAGCTGTCGCTGGCGCGAGCCGAGGCGGTGAAGGGCTACCTCGTGCGCAAGGGCGTGGAGCCGTCTCGCCTGGAGGCGAAGGGGTTCGGTCCGGACCGGCCCATCGTGTCCAACAAGACGGAAAAGGGCCGCGCGGCCAACCGCCGCGTGGAGTTCATCATCGTCACCGCTGAGCGCGAGCTGAAGTAGTCGAAGGAATCGATGCATATGAAGAACGGACTCTTCAAGAAGTGGCTCGCGGCGGCGCTGTGCGTGCTGGCCCTCGGCTCGACCGCGGCGCTGGCCGAGCCGGATTCGTTCGGGTTGGGCACCGGGCGCAATGGCGCGCTCTCGGTGACGACCGCGGGCACCGTCATCAACAGCTATGCCCAGGTGACGGGACCCCTGGCGCCGGGCGATACCACTGTTCCCGTGGGGACGTGCCTGGGCGCTCCCTCCTGCTTCGCGGCCGGCGATCTGGTGATGGTGCTCCAGACGACCGGTCTCGTCCCGGTGCCCCCCTCTGGAGGCACGGGGGCCATCGACATCTCCAATGATCCGGTGGGCCGCTGGGAGTTCGCGCGGCTGACCTCGGTCACGGGCTCGACGCTCACCCTGACCGCTCCGCTCATCCACTCGTATGCGGCCAACGTGACCCAGGTCATCCGGGTTCCCGAGTACACGACCGTCAACCTCACCACGACTGGAAGGCTCATCGCATCCCCCTGGAACGGGAGCGCGGGTGGCATCATCGCGTTCCTGGCTACGGGCGCGGTGAGCAACGCCGGGCAGATCAACGCCAACTCCGCCGGATTCCGCGGCGGCATGTACGTCGATGATGACTCCAGTACGACAGCCTGTTCGGGGCTGGATGAGGACGCCCCCAAGGGCGCCCAGAAGGGCGAGGGCATCGCCGACGTGCGTTACGGTCCTGCTCATACTGGGCGTGGCAACGTGGCCAACGGGGCCGGAGGTGGCATCTGCTACAAGTCCGGTGGCGGAGGCGGTGGTAACTACGGGGCGGGTGGTGTGGGTGGGCGCTCGGAGGGCTCCTTCGATGGAGCCAGGCTCGTGGGCGGGTTGGGAGGCACGGCGCTCGTCTATTCGATGCTGAACCACCTCACGCCAGGCGGAGGCGGTGGTGCTGGTCATGGTGCGGACGGCTCGGGCGCGCCGGGTGGGCGTGGCGGTGGCATCATCTTCATCCGGGCCAACCAGCTCACGGGCACGGGCACCATCCAGGCCTCGGGTGGTTCGGGCGGCTCCTCGGCCGAGGATGGAGGCAGTGGCGGTGGCGCGGGTGGCTCCATCTACCTGCGTTTCGCCGGCACGGCCGCGTGCGGTTCTGTCTCTGCCAATGGTGGTGTGGGTGGCACGGTGAACACCGGCCGGGTAGGCCCCGGCGGTGGTGGTGGCGGTGGACGGGTGTTGTTCCAGGCCGCGCTGGGAGGTACCTGCAACCTCATCCTCGTTGGTGCCGCGCCCGGCAACCAGCAGGATCCGACGGCTCCCGACGGCACGACCTACGGGGCGACGGTGGGCGCCAATGGCAACTCCGTCACCTTGACGGGCGGCTTCGTCGTGCCATCCGTGCCCTCGGTGACCACGCCGGCCGATGGCCTCATTACCAGCAACCGCCAGCCCGATATCCGCGGCAAGGCCCAGCCCAACACCACGGTGGTCATCTACATCGACGGGGTCGAGGTCGGCCGGACCATGTCCAACGCCAGCGGCGATTACATCTTCGGCCTGCCCTTCGCCCTCTCCGAGGGCAATCACACGGTGCAGGCGGCCACGGAGCTCAATGAGGTGCAGAGCCCCAGGAGCGCGGCCAACACCTTCACCGTGGATGTCACCGCGCCCGCGGCGCCGGTGGTGAGCGCGCCCGCGGACGGAGCCCTGCTCAATACGTCCAAGCCGGCCATCACCGGAACGGCGGAGCCCCACAGCACCGTCACGGTCATCATCGATGGCGTGGCGGTGGGCACGGTGAAGGCGGACGCGGCAGGCAACTGGAGCTACACGCCGACCACGGCCCTGACGGAGGGTCCGCATACGGTGAAGGCGACGGCGAAGGACGCGGCGGGCAACATCAGCCCCGAGTCTGCTCAGAACTCCTTCAGGGTGGACACGGCGGCACCCGCGGCCCCCACGGTGACGACTCCGAGCGAGGGCGAGTACCTCAAGACGCCCACGCCGGCCATCACTGGGAAGGCGGAGCCTGACAGCACCGTCACGGTCATCATCGATGGCGTGGCGGTGGGCACGGTGAAGGCGGACGCGGCGGGCAACTGGAGCTACACGCCGACGACGCCGCTGGGGGAGGGTCCGCACACGGTGAAGGCGACGGCGACGGACGCGGCGGGCAACACCAGCCCCGAGTCCTCCGTGCGCAACTTCTTTGTGGACACGGTGGTGCCCGTGGCGCCCGTGGTGGTCTCTCCCGGCTCGGGCTCGGTGGTGAATGACTCCACGCCGACCATCACTGGAACCGCCGAGGCCAACAGCACCGTCACGGTCATCATCGATGGCGTTCCCGTCGCGGTCGTCCCCGTAGACGCGTCTGGTGCCTGGACCTATACGCCGACCACGCCCCTGCTGGATGGCTCTCATGAGGTGAAGGCGACGGCGACGGACGCGGCGGGCAACACCAGCCCCGAGTCCGCCCAGAACTCCTTCATCGTGGACACGGCCGTTCCGGCGGTGCCCGCCGTGACGGCTCCGAGCGAGGGCGCTCACGTGAAGACGCCCACGCCAGTCATTACGGGCACGGCGGAGCCGGGCAGCACCGTCACGGTCATCATTGATGGCGTTGCGGCGGGCACGGTGACGGCGGATGCCGCGGGCAACTGGAGCTACACGCCGACCACGGACCTTACGGAGGGTCCACACACGGTGACGGCGACGGCGAAGGACGCGGCGGGCAACACCAGCCCCGAGTCCCCCGTGCGCAACTTCACCGTGGACACGGTCATTCCGGCGGCGCCTGCCGTGACGGCTCCGGGCGAGGGCGCTCATGTGAAGACGCCCACGCCGGTCATCACGGGCACGGCGGAGCCCCACAGCACCGTCACGGTCATCATCGACGGGACGGTGGTGGGCACGGTGACGGCGGATGGCTCGGGCAACTGGAGCTACACGCCGACGACGTCGCTGGATGACGGTCCGCACACGGTGAAGGCGACGGCGACGGATGCGGCAGGCAACACCAGCCCCGAGTCCTCCGTGCGCAACTTCTTCGTGGACACGGCCGTTCCGGCGGCGCCCACTGTTTCGACTCCGGCCAATGGGACCGTGGTGGGCACGAAGACTCCGGCCATGACGGGCACGGCGGAGCCCCACAGCACCGTCACGGTCATCATCGATGGCGTGGCGGTGGGCACGGTGAAGGCGGACGCGGCAGGCAACTGGAGCTACACGCCGACCACGGACCTGTCAGAGGGTCCGCACACGGTGAAGGCGACGGCGACGGACGCGGCAGGCAACATCAGCCCCGAGTCCGCCCAGAACTCCTTCACAGTAGACACGGGGTCTCCCTTGGCTCCTTCCGTGACGGCTCCGGGCGAGGGCGCTCACGTGAAGACGCCTACGCCGGTCATCACGGGTACGGCGGAGCCGGGTAGCACCGTCACGGTCATCATCGACGATGTGGCGGTGGGCACGGTGACGGCGGACGCCGCGGGCAACTGGAGCTACACGCCGGCCACGGATCTGTCGGACGGCCCGCATTCGGTGAAGGCGACGGCGAAGGACGCTGCGGGCAACATCAGCCCCGAGTCCAACGTGCGTCACTTCATCGTGGACACGGTTGTCCCGGCGGTGCCTGCCGTGACGGCTCCGAGCGAGGGCGCTCACGTGACGACGCCTGCGCCGGTCATCAGCGGCACGGCGGAGCCGGGCAGCACCGTCACGGTCATCATCGACGGAGTGGAGGTGGGTACTGCTCAGACGGATGCGTCCGGTAACTGGAGCTACACGCCGGCCACTCCGCTGACGGAGGGCCCGCACACGGTGACCGTCCGCGCCACGGATGCGGCGGGCAACACCAGTGAGGGGAGCGCGGGCCACTCCTTCACCATCGTCCAGGACAGCGCCGCGCCGGACACCACCATCACCTCCGGTCCGGTGGGTACCACCTCGGAGAACAGCGCGACGTTCACGTTCGACTCGAACGAGCCGGGCGTGACGTACGAGTGCAGCCTGGATGGTGCCGACTTCGCGCCGTGCTTGTCTCCGGTCACCTTCACGGGCTTGTCCGAGGGCGAGCACACTGTCCGGGTGCGCGCGCGTGACGCCGCGGGCAACGTGGACGCCACTCCGGCCACCCGGACCTGGACCGTGTCCGCTGATTCGGGGAACACGGGCGGGGACATCGCCTTCCTGGGCGATGGCGTCGGCTGCTCGGCCACGGGTGGTGATGCATCGCTGGTGCTGGTGGGCCTGGGCACGTTCCTGACGCTGGCCCGCCGTCGCCGTCGTCAGTAACCCGCTCCCTGGCTGAATCTTGGGCCGGGCTCCCTTCCCTCACGGGAGGTGGGGCCCGGCTTTTTTCGTGTCCCCGTGCAGCAATGGGGCATACCGTTTCGGTGTGGGACCACTGAGATGACAGACACGGACAGGATCCTGCTGATCCTGGATTTGGATGAGACGTTGATCCACGCCAGCACCGAGCGGCTGGAGCGGGCAGAGGACTTTCGTCTGTTCGACTATTACGTCTATGTCCGGCCGTACGTGGAGCGCTTCCTGACGGAGTGCGCGGTCCACTTCCGCCTCGCGGTCTGGTCTTCTGCTTCCGACGACTACGTGGGCGAGGTCGTGAAGAGGATCTTCCCCCGGGAGCTCACCCCTGAGTTCGTCTGGGGACGGAGCCGGTGCACCTTCGCGCTCGACCGCGCGTGGGTGCAGGAGGCCGGGTATCTCGATCCGGGCAGCCACTACAACTACGTCAAGAAGCTGCACAAGCTGAAGCGGAAGGGATACAGGCTGGAGCGTATCCTCATCGTGGATGACACCCCGGCCAAGTGCATCCACAACTATGGCAATGCCATCTACGTGAAGGAGTACAACGGGGAGGAGGATGACAAGGAATTGCCAGCCCTCTCCCGGTACCTGGCAACCCTCAAGGACGCCATCAACGTGAGGACGCTCGAGAAGCGCCTCTGGCGGTCCGTGTACGGGAGAACGTGAGGCTTCCGGGTCAGCGGGCCACCGGCGCGGGGCGATGCTCGGTGTAGAGCTGGTCCCTCCAGCGGAGCAGGTCCGCGAACCGCTCCGCGAGGGCTGGGTGGGCCCAGGCCTTCCTCTGGCCCGGCCCCAGCGGGATGAAGCTCCCTCCCACGGGCTGGATGAACTGGAGTGTCACCGCCATGGTGACGTCCGCATACGAGAATGTGCCGGTGAGGAACCGCCTCCCTTGGAGCGCCGCACGCAGTTGCTCCAGGCTGGGTACGACCGTGGCGAGCAGGAGCGCCTCAGGGTCGGATGCCGCCTCATGCTTGCTCGCGAGGAAGCTCCCCGCCATTCGTGCCATGGGCTTCAACGGGCCCCGCGCCCACGCGGGGACGAACGAGGGGAGGCTCTCCACCTGGGCCTCGGGGAACTGCATGAGCCGTTGCACCATGTACGCGCGCCCTACGCGCAGGATCGCGTCACTTCGCTGCTCCCATTGCTCGATCTCCGGGAGCGACGTCGCGGGGAAGAGCGGGGTGCCCTGGCCCTCACGCTCGGCCCGCTGCGCGATCGCGTAGGAGCCCATCGTGGCACCCGAGTCCTCCAGCAGGAGCGGTACGGTGCCGCGTCCCCCGGGGGGCGCATGGCGTCGCAGGCGCAGCTCGCCGAGGAGCGGGATGTGCTCGCGGTACTGGTACGCCAGACGATGGTGGTCCATCGCCCACCGTGCCTTCTCGGTCCAACCGGAGTAGCCCAGGCCTACGAGGGTTCGCATGACCGGTGACTCTCCTCGCACTCCGCTCCCATGGCAACTGCGCGGCACACCCGCATCAGGGCGCCGCTTCGACTCCGGCGGGGCGGAGCTTCACCAGCTCCCTCCAGAAGCAGCGCCGCACCTCGGAGGCGCCACGCAGGCTGGGCTCGATCGTGGAGGTGAACCAGGAGGCGTCGCCCTCGAGGAAGTGCCTGTGCAGATCGACGAGGACGCCGTGCTCCGAGGCGAGCTCGGAGATGAGGTTGTTCATCCTCTGGTGGTTGCCGCGAGCCCGCTCCACCGGCACGCCGGTGAAGTTGTGGCGGTCATCACCCACCGTGGGGTCGTACACGTTCGCGATGAGCACCGGGCGGATGGGCAACGCCGTGAGGAAGGCGGAGAGCTTGCGCCGGAACTCCTCGAAGCCAGGGCCCGCGTCCAGGAGTAGGCCCTGGAGCAGGTCGTTGCCGCCTACCGAGACGAGCGCCACCGCAGGCCCGTGGCTCTTCACCCCGCGCAGCTGGCGCGGAAGGGAGTTCACCGTCCCCCCATCCTGTGCGAGCTGTTCGAGTCGCCCACCCCCGAGTGTGCTCAGGTCCTGTCCGCGGAACTCGGGGAAGAGGTCATCCCGGTTGCGCACCAGCAGCTCGCCGGGCGAGACGCCGTAACGGTTGTAGTGGCCACAGTCGAGGACCGAATCGCCAAAGGTGAATACCGTGAGCATGCTCCGCCTCCGTGAGAGCGCTGTCATCTTCCAACCCTGGGGTGGGGGCGAGTACCGGGCAACGGGCCTGCGGTACACGGACCTGAGCACTCGCTCGCCCGCCTGGAGCCCAGGACGTGAGCTGATGTCCGCTCGCTCGCGAATCACATGGGGGCAGACGTCTTGCGCGATGGACTGGGAGGGGCGGGACTTACGGCGGCCGTGCGCTTCCAACCGTGGCGCGAGGGATGAATCCTCAGTGAAGGGGCTGGCCGAGGGAGTCCAGGACGGGGCGGCGAGTGGGGAGGGTGTGGTGCTCGTGGTCGTAGAAGCACTCGGGGCCGAGCAGGGAGATGAGCTCGCGCTCGCGTGCAATGCCCGCCTCGGTGCCAGCCTCCGTGGGCAGCTCGTAGGGCTGGACGAGGACGAGCTCCTCTCCAAGCGTTTTGCGGCAATTGGGGGGCAGTGAGTCGAGTCGCTCGCCGAACATGCGGACGAAGGGGGGGCCGTAGAAGTTGCGCCAGACGAGACCCGCCAGTCCTTTGCTGTAATCGGGCACGGTGGGGACCTCTTCCGAGTAGGTGAACTCCTTTCCTCCTTCCATGGGAGTGCTCTTGTGGACGAGCAGCCACTGCTTGGTATGAAGATCCGTTTTCAGCCCGGCAAGCGCCAGCGGAACCTGAAACAGGCGCATCACCTCGAGCACTTGCTTTGTATGGGACGCACGCCATGCGGCTTTCGATGCATGGCTCGCGGAAGCCAGCCAAGAAATAGCACCCGTGTAGGGAGGAGCACCGGTCATGATGGGATAAATCGAGATGAAGTCCCGATCCGTGCGGGCCGCCACGAACAGTGTTCCATGCTCTTCATAGTGGGCCACTAGCGCACCCAAATCCATGCGGCTCGGCTCAATGGCCTTATCCAAGGCCGAGGACCCATAGCGCCTGGGCTCGAACCATCGAAACTCACGAAGAGCGAGAGCTAGAAATCTCTCCACCACCGCGCAGGATGGTCTTTCGGGTGGAAGATCAAAATTCGTATCGATGTATTTCACGGGCATGTTGTGAATGGGATCACGGATGACGTCGAATGGTTGCCTTGCGCTGACGTGATAGACGGGTCAATTCTCTTTGGAGGGGCTCGGAAAGGTGCGTAGCCCCATCGGGATGTCTGGCGGAGCGGACCCACAGTTCGAGGTGGCCACCGTATTGGTTCACGTAATCAATCATCGCCTTGAGATTGCCGGAGTGGGAGAGTTCCTTGCGAGCCTTGGACTCGACGAAGGAGTAGGGCTGTCCCCAGACCAGTTCCGTGGGGTTTTCCTTCACCGAGTCGGGGATGAAGCCTTGGGCGCGGCTGCCCGGTGGCGGCATCATCATGGCGGTGTTGCGCTCGTACTGGTGAGCTTGGAGGATGGCGTCCTCGAAGGCGTTGCCCGCTGGGCGGTTCTTCAGAAGGGTTTCGTAGAGGCGCTCCCAGTGCGCGTCCGGCTGGAAGGAGAAGCGGCGGTACTTCTCCGGGTGGCGGAACTGGTAGTCCACCCAGCGTTGCGCCTTGTGGGCTGGGGTGCCGGGCAGCAGCCGGCTGCCGTCCGGCAACGTGCGCACGCCCAAGAGTGGCACCTTCTGGCCTGCTCGCAGGGCCCCGGCCGCCTCGCGCAACGGTGCTTCCAGGCCGCGAGCCACCCGCTGGAGAAAGCGCGATTCCTCCAGGGTGAAGGTGTGGCCCCGCGAGGCCTGTGCCAGCAGGCGCTCAATCTCCTTGGCGTCCGCTGGTGACAGGTGCGAGGCCACACGCGAGAGCACCTCCACCTCGCCCAGGCCCCGGCCGGTGAGCAGCGCCAGCCGCTCGGCGTCCCCACCGGCCTTCATCAGCACGGCCCCAGTGACGAAGGGCAGCAGCACGCCCAGTGCACACACCACGCGCTGGGGGCGCGTGAGGGTATGGCCGGTGAAGCCGAATCCGGTGACGGCCGCCCGCGCGTCCGTTAGCTCGCCCACGCCCGGTGTCAGGCCCACCAGCAACTCCAGCACCAATTCCTCGGCGCGGTGGGCCTCCGGGTCGAAGGCCTCGTTGTAATCCAGGTGCACCGGAGCCAGACGGCCTAGCTGCACCGCGCTGGCCAGGGCCGAGCGGCTCGCGAGCAGGTAGAGGGCCACCTCGTCGGGGGTGCGCTTGAGGAAGTCCGGGTCCTCGGTATGGGCGTAGGCCCAGGCGAGGGTGGCGTTGCCCAGGGCGCGCAGGGAGTGCTCGCGCAGGGGCGACTCGCTCAGGAGGTAGCCCGGGGCGAGGCGGCGCGGGGGTGGGGCGTAGGTGTCCAGCAGCTTTCTTCCCCACGCTTCGTAGTCGGCCAGTTTGCGCTGCACCGCGCGCCAGCGCTCCTCGCGTCGCCGCTCCTCTTGCAGCAGCACCGTGTAGCGCGCCAGGGGAGAGGGTGCTGTCTCCAGCGCCTCCTCCGGTTGCAGCAGCACCTCGCGCTCCAGTGTCTTCAGCGCCGCCAGTCCCTCGCGGCGTGCCGTCTCGGAGAGTCCGGTGGATTGCAAGGCCTTGCCCTGGTGACGCAGGAAGGCCTCGTAGGGCGCCTGGGGCCGAGTGGCCGAGAGCACCGGGCCCGTGGACTCCACTTCCTCGCGCCACGGGCCTTCACCGCGGCGCAGCGTCAGCACCACCTCGCCGCGCTGGCCGCGCACATACCGGTACACCGCCCACTCCAGCAGACTGTGGAAGCTCTCCTCTTTCACCGCTCCCAACTCACTGCCCGTTCCCTCGTGCGTGCGGAGGCCGAGCAGCCGGACACGCTCGCCCTCCATGCGTAACCCCAGGGCCAGCCACGCCCCCGCGCGCCTCAGCCCACGCGCCGCTGCCCACGCTTGGGCGCGCACCTCCTTCGTCCCCTCCAGCACCTCGGCGCCGGTGTGGGCCGAGGCCCTCCTGCCCAGGCTCCCCTCCCCATGCTGGGAGGCCAGCGGGCCCGTGCCCGGTGACTCCAGGGCGAGCGCCAGGCGCGGGCCAGGGCCGCTGCCCGTGTGGCTTCGGCACGCGGCCACCGTCACCAGCAGTACGAGTGGGAGAAGAACCGGGGGTGTTCTCATGGACGCGTCGAGGGGGGCGCGCAGTCTACTCCTCAGTGAAGGGGCTGGCCGAGGGAGTCGAGGACGGGGCGGCGGGTGGGGAGGGTGTGGTGCGCGTGGTCGTAGAAGCACTCGGGGCCGAGCAGGGAGATGAGCTCGCGCTCACGAGCAATGCCCGTTTCGGTGCCAGCTTCCGTGGGCAGTTCGTAGGGCTGGACGAGGACGAGCTCCTCGCCGAGCGGTTGGCTGCACCCGGGGGGCAGAGAGTCGAGCCGCTCGCCGAACATGCGGACGAAAGGAGGGCCGTAGAAGTTGCGCCAGACGAGTCCCGGGAGTCCTTCGCTGTAGTCGCGCACGGTAGACACCTCTTCCGAGTAGGTAAATGGCTTTCCTTGCGCGGGAATGTTCTTGTGCACGAGTCGCCATTGCCTGGCATGAAGCTCCGCGTCCAGGCCGGCCAGGGCCAGAGGGGAACGGACGAGTCGCATGAGCTCAATCACCTGCACACCATGGGCTGCGCGCCAGGAGGCTTTCGAGGTGAAGCTGGCGGACGTCGTCCATGTGATTGCGCCCGTGTAGGGAGGAGCGCCTGTAGAGGTGGGATGAATCCAGAAGAAGTCCCGGTCCGTGCGTGCCGCCACACACAGGTGGCCATTCTCTTCGTAATAGGCAACGAGAGCGCCGAGATCCAGGCGGGCCGGGTCAATGGTCTCTGAGAGCGATACGGAACCATAGCGCCTGGGCTCGAACCACTTGAATTCGCGGAGAACGAGGTTGAGGAACTCTCTCACGACGACGTCTGAAGGGCGGCCAGGGGGAAGTCCAAGCTGAGTCTGGAAATATTTTAGAGGCATGTCAAAGGGACGAGCTACGGATGGTGTCTCAGGGTTGCTTTGTTTTGGTTCTTCAGTCTGCTGAGAAAATCCAGGAGTGGTTTCGACAGGTGCGTAGCTCCATCGGGATGGTTGGCGGAGCGGACCCACAATTCAAGATGGCCACCATATTTGTCGACGTACTTGAGCATTGCCTCGAGGTTGCCGGAGAGGGGGAGTTCCTTGCGAGCCTTGGACTCGACGAAGGAATAGGGCTGTCCCCAGACCAACTCCGTGGGGTTGCCCTTCACCGAGTCGGGGATGAAGCCCTGGGCGCGGCTGCCCGGTGGCGGCATCATCATGGCGGCGTTGCGCTCGTACTGGTGGGCCTGGAGGATGGCGTCCTCGAAGGCGTTGCCCGCGGGCCGGTTCTTCAGAAGGGTTTCGTAGAGGCGCTCCCAGTGCGCGTCCGGCTGGAAGGAGAAGCGGCGGTACTTCTCCGGGTGGCGGAACTGGTAGTCCACCCAGCGTTGCGCCTTGTGGGCTGGGGTGCCGGGCAGCAGTCGGCTGCCGTCCGGCAACGTGCGCACGCCCAAGAGTGGCACCTTCTGGCCTGCTCGCAGGGCCCCGGCCGCCTCGCGCAACGGTGCTTCCAGGCCGCGAGCCACCCGCTGGAGAAAGCGCGATTCCTCCAGGGTGAAGGTGTGGCCCCGCGAGGCCTGTGCCAGCAGGCGCTCAATCTCCGTCGCGTCCGCTGGTGACAGGTGCGAGGCCACACGCGAGAGCACCTCCACCTCGCCCAGGCCCCGGCCGGTGAGTAACGCCAGCCGTTCGGCGTCCCCGCCGGCCTTCATCAGCACGGCCCCAGTGACGAAGGGCAGCAGCACGCCCAGTGCACACACCACGCGCTGGGGGCGCGTGAGGGCGTGGCCGGTGAGGCTGTGGCCGGTGACGGCCGCCCGCGCGTCCGTTAGCTCGCCCACGCCCGGTGTCAGGCCCACCAGCAACTCCAGCACCAATTCCTCGGCGCGGTGGGCCTCCGGGTCGAAGGCCTCGTTGTAATCCAGGTGCACCGGAGCCAGACGGCCCAGTTGCACCGCGCTGGCCAGGGCCGAGCGGCTCGCGAGCAGGTAGAGGGCCACCTCGTCGGGGGTGCGCTTGAGGAAGTCCGGGTCCTCGGTATGGGCGTAGGCCCAGGCGAGGGTGGCGTTGCCCAGGGCGCGCAGGGAGTGCTCGCGCAGGGGCGACTCGCTCAGGAGGTAGCCCGGGGCGAGGCGGCGCGGGGGTGGGGCGTAGGTGTCCAGCAGCTTTCTTCCCCACGCTTCGTAGTCGGCCAGTTTGCGCTGCACCGCGCGCCAGCGCTCCTCGCGTCGCCGCTCCTCTTGCAGCAGCACCGTGTAGCGCGCCAGGGGAGAGGGTGCTGTCTCCAGCGCCTCCTCCGGTTGCAGCAGCACCTCGCGCTCCAGTGTCTTCAGCGCCGCCAGTCCCTCGCGGCGTGCCGTCTCGGAGAGTCCGGTGGATTGCAAGGCCTTGCCCTGGTGACGCAGGAAGGCCTCGTAGGGCGCCTGGGGCCGAGTGGCCGAGAGCACCGGGCCCGTGGACTCCACTTCCTCGCGCCACGGGCCTTCACCGCGGCGCAGCGTCAGCACCACCTCGCCGCGCTGGCCGCGCACATACCGGTACACCGCCCACTCCAGCAGACTGTGGAAGCTCTCCTCTTTCACCGCTCCCAACTCACTGCCCGTTCCCTCGTGCGTGCGGAGGCCGAGCAGCCGGACACGCTCGCCCTCCATGCGTAACCCCAGGGCCAGCCACGCCCCCGCGCGCCTCAGCCCACGCGCCGCTACCCAGGCCTGAGCGTGCACCTCCTTCGTCCTCTCCGGCACCTCGGCGCCGGTGTGGGCCGAGGCCCTCCTGCCCAGGCCCTCGTCTCCTGACGTGGAGGCCAGCGGACCCGTGCCCGGTGACTCCAGGGCGAGCGCCAGGCGTGGGCCAGGGCCGCTGTCCGTATGGCTCCGGCACGCGACCACCGTCACCAGCAGTACGACCGGGAGAAGAACCGAGGGCGTTTTCATGGACGCGTCGAGGGGGCGCGCAGTCTATCCCGGTCTCTGGAGCGCGAGCTCCCTTCATCGCCACCTCCTCCAGTTCCTGGACTGGCTGGCGCGATTGCTGGAGCGCGAGGCCCGGGGGCGTTTCGTGCACGAAGAGGTCAAAGCCCAGTTGCGAGGGAGCCTTCGGTACAGACACCAGGGAGTGGACGTGGTTGACCTGACGACGGGCCGCAAGTACGAGCTTCTCTCCGGCACGGACTCGAATCTGGCGCGTCAGGGCAGGCGCATGGCGGGCGAGCTCTTCCGGATGCTCACCTTCTGAAAGGGGTAGCCATGGATTGGCTCGGGAACGTCGTCTTCACGGACCGGGAAATCACAAACGAGAGGTTGGAGCTGACGGACAAGGATGCGAACTACATCCTCGGCCCCAACCTGACGCTGAAGAACTGTACCCTCGTGCTGAAGGTGTCCGCTCGGCGCCTGAGCCTCAAGCAAGCCCGGTTCATTGACTGCACCTTCGAGGTGAAGCAGGAGTTGAAGAACTACCAGAGCTGGGTGGCCGCGTCCCTGAAGGGCTGCCGCTTCAAGGGGCGGCTGAGGGGGTGCGACTTCGGGCACTGGCCTGAATACAGCAGCCTGCCCTGGTATCAGCACGGCTCCATCGAGGACTGTGACTTCACCGAGGCCCGCCTGGATGGCTGCCGCATCATGGGCTCCGACCCCGCCACCCTCCGCTTTCCCAAGTGGCCGTGCTTCACCATCCTGGACCCCATAGGAAGAAGCCGTGAGCTCAACAGCGTCCAGTGGCCGGGCCGGTTTGGCCGCGTCATCATCGAGGAACTGCACACCCAACCGACTCCGACCCGAGCGCTGACCTATCATGCCCCCTCGGTCGCCAGCCGTCAGGAGACCACGGAGGAAGAGCTCCGGGCCGTCCTCGAGAAGTTCGACTGCATCGTCTACTGACCCGAACCTCCAGCCCAACCTCAACATCCGGCTGTTCCTGGTGGCCCTGGAGGAGCGCCGGAGCAAGGTGGAGCAGGAGAGCCGCCGCCCCACGTTCTCCCCGCGGGAGCGCCCTCTCAATGCGACGCCCTGAGCAAGCCGGCTCAGTGAAGGGGCTGGCCGAGGGAGTCGAGGACGGGACGGCGGGTGGGGAGGGTGTGGTGCGCGTGGTCGTAAAAGCACTCGGGGCCGAGCAGGGAGATGAGCTCGCGCTCACGTGCGATGCCCGTTTCGGTGCCAGCCTCCGTGGGCAGTTCGTAGGGCTGGACGAGGACGAGCTCCTCGCCGAGCGGTTGGCGGCACTCTGGGGGCAGTGAGTCGAGCCGCTCGCCAAACATGCGGACGAAGGGGGGGCCGTAGAAGTTGCGCCAGACGAGGCCCGCCAGTCCTTTGCTGTAATCGGGCACGGTGAGCACCTCTTCCGAGTAGGTGAACTCCTTTCCTCCTTCCATGGGAGTGCTCTTGTGCACGAGTCGCCATTGCTTTGCATGGAGATCCGTCTTCAAGCCGGACAGGGCCAGTGGGACCTGAAACAGGCGCATCACCTCGAGCACCTGCTTTGTATGGGACGCACGCCAGGAGGCTTTCGAGGCCTGGGTAGCGGACGTCATCCAGGAAATGGAACCCGTGTAGGGTGGAGCTCCGGTGGTGATGGGATGAATCGAGATGAAGTCCCGATCGGTGCGGGCGGCCACGAACAAGGTTCCATGCTCTTCGAAGTGGGCCACGAGCGCACCCAGATCGATGCGACTCGGGTCGATGGGTTTATCCAGAGCCGCCGACCCATGACGCCTGGGCTCAAACCAACGAAAATCACGAAGGATGAGGTCGAGAAACGTTCCTACCACTGGGCAGGGAGGTCGTCCGGGGGGAAGCCTGAAGCGTGTTTCGAGGTATCGGGTGGACATGTCTTGGATGGACATCACGGGTAGAGGCGAAGGATTGCCTTGCCTTGTTCTTTCAGGTCGTTCAGTTTGTCTAGGAGCGGCTCTGACAGGTACGTAGCTCCATCAGGATGTCTGGCGGAGCGGACCCACAGCTCGAGGTGGCCACCGTACCGGTCCACGTAGTCAATCATTGCTTTGATGTTGCCGGAGAGGGAGAGCACCTTGCGCGCCTTGGACTCGACGAAAGGGTAGGGCTGCCCCCATATCAACTCCGTGGGGTTGCCCTTCACCGAGTCGGGGATGAAGCCCTGGGCGCGGCTGCCCGGTGGCGGCATCATCATGGCGGCGTTGCGCTCGTACTGGTGGGCCTGGAGGATGGCGTCCTCGAAGGCGTTGCCCGCGGGCCGGTTCTTCAGAAGGGTTTCGTAGAGGCGCTCCCAGTGCGCGTCCGACTGGAAGGAGAAGCGGCGGTACTTTTCCGGGTGGCGGAACTGGTAGTCCACCCAGCGTTGCGCCTTGTGGGCTGGGGTGCCGGGCAGCAGCCGGCTGCCGTCCGGCAATGTGCGCACGCCCAGCAGCGGCACCTTCTGGCCCGCCCTCAAGGCCCCGGCTGCCTCTCGCAAGGGCGCCTCCAGGCCGCGTGCCACCCGCTGGAGGAATCGCAACTCCTCTTCAGTAAAGGTGTGGCCCCGCGAGGCCTGTGCCAGCAGGCGCTCAATCTCCTTGGCGTCCGCTGGTGACAGGTGCGAGGCCACACGCGAGAGCACCTCCACCTCGCCCAGGCCCCGGCCGGTGAGCAACGCCAGCCGCTCGGCGTCCCCACCGGCCTTCATCAGCACGGCCCCAGTCACGAAGGGCAGCAGCACGCCCAGTGCACACACCACGCGCTGGGGCGCGTGAGGGCGTGGCCGGTGAGGCTGTGGCCGGTGACGGCCGCCCGCGCGTCCGTTAGCTCGCCCACGCCCGGTGTCAGGCCCACCAGCAACTCCAGCACCAATTCCTCGGCGCGGTGGGCCTCCGGGTCGAAGGCCTCGTTGTAATCCAGGTGCACCGGAGCCAGACGGCCCAGTTGCACCGCGCTGGCCAGGGCCGAGCGGCTCGCGAGCAGGTAGAGGGCCACCTCGTCGGGGTGCGCTTGAGGAAGTCCGGGTCCTCCGTATGGGCGTAGGCCCAGGCGAGGGTGGCGTTGCCCAGGGCGCGCAGGGAGTGCTCGCGCAGAGGAGACTCGCTCAGGAGGTAGCCCGGGGCGAGGCGGCGCGGGGGTGGGGCGTAGGTGCTCAGCAGCCTGGTGCCCCACGCCTCGTAGTCGGCCAGTTTGCGCTGCACCGAGCGCCAGCGCTCCTCGCGTCGCCGCTCCTCTTGCAGCAGCACCGTGTAGCGCGCCAGGGGAGAGGGTGCTGTCTCCAGCGCCTCCTCCGGTTGCAGCAGCACCTCGCGCTCCAGTGTCTTCAGCGCCGCCAGTCCCTCGCGGCGTGCCGTCTCGGAGAGTCCGGTGGATTGCAAGGCCTTGCCCTGGTGACGCAGGAAGGCCTCGTAGGGCGCCTGGGGCCGAGTGGCCGAGAGCACCGGGCCCGTGGACTCCACTTCCTCGCGCCACGGGCCTTCACCGCGGCGCAGCGTCAGCACCACCTCGCCGCGCTGGCCGCGCACATACCGGTACACCGCCCACTCCAGCAGACTGTGGAAGCTCTCCTCTTTCACCGCTCCCAACTCACTGCCCGCTCCCTCGTGCGTGCGGAGGCCGAGCAGCCGGACACGCTCGCCCTCCACGCGTAACCCCAGGGCCAGCCACGCTCCCGCGCGCTTGAGCTTTCGTGCAGCTGCCCACGCTTGGGCGCGCACTTCCTTCGTCCCCTCCAGGACCTCCGCTCCGGTGTGGGTCGAAGCCCTTTGGCCCAGTCCGCCTTCTCCAGACTGGGAGGGCAGTGGACCGGTGCCCGGTGATTCCAGGGCGAACGCCAAGCGCGGGCCAGGGCCTCTGTCCGTATGGCTTCGGCACGCGGCCACCGTCACCAGCAGTACGACCGGGAGAAGAACCGAGGACGTTCTCATGGAGGTGTCGAGGGGGCGCAGTCTATCCCGGCCTCCGGAGGTGCGGCTGGGCGCTCCGTCTGATACGAACGGCTGCGAGCGAGCCCCATCATGAGCAACCCCTCCCAGCAAATCGTCCAGCGGCTCTGGAACTACTGCAACGTCCTGCGCGACGACGGCCTGTCCTACGGCGACTACGTGGAGCAGCTCACGTACCTGCTGTTCCTGAAGATGGCCCACGAGCAGACTCGGCCGCCGTACAACCGCGAGTCTCCCGTCCCCAAGGGGTTCGACTGGCCGAGCCTCATGGCCAAGGACGGCGACGCGCTTGAGACGCACTACCGCCACATCCTCGAGACCCTGGGCAAGAAGAAGGGGATGCTGGGCCTCGTCTTCCAGAAGGCGCAGAACAAGATCCAGGATCCCGCCAAGTTGCGCCGGCTCATCGTGGATCTGCTCGACCGCGAGGAGTGGATGACGCTCGACGCGGACGTGAAGGGCGATGCCTACGAGGGCCTGCTGGAGAAGAACGCCCAGGACACCAAGAGCGGGGCGGGGCAGTACTTCACACCGCGCTCGCTCATCCAGGCCGTCGTCGAGGTGGTGGCCCCCCAACCGGAGGAGACCGTCTGCGATCCAGCCTGTGGCACCGGCGGCTTCCTCCTCGCCGCGCATGACTTCGTCGCCCGGAACAACAAGCTGGACCGCGACCAGAAGAAGCACTTGAAGAAGGAGGCGCTCCACGGTTGGGAGATCGTCCCCAACACCGCTCGTCTGTGCGCCATGAACCTGCTGCTACACGGCATCGGTGACGACGGGACTCCGCCCATCCGGGTGGAGGATTCGCTCAATGGGGATCCGGGTGAGCGTTTCGATGTCATCCTCACCAACCCACCGTTCGGCAAGAAGTCGAGCGTCAACGTGGTGAACGAGGAGGGCGAGCAGGAGCGTCAGGCGCTCACCATCGTCCGGGAGGATTTCTGGGCGACCACCAGCAACAAGCAGCTCAACTTCGTGCAGCACGTGAAGACGCTGCTGAAGGTGAATGGCCGGGCGGCGGTGGTGATTCCAGACAACGTCCTCTTCGAGGGTGGCGCAGGTGAGACCATCCGTCGCAGGCTGCTGCACGAGTGCGACGTGCATACGTTGCTGCGGCTTCCCACCGGCATCTTCTACGCGCAGGGCGTCAAGGCGAATGTCCTCTTCTTCGAGCGCAAGGAGGCCAGTGCGAAGCCCTGGACGCAGAAGCTGTGGATCTACGATCTGCGGACGAACCAGCACTTCACCTTGAAGGCAAACCCGCTCAAGCGCGAGGACCTGAACGAGTTCGTGGAGTGCTACAAGCCGGGCAACCGGCATGCGCGCAAGTCCACGTGGTCCGAGAAGAACAACCCCACGGGCCGCTGGCGGGCCTACTCCTACGAGGAGCTGCTCCAACGAGACAAGGTGAGCTTGGACATCTTCTGGCTCAAGGACGAGAGCCTGGAGGACTCAGCGAACCTGCCGGATCCGGACGTCATCGCCGGAGAAATCGTGGAGGACCTGCGCACAGCCCTGGAGCAGTTCGAAGCCATTCAGACAGACCTGGCCCGCGGTTGACTGCTCCTCAGTGCACCTGCTGCGACGAGCCCGTAGGCGGTCGCGGCTCGGGAGGCGTCGGGCTGGCGGCCGACAGCAGCGGGAGCGCCACGTAGAAGGTGGAGCCTCGGCCCACCTCGCTCTCCACCCAGATGCGGCCACCGTGGCGCTCCACGATGTCGCGACTGATGTAGAGGCCTAGTCCCAGTCCGCCGTAGGACGTGACGGAGACGTTCCGGGCGCGGAAGTAGCGCTCGAAGAGCTGCTCCTGCTGGTCGTGGGGGATGCCGATGCCCTCGTCCGCTACGGAGAGCAATGCAAAGTCGCCGCGCACGTCCAGCGTCACGCGCACGGTGCTGTCCCCGGGGCTGTATTTGAGGGCGTTCTCCAGCAGGTTGGCGATGACCTGCTCGAGCCGGTACGGGTCTCCGCGGATGCGGACCGGCTCCTCCGGATGCGAGTAGTCGATGCGGTGCTGGCCGCGCTCGGCGTCCATCACCGTCAGCGCGCGCTCCACAATGGAATCCAGCCGGGTGGGTTCGAAGTGCAGCGCGAGCCGGCCCGCCTCGATGCGCGAGGCATCCAACAAGTCGTTGATGAGCGCTGCCAACCGCACCAGGTGCTGACGCGCGTGACGCAGCAGCGTGGGGTCCACCGGCTCGTGGCGCTCCAGCCGGCGCTCGAGACTGGCCAGGCGCAGCGAAAGCGGGGTGAGGGGTGTTTTCAGCTCGTGCGAGGCGATGGTGAGGAAGTCGTCGCGCACGCGGATGGCCTCCTGGGCCTCGCGGAAGAGGCGAGATCGCTCGGCCTCCGCGGTGCGTTGCTCGGTGACGTCCTCGACGATGCCCACGCCCCCCTCCACCTCGCCGCATTCATTGAGGCAGGGCGCGAAGTGGACGCGCACCGGCGTCACCTTTCCCGCGGTGATGGAGCGGTAGTCCCCTTCGTAGGACGCGTGGCGTCCCTCGAGCACCTCGCGCACGCAGGTCATGATGGACTCGTTCTGGAGCGAGAACAGGTTCAACCCGATGAGCGCCCGCTTGGAAGAGCCCAGGAGGCGCACGAAGTAGTCGTTGCACGCCAGGAGGGTGGGGGTTGTGTCGAAGTGGAAGAGCCCCATGGGCGCGTTCTCGAAGACGAGCTGATAGACGCGCTCTCCCGTGGAGGCCGGGTGGAGGGCGCGCGTGCGCACCGCGGAGGACAGCCGCTCCAGGGGCTCGTCGGTGTAGTCGGGGAACTCGGGCGTGCGTCGCAGCACCACGGTGATGCGCTCTCCGCCCTCCGACTCGGCGGCACCCACCGTCACTTCCAGCTCCAGCTCCGGTCCACCCCGGCACAGCAGGGAGGCCCGAACGGGTCGCCCGCTCAGCGCGCGCCGCCGTCTCAGCAGGTAGCGCAGGAAAGACTGCCCATCGAAGGCATGCAGACGCTGAGGAACAAGGAGTTCGAAGGGTTGTCCCGCCAGCTCCATCAGCTTCCAGCCAAGCAGGCGTTCGGCGGCAGGGTTCAGGTAGAGGACGCGCTCGTTGCCATCGCAGGCCACGAGGGGATCCGCCATCGCATCCATCAGTACCCTGAAATCATCGCCAGACATGCATCCCTTTCGTGCGAGAGGGCCACCTCCTTAGAGCCTACAGGTTGGCTATGGCTTTGCTGACCCGTGAGTCCTCCCGAACCGGATGCCGGAGGGCCGAAGCCCGGCTCGCGAAGCAGGCAACAGACCGATGGCTTGGGTTGCCTGTCTGCTGCGCAGCAGGGGGAGCAGGGGCAGCTCATGCCCCGGGAGGAGCGGACGGCTCGCTGGAGGCTGGGGAGGGCGGCGCGACGTGCGCGGCCGGTGGTTCCAGTTGGAAGCGCGCGATGAGCGGCATGTGATCCGAGAGCCCATGGAAGCGGCTGCGCGTGTCCCCGAAGGGGCGCGTCTCGTCAGCGTCCAACCACCGCACCCCTTCCCCGGAGAAGATGTGGTCCAGGTGCATGCGCATGTGCATGAAGCCGGCGGTGGGGAAGCCTCGCGCGAGGCGCGGATCTATCTGGCCTACCGCCGCTTGAGCGCTGGTGAGGCGGGCCTCGTCGCAGAAGTAGTGGAAGACGGGCGAGGCGGGAGGCGAGTTGAAGTCCCCACAGATGATGAAGGGCTCGCCGGCCGCTCGGTGCCGCACCAGTGTGCAGAGAGCGCGCGCCTCGTGGAGCTGGTTGATGCCGTTGCCCATCTTGTCCCGGGTGGCCCAGAAGGCACGCGAGAAGGGCGTGGGCAGGCTGAGGTGGGTGTTGAAGACGTGGAGGGGCAGTCCGTCCTCTTTGCGCAACAGCCGCATGTGCGCGCAGATGCGGCTCTGCTTGCGCTCGCGCAACATCCGCACGTGGTGGTGCGTGATGTGGTGGGGCGCGTCCACGTTGTGGGTGTCCACCGAGAGCCGCTGGGTGTTGACGATGATGGCCAGCCCGGTGGTGTAGAGCGAGAACTCCCCCACCTTGTAGTGGTGGGCGCGGAAGTAGAAGGCCTCGTAGGGCATGGGCCGGCGGAGGTTGGCGAACGTCTCCTCCATGCGCCCCATGAAGGCCTCCAGTTGCGTCTCGCCAGGGCGAGAGCGCCGGTGGGCAACGCTGCTGCGGAAGGACTGGGTCTCCACCTCCTGCAGGCAGATGATGTCCGGTAGCGGCTCCAACCCGGCCAGGGCCGCCGCGACCCGCCGCTTGGGCCCCAGCGTGCTGGCGAGCCCGCGCAGGGCATGTCCGAAGTAGCGGACGTTGTAGCTGACGATGCGTAGAGGCGTGTGGGCCATACTCGCTCGTGAGTCGTGTGGAAGCGGAAAGTAGGGGGAACGTATTGCCTCTAGCGCCTGGGGGGGAGCGCCCCGGTCCTCGCGTGCCACCCCAGACCTGGATATCGCGCCCTTGCTGGGGTTGCCCGGTCCCCCCGGGAGCATGCGGACCTCACGTCCCCGCCGGACGAATGCACGGCGGGTGGGCGGGGTGGGCATGGACGCCAGGCAGGCGAAGGAGCCGGAGCGGTGTTAAAGGGAGGGACACGCCATGACGTCCTCTCCTTCTCGTTTCCGCGGAACTGATTCCTACCTCTCCAGCGAGGGCCTGCAGGCCGCCGTCAACTGTGCGCTGACGCTCCAGCGTCCGCTGCTGGTCCGAGGTGAGCCCGGCACGGGCAAGACGCTGCTGGCCGAGGCCGTTGCCGAGAGCCTGGGGCTGCGCCTGCTCACCTGGCACGTGAAGAGCACTACGCGCGCCCAGGACGGCCTGTATGTCTACGACACCGTGCAGCGCCTGTACGACTCGCGCTTCGGTGACGGGGACGTGCGCGACATCCGTCGCTACATCCGCATGGGCCCGCTGGGCGAGTCCTTCGCCTCGAAGGAGCGCGTGGTGCTGCTCATCGATGAGGTGGACAAGGCGGATGTGGAGTTCCCCAACGACCTGCTCCACGAGCTGGATCGGATGCGCTTCCGCATCTCCGAGACGAACGAGGACGTGGTGGCCACGCACCGTCCCGTCGTCATCATCACCAGCAACAACGAGAAGGAGCTGCCGGACGCCTTCCTGCGCCGGTGCGTCTTCCACTTCATCGACTTCCCGGACCAGGAGCTGATGCGGCGCATCGTCGCGGTGCACCACCCGGGGCTGGACGAGTCGCTGACGAAGCAGGCGCTCGACATCTTCTACGAGCTGCGCAACTTCACGCGGCTGCGCAAGCGGCCGAGCACAAGTGAGCTCGTGGATTGGATCGCCGTGCTGAAGGCCAACGGCGTCACGAGCATGAAGCTGGACGAGAACCTGCCCTTCCTGGGCGCGCTGCTCAAGCGCGAGCAGGACTTGATGGCGGTGGCGGAGGCCTTCGGGCGCGGCCGTCGGACGAAGGCCTGAGCGAGGGCGAGCCATGTTCCTGCCCTTCCTCTACGAGTTGCGGCGGCGCGGGGTGCCGGTGGGCGCGCAGGAGGCGCTCTCGCTGGCGGGAGCGCTGAAGGCCGGGCTGCACGACAGCTCCCTGGACGGCTTCTACCATGTGGCGCGGGCGCTGCTGGTGCACGCGGAGACGCACCTGGACGCCTTCGATCAGGCCTTCCTGGCGCACTTCAAGGGAATGGAGGGCGCGGGGCAGCAGCTCACGGAGGAGCTGTTGGAGTGGCTGAAGGACGCGCGCGAGCGGCGCGAGCTCACCCCGGAGGAGCGGGCGCTGCTGGAGCAGTTCAACGTGGAGGAGCTGGAGAGGCTCTTCCAGCAGCGGTTGGACGAGCAGCGCGAGCGGCACGACGGTGGGACGAAGTGGATTGGGACGGGGGGCGCGTCGCCCTTCGGGCACTCGGGCAACCCGCGCGAGGGCTTCCGGGTGGGCGGGGAGGGCGCGGGAAGCCGCATGGCGATGAAGCTCGCGGGAGCGCGCAGGTACCAGGGCTACCGGGGCGACGTGGTGCTGGACACGCGGCAGATGGCGGTGGCGCTGCGCAAGCTGCGGGCCTTCGCGCGCGAGGGCGTTCCGGACGAGCTGGACGTGGAGGGCACCATCGCGGCCACGGCGAAGAACGCGGGCGAGCTGGAGGTGGTGACGCGCCCGCCGCGCAGGCCCAACACGCGCGTGGTGTTGATGATGGACGTGGGTGGGTCGATGGACCCGTACGCGCACCTGGTGAGCCGGCTCTTCTCGGTGGCCAAGCAGGCCACGCACTTCAAGGAGCTGCGCACCTACTACTTCCACAACTGCGTGTATGGGCGCGTGTTCGACTCGCCGTACCTCGTGGGAGGCCTCAGCGTGCCGGACCTGCTGGGGCAGGTGGGGCGGCACCACAAGCTGGTGGTGGTGGGCGACGCGTTGATGGCGCCGTACGAGCTGACGATGCGGACGAACGCGGAGGGCCGCTACGATCCGGTGGACGGCAAGGAGGGGCTGGTGTGGCTGATGGAGCTGGCGCGGCACTTCGAGCGCAGCGCCTGGCTCAACCCGGAGCCTCCGCAGACGTGGCGGGGCAACACCATTCAAGCGGTGAAGAACGTCTTCGACATGTTCCCGCTGACGTTGGAGGGACTGGGAGACGCGGTGGCGCACCTGACAAAGGGCCGCATGGTGCGCGGGCGCCGGTAGCGCTCACTTCGACCCGGGCTTGCGCGTCAGGAGGGGAATGGTCCGTCCGTTCGCTGAGTCTTCGATCAGCGTGGTCAGCCGTTTGAGCCGGGTCTCTTCCTTCTTGGCGCTCACCACCCAATGGGTGGCCGATCTCTGGTACCAGGGGGCCTGCGCCTGGAAGAAGGTCCAGGCCTTCTTGTTCGCCTTCAGCTTCTTCTCGTACTCCTCCGTGAAGGTGGGGTTGTCCTTCTGCTCGTGCGAGTAGATTCCGGACTTGTCCTCCGCGCGTTTCTCGAAGGCCTCAAGGCCCGCGGGGTGCATGAGTCCCAGGCGGGTGAGCTCCTGGACACGTTTGATATTGACGTTGCTCCAGATGCTCCGGGCCTTCCGGGGGGTAAACCGGATGGTGTAGCTGACGTCGTCGACGCGCTTGCGCACGCCGTCGATCCATCCAAAGCAGAGGGCCTGATCCACCGACTCCGGCCACGTGATGCTGGGTTTGCCCGAGTCCCTCTTATAGAACCCGACCAGCAGCTCTGGTTCTCGGGCGTGATGTTTCTCGAGCCATGAGCGCCATTCAGCGGGGGTCGCGAAGAAGGTGGGTTTCATTCTGATGAACAGTGTACTGGCTGGGAGAATGGCTCTGCACGTGTGAGGTGGGGGGATTAGAAGGGGCACTCCACTCGCTGTCCCCTTCAGAGGAGTCCTCCCATGGCCCCCATCGCCATCCAGCCGCTCTACACCGCCACCGCCACCTCGCACGGGGGGCGCAACGGTCGCGTCCGCTCAGACAATGGGACGATCGACATGGCGCTCACCATGCCCAAGGCCCTGGGCGGTCCGGAGACCCCGGGCTCCACCAACCCCGAGCAGCTCTTCGCCGCGGGCTATTCGGCGTGCTTTGAGGGCGCGCTGCGCCTGGTGGCCGGGAAGATGAAGAAGCAGATCAAGGACGCTCACATCACGGCGAAGGCCACCATCGGGAAGACCCCGACGGGCGGCTTCGGCCTGGCGGTGGAGCTCCACGGCAAGCTCGAGGGGGTGTCGCAGGCGGAGGCCGATGAGCTGATGCACGCCGCGCACCAGGTGTGTCCGTACTCGCTGGCCACCCAGGGCAACATCGAGGTGAAGCTCTCGGCCGAGGCGGTCTGAGCGTCTCACAGGCGCAGCGCGTGTGGTGCTTGCCCACCGCCACCCGGAGCCGGGGCGGTGGGCTGTCCGAGCGAGAAGCTCAGTGGGCTTTACTTCGAGCCGCCAAGCCAGGTGCCCCACCGGACGAGCCGGCTGCTGCCCTCGGGCTCGCGCTTGCCACCCGCGAGCACGCGCTCGGTGCCCTCGTTGAGCGTCCGGAAGCGCGCTTCGTAGGGCAGGCCCGAGAGCACCGGCCCCCACGGATCGGCTGCGACCGTCTCCGAGTAGACGCGCTGGGTGCCATCCGAGGTCTCGGTGCGCTGCACGGTGATGGCGGGCACCGCGCGCTCCTCCACCGTGAAGGTGCCACGGGTGCCAGACGCGGCGGTCGTGGGAGGCCAGTCACCCGCACTCAGCGCCTCGAAGGGCAGGCCCAGCAGCACCTCCTCGAGGCGCTCCGGCTCGGCCTGGGAGAAGTCGGAGCAGGGGGCCGCGTTGGTGTCGATGGGGCCCTCGGTGCGCAGGAGGAAGCCGCGCTCGGCGGCGAAGCACACGCGGAACACGCTGGGCGAGGGGGCCATGTCCACGCGCCGGTCGTAGTACGCGCCGGGGCCCAGCGGCCTGTCCAGCGCGGGCACGGCGGCGTTGGTCCCCGAGCCCTCGCGGAACTCGCGCAGCGTGACCTGGATGCCGCCCGGAACGCGGAAGCCGGCGGACTCGGTGTTCGCCTCGAGCAGGCCCTGGGTGAGGTAGAGCGGGCCCGGCTCGTTGGCGTACACGCGCGTGCGCAGGGGGCCATCCACGGGGCGCTGATCACTGACGTAGCGCATGGCCTCCCAGGTGCGGCCGGCGGTGGTGGGGCGCTCGGCGCTGGCCTCGCCCGCATGGGGCACGTCGAGCGGGCGCGTCACGTCCGCGCGCACGGGGATGAGCTGGTCCTGTGCGAGCCGCGTCTGCGCGAGCGGCTTGCCGGCTTCATCGGAGAAGGTCACGCGCACCCAGACCCAGGGCTGCTGCACGGCCTCCACTTCCAGCGTCACCTGCCCGCTGAGCGCTCGCGCGGTGCCGCCTTGGGGCGCGGGGCCCTGCTTGGCGGAGAAGGCGTAGGTGACGCGGTCGCCCACGCGGGCGCGCTGCCAGCCGTCCTGGGTCTGCACGGGGGCGTCCTTCTGGGTCTGGGGGTCGGAAGGGGAGGGGCCGCTCGACTTCGTGCTCTCGCAGCCCGGGAGGAGGGACAGTGCCGCGCCCAGCAGCGCGGCGACGGAAAGAGGGGAGTGGCGCATTTGCATGTGAGACTTGATACACCGGGCGTGTATTCAGTCCCATCTTTCGTTGGAGCCGCGCGCATGCCCCCGTCCCTGCCCATCCGCCGCGTCGTCCTCTACAAGCATGGTGTTGGTTACTTCGAGCGCCGCGGCAAAGTGAACGGAAGTGAAACACTTCACTTCGACTTCAAGGCACGGGACATGAATGACGTCCTGAAGTCGATGACAGTGTTGGATTTATCGGGTGGCTCGGTATCGGCGGTGAGCTACGACTCCACCAAGCCGCTGGAGCAGCTGCTCCAGGAGGCCACCATCCGGATTCCGGACTCAGGGAGCCTCACGGCGCTGCTGGGACAAATCAAGGGCGCGCGGGTGCGTGCGCGGGTGGGCCGGGAGCAGCAGGTGGAGGGCGTCATCGTGGGGCTCGAGTCCCTGGCGGTGGCGCAGGGCGAGGTGGCGGTGCACCGGCCCTTCCTGACGCTGCTGGTGGGCGCGTCGCTGCGCAGCTTTGATCTGCTGGACGTGGCGGAGCTGGTCTTCCTGGACGACACCGTGCGCAAGGATCTCGAGTTCTACCTGGCCACGGTGCTGTCCTCGTACAAGAAGGACACCAAGCGGCTGTCCGTGCTCACCGCGGGCGAGGGCGAGCGGGAGTTGTTCGTCTCGTACGTGCTGGAAGCGCCGGTGTGGAAGACGAGCTACCGCATCCTCCTGGACGAGGAGCAGAAGCCGCTCTTGCAGGGCTGGGCGGTGGTGGATAACACGGGGGACGAGGACTGGGAGGACGTGGACCTGGCGCTCATCGCCGGGCTGCCGGTGTCCTTCGTGCACGACCTCTACAACCCGCGCTACATGAAGCGGCCCGTGGTGGAGGTGCGCACGGAAGCGGCCGCGGCACCCGTCATCCCCGAGGAGGCGTTCGAGACGGCGGCCGAGGAAGAGGTGCTGGCCGACGAGGGGGCGCCCATGGAGATGATGAAGGCCATGCCGGCGATGGCCGCACCGGCTCCCTCGCCCATGCGGACCTTCGGGGCGGTAGTGGGGGGCGCGAGACGGCGCGAGGCCATGGAGCGCAGCGCGGACGTGAAGACGCTGACGAAGGAGGTGGGTGACCTCTTCGAGTACCGGGTGGACCACCCGGTGACGGTGCACCGCAACCAGAGCGCGCTGGTGCCCATCCTCCACCGTCCCTTCGAGGGCAGGCGCGTGCTGCTCTACAACCGCTCCACGCGCGAGAAGAATCCCATGGCGTGCATCGAGCTGAAGAACACCACGGGGCTGACGCTGGAGGGCGGGCCCGTGACGGTGACGGAGGCGGACACGTACGTGGGCGAGGCGATGCTCGACACGATGAAGCCCGACGACAAGCGCTTCGTCCCGTACGCGGTGGAGCTCGGGTGCGTGGTGTCGGTGGAAGACAAGATGGAGGAAGGGCCGGTGTTCAAGGCGGTGGTGAACCGCGGCACGCTGGTGGTGGAGTTCTACCACTTCCGGCGCACCCACTACCTGGTGCGCAACAAGGGGAAGCGGGCGCAGACGCTGTACCTGGAGCATCCGCGCACGGGCTGGCAGCTGCAGGACACGCAGGAGCCCGATGAGACGACGGACGGCTTCTGGCGTTTCAAGCGCGAGCTGGCGGCCGGTGCGAGCGAGGACTTCGCCGTCACCGAGTACTCGGGAGGCCAGCGCTCGTACTACCTGTCGAACACCGGCGCGGACGAGGTGGGCTTCTTCCTGAGCTCGGGCTTCATTGACGAGCGCGTGGCGCAGGGCATTCGCGAGGTCATCGCCATCCGCGAGCGGGTGGCGCGGCTCAACGAGGACGAGCAGCGGCTGACCCAGGAGCGAGCGCACCTCTTCAAGGACCAGGAGCGCATCCGGGCCAACATCGAGTCCCTGAAGAGCGGAGCCTCCCAGCGCGAGCTGGCCGAGCGCTTCGTGACGAAGCTGAACGAGCAGGAGGATCGGCTGGAGTTCATCGCCCGCGAGCTGGAGCGGGTGGCGCGCGAGAAGCGCGAGGCTCAGGACGAGGTGAACCGCAAGGTCCAGGCTCTGTCCTTCACCGCGAACCTGGGCACGCCCCCCGCCGACAAGGGCAAGGGCAAGGGGCGAGCGTAGGGTCGAGGAGCCGGGGCTCTCCTGCCCCGGCTCCGCCTCCGTGCGCTACGGGGCCCGGTAGACCTCGGCGCCGGCCACCACCGTGAGCTTCACCTGGGCCTTCAAGAGCTCCGCCGGCGACGCGTCCACCGGGTCCACCGAGAACGCCACGAAGTCCGCGTCCATGCCCGGCTTGAGCCGACCCCGCTCGTTCTCCGCGAACGCCGCGTAGGCCGCCCCCACCGTGAAGCCCTCCAGCGCCTCCTCGCCGCTCAGCCGCTGCTCGGGGTACCAGCCGCTCGCGGGCTGGCCTTCCGCGTCCTGCCGCGTGCGCGCCGCGTACAGCCCCAGCACCACGTCCGGCCGCTCCACCGGGAAGTCGCTGCCGAGCGCCAGCGGCGCCCCCGACTCCTTCAGCTTCTTCCAGGCGTACGCACCCTGGATGCGCTTGGGCCCTACGCGCGTCTCCGCCCACGGCATGTCGCTCGTGGCGTGCGTGGGCTGCATGCTCGCCACCAGACCGCTCTGGCCCAGCCGCTGGATGTCCTCCAGCCGCATGATCTGCGCGTGCTCCACCCGGTGCCGCAGGTGGCGCGTCCCCGTGGCCTCGGACTCGCGCAGCAGCGTCTCCAGCACCAGCGTGTTCGCCCGGTCTCCAATCGCGTGCGTGGCCACCTGGAAGCCGCGCGACATGAAGGCCTTCACCCGCGCCTCGTACTCCTCGGGCTTGAGCAGCAGCAGGCCGCGGTGGGCCGGCTCGTCACTGTAGGGCTCGTGCAGCGCCGCGCCCCGGCTCCCCAGCGCTCCGTCCAGCAGCAGCTTCACCGAGCGCAGCGTCAGCATCCGTCCCTGGAAGGGGCCCTCGCGCAGGTACGTCGCGTGGTCCGGCCCCTGGCCATCCGCCATCGCGTAGACGCGCAGCGGCAGCTTGCCCTGCTCGTCCCAGCGCCGCAGCAGCCGGAAGGTGCGCAGGTCCATACCCGCGTCGTGTGCTCCCGTCAGCCCCACCTCCGCGCAGCGCGCGAGCGCCGCGGCGAGCCGCGCCTCCAACTGGGCGTCCGTGGGGGGCGGCACCACCGCGAGCACCAGGTCCATCGCGTTGTCCACGAGCACGCCCGTGGGCTCGCCGTCCGGGCCTCGCAGGATGCGGCCTCCCGCCGGGTCCGGCGTGTCCTTCGAAATCTTCGCGCGCCGGAGCGCCTCGCCGTTCACCCACAGCGCATGGCCATCCACACGCTCGAGCACCACGGGCGTCTTCGGCAGCTTCGCGTCCAGCTCGGCCCGGCCGGGGAAGCTCTTCTCCGGCCAGTCGTTCTGATCCCACCCCCGGCCGATCAGCCAGTCGCCCTGCATCGCCGTGGCGGGCGCGGCGGTCACTCGCGCGAGGATCTCCTCACGCGAGGCCGTGCCCTCCAGGCGCACTCCAGCGAGGCTCTGGCCGAGCCCCGCCAGGTGTCCGTGCGCGTCGGTGAGGCCGGGCACCACCGTCACGTCTCCCAGCTCCACCACCCGCGCGCCTGCTCCCGCCGCGGCGAGCACCTCGTCCCGGGTGCCCACCGCGAGCACCTTCCCCGCGCGCACGGAGAGCGCTTCGGCGATCGGCCGCTCCGTATTGAGCGTCCGCACGCGCCGCGCGACATACACGGTGGTGGTGGAAGAGGAAGGGGCCTGCTGCGCTTCCGGAGTACGCCGGGCACAACCGGCCGCGCTCGCGACGAGGAGCACTGCGCCAAGGAGGGACTTCAAACCGTGCATCGCTCACCTTTCGGACTGCCCCGGAGGCCGGGGTCGGTGGCGGCGCACTCTGGCGCACTCGCGTGCGAGTGGGAACTTCGTGCTACGGGCTAGCGCTTCACTGGCTCGGCCAGCCCCTTGCTCACCGCGTCATCCAGCAAGGTCTGGGCCTTCTTCTCGGCCTCCTGGCTTCGTGCCTCCATCTGCTCGCCGAGCTTCTCCATCTGCTCGCCGAAGTCCTCCATCGGCTCGCTGTACTTCTCCATCTCCTTGCTGAGCGCCTCCATCTGCTGCTCGATGGGCTCCCGCTGCTTGTCGAGCTCGTCGATCTGCTTCTGGAGCTCCTCCTGCTCGCGCTCGAGCTGCTCCCGCTGGCGCTTGGTCTCCGGGGTCTCCTTCTCGTCATCCTCCATTTCCAGGAGGCTCGCCTTGAGGGCGAGCTGGGCCTGTTTCCGTCCCAGCTGGCCCTGCTTCGAGCCGAGCTCGCCCATCTTCCCGCCAAACTCACCCATCTTCCCGCCGAGCTCGCCCATCTTCCCGCCGAGCTCGCTCATCTTCCCGCTGAGCGCTTCCTGTTTCGTGCTGAGCTCCCTCATGTCCTTGAAGGCATCCTCGAAGGCCGTCAGCGTCTTCGCATCCCGGATGAGGAACTCCTGGCCATCATCGCGGCGCGCGTAGAGCAGGGGCAGCTTTCCGTTGCCCGCGAGGCGGCGAGCCACCTTCAGGTCGTGCGTCGAGCCGGACATCGTCGCGTCATCCGAGGAGCGGAGGAGGACGTAGGAGTACCTACGGTCTTCGTCCTCGACGAGCACGCGCGGAGGCGCGGGAGGCTTCGCCGGGGCGGCGGGCTGCGCGGCCGCGACGCGGGGCATGGGGGGCGGCGCGGGCGGAGTGGCGGGTGTTTCGCGGGCCACCACCTGGAAGGGGACAATCGCCACCAGGGCGAGGCCTCCCAGGGTCCAGCGCGTCCAGCGGCGGTGCTTCGATTGGGTCCCAGCATGTTCCAGCATGGCGATCCTCCGTTTGAGGGCTGCGAGGTGTGACGAGGCACCGGACGCCGCCGCGGCAGCCGGAGCGCGGGCGACACCGAAGATGAGCAGGAGCCGCCCGTACTCGCGGGGCGCGGCACCGGTGGCCTGGAGCGCGGCGGCGTCGCAGGCCTCCTCTCGAGCGAGGGCGTACTCCCGGCACGCCCGCCGCACGAGCGGATGGAAGAAGAGCACTGCCTGCGCGAGCACAGGCACCCAGCCGAGCCACAGGTCCCCGCGCCGCACGTGGGCGAGCTCGTGTGCCAGCGCCATGCGCTGCTCCAGCGGGGACAGGGTCTCCAGGGCCTTGCGCGGCAGGATGACCTCGGGGTGCAGCAGGCCCAGTGCGAGCGGGCCTGGCGCATGCTCGGAGACGAGCAGCCGGGGGACTCGCGCGAGGCCCAGCTCCCGCCCGAGTGTCGCCGCGGCCTGGTGGAGCGAGGCGTCCTCCAGCGGCCGGGCCTCGCGTCGGATGTGACGCAGCTGCACGAGCCCGCGCAGCAGCTCCCGCCCCTGCCAGGCGATGCCGCCGAGCCACACGAGCAGCGCCCCCCAGACCAGCGGCGTCCAGTCCGTGCGCGTCTCAGCGTGCTCCGGCGCGAGCACTCCGGGAGTGGACCTGTCACCGCTCTTCATCTCGCCTGGCCTCACGTGCGCGTGAGCCGGTGCTGAGGCCACCTCCTTCACGAGGGCCACGCGCGCCTCGGAGGCGGGCAGCAACGGCAGGCGCACGGCGACGGGCGCGCACAGGCTCACCAGGCACTTGAGGCCCACGAGCCACCACAGCGTGGTGCGCACGGACGCAGGCAGCTTCGGCAACGCGCGCGTGAGTGCCCACACCGCCAGCGCCCAGAGCGCCCCCTGCCACGTCACCTGCCAGAGCGCGTGCAGGACACCGGGCCCGAGCTCCCTCACCACCTCCAGGTCCAGGGCGCTCATTCCTCGCCCTCCTTCTTCGACTTGAGCCGGGCAACGGCCTCTTCGAGCTGGCGCAGCTCCTCGTCGCTGACCTCGTCGGCCTGGGACAGCCACGTGGCGAAGGGAGACAGCGAGCCCGCCAGGGACTTCTGCACGAAGTCACCCACCACGCCGCGCAGCAGCTCCGCCAGCGGCACGCTCGAGCTGTACTGGTAGACGCCCTCCACCTTGTTCCGGGTGAGGTGCCCCTTGCTCCGCAGCCGCTCCATCACCGTGAGGATGGTGGAGCGCGCCAGCCCCTGCGGCTCACCGAACTTCTCCGCCACCTCGCCCACGGTGGCCGGGCCGTGCTCCGCCACCCAGCGCAGCACCGCCAACTCCTGGTCTCCCACCGGCTTTTTCATGCACCTCACCCGCGTGACTACAAGTGTCGTCACGAAGCAAGGTAGCGGTGACTACGGTTGTAGTCAAGTCAGGGGAGGCGGGTTCAGGAGCGCTCGCGCTCGAGCACCAGCGGCGTCCAGTCCACACCCAGGGACAAGCGGGGCACGGTGACGCTGCCGTCCGAGGCGGCGGTGACGGTGCCGCTGGCCTTGCCGAAGCTCCAGCGGATGCGCTCGCCCGGCAGGCAGTGGAAGCGCTGCACGCGCCGGGGCGTCACGTCCACCACGGGCGTGTCGGTGACGCCGGGGCCGAGCACCGCGCGCAGGGGCAGCAGGAAGCGCCCTTGCGTGTCCACCAACGCGCTGGTGTCCCAGCGCAGCGAGCGGTTGAGCATGCCCGCCACGTCGCCATCCCAGCCGGTGTCTCCGGCAATCTTCGGGTCTCCCGCGTAGCCGGAGTCGTTGCGCCACGGCTGACGTCCGCTGCCCCCGCTGCCCGGGTTGCCGTCCCACGAGGAGCGGCTGAAGGCCGGGAAGGCCAGGTCTCGCCGCAGGAAGGTCCGCGCATCCGTGCGCGGGTTCCAGCCGCGGTCCCACCAGCGATGGCCCAGCCAGGGGTCTGCCTCCACATGTCCACCCTCGTCCCAGACCGCGACGTGGCCGATGTGCCAGGACTGCAGTGACTCGTAGAAGGAGGCACCGGTGAGGGGGCTGGGCCTCACCACGGAGCCGAAGTGGATGATGGGGTCGTCCTTGCCGTGCTCCAGGAAGAGGAACTGCGAGCGCGCTCCGGGCTCGTCCCGCAGGGCGCGCGTCAGGTCCAGGCGGCTCCAGACGCCCAGGCCCTGCGCGTCCGGCACCTCCTCCTCGGGCATGCCCCACAGCGAGGAGAGCTGCGCGAGCCGCCAGGGACGGTGGGCTCGCGCCACCGGCTGCGCATGTTTGGCGAACACTCCCGCGAAGTGCCGCGCGTCCAGCAGGCCGAGCGTCAGCGCGCCCGCACCGCCCATGGAGTCTCCCTCCACGAAGACGCGCTCGGGGTCCGCGCCGGGGTAGCTGCGCAGCACCCACTCCAGCAGCGCCAGCACTCGGCGCGCGGTGTACGGCGGCACGGCCGTTCCCTGCACCGGGCCTCGCGGCAGGCTCTCGGAGTAGCCCCACCAGTAGGTGAGGTTCGGGTCACTCGGCTGGATGATGAAGCGATCCGTGGACACCTGGGTCGTGGGCGGCCAGTTGCCCACGCCGTGCAGGCTCACCGTCACCGGCATGGGGTTGCCGGCCATGGCGGCGAGCGGCACCGTCACCACCGCGGGGAAGGTGCGCCCAGCGTAACCGGGGCTGTCCAACCACGTGTCCGTGGGCTGCTCCAGCGTCAGGCGCAGGCTGCCGGGCAGCTCCTCGCGCTGGACGATGCGCGGCTCGGGCGGACGCACGGTGTCGCGCACGGCGATCGTCATCCGCGCCTGCGTCGTGGCCTGGTCGTCCTTGGCGGTGAAGGTGACTTCGTGGCGCCAGCCGCCCTGGATGAAGTCCGGTTGGAAGGTGAGCGTGCGAGCGAGCTCGTCCCAGTGCGCCCCTGGCGGCAGCCCGTCCACGAAGACGCGCAGGTTGCCTTGTGCGCCCTCCACCTGGACGGTGACGCGCAGCACCTCCTCCTCGTTCACGGTCTGCAGAGGCGGGACTCGCACCGTGAGCGTCTGGGGGCCGTTGGGAATCAGGGGCTCGGTCTCCGACTGAGCGGACGCGGACCGTTGCGGGTCCAACAGCACCGTCGTCAACAACGCCAGGGCCACCGCGAGGTGCCGCGGATTGCAAGACTGGAACATCCTCACCCGACGCATCGTGCCACACCCTCACGAACGGCTTCAGAGGAGACTGAGGTCCCCGAGCCGCGGTTCTCGACCCTGCTCTGTCATTGAGCAAATCGCATGCCCCTGACACAGAGGCGCGATCTGTTCACGGATGGTCCGGGTGGAGCCGGTGCCGCCACCCGGAGCGCCGGGAGGTGAGGTTTCGGTTCTCGAAGAACTTCACCAGCACGAGCCCCGCGACGAAGCCGCCCACGTGGGCCCACACGGCCACGCCGCTGCCGCCCTCGGCGTTGAGCTGATTGAGCTGGGGCAGGCCGGTGATGACCTGGAGGCCGAACCAGTAGAGCAGCACCAACCAGGCGGGCAGGGGGATGATGCGGAAGATGATGATGAAGATGAAGAGCATGTTCACCCGCACGCGCGGGTAGAGGATGAGGTAGGCCCCCATCACTCCGGAGATGGCGCCCGAGGCTCCGACCATGGGGATGGGCGAGGAGGGGTCCACCGCCACCTGGGCCGCCGCCGCCGCCAGGCCGCACACCACATAGAAGACGAGGAAGCGCATCCGGCCCATGCTGTCCTCGACGTTGTTGCCGAAGACCCAGAAGAAGAGGCAGTTGCCCAGGATGTGGCCCCAGCTCCCGTGGAGGAACATGGAGGTGAGGGGCGTGAGGCGGTTGATGGGCTCCTGGTCGACCACGCACGCCAGCCCGTCCCCGAGCGGCACCTCGAGTCCTACCGGGGCCCCTCCGGTGAGCTCGCCCGGGACGAGCCCGAGGTTGCACACGCTGGAGACGAGGGCCAGGGTATTGAGGCCAGCACCCTGCACGAAGACCCAGGTGGCCCCGATGGCACCGAGCAGCAGGTAGGTGACGATCGGCGTGCGGAGTGTGGGGTTGTCATCGCTGAGAGGAATCATCGGGCGGCTCCATCATGTCCATGACGGAGCTGCGAGGCACTGATTTCGTCGCGCGTGTATGGCGGCGGACGTCCTCGCCCCGGGACCGCTTCCGTCTGGGGAGGAGCGACCCTAGCTGTGTGCGCATGACTGCCATCACTCCGCTCTTGATTCCGCTGCCTGGCCTGCGTGTGCAGGCGCTGGAGGCCGGCCCCGCCGATGGGCCGCTGGTGCTCCTGCTCCACGGTTTCCCCGAGCTGTCCGAGAGCTGGCGCGAGGTGCTGCCCCGGCTGGCCGAGGCAGGCTTCCGCGCGGTGGCGCCGGACCTGCGGGGCTATGGCGGCACGGACCGGCCCAAGGGGGGCTATGACATCGATACGCTGGCCAACGATGTCGTCCAGATGGCGCGCTACCTCCAGCCGGGGCGGCCCGTGTACCTCGTGGGCCACGACTGGGGCGGGCTCATCGCCTACCACGTGGCCGCCCACCACCCAGAGGTGGTGGATCGTCTGGCCATCATCAATGCCCCGCATCCGTCCGTGATGACGCGGGATATATGGAAGCCCGCGCAGCTCGTGCGCTCCTGGTACGTGTTCTTCTTCCAGCTTCCGTACCTGCCCGAGCGCCTGCTCTCCGCGCGAGGGGGCGCGTTGGTGCCGCGGTTGTTGCGCAGGTCGATGGTGGACCCGTCGCGCGTGCCGCTGGGGCGTCTGGCGGAGTACGAGGCCAACTTCTCCAGCAGAGAGGCGGCGCGCGCGGCCATCGACTACTACCGCCAGCTGTTCCGCCGCAACCTCTCGCCCAAGGGGCTGCGCGAGTCGCGGAACTACCCCCGCATCCGCGCGCCCTTCCTGCTCATCTGGGGCGAGCAGGACGTTGCCCTGCGCAAGTCACTCACCCAGGGATTGGAGCCATACTTCGAGCAGCGGCCCGTCGTGCACTGCCTGCCCGAGGAGGGCCACTCCGTGCCGTTGGAGGCCCCGGAGAAGGTGGCGGCACTGCTCCTCGAGCACTTCGCCGCGGAGCGTCCCGTGGAGGAGGCGCGGGAGACGTGGGCCACGCGCGAAGGCGTGCACGGAGAGGAGCCGCAGCCCCCAGCGTGACAGGCTCTGGGCTCACTCCTTGAGGTGCAGCTTGCGCACCAGCTCCTCGTACTTCTCCGGCGGGAGGTTGGCCTTCTCCAGCGCCTGCCGGAGCTGCTCGCCTTTCTTGTACACGGCCGAGTAGCCGCACTCGGGGAGGAACTCCGGCAGCGCTGAGTAGGCGAGGTTGCGCGGGTAGTCCCTGCACATGCCCGGGCGGCTGTCATAGGAGTCGCACTGCTTCGTTACAGGATCGTAGTGCGTGCAGCGGAAGACGAAGAGCTTGTGCCGGCGGTCCTCGCTCACGTACTCGAAGCCATTCACGAGCCGGTGCCAGGTGAGCGTGAGCCAGCGCAGCGAGCGCAGGTAGAACACGGGTCGACTCACGGCGATGACGGGCGTCTCGCAGCAGCGACCACAGCCATTGCAGGCCCCGGTGAGTCGGTAGCGCGGCTCTCCTTGGGCGCGCAGCACCAGGCGCGTCAGGGAGAGGTCGATGGTGTAGCGGATCAACGCGAGCCGTTTGATGGCTCGGCGGATGAGCCCGTCCCTCATGGTGGCGCCAGTCTACCAGAGGGGCCGCTTATGACGCCTCCTCGGCCAGGAGGTAGGGGAGCTCCAGCGTGAACGTGGCCCCCAGTCCCGACCCTTCGCTGTGCGCCGTCAGCGAGCCCCCCAGCTCCTGGGCCGCCAGGGCACTGGAGTGCAGGCCGAAGCCGTGCCCGTCTTTGCGGGTGGTGAAGCCGTATTGGAAGATGCGGGTGCTCAGCTCGGAGTCGATGCCCATGCCGTTGTCCCGCACCTCGATGCGGATGCGTTGGGTGGGGGTGCGCTCCATCCTGACGGTCAGCCGTCGCTCGTCCACGGGCACAGGCTCCAGGGCATACGCGGCGTTGCTGATGAGGTTGACGAGGATCATCAGCACCTTGTGCTTGTCAGTCATCAGGGGCGGCAGGGGAATCATGTCCCGCTCCACCTTCACCTGGTAGCGCGTGAGCCCATCAGTGTTGATGCGCAGCGCGTCCTCCACCAGCGCGTCCAGGTGGACGGGCTCGTCGTGCACTCGGGGCGTGCGGGCGTAGTTCTGCTGCACCTTGACGATGTCGCCGATGTGCTCCGTGTACCGGCCCACGTCGTCGAGCAGCGAGAGAAGCTCCTTGCGATCCTCCTGCAGGTTCTGCCCCAGCTTGCTCAGGAAGGGCGTCACATGCTGACCGCGCTCGTCCTGGGTGAGGAAGGTGCAGAGGTCGCCCTGGTGCTCCTCGAGCATGCTCGCCACTCGGCTCACGTGCTCAAGCCGCATCCGGCCCATCCGCTCCCGAGCGAGCTGCGCCGAGGCGTAGACGCTGGTGAGCACGTTGCCCACGTTGTGCAGCACGTTGGTGGCGATCTCCGCCATGCCTGCGCGCCGGGCCGTCTGCACCAGCTGCCTGTGGACCTCCTTCAGCTCGCGGGTGCGCTCCTCCACCCGTTGCTCCAGGCTCTCGTTGGCCTGGAGCAGGGCCTCCTCGCGATGCTGGACCTTGTCTGCCATCACCCGGAAGGCGCGCGCCAGCTGGCCCAGCTCGTCCTCGCGCGAGGTGTCCAGCTCGACATGGAAGTCACCCGCGGCCACCCGGTCCGCGGCCCGCGTGAAGGCCAGCAGCGGGCGGGTAATCTGTTGCTTGAGCACCCAGGACATGATGATCAGCTCCACCAGCAGCGAGAGGATGCCGAGCACCAGCACAGTGCGCGCCGCCCGCACCGCGGGCTGGGACACCACGCTCTCCGGAAGCACCGTGACGAAGTTCCAGCCAGGGCCTTGGAGCCGGGCCACGCCGAGGTACTCGGAGAACTCGGGCAGCTCCACCACCGCCCGGTCCGGCTCGCGGTCTCGCACCCGCTCGAACAGCCTCCGCAGGTGGTAGCGCTGCTCCTCGGGGATGATGAGGTCGCCGTTCTGCCCGGCGTCACGCAGGATGTTGTAGACGCCGGTGGAGTTCTCCTGGGTGATTTGGGGATGGGCGATGAGCTCCCCATCGTCGCGGAAGATCATGTTGTACGCGCCGGGCAGGTGATCGTTGATGGTGCGAGTCATCAACTCTTCCAGGAGCACGTCGTGGCCGAACGTCGCGACGTACCGGCCGTTCATGTCCAGCGGCGTGGCGATGGAGACCATCCATTTCCGGGTGCCCTGGTCCGAGTAGATGCCGCTCCAGATGGTCTGTCGTGTGGGGTTGTTCTGGGGGCTGTTCGCGCTGAGGCCGAGCAACGAGAGCTCCCCGCCCACGTCCTGGCACCAGTTGGGGCGCTCCGGCCAGTAGAGGATGATGACGCCCTCGGCCAGGACGACATAGGTGTTCGTGAAGCGCGTGTGGAGGGCGGGCCCGTACCAGGACAGCACCTCATGGGCGGCCAGGATGCGCCGGCGCAGCCCGTCGTCGAGCTGCCGGCCTCGGTTGACGACAACGCCCGGCATCTTCGTGCCGTCAAAGCCCTCGAGGCGGCTGCGGACGGTGCCGTCGGGCCTTGGCGTGAAGAGCTGGTCGAAGCGTGCTTGGACGTCCTCCTTCTCTAGCGCGAGGATCCTCTCCTGCAGGGCCTTCTTGATGACGACGTGGTTGTCCTGCGCGAGCAGGAAGAGGATTTGCTCCCGTTGGCTGCGCTCCGACACATGCCGCTCGAGCCGCGCGAGGTCCTCGGTGCGCACGGCGTGGAGCAGGTGGAGATAGCTGAAGAGCGTACCCAGGGCGATGACCCCGGCGATGCGTACGCCCATCTTGAGCAGTGTCGAGCGGGACAGGGAGGGGGGAGGGCGGGGGGGCGACATGAAGCGACCTGGCTCGAGCGGGTGTTTCTCCGCTGAACAGTACGCTTTTCCTTGTCGTCGCAAAGGTTCATTCCAAGCAGGCTGCCGTGTTCCAGGCGAGCTGCACTGCCAGGGGAGCGCGGCAAGGGTGGCTTGGCGGGAGCGGTACCCCGTGCTTCAAATCCCCTTCATCTCGTCTTTAACAGTCGGGGGAGAACACAATGAAGCCGTCGAACCGCTCGTCGTGGTCCTTGTCGTTGGTGGTGCTCGCCGTTGCCACGCTGGCCGTTGGGTGCACGGCCAGCCGTCGCGAGGCCTACATCCAGGACAAGGCGCGCCAGCACGTGTACCGCAAGCCCATCGCCGAGGTGTGGCCTCAGGTGCGGTCGCTGCTGAAGGAGAAGGAGCTGCCGGTGCGCGAGGCCCCGGGGGCGTATGAAATCAGCACCGACTGGCACCAGGTGGGCGCGCCCTCGTCGCTGGGCACCAGCTACGTGCGCTACCTGGTGCGCGGCAAGCAGCCCAACCCGACCATGTGCTCGGTGGAAATCCTGAAGCAGAACCGCGTCGAGTCCGGCCAGGGCCCCATGAGCTCGAACGGCCAGCGCCAGGACCTCGGCACGGACACCACCAACATGACGCGGGACGTGGAGATGGAGTGGGAGCTGCTGCAGCGCGTGGACCCCGAGGGGGCCAAGGCGCTGCGCGAGGAGGCCGAGAAGTCCATCAAGTAGTCAGCGAGGCCCCCGCGCGCTCAGTCGCGCAGGGGCAGCTCCACGGTGAGCCCGTCGTAGGCCACCTCGACGGGCCCCTTGAACTCCTCGCGCGCCTGGGTGAGCAGCCGCGAGGGGTCCGTGTCGTGACGGCTGGAGAGGTGCGTGAGGATGAGGCGCCGGGCACCCGCCTCGCGCGCCACCTGGGCCGCCTCGCGCGCCGTCGAGTGCCGCGTCTCCAGCGCACGCGCCTGCTCGTCGTCGGAGAAGGTGGCCTCGTGGATGAGCAGGTCCGCCTCGCGCGCGGCACGCACCAGGGACTGGCAGGGGCGGGTGTCACCGGAGATGACCAGCCGCCGGCCGGGCCTCGGGTCCCCCACGACCTCGTCGGGATGGATGGTGCGGCCGTCCGGCAGCGTCACCGGCTCGCCCCGCTGGAGCTGACCGTAGACGGGCCCCGACGGAATCCCCATCGCCTTCGCCTTGTCCAGGTTGAACTTGCCGGGGCGCTCGTCCTCCTGCAGCACGTAGCCGAGCGCGTTGATGCGGTGATCCACCCCCACCGCGTGCACCGTGTAGCCGCGCCGCTCCACCTTGTCGCCGTCGCGCAGCTCGTGGAACTCCACGGGGAAGGACAGTGACTCCACGCCCAGGTGCACGGCCTGGTTCAGCAGCCGCCGCGCCGGAGGCGGCCCGTAGAGCTGCACGGGCGTGTCGCGCCCCATCATCCCCAGGGTGCGCAGGAAGCCGATGATTCCCAGGTAGTGGTCCGCGTGGAAGTGGGTGAAGAAGACGGCATCCACGGTGAAGCCGGTGCCAAAGCGCACCATCTGCCGTTGGCTGCCCTCGCCACAGTCGAAGAGCAGCAGATCCGCGTTCGCTTTCACCGCCAGCCCGGACAGGTTGCGGTGCAACGTCGGTTGAGCGGCCGAGGTGCCGAGGAAGGTGAGCCTGAGGATGGACATGCCGGCGCTGCCCACGATTGAAGACCCTCCCGCGCAGCGGCGGTGTGCGCTGGCGACAGGCCCCATCTACCACGAGGTTGACCCCGGGGCGCTTCCCCCGCTGACGCCGCTTGCGCTATAGGCGCCACCCCCCGCCATGAGCGACTCCCTCACTGTTGCCCCCACGAAAGACCCGCGCCGTGTGCGCGCGGCCGATGGCTCCATTCTCACCGTGCCCGCGGGCTGGGCCCTGCTGCCCCCGGGGGACGCGGGCCTCACGCGCCGGGTGAAGGCCGCCGGCCCCAGCTGGACGGTGGTGGAGAAGAAGGGGAGGAAGATCTTCTCACAAGGGGTATGGGCGCCCGAGGCCCACATCACCGCTGCCCGGGCCGCCCTGGAGGCCGAGCGCGCCACCCCCGCCTATGCCCGTCGCCGTGAGGCGGACGTGCGCCGCCGTGAGCGCGAGCAGGCTGAGTATGAGGTGGACTTCGCCAACGCCGTGCTGCGCTTTCTCGCCTTCGCGCCCACCTTCATCGCCCAGGCCAAGAAGCTGGCCGTGGCGGTGTCCGCCCATGCCACCCCCGTGGGCAGCGGCACCGTGGCCCGCACCGAGCGCATCCCCATCGAGCGCCGCGCCGAGGCCGCCGTCATCGCCTGGATGCGACACCAGACGACGGCCTACGACAACCTCTCCATCGCCCGGGTGAAGGGCGCTCGGCGCGAGGTGCGCCGCGAGCTGGCCGAGGTGTCCCGCGCGGTGTTGGACCTCCACCGCCGCGACACCCCCCACCTGCCGGCCGCGTGCCCTCTGTGCACCGCCCTGGCCCGGCTCGGCGCCGCACCCTCCCCTTAGTTCTACTTAATTGTTCAATAAGTAACATGGGGCTCGTTTCTGACCCGTGGTTCAGAAACCCCCTGGGCAGTTTCTGACCGGCGGGTTAGTAATGGCCGCGTCATGGCTCGTCCTGCGGATCCACATGCTCGTGCAGCCCTCATCGCCGCCGCGCGAGCGGAGTTCGTGAAGAAGGGCATCCGTGGGGCGCGCATCGAGGACATCACCGCCGCCTGTGGCCTCTCCAAAGGCGCCTTCTACCTGCACTACTCCTCCAAGGAGGCCCTCTTCGGCGAGGTGGTGGGCGAGTTCACGGAGGCGATGAACCAGGTCATCGTCCATCGGCTGAAGGCGACGGATCAGTTCCTCGCCGAGCATGGCGTGCTCGAGGCCCGGGACGTGGCCGAGCGCTCCGCGCGCTACGAGCTCCTGGTGAAGCTGAACGCCGAGTCGGACCTGAATCTGCTCGAGCTGATGTGGGCCTACCGCGATGTGATGAACGTGCTCATCCGCGGCAGCCAGGGGACCGACTTCGAGTCACTGGTGTGGGGCATGGTGGACCGCGAGACGGCGCGGGTGTCCCAGGAGTTCCACCGGCTGCAGGCCGCTCACGCGTGCCGCCCGGACGTCCCTCCCGAGGTCATCGGCTCGCTCATCGTTGGCACCTACCTGCTGCTGGCGCAGCAGATGAGCCAGATGGAGCAGAAGCCGGACCTGGCCGCCTGGGCCAACTCCATCCACCGCCTCATCCGCGAGGGCAGCCTGCCCCCAGCCTTCACGGACTCCGGCCCCTCGACGTTGTCGGTCCCGACGAAGGTTCCGACGAAGGCTTCGACTTCCCCGCGCCGGTCTACCCAGGCCCGCGCTCTCTCCCGCACCCGCAGTACTTCGAGGTCATGACCGTGAAACTCTCCAGGACGCCGCTTGTCGCCGGGCTCGCCGCCGTGGGCCTGGCCGCCACCGCGCTTCCCCTCTCCGGCTGCAAGGCAGACGCCGCGCCGCCCCCCGCCGCCAACAAGGCCGCCGCCGCGCAGGAGCTCCCCACGGTGACGCTGGCCACGCCGCGCTCGGTGCAGACCTCGCGGCGCGAGGAGGTGACGGGCACGCTCTTTCCTTCTCAGGCCCTTCAGGTGGGCTTCGAGGTGGGAGGCCGGCTGGAGAAGGTGCGCGTGAAGAAGGGCCAGACGGTGCAGGAGGGCCAGGTGCTCGCGCAGCTCAACGCGGAGATCGCCGACGCGCAGCTGGCCCAGGCACAGGCCTCGGTGGCCGCCGCTGAGGTGGCCGCCGCGATGGCCGCGGATGTGGCCGGCCGCAACGCGAAGCTGCAGCAGCAGGGCAACGTGAGCGACCTGCAGAACCTCACCTCCACCACGCAGGCGAAGCAGGCCGAGGCGCAGCTCATGGCCGCCAAGGCGCAGCTGGCCCAGGCGCAGGCCGGCCGCCGCAAGCACGACCTGAAGGCGCCCTTCGCTGGCACCGTCACCGACGCGCCCGAGCAGGTGGGCGCCATCGTGGGCCCGGGCGCGCCCCAGTTCTCCGTGGAGAACCTGGGCACCCTGCTGCTGAAGACGACGGTGGCCGAGTCCCTGCGCGCCCAGCTCAAGCAGGGCACGAAGGTGCGCGTAGAGGTCATCGGTGGCGGCGCCTCCACGGACGAGGCCGTCATCCGCACCATCATCCCCTCCGCGGACCAGGCCACGCGCCGCATCCCGGTGGACATCCTGGTGCCCAACAAGGACGGCCGCTTCGTGGCCAACACCCTGGCGCGCGTCATCCTCCCGCTGGGCGACGCTCAGGACGCTCAGTCCCTGCCCGCCACCGCGCTGTCCTCCTCGGGCGGTGACCACGTCTACGTGGTGGCCCCCTCCGGCGAGGTGCGCCGCGTGGATGTCCAGGTGCTCGAGCGTGGTGTGCGCGAGGTGGTGGTGAAGGCCGCCGCTCCGCTGGACAAGGTCATCGAATACCCCACGCCGTCCCTCACCGAGGGGACGCGCGTCTCCGTGAAGTAGCCCTCCCTTCCCAGGACACCAGAGCGTCCCCCATGCTCCTCAGCGACGTCTCCATCCGCAGGCCGGTCTTCACGGCCATGCTCTCCCTCTGCCTCATCGTCCTCGGGGTGATGGGGTACAGCCGGCTCGGTACCGACCTCTACCCGGACATCTCCATCCCGGTGGTGGTGGTCAACACCATCTACAAGGGCGCCGGCCCGGGTGAGATCGAAACGCAGATCATCAAGCCCATCGAGGATGCCGCCGCCGGCATCAGTGGTGTGGACAAGATCCACTCCTTCAGCCGCGAGAACGTCGGCACGGTGATTGTTCAGTTCAAGCTGTCGGCCAGCCTGGACCGGGCGGTGCAGGAGGTGCGCGACAAGGTGTCGGGCATCGTCAACAAGCTGCCGCAGGACGCGGATGCGCCGGTGGTGGGCCGCGTGGACATCTCCGCGGTGCCCGTCCTCACCTACGCGGCGAGCGCGCAGGCGGACTCGCGCACGGTGCGCAAGCTCATCGACGACAAGCTCAAGCCAGCCCTGGCGCAGCTCGAGGGCGTGGCCGACGTGCGCATCAACGGTGGTGACGTGCGCGAAATCCAGGTGGATGTCGACCTGGACAAGGCGCGCGCGGTGGGCGTGACTCCGATGGACATCGCCCAGCGCATCGGCTCGGAGAACCTGGATCTGCCGGCGGGCCGGCTGCAGCTGGGGCCCACCGAGCTCACGGTGCGTTCGCTGGGACAGTTCAAGAGCGTGGAGGAGCTGCGGCAGCTCCCGGTGGCGCAGAGCCGCACGGGCGCCCAGGTGCGGTTGGAGGAGGTCGCCACCATCACCGACGGCGCGGCCGAGCGGCGCACCTCGGCGCGCCTCAATGGTCAGGACGCCGTCATCCTGGAGATCATCAAGCAGCCCGGCTCCAACACCGTGGCCCTGAGTGACGCGGTGAAGAAGCAGATGGAGACCCTGGTGCCCTCCCTGGGCCATGGCTTCCAGACCACGCTGCTCATCGACCAGTCGGTGATCATCAATGAGAACGCCCACGAGGTGTGGATCGCCCTCATCTTCGGTGGCGCGATGGCGGTGCTCATCATCCTGATGTTCCTGTTGGATCCGCGCGGCACCTTCATCTCCTCGCTGGCGCTGCCCACCTCCGTCATCGGTACGTTCTTCGTGATGTACCTGCTGGGCTACACGCTCAACCAGATGACGCTGCTGGCGCTGTCGCTGGCCATCGGTCTGCTCATCGACGACGCGGTGGTGGTGCGCGAGGCCATCACCCACCGCCTGGAGCAGGGCGAGGATCCGGTGAGCGCGGCCTCCAAGGGCACCAGTGACGTCGGTCTGGCGGTGCTCGCCACCACGCTCGCCCTGGTGGCGGTGTTCGTCCCGGTGGCCTTCATGCCGGGCATGGTGGGTCAGTTCCTCCAGCAGTTCGGCATCACCATCTCGGTGGCGGTGCTCATCTCGCTCTTCATCTCCTTCACGCTGGACCCGATGCTGTCCGCGCGTCTGGCGAAGCAGCGCAAGCACGGCGAGCACCACCAGGAGAACGCGCTGGCCAAGACCATCCGCGGCTTCCTGGATGGCAGCGAGCGCGTCTACTCGAACATCCTGCGCTGGGTGCTCAACCACAAGTGGCTCACCACGGGCATCACCGTGCTGGTGATGGTGGTGTCCTTCGGCGCCGCCAGCCGCCTGGGCGTGGAGTTCCTCTCGCCCGAGGACCGCTCGCAGTTCATCGTGCAGCTCATCCTCCCCGACGCCTCCAGCCTGGATCAGACGGGCGTGCGCGTGGCGGAGGCGGAGAAGATCCTCAAGGGCATCCCCGAGGTGACGGATGTCTACTCCATCGTCGGCGACAACGGCGATGTGAACAAGGCGCGCATCCGCGTGCTCACCAAGGAGAAGCACGAGCGCGAGCGGGGCATCCAGGCCATCAAGGAATCGGCGCGTGAGCTGCTCGCGCCCGCGCTGCCCGCCACCCAGGTCATCATGCAGGACCTGCCCATCGTCGATGGCCTGGGCGGTGACTTCTTCCCCATCATGGTGCGCGTCATCGGGCCGGACCTGGGCAAGCTCCGGGAGGAGTCCGAGCGCATCGCCCAGATTCTGCGCGAGATTCCAGGCACCGCGGACGTGCGCGTGGACTTCAACCCGCCCAAGCCGGAGCTGGCCATTGAGATCGACCGGGCCCGCGCCAAGGACCTGGGCCTGAGCGCCGCGGCGCTGGCCATGCAGATGCGCATGGCCATCGGCGGTGATGTGGCCGCCAAGCTGCGCGAGGGCGTGGACGAGACGGACATCCGCGTGCGCCTGACCCAGCGCGACCGTGACACGCCCGAGCGCGTGCGGCAGATCGAGCTGGCCACGCCCCGCGGGATGGTCCCGGTGACGGACGTGGCGAAGGTGGAGCTGCGCGATGGCCCGAGCGTCATCGAGCACGAGAACCGCCAGCGGCAGCTCGCCGTCTACGCCCAGCTCAATGGCGCGGCCCTGGGTGACGTGGCCAGTCAGCTCCAGCAGCGCGTGGCCGAGAAGCCGTTGGCTCCGGGCTACTCGCTCGTCTACGACGGACAGATGAAGCTGATGAACGAGCAGAACGACGCCTTCATCACCGCGGGTCTGCTGGCCTTCGTCTTCATCTACATGGTGCTCGCCAGCCAGTTCGAGTCCCTCAAGCACCCCTTCACCATCATGGTGTCGCTGCCGCTGGCGCTCGTGGGTGCGCTGCTGGGTCTGTATTTCGGCGGCTTCCACGTCTCCATGGGCGCGATGATCGGCATCATCCTGCTGATGGGCCTGGTGACGAAGAACGCCATCCTCCTGGTGGACGGCGCGCTGCAGTTCCTGCGCGAGGGTGACTCGGTGGACGAGGCGCTCATGAAGGCGGGCCCGCGCCGTCTGCGCCCCATCCTCATGACGAGCGCCGCCATGGCCATCGGCATGGTGCCCACCGCCATCGGCAAGGGCGTGGGCTCCGAGTTCCGCGCCCCCATGGCCATCGCCGTCATCGGCGGCGTCATCACCTCCACCTTCCTCACGCTGCTGGTGGTGCCGGTGGTGTTCGCCGCCATGGAGCGCCTGGGCTTCTCCAAGCGCGTCCAGAAGACACAGGACGAACTCCCCTCCGCGCCCGTTCAGGAGCACCAGGCGCAGCACTCCGGTCGCGCCGCCTGAGCGCGGCCGGGTGCACCCTCACTTCTTCGCGTTGCCATCGCCTATGTTCATCCGAATTGCCGCCGCCGGGTCCGCCCGGCGTCCCCTCTCGCTCGTCCTCCTCGCCGCCCTCTCTCCGCTCGGCGCGCTCGCCCAGGCGCCCGCGGCCCCCGCGCTCACGCCTCAGCCGGCTCCCGCCGCGCAGCCCGGCCTGGCGGTGGCTCCCGCTCCCGGCACGCTGCGCACCGTGACGCTGCAGGAGGCGCTCACCCTCGCCGCGAAGCAGAGCCCGGACGTGGCCTCCGCTCGCGCTCAGTCCGCGGTGGCCGCCGCGGGCGTTCGCCGCGCCTGGACGGCGTGGCAGCCCGAGCTGACGGTCAGCGCCCAGTACGTCCGCTCCAGCGCCGAGGCCCTGCTGGACCTGGGGCAGTTCGTCGGACTGGTGGGCGGCGTGTTCAACCTCCTGCCCCAGAATCCGCAGCTCGTCCCGGAGCCCGTCGTCATCACGGCGAAGGACTCGCGCTACGCGACGGCGCAAATCTCTCAGCCCCTCTTCACCCCGGCCGGCGTCTTCCTCATCGGCCCGGCGAAGGCGGGCGCGGAGGCGGCGGAGCTGGGTGCCCTGGAGGCGCGCGAGCAGGTGCTGCTGGCGGTGGCGCGCACGTACCTGGGACTTCAGGGCATCACGCAGCTGATGGACGCGGCGCGTGAGGCGGAGGCCGTGGCGCTCCAGCGCGAGGGCGAGGCCAAGGCGCAGCTCGACGTGGGCATGACGGTGGAGGCGTCGCTGCTGCGCGCCCAGACGGAGACGGCCCAGGCGCGCGTGCAGCTCGCGCAGCTCTCCGGCCAGTATGCGCAGCTCCTGGCCATGCTGGGCGCGCTGGTGGGCGAGCCCGTGCAGCCGGCTCCGCTTGATGCCCCGGGTCCCCGCTGGGACATTCCCTCCGAGGACACCAGCCCCTGGGAGAACACGTACGCGGTGCGCTCGGCCGCCAAGGCGGTGCAGGCCAGCGAGGGCAAGGTGACGTACGACCGTTTCTCGTGGCTGCCGAGTCTGGTCGCCCAGGCCCGCGGCATCTACAACTCCAACTCCGGCTTCACCGGGACGAACACCAGCTACGAGCTGTCCGTCGCGGCCTCGATGCCGCTGTATGACCGCGGGCAGCGCTACGCGGCGCTGCACGAGGACAGGGCCCGGCTGGAGCAGGCGAAGGCGCAGTACGAGTCGTCGCGCGCCAAGGCCCATGCGAACTGGGTGGCCGCGAAGGCCAACCTGGAGGCCGCGCAGGCCGCGCTGGCCCAGGCCGAGGCCCAGGCGCAGCTCGCCGCCCGGGTGCAGCAGCAGGTGGCGGCCGCCTTCAGGGCGGGGATGTCCACCAGCCTGGAGATGTCGGACGCGGACTCGCGCCGCTTCCTCTCCGCCAGCGCCGCGGCGCAGGCCCGGGCCACCTTGGAAATCCGCCGCGCGGAGCTCGCCGCCGCCGGAGGCCGCATCGCCGCCTCTATCGAGCAGCAGCCGCAGCAGTAAGCGGGAGGCGGAGTGAGCCCGGACGCGCCATCGACACCGGGGTTGCTCGCGGTGGACCTCGGGCTGCGCTCGGGGCTCGCCTTCTACGGAGATGACGGGCGGCTGCGCTGGTACCGCTCGCAGAACTTTGGCTCTCAGTCCCGGCTCAAGCGCGCGGTGCCCTCGGTGCTGCACTCGGCCGGGCCGCTCGCGTGGCTGGTGTTGGAGGGCGGAGGGCCTATCGCCGAGGTCTGGGAGCGCGAGGCCGCGCGGCGAGCGCTGCCTGTGTTGCGCGTGTCCGCTCAGGACTGGCGCGCCCGGCTCCTGTATGCCCGCGAGCAGCGCAGCGGGGGCCTCGCGAAGGACGCCGCGGACGGGCTCGCGCGCCGAGTGATTGAATGGTCCGGCGCACCGCGGCCCACGTCGCTGCGGCACGATGCGGCGGAGGCGGTGTTGTTGGGATTATGGGCCGTGCTCGAGGTGGGGTGGTTGGCACAGGTGCCGCCCGAGGTGCGCCGCTAACTCCCTCTCCCTCCGGGAGAGGGTCGGGGTGAGGGTATCCGAGCCCGTTCTTCAACCCATGGCCCTCAGTGTGGACAGGGGATTCAACCCGGGTTCACCCGATACCCTCACCCTGTCCCTCTCCCGAAGGGAGAGGGGAGGGACATCACGCGCGTTTCGAGCTCTCTCCTGTCACCACCGCCGAGCCAATGAGGTGCGCCAGTCGCAGCGCCTCCGGCACATGCCCTCGGTCCGTGAGGCGCTTCAAGGCCTCCGCTACCCACGCGGGCTCCGCGCCCTGCACCTGGAACGTGAAGCCTCCGAGCTGGTGGATGGGGCCCGCCCGCCTCAGCAACTCCAGCCGCCGTTCCGCGCGGGGCAGGTGACGCAGCGCGCGCTCCATCGCGTCCAGGTCCGGCAGCCGCCGCATCACTGACACACAGGGCTTGCCCAACGTGTGCGCCAGCCGTGGCAGGTCCACCACGTTGAAACCTCCAAAGGCAATCCCATCCAACAACACCAGGTGCAGCTGCGGCAGGAATTTGCCTCCCACCAGCAGCCGGCACACCTCGTCTGTCGCCGTCCACCCGTCCTTGCGCACCCGTCCCCAGACGAGCCCTTCGAAGCGCGTGCCGGCGCACACCACGCCCACCAGGGGCACCCTCGCACCGGGGCGTTTGGCGAAAGGCGCATCATCGAAACCGGCGACTCGGGGCAGGGGGGGCAGACGCATGAGCATGAAAAAGAAAGAGCCCGACCCCAGACGAGGTCGGGCTCCAGGAATCATCCGTGCTGCGGACTAGCCAGCGGCGCGAACGTTCTGCGCCTGCAGTCCCTTGGGGCCCTTGGTCACTTCAAACTCGACCCGCTGCCCCTCGGCCAGGGTGCGGAAGCCATCCATGTTGATGGCAGTGTGGTGGCAGAACACGTCCTCGCCACCTCCGTCCTGCGTGATGAACCCGAAGCCCTTAGCGTCGTTGAACCACTTGACCGTACCGGTTGCCATGAATCGTTCTTCTTTCGTCACAGCGGCGGCACACGAGCCGCCGTTCCCAGCCCGGACTTGAGCCGGGGGTTCAGGAGTAGTCCGTCCTTTCACAAAAGTCGAGAGGACGGCCTCTCAGAGTGTTCACGTTCGAGCAGCGTTGATGCCCGACTCCAACGCATCCACGTCCGCGGACTCCAACTGCGCCTCTTCGCCCGTGGGCGGCTCGAACCCGGCGCGGCCGATCTGCTTCGTCCCGTACTGGGGGAAGAAGGGTGCCAGCACATAATTCCGGAAACACCACCCGAAGAAGCTGCTCTGGTTGAGCTCCGGGTTGATTTTCGGGGCGAGCTTCGCGTGAAGCTCGGGCAGGGTGCTCCAGTGGGCGCCGGCCACCTCGTGGTGGGCCGCGTGCAGGCCGTTGTTGAAGAGCAGGAAGTTGATGAGCTTGCCGTCGAAGCTGCGCGAGTGGTCGTTCTCGCTCCAGGGGTCCGCGTGGACGTGCTGGATGTAGTTGAAGAACATGATGGTCCACAGCGCGAAGAGCGCCGGGATGAGGAAGGCGAAGCTCCACACCATGATGCCGCGTCCCAGGCCGTGCCACGCGATGGCCACGCCGAGCATCGCCAGGTGCAGGCCGGCCCACGAGACGTACTGGGTGATGATCTGCCGGTAGAGCGTGGGGTTCGACTGACGCGCCTTGCGGATGTACTGCTTGATGGGATCGCTCTGCCAGTAGGACGAGACGAAGAAGTACGTGAAGGCGACCCACCAGTTGTGCTTGTTGGTGTAGCGCCAGGTGATGGTCGCGTCGCCCGGCTTGTTGACGTACTTGTGGTGGTTGAGGTTGTGCGTGGGCACCCAGGCGAACGTGGGGTAGCCGTAGAAGTGCGCCAGCCACAGGCTCATGAGGAAGTTGAGCTTGCGGCTCTTGAAGGTCGGGCAGTGGTTGTGGTTGTGCGCGATGACGCCTGCGGACAGCGCCAGGTAGCAGCCGATCGGACTGAGGTAGGGGATGAGCGCAGGGTTGACGTACTGCGCCATCGCCACCACGGGCATGAAGAGGCACCAGAGAAGCGTTCGATAATCGGCTGTGTAGCGGAGGCTCATGGCGCCGGAGGCTACATCCAACCCCCCTTGGGGTTCCTAATACTCTTTCCTGCATTCGAGCAGGCAAGCTCATCGGAAGGCCGGAGCCGGGACGCGTGCCTACTCTTGTCCTGGGAGGTCATGGTCCATGGATCGCAGCCCTGTTCCCCCCGCCCGAGGCGCCACGGTGCGCGGCGCGCTGGAGGCGGAGTTGGCCTCGGCGCCGCAGACGGGCCTCACCGCGAAGGAGCTCTCCGGGCTGGTGGGCATCTCCGAGAAGGACGTGGCCGGGCACCTGGAGCACCTGGAGAAGTCGCTCCGGGCGGGAGGCGCCGCGCTGGAGGTTATTCCCGCCGAGTGCCTCGCGTGCGGCTACGTCTTCCGTGACCGCAAGCGCCTGAGCCGGCCTGGCTCCTGCCCGGAGTGCCGCTCCACGCGCATTGATCCGCCCGCGTTTCGCATCCGCTGAGCTTTCAATAATGCTCCCTCTCCCCTCGGGAGAGGGTGGGGGTGAGGGTACCCGAGCCCGTTCTTCAACCCGAGGCCCACAGGGGGGACAGGGGGTTCAACCCGGGTTCGCCCGATACCCTCACCCCGTCCCTCTCCCGAAGGGAGAGGGAGGAGGGCCGCGGACTAGGCCGGCTTGACGGTCGCCTTGCCCTCACCGGCGATGGCGGCCATCGGGGTCTCGATGCGCATGCCGTAGAAGGAGCGGTAGACGAACACCATCGACGCGATGAAGAAGATGCCCGCGAACACCCGGGTGATGGTGGCCTGGCCGGCCGCGCTCAGCTCCACCGACAGCTCCACCGCCAGCAGGCCGAAGAGCGTGGTGAACTTGATGACGGGGTTGAGCGCCACGGACGAGGTGTCCTTGAACGGGTCGCCCACCGTGTCGCCCACGACCGTGGCGGCGTGCAGCTCCGTCCCCTTGGCCTTGAGCTCCACCTCCACCAGCTTCTTCGCGTTGTCCCACGCGCCACCGGCGTTGGCCATGAAGACGGCCTGGTACAGGCCGAACACCGCGATGGAGATGAGGTAGCCCACGAAGAAGTACGGCTCGAGGAACGCGAACGCCAGGGTGCTGAAGAACACGCCCAGGAAGATGTTGAGCATGCCCTTCTGCGCGTACTGGGTGCAGATCTCCACCACGCGCTTGGAGTCGCTCACGCTCGCCTTCTCCACGCCCTCCAGCTTGATGTTGGCCTTGATGAACTCCACCGCGCGGTAGGCGCCCGTGGACACCGCCTGCATGGAGGCGCCGGAGAACCAGTAGATGATGGCGCCGCCCGTGACGAGGCCCAGCAGGAAGGGGGCGTGCAGCAGCGACAGGTTGGCCGCGTTGGCCGCGTTGAGCGAGCGGAAACCGTCGCCGCTCACGGTGATGCCCACCAGGATGACGATGATGGAGAAGATCATCGTCGTGGCGCCCACCACGGCGGTGCCGATGAGCACCGGCTTGGCCGTGGCCTTGAAGGTGTTGCCCGCGCCGTCGTTCTCCTCCAGGTACAGCTTGCCCTTGTCGAAGTCAGGCGAGAAGCCGAAGTCCTTTTGGATCTCCTCCTTCACGTTGGGGACGTTCTCGATGAGCGACAGCTCGTACACGCTCTGCGCGTTGTCCGTCACCGGGCCGTACGAGTCCACCGCGATGGTGACGGGGCCCATGCCCAAAAAGCCGAAGGCCACCAGCCCGAAGGCGAACACCGCCGGGGCGATCATCAGCGTGTTGGGGATGTCCAGGCTGAAGAAGTAGGCCCCGCCCATTAGCGCCGCGATGATGATGCCCATCCAGTAGGCGGAGAAGTTACCGGCGACCAGACCCGAGATGACGTTGAGCGACGCTCCACCCTCGCGGGAGGCCGTGACGACCTCGCGCACGTGGCGGCTCTCCGTGGAGGTGAAGACCTTGATGGCCTCCGGGATGATGGCGCCCGCCAGCGTGCCGCAGGTGATGATGGCCGAGAGCTTCCACCACAGCGTGGTGTCACCCGCCAGGTTCGGGATGAGCAGGTAGGAGACCAGGAACGTCAGCGCCACGGACACGATGGAGGTCAGCCACACCAGGAAGGTGAGCGGGGCCTCGAAGTTCATGTGGTCCGCCGTCTTGTACTTGCCGCCCTGGATGATGCCGTTGATGCCGTAGGAGCCCAGGCTCGCCAGCACCATCACGATGCGCATCATGAAAATCCAGACGAGCAGCTGGACCTGGAACTCGGCCCCCGGCACCGCCAGGAGGATGAAGGTGATGAGCGCCACGCCCGTCACGCCGTAGGTCTCGAAGCCGTCGGCCGAGGGGCCCACCGAGTCACCCGCGTTGTCACCCGTGCAGTCGGCGATGACGCCCGGGTTGCGCGCGTCGTCCTCCTTGATGCGGAAGACGATCTTCATCAGGTCCGAGCCGATGTCGGCGATCTTCGTGAAGATACCGCCCGCGATGCGCAACACCGAGGCGCCCAGCGACTCACCGATGGCGAAGCCGATGAAGCACGGGCCCGCGAAGTCCGCCGGCACGAAGAGCAGGATGATGAGCATCAGCAGGAGCTCGGTGGAGATGAGCACCATGCCAATGGACATACCGGCCTGCAGGGGGATGGCGTAGGTGGGGTAGGGCTTGCCGCGCAAGCTGGCGAAGGCCGTGCGGCTGTTGGCGAAGGTGTTCACCCGGATGCCGAACCACGCCACGCCGTAGCTGCCGGCGATGCCGATGAGGCTGAACACCAGGATGGTGATGACCTTGATAAGCTCCATGTGCCGCAGGAATCCGAAGTACACCACCATCACGGCGCCAATGAGCACCTCGAGGATGAGGATGAACTTGCCCTGGGTGATGAGGTACGTCTTGCACGTCTCATAGATGAGCTCGGAGATCTCGAGCATCGACTTGTGCACCGGCAGCTTGCGCAAGGCCGTGTACTGCATGAAGCCGAAGATGAGGCCAAAGACAGCCACCGCGATACCCGCCATCAGCAGCGAGTGCCCGTTGAGTCCGCCCACGAATGTCACTGTGCGGAAGTCCGGGAGTACAAGGTCCGCCTCGCTCGCGCGGGCGGTGCTGCTGGCCATCAGTGTCAGGAGCCCGAGGACCCCCGCGATCCTGCCCATGACGCTCGAGAGAGCGCCATGCCGTGAAATGCATTTCATGGTGTGCAACTCCTCAGAAGCTCATCAATGTGTTGTGACGCGCGGCGCTCTCCTCCCCCACGCGCCGGGTACCTGGGATGCGAGTCGAGGGGTTGGCCGCCTGCGGGCGGAGGTCCGCTCGCCGACGCTTCAGCACAGCCTCGCCCTTCAGGGTCAGAGAGCACGCCTGAAGGCAGCCCACATCTACCACCACGCGGGGTGAAAAGTCGAATTCCCGGAAAAGTGTTGATTAATGGCTGTTTTGTCAGACACCCACCTTGTGGGGTGGATTGTCGCGGCTCTACAAAACAAAACGCCCGTCCGGGGCTCGGAGGCCGCCAGACGGGCGCGTGGGGGGTTCCGCGTATGTGATGACTACTGCACCTTCACGTTGATCGTCTTCAGGACCTGATCTCCGCGGAGGATGCTGACAGTCCAGTCGCCGGCCTTGTTCATACGGACGCCAGTCCACTGACGGGCGCGCCAGCCCTCGCCCTTGATCTTTACGTCCTTGGTCTCGCGCACCACGTTGCCCTGCTTCACCTGGACCATCAGGTCATCAATGGTGTCTCCCTGCGGAACCAGGTAGGACTGCCACAGCATCAGGGTGGTGTTGGCCTTGATGGCGTCGGGGCTGGCCTCGACGGTGCACTCGAACTTGTTGGGGCCGTCCTTGGCCACCTCGGTGCACAGCTTGGCCTCCACCAGCACGGGGCCCTGGCCCTGCGCCTTGTAGAAGTAGTCCCAGGTGCTCTTCACCGCCTCGGCGGACGGCGCCTTCACCGGCTCCTGCGCCGGGGCAGCCGGGGCTGCCGCGTCCTGCGCCATCGCCGCACCGCCAAACGCCACCATCGCGCACATTGCCAGCTTCTTCAGATTGCCTGCCATTGGGTCTCCCCCTCGAGTGGGTTTCGCCCCGGGTGTCTACCACAGGACGGGCCCCGGCTGGCCACGGGTGGGTTCTCTCAACCCCAGAGGAAGAAGGCGAGGGTGACGAGCGGCAGGTAGACGAAGAAGGCCACCAGCAGGAAGCCGAGGATGTCCTTGAAGTCCAGCCGCGCCACGGCCAGCAGCGGCAGGGCCCAGAAGGGCTGGATGAGGTCCGTGGCCATGTCCCCCCAGGCGTATGCGAGCACCACCTTCTCTGGCACCACCCCAAGTGTCCTCGCCGCCTCCAGCAGGTAGGGCGCTTCAATGGCCCACTTGGAGCCGCCCGAGGGCACGAAGTAATTCACCACACCGCTGTAGACATACACAATGGCGGGAAAGGTGCTGGGCGTGGACAGCGAGACGAAGAGCTGGCCAATGCGCTCGGTGAGGCCGGTGGCCTTGAAGATGCCGTAGATGCCCGCGTAGAGCGGGAACTGCAGGACAATGCCGTGCAGCACGCTCGCGGCCTCCTCGCTGGCCTTGAGCAGGCGCGCGGGCGTGCCATGCAACAGCACCGCCAGCGTGAGGAAGAGGAAGTTCACCACGTTGAGGTTGAGCGCCTTCCAGCCGCCGTTGAGCCCCAGGTGGCGCGCGAACCAGAGCAGGCCCAGCACACCAAAAAGCACGTTGAGCAGCGGAGAGAAATCCAGCCACACGGCAGGGCTCTTCTCGCGCGGGCGCAGGGGGGGCTCGAAGTCCTTGAGCTGCTCGAGGATGGCAGGGTCCACCCGCACCGCCTGTCCGGGCTTTGGATGCAGCGCCCACGCCAGCAGCGTGAGGCCTCCCACCACCGCCACGGTGAGCCCCAGGTTGAAGGGCGAGAAGAGGGTCCGGTCAATGGGGATGACGCCGAGCTGCTTCTCCAAGAAATGGCCGGGGGTGGCCACCAGCAGCGGTGCGGAGGCGGACAGGCCGGCGTGCCACGTGGCGCCCAGGCCGAAGTAGGCACAGGCCACCAGCAGGCGGTAGTCCACCTCGGGCTGCCGTCGCACCACGAAGCGCACCAGCATGGCGCTGGCCACCAGCGACAGGCCCCAGTTGATGTAGGCCAGGCCCATGGACACAGCGGCCATGAGCACCACCGCGCTCCGGGGGCCTCGCGCCAGCCCTGCCAGACGCTCGAGCAGCGCGCGCACCGGGCGGGTGAGGGCCAAGAGGTAGCCCGTGAACATCACCAGCGCCATCTGCATGGAGAAGGTGAGCAGCTCCCAGAAGCCGCCTCCCCAGGACTCCAGCACGCGCGGCGCGGGTGCTCCCGCCCAGCCGAGGGCCAGCCCCATGGTGAGCAGCGAGAGCAGGACGGCAATGGCGAACGAACTGGGGACGAAGCGCGCGGAGAAGCGGCCGAGGGCCTCCGCAATGCGAACGAGGGTTTCCACGGGCGCATCTGAACACGGAGCCGCGCACCTTCCGAGAAAACGGGTGCACGTCCTTTTCGGGTCCGCGGCCCCTCTCCTGACGGCTAACGCACACTTCGCGCCGACGGTGTGTCTGGAGTTGGTCGGAACGGGGGTGGCAGATGTCTTGGCCTGTCAGAGAATGCGCAGCCCCCCACTTGTCCGTCCTCGGGACAATGGCCATACCCGCACCAATGGCCTACCGCATCCATATCCCAGTGGAGCTGTGGAGCACCTTGAAAGCGCTTCCACCGGCATTCATCGATCGGCTTCACCAGCGTATTGATGACATCGCTGAGCTCGCGGAAGTTGCACCGCCCCTCAACCCGCTGTGGTTGAAGCTCGGTGCGACCGATCGGCCTCTGCTGCGCTGCATGGTGGATGGCTACGCCCTGCTCTACGAAGTCGACGAGTCCTGCCGCACCGTCTCCGTGCTCGACGTGGAGCAGGAGGAGGGCGACGCGCCTGCGTTGGCCTCCGGGTTGATCGCCGCCAACGGCCGTCACTGAGCCGCACCCCGTCGTCCGCCAGGTCGCCTCACCGTGGGTGAGCAGGAGGCCACATGCTCCGCCCCCTGGGTTTGTCCCACCTCGCATCCCTGCTACCCCGTGCTCATCCTCACCAGCCGCGCCCGCTGGTTGCGCACCCGTTTGTGTTCCACACCTCGCGAGGGGTTGTCGGCGGCCATGCGGTAAGCGCAGGGCGAGAAAGAGGTGGCAAAGCGGTAGAAGTTTCAGCCCGGCTTCGGTGCTTTTTACAGCCTGTACTCGCGCCTCCCCGCACCAGGGAATCAGGGGATACGCGCCGATAGTGCCCTACAGGGAGGGGGTTTCAGCCACTTCGCGACGCAGTAAGTCGGCGAATCTCTCTCCGAGGTGTCGGCATGAACATGGCATGGGAAGAGAGTGCCGTGGAACCCACCTTTCGTCCGAGCTGCGCCTGCCTGACTCCGCACCCGGAGCTCGCGGAGTGCCCCACTGTCCTGCGGGGGGCTTCCGAGCTTCGTCCACCCTTGTCGCCCACGCTGCCGCCTTCGAGCGAGCGGGGCGAGAAGCTCGTGGGCCAGCGCTTTGGGAGCTTCGTGTCCCGGCGCGAGCTGGGCCGCGGAGGCATGGGCACGGTGCTGCTCGCGGAGCACGTCCTCATCCCCAAGCGCGTGGCGGTGAAGGTGCTCCACCGTCACCTGGCGGAGGAGCCGGAGCTCGTCGCGCGCTTCCTCGCCGAGGCCCGCGCCATGAGCCTCGTGCAGCACGAGAACGTCGTCACCGTCTACGACCTCGACACCCGGGAGGGCCGCCCCTACTTCGTCATGGAGTACCTGGAGGGGCAGAGCCTGGCCGCCTTCGCGCGCGGGCCGCTCGAGCCGGCGCTGGTGGTGGAGCTGCTCGCGCAGGTGTGTGACGCGCTCGGCGCGGCGCACGCGCATGGCATCGTCCACCGCGACCTCAAGCCCGCCAATGTCTTTCTTACGCCGGGCCCCAACGGGCGCCACCGCGTGAAGCTGCTCGACTTTGGTATTGCGAAGCGGCTCGTCCGGCTCGACGGGGAGACGCCCACCCGCACCGGCGTGCTCATGGGCACGCCCGAGTTCATGGCCCCCGAGCAGTGCGGCGGCAAGGACGTGGACGCACGCACGGATCTCTACGCGGTGGGGGTGCTCGGCTATCTGCTGCTCACCGGAACCGCGCCCTTCAGTGGCAGCAACGCGGCCGAAATCCTCGTGGCCCACCTCCAGCAGGCCCCGCGCCCGCCTCATGAGGTGCGTCCGGGAATTCCACCCGCGCTCTCCGCGGTGCTGCTGCGCGCGCTCGCCAAGCGTCCCGACGCGCGCTACGCCACTGCCGCCGAGCTGCGCGCCGCGCTGGAGGCCACTGTCACCCGGGCACGCACGCCCGCGCCGTTGCCGCCCACCGTGGGCTTCACTGCGCGCGTCCCGGTGCATGGCTCACTGGGCGTTCGCGAGTACCCCTGCGAGCGCGTGGGCCGCACCGGCCTCTTCCTGCGCACCGGCGAGGAGCCGCCACCGCTGCGCTCCGACGTGTCGCTGCTGCTGCGGCTGCCTGGGGGCGAGCTGCAGTGCCTGGGCCAGGTGGTGCGTCACGTGACCGCCGAGCAGGCCCGGGCGTGGAACATGGCCCCGGGCTTCGGCGTGGAGCTGAGCGACACCTCGGCCTCCTTCCAACAGCTCTTCGCCCGGCTGCTCTCGGGGGAGCCGACTCCGGAGCCCACGCCTCCTCCCGCGCCCCAGGACGACGCCCGCGCCGAGCCCCTGCTGCGCGAGTTCCGCCAGCGCCTCTCCGGGGACCACTACGCCGTGCTGGGCATCCCCCGGGACGCGGACGCGGACAAGGTGCGCGCCCACGCGCGTGAGTGCCGCAACCGGCTCGAGCCGCTGATTTCCCTTCCGCTGTCTCCCGGACAGCGCGCCCTCGTGCAGCGCGCCCTCTCCAAGGTGGCCCAGGCGCTCCTCGTGCTTGGCCACCTGGAGCGGCGCGTGGAGTACGACGCGGAGCTGCGCAACCTGGACGGGGTGATGCGCTGCCTCGCCGCGGGCCTCACCGTCACCACCCTGGAGGCGTGCCGCCAGCGCTTCCTCGCGCGCCACCCGGAGATCGGCGGCCACTCGGCGCTGCACCTGGCCTCCGGAGATGCCTTCCGAGCCGCCAACCGCTTGAATGAGGCCCTGGCCTCCTACGAGGCGGCTCTCCGGGTGGACCCGCTCCACCTCGAGGCACTGAGGCGCTGGCATGCCCTCCGGGTCAGGCTGCGAAGCAATGCATCGCCCGTGACCCACCGTTAGGATGGGTCCCCGCGCATGGCCTCTGATCCTTCCGACCTCGATGACAAGCTCCCCACCCAGGGCCGCTTCAACCGCTTCCGCAAGCTCGCCGGCCTCTCCGCCCAACTCAGCGCGGACGTCCTGAAGAGTGGGGCGAAGCGGCTCGTCGGCCAGGAGCCGGAGCTGCTCAGCAAGGCCGCCGCCGAGAAGCTCGTCTCCACCTTGGGAGAGCTCAAGGGCGCGGCCATGAAGCTCGGCCAGGCGGTGTCCATGGACACGGAGCTGCTCTCCCCCGAGGTGCGCCAGGTCATCGCTCGCTTGCAGAACGAGGCCCCGCCCATGCCCTACGAGGTGGTGGCGCGCGTCGTGCGCGAGGAGCTGGGGGACACCCCGGAGGCCCTCTTCCGCGAGTTCGACACGACGCCGCTCGCCTCCGCCTCGCTGGGCCAGGTGCACCGCGCCGTGCTGCACGACGGCCGCCCCGTGGCGGTGAAGGTGCAGTACCCCGGCATCGCCCAGACGCTCTCCGGCGACATGGAGAACCTGGGCCTGGTGGTGAAGACCGTCTCCAAGGCCTCGCGGCTCGCCGACGGCACCGCCTACTTCCACGAGCTGCGCGACGAGCTGCTCCTGGAAACGGACTACCTGCGCGAGGCCTCGCTGTGCACGGCCTTCGCTCGCGGCGTGGCTCGCCTACCGGACCTGAAGGTGCCCGAGGTCATCACCGAGCGCACCACCGGGCGCGTGCTCACGCTGGAGCTGCTCCGGGGCCGCACCCTCAAGGACTGGGTTGTCTCCGAGCCCTCCGCCGAGGAGCGCTACCGCGTGGCGCGCCAGCTCATCCTCGCCATCTACGGGCCCTTCTTCACCGTCGGGGAGATGCACGCGGATCCGCACCCGGGCAACTTCATGGTGCTCGAGGACGGGCGGCTGGGGCTGCTCGACTTCGGCTCTATCAAGCGCTTCTCTCCGCGCTTCGTGGACGCCAACCGGCGCATGTTCGTGCACGCCATGCGGCTGGAGCCCATGGACGTGCTCGGCCTGAGCCGCGAGGTGGGCTTCACCACGGAGCTGCCGGACGTGGAGGCCACCGAGCTCATCCAGGAGATTCTCCACATCGCCGGACGGCCCATGCGCTCGGCGCCGTACGACTACGCCACGTGCTCCATCACGCGCGACATGAAGCTGCACTTCGCGCGCAACGCCACTCGCTTCTTGAAGATCCGCCCACCCGCCGAGGCCGTGATGTTCTTCCGCTCCACCGGGGGACTGGCGCAGAACCTGCGGCTCATCGGGGCCCAGGGTGACTTCCGCCGCGTCTACCAGGAAGTCGCCGCGCTCCTGTGAGCTGCCCCCTCTCCCTCTGGGAGAGGGCGGGGGGTGAGGGTATCGGGTAAACCCGGGTTGCACCCTCTGTCCACACTGCGAGCTACGGGTTGGAGAACGGGCTCGGCTACCCTCACCCCGACCCTCTCCCGAGGGGCAGGGCGGGCGCATCTAAAGCGCCAGTCAAATCAGCGGGTTGGCAGTGGGCTCACGCAGGAGGTCAGAGGACTTCCATAGGCTGGGCCCACTTATGGAGTCACAGGGGCAGGGCGGGCAGGGTGGGCAGGTTGTGGTTCAACTCATTCTCGAGCACTTCGGGGGGCTGAAGGACCCCCGAGTGGCGCGCACCAAGCGCCATGCGCTCAGCAACGTGCTGGTGATGGCGCTGTGCGCGGTGATTGCTGGAGCTGACGGGTGGGAGGGACTGGCACAATTTGCCAGGTCGCGAGCGCAGTGGTTGGCCAGCTTCCTGGACATGCCACATGGAGTGCCGTGCGCGGACACCTTCCGCCGGGTGCTGTGCGCACTACACCCCCAGGCATTCGAGGCCTGCATGCGCCGGTGGATGCAGGCACTGGCCAGGGAGGTGCGCGGCCAGGTAGTGGCGGTAGACGGTAAGAGTGTGCGAGGCGCACTGAGCAAGACCCTGGCGGGCTCGCCGCTGCATCTGGTGCACGTATGGGCCAGCGAGCAGCGGCTGCTGTTGGCGCAGCAGGCCGTAGCGGGAGCACCCGGAGAGGTGGCGGCCATCCCCGAGTTGCTGGCGCAATTGCAACTGCAAGGGGCAGTGGTGACGGTGGACGCCAACGGGTGCACGGCCAAGGTGGCCCAGGCCGTGGTGCACGCGGGAGCTGACTACGTGCTGCACCTCAAGGGCAACCGCGGGCCGTTGTACTCCCACGTCAAGGACATGTTCGCCCCGGTGCGTGCCAACCCCGAGGCGAGCCACTCTGGGGTGGACACTCACAGCCGCAGCGTGAGCAAGGGACATGGCCGACGCGAGGTGCGTACAGCCTGGGCAGTGGCCCTGCGGCCAGAAGACCTACCGCCCAGCGCACACAAGTGGCCCCGGCTGCGCACTGCCGTGCTGCTGCGGCGCGAGCGCACGCTCAAGGGCAAGGTGAGCCAGGAGTGGCACTACTACCTCAGCAGCCTGCCACCCCAGGCTCGCAAGCTCACCGGCCTCATCCGCGGCCACTGGGGCGTGGAGAATGGGCTGCACTGGTGCCTGGACGTGTGCATGGGCGAGGACTCGCGCACCATCCGCCACTTCAATGGGGCGCAGAATTTCGCCGTGCTCAGCCGCATTGCCCTCACGCTGCTGCGACGTGAGAAGACACTCAAGGCCGGTGTCCCTACCCGGCGCAAGAAGGCTGGGTGGGACACCGACTATTTGCTACGTGTCCTGCTGGCTGGCTTTCCCGAGAATTAGATGCGCCCGCCCTGCCCGAGGGGAGAGGGAGTAGTGGGGATTAGCGGGCGCTCGCGGCGGGCGGCAGCCGGCTCTTCTTGTAGATGCTGATCAGCTTGCGGGCCAGGGACTCGCCCTGGACGCTCTTGGAGATGTAGCCATCTGCTCCCGAGGCCAGTGCGAGCGCGCGCAGCTTGGACTCGTCCGAAGCTGAATAGAGAATGAAGCGCGTGGCCGGCGGGGCCTGGTTGCGCGCCAGCGTCAGCACCTTGTCGCCGCTGAGCGCCGGGATGTTCACGTCCAACAGCACCAGGTCCGGCATCGCGTTGCGCACCAGGTTCGAGACACCCAGTGACGAGCGATGCGTGCGCACCTCGAAGCCATAGGCGTGCAGCGTCCGCTCCAGAAGCATCAGCTGATCGACATCGTCGTCCACCACGAGGACACGAATCTTGTTCTCGCTCTCGGACATGAGTTCCCCTTGGATGAAGTGCGAAAGGTGGTTTGCGGAGCTCTAGGATACATCCTCGCACCCGCACTGGGAGGCCCGCCCCTCATGGAAGCGAGTCGTGAGGCCAGAAATCCGACGTCAGCTCCCCGGGAGATGTGCAAAGCCGGTAAGAACCATCCTTGCCAAGCCCGGCCAGTCGGGCAAAGCCGGGAAGATGACACTCATTCGTGACGAGGGACAGCGCGAGGCAAACGGATGGTGAAGACCGTGCCCTCCTCGTGTGTGGAGCGCACCTCGACGGTGCCCCCGTGCGCGGTGGAGATCTGCCGGACGATGTAGAGCCCGAGCCCTAGCCCGGAGGGCGACCGACCGCGCGCCATTCCTCGGCGGAAGGGCTCAAAGAGGTCGGGCAACAGCTCGGCCGGGATGGGCTCGCCCTGGTTGCGTACCTCCATGCGCACGCGCTCTCCCTCGTCATAGAGGGCCAGGGTCACAGGTGTCGCCGGGGGGCTGTAGTCGAGGGCGTTCTTGAGGAGGTTGCTGAGCAGCTGGGCCAGCCGATCCGCATCCCACTCGCCCTGCAGGTCGCCGTGGGTCTCCAGCAGCAGCTCGCGCGCTGGGTGGGACACCTCCACTTCGCTCACCACGCGGTGGCCCAGCGACTCCAGGTCGGTGGGGGCGGGCGTAATGGGGATGCCGCCTCCCAGCCGCCCGCGCGTGAGATCGAGCAGATCTCCAATCATCCGCGCCATCAGCTCCGCGTTGAGCGCGATGCGCTGGGCGAGCCGCAGCGAGCGCTCCGGCAGCGTCTCCTGGCGCAGGAGCAGGTCGGCCGACAGGCTGATGATGCTCAGGGGATTGCGCAGGTCATGGCTGACAATGCCGAGGAACCGCTCGCGGAACTCCGCTGTCTGGCGCAGCTGCTCCTCGAAGCGCTTGCGCTCGGTGATGTCCACCACGGCTGTGGCCACCATGAGGGTGCGGCCCTCGCGGTCCTTCACCGGCGAGTAGCTCACCAGGTAGTAACCGAGCTCGCCCCCCCGGCCGGCCGTGGGCACATGGAGCTCCATGTTGGTCACCGACTCGCCGGTCTCAAAGACACGCTGGTAGTTGGGCGCGTTGGAGGGGGCAATGCGCGGGATGACTTCCCACACGGTGCGCCCGAGCGACTGCTCCACGGGGACGCCGTTGATGGCGGCGAGCGCATGGTTGATGCGCACGTAGCGCAACTCCCTGTCGATGAAGGACAGGCCCACGGGCGCGGTGGCCAGCAGCGTGTCCAACAACGCCAGGGCCTCCTCGCGCTCCTTGGCCAGGGCGCGCCGCAGTGCCACGTCTCGCGAGGTGAGCACTGCGCCGCGCAGGGAGCCATCGGGCCAGCGCAGGGGCCGGGCCGTGATGGAGATGGGCAGCCGCGTACCATCCGGACGGTGAATCCAGAAGCTCTCGTCCCGCACGAGCTCTCCCTGGAGCGCGCGGTGCAGCGGCACCTGCTCCAGCGTCAGCGGGCGAGCCTCCTCATCGGACAACCCTTCCATCCACTCCTGCGTGGTCAGCTCCTTCAGGGGTCGTCCGTGCTGACGCTCGGCCTCGGGGTTGAAGAGGCGCAGCACGCCCTGGGCATCCGCCATGATGATGCCGTCACCACTCTGGGCGATGATGTCCCGGAGCAGGGTCCGCTGCTCCTCGGTCTCTGCTCGGACCGCGCGCTCGCGCTCCGCGACAGCGTCCGCCATGGCGAGGTCGATGCCCTGGTGGAGGAGCCTGTTCTCCGCCAGGTCCAACGTGCCACCCGTCTCCTGCAGCAGCTCGAGGATGCAGTCCCGCAGGAGCCCATACTCGCGGACGATCTGCGTGACGTCGTAGCCCAGGTCCCTCCGCTGGGCGCGGTGCTGCGCCGCCGTGTCGAGCACCTGCGCGCGAGGGTGTCCGCGGAGCAGGTCCAACAGCTCATCGAGCAGCACCGGGAACGTGTCGATGACGGCGGAGCGCGTCCGGCCTTCCATGGGGAAGTGGGCACGCACCGTGCGCTCGAACCGCTCCAGAATGTCCCCGCGCCGCAGCGAGAGGATGTCGGCCAGTGCACCCATAACGGCAGCTAGCCACGGCGCAGGGATTCGTGCCAGCAGAGAGCGCACTTTGTGCCGGCGGGCTAGTGGTCCATCAGGAAGTACACGTCACCGGCCCTGCGCTCGTCATCATCGGAGGGCCGGAACTCCGCGGGCCCTCGTGTCTCGGCCTCTTCCCGGGCCTGCAGCAGCTCCTCCATGGCCTCCACCGGGCCGTAGGGCGTGTCCCACTGCCTGGCGCACTCATCCAGGTCCGCCAGCAGCTCGGCGGCGGAGGCGTAGCGCTCCGAGGGCTCGCGACGCAGCAGCCTGAGGAAGACCTTCTGCACGGGGGCGGACAGGTGCTGCGTCAGCTGCTCGACGTACTCGGGACGAATGGCCGAGGCTCGCCGGGACAGGTCCTCCACCGTCGTCCAGCACTGCACCTCCGTCAGCCACGCCGCGTTGAGCTTGTCCTCGAACAGGTTCGGGGGAAGCTGAGCGGCGGCCTTCTCCATCTCGTCCGTGGCGTAGGGCTGCTGGCCGGTGGCCAGCTCCACGATCACCAGGCCCAACGAGAAGAGGTCCGCGCGGCCATCCACCACGATGCGCAGGCTGGGCGCACACAGGTACTCCGGAGCGGCGAAGTCGACCTCTCCTCGGAGGATGTACGGGTTGGTCGTCTCGCGCCCGGCCACGCGCGAGTACGCCGACACGAACTTCGTCAGAATGATTCGGCCGTCATAGGCCACGAGGATGCTGTAGGGGTCGATACCGCGGTGGATGATGCCCAGGGGCTTGCCCTCTGCATCCTTGAGCGAGTGTACGTAGTCCAGCACCTTTGCCACCTCCCGAGCTACATGAACGATGAATCTCTCGGACATGGGCCGCTTACGCATGCATGCGTAGTGGCCGATCATGTTCAAGCTGAAGCCAAACACGTAATCCATGACGAGGTACCTGCGGCCGTTCTGTTTGAAGACGCCGTGAACGTGAGGAATGGACGGGTGTGACATTCGCTTCAGCAAGTCCGCCTCCTCGTTCATGCGCCTGTGATTCGTCAGCGAAGCGTCGCTGTCCAGCACCGCGATCTCGACTAGCGGGCCTTCCTTGAACCCGGTGCGCGGCAGGCACAGGTACACCTTCCGCTCGCCAGGGCCCGCGACCAGCGTCTTGAGCCGGTAGTAGTCGATGCCTCCGTGGGAGAGCAGGATGTCACGAGCCGTGAGGCGGGGGAAATGGATGTCGAAGATAGACATTGAACAGACTCCTCTGATGGCGGCCAATCCGCACAGGTTCACGCATCGGTTGATGACCTCTGAAGTAACGCGACGTTGAGGAGGACCTTACCGCAGAGATAAACCCGAAGGGAATGACCTGAGAGGTTGACCAGGGGTTACCTGTCCCAGCACGCCATGCATCACGGGGGAAACAGTTGTATTTCCGGGAAGTTCACGCCGCGCACGGCGAGGATTCGCGTTCCTCCCGCCGCTCTCAATTCGAGAAGGAAGGGGCCCCGCGCCTGCTCCGAGGGGGCCTCCGCCTCCACGACCACTCGGTCCTGGGCTTGGGGGGCAAGCGGCCCAGGCTGCCACACGCGGAGCACCCGCAGCCGGACGCCCTCCGGGCCCACCAACCGCGCTTCTTCCGCCGTCCAGGCTTGGGGGCCAGTGTTCCTCACCCGTAGCTCCACGGCCACCCGCTTTCCCTGTTCTGCGCGGTAGCTCCAGGCTTGCCGCACCACGAAGGCTTCGCCGGGAGGCGGGGTGAGGTCCTCTGTAATGTCCCGCACCGAGAGCCCGTGGTTTTCACCCACCAGTCCGGAGACGAACAGGTTCATGAGGCCCTCGGGAGGCGTCCCCTCCGCCCGGGTGTGCGCCAGTTCCACCTCGCACCGCTCGGCCCGCTCGCGCTCCCTCTGAACCGCCTGCTCGCTCGTCTCTCCTGCGTGGGGCCGACGGTACACCTCCACCTGCTGCTCGGCCTGGAGGGGGTGCACCACCAGCCGGAAGGTGGCCCCTTCAGGCGCCGCGCCATCCGCGAAGCGCACCGTCAGCAGCAATTCCCTGCCCGATGGCAGCGAGCCCGCGGGAAGGAGGGTGACCACTCCGACGGCCTCATCCACTGTCACCGAGAGGAAGTGCTCGCGCTCCTCCACTGCCACTCCGCCGCGTTGCAAGGGAGCGTGAAGCACGAAGGTGGTGGTGCGGTGGGGGCTGATGTGCACCGCATGGTTCTGCCCCATGCCTTCGGCTGTCAGCTCCAGGTGGCGCACGCCCATTCCGTTCCACTCCCCGGGCGCGGGCTGGCGGGGGGCGGGTGTTGCCGTGAGGAGTGCGAGCAGCAGGGTCGCGACGAGCGGTGCGGTCATGGGGGGATAACCTCCGGAGTGACCCAGAGTAGCAAGGACCTCCGACGTAGGTTCCTCGCTTCCGCCCTCGTTTTCTGCTGCCCGCTCCGTTCGCCGCTCGTGCTCTACTCGAAGCGCTTCACTGGGAAGATGAACGCGCTGCCTCGGACGGTGGCGATGCCCTGTTCGCTCTCGACCCTCTTTCCTCCCCAACTCCTGGTTGATCCTCCACGCGTCACCACCATGCAGACGGAGTACGTGTGACCGTTGGGCGTGTGGGCCCGGGTGAAGCGGCCAAACACCTCCTTCTCCCCGAAGAGGATCTCTCCGGAGAAGAGCGTGCCGAGCGGCAGCTTTCCCCAGTCCTCATCCAGGACCAGAGTCGCGGGACCCGGGCGCACGGTGGTGATCGGCTCGCTCCCGGGAATCGAGACGTGCCCGTAACGGTCACGGCCTATCTCCCCGAACTCCAACTCCTTCATGGTCTGCGCCGCGTCAGGAGGGCACTCCGCGGGGGCGGGCGTGGGGCGCACCTGGGCGGTGGTGGGCCCTGTGCATCCGGTGAGGAGGGCGGTGCAGGTCAAGAGCGCTCCCGCCTTGGTGGCCGGGGTGCTCGATTCCTTCTGGGACGTCTTCCGTGAGGGCTTCACGTGCGTGTCCTTGGCGGGCGTCGCACGGGCGACGGGCGCAGGGGTTGCCGCCTCTGGAGGCGCTGCGCCTCCGTCACCTTCCGGCTGCTTCCTCTCGGGCGCCACTTCCTGGCTGGGGGCGGGTCTCACCTCGAGCGTGGGAGGGGCGGAGGCCACCGGAGAGGTCGAGCGGCGAGCAAGCCCAAGGACTGCCAGCCCCAGAACCAGCGCGAGGCCCGCGCTCGCCCACCACCGAGTGGTGTTGCGTGCTCGCGGTGGTGCGGAGACGGGGAGGGCTTCCGACTCGCTTGCGGGCGCGGCCACCGTGGGCGGTGCCGGCGTGGCGGGCTCCTCGGGTTGGGAGGTGGGCTCGCCGCGACGTGGGTGGCGCAGCTCGTACTCCTCCAGCCGCCGCCACCGAGCCTCCTCGTCCTCGTTCTCCAGCTCTGCCTCCGCCGCCGTGGTGGCGGTGTCCGGGCCCCAGGCCTCGCACAGCGGCACGTCCCACGTCGCGTCCGCTCGGGCCCGTGCTTCCTCCAGCGCTGCATCCACCGCTCGAGCGTCCGGGTAGCGCGCCTCGGGTGCCTTCTCCAGCAGGCGCAGGCACACGTCCGCGAGCGTCTGCGGCACACGCGGGTTGCGCGCCTGGGGGGCCTCGGGTTGCTGGTGCAGGATGGCCTCTCCCAGCGCCCAGGCGTCCGCGTCCGCGTCGCCCGCCTCCCTCACCTGGAACGGGAAGGTGCCCGTCAGCAGCCAGTAGAGCAGCACTCCCAATGCCCACAGGTCATCCCGGGTGCTCGCCTCGTAGCGCTCGCCCTCGCGGCGGCGCCGCTTGAAGCGCTCTGCCTCCGGGCTGCGGTAGGGCGCGGTGCCCGGCAGCACGGGGCCCGTCACCTGGTGCGCGCCGGGGAAGGTGCCCACGCCGAAGTCCACCAGCACGGGCTGACCGTCCGCCTCGCGCACCACCACGTTGGCGCACTTGACGTCGCGGTGCACCACGCCGGCCCGGTGCACGGCCGCGAGTTGTTGCGCCAGCGCTCGCACCAGCTCCGCCACCTGCCTCGCTGACGGGTTGTGCCGCTTCGCCCACGCGTGCAGCGCCCGCCCCTGGACGTACTCCATGACGAGGTAGATGAAGCGCGGCGCCTTCTCCGGCCACTCACCGTGCCCTCGCACGAACACCCAGCCGATGCGCCGCAACCGCAGCAGCACCTCCAATTCCCGCCACGCCCAGGCCGCCGCGCGAGGCAGGTGGATGAACTTCACCGCGTACGCCTTCCCGCTCGGGCTCCTGGCCCGGTACACCGTGCCCTGGCTTCCGCCGCCCAGCCTCGCCTCCAGGTACAGCCCGCCCACTCGCGTCCCGGGCAGAGGCAATTGCGGCTCCAGGGGCTCGGTGACGGCCCGCCTCCACAGCATGCGCCGTTGTACTTTCAGCCATGTCCTCGCGGACGGCTCGGCCTCGACCCCGTTCATGTGCTCAACCTCCGAGGTGAGGCAGGCTAACATGACCCCCTGATGTAGCTTGTCGCCGCTGTTCGTCCCGTCAACCGTCTAGGGTGTGGACGCTCCTCTTTGACCCGGTGCGTCGGGAATCACTCGGGGATGGGTCAGGTTCCACGAGCACTCCAGGCGGCCAGGGCGATGTCGGCCGTGAGTACAGTTTCCACATTGGAGTGCGCTGCGAAAGGTGGAGACACAATGTCATACTCCATACATATCGACATGTCTTTGACCCCCCTGATGGAAGAGCTGCCTACTCACGTGCGGGCTTCCTTGCAGGAGCAGCTCCAGACCATCGCAGATGCCGCCGAGTATCTGCCGCCGCATGATCCCCTCTGGCGCGAAGTGGCCCAGCCGGACGGGGATGGTCTGCGGATGTATGTCGCCGGCTGCTGCGTCCGGTTCCACCTGCTGCCCGACGACCGCCAAGTTCTCGTGGAGCAGATAGGCCGTGTGCGAATACGCCTGCCTGCTTCCCTGTCCTTGAGCCAGTGAGGCAAGGGTCTAGCCAGAACGCTTCAACTGCCTTCTGCATGACACCTGACCAGACGAGTCTCCCTGCCATTGCAACCAGGATGGATATAGTTCGCTCGGGTGGAGTGGGACTCCGCCCTATGGGGTAGACTCTGCCCTATAGGGTGGACTCTGCCTGTTGGTTGGGACCTGGGAAGGGCAAGGGAGAGTCACATGCAGGCGGGACAGCGGATCCGGATTGGCATCCTGGAGGATCAGCAGCTCTTTCGTGAAAGCCTGGTTGCGCTTTTCGCGAACGCGGGCTTGGAGGTAACCGTCCAGAGCCCCGACGTGGAGGGGTTCCTGGCGCAGCTCCAGGACTCGGCTCTGGATGTGGCCGTGGTGGATCTACGGCTCGAGCGCCCGGATACCAAGGAAATGGACGACGGCCTGCGGCTGGTGACGCTGCTGAGGGAGCGGTATCCGCAAGTCCGCGTGCTCGTCCTCTCGGGCCAGCGGGAGCTCCCGCAGATGGAGCGCTGCTTCCAGGCCGGGGCCGCTGGCTTCGTCAGCAAGCTCAACGTGAGCTGCGCTGAGCTGGTGTCCGCCATCGAGCAGGTGGCCCGAGGCGAGTGGGTGGTTCCGTCGGAGCTCGTGAGCCCGGTGCAGGCCGCCCAGGAGGCGAGCGAGCGGGCCTCTCCGTTGGATCGGCTCACCCTGCGTGAGCGCGAGGTGCTGAGCCTGGTGGCGAGCGGGGCGGACAACCTGCAGATCTCCGCCCGGCTCGGCATCACCGAGCGCACGGTGAAGGCGCACGTCTCCAATCTCTATCGCAAGCTGGGGGTGCAGAACCGCGTGGAGATGGCGATGGTGGGGTACCAGTCCGGACTCTCCGGCGCTATGGACTCGCATCCCTAGAGGGATACGCCGCCTTGTACGGGCGGACGGTGTACCGCGGCACACTGTTTCATCGGGTCGCGCGGACACATCCTGAGGATCGACACGCCTTCTCTCTCCGGGCGTGTCCGGTTCTCGGAGGGTGTCGCCTTCCCTCCGGCAGCTCCTTCGTGACCGTGTCTTCTCAGTGTCCCACGGGCTGGGGCAGGGCCGTCCCACTCTGCCCCAGTCTTGTTTTGCTCAGGAGGGCGCGCTGCGGCTCTGCTCGCGGAAGGCCGTGAGCTTCTGGATGAGCTCCGCGCCTTGGACACTCTTGGAGAGGTAGCCGTCCGCGCCGGAGGCCCGGGCCAGCGAGCGCAGCCGCGCCTCGTCCGAGGCCGAGTAGAGGATGAACTTCGTGTGCTGGGGTGCGTAGCGGCGGGCCAGGCTCACGACCTGGTCCCCCTTGAGCGCGGGGAAATTCACGTCCAGCAGCACCAGATCCGGCTCCACGTTGCGCACCAGGTTGGAAACACCCAGGGCGGAGCGGTGCGTCTGCACCTCGAAGTGCGGCGCCAGGGTGCGGCGGACGAGCTCCAGCAGATCCGGATCATCGTCCACCACGAGGACCAGGGCCTTGGGGGCATCAGCCATTGCCACGCCCCAGGTGCTTGCGGATGGTCTCGAGCAACGTCTCACGGTCCAACGGCTTGGTGAGGTAGGCGTCGCAGCCGGCGGCCGTGGCCTTCTCCTGGTACTCGCGTCCGGCGTGGGCGGTGACGGCGATGACCGGGATGTTGGCCGCGGCGGGGAGCTGGCGCAGGCGCCGGGTGGCCTCCCAGCCGTCCAGGCGGGGCAGGGACAGGTCCATCAGGATGAGGTCCGGCACCTCGCGCGTGGCGCGCTCCACCCCCAGCTCTCCGTCCTCGGCCTCCAGCACCTCGAAGAGGCCTCCGAGGTAGCGGCGGACGATGTCGCGGTTCTGGGGGTTGTCCTCGACGTAGAGGATGCGTGGCAGGCGGCCGGCGCGCTGGGCGCTCTGCTTGAGCAGGATGCCCTTGGCCTGGCCGATGACGTCCTCCAGGGCATGGCCGCCCTTCTGGACGAAGCCGGCGAAGCCGTCGCGGAGCAGGGCCTGGTCCTCGGCGGAGAGCGTCTTGCCGGTGAGCACCACCACCGGGACGTTGAGCTTCTCGGCGCGCAGGCGGCGCAGCACCTCGAAGCCGTCCAGGTTGGGCATCATCAGGTCCAACACCACCAGCGTGGGCGGGGAGACGCGCGCCTTGAGGAGGGCGTCCTCACCGCTGTGGGCCTCGTTGGTGGAGAAGCCCGCGCGGCGCAGGGAGCGGCTGACGAGCTCGCGGGTGGTGGCATCGTCATCCACCACCAGCACCTCGCCCGCGCCGGTGGCGGTGCCGATGCTGCGGCGCACCACCTCCACCAGGTGCTCGGGCTCAATGGGTTTGACGAGGTACTCACACGCGCCCAGCGAGAAGCCGCGGGCCCGCTGCTCCTCCACGGAGATGATGATGACGGGGATGCGCGCCAGGTCCGGCTCGCTCTTGAGGGTGGACAGCACGCTCCAGCCGTCCAGGCGCGGCAGGTGGATGTCCAGCACGATGGCGTGCGGGCGCAGCTCCCGCGCCTTCTTGAGCGCGTCCAGCCCATCCGTGGCCGTCACCACGGTGAAGCCCGCGGGCCCGAGCTGTCCGGACACCAGGTGCTGCACGAGCGGATCATCATCCACTACCAGCACGGTGCCGCCCTGCACGATGGGGGCGAGCGCCGCGCCCACGTCGTGCGGGGACACCGGCTTGTCCAGCTCGCGCGAGCCGCCCAGCGCATCGCCCTCGAGCACGCCGGCCAGCCGCACCGTGAAGGTGGTGCCGCGACCCAGGGTGCTCTGAACCTCCACCCCGCCGCCCAGCACCTTGCTCAGCTCCTTGACGATGGCGAGCCCCAGCCCGGTGCCACCCACCTTGCGCGTGGAGGAGCCGTCCACCTGGCGGAACTTCTCGAAGATGACGCTGAGCTGCTCGGGGGGAATCCCGATGCCCGTGTCCTCGATGATGAAGACGGCCTCGTTGCCCTCCGGGCGCACGGTGAGCGACACCTCGCCGGACTCGGTGAACTTGGCCGCGTTGGACAGCAGGTTGAGCAGGATTTGACGCAGCTTCAGCGCGTCCGTGCGCACGTACGTCGTGCGCTCGTGGATGTCCGTGCGCAGCTCGACGTCCTTGCCCTTGAGGTACTCCTTCACCGTGGCCAGGCACTCCTCGGCCAGCTCCTGCATGTCCACCCGCTCCACCACGATTTCCATCCGGCCCGCTTCAATCTTGGACAGGTCGAGGATGTCGTTGATGAGCGCGAGCAGCGTCTGCGCGTTCTTCTTCACCACGTTGAGGTCGCGCCGGCCGTGGGCGGTGAGCCGGCTGCCCTCCTCGCGCATCAGCAAGTCGCAGTAGCCGATGATGCCGTTGAGCGGGGTGCGGATTTCGTGGCTGAAGTTGGCCAGGAACTCGCTCTTGAGCCGGGCGGCGGCCTCGGCCTCGCGCGCGCGGTCCTCTTCGTTGCGCTTGGCGAGGGCCAGCTCCGTGGCCAGCCGGTCCAGGTCCTCGTTCTGCTGGCGGATGATCTCCATCTGCAGCGCCCGCTGCTGATAGCTGGCCAGCGTGCGCGCGGACACGGCGCGGCTCTTCTTGAGCTCCTCCAGGTTCTCCGCCAGGCGCTTGTTGGCCTCCTCCAGCTCGGCCTTGGACTTGCGCAGGGCCTCCTCGGCCTCCTTGCGCTCGGTGATGTCCTCGGTGATGCCCAGCACGTAGCGGGCCTCGCCGGCGTCATCCAGGAGCGGCAGCTTGCGCGTGGCGTAGATGCGGTCCACCCCACCCGTGCGCGCCACCTCCTCGAAGCGCTTGAGCTTCTTCGTCTGGAGGATCTCCGTGTCGATGGCCACGAAGGAGTCGGCCTGCTCCTGCGGGAAGTAGTCGTGGTCCAGCTTGCCGAGCAGCCACTCCTTGGTGACACCGAACGCGTCGGCGAACGTCTTGTTCACCACGCGCAGCCGGCGCTCCTCGGCGTCCTTGGCGAAGAGGACGAAGGGCAGGCTGTCGACGATGCGCTCCAGCAGCCAGCGCGAGCTTGCCTGCTGCTTCTCCGCCTCCTGGTGCTGGCGGCGCTCGATGATGCGCTTGAGCTCGCGGCGCACCACGGGCACGAGCGTGGCCAGCCGCTCCTGCTCCAGGTAGCTGCTGGCACCGGCCTCCTCCATGGCGGAGATCATCTCTGCCTCGTCCCACTTCGCCGAGACCACGACGAAGGGCAGCGGGCGCGAGCGCTCGCGCAGCCACGGGGCCACCTCGCGGAAGCCCAGTCCCGGCAGCTCCGAGCCGCACACGACCAGGTCCCACGGCTTCTCCAGCGTCGCCCGGAGCTCGTCCTGGGTGGATACGCGCTCGGCGGACACCCGCAGGTCCGCGCGCTGCAGCGTCTCCAGCACGCGCGTGCTCTCCGCCTCACCGGCCACCAAAAGCAGTCGGGGCGTCTCGCTACCCGACACCGCAGGAGTCGGAGTACCCATCCGTCAATTTCCCCCGAACGCCAGGACCGTCAGCGTCGTGTTGATATGGAACCCCGAGTAGATCTCGAAGTGCACATTCATTCCAGCCGCCGTGGGAGCGTGGCGCAAGGTGTCCGCCAGCTGAGCGACAGTGCCCGTGGAGCCGGCGTACCACATGCGCCCACTGCAATGGAAAAGCAGGGCGGCCTGGGGGTTGGGGACGCGGCGGGGCAGCTCCTCCTGGAAGAACTGGCGCGTCATGCCGGCCATGTCGCCCATCTTCATGAGCTCCAGCTCGGTGCCCTCCTCCAAGAGGTTGGCGAAGAGGATGGAGCCGTCGGGCAGGGGCTTCCACGGGGCGCGGATGAAGTACTCGCGGCCCACCTTGAGGGCGGTGGGGTGGACGGCGAAGCCGCGGGGCTTGCCAAACTCGAGGTCGTCCACGGCCACGCCCAGCAGCTCCGCGTAGCGCGCGGCGGCCGGCTTGCCGTCGATCTCCAGGGCGCGGGTGGCGCTCTCGTCAACGCGGGTGATGGTGAGGCGCTCGCCGGTGGCCTGGTACCAGTGGGAGCGGAGGGCCCCCCAGGGGGCACTCGTCTTGAAGAGGGCCACCACGACTGCGTCGGTGACCACCTCGCCATCCACGTGGATGAGGGCGGACTGCTTCGCCGGGTCCTGCTCGTGGTCCGCGGCGCCACCGCCCACCAGCACCAGCGTCTGGTTCTTCTCGAGGATGCCGAGCAGCAGCTCCTCTTTCTTGTAGCGGAAGCCGTCGTCAATCACGAGGCCCACGAAGTGGCGCGGGTCGATGTCTGACTGGCGTACGCCCAGGTCCTGGGCCGCGCGCTTGATGGCGACGGCGCCAGCGCCCACGGCGTCCAGGGACAGGCCGGTGCCCAGGCCCAGGCCCACCTCGAAGTCACCGGAGAGCGCGCCCAGCACCACGCTGCCGGAGTGGATGCCGTGGTTGTCCAGCTCGCCGGCGGTGGTGGCGCCCACCAGGCGCGTGCCCGGGGGGAGTCGCTCGCGCACGGCGCGGTTGAGCGCCTGCTGGTTCCGCTCCCGGGAGGCAAACAAGGTGACGAGCCGGGGGGCTGCTCCCTCGAGCTGTCGGATGAGGTCCTCTGCGGCTGCGACGGGGTCCGACTGCGTGGTACGGACCGTCTGCATCTTCACTCGAGCCAAGAGGACCTCCGGGGGTAGCGGGAAGCGGCGCTAGAGGCCGCTGCCCGGGTGGGTTTTGTGGCAGGCGCCGGTGCACTGCTGGAAGGACTCGCGCCCACCACCCACGTACATGCTCTCGATGGGGCCGAACTTCTCCACGTGCGACTTGGGGTAGCTCGTGTGGCACGAGAGGCAGGCGGCCTTGCTGGTGCGCTGCACGCTCTCCGGCGTCAGGTGGCAGCTGGAGCACTTCGCCTTGGAGGCGTCGAAGCGGTCCGAGCGCGCGTGGATGAAGTGGGCGCGCACGACGATGGGGCCTTCCAGCTCGAAGCCGAGCGGGGCGTGGCAGCCGGCGCACGCGGCGCGGTTGTCATTGGCGTGCAGCACGGTGGACAGCTCGCCGCCCTCGTTGTGGCAGGTGCTGCACTTGCCGGTGGTGAGCGTCGCCTCGGTGTGCCGGGGGGTGCCCACCTGGATTTCCACGGTGCGGCTGGCGGGCACGTCCTCGCCCAGGTACAGGCGGCGGCCCTTCACCGTCACCAGGTAGGTGCCGGGCTCGGCGTTCGCCGGCAGCGTGTACGTCCAGGAGTCGCTCACCGGCGCGTCCCAGCGGCCCTCGTCCGGGAAGAAGGCGCCGCCGAAGAGCTTGTTGGCCGGCGGGAAGGTCTGGAACTGGGCGAAGACACCGTCGCGCTCGAGCGTGCCGATGGTCTGCACGTCGTCGGGGCCGAGGAACGCGTCCATGTCCACGATGCTGCGGATGGGCTGGATGCGCTGGGCGGGTCCGATGATCTGCGTCATCAGCATGCGCTCACGGTGCTTGCGGCGGTAGTACGTGGTGGTTGGGTCAAAGAAGGCGCTGTAGTACTGAATGCCTGGCTCATTCTGCCCGAAAACGACCTGGTTATACGAGGGGAGGATCCCCTGAGGGTGGAGGCGCTTGCCTGCTCCGTCGCGCAGCGAGAGCTGGAAGGTGATGGCCGAGCCCGGCGCGTAGGTGCCATCCGCGCGCGGCGGGGTGACCGCCTGGACGTCGATGGAGAAGCCGTAGTCGTAGGTGGGCTCCTCCACCTGCTCGACGGGGATGATGTAGTCGGCGCCGGGACGCAGCGACCAGCTCAGGCGCAGGGCGCGGGTCTGGGGCGAGAGGGTGAAGCGGGTGGCGCCAGCGCGGGCGTTGCGCACCTCGACGAGCGCCTCCTCCGAGTAGTTCTTCGCTCCCTTGCAGTCCTTGACCTCGCGGCAGTCGTTGGTCCACTGGATGGCGCGCAGCCGGCGGATGAAGAAGTCGTCGTTGTTCCTGCGCTGGTCATCCTTGCCGATGTGCAGGGGGATGAGCCGGCCGGTGGGACGGCCGCGGGAGTCCACCGGCTGCACGAAGAAGATGCTGGGCTGCTCCATCCACTTCGCGTTGCGGTAGAAGCGGCGGCGGGTGTAGGTGCCGTTGCCGTTGGCCAGCAGGACGGGCTCCTCATCCGCCAGCGACACGCCCTGCCAGGGCAGGTCCTTGAAGTCACCCGCCTTGCGCAGGCCGTCCACGCCCTCGTCCCGGGTCGCCGTCACCGAGGCGCGCAGGTCCAACTGGTTGATGAAGAAGGTCTGTCCGGCGCGCACCTTGAGGGGAATGCCCGCACCATCCTCCACCTCGAGCGCCAGGCCCACGGCGGCGGGCTCGGGGCAGGGGCGCGAGGCCGCGGCCTCCGACAGGCCCTGGGCGAGCGAGGCAGGCGCCTGCGTCTCCTCGATTTCGTGCTCCGCGCAACCCACACCCAGCAGGGCCAACGTCGCGAGCCACACGCCGGCCAGACGGCCCGAGGTGCGGACAGACGAGTGCGACGGCACACAGAGTGCTTCCTTCCCGCTCATGGCGGACCCTCCTTCTGTGGTTGGGCGGTGGGCGGTGTTTCACCCGGCCCCGCTGGTCCTCGCCTGCATTCTCCAGCCCGACCTGCCAGGTTGGAGCTGCGGGTTCATCAACCGTTTCCCCATCGCCAGGGCTACTGGTTGATTCGAGTGATGACAGAATAGAGGGAGTGCTCCTGGAATTCAACGTCTAAAAGAATTCTTCACTAATCCGTGTAGTCCACTCTTGAGCAATTTATAGGAACGCACTTGTACGGTGCTGTGGGCAACGTGTGGGGTTCTGTACGTGACGTGTACGGTTGGGTGCGGAGCCTCAGCACTTTAACCGTCAGCACCGGGAGTAAGCGTGGGGCAGCTCGACAGTGAAAGTGGCGCCGTGGCCGGGGTGGCTGGAGACGTGGATGGTGCCGCCGTGGGCCTCCACCAGCTGGTGGACGATGTAGAGGCCGAGCCCGGCGCCGGGCCGCCCGGTGTTGCCCACCCGCTCGAAGCGGCCGAAGAGGCGCCCCTGGGCGTCGGGGGGAATGCCCATGCCGTGGTCACACACCGCGAGGCGGGCCTGTCCGCCATCGGCGAAGACGTGCACCTCGATGGGCTGACCCTGGCCAAACTTGAGGGCATTGCTGAGCAGGTTGGTGGTGACGCGGTCCAGGCGTTGGCGATCCCACTGGCCGCGTACGGGGCCTCGTGCGTGAACTACCACGGAGCTCCCCACGGCGGCGGCCTGGTCCGCAAAGCGCTCGGCCACCTCACGTGTGAGCTCAGCCAGGTCCAGCTCCTCCAGCTCCAGGGTGAGCCGGCCGGCGGACAGGCGTGAGAGGTCCAACAGGTCCTGCACGAGCAGGCCCATACGGCGGGCCTCGCGCTCAGCGATGGCGAGCCCCTCCTGGGCGTGGGGATCATTGCGGCACTGGGCGCGCAGCCGGTACAGGCGCAGCTGGAGCGCCAGCAGGGGATTGCCCAGGTCGTGCGCGGCCACGCCTACCAGCTCGAAGGCCCCCTGCACCTGGGCGCGCAGCCGAGCGTTCTCCTGGAGCAGGGCCGAGTGGTCCGGCTCCTCGGGGGGGAGCGTCTGGCGCAGCGTCCAGCCCATCGCGCAGCCCAGGGCCAGCCCGATGAAGCCCGTCATCATCACCAGCAGCCGCAGCTCACGTACTTTCTCGCCCTCGCCTCGCGAGGGCAGTTCTCCCGGTGTGAGGAGCAGCACTCCCAGGATGGTCGTCAGGAGCAGAGTGAATGCGAGCAGGCTCACGCCCGCGCTACGCGCGGTCGTCGGGTGACGCGGCAGCAACATGTGGCTCTCCCCCCCAGCAGCCCTGAAATCCAGGGTCGCAGGCGGGTTCCACCTTGCCTGTAGAGCCCTTAGGGAGAAATCGCCCTGGTGGGCAGGAGTGTGTTGGAAGGGTGACAGCGGCATCGCCCCGGAGTACGAGGCCGGGCCTTAATTCAAGGGGTTCGCGGGATGGCTGCGGGGGTGGGGCGGGGTTATGAGCGAACCCCCTTTTCTCTTTGTCGAGGGTTCGTTTTCGACCATGTCCTTTGTTCCTGGCAACAAGGTCCGCTATCTCCCCCAGCCCGAGTGGGGCGTGGGTCATCTCATGGCGCTGCAGGATGCGGGCGCCAAGGCGCTCGTCCTCTTCCCAGCCCGGGAGGGAGAGCCGGTGCTGGTGTCGACCAAGGGCGGGGCCCTGGTGCCGTACGTGCTGACGAAGGGTGAGCCCGTCCAGACGGCCAAGGGTCGGCGCGCCACGGTGGTGGGTGAGGAGGAGGGTGGCCGGGGCCTGCGCCGCTACGTCATCCGATATGCGGACTCGGGTGAGGAAGACGAGATGCCCGAGTCCGAGGTGCACGCGCTCGCCCCGCGCTCGGATCTGCTCTCCACGCTGCGCGAGGGCCGGGTCGGAGAGTCGCGCGCCTTCACGCTGCGCAAGCAGGCGCTGGTGCTGGACGACGAGCGGCGCTGTGACGCGCTGGGCGCGCTGCTGGCCAGCCGGGTGATGGTGAAGCCGCACCAGGTGGGTGTGGTGCAGCGGGTGCTGAGCGCGCGCCGGCCCCGCTTCGTGCTCGCCGACGAGGTGGGCCTGGGCAAGACGATTGAAGCGGGCATGGTGTTCAGCGCCCTGCGGCTGTCGGGCCTGGCGCGGCGCGTGCTGGTGGTGGCGCCCAGCCACCTCACCGTGCAGTGGCTGGTGGAGCTCTTCCACAAGTTCAACCAGCTCTTCACGCTGATGGACTCGGAGCGCTACGCGCAGTCGCTCAAGGAGATGCCGACGGTGTCCCCGTGGGCGCGCTTCCCGCTGGTGGTGACGAGCCTGGAGATGCTCGCGCGCAGCGAGGAGCACCGGGAGTCCGTGGCCGACGAGAGTGCTTTCTGGGACCTGGTCATCATCGACGAGGCGCACCACCTCAAGGGCGAGAAGGCCTTCGAGGCCGCTCAGGGCCTGTCGGTCAACAGCTGGGGCCTGCTGCTGCTCACGGCCACGCCCATGCAGTTGGATCCGGCCGAGTACCACGGGCTGCTGACGCTCATCGACGCGGCCACGGCGCCCACGGTGAAGGGCTTCGAGCAGCGGCTGGCGCGTCAGGAGGAGCTGAGCGCGGCGGTGCGCGGGTTGCTCGAGGGCAAGGATGCGGCGGGCGCGGTGAAGGCCCTGGCCGCGCGCTTCCCGGACGACCCGAAGCTGAAGTCGCTGAAGGAGCGCGATGCGCTGATGCAGCACCTGGCGGAGACGTACAGCCTGTCCGATCGGCTGGTGCGCAACCGGCGCGCGGTGGTGGGTGGCTTCTCCACGCGCCGCCTGCACCGGCACCCGGTGAAGCTGTCCGCGGAGGAGCTCAAGACGCGTGACGCCGCCCTGGCCGCGCTCGCGTCTTCGAACCTGCGTGGCGCGCCCCTGGCCAACCTGCTGCGCCGGCTGGAGTCGAGCCCCGCTGCCTTCGGCGAGGCCCTGCGTACCAACAAGGCCCTGGCCAGCGTGGCGGGGAGCCTGAAACTGCCCTCGCGCGACGCGAAGTTCAGCGCCTTCCAGGAGGTGCTGCGCGGCATCTGGGGCGCGGAGCCCAACGCCAAGGTGCTCGTGTTCACGGAGAGCCGTGACACCCTGGAGGCCCTGCGCGCGGAGCTGGGTCGCGAGGGGGTGGAGGCGCTCGCCTACCACGGCGATCTGCCCATGGTGGAGCGGGACCGGCAGGTGGCGCGCTTCCGCGACCCCGAGGGCCCCAAGGTGCTGCTGTGCACCGAGGTGGGTGGCGAGGGTCGCAACTTCCAGTTCGCGCACCACCTGGTGCACTACGATCTGCCGTGGAGCCCGTCCACGGTGGAGCAGCGCATCGGCCGCTTGGACCGCATTGGTCAGAACCACCCGGTGGAGATCCACGTCTTTGATCCGACGGGCACGCTGGCGTCGGACGTGCTGATGCTGCTGGCGGACGCGGTGGGCGTGTTCGGCGAGACGGTGGGTGGTCTGGACGCGGTGCTGGAGGAGGTGGAGGACCGGCTCACCGAGCTGGCGCTGCTGCCGCGCGAGTCACGTGTGGCGTATGCCTCGGAGCTGAAGGAGAAGGTGGAGGCGGCGCGGGCGCAGGTGAAGCGCGCGTATGATCCGCTGCTGGACATCCGCTCGTTCGACCGCGAGGCGGTGGCTCGGCTGGTGACGCGCGCCCAGGAGCGCATGGGCGTGGAGGCCGACGAGGAAGAGGAGTCGAGCCTCGAGGAGGGTCTGTGGAGCGTGGCGCGTGACCTGGACGAGCGGCTCGAGGAGACGGTGACGGAGCTGGCGCGCCGAGTGGGCATCGGCGTGGACACGGACGAGCAGGTGGATGCGTTCCAGTGCGCCTTCCAGTTCGGCCACGCGCTGAAGGTGGAGGGCCTGCCGGGCATCGACATCAACGAGGACCGGACGGTGCTGGGCACCTTCTGGCGCGACACCGCGGTGGAGGCCGAGGAGCTGGAGTACTTCGCGACGGGTCACCCCATCGTCGAGGCGCTGTTTGGTTTTCTGCGGGACGGCCCTTATGGGCGCAGCGGGGCGCGCTTCATTGAGAAGCGTGGGCCGATGAAGGCCAAGGGCGTGGAGCTGCTCTACCACGTGCAGTTGCCGGAGCCGGAGGACACCTCGCCGGGTGCTCGCGTGCCGAGCCGTCAGCTCGCTCGTTTCTTGGAGCGCACGCTGGTTCATGTTGCGGTGGTGGAGAGCCCCACGGGTCCGAAGGCGGACTCGGCCGTGCTGCCCGCGCTGGAGGCCGAGGGCAAGCCGCTCAAGGGCGATGAGCTGCTGCGCGTCTTCCCGGGCTTCGGTTCGTTCGTGGAGCAGGGCGTGCCGGTGGCGCAGAAGGCCGCCGAGGCGGAGATGGCGAAGCTGCAGACGCGGGCTCGTAAGGCCATTGAGGCCGAGCGTGATGCTGCGCTGGAGCGGATGAAGCTGTCGCTCACGCACCAGGGCCTGGAGGAGAAGGCCGTGGAGTCGCAGCTTGCCGCCGAGCAGCTGCACTATGACCGGCTGCTGAAGGCGCTGTCGGGCGCGAAGGTGGTGCTCGACTCGGCCTGCGGGTTTGTCATCAACCGGTGAGTCCTGGACGGGGGCTCTCAGGTTCAACCTGGGGCCCTCGATACCCTCACCCTGTCCCTCTCCCGAAGGGAGAGGGGTGGTTGTTCTGGGTGTTGCTTAGACTCGCAGTTTTTCGCGCAGTGCCTTGGCTCGGCTCTGCATGTCTGGGTCCAGGCTCGTGAGCTCGATGCCCTTGAGCCGCTGGTCCAGGCTCTTGGGCACCTTCGTCTTCACCAGCTTGCCCTCCGCCTCCAGCCCCTCCAGCTTGCCCAGCGCCTTGTCCACGATTCGCTCTCGCGGATGGCCCAGCAGGCTGTCCAGGAAGTACGGATCCTCCGGCAGCTCGGGGTACTTCTCCAGGTACTCCACCACGCCCGTCGCCCAGGCGCGCGGGTCCTCGGCGGACTCCATCAGCTTCTGCATCGCCTGCTTCTGCGCCTTGCGCTTGCCGTCCGGGTCGAAGGTCTTCGCCAGACCCTCGGGCAGCTCGCCACCCGTGAAGAGCGCGTCCGCCGCCGCCTTGTACTTCTGATAGGACGCGCTGCGCTCGATGCGCTGCTGCGCCGGGTCGTCCTGCCGGGAGGTGTGGCCTCGGCCCTTGCCTCGTGAAGCGTCGATCTCCCGCCAGCTCTTCGTCCGCTTTCCGGAGAAGCCCCCTCCGCCCCGATCGTCGTCCTTGTCACGTGCCATTCGTCACTTTCCCTTCCGAGCACTCCACAGCGCCGTCATGCCGCGCTTCACCAGGGTGCGGACCTTCGCCAGCTCCTCGGGTGTCAGGGGATGCTCCTCGTCCTGCTCCGCCTCGAACAGCGCCTCGTCCGCGTACGCGGCGAGGGCCGTGGGCACTGGCGGAGCCTCCGTGCCCGGGTCCTCCATCGCTCTGGGAGCCACGCTCGCCAGCCCCTGCGGCCAACCGAGCTCCAACATGGCATGCAGCTCGAAGAGCAAGTGGCGGGCGACACCGTATCCTTCGTCCGTGAGCCCCGCGTCGTCAAGCGCGCCCAGCAACGCGTCCTGCTTGTTTTCGAACGCATCGTGCAGCCGCGTGCGCGCCTTCTCGTCGTCTTCCAGATAACGCCAGGCCCCCTCCACGAATGCCGTGTCCGGCTCTCCCGGGGCAAAGGGCTTCGGGGGCTCCACCTTCTGCTTCTTGGGCCGCGGGGGCCGAGGACCGTCCTCCAGCCGCACCGACTTGCCTTCCTCCACCAGGTCCCACAGGCCCAGCAGGTTCTGGAAGAGGCGGCGCGCCAGCTCCGGGGACTCGAAGCGCGGCTCCTGCTCGAAGAGGTCGGGAATCACCTCCTGCGAGGAGCGGCCCTCCGCGTGGGCCTGCCGCATGTGTGCCAGCACCGTGAGGCTGTCGTGCGAGGTGCCCGCGAGCTGCAACAGCCCATCGAGCACCTGCGCGCCCTCGAAGTGGCGGACGAACTCCATCTGTTTGGAACGGGAGCGACTCATGGGGTACGCACCGTAGCGCCCGGACGCCGGGGAGGCACGTGGCTCAATGAGGGGGGGCCCACTCGCCCATCAGCTCGTCCTGGTGCTCCTTGGGGTTGGTGGGCCATTCGTAGTCCTCCGGCACCCGCCCCCCGCCCTGCTGGGCTGTGCCAATCCAGCTCACGTCCGGGAAGCGGGGATCGTAGCCCGAGCCCTGGGGCTCCGGCTCGTCCGTCACCTCTGTTCGGTTGGGGGGCACCTGGAAGGGCGTTTCGAGGGGATGGTCGGGATAGGTGATCGCCATGAGGGGGTTCCTCCTGAGGAACCATAGGAACGCCGCCGCCCCGTGGCCCGGGTTGCCCGGGGGGAACCGGCCAGGGAGACAGTGGCATGCCCGAGCCCTTCCGTTTCCGCTCGTCAGACCCTAGGCTCGTCCCCCGCACATGAGCGAACCGTCGTCGGAGAGAGTGAAGGCCGCAGTCCTGGCGCTGTACGAGGCGCGCCCGGTGGAAGGGCCTCCCGGTGATGACGGCCAGCGCTCCGTCTGGCACCTGTCCCCCCAGGGCGCGGAGCTGCTCTCCTTCGTTGACCGAGAGGGTCGCGTGCAACGCCAGGAGCTGACGCTGCTGGGCGAGCACTGTGTCTGGATGAGCGGCGTGGGCCTGCGCACCGGACGTGTGGAGCAGGTGGGCGCTGTGCGCACAGAGGCGAGCGTCGTCCACCCGGACGCCCAGCCCGTCCCCGCCCGGATGCTGCGCGCCGCGCTCGCCCTCGAGGACTACCAGGGCGAGGACCGCTACATCCTCCACATCCAGCGGGTGCTCGCGCTCGCGCGCCAGGGCCTTGTGCTCGCCGGAGGTGCCGCCAGCGTCGCGCCAGCGCCCGCTGCTCCGGCGCCCGTGGCCCCGCCCCAGGCGCCCACTCCTGTGGCCGAGACGTCGCCCTCGATGCCCACCCCTGCCTCCATCAACCCCGTGATCGACCCTGTCATCGACCCGGTCATGCTCCGCAGGCAGAAGACGGAGGGGCTGACCATGCTCATCGTCCTCGGGCTGGGCCTCGTGCTGGGCGTGGCGATGCTGTTCTGGCTGCTCTGAAGACTCTGGACCAGGCGGGCCGCGCCCTCACTTCTCGAACCGGATGAGAGGGACCGGGGAGGTGGGTCTGGAGCGGGGCGCGGCCGAGCGCGCGTTCGTCGGGTTCTGGCGCAGCACCATGGGCAGCAGGGTGCGCGAGACGCCCGCCTCCCGGACGCCCCTGGCGGCGAGCTGCATCGGAAGCGCATCCAGCAGCAGCACGAGCGCGGCGAGCCCCACGAGCAGGAGGTTCCCCATCCATCGGCGCACGCTCTCCGGGCGGAGGAAGAACTTCCAGCCGATGAGCGTGGCGGCCAGGACTGCCAGGGCGCCTAGCGAGGCCGCGCGCAGCTCCTGCATCCACTCGAGCTTCTCCATGCCCTGGGTGATGAGCCCGGCCTGCAGCTCCGGGGACCGCGTGGCCAGCGGGGTGAGCAGCTCGAAGAGCTGGTGGGCCTCGAGCGCCACCAGGAGCGCGATGCCCCCCAACATCAGGCTCAGCACAGCGCCCAGCAGTATCCCGGCATCCTCTCCCCTGCGCACGGCCGGCGCGCGCAGCAGCACGAGGCCCACCGCCACGCAGACCAGCAGCGCCGCGCTCATCCAGGCGCCCAGCAGGCGCGTCACCATCGCCTCACCCGTGCCCGCGACGAGCGCGGTGAGCGCATTCCCACTCCCCGCGTCCGGCAGCGCCGCCAGCACCTTCTCCATCGCCTCCTGCGTGCCGGCGATCCCCAGCAGCCATGGCAGCGTGGCGAGTCCCATCAGCACCACCAGCGGCACGTGCCGCCCCGAGGGGCTCCGGCCCAGCAACGCCGCGAGCATGAGCGTCACCGCGAGCACCCCCATCGCCATCAGCAGGCTGTAGGGCCCCGCTGCATCCGCCAGGCGCCACACGGCGGCTCGACCGCCAACGAATGAGATGAAGCCGAGCCCGGCGCCTCCCACCGCGACCAATGGCAAGGGGGCGAGCATCAATCCTGGGAGGGTGTTCAGCCGGGTGGGGAACAGCATGGTGGGGGAGTATACGGTCCGCACCCGGAATTCCAGAATTGGCACTCTAGTACGAATTGCTTGACTGGCCGTGAACGAAAGGCACGGACGTCAGGTTGAAGGCCAGGCAGGAGGGCAGGCGTTCAGTCGCTGGCTGGCTGTCAGGCGGCGACAGCACCCTCGCCGAGCAACTGGGCGTAACGCCCCCCGCGGGCAGAGAGTTCCGCGTGGGTGCCTGCCTCCACCACTCGGCCGGCGTCCAGGACGACGATGAGGTCCGCGTCGCGCACGGTGGAGAGCCGGTGAGCGATGACGAGCACCGTGCGTCCCTTCATCAGCGCCGCCAGGCCCGCGCCCACCGCGGCTTCGCTCTGGGCATCCAACGCGCTGGTGGGCTCATCCAGCAGCAGCACCGAGGGCCGGCGCAGGAAGGCCCTGGCGAGCACGAGGCGCTGGCGCTGTCCGCCCGAGAGGCGCGCGCCGCGCTCGCCCACCGGCTCGTCGAGGCCGCCGGGCAGGGCGTTCACGAAGTCCGCGGCGTGGGCCAGCCGCAGGGCCTCCCAGATGTCGGCATCGGTGGCGTCGGGCCGAGCCAGCAGCAGGTTGTGCCGCACGCTGCCCGAGAAGAGCACCGGCTCCTGCGGCACCCAGGCCATCTGTGCGCGCACGCTGGACTGCTGAAGCGCGGACAGCGGCGTGCCGTCCCAGCGCACCGTGCCGCCGCTCGGAGGCATGAAGCCGAGCAGCACGGAGAAGAGCGTCGTCTTGCCTGCGCCCGAGGACCCCACCAGCGCCACCCTCGCGCCCGCGGGCACCGTGAGATCCACGCCGCGCAGCGCCTCGCGGCCGTCGGGGTACGTGGCGCGCACGCCCTCGAGCGTCAGTGCTTGGGTGAGAGGCCCGGCCTGCTCACCTTCGTCCGGTGGTACCGGCGCGTCTGCCATCGCGAAGAGGCGCTCGGCGGCGACCAGCCCGGTGATCACTTGCGAGAGCGTGCCGCTGAGCGACTTCACCGGTTGGTAGAGGAGCAGCGTCGCGGCGATGAAGGACAGCAGGCGCCCGGACAGTGACGGGTCTCCGGAGATGGCGCGCGCGCCCCAGGACACCGCCACCGCCGCGCCCAGAATCCCCATCACCTCCACCGTGGGGCTGTACGCGCCACGCAGGAAGAGCGAGCGACGCATCTCCCCGAGGTAGCGCGCCGACTCGACCTCGAAGGCCTCCAGCGCTCGGGGCGCGCCCCCGTAGGCCTGCACCACGGGCAGCGCCTGCAGCTGCTCCCCGGTGAGCGCGGTGAGGGCACCCAGGCTCGTCTGCGAGCGGTTGGCCACCTTCTTCAGCGAGCGCGCGAAGCTGCGCACGGGCAGCACCGTGAGCGGCATCACCACGAAGGTGAGCAGGAAGAGCTTCGCGTCGATGAGCAGGCAGGTGGTGAGCAGCGCGAGGATTTGGAGCCCATCCCTCACGTACGAGGACAGCGCCTGCGTGACTGAAAACTCCACCAGCGGCACGTCCGCGGTGAAGCGGGTGAGCAGCTCGCCCGAGTGCTGGCGCTCGAAGAATGCGGGGGGTTGGGCGAGCAGCCTCGAGTACAGGAAGGCCCGCAGGTCCGCCATCACCCGCTGCCCCAGTCGCTGCATCCACCCGCCCTGGAGGAAGCCCGCCGTCGCCTTCACCGCTGCCACCGCCACCACGAGCAGCGGCAGCACGCCGAGCATGCGCGCTCCGGGCAGCGTGACGCCGGCGAGCTCCACCGGCTGACCCGTGAGGACAGCGCGCAGCAGGGGACCTACCAGGAAGGCATAGGCGGACGTGGCGCCGGCGGCGACGAGCGAGGCCGCCAGGCCGGCCAGCAACAGGCGCCGGTAGGGGCGGACGTAGCCCAACAGGCGGGGATAGACGTTCGGGGATGGTCGAGGGGCCACGGCGAAGCGTGCACTTTCTCACCGTGTGAGCTGTACGGCAAAGCCTGAAGCCCGCCTGGCTGCTCTGCTGCCCGTCAGGTGCTCCATGTAGGCCCTTTCATTGCTCCAACGGGAAGGGGCCGCCAGCTTTTCGCTAGCCATGGACAACACCAACACTGGGAAAGAGGCGCTGTTCAGTCCGGGCTGTGAGCCGGTGGTCGAGGATGAAGAGCGTCGCCGGCTCCTGTGGCTGATGGCGGAGTACTTCAGAACCATCGGCTGCACGGACATCAAAGCCCGGCTGCCCGGCTTCATGCCACCGCCCGTTCTCTCGGGCACGATCGAGGACCATCGGCCGGATTTCACCTGCCGTCAGTCCGACTCGGGGCGCACACCCATCATTCTGGAGATCGTCACGCCCAGCATGGTGGAGGACCCTGCCACGGAGAACCGCTGGAGCCTGTTGTCCAGCGCCGCCAAGCTCTACAACGCGGAGCTGCACTTCGTGGTGCCCAAGTGGGCCTCGAGCCGGGGAGCGATCGATCCGGTGCTCAAACGCCGGCTCGCTCGCATGGAGCTGACGGCCAACCGGGTCTGGACGGTCTAAGCCCTTCGTATGGAATGTTCGACCCCGGAGGCCCGCCCCTGAAGTGGGGCGGGCCTGGATTGCCGGGCCTCTCGCCTGCGTTATAGTGGTTCCGAAGATGACGCGGACGTAGAAAGTCCAATAAATCCAGGGGTTTGAACGCAATGCCAGCGGCTGCGGGCCAGAAGCGCGACTACTATGAGGTACTGGGCGTCCAGAAGAGCGTCTCAGCGCAGGAGCTGAAGAGCGCCTTCCGCAAGGTGGCCCTGCAGTACCACCCGGACCGGAACCCCGGGAACAAGGATGCGGAGGAGAAGTTCAAGGAAGCCTCCGAGGCCTATGAGGTGCTGAGCGATCCGGAGCGCCGAGCGCGGTACGACCGCTTCGGCCATGCGGGCGTGGGCGGCGCCGCGGGGGGAGATCCGTTCGGTGGCGGGTTCCAGGGCGTCAACATCAACGACATCTTCGGGGAGATCTTCGGAGACATCTTCGGTGGGCGAGGAGGTGGCCGAGGCCGGGTGAGCAACCGGGGCTCGGACCTGCGCTTCAACCTGGAGATTTCCTTCGAGGAGGCGGCGTTCGGCTGCCGTCCGAAGGTACCGATTCCGCGTCCGAAGAAGTGCGACACGTGCAGCGGCACGGGAAGCAAGAGCGCGTCGGCGCCGAAGCCGTGCGGCACGTGCGGTGGCTCGGGCGAGCTGCGCTTCACACAGGGCTTCTTCGCGGTGTCGAGGCCGTGCACGGACTGCGGTGGGACGGGCGCGGTGGTGCCGGACCCGTGCAACAAGTGCCGGGGCTCGGGCAAGGTGCCGAGCGAGGAAGTCATCGAGGTGAACATCCCGCCGGGCGTGGACAACGGCACGCGGGTGAGGCTGACGGGCCTGGGCGAGCCGGGAGACCGAGGCGGACCTCCGGGCGACCTGTATGTGACGGTCATCGTGCGGGAGCACCCGCTCTTCCAGCGCGAGGACTACGACGTGTTCTGCGAGGTGCCCATCTCGTTCACGCAGGCGGCGTTGGGGGCGAAGATTGACGTGCCCACGCTGGACGGGAAGGTGAAGATGACGGTGCCCGAGGGGACTCAGTCGGGGAAGGTGTTCCGGCTGAAGGGCAAGGGCATTCCGCACCTGCACAGTGGGCAGCGAGGAGACCAGCACGTGCGCGTCATTGTGGAGACGCCGACGGGGCTGAGCTCGAAGCAGCGCGAGCTGCTGGAGAAGTTCGCGGAGCTGAGCGGAGAGGATGCGCATCCGCAGTCGAAGAACTTCTTCGACAAGGTGCGAGAGCTCTTCGGCTGACAAGAGGGTGTCTCGGGTTCCGAGCACCCTCTCCCTCTGGGAGAGGGCCGGGGTGAGGGTCTAGGGACTCCACCTGCGGCCCTCTTTAATTTTCCGAGCCAGCCGGACACGTGCCCACCGCGAGAAGCGTCTGAATGAAGGGGCATGTACCGCTAGCTCTCCCCGTGCCGCAGAGGGCCCCACCGTCCCCCAAGTCGGAGGCCGTTGACCACCCGTGAACGCCTCAGGGGTGCGATGTGTCGTCCGAATGCCAGCAGGTGGACGTTCACCGCGTCCGGAAGCGAAGGGCACTCACCAAGGCATCCCCCCGTGCGCATACCGGAGCACGCAACCTAGGGAGATGGTGGAGGTGCCGGCATGGCCACATACCGACTCATCCGCAAGCTCGCGGCCGGCGGGATGGCGGAGGTGTTCCTGGCCAAGGTGGTCGGAGCCGAGGGCTTCGAGAAGCCGGTGGCCGTCAAGCGTATCCTCCCGTCGCTGGCGCAGGACCGGGAGTTCGTGGAGCTGTTCCTGCGCGAGGCCAAGCTGACGGTCTGCCTCCAGCACGCCAACGTGGTGCAGGTCTTCGATCTGGGCTCCATCAGCGGCCAGTACTACATGGTGATGGAGTTCGTGGACGGGGAGAACCTCCGGGCGCTGCAGCGGGGCTCGGCGTCCACCCAGGTGCCGCTGGGGCTGCGCGAGGTGTGCTTCATCGTCCAGCAGGTGACGGAGGGGCTCGCCTACGCGCACGGGCGCGCGGACGCGGCGGGCCGGCCGCTCAACATCATCCACCGCGACGTCAACCCGTCCAATGTGATGGTGGCCGCCAGCGGCGAGGTGAAGCTGGCGGACTTCGGCATCGCCAAGGCGGCCAACGCGCAGAACGGCACCCAGGTGGGCGTGGTGAAGGGCAAGGCGGGCTACCTCGCGCCAGAGCAGGTGAAGGGCGCCGAGGTGGATCAGCGCGCGGACCTCTTCCTCATTGGCCTGATGCTGTACGAGCTGCTCGCCGGCAAGCAGCTCTTCGGTGGCACGGACTACTTCCAGACGCTGCGCCAGATTGCCCAGTTTGACGTGAAGAGCCTCGCGCCGGTGCCGGGCGTGCCTCCGGCGCTGTGGAGCATCGTCACCCGGGCACTGGCTCCGGAGCCCTCGGCGCGCTTCCACCGGGCACGTGACATCTCGGACGCGCTGCAGAACTTCCTCTTCGACCACCGGCTGCGCGTGGGCCCGCAGGACGTGGCGGCGCTCTTCGCCCGCTGCTTCCCTGGGCGCCACTCGCCGTTGGATGGCTCCGGGGAGGTGCGCGGCGAGGAGATCCGCCTCGGCTCGGACGCGGGGCTGCAGCGCCCGCAGACGCTCACCTCGGTGCGCTCGCGCCCGCCGTTCCCAGGGGGACCTCGTCCGGGCACGCCCGCCACGCCCATCCGGACCGTGACGGACCCGGGTCGGATGCAGCCTCCGCCTCCGCCTCCCGAGGTGCGTGGGGGCACCTCCCTCTCGATGCAGGTGCCGCCGCCGCTGCCCGCGAGCGCGCGCACAGGGGCCCTGCCCGCCACCCAGGCGGGGACTGTGTCACCGGGTGCTCGCACGGTGACGCAGACGGGGGTGGGCTCCTCGCTCTCCGTGTCCCCTCCCACGCGTGTGATGCGCGCGCCGCGCCGCAAGCTGGGGGAGATGCTGGTGGCCGCCGGCAAGCTATCGGAGACGCAGCTCAGGGGCGCGCTGGAGCGGCAGAAGCGCACCGGGGGACGCATTGGTGAGCTGCTCGTCGCCGAGGGGCTCATCTCCGAGGAGGACGTGGTTCGCGCCCTGGGCGAGCAGGCGGGCATCCCGTTCATCGCGGACCAGGTGCTGCGCACCATGCCGGTGCCCAAGGCGCTGCTGGGGCTGCTGCCGCTGGAGAAGGCCGAGCGGCTCGAGGCGGTGCCGGTGACCCAGCAGTCCAAGGAGCTGGTGTGCGCCATGCGCGAGCCGCGCGATCTGGCGCGGCTGGACGAGCTGAAGTTCATCACCGGCTGCCCGGTGCGCGGCATCTACGCCACCGAGGGCGCCATCCGTCGCGCCATTGGCCGCTTCTACCGGGGAGATGATCCGGACCAGATGGATGACTGGTCCAGCATGATGCCGATGGCGGGCGCGGCGACGACACCGTCGGGTGTCACGCCCTACGCTGACAAGCACACCCGCACGCGCGAGCGCATGCTGGACGAGTCCGCTTTCGAGGAAGTCGCGGCGGCTCCCGCGCCACCGCCCGCGTCGCCTCCACCCGTGCCCGAGTCAGCGCCCGCGACGCCTGCGCCTGCCTCGTTGGCTCGCACCATGCTGGTGGTGTCGGATGACGTGGAGCTGCGCGAGGCGGCGGTGCGGCTGTTCACACGGCAGGGCGTGGCGGCCTCCGGCAGCTGCGCCGCGGACGTGGAGAGGGCGGTGGCGCTCGGTGGCACCGAGGTGGCGCTGGTGGCCGCGGACACCGTCCCGGACGCGCCCTCGGTGGTGTCGAGGCTGATGCGGGTAGCGCCCTCGGTGGAGGTGCGCGTGTTGCCCTCGCTGGCCGAGGCGCTCGGGGGTGAGGCGGGTCCGCTGGGCCGCGCGTCGCGGTTGCATGCGCGCGTGGTGGATGCGGCGCTCGCGGCGCTCGGGGGAGTCGGGGTGCAGGGGGCCTCGCTCGCCAAGCTGGCCCGGCGTGTGGCCCGGCGACTGGGGGCCGGGTGCGCGGAAGCCGAGAGGGCCTCCGCGGTGGCCTATGCGCTGGCGCTCGCGGCCTTCCAGGAGTCGAGTGAGCGCTTCTCGCGGCCTTCGTGCGAGGCGGTGCGAGCCATTCTCGGCCGCGACGCGGGCGAGCTGGCCAGCCTCATTGGGGCCTGTACTCGGGAGGCGCCGCCGCTCACCGAGAGCGCCAACAAGGCCACGCTGGCCCTGGCTGCGGCCGTGTCGCTGCTCGAGGTGGCGGGGACGGCCACGCTGGTGGCATCGAGCGCGTCGCAGGCGCTCGTGAAGCTGCGCGCGGAGAGCCGGTTGCCGGGAGTGGCCCTGGAGGCGCTCTCCGCGGAGGTGATGGAGCTGGTGCTGGGCGACAGGGCCTCGCACACGGTGGTGCTCGCCGAGCCCAACACGGCGCGCGCCTCGGCGCTCCAGGCGCGCTTCCTCGCGGATGGGGTGCGGGTGGTGCTCGCCGACTCCGCGGCCCGGGTCCGCACGCTGCTGTCGCAGGGCAGTCAGGCGCTCGTGGTGGCCTCGCGGCTGCCGGATGGGGACGGGGCCTCGCTCACCCGCGCGTTGCGCTCTGTCGTGGAGACGGCCTCGCTGCCCATCTTCGTGCTGGCACCCGCGGAGGACCCGGGGCTGGTGGAGGCCGGGCTGGATGCGGGCGCGGACGATGTCCTCACGTACCCGGTCAACCCGGACGTGCTGGTGGCCAAGCTGCGGCGTGCTCTGCAACCTCGCAGGGTGTCGTTGACTCCGACTCCGGCGCCCGTGGCGGCGACGATGACCTCCGCCTTCATGAACGCCTAGCAACTCCCTCTCCCTCTGGGAGAGGGCGGGGGGTGAGGGTCGTCGTCACCCGGGTCGTCCCCAGGGCCTTGCGCATCAGTGCCGGGAGCCGTGCTTGCCTCCGCGCAGCCTGTCGAGGAGCGTGGTGGCTGCTTCGAGGGGATGGGTCGCGTAATGCCTCACGAGCTCGGCGCGAGGCAGGCGCACCGTCCGGCTCCAGGACCCGCGTGTCCTGCGCTTCGACGCGGTGTCCTTCGCCGACGCCGACGCCGAAGTCCCGAGCGGCGGGGTAGGGGGCTCCACTTCGGCGTTGCCGGCCTGGTGCGTGGGCTCCTCGGACATCGGCACGTAGCGGGGTGAGCGGACCGTGCCTCGCTCCACCTGGAGGGGATAGGCCTCGGCATGCTTTGTCGTGGCCACCCGCGGTGCGGTGAGCGTCTCCGGCTCCATCCGCTCGTTCAGGGGCTTCTGTTCATCGCGCGCGCGTCTCGCGGACCAGAAGACCTCCACGAGGTCCGTAGCCTCCAGGCCGTGGCGTGACTGTGCAGAGGCCTGCTCGAGCACGATGCCGTGCTCATCCACCGCGTGGATCTCCTCGAGGCGCATCCGGTGCTCGCGCGTGACGACGATCCTGCGCTCGAGCACGAACCCGTCGCCATCCACGGAGAGGACCCGTCCAAGGGGCTCGCCCTCGCGGCTGCGGACGAGCATTCCCGGGTGAATCCCCGGCTGGGACAGCTCGGGCGCCGAGAGCGTATCGGGGCGCACCTGGCTGACATCGAGCGGCTCTGGCAGGGCCTCCACGTGTACCACGTGCCCTCCCTTGTCCGCGGAGCCGCGCGCCGCCTCGCTCTCCTCGGGCGTATGCGGGGCCCGCTCCTCAAAGGCGTCACCTTCCAGGTTGCGTTGTCGCTGCTCGCTCGTGCTCCCGTAGCCCTCCCGCAGCTTCTGATCGCCTGCCATGGCTCGCTCCTGGGTGAGAAAGTCCAAGCCTTGACGTTTGGGACGGCGAGGGGACCACGCAACCAAGGCCGGAGGGGGCCCTCCTCATTGCCCTCCAGGCAGGCGAGTACACGGGCCCACACCGCCGTGGTCTGGGACCCACGCCGTCCGGGGTGGTGTCCCGGCTCTTCGGGGCTCCCGGGCGGCACGTCTGCTGCAGGACCCATCGGCCGACGGGGGGAATCTTCCCTCCGCTCGGCTGTCGACGGAGACGCGCCCCACTGCTATGCACACCCACACCATGGATGTCCGCTCCTCTCCGCGCCGCGCACTGCTGGTTGCGCTGACGTTGCTGATGACCGCCTGCAAGACGCCTTCCGCCGTGGGCGGTGGCTCTTCCCCGGGCCATTCTTCGGGTTCCCCCTCGTCCCAGCAGGGACGCGATGACGTGCCCCAGGGAGATCCCTTCCCGAAGAAGCCCACCATCAAGGCCCGCCAGGACGAGCAGGCCGACAGGGCCCTTTCCCAGGCCATCGCGCAGGCCGAGACGGCGCCCCGCAAGCAGGCCGCCGAGTCCTTCCTCGCCGTACGCAAGGCGTACCCGGAGACGACCGCCGGCCAGGAGGCCCTCTACCGAGCGGGCGTGCTCTTCTACGACTCGCAGGACTACGCCAACGCGCGCAAGAGCTTCAACGAGCTGCTCTTCGAGAATCCGCTCCACCCGCAGGCCCCGGACGCCAAGCGCAAGCTGGGCCGTGCCGCGCTGGAAGTGGGTGCCTACCGCGACGCGTACCAGATGCTCTTCAGCCTCGCGGAGAACGCCGAGGGCGACGAGCGCACGCAGCTGCTCGAGCAAGCCGCCCAGGCCGCGGAGAAGGCGGGCCTCTTCGGCCAGGCGCTTCAAATCTCCGTGGACCTGGCGGGCAACGCGCGGACGCCTGAGGCGCAGCAGGCCGCGGTGGCTCGGGTGCAGCAGTTGGTGGAGGGCCGCGCGGGCTTCATGGACGTAGCGCGGGTGATGGAGGAGTTGTCTCCGTCCAACCCCTCCTGGCCGGTGCTGAGCTTCAAGCTGGCGCGTATCTACTACCACCTGCGTGACTGGACGCGGCTGGAGGAGACGCTCAACCGTTTCCTCGCGGAGGCGCCCAACCACCCGTTCGCCGGCCAGGCCCGTGAGTTGCTGGCGCGTGCCACCCGGCGCGTGGAGGTGCGCTCCAAGACGGTGGGCGTGCTGCTGCCCATGTCCGGCAAGTACAAGGCGGTGGGCGAGGCGGTGCTGCGCGGCGTGAAGCTGGCGCTGGCTGGCAGTGACGTGGAGCTTGTCGTCAAGGACACGCAGGGCGATGTGAACGTCACCGGGCAGGCCCTGGAGCAGCTCGCCTTCGACGAGGGCGCCATCGCCGTGCTGGGCCCCATCACCTCGGATGAGTCCCGGCGCGCCGCGCTGCTGGCCGAGGAGCTCCAGGTGCCGCTGCTCACGCTCACGCGCCAGGAGGACATCACCGACATTGGCCCCTTCATCTTCCGCAACATGCTGACGAACTCGGCGCAGGCGCGTGCCATCGCCGACTTCGCGATGAAGCAGAAGGGCTTCAAGAGCTTCGCGATGCTCTATCCCAACCTCCCCTACGGGGTGGAGCTGGCCAACGACTTCTGGGACCACGTGGTGCAGAACGGTGGCCAGGTGCGCGGCGCGGAGACGTACGACCACGATCAGACGACTTTCACCAGTGAGGCCAAGAAGCTGGTGGGCCGCTACTACCTGGAGGACCGGCTCGACTACGTCGAGGGCGTGCGCGAGGTGCAGCAGCAGACCACCGGCCAGGACGCGTTCCGCAAGCGCAAGGCCATGGAGAAGATGAAGGGCAACGTGGAGCCCATCGTCGACTTCGACGCCATCTTCATCCCCGACGAGTGGAAGCGGGTGAGCCTGGTGGCTCCGGCGCTGGCGGTGGAGGACATCGTCACCAACGCGTGCGACGCGCGCGACCTGGAGCGCATCCGCAAGACGACGGGCAAGAAGGACCTCAAGACGGTGATGCTGCTGGGCACCAACGCGTGGAGCAGCGCCAAGGGCGCCAGCGGCCTGCCGGAGCTCGTCGAGCGCGGCGGTAAGTTCGTCACCTGCTCGGTGTACGTGGATGGCTTCTTCGTGGACTCGCAGCGGCCGGCCACGCAGCGCTTCGTGAAGGCCTACCGCAAGGAGTACAACGCGGACCCGAGCCTGCTGGAGGCCTACGGTTACGACTCGGCACGCATGGTGCGCCAGCTGCTTGACTCGAAGCAGCCTCCGCAGAGCCGCGGTGAGTTCCGCGAGTCGCTGGCCAACCTGAAGGACTTCGACGGCGCCACCGGCAAGACGGCCTTCGACGAGAAGCGCGAGGCGCGCAAGCCCCTGTTCCTCCTGTCCGTGGACAGCAAGGGCGTCAACGAGGTGCAGCAGGACAAGACGGCGGCGCTGGGGGGCTCGTGAGCATTTCCGCGCCGCGCGCGCTGGTGGTGGTGGGATGGCTGGCGCTCGCGGGTTGTCAGCATGCAGCGCCGGCCCTCGCTCCGGACCTGGTCTCCCGGCTGGAGTCCACGCCGGGGGCGTTTCTCGCGGGTGAGGTGGTGGGCCTCGAGGATGGCGCCGTCCTTGACCGCAAGGACTTCGTCTGGACGCTGGCCTTCTCGCCGGACGCCTCGCGCGTGGCTTATTCGCACATGGGCGCGCGCGAGTACCTGCTCGCCCTGTGGACGCTGCGGCCCACGCCGAGGCCCGTGGCGAACACGGTCCTCAACTCCTCCGAGTTTGACGTGGAGGCGCTGGCCTTCTCGCCGGATGGCTCGCTGGTGGCGAGCGCGGGCTGGGACGGAGTGGTGCGCCTCTTTGATGCGGCCACCGGCGTGCAGAAGGCCAGCCTGCGCACCGACGAGCCGCTCACCGCGGTGGCCTTCCATCCTTCTGGGCGCTACCTCGTGGTGGGCAGTACCCAGGGGCTCGTCACCGTGCTGCGCGTGGCGGACCTGGGTTTCTCCTTCGAGGTGCGGCCCCACGCGAACCGGGTGAGCGCGCTCGCCTTCTCTCAGGAGGGGACGCTGTACTCGGGGAGCTGGGACAAGCACCTGCGGGTCTTCGACTCGCGCGAAGAGGCGCTGCGCAAGGAGCAGACGCGGCTGCGCTTCGAGCGGCGTGGGGGCCATGCCGTGGTGGCGGGGATTGTGAATGGCAAGGCGCCGGTGGCGTTCGCGCTGGATGCGCGCACCCCCGCCATTGTGCTCGGGACGCAGGCGGCGGCGATGGCGGGCATCGACACCGCCTTCGTGCAGGAGACGGTGTCACTGCCCACGGCGCTTGGCACTTCACTGGCGAGGGTGGTCCGTGGTCAGCACCTGCGCTTCAAGGGCTTGGAGCTGGACGGGGTGGACGTGGCGGTGTGTGACGCGTGCCTGCCTCCGGGCGTGTCCGGCGTGCTGGGCGCGCCCTTCTCCGAGCGCGTGGGCGTGGCCTTCGATGACGCCACGGGCGAGGCGGTTCTCACCCTGAAGGCGCCCGCTCAGGTGGCGCCGCAGGAGGAGCGGGGACTGGTGCTCGCCCCGCGTGCGGACTTCGCCTTCCCGGCACACGTCAACGACGTCTCCGTGGATGGGGCTGGGCGCCGCCTGGGCGTGGCCTTCTCCGAGTCCAAGGCCGAGCGCAACCGCACCGTCTACGAGCGCGAGAAGAAGGGCCTCATTGAGCCGCCCGCCGAGTGGAACGCCGCGGCGGTGGTGGACGCGGCTTCTGGCCAGGTGCTTCGTAAGTGGACGCAGCACCGGGGCGTGGTGGCCTCGGTGGGCATCTCCCCGGACGGACGTACGCTGGCGAGCGGTGGCTGGGACAAGCGGCTCTACGTGTGGCGCGAGGGTCAGGAGACTCCGGTGGCCGAGCGCGGGTTTGGCTGGTCCGTGCGCCGGGTGCGGTTCAGTCCAGACGGGCGGCAGGTGGGTGTAGCCGCGTGGACGCCGCAGCGGGCCGTGGGCAATCAGGAGAGCGATCCCGCCGCGGCGCTCTTTACAGTGCGTTACTCCGCACCCACCGTGGATGTCCCCTCTCCCTCTGGGAGAGGGCCAGGGTGAGGGTATTTCCTTCCCGTGTTCCTGACCCGTGTTCCTGGCTGGGAATGGAGACACGGAGTGGATGCGGGCCAGGCCAAGGGGTGATGCGCGAGTGACGATTACCCTCACCCCCCGCCCTCTCCCAGAGGGAGAGGGAGTATGCCCTCGTTCAGCACGGTGAGGATCGGCCGGGCCTGGGTCAGCGACGGTGCGAAGAGGGAGGGCTGTCCAGGGTCCGCGAACACCGCCGCGAAGTCCTCGGGGGTCAACCCTCGCACCAGTCGGGCTGCGAACGTCTCACGCAGCAGTCGGACATAGAAATCGATGTCATAGTCCCGAGGATCGCTCACAGCTCCGGTATTGTCGTCCGCATCCGGATCGGGCAGCAGCCCCGCGCGTCCTCCCACGGCTCGATAGATCCGAACGTGCTCGCCGGTAGCCCAGTGGGTCCTCCCGCTCGCCAGCACGGCCTCGTAGGTCAGCTCACGCCTGCGTCCCCGCGTGGCGAGGTACTGCGCCGGAGTCTTCGTCAGCCGGACACGTGCCGTCACCTCGAGGGTCGGGACCGCCCGCCGGCGCAGCGCGGTCACCGTCGTGACATAGACCTCTCTCACGCCCGGGATATCCCCCTCGAGGAGCAGGCGCAGCGCCCGGCGCAGGAAGTCCTCGCCGAAGGGCTCCGCGCGACTGGAGCGGAACGCCACGCCGCGCAGGACAAGGGGCCCGTCGTAGGGCTGGAGCGCGTAGTTCTTCGGCTCGTGCGAGAGCATTGCCGCATAGCGTCCATCGAACTCGAGGTGGACACGCGGTGGCAGCAAGGCGGCGACCTCGGAGACCACCCGGCGCTCGTCGGCTTCGCGCCAGTCCTCTGGTACGGCGAAGTACACGCCGTCGGTGTCCGCCTCCAGCAGCGTGACGCCGCGCTGTGCCAGCTCGCGGCACAGGAGCGCCAGCACCTCGCGCCCGCGCCGCGTCACCTCATTGGCGGCGTGCACATCCGCGAAGCGCGTGAGGCCCACTGCGCCGAGGTAGCCGTAGGCTGAGTTGACCACGATCTTCATCGCCGCCGAGAGCGCCTCGTGGGTGTGCCGTTCCGGCGAGCCGGGCGCCGCGGCACGTGCCCGCGCCTTGGCCGCCAGCCGCTGCTCCACGAGCCGGTCGACCAGCGCGAGCAGCACACCGAGCCGATCCCTCCGTGGCCCTATCCGGTACTCGCGCATCAGCGAGGGGTACAGGCTCGCGACGTCGGCCTTCACCACGTGCCGAGCCACGCCCGTGGCGAACAGGTGGAGCGCGGCTCCGCTGTGGGGCGTCCCGTCACCTTCCTCGTGCGCGGGCAGCGCGGCCCCTGCTCGGACGTAGGCGCGCACGAGGAGGGGATCCAACACACCGGTGGCGGGGCCCGCATCCGCGAGGCGCTCATAACGGCGCGGTGCCATGCGAGCGAGCGCGAAGGCCGCCCCCCCGAGCATGCGCGCGACGCCCGCGGCCTCCGTCACGTCGTCACGGGCATAGCGCCGCACGCGCTCGGGGTCGCTCCGGTAGACCTCATACACCCGGGCTCCCGGAATGTGCTCCCGCTCCGGGCCCGCGAGCCCGAGGTGCCGCGCGACAGCCTTGAGCCCGTGACCTGGCAGCTCCCGAGCTGCGAAGTCGTGCCGCAGCACGGCGTCCAAGGTGTCGATCAGCTCGCGGCCGGGGACCGTGTACCGCGAGCGGCGCATCGGGTCGGAAGCGCGCCCCGCCGAGTCCCGTCCGGGAGTGGCCCCTCGTGAGGCGGGACGCTGTCTCAGGCCCGGTGCGCCGGCACGTCCTAGCGCCAGGGGTACGCCGAGCCGTTGCGCCCGGCGGGCGAGGAACGGCAGGTCGAAGCCGTGCAGGTTGTGGTTCTCAATGACATCCGGATCGACGGCGCGGATGCGTGCGACCAGACGCTGGAGGAGCGCTGCTTCGGCTGCGTTGCCATCGCCGTGGGCCTCAAGCACCTCGGTCCTGCCCTCGGGATCGCGAAGCGCCACGAGGAAGATCCGGTCTCGGTCGGGCTCGAGCCCCGTGGTTTCGAGATCGAACTGCAGGCGGTGCAGGTCGTCGAACCCAAGCTCGCGGAAGTACGTGCGCCCTGACGCGATGAGGTACTGCTCCTCGGGTGGAGGCGCGAGCACTGCGTTTGGACCCAGCTCCCGCAGGTGCCCGATGGGGCGACCGAGGCGCTGTGCGGCGCCGTGGAGCACAGCCGCGTTCAATGCGCGGCCATCGTTCGCGCGGACCACGTAACGAAGCGCGCCGGATCCCTCCAGCTCCTGGTAGGTGACACGGTGCGGTGCGGGCCCCTCGTGCTCGGGCCGGAGCCTCTCGCCGAGGTGTTCCAGGTCTTCCAGTGAGGAGAGGAGCAGCCAGGGGCGGAAGCGAACATCCTCCCGTACGAGCGTGCCGCTCCCTGGGAGCCTGCGCCAGACGAACGCACGGCCGTCGGGCTCCGCCCACACCGAGACAATGCCTGGCGTGGGATCCCAGCCCCAGAGCCATTCGTCCTCCATGACGTGGGCCCTCAGTAGTTGAGGTGGATGGCCTCACGGGGCAGCCCGCGGAGCCGCAGCGCGTCCATGACTCCCTGCACCATGGCCGACTGGCCGCAGGCGAAGGCCACGGCGTCCTCCACCGACACCTCGCCCAGGTGCGTCTGCACGTAGCCGATGAGGCCCTGCCAGCCGCTCTCTCCTGGTTGGCTCACCGTGCGCACCACGCGGATGTGCGCCGCCTCCCAGTGGTGCAGCTCGTCCTCGTAGGCGAAGGCCTTCGGAGTGCGCGCCCCGAAGTAGAGCGTCACCTCACCGTAGGCGCTCCGCTCCTGGCGGATGCTCTCGATGACGGAGCGGATGGAGGAGATGCCCGAGCCGGTGGCGAAGAGCAGCAGGTTCCTCCCACGCGCCAGGGGAAGGGGGAAGCCGCGGCCCTGGGGGCGCGAGCTGTTCACCTTCGCCCCGGGTTGGAGCTGGATCAGGGTGTCCGCCAGCGGGCTTCCCCCCTTGAGGAGGAACTCCCAGCGGGTGCCAAAGGGCTCGGGTGGCGAGGCGAGGGCGAACATCCCCTCTCCCTTCTCGGGCAGGGCCAGGCGTACGTACTGCCCCGGGGTGCGGTGTGTCCCCACCAGTGGGGTTCCGCCAATATCCAGGACGAGTTCGGTAAGGCCGTCCGCGGCGGGGAGGACGTCCGCCACAGTGGTGGGGTGCCAGTCGTTCATGACAAACCTTGTTTAACCTGGACCCGAGCCGTCGTCGCCCTTTGATAGCCTGGGGGGCGTGAAGACCTTGCTCTGGTTGGTGTTGTTCCTCATCGGGCTGGCGGGCGTGGCGCTGCCGGCCGTGTACATCCATGCCGCCAGCAAGCTGCCCCAGCTGGAGACGGAGTTCGATCTGGAGAAGCAGCTGCGCCACTCCATCGAGGGCGAACGGATGAGCCTGGTGGCGGGCACCTTTGATCGCTCGCGCTCCACCGCCTACAAGAAGCCTGAATTCCTGCACCTGCCCAAGGACCTGGTGGCGCTCTACATCGCGCAGCTCGGGTGCCCCACCTACTTCCAGACGCCGCGCGAGGACGGCCCGAAGTGGGCCTGGCGGCTCTTCTCCATGGTGGCCTTTGGCACCGAGCCTCCAGGCGACGGCCGCTGCGAGCGGCTGCTCGCCGTGCGGCTCGCCGTGGCGCTGGGCATCCAAGGCGCGCTGCAGCAGACGGTGGCCGCCAACCGCCTGCACTCCTTCCTCCAGAAGGATCAGCTGATTGCCTATGATCTGTCCGCCCTCTACTTCGACCGAGGGGTCGTGGGGGTGGAGGACGCGGCGTTCAAGATCTTCGGGCGCGAGCTGAACACGCTCCAGCTCCCGCAGCTGGCCGAGCTGGCGCTCACCTTGCCGCCGCACTTCATGTACGCGGATACCGCCGTCTGCCGTAACGCGAGCCTCATTCGGCAGAACCGGGACGTGCTGCTGTCGGACCTGGCTGGCTACAAGCTCGTCACCGAGGAGCGGGCGCGCACCGCCATGTCCCAGCCGACCGTCTGCCGCTGAGGAGCAGGGGCGGCGGGCGTGGGCCTGGCGGTGGCCGGGCCCTCGTCACTTGCGCTTGAGGAAGAAGCGCCTCCAGTCTTCCAGCTCGATGGCGATCTGCCGGCGCTCTTCCGGGGTGCTCGCCGTCTGTGCCCGCTTGCGCAGTGCATCGAGCGTGGAGCGCGTGGCACCGCTCAGCGTCTGTTGGCTCGCCAGCTCCTCGATCTCGCGATCGTACTGCCGGATCTTGCTGAGCAGCGCGGTCCTGGTGGGGCCGGAGGACTCGGGACGCTTCTGCGCCACCTGTTGCGCGTCCTGGTTCTCGGAAGGGGCCACCGCTGGCACCGTGGTGCCCTGCTGCGCCGTCGCGCTGTCCGGGGTGGGCGTGCCCGCGTCGGGAGCCGCGGTGGGAGGCGTGGTCTGCTGCGCCTGCGCCGTGTTCGGGGTGGGGACCGCCGGCTGCGGCGTGGGCTGCACAGGCTGAGGAGGCGTGACGCTCACCTGCGGCGGTGGGGTGGAGGCCGGGCCGCGCACGGCGAACACGATGCCTCCTCCGAGCGCCACCAGCGCGAGCGCTCCCAGGCCCATGGGCACCATGCGACGCATGGGCGAGTCCACAACCGGGGTGCGCACCGGCGTGGGCGAGGGCTCCGGCTTCACCGGCTCGGGCGAGCGGGTGGGCTCGGGCTTCGCGCTCTCCGGCTGTGGCTGGACCTCCGGGCGCACCGAGACGGCGGGCTCCGGGACGGTGGGTTTCGTCGGGGTCGGGAGCTGGACCTGTGGCTGCGTGGCGAGGGTATCGCGCAGCCGCTGGAGCTGGCGGCGCAGCTGCTCGGCGGAGCCGGGGCGAGACTCCGGATCCTTGGTGAGCATCTGCAGGATGAAGGCATCGAGCGCGGCGGGCAGGCTGGAGACGAAGTCAGAGGGACGCGGAGGCCGCGCGTCCACGTGCTTCATCAGCAGGTCCACCGGCGAGGTGCCGGTGAAGGGGAGCCGGCCGGTGACCATCTCGAAGGCCACCACGCCCAGGGCGTAGAGGTCCGTCATGGGCCCCACGGGCTGGCCGCGGGCCTGCTCGGGAGCCATGTACTCCGGAGTGCCCACCACCATGTCCGTGCGCGTCTGCGCGGTGCGCCCGGTGGGCAGGCCCATCTTCGCGAGGCCGAAGTCCAGCAGCTTCACGTAGCGCGAGCCGTCCGGCTGCTTCACGAGGAAGATGTTGCTCGGCTTGAGGTCGCGGTGGACGACGCCGGCCCCGTGCGCGGCGCCCAGCGCGCTGAGCACCTCGTCGAGGATGTCCAGCACCTCGGAGACGGGCAGCTTGCCCTTCTCCGCCAGGTACGCGTCGAGGGCCACGCCCTCGAGGTACTCCATGATGATGTACTGGCGGCCGTCGGGGACCTGACCGAAGCCGAAGATGTCGACGATGCCGCGGTGGCGGATGGCGTTGACGGCGCGGGCCTCGGCGAGCAGTCGCGCCACCTGCTCCTCGGCCGCGGCCAGCTCCGGGCGCAGCACCTTCACCGCCACGCGCTTGCCGATGAGGGGCTGGATGCCTTCGTACACCAGGCCCATGCCGCCCACGCCGATGCGCTGGCGCAGCTCGTACTCGCCAATCTTCAGACCGGTGAGCGGATCTTGCGTGGAGGAGTCATCCATCACGTGCACGGTCCTCCCGGGCGACGTCCGTCGCGCGCCTCCTGGATCGCCAGGGGACGGCGACGTGGAGGAGCCAAGCAGTACGGTCCCGTCGCGCGGGCAGATGTCGGTGTCCGCCGGCACGGCAAGGCCGCAGGTTTCACAGGAACGGGAGTCAGCCATCGGGGAAGTGCCCCCAGGGTAGCAGACCGGGAGCAGATTCCCACAAGCGGGCGAGCAGGCAGGGTCCTCCTGCCCGGATCCAACCCATCAGGGTGTCGGTTCACACCCGTGGTACTGCTTCTGGATACCGTCATGGCCTTGGGGGGCAGGTCCCTTGCCGGCCTTGCCCGCGGGGCCAAGGGCGAAAGTCGTCCCCGTTTGGGAGACGGAGCCGTCGGGGCCGCACCAGACGCCCACGGACGGGCCCCCGCCGCCATTGCCGCCTGGGCCGCCATCCCCACCCTTGCCTCCATTACCCCCCTTGCCACCCCGACCTCCGGTGGACGTCGCGGAGGGGTCCGACGTGTTCACGAAGGACGGCCCTCCTGCGCCTCCCTGGCCGCCGGGGCCACCGGCGCCACCTTTTCCGCCGGCACCGCCTTCGCCTCCCTTGAGTGTCTTCAGCGAGCAGGACTCCAGCTCCACGTGCGCGTTGATGAGCAGCAGGGCGATGGACGCGCCACCCCCCTTACCTCCGCTCCCACCCAGGCCCGGGCAGCCGCCAGCGCCTCCGCCTCCGCCTCCGCTCCCCTCTACTAGCGAGTTACCGAATTTGACTGAGCACATGCCACCTCCACCTCCCCCACCCCCTCCGCCACCGGGGTAGCCGGGCTGGCCGGCCGTTCCGGAGGTGGGGCTCCAGGTATCGGCCACCAGCGTGCCAATTCCGTCACCCGGCTCACCGCTCGGTCCAATTCCTCCCTCGGCGCCGACCTGTCCGTCCTGGCCTGGCTCCCCAACGCAATGACAGGCCGTGCCCGTGCAAGTATTGGGCGTATCCTTGCCCACTCCACCAGCCCCTCCATTCGCGGACGGAGTGCCTGCCTCGCCGCGGCCGCCAGTCCCGTTGCTCATCGAGTTGTTTTCACCGCCACGGCCCCCTGTTCCGCCCTTGTTCTGGACGGAGCCGCAACTGCTGATGCCAGGCGAACCTCCCGCGACGTTCGATGGAGCCGCTCCTCCTGTGCCGCCATCCGCGCCGCCCGGGCCCGTGGAGGGCGTGCTGCCCGCCCCACCGTCGGCGCCTTCCTCCGCCACAATCTGCACGTGGCGCAGGCGCACGCCTTTGGATTGCAACACCCGCAGCCCGATGGAAGGCGCGCCTGGCTCGGAGCCGGGGTCGGAGGTGATGCTCAGCCACTCCAGGCTCACTCCGGCGTCTTCACCCAGCCCGCTCACCGTCAAGCCAATGCTGCCTCCCGTGAGCTGGGTGATGTTGGTGGCGTCGCGCTTCCAGCCTCCGTCCAGGCCGGCGTAGCCGCCATACAGCGAGATGGGCTTGTCCAGCCTCAGCCCCGGCTCGTTGTAGACGCCCCGGGCGAGGTAGATGGCCTGGATGTTCGCGGGGATGCGCTCCAGGGCATACGCGAGCGTCTGGTAGGGGGCGTCCTTCGTGCCGGACTGGGCGCTGTTCTTGCCGTTGACGGGGTCCACGAAGACGCCGTCCTCGACAACGCCGTCGATGCCGTCGCAGTTGCTGTCCAGGAACCTGTCATCCGGGGGATCCGCCCACTCGGGCTTGCATCCTTCGGGCGCGCAGCGTCCGGTGGCCACGCAGTCGTCGTACGCCTCCTGGAAGTTGTAGCAACCCACGGCGGTGAGCAGCGCCACCCCGGCTCCCACGGCGAACAGCTTCTTCGTCTCGTGCATGTGCTTTCTCACGGCAGCGTCCCCACCACACCCACCATGCCGCCCCCGTTGCCCACGGAGGCAGTGGGCCGCACCTTCGGTTCGGCCTTGTCCTTGTCAGACAGCAGGTAGATGACGCCGGTGGTCACCACGCCCGCCGCGCCCAGCGCGAAGGACGCCGCGCTCAGGTTCTGCGACAGCTTGCCGGCGTCCCTCAGCCGGGCGGCTTCCTGGGGATCGCCGATCGTCTGCTCTGTCAGGGCGCGATAGTTCTTCCCCGCCTGCAGGTAGAAGAGCGTCCCCGCGCCCAGCAACACCGCGCCACCGGCTGCGGGCACCCAGGCCCAGCTCCGCACATTCGCGCGGCTGGCCGTCACCTCGGGCTTGGGCAGCAGGGGCTGGGTCGGGTTCGTTGTCGGCGGCGGCGCCTGGACAACGGAGTTCTGCGTCGGGCGCAGCGCTCGCTGCACCGGGGGCAGCACCTTCTCGCTGGCCTGGGTGAGCGCGTCGAGCAGCTGGTCCTCGCGGACTCCGGGCACATAGTGCTCGGCGAGCAGCTCTCCGTCGCGCGTGGCGTAGGCCTTCAGCGCCACCCGGTAGCCGCTGAGGAACTGCACCAGCTCGGCGATCAGCACCACGTCGGCGGGAGCGGCCTCGCCCAGGGTGATGCGACAGGCTGCCTCCAGGCGGTTGCACCCGAGCACCGTCTTGCGCTCCGCGGGTGACAACAGCTGGGACAGCTCCGAGGCGCGGATCACCTGCAGCCCTTGGGTCTTGAGCTGCTCGTACACGTGCTCCTGGGCGAAGGAGACGATATGCGAGGGCACGCCCGCGGCATCGGGCGGGGCGATGAGCACGGTGAGCGGTGCCTCGGAAGACGCGGGTGCCTGACCGAGCACGGCGAGCGTGGCGAGGAGTGTAAGGAACACGATGGTGTCACTTTCCCCCCATGTTGGGCCTACCGCAAGGTCACGCACTCGCAGTAACGCCCTTTGAGTGACACCGGTGTGTCCGGCCGGGCGGGCTCAGCGCCTGGGTTTCTCGGGCATGGGGCGGATGTGCGTCTTCTCAGAATTATCGAGCTCCCTCGGCTCGTCATCCTCCAGGTCGTCGGACGGGACGGGAGGTGGGAGGGGCCGGTTGGGCGCCGAGGGCGCGGGTCGGCGGGCGGGAGGTGCCGCCATGGCAGGGCGGGTGCTGGTGACGGGGGGGTTGGGGCGCGACGGCGTGGGCCGGGCGGCCGGACGCGGTGGCGTGGCGATGCCCCGGCCCTGGGTCTCCAGGTCGTCCGCGAGGAGGTCCGCGGACACCTGTACCTTGGGCTCGTCGGCAGGGGCACCGAGCCCGTCCTCCGCCTCGTCGGCGAAGGGGTTGCGGGTGGGGAGCGGAGTCCGATCATCGTCCACGTCCGACTCCGGAGGGGGAGGAGGACGGTTGGCGGGCAGGTTGGGCCGGAGCGAGGGCCCGCCGCGGGCGGCGGGTGGCTCGGCGGGCTTCGGCCGGGCAGGCGTGGGGAGGTTCGCGGGGACCTGCACCTGCACCCCGTCCTTGGCGTCTCGGGCCTCGTCCTTCAGGCGCTGCTCGAAGGCCTGCCACTCCTTCTTGAAGCTCGCCGGGTCGGGCTCGCCGCGCTCGCGGTGCTTGAGGGAGGGGGCCCAGCGCACGGCGTAGCTCTCGCCGGCGTGGAAGGCGGGCGGGGGCGGCAGGCCATAGGTGGCGGGGTCGAAGAAGGACTCGTCCAGGTCCGTGAAGCCGTACGCGCGCGCCCGAGCGACGAAGTTGGGGATGATGCCGGTGGGCGCGTGGTAGCCGAGGATGTGGCCCTCCTCGTCCTTCGTCACCGGCGTGAAGACGAAGATGTCCTGGGTGCGGTAGTCGCCCTTCTCGGTGAGGGGGAGCACCTCGGAGAGGGCAATCGTCTTGCGGCTGCCGTCGTGGAGGCGCTCGCAGCAGATGACGAAGTTGATGGCGCTGGCCACCTGGGCGCGGATGGCCACCATGGGCAGCTCGATGCCGGACATGAGGCACAGCGACTCAATGCGGCGCAGCGTATCCGTGGGGGTGTTGGCGTGGGTGGTGGCCAGCGAGCCGCCGTGACCGGTGTTCATCGCCTGCACCAGGTGGAAGGCCTCGCCGCCGCGCACCTCGCCCACCACGATGCGGTCCGGGCGCAGACGCAGGGCCGAGTGCAGCAGGTCTCCCATGTCCACGCCGCCCTTGCCGAACTTGTCCGGGGGCCGGCTCTCGAAGGCGACGAGGTGGGACTGGTTGAGCTGGAGCTCCGCCGAGTCCTCGATGGTGAGGATGCGCTCCTCGTCGGGGATGAGCGAGGAGACGATGTTGAGCAGCGTCGTCTTGCCCGAGCCCGTGCCTCCGGACACCAGCATGTTGAGCTTGGTGTGGATGCCCGCGTCGATGAGCCGCGCCATCTGCGGCGTCATGGACTTGAACTTGATCAAGGACTCAATGGTGAGCTTTTCCTTGAAGAACTTGCGGATGGAGATGGTGGTGCCCTTACGGGCAATGGGCGGGATGACGACGTGGATGCGGCTGCCGTCGGGCAGGCGCGCGTCCAGCCGGGGGCGCTCGTCATTGAGGAGGCGGCCGACGAACTGCGCCATGTTGCGCGCGGCGCCGATCAGGCCCTCTTCGGTGAACGTGGCATCGGTCTTGGAGACCTTGCCCTTGCGTTCAATCCAGACATCAGTGGGCCCGTTGATCATGATCTCGGAGACGGACGGGTCGTCGAGATAGGGGAGGACGGGCTTGAGGAACGCGCGGAGCGACTCGGAGTACATCGACATGGCGCCCCGAGGGTAGCCCGACACTGGCCTGGCCCCAAGGGGAAGGCCTGCTCGCCCGCTTACCCCCCCGCCTTTCCTGCCCAAGCCCGTGTCCGCCGGGTGTTCAACACCCGCTATCGGGTGCGTTGCCTGGTTCTCACCACAAGGGGTCTTGGGTATGGCTCGGCTGGCGCGGAGGAAGGATTTTCGCGGACTCGAGGGTTTTGAGACTCCATGAGGGCGGAGCGGTGTGCCAGTGATGAGGTGCTCGCCGGTGGAGGCGAGATGGGCGTCCTCATGCGCTCCACCGACTGGTCGCGCACAGTGCTCGGTCCGGTGGAGACGTGGCCCCAGTCGCTGCGGACGACGGTGAGCACCTGCCTCAACTCGCGCTTCCCCATCCTGGTGTGGTGGGGGCCCGACCTGGTGATGCTCTACAACGATGCCTACCGCCCCATGCTCGGGCGGGACAAGCATCCCCGTGCCTTGGGCCTGCCCGGGCGGGAGGTGTGGCAGGAGATCTGGCACATCATCGGCCCCATGCTGGAAGGGGTGCTGCACCGGGGCGAGGCCACCTGGTCCGAGAACATCATGCTCCCCCTCGTCCGGGCGGGCTTCGCGGAGGAGTGCTACTTCACCTTCTCGTACAGCCCCATCCGGGACGAGTCCGGCGGGGTGGGCGGCGTCTTCACGGCGGTGTACGAGACAACCGGTCAGGTCCTGAGCGAGCGGAGGCTGCGGACGTTGCAGGAGCTCCCGAGCAGGACCTCCACGGCCAGGACGGCGGAGGAAGCCTGCGCGCTCGCGGCCGAGGCCTTGAGTCAGAACCTGGCCGATGTCCCCTTCTCGCGCCTCTATCTGCTGGACGACGAGGGACGGAAGGCCCTCCTCACCGCCTTCACGGGCCTGCCTCCCGAGGTGATGGGAAGTGCGGAGGACTGGTCCATTCCGGAGGTCTCGCGCTCGGGCCAGTCCGTCCTCCTGGACGGGCTGTCGCGCCGCCTCGGCGCCGTGATGGGCGGGCAGGGGGCGACCGCTGTGGACGCGGCGCTCGTGCTGCCCCTGGTGTGCCCGGGTGAAGCGCGGCCCTCGGGGGTGCTCGTTGCGGGGCTCAGTCCGCACGTCCTCCTCGACGAGAAGTACCGAAGCTTCCTGGGGCTGGTGGCCGGGCAGATCGCCACGGCCATTGGCCGCGTGCGGGTGCTCCAGGAAGCCCAGCAGCGGGCCGAGGCGCTCGCCGCGTTGGATCGCGCCAAGACGGCGTTCTTCAGCAATGTCAGCCACGAGCTGCGCACGCCCTTGACGTTGATGCTCTCGCCCCTGGAGCAGGCGCTGGTCGTGCCCGACGAGGGATTGCGTGGGGAAGAGCTCCGGACGGTTCATCGCAACAGCCTGCGGCTGCTGAAGCTCGTCAACGCGCTGCTGGACTTCAGCCGCATTGAGGAGGGGCGCGCGCAGGCGTCGTTCGAGCCCGTGGAGCTCTCCTCACTCACCGCGGACCTGGCCAGCAGCTTCCGCTCAGCGGTGGAGAAGGCGGGGATGCGCTTCACCGTGGACTGTCCGCCCTTGCAGGAGCCCGTCTGGGTGGATCGCGAGCTATGGGAGAAGATCGTCTTCAACCTGCTCTCCAACGCGTTCAAGTTCACCCTCGCGGGCGCCATCGCCGTGCGCCTTCGCCCGGTGGAAGGACATGTCGAGCTGTCGGTGGAGGACACGGGCACGGGGATTCCACGTGAGGAACTGCCGCGCGTCTTCGAGCGCTTCCATCGCGTGCAAGGGGCGAAGGGCCGGAGCATCGAGGGCACGGGTATAGGCCTCGCATTGGTGCAGGAGTTGGTGAGGCTGCACGGGGGGAGCGTGCGGGTGGAGAGCACCCTGGGTCAGGGCTCCACCTTCACGGTGACAATTCCCCTGGGAAACGCCCACCTACCTCGGGAGCGGTTGGGGGCAACCCGGACACAGGCCTCGACGGGGCTGGAGGCCGCCTCCTTGTTGGAAGAGCTATCGCAGTGGACAGGCGGGGGTGTTTCCACGCTCTCCACTCCGAGTTCCCGCAGCCACCAGGGGGAGCTGCCCGCCGGACACATCCTCCTGGTGGACGACAACACAGACATGCGCCACTACCTCCAGCGGCTCCTGGCGGAGCACTGGACGGTGGAAGCCGTCGCGGATGGAGTGATGGCCCTGGAGGCGGCTCGGAAGCGGGTGCCGGACCTCATCCTGAGCGATGTGATGATGCCGGGCCTGGACGGCTTCGGCCTGCTGCGGGAGCTGCGGGCGGACCCTCGCACCCAGACGGTTCCCGTCATCCTGTTGTCTGCGCGGGCGGGCGAGGAGGCCACCGTCGAGGGGATGAACGCGGGCGCGGACGACTACCTCATCAAGCCCTTCTCCGCCCGCGAGCTGCTGGCCCGTGTCAGCGCCCAGCTTGCGTTGTCGCGGATGCGCCAGGAGGCACTTCAGGAGGCGCGCAAGCGGGCCGAGTTCGAGCAGCAACTCATTGGCATCGTCAGCCATGACTTGCGCAACCCCATCAACGCCGTCCTCCTGTCCGCCCACGCGCTGCTCAAGCGCGAGGAGTTGAACGAGCGCTCGACGAAGAACGCCGCCCGCATCATCACCAGCGCCGAACGTGCGAGCCGGCTCATCCGAGACCTCCTCGACTTCACGCAGGCGCGCTTGGGGACGGGCATTCCCGTCTACCGGAAGCCCGTGGACCTGCACGCGGTCACCCGGGCCGCGCTGGAGGAGCTGCACGTCGCCTTCCCGGAGCGGGAGTTGCTCATCGAGCACGAGGGGGACGGGTGTGGCGAGTGGGACGGCGAGAGGTTGGGCCAGGTGGTGCAGAACCTCGTTGGCAACGCGCTCCGCTACAGTCCGGAGGGCACGCCCGTGCGGGTGGTGATCCGTGCAGAAGAGGGGCACCTGCTCCTGAGCGTCTCCAACCAGGGCCAGCCCATCCAGGAGGACCTGTTGCCCCGGCTCTTCCAGGCCATGCAGCGGGGAGCCTCGGAGATGGATCCGTCGACCCGGAGCGTGGGGCTCGGGCTCTTCATCGTGGACCACATCGTCCGCGCGCACGGAGGCACCATCGACGTGAAGTCCTCCGAGGCGGAGGGCACGACGTTCCGTGTGAGGTTGCCGCGGCGGGAGTGAGCTTTCCCGGACATCATCGACCTACCCAAGAAAAATACTGGCGCCATCCGACCGCAGAAGTAGTGTGGTGCGGGTGCCTCGATGAGGCACGAGACGCGGAGGCGAGATGGGCTCGATGAAGGACCGGCTGCCGGCGGACTGGAAGAAGGTGCTGAAGGACGTGCTAGCGGGCCCGGAGTTCGCGCAGTTGGAGGCGTTCGTGGAGGAGGAGCGGCGCGAGCACACGGTGTACCCGACCGAGGAGGACCTGTTCTCGGCCTTCCGGCTGACGCCGTACGAGAAGGTGAAGGTGCTGCTGCTCGGGCAGGACCCGTACCACGGGCCGGGGCAGGCGCACGGGTTGGCCTTCTCGGTTCAGCCGGGAGTGAAACCGCCGCCCTCGCTGGTGAACATCTTCAAGGAGCTCCAGAGCGACCTGGGCGTGCCGAAGCCGAAGGAGGGCTCGCTGGTGCCGTGGGCGAAGCAGGGGGTGCTGCTGCTCAACGCGGTGCTGACAGTGCGCGAGGGGCAGGCCAACGCTCACGAGGGGCACGGCTGGGAGCACTTCACCGACGCGGTCATCCAGAAGGTGAGCGACAAGGAGGACGCGGTGGTGTTCCTCCTCTGGGGAAGCTACGCGCAGAAGAAGGAGGCGCTCATCGACACCACGCGGCACGTCATCCTGAAGGCGCCGCATCCCTCGCCCCTGTCGGCGAAGAAGGGCTTCTTCGGCAGCAGGCCGTTCAGCAAGACGAACGAAGAGCTGAAGGAGCGGGGGCGAGAGCCCATCGACTGGCGGCTGCCCTCATAGGCCGGGGGGGACCCGGGAGCTGTCCGGGAGACCACAACTCGGGCTAACGTGACGCCCTCTCCAAGAGGGGGATGTCGACATGAGCAGTGAAGGCGCATCGGGTTCGCAGGTGAGGTGGTGGGTCGCGGGGGCTTTCACGCCGAACCCCTCGGGCAAGCGCTTCCTCGTTACTCCAGACACCTACGCCGAGGAGCTGGCGCGAGCCGCGACGGGGCTGCGCGTGAGCGTGGCGGACCGGCTGGGGGCGGGGGAGACGCGCACCTTTGAGCTGTCCTTCCCCAAGCAGCGCTCCTTCACGGTGGCGGAGGTGGTGTCGGCCGTCCCCGAGCTGCGCGCCCTCAAGGCGCTGATGGACGGGCTGGACAAGCTGCCCGCGGATGCGGCGGTGAAGAGCCTCGAGGCGGTGGTGGGGGCCGGGCGGTTGTCCGAGGCGGTGGGCACGCTGCTGCGCGAGAAGCAGTCGCCTCCCGCGGCGAAGGGGAGCAACGGAGTGGCGCCTCACGCGCCCTCGACGTCCAAGCAGCCGGACCTCGTGGATTCCATCTTCGCTCAGGCGGAGACGGCCCGTCCCGCGCAGGTGGCGAAGGCGGGCGTGGATGCCTTCCTGAAGGCTGTCGGACCCCGCTCGACGTCCCCCGCGAATTCCGCCTCGGCGACGGCCCCGGCGAAGGCCCTGGTGGAGGAGGCGGTGCAGGCTACGGCTCGGGACGTCCTGGCCCACCCGCTTGTCGCGCGGCTCGAGTCGGCCTGGCGTGGCCTGAAGATGCTGGTGGACCTGTGCCCCACGTCGTCCGGGATGGCCGTGGAGGTGCTCGACGTAGAGGGGCCTGCGGGGGTGGAGGGCGTGGAGCAGCAGCTCCCCATCGACCGCTTTGAGCGCCCCGATGCCCTCTTCGTCCTGGATGCGGTGGACGACCTGGCCGTGCTGCGGCGGCTGGCGGAGCTGGGCGAGCGCGCGCAGCTCCCGGTGGTGGTGGACGTGCCGCCGTCGCTCTTCGGGGTGCAATCCGCGGCGGAGGTCGCAACGCGGGTAGAGGAGGAGGGCAGCGGGCTCCCCGAGGCCTGGGCTGCCCTGCGCGCCGAGGAATCCTCGCGCTGGCTGTGCGCGGCGCTGCACCGTGTGGTGGTGATGGTGGACGGGCAGGGTGCTCGGCGGCGGGCGTGCTTCACCAGCGCGGCGCTGGGCGTGGCGTCGATGCTGGCCTCGAGTTTCCGGGAGACGGGGAGCTTCGCGCGAATCCTCGGAGGGGCGGGTGGGGTGCAGGCGCCCTCGGTGTGGCAGTTGCCGCCGGGACGGGACGGAGGGACGTCGGTGCCGACGGAGGCGTTCTTCCCCATGCGGACGCAGTCGAAGCTGGCCGAGCGGGGCGTGCTGGGAATTGGGAGCGGGAAGAACTCGGACGTGTTGCAGCTCACGGCGGCGCCCATGGTGTATGGGGGCGAGCACAAGGTGCCGCTGCCGGCGCAGATTCTCACGGGCCGCATCGTCCGCTTCGCGCAGTGGGTGAGAGACCAACTTCCACCGAGCGCGGGAGACGCGGAGGTGGCGACGTTGTTCACGCAGGCGGCGGACATCTTCCTCTTCGGCGGCGCGACGCCGGCGGGCCGGGTGCGTGGCGAGGTGGTGCCCACCGGAGAGGGCACGCGGGGCGTGCGCGTGACGGCGCTGGTGCGGCCGGAGTACGCAGGCATGCCGCTGGAGCTGGGCTTCGTCCTACCGATGCGCGGGTGAAGATGAGCTGCGGAGACCCTGTCGGTCATGCCTGGGCGAGTTTATGACTTGGGTTCTTCAAGTCCTGATGTGGTGCGTCGCTTTTCTGACGCCCATTCATCATTCGAACTTGCCTGGGGTGCTTGACGGTCCGACGCATACCTCCGTTCTGAACTGCCCGATCCACTTCACCGACTTGTCGGGAGCAATTCCCGATTCGGTTCGGATGAACATGCTCGCGAGAATTCTGCGCGGCGAGGTCGCGGCGGCCGGCGATTACTACCTACTGGCCACAGGTACATCGCAGCTTCCGAAGTGGTTCACGGCATTTCAACAGGCTTTTGAGGCGGGAGGTCGCGCTCCCAACGCTTGTCGGTCAACTGCCAATGCGATTGCCGAGGGATTGAGACGGTTGGGTCAGAGCCCACAGATCATTCGCATATCCAGCTCGGGGGGCGACATGCTGTCGTGGAAAGGAAGGCAATTGGTGTCGGACAACAACTTCCATGCCGCCGTGCTCAGTGATGGAAGAATCTTCGATGCCTTCACGGGAGCCGTAGGGATGACCTGGCCCGAGTATCAAGCAGCCATGGCGTACCTGGGGTCGCTTCAGTACACGGTGATACCGTGAGCGCGATCCGACCACCGGAAGCATGGAAGGGCCGATTCGTTTCGACCCTGGAGGTTTTGCTCTTCATCCGCGAGCAGATTCTCGGCGGAGTGATGCCGGAGATGTTCTTCGGCAGGCTGGATGTCTGGTCGGTGGCTGCGTTTGTGCACGGCGTGCGGTTCCATCTGTACTGCGGTGGTGTCGAGGATCCGCAGTTCCAGGAGTTCGGCGCCTGGCTTCGAGATGTGCGAAACGAATTTCCAGCAGGCAAGGGGTGGGCCGGGCTGTATCTGGAGGAGTCCGGGGGAGATCATCAGGCGGCGATCCGAAGGTTCCTGGAGCGCTGTGCGGAGTACGACGCCCTGACGCGGCAGCGGGCCCTCTGAGAACCCGGGCCCGGCTGCGGGATGCCGCCGGGTCCCCCCGACGTTCCGGGTGCACCCGCGAGCAAGCCGCCTCGCGACTGGTTAGAGTCCTGTCACCATGGCGAAGACCGCACCCCGCAAGGCCCCGGCGAGCCAGAAGAAGGCCGTCCGCGCGGCTCCGAAGAAGAAGAGCGCTGTTCCCGCGAAGAAGAGCTCCGCCCCCGTGAAGAAGCGTGCGGCTCCGGCGAAGAAGCCCGCTGCCGCGAAGAAGCCCGCTGCTCCGGTGGCGCCTCCCGCGCCCGAGGAAACCGCCCCAAGCGAGACGACCCCCGCCGCCGAGCCCCTTCCCGACGTGAAGGCCCTCCCGGCTGGGGAGCCCGTGAGCGGCCAGGCGTTCCCCTTCGAGATCGACCCCAAGCGCATCGAGGAAGGTCTGCGCAAGCTGCGCGAGGAGGCTGTCCACTGGGCCAACAAGGGCCGCTACACCAAGGTGCGCTTCAAGTTCCGCGGCAAGCAGCTGCTGCCGGACCTGCCCCTCGCCGCCGTCGCCGCCGCCGAGGGCCTCACGTTCTACTGGGGCGGCATCCTGCGCGCGCTCGTCGTCACCGTGGCTGGCGGGAGCCTGCTCCAGGTGGAGCTCGTCAATGACGCGGACAAGCGCGTGCAGGCCGGCAAGGAGGCCCTGCTCGCCGGTGACCTGGACGAGGCGCTCGCCCTCTTCCGTGAGGCGCTCGCCATGGACCGCGACAACGTCGGCGCGCACCTCAATGTGGGCGTCGCCCTCAAGCTGAAGGGAGACCGCGAGGCCGCCCTCGCCTCCTTCGAGCGCGCGAAGGCGCTGGACCCAGAGGGCCCTCTGGGCGCTGAGGCCGAGCGGCTCGCTGCTCCTCTGCGACCCAAGGACACGATGGCCCAGGCGGGCTGAGCGCTATACTCCCGGGTACCATGGGAGTTCCGCCGGTCGAGGACGAATACCGCCTGCGCCTGGAGGGTCGGGCTGCTCTGCTCGAGCCCTCCCGGGAGCGCTACTACCGCCTGGTGCTGATGCTGGCGGAGTCCCGATGGCAGGAGCGGCTGCGGGGGGAACGGCCCCTGCTACGCGAGGTGGCGGCCCACCAGGAGGCGCTGGACGCGATGCTCGGCCCCGCCCTGCGCCGGGCCGAGGCCGAGGCCTGGCCCACCAGCAACCCGACCGTCCGCTGCCTGTTCGAGGTGCACTCGCTGCGCGAGCAGCTCGCCCGGGATGTGGCGCGCAAGCTCGGGCGCAGCGCCCGGGAGCCCCTCGGGAGCCTGATGAACGCCCTGGAGGACTGGCTGCTCACCATCCCGCGCGTGGTGCCTCCCCACCTGCGCTGGAGCACGGCCCTGGAGGTACTCCCGGACACGCTGCCCGCGCTGCGCGAGGCCTCGGCCTTCGGGACGCTCCTGGAGTCGCTCTTCGCCCACCCCATCCTCCTCACGGGCCGCATCCCGCTCACGAGCGCGCAGCGCGAGCAGTTGCACCAGCGCTGGGCGAAGGGGGAGGCGGCGCTGGCCTCGCTGTGGAACCGGCTGTCCGGGGTGGACGCAAACCGGGGCATCGTGACGGAGCTCCAGCGAGTGGCCACCCGGGCGCCGAGCCACCCGCCGCGCAACGGCCCTGAGCGGCTCGTTCACGCGGAGTATTGGCACCAGGAGGCCTGGGCTCGGGTGCGGCAGCTCGTCGAGGTACGGCTGGCCCCCATCCAGCTCGAGCCGGACGAGTACCTGAAGGTGTTCTGGTGGCTCCTCGAGCGAGAGTACGCGCCCCGCGTGCGGCTGACGGCCTCGGACTCCTTGGCGGACGCCCGAGCGGGGCTGATCGAAGTGGCCTACGAGCTGTGGGACGCCCAACGCCCAGATATTCCCGAGGACGAGCGTTGGACGGCCGCGCGCTGGGCTCGGCTGGAGGAGCAGGCCTGGCGGGCGGATGAAGATCGGGGTGGGGCGGACAGCGAGCGTGTTCGCGCCGTCTTTCGGGAGCTCATTCAGAAGCAGGGAATTGGGACGGCGTTCCTGCGCGGCTGGAAGGATTCGTCACACCTGGTGAAGTGGGTGCAACAAGCCCGCGAGCTCATCCGTTGAAGAGGTAGAAAAAAAACGGCCTGGAAGAGTGTCCGATGCCCCCCAACCGGGCAGGCTCGGGGCCCTCTTCTTGGCTACCCCCCATCACCCCCGTGTTTCCATTGTTGACGCTGGAAATTCCGGGGGTTACGTAGGCACGTTCCCCTGATGGGTCCCCCTCGGGAGGACCCTCTCCTGACCTCAGATTTCATGGCCGACGACACCACCGACAAGCCGGCAACGCCCCCCGCTCCTCCTCAAGGCAGCGTGGGAGAACTCATCCCCGTCAACATCGAAGACGAGATGCGCCGTTCGTATCTCGACTACTCGATGTCCGTCATCATCGGGCGCGCTCTGCCCGACGTGCGTGACGGCCTCAAGCCCGTGCATCGCCGCGTCCTCTACGCGATGAACGACCTGGGCAACTACCACAACCGCGCCTACAAGAAGAGCGCGCGCGTGGTGGGTGACGTCATTGGTAAGTACCACCCCCACGGTGACACCGCCGTCTACGACGCCATGGTGCGTCTGGCCCAGGAGTGGAGCCTTCGCTACCTGCTGGTGGATGGCCAGGGCAACTTCGGCTCCGTCGACGGCGACTCCCCAGCCGCCATGCGTTACACGGAAGTGCGCATGGACCGCCTGGCCGAGGAGATGCTGGCGGACATCGACAAGGAGACCGTCGACTTCGGTCCCAACTACGACGACTCCACGCTCGAGCCGCTCGTCCTCCCCACCAAGTTCCCCAACCTCCTGGTCAACGGCAGCACGGGCATCGCGGTGGGTATGACCACCAACATCCCGCCGCACAACATGACCGAGGTCATCGACGGGACGCTGCACCTCATCGAGCACCCCGAGTCCACCGTCCGCGACCTGATGCAGTTCATCCCCGGTCCGGACTTCCCCACCTCCGGCATCATCACCGGCCGCGAGGGCATCGTCCGGGCCTACGAGACGGGCCGCGGGCAGATCACCATCCGTGCCCGCACGGAGATTGAGACCTCCAAGAAGGGCGACCGTGAGAGCATCATCGTCACGGAGATTCCCTACCAGGTGAACAAGGCGCGGCTCATCGAGAAGATCGCCGACCTGGTGCGCGAGAAGAAGCTGGAGGGCATCAGCGATATCCGCGATGAGAGCGACCGGCAGGGCATGCGCATCGTCATCGAGCTCAAGCGCGATGCGCTCTCCGCCGTGGTGCTCAACAACCTGTTCGCCAACACCCCGATGGAGACCACCTTCGGGGCGGTGATGCTGGCCATCGACGCGGGCCAGCCGCGCACGCTCACCCTCAAGGAGCTGCTCGAGCGCTTCATCTCGCACCGCCGCGACGTGGTGACGCGCCGCAGCCGCTACGAGCTGCGCAAGGCGCGCGCCCGCCGCCACATCGTCGAAGGCTTGCTCGTCGCGCAGGACCTCATCGACCTGGTGGTGAGCCTCATCCGCGCCTCCAAGGACCCGGACGAGGCGCGCTGGGGCCTCATGAACATCCTGTCGCCCGCCCTCTACGACCACGAGCGCTTCAGGAACCTGCAGCGCATCGACTACGAGAAGGCGAAGGCGCAGATGGAGCTGCTCGTCTCGCGCGCGCGCAACGAGGTGCCGGCCTACTCGGGCCTGGAGCACCGCTACGAGGGCTCGGGCTTCAGCGAGGAGCAGGCGAAGAACATCCTCGAGATGCGCCTGCAGCGCCTCACCGGCCTGCAGCGCGAGGAGCTGTTCCGCGAGCTCGTGGACCTGGTGAAGGACATCCTCCGCCTGGAGGACATCCTCGCCAACGAGTCGAGCCTGCTCAACGTCATCAAGACGGAGCTCAAGGAGATCCGCGAGCGCTACGGCGACAAGCGGCGCACGGAGATCACCGGCGCGGCGGAGGAGATTACCAGCGAGGACCTCATCGCCGAGGAGACGATGGTGGTCACGCTGTCGCACACGGGCTACGTGAAGCGCTCGCCGCTCTCCGAGTACCGGGCGCAGAAGCGCGGTGGGCGCGGCAAGACGGGGGCGACGACGAAGGAGGACGATTTCGTCACCGACCTCTTCGTGGCGAGCACGCACGCCTACCTGATGCCCATCACCAACAAGGGCCGGCTCTACTCGCTCAAGGTGCATGAGATTCCGCTGGCGGGCCGCACGTCGCGCGGCAAGGCCATCGTGAACCTGGTGCAGTTCGGCGAGGGTGAGCGGCTGGCGCAGGTGCTGGTGACGCGCGAGTTCGGTGAGAACCAGTACGTCTTCTTCGTCACCAAGCGGGGCGTGGTGAAGCGCACGGACCTGTCGGCGTTCGCCAACGTGCGCGCGAGCGGCATCATCGCGCTGGGCATCGATGACGGGGATGAGCTCGTCGCGGTGAAGATCACCGACGGGACGAAGGACATCCTGCTGTCCACGGCCACGGGCATGAGCATCCGCTTCCCGGAGAGCGAGGTCCGCTCGATGGGTCGTCAGGCCTACGGCGTGAAGGGAATCACGCTGGAGGACGGTGACGAGGTGGTGGGCGCGGACGTGGTGGAGAAGGACACCACCATCCTCACGGTGACGGAAAATGGCTACGGCAAGCGGACGGAGGAGGGCGAGTACCGTCAGCAGGGCCGCGGCGGCAAGGGCATCATCGACATCAAGACCACCGAGCGTAACGGCAAGGTGGTGGGCCTGGTCCAGGTGACGGACAAGGACGAGGTGATGCTGGTGACCAACGGCGGCATGCTCATCCGCATGAAGGCGAAGGAGATCTCCGTCATCGGCCGCAACACGCAGGGCGTGCGGCTGATCGCCCTGGAGAGCGCCGAGGAGAAGGTGACGGGCATCTCGAAGCTGCCGGAGTCGGACGAGACGGAGGAGAACGGAGGCGAGGCCGAGGCGTCCGCGTCGTCCGAGTCGCCCGCGTCCGAGCCCGCCGCGGAGGCGCCGGCCGTGGAGGCGTCGTCGGAGTCCGAGTCGTCGGAGTCCGGGTCGTCCGAGCCGGAGCCCGAGCAGAGCTGAGCCGCCAACCCTTCCCTCTCATGTCGTGAGAGGGGTTGAGAGAGGGCTGGGTGAGGGTCATCCTCCCCCGGCCCTCTTCGCGTTTTGAGGCGGAGTGGGAAGTCCTGCGCGGTTGGGGTTAGGCGAGCGGGAGCTCCAGCGTGGCCGTGGCGCCTTTGCCCGGCCCCTCGCTGTCCAGGGTGAGCCGTCCTCCCAAGGACTTCGCTGTCAGCGCGCTCGAGTAGAGCCCCAGGCCCTGCCCGTCCGAGCGCGTGGTGAAGCCTTGCGAGAACAGCCGCTCCCGGTGCTCCGCGGCAATCCCCTTGCCGCTGTCCATCACCTGGATGCGCGCGGTGCTCCCCTCTGCGTCGAGCCGTACCCGCAGGTGCCGCTGCGCCTCGGCCACATCGATCATGGCGTTGCGGGCATTGGTGATGAGGTTGATGAGGATTTGCAGCACGCGGTGCTTGTCCAGCCGCGCCTTGGGCCGTGCGCGAAGCTCCCGGGTGACGGTGATGCCATAGCGCTGGAGCGCGGGCAGCTGGATGTTCAGCGCGTCCTCGACCAACTGGGACACTTCGCACTCCTCGGGCAGGAGCGAGTGTCTGGCATAGGCCTGCTGGGTTTGGAGGATGGCGCGCATGTGATCGATCTGCTCCTTCAGCTTCCCCGCGCTCTCCTTCAGCGACGCGTGCTCGTTGAGCAGCTCATCGGCCAGGCTGAAGAGATAGCGCACCAGCTGGGGGCCTCGCGGCTCCTGCGTCAGGAAGCCGGCCAGGTCATCCCGATGCTCCTCCAGGAGGATCGTGAGCTGCTTGAGCCGGGCCATGCGGGAGGTGTCCACCTTGTCGCGAAGAATCTGGGCGTTGAGGATGGCGCTGGTGAGGACGTTGCCCAGGTTGTGGAGCACGTTGGCGGTCAGCTCGCTCACGTTCGACGTGCGCGTCGAGTCCGCCAGCCGGGCCTGGGCCTGCTTGAGCTCCCACTCGTGCTCCTCCAGGCGCTGGGTGAGCTCGGCGTTGGCGCGGCGCAGGGTGGCCTCGGCGTGCTGGACCTCGGTGTGCCGTCGCGCGTTCTCGAGGAAGGTCGCCGCCTGTGAGGCCAGCTGTCCGACCTGAGAGAGGCGCGCCGGGGTGAACGCGTGCGGCGAGACGGTGTTCTCCAGGTACAGCACCCCTCGAAGCTCCTTCTGGTGCATCAGGGGTAGGCTGAGCACCGAGCGGATCCGTCCGCTTTCGAAGCAGGCATCAGACGTGAAGGAGTGCGGCAGGCTGGCGTCGGCGATGAGCACGTGTTCCCGGGTTCGCCTGACGTAGGAGAGCAGGTTCCAGGGCAGCTCCTCCTCCCGGGTCCCCAGGAGCGCCGCGACCATGAGCTTGTCGCCCTGGGCCAGCAGGAGGGCTCCATGTTGGGCGCCCGCGTTCTCAGCGGCCACGCGCACCAGTGTCGCCGTCAGCCGTTCGAGGTCCAGCTCTCCCGCGAGGGCCTGCTGCACCGACTCCTCAAGAGGGCGGGGGTCCTGAGGGGTGGTGAGGGGAATCAGATGGGGCCACTGCTCATCCAGGTGCCGGACCTTCCCCAGCGCGCCCCACTTCAGGTAGTACTCCCGGGCGTATCGGGCATAGGCATCAGAGAAGGTGGGCACCTGACGCTCGCGCCAGAACCTCGCGGCCAGCTCGCAGCCCAGGCCCACGTTCTGGATGAAGCCGTGCGCGTTCGCGGAGTGGACGGACTCCTCATAGGCCCGGAGCGCATCCTCCATGCGTCCGGTGAGGCGGGCGAGCTCCGCGGCGACGAGCCGCTCGGGGGCATAGAAGTTCTCGGGACAATTCTCCGCCCACTCCGCCAGTTGCTGATGGTGCTGTTGAATGGACTCCAGGTACTGCGGTTTCTCTTCCGGCGTCGCCGTCGGGTAGCAGGCCGCCAGGGACAGGGCCCGGTAGAGGTGGAAGCTCAGCAGCTGGATGTGGCCGAGCGAGGTCGAGATGCTCTCCGCGGCCCGGTTCCCCGCCTCCAGCGCCTGCGCGTAGGCGCCGCACATGAAGCGCGACTGCATCTTGATGAGCCAGTACCAGCACCGGCTCATGTTCTCGGGGGTCAGGCTGGCCTCGAAGGCCTCCTCCTCGAAGTCGTCGCCGCTCAGCGTGTCGAACGAGCGCGACAACCCGCGCAGCTGCTGCACATAGCGCTGGACGTGGTGGATGACGTCCTGCACGGACGGGAAGTCGGCCCGGCGCGCGAAGTCGAGGCGCGCGATGGACTCCTGGTAGACCTCCTCCAGGGGGTGTCCCAGCACAAGGCGGTCCGTGACGATGTGGTTGCTGCAGTAGCCGGCGACCTGGTAGTCCCCGCTCCGCAGCGCGTGGAGGAAGCCGTCGCGAACGTGCTCCAGCGATTGGGCGATGGGCCGGACCCAGTAGCTGGTCAGCTCCAGGCTGAAGAGCGCCCTTCCCCGTGCGGAGGAGAAGGCGTGGCGCTCGACCAGCGCGTATGCCAGCTCATTGAAGGCATGGCCCTCCTGGTACCGCTTGAAGGCGGACCCCAGCATCAGGCCATACCAGCCGTACCCATGGACGGACGCCTCGCAGTTGCCGTGCCGGAGGCTCAGGGAGACCATTTTGCACAGGTGGAGGATGAGCAGATTCTGGTCGGTGTAGATGGCCGGCGTGAAGAGCGAGGAGAGCAGCTCCATCACCGCCTTCATGTCCGGGTCGGTCATGAGCGGCAGCTCGATGAGGCTCTCGATGGAGCGCCCTCCCATCAAGGTCCACACTTCCTCGTGTGCGGCCACCATCTCCTCCCGGGACGGCTGGGGAGGCATCGGCATGCCCAACTGAGCCAGGCCCTCGAGCAGGCAGGTTCTGGCGTCGAGGAGTTCATTGGCGGCGAGGAGGATGTCGCTCGCCAGGCGGTAGACCGCCGCCATCTCCACGCGAGTCCGGGCCCGGGGCCGGAGCGTCTCCACCAGGCGGCGTGCCTCGGCGGCGTTGCCGCTCATGAACTCGCTGTGCGCCCGGTCCAGTTGGAGCTTGAACGCCAGCTCCGGGTCCGTCTCCCAGGGGTCGCCTGGAATGAGCGTGAAGGCTATCGCGAAGAAGTCCGCGGCCGACCGGAACGCGGTCGAGGCGCGGGCCTTCCAGCCCGCCTCGGCGTTCAGTCGCGCGATGCGGTGGCGCTCCCCCGCGTCGCCCAGCAGCTCCGCCGCCGCGTTGAGCTGCCCCACCACATCGAAGAGCTTCTCACGGACCTCCTCGGGAGACAGGCTCGCCAGCATCATGCGGCCGATGCGTAGGTGAACGGCCTTGCGCTCCTGCGCGGGGATGAGCTCGTGGGCCGCCTGCTGGATGCGGTCGTGGAGGAACCGGCACTGCCCCGGACCGGCGCGCACGAGCATGCCCTCGCGGATCGCCTCCTCCAGGCCCGACTCCACCTTGCTCGGCTCCGCGCCGGAGATGATGACCAGCAGCTGGCGTGAGAAGACATTGCCCATGCAGGCCGCGAGCTGCAGCAGGTGCTGGGTCCGGACGGGCAGCTGGCGCAGCCGGCTCACCATGAAGTCGACGACGTTGTCGGAGTAGTCCTTCGCCCGGACCCCCGCGGCATCCCACCGCCACCCTCCCTCGGACGTTCGGGTGAGCAGGCCGTCATGGTGCAACGTCAACATGAACTGGGTGAGGAAGAACGGGTTGCCGCCCGTTTTCTCGTGGGCCAGGGCTGCCAGCGTGCCGACCATGGTCTCCCCAGCACCCACGAGCGAGTCCGCGACGAGCTGCTGGATGTGCTCGCGACTCAGGGGCTCGAGCTGGAGCTCCGTCATCCGCACTCCCTCCTTGCGGAGCTCCGTCAGCATCATCGCCAGCGGGTGAGAGGGGCTCACCTCGTTGTCCCGGTAGGCGCCGATCAGCAGCAGCGGCGGCGTCTCCGGGTGGGGGAGCAGGAACTGGAGGAGCTTGAGGCTGGCCAGATCGGCCCACTGCAGGTCATCCAGGAAGAGGACGAGCGGGTGCTCGGGCGTGGCGAACACCCCGAGGACCTTCTGGCTCAGTCGGTGGAGGCGGCGCTGGGCCTCATTGGCAGGCAGCTCGGGGACCGCCGGCTGCCGGCCCACGAAGCGCTCCAGCTGGGGCGCCACCTCGACGAGGACCTGTCCCTGTTCGCCCAAGGCGTCGCGCAGCCGCTCGCGCCACCGGGCGCTCTGCTCCTCGGGGACCTCCAGCAGTTGCTGCATCAGCCCGATGAGGGACTGCGCCAGGGTGGCGTAGGGGATGTCCCGTTGGAACTGCTCGGCCTTTCCACTCAGGAAGAATCCCTGTCGCCGCACCACGGGCTCCCGCAGCGCGTGCACCACCGAGGACTTTCCGATGCCGGAGTAGCCGCGGACCAGGATGAGCTCCGAGCGGCCTCCCTGGGCAACTCGCTCGAAGCCTCGCTGCAACGTGGCGACATGCGTGTCCCGTCCGTAGAGGCGCTGGGGGAGCTGGAAGGGGCTGCGCGTGTCTTGCGCGCCACCGCGGAGGGGAGCTCCGGGAAAATCATGCATGGTGATGGAACTGCTGGGTCGAGGCGTTTGATGCGGGGGGGGATCATGCCATCTCCCACGCTCTTCCGCCTGGGGGGGCGGGCGGCCTTGTACCCCGGTACAACACTGCACTCGTCGGAGCTCATAAGGACAGCGCCACCTTCCATGGGCCCGGAGTACGCTGCCGCGCGAGCAGCGGGCCCTCAGCCCGCGGCCTTTGCCCCCCGGAGTCCCTCCTGACATGAAGACGAACGCTTCAACGCTGTTCGCAGTCGGTGCTCTCCTCCTCCTCCAGGCGTGCGCGGCGCATGCCCCCGCCAGCTCTCGCTACTTCGATTCGAGCGGACGCCCCGACGTGCTGAGCGGCGGCGCGCGGCGCATTGAAATCTCCACCCCGCAGGGCCCGTTCAACGTCTGGACGAAGCGCGTAGGGAACAACCCCACCATCCGGGTACTGTTGCTACACGGTGGCCCTGGCGGGACGAGCGAGTACTTCGAGGCCTTTGACAGCTACTTCCCCGGCGCGAGCATCGAGTACTACTACTACGACCAGCTTGGCTCCTTCCGCAGCGACCAGCCTGACGACGCAAAGCTCGCAGCGCTCCTCGGCACGGAGCGCTCCGTCGAGGAGGTTGAGCAGGTGCGCCAGGCGCTCGGTCTCAACCGCGACAACTTCTATCTGCTCGGCCACTCCTGGGGCGGCATCCTCGCCATCGAGTACGCGCTCAAGTACCAGCAGCACCTCAAGGGCCTCATCATCTCCAACATGATGGCGAGCATCCCCGCGTACAACGCGTACGCGAAGAACGTGTTGATGCCGCGGATGGACCCGAAGGTGCTCGCCGAGGTGCAGGCGCTCGAGGCCGCCAAGGACTACACGAACCCGCGCTACATGGAGCTGTTGGTGCCCCACTTCTACGAGCACCACATCCTGCGCATGCCGGCAGCCCAATGGCCCGAGCCGGCGTCGCGCTCCTTCTCGCACACCAACCAGAAGGTCTACGTGCCCATGCAGGGCCCCAGCGAGATGGGCGCGAGCGGCATCCTCGAGAAGTGGGACCGCACGAAGGACCTGAAGGCCATCACCGTGCCCACGCTGACCATTGGTGCGCAGTACGACACCATGGACCCCAAGCACATGGAGTGGATGGCGAGCCAGGTCCAGCACGGCCGTTACCTGCACTGCCCCAAGGGCAGCCACATGGCCATGTACGACGACCAGCAGACGTACGTCACCGGCCTCATCCGCTTCATCCAGGACGTGGACGCGGGTCGCTTCGAGCGGCAATAAACCCACGAGAGGGACCTGTCTTCATGTCATACGTCGATCCAAACCTGCGCCGAGAGCTCTTCGGTTGGTACAGCCACCGGTTGGGCATGGACATGCCCATCGTTCGCTATGGCCACTGGGGCCCGGCGATGTTGCTCTTCCCCACCGCCGGAGGCGACTTCCTCGAGGCTGAGCGCATGGGGCTCATCCAGGCCGTCGCGCACCACCTGTTCGCCGGCCGATTCCAGCTCTTCAGCATCAACAGCATCAATCCCTGGGCGTGGATGAACCCGGGCATTCCCTTGCACGAGAAGGCCCGTAACCAGGCGCTCTACTCGGACTACGTCGAGCAGGAGGTCGTCCCGCACGTCCGCCGCTGCCTGGGGAATGACCACGCGCGCATCGGCGCGGCGGGGGCCAGCTTCGGGGCCTTCCATGCCGCCAACGCCTTCTTCCGGCGCCCGGACTTGTTCGAGCTGCTCCTCGGGCTGGGCGGCTTCTACGACCTCCAGCCGGAGTTCCTCCACGGCTACTGGAGCGACGAGGTCTACTTCAACAACCCCGTCTCCTACGTGCCAAACCTGCCCGAGGGCCCGAACATGGACCTGCTCCGACACCACAGCCGGATCCACCTGGTGACGAGCCGCGGCGCGTGGGAGAACCCGGGGTACTCCGAGCACCTCAGCCACCTGCTGCACCAGCGTGGCATCCCCCACAACCTCGACATCTGGGGCCACGACATGCCCCATGACTGGCCCACCTGGTACCGGCAGCTCGACCACTACGTGGCGGAGCGGCTCGGGTACTAGGGCGCATCGAGGCGCTCGCGGCTCAGGTCCGCGTCTTCAGCTCGCCGTTCTTGATTGACGGTGCATCCAGTGGCTCCTTTTCCGGTTCTCTCGAGCCGGAGAGTAGCCGTTGGCTCCGGCTCGGGTCGCCGGGCCGCCTGGAGCTCACTGTTCAGCCCGTCTGAACAATCTGGAGGGGGGCGGCTCGGTCACGACGTACGCGGTGGCGGGCTCGACGCCGAGCCAGGTCGAGAGCCGGTCCAGGACGAACTGCCGATCTGCCTCGGTGAGCTGGGTGATGTTGGCGGTGTGGTCCCCGTCAGGGACGTAGAACCGGTACGAGTCGTTGCGCTCCCGCACCTCGAAGGGGCGGGCAGACCAGGGATCGTTCTGGCCGTAGATGAAGATCATGCGCTGGGCGTCCTTGCGCACCCAGTTCTCCACCTTGCGCATGATCGAGTACTCGAACGGCTGCGTGACGGGCACGGGCGAGTAGATGGAGGGCACGTCCTCTCCCGGGTAGTGCAGCAGGCCCTGGAGGTGGGACTCGTCGTAGAGTGGAGCGCCGAGCTGCGTGGCCGCCTGGTAGTAGTACGGGCCGTAGTACTCGATGCTGAGGTCATCGAAGCTCAGCGCGAAGGCCGAAGCGGAGTCGATGAAGGCGAACAGCTCAGCGGCGGGTGCATCCGGCGAAGGGAGCTTCGAGCACGACGGCAAGCCGAGCATCTGCCAGAAGTAGAAGGGGAACTCGAGGACGCCGAACTCGAAGGCCCGGTCCACCCCCAGCCAGTGGAAGCTCGTGGACCAGTCCTCGGCGGTTTCGGCCATGAGGGGCAGCATCTCCTCGCGGCGGCGGAGTGCGGCCTTCTGGATTTCCCGGAGCTGCTCGCGGCAGGCCGCGTCACCGACAGTGTCGATGAAGTGGACGTACCGCTCGTCCGAGGGGCCGTGGTTGCTCGGGGCCCCGTTCGCCAGGGTGGCGACCACGTCATCCGGGTAGAAGTAGCGGTGGTAGACGCCCGTCATCCCTCCTTTGCTGGTGGCGGAGGAGACCCACTTGCCGGTGTAGACAGGCTTGAGGGCTTCGACGACGCGGTGGATGTCCGAGGCTGCCTGCTGGATGTTGAGGTGCTCGTAGGTTGCGGGCTGCGGGATGGACTCCCCGAAGAAGCGGTGCTCGACGTAGAGTTGGTTGCCCTGCAGCATTCCAGTGAGCGGAGTCTCCCTCACGATGGGGACGACAGCGTAGCCGCTGGTGATCATCACCATGGGCGCCGTGGTGGAGCGGTGCAGCAGCGTCATGAACTGGGAGAAGCGCCGTCCCTCGGGGTCCCGGTGATCCACCGGCTGCTCCAACCGGAGGTGGAAGATGCGCGTGCCCGGGATACGCGAGACCTGCTCAGTGACCGACAGCCCGGGAACGGCGCTGAGCTGGACGAGGATGTCGGTGGGCTCGGAGGCATTCCGGCTCGCGAGCGTCTGGGGGTTGGGGTTGTGGGGTGTGGCGCTCGCCTCGGGTGGGGCGACAGTCTGGAGGAGCAAGGCCAGCGCGGGAGCGGCCAGGGTGCTCTTCCAGCGGAACGTGCGCTTCTTCGTCATGATGAACATCTCCCGTTTGCAGTGGCGCACACGAGAGTAGGTGCCCCGGCCAATAGGGCGGATCCGATGCTTGCTTTTTGGAGGGTTCACTCGCGGAGCAGGTGGGCCTGCTCACGCCCGGGCCGCGGTGGTCCGCCTTTTGAAAAGGTGCAATCATCCTTCAGGACTGACATGCCATCGAAGGGGCGCGGGGGGAGTTCCTGTTGGAACGAGGTGAGGCGAGATGTGCACCAAGGGGCGTGAGCCCGACCAGGCCATGAGCCCGGGGTTGGAGCAGGTGCGGCGGGTCTCCCCGGACGCCGCCCTCCAGGCCCTGCTCACGGGCACCGGAGCGGCGGTTGGTCCTGAGTTCTTCCGGGCGCTCGTCCGGCAGGTGGCCGAGGTTTTTCGCGTCACCAGCGCCGTGGTGGGTGAGCGCAAGCCCGGTCAGGACACCCTCCACCCGCTCGCCGTCTGGAGCCAGGGAGACTTTCGCGAGGAGCAGCCCCTGGCGCTGACCGGCACGGCCTTCGAGCAGGTCCTCACCCAGGGGGTCTTTCACTGTCAGGAGGCCGTGGACACGCACTTCTCCGAGGACGGCTGGCTTCGCCGGCTCGGCCCGGGTGGGTTCCTGGGCATGGCGCTGAGGAGCTCGCGGGGGGAGGTGCTCGGAGCGCTGGCGCTCCTGCACGACGCGCCGCTCGAGGTGGGCCCTCCGGACCTCGCACTCCTGGGGGCCTTCGCCTCGCGCCTGGTCGCGGAGCTGGAGCGCCTTCAGGCACAGGCCGGGATGGAGCAGGCGCGGGACTTCCTGCGCAAGGTCCTCAACTCCATTCAGGATCCCCTCTTCGTGAAGGATCGCGCACACCGGTGGATCGTCGCGAACGACGCGTTCTGCCGCTTCATGAACCACCCCGAGGCGGAGTTGCTCGGCAAGTCCGATTACGACTTTGTTCCCTCTCATGAAGCGGATGTCTTCTGGCGTCAGGACGAGCTGGTCTTCGGCTCCGGCCAGCCCAACGAGAACGAGGAGTCCATCACGGACAGTGCCGGGCTCACCCATACGCTTGTGACCAAGAAGGCCGTCTTCACCGGCGCGGACGGGCAGCCCTACCTCGTTGCCGTCATCCGGGACATCACCGAGTACACGCGCCTGGAGACGCAGCTGCGGCTGGCGGACCGGATGGTGGCGGTGGGGACGATGGCCTCCGGAATCGCGCATGAGATCAACAACCCGATGGCCTACGTCAGCGCCAACCTCTCGTTCCTGCGCGAGCAGCTCTCGCAGGAGGATGTGACGGAGCTGGACCTGGTTGAGCTGCGTGAGGTGGTGGCCGAGGCGATCGAGGGGGCGGGGCGTGTTCGTTCCATCGTCGAGGATCTGAAGGGCTTCACACGCTCGGACGAGAAGCGTCTCGGTCCGGTGGAGCTCCCGCAGGTCATTGATAGCGCGCAGCGGCTGGTGCGCCACCAGCTACAGACCCGCGCCCGCCTGGTGCACGCGCTGGAGCCGGTGCCGCCCGTCTTCGGCAACGCGGCGCGCCTGGGCCAGGTGCTGGTGAACCTGTTGGTGAACGCGGTGCAGTCGTTCTCCGTGCGTGACCCCGAGCGCAACCTCATCCGCATCTCGTCCCGGACGAACGGGGCGGCCCAGGTGGTGGTGGAAGTAGAAGACAATGGGCGGGGCATGGAGCCTGAGGTGTTGAAGCGCCTCTTCAGCCCCTTCTTCACCACCAAGCCGGTGGGAGAGGGCACGGGCCTGGGTCTGGCCATCAGCCACGCCATCATCGAATCCATGGGTGGGCAGATCGAGGTGCGCAGCACGCCGGGACGGGGAAGTACCTTCCGGCTGGTGCTGCCAGTCTTCTCGGAAGGTGTACCCCCTGTTGGACAAGGAGCTTGAGCATGCCCCTGAACGCGTCAGAGATTCTGGCGATGCTGGACGAGGCGGCGGCGCGGTTCACGTTCCCGGTGCTCGACAACGGCTACGTCTACCCGGCGGACGTGCGCTTGAGCGGGTTCTCTTCGGGGGCGCAGTGGGCGCTCGTCATCGAGGTGTTGGGCTTCAACACCCGGGCGGGGGGCACGGAGGGCTTCGACGTCGCGCTCTACCGGCTGGGCAACTGCATCCCCAAGGGCAAGGAGGGGCAGGAGGGATTCCGGCTCGACTTCGTGTTCCCGGTGGACGACGGGCCCTCCGGTGAGCTCCTCGTGGAGCGGTACGGCGAGCTCATCTCCCCGGCGGCTCGCGACGTGCTGATCCGAGGGAAGGTCGTGCCCCTGCCCGCGCCCGAGGCCTACCCGCGCGAGGAAATCCAGCTCGTCGAGCCGACGGCGCTGAGGGCCTACGAGTTGTTGCGGGCACTCGTTCCGGAGCACCGGGAGCAGCTGTTGGCGACGGACGAGGAGCTGCGGGAGGAGCTGCCTCGCGACATGCCCCTGCGGGTGCGTTGGGATGCGTGGCGTCACCCGGATGTGGCGGGCGGCGAGCGTCCCAGTGGGCTCGAGACGTTTCGCCAGCTCGCGGAGGCCCTGGCACGAGGAGAGGGGGCGGGGCTGGTGCCGCCCGAGCCGCCCAACACCCACTGGTCCCACTGGCCTCTCGCGGGACAGCTCTGAGCGATGACCTGGGCCCAGCCCGGGTCGGGAGGCGCACCATGGTAGAGAGCCCATGGCTCTGGTTCTTTCCCCGAGCGGACGATTCGCTCCACGAGGTGGTTGAGCGGGCTGTCGCGCACTTCAGTGCCGCCGGGCTCTCGTTACAGCCCCGGGAGTCGCCCTCGCTCGTGGACGGAGGAGGAGTCGACGCGAGTGGCCTCATCACCATGGCCGAGCAACTCGCTTCCGTCGGCGTCGAGCCGGAGCAGGGGCCCGCCAGACATCGAGTGTGCTACTGGGCCCTGGCCCGGGATGGCGGGTGGCTCACGCGGGTCGGGGTGCCCATGCTCGAAGCCTCGCCCGAGGGTCCGAGGCTCCGCTTCATTCCAGAGGCACCGCTGTCCCTCGAGCTCACCCGGCACGAGGGGACATCTCCCGCTTCGACAACAGCCAGGCTGATGCTGTCGCGTGTCCTCTTCGGCGAGATGGCCCACCCCCTCGAGGGCCTCGCGAGGATGTTCGAGGAAGACATCCTGCGTCTGGGCCCCTGGCCCGAGGTGGAACATGTGCGCGGCGTGCTGGCCCGTGCGATCGAGGAGGCGCGAGTGCTCGACGTCGCAGCGTGTGAGTGGCGCTCCCGTGTGCTCGAGGCCGTCGAGACCTTCATCGCAGATGTGACGCGACCTGGGGAGAAGGTGCTGCGCGGACCGCGGCAATATGAGGCACCGCTTCCGTTGACCTGGCCGGAGAGGAGCCAGGAGGAGTGGTACCTCGAAGCTTGGGTGGAGCGGTTGTCCTGGGGCGCTCCGGGGGAGGAGCGGGCGCTCGCGTATTGGAAGGAGGAGGGGCGCTCTCCGCGCTGGGAAGCACTGGCGCGCCTGTGCACAGCGAAGTCGACCTTCGAATCGAAGGTGGCCATTCTCGCCAGTCACGATACCGATGAATCGTTGAGGGAGCTGGCGGGTTTTGTCGCCGATCCAAACTGGCCCGGAGCGGCGCTGGCGTGGTCGGAGCTCACCCGGCGCGGTGCCCGGGCACGGCCGGCGCTCGAGTTGGCGCTGCGAGATGCGGAGGCGTGCGCCGACACGGATTGGCGCGACATCCTGCTCGACCTGCTCGATCGGCTCCCTCCGGTGTCGACGCCCTGAACCAATTGAAGAAAGTCCCAGCAGAGGGGCGCGAACGAATTAGAGCTGGGGCTCTACGGAGGAATCACCATGAGTGCTCTGCGTGATGGGTGGAAGAAGCTCGGTCTCTGGCTCTCGGTGCTGTTCCTCGTGCTGGGGCTGTTCTGGGCCTGGAGCGCGATGAGCATGGCTACGCTCCACGTGCCTGTTTGCCCCACCTTCTCGCTGGATGCTCAGGCTCCTGAGTGTCGGCACCCGATGTAGGGGCTGCTTGGCGGCAGTGCGATGACCGGAGTGGGATTGCTCGGCTGCATCTGGGCCGGCTACCAGCGGTGGAGGCGTGCTCCGGTCTCCGTCACATCCCATCAGGGTTGATGGAGATTGGGCAGGGCGGCTTGCTCCACAGGCGACTAGGCGCCTACCGTGAGGGGTCGCAATGGAGATCGACCTCCCATCGTAGGAGAGGACATGAACGTCGCTGGCCTTCGAGCAATGGGGACCCGGTTCTTCCGCTACGTGCGAGACCCGCGCGTGCCGCTGTGGCGGCGGCTCGCCGGGTTGTTCGCCGTCATCTACTTCGTCCTCCCCGTGGACGCGCTTCCGGACTTCCTCCCCATCCTGGGGTGGTTGGATGACGTGGGCGTGCTGTCCGCGGCGGCCTTCTTCATGGTTCGCGAGGTGCAGCGCTACCAGCTGGATGTTTCCGCGTGGCCGACGCCAGTCGCGCCGGGCGAGGCGAACCGGGCAGGCACCCCGCCGCTCCGCGATCGCTGACAGGGCAGGGGGCTGCCTGCTCCCCTCCTGTTCATTCCAGGAAGCCGCATCCTGTACTCCAGTCGAGGGGGACTCACGTCGAGTTCTCCGAGTGAGCAATGTCCTCGTGCTCTCTGCCCGAACTGGAGGCGCACCGTGGGACTGCTGGACTTGCTCGCTCGCTGGCCAGTGATTCGGCAGCTGAGGGCTCGAGACCTGGATGGACTCGGGCTGACAGTGGCCACCGAGCGCAGCGAGCAGCTGCGGCCGCGCACGCGCGATGCCGACGCGGTAAAGCGCTCCGTGTGTCCTTACTGTGCCGTGGGATGCGGGCAGCTCGTCTATACGAAGGACGGGCGCATCACAGACATTGAAGGGGACCCGGAGTCTCCTATCTCGCGCGGGCGGCTGTGTCCCAAGGGCGCGGCCTCCTTCCAGCTCGTCACCGGCTCGCACCGAGAGAAGCAGGTGCTCTACCGGCGCCCGGGTGGGACGCGCTGGGAGACCATTCCGCTCGAGCAGGCCATGGAGATGGTCGCCCAGCGGGTGAAGAAGACCCGCGACGAGACGTGGGAGGCCCGCGACATCAACGGCCATGAGGTGCGCCGCACGCTGGGCATCGCGCACCTGGGCGGAGCCACCCTGGACAACGAGGAGAACTACCTCATCAAGAAGCTCTACACCTCGCTGGGCATCGTGCAGGTGGAGAACCAGGCTCGAATATGACACTCCTCCTCGGTGCCCGGTCTGGGCATCTCGTTCGGCTTCGGTGGAGCCTCCAACTACCAGCAGGACCTGAGCAACGCTGACTGCATCCTCATTCAGGGCAGCAACATGGCCGAGTGTCACCCGGTGGGCTTCCAGTGGGTGATGGAGGCGAAGGCGCGGGGTGCCACCCTCATCCACGTGGACCCGCGCTATACGCGCACCAGCGCCATGTCCAACCTCCACGTGCCCATCCGCGCGGGCTCGGACATCGCGTTCCTCGGCGGGCTCGTCCGCTACGTCCTGGAGAACGAGCGCTACTTCAAGGACTACGTCGTCCACTACACCAACGCCGCGGCGATCATCCGCGAGGGGTTCCAGGACACCGAGGACCTCGAGGGACTGTTCAGCGGTTGGAAGCCAGACGAGGCCCGGTACGATCCCGCCACCTGGCAGTACGAAGGGGCCAGCGGCACCATGGCCGCCGGTGGCCAGAAGCAGCTGTACGCCGAGCCCGGTGCCGGTGAGTCCACTCCGCGCGAGACGCAGCTGTCGGCCGAGAGCCACGACTACACGCTTCAGCACCCACGCTGTGTCTTCCAGCTGCTACGGCGTCACTTCTCCCGCTACACGCCGCACATCGTGGAGCAGATCTGCGGCATCCCCCAGCAGCTGTTCCTCAAGGTCGCGGAGGCGCTCTGCCAGAACTCGGGACGCGAGCGCACGAGCGCCTTCTGCTACTCGGTGGGCTGGACGCAGCACCTGGGCGGGGTGCAGTACATCCGCACCGCGTCCATCCTGCAACTGCTGCTCGGCAACATGGGGCGTCCGGGCGGAGGCATCCTCGCGCTGCGCGGCCACTCGTCCATCCAGGGCTCGAGCGACATTCCCACGCTCTACAACATCCTGCCCGGCTACCTCCCCATGCCCCACGTGCGCAGCGTGGACCTTGAGACGTACCTGAAGACGAACCAGGCCCAGTCCGGCTGGTGGGGCGAGATGCCCAAGTACATGGTCTCGCTTCTCAAGGCCTACTTTGGGGACGCGGCCCGCGCGGACAACGACTATCTCTTCGGCCACCTGCCGCGGCTCACCGGGGACCACTCGCACCTCACCACCATCACGGACATGGCCGATGGCAAGGTGAAGGGCTACTTCGTCATGGGGCAGAACCCCGCCGTGGGCTCCTCTGGCGGCGCGTTGCAGCGCAAGGGATTGCGTGAGCTGGACTGGCTGGTGGTGCGCGACCTCGTCCTCAACGAGACGGCCGAGTTCTGGCAACGCTCGCAGGAAATCGAGAGCGGCGAGGTGCGCCCCGAGGACATCCAGACCGAGGTCTTCTTCTTCCCGGTCGCCGCGCATACGGAGAAGGAAGGCACCTTCACCAACACCCAGCGGCTGCTGCAGTGGCGTGAGAAGGCCATCGAGCCGCCCGGGGAGGCGCGCAGCGAGCTGCACTTCATCTTCCACCTGGGGCGCCGCCTCAAGGAGCTCTACGCCTCGTCGCGGGAGGCGAAGGACCGGCCCGTGCAGGATCTCCTCTGGGACTACCCGGTCTCCAGCCCGCACCAGGAGCCGGAGCCAGAGGCCGTTCTCAAGGAGATCAGCGGCTACCGGATGGGCAGTGGGGCGCCCGTGCGTGACTTCACCGAGCTCGCCGCCGATGGCTCCACTGCGTGCGGGTGTTGGATCTACTCCGGCTGCTTCGCGGACGGGGTGAACCAGACCGCGAGGCGCAAGCCAGGCCAGGAGCAGAGCCTGGCGGCGCCCGAGTGGGGCTGGGCGTGGCCGGCCAACCGGCGTCTGCTCTACAACCGCGCCTCGGCGGACCCCGAGGGGCGGCCCTGGAGCGAGCGCAAGAAGTACGTCTGGTGGGATGCGCACGCGCAGCGGTGGACCGGCGAGGACGTGCCCGACTTCATCGTGGACCGACCGCCGTCCTATCGGCCGCCCGAGGGGGCCACAGGAGTGGTCGCCCTCTCCGGCATCGATCCCTTCCTCATGCAGGTGGACGGCAAGGGATGGCTCTTCGCTCCCACGGGCATCATCGACGGGCCGCTGCCCACGCACTACGAGCCGCAGGAATCCGTCATCCAGAACCCGCTGTACCCCAAGCAGCAGTGCGATCCGATGCGGCAGGTGTGGCGCCGCCGGGATAATCCCTATCACCGTGCCTGGGATGATCCGCGCTACCCCTACGTGCTCACCACCTACCGGCTCACCGAGCACCACACGGCGGGCGGGATGAGCCGCTGGCTGTCCTGGCTCTCGGAGCTGCAGCCGGAGATGTTCTGCGAGGTGTCACCCGAGCTGGCGCGCGAGCGAGGGCTCATTCACGGTGGCTGGGCGACGGTGTCTACCGCGCGAGCGGAGATTGAGTGCCGGGTGCTCGTCACCGAGCGGATGCGACCGCTGAAGCTGAACGGGCGGCTGGTCCATCAAATCGGTCTGCCCTACCACTGGGGCGTGGTGGGACGGGCGCGAGGGGACAGCGTCAATGAGCTCATCGGCTTCGTGGGTGACCCCAACGTGAGCATCCAGGAGTCCAAGGCCTTCACCGGGACCATCGTGCCTGGAAGACGCGCCGAGCGCCGGGGGGCGATGGCTCGGAGGAGGCCGCCTCCGCTCCCGCCCGGCACGCGCGAGCTGAATCGGGGTGCCGGACCCAGGTTTCCAATGCAGGAGAGGAAGGAGCAGTAGCGCCCATGGGACAGAAGGGCTTCTTCACCGACACCACCCTCTGCATTGGTTGCAAGGCGTGCGAGGTGGCCTGCAAGCAATGGAACCAGTTGCCGGACGACGGCTTCCATCTCACCGGCATGTCCTATGACAACACCGGGCACCTGGGCTCGGCCACCTGGCGGCACGTGGCCTTCGTGGAGCGGCCGGTGCCGATGCCGGGCCAGCACTCGGGGCTGGAGAACTTCTCCTGGCTGATGATGTCGGACGTGTGCAAGCACTGCGAGCGCGCTGGGTGTCTGGAGGCGTGCCCCACCGGCGCCATCATCCGCACCGAGTTCGACAGCGTCTATATCCAGCCCGACGTGTGCAACGGCTGTGGCTACTGCGTGGTGGCCTGCCCCTTCGGCGTCGTGGACCGGCGCGAGGACGACGGCCGGGCGTGGAAGTGCACCCTCTGCTACGACCGGCTGAAGGACGACATGACGCCGGCGTGCGCCAAGCACTGCCCCACCGAGTCCATCCAGTTCGGCGACCTGGACGAGCTCCGGCAGCGTGCGCGGACTCGGGTGGAGCGGCTGCACGCGCTGGGCGTCACGGACGCATACCTCTACGGGGTGGATGCGGAGAACCAGCCGGGCACCGGTGGCCTCAACGCCTTCTTCCTCCTCATGGACAAACCCGAGGTCTACAACCTGCCGCCAGACCCCGTGGTGCCCACACTCAAGGGCCGCAAGAGCTGGGCCATGGTGGGGCTGGGAGCGCTGGGCATGGCGGCGCTCGCCTTCGGCTCGGTGCTGCTGGGACTGGAGGAGTGAGCATGGAGGAGCAGGATCCACTGAAAGAGGCGGAGCGGCGCAGCGATGGGCGCAACGTGGACCCCGCGCTCGGAGTCCTCCAGGGCGAGGGCTCCCGGCAGCGGGTGAAGCAACTCGATGAGCCTTACCCCACGGCTTCCGTCCCGCTGGAGGAGGGGGAGCGGCCCTCTCAAGCCGGTCCCGAGGAGCCGGCGCCCACGTATTACGGTCTACCGGCCGTCAAGCAGCCCGTGTGGATCTGGAGCATCCCGCTGTACTTCTACGTGGGCGGGCTCGCCGGGGCCGCGAGCCTGCTCGGCGTGGTCGCGGACTTCGGCGGACGAGGGCGGCTTGAGAGGCTCGCGCGGCGCTGTCACTGGGTGGGCGCCGTGGGCGACGCGGTGAGCGGGGCCTTGCTCATCCATGACCTCGGGCGGCCCGAGCGCTTCCTGAACATGCTTCGGGTGTTCCGGCCCCGGTCTCCCATGAGCCTGGGCTCGTGGATTCTCGCGGCCTCCGGCGCGGGCAATGCCGCGGCGGTCCTGTTCGCGCACCAGCGCGGAGTCTTGGGCAAGGTGGGCCGGGCGGCGAGCGTCGTCGGCGGAGGGCTCGGCGTTCCGCTGGCCGGCTATACCGCCGTGCTCCTCACCAACACGTCTGTCCCCCTCTGGCAGCAGACGTACCGCACCTTGCCGCTGCTCTTCATGAGCTCCGGGGCGGCGAGCTGCGGCGCCCTTCTCGAGCTGTTCCCCCTGAATCGCGCCGAGCACCGGGTCGCGCGGAGCTTCCGGCTGGGCGGCACGGTGGCGCAGATCGTGGCGTCCTATGCGGTGGAGCGGGAAGCGTCGCGCTCGGAGCAGGTGGTCCGGCCGCTGAAACAGGGGGCCCCGGGGGCGCTGTGGAAGACGTTCCAGGCGTGCACCGTGGCGGGCCTCGCGCTGTCGCTGTGGCCCGGACGCCAACGCTGGAAGACGGTGGCCGCGAGTGCCTTGACCACCGCGGGGGCGCTGGCGCTGCGCTTCGCCATCTTCCACGGGGGCAAGGTGAGCTCACTGGATCCCCAGGCCACGTTCCGCTCCCAGCGGGCGGGGCTCGGGGCGGCGGAGGTGGGGCCGGCCTCGCAAGTCCTCCGGGACTCCCGGCCCGAGCGCTTCGCACTCCCTGTCGTGCGCTGAACCTGGCTGGCCAGGGTACGAGCGGACCCTGGCCCCTTCCGTTGATGGGAGTCAGCTCCCGGGCCTCCCCATTGGCGAAGAGGGGGCGGAGCGTGATTTGACTACCCCATGCGCTCCTCGTCGTCTCCGAGTCCTGCCGCGAATCCGAGTCCCGTTGCGAAGTCTGGACCCGGACTCGCTGTGCTCGAAACCGCGCTCCGGAAGGACCTGGAGCGGCTCGAATACCCCAAGCGCTCCTGGGTGCTGCCCCGTCACCTGCGGGATGGGACGCCCATCCTGGATGTGCTCATCATCGGCGGCGGACAGAGCGGGCTGGCCGCGGCCTTCGGGCTGATGCGCGAGAAGGTGACGAACGTCCTCGTCGTGGACGACAGCGCGCCCGGACTCGCGGGGCCGTGGAAGACGTTCGCGCGCATGCACACGCTGCGCACGCCCAAGCACCTCACCGGCCCCGACCACAACATCCCCAACCTCGGCTTCCAGAGCTGGTACGAGGCCCAGTACGGAGAGGCCGCCTGGCAGCAACTGGGCCTCATCCCCAAGGAGCTGTGGGCGGACTACCTCAACTGGTACCGCCACTTCCTCGGCATCCCCGTGCGCTGCCACACGCGCGCGGGCGCCATCTCCTGGCGCGAAGAGGACCGCTGCTTCGCCGTCCCCGTGCAGCCCACGGATGGCAACGGTCAGCCGGGCACGCTCTTCGCGCGCAAGGTGGTGCTCGCCACCGGCATCGACGGCTCGGGCCGCTGGGAGACGCCCTCGATGGTGGCCCGCCTGCCGCGCGAGCTGTGGGCTCACACGCGCGATGACATCGACTTCGATGCCCTGCGCGGCAAGCGCATTGGCGTCCTGGGCGCGGGGGCCTCCGCCTTCGACAACGCCTCCGTGGCGCTGGAGCGCGGCGCCGCCGAGGTGCACCTCTTCTATCGCCGTAAGACGCTGCCCACGGTGAACGCGTACCGCTGGGCCGAGTTCGTGGGCTTCCTCAAACACCACGCGGACCTGCCGGACGCGGACCGCTGGCGTTTCATCCGCCGCATCCTGGAGATGGGACAGCTGCCGCCGCACGACACGTACCACCGCGCGAAGGCCTTCCCGGGCTTCCACCTCCATGGGGAGAGCCCGTGGCGGGACGTGCGGGCCGAGGGAAGCACCGCCATCGTCACCACGCCGCACGGCACGTACTCCTTCGACAAGCTCATCGTCGGCAGTGGCACCGTGACGGACCTGTCGCTGCGCCCGGAGCTGGCGAACGTCGTGGGGGAGATCTCGCTGTGGAAGGACCGCTACACGCCTCCGCCCGCCGAGGCGCACGAGGACCTGGCGCGCCACCCGTACCTGGGCCCCAGCTTCGAGTTCCAGGAGAAGGTGCCCGGCCGCGCGCCGTACCTGGGTTCTCTCTTCAACTACACCTTTGGATGTTTGCTCTCGCTGGGCTTCGGCGGAGCGAGCATCTCCGGTATGAAGTACAGCCTCCCGAAGCTGGTCTCGGGCATCACGAGGCAGCTCTACTGTGAGGACAAGGACGCGTACTTCGAGTCCCTGATGAGCTACGACGTCAAGGAGTTCGAGCCGTGAGCGGAGAGCAGGTGCTGCGCAGCAAGCGTGTCGTCACCGCGAGTGGTGTGCGCGAGGCCGCGGTGGTGATTCGGGAGGGCAGGGTGGCGGCGGTGCTGGCCCCGGCGGACGTGCCCGCGGGCCTTCCCGTGGAGGACCTGGGCGACAAGGTCCTCATGCCAGGCGTGGTGGACTGCCACGCGCACATCAACGAGCCTGGCCGCACCGAGTGGGAGGGCTTCGAGACGGCTACTCGCGCGGCAGCCGCAGGGGGCATCACCACCGTGGTGGACATGCCGCTCAACTCCATCCCCGCCACGACGACCCGCGAGGCGCTGAGCCAGAAGGCCGCCGCCGCCGAGGGCCGCTGTGCCATCGACTATGGCTTCTGGGGCGGCGTCATCCCCGGCAACGCGGGCGAGCTGGACGCCATGGTCGACGCGGGCGTGACGGGCTTCAAGTGCTTCCTCATCCACTCGGGCGTGGATGAGTTCCCCCACGTCACCCGCGAGGACCTGGCGCGCGCCATGCCCATCCTCGCCCGGCGCGGCGTGCCCCTCATCGTCCACGCGGAGATGACGCCGGACGAGCGCCCACCCCAGGGCGACACGCGCACCTACCGCAGCTACCTGGAGTCGCGCCCCCGCCGCTGGGAGGACGACGCCATCCGGATGATGATCGAGCTGTGCCGCGAGCACCGGGGCCGCGTGCACATCGTCCACCTGTCGTCCTCGGACGCGCTGCCGGACATCGCCGCCGCTCGCCGCGAGGGCCTGCCCTTCGGCGCGGAGACGTGCCCCCACTACCTCACCTTCGATGCGGAGCACATTCCGGACGGTGCCACCTGGCTCAAGTGCGCGCCGCCCATCCGCGAGGCGGAGAACCGCGAGAAGCTGTGGGCCGGGCTGGCGCGCGGGGAGATCGACATGGTGGTGTCGGACCACTCGCCCTGCACCCCGGGCCTCAAGCACCTGGACCGCGGGGACTTCGCCGCGGCGTGGGGCGGCATCGCTTCGCTCCAGTTCAGCCTGCCCGCCGTGTGGACGGGGATGCGCGAGCGCGGTCACGGGCTCGAGTCCCTGGTGCGGTGGATGTGCCAGAACCCGGCGCGGCTCATCGGCCTGGAGGGTGTGAAGGGCTCGCTCGTTCCCGGCGCGGACGCGGACCTGCTCGTCTTCGACCCGGAAGCCTCCTTCACGCCGGAGCCGTCGCAGGTGCTCCACCGCCATTCGCTCACGCCCTACGCGGGCCGCTCGCTCACGGGCGTGGTGGAGCGCACGTACGTCCGAGGTCAGCGGGTCTACACGCGCGGCGAGCCCGCTCCGAGCCCGGTGGGTCGGTGGGTCCGTCGTCCTGGCACCGCGCGTCCAGTGGCATAAGGTCTCTTCGAGGAGAAACGCCCAGCATGAACACACCCGAGGAAGGCAAGGTGCGAGTCGCCTTCGCCGAGCTCATTGATCTGGCCGCCGAGAAGGTGGGTGGCCGCGCCCTTTACGCCAACGACGAGTTCTTCGCGCCCAAGGAGAACCTGCTCAAGCCAGGCCGCGGCGTCTTCATCCCGGACAAGTACACGGAGTTCGGCAAGTGGATGGACGGCTGGGAGACGCGGCGCAAGCGCGTCCCGGGCTACGACTGGTGCCTCATCCAGCTCGGCCTGCCCGGCGTCATCCGCGGCGTGAACGTGGATACCAACCACTTCATCGGCAACTTCCCCGAGTACGCCTCGGTGGACGCGCTCGAGGTCCAGGGCCAGCCCTCGCCCGAGGAGCTGACGAAGGCCACGTGGACGGAGATCGTCCCCCGGACGAAGCTGGCGGGCGGCACACAGAACTACCTCCCCGTCGCGAGCGAGCGGCGCTGGACGCACCTGCGCCTCAACATCTACCCGGACGGTGGCGTGGCGCGCTTCCGTGTCCACGGCGTGGTGAAGCCGGATATGGAGAAGCTGCGCTCGGGGGACCTGGTGGACCTGGCCGCGGCGGAGAACGGCGGCATCGTCGTCACCTGCAACGACGCCTTCTTCGGGCCCAAGGACAACCTCATCCTCCCCGGCCGCGCGGCCACCATGGGCGAGGGCTGGGAGACGCGGCGCAAGCGCGTGCCAGGCTTTGATTGGATTGTCGTGAAGCTGGCCGCTCCCGGCACCGTGCACCGCGTGGAGGTGGATACCAACCACTTCAAGGGCAACTACCCGGATATGTGCTCGCTGGAGGGGTGCTCTTTGAAGGAGGACATCCTCGACTTCGCCAACGCGAAGGACATCGTCTGGCAGGAGATCCTCCCGCGCACGAAGCTCCAGGCGCACCACCGGCACTTCTACGAGGCCGAACTGCAGGCCAAGGGGCCCTTCACCCACGTGCGCCTCAACATCTTCCCGGATGGCGGCATCAGCCGGCTGCGCGTGCACGGGCGGGCGGTGTGAGCAAGCTCACGTGGCTCAACGGCCTCCCCGTCGAGGAGGCCCAGGCTGAGTTCCTGCGCTGCTGTGGCTCCACCCGCTGGGCGGAGGGCATGGCCCGCGCGCGTCCCTTCGTCAGCCAGGCTGCTGTGTACACGGAGGCCGACTGGCTCTGGTCCCAGACGGGGCCAGAGGACTGGCGCGAGGCGATGACACACCACCCGCGCATCGGAGACATCTCCAAGCTGCGGGAGAAGTACAAGACCACCGCCACCTGGTCCTCCCAGGAGCAGCGCGGCGTGCAGGAGGCGAGCGAGGAAGTGCTGCAGGGGCTCGCGGACGGCAACCGTGAGTACGAGGCGCGCTTCGGCTTCATCTTCCTGGTGTGCGCCACGGGCAAGAGCGCCGGGGAGATGCTGGCCCTCCTGCGCGAGCGCATGAACAACGAGCCGGAAGCGGAGCTGCGCATCGCGGCCGGCGAGCAGGCGAAGATCACCCGCATCCGACTGGAGAAGCTCCTCACCTCGCCATGAGCACTCTGTCCACCCACGTCCTCGACACACAGTGGGGGCGCCCGGCTGCGGGCGTCCCCATCACCCTGGAGCAGCAGGCTGGCGACGGCTGGCGGGAGCTGGCGCGCGGCACGACCAACGCGGATGGCCGGGTGCGCGACTTCCTGCCCACGGGCACGCGCCTGGAGGCGGGCATCTACCGGATGACGTTCCACACGGCGGAGTACTTCCGGGCGCACTCCGTCCGAGGCTTCTATCCGTACGTCTCGGTGGTCTTCGAGCTCTCCGCCGTGGACGAGCACTACCACGTGCCCCTGTTGCTGAGCCCCTTCGGCTATTCCACCTACCGGGGGAGCTGAGCTGGTTCTTTTATGAAGACGACCCTGAAGCCGGAGCGCATCTCCACCGCGCGCGAGGCGCTGAAGAAGGCCAATCAGGCCTACGCCCGCACGTACCCGGGCGAGTCCTCCCGGCGCCAGCCCGTGCACGTCGTGTACGGGGGCGCCCATCTGTTCAAGTCGGACACAGCCCGGAAGATGGGTCAGTTGGCTCTGGCCTCGCTGCGGGAGTACGCGCCGGACGCGGAGACCCTCGCTGGGTGCCTGGGCCTACCGGGCGGCGAACTCGCGAAGCGCGTCCACGAGCGCGTGGAGGCGAAGCTCCAGCGTGAGGCGGTGGAGGACTTCCGCATTGACTTCGAGGACGGCTACGGTCACCGGCCGGACGCGGAGGAGGACGGCCACGCGGTGTCCACCGCGGAGCAGGTGGCGAAGGGCATGGCGGAGGGCACGCTGCCGCCCTTCATCGGCATCCGCATCAAGTCCTTCACCGAGGAGCTGTTCGACCGGAGCGCGCGCACGCTGGACCTCTTCGTGACCGCGCTGCTGGAGCGCACGGGCAACAAGCTGCCGGACAACTTCGTCGTCACCCTGCCGAAGATCACCTCGCCCGAGCAGGTGACGGCCCTGACTCGCATGCTGGAAGTGCTGGAGCAGGAGCGGGGTCTGCCAGCGGGTGCGCTGCGTCTGGAATTGATGGTGGAAACGCCCCAGTCCATCTTCGACCGGGAGGGGCGCCTCGCGCTGCCGAGGCTGGTGGCCGCGGCGCAGGGACGCTGCGTCGGGGCGCACCTGGGCGTGTATGACTATACGGCGGCACTCGGTATCACCGCCGCGTACCAGAGCATGACGCACCCGGCGAGCAACCTGGTGCGAGGGATGATGCAGATATCTCTAGCGGGCATGGACGTAGCGCTCTCGGATGGAGCGACCAACGTTATGCCGGTGGGTCCGCACAAGAAGGGCGCGAGCCCGCTGACGGAGGCACAGCAGAAGGAGAACCGCGAGGTAGTGCACCGAGCGTGGCGGCTGGCGTACGAGCACACGCGCAACTCGCTGGAGCGGGGCTTCTACCAGGGATGGGATCTGCACCCGGCCCAGATTCCGGTGCGCTACGCGGCGGTGTACGCCTTCTTCTTGGAGGGACTGGGGGCGACGTCAGCCCGGCTGAAGTCCTTCATCGAGAAGGCGGCCCAGGCGACGCTGCTCGGGGACGTGTTCGACGACGCGGCGACGGGCCAGGGGCTGCTGAACTACTTCCTGAGAGGCATTGCTTGCGGTGCGATCACCGAGGAGGAGGCGCGTGCCTCGGGGCTGACGTTGGAGGAACTGCGCAGCCGCTCGTTCCTGAAGATTGTCGAAGGCCGCCGGAAGGTAGCGTAGCGACGCACGGGGGGATCGTCTTGGAACGCGAACGTTTGGCGTTCGTATGCCGCCATGTGTTCGAAGGAGGCCGACCCATCCGACTGGTCGCGCATGAGGATGGCGATTGGCAGTTCCTTTGTGGAGAAGAGCATGAGCTCGATGATGGGCCGCGAGTCGTCGGCCTGAACCATCTGGTCGAGCGAGATCCCAGCGTCATCGGGATTCTGGATCTGCGCCAAGGCTGGGAAGCGGAACGTCACGAAGTAGGTGGTCGATGGGTTCGTCGCCAGATTGTCGGATGATGCACGCTCGAAGGCCACCTGACTTTCCCCGATTGTCGGAGGCCACCGGAAGGTGACGTAGTAGCGACATGCGGGGGGGGTGGTGTAACCCAGCGTCAGATTCAGCGGGTCTCCATCCCATCCGAATGGACGGTATGCCCTCTTCGTGATTGGCAAGAACCGCAGTTTCCTCCATTGCGACATCGATGCCGCAGGTTACGCCGATGCCGTGGCGCCCTGAATGTGCGAGTCGGCAGGGTGTCAAAGGACTGACACGAGTCGGAGCAACACCACCGGCTTCACTCAATGCTCCGGTGCAGCGGCGGTGGCCCAGGAAGGTGTCCAAAGGATTCGTTCCGACACTTCGTCCTCTACGAGTTGTCTGAGTGATGCCTGGAGGCTACCCATGGACCCATAGGGTGAAAGTCCCGAAGCGGTAGAAGGTCGAGGCCGCATAGCTCGGATGGCACCGACAGGGGAGACCCCTGCGGTGAAGCCCATCGACAAAGCCCCGGAAAGCGGGGTGAGCGAGTGAGCGGGCCGCAACGACGAGTGAACACCCGGAAGAGGCCTCGTGACTCGTTGACTCCGGATGCCGAGCCGACTCAGACACGGCGAAGGCAGCAGGACTCCCCCGAAGACGACCATGGGGAGGTCCATCCGGCGGGGTGGAGGGTGGCGGCACGCGCACAAGGCCATGGGTGGAAACAGGGAAGGGCTCCCCGCCCCGCGGAGAAAGACCGCGGAAGCAAGGTAGCCGCGCGAGCCGAGGAGGCGAAGCGCGGGGAAGGCGGGAGCCTGGCGGACGGGCCCGTAGTAGCGAGGAAGCGGGGTAATGCCCGTGGAGCGAAGGGGCCCTGCCGGAGGCATTCGGAGCAAGGAGCGAGGCAGGAGCGGGATGACAAAGCCCACCATCAGTCTGCAGGAGCTTCGAGCGAAGATAGGCCACCAGGCGAAATCCACCCCAACGCACCGTTTCTGGGGAATGTACGTCCACCTCCTCAAGCGCGAGACGCTCGAAGCCGCCTACCTGGAGGCCCGTCGCAAAGACGGAGCACCCGGGGAAGACGGCGAGACGTTCGAGCGCATTGAGGAGAGGGGCCGGGAGGAATTCCTCGCGCGGATAGCCGAGGAGCTACGAACGGGAACGTACCGACCCAGACCCTATCGTCGGAGAGAGATTCCAAAGGAAGGAGGCAAAGTGCGCGTCATCTCCATTCCCTCGATTCGGGACAGGACCGTGCAGGGAGCACTCCGACTGATATTGGAACCCATCTTCGAGGCCGATTTCTCGGACAGTTCCTTCGGAGCGAGACCGGGCCGCTCGGCGCATGAGGCGATAGAAACCGTGAAACAGGGGCTGCGCCAGCGCAAGCACCGGGTCGTGGACGTGGACCTCAAGGGCTTCTTCGACAACATCCGGCACGACCGGCTGCTGGAGAGGGTGGCTCGACGAGTCCAGGACGACGAGGTGCTCGCGCTGGTGAAGCAGTTCCTCAAGAGCACGGGGGAGAAAGGGGTGCCGCAAGGCTCACCCCTCTCGCCCCTACTGGCCAACATCGCGCTGAATGACCTGGACCACGCACTGGAGCGAGGAAGAGGCTATCTCACCTATACGCGGTACCTGGACGACATGGTGGTGCTCACCCCCGACTCACAGAAGGGAAGGAGGTGGGCCGACCGAGCGCTGGAGCGCATCCGCCGGGAGGCGGAGGCAATCGGCGTGTCGCTCAACGCGGAGAAGACCCGGACGGTGACGATGACCGAGCCGGGAGCGAATTTCGCCTTCCTGGGCTTCGAGTTCCGGTGGGAACGCAGCCCGAGGACCGGGAAGTGGTACGCACACAGGAGCCCACGAAAGAAGAAGGTGACCGAGGTGCTGGGCAAGGTACGCGACACCCTACGAGCTGGCCGGGCCCTGCCGATAAGGGCGGCGGTGGAGAGGGTGAACGGCATCGTGCGCGGCTGGGTCAACTACTTCCGGGTGGGAAACTCGGGGCAGGCGTTCGGCAAGGTGAAGCAATATGTCGAGCGCAAGGTGAGACGATTCGTGGCGAAACGAGCGGGGCGAAGGGGACTGGGCTGGAAGCGGTGGAGTAGAGAGGTGGTATACGGAGCCTGGGGCCTCTACGGAGACTATCGGGTGAGGTACTACAACCCCTCGAAAGCCAGACTCCAACCCAACGGAATCATAACCCCGGTGAGATGACGCCTTCGCGGTGAGCCGGATGCGGTAGTCCCGCCTGTCCGGTTCGATGTGGCGGGGAGCGGAGACGGAGTGATGGTGGACCCTAAACGGGCACGAAGCCGGAAACGGCGGATACAGCCAAGGGTTTACCTGCACACCACCGCGCCGATCCTCGACCCGACCACCCTTCCCAGCTCACCTCTACAGCCCTGCTCGCCTTCTCGACCGGCTGCATCGGGAGCGGCGTAGCACTGCGCACCGACGGCAGTCCGGGTCTACAAGAGTGCCCGGAGGAGTCAAAGAAGGCGATGCGCTACATGGGACTGCGCGTTGGGGACAGCGTATTGGTGGATCTCGACGCGAACCAGACCGAGAGCCGACGCGTCACGCTCTACGATGGACCCATTGAGAGTGTCACAAGGGAGGAGTTCGGCCCGTTCGCGGCGACGAGCCGCCTGTATGGGCAAGTCTGGACGAGCGGTCCCCAGGTTGTGATCCGGTACTACGAAGCGCAGTCACCAACCGGCGAAAAAGTTCCCCTCTGTGCGGGGGCACGGCTCGGCTATGACCAGATGCGGAAGCTGCCCGAGTCCAAGCCTGGAACCGCCATCCTCGAAGGATCTGTCGCAGCCGCGTTTATCGTTGATGCGTTCCGGTGACGCGCTTGCTCGGCTCACCCACCTCTGCGCCGCTGCCGCTGCCGAGTTGCTTCGCGCACGGTGGGGGGCCGACCGGGGCGCGTGCGTAGCGGCTTGAGCGGGTCGCCCTCCAGCAGCACAGGTGTCAAAGAATTCGAGCCGTTGCGAGTCCTTTGACTCTACCTCCGGCGAGGTTCGGGGCACCTTCACGCTCAAGCTGTGGGCGGAAGCCGGAGCCGGGATCGGTGAGTGTCAACGTAGTTGTCGCCAGAAGCTGGCTCACGCGCGCTTCCTACTCGGCGAGCTCGATCCGCACCTTCAGCGGACCGGGCTCCCTCAGGGCCTCAACGCCACTGTCGAGCTTCCCGAGCGTGACAAGCCCGCTCGAGTGGCGGAAATCCCGGTGGAAAAGGGCCAGGTTCCCCCAGGGGGCGTAGTAGGTGATGTCCCCGGCTGCGGCAGCGGTGCCCTCAGGCGCGCCCTTCGTGGACAGCCTGCGCGGCAGGTCGCTGATCTTCTCGGTCGCCGCGTAGTCCTCGAGGGTCAGGGTCAACGGCAGCAGGGAGACGAAGTCGCGCGCGGTCTCGTTGTCGCGCAGGGTGGCCGTCAGGACCTTCTCCCCCATCGTCAGTCGAATTTTCATGGCCTTTGCCTCGGTGCGAGCGGGTTGCTGCGCATGGACCGGGGCCGCCGCCAGCGCGAGCGCGGAGACGAGCGCGGCGATGTAGACCACGCCGGTCCTCCCTCCCTTGCAGACTTCGATCATGGAAGCTCCCGAGAAGCTGAAAGCGGCGATGGACCGCAGTGCTTGCACGTCGTCAGACCGTCTGGCCGCCATCGACCACCATCGCGGCACCGGTCATGAAGGAGGCCGCGTCCGAGCTCAGCCACAAGACGGCGGCGGCAATCTCCTCGGGCCTGCCCATCCTTCCGATGGGCTCCTGCGCGATGACCGCCTGACGGCCCTCGGGCGTGCTGCCGGTGAAGCGCTGCATCATCGGGGTGTCGATGATGCCGGGGCACACGGCGTTCACGCGGATGTTCTTGGGCGCGTAGTCGAGGGCCGCCGACTTCGTGAGGCCGATGACGCCGTGCTTCGCGGCGGCGTACGCGGCCTGGCCCTTGAAGCCCTTCACCCCGGCACCGGAGGACGTGTTGACGATGGTGCCGCCGCCCTGGGCGAGCATCAGCGGCAGCTCGTACTTCATGCACAGGAACACGCCGCGGAGATTGACGCCAACGATGCGGTCCCATTCCCCTTCCGTGAGGTCGGCCGCCGCCGTGATCGGCTGCTCGGAGCCGGCGTTGTTGAAGGCCGCGTCGACACGCCCAAAGGCTTGGACTGCTTTATCGAGAGCCGCCTGCACGTCCTCCGCCCGCGTGATGTCACACCTGACGGCGAGCGCCCGCCCGCCCAGCGCCTCGACCATTCGCGCCGTCTCCTGGTTGCCCGGGTCGGAGACGTCGGCCACCACCACGCTCGCGCCCTCGCGGGCGAACGCGAGCGCGGCCTCCCGTCCGATGCCATTGGCGGCGCCGGTCACGAACGCAACCTTCCCCGCGAAGCTTCCCTGCCCGTTCACCCTTGCCATCATCTGCTCCCTTTCAAAGTCGTGCGCGGCCCGGAGGGCCGTGGGTTCTCTGTAAGAGGTACGCCCCGGCTCCCCCCAGGGCTAGGCCTCGAAGGCGAACGGGCCGTCAACCGGTGGTTGAAAGTGGAGGGCCTCTTCGCCGAACGTCGCTGCATTCCTCCGCCGGGCCGTCACGGAGCTCTCCATCGGCGCTTCGCAGGAGCCACTGCAATGAAGACGATTCTCCTTCCGCAGCTCCATGTGTTCCTTGCCGTTGCGCGCCTCAAGAGCTTCCGCGGTGCGGCACGCGAGCTCGGCGTCTCCACGGCCGCGGTGAGCAAGTCGGTGCGGCAGCTGGAGGAGCAGCTGCGCGTGGTTCTGCTCACCCGCACCACCCGCAGCGTGGCGCTGACGGAGGCGGGGCGGCGACTGGTCGAGGACGCGGGCCCTGGCCTGGGGCAAGCAATCGCCGCGCTCCAAGGGGTGTCGGCGCAGCCCGGGGAGGCCGTGGGGCGCCTGAGGCTGTCGGTCCCGCGCACGGCCGTGCCCTTCCTCATCACTCCGGTGCTGCCCACCTTCCGCGCGCGCCACCCGCGCGTGGAGGTGGACATCGTCATTGAGGATCGCCTCGTGGACGTCGTCGCGGAGGGCTACGACGCGGGCGTACGCCTGAGCGAGTTCCTCGAGCGCGACATGGTGCAGGTGCGACTGACCGGCCCCTTCCGTTTCGTGGTGGTGGGCGCACCCGGCTACCTCGAGCGCCACGGCACGCCCGAGCGTCCCGAGGACCTGCTGCACCACCCATGCATCACCCTGCGCTCACAGACGACCGGGACCCCCTACGCCTGGGAGCTGGAGCGCGGGCGCAGGAACTGGCGCGTGCCGGTGAGCGGCGGCGTCGCCACCAACGACGAACAGACCAGCGTAGCGCTCGCGGCCGAGGGGCTGGGCCTGGCGTACGTCTTCGAGCCAGCGGTGCAGGAGCAGCTGCGCTCCGGGCGGCTCGTGCGGGTGCTCGAGGCCTACGCGCCCACCGTCCCCGGCTTCTTCCTCTACTACCCCAGTCGTGCGCAGCGCTCCGGGCCGCTCCGCCTCTTCGTCGAGACAGCCAAGGAGTTCGTCGCGAAGAAGGGGTGAGCGATGCTTGGGTTACTTCAGATTGTCCCGGAAGAAGGTGGTCAACGTGTCAAATGGGATGAGGTTGACCCGATCGTAAAGATCCACGTGGCCCGCGCCGGGAACAATGACCAGTTCCTTGGGTTGACCGGCGAGCCTGTAGGCATCTTCACTGAACTCCCTGGAATGAGCGTTCTCTCCCGTGATGAAAATCATGGGACGAGGAGAAATCGTCTCGATGTCCGTGAACGGGTAGAAATTCATGAATTTGACGCTGCTGGTCAGCGTTGGATGCGTCGTGGTGTTCGGGCTATGGCCTCTGGACGTGCGGTAGAAGTCATAGAATTCGCGCTCAATCGCGTTTGAATTCTCATCCAACTGCTCAGGCGTCCCGCTGGTGTATCGGGTCTCACCTCCCGTGAACTCCACATAGCGCTGCTGGGCGGCCTCCTCGAGGAACTTCTTTCTCTGCTCGAGGGGCACGGAATGCCTGAGCCCGTTGCGGCTGGCCGCGCCCATATCGTACATGCTGACGGTCGCGATGGCTTTCATGCGCGGATCAATCTTGGCCGCACTGATGACGAAGCTCCCGCTGCCGCAAATCCCAATGGCACCAATCCGCTCCCTGTCAACGAATGGCTGGGTGCCCAGGTAATCCACCGCGGCACTGAAATCCTCGGCATAGATGTCCGGCGAAACAGCGTTGCGCGGCTGGCCATCACTCTCGCCCCAGAAGGACAGATCCAAGGACAAAGTCACGAATCCCTGTTCAGCCATTTTCGTGGCATACAGATTCGCGCTTTGCTCTTTCACCGCACCCATGGGATGCCCGACGATGAGCGCCGGATTCTTTGCATTCCGATTCAAGTCCTTGGGAATGAAAAGATTCCCTGTGACCGTCATCTTGTATTGATTCTTCAAGGTGACCTTCTGCATGGTTACCCTGTCGCTCGTGTAGAAATTATCCGCGCCATTGGACCTGTCTCCGAGCGCCAGGTTTCTCGCCGGACTCGCCAGCGGGCTGCAGGCAGCCGTCATCGAGAATGAGCTGATCAGAAGTCCTAAAAACACAATGGTCTTTCTCATGATGATGCTCTTTCTCATTGGACCTTCATGGCAGGAACATGGGATCGGCCTCGTGGGCGCCTCATCATCGCGCCGCGAGTCCTCCGTCGACAACCAATGCATGTCCGACCACGTAGCTCGCTCCCGGACTGCAGAGCCACAGCACCGCGGAGGCAATCTCCTCGGGCTTGCCGATACGGCCGATCGGTGATGATCTCGACAGTGCGTCGAAGGCTTTCTCATCCCCGCTGACAACATCGCGGGCGATTGGCGTGTCGATCGTGCCCGGGCAGATTGCGTTCACGCGGATGCCCTTGGCGGCATACTCGAGCGCGGCGGTCCGGGTCAGACCGATCACTCCGTGCTTGGAAGCGATGTAGGACGGGATGCCAGGGTTGCCTCTCATCCCGCCAATCGAGGAGCAATTGACGATCGCGCCGCTACCTTGTCGGAGCATCTGGCGCAGTTCGTGCTTCATGCAACTCCAGACGCCTCGCAGGTTGATGTTCGTGACGCGGTCGAACTCCTCGAGGCTACTGTCGGCCGTCTCGGCGACCTTGGCCATCACGCCGGCGTTGTTGAACGCGGCATCCAGCCGGCCGAACGTGGACACGGTTCGGTCCACCATGGCCGCCACCTGGGCGTCGTCGCTGACGTCGCAGTAGATGGCGAGCGCCTTGTAACCCTCGGAGATCCACTTCTCCGCGGCGGCGCGCACCGATTTCTCATTGGCGTCCGCCAGCACGACCGACGCACCGGCTTCAGCGAACGCCCTCGCGGTCGCGAGCCCCATGCCGGAGCCGGCGCCGGTGACGAGTGCGACTTTGCCTGCGTAGTTTCCGTTCTCACTCGTTTTCATGTGGAGATTCCTTTCCCTCTTCGCGGGTCCGGAGCCGGTGCGCCCCGTTCACGAATAGAAGTAGGCTCCAGTTCCTCGAATGACTACGTGCAGGGAGCAAACGGGCTGTGAACCGGTGGTTGACAGTGTGCAACTGACTGGCCGCGGTTGCCGGGAGTGAGAGGTCAGTCTCTCCATCGGAGGTGCGACGTGCACACCCGTGCGCCCATCAGGCAAGCGGCCCCTGGTCATGCTTTTCGCGGGGCCTCCCGCTTCTTCCGGGGCGCCGCCTCGCGGCCACGTCCACGAAGGCCCGTAGCGCGGGCGATACCTGCGCGCGGCTGGGGAAGTAGAGGAACAGGCCCGGCACCCACGCCGCGTAGGGCTCCAGCACCAGGCGCAGGGTGCCTCGCCGCAACTCCTCCGTCACCATGGGCTCGAACGTGTAGGCGAGCCCCACCCCGACCTCCGCCATCCGCAGCAGCAGGTGGCTGTCCGAGGTGATGACGGGCCCCCGCACCGGCACGCGCCAGCTCCGCGGCCCGCGCTCCAGCTCCCACTGGTGGATGCCTGACGTCGTGGGGGAGCGGATGCAGATGCAGTCATGGGACAACAGGTCGTCCGTCAGCCGGATCCCCGCGTCCAGCCCCTCGGCCACGATGTCCACGAAGCGGTCCTCCACACGCATAGGGCGAATAGAAGACCTGTGGAGGGTGAGGGCAGGAGCGCAGGGGCCGAGGAGGGCCGCTGAAGGGGGCCGCCCGAGCAGAGTGCCAGGCGGGTGGAGAAGCCGCGCAGCCCATTGGGGTAAACGCCAGCCCAGGCCGCCCTCCCATGAGGTGCGCGGCAGGGGCCTGGCGTTCTTGGCTGGGGCGACTCGAGCCTCAACACCACGCGCTCTGGGGGGGCCCTCGCGCCGGGGCCAGCCTGGCACCTGCCGGGGCCAGGCCCAGGTGCTCCACAATCGCTCGCACTCCACTCCCTGCCTTCACAGACTCCAGCACCCGGCGCCTGCCTCCACATCTCACGCTGGCCAACACGTCCACCGCGAATGTCCTGCGCAGCAGCCCCGCGAAAGTCTACTGGCGGCGTCCTCTCCTTCCTCCGCTCCTGCCTCGCTCCTGCCTCCGGCGCCACGCTCGCCTCCTCTGCTCCTTCCTGGGGGCGCGTCACGCTCCTCTCCTCCGCACCTGCTTGGGAGAGCGATGTGTCAGTGCGCCCGCTGCGTGTCAGTTGACGTGTCAGTGGGCGTGCCGACCTGGTTCTCAGGGGCTCAAATGCCTGAAATCCGAAGGCCGCCACGTTGGCATCTGTCCTGCACACCAACCACGCAGGAAGTGCCGGGCACGCCTCCGAGATGACAGTCCAGCGCTCGGCTCACTCACACCCAGGAGAATCAATCCCATGAAAACGAATCCTCTCGCTCTTCTGGCAGTGGTGGCGCTCACGGTCGTGTGGCCCCGGCCTGCCCTGGCCAATCCCTACTGGGGGGAGTTCAAGAAGGACAACTGCTCCGCAATCGGCAAGAGGCAGTACTCCGCCATCCTCTGGAACATCAGCGGCTCCTGGGAAGCGGCGTGCAAAAAGATGCCCGCGACCATCAACGGCAAGCGTTTCGCCAGCCCCGCCCGATGCAAGAACATGTCATCCAGCATGTGGGGTGAGTTCGATCTGGATGATTCCTCGTGCACTCCGCGATGGGGGGAGTTCAGCAAGGGCTCGTGCAAGGGGCCAGGGCTGCGTGAGTACTCGGCGATCCTCTGGGACATCAAGGATCGCAGCTGGGAGGATGCGTGCAACCAGATGCCCGCCACCATCAATGGCCAGTCCTTTGCCCGCCCCACCCGATGCTTCAAGAGGGCGCTCCCCGGCATCCCCCTCAACATGTGGGGCCAGTTCGACGTCCCGGACAAATCATGCAAGTGAAGAAGACATTCGCTGAGGATGGGGCTGCATATCGTGAGGCTCCCCCTCGGGAAGGGTGTCAGACCATTCATTGCTGGGTCCCCGGCAAGTTCGGCAACGCCGTCCGGTTCAATCCCAGCAGCGGCGTGAAGCTGGCGACGGTGTTCCAGGCGGAGGCGGCCGAGATGGCGCCGCCCTGGACCGCCGCCTTTTGGGTGCAGAAGACCTTGCGGATGCCATGTTTCCATGGTGCCTGGCCCCCCGGGGGGACGTCACCTGTTCGGGTTATCAGCTCATACAAGGAGAAAAGGAGAGCCTGTGGAAAGCAACCCTGTGTCACGCGCTTGTCGTAGAAGCTCAATGAAGGGGCGTACCTATGCGCAGAGCACCGCGCATCATCGTCCGATTGCCGTCGCAGCTTGCGTCGGCCTTTTATTGATTTTGCTGGCCGCTGGCGGCGAGGCCGTCGCCGCCCCGGTCACGGTCACCAACGGAGTGCAGTTCACCGACACCGCCGGTAACGTGGTGCGCGGGCACGACGGCGGCATGATCAAGGTGGGCAAGTACTACTATTGGTTCGGTGCGAACCCCCACCCCGACAACAGGTTCCAGTACATCTCGGTGTACCGCTCGACTGACCTGCATGCCTGGGAGTTTCGCAAGCACGTGCTGACCGAGACCTCGGCCAGCGGAGTGAAGAACCTCCAGCGCCCCAAGGTCATCTACAACTCCCGCACCGGGCAATACGTACTCTTCATGCGCAAGGAGAACCACCCATTTCCCTTGAAGGAGAACCGGGTTGGGATCGCCACGTCGCCCACGGTGGACGGCGACTACACATACCGGGGCGACTTCCAGCCCCTCGGGGAAAGATCCTTCGACGTGAGCGTGTTCCAGGATGATGATCGCGACCGCACGGCGTACCTGATCTCGACGACCGGTACCGGTGATGAGGAGCAGCAGCAGCAGCAGCAGAACCTCACCATCTACCGCCTGACCCCCGACTACCTCGAAGTCGCCGCCAGGGAGCATGTTTTCTACAACGTCAAACGGGAAGCGCAGACGATGTTCAAGCGCAACGGTGTCTACTTCCTGGTGACCTCTGGCCTCACCGGCTGGCATCCCAATCAAGCCAAATACGCCACCGCGACCAGCATCAAAGGCCCTTGGAGCGGCATGGCGAACCTCGGCGACAGCACCACCTACGGCTCGCAGCCCACGTACATCCTGCCGATCCAGGGCAGCAGCACGACCTCCTACCTCTACATGGGCGACCGGCATGGAAACGCCTGGCATGGCAACATCAACGACAGCGAGCACGTCTGGCTGCCGCTCCAATTCCCGACCGACAGGTCGCTGTCGATGCGCTGGCACCCGCAGGTGTCCATCGACACCACGACCGGCGAGGTGAGCGGCGTCGGCTCCGGACACGCGTACGAGCAGTTGCGAGCCCAGCACAAGGACGAGTGCCTGGCTGTGCGGCGCTTTACCGATGGCCCCCTGCTCGAGGACGAGGACTCGAGGGGCGACGGGGTAGGGGTGACCCAGCGGCCCTGCGGCACCGCCGTGGCCTCGAACCAGCACTGGCAAGTGCTCCACCTGGGAGCCGGCTATTACCGGATCGTCGCCCGGCACAGCCACAAGTGCCTCACCGTGCCGTCGTCGTCCACCGCCGACAACGCACGGGTGTCACAGGCGCCCTGCGGCACCGGCGAGAACCAGCAGTGGAAGATCACCGGCCTCCCCGAAGGCAACTTCCAGATCACCGCCCGGCACAGCGGCAAGTGCCTGACCATCGCCTACGATCCGGCCACCGAGGGCCCGAAGGCCATCCAGTTCACCTGCAGCGGCACCGCCAACCAGCGCTGGAAGCGAGCCGGCGCCCCCTACTGACCCTGGTACGACTCGGTCACTTTGGAAGTAGTGTCGAGGGGCCCGTGCGTCAACACGGACTGCAGCGTCGGAGCCGTCTGGCGCTTCAAGATAGGTGAGGACGGTCAGATGGCGGAGGACTCGCTGCAGGGCCCGATTACCGCCCCGGAACGTGCGCAGGGAATGACGGTCGTGGACGACGCCATCCTCTTCACCACGGGCAAGCAGGAGTTGATTCATCTGCCCTTCGACGCGGAGAACTTCACCGCGCCCCTCGGCGGGGGCACTGACCCTGAGTGGAGGCTCGAGCATATGACATGTGGCACCGGCTGGTGTTGTCCCCAGGAGGAATCCCTTCCATCAACGGTCAGTCCGGGCTAAACACAACCCTGGAATCAATGCGTGGGTTGTCCTGGGAGACATGAATGCAGACTGGAAGATTTATCAGCGGTGCGTTGCTCGTGATGGGGTTGATGCTGGCTGGCTGCGGTGGCGCTCAGGGAGATGACTTCGTGGGAGAGGACCGCACCTCGCGCGAGGTTGAAGCGCAATTCGTGTGTCGTCCTGGCGATCTCTTCGCGACCGAGTTCTACAGCGACGCGACGCGCACGACACTCGTCGGTTATCGCGCATGTGATTGCTCCGGCTACCTCACCTCTTGGGGCCGGATGACGCCGTTCACCATCGAGCTCGAGCCCTCCTGCATTGGGAGTGGACCTGCGCCCAGGTGACAGACTTCTAGATGGGAAGGGGCTGCCTGCCCCATCGGATGAGGACACCCGTCCGCACCCGGTGGGGTTTCAGCACACTCACGAAGGACTGCTCACCTGCCTCACCCCTCGCAGGTCAGGCCGCTGTCGGTGCAGAAGGGGCTGGTCATCTCGCGCTGCTTGCCGGGACCGGGAGCGGACTCCTGGTTGGAGAGAATGCGGACCGTCTCACGGCTCAGGCTCAGCTTCTTGGGCTGCTTGTTGTCAGTCTTGTTCATGGCGTCGCCTTCCCTGTCAGGGTCGTACATCACCGCCGGGCCGCGCGGCCTGTGAATCTTGCAGTTCTTCACAGTGGACCCACAAGCCCATTTATTCACGATTCCCATTCCCTCGTGGCCCGTCGCTGAAACAAGCTGTGGGTGTGAAAGACCTCAGGGACGATGACCCGCGGCGGACGGTGGCGTGGCGCCCCTTGCTGGAGGGAGCGGAGCACGAGGCCGCGCTGCGCGCCGTGCGAGACATCGTCGAGGACCTGCCTCGCTTCCTCGTATCCGGGCCGCTGGCCTCCTCGCTCGCGCGAGGCCAGCCGGGCGTGGCGGTGCTGCTCACCTGTCTCTCGCGTGTATCGGGGGACTCCTCGCACGGCGCCAGGGCGGAGGCGCTGCTGGACGAGGCCACCGAAGCCCTCGCCACGCAGGTCCTGGGCCCCGACCTCTTCGACGGCTTCCCAGGAATCGCCTGGGCCCTCCAGCATGTGCGCGGGACGCCGGAGGACCCGGACGAGGACCCGCTGAGCGACATCGACGCGGCGCTCGCGGACTACCTCCAGACGCGGCCCTGGCCGCACCGCTATGATCTCGTGAGCGGGCTGGTGGGGCTCGGCGTCTACGCGCTGGAGCGGCTTCCCCGGCCCGGGGCGCGGCAGTGCCTCGAGCGCGTGGTGGCGCGGCTGGGCGAGCTCGCGGAGCGGACCGACGCGGGCCTTCGCTGGAAGACTCCCGCCGACAAGGTGGAGGTGATGGCCCGGGAGGCCCACCCCCACGGGTGCTACAACCTGGGCGTCGCGCATGGAATCTCCGGCGTGCTGGCCGTGCTGGCCGGCGCGGCGTCCGCGGGCGTCGAGGCGGGCACCGCGAGCGCGCTGCTGCGGGGAGGCTGGGATTGGATGATGGCGCAGCGCGCCCCCGACTCCGCCGCCGCGCGCTTCCCCACGCGCCTGGGCGTCGACGGTACGCCCAGCGGCGGGTCGGACCGTCCCGCGTGGTGCTACGGAGCCCCCGGGATGGCACTCGTCCTCCACCGCGTCGCCCGCGCCGTGGGTGACGTCGCCTGGGAGCGCGAGGCGCTCGCGCTCTGCCGCGAGGCGGCGGGGCGGAGGGGCCAGACCGAGCGGGTGAGGGATGCCGCCCTCTGCCACGGCGCCACGGGTCTGGGCCACCTCTACAACCGGCTCTTCCAGGAGACGGGGGAAGGCCTCTTCGCGGACGCGGCGGTCCACTGGTTCCGCCATGCCCTGTCGCTGCGACGGCCGGGCGTGGGCATCGGCGGGTTCCAGACGCTGGAGTTCTTCCCCGACGGCACCCAGGGCTGGACGGATGCGCCCGGCCTGCTCGTGGGCGCCGCGGGCATCACCCTGGCGCTGCTGGCGGCCACTTCGGCGGTGGAGCCCGCCTGGGACCGCCTGCTCCTCATGTCCCTCCCCCCCACGGCCTCCCGTCCGTCATGAGCCAGCCCCTCTCCGCGCTGCCCGGCTACACGGCCTCGGGCTTCTTCTTCCTGCGCACGCCCCTGCTCCCCTTCGACGTGCTGCGCGCATGGGCGGAAGGCGGCGCGCGCGAGCGGGCGCCCGTGCGCGCGCGCCTGGCGGCCGAGCTGGCCCGGGAGGAGCTTCGCGAGGCGCTGTTCCTCGCCTCGCCCTCGCTGGACGAAGGCATCCCCGTGTGGCTCCGCGAGCCCCAGAGCGAGTGGGGCCAGAAGGTGGAGCGGACGCTGGTGCGCTACTGGCAGCGCATGGCCGCGCGCGCGACGCCCTTCGGCCTCTTCGCGGGTGGCACGGTGGGCACTCTGGGCCCGCGCACCCGGCTCACCCTGGGCCCGCGAGCGGCCTACCGCCGCCACACGCGGCTGGACATGGACTACGTCAGCGCGCTGGCGGAAGCGCTCGCCCGCGAGCCCGTGCTGCGAGACGCCCTGCGCTACCAGCCCAACACCAGCCTCTACCGGACCGCGGGCCGGCTGCGCTACGCCGAGTCCCAGAGGGTGGGGCGCTCGCGCACCTACCACCTCGTCGCAGTGGAGCCCACGGACTACCTGGAGGCCACGCTGGAGCGGGCCCGTGCCGGGGCCCGGCTGTCCGAGCTGGCCCGGGCCCTCACCGAGGCGGACCCCGAGGTAGCCCCCGAGGAGGCGCAGGCGTACGTCGGCATGCTGGTGGACCACCAGCTCCTCGTCCCCGACCTGGACCCGCGGGTGACGGGCCCCGAGCCGCTCCAGGAGCTCGTGGAGCGGCTGGCGGCCATGCCCGCGATGGCGGAAGCCCACCGCCGGCTGGCCCATGTCCGCGAGGCGCTGACGGACCTGGACGCCTCTCCCCTGGGCGCGCGGCCCTCGCGCTACCGCGACCTCGCCCGGAGCCTGGAGGCGCTGCCGGCGCCCGTCGAGCCGAGCCGGTTGTTCCAGGTGGACCTGGTGAAGCCCGCCGAGGCGCTCACGCTGGGGCCTCGCGTGGTGGAGGAGCTGGCCCGGGGCGCCGCCCTCCTCCACCGCCTCAGCCCTGTCTCGGAGTCGCCCTCGCTGCGGCGCTTCCGCGAGGCCTTCACGCGCCGCTACGAGGGGCGCGAGGTGCCCCTCCTGGAGGCGTTGGACGAGGACGTGGGAGTGGGCTTCGAGTCGGCGAGCGACATCGCCTCCGAGGCCTCGCCCCTGCTGCGGGGGCTGGCCTTCCCCACGGAAGCCGCCGAGGAGCGCCCGTCCTGGGGCGAGGCCCAGGCGTACCTGCAACACCGGCTCACGGAAGTGCTGTGCGCGGGCGGCCAGGTGCTGGAGCTGGACGCGGCCGACCTGAAGGCGCTGGAGAACCCCCGGACGGACCCGCTCCCGGAGGCCTTCTCCGTCATGGCGAGCCTGGTGGCCGGCTCCCCGGAGGACCTCGACGCGGGGCGGTTCCAGGTGGTGATGGAGTCGGTGATGGGGCCCTCGGGCGCGCCGCTGCTGGGCCGCTTCTGCCACGTGGACCCGGAGCTGCACCGCCACGTGGAGGCGCACCTGCGCGCGGAGGAGGCGCTGCGCCCGGACGCCGTCTTCGCGGAGCTGGTCCACCTGCCCGAGGGGCGCGTGGGCAACATCATCTGCCGTCCCGTGCTGCGCGAGCATGAGCTGGTGTTCCTCGGACGCTCGGGCGCGCCGCCGGACAAGCAGCTCCCCCTCACCGACCTGCGCGTCAGCGTGCGGGGACGGCGCATCGTCCTGCGCTCCGCGCGCCTGGGGCGCGAGGTCCTCCCCCGGAGGACCCATGTCCACGACGTCCGCCGCGCCCACCTGCGGCCCTACACCTTCCTCGCCGCGCTCCAGCAGCAGGGCGTCTGCCCGGGCCTGCGGTGGCGGTGGGGCCCGCTCGCGGACAGCGCGTTCCTGCCGCGCGTCACCGCGGGCCGGCTCATCCTCCACCGCGCCCGCTGGCGGCTGCGTGCGCCCCGGCTCCGGGGGCTGGGCGCGTTCCCCGAGACGCTGCGCTTCGACGCCGTGCAGCGCCTGCGCGCGGAGCTGCGGCTGCCGCGCTTCGTGGGTGTCGAGGACCGGGACAACGTGCTTCCGGTGGACCTGGACAACGTGCTGAGCATCGACACGTTCGTGCACCTGGTGAAGGACCGGCGCCACGTGGACCTCGTGGAGCTGCTCACCGAGGGCCTCTGCGTCCAGGGCCCGGAAGGCCGCTTCGTCCACGAGCTGGTGGTGCCCTTCGTGCGCTCGGCCCCCGCCACGCGGCGTCCCGAGCCACCCGCCCGTGCGCGGCCGGCGCCCTTCGTGCGCTCCTTCGCGCCTGGCTCGCAGTGGCTCTACGTCAAGCTCTACACGGGCACCGGCACCGCCGAGCACGTGCTGCGCGAGGCCGTGGCGCCGCTGGCGCGCGAGGCCCTGGCGTCCGGCGCGGCCCGGCAGTGGTTCTTCATCCGCTATGGGGACCCGGACTGGCACCTGCGGATGCGCCTCCTCGGAGACCCGGCCCGGCTCCGGACGGAGGTGCTCGGGCGCCTCCACGACCTCCTGGAGTCGCTGACCGGGGACGGGCGTGTCCACCGCGTCCAGCTCGACACCTACGAGCGCGAGGTGGAGCGCTACGGCGGCGCCGAGGGGATGCTGCTCGCCGAGCACCTCTTCCACGCGGACAGCGACGCCGCGCTGGAGCTGCTGGACCTGCTCACCGCCGACGCGGGCGCCGACGCGCGCTGGCGGCTCACGCTGCTGGGCATCCACGCGCTGCTCGACGACCTGGGCCTGGACCTGGAGGCCCGGCGCGCGCTCCTGGCCGGACTGCGCGAGGCCCATGGCCAGGAGTTCCAGGTGGACTCCCGCCTGGAGGGACAGCTCGGGGACAGGTTCCGCGCCCACCGCCGGGAGCTGGAGTCGCTCCTCTGGGAGCCACCACCGCGCGAGGGGTTGCTGGCGGAAGGGCTCGCGGTGCTGCGGCGGCGCTCGGAGCGGCAGGCCCCCACCACGGAGGCCCTGAGGGCGCTCGCATCCCAGGGCGCGCTGGGCCAGACGCTGGCCCACGTGGCGGGGAGCCTGGTCCACATGCACGCCAACCGGATGCTGCGCTCGGCGGCTCGGGCGCAGGAGCTGGTCCTCTACGACTTCCTGCACCGGCTCTACGACTCCCGGGCCGCGCGCCTGCGCCAGGGCTGACTTCTAGAGCTAGCTCGCCCCGCGTAGCACCTTGAACACCGCGGCGGTCTCCCCGGCCGCGCCCACCCTGCCCCAGCCGCGCAGGACGGAGGGCCTGAGCGAGGCCGCGTTCAACCGAGCCTTCAAGCGCTGGGCGTCGTGGGCTACGTCAACCGCGAGCGGCTCGGTCGCTGGTTTGCGGACGAGGAGCCCAACTCCAAGGAGCGCTCCCCCAAGCAGCAGGAGCGGGGGAGGCGAGCGTGGCGCTCGCGCATAGAGGGATGGGGGCCCTGTTGAGGGGGAGTCCTCGGTGAGGGGCTTCTTCGTGCGGTACTGCTGGAGGACGTGCCCAAGCGTCCAAGTCTCTTGTGAGCTGCGGGCCGCTGAGGTGAGGCCGGTGGCGGACGGGGAGGTCGTGCTCCCGCAGTTGTTGGCGCAGGAGGAGAGCGGCTTGCCGATCCCGTGGGTCAAGCTCCAGGCCACGCGCGGGACGGGCTGAGCGGGAGAGATAGAGGACCGCAGTTGGCTGGTGCGCCGAGTGATGCAGGCTCAGCACTGTCAGGTGGGCGGCCAAATCAGAAGTCTCGAGCGAGCCCCCTATAGGGTTGGCCGTCCCGCATCCTATCCTCCAGGGTGTTGCACCTGGGGGGAGGCCAGCGTCATGTCGAATGAGTACCGGAGTCCTGTGGTGGGGGAGGGCGGCGGTACGCAGGTTGAAGCTCAGAGAAAAGCCACGGGTGGTTCGCCGCGGTGGGGACCTGCAGGGGCCTTTGGGCTCGTCGTCCTCTTCCTCCATGCGGCGTGCGCGACGCAGGCCCCCATGGGAGGCCACCTTGCTGGGGTGAATCGCTGGCGGCCGCCGCCGGCGGCGGAGGCCCGAGCAACTCCGCGCGAGCTCGAGCCCGTGGTAGTCGTCGTCGCGGACAGCCCCCAGGCGCGCGGCAACACCCGCGTGGTGGCGCTCACGGCGGCCGAGTACCAGCGCGCGGTACAGGTGCTCGGCCAGCGCCTCCAGGTGAAGGGCACGGCCCAGGAAACAGCCCAGGGGCTCCTCCAGGCCATGCCGGAGGAGGAGTTGCTCGCCGAGGTGTACCGCGACAGGGTGCTCACCCTGGTGCCCCTCAACGACAAGGGCCCGCTCGTGCCAGAGGCCGAGGCGGCGCTGAAAGAGAAATACCTGCGCTGGTGCGAGCGGCGCGGCGGTGGGGATTGTCTGGGCCTCTTCACGGATGGGCCCTACCTGCACACGGACGACAGGCGCACCCTGGCCCTTGCCCTGGCCTTCGGCACGGTGCTCGACGAGACGCGGGCGGCCCTCGGGCACGAGCTCAGCCCGAAGGCGATTCTCTCGTCGCTGGTGTGGGCCACGGGCCTGTACCTGGCGCTCTGGCTGCTACCGGAGCCGAGCACGAAGGCTCTTGCGGCCGCGCTGTCGGTGGTGCTGCTGGCCTGGCTGGGCGTGGACGCCCTGTGGGGCCTCATGGAGGGCTGGGCGACCATGGCTCACCGGGCCCACGAGGCCACCACCTTCGACGAGTTGCGCGAGGCGGGCGAGTCCTTCGGACGGGTGATTGGGACAGACGCGGCCCGGGCCCTTATTCTCGCGGTGGCCACGCTCAGCGGGCGGACGCTTGGTGAGGTGGCCACGCACCTGCGCTCGATGCCGAGGTTCAACCAGGTGCAGGCGCAGTGGGCGGCCCAGGGCATGGAGGGCTCGGTGGCGGTGGCGATGGAGGAGGCCGCCGCGGTGGAGGTGGTGGTGGAGGAGAGCCGCGCGCTCGTCGTCCTCACCTCCCGGCAGGCTCCCGTGGCTATCAACGTCCTGGCGAAGAGCGGAAGCGGCGGAGCCGCTGGAGGGCGCTCGGGCACCGTGGCTATCCAGCACCGCGGCGGCAACAAGCAGGTCATCCTCAGCAGTGGGGAGCGGTGGCACCTCCCGCGAGGCAAGAGCTACAGGGACATTCCAGCGGAGGACCGCCTCGGCGACGAACTGCAGGCGGTCGTGAGGGAGGAGGCGGCGAGGTGGTCCCAGGCCAGACTGTCGAAGGAGGAGAGGGAAGCCATTCAGGCCATGAGGGACGCGGGAAAGGAGCACTGGGCGAATCTGCTGGAGCGCCAGGCTCGCGGGCGGTGGGTCGAGCTCCGGGTGAAAGATCGATTCCCAGGCTTGTCCTGGAACAGCCGCGGTGTAGACATCACAGGCCCGGGCGGACAGAGTTACCACTACGAGATTCTGTCTGGTACGGAGTCCAACTTCGCGCTGCACGGGCGACGGATGGCGAGCACCTTCTTCCGCATGATCTTCTTCTGAGGTCCGTGTGACTCCCAACATCCACTACGAGAAGCGAGAGATCGTTGGCGAGCGGCTGGAGCTGCGCAAGGGCCCGTTCTACTGGCTCGGCCCAGACCTCACGCTGCGCGACTGCACCGTCATTATCAGCGCGGCTCGACGCTCACTGAGCTTGGTCTCAGGGCAGTTCATCAACTGCACCATTCAGGCGCAGGGCCAGCTAAAGACGATGCCGTGGGCGTCGATTAAGCTGAAGGGGTGCCGATTCAAGGGCCGCTTCACGGGCAACGACTTCGGATTCCGCGAGGACGTGGACGACAGGTGGAGGGCAGGAGGGATCGAGGACTGCGACTTCTCCGAGGCCGAGCTCCATGGGTGCGCCTTCTACAACTGCGACATGAGCACGATTCGTCTGCCACGCTGGCCGTGCTTCACCTTTTTGGACCCACTCAAGCACGCGGCGGAGCTGCGCCAGCACGCTTGGCCCGGTCGGGTCGGCCGGGTCACCATCGAGGTGGTCTGCGAGTCAACCAAGGACACTGCCGCGGTGACCTGGCACGCGCCCACCGTGGCCGAGAAGATGGACACGACAGTCGAGGAACTGCGCACGGCCCTGGAGAGGGTCCCGTCGGTCATCATGTAGAGGCGAACTCGACCGAGGCCCGCCAGTTCCGGCCGCTGCGCGCCTGGAGTTGGTGGACTAGTCGAAGTGGCACGCCAATATACGGGCACCGCCGGACGGTACTCCCGACGGTGGACTTCGTGCTGCCGTGGAGCTACTGGAGGCGACGACACTAGGCCATCGCCAAGCTGTGCCACTACTGCCGCAGCAATCCTCGGCTCAAAGTACAACTGTAGTACTAATCGGGGGCGGACGCAGTGCGGCGCCGCATGTCGGTCCGCAGCGCGCTTTGACCAAACGTACGACCACGCGTCAAAACCGGACAACTCGAACGGCGGCTGCTGCTGAGATCCCGCCCGCGCGTCGTGGTTGAGCGCCCATTCCAGCGCAGCATCCACCTCGTCCGGCAGGCTGCTGATCTCGCCCTTCGGGCGAACCGGACGAGCCTCGGGGTACGTGGATGCACCAGAAATTGGGGTTTTTGTCGTTTGCGTCTTCAACACGTCGAAGTCGAACGTCCTGCTGAGCATCTCTGCCCAGTCCACTCGCGGTGTCCTCTCCTTCATCCACTCCTTCCTGGCCGCTGCCTCAAGCCCCGCGCTCGCCTCCCCCGCCCCTGCTTGAGGGTGCGCGGTGGAGCCTCGTCAACCAACTCGCCAGCCTTCGCCACGCAGCTGTGCGTGAGAAACCCTTGGTCGGTTACAGCGCACGGCCGACCCTGCCCGTTCCGATGGCTCACCAGACCACGACCGCCGGCTGATGAAGTAACGGACGTTCGTCGTCGGGGCAAGAGCGCCCGTTCAGGGGAGCGGTCAGCGCATGAGGAGTCCGCCATCCACCGAGATGGATTGCCCTGTCACATAGCTGGCCGCCGAGCTGCACAGCCACAGTACGGCATCGGCGATCTCCTCGGGGCGGCCGTGCCGACGCATCGGGGTACCCTTGACCATGGCATCCAGTGCCTCCTTCTGGCCAGTAGCGACCATCTGTTCCACCATCGGGGTCCAGATCAGGCCGGGGCACACGGCGTTGACGCGGATATTCCGCGCGGCGTACTCCAGCGCCGCACTCTTGGTCAGGCCGAGAACGCCATGCTTGGCTGCGTGATAGATGCCGCGCTCGGCACCGCCCACCAACCCGCCGATCGACGAGCAATTGACGATAGCGCCGCTGCCCTGCTGTCGCATGTGCTGCAACTCGTACTTCATGCAGGCCCAGACACCACGCAAGTTGACCGCGTTCACGCGGTCGAAGTCCTCGGGCGTGGTGTCGGCGGTCTCCGCGAGGACGTTCTGAACGCCGGCATTGTTGAACGCCACATCCAGGCGGCCGAACGTGGAGACGGTCTTATTGACCATCGCCTCGACTTCGCCCAGATCCGCCACGTTGCAGCGGAAACCGATGGCCTTGTACCCGGCCTCGACGAGCTCATCGGCGGCGGCGCGTGCGTTATCGCCGTTCACATCCGCCAGCACGACGGCCGCGCCCGCCTGCGCGAATGCCTTGGCGGTTGCCAGGCCAATGCCCGACGCGGCGCCGGTTACCAGCGCGACCTGGTTCTCGAATGAGATCTTCATGGTGTCACCTCGTTGGTTGGACAAGAGAGTTTGGATAGAGCGGGGACGCCTGTCTCAGCGTCGCGTCATGTCGATGACGAACCGGTACCGGACGTCCTTGTTCACGACGCGCTCGTAGGCGCGACCGAGCTCGTCAGGACGGATGAGCTCGAAGTCCGCCTTGATGTTCCGGGCGGCGCAGTAGTCGATCATCTCCTGCGTCTCGGCGATGCCGCCGATCATTGAACCGGCGAGGCTCTTTCGGCCGAAGCCCTGCGCCATGCCGCTCAGGCCCTCGAGCTGCCCGAGGGCGCCCACGTTCACGAGGGTCGCGTCCAGCTTGAGGAGGTCCATGAACGGCTGCATCGGGTAGGACGTCGGTACGGTGGAGATCAGGAGGTCGAAGTGGTTCGCGAGCCGCTTCATCGCCTCGCGGTCGGTCCACAGGACGGCCTCTCGCGCGCCGAGCCGCTTTGCGTCGGCGACCTTGCCGGGCGACGTCGTGAAGATGGTGACGTCTGCCTTTCGCGCCACGCCCAGCTTCACTGCTACGTGGCCCAGGCCACCGAGCCCGATCACGCCGAGCCGCTGGCCTGCCTCGACCTTCCAGTGCTGGAGCGGCGAGAAGGTGGTGATCCCGGCACACAGGAGTGGGGCCGTGGCGGCCAGGTCGGCGCCCGGCGGGACGCGGATCACGAACCGCTCTGACACCACGATCCGCTCGGAGTAGCCGCCGTATGTTGGGCCTCCCGAGACGCGGTCCTCGGAGTCATACGTGAACGTGGTGCCGTTCAGTCAGTTCTGCTCTCGGTCGGCGAGGCAGTTCTCGCAGGTGCCGCAGGAGTCGACCATGCAGCCCACGCCGCCGACGTCGCCGACCCGGGCGGAGTGCGCGGCGCGTGATCCGGATGGGCGCGAACGCGCTTGTCGCGCTCGAGGCCGCCCAGGCGCGCGTAGGGAAAAGGCCGCTATCGGTGCCCGCCCCCTTCGTGCCGGGCGCGGCGCTCTTCGTTCCGGCCGCCGCGCCCGCGAGGACAGGCGCGGCCGCCAGCGCGGCGCCCGCCGCCAGGAACGTCCGTCGGGACGAGTCCACGGGATGTTCGCCCTGATGGGTCTCGGTGCACTTCTCGCACATGCTCGACGCTCCTTCGTGGACGTTGACTCACGACGATCTACGCCCCGGCGGCCTGTTCCACTAGGCGCTACGAAAGCGACGGCCTGTTCAGCCACGGTTTACAATGGCTTGAAGCGGCACCAGGCTGGTCGTTCGCCCCTCAGGAGGTCCACATGAAGGCTGCTCCCTTCCCGCAGCTCCAAGCGTTCCTCGCGGCGGCGCGCCTGCGCAGCTTCAGCGGCGCGGCCCGCGAGCTGGGCGTCTCACGGTCGGCGGTGAGCCAGGCCGTGCGGCAACTCGAGGAGCAGCTCCGCGTCGTCCTCCTCGTCCGAACGACGCGGAGCGTGTCGCTCACGGACGCGGGCAGGAGGCTCGTCGAGAGCGCCGGGCCGGCCTTCAGTCAGGTGCTGGGCGCGCTCGGCGAGGTGTCCGCTCAGCCCGGAGAGGCGGTGGGCCGGTTGCGCCTCTCCGTGCCGCGTACCGCCGTCCCATTCGTCATAGAGCCCGTGCTGCCCGCGTTTCGGAGTCGCCATCCGCGCATCCAGGTCGAGCTCGTCGTCGAGGAGCGCCTCGTGGACCTGGTGGGGGAGGGCTACGACGCAGGCGTCCGGCTCAGCGAGGCGATCGAGCGCGACATGGTGCAGGTGAGGCTCACCGAGCCGTTCCGGTTCGTGGTGGTCGCGTCGCCGCAGTATCTCGAGCGCCACGGAACGCCGCAGCGACCCGAGGATCTGCTCCGCCACGAGTGCCTCACGTTTCGCTCGCAGACGACGGGTGCGCTCTACGCGTGGGAATTCGAGCGTGGCCGGAGAAACTGGCGCGTCCCGGTGCGCGGGAGCGTCGTCACGAACGACCATCTGGTGGCGGTCGCGCTTGCCGCGGAGGGGCTCGGGCTCGCGTACGCGTTCGAGCCCGCCGTGGTGGATCGGCTGCGGTCGAAGCGGCTTGTCCGTGTGCTCGAGACGTTCGCGCCCACGGTTCCCGGCTACTTCCTGTACTTCCCGAGCCGCGCCCAGAGCTCCGCGCCGCTGCGCCTCTTCGTCGAGGCGGCACGGGAACTTGCGGTTCGCGCCGTGAAGTGACTCTGCGGTCGGTCCACTCCGCGTAGGCAACGCAGATGCGCGGGCAGGACGTAGTTCTCGTCAGGCTGGCGAAGCACGCTTACGCCATCGGCGTCGAGATAGCCGGCGGAGAGCAGCGGTGCAGGTCGGCCACCGCTGTCCCGCCGTGGCGACCTCTCACCCCCGCGTGCGCCACGGGCCACGAGGAGTATCCTCGTGGCCCGAGAGGCTACTCCATGCGCAGCAGCTTCATGCCCGAAACGTTCGCCCGGTTGACCGGACCGCCGGCGCCCCCCGACCCTCCGTAGGTCGCGTTACTCTCGAGATAGGACATGTTGTAGAAGTCCTTCACGCGAATCTTGTACGTGGCACCCGCGGTCAGTGAAAAGCGCGCGAAGCTGGAGTCACCCCAGACATCCCAGTTGCTCAGCTGCGGCATCATCACCACATCGGAAGCAACCACCTGGCCCGCGGCATTGACCACCTCGATCCGCTTCACGGCCGCGGTCACACCGGAGTTCACCGGGCCGAACGCGTTGCCATACACCAACTGCACCCCATAGCTTCCGGTGAGCCCCGGCGTGAAAGCCGCTTCCAGGACCTGGTTCGTGGCTCCCCAATCGTTGAAGTGCGGGCGGCCGTGATCGGTCGCGGTCGATGCTCCGTCCAGGCTGTTCAAGCCCGCGCCGGTGTTGAAGACGGTGATGGTGCCGGGATGCCAGTAACAGATCGGTTCCGAGTGGTGCGACAGGTTGGCGACCGCATCGCCGCCGGTGTACTGAGACTCGACGCTGTAGCACAGGGTCTTCGACGCATGATGGGTCGAGGTTGGATCCGTCCATTGGGTCGTCGTCAGATTGCTCGCCACCCGTGTACCGTTCCGGTAGATGTGGTGCACCACGCCCGTCTCGCCGTTCGTGCTGAAGCCGATGCTCAGCAAGCCGCCACTCAACGTCACGGAGACTCCCGTCGGTTCCCTCGGCGCCCAGAAGCGCCTGTAGTCCCCCGTGTCTTCCACCACCGTCATCGTCGTTCGAGACGCATTCGCATCCACGAGCTGGATCTGGACGTTGTACGTGTCACTGGCCGAGGTGGAGGCCGTGAAGTAGGTATCGTTGGCCACCAGGGTGCCATTGAGCTTGACGCTGGCGACATTGTAGTAACCGCTGCTCGTGCCATCCCTTGCCGGCAACAGCACCTCCACGTTCAGGGTCTTGCCCTTGTAGGGCAGGTTCTTCAAGTGGATGCTGTTGGCGGTCGAGAACAGCGTGTTGCGCATGTACTTGGTCACGAACGGCTGGAAGCGCAGACCGGTCTGGGTGGCTTGGCGGCCGAAGACCACGTCCAGCACCGAGGACATGTAGCCCCCGACGGACCACAGTTGTGCTTCCGAGTTGATGACCGGGCCCGCCCTATTCCCATTGTCCTGATCCTGATGATTGCCTGACAGGCTGATGAACTGGAAGTTCTCCATGTTCGACAGGTTCAGGCCCGCCCCACGGATCAGCGTCTTCAGGTTGTGGTTGACCACCGCGTCATTCTTTCCGAGCACCGCGGCACGCAGCCAGTAGGCCGACGCGAACGGCCAGATGGCCTGATTGTGATAGATGGGAGTATCCCTGATCTGCGGCCACGCCACGGGAGCACCGGCCACGGTATGCGGATACGTCTGGAGGATCGAGGCGGTCCTGGTCGCATCGGCGATGCCATCGATCACCGCCAGCGCCTCTCCCATCAGCTCATAGCGTTGCACCGAGGAAGGGTCCAGCTCGGTGGTCTTCATCGTGCTGTACAGGCCCGCCTGGGGCAACCACAGGTTGTTGTTCATCGCGGTCTTCAGCGCGTCAGCCCAGCCCCGGTACCGGGTGCTCGTGGCGGTATCGCCTTTTTCAGCGGCGAGTCTGGCGGCGACATCGAGGATCATCCAGTGATTGACGTTGGTGGACAAGGTCTTGGACATGCCAATGTGCACGACGTTGCTCGCGGTCCAAGTGGGATAGGTCTGTTCACGCCAGTCGAGGAACGACTGTTCGCCCGCGTAGAGACCCGTGCCTACGTCATAGACCGCGATGCGATCGTTCTCGATGGTATTGACCATGGCGGCGTAGGCCGCGTCACGGAACTGCGTGCGAGAGTCGCCGCTCAGGTACTTCAACACCTCCCAGGCCCCGCGCGCCCAGACCACGCGGTCCGTACTGACCGGCCAGCTGCCCCCGGACCCGGTGTCCTGAACGAGCTCCGGGCTGCCCGGATTGCCGCGCCGATCCGAGATCTTGAACTTCAGGGTGTTGGCTGAACGCACCGGATCCATCTGCGCCAGGGACAAGTCGATCGCGTACGCGCTGTCCCGTGTCCACACGTAGGACCACTTCACGCCGGTCTTGAAGCAGCCACCACTCCCGCCGTCCTTCGGGCAGGGGATGGGTTTCCCTCCATTGTAGGCGCCATCGCTGATCTGGTTCACGGAGAGGGTATTGGCCATCTCGCCGTAGGCCAGCGCGAACAAGCTGTCGAAGAGCGGGTTGCCGGTTCGAACGACCGGTTTGCCCAACGTCTCGTTGAGGGTCCGCGTGGTTCCCTTGTTTTCCACATCGGACCGGCGGACCGCGTCGGAGCTCAGCACGTAGGTCCGCGCATCCGTGTTGGGATTGGACACCGTCACGCTGACGGTATCCTTGCCATTCTTGAAGCCGTAATTGGAGACCCAGTTCAACGTCGTCGGGCAGATGTCACCGTCCGCCACGTTCACGTTCGCGGTGTAGTCCGAGCCCCCGTTGTTGTCCCACCTCGAGGGGCTGGTCGCTTCGATCGCGTAACGAATCCTGCTGCCACAAGGCAGCCTGCCCAGGTTGACGTGCCATTTGTCGTTGTTACCGCTGACCCCGTTCTTCGTCATCGCCACGGTCAGCCAGTTGGCCCCCGCGTCCAGGCTGTACACGACCCGTACGCTCGCCGCGCTGTCCAGGGGATAGGTCTCGGTGTTGAGCCACACGTCGCTGGACGAAGTGATGCTCCCATTGGCGGGGAAGATGTACGAATTGCCAATCCACTGCACGTCCGCGGCCCGTGCCGAGCAGCCCAGAACCAGCGCGATACAGACGGTTGAAAGGCGAAAGGCCGCGGCAGCGACCGCGCCGGATCGAGGGAAGAGCCGATTCTTTTTCATTCGCATGTCTCCTCATCACGACAGCGAGGGGGGGCCAACCTCGCCAGGGTGTTCAAAGTATAGGACGGATAGGAGCCCTGTGAGGGGGGCGGGTGGACCATGTAACGAGGCACGTTGCGGCGGCGGTGGAGGCCCTGGATGGGGGCAACCCGGCGCGGGCCGCGACCGTCCTCCGCCTCCTCCTGCGGTGGCTTGGGTTGCCACCAACGTCCTCGTTGCGCTCGATCAAGGCGGCCACCGCGTAGTCGGCCGTTTTGGTCATGCTGGAGTAGCCGCCCTTGCCCTGCTCGCAGGTCTGCTTATCCGTCAGCGTTTCGTGGATCCTCCGGCTCTGGGCATCGTTCCACGTCTTTCCTTCGTCGTAGCTGATGCGCACGCGCATCTTGCAGCGTCCCTCGGTGCTGGCGGGATTGAGGAACATGATGCGGCTGGGAGCATCGGTGTTGTAGCTCCCGGGCCGCAAGCCGGACTCCACGGAGCCCTGGGGCGCTTTTCTTGGCCGGGCCGCACACTTCGCCATTGGCAGGCAATACAGCGTGCAGCACCCCACCAACGCCGTCTTCCTCGACACCGTCAACCTCTACAGAATTGTGGAGGAGGGGAAGTTGGGCAATCCCAAGCGTCTTTCGGAGCTCGTGAGGCTCTTGCGCCCGGACATCACCGATACCCGAGCCCTCGTGCTCTTCGAGATCAAGCCGGACAATGAGGAGGGGCGCAAGGAAGGGAGAGAACAGGCGGGGCGCTACCTGGCGGCGCTCAATGAGGCTGTCGAGCCTGACAAGAAGCTCGCGGGAGGCACCGGCTTCGAGGGGTCGCTCTTCCTCTCGTTTGACACCCTGAGCGCTCAGTGGTCGTTCGCGGTCCGCGGTTCCACGTCCCCCAGCCAGGGGCAAGCGCAGACCGATTTCGGCCGTTGGAGGTTGACCAGCAGGCGCTGGAGCACCGCTTCGTTGCCGGGCAGTGCGAAGTGATCCACTCCGGGGTTGTCCGTCAGCTCGAACCGGAAGCAGGGCATGTTCTGCCAGACGGCAATCGAGTCGTTGGTGATGTCCTCCTGATTGAGATCCCCGTCCGGACGGGTGAAGAAGACCGTGGTGTCCGTGACGAGCTGCCCAACGCTCAGGTCCTGCAGCTCCAAGCCCACCACCGTTTCGAACCCCGAGCCCTTCTCCGCATAGACATCGACGTTGGGGAAGAAGGCCGGCTCGGCGAACTTGACGAAGCCGGTGTAGTAGGCGGCCAGGTGCCTCGCGAGGGGGAGGCCCGCGTCCTCGAAGATCCGCAGGTTGTCCGCCGGCGTGTAGCTCCTGCCCCCTTCAACAGTCGCCAGCACGATCTCCGCATCGCCAAAGATCGCTGGATCGGCGGAGCTCATGTAACTGGAGGGGTGGCTCTGGTACATGGCGGCGCTGCTGGCCGCGTTCGCCGCATCCACCGGGAAGGTGAAGTCGCGGGTGTTGAGCCCCGTGAAGTACACGGGATACAGCAGGCCCTGCCCCGGCCAGTTGCCAGCGATCGGGGTGAATCCGTGGATGTACCGGTTCTTCCAGGCCTGGCTGGTGTGGGTCAGCAGGTACTGGGCATAGAGCGGCCCGTTGGAGTGACCCACCAGGTGCACGGGGGTGTTCCCGTTCTCGCGGTAGACCTCCTCGATCAGCTCGATGGTGCGCCCGAGGAATCCATCCATATCTGGAGTCAGGCGGGAGTCATAGCCGGCGACGCGGATGTTCACATCCCGCGTGTAACCGGCCGCTTCCAGGAATTGATACAGGGGTTCGTAGAACGGCGCGCTCGCTGTCTTGCCGAAGTGCAGGAGCTTGACGTTGACGCCCCGCTGGTTGGCGAAGCGCTTCGCCATGGGCCTGCCGGCATGGGGCTTGTAGACCAGGGTGAGAAGCTTGTCCTGACAGACCTGGCTGAAGGTGCTGCTGGGAGAATCGTTGAGGAACCAGTCCTCGAAAGTCCCGTAACGGGGGCACTCCGGGAAGGCGGTCTGGTTCACCACCTTCACCAGGAGCCGTGTGAAATGGAAGGCCGGGAACAGGACGACCGGAGTGCGCGGTGGACTCGTGTTCCCGCCGCCGGTCGTGGCGAGAACGGTGCTGCTCCACAAAAAGGTGAACAACGCGAGGAAACCACCGAGGCGCATCGGCGCGTTCTTCATGGGCTTCTCCGGCGAGTTTTTCGGAACGGGGACTCGGCAGGATGAAGTGTGCGAGTCCTCCCGTAAACCGTGCGCCAGTACGATGCGGTATCGACAAATCCACAATCTTCGCGGCGCGAATGCCCGGAAAGGCCGAAAGGTGTCAGACGACTCGTTCCGACACCTTGTCCCCTACGAATTGTCTGACACCTTGGATGGGCGTGTGTCAGGGAACGGGCCGTGGGTTGCCCCAGGCCGCCGCGGCGATCCTCCACTGTCCGCCGGTGTGCACGAGCAACAGGTGGTCGATGTAGCGCACGCCCTCGAACACGACGTCGAGCTTGGCGGCTGCCACGCTTCCACGGACCTCCACCTGCAGAATGCGCCACGGGCTCGCGCGGTCCTGCACCCCCGCGTCCTGTTTCTCCGCATAGCGGGCCGCCGCCTCGGAGAGGGTCACCCACGAGAAGGGCACCCCCTCGACGTGCACGCGGTAGTAGCGGCAGTCGGCGGTGTGCGTCTGGTGCAACAGCGCGGGGCTGTAGGCGGCGTGCGCCTCGATCTTTCCGGCGAGCACCGCGCGAATCTCCTCCTGCGCGGAGGTGGACTCCGTCGCGCGCTCCCCGGGCGCGAGCCGCTGGAACACCTTGCCCACGATGCGCCAGCCCGCGGGCGAGTCCACCACGAGCAGCAGATCATCGAACGTGTGGCTGGGCCAGTGGGAGACCGCCTCCACCAGGGCGAATGGGCCCTCACGGTCGAGCACCGTGAGCCGACGTTCGGTCGCGGGCTCCGGATGGCCCGCCTTCGCGTCCAGCGCTTGCCACCACTCCAGCTGTGTGCGTGCCCGCAGCTCCCCGTCTCCCTCCACCCAATGCATGACGGTACCGGGATGGAAGGCCGAGCGCAGCAGGCGACTGGAACTCGTGTCGGACGCGCGGAAGTACGTCTGCACGCCTTCCTCGGGTGTGAGGTTCTGGCGAGGGGACGGGGCGGAGGGAGACATGGGGCGGGTGTGCGTGCAGGCCGAGAGCAGGGCGAGGGCCGTCAGCACGAGGAATGGCTTGGGCATGGCGGGAACATGCGCCCGGAGCCTGACCGGGCACCAATTGATAGTTCCAGGCAGAGGCCATAGAAAAGTTCGATGGACTTCCCGGAGCTCCCTTTCCTGCGCACCTTTGTGACCGTCTACGAGGCGCGCAGCCTCACGGCGGCCTCGGCGCGCCTGCACCGCACCCAGCCCACGGTGAGCTATCAGTTGCGCCGCCTGGAGGAGACCCTTGGCGCACCGCTCTTCGAGCGCCGCTCGGCGCGTCTCGTTCCCACGCCTGTGGCGGATCGACTCTTCCAGTTCCTCGGTGGCTTCGCCCGTGACCTGCAGGCCGTGCTGCAGGGGGAGGATGAGGGCCGACCGCTGGAGATCGCGGCGGTGTCTGGCTTTGGCCGCTACGTGCTCTTTCCACGGGTGCTCGAGTCGGAGCGGCTGCGGCGGGCGTTGACGCTGCGCTACCCATCAGCCGAGGGAGTCTTCCGCCAGGTGCTCGAGGGGCAGGTGGATGTGGGCTTCTCCTTCCAAGCCACGGTGCACCCGGGCCTCGTGCTGGAGCCAGTCTACGAGGAGAAGTTGGTGCTCGTGGCGGGGCCGGCCTGGGCCCGTCGACTGCGCGTCCAGGCGGACTTCCAGGACGTGCCTCTTGTGACCTACGACGAGGGCGACTACGTGGTGGGCCGTTGGCTCGGCCACCACTTCGGCAGGCGCCATCCGCGCTGGTACAGCACCGCTCACTTCGAGGAGTTGGAGGAGGTGCTGGAGCTGGTGGCGCGCGGACAGGGCGTCGCCGTTGTCCCCGACTTCTGCATCCCCCAGGGACGCTCCCTGCGGGTGGTGGGTTGGGGCAAGGCCGCGCTGACGAACACGGTCTATGTGGTGCAGCGAGCCCACGCGCCCGTGCGTCCGGCCGTCGTGGAGTTGCTCGGCCGCCTGCGCGGGACCGCGGGCGGCACGACGTGACGCGTGCCTCCTAAAGTGTGGGCTGGGTCGGGGCTTCGAGCCTGCGGCGGAGCTCCTCGTGGGTCACCGAGGGCGTACCGTCGGGGCCCACGCGGGTGCGTCCATCATCCGAATAGAGCGCCGGGCGCCAGAACAGCATCCGCAGGGCGTGGAGGTGCGGATAGACGATGGACGCCTCGGGGTTGAGCTCCCGCAGGTGCTTGCGCAGGAGCGGAGCGAACTTCGGGCTCATCGCCGGGAAGATGTGGTGCTCCTGGTGGTAGCTGAAGTTGAGGTGGATCCAATCCATCACCGGGTGTGTTGCCACGCTGGCCGTGTTCACGAAGGGGTTGTCGGTGTCCTCGGACGCCGGCAGGAGCCAGTGGTTGGTGGCGATGTAGATCATCAGGGTGATGTTGCTGAAGAGATGGGGGAGGATGAGCGCGTAGAACGCGCCCCGTGGCCCTAGGACCCAGCCCAGCGTGCCCCAGCCGAGCGCGAGGAGGACCGTGAGGATCCGCTCTCGGGCGCGATTCATGCGCACATGCTGCAACTGGGGTTGGTTGCTGTGATGCCACAAGAAGGCCTGGCCCTGGGCGGTGAAGAAGAGGCTGAAGCTGATGTAGCTGAGCCAGGAGCGCGAACCCGGTGAGATCGCGTGGAAGAGCTTGGCGAACCACTGGGTGCGCCATTCGTGCTGGCGCGGGAGGATGTCTGGATCCCGGACATGGATGTTCGCCGCGCTGTGATGCGCCTGGACGTGCCAGGCGCGCCAGTTACCAGGGGTCACCAGCCACGGGCTGAAGCCGATCCACCCGAGGAGCTCCTCGAGCACCTTGCTGCGGAACACGGCGTGGTGCAGTGCCTCATGGGCGACGAAGCCGACGGTGACGAGCATCTGCCCGAGCACAAAGGAGATGAGCAGGCACGCCCACCAGGGCAGCCGCCCGCTCCCCACCGCCCACACGAGGGCGATCATCACGGGCACGTGCGCGAACGCGAGGACCCCTCGCAGGGGCTGCTGCTTGAAGGCTTCTGGTGGCATCACGCTGCGCAGCTCGGCGCGGAGCCGTCGGTAATCATCGACCGGGATGCGGGCCGTGGAGGGAGTGGAGGAGCTCATGTGTTCATCCGATCTGGAAGTGTCGAGCGGGTGATGTCTCAGGTCATGGGTCGGGCGAGGCCACCCTCGAGCAACATCTGGAGGCGCCCCGCTCCGTCGAGCGCCGCGACGCTGCCGCACTGGAGGAGGTCTCCTTCCAAGCGCGGCGGGAGGGCCTTCAGGGCGAGGCGGTGCGGTGCGCCGTCCTTCCCATCCACCAGGCCCCGGTCGAACGTCGCTCGCCGGAACTTGATGGGCGCGAACACGGCGCTCGACACCCCATCCACGTGCATCGCGCTCAGCCGCAAGGCCGCGTCCAGCACGAGCGCGGGGACGGTGCTTCCCGCCTGCCGAGGCGCCGTCGGCAGGTCGAGCCGCGCGAAGCGAGCCGTCGGCTCGAGCCGGATCTCCTCCAGACAGTCGAACATCTTCCGTAACTCGATAGGGCCCCCGGCGGCACAATGGGGATCATGGACGGCCAGGCCGCTCCCCGAGGGTGTGGCCGCCTCGAGTTGCGGCGTGGCCTGGGGGGGCTCCGTGGTCAACGTGAAGCGGGCCTCGGCGTAGACGATGTCTCGCTCGAGCACCACCCCGGAGGCATGGATGATGTCGCCGGTCAGCTTGACCCGCACGCAATGGCGGCCGGGCTCGTCGGCCACCTGGGTGCACTCGGCTCGCAGTTGCTGCCGCCCCCCTGGCTTGACGCGGATGAAGCGCGAGAACTGGACGTCCTCAATGGTGACTGTGCGCAGCTCTGGCCGTCCCTCGCCGAGCGCGGCTTGCAGCATCAAGTCCAGGGCCCATGCCCCGGGCAGCGTGGGCGTGCCGCGGACGAGGTGGTCCTCCAGGCAGGGAACGCTCGTTGCGTCGACCACGAGCTCACGCCGCACAGGCCCCGCGGGCAGCAGCTCCAGCCCGTAGTACGCACGCTCGTTCTCGGTGAGCTGCACGTTGATGGGCTCGCGCGGCCGTCCCTCGACGAGCTGGAGGAAGAGCGCTTCGCCTTCCTCGGCGCGGATTCCACGCAGCTGACGGCTGGCTCCAAGCACGCGGTACTCCGAGCCGCGCGTCATCCCGATACCGTCCCAAGCCAACCACCCCACGCTGCACCAGCGAACCTCCTGGCTGGCCTCGCTGACCCAGGCGCAGAGTCGATCCAGCGCCTCGTTGGCCGCTCCGTAGTCCGCCTGTCCATCATTGCCAATGAAGCTGAAGGCGGAGGTGAGGACATGGAAGGGCACCGGTCGCGCGAAGCTGCTCGCGCAGGCCTCGCGAAGATTGCGCAGCCCGAGCAGCTTGGTGCCCAGGTTGGTTCGTAGCTCGGCGAGGCGCCGGCGGTTCAACTTCTTGGAGGTCTGGGTGCCGGCACCGTGGACCACCAGGTCCAGGCGTCCGTGCTCGTGGGCGAGCTCCTGAATCACCCGCTCCACCTCCTCGGGCCGGGTCACGTCCGCGACCCGATAGACCATCTGGCCGGGGAGCCGCGCGAGTCCCTCGAGCGTGGCCCGCAGCTCTCGTGCTGCCAGGTAGCGCTCGAAGCGCTTGCGTAGCTCGGGCATCCGGGCGGTGTGGTTGCTGGCCAGCTCGGAGGCGTAGAACTCCCGCTCCACCTGCGGGAGCTCCTCGTCGCGCGCCTGGAGCACGCGGTCGGGGACCTCTCCCGGATCGCTCCGGCCGATGAGCACGACCTTGCACCCGTACCGCTTCAGGAGCGCTCCGGCGAGGACCGCGGTGACACCGCGGCCGCCGCCCGTGAGCAGGACCACCGAGCGCGTATCGAGCGGAGTGGGGGCGGGGTCCGCCGGGACGTCCGTTGGTCGGAGGAGACGAACGCAGCGCCGTGCTCCATCGAAGCAGACCTCGACCGAGGGCTCTCCCTCCTCCTCGGAGCCGAGTTCGGTGGCGACGAGCTCGAGCGCCGCCGGGAGCAGGAGCGGAGAGGTGGAGATCGCTCGGACATTCCGGGCCGGGACCTCGCGTCCGATGGACTTGAGCATGCCAGCGAACAGCCCGGTCACGGGGTGCAAGGTCCCGCGCGTGCCGACCCCGCCGATGCACAGGCTCGCCAGCTCGACCTCTCCGGCGGTCAGGCGATCGTAGGCGCGCCGCGCGGCGAGGAAGAGCAGCTCCAGCGCCTCGTGGTGCAGGGCCGTGTTGGAGATCACCTCGGACTCGCCAGCCCCAGGTTCGAGCCGACAGACCGCGAGGATGACCTGCGGTTCGAAACCAAGCGCTTCGAGGCCGGCTTCGGCGGTCTCCTCACGTGTGAGGTCGATGTAACGGAGCCGTCCCAGGGCTCCGGAAGCCCTCGCGCAGAGGATGAGGTGCTCGGGCCCGCACAGCGCGTCCGCCTGGGTCGCGAGCTCGTGCGCCAATGCCTCATCCTGCGCGATGAACAGCACGCGCTGGCCTCGGAGGTGCGACGGCCGGGTCGACCGCGCGACGCGTTCGACGAGCACCGGTGCGTGGTACCGGATCGGCGCCGCGTGGTCGAAGCCTCCGGACGGCCCTGGGGCGGCGGACGCCGGAGTCGGCGCGTCAACCTGTGCCGTCCGCGATTCCTGGACCTCCGCGGGCCGGTGGGCGGTGGGCCGGACATTCTCCGTGGGCAGAAGCTGAAGCTCGAGCCGGGTTCCGGTCGCGGCATCCGGGTGGAAGCGCAGCGTGGTCGCGCGTCCCTCCGCGGCGGCCATCACCGACCGGAGGACCTCCAGGCTCTCGCTGGCCGAGTGTGGCGGAAGCTCGAGGCCAGGCCCGGTGCTCGTCCGAGCGTCAACCGACATCCTGACATGGCACAACGGCTTCAAGCCCAGCGCTTCGGCCTTCGTGGCCGTGGTGACCGCCAGCATCACCACACCCTCGGCCGGCTGGGACGAGCCCAGGCCTTCCCCGGGCCGGAGGACGTGCGTGCTGCCCACGAGCACCAGCTCGAACCCGCTCTCCAGCAGCCCGCGCGAAGCCCGGAGCGCCCCGGCGAGCGAGTTGGCTCCCGCGTCGATCACGAAGTTGGGGCCCTTGACGTCGAGCGCACCCGCGATGCGTCCCGGCGTGACGTTGGGCATCATTCCCTGGAGTGTGTAGGGGCCAGATGGACGGAGGGCGCCCGTCACCGTCTCATAGAGGCGGTCCGCGAGTGGCAGGACCGGGGCGAACTCCGGAGCGCGCTGGACGTACTCGCGGATCCGGCGCTGCGTGGAGGAGGCCAGCACGCGCTGGGTGGCCTCTACGCCGCGGCGGGTCTTCCCCTCGAGTCCGAGGACAATGGCCGTGCCCGGGCGCAGCTTGTCGAAGGCACCGAGCTTCTGGACGAGCGAGCTCGCGACGACGAGCCCGAGGCTCTGGGTCGGATCCATGTCCTCAGCGATGTCCGGCAGGAGGCGCACCGAGGGGGGCAGACGGATGGCGTTGGTATCGAAGCGTGTGCCCACCTCGACTGGCGCTCCTGCCACCGGAATACCCCGCGCATCCGGGAACAGCCCTTCCGCGGCCACCACCACGAGCCCAGCCTCCGTGGTGGGAACGCTCCTGGGGAGCGCCGTAGGCAGGCCGCCGCGGTACTCCTCGAGCACCAGGTGTGCGTTGGTGCCTCCAAAGCCGAAACCGTTCGTGGCGGCACGGCGGGGATGCTCTCCATTCTCAGGCCAGGGCTGCTCGCGCGTGCACACCTCGAAGTCAGAGCCAAGCGCGCGCAGCTCGGCGCCCGGCCGGTCGAAGTTGGGCTGTCGCGGGAAGACGCGGTGTTCGAGCGCCTTGCACAGCTTGATGACCGAGGCGACGCCCGCGGCCCAGCCGACATGGCCGATCAAGGCCTTGACGCTGGAGAGCTGAATGCCGCTCCGTTTGCCGCCGAAGACCCGCGCAATCGACTTGAGCTCGGTGGCATCCCCGGCCGGCGTAGCCGTTCCGTGCGCCTCGATGTACTGGATGGTGGATGGCTCGACGTGGGCCATCGCGTAGCACGCCTCCATCGCGGCCACCTGCCCATCCGAGCGCGGAACATTCGCCGAGCTGCTCCGTCCATCGCTGGAGAGCCCCGCGCCGCGGATGATGGCGTGGACCCGGAGGCCGGACGCGATCGCGTCCGTCAGGCGCATCAGGCCAACCACGCCCGCGCCCTCTCCGAAGATGACGCCATCCGCTCGCTCATCGAAGGGTCGGCTGCCCGTGGCGGAGAGCCCCTTGAACTGGGAGAAGAGGCAGCTGTTGCCGGGACCAGGAGAGAAGACACCTCCCGCCAAGATGAGATCGGCCTCACCGAGCTCGAGCGCCTTCATTCCCAGCGCGATGGCGTAGAGCGAGGATGCACAGGCTGCGTCGAGCAGCATCGTGGGGACGCCGCGTCCGACCACGTCCGTCACCACTGCCTGGAGGGTGGGGTGCGGAGCCAGCTCGGTGGACCGGGCCTCGAGCCCGAGGGCCGTCCGTGCCGCGCGAGCGAGAGCGGCGGTTTCAGGTCCGTTCTCTCCCCGCGTGCGCAGGAGGGCTTCTCCGGCCTCCAGGCACAGGGCGGCGTCGTACTCGGCGGACCCATCTGCCGTAGAGCCGAGCAGACACTGGATGCGCTCCGGTGGGCGCGAGGCGGCGGCCCGCAGGCCGGACATGACCTGCGAGAGCGCGATCGCCAGCAGCTTCTGTTCCCGGACGTAGCTTTGGAAACGAGCTGGGTCGAGCCCGGGCGGTGAGACCAGGTCCGTGTCCGATACGTGCCCTGTGAGCAGGGTATAGGTGCGATCCGGTGTACCCGCGGGGCCCGCGAAGTCCGTGACCCACTCGGGGTGAAGCACGCCCTGGTCGACGATGCCGCTGAGGCCCTGCCGGATGTTCTGCCAGTACGTCTCTGGATCCTTCGCGCCGCCAGGAAGGATGCACCCGAGGGACACCACGGCAATGGCCGCAGGCGCGTCGGTCATGGGAGTGGGAACGCTGGGCGGAGATTTCGCCGGGAGCGTGCCGCCGATGACGGTGACCTCGATGGGCGTATCGGAAGGAAGGACTCGCTGGACGATGCGAGCCAGCCGCCCGTCCGTCCCGCAGTCCACGAAGCGGGTGCAGCCCGCACGCACCAGCGTCTCCACCGCGCCGAGGAAATCGAAGGGACGCACCAGGTGGGAGGCGAGCGCATTCGCCAGCTCGTCGTGCCCACCGGTATACACGCGCCGTTCGATCGGCGAGTAGATGGGGGCCTGCGGCGGGTGCACGGACAAACCCTTGAGCATGGCGCGAAACGCGTCCGCGGCCGGCGCCATGCAAGGGTGGTGGAAGGGGTAGCGGCTGGAGACAAAGGTAAACCCCTGCCCGCGGCTCTCCAGGAGCGCGCGGAGTTGTTCGAGCTCCGCACGCGAGCCCGCAATCACTGTCTGGCGGGAATGGTTGCGACCCGCGATCTCCAGGTTCCGAGCGCCGCAGTCCGCGATGGCCCGGGCGGTCTCCGCCTCACCGAGGGCAACAGCCGCGAGGGTCCCGGCATCATCCGGTATCGTCTGGAGCGCCCGGATGCGCCGGCAGACCACCTCGGCTCCGGTGCGCAGGTCGAGCGCCCCCGCCGCGGTCATGGCGGCGATCTCACCGAAGCTGTGCCCCACGAACACGTCCGGGCGCACGCCGTTCTGCCGCAGCCATCGGGCTCCGAGCACGCCGGAGAGGAAGATGCCGAGCTGGTCGAGCTGAGGAGACTGCGCGAGCACTCGCCCCACGGCGGCGGTGTCGGGGGCCTCGAGCAGGGGAGCCACGTCGAACCCGAGCGCTCGACACGCGTCCGCGACGGTCGCGAGCTCATCCCGCAGCTCCGGAAGCAGCGCCTTCAGCTGGACAAAGAGCACAGGGTCGAACGAGCCCTGCCCAGCAAAGAGGAAGGCCGTGGAGCCGGGCGGCAGCTGCGGCTCGCTCGTGAGCACCGGCGCGGTGTCCACCAGCCGGGAGGTGCCGAGCGAGGCTGGGTCCGCCAGGAGGTTCTTCGCGAGCTGCCTGATTCCCTCCGGGAACAGCTCGTTGATGGCGGCACCCCCGCGCAACACGCGGTCCCGGAAGCTCTGTGGGGCCTCGGGCTCATGGATGCGCGTCATCGCCTCGAGGCAGCGCTGGAAGGACTCGGGAAACGTCCGCAGGGTGCCGAGTTCCTTATCGGCACACAGGACGGTCTGATACCCGCAGGCCACCGGAGTGCCATCGCTCTTCAGGGTCCGGAAGCAGAAGCGCAACGAGACCTCGCCCCGCTCCTCGAGCGACGTCAGCACCACGAGTCGGTCGCCCAGGGCCGCGGGAGCCAGGTTGCGCGAGTAGCCCTCATAGGTGAGCAGGAGCACCCGCTCGAAGTCGCGCCGGAACTCCGGCACCTCGAAGAAGTGCGGGCTGAAGAGCAGGTGCTCGCGCCCGGCGCACTGGAACTTGAAGTTGGTGAGGAAGTGATGGCTCCCGTAGGCCATCGTGTCATCGAAATGAATGTCATACGGGACGGCGAAGAAGCCCATGGCAGGTCGCTCCGGTGGAAGGCTCAGGACTCGCGGGACAGGCGCGCGGGGTTGCTCGGGATCGGCAACAGCCCATCCACGGTTCCGGAGAGTCCGGCGTCCACCACCCAGATGGCCCCGTTCACGCGTTGCGTCTTGGGCCCCAACAGGAGCTCGGTCACATCGGCGACGTCATCGGCGGTGCACAGCTTCCCGCCGGGCGTGGCCGCCTCCCAGCGCGCGACGCGTCCGGCTGCGTTGGGGAACATCCCGAGCAACTCACCATGCACCGGCCCCGCGGACACGCAGTTGGTGCGGATCCCCTCGGGGGCCAGCTCCGCGGCCAGGTAACGCGTGAGCGATTCGACACCCGCCTTCACCACGCCCTGACATCCCAGGTCGTGCATGTACCGCTGGGACATGGAGGTGGACATCGTCACGATGCTGCCGCCGCCGCGCCTGGCCATCAGCGGACGCGCGCGCATCGCACACTCGTAGGTGCCGGTGATGCAGGTGCGGAACGCCTTGTCCCAATCGCGCGGAGTAATCCGGGAGAAAGGCCCGATGAGGCCGTTGGACGCATTGCACACCAGGAAGTCGAGGCCTCCGAACTGCTCCGCGATGGTGGAGAACATCCGCTCCAGGTGCTCCTCCTGGGCGACGGAGCCCCACAGGTGCAACGCCTTCCCGCCAGTGGCGAGGATCTCCTGCGTGGTCTTCTCCCCTTCATCCCGGGAGTGGAACGAGTTCACCAGCACGGTCGCACCCGCCCTGGCCAGCCGCGTGGCGATGACCTTGCCGATGCCCTTTCCGGAGCCCGTCACGAGCGCGACCTTCCCCGCGAAGGGCAGGGTGGGTTGTGGTGAGACGGGGGACGGCGAGGGCCGCACGGGCGCACTCGCCTCGCGCGAGGGGGCCGCCGACTCGGTAGGCGTGCCCTGCAGCGCGCGAGCTGCTTCGCAGATGGCCGCTAGGGTCCGCAGTCGCTGGGACGGAGTCGGGCCCTTGGCCAGGCCGAGCTCCTTGGCGAGCACAGCCAGCACCTCGGCCTGCTTCACGGAGTCGATTCCCAGCTCGTCCTCCAGATCCGCCTCCAGGGTCAGGAGCTGCTCGGGGTAGCGCGTCACCCGCGCGAACACGGCGCGCACACGCTCCTCAAGGTCCGGTACAGCGCGTGGGCTCGGCGGCGCCGCGAGCGCTTGGGATGAGCTTGGTGCAACCCATGCTGCGGGGGCTGGTGAGGCTTTAGGCACCGGCACGACGCTGGGGGCCGGTGTCTGTGATTGGGACGAGCCCGCGAGCAGCTGGGTCACCATGTCCGCGATCGCGCCGAGCGTTCGGGCCTTCCCGCCCCGGGGAAGACGTTCGGGAGGGAGGTTGAACTCGCGTCCGACCACGGCGGCGATCTCGGCGAGCTTGACTGAGTCGATGCCGAGCTCGTCCTCGAGCTGTGCGTTCGCCGTGAGGATGTCCAGGGGATATCGGGTGACTGACGCAGCGCAACGACGAACCTGCTCCAGGACGTTCATCGGCGCATGGGCGCCCTGCTGTGTTGGACGTGAAGACATTCCGACCCCTCGCTTTTCGAACCTGCGCGGTGATGATGGTGCTTGGTGGCTGACGCCGTTCTGATTTGCACCAGGGGTCTGACATCACCTGCGTTGAGACGTTCTTCGCGGCCAGGCGCTCGTCGGCCTGAGCAGCGGCCGGCCATCTCACGCTCGAAATCGATACGGGAATTCCATCACGGTTAGGAATTGCGGTAGGGCTGGATGCGATGTAGGCCGCGCGAGGGGGTCTTCCTCGCGCGGGTGCTGCTACCGGAGTGGTCGCGGCTCAGCTCTTGTCTTCAGGTGTGCTGAGCGGACGCCGCTGGTGCTGGGCCTGGTGTTCCGGGTACATGGCCACGAAGAATTCCGACCAGCCGCCCATGCGCACGCGCAGCACATCGTACTTCTCCGGGTTTCGCGCGGCCTCCGCGAAGGTCTCGGGGTTGGCGCACGTCACCGTCAGGAGGTTGGAGCCCCTGCCTTCGGCGAACGCGGTGAGCGCCCGCTGGAGCGAGATGACGGGGAATTCCTCGCGGATGTTGAAGTCCGTGGGAGCGCCGCTCGTGAAGGCATCCGCGCCCTGCCCCGTGAAGCCGGAGAGCGCCTGGATGAAGCTCGCCACCTGGTGTGTCACGGGTTGGTCCGCGAAGCCAGGCGACGGGCTCAGGTCCGAGGCGAGCGTCTCCCCGAGGCGCCGGCCATCCGCCGAGGCTCCGAACATGGCGCCGAACTCGAGGTAGTTCTCGAACGTCCCCACTCCCGGTTGCACCTGGAACCCGCCGAAGGGCTTGTCCGGCGTTCCGAGTCGCCGTGCGAGCTCCACCATCTTCTGGGCGGTGGGCTCCGCCGGCTCGGTGAAGACGCGCACGGCCGTCTCCGCGACACGCCGGAGCAGCTCGTTGCCGATGAGGTCGATCTCCTGGTGGCCTCGGCCGTACCTGGGCAGCGCCATGGCCACCTCTCGCAGCTTCTTGAAGCGCTCGGCCTTGCCTTCGATGCGCGCCGGACCGGCGAGCGTGCTGATGAACGGCTCGTCCATCCGATAGCCCCAGTCGCAGATGAGCGCCTCCACGAGCTCCGGCAGCGAGGTCACCGCGGTGCCCGGGTCGAACACCATCTTCTGGATGGCGTACAGCGAGTTGATCACCGTGGAGAAACCGGTGAAGCAGGGGGCCACGACGTTGTAGCGCGCCCCGCCCTCGTAGAGGTCCAGCCCCTTGTCCAGGCAGTCGTCGATGAACACGGACAGCAGCGGCGACGGGCAGACGGCGCTCATCGTGCCGAAGACGCCGAGCAGCCCGTCTACCTGCTTGGCATACATCCAGCTCAGGTGCTGGAAGAAGAGCTCCTGGAGCTGCTCGAACGAGCGAATCTCCTTGGGGGGTGGCGAGGTGAACGACACGCGCTGACCGCGGAAGTACATGGGGCCGGCAGTGGTCCAGCTCTTGCCCTGGTTGAGCGCGGCCTCGAGCGGCTGGAGGAGGCACATCCCGCCCAGGGTGAACCAGTTCTGACCGATGAGCTGCGGCTCGTAGCAGCCATCGCAGGCGTAGTCGCGTGCGGCCTGGAGCGCCACCTCGCTGCGCCACGTCCCTCCGGCCTTGGCCGCCACGGGCGTGAAGGCTGTCTCTCCGGTGCCATTGCCCACGCCGTCTCCGCTGTGTTTCAGGCCGGGGATGATCTTCTCATCGCTGAGCAGGATGGGGTGCGCGCCGCCGCTCAGCAGCGCGAGCGCGGCCTCGTGCAGGTACTCCTGGGGGATGTCTTTGCGCACGCGCAGGGACAGGCAGGGCGCGTTGAGCGGCAGACGGCGGGCGGCGCGCAGACACAACAGCGTCACCCGGTTGTACGCGGGCTTGCCCTCTCCCGGCGTCTCATCCGCCACGGTACCGCCCACGGTCACTTGTTGAATCCACTGGTTGTTGGCGGCGCCCTGCGGGTAGTTGCCGCTCATGCCTCCCATCGCGAGGTTGCCGTAGGGCTGGTGATCCTCGACGAACTGGCGGTTGAGCTGCACCTTCTCGCCGACCTTGATCCAGAAGCAGTCGATGATCTCCTGCGCCTGTTCGTCGTCGAGCAGCCCGTTCGCCACGTCCCGTTCGTAGAAGGGGTAGAGCAGCTGATCCAGCCGGCCGATGGCCGTGGGCTCGCCGATGAGGTGCAGGCACGAGTGCATCGTGAAGATGAGCTGGGCGGCCTCGAGGAACGTCTTGGGAGGCGCGCTGGAGAGCCGCTTCATCCGCTCCGCGATGGCCAGCAGGTTGTCCCGCTCGGCTCTCCGGCCGCTCTCCTGGGTGGACGCCAGCTTCTCCGCGAGCCGCGCGTAAGCCAGACAGTGCTCCTGGACTCCTTCGAGCGCCCGCAGGACGCCCCGGTAGAACTGGCGCTTCTTCTCGTCAGTCGTCGAGTCGTGTCGGGCGTTCACCTCGGCCACGAGGGCTCCGAGGCCCTTGTCCAACACCCGCTGGAAGCCTGGCACGAGGTGGCCGACGCCGGACGCATGGCTCAACCCAGCGAAGAAGTTGCCGAGGCGCTCCTCCTCACGGGCGTAGTCGATGACGTAGCGGCCCTGTCCGAGCCCGAGGTTGGGCAGGGCTCCCACGATGAGCTCCGCCGGGTGGATGCGGTAGGTGTCGGCACCGTTGTACCAGTTGCCCTTCGGGTCCCGCCGCCGTCCTCGGAAGCCATAGTCGGGGTCCACGAAGACATCCCCGAGGCTCACCTTGATGGCCCAGCCCATGCGCTCGACGATGGAGAGTCCCATCACCTCTCGGGCCTTGTCGGCGCCGTACTTGCGCGCGACGTAGGCACACAGGTGTTGGAGCTCCTGTTGGCACCGATCGAAATACCAGTTGTCCTGCCAGCGGGAGAAGGCGTTGGAGAGCAGCTGCAGCACCCGGTGGGAGGGCGGCAGGTACTTCTCGCGATCCTCCCCGGTCATCGTGGACATCTCAAACAGGTAGTTCTTGTGGTTGTACTGCATGTACCCATTCGACGAGGCCATGTCGAAGTGCCGGTCCAGTCGGCTCCAGTCCACTCCGGGAAAGCGCGTCCAGTCCGTCTCATCCACCCCCGCGAGTGGCACAAGCTCCAGGCCAAGGTCCGCCTGGCTGGGGACGTAGTAGAAGCCTCCCAGGTTGGCGCGCATCTCGGAGAGGAGCCGGTCCCGCATGAAGCCGCTCGTGTCTCCTATCTGCTGGTTCATGATGGCCTCGAGCACCTGGGTGCTCCGGGCATAGCCCGCGAAGTAGAGCCCCTCCTCGTCTCGAAGGCTCGCCCCCTTGGCGCGCAGTTCATCGTTCTCCAGGGAGCGTGCCCGTCCGAAGGGGAGGCTCAGCCGGAGCACCTGCATGGTGTCGCCCTGGGCGTCTTGCACGCGGGCGCTCTTGATATGGCTTCGGTCGTCATGAGAGGGGATGAGGATGTCCTCGGTCGTGCGCCCCACGAGGTCCTCCACCTGCTGGGGGCTCATGTTGAGCAGGTGCTCCCAATTGATGATGAAGCGCTGCGCGAGCACGAAGGAGGCTCCCACATGCGCTGGATCCTCGAAGCCGACCAACGAGTGGGTCTGGATGGAGACGGGGTCGGCGGGATTGTTCAACGTCTCGGAGAACCGGCAGCCGAGGACCTTGCCACCGCGCTTGTCCGGACGCGTGGACTTCGTGGCTGCCTTCTGGTGGTCGCCGGGCCTGGCAAATGCACAGCGCTCCTCCTCTACCAGCCGCTTGCGGATGAACTCGAAAACTCCATCACAGTGTGACTCCTCATCGGACTTGATGTGGAACCAGAGGTCGCCTTGCGAATCGATGAAGGTTCCATTCGAGCGGGAGAACACGGACGAGCGGTAGGTGGGTGCATCCTGCTCCGGGAAGAGGAGCTTCATGCCCACGGGCATCTCGGTGCCTGCCTCCGCACACCACTCCTGCCAGAGCCGGAAGCCCACGCCGACGATGGCGCTGGTGTTGGCGCTTCCGTAATTCGTATGGATCTCCTCGCGGACGTCTGCCATCAGCCGTCGGAGGATATTCAGGGTCACGGGGTTGCCGGTTCCCTCGGGGTTGCGCCAGAAGGTCGCGAACAGCGCGTACGGCGCGGGATAGACCAGGCCACGCTGCACGAGCCCCCAGAGGTCATGGCTGATCTGTCGTCCACGCCGCGTGGACAGGCGCTCCGCGGAATGCTGCTCCAGTGAGATTGGAGACACATCGTTCATGTAGAGATTCCCCCGAAAACAGTGATGAGGCGCCTTTCCAGGAAGCCCCATTGAGACATTAACAGGGGTGCGGATTCCCTGTCGCTGGGGCGCGGGCAAGGGAACAGGAATTAACTAAACCGTGGCGCTTCATCTCTCACGGACGTGAGGGAGATATACGAGAAATCCGCCATGATATTTGTGTGTGTTCGTCAACAATCATGCTGGTCAGGCCGAATGCGTTCGAACGCTCATGACTTGCGCTCCACCGAGGCCGTCGGCGGCGCACCCTCGGCGCTCGTGGACGATTACATCCACGCCGTTCTACCTGCCGCCCCTCGCTGAAATGGACCTTCGACCTGGACACCTCGGGTAAGATCCTCGATATCCAGTACGAGTGGGAGTGAGAGAGACCGTGTCGACGTCACATCAGGAGGACCCCTTGAGCTTCAAGATTGTACCGTCCATGACAGTCATTGCCGCGACCGAGTTCCTGACTGTGCAAGAGATAGGAACCTGGGGCGAAAAGCTCACGCCGATCATGATGGCGGAGCTCGAGCGTTATGGTCTCACGACGACTGGACCCTGGCTCTTCATCTCCTACGGACGTGATGGCGATCCGAGTCGGAGATTCCGTCACGACTATTGTGTGCCCGTCAGCAATCCAGACCGGTACAGGGGAGCGTTCCAGGTGCGCACGCTCGACCCGTTCCCCTGCTTCTTCTCCCTGCACAAGGGGGCCCTCTCCGAGGAGAGCCTCCGCGCGGGCTACGGAGGCGTCGTCGAGGCGATCACCCAGGCCGGACGGGAGTTCAGCGGCGAGAGCCGCGAGGTCTGGCATGGGTGGACATCGGCGGACTCCACGGCCAACTCGTTCGAAATCCAGATTGGCGTGAAGTGACGTCCCTCACTGGGGGAGGGGGTGGGCTTTCAGGAAGTCCCAGATGGCGTCCGTGGCCTTCAGCTCCGCGGTGAGCGCTCCTCCACACTGCCGCTGCGTCTGTGCCGGGTAGCGCGTGCCTCCCGGCCACACGTGGCCGTTGCGCTCCACCGTGCAGAGCACGACGTCCGCTCCCTGCTCACAGCTTCCATGCGAGACGCAGACGGCACCTCCATTGCGGTACGTCTCCGTGGGCGGGGCGCCACACTTGTTGCGCTCCACCCAGCCCGCGATGACGTCCTCCACTGGAGGTCTCGCCGCCGGGTCCGTTGGGCCCACTCCCCCCTCGAAGGGCGCACACCCGTCTGCGAGTCCGTGCAGGTGCATGACGGGAACGGGCCTCGACGGGTTGCACGGGAAGACTGTCGTGGGCGGCTGGGCTCCGTAGTCCTTGTCCATCAGGAAGGCGGCGTTGGGTGCCACCGCCGCTATCCGGTCCGCCAGCTCGCAGGCCAGCCGATAGGACAGCATGCCTCCATTTGAATGGCCGGTGGCGTACACGCGCCGCGCGTCCACGCACACCTCCGCCGCCGTCGCGTCGATCATCGCCGAGACGAACCCCACGTCATCCACCTCGTTGTCCGCGGCCCGTCCGCAGCAACTCCCCGCGTTCCATATCTGCTGGCCGAGGAGGCTCTCGGTGCCCTCGGGCAGCGCGAGGAGGAAGCCCTCCGCGTCCGCCTTGGCCCGCAGGGCCGTCGTCTCCTCGATGTCCGCCGCCGTGCCACCCCCTCCGTGGAACAGGAACAGCAGCGGAGAGGGCTCCCCCGTTCGCCTCGACGCGGGCACGTAGAGGGTGTAGCGGCGCACCAGCTCCCCCACCTTCAGGGCTCGCGACCAGTTGCCCGCCGGGAGCTCGTCCGCGGTGCAGGCCACGTGTGTGCTCGGCCCCAGTTCCTCGTTGCGGCACCCCAGCGCACTGCCAGCCCCCAGCCACAAGGCCAGGAGCACCCCGCGGACAAGCCAGCCCCGGGCACATCGCTTCTCAACCAGCCGCGGACTCCCCATGCGTCACCGCCTTCGTGATTGGCTAATCATGGCGGCAAATACCAACCGTGGTCCAATTGTCATAGGAGGAGAGCGCCACGTAGCTCGTGAGGGTCCAGATGAAGAGTACCTTCGCCGGGGTTCAACGGGCCGCGCCGAGCTCCACCAGGGCATCGGCGAGGCGGTCGATCTCCTCGCCCTCGAGGCCGGTGGACGCGAGCTCCTCGCGCGCCTTGCGCCGCGTGGCTTCTCGGTCCAGCCCTCGGGGAACGCGCGGCACGAGTGCGCTGATGCGCGAGCTGATCCGCGCGAGCGCCGGTCGTAGCTCGCCATCGAGCGAGTGCACGGGCGCATTCGCGGTGGTGGGCGCGCGGAGCTGGAGCCGTTTGGCCGCGTCCATCTGCGCCTGGAAGAACGTGGTGATTGCCTCGTCCGGAGGCGCCGGAATGCCCCGGGCCGCCGCGGCTTCGTGGACCTCCTTCCGGGCTGCCTCCAGCACTCGCGCCTCCTGCGCGGGCACTTCGATGGGTTGGCCCTCACGCCGCTTGGCCGTGGCCACCCAGGGCATCAGCGCCAGCCGCTCGGCCGTCGCGGCGAGCAGTGCGTCCACGGGCGTCGCGGTGGGCCCGGTGGCGCCGGGGCCCAGGTGCCGCGCGCGGAGCCGCTCGAGCGCTCCGCTTTCCTCCTGCTGCAAGAGCCACGTGTCCAGATCCGCGGCCAAATCGGCCCGCGAGGGAGCCACGTAGAGCGCCACCACGTCTCGGGTGAACGGGCCTACCCGCTCGATGCCGGAGAGGCCCTCGGCCCAGCGCGGACCCTCAAAGGTATTGGTGAGCGCCGCGTCGGCCTGCCCGGTGGCTAGCGCCTCGCGCACCGCCGCGTTGTTAGGGATGGCGAGGATGCGAGCGTTGTGGAAATGGGCTCGCGCCACGCGCTCCAGGTGTCCGCCCCGGTTCACCGCTACTCGGAAATCGGGCCGGTCGAGCGCGCGCAGGAGCGCGAGTGGCTCCTCGGGGGGAGCGCTTTCGGGCGAAGGTGCCCAGGCTGGGCGCCGCAGGAGCAGCAGGGCGCCGTTGCGCGCCACCGGGACGGTGTAGCGCCCGGTCAGCGACCGCTCGGGTCGGAGAGTGATGCCACTGGTCGCCACCTCGAAGCGATGGGCGACCAGGTCCGTCACCAGTTCCGGCCAGCGGAAGCGCACCCACTCGAGGCGGTAGCCGCGGTCGGACGCATAGGCCTCCATGAGCTCGGCGTCGAAGCCGAACGCCTGGCCATCGCGCAGCGTGCTGAAAGGCGGGTAGTCGCTGCTCGTTCCTACGCGGAGGACTCGGGATTCGCGCGAGGGAGGGAGTGTCTGTGGCTGCGTCGCACACGCCGCGAGCAGGACCAGCACGGTGCTCGCGAGGAGACGGAGCCTTCGGGCCTTTGGGAGAGGGGAGGGGTGCATCCCCTGAGTCTGCCCCAGAGTCGCAGCCGTTGTTGCTATCCAGCCCGCTTCAGCCACACCCGCAGGGCGCCTACCGGCTCGAAGCCCAGGGTGCACCACGTGGACAGCTCGTCACCGTGTTCGTAGCCCACGAGCCGCAGCCCTGGGAATGCCGCCATGGCTTGTACGAGCATCTCCGCGCGGAGTACCGCGGGAGCTCCTTCCACGAAGAACGTGTTCGACAGGCTCACGACCCCCGCGGCCCGGTAGGCAATGGCGCCGGCGACGATGGCCTCGTTGTCGTAAGCGGCGAAGAACTGGATGTTCGCGTCGTCCAGCAGCGCGGGGCGGAAGAGGACATGTCTCTGCTCGGAGCGGTGGCTGTCCGAGGGGCCGCGCCAGGCCGCTTCCCATGCGGAGAGCGAGGTCTTGTCGCGAATCGGGAGCCAACGGACTCCGCTGGCGGGAGCAGCCGCAGGTGCTGTCTTGGAGAGGGTGATCCACTGTGCGGCGAACAGCTCTGTGAAGCCTCTCGGAGCGAGGTCGAGCGCCGCGAAGCTGTCTTTGACCCCCCATTGCCCTGGCACGTCGAGCGCGGAGAGTTGCTCGAGCTGTTGAGCCACGTCGTCTCGCGTGAGCGTGATGGCGTTCGGGTAGAACTCGAGAACTCCGGCACGGTTCAACCAGAGAGAGCGGGAGAACTCACCCGGGTAGCCATGTGCGCGGCACACCGCGTCGCACCACGCTGCATTGTTGGCGACTGCGGAGGCAAGCAGATCAGAGGACATACCTAATCATCCGTGGCAGAGGGGGGGGCGTGGCCTTCGAGACTACCACCCGGAGGAGCCCGGCTGCCTGAGTCCGCAGGGCTCCTCGCCTGTGAGCCGGGATGGGCTCACATGCAGGTGCCGGGGTTGGCGAAGTCGGGCGCACAAATGGCGCCGAAGAGCCGCACGAAGGACACGCGCAGGTGCCGTTCGACGAGGGGCTGTTGCCGCACGCGGACTTCGACGCGCACGGGCTGGTTTGGGGCGAGGGTGGCCTCGACCTCCCCGTAGAAGGAATGCGTCAGGCTCGAGTCGCGCACGGTATGGTCGACCCAGGTCGTACCGTCGTGGACTTGCAGGGCGAGCTGCACATCTCCCGCCGCGGTGTCAGCGGCATCCAGCTCCAGCTGGACGGAGCCTCGCACGAGGCCGGGTTGTATGTGGCTGAAAAAACCTTCGATGGACCCGACGACCTGATGGTCCGAGCCCCTTCCGACGGTCTGCTCCGAGGCGGGCAGCGCATGCTCCACGCCGTGAGTGGTGGAGGGAGCGACGTGGATGGACTGGGAGCGCGTGGCGCGGGTGGTGTCCGAGGACAGCTCGGCGCCACAGCCCGACAGGAGGAGGGAGCACAGCGAGAAGGTGAGACGGAATGACAAGGAATGCCCCTGTGTGATTTCTGGTCTGGAGCGGACTCCGACCGAGAGTGCGCCTGTTGACGAAATCCGCCGGAAAATCCTGACGAGGGCTTCGTGGATTTGTTGCAGCGGCCTCCATCGTCGATGTCGTACGCGTTCACGCGTTAGCGGATGAAGGAGCTCGTCAAGCAGCAGCATGAAGGGGAGGAAGAGAAGAGGGCAGCAGAGAGGGCGCGCCGTGACCATGCAGCCAGGACTCAACAGCACGAGTGAGGAAGGGGAGAACGGGACGGTTCTGCAACCGCAGTGTGGTCACGGCGGTGAGAATGCGCTCGATGAAGCGGCTGCCTTCGGGGCTCTTGGTGCCGAAGGACACCTTCCGCATACAGACGGCATGGCGCAGCAGCCGCTCCGCATGATTGTTGGTGGCGGGCACGTCCTCGTGGTGCATGAATGTCCATAGCGCCTTGAACTGCCCCAGCAGCTCGCTGGCCGCATGGGCGGCTTTCTCATCCGCGCACTCCCGTGCCTTCTCCAGCAGCTCTCGTACCCGCTGGCGCACTTCGTCCATCCGCCGCACCATGGTGCCGCGCTCGAGGGTGCCGTCGTGCACCCGGCGCAACAGTTGGAAGAGTGTGGCGGTATATTCCAGCAATTGCTTGCCCACCTCGCACGCTCCCCGGCCTCTATCCACCCAACTCCGGAAATTGCGTTGCAGGTGGCTCCAGCACACCTGCCAGCGCTCCACTCCCAACCACCAGTGCGCTCTGGCTCTGTCGGCTACCACCATCCCCTTGAAGCCCTCGCCCAATATCCACTGCGCCACCTTCTTGCTCCGACCCTCGGCGATGAGAAAGACAGCCACCAGGGCCGTTGCCGCCACCCATAGGGCCTTGCGCAGGGGGCCTTCATGCCAGCCTGTGTCATCCAGGTGCACCGGGCCTGTCTGCTTCCGGATGTATTGGCGCGCCTGTTCCACCGGCTCCGCCAGCGCCTGGCTTACCTGCGCCTCCACCTTGGAGATGCTGCCCAGGGCCACCTCCACCCCCAGCACATCTCTCAATAGCCATTGTACCGGCCGCTTGGGCAGGCGGAGCAGGCCTGTCATGTATGCCACCAGGGCCATGAGTCTGGGGCCGAACGTCCCCGTGGGTACTCCCTCGGGCAACTCGCCCTGCGTCCAACGCTGGCACCCGGCGCAATACCCATACACAAGCCGCCATTCGGTGACGTGCGGCTTCACCTCCGGCACCTCCCACACCTGGTGCCTGCTGGCTGGCGGCCCCTCCTCTCTCTCCTCCACCGGCCCTCCACACTTGCTACACGCCCGGGGCAGCACAGGCCTCACCTCATCCACCTGGTCCTCGGGCAGCAACTGTCGCCCGTGCGCCTCGTGCCCTACCTGCCCTCCCGGCCTGCGCCCGCTACCCCGGGGCTTCTTGTTTCGCCGTCGCCTTCCCTCGGGCCCGTCCGTGGACGGCGGCTTGTCGGAATTGCTCGAATCGCGCCCCAGTCTCTCTCTCAACTCGGCAATGGTGGCTCGCAACTCGGCAATGGTGGCTCGTGCCGCAGCCAACTCCCGTCGCAGCTCGGCGATGGTCGCCTGGTCCTCGGCATGCCGCGCTTCCAATTGCGCGATTCGCGCATCCCTGGGGTCTACTTCTCCCATAGGTCTCTACTGCTCAACTTCTCCCGTCCTGTCTACCCCTGATTGTTCGCCTGCTCGTCTACTGCCTCGTCCCTCAACATGCCAGACGCGTGAACGCGTACTCGATGTCTTCTGGAATGCCTTCGGCGAAGACGAACATCCGCATCAACGCCGCGCTCCCGGTGGACGGGGGAGTTGTCGCGCGCTAGGCCCTACACGTACGGGCCGAAGCCTCGGAGCGGCAGCGAGGGCGCACGGCGCAGCCAGTTGTCCTCAGGGTAGTGCGCCGTGCCATCGATGAGGTGGACTGAGTAGGCGTGGCGGCTCTTGGACGAGGTGTTGGCGCCGCTCCTGTGGGGCAGAAGCCCGTGCAGCACGACCAGGGTGCCCTTCTCCACCTCCAGCGGCACCATTCCCTCCTCGGGCAGGGGCGTGGGGTCCAACACCTGGAACGCCGTGCCGCCTCCTTCGGCGCGCACGAAGCGCTTCTTCAAGCCCAGCGTGTGCCCTCCGGGCAGCGCCCACAGGCAGCCGTTCTCCAGCGTGGCGTCCTCCAGCGCGAACCAGAAGCCCAGGCAGGTGGACGGCTCCGTGTACAGGAACGTCGCGTCCTGGTGGCAGTTGACCTCGCCCCCAATGTGGGGCTGCTTGAAGATGTACATCGATTGGAGCAGCAGCGGCTGCTTCAAGCCCAGCTCCGAGGCCAACTTCGCCAGCTCTTGTGTGCGGGAGAACCTGTCGAAGAGCGGATCCAGGTCGTGCAGGGCGTGGCCAATCTTGTTGATGGACAGCGCCTTCTCCTGGCGCAGGGAGCCATCCGGCCGGAAGGCGTCTTCCTCGAAGAAGAAGCGGATGGCGTCCCCCGACGACAGGAAGTACTCGTCCGAGGTCCGGGTCTGATCGTGCGTGGTGAAGATGGAGACCGTCTCTGGCTGAAACTCGGCGACCAGCTCATCCGCTCGGGTTCTCAAGGCGTCGCAGGCCGCCGGCGGGACGAACCCGGGAAGCACGAGGAAGCCCTGTCGCTCGAAGTCTCTGGCTCGGTCCATGTTCACACCCCTGCCCTATTTCTAGCTGACCTCCATGCCCAGCGCCTCACTCGCGAAGCGAGACATGCGTTCGCTCAGCGCCTTGATGTCGTCCAAGGCACTTCGACCGGACAGGTTGGCCGCCGTCTCCAGCTTCTCGTTGCAGCGGAGATCCAGGCAGAGATTCACGCCCACTCGGCGCTTCGAATCGACATCCGTGGTGAGCAGCCCGATCTGGTCCGCCGAACCAGAGGCCCGGCACCAGTCACACACCCGAAGCGCCAGGGCCTTGTCTCCCTGTTGATCTCGGCGGAAGGCGATGCCCGTGGGCCGCTTGCTACCCGGCGCGGTGAACACGAGGAAGACGCGAACCCCGTAGGGATCTACCCACGCGAGGTAGTCGCGGACGAAGAGGGGGAGGCTGGTGCCCTTGGGCAAGTCGACGAACTTGCGATCCCGCGAGCGGAATGCGCTCAGCAACTCTTTCTCTGTCTCGATGCGGAACATCAGGGCCTCCTCGGATTGTCGCGTTTCCTTATACCGTGCCGAGGGTTTCTGCTCGGCCGGAGTCAACTCCCAGGACGGTGTGCGTCTCACGCACCTGACAGGAAGCTGGGAAACGAGGACATCGCCGGAAGTCCTCTCAGATTCATTGCGGCGGATGCGCCGCACGGGCAGGTCCCGGCCGCTACGCCTCCTATTTATCGGTGAGTGCGGCGGGGCGGACGAGCGCCAACTCCAGCGGCTCGCTGACTCCGGGCGGCGGGTTCTTCTCCTGGATGGACAGGGTGACCAGGCCGATCAGGTCGGAGATCTCCCGGAGGATCTGAGTCGAGTTGTAACCCTGTGCACGTAGCTGCTGGAAGAACGTGCGTGCAGCGATCCTCGGGCCGCGGACATCGTCGTTCATGGACTTCCTTTCGTTGAGAGGAGGCAGGGGGAGGGGCACTTCGTTTGATGGGAATGAGACGGCGTCGCTCCTCTGTGAAGGGGTGAAAGGCTCCCGGCGCTCGACTGGTCGGGGACGTCCCAGGCCCTGCCAACCTCAGCGCCCGAGGGCGTCACACTGAGTGTCTCTCACTCTTCCTTCTGCACTGGCCAATTCAGGCCAGGCGCCACCCGCCTCGCGCGAATGAGCGCTCGGGCCGAGGGAACGAGGGAACCATGAGCACGCAGCGTAAACGAGGCATGCCGCGCCAGCAGGGAAAGCGGCTCGCCCCGAAGACGTCTTCTGCCAGGATGGGCAAGGTTGTTTCCAAGCAGGGCGATCATGCGGGCTTGGGCTTGAGCCTGGGCTTGAAACGGAAGGCGGAGGCCTTTCGTCTTCGGCTCAAGGCAGCCAAGACCGAGCTCTTCCTCAAAGCGCCTCCCCTGACGGCGAACGGAGACGAGGAGCGCTACCCCACTCGGATTGGCAACTTCACCAAGACGCTCCCCCACAACGAGCTGGGAGAGGTGGAGCCCGCGGCCTACGCTGCGTACCTGAAGGGGCTGGCTGCCCAGAGCTTTGAGAAGCTCGAGGTTGTTCCTGGCGAGGGCCGCCTCCAGAACCCGCTGGGCGGGCTGGCCTTCAGCATGGAGGGGCCGGACAGCGCGGTCATCGCCGTTCAGCCTGCGCCTGCCCTCGCGAGCGCTGAATGGGCCGCGGACCTGGCCGAGCTCTACTGGATGGCGCTCCTCCGAGACGTGCCCTTCTCCGCCTACGACAGCCATCCGCTGGCGCTCGAGGCCCGCCGGGACCTGGCGCGCTTCTCCGGCTACAAGGGGCCGAGGGAGCCGGTGACTGGGGAGATCCGCGCCAAGGATCTGTTCCGCACCGACCATCCTGGTGTGCGGGATGGCCTGATGGTCTCTCAGTTTCAGCTCCAGAACTTCATCTACGATGGCATCTCCATCCCGCAGCGCTTCAGCACGGCCGTTCCGGAGCAGGATTTCCTCACCTTCTTCCCTGAGTGGCTCCGAGCGCAGCGGGGCATCCGCGTCACCCTTCCTGATCCGAGGGATCTCACGCCGCGCTACATGCGCAACGCTCGTGACATGGGTCGGTCGGCCGGACAGGACATCATCACCTCGTCGTACATCAAGGCCGCCTTCATCCTCCTCCTGTCACCTTTGGGCGTCGAGGGCTTCGATGAGGCGAACCCCTATCACCCGAGCCGGAGCCGCCGGCAGGATGGCTTCTCTACCTTTGGCCTCTCCCATTTGATGGAGCTGATCGGCAAGGTGCACAAGTCCGAGCACCACTCCTGGTTCCAGAAGTGGCACGTGCAGCGCTTCCTGCGGCCCGAGGAGGGCGGGGGCCGCGTGCACAACGCGAAGACGGGCGCGGCCTCCTATCCCATCCACGAGGACTTGCTGACGCGCTCGTCGGTGCTGGAGCACATCTTCGAGCTCAACCGCCGGCGCAACCGCGAGCGGCCGGAGATCAGTCAGGACGTGGGGACGTACCTGTTGCCCCAGCTCTTCCGCAACGGCTGCCCCACCAGCCCCTCCTACCCGGCGGGCCACGGAGTGACCGCCGGCTGCTGCGGCACGTTGCTCAAGGCCTGGTTCAACGAGGACCTGCCCTTCCCCAATCCGGTGAAGCCCACCGAGGATGGGCTCTCGCTTGAGCCTTACCGGGTGGGGGTGGACGGGCCCGTGCTCACCATCGGCGGAGAGATCAACAAGCTCGTCCACAACCTCACCGTGGGGCGGAACATGTCTGGCGTGCATTGGCGCTCGGATGACGTCGCCGGCAACCTCGTGGGCGAAGAGGTGGCCATCCGCGTCCTGCGCGAGGAGAAGGCCCTCTACCCCGAGCGCTTCGAGGGCTTCCGACTCACCCGGTTCGACGGGACGTCCATCACCGTCTGAGCCACGCTCCTCCTGCTTGCCTTGCCGCGGAATCCGCGATTGTGTATCTGGGACTCCCGGGCGCCTCTTGGGACGGAGGGGCGCCGCGTCACCGCGGTGGGTTTCGTCAGGCACCGCAGGAGGCCTCTTCATGCTGTCGGCGCACCGTCCACGCTCCTCGCTCGCCCGCTCGACCCTCACGCAGATGGGCGTGCGTGTCGCGGTGATCATCGCCCTGGCCACTCTCCTCAGCTACCTCCACATCTTCAGGGCCTTCCGCGAGGAAGCCCTCGGACAGCTGGAGCGCAGTGTCCTCAGGCGCGGCCAGCAGGAGCAGGCCATCCGCGCTCAAGCGGAGGGCCACCACGTCGTTCTCAGGAAGGCAATGCAGGAGCGGCTGCGGGCCTGGCAGTCGCTGGACCCCCGACCCCGCTTCGACAGTCTGTTCATGTCCTTGCCGGATGGGACGATCCGCAACCGCCCCGAGGGCTTCGATGGCACGAGCATGCCGGGAGTCTTCATTCCCAACGGCGTGACGGTGGATGACGACTTCCGCCGCCGGATCCTGGCCGCATATGACGTGGTGGACCTGTATGGGCCTGCCTTCCACGTTCGCTTCACGAATACATACATCCTCCTGCCGGAGGCTGCGATCGTCATCTACTGGCCGGAGCAGCCGACGTGGTGCCTGGATGTCGATCCAGCCGCCATGGACCCGGACTTCGAGCTCTTTTCCATCAACACGCCCAGGCGCAATCCCCAGAGGCGGATGAACTGGACGGCCATCACGGTGGAGCCCATCTCCATCTCGCTCGCCACACCGGTGGATCTGGACGGCCGCCACGTCGCGTCCATCGGTCATGACATCCTCATCGAGGAGTTGAAGGCTCGCACCCTCAACGACAGCCCTCCTGGGGCCTACAACCTCATCTTCACCAACGAGGCCGAGCTCATCGTCCACCCCGGGATGCGGATGAAGACCGGGGCCTTCGCCTACAACATCCTGAACGAGGAGCGGCCTCTGGAGACGATCTTCGAGCAGGCGCTCTCCACGGAGGAGCGAACCCATCTGCGCGCCATCTTCGAGCGGGTGAAGGGCCGCGCGCCCGGCCAGATCGTGCTGGAGCTGCCGGAGTACGACGAGTACCTCGCCGTGGCATGGCTGAATGGTCCGGACTGGAACCTCGTGACGGTGCTGCCCAGGCACACCGTGTCCTCGGCGGCCTTCGGGGCCGCGCGCTATGTCCTGGTTTTTGGTCTGGCATCCCTGGTCATGGAGTTGCTCATCATGTCCTGGGTGCTGAGGCGGCAGATCTCCCAGCCGCTGCGGGCCTTTACCCAGGCCACGGATCAGGTGACGGCCGGTGACTTCCAGGTCGCCTTCCACGACTCGCGCGACGATGAGCTGGGGCAGTTGGCCCGGGGCTTCGAGCTGATGGCCCACGAGCTCCAACGGCGCGAGGCGGCCCTGCGGGAGGCCAACGAAGGGCTGGAGAGCCGCATCGAGGCGAGAACCCGGGAGCTGCGGGAGAAGAATCTCGAGCTCGAGGGGACGCTGAAGCAGCTTGAGGAGACGCAGGAGTTGCTGGTGGAAAAAGAGCGGCTGGCCTCCCTGGGCGCCCTGATGGCTGGCATTGCCCATGAGATCAAGAACCCGCTCAACTTCGTGAACAACTTCGCCCAGCTTTCGGTGGGCCTCGTCCAGGAGCTGCGCGAGGAGCTGAAGGGACATCCGCCGGGCCTGGAGGGGTCCTCGCTCCAGCGGATGGACGAGCTGCTGACCTGGCTCGAGCAGAACGTCGGGAAGGTCGAAGAGCATGGCAAGCGGGCCGACAGCATCTTGCGCACCATGCAGCTGCACTCCCACGTGCGGGTCAACGAGCGAAAGCCCACGGACCTGAACGCGCTGGTGGAGGAGCAGCTGGACCTGGTCTCCCAGAGTCTTCGGAGCACCCATCCGGGCCTGGAGGTGCTCTTCCACAAAGAGCTGGACCCCGCCCTGGGGTGGGTGGAGCTGGCGCCGCAAGACTTCGGGCGGGCCCTCCTGAACATCCTCAACAACAGCCTGTACGCCGTGGCGGAGAAGCGGAAGCAGGTGGGGCCGGGCTTCACTCCCGAGGTGCGCGTGAGCAGCCGGAGCGAGGGCGCTCGGGTGAGGATTCTCATCCGTGACAACGGCACCGGCATCCCGCGCAAGCTTCACGACAAGGTGTTCAGTCCCTTCTTCACCACCAAGCCCGTGGGAGTGGGGACAGGACTGGGGCTGGCCATCTGCCAGGATGTCGTGGTTCGGCAGCACGGGGGGGAGCTCCGGCTCGATTCCGTGGAAGGGCAATACACCGAGCTCCTCCTGGTCCTCCCCCGAGTGGATGTGAAGCGCTGAGCCGGTGGCTTGTACTCCTCCCCGGGATGCGTTACCGCCAGGGCTTTCCGCCGGGGACATGCTCCGGTGAAGGGAGAGCCATGTTCCGACATATCCCTCGCGCCCTGCTCGGGGCTGCACTGCTGTGGGGGTGTGGTGATAAGCCATCGCCCGATCTGACACCTCCGAGCGTGCTCCTCACTACTCCGCGCGAGGTGTGGCGCCAGAGGGTGCGGCTAACGGGCCTGGCGGGTGATGACACCGGCGTGGAACGGCTCACCTGGTGGCTCAACGGTGGGGAGGCCCAGGTGCTCGAGTCCACGGCGGCGGAGGGTGGACGCGCCTTCTCGCTGGAGCTGCTGTCCCGGCCCGGCGCCAACACGTTGGTGGTTCGCGCGGAGGATGCAGCGGGCAACGTGACGGATGCATCCACCTCCTTCCAGGTTTCGTTCGGCCCCCTTGTGTCTGCAGGCGGCCTGCACGGCGGTACGGTGCGCGGCGGGCAGCTCTACACGTGGGGGCAGAACACGCAGGGACAGCTCGGGCTGGGGGACACCACGGCGCGTCCCCTCCCGACTGTGGTGGCGGACCTCTCCCAGGTGGCCTCTATCGCCTTCAACAGCAACACCTCGCTCGCGATACGCGAGGACGGCTCGGTGTGGACGTGGGGTGCCAACGCCAGCGGGCAGCTCGGCCTGGGGACCCCGCCGGTGGACGGGCAGACGCGCACTCCGGACACGCAGGCCCGCAACCGGCCCACGCAGGTGCCTGGGCTGACGGGCGCGGTGTCGGGTGCGCTCGGCTTCAGCCATGCCCTCGTGCTGCTGGCCGATGGCTCCGTGGTGGCCTTTGGGAAGAACAACAACGGGCAGCTCGGGGATGGCACCACCACGGACCGCGACTACCCGGTGCGCGTGCTCGGGCTGACGGACGTGGTGAAGCTGGCGGGGGGCTCGCAGCAGTCGGTGGCCTTGAAGCGAGACGGTACGGTCTGGGCCTGGGGCAACAACGACTCCGGCAACCTGGGCCAGGGCGCCGAGGACACGGTGGCCCACCCCGAGCCCGCGCAGGTGCCGGGTCTCAGCGGCGTGGTGGACATCGCCAGCGGGCGTGAACACATGCTGGCGCTGCACACGGATGGCACGGTGTCCGCCTGGGGCCTCAACGCCAGCGGCCAGGTGGGGAACGGGGAGGGCGGCACGGGCCTCGAGGTGTATGCGCCAGTGAAGGTGGTGGGCCTGACGGACGTGGTGGCCGTCTACGCCAACTCCAACTTCAGCCTCGCGTTGAAGGCGGACGGCACCCTGTGGGGCTTTGGCCAGAACTTCAACGGACAGCTCGGCAACGGGCAGAGTGGCAAGGACTATCAGGCGGATCCTCTCGCGGACACGGCGGTGGTGGGGCTCTCGGACCTGCGGGATGTCGCCGCGGGCTCCACGTTCGGGCTGGGATTGCGCCGGGACGGACTGCTCTTCGGGTGGGGTTGGAACAGCAATGGCTCGCTCGGCAACGACGAGCTGCAGAACAACTGGAGCTTCGCCGAGCCCGTGAAGGTGAAGCTGCCATGAAGAGGTGGTACGGCCAGGTGTTGGGTGTGGCACTCCTCGTTCAGTCGGTAGCGTGCCGGGAGGAGCCCATGCCTCCGTCGCCGACTCCGACGGACGAGGAGCCTCCGGTTCGCTGGGATGTGGTGGAGCCCGGCGAGGCCTTGTCTGGCGGCGAAGCGGGCACCGTCTCCAACGCGAGCGCACAGGCCTTCTCGCAGGCGCTGCCCGCGCTATCGCTGGAGCGGCGCTCGAGCTTCGTCTCGGGGCGGGGCGTCTTCGAGATTGATTGGGTTCCGGCGCCGGCTTCGAGCAGCCGGGCGGACCGGGATGGGCTGGGCCCCGTCTTCCATGCGGTGGCGTGCATTTCGTGCCACCCGGCCAACGGACGGGCTGCGCCGCCGGATGAGCCCGGCTCCACGGGAGAGTCTCTGTTGGTGCGCCTGAGCATTCCTGGCACGACGCCAACGGGCGCTCCGCTCGCCGAGCCCACCTACGGCGATCAGCTCCAACCGAAGGGGATTCCGGGCGTACCGGCCGAGGCGCGCGTGGTGGTGCGTCACACGCCGCTCCCGGGCACCTTCGCGGATGGCGAGGCCTTCTCCCTCCAGGCTCCGGAGTACGTGCTGGAGGAGCTGGCCCATGGTTCGCCGCACCCGGACACGCTGCTGTCGCCACGGCTCGCTCAGCCACTGCATGGACTCGGCCTGTTGGCGGCGGTGCCCGAGGCGACGGTGCTGGAGTGGGCGGACCCGGAGGATGCGAATGGTGACGGCATCTCCGGCCGACCCAATCGTGTGTGGAGTGTGCGCCAGGGCAGGCAGGTGTTGGGTCGCTTCGGATGGAAGGCGAACCAGCCGGACCTGGAGCAGCAGAGCGCGGGGGCTTTCCTTGGGGACATGGGGCTCACCACGTCCCTCTTCCCCACGCAGCCCTGCACCTTCGCCGAACAGGCCTGCGGTGATGCGCCCCCGGGTGGGACTCCGGAGGTGGAGGACAACCGGCTGGCGGCGCTCACCTTCTTCTCGCACGTCATCGCCGTGCCAGCGCGCCGGAACGTGGACTCGCCCCGGGTGTTGCAGGGCAAGGCCCTCTTCCACCGCGTGGGGTGTGCGGGCTGTCATCGGCCCACGCTCACCACGGGCTCGCTGGAGGGCTACCCGGAGTTGTCTGGACAGCGCATCCGTCCTTACACGGACCTCTTGCTGCACGACCTGGGCGAGGCTCTCGCGGACGGGAGGCCGGACTTCGAGGCCTCCGGGCGCGAGTGGCGCACGGCGCCGCTGTGGGGCATTGGGCTGACGGCCACCGTCAATGGACACACGCGCTTTCTTCACGATGGTCGCGCGCGCTCGCTGATGGAGGCCATCCTCTGGCATGGCGGCGAGGCCGAGGCCTCTCGTGAAGCGGTGCGTCAACTCTCGAAGGGCGAGCGTGAGGTACTCATCACCTTCCTCGAATCCCTGTAGCGGTCGGGATGGGCTTATAGACGCATAAATACCCTGGCGCTATAAGCCCGCCCCCATGAACGCGACCAACCACCAATTCCGCCTCGCCGCTCGTCCGGTGGGCATGCCGAAGCGCGCAGACTGGAACTACACCGAGGAGCCCGTTCGCGAGCCGGCGGACGGCGAGCTGCTGGTCAAGGTGCTCTACCTCTCGCTCGACCCGGCCATGCGCGGTTGGATGAACGAGGGCAAGTCCTATATCCCGCCCGTGGGCATTGGTGAGGTCATGCGCGCAGGAGGCGCGGGCCGGGTCGTCTCCAGCAAGCACCCCGGGTTCGTGGCGGGCGACTACGTCATCGGCCACTTCGGCGTGCAGGAGTACGCCCTCTCCGATGGCAAGGACGTCGCCAAGGTCGACCCGAAGGTGGCTCCGCTGCCGGTGTACCTTGGCACGCTCGGCATGCCCGGCCTGACGGCCTATTTTGGCCTGCTCGACATCGGCAAGCCGAACCCGGGGGACACCGTTGTTGTCTCGGGCGCGGCCGGTGCCGTGGGCACGGTGGTTGGACAGATCGCGAAGCTCAAGGGGTGTCGCGTCGTGGGCATCGCCGGCGGGGCCGACAAGTGCCGGTACCTCGTGGACGAGCTCGGCTTCGACGCCGCCATCGACTACAAGTCCGAGGACGTCAAGGCTGCGCTGCGGACGCACTGCCCCAAGGGCGTGGACGTCTACTTCGATAACGTTGGCGGTGACATCCTCGATGCGGTGCTCACCCGGCTCGCGCGCGGCGCGCGCATCGTCATCTGCGGTGCCATCTCGCAGTACAACAACACGGGTCCGGTGAAGGGTCCGGCCAACTACATGTCCCTGCTGGTCAACCGCGCCAGCATGACGGGCATGGTGGTGTTCGACTACGCCGCGCGCTACGGCGAGGCGGCGCGCGAGATGGCCGGCTGGATGGCCGCCGGCAAGCTCAAGTCGCGCGAGGACATCGTCGAGGGCCTGGAGACGTTCCCCGACACCCTGCTGAAGCTCTTCAAGGGTGAGAACACGGGCAAGCTCGTGCTCAAGGTCGCCGGGGAGTAACGGCGGCTCCCGCCGAGGCACACGGCTTGTGCCTCGGCGGTGGGCGGGTGGTCTGGCTCAGCGTGCCGCGAGCGCGTCCACGTGCTGGCGCAGGGCCACTTCATTCTCCAGCCGCGAGCTGAGCCCGGCAATGGGCTGTGCGGCCTCGGCGATCTTCCCACGTGTGCGCGGGCCCGCGGCCACGAGCCACGCCACGCCGAGAGCGAGCTCGGCCACGTCGGGAGCACTGCTCAACTGGGGCACGAGCGCGAGCAGCGCGTCCACGGCCTTCTTCACCTGCGCACCGTGGAGTGCGTGGCTGCTGGTGATGCCCTGGCGCAAGAGCTCCAGCAGGGCGAGCGCGGTGGCGCGGGCCTGGCGCACGGGCTCGGGGCCCGTACCGGTGCCCTCCCACAGCCCGCTGGCGAGCTGTCTCTCGAGCAGTCCCACTCCGTCCGCCGCGCTCGGCGCCTCCCCCTCGCTGACGGACATGTCCGAGAGGCTTGAGGCTTCCGAGAAGCTCAGGTCGTCGTCATAATCCGCGAAGGCGGCGCGCTTCGCCGCGCGCTGGTCCCTGTACCTGGCCTTCTCCTTCTCCTCTTTCTGCCTCTCTTCGTGTCCTCCCTTGGAGGAGTCGCGGGCCCTCCCCAGGAACTCGGGCACCACGCGGTATTCGCGGCGCGAGCCGTCGCTGCTCGCCGGGGGCGGCGGTGCGGCGGGGGCGGGCGGCGCCAAGGGAGTGACACGCCGGACCTGGATGAGCGGGCGCGACATGACGACCGCTCTGGCCGGGGCCGCAGCCGGGGCGGACGGGTGGGGCCGCGGCGCTCCTCCACGGGCCTTCTCTTCCTTCGTGTCCGTGCCGAACATGGACCAGCCCGCGGGGGCATGGACGGGGACGACGCGCGTCTCGGGCTGACCCGAGGCGCGGCGCTCACCGGTGCGCTCCTCCACCACCACGAAGGACGTGTATGGCGTGACGATGCCGTGCGCGAGCGCGAGCTGCACGATGCGCTCCTTGAGCGACTGGGCGCGCCGGCCCACGAGCGCGGCGTCCTGCCACGAGCGGATGCGCTCGGCAGCCCATAGCTTCTCCACGGCGGGCCGGTCGTTCTCGGCGGGGAAGCTCACGGGGATGGAGAGCGAGAACGTCTCCGCGCCCGACATGCCCTTGAGCACCACCTTGCCCGAGCCGGGCGACGTATAGCGGCCGAAGAGGCTCCACGGCGTGCCGTCCACGAGCTGCGGCGGCTCGGCGGGGGCCAGCTCCGAGGCCTCCACGCCTTCGAAGCGCACCTCCACGCCGGTGACGCGAGGCGCGAGCGCGCGGGAGAACTGGGCCACCACCTTGTCGTCGATGCGCTCGCCGGGGTGGATGAACTCCACCGCGCCGCCCGTCTGACGGGCCATGTCCTTGAGCAACACGTCACTCACGTTGGTGCCGATGCCAAAGGAGTAGATGCGCGCCGTCTTGCGTGCCCCCATCACCGCGCTGAGGATCTCGGACTCGTTGCCCACCTGGCCGTCGGTGAGCAGCACCACCACGCCATCCGGCACGGCCTGCACCGCGGCCATCATGGGCTGGAGCAGCTCGGTGCCGCCGTGGGCGTGCAGCGAGGCCACCCACCGGTCCGCCTGCTCCAGCGTCTTCTGGGTGAAGGTCACCGGCTCCGGCGAGAAGAGGTGGAAGGAGTTCTCGAAGGCGATGATGTTGAAGCGGTCGCCCTCGCGCAGGTGGCGCAGGCACAGGCGGAGCGCGCCCTGGGCCTGGGGGAGGCTCTCGCCGCCCATGGAGCCGGAGGTGTCCACGACGAACACCACCTCCTGGCGCTTGGGGCCCGCGGCCATGCCCAGCAGGTCTGGCACCACGGTGAGGGCAAAGGTGCCAGGGCCCTCGCCCTTGCGGTGGGTGACGAGCGTGGTGAGCGGGGTGCTCATGTCCTGGCCGCGGATGCTGAGGACAAGGTCTCTGTCCAAGGCCACGGTTGGCTGGGAGAGCTTCACGCGCGTGCCACCCTCGGCACGAGAGAGGTCCAGCTTGTGCGAGGGGCTCTCCACCACCACCTCGCGGCCGAGCGAGATGAGCAGGTCCAACGTGAGGCCGTAGCGCGCGTCGCCCACGGGAGGCGTGATGCGATCCGCGTCGGGCACGCGATCCGTCGGTTCCGCCGCGCCATGGGAGGTGCGGTCCCCCGTGGGGGCGCCGGGGATGTAGCGGGGCGCGACGAGGGTGGGCAGGGCCCAGCGCACGCAGCCTTCCTCCACCTGGATGGCCTGGAGGAACTCCACCTCCACGAGCGTCTCCTCGCCGGGCAGGAGGTTACCCACCTGGGCGGTGAAGACGTTGGGGCGCTCCTGGTCCAGCAGCGCGGCGCCATGGCCGGCCGTCACCGCGTCGTCATAGGCGCGGAAGGCCTCCTCGCGCTCCTTGAGGATGCCCTGCACGCGGCGCCCTGCGCACTCCATGGAGAAGGCGGTGAGGGTGGCGTCGGAGGGCAGCGGGAAGACGTAGACGGCCTCGACGGGCTTGGACTCGGTGTTGCGGTAGCGCTGGCGAACGTGCACCCGGGCATGACCTCCGAGCAGCTCGCCGGTGACGTCCACCCCTTGGAGGGGAACCTGGGCACCACTCTGCGTGTACAGCCCTGCTTTCTCGTTCGTCATGGCTCTACCTTTCCCCAGGAGTCCTGGATGAGGGCGCGCATGCGTTCCGCGAGCGCCCGGGTTTTCTCGTCCGCCGTGTCGGCGAGGTGCAGCTCCAGCCCCGGCGCTAGCTCCCAGCGGCGCCAGCTTGTCACTCCGGCCGAAGGGGAGACAGGGACCCCCTGCTTCACCGGCTCCGCATGGGGGGCCGGCGCGGAGGTACCGGCCGTGGGGGCGGGGACGTCGTGGGGCCCGGCCTCGCCGAGTGCCTCGAGCTCCTCGGGGCTCAGTCGCGCCAGCTCCACCTGGATGGCATCGAGCGGGAGGAACCTCGCCTGCAGGGCTCGGATGGCCTTGAGGCGCAGCAGGTGCTCCTCCCCGTAGACGGTGTCCGGCCCCTTGAAGGGCGGGGCGGGCAGGAGCCCGCGCTGGACGTAGTAGCGCACGGTGCGGGGGGACACGCCCACCGCCTCGGCCAGCTCCGTCAGCTTCCACTCCTTGCGTGTTTTCGTCGTGCTCACGACCCTGACAGTAGGACTCGACAGTTGAAGTGTCAAGTCGTCACTGGCAGGTTCGCCACTGTCATGAAGTCACTGACGATTCGCCACTGTCATGAAGTCACTGGCAGGTTCGCGGAGGAGGGCAGGCGGCCAGGCTTGCGCCGGACGGGGCGCGGGTGGGACAGAGGGGGCATGGATGCAACGGGAGGCATGGACATCTCCTCCATCCGGCTCATTGGAGCGGCGGTGACGCCCGCGGTGATGGTGTCCGCGTGCGGCATCCTGGCCACGGGGCTGGACAACCAGATTGGCCGGATGACGTCGCGTACGCGGGAGATGTTGCGTGAGTGGCGCTCGCTGCCGGAGGGGCACCCGAGACGCGAGGTGCTGCGGCTGGAGGTGTCCATCCTGGACCGGAGGCACCTGCTGTTGGCGAGGGCGATGGGGATGGCCTACGCGGCGCTCCTCTCGTTCGTGCTGACGTCGCTGTTGTACTTGTCACAGCGACGCTTCGGCGTGCCGGATGTGCTGCCCGTGGTGTCCTTCTCGGTGGGCGTGGTGCTGCTAGGGGTCATCGCGCTGTTCGCGCTGGCATCCTTGCGGCTCGGCCGGGACGCGCTCGAGTTGGAGAAGCGCGAGATGTTCATGAACGCGGAGCATCCGGCCCCCACGGGCCAGCGGAAGACCTGAAGCGGGGGAGACCCGCCAGCGGATTGGAAATCCTCCAATAAATTGGAGTTGGTGCTGATTCGTGGGCAGAACGAGCATACTCGTCCACCCATCTGTACCATCCAGTACCCACTGACCCGAGAAAGGGAACAACCCATGCCGTTCACGCTGCCAAACCTGCCGTACGCCAAGGATGCCCTCGCCCCGCACATCAGCGCGGAGACGCTCGAGTACCACCACGGCAAGCACCACGCCGCGTACGTGAACAACCTGAACAAGCTGCTCGAGGGCAAGCCCGAGGCGAACCAGTCGCTCGAGCAGGTCATCCTCAACAGCGACGGGGGCGTGTTCAACAACGCCGCCCAGGTCTGGAACCACACCTTCTACTGGAACTGCCTGAAGCCGAACGGCGGCGGTCAGCCGACGGGCGACCTCGCGGATGCCATCAAGCGTGACTTCGGCTCGTTCGAGAAGTTCCGCGAGGAGTTCTCGAACGCGGCCGCCACGCAGTTCGGCTCCGGCTGGGCCTGGCTCGTGCTCGACAAGAGCGGCAAGCTCGCGGTCACCAAGACGCCCAACGCGGACCTTCCGATGAAGCACGGCCAGAAGGCCCTGCTGACCCTCGACGTCTGGGAGCACGCCTACTACATCGACTTCCGCAACGCGCGGCCCAAGTACATCGAGACGTTCTTCGCGTCGCTCGTGAACTGGGACTTCGCCCTCCAGAACCTCAAGGGCGCCTGAGTCACGCAAGCCAGGAGGGCGGGTCCGCTCGCCCTCCTGCGCTGTCGCGGGCTCACACCTCCACCTGCTTCATCAGCCACGCCTCGAGCTCATCGAGCTCCCGCTCCTGGCCCGGGTACTGGGCCCGCAGTCCGGTCACGGCGTCCTTCACCCCGGCGCGGCTGTAGGGCTTGCCCACCAGCGCGGCTTGAAGGTCCTGCACCAGCTCCGGGAAGAGCGCATCCGAGAAGACCTGCGCCCGGCTGATGTGGCCATGCTGGGAGTCGATGTGCACCTCGAAGAAGCCCCACGAGAGGTACTCGACCATCTGGTGATGGAACTGGGGCGCGTTGCCGAAGCGCCAGTCCCAGGATGAGAACTGCTCGAACATGCCCTTGAGCGAGGGTTGGCTCTCCAGGAAGGCGTGATCCAACAGCTCGGGCTCGGCCGTTGCCCCGTGGTGGTCGCAGAAGGCGGCGATCAGCGCCTGCACCAGCGAGTCGTGGTTCACCGCCGGCTGGACGTCGTTGATGTTCATCACCCGTGCGCGCACGGACGCGCTTCCCTTGGACTCGAGCTTCTTCGGGTGGGGCGTCAGGTAGTTCGCCAGGCGCTTCAGGTCCGTGGAGATCAAGAACGTGCCGTGATGGAAGGCTCGGTCCCGAGTCTCCCGGTACGCGCTGCCGCTGATCTTCCGCGGCCCGTCCTCCATCGGAATCACCAGGTCGTTGCGCCCCGAGGCCTCGGCCGTCACGCCCAGCCGCTTCAGCGCATCCAACAGGATCGTCACGTTGGTCGCCTTGCTGTAGCCCTCCTTGGAGGACAGGAAGGTGAAGCACGTGTTGCCCAGGTCGTGGAAGACCGCGCCCCCGCCGCTGGTCCTCCGCGCGAGGAAGATCTTGTCGTCCTCCATGCGCTTCAGGTTGCACTCGGACCAGGGGTTCTGGTTGCGACCGATGACGACCGTCTCGGCGTTGCGCCAGAGGAAGAGCGTCCGCGTGCGCGTGTCCATCTCGCGGAAGATCCAGTCCTCGGTGGCGAGGTTGAACCAGGGGTTGAACGTCTGGGACAGGAGGATGCGGACGCGCTCTTGCGACATGGCCCCAAGCTACATGCCCGGTCGCGCCTCGCGCTCCTTCTCCTTTTCTTGAATCGTTTTAAAAATAGAATATTGCGCCTTGACTGTGCATATCCTTTTATCGGAAAACGAGGAAAGGGTTCGACACCCTGTCGAACCGGAGGAAGCCGCCATGCGCATTCGCCGTCTCGTTTCCATCCTCCCCCTCATGCTCCTCGGGAGCGCCTGCGGTGTTGACACCACGGATGTCGACGCTCAGGCCTCTCAGGGGACGGAAGACAGCAGCCTGTCCGCCAACGCCGGTGGCCAGGGCCTGCAGCAGCTCAAGGCGCAGCGGCCCGACTTCCTCCAGGGCGCGGGTGAGGTGTCGTTCAAGCGCGCGCTGCGTGACACGCGTGGCCTGTCGCACGAGCGCGTGGGGCAGAGCATCAAGGGCATCCCTGTCTTCGGTGCGGAGGCCATCCTCCACCTCGACGAGAACGGCGCCGTCGCCTCCATCACCGACCGTCTCGCCCGCGACATCAAGGTGGACACCACGCCCCGGCTCCGGGCCGAGGAGGCCACGCAGATCGCCATCAGCCAGGTGGGTGGCGCGAGCGTCCTGGCGGCCGCGCCCAAGGCGGACCTGCAGATCCTCCCCGGGAGCAAGGGTGCGCAGCTGACGTGGCGCGTGCAGCTCGAGACGGTCACGGCCGATGGCGCGCCCTCGCAGCCGAACCTCTTCATCAACGCGCACTCGGGCGAGCTCGCCCTGCAGTTCGACAACATCAAGACGCAGCGCAACCGCAAGACGTACACGGCCAGCAACCGCACGACGCTTCCCGGCACGCTGGTACGCTCCGAGGGGCAGGGCGCCTCGGGTGATGCCGTGCTGGACGCGGCCCACGACAACGCGGGCTTCACGTACGACTTCTATTTCAACATGTTCGGGCGTGACAGCTACAACGGGGCGGGCGCCACCCTCACCTCGTCCGTCCACTACAGCAAGAACTACGTGAACGCGTACTGGGACGGCACGCAGATGGTGTACGGCGACGGCGACGGCTCCCAGTCCTCCGCGCTGACGGTGCTCGACGTGGTCGGCCACGAGCTCACCCACGCCGTCACTGACTTCTCCTCGGACCTCATCTACGCGAACGAGTCGGGCGCCCTCAACGAGGCCATGTCCGATGTCTTCGGTGCGTCCATCGAGGCCTACCGGGACGGCGCGGTCAGCGCCAACACCTGGAAGATTGGCGAGGAGTGCTGGACCCCGGCCACCCCGGGCGACGCGCTGCGCTACATGAATGACCCGGCCCTCGCCGGCGATTACGACTACTACCCCACGCGCTACACGGGGACGTCGGACAACGGCGGCGTGCACTGGAACTCGGGTATCGCCAACCTGGCCTTCCAGCTGATGGTCTCCGGTGGCACCCACCCGCGCGGCAAGACGAGCAACGTGGTGCCCGCGCTCGACGCGGCCAACAGCTACAGCAGCATCATGAAGGGCGCGGCCATCTTCTACCGGGCCAACACCGTCTACCTGAGCCCGAGCAGCACCTTCGCGGACGCGCGCTCCGCCACCGCGCAGGCCGCCGCCGACCTGTACGGCGCGAGCGAGGTCGCCTCCGTCAACGAGGCCTGGACCGCGGTCGGCGTGGCCGCCGCTCCCACGTGGTCGACGCTCTCCACCCAGAGCAACCTCTCTGGTGCCCGCAGCAGCTCGACGAGCTTCAGCTACGTCACGCCGACCGGCGCGAAGGCCATGAAGTTCGAGATGTCCGGTGGCTCGGGTGATGCCGACCTGTACGTGAAGTTCGGCAGCGCGCCCACCACCACCAGCTATGACTGCCGGCCCTACGCCTCCGGCAACGCGGAGAGCTGCACCTTCAACCCGTCGCAGCAGGGCACGTACTACGTGATGATCCGCGGCTACTCGGCCTACTCCGGCGTCACCCTCAAGGTGAGCTCCGCGCAGTAACCCCGAGCACCTCCTTACCCCACCCTCCGGCGCGGCTGCCTGTCCTGGCGGTCGCGCCGGTTGTGTTTTGGGGCGAGTGGAGTGTCCACGACGTTCTTGGACTGAGTCCGAGCGCCCGTGGAGGTCCCCTCTCCCAGAGGGAGAGGGAGCATGCGCAACACGGCCAATCCAAAGACTTCGTGGACACTCCACTGGAGCCGCGCGAGCCTGTCAGCGCGCCGCCTTCTCGGCCTCCTCTTCCTTCTCCTCTCGCCGCTGGCTCTTCGGCTTGCGCACCTCCGCGGGATCAGGCGGCTGGCCGTGCGCGCACTGGAGGAGCGACGGAGGATCGAAGCACTCGAGCCGGAAGTCGTCCTTCTCACACCGGCCGCGCGGAGTCGCCGCGCACTTCACCTCTGTGCGGCTGTTCTTGCAGTCATAGCCGCACGCGATGGCCGTTGACGCCGTGAGGCAGGTGGGCCGCGGAAGCTCCGCGCCGAGTTCATGGATGGAGGACTCCGGCGGATCCCAGCACTTCAGCTCGCCGAAGTGCTCCCGACACACGCCATAGGGCGTCTTCGCACAGACGACCTTCCCCCTCGTCACGAGGCAGTTGAAGCCACAGGCCGCTTCGTTCCCAATGCCCTCGCACTCGGGGCGCAGGCCCTCGTCGGGCGGGTGGTGGATGGCCGCGGGCGAGGGATCGAAGCAGGACACCTTGCCATGAAACATTCCGCAGGTGCCGTAAGGGGTGCTGGCGCAGCGGACGTCGTCGGCGCTGGCCCGGCAGGAGTAGCCACAGGCCGTCTTCCCGTTGGCGGACAGACACGAGACGGGCGGAATCGACGGCGTGGAGGCGAGGAGGGCAATGCCGAGAATCGTGAGGAGCATGGAGGTCTGTGGAGAGGAGTGACGGGACCCCCCGACGTAAGCGGAGCCCGTCTATTCAATCCGCGCGCAGAAGGCGACCGTGGCTCCGGTTGCATCCGTGACGTAGGCGCCAAAATCCTGCGGGGCCTGGGCGACCATCTTGCCCTGCGGCGAGAGGCCCAGCGAGTTGATGTCCACCGAGGGCGGGATGGCGAAGTAGGCCCCCATGAGGATGTGCGAGTATTGCTGGGTAAACCGTAAAACGTCAGTGAATCAAGACTCGACGGAGAGCCTTCATGAAGAAAGCAGCCGAGGTGGTGAAGGAGATCAGCGAGGCGCTCAGGGACGTGGACGAGCAACTCCGCCACCACCCCTACCCGGATGCGCTGGAGCGAGGCGAAGTTACGGTGGAGGCGCTGCGGGCCTTTCCCGGTACCCAGTTCCACGTCGCCACGAGTGATCTTCGCTCGATGGCGATGATGGTGCAGCGGTTCGGCCACACGCCCGCGGGCGGCTTTCTCAACGGCATCCTGCAGGGCGAGTTCGCGGCGCTGGAGGGCCTGCGGGTGTTGGCTCGCAAGCTGGGGATGACGCAGGAAGACTTGGAGCGCTACGAGGTGACGCCCGAGGGCTTCGCCTACGCCACCAACATGGCCTGGATGGCGGCCAACGTCTCGGCGGCGGAGTTCGCGGTGGGCATCCTGGTCAACTTCCCGGCGTGGGGGATGACGTGTGGCCGGATGAGCCAGGCGCTGCGGGCGCGCTACGGCTTCACGGCGCAGGAGACGGTGTTCCTGGATGCCTTCGCCAACATGCCCCCACTCGAAGGCGCCGTGCTCCCCATCATCCAGGACGGACTGGACCAGGGCGTCCCGCCACGCCTGCTCCACCGCTCGGCGCGGTTCTTCCAGGCCTACGAGAAGATGTTCTGGGACGCGATGATGGCGGCGGCCCAGCCCCGATGAAGGGACGTCGAGGGCGCGCTCACTTCGGCTGCATGCCGAGCGCGCGCATCAACTCCAGGGGAATGGGGATGATGGTCTGGTTGCCGCCCCCGGTGATTTCGACCAGCGTCTGCAGGTAGCGCAACTGGAGGGTGATGGGGTTGCGGTTGAGCACCTCGGCGGCCAGGGAGAGCTTCTCGGCGGCCTGGTGCTCGCCCTCGGCGGCGATGATCTTCGCGCGGCGCTCGCGCTCGGCCTCGGCCTGACGCGCGATGGCGCGCTGCATCTCCACCGGCAGGTCGATGTGCTTCACCTCCACGTTGGAGACCTTGATGCCCCACGGGTCCGTGTGGGCGTCGAGCACCTTCTGGATTTCGCGGTTGATGCGCTCGCGCTCGGAGAGGAGTTGGTCGAGCTCCACCTGGCCGAGGATGGCGCGCAGCGTCGTCTGCGCGAGCTGGCTGGTGGCATAGAGGTAGTCCTCCACCTGGAGCACGGCCTTGTCGGCGTGGATGACGCGGAAGTAGACGACGGCGTTCACCTTCACGCTGACGTTGTCCTTGGTGATGACGTCCTGCGGTGGCACGTCGCGCGCCACGGTGCGCATGTCGATGATGACGATGCGCTCGACGAAGGGGATGATCCACCGGAAGCCGGCGCGCTTGAGGCCCACGAAGCGGCCGAGCCGGAAGACGACGCCGCTCTCGTACTCGTTGACGATGCGCACGCCGGAGATGAAGAGGAGCACGAGGAGGCCCAGCGGGATGAGCGTCCCGAGGGCTCCGAAGAAGAAGTCGTTCATGGCTTCACCTCGTCGACGAAGAGGGTGAGCCCCTCCACCCGGCGCACCACGACTCGGGCACCGGGCAGAATGGGCGAGGAAGAGAGGGCGGCCCAGCGCTCGCCATGGACGAACACCTCGCCGCCGGAGGAGGAGACAGGCTCGAGCACCTGGCCCACCTCGCCCACGAGGCCCGCGTCTCCGGCGAGCTGGGGCCTGCGGCGGGTCTCGGCGGCGCGGAAGGCGAGGAAGACGGCGGCTCCGGCGACGAAGACGGCCGTGGGGAGCAGTGTGCGCAGGGGGACGTGCAGGGGCTGGTCGATGAACCAGTCCGCGTCGAAGCGGTCCACGAGGAACACGCCGCCGAGTATGAGCAGCACCGTGCCCGCGGCGCCGAGCATGCCGCTGGTGACGAAGAGCTCGGCCACGAGCAGGGCCACCCCGAGCAGCAGGAGGACGATGGCGCCGGTGCGCACGGGCAGCGCTGAGGAGGCGAGCAGGGCGAGCACCAGGCACACCACGCCGATGATTCCAGGTGCGAAGAGGCCAGGGTGGGTGAGCTCCACGGCGATGCAGAGGCCGGCGATGAGGAAGAGGATGTAGACGACGGCCGGCTGGGCGAGGACGTGGAGGACGCGCTGGGAGAAGGTGGGCGTGAGCTCCACCACCTGGGCGTTGGCGGTGCGCAGCGTGACGGGCGTGTCGGAGACGGTGACGGTGCGGCCGTTCGCCCACTCGAGGAAGGCTTCCTGGGTGGGGGCGACGTGCTCGATGACGCGCAGCGCGAGGGCCTTCTCGGCGGGGACGCTCTCGCTCTGGCGGACCGCGCTGACGGCCCACTCGACGTTGCGGCCCCGCTGTTTGGCGATGGCCTCGACGAAGGCGACGGCGTCATTCTCGATTTTGCGGGCCATCTCCTTGCCGCCCGCGGCCTCGGGGTCCTGCCCGGTGAGTCCGACGACGGGGTGGGCGGCGCCGATGTTGGTACCGGGCGCCATGCCCGCGAGGTGAGACGCGAGGGTGATGAAGACGCCCGCACTGCCGGCTCGTGCGCCCGAGGGCCCCACCCAGATGAGCACGGGAATGCGAGCCCCGAGGAAGGCGCGGACGATGTTCCGGGTGGACTCGAGCTCTCCACCCGGCGTGTCGAGCCGGATGAGCAGCGCCTGGTGCCCGGCCTCCTGCGCACGGCGGACACAGTCGACGAGGTAGGCGCTGGAGCCGGCGTCGACCATGCCGTCGAGGACGCATTGGGAGACGACGGGAGGCGCGGAAGTCTGCGCATGTCCGGTTGCCTGGCCGACCAGGAGCAGGCCGAGCAGAAGCAGCCCCCACCTCGAATGCCCGAACCGGTTCATCACGCCTCCACTCCCTCTCTGCTCCACTCGGATCACCTATGCACCGTGGGTCAGCGTGTCGCCCGGACTCAGAGTGCATCCGTTCGGCTCCGCACGGCACGTGTGCTGAACCGCTCACTCTCGGACAGCGGACGGTTCCTCCATGAGGTGCTCCTCCAAGCCACTTCCAGCAGGAGCGTGGGGCTGGCTCGTGGCGAGGGTCTCCAGCAGGCGCAACTCGTCGAGGAGGAGCCGGGGCATGAGGAAGTGCTGGCGGACGCGCTCCCGGCCACTCTGACCGAGCGTATGGGCGACCTGGGGGTGACGCAGGAGGTGGAGCAGCGCGTCCGCGCACTCCTCGACGCTGTCCACGAGGATGCCGCCCGTGCCCGGGGGCATCTGCATGGGAATGCCCCCGACTCGCCCGGCGACGACGGGCGTGCCCTTCCAGAGCGCCTCGGAGACGACGAGCCCGAAGCCCTCGCGCAGAGACTTCTGGATGACGACGTCGGAGAGGGATTGGAAGGCATTGACCTCGACGTTGCCCACGCCGACGAGGTTGGTGAAGACGTGGATGAGGCGGTCTTGGGCCGTTTCGGCGCGCACCGTCTCGTAGATGTCCCAGGCCTCGGGGTCATCGAGCGCCATGGAGCTGACGAGGGCGAGCTGGAGGTTGGGGATGCGCTGGCGCACGAGCCGGTAGGCGGCGACGACTCCGAGGGGGTCCTTCCATTTGTCGAAACGGCTGACCTGGGTGACGAGGGGGCGGTCGAGCCGGACGCCAATCCACTCGAGGATGTGCCGGGCGAGCTTCGGAGGGAGGGCGAGGTTCTTGGGGCTGAGCGGATCGATCGCGGGAGGAAGGATGGCGATGCGGCGGATGGGGAAGCGCGGAGGGATGAAGCTCTCCAGGGTGAAGACGGCGGCGTCGTAGACGCGCAGGTAGGGCGTGAGGAAATCCCAGATGGCGGGGTTGGGGTGGGACGTGTCGATGTGGCAGCGCCAGACCCAGCGCGAGCCGTCGCGGTGGACGAGCCCAGGGATGGCGGCGGGCTGGGGGTCATGGACGATGACGAAGTCGTAGTCCTCGGCGAGGTGGGGAGCGTTGAGCTGGGCGTTGCCGAGGTAGAGGGCCTTCTCGGACTCGGAGAGCTCGCCGGGAGCGCCCTGCAGCCCGTTGTGGAGGCGCTTGGTGATTTGAAAGAAGGCGTCGTCGCCGCGGATGATCTTCCACTCGGCCCTCAGCCCGAGGTCCTTGAGGAGGGGAACGCAGGCGCGGAGGATCTCCGAGACGCCGCCACCATAGGAGGTGGCATTGAGGTGGAGGATCCGGGCGCCGCGAAGCTGCCGAGCGACGCGGACCAGCTCGTCGAGCTGCTCGTCGGGAGCAACGCCTCGGTACGCGTCGATGGACCGGTCACCGATGTCGACGACATCGAGCATGGGGCCTCCTGCCCGGAAGGAATGCGGCGTTGAGGAAAAGGTGACGACGGCGGGAGTGGACGGCGGGAGAGCGAATTCCGGTGGGTGGGGAGGGAGGCGATGGAGGGAGCGCCCCTTGGGGCGCGTGCATCCGATGGAAGACGGAGCTGCGGGGAAGCGCGTTGCGGCGGAGGGAGGGGCTCCCTACGGTGGGACGGAGTGCTCTCAGGAGGACGTATGCGCCGTGCCCTGCTCATCGCGATTGGAGTGACGGTTTCCCTGCTGGCCTGTCGGACGACACAGCCACCGGGGACGGAGAACGCGCAGCCCATCGAGGCGCCTGCGCAGCGGGAGGAGATCCAAACGGTACCGGCGGAGCCGCCAGGACCCGCGGCCCCCCTCACGGAGCCGGACGCGGGAACCGTCCCACCGAGCTAGCACTTCTCCCTCTCCCTCTGGGAGAGGGCAGGGGTGAGGGTCTGCTCTCTCCCAGCGCCACCCGGTCGACACATACGGCCCCGCGGACAGACGCACGGCGACGGTGACAGCCACAATCCGCTGGCGCACAGTGGCGAGCGTCGATGCGGGGATATCCATCTCAATACAGTGACGAAACGAGGGCCCGCGGTGCGGCGCTGCTCGCCCTGGTCGGGGCGGTGGTGCTGGCACTGGGGGTGGGGTGCGCCCGGAGGGCGCCCGAGGGAGCGCGAGTGGAGACGACAGTCTACGTGGCACGCCGGATCCGAACGCTGGACGAGAAGCGGCCGGATGCGGAGGCGCTGGCGGTGCGGCGGGGGCAGTTGGTGGCGGTGGGGACGAAGGCGGAGGTGTTGAGGGCGGCGGGCGAGGGGGCGCGGGTCGTCGACTTCGGCAACGCGGTGGTGGTGCCGGGGCTGGTGGACGCGCACGCGCACATCGCGGGACTCGGGCGGAGCCTGACGGTGGCGAGGCTGGAGGAGGCGCGCTCGGTGGAGGACGTGGTGCGGCGGCTGGGCGAGGCCCCGTCCACGAGCTTTCAAGGAGACTGGCTGATTGGAAAGGGGTGGGACCAGAACGGGTGGCCGGGCAAGGAGTTCCCCGGCAGGGCCGAGCTGGATGCACGCTTCCCAAAGACGCCGGTGTACCTGACCCGGGTGGATCACCACGCAGCGTGGGTGAACGGCGAGGCGCTGAGGCGGGCGGGGATTACACGCGAGACGCCAGACCCAGCGGGAGGGCGGATCCTCCGGGACGCGAAGGGCGAGCCGACGGGCGTGCTGGTGGACAACGCGATGGACCTGGTGACGCGGGTGGTGCCGGCGCCGACGGACGAGCAGCTGGAGGCGAGACTGGCGGCGGCGCTGGAGCGGTGCGCGCAGGTGGGGCTGACGGGAGTGCACGACGCGGGGATGGACCTGCGGACGTTCCGGAAGCTGCAGGCATGGGACATGGCGGGGCGGCTGCCGGTGCGGGTGTACGCGATGGCGGACGGGCAGGGGGAGGACCGGCACACGTACCTGGAGCTGGGGACGTACGGCGGGCGGATGCTGGAGATGAAGGCGGTGAAGTTCCTGCTGGACGGGGCGCTGGGCTCTCGAGGGGCGGCACTGCACGAGCCCTACAGCGACGCGCCGAAAGAGACGGGGCTGCTGCTGATGGAGCCGAGAGAGCTGGAGGCGAGGACGTGGGCCTTCATGGAGCGGGGCTTCCAGGTGTGCATCCACGCGATTGGAGACCGGGCGAACACGCTGGTGGTGGACACGCTGATTCGAGCGGCGGCAGGGACGGGGACGCAGCCGCTGAGGCACCGGGTGGAGCACGCGCAGATTCTGAGGCCCGAGGACATCCAGAAGCTGGGAGCGGCGGGGCTTGTGGCGAGCGTGCAGCCGACGCACGCTACGAGCGACATGGGGTGGGCGGAGGCAAGGCTGGGAGCGGAGCGGCTGAAGGGCGCATACGCGTGGAAGAGCCTGAAGGAGGCGGGGGCAGTGCTGGCGCTGGGGAGCGACTTCCCCATCGAGAACCCCGATGTCCTGGCAGGGCTGTACGCGGCGAGGACGCGTCAGGACGCGGCAGGCAAGCCGGAGGGAGGGTGGCAGCCCCAGGAGCGCCTGTCGGGCGAGGAGGCGCTGGAAGGCTTCACGGTGGGGCCAGCGTGGGCATCCTTCGCGGAGGCGCGCCGGGGCCGGCTGATGGAAGGGATGGACGCGGACTTCACGGTGCTGTCGGTGGACCCGGTGTTGGACGAGCCCCGGAAGCTGGTGGACGCGAAGGTCGTGGCGACGGTGGTGGACGGCCGCGAGGTCTACCGCGCCCCCTGACTCCTCGCCGCGTGTGAGGAGCTAGCCGAACAACCGAGAGCGAGCGGTCTCCGCGATGGCGACGCCAGCCGGATGCCGGAGCCGCCGCTCGACGGAGATGGCGTAGAAGCACGTCTCGATGTCCTCGGTGCGGCCGATGACGGAGACGTTGAACTGACGGCAGACCTCGGCCTCGATGACGGAGGGAGCGGCGAAGAAGCCGTGCCCGCGCTGACCGAAGGCCTTGAGGAGGGCGTAGTCGTCGAAGTCCCCGACGATGATCGGGTGGACGCGCTGGGCGTCGAACCACATCTCGAGCGAGCGGCGGACGGAGGAGGCCTCGGAGGGGAGGAGCGTGGGGGCCCCATCGAGGGCGCGAGGGAATCCCTTGGCGAGGTGGGCGAGCTTGGGAGCGGCGAAGAAGGAGACGCCGCACTTGCCGAGCAGGTGATTGAAGGAGCGGACGCTGACGGGCTCGGAGGAGGGGGCGTCGGCGAGGACGACGTCGAGCTCGTGGAGGGCGAGGGAAGCGAGGAGCTGGGGGAGGGGGCCTTCGCGGCAGGTGATGCGGATGTCGGGGGAGACGTCGAAGGCGGGCTCGAGGAGGCGCTCGGCGACGAGCTTGGGGATGACGTCGGTGACGCCGACGGCGAAGCGGAGGGGCTGGCCGGAGGGGAGGCCGTTGACGACGTTCTTGAGCTCGTTGCCGAGGCGGAAGATGTCATCGGCGTAGCGCAGGACGGTGCGGCCGACGTCAGTGAGGACGAGGCGGCGGCCCTGGCGCTCGAGGAGCTTGTGACCGAGCGACTCCTCTAGGAGCTTGAGCTGGGCGCTGATGGTGGGCTGGGCGAGGTGGAGCTCCTCGCTGGCCTTGGCGATGGAGCCCGAGCGGGCGACGGTCCAGAAGTAGAGGAGGTGGTGGTAGTTGAGCCAGCTCACGCGAGGGGCCTCGAGGGGGGTGACCGGGGATTTAACGGAAACGCACAGCGGGTGCGTGCTGGGAAGGAGGGAGGGGGGACGGGCGTGCGAGCGAGGAGGGGGAAGGGAGGGAAGTGAGGCGGAGTTGAAGAACCAGCTTGACGTGAGGGCCGAGTCCCCGTAAATCGCCGTTACTTCGAGCGGTTGCGCAGCACGCCCAGGTAGCTCAGTTGGTAGAGCAGGGGACTGAAAATCCCCGTGTCGGTGGTTCGATTCCGCCCCTGGGCACTTTCAAATGAGTTCGCAGTAGACCGAGGCCGATACGCACAACGTATCGGCCTTTCGTGTTTTCAGCGCCTCCCGCATGGCTTGAGCCTGGGGCGCAACGCTCCTGCGTAGACTGCGCCGGGAGGAGATGACGAGACTGGCTCCTGAGGCAGAGGTCGTCCATTCGCTGAAGGTCCACCTGCTTGCGCGGGGACTCCAGGGGCTTCCCGTGGAAAACGTGCTCGTCGATTCGCAGCCTTCCTACCTGCAATCAAGATTCGCGCGGAGCCTTGAGCCCGTGGGGCGCGTCCCAATAGACGGGGCATACCCGGACCTTCTCTGCACGCTGCAACGCCCTACCTGGCCCTCTGTGGTCGGGTTTGAGGTGAAGCCTTCGGTGAGCGACTGGGTCATGGGACTCGCGCAAGCCCGCCGCTACCGCAGGGGTGTTCATTACGCATACCTTGCTCTGCCGGGCCCAGTGGCGAATCCAGAAATGGAGGAGACAGCGCGTCGCGATGGGATCGGGCTGCTGCTGCGGGTCGAGCGCGAGTGGCGAGAGGTGCTTGCACCGGCCCAGCCGCTCCCCCATCCCTGGACGATGGGGACGGTGGTGGCCGCGTTACAGGGGATTCCCGTCACGAGGCGTCTCCAGTTGAATCATCCTCTCAACTACCTCGTGGTGCCGTGGCTGGCCGTGAGCTTCCCCAGGGAGTCAGTGCTGGACGCAATGAGCAGGCACTGGCCGGATCTCCAGTCCGAGGGTACTCGGAAGCATGCTATCGAAGGTGCCTCCGTTTTGGGGCTGATAGACTCTTCCGGGAAGCCCACTCTCGATGGTCTGACGACAGCCGAGTTGCTTTCCGCAGTAGGGTTTTCGCTCTCCTCACCGATCGACAAGAGGCGTCAGCTCGCTGAGGAGGCTTCGGCGGTTGCTGCTGTCGTCAGAGCGGTGCTGCTTCGCCAGGCGGCCGTTCGTCTGGTGCTCGATACCCTCCGACAGAGCGCGAGACCTCTGCCGACACCAAAGCTCTTTCTGGCGGCTATGCGCACAGACGAGCTCCTGGCTCGTTCACTGTTCCTGGCCGACCCTTCTCAGAACGACCTGGAGAATCTCGAGGGTGTTGCCTTCAATCCCTCTGCGGTCTTCAAGTTCAAGCAGGTGCTCTGGCACGCTGGTCTGCTTACGACCAAGGCCCATTCGAGCGCGGGAGGGCGGGCAACCTCGTACGCGGCCATGGATGATGAATGGGCACTCGATGAGCGCTATCTCAGCACGTATTGGAGCGGTATCGAATAGCGCCGCTCCTGTTTCATCTTTGGCGCATGGCACGCCTGGATTATTCCTGGGTGCCTACTTCGTGGTTTCCTTGTTCAGCACGACGCGGTGCCCTCGGAGACTCACTCCACGCTCATTCAGGACCTGTTCCCAGCCCGCCTTTGTGCCGATCCGCTCTGGGGATACGTACAACCCATGCCGCTCCTCCTGCGCCGTGAGCCGGGCGAACTTCGCACGTTGAGGATAGGTCTCCGTGACGAACTCTTCTTTCCTGTGGAGGATGGGAGGGTTCTTCGAATTGCTGAAGTGGCGCATCTCGATACGGAACGTCTGGAGTGCGACGAGCAATGAACTGTTCAGGCTCGGATGCGGAGCTGAGTCGAAGTCCGGGTATGAGAGGTAGGACACCTGTGGGCTGCCGCGATGCAGCTTGATGACGTTCGCGCCCTCGACGGACCCAATGAAGGTGCGCGCGCATCCCTCGTAGATTCTGAGCACTGGGGGCAGCTTATCGAGGGCCGACTCGTGCACATAGAGTGCGGACGGGGTCTGCTTGCCGACTGTCGATTGCTGGCAGAGTCGGTCCACGCTGGGCATGTGGCCCGCTGAGAACAGCAGGGCATCAGCTAGCTCACAGGCGGCCTTGTACGAGGTGAAGAACGCCCGCATGTCGAGTTGGAGCGAAGCAGAAAGTTCGGTGAGTCGAGGTCGCTGGCTGAAGCGCGAGAGCGCGAGGTAGATGAGGAGGTCCTCCGTGCGTTGTTGCTGCACGTCCTCCCATTGGGCCTCGTCCACGACCGCTTGGACGACGCGGAACGCGCGTTGAATCGAACCGAACGCTTCGCAAATGGCCTGGGCTCCGCCCAGTTCTTCCGGTTGCGGCAGGCGGCCGTGGTGCCCGAAGAAATCGAGCAGCGGTTGCAGGATGTCTTTGTGGCGCTCGAAGAGTTCGTCGGAGCGACGGGCCCGAGGTGCTGCACTGAGCCGCCGGTATCGTGATGCGAGGAAGGTCTGTCGAGCGGCCTCTTCCCGGAAGATATAGAAGACGCCAGGACCCGCAGGCACACCCGTGACTTCCAGCGTGCCGTCGATCCATCGGCGGAGTTCGTCTTGCTGGTAAAGCTTCTGGAAGGTTCCCAGTCGCGTCACGAACCCGTCTTGGTGGCAGCCTCCAATGGACTGATGGGCTTCCACTTCGAGCCGGGCTGCCACCACGAGGACCTGCTTGGCCAGGGACCAAGCCGAGCGGAGCACCTCGGCTCGTTCCTCGATATCCTCGATGACGTTTACGACGTAACCGAGATTAACGACATCCGCTGGGACGCGGGGACCCTCGGGACGGTGGGCGGGGTCCCATCCGTCGCAATCGATGCCACGCTCGCGCAGGCGCCGGATGTCCCCTCCTCGGCCGCATCCGTAATCGAGGACGCGGGTGTTCTGCGTGATGATGCTATCATTCAACGCCAAACGTACGGGACGTGACAGGTCCGTTCGCTCGAGTGCAGTCCGGTGGCGGGCGAAGCTTGGTCTGGCCTCGCTCACGAGGCGAGCTCGGGGATGCGCCGGAACAAGTCGGCGACATCACGCATCTTCTTGTCGGCGAACAGGTATCCGACGCCCCGGTGGAGGTGCAGGCGGAACTGCTCCGCGAGAATCTCGTCCGAGAGCTCCAGGCCGTCCCGAAGACAGCGGGCGCGCAGGAGCGCTTCATAAATCTCCGCGTGCTCGCCTCCAAAGGTCTTCCACGTCATTTCCACGGAACTGTCTGCCGGAATCCGCATGGCGTGCGGTGGCGTGGGCTCGGCGAGCGACGTGCAGAACGCCCAGCGGCACAGGACGTTCCAGTTCATGATGCCCGTGACGCGCTTCAGCTTGATGAGCTGTTCCTTCGCCTGCTGGGACAGCTTGATGTGTTCGATGACCATCGTGCGCTCTAATCCCAGAAGTAACCTTTTTCCACACGAGAGGATTGCTCTCGCCCATCATAGGTCAGTCGGTAGGAGTGGCCCACAGAGGACCTCAACCTGTCGAGACCTGATTCGTCGATCTCCTGATCAGTGGAGAGCAGTATGACTTGATGGCTGGCGAAGGGGAAATAACGCTCGACGAGATGGCTGCGGTGCACCGAATCGAGCCGCCCCAGCGGTGTGTCGATGACGACGGGAAGAGGGCGCCCCGCAGCCCGTGCGAGCCCCCAGATGATGGAAATCGCGAGCAACTGCCGTTCGCCGGCCGAGAGACGCTCCGGGGATAGCGGCTGATCATCTTTACCGAACATCGACAGGTGGTATGTCGACGGGTCGATCGATAGCCTGGACACGAGCGAATCCTTGCGGAGCAGGTGACTGAACCCTTCCAGGATGAGCTGCTCGATACGCCGAACATGCCGCTCGGAGACCCGTGTGCGGAACTGCTCCATGATCGAGCGGATGCCCTGTGAATGATGAATGATGCGGTCGGCTTCATCCTGACGGAAGCGATCATCCACATCGTGCTCGACCATCTTGGTATAGGCATCCCACTTGCGTGAGCGTTCCTGGTTGAGTCGTTCGCGCTCTTCCTCGGCAACTTTCAGCTCGGCCTCCGCCTTTGCCAGCGCTTTCCTGGCCTCAGCGAGCTGACGAACCAGACCGCTGACCGCCTCCTCATCCGGCATCATCTCGAGCGTACGTTCGACTTGAGTGAGTTCCTGGGTGAGCGAGTCGACGTCACGCAGCAACACCGAGCTGGTTGCCTGGGCCTCGGAGAGCAGGGTCCCACGTAGGTTTGCCAGGTCGCGATCGGCTTCCTCCGAGAGGTGAATGCTCGGGTCTTCTGGGTGTAGGGGCCTACGGCTTTCGCGGTCCTGGTTCAGGAAGCGCTCGATTCGGGCAAGAACCTCTGAGGGTGTACCAGCCCGTTTTACCTCGGACAGCAGTTTTTCATCCCGTTCAGCCAGTACCGTGAGCAGCTCCTCTCTCAGCATCGAGACGGGAGATGCCGACTTTGCTGCCACTTCATCGATCAGCTCCCTCACGAGGAGCAGTGGTGCGGCGCCTTCGGCCAAACTTTGGAGATGCTTGTAGGTCGTGTCGAGCCGATTCTCGATGGCACGTCGCTCTGCTTCATGCTCGGCGCGCCTGGTGTAGAGCTCGCCTCCTGCTTTGCGGAACTTCTCTTCGAGGTCGCGGATGCGTTTTTTCTGGCGGTCGACCTGATTGGTTTTCGAGCCGCACTCGGTGACGGCCTCGGAGTAGCGCTCCTTGATCTGCTCCACTTCAGCTTGCGCGGCCGCGAGCTTCTCCTGTTCCTCGCGAGAGCGTTGCTTCTCCTTGTTGCGACGCTCGACCACCTTCAAGTCCGTTTGAAGTAGATCGACCAGATCGAGCCCAAGGAGTGATTGGAGTGCGGTGGCCAACACCTCCGCAGAACGATCCAAGTCAGCGAGCGACTCGATCTTCTCGCCATCGAAGAAGAAGAATCCGGAGAGCCGTGACGGGATGAACTCCTCCACCAGCTCGGTCCAGTTCTCGGTAGTGACGGGGTCCGGTTGTCCGTCACGAAGAACTTCGACGTGCTCTCGCACCGTCCGGCCCTTCGTGGACCAGGAGCGGTGGATACGGAAGATGTTCTCAACCCCTTCGACACGATGGCGGAATCGCAGCTCGAGGGCCGCTCCGTCCTGTGGGTCGACAGAGCGATGGATGGAGCGGCGCAGGAATTCCTCGTAGGGCAGATCCCGTCGATTCGAGCAGTCGGCGCGCCTTCCATAAAGGACCAGCTTCAACGCATCGAGCAGGGTGGTCTTTCCACTGCCGTTCAAACCGCCGAAGAGAATGATTGGCTTGTTCTTCGACGTGGGCGTCAGTTCGATGACGTGGCGCCCATGATAGATGCCGAAATTGTGGAGGATGAGCTGGTCGAGAATCATGAGACGGCCTGGTCCTCAGCGGCCGTAGAGGGCTCACCAGACAGCAAGTCGAGCTGCTTCGGGTCGTCGGACTGACGCATTTCGGCAATTTTTTCCCGTGCTTCCTGTCGAGCGGTGGCGTACCGCGTCGCATCGTCGGCGTCCGTGAAGAAGCGTTTCTTGATGGAGCCCTCTAGCGCGTCGAAGAGTCCTGAACGTCTCGACATGGAGCGATGACGGCGTTCGATATCGATGAGCTCTCGTGCGAGCTCGAAGCGCAGGCGGTCCTGCCCGCAGACCTCGCGCAGCAGGTCCATATCCTCGGCGCTGAAGATCAGGTTGTCGTCGAGCGCGGGACCGGGGTAGGGCTCCCCCATGGCCTGGGCGTAGATACGAGGGAGGTTGTCCTCAATTTCGTGCTTTTCGACCACCCAGATTCGCCGGATCTCCTGGAGCTCGGCGAGGGAGATGAGCTCGATGTTACGGACGTGCTCGGGGCCATTGTCGCGCACCCATCGTTGGGCCTTGAGCACACGGTGCAGCCAGTTTTCACGAGCGGACTGCGTATAAGGACCGGGGACGGGCTTCCCGTTGTGGAGCTGGACGAGGCCATTCATGCGGCGGAAGTCGCGCAGGTGCTTGTCGTCCGTGGTGTCCAGTTCATCGCGCAGCTTCAACAACGGGAGCATCCATTCCTTCTCCTCGTCGTTCTGGATCATCGCCTGCATCGACTTGTCCTTCTCCACGAGCGTACAGACCCAGCAGCCGAAGCGGCTGTCTCCGCAGCTTGGAGTCGTGTCGTCGACCACGAGCGGGCACTCGCCATCGGCGGAGGCCCCCTGGTACATGGTCAGCAGCTCCTTGTTCTTGTAGCCCCAGGGATTGGAGTACTGCATCAGGAACATCCAGACGTCATCGTTCGACCAGTCCTCGATGGGGCTGTAGATGAGGGAGTTGGGCAGGTTGGCGTTCGGGCTGAGCCGATCTCGCACTCGCCTGCGCTCATGGCGTTCCATGGCACGGGCCCGGGCGGCGCTTTCGGCCTTGCGTGTGCCGAGCACGAGGATGACCTCACCGCTCTTGCGGACGACGTTGCTGATGAAGGCGTTGGAGGGGCGGATCTTCAGCCGGTAGGTGCACCAGCGGAACTTCGGGCGCGGCGCGGGGTATCCCTTGCCGATGAGGTTGACCCAGAAGGTGTCCGCGACTTCAGGCGTGAGCCGGTGCGGCTCGATGGGCATGCCCGCACTGGTAGCGCCCTTCTTCATCGTCTCAAGCGATTGGGTCACCCATGCGGCGACGACCGGGTTTTCCACCAAGGTATCGGTGCTGATGACATGGACAGTCTTCGTCCGCTTCTCCGCGGGAAGACCCGCGAGAGCCATCCAGATGAGCTGGAGGCAGGCGGTCGAGTCCTTGCCTCCACTGTAGCCGACCACCCAGGGCACGCGGTCCGCCAAGTAGAGTTCCTGGATCTCCTCGACGAGGGATGCAACCACCTGCTTCATGCCGGTGGTCTCGAAGGCGGAGCTTCGCTTCGAATCAGCGCGCTGCATGTTCTCCTCGTAGGAAGGCATCCTCGATGCGCTGCTCTTCGGGAGTCAGCGAGAGCCCGAGGTGGGCCTTGATTCGGTTCGTTGTAAGGGTAACGTGGGTGGAGGCTTTCGACACCCGGCCACCTACCAGGGCGCGTCCTTCCCAGAGTTGCGCGTTTGAGCGCGACCAATCGAGCCGGGAGAGCTTCTTCAGAGACTTCTTCCAAGCCTGAGGCTGCTCGCGCAAAAGCGCATTGCCAACACGTCCTAGCGCTTGCAGGACAACGCCGTGCGTGTGAAGCAGGTCGCGACGCACTTCCGCGGCGCTCAGCTTCTGATCCAGGACCTGCTGCCACTCGGGGAAAAGCTTGGCTGCTTCATCCCAGAAGGATATCGCCAGTTCCCGGCGCTCCTCGTCGCTGCGGTCCTCCATGCGGCCAAGGAGGGCGCGGGTTGCCGTGTACAAGGCGCTCAGGGTGAACAGTTTCCGTGATCGGGCGGAGAGCGTGCTGCGCTCCATCTCTGTGAGGTCCCGGTAGAGAGGGAGCTTCAGCACCGAGTGTTTGACGACCTTCGCGCCGTCCTCGCGGTGGTCGTATAGCACTCCCAGCGAGGTCGAAGGCCGGATGGCGTGCCGGTTGAGGTCCGCGAACATCTGCTGGCAGCGCTCGAGACCGGTGTCGAGGAAGAAGACGACGGCGATGGTCTCATCGGCTAGGTCCGGGTTCTCGCGGATGGCAGCCTCGATGGCTGCCCGGCGGTGCTGCCCGTCGTTGATGATGAACCGCGCGTGCATCGACACTTGCAGGCTGCCGAGCTTCTGCGCGTCGCCCGTGTCGCCGAGGGGCTCGAAACGCACGTCGCCGTCGATGGAGGCGGTGAGCGCCGAGAACGTGTAGGAGTCGCGGTTATCAAGGATGTAGCGGGCCATCTCCGGGATGCGCCCCTTGTTGAGGACCCGCTGCGCCCTCAGCTCGGGGATCAGCTCGTCCTCGTTGAAGAGGAAGATGCGGGGGATGAGCCGCAGCGGGCACATGGAGACGTAGTACTCCCGGTGCGCTTGTAGCCCCCGGATGGCAGGGAACACGTACCCGAAGGCGGCCGGCGGATTCGACCGACGCCCGGGAGAGGACGTATCAGATAGGCCAGCAGCACGACGCATAAAGTCACGTGGCGTATCTCGACGACGCCTGTACGTCAATAAAAATGATGACGTCTGTACGTCAAGAGAATCGCAAACAGAGCGAAGAAATCAAGGATCTGGCCAATGGAGTCTGGGGGGTTATATCGGTGCCATCTCCTGAAGGAGGAACTGGCGGTGACGGCCTACCTCGACTGCAACGCGACAACCCCCTTGGAGCCCGAGGTTCGGGACGTGGTGCTGCGGTTCATGGCCGAGGAGTTCGGCAATGCCGGGAGCAGGACGCACGACTTCGGAGCCCGGGCCCAGCAGGCGGTCCAGCGGGCCCGGGAGCAAGTCGCGGCCGTGCTTGGGGCGAAGCGGGACGAAGTCCTGTTTACCAGCGGGGCGACCGAGAGCAACAACCTGGCCATTCTCGGGTTGGCTCCGTACGGTGAGAAGACGGGGCGGCGGCACATCGTGAGCACGGCGATCGAGCACAAGGCGGTACTTGAGCCTCTGGAACGGCTTCGAGAACGTGGGTTCGAAGTCACCCTTGTGCCCCCGACCTCAGGGGGGTGGGTGGATCCGGAGGAGATCCGCTCGGCCCTTCGGCCCGACACGCTGCTCGTGTCGGTGATGCACGCGAACAATGAGACCGGGATTCTGCAGCCACTCGATGAGATTTGCCGCGTGCTGGTGGAGCACCCGGCCTACCTGCATGTGGATGCTGCTCAAGGGTTCGGCAAGGACCTCTCCGCACTGAGGAACCCGCGAGTCGAGCTGGTCAGCATCAGCGGGCACAAGATCTATGGCCCGAAAGGTGCTGGGGCGCTTGCTGTTCGGCGCCGGGGCTTCGAGCGCATTCCTCTCACCCCGCTCATGGTGGGAGGAGGCCAGGAAAGGGGACTGCGTCCAGGTACCGTTGCCGTGCCTCTCGTGGTCGGGCTGGGCTTGGCCGCGGAGCTGGCCCTTCGCGATCACGATAAACGGAAGCAGCGGGTGCTTCAGTTGCGCGAGGCTGCTCTCGGTGCGCTCCTGCCTCTGGGCTGTAGGGTCAATGGTGAACCCGGTCGAGCCCTCCCTCACGTTCTGAACGTTTCGTTTCCAGGACTGGATTCAGAAGCTGTCATGCTGACGTGGAAGGGGCTTGCGGCGGTGTCCAATGGCTCCGCATGTACCTCTCAGTCCTATACGCTCAGTCATGTTCTCCTGGCGATGGGATTGTCGGAAATCGATGTACGTGGGGCTGTACGTATCTCGTGGTCCCATCTTACTGGAGATGTTGATTGGTACGGTATGGCAGCGGGCGTTAGGCGGTTGATGTAGTTTAAAATTAACAGGGTTGAGCAACCCGTGTGCGACGCTGCTGCTTTTCCTCCTCCAGAGCTGAGGCATCCCCTCATTTAGCAAGCTGGCGAGGAGGGGGTCGGTAGGCTGTTTAGTTCGAGCAGTAGGGTCATGGACGTTACCGGAGAAGTGGGTACTTCAGCTATCAACGAGCAGCAGGTCCATGAATTCCTCTCCAGCCTCTTCGCCGAGGACGTCCACGCCAAGCGGGTGCTGTCACTGTCGCTGGCGACGCTGGGGGTCATCCACGCCGCGAGTTTGTCGGTGTACGCCATCGGGCAGGCCGTGGCGGTGGCGCGAGGCACCAAGGGCAAGCACGGGGTGAAGCAGGTAGACAGGTTGCTGTCCAATGCGGGCTTGAACGTGTGGCACCTGTTCAGTCTGTGGGTGCCGTACATGCTGGCCCAGCGCACCGAGGCCGTCATCGCCTTGGACTGGACGGACTTCGACGATGATGACCACACCACCCTGGTGGCTTCGCTGCTGACGAAGCACGGCCGCCCTACGCCCCTGGTGTGGCTGACAGTGCACAAGTCCACCCTCAAGGGCCAGCGCAACGACGTGGAGGACACCGTCCTGCTACGCCTGCGCGAACTGATTCCGGGCGAGGTGAAGGTGACGGTACTTGCCGACCGGGGCTTCGCTGACCAGGCACTGTATGCGCTGCTGGCGCAGTTGGGCTTCTCGTACGTGGTGCGCTTCCGCAAATCCATCACGGTGACGAACACAGACGGGGAGCGCAAACCCGCGGGGAGTGGGTGCCGAAGTCGGGCCACCTGCGCACGCTCAAAGGAGCGCGAGTCACGGCGGACGAGACAGAAGTGGCTGCCGTGGTGTGCCTGAAGAAGAAGGGCATGAAGGATGCTTGGTGTCTGGCCACCAACCTGGTGGATGCCTCCGGTGCCGAGGTCGTCGCGCTCTACCGCCGCCGTTTCACCATCGAAGAGGGTTTCAGGGATGTGAAGGACTTGCGCTTCGGTATGGGCCTGTCTTCGGTGCGCATCGCCGAGACGGACAGGCGAGACAGGTTGCTGCTGGTCAGTGCCCTGGCGTGCGCGCTGCTGACGCTGCTGGGGCCGCGGGCGAGAGTCTCGGCATGGAGCGCTACCTCAAGGCCAACACCTCCAAGAAGCGCACCTACTCCCTCTTCCGTCAGGGATGTATGTACTACAAGGCCCTGCCCATGATGCGAGAAGCCGAGTTGCGTCCTCTCATGGAGCGCTTCGCCCAACTCGTCCGTGAGCAGCTCGTTTTCCGCGAAGCTTTCGGTCTCATCTAAAATGAGGGGATGGCTCAGCCTCCAGAGGCCTCCTTGAAAAACCTTCCGGTGGATCTGCTGATACACCTTTAAATTGGTAGTCTTTAGTACTACAGTCGTACCTCCTCTCGGACTCGTGCAGCCCCTGTCTCGAGGGAAAGTCCAACTGTAGTACCAAGCTTCAAATTTGGCAGCACTCACTCGTCTTCTTCGATGTTCGCCTTCAAAAGCTCATCGAACGAAGGAGATGCTGCTTCGCCTGCATCCGAAGATGCTGGAGCTTCTGCTTCTTCGCCTGTGTCCGTGACCGCGTCCTCACCCATTGCCTCTGGACTTGTCGTGTCATTATTGGCCTGCGATTCGCGCACACGCCAATCTTCGAACTCCGCTTTTTTGATCCCGAACCATTTGTACAACGCCTTTCTAAGCGTCTCTGCTGCTGTCTCGTCAGCTTTCGAGTGAAGCAGGGCTCTGCTCGTGTTCGGTTCGGTTTTTCGTAGTGCTTTCTCCATCTCCTTGGAAAGATAAGCCAGATAACCCCTGCGTGCTTCGTCCCTAGCAGTCATCACGACAGTGGAGAGTTCCGTACCGAGGTGGGGCTGGGCCTCTGGTGTAGAGAGGAGTTCAAGCCAGAAGTATCGGAAGTGGACAGCATAAGGGGTATCCAACTTTGTGATTCTGTTGAGGCTATCCTCGTGTCCTCGCCAGAAAGCTGTGCGACGCCCATACTCGCTCTTTGGACCTCCGAGCAGGGCTGTGTTGGCTGCTTGTATCAGTGCTGTCGTGAAGGCATTCATTCCTTCAAGCTTTATTCCGCCGCGCAGGGAGATGGTTCGAGCCATCAAAACGAACCCCAGTTGGCATGCGTTAGTTGAAAATGCTTCAAAAGCACCGTTTACGGCCTCAGTTGCGTCGCTGTCGCTCTTCCCGATATAGATTTGATTTCGGAGGTCCAAGAACTCGCGCTTTTTCCCCTCCATGACTTGCCAAGTCCGAACAACGTCTGTTCTGGCTGTCTGCTGTTGCTTTAGCTCGGCTCGGATCTGATTCAAGCGTTCCCAATGCTGGTAACTATCTCGAATGGTCCAGTACATTCCAACGCCTTCGAAAATGGCGTCTTTGGCGAGAGAATCGGTGGAGCCCGCTGTCGCCCATCCATCCCGCAGTTTTGTAAGCGCCTCGCCGTGAACTTTGTACGGCAAGAGTTCGCTCAACATGCGGACGATGAATAGACCCCAACCTCGCATCAACTGATTTTGTAGGAAATCAAGCTTTGTTCTGGGAAAATCGATATTGGAGATGTTTTTCCTCTGCATGTCCTCCACTGTCTCGCCGATCTCTTCATCGAGCTGGAGTGTTTGCCGCATGAATAGGGATCTATCAAATTCGCTTTCACGCCCACTGAAGCCAAGGTTCAGATTTTCAATGTACTTTTTGGGCCCAAAAACTGCTCGCTCGATACAGTCTCTAAGAATGATGACGTTTGATGTCACACTCCACTTCGAGCTTGAGGCTTGGTCTCGCCCAGGGTGGTCGTACTCAACGGCGTAAATGGGCAAGGTGTCCTTTCGAACCCGAAACTCATTTAGGACGCGACGGGTGAAGATGCCGATGAGTTCGGCGTCTGATAGGAGGAGCAGTCGGGATTCGCTTGGCTTGCGTGCGTTCTGGTTGACGTCAACGAATAGCTTCCGGGCGGCGGCATGATGGTCACCACCGATCTCATTTGCACTTGGGAACCATACCAGTGTCACTGGAAATTCTATGTTCTCAAGTAGGTCAAGTCTCTGCTTTTCTGTTTTTTCTTTCAGGATGTCTCTAATGACTGGTTCATAAAAATACTTGTATTTCTCGCCGGACTCACTCCAGCTGTTGTTGATGGTTCGATCTATAGCCAAAAGAGCCATCGCTCGGTGTTGACCATCAATGATGACGAGCTTGACTTCTTCTGGATTCCAGGACACACGACCGAGTTTTATTTCGAAGTCGCTTTTGTCCTGAGGGTTGATCATGCGTTCGAACTGGAACGCGCTGCCGAATCGGAACCCTTGCCAGAGTGCCACTTCATCCTGGAGGGGGCCAACCTCTGCAAGAGCTGGAAATTGTGGTTTTGGCTCATTCCCCTCGAACGGCAGCATGGCCGCAACGATTGGTGGGAAGAAAGCGGGTCCGGTTTTGGAGGGTTCTAGGACATAATGAACAAGCTCGGTTGCAACACGGTGGTCGTCGAGATCTCGCTGAAGCAGTTGATTGAAATCCATCATCTGCGTAGGAAGCACTTCCCGTACGGGACGCAGTGCTCGAGCCAGCCTTCGTTCAAGATCCTTCGCGGCGGGTCCAATTCGTGCTTTGGTTTCAAGAAATTCGACGGACCCTGCGGGCGTTCGGAACCGACCCCATGTTCCATAGACAGAATGTTGAAAAGATATCTTGGTGCCTTTTGAGCCAAACATTATCTTCTCCCAGCAAATGGTCTGTGCCAACGGTTCAATAGCCATTCGGCTACGCCGGCGACTTCGCGCAGTTCTTCATCGGAAGCTTGGTCACCAACCAATGATTTGATATCTAATGTGATGACCCGCAGTTGTTCGGGTCCAAAGTCCATCGCAATGGCTCGATGCGCAAAGCCTAATCCTTCTTGGCGGATTTTTTCGCGCAGCAGCCTTAGCTTTTCTTCGTCACTGCCGATGACATCCTTCAAGTTTTTGTACAGGCTAACGTGCTGTCCAAGGCGCTCCCGAAGATTTTTGGCAACACCGACATAGATAGGAGCCGAAATGGCTGGGGTTGCTGTTTCGAGGACACGAACGAGTAGTCCTCTCGTTTTGGCATCATTGGCTACTCGGTCGAGCTTTTGACTGAATCCTTTCGCGTCATCCGACAACTCCGTTGCTCCTTCAGTGCGTCCCAAGATGATGTCCTGGATTGGGTCTTGGCTTTTGTCCTCAAGAGCGCCACGCCAATCCGCACCGAATGTGTTTCGGCCACGCATGTCGATAGGGAATGGCTGATAACGGAGCATATGACGTGCGAGTAGTCGACGAAATCTGATGGTTCCAATGTCCTTGCCCTCGGCATCGACTTCTCGCTTGTAGTCGGCTACGGATGCATAGAGCGAGCCGTACCATGCGTAGAGTCCAGGGCTTTCTGCAGCTCGGTGGGTCTCGTCGAACGACAGCAATGTTAGATGCTGATCCATATCGTATGTTGCTGAAGGTGGCATTGAGCCCTGGCTCAATCTTTATTCTTGAAGGTTTATGGGAACGATAGGGGGCGACGTTCGTGCGGATTTGGGTTCGTTTAGGAAAGAATCGGTCACCAGCGGACCATACCCCATATTACCCATGTTGAGTCACCATCGCATTAGGTCTCGTCACGATGCGGCAGTGGCATCGAGATGCGGTCTTGCGGCTGGGTGTGAAATGGGCGGAGAGCCTTGCGGTATGGCCAGGGTATCTATTCCCGCAGGATAGGCTCTTCTTCCCTTCTTCCAGGACGACCCTTTGCTGTAGGTGAACCATGGCACTGCGCCAAGTAGGTGCCCTGCTATCAACGGTGTGTGCGAGCGCAACACGCTACCTGTCTCAGGGGTGGCGCCTCCGGATTACATGCCGGACACCCGCTGGTACGAGGTGGACGACGTCGAGCATGGCCTCGTGGCCACGTGTCCGGTGCTGGTTCGACAGGGGTGGATTCCAGCGGGCGCTGCAGCAACTTGCCCGAGATGTCCGGTGGGAGGCCCTCCGCTGGAGGCTGCTCGCGCGCTTTTGGGTGCAGGCTGTAGGGAGAGGTGGCGTGGGAGTCGAAGTGTCTCGGGTCGCCTCCTCCCTGCGCCCCTGAAAGACAGGGGCCCGCTCACGTAGCAGTGGGGTGCGGCGTACAGTAGGGCTGCTTCGGACTGAGGCCTCTGCACATGAGGTCGCGCGCGAGCAGCGTGAGGCCCGTAGGGCGGCTCGGGCGAGAGTTCGTGAGCTAGAGGCGCTAGATGCGCCGGATGGCATGAGGCCGGGCTCGGGTTGAGCTGATGTATCCTCCCGGTTCGCGTCTATGGCGAGAAGGGGTAGCGAGCCAGGACTCTTCCTTCCGGCGACACCGCATACAGCTCGAACCAATCGAACCCGATGGCGCCTTCCGGGAACTTCACTCCGCATCTGTCCGCTCGCCGGTTGATGCGGACGAAATAGAGACCTGCTTCCTGTCCGATCACCACTTCCATGGCCTTGGCCGAGTAGTCACACGTCCCGACGTACTCTTGTGGGACGCGGGCCAGGAGATGCTGGAGCGCGGCATTGGCGGCGAGGATGGCGGACGCGTCCAATGTCGCCAGTGGCCGTATCTCCTCCGGCCAGCGGATTGTGTCCTGGGTGAGCGGCGGTGGCGTCGTGATGATGGGGATGGATTCCGTGGTGAAGGGAAGTGGAATCCTGATGGTTGAGATGGGGTCCGTGGCGTTGGCTCGGGGGCTCATTGTCCAGGCCAACAGCAACACGGGCAGCATGACGCGATGCGGTTTGCGCATGTAGGACCTCGAGCGGAAGGGGGGGCTCACGTGTCCGGGCATCTCCATGCTTGCCTGCTATCGCATTTCGGGCGAGCAATCCGGCAGGACACCCTTGGGACTGAGGATGCTGGACGAGCGCGGCCTGCAGGTGGTCTGGAACTCCCATCGTTTTTCATTCTCGTTCCACTTCCACACTTTTCCCTCTTGATTCCACTTATAGAAGCGAGGCTGGCTTTTGTGTCCGGTGGCGAGCCACCCCCACGCTGGAATCAACTCTCCTTGGGCGTCACGGAGCACCCTGCCACTGGGGCTGACTCCGTAGGCAACCATCACCCAGCTACCTTCGCTCGTCTTCAGCATGGGCCAGACGCTCAAGTCCTGGCTGCTGAGGCCGGACCCACAGGGGTGATTGTGGGCGTAGCCGAGAACAGGCACGTCTCGTCCGAAGTCCGAATCGTCGACCCCTCCGAACGGAGGCTGACACGAGCTGGCTCCTTCGAACACCTGCCGGATGGGCCAGGATACGCGCCAGTCCTGCGGGGTTCGGTAGATGGCGGCACAGTATTCGGATGCATCCTGGCGCGGACGTCTCGTATTCGGATCGCAGGCATCCGACGCTCCTGGCAAATTCATCAGTCCCGTGAGGGTGGGGAGCACCAGGTCATCCGGGATGCTGGCCGTGTCCGAGATGACGGTGGGCACCTCCGGCCAGGGTCCTGGGACCACCGCCAGGAGCAGGTTGCCCTCTAGCTTGGGAAGTTCAGTATGCAGGTAGTACCGCCGGGGGCCCGAGCACGCTGCCGCGAGGGTGAGCACGAGAACATGGAGGTAGCGCATGCAGTACCGACTCCTGGACGTGCAAGGATGCCCGACAGCGGGAGGGCTCCGCTCACAAGCGTACTTCACGGAGGGAGGATTCTCGGTTCGGGGTGGGCTGTTTTCCGGAGACGGCAAACCGATATACCCTCACCCCCGTCCCCTCTCCCAGAGGGAGAGGGGGGTGTACCCCCAGTGTAGGCGGTCCTCCCCTCGTCCGGATGATTGCCGGGTAACCCAGTGACAACGGACGTGGTGGGACGCTTTCCATCCGGTAGATTCTCCCCCCGCCAGGGTTCCCTCCCCTGGGCATCGAGGTTGGGAGTTCCATGACGCCATTGGTGGAAGACACGGACGTGCTCATCTCCGGCTGCGGGCCGGTGGGCGCGCTGACAGCCAACCTCCTCGGTCTGTACGGAGTCCGCACCGTCGTCCTCGAGCGCGACCTCACCCCCCACAGCCAGCCTCGCGCCATCACCTGTGACGACGAGGCCATGCGCATCTACCAGGCCGCCGGCCTCGCCGACGTCCTCGATGCCCATATGTACACCTGCCCCGAGGTGGAGCTTGTCGGTGCCTCGGGCGAGCTCTTCGCCCGGCTCGTCATCCAGGGGACCGACTTTGGCTACGGGTATTCGGCCCTCCGCTTCTTCAGTCAGCCCTACCTCGAACGCATCCTGCGCCTCGGCCTCTCCCGTTTCCCCCATGTCTCGTTGCGGCTCGGCCAGCGCGTTGAGGCCTATGCGCAGGATGCTCAGGGCATCTCGGTCACCGTCCGTGATGCCCGTGATGGCTCCGAGCGCACCGTGCGCGCCCGCTACCTCCTGGCCTGTGATGGAGGCCGCAGCACCCTGCGTCAGCTCGCCGGCATCGACATGGTGGGCGCCACCTACGACGAGGGCATGCTCGCCATCTCCCTCCTCCTGCCCGAACCGCCTCCGCCCCTCTGCCGCATGGTGTGCGACCCCCATCGCCATGTCTTCGTTGCCCGCTGCGCCGGCAACGAGCTGCGCGTCGAATGCATGATCCGCGCGGACGAGAAGCCCGAGGACCTGCTCCGGCCCGAGCGCATCCGCGAGTTCATCTCCCCTTACGTCGACCCGGACCGCGCCACCGTGCAGCGCGCCGCCGCCTACATCTTCAACCGCCGCGTGGCCTCGCGCTGGCGCGAGGGGCGGTTGTTCCTGCTCGGCGATGCCGCCCACCTCATGCCGCCCGTCCTGGGTCAGGGGCTCTGCTCCGGCCTGCGCGACGCTGCCAACCTCTCGTGGAAGCTCGCGTCCGTCATCCACGGTCATGCCGACGAGCCGCTCCTCGACACCTACGAGCTGGAGCGCCGCCCCCACGCGGAGGCCATGCTCGAGGCCAGCGTGAACATGGGCCGCATCGTCCTCACCGGCAGCCGTCCGATCGCCTTCGTGCGCGACAACCTCTTCCGGGCGCTCGACCGGATTCCCCGCGTGCAGCGCTTCATCCGTAACCTCGAGTTCAAACCCCGGCCCCTCATCCCTCGAGGCTTCATGCTGGGCGGCTCCCGCGGCCACTCCCAGGCTCCCGAGGGCACGTACTTCCCCCAGCCCCGCGTGGGCGCTCCGGGTGGCAAGGAGGTGCGGCTCGACGAGCTGCTGGGCTCCGGTTTCTCCATCCTGGTGCACCCCGAAACCCGCGAGGTCTCGCTCAAGGCCGCACAGGTGCTCGCCGAGAGCATTGGTGCCCGTTGTCTGCGCATCATCCCTCCGCGCTCCGGCCACGCCCAACCTGGTGAGGTGGTGGACGTCGAGGGCAAGCTCGATGCGTGGTTCCGCGAGCATCGCGTGGACATCGCCGTGCTCCGTCCCGATCGCTACCTCTTCGGCGCGGTGCGCGGCTCACACCTGTCGTGGCTCTCCGCCGCGCTGCGCGGGTGGATTCACGGGCCCCTGCGCACGGTGGAGGCCGGGGCCCTCGAGTCCGCTCCCGCCTTCATCTCCTCGGTGGGCTGACGGCCCGACGAGCCCTCGGGGAATTCATGCCGGCCCCACCGGTTGGGTGGGGCTTTCGTACGAGATTTGAGCCACATAGGGAGAGCGGATGCTCAGACAGAAGTTGCTCGTCACGGGAATGCTTTTGCTGGCCGGAACGGCCGCGTGCGCCCAAGGCCGGTCCTCGAGGACCGAGACGTCGGCCACGGCCGCGTCGAAGCCTGGCGCCCAGGTGAAGACGAAGACGCTGAAGAACGGGTTGAAGGTCATCGTCTGGTCGGACCCGGACAACCCCAGCGTCTCCCTCTTCAACTTCTTCCGCGTGGGCAGTCGCAACGAGCGTCCCGGCATCACCGGCCTGTCCCACTTCTTCGAGCACATGATGTTCAACGGCGCGAAGAAGTACGGCCCCGGTGAGTTCGACCGCGTCATGGAGGCGCATGGCGGCCGTAACAACGCCTACACCTCCGAGGACGTCACCGTGTACCAGGACTGGTTCCCGCGCTCGGCGCTGGAGACCATCTTCGACCTGGAGGCGGATCGGCTGTCGAGCCTCGCCATCGACCCCAAGGTGGTGGAGAGCGAGCGCGGTGTCGTCTACTCGGAGCGGCGCTCCAGCGTGGACAACGACAACTCCGGCCTGCTCATGGAGCAGGTGCAGGCCACCGCCTTCGTGGCCCACCCCTACCAGATTCCCGTCATCGGCTGGCCCTCGGACATCGAGAGCTGGAAGCAAGAGGACCTGGAGCGCTACTTCCGCACCTACTACGCGCCCAACAACGCCACCCTCATCGTGGTGGGCGCGGTGACGCCCGAGGAGATCTTCTCGCTCGCGGAGAAGTACCTCGAGCCCATCCCCGCGCAGCCTGCCCCCGAGCCGGTTCGCACCGTGGAGCCGCCGCAGCAGGGCGAGCGTCGGGTGGTGGTGCGCAAGCTGGCGCAGGCGCCGCTGCTGCAGATGGCCTTCCATGGCGTGCGCGGCCGGGACGAGGACGCTCCCGCGCTTGATTTGCTGGTGCGCATCCTCACGGAGGGGGATTCCTCGCGGCTGCACCGGCGGCTGGTGGAGGAGGAGCAGGTGGCCATCGCCGTGGCCGGCTACCAGGGCGCGGGGTTCGACCCGTCGCTCACGTGGATGCTGGTGAACCTGCCGCCCGGAGGTGACCTGGGCAAGGCGGAGAAGCTGCTCGACGAGGAGCTGGCGAAGGTGGTGTCCGCGGGCGTCACCGACGCGGAGCTGCGCAAGGCGAAGAACATCGTCGTGTCGGACTTCTGGCGCAGCCTGGAGACGAACAGTGGCCGGGCGCAGGCGCTCGGCACCTACGAGGTGTTCCACGGGGACTGGCAGAAGCTCTTCGGTGCGCCGGACCGCTATGAGGCGGTGACGCGCGAGCAGGTGCGGAAGGTGGCCGCGAAGGTATTCGCGAAGAACAACCGCACGGTGGGGGTGCTGGTGCCCGAGGCGGGCTCGGACGAGGCGAAGAAGGAGGCGGCGCGATGAAGGTGCTCAACGGGAAGGTGGCGCTCGCGGCGCTGCTGGTGGCCTCCACGGCGGGGGCTCAGGAGTCGAAGGCGGGGCAGCCCCCCACGGCGCAGCAGGCGCGCAAGGCCGCCGTGCAGGACGCGGTGACGCTGCCCAAAGCGACCGTGCTGGAGCTGAAGAACGGCGCGAAGCTGCTCCTGGTGGAGAAGCACGAGGTGCCGCTGGTGGCCTTCAGCGCGAAGGTGCGCGGCGGGGCCCTGGGCGATCCCGAGGGCAAGGAGGGCCTGTCCGCGCTCACCGCCGAGCTTCTCCAAAAGGGCGCCGGCAAGCGGGATGCCCAGCAGTTCGCCGAGGCGGTGGACAGCGTGGGCGGCTCGCTCGCGGTGAGCCCCGGCCGCGAGGCGCTCGACGTCTATGGGCAGTTCATGGCGCGTGATACCGCGCTCATGGTGGAGCTGCTCTCAGACATGCTGATGCGGCCCCGCTTCGACGCGGCCGAGCTGGACAAGATGCGCGAGCGGATGGTGTCGGAGCTCGCCGCGCAGAAGGACGGTGACCTGCGCGGCCTCATCGGCACCTACTTCCAGGCCTTCCACTTCGGCGCGCACCCCTACGGTCGGCCCATGAGTGGCAGCGAGTCGTCCCTGGCCACGCTCAAGCGCGAGGATGTGCTGGCGTATGCCAAGGCGCAGATGGGGGGAGATCGGCTCATCCTCTCGGTGGTGGGTGACTTCGACGCGAAGAAGCTCGCGAAGCAGCTCGAGGCGGCGCTCGGGGGTTGGGCGCGCGCATCCACTCCGGCCCCGGTGGCTTCGCCCACCCAGCCGACGAAGGGCCGGCGCGTGCTGCTGGTGGACAAGCCGGATGCCACGCAGACGTACTTCTGGGCTGGCAACACCGGTATCTCGCGCACGGACCCCACGCGCGTGGACGTGAACCTGGCCAACACGGTGCTCGGCGGCCGCTTCACCTCGCTGCTCAATACGGCGCTGCGCGTGAAGTCTGGCCTTACCTATGGTGCTGCCTCGGCGGTGATGGCCAACACCCAGCCCGGGCCGTTCGCCATCTCCTCGTACACGAAGACGGAGTCCACCGGCCAGGCGCTGGACATGGCGCTGGGGGTGCTTTCGAGCTACCGCAAGCAAGGCATGGACGAGGCCACGCTCGCCTCCGCCAAGGCATACGTGCTGGGCCAGTTCCCTCCTACCCTGGAGACGGGCCTGCAGATCGCGTCCAAGTTGTCTGAGCTCGCCTTCTACGGGCTGGACGCGAGTGATGTGGACGAGTTCGCCGCGAAGGTGGGGAGCGCGGACAAGGCGCGCATCCAGGCCGCCATCCAGCGCGTGGTGCCCGCCCAGGACGACCTCACCCTGGTGCTTATTGGCAAGGCCTCGGACATCCGCGAGGTGGCGCGCAAGTACGGCACCGTCACCGAGATGAGCATCACGGATCCGCACTTCGCGCCCCAGGCTCCCTCGGCGAAGAAGTAGCGCCGCGGTTGCGCCGGACGTTCGCCTCCGCCCTCCTCTTTGGTGAGGGCGGAGGAACCCGTAGCAGGCCGCCTCAGCCCTGATAGAGCTGGATGTGATTGCCGCACGTATCGTCAAGGACGACAACGGTTGTCGGCCCCATCTGCGTGGGCTCTGAACGAAACACCACGCCCAGCTTCTTCATCCGCTCGTACTCCTTCGTTTTGTTGTCTGCCTTGAGTCTTGGCTGCTACTTGGGCAGCGCCGCGTAGCGGCCCATGCACCGCTGAAAGCGCTTGTTCACCGATTGGGCGAACCAGGCCGTGGAGCGGTCCCCGCTGAGCTTCGGGCTCCGGATGGTCACCGTGGGGAGCTGGGCGTACTCCGGGGTCTCGCCCGTCACCTTCTGGTACGTGTCCTTGATGGCGCTCCACGTATCCGTCTCCTCGAAGTCGAGCTCCTTCTCCTTCCGCACGTCCTTGCGCACCCGCCGCTCGCTCAGGTCCGGCGCGTACCGCTGCCGGAAGGAGAGAATCGCCTTGAGGGAGTTGCTGTCCTCGTCCAGCGGCTCGCCCTGCTTGTCGTAGGCGAGCAGGTCCCCGTCCGGTACCAGCTCGATTCCCGTGAGGCGGCTGACCTGCCGTTGGATTGCCGAGTTGCGCGAGGCGTAGAATCCTGCGTTGTAGTCCGCGAAGCGGTGGATGGGGTCGCTGTAGTGCGCCTCGTAGCCGAGCAGCCGCGCCGTGCCGTAGTACACCCCGCCGCCCCGCGTGTAGAGCTCCTCACGCACTCGCTGCAGCGCGCGATCGTCCCCACCCGCCAGCTCCTCAGAGAAGCGCACGCTCACCTGCATGGAACCCGCGGTGGTGATGGGGTTGAGGTCCTCCAGCCGCGTGGACTTGAAGAGGCGGCTCGCGAGCTCCGCCGCGGTGTACGTCGTCGGGTACTCCGTCTCGTAGTACTCCAGCAGCTCGCGGAAGATGCGGTCCAGGTCCCTCTCCGTCTTCACCTGCGCCAGCCGCTGCTCGAAGGTCAGCGTCTGCCCCGGCGCTTTGCCATCGAGCAGGGCCTTCATCGCCGGAGGCCCCAAGGGGCCTAGCTTGTCCGCGTAGGCCTCCATCCGCTGCTGGACGATGCGCGCCAGTCCTTTCACCGCGGGGTTGGCCTGGAAGCCTGACTCCTGCTCGATGACGGCGAACACCGAGCACACCGCCTCCGCCGAGGGATGCAGCCGATGCGCGTCCAGCGCGGCCAGCACGTCCTCCGCCCAGCCCTCCCGGTCCTTCACATCCGGGGGCACCAGCTGCGTCGCCTGCTCCGCGGTGACGCGCGGGGGGAGGGGCGCCGTGGGGCGCACGTTGCGGCTACAAGCCGTCATCACCAGGAGCACGCACACGGGCAGCCATCCGAGGCCTCGCCTTACAATCCGCAATCGCATTCCGTTCCCTGTCCCCAGGAGTGAGACGAGTGGGGAGGAATTGACGTTCAAAAACTTTGAATCAGATACAGAACTGAAATCCATGACGACCCCTTGGGAGTGGCCTTCTTCGTATGTCAAGGAATGCGTGCCTTCTTTCAGAGAGGTAGTGCATTGGCTAATCGGGTTCTGAGGACGTTCTGTGTGGCGTGGCTGGGTGCAAGTCTCGCAGCCTGTGGTTCGACGGCGGAAGTGAATGAGGAGGCGGTGCGGGCGGGGGACAAGGATGTGGACATTCAGGCCGCGCTGGCGCGCTTCAAGGACGTGCGCGTCGTGGGCAGCGAGGCCGGTGTTCCGTACGCCGTGACGGGCAAGCTGGGCCGGCTGTCGGCGGCGGGAGAGGTGAGTGAGCTGCGCGCCAGGGACGAGCTGCGCCAGGTGGTGACGGACATCGCCCCGGCGTTCCGCGTGAGCGGCGAGGACCTGGTGTTCAAGCGGGCCTCGGTGGATGCGCAAGGGCACCGGCACCTGCGCTTCCAGCAGACCCTCAATGGGCTGCGCGTGGTGGGCGGCGAGCTCGTCCTGCACGCGGATGGCGAAGGGCTCATCTACGCCGCCAACGGCTCGGCTCGGACGGGTGAGCCGGTATCCGCCGAGGCGAAGGTGGCCCCCGAGGCCGCCTTGAAGGTGGCTGTGGAGGGGTCCTCCGCGCGTGGCGCCGCTTCCGAGGGGGATGCGCAGCTCGTCTATCTGCGCGCCGAGCACAGCTCGGAGCCGCGGCTGGCCTACGAGGTGCGCGTGAAGGGCGAGCGCGACGGCATGCCCGCCGATGATCTCGTCTACGTGGATGCGCAGCGCGGCGGCATCCTGCTGGTGAATCCACTCATCCACTCGGCCCTCAACCGCAAGGTGTACTCGGCCAACAACGGCTCGAGCACGCCGGGTACCCTCAAGCGCAGCGAGGGCCAGGCCCCCATTGGCGACGCGCACGTCGACACCAACTACGACAAGCTCGGCGACACCTACAACTGCTACAAGACGCTGTTCGGCCGCGACTCCATCGACAACGCGGGCGGCACGCTCATCAGCACCGTTCACTACGGCAGCGCCTACGTCAACGCCTACTGGGATGGCACCCAGATGGTGTACGGCGATGGTGACGGCGTGAACTCCATTGAGCTGGGCAAGGACCTGGACGTCACCGTGCACGAGCTCACCCACGCCGTGACGGACTCGGAGTCGGACCTCATCTACTCGGATGAGTCCGGGGGTCTCAACGAGTCCATGTCCGACATCTTCGCCGGCGTGTGCGAGAGCTACTTCACCGGCACCTGGGCCACGACTCCGGACATCTTCATGATTGGCGAGGACATCTGGACGCCAGGCACCGCGAACGATGCGCTGCGCTACATGGATGACCCGGCGAAGGACGGCGACTCGCTCGACTACTTCCCGGACTACTCCTCGGGCGTGGACGTGCACTACAGCTCCGGTATTCCCAACCTGGTGTTCTCGCTGCTGGCCAAGGGTGGCACACACCCGCGCGGCAAGACGAGCAACGTCGTGCCGGCCATTGGCCCGGAGAAGGCCGGCCGCGTCTTCTACAAGGCCAACACGGACCTCTTCACCGCCAGCACCACCTTCGAGCAGGCCAAGACGTACACGGTGCAGGCCGCTGAGGCGCTCTTCGGTGTGGGCTCGGCCGAGGCCGCGGCTGTGACAGAGGCCTGGAAGGCCGTGGGCGTGCCTGCTCCGCCGCCGGTGACCACGCCGCTGAGCAATGGCGTCGCGGTGAGCATCGCCGGCAGCTCCGGCAACAAGAAGTACTACACGCTGGAGGTCCCCGCGGGCCATACCAGCCTGGTGTTCAACACGAGCGGCGGCTCGGGTGACGCGGACCTGTACGTGAAGTTCGGCGCGGCGCCGTCCACCGGCACCTACGACTGCCGTTCGTACGCGAGCGGCAACGCGGAGAGCTGCACCTTCGCCAACCCGCAGGCTGGCACCTGGTACGTGTTGGTCCACGCGTACTCCGAGTACTCGGGCGCCTCCCTCAAGGGCACCTACAGCGGCGGCAGCGGCGGTGGTACGGGCACGCCGGTGTACACCACCGTCAGCGGCAGCGTGTCCAGGAGCCAGAACGTCAACTACGGCCCGTACAACGTGCTGGCTGGCACCACCTTCAAGGTGGTCATGACGGGCTCGGGTGACCCCGACCTGTACGTCCGCTTTGGCTCGGCGCCGACGACCACCAGCTACCACTGCCGTCCGTTCCTCTCGGGTGCCTCCGAGACGTGCAACCTGACGGTGCCGGCGGGACAGAGCAGCGCTTACATCATGGTGCGCGGCTACTCCTCGGGCACCTACAGCCTGGCCATCAACTACACGAGGCCGTAGGCCCGGCGGCTGGGCGCATCGAACGGCGGGCGGCTCTCCTCTTGGGGGCCGCCCGTCGTCTTTCGGGGAGGGCTCAGCGCCGCAGCACGATGTCGCGCGCGAGGCTCTCCCCACGGCCCACCAGATCGAACGAGGCGCGCACCGGGGTGCCCTCGGCAATGTCCCTCAGCGAGATGTGGCGGCCCCGACGCAGGCCTCGGCTGCGGCCGTCGATGCGCAGCTCGTAGACGTTGCCTTCGTCGTCGCTCACCTCGATGGTGCCAGGGCGCACGCGCTTCACCCGGCCATCCACGGTGCCGGTGGCGATGGTGATCTCCTCCACGGGCTCGCTCGCGGAGATGCGCGTGTTTCCCGCTCTCGCTGACTCCGCGGTCTCGCTCAGCCAGATGCGATCCTCATCCTCGAGGAGGGGACGGGTGGCTTGGCGTTCCTCCCGCTCCCAGGTTCCGGAGTCCGTCTCCAGGATCCGCGAGGGCTCCTCCTCCATGTGCGCGACGGTTCCGGCCTGCGTGGGCTCGGACTGCGGCGGTGGCTCGGGCTCGGGTGGTGGCTCCGGCAACTCGACGAAGGCGGTGGGCCGGGCGGGAGGTGATTCGTGGGAAGCCTCGGCGACGGCCGAGCGTGCGGAGGCGGCGGTCACCGCGACCTCCGGTTTCTGGCATCCCGTTGAACAGAGGACACACCACCCCACCAACCCCAACCCCGTCGCCCATCTCGCCATCCCACGCTCCCCTCGCTCGCCTGCTTGGGGAAGGTGGGGCTCCGGGGGCGGCGCGGCAAGCCATGCGCCCGGAGGTCTGTCCAGTGGTGGCTCAGCGCACAGCGCCGCCGACCCGGGCCTGGATATCCTGGAAGTCCTTGCTGACGATGGCCTGTTGGCCGCCGCCATAGCCGCGCGACTGGATGAGTGAGTTCACCTCTTTCGCGCGGGCTCCGGGGTCCGGGTGGGTGGCGAAGAAGGACGCCACGAAATTGGGGCGGGAGCCCTGCATCTTCGCGAGCTTGTCGAAGAAGCGCGCCATGGCGGCCGGGTCATAGCCCGCTCCGTCCAGATACTGCAGGCCGCGCTTATCTGCCTCGCTCTCCATGCCTCGGGTGTACGCGGCGAGGTATCCCTGGGCGACGATGGTGCTGCCGACCTGGGCGAGGAGGTTCGGATCACTGCCGAGCAGGAGCTGTTGCAGGGTACCCAGGCCCACCTGGCTGGCGAGCTGTTGCCGCGCATGACCCGAGGTGACGTGGGCTATCTCATGGCCGAGCACCGATGCGAGCTCCGCCTCGTCGCTCGCGGCGCGGATGAGGCCCGAGTAGACGAAGATGTGGCCACCGGGCAGCGCGAAGGCGTTGACGGTGTCGGGCGCGTCGATCACGGTGAACTGGAAGTTGAACGGTCGCTCTTCCTTGGGCGCCTGGGCGACGAGGCGCTGGCCGAGGGTGTTCACATAGCTCTGCACCTGTGCATCGCCGAGGACCTTCTCCTGCTGCTTCACCTCGGCGGCGAGCTGATCTCCGAGCTTCTTCTCATCTTCGGGGCCGAGGACGAATTCGCCGATGGCTCGGGTGGCGGGGCGGGTGGCCGAGGCCACGGTGCCGCAACCCGAGCCGAGTAGGAGCCCGAGCAACGCGGTGGCGGGAATCAGATACTGTCTCATAAGAGTCCAGATGCGCACCGGACACGGGCGGAACAACATGACGCCTGTCCGCAGGGGGAGGCCCAGGCATGCAACCGAGCGCCCGTGTAAGTCCCCTCTCCCTCTGGGAGAGGGCTAGGGTGAGGGTATTTCCTTCACCGTGCGCCAGCGCTCAATCAGCTCCCGCGCGCTGCCACCGCGCTCAAGCCGAGCCTCGCTCACTGAAAGGTCCGACTCCACTTCCAGGACGAACGTAAGCGTCGGCTCGCCGTGCAGGTGGTAGCGCAGATCTCCAATGCGCACGGATGTCCGTCCCCCCTCACCGGGAGCCGAGGAGACGACGGGGAACCGGGCCCAAGCCAGTGCCTCATGCACGGTGGGCACCGCGCGCATGGCGGCGGTGAGTACCTCGGGAGCAGGCCGTGCCAGGCGTCGCTCCTCGAGCGGAGGCTCACCAGGGGACACCGTGCCGGCCACGTACTCGGAAGGGAGGACGACCACGTAGCGCCAGGTGGTGAGCGAAAGCCACGCGGGGAAGACCTGCACGCGCTCGGCGGAGGGCCAGGCTTCACGCACCCGCGAGGTCAATGTGGCCTGGAGCACGCCGCGCAGGCCCACGTACGCGGCCGAGCACGCGAGCCCCACGAGAAGTGCACGCCGCCAGTGCGTCCGTCGCCGCCAGGCCACCCCGGCACCCACGAGCAGGGGGAGGGTGACGAGCGGATCCACCACCATTGTCCAGTCGAGCGTGAGGCGCTGGTCGGAGAAGGGGAGGAGGAGTCGGGTGCCCCAGCCGGTCCACAGGTCGGGCAGCAGGTGCGCGACGGCGAGCGCGAGCAGGCTGGAGACGTAGACGGGGAGGAAGCGGGCGCGGCGGAAGACGAGCAGGGCGAGCCCGGTGGCGGCGAGGGCCACGACGGGTGCGAAGGCGAGCGCGTGCGACAAGCCCCGGTGGGCGCGCAGGGCGTGGTCGACGGAGTTGGCGGCCGGCAGGAGGGTGTCGAGGTCGGGCAGCTCGGCGGCGAGGACGGAGCCGAGGAGCACGGCCTTGTCGGTGGGCGTGAGGGGCGAGCCTGCGGGGGCCTCGGGGCGGCGCAGCGCGCCGAGGGCCAGGCCCAGCAATCCATGAGTGAGGTTGTCCATCGCGTCACGAACCCAGGGCGAGCGCCACGGCTCGCACGTGCGCGCGGACGAGCTCCCGTGCCCGCGTGAGCTCCTCCAATTGGGTGGGGGCATACCCGAGGCACAGCACCACCTCGTCCTCGGGAGCGGCGCGCGCGCCCAGCGCGGCGTAGTCGAGCGTGCGCGAGACGGGCTCGCCCTCGGTGTCCGGGGTGAAGCGGCCGAACACGGCGGCGTGGGTGCCCCGGTTGGGTGCGGTCTCCTTCAACGCGAAGAGCTGGCGCACGGCCTCGAGTGCCTCGGGGCGGGCGAGCAGGGCCTCGGGATTCACGGGCCGCGCCAGCTCCCACTCGAGCAGGCGCAGGCAGCCGCGGACGAACTCCACGTCAGTGATGACGAGCCCGTACAGGTACCAGTCCGCGCACGCGGCCTGGATGAGCCGGGCCTGGGCGTCCGACAGCCAGGTGAAGGAGGGACAGGTGAAGGTCTCGCAGATGTCGGCGCGGTAGACGCCGCAGTCGCGCAGGTCCTCGCCACCTGTCACCTTCGGGTGGCCGAGGCAGCCCACCCGGGTGTGCTCCGCGTCGAGGAAGCCGAGCAGCGGGCAGACGCGCACCGCGGGGAAGAGGGGCGGCGTGGCCTGACGTGCTTCTCGCAACGCACGGGCCGCGGCCTGGTACGCCTCGGGCGCCTTGGGGAGCGGACGGAAGGTGGCCGTCTGCTCGGCGAGGCGCTCGGAGAGCGTGGCGCGCGAGTGGTCGCGGAAGTTGTACAGGCCGCAGCAGGCGCCGCACGAGGCACCCCGGCCGGGCTGGCACAGGTGGAGCGAGACGGTCATGTCAGAACCACTCGGGGCGCATCCGCGTGTACGAGTCCTCCCCCGTGCGGCACAGCGCCACCAGGGTCGACACGCGCGGCAGCTCCGTGTGAATCCAGTACTGCGCCGCCGACAGCTTGCCCTCGTAGAAGTCCCGGCCCTCGGAGCCCCGCGCGAGGCCCTCGCGCGCGGCCGCCGCCTGTGCCAGCCACCGCCACGACACCGCCAAAATCGAGAACAGCTCCATGTAGTGCGCGCTGTGGCGCAGCATCCGCTCCACCTCACCCGCCATGCCCGCGGCGCCCAGCTCCATCGTCAGCTCCATCACCTCCTGCATTGCCTTGCTCAGCGCCTCGCCCCACTCCGACGGCACGTCCGCCCGGCGCGCTCGCTCCACCGTGGCCGATACCTCCTCCGCGAAGGCCTGCAGCGCCGCGCCTCCCGCCGCCATCACCTTGCGCCCCAGCAGGTCCAACCCCTGGATGCCCGTGGTGCCCTCGTGGATGCTGTTGAGCTTCTGATCTCTCAGGTACGCCTCGGGCAGGTACTCGCTCGAGTAGCCGTAGCCGCCGTGCACCTGCACCGCCAGCGCGTTGGCCTCGAAGCCCTTCTCCGCGGGGAACGTCTTCGCCAGTGGAGTAAGCAGGTCCAACAGCAGGCCCGCGCGCTGGCGCTCCTCCTGCGTCTTGCCGTGGGCCGCGACATCCGCCTGGAACGAGGCCATCGCGAGCAGCGACAGCCCTCCCTCCACAATGGCCTTCTGCCGCAGCAGCATCCGCCGCACGTCCGCGTGCTCGATGATGGGTCGCTGGGGCCGCGCAGCGTCCTTCTCCCACGCCGGGCGCCCCTGGGGCCGGTTCTGCGCGTACGCCAGCGCCTCATGGTACGCCACCGAGGCCGTCGACACGCCGTTGAGGCCCACCATGATGCGCGCCTCGTTCATCATCTGGAACATGTGGCTCAGGCCCTTGCCCGCCTCGCCCACGAGCCACCCGCGGCAGTCACCGCCCTCGCCGTAGTTGAGCGCTATGCTGGGGATGCCCTTCCAGCCAATCTTGTGGATGACGCCCGCCACGCGCACGTCGTTGTCCACCAGCCGCCCGTTCTCGGGCCGGCGCGCGGGCACGGCGAAGAGCGACAGGCCCCGCGTTCCCGCCGGAGCGCCGTCGATGCGTGCCAGCGTGAGGTGCACCACGTTGTCCGTGAAGTCCTGGTCCCCGCCGCTGATGAAGATCTTCGAGCCGGTGATGCGGTACGTGCCGTCCTCCGCCGGCGTGGCGCGGGTCCGCACGTCCGCGAGGCTGCTGCCCGCCTGCGGCTCGGTGAGCGCCATGGTGCCCGTCCACTCGCCCCGGTGCATGCGGGACATGAACTCTTCCTTCAGCCAGGGGCTGCCGAAGGCCTCGATGAGGTGCGCCGCACCGCTGGTGAGTCCAACGAAGCCGTACGCGCTCAGGTTGGCCGCCATCAGGTACGCCGAGGCCAGCGAGTACACCGTGATGGGGAGCTGCTGGCCTCCCGCCTCCGCGGGCACGATGGCCGTCAGCAGGCCCAGCTCCACGAGCTGGGGGTACAGCTTGCGCATCAGCGGGTGCACGTGGACGCGGCCGTCGCGGAACACCGGCGGCTCGAGGTCCATCAGCCGATAGGTGGGGAAGAGCACGTCCCGCGCGAAGCGGCGCGTGCTGTCCAGGAAGAGGGTGAACGTCTCACGCGAGTGGTCCGCGAAGGCCGGGAGCTGGCAGAGCGATTCCGTGTCCAGCACCTCATAGAGCTGGAAGTCCACGTCGCGGTCGGAGAGCAGCGGGTTCGAGGCGGGAGCGGTCATAGGCCGGGGTTATGCCACACGCTTGCCGGTGGGCGGGGGAGGGTTCGAGCGCTGCCCCGGACGTAGTGTCTTCGAGGCCAATGGAACGAGCGGGGGCAACACCCACCCTCCCTGTAACGCCTTGAGTGCCACCCCGCTGGAGGACCCGACATGTCGTACCTCCCCGACCTCGTCTGCTTGTCGCACCTTCGCTGGAAGTTCGTCTTCCAGCGCCCGCAGCACCTGATGTCCCGCTTCGCGCGCGAGCGCCGCGTCTTCTTCGTGGAGGAGCCTGCCTGGGGTCCTGGCCCCACGCGCATGGAGGTCTCCCGCTCCCCGGAGGGTGTCTGGATCGCCGTTCCCCACATCGAGGTGGAGGGGGCCTCGCAGGTGACGCCAGCGCCGCCGCCGGGCATCCGGATGGACCCGGACCTCCTGGAGGCCATCCAGCGGGAGTTGCTCGAGGAACTGCTCGAGGACCAGGGCGTGAATAACTTCGTGCTCTGGTACTACACCCCTATGGCCCTGGCCTTCTCACGGCGGCTGCGGCCCAGGGCGGTGGTCTACGACTGCATGGACGAGCTGTCCGCCTTCACCGGCGCACCGCCCGTGTTGGTGCAACGTGAGGCGGAGCTGATGCGCCACGTGGACGTCATGTTCACGGGTGGCCACCACCTCTACGAGGCCAAGCGGGAGCGCCACTCCAACGTTCATCCCTTCCCGAGCAGCGTGGACGTGCCTCACTTCGCCCAGGCCCGCCGAGGACCGGACGCCCCGCACGACCAGGCGCACCTGCCCCGGCCGCGCATTGGCTTCTGCGGCGTCATCGACGAGCGGATGGACCTGGTGCTGGTGGAGGGGGTGGCCCGGGCGCGCCCGGACTGGCAGTTGGTGATGGTGGGGCCTGTGGTGAAGATCTCCCCCGACTCCCTGCCGCGCCTGCCCAACATCCACTACCTCGGCGGCAAGAGCTACCAGGAGCTGCCGGCCTACCTCGCGAGCTGGGACGTGGCCATGACGCCTTTCGCTCGCACGCCGGCCACTCGCTTCCTCAGCCCTACCAAGACGCCCGAGTACCTCGCCGCGGGCAGGCCCGTGGTGTCCACCTCCATCCGCGACGTGGTGCGCCCCTATGGCGAGCTGGGCCTGGTGCGCATCGCCGACACGCCCGAGGCGTTCGTCCGGGCGGTGGAGGAGAGCCTGTCCCAATCCCACGAGGAGTGGCTGCCCCGGGTAGACGCGTTCCTCTCGCGCCTGTCCTGGGAGCACACCTGGCGCGGGATGAAGGACCATGTCGACAGGGCGGTGGAGGCACGCTCCCGGCAGCATCCCGTCTCCACGCCAGAGCCGCAGATGGAGACCTGAGAAAGGCGTCTGGCGTCACCAGCGGTGAGACAGGCCCGCTCCCGCGTACACCGTGAGGGGCGGCGCCGGCTCGAAGTAGCGTCCCCGGCTCGCGTTCACCCGCACGTTGTCGCTGTAGCGCGCCGACAACAGGTTCTGTAGCCCTAGGAAGGGGCTCACCTCGAACACGCCCATTTGGAAGCGGTGCCCCAGCCGCGCGTTCACCACCCAGGCCGTGTGCTCGCGCACCGTGTTCGCGTCGTCCGCGTACAGCCCGCCCGCACTGAACACCTCCACCGCCGCCCGCGCGCCGCTCGTGTGCTGGTACACCGCCTCAGCGCTCACCTGGTGCGCTGGAATGCCCGGGATTTTGTTGCCCCTCAGCTGTTTTCCCTGTGACACGTAGTCGCGGAACGTCGCCTGCAACGCGTTGTAGGCCGCCCGCAGCCGCAGCTCCTCCGTCACCTTGGCCTCCAGCGCCACCTCCGCGCCCAGGTGCCGCGAGCGTCCCGTGTTGCGGTAGTACGCGCGCGCGTTCTCGTCCTCGAAGCGCACCAGCCCGTCGCGGATCCACACCGAGAACAGCGCCACGTCGTAGCGCAGCCGGCTCCCCAGCAATCCGCGTGCGCCCAGCTCCACCCCGTCCGAGTGCTGTGGCTTCAACTCTCGCGACAGCCCACCGCCCATCCCCGGCGCCACCGCGAGCTCCGTCGTCGTCGGTGCCTCGAAGGCCTGGGTGACGTTCCCGTAGACGGACACCTCCGGCCTCGGCGCCCAGATGAGCCCCAGCCGCCCCGTGGGCTGCTGGAACGTCCGCGCCCCCGTCCCGTCCCCGTCCTCCTTCAGGAAGTCCTCCACCCCGTAGCGCGACACGTCGTAGCGCGCGCCCGCCACCAGCGTCAGACGCTCGCGCAGCTCCAGCTCCTCCTGTGCGAAGAGGCCGAGCCCCAGCACGTCCTCGTCCTGGTCCAGTTGCAGCGTGTTTCCTGGCAGTCCGGCCGCGTTGTTGAAGTTCTTCCGCCGGTCCGACTGCGACTGCAACTCCGCGCCCACCGTGAAGCGGCTGCGCAGCCCGAGCAGTGGTGCCCGGTTGCCGTAGCGCACCGTCACCCCGTCAAACGTCCGGTCGAATGCCACGACTACCGAGGGCAGTGCGTTCTGGAAGCGCCGCAGCGCCAGGAAGCCTCGCGCCTCCACCTCGTGCACCTCGTCCAGGCGCCGGCGGTACGTCAGCCCGAGCCGGCCCTGCCGTACGGACTCGCCCGCGCGGTCGCTCAGGTTGAGGGGGGCCGCCTGTCGTGGCTCCTGCTCCACCTCCGCGCGCGTCAGCCCGCCCGCGTCCTCCGCCTCCGGCGCGTCCACCAGCGACAGCACCGCCGTCAGCTCCGAGCGCTCATCCGGCGTCCAGCCCACCTTGCCATTCAGCAGCACCTGCTCCGTGCTCGACTGGGGCCGCCAGCCCTGTTGCGTCAGCCGCGACGCGCCCACCAGCCAGCGCACGTCTCCGCTCTTCCCTCCGCCCTTCACGTTCAGCTTCCACAGGCCAGCGTCCCCGTGCAGCGTCCGCGCCTCCACGAAGGGCCGATCCGGGCCGTCCTCCGTGGTGATGCTCACCACGCCACCCGCCGCGTTCCCGTACAGCGACGAGGACAGTCCCCGCAGCACCTCGATGCGCGCCGCCGACGCCATGTCCAGGCTGTCCACGTTCGTCTGCCCGTCCGGCAGTGTCTCCGGGAAGCCGTCCACCAGCACGGTGATGCCGCGGATGCCGAACGCCGAGCGCGCGCCGAAGCCGCGGATGGACAACCGCAGGTCCTGCGAGAAGTTGTTCCGGCTCTGCGTCACCAGCCCCGGGACGCCCACGAGCGCTTCGTACACGCCCAGTGTGGGACGCCCTTCCTGGATGTCCTCCTGCTCCACGACGCTCACCGCCGCGGGGGTGCGGCTCAGCGGCGTGGGGACCCTCGGCGCGACCACCGTCGTCTCTCGTGAGGGCTCCGCGGGCTGCTCGTCCGTGGGAGCGGGGGAGGTTTGTGCCAGGGTGGCGGACAGGAGCGCGCAGGGGAGGAACCAGGACATCCGCTAGCGCTCCACCTGGACGCCCTTCCAGAAGGCCACGTGTCCCTGGATGTTGCGCGCTGCGTCCTTCGGCTCCGGGTAGTACCAGGCCGCGTCCTTGTTCACCTTACCGTCCACCATCACGTCATAGTAGCTCGCCACGCCCTTCCACGGGCACGTGGTGTGCGTGTCGCTGTCCCGCAGCGCCTCGCGATTCACCGCCTCCAAGGGGAAGTAGATGTTCCCCTCCACCACTTCGTACGTGGCACTCTCGGCAATCACCTTTCCGTTCCACATCGCTCTGGCCATGGGGACCTCCTGTTGCATCTTGTGTCCCTGCATCTCTGCTCGGCCCGCAGGCACTGCGCTACAATCTTGGAGGCCTTCCGTCCGTCAGGTGGCACGCGAACGAGGTGTCCCGGGGGAGGGGGGCGGCCAATCGGGCGCTCCAGGCACCGTTTCCCGAGAGAGGCGGCACCAGGCGCATGACTGTCGGCTGTTGGAAAGCGAAATGATAGGTGGATGGGGAGGGACGTCCCGGGCTGTTCTGGCGCTGGTAACGTCCCACGTCTCCCTTCATGAACCCCACCGAGCGACGCGCCCCGGACGTCCACACGCTTCTGAGCCAGACCTTGAGCAGTCCCGAAGGCGAGCTCGCCTTTCGGCAACTCGCGGAGGCCATCCCTCAGCTGGTGTGGACGACCCGCCCGGATGGTCACCACGACTACTTCAACCAGCGCTGGTACGACTACACCGGCACGAGTCTCGGGGCGACCTTCGGCGAAGGCTGGCGTCTGCCCTTCCACCCGGACGACGTCCCCGAGGCCCAGAAGCGTTGGCAGCATTCGCTGCGCACCGGTGAGCCCTATGAGGTGGAGTATCGCTGCCGGCGCTACGACGGCGTGTACCGCTGGTTCATCGGCCGCGCCAATCCCGTGCGCGATGCCTCCGGGCAGATCGTCAAGTGGTTCGGCACCTGCACGGACATCGAGGAGCAGAAGCGAGCCAGGGACTCGTTGCAGTTCCTGACGGAGGCGAGCGAGCTCCTCTCCTCTTCACTGGACTACGAGACCACGCTGGCGGCGCTCACCCGGCTGGCGGTGCCCCGGCTGGCGGACTGGTGCTCGCTGGACATCCTGGGAGAGGACGGCGTCGTCCGGCTGCTCTCGGTGGCGCATGTGGACCCGGCGAAGGTGAAGCTCGCCCACGAGCTGCGCCAGCGCTACCCGCCCGACCCGAAGGACCCCAACGGCCTCCACGAGGTCCTCCGCACCGGCCGCTCCGCGGTGATGCCGGACATCTCCGACGCGGCGCTGGTCGCCGCCACGCGGGGGGACAAGGAGCACCTGCGCATTGCGCGCACGCTGGGCCTGCGCTCGGCCATCACCGTGCCCCTCACGGCACGGGGCCGCACCTTCGGCGCCTTCGCGCTCGTCACCGCCGAGTCCGGCCGGCGCTTCACCCCCGCGGACGTGTCCCTCGCCGAGCAGCTGGCCTCGCGCGCCGCCATCGCGGTGGACAACGCGCGCCTCTACGGAAATGCCGTGCGTGCGGAGGAGCGCTTCCGCTCGCTCATCAACGCCACCTCCCAGGCGGTGTGGGTGACGCGGCCGGAAGGGCACGTGGAAGAGGACTCGCCCTCCTGGCGCGCCTTCACCGGGCAGACCTACGAAGAGTACAAGGGCTACGGCTGGCTCGCCGTCGTCCACCCGGAGGACCAGGAGCGCGTGCGGCGCGGGTGGCAGGCGGCGCGGGCGCTCAAGCAGCCCTATGAAGTGGAGATGCGCGTGCGCCGGGCAGATGGCAGCTACGCCGTCACCCTGGCGCGCGCGGTGCCCCTGCTCGATGCGAAGAAGCAGGTGCGCGAGTGGATTGGAACGAGCACGGACGTCACCGCCCAACGGCAGGCCGAGGAGGCCTCGCGCCGGCTGGAGAGTGAGCAGCGCGCCCGCGAGCTGGAGGCCCTGCGCGCCCAGGTGAGCGACGTGCTCTCCCGTGAGGACAGCCCCGCGCGGCTGGTCCAAGCCTGCGCCGAGGTGGTGGTGCGCAACCTCACCGTGCTGCCCATGGCGCAGCTGTGGACGTGGAACCGGGAGGCCCGGGCGCTGCTGCTGGAGGGCCATGCCGGCATCACCGTGCCCACCGCCTTCCAGCCCACCCGCTTCGAGCTGGGAGAGGGCCTGGTGGGGAAGGTGGGCCAGGAGCGCAAGCCCCTGCTCATCAATGACGTGCTGCGGCACCCCGGCCTGCGCTCGCGCGAGTGGGCCCAGACGCAGGGGCTGGTGTCCTTCCTGGGCACTCCGCTGCTGGTGCGCGGGCAGCTCGTGGGCGTGCTTGTCGTCTTCGGCCTACGGCCCCTGGAGGAGGAGACCCTGGCCACGCTGTCCACGGTGGCAGAGGCGATGGCCCAAGGCCTCGAGCGGCGCCGCGCCGAGCTGGCTCTCCAGGAGCATGCCCAGGACCTGGCGCGCTCCAACGAGGAGCTGCAGCAGTTCGCCTACGTGGCCTCGCACGACCTGCAGGAGCCCCTGCGCATGGTGGCCAGCTACACGCAGCTGCTGTCACGGCGCTACAAGGGCCGGCTGGACTCAGACGCGGACGAGTTCATCCAGTACGCCGTGGACGGGGTGAACCGCATGCAGCGGCTCATCGAGGATCTGCTGGCCTACTCGCGCGTGGGCACCCGGGGCCACGAGTTCAAGCCCATCGACTCGGGCCGCGCGCTGGAGAAGGCGCTGGCCAACCTCAAGGCATTGGTGGACGAGTCAGGCGCCACCATCGCCCAGAGCCGGCTGCCGGCGGTGATGGCGGACGAGACGCAGCTCACCCAGGTCTTCCAGAACCTGGTGGGCAACGCGCTGAAGTTCCGTGGCAGCACGCCGCCGCGGGTGGTCGTGGATGCCGAGCGCCAGGGCACCGAGTGGCGCTTCACCGTGGAGGACAACGGCATCGGAATCGAGCCACAATACTTCGAGCGAATCTTTGTCATCTTCCAGCGGCTCCACGGCAAGGAGGAATACCCGGGCACGGGCATTGGGCTCGCCATCTGCAAGAAGATCGTCGAGCGGCACGGGGGCCGCATCGGACTCGATTCACAACCCGGGCAGGGGACGACGTTCTGGTTCACCCTTCCCGCGGTTCCCACCCCCTCCTAGGACACAGGGCGCTACCTCATGAGTGACGACACCCGCGGACGGCCCATCGAAATCCTCCTGGTCGAGGACAACCCGGGCGACGTCCGCCTGACTATCGAGGCCCTCAAGGAGGGCAAGGTGAGCAACCGCCTCTCCGTCGCGCGCGATGGGGTGGAGGCGCTGGCCTTCCTGCGTCGCGAGGGCCCTCATGCGAACGCCTCGCGGCCGGACCTCATCCTGCTGGATCTCAACCTGCCGAAGAAGGACGGGCGCGAGGTGCTGGCGGACATCAAGGCGGACTCGAGCCTGCGCCGCATCCCCGTGGTGGTGCTGACCACGTCGAAGGCGGAGGAGGACATCCTGCGCACGTACGATCTGCACGCCAACTGCTACATCACCAAGCCGGTGGACCTGGAGCAGTTCATTTCCGTGGTGCGCTCCATCGACGACTTCTGGCTGTCGGTGGTGCGGCTGCCCACGGTGGAGTGAGGCCTCCATGAGCATCAACGAGGCGCGGCCGTTGCGGCTGCTGCTGGTGGAAGACAACCCCGGGGACGCCCGGCTCCTGCAGGAGGAGCTGAAGGAGGTGCCCTCCGTGCACTTCGAGGTGCGTCACGTGACGCGCATGGCGGAGGCGCTGGCGGCGGTGGGCGAGCCGGGGTGGGACGTGGTGTTGTTGGACCTGTCGCTGCCGGACGGGCACGGGCTGTCCAACATCGAGCGGATGTTGCAGGCGGCGCCGGCGCTGCCCTTGGTGGTGCTCACAGGTAACGACGACGAGCAGCTCTCCATGAAGGCCGTGCACGCGGGCGCGCAGGACTACCTGGTGAAGGGCCAGGTGACGGGCCCACTGCTGGTGCGTGCGCTGCGCTACGCCATCGAGCGCAAGCGGGCCGAGGAGGGCCTCAAGCGCGAGGAGGCCGCGCGGCAGACGGCGCTGTTCCGCGAGCAGTTCCTGGGGATTCTGGGGCATGACCTGCGCAACCCGCTGCAGGCCATCTCCGGCAACGCGGCGCTGCTCCTGCGTTACGGCGGGTTGTCCGAGCCCCAGCGCAAGGCGGTCAACCGCATCTCCATCTCGTCGGACCGGATGGCGCGGATGATTGGCGACATCCTGGACTTCACACGCACGCGGCTGGGCGGGGGCTACACGCTGCAGCGCACGTGGATGAACGTGCACGACGTGCTGCGGCAGGTGGTGGAGGAGCTGGAGGTGGCGCACCCGCAGCGGCGCTTCGAGCTGAGCGTGTCCGGCACCGGCTGGGGCGAGTGGGACGCGGATCGCATCGCCCAGGCGGCGTCGAACCTGGTGGGCAACGCGGTGCAGTACTCGCCGGAGGACAGCGTGGTGCGGGTGGTGGTGCGCGACGAGGGCGACGGCGTGCGGGTGGAGGTGCACAACGGAGGCACACCCATCCCGGCGGAGCGGATGACGCACATCTTCGATCCGTTTGTCCGGGGACGAGATGGCGCGCGCTCGGGCTCTCGCTCGGGGCTGGGACTGGGGCTCTACATCACGCATGAAATCGTGAAGGCGCACGGGGGCATGCTGCAGGTTCGCTCGACGGAGGCGGAGGGCACCTGCTTCTGGTTGCTCCTGCCGCGCCACCCTCCTCCGGCCGCGAAGGCCTGAGCCAATCCCCTCTCCCTCTGGGAGAGGGCCAGGGTGAGGGTCTACCCTCCGTCCTCCTGCTCGAGGTCTCACGCCTTCCCAGCCCGCCAGCCATGCCCACCCTAGGTGCGAGGGCTGAAGAAGAGGAGGCGCCGACCGATGTCGGAGATCGAAACGCCGCAGGATGGGGCGGGGTTGGAGCCGCGGCCGTACACCCTGAAGACGAGGAGAGGCCCCGTCGACACCCTGCTCTACGAGTCGCTCGGAGCGAAGGCAGGGGCGCTGTTGGCAGGGGGCGTAGGGGGTGGCTTCGATACGCCGGCCCTGGGCCTGTACCCCCGGCTGGGCGAGGAGCTGCTGAGGCATCACCTGTCCACGCTCCGGGTGAGGTATCGCCACTCGACGGACCTGGCGGAGGCGGTGCAGGACGTGCTCGCGGGGGTGGACTTCCTGGTGGAGCACGGACTGGAGCGCGTGGCGCTGGTGGGGCACTCGTTCGGCGGCGCGGTGATGATCGACGCCGGAGCGCAGTCTCCCTGGGTGACAACCGTGGTGGGGTTGTCGCCGCAGAGCTACGGAACAGAGGCGGTGTCGGAGCTGCATCCCCGCTCGCTGCTGCTGGTGCACGGCAGGTCGGACGCGGTGTTGCCGCCGAGCTGTTCGCTCTCCATCTACGAGCGGGCACGGGGACGCAAGGAGCTGGAGCTCATCCCGGGAGCGGGGCACGTCCTGGACGAGGCCGCCGAGCGCGTCTTCACGCGGGTCCGGGACTGGCTGCTGCGAGAGCTGCGGACCTGAAACACCGGGAGGGGACGCCGAGCGCATCCGCCTCCCGAAACAGCACCTCAGCTGTGCTTGTCACTCCCCGCGCTGTCCTTCCTGCCTTGTTCGGAAGGCCCGCTGAACTCACGCTGACGGTCAGCATCCTCGGGAGCGCTCTCCTTCTCCGACTTGCCGAATACCTCCTTGCGGGTCTCTTCGCTCATCTTGGCGTCCCCGTGCATCGTGGGGTTTTCCTCTTGAGGCTTACGAGGCATGTCGTGCGTCCTCCGGCGCGATGGGTTTGTTGGACTTGAGACTCAAGGTCAGGAGTTCGCCGGGAGACGGCAAGCCTCAAGCGTCCATGGACGGAGGGCGAGGGAGCGGGCGGCGGCTGCGCGGCTCAGCCTGCGGCCCTAGCTTGAGACGAAAGGAGGTGTCTCCATGGTGGAATCTTTCGCACTGGCGTTCTTCATCTTCGCCCTGCTCGTCTTCTTCGTCGCCATCGCGCTCACCATCATCCTCGGTGGCGTCAGCAGGATCGGCGACAAGCGTGTGGAGACGGAGGGGCGCGTCACGCCGGATCAGCGTCCTCCCGCGGAGGGGGATATCCACGCCTACTGACCGGACGGAGCGCCGGGAGGGCGCGGGTTGTAGTAGCGCCGCAACCAGCGGGTGAGCCCGTCCAGGCCAGGGAAGAGCACGCGCTCGGTGATGTTGGCCTGGTCGAGCTTGTCCCGCACCTCCTGCTTGAGGCGAGCGGGGACGATGAGTCGCCGCACGCCTCGCTTCTGCTTCTCGAGGAACGCGTCCAGGCGCGCCGAGGCGTCGTTCATCACGGAGAAGAGGGCGAACTGGTTGACGATGCGCTCGTCGAGCGAGGGCGGCTCGAAGAAGAGCACGAAGGGGTGGCGGGCGAGCTTGTCGAAGGAGGAGAGATCTCTCGCTACCGTAGCGAGCATCTCCGCGCTGAAGACGTCGGCGCCCTCCTCGCGTAGCTGGGCCTTGAGGGGGCGGGGCAGGAGCCGGTTCGTCTCCCGGTAGTCCACACACCAGACAACGCCGTCCACGTCGTACAGGGACGGGTCCTCCGTGAGGAAGTGCAGCGCCACGTAGGGGCTGAAGGTCCAGTCGAGCAGGCGCGTGGGCAGGCCGTGGTGCTGCGCGAGCGACAGCCAGTCCCAGAGAGACTCGCAGGGGTTGGTGGTGCCGCGCGCGTACTTGCGGAAGGCGCGCAGCATGACGTGCTCCTGGCGGGAGTAGTTGCCCCCGCGCCGGTTCAGGCTGGTGGCCAGGTCATGGTGCGAGTCCGGCATGCCGCGGAAGGCGAGGGTGGGGCGGAAGCGACGGAGGGACTCATTCCACGAGCCCGTGAAGAGTTCTTCCTGGAGCTCCCCCCAGCTGTTGACCCGATGTTCCTGCACGCTGAGGAAGATGGGCAGCTCGGAGTCCATTGGCATGTCCCTCCGTTCAACTGTGCACCCTCCGCCCCTCGGGGTGGCTTCACACCTTCTGCTCGGGGCCGTGCCACACGCAGCGCCAGTGGTTGCGCGTGTCGCTCGCGCCCCAGGCGTATTTGTAGGGTTTGGCGCCTCGGAGGAAGTCGAACACCTCCATTCCCCAATGGCTCGCTTCCTCGAGGGCCTGGGCCACCAGGAGGGAGCCCACGTTGAAGTGTTGGAACTCCGGAGCGGAGCCCCCGAGGTAGTAGCGGAGGTGCGTTCCGTCCCGGAAGCCGTAGAAGACGGCCACGGGCTGCTCCTTCACGTGCAGCACGAACAGGCGCAGGGCCCTGGCGGCGAGCAGCCCGCGCGCGGCCTCGCGGTGGAAGGTTTGGAGTGAGGCGTCCCAGTGAGCGCCCCGCAGTCGCACCAACGTGTCCATCATCGCCTCGAGGTTGCTCGCGTCCGCCTCCTCGAGACGCACCAGGCCCAGTTGCTCCAGGCGGCGGTAGGCCTGACGCAGTTCGGCCGCGAGCCCTCCCGGCGCCGTCCAGGGGAGGAGGACTTGGGGACAGACCTCCTGCACCTCGGAGCGCTCACCCCAGCCCTCGGGCACGGGCGTGTGCAGGAGCGGCGAATCCTCCCGGAGTTGCTCGAAGACGCACGTGTCCCAGCGCTCGCCATTGCGGCCGAGCCAGTTGAACAGGGTGCGTACACCGTGTTGGGCCAGCTCCGGGTCCATGAGCACATCGAGGTAGTCGGAGACGCCCTCGCCGAGCAGCCGCACCACGCGGGCACCGTTCTCCACGCGGATGCCCAGGGGGGCGAGCCCCACCAGCCGGCCTTCACTCCGCAGCGTCACCACCCAGGGTGGTTGCGCCGAGAAGGAGGCGCCGAGGTGCCGGACCCAGGACAGCAGCCACTCCGGCCGCTGGAAGGTGGTGGCTCCGGGACAGCGGGCCCACAACCAACGCCACTCGCCCTGCAACTGCTCCAGTCCGCGCAGGGAGACGACTTCCTCCACTTCGAGTGGGGCGAGGGTCCGGGTCGTCTGGTGCCGGGGGAGCGCGAAGTCCGTCGTCAATGCCATGGTGCCTCCGGGAGCTTCAATGCCTCGAGTGCCTGGCGGGCCAGCTCCCGCCAATGGGTGCCCGTCATGCGCGAGTTGTGGGCCTCGTACTGGAGCGTTCCCTGATGCGGCGGACGGGTGAAGTCGTAGCGGGGCGCGGTGCGGTAGCGCTCCTGCCCCACGGAGAACGTCTCCAGCAGCCGCGCCTGTGATGCGTGGCACGTGAGCATGCGCTGCTTGGTGGCACACTCCGCCTCGGTGAAGGACACCGTGGCGACGAGCCGACCGTCCGGCGCAGGGAGGAATTCGCCGGTGACGCGCGAGTCCTGGCGGCGGTGGTAGGACGTCATCTCCAGCAGTGCAGGAGGCGTGCGCCCCGCTCGGGCCATCAACGCCACAGCGGCATGCGAGACGAAGGCGGCGGCGTCATGGTCCGGGTGTCCCCCCTCGTAGGGGTGGACGACGAGGAGCGTCGGACGGAGCGCCTTGAGCAGTGCCACCAAGCACTGGGTGAGCGTGACGAGGTGCTGCGTGGCCTCCTGGTCCGCCGCGCCCAGGGAGAACAGGCGATTCGGAGGGACTCCGGCGAGGGCCAGTGCCGCGAGGGCCTCTCTCTCTCGGAGACGGGCGTAGGACGCGTCCCTCGGCGCTCCATCGGTGACATGGACGACATGGCAGCCAGGTCCGTGGAGCAGCAGCCACGAGGCGCCTAGCACCTCGTCGTCTGGGTGCGCGGCCACGACGAGGATGGGGCCACGCAGGACCTGGGGAGGAAGCAGGGGTCCGAGGACGTCTGCCACGGTGCGTGCCTGCTCGTCCTCTTGCTCTCTGAACTGAATGGGTTCTTCAGGAGGCTGCATGGGCAGTCCTCCTTCTTATTGCTCTCACCATCGCCGCCTCCCCCTCCCGCCCCGACTCCCTCATCCTCCCTCTCCCCCTGGGAGAGGGTCGGGGTGAGGGTCTCCATCACCGTTCCGACCTGTCGCGCCAGTCACCGCGCTAGTGCGGAGCAGGCGGAGCAGCACCTTCTTCGTCCTGCATCGTGACGGGGCCTCGTGACGGCCGCGTGCCGAGCAGTTGAATGGCCTCGCGGTAGCCGTTGAGCGTTCCCACGTCCACGTAGGACTCGCCCGCGCGCACCGCCTGGGCTTTACCGCCCCGAGCCAGCCACTCGTTCACCAATGTGCCCATGTACGGGTCACGCGGCTCACGGGTGAGCCACAGCTCGTACAGCTCGCGCATGATGGCGCCGGTGAGCTTGAAGGCCCCCCATATCCAATGGCTGGTGGCGCCCTCCTGCTTCACCTGAATCTCCCGCACCGTGCCGTCCTTGTCCGCCACCACCGCGTCGAACAGCTCCGGACGTGCCACCGGGAAGCAGAGGAACGAGAGCCCTCCGCTCGGCAGCCGGCACAGGCCGTCCTCGGGGAACCAGACAGTGTCCGGCAGGCCGATGAGCACCTCCTCGTCCGGGTGGATGAGGGGGACGGCGCGAAAGAGCGAGTCACACAACCCCAGGGGCTCCGGCTGCACGGCGTAGCAGATCTGCGCGCCGTTCACCGAGCCGCCGTAGTACTCGACGATGTCGGACTTCCCCGGGGAGATGATGAAGCAGAGCTTCTTCGCCCCCGCGAGGACCATGCGGTCCACCAGGTATTCGCTCACCGCCCGAGGCCGCTCCGTCTTGCCGTCGTAGCGGCCCCCTACGGGGAGCAGCTCCTTGGAGAATGCGAGTGGTTGGATGCGGCTGCCGATGCCTGCCGCCGGTATGAGTCCCCACATAAATCAGTTCCTCGCATGGTTCGAGATGCGCGCTCCGTCCAACGCCGCCACCAACTCCTCCGCGCGTCTTTCCGCCGTGTGCTCGGTGAGGGCGCGCTCCCGTGCGCGCCTGCCGATCCGAGCCAGTTCCTCTGGCGACAGCGAGAGCGCCTCCACGGCATCCTCGGTGGAATGCGCGATGAGGAGCTCCTCGCCAGGGCGGAAGAACGAGTCCAGTCCCTCCCACGCATCCGACAGCACCGGGGTGCCACACGCCGCGGCCTCGAAGAGGCGCCCCGAGGGGCACCAGCCCATGGCGGCCATGGGGGCACGGGTGATGTTGAGCGTGAGTTTGGATGAGCAATAGAAGGCCGGGTGCTCCACGGGAGGCAGGTGCTGGACGAAGTAGAGGTTCGGCGTCCAGGCGAAGTCCTGTGGGTACTGCGCCCCGCCGATGACGAAGCGCCGATCGGACAGCTGTCGCGCGGGCTCCAGGAAGAGGCGCTCCAGCGCTTGCTGCCGGTTGGCGGCGTAGGTGCCCAGGTATGAGAGGTCCGCCCGGTAGTGGTCCCTGCCATCCACCGGGAAGTGCACCCGCGGGTCCACGCTGCCGTAGAGGGGCAGGGTGTGACGGGCGCCGAAGAGCCGTCTCAGCCCGGTGAGGGCCTCTCCGCCCGTGTAGCTGAGGACGAGGTCGTAGTCGCCCAGTCCCTCCGGGCCGATGTACTCGACGTTTTCGCCGCGCTCGGCCCGCTCCAGGGTGACGGGCGTGTCCATGTCATAGAAGGACTTCACCGGCACGCGCGAGCCCAGCACCAGCCGGCCCGCCGCGACACCGTCCGCGCAGTAGGACGTCACCATGCCCGCGTCCGCGTCCCGCAGGTGCTGGCGTGCGCGCGGTAGGATCTCCTCCCACGAGTCGTAGAGCACCAGCTCCGCGCCTGGAGGCAGCTCGAGGAGATCTCGATGGGCGGCGTAGAAGGGCTGGTCTCGCTCGAAGAAGACGACGCGGTGGCCGCGGTCGGTGAGGGCGGAGATGAGCCCGCGCCAGAGGGTGGCGTGTCCGTTGCCCCAGGAGGAGCTGACCGTGAGGCCGAAGATCACCAGCTTCATGCCGACTCCTGCAGCGTGGTGGGAAGGGTGACCGCGCCGAGGGCCTCCTCGAGGAGGCGGCGCACCTGGGGCGCGAGCCGGATGCGCGCGAGCCGCCAGCGCTGGTTGGGGCGCAGCCGTCCGAGCGTGTAGGCCACCTTGCGGCGGGTGTGCTCGAGCGGGAAGTAGCGCACGAAGCCAGAGGCGTTGAGCGAGAAGAAGGAGAGGGCGTCCGCGTCGTTGAGGAGCGTGAGGCACACGTCCGACTCGGGGCGCTCGTGGCGGCTGATGAGCCAGCGCACGCGCTCGCAGGTGCCCTTGTCCATGCCCACGTCCGCGAGCAGCTCGCACGCCACGTCCGCGCCGCGCGCCGCATGGGCGTCCTTGAAGGCCTGGTAGTCCCGGGCGTGGTGCTCCACGCGTGCATCGGGCTCGGAGAGCAGGCGCTCCACGTCATGGAAGAGGGCCGCCGTCTGGAGGGCCACGTCCGCCCGTGGGGCGAGCCGCAGCACCCACTGCCACACGTCCAGCGCATGCCGGTAGTCCGCGACGACGAGCGGCTTGCTCATGTCATGCAAGGCCCGGTGGCGCGCGAGGATGGCGTCGAAGAGCGGCCCCTCGGAGGCGGCATTGCGGCGGCTGACAAGCCCCTGGTAGCGGGTGAGGATTTCCAGGGCCGTGGAGGCGAGCACCTCGCGCGGGGCGCCGGTGAGGTTCAGCGTCAGACATTGGCCCTCGGGGCACGCGTTGGCGGTGCCGAAGACGTGCTCGTCCCAGTCGAACGGGTCGAAGCCGGGGGCGCGCCACGCCTGGGCGTCGAGCCGCAGCACGTTCGCGTCGCTGGCCGAAGCAGGCGGGCCTACGGCGATGGAGGGAAACTCCTCGGCCAACAGGACGAAGGCACCAGACGGCGCTGGCTGCGCGTCAGCGGCACGAAGGTCGGGTTCGGACAGCAGCAGCTGTCGGATCATCGCGTCTCCCGCGGGTGTCCCGCACGTCGAGGACGCGGCCAAGTTGCTGTCTCGTGGCTCGAAAGGCCAGGGCCCCATGTATGGGCGCGTGGGCCAATGTCCTAAAGGACAGGGCCCACGTGCGCCAGTACACGGACGTCGGCTCAGGCCCGTGCGCTGGCACACAGCCAGGTGACGTTCACCCGGCAACCCTCTGGACGACTACGGACGGCCGTTGTCGGCCGGCTGATCAAAGGCGAACTGCTCCGCGCGAGGCGCGGCGTCGTCGTGGAACAGGGGGCACTTCTGGCAAGAGAAGCCCTCCCAGTCCTCGCGCACGGCTGCGTCGATGCACAGGGCATAGAAGCGGCAGTGGACGTTGCGGTAGTCCTCGACGCGGTGGTGGTCCGCCCACATGGGTAGGCGGAGCTCGGTGGGATTGGGCTTCGGTTGCGAGCAGGCCATGTCGCTGAAACTCCCTGGTGAAATGTGGGCCCCCCTCGGGAGTCTTCATACCCACTGGTGCGTCGCGTCATTCCCGAGCGGGAGCTGACGGAGCTCAGGGCCTCCCCGCGTAACACCCCAGGCGAGGAGGCGAGCGCTCAGCGCCGAGGCTGTGCACCTGCGCGACGAGCGGCCTCTGCGAAGACCTCGTACGGTTGGCAGCCCACCACGCGGACGTCCCCGATGAAGAAGGTGGGGATGCCTTGCACGCCCTCTCGCTCGCCCTCCTCTCGGAGGGCCTCCACGCGGGCCTGGTACTGGGGCGCGTCCATGGCGCTTCTTGCTTCCTCACCAGGCAGGCCTGCCTGCTCCGCCAATCGGGCAAGCACGTCCGGGTTCTCGAGGTCCTCGCCGCGCTGCCAATGGGCCTCCATGGCCGCTTCGTAGAAGGCCTGGAAGCGCCCCTGCTCTCGCGCCCACTCCGTCAGCGCGAGCACCCGGCGTGTGTTGTACAGGTGCCCGGGCACCTGAATGGAGACCCCGAAGCCTCGGGCGAACTGCGCCACCTGGCTCCGCATCATCTCCGCGCGGCCCCCAAAGAGCCGGTCCAGGGGCACTCCACCCCGAGGCGTTCCCGGGTGCAGCTGGAAGCCCTTCCACTCCACTTCGACGTCGAACTCCTCTTGCAGCCTGACCAGGCTGCTCCGCTCCGCGATGAAGCAGTACGGTCAGACGAAGTCCGAATACAGCCGGATGCGCACGGGCATGGGGACACCTCTCTGTCGAGACGAAGCCGCCCCTCTTCTAGCGCCGTGACGCAGCCGTTTCCAGAAGCTTGCCAGCAGAGCGGGCAGGCGTTGAATCAGCGCTTCATCCTGACCCGCCTTTCCCGGAAAATGCCCCCCGTGCGCTCCTTGCCTGCCCGCCCCCCGTCGTCCCTGGCCCGCCGGCTAGGGTTCCTTGCCCTCTCACTCTTCGCGCTGCTCGCGGTCACCGGTTGTTCGGCCTTCTCGCGCGCGGTGAAGGAAGGCGACCAATTCACCACCAACCGCAAGTGGGAGCAGGCGGAGGCCGCCTACTTGCGCGCCCTCGCCGTGGAGCCTGGCGACTCGGAAGTGAAGGTGAAGCTGCGCAACATGCGCAAGCAGTGGGGTGCCGAGGTGTTCCAGGCCGCGCAGGCGAAGCACGCCGAGGGGGACCTGGCCAGTGCCACGCCGCTGCTGGTGCGCGTGCTCGAGCTGGACAGCGAGAATGACCCGGCGCGCGAGCTGCTCGGCCAGACGTTGGATGCGCGGGTAGAGGTGGCGCTCAAGGCGCTGAAGGAGGAGCGGCTGCAGGAGGCCCGGGCCGAGCTCGACGCGGTGCTGGCGGTGAACGCCGAGCACGATGCGGCGCGCAAGGGCGTGGTCGCGGTGCAGACGGCGTGGGCGCGTCGGTGGTTCTCCACTGCGCAGCGGCTGGAGGAGGAGGGCAAGCTGGGCAACGCCCTGCTGGCGTACGTGCGCGCGGACCAGGAGCGCGTGGGGGTCACCGCCGCCCGGGAGCGCGCCGAGGAGGTGCGCCGCAAGCTCCGGGACGAGATCGCCTTCCTGGTGGTGACGGGGCCCGCGGAGGACAAGGCGTCGGCGCCGGACGTGGTGCAGCGGCTGTCTCCGGGGCGGCTGTCGGCGCTGCTGCCGCAGGAGGTCCCCATCCGTGTCATCACCGCCGATGCGCCGAAGGACCACCCAGGTGTGCGCCTGGGGCTGGCGGTGGAGCGGGTGATGCCGGTGAAGTCGGTGGAGCAGGGCCAGAAGTTGCAGCGCTACCTGGTGACGAACAAGGCCGTGCCCAGCCCGCGCCGGCTCGAGCTGGAGGCGGCACTGCTGGAGCAGGAGCGCAAGCTGGAGGACGTGGAGCGCAAGCTGTCGGGCGTGCTGCGTGACTACCTGCGCAAGCAGGACGAGCTGAGCCAGGCGCGCGAGGTGGCTGCCCGCTGCCGCGAGCGCGAGCGCACGGTGTGCGCCAAGGGGCTGTCCGAGTGCATCCGAGCCTTCGAGCGGGCCAAGCCGGGGGATGTGCCGAACGAGTGCAACCCCGCCCGCTGCAACCCGCAGTGCGAGCAGGAGGAGGGCGCGCTGGCGCAGCGGGCCAACGCGGCGAAGGAGCTGGAGCGTCGGCTGGAGGCGGCGCAGGAGGGCGCGGAGCTGCAGCGGCGCGAGGTGCAGCGGGGCCGGGACGCCTACTACCGCGAGCCTCTCACGGTGGAAGAGCCCGTCTACGCTGACTACCCCTACGACGTGGAGCTGCACCGGCTGTCCATCACCACGAGCGTCACCGAGCGGTTGATCGACCTGGCGAAGGACGCGGCGGGTGCCTCGCCGCGCACCGAGGACTACGCGGCCGTGGCCGAGGACTCGTCCAACAAGGCCTATGACAAGGTGGGCGTGCTGGCGGATCCGGTGCAGCTGCGCACGGAGGCGGAGCTGCGGGTGGAGGCGGGCGACAAGGCCATGGCCTCCATCGCCGAGCGCGTGAAGGAGCGCTTCGACATCTACCGCCAGGGCAAGGTGGAGGACGCGCGGCGGGGCATGGTGCGCCCCAGCGCCGAGGACGTGGTGGAGACGGCGGTGCGCGCGCTGCTGCTCACCGCGGACGAGCCTCCCCAGGACATCCTCCAGCCGCTGGCCAAGGCGCGCGGCCTGGAGAATCCCGAGGCCATCTTCGGGCGCTGAGGCGCGTTAGAGCACTGCCTCGCTCGAGTCCGAGGTCCACATCGCGGCCTCGGCCGAGTGCAGGCAGTCCCCGAGGAAGCGCAGGTAGATGTCGAGCGCTTCGGCGCCGAGCTCCGCGAGCGTCCGGGCGTTCTCCGGCATCAAGCGGAGCAGCTCCTCCATCATCCGCGCGTTGGTGGCCGTCTGCCCCATGTCGATCTGGACGTGCTCCTTGAGGAAGCCGAGCCCGTCCAGCGTCTCCCGGCCGAGCACCCGCACCACGTTGGATAGCAGGTGCGGCCCCAGCACCATGGACAGGTTCTTGATCTCGAACTCGATGGCGATCTGCCCCGCGGCGAGCTCGCCGGCGATCGTCTCCTCGTGGAGCCGCCGGTAGGCGCGCATCGCGTCCGTGGGGTGCTGGGCCAGCAGCCGCTCCACGACGAGCATGGGCGGGTACCGGATGTTCCACCGGTGCACCAGCCGCCGCACGTCGTCGATCATCATCAGGTGATGGCCAGCCTCCTGCTTCGCATGCGCGAGCAGTCCCTTGCCGAGCGAGTCCAGGCCCTGCATGAGGCAGCGCTGGCCGGCCCGGCGGATCCACCCCTCCACGGGCTCGGTCATGTACACGCCGAACGAGTGGTACTGGATGAAGAAGCGCTCCAGGAGCGCGGGGGAGATGGCGGGGTCCACCAGCGTGCGCATCACGGGGTCCGTGGAGATGCGGGCACGCGCGGGCAGGACGTAGGGCTCGTACAGCTCTTTGACCAGACTCATGTTCGACTGACTCCTTACTTCCGGTACGTCTCTTCTCAGGCCGTGCGGTGATTCGCGGGCGTCAGGCGACCCACGGTCGCCTCGCTCACGTACTCCAGGAACTCGGGCAGCATCCGGGCGGAGAGCAGCCACAGGCAGGGCTGCGCATCGGGCTCGTCATGCAGCCGGGCGGTAGCGGTGTAGCTGTCGTCCTCATCCTCGCGCAGGAAGACGAAGGAGGTGCGGCCCCGCCGCGCGTACCAGGCGCGGGCCTCGTCGAGCAGCGCGACGTAGGCGTCCGGGCCTTCGGGGGTGAGCGGGAACAGGCGTGCCGCGTCCAGCAGGCGGAAGAGGTTCGACCCGGGCTGTCCCAGCTCGAGGATGATGGCGGCCACTGCCACGCCACCGCGGCGAGCCACCAGCACCTGCCGCTCGCGCTCCAACCCAGCCGCGTGCCACGTCGCTGCCGTGTCCCGCAGGTCCATCCGCTCGCGCGAGAGGTCCAGCGCTTCCACGTAGCAGGCGGGGCGCGTGCGGGCGATCTCCTCCGCCAGGCGCGTCTTCTCGTCGGCGCGGGCCGGGCTGAGCTCAAACCCGCCCGACGGGAGCCCGCTGCGCTCGTTGCAGTGCACGTCCATCAGACGCACGGGCATGACCAGGGCCTCCCCCCTTTCAGCCAAGGCCCGCGCATAGGCCATGTGGACGCGCTCAATGAGGGGCACGGTCGACTCAACGTAGGCGACCAGCCACCGGAAGTCGGGATCGCTCTGGGCGTGCTCCAGCGTGCGCACGTGGATGTCGCGGAGGATCTGCCCGGGCGCCACATCCCCGTCGGGCTTGCCGGGGCGCTTGGCGAGCTGGTGCACCAGCCAGCTGTGGCGGTAGGGCCGCACGGAGGACAACGTGGCCTCTACCCCCCGCTTCGAGGGCCACACCGCCTGGCAGAAGAGCCGGGGCAGGTGCGCAGCGCGCTGGCTCGTCTCCAGGAAGCTGGCGCGCAGCTCCTCGAAGTGCTCCGTCTTCTTGCCGGACAGGTTGAAGTAGCCCGAGTCGACGAGGAGCTCCCACAGGGGCTCGAGCAGCTCTTCGCCACCGCGTGTAGCGGGGCAGAGCGCCTGCGAGACGAGCTGTATCCAGCGCGCCTCGTCCAGCGGCGTGCACGGCGTCACCTGGAGGCCGAACACCCGCTGTCCGTCCTTGTCCCCCACGAAGCGCACCTCGCCGCGCAGGAGAATGGGCTCGTCGCCCTCGCCCCAGAGCTCGAGGGGCTGGAGCAGGAGGCCCGGGAAGATGAGATCCTCCGCCGGGCTGCGCAGGCACAGGCCATTGAAGGACACGTCCACGGCCTCACGCTCGAGCAGGCCCAGCTCGCCCCATAGCGGATGGTGGAAGCGGGCGCGGAGGCCGGCGGGGGCGGGCACGCGTCGGTGCCAGCGGTGGCGCACCTTCCACATCCGCCGCGGAATGGGCGTCACCATCCGGCCGCCCCGCGTCTCGAGCGCCGGCACACGCAGGCGGTAGGCGGAGTTGTGGCCCACCACCTCAATGTCATAGGGCGCCGCGCCCCAGCCGGTCCCCGGCTCCTCGAGGCGCCAGTGCAGCTGGGAGGTCATCACGTCGAAGTACTCCAGCGACACGCGCAGCGTTCGCCCGAGCTGCCGCAGCACGCCCTGGTGCTTCATCACGCACACGGACTTGAGGATGGAGCAGATGCGCTCGGGCTCGACAATGGCCTCCTCGATGGGCTGGGGCGAGACCGCGGGCAGCGCGCGTCCCTGGCGGACCGCGGCATCCAAGGTGGAGAGGATCTGCCGGCCTTGCTCCACCGTCACGTCCACGAGCTGGATTCCAATGGGCGCGTCGTACCGGCGTGGATCGCTCCAGAGGATTTCGCCTCGCAGGGGACCGATGGTGCGGCCGTTGTCGTCCAGGAGCAGTTGCAGCGTGCGCTCCCGGGGCGGCAGCTCGGCGCCGGGCTCGGGCAGGGCCCACACCGCGGTAGGGCTCAGCCGCGTCACGCGGCTACAGCTGATACCGGGCTGGGACAGGATGAGGTTGATGCCCTGCTCGGGCTGGGTGTGCAGCGAATATCCCGAATAGGTACCCGCGGCGAGGACAGCGCCAGCCGACGTTTCTAGATCTCCACTCAATGGCTCCTCCTCCCTTTTCGGGACGGCAGTGACCGCCGTGCCGCCTCGCCGTGGTCGTGCTCTTCCACGACGAGAATAATCCCTTGCATGAAAAGAGAACGCCCGACCCCCCACCTCGTCAAGCCGAACCCCGCAAGTGTTTGCTCTGGGTTTCGTGTGTCTTCACGTGGCTGGAAAAGTCCGCTCCCTCGGGTCAGGACCCTGGAACCCCGCTTGATCTCAGGGAAAACGGCTCCCGCGTAGAGTCGCGCAATCAAAGACTTGCAGGGCGCGCGCGGGGCGTTGTCAGGCTTTTGCCGGGCTGGCAGATCTGCAGCGACGTCGTAGCCGTGGACTCCTGGTGTGAGGCCACGGCCTCCGCGTGCTTGGGATTGCTGGGAATGGAGGCTTTACGCGGACCTGACCCTGGGGGGAGGTGTCGGCTCGTGGGCAGAGGGTGGGGCTTTACTGACCGCTGTTCAACGGCGAGGCTGGGGCGCCACGGAGAACCCACATGGCCAAGCTCACCGCGGAAGACGACTTCAACATCGAGGTGCTCAAACTGATGCTCCAGCTCGCCTGGAGTGATGGTCAGCTGGACCTGCAGGAGGTGGGGACCATCCTGGGCTCGGCGCGGAGCTGGGGTGTTCCGGAGTCGGAGATCGCCGCGCTCAAGAAGTTGCTGGAGGGCAACGCCGCCCCACCGGCTCCGGACCTGGCGCTCCTGCGTGACCGCCCGGACGAGGTCTTCGAGGCGGCCCGCGCGCTCATCGCGTGCGACGGCCGGCTTCAAGCCGCCGAGAAGGAGATGCTCGAGGAGCTGCACATCATCCTGAGCCCCGAGCGCTGAGCCGCGGGGAGCGCGTCACTCAGGACGGGAAGCGGTCTCGCCTTGGGCGGGAGGCACCGCCGGCAGTCGGATCGTGAAGCAGGCACCCCCCCCGGGCTGATTGCTGGCGGAGATGCTCCCGCCATGGGCTTCGACAATCTCCCGGCTCACGTAAAGCCCCAGGCCCAGTCCGCCGTAGTGGCGTATCGACGCGGCGCGCTCGAACCTGCCGAACAGCCGGGGGAGGTCCTTCTCTGGGATGCCGGGCCCCTTGTCGGTGACGACGAGGCGCGCGTCGGGCCCCTCCCGCGAGACCGAGAGCTCGATGGGGCTTCCGGCCGCGTACTTGAACGCATTGGACAAGAGGTTGGTGAGGACCTGCTCGATGCGGAGGCGATCCCAGTCCCCCTCGATGGGCTGTCCGCTCTGGAGCCGGACCTCGCAGGAGGCGTGGGTCGCTGCTTCGCGCAGGCGTTCGGTGACGTCATTCACGGCGGTGAGCAGGTCGAACCGCTCCAGGTGGAGCGTGAGCTGACCACTCGAGAGCCGCGAGACATCGAGCAGTTTCTCGATGAGGTCCGACAGCCGCTCGGTGCTGCGAACCGCACGCTCGAGCTTGGCATGGGTCTTGGGCTCCACAGCATCCAGGCGCTCCCTCATACTCTGGAGCTGGAGCTGGAGCGCGGTGAGCGGTGTCTTCAGCTCGTGCGAGGCGATGGAGAGAAACTCGTCGCGCATCCGGATCGCTTCCTGCGCCTGGGCGAGCCGGACCCGCTCATCCTCCGCTCGCTTGCTCTCGGTGAGGTCGCGGGTCACCTTGGCAAAACCCATCAGCGCACCCGTCGCGTCATAGACGGGGCTGAGGGTCACGCGCGCCTGGTAGGTCGTGCCGTCCTTGCGCAGGCGCCACCCCTCTTCCTCGAGGCGGCCCTCCCGCTTCGCCGTTTCGATGTCCAGGGCTGGCTTGTTCTTGGCTACTTCCTCTGGCGGGTAGAGGAGGGCGACGGGTTCGCCGACAATCTCCTTGGCCGTGTAGCCCGTGATACTCGCCGCCCCCTCGTTCCAGGTCATCACGCGCCCGTCCGTATCCAGCATGAAGATGGCGTAGTCCCTCACGCTCGAGACCAGCAGCCGGAAGCGCTCCTCGCTCCGCCGCAGGCGCTCCTCGACCTTGCGACGCTCGGAGAGGTCCCTCGTGACCTTGGCGAACCCCCGCAGCTTTCCCGTCTCGTCGTACACGGCGGTAATGACCACGTTCGCCCAGATGAGGGAGCCGTCTTTGCGGACACGCCAGCCCTCGTCTTCGACGCGCCCGTGCCTCGCGGCCTCGCCCAGCAGATCCCAAGGCCTGCCCAGGGCCACCGCCTCGTCCGTGTAAAAGCGGCTGAGGGACTGCCCGATGATCTCCCGAGCCTCATATCCCTTGATGCGTTGGGCGCCGGAGTTCCAGGTCAGCACGCGTCCCTCGGTATCCAGCATGAAGATGGCGTAGTCCTTCACGCCCGAGACCAGCAGCCGGAACTGTTCCTCGCTCCGGCGCAGCTGCTCCTCAGCCAGGCGGCGCTCGGTGAGATCCTTCGTGATTTTGGCGAACCCGCGGAGCTGGCCCGTGGCGTCGCGCATGGCGGTGAGGGTCACGCTGGCCCAGAACCGCTCGCCATTCTTGCGCAGGCGCCAGCCCTCATCCGTGAAACGCCCCTGCTCCGTGGCGCACCGCAGCGCGTACTCGCACTTGCCGGCGATGATCTCCCCAGGCGGGTAGAAGAGGGAGAAGTGCCGCCCCAGGACTTCCCCTGCGCTGTAGCCCTTGATTCGCTCCGCACCGCTGTTCCAGCTCTCCACGCGTCCCGAGGGGTCGAGCATGAAGATGGCGTAGTTGTCGATGCTCTCGATGAGGAGCCGTGCAAGCTCCTCATCCGGGGACGCGTGTCCCGCCCATCTCCGCGGATTCTGTTCGGGCATTTCGTGGCCCTCAGCTCCGTGCCTGGACATGCGCTCCGGCCGAGCCGTGGCGCAGCGTCCCCAGAAGCCCGAGGGGCGGGAGGAGCACGTGAACGAAGGTGTTTCTCATCAGCGGGAGAGGTCCGTGCATGGCTCGGTTTTCGACCCGGGAGCAGCCCGCGACAAGGCTGAATCCGAGTCGGTGCCGTGTGCTCAACGGGCCGCTCGCTGGCGGGTTCTGGATGGGTGAATCTTTTTGATGGCCCAACATTGTTGTACGTGGGGCGATTCCCACCCTCGCTGAGGGTGTGGCCGGCCATCACTCAGCGCAAGATTAAGAATCGTGCACGATTTAGTTGCAAGCGGTGCTGTTGGGGTTAGATTCAGTCCATGGCGAGGGGCCAAGGGCTCCACGCCTCGAACGGGACACGCTCCCATCAGGAGAAAACGCATGAGCCAGTCACCTGTGGTTCTCGAGAAGCGCCTCTACACTGCGGTCGCCACGGCTACGGCGGGGCGTGATGGGCGCGCCAAGAGCGATGATGGACTTCTGGATGTGGCGTTGGCCCCCCCGCGGGCGCTGGGCGGCAACGGTGCGGGCACCAACCCCGAGCAGCTCTTCGCCGCCGGCTACGCCGCGTGCTTCGGGAGCGCCCTCGGTCACGTCGCTCGTGCGAAGAAGGTCACCACGGGGCCGGTCAGCATCACCGCCCATGTGACGATTGGCCCGGTGGGGCAGGGGTTCGGACTGGCGGTGGAGCTCGTTGCCTCGATTCCCGAGCTTCCGCGCGAGCAGGCGGAGTCCCTCCTGCGCGCTGCCCACGAGGTGTGCCCGTACTCCAACGCGACGCGCGGCAACATCGCGGTGGACGTGCGCCTCGCCTGAGCGAGGGCTAGAGTAGACTCGACCGATGACCGACGTTCTTCGACTCGAGAACCAGCTCTGCTTCGCGCTCCACGCGGCGTCGCGTGCGATGACGGGGGCGTATCAACCGCTGCTCGAGGAACTCGGCATCACCTATCCCCAGTACCTCGTCCTCCTCACGCTCTGGGAGGAGGACGGTGCGCGGGTCTCGCGTATCGGGGAGCGGCTCTACCTTGACTCCGCGACGCTGACGCCGCTGCTCAAGCGCCTCGAGGCTCGAGGGCTCGTCGAGCGACGGCGGAGCAGCGCGGACGAGCGCGTCGTCGAGGTCTTCCTCTCCGCCGAGGGCAAGCGCCTCGAACAGAAGGCCCGGGAAATCCCCCAGGCCCTCTTTTGTAAGACGAAGCTCTCCATCGGTGAGCTCGTGCGTCTGCGCGCGACGCTGCAGGAGCTCACGCGAACGCTTCACGAGGACACGGAGGACTGAGGGTCGCGTCTCAGGGGTCCGGCCTGGCGGGCGTGCTCCGCATCTCACCCGCCGCGCTGGCGGAAGACGACGGTGAAGTTGTTGCTCGGCATGTCAACGACACGGTCGAGCTCCAAGCCGTTCGCCCGCGCCTCCGCCGTGACGGCGCCCAGCTCGCGCACGCCCCAGGCCGGGTTGCGCTCGCGCAGTGAGGCATCGAAGGCGAGGTTGCTCGGCGCGGTGGGCCGGCCCTCGATGAAGTACGCGCCATACAGGATGAGCGGCCCGCCGGGCGAGAGCACCCGGGCGGCACCGCGCATCAATCCCTGGCATGCCTCCCACGGCGAGATGTGGATCATGTTGATGCAGACCATCGCGTCCGCGGACTCCATGGGCCAGGGGGCGGTGCTGACATCCAGTACGAGGGGCGAGCGCAAGCTGGGAGGGCCCTCCTCCCGACGCCATGCCTCGATGCTCTCCAGGGCGGTGGGGTCTGCGTCCGTGGGCTGCCATACGAGTCCCGGGAAGGCGCGGGAGAAGAAGACGGCGTGCTGGCCGGTGCCGCTGGCCACCTCGAGCACGGTGCCTCGCGAGGGCAGCAGCTCGCGGAGGATGGCGAGGATGGGCTCGCGGTTGCGCTCGGCGGACGGTGCATGTCGTCTCATGGGTGCGCGAGCTTCACTCATGACGTGGACGCTGTGAACACGCCGCTGGGGTGGGGCAGCAGGCGTCGGCCTTCGACGACGTGCGAGAGCTCCGCCAGGGCGTCGAGCACCCGCTGGCGTAGCGACTCGGGAGCGCGCTGCATATCCGCCTGGTGCAGGAAGTTGAGCAGGTTCCTGCCCAGCTCCGGTTTCGGCTCGAAGCAGGCGCTCACGTCGATGGACACGTGAGGGTAGAGCTCATAGCGATAGGGGATGGCGTTTTGCTCGAACAACTCCCGCAGGCTCTCCTGGCCGAACAGCCCACCGGTGGAGAAGCTGTAGTCGAGCTCGTTCCAGAAGCGCTGCATGAGCTGGTAGATGCCGCCTCGTTCCGAGGAGAGGGCAATCAGCAACCTGCCGCCGGGACGCAGGTGCTCCAGCGACATGCGGAGCAGGCGCTCCTCGCCACCAGGCATGTGGTAGAGCGAGTGGATGTAGTGGATGAGCGCAAAGCGTCGCTCCGGCACGTAGTCCTCGGCCCGGAGCGCCAGGAAGGTGAACTGGGTGTTTCGCTTCGGCGCCCCACTCACTCGCGAGCGGAAGCCGTCGAGCTGCGCCTCGTTGGGCTCGACGGCGACGTAGGAGAGGGGCACGTCGCCGACCAGCGAGTGCAGGGTGTCGATGAGCTGGAGGTCGAAGGAGCCGTCTCCGACGCCAACACCCAGCACGTTCAGTCCCTCGGCTCCGATGGAGGGCGGATGGGCGCGGAGGAAGGACAGCACCTCCGCACGGTCCACTGACCAGCAACGCCGGAAGGCTTCATTGGCCGCGGCGTAGCCCTCCGCGGTCAGTGGCAGGGACAGACGTGGATGCACTTCCTCGGGCGGCCTCATGCTCGAACTCCAGGGTTTCACCCCACGGCGCTCTGGCCGCCTGGGTGGGGGTACCGTAGCACCCACCTCGAGCTTGAAGCAGCCCGCCGACACACCCTCGAACTACAGGGCGTGGTCCTCGTCCTTGCACTTGCCCTCGCCGTCCTTCTTACACAACCCATCTTCTTTGTGGCCGAACTCGACCTTGTAGCTCCTGTCCTTGAAGGCAACACAGACCTTGGCATGACGATCCGGGCCCGGCAGCTCGAACCGGTAGGACAGGCCCAGCTCATCGCAGGGTCCGCCCTGGTCCTTCACACGGTCGGTGACCTCCTCCCAGCCCCGCTGGTCCGTGTATGAGTAGACTTTGTAGTCCTTCCCGGGTTCGAGGTCCTTCTTGGAGGGGAAGTCGAAGAAGACGTGGGTGATGTTCTTGTTGCCGTCGAGCTCCTTGCAGAACTTCCAACTTGGGCACTGGTTGTCGCCGTCCAACGCCTCCAGCTCCGTGCCACGATTCAGGTACTGCGCCAGCACAGGGGAGCCACTCGACTCGTTCTGGGCCTCCTGCTCAGTGCCACCGCACCCGGCTCCCACTCCCACCACCAGAACGGCCGCCACCAGACCCTTGTTCCACATGTGCATCTGGACTCTCGCTCCTGGCGCCACGGTGAGCGCTTCGGGAAGGGCGCCTCTTCCTGCGGCGAGCCCTGAGCATCGGCAATGCCAGACGGAGAGTGTTGGGCTGCTCTCCGCCCCATGGCCTGGGAGGCAGCCCATCGTGTGATTCCCACGCGTGCTCCTCGTACCGGGCGCGGGAATGGTGAACTTGTTTTCCTGCTATGGCGCGGGAGTGATCCAATCCTGGGAAATACAGGTGGCGCCAGGGCTAGTCGGATTCCCATTGACAACTGAGCCGTGCCCCGGCGTGGCCGCTCAGGGCTCGAACTCCACGGCGTAGGCTGTCCACCGCGCCCGCTCCTGCCGCCAGTCCCAGGCACACGTAGGCCACGGTGCGCAGGGGTGATCCTGACGCAGTCCAGGGGGAAGACCCTCACCCTCGCCCTCTCCCAGGGGGAGAGGGAATCTCCACGGGCTCTCGGATTGATTTCTTAAGAAGCAATCAAGCACGTGACGGATGGAGATTGGAAAGGTGATGGTGGGTGTGACAAGTCGATGAAGGGAAACCACCCCCTTTATTGAGAATAATGGAATGATAGGAAAACACTGAATTGACAGTGACCCGGCGGGATGAAGAATGCGCGTCCCGTGCGTGACCTCCACACCTGGACCTCGGAGAGTGACACCCAGCGCTTCGTCATCTGGCGGGAAGGGGTGACTGTGGGTCGCTACCAGCTGTTGGCGCGGCTCGCCGTGGGAGGCATGGCGGAGATCTGGCTGGCGCGGCAGACCGGGCCGCGGGGCTTCGAGAAGTTCGTCGCCATCAAGCGCCTCGTCGAGAAGCTGAGCTCGGATACGGAGTTCGTGGGACTGTTCCTCGATGAGGCCCGGCTCGCCGCTCAGCTCAACCACCCTCACATCGTCCAGATCTTCGAGCTGGGAGAGGAAGAAGGGGCCTATTACATCGCGATGGAGTACCTGGCGGGCGAGACCCTGACCTCCATCGCCCGGGCCTGTGCGCGTCAGAAGAAGCTGCTGCCCCTCGCCCTCGCGGTGCGCTTCGTCGCGGACGCCGCCGAGGGCCTGGCCTATGCCCACGCGAAGCAGGGGCCCGATGGGGCCCTGCTCGGCATCGTCCACCGGGATGTGTCGCCGCAGAACATCCTGGTCACCTACGACGGCACGGTGAAGCTCCTGGACTTCGGAATCGCCAAGGCCGCCAACCGTGAGACCCAGACCCAGGTGGGCCAGGTGCGTGGCAAGGCGGCGTACATGTCGCCCGAGCAGGCGCGAGGCGAGCCGCTCGATGGTCGCAGCGACATCTTCTCGCTGGGCATCGTCCTCTTCGAGCTGGTGACGGGCACGCGGCTCTTCCCCTCCACCGAGTCGCTCGCCGCGATGAACATGCTGGCCGACGGGACGCCGCTGCCGATCGCCCACGAGCGCAACCCGCGCGTTCCCGAGTCCTTGAGCCGCATCATCTCCCGGGCCCTCGCGCGTCAGCCCGCCCAGCGCTATGCCAGCGCCCGTCACTTCCATGCGGCGTTGACGGAGTGGCTGCGCGGCCAGCCCAAGGAGCCGGACAGCTGTGAGATGGCTCGTTTCATGATGCAGCTCTTCGGCGAGCGCATCCAGGAGCGCGCCCGGCTGCTGGAGACGGCGCGCGTCGGGGAGCTCACCCCCTCGAGCGTCCGCAGGGTCGCGGGGCGCAGCCAGTCCGGGTCGTCCATGCCGGCACGTGTGACCGGGACCCAAGAGCTCACCTTGAAGCTGCCCGCTCCCCGCTGGCGCCGCTGGCCCTGGCTCGCCGGTGCCGCCGGGGTGTCGCTGCTCGCCATCACCGGGGTCTTCTTCGCCCTGCGCGCGTCGCCCGTCGAGCCGTCCATCGTCCATGCGCCCCCCGTCGCCGAGCGCCCGCCCACGCCCGTGAAGCCGCCCGTGCTCACCATCGAGACGGCTCCCCCTGGCGCTCGAATCTCGGTGGACGGTCAGGAGGTGGGAGTCTCGCCTCTGACGCTCGAGACGCTCGCCCCGGGCGAGCACCTCGTGAAGGCCTTGCTCGAGGGCAGGGAGCCCGTGGAACGTCCGGTGAAGCTGTCCCAACCGGGTGAGCGGACCGTGGTGATTCTCGAGCTGGCCGCCCCTCCGCAGCCGCTCCCGCCCGAGGCCCTCGTGGCCGAGGCTCCCGTCCCGGAATCTGCGGAGCCCCTGTCCGCGGCCGAGGTGGCTCGCGTGACGAAGCGCGCCAGGGGACGGCTGTCCCTGGACACCACGCCCCGGACCTACGTCTATCTCCGGGGTCGGAAGCTGGGAGCTACGCCCCTCATCGAGGTCCCCCTCCCCGTGGGGCGGCACCAGCTCAAGCTCGTCAATGAGGACAAGGACATCTCCACCGTCATCGAAGTGGAGATCCGCGCCGGAAAGACCACGGGGAAGAAGCTGCGGCTCTGAGCGCGCTGTCACCGCTCCGCTGCGATGGGACCGCGGGGCGCGCCGCCATGTTCGGCCAGCCACCGCTCGAGCTGCTCGCGGGTCGGAGCGCGCGTCTGGGGGAGTCGTCGGTAGGCATCGAGGGCGGCGCTCGCGAGCTGGCGCGCCTTCTCCAGGTCTCGTGGCTCGCTCGCGAGCGCCCGGGCCAGAGCGAACCGTGCATCCGCCAGGTTCTCATCCTCTGTCCCTGCCGGTGCGCGTGCGAAGATGGCTATTGCGCGCTCGAGTGGGGCGAGTGCCTTGCGTGGCATGCTCATCTCTACGAAGTCGCTGCCCAGCCCCAGCAGATCGATGGCCACCTGGAGGCTCTCCGGCCCCAGGGCCTTCTCCCGGATGTCCACCGCGCGTTGGTGGTGCTCGGCCGCCTCCTGGTAGCGCCCCAGCTTCGCGAGCGCACGTCCCATGCCGGACAGGGAAGAGGCGAACTTCGGGTCCGCGGGCCCCAGTTGTTTCTCTCGAATCCGGGCCGCGCGCTCGAACGTCCGGAGTGCCTCTTCCGCACGGCCCAGCTCGAGCAGGATGCCGCCCCGGTTGTGGAGCGTGCCCGCCGTCATCAGGTGCTCGTCGCCATGGACCCGCTGGTAGATGGCCAGGGCCTGGCCCGCGTACTCCAGCGCGCGCGCGGCGTTGCCAGCCCGCACCTCGTGAACGGCGAGCGTATCCAGGACGACCGCCAGGTTGGGGTGCTCCGGGCCGTATGTCTTTCGGTAGATGGACTCCGCTTCCAGGAGGAAGGGCAGTCCTTCCTCGTGACGTTCCAGGAGCCCGAGAATCTGTCCTTGGCCGAGCAGGGCGGTGGCGAGCTCCGGCTCCTTCTCGCTGTAGGTCTTCCGCGCCAGCGCGAGCGCACGCTGGCTCTCCACCAGCGCCTCGGTCAGCCTGCCCCGGGCCCGGTGAAGGCTGACGAGGTTCCGGGACAGCATGGCCTCGATGCGGGCATCTCCACCCAGGCGCTTCAGGGCCGCCGCCGCGTGACGGGGAACCTCCTCGTCCGGGTCCAGGCTCGCCTCCTCGAAGCTGTGCAGGCGGACCAGCGCGGCCCACGCTTCCGCGGCCTGCCGGTCGTGCCGGCTCGACTCCGCGACCTGGATGGTCCGGTGCCACGTCCGGATGGCCTCCCGGATTTGACGCGCCTGGGCCTGCGTCTCCGCGAGGAGCGCGAGGACCTCGGCCTCCAGCGGGCCATGGCCCACGTCGTGAGCCTCCCGGGCCACCTCCGTGGCGAGCTCCAGCGCGGGCTTCACCTGGCCGGCGTTCAGCTTCGCCCGCACCGCGGCGCGCCGTGCGCGAAGCTCCTCCATCCGGCGCCGCGTCCCCTCATCCGAGGGCGGTGGCTCCGGTGAGGCGAGCGTCGGGATGTCCGCGCAGGGGGCCAGGCTCTCCAGGCCATGGGCCGCGCGCACTGCGTTTTGGATGACCTGGGCATCCGCCGCCGCCAGCGTGTCGACCACGGCTGACAAATCCTTGAGCCGCTGGTCCAGGCAGATGACGCGCCGGTCGAGGAGCCGCTCCGGCTGGTGGCCCTTCACATGCGTGGCGACACACGCCTCGTGGCTCGCCGCCACCCAGTCGCGCGCGTAGGCGTCCAGCGTGCGCTCCACCTCGCGCCACGCACTCGCCGCGAAGGGCAGGGGGCTCGACGCGAAGGTGGCCTGGACCGCGCTCTTCCGAGGTGCGTCCCAGACGCCGGCGAGCGCCTGCTCACTGCCTCCGCAGGGGTCACCCGACGTGGACCGGTGCAGCGCCGCTCCCCCCGCGACGAGCACCAGCCCCGCGGCGGCGGCTGCACCCACCCGGCGCCACTTCGCACCTGGCGCGTCGCTGAGCCGCCGGAGGAGCTCGTCCATGGAGGCGTGGCGCGCCTCCGGTGATTCCGAGAGTCCCTGGAGGATGGCCCGGTGTACCCATGCCGGCACTCCGGAGCGTTTCGCGTCTTCGCTCCCGGGGCTGGCCGCCGGATCCGGGGTGAAGGGGCGCTTCCCATACAAGGCCTCGTGGAGCGCGACGCAGTAGCTGTACTGGTCGCCGCGGGCATCGGACCTCTCCCCGCGCTTCTGCTCGGGGGCCATGTACGCCGGCGTGCCCACCACCATGTCCGAGCGCGTGAGTGTCACGCCGTCAAGGCCGTGCAGGGCCGAAGGGGGCACGGACTCAGGGGGGCCACCCAGGTCCTCGGCGATGCGCGCGAGGCCGAAGTCGGTGATGCGGACGCGTCCGTCCCGGCCGACCAGGACGTTGTCGGGCTTGAAGTCGCGGTGGACGAGCCCCTGCGCGTGGGCCGCCGAGAGCCCTCGTCCCGCCTGGAGGAACAGCCCCAGCACCTCGCGCCAGTCCCGTCGCTCCTTCCCGGGTGTCATGTGCGCGCGCAGGGTGGTGCCGTCCACGAGCTCCATGGCCAGGAACACGTGCTCGCCGAACCGCCCCACATCGTGAATCGTGATGACGTTGGGGTGGACGACACGGGCGGCGGTCTGGGCCTCCCGCAGCAGCCGGGCCTGTGCCTGCTCCCGCCGCGCCGGACTCGTCGAGTCGATGCGGATGAGCTTGAGCGCGACCCGCCTGTCCAGCTCGGGATCGTACGCGGCATGGACGACGCCCATGCCCCCAGCGCCAATGCGCTCGAGCACCACATAGCGCCCGAGCAGGGCGCCCTTCGCGAGCCAGGGTTGCACCGCTCGTCCGGTCGGCTGCCCAGGCTCGGAGGGCTGGGACTCCGGGCCGCCGCTCACACGAGCGGCTTCCGCCAGGAGCGCTCGACAGACGGTGCAGTCATCCAGATGTTTTTCCACCGACACGGCAGCTTCGGCGCCCAACTCGCCCTGTGCGAAGGCGAAGAGTTGTCGCGTGTCGAAGCAGTCCATGCCAGGAAGAGGATAGCCGACGTGGGCGGCCATGACGATGAGCGACACGGAGCATCAGGAAGAGCGGGCCTTCGCGAGCGCGTGCGCGCGGGGTGAGGCGGAGGCGCTCGCGGAGTTCGAGACGCGCTTCGTCCCCCAGCTCCGCAAGGCCCTGCTGCAGCGGGGGATGGATGGGGCCACGGCGGACGAGGCCCTCCAGCTTCTGCGCGTGAAGCTCTTCGTCCCCAGTGGAGAGCGTCCTCCCCGCATCGCCGACTACTCGGGACAGGGCTCGTTGTTGGCCTGGCTCCGCGTGGCCGCCCTGCGCACCGCCCTGAACATGATGCGTGAGCGGAAGCTGTCGTTCGACCTGGACGACGCCCGGCTCGAGGAGGCCGCCGCTCCCCTCGACGAGGCCGACCGGCGCTACATCAAGGATCGCTACCGCAAGGACTTCACCGAGGCGTTCCAGGAGGCGCTGACGGCCTTGGAGCCCCGGGGCCGGACCCTGCTGCGGCTGCACCTGGTGGAGGGCGTGGGGACGGCCCAGATTGCCCGCGCCTACCGCGTGGACCGCTCCACGGTGAAGCGCTGGCTGGCTCAGACCCGGGAGACGCTGCGCGAGGAGGTCCGCGTGCGCCTCGCGGCCCGCATTGGCGTGGACACGCCCGCGCTCGGCAGCCTCCTGCTCGAGCTCCAGAGCCAGCTCGATCTGAGCATCCGCTCCGCCATGCGCGACCCGACGTCCTCCTGACGGAGGGCCGCGACAGACACCGGAAGTGCCCTGATTCCGTGGGGTTGGCACGCGGTCCGGAAATCAATCCGGCCGAAATGCGCCACCCGGGCCCGGCGTGTGTCCTGGAGTCGAGGCCCCCATGGCCTCGTACACCGAGCGCTCACGTCCTCCGGGTTCCCTGGAGGTGGGTGTATGGGTTTTTTTTGTCTTTGATTGGGCGGGCTGGAGGAGTTGCTTGTGATTGAGCGGTATGAAGCAACTCGAAATTCCGGCTGTCGATAATCCTCTCGCAAACCGTACCTCATTTCCCTTCAAGGAGTCCGCCTATGACTGGCCCTCGAGTCGATAGTCACTCGACTGCCCGTACCCAGAGCTCCAAGACCGCAAGGCTCCCGCAGAGCCGGGACGCACAGCTCAACCTCCAGCAGCTCTGGCCCTACATCAACCAGTACGCGAAGAAGTACGGCGCGGATCCGAAGGTGGTTGCCGGCATCATCGCGCAGGAGTCCTCGTTCAAGAACCACGGCGTGCACCGCGATGGCACGGGCCACGGGCTCATCGGCCTGGACGACAACGGCCTGCTGCCCTCGTTCGAGAAGTGGTCGGGGATGCAGGTGGGCCGTGGCGCCAGCGCGAAGACGATTCCGCCGGAGAAGCAGGTGGAGTTCCTCGCGAAGACGATCGGCGAGCTGAGCAAGAAGCACGGCAGCAGCATGGCCGCCGCGCGCGAGTGGCACCGTGGCGCCGGCAACATGAACGACTCGCTCGGCCGCAAGTACCAGGGACTCATCGAAGGCCACATCAACCGGCTGTTCCCCGGAGGCAAGACGCCGGCGAGCACCGGCCCCGTGCCCGACAGCACCGCTCCGGGCGGTGACTCCTCCAAGCCGGGGAAGAGCCCCTCCAGTCCGCGCGCCGGGTCCGACTACCGCATCAAGAGCGGTGACACCCTCTGGGGCCTCGCCTCCCAGCTCAAGAGCAAGGGCATGGAGGGCTCCCACTGGGACATCATCAATCAAATCACCCGCCTGAACCCGAAGATCACCAATCCGAACCTCATCATCTCCGGGGACACGCTCAAGCTGCCGGCCGCGCTCGGCCCCAGTGATGATGGCTTCAAGCCGTCCAACAAGCCGAATCCGGTGGACATCAACCCGGCGGGTCCGGCCACGCCCATCACGGACAAGGGTCCGGTGGACGCGAGCAAGGTGCCGCACATCAGCCAGTACAACCCGAAGGGAAAGGACGGCAACTACTCAAATGGCGGGGCGAACTGTGGCCCCACGTCCATGGCGCAGATTGCCCGGGCCTTCGGCTACGGCAAGAACATGACGGACGCGCAGCTCATCATGCACCTGGGCAAGGCGGGCGGCACTGGCTCCAACGGCACGGACGTGAACGGCATCGCCCGAATGGCCAAGGCGATGGACAAGAAGTGCGTCACCAAGGGCCCAGGCCCCAACGTCCAGTGGATGGCCGAGCAGCTCAAGGCCGGCAAGATGGTGGTGGCCAACGGCGACTACCACGCCATGCCGCCGCACCAGAACGAGGGCCGCACCTCGGGCCACTACGTCACCGTGGCTGGCATCGACTCCAAGGGGAACTTCATCGTCCGTGACCCGGCCGACGCGAACGTGAAGACGATCACCCCGCGGCAGATGGAGCACTTCCTCCGCTCGAACCCCAACGGTGGCTACCAGATGGCCATCAGCTGAGCCTCGGCGCGCCTGATCCCCTTCTCTTTTTCACGTGAGGTCAACGATGTCCCATTCCCAGAAGTTCCAGCAGCACGTGTGTCTCTCCTGCAAGAAACCCGAGGGGGGCGCCGTGAGCGGCTCGTCGTACATCTCCAACGGTGACAACGGGATGATTGTCCGGTTCTGGCTGTGCGACGACTGCGCCATGACGCTCGGCCCCAGTCAGGGGCCCATCGACATGGATGAGCCCGAGGCACGTCAGCAGCGCGTATAGGGACGGCCCCTATGCAATCATCGTAAGGGCGGGATTCGCCAAGGGCTTCACATCCTCCTTGGGCAGATTGATCTTGGGGCCGATGACATCAGGCTTGTTCAGGAGGGGGCCTAGCAGCCTCTCCTTGCCCAGGCCGTTATCCTTGGCCTTGTCGATGTCGAACTCCGCCTGCTGCTGGGCGAGCTTGACCTCGCTATTCAAGCCCAGCGTGCCGGAGCCTAGGGGGCCGCTGGAACGGAGGTCGGCGATGCCCATCTGCTGGGCGCTGAGCTCGTTGAGCTCGTTGAAGCTCAGCGAGCCCTTCTTGGCACCCTCGGCGATGGATTCGAGCTGATTGGCCTGCGTCGTCCTCGTCGTCTGCGGGCCTCCCCTGATGGGGAGGAAGAGGTCACGCTGGTTGTTGCTGGCGGCCCGATCGATGTCGCTGCCGAGAGACTTCGACAGCTGCTTCAGCTCCCTCGACTCCTGCGCGGAGATCTTGCCATCGGCGTTGGCCTGCTGGGCGATCTTGGAGAAGGTCGCCTCATTCTTGAGGAGCGTCTTGGCCTCGTTGGCGGTGATGGAGCCGTTGCGCACGCCATCGGAGAGCTTGCTCAGGTTCTCGCCCTGAACATCCTTCACGGAGTTGGCGTTGAAGTTGGAATTGATGAGGGGGTGAGTGGGAGGGGCGACCTTCATGGGGTTTCTCCTATGCCGGTGATGGAGAGCCTCCATTGCACCCGTTGTGCCAGGCTCAGGGCGAGGACAGCTCCCTCTGGGGGCCGCCCGTTCCCGGGGCCAGGGTGGTGACTGCCGTCACCAGTTTCCCTGGAGACTGCAGTCACCACGGGTGTCTACCGTCTCCACCTCCGCTGCCGGAGCGGGCGACGGAGCGAGCGGAGGTTTCCCAAATTCTTTGAACGAGCGCATGGGCCGAGGACCGTAGGACGGCTCGATCTCTCCCTTCTCCGCCGTCCCCTGAGGGGGGCCTGCACGTACCCTCCCCTCTGCACGCGGACCGCATCAAATTGGAATTGAACAGGGGGAGGCCGAAGTGCCCTGCTGGGTGCCGCTCCTCGTGTCCCCGCCTGGTGGAGTCCAGGCGTTGGGAGGTCCATGCGATGTCCGAGGATGGTGGTCGAGCTCCTGATTTCCGGGCCTTGTTCGAGGCGGCCCCGGAGCCCTTCCTCGTCCTCTCTCCTGATGCACCGCGCTTCACGATCATCGCGGTGAGCGATGCGTACCTCCGTACGACCCTGACACAGCGTCAGGAAATCCTGGGCCGCGGTCTGTTCGAGGTCTTTCCCGCCAACCCCGCCGAGTCCTCGGCCACCGGTGTGCGGAACCTCCGGGGCTCGCTCGAGCGCGTGCTCGCCAGCCGTGAACCGGATGCCATGGCGATGCAGAGGTACGACCTTCCCCGGAAGGAGGGCGGATTCGAGGAGAGGTTCTGGAGCCCGCTGAACACCCCCGTGCTGGACGCGCACGGCGAGGTCGCCTTCATCATTCACAAGGTCGAGGACGTGACCGGGTTCGTCCGCCGCCAGCTCCGCGAGGCGAAGGCGGAGCTCGAGCGGCAGCGGGCCCGGGCCGAAGCAGCCGAGGAGCGCGTCACCCGGATCCTCGAGCGCATCACCGACGCGTTCTGCTCCCTGGACAAGGACTGGCGCTACACCTACGTGAACGAGGCCGCGCAGCGGGTGGCCTACGCCCTGGGAGGGGAGGGGCCGCTGCTCGGCAGGTCCGTCTGGGAGGTCCTGCCGACACTGAAGGGCTCGCGCTTCGAACGCGAATACCTTCGAGCCATGCGGGAGCAGTGCGCCGTCCACTTCGAGGACTTCTTTGCGCCCGCGGATGTCTGGTTCGAGGTTCACGCCTATCCCTCGCCGGACGGACTCACCATCGTCTTTCGAGACGTGACCGCGAGGCGGCGCGCCGAAATGCGGCTGCGGAGCCTCGAGTCGGTCGTGACCAACGCGAACGATGCCGTCCTCATCACCGAGGCGGATCCGTTGGAGCATCCCGGGCCCAGGATCGTCTACGCCAACGAGGGGTTCACCCGCATGACGGGGTATCGGGCGGAGGAGGTCGTCGGCCAGTCGCCACGCATGATGCAGGGGCCGGGCACGGATCGCCAGGCGACTGCCCGGATCCGCTCGGCGCTCGAGGGCGGGGAGCCCATCCAGGTCGAGCTCCTCAACTACAAGAAGGACGGTACTCCCTTCTATGTCGACATCAGCATCGCCCCCGTGCTGGACGAGCAGGGGCGCCTCGTGCAGTTCAGCTCCGTGCAGCGCGATACGACGGAGCGCCGGAAGGCCGAGGAGGCCGCGCTTCGTCTCGCCCGTGAAGAGGCCGCGCGCACCCAGGCGGAAGCCGCGGAGAGGAAGCTCACCGCGGTTCTGGAGAGCATCACGGACGCGTTCTTCGCCGTGGATGAGCAGTGGCGGTTCACCTACATCAACCGGCGGACGGAGGAGCTCATGGGGCGCGGCCGCGAGGAACTGCTCGGAAGGTTCTTTCCGGAAGAGTACCCGGAGGCGTGGGACTCGACGCTTGGCCGGGAGTGCCGCCGAGCCATGCGGGAGCAGAAGATGCTCGAGTTCGAGGCCTTCTCTCCAACGACTCGCAGGTGGTTCCTGGTCCACGCGTATCCCGCGGCCCATACGCTCTCGGTGTACCTCCATGACGTGAACGAGCGCAGGATGATGCGCGAAGCGCTACGTGAAAGTGAGCTCCGCTACAGAGCGCTCTTCGACAACAGCATGGATGCGGTCCTCTTGTCGGCACCGGATGGGCGCATCCTCATGGCGAACCGGGCTTGTACCGAGATGCTCGGCTACACCGAGGAGGAGCTGCGGAAGCTGGGCTGGCAGGCCGTGGTCGATCCTTCCGACCCGCGGCTGCAGGTCGCGCTCGAGGAGTGGCGCCGCAGTGGGCGGTTCCGCGGTGAGCTCACGATGAAGTGCAAGGACGGGAGGTGCTTCCCCGTCGAGCTCTCCTCCTCCATCTTCCTCGACGGCCAGGGGGCGGAGTGGACGAGCATGTTCATCCGCGACATCACCGAGCGCAAGGAGCAGGAGCAGGAGCGGGAGCGGCTCCTCTCGGCGCTCGACGCGGAGCGGCGCTGGCTTCAGGCCGTGCTCGAGACCGTGCCTCTCGGCGTCATCCTCATCGAACCCGACGGGCGCGTCTACTCCAACCCCCGGGCCGTGGAGCTCTTCGGCAGCGTTCCCTCCGCCAACCGCATCCTCTTTCCTGACGGGACACCCGTGCCGCGCGAGCAGCTCCTCTCTTCGCGCGTGCTTCGAACCGGTGAGACCATCCTTGGCGCTGAGTTCCTCGCCGAGCGCCCGGATGGCTCGCGGCTCCCCATCCTCGGGAGCGCCGGGCCCATCCGAGATGCCGAGGGACGGATCATCGGCGCGATTGGCGTGTTCCAGGACGTGAGCGAACGGATGAAGGCGCAGGAGGCCCTCCGGATGCGCGAGCGTCTCTTGAGCGGCATCTTCGAGATTCTACCCATCGGGCTCCGGATCGCGGACGCCACCGGGCGGATCGTCCGTTCCAACCCCGCCGCCGTGCGTATCTGGGGCCGGTCCGGCGCGCGCTCGTGGGACCTGCGCGGATCCAAGGGCTGGTATGCGGATACCGGCAAGCCGCTCGCCGCGGAGGATTGGCCTCTCGCCCGCGCGCTATCGAAGGGGGAGACGAGCATCGGTGAGTTGATCCGGATCCAGGGCCCCGACGGAACCCGGAAGGTCCTCATGAAGTCGGTGCTGCCGCTGCGTGACGAGCGCGGCAGGTCCGCTGGAGCGATCGCGGTCGACACGGATGTGACGCAGTTGAAGGAAACGGAGGAGGCGCTTCGCCGCGCGGTGAGGTCTCGCGATGATGTCCTGAGCATCGTCGCCCACGACCTCCGGAATCCACTGAATGGAATCCTCCTTCAGTTGCAACGGCTGCAGCGGATGGGAACTCCGCTGGAGGGCACCGTCCACAAGGCCCTGGACACGATTCAACGCCAGGCGATGCGCATGAATCACCTCATTCGGGATCTGCTCGATGCGACGCGCATCGAACAGGGAACGTTCTCGCTCCAACGTGACCGGGTCTCGGTGAAGGAGCTCCTGGCCGAGGTTCAAGAGAACCAGGAATCCATTGCGTCGGCGGTGTCCGTGGACCTGCGGCCCGAATTGCATGGCGAGCCACCGGAGGTGTGGGCCGATCGGGACCGGGTCATTCAGGTGCTGGAGAATCTGATTGGCAATGCGGTCAAGTTCACCCCGCCGGGAGGGCACATCCGGGTCGGTGCGGAGCCCAGAGGAGAGGAGACCCTGTTCTGGGTCGCCGACACCGGCCCGGGAATCCCCGCCGAACACCTCCCGCACGTGTTCGACCGGTTCTGGCAAGCGAGCAGGACGGACAAGCGTGGCGCTGGACTCGGGCTCGCGATCGTCAAGGGCATCATCGACTCACACGGGGGACGCATCTGGGTCGAGAGCCGGGTCGGCGCCGGGACGACGTTCTACTTCACGCTCCCCGTTGCGCGGGGTCTCGAGTCCCGGACGGGCGACACGTCCCTCCATTAGCGGACTTTCGCTCCTCCCGCGCCATGGGATAGTTCTCCCCGCATATCCATGCGGCGCAAACACCCCTCCAGTGCCGGAGACGTGAAGGCTCGCGGGCCTCGTGCGGGCAAGGCCCCCGTGGCGGAACCGCGCGAGCGCATCCTCCAGGCGGCCACCCGCCTCATCGCCCAACGCGGCTTCGGCGCCATCTCCGTCAACGACGTGGCTCTGGCCGTGGGCATCAGCAAGCAGGCCCTCCTCTACCACTATCCCTCGCGCGAGGCGCTCCACGCCGCCGTCGTCGACTCCCTCATCGAGCACTCCAACCGCCACCTGCTGCTGCTGCTCGGTGCTTTCACCGGCAAGGGTGAGGAGCGGCTGGAGCGGGCCATGGCGCAGATCCGCGAGTTCTTCGACACAGATCCCCACGCTGCCCGCGTCATGCTGCGCGAGCTGCTGGACGGGGACCGAGAGCAGCTCACGCGTCTGAGACAGGGCGTGGAGCCGTGGCTGCGCCTCATGGCGGACACGCTGCGTCAGGGACAGCAGGAGGGGCGCATCCGCCTGGAGTTGGATCCCGAGGCCGCGGTGGTTCACGTGGGCACGCTGCTGCTCACCACCTTCGCCCTGCTGCCCTTGGAGGGCTGGGCCGAGATGAGCGACGCGGAGTGGCGTGAGCGCCGGCTGGGCGAGGTGGTGCCCATCATCGAGCACTACCTCTTCACCGACGGCAGCCCCGCGCCAGGCGGCAAGGGGCGTTCTGTCTCCCCCCGGCGTCAGGCGAAGTAGGCGCGGCGCAGCACCTCCCTGTTTCACGTTCCCACCCGACAAGTGAGATCATAGGGGTCGTTGTTCATGGGATGGCGTGCGAACAATGCCCCAGCCAGGCGCGAGAAGGCGACCTTCTTCGCTCCAGCACGCCCGTGGGGACATTCATTCGAGGCAGGTTAGCGCCTCTCTCCTGGGGCGTTTACGCTTGAGCTCATTCCTGCACAACCCATGAATTCTGATTCTCTCTCCAGGCTCCTGTCCGCCACGGACGAGTCGCGTCAGGCGCTCCTGCGTCATCCCGTGTACGAGCGGCTCTCTGATTTGAATGCCTTGCGCACCTTCATGGGTGCCCACGTGTTCGCTGTGTGGGACTTCATGAGCCTGCTCAAGACGCTCCAGCGGCAGCTCACCTGTGTGGAGGTGCCTTGGGCACCCCCGGCGGACATCGAGTGCGCGCGGATGATCAACGAGATCGTCCTAGGCGAGGAGACGGATGAGGTCCAGCCCGGGGTGTACCAGAGCCACTTCGACCTGTACCGGGAGGCCATGCGCGAGGTGGGCGCGGACGATGGCGCGGTGCTGCGCTTCCTCGAAGCCCTGCGTCTCGGTCACTCGCTGGAGAGGGCGTTGGAGCACGCGCCCATGGCGGCGCGGGCCTTCGTGAGCCACACCCTGGCATCGACTCGGCTGCGCCCCCATCAGGTGGCGGCGGCCTTCCTCTTGGGTCGCGAGTCCCTGCTCCCCGCCGTCTTCGAGCGCATCCTCACGGCCGTGAAGCCGCTGGGCACCGGGTGCTCCTCGCTGCGGTTGTACCTGGAGCGGCACATCCAACTCGACGGTGAGGAGCACGGCGTCCGGGCGGAGCAGCTCCTGTGTCGGCTGTGTGGAGAGGACCGGGAGCGCTGGAGGGAAGCACAGGAGGCGGCCGTGTCCGCTCTGCGCGCCCGGGCGAAGCTGTGGGACGGCGTGTTGGCTTCTCGTGAGTGAGCGGCTTTGTCGGCAGCTCAATCATCGAAAAGGAGGACTTCGAGTTCCGGGTCCTGGGCGGGATGCGAGACGACGGGGTTGGAGTCGTCCGGATCAAACCCGTAGATGGAGTAGCCCGGGGGAACGGGGCCATCATCGAGGCACATCACGGCGCGAGGAGGTGCACCCACACCATCGCCGTCGTTGTCCGGGTAGAGGACGCGCCAGAGGTAGAGGGCGGGGTCGGTGTCGTCGCAGTCATTGCCGGAGGCGGTGTTGGCATAGGGTGGAGGCAGCGTCGAGCCCGTGCACACCTCGCCCGTGGAGGACGCGGTGTAGCCGTCGCCGTCAGCATCCACGTACTTGTAGGAGAGCTTCCGCCAGAGCAGTGCGTCCTCCGGGGCGCAGTCGGTGCCCTGGAGTGAGTAGCCAGCAGGAGAGGCGCCGTTCGTGCAGAAGGACTCTGCGCTCCCGGCACCCACGCCATCTCCGTCCATGTCCGCGTAGGCCTGGATGCCTTGGTACACGTCCGCGCGGGAGTCGTTGCAGTCGTTGCCCCTGGAGGTATTCGTGTAGCCCGCGGGCAGATGGGTACCGGCACAGAGGGAGCCGCCAGCGGCCACGGTGAAGGAGTCTCCGTCGGCATCGCGGTATTGGTAGGTGAGGCCCTGCCAGCGCGAGGCGTCCTCAGGTGCGCAGTCCGTCCCCTTATCCGAGTAGCCGTACGGCCGCGTGGGGCCCGCGCAGAGCGTCTCGTTGGAGCCCGCGCCTACGCCATCATGGTCCGTGTCCGGAAAGACGTTCCAGGTAACGCGCGCCGCCGCGTTGGTGTCATCGCAGTCGGTGGGGGCGCTGGCCCAGGTGGAGTATCCGCTTGGGAGGAAAGAGCCGCTGCACACCTGTCCCCCTGAGGACGCCCAGGCGCCGTCCCCATCCGCGTCCCGGTAGGAGTAGGACTTCATCTCCCAGCGATTCCTGTCCTCTGGAGCGCAGTCGCCCGCGGTTCGGACATAGCCGGGCTCTGGATTCAGGCCGGAGCAGCGCTGCTCCGCGGGCTCGCTGCCCACGAGGTCACCGTCGGCGTCGGGGTACAGGTCGAGCCACTGCCACTGGGACGAGCGGGTGTCATCGCAGTCGGTCTGGGCCGCGGGCTCGAGACGATAGCCCGTCGGCAGCTTCCCATTGCTACACACAGTGCCCTCCTCGGGCACGGTGGCTCCATCTCCGTCCGCGTCCCGGAATCGGTAGCTGATGGGTGTGTAGCGCGAGGCATCTTGGGGCGCGCAGTCCGTTGCGGTCTCGGAGGTGCCCGGAGGCAGCGTGGCGCCGATGCAGTGCCGCACGGGCTCGCCGCCCGCAGCGCCATCCTTGTCCTCGTCTATGAACAGCATACGCACGGCCCACACCTGCGGGTTCGCGTCGTCGCAGTCGTCCTCGCCCTGGGATTGCGTGTAGCCCGTCACTTCTGCGCCGACACACGCGGTGACGAGGGGGCCCTTGCCCACGCCGTCCTGGTCGGCATCCACGTAGTAGAGCCCCTCGAGCGTCCGCCACCGCTTGAAGTCCGTGGGCGCGCAGTCGCCCGCCTCGGCGGCGACGGTCGAGGGCAGGTTATGCCCGGCGCAGACCCAGATCAGCTCGCCGCTTCCATGCCCGTCCCTGTCCGCATCGTCATAGGCCTGCACCCGCCTCCACCGCAGGGACGAGGTGGTGTCGCAGTCCTCACTGTTCACGACTCCGTCTCTGTCGGAGTCCTCGTTCGCGTCTTCTCCACAGCCGAGCTGGATACCGCCCAGCGCTAGCGCGAGTGCCAACCACATCCATCGCATCATGTTGCCCCTCCGCTTGTCCGTGTCCGGGATGTGGGGGACTAGCGGCGGGTGAGGCGGCAGCCCGTCAGTTGATAGTAGCCCCCCCAGTTCATCGTGCGGCGCACCTCGAGCAGGTACTGGCCGGGCTTGCTCATGGCCATGAGCGACAGGCGCTCGCACGTGCGTACGAAATTGCCGTATTCCGCGTACGTGGTGTATTCGTCGAAATCGATGGTCTTGGGGGTCGGCTCACCGCGGATGATGCCGGTGACCGAAAACTGCCTATCCGATTTTGTATCGTAGCTGTCCACCGCCTCGAAGACGTAGACCTCATCGAGGTCGGACTGCGCCGAGGCAATGGTCAGCGGCGACAGCGTGAGTAGAAGTGTGGTGGCGGAAGCGAGCGTCTTGAGCGTCATGATGGTGAGCCCCCCCATTGGGTGCGTTCGTGCTCCCTCACACCGGCCTGGGAGGAAGCGGGTGCTTCCTATACTCCGGATCCGAGTGTCACCGCGAGCGGTCCATCAATGCCCACGTACAGCGGAATGTTGCAAGCCAGGGTCATGTGGTCCGGCGAGTTGCGGCTGACCCGACCTCCACGCAAGGTGACCCGCTGAGCGGCCGCGGCCTGTCTGATAGAGGAGGCCCATGGACACCTACGAGCCCTTCCTCTCCCTCGGACTCGTCCTGGCCTCGGGCTTCCTCATTGGCCAGGAGCGCGAGTATTCGGCGCCGGATCCGCGTGAGGGCCGGGAGTCCTTCCTCGGCGGCTCGCGCACCTACCCGCTGGTGTCGCTGGCGGGAGCCGCCTCGGTGCTGGTGGCGCGCCAGTTCGGCCCGTGGTTGATGCTGCTGTCGCTCGCGGCGCTGGGGGCGCTGCTGGTGGTGTCCTATGCGGGAGACGTGCGGCAGGGCCGCTCGCACGGGCTCACCTCGGAGGTGGCGCTGCTGCTCAGCTACCTGCTGGGGGCGCTCGCGCTGACGCAGGAGGTGCTCGGGCCCGGGGGGCCACGCGCGAGCTGCGTCAGGGGGGCGCGCTGGCGGTGATGCTGGCCTCCTCGCTCATGTTCGTCCGGGTGATGGTGGAGGTGGCCGTGGTGAACCCGCCCATGGTGCGCCTCGTCGCGGTGCCCATGGGGGCCATGGCCTTCACCCTGCTGGTGGCCAGCGCGCTGCTCTACCGCCGGGCGCGCGAGCGGCCTACGGCCTGCTTCGTATGAAGAGGCGCCTGCCTTGAGCGCCTCCTGCTCCGGCAGCGCGGGCTGGGTTTCCGGCCCGCGGCGGATTACAGCTTGCCAGCGCCGACGTTCGCCAGAATCTCTGCCTTGGCGTCGTCCGCCGTCTTCAGGGTGTAGCCATAGGGCGGCGTCCAGAGATTGGCCACCGGGATGCCGTCACAGCCCTGCAGCTCCACGTCGATCGTCGCCGTCATGGGCTTGCCTGCGTCGTCCTTGTTGCTGAGGAAGCGGGCTCCCTTGCTGCGGAAGCTCACTCCCTTGCCATGATCGACCACCAACTTGCCGCAGACCTCCTTCGGCTTCAGGGTCTTCATGTTGTAATAGTTGTTCTCCGCCAGGATGTCGGCCTTGAAGCCCACGCCGATCGCGCTCTCGAACTTGACGTCGGACGGGGCCACGCCGGCGGGAAGGGTGCCATTGGCGACGCTCGGCTTGGTGTCGCCCGTCACCAGGTTGTTGTAGATGTGCACCTGGCCATAGCGCACGCGCGGCGTCCGGCTGTTCACGCCTTCCCAGTGGTTTCCGGTGAAGGTGACATGGAGACGGCCCTCATCACTCCACTGGCGCCCGCCATCGCTGTTGCCCACCAGGCTCATCTTGCCGTGCACGGTGAAATGGCTGTTGGAGATGGTGACGTAATCGGAGCCACGCACCACGTCCAGGCCTCCGTCATGGCGGGTATCCGAGGACATGGACGAAGGCGTCGGCAGATCCGTCAGGGTGATGTGGTCAATCCAGACATTCTGCGCCCAGGAGACGCAGATGCCGTCGGCATAGGCATTGGCCGAATCCTCCGGGTTCACGTCCCACATGACGTCGATGGCCAGGTTGCGGACGATGACGTTGCGGGTCCAACCCGGGAAGGCGTCCGGGTTCTTGCCCGCGGCCACCCACGCCTTGAAATCCAACTCGAAGTTGGCGTTCTCGTTGCCGATCAGAATCTGTGTGCCGGAAATCTTGGCGGGTTTGCCATTCGCGTCGTTGATTCCCACGAGCGTGGTGTTGGACGGAATGAAGAGCGTGCCTCCGTTCTTGAGATCGTCGTAGCTGGTGTACTCCCGGAACACGCCCCCATCCACCCGGAAGTCGATGTGCCCAACGACCCGGATGATCTTGGGCTCGTTCCGGGCCTCACGGATGGCATTGACCAGCTGCTCCTTGGTGAAGACGGTGTAGATCCGGTTGGCCGCCGCCGAGGAGCCGCCGGTGACCAGCACCTGGCGATGCGTGCCAGCCGCTCCGTTGCGCGCCCAGGCGTGCCAACCCTCCAGGGGGGCCGTTTCGCGCTCAAAGGTCAGCACGCCTCCCGTTGGATCACTGGTGGCAGGCACGATCTTCGGGACCACCGGCGCCGGCTTGTAATTGGACGGCTCATGGCCGCTATCCGTCTCGACCGGAGCACTGTAGGTCCGGGTCCCGGCCTGCGGAATCAACAGAGGGGCCGTGGTATCCGTCAGGGTCTTCGCATCGATCACCGCGGTAGGCGCGGCTGCGGCCGCCAGCGGAGCGGTGGTGGAGAGGGGGCTCGTGACGGAACCATCATCACCTCCACAGGCCGCCATCAGGGCTACCGCCAGAAATACCGCGGAAGACGTCGTTCCCTTCTTCTTGGATTCCACTTTCATGATGTTCTGTATCTCTTTGAGAAAGCAGCCGTTTCCCGAGTGGGGGGGACCATTCGCGGACCGCGTGGAGCTCGGCGGTAGCGATTGAGAGCGCATCGGGCGTGCCACTCCCAGGGCACTCCACGCAGCCGCGCGAGGAGTAATGGCATCTTTGTTTTTATATCCAGAATGTCCTGAATTGCACACGTTTCGTGGTGTGGGATGGTTTTTCCACCGGATGAAACTCTGAGTCCGCCGACTCTGACAGGATGGGAGAAGCTCTGCGTTGCCTTGGCCTCCCGTCTCGTCTCTGGCTGAGGTTCACGCACATGCACGGGAAGGCGGAACCATCATGAGAATGAGGAGCGCAGTGGCAGGTGGATGTCTGTGGGGGCTGCTGGTGGTGCTCGCGTCCCCGGGAGCGCTCGCCCAGGGCTCGCAGGTGCCAGGGGCTGCGGTGCCACGGCAGGAGGATGCGCCCACGCGGGAGATTCCACGCCTCCACACCTTCTACAGGGTGGGCATCGCCGCGCGCGCGAACCCCACGGGACTCTTCACCAACCTCACCTTCCAGGTGCGCTACCGCCTGTACGAGAGCGAGTCGCCCATGCTGAAGGACAACTTCGTCAGCCTGGGGCCCGTGGCCTTCGTGAGCCCGGCCCTGGTGCGCGGCGGCCTCGGCGTGGAGCTCCAGCCGTTCCCCATGCTGCAACTGTCCGCCTCCTACGAGGGGGTCGGCTGGTTCGGCAACTTGAACTACCTGCAGTCCTTCCCCAGCCCCAACTCGGACGCGAGCGACCGGCGCCTGGCGGAGCTCGGTGGGGTAGGGGGGACGAACTATGTCTCCAGCGGCTCCTTGCTGACCCTGGCCGCGATGCTGCAGTTCAAGGTGGGCCCCATCGCAGTGCGCAGCAACCCTCGTTTCTTCAGCTTCGACTTGCGGCTACGCGACGGAGACCGCGTCTTCTATGAGCCGGTGCTGGACGCGGTGGTCCCCAATGGGGGTTGGGTGGCGAGCAACGACGCGGACGTGCTCTACCTGGCGGGCCGCCTGACGGTGGGCCTGCGCTACACGGCCACGGGTAGCTTCTTCCGGCCCCAGGACTACCCGACCGGAGAGACGGACACCGGGCTCAACCCCACCATTCACCGGGTGGGCCCGTTCGTCTCCTACACCTTTCATGACGAGCCTGACCGGCTCTTCAACGCGCCCACCGTGGTGCTCCTCTCGCAGTGGTTCCTCAGCCACCGCTACCGCACGGGCACGGAGGTGAGCCAGGCCATGCCGTGGGTTGCGCTCGCCTTCCAGTTCAAAGGCATCCGCTGAGCGGCATCGCGCGGAACTTCGCCTCGCGCTACTGAGGACGCTTCGTGTCGTCTGCCATCACATACTCACCTGCCTCCAGTCGTTGGAGCAGCCCTTCGGTCCAGCGAGCCGTCGCAGCAATTCCTCCGCTCCACAGCGCGAGCAGGTCTTGAGTGTGTGGCGGTTGGTCGCGGTGGGGAAACATCGGAACCATCTTTTCCAAGCCGACGTGGATCTCCGTGGCTCGGCGGTGCTGTTCTTTCAACAGGCGGATGACGTGGTGTCGCGGCAGCGTCTGCATGAATGCGACCCCCGCCCCGAGCTCCTCCCACTCGATGCTCGACAAGGCCGCGTCGAGGAGCTCACGAAACTCCGCTTCGCCCTCCTGGGTCAGCTCATAGAGCGTTCTGCCCGGCCCCTCGGTGCTCTCCTCCACGCCGACGGCTCGGAGCTTCCCCTCCTTCGTGAGCTGCTTGAGCGCATGGTAGATGGAGCCAGGTTTGACTCGGGTCCAGGTGTCGACCCTCCAGGTGACGAGCTCGCGATGCACGGCGTAGCCATGCGCCGCCTGTCCGCGCATCCGAATGACGCCCAGCACGAGAAGTCTCACCACCGATATGGCCATCACCCGTCTCCTGTCACCTGGGCGGCCCGCTCGCCAGCAGCGAGGTCTCCCCGAGCACGTCACTAGTCTAACTTGACTACAGAGCGCTGGGTGTTTAGATAGCTGTACTCAAGTTTGAATACCGGAGGGGGCAGGGATGCTCCCCGCTGGGGTTCCGGGGAAGCAATCCGCCTTCGAACAAGGTGGTTCAGAAACGAGCGCGCATCAACCAGTGGCGCTCTCGCGCCAGGAGGTCACGCAAATGCCTGAAGCGAGGTTGCATGACGGAAGCACCATCGAGTTCGAGGTCCACGGTGAGGGGCCAACCCTGCTGCTGCCGGTCAATCCGCGACCGGTTGAAGGCCCGCAGGCAGAGGAAATGCGGAAGTACGGTGCCGATCCGGCCCTGGGCCAATCCCTCATCAAGGGTCTGAGCACCGCCTTTCGAGTGGTCGCCGTCGGCTATGAGGGGCATATCCTGCGCACTCCGAAACCGGACACGCTGACGCCGGCCAACGTCGTCGCGGATCTCCTCTCCGTGGCCGATGCCGCGGGAGCGGAGCGGTTCGCCTACTACGGGTACTCATGGCTCGCCATGATCGGGATGCAACTCGCCATCCGGACCGAGCGACTGTCGGCGCTCGTCATAGGCGGATTCCCGCCGCTCAACGGGCCCTACGTGGAGATGCTTCGGGTCACCACGGCGGCCCACGAGCTGGCGAGCGCCGCTCCGAGTGCGCGGGGCGCGGATGACTCCGAATGGTCGTCCGTGGCGTTGTCGCGGGAGCAGACTCGACAGTTCGTCACCCTCTATCAGGCGTTGCAGGGATTCGACGACCGAGCCGCCCAATCGCGGTTCACGTGTGCCCGCCTCTGCTTCGTGGGCTCGGCAGACGAGATGCGGTACGGCAAGAGCTGGGGCGATGTCCACGTGAACCTGGCAGGCCCGATCGTGAACGGACGCACACAGCTGGAAGAGCTCGGCTGGGATGTGCGAGTGCTCGAGGGGCTCAATCACATGCAGGCCATGCAGGCGACGCAGGTCGTGCCCATGATTCGTCCGTGGTTGGAGAGCCGCATTGGCAGCGCGGATCCGGCCGCTTCTTAGGGGGTCAGACGATTCGTTGGGGACGAGGTGTCGAAACCCGCAGGGCATTAGGGCGACTTCGCGCTCCATTGCTCGACCATCAGGTCGATGAAGCGTCGCACCTTCGCCGGCAGGTGACGTTTGCTCGGGTAGATCGCCAAGATCCGGACGTCCTCCGTCTCGCAAGACGGTAGCAGTGCCTTGAGCCGCCCTCTCGCCAGGTCTTCGTCGACCAGAAAGCCGGGAAGAGCGGCGATGCCCAGTCCCGCGACGGCCGCATCCCGGAGCGCCTCACCACTGTCGAGACGAAGGCGGCTTCGCCCCTCCACCTTCACCCAGGCGCCGCCCTTCTGGCGCAGACGCCAGCTCTGTCGTCGCGTCCGACTACTGAAGATCAGACACTCATGCGTCGCGAGCTCCTCCGGCGTCGCGGGTTCGCCGCGCGCCTCGAGGTAGGAGGGCGCGGCGCAGACGACCGCCCGGTGTTGAGCCACGAGCCGGGAAACCAGGCGCGTATCGGTGCTGGGCGCATTGATGCGCACGGCCAGGTCGTAACCCTCCTCGATGATATCCGCGACACGATCGGTGAAGCTCACCTCCGCCTGCACCTCGGGCCAGGTCCGCAGATAGTCCCGCAGCAAGGGTAGGACATGCAGTCTGCCGAATGCGTCGGGCACGGTGAGCCGCAAAACCCCCCGGGGGGTGCCCGTGCGCTGCCCGACGCTGGCTTCCGCTTCGTCCAGGGCCGCCAGGACTTGCAGGCAATGTTCATGGAAGACGCGGCCCTCGTCGGTGAGACTCAGGTGGCGCGTCGTGCGATTGAGCAGGCGCACCCCGAGGCGGGATTCCAGCCGGGCCAATGCCTTGCCAGCCGCCGAGCGCGTCAGACCGAGGGCGCGGCCGCCTCCCACGAAGCTGCCCGCGTCCACGACGGACATGAAGGCGAAGATCTCATCCAGCTGGGCGCGTTTCATTGAGGGCTTCCCATTGTAGCTCCCGCGTCGCCGGAGTGGGGAACGCCGTTCGTCAATGGGCTCGGTATACGAGGGCGGCAATCACCCCTTCAAGTTGGGGGCGGCGACGTCCCCGGAACTCTTCATTCGACACTGCCAACTGGAGCTCACCCATGCCCGTAACCCTGATCAACCCCGATGGACTCATGAAGCCCGACGTGTATCGACAGGTGGCTATCGCCACCGGCACCCGGCAGGTGCACATCGCAGGGCAGGTCGCGTATGACGCGGAGGGTCAGCTCGTCGCGCGGGGTGACCTGGCTGGACAGGTGGCACAGGCCTACCGCAACGTCGCCATCGCCCTTGCGGCTGCCGGGGCGACGTTCCGCGACGTCGTCCGACTGACGGTCTATGTGGTCGACTGGAAGCGCGAGATGATGCCCGCCTTCCTTGCCGGCATCGAGCAGGTCGCCAAGGAGTTGCAGTTCGTGCCGGCGCCGGCCTCGCTGATCGGGGTCTCTGTGCTCTTCGAGCCGGGCGTCCTCGTCGAGATCGAAGCCACCGCGGTCGTGGACTGACCCACGCGGCAACCTGCGCACGAGCGCCCCACGGTCGATTGACTGCGGGGCGCTTCGTGCTCCCTTCATGTACGCCAAGACCCGCCATCCGTGTAGGCTCCGCGTCATGGCGAAGTACTCGAATCACCTTCCGCTCGAGGGGACTCAGCTCGTCGAAGTGCGAGGGGAACGGCCCGGCTGAGCTTCGACGACCCGAAGCACAGCGTGCTCGACATCCATGGGGAGTTCCACGTCCGGGCGTCCGGAGCCGAGAGCTATTTCTCGCCCCTGGAGCCAGGAGTCGTGAATGTCCTCGAGTCGTTCCTCGAGGTTCCCATCGTCTCGGCACGTGCCGACAGACATGGGCAGTTGCGCATCTCTTTCGAGGACGGCCGGGAACTCTTCGTCCCCGACGGCCCCTTCGAAAACTGGCACTACACGAATGACGAGGGGCTCACCGTCCACGGCGGTGTCGGGCGCTGTGTGTTCGTGCAACGCTGACCGTTATCTGTCGAGGGCCAGGGCCACCGGCATCACCGACAGGACCTTCTTGGGAGCTCTGGAGCGCTCTCTCTAGAGGCCTCCGGCGGCGGGTTCGATTCCCGCCGCCTCCACTGGATGCAGCAGCGCCCCGGCCACCATCAGGCGAGCCGGGGTTTTCTTTTTCCGCTGAAGCCGCGAGCGGCAGCCGGGCGAGCTGGCCTCGCTCGTGGCGCTGCACCTTGAGCTTCGTCTTGAGCCTGCCCCTGTCCGCAGCCCCTGCGCCCCAGCCCTCACCCTCCACACGGCCTTATGCGCCGAGGCCTACCACGTGTACAAGCCCGCCCACGGGTACGTCCCACCCGACACGGCGAAGTAGTAGTAACCGTCGGATGAGCGCGTCAGAGGCATTTGGCTACAGGTTCGCGCCTGCCCACCTACGGTGAGCGTCCGGCCGTCGAAGTTGTGGCAACCCCAACCGTTGATGTTGGCGTTGGTCCGATAGCACACAGCACCGGTCGTGTTGAAGTTGCCTGTACTGCCTGAAAACGTGATGGGGTTGGAACACGTCGTGCTGCTTCCGCTCGTGTTGAACGTCGCAGTGACCGAACGCGCGGCCGTCATCGACACCGTGCAGGTTCCTGTGCCACTGCACGCACCGCTCCATCCGGCGAAGGTCGAGCCGCTCGCCGCAGCGGCAGAGAGGGTTACGGACGTGCCGCTCGAGTAGTTCGCGCTGCACGTGCTTCCACAATCAATCCCCGACGGCGACGACGTCACCGTGCCGCTGCCCGCACCCGACTTCGTGACCGTGAGCGTGAAGCTGTTCGGAGTGCTGGTACCGGCGCCTCGCCGTATGGCATCCAGCGCGCCTTGATCGACGACGGCTCCGTTGTTCCGGTTGAACAAGGCGAAGCCGTTGGTCTGACTGGGGTTGACGCCGTTGTCCCAGTAGAAGGTTTTGATGCCGTTGGCAGCCGCGGCGCGATTGACGTATTCGAGGTAGTACTGCCGCGATTCCAGGTTGAGGTTCGGACGCGTCGCCACGCCGTACTCGCCGATGATCACCGGGACACCCTGGTTGATCCACTTCGCCTTCACGCGCGCGAACAGGTCGTCATGGTAGGCCTCCTGAGCCCAGGTGCATGCGCTCTGAGACGGATAGGGGGCGCCCCAGTACAAGCAAGTGTTGTTGGGGTTCAGCGTGTAGTCGTAGGGGTCGTAGTGGTGCACTTCGACAATCAGCCGGTTCGCGATCGTGTCCGACGGCAGGAAGAAGTAATCGAGGCCGTGCCAGCTGTTCGTATTGTAGGTCTGCACCACGAGTGTCCGTGATGCGTTGTTCCCGCCCGTCGCGCGCACGGCGTCGACGAAGGTCTGGAGGTACGACTGCTGCACGGCGATGTGCTCGGTCGTCGGCGTGCCGTAGTCGGCATGTACCTCGTTGGTGCCGGCGAACAGCAGGCGCTCGTTGTAGTTCTTGAAAGTGTTGGCGATCTGCGTCCAGTAGGCGCGCTGTTTCTGGTTGACGGCCTGCTGATGCGAATACAGCGGGTGTTCCTCGAGCCAGCCACCATCCCAGTGAATGTTGAGGATCACATACATCCCCTGGCCGTAGGCGTAATCGACCACCTCCTTCACGCGAGCCATCCATGCCGGATCGATCGTGAGCGTGCTCTGATCGGCGTGGCAATCCCAGGCAGCTGGAATGCGCACGGCATTGAACCCAGCGGCCTTGACGCTGTTGATGAACTGCTGGGTGACGGTCGGGTTACCCCATGCGGTTTCACCGCAGATGGCCTCGAGCGTATTTCCGAGGTTCCAGCCGATGGTGATCTGGCCGGCCACCTGCGACGCCGGCGGAAGCGTCTGAGCGAATGCAGCCACCGGCAGGAAAAGCATGGCCACACAGATGCGGAAAGCACGCTTGAACCACAGAGACAAGTGCAGACTCATGGAAAACTCCGTTTCTTGACCAAGTGACTCGATGATTCTATTCGTGCCTGAAACAGGTTTTCAATGAATACTGCGGAATGAGTGGGTTCTCCCCAAGAGATGTGGAGGCAGGCAGAGTGTCTTGGCGTAAGTGTGTTGCTTCATGCAGTACCGGCGCGCCCACCTGTCCAAGAAGGTGGGAAAGCTGGTGGACTGGAGTGGAGGCTTCTGGGAGAGACGCGACTCAGCGGAGGCCGGTGCTGGGGCATGCCTCCACGAGGCAGGCCACCGCAGCCTGGACCGTCCAGTAACCCGGGGAGGTGTCCACGGCGAGTCCTCTTTCCGCACGGAGCGCATCAGCCTCCGCCAGGAGACGAGGACCGCCGTGGGCCTCGGGAGCCTCAGTCCCGCATGTAGTGGCAGGTGTAGCCGTTGGGGTTCTTCACCAGGTAATCCTGGTGATACGCCTCGGCCGGGGTGAACTCGCCCGCGGCGGTGATGGTGGTGACGACCGGGCGCGGCCACTTGCCCGACTTATTGACCCGGGCCTTCACCGCCTCGGCCACCCGGCGCTGCTCCTCCGAGAGGTAGAAGATGGCGGAGCGGTACTGCGTGCCCACGTCATTGCCCTGCCGGTTGAGCGTCGTCGGATCGTGCATGCGGAAGAACCACTTCTCCAGCAGTGTCTCGTACGTCAGCACCTTCGGGTCGAAGACGATGCGCACGGCCTCCGCGTGCCCCGTCTTCCCCGTGCTCACGTCGCTATAGGTGGGGTGGGAGAAGGTCTTCGAGCCGCCCGTGTAACCGACTTCCGTCTCCAGGACCCCCGGAATCTTGCGCAGCAGATCCTCCATTCCCCAGAAACACCCTCCGGCCAGATAGGCCGTCTCCGTCAGGGCTTCCTTGACGGCATTGGACGTCCTGGCCGGCGGAGCGCCGCGCGCCTCGGTGAAGGCGCTCGACACCACGAGCAGGGCCAGGGCCATGGGCAACAGGCGGAGGGGGGAGAGAGCAACGGGACGGGTAGATGACATGGGTTCGCACTCCAGACGCCCGGCGTGGGCGCTCCGGGCGAATACGCGGGACCCTCCCTTCAGGTTTCATCACGGGAGCCGATCCATTTCTCCTGTATTTGTTTAATTCAGGAAAAACGGATTTCATTCCCCGAGCGGGAGACCCATGCGGACCAGGTGATTCGGACAGCCTGTCGCCCGCGGGCTTTGTGGATGGCACGTGGATGCAGCAGGAGCCGGGCGAGGGTGTCCTTGGATGCCTTCACCTTTGGATGGACTGCGGCTCACGCGGCTTCCGCGAGCGCGCTGATACCGGGCCCCGTCCACACGCTAGACCCGACGCATCGACCTCAACGCTTTACGATGTGTTCGACACCATTTCGGGATATGAGTCCTTTGAAACCTTTCCGGCTTGAACAGGCTTTTTCATGGCTGATGGGCCGAGGCGCAGCGCCCCCTCCTTAAGTATGGATTGTTATTGAGAAAACATGATTGATAAGCTATTGACTTGAGGTATTTCCCAGTGCAACTTGCAGTGAAAGCCGGGCCGACCGACCGGCTGGTAGGGGGCCGAAGCAATCCATAGGGGAGGCATCCTGGTGGCCCCACGTGTGCCGTGGCGCCCTGGACGTGGACGTCGTCGAGGCCATTCCACCCGGCTTGGGGCCCGGCACGGGTGTATGCGAATCAGTCGTGCTGTCTGGATTTAAAGCCAAACACATACCCAAGGAGACGTCATGAGCCCTCGTGATTCTGCTCGCTTCGTGGAATCCCCACACCGGTTTGCCCTGCGAGTCATTGCAGGGGTGGTGTTCGTCTTCCTCGGCCAGGTGAAGTTCTTCGCATCCATCCACCTCGGGACTGACGCCGTCGTCCTGCCTCGGGGTCCGGAAGGCTTCGCGATATACCTCAGCGCCATCGGCGTGCCGTTCCCGCTCTTCAATGCCTATATGGTCTGCTGGGTCGAGATGGTCTGCGGCATGCTCCTGATGGTGGCCGCCTTCCTGCCGCGCTCCTTCTCCTTGCACCTCACCCGCCTGACAGCCCTTCCTCTGATGGTGGACATGCTGGTGGCCTTCTTCACGGTGGGCCTGCCCAACGCGCTCGGCCACCCGGTGCGCATGAATAACATCGCCGTCACGACCCAGGCCTGGCGGCTGCCGTTGGAGGTGGCCCTGCTGTTGATCTCCTTCTATCTGGTGGTCAATCCAATGCCCTCCTTCCAGGTTCGAGCCTCCGGAGAGGCCACGACCTGAGTGGATGGGGCTCACCTTGTTCCGTCTCCGCCCCCGCTTGAGGGCGCCAACGGTGGAGCTCCGCCGACTGGCGTGGCCGCACCGCGGCCGTGCGCTGAGCAAGTCCTTCGTCCTGGCTACTCGGACAGGGGCCTCATGGAGAGCCGGTTGAGTCCGGGAGCACCGGGCGGCGCCGGTGCCCTCGGGTCGCCGGGACTACAGCCGGGAGCGCTCCACCACCATGGGCGCAACGTCCCCCGCGGCCTCGGTCCCCAAGGCCCGAGCACCGGTGGTCGGCGGGGTCACCCCCATCCACGTGAAGAGCCGCGACAGGGCCAGGGTACGCTCGGGCTCGGGCAGGCGGACGATGCGCGCGTTGGTGTGGTTGGCGTCCGGCACGTAGAAGCGGAAGGAGTCATTGCGCTCCCGCACCTCGAAGGCGCCGGCGGACCAGGGGTCGTGGTCTCCGTAGAGGAACAGCATCCGCTCACCCTGGCGGCGGACCCAGTGCTCCACGCGGAGCATGAGGCCGTGATTGAACCGCTCCTCCACGGGAAAGGGCAGGTACGTGGTGGGCACGTCCTGGCGCGGGTAGCGCAGCAGTCCGTGCAGGTGCCGCGTGGGGTAGCGGTTCCATCCAAGCTCCGTGGCGGACTGGTAGTAGTAGGCCGCGAAGTAGTCGAGGGCCCCGTCCCCGTATGTGGAGACCAGGCCGACGACGTTGTCGAGAAAGGCGAAGACCGCTTCCGCCGGAGCGCCAGTCGCGGGGATTTCCAAGCAGCGGGACGCGTTGCCGTACTGCCAGAAGTAGAAGGGCATCTCGACGACGGCGAACTCCAGGGTACGGTCCAGGCCAATCTGCTCGAAGCTCTCCCCCGAGGAGGTGACCAGCGCCTCCACGAAGGGGAGCAGCTCCTCGCGGCGCCGCAAGGCGTCCTGCTGGAAGGCGCGGAGCCTCGCGCGGCAGTCCTCGTCCCCCACCTGGTCGAGGAAGTGGACGAAGCGCACGTCGTCCAGCCCATGCACGCTGGGCGCCACGTACGCCACGGTGGCGTCCACGTCGTCCGGATAGAAGTAGCGGTGGTACACGGCGGCCATGCCGCCCTTGCTGCCGCCCGTGGTCAGCCACCGCCCGGAGTAGAGCGGCTTGAAGGCCTGGATGATGCGGTGGTAGTCGCCGGCGGCCTGCCGGATGTCGAGCAGCTTCCAGTCATTGGAAGCCGGCCGAGACAGGCCGAAGAAGCGGTGCTCCAGCGAGAGCTGGTTGGCGCCGAGCAATGAGGTGGGCTCGTACTGCCAGGGGAGCCCTTCCACGCCGTAGCCACTGGAGTACAGCACCACGGGCGCGTCCACCGAGCGGTGCAGCAGCGTGGCGTGCAGTTGGAAGCGCTCCCCCTCGGGATTGCGGTGGTCCGCCGGCTGCTCGAAGTAGAGCTGGAAGAAGCGCGTGCCCGGGAAGGGCGAGGCCACCTCACCCACCACCGTGAGGCCGGGGATGGACTGGAGCCGCGCGAGGATGTCCTCCGAATCCGCCCCTGCCTCCAGCGCTCCCGCGGTCTGCACTGGGTTCTTGGCCGGGGCCCCGGGCTCCGACAGGGTCGTGTCACCACATGCTTGCAGCAGCATGGCGGCCGTCATCAGCCATGCCGCAATGGAAACGCCAGCTCTTCCTGACCGCTTCATTCACACTCCTCCAGTTGGGGTATCACTTGGGATGGGCACCAGCGGGCTTCAAGATTTCAGGTGGGCTCATCTCCACTCCGCGCGTGAGGGGCCAGGGGGCCCCGGGCTTTCGGGAGGAAATGAGGGAACGGCCCGGCTGGCGTCCCAAAAACCTCTCGACCGCTCGCGTGCGGGCCCCTACGAAGGTGTCAGAGGACTCGATACGCGGGATGGGAGCTGAACCCACCTGGCGCTGAATGCATCCGAGGGCTTGCGGGTTGGCGCGCGAGGTGCATGGGCCTGGCCATTTCTTTTCCGGGCTACGTCCGCCGATCCGGTGGGATGATGGGCCTCCTGCCGGTCGCGCAGCGCCCTCATGAAACACAAGCTCGTTGACTACTTCCGCCGCGTCACGCCTCTGTCGGACGAGGAAGCCCAGGCCATCTTGGACAGCATGGTGGTGAAGACCTGTCCGAAAGGCACGCACCTGCTCATGGCGGGCCAGGTCTGCACCGAGGCCTACTTCGTCCTCCAGGGCTGCGTCCGCCAGTACTACGTCGTCGACGGTGAAGAGCGGAGCAACGGGTTCTTCACCGAGGACGACTGGGTCCTCTCGATTCACAGCATGATGAACCGGACCCCGGCGGAGCACTTCCTGGTCTGCGCGGAGGACACCACGGTGGTGGTGGGCACCGAGCAACGCGAGCAGAACCTGTATCGGCGCTTCCCGCGCTTCGAGAGCATCTCCCGGATGGTGATGCAGAAGGTCCTGGCGGAACAGCAGGAGCGGCTCGCCTCCTATCTCACCGATAGCCCGGAGCAGCGGTACCTCAAGCTCTCGAAGGCGCGACCGGATATCTTCCAGCGGATTCCCCAGTACCAGCTGGCCAGCTACATCGGCGTGAAGCCCGAGTCGCTGAGTCGGATCCGAAAGCGTATCGCCACGCGCGGCAAGCCGGCTACGCCGTGACGGCTGGCGTGACCGTCCGGAACCCCCTGGCGATGAGCCAGCCGCCGAGGAACAGCTCGAACAGGCCCCCGGGCCCGGAGAAGAGGGTGCCCCACGGCAGCCCGAAGAGCTCGAGCACGGACCCCAGCGCCAGAAGTCCGTAGCCCACCGCGCCCACCAGCGGGAGGAACGAGGGCAGAAGCCGGGACCGGTACAGCGACAGGCAGAACGCCACGCTGCCGGCCCCCAGGATGATCATCGCGAGTTGGTACGCCCAGAAGTTCCCCTTCGAGAGAAGCTTGGACAGGGTTTCCAGCTCCGGCGTCGTCTGCCCTTGCGCGGATTCTCCGAGCTGCAGGATGGACAGAAGGAACACCACCCCAACGATGAGGAGCAGCGCCTCCATTACCCGCGTGCAGACGTACGCGACGGCGATGCTCGGGCTGCGCTCGCGGAGTATCGGAAAGAACAGCACGCCAATCCCGACGACGGTGACGGAGTTCAACAAGAGCAGCAGCGCGCCCCCGACAAACGGCGTCCGCTGACCGGCCACCGCGGCCAGGTGCCCCGGCTCACTCAGGACGGAGGTGATGAGCGCGGTGCCGATGCCGTAGGCGAAGAACGGAAGGAGAAAGAGAATCCCCAGGGCGCGGGAGTGAAGGCGGGTGATGTTCATCTCGAGGGCTCTAGAACGTTCAGCGACGTGGTGGCCTCGAAAGTAGAGAGGGGCGCCCTCGCCCGCATTGATGAGGGTTAATAAATGCGAGGACGGCGTTAGGAGAGCCGCGGGCCGCCTTTGAGCGTTCGCTCCCTCTTCCGGGTGAAGCGGTTCATGTGCTTTCGGGTGATTTCCACCAACGCCTGATGCTCTACCCTGGGTGCATCATGTGTTTCTCATGATGGGGTCAGCCCGCTGCCTGGGGTGTCAATGAAGGGATGTGACCTCGGAGGATTGGCCCGGCGGCGGGCCAGTCCGCTGGATTTGGCTAGAACCGCCGCCGAGGTGCCATGGGGATGAGCAACGAGCTGAAGGCTGCGGTTCTCGACGTCGATGGAACGCTCTACCCGGGAGCCCTGGGCGTCGAGCTGCTGCGGGCCCTGATGGCCGCGGGTGCCTGCCACCGCACCCGCGCCGAAGGGGTCCTCGAGGTCCTCCGCCAGTACAAGCAGGGGGCCATCGACTTCCCCACCATGGCCACTCGCGCCTACACCCTCTACGCCCAGGCCCTCGAAGGCATCCGGTGTGACACCGTCGACGCGCTGGCCTGGAAGGTGTGGGAGGAGGAGCGGCGGAAGCTCTTCGGCTTCGTGCGGCCCCTGGTCGGCCTGCTGCGGGAGGCGGGCTACGGGTGTGTGATCATCTCGGGAAGCCCCCAGGAGATGATTCAACGCGTCGCCGACGAGCTCGGCGTCTCCCTGGCTTGCGGTGCCCTGTTCTCCCGCCGCGAGGGCCACTACACGGGCGGCGTGGACCTGTCGTCGGGAGCCCTGGGCGAGAAGAGCCGGATCTTCGACGCGGTGACGCGCGGGCAGGACGTGCGCCTGGAGCGGTGTTTCGCCCTGGGTGACTCGCTCACCGATTCAGCCCTCTTCGAGCGCCTGGGTCTGCCCCTGGCCTTCGAACCCGAGCCCGCTCTGCGGGTGCTCGCCCAGCAACGCGGCTGGGCCGTGGCCACGCGGGAGGATGTGCTCGAGCGCACCCGGGAGCTGCTCGCGGCGCCCGCTCGCGAGGCCTCGCCCAAGCCCCATGGCTGACCTCCCGCCTCACCTCTCGAGTTGTCACGCGCTCTCTTTGACAGGACCTCTATGCACCCCTCCGCATTCATGAATGCTCCCGCGTCCGAGATTGGCCGATGGGCGCACCCCTCGATGGAGCTCAAGGTCATGGCCGCGAGGGAGCGGCTCCGGGAGTACCTGGAGACCCAGGTGGGCGAGGACGGGTGTGTGCGGGGCCAGTGTGAGAGCCGCGTCCTGGAGTCGGTGCTGAGCCTGCACCTGCTGGAGCAGCTGGGCCTGTACCCGGAGGTGCGGGGGAAGATCTTGGGTTACCTGCGGGCCCAGTGCATCGACGAGCGGGTGGATCCGCTCCACGCCGTGCTGCGCCGGCATGCGCTGGGGGAGAGCACGCGCAAGGACCCGGAGGTGCTCAGGGCGTACCTGGCGCGCTTCAATCACTTCACCCACCGGCGCAAGCGGATGATGTTCAGCGTGCTCATGGCGGTGCTGGGGCTGGCACCGTTCGACCCCGGGCTCACGAAGGATGACTTCTCGGGCAGTGGCGAGGAGAAGTATCAAAGCTGGGTGCACGTGACGGTGGCCGCGCTGCGCATCCTCCATGCGATGGGGAGCGGTCACCCCGAGTGGATCAGCCCCGAGGACGAGGAGCTGCTGACGGTCACCCAGAGCACGAACGGGACCCGGGAGAAGCCCCTGCTGGCCAACATCCTTGCGCTGCTGGCGCTGCGGCACTTTCCGCGGCACCACCTGTCGGTCCAGAACGGCATTGACCGGCTGGTCTCAGTGCAGAACGCGGATGGAGGCATCATCCCCTTCATCACCGGGATGGGGATCTTCTGCACGGCCACGGCGGGTCTGGCGCTGGTGGAGGCCGGGGCCAGGAGGGCCCTGCTGCACCGCATGGCGGACTACCTCGTGGGCGAGCAGCAGCCCGATGGTGGCTGGGCCTATGTCCAGGGCGTGCACCAGACGGACGTGGACGACACGGCATACTGCCTGGAGTTCCTGCGGACCCTGGAGCCGGCGCGCTATTCCCAGGCCATCGCGCGGGCCGAGGCGTACCTGGTGGACATGCAGGGCAGTGACGGTGGCTTCCCGACCTTCGTCGCGGGGAGCAAGCCGGAGATCGCCATGACAGCGGGCGCGCTCAACGCCCTAGCCCCCAACCGCGAGCAGCACGCCGCGCTCATCACGCGGGGCATCCGCTACATCACCGCCCACCAGAAGGCGGATGGTACCTTCGAGCGCAGCTGGAGCTTGAGCGAGACGAACGCCATCTTCCGCGCCCTGTTGGCGATGCGGCTGCTGCCCGAGAGCGCCTCCGGGCTCCGGCAAGAGGTGAAGCGGGTAGAGCAGGCCTCCCTGGAGTACCTGCGGCGCTCGCAGAACGAGGACGGTGGCTGGGGACAACGGGCCAGCGATGCCAGCGATCCCATCAGCACGTCGTACGCGCTGATTGCCCTCAGCCACTTCGACGAGCACGCCACGCGCGAGCGCGGCGTGAGGTACCTCGTCCACCAGCAGCAGGCGGACGGCCGGTTCCCGTCCATTCCCGATCAGGCGGGCCCGAGGCCCATCGCGTACAACGTCCCAGTCCTCTCCGACATCTTCGCCCTGCTGGCGCTCAACCACGTGCTGGCCATGCCTGCCTGCCTGGAGGCTCGCGAGGATGCAAGTTGTTGAGGTCGGTCAGGGTGTCGGTACACACCCCGTTGCACAGTACCTCGCCGTTCCCATCGCAGCTGCCGCTGAGCGTTGTGCTGGTGCCGCCGACCATCTCCTGCTCGCTGGACGTGACCGGCTCCTGCGTGTGCTTCTCCTCGAGTACCTCCGGACCGCAACCAACCAGCAGCGACATCGCGCTCGCGACGAGCCAGCGGCGTACGACCAATCCTGAACGCATTCAGACCTCGATGATGGGGGAATGAAGCGTGCCTGGTGTGGTGGCCCCCGATATCACCGGTCAATATTCCTCGATCGGGTGAGAGACTGCACTTGAGGAGACTCGTATGCCGAAAACGATGACGCTGTCCCAGGTAATGAAGCAGCTTGAGGATCAGGGCGACGAGAAGGTGCGCCAGCGCTACGTGCGCGATGGCGCGGGCGACAACGTTTTCGGCGTGCTGCTCGGCAAGATCCGCGGCCTCGCAGAGGCGCTCGGGACGAACCACGGGCTCGGCCTGGAGCTGTGGGCGACGGGCAACCACGAGGCGCGCATCCTGGCGTGCATGCTGCTCGATCCCGCGGCGCTCACCGAGAAGGAGGCGCGCGCGCTCCTTGAGCCGCTCTCGAACCCGACCCTGGTCGACGAGCTCGTCGGACGCGTGCTCGTGCATGCACCCATCGCCGAGGCGCTGCAGGTGCGATGGATGGACGGCAGCAAGGAGCTTCCCCGCCGCGCCGGGTGGAGAATCCTCGCCGGGCGCATCGCGCGCGGGCTCGCGAAGGACCTCGACGTCCGCGCGACGCTCGCGCGTATCGAGCGTGAGCTGCCGCCTGCACCGTACCGGGTGAAGGAGGGCATCAACTTCTGTCTCGTCTGGATCGGCATCCACCTGCCCGCGTACACTGCGGAGGCCATCGCGATCGGCGAGCGCCTCGGCCGGTGGGACCCGCGACCGATCCCGAAGGGCTGCACGTCGAGCTACGCGCCGGAGTGGATCGAGGCGTCGCTCGCGCTGCGTCGAGGCGAGAAGACCGCGGCACGAAAGGCGATGGATGCGGCCGCAAAGGCGAAGGCCGCTCCGGTCAGGAAGAAGAGCGCCGGGAAGAGGCCATCTGCCCCGAAGGGAGCGCGCTGACATCATTTCGTCCAAATTGGTCCGACAAGGATTGATTGGGTCCCCCAAGGCGAGCTGCGCCTCATCATTGGGCGTAGGCTCGGCTCTTCGTCGCTATTCGTTGTCCTCGTCCCAAGGGATGGGAATCGAGGACAGGACGCGGCGGGGGCGTGGAGGCCCACCGAGCCCTACATTGCGGCGGCACGGACGTGACCGCCGAAGTGGGGGGCGTGGGAGATGGAGTCCATCGGCCTCGACGTGCACAAGCGGGACAGCCATGTGTGCATCCTGGGCGAGGGTGGCGAGGTGGGGTTGGAACGCAATACCGGCCACCCCAAGCATAGCAGGAGAAGGAGGCCGCCAGAGCTGAGGGAGCAACGGCCTGCCGCCTTGACCCGGGGCGAACGCGTCCTACCTGTACCGGTAGGCCACGTCCACAGCCTGGCTCGTCGGACGCTCGGCCACCTTGACCGTCAGGACTCTGCTCGTGGCGTCCCAGGTCCAGCTGCCGGCCGGCGCCGCCTTGCCGTCGATGGTCACCGACTCTGGCTCCCGCGCACCCACGAACCGCACGGTCCACGCGCGCTTCTGCACCTGCCCGGTGAACGACCCGACAGGGCCGTCGACACGGAGCGCCGCGCTGTGGTCGCCCTCGGTGTAGCGGATGTCCGTGCGGGTGCTCTGCGTGCGGTCGGAGGTCGTGCCATCGTCCTCGAAGAGGCTGGCGTGCCCCTTCGCGCCCGCCGCCACCGTGAGCGTGACCGCGTCCAGCGGGTTCTGGACGTCGTTGGTGACGTCCTTGCTGCGCGTGGGCACGATCCCGCCGGACTTGACGAACACCGGCATGGTGTCCAGCCCGGTGGTGATGCTCTGGGTCGTGCCGCCTGCGTACGTCTTGCCGGTGAACCAGTCGGTCCACGAGCTGCCCGGCGGGAACCACACCGTGGTCGTGGCGGTGTTCCCGGGCGTGGTCACCGGCGCGACGAGCACGTCCGAGCCGTACAGGTACTCGCTGCCGGCCGTCGCGTACGCGTCCTGCTCGGTCGGGTACGCGAGGTACGTCGGCCGCACAACCGGGACGCCGGTCGCCTCCGCCTCACGCGCGAGCGTATAGGTGTACGGCACGAGCGCCTCGCGCAGGTTGAGGAACTTCTTCGCCGACTCGCCCGCGGCGCCCGGGTACTGCCAGGGCAGCCGGTCGCCGTGGTTGCTGTGCAGGCGATCGATCGGCTGGAAGGTGCCGAACTGGACCCAGCGGGCGTACAGGTCGTCGGGCAGCTTGTCCGTGCGCTGGCCGTCGACGACGTCCGAGCCGGGGATGCCCCACAGGCCGCCGTTGTGCCCGCCGATGTCGTGGCTGATCGCCGACAGGCCGGTGGCGGCGCCCTCGCCGGAGGTGAAGCCGACCTCGGCCGCGAGGGTCCCCCACGTCGAGGTGGTGTCACCGGTGAAGGGCAGCGTCGTGCGCTTGTCCGCCCACGGCCCGGTCGGCACCGCGGTCGGGTTGCTGTAGCCGCCCGCCTGCAGCGAGCCGAACGCGCGGGAGAACGCGAAGCCGCGGCCGATGCTGGAGTTCGTGTAGTCGGTGTACTGCTGGTTGATCCACGCGTCGCCGGTGACGCCGTCGATGTTGGCCTCGCTGGCGTCGCAGCACCAGTCGAGCCACCAGAAGTCGGTGCCCTGCTGCTTCATCGTGTCGTGCAAGCCGAAGAACGCCTTCAACTGGTCAGGATCGCCGAAGTCGAAGGTGTAGCACTCGGCGGCACCGCCCGAGCAGCCGCCGGTGTGCTTGGTGAGCTTGCCCTTCGCGGTCGCCTGCGCGGCCGCGAACTGCGGGTCGGTCGGCAGGATGCTGGGATGGATGTTCAGGGTCGTGTGCAGGCCCTGCGAGCGCGCCCAGTCAAAGAACCCCTCGGGGTCGGGGAACTTGCTGGTGTCGATCTCCCAGCCGTTCCAGGCGTTGCCGGCCTTGAAGTCGGTGTCGACGACGAGGACGTCGAGGGGCACGCCCTCCTTGCGGAACGTCGGGAGCAGGTCCTCCTGGAAGTCGGCCGCGGTGCGGTCGAGGTACTCGGAGAACCAGACGCCATACGCCCAGCGCGGCAGCAGCTTCGACGGACCCGTGAGCTTCGCGAGGTCGCCGAGGGCCCGTTGGTAGTCCTGGCCGTAGCCGAAGACGTAGCCGTCCTGGTAGCCGCCAGGGTGCGCGGCGCGGGGAGTGAGCTTCCGCGACGCCGGGTCGTACGCCGCCGAGGCGGTGTCGTCCAGCAGCGACCAGCCGTCCTGGTAGAGAAGCCCTGGGTTGAGGATCGCGCTGCCCTTGTCGCCGTCGAAGGCGTCGAGGCCACGCCGGTAGCCGCCGAGCGCGGCGTGCGGCGCGAGCAGCGGCGCGTCGGTCTTCGTCAGCGCCACGGTGTCGACGTTGATCGCGCACCCGCCGGCCTGCGGGCAGCTCAGGCGCACGTCGCTGGTGCCGCCGGGGAGGGTGATGTCCGTACGCACCGTCCGCCAGCTGTCCCAGTCGCTCGTGGGCGGCAGCGTGAGGGTGGAGGCCGCGCCCGTACCTGCCTGCACGGTCACCGCGCCCGGCGTCTTCAGCCCGCGGGCGTAGCGCAGCTGCAGCGAGTATGTGCCAGCCGCCGGAACGTCGACCGCGCGCACGGTCATCCGCGAGCCGGCGACGTCGAGCCCAGCCGCGAACCCCTTGCCGCTGTAGCCGTTGTGGTCCTTGGCGATCCTCGCGCCGCCGGACAGGCCCGCGGACTCCGCCTCACAGATGCCGCCGAAGCCGCAGTCCTCACCCGCCATGCTGGCAGGCGCGGGAAGGCCCGTGCCGGCCGGGCCGATGGCCAGGCTGTCGATGTTGACGTTGCCGGCGTCGGTCGCCTGCCGCACGAGCGTGACGTGGTTGGTGCCGGCCGCGAGGTGCACCGGCACGGTGACGGGCTTCCAGGCGCCCCAGCTGCCCGTGGACGGCATGGGGACGGGGGTGCTCGAACCGCCCTCGACCGTCAGCGTCACGCCGGCCTGCGACGCGAAGCCGTTGGCGTAGCGGGCGGTCAGCTCGTAGTCGCCAGCGGCGGGCGCGTCGATGTCGAAGCCAATCGAGTCACCCACGCCCTCGAAGCCCGCGGCGAATCCGTTGCCGGTGTAGTCGGGGTGGTTGGTCGCCAGGTGCATCCGGCCGTTGAGCGCGAGGTCCTCGGCCTCACAGCGCTTGCCGAAACCGCAGGTCCTCGGCGATTGCGGGTACGCGTCGCCGGGCTTGAGCAGCGCGAGGCTGTCGATGTTGAGCTGGCCCGTGTCGGACCTGGTGCGCGTCAGGGCAACCACGTGCGGCCCGGCAGTCAGGTTGAGGGGCAGTGACACGTGGCCCCAGGAGTCCCAGTTGCCGGTGCGCGGCAGCGTGAACTGGCGCGCCGACCCGCCGTCGACCGTGAGCGTGAGCGTGCGCGGGTCGCCGAGTCCGTTCGCGTAGCGCAGGTCCAGGACGTAGGAGCCGCCCGCCTCGGGCGCGACCTGGAAGGTGACGCGGGTCCCGGTCCCTTCGAAGCCCGCGGCGAAGCCGGTGCCGGTGAAGCCGGTGTGGTCGCGCGCCTCGCTGATGCCTTCGAGCACGAGGCCCTCTGCCTCGCAGAGCACGCCGAGCGCGCAAGTCGGGATGACCCGGCTCGCCCAGGGGCGCGCCTCGACGTCCTGCGCGCCGGCCTTCAGCCTGATGACGAGGTTCTCGTCGGTGAACTGGCCGGAGCCCACCTTGTAGCGCAGCGTCAGCGCGCCGGTGTCGATGACGAGCCAGCCGTCCTCGGTACGCGTCGTGAAGCTCGTCTTGCCGAAGCCGTCCCGCCCGATGGCGTTGAAGGTCGGGGCGTCGAGGAAGCGGGCGTCACCCGCGTACTCCGTGCGGATGAGCGTGGGGCTGAGCACCTCGAAGCGGGCATTGCCCGAGATGACAGCCGTATTGGTGGCCGGGGGCTGTGGGGCGTCCGGGGGCTGTGGGGCATCCGGGGGCGTCGCGGGCGCGGTGCAAGCCGCCGAAGCTGACGCGATCGCTGCGAGCAGCGCGAACGTACGCGCGCGGCCCGCTCCTCTCCTGAGCACCGTCATACGACGACCTCTCTGTTGTTGATGTTGTCGATGTTGTCGAGCCGATGTGGCCCTGTACGCGGTCATGGCCGCCGTCCACTGACGCTTGCGCCACCGCTCGTCAACGTTGTCACGGCAGAGCGCGATCGAAGGAGCAACCAAGCGGTGGCAGAGGGGCGCACGGTCGGTCACGTTCGACCGGATCGTTGCCCGTGTCAACGGGTCAAGAGGCACGTTCTGGGAACGGCGTTGAGTGCTGACGGGAGCTCAGGGATGAGGCACGGGCAGGCCGGCTTGTCGAGAGGTGGCCCTCGCACCTGCTCCACCCTCACCGCTGTCTCCGCTGGCCCACCTCGATGTAACCCGAATATTCACACGCGCGTACTCCCTGAAAACCCACCACGGGAGACGCGCATGGGAATCGGCGGATTGCTGAAGAACAACCCGGTCACCAACGCCTACAACGCCACGAAAGAGGCCGTGACCGAGACGGTCGACTCCGTCATCGACACAGGTGAAGAGGTGCTCGACGCGGCCACGACTCAGGCCGCCGAAGTCTACGACGGCGTCAGCAGCTTCATCGACTCCCCGTCGCCGGTTCCCTTCCTCCTCAATCCCTTCTCCACCGCGCGAGAGGAGATCGCCGAGGCCGCGGAGCGCAGTATCGATTTCGTCGCCGGCATCGGACGCAAGGTCATCGACACTCTGAAGGACAAGGTCGACTTCCTGGCGATCGAAGACCAGATCGAGGACCTCGGCTCGGGCGACAGCTACCAGCTCAGCGCGAGCATCGACGGCTCGGTGTACGGCATCGGCGGACGGCTCGAAGGCACGCAGACCATCACGAAGAACGAGGACGGCACGTACACGCTCGCGGTCGAAGGCGAAGCGGGAGCGGGCGTGATGGCGAGCCTCGAGAAGAAGGGCGCGAAGCTCTCCGGCGACAGGTTCACGAACTCCAGCGCCACCGTCGAGTTCACCTTCGACAGCGCTGAAGAAGCGGCAGAGGCGGCCCGGACGTTCCTGGGCCCCGTCGTCGGCGGGGTCTCAGGATTCATCGACGGCGGAATCGAGGGTGCCCTCGATGGCGCGACGCCGAACTACCCCGCGCTGCTCGACAACGTCTCCGCACTCGAGCTCAACCCGAACACGTCCTCCGACCTCGTCGGCAAGTTGAGCGGCGGAAAGCGCGCCTCGCTTGGAGGGGGCACGTCACAGGAGCTCGGCGCGAACGTGCGCCTCGAGTTCGGCGACGGGCCACCGAAGCTGGTGCTCAGCCAGTACACGAGCATCTCCGCCGAGACGGCCGGCTCGATCCCGGGCGTCAAAGGCGAGCTCAGTGGGGACGTGAAGCTGAATGTGGAGGAGAGCTTCGAACTCCCCGAGGGCATCAGCGTCAGCGACGTGCTGGAGGACCCGGACGGGGTCGTGGAGGAGATCGCGACGACGGCCGTGCACTCCGGTGAAGTCTCGGTGTCGCTCGCGGCGGATGTGAAGGCGGAAGGCAAGCTGCCCATCGTGGGCGAGCTCGGCGGCGAGGCCGAGGCGAAGCTCGAGTTCACCGGTGGCGTGGACGAGGTTTTCGGCTCGGGCGGTCTCGAGTCCCTCCTCCGCGGTCAGTTCGGGACGGCCTTCAACCAGCTCGCCGAAGTCACGGAGCTCGAGGCGACCCTCACGCCGTACGACACCGACGTCACCGGGTACTCCAAGGGTTTCGGCAGAGGACTGAGCTCGCTCAGTGGTGGATTCTCGGCGACCACCATCGACCGCAAGGATCCGATCTTCGAGTACTCGGGCACGGTGGCGGAGGTACGCGACCAGCTCCGCGATGAGGTCAAGCGCCTCCGTCACCTGGTACGCTACGCGTAACCACCCGAGCAGAATCCCCTCGTACAACGCTGCGAGCCGCAGCACTGCTCCCAAGCCGAGTTCCTCGCTCAGCCAGCATCAGTCCCCAGCGTCTCAACTCACTAGACACTCACCGGGGGTGTGTCCGTCCTGCGACGCGAAGTGGGTGCACGTGACGGCGGTGCACCAGGTGGAGCGGGTGCTGCCGCACGTGCCCTCTCGACAGTGGACGCTCTCCTTTCCTCACCGGGTGCGGTTTAAGCTCAAGAACAGCCCGCGTGTTTCTGGAACACCCCCAGGAGGAATGATGAATTCGCGTCAAAAGTTGCTGTCCTGTCTGCTTCTTGTGGCCAGTCCTTCGTTCACGGCAGCTTCGGGCGCGGAAGCGCTTCCGAATAGCGCGGCACTCGAGCACGCGGCGGCCAGGGCGCTGCAGGTCCTCTCCACCACTCCGAACACGGATGAAGCGCTGCTCGAGTTGGAGAAGCAGATGCCCAACATGGGCGGCTTCTACCTCGACAAGGAGGGCACGGCGCACGTGTTGCTGACGGCCGGCGCCGCCGAGGGGGAGCGGCAGACGGCTCGCCACATTGGCAATGCCATCGCCAACATCCGCTCCCGCTCCAGGGTCAGGACCCGCAGTCCCTCGTCTACGGTGGTGGAGCCGGCGCGCTTTCGCTTCTCCGAGTTGGTCCGCTTCCGCGATTACGCCACGAGCGTGTTGACCCTCGGCTCTGTCCAGAGCCTCGATGTCGACGAGCGCGCCAACCGGGTGTCGGTGGGCGTGCTGACTCAAGAGGCCGTGGCCCAAACCCAGGCTTACTGGGCACAGCTGGGTTTGCCGGAAGACGCCCTGAATGTCTTCATCAGGTCCCCGATCAGGGCCCTGAGGACATTGGACGACGAGGTGCGTCCCGTGCCGGGTGGCTACAAGATCTGGACAGGAGTATTCGCTGGCTACATTGAATGCACGATGGGCTATCCCGTCTACAGCAGCAGGTTGGGGCAGTTTGGCTTCCTCACCAATGCCCACTGCACCCCGAAGCCTGGAGTCGTGGAGAACACGAGCTTCAGCAATGGTGTCTGGGCAATCGGCACGGAGAAGCTGGATCCTCCCTACTTCACGAGGGAGCACGATTCGCGTTGCCCGCCCGGCGAGCTCTGCCGGTACAGTGATGCGGTTTTCGTGGCCTCCTCCTCAACGGACTTTGGGGCAATCGCCCAGACCATCAACTACTGCGCTCTGCCATCGACACACTGCAGTTTGACGGTGAACTCCTCCTCCCCCGTGTTCTACCCCCGCGGCTTCGCCAGTGCTCCCCTTCTGGGCCAGGACTTCGAGAAAATCGGCCAGACCACAGGGTGGACCTATGGCCCCATCCAGGAGGCGTGTGTCACGATGTATGATAATGGCGCGGGCCGTTACTACCTTTGCCAGTACGGCGTCGCCGCTGGCACAGATGCTGGCGACAGTGGCTCACCCGTCTTCACCTGGGACGGCACCCAGAATCCCATCGCCGGTATCCTCTGGGGCGGTAATGTCGGCGACGCTAACTACTTCGTGTTCAGTCCCTTCTTCGGCATCAACGAAGAGCTGGGGGACATGTACTACTACTGAGAGGGTAGCGTCGCAGGTTTGCGAGCTCGGGGAGCCGCGCGCGCGACGTCGGTTCGACGTCGCCAGCGCTCTTGCCCTTCCCGAGCTCGCTCCTGCGCTGCGCTGCCGGGCTCTCCCCCCAGCGCCGCAGGCGGGCTACTTTGCGATCTTCCGGATCTTGCCCTCGCCAGCCCAATAGACCCCCGTGCTGTCCACGGCGAGGTTATAACGCTCGCCGGTGGACGCCAGGACCTGGGCGCCGGTGCCGTCCTTGCACATCGCCCGGAGGGCTGTTCCATCGAGCCAGTAGATCCTCTCGTTATCGACGACGACCCTTGTCCCCGTGGTGGCGAGCTGGACGGCAGTGCCGCCGCTCTTGGGCATTCTGTAGACCCCGCTACCGGCGTAGTAGACGTTGGCGTCGTCGAAGTCGAGATACCAGCTCGTCCGAGCGAACTTGGTCGGCGCTGCGGCGCCAGACTTGGGCGCCTTCATGGTGGAAGAGAGAGAGCCGAGCTCGCGGTAGTACAGGCTATCGCCGTCCGCGAACAATGACGTCCGCAGCCCGCCCAGAACAGGATCATGAGGGACGACCAGGGAAGCGGTCCCGCCCGAGAGCGGCTGGGCGTAGATGTCGTATTGCTTGTTGCCGATCCAGTAGATATGGGTCGAGTCCACCGCGACCCCCGACGGGTAGCCGCCGGTGATCGGCAGCGCGGTGATGGTGCCGTCAGGGTTCACCCTGTTCAAGTTGCTCCTGAGGCCGGGATCACTGCCGACGAAGTAGGCGTAGGGGCCGCTTCCCACAAGCTCGGTCACGTACGTGAGCCCATCGATGAGGATGGTCTTCGCGCCGCCGGCCTTGGGACCCTGCCTACCTCGTCGTCGCTGACCTCGGAGCCATAGCCGCCGCCGTAGTACACATACTGATCCGTCAGCGCGATCTCAATTGCACCGTTGGTGTTGATGGTCGCGAGATCGATGGGGGTGCAGCTCCCATTGCACAGCGGCGCGCACGCGAGCGTGGGGGCGGGGGTACCTGAGCCTTTGCGGAGCTCGAGCGCGCTCTCTGCCTGGCCTTCCTCCAGACTCGGGCCCGCGACGTCCGCCTCGCCGAGCGAGCCGCCGCAGCCGACCATGGCGGCGGAGAGGAGGAGGGCCGAAGCGGCGTGAAACGAGGGCTTCGTTCGGGTGAGGGCTTCAGCTTGGGAGGGTTGAAGAACTGCTGTCTCTTTTCTCGGATTACTGCAACAGCTTCTGCTTGATGAAGGTGCCGGAGGGCGTGAGGGCCGAGGCGGGCCAGTTGCCGGTGGTGCTCGCGCCGGGGACGAGCGCGGAGGCGGTCTCGGGCTTGTCGTGCAGCGACCAGTTGGCCCAGCTCAGCTTGCGGCTGTTCATGAAGTCGATCCACAGCTGGGTCTCGTTGAGGTTGAGGTTGCCGTTGCCGGACGCGTCGCAGGTGCCGAACTCCGTCACGAACAGGGCGATGCCCTTGGACAGCGCCGCGGCCGCCCTGTCACGCAGCCATTGCCCGTGCGTGCCCGCGTAGAAGTGCAGTGTATAGGCCACGTTGGGGTACTGGGTGATGGGGTTGCTGGCGGCCGCGTCCACGCCCTGCGACCAGGTCGGCGTGCCCACCACCACGAGGTTGGGAGCGCCGGCGCCGCGGATGGCACCAATGATTTCCACCGCGTAGGCGCGCACCTCGCTCCAGGACTCGTAGTCCGGCTCGTTGAAGATTTCGAAGATGACGTTGGGGGTGTTCTTGTAGAGCTGCGCCATCTCGGTGAAGAACGCCTTGGCCTGCGCGGTGTGCTGCGTGGCGTTGTGATCATGCCAGTCGATGATGACGTAGATGCCCTTGGCGATGGCCGCGTCGACGACGGTCTTCACCCGGGCCTTCTCCGCCGCGGGGTTGGTGAGGTAGCCGCCTTCCTCCACGCCCATGGCGGCGCGCACCACGGTGACCTTCCAGTTGTCCGTGAGCGAGTTGACGACCGAGGCGTTGTAGAACGCACCGCCCCACTGGCTCCAGAAGAGGCTCATCCCCTTGAGCTGGACGGCCACGCCATTCTGGTTCTGGATTTGATTGCCCACCACCTGGAGCCTGCCGTTCGTGGCCACGGGCGAGGCGAGCGGCGCCGGAGTCGGGTGGGTGGGCGTGGCGGGCGAGGTGGGGGCGGTGGGGCCAGGCTCCACGACCACCGGTGGCCGCTCCCCGGAAGGAAGGGGCTCCTCGATTCCGCACCCACCCAGGAGCGTCAGGTGGACCGCCACACACAGACCCCGCCAGCCGCTCAGACCCCTGCCGCCTGCAACCGGATTCCTCTTCATTCGCGCCTCTCGAGATGTATGCAATGTCGTCGCGGGTGTCTTTCAGACAGACACCCGCACGGCTTGGCTCATCGTCAAGCGCGCGCAGGATATCTCAGTGTCTCCTTGTTAGGTTGGATTTTCCTGTTTTATCGGCTTTTGCGTATTTGTTGAAAGGGATTCCAACGGAGGGCGAATATGCTGCCGCGCACGCCCAGGTGCTCCACAATCGCTCGCACCCCTCCCGCACCTGCGTGGGGGACCAGAAATGGCCGCAGTTGCGCGCCTCTTCGTTGGTGGAGGCGCTGCCCGCCATGGTCCAGGTCGCCGTGCCCGGCGCGGTGGCCGCTACCGGCACGGCCTGAAGCTGGGCATGGTGCTCCTGGCGCGCGAGAAGGTGCAGCGGAACTCGTCGTAGTCCCGCGTCACCAGGCGCTCGCATTTCACCAGCCCCTGCGGCGAGCTTCGACGGGTCCAGCCCGGCCCGAGGGTGGTCTGCTGCGCGCGGGTCATGGCGTTGTAGAGTCGCTGGGCCGCCTTGAACTCCGCGTTGGCCGGGAGGGTGTCGTTGGGGTTGTCGGAGTCTCCGAAGGAGACCTCCGGGACTTCGCACCCCTGCGAGCCGTCCGGGCTGGTCAGCTCCATGGAGGCCCGGGCCGGGATGTGGGCAACGGCGCCGTACGCCCAGGTCAGCTCGATGGCGCCGGGCACGGCAATCCGGTAGTCGCTCACGTAGCTGGCCGCGACGGCGTGGACCAGGTCCTCCGGAACCGCGTTGTCGAACCCGCTCGCGGTCGCGAGGCACGTGCCCGTCAGCGCCTCCTCCTGAGCCATGGCTCGGACCGATTCTGGCCGTGCTCCGACGGCCTCCGCGTCCGATGCCACCGCGGCGCCTCCGCAGGCCCAGACGAACGATGCCGCGACGACGCTACCCACCACGGAATGAAATGACCGCATGTGCATTCCTCCCCATTCGTGCGACCGCGCCACCTGGGCCGCCGCATCGATGGGGAAAGCATGCCAGACCTGATTTTCCCGTAGAATCAGAACGACGTGAACGCCACTGTTCGGCTGCACGGAACAAACGGCTGCTCATCGCAGGGGGAAGGCCCGAAGCTCCTCGGCGAGCTGGCGAAGCTCGGACTCGCGTTGGTGGCCGGCGCGCCAGATGAGGCGGAAGTGGTCGTGGAGGATGTCCGCGCGGGGCAGCAGCACGGCCAGCCGGTGGGCGGCAAGGTCCTCGCGGATGAAGTAGTGCGGCAGCACGGCGACTCCGCAGCCTTCGAGCAGGCGCAGGCGCACTGCCCCGATGGTGCCGAGGTACTCCAGGCCGGCGAAGTCCCAGCGCTGGCTCGCGGGCCGGGCATCATGGAAGTACCGGAAGAGGGGCAGGTCGGGGTGGACGTCGAGGAGCACGTGCCGCCGGGCATCCTCGGCGCGCCGCAGCGGCCGCTCGTCCAGCAGGGCACGGGCTCCCACGAGCACATAGCGCTCCTCGTGCAGCAGGGCGTAGCGGAAGTCGCCACCCGCCAGGCGCACGCTGCTCACCGCGCAGTCCACCGCTCCTCGGCGTACCGCCGAGAGCAGCTCCGCGCTGTCGCCGAACGTCAGGTGCAGCGTGCGCTCGGGGTGGGCGCGGCGGAGCGGGGTGAGCGCCGGCGTCAGCCACGACAGGCCGAGCTCGAAGCGTGTTCCGATGGTCAGCGCATAGGGCAGCCGGGGCGTTGCGCTGAGGCAGCGGCGCGCCTCCTCCAGCGTCCGGCGCGCCTGCGGCAGGAGCGCCTCTCCGCAGGGGGTCAGCCACACGCGGCGAGTGGTGCGTTGGAAGAGAGGGCGGCCCACCTGGTACTCGAGCTGTTTGATGCGCTCGCTGAAGGCGGCGGGGGAGAGTGCCACCGCCTTGGCGGCGTCACGGAAGTTGAGCCGCACGGCGGCGGCCTCGAAGCAGCGCAGCGACTCCAGGTCCGGCAGCATCGTTCCCCCATCTCCCCGCTGCGCCGGGCCGGTGCAGACGCGCCTCAGGTGCCTCGCTCACCTCCTCCTCTCCTGCTTGGGGGAGACCCCTGCTAGGCGAGGCTGACGCCGACCCGTGTCGGGGCGAATAGTGCAGCCGCGAAGGCGAGACTTGCCAGTGCAAAGGTGACGATCGGTGGTGGGAGCTGCAGCACAGTGACCGTGAGCGCGAGAAGGCACACGGATGCGGCAAGGCCGATGACGCAGGCTGGGCGCGCCCGGTCGGCCGTATCCGCCGCTAAGCGGGCGATCAAGAGGAACAGGACACCCGCGAGCGCGATCGACGTACCCATCGCCAGGCTGAAGCCCGTGGTCAGCCTGTAGTAGTCGCTGCGCATGCCGAGCAGTTCAAAGGGCAGGTTGCGCAGAGCGGTGCTGACCGGTTCTTTGGCAGCCGAGGGAAACAGCCGCGATACGACGTCGGCCGTGTTGTGAACGACACCGGTGATGATCCATAACCAAGCGCCAATACGGTAGAAGCGAAAATTCATCAGGTCATCTCCACGAGATCACGCCATGAGCATAGCAGCAGGGGAGCCCTGTTGAGGGAGAGGGCCGGGGTAGGTGGTGGTCCAGGAGGGCCGCGAGGCACGCATGGGACGGTGCAGGAGGGCCCCGAGGAGGCCCGCCCGTCGGGCTCCCATCGGACAACGCCGCGACCGTAAGCCCTCCCGATACCCGTCTTACGCCCCGATATAGGCCGCCAGCTCGTCAGGCGTTCCCATAGGAAAAGCTTCCTTCAAATAGTCGAGAAAGGCGGAGACACGAGCGCTCAGCAGCCGCCGCGATGGATAGAGCGTCCACAGGGCGATGTCTGGCCCGTCTACATCACCCCAATGCACCAGTGTGCCGGCAGCCAGATCGTGACTGACGAGTGACACGGGGAGGCGTCCGGCGCCGACGCCCGCTCGGACAGCATCGCGGACCATGATGAGCGATGACAGGCGAAGGACTGGCTCTATCGCGATGCGTGATCTTCCAGTGGGCACCATGACATCCCAGGCTGCACTCCGGTCGCCCGCCCCTCGCACTACAGCCGGAACAGCGACCTTGCCCGCCGGTCGAGCGAGGCCCGGGCTCGCGACGACTACCAGCCGATCGCGCAGAAAGATTCGTCCGATAAGGCTTTCATCCGGATCCGGATTGACCCGGATGACCAGGTCATAACCTTCCTCGACAATGTCGACGGTCCGATCTTCCGTCGTGATTTCGAGCCGGACCTCCGGATATTTCAGCGCGAAGCCGGCCGCGAGCTTACCCATCGCGGTCTGTGAAAAGAGCAGGGGCGCGCTGATCCGCAACTTGCCTCGCGGCTTTTCCCCACCCGAAGCGATCGCCGCCGCGGTCTCGTCGAGCTCGGTCAGCAATGCCCCCGCTCGCTCGAAGAGCGCCCGTCCTTCCTCGGTGAGCTTCAGTGTGCGCGCCCCGCGCTCGAACAGGCGCAGGCCGAGGCTGGCCTCCAGTTCCGCGACCCGGCGGGACAGGGTCGCCTTCGGGCGCCCAGCGGCACGTGCGGCTCGTCCGAACCCTCCGTGCCGGGCGACGAGATTGAAATCAGCGAGGGCGAGCAGATCCATTCGTTCCACCAGGGAGACCGTTCCACCAGTGAGACGGCCCGTCCAAGGATAACATCTGTCGGTCCAGAGGTGGATCGCTCATTTATAGGGGGTCTTCTGACTCGAACCCGGAGAGATCCCCATGACCATCCTCGTTACCGGCGCAACCGGCACAGTCGGCCGCCACGTTGTCGATCAACTCGTGAAGCGTGGCGCCGATGTGCGCGCGCTCGTCCGCGATACCGCGAAGGCCCACTTCCCGGCGGGCGTCACCGTCGTGCAGGGCGACCTGCTCGACGTCGACTCGCTCCGCGGCGCGTTCGCGGGTGTTTCCACCCTGTTCCTGCTCAACGCGGTCGTGCCCGATGAATTCACGCAGGCGCTGATCGCGCTCAACCTGGCCCGCAAGGCGGGCGTCGAGCGGATCGTCTACCTGTCGGTGCTCCACAGCGACCTCTACGTGAACGTGCCGCACTTCGCGGGCAAGTTCGGCGTCGAGCGGATGATCGAGCAGATGGGCTTCAACGCCACCATCCTGCGCCCGGCCTACTTCATGAACAACGAGCTCACGATCAAGGACGTCGTGCTCGGATACGGTGTCTACCCGATGCCGATCGGAGGCAAGGGCCTCGCCATGGTCGATGCACACGACATCGGCGAGCTCGCGGCCATCGAGCTCATCCGCCGCGAGCGGGCCACCAGGCCGCTCCCGCTCGAGCGGATCAATGTCGTCGGTCCCGATACGCTGACCGGCGCGGCTGCCGCCGCCATCTGGTCGGAGGTGCTGGGTCGCACGATCGCCTATGGCGGCGATGACACCGGCGGGTTCGAGCAGAACCTCCGCAAGTTCATGCCGAGCTGGATGGCCTTCGACATGCGGCTGATGAGCGAACGCTTTCTCACCGAGGGAATGATCCCCGAGGCCGGCGACGTCGAGCGCCTGACCGCGCTCCTGGGCCGTCCCCTGCGCTCCTATCGCGACTTCGTCTCCCAGATCGCGGCCTCGGCCTGACGGCACGGGCAATACGCAACCCCAACAACAAGGAATTCCATCATGATCTATTCAACCGCCACGGTTCCGGTGAATCCGGAGGGCGAGACCCCGCTGACCCGCGCGCAGGCATGGAAAGGCCTGGTCCTCAAGGCCCGCGACGCCCGCCTGTTTCTCCCGCCCAACGTCTGCACCCGTTGCGATGTGGTGGAGGAGCGCGTGACGCACATCGTGCGTGAAGCCACGATCGCAGGCGATGATTTGCGCGAAATCATCACCTTCGAGCCGGAGAGCAAGGTGACCTTCTTCCAGGTCACCGGTCCGCGCGAAGGTGCGATCATCAACGAGCTGTTCGAGGACGAAGCCGGCGCGCTTCACCTTCGGTTCTACTGCTATCTCGGTCTGCGCGGCAAGGCGCCGAACGGCCCCGAAGAGCAGGCCGAACAAGAATGGATGGACGGCGACAAGGGCTACAAGAGTGCCTTGCTGTCAACGCTGAAACGGACCCGCGGACTGCTCGCCGAGGGCCGGCTCTGATCATCACCCGGGACATGAACGACGGGACTGCCTCCTCGGAGGCGTCCCGCTTTCCGAGGTAGCTACCATGCGAGATTCCGTAACCGACAACATCCGGACACCCCAACCGAAGATTCTGGTCCTTGGAGCGACCGGCGGCACCGGCCGCCTGATCGTCAGCCAGGCGGTGGCGCGAGGGTACGACGTCACCGCGCTCGTGCGCTCAGCCGAGAAGGCGAGTGAGCTCAAGGGGGCGACGCTCATCGTCGGAGACGCCCGCGATGAGATGGCCTTGCGTCAGGCGCTCAAAGGCCGGGACGCCGTAATCAGTGTACTCGGCACACCGGCCAGCCCGTTCCGCGAGGTGACACTTCTCTCGACCGCGACACGGGCGCTCGTGAGCGCAATGAAGCTCGAGCAAGTCTCACGTCTGGTCTGCATCACAGGGATTGGCGCCGGTGACAGTGCTGGGCACGGCGGCTTTCTTTTTGACAACCTGATCTTCCCGCTTCTCTTGCGCAAGGTGTACGCCGACAAGAATCGGCAGGAGACCATCGTCAGAGACAGCGGGCTCGACTGGGTTCTCGTTCGCCCCTCCGTCCTGACCAATAAGCCCAGCCGCGACACGATCCGCGCGCTCACGGAGCTCTCCAGCTTCCATGGCGGAACCATCTCGCGAGCAGACGTTGCGAGGTTTGCTTTGGACCAGGTGCGCGACGACACCTGGGTGCATCGTTCCCCGTTGATCACCTGGTGAAAGTAACCAGGAATGGAGGCCAACATGTCTGTCATCAAGCACGAAATCAGTTCATCGGACGCGCAGGCCCTGCAGGCGATGCGCGCCTTGTTCGCCGGGGCGCCGAAGCTCAAGTTCGAGCCCGCGAGTCGCGCCGCGTTCGACGAGATCATCGCCCGCACGCCCCCACCCGAGACGGTCAGCTTCGAGCAGGGAGAGGTAGGCGGCGTACCAGGCTGGTGGTGCCGTCCCAAGCATGCGGACGACACGGCTGTCGTTCTGTACCTGCACGGCGGCGGCTATGTGATCGGTTCGGCGGCGGCCTACCGGAACTTCGTCGGGCACATCGCCGAGCGGGCGGGCGCCGCGGCATTCGTCGCGGACTATGCGCTTGCTCCGGAACGGCCGTTTCCCGCCGCGACGAACGATATCCGCGCGCTTCATGAAGGCCTGTTGGCCCGTGGCTACGAGCGTATCGCGCTCTGCGGTGATTCCGCCGGCGCCGGTCTTGCGCTCTCGTTCCTGACGGGCGGCACGGCGAAATCCGATCGGATCCTCGGCGTCGTCGCGATGTCGCCGTGGATCGACCTGTCCGTCTCCGGAGAATCCATGTCCTCTCGCGCGGATGAAGACCCCCTTTTGTCCAGAGCGACGCTCGCTGAAGCTGCAGCGACCTATCTCGGCGGACATCGTGTCGAGGATCCGCGGCTGGCCACGCTGGATGGCGATTTCTCGATGATGCCACCGGTGCGCATCCATGTGGGCGACGCCGAGGTGTTGCTGGATGATTCGCTGCGGTTCGCGCAAAAGGCCGAACAAGCCGGACGGAGCTGCGAGGTCCACGTCTGGGAGGGAATGACTCACGTTTTTCCCTCGAATTTTGCGATGCTACATGCGGCCGCCGAGGCACTGGAGGACATCGGGATATTCCTCGCCGGGCTATTGGCGCGAAGCTCCGCGAAGGGGGTGTCAAAGGACTCGCAACGGGGGTCTTGAGCCAGAACGGAACTGGGCGTAGACGGGTAACCGACCGCTCCTCGAGTCATTCCGAGGGGTGGTGGGAGGCGTGCTGGCGCGAGCCGTCCAGCAGAGTGCCGGCACCATACGGCCGCACGCCTTCACCTTCGCATCCAATCACTTCCACCTGCTGGTGTGGGCGCGGGGTGCCGCGCTCGCCTCCTTCATGCAGTACTTGCGCTCCAATCTGTCCAGGAAGGTAGGGAGGCTGGTGGACTGGAGCGGCGGTTTCTGGGAGAGGCGTTACTCGGCGGAGCCGGTGCTGGACGATGAGGCGATGGTAGGCCGGCTTCGCTACGTGCTGGCCCATGGAGTGAAACAACGATGCAGATCATCCATCGCATCTCCATCACATCGACGCCCGAGATTCGCGGGGAACTGGCGGCCCTGGGGGTTGTCGTGGGGGCGAGCGGGTTGGTCACCTTCGAGGTAGATGAGACCCACGAGTCGTGGTCCGCCCTGCGGCTGTGGATTGTTAAGAGAAGGGCCGTGGACATCGTCAGCACGAAGTTCTCGGAGAGGGAGTTGGCAGAGGCTTCTTGGCTCGCGCTGGAGCCGAGCTGGCACCATGGATACCCTCAGCCAGACGAGGCCCACTTCGGCTACCGGGATGCAACTTATGCGCGGTCTGGTTTCTGTGAGCAGTGTGGCATTGGGTTGGAGCAGAAGGCTCCCTTCCAGATGAAGTCCGAGCCAGGATGGGGGTGCAATGGTATTCTTCAACTCCACTGGGTCTTCGATGAGTTCTTCGTGGCACCAGAGGTCTGGAGCACCGTCTTCAAGCCGAACGGAGTGGGCTGCTGGCCGGTTCTCGACGCGAAGGGCGCGGAACTGGAGATGGTTGTTCAACTCGTCGTTCAGGAGGAGGTGGGCGTAGCAGTTGAGGGGCTCGCAGCGGAGCGCTGTGTGCGCTGCGGACGGGTCAAGTATCTTCCCGTGACACGAGGTGCCTTTCCTCCACTTCCTGCCCGTGTCGAAGTCTCCTTTCCGTCGAGTGTCATTCCGGGTGGCATCGCGCAACTCTTTGACACCCTCTCCGGCGGGATGCCGCCGCGCTCGTGGACGCCCTGCCAGAGGACCCTGTCGCCCTGGGTCGCCCGGCCGGTGCTACTTCCACCCGTCGAGCCACCCTCCGCGAGAGAGGAGGTCGATGGCTTCGTCGATGGTGGGGTCTGCCTTCTTTGCCAGTTCGCCCAGGTCGTCACCCAGAAGCGCGCGCATTTGATGTGGTACGAGCACCAGGTCGATGAACTTGGCGGCCACTGGCGATGCACGCGCGATGGCCTCGGCCGTCCCTGCGGACGGGCCCGCGATCGCCTCCGCGACAAACCGCACACCGCGGTCCCGTGCCATCCTGTCCGTCAGTCGAGCGAGTTCCGGCAGGCGATACGCGGTCGTCATGACCACCCGCATCAAGGCAATCACTTCGGGCTGAAGCGCATGGAGCAGGAGGCCGTTCCCCACGGCACGCAGCCGCTCTCGCAGAGTCAGGTCGGCTGGGAGGTCCTTGGGCGCGGCGAATGTGCTCTCAACGTTGTGGCGAACAACCGCGGTGAACAACTGCTCTTTGTTGGCATATCGCGCGTAGATGCTGGCCTTGCCCGCGCTCGCCTGATGCGCGACCTGATCGCAACTCGTCGCATCGAAGCCGTGTTGCAAGAACAAACGCGTGGCGGCTTCCAGGATGCGGCGATCGACCTCGCCGACCTGCTCCGCCGATGGACGACCCCCCCGCCCCTTCCGCGCCACCGGAGCTTTCTGGGGAAGAGTGCTTTTTCCTTGCATGACCCGAGCGCATAAGCTAATTCGCCGCTCGTTGCAACTGAACGGTGTCGTTCAGTTTGTCGTCGGAGGCATCGTGGCCCGGATGCCGCGCGAGTCCGTGGAGTGGCACACGCGCGTCGGCAGGGCAATACGAGTGGCTTCCCATCCCGAGCTGGAGTGTTCCTGATGACTGATCACCTCGAGCCGTTTCACCTGTCCGTGCCACAGTCCGAGCTGGACGAACTGCGCGCGCGACTGAGGCACACCCGCTGGCCTGACCCCGGGACGGTGGAGGACACCCGGCAGGGTCCGCCGCTCGCCAGGATTCGTGCGCTCGCGGAGCGGTGGTGCGAGGGTTATGACTGGCGTCGGTGCGAGGCGTTGCTCAATGGCCTCGGCCAGCACCGCACGGAGATCGACGGACTGGGCATCCATTTCCTGCACATCCGCTCACCCGAGCCGGACGCACTGCCGCTCCTCATGACGCATGGCTGGCCAGGGTCGGTGCTGGAGTTTCGCAACGTGGTGGGACCCCTCACCAATCCCGTCGCGCATGGCGGCAGGGCGTCTGACGCCTTCCATCTCGTCATCCCCTCATTGCCGGGGTTTGGCTTTTCCGACAAACCCACCGGGCCGGGGTGGCACGTGGGGCGCATCGCCGGCGCGTGGCTGACGTTGATGCGGAGGCTGGGTTATGAGCGTTGGGCCGCGCAGGGCGGCGACTGGGGCGCGGGGGTCACGACGATGCTCGGCTACATGGCGCCCGCCGGCTTGATTGGCATCCATCTCAACATGGTGATGTTCCAGCCGACCCACGAGGAATGCGCGAACGCGGACGCGCACGAGCGGAAAATGCTGGCGGATGCGCAACGCTATGACGAGCAGTTCTCTGGCTATTACAAACTCCAGAACACCCGGCCGCAGTCCGTCGCGTTCAGCCTCGCGGATTCGCCTGTCGGACTGGCCGCGTGGATCTATGCGCTCTTCCAGGATGTCTCGGACAGTGGCGGCGAGCCGGAGCGCGTGTTCTCGCTCGACGACATGCTTGACGACATCATGCTCTATTGGTTGCCGAACGCCGGGCCGAGTTCCGCGCGCTTGTATTGGGAGAGCGCACAGGCGATGAAACAAGGTGGTCCGCCGAGCATGCCCATGCCGACGCCGGCCGGCATCAGCATGTTCCCCGGCGAGCAGATACGGGTGTCCCGGCGCTGGGCGGAATCCCGCTTCGCCCGCCTCGTCCATTTCAATGAGTTGGAGCGGGGCGGTCATTTCGCGGCGCTGGAGCAACCGGCGCTCTTCGTGGAGGAGGTTCGCGCCACCTTCGCTGGGCTCCGGTAGCACGGACGGGCACGGCCACGCGGGGCGTTGTCCGTCGCCCGGCTCGCGGTTCAGGAGCGCGGCGCGGGCGGAGGACGGCCTCCGGCATTGTGGGCGGCTACAAAGTCAGGGCTCGATTCTGCTGGGAGTCTCCGAGCCCCATGCCCACCAGCGTCACCACGAGGCCCATGCGCAGCTCCCCCAAGCAGGTGGGGAGGGAGCGAGCGTGCTATTGGGGCCAGCGCGACGACTGTTCCAGTGGTTCAGCTGGACGAAGCGCTGGAGCAGGCGGGGCAGCGAGGACATGGCAGGAGCCCAGGGGCGTTTCGCGGAGGAGTGGGCCGAGCCGGTGGAGTTGGAGGTGGCGCCACTGCCGTGTTGGGAGGGCTGGGGGAGGAGGTGGAATCCGAGGCTCGCGCACGGCAAAAGCCTGTCCTGGGGGCGCGAGCCGTGAGGGCCCAGCACCCACATACCCGGCCCGAGCATCCCAAACGTAGCCCGCGGCCGTTGGGGCATGCCTCCACGCGCCAGGCGCTGAGGGAGTTGCGCGAGCAGTACCGTGCCTTCGTCGCGGTGTTCCGACGAGCGTTGAGCAGCCCGGCCGGCCGCATCAGGCCTGCGGCGCCGTCCAGACCAGGTTCCACAGGTGGCCGTCGAGGTCCTCGAAGCCCTGGTCATACATGAAGCCGTGGTCCTCGGGCGGATGCGGAGTACGGCCGCCGGCGGCGACTGCCTTGGCAATCAGACTGTCCACTTCTTCCCGGCTCTCGCAGGTCAGGCAGATGATGACCTCGTTGGCCTCCTTCGCCTGCACGACGGGCTTGTTGATGAGGGTCTTGAAGAACGCTTCGGTCATCAGCATGGCATGAATGCTGCCATCCGCGATGACCATGAACGCCGTGCTCTCGCTGCTGAATTGTGGATTGAAGCTGAAGCCGAGAGCGGAAAAGAAGGCCTTGGATTTGTCCAGGTCCTTGACCGGCAGGTTGAAGATGATCTGCTTGTTCATGACGTCCCCATGTCGAAAGGTGAGTTGAATAACGGGTCCTGCATCCGGACGACGAATGATGACGCATGAAATCGACAAGCCCGCGAAAAAAATTTCGCTGCGATGGCGCTCACCAGATCGCTTCGCTGTTGCGCCACGCCGGTAGTTCTCGCGCACGAGTGTGCGGTGAGGGCCCGAGTTGTTCCTGCCCGTGTCGAAGTCTCCTTTCCGTCGAGTGTCATTCTGGGTGGCATCGCGCAGCTCTTTGACACCCTCTCCGGCGGGATGCCGCCGCGCTCGTGGACGCCCTGCGCGGTGTCCGTGGACGCCGTGCTCGAGCGCCAGGCCTGTGGCGCCGAAATGAAAATCAATGGCACCAGCTCTTGGAGTGTTTCTCCGTGTGTGAAATAAGTTACACGTCATGATGGGAGGAGTGTCGCAGCACCCTGTTGTCTCCATCCCCTCTCGACGCGCAACACCCAACACGCTGGAGCCCCACCGTACCGTTATGCATCATCCCTCTTGGAAGAACCTGCTCTTCGCCGTCAACCTCTCCGTCCTGTCCGCCTGCGGCGGCGAATCCCCGACGACCGGCGCCCGGGAGCCGGCACTCGACACCGCCTCGCCCCTGGCCTCCCTCCCCGCGGGCAAGCTCAGGAAGTCCACGGACGCCATCGCCGGGCAGTACATCGTCGTGCTGAAGGACGGCGCGATCGGCACCTTCACCGTGAATGAGGTCGCCCAGTCCCACGCTCGCCAGTTCGGCGTCTCCTTCACCCACACCTACGCGTACGCGCTGCGGGGCTACGCGGTGCGTGCCACCGAGGCGGGCGCGCGCGCCATCGCCGCCAGGCCCGAGGTGGACTACGTGGTGGAGGACGGCAAGGCCACCCTCGACTACTCCACGCAGACCAACGCCCCCTCTAACCTGGACATCATGGACCAGTATGGTTCGGGCACCTACAATTACGGCACCACGGGCGCCGGGGTGCACGCGTACATCATCGACTCGGGCATCATGACGAGCCACCCGGAGTTCGGTGGCCGGGCCTCGGCGGACATCTCCTTCATCAACGACGGTCGCGGAGCCGAGGACTGCCTCGGGCATGGCACGCACGTGGCCGGCACGGTGGGCGGCACCACCTATGGCGTGGCCAAGAACGTCCGCCTGCACGCCGTGCGCGTCGGGGACTGCGCTGGCGGCCTCACCATCTCGGGCATCGTCGCCGGGGTGGACTGGGTGACGCGCAACCACATCAAGCCGGCGGTGGCCAACATGAGCCTGTCCGCGGGCGTCAATGACGCCATGGACCAGGCGGTGCGCGGCTCCATCGCCGCCGGCGTCGTGTACGTGGCGGCCGCTGGCAACGATAACATCGACGCGTGCGCCCGCACACCGGCCCACATCCCCGAGGCCCTCACCGTCGGCGCCTACGAATACGGTACCTACAGCCGGGCCTCCTTCTCCAACTACGGCAGCTGCCTGGACGTCTTCGCCCCTGGCGTGTGGATCCGCTCCGCCACACTCGACGGCGCCTCCGACTTCAAGCACGGCACGTCCATGGCCGCTCCGCATGTGACGGGCGCGGTGGCGCGGTACCTCGAGAGCAACCCGAGGGCCTCGCCCGCGACCGTGCACACGGCCATCGTCCAGAACTCCCCGCCCAACAGGGTGGCCGACGCGGGAATCGGCTCTCCCACCCGCCTGATCGCCTCCACCGCGCTCGGCCAGATCGGCTGCGGCTATCTCAACTTCGGCGAGTCCCTCATCCCCGGCCAGACGCTCTACTCCTGCGCGGGCAATGTCTGGCTCACCCACCAGACCGACGGCAACGTCGTTCTCTATGACCGCCTGGGCGCGCTCTGGCATACGCAGACGTGGAACAACACCTCGTCCACTTTCGTCATGCAGATGGATGGGCACCTCGTGCTGTACAACGGCACGGGTGGCGCGCTCTGGGGCACGGGCACCTGGGGGAACCCGAACGCCTACCTGGTGGTGGGCAACGACTGCAACCTCGTCCTCGTCGGTAACGGTGGCACACGGCTCTGGCAGAGCAACACCACCTGCCGGTAGCACCATCACCCAGGGCGCCCCCAGCGGGGGCGCCTCCAGGTGCCTTCGACTCTTCGAGTGGCGATGCCGAGCCTGCGTCTGACCGGACTTCCCTGAAGCAGGTCAGGACTTGCCGCCGGCCACCTTGGTGGCTTCGTTCACGAGCGTGTCCTCTCCGGTTCGGCAGCCGCGCCCAGCCCGCGGTGTGCTCGGTGCGCGCGTAGAGCTCACCCTTCGCGCCACGCGCCACCGTCAGCTCGCCCACGGGCTTGCCCTCGCGGCGGTACTCCACGCGGAAGCGTATAGGCAGGAGAGCGGCGGTGTGGAGGGGAGGGCTGTCGGAGGTAGTGTCAAAGGACTCGCAACGGTTGACGTGCGCTCCAGCTTCGCTCCCCTGCGCCATCTTCAGGCACGCTGGAAGGCGCCACCGGGGGCGAGGGCTACTCAGCCCACCAGCGCATCCGCCGCTCGCTCCTCCTGGCCACCAGAAACTGCGAAACTCGAACTAAGGCATGATGAAGACCTCGGCGGTACCGTTATCGTCATCATCCCAGTAGTCCTTCTCCTGGCGGATGAAGTCGGTCCGACCGTCACCATTGAAATCACCGGGGATGATGTTGGTGTAGTCCCCCTTGAGGCTCCAGGCATTGTTCAAGGCTATGAGGCCGAAGGTGCCGTTGCCCTTGGACATGTAGAACCGAGCGGTGCCGACATCGTCATCATCCCAGGCCCCCTTTTCCTGGCAGATGAAGTCGGTGTACCCGTCGCCGTTGAAGTCACCGGGGATGATGTTGGTGTAGTCCCCCTTGAGCTTCGAGTCATCGCTCGGGGTGACGACAGTGAAGAAGCCGTTGCCGTTAGAGAGGAATACCTGGGCGGTGTCGACATCGTTATCATCCCACGTGCTCTTCTCCTGGCGGATGAAGTCGGTCCGGCCGTCACCATTGAAGTCACCGGGGATGATGTTGTTGTAATCCCCTTTGAGGAGCGAGGCGTTGTTCGGAGTGACGACAGTGAAGAAGCCGTCGCCGTTGGAGAAGTAGACCTGGCGGTGCCGACATCGTCATCATCCCAGGCGCCCTTCTCCTGGCGGATGAAGTCGGTCTTCCCGTCGCCGTTGAAGTCACCGGGGATGATGTTGGTGTAGTCCCCCTTGAGCTTCGAGTCATCGTTCGGGGTGACGACAGTGAAGAAGCCGTTGCCGTTAGAGAGGAATACCTGGGCGGTGTCGACATCGTTATCATCCCACGTGCTCTTCTCCTGGCGGATGAAGTCGGTCCGGCCGTCACCATTGAAGTCACCGGGGATGATGTTGTTGTAATCCCCTTTGAGGAGCGAGGCGTTGTTCGGAGTGACGACGGTGAAGAAGCCGTCGCCGTTGGAGAAGTAGACCTGGGCGGTGCCGACATCGTCATCATCCCAGGCGCCCTTCTCCTGGCGGATGAAGTCGGTCTTCCCGTCGCCGTTGAAGTCACCGGGGATGATGTTGGTGTAGTCTCCCTTGAGCTTCGAGTCATCGTTCGGGGTGACGACAGTGAAGAAGCCGTCGCCGTTGGAGAAGTAGACCTGGGCGGTGTCGACATCGTTATCATCCCAGGCGCCCTTCTCCTGGCGGATGAAGTCGGTCTTCCCATCGCCATTGAAGTCACCAGGAATGATGTTGGCGTAGTCCCCCTTGAGGGACGTATGCCCATTGGGGATGACGATTCCATCGCGGATGACAGCCCTTCGATTGGTGTTGTTCCTCTCGCAGGATGCGGTGGTCCCCATGAGTACGGTTCCCACGGGTGAGTAACGAGAACCGCTCGTGTCCCCCTCGAACCTTACCCGATAATAAACACGCGGAGCACTCGGGTCATTAGGGTACGCGTAGTTATCCACGTACGTGTAGCTCAGTTGGCTGCCGATATCGCCCGCCGAGTTGATGACAGCAATTGGCTCGTAAAACGAGCCATTGAGTGAATAGTCTATGTAAAACCTACCAGTGTCGCATTGGTTGTATGTCCACGCGAGCGTGATGGAACAATCGGTGCTCTTCTTGGCGCTGAAGGAGACGAAACTCAGGCACAGTGTTTGTGCTGATGAATCAGTTGCGGCGAGCGTGAGAATAACGAGCGAGATCAAAGCGAAGGTGCGTGTGAGTTTGCTCATCGTGCCTTGGATGATAGAGGGGGGCGTGAAAGATGCCAAATCCCGCGGTCTTGCCGCAACCTCGGAAAAGGTCCTCGGCGTGAGCACGGGGGAAGCGCCCCGAGGGCCTTCTTTCGCCTGGAGGTGAGCACTCGCCGGGATTCGGCATGGACGTCAGGAGCGGAGGTAGTGTCAAAGGACTCGCAACGGGGGTCTTGAGCCAGAACGGAACTGGGCGTGGACGGATAGCCGACCGCTCCTCGAGTCTTTCCGAGGACTTGGAGCTGGCCCACAGGGTGTACCCTGGCCCGGAGCATAGGAGGCATGGGAGTCCTGTTGAGGGAGAGGGCCGGGGTAGGTGGTGGTCCAGGAGGGCCTCGCGATAGGCATTGGGCGGTGCAGGAGGGCCCCGAGGAGGCCCGCCCGTCGCGCTCTAGGCACACCCCACCCCTGAGCAGGCGACCGGTGGCCTTGGGCTCCGAGAGAGCGCGCATCCCTCAGCCGTGCGTCACTCCCCCATCGCGTGCTGCGCTGGCCCCCTGGCAGGTGCCTGGGGAGGGGGCACCTCGGGCAGGTGCAGGTGGCGAAGAGTGCGCCGGATGACGCGGCCCTGGGAGAGGTAGGCCAGCACCCGCCGCCTTCCTGCGCACCTCGGGCAGGAGAAGACGTCCACTGAGAACGACTTGCGTAGCAACCCCGCCCCATCCAGCCTCCGGGCGCGCTGACGCTTGCGGCACATGGCCCGAGCTGCCGCATCTGAAGCGGGTGCCTCCTCCTCGCCCGGGGCCGCCGCTGCGGAACGCGCGGTACCGCCACACGACCGGCACTCCACCGGCCGGCGGTTTCGTCTTCTGGGGCGGCGGTTCCCACGGGCACGTCGCGGTGTCGGTTGGAGCGGCTCGGACGCCGACGGCGTGCCCGGCCCGAAGACGTGTGCCCGTCTGGGGCTCGCGTTGCGGTAGCCGGAGCCGGGAAGGGTGTTCAGGGCGTGGTGAAGAAAGAGCTGAGGGTGTCTGCCTTGGCCCAGGGCAGAAGATAGAGGGTGCTCTGGCGGCTCACGTCGTAGTGGGGGGCATCCACGACCGTCAGGCGCAGGTAGTGGATGGAATCCGGTGACAGCATTCCGGGGGGCAGCCGCACCTGTGTCACTGAACCAGGGACGTAGACGTTCCCCTTGCGGGGAGCGTAGTAGGGCCCGGTGTACTGATAGACGTCGAGCCGATAGGCCGTGGGCGTGCCCAGGGTCGGTGGCTGCCAGGCAACGATGGGAGTGACGGAGCTCAGCTCTCTCGACACGGTGGCATCCACCCCGTCGATGGTCAGGGCCCGGGGCGGCGACACACGCGGTTGCACGGGCGCGGCGACGAGGTCCTCCAGTCGCTCATGCGTGAGCATGATGCCCAGCGTGTCATATGTGGAGCCGGAGCCATCCGGTATCGGCATCTCGATCCTGAACGCGTACTGGGCGTAGCCCACCATCCCCCAGGTGGAAGGGTACGGGTTGCCGTACGTCAGCGGGCGCGTGAGCTCGAACGAGGCGCCTGGGGGCAGTTGCAGGGAGAGCACCTCCGCCAGTTCGTCACCCACCCAGCCATGGTCCAGGCCGTACGCGGAGGGAAAGACGTAGAACGAAGGGAAGTCGGGCGTGGCCAATGGGTGAACCGCCGTGGCATGGCCGGTGTAAGCGGACAGCCGCCAGTCGAGGGTCAAGGCCGTCTGGGGCACCGGCTCCAGCCTGCCGGTGGCGGGCAGAGGCGTCATGCCATCCGCGGTGAAGTCCAGGGCATCCATTTGCACGCTGCGCACCACGGTGCTGTACGCCAGCGCTTCGCCGTCCGGCAGTGTACCCGCGTCGAGCTGGCTGAGCTGGTTCACGTAGAGCCGGTCCCCCTTGTCTGCCTCGAAGATGGGAATCCGGCCAATGGAGTTCCACATCTGGGCCTGATTCGTGACGAGCTCTGTCTGCCCGGTGGGAACATCTTCGAAGAGGTCCACCATGCCACCGAGGTTCACCTGCCCGGATGCGAGCTGCAGACTGGAGCCGGGCTCCGTACTGCTCAGGTACGGCATCCACGGGGCGAGGTTCGTCAGGTTGAGCTGGAGGGGAGAGTGACTCACATTGGAGGGGACGGTGTCCGCCCGACCCAGCCTATGGGCGTCGAGATCCACCTCCCGCGCGTCCGTGACGATGCAGTTTCTTCCGGTCTTCAGGTAATACATCCCCGGGGGAACCCCCGTGAACTGCCAGCCACCAGGGACCGGCGTGCCGGTGATGTGGGTGAACATCGAACCGTTGGGGACGAGGATCTCGAGGTTCCAGTCCGACAGCTCATTCGGCACCACCGTGACGCCCGCCGCGGTGTGGAAGGACGTGGAGCTGGACACGAGCACCGTGCCTCCATCGGAGCTCAGGCCAGCGGCGGGCGGTGGGCCCATTTCGGAGGCCGGCGGCATCCGCGGCCCTCCCTCGGCGCATCCCAGCCACGTGCCACAAACGGGAATCACCAGCAGTCCCAGGTAATTTGATTTCACGAGCGCCCCTCGGGTCAGTTGCAATGGTTCTTCATCGATGCCGGGAAAAAGGCATACCAGGCACGCCCATGGCTTCATCGGCGCTGGCGCTCCTTCCCTGGAAACAGGCTGGCGAGCTCAGGCTGGGATGAAACGAAGCGGCAGTCTTTGAGGCCCACGAACCGTGATGGCCTGGCCCCAGTTCAGCTCGGTGGGGATCCGCTCGAAACCGCTGAAGCGGGAGAGCAGCGCCTCCAGGCCGCAGCGCGCCTCCATCCGGGCCAGCTGCGCGCCGATGCAGTAGTGGACGCCATACCCGAAGGAGAGGCCGGGCTGTCCGCGGTGGAGATCGAAGCGATCGGGCTCGGTGTAGTGACGCTCGTCCCGGTTGGCCGAGGCGAGGAGGGCGAGCACCACGTCCCCCTGAGGAATTCTCACCCCGGAGAGCGTCACGTCGGAGGTGACGATGCGTAACAGCGCCTGGACGGGCGCCTCGTAGCGCAGCATCTCCTCGATGAACCCAGGCACCAGCGTGGGCTCCGCGCGCAGCCTCGCCTGCACATCCGTGCGCTCCGCCAGGAAGAGCAGGGAGTTGGCCAGCAGATGCACCGTCGTCTCCAGGCCCCCGATGAGCAGGAGCACCAGGAAGTCGATGATCTCCCTATCCGTCAGGGACTGTCCCTCCACCTCCGCGCGGATCAGATCGCTGACCATATCCTCGGCGGGCGAACGGCGGCGGGCCTCGATGACCTCGGAGATGTAGCGCGTCGAGTCCTCGATGGCGCTGAGTGTGCGCCGGGCGTGCTCGGAGTCCCGGGGCTCAGGAGTGACGCTGGCGATGTCGTCCGACCAGTCCTTGAACCGATGATGGAGGGAGACGTCCAGCCCGAGCAGCTCACCGATGACGAACGCCGGCAGTGGCATGGCGAACTGGGAGACGAAGTCCGCCTCGCCCTTTGCCGCCAGTTCCTCCACGAGCCGGTTCGCGAGTTTCCGGATGCGTACCTCCAGCCGGTTGATGGCGCTGGCGTTGAAGGCCCGGCTCACCAGCGTCCGCAGCCGGGTGTGCCCCGCCCCATCCAAGGCGAGCATCGAGTTGGCGAGCGGGTTGTACCCCACCCACTCCGGCTGCCACGCCGCCTTGAACCCCTGCGAAGAGAACAGCTGCGAGTTCTTGATGACGAGGGCCACGTCCTCATAACGGGAAATGGCCCAGAACCCGGCGGGCTCTACCTGGATGACGGGGGTGTTGCGACGCATCTCGGCATAGCGGGGATGCGGGTTGGCGCGGAACTCGGGCGCCAGGATGTTCACGCGTTGAGTCGTCACGGAGGAACTCCAGTCTGCTCACCGTCGAGATGTCCCGAAGGATACACTGGGAGAGAATCCTCACGCACCTGCTGTATGAATACGAATCCAGCGATCCGCCCCTAAAACAACCCCCGTCCTCTCGACAAACACTGATCGGAGAGCGGAGCATAGGCGGCAGGGGAGCCCTGTTGAGGGAGAGGGCCGGGGTAGGTGGTCGTCCCGGAGGGCCGTGCGACAGGCATGGGACGGTGCAGGAGGGCCCCGAGGAGGCCCGCCCGTCGCGCTTCAGGCACACCCCTCCCCAGCGCAGGCGACCGGTCGCCGTGGGCTCCGCGACTCAGCCGTGCGTCACTCCCACAGCGCGTGCTGCGCTGACCCGCTGGCAGGTGCCTGGGGTGGGGGCAGCTCGGGCAGGTGCAGGTGGCGAAGAATGCGCCGGATGACGCGGCCCTGGGTGAGGTAGCCCGGGCGCGAGCGGCTCCCCAAGCATTGGCTTAGGGCTGGGGCGTCGCCAGGTCGGGCAGCATGGGCACGCGGCGCGCGCCGGGGCCGTTGGGCGTGGCGGCGCTGTTGTTCGTCACCCGCCGCAGCAGCGAGCGCAGCTTCGCCGCGTCCTTGCGGAGGTTGGCCGCGAAGGTCGAGGGCGCCGTCGGCTCCACGTAAAAGATCACCGCCCCCACTGTCGCGTCCGTCACGTAGGCGCCGTAGTCCTGGAGCGCCTGCGCCACCATCTTCCCGTCCGCCGTCAGCCCCTGCGCGTTGATGTCCACGGAGGGCGGAATGGCGAAGTACGCCCCCATGGGGACGTTGCCCTTGTAGTTCCACTCGCTGTTCCAGTCCTGCTCGGTGGCGGGCCAGACGTAGCCCTTCGCGGTGCCGTAGCCCTTGGAGTCGTAGCCGCTGGACCCGCCGCTGTAATAGAGCTGCGCGCGGTCCACGGCCAGGGCGATGGCGTGCTGAATCTTCCCCGTGTACTTCGGGTGCGTGGGCGTCGTCTCCCACGCGCGGATGAGGCCGCCCACCGCGGCGCCGCCGTAGGCGCGCACGCCATTCTGCGGGCCCAGGCCGCTGCCGTAGAGGTCAATCTTGTGGTGGCGCCCCACGGTGTACGCCGTGGTCGACTGGCGCGTGGTGGCCCAGGCCTCGTCGATGTACGTCCGCGAGGGGTTGACCACGTGCATGTGCTTGTCACTGCCGTTGGCGATGGTAGCGGTGGCGGGCACGTTGTAGGTGCCGTTGCGCGACGAGTCGTTGAAGTCCGACACCGTCGCCCACGGGTCGGTGTTGGACGCGAAGCTGATGGGGTGCGAGTACTCGTTCCAGTTGGCCCAGGCGTTGATGGTGCGGTTGTCGAACCAGGTAGCGAGGAAGTCGCGCGTCGCCGGGTCCGTGGTGCTCGCGTACACCGCTTCCTGGCCGATGGGCAGGTTCCACACCGAGTTCGAGGTGAAGGGCTGCAGCGTGGCGTCACGCGTGCCCTGCGTGTAGACCTTGAACTCGTCGAAGCGCGCGAGGTTGTCCTGGCTCGCGAGCAGGCCGACGCGGGTGGCGTACTGGTGCGAGGCGTCGTTGACGCCGCCCTTGTGCACGCCGTTGATGTACACGTCGATGCGGGTGCCGGACGCGCGCACCTCGAGCTCGTCCCCCGCGACGGGCGCCTGCTCAATCTGCAGCGGGAAGTACTGCGTGTAGCCCACGTACTTCGTGAGGAAGTACTTCCGCGCGCCGAGGTCCGTCGCCAGCTTCCAGCAGTTGCCGCGGTCGACGTGGCGGAAGGTGAGGCCGGAGAACTCGCCCAGCGCGGCCAGCGTCACCATCACCCGGACGTTCGCGCTGCCGGGCACCGTGGCGTAGTGGTCCATCCAGGTGCCGTCGTCCTTGGAGAGGTACGCGCGGCCCGACATGCTGCCCCAGGCGCTGCCCCAATAGGGATTCGGGGTCCACGCGTGCACGCCCTGCTCGAGGCTGTACAGGCGGGAGTCGTGGTTGGCCCGGGTGAACGAGTCATACAGGTTGGCGTCCGAGGCGCCCTGCGCCTGGGTCACCACGGGCTCCTCCCGCGTGTCGTCCAGGGGCGGCTCGCCACAAGCCGACCCCAGCCACAGCATGGGGAACAACGCCGGGAGGAGGGCGGCACGCGCCGCCCGCTGAGTACGTCCAGAGGTACTCTTCATCGCTTCTCCTTGTTGCCGCGACTGGGAACTCCAGCGCGGCCGACAAGGATACAGGTGAAGAGAGTAATTCATGAAATATCAGACTCGGTGGATGCGGGGAGACTTCTCAGCGTGCTTTCCGCCATTCTCCTTCCCGCCGCGGGTTGTGCCAGGTCGCGTCGCTCGAATTCTTTGACACCCCGGGGCAGGAAGGAAGGCACCGATGACCGCCCCTTCGTTGAACACGCTGCTACCGTTGGGGCTCTCTTCTCACCGTGCGGCGAGCAGCAAGGCGGCGCGCTTGATGGCCGCTCGAATACGGACGTAGGTGCCGCACCGGCACACGTTCTCACTCATGGCCGCGTCGATGTCCGCATCGGACGGATGGGGGTTACGCCGCAGGAGTGCCACCGCGGCCATGATCTGACCGGGTTGGCAGAATCCGCACTGCGCGACGTCCTCGTCGATCCACGCCTGCTGCACGGGATGAAGCCCCTCGCCCCCCAGTCCCTCGATGGTGGTCACCTGACGGCCCTCCACGCCGCCGACGGGTTGGATGCAGGGGCGGAAGGCGCCGCCATCGAGATGACTCGTACACGCTCCGCACACGCCCACGCCGCAGCCATATTTCGGACCCGTCACGCCCAGCAGATCACGCAAGACCCACAACAGGGGCAGATCCTCCGGCGCCTCCACCGAGACCGTGTCGTCGTTGAGGATGAAGTGATGAACCGGCATGTTCAGGCTCCTGCGTCGAGGATCGGAAAGCGGGTGGGCATGTTGCCGGTCGCCCGGGCCATGGCATTGGCAAGAGCGGCGGCCGCCGTGGGGTAGCCGAGCTCTCCCACCCCGCCGACACGGTCGTCGGATCTGACGAGGTGGACCTTGAGCTCCGCGGGCGTGTGCTTCATCCGCAGCCACCGGTAGTCGGCGAAGCTGCCCTCGCGCACGGCTCCCGCGTCGATGTGGATTCCCGCGCTCAGCGTCGTCGAGAAGGCATCGACCGCGGCTCCCTGGAGCTGCGCCTCGATGCTCCTGGGGTTGATGGGCAGGCCGACATCCGCGGCGATGACGACGCGCACGACCTTGGGCTCCGCTCCGCTGACGTCGACCTCGACGAGGTGGGCGATGGCACTGTCCCACTCCTCGTGAACCGCGACACCTTGCGCGACACCGGGCGGCAGCGTCCTGCCCCACTGCCCTTCCAGCGCGACCTTGCTCAGGACGGCCTTGAGCCGGTTCGACGTGAGATGGGATTGCCTCAGCTCGACCGGATCCCTCCCGAGCTCTCGGGCCAGCTGGTCGACGAAGAGCTCGTTGGCCACCACCACCTGGCTGCTGAACACGGAGCGGAACGAGGCGGTCGGGATGGGAATCGAGACCTCGCGGAGCTGCTGCGTGACCAGGCCGAAGCTGTACGGCACGTGCTGCGACAGCTCGAAGAACACCGCGTTGGTTACGTCGGGCAGGAGCGTTCCAATCAGGGAGGTGACGACATCCCCCAACCCGTGAGGGAACTCCACGGTGGGGATGACAGCCCGGTGGTGCCAGCCACGGATCGAACCGCCAGCGCCAAGGTAGGCGAGGAGCCGGTGGTGGCTGGCCGGCCGATAGCGGCCCTGACGCATGTCGTCGTTGCGGGTCCACATCAACTTCACGGGCCGCCCGAGCGCTCGTGAAATGAGCGCGGCTTCCACCGCGGGCTCGTTGAAGAACCTCCGGCCGAACCCGCCACCTGCCCGAGTGGTGTGCACGGTGACCCGCTGCGGCATGAGCGCCCAGCCGAGCGCCGTCGCGACCTCACGCTGAGCGAACTTCGGATCCTGCGCACCCATCCAGATTTCGGCGTGGTCACCCCTCACATGGGCCACGCAGCTCTGCGTCTCCATGGGCGCGTGGGCGAGATAGGGAAAGTCGAAGCGGGCCTCGAGGGTCTGTGACGTGAACAGCGGCGGCAGAGGCCGCGCCCCCACTTCATCGCGCAGTCGTGCCCGGATGTCCGCGTCGGAGAGATGGCTGGCCGGACCCGGCGCCCAGGAGATCCGCAGGGCGTCACGAGCCGCGAGCGCATGAGCGAAGCTCTGGGCGGCAACCGCCACCCCCGTGGGCAGGCTCACCACCCCCATCACGCCCGGCATCGCCAACGCCGCCGAGGCGTCGTAGCTCTGGACCGAGCCCCGGAGTGTGGGCGGCCGGGCCACCACGGTGGGCAGTGCCCCGGGGATGTCGAGGTCGAGCGCGTAGCGTGCCGCTCCCGTGACGATGTCGCGGGCATCAATGCGTCCGGTGGGTTGCCCGACCACCTTGTACGCGCTCGCCTTCTTGGGCTGCGGAGAGACCTCGGGCAGCAACACGCTCGCCGCGTCCTGGGCCAGCTCGCCGTACCCGGCCCGGCGGCCGTCGGGAGCGAGCACCTCTCCGTTGGCGGTGGTGAGGCTGGAGGCCGGCAGCCACCAGCGGTGCGCGGCGGCGGTGACCAGCCTCGCTCGGGCACTCGCGGCCGCGGCGCGCAGGGGGCCCGCGAGGTAGCGCATCGTCGAGGACAAGCCGGTGAGCTGGATGAGCCAGCGCGGGTCCGCGTCGGCGGTGCGCACCTCCACCGAACCCAGGCCGACGTCGAGCTCCTCGGCGACGAGCATCGCCACTCCCGTGGTGATGCCCTGCCCCGTCTCGGTACGCGGCAGGGTCGCCACGACTCGCCCATCGGAGCGGAGGGCGATGTAGATATCGAACGAGGTCGCGTCCGGTGTCATCGCCTCAGTCGCGGCCATCGCGCCGGCTTCCACCGGGCTGCCCGGCGGAAGGTCGAGGCCCAATCGCGCCGCGACCACCAACGTCGGCGAGGCCACCATCCATGTCAGGAATTGCCGACGGTCTACATCCACCGGGACGGCGGTATCCGGTCTTAACGTGTCAGCCATCCGTGGAGTGTGGCACGCACCACCCCCTGGCTCAACGCAGAGCCGGGCCAGCGTTCCATGGCGAACGCAGGTGACCCTGCCAGCCAAAGGACTGCGCTGAATCAGTCATTGCAACAAATATAGGAATTCTCTAGAGCCACTGTCTTGGATATATCATCCATTTTTGAACAAATGGATGTGAGCGCTCACAACCTGTCTTGTTCGAGCATTGACTCGTCGAAAACGACGTCGTTATGGTGACTGAGAGTGAAGCTCAGACGAGCGGCAGTTTTGACCCAGGTCGGGCTGCGTCGGGCATCGAGGCGGCTCGCCCATTCACGATGACGATGGGGACTCCAATGCGAGGAATACGCTGGTGCGCGGTGCTCGCCGCGACCACTCTCTCCCTGAGTAGCGCCATCGCCGCGGCTTCCGTGGTGGTTCGACCGTCCCCGGACTCAACCCAAGGGGTGGCCACTGCGGCCGCGTTGCCATCGTGATGGTGTTGCAGGACTCCAACAAGTACGCGCTGTGGGAGGCGTCGAACATCTATAAGATCAAGGGCACCAACACCTATCTGCTGCTCGTCGAGGCGATCGGCAGTGACGGTAAGCGCTACTTCCGGTCGTGGACCGCCAATGGCATCACCGGTTCGTGGACACCGTTGGCGGCAACGGAGAGCAACCCGTTCGCGCGCGCGAACAACGTCACGTTCCCGTCGGGGGCCTGGAGTGCTGACATCAGCCACGGAGAGATGATCCGCTCCGGCATCGACCAGACGATGGAGATCGACCCGTGCCGCTTGCAGTACCTCTACCAGGGCAAGAACCCCTCGGCGGGCGGTGACTACAACCTGCTGCCCTGGAAGCTCGGGCTCCTCACCCAGACCAACTCCTCCTGCTGACCACGGCGTCAGCGATGCTGGTTCGGTGGTGCTCCAGGCCACCGGACCAGATGCTCATCTCACAGGACCGGGAGCAACATGAAAGCGTCATTCGTACTACGGGCGGTCTTACCTCTGCTGGGTGCATGTCTTTTCGGTGCGAGCGCATCGGCGCAGGACGTCGTCATCGATCCATCGAAAACGCATCAGGCCATTCGCGGCTTCGGCGGCATGAATGCTCCGGGCTGGATCGACGATCTGACGCCGGCCCAGGTCGATCTGGCCTTCGGCAGCGGCGCCGGCCAGCTCGGCCTGTCGATCATGCGGATGCGCATCGACCCGTCGAGTTCCAGGTGGAATCTACAGGTGCCCTCAGCCGCGCGCGCGCATGCCAAGGGAGCGCTCCTGCTGGGGACGCCGTGGACGCCTCCTGCCTACATGAAGTCGAACAACAGCCTGATCAACGGCGGCAAACTGTTGCCACAGTACTACGAGGCCTATGCGACGCACCTGCTCGGTTTCGCCAGCTACATGGCCAACAACAACGCGCCGCTGTACGCGATCTCCTTGCAGAATGAGCCCGACTGGCACCCGGACTACGAGTCGGCGGAGTGGAGTGGGACCGACTTCGCCAATTTCCTGAATGCCCAGGGCGCCAGGTTCGGCACGCTGAAGGTGTTGGCCGCTGAGTCGCTGAACTTCAACCCGGCGATGACCGATCCAATCCTCAACAACGCCACCACCAGCCAGCACCTGGACATCGTCGGCGGCCACCTGTACGGCGTGCAGCCGAAGGACTATCCGCTGGCTCGGAGCAAAGGCAAGGAACTGTGGATGACCGAGCACTTCACCGACAACACCGATGCCAATGTCTGGCCGTCGGCATTGGAGGTGGGCAGCGAACTGCACAAGAGCATGGTCGCCAACTACAGCGGGTACATCTGGTGGTACATCCGACGCAGCTACGGCCTGATCTCGGAGAACGGCAGCGTCAGCAAGCGCGGTTACGTGATGTCCCAGTTCGCGCGCTTTGTCCGGCCCGGCTCCGTGCGCATCGGTGCCACCGAGAAACCGTATTCGGACGTTTACGCGACCGCGTACGAGACGCCTGACGGCAAGATCGTGCTCGTCGTCGTCAACACCAGCACGCAGCACCGAGGCCTCAACGTCAGCGTGCCGAGCGGTCGCTTGGCCAGGTTCACCAAGTACAGCACCTCGTCGAGCCTGAACGTCGGCTACGGCGGCGGCTATCAAGTCCTGAATGGCGCGGCGTCGTTCTATGTCGATCCGCAGAGCATCGCCACGTTCGTCGGCGAGGCCTCGACCCCCGGCCTCTAACTCGACGCGGCGCGCTCGATGTCGGGTTCGATCCTCGCCAGGAACCCGTCCATCGTCTCCTTGCCCATGTCGACGACCTTCGCGCCCCCGCCCGCGACGATCGTCACGTCGGTGATGCCGATCACGTTCAGGATCAGGCGCAGATACTGTGTCGCGATGTCGCGATTCCGGATCGGCGACTCTTCGGTATACACGCCGCCCGAGGCGAGCAGTATCGTCGCCTTCTTGCCCGTGACGAGGCCTTGCCCATCGTAGCCAAGCGTCAGCCCCTTGCGCACGATGTGATCGATCCACGCCTTCAAGGCCGCCGGCACGTTGTAGTTGTAGACCGGCGTGGCGATGACGAGGTGGTCGGCGGCAAGCAGCTCCGCGACGAGCTCGTCCGACAGCCGGAGCGTTTCCTTCATTCCCGGCGAGTGCTGCTCGGGCGGCGTGAAATAGGCCTGGAGCCAGGGCGCGGTGACGAACGGGAGCTCGGTCTCCATGAGGTCTCGTTCGGCCACTTCGCCGCCTGGATGCGCGGCTCGCCATTCGGCGACGAAGCGGCGGGTCATGTTGCGCGAGATGGAATGGTCACCGCGCGGGCTGGTCTCGACGATGAGAAGCTTGGGCATTAGAGGTTTCCTGTCGGTTGCAGTTCGTCAACCTAAACGCCGCCTCTCCCTTGCGGGAGTGATTAAATCATGATGATCTCCATCGGCGTGGATGATGGATCATGATGGGCAACCTCACTCTGGATCAACTGCGCGTCCTCGTGACGATTGCCGACACGGGCAGCTTTTCCGCTGCTGGCCGCAAGCTCAGCCGTGCGCAATCGGCGATCAGCCAGGCCGTGGCGACGCTCGAGGACATGCAGGGGGTGTTGCTCTTCGACCGGAGCGGTCACCGACCGCAGCTGACCGAGATCGGGCGCGTGCTCGTCGAGCAGGCGCGGCTGGTGCTGGCGAGCGCGACCCGGTTCGAAGCGGTGGCGGCAAGCACGCGCGCGGGGCTGGAGCCCGAACTCGCGCTCGCGATCGATCCCCTGGTGCCGACGGCGCCGCTGATCGAAAGTCTGCGCGCGCTCAGCGGCACCTTTCCCGCTCTTCCGGTCAGCTTCTCGACGGAGGGGCTCGGCGGTTCGTTGCGGCGCCTGCGCAACGGCTCGGCCGCCTTGGCGATCTGCCTGCTCCTACCTGCCGTTCCTGACGATATCGTGGCCTACCCGCTGCTCCGGATCGGATTGCTGCCCGTGGCGGCGCCCGCGCATCCGCTCGCTTCGCTCGGGCGAGCGGCTACGCGGGCTGACCTGGAGCCGCACGTCCAGCTCGTGCTCACGGATCCAGTCGAGCCCGGCGGCGAGAATTATGGGCTTCTAAGCGCGAGACTCTGGCGCTTCGTCGATCTTGGACGGCGTCTCGACTTCCTGCTTGCCGGCTTCGGGTGGTGTCGCATGCCCGAGCATCTCGTCGCCGAACCGCTCGCTGCCGGTCGGCTGACGCTGCTCCACATCGATCAGGATACGACTCCGCGCGACGGGCTGACGATCTATGCGGCCCACAGACGAGATCGAATGCTCGGTCCCGCCGGGCGCTGGCTGCTCGAGGACCTGAGACGCCGCCTTGAGATCGAGCGAGCCCCTGGCGCTCGACCTGAAGCTCGCCATCGGTAACGGGCGTCGCGTTCTGAATCGGGCGCGGCACCGTGGCGAGCGAACCATGCACGCGTCAGGCTCCTATACGCCTCAATTCTCCGGGGAGAGCATTTCGGAGGGGAAGGTGTTTGGGTCCGCAGGATTGACGCCCGACTTTATCAACGCCTTGACGTGCTCGCTGCTGGCATTGCACAAGGGAATGCCCGTCGAGGAGCGGACGATGAATGTCTTCCAGGCCAGCAGCGCACCATCCGACATCTTCTGGGTTTGGAGCACGAAGTCACCCTGTTTGTCGGGTGCCGCCGTCTTGTCGGTTGAGTTGCGCGTGTCGCGTACGCCGCGCGTGTTGTAGAGCGCCTGGGTGCTCAGGATGTCGTCGTTGAGCGAGTCCTCGAAGTAGAGTTGAGACGTCACGCTCTCGGTGCCCGCGATCTTGATGGTGAAGTGGATATGCACGGTCCGGCTCTTGTACCAGCCAGGAAAGCAGGTATTGAAATCCACCCGGCCCTCGTCGTTCGTTGTCTGCACACCCCGGAACCAATGCGCGGCTCGCGCCTTCTCGTCATGGGGATTGCAGAGCGGGTGCTGATCGTCGCCCGAATAGACGCCCTCGGGTCCGGCATGCCAGATGTCCACGCTCGCCCCCGGAATGGGCTTGCAGGTCTCATCCAATATCCGGAACGCGAGCCGCACGGGCAGCCCCGCGTGACCCTCGCTGATGTCCTTGCGCACCTTCGTGCTCCCATAGCAGGGGCCCACGACCTGCTCGCACGTCAGCTTGCACGCCGCTCCCACCTGGGAAGTGAAGGGATTGGGGTAGGCACTGGCGCCGGTCATCGCGGCGGTTCCTCCGGTGGCCCAGCCCTTCCTCACCTGCTTCGCGGGTTGCTTCGCCCACGCCAGGAAGCGGGGAAGGGGAAGCGCCACCACCGCCAGACCCATCGCGCCGAGCAGCCCCCGGCGCGTCATGCTTTTTGTTTTCGTGCTCATTTGCATTTCGTCAATCTAAACGCCGCCTCTCCCCCGCGGGAGTGATTAAATCATGATGATCTCCATCGGCGCGGATGATGGATTATGATTGGCAACCTCACTCTGGATCAACTGCGCGTCCTCGTGACGATTGCCGACACGGGCAGCTTTTCCGCTGCTGGCCGCAACGACCCCATGCGACGGACTGACAATCTATGCGGCCCACAGACGCGACCGCGTGCTGGGGACCGCCGGCCGGTGGTTGCTCGACGAGCTGAGGCGCCGCCTGACAGACGGACAGCCCTGGCTCACGTGACGAACAGCAGCTTTCCGCGTACGTGCCCTCCCGCCATCACCCGGTGGGCCTCGTTGGCCTCCGTCACAGGGGCTGGCGGAGTATGGCGGGCGAGGGCATCCCTGACGGGAGGACTCCTCTCAGTAGCAGGTACTCCGGGTTTCAACGAGAGGTCAGGCCGCCTGTACGGCGGGGGGAAGCGCGCCGAGTTGCTGCAACAAGGACATCATGTCCAGCTGATCCCAGATCTCGGAGCATAGGAGGCATGGGAGCCCTGTTGAGGGAGAGGGCCGGGGTAGGTGGTGGTCCAGGAGGGCCGCGCGACAGGCATGGGACGGTGCAGGAGGGCCCCGAGGAGGCCCTCCCGTCGCGCTCCAGGCACCCCCTCCCCAGCGCAGGCGACCGGTCGCCGTGGGCTCCGTGACTCAGCCGTGCGTCACTCCCCCAGCGCGTGCTGCGCTGGCCCGCTGGCAGGTGCTTGGGGAGGGGGCAGCTCGGGCAGGTGCAGGTGGCGAAGAATGCGCCGGATGACGCGGCCCTGGGTGAGGTAGGCCAGCACCCGCTGCCTTCCTGCGCACCTCGGGCAGGAGAAGACGTCCACTGAGAACGACTTGCGTAGCAACCCCGCCCAATCCAGCCTCCGGGCGCGCTGACGCTTGCGGCACATGGCCCGAGCTGCCGCATCTGAAGCGGGTGCCTCCTCCTCTCCCGGGGCCGCCGCTGCGGAGAGCAGAAATGGTCGGACTCTCGCCCCCGGGGCAAACACGCCATGGAAGCGGATGAGGTTCGTCCTCGGTGGAGGCACCAGGGATGCCACACGCCGTAAAAGCTCCAACCCGGTGAAGCGCAAGTGCGTGGTGCCGTTAGGGCGAACACCGCGCGCAGGAAGACGGTGAGGACGTCCGAGAGCAGGCCCACGTCCTTGAGCAGCACCCACCGCACCCGGTGCGGAAAGGACAGCGTCCACTGACGGTAGGGCACGTGAGGCAGCACTCGCTCTACCAGGTGCACAGCCGTCACATGCGCCCGCTTCGCATTGCAGGACGGGCACACCCCTCGTCCTTTGCACGAGAAGGCGATGGCGAGCCCGCGAGCCGATGGGGCCTCGGCCAGGCTCCGTCCGTCTTCTGGGTCCCTCCTGTCAGACGACCCGGTCGCTGAGCGAGCGGGCATCAGCGGCGGGGACGAGCGGGTTCAGGGTTGATTACCCATCGGGTCGGGCCCAGCTTTCCTTCATGAAACTACCCGTCATGCCTCCGGTGTCGCCCATGCTCGCCGAGCTGGTGCGTGAGCTCCCGGAGGAGGGCGAGGTGCTCTACGAGCCGAAATGGGACGGATTCCGCGCCATCGTCTATCGCGACGGGGACGAGGTCATCCTCGGCAGCCGCAACGAGCGGCCGATGACGCGCTACTTCCCCGAGCTTGTCGAGTCGCTCCGCACGCATCTCCCGCACCGCTGCGTCGTCGACGGTGAAATTGTCATCGTGGGCAAGGACGGCGGGCTCGACTTCGACGCGCTGTTGCAGCGCATCCACCCGGCGGCCTCACGCATCCGGAAGCTCTCGGTGGAGACGCCCGCCTCGTTCGTGGCTTTCGACCTGCTCGCGCTCGACAAGCGGGACTTGCGGCCGCGGCCCTTCCACGAGCGCAGGCGGTTGCTCCAGAAAGCGCTCGCGGGGGTCCGTGCGCCGATTCACCTCACGCCCGCCACGCGCAGCCGCGAGGTGGCCGAGGCCTGGTTCAGCCGCTTCGAGGGCGCCGGACTCGATGGTGTCGTCGTCAAGCCGCTCGACCTGCCGTACCTCGAAGGCAAGCGCGAGATGTACAAGGTGAAGCACGAGCGCACCGCGGACTGCGTCGTCGGTGGCTTCCGCTGGCACAAGGACGGCCAGGGCATCGGCTCGCTGGTCCTCGGCCTCTACGATGAGCACGGCACGCTGCAACACGCGGGCGTCGCCACGGGGTTCGCCGCGAAGCAGCGGGTGGAGCTCGCGAAGAAGCTCGAGCCGTACCGGAAGCGGGCGATGGAGACGCACCCCTGGCGCGAGTGGGCGGAGGTGGAGGACGCCACGGTCCGGATGCCGGGGGCCCAGAGCCGCTGGAGCGGGCAGCGCGACCTGAGTTGGGAGCCCGTGCGCCCGGAGCTCGTCGTCGAGGTGGCGTACGACCACCTGCAGGGCATGCGCTTCCGTCACGCCACGCACTTCCGCAGGTGGCGCCCGGACCGGACGCCGCGCTCGTGCACCTACGCGCAATTGGAGCGCTCGGTCCCGGCCGAGCTCGCCGAGGTCTTCGCCTCCGGACACGAGGGCGCCACGGCCCAGTAAAGGGGCGCCCCGGTCCGGCTCAACGGCTTCCGCCGCGACGCGGCTGTCGCTTCGCACGGGCCGCGAGCGCCGGTTTCGCGCGGAGAGCGCCCTCGCGAGGCGGCGCACGGAGCGGCTCGTCCTTCTGCTTCTCGAAGTGTGGCGGGAAGGGGGCTTCCCCGAGCCCCTCGGCCTTCTGCCGCTCGAAGAGCGCGAGAAGGCTGTCGAGCGTGAAGGCCCGCGCATCCATCTCTTCCCAGACATCGCCGAGCTTCTTGTAGCGCCGGGGCACCGTGGCGAGCGTGAGCGCCTCGGGTTCCACGTCCGCGACCTCGTCCCAGCGCAGCGGGCAGGACACGCGCGCCTCGGGGTTGGCCCGCACGGAATAGACAGACGCGATGGTCCTGTCCTTCGCATTCTGGTTGAAGTCCACGAACACCCGCCGGCCGCGCTCCTTCTTCCACCAGGCGCTCGTCGCTTGGCGTGGCATGCGCCGCTCCACCTCCCGCGCGAGCGCGAGCGCGGCGTGGCGCACCTGGGTGAAGTCCCAGTGCGGTGCGAGCCGGACATAGACGTGCAGGCCTCTCGACCCGGACGTCTTCGGGTATCCCACGAGCCCGTGCTCCTCGAGCACCTCGCGCACGCCCAGGGCGACCTCGCGCACGGTAGAGAAGCGCACGCCCGGCTGCGGGTCGAGGTCGACGCGGAGCTCGTCCGGGTGCGAGAGGTCACTCCGGCGTACCGGATGCGGGTTGAAGTCCAGACAGCCGAGGTTCACCGCCCAGACGAGGTGCGCCAGGTCCACCGGGCACAGCTCGTCCGCACGCCGGCCACTGGGAAAAGTCACCTCGGCGGTCTGGAGCCACTCGGGCGCGCCGGCCGGAACCCGCTTCTGGAAGAAGAACGCACCTTCGGCCCCGTCCGGGTAGCGCTTGAGGGCGCACGGGCGCTCGCGGACGCCGCGAAGCACGCCTTCACCGACGGCCAGGTAGTACTCGATGAGGTCGAGCTTCGTCTCGCCGCGCGCGGAGAAGAAGACCTTGTCCGGCCGGCTGATGCGCACGTGACGGCCCGCGACCTCCAGGTGGGTGAACGCGTCGGACATGTCCCCAAGTTAGGTCCACTTTTTGGACGGTAACCGGGGGGAGGGTGAGAGCGCCCGGCTGCTCGGCGGCTGAGCCGGGTCGTTCGTCCAACCGGTCCCCCGCAGACAGGGGGGCTTGGGGGAACACTCACGCCGCCACGCGCACCGCTTGTCCCAAGGCGAGCGCGAGGTCCTCCTGCAGGTCCTCCAGGTCCTCCAGCCCTACCGAGTAGCGAATGAGCCCATCGGTGATGCCGCGCCGCTGCCGCTCGGGCGCCGGGACGGATGCATGCGAGTGCCGGGCGGGCACGGTGACGATGCTCTCCACCGCGCCCAGCGACACGCCGAGCAAGGGCAACTGGAGCGCCTCCACGAAGGGGGCCGCCCACTCGTCGCGTGCCAGCCGGAAGGACACCACCGCCCCCGCCCCCGGGTAGAAGACCTCCTTCACCTCGGGCCTGTCCGCCAGCCAGCGGGCCAGCCCCGCCGCCGTCCTCACCTGGCGCTCCATGCGCACGCCCAGCGTCTTGATGCCTCGCTGGAGCAGGAAGCAGTCCTGCGGGCCCAGCACGGCACCCACCGCGTTCTGGAGGAAATACACATCCTGCGCCAGCGCCGCGGTCTTCACCGCCACCGTCCCCGCGACCACGTCGCTGTGCCCGCCCAGGTACTTCGTGGCCGAGTGCACCACGATGTCCGCTCCCTCGGTGAGCGGCCGCGACACGTACGGCGACAGGAACGTGTTGTCGACGATGAGCAGCGCGCCACAGGAGCGCGCGAGGATGGACATCGCGAGGATGTCCGTGCGCTTGAGGAACGGGTTGCTGACGCTCTCCACGAGCAGTGCCTTGGTATTGGGACGGATGGCGGCGCGCACCGCCTCCGGGTCACTCGTGTCCACGAAGGTGGCCTTGATCCCGAAGCGGCTGAACACGCGCGTCAGCACGCGGTAGGTGCCACCGTAACAGTCGTCGGTGATGACGAGGTGGTCCCCCGCGTTGAACAACATCAGCACCGTGGAGATGGCGGCCATGCCGGAGCCGAAGGCGAAGGCGGCGTGGGCCTCGTCCAGCTCGGCGAGCACGCCCTCCAGCGCCTTGCGCGTCGGGTTACCCGAGCGCGCGTAGTCGAACTCGCCGGGCTGATCCAGCCCCGGCTGGTCGAACATGGAGACCTGGTAGATGGGCACCGCCGCCGCGCCGGTGGCGGGATCAGTTTCATGCCCGGTGTGCAGCAGGCGCGTCGCGAAGCGGGTGGGCACAGCGGGCTCCTTCGAGCGCTTGGGCCAGGTCGGCGATGATGTCATGACAGTCCTCGATTCCCACGGAGAGGCGAAGCAGTCGGTCGGAGATGCCCAGTTGCTCCCGGCGCGCGACGGGGATGTCGGCGTGGGTCTGGGTGGTTGGGTAGGTGATGAGCGTCTCGACGCCGCCGAGCGACTCGGCGAAGAGGCACACCTGGACGGAGGCGAGCACCCCAGGCACCAGGGCAGCCTCGGTGACGTTGAAGGACAGCATGCCCCCCACGCCCGGGTAGAAGACACGCTCCACCAGCGGGTGCGCGGCCAGCCACGCGGCGACCTCGCGCGCGTTGGCCTGGTGCTTCTCCATGCGCAGGGCCAGCGTCTTCAGCCCGCGAATCACGAGGTACGCGTCCTGCGGCCCCAGGATCGCGCCGATGCCATTCTGGAGATACGCGAGACGCTCGCCCAGCGCCGCGTCACGCACCACCAGGGCGCCCGCCACCACGTCGTTGTGCCCGGCGAGGTACTTCGTCGCGCTGTGCACCACGATGTCCGCGCCCAGCTCCAGCGGACGCTGCAGCCACGGCGTGAGGAAGGTGTTGTCGACGATGAGCAGTGCTCCGGCCTCGTGCGCGATGTCGGCGAGGGCCGGAAGGTCCGCCGTCTTCATCAGCGGGTTGGTGGGGGACTCCACGAGGATGGCCCTCGTGTTGGGGCGCAGCGCGGCCCGCACCGCCTCCGGACGCGTGGTGTCCACGAAGGTGAAGGGCACGTGGAGGATGCGATCCACCAGCCGGTACGTTCCGCCGTAGAGATCCTCGGTGAGGAGGACGTGGTCCTCCGGCCCGAAGAGCTGGAGCGCGCAGTGCAGCGCGGCCATGCCGGAGCTGAAGGCGAGGCCCTGGCTGCCACCCTCCAGCCGAGCCAGCGCGTCCTCGAGCGCGCTGCGGGTGGGGTTCTTCGTGCGCGAGTAGTCGTAGCCGGTGGACTGGCCGAGCGCGGGGTGCTGGTAGGTGGCGGACTGGTAGATGGGGACGGCGACCGCGCCGGTGGTGGGGTCCCGGCGCACGCCCGAGTGGACGAGCGCGGTGGCGAGTTTCATGGAAGGGGCTCTTTCAGTCGGTGAGGGCAGGGGAAGAGGTCAGCGGCCGCGCAGCGCCTGGGAGATGCGGAGGATGTCGGCCAGCACGCCCGAGGCCGTCACCGCGCCGCCCGCGCCCGCGCCGCGCACGACGAGCGGGAAGTCGCTGTGGCGCGTGGTGGTGAAGGACACGAAGGACTCGGCGCCGCGCAGATCCGCCCCGGGCTGGCCGGCCTCGATGGCGACGGGGCCCACGCGGATGACGGGCGAGTCGGTGCCCACCTTCGACGGATCGATGCGCGCCAGGTAGCGCAGCACCGTGCCGGCACTCCGGCAGCGCGTGACACGGTCCGCGTAGGCCGCGTCCAGGGCCTTCAGCCCGTGGAGGAACGTGTCCACGGAAGCGCCGGGCCGCGGGTCCTCGGGGACGAAGGGCTCCAGCGCCACGTCGGAGAGGGACAGGGGAAGCCCCAGCTCGCGGGCGAGGATGAGCGCCTTGCGCGCCACGTCCGTGCCGCTCAGGTCCTCGCGCGGGTCCGGCTCCGTGAAGCCACGCTCCTTCGCGGTGCGCACGGACACGGACAGCGGGACACCGGCCATCAGCTCGTTGCAGATGAAGCCCACGCTGCCGGACAGCGACGCGGTGATGAGGCGCACGGTGTCGCCCGTGCGGACGAGGTTGGCCAGCGTGTCGATGACGGGCAGGCTGGACGCCACCGTCGTCTCGTAGTGGTAGGCGACATGGTGGCGCCGGGCCTCGGCGAGCAGCGCCTCCCGGTCATCCCACGGCAGCGCCAGCGGCTTCTTGTTGGCCCCCACCACGTGGATGCCCCGGCGGAAGGCCTCCGTGTAGAGCGCCTCGATGCCGCTCGCGGCGGTGCAGTCCACGAGGATGGGCACGGGCAGCCGGCGCAGCTCGTCCAGCACCGGCACCAGCGTGCGCGTCTCCGGGTTCACCGGCTCCACGCGCGCCAGCCGCTCCTCCAGTCCCTCCAGCGGCAGGCCCGCCGCGTCGAACAGGACGCGCCGGCTGTCGGCGAGGCCCACGACTCGCAGGGCGATGCCGTGCTTGTCCTTGAGCAGTGCCTGCTGCGCGCGCACCTGCGCCAGGAGCTGGCCACCCACGGTGCCCCGGCCGAGGAGGAAGAGACTCACCTGCTGGTGCGCCAGGTTGAAGGCCGCGTGCGTGGTGCGCACGGCGATGGCGGTGTCCGCCGCGTCCACGACGCAGGAGATGGAGCGCGAGCTGGCACCCTGGGCGCTCGCACGCACGTTGACACCCACCGCGCCCAGCGCGCTGAAGAAGCGCCCGGCCACATTGACGCCTTGCCCCATGGCCTCGGCCACCAGTGTCAGCAGCGTCACCGGCTCGCGGATGGCGAGGGGCTCCACCTCGTGCCTGGCCAGCTCCTGGGTCAGCTCGTTCTCCACGGCGCCCCGAGCGCGCAGCAGGTCCGGCCGAGGGACGACGACGGCGATCGACTGGCCATTGGCCGACTGCGTGGACAGCCACACCGTGACGCCCGCCTCGCGCAGCGCGGCCAGCACGCGCTCGCCGAGCTGGAACTGGTCCGATAGCTTGCGCACCTCGATGCCGAGCAGCGCGAGCTCCTCACGGGTGGCGATACACGTGGGCCGCTGGCCGTCGCGCGAGCCGATGGCATCGATGAGCGTGCCCGGGTGGTCCGGGTGCATCGTGTTGCGGATGCGCAGGGAGATGCCCGACTCGATGAGCGGAATCATCGTGCGCGGGTGCAGCATGCGGACGCCGACGGCGGCCAGCTCCAGCCCCTCGCCGTGGGTGAGGTGCGCGACGGGGTAGGCGTCGCTCACGAGGTCCGGGTCGGCGGTGTGCAGGCCCAGCACGTCCGTCCACACCGTGACTTCCGTCGCGCCGATGCCCTGGGCCACCAGCGCCGCGGTGTAGTCGGAGCCATTGCGCCCCAGCGTGGTGGTGCGCCCGTCCGGCGTCGCGGCGATGAAGCCGGGGAGGACGGGCACGGAAGCCCTCCAGCCCGCCACGGACGCCTGGAGCCGCTCGCGCGTGCGAGCCACATCCACCCGGGCCGCGCCGAAGCGGTCATCCGTCACCAGCAACTGCCGCGCGTCGCGGAAGGTGGCCTCGGTGCCCGAGGCCGTGAGCAGCTCCGCGAGGAGCGTGGCGGAGACCAGCTCTCCGAAGGAGAGCACCCTGTCGCGCGAGGGCGCCGAGCACTCGCGGGTGAGGGAGATGCCCTGGAGGAGCAGCCGCAGGGGAGCGAGCAGGGACTCCACCCGCTCCGCGAGCGCCGTGGTGCGCGCCGGCTCCAGCGCGGCGGCGTTCGTCTTCGCGAGGTGGGCGATGCGCTCCACTACGGCCAGGGAGCCCTCGAGGTCTCCCTGGGTGGCGAGCCCCGCCGCTTCGATGAGCCAGTCCGTGGTGTCGCCCATGGCCGAGACGACGACGGCGAGGGGCCCCTGTTTCGCGTGTCTACCAATCAGCTCGATGACCTGACGGAGTCGCGGGGGCGAGCCCACGGAGGAACCACCGAACTTCATCACCTGGAAGGGAGTGCTGCTCATCTGCGAACCTCTGGAGGGCCGCGCGGGCCCGGGAAGACAGTCAAAGGCAGACACGTTCCGCGCTCCGGGCACACGAAGGCCCGTCGCGGCGCACGCGCGCCCACGGCATGAGAGGAATCAGGAGGAAGTGGAGCCCTGGCGGACGCGGACTAGCGCTCGCCGCCGGGCCGGCGCATTCGAGCGTGGCCCGCGCGGAGCTGGCGCATGCTCGTGGCCGAGGGACGGCACGGCATGAGTCGGTCAGCGGCGACGTTCAGGGATGCGGCAAGGGTGGATGGAACCACGGGGGCCCTCTCTCACCGAAGCGGAGGGGTGGCCTCTGCTTCGGACGCTTGAATTGCCCGGGAGGTATTTCTCCTCGAGCCGCATCGTTTGGACACCTTGGAGGTCCGACTCCAGGTTGTCGGGCCACCGCGTGAAGCGGAGGCCGCTCTGGATGCTGGGACAGCAGATAAACGCACTGCGGGCGCCTGTCAACCCCTTATTGGAAGGAACCCCTCTCTACACGCTTCCCTGGTCAGGGTGGTCAGGGCGTTTGAAACGACCACTGTTGATTCGTGCCGCCGGTCCACTCCCACTGCTGAACATTTGCTCCGTCGGCCGTGGAGCTGCCTGCCACCTCCAATGCCGACCCACTGCTGCTCACGGGTGTAAGGCGATAGAACCCGCCACTCGTGGCGGTGATGGTCCAGTGCTGGTTCGCGGCGCCCGTGTAGGTGCCGATGTCGACATTCGTTCCGTTGGCCGTCGAGGTGCTGGTGACCTGCAGGGCCTTGCCGCTTTCCACACCGATGAGCCGATACACGTTGTTGCCCAGATGGGTCAGCGCCCAGCGCTGATTGTTCGCTCCGCCATAGGACCACTGCAACACATTGGTGTTGTCCGCCGTCCCATGCCCCGCCACATCGAGCGCCTTGCCGGGGCTAGCGCGCGGGGTGACGCGGTATGTTCCGTCAGCGATGATTTCATCGCCATCGCCGCCATGGTTGCTCAGGAACTGTGTCAGCGGCGAATACCACTTGTTCGCAATCTTGACGATGCCCGCGTCGTTGGGGTGCACGCCATCGTAGGTATCCGTGGCCGGGTTGAAACCGGTCCATTGATCCACGACGACGATTGGCGAAGCCGTCGTGCTCTTGCTCGCCGCCCAGCTGGGAATCGCGGCGTTGAACTCGATGGTTCGCCGCGGACATTCCGCGCAGCTACCGGGCGCCACTGGAAGGATCTGCGCCACCAGAATCTTCATGTTTGGATTGCTCGCGCGCATCTGGTCCACGAGCTTGCTGAATGCAGCCAGAATCTGGCTGGGCGTTCGCGCGCTCCAGACATCGTTGGTGCCGAAATGCATGAGCACGATGTCCGGGCGTGTCGCGCTCAACCAGCCGGGGAGAAGATTCTGATCCGCCACGTTGGTGGCCAGATATCCACCATGGCCCTCGTTGTCGCCGTCGTAAGCGACACCGCACCCCTGGGGCGGCAGCGTGCCGACGAAATCGATATGCGTGAAGCCGGTGCTTTGCAGTTGGTTCCACAGCAGCGCGCGCCAACACCCCGGCGATCCGGTAATCGAATCCCCGAGCGGCATGATGCGTGTCTGTGCATCTGCCAGTCGCGGGCAGGCAAGCAGCACGAAAAGCAGAACGGCCAGGATGCTCGTCAAGCGCGGCGCAGGAGTCCGGAACATGACACTTCCTCGTGTGCTATGCGAAAGCTTCTATGGGTGCGCGAGCAGGCGTACACGCCCGTGCGGCGGGATGATAGTGCACTGCCCGTGAAATTCTGTCAAAACGATTTTTCCGCGAAATTGCTCCTCGATTCGACGTGCCTTGAAAAATCACAATGCCACTGCCAATCGCTTGCATTGATGTGCGGCACCCAGCCATTGGTGTCTGGGGTTCTGGTCGGAACGACTCCTTTGCACGCAGGCGAACACGTCCGTCAGCAAAGTGCACGATCCCGCATGCGGCATCGAAAGCGCGAGCGTGTTAGAGCCAAGTTGTTGCAGAATCCCTTCCGCCGCTGCCCACTCTCCAAGCTGACCTCGAAACATCTCTTGCGGCTGCTGGCATCCTGCCCAGGTGGTGCAGGTATTCCTTGAGCATGTCAAAAGGTGAAGCGGTCTCTCACCTTGCGCGCCTGATACTGCTCCAACTTCTCGAAGGGGAAGGGCTCACCGGACTGTCCGAAGACCCAGCGGCCACCATCATTCATTGCATAGATGGTGCGGAGGTAGTTGAGCCAGTCCGTCTGCTGTGGGCCGTACAGCTCGAATATGACGGTCCCATAACGACCCTTGTCCTGTCGGAGTGTGTGGGGCACCGCGACCACACGCATGCCCCGGCAACCCAGCGTTTCGGCCATGTAGGACATAGCGCTCGCGGCATCGGTCCCCTGCCATCCGTTGTCGACGTATGCCGTCCAGGGACTGCGCGTTGGGATGAAGAGATGCCGCCGCCTCTCCACATCGTTCAGGGGCAGCAAGGTGGAAAGGGTCTGCTCCAGGGGGCCTGAGACCGGGGATACGCCCACGGCGATGCCACGGGGCGCCAACAGCCCTCCCTGCCACGCCGCGTAGGCGCGGGCAGTGCGCTCCGCATTCTACACGACGAACACGGACTTGGCGCCGGGCGTGGTGTGGGAGGACCCCAATGGCAGCGAGGTCCTCTTCTACTCCTCGCTGGAGAACGGCTTCCGGCTTTTCCGCCTCACGGGCTGGGACACGTTCGCGCGCCAGCGGGGGACCGTCCGCGTCCAGGGTGGCGTGGTGCGTGAGAGTGCGCGGACCTATCCGGTGCCGGCCAGGCAACAGACCGGGCAGCGGGGGGCCCCGACGGGAAGCACTACACGGAGGTCAGACGGTTGGAACGGTTCCTCCGTCGATGACGTACTCGCTTCCGTTGATCGACGCGGCCCGGTCGGACACCAGGAATGTCACCAGTTCAGCGACCTCCTCAGGACGCCCTGGGCGACCGATAGGAATGCCGCCGAGTGAAGCCATCAATCGTTGTCGTGCAGCTTGTTCGTCGATACCAGCTTGGCTGGCGAGCCGGAGAATCAACGCATGCGCGGCCGTGGTTTCGATGAACCCAGGAGCAACCGTGTTGACCCGCACGCCCTTCGGACCGACTTCCTTCGACAATCCCTTGCTATAGGTGGTCAGCGCGGCCTTCGCCGCCGCATAGGCCAATGTGGCTTCGAAGAGGGGCAGGCGTCGCTGGATGGATGAAATATGAATGACGACTCCAGCGCCCTGCTCCAGCATCCGCGGCAGCAGTCCCCTGTCCAGCCGTACGGCGGCGAGCAGGTTGCTGTTGAGGGCCTGCTGCCAGTCGTGATCGCCAAGGGCCAGAAAGCCCCCACCCGGAGCGGATGAGCCCCCCACGTTATTGACCAGGATGTCTACCCCCCCGAAGCGCTCGAGTACCTCCTTGATGACGGTGTCCGTGCCTTGAGGGGTGCTGAGATCCGCCTGGATGAGCAATTCAGGCGTCTGCCAATCGGCGGGAATGGATCTCGCGGTGGTGATGACGGTCGCTCCGGCACGACTCAAGCGCTTCACGATCGCTTCGCCCATTCCCTTGGTTCCACCGGTGACCAGTACGCGCTTGCCCTTGAATTCATGTGCATCGGATGGGGTGTGGGTTGATGGATTCATCGTCTCGGTTCCTGGTTGAGTTGCTGATAGGCAGCGTACGTCCTGGTGCCCTTGGCCGTCAGCGGCCCCGGATGCACCAGTACGTTGCATGGATGACAAGATGAAACTACGGTTTCGAAATGACAAGAACGCACGAAGAAGTAAGACCCTTACAAAAAAGTAAGTCCTCGGACATGACACCTGCCTCGGCGGCGGATGGTGTCGAAGCGGCGCTCAAGATCCTGGAAGGCCGGTGGAAACTGGTGATCCTCTTTCATCTCTTCGGCGGCCAGGTGAAGCGGTTCTCGGAACTGGAGCGAGCCATCCCGGGCGTCACGCAGAAAATGCTGGCTCAGCAACTTCGTCAGCTGGAGGTTGACGGGGTCGTGCAGCGCATCGTCCACCCGCAGGTGCCCCCCAAGGTGGAATATCGCCTGACGGACTGGGGACAGGCGCTGTGCCCGGCGCTCGACGCTCTGCTGAAATGGGCAGCGCTCAGGCCTTCATCCGAACCCGTGGGTGAACCACCTGAAACGTGAAGAGGTGTCCAACCCAGAGCACACACGACTGAGGGCGCAAGAGCCCGGGAAGGTGTCAGAGGCTGTTGAACAGGGGCGGTCAGGCAATACGGCGAAGCATAAGCTTTATCATGCCCAGGTGGATGAAGGCTTCGGAGGACTCCTCCTTGCGCTCGTCGTCCTTGGTCAGACGTCTGTTCCGGTTGAGCCAACCGAAGGTGTGCTCGCCAATACGGTGACCCTGCCGCATAGCAGGGTCAGTTCGGTGAGCCCCGACAGGTAGTGCTGGCCGAGCTAGTGGGGCTCGTCGAGCGGGAGCAGGTAGTGCTTGTACGCCCAGTGGGCGATCTTCTTGCCGAGGCCCGCGCCCACCTCTCCCGAGTGGCGGAAGTGCATGCCGCCCCAGACCCGCGCGCTCACCACCTCATCGACGGCATCCGAGACGTGGAGGAACGTCCGGGTGCTGCAGGACGCGCTCGTGACACGCAAGGGCTGCTTCAGCCGGCCAGGGAAGAACTTCGCGAGCACGTACACCCCGCCGCCGCTGACCATGGGATGGCCCGCCGGATACTCCTGGTTCGGAGGGGTGGTGAGGAAGGGCGTCCAGCTCACATCGCCGTTCTCACGAATCACGGTGATGGGGCGCCAGAAGTTCCACCTGTTCTTGTTCTCGATGTTGGAGATGATCGCGTCGGCCTGCACGAGCGCGAGGAGCGCGAAGATGCGAGCGCTCTCGTACAACCCGGTGCCATGATCCAGGACGAGCTGCTGGGCGATCAGGCCGGGCGAGCCGAAGTTGCTCTCCACACACGTGCCCCACCAATGCGCGGCGAGGGACTGGTCCGCGGTGCGAACCGTGCTCTGGATGTCACCATAAGCCCGGGTCTCCGCGACGTCCCTCTGGAACCGCTCGCTGGTGATGTCCAGAGGAGGGGGCGACATGAACTGCGAGGCCTGGGTCAGCGTCCAGGGCGTCACCCGGTTCCACCAGAAGAAGGGCGGGAGGTTGTTGGACGGCCAGGGCGGCACGGGCCGCCAGACACCGGGCGCGGGAGCGGGAAAGGTGTACTGGAGATTGTCCGGGTTGTTCCAGCCATCATTGGCGCGCACCGTCCAGAGTTGCTCCGCCGCCGCCTCGCCGACGCGGATGCCCTCCGTCTTGGCGGGACCGTCCGGAATGGACGCGAGGGAGGTGGTGTAGAGCGTCTCGATTTGCCCGAGCAGCTCGGTGTTCTCGGGGTGGACCGTCTGGGTATAGCGGCGCAGGGCCCAACGCGCGGCGGCGGAGGCCGCGGCCTCGGGGGACGCACCGGCGGAGGCGGGCACGGGGGGCAGATAGGTGGTGTATCGCCGCGAGCCGGGGATGGAGTTGAGCGCGTTATGCATCGCGACGTGCATCAGGGCCGCGCCGCGCGTGTGTGGCGTGAACCGCGGCGTAGGCTCGAGCCTCAACATCAGGTGGTTCCATTCGGCGACCACGTTGGCATGGGCCGAGCCTGGTGCGGCGACCATGAGCCCCACGAGAAGCACCGCCGCCAGGGCTCCCTGGCGGTGACGAGGTTTCCCCCGAGGCCTTTGCTCCCAAACTCTTCCCCTTGCAGCCACGACGTGCGTCATCGGCGTTCCTCCCAGAGTCATGTGTTCATGAGACAGCCAGCGCGGCGAACCTCCGCGCGCGAGGCCGGTGAGGAGGCCCCGAACAGGAGCCCTCGCCAGCCTCCGCTGCTCCCGCGCCATGATGGCAGTGTTGCCCGGAGGGCGCCAACTCGCCGGGGACCGCGTCACACCGCTACGTCAGCGGCAACTTCAGTGTGGCCGTGGCCCCCTTCCCCGGCCCTTCGCTTTCCAGCGTGAGCTGCCCGCCCAGCATCCGCGCCGCCAGTGAGCTCGAGTGCAGGCCCAGGCCATGTCCCCCCTCGCGGGTGGTGAACCCCTGGGTGAAGAGCCGCGCGCGCAACTCCGGTGCGATGCCCATGCCGCTGTCCACCACCTGGATGCGCGCCATGTCGTCCAGCGCGTCGAGCCGCACGTGCAGGTTGCGCTGATTGGTGGGGACCGAGGCCATCGCGTTCCTGGCGTTGCTGATGAGGTTGATCAGGACCTGCAACACCTTGTGCTTGTCCACCCGCACCGCGGGTAATGTGGACAGTTCCTGGACGATGTTGACGCCATGGCGCTTGAGCGCGGGCAGCTGGATGCTCAATGCGTCCTTGACGAGGCTCGACAGATCGCACTCCTCGGTGACGAGCGTGCTGCGGGCGTAGGTCTGCTGCACCTGGACGATGGCCCGCACGTGGTCGATGTGCTTGTTCATCGCCTCCAGGCCCTCCTGCAGCGCCGCGTGCTCGTGGAGCAGCTCGTCGGCGAGAATGGAGAGGTAACCCGGCAGATGGGCACCGCGGGGATCTCGCGTGAGGAAGTCGGCCAGGGCTCCCTGGTGCTGTTCGAACATCGAGGAGACCTGCTTCACCCGCCGCATGCGCGAGGCGCTCACCGTCTGGGTCAGGACCTGGACGTTGATGACGGCGCTGGTGAGGACGTTGCCCACGTTGTGGAGCACGTTGGTGGCCACCTCGGCCATACCCGCCGCGCGCGCCGTGTCCACCAGCTGGGCCTGGGCGTGCCGGAGCTCCCGTGTGCGCTCCTCCACCCGCTTCTCCAACTCGTCGTTGGCGCGGCGCAGGGCGGCCTCGGCACGCTGGAGCTCGGTGTACAGCCGCGCGTTCTCGATGGAGATGGTGGCCTGGGAGGCGAGGTGTCCGAGCAGGGAGGTGCGCACGGGAGTGAAGGCATTGCTGGCCAGGCTGTTCTCCAGGTAGAGCACCCCCCGGAACTCCTCCTGGCGCACCAGGGGAAGGCACAGCACCGAGCGGGCCCCGCCGCGCTGGAGCCACGCATCGGAGGAGAACGGGTGGGGCTGGGAGGCATCGCCGATGAGCACGTGCTCCCGTGTGCGCCGGACGTAGGAGATGAGGGTCCACGGCAGGCGCTCGTCCCGCGGGTCGGCGGACTCCTCCAGTGAGGAGTCCACGAGGGCCACCACCGAGAGAGTGTCACCCTGCGGGAGCAGCAGGGCGCCCCGCTGGGCGCCGGCGTTCTCGATGGCCACCCGCAGCAGCGTGTCCCCCAACCTGTCCAGGACGATCTCCCCGGAGATGGCTTGCTGGGCCTTCACCACGGTGAGCGCGTCGATGTGCGCGGAGTTCGTGTCCGTGGTGGTCGCCTCCTCGGGCGAGAGGGCGGGCGGGGGCGGCCATTGGGCATCCAGGTGCTGGACCTTGCCCAAGGCGCCCCAACACAGGTAGGCCTCCCGGGCCTTGCGAGCGTAGGCCTCGGCGATGGTGGGCACTGCGCGCTCGGTCCAGAAGCGGGCCGCCAGCTCGCTGGCCAGGGCCAGGTCATGGATGCGTCCCTGCTCGCGGGCAGCCTGGATGGCCTCTTCGTAGGCGCGGAGGGCCTCGAGGTCATGACCCTGGAGGCGGGCCAGCTCCGCGGACACCATGCGCTCGAGCGCGCGGAAGTTCTCGGGGCAATGGCCCGTCCACTCCGAGAGCCGCGCATGGTGCCCACGGATGACCTCGAGGGTGGCGCCCCTCGACTCCGGCGCCATCTTTCCGTAGCAGGCGGCCAGGGTCAGGGCATGGAAGAAGTGGAACTGCAGGAGCTGGATGCGGCCCAGCAACGACCAGCTCAGTTGGGCGGCCTTGTCCGCCGCCTCCCGCGCCTCGTCGTACGCCCCGCCCATGAAGCGCGACTGCATCTTGAGGAGCCAGTACACGCACCGGGCGAGGCTCGTGCGCTCCGGCGTCAGCCTGGCTTCGAAGGCCTCCTCGGTGAAGTCATCTCCGTTCAGCGACTGGAACGAGACGGTGCGCCCCCGGAGCTGCTGAGTGAAACGTTGGTAGATGTGGACGACGTCCCGCACGTCCACGAAGCCGCTCATCCGCACGAAGTCCATCCGCGCGATCGACTCCTGATAAACCTCCTCCAGGGAGTGCCCCAGGGTGAGCCGCTGCGAGACGATGTGCGTGCAGCAGAAGCCGGCGACCTGGAACTCACTGGCCTGGAGCGCGTACTGGAAGGCCCCGCGCAGGAAGCCCAGGGACTCGGAGAGGGGCTGGAGCCAGTGGCTGATCATCCCCATGCCGAAGAACGCCCTTGCCCGGAGCGCGACCCCGTCGTAGCGCTCGGCGAGCGCGCAGGCGAGCTGGCCAAAGGCCAGGCTCTCCCGGTAACGCTTGAAGGCAAGCCCCAGCACCATCCCATACGAGGAGTACCCGTGGACGGAGGCCGGCGTGTTGCCATGCCGGATGCTGAGACAGACCAGCTTGCACAGGTGGAGCAGGTGCAGGTGAGGGTCCGTGTTGAGCGTCGGCGAGTACAGTGCCACCAGGAGGCTCATCACCGCCTCCTTGACGGGATCGCTCAGGCGGGGCAGCTCGACGAGGCTGGAGATGGACCTCTCCCCCAACAGCGCCCCCACCTCCTCGTGAGCGGCCACCACTTCCTCCCAGGAGGGCCGCGGGGAGAGCGGCATTCCCATCATCGACAGGCCCTCCAGGAGGCTGGCGACGGCCACCTGGTTCTCGCCGGCGGCAACGTGGAGGTCGCACTTCAGCCGGTAGAGCGCGGCCATCTCCGCCGGAGTGCGCGTCCGGCTTCGGAGCTCCTCCACCATGCGGCGCGCCTGGGCGGCGTTGCCGCTCATGAACTCGCAGCTCGCGTGATCCAGCCGGAGCTTGAAGGCCAGCGCGTGATCCACCGCCCAGGGATCTCCGGGGAGGAGCCGGAAGCCCATCGCCAGATAGGTGATGGCCGAGCGGTATGCGGTCGACGCCCTGGCCCTCGCGCCAGCCTCGGCGTTCAGGCGTGCGACGCGCAGGCGCTCCTCGGGCTCGGTGATCAGCTCCGCGCCGGTATTGAGCTGCCCCACCACCTCGAAGAGGTTCTTGCGCACCTCCTCCGGCGACAGGCTCGCCAGCAGCAGACGGCCCACGCGCAGGTGGACGGCCTTTCGCTGGTCCTCGGGGATGAGGGCGTGGGCCGCCTGGTGGATGCGGTCGTGGAGGAAGCGGTACTGCTCCGGGCCGGTGGTGGCCAGCACCCCCTCCTGGAGCGCCAGCTCGAGGCCCTGCTCCACCTCGCCCGGCTCCTCCACTCCCGAGATGAGGAGCAAGGTCCGCAGCGAGAAGGTATTTCCCACGCATGCCGCCAGCCGCAGCAGGTGCTGCGTTCGTGAGGGGAACTGGCGCAGCCTGGCCACCATGAAGTCGACGACGTTGTCGGAGTAGCCCTTCGCCTGGGCGCCCTGCGCGTCCCAGCGCCAGGTGCCCTCGGGCGTGCGCACCAGCAGCCCGTCCTGGTGGAGCGTCTGCAGGAACTGCAGGAGGAAGAAGGGGTTGCCTCCGGTCTTCTCACGGGCCAGCGCCGCCAGCGGCCCGACGAGCTCCGCGCTCGCGCCGGGGAGCGTGTCCGTGACGAGCTGCCGGACATCCTCGATGCTCAGCGGCTCGAGCTGGACGTGGGCCATCCGCGCACCCGCCTGGCGCAGCTGCTCCAGCGTCTGCGTCAGCGGGTGGGTGGAATGGACCTCGTTGTCGCGATAGGCGGCGATCAGCAGGAGCGGCGGTGTCTCCGGGTGGGTCAGGAGATGCTGGAGCAGCTGGAAGCTGGCCAGATCGGCCCACTGGAGATCATCCATGAAGAACACCAGCGGGTGCCCAGGCGTGGCGAAGACGCCAAAGAACCGGCAGAGCACCCGATGGAAGCGCTGTTGGGCCTGGGAGGGCGGCAGCTCCTGGACGGGCGGTTGTCTGCCCGTGACGAGCTCGAGCTGCGGGGCGATGTCCACCAGGACCTGGCCCTGACCCTCCCAGGCGTCGCTCAGGTCCCGACGCCACCGCGCCAGCTCCTCATCGGTGCCTCCGAGCAGCTGCCGCGCCAGCCCCTGAATGGCCCTCGCCACGGTGGCGTAGGGGATGTCCTGCTGGAACTGGTCGAACTTGCCGCTGAGCAGGAAGGACCGCTGCCGCACCACGGGCTTGTGCAGCTCGTTGACCACCGAGGACTTGCCGATCCCCGAGTAGCCACTGACCAGGACGAGCTCCGGGCGACCGCGCTCGGCGACGCGCTCGAAGGCCTGGAGCAGGACCTTGGAGTGGCTGTCGCGCCCATAGAGTCGCTGGGGGAGTTGGAAGCGGCTGGGGTAGTCGTGCCGGCCTGGCACGAAGTCCTCGCTCACACCCCGGCTCAGGCTCTCCCGGCATCGCTCGAGATCGGCCTTCAGGCCCTCGGCGCTCTGGTAGCGCTCCTCGGCGACCTTGGCCAGGAGCTTCATCACGATGGCGGACAGGACGGGCGGCAGATTCTTCACCCGTGCCGTCAGGGGCAGCGGGGCCTGCGCTATGTGGGCGTGGAACCACTCGAGCGCGTCGCGGCCGTGAAAGGGGCGCTGGCCCGCCAGCAGCTCGTAGAGTGTGATCCCCAGGGAGTAGAGGTCGGTGCGGTAGTCCACCGAGCGATTCATCCGCCCGGTCTGCTCCGGGGACATATAGGCCAGTGTGCCTTCGACCAGGGGGGCTTGCGTCACGTCCACGTGCTCGACGAGCTGGAGGCTGGCGGTGCCGAAGTCGATGAGGCGCGTCTCCCCCGAGGGCGTGAGGAGGATGTTGGAGGGCTTGAGATCCTTGTGGACGATGCCGCGGCGATGCAGCTCCGCGACCGTCGAGGCTACGGCGATGGCGAGGTCCACGGCCTGGGTCACCTCGAGCGGCTCGCCGGTGGACTCGGACAGGGGCGTGCCGTCTACGTCCTCCAGGAGGAGCACCGGCCGGCCCTGGAGCTGCTCACATGCATGGGCCCGGATGACGCCGCGCACGTCCTGGAGCCGCTGCAGGATGCCGAACTCGCGGAGGTAGTTCTCGCGCTCACGGGGACCAGGGGCTGAAACCAGCGGCGTCTTGAGAATGAGCCTCAGGCCATCGGCAGCACGTATCGCCCGGAACAGCAGGCTCGTACCCGTGGTCTTGAGCACTCCGAGCAGGGTATAGCCAGGAATATTCAGCATCCAGGCGAAGTGTACCGTTTCAGGCGCGGCCGGGCTGCAACCGCCAGCGGGCCCAACCCCCCTGAGGAATCCTTGCTGGACAGGGCGGCCATGGCCGACGCGTGCCCCAAGGGGAATTCACGGGGAGTGCACCAACTCATGCGCTCCAGGTGGTGCCGCACCTTGGCGGCAATAACTTGCACACGAAACGTTCATGCGACGCTTTCCAACCTGGGCTGATGAGGTGGCACGGGACCTGGGTGCCATCCACATCGTCATCAACAACGCCGGCATCTCCCTGGGCGCCACCATCGAAGACACCCGCTACGAGGACTTCGAGTGGCTCATGGGCATCAACTACCCTGATACCTCGAGTCGCCAGAGCCAACAGGCCCAGGCCCCTGCCGCGCCCTAATAGAGGGCGGCCCGGACAGGCGTGTACCCCAAGGGGGCTGCGCGGCCTCTGCACCGGCCTGGCACACCGTTCGGTCAGCCCCGGGCTGCCCGAGGAACCGCGGAGCAAGTAGACTTACCACCGCACCCTGGGCGTGGCGGGACTGAGCGGAGACAGACAAATGAAGAAACACGACCCGCGACACGGCCACCTGGCCGAGGTCTGGGGCGATACGGTCGATCTGCGGCACCTGGCGTGGTCCATCGCCATCGGACTCGTCGTCAGCCTGGCCTGCTTCCTTCTGGCCAGCCATCTCCTGGCGGACCGGGTCGGCAGTGCCGCGCTCGCACGTGCCTACGCGATGCTGGCGGGTCTGGTCGGCTGCGTTCTGTCCGGCGTCATCTGCGGCGCACTGTTCCCTCCCAAGCGCGAGGTGGTGGAGGACGGAGCGGCCGATCCGTCGTGGCGCCAGGAGGTGCTGAACGAGCTTGCTGCGCAGTCCGGCGGACTCGGAGCGGTCGACGAGCTGCCGCCCTCGGTGGTGAGTGAGATGAAGGCGCTGCACCTCTACGAATTGTTCGCGAACTTCCAGCCGACCGTGCCTGACGCCGCCGTAGCCTCTTCCGGGACCGCCCCGGCGGTACGAGCCAAGGAGCCGGGGATGCCCCAGGTCGCACTTCCGACGACGGAGGAGTGAGAGTGCAAGCGGACCTCCTGAACCAGCTCCTGGTCGCCGCGGGCATGGGGCTGCTCGGTGCGGTGGTGTTCACCGCCATTGGATTGATCTCCGGGACCGACGAGACGACGACGCTTGCTCCGCCGACCCTGCTGGTCGCGCTGCTGGGCGTGCCGCCCGCGGGCGTCTTCACCTTCTTCCTCGCCGGAGCGGTCGCCAAACACATGACGCATGCGGTCCCCACCGCGCTGCTCGGCATTCCCGGCGACACCACCGCCATTCCACTGCTGCAGGACGCCAACATCCTGCGCAATCTCGGCGTGCCGCACATCGCGCTGCGCAAGATGGTGTCCGGAGGGCTCCTCGCCGCCTTCCTGGCGGTGCCGCTGGCGGTGTTGTTCGCCGTCCTGCTCGCGCCCTTCGGGGACATCATCTCGAAGTCGGCGCCGTGGATCTTCCTGACAGCTGCGGTGCTGATCGCCTACCTGTCTGGCGGCCGTTGGGCGTCCGTGGTCACGCTGGTGCCCTTCGTCCTCGTCATCGTGGCGTTGCAGGCGTTCACGGCCAGCCGCGGCGTCAAGCTCAGTGTGAGCTACTTCCTCGGAATCGCCATCGGCCCGCTGGTGGCCGACCTGTTCTTGGTGCTCTCCCCGATCGAGGGTCCGCGCATGCGACGCGACCGCGTCCGGACGTTCTCGCTGGCTCCGGACGTCAAGAGCTGGTCGGGTTATTTTCCCAACCCGTTCAAGGTGCTCGATGCCACCCAGACCCGCTGGACGTTCGCCGCCGCGGCGGTGTCGAGCGCCACGTTCGTGTTCAGCCCGGTGGCGATGACGGTGGTGATGGGCGAGGCCGTGGGCTCACGCATCAAGCATGCGTATCACCGTCTGACCACCGTGCTGGCCGCGCGCAACGGAGTGACCGAGGCCACCTACATCGCCGAAGTGCTGATTCCGCTGATCGCCTTCGGGCTGCCCTTGAGTCCGGTGGCGGCTGGCCCGGCGGCGCCGCTGTTCAACGCGCCTCCGCGGTTCACGGTGGATACCGCCACCGGGCAGACGCACAACCTGCACGACCTGCTCAGTCACTGGGAGTTTCTGGGTTACGGCATGCTGTCCGTGGTGCTGGCGGCACTGGTGTCCTACCCGTTCGCCATGAACCATGCTCGGCGGGCGGCGCTGTTCGTCTCGCGCAAGGTGAGCCACGAGGCCATCATCGCCACCTTTGTCGGCCTGATCATCGTCATCAGCGTCTGGGAAGGCCAGCTCCTGGGATTGCTGGTGATCCTGGCGATGGGACTGCTCGGCGGGTTGTTGTCGCGCACCCTCGGATTCAACACGGGCGTGCAGTTCATGGGCTACTACACCGCGGTGCTCACCGTACCCGCGTTGCTCAAGCTGTTCTCGTGAGGCTTGCGGCGAGGCCCCACTCCGGGCCCGCTCGGCCTGCACGGAGCGGCCCAGCACCTCATCGAGCGTCGTGGAAGATGATGCCCACCGTGTGGCGCTGACCGGAGCGTAGCCGGCTCACCCCATGCCTCATGTTGACGCGGTAGTACCCACGCGTTCCCTTCACCGGCCGGTGGTGCACCGGGAAGATGACGCCGTCACCTTGCCCCAGCGGCACCACCTCCGCGCGGGACTGCATGCGGGGCCGCTGCTCCGTGAGCACGAACTCGCCACCCGTGAAGTCCGCCCCCGGCACCGACAGGAGGAAGGCGACCTGCAGCGGGAAGACGTGCTCCCCATACAGGTCCTGGTGGAGGCAGTTGTAGTCCCCCTCGCCGTAGCGCAGGAGCAGCGGCGTCGGCCGTGTCTGCCCAGCCTCGTGGCAGCGCTCGAGGAACGCCGCGTGCGCGTCCGGGTAGCGCACGTCGAGGCCCATCGCCTCGTTCCAGCGGTTCGCGATGCCCACCAACGGTGGGTACAGCGTCGTCCGGAGCTGCGAGACGACATCTGGCAGCGGCCAGGCGAAGTACTTGTACTCCCCACGTCCAAAGCCGTGCCGCGCCATGACCACCCGGCTGCGGAACAGCGCGTCCGACGGATAGCACTCCGCCAATTCCAGACACTCCGCCGGTGAGAGCAGCCCGCCCACGGTGGCACAGCCGTGCGTGTCCAGGTCCGTGGCGATGCGCTCCCAGTCGAGCGCCGCCACACGCTCCGGGAGGCCAGGGGCCCTGCGGCGGCGAACGGCGGCGGTGCTTGCTCCGGAAACCATGAGGCGCTCCCTTTCGAGTTCCTACCGTGGGAGATGCCGCATCCGTCCCACGAGAGCGACCCGGAAGTTGCGACGACCTCAAGCTCCCCACGGTTCGGGGGCGAGCAATGCCGCACGACATTGTGGGGAGCGCCTTTCACCCGAAGGCGAGACGGAATACCACCGGATGCTCCGGCGCGTGTCCGACCCGATAGGGCGTCTCCCCGGTGAGGGTCCGCAGCTCGCCGGTCCCCGTGCCCGGGACGATGTGCCCCCGGCTATCCGCGAAGCCCGCGCGGTACTCCCCGTCGGAGTGGATGACGAAGCTGCCGCTCTTGCCGAGCACGCTCCCCTCGAACCGCTCCAGCTCCACGAAGGTGGCGCTGCCGTCCGTGCGGTACACCATCAGCGATTCGGTAACCGATGTGCCCTCGAGGTCACCCCGGTAGCGCTTCGTGTACCGCGCCTTCGCGAGCTTCACCCCGTCCGCCTCGGCGTAGGGCTGCTCGTCCCAGCCGGAGACGGAGAACACCGCCTTCACTTCCCTCGTCGTTTCCATGCCCTCCTCATGGCTGAATCGGCGGATGCCGTATTGTACAAACACGTCCGCATGGCCCCGCTGCGCCACAAGACCGAACGCCCCCGAGGCATCGTGCACGGCCCCGGCCAGGGCCAGGCCAACGGTGAGCCGGTGCGCCTCCTGCGCCTCGAGCCGCCCGCGGAGCTGGCGCCCTACGTCGAGCACTTCTGGGTGGTGCGCTGGTCGCTCCCCGCCGGGCAGACGCTGGAGCAGGCCACGCTCCCGCACCCGGTCGTGCACTGGACGGTCGAGGGCACGCGGAGCGAGCTGCTGGGAGTGACGCGCGGGCGCTTCGTGCGGCGGTTGAGCGGCTCCGGCCGGGTGGTCGCCGCGAAGTTCCGCCCGGCGGGCCTCTGCGCCTTCACCCGCGAGCCGCTCCACACCCTGACTGACCGGGAGGTGCCCGCCTCCCGCCTCCTCGGCGCGAAGGTGGGGCGCGCGCTACGGGGTCTCGACGCGCTGGGCGAGGAGGAGGCGGTGGAGAGGCTCTCGGCGGCGCTGAGCAGCCTCGAGATGACGCCCGACCCGGCGGCGGACGAGGCGCGGCGCATCGTCGAGCATATCGCCGGCAATCGGGAGGTCACGGCGGTGGAGACCGCCGCGCGGTGGGCCGGGTTCACGGTGCTCGCCCTCCAGCGGCTCTTCCGGGCCAAGGTCGGCGTCAGCCCCAAGTGGGTGATTCAGCGCTACCGGATGCACGAGGCCCTCGAGCGCCTCGCGACGGGCGCCCTCTCGCGTTCCGGCACGCCGGGCTTCGCCGAGCTGGCCCTCGAGCTCGGCTTCACCGACCAGGCCCACTTCTGCCGGGTGTTCAAGCAGTTCGTCGGCGAGTCGCCCGCGGCCTACGCGGACAGGGTCCGCCTCGAGCGCACGAAAGGCTCCTGAGCGCTCGGACATCACTCCCAAGCATCGCGGTGATTCACCGGGGCAGGCGCGCCTTCATGGCTCGCGAAGCCGTACGAGCCTCCAGGCGAGGGGCATCCACAGGCCGGCGATGACGGCCTTGAGCAGCCCACCGGGGAGGAAGGGCAGGAAGCCCTTGTGGAGGGCCGTGGAGAGTTCGAGTGAGGCCGCCACGCAGAGCCAGGACACGCCAATGGCCAGGATGATGAGCTGGCCAGTCAGGAAGAGCAGGACGGCCTTCCACGGCTGCCTGTCGAAGCCGTGCCGAGCCGCGAGACCCACGAGGAAGGCCGCGGGGATGAAGCCCACCAGGTAGCCACCAGTCGGCCCGAACACCTGTGCCCAGCCGCTGGCCCCCTTGGAGTAGAACGGCAGCCCCACTGCCCCGAGTAGGACGTAGGCGAACTGCCCGGCCATGCCCCGCACGGGCCCGAGCGCGGCGGCCGTGAGGACGACCGCGAGCGTCTGTCCCGTGATGGGCACCGGGGAGCCCGGCACCGCGATGGCGACCTGCGCGAGCAACGCGGTGAACAGCGCGGCGCCGAGCACGAGCGCCCCATCATGGATGCGCGTGCGGGCGAAGACGTCGGCCAGGACGCGAGGCGGTGGCGAGCCGGTGCCCGCGCTCAAGGCCGTCCCACCCGAGAGGAGTGCGAGCAGCGGGACGACGTGGAGGGGGGCGGAGACACGGAGCGATGCTCAGCGAGGAGGCGCTCCGATGCAAGACGCACCTGCACGAGGTGGCGCTCGGCGACCGTTTCATTGCGCGGCGTCATCGCTTCACAGTAGTTCCTCGGGCCCATGCGAGCACCACGACTTCCGATGATCCCCCATCGCCTCCAGCTGCGGCTCCAGGGCCTGGAGGGGGCGGCTCTGAAATTCTGGTCATATGAGCAGCGCGGCGCGAGCCTCGACCTGCATCACGGGGTGGTGGGCACGGCGGGCAAGCGCGAGTCCAAGGCCTTCCCCTCGGAGGAGGCTGCGGCGTCCTTCGCGCGGAAGACCGTCGCTGCCAAGGTCGCCAAGGGCTATTACGCCAGCGAGCTCGCCTTCGAGACCTTCACCTGGTCGCAGGTGAAGGACGAGGTGAAGGCCGCTGGCAACTCCGAGAACGAGAACGATCGCGTCCTGGTGCTCACCGGGGACGTCGTCGTGCCCCATAACCTCTGGCTCGACTACCGCCGCGGCATCCTCGCCCTGGCCGATGAGAACGAGCCGCCCTTCGCCGGGCTCATCGTGCGCGGCAACCTGACCATCGAGGGCTGCCTCCTCAATTTCGAGGACGACTACGGGCCGTTCCTGCAGGTTCATGGCCACCTCATCGCTCAGGGCATCGCGACCGGTGGCGCACAGGTCAGGGTCAACGGGAACGTCACGACCGGGGACATGGTCGGCGTCTACAACCATGGCTGCTTCGCGGCCGGCGGCGAGCTCGTGGCCCGCACCATTGCCACCGAGCACACCATCACGGCGGAGGGCCAGCTCGACGCGCACCGGTACCTCGGATGGGGCGCGAAGGTCTTCGCTGTCTCGGGTGGCGTCGAAGACAGGCAGGACCCCTATGAGGCCAAGGGCGTGTTTGTCCCGGCGGTGGTGAAAGACGATCGTGTCAACCTCCACAAGGCGCGGGAGCTCCTGGCCGCCGGCAAGCCCATCTCTCGGCCCGAATTCACCAGCGTCCGGGGCGCATTCCGGAAGCTCGTTGCCAAGAAGCTCGAGGACCCCGACAAGGTGAAGAGCCTTTCGCTGGCAGGTAAGGACCTCACCTCGTTGCCGGAAGAGCTCTTCCGCTTTCGGCGCCTCGAGAAGCTCGACCTCACGCACAACAAGCTCCGGACGCTGCCCGAGGAGCTCGGACTCCTCACGGAGCTTCGAGAGCTCCGCCTCCGAGGCAACGGTCTGCAGACGCTGCCCGAGTCCATCGGCGCGCTGACGAAGCTCCGCTTCCTGGACCTCGAGGCCAACTGCATCTGGCGGCTCCCGGAGTCACTCGCCCGGTGCGTCGAGCTGCGAACGGTGAACCTCACCAACAACCCGTACTCCTATGTTCGGGCCTCTTTTGGTGGCTGGCAGAAGGTCGAGATGATGTGGGACTTCCCCGAGGTGCTCACGCGTCTGCCGAAGCTCGAGGAGTTGTCCGTCCACCAGACGTTGCTGCGCACGCTGCCGAAGCGGCGCTTCGACAGCAGCACTCTGCGAAAGCTCACCGTCCAGAAATCACTCGTGACGCAGGCGGACCCAGAGCTCCACGCGCAGATGAGCGTGACCGTGGAGGACAGCGCTCAGTGGGCCGTTGACCACATCCGCTTCTGGTTCAACACCGACGGGATTCGTCTCGAGGACTTCTACGACTTCAAGGCGCGGCGCTACGACTTCACGGAGGTCATCGCGCTGCTGGGAGTGCTCCTCCGCATCAACATTCCCACGGCGGCGCCGTACGACGCGGCGCTGGCGGAGTTCAAGAAGCAGAGCGAACACCTCGCCAAACACCTCAACTGGGACGGCACGTACGGCCATCACGTGGGCGCGCTCTTTGGCGCGTTGCTCGATTCGCTGGACACGCTGGGCAAGCCCTACCCCGACAACGCGCTCATCGCCGGCCTGCGGACCGTCTTCGCGGCCCATTCCTCCTGAGAGAGCACATTCCCCAGGCTCGACGAGCTGCTCTTCGTTCTGCCGCTCGTGTCGGCGCTCGGCTGTGGGTTGATGTCGACCTCAACGCTTGACGAAGTGTTTGACATCTTTTCGGGGCACACTGGAGCGCTTCTTTCTCGATACCCGCTCCTCTTTGGCGAGTTCCCGGTCGATCAGCCGCTCAATTCGTGAATGGGCCGATGCGGACAGGAAGGAGGGATACGTCCTGGGGAATCCGAGGTCCTGATCTCCACACCACGTCATGCCGTGGCCCTTTTCCCGCAGAAGTTCGCCTGCTGCGCGCATCGCGAGTTGGAGTGCCTGGAGAGAGTCGATGCCCCACACTTTGAAACCCGTCGTTTCTTCCAGCCCGGATACCTCGAATGTGCACCAGTGATTGCCGGTCTTCGGATCCTGTCGAGGCTTTCTGAACCGCACGCGAACAGCCCGTGGCCGTCCGCTGAGTTCGAACACCCTCTCGGCAATGATGGGTCCGGAAGCCTTCTTGCTGCGTTCAAGCCGATCCGCAAAGGACTCGCTGGCCATGTTGTCCAGATCTAGAAGAAGTTGTTGCAGAATCCCTTCCGCCGCTGCTCGCTCTCCAAGCTAACCTCGAAACATCTCTTGCGGATGCTGGCATCCTGGATGCTTGTGCAGAACGCTGTCCATACCACGCCACCAGCGGCCGCCGAATCCAGACAGCGGCTCTTGTTCACCGGCCGTTTACGCGGCCCAGATGATCCTGCCATCGCGCAAACATTGCTGGGCACCGCTAACCGCAATCCTGCGTTTTCTGCTCGCGCGAGTGACAGTGCGCAGTGCGCAGGGGCGGACTTTGTCGTCTCGAGCCACGCAGGGAGGACGCTCTCGATTGGGTGACAAGCGACGAACGACAGGCACGCCAGCATCTGAAGCATCGTGACCCCTTGGCCCTCGTTGTTTTCTCGGCGGTGATGATACCCGGTCATGCGTGCCGCAACCCTAGGGAAACGGCAGGACGTGGGTAACCGACACCGTGCGCCATCCCATGGATGGTGGGGGGTGACTCTGAGCGTTCTCTCGGAGCCCTCTCAAGCGGTGCTGGCACGCGGACTCTTCGCTGCGTGCCATGGTTGCCGCCCTCGCTGCTCTCGTGCTGGCTGTCTCGCCCCTTGAGGCCATTCCCCTCAGAAGTCCTCACGAGTTTGGGCGAGGGTGTACTCCTTTTGAGCGGGGACTACGGGCCCCGTTTTCTCTACGAGCCATGCGGGAGCGCCTCGCGGCAGGTAGAAGTCCTCCTGGAAGGGGGACAGCCCCAGGTGGTGCAGGTACTCCTCGAGCATGTCGAAGGTGAAGCGGTCTCTCACCTTGCGCGCCTGGTACCGCTCCAGCTTCTCGAAGGGGAAGGGTTGACCGGACTGGCCGAAGACCCAGCGGCCACCATCATTCATGGAATGAATGGTGCGGAGGTAGTTGAGCCCGTCCGTCTGCTGTGGGCTGTACAGCTCGAACATGACGGCCCCATAGCGACCCTTGTCCTGACGGAGTGTGTGGGGCACCGCGACCACCCGCATGCCTCGGCAGCCCAGCGCCTCGGCCATGTAGGACATAGCGCTCGCGGCATCGGTCCCCTGCCACCCGTTGTCGACGTATGCCGTCCAGGGACTGCGCGTTGGGATGAAGAGGTGCCGCCGCCTCTCCGCATCGTTCAGGGGCAGCAAGGTGGAAAGGGTCTGCTCCAGGGGACCTGAGACCGGGGATACCCCCACGGTGATGCCACGGGGCGCCAACAGCCCTCCCTGCCACGCCGCGTAGGCTCGGGCAGCGCGCTCCGCATCGGTCTCCAGAAATCCCAGCTCCGATGTGACAGGCGTCCAGCGGTCTTCCAGGAGCAGGTCCTTCATGTTCTCCCACTCAGCGCTCGATGAAACGCAACAACAACACTACCGGAGTTCGGGATCCTTCGGACAGCCTGCCGCCTGCGGGGCCTTGTGGATGGTGCATGGATGGAGCAGGAACTGGGCAAGGGGTCCGTGGATGTCTTCACTCTTGGATGGACTGTGGCTCACGAGGCTTCCGCGAGCGCGCTGAGATCGGCACGTAGCACTTGCCTTGGTGTTCGGCGTAATCTTCTCCACAGGGCGGGCGCTTTTCGAGAGCCAACCAACAGCCCCCGTTGAGCTCCACTTCGGACCGGTTGGGCTTGCACGGCGCCTTCGCTTGGTCGCTGAAAGGCTTCGCAGGCAGGGGATAGGCGATGCCCGCTGGGCTCTCGTCGCCGATGTCCACCATCGTGGGCGCACGGCTCTCCTCCACAGCCTGCACGGCCAACCCGCCGGCCTCGTGCTGCTCGCCCCGCTGGCCCTCGAGGTAGGCCCGTACGTTCGCCGTTATCAGCAGCAGCACCATGGCCACGACGAGCAGCTCGATTCCGTAGTCCACCCCGTTCTCCAACAGCCGGCGCGCTCTTGCGGCCCATCGCCTCAGCCATCCCTCCGGCGGTTGTGTCAGGTGACGGCGTGCTTCGTCGCTCCACTCCATCCTCTTCATCACGCGAGCGAGCGCCTCGAACAGCCCTGTCAGTGCCCCCAGCCCTCCGGTGGCTGGCGCCTGCTCCACCTCCAGCGCTACATAGGGCGGCCGAGCCTGGGCCGTGACGCGCACCTTCCAGTCTGCCTCAGGCTCCCCGCCCTCGACCGGCCCCGGCACCAGTACCAGCGCAGGCTCGTCCGTGAGCACGTTGTGCGCCTCGTAGAGCCGTCCCAGGCCCTTCATCTCTGGGTCCTTGCTCTCGTGCCTCCTGCCGAGCCGATAAGGACCCAGCCTTCCGCTCTTCTCGCGCTTCTCACCTGCCATGCTGTGCCTCCTCTCCTCCCTCTTCTACACCGCTGGTCCCAGTTCGTAGCCCAGTCCACATGCTAGACCCCACGCATCGACCTCAGCGCTTTACAAAGCGTTTGACACCACTTCGGAGCCCTATACGGACTACTGACGATGGCCACGCCGATGAGCCGCTTGCTCGAAGAGGTCTCCTGCGAACACTTCCCCTATGCGCCCGCCACGCCCGAGGAGATTGAAGCATTCGAGCAGCGGGTAGGCTGGAAGCTGGATTCGGACCTGCGGGCCTTCTACCTGCATTGCAACGGAGCGGAGCTGTTCAATCGGCTGCCGGATGCCCCCTACCAGATGCTTCCCCTGTCCGAGATCGTCCGGGCGAGGGTGGCCATTCGTCGAGAGGATGACGACCAGTGGGGCCCGGCCTCGATGTATGCCCTCTGTGATGTGCAGGACGGCAACTACGTGGTGGTGGACGTGGCCCGGCAGCAGAACGGCCGTTACCCCTCTTCGACGGCGACCACGAGACATGGCCGGACCCGGCCTACTGCGAGCAGATCGCCAGTTCCTTCTCCGAGTTCCTGGAGGAGGTGTTGCGCAGCAAGGGACGCTCGTACTGGTTGGGGAAGAAGTGATTCAACCTGCATTGATCATGCTGCCAATGGACGCTTTCTGGATGTCCGTCGAGTCGCCGCAGGCGAACTGACCGGTCAGCCCTTGGTCGTGAGCAGCAACAATCCTTCATGCCGCGCGTGCGCTGTCCTCAGGGCACGGGGAATGAAGTCGAACAGTTCTTCGGGCTGGGTGTACTCGTTATTGCCACGGTCCAGCCAGCGCCGGGCTCGCGAGAGCATCTCCGGGGTGGGCCGTGCGAGCACGGCTTCCAGGAGGGGCAGGACCTGACCGACATCGCTCGGAGCCACGAAGAAGGCTCCGAAGTGGCCCGGGAGCTGTGCCGCTCGCTCAGCCCCCAGTCCGAAGTACAAGGCAGCGGCGGCTGGGATGCGGTCGGTCACGATGATGCCTGAATTCTCCTCGGTGGGTTCGATGCCCCACTTTTTCGCCTCCGTGCCCCGCATGAGGAGTCCTTGCCCAAGTGCACTCAGGGCCTCCGGGCGGAACAACTCCTCGAAATCCACGGTTCCCTCGGACTCCATCCACACGTCAGGACGGGCAGGATTGGGAACGAACTCGGGAGACAAGGAGTTGGGGGTCTCGCGCCAGCGCTCGAGCACCCGGCGCGCCGCTGGACTCACGGGCGAGGCGGTCACGGCCTCGGCGAAGCGTGCGGCGACTCCGGAGGCGATCTTGAATGGGATGCGGAGAGACAGCCAGAAAAAGGTCACACCCATGGAGCAAGCATATACCTTCCACGAGTAGGACGGAGCCGACTGTGGGTGTCAGACGATTCGTGGGGGAGCAAGGAGTTGGTACGAATCCTTTGACACCTTCCCGGGAGTTCCGGTGTTCAACTGGACGAAGTGCTGGAGCAAACGGGGAAGCGGCGAGGACATGGAGAGAGAGGGGCGCTTCGCGCAGGAGTGGGCCGAGCCGGTGGAGTTGGAAGTAGCGCCCCTGCCGTGCTGCGAAGGACTGAGAGAGGAGGAGAGGCAGCGTGCAGTGCGGGGGCTGGTGGAAGAAGTGGAAGCCGAAGCCCAAGCACGGGGTTCGCCTGTTCTGGCGGCTGGGGTTGTGCGGGAGCAGCACCCGCATCCCGGCCCGCGCACCTCAAGAGGGGCCCGAGGCCGTTGGGGCATGCCTCCACGAGGCATGCGTTGAAGGAGTTACGCGAGCAATACCGGGCCTTCGTCGCGGCATTTCGAGAGGCGGCGGCTCGGTGGAGGCGAGGGGACTTCTCGGCGCGTTTCCCGCTTTTCGTACCCGTCCGACGGACGACGTGCTGAGGCTGCTTGAGGGCGGACGAGGGGCGTGCTCGGCGATGGTCGCGAGCTGGCCGGAGGCGATGAGCAGGGCGGGCTGCGAGCGCGGGAGCGCTCAGGAGGAGTCCGCGGCGCGCAGCCGCTTCCACTCATGCGGCAGCAGCTCGTCGAGGCGCGAGTTGGGGTGCGTCTGCACGCGCAGCAACACGTCGGCCAGGTACTCCTCGGGGTTGATTCCATTCACCTCGCAGGTGGCCACCAGGGCGTAGAGGCCCGCGAGGTTTTCACCCGCCGCCTCGTGCCCGACGAAGAGGAAGTTCTTGCGGCCCACAGCGGCCTTGCGCAGCGCGCCCTCCGAGCGGTTGTTGTCGAGCGGCAGCCGCTCGTCTTCCACGAAGCGGCAGAGGGCGTCCCACTGGTTGAGTGCGTAGGCAATGGCCTGTCCCATGGGCCCCTTGGGCAGGTGCAGCGGCTGCTGCTGCGTGAGGTAGGCGTGCAACGCCTCCAGCACGGGACGGCTCTTCTGCTGGCGCAAGGCGCGGTGGGCGAGCGTGCGCACTACGCCGGCCTTGAGCGCCTCGTGTTCCACCCGGTACAGCGCCAGGATTGAATCGAGCACCGTCCCGGCCTCGGGCGTCTTGGAGAGGGCGTCGAAGAATTTGCGGCGCACGTGCGCCCAGCAGCCGACGCGCACGCGGCCCGTGGGCACCGTCACCGTGTTGTAACCGGTGTACGCGTCCACCACGAGCGCGCCCGTGGTGCCCCCCAGCACATCCTTGGGCGTCTTGCCCGCACGGCCCATGCTGAAGCGGTAGCCAATGAGCCACTCGCCCTTTTCATTCCTGGTGAGGAAGGTCCACAGGTAGCCCTTGCGCGTCTTCTTCACGTCCAGCACGCGCAAGGGCGTCTCGTCCGCCCACACCACCTCGGCGCGCGCAATGTGTTGCAACAGGCGGACTGAAACGGGCGACAACACCTCGGCGGCCAGGTGGAACAAGTCCGTCAACGTGCTGCGACTCATGGGCACACCGCCACGCTCCAGCCTCTGCGCCAGCCGATGCAAGGGCATGGAGTCGGCGCACTTGGAGCCCACCACGTGGGCAATGAAACCGGGCCCGTACTCGCCCCTGTCCACCACCTTGGGCGGCGCTGGCGCTGTCACCACGCCCTTGCCGCACGCGCATGCCAGCGTCTCTTGCACGTGCACCTGACGCTCGAGGCGCGCCGGAATGTACTCGTACACCACCGTGGTGCGCCCCTGCCCCAACTCCTTCAGCTCGTTGTTTCCGCACGCGGGGCACCTGCGCTGTTCCTCGGGGACGAGGTGGTGCACCTGCCGGGCAGGCGCCTCGGCCCGACGCGCCGCTCGCTCCCGGCGCTTGTCCAGAGCCTGCTGCCGGCGTGCCTCGGTGTCTTCGTCGGTCTGCTCGCGCTGCAGCAACTGCTGAATTCCCGGCAGCCGCTCGGCCTTCCTGCCGAAGACGTGCCGCTCCAAGGTGGCCGTCTTGGCCTCCAGCGCCGTCAGCCGCTCGCGCAGCTCCTCGGCCTCCTCGCGCCAGGGGCAGAAATGGTCCAGGGGAAGCTGGCGAGTCATGCCTCCGCCAACACCCTACTGAGGCGGTCACTTCTGCGAGGTGACTTCTGCCGAAGGCTGGCCGGTAGGAGTCCAGGCACGCGGGCGCTCCACGCGTGCCACATCAATGCCGTCCAGCAGCATGGCCAATTGCGTGGCGTCCAGTTGCACGGCCTGGGCGTCAGCGTCCACGGGCGGCAGCCGGAAGCGGCCCGTCTCCAGGCGCTTGTAGTAAAGGACGAAACCGCCGCGGCTGAAGGTGAGAATCTTCACCCGGTCGCCCTTGCGGCTGACGAAGACGAAGAGGTGCCCCGAGTACACGTCCTCGCCCCAGGCGGTGCGCACCAGGGCCATGAGCCCGTCTATGGAATTGCGCATGTCCACCGGCTGGGTGGCCAGCAGAATCCTCACCGAGCCGGGCAGCGTCAGCACGTCTTGCGCTCCAACGCGGCCACCAGTCGCGCCACGTACTGCACGTCCGTGCCCACCGCGAAGCTCACGCGCTCCCCGCTGGCGGTGAGCACCTCGAGGGTGCCGCTGCCGCGCTCCACCGGGGCCGCCCTCACCTGGACCGGAAGCAGCCGCACTGGCTCCACCACAGGCGCTCTCTCCTGACGCCTACGCCGGTACACCCACGACTGCAACGTGCTCAGCGTCATGCCCCGACGCTCCGCGAACTCCCTCTGCGTCAGCCCGCTCGCCTCGTACTCCTCGGCGACCCGGACCCACTCCGGCTTCTCACTCTGCTTCGACATGCCCGGCAGGGTCCGTCGGCTCCCTCACCCCGGCCAAGCTCCTCAGCACGTCATTGGCCGGACGGATACCGCTTTTCTCTTTCCCACCGCGTGTCGTGCCAGGTCGTGCTGCTCAAGTTCTTTGACACCTTCTCGACATCTTCTCAGGTACAGCTCAAGGATGGGGTCCATGGCCTCCTGTGCCTCGGACGCAACCCCCGTCGAAATCCGGACGGGTACGAAATGGCGGCTCCCGCCCCTAGGCACCTTCCGCGAGGTTCTCTTGGGCATCTCTCCGAAGGCCTTGTGAGCATCGCCACGGCGATACCCATGAGGCTCTTGCCGGCGATGAAGCCCGAACTCACCGGGAGCATGGTGGCCTCGGCTAGTTGCGGCTTCTTGCGACGCTGGTACTCAGCGATGGCCGCGCCGATAGAGAATCCTAAGCGTCAAGGGGCGGTCCAGCCGAACGCCAGCGCATAATTTTTGAGTTTACTGAGGCAATACTGGGCAGCTTCAGACCTATTGCCAGAGTCAAGGAAATTGCCTGAACGCCAAGCATATTCAATGCAAAAAACCTGATCGCTGATTCTCATTGAGTTGTCAGGAATCAACGGCAGTCCATCAATGGCCTTTTCGTGTTGTGCCTCTGAAATCTTAATGTTTGCGGACGCCAGTAGAATCTTAAGAGCCTCCAGCATGGCTCCATTTAATTGCTTGTCTTTTCCCGCGGTCCAAATTCCCTGTTTGGCCATAGCCGCAAATGCGGCCTTGGCCTCCTCGGGCGGTCGCCCTCGTGTTTCATACGCAGTTGCTGTCGAATTGGACATATATTTCCCCAAATCCGTACGTCGCACGTATTCCGCAACACGCGACTGATCTGCCCTGGGGAGTTTTCTCTTTGAACTCTTGGTGAGGCTATTCAGCTTTTTGACGACGTCTTCGGGACCAAATCGTCGCAAAATAATCATGCTGGTCGACGGAGGCAAATGGAACGCGCGCGCATTGAGCTTGATGATCGATTGAGTCAACAATGCTCGCCGAGCGGACCACCACTTACCAATGGCGCTATCTTTTGTTGCATTAAGAAGACCATTGGCATCGAGGAGACCGTACTTACTGGGCGTTGTCAGGTGCGTCAAAGCCCCTGCTTCAATGCTCTCCGAAACAAATGTAATCAACAGATGTAGTGGCTTTTGAGTTGACGCCCGCAACTCTGCAGACTGAGTATCAAAATCAATGGAAATCTTTTTGAGAAACTCTCCCAGAGTCGAATACTTGTTCGGATCATAATTCTTCGGATTGATCCCCAACTCTTCAAGAGACGTAATCTCATTGCAAAGATGCAGAATATGGAGCGCTGTGTCCTGCCAAGTATTTCGAGGAGGCCCCTTCGCCTCAAAAGGAAGAGGAATTATCGTTGCACCTGCAATTTGCTGAAAATCTTTCCCGATTTGCTGGGCAATCGATTGCGATGTCTCGGGCCATATGACAATCGCCTTACTTCCTGTCTTCGGAGACCTTAGGAAACGCTTGATTTCTGCAAGTTCCCGCTCGGATGGCGGAGCACCTTCTCGGTTATCAATATTAATCGGGAGAATTCGATGATCGTCCAGCGAGGTAAGTTCTCGCCCCTTGATGGCCGTCGTTTGCAAAGAGTCGAATGTAATTGTGGACGACTCTGGATGCTCAAAGGTTTGACAGAAATATTCAGGAAGAAAGGCGCTGAGGCTATTGGCCAGTGTTGTTTTGCCAGTTCCTGTAGGGCCAGACAAAGGCAAGAAGAATCCTTCCCCTCGGGTGTCAACACTATGCGCAATGCTACGCAACCCAAGCAGAACTTCATCCGGAGGAGGGATAAGCAGTTCAGCTACGCGACTGCCCAATAGAGAGGACAGTCGCTCATACCGATCTGGAAACTTCAACTGGCTCAGAATGTGCTTAGGAGCTTCAGATGGCATAGCGTACGATCCAAATTTCCTACCCGATGGTGATCTCGGATCCTGTCAGACCAGCAAGCATGTGACAAGGTAAGAAGGCCCTTTTTGAAGCCCTTGGACTTCTTTGGCCGGGCTATCTCGATGGACGGCTTAAGGAGGGATACTCGTTCACGACCATGAACGGAACCCGGGTGAAGGCCGTCCACGTACGTCCCCCGGAACAGCTTCGGCTCCGATTCGAGTACGAGGAAAGGCCCCACTCTCGCACCGCTGCGTGTCCTCTCAGCTGCAACGGGGTCACCGTCGCACTGCTCATCGAGGGATTGCCGGACGCGCAGACGCGTGAGGAATACCTAGATCGGTGGACGCGAGAGCTCGAGACGGAGCGGCTCCCGCCCTCGGCACCTTCCGCGAGGGCCTCATGGGCATCACCTCGAAGTCCTTGAGCATCGCCACGGCGACACCCATGAGGCTCTTGTCGACGATGAAGCCCGAGCTTACCGGGAGCACGGTGGCCTCGGCCAGTTGCGGCTTCTTGCGGCGCAGGTACTCGGCGATGGCCGTACCGATGAAGACGCTGATGGAGTTCGCGTCCGGAATCACGATGAACAGCTCCATGCTCGACGGCGAGGGAATGAACGGCTTCGCCTTGTTCGGGGCCCAGCGCTCCAGCAGCACCATCGCTAGGCCGCACAGCGCGCCGACGCGGACCGACTGCAGTTGCGAGACCTCCTCGTTCACGAGCATCTTCGACGTATAGGGCAAATGAAGAAGCCTATTGAGAGTGTGGGCTGGTGCAGAAAGGCCGAGGAGAGCGGTTAGGCCAGGCAGTGTAGAGACAGTGCAGCCACTTTTGGGCGCAGGCCTCTCCAGGCCGCCCTCCCAGAACGATACGGCCCTGAGCTGCCCACCCCGCAAACCCAGCCGCTGAGCCCTCCGATGCTGCAGGGCGAACGCCGCTCGCAGGAAGAGGGTGAGGACGCCCGAGGGCAGCCCCTTCTCCATCAGCAGCACCCACCACACCCGGTGCGGAAAGGACAGCGTCCACTGCCGGCAGGGCACGTGTGGGAGCACCCGCTCCAACGGGTTTGAATTCCATTGGGGTCACTCCTTCGTTTGCTGGGCGCGCCGGGAGAAGCGGAGGATGGCGCGGAAGATAGCCTCCATGCCCTCCGGGTCCACTCCCAACTCGGTTGCCCAGGCCCGGCGCGTGGCGATCACCGCCTCTTCCCGTGCCGGGTCCGGCACCGGCGTGCCCGCCTGGGCCTTGGCGCGAAGGGCTCTCCTGGCCAGCTCGGCTCGCCGGGCCAGCAACTCCACCAAGTCGTGGTCGAGCTGGTCGATGAGCTCGCGGGTCTCCTTGAGCTCCGGCAGCCCCGTCTCGAGCGCCGGTAGCTCCATGCTCGGCGTGTCCGGCGTGGCGGCCTCGGGCGGTATCGTCTCCAGTTCGTGGTGGATGGCCTCGAGTGCATGGAGCAGGTGCCCGCGCGCCTCTCGCGCGAAGGGGTTCTCGTGCTGGATGGCGGTGAAGAGGTGCCCTGCGTCTGAGCGGACCGTCTCGATGGTGCGCGACAGCGCCTTGAAGCTCGCGGGCGCGAAGGGCACGTCCACTCCCGAGCCCGCGTCCACCATGCCCTTGGCTACGAAGAAGGTCAGCGCGTGCGTGTGTGCCATCACCCGGTCATGTCCCTCGGGCGTCTGCTCGATGATCTCGCAGCCCAGCCGCTCGTAGAAGGCTCGGGCCTCTCGGGCTGCCTCCGGATAGAGCGGGTTGGGGCAGACCACGACACGCAAGGGGCGCTCGGCCATGGCCAGGCTGAGCGGGCCGAAGAGGGGATGGGTCCCCACCCAGGGCACCCGGGTTCCGAGCACCTCGTTCATGGCCTGCACGGGCTTCACCTTCACGCTGCCCACGTCCAGCACGAGTTGCTCCGGGCGCAGGTGGGGGAGCATCGCCTCGAGCACCTCCCGCATCCGCGGAACCGGCACGGCCACCACCACTCGCGTGGCCCCGGTGAGCAGTTCCCTCATCGAGCCGGCGCGACGGGACGCGGGGACGTCCGCCACCGGATCCAGCGCCCGGTAGTCGATGCCCGCCTCCTCCAACAGCGAGCCGAGCGCGCGGCCAAAGCGTCCGTATCCAATGATGGCGACCGTCATGACTCCCACTCTACCTGAGAGGGTCTAGCCGCGTTTCGTCTCCGGGACCTGGCTCAGCACCTGCATCGTGCCTCGCGTGACACCGAACTGCTCGTGCACCGCCGCTCGCCGCACCGCCTCGGACGGCGGAATCCTTCCGGCCAGCAGCTCCTGGTAGGCCGTCAGCACGCGCGTGGCCTCCTCCTGCGACTCGCGGACGAACTCGACTCGGAAGCGCTTCACCCCGCGCGCCAGCAGCTTTGGCACCAGCGAGGCCGCGCTCTGTGCCTGCGCGTTGAACACCGTGTTGCGGCAGCCCACGTCCACGATGACCGGGTGCTCCAGCCCGATGCGGTCCCGCAACGAAATCTGGTGCTTCTCGCACGGCCGGCCGCAGCTCCGGTAGTCGCGCCCGCTCGAGAGCGTGTGCGAGTACACGCAGTGCTCCGTGTGGAACGTGGCGATGTGGTGGTGCAGCGCCACGGCGAAGCGGTGCGCCGGCACGTGCTCCAGCAGCGAGAAGAGCTGCGTCTCGTCCAGGTCGTGCGAGAAGGTGAGCGTGTCCAGCCCCATCCCGAGCAGGTACGCCGCCGTCACCGAGTTGGTGACGTTGAGCGAGAAGTCCCCGTGCAGCACCGGGCGCGGCTGGCCCGCGGGGCGCTCCAGGAAGTGCATCATCGCGCCCCAGTGGCGCACCAGCACCGCGTCGGGACGCAGTTTGTCCAGGCGCGCGTCGTAGCCCTCCTCGCCCGGCTTCTGCACCCGCACCGTGGCGATCGTCACGCGCAGCCCCGCCGCTCGCGCCCGCTCCACCGCGCGCTGCAGGCCCACCATCTCCATCCAGTCCAGCTCCACCTCGCGCAGGCCCGCGGCGATGACAGCTTCCAGCTGCGCGTCGTTGCGGCACAGCGGCAGCAGGCGCGGGGTGTCCTCGGCCGGCACCTCGGGTACGCGCTCGAGCAGCGAGGCGCGCACCTGCTCCAGCACCGGCTTCTCCTCCACCGTGCGCTTGGGGCCTCGCTCCACCGCCGCGGTCAGCTCGGCCACAAGGTCGCGGCGCAGCGCCTTGAGCTCGGAGACGGGCAGGTGCAGGCCCGGCGCCAGCTCCGTGCAGTCCAGCTGCGCCAGCGTGAAGGGCGTGCCTCCCATGGCGCCCAGCTTGTCTCGCAGCAGGGCCTCGTCCAGGCCCTTGCCCTTCGAGGGAGCGAGCAGCGTCTGGCCCGCGGTCGTGCTCTCGTGTCCCCAGGCGCTCGCGTGGAGGCGCAGCGGGGTGCCCTCGGCGCCGGAGACCTTCAGGGTCAGCGGGATGCGGCCCTCGGGCTCACCGTGCGAGAGCAGGCTCTCCGTGTGGCGCGCCAGCGACGGGTCGCTGTTGAGCCACACGCGCTGGCCCGGTGCCACCCGTCCCAGGTCCGGTCCCGGGTGGCCGAAGCCCAGCACCCAGCCGTTGCCCTTGCGGTCCACGCGGAAGATGGGGCCTCCGGGCTCGTGCTTGTCCTCGGGGGCTCCCGCGTCGAAGACGACGCCCATGCCCGGACGCGGGTCCACGGCCGCCGGTGTGGGCTCGTTACCCGCGAGCGGAGAGGACACCTGTCCACTGGGGGACTCGGGGCGCTCCTCGCCCAGGCCGAGGCCTCCGGTCCACGGGCGCTCGTCGGGCGTGACGACGACCTCCTTGCCGGACACCGAGCGCACGCGGCCGAGGTACAGGCCCCGGTGCTTGGGGAAGCGGCCCTCGACGAGCGTCTGGTGGTCCGAGCCCGCGAGGAAGCCATTCGAGAAGCCGCGGCTGTACGTGAGGGACATGGCGGCCAGGTCCTTCTCGAGCTGGCGCTCATCCGGCTTGCCCTCGAGGATTCCTTCCACCCACCGCCGGTAGCCCTGCACCGTGGTCGTCACGTACTGCGGACCCTTCAGGCGGCCCTCAATCTTCAGGCTGTGGACGCCGATGTCGATCAGCTCGGGCACGGCGCGCACGCCGGCCAGGTCCTTGGGGCTGAGCAGGTACCTCACCTCGCCCAGGTCGCGCGTCTGGTGGTCCACCACCAGGTCATACGGCAGGCGGCAGGACTGGGCGCACTGGCCCCGGTTCGCCGAGCGTCCGCCCCAGGCCTCGCTGGTGAGGCACTGGCCACTCCAGGACATGCAGAGCGCGCCGTGGATGAAGACCTCCAGCTCCATGTCCGTCTGCCCGGCGAGCCGGCGGATTTCGGTGGTGGAGAGCTCGCGGGGGACGACGACGCGGGTGATGCCCAGGGCCCGGGCGAAGCGGATGCCCTCGGCGCTGGAGACGGTCATCTGCGTGGAGGCGTGCAGCTCCAATTGAGGGCAGATGGCGCGGGCCAGCAGGGCGATGGCTGGGTCCTGGATGATGAGGGCATCCACGCCCGACTCGGCCACCCGGCGGAGGATGCGCTCCACCACGGGCAGCTCGGGCTCGAAGACGAGCGTGTTGAGCGTCACATAGGCGCGCGCTCCGGCTCGGTGGACGACGGCCATCGTCTCGGGGAGGCGAGCGAGCGAGAAGTTGTCGGCGCGGGCGCGGGCATTGAAGCCCTCGTCCAGCCCGAAATAGACGGCGTCCGCTCCGCTGGCGAGCGCCGCGCGCAGGGATTCGAGGTCGCCCGCGGGGGCGAGGATTTCAGGACGGCGGGGAGGCATGCTGCCTCACATAACACGCCCCCACCGGCCCGGCGTCCCTCTCTGGCGGGGGCTGTCCGAGGGAGCCCGCTTCCATGCCCGGCGGGGGCTCGGGGTCGGAATTCCGCTGAGTCTTGCGAGGGGGCCGTCCGGCTGCGACGCTCATCCCATGGACCAGGCGATCGAGCGCGTCATCACGCATCTCTCCCGTGCCCGCAGTGTGCTGTTCATCACGGGCGCTGGAATCTCAGCGGAGTCGGGTGTCCCCACCTATCGCGGCATCGGAGGGCTCTACAATGGCAAGACCACCGACGAGGGTCTGCCCATCGAGGTGGCGCTCTCGGGGAGCATGTTCCGGCGCCGGCCCGAGCTGACGTGGAACCACATCCATCAAATCGAGCGCGCCTGCCGGGGTGCGACCTTCAACCGCGCCCATGAAATCCTGGCGCGCTTCGAGGAGTGCTTCGAGCGCTGCTGGGTGCTCACGCAGAACGTCGACGGCTTCCACCGGGCGGCGGGCTCGAAGAACGTCATCGACATCCACGGTGACATCCACGAGCTGCGCTGCACGCAGTGCTCCTTCACCGAGCGCGTGGTGGATTACTCGAACCTGGAGCCGTGTCCGAGCTGCCCTCAGTGTGGCGCGCTGCTGCGCCCCGAGGTCGTGCTCTTCGAGGAGATGCTGCCGCAGCTGAAGGTGATGCGCCTCCAGCAGGAGCTCGCGACGGGGTTCGATGTGGTGTTCTCCATCGGGACCTCGAGCCTGTTCCCCTATATCGACGGGCCCGTGCTCGAGGCGATCGCGCACAAGCGTCCGACCGTGGAGATCAACCCGGGGAGCACCGAGCTGTCGGAGGTGGTCGACGTGAAGCTGAAGATGGGCGCGGTGGCCGCCTGCGAGGCCTTGTGGGCCGCGCGCGACCGGTGGATGGCTCAGCGCGGGTAGCGCTCGCGGACGAAGGTCTCCAGCCGGTCGAACGCGGTGGTGAGGATGTCCTCGGGCGGGAGGAAGACCACCCGGAAGTGGGTGGTGCCGGCCTTCTGCCCGAAGCCGCTGCCGTGGACGAACAGCACGCCCGTGGTGCGCAGCAGCGACAGGACGAAGTCCTCATCGTTCAGCACGCCGGGCAGCTGGATGCGGGGCATGGCGTAGAACGCGGCGGCGGGCTCCACCACGGACAGGCCGGGGATGGTGTTGATGCGGCGCACCATCAGGTCGCGCCGGACGCGCAGCCGCTTCATCATCTCCGCGATGTGGTCCTGCGGCCCGTCCAAGGCGGGCGCGATGGCGTATTGCTGCGGGGCCGGACCGCACAGCCGCGCATCCGCCAGCCGCATCACCGCGCTCTTGAGCTCCGGCATCAGGTGCGCGTTGTTGAAGACGAGCCAGCCCACTCGCCAGCCGCAGGCCAGGTATGCCTTGGACATGCCGCTGAAGGTGATGATGGGCACATCCGTCGCGAGCGACGCGGTGGGCACGTGCGGCTTGTCGTAGATGAGCTTGTCGTAGATCTCATCCGACAGCACCACCAGCCCGCGCCGCCGGGCGATCTCCAGTAGGCCCTCCAGCGCCTTCCGGTCGAGCACCGCGCCCGTGGGGTTGTTGGGGTTGCACAGCAGGATGGCGCGGGTGCCGGGCGTGCACAGCGCGTCGATCTCCTCCAGGTCCAACGACCAGCCGTTCTCCTCGTCGAGCGAGTAGGGCACGCCCTGGGCGCTCAGCTTGGCCATCAGCGCGTTGTAGAGCGGGTAGCCGGGGCAGGGCAGGAGCACGCGCTCTCCGGGCTCCAGCAGCGCCGTGAGCGCCAGTTCGAGCGCCTCGCTGGCACCGGTGGTGACCACCACGTCCGCCGGCGCGACGCCGGGGATGCCATGGCGGTGGGCCTCTCGGGCGATGGCCTCTCGCGCTGACGGGATTCCCGCCGAGGGCGCATACCCGTTGTGTCCGTCCCGCATCGCCTGGTGGACCGCTTCAATCAGGTGCGGCGGAGTCCGGAAGTCGAACTTCAGTGGATCCCCGATGTTCAGGTAGAGGATCTCCCGTCCCTGTGCCTCCAGGCGGCTCGCTTCGGCCACGACGTTGCGGATGGCGTATCGGACGTTCTCGATGTGCTTGGCAGGGCGGACCACAAGAGCCTCGGTGTTGGGCGGAGTCTTCCTTATCACCGTGGCTCGTGTGCTCCCTCCGGGTCCTCTCGCGCTGACACGGGTGGGGTGGGTAGACTGTCCTGGACCAGGACAGGGGTGTCCTGGTTCGGGACACCGTCGCATGAGCCTCCCAAAGTGTTGAGACTCCAAGGGATTCAGGTGGGATTGTCAGGGCTCTTTACATTCTTGAGTCTTGAACGTGGAGCATTGACGCACCATGTCTGAAAAGTTGCCCTCATCTTATCAAGGGGTTGGGCTTTGGCATGGCGCGTGCTCTATGGAGCCCTACACCGTGACATGACCCGTCAACTCCTCCTCCTCTGACGGTTCGATGTGGTGCGCGGCGGGCGATCCTTTGCCAGAGGGAACGCCCGCCGCTGTTTTTTTGTTCGAGCGGGCCCTCGGCGCGCCGTAGCTGACACGCGCGTCGTCGCCACCTCGAAGCTACGCACGGCAACGGGGCCGCCGACCGTCCCCGTGGTCGTGGAGCAGGTCTCCCGCTGCGACATTCCCCACCTCATCCGCGGCGGAATCGGCACCGTTCAGTCGCTCCACGGTGTGGGCAGGGGGGGCCGCCTGGGTTCACCCGATACCCTCACCCCGTCCCTCTCCCAAAGGGAGAGGGGAAGGGCCTCAGGCTGGATGCGGTGTCTGCCCATCTCCTCCTGGCGCCGCGGGCGGCGGTGTTCCGTGCTTGTGTCGCTTGAGCAGCTTCGTGCGCGCCAGCTCCACCAGCGTGTACAGCACGGGGATGAAGATGAGGTTCACGAAGGTGGACAGCAGCATGCCGCCGAACACCGCCGTGCCCAGCGACTTGCGCGAGGCCGCGCCCGCGCCCGAGGCCAGCACCAGTGGCACCACGCCCAGCAGGAAGGCGAAGGACGTCATCAGGATGGGTCGCAGTCGAGTGTCCGCCGCTTGGATGGCCGCGTCCACCACGCTCTTGCCCTGGTGACGCAGTTGCTCGGCGAACTCCACGATGAGCACTGCGTTCTTGCTGGACAGGCCCACGAGCATCACCAGACCCACCTGGCAGAAGACGTCGTTGGCCAGCCCGCGCAGGTTCTGCAACCCCAGCGCTCCCAGGATGGCCACCGGCACCGCCAGCATGATGACGAAGGGCAGGGCGAAGCTCTCGTACTGCGCCGACAGCACCAGGAAGACGAAGATGATGCCCAGGCCGAAGATGAGCAGCACCTTGCCCGAGGCCTGCTTCTGCTCGAGCGACAGGCCCGTCCACTCGAAGGTGTAACCGGCGGGCAGCGCCTGGCGGGCGACGGCCTCCATGGCCTCCAGCGCCTGTCCCGTGCTGACGCCGGGTGCGCCCTGGCCGTTGATGGTGGCCGAGCGGAACAGGTTGTAGTGCTGAATGTTCTGCGCGGTGGTGACGGGCGCCACCTTCACCAGGCTCTCCAGCGGCACCATGTCGCCCTGCGCCGAGCGCACGTAGAAGGCGGAGATGTCCCGGGGCTCGTCACGGAAGGGCGTGGCCGCTTGCACGTAGACGCGGTAGACGCGGTTGGCGAAGGTGAAGTCGTTCACATACTGGCTGCCCATGTAGACCTGCAGCGTGGAGTAGAGTGTGTCCAGTGACACGCCGAGCGCCTTGGCCTTCTCCCGGTCCACCGACACGTTGAGCAACGGGGTGTTCGCCGTGAAGGAGGAGAAGACGCTGCGCAGCTCGGGGGACTGATTGGCTCGTGCCGCGAGCTGTTGCGTGGCCGCCGACAGCTCTTCCAGGGTGTGGTTACCCTCCTGGTCCTCGAGGACGAACTCGAAGCCGCCCACGCTGCCCACGCCGCGGATGGTGGGGGGCTGGAAGGCCAGCACCCGCGCTCCAGGGATGGCGGCGAATGGCCCGCGCAGTCGGTTCACCAGGCCCGCAACGCTCTGCTCCGCTTCCTCGCGCTTGTCCCAAGGGGAGAGGTTGACGAAGAGGACGCCGTAGTTGGGGCCGGTGCCCAGCAGCGAGAAGCCGCCCACGGTGAAGATGTCCTCCACCTCCTTCTGCTGGCGCAGCACCTCCTCGGCCTGGATGAGCACTCGCCGCGTGTAGTCCAGGGACGTGCCCTCCGGACCCTGGATGGCGACGATGAGGTAGCCCTGGTCCTCCTCGGGGATGAAGCCCGTGGGCGTGACGCTGTAGAGCACCGCGGTGATTCCCAGGAACACCACGAAGACGCCCAGCACCACCCACCGGGCGGCGGGCCTCAGCAGCTTGCCCAGGAAGCGCGCGTAGCCGCCGCGGAAGCGGTCCATGGCCTGGTCCACCCACCGGAAGACGCGCCACTTCTGGCCCTCGTGGGGCCGCAGCAGCCGGGCGCACAGGGCGGGTGACAGCGTGAGGGCCACCAGGGCCGACAGGCTGATGGAGAAGGCGAGGGTGAGTGCGAACTGCCGGTAGATGGAGCCCGTCGTGCCCGGGAAGAAGGACACGGGGACGAACACCGCGGAGAGCACCAGCGCCGTCGCCACCAGCGCGCCCGCCACCTGCTTCATGCTTCGGTGCGTCGCCTCGCGCGCGTTCAGGTTCTCCTCCGCCATGAGGCGCTCGACGTTCTCGATGACCACGATGGCGTCGTCCACCACCAGGCCCGTGGCCAGCGTCAGGCCGAACAGCGTCAGCGTGTTGAGCGAGAAGCCAAACGCGCTCACGAAGGCGAAGGTGCCCACCAGTGACACCGGCAGCGTCGTGGCCACCACGAGGATGCTGCGCCAGCCGTGCAGGAAGATGAAGATGACGAAGATGACCAGCACGACGGCTTCGAGCAGCGTGTGCAGCACCTCGTTGATGGACTCCTCCACCGCCCGCGTGGTGTCGAAGGCCCGCTCGTAGACCATGCCCGGCGGGAAGTTGGTCTTGAGCCGCTCCAGCTCGGCCACTACGCCCTCGCGCACGTCCAGCGCGTTGGAGCCGGGGAGCTGGAAGATGCCCAGGCCCACTGCGTCGCGGCCGTTGAAGCGCAGGAGCTGGTTGTAGTTCTCCGCCCCCAGCTCCACCTTGCCGATGTGCTTCACCTGCACCAGTGAGCCGTCCTCGCCGCGCTGCACCACGATGTCCCCGAACTGCTCCGGCGTGGAGAGCTGGCCGAGCACCTGCACGTTGATTTGATACGACTGGCCTTGGGGCGCGGGGGGCTGGCCCACCTGGCCCGCAGCCACCTGCACGTTCTGCTCGCGCAAGGCGTTCACCACGTCCTGTGCCGTGAGGCCCCGGCTCGACAGCGCCGTGGGGTCCAACCACAGCCGCATGGCGAAGCGGCGCTCGCCGAAGATTCGCACGTCGCCCACGCCTGGAACTCGCAGCAGCGCGTCGCGGATGTAGACGTCCGCGTAGTTGCTGAGGAAGCCCGTGTCGTAGCGCCCTTCCTTGTCATACAGACCGAAGGACATGAGCAGCTGCGACTGTGTCTTGTTGATGGTGATGCCCAGCGCGTTCACCTCGGCGGGCAGCCGCGCCGAGGCGGTGGCCACCCGGTTCTGCACGTCCACCGCGGCGACGTCCAGGTCCCGCTCCGGCTCGAAGGTGACGGTGATGGTGCTGGTGCCGTTGTTGCTGCTGGTGGAGGAGATGTAGCGCATGCCCTCCAGGCCGTTGAGCTGGCGCTCCAGCACCGTCGTCACCGCGCTCTCCACCACCTCGGCGGAGGCTCCGATGTAGTTGGACGTCACCGTCACCTGGGGCGCGGCGAGGTTGGGGTACTGCTCGACCGGCAGGGTGGGGATGGAGATGGCCCCCACCAGCGTGATGAGGATGGAGATGACGCTGGCGAGGATGGGCCGGCGGATGAAGAGATCGGTGAACATGTGCTCTCACCTGCCCCCGTCCGGACCCGTCCCCGCGTCTCGGGTGCCACCTGTTCCCGCGTCACCGGTACCCGCGCCCCCCGTGCCCGCATCCGCGGCGCCGCCCACGCCCTGACCCTCGTCCTGGGGCTGCTGCACCGGCTTGGGCTGGATGGGCTGGCCATCCCGGATGGCCTGCAGCGAGCCGACGATGACCCGCGTCCCTTCCTCCAGGCCCTCGAGCAGCTCGTAGTAGTTGTCTTGGAGCTCGCCTACCTTGATGGGCCGGCGCTGCGCGATGGGGGAGCCCCCGTCACCCTGTGCCGCCACCATGGCGAAGAACTGGCTGCTCTGCTGCGTCACCGCGTAGGTGGGCAGCCGCAGCGACTCGCGCGTGTCGTACACCACCTGGACGTGCACCAACTGGCCCGGGCGCAGCCCCACCGTGTTGTCGAAGGCGGCCTTCAGCTCCACCAACTGCGTGCGCGCGTTGGGGGTGGGGGATACGAAGAAGACGGGGGCGCTCACCACCGGCTTGCCCTCGTTGTTCAGCACCTCCACCGGCGTGCTTCCCACCTCCACCTGCGCGGCGCGCTCCGGCGGCACTGCGATGGACACCTCCAGCGCCTCGCCCTGGTTCACGCTCGTCAGCGCCGTCTGCGGGGTGACGTAGTCACCCAGCTTCACGGGGATGTCGCCCACCACGCCGTCAAAGGGCGCCTGCACCCGGTAGAAGCCGAGCTCCACCTGTTGCGACTGGAGCTGGGCCTCCGCCGAGCGCGCAGCCGCCTCGGCCGCCGTGGCTTGGGTCACCGCCTGCTCGTAGTCCTGACGGCTCATGAGGCCCTCGCGCAGGAGCTGCTCGGCGCGCTCGCGGGTGCTCCGGGCGAACTCCCGCTGAGCCAGCGCCGAGCTGCGCTGAGCCTGGGCGCTCTGCACGCTGGCCTGCTCGCGCCTCGGGTCCACCTCCAGCAGCGCCTGTCCTCGCTTCACCTGATCGCCGGGCTTCACCACGATGCGCTGCACGTAGCCGGCCACCTGGGGATAGACGGTGATGCTGCGGCGGGAGATGAGCGTTCCCAGGTACTCCCCGGTGTCGCGCACCGGGCCCGGTCTCAGCTCCATCACCTCCACCGCCATCGGCTGTCCGGCCCCGGGTCCTCCCGGTCCACCCTGCTGCGGGCCTTGTTTGCCATTGGAGCTCTGGCACCCGACCAGCACCAGGGCTACCCACCACATTCCCCTCACTCCCTGCTTCACCAGTCGCATGCCGCCTCCGCGAGGAATGCCCCCATCCGCGCCTGGAACAACTGGAACTCACTCACCACCAGGTCCTGGCTCGTCCCGGCGCCCACCTCGAAGGCGCGGTGGGTGAGCCGGTCATTCTCCGCGGCGTGCTCGCACGCCCGGGCCAGGGCTCCAGAGGGCTGGGTCTCAAGGGGAGGTTCAGCCTGGGCCAGCGTCGCTCCGGCGGGAGCGTTGGCATTCCAGAGCTGGGCTGTGAGCAGGAGGGCGAGCATGGGCAGGCAGCCCACATTGGTGTTCGCCCCCTTCGTTTGCCTTCTAAATGAGTACGCTCATGACACAGCAAGACATTGCGAGTGCTCTCTAACGAGCACTCTCATCATCCGAGAGCGGTCTGGGCACGGCGCGACAGCGTGGGTGCCCAAAAGCGAGCACTCCAAACCTCAGGAGGAGGACGCCGTCTGCTCCGGCTCTTTGGATGGCAGGGGTTGGCCGAGGCAGTCGGTGCCCGGGGCCGGCGCGCGGGTGCTGCGGGGCCGGTACTCCCAGTGCCACGGCTCCGAAGGCACTGTGCGGCGGAAGCCATGGAGGCACGCGTTGGCCGCGAGCCACTGATAGGTGGGGGTGTCCTCGTCTCCCACGACGATGTCCACCGCGAGGCCTCGCTGGTGGTTGGAGCGGCCGGGGCGTGCAGCCTGGGGGCCGAGGCCCATGCGGTAGCGCTCATACAGGAGGCGCTGTTGCCGGCGGGTGCGGTAGCCGCTGTTCACCCAGAGCCGGATGCCCTCAGCGCGAGCCGCCGTGGACATGCGCAGGAAGGCAGCCGCGGCGTCACGGCGCAGCGACTCGCCGCCCGGGAGGGTGACGAGCTGCTTCGACGGAGTCTTCACCCGTTTGCGTTTCGGCTGAGCACCAGGCGAGAGGCCAGGAGCGAGCAGGCACACGAGGGCGAGCAGGAGGCTCCAGCGGAGCCGCGGGAACGGCATGGGCAGTTCCTGTCCAGGGGGCAGGACAGGGTGCTCTCACATTCATTCCCAAAATGCGAGCAGGCGGCCAGACAGGCGCCGCGAGGTTTGCTGGCTTCCCAACGAGACGGGATAACCTGTGCGGCAAATAGGCTCGTCCGCTCGCCTGCTCTGTAGCGTTCTTGAGTGTACGGTTTGCTGCGTTCTGCCTCTTCCCTGGAGACCTGTCCATGAGTGGTCGCCCCAATCTGATGACGCCCGAGCTGAAGGCGAATCCCTATCCCCTGTACGCGGAGCTGCGCCGCAATGCGCCCGTCAGCCAGGTGGACCCGGGCGGTATGTGGGCCGTCGCGCGCTACGAAGAGGGGATGTATGTGCTCAAGAACCCGCGACTCTTCTCCTCGGCGGGCTTCGGGCTGGCGACCAACCCACCGTGGCTCGGTGGCAACCCCGTGTCACAGTCGATGGGCGCGATGGATCCGCCCCAGCATGGGCGGCTGCGAATGCTCGTCAACCACGCCTTCACTTCCGCGGCGGTCAACCGGATGGAGCCACGCGTGCGCGCCTTCGCCCAGGAGGTCGTCGCCAAGCTGCCGTTGGAGCACCCCGTGGACATGGTTCCCGCCTTCGCCCTGCCCGTGCCCGCGTTCGTGCTCGGCAACCTGCTGGGGCTGGACGCCTCGCTGCATTCGCAGCTCAAGCGCTGGGCGGACCAGCTCACCAGCGTCACCGCCATCCGTCCCGATGAGACGGAGCGTCAGGAGCCGGTGCGGCAGGCCGTCGCGGACGTGAGGCGCTACTTCAGCGAGGTGGTGGAGCGCCGCCGGCGCGAGCCTGGAGAGGACCTGGTGAGCGACCTGCTCCGGGCCCGAGTGGAGGGCGAGGCTCTCACGGATGATGAGATCCTGGCCTTCTTGTTCCTGATGTTGCTGGGCGGGCTGGAGACGACGGTGCACCTGATGGGGCTGTGTGTCCTGGCGCTGATGGAGCACCCGGACGTGATGGCGCGGGTGCGTGCGGATCGCTCGCTCATTCCTCGCTTCGTCGAGGAGGTGCTGCGCACCGGGGCGCCGGGCCACGGACTGCTGCGGGTGACCACGGAGGAGGTGGAGTTGGGCGGGGTCCGTCTGCCCAAGGGGGCGCGGGTGGTGGTGCTGCTGGGCTCGCTTTGCCGAGACGAGGCGCTGTTCCCGAACAGCGAGCGCTTCGACATCGATCGGCCGGGCTCGCAGCTGCCCTTCGGCCATGGCCCGCACTTCTGCATTGGAGCGCCGCTCGCGCGGCTGGAGGCGCGGCTGGCCGTGGAGGCGTTGCTGGAGCGGTACGGTGGGGTCTCGCCGGGGCCGGGGCCGGTGGTGTGGCACCGCTCGATGGTGGTGCGCGGGCCCTCGTCGATTCCCGCGCTGCTGCACCCGGCGTGAGGTACCTCAGTCCAGCGTGGTGCTCAGCTCGGTGCGGGTGAGGCGCAGGGTCTCCATGCGGCGGCGGCGGGCATCGGCGATGGCCAGGTGCCAGCCGGCCGCGAACAGCCCCAATCCCAGACTGCCTCCCCACAGGACCTTGGAGCCGAAGTGCCCCAGCACCCACGAGCCGAGCGTCGGGGAGATGCACGAGGACAGGGCCCACAGCATGTAGTAGGCGCCCTGGTAGGTGCCGCGCTGCTCCGCGGGCGCGAGGTCCGCTACCACCGTTGAGGCCACGGGTGCTTGGGCGATCTCACCCAGCGTCCACACCACCACCGCGAGCGTCGCCAGGCCCACGTTCGCGCCAAGCGCATGCATCCCGAAGCCCAGTCCCGTCAGTCCCGAGGCCCAGGCCAGCGCGGTGGCGCGTCGCATGGTCGCCAGCGCCCGGCCCACGAAGGGTTGGAGCAGCACGATGAGGACACCGTTCATCGCGAGCACCGTCCCGAAGGTCGCGGGTGACATGCCCTGCGACGTGAGGTCCAGCGGCAGCGTCACGTTGAGCTGGGTGAAGACGAGCGCGGTGAGGAGGATGGGCAGGGCGAAGGCGAGGAACACCGTGTCCCGGAAGGGGGCCAGGGAAGGCAGCCGGTGCGAGGGCGCGGCCTGCGCCGTGGGGACAGTGGGGCGCGTCTCCGGCACCTTCCACCAGACGATGAGTCCATAGAGGAAGGTGGTGCATGCGTCCGCCACGAAGAGGGTGAGGAAGCCGAAGCGCGAGGCCAGTCCCGCCAGTGGCAGGGCGATGGAGAAGCCCACGTTCACCACCCAGTACAGCAAGCCATAGGCGCGCGGGCGGTCCTCGGGCCTCACGACGTCGGCGATGGCCGCGGACACCGCCGGCCGGTACAGCTCGCCCAGCAGGCCCAGCAGGAAGGCCGACACGCAGATGTGCCAGGTGGCGCGTGAGAAGCCCAAGGACAGCATCGCCGCCGAGCCCAGCCACAGCCCCGCCAGCAGCGTCCTTCTCCGGCCCACGCGGTCCGACAGCGTCCCTCCTACCAGCCCCGCCAGTACGCCTCCCGCGCCGTGCAGTGACACCACCAGCCCGGCCTCCTCTACGCGGAAGCCGCGCTCCCGGGTGAGGTACAGCGCCAGGAAGGGCACCACGAAGGCGCCCAGCCGGTTCACCAGCGTGCCTGTCCACAGATACCAGTACGTACTCGGCAGGCCTCCCGCCGTCGCCCGTAGCTCTGACCCCAGTCGCCCCAACAGGTGCTTCATATCGGGGCGCAGCTTGCGTGAAGCCCGGCGTGCTTACCAGGGGGAGACCGGGAGGGGTTCATGATGAAATCATGATGAAGAGCGTGTCCCCGCATGATGCTCGGCGGGCGGGTGCTGCCAGATGATGGCCAGGTCTCGTTGATGGAGGTGGCCTCGCCATGACTCGCACTCTCTTGCTCCTCCAAGTGATGTCCGTCCTCGGCTGCGTGGCGTGTGCCACCACTTCCTCCGTCACGGATGGCTCCCGGAAGCCTGGAGGGAACGTCGCCTGGCCGAGCAGGAAGGACGTCGCGGAGGTCTCGAACCTGGGTGCCATGGATGGTCCAGCGGCGCTCGCCGCCAGTGCGGCCCTTCGAGAGGTCATCCAGTCGTTCAGTGCCCAGAGCGACGTCTTCGCGAAGTGCTCGAGCCCCGCGGAGGCGCTGGACGTCCGGGTCTTCAAGTGGCGCGAGCTCTATTACGTCACCGTGGATGAGCGGTTCGACCGGTGCGGGGGGGCGAGGAACCGGTTCCCAGGCTGGTTCGAGTCCTATGCCGTGTCTCCCGCGGGCGAGGTGCTCGCGCGTCGCGGCGACAGCCGTTGAGCTTGGAGGGGGACTGCCGGGCTCGGGCCTTGGACGGTTTTGGAGGGGCCTCCAGGCCTGAGCCCGGCAGGGATGTTGACAGCGACTACTTTGGTGTTTACGTTGTCAACATCCGGCGCGGTGGTGCCACGTCCGCGCGTTCCCCCGAGGTAGTCCGTGAACGAAGAGCTGATCCTGAGTGTGTTGAACGTCCCGGTGCTGCTGGGCTGGCTGGCGATGGTGCTGGCGCCCCGGGCCCGTGTGACGCGGTGGTTGTTGGAGAGCGACGTGGTGCCTTTGGGCATCGGTGTGCTGTACCTGGCACTGGTCGCGCCCCACCTGCCGGGCCTGCTGCGTGAGTTCGACACGCTGGCGCACATTGATGTGGCGCTCCATCGCCCCGGAATGCTGCTGGCGGGGTGGATCCACTACCTCGCGTTCGACTTCCTGGTGGGCAGGGTGGTGCTCGCGGATGCCCAGCGCCGGGGCATCTCGCATCTGCTCGTCGTGCCGTGCCTGCTGATGACCTTCATGCTGGGGCCCGTGGGCTACCTGGCCTACGCGGGCGTCCGGTTGGTGTCGCGCCGCTTCCGCTCGGCCGTGGCTCCGCTTCCCGTTCCCGGCACCTGAGCTTCTTCGTTCCCCTCCTCGCCATCCCTGGAGAACCCCATGTCCACCATGACCACAGCCTCGTCCTCCTCGCGCACCCTCTGGAGTCGAGCCTGGGCCCTCTCGCCGGCCCTCGCTCTTGGCACCGCGGTGATGCTCCTCGGCGCCCTGCTCTCCGCGGCCGGACTCTTCCTCGACTCGCGCCAGGTGTTGGGCGAGCCCCTCTGGTTGAAGCCGCTGAAGTTCTACGTCTCGCTGGCCCTCTACAACGCCACCGTCCTGTACTTTCTCGGCTTCCTTCACGAGCGCCAGCGGTTCGTGCGCATCGTGGGCAACATCCTGTCCGTGTGCGGCGCGCTCGAGATGGTGGCCATCACGCTTCAGGCGGCGCGCGGGGTACGCAGCCACTTCAACATCGCGACGCCCTTCGATGCTTTCGTCTTCTCGAGCATGGGAATTGTCATCTCGGTGCTGTGGGGGACGATGATGGTGCTCGCCTTCGTGCTGCTGCGGACGAAGCTCCAGGATCGCCCCCTGGCCTCGGCGCTGCGTGTGGGCCTGGTGGTGGGAGTGTTGGGGGCGGGGCTGGGGTACTTCATGACGTCGCCGCGCGCCGAGCAGATCGCGAGCATGAAGGTCGGCAAGCCGGTGGAGTCTGGCGCGCACACCTTCGGGGGCAAGGACGGGGGACCGGGCCTGCCGCTCGTTGGCTGGAGCACCACGGTGGGTGACATGCGGCCAGCGCACTTCCTGGGGCTGCACGGCATGCAGGTGCTGCCCGTGCTCGCGGTGCTGCTCGCGAGGCGGCGGGCCCTGTCCGAGTCTCGCCGCCTGGCCGTGGTTCGGGCCGCGGGTGTGGCCTACCTGGGCCTGACGGTGGTGCTTGCGCTTCAGGCCCTGCGGGGTCTGCCCCTCCTCCAGTGGGATGCGACCGGTGTTGCAAGCCTGGCGGTGGTGGCCCTGGCGAGCCTCGCCACGTTTGGGGCGAGCCTCACGCGCAAGCTCGTGCTGGGGGCTCAGCCCACCTGACGCAGCGCCGTGCGGCCGGCGTTCACCTGCTCGCGGACCGCGTCGATCAACAGGTCCGAGCGCAGGGGTCCGGAGAGGAAGGCCCGTGCGCCCAGGGTCCTCGCCCGCTCCTCGTCACGCACCCGGCCCGCCAGCAGCAGCCGCGCCCGGAGCCCCCGCCGCTTCACGCTCTCCACCGACTGCAGCGGCGCCAGGACCACCGCGCACTCAGTCGCGTTCCGCACGTCCTCGGTGCGAGCCACCCGCGTCCGCAGGCCCTCGTCCTCCAGCAGCTTCAACAACCCACGGGTGGCCTTGACACCCCAGCCGTACACCCAGACCTCCGGCGCGGGCTCCTCCTCGGGCCTCGACGTCTGCGCGGGCCTGGGCGCCACCTCCACCCGTGGCAGCTCCGGCTCGGTGAGGCGGGCATGGGCCGGGAGCTCCTCCGTCAGCGGCGTCATCACGGGCAAGCCGCCCTGCTCGACGGTGGAGGCCAGGACACCGCCCTGCACCATCATCAGGTACTCGGCGCGATCTGTTACCAGCGGCAGGTGTTCATCCGCCTCGGGGAGGGGAATGGGCTCCACCGGGCGGCGTGCGCCGAGCAGATGGGGGTAGTAGAGCCGCTCAAGAGCCTGGGAGATGGCGGCGTCGGTCGCCAGCAGCGCCACCACCCGCGCCTTGCCGGTGACGTGCGCCACCTCATCCAGGGAGGGGAGATGGGCCGGAGCCGCGGTGGCCACCACCAACACGGAGTCGCGAGGTCCCTCCAGCCGGAGGGGGATGATCCGGTGGGCCTCCGCCACCTGCACGGGCAGCACGTCCACCAGTCGTGGGTCCAACAGCTCCGCGTCCAGGTCCACCGTTGGGAGTTGCGCCTGGCTGGCCAGGACGTCGAGCACCTGGTGTGCGGTGCAGAAGCCCATGTCCACCACCACCTGGCCCAGGGGGACGCCCCACTTGTTGTGGATACCCAGCGCCGCACGCAGTTGCAGCTCGTCCAGGAGTCCGTTCTCCCGAAGCAGGTCACCCAGCCGTTTCTTCCGCATTGTCGCGCCCTCAGGTGGTGTGCACCGTCCCATTGCGCGCGGCATGCCAGGCCTGGAGGGCATCAGCTTGCCAAGAACCTCTCTGTTTTCGGGTGCTTGGCTCGACCCTCACTCGCACGAGGCGGTGACGCGACTCACCACCTGATGACTGCGGTCACCACCACCGGGTCGCGAGCTCCGAGCCCGCAAAGCCGAAGGGCCGGCCCCGCTTGAAGCGGAGACCGGCCCCAAGGACTCCAGGCACTGGGGGGCTCAGGGCGAGCCGTTCACGTTCGCCGGGCCCATCACCCCGTCGTAATAGGCGGAGACGCTCCGGATGAACGTGTTGGACTCGACCTCAAAGTACTGCGCGGTGGGGAAGCCCTCGGCGTCCAACTTTCCTGCGAAGGGAGCACTCTCGTTCATCTGGATCATGAAGGCGGGGCCCCACATGTTCATGTTGTTGAACTGGACGAACCCCTCCGGAGTGGCCCTCAGCGTGAAGGTGAACGGCACGTCCCTCATGGACGAGGCCACGCGCTCCAGCAGCGCGGAATGCGGCCCCCCGAACTGGATGGTGTGGGGAGGATCGGCCTCCACCATCAACTCCTTGAACGACCAGTTGCTCTTGGTGAGCGTGGCCGACTCGAAGCTGATGACGAAGGGGATGCTCTGGCCCATCAGCTCATCGAAGACGCTCGGCCCGGAGGTCGGATCCTCGCGCTGGGTGAAGTGGAGGGTTCCGGCGAGCCAACCCCCGTTGTCCACCTTGATGCCCACGTTCGCGTCGCCCTTCCCGGGCATCTTGAACAGGAAGCGCACCTCGGACGTCTCCCCCTTGGTGACGAAGAACGGCAGGGGGTTGGGCGACAGCATCTGGGCGGGCACGGCCGTCCCAGGCGCGTCGATGCTCTCCAGGTGCCAGGCGCCCTTGAGCTCGATGGTGTAGGACCCGGCCAGCAGCGTCGTCTGCACCGTCTCCGCCGACGTGTCCGTGAGGGTGACCGTCTGGGGTCCGGTGATGTCGAACGTCGCTCCTACCAGCCGGTAGAGCTTGCCGTCCGGAGACGGCGAAATCAGCGGAAGTCGCAGCGTGCCCGCCTTCTGCTGCTCCACCTCCACCCCATCGGTTGTCCCACCACAAGACACCACCAGGAGCGCGAGGACACACGCGCCGATATTCCACAATCGCACGAATATTCCTTTGAGAAAGGATTTTCGTACCCTATAGAAACCGTCAGATTCTTGTCAAACGAGAGGGGTCCGCCCTCTCAGGGGGTTTCGCGGCCCCTTGCGATGTTCTGGTGCTCGCTCCGGATTTGCAGCACAAGGCGCGTGTGAGCGCCCCCCGCTGTCTTCTCGCCCGCTCACGTGAATCCAGGAGAAGCGCCTCGTGAGTCAGCTCGTTGGTGTGCTCGCCGCCAGCCTCATCCTCGGAGCCATTGCCCGGCGCAGCGGACGCTTCCCAGAGCAGACGGCGCTGGTGCTCAACGCCTACGTCCTCAACGTGGCGCTGCCCGCGCTGGTGCTGCGCTCGGTGCACCGGCTGACGCTCGTCCCCGAACTGCTCGTCGCCGCTGTCACGCCCTGGTTCGTCTTCGGCGGCGCGTGGCTCTTCTTCCGCACGCTGGGCCCGCGGCTGGGCTTCACGCCCCAGACGGTGGCGGCACTCGTCCTCACGGGAGGATTGAGCAACACCGCGTTCGTGGGCCTGCCCCTCATCGAGGGCCTGATGGGCCGCGAGGGCTTGCAGGTGGCGGTGGTCATCGACCAGCTCGGCTCGTTCCTCGCGCTGGGCACGGTGGCCACGCTGTTCGCCGCGCGCGCCGCCGCGAAGGACGCTCGGCCGCGGACGCTGCTGAAGAAGGTGTTGGGCTTTCCGCCCTTCATCGCGCTGGTGATCGCGTTCCTGCTGCACCCGTGGGCCTGGCCCGCCTGGGTGGACGTGGTGCTCGGCCGGCTGGGAGACCTGCTCACCCCGCTCGCGCTCTTCTCCGTGGGCTTCCAGCTCCGGTTCTCCCAGGTGAAGGGCCGGGTGCGCGCGCTCGTGCTGGGACTTGGCTACAAGCTGGCGCTTGCTCCGCTCGCCATCGCGCTGTTGCTGCTGCTGGTGCCTGGCATGAGCCGTCTCACCTTCGACGTCTCCGTGCTCCAGGCCGCCATGGCCCCCATGGTCACCGGAGCCATCCTCGCCGCGGACCACGGCCTGGACCCCGAGCTCTCCGCCCTCATGGTGGGGCTGGGCATTCCTCTCTCGTTCGCCACGGTGCCTTGCGCCCTGTGGCTCTTGCATTGAGTGCTGGCGGGGGTTTTGTACGACGTACCCGGCTCCGAGGGGCGCGCGGCTCTCCGTGTGGAGGGGCCCGGCTCGGAGCCTCCTGCTGCTTACGCGAACGCCTTCGTGGCGTAGGCGATCTCCAGTCCTCCCTTGTGCATGCGCAGCCGCGTGCGCGACAGCCAGTGGCAGTGCGGGCAGTAGCTGTGCGCGCCACCACCCGGCGTGCTGCGGATGGTCACCGCGCCGCCGCACAGCATGCAGCCCTCGGGCAGCGTGAACTCGGAAACGGTGTCACCCGTGTTCTTCTCAGTTGATGCGTTCATGCCCTTTCACGTAACGCAGCAATCGGCGGCCACAAGTCGCCGTGCCTCGCTTTTCGTGCACCCTCGGAGAGCAGGCAGGCGAGCCTGTAGCTCCTCCTGTCCTTCTCCTCCCTGTTCACAGCCACACACCCCAACCCGGCGAGTTCAGGCGTTCCATTTGGCACGTCGTTTTCAAGGGAGGGGGCGTTCCAGGAGGGGAAGGGTGGGTATGGAGATCTCTCGCGTCACGCTTCGCCGACATAGGAAGAACTGGGGCGTAGAGGTAACCCTCAAGGAAGGAGAGGTGCGGCGCTATCGCTACGGCAGCGAGGCGCAGGCGCGCTACTTCGCGGCCGTCTTCGAGCTCGGGCCGCGGTGGCTGCCTCCGGTGTCGCAGCGGAGCCGACGGCGCTCCCGGGCCGGGGGCCCCTCCTCCGAGAGGGCAGCGAGCGGGCCCGCGTAGGTGAGCACGGCCTGGGCATCCTCCGGCACCGCGTGGGGGTTCCGGAGAGGCTGCGCACCTGCTAGGAGTCACGTCTCATGAGCAAGAGCAACTACACGCCCCGGTCCAACCGCGAGCCCATCACCCGTGAGTCGGATCCGGCCGGCCGCTGGTCCTCGAAGTTCCCGGACATGATTGGTTACACGAGCCAGGGCGGCGGCAAGGTGCCCGCCGACTATGGTTGGAACACCAACCCCAAGCAGTGGCAGGAGGAGATGACGCCGGAGACGCTCGCCACCGAGTACCGGAACCTCGTGATTCCGCGCCTCCCCGTGGCCGCTGCCGCTCCCGCGCTGCCCAAGGGCGCCAAGCCCGAGTCCAAGTAGTCCGTCCTCCCCGTGGCGTTTGTCGCAGTGCGGCGTCACGGAGGAGTGACAGCAGGGCATGACGGGAAGTGTGGGCGTGTGTTCAGTTCGTGCAGCCAGGCTTGTGCCGCGAACCTGCCGCCCACCCCCCTCGGCTTGATGCGGCCACGAAAACCATGTAGCCCGGCGTTCGATGTCCGCACTCGCCTCTTCCTCTCCTGAGCACCCCGTGGGGTCTCCGCCTCCGGTCTCGTTCGACAACACGGCCATTGCCTTCGCTACCAAGAGCGATGCGCAGATGCGCAAGGCCCACCTGCTCTTCTCCTCATTGGAGCAGCCGGTGCTGGTGCGCGCCGGCATTCCCCTGTCGGCCTGGCTGCTGCGCATCGGCTTCCCCGGTGTCCGGTTGCTCGTGAAGCACACCGTCTTCGAGCACTTCTGCGGAGGCGAGAGCATTCAGGAGTGTGACGCGGCCATCGCGGCGCTTGGACGTTTTGGGGTCCAATCGATTCTCGATTACAGCGTGGAGGGAGAGAAGTCCGAGGCCGGCTTCGACGCCACCACGCGCGAGACGCTCGCCACCATTGAGTGGGCGGCGACGCATCCGCACATCCCCTTCAGCGTCTTCAAGGTGACGGGCCTGGCGCGCTTCGGCCTGCTGGAGAAGCTCGGCGCGCGAGAGACGCTCAGCGCCGACGAGCAGGCCGAGTGGGAGCGGGTTCGTGAGCGCGTGCTGCGCATCTGCCAGCGTGCCCACGAGCTGGGGGTGCGCATCTTCATCGACGGCGAGGAGACGTGGATCCAGGACGTCATCGACGGCCTGGGCGAGGAGATGATGGCCCGCTTCAACCGGGAGCGGCCCCTCGTCTACAACACCTACCAGATGTACCGGATCGCGAGCCTGGGCAACCTGCGCGCGGCGCTGGAGCGCGCTACGAGCAAGGGGTACTTCCTCGGCGCCAAGCTGGTGCGCGGCGCGTACATGGAGAAGGAGCGGCAGCGCGCGAAGGAGCGCGGCTACGCGGATCCGATCCAACCGGACAAGGCCGCCACCGACGCCGACTATGATCGCGCCGTGCTGTTCTGCCTGGACCACCTCGACCGGATGGCGCTCTGTGCCGGTACGCACAACGAGGCCAGCAGCCAGCTGCTGATGCAGGAGCTCGGTCGGCGCGGCATTGCCGCGAATGATCCGCGCGTCTTCTTCAGCCAGCTCTATGGGATGAGCGACAACATCTCGTTCAACCTGGCGAAGGCCGGCTACAACGTTGCCAAGTATCTGCCCTACGGCCCGGTGCGCGCCGTGCTGCCGTACCTCATCCGTCGCGCGCAGGAGAACAGCGCCATCGCGGGGCAGGGCGGGCGCGAGGCCCGGCTCATCCGTGGCGAGCTGCGGCGGCGCAAGCAGGCCAAGGCCCTGCTCGGCCCCGGCCAGCAAGTGCAGTGAGGGTGTCTAGCGCGCGCGGGTCTTGTGGGCGATGGCGTCCGCCAGTCGCTCCACCGCGCGGGGTCCTCCCTGCCGGAGGAAGAGGTTGGGCTCGGTGACCTCCAGCTCCATCAGCAGGAGCGTGCCCCGCTCGTCCCGCGCCACGTCCACCCGGGCGTAGAGCAGCTCGAAGCCAGTCGCGGCGAGGACCTGACGGGCGAAGGCGCGCTCGTCTTCGGCTGAGGGAGCTGGCTCGGCGGCGGTGGCATCGTAGCCCGGGTTCCCCGACAAGGCCGCCGGCCGCTTGATGGCGTGGGTGTGCTCGCCGCCCAGGAAGAGGATGGAGCGCTCGCCGTAGCTCTCCACCGAGGACAGGTAGGGCTGCACCATCATGTCCTTGAGCGGGAGGACGCGCTCCACCAGCGCCTGAGCGGTGGAGATGTCCTGGGGCCCGCGTACCCGGAACGTGTCGCGCGCGCCCGCGGACACCGTCGGCTTCACCACGGCGTCACTCCAGCCGCGCTCGGCGAGCAGCGCCTTCACGTCCACCTTCGAGCCGCGCTCCAGCCACAGGGTGGGCACGATGGCCACGCCACGCGCCTCGAGGTCGCGCAGGTAGCCCTTGTGCGTGTTCCAGCGAATCACCTCGGGGGGGTTCCACAGCGGGCAGCGAGCACCAGCCCGCTCGGCCCAGGCCACGAACTCGTCACGGCGCTTGTCCGAGTCCCAGGCGGTACGGATCAGCGCGAGCCGGAAGTGGCTCCAATCCACGGCGGGGTCATCCCAGATGACCGGTCCCGCCCTCAGCCCCCGTGCGGCGAGCGCATCGGCGAGGAGCTTCTCGTCGGGCAGACACTCGGGATAGGTGGACGAGGTGACGAGGGCAACGTCGAAGGAGTTCCAGTTCGTGGACATGGGCGCTCTAGATAGCCGCCCGGTCGCGGAGCGCACATGGAAATCGCTCGGACGCTGGGTTCACGTCCGAGCGGGAGAGCCTTTTCAGCGCTGGGCGGCGATGACCGCGCCGAGCCGGCGCATGCCCTCTTCGATCAGCTCCGGCGGGCGGTTGGAGTAGTTCAGGCGCATGAACTCACTGCGCGGCGTGCCGGCGAAGAAGGGCGAGCCGGGCACGAAGGCGACGCGCTTGTCGAGCGCGAGCGGAAAGAGGACATCCGCGCTCATGCCGCGCGGCAGCTCCACCCACAGGAACATGCCGCCATCCGGCTGCGTCCACCGGGTCCCCTCGGGCATGTGCTTCTCCAGAGAGGCGAGCATCGCCAGGCACCGCTCCCCGTAGATGGCGCGCAGCTTGTCCAGGTTGGCGTTGTAGTCGAAGCGCGACAGCAGCCGCGCCGTGGCCCGCTGCGCGACCGTGGCGGTGTGCAGGTCCGCCGACTGCTTGGCGACGGTGAGGGTGCGGATGAGCTCGCGCGGCCCCACGGCCCAGCCGATGCGCAAGCCAGGTGCCAGCGTCTTCGAGAACGTCCCCAGGGTGATGACCACGCCCTCGGTGTCGAGCGAGGCCAACGAGGGCAGGTGCTCGCCCCGGAAGCGCAGCTCGCCATACGGGTTGTCCTCGAGGACGAGGATGCGGTGCTTCTGGGCGAAGCGCACGAGTGCGTGCCGTCGCTCCAGCGACAGGGTGGTGCCCTTGGGGTTCTGGAAGTTGGGGACCAGGTAGATGAGCTTGGGCTTGCGGCCGGTGACTATCCGCTCCAGCTCGTCCACGCGCATACCGTCATCGTCGCTACCCACGACGGCGAAGGAGGCCTCGTAGCCGCTGAAGGTCTGCAGCGCGGCAAGGTAGCTGGGGTCCTCCACCACCACCAGGTCGCCCGGGTCCAGCATCACCTTGGCCACCAGGTCGATGCCCTGCTGCGAGCCGTTGGTGATGAGCACCTGATCCGTCGCCGCGTGCAGGCCGCGCTCGGCCAGGTGGGAGCAGATCCACTCGCGTAGGGGGCCATAGCCCTCCGTGGTGCTGTACTGCAGCGCGGCGCGACCCTCCTCGGCGAAGACTTCGGCGTGCGCCTGGGCGATCGCCTCCACGGGGAACAGCTCGGGCGCGGGGAGACCTCCGGCGAAGGAGAGCACGTCAGGACGCTCGGCCACCTTGAGAATCTCTCGCACGGCGGAGGCCTTCATCCGCGACATGCGCTTGGCGAGCGGGAACGCCGCAGGGGCGGGAATGCTGACAGCCGCGGTCATGGTCAGGCTCCTTTCAACACTTCGGGCGAGGCGTGGACGTACGTCTCCTCCTTGATGGAGGACAGAACGATGGTGGTGTGAGTACGGGTGACGCCGGAGATGGTCCGCAGCGTCTCCACCAAAAGGGTGTCGAGCGTCTTCGTGTTCGAGGTCCGCACCTTGAGGATGTACGAGTCCTGACCGGCGACGCGGTGGGCCTCGAGTACCTCGGGCATGGCCAGCACCTTCTTGGCGAACCCGTCGAAGTACTTCGGATGCTCGATGCTCACGCCGATGAAGGCGGTGATGTCCTTGCCCAGCTTCGCCGCGTCCACTCGCGCAGCGTAGCCGGTGATGACGCCTCGCTCCTCGAGCTTGCGGATGCGCTCGGCGACCGCGGGCTGCGACAGCCCCACCGTCCGGGAAATCTCCAGCTGCGTGGCGCGGCCGTCACGCTGCAGCAGGTCGACGATGCGGTAGTCGAGCTCGTCCATGGAAGCGAAGTGGCCTTATTTTTATAAGTCCGAAGGTTGGAACGCCGATAAGATAAATGCCTCCTGGGAGTCATGCAAGAGGGAGCAAGCAGACAGTCGAGCGCTTCTCGCGGGGGCTCGTCCGGGACCTTCGTTCAAGCTGGACGGCACAGGCCTGTGACCGAATGGCGCTCGCGGAATGCATGCGCGGGCGCCATCCACAAGGCAGGCTCCGAGGTGGAGCGCCCCTGGCCTGTGAGTCTATGCGGGGGCCCGCTCGAAACGCCGGCCGCCGAGGGCATGGAGGGTTCGCGTGCCGGCGGTGAACCGTCCCGAGATTCGCGCGCCCCTGGGGATGACGAACTCCCGCCCGGCGCCGAGCTGGATGTCCATGCCATTGATGGTCAGCGTGTAGCTGCCTTCCAGCACCACGAGGTACTCGTCGAAGTCCCGCCACTGCTCACCGGTGTCCGCGTCGCTCTTCGCGTGGCAGAGGGTGAGCTGGGTGCCATCTGCACCGTCGAACACGTAGGCCTCGACGCCGGGGAGGCGCAGTGAGGCCTCCGAGACGCGGTTCGCCGGGCCTGTCAGGAAGGCGGGGAAGCTGCCCAGGCCGAAGCGCGCGGCGTACTCGGCGTTGAGTGCGGAGAAGCGCTCCTTGTCGAACCCGGCGGCGGGATTCCCGTCGACCGCTGCCTCCAGGTTGTCGAGGCAGAAGTGCCAGCCCGTGGCGTCGCGGGCGACGTTCGCGCGGTCCGCCGGGATGGTGGTGAAGACCAGCAGACAGCCCGCGCCGTCAGGCCGCAACTCCCACCGCAGCAGGTCTCCCTCCCACGTGTATTCGAGGACGCGCGGCGGGTCGAACACCGAGATTTTGCCGGTGCCAGGATCGCCTTCCTCGAAGAAGAAGCGCAGCTCGGCGCCGGCCTCGCGAGCGCCTTCAATGCGCGCGGGGAACCAATGGGCCAGTTCCTTGCTGTCCGTGAGCGCGCGCCAGACCTTCTCGGGCGGGTGGGTGAGGCGTCGCTCGAACCGGAGCTCGACACGATTGCCCCGGGTCGTCAGGGTTCCATGCTTCATCGCTTCCTCCTTCTTGGGGCCGGGCTCCGGCGGGTGGGGGCGGGCTCATCGTCCGCCATGGTGTCCAGGTGGCGCTCCAGCGCGTCGAGTCGTCGGGACCACAGCTCGCGGTACGGCGTGAGCCAGTCGTCGAGTTCCAGCAAGGGCTCCGGACGCAGGCGGTACAGCCGCCGCTGAGCGTCCTGCTCCACGTCCACCAGCCGAGCATCCTTGAGCACGCGCAGATGCTTGGACACGGTGGGCTGCGTCAACCCGAGCCGATCCACCAACTCCCCGACAGGGCGGCGCCCCTCTCGGAGGAGGTCCAGGATGCGGCGGCGGTTCGGCTCCGCCACGACTTCGAACGCGCTCAACATGACGTTTATATGCTGATTGAGGCATATGCCTGTCAAGGCATATAAGGCGGATTCGGTCCGACCAGTCCACTCGCTTCGATGCTGCCTCAGCGGCGGCGTGCGGCGGGGGCGAGCGCTGGGTTCTCCCACCCTGCGTCGGCTGGGTTGATGTTCGTCCCGGGCGCGACGATCTCATCGACGCGGTCCAGCAACGCGCTGTCCAGCGTGAGGTCGGCGGCGCCGAGCTGCGACTCCAGCTGCTCCATCGTGCGGGGACCGATGATGGCCGAGGTCACGGCCGGGTGTTTGATGACGAAGGCGATGGCGAGGTGGACGAGCGACATCCCCGCCGCGTCGGCCAGCCGCCCCAGTGCATCGGCCGCCTCGAGCTTGCGCTGATTGACGGGCTGCGACAGATCGTAGCGGGCGGGCATGCGTGCGGCTCGCGACGTGGAGGGAGGCGCTGAGTCCTTGCGCCACTTGCCGGACAGCCACCCGCCCGCGAGCGGACTCCAGGGAATGACGCCCATGCCGTGACGCTGGCAGGTGGGCAGGATGTCCGCCTCGATGCCTCGCACGAGCAGGGAGTAGGGCGGCTGTTCGCAGACGAAGCGCGTCAGCCTCCGCTCTCGCGCGGTCCATTGCGCCTCGACGATCTGCGACGCTGGGAAGGTCGAGGAGCCCACGTACCGCACCTTGCCCTGGGTGACCAGATCGCTCAGTGCTCCGAGCGTCTCCTCGATGTCGGTGTCCGCCGAGGGCCGGTGCACCTGGTAGAGGTCGATCCAATCCGTCCTCAGCCGGCGCAGGGACGCCTCGACCTCCTGGAAGATCCACCGGCGGGAGTTGCCCTGCTGGTTGGGGTCGTCTCCCATGGAGGCATGGAACTTGGTGGCGACAATCACCTTGTCGCGGCGGCCGTCGGCCAGAGCCTTGCCGACAATCTCCTCGGACTCACCCCGCGAGTAGATGTCCGCGGTGTCGATGAAGTTGATCCCCGCATCGAGCGCCCGGTGGATGATCTTGATGCTGTCGTCGTGGTCCGGATTGCCCCACTGGCCGAACATCATGGCTCCGAGGCACAGCGGACTCACACGGACGCCGGTCCGTCCAAGGATGCGGTAGTTCATGTCTGGCTCCTCTTGAAGGCTCCGAGGAGTGAAGGGCCCCAAGCCAAGGTCCACAAGAGAAGAGCCGCTGGAGTGTTCACCAACCTCCGCCCAGGCTCCTGCTCCCGGTCCTCCGCCGTTTTTATTGCCCGCGCGCCCGATGAGACGGGCCTGGCCCAAAGCTGGTTCGAGGCCACCTGAGCCTGTCAGGGTCCACGCTCCACCGATTGCGGCGGCCCACCGGCTTGGCTGACTGTTGGAGCGGTTCGTCCCCGCCAGCGCTCCGTTCGTCCCAGGGGGTGTAGCGACCGTCCCGAGCCCTTCGCTAGCCTTCCAGTCCATGCACGAGCAGGACGAGCCGATTCACGAGCCCGATGAGGTTCCGCCCCTCCCTTCCTGGGCGCTGTGGACCGGAGCCCTGGGGTGGTGGCTGGCGGACGCGCTGGTCACTGTCAGCCAGGTGCGGCTGTTGCAACACGCGGGTGAGGCGCCCGCCGGCGAGGAACTGTTGTGGCGCATGGCGCTGGGCAGCTCGCTGCTGTGGGTCCCCATCACGGTGTTGTGCCTGCGTCTGTCCGAGTGGTTCCCGCTCCACCGCTCCAGGTGGATGCGCGCGGGCGCTGTGCACCTCGCCACGCTCGTCGCCGTGGTGCTGGGGCGTGCGACGTTCGTTGTCCTCACCCAGGATGTCTTCGGCTGGTACGCACGCCCGCCGGGCTTCGGCACCGTGCTGGCGCAGAGCGTGGTGAACAACGTGTTGCCCTTCGTGCTGATGACCGCTGGGGCTCATGCGCTGGGACTCGCCCGTCGCGCCCATGTACGCCAGCAGCGCGCGTCGCGGCTACAGGCCCGGCTCGCCGAGGCTCGGCTCCAGGTTCTTGCCACTCAGCTTCGGCCTCACTTCCTCTTCAATGCCCTCAACGCTGTGGCGGCCTTGGTGCACAAGGACGCTGACGCCGCGGAGCGCATGCTCGTGCGGCTGGGAGACCTGCTGCGCCACAGCCTGGAGTCCTCCGGCCGCCAGGAGGTGACATTGCGCGAGGAGTTGGAGGCGCTCGCGCCCTACTTGGACATCGAGCGCACGCGCTTCGGCGAGCGGCTCGCGGTGGAGTGGCGGCTCGCTCCCGACGTGCTCGATGCGCGCATCCCTCACCTGGCGCTACAGCTGCTCGTAGAGAACGCCATCCGCCATGGGCTCGCACCACGGGCCGAGCCCGGCCGAGTGCTCATCAGCGCCGAGCGAGACGGGGACTCGCTGCAGGTGCAGGTGCGGGACGATGGCGTGGGTCTGCCACCCGCGGGGCTGCCCCGGCACGGGCGAGGCGTGGGCCTGTCCAACCTGCGTGCGCGCCTGGCCACCCTCTATGGCTCTCGCGCCGCCTTGGAGCTGCGCCCCGGGGAGCCTCGTGGCACAGTGGCCGAGCTGCGCCTGCCGCTGCCCTCCACAACAGGCTCGCACCGTGAGGTGACGGCGTGAGCGGTGGCACCGCGGAAGCAGCGCCCTTACGCGTGGTGGCGGCGGACGATGAGCCTTTGGCTCGAGAGCGACTGCGCACGCTGTTGGCGGACGAGCCGGACGTGGCGCTGGTGGGGGAGGCGGCCAGCGGTGCGGAGGCGGTGCGCGTGGTGCTCTCCACGACACCGGACGTGCTGCTGCTCGACATCGAGATGCCCTCAGGCGATGGCTTCGAGGTGCTGCGCGCGCTGCCGCCCGGCCAGGTGCCGGTGGTGGTGTTCGTCACTGCCTGGCAGCGCTACGCGGTCCAGGCCTTCGAGGCGCAGGCGTTGGACTATCTCCTCAAGCCCTATGACCGGGAGCGCTTCCGGGCCGCGCTGGTGCGGGCTCGTCAGCACGTGGGGCTCGTGCGCCGGGCGGAAGCTCCTCCTGGCAGGTTGGAAGAGATGCTCTCCGCGCTCGCCCAGGCGGACGCACCGCTGCGGCGGTTGCCCATCAAGGCAGACGGCCGTATCCGTTTCGTGGACTGCGCCGCTATCACCCATGTGGAGGCAGAGGCCAACTACGTGCGCGTGCACACGGGCGGCGAGCAGCTCGTCATGCGCGAGACGCTGACGCACCTGGAGGAGCGGTTGGATCCGCGCCGCTTCCTGCGCATCCATCGCTCGGTGCTGGTCAACCTGGACCATGTTCGTGAGCTCGAGCCGCTGTCCCAGGGCGAATACCTCCTGTCCCTCTCCGGCGGCGTCGCGCTGCGCACCGGTCGCGCCCACCGCGCCCGTGTGGAGCAGGCCCTGGGGCTGGTGCCGGACTGACGGTCCGCTGCGTCCGTCCCTCCGCCCGCGCACTCCGTCCCTCGTTGCTCGCGCTTCGTCCCCACCTCCCAGACAGCCCCTCGCTGATTCGCTACCTCTGCGTTCGTGGCGGTTGGAGAAGACCCTGCCCCGCCGCATGCACTCATCGCAGGAGGAGCCTGTCATGTCTGTGTTGTCCCTCGTCCGTTCCCCGATGCTGCTCTCGCTGCTTACCCTGGCCACGTCCGCACTTGCTCAGCAAGCCGCCGCGCCGTGTGTCCCAGAGGTGCTCGCCCCCGGCTTCGTCTCGCTGCCGGAGCAGGAGGAGTACCGCATTGTCTTCACCCCCGACGGACGCACCGCCTTCTGGGGGGTGAGCACCGACTTCTTCCCCATCTCCCGCCAGTCCACCATTGTCTTCTCCGAGTGGCGCCACGGCCGATGGAGCGAGCCGCGCGTGGCTCCCTTCTCCGGCGAGTTCAGCGACATTGATCCATTCGTGTCGCCGGATGGTCGCTACCTCTTCTTCTCGTCTATCCGGCCGGTGGAGGGCGTGGCCCGCGAGGACGCCGAGCTGTGGGTAGTGGAGCGCCAGGGCTCGGGCTGGAGCGAGCCGCGACACCTGGGGGCCGCCGTCAACAGCACCTCGGACGAGCTGTACCCCAGCGTGGATGCGTGGGGCACGCTGTACTTCGGCTCGGACCGGCCGGGTGGCTTCGGAGGCTGGGACCTCTGGCGTTCGCGCCGGCGGGCGGATGGCTCCTACGGCCCCGCGGAGAACCTCGGCGCCGCGCTCAACACGTCCTTCTGGGAGTTCAACCCCACCGTGACGGCGGACGGGAATACGCTGCTCTTTGCCTCCATCGACCGGCCGGACGGTTTTGGCTCGGGAGATCTCTACGTGGCCGAGCGCCGGCACGGGGAGTGGAAGCCCGCGCGCAACCTGGGCCCCGGCGTGAACACGGCGTTGGACGAGTACCACCCGTCCCTCTCCGCCGACAGGCGCACCCTCTTCTTCGTGCGCCATCAGTATGAGCCCTTCGTGCCTGGTGAGCTGTACCACGTGAGCGCCCGTGCCGCGGGCGTGTACACCTGGGGGGTGGGCCCGTACGCCGACCAGGAGGACTGACGACAGGTTTGCCCTGAAGCTGGGAGGCCTCTGGACACGGGTCTTCGATGCCTCTCCGTTCCACTTCTCCTATGCTGGCGCAGGACCGCGAGAGCACCTCGCAGCAGTCCGATGCAGCACCTACCCCGGGAGAATGCACATGTTCGGAAAAATCGCCGCCGACGCCCTCGGCCTCAGCGACATCGGCTCGGTCATCGCCCCGACGGATTACAACAAGGTGGACGCCGACGACTACGTGATGCACGAGGACCAGGAGAAGATCTTCTTTCTGATCAAGTCCAAGTCCGACGAGTACTGCTTCACCAACAAGGCGCTCATCCACCTCGACGGGACCAGTGCCGCCAGCAAGAAGCGCACGCTGCGCCGCTACAACTACAGCGCTCACCCGGTCTCGCACGTGCTGCTCGAGACTGCCGGCAACATCGACATGGACGTGGAGATCAAGTTCAGCCTCGGCTCGAAGGACTTCTCCATCGACGTGCACAAGAAGCACCTCGAGCAGGTGAAGGACCTCTACAAGGCCCTGTTCCGCATTTCCGAGCTGATGCTCGAGAACGAAGTGGCACTCAGCCACGCCAAGGCCAGCATCGAGGTTGCTTCCACCACCCTCGGCCGCGGTCAGGCTGGCTCCACTCCGCTCGTGGAGTCCTTCAAGGAGCTCAACCAGGCCGCCTTCGCGTGGCTCATCGGCGCTCAGCAGAAGTACGTTGTGAAGGACTTCGGCTCCGTGTTCGAGCGGTACATCAAGGCCTGAGGGTGTGAAACAAAACCGGGCGGCGCCGAGGGTGCCGCCCGTGTGCCTCGGTCAGAGTCCTCCAGATGATGCCGCTGAGCGGGCCCAGGTGAGTTCCAGAAGGGCTTCATCACGTACACCGCCGCCACCAACTCGGTGTCCGTTCGCATGAAGTAGGCAGGAAATGAAAAGGGGCGCACGCCCGTGAGCGTGCACCCCTTTGCGTGAAGCAGAGACCGGCTGATCAGGCGGCGCGGAGCAGGTTGGCAACCTGGAACGCCGCGAACTGGCCCAGGTTGTACTTGTCGCCCTGGGCGGCAGGCGACGCGTCGCCCTTGCGGGTGCTCATCAGGCCCTTGACCAGGTCCAGGACTCCGCCCGTGCTGTTGGTCTGCGAGCCCAGGCCGATGACGGAGCCGAGACCCGTCTTGCTCAGGAGCGAACCGGCCTTACCGAGCAGGCCGCCAGCGAAGTTGTCCACGAGGCCGCCGATGATGCCCTTGAGGCCACCACCGTTGATGACGCTGTTCGCGATGCCAACAACCTTCGAGGCGGCCGCGACGAAGGGGCCCACGCCCGGGATGAACGAGGCAATCTTCCCGAGGGGTCCATTCAGAATCTTGCTCGCGAAGCCAACCGCCTTCTTGGCAAAGCTGCCGATCTTCTTGAACGCCTTACCGATGCCCTTGATGAAGCCCATGGCGAACCCCTCTTGTGTGGAAAGTGAAGTGCTGTTGTGGAAAGGTGCTGCGTTGAAGGGATTATCGAGAGCCGCGGTAGGATGTTGTCAGCGGGCGAAACATTTCTTGAAAATCCAGTGAAATCAACCCTTTAGGTTGGTTCGACCCTTCTTCAAAGAGTCCTCGAGGTCGGGATTTGCCTTGGGTTTTACGGCCTCGCCGCCCTGGGCAGCCAGATCCACGGTCTTCTTGCGAGCGGCCTCGAAACCGCTCGGGGCCTGGCCGGCCTTGATGGCCTCGACGCTGGCGCGCACGTTGGCCTCGATCGCCTCGGCGGTGGGCGGCTCGACACCCATTTTTCTCAGATTCTCATCGCTGACGACGAGGAACGCGGGCTCCACACCCGGGTTGTTCAGGTAGTACCCGACGGAGTTGACGAACTCGTCGAGGCTCATCTCGAGCTCCGCGGCAATCTTCGCCACGTTGGGATCAGCAAGGATCTTCGCGCGCAGCTCGGCGGAGATAGGCGGGGGCGCGTCGAGTTGCTCAATTTCGGTGTCGATTCCGTCGCTCATGTGAACCTCGGGTGTGATGTTGAGTGCGGAGAGTATGGAGGTGTCGTCCAGTCGTTGTCGATGGGGTGTGGTCGTCTTGCCGGCCAGCGGCGCCGTTACCCGGCCGCCATCCCCACGAACTGCATGACCGTCTTGGAGAGCTGTCCCGTCAGCGCCGAGCCGAAGGTGGTGGCGAGGCTCGCACCGAGCAGTGAGAGGGATGCGGCCACCGTCGAGAGGCCCGAGAGCCCGAGGAAGTTGCGCCAGCGGAAGTCATCTCCCCAGGCCTGGCGTGCCACCAGCCAATCGAAGCACAGCCCCAGCATGAGGAAGATCATCATCGAGTGCAGCAGCGAGAAGAGGAAGAGGGTGAGATCGTTCGTGCGGGAGAGCACGTCCAGCCACGCGGGCAACAGGCAGAGCTGCGTCACCAGGGAGGCCCAGAGTGCCTTGCGCAGGCCCGTGCGCCCTCGGATGCAGGTGAAGAAGAACCCGAACAGGGCCGCCGAGGCGAGCACGTTGACGGAGTAGAAGATCAGCAGGAAGCCCAGGCCCTTCAATGAAAAGGAGTGGGTCAGCCCCCACGCCGAGTAGGCCAGGGTCACCGGGAGGGAGAAGATGACCCCCAGTCGCATGGCCAGCTTCGCGTTCTCCCAGTCACCCGGGAGGGGGCCATGGGCCAACACCAGCTCCCTGGCTGCGGTCCCCTCGAACGAGAACTTCTTCTCCACGTCGGCGAGCTGTTGCTCGAGCTTCGATACGCGTTCCCGGTAGTCGTCCAGCGACAGCTCTCCTTTCGCGAGCTTCCCGCCGAGCACCTCGATGGCCGCATGCATTTGCTGCAGCCACGTCACGGGGAGCTCCTCCAGCCACCGCTTGCGCAATGCCAGCACCTTTGACCGTCCGGCGAGCAGGGCCTCCCTCCGCGGAGGAGGAAGCAGCAGGACGGTGGGAAAGAGCGCGAGGCCCAGCAAGGCTGGAAGTGCCCATCCCCCCACCCGATCATGCAGACCGGCCACGTAGCCCGCGAAGAGCAAGGCCCCCACCCACGGCGCGGACCTCCGCTCCTGCTGCTCGGAGGCGTTGGCTAGCAAGGCCAGCAGCCCCAGGAACAGGGCATGCCCCAGGATTTCGGGAAGGGCCGTGGAGGAGCGCAGTGCCTCCCATACAAGGGGAAGGTGTTGCTCCCGGGCCTGGGCACTCAGGGCAGGCATGGAGAGGGCATAGGCGAGCAGTCCTGGCAGCAGCACGAGCCGGCGCCATTCTCCTCCGGGCCGTGCCCGACCCGGGCGCTGGAGCACCAACGGTGAGAGGGCGAGCCCGAGCAGGCTGGAGGCCATGAACAGTCGCAGCCCCCACAGGGCGTGCTCGGTGGGCGTGGGCAGGAGGAGCGTCACCAGGAGCAGGAATGCCGAGGCCCTCCAGGGAGCAGCGAGGAGGCCTCCCCAACGCGAGTGGAAGGCCGGGAAGAGCCCGCGCACCATCAATCCTCCCACCAGCGTCACCAGCGCCACCATGAAGGGCCAGAGGACAGGAGGAAGACGCCCCAGGGGGCCCTTCAGCAGGAGCAGCAGCTCGATGAGCGGGACGACCAGGGCGAAGGCGACGAGCCACTCCACGAGGAGCAGCGTCCGTCTGGCCTGAGGAAGCTCCGTGTCGAAGAGCTGGACGAGGCTCCTGGGGACCGGGGACTTCGCGGGGAGCGCGGCTCGAACCTGGCGGAGCGCCAGCAAGAAGAAGGCGGCAACGAGCAGGAGTAGCTCCGGACCGGGCGCGAGCAGGATGGCGGGGAGGGCCGCACGCAGCCGTGCCAGTTGTTGGGAGAATCGACTCAGCGGCCACAGGGGCCCTGTCTTGCCAGAGAAGGCCAGGCGGATCTCCGCCTCGCGAGCAGGGCCTTCCCCGGTGGCCTTCCACCTGCCCACTCCGTCTTCCAGCACATTCGGCAAGGGATGGACCGAGCGCAGCGCGAGCCCCGGGCTCTTGACGATGAACTCGTCCGTGGTTCGCGAGAAGGGAAATCCGTCCCGCGAACGGAGCACCAGCCCCTCGAAGACTGGATGGGCGCGGCGAGACAGCACAATGGCTTTCGAGAGCGTGGCTCCAGAATCGCTGACAGCGAGGGTTGGTGCGAGCGGGCTCTGCCGGATGAGGTGGTCGAGCGGAACGGAGTTGAGGAGGACGGGTTGGAACACGCGGGCGAGGACGTCGTTCGTGTCGTCCGACAACAAGTCCAGCGACGAAGCCTGCTCCCGGGGGAAGACAGACTCCACCCGGAGAATGCTGCCTTCCTTCACCGCTTCCAGGCTCAGGACACGGCGAGGGGGAGGAATGCCGAGGACCTCGACCTTCTGGACGGTTACCCGTGGGGGAGTACCCGCGGTGAACTGAAGCACATTGCGACCTGGCGCGAGCGGCACTCCCTGGAAGCGGAAGTGCCCGGAGGAGGCCTCCGTGGTGAGCGTTGTGCCATTGAGGGAGAGCTCGACGCGGCGGGTGTCCAACGCACAGCGCCCCGAGATGTCGAGCGAGGTGGGGGTTGGCATCCAGCGGGGGAGCGGGGGCTCCAACGAGAGTACGGAGTCCCGCGACGGCTCCGCCAAGCTGGGATGGGTGCGGAGCCTCGCCTGCATCAGGAGCAGGGTCATCAACAACAAGGCCCCAAACGTCAGCACCAACCGAAGCCAGGGATGGGGCACTCTCAATCTGGAGGTCGCCATGTCAGGTGGCTCGCGAGATTAGCCACCTTTCCCACCGCCTCCTACGAGGGGGCGATTACTTCAGCGGCAGCACGGCGACAACTTCGATTTCCAGCAGTGCGCCGCGTGGAAGACCTGACACCTGAACCGCCGTGCTCGCGGGGGGCGCGGACGTGTTCACATATCGGTCTCGAACTTCGTAGAACACGGGCAGATGCCCGAAGTCCACGAGGTAGTTGGTGACTTTGACGACCTGCTCGAAGCTTGCCCCAACCGACTCCAAGGCCGCCTTCAAGTTCTCGAAGGTCTGCACGGCCTGTGCGCGGAAATCCTCGCCAAGCTTGCCGTCGCGGTTGGTGCCGATGGTGCCGGCAATCCAGATCGTCCGGCCGGGTCCGGTCATCTCCACGACCTGGGTGTAACCTGGTGGCTTCGTCAGGGCTGGGGGATTGAGAAAACGCAGATTCGAGGTGTTTTTGTTTTCTTGAGTCATGGCTATTGTTTGAGCAATCCATCTAGATGGGAGAGCTTGTCGGGGTTGCGCACGATGTAGATGTTCGTCGTCCTGCCTGCTTCGTCATAGGCAAAAGAGACGGCCACCGTCGCTAGACCCTCTTCGTGAAGGATGACTCCTCGGCCACCGTTGATGTCCGAGGCATTCCATTGATAGGCGCTCCAATACTGGCGGAGCTTCTGCGTGATGAACTCCAACACTTCAGCCTTGCCGTGCAGCACACGGAGCACGGTAGGCACCTTGCCTCCCCCGTCGGCGCTGAGCTCGATATCGTCCGAGAGCAGGAGCGCCAGTTGAGCCGTGTCGCCACCGACGACGGCCGCCTTGAAGGCGGTGAGTAGCTGCTCCTGCCTGTCGACCGGAGTGAGGTGCCTGACCTTCGCCTGATCGATGCTGGCGCGGGCTCTGGAAACCAGCTTGCGGCAGGTGCTCTCCTGGATATCGAGGGTCTTCGCTGCTTCCGTGTAGGAGACGTCGAAGATCTCGTGGAGCAGATAGGCGGCCCGCTCCTTCGGAGTGAGCCGTTCGAGCATCAACAAGAACGCGGTCGTCAGGGATGACGCCAGCGACAAGGCGTTTTCAGCCTCGTTTTCGCTCGGTGTATGGAGCGGCTCGGGCAGCCAGGGTCCGAGGTAGTCCACCCGGGTTCTATGGGCGGACCTGGCGAGATCGATACACCGGCGCGTGCAGAGGGCCGTGAGCCACGATGCCGGATTCTCGATCTTGTCCGTGTCGGCGCTCTGCCACTTGATGAACGTGTCCTGGACAGCATCCTCGGCGTCGGCCCGTGACCCAAGCATGCGATAGGCCAGCCCCAGGAGTGTGGGCCTGAGCTGCTCGAAGATGGCTGTGTCGTCACGATTCGGCATTTCAGTGCCTCGATACCTGGAGTCTGTTCCACAGGTTGATCATGGCCACGAGCGAGGTCAGAACCCCGATCTCCTGGTCGGTGAAGTGCGCCCTCAAGCGGGCCCGGAGTGCTCCGAGGTCGGCCTTCCCGTCGAGCACGGTCAGTGCCTCCGTCCAGGCAAGGGCCGCCTTCTCGCGTTCGCTGAAGTCGTTCACGTGCTCCCAGACGATCAAACGGTCCAGTCGCTCATGGGTCTCTCCGTCCCGCCGCGCCTCCTGGGTGTGCATCTTGATGCAATAGGCGCATCGATTGATCTGCGACGCGCGCAGCTGGATGAGGTGATAGAGCGCTCGATCAAAACCGTGGGTGTCAATGGCTCGGTTCACGTCCGCCATGGCCTGCAAGACCTTCGGGATCTCCCGCTCATACTTGACGGCGCTTGTTTCACTCAAGGTGTGCTCCTTTACCTGGCGGCGATGTGCCGCGACAACCTTCGAACGATTGAGGGCCGGAGTTTGTGACGTGCGGCGAGCGCCACACGGTGGTCGCTGCCAGACCCGGTAGATTCCTACGTGTTTTCAGGCACTTGGAGCACAGGGCGTCGGCTCATCTTGAAAGGAAGTTGCAGGTGCAAATCGAGTGCAATGGGTGAAGACCGCCTCTATTCTCGGGACATGGTCTGCCATGCGAGAGGTGGGGTGTTGTCGCGATTTTCCTGGGGGCCTCACGCGGCCCGGTGGTGGGGCCTGGTGGTGATTCTCCTGGCGGGGGTCGCCTCCGCCCGGGCGCCTCGCGGGGAGTTCTCCCTCGGGCCCATCGTGGCCAGGCCTGGCACTGCCGCATCCGGCCGGCTCCCCGTCCCAGAGGGGGTGGATTCGGGGACCTTCATCCCCATCACCCTCGTCCATGGCTCGCGGCCGGGCCCCGTGCTGGCGTTGATCGCCGGTGTGCACGGCTCCGAGTACGCGCCCATCCTGGCGCTCCAGCGCGTGCGGCCCTTACTCGAGCCTGCTCGGCTCGCGGGGACGGTCATCCTGGTGCATGCCGCCAATATCCCGGCGTTCCTCGGCCGCACCATCTACACCGGCCCCGTGGATGGGAAGAATCTGAACCGGAGCTTCCCCGGCAATCCCGAGGGCACCGTCACCGAGCGCATCGCGTATGTGCTCAGAGAGCAGATCCTCCGTCGCGCCGACGTCGTGGTGGACCTGCACGCCGGAGACGCGAACGAGGCCCTCCGCCCCTGGACCGGCTACTACGCCAAGCATGGGACTCCCGAGGTGATCGCCCGCTCGCGTGAGCTGGCGATTGCCTTCGGAGTGGATCACATCGTGCTCTTTCCCATGGAGAACCTGAGCTTCGAGAAGGCCCTCTACACGGGCGCGGCGGCGGTGGCGCTCGGTAAGCCCTCGTTCGACGTGGAGGTGGGCGGGCTTGGACGGGCGACCCCCGAGCAGCTCGCCCTCATCGAGCGTGGTGTCTTCAGCCTGCTTCGGCACCTGCGGATGCTCGAGGGGAAGCCCTCTCCCGTGGAGCACCCGATCTTCATCGAGCGACGCGCGAACCTGAAGAGCGAGGTGGAGGGCTTCTTCTACCCCACTGTCGAGGTCGGACAGTGGGTGCGCACGGGCTCGCTGGTGGGTTATGTGACCGACTTCTTTGGCAATCGCATCGCCGAGCACCGGGCGCCCCACGGTGGCGTCGTGCTCGTCTTCTTCGGGACCCCGCCTGTACGCTCAGGCGAGACTGTTGCTGTCATCGGGGAGGTGCACGACCCGGCCCCTGCTCCCGCGCAGGCTCCTTGAGCAGGGGGAGTTCTCTTTAGCCCGTCTGACGGCTTGGCTTGCGAACGTGAAGCTGGCTGGTTCTTCAGTGTGTCAGCGGCGGTCCTTGATGGGTCCGGTCTCTCGACAGGCCCCACGCCACCAGGGCCACGATGATGATCGCGAGCACCGCCAGCCACAGCCAGCCCAGGCCCCATCGGGTGGACTCGTACAGCTCATAGGGCTCGATGGGCTCGGCCGACTGGGCGAGCGCCAGCGCCGGCGTGAAGAAGAGCGACCAGAGGAAGGCTTGCAGTGCACGGAGATTCAGCATGACGGGGCTCCCTCCCTGCACGGTTTTCACCTTCGGAGACTCGCGCAAGGCACGGTTCCCTAGCTCGCGGGGGAGCGGTGGCTCACGGAGGTTGAATACGGTGGGGAGATACCCTCACCCCGTCCCTCTCCCAGCGGGAGAGGGGAGGACGCGCGGTTTGGGCATTCCGAGTGCCTTCATTCTTGAGGCCAGTGTCGTCGGCTTCAGGCCTAGGAGTGCCGCGGCTCCTTCGGGGCCGTAGATCCTTCCTCTCGCCGCATCCAGCGCGGCTTGGAGGTTCTCCTTCTCCCGACGGCGGAGTTCGGCGTCCGTGACGAAGGTTGGCACCGGGGGCGTTGTGGGTCTCGGTGGGGTTGCTCGCGAGCGTCTCGCTGTTTCCGGTAGGGCCAGGTCCAGGCGCAGTCTCTCCGCTCCGTTCGAGAGGATGACGGCCCGCTCGATGACGTTCTCCAACTCGCGCACGTTGCCTGGCCAGTCGTAGCGCTGGAGGTTTTCGAGCTGCTCCGCACCCATCGTCAGGGTGGGGCGGCCGAGCCTCGCGCAGGCCTGGCGCACGAAGTGGGCCGCTAGCAGCGGGAGGTCTTCCTTTCGCTCGCGCAGCGGCGGCACCTCGATCGGGAAGACGCTCAGCCGGTAGTAGAGATCCCTCCGGAAGCGGCCCTCCTGGACTTCACTCGGGAGGTCGCGGTTCGTGGCGGCGATGACGCGCACATCCACCCGGCGCGTCACGTCCTCGCCCACTCGCTCGAAGGTTCCCTCCTGGAGCACTCGCAGCAGCTTGCCCTGGAGCTCCAGTGGAATCTCTCCCACCTCGTCCAGGAACAGTGTGCCCCCATCGGCGAGCTGGAAGCGTCCGGCACGGTCCTTCAGCGCCCCCGTGAAGGCTCCCTTCACATGGCCGAAGAACTCACTCTCGAAGAGCTCCCGGGGAATGGAGGCGCAGTTGACGCGGATGAGCGGCCGGCCTCGCCGAGGGCCTCGCTCGTGGAGCGCACGTGCCACCAGCTCCTTGCCCACGCCCGACTCCCCGAGGATGAGCACGCTGGCGTTCGTGGCTGCCACCGGCTCGAGCTGCTGGAAGACGCGTTGCAGCGGCGCGCTTCGTCCCACGATGTCCCCGAAGGACAGCGCGTCCCGGACCTCCTCGCGCAGGTAGTCCCGCTCCTGCTCCAGTCGCTCGCGCAGCCGCGCCAGCTCCTCGAAGGCCCTCGCGTTGGTGATGGCCACTGCCGCGTGGTCCGCGAAGGTGCGCAGCCAGGAGAACTCGCGCGCGCTGAGCTCGCGGCGGCTGAACACGGCCAACACGCCCAGCACCTCGCCTCGGAAGACGAGCGGCTGTCCGGCGAAGGCGCGGATGCCCTCGCGCTCCGCCCAGGCCTTGTCGACGATCCACCCCGAGTCTCCGTCCAACCGCTGCAGCAGCACGCCCTGTCCCGTGGTGGCGATGCGTCCCACTTTTCGCACGCCGAGCGGGAATCGTCGGAAGCGGCCATCGAGACGTGTCCACTGTTTGCGCGCCTGCCGCGGCGTGCCCGCGCTGGCCACCAGGTGCAGGCAGCGCGAGGTGTCTGGGCACTCGGCGCGCATGGGGCAGGACGCGCACAGGTCGCCGGGTCGCGCCAACCACAGGCGGGCGAGCGCCCATTCCGGCTGGGCCGCCAGTCCGCGCACCACGGCATCCAGCACCTCGTCCACCGCGCGCACCTGCGCCACCGCCAGTGCGATGGATTGGAGTTCTTCCGGGAGCATGCGAGCACCGTGCACGAGAGTTCGGGGCAGTTGCAACGATATCTCGTGGGCCACGAGTTCTCGTGGTCCCCCTCCAGGCCCACGCGGAGGGCCAACCCGCGGATTCGACAGGGGTTGGGGCCCTCAGGGGTGTTGGGCATGGGAACTGCTATCGGAACCTTCCATGACCTCTACACACACCGCTGCTGCTCCCTCCTCGGCTCCCGTCATCCTTCGCCCTCCCTTCACCGAGGAGACGGCGCGGGCGAAGGTGAAGGCCGCCGAGGACGCCTGGAATTCACGAGACCCCGAGCGGGTGGCGCTCGCGTATACGGAGGACTCGGAGTGGCGCAACCGCACCGAGTTCTTCCGCGGGCGCGAGGCCATCAAGGCCTTCCTGCGGCGCAAGTGGGCCAAGGAGCTGGACTACATGCTGATGAAGGAGCTCTGGGCATACACGGGCAACCGCATCTCCGTGCGCTTCGAGTACGAGTGGCGCGATGCGCAGACGGGGCAGTGGATGCGCACCCACGGCAACGAGCATTGGGAGTTCGATGACTCCGGGCTCATGCGCCGCCGGGACATGAGTGCCAATGACTACCCCATCCAGGAGTCCGAGCGCCGTTACCGCTAGCCCGGTCAGAGATCCGGATTGACGTAGGCGCCGTCCTTCTTGGTGTAGTCCTCGATGTAGATGCGATCGGAAGCCTTCTTCCCGCTAGAGGGCTTCTTCGCCCGCTTCGCCTTCCTTCGTTCCTGAAGGGGTGCGCTCTCGGATTTGGGCTCGGGCACGCTGACCGTGATCGTCTTCATCTCATCCGTGGAGGCGCGCGCCTTGTCGAGGGCGCTCTTGTCATAGATGGAGATCCACCATCCCCCGAAGGCATCGTCCGCGGTGGAGGGGGTGACCTCGAACGTGAGGCCGGCGCGCTCGAGCTGGTCCTTCTCGAGCGACAGGCCGTGGACCAGCTCCCGGTCCGCCGCCTTCTGGAGGAGTCCGGCCATCACACTCCGGACCTCTTGCTTGGTGCTGTTCTTGCTGGCGTAGACGCCGATCTCCACCGCAGCGGGGTGCTGGGGGTCTCCGTAGATGTTGAGCTGGTACTGCTCCGCCTCGTACGAGAGGTAGGGGACATACCGGAGGATGCCGTTCTCAATCACCTCCGAGGGAATTTGCTGGAGGCCCTTCCTCCCGAACTTCCCCGCGAAGGTCTCGATGATGAGCCCGGAGTCGACGAGGCGGCCCTCGGTCACGGGGTGGCTGGAGCCGCTGGAGGCCGGAGCGGACGACAGCGGTGCCGAGGTGCTCTTCAGCGCCGGGGGAGCGGGCTGTGAGGACGCCTCACGGTGCTGTGCACGGTTCGGGTTTGGGCAACCGCCCAGCAAGGACATCGTGAGCAAACCACTGGCTACAACCCACTTCGGGTTCATCTCTTCCCCTCGCACGGGATGAAATCAGGAGTGCGAGGACTCTACTGGAGGCGCGTGCGGCGTTCATACCCCCGAGGTCGGAGAGAAGAGCGTCTCCGGCGGAGCGAGGACAGCCTCCGGGTAGAAGGGAGAGGGCTCTTCGAGCAGGGGAGCGGGGGCCTCCTGCAGGTGCCGATCGAAGAATGCCCGCAGGTAGTCGCTCAGCACGCGCCACATCCGGTGGCCGTCGATGGTGCCCAGCGCCTGCCGAGCGAACGAGCCGCGCTTCAGAGGCAGCAAGCCACAATCCGTGAAGCTGGCGTGGCCCGCCCCGCGAATCTGGACGCTGTAGCCAGGCCGAGCCCGGGCATACAGCCGCTGCCAGCTTCCTATCGTGAACTCGCGGTTGGCCTCGCAGTACTCGACGCTCGAGAAGGCCTTCTGGCCCACCGACTCGTCGCAGGGCCGCACGTACTCCGGATGCTCGGCGAACAACTCCAGCAGCGGCTTGGGAACTCCTTCCTGGCCCACCGCGCTCCACACTCCTCCGTCCAGATCGGCCACCGCCTGGCACCGCTCATCCCGCGCGCAGAACTCCACCGCCGCGTTGCCGCCCATCGAATGTCCGAAGGCACCGAGCCGGCTCAGGTCCATCCTCCCAGCGAGCAGTCCGGAGCCCGCGTCCAGTCGCTTCAGCTCGTCCACCAGGGAGCTCAGGTCCTCGGCCTTCACGCGGACGACCTCGGCCCGCTTGCGCACGTCCTCCTCATGCGAGGTGCGTGAGACCTTCAGGGCGCCTCCGACGCTCGCCGGACGGAACAGCCGGAGTCGCCCATCCGCGAACGCCGACAGGGGAAGCGCCTCGTAGGTATGGCTCACGGCCGCGACGATGTAGCCGTGGCTCGCCAGCTCCTCGAAGAGGGACGAGTAGTAGAGCGGGGGGAAGCCCGCGGGCGAGAAGACGAGCACGGGATGGCGGACTCGGGGACGGGCCACGGGTGCTCCCGGCACCGCATGGGCGCGCACGCGAGAGGCCTGGAAGCGCCAGAAGAGGCTGGTGAGGCGCCATCCCGCGGGCAGGTAGGGACCGGGCTTCGCTCCCGGTACGGGCTCGGCGGGGTACCAGAGCCAGGCGGACAGCTCGCGCGGCCGGTGCCCGCTGCGCGAATAGGGCTCCTCGCGACGAGCGTCCACCCAGTCGAAGGCGACGCGGCCCACTTCATAGGGACCTGTCGGCTCCGGGAGGTTGACCGGGAAGAGCTGGGTGCGGAGCCGACGCAACAGCCAGGTGAGCGCCGCCGCCCCGAGAACGAACGTCACGGCGGAGTGCCGCTCGTGGAATCGGGTAGACACCTTCATGGTCACACCTCCGGCAGGGTCATACCTCCGGGTGGGGAGGGTCAGCCGTTGGGGCCCGAGAGCGGCTGCGAGGTATCGCCGGGACCGGGGCGCAGTCGGCGGATGGCTCGCAACAGCAGCTCGCCATCGAGCGGATTGGAGACGTAGCCCTTGGCTCCGAGCTGGTGAGCCCGCTCGAGGTCCTCGTCCTCCGAAGTGCCGGAGAGCAGCAGCGAGCCGGCGATCCGCGCCTCACCCGCGAGCAGCCCCTCCATGGCCTGCACCGGGGCGAACACGAGGTCCGCGGCCGTCGTGTGCATGACCTCCAGTGGCGTGGCGACTCGGGTCCGGATGCCGTGCCGCGCGAGCGCTCGCGAGATGAGCGTGGCGGTGACGGGGGGCCAGGCATAGAGCAGCAGGGGCGGATCCGGACCCCGCTCCGGAGTGGAGCCAACGGCCGGCTCCTGGAGGTCGTCCTGAAGGCCGTAGAGCGCACCGAGCGCGTGGGTCAGGGCCGTGTCCGAGGCGAGGTGCGGCTCGACACGAGGCTTGCCGGAGACCGCTCGTACCGCGTCCAGGGCCTCGAGCGAGGCCGGAGCGGGGAGGGCGACGTGAAGCACCTCGCGCTCGCCCTTCTCGAGCCGCAGCGGGACCACCCGGTACTGCCGGGCGATGCGCTTGGGCACCAGCCGGGTGAGCTTCGCGTCCAGGGGTTCTCGATCGAGGTCGATGGCTTCAATGCCAAGCTGAAGGGAGAGCGCGCGCAGAATGTCGGCCTCCGTGCACACCCCTTCACGGACCAGCGCCCGCCCGAGCGGAACGTGGGTCTCGTGATGGTGCACTAGACCGAGACGGAGCTGGGCGCGGTCGATCAGCCCTAGCTCCATCAAGATCTCCCCTAGCATGCGCTTGGACCCGAGCTGCATGCTCGCAACCGTGACCATGCGGCCCGTGTCCGGCGATAGGCATCCGGGCAAGCCCTTGGCTCGCCGCTCGCTAATGGTGCGTGCCCAGCACCTGCCGCTCCACCACACCGGCCGTGGCCACGAGCGCGAGACCCAGCAGGAAGCCCAACAGGCGGCCACGGGCCTCTTGCGGTGTGGCGCCATGGCGCAGCTCCGGGAGCAGATCCGTGGCACCGATGTAGAGGAAGGTGCCGCTGGCGAGCGCCAGGATGATGCCCTCCAGGCCCTGCACCGCTTGCGAGCCCAGCAGCACCGCGCCGGCTCCGGCCACCGCGGTGAGCTGCACGCCCGCGAGCAGCAGCAGGGCTCGCGCCCGCGACATCCCCGTGGCCCGGAGCAGCGCGTAGTCCCCCACTTCCTGGGGCAACTCGTGGGCGATCACCGCCACGGCCGTGGCCACCCCGGCCTGGGGTGAGACGAGGAAGGCCGCCGCCACCGCCGCGCCATCTCCAATGTTGTGCAGCGCGTCCGCGGCCAGCAGGGAGGGCACCACGGGCGAGGAGGGGCCCAGGTGCTCGTGGTGGTGAGGATGGCCCGGCTTGTGATGGGAGTGGTCGTGGTGGTGGGGCCCGAGGAACCACCCGAGGAGGGTGAGGGCCAGGAAGCTGACGAGGGCCCAGTGGAAGGCCGCCGAGCCCGCGGTCTCGACGGCCTCAGGGAGGATGTCCAGGAACACCGCTCCCAGCAGCGCTCCGGCCGCGAAGGCCACCAAGGCCGACAAGTGCCGCGACAACCAGCGCTCCGAGAGGAGCCCACCCGCGAGCCCCGCAAGGCCGTCGGCCAAGACCGCCAGCCAAATGAGGAGCGGGGTGGAGGTCATGAGAGGAGCCAGCGCAACAGCGCGTCCGGCGCGTCCACGTGGACGAAGTGGCCCGCTTCAGGGAGCGTGGCCACCGGGTGGCCCAGGGCCTCCATCCGCGCCAGGTCCGCGTCGGTGACATAGTGGGCTCGGCCGCCGCGGATGCAGCGCACCTTCGCGCCCGGGCGCTCCAGCGCCGCCCACAGGTTCTCTCCATTCACCCGCCCGTGGAACTCGGCGAGTGACTCGCGGTCGAAGCGCCAGCGCACCCCGCCCTCGGGGTTTGACTCCAGGTTCATGACGAGCCAGTCCGCCAGCGGGCCGGACAGTCCGCGTCCCGTCAGCTCCGCGCGCATCGCCTTGCGGTCGGGTGCGCTGGTGGGCGCGGTCAGGAGGAGCTCCATCACCTTGCCGCTCTCGGACTGGCTCGTGGGAATGGGGCTGGGGGAGATGTCCAGCAGCGTCACGCTGGCCACCTCCGCGGGGGAGCGCAGGCTCGCGGCGAGCGACACGCGGCCCCCCAGTGAGTGCCCCACCATCTCCAACGGCCCCTGGAGTCCCGCTGCGCGCGCCGTCTCCAGCACGTCCCCAGCCACCGTGGACAGCGTGGCCCCGGGCGGCAGCCGCGGCGAGGCGCCGTGGCCCGTCATGTCGACCAGCAGGAAGCGGCGGCTCTTGTCCGCCTCGCTCCATGCTGTCGCCAGCGAGCGCAGGTTGCGCCCCGTACCGAGGAAGCCATGCAGCAGCACTGTGGGCCGCTGCCCCTCTCCTATCTGGAAGCTCTCGAGAATCACGGTCGCCTCCTATAGCCCGAGAGCCCCTCTTGCGCAGCGCCTTCGCTCACATCCCGAAGGGCCAGGTGTCCGCTGCATCCTCCTCCTCGTGGCCGGCGTCCCGGTCCAGGGGGTGGACGGCGCTCGTGACGTCATAGTGCAGCACCGCGTCGAACTGCGCGGGCAGGTCCGCGTAGAAGTAATGGCTGTGCCGCTCGCTGTGGGGCGCGTAGATGACGCCGATGGCCCGCTCCAGCCGCCGTTCGCGCAGGCCCGAGCCCGCCTCGCCCAGGTCCTCCATCCTCAAGAGGAAGCCAGGGAGGCCCACCTCGTGGAAGATCGCCTCGTAGCTGCCCCCGAGCGCCGGTCGCACCCGCCGCCGCAGGCCCGGCATGTCCCACTCGCGCGCGGCGATGACGGTGCCCGAGTACGTGGTGAAGCCCACGTTGTACGTCTCCTTGCCGTGACGCTCGCGCAGGAGTTGCCCCAGGTTGAGCTCGCCCTGGTCCCCCATCTGTGTGGCGCGCGCATCACCCAGATGGGAGTTGTGCGCCCAGATGACCAGGCGCGCCGGGTTTCCATGACGGTGGCCGAGGTACTCGGCCAAGGCATCCGCGGTGTCTGCCATGTGCGTGTCGCGCAGGTTCCAGGACTCGTCACGCCCCGCGTACAGGGTCCGGTAGTAGGCCTCCGCGTCGCGCGCCAGCCGCGCGTTCTGCTCCGCGTAGAAGAGCGCGTCCTCCTCTCGCACTCCGTCCCGCACCACGCGCTCACGCAGCTCCATCAGCTGAGAGACGACTGCGGACTCACAGGTGTCCGCGAAGCCATAGGCCGAGGCGTGGCCGTAGGCCTGTGGGTCCGTGCCGTAGCGGTCGAAGCAGGCGTAGCGATCCCTCGCTCGTGCGGCCGCCACGGGATCTCTCGGCTCCAGGTAGCGCACCACCTCGCGCATGGAGGCATGAAGGCTGTAGAGGTCCAGCCCGTAGAAGCCCACCTTGGGAGCGTCCTTGCCCCGCGCGGCGTTGTGGGCACGCAGCCACTCCACCAGCTCCAGCACCTCCTGGTTGCGCCACATCCACCGAGGGAAGCGTTCGAAAGTGTCGAGCGCTTTTCTCGCCTCCTCGCCCAGCTCCTCTGCGTGCACGTACTGGTTGAGCCGCAGGGCATCCGGCCAGTCTGCCTCCACGGCGACCGCGCTGAATCCCCGCTCGACGATGAGCCGGCGCGTGAGCGCGGCGCGGGCCTTGTAGAACTCATGCGTGCCGTGGGTGGCCTCGCCCAGCAGCACGAAGCGCGCGTCGCCGATCCCCTCGAGGAGCGCGTCGAAGTCCGAGTCCTCGTCTTTCAACGCAATGGCTGCGGTACGCACGCCCTCGATGAGCTCCGGACGGAAGTCCCGGGTGTTTCCCTTGTCTTCATCGAACGGATTCATGTCTTTGAAAGTGGACAGGAGACCGGGGCGTGCCCAGGGCGAGCGACCGAGCTGGAGGGTTGACTGGCCCTTCCCGAGCGAGCGGGCGAGCCCTTGCTCACGAACTCCGGAATAAACGGGGCTGTTCGCCCTGAAAGGCCATGTCCACTTTGGGCGACATGGAGCACAGGCGAGAAGAAGAGAAGGCTCGGACGGGGAAGGGTGTGCGCAGTGTCTGGGGGCTGGTGCTGGCGATGACGCTGCTCGTGGGAACGGCGGCGCAGGCCAAGGCCATCGCGGGAGTTCGGATGCCGGATGCCATCCGCCTCCAGGGCAAGGAGCTCCTGCTAGATCACATGGCGCTCAAGAAGCGGCTCTTCTTCGAGGTCTACGTCTGGGGGCTCTATCTGGAGCAGACGCCGGCTTCGACCCAGGAGGCCATTGCCTTCAATGGGCCCAAGCAGCTCCACCTGCATTTCCGGCGCAACATCAACCGGGAGCAGTTGGTAGCGGCCTTCCGTGGCTTTCTCTCCCACAGCGCGGCGATGCGCTCGCCGGAGATGAAGCGCTACGCGGAGCAGCTCGTCCAGTCGTTGCGCGGCGTGAGCAAGGGCGACACGCTCCTCATCACCTATCTGCCGGACAAGGGGCTGCTCATCTCCGGTGACGCGAGCCGGGGCGCGGTGATCCCCGGCAAGGCCTTCGCGGACGTGCTCTTCACCGCCTGGCTACAGGAGAACCCCATCTACGAGCGCCGCTGACGCGCGGCGCGGGGCTCAGATGAGGAAGGAGCCCTGGACCTCGGCACCGTCGGAGAGCAGGGCGGCTGTCCGGTCCAGGCGCTCGCGGCTGAGCTGGGTGAGCGCGCGGCGCACGTCGGGGTGGGGCAGCACCAGCTCCTTGACGGTCTCTTGATCCAACATCAGCAGGAGGCACGGGGTGGCGGCCCGCACGGTGGCGGTGACGCGCAGGTCGAGCAGCAAGGAGATCTCCCCGAAGACGGAGCCCTCCGTCATGTCCGGATAGGGACGCTCGGAGCCCTCGGGGTCCTGGTGCACCACGGAGCAGCGCCCGCGCAGCAGCAGGTGGAGCGCGTTGCTGCGCTGACCCTGCTGGAGCAGCACGGTGCCCGGCTCCACGGAGCGGCTCTGGAAGCGCTGGGAGATGGCCCGCTTCTGCGCGTCGGAGAGCGGTTGGAAGACGGGGTTGGACTTGAGCAGGTTGTCGAGCAGCCGATCCTTGTAGAACTGCTGCACCACCAGTTCGAGCGAGGGGAAGCGGGCACTGAGCTGGGCGAGCATCTCGCGCGTCACTTCCAGCAGGGTGCAGTCCCGGGTGGCGATCACCGTGGCGGTGCGCGGGGCATCTGAGATGAGCCCCATCTCGCCGAAGAAGGAGCCCTCGCCTATCTCGGCGAGCGTGCGCGGCAGGGCGTTCTCGGGCGTGTGCACCACGCGCACCGTGCCCTGGACGAGGATGAACATGGAGTGACCGCGTTCTCCCTCGGTGATGATGGGCTCACCGCCGGAGACCCGGCGCACCTCCAGCATTCCGAGCAAGGCCACGAAGACGTCCCGGGGGAGCTGAGAGAAGAGAGGTGTGGGCGCGGGCTTCTCGGGGGGAGAGGCCCCGGTGCTCTGCTCGGCGCTCTGCATCGCGATGAGGCTGGCCAGGTTCTCCTGCGTCTCCTGGTGCTCCGGGTCGATGGCGAGGATGAGCTTGCAGGCGGCGATCGCGTGGAGGGTCTGCCCCTCGGCGGCGTAGCGGATGGCGAGGTAGTGGAACTCGCGGACGGCCTCCTGGCGCTGTCCGAGCTGGGCGAGGAGCTCGGCCACCTTGAGGCGCGCAGCGGAGTCGTGGGGGGAGAGCTCCACCACCTTGCGGTAGTCGGCGAGCGCCTCCGCGGGCTTGCCCTGAAGGATGTTGGCGGCGGCGCTGTCCTTGTGTTGGCGGACGAGCTGCTGCGCTTCAGTGGGGGGGAGCGCCACGGGAACCTCCTGACGGGATGTGACGGGTGCGACGGTGCGGCGGGCGCATGATCGGCGAGATGGCGGGCTGGGTAAAGGCACAGGGGGTGCCAGGTACGGTCCCAACCTCGTGAGTCGTTCTCCACGGGCCGTTTTTTGAAGTAGTGTTGGCCGGGACATGGATGACCTTGAAAAAGTGAAGCGCGACCTGGGAGCAGCGCTCCTGGCAGTCCGGGAGCGCTCAGGCCTCACCCAGGCGGATGTGTCCTCCATGGTGGGGCTCGTGCCCGCCGTCTACGGCCGCATCGAGCGCGGGCAGATGCTGCCCAGCGTGCCCACGCTGTACAAACTTTGCCTGTCGCTGCACATCTCCGCGGATGCGCTCCTGGGGCTCGGCGCCGAGAAGCTGCTGGCCGAGGCTCTTCCCTCGGAGCCGATTCTACCCCCGGAGCTGCGTCGCCTCACGGACCTCCTGCGCGAGCTCCCACCCGACGCGCTCCGTACACTGGGAGCGCTTGCCTCCGCCATCGCCCACCGCAAGTGAGCGCTTAGGCCCGGCGCCGCATGGCGAGGTAGCGCGCCAGCGGGCTCCAGTAGGTGGTGCGCCAGCCCTCGTCCATCCACTCGTAGGCGTCCGCCGGCACACCTACCTGCGTGAAGGTGAGGCGTGTTCCCCTTCCCATGGGCACCAGGTCGAAGGTGGCGATGGAGTAGTGGTGCTCGCTCCAATCCCGGTGTCTCCACGCCTGCACGATGCGGCGTCCAGGGACGAGCACCAGCGTATAGCCGCTGTTGAGCCCGCTTCCCGTGGCAAAGGCACCCCCCTCGCGCGCGTCGATCTCCGCATCGAAGCCGGTAAAGGCGGCGTGCTGCTGGGCATCCATCAACGCGGCGTATACGGCGTCCGGCGGAGCCGACAGCTCCACCGTCTGCTGCACGTTGCGGACCTCGAGATTCTGGCTCATGGTTTTCCGCTTAAGAGCCTATTTCGGGGAGGATGCCAAGCGCTCTCGTCCGGTCCGTTTACTGCGCTGGCGGGGAGGTAGTCGTTGGTGTGACGAGCGCCTCGACGGCGCATTGGAGCCCCTGGACGACCCGGGCCATGCGGGCGTAGTCGAGCGTGTCCCAGGTGTCTTGCGGCGTGTGGTAGTGCGGGTTGCGGAAGAGGGCGGTGTCGGTGACCATCACGGCTGGGTAGCCCTCGTCCCAGAAACTCGCATGGTCTGAGAAGTCCACGCCCTCGAGGCCTCGCGGAGCGGCGAGTGACTCGGAGGGCAGGTCGTTCACGGCGCGCAGCGCCTGGTGGACCGTGTTGATCAAGGCCTTCTCGTCACCCCGGCCCACCACGGCGATGAAGTTGCCCTCGGAGGGGTAGCGCAGCTTCAGCGCGGCCACCGGGTAGCGCTGGCTGTCAGGCGTGTCGGAGAAGTAGCCGATGCTCTCCACCGAAATCATCGCGCGCACCTTCACGCCCTGCGTGCGCAGCGCCCGCGCGTGGACCTTGCTGCCCATGGTGCTCCGGCGGAAGTGGGGCGGTTCCTCCAGGGTGAAGCCCACGAGGTCCACCCGCACCGGTGGAGGGTTCGCGCCCAGGAGGACCGCGAGCTCCAGCAGGCCGGCCACCCCGCTGGCGTTGTCATCCGCGCCAGGGGCTCCCTCCGCCGCGTCGTAGTGTGCGCCGATGACGAGCCGCTCCCCACTGTCCGGGCCGAAGGTGGCAATGACGTTGCGGTAGCTCCTCCCACCCGTCGTATACGGCTCCGAGCTCACCCGTCCGCCCGCTCGCGCGAGCGCGTTGGCGATGTAGCTCGCGGCGCGCTCGAGGTTCTCCGGGTGTTCGTTGTCGCGCGGATGGAACGTCTCGCTCAGGGCTTGCACGTGCGTCTTCAGCCGCTCAGGGTCCACGCGGCCGGGAGTGCAGCGCGTGGTGGCCACCGGCGCAGGGGCGGAGCGTCCCAGCCACGCGGCAGCAGCGAGAACCGCGGCGAGCCCAGCGAGCGCGCCGAGCACGAGGGTGCGTCTCCGGACATTGCGAAGGAAGTCCATGGGGCGACGAAGCCATGAATATGGGGAGGCCGCCAGTCCGGCGCGGTATCCTCGCGGGCCATGATGCTGAAGATTGTCCAGGCGGGAGAGCCGGTGCTGCGCCGGCGTGCGAGAGACCTCACCCCCGAGGAGATGACGAGCCCCGCGGTTCGGCAGCTCATCGCCCTCATGCGCGACACCATGCGAGACGCGCCCGGCGTGGGGCTGGCCGCGCCGCAGGTGGGCGTGGACGTGCGGCTTGCGGTCATTGAGGACCGGGCGGAATACCAGGCGGGTGTTCCGGCGGAGGAGCTGGCCGCGCGCGAGCGCAAGCCCGTGGACTTTCATGTCCTCATCAATCCGCGCCTCGTGGTGGAGGACCCCACCGAGGTGGAGTTCTACGAGGGCTGTCTGAGCGTCAGCGGCTTCTCCGCCTTGGTGCGGCGGGCGCGTGGGGTGCGCGTGGAGGCCTTCGACGAGAACGGCCAGGCCCTCTCCGTCTCGGCGCGGGGTTGGTATGCCCGCATCCTCCAGCATGAGATCGACCACCTGGACGGCACGCTGTACATCGACCGGATGGAGCCCCGCAGCTTCACGACCCTGGAGAACCACCGCCGCCATTGGGCCATGCGTCAGGTGGCCGAGGTGCGTCAGGCGCTCGGACTGTCCTGATAACGTGATGACGGAGTCCCTCCCTTCAGGGCGTGCATGCCCGTTAACAGGGGACGCCAACAGAGCACACGGATGCGTCAGGGTTCCGGGTAAGGTGGCTGCGATGCTCCGATGGGGCGGGCATGGGGCCCTCCCGACGTGAGCCGTACATGCGTGCTCCTGTCCTGTCGGTGTTGCTGCTCACGGTGATGGCCTGTGGCGAGGATGCCCTGGAGGTGCTCCAGGAAGAGGCCTCGGACTGTCCCGCGCTACCCGCGATGCAGCTCGGCGCGGCGCCCTCCGCGGCCGTGGTGCTCAACGCGTACTACCTCCAGGAGGATGCCACGCGGGACTTGCGGCGGGGCCGCGCGGAATCGCCCTCCGTGGAGGAGACGTTCGCGAAGGCGGCGGCGCTCGGAGCGTGGGCCATTCGCACCAATGGCTACAACGACGCGGCCGAGAAGCGGGGCGACACCACCATTCAGGTGGCCCCGCTGCAGTATGACGAGCTGTCCCTGCGGGGGCTGGACCTGGTCCTCACCCGGGCCGCCGCGCATGGGGTGAAGCTCGTCCTTCCGCTGGGCAATTATTGGGATGCCTATGGAGGGGCACGGCAATACGTGGAGTGGGCGGGGCTGCCTTCTTCGGTACAGGGAGACGCGCGGTTCTTCACCGAGCGCGCCGTCATCGACCACTACAAGGCGCACATCGCCCGGTTGCTCTCGCGCGTCAACACCTTCGACGGGCTTCGCTACGGTGAGCACCCGGCGGTGCTGGCCTGGGAGCTGCTCAACGAGCCGCGCGGCAAGGGGTTGGACCCGGACGGCGCGGCCATGCGCGCCTGGGTGGATGAGGTGGCCACGGTGGTGAAGACGTACGCGCCCGGGCACCTGGTGGGGACAGGTGAGGAGGGGTTCGACACCTCTTCCGCGGGCTATGACGAGCTCTTCTGGCGCGATGCGGCCTCCCCCTCCTTCTTCGAGGGAGGCATCAGCTTTCGCCGCAACACGGCCTCGCCCGTCATCGACTTTGCCAGTGTGCACTTCTACCCGGAGGCCTATGGCATAGGGCGGGAGCAGACGGCCCGCGCGGGCGCGCACTGGTTCTTCGAGCACGCGGCCATTGCTCGGGACCTGGGCAAGCCGCTGTTTATTGGCGAGTTCGCCTTGCGCAACCGCGAGGGCTTCACGCTCGACGAGCGGCGCGCCCTGTACCGCGGTTGGTTCCGCTGTGCGTGGCGCTCCGGTGTGGGCGCCAGCGCTCCGTGGATGTTCGCCAACGATGCCCGGCCGGACGAGTGGGACGACTTCACCTTCTACTACCGCGACGGCACCGTGCCGGCGGATTCACGCAATCGTCATGCGGACCTCGTCATCGAGGCCGCGGCACTCTCTGGCAGGCCCTGAGGCGCCCATCTCGCGTTCCTCCTCTCCGCTTCCCATTCGTTGCCCCGAATAAAAGCTGCATTGGGGTTGTCAGGATTGGCGCGAATGGTCAGATTTTCAATGAAGGCAGTTTTATCTGGAAGGACAGTGGTATGAGAATTCCAAGCTGGATGGCCGCGTGGGTGTGTATCGGTACGCTGGGGCTTGGGGCGCAGGTTCGCGCAGATGATGCGATGTCGTTGCTCGGGCTCCCGTTCGAGCTTGAGCAGCCGTGCGATGAGGACGGCGACGAGCTCAAGAAAGACGACGATAAAGACGACGATGACGACGATGATGATGACGATGATGACGATGACGAGGCGCCCTGCAGGCTAGGGCTTCCCGAGCGCCGGCACATCGTCGACGACGTCTTCGAATACACCTACCGTGTCCGAGTGGGGCTTGGCGCCTACGATGTCATCTCCCTCCACCGCGTGGTGCGTGAGACGGTTCTGGGGACGCCGAGGCCCACGCCGAAGTCGGTGTTCTTCGTGCATGGGGACTTGTTGGGTTTCCGGAGCGCCTTCATGGCCAGCGCCGGGAGCGTGGCGGTGCCGCGGCGGCAGTCCATCGCCGTCTTCCTGGCGCGGAATGGCGTGGACGTGTGGGGCATTGACCTGCGCTGGGTGCACGTGCCGGCCGGGACGACGAACTTCTCCTTCATGAAGGATTGGAACCTGGGTCTGCATGCGCAGGATGTGCGCACGGGCCTGAAGCTGGCGCGCAGCACGCGCTTGCTCACCGGCAGCGGCGCGGGGCAGATGGTGCTGCTGGGGTGGAGCCGGGGTGCCACGGTTTCCTACGCGTACCTGAACGCCGAGTCGCAGCTGCCAGCGATCAAACGTCATGTGAGTGGCTTCATCCCCGTGGACATGCCTTACACGTTCGCGCCGGGAAACACGACGGAGCGCCAGGCGGCGTGTGCGTTCCATGATGCGCTCGCCCTGCTCCAGGAGATGGGGGAGTACGAGGGCGGCGAGCTGGGGGTCCTCGTCAAGACCCTGGGGCAGCTCGCCATGACCCAGCCGGACGAGCCCTCGCTCTTCGTGCCGGGGTTCACGAACCGGCAGGCCGCGCTGACGTTTGGCGGGGCCACGTACATGCTGCAGAACCCGGTCATCATTCCGAGCTACCACTGGGCCGGAGCGATGTTCAGCGGGGTGGTTCCCACCGGCCTGGTGTGGACGCAGGAGCGCCTCTTCGTCGACAGCATGGTGCAGGCGGCGCCCTACCAGAGCATTGGCGAGCAGGTGGACACCCTGGCCATGTGGTGCGGTACGCCGGATGTCCCGTATGACGACCACCTGAAAAAGGTGAAGGTGCCGGTGATGTATGTGGGGGCCGCGGGCGGCATGGGCACCTACGGCCTTCACAGCCTCTCCCTGCTGGGGAGCAAGGATGTCACCTCGTACGTGGTGCAGCGCTTCGAGGACGACGCTGCCCGCCCGGTGGAGTACGGCCACGCGGACCTGTTCCTGGCGGACGACGCCGAGGCGCTGGTGTGGACGCCCATCCTGGACTGGGTGCAGCGCCACTGAGGCGCGGCGGGCTCAGAGGGACGCCGCGGCCCGCCCGAGGCCCTCGGCCACGGAGGTGAAGGCGTCCCGGGTGCGCACGCGCGCCTCGCCGAAGCGCTCGGTGTAGAGCCGGCGCACAGCAGGAATCTGCGATGAGCCGCCGGTGAGGAAGACGGCATCCACCTCACCGGCGCCCTCGCAGCGCTTCAGCAGTCCCTCGGTCACCTCGCGCAGCTCGGTGAGGAGCGACTCGGAGGCGGTCTCGAACTCGGCGCGGGTGATGGGCTCGTGCAGGTGGATGCGGGCCTCGTCGAAGTCGAGCGTGGCTTCCTCGCGCGAGGAGAGCTGCACCTTCACGGCCTCGATGGCTCGGAAGAGCCGGTAGCCCAAGTTGTCCATGACGAGGTCATACAGGGCCTCGGCCTCGGCGGGCTTGTCGCTGGACTCGAGCATCAGCTCCAGCAGCTCCTGGGTGGACTTCTCGCGGATGAAGGACATCTCATGCCAGGAGAGCAGCTTGGACATCACGTGCTGCGGCACGGCCAGCCGCTTGTCGCTGAAGCCTCTCACTTTGTAGGTGGAGCCAGCGCCGAAGCGGGGCAGCAGCTTGTGGCGCATGATCTCCGCGTCGAAGCGGTCACCGCCGATGCGCACGCCGGTGGAGCCCACCACGTCCGCGCGCCGGTCCGGGTTGCCGCGGCGCGAGGGCCCCAGCCGCATCAGCGTGAGGTCCGTGGTGCCGGCGCCGAAGTCAGCCACCAGGACCAGCTCGTCCCGGGTGAGCTGGGACTCGTAGGAGAGCGCGGCGGCGATGGGCTCGATGAGGAACTGGATGTGGGTGAAGCCGGCGATCTCCGCGGCGCGGCGCAGGCGCTGCTCGGCGAGCGCATCGGCCTCGGGGTCGGGGGAGAAGAGAGCGGGGCGGCCGAGCACCACGGCCTCGGGGGCCTCGCCCATCTGAGACGCGGCGGCGTCACGCACGCGGCGCAGCAGCAGGGCGACGAGGTCCTCGATGAGCCAGGTGCGGCCGCGAATCTGGGTGGCGCGGAAGGAGGCGCTGTGGAGGAAGGACTTCACCGACTGGATGAAGCGGCCGGAGTGGTCCTCGAGGTAGCGGGTGATGGCGGGGGCGCCGGTGTACACCTCGCGCTCGTCCTCGGGGAAGAAGATGACGGAGCGATAGAGGCGCGGATCGCTGTAGCCGGGCGAGATGGGGAGCACCGTCCCGTCCGGGAGAGCGATGGCCGTATTGCTGGTTCCGAAGTCGAGTCCGCAGGCGGGCATGGGGGGCGGACCTCTACTACATCCCCTCTTGCTTCGGGAGCATCGAATCCAGGGCTCCTGCCAGGCGGGCAGGGGGCCGGCGTCTGGGTCTCATAAGCTCGCCGTCCAACACGTCGAACGTACGTAGGCCTGCTGGGGGACCGGTGGGCTCACTCCAGCAGGTGACGCAGGCCTCGGGTGAGTTGCTCCGCGTGCCAGCGTTGCAACTCCCGAGCTGTCCGAGCGGCGCGCCCGGCACGCTCCTCGCGTACGTGTTCCAGCAGTGCACGCGCGGCAGTGCGCTCAGTGGCCGTGCCCTCCGCGGCGAAGCCCTCGAGCAATTCCAGACGCACGTCTGAGTCGTGCAGCTCTCCGAGCAATTCTTGGAGGGGCACCAGCGCTTCCAGCAGGGCCTCCATCCTTCGGCGCATGGCGGGGCGGAAGAGCTCTGCCTCATAGCGGAGCTTCTTCACGTCCTTGCGGAGCTCGTGGGCGGTGAGGGCATCCGGAGCGGCCGAGTAGTCCTCCATGAGCTGCTCCACCTTCCGCAGTCGACGGCGGAGCTGCCGGCGGACGCGCTGGCCTCCGTAGCGACCAGGGCCTTTCAACCGCCTGGCCTCGTCCAGCAGCGCGGGCACCGTCTTCTCTCCCCAGCGTTTCAGCTCGCGCCGCAGCTTCTTTTCCTTCGCGCCGAGCTGGGACTCCACCCTCGAGCGCAGGGCCTCCAGCCTGGCCCGCTTCGGTGGCTTCTCCCTCCGGGCCAGTTGCTTCAGCCAGGCCCCTTGCACGTGGACGTCGCGCACCTCGCCGAGCGCGTCCTGGAGCTTCTTCACCTGTTGCTCCAGCGGTGCCAGGTCGCCCAGGCCGCGGAACACCTTCAGTGCCGCGCGCAGACGGCGGGTGGACACGCGCATGTCGTGGACCCCGTCCTCGGTGAGCGCCTCGGCGAGTGCGTCCTCCTCGTGGCGCACGTCCGCCACCCGGCTGGCCAGCAGGCGGCGGGCGGCTTCCGACAATCGGCTCCGGGGTCCGAGACCGCGGGTGGGGGTAGGGCGGGGCATGACTCCTCCCTCACTCTAACGCCGGTTCTTCTGCTCGTACTCGGTGGCGGCCTCCTGGACCATCCGCTCGGCGGCCTCCGGCCCCTCCCAGCCGAGGATGCGCACGTCCTTGTCCGCGAAGGCGACGGCGGCGGTGAAGAAGTGCTCCAGCTCCTCGCGCTCCCGGCGGGACAGGTCCTTGAGGGAGTTCAGGTTCTCCGCCCGTGCCGCGATGATGGGAACGACGAGCAACCGGTCATTGCGCTCCCGGCCGCCGCCGCGCTTCTTCTTCTGGTCCACCTTCAGCACGCCGAGCGCGCGACAGGGGAGCACCACGCCGGGATAGGTGGACTGGTCCCAGTACACCAGCGCGTCGAGTGGGTCTCCATCCGGAGCCAGGGTGCTGGGGACGAAGCCCCAGTCAAAGGGGTAGCGCAGCCCGTGCACCAGCGGCTTGGACACGGTGAAGGCTCCGAGTTCCGGCTCGTACTTGAGCTTCACCGTGGCGCCTTGGGGTGACTCGACGACGACGTGGAAGGCGCCACCCTTGCCGCGCAGGGGAATGCGGGTGAGGTCCGTGGTCATGGCGTGGCGGATGCCAGGAGCGAACGCTTGGCGGCGCGCGCTGCACCGAGTCCTCCGAGTGTGTACCAGGCCACGGTGAGGAACGCGGTGGAGCGTCTGGCGCGGCTGGGGCGCTCGCCGAGCCCGAGGTAGGGCGGAAGCACCACGGCCCCGACGCCCGCGAGCACGCCGAGGAGGGCGCCTCGCAGGTAGATGCGGCGCGGGCGGCCCATGGCGACCAGGGCGTAGTAGAGGGTGTTGCTCACCAGGTCGCCGATGAGGCTCTGCTGGTACAGCTCTCGGCCATGGGCCGGGCTCCGGCCGAGCCAGCGGGAGAGCTTCTTCAGCGAGCGCATACCGAGCACGTCCATGCGCGGCGGGTGTTTGAGCAAGGCGCGCGCGCCTTGGTGGACGAGCGTGAGGGAGGCGGCGCCCACGAAGCCGGGGCCGAGCGACTGGAGGAATCCGCGGGGCTGGGAAACGAGCTCACTCATGGTGCCCCTCAAGCTAGGCACCCGGACCACCGTATACCGGACTCACGGTGGATGCTTGTCTGGTGGGAAGGCGAGGGGCCCTGGCAGGCCATGAATCAGCTCGTGCGCTTCGGCAGCGTCATCACGAACTCCGTGAACTCGCCCTCCTCGGACGTGAAGACCAGGGACCCGCCGTGGCCCTGCACGACGATGTCGTGGCTGATCGACAGGCCGAGCCCGGTTCCCTCTCCTGGGGGTTTGGTGGTGAAGAAGGGGGTGAAGATCTTGTCCTTCTGCGCCGCCTGAATCCCTTCTCCATTGTCCCGGATGCGGAGTTCGAACCGATCCTCCAGGCTCCGGGTCTTCACCTCGAGAATCGGAGTGAAGGCATCCCCCAGCCTCCTCTTCTTGAGCTCGAGTGTGTAGAGGGTGTTGTTGAGGAGGTTAAGGATGACGCGCCCGAGCTCCTCTGGAACGATGACTTCGCTCCCGAGCGCCTCGTCATAGTCCGCGTGAAGCGTGGCCGCGAGCACGAGGGCTCCCTTTCGCGCGTCATGGCCAACCATCGCGAGATTCACGTGCTCTTGCACGAGAGCGTTGATGTCCACCCTCCGGGCCACCCCAACACCGCTCCGGGCGTGATCGAGCATCGCGCGGATGATTCGGTCCGCACGCCCGCTGTGTTCGGAGATCTTCTTCGCGGCGATCGACAACTCACCGAGGAGTTGGTCCACGGCCTCGGCGCCCACCTTTGTCGGCCTGGCTCGTTGGAGGTGGATTTCCTCTTGGAGCTCGGAGACCAGTGTCACCGTGGATTCAGCGAAGTTGTTCACGAAGTTGAGCGGGTTCTTGATTTCGTGTGCGATCCCCGAGGTCAGGCTGCCGAGTGCCGCGAGCTTTTCCTGGAGGACGAGCTGCTTCTGGGTCTCCCGCAGGCGTTGGAGTGCTTCGGAGAGCTCCTGCGTCCGTTCCTTCACCCGTGCATCGAGCGTGTCGTAGAGCTTGGCGTTTTCCAGCGAGATGGCGGCCTGCGCGGCGAGCAGCTCGAGCACTTCGCAGCGCTCCGGTGTGAAGGCGTTCGCCAGCAGCTCGTTCTCCAGGTAGAGGATGCCCACGCGCTTCTTCTGGTGGAGAATTGGCATACACAGCACCGACTTCGGTCGCCGTGCCAACACGTTGGCTTCCAACTGGAAGGCTCCCGCCTCGGACGCATCGCCGAGCACCACCACCTCGTGTGTGCGCTCCACGTAGCGGATGATCGCTCGTGAGAACTCAACCGGGACCTGCTCAGTGCTCTCGTGAAGCGAGACTTTTCCCACCTTGGCTCCAGGTGAGCTCTCCGCTACCGCGACAAGGGGACGCTCCCCTTGAAGCACGAGCAGGCCCCAGCGTGCCCCGGCGTTCTCGACGACGATTCGCACCAGCTTCTCGAGGAGCTGGGTGAGCACCACCTCGCCCGAGATGGCCTGCGAGGCCTTGAGCACGCTCACGAGATCGAGCGCCTGCGAGGAGTGGGAGTCCTGGGTGGTCGTGCTCTCCGTGGAGCTCGGTGTACGGGATTCCCCACTCCCGCGAGTCACCCTGGCGAGCAGCTCCGGGAAGGTGTGATCCAACTCCCGCACCTTCGCCTCAGCGCCCCACAGATGGTAGAGGTGGCGCGCCTTGGTCATGAAGAGCAACGCGACCTCCTGCTCCCCGCGCTCGCGCAGGAACGAGGCGAAGAGCTCTGTTGCGAGGGCTTCGTCATTGCGGAACTCGTGCTCCCGGGCCAGGTCGATGGCCCGGTAGTACTCCGCCCGGGCCGACTCCGTTTCGCCGAGCACCCGGTGGCGCTCAGCCAGCAGCAGCGCATGCTTCGCCCCGTAGTTCATCGGTGAATGTCCGGCCCAGGCCTTCATCTTCGCCACGCCTTCATTCACGCGCTTGAACATGCGTTCGCGCTCCTCGGGGGTCACCTTGGCGTAGAGCCCCAGGCGCGCGAGTGCATCGAAGAAGATGAAGATCGGCAGGCGGACGTTGGACGTCACCGCTCCCACGAGACGATCGACGACCACCGAGTGTTCGAGCGCCTCGGCATGACGTCCGAACAAGACACAGAGCTGGAGCTTGTAGAGAGCGAGCGAAGCCAGACCGAATGCATCGTTCGCCGCGAGGTGGAGCGGCAACATCTTCTCTTCGTCGTACACCGCCCCGACGAGCCTACAGGGCTCCTCGGACAGTCCCCGCAGGTTCTGTATCGTCTGGTGCAAGATCAGCGTGTAATAGCGAGCGCTCTCCTGTTTGCATTGGATGATGGCCTGGAGCCAGACACCGGTGCGCCGGTCGAGCTCGGCGAGTTGCTGCCCCATGAAGAAGGCGTTGATCACATGCCAGTTCGCTGCCCACCCGGCGAACTCGGGATCCCCCAACTCCAGTGCCATCCGGTGGACTTCCTCGAGGCCGCGGAGGCTCTCGCGGATGTGCGTCTTCCAGTGCCCGCTCAGCATGTTCCAGATGAAGAGCGTACGCACTGCGTACTCGCGGGCCTCGTAGCGCTCGAGGACACGGAGGGCCAGCTTCCCGAACGCGTAGGCGGAGTCGATGTCCCCGACGGCTCCAACGAGGATGAGGCCGTACATGGCATAGCCGTATGCCAGCGCCCCGGTGTTGCCGTACTTCGCCACGAGCGTGAGCTCGCGGAGTACGACAAGTGGGAAGAGCGGCGGCGCGGCGACGTATGCGGCGGAGGAGAGGATCGCCAGCAGGCGCATCACCGCCAGCTTCACGGGATCTGTCATCGGAGGCAGCTCGATGAGCTCTTCGATGGGATAATCCCCAATGGCGGACCCGACATCGACGAGCGCGGCGATTATGTCCTCCTGGGTTGGTTGCGCCGGAAATTCGACGCCGAGCAACGCCAGGCTCTGTCGGAGGGTCAGGACCGCATCCTCGAGCCGGTTCTGGATGATGAAGGCAAGGCTCCTCACTTCATAGACCTTGCACTGATCGAGCAGTCCATGGGCGTGCGCGAGCACTTCGCTAGCGTGATGCTCCATCCGCTGGAAGTTCCGGCTTAGGAAGCTCGCCTCAGCGGCCTGGGTATGCAGCTGGAGCGCGAGTTCGTAGCGACGCGTCCAACGCTCTTCTCCGAGGAGCGAGAGCCCCGCCTCGAAGTAGCCCAGTGCGGCGACATGCGCGGCCGAGGACTGTGCCTTTCGCCCTGCGGCGAGATTGAGCGCCGCGAGCTCGTCCCGTTCCTCTTGCTGGCCGAGCAGTTCCGAACCGAGGTTGAGGTGGCCCACGATGGTGAAGAGGGCCTCGTCCTGCTCCGCGGGGTTGAGCCCCGAGCGCATCAGCCGGCCGATGCGCAGGTGGATCTCGCACCGCTCCAGGTTGGGAAGCAGTGAGCGGGCCGCCTGCTGCACGCGATCGTGCAGGAACCGGTAGGCGGCCCTGGTCTCCGAGGCGGCTTGCGCGCCCGTGTCCTTGCGCTCCATGACGAAATCCGCGGCGGCGGAGTGATCCTCTATGAACTTGTATGCGTCCCCCAATGGCAGGAGCAGTCCCTCGCGCAGCCCTGCCCAGAGCGAGTCTGCCAACTGCTGGGGGGTCCCCGCCTCGACGAGGGCAAGGGTCTTCAATTCGAAGGTATTCCCAATACAGGCCGCCAGCTTGATGACGCGCTGGGCTTCCTCCGGAAGCTTTTGGATTTTCGACTCCATCAGCGCGACGACGTTGTCGGTCATCGGAGAGTGAGGGATCCGGTCCATGTCCCACGTCCAGCCGCCCGCCTGGCTGTCGAAGCGGATCATCCCCTCCTTGTAGAGGGAGAGCAGGAACTGACCCATGAAGAAGGGGTTGCCAGCCGTCTTCCGAAGGCAGATGTCCGCGAGCGGCTCGACGTCCGCGGGAGCGCGGTTCAGCGTGTCGGCCAGGAACTCGATGCAGTGCGCTCGTTCGAGCGGACCCAGGGAGATCGTGCTCGTGATTGCGCCGGCGCTGTCCAGTCCCGCGAGTGTCGCGAAGAGTGGATGCGCCGCGTCGATTTCGTTGTCGCGATAGGCGCCGATCAGGAGCAGGTGCTTCATGCTCGCGTCGGTCAGGAGCTGCTCGAGCAGCTCGAGGGACGGCAGGTCGGCCCACTGGAGATCGTCGAGGAACACCACGAGCGGGTGTTCCGGCCCCGCGAAGGTGCGGACGAACCTCTCGAAGACACGTCTGAAGCGGTTCTGCGCTTCGAGGGGGGGCAGCTCGGGAGCTTTTGGCTGCGGCCCGACGATGAACTCCACCTCGGAGATCACATCGATGATCACCGAGGCATTCGGGCCCAACGCGTCCAGGAGCTTCTCCCTCCAGTGTGCGAGCCGCTCCGCGGGCTCGGAGAGGAGCTGCCGGACGAGCTCCTGGATGGCCTGGATGAGGGATTCATAGGGGATGTTCCGGCTGAGCTGATCGAACTTGCCAGAGATGAAGTATCCACGGCGTTTGGCGATCGGCCTGTGCACCTCGTGGACGAGCGCGCTTTTCCCGATGCCCGAGTAGCCGGCCACGAGGACGAGCTCCGCCCTGCCTTCGGCCACACGATCGAAGATCGCGAGGAGCTGTTCGCTCTCGCGCTGGCGCCCGTAGAGTTTCTGCGGGAGCTGCAAGCGCTCGGAGATGTCTCCGCGCCCGAGCTCGAAGGAGGAGATGGTGCCCGTTGCCCGCAGCTCCTCGAGACATCGCCGGAGGTCCCTGACGAGCGTGAAGGCACTCTGGTAGCGGTCCTCTGCCCGCTTCGACATCAGGCGCAGCACGATGTCGGAAACGACGGCCGGAATTCCAGGCACGAGCTCGCGTGGGGGCACCGGCACACGGGCGATGTGGCAGTGCACGAGCTCCATCGGATCGGTCGCCGTGAAGGGGAGCTGCCCGGTGAGGAGCTCATAGAATGTGACCCCAAGCGAGTAGAAGTCGGTGCGGTAGTCGATGGACCGGTTCATGCGGCCCGTCGCTTCCGGGGACACATAGGGGAGTGAGCCTTCGAGCCCCTTCGGGCCAAAGACAGCTGGTGCCTCGTGAGACAGCTCTGTCGCGATACCGAAGTCGATGAGCTTGAGCTCGTCGGTGCTCGGGTTCCAGATGATGTTGGAGGGGTTGATGTCCTTGTGAATGACATGGCGCCGGTGGACACGCCCCAGGAACTCCGCGAGCCGAAGCGCCAGCTCCAGGAAGCGCGGGAGCTCCATGGGGCGGCCCTTCAGGATGCGGACCAGGGACTCCGCGCCGAAGTCCTCGAGAACGATCGCCACGCTCGTGCCGAACCGCTCCAGGGCGAGAACCTCGATGATGCCTTCCATCGCGAGCTCCCGCGTCAGCCGGTACTCGCGATGAAGCCGGGCAACCTGCTCGGTGCTGGGGAACTCCGTGTTCAGGACCTTGAGGATGACCGGCCGCGCATCGGCAGTTCGGGTCGCTCGATAGATAAGCGATTTCGCGCTGGTGAACAGCGTCTCCCTGACTGAATACCCCGCGATTGGATTCATCGGCCCTTGCTCCCCCAGCGCTCGAGCGGCGAAGACAGCGATGGTACCACCGCGCTCTTCACCCGTTGGGAGAGGTGAACATTTACAGGTCGATCATCTTCCCACTCCCGTCAGCTCGGTGCTCTTCTGCCAGAGCTTCTCCGCGGCCTCGTCGCTCTGGGCGGCCTTGGATTCCTTCGCCACCTTCCTCTTGATGAAGTACCTGCCGCTGACGCCCTCCACCTCGGGCGAGGCGGCCAGGTACACGGAAGTACGTGCGCCGTCCTCGGCTGACAGCATGAAGGGCGCGGCCAGCTTCACCAGGTGTTTGAAGAGGCCCTCGGAGTTGAGACCGAAGCCGGAGCGTACGACGCCTGGGTGCAGGCTGTTGGTGGTCACCTTCGTGCCTTCCAGCCGCCGCTTCAAACCCCGCGTGAAGAGGATGTTGGCCAGCTTCGAATTGCCGTAAGCCCGCGTGCCGCTGTAGCCGCCCCGCTCGGCCTGCAGGTCATCCAGGAAGTTGAGCGAGCCCATGCGGTGGGCCTCTGAGGAGACGTTCACCACGCGGGAGGCGCCGCTGGACTTGAGCAGGTCCAGGAGCAGGTTCGTCAGCAGGAAGTGCGCGAGGTGGTTGGTGGCGAAGGTGGCCTCGAAGCCGTCCGGCGTGACCTTGCGCCGATCGATGATGAGGCCCGCGTTGTTGAGCAGCACGTCCAGCCGCGAGTACTTGCGTTGGAAGTCCTCCGCGAGCTTGCGCACGGAGGTGAGGGACGTGAGATCCGCGAGCATCAGGTCCAGCTTCGCGTTGGGGACGGTACGGCGCACCTCCGCGAGCGCGGCCTCGCCGCGGCCCTTGTCACGTCCAGAGAGCACCACCGTGGCCCCCTGGCTCGCGAGCGCTCGTGCCGACTCCAGCCCGAGCCCCGAGGTTGCTCCAGTGATGAGGCAGACCTTCTCTTGCATGTATCCCGACGTCATCCGATATGGCCCTCCAGAAACGAGGGCCCTCTATAATCCGCCGGGAGGTCCGCGCGCATGCTGGGGCGAGCGGGCCGGGAGCGGGTCAGGCGATAGGGGAGGGGCGATCCTCGCGGATGATGGAGGGAGCGACCTCCTCGCGTCCGGTAGTGGCCGAGCCGTACAGGTGGCTCTCCAGGAACCACAGGTCCTGCTCCACCTCGCCGAGGATGCGGGTGAGCAGATCCGAGGTGACCGGTTCTTCCACCTCGTCGCAGCGAGCGATGCCCGCGCGAACGACGGAGGCGTAGTTGGAGACGCGGTCCACGAGCGCACGGACGTGGTCATCGCCGTTCACCGCGTTCAGGTCGTACTCCTCGAGCTCGCTGTTCTTGGCGGCCAGACGGATGGTGCCCTCGGCGTAGCCGCCCAAGTTGCCTGCGCGCTCGGCGAAGTCATCGGCATGCTTGCGCACATGGTCGGCGATATCGTCGAAGAGCTCGTGGCGGCTGATGAAGTCGCGGCCACGGATGTTCCAGTGGGCCTGCTTCACCTGCCAGTGCAGGTCGATCGCAGTGGCCAGGCAGGTGTTGAGCAGCTCGACGAGCTCCTCGCGGACTTCTCGTGCCAGGTTGATATGGCTGGGGAACTTCGTGGTCATACGTCCCTCGTCATGGTTCCGCACGGCAGGACCGTGGGCAGTCTCGTCGTAGACGGTGGGGACGAATGGGGCTCGCGCCAACCCGGGGCGGGTCCGCCCGAAGGACCGGCGGGCCCAGGCAGGATAGGGGCCAACCAACCAAGCCCTTGCTGCGGGCTACGGGGGCGAGTTCTTCGCCAGCGCCTCCACGGTCGCGGAGATGACAGCCGGGTTGGTCAGCATCAGCTGGTGCGCGAGTACGAAGAAGGTGCGCTCGGTGGCGCCGGGCAGGCGCGCGCTGTCGGCGGGGACCACGGTGCTGTCGAGCGGCGTCCAGAAGGAGAAGACCTCGGTGTCGCCGAACGGGTTCTCGCGGCGGTTCAGCTCGCGCAGGAAGTCGCTGTCCGGGCGCATCTGGACCAGTGCGGGGTCCGCTTTCAGGTATGCCGCCCTCGTGCCGTGGTGCGGCCCGGAGATGGAGACGAAGCGACGCACGCGGGGCTGGCCTCCCAGCTCCTGCATCCAGTAGCGCGAGGACAGCGTCCCCTGGCTGAACGCCACCACGTCGATGCGCTCGGCGCCGGTGCGCTTGCGCAGGCCCTCCGCCGCGCGGCGGATCTGATAGGCCATGACCTCGATGGGCAGCTGGCCGTTGTTGGGGTGCAGCCGCACCGCGTGGAGTCGCTCCTTCGGCCACCCCGCCTCCTCGAACGCATCCCTCATCGCGAAGAAGGAGCCCGGTGTTTCGTCGGTGCCGTGCACGAACAGCACGGGCACGTGCTCAGGCTGTGGCGTGGGACGGGCCTCGGGCACGCTGGCACAGCCCGTCACGACAGCGAGCAGCGCCAGCACGAGCGCCCGCGAAGCCCGGCGAGCAGGCGGAGTGAGGTCACGGAGAGAGGGGGACATGCGGGACTCCAGGTCGACGGCTGGGCCCGTTGTGTATCAGGTCTCCAGCAGGACGAAATCCACCACCGTGCTCCACAGGCGCTCGAACTGGAGCCGGCGGAAACCGGAGCCCGAGATGAGCCAGTCCACGTGCGGGGGCCGGTGCGCTGGCTGGTCGAAGTGGCCGATGGCGTCCAGGTGGTCCGCGCGGACCGCCGCTAGCACCCGCCCGTACACCTGTGAGCGCGTCGGGACGATGCCATCACACGCCTGCGGGCCCGGCATCGCCCCGTAGGCCTCCACCAGCGCCGCCATCTGCGCCGGCGTGTGCAGGGGAATCGCCGTGAGGGGCATGTTCTGGGTACGCCCGTAGAGGAACGAGTACACGGTGTGTGTGAGCTGGGCGTAGGGGTCCAGCCCCGCGCTCAAGCGTGCGCGGAACGACGGCGGCCGGGCCTGGGTGATGACCGAGCCGTAGCGCACCCCGGGTCGATCATGGGTGCTCGCGTTGAAGAGGTCGATGCCCTCGGGCGTGAGCTGGGGGACGAGCGAGGCGTCGTTGCCCACGTCGCCCAGGAAGCGGACCAGCTCCTCCCGGCGCTCGACGGAGAAGTCTCCCAGGAGCTGCTCGAAGAGCTGGTCCAGGATGGTGGGGCGGAACCCGAGCTGCTCGTCCCAGCGCGTCAGCAGGCTCCCGAGCCGGAAGGCCACCGTCAGCGGCAGTCGCCCGAAGCGCAGCACGTACACGGTGAAGAGCGACAGCAGCTGCAGCAGCTTCTGCCCGAAGAGTCCCAGGAAGAAGGACGCCAGCGGCGTGCCCGCATGCGGGGTGGACACCGTCACCACCGTACGCACCCGGCGGGCGTAGGGCTCCACGTCGATGCCTTCACCCAGCGAGACATTCGGACTGACGAAGAGTCTCGAGTCCAGTCCTCCCGTGGAGTGGCCGATGAGGTGGATGGGGCCGTCGTCGTCCTTGGCTCCGCTGGCCTCGATGGCCTTGAAGAGATCTGCTGCGCGCGTCCGGATGGAGCCGGTGGGGTGCGAGAGCACCTGGACCACCTCAACTTCCACGCCGCGGCGCGCCATCTCCGCCACGAAGTAGTCGCGCACGTGCCCGAAGTAGAGCAGCTCTCCCAGGTTGGCGAAGCCGAAGAAGCCGGGGACCAAATAGATGTGGTGCTTCGTCGCCATTCTTCCCAACCTTCCGGGGTCTCGGCTTCCAACTCAAGCCCCACGTGCATCCTTCCGTCCGCTCGGGTTGACGTCGCTTCACTCCCAGGCAAGAACGGGCACCCGCCTTTCTCCTCAAAACCGGAAGGAATGCTCGCTCGTGCGACGATTGCTTGCTCTTGGTTTCCTTTGGACCCTTCCCGCCGCCGCGGAGGAGGGCATGTGGACCTATGACGCCTTTCCCCGCGAGGCCGTGAAGGCCGCCTACGGCTTCGAGCCCTCGCAGGCCTGGTTGGATCGCATGCGGCTGTCCTCGGTCCGGCTGGCGGGCGGGTGCTCGGCGAGCTTCGTGTCGCCGGATGGCCTGGTGATGACCAACCACCACTGCATTCGCTCCTGCGTGCAGGACCTGTCCTCCTCCAAGCGTGACTACCTGGCCACCGGCTTCCTCGCGAAGGAGCTGAAGGACGAGCTGCGCTGTCCCAAGGTGGAGGCCAACCAGCTCGTGGCGATGACGGACGTCACCGCGCGCCTCCAGGGCGTCACCAAGGGCCTGAGCGGCCCTGCCTTCAACACCGCCCTCAAGGCGGAGATGTCGAAGATCGAGAGCGAGTGTGCCACCGGGCCAGAGCTGCGCTGTGATGTGGTGACGCTCTTCAACGGCGGCAAGTACCAGCTCTACAAGTACCGCCGCTTCCAGGACGTGCGCCTGGCCTTCGCGCCCGAGTTCTCCATGGCCGCCTTCGGTGGGGACCCGGACAACTTCAACTTCCCGCGCTTCGGTCTGGATGCGGCCTTCCTGCGTGTGTGGGACGCCAACGGCCAGCCGCTGAAGACCGAGGACTACCTGCCCTGGGCGAAGGACGGTGCGAAGGAGGGGGACCTGGTCTTCGTCTCCGGCCACCCGGGTGCCACGGACCGCCAGAGCACCGTGGCGCAGCTGGAGTTCGAGCGGGACGTGTCGCTCCCGTTCTCGCTGCTCTACATGGCGGAGCGGCGGGGCCTGTTGCGCGAGTACGCCTCCTCCTCGCCGGAGCGCTTCCGCACCACGCGCGCCAGGCTTCGCTCGGTGGAGAACGCGCTGAAGGGGCTGAGGGGGCGGCATCAGGCCCTGGCCGAGCCCTCGCTGCTCGCCAGCAAGCGCAAGGCCGAGGCGGAGCTGCGCGCCAAGGTGGCCGCGGACCCGAAGCTGAAGGAGCACGCGGGTGCCTGGGATGCCATCGCCCGCGCCTTGGACGCCTACCGCCCCCTGGTGGCCGAGTACCGGCTGGAAGAGGTCGGTTACGGCTTCGCCTCGGAGCTCTTCGACATCGCACGACACCTCGTGCGCGCGGCCGACGAGCGGCCCAAGCCCAACACGGAGCGGTTGCGCGAGTACACCGAGGGTCAGCTCCCGGCGCTGCGCCAGCAGCTGCTTCGCGAGGCTCCCATCACCCCGGAGTACGAAATCCTTTCGATGACGTTCGGCTTCAACAAGCTGCGCGAGACGCTGGGCGCGGATGATCCCTTCGTCCAGACGGTGCTCGGCCGCGAGGCTCCAGAGGAGCTGGCCCGCGTGCTGGTGAAGGGCACGAAGCTCTTCGACGTGAAGGAGCGCCAGCGGCTGCTCGAGGGCGGCAAGGCCGCGGTGGAGGCGTCGAAGGATCCGATGATCCTCCTGGCCCGCCGGGTGGACGCGCAGGCGCGTGAGGTGCGCAAGCGCTACGAGGACACGGTGGAGTCCGTGCTGAACAAGAATGGCGAGCTGCTCGCGCAGGCTCGGCTGGCGGTTTATGGCACCTCGGGCTACCCGGACGCCACCTTCACCCTGCGCCTCAACTACGGCGTGGTGAAGGGCTGGGAGCAGAACGGCCGGCAGGTGCCGCCGCTGACGACGTTCGCCGGTGCTTACGCGCGCCACACGGGCAAGGAGCCCTTCCGGCTCCCGGACTCGTGGATGAAGGCCCAGGGCAAGGTGCCCGGCGAGACGCCGTTCAACATGGCCACCACCAACGACATCATCGGCGGTAACTCGGGCTCGCCCCTGGTGAACCGCGACGGGCGTGTGGTGGGCCTTATCTTCGACGGCAACTTGCAGTCGATCGGCGGTGATTATGCCTATGTGCCGGAGACCAACCGCGCTGTGGCCGTGCATGGCGAGGGGCTGCTGCGGGCCCTCGAGCACATCTACGGCGCTTCGCGGCTGGTGAAGGAGCTGCGGGCCAACCAGCAGTAGTGGGACAGGGGTGAGGGATGGACGACCCTCACCCCGGCCCTCTCCCAGAGGGAGAGGGAGTCAGGCCGCTACGTTGCCGCTCAGCTTCGTCACGCGGCCGGAGATGGCCGTGGGGTTGAGGATGTTGTCGAACATCGGGCTGGTCTTCTCCGCCGCCTTGCGGATCTCCTCCAGCGTGGCCGCGTCCGCGTCGGTGTCCACCTCGACGGTGTACTGAAGCTCGGAGAAGCCCGCGCGCACCGTCGGGTCCAGGTTGAGGTAGCCGCGCAGGTCGAACGGCGCGCTCACCTTGATGCGCAGGTTGCGGTAGTCCAGGTTGCGCATCCGCGCCTGCGTCACCCAGCCGATCGTCAGGCACGTCCCCAGCGACGCCAGCAGCAGCTCCATCGGGTCAATGTGCTGGTCCTTGCCGCCCAGCGCCGTGGGCTCGTCGGTCTCCAGCGTGAAGGAGCGCGCCCGCGTCACCGCCTGGGCGCCATCGCGCCACTCCGTCACCGTCTCGAAGCGGCCCTTGCCGGCCTCCGGGTTGGCGGACACGTGCGCCTTCGTTTTGTGGAAGGTGTCGAGGTCGAGCGTGCAGCAGCTTCCGATGTTCTCCATGGCGGTCTCCCAGCGGGGTCGAAGGGCCCTGACGCTAGGTCGGCGTTGTCAGGTGCCGCAAGCGACGCTCCGCGCTCTCACGGAGAGTGATGGCCCGCGCCCGGACTCCGAGTCCAAGCCCAATACAGGAGGGTGCCCAACACCCCAGCCCAGGGCACGTAGGGCGCTCCCGCGAGCACGCCATCCATGCACACGTGGATACGGCACTCGGGCCGATTCAGCGTGGTGCACGCGCCGAGCAGCAGCGGCACATGGCTGGCGATGAACCCCATGCCGAGCCCTCGAATCACGTCTCCGCGCACCCACCGGCGCTTCAGCACTCGCCACACCGTGGGCAGCAACACGAACGTGGCCAGCGCGGTGAGCGCCAGCTTCTGGTGCCGCGCCTCGATGGCGAGCACCAACACGCCCAGCGTCAGCAGCAGCGGTGGCCAGAGCGGGGCGTGTTCATCCTGTTCTTCCTCGGGCGCGGACATGGGCGGGACTCAACAGTAACAGGCGGACAGTCGTGTCACTGAAATGTCACATCTCCGACGCATTCCCGGGTCATGAGCCCACCCCTCGTTGTGCATTGCGTTAGGGATGAATTACTTTCATCGCAGTCAAAAGGTGGGGTTGAGGCGTAGGTGTCGGGCGCCTCGTCCCGACCGGGCTCAAGGCGGCCCGGGTTTCACCCGCTTGCCAGGCTGGGGGGTCTGGAGACCAAGCGAGTATCGGTCGGGTAACATTCGCATCTGTCTGGTCGGGGGGGAAGGAGACGCGTTGATGATGGCGGAGGTACCGCAACCGGAACCCAGGAAAGTAGCAACCATCATGTTCACGGACATGGTGGGGCTCAGCCCCGAAGCCCGGCGGGACGAGGCGCTCAACAACGAGCTGCGCGAAGAGCATGGGAGGCTCGTGCGCGGTCTGCTGTCTGGACATGGAGGACGCGAAATCAAGAGGCTGGAGGACGGCTTCCTCGTCGAGTTTGACGAGGCGCTGCCGGCGGTGGCGTGTGCGCTGGAGTTGCAGTCGGCGCTGTGCGCGCGCAACGAGTGCGTGCCGTCCTCGCGCCGGGTGGAGCTGCGCATCGGCATCCACCTGGGCTCGGTGGTGCACCGCGACGGAGACATCTTTGGCGAGGGCGTGAACCTGGCCGCGCGGCTGGAGTCGCTCGCCCGGCCCGGTTCCCTCTATGTCAGCGAGCCCGTGGTGCGGCAGGTGCGCAGCCAGGTGCTGGCGCCTGTGGTGCGGCTCGGCCGGAGCGACTTGAAGAACATCCGCCTGCCGGTGCCCGTCTACCGCATTGATCCGCCCGTGCGTCGGCGCCGCCGCTCGTGGATGTCACGCCTGCGCGGGCTATTGCACAGAGGCAACTCCCGGAGCTGAGCACTCCTCGGAGTGGGGGCGCTAAGGTGCGCCCCCATGAAAGAACTCACCCTCGTCGTCGGCTCGAAGAACTACTCCTCCTGGTCGCTGCGGCCCTATCTCGCGCTCGCCCACACCGGGCAGCCCTTCCGCGAGGTGGTGGTGCAGTTGGACAAGCCGGACACCGCCGCGAACATCACGAAGTACTCGCCCAGCGGCCGGGTGCCTGCGCTGCTGCACGGGGACCTCGTCATCTGGGACTCGCTGGCCATCTGCGAGTACCTGGCCGAGCAGTTCCCCCAGGCGAAGCTGTGGCCCGAGGCGCCGGCCGCTCGCGCCATCGCGCGCTCCGTCTCCGCGGAGATGCACTCGAGCTTCGCCAACCTGCGCAACAACATGGGGATGAACATCCGCGCCCGCCGGCCCGGGGAGGGCCGTGCTCCCGGCGTCGCCGAGGACATCGCGCGCATCACCTCGCTGTGGAAGGAGTGCCGCGCGCGCTTCGGGCAGGGCGGACCGTTCCTCTTCGGCGCCTTCTCCATCGCGGACGCCTTCTACGCGCCCGTCGTCACGCGCTTCGTCACCTATGACGTGGAGCTGGACGCGGTGTGCGTCGCCTACCGGGACGCGGTGCTGGCCCTGCCGGCGCTGAAGGCCTGGACGGAGGCTGCCCGCAACGAGCCGCCCGTGGCGCGCTACGAGAAGTAGGCGCTCCTACAGGCCCAGCGCCTTGAGCTGCGCGTCGAAGGACTGGGCGGTGGTGAAGAGGTGGCCGCGCATGCCCAGCGCGTTCGCGGCCTGGACGTACTCGTTCACGTCGTCGAAGAAGGCGGCCTCCTCGGGGGCACAGCCCGCGCGCGCGAGCGCCTCCTTGTAGATGGCGGGCTCCGGCTTCACGTGGCCCACCTCGCAGCTGAGCACCAGGCTGTCGAAGCGCTCCAACACCGGCAGCAGGGGCCGCAGGTAGGCCGCGTGCAGCACGTTGGTGTTGGACAGCAGCACCAGCTTCACCCGCCCCACCAGCCCCTCCACCCGGGGCAGCACCGCCTCGTGCACGGTGAAGTGGCAGTTCCACAGGGCGTTGAACTCGTCCATCGGCAGGTCCACCCCCAGCGAGCGGCAGATCTCTCGCCGCAGGCCCTCGGCCCCCAGCAGGCCTCGGTTGGCCGGTGTCCAGCTCGTGGCGAGCAGCCGACTCTCTGTCTCCGTGGGCGACAGTCCCGCGCGTGCTCCCAGCTTGCGGAAGAGCAGGCCGTTGTCGTGGAAGACCAGGACGTTGCCGAGATCGAGGATGACGGCGCGGAGCGGAGAGGTCATGGCAGTGGTTATACCCGGTAGCTGCGCGCCACCTGCTCCATTTGCGAGGCCACCTCCCGTAGCGCCTCGGTGACGCGTTGGGAAGCCTGCAGTCCCACCATGGTGTCGTGCATCATGGTGGAGAGATCCGTCATGGCGTTGAAGATCTCCTCAATGCCCGCGTTCTGCTGACTCACGGCGCTGGCGATCTGCCTCACCGCGTTCATGTTGTCCTGCACGATGCTGCTCAGGGCACGGATGCTGTCGGCGCTGGTGCGAGCCTGGACCATGCCCGCCTCCATCCGCGCCTGTCCCTGCTCGCTGAGCTCCACCGTCCGGAGGATGGCCTCGGTGATGTCCTCGAGCAGGGTGCCCACCTGGGCGGTGGACTGGATGGACTGGTTGGCCAGGGTGCGAATCTCCTTGGCCACGATGGCGAAGCCCTTGCCGTGCTCGCCGGAGCGCACCGCCTCGATGGCGGCGTTGAGCGCCAGCATGTTGGAGCGGTCCGCCAGCCCCTTCACCGTCTGGGTGATGCCACCAATCCGCTGGGCGCGCTCGTTGAGCCGGCTGATCTGCTGGGCCATGTCGTCCACCTGCTCGCTCAGCGTCTGGAAGCCGCTCATGCTCTCGGTGAGCGCGAGCGCGCCGCCCTGGCCCAGCTCCTCGGCCCGCGAGGCCACCTGGAGCACCGCGCCGGCTCGCTCCGCGGCCACCATCGACGTCTGCTTGATCTCCTGCGCCGTCACCTGCGTCTCCTGCAGCGCCGCCGCCTGACGGGTGATGTTGCTCTCCTGCTGCTCGGCGGCGCGCGTGAGCTCGGCCACGGTGTCGGTGAGCACGCGCGTGCCGCGCTGCAGGCTTTCGGTCGTCTCGCGCAGGTTGCCCACCATCTGGAGGAAGGACTCGGCCAGCTCACCCACCTCGTCCTTGGTGCGCACGTCGAACTTCTGGGTGAGGTCTCCCTCCTGCACGATGCGGCGCACCGCCTGGTTGAGCCGGGTGATGGGCAGGGTGATGCCGCGCGCCAGCAGGAAGGCGGCCAGGGCCGCCAGCGCCACCACGCCCATCACCGCCGCCACGGTGCCGGTGCGCAGCTTGTGGAGCGTGGCGTAGACCTCTTCAGGATCCGACAGCGCCACGAAGCGCCAGCCGTCTCCCACGTCTTTGATTTCCTCCCCGTTGAGGGCCTCGACGGCCACGGCGTTGCGGATGCTCCGCGCGTCCTGGCCCCGCGAGTCGAAGAGCACTTTGCCCGAGGCAGTTTGAACCTCCAGGGCGAAGCTCTCGTTCTTGCGCTTGCGGGCGCGCTCCAGCGCGGTCTTCACCACCTCGCCTATCTGGCCCCAGTCATATGCCGCCAGCAGCACGCCCAGTCGCCGCCCGCCCCGAGACTCCATCACCGGCGCCGCCAGGTGCAGCACCTGCATGCCGAAGACAGGGTCCTCCTCCGTGAGCGTCTCGCTGGTGAAGCGTCCCTGCTGCGCCGCCTTGAACCAGGGGGTGTCACGCACCGCCGCGTCCTGGCCCAGGAAGGAGTCCTTCAGCGCGGGCGTGCTCGCGGAGACGGCCCGGCCCGACTCGTCGAAGAGCACGAGCCCCGTGAAGGTGGTGTAGCGCAGCTGCAGCCGCGAGAGCACCGCGTCGCTCTGCTCGTAGCTCCCCGTGAGCAGCGCCTCGCGCAGCAGCGTGTCCTCGGCCCAGCTGCGCACGCTCGTTTCGCGCTCGACCAGCGAGGCCTCCACCAGGTCCTTCAGGCCCTGGGCCTCGATGCGGAGCATCTCGTGCACCTGCTCCTGCATCATCTGCTGCGTGGTGTTCGAGCCCACCCAGGTGGAGAGGAGCAGCGGCGCGACGGCCAGCAGGGTGACGTACAGCGTCAGGCGGCCACGCAGCTTGAGGGTTCCGCTGATCAGGAAAGGTCTCATGAATCCGTTACGTCCGCCCGAGGGCGCCGCGTGAGAGGACTGGAGTGTCCCCCACCTGACGCATCTCCCACCTGTACCACGGAGCGCGCCCGACGGAAGCGGTCACATCTCCGGGTGAGCACAGGTGGGAGCCGGAACTACTGCGTATGAGCCTCGCCTGCCCGCCTCCCTACCTAGGAGAGCGGGATGCGCTCGGGCAGCTCGCGCTCGGGCACGTTCACGTAGTCGGCCCGCATGTCCAGCATGAGCCGCTGGTGCACGCGCGGGCTGATGAGCTTGCGCAGCAGGCCGAGGAACCCCGGCGGAGCGGCGATCACCAGCCTGTCGTAGGCATGGTCGTTGAGGCCCCGCTCCAAGCGCGCGGAGAGCTCGCGGGCGAAGCGATCATGCTCCAGCTGCTGGCGCGCATCGGGCTGATTCTCGGGTTGGGGTTTGTGCAGGGAGCCCGCGTTGGGGTTGTCCGGCTGGTTGAGCAGCTGCCGGGACATGGAGCGGCTCTCCTCGTGAAGGAACTCCTCGCGCAACTCCCACCTCTCGGCCCGCTCATCCGTCGCGAAGAGCTTGGCCCGGCTCCCATTGGCCACCAATATCCACAGCGCGTCCGCCATCGTTCATCCTCCTGAGCTTGAGGTGCGGACCCCCACCGGCCCCGGCAAGCTTCCTTCCCCTGGGCGGCCTTCGCTGGTGCGCCGGGCGAGCGGGCGCCGGGGCACCTTCCCTGGAGCCGGGGGCCTGACGTATGCCCGGGTTGCAACCGGGGATGCACCCCGGGGGTGAAGCTTTTCGGTGGGAGGCCAAGGACGATGCGCGAGATGGGTGAAGCGGCGGCCAGCTGGCTGGTGGGCAGGCTGGGGGAGATGGAGGAAGCGCTCGCCGCGCTGGTGGAGGTGAACTCCTGGACGGAGAACGCGGAGGGCGGCCGTAAGGTCGGCGCCCTGCTGCGCGAGCAGCTGACCATGCCCGGCCTCCAGGCCGAGGTGGTGCAGAGCAAGCGGTACGCGGACCACCTCGTCTTCCGTTCGCAAGGGAAGGCGGGGCTGGAGCCGGTGGCGCTGGTGGGCCACCTGGACACGGTGTTTCCCCCGGGCAAGTTCGAGGGCTACCGGCGCGACGGGGCGCTGCGGCGCGGCCCGGGCGTGCTGGACATGAAGGGCGGGCTCGTCGTCATCACCTGGGCCCTCAAGGCGCTCGCGGCTTCGGGCGGACTGGAGCGGCTGCCCCCGCTGCGCCTGGTGGTGGTGTCGGACGAGGAGGTGGGCTCGCCCGAGGGTGCCGATGTCATCCGTCGGGCCATTGCTGGAGCGGGCGCCTGTCTCGTCTTCGAGTCCGGCCGGGCCGGGGACGCCATCATCACCCGACGCAAGGGCACGGGCATGGCCACGGCGGTGGCGCATGGAAAGGCCGCCCACGCGGGCAATGCCCACCAGGAGGGCGCCAATGCGCTCTGGGCGCTCGCTCGCTTCGTGGACCGGGTGCAGCAGTTCACCGACTACCCGCGCGGCATCACCGTCAACGTGGGCAAGGTGACGGGAGGCCAGGGCAAGAACACCGTGCCGGACCACGGCGTGGCGGAGGTGGACCTGCGCTTCTGCACCCGTGCGGACGGCGAGGAGCTGGTGCGGCGCTTCCGTCAGGCGGCCGAGGAGGCCGCGGCCGGCGTTCCTGGCACTCGCATCGAGGTGAGTGGAGGTGTGGCACGCGAGCCCCTGGAGCGCACCGAGGCCTCCGCGGCGCTGATGGCCGCCTACGGCACGTGCGCACATGCCTCGGGGCTGGGCCACGGCGAGGCGGCGCTGGTGGGCGGGGGCTCGGATGCCAGCACCTCGTCCTCCATGGGGATTCCGTCCATCGACGGCCTGGGCCCTCGGGGCAAGGGCTTCCACACGGTGGATGAGTTCATCGAGGTGGATACTTTGATCCCCAAGGCTCAAGCCCTGGTGCGCTACCTCGCTTCCCGAGCAGGATGACCTCCCGCGCGGAATGACCGCACGAGTGCTCCGCAGCAGGCTCTGTTCAGGGTAGAACAGGGCCCATGCGTACTCCTGTCGTGTGTGTGGCCGGCCTGCTGGCGCTTGCGCTGGCCGCTGGCCCGGCCAGAGCCCAGGAGGGCCTCGGGCTCGACCTCTCGGGTGGTGATTCGAACACCCAGACCCCCAATGAGCAGTCCCAGGACGCCAGTAGTGAGGATGCCGCGCAGGACTCCGGCAACCTGGGCCTGGATTTGAGCGGAGGCAGCGCCGGTGCGGATCTGCAGCCGCGCTTCGCGCTGGTGGGCCTCGACACGCCCGAGCGCGCCGGCGCCGCGGTGGCGAAGCGGTGGGTGGGCTGGTTGCAGGCACAGGCCTTTCGCACCGGCCGAGTGGTGAGGGCCGCGGAGACGGCCGAGGTCCGGCAGCAGCTGGAGTCGGACTACGCGTCCGCCCTGCGCTGCCAGGAGTCCTCGTGCTTGAGCGGGCCCGCGGACACGCTCGACGCGGACCTGCTCACCACGGCGCGCCTGGCGCTCGAGGACGAGGGCTGGACGTTGCGGCTGTGGACGTACGACCGGGACCGGGGCGTGGTGGAGACGGACGTGGTGACGGGCCGCAAGCCCAACGACAGCAACTTCATCCGCGAGGCGGGCGCCGTGCTGTCGAAGCGGGTGACGGAGCTGGCCAGGCCGCGCGCCCTGCTGAAGGTGTCCTGCAACGTGTCCCAGGCGGTGGTGCGCGTGGGCGAGCGCATGTTGGGCGTGGGCAACGTCGAGGCGAAGCTGCCGCCCGGTGAGGTGCAGCTCATCGTGGAGGCTGACGAATACTCCACCTATACGAAGACGCTGACGCTCGCCTCGGGTGAGACGCAGGAGGTGTCCGTGCGGCTGGAGCTCAACGGCCCCGCGCCGGAAGGCCCTCCCTCGGACGCGGTGGCGAGCGCGAAGAAGTCCCGGCGCAAGTCCTCCAGCGGCCCCTCCATCTTCAGCCGTCCCGCCCTCTACACCACGGTGCTGGGCCTGGCGGCGGCGGGCGCGGGCGTGGCGCTCGGCATGGGCCTTCAGGGCAAGGCGCAGGACGCGAACGGGGATGGCGTGATGGACATCTCCCGGAAGGACTACCTGGCCGCCCGTCAGCAGTCGATGCTTTCCACGGCGCTGATGGCGGGAGGCGGCGCGGTGGCCGGCGGCAGCCTGCTGTGGCTCCTCATTGTCCCGCAGCGCTCGACGCCGGCGTCCTCCACGGTGGCCCCCGTTTCCAGCGGGACGGGCACCAGCAGCACGGCCCTCCACTTTGTGCTTGGCGGGAGCTTCTGAACATGAAGGCCATTTCTTCCCTCTTCTGTTGTTGGGTGCTCGCGGTCTCCGCCGCGGGCTGTTGGGTGCCGGAGCTTCCGGACGACACCGTCTTCAGCTGCGACACGGACGCCGACTGCGCCGAGGACGGCGTGGTGTGCATGGCCCGCACGGGCCAGAGCGGCTTCTGCTGCAAGGCCACCGCCGAGGTGTGCAACGGCAAGGACGACAACTGTGATGGCCAGCTGGACAACCTGGCCAACCCGCCCGCCGAGCTGTGCAACGGTCAGGATGACGACTGCGACGGCAAGACGGACGAGGACTTCAACTTCCAGACCGACAGCGCCAACTGCGGCGGGTGCGGCAAGCCCTGCGACGCTGAGCAGACGTGTGTCGCGGGGGCTTGCAAGGCGCGCGGGGAGCTGGACTGCGCCAACGGCACCGATGATGACGGGGACGGTACCGCGGACTGCGCGGACCGCGAGGACTGCGACAACCAGTCGTGTGGCGCTACCTGCATCTGCATCGGCGGCAAGCAGGGCGAGGCCGTGTGCAGCGATGGCCTCGACAATGACACGGACACCTTCAAGGACTGCGCGGACAGCGACTGCAACAACCAGTCGTGCGGCACCGGCTGTGTCTGCCAGGGCCGCGCCAGGACGGAGACTGTCTGCGACGACAGGTCCGACAATGACGGGGATGGCTCGGAGGACTGCTTCGATGACAACTGCGGCGGCAAGTCCTGTGGCACCGGCTGCGAGTGCCGGAACTTCGGCAAGGCGGAGACCTCGTGTGGCGACAACGCGGATAACGACGGGGACCGCCTCACGGACTGCGCGGACACCAACGACTGCTCCGGCCAGTCGTGCGGCGTTGGTTGCTCCTGCACCAGTGGCGCGAAGAGCGAGTCCATTTGCAACGACAACGTCGACAACGACGGGGACTCCCTCAAGGACTGCGCCGACACCGCGGACTGCAACGGGAAGGACCTGGGTGACGGCACCTCGTGCTCGGGCTCGACGCGGGTGGAGAGCGCTTGCGGGGACGGCAAGGACAACGATGGTGACGGCAAGGCCGACTGCCAGGATACGGACTGCAACGGCAAGGAGCGGGGCGACGGCACCATGTGCTCGGGCACGACTCCGGTAGAGAGCGCCTGCTGGGACACGAAGGACAATGACGCCGACAGCCTGACGGACTGTGCCGACACCACGGACTGCAACGGCAAGACCTGCGGCACCGGCTGCGTCTGCTCGGCCGGCAGCAAGACGGAGACCACCTGCAACGATAACGCCGACAACGACGGGGACTCCAAGACGGACTGCGCCGACACCGACTGCAAGACGTGCGGCACCGGCTGCACGTGCACGTCCGGGGTGAAGACGGAGACCACCTGCAGTGACAACTCCGACAACGACGGGGACTCCAAGACGGACTGCGCCGACACCACCGACTGCAACACGAAGTCGTGTGGCGGCGGCTGCGTCTGCTCGGGCGGCAGCAAGACCGAGACCGCCTGCGCCGATGGTGTGGACAACGATGGCGACGGGAAGCTGAACTGTGCCGACAACGACTGTACCGGCAAGAGCTGCACCAAGCCGGGTGGTGGTGGCACGGGCACGTGTGCGTCGGGTGGTTCGTGTAACTAGCCGTCCCTTGTAGCGGCAGTGCGCAGGTCCGCCTCCTGAAGGCGGGCCTCTCCTCACTTCTGACCACCCGCGGATGGCGCACCGTGCCATCCGCGGGACAGAAGAGTCGTCATCCTGGCGACAACCTTTCCCGAATGGCTTGCCGGGAGATGAGAGGATGGAAAGGTTTGCCGCCAATGGGCGGCGACGATGTCATCTCGAGTACGGTGCTCTCCGGCAGCTTCCAGGCCGTTGGAGGTAGCACCGTCGTGAATCGCGAGCTCCAGGAAGGCGATGTCCTGGGCACCTATCAATTGGAGCGTCTGCTGGGCGAGGGCTCCATGGGGCAGGTGTTCCAGGCCCGGCACGTTCGGCTGGGACGTCAGGTGGCCCTCAAGGTGCTGCGCTCTGCCTTCGGCCATGACGCCAGCTTCGTGCAGCGCTTCTTCCAGGAGGCGCGCGCCGTCAATCAGATCAACCACGAGCACATCGTCGAGATTTTCGATTTCGTAGAGGACGCGAAGAACGGACGCGTCTACTGCGTGATGGAGCTGCTGCGGGGGCAGAGCCTGTCGGCGCTCCTCAAGGAAGAGCAGCTGACCGTGACGCGCATGCGTCGCATCCTGGTTCAGGTGTGCGCGGCGCTGGGGGCGGCACACCAGCTCGGGGTGGTGCACCGGGACGTCAAGCCGGACAACCTCTTCGTCACCCACAAGGGTGGGCAGGCGGACTTCGTCAAGGTGCTCGACTTCGGGGTGGCCAAGGTCATCACGCCCGAGGGCACCAGCGGGACGTTGGACGGCACCCTCATTGGGACGCCCACGTACATGTCGCCGGAGCAGGCCGCCGGGCTGCCCGTGGACCATCGCGCGGACGTCTACGCGGTGGGTACCGTCCTCTACGAGATGCTCAGTGGGCACCCCCCTTTCGTGGCGTCCAACTTCGGCCAGCTCATGGTGAAGATCCTCACCGAGGCGCCGCCGAAGCTGCCCTCGCACACCCCGGCGGGCGAGCCGATGCCGCAGGCGCTGGCCCAGCTCGCGCTGCGCTGCTTGGCCAAGGAGCCCGAGGAGCGGCCCCAGCAGCTCGCCGAGGTCATCACGGCGCTGCTGACGGACACGGGGGCGGAGCTGGCGCGCTCTGAGAGCGAGCGGCCCACGGTGCCCATGCCGGTGCCCGCGGGCTTGTCCGGTTCGCAGCGCCCATGGCTGGCGATCGCGATGGGCGCGCTGGCCGTGCTGGGCGCGGGCTTCGTTCTCTGGCGGGCGGTGGAGCGTGGCGCCCCGACGGCCGTGGAGGCGCAGGCTGTGGTCGAGAAGCTCGCGCCGGCCTCCATTACCCTCACCGTGAACTCCTTGCCCGCGGGCGCGCGGGTGTTGCGCGCCGACACGGGGGAAGTGCTCGGGGTGACGCCGCTGGTGACGCAGCAGCCGCGCGCGGACGCACCCCTGGGCCTGCGGGTTGAGCTGGCGGGCTACGCTCCGAGCGAGCATAAGGTGCGGCTCGATTCGCCTGCGACCCTCGAGGTGCCGCTCGTCCCAGTGGAGGTGCGGCCACAGCGCGGGGAGGGGCGGAGTCCCTCCCGTTCCCACGTTCCGCGCAAGAAGAACTCAGGAATTCGTGATGATGTCATTGATCCGTTCGCTCACTGAGCGCTCCGTGCTGCCGGTGCTGGTGGCAGTGGCGCTCGCCGTGTCGCCCCTGTCCTCCTCCGCCGCCAGCATGGAGTCGCGGAGCAATGGTGAGGCGCAGGCGCGTGCGAAGTTCGCCGAGGGCAACCTCGCCTACGATCTGGCCGAGTTCCAGAAGGCCCTGGACGCCTACAGCGAGGCGTACCGGCTGAAGCCGCTGCCGGGGTTCCTCTTCAACATCGCCCAGTGCCACCGGCAGCTGGGCCGCCCCGAGCGGGCCGCCTTCTTCTACCGGCGCTACCTGTCGCTCTCGAAGGAGGAGCCGTCGAACGCGCCGCTGGTGCGCGAGCTCATCGCGGAGATGGACGAGGAAGTGCGCCTCGAGCAGGAGCGGCGCCTGGCTCGGGAGGAGACGGCGAGGGATCAGGCGAGGGCCGCGGCCCTGCGGGCACAGGCGGAGGCCGCTGCCGCGCGCCGGGTGAAGCAGCAGAGCGATCGCAAGTCCACCCTCGCGCCCCGGGCCACGGCGTCGACGCAGGCCGAGATGAAGAGCGAAGACAGTCTGGCGAAGAAGTGGTGGGTGTGGGCGGGGGCAGGGGCCGTGGCGGTGATCGCCGGTGGCGTCATCTACGCCGCCACCGCACCCGAGCCGCGTCCCACGACCCTGGGGACCATCCGTTAGGGCCCGGCGCCCGGCCGCTCAGGCCGGGCTCTCTCGGGGGCCTCGCTGGGTGGCCAGCATCAGCGCGGCCGTATGTCCCATGCGGAGGTGGAAGCTGTCCGCATCGTGGAAGGTGAGCCGCACGTCACCCAGCTGCAGCTGCATGCCGGACTCCAACGGCGTGCGCTGACCGGGCCGCAGCAGCTTCCCACTGAGCAGCGCCGGCCCCCCCTGGGCCTGCGCCTCCACCTCCCAGCCTCCGTCCGGCCGGACATGGAGCACCAGGTGCTCGCGTGACACCGTGGCGTCGTTGATGACGAACGTGTTGTGCGAGGCCCGTCCCAGCGACAGCTCGTTCCTCCCGGGGACGGGGGCCAGCTCGAAGCACATCGCGTCCCCCGAGGGCAGACAGTCGTAGAGCTCCGAGGTGGGTAGCCGGGTGGTGCCGTGATTCTGCTCGCTGCTTTCCGGAACGTTCCAAACCCCCGCCTCCCACACCAACCAACAGTGTGGGTAACGGGCACGAAACTTCTCCTTGAGTGCGAGGTGCTGCCGCACGAGCAGCGAGAGCAGCAGAGCGCGTGCCATGGGAGGAGAGCCAATCATCTTCGGCGCTTGAGCGCTACAGATCGCTGATCCAGGGTCGCGGGGCTGTCCAAGAGTGCGCGTTTGAGAGGAGCGGACGCGGGCATGAGCAGGCATCCAACCAAGGGGCACGGATTTTTCCTTGGCTCACCTCCGGCGTAAGGTGTCGCTCGAATGTTTCAGTGGGCTTCAAGCAGTCGTCACAATGACGGAGCCCACTGCCCAGTCCAACCCACAACCCCCCAGGGACTGCATGCGCAACAACCCACGCCATCTCCTGGCACTGTTGAGTACAGGACTCCTCCTGCTCACAGCGTGCCCGGGTTCTGATCCTGTGTGCGGCGACGGCCGCGTCGAAGGCAAGGAGCAATGTGACGACGGCAACACCGCCGACGGAGATAGCTGTTCCAGCCAATGCACCCCCGTCGCGGGCGTCTGCGGCAATGGCTCGGTCGAGGTAGGCGAGGCGTGTGACGACGGCAACTCCAAGAATGGTGACGGCTGCCAGAACGACTGCAGCATCACCCCGCCGGGACAGGAAATTCTGCACGAGTGCGGCAACGGCATCCGGGAGATTGGGGAGGCCTGCGACGACGGCAACAAGAATGACAGTGACGAGTGCACGAACTCCTGCGCGCTCCCGCCGTCGCCGGTGGAGCAGTGCCCCGGGGCGGCGAGCCTGCCGCAGCCGGAGGCTGGAGCCACCTGCCAGGTGATTCCTCCCGAGGGGACCGCCAACGGCGCGCGCCTCTACATGGGCGTGGTGCTGATGGACGGCAAGACGCTGAGTGGGGGCCAGGTGCTGGTGAACGCCGAGGGCACCATCACGTGCGCGGCGTGCGACTGCTCGGGCGAGGCGGAGGCCGCCGGAGCCGTGCGCATCTCCTGCCCGGCAGGTGTCATCTCTCCGGGCCTCATCAACGCGAATGACCGCCTCAGCGTCCAGTTGACGCCGGAGGCCGGGTCGGACGAGCGCTATGAGCACCGTTACGACTGGGACAGGGGCAACGATGGCCACACCCCGCTGACCGCGGCTCGCGACACGAGCGATGACAATGTCTTGCACTGGGCCGAGCTGCGCCAGGTGATGGCCGGTACGACCTCGCTCGCCGGTTCTGGCGGCAGGAAGGGCTTGCTGCGCGAGCTGGCCGCCGCGCCCTGGTCCACCAGCTTCAGCCAGGAAGGCCTGCGCGAGCCGAGCCTGTCCTTCGAGCGCGCTCCGCTCGGTGACAGCAGTGGCAAGGAGCTGACGAACGGGTGCGGCTACCCGACCATCAAGACGCCGGATGACATCCCGGCGCTCTCTGCCTACCTGGCGAACGTGGCCGAGGGCATCGAGGAGTCGGCGTACAACGAGTTCCGCTGCCTGTCCGGTCAGGGCGAGGACAGCCAGGACCTGTTGACCTCGCACACGGCCATCCTCCACGGCATGGCCCTCACGGCAGCGGAGATCTCCAAGCTGGCCGAGCGTGGCACGAGCCTCGTCTGGTCGCCCCGTGCCAACGTGTCCTTGTACGGCGACACGTCCATGGTCACCGCCTACAAGCAGTTGGGCGTGAACATCGCGCTGGGTACGCACCGACTGCAGTTGGGCTCCATGAACCTCCTGCGCGAGCTGCAGTGCGCGGACTACCTGAACCAGGCGCACTATTCGCAGGCCTTCACGGATGAAGAGCTGTGGCGGATGGTTACCGCGAACGCCGCGGATGCGACGGAGACCTGGGAGAAGGTGGGCCGCATCGCCAAGGGGAAGGTGGCGGACCTGGCCATCTACAAGCTCAACTCCTTCACGAAGTCGCCGCACCGCGCCGTCATCGCCGCCCATCCGGAGGACGTGGTTCTCACCGTGCGCGGTGGCAAGCCGCTCTATGGTGATAAGGCCGTGGTGGCCGCGCTGACGGCGGGCGCTGCGAAGGCCTGTGAGGAGATCCCGGTGTGCGGCACCGCCAAGGCGGCGTGCGTGGAGTCGGAGACGGGCAAGACATTCGCCTCACTGAAGGAAACCAACAAGTCCTCCTATGCGCTCTTCTTCTGCGCCGATTCGCAGCCGACGAACGAGCCCACCTGCGAGCCGCAGCGCAACGCCTCGACCCCGGCGGCCTCGGTGAACGGCTCCACCGTCTATACCGGCATGCGTCGGCTCACCGACTATGACGGCGACGGCATTGCCAACGCCCAGGACAACTGCCCCATCATCTTCAACCCCATCCGCCCGATGGACAATGGCAAGCAGGCGGATACCGACAACGACGGCCTCGGTGATGCGTGCGATCCCTGCCCGCTCGACGCCGGCTCCACGACGTGCACGGCCGCCAATCCGGCGGACGAGGACGGTGATGGCATCCTGATGCCCGCCGACAACTGCCCCGGTGTCGCCAACCCGGACCAGACGGATACGGACAAGGATGGCCGCGGTGACGTGTGCGACGCCTGCCTCACGGCGGACCCGGATGACGTGCTCTGCCCGGTCACCATCTACGACCTCAAGAAGCCGGTGGAGGGCAAGTACCCGTTCCGCGCCTACACGGTCACCATTCCCAGCGCGATCGTGACGGCGGTGACGGGTGGCACCAATCCCAGCTACTTCATCCAGGTCGACGATGAGACTCGGGCCAAGGGTGGTGTGGATTGGTCCGGTCTCTACGTCTACTCCTCGAACATCACGCCCAAGGTCGGCAACCGTATCCGCATTGAGAACGCTGTGCTGAAGCAGTTCTACGGGCAGCTCGAGCTCGTGAGCGCTTTCATCACGGTCCTGGATGACGACCTCATCCACGAGGTGCCGGCGCCCGTCTCCGTCACCCCGGACGAGGTGGTTACGGGTGGTTCGCGCGCCGAGGCGCTCGAGGGCGTGCTGGTGCAGCTCACTGACGTCGTCGTGACGAAGCAGGACGCCGCCTATGGCGAGTTCTTCGTCAACACCAAGGGGAGCAGCACGGATGGGGTGTACGTGGATGACTTCCTCTTCAAGGTCTCGCCCCTGCCGGCGGTGGGCACGGAGTTCCACCGGGTCCGTGGCGTGCTGACCTGGCGCAACAGCAACTCCAAGGTGGAGCCGCGCAATGCGGACGACCTGCTCGGCCCCCCGCCTGCGCTCGTTGGCTTCGGCCCCGAAGGCCTGTTCACCCGCGTGGACCCCTCGTGCGCTCCTGCCGGGTGCACCACTCTGGGCGGACTGCTCAGCGTCTCCGTGGCAAGCCCCTATGCCGAGGATATCGAGGTCACCGTCACCTCCTCCAACTCGGGTGCGCTGGAGGTTGCCAATGGCGGCAAGGTGGTCATCCCCAAGGGGCAGACCAGCGCCGCGGTGAAGTTCATCTCGAAGGCCCAGGCCGCCAGTGTGAAGCTGACTGCCAAGTTTGGCACGGTGAGCCTGGAGAACACGGTGCGTGTGCTGGCTACCAGCGAGCTGCCCGCACTGGAGACGCTCACGCCTGACCCTCTCGTGACCAAGCTGGGCCTCAATGTGACGGTCACCGCCACCCTCGACATCCCGGCGCCCGCGGGTACCACGCTCGAGGTCGTCGTGATGCCGGCGGAACTCGGAACGGTGGAGCCCTCGACGGTGGAGGTTGGGACTGATGCCACCGTGGTCACCTTCACCTTCATGCCCAACCCGGCGGCGTCCGTTCCGGCCTCGGGCTCCATCACGGCCCGGGTGAGTGGCAGCTCGATCGAGAAGACGGCCGAGGTCCGACTCACCGACAACTTCCCGGCGCTCAGCGGCCTGACTCCGCCTACGGCGACCGTCGTCCAGGGCACGACCCAGACATTCACGGTGACGCTGGACAAGGTGGCGGAGGGTGACCTGACGGTGAAGCTCGCGGCGGCGCCCAATTCGGCGGGAGCGCTCTTTGGGACGGTGCCCTCGACGGTGGTGGTGCCCAAGGGCAGCGACTCGGCCTCCTTCATCTTCACCGCGGATGCCGCGGGCTACGGTGAGGGGACGGTAACTGCCTCGATCGGCACGCAAAAGGTTACCGCCAATGTGTCGGTGCTCCTGCCGTACCCGAAGCTCGCCAGCATCAGCCCGACGAACCCGAGGGTGGTGCCGGGGGCAACGCAGGAGTTCACCGTGTCGCTGGACAAGAAGGCGGAGGCCGGTGGTGCCACGGTCGCCGTCTCCCTGACGCCCGCCACCGGCCTGGGCTCGCTCAGCTCCGCGACGGTCTTCATCGCCGAGGGCCAGACCTCGGGCAAGGTGACGTTCACCGCCACCTCCAATACCGAAGGGGCGAGTGGCGCCTTCGTCGCCACCTACGACGGCACGACGCTCTCCACTCCGGTGACGGTGTCCAGCACCAGGAAGGGGCTCGTCATCAACGAGGTGGACTACGACATGCCCGGAGCCGGCGACTCGGAGGAGTTCGTGGAGATCTACAACTCCTCGAGTGCGCCCATCTCGCTGGCCGACATGGTCCTCGTCTTCGTCAATGGTAGCGGTTTCGCCGAGTACCACAGGGCCGAGTTGGCTCCGCTCGGCGAACTGGGGGCGGGTGAGTACCTCGTCGTCGGTTCGGCCAAGCTCATCGCCAAGGTGCCTGCCTCCCCCACGGTGAAGACGCTCGCGATCAAGTCCAGCTCGGGTGCCGAAACGGACATCATCCAGAATGGCTCGCCCGACGCCGTGGCCATCTACAACAAGGCGACGGACTCGATCGTCGACTCGTTGGCCTACGAGGGCGACATGTCGGAATGCACGATCAAGGAGACGACGACGAAGTTCGATCTGTTGGAGGGCACCACGTCCACCACCAACAAATTGGAGGACTCGTCGAGCGCTGGCTCGCTGTCCCGCACGCCCAATGCGCAGGACTCCGACTCGAACGTGGACGATTTCAAGCTGACGGCCGCGCCCACTCCGGGCGCACCGACTGCTCCTTGAGTCCCTGAGCGGATGCCGGGTCCGCTCGCCTCCACCGTGAGGCGGGCGGGCCGGTGAGGTGCTCACGCCCTCCGTGTCACGCTGTCTGGGTGACGCGGGGGGCGTTGTCGTTTCCGGGGGAGGAAAGGGCGCGGATACCGCTCAGCGCTTGGGGTTGATGCCGTCCGCCGTCAGCATCAGCCACGTCGTGAGGACGGGGTCGTACGCCACCGACTCGCGAAACGAGTTCTGGTGCAGCAGCGTGCCCATGAAGCCGCCGAAGATGCTGTGCGCGGCAACGTGCGCGTCCACGTCCGTGCGGAACTCCTTCGTCCTGTGCTGGCCGTGGTGGATGATGTTCTCCAGCACCCCCACGTAGACCTCCAGCTTCTCCCGGATGGACTCGGCCACGCGGTCGTTCGTGTACGCCGACTCCACCGCCACCATCCCGAAGAAGATGCCGTACTCGCGGTGGTAGCGCAGGAACTGCTGCCCCCGTCCGAGGAACGCCTCGAGCTGCTGCCGCGCCGTCAGCCGGCGCTGCTCGTTCGACAGCTCCTGGAACTCGCTGAGGAAGCGCTCGTGCAGCTCCTCGATGGCCGCGAGCAGCAGATCCTCCTTCGTGGGGAAGTGCCAGTAGAGCGCCCCAGGCGTCATCCGGATGGCCTTGGCCAGCTCCGACATCGTCGTCGCGAGGATGCCCCGTCGCGCGAAGAGCGTGATGGCGGCCTCCATGATTTCCAACCGCGTCCGCGCCGCGCGCTCCTGTTTGATCTCCCGTTTCGCCGCTGCCTTGCGCATCCCAGTGCGCATTTTACCCACCGTGGATGTGCTGCGTCACCCTCTAGCCTCAGGCGAGCAGCGTCACCTTGACGATTTCCGGCGGCGCGGCCACTCGCAGCGGCGGGCCCCAGAAGCCCGTGCCTCGGCTCACGTAGATGGAGCTGTCGCCCTCGCGGAACAGCCCGGCGTCGTGCTCCCAGATGGCCGCCACCGCGAGGTTGAAGGGGAAGAATTGTCCGCCGTGCGTGTGCCCGGAGAGTTGCAGACCCATGCCCGCCTTCAACGCCTGCTCGCGCCAACCCGCGGGCTGGTGCGCCAGCAGCACCGAGGCTCGTGAGGAGTCCCTCCCCGCTGTGGCCGCCGCCAGGTCATAGCTGCGCTCGCGTGGGTAGCCCGAGCGCTGCGCCCCCCAGTCATCCACGCCCACCAGGTCGAACGAGGCCCCCGGCTCGCCGATGCGCACGTGGCGGTTGCGCAGCACCGTCATCCCCATGCGCGTGAGCGCGTCGCTCCACTCCTCGTCTCCCGAGTAGTACTCGTGGTTGCCCGTGACGAAGTACGTGCCGTAACGCGAGCGCAGCTCGCGCAGCGCGCCCGCCGCGAAGCCGAGCTCCTCCACGCTGCCGTCCACCAGGTCGCCCGTGATGCACACCAGGTCACCCTTCAGCGCGTTGGTCTGTGCCACCAGCGCGTCCATGAAGCGGCGCTGAATGAGCGGGCCCACGTGGATGTCGCTGAGCTGGATGATCGTGAAGCCATCCAACGCCTTGGGCAGCCCGGGCAGCTTCACCGCCACCTCGTTCACCACCGGTGGGTGGTAGGCGCGCCACACGCCGTAGCTGGCAATGCCCCCTGTGGCCACCAGCGCTGCTCCGGCGGTCGCTCGGGCGAGGAACTCCCGCCGTTCCTCGGACACAGGGGCCGGAGCCGCCTCCACCGCGCGCCGGCGCTTCAGCCACCCGGAGAGCGTGCGCACGCCGCCCAGTGACAGCACCGCCAGCAGCAGGTAGGTGGCCGCTCCCATCCAGAACCAGCTCACCTGCTCCACCAGGGCCGTCGCCTCCGAGGGCCACAGGTACGTCAGCATCCGCGAGCCGAGCAGCGTCGCGGCCAGCAGCGCCATCACGCCCACGCCCACCCTGCGCCAGGCCGAGTGCCTTGCCGTGTCCCGGAAGAGGCGCCGGTACAGGTAGACGTGACCGGACACCACCAACAACGACAGGATTCCGAAGAAGAGGGCGAAGCGCAGCACGGGAGTCATGAGGCCTTGATTACTTACCGGCGCTCCAGGCGCTGCAACTCCTTCGTCTGTAAAGAAGCGTGAAGCCGCTCCCTCACCCGAGGAGCGCCCGGAGTGCCCCCTGCACCTCGGGGTATTGGAAGCGGTAGCCCGACTCTTGCGCGAGCCGGGGCAGCACGCGCTGACCTCCCAGCACCGCCTCGGACATTTCTCCCAACGCCACCTTCAGCGCCAGCGAGGGCACGGGCAGCACCGCCGGCCGGTGGAGTGCCGCTCCCAACGCCCGTGCGAGCTCCGCGTTGGTGACTGGCTCCGGCGCTGTCACGTTCATCGGCCCGCGCAGCTCCGGCTGCTCCAGCGCGAAGAGCAGCAGTCCCAGCGCGTCGTCGCGGTGCACCCAGCTCATGTACTGCTGCCCCGAGCCCATGCGTCCACCCACACCCCACCGGAAGGCGGGCAGCATCTTCTTCAGCGCGCCTCCCTCCGGGTGCAGCACCACGCCGATGCGCGGCACCACCGTGCGGATGCCCGACGCGGCTGCCTCCAGCGCCTCGGCCTCCCAGGCTCGGCACACCCGCGCGAGGAAGTCCTCTCCGGGCGAGCTGCTCTCCGTCAGCGGCTCCGCACCCCGGTCTCCGCCGTAGTAGCCAATGGCCGACGCGGACACGAAGTGCCGCACCGTGCCCGCTGCTCGCATGGCCTCCACCAGCAGCCGCGTGCCCACCACCCGGCTGTCGTGGATGCGCTGGCGCGCGCGCTCCGTCCACCGCTGGGCCACGGGCTCGCCCGCAAGGTGCACCACCGCCTCCGCTCCTCCCAGCGCGTCCGGCGCCAGCGGCGTGGCCGCGTCGAAGTAGGAGCCCGTCACGCCCGTCGGCAGACGCGCCAGTGTGCGCTTCACGTCGCGCGCCAGCACGTGCACGCCATGGCCCCGCTCCAGCAACCGCTCGACGAGCTGAGGGCCTAGGAAACCGCTCGCTCCCGTCATCGCAATCTTCACGGATGCGCCCCCGGCGAAATGTCCCGGCCGAGTAGGGTAGCGAGCGCTTGGAAGAACGTCTCCATGTCCTCCGCGTCCATGCGCCCTGAGTAGCGGAAGACGACACTCCCCTGCTCGTCCAGGAGCAACACGGAGGACGTCTTCGTGGGCAGGTTCCACGGCGCTGCCCCGAGGGTTCCCTTCAAATCGACGAGGATGGGAATGCCCCACTTCTTCTCCTCGTCGCGCACGTACGACAGCGCGATGTCCCGAGCGGGGAAGAAGTTGAACGACTCCAGGTTGGCCACCGCCACCACCCACGCCGCGTCGAGCAGGCCCATGGACTGGCCCCGTGCGAAGAGGGCCTCCTTGAAAGCCGCGTTGAGTGTCGTCGAGTGACGGTCCTCGTAGAAGAGAATGACCGGTTTCCCCCGCCACCGGGACAGCGCCACTTCCTTTCCGTTCGAGCCTCGCAAGGTTGCGTTCATCGGCCCTACCCGGGGTTCGGTGGTGAGCGTCGGGCTCGTGGCCAGTACGGCGGTCGTCAGCATGCCTGCAATCCATGTGGTCATCAGGGACTCCCGTGGACAAAGCTTGTACGAACCTTAGACATAGTCTTGACAAGGGCTGGACACAAAGATTACTTCCAAGCTCGAAGGTACCCACCGTTCGGGAGGACAGCTGTATGGGCCCCACGCCGTTCATTGCCGCACCGCCCATGCCGGCTCCCTCGGTGGAGCAGGCGTGGCTGAAATTGGTGCAGGCCCAGGTGGAGGGGTCGCTCGTCGAGCTGCTGGAGCTGCCGGACGAGGCGGGGTTGGACATTCATTGGACAGCGGCGCTGGGACACGTCCGCGAGTACGTGTTGCGCCCCACCCAGAGGCTGCGCCCGGCGCTGTTGCTGGCTGGCTACTGCCTGGCGCGGGGCTCGGCGGTGGTGCCGGCCGGGCTGTGGCGCTTCGCCGCGGGGCTGGAGCTGCTGCACGCCTTCCTGCTCGTCCATGACGACGTGACGGAGGACACGGTGCTGCGGCGGGGTGGGCTGGCCATGCACCACCTGCTGGGGCCGGGCCGTCCGGGACAGCACCTGGCCGTGGTGGTGGGAGATCACCTCTTCGCTCGGGCGCTGGAGACGATGGTGGGCTCGGAGCTGCCGGGGGCAGCGCAGGCCAGCGAGTACCACCTGCGGCTGTGCCGCTACTCCGCGGTGGGGCAGTACGCGGTGCAGCAGGGCGGACAGGCCTTGGAGCCGGGTGGGGTGCGCCACACCCTGCGCATGGCGCGCTTGAAAATGCTGCGCGAGGGCTTCTGCTCGGCGCTGGTGTGTGGAGCGATGCTGGCCGGCGCGGACGAGTCGCTGCGGCTGCGGCTGGCGCGGGTGGGCTGCAACGTTGGGTTGGCCTACGAGCTGCGGCGGGAGCTGAGCGGCCTCTTCGAGGAGCAGCGGGGCGATGACTGGGCCGCGCACTGCGACTTCATCCAGGGCCGGCGCACCTTCCCGGTGATGGCGGCCTGGTCGCGTGCCCGTCCCGAGGCGCGAGCGGAGCTGGAGGCGCTGTGGGCGCTGCCTCCCGAGCGCAAGGACGGGGCTGCACTCATTCGGGCGCGTGGCCTGGTGGAAGAGGCCGGGGGCCGGACCGCCACCGAGCAGCTGGTGGCGCGGGTTTCGCGCTCTGCCGTGCGCGCCCTGGCAACGCTGCCCAACCCCAATGGCTTGCGAGACCTGATGCAGTCGCTCATCGGCCAGCTGGCCCACCGAATGGCTTGAGAGGAGACGCACCGTGAGAAGTGGCAAGAGACAGGCGGTGGTGGTGGGCGCGGGCGTGGGCGGGCTCGCTGCGGCGGCGCGGTTGGCCCACCAGGGCTTCGACGTCCACCTCTTCGAGAAGACGGAGGGCCCTGGCGGGCGCTGCAACCGCCTCCAGGTGGACGGCTTCACCTGGGACATCGGCCCCACCATCGTGCTCATGCCCGAGGTGTTCCAGGAGACGTTCGCCGCGCTCGGCCGGCGCATGGAGGACTACCTCACGCTCCTGCGGTGCGATCCCAACTACCGCATCCACTACCGCGACGGCTCGTCCATCACCTTCACCTCCGAGCTGTGCGCCATGGGGCGGGAGCTGGAGCGGGTGGAGCCCGGCAGCTACGCGCGCTACCTGGCCTTCCTCGCGCAGGGCCGCACGCAGTACCGCACCAGCCTGGACCACCTGGTGGGCCGCAACTACGCGGGCATCTCCGACTACTTCGCGCCCTCGGTGCTCAAGAAGATCTTCCAGGTGCGCGCGCACCGCCGCATGTACGCGGACGTCAGCCGCTTCTTCCAGGACGAGCGGCTGCGCGCGGCGATGACCTTCCAGACGATGTACCTGGGCGTGTCGCCCTTCGCGTCGCCCGCGGTGTACGGGTTGCTGCCCTTCACCGAGCTGGGCGTGGGCGTGTGGTTCCCCAAGGGGGGCCTGTATGCCATTCCGCTCGCGCTCGAGAAGGTGGCGCGCGAGGAGGGCGTGCGGCTGCACTACAGCACGCCGGTGAAGCGCATCCTCACCGAGGGGGCTCGTGCCACGGGGGTGGAGCTCGAGGACGGGCAGGTGGTGAAGGCCGACGTGGTGCTGTGTAACGCGGATCTGCCCTACGCGTACGAGAAGCTGCTGGACCCGGGCGCCACCCGGCTCAAGCGAGCGGAAAAGCTTCGCTACACCTCCAGCGGTTACATGCTCTATCTGGGACTCCGCCGCCGCTACGACGGGCTGAACCACCACAACGTCGTCTTCGGGCACGACTACAAGGGCTCGTTCGACGACATCTTCGAGCGCTTCCGCGTTCCGGAGGACCCGAGCTTCTACGTGAATGCTCCGGCCCACACGGACCCGAGCCTCGCGCCGCCGGGCAAGGACGCGCTCTACATCCTCGTGCCGGTGCCCCATCAGCACCCGGGCCTGGACTGGAAGGTGGAAGGCCCCAAGGTGCGCGCGAAGGTGCTGCAGCGCCTGGCTGAGCTTGGCTACCCGGAGCTCGAGCGAGACATCGAGGTGGAGCGCGTCTTCACGCCGGACGACTGGGCGTGCACCTTCAACCTGGCCCGAGGCAGTGCTTTCGGGCTGGCACAGAACTTCTTTCAGATCGGCCCTTTCCGCCCGTCCAACCAGGATGCGCGCGTGCGGAACCTGTTCTTCGTAGGGGCTTCCACCCAGCCGGGCACCGGTCTTCCCACGGTGCTCATCTCCGCGCGGCTGGTGGTGGAGCGCATCTTGGCCTGGTCGGGAGCGGCGGACGTGGTGACGGAGCCCCGGGGAGCCGGGCGCGGAGCACTTGAGGAGGCGGCATGAAGGCGCACGACAACACCCTGGTGGCACGTGGTTACGAGATGGCGGAGCGCGTGACTCGCAATCACGCCAAGAGCTTCTTCTTCGCCTCGTTCATGCTCTTCGGTATGCGGCGGAAGGCGGCCTTCGCCCTCTACGCATATTGTCGACGTCTGGACGACATGGTGGACGTGGCAGACGGTGCGGATCAGGGCGCGGTACCCGAGGGCCTCGCCGATCGGCTGGTGCGTGCTCGCCGCGCGGTGGCCGAGCTCTTCCTCGAATCGCCGGAGCTCGCGGATCCGCGCATGCCGCCGCCTTCCACGCGCGCGAGTGGGGGAGATGGGCCGTGGGACCCTGCGGAGTTCGCCGCCCTCCAGGACGTCATCCGCCGCTTCCGCGTCCCCGAGCAGCCCATGCAGGACCTCATCTCCGGCATGGAGATGGACCTGACGAAGCGCCGCTACGCGAGCTGGGCCGAGCTGGACCTGTACTGCTACCGGGTGGCGGGTGTGGTGGGGCTGATGATGGCGCCCATGCTGGGTTGCTCGGAGGAGTGGGCGCTCGGGCCGGCGGCGGACCTGGGCCGCGCCATGCAGCTCACCAACATCCTGCGCGACGTGAAGGAGGACCTGGATCGCGACCGCGTCTACCTGCCGCTGGACGAGCTGGCGGCCTTCGGGCTCACGGTGGATGACCTGCGCCTCGGCGTGGTGGATGACCGGTGGCGCGACTTCATGCGCTGCCAGATTGCCCGGGCGCGCGCCTACTACGCGCGGGCGGCGGCGGGCATCCCCGCGCTCTCCGGCTTCGGCTGTCAGCGCATGGTGAAGCTGATGGGCTCCATCTACGGGGACATCCTGCGCGTCATCGAGCTGAACGACTACGACGTCTTCAAGGGGCGCCTCTCGGTGCCGGGCTCGCGCAAGCTGGCGCTGGCCACCGCCATCCTGGTGCGGCCGTCGGGGGTGCTGCCCGCGCCCGCCACGCCCGAGGTGAAGGTGCCGCTCCTTCCCACGCGGATGACAACGGGGGTGGGCTCGTGAGTGACGACAAGATACAGACGCTGACGGTGAAGCGCTCCTCGCGCCTGTCGGGCTTCTACCGCCAGTCGCCGGAGCGGCGCCGAACGCGTCTGGTGGAGTCGCGCTGGCTGTCGCCCGAAGAGGCGGAGTCGTGCGCGGGCCTGGCGGGTTTCGATGAGGCCTGCGCGGACGCGATGGTGGAGAACGTTGTGGGCCTGCACGGCCTGCCGCTGGGCCTGGCGCTCAACTTCGTGGTGAACGGAGAGGACCGGCTGGTGCCCATGGCGGTGGAGGAGCCCTCCATCATCGCCGCGGCCAGCTACGCCGCGCGCCTATGTGCCGAGGGCGGTGGCTTCAGCGTGACGGCGGACGCACCCATCACCACCGCGCAGGTGCAGTTGCTGGACGTGCCGTCGCTGATCGCCGCCGAGGCCGCGCTGCGTACGAACACGGCCGAGCTGCTGGCCGAGGCCAATGGTTATCTGGGCGCTATGTGCGCTCGGGGCGGCGGGGCGCGCGAGCTGGAGGTGCGCGTATTGGACGGCACTACGCTCGTTGTCCACCTGCACGTGGACACCCGTGACGCGATGGGGGCCAACCTCGTCAACAGCCTGGCCGAGAAGATGGCACCCCAGCTCGCGGCCCTCACGGGCGGTCGGGCGGGGCTGAAAATCCTCACCAACCTGGCGGATCGCCGGAAGGTGTACGTGCGCGCGACGGTGCCGGCGGCGGCGCTGGCCTTCGAGGGCTTCCCCGATGGTGAGGCGGTGCGTGATGCCATCCTCGAGGGCCAGCTCTTCGCGGAGATGGATCCGTACCGCGCTGTCACCCACAACAAGGGCGTGATGAACGGGGTGGACGCGGTGCTGGTGGCGTGCGGCAACGACTGGCGCGCGGTGGAGGCCGGGGCGCATGCGTACGCGTCGCGCTCGGGGGTGTATCGGCCGCTCACCTCGTGGAAGAAGGGGCCCGCGGGCGAGCTGGTGGGTCTGCTGGAGATGCCGCTGGCCACGTCAACGGTGGGCGGAGCGGCGCGCACTCACCCGGGCGTGCGGCGGGCGCTGAAGCTGGCCCGAGTCGAGAGTGCGGTGGACCTGGCGGGACTGGCCGCGGCGGCGGGACTGGCCACCAACCTGGCGGCGCTCAAGGCGCTGGGGACCGAGGGCATTCAGAAGGGACACATGGCGCTGCACGCCCGACGGGTGGCTGCGGAGGTGGGGGCGGAGGGCGAGCTGGTGGAGATCGTCGCCGAGCGGCTGGCTCGCGAGCGCATCTACCGGCCGGAGCGTGCGCGGGAGATCCTCGCCGAGGAGGTCCGGCGGAAGGAGGCTGCGCGATGAAGGCAATGCGTGTCGCGGTGGTGGGCGGCGGAATCGGAGGGCTGACGGCCGCCGGGCTCCTGGCGAAGGAGGGCCACGACGTCACGCTCTTCGAGGGAGGCCCTACCCTCGGGGGAAAGGCGCAGTGCGTGCGGGTGGGCGGACTCCGGTTGGACACCGGGCCGACGCTGCTCACGCTGCCGGACGTGGTGAAGGGACTCTTCGAGCGGCTGGGCTCGGCGGACCTGCTGCCCCCCATTACCGAGCTGGAGCCCCAGTGCACCTACCGCTTCGCGGACGGGTGCGGCTTCGTGGCGTACAAAGACGTCGAGCGCACGGCGGAGAGTGCGGGCGAGCTGCGTCCCAGTGAGCGGCGTGGAGTGCACGGCTTCTACGCGGAGGCCGAGGCCATCTGGCGGGCCGCGGGTGAGCCGTACCTGGAGGCCCCCTTCGAGGGCATGGCCGGCTTCATGGGCCGTGTGGCGAAGCGGGGCGTGGTGGCCATGGCCCGGGGAATGAAGCTGGCCACGCTGGATGAGCTGGCGCGGGCGCACTTCAAGACGGACCACATGCAGCAGTTCGTGGGCCGCTTCGCCACGTACGCGGGGGCCTCGCCCTACGAGGCGAGCGCGGCCTACGCCCTCATCCCCCACATCGAGCGCGCGTACGGCGTGCACCATGTGCAGGGGGGCATCGGCGCGCTGGTGGACGCGCTCGGGGAGGCGGTGAAGCGTCAGGGGGTGAAGGTGCACCTCAACGCTCGCTCCCGGTACACGCGAGATGCGCGGGGCTACCAGGTGGGGCCACACGGGGGCGAGGCGCACTTCGACTCGGTGGTGGTGAACGCGGACCCGCTGGACACCCTGGGGCGCGGGAGCGAGCCCCTGTCGCTGTCGGGCTACGTGCTGCTGCTGGAGGTAGATGGCCGTCCGCCGCTGCCGCACCACACCGTGCTCTTCAGCCGGGACTACCGCCGCGAGTTCGACGAGCTGTTCGGTGGGCAGCTCGCCAATGATCCCACGGTGTACTTCTGCAACCCCTCGGCGACGGATCCGACGGTGGCACCCGCGGACAAGACGGGCCTCTTCGTCATGGTGAACGCCCCGGCGCTGCCGCGAGAGCCGGGCGCATACGAGCGTGCGGCGGCCGCGTGGGAGCTGCAGGCCGAGCGGGTGAAGGCACAGATGTTCGACAAGTTGCTCGCGTACTACCCGGAGCTGCGGGGGCGCATGCGGGTGGTGGGGCAGCGCACGCCGGTGGACCTGGCGGCCCTGGGCGCGCCGGGGGGCTCCATCTACGGCTTCCTGCCGCACGGGAAGTTCGGGCCGTTCCGCCGGCCGCGGATTCGGGGTTGCACGCCGGGGCTCTTCTTCGCGGGAGGGGGCACGCATCCGGGAGGCGGGGTGCCGCTGGTGATGCTCTCGGGCCGCTTTGCCGCGGAGATGGCGTCCGCGCACCTGCGGAGGAGTGCATGAGGCGTCTGGATTCCATCTCCGCCCTGCCGGTTGCTCCGAAGGGTTACCAGTGGCTGAACGCGCTGCCGGCGCTGCCAGACAGCCCGGGGGCCTACCGCTGGTTCTACGCTGACGTGACGGCGGGGGAGTACAGCGCGGTGTTCATCTTCATGGTGGGCTCGCTCTTCTCGCCACGCTACTCGGCGCGGGTGAAGCGGGGAGCCCTTCCGCTCGAGCACTGCGCGGTGAACTTCGCGCTGTACCACCGAGGGGTGAGCCGACGCTGGGTGCTCAGCGAGTACCCGCAGGCCTCGGTGTTGCGGCAGGGCCGGGAGCTGCGCATCGGCCGCTCGCGGCTGGAGTACGCGCCGGACGGTACGGTGCGCATGGAAGTGGACGAGCGATGCGCGCCCCTAGGGAAGGCGGTGCGGGCCCGGCTGGTGTTGGAGCCCCAGGTGCCGGCGGCGGAGGAACTGCAACTCGTGCCTGGGCTGCCGCACTTCTGGAGGGCACTGGCGCCGCGGGCGAAGGCGCGCCTGGACGTGCTCTCGGAGGACGTGTCGGTGGAGGGCATCGGCTACCACGACGGCAACCATGGCGCGGAGCTGTTGGGTGCGCGGCTGCCGAGGTGGCACTGGGCGCGTGTGCACGGACCCGAGGAGACGGTGGTGGACTACCACCTGCCGGACGGCGTGGCGCCCCTGCGGGTGACGGCGGGCGTGCTGGGGACGAAGTCCGAGCGGAGGCCCCTGCTGTCAGAGGCGCGGCCGACGAGCCTGACGGGCTGGGGCCTGCGGGTGCCGGCGCAGCTGTACTCGGGAAACACGGTGGTGGGCACGCCGCGGCTGTTGGAGTCCTCGCCCTTCTATGCGCGGGTGGAGGCACGGCGAGACGGGCTGGACGTGATGGGAGAGGTGGCGGACTTCCGGCGCTTCCACTCGCCCTTCATCCGCTGGATGGCGCACTTCCGTACGCGCGTGGAGCGTGCGGCATGAACGCGCTGGAGGCGATGGGACTCGGCTGGGCGGTGCTGGCTGGGGGCTTCAGCGCGGTGGCCCTGGGCCGCCTGTCGCGGCGCCGCCGCCCGGTGGAGTCCACGCGGGTGCCGGTGGTGCTGCTCAGACCGGTGGATGCCCCCACGGCTCGGGAGCTGGAGAACCTGTCGCGGCCCATCGACTACGCGGGGCCACTGGCGCACGTGGTGCTGTCGCCCTCGCGGCCGATGCTGCCGGAGGACGTGCGCTGGCTGCGGAGCGACCCGGTGACACCGAACCGGAAGGTGGGGCACCTGCTGCACGGGCTGGAGACGCTGCCGCGAGACGGACGGGTGGTGCTGGTGGTGGATGCGGACGTGGCGGTGACAGGGGCGCTGGTAGAGGGATTAGCGGCACCGATAGCCGCGGGAGCGGCGCTGAGCACAGCGGTGCCGACACCGGTGGGCGAACGAGGCTTGGCGGACCGTGCGGTAGCGGGGCTGCTGCGCCGTACGCACCACAGCTTCCGGGCGTTGCACGTGATGAGCGCGGGGGCGAAGTCGGTGTGCGGCAAGGCGCTGGGGTTGAGCGCGCTCGCAGTGGATGAGCTGCGGGAGCTGGCGGACCATATTGGCGAGGACCTGGAGCTCTCCAAGCGGTTGCACGCAAAAGGCCTGGACGTGGCGCTGTGCGAGGTCCCGGCGCTCGTGCCATTAGCACCGGGCACGTGGAGCGCGGCGCTGGCGCGTTTCACGAGGTGGATGCAGGTGCTGATGAGCCACCGACCCGGGCTCTACCCAACGGTGCCGCTGTTCTTCACGCCGACGTGGCCGCTGTTGCTGTTCAGCCTGCTGGTGGGCTCGAGGTGGCTGGCGCTGGGGGTGGCAACACTCCTAGCGATACGAACCCTGTTGTCCTGGCGTCTCACAGTGCTCAGCACCCCTCTCCCTTTGGGAGAGGGACGGGGTGAGGGTATAGGGCTCACCCCCGTGAGTCCCTCTGTACGCCACGTGGCCCTGGACTGGCTGTTAGGCGAGGCCCTGTTACTAGCCGCGTTTCTCTCTTCGCTGGTGCGACCGCTGCGGGTGACGTGGCGGGGGCGCACCTACGCATTGCATTCCGGGGGCCGCATGTCGCCGGTGTGGACGGAGCTGAGTGGAGGACAGGGATGACCTACGCACGCTTCTTGGGACTGTTTGTCGTGCTGCCCATCCTCTTCCAGCTGGTGCGCTACCGGCGCACGCTGTCGTGGAAGGGGCTGGCGCCCATGGGACTGCTGCTGGTGGTGGTCTACGCGGCGACGTCGCCGTGGGACAACCTGGCGGTGAAGTGGGGGCTGTGGGGCTTCGACCCCGAGCGCATCTGGGGCATCAAGGTGGGCTACCTGCCCCTGGAGGAGTACCTCTTCTTCGGGCTGCAGACGCTGCTGGTGGGCCTGTGGGCGCGCGAGCGGCTGCGTCGGGTGCTCGAGGCGCCCGAGCCGCGGAAGCACCAGGCCACGAGCACCGGGACGCGCGAGCCCCGCGTGGAAGCCGAGGAGGTGGCGTCATGATGGAGACGCGCTGGGCGTACATCATCCACCTGATGGCGTGGGCGGTGCCCTTCATCGTGTTGCAGCTCGCGGTGCTGGTGCACCACTTCCGGGGCCGGTCGTGGGTGGTGTTGAGGGCAGTGCTGCCACCGGCGCTGGTGGTGGGCTCGTACCTGGCGGTGGCGGACCACCTGGCCATCCGCGAGGGCATCTGGAACTTCGGCGAGGGCAAGCACCTGGGCATCTACGTAGCCGGGGTGCCGCTGGAGGAGATTCTCTTCTTCCTGCTGACGAGCATCATGGTGTCGCTGGGGCTGACGCTCTTCACGGTACTGCTGTCGCGGCGGGAGGCGCGTGTGCCGTGATACGCGCGGCGAAGGGCGGACTCTTCGGGCGGGTCGTCGACGGGTACGTCGGGTGGAAGCTCCGGTCTTCGTTCCGCGGGCTGTGGGTGCGCGGGCAGCTGCCGAGGGGAGACGACGCACGGCTTGTGTATATGAACCACTCCAACTGGTGGGACGGCTTCGTGCTGCACCAGGTGGGCCGGGCGGCGGGCTGGGACACGTACTGCGTGATGGAGGAGCAGAACCTGGAGCGCTACCGCTTCCTGGCGCGAATTGGGGCGTTCAGCATCCGCCGGGGCGAGTGGGCCTCGTCGCTGGAGACGCTGCGCTACGCGGGCCAGCTGCTGAAGAAGCCGCGGGCGGCGGTGGGCATCTTCCCGGAGGGCGAGCTGCGCCCCTTTGGAGTGCTGCCGTTGCGGCTGGAGCGCGGGGTGGAACTGTTGGCGCGAGTGGGAAAGGCAGAGTGCCTGCCGCTGGCCATCCGCTATGCCTTCTTCGAGCACGAGCGGCCGGACGTGTTGGTGGAAGTGGGAACGCCGCACCCGGCGGGGGCGCTGGCGCGCTTTCAATCGGAGCTGGAGTCGGCGGTGCGCCGGCTGATGGAGGTGACGAGCCTGGAGGGCTTCACGCAAGTGGTGTCGGGAGGCAGGGGCGTGGCGGAGCGCTGGGACGCGGTGCGAGGGAGGGCGCCTTCGGCATGACGCTGCGCATCCGAACCATTGCTCGGCTGACGGGCATTCGCGAGGCCACGCTGCGCGCCTGGGAGCGGCGCTATGGCTTCCCGCGCCCGCACCGCAACGAGAGCAACTACCGCGTCTACACCCGCGACGAGGTGGAGAACATCCGCCGGGTGGCGAAGCTCATCGAAGAGGGACTGGCGGTGAGCGAGGCCATCGCCCAGGTGCAATCCACGCCGGTGGGCGAGCTGCCGGTGCGCGAGCAGCTGGAGGAGCGCTTCTGGTCGGCGGTGATGGTGTTGGATGGGGACGAGGCGGACCGGGTGCTGGGTGAGGCCCAGGCCTCCATGGAAGTAGAGCCCTACGTGGACACCCTGCTCATGCCGCTGCTCAGGGAGATGGGGCAGCGGCTGGACATCGCGCGGGAGCACCTGGCCTCGGCGCTCATCCGCCAGAGACTGCGGGCCCTGTTGCTGGCCGGAGACTCGCGCCCGGACGGGCCTCGGGTGGTGCTGGCCTGTCCCGAGCGGGACACGCACGAGGGGGGCTTGCTGGCGCTGGGGCTGCACCTCAAGCGCAAGGGGTGGCGGGTGACGCTCTTGGGCGCGGACACTCCGGCGGAGGCGTTACACGCGGCGTGTCAGCAGGTGCGACCGGAGTTGGTGGCGCTCTCCTGCGTGCGCAAGAGAGAAGCGGAGGAACTGCGGCAGGTGTTGCAGGCCGCGGTGGAGGCGTGTGCTCCGGCGCTGGTAGTGGTAGGAGGTCCTGGCGCGCGCGAGCACCTGAAGACCCTCTTCAGCGTGGGGGCGCAGTACGCTGAAACCACGGAGGAACTCGTGGCCCTCTGGCAGCAGGCGCGAGGCGCGTTGAACCGAACTTGAGGTGGGCGGGAAGGGCAGGGGAGTCGCCATGGCCGAGCGCACCTACAGAATCCACGTGGCCGCTGAGCTCTCCGGGGTGAGGGTGGAGCTGATCCGCGCTTGGGAGCGGCGCTATGGGGTGCTCGCGCCGAAGCGCACGCCCTCGGGCTACCGGGTGTACACGGACCGGGACGTGGCGTTGCTGCGCAGGCTCAAGCAGCTCACCGAGGAGGGAGTGTCCATCAGCGAGGCGGCGACGATGCTGCCGCAGCTGCTGGCGGAGCTCGACGCGGCGCAACCGGCTCCAACCCCGGCCCCCATCCAGGAGCCGAGCCCCGCGAGTGTGGCGTCCTGGATGGAGGATGCCCTCGCGGCGGCGGAGGCGTTGGATCAACGTCGGGTGTCGGAGGTGTTGGACGAGGTGCTCGCGGCGCTGTCGCCGCTGAAAGCCTATGAGGAGGTGCTGGTGCCGCTGCAGCGCGCGGTGGGTGAGCGCTGGCACGCGGGGGCCTTCTCGGTGGGGCAGGAGCACATGGTGTCACAAGAGGTGCGCGCGCGGCTCATCAGCCTGCTGCACGCCTCGCCGGACAAGGGGCCCCGGCGCGCGGTGTTGGCGTGCTTCCCGGACGAGCAGCACGAGATTGGCCTGTTGGGCACGGCGTTGCGGATGCGGCACGCGGGGCTCTCGGTCACGCTGCTCGGGCAGCGGACGCCGGTGGTGGAGGTGGGCCGGCTGGCGCGAGAGCTGAAGGCGGACCTCGTGGGGCTCTCGGCGGTGACGGACCACGGGGCCAGGGACTTCGAGGAGACCCTGTCTCGCCTCCTGGAGGAGCTCCCCCGGGGGACTCCGGTCTGGGTGGGAGGCACGGCGGCGCTGCTGCATCGCGAGGTGGGCGAGCGGTTGGGCGTGCACGTCTTCGAGAGCGGAGACGACTGGGCGCGGCTGCTGGGGGGATGAGCCCAGACAGCAGGACCCTCTATACTCAGTGACGGACATGCACTGCATGAGGAATCTGTCATGAGGACCCTGCGGGCCTGGGCACTCCTGGGCGCCGGCCTTTTGTCACTCGCTGGAGTGTTGTTGCCGGGTTGTGCGCACGAGGCGCGGACCCTCGCCGGCGTCTCGGAGCAAGCGGTCGCGTTCGTGGGGGTGAACGTTGTCCCCATGGACACCGAGCGCGTCCTGACGGACCAGACGGTCATCGTGCGCAACGGGCTCATTACCTCTCTGGGCCCGTCGGCGGAGATCACCGTTCCGAAGGATGCCGAGCGCATCGACGGCCGAGGCCGCTACCTGATGCCGGGGCTGGCGGACTTCCACGTCCACCTGCACTCGGACGAGCAGCTCCTGTCGTACGTGTTCCATGGCGTGACCACGCTCTTCGAGCTGGATGGCTCGCCCCGGCACCTCGAGCTGCGGGAGCAGCTCGCCACGAATCAGCGCTTGGGCCCCAAGCTCTACACGAGCAGCCCGTTGCTGGATGGGGGCCATCCGGGCAGCAGGGTGGTGTCGGTGACCACGCCCGAGCAGGCGCGCGTGGAGATCGTCCGGCAGAAGAACGCGCGGTACGACGCCGTGAAGGTCTACGACAACATCTCCCCCGAGGTGTACGCCACCCTGGTGGCGATGGCGGAGCAGCAGAAGATCGCGGTGGTGGGGCACGTACCGAACAGGGTGGGGGTGGAGGCGGTGCTGCGCTCGCGCCAGGCGCTCATCTCCCACGGGGAGGAGTACTTCTTCGACGGCTCGCAGGATGAGGCGAGGATCGCCGACTTCGCGCGCGCGACGAAAGAGGCGGGCACGTCGGTGATTCCCGATCTAGTTCACATCGAGACCTCGTTGCGGATGTTGAAGGACCTGGAGGGCGTCTTCGCGGATCCCGAGTCCCGCTACCTGTCGCCGGAGGTGCTGAGGAACTGGCGCTACTCCAACCCCACGCGGCGGGTGGACGTGGCGGCGTTCAGCGAGCGCAAGCAGGCGTCCTACCCGTTCGTCCAGCACCTCACCCTGGCGCTGCAGAAGGAGGGCGTGCGGCTGGTGTTGGGCACGAATGCCTCGGATGCAGGGCTCTTCCCGGGCAAGTCGACGCACCTGGAGCTGGCGGAGCTGGTGAAGGCGGGCCTGTCGCCCTACGAGGCACTGGCCGCTGGCACGCGCAACGCGGGCTCCTTCATCCGGGACCATGTGGAGCCATCGGCGCGCTTTGGCACGGTGGCGGTTGGGCAGCAGGCGGACCTGCTGCTGCTGCCGGGCAACCCGCTGGAGGACGTGGGGCAGGCGGAGCGGGCGCTCGGGGTAATGCTGCGTGGGCAGTGGCTCACGCGCGAGCAGCTGCAGAAGTTGAGGAAGAAGAGCGCCGGCTCCTTGTCCAGCCCTGACCGATGAGGATGCCCCTGGGAACAAGTGCCATCAGGCGGAGTGGTCCTGTCCTCCTGGTGGTGCTGCTCTTGTGTCTGGTGGCTCGGGCTGTCCCCGGGCCTCAAGACGATTCGATTCGTGGCCGGCTCAAGGCCTGCCTGCTCCTGGGGGACATGCAGTGCGTGGTCACCCAGTACATGGCGCTCAAGGACCTCGGCAGGATGCCGGACTGGCTGGTCGCGTTCCAGAATGCCTTCGCCGTTGCGAACCGCCGCGCCGGTGAATGCGAGAAGGTGGCCAGGGCCATCCACCTGGGGCTGGTGGAGTTCGCGCAGAAGCCGGTGTTCATCCGCTTCACCGTGGAAGGGAAGTACAGCCAGTTGGGATTCGATGTGCTCGAGAAGGGAGTATTCGTCAAGAACCTACAGATTTCATCGAATGGCTATCATGTGGCGGTGAAGCTGGGGGACAGGGTCATCGATGCCTATACGGGGCTGGCCGGTCTTCCCTTGCATGAGTACCTGGCCAGGCTCACGACGAGGCCGGGAAGCCATGTCATTCAGCAGGTGGTCGAGGGATTATGAGCGAAGGATACGTTCGCAAGGAGGATCCATTCCTGGCGCAGTGGCGTGGGCGACGGGTGTGGCTGCTGGATGCGTTGTTGTGGGGCCGCTATCAGGTGAAGGAGCGGCATGCGTTGTGGTTTGTCACGGGCCTCGAGACCGTGGAGTCCCTCCTCCCCTTCATTCATGGCTGGAATGCCCATACCCACTTCAATGGAGGCGACGAGCCCTCATGGCAAGAGTTCCTGGATTGGTTCCAGGTGACACGAGGGCAGCCATTGAAACAGGACTGGTATGTTCAGCCTTTGCGAGACTGCCAGGGCGACCACGAAAAAGCCGCACTGGTGCTCCTCGAGCTTGTCGCCGAATACGTGGAGCGGTTCGGTGTGGCTCCGAGAGGCAAGGCAGCGAGCCTGGACGAGAAGGTCGCCGCGACCTATGGACCTCTGCCGAGGGAGTGGGGAGGGCGTCAGGTGGAGTTGTTGGATGCGTTGTCATGGATCCGGCGGCGGATGCATGAAGGACAGGACCTGTCCTTCTTCACAGGGCAGGACTCTGTTGACTCTCTTTACGCCTTCACCTCGGGATGGATCCTGAACACCGTCGTCAACGCTCGTAAGGACCTGACGGTGGCTCCCTTCCAGGAGTGGCTCCGGGACGTCAAGAAGGAGTTCCCGGGCGAGGGCTGGCACGTCAAATACCTTCAGGACTGCCAGGGCGACCACCGGAAGGCCGCCCTGAAGTTCCTCGACTTCGCCGCCGAGTTCAGGGCCTCGCGCTGAGCCTCCGTCGCGGGCCCTTCAGTGCACTCCGCCCATCATCCGCCGCAGCGGGCGGACGAAGAGGGCCAGCACCAGGCCCGCGCCGATGCCGGTGGCAGCCACTGCGCCGAAGATCGGCGTGGGATTCGTTCCGAGCTTCCCGGCCAGTTGCCCGGCGATGAGGTTGCCCAGCGACATGGACATGAACCACACGCCCATCATCTGTCCCACCACCCGCTGCGGGGCGAGCTTCGTCACCGTGCTCAGGCCCACGGGGCTGAGGCTCAGCTCGCCCAAGGTGTGGAGCAGGTAGGTGAGCACCAGCCACAGCGGGCTCACCTTGTTTCCACCCGCGGCAGCCAGTGAGGCCGCCACCATCACCGCGAAGCCCGCGCCCATCAGCACCAGCCCCAGCGAGAACTTGGCCGGGCTCGACGGCTCGGTCCCCCGCTTGTTGAGCCTCACCCACATCCAGGCGAACACAGGCGCCAAGGCGATGATGAACAGCGCATTGATGGACTGCAGGGTGCTTGCCGGTATGTCAAAGCCGAACATCCGCAGGTCCGTGGTGTCGCGGGCGAAGAGGTTGAGCGAAGAGCCCGCCTGCTCGAAGCCGGCCCAGAAGAGGGTGGAGCAGGCGAAGAAGACGCCGATGACGGCCAGCCTCCGCTTCTCCGTGGCATCCAGCCCGCCGGCCGTGAACTGGTAGGCGAAGAAGGCGAGCGCCAGTGTCACGATGACGAGTCCGCCCGCGCGGGCCATGCCCACCGCGCTCGTCAGCTCCACTATCCCGAGCAGCTGCAGCACCCCCATCAATCCCACCAGCACTCCGGCGAACACGAGGCCCGCCATGCGCGAGCCGCCGCCCTTCGCCGGTTGCCCCGGCGCTTCGGTGCGGACGTCCTCGCTTCGGGGTCTCTGCCCCACCTCACCCAGGTTCTTGCCGCCCAGCAGGTACTGGATGACGCCGAACACCATGCCGATGCCCGCGGCGCCGAACCCCACGTGCCAGTTCACCCGCTCGCCCAGCATGCCCACCACGAGGGGCGCGATGAAGGCTCCGAGGTTGATGCCCATGTAGAAGATGGAGAAGCCCGCGTCCCGTCGCGCGTCGCCCTCGGGGTAGAGGCCTCCCACCATGGCGCTGATGTTGGGTTTGAGCAGCCCCGTGCCCATCACGATGAGCAGCAGGCCCAGGTAGAAGAAGAACGTCCTGGGCAGCGCCATGCTGAAGTGGCCCAGGGCGATGATGATGCCGCCGAGAAGCACCGCGCGCCGCTGGCCGATGATGCGGTCCGCCAGCCACCCGCCCGGCATGGCGGTGAGGTACACGCCCGCGCCGTAGAGCCCGTAGATGGCGCCCGCCTTCTCCGCGGTGAAGCCCAGCCCGCCCCGCTCCACGGTCGCCGTCATGAAGAGGATGAGCAGCGCCCGCATGCCGTAGTAGCTGAAGCGCTCCCACAGCTCGGTGAAGAAGAGGGTGGAGAGTCCGCGTGGGTGGCCGAAGAAGCCCCGCTGCTCTGGGGCGTCGAGGGGGGCGGCCGCTCCACGGGCGGACTCGGTGGCGGGGGGCTGGGTCATTTCGGGGGCTCTCCTGTCCCCGGACTCTACAGTCGCCGGACTCCGCCCGTGGAGGGGCCCCCCGGCTCAGCCCTCCTTCGGGGCCGAGGCCACGGCGGCGAACCGGTCCCCGTACGGAGGCACCTCGCGGTAGTCGATACGGCAGACGAGCACTTGCGGCCGGCGCTCCTCATCCGCGCGCTGGAGCACCTGCGGCAGCAGCTCCGCGAGCTGGCCAGGCCTCGTCACCTCGTAGGCCCGGGCGCCCAGGGACTCGGAGAACTTCACCAGGTCCGGGTCTCCCAGGCTGAAGTAGGGGTCCTCGAGCGGATACTCGCCTGCCGCCTGTGCGTGCTCGCCGTGGTTCACCATCCCCAGATAGTTGTCATTGAGGACGATGTAGACGGCGCCCACCCGATAGCGCACCGCGGTGACGAGCTCCGTGCCGTTCATCAGGAACGAGCCATCTCCGGTGAGTGCGATGGCCGTGTTCTCCGGCTTGCCAATCTTCCCGCCGATGACCGCGCCCATGGACCAGCCCATGGAGGACAGGCCGCAGGGATAGAAGATGCGGGCTGGCGGGGCGATGCGCAGACAGTGCGTGGCCCAGCCGGTGCAGTTGCCCATGTCCACGTACAAATCCGTGCTGTCGTGCAGGTGGGCGTTGAGCTCCGCCATCACGTGCTGCGGCTTGAGGGGCCCGTCCTCGGGCAGGGCCGCGGTGGCCGAGCGGTGGGCGAGGCTCAGCTCGTTGAGGTGCTGCCGGCGCTCGCGCACCAGCGCCTCACTGGCGGGCGCGGCGGTATGGCCGAACTCCACCAGCCCTGCCACCACCGAGCTCACGTCCGCCACGATGGGCAGGTTCACCTGGAGGAACTGGCCGAGCACGGACGGGGTGGCGTCCACTTGGATGACAGTGCTCGCCGACTGGAAGAGCGAGGAGAAGCTCTTGCTGGCCCACTCCCCCAGGCGGCTGCCCAGCACCAGCAGGACGTCCACGCCCTCGCTCAGGTACTGCTCGGCGCGCTTGCTGCCGGCGATGCCCAGCACGCCCAGTGACAGGAAGTCTTCCTCGGAGAAGAGCCCCTTGCCGCGCAGGCTGGTGGCCACGGGGATGCAAAAGCGGCGCACGAAGGCGGAGAACTCCGCGCCCCGGCTCTCCAGCGCCTCGCGTGCGCCCGAGCCCAGATAGATGAGGGGCCGCTTCGCCTGTCGCAGCAGCTCGAATGTCGTGTACACCTCGGAGGCGGGTGCCGCGGGCAGGCTGCTCTTCCAGGCTCCCGGCGCCGTGGGCACGCTCACCTTCGCCAGCTTCTGCCGGGCGATGTTGGTGGGCAGGCTCACGTGCACCGCCCCGTGGGGGAGTGCGTGCGCCGTCTTCATCGCCCGCTCGAACAGGCGCGGGAAGCTCTTCGCGTCCACGACGGTGGTGCTGGAGGCCGTGCAGTGCCGGAACATCTCCGCCGTGTTGATGCCACCTTCGTCGGTGCTCTCCTGGATGGCGGCCAGCCCAAAGCGCTCGGTGGACACCTGACCACTGAGGGTCAGCAGCGGCACCTGATCCAAGTGCGCCGAGGCCACGCCCGTCATCGCGTTGGTTGCCCCGGGGCCGGCCGTCACCGCGCACACGCCCAGCTTGCCCGTGGCGCGCGCATACCCGTCCGCCATGAAGGCCGAGCCTCCCTCGTGGCTTCCAATGATGAAGCGGATGCGTGCCTGGCGGCGCAGGGCCTGTACCAGGGGGGCGATGTTCCCTCCCGGAATGCCGAACACCGCGTCCACCTGCTCCGCCTCCAAGTGCGCGAGCAGCGCCTCCGCCACCGTGAGGTTCTCAAACGTCTGGAACGAGCGCAGCTTCGTCAGTGAGGCCGACAGCTCTTCCGATCGCGCGTGCGCGTGCGCCTCCGAATGCACCACGCCGTCCCTCGGGTGGGCGGCCACGAACGTCTCCGGGGAGTGCCCATCCAGCAACGAAGGCGTTCCCTGGGAGAACAGAGCGGAGGTGGACTCACCGCGGATCAGAACACTCGACGCGGCCTTGGCGAGGGCGGGCTGAGACACAGGCTCCCCTTTCTTGTTGTGGGGTGTGGGGGGGACGGTCCGGGGTGCGCGCTTCCCCAGAACAGCGGGTTTGTCGACCGGGACCGGGCTCATGACTCGAGCACGGTGAGTATCGCGTGCGCGCAACGCGTTGTGTCGGGCCTATGACGGGATGGCAAACTACCCCAACTCTGCGTCCGGATGAAACAGTAAAGTTAAATTTTTTCAGGTCAGTTGAATGTGAGGGTGTGATAGGGCGCCGCACCTCATTGGGGCGAGGTCCGCTAAGCTGCGCGGTGGCACCTTCGCGGCTCCATGGGGGACGCGGGGGCTTTTCAACTCCGAACGACAACGAGGCAAGTGAGATGCCTGTCCCACAGAACGTCGCCACGGATTATGGCTTCCGGGTCCACGCCCCCGGGTACATCACGCCAACGGAGGCGCGAGCCTGGTTCGAGGATCTGAAGATCCGGGTCCTCGCCCTGCAGGGCAAATCCTTCGGGATGATGGTGGACTCTCGCTCTCAGAAGGCGAACCCGCCGGACACCCAGGAGCTCATCAAGGAGGCGATGGTGTGGCTGCGAGGTCACGGCATGGAGCGCTCCGTGGTGGTGCTCGACAGCACCGTGGCGCTCATTCAGATCCTTCGTCTGGCGAAGGCCACGGGCGTGTACGCCTACGAGCGCTATATGGATGCGCTGAAGGACCCTGAGTGGGAGGCCAAGGCGGTGGGGTGGATCAGACACGCGATCGACCCGGATCTGCCGCAGGCCGAGCAGACGCAGGCGCGCTGAGCCTCATCCCGGTACGGGCGCGGTGCGGGGAGTCCCGAGCAACTGCAGGGTCCGCACCGCGACATCGACGAGCGTCTGGGCGCACGGGTAGCAGCCACCACCGCAGCATGGAGGCCACTCGCCCTCAGGAGCCCTGAGGAGCGGGTAGACGCAGGCCCGGTAGGAGAGGGGCAACCCGAGCTCGTCGCACGCCCGTTGCAGCGCGTCCTGCACACGGGGGTCTCTCACATCGGTCACCTGAGGGGTGTAATCGCCTGCCCAAGGGCCTGCCACGAAGGCTCGGGACCTTGCCTGGCGGCGACTCGGCGGTCCCTGGAGTGGATGCCCGCTGGGATAGGCTGGGGGCTCCTCTTCGCCTGGGAGTCCCCGTGATGAACCGCTGGCCTGTCCCCTGTCTGTTGTTGGCCTTGAGCGTGGCGTGCGCCACGGGTCGGCCTGCTCCCACGCAACCGGAGACACCGCGGCTGCTGTCCTGGTCCGAGCAGCTCGCCGTGCGTGAGGCCTGGCTCGCGAAGCGTCACGAGCTGTTGCTGCCGATGATGCGCCGACACGGCGTGGGCATGTGGATCATCGTGAACGAGGAGTTCCACGATGATCCACTCACCCAGTACGTGGCACCGCCGCGGCCCTACGCGGGGTTTCGTGATGTCTTCGTCTTCATCGACGCGGGAGAGCAGGGGCTGAGGAAGATTGCCCTGCCGAGCTACGCCGAGGAGAACCTCACGCGCTTCTTCGAGGTGCCGGAGGAGACGCGCGTGTACAAGCAGGTGCTGGGCGAGCTCTACAAGCAATACCAGCCGCGCACCATCGCCCTGGGCATCCATGGCAAGCGGGCGGTGACGCACAGCCTGACGCGGGATGCGTATGCGTACCTCGTGGAGGCCCTGGGGCCCGAGGCGGAGGCGCGCTTCATCGGCGCGGCGCCGCTCATCGAGGAGTACCTGGACACGCGCATCCCCGAGGAACTGGAGCACTACCGGACGCTGGTGGTGCTCACGGAGCAGGTGGTGAAGCGGGCGTTCTCGTCCGAGGTGGTGAAGCCGGGCGTGACGCGGGTGGGGGACGTGCGCCGCTGGCTGTACGACGAGCTGGGGCGGCGGAGCGTGGGCACCTGGTTCCAGCCGGACTTGCGCGTGCAGCGCAAGGGGCAGACGGGTGGAACGTCGCGCGGCTTCCTCGCGGTGTCGCGGGAGGACGTGGTCATCCAGCGGGGGGACCTGCTGCACGTGGACTTCGGCATCAGCTACATGGGCCTGCACAGCGATTGGCAGAAGATGGCCTACGTGCTGCGCGAGGGAGAGAAGGACGTGCCCGAGGGTCTGAAGCGGGCGCTGGCGAACACGAACGCGCTGCAGGACGCGCTGGTGAAGGCGTCACGCCCGGGTCGCTCGTCCGCCGAGGTGTACGAGGCGGTGATGGCCGAGATGAAGGAGAAGGGCATCCAGGCGCAGGTGTACTCGCATCCACTGGGCAACCAGGGGCACGGACTGGGGGCCTCCATCGACTTCCGCTCCACCCAGCGGAAGGAGGAGCCCCAGCGGCTGCGCGCGGGCTCATACATCGCCATCGAGCTCAACACGCGCACACCAGCACCCGAGTGGGACGGCCAGGAGGTGTTCGCGATGGCGGAAGATCCCGCGTACCTCACCGACGAGGGCTGGCGCTTCTTCGTGCCCCGGCAAGAGGCGTACTACCTCATTCCCTAATCCCCTTTTCCCCTCTCCCTTTGGGAGAGGGACGGGGTGAGGGTATCGGATGCACCCGGGTTGAACCCTCTGTCCACACCGAGGGCCACGGGTTGAAGAACGGGCTCGGCTACCCTCACCCCCACCCTCTCCCGAGGGGAGAGGGAGTTCTCTAGCGCGCGTAGATGCGCTTGTGGTCGCGCGTGCCCAGGTAGCGGAAGCCCTCGCCCGGCGTCTCCTCGGCGGGCTTCTCGTCCAGCTTCTCGCGCGCGGCCATGATGGCCTCGTACTCGGGGATGCCCAGCGCGCGCCGCCGCTCCAGCAGCGTCTCCAGGCCCAGCGCCTTCACGCGCGCCTGCGCCTCGGGCTGCACCACGCCGCTGAAGAACTCCGCGCACGAGCCGCTGCCGTACGAGAACAGGCCAATGCGCTTGCCCGACAAATCCTCGCGCGAGCACGACAGGAGGCTCGCCAGCGCCAGGTACATGGAGCCCGTGTAGATGTTACCCACCTGCGAGGGCAGCATGAGGCTGGGGCCCACCAGCTTGTCGAAGCTCGCATCCGGCTCCTTGTCCCCATCCAGCGTGCGGATGTGGCGGTGCGCCTTGCGCGACATCTTCCCGTACGGCACGTGGTACACGAGCGCGGCGAAGCGATCGCTGTAGAGGCCCCCCTCGCCCGCGTCACCCGCGGCCTCCTGGTAGGCCTTGTACGCGCCCTCGAGCGCGTCCAGGTAGCACTGCACCGAGTAGTGTCCGTCCACCACCGCGTCCTTCGAGTAGAGCGGGCGCCAGAAGTCCATCACGTCCTTGGCGTACACGCCCGTCTTGCCGGCCTCGATGGCCAGCAGCTTCGGCTTGTCGGACACCAGCAGCGCCACCGCGCCACCTCCCTGCGTGGGCTCACCCGGCGTACCCACGCCATAGCGGGCGATGTCCGAGCAGATGATGAGCGCCTTCTTCCCCTTCGCGCTGCCCGCGCGCACCCAGTCCAGCGCCATCTGCAGCGCCGCGGTGCCGCCGTAGCACGCGTGCTTCGTCTCGAACACGCGGCAGCGCGTGGACAGCCCCAGCAGGCCCTGCACGTACGAGGACACCGGCTTGGAGTGATCCACCGCCGTCTCGGTGCCCACCACCAACATGCCCACCTCGTCCGGAGAGCACCCGGCCGCCTCCAGCGCCATGCGAGCCGCGCGCGCCGCCAGCGTCACCGTGTCCTCGTCCACCTGCGGCACCGCCATCCGCGTGACGCCCAGCCCGTCCACGTACTTGCCCGGTGCCACACCACGCGCCTTGGCCAGCTCCGCGAGCTCCACGTACGTGGCCGGTACCGCGATTCCGAGGCTCTCGAGTCCTGCCTGCATTCAACACTCCTTCAAAACTCCAGGGGGGTTGAATCATTCTGGCCTAATTGCCGGGTGCATTTCCACCCCCTCCAGGTGTCTTGTCCTGGTGACAAGGTGGGAGGATGTGGCTCTCGCGGGGGGAGGGGATTATGAAAGCGTCCGTTTTCTGGAGGCTTTCCGTGTCCGAGCGCATCGCCGAGCCCGACATCGATCGCATCAGCCCCACGCGCCGGCCGGATGAGCGGCCGGTGATGTACCAGCGCTGGCAGCAACTCCTGTTCCTCCATTGGTCGTTCCCGCCGGAGGTGGTGGCGCCGCTGCTGCCGCCGGGGCTGACGCTCGACACGTTCGATGGCCGTGCGTGGGTGGGCCTGGTGCCCTTCACCATGCGGGGTGTGCGTCCGCGAGGGCTGCCCGCGGTGGGCTTCCTATCGGACTTCCACGAGACGAACGTGCGCACGTACGTGCACTTCAAGGGAAAGGACCCGGGCGTCTGGTTCTTCAGCCTGGAGGCCGCCAACGCCATCGCGGTGAGGATCGCCCGGGCGTGGTTCAAGCTGCCGTACCACTACGCGGGCATGGAACTCATCGTGGGCGCACAAGGCGAGTCGTTGGCCTATCGCTCCGAGCGCCGCTGGCCGGGGCCCACGCCGGCCACCTGCGCCGTGCGCTGCACTCCCAAGGGGAACACCTCCACCTCCATTCCGGGCACGCTCCAGCACTTCCTCGTCGAGCGCTACTTCCTCTATTCGACCGCCCATGGGGTGCTCTATCGCGGCCAGGTGCACCACACGCCCTATCAGGTGCGGGGCGCCGACGTGGAGGGGCTGGACGAGTCGCTCCTGGCTGCCGCCGGAATCCCCCGTCCTCCCGAGCCGCCGCTGGCGCTCTTCTCGGAGGGCGTCGACGTGGACGTGTTCCGACTCAAGCGCGTGGAGATGTAACGCAGACTCCACTGACTCGCGACGAGGCCGCCACTCGTCTCCGGTACTCGCCGCGGGCATGATCTCCAAACCGTCTTCCTTCCGTCCGACCTCCGCACGGTGGTTGTTCGCGGCCCTGCTGGCCTGCGTCACCGGCTGCCCCAGCAACGAGCCTCGGCCGCCCGAGCCCGAGCCTCTGCCCGAGAAGCCCCAGCTCGCGGGCCGCGCCGTGCTCCCGGCCGACACCTTCGCCGAGGGCCCCGCCTCGGGTGAGTTCTCCGGCACCAACAAGAACGGCGTCCAGGTGCCCTTCGCGAAGCAGCCCGTGCAGGGCTTCTCCGCGGTGGCGGACAATGGAGACGGCTCCTTCCTGGTGATGTCCGACAACGGCTACGGCACGATCGAGAGCTCGGCGGACTACCACCTGCGCGTCTACACGGTGCGCCCGGACTTCAAGTCGAAGGCGGGTGGCTCCGGCACCCTGATGGTGGAGAAGTTCTTCGAGCTGAGGGATCCGGACAAGAAGATCCCCTTCGCCATCACGAACTACTTCACCGCGGAGCGCATCCTCACCGGCGCGGACTTCGACATCGAGTCCATGCAGCGCGCCAAGGACGGCACCTTCTGGTTCGGTGACGAGTTCGGCCCCTTCCTGCTGCACACCGACGCGACGGGCAAGCTGCTCGAGGCGCCCATCCCCCTGCCGGACTTCGAGAACGAGGGCCTTCAGCTCCGCTCGCCGCAGAACCCGTTCACCGAGGAGGCCTCTGCCCTCCGGGTGATGAACGCGGTGCGTACCCACGCTCGGGCCCACGGTAACCGCCGGGCTCCCGTCTTCTCGCCGGCGTACGCGCTGATCGACGACGGCAACGCGACCACGGGCGTCCCCCACCGGCTCGCACCGCCCGCGGGCTCGGGAGTGGCCGCCGCCACCAGCGACATCTTCAACGTGGGCTCGCTGCACTCCGCGGGCTACGCCGTCGTCCCCTGGACGGTGAATACGACTGCGGAGATGCAGGGGCTGCTCGCGCTCAAGGTGGACGGCATCATCAGCGACCGGCCGGACCTCCTGCTCGAGGCCGTGCGCGGTTTCGACGCCAATGGTGACGGCACGCCTGGCGACTACCTCGACGCGGACGGCCTCATTGATCCGAAGAAGTTCGACGCCCAGGGCCATCGCGGTGGCCGCAACCTCCGCCCGGAGAACACCCTGCCGGCCATGGAGGTGGCGCTCGACTACCTGATGACCACGCTCGAGACGGACACCGGCATCACCTCGGATGGCGTCCCCGTGCTCGATCATGACCCGCGGCTCGGGGCCACCAAGTGCCGCCGCGCGGATGGCGGTTCCTACACGGTCGCTGACCAGGTGCTGCTGAAGGACCTCACCGCGGCGGAGCTCCAGTCTCGGTTCATCTGCGACCTGCTGCTCTCCGGCCGTCCGGACCAGAAGAACGACCGGGCGCTGTCGCCTGTGTCCGTGGCCTTCGCCGCGGAGAAGGGCCTGTCGGACGCCTACGTGAAGCCCACGCTGCAGCAGGTCTTCGACTTCGTGAAGTTCTACGTCGAGTACTACAAGAGTGGCGCGGGCCAGTCGCACCCGGACGCGGCGAAGCGCGTGAAGAACGCCGAGCGCGTGCGCTTCAACATCGAGACGAAGCTCAACCCGCGCGCCGAGTTCGCCGCGCGCACCGTCGCGCCGGGTCCCTTCGCGGACGCCGTGGCGAAGGTCATCCTCGACAACGGCCTGGCGGAGCGGGCGGACATCCAGAGCTTCGACTGGCGCACGCTGCTCCACGTCCAGGAGAAGTACCCGTCCATCCGCACCGTCTACCTCGTGGGCGACTCCCCGGTGTACGCCGACCGCTCCATCGCGGGCTCGGATGAGGGCACCAACCTCCAGCCCGAGGGCGACCACACCACGCCGTGGCTCGGGGGGCTGCCCTGGCCGTACCGCTCCACCGCTCCCGGCTCCTCCTTCCGCGTGGCGAGGAGCGGCGGCTTCGAGGGCATGGCCCTCACGCCGGACGGCAAGAAGCTGCTGCCGCTCCTGGAGTCGCCGCTGAAGGGGGGCAAGGAGCGCACCCTGCTCATCCACGAGTTCGACATTGAGAGCCGCCGCTACACCGGCGTGAAGTACGAGTACGTGCTCGAGGAGAAGGGCACCAACATCGGCGACTTCATCCTCTTCGACGAGACGCACGGCCTCATCATCGAGCGCGACAACTTCGAGCGCGACCAGGCCGTGCACAAGGCCATCTACGAGGTGAAGCTGGGAGAGGCCGGCAAGCCCGTGGGCAAGCGGCTCGTGGTGGACCTGATGAAGATCGCCGATCCGGACGGCATCACCACCGCGTCGGAGGACTTCCTGGGGTTGGGCAGCACCTTCTCCTTCCCCTTCACCACCATCGAGGATGTGGTCGTGCTCGACCGCCGGCGCATCGGCGTCATCAATGACAACAACTACCCGTTCAGCGCGGGCCGCCGCGCGGGCAAGGCCGAGGACACGGAGTTCATCCTCCTCGACCTGGACCAGGAGCTGGGCAAGCTGTAGCCCTTGTCGCACGTAGCCCTGGAGCCGGAGCGGTCCGCGTCAGTGCCGCGCGGGCCGCCCTCTCGGCTCGGGCTCATCAGCAGGCGCCACAATCGGAGCAGCTGGCGGGCGTGGTGCCCGTGCCGCACTTCTCCGTCGCCTGGCACTTCCCATCTCCGCAGGTGTTGATGTCCGCCGCCTTCATGCGCGTGGTGATGGGGCGGTAGGTGGTGCCGTTGTACGTGCAGGACGTGTAGTAGGTGTTGGTCGCGTCCCGGGTGCAGTACGTCGAGCAGTTGCCCAGGTACACGAGCGGCACGCACTGCGACGAGTTGGGCGAGCCGGAGAGGCCGCACACGCGCGGGCTGCTCTGGGTGCTGCTCAGGGTGAGGCCGTCGTTGGCGCCGAACGTCCCCGTGCTCCCATCGAAGAGGTTGCCGAAGAAGCACGCCTCCTTGAGGCCGTACGTCGTCAGCTCCTGGCTCGTATAGGGGATGGGGTTGCCGGCTCCGTTCAGCCCGAGCAGCGAGATGTTGACGTGGATGCCGAACTTGTTGGCGTGCGCCGCGATGCAGGCCGACACCACCTGCAGCTCCGCCGTGGTGGCCGCCGCGCCGCTGGCCCAGCTCGGCGCCAGTCCCAGCCCTCCATTCCAGGTATAGGTCGTCTGGGTGTTCGAGTTCGTGTACGTGCGCGTCTGGCCGGACGGGACTGCGCAGGCCACCACGTACTGCATCACCTCGTTGCGTATTGTCGGATCTGCCTTGAACCAGGAGTCGAAGCTGCTCGTCGACAAGCCATTGAGGCTCAGGCCATTGAGGCTCAGGCCATTGAGGCTCAGGCCATTGAGGCTCAGGCCATTGAGGCTCAGGCCGTTACCGATGACGACCTGTTGCGTCGTCGTGCTGCCCATCTCCTGCGTTTCTTCCTCTGGCTGCTCTCCCGCTGGTCCGCACCCGCTGGTGCAAGCCAACATGAGTGCCACCAACCCCCCCCAACCCGCCGCCGGACGAAGCTCCCAACCACTGCGCCGAGACTCGAAGGTCTTCAACAGCATGGGCTACCCCCCAGGGAACGGATGCGGAATTTTGTTCTGCCTGTAATTCCCCCACGTGGAGCCACTCGGAAATCGGCCCGACAGCTCGAACTCCACGCCATCAGTGTGAGCGCCGCGAGAGTCGAAAAAAAGGACACCCCCGCCAGGACTGTCTACTCGGTCAAAATTGCGACACCTGATTCGTTGTGTCTGAGAATTTGGGAGGCGCGATGTGTCAGGCAGTGGAAAGCTCGTCACGTCTCCGGGGAGGGGACGTGTGAGGTCCACGACGAGACCGGGGTTCACAAGAGGACGTGCGAGGTCCGCGTGAGGCCCTGCGGGCCCCACGTCGAGTCCGGGAAGGAAGGGGAAGGACGCCCGTCAGCCGACGAGCGGCAGGGAGCAGGCGCGCGCGGCCGAGGGGGTGACGCCGAAACCACTCGCGTCGCGCACCACCCAGCCAGCGATGTCCGCCAGGGGACCGCCGGTGACTTCAATGCCCTCGGGGCCGCGCCGCGCGTCCACCTGGCCCACGTGAACGCAGGCGTGCACGCTCACGCGCGTTCCGGCAGCTCGGGCGCAGGCCCGCTGGTGCAGCTCGCGCGCGGTCTCCATCAGCCCGTGAGCGTCAACGCGAGGCGGCTCGTCGAGCGGGCGAACACCCAGCAGCGCCATGCCTGTCTGCACGGCGAGCACGAAGCCCGCGGCGCGCAGATCCTGCTCCAGGCCGTCCAGCACCTCGGAGACAGTGACGTACGTGGCGTCGTCCTCGGTGCCTTCCTCGAGCACCACCTCCGCGTGCAACGCGAAGGCGCGCACGCTCCGGCCCATGGCCGTCACTCGCTCCGCGGACGCAGGTGACACCGCTTCCCGCAGCGCGGCGCGGAACGAGGCCACGTCCGGGTAGCGCCGGTCCGCTTCCTTCTCCAGGCAGCGCAGCACCACTGCGTCCACCGCGGGCGGTACAGGGGCTTCGGTGCTCGGCCGCGGCGGCGGTGTCTCCAGGTGCATCCGCTCCACCTCCATCCGGTCCTCGGACTGGAAGGGGTAGTGGCCCGTCAGCATCTGGTACAGCAGCACGCCCAGCGCGTAGACGTCCGTGGTGGGCCCGATGCTGCCGCCGCGGAACTGCTCGGGCGCCATGGCCTGCGAGGTCCCCAGCCGCTGGCCCGCCACTGTGAGTCCTTCCTGCCCTGGCTCCGGGTGGATGAACTTGGCGATACCGAAGTCCAACAGCTTCACCACCGGTGGATCCGCCTCGGACACCACGGCGACATTGCTCGCCTTGAGGTCTCGGTGCACCACGCCCGCGGTGTGGGCTGCCTCCAGCGCGGCGCAGACCGGCTCCAAGAAGGCCAGCGCTCGCTCGGGCGACAGCCGCCCCCGCTCCTGAAGAAGCTGGCTGAGCGTGCGCCCGGGCAGCAGCTCCATCACATAGTAGGGACTGCCATCCGGCAGCATGCCGAAGTCATAGACGTCGACGATGTGCGGGTGGCGTATCTGATTAACAACCCTCGCCTCGCGCACGAAGCGCTGCAACATTTCACCCTGATCGGTCAGGTGCGGATGCAGCACCTTCACCGCGGCGCGCCGGCCGAGGATGCGATGTTCAGCTTCGTACACCGCTCCGTGCCCCCCAGAGGCGAGCACCGCCTTGAGCATGTACTCACCTGCGAGAGCCCCAGGGGCGGGCTGCACCCGAGCGGGGGTTTCTCTGGGTGGCGACCGTTCCGTACGAGGGAGGATGTGAAAAGTGCTGTCCGTGTCCGCCATTACTTCAAGATTAGCACCGGTGGCGGACTCACTCAGGCAGGGGGGGGTCCTCTGTCGAGCGGCGGGCACTTGGGTTACCCTCACAGGGCGAGGTGTCCAATGGTGGATGGATGGGCAGACACAGCACCGGGTTGGTGAGGTGTCGCTCGCCTCTGCTCTGCTGGATACTTCCAAGGCTGACGAACTCCTGCCCCCGGGAAGAGCATGGCCATGAAGATGGTGGACGACCTCACGATGTGTGGAGGGCCGGCGACGCCGCTCCCTTCCTCGGAGAGCGCGTGCCTCATCCTCACCAGCACCACGACGCCGGCGGCGATCGGAAAGGTCTTCCGCATCGAGTCCCCGGAGCACGTGCTCGGACGAGGCGCGGACGCGGGGTTTCAGATCAACGACCATGGTGTGTCGCGCCGGCACGCGCGCATCACGCGCACGCCTGAGGGCGGCTTCCACCTGGCGGATTTGGACTCCACCAATGGCACCTACCTCAATGGCGTGCGCATCGCGTCCGCGGAGCTGCACGAGGGGGACCGGGTCCAGATTGGAACCGTGACGGTGCTGCGCTTCTCCATGCGCGAGCTGGTGGAGCAGGGAGAGGAGCAGCTGCGGCAGGCGCTGAGCGCGGCGCGCGTGGGCATCTGGGACTGGAATGCCGCCACCGGCGCGGTGACGTGGTCCGAGCAGGTGGACCGGTTGCTGACCCTGCCGGTGGGCTCGCTGTCGGGGCGCCAAACGGACTTGTCCGAGGTGGTGCATCCGGGAGACCTGCCGCGCGTGCGTGAGGCGCTGTCCACGGCGCTCGCCCAGCGCGCGCACCTGGACGTGGAGTACCGCATCGAGGTGGCGGGCGCGCGCGGCCGGTGGTTGTCCTGCAAGGGCGACGTGCTGTGCGACGAGACCGGCACTCCCGTGCGCATCACCGGCACGGTGATGGACATCACCGAGCGCAAGCTGGCCGAGCAGGAGCTGCGCCGCCAGGCCCTCATCTTCGAGAGCCTGTGCGAGGGCGTGGTCATCACGGACCGGAGCGGGCGCATCATCGACTGGAACGCGAGCGCGGAGAAGATGTTCGGCCGAGGCAAGGCCGAGGCGCTCGGGCAGACGCTCTTCGGACTGCTGCGCCCGGGCGAGGAGGACAAGCGCACGGGTGAGGTGCTCGCGGCGCTGGAGCGCCAGGGCCGGTGGACGGGCGAGCTGGACTTCAAGCGACCCGACGGCACGCAGTGCTACTGCGAGTCCGTGGTGGCGCCGCTGCGCGACGCGGAGGGGCGGACCATTGCCCACATCCTGGTGCACTGCGACACCACCGAGCGCCGCTTGCTTCAGGCGCGGCTTCAGATGGCGGATCGGCTGGCCTCGGTGGGGACGTTGGGCGCAGGCGTGGCCCACGAGATCAACAACCCGCTGGCGTACATGCTCGTCAACCTGCACCTCATCTCCGAGGGGCTGGAGCGGTTGAGGAGCTCGCCGGTGGCGGAGACCGTGGAGCCGCTCCACCAGGTGGTGCGCGAGACGGTGGAGGGCGCCGAGCGCATCGCCTCCATCGTGCGGGACTTGAAGACGTTTGCCCGCGGCCAGCAGGAGGACCGGTTGGGGCCGGTGGAGGTGAGCAAGGCGGTGGAGCTGGCGTGCAAGATGGCGGACAACGTCATCAAGCACCGCGCCCGGCTGGTGACGCAGTTCGAGCCCGTGCCCTCGGTGCAGGGCAACGAGTCGCGCCTGTGCCAGGTGTTCCTCAACCTGATGCTCAACGCGGCGCACGCCATCCCGGAGGGTGACGCGAAGGAGCATGAGATTCGCGTCGTCATCCGCGAGAGTGGGGCGGGCGAGGTGGTGGTGGAGGTGCGCGACACGGGCGTGGGGATGACGCCGGAGGTGCAGGCGCGCATCTTCGATCCCTTCTTCACCACCAAGCCGGTGGGCGAAGGCACGGGGCTGGGGCTGTCCATCTGCCACGGCATCATTGACTCCATGGGAGGCCGCATCGCCGTGGAGAGCTCGCCGGGCAAGGGGAGCACCTTCCGCGTGCACCTGGGGGTGGCCGGTGTTCCCGTGGAGACGCGGCCGGAGCCCGTGCCCGCGCCCGCTCCGGGGCGAGCGCGCATCCTGGTGGTGGACGACGAGCCCTATGTGACGCGAGCGCTCCAGCGCTCGTTGGCGCCCGAGCACGAGGTGGCCACCGTCAACGGCGCCCGGGCTGCGCTCAAGCTGCTGGACCAGGGCAACCGCTTCGACCTCATCCTCTGTGACGTGATGATGCCGGGGATGACGGGCATGGACCTCTACGCCGAGCTGAACCGTGCGGTACCGGATCAGGCCCAGCGGGTGGTGTTCATGACGGGGGGCGCCTTCACCCCGCGCGCGCTGAGCTTCCTGCAGGAGGTGCCCAACCCGAAGCTCAGCAAGCCGCTCGACCTGCGGCAGCTCCGGGCGCTGGTGGGCCGCTCCGCCCAGTCCCCTGCCGCCGCTGCTGCTCCGCTCTCGCCCATCGCCCTCGCGGGAGGCACGAGATGAGTGAGAGGCAGTTGGGGCGAGCCGGAGTGGCTGCCATGCTGGCCCCCAGTGAGGTTTCGCCGCGCTCGCTCCATGCCGTCTCCCCCATGTCGAGCCCTCCCTCTGAGCTGACGCCGCGCGCGCTGGTGGCGGGAGGTCTCATCGGCTCGGTGTTGGCCGTCACCAACGTCTACATGGGGCTGAAGACGGGCTTCTGGGAGTCCGGCTGCGTGCTGTCTTCGCTGCTGGCCTTTGGTGGCCTGTCGGCGCTCGCTCGGCGCGGCGCTCCGCTCTCCCCGCTCGAGACGAACCTCTCCCAGACAACGGCCGTCTCGGTGGGCGCGATGCCCGCCAGCGCGGGACTGCTGGGCGCTGTGCCCGCACTCACGTTCCTGGGGACGCAGCCGCCCGGCTGGGCGGTGGCCTTGTGGGGCGTGGGGCTCGGGACGCTCGGTGTGTTGTTCGCCTTCTCGCTGCGCCGACGTCTGCTCGAGGAGGAGGCGCTGCCGTTTCCTACCGGGGCGGCCACCGCGGAGCTCATCTCGACGCTGCACTCCACTGGCTCGGCCTATGCCGCGCGGGCGCGGGGCTTGTGGGTGAGTGGTCTCGCCTCCGTGGTGCTCACCTGGCTGCGGGATGCGCGCGGCCTCGTGCCCGCGGCCTCGCTGCTGCCCTCGACGGTGCGGGTGGGGGGGATTGGCGCGGACGGCTTGCTGTTGGGCATCGGTTGGAACCCGATGCTGCTGGGCATTGGCGTGCTGGTGGGCCCCCAGGCGGGGCTGAGCATTCTGCTGGGCTCGCTGGTGGCGTGGGTGGGGCTGGCGCCAGGGTTGGTCCGCGGGGGGCTCGTGCAGGGGGCCGACTTTGCTTCCCTCTCCTCATGGCTCCTTTGGCCTGGCGTGGGGTTGATGGCGGGTGCGGCGGCCACGTCGCTCGTGTCCCAGGTGCGCGCGCTGCCGGCCGCGCTGGGTGACTTGCGTAGGCTCGGGGAGCACGGCGAGGGGTGGGAGTCCACGGCGGGCCAGTGGGCCTCGAGGGCGGTGTTTGCAGCCATCCTCCTCACGCTGGGGATGGCGTGGTTCGCCTTCCACCTGAGCCCGCTCTACTTCCTTCTGGCGCTGGTGCTGGCCTTCCCGCTGTGCGCGGTATGCGCCCGTGCGACGGGCCAGTCAGACATCGCCCCCATCAGCCCCGTGGGACAGCTCTCTCAGGGGGGCTTCGGCATGGTGGCGCCGGGGCAGCCCGGCCTCAATGTTGCCGCTGCTGCGGTGGTGTCGGGTGCCGCGTCGCACACGAGCGCGAGCCTGTGGTCGCTCCAGTCCGGACGCCTGCTGGGGGCCAGTGCCTCCCGTCAGCTCTTCGTCCAGCTCTCCGGGCTGCTGCTGGGCGCCGCCGTGGCTGTCCCCACCTACTTCCTGCTGGTGTCCGTGCACGGGCTAGGCTCTCAGGCGCTGCCCGTGCCCACGGGACTGCAGTTCAAGGCGGTGGCGGAGCTCACCTCGCACGGGCTGAACGGAATGCCGCCCTCGTCCACGCTGGCCACGGGCCTGGCCTTCACCCTGGGCGTCCTGCTGTCGGTGGGAGCACGCGGCAAGCTGGCGCGATGGCTGCCCTCGGCGGCGGCCATGGGGATTGGCTTCGTCGTGCCGGCTTACTACGCGGTGACGCTGTGCCTGGGCGCGCTGGTGGCCGTGGTCGTGGGTCGCCTCCGGCCTTCTGCCACGCAGACGGTCCAGTCGGCGGGCGCGGGCCTCATCGTCGGCGAGTCCCTCTTGGGCGTGCTCATCGCGGCGCTGCTCGCGCTCGGCTTCCTGCAGCCGCCGGGGTGAGGGGGCGCATGGCCTCACGCGGCGGGGCTGAGGCGCGCGTTCTCCAGGCTGCGCTGGAGCCGGCCCCACATGACGTTGGGGATGGTCCTGGCGCGGTGCAGCGCTTCCTCCAGAATGCGCACGGCCTCTGCCTGCTCGCCTCGCCGCAGCAACGCCAGGGCCTGCAACTCCAGCACCTCCAGCGGCTCCTGCTCCACGGAGTACTCATTGGAGCGCGCCAGCAGCGCCTTCCACTCCTCGCAGCTGGCGTCACGCGTGGCGAGCTCCACGGTGGAGAAGATGACCTCCTCCGAGGGGCTGAACTCCGCGCCACTCTGCTTCAGTGTCTGGCGGATCTCCGTCAGCAGCTCGCGCGCCTTCTCGTTCCGTCCGGCGTACGCCAGCGCGCGCGCCTGTAGCAGCAACGCCCATGGCCTGGGAGCCATCTCTGGATGGTGCCGCTCCAGCTCGATGGCGCGGGCGATGTGGGGGGCCGCCGCCTCCGCGTCCCCCGCCTGGAGCAGCAGCTCACCCATGTTGTGCTCGGCGAAGTACTCCCAGCCCACCATGCCCAGCTCGCGTCCCAGGTGCATGAAGCGCACCTGGTCCTGCATCGCGCCCTGGAAGTCGTTGCGTGCCACCCACAGGTTGCGCCGGTTGTTGATGGCGCTGCCCAGGTGCAGCCGATCCCCGCGCTCGGTGCACGCGGTGATGACCTCCTCGAAGATGCGCTCCGCCTCGTCCATGCGGCCGATGTTGGGCAGGATGACCCCGAGCAGCAGCTGGGCCACCACCCGCGACTCATAGCCCGCATCCCCCAGCTTCCGGGCGCGCTCGGCCGCCTCCTGCAGGGGCTCGCAGCACTCCTCCCACTGGCCGTTGCGGAACTGTGCGCGCCCCAGGCCTAGCAGCAGCCGTACCTGGAGCAGCGGCGATTGCAGCTTCGAGCTGAAGGCCAGCTCCTGGGCCGCGTACACCCGCTCCTCGGAGCGCGCGTAGTCGTTGATCCAATCGTAGGCCATGGCCTCGTCCAGCAGCAGGTCCACCTCGTCGGAGATGGCCCCGAGCTGCTTCGCCAGCTCGCGCGCCGCGGCGAAGTCCGCCAGCGAGTCCTCGTAGCGCCCCACGCGATAGCGCATGAGGCCCCGTCCCCGGAGCACGGTGAGCCGGCGCCTACGGTCCTCCGCGTCCAGCAGCTCCAGCGCACGTGTATACGTGGACTCGGCCTCGATGTACGCGTGTCGTCCGCGCGCGGACTCGGCCAGGTCGATGTAGAGAGCGGCGGCCTCGTCGCGCAGACCCGCGGCGGCGGCGTGCAGGGCCAGACGGGGGAGGCGCTGGCGCTCGGCGGCGCCTGCCTCGCTCAGGTAGTACCGGAAGGCGGCGCGGTGGATGCGTGCCCGGTCCGCCTCGGGCAGCGAGCGCTCCACCGTGGCGCGCAGCAGCTCGTTGCGGAAGCTGATGCCCTCCAGGCGGTGGCTCACCAGCAGGCCCAGGTCCAACAGCCGGCGCGTGGCGTGGCGCGGATCCAACGGGAAGTCCGCTGCGCCCCCATCCTCCTCCAGCGCGTGCACCACGCCCTCGGCCTCGGCGTCGGTGAAGTCCGGGCCGAGCAGCGCGCACAGCCGCGCGTGCGCGGCCAGCTCCATGGGCAGGGCGCCCATTTCCCGGTCCGCCAGCCAGTCCACCAGCCGCAGCTCCGGCATGCGCTCCAGCTCGTCCGTGGCCAGGAACCAGCTCCCGCCGCTGGCGCGCTGGCGCACCAGGCCCTGGCGCTTGAGGCCGCGCACCAACTCCACCAGGAAGAGGGGGATGCGCTGGGCGCGCTCGGTGAGTCGCTCGAGGGCCGCGGCGGGGACGTTCTCCGCCGGGCGCAGCAGGGTGCGGCACAGCTCCACCGCACTGGAGGGGGCGAGGGCGCCGAGCTGCATCACCTGGCGGCGAGCGGCGCGCGTACCCCACGAGGGGCGCAGGCGCTCGAAGCCCGGGCGCGCCAGCACGCACACCCAAAGGGGAAGATGGGTCTCGGCGAGCGCGGCGTACTCGATCGCGTCCAACGCCGTCTCCTCGGCGTAGTGCGCATCGTCGAGGATGAGGCACAGGGGCTGGCGGCGAGCGCGCGCGGCCAGCAGCTCACCGGCGGCGCGCATGGCCAGCGAGCGCAGCGCGCCAGGTGCTGCGGCCCAGTTCTGCAGCCCGGCGGCCCCAGGAGCCAGCCACCCCAAGGTGGAGGCCACGCCAGGCCACAGCTCCGTGGCCAGCTGCGGTCCCAGCAGCTCGAAGCAGGTGGCGCGACCCCCTTGGTCGGAGCCCGTCAAATCGGTGTCGCTGTGGAAGCCGTACAACGCGCCGCGCAGCAGCATGCGCAGGGTGCCCTCGGGATCGCCTTGCACCGGCTCGCGAGCGCGCCACGTGGCGATCCGTGCGTGGGGGAGGGCCACCTGAAGCTGTTGCGTGAGGGCGGCGCCCAGGTGCGTCTTGCCATGGCCTCGGTCCCCCAGCACGGTCACGAGCGTGGGCGCACCCTCCACCAATGCCAGGCCCGCACTCTCCATCAGCTCGGCCAGCTCGTTGCCGCGGCCCACCAGCACTCCGCTGCCGTGCTGGAGGAAGGTGACGTCCTCGCGCCCCATGGAGGTGGACGCACGCCGGAAGATGCCGTCGCGATCCGGCACTGGCTCGCAGAGCAGGTCCGGTAGGGCCTCGACCGCCGCGCCGGTGAGCAGCAGGGTGGAGGCATCGTCATCCGTGGGGTAGCGATCTTTCCGAGAGAAGACGGGGCCGAGGTAGCGCGCGGGGCCGCCAGGACGGCGCTGCACCATCACCGTGGCCACGTCCACCAGCGCGGCGGGCGCCAGGCTCTGCGCGGCGAGGCCCTCGGCGGCCTGTCGGGCGCGCTGCACAGGGTTCTCCCCCGCGTCCGGGTCAAAGGCGCCGGCGAAGCGGGTACCCTCGTGGAAGGCCATCTGCCCGCCGAAGCCGGCGAGCGCCTTCTGCACCGTGACGGGGTTGGCGCCCGAGCGGAAGAAGAGCACTGCCACCGAGCGCCGCACGGGCGCGGGCGCCGTGGGTGAGCTCCGCTCCAGGGGCGGGAGCAGGGAAAGCACGGGGGAGGGGGGCTTCGCGGTGCTGGCCAGCGCCTCTTGGAGCGCGCGCGTCAGGGCGGCCACGGTGTCGAAGCGGCGCTCCCTCTCCTTGGCGAGGCAGCGCAGCACCACCTGCTCGAGCGCGGCGGGCACGGGCACGGGCACCAGCTCCGAGGGGCGCAGGGGTCGGCGCGCCAGGTGCGCGTGGATGACGTCCGCCGGGGTGCCGAAGAAGGGAGGCCGGCCGGTGAGCATCTCGTAGAGGAGGATGCCCAGCGAGTAGATGTCCGAGCGTACGTCCAGGTCCGCCTGGCCCGAGCACTGCTCGGGGGACATGTACTCGACGGTGCCTGCGAAGGAGTCACCGAGGGGAGGCGTGGGCTCCTCGGCGGAAGTGGGGATCTGCGTGCGCACGGGTCGCGCGAGGCCGAAGTCGAAGAAGCCGGCCGAGCGCAGGGTGTCATCGAGGAAGACGTTCTCCGGCTTGAGATCGCCATGGAGGTAGCCGTGGCCGTGCACCGCCTCGAGCGCGTTGAGCAGGGCCTGCGAGCGCGAGGTGAACTCGGCCAGCGGCATGGGGCCGGACAGCAGGGCCAGGCGCCGCGCCAGGGTGGGCAGCGGGATGAACTGCATGACGAGGAAGGGGGTGCCGCTGGGCAGGTTGCCCGAGTCGTGCACGGTGGGCACGGTGGGCGGGCCGATGATGCGCAGGGCCTCGGCCTCGCGAGCGAGCTGGGTGCGCGCCAGGGGCACTTCGGGATGTGCCACCTTGATGGCCACGTGCAGGCCGTCGTGCTCGCGCCGCGCGGAGTAGATCGTGCCAAAGCCTCCGCGCGCCACCACCTCCTCCAGGTGGTAGCCGGAAATGGCGAGCAACGGCTCCCTCCGACCGGGCCCCACGAAGGGGGCGTGGGTCGGAGTGGCTCCTCGGGGACAGTGCGCGTGGGTCCCCTCCCAACGCTGCCCACATGTCACGCAACGCGGCACGTGAAGGATCCTACCACCCCACAGGGTGACCCTCTTCTAAATGGCCTGGCTGGGTAGGGGGCGGGTCGAACCGTGCTGGCCTCCGCGCATGCCCAGCACTCGGAGTGGCAGGGCCCCGCTCTAGGACGCCGTTACGTGGTGTGGGAGAGGGTGAGATGCACGTGGATGTCCAAGAGTGACCCAATGGGGAGGGTATTGGGGCGAGTCGAGCGCGCGAGACGCATGCTGCTGGACACCCCGGGTCCACCGTGGCCGGTCGTGCACTTCCAGTGTGGCATACCCGCTGGACGATGGCTGGAGCCCGCTTCGTTTCGGAACTGAGCCGCAGGCACTTCATGGCGTGGGCGCTCGGAGCAGGGGCCGCTGTCGCCCTGGGCGGATGCGAGGAGTCGAGCACGCGCAGGGAGCCCAAGGGGTCGACCGTCACGTTGACGTTCTGGAACGGCTTCACCGGCGGTGACGGGGAGTACATCAAGAAGCTCGTCGAGGACTTCAACAAGGCGACGCCGGGCATCCAGGTCAAGATGAACATCTACGTCTGGGCCGACTTCTTCCAGAAGGTTCCGGGCGCGGTGATCAGCGGACAGGCTCCCGATGTCTGCGTCATGCACGTTGACGACATCCCGACCAACGCCGCGCGCAGCATCCTCGTGCCAATCGATGACCTGGCCCAGGAGCTTGGGCTGAAGGCGTCCGATTACACCTCGCAGGAGGTGTGGCAGGGCGGTCTCTACCAGGGCAGGCGCTACGGCATCCCCTTCGACATGCATCCGCTCGGGATGTTCTACAACAAGGCGGTGCTGCGGCGGGCCGGGCTCGACCCAGAGAAGCCGCCGCGCACCGGCGACGAGTACATGGCGGCGCTCGAGCAGCTCAAGGGGAAGGGCATCCCAGGTCACTGGATGTCACCCTTTCCCTTCACCGGGACGTTTCAGTTCGAGACCCTGCTGTGGCAGTTCGGCGGAGAGCTGTTCGACCCGGAGGTCACCCGAGCGACCTTTGACTCCGACGCCGGCGTGCGAGCGCTGACGTGGATGGTCGACCTGGTGAAGAAGGGCTACAGCCCGGCGAACGTCGGCCAGGACGCGGACGTCATCGCGCTGCAGAACGGAGAGAACGCCTTCAACTGGAACGGCATCTGGCAGATCAACGCGCTCGACGAGGTGCCGCGGCTCGAGTGGGGTGTGGCGCCGATTCCGAGGATTGGCACCCAGGACGCGGTCTGGGGCAACTCCCACCAGTTCGTGCTCTTGAGGCAGCGCTCGCCGAGCAAGGAGAGGCTGGCGGCCGCGCGCACCTTCATCCAGTGGATGAGCCAGCGCTCCGTGGAGTGGCTCGCGAGCGGCAAGATTCCAGTGCTCAAGAGCGTGGCGGAGAGCCCGGAGTTCAAGGCGATGAAGGCGCAGGTCCAGTTCGCCAGGCAGGCGCCGTACATCCGCTTCCCGCCAGCGGTCGCAGGCATCGCCGACGCGCTGGCCATGGTGGACAAGGCTGTGAACCAGGCGGTGCTCGGCAAGGCGTCGCCCGCCGACGCGCTGAAGTCGGCCGCGGCGCAGGCCACCCAGGTGGTGCGGGACAACCACGAGAAATACGGCGACTGACGCTCATGCAAACGCAAGCTCCCAAGCTCCAGCGGTCGAGTCCCGAGCCCCGGCCGATCCGGCGTGCGGGGCGCGCGACGCCGTACCTCTTCCTCGCCCCGTACCTGGTGCTGTTCGGGGTCTTCGTGGTGTTGCCGGCCCTCTACGGGTTGTGGATCAGCCTGCACGACTGGGACTTCCTGCTGCCGCGCAAGCCTTGGGTGGGGCTGCGCAACTACCAGAACCTCTTCTCGTCAGAGTCGCGCGACTTCAGTGACTTCTGGCAGAGCATGAGGGCCACCGGGCTCTTCACGCTGTTCAGCGTGCCGTTCCTCGTCACGGTGCCCCTGCTCGTCGCGCTGCTGCTCAACCGCCAGTTTCCCGGCCGCACCTTCTTCCGTGCTGTCTACTTCGCGCCCTACGTGCTCGGCGTGGCCGTGGTTGGCGTGCTCTGGCGGTTCCTGTTGGATCCCAACATCGGCCTGGTCAACCAGTCCCTGTCCGCGACCATCCCGTGGACCACCGCTGTGCCGTGGGCTTGGATCTCGCTAGTGGGCATGACGGTGTGGTGGACGCTCGGGTTCAACGCGATCATCTACCTCGCTGGGCTACAGGACATCCCCCGAGAGCTGTACGACGCCGCGAAGGTCGACGGTGCCACGCGTTGGCAGCAGTTCCTTCATGTCACGCTGCCGGGCTTGAAGCCGGTGCTGCTGCTCGTGCTCACGATGACGATCCTCAGCTCGGCCAACATGTTCGGCCAGTCCTACCTCGTCACGCGAGGCGCCCCGGCCAACGAGACGCGCACTGCGATCATGTTCATCGCCGACACGGGCCTGCGCTCCTTCCGCATGGGCAGCGCCGCGGCCATGAGCTACGTGCTCGCCCTCACGTTGCTTGTGATCAGCGCCTTCAACTTCCGTCTCCTCCGGCAGGAGGACACGTGATGCGCGCCACCACCGCTCGGCCACTTTCTCGGCTTCCGTTCTACGTCCTGCTCGTGCTGCTGACGTGGGTCTTCGTGGCGCCGCTGCTGTGGATGCTGAGCACGTCACTGAAGACGAATGCCGACGCGACCCGGCTGCCGCCGTCGTGGATTCCGAGGCCCTTCACGACCGAGGCCTACGTCCCCCTGCTCTCGCTGGGCTCCGAGACGCCGGTGCTGCGCTGGTTCCTCAACAGCATTCTCACAGCCACGGCCAATGCGCTGCTCGTGGTGGGCACGTCCGTCCTGGCGGCGTACGCCCTGGCCCGGCTGGAGTTCCCCGGCAGGCGAGTGCTGTTCGGGTTGATCGTCGGGACGCTGTTCATCCCAACCTTTGTCTTCCTGATTCCCAACTTCTTGATTGTCAGCAGTCTCGGCTGGCTCGACTCGCTGTGGGCGCTGATCGTGCCTGGAGCGGGGAGCGCCTTCGGCGTCTTCTTCATGCGCCAGTTCTTCACGTCACTGCCCCGGGAGCTGGAAGAGGCGGCGCTGCTCGAGGGCGCCAATCAGTGGCAGATCTTCTACCGGGTCATCCTGCCGCTCTCCCGTCCCGGCATTGCGACGCTGACGGTGCTGTCGTTCCTCACCAACTACAACGACTTCATCTGGCCGGTGTACGTGCTGTTCAGCCCGGGGAACTTCACGCTGCCGCCCGGGTTGTCCATCCTCCAGGGCGCTTACACAACGAACTATCCGGTGATCATGGCGGGCGGTGTCCTGGCCAGCATCCCGGCGATCATCCTGTTCGTGCTCGCCCAGAGGCACGTGATTGAGGGCGTCTCCCGAAGCGGCCTGAAAGGCTGAGAAGGAGGCTCCATCATCGACGTGCGCGAGCCGTGTGCGGGCGCTCCACTAGGCACGGGGCTCCTTGCGTGCAAGCAGACAGGGGAGGGCCGCGCTCCGTCCCTCGGTGTGGGGCCGTGGGTCATGGCACCTTGCACCGTGGGGCGAGCGGCTCCACCTAGAGGAGGTCAGGGGCTTCACGTGTCTCTGTTCAACTCCTGGAGGTGTTTGCGTGAAGTTCGATCTTCCCTCGTTCCTGCTCGGCTCCGGCGCAGCTGCGAGCGCGGTGCTTCTCGGCAAGCGGCTGCGCCCGGTGCTGCTGGATCTGGCCACGCTCCTCTACCGAGCCACGGACTCCGCGCTGGCGAGGACTCCGATGAAGCAGGAAGACCTGGAGGAGCTGCTGTTCAAGGCCCGAGCCCGTGCGCGCCAGCTCACGGGAGGCTCCACGGCTCGCGGACACGCTCAGGCCTAGGCCCTAGGTTTGTCTCCCCCGATTGGGTCCCCGCGGTGGGATTCGAACCCGCCGCTCGGAGTCTTCGGCTCCTTACCGTCTGCTCGCCCGAGCAGAAGTGGTAGGTTGCGTCGAGATGCCTGTTTCCATGAGAAGGCAGGCCGGGTTTTCAATCATTGAAGCCCCAGGTATCACGTAGGTTCTCTCGGCGGGGGTCGAGGTATGTTGTCCGAACGCATTCGAGGCCATGCCCTCTGGTTACGCTGTGTGTTGATTCTTGGCACTGCGTCGGCATATGGGCAGAGCGAACAATCCGCTTCAATCCCGCTCTGCCAACGAACGCCGCAAGTCCGCGACGCCATCAAGCGGGCAATCTGCTCGGAGTGCTCCTGCCAGGAGATTACGCAAGACCAGTTGAAGCAGCTCCGCGAATTGTCATTGGCCCAGATGGGCCTGACCCTGCTGCGGAGAGGGGAGTTGTCGGGCCTGGCCTCGCTGGAAAAGCTCGACCTTACTGGGAATCGCATCAAAACACTTCCCGAAAGTCTGCCATCTGAGTTGGGGTCGCTCAAGAGCTTGCGGTTGGAATTGACTCTGTTTGCACAGCTTCCTGATAGCCTTCTCAATCCCTTGCTCGAACGGCCCGGCTTCACCTGGGAAATTCCATACCCGGCTCAGACATGCGGGCGCTATGAGCCCACTGCGAGAGAGGATGCACCGAGCCTCTCTACATCCGACCTCGAGAGGGTGCTTCACCTCTCTCCAGACCACGGTCAGGTAGAGGTCCGGGCCTGGAAGGCACGAAAGAATGTTTACCTCGTTAGTGTCGTGATCGACACGGGTGAGCTCGAATTGTTCGCGGTCTCCATGGGCGTTGATGACCGGCTTTCTTTGCTGGCAAGAGCGGAGCATCCCATTACCCTCGGAGATGAATATGGTTACAAGTTCGATCTTGCCCCCTATCGCCTTACCGGAAACGAGATCGGCTTTGGCCTCAGGCGCAGTCGTGGAGAACCCGTGCTGAACAATCAAACGGCCGAGGAGGAGGAACTCCAGGTCTTCCGTATCCACGGCAGCAAGCTCGAGCGCGTATTGAAGACAGTTGTTTATCGGCAGTACACCCGTGAGGGTCCTCCGCCAGGATTCGCCAACGACAACGATGTCAACCTTGAGGACTGGCAGTGGGAGGAACGGTCCTGCTCGGTGCTTGCCGTGGCCAGGTCGAAGACGAACGATGTCTTCAATTGGGTCAAGGTGAGCTCGGCCGAGAGTTCGCAAAAGGGCGCGGTCCAGGGGGGCAATGGTGGTCCGCTTCCGGCCGTGGTGTTCCGCTGGAATGGCGAGCGTTACGAGGCCAAGGATGACAAGGAGAAATCCTGTTTCTTTGGCGAGGATTGAAGGGCATCCACTCTGGCGCGTGCTGCATTCGTGACCTGGGAGCACCGCTGGAATGGGAGAACGCAGGAGCGTACCTCTTCAACGAGATGTCTCCGGATAGTGCTCGCGGAGACTCCATGAGCCGAAGAGCCGGAGGCGGGAATTTCCGCACGTTCGGAGCCGTGGGGGGCCGAGGTGGGCAAACTGCCCCGGTCTGTCTGCCAGGACGACTCGGATAGCACGAGGTCTCGAAACGAGTGGGAGAGGACGACGGCCGCGGGCGTAACGCCCTGATGTGGCTCGGATTTCCCCGACGCTGATTTCTGCAATCCAAGACATCCATGACAAACAGCGCGGTTCCATCCCTGACATCTTGAGGGGTTCGCGATTTCTTGCATGGATGCACTTGTGTGAGGTCACTGTCTTCTGCCAATATCAAACATCTCCACATGTGGTGGAGACGAGGGGGAAGTTTGAAATATCCGTACGCAGCAGTGCTGACTGTGTCGAGCTGTCTGCTCCTGACGGCTTGTGGAAGCGCTTGGGAGGAAGAAGCACCAGGGCAGACGGGGGCCATCCCATCCGCCACCCTGGAGCTCTCGCCCGGGGAGTCGAAGACGGTGGGTCCCTTCCTAGTGGATCCTGATGAACCTCCTGCCCGGGACGAACCTCTGACCCGAGAGGGGTTTCCCATCGGCTTCGCCCCCGAGGAGGAGGTACCCAGACTCGCGGCATCCGAGCTGGCCGTCATGGCCGCGGCCTCCTCGGATGGGGGCACCATCGAACTGGAGCCCAATGTCATTCAGGGCACCGCGAGGCTGACCAACCAGGACCCGGAGATTCTCGCGCTGCTAGCGGCGGACCCGTGGCACGTCAGCGGCAGTTCCAACAACTCCAGCATCGCCTACGTCTCTGCCACCAGCACGAAGCCGAGCGGCTACATCGGTCAGACCAGCACCATCCAGTTCAAAAGCCCCTCCGAGTACGACTTCACACTGCTCGTCGAATCCAGCGCGGGAGGAGATGCGGGCGTCGTCTACAACGTCTCAGCCAGGCGTGGAGCCTACACGCTGCCCCCCGCGAGGGGGGTCGTGGTCTGGCCCCGTGAAACACCGCCCAACCCCACTCAGGTCAAGATCGAGGCGTGCATCGGCGCCATCCAGTTCGACTTCGGCGTGGATGAGAAGTGCGAGACGCCGTCCCCCGCGTTCCTGAGCGCCTCGGTGAGGAACGTCACCGTGTTCCGCCTGCCAGGCCAGCAGCGCTACGCGACCTACCTCACGGGCGGGGAGAGCATGAACAGCACCCTCTACTACAGCGTCCGGGGCAAGGACGGCCGCATCTACGCCCTCGCCAGACCCGTGACGGCGACTGCCGCCTGCGACGAGGTCGTTCACATCTGCACCCCCATCTCGGATGACCTCCGGCCGCCGCCGCAGGGCAATCTCACCGGGCCCTGGGAGGTCATCGGAGAGACCTCCACCTACAGGCGCTCCATCTTGGCCACGTACCTGGCCCTCCCCACCATCACCCGCAGCCATGTCAGCACGAGCCCGACGTCGCCCCTGAGCGACCCGAGCACCTGGTGGACGATGAGCACGGCGATGGACCAGGGAGACTGGTCGCTCCAGAGCTCTGGCTATTTGCGCAGGGGTCGCGAGTTCACCCGCTTCTCCACCACGCTGTCCCCCTCAACGCCGGCCGGACCGGTCACGGTCATCGCGAACCAGACCACGCCTGTGACCAAGGTGGTGGGAGGAGAGACGCGGCACGCCTTTGTTATGCGGCCGGCCTACTTCTACGGCGCCGTCCGGCTGGCGGACCCCTCCATCCCCCTATACCCCGGCTCCCGCAGCACCCTGGAGTCGCTCTGGTTCGAGGCGGACTACGACAGCAACGGCGATGGCATCCCGAACGACCCGAGCATCGGCAACAACGGCACCTTCCTGCGCGCGACGGTGGCGGGTGGCTACTCCTACACGGCCTTCCCCCACAAGTTCGACCGGATCCGCGGCGAACTGGCCTCCACCTACGAGCAGGCCCTCCCCAGCCCGTATGATTTGCCGCTCACGTGGAACCAGGAGAACCTGAACCTCCGCTTCTGGTCGCAAGGCGCCTCGTTCAACACCCGGCCCGGAATGTATGACGAGTCACTCTTCCGGTATGGCTCCCTGTCGCTCGTCCCGAGCAGTCACTCCGCGCTCCTGGGCGCTGGAGAGCAAAAGCTCATCGACCACGAGTACTGCTTCAACGAAGTGCAACTCCAGTACGCGACCACTTTAGGACGCCTCTATAACCCCTGGGCGGACGTGAGCGGCTCCTTCAACGGCAAGGACTGGAGGGATCTGCAGAGCACCTACTCAGTCGGCGGCCGCTTCTACGGCATCCCCGCGATCTGGGGGTACACGCCTCTGGATTCGGAGTTCCAGTCGGAGGGCTCGGTGTCGATGACGCTCCCGCAGGGCTCCTACACGCTCAAGCCCGGCGCCTACATGAAGAGCGACAACGGCACAGTGAACACGGCCACCTTCGCCCCCGTCAGTGTGACACTGGGCTGCGGGCAGCGGGTGAAGATCGTCCCGCCGCTCGCGGTGAGCATTTCCTCTGCCTCCGGCTGCGCCACTGGCCCGACGATTCCCATCTCCGGAGTGGTGAAGAGCAAGCCCGCCGTCGTGGACCGCATCTGGTACCGGCTCAACGGTGGTTCCGAGGTGACCGTCTGCACCAACTGCGGGCTCGATCCCTCCTACGCATTCACCCTTCCGCTCAAGGCCTGCCACAACACCCTCGAGGTGTTCGCCTACACCCTGGGCATGCCCGAGCCGGCCATCGGGGTGGCCAGTTTCGTTTGGGATGACCCGTCCGACGGGCCGTCCTGCCCCGGCTACTGCGTCAACCGCCCACCCGTGGCGCGCTGCCGCGGACTCACCGTCCCAGCGGACTCGACCTGCAGCGGCTGCGCCTCTGTGGATGACGGCTCGTACGACCCGGACGAGAACGACACAATCAGCTGCGTGCAGACGCCGGGCTGCCCGTATGTGCGTGGTTCGCAGAAGGTGACCCTCACTTGCACGGACAAGCTGGGGCTCTCCTCGTCGTGCGAGGCTACCGTCACGGTGGAGGACATGACGCCCCCGGCGCTCGTGTGCCCCACAGAGACGCCGGTGCTCGAGTGCCGCGATGGCAGCGCGGTGGCTACCTATACCCCCAGCGCTACTGACAACTGCGGCGGCGTTAGCACCCGATGCACCCCGCCGTCCGGTGCCAGCTTCCCGCTGGGCACCACCCAGGCGACCTGCACTGCCACCGACAGCGCGGGCAACACGGCCAGCTGCGCCATCCCCATTACTGTGCAGGACAACGAGCTCCCCACCCTCTCCTGTCCGGCTACCACCACCGCCGAGTGCGTGGGAGGGAGCGCCCGCGTGACGCCACCCGCCGCCACCGCGGCAGACACCTGTGTGTTGGCGGAGGTCTCCCAGCCCACGGAGGCCTCCTTCCCGCTCGGCTCCACGCCTGTCACCTACACGGCGAAGGACACCGCCGGGCAACAGGTTCAGTGCACCTCGGCCATCAACGTCGTCGACACCCAGGCGCCCACGCTGGCGCTCAACGGGCCAGGCGTCATCACCCTTGATGTGGGGAGCCCGTACACCGAACAGGGTGCCACGGCCTCGGACGTCTGCGCGGGGGATCTCACCTCTCGAGTACGGATCTCCGGTACCGTCGATACCTCCACTGCGGGCAGCTACACTGTCACCTATGCGGTGGCAGATGGGTCCGGCCATGAGGTCACCACGGCGCGCACGGTGCACGTCGTGGCGGATACGGGCATCTGCCCCGCCGCCACAGGACGGTGGGTCGCCACCAGCAACCTGGCCAACATTAGCCACCTGTTGCACACCGCCACCCCGCTGCCTTCCGGCAAGGTGCTCGTGGTGGGCGGCTACACTTGGGCCACCGAGCTGTACGACCCGACCAGCGGAACCTGGACGGCCACGGGCAGCGCCATTGCTACCCACCGAGATCACACCACCACCTTGCTGCCCAACGGCCGGGTGCTCGTCGCAGGTGGTGATGGCAGCGAGTCCGGTTCGTTCGCCGAGTTGTACGACCCGGATTCCGGCCTGTGGCTGCCCACCGGCGCAATGACCTCGGCCCGGCGCTATCACACCGCCACCCTGCTGCCATCCGGCAAGGTGCTTGTCACCGGTGGCAGCAACGACGGAGGAATCACGCAGGCTTCGGCCGAGCTTTATGATCCGGTCCTCGGGACCTGGACGCTCGTGAGCGGCATGTCCACGGCTCGTGCCCATCACACGGCCACCCTCCTGCCCGACGGCAAGGTACTGGTGGTGGGTGGTAGTGGTGGGAGCGGCACTCTCCTGGCGTCGGCCGAGCTGTACGACCCGGCCTCCGGGACCTGGATGGCCGTGGGCGGGATGAGCACGGCCCGCGTTTATCATACGGCCACCCTCTTGCCCGGCGGACAGGTACTCGTCACGGGTGGCGGGAGCAGCCTCACGCTCAGCAACACGACCGAGCTGTACGATCCGGTCTCCAGGAGTTGGACTGCCTCCGCCTCGATGGGGACGGCCCGCCGCTACCACACTGCCACCGTGCTGCAGGATGGTCGGGTGCTCGTTGTGGGCGGTTACAACCCGTACAGCGGGATCCTCACCTCGGCGGAGCTGTACGACCCCCGCAGGCGCAGCTGGTGCCCCGCCGGTAACCTTGCCGTAGACCGCTACTCGCACACCGCCACGCTGCTGCCCGATGGCCGGGTGCTCGTTGCGGCGGGCGTCAGCAACCGCAATACAGCCTCGGCCGAGTTGTACGTTCCGTGACCCCACCGGGAGGGTGAGAGCCAAGCCCTCCGGGAACGCGGTGAGAGGATGAAGAGCCCCGGTCACCAGGTATGGGTGACCGGGGCTGTTGTGTCTCCGATCGGCCGGGGTCCTATTGCGGCTGCACGGGTCTCAGGCTACCTCGCTTCGCGAGAGCATCACCGGCACCTGGGAGTCCTGGTATGAGCGTGGATGGCAGTGGGCACCTGAAGATGTACATCCTCATTCGCGAGAGTGTGCCCACCGGCTTCGCGGTGCTGGCGGCGGCACACGCGTCCCTGGCGGCGTACCTGAAGTTCCGGGACGCGCCAGAGGTGGCGGAGTGGTTGTCGGGGCCCTTCTACAAGGCCGTGTGCAAGGTGACGGACGAGGAGTTCGAGCGGGCCAAGGCCTTCGAGGACCACGTGGTGCTCACCGAGTCAGCGCTGGGCGGACAGGAGGTGGCCATCGCCTTCAAGCCTCGCCGCGAGTGGCCCAAGGCCTTTCGCTTCTACCGTCTCTACCGCTCGTAGGGAGGAAGGGTCAGCCGAGCAGGGCCCGCACCACCTCTTCCGCGAGCCGCGTGCCACGTCCACGCCGCATCAGCAACCGGTAGGTCACCGGGGGAAGTCCGCGCACGGAAAGGCGGGCGAGGTTCGGGGTGGCCACCACGTCGTTGATCACCCCCACTCCCACTCCCAATGCCGCGAGCCGGCAGACCGCCTCCCAGCCGGTCACCTCCGCGGCGACCTCGAGAGTTCGTCCATGCGCCGCGGCGGCGTCCTCCAGGGTGGCGCGCAGGGCGCGGCCGAGCGGAGGCACCAGGAGCCGGTGCTCGAGCAGTGCCCCCACCTCCACCTCGCGTCCCGCCCGCGCCAGCGGGTGCTGCCGGGAAGCCACGGCCAGCATTGAGGCGGTGACGAGCGGCTGTGAACGCAGTCCTGGGGGACTGGAGGCGGGCCCGGCCACCACCGCCAGGTGCGCCGAGCCGCGCTCCACGGCGGCGACCGCGGCGGGGCCATCCAGCACGAGGAAGGAGAGCACTCCGGTCCGCTCGCGAAGGAGCGGAGCGACGCGGTCGGTCACCACATGCACCAGGGCCCCCTCTCCGCAGGCGAGCACCACCCGCTCCTCCGCGTGTCCCTGTCGCAGCTCCACGCGCAGGGCGCGCTCACGCTCGAGCACGTCACGCGCCCAGGCGAGCACACGCGCTCCATCCGGAGTGAGTTGGAGGCGCCGGCCCCGCCGCTCGTAGAGGGTGGTCTCCAGCTCCCGCGCCACCCCTTGCAGTCGCGCATGTATCGCTGGCTGGGACAGCCCGATAGCGCGCCCCGCGAGCGTCAGATTGCAGCCAGCCTCCGCGAACGCCACGAAGGCGCGAAGCCCATCCGTTTCCATGAGTTCAACTATCTGCTTCTTCGATAGCTGGAGGGAAGTCCCGATTCGTGCGTGGGAACGGGGTCGGCTAGTGTTCCTCCTCGGAAGAAAGGAAGAACAAGTCATGGCCAGTTCACGTCGCCCGGAGATGGACCTCCAGGCGCTCGCCAGGAAATCGAAGAAGCTCTCATGGCTGTTGCGCCATGGCGCCCGGGAGATGGGCCTTGCCATGGACTCCGCGGGCTTTGCCCACATCGGCGAGGTGCTGCGGATGACGGGGCTGTCTCGCGAGGAGTTTGACGAGGTGGTCGCGGAGAACAACAAGTCGCGCTACGAGGTGCGAGGCAAGCAGGTGCGCGCCGTGCAGGGCCACTCCCTGGAGGGCACTCCCGTGACGCTCGACGGGCTGGAGCGCAGCTGGGAAGAGGTGCTCGGAGACGCGCCCCTCTACCACGGCACGGCTGTGGTCGCCGCGCGCGCCATCCTCTCGGGGGAGGGCATCCATTCCGCAGCGCGCACCCATGTCCACCTGGCCGCCGGGGTGGACTCGAAGGTGGGCAAGCGCGCCGGTGTGGATGTGCTGCTGGTCATCTCCCCCGCGCGCCTCCGGGCCTCGGGGCTGCGCATCTTCCGCGCACCCAACGGGGTGTTGCTCGCGCGCGCCATCCCCGTCGCCGCCATCGTGGACGTGCTCGCGTGCAATGGTCCGGGACGCTCCGCGCTCGCGGAGCTGAAAAGACGGCTGGGGACGGAGAGCTCCCCACCCGCGCCGTCCCGGGGCGGATGAGGCGCGGAGCCACCGCCCGTCCTCACGTCAGCGCGGCTCGTACCAGAGCACCACGTTGCCGTTGGTGAAGGCGCGCGTCTTCTGGAGCTTCAGGTCCAGCCGCTTCGAGCCCTCGAACATCGACCGGCCGCCGCCCAGCACGATGGGGATGATCACCACCTGGTACTCGTCGACCAGGCGTGCGTCGGTGAGCTGCGCGACGATGGAGCCGCTCCCCATCACCAAGAGGTCCAGTCCGGGCTCCTCCTTGAGCTTGCGCACCTCCGCTGCCAGGTCGCCCTTGAGCAGCCGGGTGTTATTCCACGAGGCCTTCTCGAGGGTCCTCGAGAACACCACCTTCGGGAGCTTGTTCATCTGCTCCGCCACGACGGGGTTCGCCTCGAGCGCTTGCCGCGTAGGCCAGAAGCTAGACATGAGCTCGTACGTCACGCGGCCGAAGAGGAGCTCTGCGCCACCGCTTGCGTTCTCTGAGGCGAAGCGGTCCCATTCCTCGTCCTGCTTGTGGGCCCAGCTCATGTCTCCATGTGCGTCCACGAAGTAGCCGTCCAATGAGACCTGGTTGAAGACGCTGAGTCTGCGCATGGGGTTCTCCTCGGATGGGTGGAGTGATTTCCAGCCCACTTACCATCAATCTTCCGCCGTCACATCCGCTGCCGGGTGACTCCTCTCTTTTTGATGGCGGAAATCTGCCTGGGCTCGCCTGCTTTGTTGGGCAGTCGAAGAGCGACCTACCTTCAGTCATAGGCATGCACGGGTCCTGGCAGGTTGCTGCTTGCAAGGAGACATCCCCATGTCTGAACAGCTCAACACCATCTATGCGTTTGCCTTCCGCGGGAGTGCCGGGCGAATCCGCTTCAAGAATGGCTCTCCCCATTCGCAAGCAAACATTGATGTAGATGCACCCTCCTCCCCCTCGAATTCCCAAGAGCCCTCCTCTGAGAGAGATCATTCCGTCAAGGCCGCGCAAGAGTTGAATCAAATCGCGGATGAGGTCGCGGAGCGAATTGAGTCGGAGCTTCGCAAGCACTTTCCCCCGTCTGTTCGCGTCCAGGCGGAAGTGCGGTTCGCTCCCGGAAGCCTGGTGGTGGAAGGCACAGTATTGCTTTTGGGGAGCCTCGGAAGGACCGCGCTCCAAACTGTGAGCGAGGAAGCAGGGAAGGCGCTCTCGGAACTCATTCGTATGGGGCTGCAACGCGTACTGAATTCGTTCCTGGGCGCATCCGAGCGCGCCTTCGTGCTGGAGTCACTGTCGTTGGAGCCCACCACCATCTATTCCGACGAAAAGGAGTCGGGCTCCTCCGACTCTCCGGCTTCCAAGCAGTTGCTCGGTTTCACGCCCCTGCGCGCCGCACCAGCGTTCTGGATGTTGCTGCTCGTCCTGCTCTTCCAGGCGCTCCTCATTGGGGAGCGGGTCGCCGATCTCTCCGCCGAACGCCGGTTGAACCGCCTCGCGCAGGTGCTGGAACGCACTTCTCCTGGTCAGCCGCTCGGGCCAAGTCAGGCACCGACCCCCGAGGGAACAGGAGGGAGCGGGCGGCAGGGCGACGCAGAGATGGGGAATGCGCCGTGCGTTCTCCCCAGTAGCGTGCCTACATGTTCCTCTTCAGGCCGTAACGGGTAGGAGCGCGCCATCTGGCGCACGGTCGGTGAAGGAGCACTGACCTCCATTGCGAGGCAGCGACCCCCTCTTCCGCTGGAAGCCCTGGAAGAGGGGCTCCACTTGGGGAACAAGGCTCACCGCCGGGCTACCCCGGAGCCGCGGTCCAGCTGTCGACGATCCGGAGCACCGGCTCAACGAAGAGAGGAGAGCTCACGAAGAGCAGGGTGAGCGTCCACGCTCGGGCCAGAGGCTCCTTCCACTGGGCGACCCCTAGGGCGCGCTCCGCCCAGAGGAACGGGAGTTGAAGCAGGAAGAAGGCTCCCATCATCGCGGCCAGACCCGGTCCCACCGCCGGCAACATGAAGGCGAAGTGGAAGAGGGCGCTGACCACGAAGGTGAGCACCAGCCCCAGCTCCGTGTAGCCCCGGCGTGCCACGGGGGCGAAGACGTTCAGCTTCAGGAAGCGGTGCACCGCCCGGTTCCAGCGGCGGCCCCAGAACTCCGCGATCGTCCTCGAGAGAATCGGATCGTCATGGAGCGGGCGCGGGTCGATCCCCAACGCGCTATAGAAGAGGATGACCCCGGAGACGACCACCTCGACGGCCGTGTACGTGAATAAGGCGCCGAAGCCCCAGCGGAGCCCGAGCCGGAGTGCGCTCGAGGAGAGCTGGCTGCCGTAGTACACGCCCACGAAGCCAGCGGCCACGAGCGGTATGCAGAGGAGCAGTCGGACCAGCGCCGGCCGATCTACCGAAGGGGCCCTGCGACGCGCGAGGCGGGTGTCCACCAGTCCTACCGCATGCCAGATGCGGCGCGTCACGGGCAGGTGCCTGGGCTCTCGGACGAGCTCCACGGTGCGAGCCAGGAACCACAGGCTGCCCAGCGCCACGAAGGCTCGGAAGGTCTGGTAGTCGGCGGGCGCGAGAAAGGCCACCGGAAGCGCCGCGCTCATGACGAGCAGCGCCGTTGTCCGCCGCCACACCGGTCCAGTCGCCAGCAGCGCAGCGGCGAGTCCCGCAGCGTAGATCAGCCCCACGTAGAGGGCGAGGAGCAGCACCCGCCCACCTTACCACGCGGATCCTCGTCCTTCACGGTGCGCCCCCTGTCGCTGGGGACAGAGGGCAGCTCCTGGAGGATCTCACACGCGTTGGACGCGGGTGCCGAACTCCTTCAGCCGCTCGACCACGTAGGCCGGGTCGAGCAGCCCCTCGGGATGGTAGAGCCCTGGCGCCACGGGGGGGCCTCCCGCGAGGCCGAGCAGCCGCTCCACCGCGAGCGCCGCGCCCCGAGCGCTCATGCCGGAGTGCACGTCGTCGTCGGTGAGCGCGTGACGGACGCGTCCCGTCGTCCCGTCCTTCCGCTCGCCCACGATTTCGATGATGACCTCGTGTGAAAGGCCCTGGCCGGGGCGGCGGCTGGCTGTGGGCCTCACCGCGAAGTCGAGGCGGACGGTCTTGGCGTCCGTCGCGGCCGCGAGGCTCACGACGTCGAGCAGCGGATAGGCCTGTCCCTTCCACTCCGTTCCATCCACGCCCCGGAAGACGCGGGTCGCTTCCTCTCCCCGGGCCCAGAGGAACTTCCCGTCCTTGAGCATCAGCGGATGCGGCACGCTCTGGGCGACGTGCTCCATATCGCCTTTGGCCGCGGGTCCGCCCACGTCCTCCTCATCGAAGACCGCGCTGATTTCGATGGAATGAAGGCGCTGGAACTCCCTGGCGAAGTGGAGGGCTGCCATGGTCACCGTTCCACCGAGGAAGTGACCGAGCATGAGGATGGGGGCGCTGCCAGGCTTCTGGATGTAGTGAGCTACCGCGGGTCCGATGTCGAAGACGAAGTCCGAGAAGGCGACATAGGGGATGCCCTTCGCCTGCGCGTACTTCATCGAGTTGAGCGAGGTGTCCTTCAGGAACACGACCACGGCGCTGAAGGCCGCATCGGCGGGGAGGCCCAGGTCCTGGCGCTCCAGGTCGATTCTCGCCGCATTCGCACCGCCGATTTCCTTCGCGAGCGCGTCGGCGCGGGCGAGGTCTCGTGCGCCGATGGTGATGGGGAGGGCTGGCTGGAGCCGACGAAGCGCTCGGGCCGCGCGACTGCCGACGACGCCGGAGCCTCCGATGATGAGAACGGGATTCATTTGAGCTGACATGGTGGATACACTCCTGGAGTTGTTCTGGAACTGGGCCGCTCACACCCGACGGATGCGGGTGCCGATCTCCTCCAGGCGCCGCACCATGTAGGCCGGGTCGATGAGGACATGCGGGAGGTAGAGCCCGGGTGCCACGGGCGGGCCGCCCGCGAGGCCGAGCAACCGCTCAATGCCCACGGCGACGCCCTGGGCCGTCACGGGCGCCTGACCCGCGGGATGGACGAGCTCGTAGCGGACGCGTCCCGTCGTTCCATCTCGCTGCTGGCCCACCAGCTCGATGATGATTTCCGTCGAGAAGGGCTCGCCGCGCTTGCGGGTCGCCGACTGTCCCACCGCGAGGTCGAACCGGATGGACCGGGCGTCGGTTGCCCCGGCGAGGCTCATGAGGTCGAGCGGCGCATAGGCCTGGACCCGCAGCTCCGCCCCGTCCACGCCCACGAGGGTGCGTGCCGCGTCCGCTCCTTGGGCCCAGCGCCACTTGCCGTCCTTGAGGAGGAGGGAGCTCGCCGCGGCCTTCGTCATGCGCTCGAAGTCGGCATATGCCGCCGGTCCGCCCAGGTCCTCCTCATCGAGAACAGCGGCGATTTCGATGGCCTCGAGAGTCCGGAACTCCTTGGCGAAGTGCAGGGCCGGCAGCGTCGCGGCTCCCGCCAGCCAGAGGCTGTCCATGAGGATGGGTGCGCTGCTGGGCCTGGCGACGTAGAGCCCCACCTCCGGCCCGATTTCGAACAGGCCCGTCGAGATGCTGAGGTAGGCCGCCCCCTGGGCCTGCGCGTACCGCAGCGAGTTGAGGGTGTCGTCCTTCACGAATAGGGCGATCGCACTGAAGGACTTCCCGGCAGGCAGGCCCAGGTCCGGTCGCTCCAGGTCGATCTTCGCGGTGTCTGCGCCGCCCACCTCTCTGGCGACGGCGTCGGCCCGGGTCAGGTTGCGTCCTCCAATCGTGATGGGCAGGTCTGGTTGGAGCCGGCGGAGCATCTTCGCGGCCTGGGAGCCGACGAGGCCGGAACCTCCAATGATGAGGACGGGCTGCTGTGTATTCGCGGACATGGCGGGAGGGCTCCTTTGCATGGCGGGGCGGCGACGTGGTCGGAAGCGGCCACGTCCGTCCGGCTCGGGTTCCTACCTTTAGTAAGTTACTGGTGGTAGGTTCGCCACGATTTGTTCGGAGGAAAGGGCAGGGGCAGCGACGCGGCTCGTGCTCCGCGCCTGGCGGCGCGTTACAGTCACTTAACACCGGTTCAGGTGCGAGCCGCGTTGCCATGAGCGAGACATCCAGCAAGAAGCTGCCGAAGGCCCAGAGGCGCGACCAGTTGCTCGACATCGCGCAGACCATCGTGCGCGAGGAGGGGACGGACGCGTTGACCCTCGGCTATCTCGCCGAGCGTGCCGGCGTCAGCAAGCCCGTGGCCTACGAGCATTTCAAGACGCGTTCCGGGCTGCTCATCGCGCTCTACGCGGAGATAGACGCCCGGCAGGTCACGGTGCTGAAGGATGCGCTCACGCGCACACGGCGCCGGCTGGAAGACGTCGCCCGCGTGGTGAGCCGCGCCTACATGAATTGCTACACGTCGGCCGGCCCGGAGTGGCATGCCATCTCGGCCGCGCTGAAGGGCGACGAGGAGATGGAGGCCTTCCAGCGGGAACTGATCGACAGCTACGTGGCCCTCTATTGCGAGGCGTTCGCGCCCTACACGAACCTGTCGGAGGAGGAGCTCCACCTGCGCTGCGTCGGAATCATCGGCGCGGCGGAGGCGATTTCGCGGGAGATGATTCGAGGCCGCGTCGAGGAGGCCAAGGCCGCCGCGACCCTGGCCACGCTCATCATTCGCGGGCTCTCCACATAGGCGCCCCGGCGAGCGCGTGACGGGCGGAAGGGAGACGCGCCTGTGTTCCGCAGGGGCTACGTCTTTCCCTCCTTATCTCCTCCGTCTTTATCTCCTCCGTCTTTGTCCCCGGCGTTCTCTCGCTCCTCCCCGAGGTGGGAGATACGCCCGACAATGCCCAGCAGAAATGGTTCGGCGAATCCAGCCACGAAGCCCAGCACTGCGTAGTGGACGAAGTGCAGGCGGGCCGGCTCGAAGTTCCCGAACTTCACGTAGCCGCTGCGCAACACCACGAACAGGAGCAACCCGGCGGTGGCGCCAATGAATGGCTGGATGAGGTACGTCGCCCAGCTCGAGTGCAGATCTCGGATGCTCTTCACCCGGTCACGCAGTCTGTACACGCCGCTGAGGACGGCTCCCAGTGCCCCGGTCGCGAGTGCAACGAAGAGCGACTGACGGGGAGCAGACAGCGAGGCGGCTCCGACCCCGAGGAGTGCCAAGACCGACAGGGAGAGCACGATGGACAGCACCAGGAGGAGCAGGAGGAAGTACCTCGCCCGGAGCCTTGCCAGGGCACGGGCATGACGGAAGCTTTCGATCCACGCCCTGTAGCGGCTCGCCAACACCTCCACGGTTAGGCTCCGCCACATCCGCGGCGGTCGGAGGCCCTTCAACACGTGCTCCAGGTACTGCTTGCGGAGTGTCTCCATGTTCTCGGCGAGATAGCCGGACGCCCACCGGTCTCCCGCCACTGGCCGGGTCCGCTGGCTCTCCTCCAACTGGGCCCACAGACTCTCGTTGGGTTGGAACCAGAGGAGCTCGATCCTCAGCTCCTCGGCCAGCTCCCAGGCCGCGTCCAGGCCGAGCTCCCCGGTAGCCCGTTCGACGAGATTCTTCGCACTCTGAAGGGGCCAGGGCTCGTCGGAGTCGGACAGTTCGAGGATGCGTTGCAACTCGACAAGACGCGCCGCGATCCGGGTGAGCGCCTTCATCCGTTCAGGGTGCATGAGCTCCGGGTGTTTGTGCAGTCCCAGGAGTCCGGGCCAGCCTGGGGCACGGGGCCGCTCAAGCACCGTGCGAATCTCCTTCTCCCGGACTTCGATGGCGGTGATGAGGCTGCGCACCTGGGGATCCGACGCCCGGTGTCCGGCTCGCCCGGCTGTTCCGGAAGGAAGAAACGGGGGCATCGTACCATTGCCAGGCTGGGACCCTTGCCCTTTCTGCTGCATCTTCGGCCTCCCAGCTCAAGGTAGGGATGCCACGACGGACACGCCAACCCGGGAGTTGCCAGCTCCCACTTCTTCCTCGTACCCCATCGAGGTCCCGGACGCTTGAAGGCGCGAGAAGCCGCGTGCTAGCGAATGAGCCCCTGCGCATCACGCGCGAGGAGGGGTTCCATGATTCGCGGTCTGCATGGGTTGTTTTATTCGTCCGGACCGGAAGCGGCGCGTGCGTTCCTGCGCGACAATCTGAAGCTGCCCTACTCGGACGTGGGCGAGGGCTGGCTCATCTTCGACCTTCCCGAGGGAGACCTCGGCACCTTCCGATCCAACCCGGGGACGGAGTCACCCTCACCCCGTCCCTCTCCCATGGGGAGAGGGGAAGTTCTTTGACCCCCTCTCGACTGCCGTCAATCGAGCTCCCGCGCATTGTCGAAGCGGTTGCGGTCGATGCGATTTGCGCAGAGGTGTCCGGAGACAAGAAACTGTTTGATACTTTCTCAGTCTGTCTGGCGGGGGTTGACTTCCGGTAGGGCGGCGGCAAGATGGCCCCGCCATGATGACTCTCTTTCTCAATAGCGCAGCGGCTTTCTTCCCAGAGAAGTAAGTCCACGTCGCACCGAAGCGCGGGTATCGAGCTGGGGCGCTTGCTGCCTGGTCCAGCCCGTTCCCCTACGGACGCTGAAACTGGCCGACATTGAGAGAGAGATTTCATGCCTCTACATCAGAACGCGCTCGCGCTGAGCGACGCGCAAGTTCATCAATTCATCCATGAGGGCTTCGTCAGGATCAACGAGGCCTTTCCTCGGCAACTGGCCGATGAGGCCCGTGCCATCTTGTGGCGGGACACGGGATGCAACCCAGAGGATCCGTCCACCTGGACTCGGCCGGTTATTCGGCTGAACCAGTATGGACAGGCGCCTTTCGTCAAGGCTGCCAATACGCCCGTCCTGCATCAGGCCTTTGAGCAGTTGGTCGGACCGGGGCGGTGGGCGCCACGCGGTATGCTCGGCACCTTCGTCATCCGTTTCCCCTCCACCGAAGATCCCGGAGACGCCGGCTGGCACATCGATGTGAGCTTTGGAACCGAGAACCCTGACTTCATGTCTTGGCGCGCGAACGTCACGTCAAAAGGACGGGCGCTGCTGATGCTCTTCCTGTTCTCCGACGTCGGAGAGAAGGATGCGCCCACTCGGATCCGGGTTGGCTCCCATGTGGAGATAGCTCGCAGGTTGGCGCCAGCAGGAGAGGCCGGTCTCACACTCCGTGAGCTGGCCGCCAACGGCTTTGCCGAAACAGCGGAGCTGCCGGAAGTGTTGGCAGTGGGGGAGGCGGGAACCGTCTATCTCTGCCACCCCTTCCTTGTTCATGCGGGTCAGCCCCATCACGGTTTGCGACCGCGGTTCCTCGCTCAGCCGGCGCTGCTTCCAACGCAGCCGCTGCTGCTTGAGCGGCCGGATGGTGCCTATTCGCCCGTCGAACGGGCGATCCGCAACGCCCTACGGACGACCATCTGAATGCAATCCGCCCGGCGGACGGGTTGCCGGGCGGGTTTCTGAGAGTTGGCTTGGTGGAGGTGAGGACTGGCTGGCTGACGCGGTCATGACACGTCAGCGGCGTGTCATGACTCACCTCTGACATGTCAGTTGACACGCCGCGCCGGTGCTGGGCGCCGCGTAACCGCCTTTGGGGCACACCCCTGCCCTGGCCTCCCTCCTCAGAGGGGAAAGGCAGGGCCTTGGGCGAGGTGCGCTTGAGCGGTCTGGCCGGAGAATACGCGGGCTCTCGGCCTGCGGCTTATCGCTTGCATAGAGCACCGTGCGGAAGCGGTCCTGAAGCACCGCGCAGTACACACCCGAGGAGCTGCATATGAGCGACGTGAGATGTTTGTCGAAACTGGCCGCGCGCTGCGCGGGGTTGCTGGTGTTGGTGGCTACCTCCGCCTGGGCGCAGAAGGAAGAGCTCTGGCTCGACTCCCAGACCAACACCCCCATCCGCAGTGAGCAGGTGCTCAAGCGAGGCAAGCTGTATCGCGTCACGATGCAGGGGACGTATAGCGCGTGGACGTTCAACGCCCCCGGCACCAAGTCAGGCAAGCCGGAGCCCAAGCCCATGTGGCCGAGCCCGAAGGGTGCGAACACGCTGGTCGGCGTCGACCCCGAGTTCATGTTCGCGTGGCCTCTTGGCACCTACATGGACTCGCTGCCGGAGCCTGCTCCCCGGAGAAGTGGCTACATCGAGGTCAGCCTGGACGGGGGGAAGACCTGGAAGCACCCGGCCACCACTGCGTCCTTCAACGCGACGGACCACAAGTACACCTATGAGCTGACGGGAGACGACAACGCACTGCAGGTGCGCATCGTCGATTCTCCTTATGCCGACAACTACGGGCGCGTGCAGATCTCCGTGCAGGCTGCCGAGGAGGAGTTGTGGCTCGACACTCGGAGCAACACCCCTATCCGCAGCGAGATGGTGCTCGCGCGAGGCAAGCCGTATCGCGTCACGATGCAGGGGACGTATAGCGCGTGGAACTTCCCCAAAACCGGAGCGAAGTCAGGCAAGCCGGAGCCTACGCCCATGTTTAACAGCCCGAAGGGGGCGAACAAGCTGGTGGGTGTCGACCCCGAGTTCGTCTTCGCGTGGCCCCCTGGCTCTGGCTTGGAGAGGAGCAAGGAGCCTGCTCCCCTGAGAAATGGCAGCATCCAGTTCAGCCTGGATGGGGGAAAGACCTGGAAGCACCCGGCCAGCACGGCGTCTTTCAACGAGAAGGACCACAAGTACACCTATGAGCTGACGGGAGACGACAACGCACTGCAGGTGCGCATCGTCGACAGTCCTTACAACGACAACTATGGCCGCGTGCAGCTCCTCGTGCAGCCCGGTGCCTAGGTGAAGGTGGGGCCAGGCGCGACTCCTGGCCCCCAGGCGTCACAACGGGTTGGGCGTGAAGACGACGTCCACCCAGAAGTTCGTGTTCAACCAGGCCTCGGTGGGGAACCCGCTGCTCCCCACGAGGCGCACGCCATTGCCTCCGGCTTCCACGGTGGACGGCGCGTGCAGGGGCGGCACGTCCAGGCCGCTGGTGGCGAAGTACTGGAAGGTGACGGGGTAGTAGCCCCCGGGCGCGAAGTACGAGACGACGTAGGTCGTGTTCGCCTGCAGGGGCACGGGGGTGGCGAAGGCCAGCTCGCGCCAACCAAAGTCGCTCGTCCCCTCGCCCGTTCTCGCCAGGGTGGTCGCCAGCAGTGTGCCCGATTCGCTCCACAGGTGGCCCTCATGCGGACCGTTGTCGCTGCCGCTCTTGTAGAAGCGGATCTTCGTCACCGTGCCCGCCACATCCGAGCGGAACTTCAGGCCCACCTCAGTGGGTGAGGGATCGGCGTTCAAGTACTGCGGCTTGCCCGTCACATTGTCCCACAGGCTGCACGGGTTGCACGCGGCGTCAGACAGGGTGGTGCGGGTGACCTCCGTGGAGGGCGGGCCCAGGTTTCCGGCGAGGTCACGGCCTCGCACGGTGTAGCGGTACGTGGTGGAGGGCGTCAGGCCCGTGTCGCGGTAGCGCAGGGTGGTGCCGGGCAGCTCCGCGACGAGCTGGCCATTGCGGTACACCAGGTGCGCATGGGCGTTGCCCCGCACCTCGCCCGAGCCGTCCACGGACGCGTACCACGTCAAGTCGATGGAGGTGGACGAGGTGGCCAGCGCATTCACGTTGGTGGGCGCGCTCGGGGGCGTGGTGTCGTTCGGCTGGAACACCACGTCCACCCAGTAGTTGCTCGCGCGGTAGCTGCCCGTCGGGAAGTCACTGGCGCCGTAATGGTAGAGGCCGTTGTTGCCCCCATCCCCGTCCGCGGGTGCATGCAGGGGCGGCGAGGCCACCGCGGACGTGAAGCCCGGCTCCGTCACCGCGTAGTGGCCCATGGGGGCGTGGTACGAGACGACGTAAGTGGTATTCGCGGAGATGGTGACGGGCGTGGCGAAGCGCGCCTCCTGCCATCCGGAAGCGGTCTCGTTGGTAAAGGTGACCTGGGCCAGCCGCGAGCCCGAGGCCGTCCACAGGCTTCCGGTGTGCGTGCCCGTGTTGCCGGGCCCCTTGTAGAAGCGCACCCCCATCACCCGGCCCGGCGCGTCGCTGCGGAAGCGCACGCCCAACTCCACTGCTTCGCCGTCATTCTCGGCGGCGACGTCTGGCAATGCGGACTCGGGGAAGAGCGTGCGCTCACCCGCCAGTAACGGTGACGCTTCTGTCCGGGCCGTTGTGCCCGGCGCCGGTTCTTCCGTGTCCGTACAGCCCACGGGGCCGCACATGAGTCCCAACGCGAACAGGGTCAGCCACGGAAAGGAATGTCGTTTCAAGATGCATCTCCAGGAGAAGCGGTTCTGGCGCGTCTTACTAACATTCCCGGTTTAGAATCACAGGACCCCGTGGGTGAGAGCGTGTACATCTCCTCGAAGGTTTTCGTGACAAACCCGCTCATCATCGCGACCACCTCGTGCGCAAGCCGCTTCTGCTGCACTGTCGCGATCACCTGCTCGCTGAAGCGCTGCGTGTCTGTGAAGTCGCGACACAGCTCATAGGTTGGCCCTCGAGCGGCTGCCATGAGGAGCAGGCAGTAGCCTCCGGGGCGCACGAACGTGAGCAGCCTGTCGATGAACTCGCCCCAGTCGGAGAGGGGCACGTGGTACATGACGTGCGAGCACAGGACGAGCTCATACGTCTCGGGTGAGTGGTAGCGCTCCAGCGGCTCGAGGAGGATCTTCGCCTTCTTGAGCTTGAGTCCGGCGAGCTGCGCCTGGTTGGGCTCGAGCAAGGTGAGTGAGCTGAAGTGCGGCGCGAGCCGCTCGGCCACCTTGCCTGACCCTGCCCCCACGTCCAGCAGCGCGGGCTGCTTGGGCAGCCGGGGGAGGACTCGCTCTTCGACGAGCTGCCCGATGTTCTCGGGGTGCCGGGCGGTGGCCGCGAGCACGCGGAACGCCGTGGCGTAGTCCTGCGACGATAGGGTGATGGCCATAACGAGTCCTTTCTCCTGTCCTCGCCGGGGAGCCTCTCTCGAAGCTCCCCGGGCCCGAGGAGAAAATGAACTACCGCACGTTCAAGAAGATGGCGGTGGGCACGCCCCAGTTTCCGCTGGCGTCCTGGCTCTCCACGAAGAGCGTGTGCCGGCCCGCCGCCAGGCCTGAGGTGAAGACCGTGGCCTGCACTGACTCGGCCGTGCTGTTGAAGCTGCCGTCCACCGCGCTCAGCGCGAACGTGGGCGTCCCCGACACCCACGACGGGGCATCGATGGAGTAGCGCGCGGCGGCGATGGCCTGCGAGCCTTCCGTGCCCCCATTGGTGCCGTAGCGGGTGTCATCCGCCCGAGCCGTGAGCGTCACCGAGGTCCCCTGCGTCACGGTGCTCGCCGACAGCGCGAGGTTGATGGAGTCCGGGCCCGCCGCCACCTGGTACGGCCGCCGTGCCGCCTTGAAGGCGTAGTAGAGGGCCGGCATGTTCTTGGGGACGATGGTGTTCTCGAAGGTGGTGCAGCTCTCGAAGAAGGCACCCCCCATTTCGAAGGTGAACGACGCAATACCGAGCCGCCCATACGCGAAGGCGTCCGTGGAGCCCGAGGCCGAGTACAGGCACGAGCTCACCTGGCACGCCTGATAGCCATTGAAGTAGTTGAACTTGCGCCCCAGGGTGCGCAGCTGGGTCGCGTTCGGCGCCGCCGCCGTGGTGGCGGACCAGGGATAGAGCACATAACCGCCGTAGCTGTGGAGGCTGAGCATCAGGCCCGTTGCATCCGCGGGGGCGGGATCCGTGGAGGCGGGCCCTCGCTGATCCGGGAACAGGGAGAGGATGTAGTTCTCCAGCGACTTCGTCTCCGGCTCGGAGGCCGCCGAGCGCCCTCGGTAGGTTTCATTGCACACGCTGGTGCTCGCCCCCGCACCACCCCAGTCGAAGCTGCTGTTGCGGTTGAGATCCACTCCGTACGTCGTCGTGGAGCAGGAGCCCTCGGTGGTGTTGGTGTTCTTGCGCTTGGACAACCCCGTCTCCGCGACGCGGCGGCCGTCCGGGTTGGATTGCACCACCACGTGCAGCTCGGAGTAGTCGAGCAGCCAGGTGACATCCGGGTCGGTGCCGTAGCGGCTCACGAGTTGCTCGGCGAAGCGCGTGGCCAGCTCCGCCGTCGTGTACTCGCGGGCGTGGATGCCGCCCATCAGGAAGAACCGTGCCTTGGAGCCCGTGCGCGCCTTGTTCGTCAGCACCAGCACCCGCAGGTCATCTCCCGGCTTGCCTCCCGCCGTCAGCTTGTCCCAGGTATCGCCGATGTCATTCCACGAGGCGAGGTTCGGGTAGGTGATGGGCAGCTGCGCCATGGCGGCGTAGGTCTCGTCCACCGTGCGGTAGCACGAGTAGCCAGGAATACCGCCGGCCAGGGACACCCGCCCCTCGCGTGGCTCATTCAGGAGCCGCGTCTGTTCCTCGAGGATCTCCACGCGGCGACCCTCCTTCACCAGCGCGTCGTACTCCTCGGGCGAGAGCACGGCCTCCACGGTCTTCTTTTCGTGATCCACCGCCGCGCTGAGATCCAGCGTCTCGGCGAGCCGATCCAGATCCACCCGGGACTTGAAGGACACCCGGGCGAGGAGGACGGACGGACGGGACTGTCCTTCCGCAGGGACTCCTGCCTGCGCAACGAGAGGGGAGACGGCGAGCGCTGCGGCTGCGAGAACTCCAGTGACGGATGACGGCATGGGGGTTCCTCCACGGCAAGGGAGGGAATGCGTTTTATTCCAGGAATGCCGGTTATGAAAATTCTCACAGAATGATGATCGTAAACTGAGAGACACGTTGGCCCCGTGCCGGAAATGTACCGGGAAGGTGTCAAAGGACTCGAGTGCCCCGGAGAGGGGCTCTTTACGAGTTATCCCTTACGAGTTGCCTGAGACCTGGGAACGGGGAACGGCATGATGCGACATTGAAAATCCGAGGTGTGTCAGTCAATCAGGCCCCGATCGCAGGCTCGGGGCCTCATGGACGAACCCTTGAAGAAAAATGCCAATACTCAAAATGTCAGTCAGCTGTGAGATATCTCAAATGCCTGCTTGTCTTCGCAGGGTGACAAGGAGTCTGACGGTGAATCTTCGGTCTGCAATTACCTGGCTGTGTCTGGCGTTCGTGGGCCTCTCTGGCCTGGCGCCAGGCGCTGCGAGAGCTGCCCCCACCTTCCCGTACCGGTGGCCTGACTACTCGGTGCTGCCAATCTTCTTCGTTCCCCGCGACTGGAGCACCAGCAGCGGCGATGTGCAGGCGGAGGCTGCCGCCATCCGCTCCGCCATGCGGGAAATCCAGGGCTACTATCGCGTGAAGCTCGGCTCCATGCGCACCTTCCGCCTGAATGACGTAGAGGTGGTGCAGGCGGATGGCTTCAAGGAGGCCTATGGCATCACCTGGAACGGCCGTAACATTTATGCGGACGGCGTCGAGGTGAACTCCAGCTTCGAGGGCGCCGTTGTCGCGGAGCTGCATCGGCGCGGCTATCCCACGCCGCCCGCGCAGAACGAGAGTGGCTACTCGGTTGTTATCTTCGTCAAGGGCGCGGGCGGTTGGGCCGGTGGCCGCGAGCTGGGTTCCGGGGACGGCGGCTGGGCCATCCTCGGCGATTGGGCCATCGACAGCCTGGACGGCTCCGTGCCCGAGGGCGCGTACTGGTGGTCCGGTCGGCGCCTGCAGACGGGCGCGGCGGCGCACGAGCTGGGCCATGTCTTCGGTCTGCCCCACCCCGATGCGTACGGTGGCAGCTTCGCCTCCTCCGTCATGGGCAACTGGTGGGAGTTCCCGACCATCGGCTTCAACGCCAATGACATCTCCCTGCTGTTCCCCGCCAAGAACGCCTTCTTCCCGTCCGTTCCGGGTTATCTCCTGCAGGGCATGTGGCGCGGCAACCAGGGCTTCAGCCGGACCGTGCCCCTCAACAGCAACGGCGTGCCCAACTTTGGCGCCGCCAGCGGCTGGTCCGGCCCCGTCGCCATCTCCGGCCTGCCCGGCGCCGGTGACATGCAGGGCCAGGGCGACTTCATCTTTTCGAACGGGCGCACGATGATGCAGAGCATGTGGCGTGGCGACCAGGGCTTCACCCGTACTGTTTCCATGAACGCGGATGGCTCGCCGAACTGGGCCGCGGCCAGCGCCTGGTCCGGTCCTGCCTTGCTGTCGGGGCTGCCTGGCTCCGGCTCCCTCCAGGCCTCCGAGGCCGTTGTCATCGCCTTCGGACGGGTGCTGCGGCAGAGCTTCTGGCGCGGTAATCAGGGCTTCACCCGCACCGTCCCCATGAACATGGACGGTACGCCGAACTGGGCCGCGGCCAGCGCCTGGTCTGGGCCCACTTCCAGCTCCGTCCTGCCGGGCTCCGGCGACGTCCAGAGCCTGAGCGAGACCCTCTATCCCAACGGGCAAACCATGCTGCAGGGCATCTGGCGTGGCAACCAGGGCTTCACCCGCACCATCCCCATGAACGCGGATGGCACACCGAACTTTGGTGCCGCCAGCGCCTGGTCTGCCCCCATCGCCCTCAGCGGCCTGCCCGGCAGCGGCAGCATCCAGTCGCAGACCGACGTCGTGTACCGACTCTTCCCGTGAGGGGGCGGGTTGAGCCTGGGCGACTGAGCCCCTGAAACGCCCGAGGCCTGGAGTCGCCGTGCGGCGGCCTCAGGCCTCGGGGTGTCACCTCGGGCGTGAGTACCGGATGCTCTCTGGGTCACGGGTGCGCGCTTACGGGCGAGGCACCGATGAAGTGGCGCACGGAGGGCGGCTGTGCGTTGCGATGCAGCGCGCGAAGCTTGTCCTGCAGGTGCTTTTCCTCGTGGGTGACACGCTCATGCTGGCGAAGATGCTCCAGCCAGGAATCGACGACGAAGTATTCGAGAAAGCGACCTGACTGCGCCGCGTCTTCCATCACACCCCACTGCACCGCACCGTCGCGCCGGCGGGTTCCTCCGAGCTGGTGGATGTGGTGCAGGAACTCTCCGCGATCCGCTGGCTTGATGAGGTATTCCACCGTTACCAGCACCGGACCGCGCTCGTGGTCGAGCTTCGCGTCCAGGATCGGCTGCGCCCAATGTGCGGACGGGCTGGTATCCCGCGTCATGGCCGCGCCCAACCGGAAACGCAGCGAGAAGACACCTGCGAGTACCGCCGACACCGCCGCCCAGGTCAGCGCCGCTCCCGTGCCGGCGTGCTGCGCGATCGTGCCCCAGAGCAGGCTGCCTCCCGCCATGCCCGCCGAGAAGACCACGATGTAGAGCGACAGCGCTCGGGCACGTACCCAGGCGGGGACCGAGACCTGCGCGGCTGTCTGGAGCGATGACAGCACGGTGATCCACGACACGCCGTTGACCAGCATTGCCACGCACAGGATCCGGAGGTCGCGGGTTCCTGCCAGGGCCAGCATGGTGAGGGAGTAGAGCAGGGTCGCGGCTGGCACCAGGCTGTCGACATCGAACCGCCTCCGGAGCCGCGGCAACGCGATGGCGCCACCGATCGCCCCCGCACCGATGAACCCTAGCAACATTCCATAGGTGCCCGCCCCCGCGGAAAGCTCCTGTCGAACCACGATGGCCAGCTGGGAGGGCAGGGCACTGGCGAATACAAAGAAGCAAGCCGACTTGAGCAGCACCGACCGAAATTCGCTGGCCTGTGCCGCATAGCGCAACCCCGCGCGCAGTGCACCGCCGAAAGACTCGGCGGGCAGGGTGGAGACGGACTGCGCTGGCCGCGAACGCCACAGGACGAACACCACGCCCAGGAACGACAGCGCATTGAGTGAAAACGCCCAGGCCGCGCCGAATCGCGCCACGATCAGCCCACCGAAGGCGGGGCCAATGGAACGCGCGATGTTCATGCCAATGGAGCTCAAGGCCACTGCCGGCGCCAGCACCGAGCGCGGGACCAGGTCGGCGGTGGTCGCGGCCTGAGCCGGCATCGCCATGGCCGCACCCGCACCGAGCGCGAAGGTCAGGCACAGCAGTGACCATGCATCGAGCCGGCCGGCGTGTGCCTGCACGGCGACCAGCGTGGCCACGAAGAGCATCCACAGCTGTACCCCGATGAGGTAACGCCGACGATCAACGATGTCCGCCAGCGTGCCGGCAACAAGCGCGAACGCCACGACGGGCAGCGTCGTCGCGGATTGCACCGCAGCGACCATGAGCGGTGAGCTGGTTTGCTCCGACATGAACCAGGCGGCGGCGACATCCTGAACCCAGGTCCCGATGTTGCTGGTCAGGGTCGCCAGCCATAGCGCACGGAACTCGGGATGGCGAAGCGGTTCCCATGCGCCAACCGCCGGAGCCGGGGGCGCAGCCGCGGTCACGCCCGCTTCAGAAGGCATAGCACAGGCACCCCAATGCGCCCCAGAAGCCACGCAGATCACCGCTAGGGGTGTGGTGGTGTGCAGCGTGATCCTTGCCGTGACCATGCACGCCACACGGCGTTGCGAGCACTGCACGGGCCTGCGCGAGTGAACCCCCCTGGTAGCCACCAAACCGGCTCACGGGTGACCAGTCCGGCATGGGGTCAGGCAACACTGGGGCGAGCGGGCCGAAGTCGCCGGTGCCGTGCACCACCTTGCCGCCCACCACCGTCAGCACGCTGGAGATGTCCTTGATCGCCTCTTCCGGCACGCTGAAGAAGTCCGAGGACAGCAACGCGAAGTCGGCATATTGGCCAACCATCAGCCGGCCCTTGCGCTCCTGCTCATGTGAGAACCACGCGCTGCCGTGTGTCCACAGGCGCAGCGCTTCTTCTCGTTCCAGCCGGTTGTCGTCGCTGTACATCGACAGACCGCCCAGCGTGCGGCCGCTGACCATCCAATACAACGCCACCCACGGGTTATAACTGGCCACACGCGTCGCGTCGGTGCCAGCGCCGACCGGAACGCCCGCGTCCAGCATTCTGCGCACCGGCGGCGTGCGCTTGAGCGCCTCACTGCCGTAGCGCTCCGCGAAGTACTCGCCCTGGTACGCCATGCGATGCTGGATGGCGATACCGCCCTTCAAGCCGCGCACGCGCTCGATATTGCGCTCCGAAATGGTCTCGGCATGGTCGATGAACCAGTGCAGCCCGTCGAAGGGCACCTCGCGGTTCACCTTCTCGTAGACATCAAGCACGCGGCTGATGCTCTCGTCGTAGGTTGCATGGATGCGGAACGGCCAGCGACGTTCCGCCAGCAGGCGCACCACATCTTCCAGCTCGCCCTCCATGCCTTGCGGCAGCTCCGGGCGCGGTTCACGAAAATCCTCGAAGTCTGCCGCTGAGAAGACCAGCATCTCGCCAGCGCCGTTGTGGCGCAGCATGCTGTCCCCCTCGTGCGGCTTCAGCGTCCTCGACCAGCGGTCGAAGTCCGCGAGCTCGCCACCCTTCTTCTGGGTAAACAGGTTGTAGGCGATGCGCACCGTCAGCTTGCCATCGGCATGCAGCTTCTGGATGACCTCGTAGTCGTCTGGATAGTTCTGGAAGCCGCCACCGGCATCAATCACCGAGGTGATGCCCAGCCGGTTCAGCTCGCGCATGAAGTGGCGGGTGGAGTTGAGCTGGTATTCCGGCGGCAGCCTCGGTGCCATCGCCAGGGTCGCGTAGAGGATCAGCGCATTGGGTTTGGCCAGCAGCAGCCCGGTGGGATTGCCGGCCTTGTCGCGCTCGAGCTGGCCACCGGGCGGATCCGGGCTGTCCTTGGTATAGCCGACAGCGCGCAGTGCGGCGCGGTTGAGGAGTGCCCGGTCGTACAGATGCAGGATGAAGACGGGAGTCTCCGGCGCGGCCTCGTTGAGCTCCTTCAACGTCGGCAGGCGCTTCTCGGCGAACTGGTGTTCGGTGAAGCCGCCCACCACGCGGACCCATTGCGGCGCTGGCGTACGCGCCACCTGCGCCTTCAGCATCGCCATGGCGTCGGCCAGCGTGCGCACGCCGTCCCAACGCAACTCCATGTTGTAATTCAGGCCACCGCGAATCAGGTGGAGGTGGCTGTCGTTGAGGCCGGGGATCAGGCGTCGGCCTCCGGCGTCGATGAGCCGGGTTTTGGCGGTGGCATGTGCCATGACCTCGGCATCGTTGCCAATTGCCAGCAAATTGCCGTCGGCAACGGCCAGCGCCGTCGCCGACGGGTTGTCCCGGTCCAGGGTGGTGATCCTGGCGTTTCGTACGATCAGGTCGGCCATCGGTGTAGTCCTTTCAAGTCCGGCGTTCATGCCGGAGACAATCGTTATCGCTGATGACATCCGATGGCCGCATGGCCGTTAGCGGCTGTTAGTGGCCGCCCTCGGAACCGCCGAACATCGTCTTGGCGTATTGAATGCCGATTCCGTAGCTGCCGCCGTGGGTCGCGGCGATGCCCGTGGTCAGACCATACGTGGCGGTCCGCGCCCAATCGCGCTGCAGCTCGAGCAGGTACTGCAGGCTGGTCATGGGAACCGCACCGGCCTGGACCATGCGCTGCACCGCGCGCTCATGCGCCTCGTTGGACACATCACCACAGGCGTCGGTGATGACGAACGGCTTGAAGCCCTGGTCGAGCGCCGACAGAACAGGGCCGACGATGCACACGCCGGTCCAGAGTCCCGCGAACACCAGTCGCTCCTTCTCGAAGGCATTGATCTGCGCGATCACCTGTTTATCTTCCCAGGCATTCATGCTGGTGCGGTCGTAGATCTTCGCCTCAGGAAACGCCGCGGTGATCTCCGGGAACAACGGTCCCGAAAAGCTCTTTTCGGCGACCGTGGTCAGCAGGGTCGGCACGCGGAAGCCGGCGGCGCCCTTGGAGATCAACGCGGTGTTGTTGCGCAGCGTCGCGATGTCGATCGAATGCGTCGCGAAGGTCATCTGCGATTGGTGATCGATCAGGATCAATGCGTGATCGGTGGGCGACAGAAGGCCTTTTCCAGGCGTCGGGGTCGCTTTGGGACTCATGGGGGTGTTCCTCTTTGGTTGGGTTTTCAGTTCAAAAAATTCGCAATGGCGCGCGACTCAGCAGTCCCGCCCACGTCAAACAGAGTAGAGCGTTTGGCTTTAGTGGGAATCACCCGAAAGCTCATGAGGCGCCTCACCCGAATGGGGGAGCGAAGGCCCGCGCGGAGCGCCAGAGCCACAAGGCGTCTCTGATACTTCCACTGGAAGTGCGCTCGGCGATCTCCAAGGCTCGAAGGAGGCCGTGAGGCCCGCTGTGCCCTGTGTTGTCCGGTGGAACTCGCGTCGCGTGTTGCCCGCCGGACACTCCATGCATCCGTCTGCCTTGCGGAGCCTGCGAACCGCTGGGGTGCTCCTCACCTTTGCGGGCATGTTCTTCTTCTTTTCCAACAAGCTTGGGTGTCTGGGCTCTGTTCTCGTCTCGCTCGCCCTCTCCGCGCTCCTCTACCTTCTATTCCGCGGCCTTTGAGCGGTTCGCTCCGCGAACCTTCGGCTTGTGGCGAGACAAGAACCTCCTGGTTATTTGACCTGCAAGGAGGCATACGATCCTGTCCCCGCATGGAAGCTGAACACGCATCGTTCATCACCCCTGTGTAGACCCATCACCGCCGTGGAGAGAGTCTCATGCGAACCTTCCCGATGATCGTTGTCCTTGCCGCTTTCTTGTCTGGCTGCAGCAGCAAGCCCCCGGACCCGGAGCCCCCCGGGGGCGAGACTCCACCGCCGGAGGAGCCCCTCCCAAGCGGGCCCCCGGTCGAGCAGGGTCCTCCCAACGTGCCCGAGTTCCAGCCGGCCTTCCCCGGTCAGACGCGCGCTCCGGCCATCCAGACGAAGACGGCCCTCCAGGTCACCGAGATTGCCTCGGGCTTCAGGAATCCCTGGGCCATCGCCTTCCTGCCGGATTCGCGCATGCTGGTGACGGAGAAGCTTGGCTCGCTCTACATCGTCACTCCGCAGGGCACGAAGTCCCCTCCCGTCGCGGGTCTGCCAGCCGTAGATGCTCGCGGGCAGGGCGGGCTGCTCGACGTGGAGATCGGTCCCGACTACGCCCAGAGCCAGCTCATCTACTGGACCTATTACGAGCCGCGCGAGGGCGGCAATGGCCTGGCGGTGGCTCGTGCGCGCCTCGTGGACGGCGAGCAGCCGCGCGTGGAGAACGTGCAGGTCATCTTCCGAATGCTGCCCACGCTCGATTCGACCCTGCACGCAGGGGGACGGCTCGTGTTCACGCCGGACGGCAAGCTGTTCGTCACGCTCGGTGAGCGCTCCATCCTCGAGGGCCGGGTTCAGGCTCAGGACCTCAAGAGCCACTTCGGGAAGGTTGTCCGCATCAACCCCGACGGCTCGGTGCCTCAGGACAACCCGTTCTTCAACACTGCGGGTGCTCGGCCGGAGATCTGGTCGCTGGGGCACCGCAACATCCTGTCCGCGGCGCTCGACAGCCAGAATCGCCTGTGGACGGTGGAGATGGGGCCGCGCGGGGGTGACGAGCTCAACCGCCCGGAGGCCGGCAAGGACTACGGCTGGCCCACCATCGGCTACGGCGAGGAATACTCGGGCGCGCCCATTCACCAGAGCACCCAGGCCCCGGGCATGGAGCAGCCCGTGTACTACTGGGATCCGGTGATCTCCCCCTCGGGGATGACCATCTACTCCGGGGACCTCTTCCCCGAGTGGCGCAACAACGTCTTCATCGGAGGACTGTCCAGTCAGGCGCTGGTGCGGCTCATGGTGAGGAATGACCGCGTAGTGGGCGAGGAGCGGTTGCTCACCGATAGGAAGGCGCGCATCCGCGAGGTCGTCCAGGGCCCCGACGGGGCGCTCTACCTGCTCACGGACGCCACCAACGGTCAGCTGCTCAAGGTCACGCCGCGCTGACCCGCCACGTCGCCGGGCCTTGAGATCGGCGCAGGGAAGCGTCGCTCAAGGCCCGAGCAGGATCGGCCGCCGATTCTTTGCCTCGGCGAGAATCTGCTCAGGTGTCAGCTCCCTGGGGTCATGGAAGATCAAGTCCAAGACTCCGGGGTAGCGCGAGACGATGCGGTGTGCCTTCTCGCTCGTCTCGTGCTCCGTCGCGTAGCCACCGGACTGCAGCCTTCGAATGATCTCCAGGACTTCGTCATCGTGCAGCGGTTGCATGAGGTCTCCGAGAGGTGGTGGTTCTGTCGAGCACTTCGCTGCCTTCCCGCGCCGCGCGCCGGAGCGCCTGGGGGGGCTGGCCGAACACGCGCAGGAAGGCTCGGCGCATCCGCTCGGGGTCGGAGAAGCCGACCGCTCGCGCCACGTCCTCGATGGGCTCGGCGCTGGTCTCGACGCGCACCCGGGCTGCTTCGGCCCTCAGTTGCTCGACCGCTTTCGCTGGCGTCTGTCCCGTCTCCTCGAGGAACGCCCGCCCGAACTGACGGACGCTCAGACACGCCACCTGAGCGAGCCGCTCGACGTTGAGGGGCTCATGCAGGTGCTCGCGGGCGAAGGTCAACGCGAGGCGGATGCGATCCGAGGGCGGTTCCAGGTCGAGCAGCGTGGAGAACTGGGATTGGCCCCCGGGCCGGCGATGGTAGACAACCAGGTCGCGCGCCGCGGTGCGTGACACCTCCAGGCCCAGGTCCTCCTCGAGCAGCGCGAGCGAGAGATCAATTCCCGAGGTGACCCCCGCCGCCGTCCAGATCGGGCCGTCCTGGATGAAGATTCGCTCCGCGTCGACGTGAACCCGAGGAAAGCGCCGTTGCAGCCCGGCGGCGACGCGCCAATGGGTGGTCGCACGCCGGCCATCAAGCAGGCCCGCGGCGGCCAGGAGGAAGGCGCCCGTGCAGATGCTCGCGACACGCCGGCTGGACGACACCGAGGCTCTCAGGAAGTCCAGCAGCGCCGGGGACTCCATCGCCGCCTCGGTTCCAGGTCCCCCCGCGACCACGAGCGTGTCCAGCGGTGGTGCCTCGTCCACCCGCTGCGTCAGCATGTCGACCCCCGCGGAGCTCTTCACTGCACCGCCGTGTTCGGACAGCAGCCACATCCGATAGGGCGTCGCCCCGTGGAGTGACGGCGCCTCAAACACGGACATGGGGCCGGTCAGGTCCAGCAGTTGGAACGCGGGGAAGATGAGGAACCCGATGTCGCGGACCATGGCGGAAATTGAGGGAACTACGTCCTTTCCGCCACGAGTCTGAAGGAGGAGAGTGCGTTCGTCAAACCCAGACAAGGAGTCCAAACCATGGCGTCGAACCTCGACATTGTTTTCCCTCTCTACCCGGGTGTGTCGTATCTGGATTTCATGGGACCGCAGGCGGTGTTCGGGCTGCTCCCCGGGGCGAGGCAGATCTTCGCCTCCGTGGGCGGGCAGCCCATCCGCGAGGGCTCCCTGACGCTCTCGCCCCTGGCCCGGCTCGAGGACGTCCAGCGGTGTGATGTGCTTTGTGTTCCGGGCGGTCCCATCACGCACGCGGTGGAGGACCGGGTCTTCATGGACGCGCTGCGCCGTCTGGCCTCCACGGCGCGCTTCGTCACGTCCGTGTGCACGGGCTCGCTGATCCTCGGCGCGGCGGGGCTGCTCGAGAATCGGCGGGCCGCCTGCCATTGGTCCGCACGCGAGCAGCTGTCCCTCTTCGGCGCCATCCCGGACGCGGCGCGCGTGGTGCGCGACGGCCATGTGCTGACGGGCGGAGGTGTCACCGCGGGAATCGACTTCGCACTGACCCTCGTCGCTGAGCTGGCGGGCCCTGTCACCGCCCAGTCCATCCAGCTCCTGCTTGAGTACGCGCCCGCGCCCCCGTTCAACGCCGGACGCCCCGAGCTGGCCTCCGAGGAGGTCTTGGGCCGGCTTCCCACCGTCGCCGCGGCGCTCGGGTTCGACATGGCCAAGGAGGAGGCGGTCGTGCAGCGCCTGGGCGCGGACTACCGTCGGGGCTCGAATCCGGCCGCATAAGTGTTGAGGCGAGCTTCATACGCGATCCACGATCACCATGAAGTCTATGTAGCCGTTGTAGGGATCATCGAACGTGCCAGAGCTGTCGCGGAGCGAGAGTGTCGATCTCCGTCCTGAGCAGGTGATGATCGCCATTGGTGTATCCAACGTTGAAGCCGTTGAGCGCGGCTTCGGCTGACCGCACGTTGGACGGAAACTCAAACGCGAACTCCATGGTTTGAGGGCTGCCGCTATGCGTCGGAAAGCTCGCTCTCCTCCGCTGGAAGTCAAAGGCCATGAGGCTCTCCTTGTGTTGGGACCCTCCATGGGTCCCAACAGATGGAGTGGCCTCGCCAGCATGTGACGCGAGCACAGGCTGTCTACGCGATGCTTTGACCTTCAGCGCCGTTAGGGGAGGCGATCCTGCGGCAGGTTGTTCTGCACCCCCGAGACCACCGGGCGTGACGAGCTTCCCGCGCGGTACAGCAAGTCCTGCCAGACGATGGGCGAGCGTGTCCGGAAGGCGCTCGTGAGATTGATGACCGCTGTGCCGTTCCTGCTCAGTTGGAAGGAAGGCTGGTTGTTCGCATTCAACGGTGCGTCGAAGAACTGTGGGCCCGCGAGAAGATCGGCGCCGTAGGCGGTCCCGCCCGAGGTGATCTGCACGCGCCCGCTCGACTTGAGCATGCCCAGGACGAAGACCCGGTCCACGAGGGTCACACCATTCTTCGAGGCGGTGGGTTTGGCCTGCTGGGCCGTATCGTAAGGCTCGTTGCTCAGGTGCATGCGGTGCGCGTAGTAGAGGACATCGCGCACGATGGCCGGCTGCTTGCGGGTCTTGAACCAGGTCGAGTAGTAGGCCGTCAGGTCGTAGAAGGCGTACTGCACGGCCGAGTTGGGCCGCAGGGCGTGACCTTCGTAGTGGTCATTCCAGGTGAGGATCTGCACCATCTTCACGCCCGAGTCGATCGCCGCCTTCCAGGTGTTGTACTGGGTCTTGAAGCCCGCCGTCTCCGTGGTGATGGAATCGGTGGGGCGGTTATCCGTATGGCTGACCGGCGGAGAGTAGGGGACTCCGTTCTGGTCGCCCCAGGCCTTCAGGGTGTTGATGCCCGTCAGGGGAGTGGCGGTGTAGGGAAGGTTGTCCCAACGCGAGAAGGTCGCTCCCACCATGAAGGGCTTCAGCGCGTTGCGATTGGCCTCCGAGGGGTTGAGCAGGGTTCCCCACAGCACCGCATCCATCCCATGGACGGTCTTCAGCTGATCGAAGAACTGCTGGTACCAGGAGACTGGCAGGGCCTCGGGCCTGAAGCTGCCCACCACGAACTTGCCGTTGAGCTTCCTCCACGAAGCACGGTTCTTGAAGGTCGCGAGATCGTCGGCCCGCTGACGCGGCTCATTTGCTCCGCTGCCCGTCGAGAGGATGTGACTGTCGATGTTGGGGATGACGTAGAAGGGCGCGCTCGGGTTCTCGGCGTTGAACTCGTCTGCCGCATTGAAGAGGTTCGTCAGCCACTTCCAGCGGTTATCGCTGGGCCGGAACCAGAGGTTGAAGAGGAAGCCATCGACACCAACGGCGGCGGCCGTCTGGATGTCCGTCTTCATGTCCCGCTTGCCGTAGTCCGTCTCCACCGCGGGGACGGCGAGGATCGGCACGGGTCGATCGCGCAACCACCCCCCGATGGAGGCATGGTTTCCCGTGGGTTTGAGCCAGTTGGTGTAGTTGTCGTAGTACTGGCCCGAGGAGTTGGTGCCATAGCTCCGCAGCGGGAAGTTGTGCCAGTGGGCGAAGACCTTGTACTCGCTTTGGGCGAGGTCCGCGCGTGCCGGCATGTCGAACGGCAGGAGCGCGTTGTTCAGCTCAAAGGGGGCCTTGGTGGCCAGGCTCGAGCCATCGGAGCCCTCCGTCCCTTCCAGCTCGAAAGCCTCATCGGGAGGGGCGCAGGCTGACGCGGCCGCTGCTGTTGCGAAGAGTAGGAAGAGACCGTGCTTCAAACGGGAGACACTCATGCTGAACAAAGGCTGGCTCTCTTTCTGAGAAAACGAACCCGAGGGGGAACCTGGAAAATACCAGTAACCCGAAAAAATCCGGTCCTCTCTCCTTCAGCCCGAACAACCCCTCGAAAGGGGAAAACCCCGGGCGTGCCCGGAGGGAAGGTCAAGAGCCGATGAAGACGATCTGGAAACCGAGCCTTCTGGCCCTGCTGTCGTTGGTGGTGCCGGCGGGAGAGAGCCTCGCCGGGACGGCGGACTTCACTGTTCAGTATCAGAACTACAATGCCGCGGGTCCCAACGATGACATCGTTGAGGCGGGCATCCAGCTGCGCAACAACACCGCGGCCTCCATCCCCTTGAGCAGCGTGGTCGTGCGCTACTGGTTCACGAACAACGGCCGGACGCCATCTCCGGCGTGCTGGTGGTGGAAGACGGCGGACTGCGCGGGCATCACGTTGACGAGCGGGAGCGTGTCCGCCACGGGCGCTGATCAGTACGTGGAGGTCCGCTTCACCAGCGCCGCCGGGAGCCTCGCGCCGGGCGAGACGAGCGTGCCCATCGATCTGGGCATCACGTTCGGCGCCTCCGTCAATGAGACGGATGACTACTCGTACGGCAACCAGACCTCGTTCGCCAACTGGAGCAAGATCACCGTGCACGACGCGGGCTCGGCGCCCCTGAGCGGCTTGCGCGGCGGCACGCCTCCCAGCGCGAGTGGCGGTGGTGACGGGGGTGGCGGTGACGGGGGTGGCACGGTTTCGGCCGAGTTCTTCGATGACTTCAGCTACACGAGCACGGCGGATGCCGGGTTCCAGAGCTGGTGGCAGCTGCGCAACTACGCGGGAGGTCCTGGCGTCAGCGGCGCGCAGTGGCTGCCGTCCAACGCCTCGCTGGTGAATGACGGCACCACCAGCAACCGGCTGTTGCGGCTGCGCGGGAGCACGAACGGGACCGCGAGCGGCACGACCCAGGTCGAGGTTCTCTCCAAGGCGCAGAAGTTCCGCTACGGCACCTACGCGTCACGGTTCAGGTTCAACGACGCGACGCTGTCCGGTCCGCGCCTCTTCGGCGACAAGTACGTGGAGACCTTCTTCACCATCACCCCCTACAGCTCTCCCAACTACTCGGAGCAGGACTACGAGTACCTGCCCAACGGCGGCTGGGGCCAGGGCAATACCAGCACCATGTTCCTGACCTCGTGGGACAGGAACAAGGGGTCCAGGTCGAACCAGGTCTCCGCGAGCCATGCGGGTTGGCACACGCTCGTGCTGCATGTGTCCCCCTCGGGCATCGTCTACTACATCGACGGCGTGCAGCGGGCGTCCCACGGCCCCGAGTACGCCCCGACGATCGGCCAGTACATCGCCTACCAGCTGTGGTTCATCGAGCTGGACACGAGCAACAACACCTCGCGCACGTACTACGAGGATGCGGACTGGGTGTACTTCGCCAAGGACGTGCTCCTGTCGCCCAACCAGGTGGAGGCGAAGGTGTCCGGCTTCCGCTCCGCCGCCGTCACCCGTAAGGACACCGTGCCCTGAGCGGTTCCGATGTAGCAGGGACATGCCCGCCGTGGTCGTTGGCGCAGGTCGTCAGGCCACGGCGGGTGTGGAATGCAACACGCAGGAGGCGCCTATGTGACGTCACTGCAACAGCGGTTCTCTGCATTGCAGTCGCCTGTCTAATTAGGTACCGGGAGCGTCACAACGGCCTGGGAGCACTTCCGCTCTCGCAGGCGCGAAGCATTCATGACGCCCATGGTTTCTTCCTACCGCCCCGTTCTCCATGCGCTGCTGTCGGGCGCCACCCTCCTGCTGTCCCCCGTCACCCTGGCCCAGCAGGAGCCGGCTCCACAGACGCCTCCCTCCGAGCCCGCCCAGCCCGCGCAGCCGCCCGAGGTCGCGACTCCTCCCGCCGCGCCTACGCCCGCGCCAGCGCCCGAGGCCAAGAAGGAGAAGGAGTCGCCCTGGTACGAGCGCATCAAGCTCCGGGGCTACACGCAGTTCCGCTACAACCGGCTCCCGAGCTTCGACGTCAACGATGATCTCATCAATGATCAGGGAGATCGCTTCCTCGGGAAGAACAACGGCTTCGGCATCCGGCGGGCGCGGCTCGTCATCTCCGCCGACGTCCACGAGCACGTCTCCATCTACCTGCAGCCCGACTTCGCGTCCGTCATCGGGGATCAGTACCACGTCGCCATCATGCGCGACTGGTACGCCGACATCTTCTTCGATGCGAAGAAGGAGTTCCGGCTGCGCCTGGGCCAGTCGAAGGTGCCGTTCGGCTTCGAGAACCTCCAGTCGAGCCAGAACCGTGTCGCCCTGGACCGCAACGATGCCATCAACAGCGCGCTCAAGGACGAGCGTGATTTGGGCGCGTTCTTCTACTGGGCGCCCGCGGAGATCCGCCAGCGCTTCCAGGAGCTGGCCAATAGCAAGCTGAAGGGCTCGGGCGACTACGGTGTGGTGGGCCTCGGCGTGTACAACGGGCAGACCGCCAACCGCCCCGAGCGCAACGACAACCTGCACGTCGTGGGCCGGGTCACCTGGCCCTTCCTGTTCGGCAAGCAGTACGTCGAGGTCGGCGCGGCGGGTTATTACGGCCGCTATAACGTCTCCGTCGGCTCGGGCACCCCGTACACGCTCGAGGACGGGAACGACCTCGTGGATGCCCGCGCGGTCGCGAGCCTGGTCATCTACCCGCAGCCGATCGGCTTCATGGCCGAGTACAACGTGGGCCGGGGACCGTCTCTGGGCGAGGGTCTTGAGAGCACCGTCATCGCCAGCCGCCCGCTGCGCGGTGGCTATGCGCAGCTCATGTACAGGCTCGACAACGTGCTCGGCACCACGCTGATTCCCTACGTGAGAGGGACCCTGTACGAGGGCGGAAAGAAGTTCGATACGAACGCCCCCCGCTACGATGTGCGCGAGCTGGAGATGGGCGTGGAGTGGCAGATCCTCAAGGCCCTGGAGGTGACGGGCACCTATCTCATCTCGGATCGCACCTCCTCGCGCGCTCCCTATGAGCAGGAGCAGGGGCACGTGACGCGCCTCCAGGTCCAGGTGAACTACTGACGGCGGCTCGCCCCCTGCTCCTCGGCAGGGGACCCGGCCCGAAGCTCGGCCACGTGTTGGCGGCTTCGGGCCTTGTTACTTTCGGGTTATCGGTGCTGGTTGCTGCACTGCTGCGTGTGGGGGTGAGGCGCACGGCGCGCAGTCAAGCTTCAGCCCCTTGATGCTCATTCCTCCCGGCTAGGATGCCCGTCACGACTGGGTACCCTCCCGATAAGGAGTTCGACATGAGCACGCAGAAAGTCATCGCCTTCTTCCCCGAGGCGGCCTACGGCCCGGCTCTCAACTCAGTGGGCATCGCTCAGGCATGCGAGGCGCTGGGCCACAAGGTGGTATTCCTCACCGACCCGGGCATGACGGGTGTGTACTCCGGCTACGGCTTCGAGGAGCACTCCGTGAACATGTCAGCCCCCATGCCGCCGGAGGACATGGCGCGCTACTGGGTTGATTTCATCAATGGTCACATCCCCAACTTCCGCAAGTCGCCCTTCGAGCAGCTCGACAACTATGTGAAGGATTGCTGGGAAGCCATCGTCAACACCGCCAGGTGGGCGCAGAAGGAACTGCCGGCCGTGCTGGACAAGATCAAGCCGGACCTGATCTGCGTCGACAACGTGATCCTGTTCCCGGCCATCAAGCAGTACGGCAAGCCCTGGGTGCGGATCATCTCCTGTTCGGAGAATGAGGTGGCGGCCCCGGACATTCCGCCGCACCTGTCCGGAATGAGCGTCGACGACAAGGAGGGTCATGCACGCTTCCGCGCGCGCTTCGAGGAAGTGATCAAGCCGATCCATGATGACTTCAACAGCTTCCTCGTCGAGTGCGGCGAGCAGCCGTATCCGCTGGGCACCTTCTTCGAAGCGTCGCCCTACATGAACCTGCTGCTTTATCCGGACCCGGTGAGGTTCCCGCGCAGCAAACCGCTGCCTCCCGAGCGCTTTCATTACTTGCAAGGCTGCGTGCGCAAGGACAAGCCGTACGAGATTCCCACCTTCAAGGCCAACAACGACAAGCCGTTGCTGTACGTCAGCTTCGGCAGCCTGGGCTCCGGCGATGTGGAACTGCTGAAGCGGCTGATCAAGGTGATCGGCAAGCTGCCATACCGGGCACTCTTCAACGTTGGCGAATACCTGGACCGGTACGACGCGCTGCCGGACAACGTGCTGATCGCCAGGTGGTATCCGCAGCCGTCGGTGATCGCCCAGGTGGACGCGGTGATCCACCATGGTGGCAACAACAGCTTCAATGAGTGCCTGTTCTTCGGTAAGCCAGCCATCGTCATGCCCTATGTCTGGGATGGTCATGACAACGCCATGCGCGCCCAGGAAACGGGCCACGGCTTCAAGCTCGACCGTTACGAGTGGACCGAAGAAGAGCTGGCCGGGAAGATCGCCACCTGTCTGAGTGACGAGGTCATGCGGGCGAAGCTGAAAGCCACCAGCGCCTCCATGCAGTCGCGCAAGGGCCCGCAGGACGCCGCCCGTATCCTCGAGGGGATTCTGAAGAACGCCGAATGAAACTCCCTCAGGGGGTGAGGGGCGGGTTGGGCCGCGAGGCCGTGGTCGTCTCCACGAAGAGCACGCCGTCGAACGCGCCGCGCGGGCTCAGTTGGTGGAGGTCGTCGTGACCAGGGGGGACGCCGCGCCAATCTCCCGCATCCCCACAGGCGTCTCCAGGTACGTGGCCACCGGCCCGTCCGTGGGCGCGCCGCGCAGGTCGAGCGCGAATAGGGGCAGGCCGGTACGGGCGAGGGACGCATCGAGTGATTCCCGAGACGCGGGTCCGATGCGATGCGTCTGGAGGTCTCCGATAGGACCCCCAAAGGGGTAGAGGTGGGAGCGGAACTCCCCCTGATTGAAGCTGAGCCGGAACATGTAGAAGGCGTCGCCATACAGGCGCCGCAGGTGGGCCCCCAGCGGGAGGGTGGAATCACTCGCTCCCATGAGGTGCAGGTCGTGCGCCCAGACGGCCATCTTCGCTTCGGGTCCCTCGTGCTCGAGGATTCAGCGTGCGTTCTCCGCCATGTACTCGTCACGCCGGTGGAGCCGATCGTCCCCCGCCAGGGAGGACTGGAGCATGGCCTGCTCCAGGATGTGCGCATGCCGCGCCGCCCTGAAATGGGCCTCCTCTCTTGAGGCGCGGACGTATGCTTCGCGCTGCTCCGCGAGCCCATGCCCTCAATTGCCGCACGGGCTCTGCGTGCTTGGGGGCTCGGAGCCGCACGGCCCCCCCCCGTGTTCCCTCCGTTGAGCTCGCTTGTCGATAGCAGCCTCGTCAACCACGGCTCTGCTTCCGCCCGGTACGCTGGGTCCACCTGGGCAAGGTAGTCGAGCATCGCCCGTGCCGGTCCAACGGAGAGTGTCGCGTCCATGCCGTATCCCTGCCACCGGCCACCAACATAGGGTCAGGCTGCCTGCAACCTTCGGCTCTCGTGGCCTGGCGGCCCTACCCGCCGAGGCTGAGGACCTCAGCGGTTCTGGCTGGCGTGTGCCGTAACGAGCCGTCCGCTCAGCGGACGTCTTCGGGCTGGGCGTAGGCCATGCGCTCCGCCTTGCGCTGGGCCTCGGCCTGCGCATCCTGGCGCAGCTGGGCGAGCACCTCAGGGTTGGTGACGGCGGGGACGACCTCCACCACCTTGCGGCCGCCGACCGCAGGGGAGAGGGGCTCGTAGAGGTAGGCATAGTGGGGTGCCATCACCGACTGTGGGCTATGCCGTCCATGGCGCAGGTAGCCCAGCTCCGCTCGGACGAGTCGGTAGTTTTCGAGCCTCACTCCGCGCGCTGCCAGCCGCTCCTCGGCCTGCCGGCGGGCTACCTCCGGATCCAACACCTCGCTGCCAGACAGATCGGCCAGGCGTCGGCCCACGCCGCGCGCCGCCGACTCGTGCGCGATGATCTCGCCGTTGGGCGTCAGGTGCACGGCCACCTTGCCTCCCGACCCGATGACGGGCAGGTCCCCCACCATCTCCTGGAAGGCCACCGCTACCTGGTACACCTGAGGGCCAGTGCGCTCCCCGTTGGGGCCGGCGGACTCGTTCACGTACTGGCGGAACTTGTAGGCTCGCATGTTCCGGGTCGCCACCTCGGGTAGTGCCCGCTGCACGTGCTCGCGTGCCCGCGCGATGTAGTCGGCCCGCGCCAGCGGCAGGGTGGCGACGCTTCGCCCGGAGTGGAAACGCGAGCGGTCCACGTACCGCTCTGTCCCGCTGCGGGCGTCGATGGACAGCACCCGGTGTCCCGCCTCCACCATCAGCTCATGCCCGCTCTTGCGCGCGGCCCCCATTTCCAGACCCACGGTGCGCGCACGTGCATCCACCTGGGCTACAACGTCGTCCACCGGCTGTAGGGAATAGACCGCCAGCCTCACGCTCTGCGCTTGGCGGGCCGCGTGCGCTTGCCGCACCCGCTCATAAGCCTGCACGGCGATGGTGTCCTCATCGAGCGCCTCCTGCGCCGCGTGGGCCCCCAGCTTGCCAGCGATGACTGACTTGGCCTCGTGCACCGGCTCAGCTTCGGTCGTCTCGGAGCAGCCTGTCCCGGTCAACCCGGCGAGCACCAGCCCTAAGAAGATTCTCTTGTTCATGTCGTGTCTTTCTTCGTCTCGAATGGTGCGGATGAGATCAACCCTGATGGTAGGACCAGGAGTACCAATTACTCACATCGAGAGCGCTGCGCGGGGCCCAGTTCTTGTCCAGATTGTCGCGGCGGATATCGGCCTCCGCCGCATTCACCCCCACGGAGACCAGCGAGCCGACGTCGTTGAGCCACCAGTCCTCGACGGCCCAGAACCAGGCGCTCTTGAAGGTCCACGACTCGCCCATGGCCTTGTCGGCCCAGTCTCCGCCCACCTCGTCCGTGCGGGCATCATCGGACGACCAGCCGCGATAGCCCATGGTGTATTCGAGTCCGCGGTACATGGCTTGCCCCCATTGCTCGTTGGGACGCTCGTCCACACTGAAGTCGACCATCAGCAACATGAAGCGCGCCTGGCCCGGGTTGAGCGCGTACTCTCCCCGCTGTTCGCCAAAGCGGATGTAATCCGAGTTGATCCAACACCCATTGGCCGCGGTGCCCTTCTTGCACAAGTGCATCTGCAAGAGTTGCCCACTATCGACGGTATAGGAGAAGGAGCGGCCCTGGCCGGCGTAGGCCACCATTTCCGAATCGTCGGTGTGGTAATAGTCCTGCCCTCCCATGCTGTAGGCGGGCGAGAACGAGAGCTGGTCCTCGATGTAGTCGCTCGCCCAGACGCTTGTGTTGCTGTACTTGTGCTTACGGGTGTTCCCGTGGACGGTCATCCGCGAGTCGAACATGTTGATCTGCTCATCCGTGTAGTTCAGATGACCATAATTGCTGCATGGAGAGTCGCAGTTGCTCCAGTCGTTGATGTAGGCGCTGGAGTAGGTATAGGTGTAGGCGTGGGCCGCCATCGGCAGCTCGGTGAGCAAGGCCAGGGATGCAGCGGCCAAGGACGCGGACGCGCGTCGAGAGAGTGATTTCACAAGTGTCTCCAATGTTTCCGGCGCAGGTGTGTGGCCGGAGTCCCCCCTCAAAAAGGGCATGTAGCTCTTAACGAAACCCTCTGACATGCCAGGGCTCCATCCAGGCCAGCAGGTGCAAGTCAAGGCGTGGGCGGAGTGGGTCGGGTTCTGTAGGGAGAAGCGCCCGCTGTGAAGGGCGGGTGCTCAGCGAGCCGTCTGGCGTGCGGGGGGCGGGAGGCATTGAGGCCGAGGAGTTACAGTGCGCCCCTGACCCCTAGGCGCTTGAAGCTGCGACGGGCCTGGGCGAACGAAGCTCTCGTCGGTGGGCATCTGGAGGGGCGCATGGCCGAGGGCACGGTGCCACGCACCTGTGTTCTCCCAGGTTGGTCTTCGAGCGAGGTCCGGGTGCCCCCAAGGCCATGTGGACCACGGGGTAGCGCCGTCTCGCCTTGTGCAGGGCTCAGTTCGCCTTGTTGGCCAGGTTCCGAGGCTCGATGGCCTTGATGTCTCTTGCCAACTGTGACTCCTCCTACAAGGACAGGCACGCTTGCGCCAGAACAGCACAAAGTGCGCGCTGACGCATCAGGCGTAATCCCACCAGCGCGTGGACTTCTGGCTTGGGTGTCTTTGCTGGTGCGATGGGCGACGAGCGCCGCGTGGCAGTTGTGGCCCAGCGTAGCGAGGAGATTCGTCCAGTGCCACCAGCATCTTCTTGAGCAGTCACTCCTCCACCTCGTCCAGCCGCCTCATGTGCAGCAGCGTGGGGAGTCCGTTCGTGAGAGCCTACATCAAGACCAGCTCACGGATGAAGGTGGCAGCATCGGAGGGCCGTTGCCGCACGCTGAGCCGTCGTTTTCGCTCCTGGCGCGCAGCTCCGGCCATTTCTGCTCCCCAATCGGGTGCACAGTAAGCACGCGTGGCGCCAGATGCAGCGGCGAGGCAGGAGCCGAACACCGATTTGATGCTGGCGAAGACGTCGATGAAGCAGGATGAGCTATGTGTGGCCCGGGCCCGTGCGCGCCAGCTCGAGGGTGCATCCACGGCTCGCGGACAGGCCCGGGCCGGGGTTTGTCTCAGCGTGTGCGGCGAGCGCGTGCGTGGGCCGGTGCCGCCTTGCGCCGGCCGAGCAGGGCGGCCAGGGTCAGCGCGGCGGCGACGAGCAGGGGCGTCCCTCCCGTCGAGGAGGCACCGCAGCTCGCGGCCTGCATCCCGCCTCCGAGCGCCGCGTCACCGGGGATGACGCCGTCCACACCTGGAGTGGAATCACCGGGCTCCGAGGGCCCCTGGTCGATGGTTCCGGGCTGCCCATCGGTGGAGTCGTCCGGGGGAGCGGAGACATCACCGGGGTCGGAGTCGGGCTCGGAGTCAGGGGTCTCGGGGGCCGGGGTCTCCGGAGTGGCGACAACGGGGGGAATCACATCATCCTTGCTGGTGGCCTGGATGAAGCCGTCGTGGAAGACCACGCCTTCCTGCGAAATGGACTCGTCGCGGTAGAGGCCGATCTTCAGGTAGTTGCGCTGGCCCGAGTACTGCGTGGCCACCTTCATCTTTGGCAGGACGACCTTGCCATCGTGGTACAGCTCGACGAAGCCGACCTTCGGGTCGGGCGACCACTTCACGTGCAGGACGAAGTCGTTCCAGTGCTCGCGCTGGAGCGGCGAGGTCCAAACGATCTTCCCGCTGCTGCCACCCACGCGCAGGCGCAGCTGATCATCCACCACGTAGAACTCGATGGGCGGCGAGCCACCGTTGCCGTCGTGATGCCACTGGGTGAAGAGCGCCCACTTGGACGAGCGGGGGAAGCTGCTCGGGAAGAGGGTGCTCCACTTGTAGAAGTACTCGGAGCCGGGCTCCTCGCGGCCCAGATAGAGAACCTCGTTGCGGTTGCCGCTGGCGTTGATGGGGTCATCGCCCTTGCGGACGGTGACCTTCAGCGCATAGCGGCCCTCTCGCACGGGCGAGTTGACCACCAACAGGCGGCTCGAGGAGACACTCTGCTCGCGGTCCCACTGCGAGAGATTTCCAGTCTCGAAGTCCCCCTTCCACACGGGGGAGGCAATGGCCAGGGTAGGCAACAGCAGCGCGAAGGGGGCAAGTCTCAGCAAACGCTTCAAGCTCGGTCCTTTCGTTCCGTTCGGGTCCCCACCGACAAACGGAACCCCTTCCCACTTCCCGACATGCCTCCCTGTCAGCCCTCCTTGAAGTGGGGGCTCGTTGTCTTGCTTGCTCTGTGTTTGGGGAGACGAGGGACTCGTGGCAGGTGAGCCCTGCGAGGAGGCACGAGTCCCTCATTATTTCAGGCGGTTAGGGCCGCGGCGTGGTGGCGGAGGTGGTCGGCCATGAAGGTCGAGACGAAGTAGTAGCCGTGGTCATACCCGTCCTGGAAACGGAGCGTCAGGGGCTGCCCTGATTGCTCGCAGGCCTCACGGAGGAGCTCGGGTTTGAGCTGCTCCACGAGGAACTTGTCGCTCGTGCCCTGATCCACGAGCAGGGGCGGGAGTCGCGAGCCCCCGGAGCGCAGCAGCTCGGTGGTGTCCCACGCGCGCCAGGCCTCGGTATGGGGCCCAAAATAGGTACCGAAGGCCTTCTGCCCCCAGGGACAGCGCATGGGGGCCGAGATGGGCGCGAACGCGGAGACAGAGCGATAGCGGCCCGGTTGGCGCAGGGCGCAGACGAGGGCGCCATGCCCGCCCATGGAGTGGCCGAAGATGCCCTCGCGATCCATGCGAGCAGGGAAGCTCCTGCCCACGAGCTCGGGCAGCTCCCGAGTGACATAGCTGAACATGTGGAAGCGCGAGGCCCAGGGCTGCGAGGTGGCATCCACATAGAAGCCGGCGGCGGTGCCCACCTCCCAGTCGACGTCCTCCTTCTCAATGCCCGTGTTGCGCGGGCTGGTGTCGGGGACGACGAGCATCAGCCCCAGCTCGGCGGCGAGCCGCTGCGCACCGGCCTTGATGAGAAAGGTCTCCTCCGTGCAGGTGAGCCCCGAGAGGTAATACAGGACGGGCACCTTGCCCGCCCGGGCCTGGGGCGGCAGGTAGACGGCGAAGCGCATCTCGCCGCCACACACCTGCGAGTCATGGCGGTAGTAGGCGACGGTGCCTCCGAAGCAGCGGTGCTCGGAGGCGAGCCGGAGGTCCGCTCCCATCACGAATACCTCACCACGGCGCGGATGGACTCTCCCCGGTGCATCAGGTCGAAGCCCTCGTTGATGCGCTCGAGCGGCAGGGTGTGGGTGATGAGCGGGTCGATCTGGATCTTCCCGTCCATGTACCAGTCGACGATGCGAGGCACGTCGGTGCGGCCCCGAGCGCCGCCGAAGGCACTGCCCTTCCACACGCGTCCGGTGACGAGCTGGAAGGGGCGGGTGCTGATCTCCTGTCCGGCCGCGGCCACGCCGATGATGATGCTCTCGCCCCAGCCGCGGTGGCAGCACTCGAGCGCCTGCCGCATGGTCTGCACGTTGCCGATGCACTCGAAGCTGTAGTCGGCGCCGCCCCCGGTGAGGTTGACGAGGTAGGGCACCAGGTCCGCGCCCACCTCGGTCGGGTTGACGAAGTGGGTGAGGCCGAACTTCTCGGCCATTTCACGCCGGGCGGGGTTGATGTCCACGCCGACGATTTGATCCGCGCCTACCATGCGGCAGGCCTGCACCACGTTGAGGCCGATGCCGCCCAGTCCGAAGACGACCACGCGGGCGCCCGCTTCGACCTTGGCGGTATAGATGACAGCGCCAATGCCCGTGGTCACGCCGCAGCCGATGTAGCAGACCTTGTCGAAGGGCGCGTCCTCGCGAATCTTCGCCACGGCGATCTCCGGGAGCACCGTGTGGCTCGCGAAGGTGGACGTCCCCATGTAGTGGTGGATGGGATCCTTGCCGAGCCGGAAGCGGCTGGTGCCATCGGGCATGAGGCCCTTGCCCTGGGTAGCGCGGATGGCGGTGCAGAGGTTCGTCTTGCGCGACAGGCAGGATTTACATTGGCGGCACTCGGGGGTGTAGAGCGGGATGACGTGGTCGCCCTTCTTCACCGAGGTGACACCGGGGCCAGTGTCCACCACCACCCCCGCACCCTCGTGGCCGAGGATGCTGGGGAAGATGCCCTCGGGGTCCTTGCCCGAGAGGGTGTACGCGTCGGTGTGGCAGATGCCCGTGGCCTTCAGCTCGACGAGCACTTCGCCGGCCTTGGGTCCTTCGAGCTGTACCGTTTCGATGCGCAGGGGCTTGCCGGGTTCAAACGCCACGGCGGCTTGGATGTCCATGCTCGTGTCCTCCGGTTGCGAGATGTAGCGAGGCGCAGCGGAGGGTAGCGGGCACGTGGGAGGCCGGGGGGCTTCACCGGCCGAAGAATTGCGCTTCCCGACAGTCGCGGTAACACATGGTCGGATGTGCGGGTCATCGAGGAGCATCGGACGAGACGCATGAGATGCGTGGCCGACAGAGCGCGAGCGGTCGTGCGGCCCGGCGGGACGAGTGTCCTGCTGGTGTCGCTGCTGCTTGCCCTGATGGCGTCCGGGTGTACCCGCTTCAACGATTCCATTGATTCCCTCATCCTCCGATTGGAGGAGATGGACCGGCCCCGGCACGACACCGCCGGGAAGTCCGGACAGGGCACGGCTTCCCAGCACCTCGCCTCGGTGCGGGAGCCGGAGCCCACGCAGCCGAGCGCCGCCCGGATACGGGGGATGCTCATCGCGGGCCTCGCGGTTAGCCGCGCGGAAACCCCGCCCATGCCAGTGGGTACCGAGCTCCGACGGTACCCCCCGGGCCAGGAGGCACAGCCTCCGAGGCAGGCCCGGAGAGCCGAGCACCCGCAGGTGAAGAAGGTGCTCGCACCCGGTGTCGGGTCCGCCATGGCGCGGACACGGGTGACCGCGCCCGAGGGAGTGGCGCGGCAAGTGGCCGCCGGTGAGGCACCGGTGGAGGCCATCCGTCAGGCAGTTGTCGTCATCGGAGCACCGCGGCAGGAGGCCCGAGTCGGCCGCGGTCGAGCGCAGGTGCCGGGTGTCGTACGAGGGAGGTGGATCCACGCCACCGAACCCTCAGACCTCGAGAGCCCGTTGCCGGGCGGCACCACGCTTTGGGCGGGAGGTGTCCTGCCAGACACTCCTCATTCGCGGCGGGGCCCCGAGCCCTCGTGGACACTTGAAGCCGCGCAGCCCCATCCCCACCTCCTTGCGCACCTCGAAGACGCCCGAGCACCTGACGGAGCGGCGGGCGTGGAGAGGCGGAGGAGGCGCTCACATGAAGCGGGGAGTCGTGAATCGGGCCACCAGGACCTGTGTGCTCACGGGAGCTGTGTTGCTTCCCGTGGCGGCCTGGGCGGGGAACCACAACCTGTCGTACCCGGTGGTGCTCCCGGAAGGCGCTGGACTGTCGTTGCGCATGGGCCTGACGGCCCCCCGCCTCGAGGGCCGCTGGTGGTACGGATGGATGGAGGGACAGGAGCCGGTGGCGTGCGCCCCGAGCACCTGTACGCCTCCGCCCGGCGTGGACGTGTGGCGCGTGTACCCCCAGGAAGAGGGGGGACACTGGCAGGCGGGCGTCTTGAATGGGACGCCGGGCGCCACCGTGGGCGTGTCCGAGGTGGACTGGAGCGACGGGCTCGAGAACACCACCTGGAGCACCGCGTCCACCATTCGCGTGGAGACCACGCTGTACACCGCGCTCGACGAGCCCTTGCCGGCCTACGAGATGCAGCACCTCCATGGCCAGGGTGTCCGGGAGATGCGGGGCGTGGTGGCGTCGAATACAGAACCGGCCATTGCCTCGCGTACCGAGAGCGGGGACGCCACGGTGATTACGCCGTGCGCGCGGCTCACCATCCAGAAGCTGGAGTCCTCGGCGAGCGCGCAACGGCCACAGCCAGAGCGTTTCCATTGGAACGCAGTCACGGGCGAGTGGAACGGCGCCGCGTACACGCTCGTCAGCAGCGCGGTGTGGGAGAAGGGTGACCGAGGCCGGAGCAGTGGTCTCGCGGCAGTGGTGGACGTAAGCGGCAAGGCCCTCTTCCGGTACGACTGGGAGTTGTGGCGTGCCGCGCTGCCCATGCACGTGAGTCCCGCGGGGTGGTATCGCCTGACGTTCAGCCTGGATGGGAGCGCTGCGGGCGGCAAGCGCTGTGGCGGGTACGCGCTCAACACCTCCATCGCGGAAGCGGAGGTCGAGGTGGGCGAGCAGTACCCGTCCGCGGTGGACGCGGTGTGGAACCTCTCCTACGTGGACATCTACGTGCGCCAGAAGGACTAACACCACCACCTCCCTCTCCCTCTGGGAGAGGGTCGGGGTGAGGGTATGTCGGCTCTGGAGGCGCTCGAGTGTCGGCGCGCCTCGTTCACCTTTCCGCCCTGCCCGGAGGCATGACGGTCGCGCCGGTTCCTTCGTATACTTCTGGACCGCTGTCGCTGGCCACGTTGATGACATCCGGGATGTGTCATGTCCTCACTCCTGTCCGCGGTTCAATCCAATTGCCCTGTGGTGGCTGCGGCTGGACGCTGGCTTTCTTTGGCGCAACTCCTGCTCCTCGCATCTTGCGCCACTGCACCTCGGCTCGATGGCGTGCCTCCCTCTGGGGTGGGTTGGGGTTCTTCCTGTGCGGGTGCCCCGACCCGGTACAATCAGTCATGCTCGACTCCGGCGGGTGCTGGGGTCTGCAACGCCCCGACGTCAACCAGCACCGGGGAAGCCCTCATTCCAGCAACGGGTAGAGCCGTTCGGGCGGTCAAGACGGCTGCGCGAGTCGTCGAGACGGTTCAGGGCTTCATCACCCTCGAGCGGTTGCTCACCGAAGCTGAAATGAGCGAGGTGGAGGACATTTTGATGGACTGCGCCAGGCAAGCCGAAGCGGACGTAAATCGGTCAGCCCAGGAGCGCGAGGACATCGGTAGCTTCAAGAACAGGCAATTCCCCAATGAGCGCGAATGCGCCAGGGTCCTCCGTTTAGAGGGAGATGACGAAGTGACGCTCGCCAGGGAACTCGGTATGTTGAAACACACGGCAGCCTTCGCGTGTGTGCGGGCCCGCCTCTCTCAAAGGTTCCCGCATAATTTCTCTGTCGAGCCGCGGTACCGGCGAGATCCAGACCCGGGTGCAAGCGGATACGTTCTGACCGATCGGAAGATTGGCTCGCTCAAGCCGGATATCGTTCTGCACTTCACGCGGAACGCGACGCGAATACAGTGCGTCTTCGATTTCAAGTTTCCGTGCCTTCCGAAGCGGATGGGTAACCCGCTCGACGACCCGGATACCCTCCAGCAGCTTCTGAGTTATACGCCTTTGACCATTGAGTGTCGGCCCGCTGTCGTGACCCCCCAGTTAGGTATTACCCGCCTACCTCAATGACGTACCGCTACCCTCGAATTCGTCCTGTTGGTGTGCCCCCCATAGACTCCGCGAGCGGCGAGGAGTTGCTCGCCCGCGAGGTTGTCCGACTCGCCTTCTACCTGCCCTACGATCATCCGGACATCGCTTCGGGTGTGAGTCTTGCCCTTGAGAGTTTCATGCTGGCTGTGGGGGAGGGGTCCGAGACGATCAACGAGGCTTTCATCGATGACGACGAAGGGGCTCCGCTTTCGACGGAACGGTGGAGCGCAATCCACCAGCGCCTCCGGCCCGAGCGCCATTGGCGCTTCGCTGACGACTTCAGCGAGGGCTACGCGAACCGGGTGGAGAAAAGACGCTACGAGACGCAGCTCTTCCTCGATGGAGGCGGAGCTCGGACTGGTTACACCTTTCGGTATCGAGCGCGTATCCCATGGCGGACGCCTGCTCCGAACAAGGTGAGTCTGCTGACGGCGACTGTTCCCACCGAGTACCTGGAGTCCCGTGGGCCTGCTCGTGTGGCGGAACTCGCTCGCACCATGGCCGCTCCGCTTCGATTCGCTACGGGGCACGCGGGCCTCTCCCTTCAACTCTACTGGCCCTTGCGGTCCACGGATGACTCTCTTCGTGCCATGGCCTTCCGATATCCAGGCATCGATTTGCGTCCGGCCTGGCTTTGGGAGGAGGACGTGGGCTTCCACGTGGATGGGGTCCACTGGATGAACTTCTTCGCTCCGCCAGTGCTCGACAAACTCGGAGGCGCATATGGTCTTCGAGCGCGATTACGCTCCGACGACACGCGCGTCGAGAAGATCGATGGAGAGCGTGTGGTTGTCGCTCTTGGCGAGTGGCCTGAGTCGGGTGATTTGCACCAGGGACTTACCCTGCCTGCCTACCGGGAGCTCGCGCACGTTCTCGAGCCGCTGCTCGAACCGCTGGAGAGATCATCTTCCGCAACCTGGATGGCTGCTGGGAATTCCTTCATGCGCTTCACTGAGGAAGAGGCTCTAGGATGGTGGCGCCGCTTCCTTGGCTGAGATGCGGACGATGCGCTTTTCTCGATATGGATGGAGAGGGGTAGACGAGAGATGGAAATGGCGCGTCTCCGACTTCTTGAAGGAGGACGGGCGCTTCGAGTTGACGCCGCTATCCCAGACGCTGCGCTCGGATGTGCCAGACTCGCTGTGGGGCTATTTGATGCTGGCGGGCTCCGAGTGGTTCTGGCGGGGTTGGGCGCAGCTCCCTCATGCCGTCAACGAAGGAGTTCCAGACCTTATTCGCGCAGGCCGGGCTCGAGCTGACTCGGACCATCGACCTGGTCTATGGCTTCGCGATCATCGAGGCGCAACCGCGCGTCTGAATGTCGAGCCAATAAGGCAGAGGGGTGGATGCGCTGAGTTTTGAACGGCTCCTCGCGCTCCTCCCGTCTGTGCCTTGACGCTCCATTCGAGTGCTCAGTATTGAGCGCTTCATGACCCTCTCTTCCTCGGCGCTCTCTTCGCGCGTGCCCATGGGGCCGCGCTTCCTGCTGTTGACGCTCTCGGTGCTCGCGGCCTGCACTCCCATCTCCGAGGCGCGCAACCTCGACAACGGCACCCAGGTGACGGTGGAGGGGTACGTCACGGTGCCGCCAGGGGCCTTCTCCTCGGCTTTGGGTAACGAGGGCTTCGCCATCCAGGACAACACCGCTGGCATCTACGTGAAGTTGGCGCAGAAGCTCGACTTCGGGTTGGGCACCCACGTTCGCGTGAAGGGCACGTTGAATGATGAGAACAATCTGCGCATCCTCGAGAGTGAGCCCGGCTCCGTCGAGACGCTGGGGGGCACTCGGCAGGTGCGCGCCAGGGATGTGCGCACCGGCGACGTGGGCGAGTCCACCGAGGGGCTGCTCGTGCGTGTGACCGCCACGGTGACCCAGGCTGCCAATGACGAGCTGCCCTACGGCTACGAGCTGTATGTCAATGACGGCTCGGGCGAGGTGCAGGTGTACATCCACGGGTCGGCGGGCTTCGACCCGGCCGCGGTGCGTGCCCTCACGGTGGGACAGAGAATCCAGGTGACGGGCCTCTCGGCGCAGTACGAGTCCACCTATGAGGTGGCGCCCCGGCAGCCCTCGGACATCGTGGTGCAGTAACGCACGGAGCGGGTGACGGAGCTACACGCGCTCGAGGGCCAGGGCGATGCCCTGGCCCACACCGATGCACATGGTGGCGAGCGCGCGCCGTCCGCCGCTCTTCTGGAGCTGGTGGACCGCGGTGAGCACGAGGCGCGCACCGCTCATGCCGAGCGGATGCCCCAGCGCGATGGCGCCGCCATGGGGATTGACGTGCTCGGCATCGTCCGGGAGGCCGAGCTGCCGTAGGCAGGCCAAGGCCTGGCTGGCAAAAGCCTCGTTGAGCTCGATGACGTCGAAGTCCTTCGGCTCCAATCCCAGCCGTGCGCACAGCTTGCGCGTCGCTGGCACCGGGCCCACGCCCATGATGCGGGGCGGTACACCCGCGGTGGCCATACCCAGCACGCGCGCCCGTGGTGTCAGCCCGAACCGCTCGACCGCGGCCTCGGACGCGATGAGCAGCGCGGCCGCGCCGTCGTTGATGCCCGACGCGTTGCCGGCGGTCACCGTCCCATTGTCGCGGAAGAGGGCCTTCAGCTTCGCCAGACCTTCCAGGGTGGTGTCCGGGCGCGGGTGCTCGTCACGGTCGATCCGCACCGTCTCGCCGCGCTTGAGTCCTGGCACGTCCACCGGGACGATCTCCTCGGCGAAGAATCCGGCTTGCTGCGCGCGCGCGGCACGCTGCTGGCTGCGCAGGGCGAAGGCATCCTGGTCGGCGCGCGAGATGCCGAACTCGGCAGCCACGTTCTCCGCCGTCTCAGGCATGCTCTCCACGCCATACTGGCTCTGGAACACCGGGTTGATGAAGCGCCAGCCGAGGGTGGTGTCCTCCAGCGTCTGCGCACGGGAGAACGCCGCATCCGCCTTGCCGAGCACGAAGGGCGCGCGGCTCATCGACTCCACGCCACCGGCCAGCGCCAGGGAGATGTCGCCGACGCGGATGGCGCGCGCCGCGCTGCCCACCGCCTCCATGCCGGAGCCGCACAAGCGGTTGAGCGTGACACCGGGCACCTCGTGCGGCAGGCCGGCCAGCAGCAGGCTCATGCGGGCCACGTTGCGGTTGTCCTCGCCCGCCTGGTTCGCGCAGCCCAGATAGACCTCGTCGATGAGCCGAGGATCGAGCTTGGGATGGCGTGAGAGCAGGGCCCTCAGGGGAATGGCGCCGAGGTCATCGGCACGCACTCCGGCCAGCACACCGCCATGGCGGCCCACGGGCGTGCGCACCGCATCACAGATGAACGCTTCGCTCATGATTCATCTCCAGCTCCTGGAGATGATACCTGGGGTGGTGGGGACCGCTACCGGGCCCCTGCCACCTCCGCGCGTCCATGCGGCCGGACTCGCGGAGGTGGTAGGGGGCTTCCCTAGGGTGCGTTCGGGCCGACATCGGCCAACGACAACGGCCCGCGGTCGATGGGAGCGGTGGAGTACTCATCCGCGCCGACGTCGTTGGTGGCGCGCAGCTGCCCATCCATGTCTTCCGCGACGTAGGCGTACGTGCCCGTCGCCGCGTTGATGGCCTGGCTCGTGGCGCTCAGCTTCTGCAGACCGTTGACCGTGGTGAGGGACGGATTCACGTTGCGGATCTCACTGGACGTCCGCGATTTGTTGCTCAGGGTCGAGCCGTACCCGATGTTGCCCTGGAACAGGGTGTTGCTCGTCTTGGACTCGGAGTAGAGCGTGCCCGTCGTGTTCCGGATGAGGTTGTTGGCGACCTTCGAGTCCACCGGGGCGTACGTATACTTCTTCCCGATGAGGAGCCCCGTCGTGCTGTTGACGATCGTGTTGTTCACGGCCTCGACCCGGTAGACCCTCCAATGTTTGGCCAGGTCGTCCGCGGTGTAGTTGCTGGAGGTCGGCCCTCCGTCGAAGTCGCCCCCGTCGATGAGGAGGGCGTCATCGGTCAGCTTCTCCAGGTAGTTGTTGTAGACCTTGTGGTCGGTTCCGTAGAGCCGGATGCCTCCCACGCCGGACTTGCTGCCATCACCCAGGAAGAAGTTGCCGTAGATGCTGTTGTTGTTTCCGTGGCGCGCGGTGAGCTGTCCCTGCGACGTGATGACCGTGTTGTACCGGACCGTGTTGTGACCGCTCTTGATGGAGATGTACTCCGGGTCCCCGTCGCAGTTCTCGAACAGGTTGTACTGCACGGTGGCGTGGCCATCGAGCAGTGACACGGCGGACAGGCCGAGGCGGATGGTCTCCAGCCCGTTGGTGAGGCGCGGCCCGATATCGTGGAAGTAGTTGTACTCAATCACGTCATACTGGGTCATCTGCGTGGAGTAGTTGCCATCCATGGCGATGACCGGACCCGGGTCGCTCTTTCCGCCGAAGTCGTTGTGGTCGATCCGGTTGTGGTGGCTCCCGGTACCCTTGAGGAGCAGCCACTTGATAGTGGCGCCGTTCTCGATGAGCGCGAAGGTGTTCCGGGTGACCCGGATGTTGTTGGAGCCCTCGAGCACGACGGCGCTGTTGCCGGTGTTGGTGAACTTCAGGCCCTCGATGACCACGTGGGAGGAGCTGGTCACCTGAAGGGAGGCTCCACCGGAGATGATGGCCTTGCCCCGGTTCGCGGCCTTGAGGGTGATGGGATTGGAGGCGGTTCCGTTCTTGCCCTTGAGGATGAAGGCGCCGCTGTTCGTATAGGTGCCGTCCGCCAGGAGGATGGTCGTGCCCGCGGCCGCGTTGGCGAGGGCCGTGGTGAGCTGGGCGGCGGTGGAGACGTTCACGATGTTGCCCGAGGGCGTTTCCGCGTCGCTCCCGTACACCTCCACCTCCAGGTAGCTGTTCCAGGCGTTGGAGGTATTGCCGTACCCCACGAGCCTCACGTAACGCGCGGACCCGACATCCGTGAAGTCGAACGTCTGGAGGTTGCTCGTCAGGCTGCTCGTCGCCTTCGCGCGTACCGTGGAGAACGTGGTGCCGTCCGTGGAGGTCTGGATGTCGAAGGTGAAGGTCCGGGAGTCGCCGTTGAGGAAGGCGATCTTCACATAGGCCACCTTCTTGAGGGCGCCCAGGTCGAGCTGGAGCCACTGCCCATCACCCTCCGCGGACCAGCGGGTGGTCAGGTCCCCGTCGACCGTATTGGCGGGGACGTTGCCATCATTCGCGCTCGCGGTGACGGAGGTTCCCGGAATGGAGAACCGCCCATCCGCCGCGAACCCCAGGGAAGGAGCCAGACCCAGGAGCAGGCTCGAGCCGATCACAAGCTTCCGACGTGCCATGTGCGTTCCTCTCATGTGCGTCACGGTGTCGGACGGCTATACCTGATTTACAGCTATAAATGGTAAATCATGTTCAAGCCGGATTGATATGATTGATGATTCGAGGGATGAACGCGCGCTGGCGGGACTCAGAAGGTGCCGCTCAGCATCTACGGACCTGGGCGCGCATCACCCAGGCCCGGATGTGCTTGGGGCGCTGTTACTGGACCGTGAACGTCGCCGCGCAGCTGTTCCACGCGTACCAGGTCGCCCAGCCCGCGTCGGACACGCCGGTCGCCAGGCAGTAGGTGCCCGCGGCCAGGGTGGACGGGACGGTGTAGTCGAACTGGAACGGCCGCGACTGTCCCTGCGTGAAGCTCTGATTCCCAATCGGGTTGTCGAGGACGGTGGTCGCGCCGGTGGAGTTGCGCACATCGAGCTTCACGTTCACGCCGCTGGCGGCCGCGTTCGCCTGGAAGGTGCTGGAGAGCCGCACCGTGCCACCGCGGCTCACCGTCGTGGGGGAGGTCGTCGCGGACACGAGGGTGAAGCCGATGGTCGGAGCGGGCGCGTTGGAGACCGTGAAGGAGGTCGCGCAGTTGTCCCAGTAGTACCACGGGCTCCAGGCCGAGTTCGTGACGCCCGAGGTCACGCAGTACGTGCCATTGGCCAGGTTCGAGGGCACGGCGAAGGCAAACGGGTAGGTCTTGGTCTCCCCCTGGCCGAAGCTCTGGTTCACGAAGTTGAGCTCACCCACGGAGGCGTTCGAGGCGTTGCGCACCGTGAGCTTCACGTTGCGGCCCGACGCGGCGGCGGCGGCCCGGATGGCCACCGAGAGGTTCACGGTCTGTCCCGGGGCCACGCTGGTAGGCGAGGCGGAGGCGGACTGCGTCGTGTACGCCTCGGTCACCGGCGTCGTCGTGCCGCCCGGCAGCGGGTAGTTGCGCGTGGTGTCATCCAGGAGCAGCACCCAGTCATTCCCGGCGCCGCTGCTGGGAGGCGTGAACTGCCGGGTGCCCGTGTTGGCGTAGGTGCCAATCGCCGTGGTCGCACCGGTGCGCGGGTTGTACCAGGTTGCGCGGACCGTCCCCCCGGTGATGCGGCTCATGTTCACCGTGAAGGCCTGGCCGGACGAGCTGTAGACGAAGGCGTAGGTGCCATTCGAGTCGCGCGTGGCCTGGACACGGCTCATGACCGCGCCTCCATCATGGGCAAGCACTCCCTGGTCGGGGATGCGCGACGTGAACGGCCGCGATTCCATGAGGCGGCGGAGGTACTGCATCTGTGTCGCGCCCGGTTGGTTGAGGGCGTCGTACCAGTAGCTCACCGCCTTGAACTGTGGCGTGCGGCCCGGGGCATACATCTGCCACACTGAATTCTGTCCGTAGGTATGGCCGAGCGCGCCGGCGAACACGCTCAAGTAGGCGTACCGCCGGACGTGGTAATCAGAGACGTAGCCTCTGGAGAGAGAGTTGTCGAGGCAGACGGCGATCTGCTCATAGGCGGGCTCCCCGTCCAGGGTGGGCTTCACCGGGGTGCGGGCGTAGTCCGCGCCAATATCCGAGTACATGGCCGTGTCATCGCAGTGGCCGTTCTGCTGCATGTTGAAGTCCAGCCACGCGTCGTTGTGGAACCACGTGGAAGACTTCCTCCGGCCATTGGGGTGAAAGGTCATCAGCACCTTGCTGTAGTCCTCGGTGCCGGACACGCCCTTGGCGATGCCGCGGGCCAGCAAGCGATAGACGCTCTCGAGGCCGCTGGGGTTCACGTCGCCTCCGAGCACCCAGATGATGGGCTTGCTCGCATACCGGGCGCCCAGGAACTTGCCAAAGGCCTCGGCATTGGACGGGTTGATGCCGCCACTCCCCGTCGTCACATAGCTACCCCACGCGGGGAGCAGCGCGACGTAGATGCCGCGCTCTTCCGCCGCGTTGATGACGAAGTCGAGGTGGTCCCAGAAGTCATACTGGGTGGCGTCGGCCGGGTTGTTGCCCGAGGTGATGATGGGCAACGCGAAGTCGTTGTTCTGGAACGGCTGGTCTCCCTGCATGTTGCGCCCCAGGCCGTTCATGGAGGGCACGACGACTGCCTGGACGACGTTGAAGCCGAGGCTCGCGCGGTTGTCGAGGTACTTCAGCGTGTCGGCGCGGTTGAGCCAGGGGACGAGCTGCCAGGCCGTGTCTCCCATCCAGAAGAACGGAGAGCCGTCCTCCTTCACCAGGAATCGCCCGTTGCTGCTCACGCGCAGCTTGGGCAGGGGCGATGCCAGTGCGGCGGAACCCGTGCTCGGTGCATCCGGCATGGAGTCCGTACCTGACGTGTCGAGCTGCTCTGACTCGGGCCCGCAGGCCGTCATGAGAGAAAGACACATCAGGGAGAGGAGTGATTTGCGCACGGTGATTCCCTCGCAGTCGTACGAAGTTGCAGGAACACGTCGCCGGCGAGGTGTGCGCCTCATGCCGACGACCCGAGCGGTTTTATATAGTCGGATTTGAAGCGTTTGTCAGTTATTTCCAGTGTTGCTGAATTGCTAGGAATCGAGAGTCGATGTCTGATTCATGGACTCTTCTCGACTGCGCTGACGGTGGCCCCTGGCGTCTCGACGAGGATGTCGGCCTCGGTCGGGAACTCGTTGATGCAGTGCAGGTAGCGCGGCATGCCTGGACGAAAGGGCGCTCATTCCTATGTATGGTTTTGAGTTCTGGCTCCGGGGCACGTGCACGTGCCGCACGCGCGGTCTCGGAGTGGCCCTCTTCGTCAAGACTCACGACCCCTTCGGCGTGAGCACCGCGGCGAAGTCGATGAGCGTGAGCCCGAGGCCACCCGCCGCAAGAGCGGCTCGACGACCGGCGCCACGTGGGCGTTCCCGCGCCGTCTTCCAGAGCCACGCCGAGTCGAACGCGTCCGAGACCGAGCGCGCCCACAACCACGGGCGCCGGTCGCGCCGTGTCACGATTCCCAGGCCGATGACAACGTCGCGCAGTCCCGCGGCGCGCACGTGCATGCTCCGGCCTCGCAGTTGAAGAAGGCGGCAGACACGGTTCGCGAAAGCCAGCAGGACAAGCCCCGAGCCCAGGCTTCCCCACCCGAGCGCCCGCTGCAGTCGTGCATCGTCCATGGTGCACTCCTCCCTTGCCGGGAAGGTGTGTGCATGAGCAGGCGTCGCCAACCAGCCCCATTCGCGCGGTATGCTACGGGGGGTCTACCTCGCGCCAATTGACACCTCGACTGGGGCCCCTGCCTCAAGTGGCGCCGTGTAGAAGGGGCGCCCCATGCCTGCCAGGCAGGACGTGTCTAGCTTTGCACCGGACGATTTCATGCGAAGGAGGCACGTGATGGTTCGCCATGGATGCAAGGGGCTTGCTCTCGCTGGTTTGCTCGGTGTGCTTGGCCTGTCGGTGGGCTGCCAGGAGGGCAAGGAGGGAGCGGTGCGGGATGAAGCTCGCAAGGTCGGACAGGAGGTAAAGGAGCTAGGCCGGCAGATGGATGAGGCTGCTCAGGACGCGCGCGAGACGACCCAGGAGGCCGTGGAGGGCTTCAAGGAAGGCGTGGGCGGTTCTGGAGCACAGGGGGAGGATGACGCGGTCATCGGTGACAAGCCTGGTGTCATCAACGACGGCGAAGGCCCGCTGGAGAACAACCGGGGCCCGCTTGAGGAGGACGACCTGGACATTGGCCGCAACCCGGGTGTCATCAATGACGGAGAAGGTCCGCTCGAACGGAAGGAGAGCCGCTGACGGACCGACTCAGCCCGGTGGCGAAATTTCGTATCGAGGATACGCAAGCCGCCTATTTGCCCACCGAGCGAGCTAACGTATTGCGCCCGTTATTCCATCTTCACATCAATGGTCCATGCCCCACTTCACATCCCAGTTCATCGACTCCACTCCTGGTGACCCACTCGCGGACAGGCGGTCGCGCCAGGTGCACGGGGCACTCTGGTCGAAGGTCCAGCCCACGCCGGTCTCGGCCCCGCGGCTGGTCGCCTTCTCGCCGGAGGTGGTGCGCCTGTTGGGACTGGACGAGGCGGCACTGCAGTCCCCCGAGTGGGTGAAGGTGCTCGCGGGAAACGCGCTGTGGCCGGGCATGGTGCCGTACGCGGCCAACTATGGTGGGCACCAGTTCGGTCATTGGGCGGGACAACTGGGGGATGGTCGCGCCATCGTGCTGGGGGAGCTGCTGGCGCCTCATGGCAAGCGCTACGAGTTGCAGCTCAAGGGCGCGGGCCAGACGCCCTACTCGCGTCGCGCCGACGGGCGCGCCGTGCTGCGCTCCTCGATTCGAGAGTTCCTGTGCAGCGAAGCCATGCACCACCTGGGGGTGCCCACCACCCGGGCGCTGTCGCTCGTCGCCACCGGAGAGCAGGTCATCCGGGACATGTTCTACGACGGGCATCCCGAGGCCGAGCCCGGCGCCATCGTCTGCCGCGTCGCTCCGAGCTTCCTGCGCTTCGGCAACTTCGAGCTGTGCACCAGCCGCGATGACGTGGGGCTGCTCAAGAAGCTGGCGGACTACACGGTGACGCAGTTCTTCCAGGAACTCGGCAAGCCGTCAAAGGACACCTACGCCGCCTTCTTCAACGAGGTGGCGCGGCGCACCGCGAGGCTCATCGCGCATTGGCAGGCGGTGGGCTTCGTGCACGGCGTCATGAACACCGACAACATGTCGATCCTCGGCCTCACCATCGACTACGGCCCCTACGGCTGGCTCGACGACTTCGACCCCGGTTGGACGCCGAACACCACCGACGCCGAACGCCGCCGGTATCGGTATGGCAATCAGCCAGGCATTGGCCTGTGGAATGTCGAGCGACTCGGGACTGCGCTGATGCCGCTCTTCGAAGGCGATGAGGCTCTGCTCAACGCGGGGCTGCTCGAGTACGAGCGCACGTTCCAGAATGAGCTGGCGGCCCGGTTCGCAGCGAAGCTGGGGCTGTCCTCCCTCGAGGACGAAGCCGATGTCGAGCTGGTGAACGGGTGCTTCGCCTGGCTCGTCGAAGAGGAGACGGACATGACCCTCTTCTTCCGCGGCCTGTCTCGCGTGGTGACCGCGTCAACGGCTCCAGGCGAGTTCCCCGCCGTGCTGCGCGAGGCCTTCTATGGGCAGGTGTCCGAGGCCCACCTGGCGAAAGGCCTCCAGTGGCTGACGGCCTGGTGGAAGCGCACGAGGCGTGAGGATGCAGCCCCCGCCGAGCTGGCACGCCGGATGGACGCGGTGAATCCAAAGTACGTGCTGCGCAACTACCTCGCGCAGGAGGCGATCGAAGCCGCCTACGCGGGGGATGACTCCAAGGTGCACGTGCTGCTCGAGGTGATGCGGCGGCCCTTCGATGAGCAACCGGGTCGCGAGGCGTACGCGGCCAAGCGACCCGATTGGGCGAGATCCAAGCCGGGATGTTCGGCGCTCTCGTGCAGCTCTTGAGGGACTTCGCGGGATGAAGTCCTCAGCGCTGCGCGCGGTGGGCGGCTGCGAGCTTCTCAAGCAGCTCGTCCACCTGGGCCGCGGTGATGATGAGTGACGGAGCGATGCGCAGCGTGTTGTTGCCCGCCACTCCCACGACGAGTCCTTCCGCGAGGGCGGCCTTCACCAGCTCGGAGGGTGCCCTCTGGAGCTGGACTCCCAGGAGGAGCCCCTTGCCTCGCACCTCATGGGTGGGGCCGAAGACTCGGCGCAAGCCCTCCAGGAGCTGGTGACCCCGCTCCACGACGTTGCCGAGGAATCCCGGCGAGGTGACTTCCTTCATCACCGTTAGTCCGGCTGCGCATGCGAGGGGATTGCCGCCGAATGTGGTGCCGTGCAGGCCGGGTTTGAGCAGTGCGGCCACGGGCTCGGTCGCGAGCACGGCGCCGATGGGGACACCACCGCCGAGTCCCTTGGCCAGGGTCATCACGTCGGGGGTGATGCCTTCATGCTGGTGGTAGAACATCCGCCCGGTGCGGCCAATCCCTGTCTGGATTTCATCCACCACCAGGAGGGCCTTGTGCCGCGTGCACAGCTCCCGGACTCGCGTCAGGAACCCCGGAGGCACCTCGCGTACGCCGCTCTCTCCCTGGATGGGCTCGATGAACACACCGGCCACGTCATCCCCCATGGCGGCGGTGAGCGCGTCCACGTTGCCGAAGGGAACGAAGTCCGTGGGGGGCAGGGGCTCGAAAGGCGCACGGTAAGAGGGCGTGTGCGTGATGCTGAGCGCGCCGAGCGTGCGGCCGTGGAAGCTCCCCTCGAAGGCGATGATGCGGCGCTTGCGGCCCTCATGGGCCACGTTGCCCCACAGGCGCACGAGCTTGTAGGCCGCCTCGTTCGCCTCCGCCCCCGAGTTGCAGAACAGCATCCGTCCCGGAAAGGCCTCGGGGACGATGCGCGCCGCCAGTTCCTCTTGCCCGAGCTGCTCGAAGTGATTCGAGGTGTGGATGAGTGTCGCGACCTGCCGCGTCAGGGTCTCCACGAGCTTCGGGTGCGCATGGCCCAGAGTGCACACCGCCACTCCGGCGAAGGCATCGAGGTACCTACGGCCCGCGCCGTCGTACAGGTGGCAACCCTCGCCGCGGACGAAGCTCACGTCCTGGCGGCGGTAGTTCGGGATGAGGAAGGACTGGGGAGAAGGGGACGTGGTGGGGCTGTTCAATTCGGTGTTTCCCTCGCATCGGGCCGTAGGAAGAGAGGTCGGCCCGTTGCTCGCGCCCCTACCATGGAAACTCGCGTGCTCGCTACTGCGCGTCCAACATCATGAAGCGCTCGACGTGGACGAGCTTGTCCCCGTGTTTCACCTCGAGGCGGTACTGGCCGACGGGCCAGCCCTTGGCGGGCCGGGCCAGCGTGAAGGTCGCCGCCATCTTGTCCACGGCCGTGACCGTGGCGGAGTCGATGACGAAGTTCTTCGGTGCGGCCTTGCCCACGTCCTCGGCGATGAAGGACCCCGTGAGCTTCGTGCCCCCTGGTGCGCGGAAGTAGAAGGTCACCTTGGGCAGGCTGGTCGGCAGGACCATGCCCATGGGCTGGATGACCGCGGGCGGCTCCGCATGGGACGGTGCCGAGCCCAGGACGGTACCCGCGACGGCGGCACCGAGGGCGACAAGGGCAAACACGGACAGCTTCTGCGTCTTCATGGGGAACTCGCTTTTGGGGGGGTCTAGGCTCAGCCGCCCTTGGGGAAGTTGCGGCAGGCCTCGTCGTAGTCCCGCCACCAGCTCTCCAGGGCCTTCATGTCGGTGGCCCGGGGCTCGTCTCCCGCGCCCGCCATGTTCAGGTAGGCATGCAGCAGCGGGCGGAAGTGCGGGTGCGCGCACTTTTCAATGATGTCCACGGCGCGCCGCTTGGGCGAGCGGATGTCCATGTTGAGCGCGTAGCCGTGCTCGGTGACGACGCACTTGATGTCGTGCTCGGTGTGGTCGATGTGCCGCACGTACGGCATCACGCAGCTCACAATGCGCCCGTCCTTCAGGGGCCGGGTGGACGGCGTGTGCACGATGCTCAGGTAGGCATTGCGGAAGAAGTCTCCCGAGCCGCCCAACCCGTTGACGATGCGCGAGCCATCGATGTGGGTGGAGTTGACGTGGCCATAGATGTCCACCTCGATGGGCGTGTTCATCGCGATGACGAACAGCCGCGAGATGATCTCCGGGCTGTTGGACAGCCACATGGGCCGCAGCACCAGCTTGTCCCTGCAGCGCTCGAACAGCTCCATGAAGCGGCGGCGCCCCTCGGCCGAGAAGGAGACCGCGGTGGCCGAGGCGTTCTCGAACTTCGCGTCGTCCTCCACATAGCGCAGCATTCCGTCCTGGAAGACCTCGGTCCAGAAGCGGATTTTCTGGAAGGGAGACGCGTAGAGCTCGCCAATGATGGCGTTGGCCACGTTGCCCACGCCGGACTGGATGGGGGGCAGGCGCTTGCCCCAGCCGAACTGCGAGCGGCACTGGAGGAGGAAGTCGATGACGTTCTGCGCGATGCGGCGGTCCGTCTCGCTCGCGGCCTTGAAGGGCACCGGGTGGTCGGGCGTGCGGGACTCGACGACGGCCACCACCTTGCTGTGGTCGAACTCGACGTAGGGCGTGCCGATGCGATCACGCACGTTCACCAGCGGCAGCGGCCAGCCCACCTTGGGGTGCACGGCGGGCACGACGATGTCGTGGAAGCCGGTGTAGTCCGGCACCGCGGTGTTCACCTCGAGGATGACCTTGCGCGCTCGGGAGAGCGCCTCGGCGGAGACGCCCACCGAGGAGGTGAGGACGACACTGCCGTCCTCGCGGATGCGCGACACCTCGACGACGGCGACGTCGATGTCCCCGTAGAAGCCGTACATCAGGTTGCGCGCGAAGGCGGAGAGGTGGACGTCGGTGAAGTCCATCTCTCCCGAGTGGATGAGCTTGCGCGAGATGGCCGAGGACATGTACGGCCCGCGCTTGCGGATGAAGGGGGCCATGGGCCCTTCCACGTCATCCGAGAGCGAGGCGCCGCTCAGCAGGGTGATGCGCGAGTGGGGCGCTGTTTCGGCCAGGTGCCGGGCGAGTGCCGGGAAGAAGGTCTTGGGCTCACCCGACTTGGTGAAGCCGCTGATGGCCACGGTGTTGCCGTCGGTGACGTGCTTCACCGCCTCTTCCACCGGGACGACCTTGGCCAACAGCTCCGCGTTCTCGATTCGCTCCTGCAGTGTGCTCATTGCGGTGCTGCTCTAATACCGCGTCCTCTGGCTGTCCATGAGAGCCTAGAAGACCGGGTGAGCTCCTGCGGAGGACTCCACACTTGCGTCAGGGCGAAGGGCTGCCCTCTTTGAGGAACCGAGTTCTCAAGGTACGGACCACCTCGGTGTCCCAGCGCGGGGAGAGCAGCTCCACGGCGGTGCGACGGTAGCGCAGCGCGCACGCGAGGCACAGCAGCGTGGACCCCAACCCGATGAGGCTGTTCTGCCAGGAGGCCAGGTCCCACTGTCCATCCCAGAACCACTCGCGCTGGCTGGTGGGCCAGAAGTACCAGATGGGCCAGCCCGGCCCGCTGCCAGCGAGGTCACACAGCAGGTGGAGGTGGAAGGCCAGCAGCGCCAGTGCGGCCACCCGCAGCCGGCTCTGGGCCAGTGCCGCGCACACCCCCGCGGTCACCAGCGCGCCCACGTACCCGTGGAAGATGAGGTGGTGGTAGCGCGCGTACAGCTCCCCTCCGCCCAGAATGGTCAGCCCATCGATGTCCGGCGCCAGTCCCGCGCAGGCGACGAGCACCCGGTCCCGCCGCGCCTCCAGGCGCTGCGCCATCAGCCAGGACAGCTCGGCGTGGACGATGGGGTTCATGCGGTAGGCTCGGGGCTCAGGCGTCGGCTGGCGCGTCGTAGTGGGGCGTCAGGTCGATGACGTACGCGGTGAGCAGGTGGTAGATGATGACGTTGCTCACCCAGAAGAAGATGGCGGGGAAGCTCACGTAGACGAGCATCGTGCCCGGCCAGACCTGCAGGTGCTTACCGGTGAGCTGCACCGCGAGGAAACCGCCCACCCACTCGCCCACCCAGCACACCGCCGCGGTGATGCCGACGCGCGTCCAGATCTTCATGCCCTTGGGGTGGAACCAGTAGTAGTGCAGCGTCCACATCAGGAAGACGGAGCCCGCCCAGAGAATCATGCTCCCGAACGAGAACCACCCGTAGGGCGAGTCCGGGTACACCCAGCCGTACGTCCCGTTCACCGCCTTCCAGGCCAGGTTCTGACTCAGCTCCAGGAGCCAGAGCAGTGGAGCGATGTAGAGAATCTGCGTCGCGAGCACTCGCGCGTAGAGGTTGAAGGACCGGCGTTGGGCGGCGGCTGTCAGGGCCATCGCGTTCATTGGGTTCCCCCCGAGGGCATGAATGGAGTGACGTAGCGGTTCCCAATCTCACCTACCGAGGTGTCCCCTCCGCTTCCCTCTACCCGTCAAACGCTTCCATTCTGACGCCAAACCCGTGTGGTTTTCCACTCCAGGACGGTTCTTCCAGGCTTTCCAGAGAGAGACCGGGTGAGCAGGCGGTGCATCCGTGACAAGCTCGTGGCGCCCTTCGACAGGAGCGAGTCTTGTCCTCGACCACACCGCGCAACATGACCGACTACGAGGCCACCTACCGCGGATTCCGGTGGGAGCGCCCCGAGTACTTCAACTTCGCCACGGACTTCGTCGACCGCTGGGCCAGCGAGCGCCCCGATGCGCCCGCGCTGCAGTGGAGTGACGAGGCCGGGCACGCACAGCTCTTCACCTGGAGCGAGGTGAAGCAGCGCTCGCTGCACGCGGCGCAGTTCCTCACGAGCCTGGGCCTGCGCAAGGGAGACCGCGTCTTCGTGATGATGCCGCGGATTCCGGAGTGGTGGTTCCTCACGTTGGGCTGCATCCGCACGGGCATCGTCTTCATGCCGGGCACGCCGATGCTCACCACCAAGGACATCCGCTACCGGCTGCTGGCGGCGGACGCCAACGGTGTCATCGCGGACGCAAGCTGTCTGGACAGGTTCGAGGGCCTGGTGGGAACGGGCAGGGTGGAGACCTGGGTGGCGGTGGGTCAGGCGCCCTCTCCCTGGGTGGTCTTCCCGCCAGGAGGCGCGGGCACGGGCCAGCACGGCGCGCAGTTCGAGCGCACGCGCGCGGATGACCCAATGCTCATCTACTTCACGTCGGGCACCACGGGCATGCCGAAGATGGTGCAGCACACGCAGGCCAGCTATGGGCTGGGGCACCAGATTACCGGTCGCTACTGGTTGGACCTGACGCCGGAGGACCGGCACCTGACGTTGTCGGACACGGGCTGGGCCAAGTGTGCCTGGGGCAAGCTGTTCGGCCCGTGGAGCCAGGGCGCTTGCAACGTGGTGTACGACTTCCGGGGCCGGTTCGATGCGGCGCGAATTCTGCGGGTGCTCGAGCGACAGAGGGTGACGACGTTCTGCGCGCCGCCCACGGCCTGGCGCGCCCTCGTGCTGCAGGACCTGTCTCAGTACGACCTGTCGTCGCTGCGGCACGCGTTGAGCGCGGGTGAGCCGCTCAACCCCGAGGTCATCGACACGTGGAAGCAGGCCACCGGGCTGCACATCCGCGAGGGCTACGGGCAGACGGAGTCAGTGGTGGTGGTGGGGATGTTCCCCGCGCTGGAGCCGAAGGCGGGCTCGATGGGCAAGCCGTCGCCGGGCTTCGAGGTGTCCATCATCGACCACGAGGGGAAGGAGGTCCCCGTGGGCCAGGAGGGTGACATCGCGGTGCGGGTGAAGCCGGAGAAGCCGGTGGGCCTCTTCGATGGCTACCTCAACGACGAGTCGTCCAACCTGGTGTCGTTCCGGGGCGATTGGTACGTGACGGGGGACCGGGCCGTGAAGGACGCGGACGGCTACTTCTGGTTCGTGGGACGGCGTGACGACGTCATCAAGACGTCGGGCTACCGGGTGGGCCCGTTCGAGGTGGAGTCGGCCCTGCTGGAGCACGCCGCGGTGGCAGAGTCCGCGGTGGTGGGCGTGCCGGATGAGCGGATCGGCCAGCGCATCAAGGCGTATGTGGTGCTGGCGCCGGGCTTCAATGGCTCGCAGGCGCTCGCCGAGGAGCTCCAGGAGTACGTGAAGAAGACGACGGCGCCCTACAAGTATCCTCGGGAGATCGAGTTCGTGACCGAGCTCCCGAAGACGGTGAGCGGGAAGATCCGCCGCACAGAGCTCCGTGCGATGTCTCAGCAGCCTCCGAAGAAGGACTGACGCTTCAGAGGTACTGCTGGACCGTGCCTTCCAGCCTGGCTCGCGGTAGGGCTCCGACGATCTGCCCCACCACCTTGCCCTGCTTGAAGAAGAGCAGGGTGGGGACGGAGCGGATGCCGTACTGCTGAGCCGTTCCCTGGTTGTCGTCGACGTCGAGCTTGGCCACCTTCAAGCGGCCCTTGTGCTCGGTGGCGAGCGCCTCCAGCGTAGGCGAGAGGGCGCGGCACGGCCCGCACCAGGTCGCCGTGAAGTCCACCAGCACGGGCCCCTCCGCCTCCAGCACCTCGCGTTGGAAGTCCGCGTCCCCCAGATGAATGATGTCTCCAGCCATGGTGTGCCCTCGTTTCTGGGACGGGCGTGTCGTCGCCCGATTCCCATGGCAAAGGTTTAAGGGCCGCGGTGAGCACGCGCGAGAGCCCGTGGCGCAATGGATTGTTCCGCGAAGAGCCCCATTAGCGCGCCCGGTTCGTCTCTTCCCACGGCAGCGCAGCGCTGCGCTGGGCGAGCGTGTCGAGGAAGGCGCGCACCTTGAGGGGAAGCTGTCGGCTGCTGGGGTAGACGGCGTAGATGGGGAGGCCCGGCGGTGACACCGCTTCCAACACGGGGACGAGCACGCCCGCGCGTACGTCGTCCACTGCGAGGACGGTGGGCAGTCGCACCAGCCCGAGCCCCGCACGCGCCGCCGCGTGACCAGCGCGAACACTGGGAACCTGCAACCGGCCGCTCACCGGCACCGTGCGAGCGCCACGTGGCCCCGAAAAGAACCACACTTCACTTGTGCCCGGCTCGGCGACCAGGACGCACTCGTGTCGCTCGAGCTCATCCGGAGTGCGGGGCGTGCCGCGCCGGCTGAGGTAGGCGGGGCTCGCGTAGTAGCCGGTACGAACGTCCCCGAGTCGCCGCGCCACCTGCGACGAGTCCGGGAGTGGCCCGGTCCGCAGGGCAATGTCGTAAGACTCCGCGACCAGGTCCACGTACGCCTCGGCGAGCGACACCTCCACGCGCACCTGGGGGTAGCGCAGGAGGAACTCGGTGATGACCGGGGTGAGCAGCTCGCCCAGGAGCGAGAACGTGGCCACGCGCAGCGTGCCTCGGGGCGTGCCTCGCGACTCGCTCAGAGAGCGGTTCACCTCGCGGGCCTCGGCGACGAGCCGCGCGCAGTGGGCGTGGTACTCGCGCCCCGTCTCCGTGAGCCGCAGCCGCCGCGTGTTGCGCTCGAGCAGGCGCGTGCCCAGCCGCTCCTCCAGTGCCGCCAGTCGACGGCTCACCGTGGACTTGCGCAACCCCAGCCTCGCCGCCGCGGCGGTGATGCCGCCCGCGCTCACCACCTCGGTGAAGACGAGCATGTCATCGAGCAGCGGCGGTGTTGGGGACATGGGCGGAGAGCCTACCCGGGCACATTCTTCGAGAACTTGTCCGATTGTTGGACAGGTCCGCGAAAAGTGCCGCCGGAGGTCTCAGGTCACTCGCGAAGCATCGAGAGCGCCCGTTCGAGGACCTCGTCCCGTCCGGCCTGGAGACCTCGGATCGTGGGCCGCGCCTCCACGTCCGGGATGACTCCCTTGCCCTGCACCGGGCGCCCATCCGGGTAGTGGAGGAGCTGGCCGGTGAAGAGGACGCAGATGGCACCTGGGAGGCACACGTTGGTGGTGTCTCCCACGGCGCCCGCGGTGGGTGTTCCCACGAGCCGGGTGCCCGCGGTCGCCTGCAGCATCATGGCGGTGTACTCGGCCTGGCTGGAGGCGCGCTCGTCCACGAGCATCACCGTGCGGCCCGTGTAGCGGGGCGGCCCGGCCCGAGAAATCTCCGTGTCGGAGAACCGCAGCTCCTGGCGCTGGCCGGAGGACACGAGCGGTCGGGCGACGACGGCCGCGTGCTCGGCGCCCTTCACGTTGAGGCGCGGCGCCAGCTCCCACGCCGTGCTCTGGGGCTGGCCCCGCATGTCGAAGATGATGCCGCGAGTCCCTTTCAACGCCTCGAACATCGGATCGATCTGCTCCACCCGGAGCAGCCGTAGGTCCACATAGCCGAGGTTGCCGTCGAGCTTCCGATAGGGCTCACCCTCGGCGGAGGGCTGCCGGAAGGGCGCGAGGAAGGCGCGGGAGCGGGGCAGCTTCAGCTCCTTCTGCTTGCCCTCCGCGGACCGGACCTTCAGCGAGACGTGTGAGCCCTCGGGTCCGGCGAGCAGCATCTCCCCCACCTTCAACGAGAGGGCGGCGGGAGTCGAGGCCGCGAGGTGACGGCGAAGGAACGCGGCCCGCTCCTCCACGGGCTGCCCGTCCACGGTGAGCAGCTCGTCGCCCACGGAGAGTCCGGCCTCCCGGGCCACGGTGGCATCGAAGAGCTCCGTTACCAGGGGACGGCCCTCCACGTAGCGGGGGAGGACGGGGGCGGTCGCCTCGCCCAGGGTGCGGAAGACGGTGCCGCGCTCGGCCAGGAAGATGTGGCCGTCGTGGACGCGCGCGGACAACTCATAGAGCGCGAGGGCGTACGCGCGTGCATCCGCGGCCTCGCGGGTCTTGCGGAGGAACTCGGGAAGCACCGCGTCCCAGTCGCCGAGCGCCTTCGGGTCCGGGTGGAAGTAACGCATGACATTCCAGAAGCGGCAGACGGCCAGCGTCCGCAGTCCGGGGGCGGGGTACTCCTGGTCCGCGTAGGTCTCCTCCGCTCGCCACGTGGGCAATCCCGTGCGACGTGAGGCCTGGCGTACGGGTGTCTTCGCCTTGCCCGCGCGGACGAGCTTCAGCGCGGCCTGGAACGCGGGGCCTTGCTCCCCTTCATCGGCGCTCGCGGGCACGGTGACGTCCGCGCGCAGACCTTGCGAGCCCTCGGGGAAGACGAGCTCGGAGGTCCGCACAATGGCTCGGTGGCCCCCCGCGAGCGGCTCTTCCATCGTCTTCACGGCGGAGCTCTCGTCGAGTGCTCCCTGCGCGACGAGGTAGGTGCGGGACGAGGAGCCCACCATGGCCAGCAGCAACGGGACGAGCGGGGTGCGCCCGTTGACGAGGAAGGCGATGGAGCGCTTGGGCGCACCCGGTGCGGACGTGAACCCCTCCGCGAGCTTCAGGTCCATGGTGGTGCCGTAGCCGCCCGAGGTGGCGCCGAACTGGATGCGGTACCCCGAGTGCTGGGGGTAGCGCTCGCCCGGGCCCGTCACGGGTTCGGACGGCAGTGTGCTCGTGAGGAAGCCCAGGGCCTGGTCCATCCAGTTGGCCTCGTCGCCTCCACGGGCCCGCAGGTCCACGATGACACGGCGGGCCTTCGCGAGCTCTGGCCCTAGCGAGGACACTGCCAGGTAGAGCTCCTGGTAGTTCCCGAAGCGCCGATCGAGGTCCACCACGAGCACATCCCCCACCTGACGGAACAGGGGCGTGGCCCGCCCGCCCGGCGCGGGAGAGGACGGGGCCTGCTGCTGGACGACCCGCGTGACGGGGTCCCCTAGCCGGCCGAGCATCGCTTGGAGCGCATCGGAGAGGGCCTCGGGGGAACGCGCCTCCATCACCCGGGGTGCCGTCTCCACCAGGGCCGCGTCCCAATCGAGAGCGCTGGAGGGCAGGGCGGGATGGAAGTGCTCCACCGCTCCCCAGACGCGGCAGAGCGCCGCGAGCCGCGCATCAGGAGCGCTCTCCACGGGCTCAAGCGTGCCCTCGGCGGCGGCGGCTGTTTGTGTGGAGAGCCCGATGACGAGCGCGACGAGCGCGACGAGCGCGAGTATAAAAATCGGTCCTGGCTGCCGACGAACCCGTGTGATGGTCATGCTCCCCCCTCTGGGATGTCGCCGCAGAGACACCGGGGGGAGCGAAATGTTCCCGCGTTCTATTTTCCGTTCGGCGGGTCGTCCGAGGCGGGGTGGGCATCCAGCTCCTCGCGGTCGAGCGAGGCGGGCAGGAGCGCGTTGGCGAGGATGCCCACGAGCGCGGCCAGGGCCATGCCGTGCAACTCCACGTGGACCTCGCCGAGCGTCACCGGCACCTTCGCACCGCCCAGGCCGAGCACGAGGATGAGGCTCACCACGATGAGGTTGCGGCTGTGCGCGAAGTCGATCTGCGCCTCGGAGAGGGTGCGGATGCCCACGGAGGCAATCATCCCGAAGAGCAGGATGCTGACCCCGCCGAGCACGCCGGCCGGAAGGCTCTGGAACACGGCAGCCAGCTTGGGCGAGAGACCGAAGAGCATGGCGAAGCCCGCGGCGATGCGCAGCACCGCGGGGTCATAGACGCGGGTGACGGCGAGGACACCCGTGTTCTCCGCGTAGGTGGTGGCGGCGGGCCCACCGAGCACCGCGGAGACCATGTTGGCGATGCCATCGGCGAAGAGGGTGCGCGGCAGGCCGGGCCGCTCGAGGAAGTTCTTCCCCACCACCCGCCCGTTCACGATGACGTCGCCGATGTGCTCGATGAAGGTGACGATAGCCACGGGGGCGAGCACGAAGATGGCACTCCACGAGAACGCCGGGGCGTGGAACGGAGGCAGGCCCACCCAGGCCGCGTCGCGGATGGCACCGAGCTTCGTGGGCTCCACCAGGCCGAGCACCAGCGAGGCCACGTAGCCGGTGATGACGGCGATGAGGATGGGAATCATCTTGAAGAGGCCGCGGGCGAAGACGCTGGTGAGGATGGCGGCGAGCAGCGTGATGAGCGCGAGTCCCCAGTGGCTCTGGGCCTGGTTGACAGCGACTCCGGCGAGGCTGAGCCCGATGACGATGATGACGGGGCCGGTGACGATGGGCGGGAAGATCTGCTGGATGCGCCGCACGCCCACGGCCTTCACCAGGGCGGAGAAGACGACGTACATGGCACCCGCGGCGACGAGCCCTCCTCCCGCGGCGGCGGGGCCCTCCGCCTTGAGCACGGCGATGATGGGGGCGATGAAGGCGAAGCTGCTGCCCAGGAAGATGGGTACGCCGAGCCCGGTGAGCGCATGGAAGAGCAGGGTGGCCAGCCCCGCTCCGAAGAGGGCGACACTCGGATTGAGTCCGGTGAGGAGCGGTACCAGCACGGTGGCGCCGAACATGGCGATGGTGTGCTGGAGGCCCAGCACGACCTTCTTCTGGAGCGGGAGGGGGCGCATGGGCGCGCCTTAGCGCACCGGTGCCCCTCCCGGGTACTGACTTCTTGTTCGGGTGGGCGCGTCAGCTCCAGTCGGAGTGGACGAAGCCGGCCTCGGGCCTGTCGCGGCGCTGGTAGGTGTGGGCGCCGAAGGCGTCGCGCTGGGCCTGGGTGAGGTTCTGCGGCAGCTCGGGGCTGCGGTAGCTGTCGAAGTAGGCCAGGCTCGCGCTGAACACCGGCACCGGAATTCCCAGCCGCGTGGCCACCGCCATCGTGCGCCTCCAGGACGGCGCCATCTTCTCCAGCACCGGCGCCAGGCTGTCGGCCAGCATCAGGTTGGGCAGGTCCGGCTTCTTCTCGAAGGCCTCGCGCAGCGGGGTGAGCAGCTTCGCGCGGATGATGCAGCCCGCCCGCCAGATGCGCGCCATCTCCGCCAGCGACACGTTCCACTTGTACTCGTTGGACGCCGCCTGGATGAGCCGCATCCCCTGCGCGTACGTCACCACCCGCGCCGCGTACAGTGCGTCATGCACCCACGCCGCCAGGTTCGCCTTCTCGTCCGCCGACAGCGACTCGCCCTTCGGGCCATGGAGCACCCGGCTCGCCGCTACGCGCTCGTCCTTCATCGACGACAGGTTGCGCGCGTCCAGCGCCCCTGCGATGGAGGGCACCGGTACGCCCAGGTCCAGTGACACCTGCACCGTCCACTTGCCCGTGCCCTTCTGGCCCGCCTTGTCCAGCACCAGGTCCACCAGCGGCTTGCCCGTCTCCGCGTCCTTCTTGCGCAGGACCTTGATCGTCGTCTCCAGCAGGAAGGACTCGGCGATGCCCTGGTTCCACTGCGAGAAGAGGTCCGCCAGCTGGTCCGCCGACAGCCCGAGCCCGTGGCGCAGCAGATCGTACGTCTCCGCCAGGAGCTGCATGTCCGCGTACTCGATGCCGTTGTGCACCATCTTCACGAAGTGGCCCGCACCGTCCGGACCCACGTGGGTGACGCACACGCCCGCTTCGCTCTTCGCGGCAATGGCCTCCAGCACCGGACGCACCTGGGCGTACGCCTCGGCCGGGCCTCCCGGCATGATGGACGGGCCGTACCTCGCCCCCTCCTCACCCCCCGACACGCCCACGCCCAGGAAGAGCAGCCCCTTCTGCTTCCACTCCGCCTCGCGCTTGCGCGTGTCCTGGAACCAGGAGTTGCCACAGTCCAGCACGATGTCCCCTGGCTGCAGCAGCGGCTCCAGCCGCTCCATCATCGAGTCCACCGCCGCTCCCGCCGTCACCATCAGCATGATGCGGCGCGGGCGCTCCAGCGCGGCCACGAACTCCTCCAACGCCGCGTAGCCCTTCAGGCTGTCGGGCGCTCCCTTCTGGCGCATTTCGTCGAAGCGCTCGGGGTGGCGATCCCACACGGCCACCCGGAAGCCGTGGTCCGCCACGTTGAGCGCGAGGCTTTGCCCCATCACCCCCATGCCCGCCACGCCAAACTGCGCACGCCCCTGCTGTGCGCCCTGTGCTGTCGTCATTGCGTTGACTCCTGTGTGTCGGTTCTGGGGGAAGACCCTCACCCCAGCCCTCTCCCAGAGGGAGAGGGAGCATTCACGGTGTCACTGCTGGCCAGCCGCGGCCCGGTCCATCATCCACTGCGCTTGCTCTACCTGGGCCGCGGGCAGGTTCTCCCCCGCAAGCACCCGGCGCACCATGTCCTGCTTGCCCGCTCCGCTCACCAGCCCCAGCACCTTCCGGGCGGACCGCAGCACGGGCAGCGTCAGTGTCATCCTCCACGGCGGTGGCTTGGGGCCCACCACTGCCAGCACCCGCCGCTCCTTCTCCTGGAGCGCGGAGTTGCCAGGGAAGAGAGAGGCCGTGTGCCCGTCCTCACCCATGCCCAGCACCACGACGTCCAGCACCGGGGGCAGCAGCTTCTCGTAGTCGCTCGCGGCCTGCTCCCGGTCCGCGCGCTCGCCCTGCATCCGGAAGATGTGCTGGGGCGGCACGCTCAGTGGCTTGAAGAGCGCCTCCTCCGCCAGCAGGTAGTTGCTCTCCGGGTGATCCGGCGGAACGAAGCGCTCGTCCACGAAGTAGAAGTCCACCCGCTCCCACGGCACGTCCCGCGTCGTCAGCTCCCGGTACACCGGCCCCGGGGTGCTTCCGCCTGACAACGCCAGGCTGGCCCTCCCGCCCCGGGCCAGGGCCGCGTTCAGCTCACGCGCCACCCAGTCCGCGCCCTCGCGCCCCAGCGCTTCCTTCTCCACCACGATGGGGGCCGGCCTCATCCCTTGAGCTCCGTCCATCGCCGGCCATCCCGTGCCAGCAGGGCCGCCGCCGCGTCCGGCCCCGTGCTCCCGGGCTCATAGGTGTGCAGCGGCCCACCCTTGCCCGCGTCCAGCGACTCGATGATGGGTGTCACCCACGCCCACGCCTGCTCCACGCTGTCCTGCCGCGCGAAGAGCGTGGTGTTGCCCCGCATGCAGTCCAGCATCAGCCGCTCGTACGCCTCCGGCACTGGCTTGTGGAAGCTCTCCGAGTAGTCGAAGTCCATGGTGACGCCCGCGATGTTGATGTCCTCGCCGGGCACCTTCGACTCGAAGCTCAGCGCGATGCCCTCGCGAGGCTGGATGCGCAGCGTGAGCACGTTGGGCTGCAGCCGCTGGCAGGTGTCGCTGGTGTTGAAGAGGCAGTGCGGCACGGGCTTGAAGTGGATGGACACCTCCGTCACGCGCTTGCTCAGGCTCTTGCCCGCGCGCACGTAGAAGGGCACGCCCTGCCAACGCCACGTGTCGATGTACGTCTTCAGGGCCACGTAGGTGGGCGTTTTCGAGTCCTTCGCCACCCCGTGCTCCTCGCGGTATCCCTTGTATTGCCCCTGCACCACGTACTTGGCCACCTCACCGCCCACCATGGGACGCAGCGCGCGGAACACCTTGTTCTTCTCGTCCCGGATGTCCTCCGAGCCGAACGAGACGGGCGGCTCCATGGCGCACAGGGCCAGCACCTGCAACAGGTGGTTCTGCACCATGTCCCGGATGACGCCTGTCTCGTCGTAGAAGCGCCCGCGCCCCTCGACGCCAATCTTCTCCGCCGCGGTGATCTCCACGCGGTCGATGTGCTGCCGGTTCCACAGCGGCTCGAAGATGGCGTTGGCGAAGCGGAAGACGAGGATGTTCTGGACCGTCTCCTTCCCCAGGTAGTGATCGATGCGGAAGATCTGCTTCTCGTCCAGCACCGCGGCCAGCGCCTGGTTGAGCTCCTTCGCGGTGGCCAGGTCTCGGCCGAAGGGCTTCTCGATGACGAGCCGCCGCCAGGGCCGCTTCACGGCGGGGTCTTCGCGGTACAGCAGCCCGGAACTGGCCAGGCCGTTGAGCAGCGAGGGGAAGGTGGAGGCCGGGGTGGCCAGGTAGTAGAGCTGGTTCCCCTGGGTTCCGAAGCGCTCGGCAATGCGCTCCAGGTGCTCGCGCAGACGGATGTAGGACTCTGGGTCGTCGTAGCCGCCCGTCATCATCTCCAGCTTGGAGGAGAGCCGCTCCCACGTGGCTTCGTCCAACGGCTGGGTGCGGGCGAACTTCTGCAGCCCCTCCTTCACCTGGGCGCGGAACTGCTCCAGGTTGTGCTCCGAGCGGCTGAAGGCCACCACGGCGAAGTTGTTGGGCAGCAGCCCCTGGCGCGCCAGCTCAAAGAGGGCCGGGAAGAGCTTGCGCTGCGCCAGGTCTCCCGTGGCGCCGAAGAGGACCATGACGCACGGGTCGGGTCTTCCCGCCCGTACCAGTGGGTCTCCTTCTCGGGGATGGGTTTCGATGTGCAGGCCCTGCTCTTCCATGTCGCCCTCCGGAACCGCGAATGCCGGGGGAACATATGCGCTCGTGCCCGCGCTGGTGCATCAATCCTTCGCGAGATGTCCCTGTCCCCGGGGACGGGGCGCTCGTCCGGTGCAGGATGTGGGAGCCTCAACCGTTCGCCGGAAGACGTGCCGAGCCGCCCCTGCTCGCGGGTGCTCGGGACAGGTGCGTAGGTTGGCGCGGCGCATGTTCCCCCACATCCCCGGAGGCCGTAGGCCCTCCGCCTCGGCTTATGTCGTCCAACAGGAATCCGTGCTGGCCCGGCAGGTGCTGGACATCGAGGTGGACTGACGGCCTGTCGTCGACGTCGGGTGAAAAGCTCCCTACCCCTGGCATCCGGGGCGGTTCCTCATCGGTCAGGTAGCCTCCCTCTCCGAGGGAGGCTGGATGCACGACGACATGGGCGGGGTCTGGGAGAGGCCCTGGGTGGAGCTCACGCCTGGCGAGCGCGTGGCGGGCTTCATCATTGAGGGGAAGCTCGCCTCGGGCAGCTTCGGCACCGTCTTCAAGGCCTCTCGGGATGGGCGCCGCTTCGCCGTGAAGCTGGTGCCCATGGACAAGCGGGGTAACCGCGAGGTGGATGCGCTTCGCCGCGCGCAGCTCCCCAACGTCGTCAGCTTCCACGGGTACAGCGTCTGGCCGGATGAGGAGCCCCGCTTCCTCGTCCTGGCGCTCGAGTTGATAGAGGGCCGCTCGTTGGATGTGTGGGCCCGGGAGGAGAACCCGTCCGCGCTCGAGCTGGTTCACCAGGTATTGGTGCCTCTGGCGAGCACCCTGGCGGACGTGCATGCCGCGGGCGTGGTGCACCGGGACGTGAAGGAGACCAATATCATCATCCGCGAGGCGGATGGGCAGCCGGTGTTGGTGGACTTCGGTGCCGCCGCATACGAGGGCGCCCCGCGTCTGACGATGCGGCTGCCGCCAGGCACCCCGGAATACCGCAGCCCCGAGGCACTGCGCTTCGCCCGGGCCTGGGAGGGGGAGCCCTATCCCGGCGGCCCCGGAGACGACCTGTGGGCGCTGGGCGTCGCGATATATGGGCTGCTCACGCGCGAGCTCCCCTTCGGAGACAGGCACGACCAGGGCATGGTGCGCGCCATCCTGGAGCAGGCTCCCTCGGCCCCGCATGTGCTCAACCCGCGCGTGCCCCCGGCGCTGGGCGAGCTGTGCCTGCGCATGTTGGAGAAGGCCCCCGAGGCGCGGTTCGCGGACGCCCAGGCGCTCGAAGCGGCGCTGGAGGATGCGGCAGCCCAGGCGGATGACGTCTGGCGCGCGCCGCTGTTCCCCGGGGGAAGACAGGAGAAGCGTCCGGCCTCCGCGCTGGCCTCCCCTCCAGCACAGCCCCTCGTTCCAGCACCGACTCCCTCTCCACCTTCGGAAATTCGGGCTCGCCCGGTGAGACGGTGGTGGCCTTGGGCCGCTGGGCTCGTGCTCGGCACGGCCGTGGGGATGGGCCTCATGGTGCTGACCCCACGTACTACGTCGCCTACCACCCCCCCGCCGCAACAGGCTGTCCCTCGCCAGGAAATAGCGCCCGTTGACCTGACGGAAGAAGTTGGTCCGGGCGCGGCACCCCAGACGTCACCTACTCCCGCGCCCGTCGCCCGTGCGACCCGAAGCGAGAACTCCGCGATGACAAAATCCCAGAAGATCCGCTCCCTTGCCGCCGCTACTTGCCTTGTTGGCTCCGCCTGCGCGAGCGGCCCTCAGCAACGTCCGCCCCCCAAGCCGGCAGAGTGCCCGCCCGGCGCCGCCGCGACCCTGGAGCAGTTCCGCATCCGCGAAGGAGAGACACACATCACGTACTTTCCAGCCTTCTCGAAGACCCGAGTCGCCATTGTTCGGGAGGGTCCCATCACTGTCGAACAGCCGGTCTCCTGGGGACTGTTTCCGGATTCAACCCGCTTCATGGGTCACGTCTTCTTCGGAGCGGGGCGTGTCTATGGCCGATTCACCCAGGCCATTCTTCCAAATGGGGAGAGCGTGCCGGTCTGCTTGGAGTGGTTGTCCCCCAACGAGCTTGGAATCAAGATGAAGCCTGAGAGCACGGCGGAGGAGGCGCACATCATTTACGACCCGCGCATTCAAGCGGTGTCTCGCTTCCACTAGGCCCCCCATTGGAGGCTGCTTCCCGTGCTCCCATCCACTCCTCTCGCCATCCTGGCCCTCTTGTTTCTTCGAGGAGCCTCTCGTGGCGAGCCCTCCACAGGTGCCGCCTGCGAGGACGTGCAGCGCCTGGAATTGGCACTCACGCCCACCAACGCAGCCCTGGAATTGTGCGTCAGTCCGGGGCTCGTGACGAGCCTGCGCTTTGATGCGCCCTCCATCGTGGAACTACAAGATGAAGTGCGGTTCGAGGAGGTGGTCCGCTCTCGTAGGCTCCTGACATTGATGCCGCCGCCAGACATGGCTCCTGGTGAACGACTGCGGCTCACGGTGCATTTCGAAGGTGATACGACCTCGAGCGGCAGCACCTTCGTGCTGGTGGCTCACCCCGGGCGAGCAACACACCAGGTGGAGGTGTACCGTGACAGGCGCACCCGGGAGTCCTTTCAGCAGGAAGTGATTCAGGAGCGTGCCAGGAATGGGCAACTTCGTGAGGAACTCGCGCGAACGCAGGCCCTGCTCGGCCAGTCAGGAGGTCTCCGGAGTCTCCTTGCCAGCAAGACGATTGACCTCAATGGGGTCCGGGCTCAGGTGCTCGAAGCACAGGTGTCCGGACCTTCGAAAGGAGAGCTCTCCCTGGTGAGTGGTACCAGCTATCGCGCAGAACTGAGCGTAGCGGCGGACGTGTTGTTGATGAACTCCGGGTCGGAACCCTGGATGGTGGCCGGAGCCTCCCTGGTGGACGCCCGGGGCGAGGAGATCAAGGGAGTGAAGTTCCAGCAGGATGAGGTCATCGCGCCCGCTCAGGTCAAGTCGGTGATTGTGGAGGTTGCCGTGACCAGGGAGCAAGCTCGAGGCGAATGGACGTTGAAGCTGTGGGATGCGGGAGGGCGTGCCATCACCATTTCCAAGGTGACGTTCCCGTAGGGAGGAGGGCCAAGGGAGCGCGGGGCTATGCGTTGGAGGTGTTGCTCGGATATGGCGGCATCCCCAATGTCGGCTCGGTATCAACAACCAGTTTACGGTGCAGACCGCTCTCGCTTCACCACGTGCCCACGCCGAGGTGCAGCCCTCCGCGAGCCTCTATCTCCTCCAGGAGCGCGGAGCCGCCGAGCGCCAGGCCATAGGCGGGCATGGACTCGGTGATGAGCCGGCCGCCTTCTCGGGCGAGGTACGTCACCGGGACGGTGAGGCGGGAGAAGCCGGTGGTGCGCAGCAGCTTCTCCGCGGAGCGGGTGAGGAGGAAGGCGAGGGCGAGCTCCACGCCGCGCTCGGCCAGCAGCGCGAGCACCCGGTGGGTGAGGCGCGTCCCGAGTCCCTGGCGTTGGTGCTCGGGCGCCACCGCGATGCCCAGGCCTGCCACCTTCACCATGCGGCCTCCCAGCATCACCTCGCGGAAGGTGATGGCGCGGAAGCCCGCGAGGCCTCCGTTGCGCCTCACCGTCACCACCAGGTTCGGCCGCGTGTCGTAGTAGTAGCGGCCGTGCAGCGCGGGCTCTCCCGGGAAGGTGCGGGCCACGAGCGCGCACAGCTCCGCCTCCAGCCCAGGTGGGAGCGTGCCGGTGTCGTGCACCTCAAGCGTCTCGTCCCCTCCTGGCAGAGGCCGGGCCCGTCCGCGTGCCTTCACCGTCTCGTTGTAGAGCACCACCTTGTGCAGCTCCACCGTGCCGCCGAAGACGGAGAGGCACAGCAGATCTCTCAGCATTCCCTCGGCGCCCTCGCCTCGGCGCAGGCCCTTGCCGCCGAGTACGCGCATGAGCCCCTGGGCCGCGTCCACCGCTGCTTCCACGCCGTGCAGCTTGATGATGGAGAGGGTGCCGAACACGTCCTCGCCTCGCGACAGCGCGCCGAGCGTCGAGTCGAGCAGCGCCTCCAGCGTCTCCTCGGCCACGCGCATGCGCACCAGCCGCTCCTGGATGTATTGGTGGCGTCCCAGGGGCTCGCCGAAGGTGCGGCGCGCCTGCGCGTGGGCCATCCCCCGCTCGAGACAGCGGCGCACTGCTGCGAGGTACAACACCCCGGTGAGCAACCGCTCCTCGGTGAAGGTGGTGCGGAACAGGCGCACGCCGTCGCCGGGTTCTCCGAGGCGCGCGTCCGAGGGCAGTACCACCCGGCGGGCGACGAGGTTGCCGGTGGCGGAGGTGGACAGGCCCGTGAGGTCCGTCACCGGGCGCATGTACACGCCCGGGCAGGCCGTCTCCAGGAGGAAGAGGTTGACCGCGTGGGAGGGAAGCACGCCGGCCAGCCGCGCGGAGACGATGGCCAGGTCCGCGGAGCCCACGTTGGTGATGCTGCACTTGCGTGCATCGAGCCTCAGTCCGTCCCGAGTAGGCACCACGCGCGCGCGCAGGGCGAGGATGTCCGTTCCCGCTCGCGGCTCGCTGTTGGCTACGGCGCCCACCCACTCTCCGGACAGGAGGCGAGGGAGGTGCCGCGCCCGCTGCGCCTGGGTGCCGGCATGGGCCAGGAGCCGCACGCAGACGAGGTGCGTGAGCAGCGAGGTGGCCAGTCCGAGGTCCCCCGAGCCCGCCGCGAAGCCCGCGAGCGCATGCACCGCGCCGGTGAGTCCCTCGCCGCCCAGCGCTGGCTCCAGGGCCGCGCGGAACATCCCCGCTTCGCCGAGCTGCTGGAAGGCCGTGCGATCCAATCCCGTGGGCGCTCCCTCTCCCGCTGGGAGAGGGCTGGGGTGAGGGTCTGCTCTTCGGCGCTTGCGGCCCACCTTCGCGCGCTCGGCGCGGTAGCGATCACCCAGGGTGCGGAACCGTTCGTACAGGGCGCTCCTCATGCACGCCTCCCGTGAGGGCAATTCTACACCCGTGGAAGGCTCCAGCCGCTGACCCCAGGCGTGGCCTCCCCCCGCCGCATGTCTGGCGGGAGACCGAGCGTGTCACGGGCGCGTATTCAAGGACGCGCCGTCGCTCAGGCCTTGCCCAGGGCCTGCTCCAGGCGGACGGCCTCTTGTCGCACCGGGTTCTCCTCGGACAGCGGCAGGGCCAGGAGCTTCTTCACCTGCTCTCGCGCCTTGGCCTGCTGTCCCATCCGCGCGAGGGCCAGGGCGAGGTTGAGGTGGGGCTCGGGCTGCTTCGGATCGCGCCGGATCGCCTCCTCCAGCACCGTGATGGCCCGGGGGAGGTGTTGATTCTCTGACTCGGCGGGCATGCGCAGCAAGAGCTGGCCCAGGTTGTTGGCGGCGCGCCAGCCGTCGGGGGCGAGGCCCATGGCCGCCTCGTAGGCCGCCACCGCCTTGTCATACGCGGGGGGCTCCTCCGCCTCGTAGCAGGTGGCCTCCGCCATCTTGAGGGACTCGGTGGCCAGGCCCAGCGAGTCCATGGTGCGGCACAGGTGGAGGACCTGCTGGAACTGTCCGCGCGCCAGCATGAGCTGCGCCAGGTTGGCCTGGGCGTCCGGGTCCTTGGGCCGCTGCGCCGCCAGCGCCGAGGCGGACTTGTAGGAGGTGTTCAAGTCCCTCAGCGCCATGGCCAGCACGGTGAGCGCCGCGAGCAGGCGAGGGTGGCGAGGGAGCGCCTTGAGTCCCTGCTCGAGAACGCGCCGCGCTTCCGTCAGGTCATCCCTCGACGCGAGCGCGTGCGACAAGCTGAGGTACGCGGGGACGAAGCGGGGCTGCTGGGTGACGACCTCGCGCAGCGTGGCGAGGCCCTCTTCGTCCTTGCCCGCCTCCAGCTGCACCTGCCCCAGCCGGTAGCGGAAGACGGCGTTGGTCGGGTCGAGCTGCGCGGCCTTGGTGAGTGCCTCCAGCGCCTGCGCGGCCTTGTCCTGCTTGATGAGCATCATCCCGCGGCCGAAGTGGGCCTCGGCTCGGCGGGGGTCCTGGGCGAGCACTTGCTGGTAGGCCTTGAGGGCCGCGTCGAGCTGACCCTTCTGGGCCGCCACGTTCGCGCGTACCAGCAGGGTGTCCGCGGTGGCGCCCTGGGCTTCGGCCTTGGCGACCAGCTCCTCGGCCTGGGGCAGCTTCCCCTCCAGCAGGGCCAGTTTGGCCAGGACGACCAGGGCATCCCGGTTCGTCGGCTGGCGGGCGAGCACCTTCTTCGCTTCCGCCTGGGCCTGGGCCGTCTGACCCGCCGCGAGGAGCTTCTCGAGAGGATTCATGCCAGCGAGTGTCCCCCAGGGACTGGGGGCTGTCGAGCGCTGTCCCGGGGACTGACTACCAGCCGCTCACGAGATCCTTGATGCCCTCGCCAACGTTCTTGATGCCCTCGCCCACGCTCTTCACGGCGTCGCCGACCTTGCTCACGTCCAGCTCGACACCGAACTCCACGCTGGCGCCAATCCCCAGCGCGGCGCCCACGTCGAAGTTGGCGGCCAGCTTGCCGTCCTTCAGGCCCACGTTCGCCTCGAACTCGGCGCCGATGCCGGCGAAGGCCTCCGCGCCCACCGTGGCGGCCGCGGGACCCACCTCCTGCGTTACCTCGGCGCTGGCGCGGGCGCCGGCGAACGCATCGCCGCCCACCTGAGCCGCCACGTCACCGTGGAGCGGATCCACCACCACCTGGCCCTGCACGCTGGCCTCGGCGCCCACGTTGCCCTCGGCCTGCCACGAGGTCCGGCCCACGGGGCTGTCGACGTGGCCCTCCACCGAGCCACGCACCAGGTCCGCCTTCGCCTCGGCGGAGCCCTGCGCGATGAGCTTGCCGTTGGCGGGGTCGACGCTCACGGAACCGTTGGCGCCCACGCCGGCGGTGAGGGCCTGGCCCTCCACCTTGTTGTAGAAGGAGCCGTCCTTGTTGCCCACCTCGTGCTGGCCCGAGAAGGCCGTCCAGTCCTTGCTGACCTCACCGGAGACGAGCTCCTGCTCGAAGCCGCTCGTCTCCAAGGTCTTCTGGATGGACGTCTGCTCGGCGCTGTTGGTGGCCGTGTTGCTGCGGGAGGTCCGCTGACCGTCGAGCAGCGCCTGCTCGTGCGGCGTGAGCTTCTCGCCCTTCTCCTTCTTGGCCTTGGCCGCGTCGATCTCCGCCTGGCGCTTCGGGTCGGTGTCCCGGCGGAAGTCGCGCTGAACCTCGCGGTACGCCTGGTTCCGCTCAGCACCCGGCTCGGCACGGCTGGAGGACACGGGACGGTGGCGGTTGAACTCAGCGGAACGCGAGATCAGGGTCATGGGGGGCTCCAGAAGGGATTCGAAGGGCGAAACGTGAAGGGATTATCGGGGGAGCCCCGGGGAAGTTGCTTCCCTGTGATTTTCGCGGGCTTTTTCCTCCCGCACTTCACTCCGAGTCCTTCTCCGGAGAGCCGGGCTCGTAGCGCCCCGGAGCCAGGATGCCGGCCGGATCCAGCGCCTGCTTCAGCCGCCGGAGGATCACAGCGGAGTCATCCGCCGAGGGCAGGGCGTCTCCCTCCGCCTGGAGTCCGAGCCGGGTGGGGTAGTACCCGGCGGTAGACAGCTCGCGCGCCAGCGCGCGGTAGCAGGCCAGGGCGCGATCATCCTCTCCGCGGCCATCCCGGTCGAAAGAGATGGCGACGACCAGGTAGAGACAGCGCGGGGAGTGGGCCAGCAGCGCCAGGTTGGGCTCGAAGCCGAACAGGCGGGGCACGCGCTCCGCCATGCCCACGGCGCGTTGGGCCTCCTCGCCTGTGAAGGGCAGGGCCACCGAGCACCAGATGAAGCCGCAGCGGTCTCGGTCCGGGTGCGGCTCCTCCGGGCGCGGGGTGCGCTTGCGCCAGTACGCCATGGCCAAGTTGGCGTCCGTGGGGACACCTTGGAAGGGGCTCTCTCCGTCCGGTGGTGGAGGCGAGAGGTGCAGTGGGCGCGATAGTCCCTCCAGCGCGGTGGTCAGCCGTCGTTCCAGCACCGCGCCCATGTCCTCGTCTGGCGCGTGGAGGGCGCCGCTGATGGCCCAGCGTCCGAAGCCCTCGCGGAACTGCTCCAAAGCCCAGGTGGGCAGGGGCGTGCGTCCACCCACTGCGGCATAGGGGTACTGCTGCGTCACGCTGAGCGCCTTGATGTCGTTCCAGAAGAAGAAGCTGCTGCGCAGGGTGCCGTCGAGCGCGAGCGCCTGGAGCCGATCCACCCGCTCCCAGAGCTGGGCGTCCTCGTCCACCGAGCAGAAGAACTCGCGGAAGTAGGGCTGTTTTCGCGCCAGCCAGAACGTCATGCGCGTCACCACGCCCAGCGAGGACTGGCTGAAGAGTCCATCCAGGGAGGGGCCCACGCCCCAACGGAAGACAGGCGCCGCTCGCGCACCGGGAAAGCGCGCGTGCCCCGTCTCCAGTCGCTCGCCCGTGGGAAGCACCACCTCCAGGCCGCACACGTGCTGGAAGATGTCCGCGTGTGGCCCTCGCCCATCCCCTCGCTCGAGCGCGTTGCCCACCATGCTGGCGTCCGGCGAGCCTCCAATGCTGGTGATGAAGAGCCGGGAGCCCTGAGCCCTCAACCAGGCATGAGCCTGGCGGAAGGTGACGCCGGGCTCGACGGTGAGGTACGCCAGCTTCTCGTCGTAGCCGAGGATGCGGTTCATCCGGCCGAGCTCCATCAACACGCAACCATCTCGTGGCGGCACGCGCGAGCCGTAGCCCCAGTTGCGACCTGCGCTCACCGGATAGACGGGGACGCGGTGCTCCTGTGCGATACGCAGGCAGGCCTGGACCTCGGCCGTATTCGCAGGGCGGAGGATGGCCGGAATGCGCTGGGTGGTGGCGAAGGTCGCCGTCTCCGCGGCCGCGAGTGCCTCTGGTTCGGTGACCACGTGGGCCTCGCCCAGCGCGGAGCGCCACGCAGCCAGGGCCGTCTCCAGCGCGCTCATCGTTCACCTCCCCACGGCAGTAAGGATGGGAGCAGGGGAGGGGAGCACGGCTTCCGGCGATGGACTGTCACGCGGCCCAGTATGCCAGACGCGGCGAGGGGGGCCGGTATGGGTCTCGGGCGAGTTCGCTTCGGAGGGCGCCAGGAGTACGCGAGTGGCCTTATGTTCTGGGTCCAGATGCCCAGACTGCTCCCGCAACGTGTCCTGCTCCTGCTTGCTGCAGCATGAAGTTCTATCGACTCGAAGGAGATCCTTCGCCGCGCTACACGGGTTACCTAAATGCCTCGCACAAGTGGGGTTTACCCGGCGTGGAGCCGTGCCCGACATGCAATGCGGAAGGAGGGAGCGCAGGACTTGAGTACCCATGCATGGATCTGTCTGGCCTGCCACCGCACGAGTTGGAAAAGCTGTCTGATTCCTGGCCCGTGCCGCTCAAGGAAATTGAGCGGCTGCGCGAGCTGGTACGTCCGTTGGCTCCCCCGGGAGCCAGGCTGGAGCCAGGAGCACGGTTCGGCCCAGTGGAGGGGACAGGGTTGGGCTACTTCGGTCAGCTTTTCATGCAAGAGCCTTGGGCGCTGTACATGCGCCGCGAGGCGTTCGTGCGCATGGAGGAAGTAGGCGTGAGGGGGCTGCAAGGGTGCTCCATCCAAGTCCGCTTCCGCACGAAGCACGCACCCGAGTTGCTCGAGATGCAGATGGAACTGCACGGCCAATTCCACCCCGACTGCTTGCCACCGGATCTTGAGCCTCCGTGCCCCACCTGTGGGAACGAGTCCCTCACCCTCCCGGAGCCCATCATCCTCGATGGTGCTTCACTTCCCGCGGAACCAGACCTCTTTCGTTTGAAGCAAGGGGCGACGCTCATCGTCGCCAATGAGCGTTTCGTGGATGCGGCGCGGCGCCTGGCGCTGGATGGGGTGCTGTTCCAGGAGCTGGAGGTCCGCTGACCCGGGATTGTCGGCCCGATGACGCCGGAGGTTCAGCCCCCCTTCGTTGGCGCGGTGTGTTGAGTGGTCGGCTTTGTCCACGACCGTGAATCGGCTCCATGCGGATGGTGCCGAGGGCAGGACGACCCTTCATCCTGCTCCGCCTCGTACCAAGGTGCAGGGAAGGGGCATGTCGCATGTGGAGGCTCAGCCGTCTGGGGGTGTTGCTGGGAGCGTTGTTGGTGCCGGGGAGCACCCTCGCACAATCCAAGGACGTCGCCGTTCCGGAGGCACCCGAGACTCCGGGTGGTGTGCAGACCCCGGAATCTCCCCCGGAGGCGGATGACGAGCCCCTCGAAGAGCCGCCGAAGCCGGCGGTGATCGACCCCTCCCTCACGGGGATTGTGATGAAGGTGGGCCCGGCCACGGAGGATGATCTGGCGCGCGGCTACGTCTCCTTCCGCGCTCGTCTCAAGGTGGACCTCAACTATGACTTCAGGCCCATCCTCAACGAGGAGGACTTCGTTCCTTCCTCCATTCCGGTGGGCGCGGAGGATCGCGGGCCCAACCTGAACTTCAACGCAAAGCAGACGCGGCTCTTCTTCGAGGGAGGAAAGCTGACGCTCCTGGGGCCGCTTATCGGCCATGTCTCCGCCGACTTCTACGGCGAGGGCTCCAGCGGCGGCGACTTCCGCGTCTACGAGGCGTACGCAATCATCGGCCCCCTGCTGGCGGGGCGAAAGTGGACGACGTTCATGGACCTGGATGCGGTGCCGGACACCCTCGACTTCCAGGGACCCGGCTCCATGTTGGCCTCTCGGCGTGAGGTGCTGCGCTACGGGAACACCTTCGGCCCTCTGCTGATCCAGCTATCGCTGGAGCGGCCGTTGCCGGACCTCACGCTCTCCAACCCAGACACTCAAGAGGTACGCAAGCCCTTGCCGGACGTGGTGGGCGCGCTGGAGTGGAACCTTGGGAAGGGCCGTCACGTGCGCGCGGCGGGCCTGGCTAGGTGGCTCTCGTTCTACGAAGACGGTGGCACGCAGCACGCGGTGCCGGGATGGGGCGCCATGCTGAGCGGGCTCTGGACGTGGGGCCGCACGGGCTCACGTACCTCAGCTCAGGTGCATTATGGCTCCGGTATCGGTGCCTATACGGCCGACATCGCAGGGCTGGGACTCGATGCCGTCGTGGTGGCTCCCGGTCGATTGGAGGCGGTGCCCTCGCTGGGGGTGTTCGGCGCCATTGAGCCGCGCTGGTCCGAGCACTTCGCCTCCTCGTTCGTCTACGGCTACCTCGAGGTCTTCCCCCGGGATGCACAGCCGGGCAACACGCTGAAGCGCACGCACTATCTCTCCGGCAACCTCCTCGTCTCGCCGGTGCGCTCCGTTACGTTCGGCGCGGAGCTGCTCTTCGGCCGTCGCGAGGACGTGAATGGCGCCGGAGACAACGCGGTGCGGCTCATCTTCTCCACCCGGTTCTTCTATTGAGTGAGGGTCCGGTGGACGCGGCTCATCGCAGAGGTGAGCTGCTCATGGGGGCTCTCGAAATCGAATAAGGTGCCAGTCCATCCGTCTGGGAGCCCATCATGAACCGTTTCCTTGGCCCCGCATCCTTCGGCCTGTCCGTTCTGGCGCTCGCGGTTTCCCTCTGGGGCTCGCGCGGCGAGACGGTGCCTCCCCCTCCCCCGCCCACCGAGCGGCCTTCTGCCTCCCCTTCACGGGAGATGAGGGACCTCGAACTGCGGGTGAAGCTCCTCGAGGACGCCTCGCTGAGCCTCTCCAAGCGGCTGATGCTGCTCGAGCAGCGGCCCGTGGTCTCCTCGGATGGCGGCGTGGTGGCCGTGGCCCCGTCCCTGGCCGCGGAGGTGGAGCAGCTCCGGTCGGAGGTGCGTGGCCTGGTGGCTGGCGAGGCGCTGAGCTCCGAGGGAGGGCGTCAGTACCTCAAGGAGATGGTGCGCTCGGTGCAGGACGATATGCGGGCCGAGCAGCGAGAGCTCCGGCAGCAGCAGTTCCAGCAGGCCCAGGTACAGGCCCAGTCGGAGCGCGCTGAGCGCCTGCGTCAGTTCGCTTCGGAGGCGCGGCTGAGCTACAGCCAGGAGCAGGAACTCACGCGCCGCCTGCAGAACGAGGACGCCCAGCGTCAGGCTCTCTTCGAGGGGATGCGGACCGGCAACCAGTCGCCCCGGGATATCCGGCAGGAGCTCCGCCAGTTGCGCGACCAGACGGACAAGGAGGTGAAGGCCCTCCTCGATGAGTCGCAGCAGGCGAAGTACGACGAGATGCGCCGCGAGGAGCGGCAGGGGGCGCGCGGAGGCTGGGGCGGAGGACGGAGGCAAGGCGGCGGCCAGCCCTGAAGGGCACCTCCGCCGGGCTCAATCGCTGGAGGGAAGCTGAATCGCCTCGATGCGAGAGAACGCATCGAGGATGGCACGGATGATGGCCGTCCTCCCGGTGAGGAAGGCGCTCAGGTGTCCTCCCGACAGGTAGCGCAGCTCCGCTCCCCGCCAGTGCTGCAGCAGGCGCAGGGTGGAGGAGGAGGGGACGAAGCCATCCTGGCGCGCGGCCACGAGGATGGCGCGGCGTGGGTTGGACAGCGGCGGCAGCGCGGTGGTGGAGACCGCGGAGAGAAGCTCGGCCAGACGCTGGCGCGCCGCCTCGGGGCCTCCGGTGGTGCGGCCCAGTACCTCCCAGTCAGGGACGGCGGACAGCACGCCTTCGGTGAAGACGGGCGCGGACGCATGTGCCGCGGCCAGGGGGATGACAGCCGCGGGCAGCGGGAACATCGCAGCGGCATAGGCGGCGATGCTGCCACCCATGCTGTAGCCGGAGATGCCTACCTTGGGGTGGCCGCGCGCGAGCAGCCACCCGAGCAGCGCCGTGGCCTCCACCGCCGTGGCGCGGAACATGAGCAGCAGGTCCACCACCGTGCGCACGGCCGCGCCCTTCTGTCCGGGCGGGCGACGCGAGCCGTAGTAGGGATTCTCCAGCAGCAGCGCGCCCACCCCGTACCGGGCCAGCTCTCCCGCGATGAAGCGGCGCAGGCCGAAGCCCTCGTCACCGGAGGCGGCCAGGAAGACGCACACCGGAGGGCGCGGGCCCGCGTCGTGCGGCAGCAGCAACTGGAAGTGTGCCTCCCGGCACGCCTCTGGCAACGAGCCCACCGCGGCGGGGCTGGGGAAGCGCCCTTCCTGAATGAGCAGGTGCCGCTCGCGCCGAGGCTGGCGCACCGTCACCTCGGAGAGCTCGGGGAAGGCGAAGCCCTGGGGGCCTCGGGTGAGCTTCTCCAGGAGCGCCTGGGAGCCCCAGCCGTCCTCGAAGAAGCGGGGCTGGCGCGCCACCATGAACCTCGCGGCGAGCGCGTCCAGCCAGTGCATGCGATTCATCCTCAGACTCCCGGGGGAAAGCCGCCCGGCATCCTCGCCGCGTCCGGGCAGCTTTCCAACCGGAAGTGATGGAGCTACTGCTGCTCGCGAGCGAAGCCGTGCGCCGGCTCGGGGGCGTCCGCCACCGACTCCGCGGTGTCCGCAGGGGGAACCGGCTTCTGGCCCAGGAACGCGGGCTGCCGGGTGGGGTCATACGTGGGGCCCTGGGGCGTCGTGTCCTTGGACAGCGCCGAGACGTTGGACGTCTGGGGCACCGCGGCGGGCACCGTCTTCGTCAGCGTCAGGGTGTCGCGCACGGTGCCGCCCGAGTCGATGAACTTCGTGGTCAGCGTGCCACCGTCCACCGCCACGTCCAGGTAGCCCACGTGGGTGTTGTTGCGGTAGGCCGTCCAGCTCGGCTGGGAGCCGGGGAAGGTGCGCAGGGTCGCGCCACCGCTGCCCACCACCAGGTACGGAATGCCGCGCGTGCCCGAGGCCGCCACCGCGTCACCCTTCATGGGCTTGGAGCGCTCGTAGTTGTGATCATGCCCGGTGAGGACCAGGTCCACCCCGTACTGCTCGAAGAGGGGGGCGAACTCGCGGCGCATGGCGGTGCTGGAGCCGTGCTCGCCGCTCGACCAGATGGGGTGGTGGAAGAAGACGATCTTCCAGGGCCGGGTCGTGGCGGCCAGATCCTGGGCGAGCCACGTCTTCTCCAGCGACAGCGAGCAGTCCGAGAGCGTGTAGCCGAAGGGGCAGTTGGAGTCGAGCGAGACGAAGTGCACCGGACCCCAATCGAACGAGTAGTAGCGCTCGCTCTTCGACGGGTTGTTGGCCGGCAGGTAGAAGTTGTCCAGGTACGGCTGGCCCTTGTTGGTGACGTACTCGTGGTTGCCCGGCGAGGGGAAGAGGGGCACCTCGCGCAGCAGGGCCGCCATGGGCTTGAACATGTTGCTCTGGAACTCGGCGTCGGTGCCGGAGGAGTACGCGTTGTCGCCGAGCGTGAGGAGGAACTCGCCCGCGCGCGACGGCTGGCCGAGCAGCTTGAGCACCTGGGATTGCAGCGAGCCGCCCGTGCCGAAGTCACCCATGGCGGTGAAGTGCACGCGCGTCGTCTCCGGGCCGGTGGCCGTCTGGAAGCGCCGCACGCCGGTGACGGAGCCGCACGCCTCGATCACGTAGCTGTACGTCTTGCCCGGGAGCAGGCCGCTGAGCTTCACCGCGTGCTGCCAGCCGGCCGCCGTGGCCGTGGCGGTGCGCGAGATGTCCGAGCCCTCGCCATAGCGGACGAAGGGCGTGCAGGACACGCTGGTGCGGAAGGCCACCAGCGCGCTGGTGGTGCCCACGCTCTGCAAGTACGGCAGGCGCGGCAGCGCCGGACCCGAGTCCGTGGTGGGCGGCGTCGGCGTCGTGGTGTCCTCGCCACAGACGCGCGCCTCGGAGATGGAGGCCCAGTCATTCACGGTGTTGCCGTTGACGGTGACGCGCAGGTAGCGCGCCTTGCGCGTGCCGGTGAAGCGGTACGTCTGGGCCGCCGTCGTCAGCGCGCTGTCGGCCGCGTAGGCCTGGCTGAAGGTGGTGCCGTCCTCGGAGGTGGAGAGCGTGAAGTGGTTCTGACGCTGGTCGCCCTGGTGCCAGGCGATGGCCGCGCCAGCGAGCGACTGCGAGGAGCCCAGGTCGAGCGTGAGCCACGCGCCCTTGCCGGGGCCGCTCCAGCGCGTGCTCAGGTTGTCGTCCAGGGCGTTGGCGGCCACACTGCCTGCGCCGTCGTCACCGCTGGCGCTCGCGCGGGAAGTGGTGAGCACGCGGCAGTTGCTCACGGTGAGCGCGGAGCCGGTGTTGCCCACATCCCCCGTGGGGGGCGTGGTGGGGGTGTCAGTGGCGGGAGCATCCGTGGCGGGCGTGTCGGTCCGAGGGGCCTCGGCCACGGGGGGCGCCGCAGGAGGCGCGGCGGGAGTGGGGGGGGAGGGCGCTTCGCAAGCCGTGGTGAGCAGGACGCCCAGCAAACACGAGGAGGAGAGCAATCGGTTTCTGTTACGCATCGTGGGGGCACCAACGGGACAGCCCACGTACCATTCCTCGCTGTGCCTCCGCGTGCTCTCGCCCGGCCGGTGGCCTGACAGGCTCTACGCCTCCCTGTCATCCATGCTGGGGAGCGCCCGTGAGGAAGGGGCGCAGGAAGTCATCCGCCTCGGCGGCGATGCGTCCGAGTGAGTCCACCAGCTCGTGCCCGTCCTCCACTTCAACGAGGCGCACGTGGCGCTTGTCGCGCGCCCACTCGCGCGAATAGCGGATGTCTGTCGTTGTGTCTTTCCGTCCGTGGATGAGGAGCGTGGGAACGCGCACGTCCGGCCAGCCGCCCGAGCGCGCTTCAATGGTGTCGAGGTCCTGGATGAGGCCGAAGTGCACGCGCGTCTTGCGCTTCTCCGCGTAGTCCTGCGTCTCCAACCAGCCCGTCTCCTGCCATCGGCGCAGGCTCTCTTCTCCCACGGTGCGCCGCATCTGCTCCGAGGCACGCAGGGCCGGCGCGAGCAGCACCAGCGCGCACACCCGTGCGTCCTCCTCCGCCACGCGGCAGGCCGTCAGCCCACCCAGGCTGGAGCCGAAGACGATGGCCCTGTCCCGCTCGCCGCCGATAGCGTCGCGCACCGTGCGCATCATCGCGCTCAGGCTCAAGTGCTCGAGCGAGGGCTGCCGCAGGTTCAACCGCTCCAAGTGGATGCCCTGGCGCGCGTAGTGCTCGGCGAGCGCCACGCCCTTGGCGGACTGGGGCCCTGAGGCGAAGCCGTGGAGGTAGAGCCAGCGGGGGCCCGCGAGGGCCGGAGAGGAGCCAGGTGCGACGTTCATGGCGGCGCACTCTACCTTCGCGTCTTCAGGGGACCCGGCGGGTGATGGAGCCCAGGCTCCAGAAAGGATGAGGGCCCCGGGTTGGTGGGGAACCCGGGGCCCTCCAGCTCGCGTCAATGCCGACGGAGACTCGATTCTTGGGCCTGTGCCAGAGCATCGTTCGTGCCAACGGCCAAGTGGCTGTACTTCCTGGTACACCCCCGCGTGATTCGGAAGCAGATGGACCATGATGGCGCAGTGCGTTTGTAAAGCGCCTATACACTGTGAGTATCAATCACCTGAATTTCTTGAGGAAATCGGCCATGTGAGGGCCTGTCCTGAAACAGGACGATTTCATGGGTGGGTGTCTCGAATGAGGACACCCTCCGGGTGCCCGGCGCCAAGGCGCATGTGAAGGTGGTATGCCCGGGCGCATGACGAATGCTCCCGTGGCGCTCATCACTGGTGGCTCGCGTGGCGTGGGCCGAGCCCTCTCTCTGAGACTCGCGAAGGCCGGTTACGACATCGTCTCCACCTATCGGCGTGACGCCGAGGCCGCCGACGCGCTGTGCAAGGAGGTGGAGGCGCTCGGACGCCGCTGCCGCACCGTCATCGCGGATCAGCTCGAGCCGGCCAGCCTCCATGCCGCCTTCGACCTGATCCAACAGGAGTTCAGCGGGCTGGATGTCTTCGTGGCCAACGCCGCCTCCACGGCCTTCACCCCGCTGATGCAGATGAAGCTCCACCAGATGGACAAGACGTTCAACGTCACGGTGAAGAGCTTCCTCCTGGCGGCCCAGCGCTCGGTGCCCCTGATGGCGGGCCGCAAGGGGCGCATCGTGGCGGTGTCCGGCATGGACTCGCGCATGCCGCTGCCCTTCCATGGCTTCCTCGGCGCGATGAAGGGCGCCATGGAGATATTGGTGAAGTACCTGGCCGCCGAGCTGGCCTCCTCCGGCATCCGCGTCAACGCCGTCAACCCGGGCTACATCGACACCGACTCCAGCCGCTTCTACATGGGCGAGGCCTGGGACGCGCTCGAGGCCAAGGTGAAGGACAGCGTGCCCGTGGGCTACGTGGCCAGCGCGGATGAGATTGCCAAGACGATTGAGTGGCTGTGCTCCGAGGGCTCCTCGTACGTGAATGGCCAGACGCTGGTGGTGGATGGGGGCCTGGAGGTGAACTACGCCATGCAGTTCGCCAGCGCGCTGACCCAGTCCTCCAAGTGAAGTCCGTTGCTCCGTCCGTGCTTCGGGCCCCCCGGTTCGCACGACTCCTCGGGTTGAGGTAGAAAAGGGCCATCCCATGCCCACCCGCCTTCGCCTCTACCAGGTCGACGCCTTCTCCTCGCAGGTCTTCGGGGGTAACCCCGCTGCGGTCTGCCCGCTCGACGCCTGGCTGCCGGACGAGGTGCTCCAGGCCATCGCGGCGGAGAACAACCTCTCCGAGACGGCCTTCGTGTTGCGCGATGAGATTCGCGGCTGGCAGATCCGCTGGTTCACCCCCGCGCAAGAGGTAGACCTGTGCGGTCATGCCACGCTGGCCGCGGCCTACATTCTTTTCACGCGCCTGGCGCCGGGCCTGGAGAGGGCGCAGTTCAACTCGCGCTCGGGGCCGCTGGTGGTGACGCAGCAGGAAGGCGAGTGGATGGAGATGGACTTCCCCTCTCGGCCTCCGGAGCCGTGCGCGGTGCCGGAGGGGTTGGTGGAAGCCCTGGGGGCCGAGCCGCGCGAGACGCTGCTGTCGCGTGACCTGCTGGCCGTCTTCGACAGCGAGGAGCAGGTGAGGGCGCTCAACCCCGACATGGCGAAGCTGGCCCAGTTGGACTTGTTCGCGGTGGCGGCGACGGCGCGGGGCTCGGAGGCGGACTTCGTCTCGCGCTTCTTCGCGCCACGGGTGGGGGTGCCCGAGGATCCGGTGACGGGCTCGGCACACTGCACGCTGGTGCCTTACTGGGCGAATGTGCTGGGCAAGAAGCAGCTGTTGGCACACCAGGTATCCGCGCGGGGCGGAATCCTCCAGTGCGAGGACCGCGGCGAGCGCGTGGGCATCTCAGGACAGGCGGTGCTGTACCTCGAGGGCCATATCACCGTGTGATGCTTCTCCGCCGGTGACTGTCTCCATCCCTGAGTCTCGATTTACGCGAAGGAGAGCTTCAGGCCTCCCATGCCAGTGAGCGGGGACTTGGTGCTCGAATCGATCAATTAATTGATGGATTTGGCGGGTGATTGGGCATAGAAAGCCGCAGCGTAACGCAAGGGGGGGCTTTCGTGTCGATTCGGATGTCTTGGGTGTTCGTTGTATTGGCTGTAATTGGCTGTTCAGGCAATGGAGAGCCGCCGGCTGGTTCTCCCGATGCTGGCGGTGACACTCCCAGCAGATGCTTTCAGGTGCCTTCAAATGACTCCCTCTGGAACGGCGAGGGGTTCATGTTGGGGTCGGAAGGCAGGGGTGCGGAGTTCCTGGATGTGGCCGTCGACTCCCAGGGCCTTCTCTACCTTGCTGGGTATCGAGATGGCGTTATCGGAGAAATGCGGACGGATCCCTCGGGAGACTCCAAGGCCCTCTTGATGAGGGTGGGGAGCCTGCCCCAGGAGTCCACGCCGCAGTTCTGGACGCGGGAATTCGACAATCCAGGAGCCAGCGACACCCTCGATGTGCTGGCTCTCCACCCGGACACCGGCGAGCTCTACTTCGCGGGCCGTACCACCGGCGCCTTCCCGACCTTCCAACACTACGGCCAGCAAGACATCTTCATCGGTGGGCCGCGCGGAAACGAGAGAGAGCAGATCCTCTATCAAGGAGGTACGGTTCGTCCGCAACTCCCGAACCGGCTCGCCTTCACCGCCCAGAGAGCAGACAACGGTAATAAGCGAGACATCATCGTCAGTGGATATGACGATGTCTACGTGCCTGCGAATTATGTCGAGAGATGGGAGGACCCCTTCGTCCTCAAAGTGGCACCGGGGGAAGATGGGTTGCTGAGGCAGCAGTGGTGGACGGAGTTCAACACCCCGTACACGGACACCCTCGGAGGGCTGGCCGTGGACACCACAGGGGCGGGAGCCCTCTACGTGACGGGCTACAACCCGGGTGGCGCTCAGAAAGGCGCGTTCGTGCGGAAGCTCGACAGTACCACCGGTGCGCTGGGTGACCTGTGGAGGCAGACGACGTACGGCGCGGACATGATGCATGCCGCCCATGTCCGGGATGATGGGAAGCTCCTCATCGTTGGCGCGACGTTCATGAAGTTGGGAGACACGGCCTACGGCGAGCAAGACGTGGTGGTGCGGTTGCTGGATCCCTCAACCCTCGTCGATGGCAACCCGAAGGTGGAATGGACGAGCCAGTACGGTTCCCCGGGCTCCGAGTGGGTAACGGACATGGCCGTGGACTCCCATGGCAACATCTTCGTGGTGGGCGAGACGGGGGGAGCGATCAGCAGCGAGTTTGTCAACAAGGGGATCGCAGACATCTTCCTGTTGAAGTTCAGTCCCGAGGGGAAGTTGCTCGCCCAGAAGCAGTGGGGCAGCCCCGGAGACGACCACCCGTCCGCTGTGGCGGTTGATGCGTGCGGAGAGGCCTTCATCGTTGGCTACACGACCGGCAATTTGCTGGGCGACGCGTTCCCCGTGCGCGGGGTTCGTGACGCCTTCGTCCTCACCACGGCCAAAGCGAAGGCGTCCGAGGCAACGACCCCTTGACTATCTCTGGACGGAGACGGTTCTGGATGTAGGTCCGACCCTTACGGTTGGCACCGCGTTGATCAGCGGGCACACTGCGCGCCGCCTGAACGTGCGAGCAGGCTGGGAGTCTCCCCACCGGCTCGTCGCGGACACAGGAGGGGAGCGCACGGATGCGCCTGCTGCACACTTCGGACTGGCACCTGGGGCACACGCTGTACGACACCTCGCGCGAGGCCGAGCACGCCGCGTTCCTCGAGTGGCTGCTCGACACCCTCGAGGAGCAGAAGGTGGACGCGCTGCTGGTGGCTGGCGACATCTTCGACACCGCCAACCCCAGCGCCGAGGCCCAGGCCTCCTGGTACCGTTTCGTTGCCCAGGCCCGGATTCGCTGCCCCAAGCTGGATGTCGTCGTGATCGGCGGCAACCACGACTCGGCGGCGCGGCTGGATGCGCCTGATCCGCTCTTCTCCGCGCTCGACGTGCGTGTCGTGGGGGGGCTGCCCAAGGCAGGGGGCTCGGTGGACCTGGAGCGCTTGTTGGTGCCGCTGAAGAACGCCCAGGGCAAGGTGGGCGCGTGGGTGGCGGCCGTGCCGTACCTGCGGCCCGCGGATCTGCCGCTCGTTTCGGAGGAGGCAGGGGACAGGCTCGTCGCGGGCGTGCGCTCGGTGTACGCCGAGGTGCTGGAGGGGGCTCGCTCCAAGCGCAAGCCGGGCCAGGCGCTCGTCGCCATGGGCCACTGCTACATGGTGGGCACCGAGCTGTCCGTGCTCAGCGAGCGCAAGATTCTCGGGGGCAATCAGCACGCGCTCCCGGTGGACCTCTTTCCCGAGGACGTGGCGTACGCGGCGCTCGGGCACCTGCACAAGGCGCAGCGCGTGGGTGGGCGCGAGGGCGTGCGCTACAGCGGCTCGCCCCTGCCCCTGTCGCTCTCCGAGGCCAGCTATGCGCACCAGGTGCTGCTGGTGGAGCTCGAGGGCGAGCAGCTCTCCACCGTGAGGCCCTTGCACGTGCCTCGCCGAGTGGAGATGGAGCGCGTGCCCAAGCGCGACGCGGCCACGCTGGATGACGTGGTGACGATGCTGGAGGCCCTGCCCGAGCTGGAGCCAGGAACGCCCGACTGGCGCCGCCCCTACCTGGAGGTGTGCGTCGCGCTGCCCCGCCCCGAGCCCGCGCTGCGCCGTCGTGTGGAGGCCGCGCTCGAGGGCAAGGCCGCGCGTCTGGTGAAGCTCACCCCCGCTTATACCGGCAGCGGCAACACGCTCGCGGATGCCGGGCCGGGGCTCTCCCTCAAGGAGCGCACCCCCGAGGATGTCTTCCGTGCCCGCTACGCGCGCGATTACACCGAGCCGCTCGACCCGGCGCTGCTCGAGGCCTTCCACTCGCTGCTCACCCAGGTGCAGGAGGACGCGTCATGAGGATCCTCTCCATCAGCGGCCGTAACCTGACGAGCCTCGCGGGCGACTTCTCCCTGAACTTGGATCAGCCGCCGCTCGACAAGCTGGGGCTGTTCGCCATCACCGGTGCCACGGGAGCGGGGAAGAGCACGCTGCTGGATGCCTTGTGCCTGGCCCTCTTCGACCGCACGCCCCGGCTGGGTGAGCGCGGCGGTGTTCCGGTGGGGCGCCCCGAGGAGGACGAGGACGCGCGGCTGATGGCCAACGACGTGCGCGGCGTGCTGCGGCGCGGCGCGGCCGAGGGCTTCGCCGAGGTGGACTTCCTGGGCAAGGACGGCCGGCGCTACCGCGCGCGTTGGTCCGTGTGGCGGGCGCGCAACCGCGCCGAGGGCCGCTTCCGTCCCCAGGAGATGACCCTCACCGACGTGGTCTCCCAGCAGCAGTTCGGGCGCACCAAGTCCGAGGTGCTCAAGGCGATTGAAGAGCGATTGGGCCTGTCCTTCGACCAGTTCCGACGCTCGGCGCTGCTGGCGCAGGGCGAGTTCGCCGCCTTCCTGCGCGCGGATGCCAACGAGCGCGCGGAGCTGCTGGAGCGGATGACGGGGACAGAGGTGTACAGCCGGGTGTCCATGGCCGCGCACCAGCGCCACAAGGAAGTGCAGGAGGAGCTGTCGAAGCTGGCGCAGGGCGTGGCGGCCATTCCGCGACTGCCTGACGAGGAGCGCGCGGCGGTAGAGGCGCAGCGCTCGCGCGAGGAGTCAGCGCTGGCCGAAGCCCAGGCGGTGCAGGCGAAGGCGGAGCAGTCGCTCCAGTGGTACACGGAGCGGGCTCGGCTGGTCGCGCAGGAGGCGGAGGCGGAGCAGGCACGTCAGCGCGCGTCCCAGGCGCTGGAGGCCGCGGAGCCTCGGAAGGCGGAGCTGGAGCGGGTGCGTGCGGCGGAGGTGCTGCGGGCTCCGCTGAACCGGGCGGACGAGGAGGCTCGGCGGTTGGCGGCGGCGGACGTGGCGCTGGCGGCGCGGCGCACGGAGGCGGAGGCGGCGCGGGCCGCGGAGCAGGTCCGCGAGGAGGCGCGGGCGAAGGCGGAGGCGCGGAAGACGGCGGCGGTGGAGGCGGAGGCGGCTGCTCGCCCGGAGCTGGAGAAGGCAGTGGCGCTGGACTCAGCGCTCGCGCAAGAGCGCATCGGCGCGCAGGAGGCCACGCGAAAGCTGGAAGCCGCTCGGGAGTCCGAGCGCCAGGCCCGGGACGAGGTGGCGCGGGTCGCTCGCGACGAGTCCGACGCGCGCGCGGCGATGACCGCGGCACAGGCTTGGCTGAACGAGTACGTGCGTCTGGCGGCGCTGGCTCGCGAGTGGCCTCGCTGGGAGGCGGAGCTCACCCGCTACGAGCGTGCGGCGGGGGCGGAGGCCAAGGCCCGCGAGTCCTTCGCGAAGGTGCAATCACGGGCCGCGGCGTTGAGCGCAGACGTCCAGCGCCGTGAAGAGGAGCGCCGCGAGGCGAACGCGTCCGTGGAGACGGCGGCAGCCGCTGTGGCCCGCGCGGAGGCCGAGCTGGGTGAGGATGCCGGTGCGGAGCGGCGAGCCCGGCGGGAGTCGCTGTTGTTCCGGCAGGAGACGCTGCGAGCGCTGACGGAGGCGAGCAAGGGCGCACTCGAGGCCGCTCGCGCCGAGCAGGAAGCCTCCGAGGAAGCCACGAAGGCTCGGGCGGAGCAGACTGCCGCGGCGACAGGAGCCGAGGCCGCGAAGGTGCGTCGCATTGAGCACGAGGCCGCGCTCAAGGAGGCTCGCCGTGCACTCACCGAGGCCCGAGCGACGTTGGATCTCGCGGAGTACCGCGCGGAGCTGCGGCCAGGACAGCCTTGTCCGCTCTGCGGTGCTAGCGAGCATCCCTACCGGCAACCCGGCGCTGTGCTGGAGGGGCTCGCCGCGAAGGCCCAGGGTCGGGTGGACACGCTGGATGGAGAGCTGAAGGCGGCCATTCAAGAGGAGGCCTCGGCCAACGCACGGGTGTCTGCGGAGGGCTCTCGTGCGGCGCAGGCGGAGACTCGGCGCGAGGCCGCGGCGAAGCGGCGGATTCAGCAGCGCGAGGCGTGGAGCCTCTGCCGCGCGAAGCTCTCGGGCTCACTGCCTCCCGAGGACGTGGAGGCACCGGAAGTCGCGGCGTGGCTGGAGTCGGCGCTGGCGGAGGCGAAGACCCTGCTGGCCGCGCTGAAGGACGAGGAGGAGAAGGCGGAGAAGCTGGCCCGCGTGGCGAAGGAGGCCCGGGGCGTGCTGACCCTCGCGCGTGAGCGCCAGACGGCGGCGGAGAAGGCGTGGCTCGAGGCGGCCGAGGCGTTGCGTCAGAACACCGAGGCCCAGGCCGCCGCCGGGCGTGACGTGGAGCAGGCCGAGCGCGTTCGCCAGGAGGTGCTGGCGGGACTGGCAGCTCCCTTCCAGGGCTCGCAACGCTGGGAGGAGTCGCTGGCCTCGGACCCCGCGAGCTTCCGCGCGCGCTGCGCGAAGTGGGTGGCGGAGTGGAACACCCGCGAGCAGGCGTTGCGCGAGGCGGAGACGCGCGTGGTGCAGGCGGAGAAGAACCGGGCTCCCGCGGAGGCGCTTGTCAAAGAGCGGAGCTCCCTGGTCGAGTCCTGCGCGCGGGAGCTGGCGCGGGTGGAGGCCGTGCTCCGGGAGACGCAGGCCGCGCGTGCGGCGGTGCTCGGCGGACGTCCCACGGTCGAAGTGCGGGCCGCGCTACAGCGGGAGCTGGAGGAGTCTTCTCGGGCTTTCGAGTCCGTGCGCGCCGAGGCCGAGAAGGCGAAGCAGGAGGCCGCCGCCGTCACCGCGCGTGTCGAGGCCGCTGTGCAGGCCCGTGAGTCCGCGAGCACGGCCCGCGCCGAGGCCGAGGCGGCGCTCTCTGCACTGCTGTCGGTGCGGAGCCTCACGCTGGAGGCCGCGCGCACCTTGCTCGCGCGGGATGCCGCCTGGTGCGAGGCCGAGGAGCGTGCCCTTGCGCAGCTCCGTCAGGAGCACGACCACGCCCTCTCTGTGCTGAAGGAGCGCCAGGCCCAGCGCACTCGGCACGAGGCGTCTGGGCTCCCATCCATCGCTGAGGCAGAGGCCGCCGCCGCATGCGAGCGGGCTCGCGCGGACACGGAGGCTCGGCGTCAGGCCACCGCCTCGTTGAAGGCCCGGCTCGACCAGGACGACGAGGCCCGCCGCCGCCATGGCGAGCAGGCTCGGCTCCTCGAGGAGAAGCAGCGCGCGAGCGGCGTGTGGCGCACCCTCAGCGAGCTCATCGGCTCGCACGACGGCAGGAAGTTCAAGGTGTTCGCTCAGAGCCTCACCCTGGATGCGCTCCTGCACTACGCCAACGCGCACCTCGAGGAGCTGGCTCCGCGCTATCGCCTCATGCGCGTGCCGAAGTACGACCTCGACCTCCAGGTGGTGGACCGGGACATGGGCGATGAGGTTCGGGGGGTCTCCAGTCTTTCGGGTGGAGAGAGCTTCCTCGTGTCGCTGGCCCTGGCCCTGGGGCTTGCCTCGCTCTCCTCGGAGACGACGCAGGTGGAGACGCTCTTCATCGACGAGGGCTTCGGCACGTTGGATCCGGAGACTCTGGAGATGGCCCTGGCCACGCTCGACGCGCTCCAGGCCACCGGCCGGCAGGTGGGCATCATCTCCCACGTGTCGGGGCTCGCTGAGCGCATTGGCGTGCAGGTGCGCGTGGTGAAGCAGGGCGCTGGACGCAGTCGGCTCGTCGTCATGGGAGAGCCGGATCTCCTCGCAGCCTCGGCGCCCGATGTGCGGCCCGCGGCCTCGGTGGGGTAGCGCGTCAGCTCGAGGGCGAGCTGGCCAGGCTCGCCAGGTACCGGTCCAACGTCTCGGCGAAGCGGGTGTCGTCGTTGATGAAGGCGAGCCCCACGCCTCCCTTGTACGGATCGTCCACCACGTGCACCACCAGCGCGTCTCCCTGCAGGCGCTCGCCGTTGGGCAGCTTCACCTGGACCGTCACCACGCTGTCCACAGGCGGCCGGTGCGCCGTCCTCACGAAGAGGCCTCCGTTGGAGATGTTCGTCGCGTGCTCACGCACGAAGTCCAGCTCCGTGCGGAACTCCATCTCCAGCTTCACCGCGAAGCGGCGTCCCCGGCGAAGCGTGTCGAAGGTCTCGTACGCGGGGGTGTCCTGCTTCGGCGGCTCCTCCTTCGAGGGTGCTTCGGAGGTGGCTGGCTCCTGGCTCGGAGCGGGGGCCTGGGCGTTGGTCGCGGTGTCGAAGTACGCGATGCGGACGGAGGCGGGCCCCTGGGGCGGCCCATCTGGAATGGGCTCTCGGACGGCGAGCTGTTGCAGGTGCCCGTGCAGCACGATGGCCGCGGCCTCGAAGTCCTCCAGCTCGTGGAGGTCCGATCCGGTGAGCGCGCGGGCGCGGAACGCATCGCGCTCCGCCTTGGGCAGGCGCCACATCTCCACGAGGATGCCGCCGCTCTCCTCGACCTCCTCCGTCAGGGCCTCCACCGCCGAGCGCGGGTAGCTGGGCACCTCCACCTTCAGCTCCAGCGTGGCTTCTACTTCCCGTAAGGCCACGACGATGCCAGGCGGCTTCGGCGAGGGCAGCAACGCCCCCAGCCCCTCCACCAGATCTCTGACCCGCTCTGCACGGGCCGAGCCATTCCACAACGCCGCGAGACCGAACACTGGCACGTCGACGGAGGATAGCCGAGGCCGCGCTCGGGTGGGTCAATCATCGTTCATTTCCCGCCACTGAACGCTCTGCGAGCAGGCGAGCACGCGAAGGGGGTCTCCGGCGGCGCTCCGTACGGCGCTGGTCATTCCGGGGGGGTGGCACCCGGTACGCGAGGGCAGGTTCCAAGAAACCCACCTGGGCAATAGGGGCGCGCGGCTCCAGCTTCGCGGGCCGTTGTCGCACCCCCTTCCCCGAGGCACATGATGCGTGTCCATTTTCGAGTCCTCTCGGCCGCGCTGCTCGTGGCCGCACTCGTCACGGGTTGTGGTCCAGACAAGTCAGGAACCGATCCCTCGCAATCCGGTGGGGGGGGACAGAGTGAGGACCCCACTAGCGAAGACCCGACTTCGGAGCCCCCGCCTCCTGTGGAAGATCCCTTCGCGGATCCTCCAGGCCCCAGCCACCCCGACAACCGGGCGCTCGACTCTGACTGCGATGGCCTGACGGACGCGGAGGAGTGGGGCAACGTCTATGCGGGAGGCCTGAAGACGGATCCAGGCCGGTGGGACACGGATGGGGATGGTCTCCGCGATGGGCTCGAGGCGGGCCGCACCTCCTCCGTCAACGCGGATCCCGAGTGCAAGCGTCTCTTCCGCGCGGACGCGGAGCCTTCGAGCCGGACGAACCCGGGCACCGCGGACACGGATGGGGACGGGCTGAAGGACGGTGCGGAGGATCGCAACCGCAACGGCAAGGCGGAGCCGGGTGAGACGGATCCCACCAGCCAGGATTCGGATGGAGATGGCCTGCTGGACGGCGAGGAGGACGGCAACAAGAACGGTCAGGTGGACTCCGGCGAGACCGACCCGCGCAAGCGGGACACGGATGGGGATGGCCTCTCGGATTCCGTCGAGCTGAGCACCAGCCACACGGATCCGCTCAACGCGGACACGGATGGGGATTCATGCCGGGATGGTGCCGAGGACCTCAACGGCAACGGTGTGAAGAACCCGGGGGAGACGGATCCTCGGAATGGCTCCGACTGCGGTGCGGGTGGCCTCCCAGATACGGATGGCGATGGCGTGCCGGACTCCGTTGAGGACGTCGACCGCGATGGGGCGAAGGACGGGAACGAGACGGACTGGCGCAACGCGGACACGGACGGAGACGGACTGACGGATGGCGTGGAGGATCGCAATCGCAACGGCGTGGTGGACTCCGGCGAGACCGACCCGCGCGTGAAGGACACGGACTGTGACGGCCTGCTCGACGGCGCGGACCAGGGGGCCTTCAAGGGCGAGGACACGAACGGCAACGGCGTGCGCGACGCAGGAGAGACGAACCCGGCCAACCGTGACACGGACGGTGACGGCCTGCTGGACGGCGTGGAGCGCGGCATCCCCGCGGGCTCGGCGCCCCTCACCACCTGTGGCTATCCCGGTGACGTGGACCCCAGCACGACCACGGACCCCAGCAACGCCGACTCTGACGGCGATGGCATCGCTGATGGTGCCGAGGACTCAAACCAGAACGGCCGCAAGGACTCGGGCGAGTTGGATCCACGCAATGGGGGCGACGGAGCCAGCACCACGCCGGCCGGCCAGGCCTGCGCGGCGCAGAACCTGCGGCAGGTCATCTTCAAGGAAGACAGCGGCGGGGACATTCGCCTGGCGCTCCGGCCTGGCTTCCAGGAGGTGAAGCAGCTCGTCGTGGGCGGCAAGAGCCGAGGCTTCGTGGGTTATGACGACACCCACAAGGTGGCCTTCATCGCTTACAAGCGTGCGCAGGCGGGCACCTCGACGACGGTGGTGGGCGACGAGCTGTTCGTTCGCGGCCAGTTCTCCCCGTCGGTGGCGGCGGGCACCACCCAGACGTTTACCGCCTGGGACGGCCACCCCGCGTTGCAAGCCTTCTACGAGCAGGGGGCGACCACCAACCTGCGGGACTACACCAACGCGGTGGCCAACTCGCTCGTCGGCTCGGGGGCCGGAGTGCTCTCGGGCGGTGCGTCCGTGAGCGGGCCGTACAAGCTTCAGGCGCAGTACGTTCACCGCTCCAACGCGAGCGTGCTGGTGGTGCTGGCCATCACGCCCAAGGCGCGCTTCGTGGAGCCCGGGCTCTTCACCGTGGGGGACACGGCGGGCGGCACGGCGCTGGCCCAGTTCGGTGATGCGGACGCGGTGCAGTGCGAGACCTTCACCGCGGGCAACGGCATGGCGGACTTCCTCTTCGTCGTGGACGACAGCGGCTCCATGCAGACGTCCCAGAGCGCGGTGGCCGACGCCGCCTCGGCCGTGGCCAACCGGCTGGGCAACTCGCAGCTCGACTGGCGCATCTCCATGGTGACCTCGTCCTATACGCAGACAGGCTATGGCCTTCCCAACGCCGGCCTGTTCCGTGGCTTCACTCGGAACATCGACCAGTTCAAGGCGTGGTTGCAGCAGAGCGCGCCGTGCCCCGACCCCAGCCAGTACTGCTATGTGGGCATCGACGGCTCCAGCGAGGAGCGCACCCTGGAGAGCGCGAGGGCGGCGGTGGACTTCATGACCCAGGCGAGCACGCCCGCGGCCAAGAAGTACCGTCCAGGTGCTCGGCTGGTGGTCATCCTCCTCACGGACGTGCGCGACCAGCCGGACACCATTCCGGTCAGCACGTACATCGACTACTTCAAGGGCTCCAACCCCATCGGCCAGCTCATCCAGATGCACGGCATCATCTGCGAGCCGGCCGGCGGCGAGTGCTACCCGAGCGAGCCTGTCCATGACCCTCGGCACCTGGACGTCATCCAGGCCACCGGCGGTGTCGTGGGCAGCATCCGCAGCACCGCGTCCATCCAGAACACCATCAACACCATTGTGGACAGCGTGATTGCCTCCACGGGCTACCGCACGCTCAAGCCGCCCATCGGCGCGTCGGTGCGGGTGGCGATGGAGTCGGTGCAGGACCCCTCGCGTTGCACGGCGAGCGATCTGCCGCGCAGCCGGACGAACGGCTTCGACGTTGACGGTGTCAGCCGGGCGTTGTCCTTCTACGGTGCGTGTCGTCCGGCCGTGGCGGGGACGACGAAGGCCGCCGTCTCCTACCGTTACTGGAGCGATCTCACGCTCAACAAGGATGGCAATCCGCCACCCTGCTCGACGGACACCGGCTACTACGATCCGAGCGACCCGGACTTCTGCAAGGGCAACCTCACGTGCAACCGGCAGACGAACCGGTGTGAGTGCCCGTCGGACTGCGGCGGTGGTGGCTCACCGGGCGAGGTGTGTGACTCCCGCAAGGAGGTGTGCGACTTCACCTGCACGTCGGACTGCGGAGGTACGTGCGGCAGCTTCCAGATGTGCAACACGTCCACGTGCGCTTGCCAGTGTGTGGCGTCCGCCACCTGCGCTCCTGGCTTCAAGTTCGACCCGGCGGCCTGTGCCTGCGTCTGTGACACGGCGGCGCTCGAGTGCGGTCCCACCTACCAGGCCGATGCCAATGCCTGTGCCTGCGTTTGCCGAGACAACTGCGGCTCCTGCCCGGATCACACGGAGTGCAACGTGAGCACCTGCCGCTGTGAGCCGAAGCTGAACTGATCATTCGAGTGGAGCGGCCCCGGCGGGTGGAGCAATGCCCGCCGGGGTCACCACGAGGCTCACGGCTTCATGGCTACGCCGCCATTCATGTACGGCGGGAGGTCGGTCGGCTTGCCCGGGTTGCGCCACTCGGAGACGGTCTGGCCTCGTTGGCCGCGGGGACACCCTAGCCGAATCTTCCGTGAGCCTCAGGGCCCGAGTCCGAGCGCGGCGGGGAGCAAGATGTTCAGCGCGCGCACGGAGGTGCGCCAGTCGTGGCCATGGTCCCGGAAGGCGTAGCGGCGGCCCAGCCCGGTGACGAGGAAGTACAGGGCGGCGACGATGCGCGCCTGCTGGAGTCCTCCCGCATCCACCGGTTCAAAGGGCAGCGTGCGGATGAGCGCGAGGAGTGAGGCCTTCGCGCCCGTGTGGTCTCCGAGCACGAAGACGGGCGTCTTGCGTCCGTCCAGCAGCGGCGTGTCGAAGAGCTGGGCCCACGTCACCTGGAAGGCGCCGAGCACGTGCGCGCGGGGCAGTTGCTGCGCGGTCCTCTCCTGGGGAGAGCTGGAGGGCACCTGGGTGAGCGGGTTGAAGTCGGCGGGAGGCTCGTCGTGGTACGTGGCGATGTCCACCACCACCTTGCCCTCGGTGACGGGCGCGAGCTCGTGCAGCAGCGTGTCGTTGGAGTGGTAGGCGAGGAAGACGATGGAGGCCCGTGAAGCGGCCTCGACATTGCTCATCCCCTGAACGCGATGCGCGCCGAGCTCCGTGGCCAGTTGCTGGGCACGCTCCGGGTCTCGCGACCCCAGGAGCACGGTATGACCCGCGGCGGCGAGCACTCGCGCGAGCCCCCGCCCCATGTTGCCCGTACCCAGGACCGCGACGGCTTGGTGCTCTGTCATGGCCCGGATCCTCCCCTGGCTTGGGCCAGGGGAGAAGTGCCGGAAGGTGTTACTGCACCTGCACCTGGAAGCTGGTGGAGCCCAGCTCGCTGCCATCCGCGCCCACGAGCCGCGCCGTCCAGGCGCCGGTGTCGCCCGCGCGGAAGGTGCGGTAGGCGTGCGTGCGGTACGACGCGCGGGGGACCTTCAGCTCCGTCTTGGAGACTTCCTTGCCGTCCTTGGACCAGACGACCGTCACGGTGCCGGGCTCCACGTCGGTGATTTTGGTGGCGGCGTAGATGCGGGTGTTCGGGGCGACCGTGAAGCTGTCGGACGCGCCGGTGACTTCGTACTTCTCGATGCCGGTACCCACCTTCACGTCGGCCGAGCCGGCGGCGAAGGCAGAGGTGGTGAGCAGCAGGGCGGGCAGCACAGACTTCAGCCAGGAACGCTTGGACATGGTGACTCCTCCGGTGAGGGACACCTACGCTAGTCCATCTCCCTGACGCGGCGCACTGTCACGGGCCTGTGTCTCAGCGCCCTGCGCCAGGAGCTTGCGGTGCGCGGGGATGGCCAGGAACGAGTCCCTCAACTGCTTGTCTTTGAGCCTCTCCGCGTACTCTTGGAGCTGCCGGTGGGCCGTCTCCAGGACCCATTGTGCGCGGGAGTCATTTTGAGCCCGAAGCACCTGGAAGCACGTCAGCCAGATCTGGAACGGATCCTCCACTCCATGGAGGGTGACGCGCCGCAGGTGCGAGAGGAGCTCCTCTGCGTACCCGAGCGCCTCCTGTCGAGCGCCACTTGCCAGTGCGACGGCGGCGAGGCCCGCGACGGACTCCATCTCCAGGTGCGGCATCCGCACCTCCACACGGATTCTCCGCGCCTGCTGGTAGGCCTCCCGGGCTTCGGGGAAGCGCTGCAGGGCGGTCAGCGCGTGGCCCCTGCTCATCCACGCATAACCCTGGTAGCGGGCGCTGCCGATCTCCTGGCTGATGCGCAGGCCCTGATCCGCGAGCTCGAGCGCGGCGGGGGCGTCCCCCAGGTGGTAGTGGACGAGCGCCAGGTTGCAGATGTCCATGCACTCCCAGAACCGGTAACCGATGAACCGGCTGAATTGGAGGGTCTGCTCGAGAGCCGCCCTGGCTCCAGCGAAGTCACCCAGGCCCTTGCGCACGTAGCCCAGGTGCCGGAGGGCCGAGAACTCCAACCAGCGGTCTCCGATCGTCCGGCAGAAGGGGAGCACTCGCTGGATATAGGCGTGGCTTCCCTCCAGGTCCGCGGTCTCATAGAGAACCGCGCTCAGGTTGAGCAGGCTCTCCACCTCCAGCTGGGCGAGTCGTGCCGATTCGGCGAGCACCAGGCTCCGCTCGAGGTGGTTGCGGGCGCTCGCGAAGTCACCCTGATGGTGCCGCAGGATCCGTGCCCACCGCAGGTGGCCGAGCGCCTCGCTGGCGATGTCTCCCACCTCCTGGGCCAGCAGGATGGCCCTGCGTACCGCCTCCTCTCCCACCGCGAACTCACCGACCTCCCAGGCGTAGAGGGCGCGGCGCAGGGCCGCATCGATCTGCCGCCGCTCGTCGCCCAACTTCCTGGCCAGTGACTCCATCGTCTCGAGATCCAGCCGCTGCGCCTGCCGCTCGCCCTGGACTGCGTGGATCCTCTCGCGGGCCGCGACGAGGGCATAGCGCTCGGGGAGGTCCGTTTCGGGCGTCAGCGTCAGGGCCCGCTCCAGGAACGAGTGCGCCTCCGCGTTGGCGAACAGGGACAGGGCCTCCTCTCCCGCGCGTCGCAGGTAGACGGCCGCCCGGACTCCCTGCCCAGATGCCTCCAGGTGGTCGGCGATCAGCCCGAGGTGCTCCCGGGAGCGCTCGCCTCCGCGCGCGAGCAGCCACTCCGCCACGCGTCCATGGAAGGCACGCCGCTCGCGCTTGAGCACGGTGTCGTAGGCCACCTCGCGGACGATGGCGTGCTTGAAGATGTACTCGCGCGTGCCGGCGAAGGCGGGGGTGGACTGCTCGAAGATGAGCTCCCGATCCTGGAGCACGGCCAGGGCCTCGTGGAGCTTGACGGGGGGGTCCTCGTCCCGCCCCATCCTCGCGAGCGCCTCGTCCCAGAAGATGCGTCCCACCACCGAGGCCCGCTGGAGGATCTCCCGCTCGTGGACGGGAAGGCTGTCCAGCCGGGCCTGGAGGACGCCGCTCAACGTCGAGGGCACCCGGAGCGAGGTCAACCGGCGCGGCTCGACGTGCCAGCGCTCGCCGTCCGCGAGGATGACGCCCTCCTCGAGCAGCATCTGGATGAGCTCCTCGAGGTAGAACGGATTGCCCTCGGCGCGGGAGACCACGAGCTCGTGGAGGGCGGAGGGAATGGCCTCCACCTTGCGCAGCAGCTCCGCCACGAGTCGGTGACTGTCCTCCTGGGAGAGTGGCCGGAGTTCGAGCCTCTCGTGGGAGGGGTCGAGGTCCCATTCCGGCCGCCGTTCGAAGAACTCCGGCCGAGCGGTGCTCACCACGAGGAGCCGCTCTGGTGCCAGCGTCTGCAGCAGGCGCTCCAGGAGATCGAGCGCGCTGTCATCGGCCCAGTGGACGTCCTCCAGGAAGAGGACCATGGGCTCGCGGCTCAGCAGGGCGCGGAAGTACTCGCCGAGCGAGGCGAGGCCTCGGGCGCGCAGACTCTGCTCGTCCGTTGACGAGCCCTTCAAGTGGGGGCTGTCGCTGAAATCGAAGCCGATGAGGGAGCCGGCGAGGTGGGCATGCAGGCGGCTCGGGTCCTCGGGGCCGAGCGCCTCGAGGAAGCTCTCCTCCAACCGGGCGCGCACCACGCGGGGCCCATCGCTCTCCTGCACCTGGAGGTGGAAGGAGAACAAATCCCTGAGCAGGGCGTTGGGATGCCTGCGCATCTCCGGGCTGGCGCGGCCTCGCAGACACCGGGGCGGTGAGGGCAGCGACTCGAGCCAGGTCTCGAACTCTCCGAGCAGCCGCGACTTGCCGATGCCCGCCTCGCCGGTGAGGGTGATGCGCTGGCAACCGCCTCCGGAGAGCGTCGTGGACAGGGCGGTGCGCAGGTGATGCAGCTCCTCCTCGCGCCCCACGAGCCGGGCCCAGATGCCCTCCAGGCCTCGTCCCTGCCGGTGGAAGGCGCGTGGCCGGGCCGCCATCACCCGGTACACGTGGAGCGGCTCCTGCTTGCCCTTGAGCTTGAGGGGAGCGAGAGGCTCGACCTCGAAGGCCCCGCTCACCTGGCGGTAGGTGCCGTGCGAGATGAGGATGCCGCCCTCGGGTGCGGCCTGCTCCAGGCGGCTGGCCGTGTTGACGGTGTCGCCCATCACCGTGAGCTCACCGAGCGTCCCCACCACGCCCAGGAGGGCGGGACCCGTGTGGACGCCAATGCGCATGCGCAGGTTCTTGGAGGACACGGCTTGGAAGGCGGCGAGCTGGGCCTGGATGTCCAGGGCGGCGTGGAGGGCCTGCTCCGCGTCATCCTCGCGCGCGCCGTCCGCGCCCCAGAGCGCCATCACGGCATCGCCGATGTGTTTGTCGATGCGCCCCCCGTGCCGGACGATGGCCGCGTCCACGCGCTCCCAGAGCTGGTTCATCAGCTCGCTGACGTCCTCGGGGTCCATCCGCTCGCTCAGGGCGGTGAAGCCGCACAGGTCACCGAAGAGCACCGTGACGTGCCGGCGCTCGAGGGGAACGCGGGAGGCCAGGGCCGCGAGCCGTGCGCGCAAGGCCGCCAGCGCGGCCTCGGTGGCCTCGTGGCCCAGCGCGGGACGCTGGGCCTCCAGCAGGGCCATGGCCTGCTCCAGCAGGTCCCTTTCGTTCCTCATCGTCCTCTCGGCGTCGTCCGTGGTTCTGCTTGTCCCACATGACGGGGCGCTTGACACACCACGTTAGGTGGGACGCTCGGTTGGCTTCAACCCACGGGGAGTGTGAGAGGGTGCGATAAACCTCAGCGCCCCGGTTTCAGGCCCGCGGGGGCCGAGTCCGTGCGGAAGACGGGGTAGAGGTTGAGGCGCGTGTCGTGAGCGGGGTGGCGCTCGGCGAAGAAGCGCAGGCGAGCGCGCGGGTTGGAGGCGAACTCCTTGTCCTTCAGCTTCTCCTCCCACGCGGCCTTCACGGAGGGGTCCTTCGCCAGCAGCTCACGCGCGAAGGGCTCCACCAGGTAGTCCTCGACGTACTCCTTCTGCTCGAAGTGGTTGTTGAAGAAGCCCCAGGCGAGCAGCGAGTCCGGTCCGAGCGGCTCGAACAGGTGAGCGAGCAGGTGAGCGCCCTTCTGTGCGGCCGGTACGTAGAGCGTCCCCGTGGGCAGCGGCTGCTTCTCCTTCTTCCACTCGCCCTTCACGGAGAGGAGTTGGTGGCCCTCGACGGAGTTGGGGCGCGGCTTGGCCTCGGTGGCGCGGAACACCTCCACGTCGGCCGTGGGCACCGCCTTGCCGAGCCGCTGGAAACGCAGACCGTGCGCGGTGAGCTTCTCCGCCACCCAGGCCGCGTGCGCCGGAGGCACCAGGTAGCCACCGGCGGGCAGCGTGGCGGTGATGACGGGCCGGAGCTCGTCGTAATAGGGAATGGTCCACACCTGCGGCTTCGTGTCGTCGTAGCGAATCCAGGGCTGCTGGGTGAGCTCGGAGGGCTTGCGCTCGTAGGCGTAGCCGCGGAAGGCGATGGGATGGTTCTTCTCCGTGTTGTCCCAGAGCAGCACCACCTCGCGAGCCTTGCCGGACTCGGCCTCGGCGTCCGCCGCCTTCCGGGCCGCTTCCAGCGCCGCACCATCCCGGCCGACGAGCCGCAGCAGGCCCTCGAGCACGTGGCGCGTGGTGGCCACTCGGTGCGCGTAGGGCTTCCACGAGTGCGTCTCCACGAGGACACCGTAGCGCCGGTTCACCGCCCAGTACGGGTGGCTGAAGCGCGGAGGCGCCATGCTGTAGCTCACACCCGAGGTGGGGTCATCGTTCTCCCGGAAGGACGGGTAGAAGGGGAGGGGCAGGTGGCCCTTGGACTCCAGCTCGGTGAAGAGCTCCTCGCGCAGCTTCGTGCCCAGGGCCTGCATCGCCTCCGGGCCGATCTTCTGCGGGTCCATCTGCACGCTCACGTCGTGCTCGAACTTGGCGCCGTCCGTGACGTGCAGGTCCACGTAGAAGAGCGGATCCCACGCGTGCAGCAGCTTGAGCAGCGCCACCATCTCCGGGGCGTCCGCCTTCACGTAGTCGCGGTTGAGGTTGTAGTTCTGCCCGGTGACGCGCCAGCCCATCTCCTCGGGGCCCACCTGGTTGGGACGGTTGTTGGGGCCGAAGCGCTCGTGGCCGTCCACGTTGAAGACAGGCACGAAGACAGCCGTCACCTGCTTCAGCACGCCGGGCAGCGCCTTGCCGTCGAGCAGGTCTCGCAGCAGCCAGAAGCCGGCGTCCTTGCCATCGATTTCACCGGCATGGATGCCCCCCTGGAAGAAGACGACGGGGCGGTTCTTCTTCGCGGCCGTGGCGGGAGTGAGGGTTCCATCCGCGCTGGCCACGAGCACGAGCATGGGGCGGCCCTCGGGCGTGGTGCCGAAGGTCTCGCAGCGCACCTTTCCGGGGTAGCGCTTGGGGAAGGCGGTGCACAGGGACTCCACCTCCGCGTAACGGCCGGTGCGGACCCAGCCGCTCTGCTCAGAGACGGTGGTGAGGGGAGCCTGTTGAAGTGTCAGGGAGAGGAGTACGGGCAGGAGCATGGCACCTGCCTACTGAGCACACCGCCCGCCCCCGCTCAACCCCGATGAGGCACGGCGTGACGGACGGTGAGGCTCTCGCCGACGGCGAGCACGTCTCCGTTACACACTTTCAGGGCGTACCTGCGCGGTCTCCCGTACCGGCGTTTCGCTCTGGCTCCTGGGTGGTAACGGGCAAGGGGTAGAGCGCGCGGTGGTTGATGAGGCGGTGGTAGATGGCGACGTGGTACTTGCCCGCGACCAGGACGGACGCATTTCTTGGCGGCTCGGGCTGATTCTGGAGCCATGCGTCCGCCTCCTCGCGAGTGCTGAACGAATCCACCGGGGTCGTGGTGCCGCTGCGCGCGAGGTCCGCGAGGTAGTAGTCGATGACAGGGAGCTTGATGAGGCTGCGGATGTCCGACTCCCTGCGATGAGCGACGAGGTGGTATTCATCCGCGATCAGCACGTGGGCCCCGTGAGGTGGCTCGGGGTGTTTCTTGAGCCAGACGTCCGCTTCCTCGCGGGTCTTGAACGAAGCCACCGCGTAGGGTGGGTCCTGCTTGCCAAGCTGGAGATAGTCTTCAAACGAATGGATTCTGCCGGTCTCCGATATGTACATGAGCGCCGCGGCAGCGATCCTGAAGAGGTCCTTCTCCTCGGGAGATTGCGTGTTGTTGAGGGTCCGGCCAAGAAGGCCCTGGACGTCATGGAGAAGCTTGTCGATGTTCATGCTCACGCGTTACGGACAGTGAGGCTTTCTCCGACGGCGAGCACGTGGAGCGGCTCGCGGGGGAGTGCGCGGCGGTTCCACTCAGCATCCAGTCGCAGGGGCGGCTCGTCCAGAGGCTCGTCGGTGAGTTTGAAGGTGCCCCAGTGCATGGCGAGGAAGCGCCTTGCCCCGAGGTCCTCGTAGGCCTGCACCGCCTGCTCGGGGTTCATGTGCTGCTTCTTCATGAACCACTCCGGGTCATAGGCACCAATGGGCAGCATGGCCGCGTCCATCCCGGGGAAGCGCCGGCCAATCTCCTTGAATCCCTCGAAGTACGCGGTGTCTCCCGAGTGGTAGACGCGTGCGCTGGAGCCCTCCACCACGAAGCCGCCCCAGAGCGTCTCGTTGACGTCCTTGAGGCCGCGGCGGCTCCAATGCTGGGCGGGGACGAAGTGCACCGTCACCGCCCCCACCTTCGTGGAGCCCCACCAGTCCAGCTCGGAAATGGGCAGTGCGCCACGAGGGAAGTAGCGCGCCATGCCCAGCCCAGTGATGACGGGCGCGCCCACCTGGCGCACGGTAGGCATGTCCAGGTGGTCGAAGTGGTTGTGGGACACCAGCGTCGCGGTGATGGGCGGCAGCTTCTCCATCGTCACGCCCGGCTCCACGTTGCGGCGGATGAAGCCGGTGATGGTGTCGCGCAGCACCGGGTCGATGAGCAGCGATACACCGTCGAGCTGCACCAGCCAACTCGCGTGGCCCAACCAAGTGAGGCGCGCGCCTTCGCCGGGAGCAGGCGGGGTCGCCAGCGCGGCGAGGTCCGGCTCCACGCGGCGCACGGGGGCGTTGTCCGGGCTCTTGCGGCGCTTGCCGGCCAGCTTGTCCCCCACGGCCCACTTGAAGACAGTGGAGAAGGGCTGCGGGCCGCTGCCATCCAGGTTTTTGAAGCGCAACGGCATGAGTCTCTCCCTCGGGCCCGGGCGAAAGGGTGGGCCCTGGCCCTGTCATGTTCCGTAGCCCCTCCTGGATGCAAGGGGCATGTAGGAACGCGTTTACTCACACAGGGTACGGGACGTCTGTCCGAATTCTTTCCAATGCTCAGCAGATGAGAGGCCCGACCCGTGCATCGGCGCGCGGGGATGAAAAGAAATTCCCAGCAAGGGAAGGGGAAGGGAACAGGTGGAGAAGCCATGCGGCTCGGTCGCTTGCTGGTAGTGGTGGTGTGGGGTGTGGCGCTGGTCCAGGCGGGGTGTGTCGGGTGTGGGGACCTGCCCGTCACGTACAGCCTGCCGGGCACCTCCGTGGGCACATGCTCCGACGGGCTGAGCAACGGAGACGAGACGGACGTGGACTGTGGCGGGAGTTGCCGGCCGTGCGGCACTGACTCCCACGAGGACACCTGTCAGAGCGACGCTCAGTGTCCGGGAGGCGTGTGCCGCGATGGCACCTGTCAGTCCGCGCCGGCCTGCGTGAGCGACGCCGACTGCGATGCCTCAACCCCCGCTTGCATCGAGGGTGTGTGCTCACGGTGCACGGAGAGCGCGCAGTGCGCGGGTGGTTTCGAGTGCCGTGAGGGCGGCTGCAGGGAGGACCGCTTCGCGCCCCGGGTGCAGATGGCCTTCCTGCCGGGGAGCGCGGTGCTGCGCGTGCGCTTCTCCGAGCCCATGCAGCAGGACGACTCCGCCACCGGCGTGCTCAATCCCGACAACTATTGCGTGGAGCTGACGGACGAGACGCCCGACGAGTGCTCGCCCTCGGATGCCTTCTGGCTGGGCAGCGTCCTCACCGCCGTGGACCCGAACACCGTCGACATCCAGCTTCCCTTCGCTCCGGGAGGCGGCCGGTACACCGTGCATGTGTCGCAGGTGGTGGATCGCGTGAACAACGCGCTGGGCTCGCCGCGCCACGCGGACTTCGAGGTGGGAGGCCCCTTACGTCTCCTGGGTGCCACCACCCAGGGGCAGAACCGCGTTCTGCTCACCTTCTCGCAGCCGTTGCTGCCAGGCCCCGATATCGAGGGGAGCGCCGGCTGCGCCTCCCGTGCCACGTGTGCCTCGCGCTACCAGCTCTCCGGTGTCAGCGCGCTGGGGGACGTGCTCTCCGCCGAGGTGCTTCCCGCACCGCGCGACAACGAGGTGCTCCTCCGCCATGAGGCCTTCCAGCGAGGAGGCCAGTACACCGTCGTCGCCTCCATCGGAGTGGACGGGCGCCTGGGCGCGTCGCCGCTGGATCGTGCGACCTTCACTGGGTTCGGCTCGCTCGTGAGCCGCTTCCAGGACGGGCCAGTGCAGGTGGACCCGTTCGCCGATGGAGTCGCCTCCACCTCCGTCGTCTCGTATCGCGGGCGGCTGTACCTGGGCACCAACGCCTATGGCACGCGTGCGGTGGGCATGGACCTGGATGGCATTCGGCCTGATGACCTGGACTTCCGCTTCCGCAAGGACACCCAGAAGCTCGCTGGCTCGAGCAGCTCTAACTCCGCCGGCTCGCTCTTCCCGTCCATCGGCTTCGCGGGCTGCCAGGGCAACACATTCCAGTGCGGTCCGGACAACGAGGATGGCCGCGCGCTCTTCGCCTCCGGCTCCCTTGATGGCACCGAGTGGTTGATGGTTGGCGGCACCCGGAGCGGAGGTGGGCTCGACTACGTGTACCTGTCCCGTGACGACGATGCGACGCTGGACATGAAGTACGTGGACCTGAGCCAGGCGCTGGATGGGACGTCGGTCCGGAGCTTCTCCGCCATGGGTTTCCTCGAAGGCCGCGCGTACCTGGGCATGCCCTCCCGTGACGGGTCGCGCCGCCCCGAGCTCCTTGCGCTCCTGCGTGCTCCAGCGGTGGATGCCAGGGGCCTGGAGGCCCGGGGCAACGGCATCAAGGGTGGGGCGTGCAAGCCGTCGGCTCATGACGTGTGCAACCTGTCCGCGCACCGGATGCCGGGCATCGGCGCGGCGGGCTCTCCCGCCAACCTGGCTCGCACGGTGGGCATCGACTTCGTCGGCGAGTTCAACGGCAGGCTCTATCTGGGCAATAACGGAGGCCTCGTCCGTGCCACCGTCACGCAGCCGCTCGACTACGAGAGCGCGCCCGAGCACTGGGTATCCATCACCCCGAGTGCGCCCGAGTACCTCGCCAAGGAGTCCGTCACCACCGACAAGACCGTGGACCTGGAGCCGTTCGATCGGGCGTGGTCACGGATGGTCGTCTTCAAGGGGCACGTGTACCTGGGCCGCAACACCACTGAGGGCCCGCAGCTGTGGCGGTGCGAGCCCGCCCGGGTCTCCGGTCCTGCGCCCGCCACCGCCGAGGCCTGCGACGCGGGAGACTGGGTGCTCGTCGCCGCTAACGGCCAGGGGGATACGCAGCTCAGCCAGTTCGACAACCCGAACAACACCCGGCTGACGCTGCTGACCGTCAACCGCGGCCACCTGTATGTGGGCTTCGACAACGCGGTGGAGGGCGTGGTCGTGTACCGCTCGGCGGTGGCGCCTGCTCACCGCTCGGACTTCACGGGCCAGGATGGGTGCTCGGCGGCCATGGCGGGCTGCGCGGGCCTCGGGGGCAATGGCTTCGGCCAGCCCTCGCTCCACACGCGGTTCGGGGACGCTGCCTCCGTGGACTCGGGGGACCACGGCGTCCTCTATGTCCCGGTGAGTGGGGGCCCGGGGACGCCCGTGCGCCTCTACCGGCAGCGGGACTGAGGCCGTTCGCACCCGCACCGGCCAGGGGAACGGCCCATTTTCTTTCCCTGGCTGTTTTCTTCGCGAGTCCCTCCGGCTGGGTTGAATATCCGGCCATGAGCGTGCGGCATTTCGACATCGTGGTGATTGGCTCGGGTCCGGGTGGCGAGGGGGCCGCCATGAAGGCCGCCAAGTCCGGCAAGCGGGTATGTATGGTGGAGCAGCGCCCGCTGGTGGGCGGCGCCTGTACCCATACCGCCACCATTCCCTCCAAGGCGCTCCGTCACGCCGTGCAGCGCCTGGTGGACGTGCAGAGTGATCATCCCGAGCTGCGTGTCGAGCTGTCCAAGAGCTGGAAGTTCAAGGACATGATGCGGACGGCCACGTCCGTGGTGTCGCGCCAGGTGCAGCTGCGCACCACCTTCTACGAGCGCAACCGGGTGGAGCTGGTGGTGGGCCGGGCGCGCTTCCTGGATGCCAACACACTCGAGGTCAGCGAGCCGCGAGGCGCCAGCGAGCAGCTGTCCGCCAAGGCCATCGTGCTGGCCACGGGCTCGCGCCCCTACCGTCCACCCAACCTGGACTTCCAGCACCCGCGCATCTTCGACTCGGACACCATCCTCACGCTGCGCGAGACGCCGCAGACGATGATCATCTACGGCGCGGGCGTCATCGGCTGCGAATACGCGTCCATGTTCCGCATGCTCGGCGTGAAGGTGGACCTGGTGAACACGCGCGAGCGGCTCCTGTCCTTCCTGGACGATGAGATTTCCGACGCGCTCTCCTACCACCTGCGGGAGCAGGGCATGCTCATCCGCCACAACGAGCAGGTGGAGCGGGTGGAGGCTCGTGAGGATTGCGTGGTGCTGGCCCTCAAGAGCGGCAAGCGGTTGAAGGCGGACATCTTCCTGTGGGCCAACGGGCGTACGGGCAACACGCAGGACATGGGGCTCGAGGCGTTGGGCATCCAGTTGGACTCGCGCGGCAACGTGCAGGTGAACGACGCGTACCAGACGGTGGTGCCCCACATCTACGCGGTGGGAGATGTGGTGGGCATTCCCTCGCTGGCCAGCGCCTCGTATGACCAGGGCCGCTTCGCCGCCACGCACATCGTCGAGGGGCGGCTGGAGCACAAGCTGGTGAAGGACATCCCCACCGGCATCTACACCAGCCCGGAGATCAGCAGCCTGGGCCGTACCGAGCAGGAGCTGACGCGCGAGGGAGTGCCTTACGAAGTGGGTCACGCCTTCTTCAAGAGCCTGGCGCGCGCGCAGATTACGGGCCGCACGGTGGGGATGCTCAAGCTGCTCTTCCACCGGGAGACGCGGGAGCTTCTCGGCATCCACTGCTTCGGGGACAACGCCTCGGAAATCATCCACATCGGCCAGGCCATCATGGCGCAGGAGGGGCCGGGCAACTCCATCGACTACTTCGTCAACACCACCTTCAATTACCCCACCATGGCCGAGGCGTACCGCGTGGCCGCGCTCAACGGCCTCAACCGGCTGTTCTGAGAGGGGGTTGAATCCCCACAGGCCTTGGGTAGTAGACGAGTAGTGGGCACGCGTGGGGCGTGCCTGGTGAGCCCGAGGCACGAAATGCAGGACGTGGAGGGAGTGGGGGAGTTGAACCCGGCGGTTGTGGAGTCGCTGGTTGGGAACCACCGGCGCTTCTTGAGCTTCCTCGAGCGACGGGTGGGCAACCGGGCCCTCGCCGAGGAGCTCCTCCAATCCGCCTATGTGCGGACCCTGGAAAAGGGCGGAGAGCTCCAGGAGGGAGAGGGGGCCGTCGCCTGGTTCTACCGCCTGCTACGCAACGCGCTCGTGGACCACTACCGCCGGCAGGGCGCCGAGGGCCGGGCCCTGGAGCGCGAGGCCCGCGAGGTCTCCGAGGTGGGGCCGGATCCGGAGCTGACGCAGACGGTCTGCGCGTGCATCCACGAGCTGCTACCCGCGCTCAAGCCCGAGTACGCCGAGATGGTGCGGCAGGTGGACCTGGAGGGTCGCAGTGTCCCCGAGGTGGCCCAGGAGGCGGGCATCACCACGAACAATGCTGGGGTGCGGCTCCACCGGGCGCGACAGGCGCTCAAGAAGCAGCTGGAGCGGAGCTGCGGCACGTGTGCGTCGCATGGGTGCCTGGACTGCACTTGTGGCAAGCCGGGCGGGGGCTGCAAGACGCCCGCTTGATGGGGCCTGGTGCAAGGGCCGCACTGTGTCCAACTCAGGCGATACTCTGCGGCTCGCTCGTGAACAGCGCATGGAAGAGCGTGGTGTCTGGTGGTTCCTTCCAGTCCACGATCAACGGAATCCGGGTCTGGGCTAGCTCATGGGGAAGTGCGCGCACCTCGAAGGTGGCTTCGAGCTTCCTGGCAATGACTTCCGCGGGTCGGCGCATTTCAGGCGGAAGTGAGTCCAGGAACACCTTGTGGCCGATGCGTTTGTCGCCGCTGTATTCGTACTGCACGCCATAGACGGTGTAGACGGGCGCCAGGATGCTGACACAGCCGACGACGACCTGGCGATTTCCAGGTGCATATGCGGAACAACGGAAGCTGGTGTTGGCCGTCGCGGTACCATCTCCGATGGTGAAGTCAGGGAGTTCCTTTTCGAGCTCATCCAGGAACGCCCACCACTGGTCGAGCTTCTTCAGCTTCTGCTCCCACAGCTCGCAGAGCCGGATGTGCTCGGGGGCGCTCTCGGGTTTGTTTTCGTACTCCCTGTCCGAGCGGAAGTAGTTCCGCGCGAGGGTGAGCAATTGCTCCGCTGAAAGTGGCATGGGCTCACGGACTGGCTGTCGAGGTTCGTCCAGGGGACGTGGATCATGAGTGGTCATGTGCGCACCTCCCCGAGCCACCTGCGACGACCAGTAACCAGCTTGGAATTAAACGGTAGGGCGATGCGGATGGATAGCCCACTCGCTTGCCGCTGTTGGCTCCATGACCGGTGCCTCTCGTGCCTTCCTGCTCCGAGGCGCGAATGAGGGCGTTTTATTGGCTCTACACGCGCTGCTGCTCCACGCCTGCATGTTCATCGGGCAAGCCGGATGGGTTCTTTCTGGATGCCCGCTTGACGGGCAGGCGGTCCCGGTTACCTCCTGGGCCGAACCGAGGCGTGCGGCGTGACCACTGTAAGGGTCTGGCGATCGCTCCGTTAGCCCAGGCGAAAGGAGCAGTTCCCTCATGGCCCACGAGCACACCCACTCGCATGACTCCCATGCCGCCCACTCGCACGGCGCTCCTCCCAGCGCGGAGGGCAAGGTGTTGGATCCGGTCTGCGGCATGACGGTCGACCCGGCGACCGCCAAGGGCGGCAGCCATGTCCACAAGGGCGCGACCTACCATTTCTGCAACCCGAAGTGCCGCGAGCGCTTCGCCGCCGAGCCCGAGAAGTACCTCCCCAAGGACCCGGTCTGCGGGATGTCGGTGAACCCGAACGCGCCCAAGGGCGGCACCCACGTCCACGAGGGGAAGACGTACTTCTTCTGCAACCCGAAGTGCCGCGAGCGCTTCGCCGCCGAGCCCCAGAAGTACCTGGAGGCGAAGTCCGAGCCGGAGCCCGTCGAGGCCCCTCCGGGCACGATGTGGATCTGCCCGATGGATCCCGAGGTCCGTCAGGACCACCCGGGCGCCTGCCCCAAGTGCGGCATGGCGCTGGAGCCCGAGCAGCCGGTGATGATGACGGCCCGCACCGAGTGGGTGTGCCCCATGCACCCAGAGATTGTGCGGAACGAGCCGGGGGCGTGCCCCATCTGTGGCATGGCGCTGGAGCCGCGCACCGTACTACCCGAGGAGCAGCCGGACCCCGAGCTGCTGAGCATGACGCGGCGGTTCTGGGTGGGCGTCGTCCTCTCGCTGCCGCTGTTCCTCCTCGGCATGTCGGACCTGATTCCGGGCCAGCCGGTGCAGCGCGCTGTCGATCCGCGGCTGCTGGCGTGGGTGCAGCTCGTGCTGGCGACGCCGGTGGTGCTCTGGGGCGGCTGGCCTTTCTTCGAGCGCGGCTGGGCCTCGGTGAAGAACCGGCACCTCAACATGTTCACCCTCATCGCCATGGGCACGGGCGCGGCGTACCTCTTCAGCGTCTTCGCCACGGTGGCGCCGGGGCTGCTGCCGCATGCCTTCACCGGCCACGGCGGCGCGGCGCCCGTCTACTACGAGGCGGCGGCGGTCATCGTCACGCTGGTGCTGCTGGGGCAGGTGTTGGAGCTCCGCGCGCGGCGTGCCACCTCGGGGGCCCTGCGCGCGCTGCTCAGCCTCGCTCCAGCCGTGGCCCGGCGCATCCGCGAGGATGGCCGTGAGGAGGACGTCTCGCTCGAGCAGGTGAAGGTCGGTGACTCGCTGCGCGTGCGCCCTGGCGAGAAGGTGCCGGTGGATGGCGTGGTGTTGGAAGGCGAGAGCGCGGTGGACGAGTCCATGGTGACGGGCGAGTCCATCCCGGTGGAGAAGGTGCCCGGCGCCCGCGTCACCGGTGGCACCGTCAACGGTACGGGCAGCCTGGTGATGAAGGCCGAGCGGGTGGGGCGGGACACGCTGCTCGCGCGCATTGTCCAGCGGGTGGGTGAGGCCCAGCGCTCTCGTGCGCCCATCCAGAAGCTGGCGGACAAGGTGGCCGCGATCTTCGTGCCCGCGGTCATCGCGGTGTCGGTGGTGACGTTCCTCGTCTGGGCCTTCGTCGGCCCCGAGCCCCGACTGGCGCACGCGCTGGTGAACGCGGTGGCGGTTCTCATCATCGCCTGCCCGTGCGCGCTGGGTCTGGCCACGCCCATGTCCGTGGTGGCGGGCATGGGCAAGGGCGCCGGGGTGGGCCTCCTCATTCGGGACGCCACGGCACTGGAGCTGCTGGAGAAGGTGGACACGCTGGTGGTGGACAAGACGGGCACGCTCACCGAGGGCAAGCCGAAGCTGGTGTCGGTGGTGGCCGCGGAGGGCGTGGACGAGGCGCGGCTGCTGCACCTGGCGGCCAGCCTGGAGCGGGGCAGCGAGCACCCGCTGGCTGCTGCGGTGGTGGCGGGCGCCGAGGAGAGAGGAGCGGTGCTGACCGCGGTGCAGGGCTTCCGCTCGGTGACGGGCAAGGGCGTGACGGGGCGCGTGGATGGCGCGGAGGTCGCGCTGGGCAACGTGGCACTGCTGGAGTCGCTGGGGGTGGACGCGGGGGCGCTGCGGCCTCGTTCGGAGGCGCTGCGGCGCGACGGGCAGACGGTGATGTACGTGGTGGTGGATGGGAAGCCGGCGGGGCTGCTCGGGGTCGCGGATCCGGTGAAGGCGACCACTTCCGAGGCCCTGGCCACGCTGCACCGCGAGGGCGTGCGCGTGGTGATGCTCACGGGAGACAGCCGCACCACGGCCGAGGCAGTGGCGCGTCAGCTGGGCATCGACGAGGTCGTGGCGGAGGTGCTGCCCGAGGGCAAGGGCGACGTGGTGAAGCGGTTGCAGGCCGAGGGCCGCACGGTGGCGATGGCGGGGGACGGCGTGAACGACGCACCAGCGCTGGCGCAGGCGGACGTGGGCATCGCGATGGGGACGGGCACGGACATCGCGATGGAGAGTGCGGCGGTGACGCTGGTGAAGGGAGATCTGCGGGGCATCGCCCGGGCGCGGAGGCTGAGCCGGGGGACGCTGCGCAACATCCGGCAGAACCTCTTCTTCGCCTTCGTCTACAACACGCTGGGGGTGCCCATCGCCGCGGGGGTGCTGTACCCCTTCTTCGGGTTGCTGCTGAGCCCGATGCTCGCGGCCGCGGCGATGAGTCTCTCGTCGGTGTCGGTCATCAGCAACGCGCTGCGGCTGCGCAAGCTGGACCTGTAACCGTATGGAGGGCCGCCCGTTCTCTCCGCGAGCAGCGGAGCACCCCGGTCCCTCCCATCGCGAGGGAACAGACACCAGTCTTCCACCGGGAGGTGGAAGATGCGCACGCTCATCTTGTCCGCGGGCCTGCTCCTGGCCCTTTCGGCTCGGGCCCAGACGCAGGATCCTGGACAGGAGCATCAGACCCACGGTGGGCACGAGGCACCTGGAGAGCCCTCGGCTCACGGCGAGCACGAGGCACCTGGAGAGCCCTCGGCTCACGGCGAGCACGAGGCCCATGGGCAGCACGAGGCCCACGGCGAGCACCGCGCCGGTCACATGGGCCATGCGAGCGGGGAGTCCCAGGAGGTGCGCTCGCTGCGAGACATCCCCCTGATGCGGCGGGGTTCGGGCACCTCGTGGCAGCCGGATCTCATCCCTCCGTCGATGCTGCATTGGGACGTGGCGGGGTGGGGTCTCATGTTCCAGGGTCTGCTCTTCGGCGGCTACGACGTGCAGGGCGGGCCGCGGGGAGACAGCGCGTTCACCGGAGTCGGCTGGCTGATGCTCATGGTGGACCGGGAGCTGCCTCGAGGGCAGCTTGTCGGCAGCATCATGATGAGCCCCGAGCCCTTCACGGCCGGCGCGAACGGCGGCTATCCGTTGCTGCTCCAGACGGGAGAGACCTACCAGGACGAGCCCCTGCGCGACCGGCAGCACCCGCATGATCTCTTCATGGAGCTGGCGGTCTCGTACTCGCACTACTTCTCGGACACCTGGGGGCTGCTGCTCTACGCAGCGCCCGCGGGCGAGCCGGCGTTGGGGCCCGTGGCCTTTCCGCACCGGGCCTCGGCCTGGTACGACCCGCTGGCGGCGCTGGGTCACCACTGGCAGGACGCCACGCACATCTCCTTCGGCGTGCTGACCGCGGGCCTGCTCACGCCGACGGCGAAGCTGGAGTTCTCCTGGTTCAACGGCCGCGAGCCCGATGAGAACCGCTACAACCTGGACCTGCGCGCGCCGGACTCGTTCTCCGTGCGGCTGTCAGCCAACCCCACGGCTCGGGTGAGCGCGCAGGTGTCCTACGGCTTCCTGCGGAGCCCCGAGTTGCTCGAGCCGGAGGTGTCGCTGCACCGGCTCACCGCCTCGGCCACGTACCACGCGCCTTTCGGCAGCAGGGGCTTCTGGGCGACCACGGCCGTCTACGGCCGCAACGTGGAGGGCGAGGAGGCGCCCACGGATTCCTTCCTCCTGGAGAGCAGCCTGGACCTGGACGGACACCACGTCGTCTTCGGTCGCACTGAGTACGTCCGGAAGGCGGGGCATGACCTGGTGCTCCCCGAGGCGCTGGAGCACACCGTGTTCGACGTGGGCAACCTGGTGCTGGGCTACGTCTACAACTTCGGCCCCTTCGGACCCCTGAGGCCAGGAGTGGGCGTACGGGGCTCGCTGAACGTGGTACCGGAGGGACTCGAGCCCTTCTACGGCAGCCGCACCCCGGTGGGCGGCATGGTGTACGTCCGCCTGGCGCCGGCCGGGAGCCACCCCATGAGCCGATAGGCCACCCCTGAGCACCAGGAAGCGTGCACTCCCCGGGCGTCTCATTAGACTGGGGGCATGCTTTCTTCTCGTGAGGAATCCCGCGGGTCGGGCGCGCCGTCAGGACTCGTCTCGGTGGTCCGGCTCCCCCAGAGCTGGTTCATCCTCTGCTCCTCGCGCGAGCTGAGCAACAAGCCGCTTGCTCGCACGCTCCAGGGCCAGCCGCTCGTCCTCTTTCGCAACGAGGCCGGCAAACCCGCCGCGCTGGTGGACCGCTGCCCCCACCGCAACGTGCCGCTGTCCATGGGGCGCGTGGTGGCTGGCCAGCTCCAGTGCGGCTACCACGGCTGGCGCTTCGACGGCTCGGGCCAGTGCCGCGCCATCCCCGGCCTCATCGGAGAGCCCGGTGCGAAGTCCCGCTGTGCCTCCTGGCATGCCACGCGCGAGCAGGACGGCTTCGTCTGGGTGTACTCCACTCCCGGCGTCGAGCCCACGAACGAGCCCTACCGCTTCCCCCTGCTGGACGCCCATGGCTACAGCACCGTGCGCCGCACCCTGCGCGCGAACGGCTCGCTCCACTCCACGCTGGAGAACACGCTCGACGTGCCCCACACGGCCTTCCTCCACGGGGGCCTGTTCCGCACCGAGAAGAAGCGCAACGAAATCGAGGTGGTGGTGCGCCGGGGCGCGGACCGCGTGGAGGCCGAGTACATCGGCGAGCCTCGGCCAGAGGGGCTCGTGGGTAAGCTGCTGGCTCCGGGCGGTGGCGTGGTGCAGCACTTCGACCGCTTCCTGCTGCCGTCCATCGCCCAGGTGGAGTACCGCATCGGCGACGACAGCCACCTCCTCGTCACCTCGGCGATGACGCCCGTGGATGACTGGGACACGCTGGTGTACGCGGTTGTCACCTTCCGCATGCCCCTGCCGCACTGGCTGGTGAAGCCGTTCCTCACTCCGGTGGCGCTGCACATCTTCCAGCAGGACGCACGCATCCTCGCGCGCCAGACGGAGACCATCCGCCGCTTTGGCTCGGAGACGTACGCGTCCACCGAGGTGGACGTGCTCGGCCCGCTCATCCTCCGCCTGTTGCGCCAGGCCGAGCGCGAGAAGGTGGCGACCTCTGTGGAGGTACAGGAGACGCGGCTGAAGATGCAGGTGTGAACGGAGCGCCTGCGAGGCAGCGGACATTCCGGTGCCTTCGGGGCTCACTCACTTTCCACCAGTGCACACTGGGCCCAGGTAAGGCATGGCCGGATGTCAGGGGGGATTGTCACCCTTCCGTCATGCCTTCCGTGCTGACCAACGAAAAGCTCGTTTTCGCACAGTCCGTGGACGCCCTCTTCGTGCGAGCCCTGGGGCCGCACCTCACCCGCGAGGGACGGCGCCGGCTGAAGGACGTGGGGCTGGACCTGAGCGAGCCGTTGCGGCCCGCCTACGCGCTCGAGCAGTGGAAGGCCTTCCTGCGCGTGGCCGCGAGCGACGTCTTCCCGGCGTCCTCGCCACCGGAGGCGTGGTTCAGCCTGGGCGAGCGTTACCTGCAGGGCTTCCGGCAGACGGCGCAGGGGCGCGCGAGCATGTCGCTCGTGACGCGGCTGGGCCCTCGGCACACGCTGGAGCGGGTGCCGCACAACGTGCGCGCGGGCAACAACTTCAACGAGGTGCGGGTCGAGGAGCTGGGCACCCACGCGGCCACGCTGTGGATGAAGGACGTGATCGCCGACAACCCCTTCTTCGCGTGTGGCTTCCTCTCCGAGACGCTGCGCGCGGCTGGGGCCGGTGACATCTCCGTGCACCCGGTGGCCTTTGACGGTACGGCCGCCACCTTCCGGCTCACCTGGACGCACGCCGCCACCCGGCCGGCTGCCGTGGCGCTGACGCGGCGCTGAGGCTCGGGACCCCGGGTTTTTCGCGGGGGTGCTCAGCACAGGGGTACACCCAGTAAAATCCGTGCTGTTGCAACATTTTCCAGTTTATTTGAAAACAATTACGCTCCCTGTAGCCCGTCTCGGTGGATTCCGCCTCCGAGTGGCGTGTGGGTGAGCGGACATGAGCGTTCGAGTCCTGTGGTCGCGTGCGATGTGGTTGGCGCCCGTGCTGTCGTGTGTGCTGGCGGCCTGCGGTGGGTCTCCGTCGGTCAACGTGGGCTCGGGAGAGGATTCGGGCTCGGGCGGCTCGGTTGAGTCGCCTCGTGACTCCGGTACGACCCTTCCGGAAACGGACGCGGGCATCCTTGTGGATGCGGGGACGTGCCCTGGTTCCGACACCTGCTCGGACGAGGACGCGGGAACGAGCACCGACGCGGGAACAGAGCCAGGCGAGGACGCGGGAACAGATCCGAGCACCGATGCAGGGACCAGCACCGGCCCGGATGCGGGTGTCGAGCCTGTCTCTGATGCGGGAACGGGCACGGATACTGACGCGGGTACCAGCACAGGCCCCGACGGAGGCGTTGAGCCGGGTACCGATGCGGGGACGGACACGGATACGGACGCGGGCACCAGCACGGAGCCGGATGCGGGCATTGAGCCGGGCACCGATGCGGGGACGGACACTGGCTCGGACGCGGGCACCAGCACGGACCCGGACGCGGGCGTTGAGGCGGGCTCCGACGCAGGGACGGACCTGGATGCGGGCTCCGGTCCGGATGCGGGCGTCGAGCCGGGCACGGACGCGGGTACCAGCACGGGCCCAGACGCGGGTGTTGAGCCTGGCACCGATGCGGGAACGGATCTGGATGCAGGCTCTGGCCCGGACGCAGGCGTTGAACCGGGCACCGACGCAGGGACGGACCTGGATGCAGGCTCCGGCCCCGATGCGGGCGTTGAACCGGGCACCGACGCGGGAACGGGTACCGACGCGGGGACTGCACCGCTGACCGCGAACATGGGCGGGGACAAGGTCCTCTGCGCGGGCAGGTCCACGTCCATCGGTCTGCCAGCGACTGGAGGCGTGCCTCCCTACGCGTATGCGTGGAGCGCGAGCCCCGTGTGCACGGGGTGCTTCGACAGTACCTCCGTGGCCTCGCCCACCGTAACGCCCTCGGTCACCACCACCTTCACCCAGACGGTCACCGACGCCCTCTCGCAGACCGCCTGGGCGAACACCCTGGTCACCGTGCTCCCGAACCCGGGCAGTGCCGGCACGGACCTGACGCTCGACCCCGGAGCATCCACCCTCATCGGGCCCACGCCGGTCTCCGGCGCCACCTACGCGTGGTCTTGCAACCGCGCGGATTGCGCGCTCTCGGCCAGCAACGTGGCGCAGCCGGTGGCGGGCCCCACGCGCACGACGACCTATACGCTCGAGTCCTCCAGCGGAGCGGGCTGCGATGTCCGAAGCAACATGACGGTCTGGGTCAACCTGAAGGCGACCACCATCCCGGAGGACGGAGCAACGGGCTTCCCGCTGAAGTCGGCGCTGCTCGTGCAGTTCGAGCAGCCCATTGCCCCGGCCACCCTCACCTCCGCCACGGTGCAACTCCACGATGCACTCACCGGCACTCCGGTGGCGATGACCTTCTCCTACGACGCGACCAGCCGGCAGCTCCGAGTGGTGCCCACGGACACGAACTACGCCGCCAACACGGAGTACACCCTCACGCTCACGGGCGGGCCGTCCGGCATTGCCTCGGATGACCCCGTCCAGCCCAACCTGTTCCCCGCGGACGTGCAGGTGGACTTCACCACGGCCGCCGCTGCGGACACGACGCCCCCTGCCATCACCTTCCGCAGCCCGACGAGCGGGGCCCTGAATGTCGCCAGCAACGCCTCTGTCGTGGTGACCTTCGATGAGCCGGTGGACTCCTCGACGGTGACGGATTCCCAGTTCAAGCTCTCCAGCGCCGCCGGAGTCGTGACGGGAACAGTGCGCTATGACGCGGCGAGCTGGACGGCCACGTTCACCCCCTGGGTCCCGCTGGCCTCCTCCACCGTCTACACAGTGTCGCTCGCGAACATCCAGGATCTCTCCGGCAACGTGATGACCACGCCCGCGAGCTGGACCTTCACCACGGGCACGGCAGCGGACACCACGCCGCCCTCGGTGACGTCTGTGAGCCCGGTGAACGGAGCCACGGCCGTGGCCTCCTCGGACCCGCTCCAGGTGACGTTCAGCGAGAACGTGGACATCGCGAGCCTCACGGGCATCCGGCTGCTCCAGGTCTCCAACGGGACGTCCGTGGCCGGCAACGTCAGCTACAACGCCACCACGCGGGTGGCCACCTTCACGCCGACGGTGCTGCTCGGCTCGCTGACCACCTACGAGGTGAACGTGAGTGGGGTGAAGGACCTGGCGGGGAACCCCATGGCGGCCCCCTTCACGTCCCGCTTCACCACCCGGCGGACGCTTTTCTCGGACAACTTCGAGAGCGGCACGGGCGCGTGGCTCCTGCCGGCGCCCACCGGGGGGGCGCCCTGGAGCCTCACCACCGCCAACTTCCACAGCGCGCGCAACAGCCTCACCGACAGCGCGGGCGGGAAGTACGCGAGCAACGTCGTGAGCTCCGCCGAGCTGGCGACACCGTTGAGCGTCTCGGGCCTCACGTCGGTGACGGTGCAATTCTGGATGAAGGCGCGCACGGAGAGGAACAAGGACTTCGTCTACGTCGATGCGAGCATCGACGGAGGCCCCTGGAGCCAGATTTCGGGGGGACGCTACGCGGGCAACCTGGCGTGGGCGGTGCGTTCGCTGAACCTGCCGCTCTCCGGCAAGTCGACGCTGCGCATCCGCTTCCGCCTCGAGTCCAACGCCACCAAGAGCTTCGACGGCGTGTACATCGACGACGTCATCATCCAGTCGCCCTGAAGAGACGCGACAGGGGTTGTTTCCTGGAGGGGGGCGCCTGGTTTCCGCGCACCTCCTCCAGGAGGCGGCATGCAGGCAGGCAAGGCGAGTGTCATCGCGGTGCTGCCGTGTGCGCTGGGCGCATGTGGCCCATGTCCGAAGCGTCTCGGGGAGTGAGCCCGGCTGGGGATGTCACCCCGACGGCGGGGACATGGCTCCGGCGGAGACTCCGTCTGGCGGGAACTCCTCGACCTTGCGGACGTGGCGGGAGGCGTATCCCCGCACCGCCGCGACGAGCGTCAGGAGGCCGGCGACGATGAAGCACAGCGCGATGCCCCGGCCGCGCGAGTCGAGCAGGGCCATCGGCTTGGAGAATGCCGGGACGAAGAGGGAGACGTCGTCCATATGGTCCGCCACGAAGCCCGCGAGCAGGTACGCCAGCGGCTGGACGGACCAGGCAATCATCCCGCGCATGGCGAAGACGCGGCCCCGGAGCGGGGCTGCCACCGTTCCTTGCCAGATGGCCTGGCTGCTCCCGTCCATGATGGGGAGGCAGAGCCCCGCCAGGAAGGTGCAATAGCCAAGCATCGTCAGGCTGGGGAACAGCCCGGCGGTGGCCAGGATCAGCCCCAGCCCGCTCCCCACCGCGAGCACGCCGTGTATGCGGTTCCGCGGCCCGCCCCACGCTGCCATCACGAGGCTCCCCACCACGAGCCCCATGCCACCCTTGCTCAGCAGGGCCGAGAGCACGGCCGGGCCCGCGAGATCCAGCACCAGCGGGGGCAGCAGCACCTGCATGGAGGAGAGCGCCGCGTTGGTGACGACTGCGAATGCGAGCAGGCCGAGCAGGCCCCGGCGCTCCTTCAGGTAGTTCCACCCTTCGAGCGCTTGGTGCAGCGTCGAGGTGCTCGCCTTCGGGGTGGCCGGGCTCCCCGAGCGCGGGAGCCGGATGAGCGACACCGTGGTGATGGCGACCAGGAAGCTGATGAAGTCGATGAACACCACCATGTCCAGGTGGGTGACGCTCATCAGGAACCCCGCCAGCGGGGGGGCGATCAGGGGCACGGCGGCGTCGCTCGCCTGTGTCAGGCCGTTGGCCCGGCCCAGGTGCCGCGCGGGGACGAGCGCCGGTGTCAGCGCGGTGTACGCCGGCCGCTGGAACGCGCTGCTGACCGAAGCGATGGCGGTGCCCACGTAGACATGCCAGGGCGTGAGCCGATCCAACGAGAGCAGCACGGCATAGGCGAGGCTGACCAGCCCCGCGCCGAGATCGCCCAACCTGATCGCGTTGCGCAGCTCCCACCGATCCACCAGCACGCCAGCGATCGGTGCCACGAGCATCCCGGGCAGGATGGTGAGGGCGGAGATCAGCGCGAAGTCCATCACCGAGCCGGTGAGGCGATACACCCAGAGCCCCAGGGCGAAGCTGGTGAGGGCGCTGCCGAGCATCGACACCGTCTGACTGCCCCAGATGATGACGAAGCGCAGCGCTCCGTTCTCAGGGGTGCTCATGGCCGGGCGGCCTCAGCCTCGGGGGGCACTGCGGTTCAGGGAGGCATAGGCCGCGTGCAGCTTCATCCGCAGGGCGATGTGTGCCGCCACCGGCCCCACGCGCAACGTCGTCGGGATGTCCCACCACCAGAGGTTGACCGCGATGGAGGGGGAGACGGTGTGGACGCGATGCCACCAATTCACCGGCAGGAAGAGCATCTCGCCCGGATTGAGGATGAAGTCATGGTCCGGCTGGAGCCCGCGCGCGCTCATCCGCTGGGCCACCCCCACGTCGAGATCCACCGCGCTCAGGTCGGCGGCCCAGTCGAGCCGGGCCGGCTCGAGGAGCCTGGCCTTGGTGGGCGCGTAGAGCTGCCAGCGCTTCTGGCCGGAGAGCTGGGCGTAGAGGTTGTGGGCGCGATCCCGGTGGAGCTGAGCGAAGGTGCCGCGCGGAGCGATCCAGACAGAGGACTCGGTGAGGCGGTCCAGCCACCGGGGCGCATAGTCCGGGAAGCGGACGTCCGCTCGCAACGAGGGCACCGCCTTGAGCAGCGAGGGCCCCACCAGGTGGTTGATCTCCTCGGGTCGCTTCCCGAGCATCTCGTCCGCGATCGCGTCCAGGTTGCTTTCGAGCGGCCGCGCTGAGGAGGCCTCCACCTCGTCCAGGTAGGCGGCCAACTTCATCCTCCGTGCGCCGCCCAGCGGCGCCGAGGTGCCGGGAATGGCGCCCCAGGTGTACAGCGCCGACCGCACGGTGATCTCTGCGCCTCCGTGCATGGCTCGGAACCACTCGAGCGTCCACTTCGAGGAGGCAGGCCAGTCCCGGGTGGCGCCGGTGAAGATGACCGGCCGCCCCGTCTTCTCCCACGACGCGAGGAACTCCTCGCGGGAGACGAGCGGGACCCGGGGAATGGCCTGTGACGTCACGATGTGCTCCTCCCCCTCCGTGCTACTGCACGGCCACCGCCGTCTCGAGGCCGCGCCGCTTCATATCCAGGATCAGCAGATCCAGCGACATGTTCTCGTCGTTCGTCGAGAAGATCCGGTTCTTGTTGAGGTACTCGGACATCTCATTGATGAAGCTCTCGATGTACTCGACCTTGCGCGGGTAGTCGTCCTCGTCCGCGTAGCCCAGCAGCGAGTCGAACGAGCTGGAGCGCTCGTAGCGCTTGCGGAAGGGGGACTTCGCGTAGTCGCGGGAGGTGATCTCCAGCGGGGTGAACAGGCGCAGCTCGAGCTTCCCGCGGACCGTGAAGAAGGGACGTACCTTCTTGTCGAGCACGTTCTTGCGCAGGAAGTCCACGGTCATCTTGAGCTGATCCACCGTCTCGCCGGGGTAGTTGTGGAACAGCATCAGCTTGTTCACGATCCCCTTCTGGCTGCTGATGTCGAGGATGTTCTGCACCTGCCGGATGGAGACCCCCTTGATCATCTTCTTGAGGACCTCCTGCGAGGCGGACTCCAGGCCCCACTCGATGACGCGGATGCCGGCCTGCTGCCAGCGCTCCAGGATCTTCTCGTCGGTGAACTGGGGCTCGAAGCGGGCGTAGGTGAGGATGTTCACGTCGAGGTTGCGCCGGATCAGCTCCTCGGCGATGGCCGTGCCCTCATGCACCTCCAGCATGTCGTCCACGAAGTGGAAGAAGCGAGTGTTGTAGCGCTTCGCCAGCAGCTCGATGTTGTCCACCGTCTTCACGGCGTCATTGCTGTAGTAGCCTGAGTACGTCTTGTAGTGGTTGCAGAACGTGCACTTGGCGAAGGCGCAGCCGCGCGAGGTGGACAGGGGCAGCGTCGGCAGCAGGAACTTGTCGAGATCGTAGCCGTCGAAGTCCGGGCGGAAGATCGACAGCTGGATGTCGTGGCGCGGCTCGTTGACCTGGATGGCGCCCTCCGCGTTCCGGTAGACGACACCGTCGAGCTTCTCGACGGGCTTGCCGCGGAGGAACTCGAGGAAGGTCGTCTCCGCCTCCTTGAGGAAGGCGTAGTCGATGCAGTCGTTGTTCTTCAGGTACTCTTCCTTGAAGGTGGAGGCGTCCGGGCCCCCGACAACGATCTTCCCGGTGATGAGCGGCTTGAGGCGCCGGGCGAACCACAGGGTGGCCTTGCGCTGGATCTGGATGACGGAGAAGCCCACCACCCGAGGCTGCAGGGCCGCCACCTCCAGCACCTTCTGGTGCAGGAACTTCGTCACCGGGTTGTCGATCTCTCCGCCCGCCTCGTCATAGGTCAGCGCCAGATCGATGACGATGTGAAGCATCCCGGTCAGCACGAAGATGAGCGAGGCGAGGCTGCTCTCCTGCTCGTCGCAGAAGACCTCCTCATAGCGGCGGGCCTGGAGCTTCTGCTTCACCTGCTCAACCCGCGCGAAGCCGATCTGGTTGTCGATGTAGTGCAGGTAGACGAGCGCGTTGCGGATACGATCAAAGTCCGCCGGCATGTCGACGTGCGCCTTGGCGAGCGCGGGGAGGAAGCGGTAGGCGAGCTCCTTGAGCTGCTCCTCGGTGAGGAGGAAGTCGCGGAGCAGGACGTTGACGTCCTGCTGCTTCACCTTGAAGAAGTTCTTCCTCAGCGCGGCCGTCAACGTGGGCACCGCCAGATGCGGGTAGTCCATGTTGTGGTTCGGCATTTTGAGGAGGACCACGTCCGTGCCCCGCACGCGAGCGGTCGGGGTGCCGGGAGTGTCCTTCCCGGGCTGGGCGGCGTTGTCGTCGACTCCGGATGGATTGTCTGCCATGGGGTCACCCCGGTGTTGAAGGTTCAGCGCTTGTCTTCTTCCTTGTCGCTCTCGAGCTCCAACGAGTTGCGCTCGAGGATCCACCTGTTGTCCACGAAGACAGGGGACTGACACTCGTAGGTGTCGGCGATCGAGTCCAGATCGAACTCCAGGACCACACTGTTGTTGCTGTGCCGCCACTCGTTGTACCGGCCGAGCGAGGCATACCGCTCGAGGAAGGCCCGATCGAACGCGGCGATCCGGGCCTCCACCGCGGCCTCGACGCCGTAGCTCGCGCGCAGCTTCGCGATGTCAGCCTCAACGGACTGCTCCTGGTGCATGATCCGCGCGAGGTGCCACAGCTCCTTGAGTGCGTAGAAGTGCTTCACGTAGCCGCCGCGGCTCAGGTTCACCGAGTCGTTCAGCTGCGGCCAGCGGGACCAGAGCTCGGCGAGGGAATTCGCCAGCAGCGCCGGGTCGTCGCCGCCCTCCGTGAAGGGGACCTCGATCACGGGGAAGCGCGTCAGCAGGGCTCGATCCTCCGGACGCTCGGAGAGCTTGCTCAGCTCGGTCAGCAGCGCCGGGAGCGTCTGGGGCAGCCGCTCGGCGGTGATGCAGAAGCGGAAGTCGATGATGTAGCCGCGCAGGAGCGAGGCCGTGGACCGGAGGGTGTCCGCCAGGGTGGAAAAGTCCTCCCGGTCCGTGAGGTGCGGCAGCAGCGTGAGCCTCGGCAGCCGGCAGTCCAGGCGGGTGAGGAGATCGACGAACGACGCGTCTGGTTTGGCCGAGCTCAGAATCTTGAAGTTCGGGTCGGACTTCTGAGAGTCCTTGCGTTCCCGGAACACGCCAATGATCCGCTCGAGCTGTGCGCGCACCTGCTCGTTGTCGCGGGACGCCACGAGGAAGGCGGTCAGGTGCGCGTAGGGCGTACTGTGGTACCAGCGCAGGTCCTGCTCGATCCGCGTGAAGAGATCCTGCTCCTCCTGGGTTGGGAGGACGTACTCGACGATTCGCTTACGCAAGCTTCCTCCACCACACTGACGGTGGGCTGTTCACGGGGGGCCCGGAATATAGCTGTTCACACACGTCAAATCCACCCATGTCCGGGCTTTACCGTTCTTCGTCGGATCGCTGTGAGTTGACAGGCTTTGGCTTGATGCGGCGAAGCCGCTCGAAGTCCGAGGCACGGCGCTCTCCCTTGAGGACGTTCTCCTGCTTGCGCTCGGTCTCGGTCTGGAGCTCCAGCCGGGCCAGGCTCCTGTCGGCCCCACCGGCGAGCTGTTGGAGGAGCAATTCATACTGTCGGTGCATCCGCGCGATGGTCGCCTCGTCGAAGATGTCGACGTCGTAGCTCCAGGAGGCCTCGAGTCCGCCGTCGCGCTCCTCGAGGATGACGACGAGGTCGAACTTCACCGCGTCGAAGTTGGGCGCGAGCTGGCTCATGCTCAGGTCCCCGAGCCGGAGCGCCGGTAGCGGCGCGTTCTGCAACACGAAGAGCACCTGGAAGAGTGGGTTGTAGCCCAGGGAACGATTGATCCCGAGCTCGTCCACGACGCGCTCGAACGGCACGTCCTGGTGCTCATAGGCCTCCAGCGTCAACGCCCTGACGCGCTGCAAGAGCTCCTGGAAGGAGAGGGTGCCCTGGACCTGGCACCTGAGCGCGAGCGTGTTGACGAAGAACCCGATCAGGTCCTCCGTGAGCGGGTGGGACCGGTTGGCGATGGGCACGCCGACCACGATGTCCTCGGTGCCCGTCAGTCGATGGAGCAGCGCATAGAAGGCCGCCAGCGCGGTCATGAAGAGCGTCGCGCCCTCCTTCTTGCTGAGCGCCTGGAGTGCCTCGGTGTCCTTCGAGCCGAGCCTCCCGACGACGAGCTTGCCTCGGTGGCTGGGGACCTCGGGCCGAGGGAGCGCGGAGGGCAGCGTGAGCCGCGTAGGGGCGCCGGCCAGCCGCTGGCGCCAGTAGTGGAGCTGGCGCTCTAGCAGCTCGCCCTGGAGCCAGTGCCGCTGCCAGTACGCGAAGTCGGCGTACTGGATCGGCAGCGGCGGCAGCGGATCCTGCTGGCCCGCGCTGAAGGCCTCGTAGAGCGCGGTCATCTCTCGGAAGAGCACTCCCAGCGACCAGCCGTCCGAGACGATGTGGTGGAGCGTCACCAGCAACGCGTGCTCCTGCTCGTCCAGCCGCAGCAGTCGGACGCGCAGCAGCGGGGGCTGGGCGAGTTCGAAGGGCCGCTCCGCCTCTCTCTTCTCGATCTCCCGGGCGCGGGCCTCGCGCTCTCCGGCGGGCAGCGCGCGGAGATCCTCGACCGGGACCTCCAGCTTCAGCGTTGGGACGATGCGCTGGACCGGGCTTCCCTCCTGGGACTCGAACGCGGTGCGGAGCACCTCGTGGCGCTCCAGCAGCGTCCGCAGGCACCGCTCGAGCACCGCCACGTCGAGCGCGCCGGTGAGCCGCAGCGCGCCCGGGATGTTGTACGTGGAGGCGTTCGGCTCGAGCTGGGCGAGGAACCAGAGCCGCTGCTGCGAGTAGGACAACGGGAGGAGGCCCTCCCTCGCCACCGGAGAGAGCGGTCGCGAGGCGGCCCGGCGGGAACGGTGCGCCGCATCGATCAGCTCCGCCAGCGCGGCCACGGTGCCGCCCTCGAAGAGCGCCTTCAACGGCAGCTCGACGCCGGTGGCCTCGCGCACCCGCGACACGAGCCGCGTCGCCAGCAGCGAGTGCCCGCCCAGCTCGAAGAAGTCGTCGTTGATCCCCACGCGGGTCAGCCCGAGCAGCTCGCTCCAGATGGACACGAGGGTTCGCTCGGTCGCGGTGCGGGGCGCGCTGAGGGAGCTGCCGGCCTGTGCGCCGTCGAGGGGCTCGCGGGAGAGCACCCGCCGGTCGACCTTGCCGTTCGGGGACAGGGGCAGGGCGGGGTGGAATGCCACGGAGGTTGGAATCAGGTGCTCTGGGAGCAGAGGCTCCAGGTAGCCGCGCAGCTCGCTGGCCGTGACGGCGGAGGCCTCCCGGAGGACGACGTGCGCCACCAGTCGCCGGGTGTCGGCGCGCTCCCCGGCGGCCACCACGGCGACCTCGCGCACCGCCGGGTGCCCGAGCAGCGCGGCCTCCACCTCGCCCGGCTCGATGCGGAACCCGCGGACCTTCACCTGGTTGTCTACCCGGCCGAGGAACTTGATGCGCCCGTCAGCCCTCCAGCAGGCCAGGTCCCCCGTCCGGTACATGCGGCTGCCCGGCTCGCTGCTGAACGGATCCGGCAGGAACCGCTCCGCGGTCAGCCCCGCGCGCCCGAGGTACCCGCGCGCCAGCCCGTCCCCCGCGCAGTACAGCTCACCGGGCACTCCGAGCGGCACGGGCTCCAGCCCGGCGTCGAGGATGTAGACCCGCGTGCCTGTGATGGGCGTGCCTATGGGCACCGGCGCCTCGACCTCGCCCGGCGCCGCCATGGGGTGGCAGCAGGTGAACGTGGTGTTCTCGGTGGGGCCATAGCCGTTGATGAGCTGGAGCCCGGGGTGGCGCTCGAGCACGCGGCGCACGTGGGTGGGGGAGAGGACGTCTCCTCCCGCGAGGAGCTGTCGCACGCCCGCGAGCGCCTCCGGGTGCTGCTCGACCAGGTTGTGGAAGAGTCCGGCGGTCAGCCACAGGGCCGTCACCCGATGCCGCGCCAGGGTGTCCTCGAGTCGCTCAAGCCCTGTCCCGTCGCCGGGGAACAGCACGAGCCGGCCACCGTTCAACAGGGGGCCCCAGATCTCCAGCGTCGCGGCATCGAACGAGAAGGGCGCGAGGTGGAGGAAGGCGTCCTCGGCGGACAGCTTCGCGTAGTTGGGCGCGGTGACGAGGCGGATCACGGCCCGGTGGGGGACGCAGACTCCCTTCGGCTGGCCGGTGGAGCCCGACGTGTACATGACGTAGGCGAGGCTCTCGGCTCGCGTCATGTCCGGCAGGGCCTCGGTGGGCTCGCCAGCAATGGCCGGCCAATCGGCGTCCAGGCAGAGCCGGTCCGGGGTGGTGCCCTCAAGCGTTGGCAGCAGGGCCGCCTCCGTGAGGAGCAGCCTCGCGTCCGAGTCCGCGAGCATCAGCGTCAGGCGCTCCCGCGGGTAGCCGGGCTCAAGCGGCAGGTACGCGCCCCCAGCCTTCAGGATGCCCAGCATGCCGATCACCCGCTCGAACGAGCGGCGCACATACAGCCCCACCCGAGCGTCGGGCGTGACGCCTCGGCGCCGGAGGTGATGCGCGAGCTGGTTGCTGCGCCGGTCCAGCTCCCCGTACGTCAGGCTCCGGTCCGCCCATTCGAGGGCGATGGCGTCAGGAGTCCGGGCGGCCTGCTCCGCGAAGCGCTGGTGGAGGGTCGCATCGCGCGGGTATCCGCGCCGGGTGTCGTTGGCCCGGGCGATCACCGCCACCTCCGCCTCGGTGAGCAGCGGAAGCCGCGCGAGCGGCGCGTCGGGGTGCTCCACCGCGCCCTGGAGCAGCCGCTCGAAGTGCTCGGCCATGCGGGCCACCGCCTCGGTGGGAAGCAAGGCCGTGTCGAACTGCCAGCTCACCGCCCAGCCGTCGCTCCGCTGTCCGACCTCGAGCAGGAGATCGAACTTGGCCTGCTCGGGCAACACCTCCTCGAAGGAGGTCCTCAGGCCTGACAGGGTGGGCCCTTCGCCCGGAATGTCCTGAAGGAGGAACATGAGCTGCAGGAAGGGCGGCCGGCTGGACGTGCGCGCCGGACGGACAGCCTCCACGAGCTTTTCGAAGGGCAGGTCCTGGTGCGCGAGGGCGGTCAGGGTCACCTCGCGGACCCTTGCCACGAGCTCCCGGAACGAGGCCCTCTCGGGGACATGGGTCCGGAGTACCAGCGTGTTCACGAAGAACCCGACGAGTCCCTCGAGCGCGCCGTGGGTCCGGTGTGCCACTGGCGTCCCGACCACGAGATCCCGCTGCCCGGTGTGCCGGTGCAGCAGCGCCTCGAAGGCGGCGAGCAGCGCCATGAACGGGGTGGCGCCTTCGGCGTGGCAGAGCGCCTGGAGCGAGGCCATCAGTGGCGCGGGCAGGGCGCGCCGGACGACGCCCACCGGGCCGGGGGCGGTGGAGCGGGCCGCGTGGGCGAGAGGGAGCTCGAGCTCCGCTGGTGCGCCCTCCAGCGTCTTCCGCCAGTGCGCGAGCTGATTCTCCAGCACCTCGCCCTGGAGCCACCGGCGCTGCCACACCGCGAAGTCGGCGTACTGCACCTCCAGCTCCGGGAGCGCCGCCGTGCGGCTGGTGCTCCGCGCGTTGTAGAGCTCCGCCAGATCCTGGAAGAGGATATTCAGCGACCACGCGTCGCACACGATGTGATGCAGCACCACGACCAGGCGGTGCTCCTCTTCGCCCAGGCGGATCAGGCGCGCGCGCATCAGCGGAGGTCGCGAGAGGTCGAAGGGGAGGGCTGCCTCTGCTCGGACGAGCTCCTCCGCGCGAACCTTGCGTTGCTCGGGAGGCAGCGCGCGAAGATCGTCCGCTTGAAAGGGCACCGTCACGGCGGGCTCAACGAGCTGGACCGGCTCACCGTCCTGTTCGAGCAGGCGGGTCCGGAGAATCTCGTGTCGCCGCATCAGCTCGCTCAGGGAGAACTCGAGCGCACCGACGTCGAGTCGCCCGACGAGGTGCAGCGTCCCAGGCATGTTGTAGGCGGCGCTTTCGGGCTCGAGCCGGGCCAGCAGCCACAGCCGTTGCTGCGCGAAGGACAGCGGAAGCGGGGCGCCGTGGTCGACGCGGGCGAGCGGCGGGGCAGCGCTGGGCGAGGGAGCACTGCCGGCCTGGTCGATCCGTGCCGCCAGCGCCACGATGGTCCCCTCCTCGAACAGGGCCCGGAGCGGCAGCTCTATGCCGAGCGTGCTTCGGATCCGCGAGATGACCTGCATGGCCAGCAGTGAGTGGCCACCCAGCTCGAAGAAGCCCTGGTCGACGCCCACACGCTCGAGCTTCAGGACGTCCGCCCAGATCTCGGCGAGTGCTGCCTCGGTCGGGGTGCTCGGCGGTTCCCCCTCGCTCGCGGACGGCGGTGGCGGTAAGGCGCGCCGATCCACCTTCCCGGAGGAGCCGTAAGGGAACGCGTCGAGCCGGACGATGGCGGCCGGGACCATGTAGGGCGGCAATCGCGCGGCGAGCTGCGCGCGCAGGGCCGATGGAGCCACCTCGGGAGCGGCGACGGCGTACGCGACGAGCCGCGCCTCCCTGCCCGCGCCCTCTGCCTGGAGCAGCACGAGCGCGTCGCGGACTCCCTCGCAGGCGCGAAGCGCGGATTCGATCTCGCCCAACTCCACGCGGAAGCCGCGGATCTTCACCTGTTCGTCGGCGCGGCCCAGGTACTCCAGCACGCCGTCCGTGCGCAGGCGGGCCAGATCTCCGGTGCGGTACATGCGGCTGCCCGGGGTGGTGGAGTGCGGATCCGCCAGGAAACGCTCGGCGGTCAGCGCGGGGGCACGGAAGTAGCCTCGGGCCAGGCCCTCGCCTGTCAGCCACAGTTCCCCCACGCCGCCAGTCGGCACGGGCGCGAGCCGCCCGTCGAGGACGTAGGCTCCCATCGTCCGGAGCGGTCGGCCGATCGGGACGTCGTCGAGCCCCGTCGTCGTCGCCGCCGGCAGGTCGTGGCAGGTGGCGGACACCGTCGCTTCCGTCGGCCCGTACACGTTGATCAGGTGGATGGAAGGCGGTGCGTGGCGGTGCCACTGCGTCACCCGCTCGGCGCGCACTCGCTCCCCGGCGACGATCACGAATCGCAGCGAGGTGGGCAGGGAGAGCTCCCGCTCGGCGAGCGCGGCGGCCACCGTGTGGAAGAAGGCGGTGGGGAGATCCAGCAGCGTCACCGCGAGCCGCTCGCACCCCGCAAGGAAGCCTTCCACGGTGGCGAGCATGGCCGCATCTCGGAGGACGAGCGTGGCGCCGGTGCAGAGCGCGAGGAAGATCTCCTCCACGCTGGAGTCGAAGCTGAGGGAGTTGAACTGGAGGACGCGATCCTCGGGGACGACGCCGAACTGCACCCGCTCGGCCTGGACGAGGCTCGCGAGGGCGTGGTGGGTCACCATGACGCCCTTGGGCCGCCCGGTGGAGCCGGACGTGTAGATGACGTATGCGAGGTGCTCCGGCGTCACGGAGGAGGGCGGCGGCTCGCGGCGTGTCTCCCCGGCCTCCACCGTCACCACGGTGACGCCCTGTTCCGCGAAGAAGGCCGCGTGGGAAGGGTGCGTCACTGCGAGCTGAGCTCCTGAGTCCGCGAGGACGTCCGCGCGCCGCGCGTTGCTGAACTCGGGATCCAGCGGCACGTAGGCGCCGCCCGCCTTGAGGATCCCGAGCACCGCGACGATCTGCTCGATCGAGCGCTCAAGGTAGATGACCACCAGGGTGTCGGGGCCGACGCCCAGCTCGCGCAACCGCCAGGCCAGCGCGTTCGCCCGGGCGTCCAGCGCTCCATAGGTCAGCGCGTCCTCTCCTGACACGAGGGCCGTCGCCTCCGGGGCGAGCCGCGCGCGCTCCTCGATCCAGGTGTGGACGCAGGCGGGCTGTGGAGCCTCCAGCGGCCGCCCCAACGCGAGCCACCGCGCCTGGTCCTCCTCCGTGTCGAGCTGTAGCACAGCCAGCGGCGCGTCGGGTTGATCGACAGCGCTCCGCAGCAGGGACTCGTACCGCCGCAACAGCAGCTCGATCGTTTCGGGCTTGAAGAGATCCGCGTTGTACTCGAGCACCGCATGGAAACGCCCGTCGAGCTCGGCGATGGAGAGGGCGAGGTCGAGCTGGGCCGTCCCGAGCTCCAGTTCCAGGGACTCCATGGCCACACCCGCGAGCGAGAGCCGCGCGCCGCCAGTGCCCTGGGCCAGCGCGGCGAGCCCCTTCTCGCTCCGAGGCGGAGGCTGCTGGAACGAGAACATGGTCTGGAACAGGGGCGAGCGGCTCGCCTGGCGCAGCGGTGCCAGCCGCTCGACGAGGAGGCTGAATGGCATGGCCGCGTGATCGAGCGCTTCGTGGACGGTCCGGCCCACCTCGGCCATCAACGCGCGGAACGGGAGCCCACCGTCCAGCTCCAACCGCAGCACCAGGGAGTTGACGAAGTATCCGACCGTCTCGGCCAGCTCGGCGCGCGCACGGCCCGCCGACGGCGCTCCCACCCAGAGCTCCCGCTGGCCGTTGTGCCGATACAGCAGCGTGGCGTACGCCGCCAGCAGGGGCGCGAAGGGGGTGGTCGCCTCTCGGCGGAAGAGCTCCTTCAACCGCGCCGTGAGCGAGGCATCCAGCACGCGCTCCCGCCTGCCGCCGCGGTACGTCTGCACGGGTGGGCGGGGGTGATCCGCCAGGTGCTCGAGGACCGGCGGCGAACCCGACAGCCGACGCTGCCAGTACTCCCAGAGCCGTTGACCGTGGGGACCTTCGAGCTGCTCCTGCTCCCAGCGCACGGCGTCCGCATAGGAGGCCGCGGGGGAGGGGAGCACCGCGGCGGTGCCATCGCGCTCCGCCGGGTAGAGCGCTGAGAGCTCCCGGGCGAGCTGCCCGAGCGACCAGAAGTCCGCGATCAGGTGGTGCACCACCACCAGCAGCACCTGCTCGGAGCCGCTTCGCCGGTACAGCCGGAGCCGGAGCAGGGGACCTCGCTGGAGCTCGAACGGGAGCGACGCCTCCTCGCGCAGGCGGGTGCGCAGGGCGTCCTCGCTCCAGCCGGAGGCGTCCTCGCCGCGGAGGTCGACCTCGCCCTGAGCGTGGAGCCGCTGGAAGGGCTTCCCGTCTTGCGCGTGGAAGGTGGTGCGCAGGCCAGGGTGACGCTCGACGAGCCGGTGCACCGCGCGCCGGAGCAGCGCCTCGTCGAGCGGCTCCAGGACACGGAGCGCCGCGGCGATGTGGTAGGCGGCGCTGTCGGGCGCGAGCTGGTGCAGGAACCACAGCGCGCGCTGGCCGTACGAGAGCGGGAAGTCGCCCGACGCCGTGCCCGACGGGCGCTCCGGCTGCCACTGGCGCGCGTCGGCTGCACGGGCCGCTTCGACTGCGGCGACAATCTCCTCGAGCGTGCGGCTGCTCAGCAGGCGTGCCAGCGGCACGCTCACGCCCAGGCGCAGTTGGAGCCGATGCTGGAGCTCCACGCTCGACAGCGAGTCCAGGCCCAGCTCCTCCTGACCCGCCGTGACAGGGACGGGCAGAGCCAGGACCTGGGAGACCTCCTCCGCCACCTCGCGCCACAGCGGTGACGCCCCGGACCCGGTGGGCGCATCCTCCGTGGCGGCAGCCGCCCCGGTGCTCGCCGTGCTCAGTGTGGCGCTTGCCAGGGCCTGCAACTCGCCCGAGAGGAACGCCGCGCGGCAGGCGTGCCGTTGGATCTTCCCGCTCGACGTCTTGGGCACGGTGCCCGGCTCGATCAGTACCACCGCGTGGAGCGCCAGTTCGTGCTGCTCGGTCACCGCACGGCGGATCGCGTCGATGACCTCGTCGAGGCCGCTCTCCGCGCGCTGCGCGGTGACCTCGTACACGACCACGAGCTGCTCGGCGCCGTCGGCCTCCACGGAGAACGCCGCGCCGGAGCCGGGGCGCACCGCTGGATGGCTCTGCTCGACGGTGCGCTCGATGTCCTGCGGGTAGTGGTTGAGCCCGCGGATGATGATGAGATCCTTGGCGCGTCCGGTGACGAAGAGCTCGCCGTCACGCAGGAACCCGAGATCGCCCGTGCGCAGGAAGGGGCCCTCGCCCGAGTCGCGCAGCCGGGCCCGGAAGGTCCGCTCCGTGGTCTCCGGCTGGCCCCAGTAGCCTCCGGCCACGCTCTCGCTCGAGACCCAGATCTCCCCGATCTCCCCATCGCGCCGGAGCGCGGAGGTCTCCGGATCCACGACGACCAACCGGCCCTCGAGCACGTTCCGACCGGAGCTCACGAAGTGCTTCGCCTCGGCGTGCCCGGCCTCCGCGGGGACGGCCTGGCCGCGCTGGAGCGCCTGCCCGTCGAAGGCCTCCACCCGAGGCGCCTGCCCGACCTCGGAGCCCGAGACAATCAGCGTTGCCTCGGCCAGCCCGTAGCACGGATAGAACGCTTCCCGGCGGAACCCGATCGGGCCGAACGCCTGGGTGAAGCGCTCGAGGGTGTCGGGGCGGATGGGCTCGGCCCCGTTGAAGGCCACGCGCCAGCAGCTCAAATCCAGGCCCTCGCACTGCTCCGGGCGGATCTTGCGCGTGCACAGCGCGTACGCGAAGTCCGGACCCCCGCTGGTCGTGCCGCGGTGGCGGGAGATCGCCTGCAGCCAGCGCAGCGGCTGCTGGAGGAAGTCCATCGGCGACATGAGCACGGCCGGGTAGCCGGTGTAGAGCGGCTGGAGGATGCCGCCGATGAGCCCCATGTCGTGGTACGGCGGCAGCCAGATGATGGCCCGGCTCGTCCGGTCCTGCTGGAAGCACCGCCGGATCGCATCCAGGTTGTGCAGCAGGTTGCGGTGGGTGAGCGTCACGCCCTTGGGCAGGCTCGTCGAGCCGGAGGTGTACTGGAAGAAGGCCAGCGAGGTGCTGGAGAGCCTCGGCGGCGTCCAGGCCTCCGAGGCGCCATCGTCGATCTCATCCGAGGCGATCCATCTCAGCCGTGCCAGCTCGGGCGCGAGCGGATAGAACTGGCGCAGCAGCTCCAGGTGCTCCGTCCGCGTGAGGCCGGCGGCGGCCTGGGCGTCGACGGCGATCGCCTGGAGCCGCATCAGCGAGCGGTCGTGCCGCGGCGGGTACACGGGGACGGCCACCATCCCGGCGTAGAGACAGCCGAAGAACGCGGCGATGTACTCGAGCCCCGGCGCGTAGAGCAGCAGGATGCGGGTGCCCGGCGGCAGCTCCGCCAGCCGCGCGGCGATGGCTCGGGCGCGACGATCCAGCGCGGCGTACGTCAGTCGCTCCTCCTGCTCCTCGCCGTCCACCAGGAAGGTATAGAGGCCGAAGTCCGGCTCCTGCTGCGCCCGCTCGCGCAGAAGCTCGACCAGCGTGGACGCGCGGGCGTGGGGATCGCTGTGATGGCTCATGAGGTCGGTCTCGGCGGCGGGGTTCCCAGGCTTCTGCTCGCTGGCGGGTCACCCGATTGCTTGGGAAATTCTACGCCCAGTTTTGCGCCCGTCGCCTCCCGGTGCAAGCGACAGCGGCGGGCCCGCCGGAGGCGTCTGGAGGGGCGCTTCGCGCTGCGGTAACCTCACCCCCCCTCCTGTCACCACGTGGGTTCCCCTTGAGAATCTGTCTCATCGCGCTTCCCTGGTCGCTGTATCGCCACCCGTCGGCCGCCTTGGGCGCGTTGAGCGCCTACCTGAAGCAGCAGGAGCCCGGCTTCGAGGTGATCTGCCGCTCGGACTTCCTCGATGCGGCGGTGGCGCTTGGCTTCGGCTGCTACGACAAGATTTCACAGTCCTCGTACGACGTCGGGGAGATGCTGTACGCGGCGCTGTGCTTCCCGGAGCGGAAGGAGCAGGTGCGCGACTTCTTTATCTCGCGGATGGAGGAGTCCGGTGCGCCGCTCGTGGGGCGGGGCAGCTTCCTCGAGCCGGCGATCTACGGAGAGAGCCCGACCTGGGCGAGCGCGTTCGACGTCATCCACTCCCGCCTCGAGGCGCACCTGGAGCGCGTCGCCGAGGAGGTGGCTGGGCGCTACGAGCTCGTCGGATTGACGACCTGCTTCGGCCAGCTCTTCGCGAACCTGGCGCTCAGCATGCGGCTCAAGCGGCGCTCCCCCGGGACGCGGATCGTACTCGGGGGCTCAACGGTCTCCGAGCGCGTCGGCCCGTCGCTGCTCCAGGAGCTCGACAGCTTCGACTACGTCATCCAAGGGGAGGGCGAGCAGCCGCTGCTGGCATTGGCGCGCCGGCTGGCCTCGGGATCCTCCGATGTCAGCGACCTGAAGGGGCTCATCTCGCGAGAGACCGCCGGCGCGCTCCCGCGTGGCGCGCCCTTCTGGGAGGTCTCCGACGTCAACAGCCTGCCCATCTCCGACTACAGCGAGTACGCCGCCAAGGCGGAGGCGCTCAACATCTTCTGGCTGATGACGGTGGAGGGCTCTCGGGGGTGCTGGTGGGATCGGGCCAAGCGGACCGGCAACCCCAAGGCGACGTGCCACTTCTGCAACCTGAACGTGCAGTGGAACGGCTACCGCGAGAAGGGGGCCGAGCGGCTCGTCTCGGAGGTGGTGGCCCTCAACGAGCGCTACCACAACAACGTCCTCTTCTTCCTCGACAACATCATCCGCCTCAAGGGGGTGGACGACTTCGCGCGGCGGCTCATCGACACCGGCAAGGACTTCGTCATCTTCTACGAAATGCGCGCCAACATCCGTCCCCACGAGCTGCTGCTGCTGTGGGAGGCCGGTGTTCGCTTCGTCCAGTTCGGGATCGAGAGCCTCTCCGAGTCATACCTGAAGCGGATCGGCAAGGGCACGTCGGTGATCACCAACCTGCAGGTGATGAAGATCTGCCATGAGCTGGGGATCGTGAACGGCGCGAACCTCCTCACCGACTTCCCCGGCGGGCGGCAGGAGGAGGTGGAGGAGACCTTCGCGACCATCCAGCAGTTCGCGCTCGCCTACGAGCCGCTCTCGGCCAACCGCTTCTGGCTTGGGCGCGGGGCCACCGTCCAGGTGCTGAACGACGAGTACGGGATCCGCAACCTGCGCAACGCCGACTTCTACCGCGTCGGGCTGCCCGAGCAGCTCTATGAGCGCCTGTGCCTGCTCGATCTCTCGTACGATCAGGACACACCCGCCGCTGACTGGAGCAGCGTCCGCGTGCTCTGCAAGCAGTGGGGGGCCGCCTACGCCGCCGCCCGCGCCACCGAGTACCGGCACCTGCTGACGTACCTCGACAGCGGGCACTCCATGCGCATCTTCGACGCGCGGACCGGGGTGCTCCGGAACGTCGTCCTCGAGGGCCTCGCCCGCGATGTCTACATGTTCTGCGCGGAGATCCGCCGCTGGGAGGAGCTCCGCCGCGAGTTCATCGAGCCGGGCCGGGCCGACGCGGGGCAGCTCGCGGAGCTGATCGAAACGTGGAACCAGCAGGGCCTGCTCTACCGGGAGGGGACGCACCTGGAGGGAGGGAGGTTCCTCTCGCTGGCGCCCGCCTTCACGCCCGAGATGGCTGTGCGGCGCATCCGCGCGGCCCACGCGGCGGAGCAGCAACGGCGCGGTGCCGGGGCGTCGTTGCCGGGCCCCCGTCATTCGCTCCAGCAGGTGGGTGACGCGGTCTCGCAGCCCGTCCAGGTGAAGGCGTAGGGCGACGAGCCACCACGGCCCTCCGGTGCTCAGAGCCGGAGCGTGGTGTACGTGGACACGCGCAGGTTCGTCGTCGTCCACGCCGGCAGCCGCGAGCGTGCCTCCTCGAGCGGCGGCGGCCATTCCGCGAAGAAGGCCTGCACGTCCACCGGCACCTCCTCCCGATCCTTCAGGAGGAGCGAGAGCTCGCGGCTCCCCCCGGGCGAAGAGAGCACGTCGAGGACGTAGCTCGTGTCGTCCGGATCCAGTGGAGGGAGGGGAGCCGGGAGCAACCAGCCCGCGAGGGTTGTTTTCGGGATCCTCAGCCGGACGAGGTACGCTGTGCCCGGTTCAATGCGCAACCGCACGGTGCGGAGCGCCGTGCTCTCATCGTAATGCGACTCGAGCACCTTGAGCCCGGGGGCGGGCAGAGCCGCGGGCGGCGTCGGAGCCTCGTAGCCACCGCGAAAGCCCGGCATCCGCGCGGTCGCATGGAGTTGTCCGGGCTGCCCGGAGAGCGCCGCGAGTGGATCGGGAAAGTCCCAGCTCGAGAACAGCAGCTTGCTCTGGCCCTCCTGCTGACGGTGCTCCAGCCAGAGCCGCTTGGGACGCTCGGGCGTGTACGGGAAGTGGAAGATCAGCGCGACCAGGAAGGCCACGCCCACCGTGGCGAACGCGGCGATCGAGGGGCCGAAGCGGGTGCTCTCCTGGAGAGGGGCGAGCCCGAGCACGGACGCCGAGACCACCGGCAGAGCGACCAGCAGCGCCACCAACGGATCGAGCGGCACCCCCAGCCGGAGGTGGCCCGCCACTGGGATGAAGAGCTCCAACAGGGAACGGCCCAACTGCACGGTCAGCACCAGGCCTGGCAACCATCCTGCGTACAGGGCCGCCAACCGGGCCCGAGGCGAGGTGAAGGCGGAGGCGGCGATCAGCCCGAGCGCGCCGCCCACCGTCCACCACAGCGGAAGGTAGGCGGTGCCGAGCTCCAGCAGCTGCATGGCCCCGAGCGTCAGCACCCACAGCCAGAGCCCGGCAAGCCACGCCGAGCACATCCGCTCCTGTGAGGGCACTCCCCGGGAGGTCAGCCTTCGGGCCCATAACGCGCGGGGGAGCAGCGCTCCCGTGATGGAGAGCCCGCCGAAGGCCGCGACGGCCAGCCACGGTGAGGAGTACCAGCCGTGCGGGCGGTTGAAGGCGTAGTAGGGCAGGAAGGCGAGGGCCACCGGGAGCACCAGCGCCACCACGAGCGAGACCACGAGGAACCCGAGGCCCTCGACGGCCACGAACAGCCGGATGACCCTCCGCCGCACGGCGAGGACGGTGGCACCGGCCGCGAGCAGCGCGGCGACCGCGGCCCAGGCCCAGGCCCCCTGGAGGCCGTAACGGATCATCCAGAGCCCCAGCACGTCATAGTAGATGGACGGGCCCGAGGCGCCCTCGGACGGGAATGGCCGCGAGGTGAGCTCGCGCGTGACCGCCAGCGCGCTGTCGCCCATGTGCTGGAGGCTGCCGGGCTCCACCCGCTCGGGTCGATCCAATGGGGAGTGCACCGCGTAGCCGTCCTGGAACAGGGCGAGATCCAGCCCGGGGATCCGCGCGGTCCGGTACACGTGGCCGTCGGTGTTCGCCGGGATCAACTGGTTCTGGAAGAGGTCCTGTCCGAGCACATCGCCGAAGGGGTCGGGCACGGCGCGGGCATAGGCATCCAGGAGCCAGGAGGCGTCCGGCCCGGCCTGGAAGAGGATCGCCCGTCCACCCAAGCCGGTGGCCTCGAGGTTCACGAAGGCACGGACCTGGCTCGCCCACCGGTGCTTCATGAATCCAGCCGCGCCGAGCAGGCCATACTCCTCGGCCCCGTTGAAGTTGAAGATGACGCTGTTCTCGAGCTCCGGCCCGTTCGCGAGCGCCCGAGCCACCTCGACCATCGCGGCGATGCCGAGCGCATCATCAGCGGCTCCGCTCCCCTCGGGGGCTGAGTCGTAGTGGGCCGAGAGGAGCACCGCGTCCGGTCTGCGTCCCGGCAGGCGGGCCACCACGTTCTGGGTGCTGTAGGCGATCAGGGTGTCGTCATCGAGGTAGACCCCCTCCACATCCTGGATCTCCACCTCGATGCGCGGGAGTTCGCGCAGCACGCCGAGCAAGTAGGTGGCGGCCTCCCGGTGGGCGGGGGTGCCGGGGATGCGTCGGCCGATGTCCTCCGCGAGGTGGCGCATGACGCGCTGAGCGCGCTCCTCGGAGAACTCGGAGGAGGGCGCGTCCGCGGCGAGGGGGCGTGGCGTCTGGCTCGCACCGCCCTGGATCGCGACGACCGCGAGGACGAGACCCAGGCCAGGCAGCCATGGGCGGAGCGCTTTGTCGCGTGAGGGGGGGCGTGTCGGGTCCACGTCTCGTCCGGTGCTACTTCTTGAGCTTGCCCATGAGCTTGTCCAGCTTGGCCTGATCCAACCCGGCCAGCGGGAAGTCCGAGGGCGCGAACACCTGACGATCCGGGGCGCCGCGCTCCGCGAGCAGCGTCCGGATCGCCTCCAGGTACCGGGCCGAGAGCCGCTCCACGGTGGCGACCTCGTACAGGGCGGCACTGAAGTACCAGGTGACGTGGAGCTGATCGTCCGCCATGCGCACGATCACCGCCAGCTTGTGCCGACGCGTGGGGGCCCGTTGCTCCGGGTGGTCCAGCACGGTGAACCACGGGCCCGAGAGGTGGTACTGCCCGACGTACCGGAACAGCACCTCGGCCTGGGGAGCACCGGCCAGCCGGGCGCGGAGCTCCGCGTTCGTCGAGAGGTAGCGCAGCACTCCGTAGCCCAGGCCTCGGTTCGGCACCGAGCGGAGCTGCTCCTTCACCGTCCGCACGGTGGCGCCGGGCCCCGCCTGCTCCGGCGTGAGCCGCACCGGGTACAACGAGGTGAGCCATCCCACCGTTCGGGAGAGATCCACGTCCTCGAAGACGTCCTCGCGCCCGTGGCCCTCGACGTCCAGCAGGAGTTCCGGATGGCCGGTCCACTCCCGCAGGGCCCAGGCCAGCGCGGCGATCAGCAGCTCGCCGATCTCACACCGGTAGGCCTCGGGCAGCTCCTTGAGCAGCTGCCGGCTCTCATCGCGGGACAGGGAGTGCGTGAGCGCCCGCTCCAGACTCGTGGGCAGAGTGGCCCCTGGGTGATCCACCGGCAGCAGCCGGGGCGGCTCCTGCCCCTGGGCGGTCCAGTGAGCCAGCTCCTCCCTCAGCCGGGGCGAGTCCGCGTAGCCCTGGAGGCGCTCGAGCCAGGAGCGCACCGAGGTGGTCCTGGGAGGCAGCTGGCACGCGCGGCCTTCCCCGAGCTGCTCGTAGGCGATCTGCAGTTGCTCGAAGAGGACGCGCCAGGAGACGCCGTCCACCACGAGCCGGTGCGCGGCGATCAGCAGCCGGCTCGGGCGGTGGGGCCCCAGTTCGAGCAGGGCCGTCGCCACCAGGGGGCCCCCAGCGAGCCTGAGCCCCGCCTGGAGCTCACGTCCGAGCTCCTGGAAGCGCTCCTCGAGCTGGGCGTCGGGCACCGAGGAGAGATCGATCCGCGTGAAGGGCATTGGCGCGTCGGGCGGGGCGATCAGTGCCTCCCAGTCGGACCCGCTCCGCGTCACTCGGAGTCGGAGCGCGTCATGGTGGTGCAGCAGCGCGGTCAAAGCCTGCTGGAGCCTGGACGCGTCCAGCGGCTGCCGCGCCTCGAGCGGCACGACGATGCCCCAGCTGTCGAGCTCTGGCACCTCCTGCTCGAGGAACCACCGCTGGATCTGGGTGAGCGGGAGCGGCCCGGTGAGTGGCCCCTCGTCGGTCGGCGCGGCGGGCGCCTGGGTGGCGACGCTCGCCAGCTCGGCGATGGTCTGGTGCTGGAAGAGCTGCCGCGGGGTCAGCTTCAGCCCCGCTTGGTTGGCCTTCGAGACGACCAGGATCCCCAGGATCGAATCGCCGCCCACGCTGAAGAAGTTGTCGGTGACGGACACCTCCTTCAGGTTCAGGACCTGGCACCAGATGCGCGCCAGCGTGGCCTCCATGGGAGTGCGGGGGGCGACGAGGTTGCTCCGCTGCCGCTGCCGCGCCTCCTCCAGCGAGGGGAGGGCGTCGTAGTTGATCTTCCCGTTCAGCGTGAGCGGCAGCTTCTTCAGGTGCACGTAGGTGTTCGGGAGCACCTCCTCGATGAGCCGCTCCGCGAGGAAGGCCCGGAGCTGATCGCGATCCTGCTCCTGGCGCGAGACGTAGTAGGCGACGAGCACTTCGTTGCCGTTCGTGTCCCGCTTCAGCATCACCACGCTGTCACGCACCTGCGGGTGCTGGTTGAGGGCGTGGCGCAGCTCGCTCAGCTCGATGCGGTAGCCGTGGTACTTCACCTGGTTGTCCGCCCGGCCGAGGTGCTCGAGGGTGCCATCGGGCAGGTGGCGGGCGAGATCCCCCGTCCGGTACATCCGCGCCCCGGGCGTGGTGCTGAACGGATTGGGGAGGAACGCCTGCGCGGTCAGGTCCGGGCGGTTGAGGTACCCGCGGGCGAGCGCCGCGCCGCCGATGTAGAGCTCGCCGGCCATGCCCACCGCCACAGGGCGCAGCCTCGCGTCGAGCACGTAGACCTGGGTGTTGTCGACGGGGCGCTCGAGCGGGAGGGTGCTGGCCGCGACGAAGGGCCGCGATGGATCCATCCGGAACGTCATGACACCCACCGTCGTCTCGGTGGGCCCGTAGTGGTTGTAGATCCGGCACCCCGGCGCCTGGGTTTGCAGCTGCTCGGCCCACGCGCGGGGCGTCACCTCGCCGCCGAGCACGAGTCGCTGCCGCGGGAGGAGGGCCTCGGTTGCGCCAGCGCTCGCGAGCGCGCGCAGGTGGCTGGGGACGATCTTGAGCACGTCGATCGGGTTGCGCCGGACGTACTCCACGAAGGCTGCCGGATCCGACGCGCGCTCGGCGGAGATGACGTGCAGGGTTCCCCCATTGCATAGCGCGGGGAAGATGACGGTGTTACCGAGGTCCGCCGAGAAGGTGGAGACGGTGGCGTAGGCCGCGCCCTCGGGCAGCTCCAGCCGCTCCATCACGCTTGCCACGTAGTTGTGGAGCTGCCGGTGCTCGACGACGACGCCCTTGGGGCGGCCGGTGGAGCCGGACGTGAAGAGGACGTACGCGGGGTGCTCCGGGAGGGCGCCGCCGCTCGGAGCGTCTGAGGGCTCCTCGGCGAAGGTGGACTCCTCATCGAGGCACAGCACCTCGTGCCCCTCGGTCGCTGGCACCGTCTCGCGCAGCCGCTTCTGGGTGAGGAGCACCTTCGCCTGGATGTCGTCGATCAGCCCGGTGAGTCGCTGCCGGGGCTGGGCCGGATCGAGCGGGACGTAGGCCCCGCCTGACTTCAGGACGGCCAGGATGCCGACCATGATCTCGAGCGAGCGGTTGAGGCACAGCCCCACGCGTGTCTCCGGGCCCACACCCCGGCGGCGGAGCCCGTGCGCTACCTTGTTGGCCCACGCGTCGAGCTGCGCATAGGTGAGCGTGCTCTCCTCGTACACGAGCGCCACCCGATTCGGATGGCGCGCGGCCTGCTCCTCGAACCAGGTGTGGACGCAGCGCGCGGGGTGCTCCCGGGCCGTGGCGTTGAAGTCCACCAGCAACCGCGCCCGCTCGCGGGGGCTCACGGGATCCAGCTCCTCCAGCCGTGCGCGGGGCGCGTGGGAGAGCTGTTCCAGGAGCGCCTCGAGTTGCCCGAGCACCTGTTCGGCGGCGGCGGGCGGGAAGAGGGAGCGATCGGACTGGAGTTCGAGCGTTAGCGTGGAGGGCGTCCGCGTGCAGCAGAGGCACAGCTTGAACTGATCAACGTAGGCGCGCGTTTGCTCGAGCCGGAGCTCCCCAGTGCCCTCAAGCGCTGCCTCCGAGAGGTCCTCCCAGCGGAAGCCGATGGCGGGGAAGTCGCGGCCGGGCACACGCTCGCCGTCCGCGGTGGGCCAGCTGTAGTAGCGCTGCCACTCCAGCACCTCGCGCTGCGCCTGCTGGAGCTGCAGGGCCAGCTCGCCCAGAGGTTGGGCCGCGTCGAGGCGGGCGCGCAGCGGCACCCATCGCGCGAGGGGGCCGGCCAGCTCCGCCAGCTCCGCGTGCTCGCGCCCGTCGCTCTGGAGTCCCAGCACCAGGTCCGCCTGGCCGGTCAGCTTCCAGAGCTCCGCGCTCCAGGTGGCGAGCACCAACCCGTCGAGTGTGCACCCCAGCTCGCGCGCCGCCGCGTCGAGCCGCTCCAGCTGCCCGCCGCTCAGCGTCAGCTCCAGCGAGGCCGGGTCGAACGTCCGCGCCATGCTCGTGGGGGACTCGAAGGGCAGCGTCACCGCCGCGCCCGTGGTTCTCCCGTGCTTCTCCCAGAAGATGGCGGCGGGGTGGGCGCGGTCCGCCAGCTCCTCGTGCAGCTCGTTCTGCCACTCGGAGAAGGAGAGGTGCGAGGTCGGCTCCTCGTCCTGTGCCGGGCCTTGCGCCTGCCCCGCATGGTCCCGCTGCAACTCCACGCAGAGCCGCCGCAGGGTGGCGGCGTCGGCACACAGCGCCGGGGCCACCAGTCCGAGCAGGTGCTGCCCGGTGTCCAGCGTCATCAGGACCACGCGCAGCACGGGGCCGGTATCGAGCGCGAAGGCACGCTGGGCCACCTGCTCGAAGTGGGCGCGGGCGCGCTCCTCGCGCGTGGCGGCGGGAAAGGCGCGGAGATCCACCCGGTCCCACTCCGCCTCACCGCTCGCGGCGATCTCCTGCACCGGGGTGTCGAGCCCGGGTAGCGTCGGGAAGCGGGTCCGGAGCACCTCGTGGCGCGCGACGAGTCGGGCCACCGCGCGCTCGAGCGCGTCCGGGCGGAGCGCCCCCTCAATGCGCATCAGGGCTTGGACCCGGAGCGGCTGGTTCCTGCCGTGCAACCGCCACAGGCGAAGCTGCTGGGGCGAGAGCCGATACCTTTCGATGCTCACTTGCGATCTCCCGAACGTCACGCGGGGATCGCCGACCTCTGTCCGGCGACAGGCCCCGCCTGTTCCATCATCGCCCGATGGACGCCGCCTGTGGGGAGGTTTCGCTCCACTGGCGGACCAGCGCCTCCATCTGCCCCACGTAGTCCCGCTGCCGGACGCGCTTCTCCTCCGGAGGGACGGAGGCGATCTCCAGGGCCAGGAGCTGGTGGGCCAGCCGCATGAGCGCCTTGAATTGATCCATCTGGAGCCCCCGCCCGAGCAGGTAGGGGATGATCCAGAAGTCGAACGACCACTGCGGCAACCACGAGGAGTCCTTCACCGTGAGGAACAGCCGGTCGATGTGATCCATCGCCTCGAGGCTCTCCATGGTGGCGTGTCGCCAGATGAAGCCCTGGCCGGAGATTCCGTACTGCTGTCGCTTCGCGTCCACGGGGGTGCCGGGCTCGCAGTACCAGAGCTGCGCGCGGTAGTAGTCCGGCCGGGTCTCCTGGAGGAACGCGAGCGTCTCATCGACGGTCTCCGCCGTCTCGCCGGGGAAGCCCAGGATGAACGAGGCGAAGGTGAGGATGCCGTTGGCATGCAGCCGCTTCATGCCGTTCACGTACTTGTCGACCGTGGCGGCCTTGTTCATGTTGCTCAGGATCCGCGGCGAGCCGGACTCGATCCCCAGGAAGACGCCGCGGCACCCGCTCTGCGCCGCCAGATCCACGGCCTCGTCGTCCGAGTTGCTGCAGCGGAAGTAGGAGAACCAGTTGAAGCCGTACCGGCGCTCGATCAGCAACCGGCACAGCTCCTTGAAGCGTTTCAGCGGCACGTTGAACGTGTCGTCGATGAAGACGACGTTCCGGGTGCCCAGCTCGGCCATGGCCTCCAGCTCGCGCTCCACCGAATCCATGCCCGCGAGGGTGAGGTTGCCGGCGCGCATGGGGTAGGCGCAGAACGAGCAGCTGTACGCGCAGCTCCGGGCGGTGCGGGTCTGGAGCGTGGGCCCCAGCGAGCCCTCCGCCACACCGCGCCAGTCGATGAAGTTCTCGTCGAGCGAGTTGTTCTCCGCCTGCGGTGGGTTGAGCCGGTAGCGCCCCGCGCGAACGGGGCCGCCGCTGGCGGGGTAGATGATGTTGGGAACATCCTCCAGATCCTGGCCCGCCCTCAGCCGCTCGAGCACCCGCGAGAGCGTGAGCTCGCCCTGGCTCTCGACGACGTAAATGTCCGCGCCGAGATCGTCGAGCACCACCGCGAGCTCGTTCCCCTCGTACCGCCGGTGATGGTTGGAGATGAGCGGACCGCCGACGATGATCCGGACCTCGGGGTTGTGCCGGCGAATGAACTGCACCATCTCAATGACGGGATCATTGAGGACGTAGAAGGTGGTGGTGATGGCCACCGCGCGGGGGTTCTGCGCGAGCAACTCGGCCAGCCGCTCCTTCTCGTGCTGGAAGAGGTTGAGGTACGTCACGTCATGGCCGCGGCGGCGCAGGAAGCTGGAGAGGTAGACGGCCGCGAGGCTCGGGATGTCTCCGGAGCGGAACTCCGGGTGATGCCTCCCCGAGGGCAGGGCCCTGCGATAGACGTGGTTCAGCAGGTCCACGTAGTTGAGGCGCCGGCCTTCGAGCTCGACGAAGCTGAACTTCAGATCCCGGTACGCCTCGGAGTCCTCGCCGTAGCGCCTGAGCCCGGCCTCGTACTCGTCGAATGGGGTCTCGTTGTATCCGATGATGATGCAATCGCGACGTGTCGACTCCGCCATGACTGCTCCTTGTGGTTCGGCTCGCCGCCGCCGGATCCGCCTCGCCACGGTGAGGTGAAGCTGCTTCCAGGATGGGACGGAAACGCTCACCTCGGCCGCTACGTACGGACGCGCGGTTTGGGCGGATTCTTGCAGACGTCGCCCCCTGGTTCAACCAGCGCCACGCGCTCTCAAGAGCGTCTCGGAGGCCCCATCAGCACGGAAAGTTTCTGCCGAGGGTCCACGAGGAGACGCTCGAGCACGTGCCGAAGTTGCTCCAGCGCGCGCGTGGCCGTGGCCTCGTCGATTCGATCGCGCTGCCAGCCGAGCTCGAGCCTCAACGGGGGGCCCGGGATGGCCACCAGAGATAGCGGGTAGGGCCAGCGATCGATGATGCGCAGCGCCTCGACCGAGAAGCCCGGCGCCGCGCGCTCGAGGACGAAGCGGATGGGGTAGTTCTCGAAGCGCAGGATGCTGTCGAACACGGGGCTGTCGTCCGGCAGTCCGGCCCAGCGCCGCACCGCCGAGAGCGGGACATGCTCGAACTGACGTTGCTCCACCTGCTGGGCCTGCAGCTCCGACAGCCATTCGAGGGCGGAGGCGTCCGGTGCCAGCCGCACCCGGGTCGGGAGCGTGTTGATCAGATGCCCGACCATCTCCTCCACTCCCGGGATGTTCACGGGGCGCGTGGCCGCGGTCACTCCGAAGACGACGTCCTGGGTGCGGTGGTGACTGGCCAGCACCAGCGCCCACGCACCCTGGACCAGGGTGTTCACCGTGAGCCGGTGCGCCCGCGCCAGCTCCTGGAGCGCTTCCGTGGTGGCTGGCGCCAGCTCGATCGTGTGCTCGGCATATCGCTCATGCTCCGGCAGGAGCGGTCGGTTGCTCGGAGGACGGGAGAGCGCTGCCGGTTCTTTCACGTCCGCCAATACGCGCCTCCAGTAAGCCTCGGCGCGCCAGGACTGCTGGCGTTGCAGCCAGGCGACGAGCTCCCGGAAGGGCGGTCGCGGCGGCAACTCCACGGGGGCCCCGCGCAAGAGGGCGCCGTACACCGTGAACACCTCTTCCAGCAGCAGGGACATGCTCCAGCCATCGAGCATGCCGTGGTGGCTGCTCCACACGAGGTGGACTACCTCGGGGGCGAGCTGGACGAACGTGAGCCGTAGCATCGGCGGGCGGCCCGCGACGAAGCCTGTCTCTCGGTCCGTCTCGAGCAACTGCTCCAACGCGGCGCGCGCCTCGTCCTCCGTCCGTCCCGTCCAGTCGAGCCACTCGACGGGGAGCACGAGCTGACGGTGAACGAGCTGGAAGGGCTCGGCCAGCCCCTCCAGCGCCACCGAGCTTCGGAGCGCTGGGTGCCGCTCCATCACCCGCTGACAGGCCGCGACGAAGGCATCCGGCGAGAAGCGCCCCACCAGCCGGCACGAGAGCTGGGTGAAGTAGGCCCACGCTCCGGGGTGCGCTCGCGTGTGCTCGAACATCTCGCGCTGGCCGAGCACGAGCGGGTACACATCCTCCGCATCGGGCGCGTCCTTCAGCAGGAGTTCGAGAGTTCTCGGCGCCAGACGCGCGAGCGGGAAGCGGGCCGCACGGCCCCGGAGCCCGTCCTCGCGTGCGAGCGCGACGAGTTCCCGCAGCGTCTGGAGGAAGCGCTCCGCGAGCCGCGCGATCGTCTCGGCGCGGTGGCGGGTTTCGCTGTACGTCCAGCCCACCCTCAGCCGGCCGCCGTGGATGAACCCGCTGACCTCGAGCGCGTGAGTGCGCGGAGCCCTCGGGCTGACGGTCGGGCCTGGCGATTCCTCCGCGGGCCGGAAAAGGTCGTCGCCCGCGAACACCTGATCGAGCTGCCCCAGGTAGTTGAACACCACCTGCGCTTCGCTCGTGGGCGCCGCATCCTCGTCCTCCTGGCGCAGGTAGCGCAGGATGCCGAAGTCGATGCCCTGGTTCGGGATGCTCTGGAGTCGGTTCTTCACGGACTCCAGCACCTCCAGCAGCTCACCGCCCGCGGGCGCTTCGAGCACGACGGGGAAGATCGAGGTGAACCACCCCACCGTCCGCGAGAGGTCCACGTCATCGAACAGCGGCTCCCGACCATGGCCCTCGAGATCCACGAGCCACTTGCGGTTGTTCGTCCAGTGCGCCAGCGCGGATGCGAGCGCAGTGAGCAGGACATCGTTCATCCCGCAGTGGAACGTCTCGAGCACTTCGCGGAGGAGCGCGGACGTCTCCTCCTCGCCGAGCTCCACGGAGTGGGTCCGGGCGTCCGCGACGGTGTCACGGGTGGTCGACGCCCCGGGTACCTCCTCCGGGAGCCGCGTCACGTTGGAGAGCTCCAGCCGGCTCCAGTAGTCGAAGGCGGGAGCGGGAGTGGCCGCGTACTCGTGCAGCCGCCTGGCCCAGTGCTGGTACGAAGTGGTCTTCGCGGGGAGGACGAGCTCGCGGCCCTGTAGGAGTTCCCGGTGCGCCGTCTGGAGATCCTCTAGCAGGACGCGCCAGGAGACGCCGTCCACGGCCAGGTGGTGGGCGAGGAGCAGCAGGCGTCCCGCCCCGTGGCCGAGGTCGAACCACGCGGCCCGCAGCAACGGACCCCGCTGGAGATCGAGGCTCTCCTGCAGCCGTGCCGCGGTGGCCTCCAGCTCGCGGCGCTGCTGCTCTGGCGGCAGTCCCGAGAGCTCGAACATGCTGACGACCTGAGCGGGATCCGGCTCGACGCAGCGCTGGGTCCAGCCGTGCTCGGTGGACTCGAAGCGCAGCCGGAGCGCGTCATGGTGGGCGAGGATCGCCCGGATCGCCGGCTCGAGGAGCGCCGGACGGAAGGGCTCGCGCGTCTCCAGCAGCACGGCCTGGTTGAAGTGGTGGGGCGCGGGTTGGGGCTGACGGAAGAACCATCGCTGGATCGGGGTGAGCGGGACGTCGCCCGTGACCAGCCCCTGCTCCGCGGTGATGGCCCCGCCGGTGCCTGCCACCGCCGCGAGCTCCTCGAACGTCTGGTGCTCGAAGAGCTGCTTCGGAGTCAGGTGCAGGCCGACCCGGTTCGCCCGGCCGATGAGCTGCACGGCCAGGATCGAGTCGCCGCCGAGCTCGAAGAAGTTGTCGCGGATGCCGACCCGCTCCAGGCGCAGGACCTCGGCCCCAAGGGAGCACAGCAGGGCCTCCGCACCGCTCCGCGGCGCGACGTAGGTGTGGCGCTCCTTCCGCGTGACTGTCTCCGGCGCGGGGAGCGCCGCGCGATCCACCTTTCCGTTCGGTGTCAGGGGCAGCGCGTCCAGTTGCACCACCGCCGAGGGGACCATGTGCTCCGGGAGCTTCGCGCGGGCGAGCTGGCGCAGCGCCTCGGGGTCCACGGCCACGTTCTGCTCCGGCACCACATAGGCCACCAGCCGCTTGCTGCCTTCGATGTCCTCGCGAGCGACCGCCACCACCTCGCGGACGTTGGGGTCCTGGCCGAGCACGGCCTCGAGCTCTCCCAGCTCGATCCGGTACCCGCGCACCTTCACCTGCTCATCCCTGCGGCCGAGGAAGTCCAGGACTCCATCCGGGAGGCGGCGCACCCGGTCCCCGGTCCGGTAGAGCCGGGCGCCGGGGAGGTCGCCGAACGGATCTGGTACGAAGCGCTCCGAGGTCAGCTCCGGCCGATCGAGGTAGCCGCGGGCCACGCCGTCCCCCCCGATGTAGAGCTCCCCGGGCACGCCCACCGGGACGAGGCGCAGGTGCTCGTCGAGCACGTAGAGCCGCGTGTTCGCGATGGGCCGACCGATAGGGAGCGAGCCCGCGTGGGTGCTCCCCGGCTCGACCTCGTGGATGCAGCAGCCCACTACCGTCTCGGTCGGGCCGTACTCATTGATGAGGCGCGTCCCGGGAGCGTGTGTCCTCCAGGGCTCCAGCATTTCGGCGGTCAACGCCTCCCCGCCAATGACGAGCGCGCGCGTCTGCCCGGCGAGCGTGGTCGCGTCGAGCTGCCGCGCGAGCAGCCTCAGGTGCGTCGGAGTCAGCTTGACCAGGCTGAAGTCCGCCTGCGAGCGGAGCGCCTTCGCCAGTCCCTCCAGCCGGTCGTCCTCCGACACCAGTGTCACCGCGCGCCCCGTCACCAACGGTGCGAGGAGGCTTGTCACCGTCAGGTCGAAGGAGACGGATGAGTGCACCGGCGCTCCCGAACCCTCCGCCACGCGGTACGCACGGGCGCACCAGTCCAGGTAGTTCACCACCCCGCGGTGCTCGATCATCACCCCCTTCGGTCTGCCGGTGGAGCCCGAGGTGTAGAGGACGTACGCCAGGTTCCCCGCGGTGATGGGGAACTCCGGATCCGACGTGTCCTCGTGCTCCAGCGCCTCCTGCTCCGTGTCCAGGCATAGCAGTTGCTCGCCTTGCGAGGGGAGCTCATCGGCGAGCCGCTCGAGGGTCACCAGCACCGGGACGCGGGCGTCCTGGAGCATGAAGGCGAGCCGCTCTGCGGGGTAGGTGGAATCGAGCGGGAGGTAGGCGCCGCCCGCCTTGAGGATGCCGAGCAGGCCTACCACCAGTTCCGGGCCGCGTTCGAGGCACAGGCCGACCACCGTTTCGGGGCCGACGCCCATCACCCGCAGGCGCCTTGCGAGCTGGTTCGCCCGCTCGTTCAGCTCGCGGTAGCGGAGCGCGGTGCCCTCGTGGAGGATCGCCAGGGACTCGGGCGTCCGCCGGACCTGCTCCTCGAAGAGCGCATGGACGGAGGTGGCGCGCGGGGGCTCGGTCCGGGTGGCGTTCCACTCGACGACGAGCTGGCGCTCCTCGTCCGGGGACAGGAGCGGCAGCGCGGAGACACGGCGGCCAGGGGCCGTCACCACGCCGGCCAGGAGCCGCTCGTAGTGCGAGATCATCCGGCGGATGGAGCCCTCCTCGAACAGCTCCGTGCTGTACTCCCACTTGCACTCCAGGCCCCGTGGTGTCTCCGCCACGAAGACGGTGAGGTCCAGCTTCGCGGAGGTCTGCTCCACCTCTACCGGTTGGATCGTGAGCCCAGGCAGCGACAGCTCCGAGAGCGCCACGTCCTGGAGCAGCAGCTTCACCTGGAAGATGGCCGAGTGGCTGCGGCTCCGCTCGGGGTTGATCGCCTTGACCAGCTCCTCGAAGGGCAGGTCCTGGTGGGCGTATGCGTCCAGCGCCGTGGCGCGCACCTGCCCGAGCAGCTCCCGGAAGGAGGGGTCCCCCCCGAAGCGGGCGCGCAGCGCGAGCTGGTTGATGAAGAAGCCAATCAACCCCTGGGTCTCGGCGCGGCTGCGGTTCGCCACGTCCGTGCCTACGACGATGTCGTCCTGGCCGGTGTACCGGTGCAGGAGCGCTTGGAACGCCGCCATCAGCATCATGAACAGCGTCGCGCCCTCGCGTCGGGCCAGCGCCCGGAGAGCCTCCGCCAGCTCCGCTGGGATGAGGGACCACAGGCTGGCGCCCTCGCCGGTGCGCGTTGCCAGGCGCGGCCGGTCCGAGGGCAGCTCCAGGACCTGCGGCGCGCCCGCGAGCTGTCGCCGCCAGTACGAGAGCTGGCTTTCGAGCACCTCGCCCTGGAGCCAGCTCCGCTGCCAGATCGCGAAGTCCGCGTACTGGATGGGCAGTTCCGGCAGCGAGGGCTCGGTGCCGGCTACCGCTGCCGTGTAGATCGCGGCCATCTCCCGCACGAGCACGGTCTCGGACCAGCCATCGGAGATGATGTGATGGACGGTGAGCAGCAGCACGTGATCGTCCGGGGCCAGCCGCAGCAGGGTGGTCCGTACGAGCGGAGCTCGCGCCAGATTGAATGGCTGCGAGGCCTCCTCCCGCACCATCCTGGAGATGATCGTCTCGAGCTCGGCGGGCGGGTGCGCCTCGAGCGACACCAGCGGGACAGGGTGGGGAGCGGGGGCGGCGATGACCTGGAAGGGCTGGTCCTCGATCTTCTGGAAGGTGGTGCGCAGCGACTCGTGGCGGCGCACCACTTCGGTGCAGGCGCGCCGGAACGCCTCCACGTCGAGCGGGCCGCGCAACCTGAGCGGCGCCGCCATGTTGTACAGGGGGCTGTTCGGCTCGAGCTGGTCGAGGAACCACAGCCGCTGCTGCGCGAATGAGAGGGGAATCCTCGGGGGACGCGATGCCCTCGGGATGACGGAGCCGGTGGCGGAGGCCATCCGCGCCTCCCGAAGGAAGTCGATCAGCTCCGCCTTGCGGGCGCTCAAGGAGGCACGCAGCTCCTCGGTGAGCACTCCCTTGGGGGCGCTGCACCGGAGCTGATCCTGCTCCAGCCACAGCCGCACACCGCGTTGACGCAGCCCCGTGACCAGCTCGAGGACTGTCACAGCTCCACCTCGTCGCGCTCGACATCTTCCGGCTCATCCCCGGAGGGGGCCGAGTTCGCCCAGCGGATGGCCTCGATCTTCTCGGCCAGACGGGCCACGGTGGTCAGCTCGAACAGGGACCGGAGTGGCAGGTCGATGCCGAAGAGCTCGCGCAGCCTGGAGTGGGCGCGAACCGCCAGTAGCGAGTGCCCTCCGAGCTCGAAGAAGTCATCCTCGACGCCGATCGGTTCGCGAGACAGCACCTCCTGCCAGAGCGCCACGAGCTGCTCCTCCACGTTGCTGCGGGGCGGCGTGAGCGCGCGAGACTCCTGGGAGGAGGCGGCGTCTGGCATGGGCAGCGCCTTGCGGTCCACCTTCCCGTTGGCGTTCAGCGGCAACGTGGACAGCACGACGAAGGCGGACGGCATCATGTAATGCGGCAGGTGCTCCTGGAGGAACTCACGCAGGGAGGTGAGGCCCTCGCGGTGGGCGTGGGTGTCGCCTCCTGGCGCGCCGGGCCAAGCGCCCTCGCGTGGCACCACGTAGGCGACGAGCTGCTTGCCGCGGGCGGGAAGCTCTCGCGCCACCACCACGGCCTGTTTCACCGCCGAGTGGCGTGTGAGCACCGCCTCCACCTCGCCGGGCTCCACGCGGTAGCCACGGATCTTCACCTGGAAGTCCGCCCGGTCGAGGAACTCGATGCTCCCATCCGGGCGGTAGCGGCAGATGTCGCCCGTCTTGTAGAAGCGCGCGCCGCTGACGTCGGAGAACGGATCCGGCAGGAACGCCGCCGCCGTGCGCACGGGATCGTTCAGGTATCCGCGGCCCACTCCGACGCCGCCGATGTACAGCTCCCCCGCGAGCCCGATGGGCACCGGACGCAGCCCTGGATCCAGGATGTACATCGTCAGGTTCGGGAGCGAGTAGCCCACCGGAACGCGCTCTTCGTTCTCCGGTGGCGGCTGGGACACCGTGTAGAGGTTCGTATCGTCCGAGGTTTCCGTGGGGCCGTAGGCGTTGAGCAGCGGCACGCGTGGGTACAGCTTCAGCCACCGCCTGCAGAGCGCGGGCGGGAGCACCTCTCCGGTGGGCATGATCCAGCGGAGCGACGGCATCGGCAGCCGCGCCGGCTCCATCAGCTCGAGCTGCTCGACCATCGCCGTCAACAGCGAGGGGACCACCTCGAGGACGGTGATTCCCGTCCGGTCCAGCTCCGAGAGGAAGCTCGCGGGATCCCGCGCCAGCTCGGTGTCGAGGATCTGGACCCGCGCTCCCACCAACAGCGGCGCGAGGAACTGCCAGACCGAGATGTCGAAGCACTGCGAGGCCGTCTGCGCCATGACGTCCGACGGGGTCATCCGCAGGAAGTCGATCATGCCGCGCAGGTGGTTGATCTTCCCGGCGTGCTCCAGCATGGCGCCCTTGGGAGCGCCAGTGGAGCCGGAGGTATAGATGACGTACGCCAGATCCCGCCCGTGGCTGCGGCGCGGCGGATTGTCAGTTGGGGCCCGGCGCTCCAGCAGCTCTGGGATCTCCAGTGCGCGCGGTCGGGCTTCAGCGGGCAGGAGCGCGAGCGCCGCGTCGAGCAGCGCGCGACGCTCTCGGGACACCACCACCACCGGAGTCCGGCTCTGCCCCAGGATCTGCGCCAGTCGCTCGGCGGGGTGGCCCGGATCCAGCGGGAGGTACGCACCGCCCGCCTTGAGGATTCCGACGATTGCGGCGAGGAAGTCCACGCCTCGGTCGCCGAGCAGCGCGACGACGGTATCCGGGCCCACGCCCTCGGTGATGAGGGGATGCGCCAGCTGGTTCGCCCGGGCGTTGAGCTCGCGGTAGGTGAGCTGGTTGGCGCGGTGGGTCACGGCGATCGCGTCCGGGGTCCGCGCGACCTGCTCCTGGATCAGCTCCTGGATGGAGCTGTCGAGGGGATGATCCGCCCGTTGCCGGTTCCAGTCGATCAGGACCTGATGGAGCTCGGCGTCCGAGAGCATGGAGAACTCTCTCAGGCGCCGCTCGGGGGCGCGGGCCAGCTCCTCGAGCAGTCGGGCGTAGTGCTCCAGCAGTCGCTTGAGCGTCGCGTCGTCGAGCCTCTGGCGATCATAGCTCGCCACGAGGGTGAAGGCGGGGCCGGGGACGACGTCGATGTCGAGGGTGTAGTTGGTGAAGTCGTGGGTCTCGACGTCCGTGACGGTGGCGCCTCCGTCCGGCGGCGGCTCGGCGCGGGAGAAGGGGAAGCTCTCGAAGACGAGCAGCGTCTCGAAGAGGTTCTGGCCGCGCGGTACCTCGCTCCAGCCGTGGATCTGCACGAGCGAGCTGTACTCGTACTGGCGCGCCTCGGCCTGTTCTCGCTGGAGTTGTTGGAGGTACGACAGCGCGAGGGCATCCGGATCGACCCGCGTCCGCACCGGCAGGGTGTTGATGAACATCCCCACCATGGAGTGCGAGCCCTCCAGGCTGGCGGGACGTCCGGCCACCGTGGTGCCGAAGACGACGTCCGATTGGCCGCTGTAGCGGCTGAGGAGGAGCGCCCATGCCCCTTGGAAGAGGGTGTTGGGCGTCAGCGCGTGCGTGCGGGCAAGCGCGCGGAGTCGCTCCGAGGTCTCCTCGGACAGCGCGAGGGAGGAGCGCCCGTGCGAGGGCCCCTCGCCCGTCGTGGCCCGTGCGACCGGCAGGGGCGTGGGCGCGGAGAACCCGGCCAGTTGCTTGCGCCAGAAGTCCTCTGCCTGCTCGACCGATTGCTGTTTGAGCCAGGCGATGTAGTCGCGGTAGGGGCGCGTGACGGTGCGCGCGGGAGGCTTGCCCCGGGCGAGCGCGTGATACGCGTCGAGGCACTCCTTCAGCAGCAGCCCGAGCGACCAGCCGTCCAGCAGCAGGTGGTGGCAGCTCCAGATGAACGTGTGCGTCCGAGGGCCAGTACGCGCGAGCAGCAGCCGCATGAGCGGCGTCTGGCCGAGCTCGAACCCGCGCCGGCGATCCTCCTCGAGCAGGCTCGCCACCTCACGGCGTTGTGCCTCCGGTGTGAGGTGGCTCCAGTCCCGCCGGGTGAGCGGCACGGAGACGGAGCGGTGGACGACCTGCAGCGGCTCCTCCAGTTCCTCCCAGGTGAACGAGGTGCGCAGCGCGGGTTGCCTGTCGAGGACGTGCTGCCACGCCGCCTCGAAATGCGCCAGCTCCACGGCACCCTCGAGCGTGCAGGTGATCTGGAGGAGGTGCTGCCCGGCCTCGGGGGCGTACAGGCTGTGGAAGAGCATCCCCTGTTGCAGGGGCGAGAGCGGGTAGATGTCTTCGATGGCGTTGTGTGTCATCGGTCAGCCCGTCCGGTTCGTGATGGTGACGCGCCGCCTGGAGGGGCGGGCAGGCGAGAGGTACCGTTCTTTCATGGGCAATTCAATCGGTGGCGCCAAAGTGGCCGCGCGCCCAGGCCACGCGCTCGTCGATCCGGCGGGTCATCCGGTAGAGCGCTGGAGTGAAGCCCAGGCGCGGCCACGCTCGGGAGGCGGTCAGGTTCGTCGAACGCCAGTCGGCGATGCAGGAGCGGAACCCCATGCGTCGGGCCTCTTCCAGGCCGCACGCGAACAGCGCACGGCCGATCCCGCGGCGGCGGAACTCCTCGCGGGTGACGCCCACGGTGAAGCTGACGCTCTCCGGAGGAGTCAGCAGATCGTCGGCGGTTGGTTCAGCCGGGCTGAAGATGGCGAACCCGAGCAGCCGACCGGCCTGCTCCGCGAGCCAGATGCGATCGGCCTCCCCCTGGAGCAGCTCCGTGTAGTCCTGCGGCCAGTCCTCGGAGAACTCGGGCAGGTACGGCGCGAAGACCGGTGACTCGCGCTGGTGCTCCGAGACGAGCCCCGCCACTTCCAGGAGTCGGTCCAGATCTTCCATTCCCGCGCGGCGGAGCCGCACGCCCTGCTCCGGGGCGCCAGATGGGGACACCACTGCGTCCAGGGACCGGAGCGCGTGGACCTGCTCGTGCCCGAAGCCGAGGCTGCTCCAGGTCTCGACCGCGGGGCGATCACTGGCCGGGAGGAGGGCGACATGGGCGAAGCAGCCGGCCCGGACCCACTGCCTGGCGAGGGTCGCGTACAGCTCGCGGTACACCTCGGGGCTCGCTCCGGGCGCGAGCGCGTGGCCGGGGGCGAACAGCCAGGCGGAGCGTCCCCAGGTGGTGTCGATCCGCAGCGTCCCAAGCGCGAAGCCGATGAGTCGCCCACCCTGGAGCGCGGCGAAGCCGCTCGTGCGCGGCCGCTTTCGGAGTGCTTCCAGGAGCCGCCGCGCCTCGGCAGGCTCCTCGGGCGCGGCGGGTAGCAGGGGGTGCGCGGCCCGGTGGGCGCGGTGCCGCAGGGCGAGCAGCGAGGAGGCCGCGTCCAGGTGCTCGTTCGTGAAGGGGACCAATTCCATGGTGCTCACTCCCTGGGCTGCGTCAGCGCCACACGCACCAGGCGCATCGCCTGCTCAAGCAGCTTCGGATCGTCTGACGGGAAGCGGTAGGGGAAGCGATAGCGCGCGCGCATCGCCGCCACGCGGCTGGAGATCTGCTCTGCGGGCTGCGTTTGGCGGATCGCCGCCACGAAGAGCTCGGCGAGCTCCTCCATATCGTCGGCGACGAGCCCGTGGTACGTGGGCTCATTCAGGCCTGCCCGGAGCACCGGCTCCGAGATCCCGGGCAGCGACGGATAGGCATTGGTGCGGATGCCCGCGTCGAACAGCCGCTGGCTCGCGGTGAATGCGTCCACCCCGGACGTTCGCGTCCGGATCCAGAGCTGATGGCCGGCCGAGAAGCCGCGCTCCTTGCCATCGAGCTCCAGCCCGAGGCGATCGAGCGCGGCGCCGAAGCGCCGGGTGTTCACCACCACCTGGGCGGCGTACTGCTCACCGTGGCAGTGTTTGAACTCGAGCAGCGCCAACGCCAGGCTGATGGTCGCGCCGAAGTGGTGGCTGCTCACCATGTACTGCTGGGTCGCCCGGAAGCGCTCGAAGAGATCCCGTCGGTTGGTGGCGAAGAGGGCCTTCTGTGGCCCCGGGAACGTCTTGTGGGTGGAGCCGCCGAACGAGTCGGCACCTGCCGCGAGCGGGTTGAGGAGCTGGCGGCCGAGAATCAGGCCCATCCAGTGGCTCGCGTCGATGTGGAGGAGGGTGCTCGGGGCCTCGTGCCGGACGATGCGGGCGATCCGCTCGACGTCCAGGGGGAACAGCGCGTTGGACTGGTCGATGTAGACGAGCCCCGGCTGGCGTGCTCGCAGCGTCTCGGCGAGCTGTGTCTCATCGAGGGTATGTGCGTCAGGGCCGGTCGCGTAGCAGACCTTCAATCCCAGCCGGGCGGCGACGCTCGCGGTCGCGTAGTGCCCGCCCTGGGCGCGTGACAGCAGCATCACCTCCGAGCCAGGAGGGCCGCCCAGGGCCGACAGCGTCAGGGTCATCAGGTTCAACCCGGACAGCGCGCGCACGTTGACGAGCTCGGCGCCCGCCAGCTCGCGCAGCAGCGGCCTGGCTAGCTCGGTCTCCAGCGACGCCAGCTCCTCCACGCCTCGGAACTCCCAGGGCTCCTCCGCCGCCCCGTCGTTGAAGAAGTAGCGGTGGTATGGATCGAGCAGCATCGGCAGCTTGGCCAGCGCCGACATGCTGTTCTCGCTCGGCACCATGTTCAGGATGCGCGCGGCGCGCAGCTCGTGCTGCTCGAGACGCGTCAGGATCTCTGAGATTTGTTGCAAGTCCACGGACAACCTCCACCGTGCAATCCTAGCTTCATGTGCCGGGCGGCGGGATCCGGCTTGCTCTCGCGCTGGCTGCGCCGCGTCGAAGCGAGCGGAGTTGCCGGGGCGCGGCGCGAGTGGATCGGCGTTTGCACGGCCCGCGCGTGGTACGGCAGAATCCCTGGCGTTCCCGACGGTGGATGTCTCGACCCTCGTCCTGCTCTCGCTGGAGCGAGTGTCGGGGGTGGAGGTATTCGAGGTGGTGATGAATGGCTAAGTCGACACCGTGGGGGGGACTCCCGCTCGGGGATGCTCCCACCCTGGACAGGGCAGAGGATCGACGCGCCTCCCTCCTGCTGCACGAGCAGGTCGAGGCGCAGGCTCGGCACACGCCGGACGCCATCGCGATCTGGTCCGAAGAGGGCGAGGTGTCCTATGGGGAGCTGGAGGCTCGCGCCAACCGGCTCGCCCACCACCTGCGGCGGCTTGGGGTTGGGCCCGAGTCCATCGTGGGGCTGCACGTCCCTCGCTCCATTGACATGGTCATCGGTGTGCTCGGGATCTGGAAGGCGGCGGGCGCCTATCTGCCGCTCGATCCAGAGTATCCGGCGGAGCGCCTGACGCGCTTCCTCTTGGACGCGCGCGCGGATGTGCTGGTGACCTCGGGCGCAGAGACCGCTCGGTGGGAGTGGGGTGGCCACCGCGTCGTCGATCTCGGGAAGGAGGCGGCTCGGCTCTCTTCCGAGCCCGACTCTCCGCCCCCCAGCGAGCTCACCGCCGATCATCTGGCCTACGTCATCTACACGTCGGGCTCCACGGGGAACCCGAAGGGCGTGATGGTGTCGCACCGGGCGGTGGCCAACCACCTGCGCTGGCGCCAGGAGACCTATCCCCTCGGGGCAGGAGACGCGTTCCTGCAGAAGGCCTCCCTGAGCTTCGACATCTCGGTCTGGGAGATCTTCGCGCCGCTGATCGCTGGAGCGCGTCTGGTGCTGGCCCGGCCGGGCGGACAACGCGACAGCGGCTACCTGGTCGATCTGATCGCACGGCAGGGCGTCTCCGTCGCGCACTTCGGCCCCACGCTGCTGCGGTGGGTGCTGGAGGAGCCGGACCTGGAGCGCTGCGTGTCGCTGCGGCACATCTTCTGCGGCGGCGAGGCGGTCCCGGTCTCCCTGTGCGAGCGGGTGCTGGCGCGGGTGCCGGCGCGGCTTCACCACCAATACGGGCCCACCGAGGCGACCATCGACGCGTCCTGCTGGGACTGCCTCCCGGGGGAGACGCGCCCTTACGTGCCGCTGGGAGAGCCCGTGGCGGAGACGCGGCTCTACGTGCTGGACGAGCGGGGCCACGTCGCCGGGCCGGGGGAGGCAGGGGAGCTCCTCATCGGGGGCGTGGGGCTGGCTCGGGGCTACCTCCGGCGCCCGGACCTCACTGCCGCCGCCTTCGTCCCGGATCCATTCAGTGCGGAGCCGGGTGCGCGGCTGTACCGCACGGGAGATCTCGTGCGCAGGATGCCGGATGGGACGTTGCAGTTCCTCGGCCGCCGCGATCATCAGGTCAAGGTCCGCGGCTTCCGCATCGAGTTGGGCGAGATCGAGGCCGCTCTGGCTGGCCACCCCGGGCTCCGCGAGGCGGTGGTGGTGGCGCGCCACGGAGAGGAGGGCGAGAGCCGTCTGGTGGCCTATGTCGTCCCCGCGAGGGATGCGCCCGAGCCGCTCGAGCCCTCGGCGTTGCGGGCGTTCCTCGAGCGCTCCTTGCCGGACTACATGATCCCGGCGTTCTTCGTCCGGCTGGACGCGCTTCCGCTCACCCCGACAGGGAAGGTGGATCGCCGCGCGTTGCCAGCGCTATCGGAGCTCAACCGTCTGGTGCCGGCCCGCCCCCATGAGGCGCCGCGGGACGCGTTGGAGGCGAGCCTGTCCCGACTCTGGGGCGAGGTGCTGCGCATCTCGCTCCCGGGGCGTGACGAGCACTTCCTGGAGCTGGGAGGGGACTCCATCCTCGCGATCCGGATCGCCGCGCGCCTTCGCGAGGCCGGCTACGGGTGCCGCCCCGCGCAGCTCTTCAGTCATCCCAGCATCGCGGAGCTGGCCAGGGTGCTGCGCGCGGCTGCTCAGGGGCCCTTGGAGGACGCACGGGAGCCCGCGTCCGAGGTGGAGACGGAGCCCTATCCACTGTCGCCCATGCAGGAGGGGATGCTCTTCCACACGCTGCTCGTGCCCGGGTCTCGCGTGTACCACGAGCAGCTGGAGTTCGAACTCCGTGGGCCGCTCGTGCCGGAGCTTTTCGAGCGTTCTTGGCGCGAGGTGGGGGCTCGTCATCCGGGCTTGCGGACGTGCTTTCAGTGGGAGGGGCTCTCCGCTCCGCGCCAGGTCGAGGCGCGGGAGCTCCCGCCGGTCGAGTGGAGGGATTGGAGCGCTCAGGAGCCGCTCCCGTTCGAGGAGCAACGCCAGCGCTTCCTCGCGGAGGATCGGGCGCGCGGGTTCATGCTCACGGACGCGCCGCCGGTGCGGCTGACGGTGGTCCGGCTGGCCGAGGCACGGTACTGGGTCGTCTGGAGCCTGCATCACCTCGTCTTCGACGGCTGGAGCGCGGCGCTCGTGCTGGGTGAGCTCTTCGCCACGTACGCGGCGCTCCGGGCCGGGATGCGCCATGAGCTGCCCCCGGTCCGGCCATACCGGGACTTCGTGCGCTGGATCCGCTCGCGTGACTTCTCTTCGGAGTCCTCGTTCTGGCGGGGAGCTCTGGGCCCTGGCGCCACCCCGACACCCTTGAGCGTGGATCGCCGTCCCACCAGCCGCGTGTCGGAGCCGGACGCGGCGCTGTCGTTGCGGATCCCTCCAGAGCGAACTGCTCGGCTCAAGGCCTTCGCGGGGCGCCACCGGATCACATTGAACACGCTGCTGGCGGGAGCGTGGGCGGTGCTCCTGGAGCGCTACAGCGGTCAGCGCGAAGTGACGTTCGGGCTGGCGGTGTCCGGGCGTTCCATCGAGCTGGATGGCGTGGAGGGCATCGTCGGGTTGCTGCTCAACACGTTGGCCGTGAGGGCGGAGGTGCCCTCCCAGGCCTCTGTCGTGGGCTGGCTCCGAGCGCTCCAGGCTCGACTCGCCGGACTCCTCGCGCACGAGCAGACGCCGCTCACCGAGGTCCAGCGGTGGTGCGACGGCAAGCCCGGTGAGGCGCTGTTCGAGAGCCTGCTCGTCTTCGAGAACTACCCCGCGGAGGCGGCATGCTGGAGCCCACCGGACACGGGGCTCGTCGTGGAGCGGCGCTTCGGAGCGGCGCGCTCTCCCTATCCGCTGACGATCACGGCGCGTCCGGGCGAGTCGCTCGAGCTGTGGGCCGCCTACGAGCGCGCCCGGTTCAGCGACGAGGCGATCCAGCGCTTGTTGGGACACCTGGCTCAGTTACTCCACGCGCTGACGGAGGGAGGCTCCAAGGCGCTGGCCTCTTTGGAGATGCTGTCCGGGGAGGAGCAGTCAGGGTTGCTGGCGCGAGGCCAGGGGCCGAGGGTGGCGCCGCCGGACGACGCCGATCTCCCCACGATCTTCGAAGCCCAGGTGGCGCGCACCCCGGAGGCGGTGGCGGCGATCTTCCGGGACGAGCGTGTGACGTACCGGGAATTGGACGCGCGCGCGAACCAGCTCGCCCACCTGCTGCGGCGCCATGGCATCGGGCCGGAGGCGCGGGTGGGGCTCTGTCTCTCGCGCTCGCTGGAGATGCTGGTCGCGGTGCTGGGCGTGCTGAAGGCGGGCGGAGCGTATGTCCCGCTGGATCCGGACTACCCGGCCGAGCGGACGGCCTACATGATGGCGGACTCGGGAGTGACCGTGCTGTTGACGCAGACCGCGGTGCACGACCAACTCCCCCCGGGGGAGGCGCGGGTGCTCCTCCTCGAGCAGGTTCGCGCCGAGCTGGCCGCGTTGCCCACCACGCCGCCTCCGCGGACGGCGCTCACGGCCCGGTTGGTGTACGTCCTCTACACCTCCGGCTCCACCGGGCGCCCGAAGGGCGTGATGGTGACGCACCGGAACCTGCTCAACTTCCTTCGGTCGATGCGACGTGAGCCGGAGCTGCTGCCGGAGGATGTGGTGGTCGCGCTGACTTCGCTCTCCTTCGACATCGCGGGGCTGGAGCTCTTCCTGCCGCTGGTGGTGGGGGCTTGCGTGGTGATCGCGCCGCAGGAGTGGCAACGTGACGGAGCGCTCCTGGCCGCGGGGCTGGCCAGGTGCGGCGCGACGGTGGTGCAGGCCACGCCGACCACCTGGCAGATGTTGTTGCAGTCCGGGCCCGAGGTGGGCCAACGGCTGCGCGCCTTCTGTGGTGGGGAGGCCATGTCCCGTTCGCTCGCCCGTGCGCTCAAGGAGCGGGCCGTGAGCGCCTGGAATCTATACGGCCCCACCGAGACGACCATCTGGTCCACGGTGGAACTCCTCCGGGGCGGGGACTCTGAACCCTCGCTTGGACACGCCATCGACAACACCGAGCTCTACGTCCTCGACGCGGCTGGGCACCCGGTTCCGGTAGGTGTCCCGGGTGAGCTGTTCATCGGCGGCGCGGGGGTGGCTCGGGGGTACCTCGGCCAGCCGGCGCTCACGGCGGAGCGCTTCGTTCCCGATCCCTTCTCCGCCACGCCAGGCGCGCGCCTGTACCGCACCGGCGATCTCGTGCGCTGGCGGGAGGGTGGAGGGCTCGAGTTCCTCGGGCGCATCGATCATCAGGTGAAGGTGCGCGGCCACCGCATCGAGCTGGCCGAGATCGAAGCGACGCTCGTGGGGCATCCCTCGGTGGAGCAGGTGGTGGTCGTCGCCCGGACGCACGCCGCCGAGGATGTGCGGCTGGTGGCGTACTTCATCCCGAGGGTGGAGCAGCAGGTGGAGGGCGTGGAGGCGCTGCGCCAATGGGTCTCGGCGCGGCTGCCTGGGCCGATGGTGCCTTCGATGTTCGTCCCCTTGGCCAGCTTCCCGCTGACGCCGAACGGTAAGATCGATCGCCGCGCGCTGCCGGCGCCGGTCTGGGGGGCCTCCCCGAGAGGCACAGGCGGGCACGTCCCGCCTCGGAGCGCCACCGAGCGCGCCGTGGCGGCGCTTTGGCTCGAGCTGCTAGGCGGGGGGGAGACGCCCGGCGCCTTCGACAGCTTCTTCGCGCTGGGGGGGCACTCGCTGCTGGCGGTCCGGTTCGCCGTGCGGGCGCGAGCCACCTTCGGGGTCGCGCTGTCGCTCCAGGCGCTGCTCGAGGATCCGACCGTTGGTGGGATGGCGGCGGTCATCGACGCGGCGCTCGCGCGGTCGCCAGTGTCGAGAGGCGAGGCGGAGGTGGATCTGATGGCCGAGGCGGTGCTGCCATCGGAGATTGATCCTCGCGGCGCGGCTCCCATGAGGTTGCGTCCTCCTCGGCACCTTCTCCTCACCGGCGCGACCGGCTTCGTCGGAGCCTTCCTGCTGAAGGAGCTCTTGGACGGGCAGCCCGCGCGCGTCCACTGTCTCATCCGCGCCACGGGGAGAGAGGAGGCGGGGGTCAAGCTGGAACGGCGGCTCCGCGCCTACGGCCTCTGGGAGGATCGCTTCCGGGAGCGGATCGAACCCGTCCCTGGTGATCTGTCGAAGCCCGGGCTGGGGCTCTCGCCCACGCAGTTTGAAGCGCTCGCCGAGCGGATCGACGCCATCTATCACTGCGGCGCGATGGTGAGCTTCCTCCACCCATACCGGGAGCTGAGAGCAGCCAACGTGCATGCGACGCAGGCGCTTCTGGAGCTCGCGTGTCGGGGACGGCTGAAGCCGCTCCACCACGTGTCCACGCTGTCCGTCTTCCCTCCTCACCTGCGCTTGGGAGGGGGGCTGCTCGCGGAGGAGGATGGGCTCGAGGGGGCGACAGGCTTCCGCACGGGCTACGCGCAGAGCAAGTGGGTGGCGGAGCGGTTGGTGGCGCAGGCGCGCGACCGGGGTGCGCAGGTGGCCATCTACCGCCTGGGCAACGTGGCTGGCCACAGCCGGACGGGGGCCTGGAACACCACCGACTTCGTCTCCCGGACCCTGAAGAGTTTCATCCAGCTCGGGAGCATGCCGGAGCTGGATGGTACGCTGGATCTGCTACCGGTGGACTTCGTGGCGAAGGCGATCACGCACCTGTCGCGCGAGCCCCGGTCACTGGGGCGGACCTTCCACTTGAGCCATCCGCGACCGGTGCCGGCCTGGCACCTGCGTGGCTGGCTGGCGACCCTGGGCTATCAGCTGCGCAGCGTGTCCCAAGCCGAGTGGCTCGACGAGCTGCGGCGGGATACCGAACGTCGGGATCACAACGCCCTCTTCGCGCTCGCGCATCTGCTCGACGCGCCGGGCGGAGGGGGGCCGCTGAAGCTGTTCTCGTCTTGGGGACGCGTGGATCACCGGAACACGCGTGAGGGACTGGAGGGCAGTGGCATCGAATGCGTGCCGGTGGACTCGTCCCTCTTGCGTACCTACTTCCAGTACTTCGTCGAGAGCGGCTTCCTCAGTGCGCCCGGGCAGTAGCTGAACAGCCCCGAGCGCGTGCGGCAGTGGGTCGTCCGCAGAGGTGGACACTTTTCTGCTCACCCTCGAGCCCTGAGCCCGCCCTCCGGCGGCACTTTTCTCCGACCTGTCCGACAGTCGGACAAGTCCGCGCGAAGTGCGCCCGGGGGGTTTCCTGCTTCAACGGGCCCTGCTTCAGTGGCCCTTCGCAGCGGCCATGTAGAAGTGGATGCGCGTCACGGCCCGGTAGCCCATGCGCAGGTAGACGGGGTAGCCCGCCGGGGTGGCGTGCAGCGTCGTGCGTTGCAGCCCCTGGGTGCGGCGGGTCTCGTCGAGCGCCTTGCGGATGACGGCCTCGGCGCAACCGAGCTTGCGGTGCTCACTCATGGTCGCCACCAGCGCGACGTAGGCGATGCCGTCCACTGGGAGGACTGTTGCGCAGCTCGCGGGCTTTCCGTCGCGGTAGCTCACGTAGCCCACGCCCTGGTTGTCGCCCGCGAAGTAGGCCGACACGTCGAGCGGTCCGCGCACCAGCTCGCGTGGCGTGTCGTAGGAGAGCGCGTTGATATCCGCCACGTCATTGCGGCCTTGTGTATCCACCGCCTGGCGGAACTCGAGCGCGGGCAGGGGCCGCACGGGCTCCACGAGGCGGTCGGTGGCCATGCCGGTGGTGTCCATGCCCGGATTGAGTCCGTAGGGGGCGAGCAGCTCGGCGGCCCGAGATCGGAACCCCGGCGCCAGCCAGTCCTCGCACACGGCGAACATCCACGGGAGCCCCCTGGCCTCGAAGTAGCGGGCGGCGGCGGCGGCACTGCGCTGCAGCTCCTCCGCTGTCTCATGGGGGCCTCGGGGCATGGCGATATTCAGCATCTGCCAGATGCCGTTGGCCGAGGCGATATGCACTTCGGGCAGATCGAGCACCTCGCCGTTCGGGCTGTGTCGAGCGAAGAAGCGCCAGGCACCGAGGAGCTGCGTATTGGATTCGCGGATTTCGTCGATGGGCATGTGTTCTTCAGTGTACAGAAGTTCCCAGCTCACGGCTGCCCACCCCTCGGCCAGGCGGGTGCGTTGACGCCTCCCCTAAACCGGTGTTCAGTCAGAGGGAGAGAGCGCCATGGCCCCCCAGATTGCCCTCGATTTCGTCACGTCCCAGCAGACCGTCCACCCGGCCCTCGAGCCGTTCCATCCGGTGGTGCAGCGGTGGTTCACCGAGCGGCTCGGCGAGCCGTCGCGTCCCCAGGTGGAGGGCTGGCCGCTCATCCAGGCGCAGCACGACGTCCTCATCGCCGCGCCCACGGGTAGCGGCAAGACGCTCACCGCCTTCCTCGCGGCACTGGACAGGCTCTTCCGCCTGGCGTTGGAGGGGCGGCTGCCGGACCAGACGCAAGTGCTGTACGTGTCGCCCCTGAAGGCGCTGGGCAATGACGTGCAGAAGAACCTCCTCCAGCCGTTGGAGGAGCTGATGCAGCGGGCTCGCGCCGCGGGCTACTCGCCCCAGGAGCTGCGGGTGCAGGTGCGCACCGGCGACACCTCGGCGTCGGAGCGCTCGCAGATGGTGCGCCGGCCGCCGCACATCCTCATCACCACGCCCGAGTCCTTCTACCTCTACCTCACGGCGGACCGGGCCCGCGCCACGCTGCGCGGGGTGTGCACGCTCATCGTGGACGAAATCCACGCCCTGGCGCGCGACAAGCGGGGCAGCCACTTCGCGCTGTCGCTGGAGCGGTTGAAGGCACTCACCGAGGTGAGGCCGCAGCTCATCGGCCTGTCAGCCACGCAGAAGCCGCTGGAGGCGATTGCCGCCTTCCTCACGGGAGAGCGGGCAGAGGAGTGCCGGTTGGTGCAGGTGGGGCACCAGCGGCCGTGGGACCTGCGGGTGGAGATTCCGGACGCGGAGCTGGGCTCGCTGGCCACGAACGAGATGTGGGGCCAGGTGTATGACCGGCTGGTGGCGCTGGCGGGCGAGCACCGCACGACGCTCGTCTTCGTGAATACGCGGAAGATGGCCGAGCGCGTGGCGCATGATCTGGGCGAGCGGCTGGGGCCGGACAAGGTGGCGGCGCACCACGGCAGCATGTCGAGGGAGATGCGGCTGTCGGCGGAGGAGCGGCTGAAGTCGGGGCAGCTGTCGGTGATGGTGGCGACGGCGTCACTCGAGCTGGGCATCGACGTGGGCAACGTGGACCTGGTGGTGCAGCTGGGCAGCACGCGCTCCATCGCGGTGCTGTTGCAGCGGGTGGGCCGCGCGGGCCACTACAAGGGAGGAATCTCGAAGGGCATCCTCATCGCGCAGACGCGAGACGAGCTGATGGAGTGCGTCGCGCTGTTGAACGCGGTGCGCGAGGGAGACCTCGACGCGGTGCGGATACCTGAGAAGCCGCTGGACGTGCTGGCGCAGCAGGTGGTGGCGGCGTGCGCGTGCGAGGAGTGGGACGAGCGGGCGCTCTACAGCCTGTTCCGCCGGGCGTACCCGTACCGGAACCTGACGTACGAGGAGTACGAGAAGGTGCTGGAGACGCTCTCGGAGGGCGTGTCGCTGCGGCGAGGGCGTGCGGGGGTGCACCTGCACAGAGACAGGGTGAACCAGCGGCTGAAGGCGCGCCGGGGCGTGCGGATTACAGCGCTCACCAACGGGGGAGCGATTCCAGACACCTTCACCTTCAACGTGGTGGCCGAGCCCGAGGGCAAGGTGGTGGGGACGCTGGACGAGGACTTCGCGGTGGAGTCGACGCCCGGGGACATCTTCCTGCTGGGGACAACGGCGTGGCGAATCCAGCGGGTGATGGGGGCGTCGGTGATGGTGGAGAACGCGCACGGGCAGCCGCCGACGGTGCCCTTCTGGCGAGGCGAGGCGCCAGGGCGCACGGACGAGCTGAGCCTGCACGTGGGCCGGCTGCGCGAGGAGCTCACCCAGCGCAAGGACGCGGCGCTCTTCCTGGAGAAGGAGCTGAAGGTGCCGCCGCCGGCGGTGGACGCGCTGCTCGCGTATTTGAAGGCGGGGCAGCAGGCGCTGGGCGTGGTGCCGAGCCACACCACCATCGTGGCCGAGCGCTTCTTCGATGAGGCGGGAGGGATGCAGCTCATCCTCCACGCGCCCTTTGGGAGCCGGGTGAATCGGGCGTGGGGACTGGCGCTGCGCAAGCGCTTCTGCCGCACCTTCGACTTCGAGCTGCAGGCGGCGGCGACGGAGGATGGACTGCTGCTGTCGCTGGGAGAGCAGCACTCGTTCCCACTGGAGGACATCTTCGAGTTCCTGAACCCGACGAACGTGGAGGAGGTGCTGGTGCAGGCGGTGCTGCAGGTGCCGCTGTTCGGCACGCGCTTCCGGTGGAACGCGACGCGAGCGCTGTCGCTGTCGCGCTTCGCGGCAGGCAAGCGAGTGGCGCCGAATCTCCAGAGGGCTCGGAGCGAGGACTTGCTGGCAGCGGTGTTCCCGGCGCAGGTGGGGTGCCAGGACAACCACGGAGGGGCGGACGTCGAGCTGCCGGACCATCCATTGGTGAAGCAGACGATGGAGGACTGCCTGCGCGAGGCCATGGACATCGACGGCCTGCGCGAGGTGCTGAAGCAGATGAAGGATGGGCGCATCAAGCTGGTGGCGAGGGACGTGCCCGAGCCGAGCGTGTTCGCCCACCAGATGGTGAACAGCCAGCCCTACACGTTCCTGGACGACGCACCGGCGGAGGAGCGGCGGGTGCGCAACGTGGTGCTGCGCCGGACGCTGCCAGCGGAGGACGCGGCGTCGTTTGGCGCACTGGATGCAGACGCCATCGCGCAGGTGGTGAGGGACGCGGCGCCGCCGATGAGGGACGAGGACGAGTTGCACGACGCGCTACTGCAACTGGTGCTGATGCCCGAGGAGGACGTGCCCAAGCGCTTCGTCGCGAGCCTGATGACGCAGCGGCGGGTGGCGTGGCTGGAGACGAACACAAGACGGTTCCTGGTCCCGGCCGAGCGCCTGAGCGCGATCCGAGCACTGTTCCCCGAGGCCTCATTGCAACCAGCACTGACGCCCCTCCCTGGAGACAAACCAGTGGAGAAGGACGCAGCGGTGTCACAGGTGGTGCGAGGGTGGATGGAGCTACTGGGTCCGACGACAGCGGCGGAGCTGGCGGAGCGGACGGCACTAGACGAGTCCGAGATAAACCTGTCGTTGCATCAATTGGAGTCGACGGGAGGAATCCTAAGAGGACGTTTCCGGCCAGTGATTCCACACTCGAGTTCGACCCTCTCCCCCTGGGAGAGGGACGGGGTGAGGGTATCGGAGACCGAGGGTTCCACTCCTGCTGTGGTGGAGTGGTGCGATCGGCGCCTCCTGCAGCGAATCCACCGCCTGACGGTGGGGCGGCTGCGCAAGGAGATCGAGCCACTCAGCGCGCAAGACTTCATGCGCTTCCTCTTCCGGTGGCACCACCTGGAGGAGCTGGACGCACTGCGAGGCTCCACGGGCCTGTCAAAGGCAATCACCCTGCTGCAAGGCTACGAAGCACCGGCATCGGCATGGGAGCGCTACCTGCTGCCCGCGCGGATGAAGGGATACCTGGGAGACCTGTTGGAGAGGGCCTGCTACTCGGGAGAGGTGGCGTGGGGCCGGCTGACGCAGAAGGAAGCGAAACCCACACCGGGCCCACGCCGGGGAGCGCCAGCGACCCCGCCCGAACCAGAGGCCCCGCGCGCGCGAGCGGCGACGCCGAACCGCAATGCGAGCCTGACCTTCGTGCGCCGGGAGGACCTGGACTGGATGCTGTCGGCGGCGAGGCCGAACGCGGTGCTTTCAGACGGAGGCGTGTGGGTGCCGCCGGACCTGTCGGGGCCGGCGAAGGACGTGGTGACGGTGCTGGAGCAGCGGGGCGCGTGCTTCTTCAACGATCTCTGCTCGCGCTCACGGAGGCTGCCCGCGGAAGTCGAGGACGCGCTGTGGGAACTCGTGGCACGAGGCCTCGTCACGGCGGACGCGGTGCAGAACCTGCGAGTGCTGCAGAGCCCGGCGCAGCGCAAGCGCCAGAAGCTGTTGCAGCGAGGAGGCCCAGGCCGCTGGAGCCTGCTGGTACCCTCGGAGCCGAAGGCCGAGGACGAAGTACGTGAATCCCTCGCACGACTGTTCCTCCAGCGCTACGGCATCGTCTGGAGGGATCTGGTGATGCGCGAGTCGCTGGCACCGTCGTGGCGCGAGCTGCTGTACGTATACCGGCGGATGGAAGCGCGAGGCGAAATCCGCGGAGGCCGCTTCGTAGCGGGCTTCGTGGGAGAGCAGTTCGCGTTGCCGGAGGCGGTGGACGTAGCGCGAGCCGTACGGAGACAAGCGCCCTCGGGAGTGCGCGTGCAGCTCTCGGCGGTGGACCCGCTCAACCTGACGGGCGTGGTGACACCGGGACCGCGAGTACCGGCCACGGTGGGCAACGTCGTCACGTACGTGGACGGAGTGCCGCAGGGCTTCGACGCACAGGGAGACGACGAAGAAGGAGAGGGCGAGGACACCACTGGCGAGACGGCGCAGACCAACTGAGCTGCGTCTATATGTCTAACATGTGACCGAGATATTACCAAATTTGCAGATGGTAGAAACTGCGTGGCGAGAACAATGCAAGACGGCTACTTGTTCGCTCTTTCTCTCTGCTGCGGTTTAAACTCGTGCGCTACTTCATTGCATCCAAGATATGTCATATCCAACGGAAGAGGACCTTCGGTCTCGCTTGCTTGTGCCTTATCTGCTGGCGCTCGGCATTGGGCCAGACCGATGTCAATTTGAGCGTTCATTCAGTCTAAGGATTGGGCACCATACCCTTGTTTCTGGCGCGAAATCAGGTCGCGAAATCGTTAATGCGCGGTTTGATATCCTTGTAACTACAGAGAGAGGAGAGCCTCTTTTTATTGTGGAGCTCAAGCGGCAGGAGCTTGAACTTAGTGAGGATGATCGCGACCAGGGAATTAGCTACGCTCGGCTTGTTCATCCGATAGCTCCTTTTGTTGTACTCACAAATGGGCGTGAGTGCCGATTGTTTGATACAGTGACCAAGGAGCAGTTGATTGCCGAGCAATTGCCTCCACGTGCGACTGCACGAGCGAAGGCGCGTGGTTGGGTAACTGGCGATAGTTTGTTGCTTCGTCAAGAGGCGATGGAGCTTTTTCTTGGCTACTCGGGAGAGAATCTGCGATTGTTTGCGGATGCTCAGCGAGGAGCGCGAATCGCAGGACTTCGTGGTGGACCCAACGAACTTGAACGTAAGTATCTTCCGCAGGCATATGTTCAGCGAACGGGTGTGGAGCAGGCGATAAAGCAATTCCTTGCTGGTGATAGATCAGTTTTTGTTCTTGCCGGCGCTTCAGGTGTAGGTAAGACGAATGAAATGTGCGCTCTTGCTGAACGATTGGGGGCGCGCATGCCTGCATTCTTCTTCAATGCGGCGCAGTTGCCAGGAACAATCGATGAAGCAATTGCGAGCGATTTTAACTGGAACTTTAGCGAGGCGCTTGCTCTTCCTCAGATTGTCCGACGCCTTCATCAATTGGCGACTCGTACTGGCGAGCAGATACTCATTTTTGTGGATGCCGTTGATGAGTCTATTGCTCGAAACATGCCTCAGGCATTGAGCGATTTGGTGTACCACCTTGAGGCGGTGACATCCGCAGTAAAGTTGGTTGTTGCACTCAAGAGTTCAGAGTGGGAGCGGTTTGCTAGTGTTGCAGGTGTGCCGACAGTGCTTGCTGATCGTTGTGTCCCGCCGCTCAAGTTGCGAACGGGGAAAAATGAGACAGCGCAGCGGCCTGTTCGTAGTGATGTGGTGGAGAAAGAGGATGAAGAAGGTTCTCTTGCTGTGGCACACGGAATCCGCCCTTCGTTTGAGTTGCGGCAATTCGCAGAAAGCGAGCGATGCGAGGCGTTTGAGAAGTATTGTGCTGCCTTTGGGGTTGTGAGTGCTTCTCCCGGGGGGATTTATTCTGCTGTGCGCGACCCATTTATGATGCGCATCATTGCAGAAACGTATGCGGGGGGAGAATTGCCGCATTCGGGTGTGGTGGAGTTGGATGTTCTGCGGCGATACGTTGAACGCAAGCTTGAAAAAATAGATGAGCGAGAACGTCGTGCGCTGGCGATCAAGGAGTTGGTGGCAGTAGCTCGTGCGCTTTATGATTCAGTGAGCGAGGATCCTCCTGCTAGGCGAAGACACAGTCGAAATGCAGGCGTCCGGCATGATGAGATGGCTATGGATGATGCTAGGTCGCTTGAGTCGGTGCCAGAACGTAGCATTCGTGCTGTGCTTTCCATTGCAGGGGTAGTGATTGGGCACGATGCTGAGACTCATGGGCTTTTGGTCCGAATTGCTGATTATAATGGGCGTGAGTGTCTCCGATTTCTTTATGATCGAATAAGAGATTACGTGGTTGCAGTGCATGTGCTGCGATTCGATGAACTCGACCCAAGGACGTTTGCTGCTGGATTGCCGAAATGGGCTGCTCATCCCCTTGGTAGGGAAGCTCTTCGGCTATACTTTCGTTCGCCTGTTGCTCGTCACAAGGAGATGATATTTGCATTTGCGGATGAGCAAGTTGCGCGGTTCCTCGATGCATACGAGCAAATACGAGAGCAACTCGGTGACTTGGCGCATCTTCAGATGGAGCCTGGGGGCAACGGCGGTGCTGGGGTTGTTTACTCTCTGTTCCCAGGGGGGGACTGGAGTGTCGGATTTTTCTGTCGTAATGAAATGGATAATAAGTCCCGTGTCGTTCGATACGAAAATTATACCAAGGAGTGGCGATCTGCCTATGAGCAGGGAGTGTTGATAGAGCCTTTTGCTCGGAAAATTCGTTATGGAAAAAATTTCTCGTTGATTCTCGATGACCCAGTCCGGCTCGGTGTGGTCTTTGCGCTTACCGAATTGCGCTTGCTGGTGAAGGGGGGAGGGTTGGATTGGCGTCATAGCGACCTCTTGGCGCAAGAGATAACCTTTTCTGTTTTGAGTAGGGCGCGTGATGCGCTCGGGTTGCCGCCGCGCCGCGATGTTGGCTATGCAGACGGCTTGATGCCGCGTGACCTTCTTCCTGTTTTGATCAAAGAAATCAGATGTCTCGCCCACGCTCGATTTGGTGAATATTTTTTCAGGTATAGATATTTCCAACAGGAGTATTCACGTGTCGTCGCTGAAACGCGCGCTAGAGGCGAGGAACCAAAGCTGGTTTCGCTCCAGATGGGGGCTGACGCGCATGAGAATGCTAAGCAGAAAGCACAAGATGCGGCTGCGCGTGGCGTGCGCTTCCCTGCTGTGAATATTACGCCTGGTGATGGTCTTCCAGTGCTTGATACTGCTCTCGATGTGATTGAGAAGCGGAGAGGGGTGCTTCGTAAGCATTATTTACCAGGCCCGGATCGTGATTCTCAATGGGCAAGGCGCTCTTTCGAAGAGGGCTACAGCGATGCTCAGCTTGTGAGATACGTTGATGTACTCATGAGGCACGTTGGGCGCGAGTATCCAGCAATGGTGCGCGCTAATTTCGGAATTCTTTCTTGGATGTTTAAGCTGGCTAACGTGGGGCAGATTCGGGCGGAAGTGCGTTATGCTCGTCCGAGGAATCCTGCCAGGGCAAACCTTCGAGGCGGTAGTGTTACTTTTATGCTCAAGCAGGGGGCGCCTGGCGCTGACGTTTTTATCTGTCAGGATGAGGATCTGCAGCCCAAATTTACTCAAAGCTATACAACTTATGATGAAGAATCGGGACGAGACTATTTGCTTGGTCCCGTCTTGACATCTTTCGGCGGATTCATTCGACCAGGGCGAGACGTGCCGCTTGCTTGGGGGGAGAGTGCCCGAGGTGCTGCTTCCGAGACTCCAGTGCGGCTCTGGATCTACTACTTGTTGGAGGTTGAGCTGGAGAAGGTTACACCAGAAAATCTTATGAGCGTGCTTTCTATCAAGTGAGGGAGAGTCGCTATGTCGTTCGTTTCTTGCGAGAGAGCGCAGTGCCACCGGTGATAATGACGCCGCGGCTTCTGCTTGCATCTGAGATATTGTTTAACTAGGCCGAACTGGCACGAATTCTAGCGCTTGCCCAGCAACCAGGATGCACTAATCATTGCGACTGGGCGCTGTCCCTTGACCTGCCAATTCCGAGGGCGGTTCGAAACACTCTCAAAGTTCTATGGGCGTCCGCAGGAGGTGGGCGGGTTGTAATAGGGCACGCTCCTGAAGTCACGAACCTTCCGGCGGAATCAGACCTTCCTGAGCAGCGTAGCGCTTCGTGGTCTGTATCTCGTCCTCCAAGAAGTTGTTTGGCTCGGGAAAGAGCTGCTCCGCCAAGGCACAGAGCCGAAGTGCCTTCTCCAGGGACTCTTTCGTCCGCTCGAGATTCCAATACCTGAGCTTGAAGAACCACGCATCCTCGAGCGTGGCGAGTGCCTTCTGCTCCCCTTCATCGTAGAGCTTCATGGCCTCCGGTGTTCCATCTTGGAAGGTGTCCAGGAAGTTCCCTAGTGCCAACAGAGCAGGTGCACTTCTGTATGAACCCAGAACGGCTGACTCCAGCAGGCGTTGAATCTCGGGGAGTACCTCTTCTGCGTCTCTGCCGGGCTGATCGACAAGGAGTTGTAGCTTGGCGAGATAGAGCAGGTTGTGGGTAAGGGCAGGGCATTCCCCAGCAAGCTCTCGATGCAGTTGGAGTTGCTCTGGGTTCCCCCGGTCGTGCTCTCCTGCTTTCTTGGCTGCTTCGAACTTCTGGAGCAGTTCTTCAAGGCTGGGATGCGCCATGCGATCTCCTCTACAGCTTTTCCATCAAGCGCTCTGGATTCTTGAGGATCTTGCTCACCATCTTGAGCTGCGCTTCCGTCGCCAGGCTGAAATCCCTTCGCTCCAGCATCTGCCTGACCTCGAACAAGGTGTAGCCCTTGAGCTGGGAGGGAAAGTCACGAGCACGCTGGAGGGTGGCGGGAATTTGCCCTACCCTCATGTTCAGCAGGGCAATCTTTTCCATCATTCGCGTGGCTGTTGGAGCGGTAACGAGCCCCGATGCGGTTGCCTCCGCGATCAATGCTTCTGCCTCTGCGAACCGGCCGTTGTTGATGAGGACCCAGATACGGGCAGAGACCGTGTTTCCCTTGATGCGTACGCCCTCTTCGGGCTCAGCGGCGTACGCGCTGCTGGACTCCCATGCAGTACCGGCTTGAACTCGTACTTCTCGAGCGCCATGACTGCATCCAACCGCTAGAAGGAAAAGCCCTGTCAGCAGCATGGAGCCGGTATTCATGGTTCTCCTTTCGGAGGTTCGAGAAAAAGAAGGGGAGGCGAGGGCGGCCGGATGAACTCCGCTGGCCGTCTCCACGCCTCCCCGGTACGACGGACCGGCTACTTCGCCCGGCCTTCCTTCCAGGCCTGGAGGAGCTGCTCATAGGGCACGGTCTCGCCCTTGGGCTTCTCGTTGGCCAGCTTCGCCTGGGGGGCGCCCGGCGCGTCGAACCAGGTCTTCGCGTCCTTCACCGGGTTGAGCTTCGGCGGGCAGTTCTGCATGCCCGCGCGCTCCAGGCGGCCCAGCACGTCGTCCATCTGCTCGGCCAGCGTGTCCATGGCCTGCTGCGGCGTCTTCTCGCCCTCGACGGCCAGGCTGATGTTCTGCCACCACAACTGCGCCAGCTTCGGATAGTCCGGCACGTTGGTGCCCGTGGGCGTCCACGCCTCGCGCGCCGGGCTCCGGTAGAACTCCACCAGGCCGCCGTACTTGTCCGCCACCTTCGTCACGTGCTCGGAGCGCACGTCCGAGTCGCGGATGGGCGTGAGCCCCACCAGGAACTTCTTGAGCGACGTGGTCTTCGCCACGGTGAACTGCGCGTACAGCCACGCGGCCTTGCGGCGCTCCAGCGGCGTGCTCTTGAGCATCGTCCACGAGCCCGTGTCCTGGTAGCCCAGCTTCGTGCCCTCCTGCCAGTACGGGCCGTGCGGCGAGGGTGCCATGCGCCACTTCGGCGAGCCGTCCGCGTTCACCACCGGCAGCCCCGGCTTCATCAGCGGCGCGGTGAAGCCCGTGTACCAGAAGATCTGCTGGGCCACGTTGCCCTGGCCCGGGACAGGTCCCGCCTCGGAGAACGTCATGCCGGCGGCCTGGGGCGGCGCGTACTTCTTCAGCCAGTCGATGTACTTGGTCAGCGCGTACACCGCGGCCGGGCCGTTCGTCTCGCCGCCGCGCGCCACCGAGGCGCCCGCCGGGTTACAGCCCTCCACGCGGATGCCCCACTCGTCCACCGGCTTGCCGTTGGGGAAGCCCTTGTCACCCACGCCCGCCATGGACAGCCACGCGTCCGTGAAGCGCCAGCCCAGCGACGGGTCCTTCTTCCCGTAGTCCATGTGGCCGTACACCCGGACGCCGTCGATCTCCTTCACGTCGTTGGTGAAGAACTCGGCGATGTCCTCGTAGGCCGACCAGTTCACCGGCACGCCCAGCTCGTAGCCGTACTTCTTCTTGAAGCGCTCGCGCAGGTCCGGCCGGCTGAACCAGTCGTGGCGGAACCAGTACAGGTTGGCAAACTGCTGATCCGGCAACTGGTACATCTTCCCGTCCGGACCGGTGACGAAGCTCTTGCCCATGAAGTCGTCGATGTCGAGCGTGGGCAGCGTCACGTCCTTGCCCTCGCCCGCCATGAAGTCAGACAGCGGCACCACGTGCCCGTAGCGCACGTGCGTGCCAATCAGATCGCTGTCGTTCACGTACATGTCATAGATGCTGCGACCCGACTGCATCTGGGTCTGCAGCTTCTCGATGACGTCGCCTTCCTGGATGAGGTCGTGCTTGACCTTGATGCCAGTAATTTCCTCGAAGGCCTTGGCCATCACCTTGGACTCGTAGACGTGGGTGTCGATCGTCTCCGAGACCACGTTGATGGTCTGGCCGCGGTAGGGGGCGGCGGCGTCGCGGAACCACTTCATCTCCGCGAGTTGTTGCTCACGGCTCAGGGTGCTCGGCTGAAACTCCTGGTCCACCCACTTCTCGGCGGCCTTCTCCAGGGCGGCGATGTCCACCTGCTGCGGCTGCGCGGTGGCGGCGGGCTTGCTGCCCTCCTCGGACTTCGACTCCTTCTTGCACCCGACCACGGGGACTGCCAGGGCCAGGGCCAGCGTCCATCTCAACGTGTTCTTCAAAGGGTTACCCCCAGCGTGCGATGACAAGCATGAACAACAACGACAGACCTACGGCGAACCAGACAGACGCGTCCGTCAGCCCCACCCACGCGAGGTGGATGAACGCGCTTCCCATCAGCCCGACGAAGAGGCGATCTCCACGGGTCGTGGCCATGGGCAGCAGGCCCCGGCGGGGAAGGGAAGGGGAGCGAATTCCCCAGACGGTGTAGACCGCGAGCAGCATCACGATGACCGCGAAGAAGCTGGCCGTCGGTGCTGTCCAGGCCATCCATTCCATGTCCATGGGAGCTCAGACCCTTCCCAGGGCGAAGCCCTTGGCGATGTAGTTGCGGACGAAGTAGATGACGACGGCGCCTGGCACGAGCGTTAGCACCCCCGCGGCGGCGAGCAGGCCCCAGTCCATGCCAGCGGCGCTCACGGTGCGCGTCATGGTGGCCACGATGGGTTTGGCGTCCACGGACGTGAGCGTGCGCGCCAGCAGCAACTCCACCCAGCTGAACATGAAGCAGAAGAACGCCGTCACGCCCACTCCCGCGCGGATGAGGGGCAGGAAGATGCGCAGGAAGAAACGGGGGAAGCTGTAGCCGTCGATGTACGCGGTCTCGTCGATTTCGCGCGGCACGCCGGACATGAAACCTTCCAGAATCCACACCGACAGCGGCACGGTGAAGAGCATGTGGGACAGCGCCACGGCCCACGGCGTGTCGAACAGGCCGATGCTCGAGTAGAGCTGGAAGAAGGGCAGGAGGAACACGGCCGGGGGCGACATGCGGTTGCTCAGCAACCAGAAGAAGAGGTGCGTGTCCCCGAGGAAGCGGTAGCGCGAGAAGGCATAGGCCGCGGGCAGCGCCAGCAGCACGGAGAGCACCGTGTTGATGCCCACGTACGTGAGCGAGTTGATGTAGCCATCGCGCCAGGCCGGGTCGGTGAAGATGATGACGTAGTTGGCCAGCGTGGGATCGCGCGGCCAGGGCGAGAAGCCGCCGAGGATCTCCTCGGTTGTCTTCAACGACATGCCCACCAGCCAGTAGATGGGGATGAAGCTCAGCAGCAGGTAGAGGGGGACGGCGAGGCGCTTCATTTCGCCTCCTGGGTGCTCGTCATGGCGGTGTAGAAGACGTAGCTGAACAGCAGGATGACCAGGAAGTAGACGAGCGAGAAGGCCGCCGCCGGTCCCAGGTCGAACTGTCCCACCGCGAGCCGCGTCAGGTATTGGCTCAGGAACGTGGTGGCGTTGCCGGGCCCGCCTCCGGTGAGGACGAAGGGCTCGGTGTAGATCATGAAGCTGTCCATGAAGCGCAGCAGCACCGCGATGGTCAGCACGCCCTTGAGTCGGGGCAGTTGGATGTAGCGGAACGTGGCCCAGGCGGAGGCGCCGTCGATGCGCGCGGCCTGGTAGTAGGCCTCGGGGATGGCGCGCAGGCCCGAGTAGCACAGCAGCGCCACCAGCGGCGTCCAGTGCCACACGTCCATGAGCAGCACCGTGAGCCAGGCGTCCAGCGCGTTGGCCGTGTAGTTGTACTGGAAGCCGAGCGCGTTGACGGCCACGCCCAGGAGGCCGATGTCACCTCGGGCGAAGATCTGCCAGATGGTGCCCACCACGTTGAAGGGGATGAGCAGCGGCAGGCCCATGAGCACCAGGCACACGGACGCGGCGCGCCCCTGCTTCGGCAGCACGAGCGCCAGCGCCACGCCCAAGGGAAGCTCCAGCGCGAGCACCGCCAGCGAGAAGCCGAGCTGCCGCCGCAGGGCGCCGTGCAGCTCAGGGTCCCTCAGCACCTTGCGGAACCACTCCGTGCCCACGAAGACACGCTGGTCCGGTCCGAGGATGTCCTGCACCGAGTAGTTCACCACCGTCATCAGGGGGATGACGGCGCTGAACGCGACGGCCACCAGCACGGGCAGCACCAGCAGCCAGGCGCGTTGATTGGTGGGTTTGCTCATGAGATGGCACGGCCTCCGGCGTACAGCGTCGTCCAACGGGGCGGCAGCTCCAGCCAGCACACCTCGCCAGGGGCGAGCCGCTCCTCCTCGGGCAGCCGCACCTTCAGGGTCTGCGCTCCCAAGCGCGCAGTGGCCAGCTTGTGCCGCCCCAAATCCTCCACCTGCGTCACCTCCACGCGCACCGAGGAGGGAGTTCCCTCGCGCACGCGCCGCGGGAACTCGGGTCGGATGCCGAGCAGCAGCTCGCCTCCGGCCGACTTCGCCCGCGCACAGACGCCCGCATCCAGGGGCAGCCGCTGTCCCTCCACCACCACCGCGCCGTCCTCCACGGTGCACGGCAGGAGGTTCATTCCCGGGCTGCCGATGAAGTAGCCGACGAAGGTGTCCTCCGGGCGCTCGAAGAGCTCCTGCGGCGTTCCCACCTGCACCACTCGGCCGTGGTTCATCACCACCACCCGGTCCGCGAGCGTCAGCGCCTCCACCTGATCGTGCGTCACGTACACGAGCGTCACCTTGAGCTGCTCGTGCACCTTCTTCAGGTTGCGGCGCAGCAGCCACTTCACGTGCGGGTCAATGACCGTCAGGGGCTCGTCCAGGAGGATGGCCGCCACGTCCCGGCGCACCAGCCCGCGCCCCAGCGAAATCCGCTGCCGCATGTCCGCGGAGAGCCCGCTCGCCCGCTTGCGCAGGTCCGGGGTGAGCTCCAACAGCTCCGCTACCTCCTCCACCCGCTTTCGCGACTCGTCCCGCCCCACGCCCCGGTTATGCAGCGGGAAGGCCAGGTTCTCGAAGACGGTCATCGTGTCGTAGATGACGGGGAACTGGAACACCTGGGCGATGTTGCGGTGCTGCGGCGGGGCCTGGGTGACGTCCACGCCGTTGAAGAGCACCTGCCCGCGCGTGGGCCTCAGCAGGCCGGAGATGATGTTGAGCAGCGTCGTCTTCCCGCACCCGGAGGGCCCCAGCAGCGCGTAGGCGCCGCCGTCTTCCCAGACGAGCTCCAGGGGCCGCAGGGCGTAGTCCTTCTCGGACGCCGGTGAGGGGACATAGGCGTGGGCGATGCCGCGGAGCTCAATTCTGGCCATACGCGGGCTCCTCGGGGGTGAAGGGGGGCGCGGCCACGAGCCGGCCCTCGGGTCCGAACACAAACATCTTCGACGGAGGGACGAACAGCTCCACCGGCGCGCCGTACGGGTGCCGGTGCACGCCCTCCACCTGCGCGCCGAGCGCGAGCCCCGCGTGCGCCGCATGGACGAGCGTCTCGGAGCCGCTCACTTCCTCCACCTCCACGTGCGCGGGGATGCGGACGTCGTCGGGTGCGGCCCGGGCGAGCCGCACGTGGTGGGCGCGGACTCCCAGGCGGTAGCGGCCGGGTGCCAGAGCGCGCAGGTGCCCGGACAGCGGGAAAGTCACCTCGGGCGAGAGGCGCGCTCCCGCGTCCGCGGTGATTTCGACGTCCCACAGGTTCATCTGCGGATCGCTGAAGACCTGGCCCACGCGCTCGGTGGCGGGCGCCTGGTACACCTCGAGCGTCGGGCCCTGTTGCAGCAGCCGCCCCTCGTGGAGCACCACGGTCTTCCCGCCGAGCAGCAGCGCCTCGGTGGGCTCGGTGGTGGCGTACACCACGACGGCGGGGCGGTTGCGGAAGAGCTGCCGCATCTCCGCGCGGAGCTCCTCGCGCAGCTTGTAGTCGAGGTTCGCCAGGGGCTCGTCGAGCAGCAGCAGCGAGGCGTCCTTCGCCAGCGCGCGCGCCATGGCCGTGCGCTGTTGCTGCCCACCGCTCAGCTCCGCGGGGAGCCGTTGCAGGAAGGGCTCCAGGCGGAGCGCGGCGGCCGTCTCGCGCACGCGCCGGTCGATGTCCTGCTTGCTGAGCTTCCCGGCCAGCCGCAGCGGCGAGGCAATGTTCTCGTAGACGGTGAGCGAGGGGTAGTTGACGAACTGCTGGTACACCATGGCCACGTCGCGGCGGCGCACGTCCACGTGCGTCACGTCGGCACCGTCCACGAGGAGCCTTCCCGAAGTGGGCTTGTCGAGCCCCGCCAAGAGTCGCAGCAGCGACGTCTTCCCCGCGCGCGTGCGACCCAGCAGGACGATGAAGGCTCCGGGTTCGAGCTTCAGGTTGATGTCCGCGAGGTGCAGCTCGCCGTCGACGACGCGAGTGACCCTGTCCAACTCGATGCCATGCCTCACCCGGTGTATCCCCTCGATGTGTGCTACGCCGTGAGTGACTGCGGCGCGCATCGTAGGGAGAGGGCTCGTGTCCGGTCCAGCACGGTTGTAACCATTCCCATGATCGCGCGCGTCGTGCTCCCCTCCCCGCCGGGCTGGCGGAAGGTTGACACTTGGACTTCAAGAGAGTGTTCCCCGGCGCGAGGCTCGTGCACAAGCTGGGAGGAGCCTTGTTCTCCTTAGAGCCCCGCACCTTGTTGCAGACACTGAAGGCGGAAACCCGCCCACACCACGAGCGTGCCGAGCGCGTGGTCCGCCTCATGTCTCCAGACCTGACCCTTTCCGGATACCGGCGCCACCTGGAAGCGCTCTACGGTCTCCATGCACCGCTGGAGGCGGTCCTCGCCGAGCGACTGGAGGGGCTCGCCTCCGAGCTGCGCCTCGCCGAGCGCTGGAAGCTGCCCTGGCTGGCGGAGGACCTCCGGGCACTCGGTCACGACGAGGCTTCGTTGGCCCGCCTGCCCCGGCTCGCGGACCCGCCGTCTCTGCCGGGGGGGCCTGAGGCGCTCGGTGCCCTCTATGTCCTAGAGGGTTCGACCCTGGGCGGCCAGCTCATCTTGCGTCACCTCACGCGCCACTTCGAGGGTGTGTCCGTGGGCCGGTTCGTGTACTTCCGGGCGTATGGCGAGGCCGTAGGGCCCATGTGGAAGGCCTTTGGCGAGGCCCTGCTTCGCTTGTGCCCGGATCCGGCGCTCGCTCCCCGGGTGGTGCGGGGGGCCCAGGACACCTTCGATGCCTTCGAGGCATGGCTGCGCGAGGTTCATGTCGATGTCCCCTCCCATCTCTGATGCGGACCTTTCCCAGTGCGAGCGCGAGCCCATCCACCTGCTGGGGGGCATCCAGCCCTACGGGGTATTGCTGGCCTTCTCGGAGCCGGACCTCTCCTTGAAGGTGGTGAGCGCTAACACCGGGGAGCTGTTGGGGCGTGCGCCGGAGACGCTCCTGGGCCGGCCGCTGGAGGAGGTGCTCCACCCCTCATCGCTCGTCATCCTCAACCGGGCCCTGTCCTCGTCCACCCTGGGGAGCCTGCGCATCGAGGCGGCGGGCCGCTTCTTCGTCGGCCTCCTGCACCGCCGTGACGGACTGGCGGTACTGGAGCTGGAGCCCGCCTCGGAGTCCACCAGCGAGGAGGAGGCGTTGGCCAGGGTGGACCAGCTCCTCTCGCCGCTGGCGGGAGCCCAGGGCACAAAGGGGCTGCTCCAGGCGGCGGCGGAGGCAGTGCGCGCGCTCACCCGCTTTGACCGGGTGATGGTGTACCGCTTCGACGCGGACTGGCATGGCGAGGTGGTGGCGGAGAGCCGCGAGCCGGAGATGGACGGCTTCCTGGGCCTGCACTTCCCCGCAAGCGACATCCCCGCGCAGGCCCGCGCCCTCTACACGCGCAGCACCCTGCGCCTCATCGCGGATGCGCGCGCCCAGCCCGTGCCCCTGGTTCCCTCCGTCCTCCCGTCCCTGGGGCGCCCGTTGGATTTGTCAGACGCGGCCCTGCGCAGCGTGTCCCCGGTGCACCTGGAGTACCTCGCCAACATGAGGGTAGGGGCCTCCATGTCCATCTCGCTGCTGCGGGAAGGGCGCTTGTGGGGTCTCATCGCGTGTCACCACCGCGCGCCCTTGTTGGTTCCGGCCTCCACGCGTCGCGCTTGTGACGTGCTGGCCCGGCTGGTGTCGCTGCAGCTCGCGTCCGAGGAGCGCGCCAGCGTGGCCTCGGAGGTCGCCCGCCGCGCCCACCTCCAGTTCCAGATGGTGGAGCGGCTCTCCTCGGAGTCGGGGTCGCTGTCCTCGGCCCTCTCGAAGCAGGGGGACCTGTTGCTCGGTCTCACCGGCGCGGGCGGTGCGGCGCTGCTGCTCGGCGACACGCCTATCCTCGTGGGCGCCACGCCCGCGGTCGAGGAGGTGACTGCGCTGGCGGACTGGCTCGCCGGGCAGCGATTCGACGGCACCTTCCACACGGAGCGGCTCGGCGCGCTCCACCCGCCCGCCGCCGACTACGCGGACATCGCCAGCGGCCTGCTCGCGGTCCGGTTGGACGAGCACGCCCCGCGTTTCGTCCTCTGGTTCCGCCCGGAGGTCGCCCGGACCGTCACCTGGGCGGGCAATCCCCAGAAGCCGGTGGTGCCCGGGCCCGGTGCCAACCGTCTCCACCCTCGTGCGTCCTTCGACGCCTGGCAGGAGACGGTGCGCGGGGCGAGCAGCCCCTGGAATCCGGAGGACCTGGCCACCGCCGTGAGCTTCCGCGGCTCGCTGGTGAGCGTGCTGCTGCGCCATGCCGCCGCGCTCGCCCGTTCCAACGCGGAGCTGGATGCCTTCAGCGGCACCGTGGCGCACGACCTCAAGGAGCCGCTGCGCGGCATCCAGCAGTACGTGGGCTTCCTCCTGGAGGACCATGGAAAGGAGCTGGGGGACGACGGGCGCCAGCAGCTCGAGGAGGTGCGGTGGCTCGCCGGGCGCACTCAGGGCCAGATGGACGCCCTCTTCGAGTACAGCCGGGTAGGGCGCGTCGAGCTGGCCTGGGGACACGTGGACATGCAGTCCCTGGTCGACGAGGTGCTGCTCTCCGTGTCTGCCCGCTTGCAGGAGAACAGGGTGGAGGTGCGCATTCCGCGGCGCCTGCCTCAGGTGGAGTGTGACGGGGTCCGCATCCAGCAGGTGTGGGCCAACCTCTTCACCAATGCCGCGAAATATCATCAGGCGGGCGAATCGCGTTGGATGGAGGTGGGTTTCTACGCTCCGGGAGAGCCCCTCCCCGCTTCAGCGCGACGGCGGTCGGATGAATACGTCTTCTACGTGCGAGACAACGGCATCGGAATCCCCGAGCGGTTCCACGAGAACATCTTCGAGATGTTCCGTCGGCTGCACCCCGCTCATGCCTATGGGGGAGGGAGTGGTGCCGGCCTGGCGATCGCTCGGCGGCTCGTCGAACTCCATGGCGGCGAGCTATGGGTGGAGTCAGCGCCCGGTCAGGGCTCTACCTTCTTCTTTACCCTGGGCGAGAGGCCGCGGTGATGAGATGACCTCAGGGCGCCCCCTGCTGCTCGTGGAGGACAGTGACCCGGACGCGGAGGCGCTGCTGCGGGTGGCGCGCAAGCTGCCGCTCTCCGCCCCCGTGGTGCGAGTGCGGGACGGGGAGTCCGCGCTCGACTACCTCTTCCAGCGGGGCGAGTACGTGGGGGTACCCCGGCCTGTGCTCGTGCTGTTGGATCTGCACCTGCCAGGTATTGGGGGCCAGGAGGTCCTCACCCAGCTCCGGGCCGACCCGACCTTGCGCTCCCTGCCCATCATCATCTTCTCCAACTCCTCGCAGAAAGAGGACGTGAGCGCGGCCTACGCCGGTGGTGCCAACAGCTATCTCTTCAAACCGGACGGACCCGTCGAGCTCCAAGAGGCCGCGCGCGCCCTGGAGCGCTTCTGGTTCAGCGCCGCGCTGTTGCCCGGCCCGGAGGACGCGTCGGGATGAACCTGCGCGTGCTTCTTGTCGACGACAGCCTCGCGGATCAGCGGGCGCTGCGGCGGGCGCTGGAGAAGGACCCGGAGGCAGAGTGGGAGGTGGAGCAGGTCAGCTCCGCCGAGGAGGCCCTGGAGCGTCTGCGGCACCCACCGCTGCCGGATGCGCTCGTGCTCGACTTCCACCTGCCGGGCATGGATGGGGTGACGCTGCTGCGCACGCTGCGCGAGCAGTGCGGTGAGCGGATGCCGGCGGTGGTGGTGTTCACCGGCAGCGGCAGCGAGCGCGTGGCGGTGGAGGCGATGAAGTCCGGTGCCCATGACTACCTCCTCAAGGATGGCTTCTCGCCGGAGCGCCTGCGCCACAGCCTGCACAACGCGGTGGATGCGGTGCGCATGGCGCGCGAGCTGGAGGAGGGCCGCCGCCAGACGGAGCGCGCAGAGCGGGCGGCGCGCGAGGCGCTCGCGGTGCGTGACGAGTTCTTCGCCATCGCCACGCACGATCTGAAGGGGCCGCTGCAGAGCATGCTCCTGAGCACCCAGCTGCTGCGCCGTCATCTGCCCGCGGAATCGCGCACGCCTGGGGTGGAGTCACGGCTGGAGCAGATCCTGCGCGGGGCTCAGCGCATGGGCGAGCTCATCGACCACTTCCTGGAGGTGACGCGCGGAGGCGAGCGCCCCTTGCGGCGCGAGCCGATGGATCTCTTCGCGTTGATACGAGCGAAGGTGCGCGATTTGGGACCGCTGGGGTCCACGCACCCGGTGCACATGCACGTGGAGGGCTCGGACTTTCAGGGCTTCTGGGACGTGGCGAGCTTGGAGCGGGTGCTGGACAACCTGCTGGGCAACGCCGTGAAGTACAGCCCCCGAGGCGGCTCCATCGACGTGTGGCTGAGCGAGGAGTCGCCAGGGCCCGAGGGGTGGATCCGCCTGTGCGTGCAGGACCAGGGGATGGGCATTCCGGCCGCGGACCTGCCCCACATCTTCGAGCGCTTTCGCCGGGGCCGGAACGTGGCGCCCGTCATCTCCGGCAGCGGCGTGGGGCTCGCCAGCGCGCACCGCCTGGTGGCCCTGCACGGTGGAACCCTCACCGTGGAGAGCGAGGAAGGCAAGGGCGCGAGCTTCATCGTGCGCCTGCCCCGAGGGTTGGGCGTGCGGGAGGCCTCCTCGGAGCAGTCCGCCTGACGCGCTCCCGCCCGGGGTCGCCGCTCAGGGCGACGAGGGCAAGCTGCCGCGCAGCATGAAGAAGATGACCACGCCCGTCACCGACACGTAGAGCCAGATGGGCGCCAGCCACCGCGTCACCTTCCGGTGCCGCTCGAAGGCGTTGCGCCACGCGAAGTAGAAGGACAGCAGCGCGCCTGGCACCACGAACATGGACAGCAGCACGTGGCTGGCGAGGATGGTGAGGTACACCGCCTTCAACACCCCGCCCCCGGCGTAGCGCGTGTCGCCGTGCACGAAGTGGTAGGCCAGGTAGCACACCAGGAAGAGCCCCGAGGACGCGAACGCCGACACCATCAGGTACTGGTGCGCGCGCCGCGCCTTGCGCCGGATGGCCACCCAGCCCGCGGTGAGGAACGCCGCCGCCAGCGCGTTGAGGCTCGCGTTCACCGCCGGCAGGAAGCGCAGATCCACCCCGCCCACCGCGCCTCCTCGGCGGATGAGAAGAATATACGCAAGAAATGAGAGAGCGGCGGCGGACACCACCGCCGTGAAAATGTAGAAACCCCGGTCACTTACACGGGGGAGTGGGGCGTGTGCGGCGTCGGACATGGCGCCCCTTTCTGTCCTGACCGGGGCCCGCACGCAACCCGTCAAGCCCTGCTGAATAATTGCAGGAGCAAGCGTATAGCTATTAACGGGAATTCCTGGCATAAGGATAAATGCAGTTTCCCCCCCGCTGCATGTCCGGAGGTTCACGTGCGCTACGCACGACGCTTCCTCGCTCCCCTGGCCACCGTCGCCGTTCTCGCGGCGCCCCCCGTCCTCGCGGATGGGCCGGTGTGTGCCCCGGTGACGAAGGTTCCCCTCGAGCGCCACCTGCGCCAACTCTCGCTGGATCTGCTCGGCCGTCCGCCCACCTATGAGGAGTACCAGGCCATTCGCGCCAAGGGCGAGGTCACGGTGGAGGATGTGCGCGCGATGATGGAGCAGGAGGAGTTCTACGCGCGCATCCGCGCGTACCACCGCGCGCTCCTCTGGAGCAACATCAACTCCAGCGTCAACAACAACAACAACTCACGCCTGTATGGCGATGGCTCGGCCACGAACGCGCTGTCGCTGCGCAGCAACAGCAGCGTCCAGCTGCGGGGCGTCAACAACGCGGGCTGTGACAGCTACCTGGCCCAGGACGTGTGTAACGCCCGGCAGGATCCGCATGCGGACCCCGCGCTTCCCGCGACCGCGGCGGCCTGCGCCAAGGAGCGCTACGACGAGCGCGGCGTGCCCAACCCGGTGAGCTGGGACTACAACACCAACTATTACACCTGCACGCCGCTGAGCGTGACGGACTGCTCCGCGACTTCCCTGGGCGCTGACGCGAAGTACCTCTACTTCTGTGACATGCGGCGGGTGACCAGCGGTGAGGATGCGGGCAAGCTGAAGCCGTACCTGTGCAAGCCCACGTCGGCCAACTTCTCCGCCGAGGTGCTGGATGGGGCGGGCAAGGTGGTGGCCTTCGAGTATCCCGATGCTCCGTCCAATGTGTCGGTCAAGCGGCTCGACCGGTGCACCCTGAACCTCTCGCTCAGGAACGGCGTCAAGGGCTCCTACGTGCCGCAGACCGGCTGTGTGCAGCGCGAGGGCTACGTGACACGGCCCGCGCCCTTCTGGAACGCCGGAGGCCCGGAGGTGCGGGTGTGCGCCATCGAGGCGCAGACGCGCGCGGCCAACCCGTGGACGCTGGAGCCCTGCACCACCTCGCGCTTCAACAATGACCGCTCGTGCGGCTGCGGCGAGGGCATGGCCCGCTGCGAGTCCTCCGATAACAACGGCTCCACCCACAGGGCCCGCGTGAAGGCCATCAACACCGAGCCCGAGCTCATCGCCGAGTCGGTGATTCGCCGCGACGAGCCCTACTACAACTTCCTCACCACGCGCCGCTCCTTCGCCAACGGTCCGCTGGCCGCGCTCTACCGGGATCCACAGCAGGGCGTAGGTGTCTTCAACGTGGCGCGCCCGAAGGACCCGAGCGTGCTGCCGGACATCCCCTACGCGGAGGCGGACACCTGGAAGGAGTACGTGCGCGGACCCGAGCACTCGGGTGTGCTCACCACGCCCTCCTTCCTCTATCGCTTCCCCACGCTGCGCGCGCGCGTCAACCACTTCTACGGGGCCTTCCTCTGCAAGAGCTTCGTTCCGCCGGACAACGCTCGCCAGCCGGCCGCCGAGGACGCGTGCAACCGGGAGAACAACCTGGCCAAGCGCTGTGGCTGCAGCTACTGCCACGCCACCATCGAGCCCACCGGCGCTCACTGGGGCCGCTTCGCCGAGCGCTCCGCGCAGTTCCTCGACCCGGAGCACTTCCCCCGCTACGACCCCAAGTGCCGTGACTGCGCGCTCTCCGGCAACACCGGGTGCAACAACGAGTGCGGCCAGTACGTGATGCAGGCCTATGACGGCGACGGCGCCCAGTCGCTGGGCATGCTCAAGACGTACCTCTACCGCAACGCGGATGAGGAGGCGAACATCGACGGCGGCCCCGAGTTGCTGGTGGAGCGCATGCTGCAGACGGGTGACCTGGAGCGCTGCACGGTGCGGCGCGTCTGGCAGGAGTTCCTCGGCCGGCCCATGTCGGCGGAGGAGCAGCGCATGTACCTCGAGCCGTTCGCCCAGGAGTTCGCGCGCGATGGCCACCGCTTCAAGGCGCTCATCGAGCGCGTGTTGATGTCCGACGCCTACCGGAGGATCGACTGATGCGACGCCTGCTCCTGTTCGCGCTCCTCGCGCTCGGCGCCGCCGGCTGCGAGAACACCCAAGGCACTCCGCCCCCGGTGGATGGCCAGCTTGAGCCCGTGGGCAACCCGCACGGGGACACGGCCACTCCACTGCCTGACCCGGAGCTGCAGGACGGCCGGGTGGGGCGCGCTCCACGTCGCCTCACCGTCGACCAGCTCGCCCGCTCCATCGAGGTCGCGGTGGGCAGGCCCTGGACGGATATCGACAACGTGGCGGCCACGCTGGGGCGCGCGGACTACGCGCTCGTCAACTCGGAGAGCACCGAGCCCAACCTCGTCTTCGCCAAGTTCCTCGACGACGGGGCGCGCAAGGTGTGCATGGCCCAGGCGAGCGCCGAGGTGAAGTTGACGGACCCCCGGGCGCGCGTGCTCAGCCGGACGCTGCCCTCCGGAGCGGTGGGAGATCTCAGCAAGCTCACCGATGCGCAGGTGAGTGAGCTGCTTGTGTACCTGTCCACCCGCTTCTGGGGCGTGCCACTGGAGGGCGAGGAGCTGACGCGCTGGGTGGGCTTCTTCAAGAAGGCGGCGGCACGCGGTGAGGTCATCAAGAGGCGGGACCAGGCGCTGGCCGCCGTGTGCATCAGCCTGATGACGGACTCGCGCTTCCTCACCTACTGACGGCCCGGGAGATGCAGCCATGAAAAAGAACCACGAGACCTCCGCTGGGCGCCGCACCTTCCTGAAGGCCGCCGCGGGCTTCATGGGCGCCACCCTGTTCGGGGGCCTGCCCTTTCGCGCCTTCGCGCAGACGGCCGCGCTCAAGCCCGCGGACCGCTGCTTCGTCTTCGTCTACTTCAACGGTGGGTGGGACCAACTGCTCGCCCTCGACCCCAGGGACCCTGCCATCTTCACCCCTGAGCGGGTGGCGGAGACGCGCATCCTCCCGGGGTACGATCTCATCAACGACTCGCGCTTCATCGAGCGGCCTTTCGTGCCGAAGACGCGCCCGGGCGCGGCCCGCTCCAACATCACCTTTGGTCCGGCGATGAGCGAGCGGCTGGCCAACCACTATGATCTCATGACGGTGGTGCGTGGCGTCAACATGACCACGCTCGCGCATGAAGAGGGCATGCGCTACTTCATCACGGGCAAGCGTCCCATCGGCGCCGCGGCCCGTGGCTCATCCACGGCGACGGAGATCGTGGGGCAGATGGTGCCCACCCAGCCTATCCCGTCCATCGCGTACAACGTGGAGTCGTACAACGAGGGCTACCCGGGGAGCGCCAACGCGCTGAAGGTGAGCAAGCTGAATGATCTGCTGCTCACGCTTTCGGCGAGCACCACCGTGCTCGACAGCGAGCTGGAGAAGCAGCTCGTGGACTTCCGTGGTCAGCCCATCACCTGCGAGCAGGCGGTGTACGGCGCGGGCGGCGTGGGTGAGACGTACGCGACGAGCCGTGGGCAGATGCAGCAGGTGCTGTCGGGCAAGCTGAACGAGAAGTTCACGTTCGAGAAGAACACGGCTGTCCTGGGCAAATACGGGCTGTCCCCTCAGGGCTACACGAAGAACGGTGACTTCGATAACCCGGCGGGACGGGCGGCGCTGGTGGCCACGGCGCTGAAGGAGGGCATCAGCCAGTGCGTGTCCATCAACCTGGTGGGAGGCCTGGACACGCACTTCGGCTCGCAGCTGACGCACGCGAGCAACCTGCGCTCGGGTTTCGAAGCGCTGGGCATGCTGGTGGATGACCTGCGTGCCAGCCCGCATCCGTCCGGGGGCAACTTCATGGATCACACCACCATCCTGGTGTACTCCGAGTTTGCCCGCACGCCGTACATCAACTCGACGAACGGCCGGGACCACCACCAGGCGAACAGCTGCCTGCTGATGGGAGCGGGGCTGAAACACAACAAGGTGTTTGGCTACACCGGGGACATCGCCATGGCGCCGGCCTTGGTGGACCTGAAGACGGGGATGGCGGATCCGAACAACGGAACGAACATCCTCCCCGAGCACATCATCGCGACGGTGCTGGCGTCTGCCGGACTGGACTACAGCGTCACGCGAGTCGACCCCCTCAAGGCCCTCCTGGCGTAATGAAGACTCGAGCTCTGTACTGTGTAAGCCCCCTCTCCCTCCGGGAGAGGGCTGGGGTGAGGGTATGTGCCCTCGTGCTCGCGGGCCTGTTGTCCGCCTGCGACTCCACGTCACTCCCTTCGGACCACCCAAGCCCCGAGCCCTTCCAGCCGGTGCAGACGAAGACCGATGAGGCGCTGGCGGCTGCATCGGGGTTCGCGGACCAGACAGGCGGAGGCATCTTCGCGACGGCGACGGGCGAGGCCCTCCGGCTGCGGTTGGACGGGACGCGGGGCGCGTTGGAGAACCACCCGGGGAACGCCGTGGCGCCGGGGCGCATCCGCTCGGTGTTCCGCATGGGGGCGAGCTCGGCGCTGGTGGAGGCGGACAATGGCCTCTTCCTGGCGCAGTCGGGCTGGCTCATTGCACCGCCGTGGAGCGAGCTGTTGGGCACGGGGCTCAAGGCCACGGCGACGACGACGGATGGCGCGGTGTGGCTCGGACATGACACGGGCCTCTACCGGCTGCAGGACGGCGCGGTGTCCGCGCTCAAGGTGGACGGAAAGCCGCTGGATGGCATCACCAGCCTGGCGGCGGCGGCGGCCGAGAACGGGGGCGAGGGCCTGTGGTTCCTCCGTCAGCAGGCGCTGTGGACCGCGGTGCGGACGGCGCCCGGAACCTGGCAGGTGAAGCAGGCCGAGGCTCCGCTCCTGGACGAGGAGCGCCCCCTGGTGGTGGTGGGGCTGGGGGCGTCGGAGAAGGGCAAGGCGGAGGCGTGGGTGCTGACGTCGGAGCGGCTGCTGCGGCGAGCGGCGGACGGGTGGCGGCAGATCGCGTTGGCGCAGACGCCCACGCAGGTGCTGGCGGCGGGGCGCTTCGTCTGGGTGAGGGCGGGCGACAAGCTGCTGTCCTATGACGCGGACGCGGACAAGTGGGGCGAGGCCTCGGGCGTGGACACGCGCGAGTTCCGCTTCCTGGCGGCCGACGAGAGTGGCTGTGCGTGGGTGCAGCTGGGCGCGGAGACGGTGGCGCTCAGCAGGGGCCCGGTGCCGCGGGTGCTCGGCATGCTCGAGGGCATGCAGGTGGTGGATGACGCGATGGTGGTGCGCGCGCGTGTGGCGCCGGGCGTGGCGCCGCTGAGCCTCACCTTCGAGGTGGCGGGCGTGCAGGTGCCCGTGCGCGGGCCCGTGTACAGCCTCGGTGGTGCGGAGGCGGATGGGACGCCCAAGCCCTACTCCTTCGTGGGCCTGGAGCCGGGGCCGCACACGCTGAGCGCCGTGGCGCTCTACGCGGACGGTACGGAGGCTCGGCGCTCGGTTGTCTTCAACTACCAGCCCCTCTCCACCGTGGCGCTCGGCTGGGACAAGGACATCCGCCCCATCCACGAGGCGCGCTGCGCGAAGTGCCATGTCAAGGGGCCGGGCCGGCCGCTGGCGACGTATGAGCAGTGGAAGGAGGGCGCCTCCCTCATCGTCGCCGCGGTGCGCGAGCAGCGCATGCCGGCGGATGGCCCGTTGGATCCGCAGCTCATCTCCCTCATTCAGCGCTGGGCTGCCACCGGCGCGAATCCCTGAGGCGTTTCACCATGACTCGAGTCTTTCGCGCGTCGCTCGTGCTCGCGCTCCTGTCCGCGGCCTGCACTCCCGAGGAGCCCGATACACCCGCGGTGGATGCCTGCGCGGGCCTGCCGCCTCTCACCCTCACCACGAGCCACACGAAGGTGCGCGTGAGGGACCCTGTGTCGCTCACGGCCTCGGGAGGCAGTGGCTACTACAGCTACCGCGTGGAGCCCGGCGGCTCCTCGGGGGAGATGCGAGGCTCGCGCTTCATCGCGGGATCCACGCCGGGGACGGACACGCTGGTGGCGGAGGATCTGCGCTGCCCAGGAGACGCGCGGGCGCAGGTCTCCGTGGTGGCGGCCTTCGACGTGGCCCCTGGGCGGGCCATGCTGAAGCCGGGCGTGTCTTTCCAGATCGAAGTGGCGGGGCTGCTGGGCGAGCCCGTCTTCACGCTGGATCGCAATAGCTCGGGCGGCACGCTGACCTCCTCGGGCCAGTACACCGCGGGCAAGGTGCAGGGCACGGACCTGGTGCGGGTGCGTGACAACCGCACGGGCGACGAGGTTGTCCTCCAGTACGAGGTGCGCGCGGACGCGGTGCTGCGTGGGGACCCAGAGCGGCTGGCGCTGCCGGCGGGCTCGTCGGTGGCGCTGGAGACGGTAGGGGGAAGTGATCGCATCACCTGGTCGGTGGTGTCCGGTCCGGGCAAGGTGGAAGGAGGGCGTTTCTCGATCGAGCCGGGCGCGACGGTGACGGGCGCGACGGTGCTGCAGGCCTCGGATCCCTTCACGAATCAAACGGCGACGGTGTCCGTGCGCGTGCTGACGGAGCTGTCGCGCGAGACGATCGCGCACGGACAGATTACGGACACGGCGGGGATGGTGACGGCGGACTTCGACGGGGACGGGGTGCCGGACGTGGCGGTGGGGCGGCCCGAGAGCGACCTCACTCGGCCCCAGGGCGGCGTGGTGTTCATCTTCAAGGGAAGCACGGCGGGGTTGCCCTCGGAGCCCACGTGGATGCTCACCGGCGAGACGGACACGGCCCGGTTCGGCGACAGCCTGGCGGCGGGCGACCTGGATGGAGATGGGAGGCCAGAGCTGGTGGTCTCCGCACCGGGAGCGGACGTCACCATCGACGGCTCGGGCGCGGTGTACCTGTACCGCTTCGGGGCGAACGGACCGGAGCCCCTGCGCGCGCCTCTCTCCGCGTTGGGACGGGGCGCCTTCGGTACGGGCCTGCACCTCAAAGACGTGGACGGCGACGGGGACCTGGACCTGCTCGTGGGCTCGCCGAACGGTGACCTGGCTGCCACCAATGAGCTCTTCAACCGGGGCATCTTGGACATCTTCCAGCTCAACCGGGGGGAGGCCGTGCCGGATCTGCCGACCGTCCGTCTGGGCGGGATCGACCTGGGGCTGAGCGGCACCATCGAGTCGCGCGCCAGGACGGGGCTGGGGCTGGGCGTGGTGGTGGAGGACTTCAATGGGGATGGGCGGCCGGACCTGGCGGCACTGGGCAGGGCCACTCGCCCCAAGCTCGATGACCCTACCGCCTCCGCGGGCGTGATTCAGCCCGCGGTGTCCGTGTTCTTCGCGCGCGCCGAGGCGCCGCGTTTCCGCGCCACGCCGGATCTCTTCGTGCTGCCCACGAACACCGCTGACGGCAACGAGGGGAGCTGGCGGCTGGGCAGCATACCCGCCGAGGGGACGCGGCTGCCGCTGTTGATGGTGTTGTTGGATCGAGCGGACTCGCCAGACCTGCGCACCAGCGGCGGACAGGGCAGCATGCCGGATGCGGGCGGGGCGCTGTTCTTCGACCTGAGCGCGTACAAGCCCACGGGCGAGCCCGCGAACAAGCCGGCGCAGCTGAGGCTCGCGGATGCCTTCGCCCGGTTCTACGGGGACGCGAGGGACATCTGCGCGGGACGGAGCTGGGCCGTGGCCGACGTGGACGGGACGCCGGGCCCGGAGCTGTTGCTGGGCGCGCCCTATGCAGGCATCCCCTCGGGGACCACGACGCTGCGCTTCGGCGGCAAGGTGCTGGTGTACCCACTCAAGGACTTGAAGAAGGGCACCACCGTCAACAGGTCGTCGTCCTTCCTGCCAGGGTTGGCGAAGTCGGATGCCTTTGGCGCGGGGATTGCGCCGTGGCCGCTGCCGGGGAGCTCGGGCCTGGTGGTCTTCGCGGGGCGGACCTCGACGCAGGGGCGCGCCTACACCGGGCGGGTGGATGCCTTCGTGAAGGCGGGTGAATCGCTCGCGCAGTGGTCGCGCACCAGCTACCTGTTGCCGGCGAAGCCGAGCGTGGAGCGTTTCGGCGAGGCGGTGGCGCTGGGCAAGGACGTGAAGGGGAACCTGCTGGTGCTGGTAGGCTCGCCGGGCTGGTCCGGTCCAGGGACGTACGACGACGGCAACGCCCTGTCGGTGGGCCGGGTCTGGACGTATGGCGCGCAGGGGGGCACGGCCACGCTCGTGGCCGAGGGCGCTCCCTCGCCGCTGTACAGCGGGCGCAGCGTGGGCTCGGACGTGGCCTTCACGGACTTCAACGGGGACGGGAGGGCGGACCTGGTGCTGGGCGCGCCGACCCTCATCATTCCGAAGTCCACCGCGTCCGCTTCGGAGCTCACGGACGCCTATAAGGAGGTCCGGCCCGAGTGCCTTCCCAGCGAGGATCTGAACGCAGGGGGCGTGCTGGTATCGCTGGCTCAGACGGACGGGAGCTACAAGCCCGCCTACCGGTTGTGGGCACTGGGTAACATCACGGAGGACTGCATCACCTCGAATGGCATCTGCCCGCGCGCGGGCATCGGGCGCGGGGTGGTGGGCGGCTTCGACTTCAACGGGGATGGCAAGCAGGACATCGGGGCGCTGCGCAACAGCGGCTTCGAGCTGTTCCTGGGGCGGGCTCCGGACGATGTCTCGCTGGCGAAGCGGACCATGGTGTGCGACCCCGTCTACTCGTCGCCCTACTATGCGACGGCTTACAACGTTTCGCAGACGACCTCGGCCCCTACCGCGCTCGGGGACCTGAACGGGGACAAGTGTGACGAGGTGGCGTGGCGCTACTCGGACAACAACTCCCGCTCCGGCATCGTGGTGCTGTTCGGCTACGACACGAGCGGGGCGCGGTGTGGCGGGCGCAAGGTGCCGACGACGATACGCCTGGCGGCGGATCGCGAGGTGGGCAACAACTACATGGGGCTGGGCGTAGCGGTGGCTCGCGTGGGCCGCGTGCTGGGCAAGAGTGGCGCGGACTACCTGGCGGTGGGGGCGACGAGCGTGCCCTATGACGGCGTGACGCAGCCCGCGGTGCTGCTCTTCAACACGGCGGAGCTGGTGAAGCGTCTGCCTGCCTCGGGTGAGGCATTGGTGAGTGCGCTGGAGGGCTCCCTCATGCCCCAGGTGTTGGTGCACCGCTCGCGGGCGGTGGGCTTCGGGACGGCGCTGGCGGGCGGAGTGGATCTGACGGGTGACGGCGTGCCGGAGCTGGTGGTGAGCGCACCGGGCGCATCGGTGGCCTCGGATGGAGGAGGCGCGGTGTTCGTTTACAAGGGCGGTCCGGGGATGACCGGAGCGCTCTCGCCGATGCTCACGCTCACGGGAGACGTGGCGGAGCGCTCAGGTTTCGGCAACGACCTGGCGCTGACCGCGGGGAGCACGAGCTTCCCGCCGACCCTCGTCATCGGCGCGCCGCTGAGCTACCGCACGGGCACGCAGAACGGCACCGCCTTCGTGGTGCCGCTCGGCTTCTAACGCGCCTCAGTGCGCCAGGGACGTGGACGGCTCGGAGATGCCTTCGAGCACGCGTCCGGCCAGCCGCTGGTCCTCCATCTCCATGGCGAGGTCCCCCAGCGAGACGATGCCGATGAGCCGCTCCTGCTCGTCCACGACGAGCAGTCGGCGCACCTGCAGCTCGCGCATCTGATGGGCGACGTCCTCCACGTCATCGTCCACGGAGCACGTCTGCACGTTGCGGGTCATCACATCCGCGACGGAGACCGTGCGGGGGTTGAAGCCCATCGCCAGGCCGCGCACGACGATGTCCCGATCGGTGAGGATGCCCACGACGCGCTCCCCCTCCACAACCGGTAGGGAGCCCACGTTGAGCAGGCGCATCATCTCGGCGGCGGCCATCAGCGTCGTCTCGGGGTGGGCGGCGACGGCGTCCGGAGTCATCACGTCACGAATCTTCATGGGACGGCCTCGTGGCTTGCGGGTGGTTCCTACGGAGGAAGGGTGTGTCTGCTTTGGCGCCGCTGCCGTGAAATTCCGTGCCAGCGTCTGTGCTCGGGTGCCTGCTTTCCTGCCTGCCTTGCCTCCAGAAACACGAAGGCCCCCATGCCTCCGAGGGAGCCACAGGGGCCTGGGTCCGCCGCTCCGTTTGAATCAGCTCACGGTCTGCGGGGTCATCTGACGGGAGAGCTCCTCCGGGGACTTCAGCATGGAGGCGTGGCCGCCGTGCTGAACGCGCTGCTCCTCGCTGATGGGCGGGGAGAACGTCTTGGCGATCTTGTTGTAGGTGCCGAGGATGAGGATGGTCGGTGCCCACTGGCCGACAAAGTTCGCCCACGTCTTACGGCCGGTGATCATCAGCACGGCGCTGACAGCCATGCACCCGACGGCGACTCCGAGGAAGCTGATGGAGGGAATGCGCCGCGTTTGAAGCTCGACATTGGTGGTGACCGCATCTTCGTTCTTCATGTGTTCCGATGCCTCCGTTGGTGAGAGGTGTGAATGGAAGGTGCGCATGAAGGGGCGGGGCGCGGGGGTTGAGCCTCCCTGCCCGCTGTCCGGGCGGGCACGGTGGCGGTGGGGTTGGCCGTGCGGGCAGGCCCCCTCAGATTGCCTGGGTCTTTTTTGCCGGAAGGGCGGGGGGAGGAACTTCAGATGTCACGTAAGTCCGAGGTGGAGAAGCTGCGCAGCCTGGCCCAGTTGGACGTGGACGCTGTGGGGGCCTACGACGCGGCCATTGCCCGGGTGAAGGAGCCGCTGGTGCGCGAGCGGCTGAACGATTTCCGGGTGGACCACGTGCGGCACGTTCAGGATCTCAACGCGTTCATCCTGCGGTTCGGAGGGGAGCCGGTGGAGCTGCGGCCGGACCTGAAGGGCGCGGCGATGAAGGGCCTGACGGCGATGACGAGCATGATGGGGACGGAGGCCGCGCTGGTGGCGATGCTCGGCAACGAGGAGTTCTCGAACCGGGCCTACGAGCTGGCGCTGAGCTTCGAGTGGAGCCCCGAGGTGCGCTCGCTCATCGAGAAGAACCGTCGGGACGAGGAGCGCCACATCACGTGGATCAAGGAAGCGGTGCGCCAACGTCCATGGGTGGCCGAAGAAGCCGAGGCGCGGGCGTAAGCCCTGGGAGAGGGCCGGGGTGAGGGTCTACATTCGGTGGGGACACACCCCGCGCGAAGCGCGGTAGCCCGAGCCCTGGAGGCCCAACCCGTGAGTGACACCCTGCCCGCGCTGCGGTCCACGCTGTCGGAGCTGGTCGCCCTGGACACGACGTCCTCTCGTCCCAACGCGCCGCTGGTGGAGCTGGCGAGGGGGAGGTTGGAGGCGGCGGGCTTCCAGGTGGAGCGGGTGCCGTACCGGGACGCGGCCGGGGTAGAGAAGGTCAACCTCATCGCGGTGAAGGGCGGTGGGGCCGGCGAGCGGGCGGGGCTGGTGCTGGTGGGGCACACGGACTGCGTGCCGTACGACGCGGCGTGGACGGACGCGCTGCGGCTGACGGAGCGGGACGGGAAGCTGTATGGCCGAGGCGCGTGCGACACGAAGGGCTTCATCGCCTGCGCCCTGCATGCGGCGACGCACTACGCGGGCCCCCTGCGCTCGCCGTTGATGGTGCTGCTGACGGCGGACGAGGAGCTGGGCTGCGAGGGGGCCAAGCACCTGGTGGCACAGGGCAAGGGGCGCGCCAGGCACGCCATCGTGGGCGAGCCCACGCGGCTGGTGCCGGTGCGCGCGCACAAGGGCTACTGCCTGGCGGAGGTGGAGGTGCTGGGCCGGGAGGGGCACAGCGCGTACCCGGACGAGGGCGCCTCGGCCATCTTCCGCGCGGGGCGCTTCCTGCAGAAGCTGGAGACGCTGGCGCGCACGCGGCTGCGCGAGGAGCGGGACGAGTCCTTCGAGCCGCCCTTCACCACGGTGAACGTGGGCCTCATTGGTGGGGGCAAGGCGCCCAACGTCATCTCCGGGGCGTGCCGCTTCACGGTGGAGTGGCGCCCCATTCCCCGGCAGCCCCAGGAGCGGGTGATGGAGCTGCTGGAGTCCATCCGGCACGAGCTGGTGCGCGACGAGCCTGGCTACGAGGCGCGCATCCGGCTGCTGCGGGCCGACCCAGCGGTCGACACGCGGGCGGACGCGGAGGTGGTGCGGGTGCTGGCGGAGCTGTCCGGCAACGCGCCCATCACGGTGCCCTTCGGCACGGAGGCCCCGCAGCTCACGGAGCTGGGTGCGGAGGCGGTGGTCTTCGGCCCGGGCGACATCCGGGTGGCGCACCAGACGGGTGAGTACGTACCCATGGAGGACCTGGTGCGATGCGAGGCATACCTCTCACGTGCCATCGCACACTTCTGCGGCGCGGCGGTACCCGACTCCGGACGCTGAGCAGGAGCACGTCAAACCTGGTGGTGCATTTGACCTGGAGGGTCCAGTCATTCTAGGCAGAGGGCCTTGCTGTGGCCCGAGTGGGTCGTCAGGGCCAGGGGGAGTGGCCGCGACATGCAATGTGTCCCCTTCGAAGAGGGCATCGAGATCAAGGGGCAGACGTTGAAGTCCGTGGTGGACGGCTTCAACGCCTTCGCGGTGCTCGGCAGTGCCTACCTGTTGGACGAGGGCATCGGGACGCGGTCTCCCAATGGGTTGGTCAGCCTGGACCCGGAGGGGTGGTACTCGCAGCGCTCGTGCCTGCTGTGCTTCCAGCAGATCGGCAGGCAGCTGGGGGACGGGCTGCTGATGCAGATTGGCATGGCCATCCCCCGCAACGCTCACTTCCCGGACGGCATCCAGAACATCCACGACGCCATTCGGACCCTCGACGTGGCGTACCACTTGAACCACCGCAAGAACGGCCGGGTCATGTGGGATCCCTCCACCCGGCGGATGGAGGAGGGCATCGGTCACTATGGCTACGAGCCCGTGCCGGGACAGCGGAAGATCTTCAGTCTGTGTAATACCCCTTACCCGTGCGCGTTTGACCAGGGGCTGCTCACGGCCATGGCGCAGCGCTACGCGTCCAACGCGCGCGTGACGCATGACAACGCCAGCTTGTGTCGCAAGCTGCGCGGCGACCGCTGCGGCTACTTCATCAGCTGGTGAGGACCCACACCCTCCTGTGAGTGCTCACGGACTCTCCGTGCGGCTCGCGCTCCGAGTGGAACGGCCGCCGGGGGCGCCGTCTCCGGGTGTCCTGGAGGGAGCAAATAGTTCGTCCCCCCTCTCGCTTTTCCGCCCCTTCCTCCTGATAGCCTGAGGTCAGATCCGACCATGGCAGCGCTCAATTCCATTGGCACGACTGGCCGCGTCCTCCTCGTGGACGACAGCCCTATTGCTCTCGAGGCCATTGGCTCCCGGCTGCAGGAGAGCGGATTGGACGTGGTGATGACGACGTCGCCACGGGAGGCGCTCGGCCTGGCCACTGATGGCTCTCAGCCGTTTGATCTCCTCATCCTCGACGTGATGATGCCAGAGATGAACGGCCATGAGCTGACGCGCCGCCTGCGTGCCAACTCTCGGACGAGCAACACGCCCATCCTCCTGCTCACCTCGCTCGACTCGACGGATGACCGGGTGAATGGCCTGGTGTCGGGAGCTGACGACTTCTTCACGAAGACAGCGCCCGACGCGGAGATGCTGGCGCGCGTGCGCTCGTTCATCTCGCTCGGGAAGATGCGCGCCCAACTGCAGGCGCAGCACGAGGCCATGGCCCGCGTCATGCGCGAGCCGGAGGCACCCACTCCGCCCCTGGCCCGGGTGGAGATCATCCACCACATGCCGGTGGTGAGCGAGCGGCTCGCGCGAGCCCTGCGCGGCTCGCCCGTGGGCGGCGAGTTCCAGCTCACCCAGCGCTCCCCCGAGCAGCGCATGCTGACCTCGGACGCGGACCTGCTCGTCGTCAGCTACCCGATCGCACTCGAGGGAGATCAGCCGCTGCTCAAGCGCTTCGGCTTCGATGAGGAGGCGCCCGCCGTTCTCGTGGTGGACGAGGTCGAGTCCACCTCGCGGCGCGTGCTCGCGTTCGATGCGGGGGCCGACGACTACCTCACACTGCAGACGCCCATGGCCGAGCTGGCCGCCCGCCTGGGCAGTGCCCTGCGCCGCCAGCGCCGCCAGCGTCAGCTGCGCACCTCGCGCGACCGCGCCATGCTGGTGGCGGTGACGGACCCGCTCACCGGGCTCTACAACCGCGCCTACTTCCACGAGGCGCTCGGCGTCGAGTTCCGCCGCGCCCAGCGCTACAAGCACCCGATGAGCCTGGTGCTGCTGGACCTGGACCACTTCAAGCAGGTGAATGACACCCTGGGCCATACAGCCGGAGACGAGGCCCTGCGCGAGGTATCCAAGCGGCTGCGCCAGACGGCGCGCTCGACGGACGTGGTCGCCCGTCACGGAGGGGAGGAGTTCGCGATGATCCTCCCCGAGACGGACCTGGAGCACGGGCTGATCGCCGCCGAGCGCTTCCGAGCCGCGGTGGACGGAGCCGTGGTGAGAGGTGCCCGGGGAGGCAGTCGCACGCTGACCATCAGCGCCGGAGTGGGGTGCTTCCCCGTGCACTCCACCTCCATCACGGAGCTCGTCGAGCTCACCGACGCAGCGCTCTACAACGCCAAGCGCATGGGCCGTAACCGGGTGTGTCCCGTGTCGCTCAGCCAGGAGGCCCCGGCGCCCGCGAGCCCGGTCGCCGCCACTGTTCCCAACATGGGGACCTCGGGGGTGCTGGAGCGGCTGCGCCGGCTCGTGGCGGAGGACCTGGAAGGTCCGCTCACCGCCACGCGTACGGCCGCGCGCATGCTGCACCAGGCCTCGCAGCCGGGCGACACGCTGCACATGCTCACCTCGCAGCTCCACCAGTCTTCCGAGGAGGTCCGGCAGGAGCTGCTGCGGGTGATGGATGACCTCTCCCGGGCCATCCTCGAGTCGGGTCGAGCGGGCGCAGCTCCTCGTAACGAGCACAAGTGAGACCCTCGCTGGAAGTAGCCGCTCCGCGCGCGGAGGAGGCCCCTGCGTCACGCGCGTTCCTGCTCTGGAGCACCGCCGGGGTGTTCGCCGCCCACCTGGCGCTGTGGCTCTGGGTGTCGTGGAGCAGGGGCCTGGCCTTCACGGACCTGCTCAACCGCTGGGACTCGAATCACTACAGCACCATCATTCGTGACGGTTACAGCGGCACGCTGTGGGCGTTCTTCCCGCTCTACCCGATGGCGGTGCGGGCCTTTGCGAGCGTCCTCGGCGTGGAGCGGGTGCAGGTGCTGGGGGCTGTGCTCTCGAGTGCCGCCTTTCTCGGCTTCGCCGTGCTCGTCGCACGGGCCCGAGAGCGGGAGGACCTACCGGAGGGGCTGGTGCCCCGGACGCGGCTCGGGTGGCTCTTCTTCCTCCTCGCTCCGGCGAGCTACGTCTTTCACTCGCACCATACAGAGTCACTCTTCCTGCTGCTGTCCGCGCTCGCACTGTTCTCCGGAGCGAGCCGGCGGCCCGGGTGGGCGGGCGTGTTCGCGGGGCTGTGCGTGCTGACGCGCAACCAGGGCGCCTTCGTGGTGGCGGCTACGGCTCTGCTGGCCGCCTCTCGGGAGGAGGGCGGGGCACGGAGGCTGCGCGCCTTGCTCATCGTGGGAGCGCTCGGGGCGCTCGGGGCACTGAGCTTCCTCGCGTTCGAGTACCTGGCCTCGGGCTCGCCGCTGGCGTTCCTCCAAGCTCAGAGCGGGTGGCATCGCGCGGACTCGGTGGCGGCCGTCTTCAAGACGTTTGTCTTTGGCAATCCCTGGCAGAGCACGCGCAGCCCGTACCTGCTGCGCTACGCCGTGTTCTGGCTCTTGTTGATAGGAACGTTCCTGCTGGCGCGCCGGCAGCCCGCGTTGGGGCTCTACTCCGGGCTCTCGCTGGGGGTGATGCTGCTCCAGGGCGAGGTGGCGAACGTGTTTCGCTTCGGCACTGTCGTCTTCCCGCTGTTCTTCTTCCTGGGAGACCGGTGTGCCCGGCGCCCGGTCTGGTTCCAGGGCGCCGTGCTCGTGGCCCTATTCGCGCTGAACCTCGCGACGGCGAGGGGCTACGCGGTGGGACGCTGGGCGTACTAGCCACATTGCTACAGCAGGCCCGCGCTGGAGCACGCTCAACACAGCTTGGAGCAGGGCAGGGGGCAGCGTAATCGGCCGGAGCTCCCACGAAAACCGCTCTCAACTGTTCAGGAGCGCTCTCGTTGGAAGCCTCCGGCGGCGGGTTCGATTCCCGCCGCCTCCAATAGAGGTTGCCCGCCGCCTTGAGTCGAATTCACTCCTAAAGAGGAGGCACGGCTCGCATCAGGGGACCCAATCGGTCCTTGTCGGACCAAATTTGGACCAAATCCTCCAGCGTCTAGGCGGAATGGGGGCCGTGTTGAGGGAGAGGGCTGGAGCCGAGGGGCGAGGAGGGCTGCTGACGGGTGCCACGAGGGCTGTGGGCCGGGCTGGTGGAGACACGGTGCAGTTCCCTGGGGCCGTCAGGTACGCCAACACCCGGCGCCTGCCTCCACACCAGGGACAGGTGAAGACATCCAACGCGAACGTCCTGCGCAGCAGCTTCGCGAGAGTCCACTCGCGGCGTCCGCTGCTTCTTCGGTTCCTTCCTGACCGCTGTCTCAGGTGCCACGCTCGCCCCCTCCTCACCTGCTTGGGGGAACCTGGAGAGCGCGGAGGCGGAGCTGGCGCCGGGCAGTGCCAGGCCGCGGGGCACGGTGCGGGTGGACATGATGGGGGGCGAACTGCGCCGCCTCTCCCTCGCGGGGCTCCTGACGGTGACGGATTCGGAGGCCTATCTCGCCGGGGCTCTGGCTCACTTTGGCCTCATCCAGGTGCCGGCCTATGCCATCGCGAACCACCTGGCCGAGGGCCGGCTGCGCGAGGTGCTCGCCCACGCCCGTCCGCCCCTATTGCCCCTCGCGCTGGTGCACCCCTACCAACGCAAGGTGCCCCCGCGCGTGCGCGTGTTCATGGCGTGGCTCGTGGTCCTGCTCGGGCGGCACTTCGGCGCCGCCTCGCCGGCCCAGGAGGTACAGTCCCCGTAGCGTGCGGCCAGGGCAAGAAGCTCTCCTCTACTCAACCCGGGTCGCCGTCTTCGAGGGGCACCCGCCATCCCATCACAGGAGTCCACATGCTCGCGTTCCGTGCCGCCGTCGAGGCGGGTGACTTCGCCGCCCTCGGCGACCTGCTCGCCGACGACGTCGTGTTCCGCAGCCCCGTCGCGTTCCGCCCGTACGAGGGTCGCGCCATCGTGGCCGCGATCCTGCGCGGGGTCGGCCGGGTCTTCAAAGACTTCCGCTACGTCCGCGAGCTGGCCGACGCGGACGGCCGCGGCTCGGCCCTGGTGTTCGAGACCGTCGTCGACGGGGTCATCGTCCACGGGCTCGATCTCATCCGGCTCGACGAGGCCGGACGCATCAGCGAGCTCACCGTGATGGTGCGTCCGCTCTCGGCGGCGAACGCGTTGGCGAAGGCGATGGCCGCCGAGTTCCCCCAGATCCAGGCCGAGGCCGCCGCCACTACCGGAGAGACCCGATGAATCCCTCTCCCCACGTGCTCGAGCCGCTCGAGCTCGGTCGAACGTGAACTCGCGCGGGAGTTCTCGGCGGTGGCGCCGCTTCCTCGACTCCTGAAGCAAGACGTCGGACTCCTCACCGGGCGAGGTGCGACGTCCGCGAGGAAATGGGCGGCTTCAATCCGCCCGCACACTCGTAGGCACCTGGAGTGCCTTCAGGGTATCGCGCTTGGGCGGAGTCCCGAACATGCGCGTGTATTCCCGGCTGAACTGAGATGCGCTTTCATAGCCCACCTGAAGAGCGGCTTGCATCACGTTCGCCCCCTCCGCGACCATCAGACGCCGCGCCTCCAGCAGCCGCAACTGTTTCTGATATTGAAGCGGGGTCATGGACATCAGCCCCCTGAAGTGTTGATGAAAGGAGGACTCGCTCATCCGCGCGGCCGCGGCCAGCTCCTTGATGCGAATGGGGCGCGAATAATTCCTCCTCAGGAGGTAGATCGCGTCGGCAATCCGCTCCATGTGACCGTTCGGAAGCGCGAGCTTGCTGAACTCGCCGCCATGGGGCCCCGTCAACAACCAGAAGCAGATTTCTCGCATGACGGAGGGATGCAGCACGGGAATCGCCATGGGCGTTGCGAGAATGCGCACCAGCCGGGTGAGACAATCCACGAGGGGGGCGGTGAGCTCCTCCACGAAAACCGCGGAGCCAACCTCGCCCCTTGATGGGGGTGGGGCCTCGAGCTGCTCCAAGACCTCCCGCATGACACCAACATCGAACTCGACGGTCATGCCCAGGTAGGGCTCGGAGGCACTCGCCCGGGTCACCCTTCCGGACGCTGGGAGTTCAACGCCGACGACAAGGGCTTGCATCTCGGCGTAGTCGAACACCCTATCGCCCAGCGATACCTGCTTCGAGCCTTGTACGGCGATGCAGAGCGCCGGCTTGTAGATCAAATGATGAGGCAGGACTTCCCGGCTCGTCCTCATCAGGGCGAGACCCGCTATCGGCGTGGAGAACACACCATCGCCGCCGCCGCTCGCGTCAATGTATTGCGCCAGTGCGGTCTTCAAGGCTGACGGCATCCAGGGCCTCCGTGCACGAGCCGGTCGGCTCTCGAACCTTCTTCTCCGCCAACTGTACCGTGGACCCCAGGCACCACCCACCTCATTTGGAGGATCAGGCAAGAAATTCGAGGGTTCAGGCAGGCGGGCCCGAACGGTCTCGCGCAGGATTGCGTTCACCAGACACCCTTGGGAGAGACCCATGCCGAAGCAGATGCAAGTGAACTCAACAGGAAAGGTGGCGATCGTCACCGGTGCCAGTCGGGGGCTTGGACGCAACACGGCCGTCAGCCTGGCCGGGCGCGGCACCGATGTGATTGTGACCTACCACTCCAATCGCGCTGAAGCCGACAGCCTCGTCGGGGCCATCGAAGCGCTCGGACGAAAGGCCGTTGCCCTGCGGCTCGACGCTAGCGACATCGCCTCCTTCGGTGGCTTCGCCGAGCAGGTACAAGAGGCGCTGCGGAGCGTGTGGGCAAGAGACCGTTTCGACCATCTCGTCAACAACGCGGGGGCACACCACCCTGCCCCGCTCGGTCAGATCACCGAAGCGGACTTCGATCGGCTCTGCAACCTCCACTTCAAGGGCGTGCTCTTCCTGACGCAGAAGCTGCTGCCGCTGATCGCCGAGGGCGGAAGGATCGTGAACCTCTCCACCGGTCTCACTCGCTTCGTCAGCGCGGGCAGCGCGGCCTATGCCTCGATGAAGGGGGCCGTCGAGGTTCTGACGCGCTACATGGCGAAGGAGCTGGCTCCGCGCGGCATCACCGTCAACGCGGTCGCGCCCGGCGCCATCGGGACGGACTTCCTGGGCGGAGCGGTGCGCGACAATCCCGAGCTCAACCGGGCGGTGGCCGAGAACACCGCGCTCGGCCGGGCCGGCGTTCCCGATGATATCGGTCCAATGATCGCGGCATTGCTCTCCGATGCGAACCGGTGGGTGACCGCCCAGCGCATCGAGGTCTCGGGAGGCATGTACCTCTAGTCCTACTGTGAGTGGAATCCTTGTCCACCTCTGGAGGCGCGCTCGCCGCGGTGGGCAGGGTGGCGGCTCCCCACGGCGAGAAGAGCCACATCTCTCGCTCCTGGTGATTACCCACCCGTGAGCCGGTATGCTCCGAGCATGAACCAGGTGCCTGGTACGCCTGCGGCGCGTCCTCAGGCCCTGGGGCGGGCAAGGCTCCTCTTTTCTCCAATAGCCGCAGCACCCGGTGGCGCACCACCCTCAGCACCCGCTCCACCTCTGATTGCGTAGGCGGCGGTAACGGCGCGAAGCTCACGCCGCCTTCCTGCGGATCACCCGCCGCCCCTATCCCTTCACGGGATACGGCGTCCCATCCCGGTGGAAGTACCCCGCCATGCCCGGCTCGGCGACCATGTCGATGTCCGAATACACACAGCGGTCCTGTGGGTCGGAGTTGCCGATCTCGAGCACCTTGGCCGGGCGACCGGACTTGTTGATCAGGTGGTGGCCATCGGGGTCCCCTCGCTTGAAGGCGACGCAGTCGCCGGGGCGCAACACCTCTTCGCCGGCGTCAGTGACCAGCGTCAGCTCGCCCTCCAGCACCCAGATGAACTCGTCCTCGTGGCTGTGCCAGTGCCGTTGGCTGGACCAGGCGCCGGGCTCGATGACGGTCAGGTTGACGCCGAACTGGGTCAGGCCCGCGTGGCGCGCCAGCCGCTGGACGGCTTGAGCATTACAGGGCGAGTCGAAGGGCGGCGGATACTTGCTTCCGGTCTGGACGGGCACGGCGGACAGGTCGATCTTCTTCATCGTGCAGGCCACCATATCCAACGCGGAGATGGGGTAGTAGCGCGTGAGAGTCGGCTTGGGGCTCCGGGACAGCGTTGGCAGGCGAGCCCACCACGCAGCGCATTGCCCTCGCGCAAGGGGAAGTTCCCCCCGCACTTCACACACACGAAGCGCTGGGTCAGGCGCGGGCCACATGGGTCCACTGGCGCTTGCGCCACTCGAAGGGAGGAATCCGGATGCGCTCTCGGGCTCGTCCAATACGCTGGGCCTGCCTCCTCTCAACAGGCCTTCAATCCTTCCTATGCTCTGGGTGAGCGCGGGCCTGGTGGGGACACGCACGGGAGGGCCTGTGGCAGAAGTCCGGCTCATGAGGAGGGCGTGGGCGGACACCTCGCGCGCTGGGACACCTGCCCGGTGCTACTCCCACCCGTTGAGCCATCCTCCGCGAGAAAGAAGGTCGATGGCTTCGTCGATGCTGTGGGTTGCCTTGGCTGCCAGCTCGTCCAGATCGTCACCCAGAAGCGCGCGCATTTGATGCGGTACGAACACCAGGTCGATGAACTTGGCGGCGACTGGCAATGCTCGCTCGATTGCCGCAGTGGTCCCTGATTGCGGGCCCGCGATCGCCTCCGCGACAAGTTGTATACCGCGGTCCCGTCCCATCCTGTCCGTGAGTCGAGCAAGTTCCGGCAGGCGATAGGCGGTTGTAATCACCACCCGCATCAAGGCAACCACCCCGGGCTGAAGTGCATGGGCCAGGATGCCGCTGCCCACGGTACGCAACCGCTCCCGCAGCGTCAGGCCGACCGGGAGGTCCTTGGACGGTGCAAGCATGCACCCGACGCTGTGGCGGACCACCGCAGTGAACAGCTCCTCCTTATTGGCGTATCGCGCATAGATGCTGGCCTTGCCCGCGCCTGCCTGAACCGCGACCTCATCACAACTCGTCGCCTCGAAGCCGAGGTGCAAGAACAAACGTGTAGCCGCCTCCAGGATACGGCGATCGACTTCGCCGGCCTGCTCCGCCGATGGACGACCACCCCGGCCCCTTCGAGCCGCCGGAGCTTTCTTGGGAGAGGTGCTTTTCCCTTGCATGACCGGAACGCATAGGCTACTTCCCCGCTCATTTCAACTGAACGGCATCGTTCAGTTAATTTGTCGAGAGGACGTGTGACGTGGCCAGGATGACGCTCGAGGAGTGGAGTGGCGCGCACGAAGGGGAGTGGGCGCCATGATGGACGGTACCGGTCAGATCATCGCTCTCGCGGGGGCAACCGGAGACCTGGGCGGACGCCTCGCGAGCGCGTTGACCCGGAGACGCGCGCAGGTCCGCGCACTGGTTCGGGCGGGCACTTCGGAGACGAGAAAATCCGCGGTACGCGCTACCGGCGCGACCCCCGTCGAAGTCGACTTCGACGATGCCGCGGCGCTCGAACGCGCCTGCGCCGGCGCCGCCTGCGTCGTTTCCGTTCTCAACGGGCTGGAACCGACGATCATTGGCCTGCAAAGCCAACTGCTCGACGCCGCAGTCGCGGCTGGCGTGCCGCGATTCATGCCGTCTGATTTCTCGCTCGACTTCACCAAGACGCGACCTGGCGACAACCGCAACCTGGACCTTCGTCGCTCTTTCATGGCTCGGGTGGATCAAGCACCCATTCGCGCTCACTCCGTGTTGAATGGGATGTTCACGGACCTGCTGACGGGAGAGGCCCCCATCATCCTGCGCAACCGTCGCCGGATCCTTTACTGGGGCGATGCCGATCAACTGCTTGACTTCACCACGAAGGACGATGTGGCCGATTATACCGCCGACGTCGCCCTGGATGCCGACGCGCCTCGCTTCCTGCGGGTCGCTGGAGCCTCCGCGAGCCCCCGTGACCTGGCTGGCATCATGACGCGGTTGAGCGGTCAACGCTACACGTTGTTCCGTGCGGGCGGGATGGGTCTGTTCGATGTTGTCATCAAGATTGCCCGCACACTCTCACCCAAGACGGATGCGCCATTCCCTGCCTGGCAGGGGATGCAATATCTCCGCGACATGTCGAGCGGCCGGGGCAAGCTTTCCCCCCTCGATAATGAACGTTATGGCAAGACGAATTGGACGTCCGTCGAAGACGTCCTCGCCGGCCCCGTATAACTTCCCATCCTGAGCTGGAGTGTTCCTGATGACTGGCCGCATCGAGCCGTTTCACCTGTCCGTGCCGCAGTCCGAACTGGACGACCTGCGTGCGCGGCTGATGCACACCCGCTGGCCCGATCCGGGGACGGTCGAGGACACCCGCCAGGGTCCGCCGCTCGCCAGGATTCGTGCGCTCGCGGAGCGGTGGTGCGACGGCTATGACTGGCGCCGGTGCGAAGCGTTGCTCAACGGCTTCGGCCAGTATCGCACCGAGATCGACGGACTTGGCATCCATTTCCTGCACATCCGCTCGCCCGAGCCAGAGGCGTTGCCGCTCCTCATGACGCATGGCTGGCCAGGGTCGGTGCTGGAGTTCCGTGACGTGATAGGGCCCCTCACGAACCCGGTCGCGCATGGCGGCAAGGCGGCTGACGCCTTCCATCTCGTCATCCCGTCGCTGCCGGGGTTTGGCTTTTCCGACAAGCCCACCGGGCCAGGGTGGCACATCGGGCGCATCGCCGGCGCGTGGATTTCGTTGATGCAGAGGCTGGGCTATGAGCGTTGGGCCGCGCAGGGCGGCGACTGGGGAGCGGGTGTCACGACGACGCTCGGCTACATGGCGCCTGCCGGCCTGATCGGTATCCACCTCAATATGGTGATGTTCCAACCGACCGGCGAGGAACGTGCGAATGCTGACGCTCACGAGCGGAAGATGCTTGCTGACGCGCAACGCTATGACGAGCAGTTCTCCGGCTATTACAAGCTCCAGAACACCCGACCACAGTCCGTCGCGTTCAGCCTCGCGGACTCACCTGTCGGATTGGCCGCGTGGATCTATGCGCTATTCCAGGACGTCTCGGACAGCGGCGGCGATCCGGAGCGCGTGTTCACGCTCGATGAGATGCTGGACGACATCATGCTCTACTGGTTGCCAAACGCCGGGCCGAGCTCCGCGCGCTTGTACTGGGAAAGCGCGCAGGCGATGAAGCAAGGTGGCATGCCGACCATGCCCATGCCGACGCCGGCCGGCATCAGCATGTTTCCCGGCGAGCAGGTGCGGCTGTCCCGACGCTGGGCGGAACCCCGCTTCGCCAACCTCGTCCACTTCAACGAGTTGGAGCGGGGTGGTCATTTCGCGGCGCTGGAGCAACCGGCGGCCTTCGTGGAGGAAGTCCGCGCCACCTTTTCCGGGCTCCGGTAGCCTGTCTTGAGCCTCAACACCACGTGGCCTGATGTGGCCCTCGTGCCGGGGCCAGGCTCGCACCTGCCGTGGGCAAGCCCATGGGCAGACGTCCGGCAGCAAAAAGACGCGGAGCAGTGAGCCGAGGGGCGCGCCGCTGATGCCCGGGTGGTGCAGCCGCCGAAGGTGCACGCGCCCCCGCCAGTGGCGGCTACCTTCGCGGTAGTGTCGCCGCAGGGGTGGCGCGTGGAGGGATTGGGCCCCGAGAAGGTGTCAAAGGAATCGAGCCCCCTGGCAACGCCTTGAGCTCACACCGGAGCGAGAACGCCGAGCTCTCTGGCCTCGCCTGGTACGGGGAGCACCTCGTCATGCTGCCGCAGTATCCCGGCTGGAAGCCCGAGAGCACCCCCTTCCTCTAACCGCGCCCCCTCCTCGGATGCGGAGGCATGGAAGGAGTCGCTACGCCAGATTGAGGAAGGAGTGTTTCCGCACGTCGTCGGCCCTGGGGTGGCCCCTGTGCTGCAGCCGGCTGAGCAGGCCGCGTGGGCAGTGACAGGTGCTCCAGAATGGCGCGTACTGCGTTGGGTGCCGTCAGGTACGCCAACACCCGGCGCCTGCCTCCACACCAGGGACAGGTGAAGACATCCGCCAGCAGCGTGGCGAGGTTGTCCCTCACCGCCTCGTACAGCACCGTCCCCTCCGGCCGTCTCCGCCGGTACTCCCACCCGCGATCCCCCACCTGCCCCTCCCCGGCCACACCCCGCAAGGGCACACGCTACCGCCAGGCTCCCACGAAACCCCGTCAGGCCCGCTCTGGATGTGCCAGGCGGCGGGTTCGATTCCCGCCGCTTCCAGTAGAGGTTGCCCGCCTCTTTGATCCAGCGTCCCGCTCGTTGCTCTGCTTGCGTGACATGGGCGCGATTGCGCCCATGCGTCACCTGGAAGTGATTCAGACGTGACATCCACTCCAGCTTGCGCGGCCCGGGCGCATCCACCTACGAGGCGAGGCTCTTCTTCACCGTGTCGATGAAGGGCCGCATCTCGTCATTCGCCTCCTTCCGCACGTGCGCCATCACACGCGCCCAGTCCTCCGCGCTCTTGGGGATGAAGTACGCCCCGGTGCCCTGCTCGCGGGGAATGATCTCCTGGCAGACCCTGTCAATCATCCTGTTCAGTGCATGCAGATTGTTGACGATGGCCTTGCCTTCATCGGGTGCGCCCTTGCCCAGCGAGAGAAGGAGCTTCGTCGCTTCGGACTTTTTGATTCCGCCCGCCTTCAGCAGCTCCACCAGGTTGTGCAGCGGAACCTCCCCCTGGCCGGTACCCAGGTCGGTCCGTGCGGACACCAACTCCGGGCAGAGGGTGGCGAGCTTCTGGATGTCCTCGGGAGGAATCTCGAGTCCCTCGGCGAGTTGCCTCACCATGTCCCCCTGAGCCGTCGTCAACACGTTGATGGCCTCCGGTGAGAGCCCCGCCTTCTTGAGGAATTCGTTCTGCTGTTGGTTCCGCTCGCGGCTGTTGCCCAGCGCGCTGAGCCCCTCACCCGCCGCGGTGATGAGCGCCCCCGCACCGCTGACCAGCAGGCCCGGAGCCTGCCCCCCCGGTATCGTCTCGACGAGCGCGCCCAGCACGCCCACGACATCCCCCACCATCGCTATCACGAGCCCGGGATCTGCTTTCTCCTGCAGATCCTTGGCGCGCAGCGCCAGTGAGGTGCTCGTGGCCAACAGCCCAAAACCCGGAGCCAGCCGGGTGGCGAACGACGCGAGCCGATTGGTCTGGGCCGAATCGACGCCGAAACGGGCCAGCATGGCGGTATCCGACAGGGCTCCGCTGGCGCCCGCCACGATGTTCAGCGTGTTCTTGAGCGTGCTCGACATCTCCTTGATCATCGTCTGGTACTCGCCCTCGCGTCCGGCGTTCACCGCGGACACGGCTCCGAACACGAGGGCCGTCGCCGCGAAGGAGTGGCCCAGGGGCCCCGCCGATTTGAAGTCGCTCACCAGCTGCTTCGTGCGGTCGAAGTCACCGCTCTCCGCGATCTTGATGGCCTCCAGGCCGTTCATCAGGTCGGAGTAGCCATCCTTGCCCTCCAGCGCGGTCTTGAAGGGCTTCATGCGCTCCTCGAACTGCTTGAGGGCGTCCTTCGAGTCCTTCGCCTCGGCGAGCAGCTTGCTGCCCAGGCGCGGCAGCCCGTTCTCCAGCACCTTGTTCGGGAACCCCTTACGCGCGCCGAAGACCTGCGCCGTGACTGAGTTCGGGTCCTGCACGAGCCGCCCGGCCATGTCCACAGCGGTCTCCGCCTGACCGCTGTCCGCGAGCAACTCCAGGGACTTCTGCAACTGCCCCGCGTCGGTGGGGGCGGTGACGGCCGCGTTCTCGAGCGCGGGGGCATTGTCCTTGAGGACCTTCGCCAGCTCCGCCGCCGCCTTCTCCTTCTCCTCGTAGGCCTTCTTGTTGCTCGGGTGCTCCTGGAAGGCCTTGATGTACGTCTCGCGCTGCTTCTCCGTCAGCGAGGGCCCGAAGTCCGCCAACTGCCTGGCCAGCTCCTCGTCCTTCTTCTTGGCATCGGCCGATGCATCCTCGAACGCCTCGGTGGCATCCGTGAGCTTCTTCGTCGCCGCGTCCGCCTCGGAGGAGCGGCTCGTCAGCCCGACCCCCATGCGCGAGGCAATGTCCTTCCACTGCTCGGGCGCCCAGGCCACGCCCGACTGCATATCCGCCTCGGTGAAGACCCCCGCGTCGCGCGCCGCTTTCAGCGCGTTGGTGAAGAGCTGCCGGTCGGACTCCTCCCAGTCGCCGGTGTACTGTCCGGCAGGTGTCTTGGTGAACGGACCCGGGATGCTCCCGTTCTCTGCCTTGCCGCCGATGATGCTGTTCAGGACGCTGAGCCGGTGATCGGAATCGGTCTTGCTCAGCCGGGCGATGAACTGCGCCTGGTAGTCGGGATCGTTCGCGTGCGCCTGGAGCTTGTTGCGCACCTCGAAGGCCAGGAACTGCAGGTTGCCGCTGTTGACCACCGCCTCGAAGTCCTTGTTGGCCTGCTCCACGGAGGCGGGGTTGAGCTTGCGCGGGCTCGTGGAGGCAGTGGCGCCGCTGGTATTCGGGTCCGCCACTATCATCCTCTGGAGCTCCGGAGAGACCTTCTCGCGCGCCACCGCCGCGGCGCGCTCGGGGGAGCCGGCGGGCGTGTCGAAGATACGCGTGGCGGAGGTGGCCGACAGCCGGCCCGCCTCCTGGTACTCCGGCTTCTCGCGCAGGTAGGCGTCCAGCGAGTCGTAGCTCTTGCCGGTGCCCGGATCGAGCACGCGCTCTCCCTGACGGACCACCACGTGCCCGGACTGCCCCTCCGCGCCGGGACGCTGGTCCTTCAGGAATACGAACTCCGAGCGGGCCCGGAGCTCCGGAGTGGCCTTCTTCGCCCAGTCGGCCGCACGGTCCAGGCAGTTCTCCTGGCCGTCCCCGGCATCCTCCGTCAGCAGCGATGTGGCTGGGGGCTGCGCGTCCTTTGTCTTGGCCTTTGAAGAGTTGCCCGGCTTCTCCGCGGGCTCGAATCCATCCCGGTACACCTTCGGTGGGGCGGGTGGCGCGGGGTTGGCCTGAGCGGGAGCAGGGCGGGAGTCCTTCGCGGCGGGCTGGACGGCGGGACGAGGGGCAACAGCGGACTTCAAGGGATCAGGCGGTCTCATTTCCATCACTCCTTGGGGCGGCAGAGGGCTGCCTCGGGCTATTTTCCGGATAAAGAGGGAACAGCCCGGCCCGCGTCCCAAAAAAGCAATCTGAACACCCTGAGGGGCGGTTCCCGACCTCCATCCGCTGCTCTACGTGTAGGACGCATGGGGGGCCTGTTGGGGGGGTGCTGGTGCGGAGAGGAAAGGGATGGTTGCGCCAGGTGCTCCGGAATGGCACGCCCCCGTCGGGGGCTGTCAGGTGCGCCAGCTCCTCCGATCACGTTGATCCAGAAGACCTTCTTGGCCTCCACCTGGAGGGTGTTTCAACCGAAGGGCTCTCGTCGTGTTGGAATGTCTTGCCCGTTGGCTCGTGGCTCCGGGCCACTCACTGCCCGAGCGACTGGGGCGGTGGCTTCGCGCTAAAGGCGGGCACGTAGCACTTGCCTTGGTATTCGTAGAGCACGTCCGGGCACGGGGCTTTCAACTCGTGAGGCGTCCAGCAAGCACCAATGATTTCCACCTCGGCGTAGCGGGTGCAGGGAGGGCGCTTCTGGCCTTTGAATGGCTCGCGCGGCAGCGGACGGGCGAGTACGGATTCTCCCGCGTCCGAGGTGTCCACGAGCGTCCCGCTGGAGAAGGGGTCCGGAGTCCCGGCTACCGTGGACACCTCGTCGCTCGTGAGGGCGGGCGGGGTGCTCGCCAGGGGCTCCGGGTCGCTCGGCGGTTGGGACACGGAGGCCAGATGCAACAGCGCGAACACCAGGGCACACACCGCGGCGGCGCTCGCCAGGCTCAGCCCCAGGCGCAAGAGAGGGCGGGGCTCGTCGGGAGAGGGAATGGCGCGGGCCATGCGGCGAACGCCCTCGAGCACCCCCTCGAAGGTGAACACCAGGGACTCCACCGATTGCTTCTCGGGGGACACGGCCCAGGGTGTCTGCTCTACCTCCATGGCGACATAGCGTGCCGAGGTCGAGGAACTGAAGAGCACCCGCCAGTCCTTCAGGGGCGCCTTGTCCTCCTCGGAGGGCTTGAGCACCAGGGTTGTGGCTTCGCTCGTCTCGTGCGTGGCCAGGTAGAGCTCTCCCTGACTGTCATCGGACTGCGGGACTTGCTCTTCGAGCCGGTACGGCCCCACCTGCTCCAACTCCTCCTCGCTGCTCGCCTCGGTCTTCTTCTCGTCCACGCGTGCTCCTCTCTGGCCTCTATGCCTGCTTGAAGCCCGAGGCGCTTGTTCGCATGGAGCCGAGCCCTTCTTCCAGGAGGTACTCGGTGCCGCGGGGGCGTCCTACTTGCCAGGTGCACGCTCGACCTCCGGACGAAGTGTCCCGTACGAAATGTCCTGGTCAGGGATACTGACGATTCGGCATGATCTTCTTCTGAGGGCCGCGTGACTCCAAACATTCACTACAAGGATCGAGAGATCGTAGGCGAGCGATTGGAACTGCCAAAGGGCGCGCTTTACTGGCTCGGGCCCAACCTCACGCTGCGCAACTGTACCCTTGTCATCAGCGTGGCCTCGCGCTGGCTCACCTTGATGTCGGGGCAGTTCATCGACTGCACCATCGAGGCGAAGGGCGAGTTGAAGAACAGGCGCTGGGCTCGGATGAATTTCAGGGGGTGCCGCTTCAAGGGCCGGTTTACCGGCAATGACTTCGGTTTTCGCGAGGACGATCTCGATAAGTGGCGGATCGGTGGGATTGCTGACTGCGACTTCTCGGAGGCGCGGCTCGACGCCTGCCGGTTCTACAACTGCGACATGAGCACGATTCGACTGCCGCGCAGTCGTCGCGGGCGTGATGTGCGCGCTGGCGAAGGCGTGGGCGCCAGACTGGGCCCTGGTCACGAGTGACGAATTGTCGGGGCTCGCGCTGTTCTCCGGTGCGAGTCGTCGGCCCGGGTGGGCGGGCGTGTTCGCGGGGCTGTGCGTGCTGACGCGCAACCAGGGCGCCTTCGTGGTGGCGGCTACGGCTCTGCTGGCTGCCTCTCGGGAGGAGGGCGGGGCACGGAGGCTGCGCGCCTTGCTCATCGTGGGAGCGCTCGGGGCGCTCGGGGCGCTGAGCTTCCTCGCGTTCGAGTACCTGGCCTCGGGCTCGCCGCTGGCGTTCCTCCAAGCTCAGAGCGGGTGGCATCGCGCGGACTCGGTGGCGGCCGTCTTCAAGACGTTTGTGTTCGGCAATCCCTGGCAGAGCACGCGCAGCCCGTACCTGTCCACTCGAGTGAACAGGTCCTGTCCTGAGGAGAGGACAGGGAGCGAACAGGGAACACCACAAGTCCTCGAAATTCCTGAAGTGCGGAGATGGCACTGCGGTTGCTCTAGGCCCGCGCAAGACCGCGAGGTCCTTTTCCTCATCCGAAAGCAACGCATGCATACCCTTTCCATCCGCCATCGACTGACTGGACTCCTCGTGTTGTCCCTCCTGGCCGCGTGCAACGCGCCCCTGGAGGAGCGCGAGGAGGGGCTCCCCACGAGCACGGGCACGAGCGCGCTGGCGCCGGCCAACTTCCTCTACCGTCAGGGCAAGCAGCTGTACCTCAATGGCGCGCCGTACCAGATGGTGGGCGTGAACGCCTTCCCGCTGACGGGCTGCGGCGCGGCGCCCAACGACGCGCAACTCGAAGCGTTCTTCGCCGGGCTGCGACCCAACGGGCTCACCCGCGCCTGGGCGTTCAAGCCTCAGGGCCTGGCGAACCTGGAGCGGGTGGTGGCCGCGGCCGAGAAGTACAACCAGAAGCTGATCCTCACCCTGGCTGATGGGCGCAGCTACTGCGGCGAGTGGGACGGCTACAACGGCTCGGACGGCAGCGGCAAGCAGAGCTCGTGGTACTCCAGCGGGTACAAGACCCACTATGTGCCCTGGGTGAAGCAGGTCGTCACCCGCTTCGCGAACTCGCCCGCCGTGGGCATGTGGGAGCTGATCAACGAGCCGGATGACGCCGGCAACATCACCACCCTGAAGGCCTTCTTCAACGACGTCAGCACGATCATCAAGCAGATCGATCCGAACCACCTGATCAGCTCGGGCTCGTGGGCGCCGTGGGCGTACGGAGGCCAGTCCGGGTTCCAGTTCATCCACGACGTGCCGAACGTGGACGTGGGGAGCCTCCACGAGTACGACTACGACTACAACAACGGCAACACCATCGTCTCGCCGCACTTCGCGCCCGCCATCAACGCGATGAACGCGCTGAACAAGCCGCTCATCGTCGGAGAGACGGGTATCAACGCCGCCGACAGCGGCTGCCGGACGAACCGCACCCAGCGCCGGGACGCCATGCGCCAGAAGTTCCAGCAGTACCTCGCGGGCGGAGCGGCGGGCGTCTTCGTGTGGACGTGGCAGGCGACGAACGTCACCGGCTGCGAGCTCAACTTCGGGCCGAACGATCCGATGCTCCCGATGATCCGTGACTACCCGCTGGCGTCGGTGCCTCCGCCTCCCACGGGAGACTCGGTGCAGCTCAATGACGGAGTGGTGGGCACGGGCCAGGAGCAGTTCGAGTACACCGGAACCTGGGAGGCGGGTACCGGCACTGGCAAGTTCCAGAGCGATGACCACTTCTCGAACACCACGGGCTCCTCCTATGTGGTGCGCTTCTCCGGCACGCAGGCGAAGCTGTACGGCTCGGTGGCCTCGCACCACGGCATCGCCTCGGTGTCGGTGGACAACGGCGCGGCGGTGGACGTGGACTTCTACTCCGCCACCCGCCAGGAGCAGAAGCTGCTGTGGACCAGCCCCGTGCTGAGCGCGGGCTCCCATACCCTCAAGGTCACCGTCTCCGGCCGCAAGAACGCCAGCTCGTCCGGATACGTCATCACCGCGGACCGCGTGGACCTGACACGGGCGACGCAGGGCGGCGATACCACCGCTCCCAGCGTGAGCATCACCCAGCCCACCGGTGGCACCGTGGCCGTGGGCAGCGTGACGGTGCAGGCCTCCGCCAGCGACAACATGGGCGTGGCGAAGGTGGAGTTGTGGGTGGACGGGGCGAAGCTGGCCGAGGATGACTCCTCGCCCTACTCCTTCACCTGGAGCGCCACCGCGGGCCAGCACGCGCTGGTGGCCAAGGCGGTGGATGCCGCCGGCAACGTGGGCACGAGCGCCACCGTCACGGTGACGGCCTCTGCTCAGACCGTGGTGGTGCAGCTCAATGACGGAGTGGTGGGCACGGGGCAGGAGCAGTTCGAGTACACCGGCACCTGGGAGGCGGGCACGGGCACTGGCAAGTTCCAGAGCGATGACCACTTCTCGAACACCACGGGCTCCTCCTATGTGGTGCGCTTCTCCGGCACGCAGGCGAAGCTGTACGGCTCGGTGGCCTCGCACCACGGCATCGCCTCGGTGTCGGTGGACAACGGCGCGGCGGTGGACGTGGACTTCTACTCCGCCACCCGCCAGGAGCAGAAGCTGCTGTGGACCAGCCCCGTGCTGAGCGCGGGCTCCCATACCCTCAAGGTCACCGTCTCCGGCCGCAAGAACGCCAGCTCGTCCGGATACGTCATCACCGCGGACCGCGTGGACCTCACGGCGCTCCGCTAGGCTCCCCCGAGCACGCCCTTGCCGCGAGCCATGCTGCTACACTTCGCCAGCATGCTCGCGGGAAGGGCTACACGGAAGATGCTGGGCACCGTGCTGGGGGGCTTCATGCTCCTGCTGCCGGTGCCTGGCGCCGCTGAGGACTGGTTCTCGGATGACTTCGAGACGGGAACCCTGCGCTCGTCGGATTCTCCCCCGGGCCGCTGGGACGAAACCCCTGTCAGTAGCTCCAACACCCTCGTCAGCGATGCAGCCGCCGCGCACCGGGGGCTGTTCGGACTGCTGCTGACGGACCGCTCCAGCACCACGGCCTTCCAGGCGAGCGCCGATGTGGCAAGGCCCGCCCTGACGTCGTCGTTCTTCTTCCGGACGTGGCTGCGCCTTCGCTCGGTCAGTACCTCCGGGGATGTGGTGCTCGTCCAGGCGCTTCCGGCGCTGGTGGAGCTGCGGATCGCCCGGCAGGACCCCGTCTGGGAGCTGGCCGTGAGGAATGGCTCGGGCCGGCAGTACGTCAGCCGGCGGACGCCGACGACGGAACCGGTGCAGGAAGACCGCTGGTACCTGGTCGAGTTTGGTGCCCGAGGGCTGGGAAGCCCTGCCGGACAGGCCTGGCTCTGGCTGGATGGCATTGAGGTCGGCTCCCTCTCCGGGCTCGACTGGCAGGACGAGGCCTATCAGCTGGAGCAACTCCGGGTGGGCGAGCCGTGGACGGACACCGGGAGCTTCGTCGGCTCCATCGACGTGGATGATGTGCGGGTGAGCGCCTCGCCCATGGCCAGCCGTTTGGAGTTGCGGCTGCAGGAGGCGAGGTCCGGCTGCATCGCCGTGGCGGTGTCGCTGCGAGCCTCCTCCGAAGGTGCGCTCGCGCCCGCACCGTACGAAGTGCCCGTGACACTCGGCATCCAGCAGGGGAGCGGGAGCTTCCACGCGAACGCGGGTTGCAAGGATGCTGCGGTGGGAGCGGTGCGCCTTCCCGCGGGCACCTCCGAGCGGCGGGTGTACTTCCGCCCGAGCGGCGCCGGTGGGCTGGCCACGCTGCGAGCGTCCCATCCGGACTTCCTGCCAGCCACGCTCACGGTGGAAGGAACCGGCAGCCCTGGGGAGCCACCGGATGGCGATGAGGCGGCGGGCCCATGGACAATGGACCTCGGGTGCTCGGCGGCCACGGGAGGTTTCGCGATGCTCCTGGGGCCCTGGGTGCTGTGGAGGCGACGGCTTCCACCTCGGACGACAAAGCCCCGCTGAAGGGCAGCCCCGCTGGCGGTGGAGTGCGCGCGAACTGGTATGACACAAGCGGACCAGTTGGTCCAAACCGCTCCCGGACCGCAGCCTCCCTCTCTCTTGCGCGTCCTGCTTGGGGTTTTCCATCGCCTCGTCTACGGGTTCGATTTCCGCCGCCTCCCTGTCAGAAGCACGCGAGCGGAGGGCGTGTCACGAATCCTTCCGTCGAGACGCGTGTGCCCCACCGTCCAACACCTCGGAGAGGGTCGTGGCCTGGAGGGCCCGGTCGAACCAGCTGTCGAGCGTGTCCATGTCTGTGCAGTCGAGGATGCGCTGCCGGGCTCCTTCGTCCACGTGAACCCCCCGTCGGGTGAGAATCCGCAGGATGTCCTCGGCACGTCCTCGGCTCAGTCCCCGCGCCAGACCCTCCTCCCTGCCTCGTGCCAATCCCTTCTCCAGGCCCTGTTGGCGTCCCTGCTCGATGAGTTCCTCGCCATAGCTCCGCATCAACTCCTCCGCTCGTTGCTCATCCAAGACTGAATGTAGCACCTGCCCCGCGGCGTCGTGGACGGCCTTGTCCCCAGTCCACAACAGGTAACGAATGACCACCACCAGGTGTTCGGCGCCCTCCGGAGCCGCATGCACTTGGGCGAAGAGGCTCACCCACTCCGGCAGCTTCCGCGCCAGTTCCTCGGTACGCCCGTAGCGCAGCACCAACCACGCCAGCCGGGCTAGCGGAGGACCGGGCCGTGCTTTCAGTGCCTCTTCTCGCTCGGCCGTCAGGTCATCGAGCAGGTATTCGAAGCTTGGCACCAGCGCTCGCCAGCGCTTCCGTTCCTCCTCTATTTCCCCAGGCAGTTCGAACAGGTCCTCCACCCGCCGCGGCGCAGTCCAGGCCCCCTCCGGCCCGTGGTACATCACCAGCGGGATGATGACCGGCAACAGTGAGCGCTCCGGGTGCTCCTGGCGCCAGCGCTCCACCTGGCGAACCACGTAGCGCAGCATCCTCAGCGCCATCCACCTGTCCACAGTGGACTGGTGCTCCAGCAGCACATACAGCAGCAATGAGCGGCCCGTACGCAGGCGGGCAGAGAAAAGCAGATCGCTCTCGGTCTCCCGCAGCTCTGGGTCCACCACACTGCTGGGCTCCAGGCGCAGACTCGACCAGTCCACCTCGGAGACGACATGGGCGGGCAGGACGGCACGCAGCTCGGCCTCCGCCCGCTCGGGGCGGCCAAAGGTATAGCGGGCGAAGAGGTCATGAGGTCCGGGCATGGCGCACGGCGCCCCAGCACGGAGCGGGCCAATTGCACCGTGCTGGGTGCCAGAAGGCCGTGTACGTCCGTGTTCGCCCCCCTTCGTCTCGTCGGCGAGACGCCATTCTCCGGGGAGGGTCCGCCAGCTGGCCTGCCCGAGTCGTACAAATCGTCTCGTACAAATCGTCTGACACCTTCTCGGTGGACACCTTCTCGGTGGCCGACTTGTGGGGGAGGTCCACTCGAACCGGGGCAGGCTCGGGACTACCAAGCCCAGGTGACGGGGGCCCCAAAGGGGTGGGCATATACAGGGTCACACGCGGGGATGCGTATTCCGGCGAAGTGGAACACTCGTTCCGGGCGAAGTGGAACACCCGTCCCGGCCATGTGGAACAGTCGGAGCGTCAGCGACGCTGGCCGGGGTTCACTTCGCCCCCTTCTTGGCCCGGGTCAAATTCCCGCCAGGGCTGCGCACCGACTCGCCCGTGAGCTTGAGCCAATGGGCGTTGTGCACCAACCGGTCGAGGCTCCCGCCGCTTCCAGTATGGGATTGTTGGAGGAGTTGGAACCCGAGGCCCGAGCAGAGGGGAGGCCTGCTTTGGGGACACGGGCCGTGCCCTGCTTGCTTGGAGCTTGGCTTGGAAGCCCTCAACGAGACGCTCGTCAGCAGGCATGCTTCTGTCGCCTCCCGGCCGGAGCTCCCACTGTCTCCTTGAGGAGGCATGCCATGAAGGAGAACGTCGGCAGCTGGGACCGCATCCTGCGCAGCATCGCCGGTCCAGGGCTTCTGGCCCTGGGCTACTTCCGGATGCGCGGTCGCGAGGGGCGGCTTCCGGGACTGGTCGCGATGATGGGCGGCGCACTCATCGCCGAGACAGCCATCACCCAGGTGTGTCCCCTCAACCGGATGCTGGGCCTCGACACGCGACGGGACGCACCCGGATGGGGATGACCAGCAAGGGGTCGAGCACGACCTGCGGCTGAGCAGCTTGTTCCATGGCTTGAGCGTCCACAGACATCTGTCACCCCCAACCCGAGCTTCGAGGAGGAGCCAACATGGATGGGACCCGGAGAAGTGACCCCGTCGTTCGTCGGTTGACGGTCCTCGTCATCATCCAAGGGGTGTTCCTTGCGCTGATGCTCGTCGCGGGACTCTTCGCCCTTCGAGCCCTGGCAGAGGTACGGCAAGCCGTGGGGCGCTTCCCCGGCGAGGAGCTTGGGCAGATGGCAAAAGCCCTCGAGCGCACGGACGACCTCGCGCGGCAGCTCACGGCGCGGCAGGAGTCGCTCGCCGCGGCGCTTGACCACAGGGCGGACCAGACGCTGGCCGAGATCAAGCGTCTTCGTCAGCGCCGTCAGGATCTCGCGGAAGTGAAGGGCGGACCTATCGACACCGCGGCCCAGGCCATCCAGATGACGCAGCTCATGGCGGACCAAATGTTGGTGATGCTCGACCACGTCGCCTGGTCCCAGAGGGGAATGGCACAGGCACTCAAGCCCCTGGAGGCCCAGCGCGAAGCCCAGGGGACCGGGGGCTCCGGGGCCACGGATGGGGCACCCAACGCTGGGGCTGGCCAAGGACAGAAGCCCGGGACGCGCTGACGCCCTGGGAAGCGGCGACGCTGGTGGCCCTGGGCTCAGAAGGGCATCCGCTGGGACAGCCGCGCTGTCACCTCCTGGGACAGGTCAGGTGACAACCGTGCCAGCCAATCGATGAGATGATAATCGAGTCCGATGAGGACCCGGGCGGAGTTGCGCCGGATGCCTTGGACGATGCGGCTCGCGACCCGGTCGGTGGGAATGGCTCGGCCGGTGATGAAGCGCGCCTCGGCCTGGCGCTGTAGCCCGTCTTGCCGGCGAAGCCCAGCAACCCGAAGGAGCTGCACAGGTTGACGATGTGCGCCTCGGGCTCGCGCCGCAGATGCGGCAGGAATGCCTTGCACCCATGGACCATGCCCCAGAAGTTCACGCCGAAGATCCAATCCAGATCCTCGAGTCCCACCTCCTCGAACCGGCCCGCCACCGACACGCCCGCGTTGTTGACAAGCAAATGCACATGCCCGTGGGCGGCGAGCACTTCCTCGGGCAGAGCCAGCATTCGCGCGCGATCGGCGACATTGGCGACGTGGAGGGAGACCGTCCGCCCGGTGCTGGCGAACTCGCCGCGGGCGCGCTCCAGGGCTTCTCCATCGATGTCCACCAGCGCCAGGTGGCAGCCTTCCCTGGCGAGACGGTGAGCCAACGCCTTGCCAATACCACTGGCCGCGCCTGTCACCACGGCGGTGCGATTCACGAGAGTATTCATGGAGCGGAGAATATCCCTCTTATGCGCTCCCAAGGGAATGGCGCGGGCCATGCGGCGAACCCCCTCGAAGCACCCCTCGGGGGACACGGACCAGGGTGTCTGCTCCACCTCCATGGCGACATAGCGCGCCGAGGTCGAGGATCTGAAGAGCACCGGCCCTGGCTGTCATCGGACTGTGGCACCTGCTTTTCGAGCTGGTACGGCGTACTGGCATAATCCAAGGCGGGCCAGCCTTGACCCTATGCACCCACGCTTGATTAAAAGGACGCGGTCATGCGTCTGCGAATGTGTAGCGCCCTTCTGCTCCTTCTCGCCGCCTGCGCGAGCGCGCCCGCCGCTCCGGCGATGCCAAGGCCCTACGCCTTCGTTCCGACTCCTTCCCCAGGCCCGAGCATCCGGTTTGTGTCCGCACCGATGGACCCAGTGCCGCCACCATCACAGATTGGAAAGACGGACTTGGCTCAGGCCGGGCGCTGCTATCTTGGGCGCGTAGTGACTTGGAGCCGCGTCAATGGGAGGCGTTGGATCGCAAGCTCACCGCAGCGGAACGGGCTTTCGAGCGCTTCTCCACTGCCACGAAGGCGGGCGGGCAAGCCGCCAAGGTGGTGAGGGGAGCGGAGGGTATTGCTCAAGCGGGCCGTGCCAGGACGTTGGCGGAAGTGCTCCCCCGGGTGGGCCCGTTGCTCGCGGCCCTCGTCCTGCTCTACCCCTCCAGCACCGCCCCAGCGGAGATCGACCGCCGCCCGGAGTGGATGGACGCTCAACGGGAGTACGAGGCGCGGCTGCGGGATGTGGCGGATGCCTCGCGGCAGCTCATGGTGGAACTGGAGACCCAGCCTCGTGCGAAGGCACCGGCCCGGGAGTCCTCGCCGCAGAAGCAGCCCGCGTCCGCCCTCATGGAGGAAGATGACCCGAGATGCAAGCCCATCCCATTGCCGCGCCACCTCGGCGGGCATGACCCGCACAACGAATGCGCCGACAAGATGCCGGGCAACACCTTCCCCGGTGGGGATGTGTACGTGAATGGGAAGAACTTCGACGCACTGCAACTGGCCACGCGCATGCTGTGGGAGGTCAAGACGGATGGATTTGACAAGCACAGTCGTCGTTCTCAACAATTTTTTATCGAAATGAAGCTACCGGAGATACAACGAGAGCGCAGGCTTGCAGAGGAGTGCGGTTACGAGTTTGCTGTCGGCGTTCGCAGCGAAGCGCACAAGACCGCGTTAAAGCGCGCGGATCCCACCCTTAAGGTTTTCGTCATGGATTGGTGCTGAGATGATGAGCGCTCCGACCGACCTTGGTATTGCGGTCTATGCACCCGCGCTCTGGCACGGCAATGAGCGACCTCTCGCCATCATCCACGGGATGGAACGTGCACTTCCGGGCTTGCGTCTGGGATGGACTACTTCCGGGAAGGAAGACCTTATTCCATTGCCTTACCGCGATGAATGGGTCGCGGCAAAAAGCACGGACGGAGGATTTCCGTTTCTCTGCAACGATGACGATGAGCACCTCGTGACTCTTGCCGGCTCGGAAAACCCGAATGGCCTTGCAGCAGGGAGCCCACCGCATTTTGAAGTCCGTGCAACGCTGCTACTCGATGCTTCAGGCATCATTGCGGCAGTGGATGTACTGGACGCCGTAGCGGAGGGCGCACGCGCGTTCTGGGGGCACGCGACGCCGTTCAACGCGGCTGTGGAGATCGCAGAGCAGACGAGTCCCACGTTGGAAGGACCTCCGCGCCCTCCCCGGGGACTGCCAGCGCTCAATCTCCCCAAGAAAATCCGTTCGCCAGAAATTCCGCATCGCCTCGGATGGCTGAACTATTGGTCGCCCGCTGCCGCAGAAGCCATCGGGTTTCCGGACCCGGCCCGCGACGCGGAACTGCTCTCGCGGGCGCGGCGCACGCCATCGGGTGGGTGGGTCGTGCCGCTCACGGATGCGCCGCTCGACCTGGACAACCCCGCCCACCTCGACGCGCTCAAACGGGCCTACGAGCGCTTCCCGGAGATCGGCGGGCGCACAGCACCCTGAGGTTCGGCACAGCGCGCGGGGAGCAGCTGGGGAGGTGTCAGAGGACTGCGTAGTAGTTGGACACGCGCCCGAGTTGCCGTTGCACGAACGGTTTCCACCGCACCCCCGAAGTGACCTCGTCGTATTGGAATGTCTTGCCCGTCGAGAGGGGCTCCGGGCCACTCACTGCCCGAGCGACTGGGGCGGTGGTTTCGCGCTGAAGGCGGGCACGTAGCACTCTCCTTGGTACTCGTAGAGGACGTCCGGGCACGGGGCCTTGAGCTTGTGCGGCGTCCAGCAAGCACCGATGAGTTCCACCTCGGCGTAGCGGGTGCAGGGAGGGCGCTTCTGGCCTTTGAATGGCTCGCGCGGCAGCGGACGGGCGAGCACTGATTCTCCAGCGTCCGTGGTGTCCACGAGCGTACCGCTGGAGAAGGGGTCCGGAGTCCCGGCTGCTGTGGACACCTCGTCGCTCGTGAGGGCGGGCGGGGTGCTCGCCAGGGGCTCCGGGCCGCTCGGCGGTTGGGACACGGAGGCCAGATGCAACAGTGCAAACACCAGGGCACACACCGCGGCGGCGCTCGCCAGGCTTAGCCCCAGGCGCAAGAGAGGGCGGGGCTCGTCGGGAGAGGGAATGGCGCGGGCCATGCGGCGAATGCCCTCAAGCACCCCCTCGAAGGTGAACACCAGGGACTCCACCGATTGCTTCTCGGGGGACACGGCCCAGGGGGTCTGCTCCACCTCCATGGCGACATAGCGTGCCGAGGTCGAGGAACTGAAGAGCACCCGCCAGTCCTTCAGGGGCGCCTTGTCCTCCTCGGAGGGCTTGAGCACCAGGGTTGTGGCTCCGCTCGTCTCGTGCGTGGCCAGGTAGAGCTCTCCCTGACTGTCATCGGACTGCGGGACTTGCTCTTCGAGCCGGTACGGCCCCACCTGCTCCAGTTCCTCCTCGCTGCTCGCCTCAGTCTTCTTCTCGTCCACGCGTGCTCCTCTCTGGCCTCTACGTCTGCTTGAAGCCCGAGGCACTTGTTCGCATGGAGCCAAGCCCTTCTTCCAGGAGGTGCTCGGTGCCTCGGGGGCGTCCTACTCGCCAGGTGCATGCTCGACCTCCGGACGAAGTGTCCCGTACGAAATGTCTTGGGCAGGGGGTGGACGATTCGTCGTGGGGCGACGCTGCTGGTGCTCTGAGCCGTTGTTCCATGGGTGGAACGGTTCTTCCAGCCCGTCCCATCTAATCAAGGCCACCGTTTGTCTCTACCTTGAGCAACGTCAAACACGCCGCACCGAAAAGGAAGACGAACATGGCTAACGCAATCTGGAACATCGACACGACCCACTCCGGCATCCACTTCTCCGTCCGCCACATGGTCATCGCGAAGGTGCGCGGAAGCTTCCGCTCGTACAGCGGGACGGTGGCGCTGGATGAGCAGGACATCACTGCCTCGTCGGTCTCCGTGCGCATCGAGACGGCGAGCATCGACACCGGTGTCGAGCAGCGCGACACGCACCTGCGCTCGGCGGACTTCTTCGACGTGGAGAAGTTCCCCGCCATCACCTTCCAGAGCACGAAGGTGGAGAAGTCCTCGGGCAACGGCCTCCGGGTGACCGGCAACCTGACCATCCGCGACGTCACCCGCGAGGTGGTGCTCGAGGCCGAGCAGCTCGGAATCGGCAAGGACCCCTGGGGCAATGTCAAGGCGGCCTTCGAGGCGAAGACGTCAGTGGATCGCCGCGACTTCGGTTTGCAGTGGAACCAGGCGCTGGAGACGGGCGGTGTCCTCGTGGGCGAGAAGGTGGAAATCACCCTGGAGCTCCAGGCGGTCAAGGCGCAGCAGGGCGCCGAGAAGGCGGCGTGAAAGCCTGGGCGGTGCCTTGTTCCGCGGGGATGGGCAGATCTGCTGCGTCTACACATTGCCCGGCATACGTAAAAGTCCCTGAGCCCGCTTTCAACCTCGCCCTGCTACTCGGACCGCGTGCTGGGTAGACACACCCACGGCTGGCCAGGTTGGTTACGCCCACAAGCGAAGCCCGGCTCACAGACCTGAGGTCCCTCTGGTGAGCACGCCTTGCGGCACTGGAACAAGGAGCAGACTGAGTCTTCGGGGCAGGGAGGCGTACTCCGGCCACATCGGCGCAGACACTGCATCCAGATGCGTCCCGGGGTTGACGTATAGGTATTCCGGGTGCAGTGCAGCCCCTGGGGACAAGGATTCAGCTCGCAGTCCTGGCCGTAGACCGTCATGCAGACGGAGCCATGCCCTCCCATCAAGGAGACGCAACGCTGGCCAGCGGGGCAGGAGCGGCCCTCGCAGGTGGGCACGCAGGAGGGGGCGTGATCCCCCTCCTTGCAGACGTACCCCTCGGGACAACTGGAGGGCTCATCCAGACGGCAGGGCCGGCCACAGAAGCCCGAGCAGATGAGGCCCTTCTCACAGCCGTCTACGAGAAGGGCGGGAAGCTCCTCGCAGAGCTCGCTCTCCTTGCGGCTGCCTTGCAGCGAACAGGCGCGGATGAAGTCCTCCTTGTTGCTGGCTCTCAGGGTTCTGCAGGCGAAGTCCTCCGGACAATCCTGGTCGATCTCGCACGTGCTGTCCGTGCAGTACTGGCGTCCCGTCCGCTTGTTGTGGAAGCAGCGGAGCTGCGACTCGCAATCCGCATCCGTGCGGCAGTCCTGCTCGTAGGTATGAAGGCTCTGACGCACCTGCGGCGCGAGCATGGGCACGAGGAGGTGTCCCGCGGGCGGGGAGGGCCGTGCGCCGTGGTGGGACATGGCAAGGTAGACAAGCCCCAGCAAGGGCAGCGGCAGCAGGAGGATGCCGAGCAGGCCCGGGAGAACCGTGCGCCATTTCATCCGCCCACCCTCATGGCTTCGGCCTGGGAGGGTAGCACTCCAGCGGGCATTCGTTCTGCTCGATGCGCGGTCTGATCCAGAAATCCTCGCCGCATTGTTCCCACCACTCCTCATCCTCGAGCGTGCAGTTCCGATTCGATAGGTACTCCCGCATGTCCTTGGCCAGGGCCTTGTCGATGGTTCCCCCTCGCCCCCATGCATGAGGACAACCCGTCTCCAGCACGAGCAGCGGAACCAGCATCAGCAGCCTTCTTGGCATCGTCCCCTCCCAGAGCTCAGGCTGACATCGAGACGCCCCGCGTATCAGGAGTGACGCACGCAGTGCAGGCAGGTTCCACGGCGTCTTCGCTCTCAATCCCGCTCATGCGCTCCCGCGTTCTTGCCGAACGTGCGGCGTCGCGTCACCGCTCCATCACCGGTGACCGCCGCACCTGTGCCTGCCGTACTTCATCCCCTTGCTCTCGACGACGGGCCTCGAGCACCTCGGCCAATCGTTGGCGCAACCGTCCCGCCAACTCCGTCAGCGCCTCGCGAGGTAGCTTCGCTCCGAGCGCGAGCAGCTCTCCACCCTCCCGCTCGATGACGAGCATGGGCCGGGCTCGCCGCTCGCCTTGCTGCAAGTGCGCGCGCACGTCGATGTCCCGGATGAGGTGCGCGGCGATCCGGATCGGCTCCCGAGTCCTGCCCCCGGCCCATGTCACCTCCAGTCCCTGCCGCGACACGGTGAGCCGGCAGGTGGTGCGCATCGCATTCAGGGTCTCCCGCAGCGACATGAAGCCCATGCCCAGGATGACCGCCGCGCCCCCCAGCAGGGAGAGCACAACGCCCGGGGCGAGCGACCTGAAGGAGTTGTTCACCAGGTAGCACGGGACCAGACCCAGCCCCAGCACGCCCATTTCGGTGCCCAGCTGCCACCTATACCCGAGCCACCCGGGAGCAGACAGCGTCGCCACGAGTCGGCCGTCCTGCTCGGCGACCTGGATGCGCACACTCGTCGGAGCCTTGGGCTTGGAGCTCGTGGGGCGCTCCTCCTTCCACGAGCGGAACCGGGAGCCCTCGCGAGCGGTCGTCTCCTCGAAGGAGCGCACGCGCCCACCGTCCACCTGCAGTCCCAGGCCCGCGTGGCGGGCCACGGCTTCGGCCAGGGCGAGTGCCTCGTCGTCGTCATGGGTGCTGGACAGAGGCAGGGCCACCCCTTCGGGCCCGTGGAGCACCACCTTGCCTGGAGGAGTTCGCTGCGACTGGCTTTCCGAGGTGAGGAGCCGCACCTGCGTGAACGCCGCGAGCGGCCGCTCGCTCCGGTAGAAGGGAATGCCGAGACCCCTGCCCCAGGTGACCCGGCCATGTTCCCCTCGCTCCAGGACGATTCGCCGGACACCCAGCAACTGCTCAAGGCCGCTGATGAGCGAGAACACCAGGACGAGCAGCGGCGAGAGGAACTCTCTGGGCCGGGCCACCAGCCACGCGCCCGACGCCGCGGCGGTGAACAGGAGAAAGCCGCCGCGGATGAGCCTCGACCGCTTGCTCTCATACTGGATGATCAGCCGGGAGCCGTCCACCCACCATTGGTCGTCGCCACACCTCTTCATGACCCGGACACTCTACCCGAGCCGGGCCAGCATCTGGCTCGGAGCAGACTCCCTGGGTTGGGCCGGACAGACCTTTTGATGCGCCCATCCGTTTACTGGCTCCTATTCGCAGTCCCAGGGACTTTCATGCTCGACCACGTCGTCCCACGCGCCCTCCTGGTGCTCGTCACCGTCGGCCTCGCCATTCCCATGACCCTCCAGCAGCAGCAGGTATTGGCTGCCCGGGCGGACACGGCTTCACTTGGCGGGCCCGAGCGCTCTCTGACCTTCATCAGCACCGACAAGCCCCTCTACCGGCCCGGTGAGCAGGTGATGGCCCGAGGTCTCATACTCAAGGCCCACGGCCATACCCCCCTCGCGAATCCGGTGCAGGCTACCGTGGAGATCCGGGGTCCCAAGGGGGACGTCGTCACCTCCGCGAGGGTGATGAGCGAGCATTCGGTCTGGGGCTACTCCTGGACCGTCCCGGAGGACATGGCCGGGGGCGAGTACACGCTCAGCGTCTCCTACCCCTGGACGGGCGAGGCCCCCGCCGAGCGCAAGTTTGACGTGCGTGCCTACCGCGCTCCCCGACTCAAGTCGCAGATCGAGTTCCTCCGCGATGGTTACGGACCGGGGGACACCGTCACCGCCACGCTCGACGTGAAGCGTGCCGAGGGCGGCGTTCCCTCGGGCGCCCGGGTGACCGCCACCGCCCTCGTGGATGGCGTCACCGCGGCGCAGGTGATGGGCGTGGTCGACGCGCAGGGGTTGTGCACCGTCAGCTTCAAGCTGCCCACCCGGATCGAGCGGGGCGAGGGCTCTCTCGCCTTCGCCATCGAGGACGGTGGCGTGGTCGAGACGGCGGCCAAGACGATCCCCATCCTGCTGCAGACCCTCGATCTCGCCCTGTATCCGGAGGGCGGCGACCTGGTGGCGGGACTTCCCTCGCGCGTCTATTTCCAGGCGCTGACGCCCGCGCAGAAGCCCGCGGACCTGTCCGGCGCGGTGATCAACCTGGCCACGGGCGAGGTGGTGGCGCCGGTGCGCTCGGAGCACGAGGGCCGGGGCCGCTTCGAGCTGACCCCGAAGGCCGGCGTGAAGTACGCGCTGCGCATCGACGAGCCCTCGGGCATCCGCAAGCCCTTCCCTCTGCCCGAGGTGAAGGCCCGGGGCGCCGTCCTCCGTGCGCGCGAGGACGTCATCCCCGCCGGACAGCCCGTGGTGCTCACCGTGGGGCTGTCGGGGGTGAAGCAGGCGAAGCTGACCCTGAGCCAGCGTGAGGTGGAGCTCGACTCGTCGCGGGTGGACCCGAACGAGAAGGTCATCCTCGACCCGAAGGACGCGGACGGCGTGCTCATCGCCACCGTGTGGGACGCCGAGGGCCGTCCGCTCGCGGAGCGGTTGGTGTTCCGCCAGCCCGCGAAGGCCTTGTCCATCGAGCTGAAGGCGAACAAGCCGCGCTACGTGCCGGGCGACCAGGTGGAGCTCACCGCCCGGACGACACGCGGAGGCAAGCCGGTTTCGGCGCTGGTGATGCTCACCGTCACGGACGACGCGATGCTGGAGCTCATCGAGAAGCGTGAGCAGGCGCCCCAGTTGCCGGTGATGGTGCTGCTCGAGCCCGAGGTGAAGGAGCTGGCCGACGCCCAGGTCTACTTCGACGAGAAGAACCCCAAGGCGAAGCTGGCGGTGGACCTGCTGCTGGGCACCCAAGGCTGGCGGCGGTTCGCGCTGGCGGATGCCGAGCAGTTCGTTTCCCAGCATGGCGATCCGGCCCGGCGCGTGCTCGCCGTCCGGGTGCCGCTGGAGCCCTCGAGAGAGGAGTTCGAGGGGGGCGTCATCCCCGAGGTGCTGGTGGCCGGGGGGCCTTCTCCCATGCCTGCCCAAGTGCCCCAGGCCGCGCCGGTTCCTCAGGCCGCGCCGGTCCCCCGAGCCGCGCCGCCCGCCGCACCCCCACTCCCCTCCGCCAAGAAGCCCGTGGCGCCCAGGGGCATGGTGGAGGCGGAGCGCAGGGCCAAGAGAGAGGCCTCGCGGCAACAGGCGATCGTCGCGGACAGGGAGATGCCAGCGGACGAGCGCATGGCGGGGAAGCGCTTGCACTCCGAGCCCTCGGTCTATTTCCGCGAGTACGCCCACACGGTGCGGCCTGGGCGCAAGCCGGGGGACCGCGTGGACTTCACGGAGACGCTCTTCTGGAACGCGGGCGTGCGCACCGATGCGAAGACGGGGGAGGTTCGCGTCTCGTTTGGTCTGAACGACTCGGTCACCAGCTTCAAGGCGTTCGCGGGGGCCGTGGGGGCTGACGGTGCGCTCGGCTCGGCGGTGGCCACGATCGAGTCGGTGCAGCCCTTCTATGTCGAGCCCAAGCTGCCGCTCGAGGTGACGTCCGGGGATGTGATTCAACTGCCGCTGGCGCTGGTGAATGGCACGTCCACGACGCTCCAGGGAGCGGCGGTGAAGGTCGGCCTGCGCGGTGACGTGAAGGCGTCCTCCTTCCCGACGATGAACCTGGCCGCGAACGAGCGGGCTCGGCGCATCCTGGAGCTGAAGGTCGGTTCTCAGTCCAGACCCGTGGAGGTGTCGCTCACGGCGACCGCGGGCAACTACGTGGATACGGTGAGGCGCACGTTGAGCATCAAGCCCAATGGCTTCCCCCTCCGCGCCTCGTTCGGCGGGCTGCTGTCGTCACGGCAGCCGGTGGTGCACTCGGTGACGCTGCCCGCCAACCATGTGCGCGGCAGCGTGAAGTCCTCCATCGCGGTGTACCCCTCGCCCCTGGCCAACATGACCGAGTCGCTGGCCCGGCTCATCCAGGAGCCCTCCGGCTGCTTCGAGCAGACGAGCTCGACCACCTATCCGATGACGATGGCGCAGCAGTACTTCCAGACGCACAGCGGGGTGAGCCCTCAGTTGGTGGCGTCGGCGCGCGAGAAGCTGGAGACGGGCTACAAGCGGCTGGTGGGCTTCGAGTGCTCGGAGAAGGGCTACGAGTGGTTCGGTGAGAATCCCGGCCACGAGGCCCTCACGGCGTTCGGGTTGATGCACTTCAGCGACATGAAGCAGGTGCGGGACGTGGACGCCGCCATGCTCGAGCGCACGCGGGCCTGGCTGCTCAAGCAGCGCGATGGCAAGGGAGGCTTCGCGCGGAAGCGGCGCGCGCTCCACACCTGGATCGAGGACCCCGACACCTCCAATGCCTATATCCTCTGGGCCCTGCTGGAGAGCGCGGACAAGCCGACGGAGCAGGCCCGTGAGCTGTCCAAGGAGGTGGGCGCGCTGAAGGCGGCCGCCATCAAGAGCCAGAACAGCTACGTGCTCGCACTTGCGGCGAACGTGATGGCGCTCGCGGGGGAGGGGGCCGAGGCCCGCAAGCTCATGGAGCGGCTCGCCGCGAAGCAGGGGAAGACCGGGGTGGTGGAGGGGGGCACGCAGTCGATCGTCGGCAGCTCGGGCGAGACGCTCCAGATCGAGACCACCGCGCTGGCGGTGCTGGCCTGGCTGAGGGAGCCCTCCCACCTGGTGAACGTGGAGCGCTCGATGCGGTTCCTGGCGGACTCGTGCGAGGGAGGCCGCTACGGCTCGACCCAGAGCACGGTGCTCGTGCTGCGTGCCATCGTCGCCTACGATCAGGCGCGCTCGGCGAAGCGGGCTCCAGGCTCGGTCCGCGTCTACGTCGACGGCCAGCCCGTGGGCGGCGCCGTGAAGTTCGATGGCAAGACGCAGGAGGCGCTCAAGCTGCCGGACGTGTCCGAGCTGCTCACCGCGGGCGAGCGGAAGATCGAGCTGCGGATGGAAGGCGGCTCGGAGCTGCCCTACTCGATCGAAGTCACCTACAACGCCCTCGTGCCGGCCAGCTCGCCAGACACCCGGGTGGACCTGGAGGTGGCGCTGGCAAAGACGGCCCTGACAGAGGGCGAGCCGACCGAGGCGCGTGTCTGGGTGACGAACCGGAGCGACCAGAAGCTGTCCACCACCGTGGCGATCTTCGGCGTGCCGGGCGGACTCGAGGTCCGGCATGACCAGCTCAAGGAGCTGGTGAAGAAGCACACGGTGGATGCCTACGAGGTGATCGGCCGCGACGTCGTCCTCTACTGGCGGGGCATGGAGCCGCGGAAGAAGCTGGAGGTGCCCCTGTCGCTGATCGCGGCGGTGCCGGGCACCTACACGGGTCCGGCGAGCCGCGCGTACCTCTACTACGCGGACGATCACAAGATCTGGCGTGATGGCCTCAAGGTGTCCATCGCTCCGAAGCAGTGAGCCGTCGCGTCCCCATCATCGCGCTCCAGGGGGCCCGGGCCGAGAACGTCAGGATAGAGCGTCAGGCTTTGGGAGAAATCACCCGAAAGCAGATGAAACACTTCACTCGAAAGAGGGAGCGAACGCTCACCGGCCGTGAGTCATCAATGCTGGTGTTGCAATCCACGAACAGGGATGGGAGATGCAAGGAGACGTCCACGACAATTCAAACCTTCGACGTTCAAGAGGAGCTTTCATGGCACGTTTTCAAGCGATTCCCTTCGAAGAAGCCACTGGCGCCACCGCGGAAGTCTTCACTGCGCTCAAGCAGTCCTTGGGCCGCATCCCCAATGCCTATGCGACTCTCGGCAGCCTGCAGCCCGCTGCCCTGAAGGCGATGCTCGCGGCGGACAAGGCGCTGGCCGGGGGCAGCCTCAGCAAGCCCGACCAGGAGACCGTGAAGCTGGTGGTCAGCGAGGCCGTCGGTTGCGACTACTGCGTGGCGGCCCACACGCTGGTCGGCAAGATGGCGGGGCTGAGCCCGGAAGCCATGCGCCAGGTGCGCGCCGGCCAGCCCACCGGAGACGCCAAACGCGACGCCTTGGTGCGCTTCGTCCGCTACCTCCTGGCCCACCCTGGCACGCTGCCCGATGCGGAGGTGAGCGCCATCCTCGAAGCTGGCTACACCCCCCAGCAATTGGTGGAAGTCGGGCTGGCCATCTCGGTGATTACGTTCACCAACGTCTTCAATCGAATCAACGACACCGTGCTGGATTTCCCGAAGCCGCAGTGAGGTCGCCGTCGGGAAGGTGTACACGACTCCTGCTGGCGTGACCTGGGCGCTTTCCTCCATGAAAAGTGTGACAGGGAAAAGGAACCGTCAGCCCGTCGCCCGGAACCTCGCGTCGGGTTGATGAGGAAGATGTACAGCGACAGTCGTTACGACGAAACGGGCAAAAGGTGGTTCGAATCGTTCGAGAAAATCGAATGTCTGCGCCCTCGCATCGGGATGTCGATTGCCTTGACCTCAAGTGCACTTGAGGTCGTAGCTATTGAGGCGACTGAAATCCCATTGCCTTTCAAGGCAAGGAGGCAGGCATGCGAGTCGTCGAGGTGACGCGTTTCGGGGGGCCCGAGGTGTTGGTGACGCGCGAGGTACCGGAGCCGGTCGCGGGGCCCGGGCAAGTCGTGGTGGACGTGTCCGCCGTATCCGTCCTGTTCCTGGACACGCAGCTCCGGCGAGGGTGGGGGCGGGAATACTTTCCGGTGAATCCTCCGTACGTGCCGGGTAACGGGGTTGCCGGGCGGGTACGCTCCGTGGGTGCGGGGGTGGACCCGAGCTGGGTGGGTCGGCGTGTCGTCACCCGGACCGTGGGGAATGGCGGTTATGCCGAGCAGGCCCTGGCCCCGGTGGAGGGGTTGAGCTTGGTGCCAGAGGGGCTGGGCTTGCGCGAGGCGGCGGCGCTCCTCCATGACGGTGCCACGGCGCTGGGGCTCGCCGAGAGGGCGCGACTCCGTCCGGGGGAGTGGGTGCTGATCACCGCGGTGGGTGGCGGTCTCGGCCTGCTGTTGGTGCAGCTGGCCCGCGCGGCCGGTGCTCGGGTCATCGGCGCGGCGCGCGGCAAGCAGAAGCTGGGTGTAGCTCGGGAGCTGGGGGCCGAGGCTGTGTTCGACTACTCCGAGCCGGGCTGGGCCGAGCGGGTTCGTGAGGTGACGGGAGGGAAGGGGCCTGACGTGGTCTTCGACGGCGCCGGTGGGGCAGTGGGCCAGGCCGCGTTCGAGGTGACGGCGCGAGGCGGTCGTTTCTCCGCGCATGGTGCACCAGGTGGAGGGTTCACGCAGATTGATCCCCAGGAGGCGGAACGGCGTGGGGTGACCGTGCGAGGAATCGATCAGGTGCAGTTCGGGCCCGAGGAGGCGAAGCGGATGGCCGAGCTCGCGCTGGCCGAGGCCGCCGCGGGCCGGCTCAAGCCAGTCATTGGGCACACCTTCCCCCTGGAGCGGGCTGCCGAGGCCCACGCCGCGCTAGAGGCTCGAGGCGTCGTCGGAAAGACGCTGCTGGTGCTCTGAACCGTTGTTCCATAGGTGGAACGGTTCTTCTGAGCGCCACTGTCAGGTCATGGGGTGTGCGGCAGCGCTTCCGCTGCCCCCGTGGCGCGGCGTTCGGTCTTCTTCTTCTGGCCCAACTTCACCGAGTGGTAGCGGAAGTCCGACCCGAGCAGGGCAATTGCGGCCGCCACCAGGAGCCAGAACGGGACGCCCACCCCCCACCTCCACCATCCGATGAGCGGCACCAGCAGAAAGGCGACCGCCAGGTTCCACCCCAGTGTGGACAGGTTCCAGAGATAGATGGAGAGCTCGCTCGCCTCGCGGTCGTACTCGGGCGTACCTGGGCCTGCGGCGGGCGGGTTGGGTGGCTTGTCATGGTTGAACAGCTGGTCCACCAGGCTTCGGTAGGGGTGTTTTTTCTTCTTGTTGCCGAGCCGCTCCGCCAGTGAGCACCCGAGCCGTACGAGGGCATGGCAGAACAGCCCCGCCACGAAGGTCGCGATGATGAGGGCAATGGCTACCATCAAGGCGAGCAACCAGTTCCTCGCCGAGTCGCTTCCCCAAGCCCTGGCGAGCTGCTGGAACTGCGTGGAGTGGGCGAGCTTGTCGAAGTGAAACCACCCGATCGCGAATAGCACGATCGCTCCCGGCATGAAGAACGCGATGTCGAAGGCGCGGAAGAAACCACCCACGGACTTCACGCCCTCCTTGGCCATCTCTTGTCCGGGCATGGTGCTCCTCCTTCTGCTAGGACGCGACAGATTCTCTCCTCTGGAATCATGGTTACTCGCCAGCGGGTGAGCGCAAGCGCCGGTAGGTGTACGGACGGACGGCCTGAGGGTCGTCCCGCCTTCCAGCCAGTTCTGTTCGTGCTTCGTCAACCCCACCTCTCTCTTAACCTCCTCTTGGAGGCACGACGGGAAGGGGATGACATGCGCTCGACTAGCGGTACTTCGTGCGACGTTGGCTTCGGTATCGCGCACGGCCCCAGGCCCGAGGCCACGGCGCTCAGGTGGCTCGAGCTCCTGCCCGCCACCCAGAGGGCCCTGGAGGAACTCATCCACTGGCTGGATGCGGCCTGCCGCTCACGCCGGGACGAGGGCTCGGCCGGCTCGAGTTCCAAGGAAGAGCAGCTCGCGACGAGCGCACTCGTCTCGGGTGACCGGGGTTTCGGGAAGACAACCATCCTGCTGTCGATGTCCTATGCACTCCGCAATCCCCAAGAGTTTTTTAGCTCCCGTGCCGACGGCGCGTCCTCCCCCTTGGACGAGTTCCGGGACAAGGAGCGCTGCGAGAAGCTCTTCAATGTACTCAAGAAACTCGGGGAGCACATCGTCTGGCTGGACTCCCTGGACATGGAGCCGCTGCCCACGCAGGTCAACCTCCTGGCCACGCTGCTGGTGCGTGTGCGCAACGCGCTGGATCCCAGCCCCGAGCACAGGCGGAGGGACGGATGGGCACCTCCCTCTCTCCTGGAGGAGGGCTTGAATGATCCCTATGGGAAGATCGACAAGCTCGTCCGGGATGCCACCTTCATGTGGGAGGACAGCCCGGTACAGGCAAAGGATCCTCGCCAGCGAGCCGAGCAGCAGATCAAGGCAGCGGAGATCTATGCCACCTTCCGGCGTGACTTCTTCGAGGCCATGGACTCGGTGTCCCGGCTCCTGGCGGAGCGCAGGTTCGGCCACGGCAGCCAGCAGAAGGTCCTCCTGGTGCTGCCCATCGACAACGTGGATCGCAGCATCCAGCACCTTCATCTCATTCTCAAACTGACGCGGATGGTGGCCAGCCGGCAGCTCTGGTTCGTTCTCGCCTCCGGGCGTTCCGAGTTCCAGCTCTTCCTGGAGCGCTCCTTCCAGATGGAGTTGACCTCATCCGGCCAGACCCCTCTGGGGCCGAAGAGCCGGGAGGAGACGTTGTCCATCGCACGCCGCCAGGCCGCTGCCGCCATGCGCCGGGTGCTGCCCCCCATCCACCGCATCCAGATTGTCTCGGTCAAGCCCAGGGAGGCCTGGAACTTCGAGGCGCCCCCCCCTCTGTCGGGCAGTGGGTACGATGCGAGGAGCCTCTCGCACTTCCTCAGGAAGATCCGACTCCCCAGTCAGAAGGAGGAGTCGCACGGGCTGAAGAGCTTCGCCGACCTCTTCGACCTCCGGGATCGGCTCATCGTCTGGGACGACAAGAAGCCGTCGAAGCTGAAGGACGCCTCGCTCTTGACGGAGTACAGCCAGACCCTGAGGGAGCAAGGGGTGTTCTCGCTGCAGGATGTGCATCGGTTGGACGCCTTCATCAAGTTCCTGAAGCTGGAAAAGAATGTGGAGCGTCTGAACGAGCACCTCGAGAAGCGCTTGAAGGAGAAGAAGACTCCCAAGGAAGAGACCCAGGCCACGGACCCCGGGGAGGATGAGCTCGACTGCCTGGCTGAGTTCGTCAACCAACTAAGGACAGAGGGGGAGAACGGTTGGAGCTGGGCTCAGGAGAGCACCCCTCCCATTTTCAGCTATGCGGCCAGACTGGCCCTCACCCTGTCGGCTCGGTCCGCCTTGGACCTGTGGCAGTCCGTCCGGGTCGCGGCTCAGGAGACGGAGAATCACCTCGCGCAGGGCCACCCGCTCCCGGATGGCAGCGCGAGCCACAACCCGGGTGCGGAGCCTTTCTGCGAGTCCTGCGAAGAGCAGCCCATCAAGATCGCTGAGGCGATGCTGCGTGCTTCCGTTGATGAGAGCGATCTTCCTGGCTGGGCCAGTGAGCAACTCCTCAACCGGATCATGCGTCGCAACGTGCAGGGGAGCACCGTCCTGGATCTCACCGGCAATCCCATCCAGCGGCTTAAGCGCACCTCCCTGTCCGAAGTGTTGCATTGGCACCCGGACAAGCAAAAGCCCGAGAGCAACCATTTCGAGGTGCTGCGCACCGAGCTGCACCTGCGGCACTTCCAGGACGTCATCCTCGAGCAGCGCGACCTCGACAAGCCCGGCCGCAAGGTCCTCATGCCGTCCAACGTCGCTGGTTGGTTCATGTTGTTGCACGATCTGCTGGTACTCACCCGGGAACGGAGGGTGATGAACCTCTCGACCACTCCCCGCGAAATGCTTCCCGAGCTGACGGTGACGCTGCACGAGGTGCTGCTGAAGCCTCCTGGAGCCGGCAAGCTCGACACCGAGCTCGAGTTCTGGTGGCTCCTCCCTAGCTGGAACACCTTCATCGACTTCGTCATCTTCACCATGCAATGGCGGGCCTTCCTCCATCGCATCCAGAATCTCTTTCAGGCTTCCGACGCAGTGGCCTCCTCAAAGCGCGAGCAGCTCAAGGAGATGGATGCCAAGAAGTTCAGCTTCGTCATGGCGGCGTGGATCGACAATGTGTGCTCGGTGTCTGGTGAGAGACGCGGTGGGTGGGATTGGACGAGGCTCGCGAAGGTGGTGCATCGAAAGGAGGATGCGGATGCTCTGACGCTCACCAAGGACAAGGACTTCTTCGATTACGTGTGGAGTGTCATGAATAACATCGAGACGCTCTTCGCCAGAGCTTGGGAGAGCAGGGCCAGCTACCACCGGCTGGGGATAGCCTGCTTCTGGTTGGACCATTGCCTGCCGTTGTTGCTGGGGTCGGAGTTCATTCCATCCCAGAGCAGGAGTCACTTCGAGAAGGTGCTGAAAACACCGCCTCCGGGCGTCACCCACCGTCACTGGTGGAGCAGGCACGAGGGGTTGAAGTCGGAGCTCCTGAACCAGCGCCGGTACGCCATGGTCCTCGGGGAGGTGGAGCACTCCAGGGCCTATAAACTCCACAAAAAGCGCCACGACAAGGCCCTTGGCGCCGATGCCCTCAGTCTTTACGGCTGGCTCTCGCGGGCCTGCGAGGAGTGGATCACCAGCAGTCGAGCCGCCAAGGGGAAGGAGGGTCGCGGGAAGCAGGTGCGTGTGACGAAGGTTCCCGAGCAGGGCAGGGTCGTTCAGAAGGGACGGCTCCGCCTCGGTGAGGCGGTGCACAGGGAAGTGAGAGCCCCGGCGAGGAGGCGGAGGAGGAGGGGTCCCTTGAAATGAACCAGACCCATGCTTCCACCGGCGCTTCCCTGGCACCGCGGCGCGTCCCCGAGGCCTACGTCCGGGCAGAGATCGCCAGCCATCCCCTGGTCAGCCTGAAAGCATTCCGGAGGGCCATGGTGAATCTGAATCCCGAGCTCGACACCATCCGAGGTGGACGGACGCGGGAGCTGTGGATGGAGTGCGAGGAGTCGCTGTCACAACATGCGAGCGGCTGGTCTCTGGACCGGCTCATCATGGCGCGCGACTTCTTCTGGTTCGGCGCGGTCCCGGGCCGCCGGAGGCTCTCCTCCCTCCAGCCCGTCTCCCTGTTGCGCTACCTGCGCAAGTTGGCCGGCAGCTTCCTCGAGTCTCGTCCTGGTGTCACCGAGGTCGTTCAGAGCTACGACGCCAACGCCTTCGACGCTTCCATCCACTACCGCTGGCTCATCTTCGCCCTTCCCGAGGACCTGCTGCTTTCCGCGCTGCCGGTGGAGCCTCCTCCCTCCTATGTCAACGTGGATCCTCCCCTGCTGCTGCGGCGGTTGGTGGATATCGGCGTGGCGGAGATCCACCACCACATCGGCGCGGGCATGGATTTCTCCCTCCTCTGGGCCTCGCTGCTGGCGAGACTGGCGGATCCCGCCCTCTCGCACGATGAGCTGCAGAGCCCCGCTCTGCCTTTCGAGGGAGAGACGATGCTGAAGTGGCTGCTCGCCGCGGCCGTGGCCCGCTGTGTGCTTGCCGAGTTCCTCCGGTCCATCGGCGACACGCGCCCCGCCTTTCTCGGGCTGAGTGACTTCCTGGATGAGCTGAGCCGCAGGCCGGCGTGGCGCCCCTACCAGCTCCAGGTGTTCTACAGGACTCTCCGGGCCCTCTCTCATGGCGACGAGTCGGAGCTCCCCGACTTCTACCGGTTGCATGACCTCTACAGGCAGCTCCACACTTCCGGGAATGCCCTTCGCGAATGGCCTCCCCAGACACTGGTGGAGATATGGCAGCGTTGCGATCCCATCGCCGTGCGCTTGCGTCTGAAGACCCCCAATGGAGGGGAGCGCTGGCTGATGCGCCATGGCCTGGCCTACCTCGCGCAGCGCGAGCAGGAGGACGGCTCCGCCCCACAGCAGGACGGACTCTTCGCCCGTCTCTTCTGGCAGGCGCTGCGGGTGCGCTGCCTGTACTACCGCACGGTGGTGCAGCGGCCGATGACGGCGGGGCTGCAATGGTTTGTCCGGTTCTATGACCGGCTGCTCTGGGTGCGCGCTCCGCTGCATGCCGCCCGCGCCGAGGTGTCCTTCCACGTCGCGGGTCGGGGTCAGCCCCTCACAGCCCTGGAGGTGCGCACCGCGCCAGGTCCTGATTCCTTCGCGCTGGCCGAGGATCTCCGGGTGCTCATCCGCTCGTGGCGGCAGGTGCTCCAGCACACCGAGGCGCCGAGGCACGGCCGACGGGAGCCCGAGTTCGGGGTGCTCATCCACTTCACCAAGGAGCGGGACCCGGACAAGCTCTGGGCCATTGGGGCCCCTCCGGCCGGAGAACGGCGGACGCACGCTGAGCCCCACCCTCGTGATGTCGTCCGTCTGGGGGGCCGCTATGGGGACTTCTTCTCGGATCAGGTGGTGAGGGCCCATTCCATCACGGACCTGTTGCAGCGAGTGCCGCTGGTGCTGTGGTTGTTGCGCGGGCTGGACGTGGCCTCCGACGAGCTGGGGGTCCCCACCTGGGTGCTGGTGCCGCTCTACCGCTACGTCCAATGGCAGGCGAACCTGTCCGCGACGACCTTCGCCGATCAGCACCGCCTCTATCAGCCCCCTCCGCTGCAGCTCACAGCCCACGTGGGAGAGGACTTTCGTCATCTCATGGAAGGCATGCGGCGCATCTTCGAGTGCATCCAGTACCTGCTGGGCCGCTCCCGGGGACGGCTGGGGCACGCCACGGCGCTCGGTGTGGAACCCCGCCTGTGGTCGGAGTCGGCCGGCTCGGTGATGACGACGGCCGAGGACCGGCTGTGGGACTTGATCTTCGAGTGGCGGCTGTACAGCAGCTATCGGATCGATCCGGAGCTGAGAGCCGAGGCGCCTCCCGGGCGGCCGGAACAGGTGGAGAACCGCATCCGGGAACTGTCCGGCGTCGTTTTCCGTCGCAGCTACGAGCCTCAGGTGCTGGCCGAGGTTCACCACGTGCTGCACCAGCTCTTCTGTGTTCCGGTGGCCCGCGTGCGGCCGGAGGGCAGCCTGGATGGCTTCGACCGTGGAGTGCGGATGCTGGACCCCGAGCACGTGCGCTTTCACCCGGTGGTGAGCAGCATCCTGCGCTGCTACCGCGAGGACGAGCAGGTCTTCCTGCGCGGGCAGGAGCCGGTGGATATCTCCCTGGATGCCTCCGAGGTGTCGGCGCTCTACGCCGTGCAGAACGCCTTGCGGCGCGGCATGGCCTACCGGGGGCTCGTCGTGGAGGTCAACCCTTCCAGCAACCTGCTGATCGGGGACCTGTTGGATCTGCGCAACCATCCCATCCTGCGCCTCTTCCCCCCGGAGCAGGAGGAGGATGCCCCTCCCCCGGTGCCCATCGCCGTGGGCTCGGACGACCCCATCACTTTCAGCACCTGGCTGCTGCGGGAGTATTCGTTGCTGCACGAGGCAGCGCTGTCCGCGGGCTATCCGGAGCGGGTAACCATCGAGTGGTTGGAGCGCATCCGGCGCACGGGCCTGGATGCCCGCTTCACGGTGGCCTGGCTCCCCACTGCCGACGAGCTGGCGGAGCGGCTGCTGCGCGAGCTCGATCAATACCTGCAGAACCCTCGTCCGCTCCCCGACTGAAGAGCGCTCGATGAATCCCGGAGGTGGCAAGTCGGGTGATCCAAAAGGTGGGTGGGGAAGACGCAGCCCCACCCCCAGGGGTCGGGTGCGAGAGGCACCTTCTGAAGTAAACCGGCGTGAGCAGTCGTTGGAGGAGTGCCGGCAGCAGGCCGAACTGCACCTGCAGGCGGTGCTGGCCCAGAGGACGACCCGGAGCTGACGCGTGGGCAGCAGGCGGCACGACTCGCCTGCTTCCACCTGCGTCGATGCTCACCGAGAAGCGCGGGAGTTTGGACGGGCCGAGTGTCGCGGCCTGAAACTGGCACGCGCGGCCGGTGCGCGGGTCATTGGTGCCGCGCGCGGCAAGCAGATGCTGGGTGTAGCCCGGGAACTGGGTGCCGAGGCTGTGTTCGACTACTTCGAGCCTTCGACGGCGCCGGTGGGCCAGGCCGCGTTCGAGGTGATACCTGTCATTGGACAGACCTTCCCACTAGAGCGGGCTGCGAAGGCGCACGCAGCGCTAGAAGCGCGAGACGTCTTCGGAAAGACGCTGCTGGTCGTGGGCGAGAAGGTGGAGATCAACCCTGGAGCTCCGGGCGATCAAGGCGCAGCAGGGGCCGAGAAGTCAGGATTTTCGGGTACCCTGCGTCCCGGCGCTCATGAGAACTGAACGCATTGTCATCCCTACCTCTTTTGCCCCCAAATCCCTCCTCTGGTGTGGTGACGCGCTCGTCGACTGGGTCTCCGGGGGCCGCTGCTACGCTCTGGATGGACGTATCACCGAGCCCCACATCCGCTATGCCTATCGCTTCGACAGCGCGGTGATGTCCCAGGACGGTCGGTACGCCGTCCTCTACGAGAAGCTCGGGACAAAGGGGCTCCTGCTCCGAGAGGGCGAGGTGCTCCGCGAGCTGAACCGCAGCTTCTACCATGCCGATGCCTATGAGTACCCCATCGCCCTGGTGACCCTGCCGAGTGGCCGCACGCTCCTGGCCCACTGCCCCGACGAATACTGTCGTCTGGAGCTCGAGGACGCCGAGACCGGGGAGCGGCTCACCCGGCGGGACAGCAACTCGCCTGACATCTTCCATTCCCGGCTCCAGTTCAGCCGAGATGGGCGCTACCTGCTCAGCGCGGGGTGGCTCTGGCATCCCGTGGACGTGGCGCATGTCTACGACGTGGCCCTCGCGCTCGAGCAGCCCCAGTCATTGGATGAGCCCAGGAACATCGAGCTGGGTGAATCGTTCATAGAGGTCCACGCGGCGGCTTTCGGCGAGCGGGACACGCTGGTCCTCGAGTGCTCGGGCCTCGACGGTGAAGGGACTCCCTTCGCGGATGAACGGCTGCAGGACTCGGTTTGCCTCGCGGTGTACTCGCCCGCCGAGCGCCGCTTCCTGTCCATCGCCCCGGTGGAGCAGTTCCCGGGGACCCTCCTGGTGGTGGGCGGATACGCGGTCGGCTTCAACGAACACCCCAAGCTCTTCGAGCTGGCGACCGGACGCGTCGTGGAGCAGTGGCCCGAGCTCAACACAGGTCGTCAGGGCAGCAGCATCATCCGCCACCTGCCGCCCTTGCCGCCGTTGGCGTTGGACCCCGCCGGCCGTCGCTTCGCCGTGGCGACGGACAAGAGCATCGAGGTTGTCCGCTTCATTTCAGAGTGACAGCGCGTAGTCTGGAGCGAGGTGAAAAGACAGCGCGATTGGGTCTATCGTCGGGTCCCACCCAATTCCTGCTCATGAACAACCGACCCCATATCTACGCTCCCGAAATCTGGAACAACCCACATCCGTTCTATTCCACGCTGCGGCGTGACGCGCCGGTCAGTCAGGTGGAGCCAGGAGGCATGTGGGCGGTGACACGCTATGAGGACGTGCTCTACGTCCTCAAGCATCCCCAGCTCTTCTCGTCCGAGGGCCTGCGCGCGGCCGTGCAGCCGGCCTGGCTCGAACAGCGCAACCCGGTGTGCGACTCCCTCCTGATGATGGATCCGCCGGCCCACACCCGCTTGCGAGCGCTCATCTCCCGTACCTTCTCGGCCCAGGGCGTGGCCCGCCTGGAGCCCTTCATTCGCTCCTCGGCCGAGTCGATCGTTGCCGACATGCTGGCGCGTCGCCGGGTGGACTTCGTCGAATCAATGGCCCTGGCGCTGCCCTCGCGAGCCATGAGCGCGCTGTTGGGGCTGGATGCCTCGTTGGTGCCGCGCTTCAAGCGTTGGGCGGATGCGGTGGTGAGCGTGGGCATCACCCCCGCGGAAGCCACGCAGCGGCGGGCGGAGTTGTGTGCCGACCTGGATGATCTCAAGCATCACCTGACGCAGGTCCTGGAGCTGCGCCGACGCGAGCCCGGCAACGACGTGGTGAACGATCTGCTGCAGGCTCGGGCGCAGGGCGGGGTGGTGTCGGATGACGAGCTCATGAGCTTCCTCGTCATCCTGCTGATCGCGGGGCTGGAGACGACGTACAACCTGCTGGGGCTCTGCGGACTGATGCTGGCGGACCACCCGGAGCTCTGGGCGCGGCTGAAGGCGGACCGGACGCTCGTGCCCCGGTTCATCGAGGAGGTGTTGCGCTTCCACTCGCCCTCGCAGTCCACCATGCGCATCACCACCCAGGAGACGGAGCTGGGCGGGGTGCGGCTGCCCAAGGGGGCGGTGCTGTTGGTGCAATTCGTTTCGGCCAACCGGGACGAGTCGGTCTTCCCCAACGCCCACCACTTCGACCTGGACCGCACAGGAGCGCCGAACCTGGCCTTTGGCCAGGGCATTCATTTCTGCGTGGGTGCCCCCCTGGCGCGGTTGGAGGCGCGCACGGCCGTGGAGGTGTTGCTCGAGCGGTGTGACCGGCTGGTGCGTGAGCCCGGGCCCGTGACGTGGAACGTGGCGGTGACCACGCGTGGGCTGGCAGTGCTGCCCCTGGAGCTGCTGCCGGTGCCGTGAGGCTCCTGTGAGGTGTTTCAGAGGGACGCAGTGGGGGTCTGCACGGTGAAGAGAGGGTTGAGGATGACGACCATGAACGGCAGGAACACCGTGACGGCGATACAGCTCCCCCTGGCCATACGGCTGCTCAACCAGCTTGGTGGCGGTGTGGGCCGTAGGGTCTTCAAGCTGAACGCGGACGAGCTCATGGCGGAGGCGCGTCAGCAGACGGGCCTGCACGACTTTGGCGACGAGAGCTTCATCGAGCCCCTGCGCAGGCTGACCCGCGCCTACGTGGAAGAGGCGGACCTGTCGTTCGTGGGTCGGCTCGCCATCCAGAGGGAAATGTTGCGGCATCTGATTCAGCGACTGCACATCGCCGAAGACCTCCGGCGCCATCCGGAGATCCGCGAGGTGCCCATCCAGCGGCCCCTGTTCATTCTGGGCTTCATGCGGACGGGCACGACGCTGCTCTACAACCTGCTCGCGAGGATGCCCGGAGCCAGGGCGCCGAAGCTGTGGGAGCTCCTGTGGCCCTCACCTCCGCCAGACCCCGCGACAGAGGGCTCGGACCCACGCATCGAGAGGACCCGCCGCTACACCGAACAGGCGCAGAAGGCGATGCCCGCGCTGAAGACGATTCACCCCCTGGTGGCCACGGCGCCCGAGGAGTGCGTCTTCGTGCTCGCGCAGAGCTTCTCCGACTTCTCCGCCGAGGGCCGCGCGCACGTGCCGGGTTACATGAACTGGCTCATGGGCAAGGACAGGATGGTGCCGGCCTACCGCCATTACCGCGACGTGCTCCAGCTCCTCACGTGGAAGGCGCGCGCACAGCATCTGGTGCTCAAGAGCCCCATGCACCTCTACTGTCTGGACGCGCTGCTGACCGTCTTTCCGGATGCGCGCATCATCCAGACCCACCGTGATCCGCGCGCGGTGGTTGCCTCCGGATGTAGCCTGTACGAGGCCGCACGCGTTGTCGCGATACGCGACCCTGATCCGGTGGCGCTGGGGCAACAGTGGCTCGACACCTGGGGCGAGGCCATGGATCGGGCCATGGCGGTGCGCGCCAAGGCGCCCTCCGAGCAGTTCCTTGATGTGCACTACGAGGAGCTGATGGCGGACCCCACGGGGCAGGTGCAGCGCATCCACCGCTGGGCCGGACTGGGCAGCGAGGAGGCCGCCTCCGGGGTGGTCCAGTCGTGGCTCGCGGAGAACCCGCGCCACAAGCATGGCGTGCACCAGTACTCGCTGGAGTACTACGGGCTCGATGGCCAGCGGGTCGCTGAGCGCTTCCGAGCCTACACCGAGCACTTCGGTGTCCGCATGCCGTAGGACGACGGTCTACTTCGTCACGCTCGAATCGGCTCCTGCCGCCCTCGCGTGAGCGCTTCGGGTGGGGACGAGCGAAGCCACCACGGAGAGCAGCCTCGAGGCATTCAGCGGCTTGGCAACGTGTACATCGAAGCCCGCGGCCAGGGCACGCTGCCGATCCTCGCTCCGGGCAAAGGCTGTGAGCGCTACCGCCGGAAGCCGCTGATCCTTGTTCTCCTGGGCACGGATCCGACGAATCAAGCTGTAGCCATCCTCTCCGGACATGCCGATGTCCGAGATGAGCACGTCAGGCCGGATGGAGCCGAGCAGCGCCAGTGCTTCCTGGGAACTCGTTGCACACATCACGTGGGCGCGACAGCCCTCGAGCACCTCGGTGATGAGGGCCAGTGCATCCGGCGCGTCCTCCACCACGAGGATGCGAAGCCCTTCCAGGGAAGCCGTCTCAGCGGCCGGGGGAGGAAGCTCCTGCTGCGAGCGGTCCTGGCTGGCCGGGAGCGGCTCCGATGCGCGCGGCGGAGTCAACGGCAGGGTGACGCGAAACGTGGAGCCCCGGCCGGGCCCCTCGCTGTGCGCCGACACACTGCCCCCGTGCATCTCCACAACGTGGCGCACGATGGCCAGCCCCAGGCCCAGGCCTCCATGGGTGCGCGTGGTGCTGCTGTCGGCCTGGCGGAAGCGCTCGAAGACATGCGGCAGGAACTCCTGGGCAATGCCCTGGCCTGTGTCCTCCACTTCCAGCCGGGCCTCACCCTCCCGACGCTCCAGCCGGACCACCACCTGACCTCCCGCTGGCGTGAACTTGATGGCGTTGGTGAGCAGGTTCCACACCACCTGCAGAAAGCGCTCGGAATCCACGGGCAGGAGCCCCACGTCAGGGGCCACCTGCAGCGCCAGTCGCACGCCCCGAGCCTCGGCCGCAGGGCGGACCGCGTCGAGCGCCGCCTCCAGTACGGGCAGCGGCTCCACCGGATGCACGTTCAGCCGCAGCTTCCCCGCGACGATGCGACTGATGTCCAGCAGATCCTCGATGAGCTGCGTCTGCGCCCGTGCGTTGCGCTCGATGGCCTCCAGGGCTCTCTGGCGCTTGTCCTCCGGCATCTGGCGCGTGCGCAGCAACTGAGCCCACCCGAGGATGGCCGTGAGGGGAGTCCGCAGCTCGTGGGACAACGTGGAGAGGAACTCGTCCTTCATCCGGCTGGCGGCCTCGGCCTCGCGGCGGGCCTGACGCTCACGGGCCAGCAGGTGCTCTCGCTCTTGTTCGGCCTTGGCCTTCTCCATCGCCACGGAGGCGATGTGGGCCATGCTCTCGATGAGGTGCAGCTCGTGCTCCGTGGGAGCCCGAGGCTCGTTGTAATACATGGCCAGCGTTCCCAACACCTGTCCCTCCGAGGAGAGGATGGGGCCAGACCAGCACGCCTGAAGCCGGAAGTTCTTCATGAGCTCTCGGTAGGGCGCCCAGTTGGGGTGCGTGCTGATGTCCGTCACCACCACCATCCGCTTGGTGTACGCGGCCGCGCCACAGGAGCCAACGGAGGGGCCGATCGCTAGCCCCTCGACAATGGCGTTGTAGTCCGGCGGCAAGCTCGCCCCAGCGCCCACGCGGAGGCGGCCGGCGTCATCCACGAACAGCACCGAGGCCATCATTCCCGGACTCAAGAGCTCGATGGCGCGGGTGATGGAATGCAGCATGTCCGGCAGCGGTGTGCCACGCGCCACCAGCTCCAGCAGTCGGTTCTGCATGGCCAGGCGCGCTTCCACCTGGCTGCGTTCGTCTGGCTTGCCGTTCGCTGTCCCGGTAAGCGCCTCCATGTCTTGAATCAGGGTGCCCGACGCACCCGGCGAGGAGGCAGGCGGGTGATCCATGAGATCCTCTTCGCGCGAACACCCGAGAGGGCGACGCGCCAAATCTCCAGTTTATTGGCCACGGAAGTACCGTACAGCAGGCCCTCGTCTGCCTGAACGTTGAGCCTGTTCCGAGGGCGGTGGGGTTCGATTTCTGGATGGATGAGCGTCATGCACGAGCATCATGAAGAAGAGCTGGGCATCGCGGTGGCCGAGGGACTGATCTCCCGCGAGGAGGCCGCCGCGCTGGGAGAGGAGGCGCATCGTCTGGGACAGAGTCCCCTGGAGCTGCTTCGCGCACGAGGCCGGCTCTCCGAGCAGACGCTCGCCGCCCTTCGGCCCAGGCGCGACGAGCCGGTGGGGGCGCCATCGCCGCTCGTCGGGGCCCCGACCCTCGGGCCCACGCCCACCCCGAGAGCCCACGACCCGGCCGTTCCATCCTTCCCCGTACCTGGCTGGGAGCGCTACCAGGGGATTCGTTTCCTGGGGCAGGGAGGCATGGGCCAGGTCTTCCTCGCCTACGACCCGCGCTTGCATCGCCACGTCGCCCTCAAGTTCGTCAAGGGAGATGATGCCGAAGTCGTCCGCCGCCTGCTGTCCGAGGCCCGCGCCCAGGCCCGTGTCGAGCACGAGCGCGTCTGTCAGGTGCACGAGGTGGGCGAGCTTCAGGGCCGTGCCTATATCGCCATGCAGTTCATTGACGGCGTGCCCCTCGGGCAGCTCGCGAGTGAGCTCACCGTGGAGCAGAAGGCGCTGGTGCTTCGCGATGCGGCGGAGGGGGTCCACGCCGCGCATCGTGCGGGTCTCATCCACCGCGATCTCAAGCCCTCCAACATCCTGGTGGAGCGCACCGGCGACGGACGCCTCAAGCCCTATGTGATGGACTTCGGTCTGGCCCATGACTGGACCACCCAAGGGGCCACGGCCACGGGCTCGGTGCTTGGGACTCCCCACTACATGTCTCCGGAACAGGCCCGCGGCGAGGTCGGGCAGCTGGACCGCCGCGCCGACGTCTACAGCCTGGGCGCCACGCTCTACCACCTGCTGACAGGCCAGCTCCCCATTCCGGGGACGCACGGGCTCGAGGTGCTCAACAACATCGCCACCGTGGAGCCACGCCCGCCCCGCGCGCTCAACCCGAATCTCCCCCCGGACTTGGAGGCCATCGTCCTCAAGTGTCTGGAGAAGGATCGCTCGGCCCGCTACGACTCGGCGCATGCGCTCGTGGAGGAGCTGGACCGGTTCCTTGCTGGCGAGCCCGTGCAGGCCCGTCCCGCGGGTTTGGGGTACAGGCTGCGCAAGAAGGTCCGCAAGCACCGGTTCGCGGCGAGCGTGGCCGCCCTGGCGTTCCTGCTGGTGTGCGGCGCTCTGGGCTGGGCTGGCTTCACCCGCCAACAGGCTGTGCAGCGTGAGCGCTTCGCTCGCCGCTTCACCGAGAAGGTCGAGCGCATCGAGGCCCTGGCTCGCTACTCCGGGCTGTCCCGGCTGCATGACATCCGCGCCGATCGCGCGCGGCTCCGTGAGCACATGCGCGAGCTGGAGGTGGAGAGCCGCCAGGCGGGTCGCGTGGCCGAGGGGCCGGGGAACTACGCCCTGGGGCGCGGCTACCTGGCGCTCGGGGACGACCGGAAGGCCCGTGAGCACCTCGAGGCCGCATGGAGCCAGGGCTTCCGCGAGCCCCGCGTCGCCTGGGCGCTGGCGCTGGTCATCGGCCGTCTCTACCGGGAGCAGCTGCTCGAGGTGGAGACCCTCCAGAGCGCGGAGCGGCGTCAGGCCCGCAGGGAGGAGCTGGAGCGCCAGTACCGGGAGCCGGCCTTGTCATACCTCCGCCAGAGCGAGGGCGCGGAGGTGCCCTCCACCGAGTACGTGGCGGCGCTGCTGGCCTTCCAGGAGAACCGGTTCGACGAGGCGCTCGCCCAACTGGACATGCTGGGCAGCCAGCTTTCCTGGTTCTACGAGGCGCCCTTGCTGCGCGGCGACATCCTCCGGTTCCGCGCCCAGCAGCATAGGAATCAGGGTGAGCGTGAAAGGGCGCTGGCCGATCTGGAGGCCGGTCGCCGGGCCTTGACCGCCGCTGTCGCGACGGGGGAGAGCCTTCCCGAGGTCCAGCTGGCCCTGGCTCAGCTTGAGTACACCGCGATGGTGACGGAGCTCTACGGCCGAGGGGACGTCATGCCCTGCTACACGCGGGGTCTGGAGGCAGTGGCTCGTACCCTCGTGGCCGACCCCGACTCGCCCGACGCGAGGTTCTGGGAGGCGCGCTTCCACAACCGCCTGGCGGAGGATCGGATCAACAAGGGCGGGGATGCGGAGGAGCCTCTCCAGAAGGCGATCGCCGCCGTGCGCCGTGTCCTGGAAGTGCAGCCGGGAGATGCCAAGGCCCGGCGAGAGCTGGGTCAGAGCTTGTGGCGTCAGGCGCGCTCCCGTCAGTCCCGGGGGCTGGATCCGAGCGAACCGCTGCGCCAGGCCATCGAGACCCTGGAGGCCCTCGCCCCCAAGGATCGGGACTACGAGTTCCACGCCACCCTGGGGCTCATCTTCAGGACCTGGGCGGACTACGAAGACCAGACGGGCGCTGACCCCTTGTTGCATTACGCCCAGGCCATCGAGTCTTACCGTCAGGCCATCCAGCTCGACGAGCGCATTCCCGATGCGTGGATCAACCTCGGTCAGGCCCACCTCAAGCGGGCCTCGAACCCGCGTGTGCCGGAGCCGGAGGGCGAGCTGGAGCAGGCGCGGATCGCCCTCGAGAAATCCCGAACCCTCAATCCGCAGAACTTCGTGGCCTGGTTCCTCGGCGGCACGCTCCACACGGAGTTGGCCTCACGACGCCGGCGCGGTGGTGGAGATCCGCGGCCGGAGCTGGTGACCGCGGCTGCGTTCTTCCAACGTGGCATCGACATCAACGCGAGGGTCGCTCCGCTCCACAATGGTTTGGGCATCGCTTTGTTGGAGCAGGCGCGGGAGGCCTGGGACCGAGGAGAGGAACCCTTCGCGCTGCTGGCCCAGGCTCAGGCCGCGCATGAGCGGGCCGTCACCGTGGCCCCGAAGCAGGGACTGGGACAGAACAACGTGGGCGAGGTCCTCGCCACGCGCGCCGCGTACCGGCTGCTCCTCGGGGAAGATCCGAGCGCCGAGGTGCGTGGAGCCGAGGCGGCCTATCAGCAGGCGATTTCGTTGCTGCCGGGCATGGCCAATCCCTGGGCCAACCTGGCCAAGGTGCGTCACACGTTGGCGCTCTTCGAGCTGGAGCAGGGGAGGGACCCGCGGGCAAGCCTCGCCAGGGCGCAAGAGGCACTCGCCCAGGCGTTCCAGCGCAACCAGGATGAGCCCGAGGCCTGGCTCTACCAGGGGGAGGTCCACGCGGTGCGCGCCCGGTGGCTGGCCCGGTGGAAGCCGGACCAGGCGGGCGCGGAGTTCGAGGAGGCGGCGCGGGCCTTCGAGAAGGCGCTCCAGCTCGCACCCCCGCGCCAGGATTTCCGCGTCGCCTTCGGTCACCTCTACGGCGAATGGGCCCGCTGGAAGAAGAAGACAGGGCAGGATGCCACGTCCCCGCTCGAACGGGGGCTCGCGCTGGCGGACTCACTGCTCGCGGCCCGCCCCGCGTGGCCAGAGGCGTTGCTGCTACGGGCGCGTCTGCTCATGGAGGGCGAGGCCTCCGGGCAGCAGCAGGCCCGGAAGGAGCTCGAGGCGGCGCTTGCGTCCAACCCCCACCTCACCCACGGGTGGGAGCGCCGGTTCTCGCGGCGCTCCTCCGGCCCGCCTTAGCGTGGGCTCCGGGCTTCACCGCGGAGCGTGCTTCTCCTCGTCCTCGCCGCCGCCACTCGTCGCCACATCCAGGGAGCCAGTCTTGGATTCATCCGGCAGGCCCGTATCCCCGGAGAAGGTCATGACGTAGTCCCCACTGCTCTTGAGGGTCTTCACCGTGCCGTCATTGCCTGGCGGCACCGTCACGGAGAGGGCGTTGTCGGTGAAAGGGGACTGCGGGGAGAAGGTGATCGTGACGGATTGAGCGCAGGTCGTCTTGAACGTGACCGTGTGGTCTGGTTTTCCGCAAACCTGACGGCCGCTCGTGAAGGACTTGCAATCCAGCGTGATGGTCGGGTTGCCTTTGGGAGAGTGGCCATTAGCGCAATTTTGATACTTCAAGCCCCCGGGGTCCGCTTCCAGGGAGGGCTCCTCCGCTGGCGCCCCCCGTGGACCTGTGCTCTTGCAAGACATTCCCGCCCAGGACGTCATGGCTAACAGACACAGCATCGCCGGGAAACGGCTCTTCATCCTCATTCGCGATTCCTCCACGGGTTGTAGACAGCCACTCACGTCTGCGTGGAGACGAGGCCCAGTTCCTTGAGGCGGCGCCCCAGCGCCCGCTTGGAAACCTCGAGCCGCCGCACCATCGCATCCAGGTCTCCTCCGCACTCCAGGTGGCAGCGGACGATCTCCTCCACGCTCAAGTCTCCCGCGGTGCGGATGTTCGGGCTGCGCTCGATTAAATCGTAGATGGAGGTGCGGTGGATGCCGAGCCTGTCCGCGGCGGCCTGGAAGTCCCAGCCACATTCGCGCAGCGCCTCGAGCAACTCCGTCTCCTGGATGTCCGCGGGCCTCCGGCGGGACGTGACCTTCGTCGCGGGAGCGGCCCGCTCGGGAGCAGGGTGGCCCGTGGGGACGGCCTTCGCGGAGGCCAGCTCCTGCTCGAGCTGGGCGTCGAGTTGGAGCCGCGGCTGCCCCCGGTTTCCGATGATGAGCTGCCGCGCCACGTTGCGAAGCTGCCGGATGTTGCCGGGCCAGTCGTGCCCCACCAGCCGGGTCGCCAGCGATGCCGGCAGCCACGGCTCGGCGAACGCATCCTCGGGCTCCAGGCGTTTCGTCTCCCCGAGCGCTTCCAGCTCCCCTCGCGCGAAGTGGTGGAACAGCAGCCCCACATCCTCCCGCCGCTCCCTCAATGGCGGCACGCGGATGGAGAACCCCGCCAGCCGGTGCAGCAGCGGTGCCTTGAAGCGTCCCTCTTGTATCCACTGCTCCAGGTGCGCGTCCGTTGCGGCCACCAGCCGCACATCCACGGAGACGGGAGTGCGCTCGCCCACGCGGTAGATCTCCCCTGTCTCCAGCACGCGCAGCAGCATCACCTGCACCTCGGGCGGTGCCTCCCCCACCTCGTCCAGGAAGAGCGTGCCTCCGTGGGCGGCTTGGAAGAAGCCCTCCTGATCCCTCACGGCACCTGTGAAGGAGCCCTTGCGTGCCCCAAACAGCTCCGCGGCGGCCAGCTCCCGGGGGATGGCGCCCAGGTTCACGCTGATGAAGGGGGCCGAGCGCCGAGGGCTGCGCTGGTGGAGGGCCCGGGCGATCAGCTCCTTGCCCGAGCCCGTCTCTCCCCGCACGAGCACCGGCACGTTCAGGTCCGCCACCTGCTCGATGAGGCGGCGCACGCGCTGGAGTCCCACGCTGGTGCCCACCATGCCCAGCGCGTCCACGGCATCGCTCGCCGAGGGGTCGGCCAGGTGAAGCACCAGCACCACGCGCCCGCCCAGCTCCACCGGCACGCCGGCGGCCATCTCCTCGCGGGAGAGCTCCCATGGCCCCTGGAGCACCTGCCCCGCCACGGCCACCCGGCTGCCCTCGCCTGGCTCCAGCCGGATGCGCCCCTCGGCAGCGGAGGAGAACACCACGGGCTTGCGGCTCAGGAAGGGGTCGGCCAGGTGCGACCCCAACACGTTGCCGGGGCGCAGGAAGACTGGCTCGTTGCGCGAGACAGCCACCTCTCGGCCCGCGGCCAATGCGGAGAGCAGCAGCCGCTCGCCTACGCGGCGAGCCATGGGGTGCGAGGCGATCGTCAGCGCGGGCACGAGCTGGGAGTCCTGCGCTCCCCCGTCGTGCTCCCGCACGTTCACCGTGGAGATGTCCACAAAGGATTGCTCGCGCATAGCGCTCCTGCCCTGTCCATCCAGGCCAGGCGCCACTCTATACCGCCCACGCGTGGAAGCCGGGTCTCCACGCGTGGAAGAGGGGCTCGGACGTCACCTCCGCCGCCTTGATGTGAGTCATTCCGGGCAGATGCGCAGTGGCACAGGGCTTGGAGAAGGGCCCCTGCGTGCCTCGCCAACGCGGAGGTACCTTCCCAAAGGAGTCACACCCGTGCCCTCGAACAACCTCGTCTCGAACGTCGCCAACCCCGCTACCCATGCGGCCCTCTCCAGGAACGCCGTTTCGTCTTCGACGCCCAACACGAGCCTGATCGTGCACTACCCAGGAGAGGTCCTGCTTGGCGCTTCCGGTCAGTACAACGGCCGCTACGTGACCGACTCCTCCTACAGCGCGCAGTGGTACGTCTACTACCTCTACGTCAACGGAGTGCGGCAGGACGAGGCCATCCACTTCACCGTCCTGGCCAATGGAGGAAACACGCCGCTGCGCCTGTTCCACATCTCCAAGCCCTTCACCCGGAACGGCAGCACCGCGAACCTTCACGTCTTCTACGAGTGGAACGACTACACCTTCGCCGTGGCGTACACCGGCAACAACCTGAATGAGCTCGTCCCCGGCCTGAGGCAGGAGGCGCAGGAGTACCTCACCGCGAACGCCGCCGCGCTGCTCACGGCCGCGCAGGAGTTCGCCGAGGAGGTCTACCGGGTGAACACCCGCGGCGCCCGTCTCAGGCGGCTTGCCCGTTCAATCCGCAGGCCCGCGTCGCTCCCGGCCGGCGTGCCCTCGCATGTGCCGGCCACGTCCACCGCGGCCCGGCCGTCGAATGCCCCGCTCTCGCTGGCTGAAACCCCCATCCTGTCGCAGGTCTATGCTCTGGGGCAGGGGTTCGACATCTATGGGAAGCTGGACCAGTCCGGCCTCATCCGCCCGCTGTTCGACTACAGCAAGGCGGGGACCCAGGTCTTCACCTTCCTGGGCAAGGACTACCTCATCCCGTCCTGCATGACGGCTGTCCAGAACACGGCCGCCTACTGGAGCGGCAACACCGCCGAGTCGCGCGAGGAGTTCCAGAACAGCATCTCGGTGCATGCGGGCGTTGATGCCTCCTACGGCGCATTCAGCGGTGAGATGAAGGCCGATTACACCAGCGAGTACGAAGAGAGCAGCCTCTACGCCTACGCCTACAACAACTTCTACGCGCCGCTGGCCCTCATCGAGCTCAACCCGGGTACGGAGTACCTCTCGTCGGAGTTCCTGTCGCGCGTGCAGAGCCTGCCCTCCGTCGCGTCCAAGGACACGCTGCCCGCCTTCGAGTCTTTCTTCACCGACTACGGCATCTACTACACGCAGAAGGTGGTGCTTGGAGGCAGCCTGCAGTTCTACGTCGCGGTGGCGCAGAGCAGTCAGCTGTCGTCTGCGAACATCTCCGCCATGCTGAAGGCCCAGTACAGCGGCCTGTTCGTCTCCGGCTCGCTGGACGCCAGCGTGGAGTTCAGCGAGCAGTGGAAGAGCTACTCCCAGAGCAGTCAGACGGTCATCCGCGCCACGGGAGGAGATCCCACATCCATCGCCGCGCTCGTGGGCATCAACCCGATGTCTCCCTCCAGCGAGACGGTGTCCCGCTACACCGACTGGGTGCAGAGCGTCAGCACCAACCCGGCCCTGGTGGACTTCTCGCTCAAGGGCATCTGGGAGCTGTGCGGTGACAAACGGGGCGCCGTGCAGATGGCCTGGGAGTTGTTCAGCCAGGTGATGCACCCGCGCCTCTTGGTGCAGACGTCCTCCCGCATGATGAGCTCCGACGGCACCTACACCCCGCAGCCGCCCACCCTCTTCCTCGGCGACCAGCTCGCGCCCAAGAGCCCTCCGCCAAGCCCCTGCGGCTACCAGCTCCTGGTGCTGGATGGCGCCAATCTCACGGAGAAATCCGGCGTCCTGCATGATCGCTACTACTGCGTGAGCCAGGGCTACTTCAACTACGAGGACATGTACCAGCAGATGATGGACGATCTGGAGGACAAGGGCCTCAACAAGGCCGGCAATGTGCTCGTGCTCTCCAGCTTCGGGTTGGACAACAACATGCCGCCGCCTCCCTCGTTCGTCGGGTTGTTGCAGAGCGCGGGCGCTGGCAGGCAGCTGAGCTCCTGGGAGAACAACTGCGACCCGGGCAGCACGGTGGGCAACCCCTCGGCGTGGATCAGCTACCCGGCCAACTACATCCTGGTGGGCATCTTCGGCATCGGCCCGGACTCTGGCATTGAAATCCACCAGGGCGGCATCTTCGACGAGGACTCCGCGACCGCGCGGCTGGAGGTGCTGTTCTACCGGGAGAGCATCACCGGTCAGTACACGCTGAGCGTTGGTACCTGAGCCAGAGTCCGTCGTGGCCCGGAGCCCCTCCATGCTCTCGCGTCCTCGCATCCTCTTCGTGGGTCAAGCCGTGCGGCCTACCGGCTATGCCCGGGTGCTTACCAGCCTCCTGGAGCGGCTCCACCTCGACTTCGAGCTGCTCCACTTCGGCATCAACTACCGGGGCCCGGTCTTGGAGGGGGCCTGGCGTACGGTGCCGAACGTGCGCGAGGGGGACATCCTCGGCCGCGAACAGCTCCCCGCGCTGCTGGAGGACTTCCGCCCCGCGCTCGTCTTCTTCTGCCACGACGCGGGGCTGTGGCCTGTGCACCGCGAGGCCGTGCGGCGCGCGCCGGGCGCTCCCCGCGCCGTCTTCTACTGTCCCATCGAGTGGCCCTTTCCCAGGGCCTCCGAGGCCGAGCCCCTGCGCTCGCTGGACCAGCTGGTGGCCTACACCGGCTTTGGCCACCGCGTACTGGAGGAGGCCTTCGAGCGGCTGGAGCTCGAGGCGGGGGCGCCGCGCTCCAGGCCCCGGTTGCACCAGCTTCCCCATGGGGTGGACACCACACGCTTCCAGCCGCTGGGCGGAGACGTGTCACCCGAGGGGCTGCGGGCCAGCCGGGTGCTCGCGCGGCGCGCACTGTTTCCGGGGCGTCCCGAGTTGGAGCACGCCTTCCTCGTGCTCAATGCCAATCGCAATTGTCCGCGCAAGCGGGTGGACCTCACCCTGCGGGCCTTCGCCGACTTCGCGCGTGACAAACCAGACGTCTGGCTTTACCTGCACATGGGCCTGCGCGACGTGGGGGTGGACATCCTGGCCAGAGCCCATGAGCTGGGAATCGCTCACCGGCTGCTGCTCACCCCCCACACGGGGAGCCGGCCCGACGCGCCGGACGCACAGCTCAACCTTGTCTACAATGCCTGTGACGTGGGGCTGAACACAGCCACCGCTGAGGGCTGGGGCCTGGTTGCTTTCGAGCACGCGGCCACGGGCGCAGCCCAGGTCGTTCCGGCTCACAGCGCCTGCCGCGAGCTGTGGCGGGAGCACGGCCTGCTGGTGCCCACGTTGGAGCCGCCGGACAATCCGCATGCTTCCGCGGCCACCTTCAATGTCATCGACACCCACGCGGCGGCCGCGTGTCTGGAGCGGCTGTACTGGGACCGCGCCCTGCTGGCGGAGCAGTCCCGGCGTGCCTACCTCCATGCAAGTGCCCCCTGCTTCCACTGGGACACCCTCGCGGCGCGGTGGCGCGACCTCTTCCTCCAGGTGCTCGGCCTCAGCCCCGGGTCGAGCGAGAAGACGCCGTCGCTGTGTCCCAGCCAGGGGTGTAAAGGCTGAAGGCCGCGCAGCCGTACGCCCGGAACATGTCCCTCAGAGGATCTTCATGGAGTGGGCCGAGAAGCTCTCGCTCTGCGATTGAGAGAGGTAGTCCTTGAGCGCCTTGCGCGCCTCTGCCTCGCTCGTATACGCCGAGTTGGGGCCGAGCGTCTTGTTCGGCTGGACGCCCTGGAGGTCCTGCAGCTTGTCCCCCACGAGCGGATGAAAGACCACGGGGCGATTGGGCGAGTACTGCTCGATGGTCTGGAGCTCCTGGCGATAGAGCACGCTCTTTGGATCATGGGTCCGCATGAAGGCGTGCGCCTCCCCCTGCGGGTTCTGCCTCACGAACTCCTCGGAGAGGTGGTTCCACATCGGCGTGACGGCCTTGGGGTCCTTGTAGATCTCCAGCCCCGAGAGCGCCCGGCCCGCCGGAGTGCTCTCCAGCGTGGTGTACCCGTTCAGCTGGGCGTGCTTGCTCACATCGTAGCCGCCCGACCAGAGCGCCAGCGGTCCCTGGCCGTCCTCGATGCGCAGGTAGGGTCCCATCTCATGGGCGACCTTCTCGTAGTGCGGGTTGGAGGTGTCCGGCTTGGGCTTGTCCGAGGTGTAGGGCGAGGTCCGGCTCTCCTTCACGTCGGCCCGGATCTGCTCCTGGCGCTTCACGCCGTGGAGGATGTCGCCCCAGACCTCCGCGGTCTTCGCCTCGCTCATGCCGAGCGCGGTGAAGGCCTTCTGGAACTCCGGCGCGTCGGGGTGCGAGAGGGGCGAGTTCAGGTCGAGCACCTGGGCCGCGGTGGTGCTGTGCTTGCCTGACGACAGGGCCGGGCCCATGGCCTGCTCCACGGGGAGTCTCATCTCCGCCAGGGTTCCCGCCAGCTCCGGGCGCTGGTTGAGCACCGGTGGCCGCATCGGGGTTCGCACCGGGTTGTCGAAGCCGTCGGTGCTCCTCGGCGTGCCGCGGGTCTGGAGTCCGCTCAAGTCCTTGGGGCTCGCCGGAGTCTGGGGGCCGCTCGGGGTCTGGCCCGGCCGGATGTGAGGCGTCTGGGGGAGGTTCAACCGAGGCGGGCGGAAGCGGATGGTCATGGGAGCACCGTTATTGGGGGTCGTGAAGGCATCATTGCAGCGCTCGTGCCACGACGGTGGCGCCCGGAGATGAACGGGATTGCGAGGGTTTACGTGGAGGAGGGACCGCGTGAGGGCCCGGGGGGTGACCGCCGTTACCCGAACCCCCAGGAGAGCACGGTCATCAGTGGTGTCTGCTGTCACCAGGCACAGACGCTGGGTCAGCCTCGTGGCCCACAAATGCGTGAGCGGTCGATCTCATACTTGGAGATCGACCGCTCGATAGAGGGGGGGCCTGGTGTGGCCCCCTTGCTCGGTGCTTGGGTCAGTGACTCAGGCTTCCGTGGCGCTGGACGTGGGCTCCTGAATGGCGCCGGCGCCCGCGAGTCCAATCCGAGCCTTCGCCAGCAGGGGCTCGGCCTCAGCGGTCTTCTGGGCCACCTTCGCCATTACGGGCTCGGCGACAGCCTTCTTCAGGGTGTTGGCCGCGGTGGCGGTGCCCTCGCCCACGAGACCCTTCACGGTCTCAAGGGCCTGGTTGGCGGTGTTGAGGGCGTTGGCCACCGAGTTGAGGATGTTGCCCAGGTCCGACTGAAGGGGAGCGGGAGACGAGGCCAGGGAGCCCAGCTCCGGGGGCATGCTGCTAGCGGCGTAGGGGTCCATCATCGGGCCAGCGGCGAGCGCCGGGCCGCCGGTCATGGCGTAGGGGTCCATGGCCGGGCCGCCGGTCATGGCGTAGGGGTCCATGGCCGGGCCGCCGGTCATGGCGTAGGGGTCCATGGCCGGGCCGCCGGTCATGGCGTAGGGGTCCATCGCTGGGCCACCGGTCATGGCGTAGGGGTCCATGGCCGGGCCGCCGGTCATGGCGTAGGGGTCGGCGCCAGCCATGGCGTAGGGGTCCATCATCGGGCCACCGGCGAGCTCAGGGGGAAGCATGCCACCGGCCATGGCGTAGGGGTCCATGCCCAGGGCGCTGGGCAGCATGGTGGCCGCCTCAAGGCCTGCGCCAAGAATTCCGGCCGCGCCGCTGGCCACTCCGCCGACAACGTCACCCACAGCCCCGAGGCCGTTGCCGATACCGTTGCCCAGGCCGCCAAACTTGTTGCCGAGGCCACCGAAGCCATTGTCGAGGCCGCCGAAGCCATTGGGCTTCTTGAAGTTGTCCAGCGGGTTGCCCGGCTTGAACCCGTCGAGGTTGAAGTCAGGCTTCTTGCCGCCGGGGAAGTTGCCGTTGATGTCCGGGCGGGGCGAGAACTTGGGCCCGCCGTCGGGCTTGATGTCGGGCTTCTGGCCCGGGAAGTTGCCGTTGATGTCCGGGCGGGGCGAGAACTTGGGCCCGCCGTCGGGCTTGATGTCGGGCTTCTTGCCGCCGGGGAAGTTGCCGTTGATGTCCGGGCGGGGCGAGGGCTTGGGCCCGCCGTCGGGCTTGATGTCGGGCTTCTTGCCGCCGGGGAAGTTGCCGTTGATGTCCGGGCGGGGCGAGGGCTTGGGCCCGCCGTCGGGCTTGATGTCGGGCTTCTTGGGACCCTTGAGGTCGGGGAGGTCGATCTTGGGGAGCTTGAAGCCTTTGCCGATACGCATGGACATCTCCTGGGAGGACGAAATGGGCTGCCGCGAGAGGGGAAGGGAGCAACGCCTTGACGTGAAGGCGTTAGTGCAGCGCCCGTGCCAGGGAGGAGGAGTCCGGAGACGAACGGGATTACGAGGGTTTACGCGGAGGCGGACCCGCGCGAGGGCCCGAATGGTGACTGCCGACACCGGTGCCCCCTGGAGAGGGCTGTCACCACTGGTGTCTGCTGTCACCAGGCAAGAATGCCTCGTCAGCCCAGGGACGCGTCGCCGCCCGAGAGCTCGAGGAGCAGCGCCAGGGACTCCTCGGCCCGAGCGGAGGGCACGAAGAGGTGATCGTGGAAGTACGCCGAGACGGGGTTCACGCTGATGCCCCGGGCGGCCAGCCGAGTCGTGATGGCGGCGAGGAAGCCCACGGCCTCAAGGCTGGAGTGGACGGAGAGGGTCAGCATCCGGAAGACGGCGGTGTACGGCAGTCCGGCGGCGTCCGCCTTCTCACGGGGGAGGATGAGGGTGAGCCCTTCCTCCTCGTGGAAGAGGCCGAGGGGCTCGAGGGGCGCGACCTCGAGCAAGGAGCGCCGGGTGGTGAGGAAGACGAACTCGCCCTCCCGCAGCACCGGCTTCATCGACTTCAGTAATACGTCCAGGTTCGTCTCGCCGGGCATGGCGTTGCACCTCCGTGCCCACGAAAGCATGAGCGGCCGATCTCATACCTGGAGATCGACCGCTCGATAGAGGGGGCCTGGTGTGGCCCTATTGCTCGGTGCTTGGGTCCAGTGACTCAGGCCTCCGTGGCGCTGGGCTCCTGAATGACGCCGGGGCCCGCGAGTTCGGCGCGAGCCTTCGCCAGCACGGGCTCGGCCTCAACGAGCTTCTGGGCCACCTTCGCCATACCGGGCTCGGCGACAGCGATCTGGGCCACCTTCGCCATTACGGGCTCGGCGACAGCCTTCTTCAGGGTGTTGGCCGCGGTGGCGGTGCCCTCGCCCACGAGACCCTTCACGGTCTCAAGGGCCTGGTTGGCGGTGTTGAGGGCGTTGGCCACCGAGTTGAGGATGTTGCCCAGGTCCGACTGAAGGGGAGCGGGAGACGAGGCCAGGGAGCCCAGCTCCGGGGGCATGCTGCTAGCGGCGTAGGGGTCCATCATCGGGCCAGCGGCGAGCGCCGGGCCGCCGGTCATGGCGTAGGGGTCCATGGCCGGGCCGCCGGTCATGGCGTAGGGGTCCATCGCTGGGCCACCGGTCATGGCGTAGGGGTCCATGGCCGGGCCGCCGGTCATGGCGTAGGGGTCCATCGCTGGGCCACCGGTCATGGCATAGGGGTCGGCGCCAGCCATGGCGTAGGGGTCCATCATCGGGCCACCGGCGAGCTCAGGGGGAAGCATGCCACCGGCCATGGCGTAGGGGTCCATGCCCAGGGCGCTGGGCAGCATGGTGGCCGCCTCAAGGCCTGCGCCAAGAATTCCGGCCGCGCCGCTGGCCACTCCGCCGACAACGTCACCCACAGCCCCGAGGCCGTTGCCGATACCGTTGCCCAGGCCGCCAAACTTGTTGCCGAGGCCACCGAAGCCATTGTCGAGGCCGCCGAAGCCATTGGGCTTCTTGAAGTTGTCCAGCGGGTTGCCCGGCTTGAACCCGTCGAGGTTGAAGTCAGGCTTCTTGCCGCCGGGGAAGTTGCCGTTGATGTCCGGGCGGGGCGAGAACTTGGGCCCGCCGTCGGGCTTGATGTCGGGCTTCTGGCCCGGGAAGTTGCCGTTGATGTCCGGGCGGGGCGAGAACTTGGGCCCGCCGTCGGGCTTGATGTCGGGCTTCTTGCCACCAGGGAAGTTGCCGTTGATGTCCGGCGGGGCGAGGGCTTGGGCCCGCCGTCGGGCTTGATGTCGGGCTTCTTGCCGCCGGGGAAGTTGCCGTTGATGTCCGGGCGGGGCGAGGGCTTGGGCCCGCCGTCGGGCTTGATGTCGGGCTTCTTGGGACCCTTGAGGTCGGGGAGGTCGATCTTGGGGAGCTTGAAGCCTTTGCCGATACGCATGGACATATCTCCTGGGAGGACGAAATGGGCTGCCGCGAGAGGGGAAGGGAGCAACGCCTTGACGTGAAGGCGTTAGTGCAGCGCCCGTGCCAGGGCGGAGGAATCCGGAGACGAACGGGATTACGAGGGTTTACGCGGAGGCGGACCCGCGCGAAGGCCCGAATGGTGACTGCCGACACCGGCGCCCCCTGGAGAGGGCTGTCACCACTGGTGTCTGCTGTCACCAGGCGCCTTGGGACACCGGGTCCTTTGTCAACCTCTCAGAACACGAGTTCTTCGACACCCGCTCACCGGCTGATCCTCTCGGCCCTCTGCCGGGTTCATGTCACCGTGCCGTGTATCCTTCCCGCCCCTGTTGGGCTCAGGGACTCACCTCCATCGAGGTTTCATTCATGCGCATCTTCGGAACGATTGCTGTTGGAATGGCCACGCTGCTGGGTTCAGCGGCTCATGCGGAGCTGCCCGTCTTCAAGACGGCGCAGGCGTCGTGGCAGGGCTGCGACTACACGATCAAGGTGTTGCAGGATGTCGATGTCGATCTGCGGCCCCTCTACAGGGTCTCCGTTCAGAGTGCGGTCGTTTCGTCCGATACGTGCTCGCTGGTGCCCACGGCCGTCGAACTGGGGACCTCGAGGGTCGAGCCGACGATTGCGATCGCGGCCAATGCCCAGGGACTCGTGGCCGCCTATTCCGGAGGCGAGTACGTTCGGCTCGGGATTGGAAAATGGGCCGTCACCCATGTTCATCGTTTGAACCCGAGCACGCTGCAGACCATGAAGCTGGCGGAGCTGGCGGCGGGTTGGACGTCGGCCCCTGGAACCGCCGGAGGGCCGGGGACGGCGGAGGTGGATCAGATCACCCTCTACCCTTCCCACGTTGAAGTGACGGGCACGCGGAACGGGAACCTGTTCGGCGTGTATCCCAGCTACTCACCCTATCGGTTCGGAGAGGGCACTCACTTCGCCGCCTTCTACACGGGCTTCTTCGGGCCGAACCAGCAGCAGCCCATCCTGTTCATCTACTGAGCCTGGGCCGCTGGGGTTGGCGCGGCCCCGTCCGCATCACGGCAGGTAGCGCCCGGGGGCGAGGATGCCGTGGGGATCCAACGCGGCCTTGAGCGTCCTCAACACCCTCGGAGAGTCATCCTCCGGCGTGAAGGGGAGCACGGGCGACTGGATGCCCAACCGCGCCGGGTAGTAGCCCGCTTCACCCAGGGCCTGCTGCAGCGCATGGTGGCAGGCCAGTGCGCGGGCGTCCTCTCCCTCCACCTCCCGGTCATAGATGATTGCCACCACCAGGTAGGCACAGCGCGCCGAGACGCCCAGCACGCACAGGTTGGGCTCGAAGCCGAACCGGAGCGGCAGGGGCTCGGCGATCGCCAGCGCCGTCTCCAGATGGGTGCCCGTCATCGGCACGGCGCACGACAGCCAGATGAAGCCGCACCCGTCGCGCTCCGGCTCCGGGACCTCGGGCGGGGGTGAGCGCTTGCGCCAGTACATCATCCGCAGGTTGCGCGCCGATGGCACCTGTCGGAGCGCCCCCGGCCCCAGCTCCTCCTCCCGCGTAAAGGAGAGGGCGGGCACGGCCTCCTTCAGCACATGCTCCGCCCGCTCTTGCGCCGCCTGGGCCTGCGCCTCGCTCGGGGCCTCGAGCACGAAGTTCAGGTGCCAGGGCGAGACGTTCAGCTTGGCGCGCAGCTTCGCGCGGTGGGACTCCGGCAGCGGCGTGAGCCCCCGGGTCTCCCCCCACGGGTACTGGCCGAGCACGGACATCACCTTGTAGTCATTCCACAGCGAGAAGGCCTCGCGCAGGGTGCCCTCCATCCGCAGCAGCCGCAGCCGCTCCACCACCGGGCCCAGCTGGGAGGGATCCTCCAGCACGCCCGACACCAGCCGGAGGCAGGCCGCTCGCGGCGCCAGCCAGAAGGTCATCCGCGTCACCACCCCCAGGTTCGACTGGCTGAAGAGCCCATCCAGGCCGGGACCCGCGCCCCAGCGCAGCACGGACGCCGCTTGAGCATGGGGGTAGCGCCCGGGCCCGGTGCGAAGGCACTCGCCCGTGGGCAGCACCACCTCCAGGCCACAGACATATTGGAAGATGTCCCCGTGGGGCCCCGTCCCGTCCCCCCGCTCGAGCGCGTTGCCGATCAGGCTCGACTGGGGTGGCCCTCCGATGGTGGCCAACTGTAGCCGCGAGCCCCGCTCCTCCAGGAAGGCATGCGCCTGCTCGAACGAGACGCCCGGCTCCACCGTGAGGTACGCCAGCTCCTCGTCGAACTCGAGCACGCGATTCATCCGGCCCAGGTCCAGCAGCACGCCGCTGCGCGCCGGCACGCGTGAGCCATAGCCCTGGTTGCGCCCGGCGCTCACCGGGGTGACGGGGATGCGCAACTCGTGGGCAATGCGCAGGCAGGCGCGCACCTCCTCGGTGCTTCCGGGACGCAGCACCGCACCGATCTCCTGGGTGGTGGCGAACGTCGCCGTACGCGCCCGGGCGAGCGTCGCCTCGTCGGCGAGCACATGGTCCTCGCCCAGCTCCCGACGCCACGCCTCGAGTGCCTCCCGCAGCCGCTCCATGCCTGCTCCTTCTCTCGCGGCGCTGGATCGCAACCGCCTCTCCCCGCGGAGTCTACTGGTGGTGACAGCTGTCACCACTTCGAACGGCAGTCACCAGGTGGAGGAGGGGAGGGCCCGGGCTTCGAGCGCGGGTCACCCGAGGGAAATCGGGTGTTTCGCCTCCCGGGAGGGGTTGGCACGAGACCTGCTCAGGGTCGTGTCCGTTCTTTCTCTTCGAGGCCCCCATGACCGCCCCCATCTCCGGTAACCGTCCCATGATGCTCCCCTTGAGCCCGACGTCTTCGGACTCCGTCGGCCAGAGCGCCCTCCGGCCCCAGCCTTTCGAGCAGGCAGCGCCTGTCGAGGCGAAGAAGCAGCTGGCGCTGGCGCTCCCGCAGGACACCACGGCGTTCGAGGCTCCTCGCCAGGCGTCCTTGGGCCGCGCCATGCCCGCCCTGCTCGGAAGCGTCGCGGACAACCCCCTCCAGAAGACCCTGGGGAAGCAGGCCCTCATCGACACGAACCTCGAGGTGGCCACCAAAGCCCTGGCCGACGCCCAGGCCGGCTTCCAGCTCGCGGCGAGCCTCATGTCGCAGCAGTTCGCCGGACTCAGGACCGAGGCCACGAGCGCCCTCTCGGGAATGACTGCCCAGATGCCCATGAACATCGCCAACAGGGTCGCCGGCGCCATCAACGGCGGCATGGACATGCGCCAGGTCGATGTCCTCCAGGGAATGGCTTATACCCAGGGCCCCATGGCCCCGGGCAACCTCGAGGCGGGCGCGTACAGCGCCGACCAGCTGGGGCAGTACGGTGATGTCGGCGGCTATGGTGGCGCCGACGGCTATGGTGGCGCCGGCAGCTACGGTGACTACGGCGGCTACGGTGAGGCCGTCGACCCGATGGCTCAGTACGCCGGCGTGGCCGAGCTGGCCGGCGGAGTAGCCGGTGGCGTGGCCGACCTGGCCGGCGGAGTGGCCGACCTGGGCGATGTGTTCAGGAAGCCGTCCAAGCCTTCGGCCCCGGAGTCCAAGCCCACCACGAAGCCCTCCGCGGAGAAGCCCTCCGCCACGGAGTCCAAGCCCACCCCGAAGCCCTCCGCGGAGAAGCCCTCCGCCACGGAGTCCAAGCCCACCCCGAAGCCCTCCACCCCGGACGTCAAGCCCTCCTCCATCGCGGACAAGGGCGGTGACCTGGCCAAGGGCCTGCTCAAGACGGGAGGCAAGGCCATCGGCAGGTTCATCCCGGGCGCCAACCTCGGCATCGCGGGCTACGACATCGCCGAGACCGTCAAGACCTTCAAGGACCCCAACGCGAGCGTCGGCGACAAGGTCACTTCGGGCATCGTCGCAGGCGGCTCGGTGCTCGCCGCGACCAACATCCCCATCGTCTCCCAGATCGGTGGACTCATCTCGACGGGCGCCCCGATCGTCCATGAAGTGGTCAAGAACTTCGGCGGCGCCATCAAGGATGGCGCCAAGAAGGTCGGCGAGGGCGTCAAGAAGGCCGCCGAGAAGGTGGGCGAGGGCATCAAGGACACCGCCGAGAAGGTGGGCGAGGGCATCAAGGACACCGCCAAGAAGGTGGGTGAGGGCATCAAGGACACCGCCAAGAAGGTGGGCGAGGGCATCAAGGACTTCTTCAAGGGCTGGTAGTTCCACCTCCGCGTTCCCGAGGGTTACCCCATGAGCTCCATCGTGATTCCGCAGCTGGCCGCGTCGCACTCGCAGGACAATTCGTCGGTGTGGATGTCCCTTCCCCGTGTGGAGGCGCCCTCGCTCGAGGATCTCTCCGTCACCATCTCCCCCCCGGAGGCGTTCACCCCGGAGCAGGTCCAGGATCGCTTCCTGGAGCTGGCGCGCCCCCTGGCCACCGAGCGCTTCCGCTATCCCAGCGAGAAGCTGGCGTGGGGAGACGAGGTCCTGCTCGACATCGTGGGTTTCAGCCGCGGCAAGCTCATCCCCTTCAGCGTGCGCGCGGGTGAGTGGATTCGCCTGGCACCCGAGCCCCTGCTGCCCGGGCTCTACGAGTCGCTCGTGGGTCGCTCGCCCCGGGAGAACCTCACCGTGGACCTCACCCTGCCCGGCGACTACCCCGTCGAGTCCCTGCGGGGGGCGCCCGCGCGCTTCACCCTGCAGATCAAGGGGGCGCGTGAGGTGACCTACCCCGAGCTGAGCAGCCCTGCCTTCCTCCGGGCCTTCGGTTATGGCGCCACGCTCGCGGAGGCCACGCGTGCCGTCCTCCGTCAGATGGAGGCGGAGGCCTCGCAGCTGCTGCTGTGCCAGGTCCAGCGGCAGGTGCTGGCCAAGGTGGCCGAGCGCACCCGAGTGAAGGTCCCCGCCTCGCTCATCGACGAGGAGATCCGCCGCCGTTGGAGCACCAGCGAGGGCCGCACCCTGAGCGAGCTGGGCTTCGACGAGGCTCGCCGGGAGGAGTCGCTGCGCGGGTGGCTGCAGGACGCGCCGACGCGAGCCGAGGTGGAGCTGCGGCTGCGCATCGCCCTGGCCCTGGGCGCCATCTGCAAGCGGGACGGGGTGACCCCGAGCCGCGAGAAGGTGGAGAAGATCCTCCTGGACGAGGCCAACGCCTCCGGTCTGCCGCTGGAAGAGGTGGTCGCCGCCCTGGGCGCCGAGCCCGAGAACCTGGCTCGTATCGATCAGGTGGCCTGGCACCTCACGGCGGTGGACCACGTCATGAGCCGGGCCAAGGTCCACATGGCGAAGGCCTGACAAGCTCCGGGCCTGTTGCGAAAGGGCCTCCTCGACGAGCCGCGACGCGGCCGACGAGGAGGCCTGGCCGTTTGTGCTCCGAAGGGCGTTCGCACTCAGGCCCGTGCGCCTCGAGTGATGACTGGGCTCATCGGGTGGTGACAACAGTCACCAGTCGACGGTGGCGGGAAGAATGGTGGGGGCGGCTGCAAGTGGCTGAAATCAGGGGAGGGGCCGGGGGGCCGCGGGTTCGGAAGGGGTGGCACGCCTGATGCTCTGTAGGCGGACAACCCAGGTCTCCAAGGAGCCCAACCATGAAAGTCCGTAACCCGTTCCGCTCCAACCCGCTGCCTCAGCTGAGGACGCCGACCCGTAACACGCCCGACGCGCCCCGGAGCTTGCCCAACTCGCCCACCCAGCCCCGGACGCCGCCGCCGAGGGTGTTCCAGGACAGTCAGCATCCGCAGCTGTCCCAGCACATCGGCCAGAAGGCGCAGGAGCAGAAGATCCTCGACCAGTGGAACTTCAATGCCCAGGGTCGCAATCAGGGCCTCGTCCACCTGGTGGATTACTCGTACGCGCGTCCCCCCAAGATCAATACGACGCCGCCCAAGCAGAAGCTCACGCCCGAGCAGATGAACATCCTGCAGCAGGGCGACAAGAATGGGTGGAACGAGCAGCAGTGGAAGGCGAAGCTCGGAGACAAGACCTTCAATGACCTGAACAAGCAGGGCTATTTCTCCAATTTCGCGGGCGCCAACGGGGTGCCCGTGGGCGCCAATGCCCAGAAGTGGCAGCAGCTGACCGGACAGCATCAGGCGCTCTCGGGACAGCTCGGCCAGGCCCAGGCGCAGCTCGCCGCGGAGCGCAAGGCCTACACCGCACAGCTGAAGCAGGAGGGCGTGACGGGCAAGGAGATGGGCGCGCGGCTGAAGCAGTGGGAGGCCACGAACCCGACGAAGCTGCAGGCTGACAGTTTGAAGTCGCAGCTGGACGGTGTCCAGGGACAGATGGCCGCTCAGCAGCGCTACACCCTGGCCTCCGACGTGAGCAAGCAAGGGCGGTTGGCACAGATTGAACAGTCCGCGGGTCTGCCCCCGGGTTCCCTCAAGGGTAACGAAATCATTGGTGGCACCAACGCGGTCCAGAACCACCTGTCTGGCCACCCGCTGAACCCCAACGCGATCTCCCCCAACAAGCCGCTGGAGATGTACGTCAAGCAGCCGAATGGGAATTGGTCGCTGCAGACCGTTCAGCCCCAGGATCTGGCGCAGACCTACAGTGGAAAGCAGACGGTGGACGGCCTCACGGTCGCGAAGTGGGGCTTGTCTCCCGAGGAGCTGCGGCTGTCGACCGTGATGGGCGGCGGCAAGACCGAGTAGCGCCCGCCTCCCCCCTTGGAGCGGAAGAACAACGGCCCTGACTGGCGGAGGTCTCGTGGCCTCCGCTGTCAGGGCCGGCTTTCTCGAGCCCAAAACTTCGCCGATTCTGTCGAAGCCGGCGCTCTACGGGGGTCCCGCCGTGTGAGCTACGAACGTGGGGCCGCCACGCAAGGCGGCTGGGACCCACGTTCAAGGAAGGGCGGGAAAGAGATGAGTGACATCGTAGTCAATATAACGAGGAGACTGCTGGCCGATGCAGGCATCTCTGCCGGCATGCGTGTGCTCGACGTCGGCTGTGGCCGCGGAGACGTGACGTTGATGCTCGCGGAGTTGGTCGGTGAGCGCGGGCAGGTCGTCGGAGTGGATCGCGATGTCCGCCCGCTCGCGGCAGCAAGAGAGCGAGTACGCGCGCTGGGCCTCGCCCACATCACCTTCGCGGAGGGTGATATGAGTGCACTCTCGTCCGAGTACGAGCTGTTCGACGCCGCTGTTGGGAGGCGCGTGCTCATGTATCAGCCTGAGCCTGTCAACGCCGTCGCTCAGCTGGCTCGGGCGGTGCGTCCTGGCGGGCTGGTTGTCTTTCAGGAGCACGACTCCACCCGGGTGCCAGTGCCGGGAGGCCAGGCACCGCTGCCGCTTCACGAGCGTGTTCATGGATGGATGTGGCAAACGGTCAAGCGCGAAGGCGCTGACGTCCATATGGGCTTCCATCTCTCATCTGTACTCGCGCGGGCGGGCCTTGCAGTCGAACAGGTGCGAGTCGAGGCGATCGTCCAGACTCCCACCCAGAGCTTCGGTATTGCAGCGATTGTTCGCGCGATGCTTCCCCGCATCATCGAGCAAGGTGTCGCCACGGAAGCCGAGATCGACATCGACACGCTCGAACGTCGCCTCCTCGAGGAGCAGCAGAAAGCGGGCGTGGCCAGTATCTGGGAGCTGGTCTTTGGGGCCTGGGCCAGAAAGCCCGCATAGCTTCTGGAACGTCCAGACAGGGCGCGGCTTTGTGGAACGGAGCCGGCGTTTCGGCCGGCTCCGAAGGCCCGGCTTACAGCGACTCGAGGAACGCGAGCACCGCGGCCCGATCGTCCTTGCTCAGCGCCTCGAACTGGTTGCGGCTGTTCTCCGCCTCGCCGCCGTGCCAGGCGATGGCCTCCATCAGTGTGCGAGCACGCCCATCATGCAGGTAGCGCACGTTCTGCGCACCGCCCTGGACGTACTTGAGCGAACCCATTCCCCAGAGCGGCGGGGTGCGCCACATACGTGGTCCGGCCTGCCCCTCGGTCAGCGTATCGGCCAGCCAGGGCCCCATGTCGTGGAGCAGCAGGTCGGTGTACGGACGAATGGTCTGGTTGCGCAGCTCGGCGAGCGGATGGTTCGCGCCAGTCTTCATCTGGGCGGTGTGGCAGGCCACACACTGAACCTGGGCGAACAACGCACTGCCGCGGTTGATCTGCGTGGGGTTCACGTCATGCTCGGGCGAGACGCGCATGCCGTCGGGGTAGCCGCTGCGCAGGCTGCGCTGGGCCGGTACGCCGAGCAGCGAGATGTAGGAGGCGAGCCGCTCGAGCTCCGTCTCGGAGATGGCTGTTTCAGCCGTCGTGGCGTTGCAGTTGGCCACGCCCCGCTGGCAGTCGAGCGACTTATAGACAGGCGAGGTAACCCCCAGGTCCTTGAGGAGCGCGATGCCCGCCTGATGGCGCAGGGTCGCCTTGCTCGCCTTCCAGCCAAACCGGCCGAGGTGCCGGCTTCCGGTCTCCGGGTTGAGGGTCCAGTTCGGCACACCCCGCACGCCGTCACCGTTGGCATCATTCGGGTCGGCCAGACTCAGGATCGTCGACTCGTCCACGGCCTCGAGCAGACCCAGGCCGATGACCTGGGGCGCCTGCCGGACGGAGTATTGCGCCGGCACGGGCCCCTTGAAGGCATAGACGGGCGTCTGCAATTCGACCGTCTCGCCATCCGGCAGGGTGTGCATGGTCTTCGTATACGATTGCACGGAGACCGAGTAGTCCGGCGCGCCCACGGCCTTGGCCTGCTGCTGCACATTCAAGCCGTAGGTGGGATCCGGGGTCACTCCCGAGGTGGAGCTGGCCGCGGCGGTTTCGATGGTCATCGTATCCAGCCGGCTGCCCAGGGTGGGAACAGCGCTGCGCCCATTGAGCGTGTGGCACGCGATGCACCGGATGTTGTTGAAACGAGGCCCCAGCTGACCGGCGTGCTTCGTGAAGACGGGGTTGATGTCCGGGCTCTCGGAGTGCTTCCCGTCGACGAACGAGGTGTGGAACAGCCGTCGGCCTTCAACGAAGCGCTTGGTATTCTCGATGCCGATGTTGTTGGCCATCTGCTGGAACACCCGATGCGGCTCCTCGGAGTAGTTGTAGGAGACGCTGGCCTCGCCACCCAGCAGCGTGCTGTCGGGCAGGGGGACGGAGTCGAGGATGGGGGCAACGCCGTACCACGCGCGCATGCCCACGCCCACCTGGTACAGCTGCTCGAAGGAGTAGTAACGGCTGCCACCGCCATCGATCAGGGCCTTGTTGTCGGGCGTATGCGGGAGGAACGGCGCGGGGGCCAGTTCGATGACATCGCCCACCTTGAACGGGGTGCCGGGCTGAGGGGCGCGCCAGTTGTCGGTGATCACGACCATGCAGTCTTCGCGGGCCGAGGTCGCGTGACAGATGTTCTTGCCTCCCTCCTTGGGATTCTGGAAGCCGACGTTCATCTTCCAGCCGTAATCCCGGATGTTGGGATCGTCGCGCCGGAACGCGCTGAGGCCCGTGTTGATGAAGGTCCCGTCGTTCACGCGCAGGGAGATTTCAATGCGCGAACGCCCGGCGGGGACCTGGTCACGAATCAAGAGGCCGAAGGTGCGGTTCTGGAAGTACCAGGTAGGGAAGGTGAAGTAGTTGCCCGGCCCGATATCCGGCTCGAACCAAGGCTCGCCTCGCTCGCGGGCATGCCGGTTGGTCGGACGGAAGCCAGCGAGGGTGACCAGTGTTCCGTCAGCCTCTCTGTACTGAATCTGTTCGAGCACCTGCGTGCCGGCGGCATGGAGCGGCACATAGTCCGTCGCACCGAGTCCGGGGGCGTCCAGGGGGACGGGGGCGGGCTCCGAGATGGGCGCGGCTCCGGAGGGTGTCGCGGGCGCGGGGTCGGCTTGCGACGGGGTATCGCTGGTCTTCGAATCAGCGCCGCCGCTGCATGCGGTGAGTGACAGAATGGCGGCAAACAACGCGGGCAGCACGGTAACCGGGTGGGTCTGCATGAGAGCACGCTCTCTCCCGGTGGATGGGGGGCGGGTCTTCACTGCCTTCTCCTTGATGGAATGCGTGGGGGGACGCATGTCTATTTACCGACCGACGCGCGAGAGAAACAAGCAATTCTCGTGACCAGGCCATTGCTCTGTCACTTGAGCAATCTTCTACATCTCTCAAACGATGGGAGGATGATGATCTTGTGTTTCTGATTGCAGACGAGCCTGTACGCGCACGTGAGTCTTCCAAACGGAAGAAGGCCGGTTCCCCGAGACTGGGGAGCCGGCCTTCTGACCCGCTGCGCGGACAGCTTAGTAGCAGTCCAGTCTGTACTGGCGGTAGGTCGACGTCTTGCCCCAGCTCGCCCACAAGCCACACGAGCAACCCCGGGCACCTATCTCCGTCGTGTAGCTCGCGTCGCTGTAGTAGACGATCAGGGAGTCCGAGCTGCCGGAACAATCGGGGAACGCTGCCTCCTGCGTGGACAGCTGGACTCCCTCCTCCTCCTGCTCCATGGGCGCGCCACAGCCCACCGCCATCAGCGCCGTCGCCAACAGACCTCCGATAATGCTCGCTCGCATGCGTCCTCCGTTACGGTTGATTCCCTAGAGTGTAACAAATCGAAGTTTTCTTGGGAATAACTGAAATTAGAGAATCTATCGGCGCTGTCCGGTGCGGCAGGCGAACGTTGCACGCCCAAGCATCACGGTGGCGGGCGTAGCGAGGTGCTCTCGCCCGGAGCCTGTTCACAGGCATGCTCTCGTCCGTCGACTCAGAAGCGCTCGCGGACGAGTGCTTCGCTCTTCGCCCAGAGCGCCGCGGCCCGCTCCAGATCGAGCGCATAGGGACGGACCCCTTCACTGCTGGGATCGAGCGGGTCGAGGGTCACCCTCGTGGTGACATGGCAGTTTTCGCAGTAGCGGCCTCCCACCTCGTCCGCCTCGGCCACCACTCCAGCCCAGACCGAGGTCGCCGCGCCTTGAGGAATCGTCTTGAGTGCGAATGGTTGTTTGCCTTGAGCAGCGAGGTCCGCATTGGTTCGCTCGACGAAGGTCGATAGGGAGTCGTCGGGGAGGTGACGCCCGAGTTCGGTCTTGATGGCGCCCGGATGCACGGCGGTGGCGCGCACCCCGCGCTCGCGGAGGCGCCGATCGAGCTCCACCGCGAACAGGATGTTCGCCGTCTTGGAACGCCCGTAGGCGACGAACGGTTCGTAATGCGTGCGCTCGAAATGAGGATCGTCGAGGTCGACGTCCGCGTAGCGATGCCCCGAGGACGATAGCGACACCACCCTTGAGCCCGCCCGCAGCAAGGACGCGATCCGGTTGACGAGCACGAAATGCCCGAGATGGTTCGTGCCGAATTGCAACTCGAACCCATCCTCGGTGAGGCCGAACGGACATGCCATCACACCGGCGTTGGCGATGACGACGTCGAACGGCTTCCCCTGCCTCAGCAAGTTGTCGGCGCAGCGGCGCACGCTCGCCAGCGAAGCGAGGTCCAACTCCACCAATTCAAGCCGTCCGGAGCCAGCACTTGCCGCTTGCACCCCGCGGGTCGCTGCTTCCGCTTTCTCGAGGTTACGCGCGGCGCCCACGACGTGGGCGCCGTGGGCTACAAGCGCGCGCGCCGTCTCGATTCCGAGGCCGGCTGACACGCCCGTGACCAAGATGCGTTTGCCGCTGAGATCACGACCCTCGAGCACTTCGTCTGTGGTCGACGTCGCCCCAAACACCTGGGTCATCGTTGTCTCCTAGAGAGGAACGCTTGCATCGCCCGTGATTCGGAGGAGCTATCTGCTTGTTGAGACCCACCCCACACCGACGCGGAGAAGCGCGGCACACGCATCCCTCACGTTGGCCTTCATGGGTGTGGGGGTCCCACGCCGCACGTGTTCTTCCGCTGGCTCAGGACGCCTTGTACTCCGTCGCGACATCCAGGACCCACGTAATGCCGAAGCGATCCTTGAGCATACCGTACAGCGGGGTCCATCCCGACGGCGCCAGGGGTTGCGCGATGGTCGCGCCAGCGGAGAGCTTCTCCCAGAGCGCGGAGATCTCGGCGGCTGAGTCGCCGCGGACCGAGACGAAGAACGGGTTCTTGCCTTGCTCCCAGGGCATCCGGGAGGGCACGTCGTAAGCCATCACGCGGAAGCCGTTCTTGGCGGCGACCTGGCCCCACATCACCTGATCGGCCTCCGACGGAGCCTGGACGTTGTGGGCGTCCTTGTAGGTGACGATGGTGAGGTCTCCGCCGAACACAGACTGGTAGAACTCCAGCGCCGCTCGGGCATCGCCACGGAAATTGAGGTGGTTGGTAACGCTGACGGTCATGACTTTCTCCTATGCAGGTTCAGGGTTTTGAGCGTTTCCGCACGCTCGGGCGACCTTTTGAGTCTGGTGGGACATCGGAGGGCTGATTTCGGAGGGCCGGCAGGACGACTCCGTCAACCATCGACACGAGGAAGGCCAGGTCCATCGGTTTGCGCTGGACCAAGGTGCGGTAGGCGGCCATCGACGGGATGAGCTGCGACAGAGTGCCGATGTCGGCGGACGCCGAGATCTCACCGCGCGCGACAGCTCGCTGCATCAGCGCGAAATGCGCTTCGGCCCACGGTTGGACTACCGCGCTGTTTGCTGCCTCGGCGAGTGCCTGCTCTTGCGAGAGCAGCGAGGCGAGCCCCGTCATGATCTTGAGCTTGCGTTCGCTTTCTTCGAGCGACTGCGGCTTGAACAAGCCAAGCAGGTCTCCGCGGAGCGTTCCCGTGTCGGGGAGATTCTCGAGATCGACCTGCTTGCGTTTCATGTGCGAGACAGCGTCGATGACCAGCTCGGTCTTCGACGTCCAACGGCGGTAGATGGTCGCCTTCCCGGCTCCGGCCCGCGCGGCCACTAAGTCCATCGTCAATCCTGCTGCGCCCACCTCGGCAAGGACCTCGAGCGTGGCGTCGAGGATCTTGGCATCGCGCGAGTGGTCTCGCTTGCGTCCTGGCTGTGCAGGCTCGACCTCGACGGACTCGTCATCGTTCTGAGTCATGCAGTCACCTCATCCTTGGTTCATATCGATACTCCTCAGTTTCGAAACCGTCAAGTTCCGAAACTGGCCGGTGCCGTTTTTCGCCGAGGTGTCCTCAAACCCAAGGATTCAAGAGAGCCGAAGAGGGTGCAGCGCTCCGTCGGACTCATCTGCCGGGGAATGAAGTTGTCCGGATTTTACTGTTAATTCATTTATTTCTAGTTATGTCTGAGCTGCTTCAACCCCCACCCCGCATCGCAACTGAGTTGCAGAGGAAGTGAGATGATTCGGTTCCACTCCGCCGCTCCGCGCCTGGGCCTGCTCCTGGCGCTGGGCCTCATCGCAGGCTGCGTCGAGAGTACGCCTGCTGCCCGCGAGACAAAGTCCACCCCTCAAGGCCTCGCGAGTGAGGTCAGTATCTTCGGCGCGAGCGTCTCGCCCTCCACGCTCGAGGATTCGGATCTGGCCTCCGTCGAGCTGGGCGTGAAGTTTCGCTCCAGCGTTCCCGGCACCGTCACGGGCATCCGCTTCTACAAGGGGAGCTCGGCCAACGGTGGCACGCATGTCGGGAGCCTCTGGAGCCGCACCGGACAGCGGCTCGCCTCGGCGACGTTTACCAACGAGACCGCGACCGGATGGCAGACGGTGCGCTTTGCCTCTCCCGTGAGCATCGCGGCCCATACCACCTACGTCGCCTCCTACCTCTCACCGCTCGGCCGCTACTCCGCGACGGTTGGCTATTTCGCTGGGCAGGGCACGTCGAACGGCCCGCTCACCGCGCTGGCGTCCGGGGTGGATGGTTACAACGGCGTCTATGTTTACGGGAGCGGCGGCTTCCCCACCCAGAGCTACCAGGACGCCAACTACTTCGTGGACGTGCTCTTCATCCCCGCGCCCGACACGAGTGCTCCCTCGGCCCCCAGCTCGCTCGTCGCCACGGCCTCTGCTCCGGGGAGCATCCAGCTCACCTGGGGGGCGGCTACGGACAATGTGGGGGTGACGGCCTATCTCATCTACCGCGACGGGAATGAGGTCGCCTCGGTTTCTGGCACGACGCGCGGCTACAAGGACCAGGGCCTCGCGGCCTCCACGCGCTACAGCTATACGGTGAAGGCTCAGGACTTCGCTGGCAATACCGGCGCTGCCTCCAACACGGCCTCGGCGACCACGTCCGCGCAACAGCCGCCCGGTGGCCTGAACCTGCCTCGCGTTCCCTGGGAGGGAGGGCCTTCCTTCTACGCACGCTTCCCCGCCATGGCGGGCACGCCTTGGGTGTCGGAGGACTTCTTCCCCATTGGGTACTGGGGGGCGTACACGGATGAAGAGCGGCGCATCGTCACCGACAGGGCGCACGGGATCAATACCTTCCTGGAGATCTATAATGTCAATGACTCATCCGCGGGGTGGATGCGACAGCACGGCATCTGGAACCTCGCCGGCTCGGGCCTGGGCGGTGAAGCCGTGGGGGCGACCTTCTACGATGAGACGGACATGTGGGCGGGACCCGGGTGGGATCCGTGGACTGGCGCAGTGGCCACCTATGACGTGTGCATCCCGGACGACCCACGCCGCTGTGGCTTCACCATCTACAACGCGCTGTACCAGGAGCTGAACAACCCGAGCGCCTTCATCTATGCGAACGTGGGCAAGGGCGCGCTGATGTGGTGGTCGGACGAGGAGCGCGAGATTGGCATCAATGGCGCGGACGGGCCGGACCCGAGGGCGAAGTGGCGGTTCGGCATGGTCACTGGCGACATCTACTTCTACACGGATGGCAACATCGCCGGCGAGGCGCCCATCTGGTTCGGTATTCCCGCGAACGAGGTCCGCCGGGCCGCGAACTATGGCGAAATCCTCATGACCAACCTGCGGACTACGTCGGGCGCCGGCAACAATGGCGATCCGCGCATCCCGCTGGGCGTCATCGTGGAGCTCGGCGGACAGGCCCAGGGCAGTGTCATCAATGCCAACCAGGTGGAGGGCGCGGTGTGGTCAACACTCATTCACGAGGCGCGCGTGCTCGGGTACTTCTCGCACGTCTTCTCCGACTCCACTGAGAATCCGTCGTCCACGGACGTCCTCAATGACTCGCGAGCGGCGTACCAGGCGACGCGCGACCGCGTGAAGAAGATCAACGCCGAGGTGACCGCACTGGCGCGCGTCCTCAATACACAGTCCTATGTGTGGCAGTTCAATCCGAACCTGAGCACGATGCTCAAGTACCGGGATGGCGCAGCCTATGTCTTCGCCATGCAGAAGCGGCAGTTCACCAGCGGGACCTACACGTTCACCCTCCCGGCAGAGCTCCCCGCGAGCGGCACCATCGAAGTGCTGGGGGAGAACCGCTCCATTTCCTACTCCGGCGGCAAGTTCACCGACTCCTTCGCGGCCGAGTACACGCACCACAACTACCGCATCCCAGACTGAACGGGCGACGTGTGGCTCCCCGCGACGAAGCGGTCTCCGTCGCGGGGGGCTCCTCGTCGCGTCACGTGCTCGTCACGTTCGACGCTGACGCGTCCCGCCCCGCTCCCGCGGCCCCGTTGACGCGCTTTCGAACACACTGGTTGAAAATTTCAGTTGCCCCCAATTCGGGAAGTCCTGGCCTGGGGGTGACGCGTGGAGTCAATCCCTCCCGCACTCGCAATAGTGCCACCACGTACTTGACGGACGAGGCTCGCCTCTTGCTTACTGTGCGGCCTTCACGGACGTCTCTGACTTCTGTCGAGAAAATTAATTTAATGTCCAACTACCTCGCCTGGTCCTGGAGGTAGCCGGGCATGCGTATGTCTTTGTACCGCTTGGGGCGACCCTCGCGGCCATGAGCTTCTTTTTCTTCATAAGCCCTTGTCGCAGCCGTCGCACTACAACCAGTGAGGAGAATCCAGATGACTAACAAAGCTCTGCTCGCGGCCATCACCGCCACCTGCGCCGCTGTGACGGCTCATGCCGACCCGCTCCCCATCCCCATCATCTTCTCGGGGTACATGCGCGCCGGAACTGGCATCAACGTTCGTGGTGGCACGCAAGTGTGCGCCGGTCTGCCCGGGGCCGACACCAAATGGCGTCTGGGCAACGAGTGTGACTACGTGATCGAGCCGAGCCTCAATGCCAAGCTCGTCTCGTCCGGGGAAACTGCCTGGCATGTGCACTTCATGCCCGGAATCTACCGCGCGTGGGGCGGCCGGGAGTTTCAGACCTACAGCTCGCCGGGTGGCGCGGCCATTCCTGACAGCGGCACGGACGAGCTCGTGGCCCGCTTTGGTCAGGTCTATGCGTATGGCACCAACATCGCGGCGCTCGGCAATGGCAAGGTCTGGGTGGGCCGGCGCTTCTACAACCGTCTTCAGACTGGCATCAACGACCAGTTCCTGGAGATCAACGATGGCGATGGCGCGGGCATCGAAGACATGAACGTGGTCATCGGCAAGCTCAGCGTGGCCGCCATGCTGAACCCGCGCGGGGGTGCCAACAACAACCGCATCAGCGTGCCCGTGCGCCTGACCGGCATCAAGGACCTGCCCAGTGGCGAACTTGCCATGTACGTCACTCCGTCCGTGCAACTCAGGAGTGATGACCAGGTGTCTTCTAATAAGCCGGCCGCGGAGGCCAGTGGGCTGGCCGTTGGTGTCTACCAGACCTTGAACGGCCTCCTGTTGGGTGGCAACACGCTGCTCGGCGTGAAGATGGATTGGAACGGCCCCACGCGGAACAGCCGCGTCGTGCTTCAGCAGTCCGCCTTCGTGGCGGGAACGAGCATTGAGGGAATTGCCGAGTACCGCATCAACAAGGCCGCTGGCAATGCCGGCAACAAGTGGTTTGGCATTGGCGTTCGCTCCGACACGCATATTGCCGGTCCCTTCCGCCTGCTGGCCGAGGCTGGCCATGACGTGGTCAAGCCGGATAACGGTGGGCACACCCGCAACATGACCAAGCTCACCCTGGCCACGGCGGTGTCCGCGGGCGATCAGGCCAGCTCCCGTCCGACCATCCGCCTGTTCGTCACGCATGCCATCTGGGACGAGGCGGCTCGTCAGAGCTTTGACCCGACGTCGCGTCTGCGTCAGGTCTTTGGCGACCAGAAGGCGGGCACGTCGGTGGGCCTCCAGGCTGAAGCCTGGTGGTGAGGTGAGTCGGTTCGGACGCGGCGCGTGTATTCACTCGGCCGCGTCCCCTCATTCGCTGATCACGTCATGCCGCAATCAGAATAGAGGGGATGGGGTTTGGGTGCCGGTGTACTGCTGGAAGGGGCCGGTGATGACGAGGGTGAGGCCGTCGCTCTGCATGTTGACGAAGAGCGCGCGGCCGTCCGGGGAGAGGCACACGCCGGCGAACTCGCCCCGAGTCATGGCGTTGCGCGCGAGGTTCTTCACCTGCCCGGACGGGGTGAGGATGCGCAGGAACTCTTCGGGCCAGCGCGGGTCACTTCCGTCCTCGGCCATCACCACGTCGCCCCAGGGGGCCACGCAGAGGTTGTCCGGCATGTCGAGCAGGCTCCGGTCCTCCGACTGCGCGAGCAGTCGCAGCGTGCCGCCCTGACTCCCTGAGGGTGTGTAGCGCCAGACTTGTCCGCCCGAGGCGGGGCCTCCGGTGGTGGCGCAGAAGAAGACGGAGCCGTCGTGGAAGAAGATGCCCTCGCCCCGGCGGAAGAGGGCCGCACCGCGCTCGGCGCCCTGGGCTCGGAGTGAGTCGTCCTCGGCCTCGGGCTGGGGCAGGTCCACCCAGTCCGCCACGAAGGTGTCGCCCGGCTGGACGCCCGCGTTCATGTCCCGCCGGGGCTCGGCCTCGATGCGCAGCGCCTGCAGCCGGCCTCGCGTCTGCGGCCCGAGCCGCTCGCCCGGGTTCTCTGGGACGAAGCGGTAGAAGCAGCTGTCGTCGCGATCTTCCGTGAGGTACGTGATGAAGCTCGTGGGGTCCACCACGGCGGCCTCGTGGTTCATCCTGCCGAGCGCGGGGATGCGCACCTCGTCCCGCACCTCGGTGGCCGCCGGGTCGCACAGGAAGACGTAGCCGTGGCCGTCCTTGAGGGTCTCCTCGCAGGTGAGCCAGCCCCACGGAGAGCTCCCTCCGGCGCAGTTGCGCGCGGAGCCCGCGAGCACGAGGTTGCTGGAGACGCGGGTGAAGGTGGTGGCATCCACCACCACGCGCGTCACTCCGCCTGGGCTGCCGGACTCGGGCCGGTACGCCTGGGCCGGCACAGCCTGTCCCGGGAAGTACGGGCTCATGTCCTCCTGGCCCGCCTCCAGCTCGTGGTTGCGCATCAGCACGAGGGTGTTGCTGCCCTCGGGTCCCGCGAAGCAGCCCATGCCGTCCTGCTGCCCCGGGACCCGGTACCCATCGCTCATCCGCTCGCCTCGACGTTCGAGAATGCGGTAGCGGAAGCCCTCGGGCAGATCGAGGATGCCGTCGGGATCCGGCCGCAGCCCGGCATCGTTCTCGGGACGGGCGCAGCGGCCCAGGAGGAAGGGCAGCGCGAGCGCCGTACCCGCTTTCAGGAAGGCACGGCGGTGGAGGGTGGGGCGGCGCGTGTGACTCATGACGCGCAGAAGAGCGGAGCCAACCGGGAGCGTCGAGCGGCGAGCAAGCGAGCGCCTTCCCCCTGTAAGGAGTGGCGGGTGCGCGCACTTCATGCTCGCCCGCACCCCTCGAACAATAGTATTTGAGGCTCAAACCATTTCAGCTTCGTCAAGGAGAACGCGACATGCGCAATCGGCTGCTGACTTCTCTCTGTGTCTTCTCGCTCGCCACGGGGTGCGTCACCCAGGGCAAGTACGACACGGCCATGCAGAGGGCCCAAACGCTCGACGAGCAGCTGAAGGGGGAGCAGGGCGCTCGTGCGGCGGCCGAGGAGAAGGTGCGCCAGCTGGAGGAGCAGGTGAAGACCCTGGAGCAGGAGAAGGAGGCGCTGGCGACGCGTCTCAACACCTCCGAGGCGCGGCTGACCACGAGCGCCGCCGAGCGCCGGGGCCTGGAGCAGAAGATTGCCGAGCTCACCGCGCTCAATGAGGAGCTGGCCAGCTCCAAGCGCAAGCTCACCGAGGCCAAGGAGGCGCTGGAGAAGAAGAGCGCCGAGTACGAGAGCCTCGCCCAGAGCCTGAAGACGGAGATCTCCGAAGGGAAGATCGAGCTGTCGGAGCTCCGGGGCCGGATGACGGTGAACCTGAAGGACAAGATCCTCTTCGCCTCGGGCTCGGCGCGCGTGGGCAAGGAGGGGGATGCGGCGCTGAAGAAGATCGCCGAGGCGCTCAAGGGTGTGAAGGGGAAGATCATCCGGGTGGAGGGGCACACGGATGACGTGCCCACGGATCCCAAGGGCCCGTTCCCCTCGAACTGGGAGCTGAGCCTGGCGCGGGCCATGGCGGTGGTGCGGTCGCTGCAGGACGCGGGCGTGGACCCCACGGTGCTGTCTGCCGCGGGCTACGGTCCGTACCAGCCGATCGCGCCCAACGACTCGCCGGATAACCGCAGCCTCAACCGCCGCATCGAGATCGTCCTGGCCCCCGGGACAACGACGACGACGGCGAGCAGCCGTTAAGAAGTGCGTGCAGGGCATTCCGGGCCACCTGTTAGGGTGGCCGGATGCGAAAGCTCCTTCTTGGCGTGTTGTGCATGACGGTGGTGGGTTGCGCCACCACCCCTTCTTCCACCTCCACCTCCAGCGGCGCCCCCGCAGCGTCCGCGAAGCCCGAGGTGGAGATTCCCGCATCCACCGATGAGTTGAAGGCCGAGCTCGACAAGGCGCGCGCGAGCAAGGATTGGGTGCGCCTCCAGGCGCTCTCCCGTGAGCTTGCTCGGCGCGAGCCGGACAACGCGGATGTGCTGGTCCACGCGGGGATGGCGAGCGTCAAGCTGGGCCAGATGGAGGAGGGCATCGCGGAGCTGGAGAAGAGCGTGGCGGTGAAGGACAACGCCGTCGTCCGCTACATCCTGGCGGGCGTGCTCACTGGCGTGGATCAGCCTCAGCGGGCGGTGGAGCACCTGGAGCGCGCGGTGGAGCTGGACGGGGACTCGGTCCAGTACTGGTACGACCTGGCGATGCTGCGGGCGATGGTGGGCAAGCTCGACGGGGCCTTCGCGGCGGCCGAGCGGGTGAAGGAGCTGGCCCCCAACGCAGCGCAGACGGAGGGACTGGGGATGTTCCTGGCCCAGTGGCATGCGGCGATACGGATGCCGCAGGAGGCCGCGGCCCACAACGAGCAGGGCGCGAGGCTGGCGACCGAGGGCCGTATGGATGAGGCCCTCGCCGAGTTCGAGGCCGCGGTGAAGGTGGCCCCGGACTACGCGGATGCGCGTTACAACCTCGCCCAGCTGCTGACGAAGAAGGGGGACACGCAGCGAGCCGAGCAGGAGTACCGGAAGGCCATTCCGGGCTTCCACGAGCGCGAGAAGGTGCTGCGCGCGGATGCGCAGAACAACCTGGCGTTCCTGCTGGTGGAGCGGGGCGTCAAGGGCGAGGAGCCCGTCACCCTGGCGCGCGCCGCCATCGAGACGCGGGGCGAGCGGCCGAGCTACCTGGACACGCTCGCGCGGGCCTGTGACGCCAAGGGGGACAAGGCGTGCGCGGTGGACGCGTTCCGGAAGCTGCTCGCGTCCAGTGAGACGCTGCCGTTCGACGTGAGGACCCACGCCGAGCAGCGGCTCAAGACGCTGGCTCCCTAAGGGGCGCGCTACGCCTGGGGCAGGGCGCAGGTACCGAGGTCGCGCAGCACCTTCTTGGCCTCGGCGATGAGCGACTGGCCGCGCACCTCGGCGCCCAGCTTCACCACCAGCTTCATGTCCGGGGTGAGTCGGTAGACGCCCTTGGACTTCTGCACCAGGGTCGCCACCTTCATTCCGTCCAGCAGCGCATCCGCTCCGAGCGTCACCACCACCCGGCCCGGACCTGCCTCCAGCGCGCGCAGCCGCAGGTCCCTCATGTCGATCTTCAGCAGCGTCTGCTCCGAGAGGTTGTCCACCTCGTCCGGTGCCTCGCCGTAGCGGTCCACCAGCTCGGAGCGCAGGTCCTGGACCTCGTCCGGATTGCTGGCCTGGCTGAAGCGCTTGTAGAACACCAGCCGCTGGTGCACGTCCGGCACGTAGTCGTCTGGGATGAGCGCGGGAATCGGCATGGTGATTTCGGGCTCGATCTGCGTCCTTGGCGGCTCGCCCCGCACCTCGGACACCGCTTCCTCCATCAGCTGCGCGTACAGGTCGAAGCCGATCGCCGCGATGGAGCCTGACTGCTCGGCACCCAGCAGGTTACCCGCGCCGCGGATCTCCAGGTCGTGGCTGGCGATGGAGAAGCCCGCGCCCAGCTCGGTAAAGCGCTGCAGCACCTCCAGGCGCCGCTGCGCGTCCTTGCTGATCGCCGTGCGCGCCGGCACCAGCAGGTACGCGTACGCGCGCTCCTTCGAGCGGCCCACGCGTCCTCTCAGCTGGTAGAGCTGCGCCAGTCCGAACGTGTCCGCCCGGTTGACGATCATTGTGTTGGCGCTCGAGATGTCGATACCGCTCTCGATGATGCTGGTGCACAACAGCACCTGGTACTTCTTCTCGGTGAAGTCCAGCATCGCCTTCTCGAGCTGCCCCTCGCCCATCTGCCCGTGTGCCACGCCGATGCTGACGTTCGGCAGCAGCCGCTTGAGCGTCTCCTCCATCGCGGGCAGCGACTCCACCCGGTTGTGCACGAAGAAGACCTGGCCGCCGCGGGCGAGCTCGCGCTCGATGGCCTCCTTGATGGTCTGCTCATCGAACTTCATCACGAAGGTGCGGATGGCGCGCCGGTCCTGCGGCGGGGTGGCGATGATGCTCATCTCCCGCACACCCGACATCGCCATGTGCAGCGTGCGCGGAATCGGCGTCGCCGACAGCGTGAGCACGTCCACCTGCGAGCGCAGCTTCTTGATCTGCTCCTTGTGCTTCACTCCGAAGCGCTGCTCCTCGTCCACCACGAGCAGCCCCAGATCCTTGAAGGCCACGTCCCCGCCCAGCAGCTTGTGCGTGCCGATGATGATGTCCACCTTGCCCTCCTTGGCGCGCTTGAGGATCTCGCGCACCTCGGGCGGCTTCTTCATCCCGGAGATGACCTCCACCGTGACGGGGTAGTCCTTGAAGCGCTTCTTGAAGGACAGGTAGTGCTGCTGCGCCAGCACCGTGGTGGGCACCAGCACCGCCACCTGCTTGCGGTCCAGCGTCGCCTTGAAGGCGGCGCGCATCGCCACCTCCGTCTTGCCATAGCCCACGTCGCCGCAGACGAGCCGGTCCATCGGCTCTCTCTTCTGCATGTCCCCGAGCACGTCCTCGATGGCCTTGGCCTGGTCCGGTGTCTCCTCGAACTCGAAGTCCGCCTCGAACTGGGCGTAGTAGCGGTCCGGTGGGCTGAAGGCGTGGCCCGGGTGCGCCCGGCGCGCCGCCGCGATGTTGAGCAGGTCCGCCGCCATCTTGAGCAGCTGCTCCTTGACCCGCTTCTTCGTCTTCTCCCAGGACGTGCCCCCCAGCTTGTCCAGCGTCACCTTGGTGGGGTCTCCACCGGTGAACTTCTGGATGAGCCGCATGCGGCCCACCGGGAGGTAGATCTTGTCCTTGCCCGCGTACTCCAGGACGAGGAAGTCCCCGGGCACGCCGTTCACCTGCATCTTCGTCAGGCCCGCATAGCGGCCCAGGCCGAAGTCGGTGTGGACGATGATGTCGCCTTCCTTCAGGTCCTTGAAGCCCGCGGCGAAGGCATCCAGGCTCTTCGAGCGCCGCACGCGTCGGCGGGCCCGCGCTCCGAAGATCTCCTCGTCCGAGAGCACGGCGATGCCGCCCGCTCCGTCCACGAAGCCGTGGCTCACCTCGCCCGTGAAGAGGTGCGCGGAGACCGAGGGCTCATAGAGCTTCGTCACGTCCGCGAGCGGCTCGGTGTGGACGCGCACCATCACGTTGCGGTCCAGCAGCAGGCGCTTGAGCCGGTCTGCCTGGCTGAGGGTGCCGCAGGCCACGGCGCAGGCAATGCGCGTGTCTCGCCAACGTTGGAGCCGCTCGACGAGCGGGGTGAGCGCGCCCTCCTCACCGTGGTGGGCGAGGATGGCCTCGCGCACGTCCTGGGTCGTGCCGAAGGGGAAGTGCACGGGCGGCGCCTCGCCCTGGGTGAGCGACAGGCCTCCCCCCTCCATCACGCGGAAGGTCGCGAGCTCCTGGTCCACCTGCTCGCGGGTGAGGAAGTGCTCCTCGGCCGGGGCGGAGAGATCCTGGCGCTCATCGGACGCCCGTGCAGAGCGCTCCACATCGTTCCAGAGCTCCTCGACGACGCGCTCGAGGCCCATGGGGTCGTCCAGGTAGAAGAGCGGCTCCGGGTGCCACAGTCGCAGGTAGTCGAAGACGGTGCCCAGTCCTCCCTCGAAGAAGCCGGGCAGCAGGCCCTCCAGGCCGAAGCCGGGCAGTCCCTCGCGGATGGCGTCCAGGCGCTCGCGCAGCTTCGAGGTGGGTAGGTTGATGCGGTCCGCTACGGCACGAGCGGCGGCCTCGGCGCGTGCGCGCGTCTGCTCGGAGAAGATGACCTCCCGCGCGGGCAGGAGGATGATCTCCTTGAGCGAGTCCACGGTGCGCTGCGTCTCCGGGTCGAAGGCGCGGATGGACTCGATGGTGTCACCAAAGAACTCGATGCGGACGGGCTTGTCGTAGAGCGGGCTGAAGACGTCGATGAGGCCGCCGCGTACGGAGAAGGTGCCCAGGTCCTCGACGAGCGGGCTGGACTGGTAGCCCATGTTGGCGAGCTTGCGCGCGAGCTCATCGCGGTCGAAGTCCTGGCCCACGCCGACGCGCTCGGACAGTTCCTTCATCACCCGGGGCTGCAGCACCTTGCGGAAGAGGCCGCGCACCGAGAGCACGAGCGCGGGGAAGCGCGTGCCCTGGGACAGGTGGAAGAGCGCCCCGAGCCGGTCCGCGACCACGTCCGCGTCCGGGGAGACCTCATCGTAGGGGAGCACCTCGTCGGCGGGCAGCCGCAGGACGTGAGGCTCGCGCGGCGTGCCCCTGCCGCCCAGGAAGAAGGCGAGATCATGGGCGAGCGCATCCGCGGACTCCTCGTCGGGGGCGATGCAGACGAGGGGCGCTTTGAGGGTGTGCGTCAGCCGAGCAAGCGCATGGCCTCGGGCGGCCCCTTGGAGACCTTGCGTGCGGACACGCTGACCGGCGCGCAGCAGCTCCAGCACTCGGGCAAAAGGGTCCCCGGTCACTGGAGGCGCGCGGAGGGCCTCCGCTTCGAACTTCTGATTGAAAGGAGTTTCCATCCGTGGGCCGCCTTGAAGGGCCCATCGGTAATTAGGAGCCGGACCCGTGTGGGTCAACGGAAGAGCGAGGGGCCCGGTTGGCGACAGTCACCCAGGACCCCTGGCCTACAACCACCTACTCACCCAACTACCCGGAAGTCCTCATCATCGTCATCATCGTCGCCTCCCTTGTCGCCTTTGTCATCGCCGCCACCCTTTCCATCTCCATCCACGAGGGAGGAGGTGGCGAGGTGGGAGCTGGCGTGGGACGTGGCTGGGAGCAGGCGGCCGAGCGAGCCAGGGAGGCTGGCGAGGACGAGCAGGGAGAGGAGGATGGGGGTGAGGGTACGCATGGGGGAATGCCTCCGGTCACAAGGGGGGACGGGCCGTTGGGAGGGATATTCACCTCACGCCCGGAAGGGGATCAGCCCTTCTTGAGCGTGCGGATGTAGGTGACGAGCGAGTCGATCTGCTCCGGGGTCAGCTTGTCCTTGTAGGCCTTCATCTTCTTGTTGCGAGGGGAGCCGTCGGCGATGACCTCGCGGATGTCCGCGTCGGTCTGCGCCTGCTGCCAGGCGGGCTGGGAGATGTCGACGATGGACTCCTTCTTCCCCATCTGGGTCTGGGCGCGGCCATCCGGTCCGTGGCAGGACTTGCACTTGGCGGTCCATAGCTCGGCGGCGGCCTCGTCGGCGGCCTGGGCAGCGGTGGCCAGGGTGAGGGAGAGCAGCAGGACGGACCGGATCTTCATGGGGGGGTTCTCCAGGTGAGGCACGACTCGGTAACGGGGTCCAGTGTCGACTGACAGGGACAGCCATGGCCAGGGAAACCGTGTGAAACGGCCTGATCAGAAGCCCAGGGTGCGGCCAGGCGGCACGAGCCAGACCTTTTCGAGGAAGCGCACCGCGCCCTGGTCCCCGGAGTGGTGCTTCACCGTCGCGGTCTGGAGCCCGAGCAGCAGCGCCAGCATCGCCAGCCCCGCGATCAGGGGCGTGGCGCCGGGCCGCTCCGTCCCGTGCAGTCCCAGCCGGACGAAGACCCAGCCGGCCAGGCCGAGCAGCAGCACCAGCAACAGCACCCCGGCCACCGGGTTGGGGATGCCGAGCAGGTTCAGCACGCTCGGGGGCAGGTAGCCCGCACGCAGCAGCGGCACGGCCAGCCCGAGGACCACGTTGGACACGTCATCGGGGACGTAGTTGACGAAGGTGGCCACGCCCGTGAATGCGATGGAGGCGGTGCACAGCGCTGCAGCCGCGCCCAGCAACGCCGGGTGGCCCGAGGTCCGCAACCGCTCCAGCAGCAGGCCCGCGGGCAGCAGCAGGAAGGGCACCAGCCCCGTCAGGTGGCGCGGGCCCGTCGTCCAGCCCCACGAGTCATACGAGAAGGCCGAGGTGAAGTACGTGTACCCGGCGAGCAGCGCCACCACGAGCCACAGGTGCGCCCTCATCTCCCTGCGCGCACGTGCCTCGTGGCGCAGCACCGCCACGCCGGGCAGTGCGAGCAGGAGGAAGGGCGACAGGGCGAACAGGCCTCGCAGCGGCGAGAAGAAGGAGAGGGCGAAGGCGCGCGGGTCCGGGTAGCGGATGCCCAGGAAGCCGCCCAGGTGCCACGGCTGGTAGGCCGCGTCGTTGAGGTGCTTGTACCCGCTCTCCAGCGGGTGTCCGAAGGCGGCCTGGTGGTAGAGCATCAGCCCCACCACGAAGGGCAGCGCCCCCACCAGGGCCAGCCCGGCGCCTTGTCCCAGGCGCACCCACCGCGCGCGCGGCGGCTCCTCGCGCCACAGCACGCTCAGCACCGCGTACAGCACCAACCCCAGCACGCCCAGCGCACCGGTGTACTCGGCGGCGACCGTGGCGCCCGCGCAGGCCCCCGCCACCAGGTAGCCCCGCTCACGCCACTCGTCGCGCGCGATCCTCCACAGCGCGTAGAAGCCACTGAACAGCAGCACCGCCGTCGTCTGGTGGCTCATGAAGAGCAACGAGTAGCTGAACGCCAGCGAGCCCAGCCCATACGTCACCGTCACCGCGTCCGCTACACCCGGCGACAGGTATGACCCCAGGAAGCGGCGCACGAGCCACAGCAGCAGCAGTGTGGGCAGCACCGTGAGGATGAGCCGGCTGAAGAAGACGAGCGGCACCTCGCGCACCGCGTAGAGGAAGCCCCCGCTCCACGCGCGCAGTACCGCGTATACAGGCACTGCCGCGAAGGACAGCAGCGGCGCCTTGGACGGGTAGTACTTCCCGTCCTTCACCGACAGGTCCCCTACGTAGCCGAAGTCCTTCAGCGCCCGGTTGATGTCCAGCGTGCCGTACTCCACCAGCGCGCGCGTCTGCCACAGCCGGCACAGCTCGTTGGGCGAGCGCAACCCAGGGTGGTAGGGGAACAGCAACACGTACAGCGCCACCAGCACCGCGTAGACCGCGCGCGGCGCTCGCGAGGCCCTCGCCTCTGGCTCTGCTGGGGCCTCCGGAACGCTCACAGCGCGTCGCTGCCGCGTTCCCCCGTGCGGATGCGCACGGCCTCGTCCACTGGCAGGACGAAGATCTTCCCGTCGCCAATCTTCCCTTCGGAGCCGGAGCGGGCCGCGCGCACGATGGCGTCCACCACGCGCGTCACCATGTCGTCGTCCACCACCACCTCCACCTTCACCTTGGGCAGGAAGTCCACCACGTACTCGGCGCCCTTGTAGAGCTCCGTGTGGCCCCTCTGTCGGCCGAACCCCTTCACCTCCACCGCGGTGAGGCCCTGCACACCCACCTCGTGCAGCGCGTCCTTCACTTCATCCAGCTTGAACGGCTTGATGATGGCTTCGATCTTCTTCACTCGACACCTCCCGTGACGCGAGCCACCGCGAAGAGGCTCATGCCTACCGGCAGCTTCACCCGACTCTCGGCCTTCGCCAACAGCGGAGCGAGCCGGTCATAGACTTTGAGCTGCAGCTTCGGCACCGAGCGGCGGCGCATCACCCGGCTGTTCATGAACCAGCCCGGGATGCCCACCAGGTTCATCCACTCCAGCTTCTCTACCTCGAAGCCGTTGCCCTCCAGCACCTGGCGCAGGCTGGCCATCGTGTAGCGCCGGTAGTGCCCCACCGCCTCGTCGATGGTCCCGAAGAGCGGAGGCAGCGCCGGCACCAGCACCACCACCCGCCCGCCTGGCGGGAGGATCTGGCGGAAGCGGCGCACCGCCGAGGCATCGTCTGGGATGTGCTCCAGCACGTTGGACAGCACGATGGTGTCCAGCCGCTCGGCCTTCAGCGCCTCCCAGTCCGCCAGCGCCACGTCCGACAGGTACGGCCGCACGTGCGGCTTGCCCCGGAACTTGTTCTTCAGCCGGTCCACGTAGAAGCGGTCCACCTCGAGCGCGATGAGCAGCTCCAGCCCTGGCTCTATCTTCTCGGTGATGGTGCCGATGCCCGCGCCGATCTCCAGCACCCGCCGGCCCAGGTACTCGCGGAAGCGCTGGCCCAGCCACGCGTTGTAGTTGCTGGCGCCGTCCATGCGCTCCAGCGTGGTGTAGCCCTCGTGCTGGTTGTCCGCGTCGTTCTGCACCGTGGCGTAGCGCATCAGCGTGCGCAGCCGCGCCAGCTGCGAGGCCAGCGGCCGGTGCGGCGCCGTGTCCACTTCCACGGGGACTTCCGCCAGCCGGAAGAGCTGCGCCGCCAGCTTCACCACAATCTCCGCATCCACCGCGTCATCGTCGCTGGTGAGCGACACCGACTTGAGCGCCTCGGTGCGGAAGGCCCGCTGGCCGCAGAGCGGATCCCGCAGTGACACGTCCGTGACGAACCGGGTGACACGCCCCAGGGCCTTGTCCGCCAGCAGCTCCGGAGCCAGTCCCTGAAATTGTCGGCTGCCGAACACTGCATCCGCGGTATCCTCGCGAATGGGACGGCACAGCGCCTCGCAGGCCTCCAGGGTGTAGGCGGTGTCCGCGTCCTGGAGCACCGTAATCTCGCCTGTCACCCGTCCGAGCGCCGCCCGGATGGCCGCTCCCCTCCCGGGTAGGCCAGGGAGCACGTGCACGTTCGGCATGGGGGGCACCTGGATTGGACCCTCCCCGGCGAGGATGACCTCAGCGCCCCGGGGGGCGAGCTCGTGGGCAAAGCGCGAGGCAACCGGAGCGGACGCCGCGGTGTAGGGGATGACGAACGAAAGCGACGGATTCACGTCGCCGTGACTACCACACGGAAGGCGCGGGTGCTCGTGTGCGTTCCCGTGGCGCGGTCGGAGAGCTTCCGGGCAAGTCCAGGAAGATTGACCCCCCCGGCCCCCCCAGTGCAGTGTGCCCCCTTCGCCACCGATTGGTCGCACCTGCGCCCCGGCATGGAGAACGACGTGGAAGAGGAGACCCCGACCGAGGCCCCCGAGGCAGAAGAGCCCACACTGGACGTGATGCAGTACGTTCGCGCGCTCTGGCGCCGCAAGTGGCTCATCCTCGGCGTCACGGCCGTGATGGTGCTGGTGGGTGTGCTCTACACCCTGCGCCAGCCCAAGATTTACGCGGCCAGCACCTCCCTCATCATTGATGTCGCCGCGCCCCGCGTGCTCGACACCGATGTGAAGGAGGTGATGGGCGATGAGCGCGGTAACTACTGGGCCAACAAGGAGTACTACCAGACGCAGAGCGAGGTCATCACCTCGCGCGCCGTCGCCTCGCGCGTGGCGGACCGGTTGGGCCTGCGCAACGACCCGGCCTTCCTCGGCGTGGAGGGCATCAAGGACGAGGCGGCGCGCAAGAAGGCCATGGAGTCCATCGATGCGGTAGCGCTGGTGCGCTCGCGCATCTCCGTCATCCCCTCGACGAACTCGCGCGTGGTGCGCATCGCCGTGGAGGACGTGGACCCCAAGCGTGCGGCGCTGCTGGCCAACGAGGTGGCCGAGGCCTACATCGCGGAGAACCTGGCCCTCAAGCTCAAGACGACCGAGGGGGCCAGCGCCTGGCTCGAGGAGCGGTTGAGCGAGCTGGGCTCTCGCGCCAGCAGCAGCGAGATGGACCTCTACAAGTTCAAGCGCAGCGCGGACGTGCTGTCCCTGGCCACGGAGGGCAAGGCGGGACAGCAGCCGAGCTCGGCGAAGCAGGCCTACGACAGCTACATGGCCGAGCTCATCACCGTGCGCACGAAGATGGCCAACATCCAGGCGAAGGTGGAGGCCATCCGCCAGCTTCGCAAGACCGCCAACCCCGAGGCGGAGCACTGGGCCGAGGGTCTCCCGGAGGCCAACGAGGGTGCCCTGCGTGACCTGCGCACCCAGGTGCTGGAGCAGCGCACCGCCTGCGTGGAGCTGTCCGAGCGCTACCTGCCGGATCATCCGAAGATGCAGGAGTGCCAGGGGAAGCTGGCCGTGATGCAGCAGGAGCTGCGGCGCAGCCTGGATAACCTGGTGCGCGGCGCGGAGACGGAGCTGGCGGCCATCCAGGCCACCGAGCGCAACCTGCTCACACGGGTGGCGGAGGCCAAGGCCGAGGCCTTCCAGATAACGGAGAAGGAGATCGCCTACGAGAAGCTCCGGCGCGAGGCGGAGAATGATCTGCGCCTGTACGAGATGGTCCTCAAGCGCTTCAAGGAGCTGGAGCTGTCGGGCCTGCTGCGCACCAGCAACGTGCGCGTGCTGGACGCGGCGCTGCCCAACCCGGTGCCGGTGCGGCCCAACACTCGCAGCGCGGTGATGCTCTTCTTCATGCTGGGCCTGCTGGGTGGTGTGGCGGTGGTGGTGGGGCTGGAGTTCCTCGACGCGAGCGTGGCCACCCGCGCGGACGTGGAGAGCCGCCTGGGGTTGCCCTTTATTGGCGCCATGCCCCCGCTGAAGGTCGAGGAGGGCTCCCCGACGGACCTGTTCATTCACCGCCACCCGCGCTCGCATGCGGCGGAGATGTGCCGGGCCATCCGCACCAACCTGCTCTTCATGTCGCCGGACAAGCCCTTCCGCACGGTGGTGGTGAGCTCGGCGGGGCCCTCCGAGGGCAAGTCCACCGTCGTCATCAACCTGGGCATGGTGATGGCGCAGACGGGCACCCGGGTGCTGCTGATGGACACGGACATGCGCCGGCCTCGCCTGCACAAGGCCTTCGGTGTCCCCGACGACGTGGGCGTCAGCTCCCTGGTGGTGGGCGAGGGCTCGCTGGAGCGCGCCATCAAGTCCACGGACGTGCCCAACCTCTTCGTGCTGCCCTGCGGGCCGATTCCGCCCAACCCCGCGGAGCTGCTCCACTCGCGCGCCTTCTCCGAGCTGCTCGGCAAGCTGCGGGAGCGCTTCGATTGTATCCTTCTGGACAGTCCGCCTCTGGGGCCTGTGTCGGATGCGCTCGTCCTCTCCAAGCAGACCGACGGCATCCTCCTGGTGCTCAAGGCGGGCGGCACCCACCGAGATCAGGCCAAGCGCGCCATCCGCGCGCTGCGCGACGTGAAGGCCCATGTCATCGGGGCACTTCTCAACGACGCAGACGGCAAGAACAGTCGGTACGACTATCAGACTTACAAATATTACGGCAGCTATGGCGCCGAGCGTGACGAGCAGCGCACCGCCAGCTAGAGAGCGCCGGTGATGAAGGTTCTTCAACTGGGTAAGTACTACGCCCCTTATCGGGGCGGCATGGAGACGCACCTGTCCGGGCTGTGCGCGGAGCTCAAGAACCGCGTGGAGCTGGAGGTGCTTGTCTCCAATACGGCTCCCCGCACCGTGCGCGAGCTGGTGGACGGCGTGTCCGTCACCCGTTGCGCCGAGCTGGCGAAGGTGGCCTCCACCTCGCTCAACCCCACGCTGGCGCTAGAGCTGTCACGGCGCCGGTATGAGCTGCTGCACATGCACTTCCCGCACCCCATGGCGGTCATGGGGTACCTGGGCAGTTGGCGGCCGCGGCGGCACGGGCTCGTCGTCACCTACCACAGCGATGTGGTTCGTCAGAAACGGCTGTTGAAGTTCTTCGCGCCCTTCATGCATCGGGTGCTGGCGCGCGCGGATGCCATCCTGGTGGGCTCGCCCAACTACGTGGAGACGTCCGAGATGCTGCGCCCGCACCGGGACCGGTGCCACGTGGTGCCCTTCGGCATCGACGCCACGCGCTTCGCCCTCACGCCCGAGCGCGAGGCGGCGGCCGCGGCCGTGAAGGCCCGATACGGTGGAGCACCGCTGCTCATGGGCGTGGGGCGGCTCGTCTATTACAAGGGCTTCGACCACGCCATCCGCGCGCTGAGCGAAGTGCCAGGGGCGCACCTGCTGCTGGTGGGCGAGGGGCCGCTGCGCGTCCAGCTGGAGTCGCTGGCTCGGACCTGTGGGGTGGCCGAGCGCGTCCACTTCCTCGGGCGCTTGGATGACGAGGCGCTCGTGTCGCTCTACTACGCGTGTGATGCCTTCGTGCTCTCCTCCGTCACCCGCGCCGAGGCCTTCGCGCTGGTGCAGTTGGAGGCGCTGGCGTGCGGGCTGCCTGTCATCAACACCGCGCTGGACTCGGGAGTGCCCTTCGTCAGCCGTCACGAGGAGAGCGGCCTCACAGTGCCGCCAGGTGATGAGGCGGCGCTGGCCGCGGCCATGCGGCGGATGCTGGAGCACCCGGAGCAGCGGCGGGCTTGGGGCGAGGCGGGCCGTGCGCGCGTGCTCTCCGAGTTCTCCCAGGCGCGCATGGGCGAGCGCGTGCTCGACGTCTATCGGTCGGTCATGGAGGTACGACGACGATGATGGGGTTGTTGCTCACCCTGCTTTCCGTGAGCTCCATATACGGGGTGACGCGCTACAAGGGAGTCGGCCACGGCCTGGGCGTGCTGTTCCTGTTCGGCTACTTCTACGGAATGCTCCGGGCACGCTTTCCGGACGGCCTCTCTCACTTCATCTTCGACGCGGGAGTGGCGGGCCTCTACCTGGCCTTCTTCACCCGGCGCTCGAAGCCGATGCGGCTCGGCCAGGACGGTCAGGCGCTGCGGATGTGGGTCAAGGCGTTGATGGTGTGGCCGATCTGCACCCTGGTGCTGTCGCCGTTCCTGGACTCGCAGCACCTCTTCATCCAGTTCGTCGGGCTGCGCATGGCCATCCTCCTGTTGCCGCTCATGCTCATCGGCCTGCGGCTGATGCCAGAGGACCTGGACCGGCTCGCGACCTGGCTGGTGTGGCTCAACCTGGTGGCCTTCGTCTTCGCGTTGCTCGAGCTGGCTCTGGGGGTTGAGCCCTTCTTCCCTCGCAACGCCTCCTCCTACATCATCTACATCTCCCGGGACGTGGGAGAGGAAGGTCTGCCGCGCATCCCGGCCACCTTCAACAGCGCGCACGCCTACGCGGGCACGATGATCATGTCGCTGCCCCTGCTGGTGCGGCGCTTGGGTCGTACCCAGGCCTTTGATCGCCTCCTCACATTTGCCGCGCTGGGGACGAGCGTGCTGGGCATCTTCATCTGCGCGGCGCGCAGCCCGGTGGTGCAGCTGGCGGCCATCGTGGGGCTGCTGCTGCTCGTCACCCGCCTGTCCCTGAAGCTGCTCGGGGGCATGGCGATGGTCGCGGTGGTGGTGGGCTTCGTCGTCTCCTCCAACCCTCGCTTCCAGCGCTTCCTCACGCTGGATGACACCAGCTACGTCTCGGAGCGGGTGACCCAGAGCGTGAACAGCAGCCTGCTGGAGGTCATCACGAACTTCCCGTTGGGCAATGGGCTGGGCAGCGCCGCCGGGACGAGCGTTCCCTTCTTCCTGTCACACCTGGCCAAGCCCCAGTACGGCTTCGAGAACGAGTTCGCGCGCGTCGCCATGGAGCAGGGCCTCATCGGCCTCCTGCTGTGGTTGTGCTTCCTGCTCTGGTTCCTCTTCAAGCTGCCACCCCGTCGCCGCCAGGACTCCGTTGTGGCCAACCGCATGATGTGGGCGACGGTGGTGGTGCTGTGGATGACGGCCTTCATCGGCACGGGGCTGCTCGCCTCCGTGCCTGGCTCCGCGCTGCTGTTGCTCTGGATGGGAGCCATCATTGGGACGCGCCGACCCGTGTCCGCGCCGGTCAAGCGGCCTGTGCCCGCGCGCCGGCCCACGCCCGGAGCTCGGCCTCCGCCTGGGCTCCCGGAGGCAGCCCGCTCATGAGAATCGCCCTGTTGGTGCACGAGTACAACCGTGGCTTCGGCCACAGCCGCTACGTCGTTGAGCTGGCCGAGCGCTTCCGGGCTCGGCACGAGGTGCATGTCTTCGCCCAGCGTTTCGACCCGCGCGGGGCCGAGGGCATCACCTTCCACTCCGTGCCCGCGGTGCGCTCCGGCGCACTGTCCACGGTGCTGTCTTTCTACGCCTCCGCGACCCTGCTGCTGAGCCGCCACTCCGGCTTCGACATCATCCACGGCCAGGGCATCACCGCCGCGCAGGCCAACGTCCTCACCGCGCACATGTGTGGCCGCGCCTGGTTCCAGGCTCAGCGCTTGCTCGGCTACGACTACACGTGGAAGCAGCGCGTCTTCGATGGGGTGCTGACTCCCTTGGAGGATCGGCTCTACCGGGGCTCTGACGACGCCACCGTCATCGCCATCTCCCACAAGCTGGGCGAGGAGCTGCGCACCCTGTACGGGCGGCGGGGCCCCATCCGCGTCATCCACCACGGTGTGGATATCGAGCGCTTCTCGCCGTCCCTGCGTGAGCAGCGGCGGCGTGAGCTGCGCGCGGAGCTCGGCATTGCCCCGGATGCGCGGTGCGCGCTCTACCTGGGGGACCTGCGCAAGGGCGCGGCGGTGACGTTGGAGGCGCTCGCCCGCGTGCCGGGGCTGTCCCTGGATGTGGTGACGCGCAGTGACACGAGCGCCACTCGCGCCCGAGCGGAGCGGTTGGGACTGGGCGGGCGCGTGCGCTTCCATCCTCCTACGGATGCCGTGGAGCGCTTCTACGCCGCGGCCGACCTCTTCGTGTGTCCCACGCCCTACGATGCCTTCGGGCTCGTCGTCACCGAGGCGATGGCGTCCGGGCTGCCCGTCATTACGACGCGAGCCGCCGGTGCCTCCGAGGTCATCACCCACCGTCAGGACGGGCTGCTGCTGGAGGATGCGGGTGACGTGGGAGCGCTCGCCGAGGCCCTGCGCGAGCTCTCCGAGGATGTGGAATTCGCCGGACGACTGGGCCGCGCGGCCCGTGTCCGGGCGGAGGCGTGCACCTGGGACGAGGTGGCGCGCCAGACGCTTGAGGTGTACGAGGAAGTGCTCGCGAGGAGGGCAAGGGCGGCATGAGAACAAAGCGGCGTGTAGCCTTCGTCGTGAACGGAACTCCGGGCAGCCCGATGGGCTCGCGTGCCCAGTCATTCGCGCGGGAGCTGGAGGGGGCGTTCGACATCTCCCTGCTGTACCGCCAGCCCCGGAAGGTGCGGGCCATTGGGGAGATGGTGGCGGCGCTGCGCTCCTCGCGTCCCGAGGCCGTCTACGTCTTCGACGTGGCGTACTCGGGCGTGGTGGCCTCGGCCCTGCACTCGCTGGGGACGCGCTGTCCCCGGGTCGTGGACACCGGAGACGCCATCTTCGCGCTCGCGCGCTCCGTGGGAGGGCGTGGCGTGGCGGGATTGATGCTCACCGCGGCGCTCGAGCAGTTCGGCCTGCGCACCGCGAATGCCGTGGTGGTGCGGGGCACCTTCCACCAGAAGCTGCTCGCCAGGCAGGGCCTCTCCAGCACCGTCATCCAGGATGGTGTCCACGTGGACGCCTTCCGGCCTCGTCCTGCCGAGGAGCTGCGTCGGCGTCTGGGGCTCGAGGGCGTGCTGAGCGTGGGCATCCTGGGCTCGTCCATCTGGAGCGAGCGGCTCGGGGTGTGCGTGGGCTGGGAGTTGGTGGAGTTGATTCGCACGATGAAGGGCCGGCCCGTGAAGGGCGTGCTCATCGGGGACGGCACGGGGGTGCCCAGGCTGCGCGAGCGGTGCCGCTCCTACGGCATCGAGGACCAGATGGTGTTCATCGATCGCGTGCCCTACGAGTCCCTGCCCGAGTACCTCGGCCTCCTGGACGTGACGCTCTCCACGCAGAGCAACGACGTGGTTGGCCAGGTGCGCACCACGGGAAAGCTGCCGCTCTACATGGCGGCGGGCCGCTACATCCTCGCCACGGACGTGGGCGAGGCCTCGCTGGTGCTACCCGAGGCGATGCGCGTGCCGTACCAGGGCGTGGTGGACCGCGCGTACCCAGCCCGGCTCGCCGAGCGGGTGGAGGGGCTGCTGGCCCGACCCGATCAACTCAAGGCCGCCGAGTCGCTGGTGGGTGTGGCCCGGGAGCGGTTCGACTACCCGGTGCTGGCCGCGCGTGTGCACGAGGTGCTGGAGCGGGTGCTGCGCGCCTAGCGAGCCGCGGCGGGCTCAACGTCCCGTGAGTCGGCGGTAGGTGTCGAGGATGAGGCAGGCGTGGTTTGTCCACGAGTAGCCGCGCCCGCGTGTCACGCGCTGGCTCCGGGCTGTGTCGGGCTCCGTCGACTCCAGGACGCGGTGCACCGCCTCCGTCCAGGCGCCGATGTCTCCCACAGGAGCGTAGCTCACGCAGTCACCACCCACCTCGCGCAGCACGGGCAGGTCGCTCGCCACCACGGGCGTCCCGCAGGCCAGGGCCTCGATGACAGGCAGGCCGAAGCCCTCGGACTCGCTCGTGACGAGCACCACACGGGCCTTCCGGTACAGCCCCGCCAGCGTCGCCCTGTCGAGCTTCGGTGGTTGCAGCAGCACGTCGCCCAGGCCGAGCCGCGTTACCTGGGCCCGCTGTGTCTCGTTGAGCGCTGCGCCCTGTTGCACCAGCTTCAGCTCTGGGTGCTGGCGACGCAGCGCCGCGAATACCTCGAAGAGCACGTCCACGCGCTTGCGGGGAATCCCACTGCCCACGTGCAACACGTAGGGTCGGCCCCCGAGCGGACGCAGCACCTCGTCGCTCGTGTCTCCCGGCAGCGGCTCGGGCCCGTATTCCGCCGAGACGCCCAGGGGCGCGTGCACCAGCCGCTCCGGGGGGACCAGGCCGTGGAGCAGCAGCTCCTCGCGCACCGCTTGGGTGGAGTGGAACACCACCGCCGCCCGCTGGAGCCCCTTCAGCGCGGCCCACGCCATGGCGCGGAACCATGCCGGCCGCGGCTCCTTCTGGGGCTCCACGATGCTGCGGAAGGCATCGATGTCGTGGCAGTACACGCCCGTGCGCTCGGGCGGGAGTGCGTGCACCAGCTGCGCGTACGTGTGGTCCACCACGTGGTACGCGTCCTGTCCTCGGTTGCGGAGGGCCGCTCGGGCCGGGTAGGTGAGGAAGCGCGTGAGCACCCGGTCCACGTTGAGCGCAGCCCGGCGCTCGCGCAGCACGGGCAGCTTGCGCGCCAGGGGCACCATCTTCGGGCGCACCGACGTCACCCACACCTTGTCCGCGAGCGGGCCATGGAACTGCTGGTGCAGCGCCTCGGCCGCCAGGTCCATGCTCGGCCACCCCTCCTCGAGTGGGTCCATCAGCAACGCCAGGCGCAGCGGGCTCTCGTCGCGGCTCATGTGTCCTCCACCACGCGCGCACTCGTGCGGTCCAGCAGCACGTTCAGCGTGTGCGCGAGCGAGAAGTTCTCCGTGTAGAAATCGGCGGCGCGCTGTCCGAAGGCAGGCCACGTCTCTGGCGCGGACAGCAGGTCCTCGGCGGCCTTCCGGACCGCGGCGCTCGTGGGCTCGGGAGCGAGCGCGAGCGCACCGGAGCCGTGCCATGGGGGCTCCGTGGCAGGGCCGGTGTTGGACACCAGCGGCACGCCTAGCGCCAGTCCTGCCATGGCGCTGCTTCGGCGTGTGCTGAGCCCGTCGGGGAAGGGCTGGAGGAGCACGTCGCACGCCTTCAGGGTGGCGGAGAGCTCGTCTCCAGGGAGCCCACCCAATGCGCGCACGCGTCCGGCGAGCTCTGAGTGGCGGGCGATGAGCTGCTCGGCGAAGCGTGGGCCTCCCCGGCCTGCCAGGACGGCCACACGGCGCGAGTCCTGGCGCAGCAGCGGGGGCAGCACCTCCTCCAACATGCCCGCGATGAGGTCGCCGTACGTCCCCAGGTGGCCGATCAGCACCGTCTCCGGGGCCGTGCGCAGCGAGCCACGGATGGACGCCACCGCGCTCGCGGGCGGCTGCGTGGGCAGGTTGCTCGGCACGGGCAGCCACTCGATGGGAACCCGGCGCGGCGGCGCGTGGAGGAGCCTGTTCCACCACAGGGTGGAGACGAAGACGCGCTCCGCCCTCGCCAGGACGATGGCCGCCATCGCTCGCGTGACGGCGCCCAGCACGTTGTGGCGCCACGGCAGCTTCCAGCCCCAGGGGAAGCAGACCTCGTGGAAGAACATCCACACCTCGTCCCGCCTGCGCCGCGCGAGCCACAGCGCGAAGGGGACGTTCATCGCCCGGTAGCCGAAGGCGTGAGGCACGTACTGCACCACCAGCCGCTTCGGGCCAGGCAGCCGCTCCAGCTCCCGCTCCAGCCGTCCCAGGCCTCGCACTCCGAAGCCTTCGGGGAGCCGGTGCACGGTGACGCCCTTGGGAGACAGCGTGTCCTGCGGCTCGCCCGGAGCCCAGACGTGGACGGCGCAGCCCTCACGCGCGAGCCCCTCGGCCACCTGCCACGTGTAGTCGCTGACTCCGCCGGGCTGCGGGGGGAACTCGCCGGTGATGAGGTGCCAGGAGACGCTCCGTGCGTCCTGGTGTCGCCCGCTCATGTCCGCCCTCCCAGCACCTGTGTGTAGACGTCCCGCACCTGCGCGGCGTAGCGCTCACGGGTGAAGCGCGCGAGCACCGAACGTCGGGCCTCCGCTCCCAGTCGTGTCCTCAGCTCCGGTTCCCGGACGAGCCGCACCATCACCTGGGCGAGCCCCTCCACATCCCCGGGCACGAAGGTCAGCGCGTCGTGCTCCGTGCGCACGAGCTCCGCGGCTCCACCTGCGGCGGACACCACCACCGCTCGGGCACACGACATGGCCTCGACGATGGTCATCCCAAAGGGCTCCGGCCGCGTGCTGGCATGCACCATGACGTCGAGTGCTCGGTAGATGGGCGCGGGCTCCGTCTGGAAGGGGATGAAGCCCACGTGGCCCTCCAGGCCCAGCGTCTGCACGGTGTCGCGCAGCTCCGTCTCGGAGAATTGAGAGCCGGGCGTGCGGTACACCGGGCTGCCCACCACGTAGAAGCGCATCGCCTGGGTGGGGAACCGGGCCCGCAGGCGTGCCGCTGCCTGGAGGAATACGTCCTGCCCCTTCCAGCGCGCATAGGTGGCCACCAGCCCGAGCCGCACCGTGTCCCCAGGGGCTGGGGGCAGGCCCGCGAGCGCATCCAGCTGCCCGCCATCGGCCGGACCAGGCGAGAACCGCTCTGTGTCGACGCCGTTGTGCACCGGGTGTACCGGGACGCGGCCGAGCACCCGCCGGGCGTCCTTCGCCACCGCCTCCGAGTTGGCGATGGCCGCCGCCGCGCGTACCCCGGCCACCCGCAGCAGCCGCCGCACCAGGGGCCGCTCGCCGAGGAAGTCATGGAGGTGCCACACCACGGGAGCCCCCGGCGCACAGACAGCGGTGAGCAGGTGGGTCTTGAGGCCGTTGGAGTGGACGAGGGTGGGGCGGAAGTCCCGGAGGGCCCGCTGGAGCGAGCGCAGGTGGGATGCCGCGGCCGGGGTGGCTCGGGCCAGGGACGTGCCGAAGCGCAGGAAGCGGTCCGCTCCGGCGCCACGCAGCTGCGAGTCCCCGAGCGAGGCGAGCTCGGTGGGCAGGGGGAGGGCGAGCGTCTCCACGCCCATGGCCCGGGCCTGTTCCGTCAGGGGCCCTTCCGCGCCGGTGATGAGACCGAGCCACGGAGCCTGGGGTGTACGGCGCAGGCAATCCAGCAGGTCCAGGAGTGTCCGCTCCGCACCACCGACTACGCCCACGGGACTCAAGAAGAGCAAGCGCACCCGGCGCAAACCACCAGAGGCGACCGGCCAGGTCAAGAAGCCGATGCAATCGAAGGAGAGATGCAGTGAGCCCGGTCGGTCGCCCGGGGTTGGGGGAGCCTGGCCCGACGGGAGCAGGCAAGGATCGTTCCCGGGCCGGGGGCAGGGACGGTATAGGGAAGCCCTCATGAGCCCCGGCCTTCGTATCCTCCTCGTCACGCGGCACCGCGCTGTGGTGGGTGGAGTGGAGTCGTACCTGCGCACGCTGCTGCCACTCCTCCAGGCCCGCGGCCATGCCCCCGGGCTCCTCTTCGAGCACGACGCCGGCCCGGGTCAGACGCGCATCGATGAGGGGCTCGACCTGCCCGTGTGGAGCCTCGCTGCGCTGGGACGACAGGGTGCGCTCGCGGGCGTGGCGGCGTGGCGGCCCGAGCGCGTCTACCAGCAGGGCGTGCAGGACCTCGACCTGGAGGAGGCGCTGCTCGAGCGCTACCCGGCGTTGCTCTTTCTCCACGCCTACTACGGCACGTGCATCAGCGGGATGAAGCGCCATGCCTTCCCTCGCCCCGTGCCCTGTGAGCGTGTGCTCGGCCCCGCGTGCCTGGTGCACTACCTCCCGCGCCGCTGCGGAGGCCGCAGTCCCATCACCGCCCTGCGCGAGTACCACTACCAGCAGCGCCGACTCGCGCTCATCCGCCGCTATGGCACGGTGCTGGTGGGCAGCCGGGCCATGCGCGAGGAGTACCTCCGCCACGGTCTCTCCGAGTCCCAGGTGGTGTGCGTGAACCTCTTCGGGGATGGCACGCCGGATCCGGAGCTGCCCGCGCCTCGGCCTCCCTCGGGACAGCTGCTCATGGTGGGGCGGCTCACGGAGCTGAAGGGTGGCGTGGAGCTGGTGCGCGCGCTGCCCGTGGCCCGTGCGGCACTGGGACGCGAGCTGGAGCTGGTGGTGGCGGGAGATGGCCCGGAGCGTCCGCGCATCCAGCAGGAGGCAGCGGCGCGGCGGGTGACGGTGCGCTTCGCGGGCTGGGTGGACCGGGCCGCGCGGGAGCAGCTGATGCGGCAGGCGGACCTGCTCGCGGTGCCCAGCGTCTGGCCCGAGCCCTTTGGACTGGTGGGCGTAGAGGCGGGCGGAGTGGGCCTGCCCGCGGTGGCCTTCGCGGTGGGAGGCATCCCCGACTGGTGCCAGCCGGGTGTGTCTGGAGAGCTGGCTCCGGGCAACCCACCCACGCCCGAGGGGCTCGCGGGCGCCATCGTCCGGGCGCTCTCCGATGCGGGCCACCATACTCGGCTGCGGGAAGGGGCCTGGCGCATGGCCCGGCGCTTCAACGCCGAAGCCCACGTGGACGCGCTGTGCGAACACCTCGCTCCCTCTCCCTCTGGGAGAGGGCGGGGGGTGAGGGTATAGGGTGAACCCGGGTTGAACCCTCTGTCCACACTGTGGGCCACGGGTTGAAGAACGGGCCTGGCTACCCTCACCCTAACCCTCTCCCAGAGGGAGAGGGGACATACACGGTGGAGACTCCGCTAGCCCGTGCCCAGCCTGCCGCCTCCCCGTGCGGATACAAACCGGGCGCGCAGCGCCTCCACGCGGGGACGGACATACGTGCCCAGGGTTCCCTGGAACAACAGCGGACCCATGACGAGCAGGTAGACGCCCCCCACCACCGCGCCTGCCAGCGTCAGCAAGGGGAAGCCCCTCGGTGCCAGCCCCATGGTGATGCCCAGCGCCAGCGCGGCCACCGCCGCGCACCGTATGGCCCAAGGCAGGAGGTTGCGCAGCACCTGCCCGACCGTGCGCCCGGTGTCCTTCGCGAAGAGGGACAGGTTCATCGGCAGCGACACCGTGCAGATGCCGATGATGGGCGCGAGTGCTGCACCCTGCCACCCGGCCAGGTACACGCCCGTCCACATCGCCACCAGCGTCACCACTCCGTCGGTCACGGCCGTCAGCGCGAGCCTCCGCTCATGGCCGAAGCAGAACAAGCACGTGTTCACCGAGAGGCAGAAGTGACGCAGCAGCATGCTCGCCAGGAACAGCAGCGTCAGGCCCAGTCCGCCGTACTGCTCCGTGCCCACCCACTCCAGGACGAAGCCCTCGTTGATGGACAGCACGCCGCAGAAGACGGCGCCGCTGACGAACAGCGTGAGCCGCTCCAGCGCGCTGGCCACCTCGGTGATGCGCTCCTTGTTGCTGCTCATCCGCAGCTCGGCCAGGGCGGGCTGGGCGCTGGCCAGCACGAGCTGCGGCGCATTGGAGAGCACACTCACCAACTTGGCCGTACAGGTGAAGGGCACCACCGCCTCGGGCCCGAGCAGCTTGCCGATGATGACCACGTCCGTGCCCAGCCGCAGCAGCTGCGCCACGTTGGACACGGTGATCCACAAGGACCGTGACAGCCAGGAGCGGATGCCCTCCATCGAGAGCTTGGGCAGCTTGCGGGGCAGTGCGTCCGGATAAGCGGTGCGCAGACGCCACAGGCAGGCGAGCGCCGACAGCACCTGGGTCACCATCCAACCCGCGGCGACCGCGAACAGGCCCGCGTTCGCCAGCACCAGGCTGATGCTCGCGATGGTGCCCGCAGCCCAGCTCACCGTCTGCAGGATGCCAAGGAAGCGCAGGTCCTGCAGTCCGGAGAGCACCGCCTGGAAGAGGCGCAGCGGGAAGAGCAGGACGAAGGTGCCCAGCACCATCAGGAAGGGGTAGAGGAGCTTCTCACCGCTCTCTGGCAGCAGTGGCAGCAGCATCAGCGCTCCCACGGCCACCAGGGGCAGCTGGAGCAGCGCGATCTGCAGCGCCTGGCCGAATACCTCTGAGACCGCGGGCAGGGGCCGCTCGGGGTTGCGCCCCGCGGCGTAGGCCGTCTCACGCGGCAGCAGCGCGGCCACTCCCAGGTCCAGCAGACCCAGGTAGCCCATGAGCGAGCTGGCCACGAGCCACATGCCCAGGTCCGACTGGCCCAGGTACCGCAGCAGGAAGGGGGTAAGAAAGAGTCCCACCACCAGGGTCAGCACCTGGTTGGCGAGTCCAAAGCTGAAGCCGCTCAGGAATCGGCTGGAGCGAGTCACCGTCGCACCATCGACCATCCCACCTCGCTGGGCAAGTGCCCATTCTCCGCTGGTCGAGGGGCGAGCAAGCGGATGCAATCTCGCGTCGCCAGCAGCGGTGTTTCGTTTAGGATGCGCCGCCATGTCAGAGCCCACCGGATCGAACATGGGTGTCCGGGGCCGGGTCTCGGTGGTGATTCCCACCAAGGATCGTCTGCCGCTGCTCACCGAAGCGCTGGAGTCGCTCCAGCGGCAGGGTTACGCGGACTGGGAAGCGATCGTCGTGGACGACGGCTCCCGGGATGGCACGTTGGCGCGCCTGCGGGAGTGGGAAGCCGCCGACCCGCGCATCCGCTGCGTGGTGCGAGAGGGCGAACCCACGGGCGGAAACCGCTGCCGCAACCTCGGCTTCGCCGCCTCCACGGGCGAGTACCTCGTCTTCCTCGACGATGACGATGCCTTCTCCCCCAACTGCCTGCAGGAGCGCGTGCGGCGGATGGAGGCCCGTCCCGAGCTGGACTTCGGCGTCTTCCCCCACCAGCACTTCCTCGAGCGGCCCGGGGACATGCAGCGCGTGTGGCCGGCCGAGCCAGATCGCGACGACATCGAGCGCTACCTGCGCGTGGACATTCCGTGGCAGACGGCCGGGGCCATCTGGCGGAGGAAGGCCCTGGTGGCGCTGGGGCCGTGGGATGAGGCGCTGCCGTGCTGGCAGGACTGGGACTTCTACATGCGCGCGCTCGCCCGAGGGGCGCGCTACCAGTGCTTCCCCGACGGGCCCTGCTTCTTCCACCGGGTGCAGACGTCCGCGCGGGTCGCCGTCTCCGTGAAGAAGCGGGGGCCGGCGCAGCTGCGTGGGGTGGAGCGGGCCGTGGCCTCCGGGCAGCGCTACCTCGAGGAGAATGGTGGCCTCACCTCGCGTCGGCGGCTGCTGCTGGCCCGGCTTCACCTCAGCGTGGGCGAGCAGTTGCGCGAGCAGGGACTCCGGGAGGAGTCCTTCGCGGTGTGGCGTCGGTGCCGGGAGCGGAGGCTCGTCTCCGAGGCGCAGTACCGCGAGGGACAGCTGTTCCTCACGGTGTGGCGGACCCGGCTCGCTCGGGGTGCCTTGCGGCGCTACCTCGCGCTGCGCTGGCGGGAGTGAGCCGGGGCCGGGCGCTCAGCCGCGGGTGATGACGGCGTAAGCGCCGCCCGACACCCGGCGCATGTCCACGCGCATGGAGGCCTCCTTCGTCCAGCGCTGGAGGACTTCCTCCTCGCCGGGCCGCTCCGCGTCGTCCAGCAGGATGACCGCGTTCGGGGCCAGCCGCTCGCCGAGCACGGGCCACAGACCGTAGCGCCCGCCGGGCGTCGTCCCGGGAGGGCCGTCGCAGATGACGAGCTGGAAGGCCCTGGGCATGCTCTCCACCGGGGGCGTGTACCAGGCGTAGCCGTCGCGGTCCCGGATGGGGGCCAGACAGTTGTGCACGTTGGGGATGCCCGTGCGCTCCAGGGCGCCAGAGACGCGCGCGTGCCACTCGGGCATGTGCTCCAGCGTCCACGTCTCCACGCCGCGCCGGCCCGCCAGCAACCCCAGCAGCAGGGTGGACACGCCCGAGCCGCACTCGAGGATGGGGCCGGGGGTGTTCACGGCGCGGTTCATCAGCTCCTGCAGGTACTCGGGGCGCGCGGCATAGCCCAGGTTGCCCCAGCCGGCCCGCAGCTCCTCCAGCATCTGGCGCGTGGGCAGCTGTCCGGGCGGCAGCGCGGCAATGCGCTCCACAGCGCGACGCAGCTGCCAGTCACGGACCACGCCCCGGAGGGTGTCATTCAGCCCCGAGGGCAGCAGGCGGGCGAGCGGACGCAGCCGGGTGATGAGTGCTTCCATTTTCGTTTCCCTTCTCTCAAGTCATGGAACGACGGATTCGAACCACGTGCGCAGCCGGGCCAGCGGGTCCGCCGCCACGCGCGTTTCGACGGAGGCCCGAGCTCGCGCTCCCATACCAGGAAGCTCCGCGCGGTGACGAAGTGCCTTCTCCAGCGCCTCGGCGAGTGCCTGCTCCTGTGCAGCGGGGACGAGCCAGCCTGTTTGACCGGGTTCGACCCAGGCGGCGGCTCCACACTGGTCCGTCACGATAACGGGTAACCCGCTGGCCATCGCCTCCCCTACCACCAGCCCGAAGCCATCCTCCAGCGAGGGGAGCACGAAGAGCTCGGAGTTCGCATAGGCCGGGCGTGGATCTCCCGGCACCGCCTCCACCGCGAGCCCCTGGCTCTCTCGCTGGAAGAGCTGGCGGGACACGCGGTCTCCCGTGGCGCCGATGATTCGAAGCTGGACGCGCTCGGGGCCCACTCGGCGGATGGCGCGCAGCAGGTAGTGGAATCCCTTGCGCACGTCGAGCGAGCCGACGAAGCACACGCGCAGCGGCCCCTCGGCGGGAGGCCGCGTGGCCGGTGGGCGGAAGCGCTCCAGGTCGATGAGCTGATCGATGACGGCAATCTTCCCCACAGGCACGCCGCCGCTGACCATGGAGTCGCGAGACCACGGGGACGAGACGCGGATGGCACTGGCGAGCGCGTACTCGCGCTCGATGCGGCGGACGGACGCGGGCGTGGGGTGTCCCAGGTGGAGGCGGTGCGCCTGGCGCCACGTCTCTCGGACGTAGACGCCTCGGAAGCCGGCGATGTGCCCGTTGGGGTTATCGACCACCGACGGCACGCCCGCGCGTCGGGCCCACTCGAGGGACTCGAGCCCCACCTGGGTGAAGGTGTACAGCCGCGAGGGCCGCAGGTGCTCCAGGCGAGACGCGGCCCACTGCCCGAGGTGCGTGTCCTGCTTCAGTTGGAGGGCTCCTGTGAGCCACCGGTAGGGCGTCCAGCGCTGCACGGATGCGAGCAGAAGCCGCGGAGGGGTGTGCCACACGACGCCAGGGAGCGAAGCCAGGCGAGCGTCGGCGGGAGGTGGCCCGAGCACGTGGAGCGGCGCCCCTCCGTGGGAGAGCGCGCGCAGCACGGTGGCCGCGAAGCCTCCCAGCCCTCCCGCACCTGCCGGAGCCCCCGTCACCAGGGCCATGCTCGAGGATCGTTCCCTTTGCATGGGGACCCCCTTACCGAATTCCCATTCCATGGGGTAGCAAATGACAGCGAGCCTTGAATTCCCCTTGAATTCCCAGCCTTTGAGTACCAGGCCTCAAGGAATCGCTAGCCGTTTGGACCCTCTGCGTGCAGGCAACACAAATGTGGCTTTATGCGACATTGACGCTCCGCGCCATCCCCGCCACCATGCGCGGCCCTGATTAAGGGTGGAGACGCCAAGATGATTACTTATCTGGTCGCCTTTCTCGTCGCGCTGATGGTTGCGATGGTGTTGACGTTGGTGGTGCGCAACCGGGCGCTGGCGTGGGGGCTGTTGGACCAGGCCAACTCGAGCCGCAAGATTCACGTGCAGCCGATTCCCCGTCTGGGCGGCATTGGCATGGTGGGCGGGTTCTTCGCGCCGCTGTGCGCGCTCTTCCTGGTGGACTCCGGGGTGGGCAACCACTTCCAGGCGCAGACGGCGCTGGTGTGGGGCCTGTTCGGAGGGGGACTGGGCGTGGCGGCGCTGGGCCTCTACGACGACCTGCGCGGCGCGGGCGCGAAGCTGAAGTTCGCCGTGCAGCTGGTGCTGGCGCTTGGCCTGTACGCGCTCGGCTTCCGCGTGGACCATATCGCCAACCCCTTCGGGCCGGAGATTCCGCTGGGTGTGCTCGGCCTGCCGTTCACTGTGATGTGGGTGGTGGGTGTCATCAACGCGCTCAACCTCATCGACGGGCTGGACGGCCTGGCGGGCGGGGTGGCCTTCTTCGGGGTGGGCACCAACTTCATCCTCGCGCTCAGCAACGGCGACGTGGTGCTGTGCCTGATGATGGCGGCGCTGGCGGGCGCCATCCTGGGCTTCCTCGTCTTCAACTTCAACCCGGCCTCCATCTTCATGGGGGACACGGGCAGCATGTTCCTGGGCTTCGTGCTGGCGGCCGTCTCCATCAAGACGAGCGCCAAGAGCGGGACCGCGGTGGCCATGCTGGTGCCGGTGATGGCGCTGGGCCTGCCCATCATGGACACGCTGCTGGCGATGGTTCGGCGCACGCTCGTGGGCCGGCCCATGTTCAGCGCGGACAAGGAGCACATCCACCACCGGCTGATGAGCCGGCTGGTGCTCAGCCACCGCTCGGCGGTGCTGGTGATGTACGGGCTGTGCGCGCTCTTCACCCTGACGGCGCTCGGCCTGCACTGGGCCAACCGCGCGCAGAGCGCCATGCTGCTGGTGGGCATGGGAGTGGTGGTGACGGTGCTGATGCGCAAGCTGGGCTACCTGGACCTGCGGCGCGCCAGCGGCGTGAGCGAGGTGCGGCGCAAGAACATCCGGCTGCGCTCGCTGGTGAAGGAAGTGACCGACTCAGTGCGCTCGGCCACCGGGGTGAAGGACCTCTGGGCCGCGGTGCGTCCGCTGGCGGATGCGCTCGAGGCCTCGCGCCTGGAGCTGCGCCTCGAGCGTCAGCAGGGCCATCACCGGGACGGCCTCACCTTCGAGACGCAGCGGCCCGCCGGCTCGGCGCTGCCGTTGGAGGTGTTCCTGGACGTGAAGGGCGGGGACCAGAAGCTCGGCCGCTTCTCGATGGCCTGGAGTGACGGGCGCTCGGAGATCAACCGCGACGAGGAGCTGGCGCTGGAACTGGTGGCGGACGCGTTGGGAGACCGGGCCGCGAAGCTGCTGGCCCAGGCCGAGGCGGATCCGCAGCGCGTCGTCTCGCTGCGGCGGTGAGCGGCGTGGGAGCGCGGGCACTCCTGGAGGTGCTCCGCTCCTGGCCGGAGTCCGCGCGGGGCGAGGTGCCCCAGGACGTGGACGCGCTGGTGCACGCGGCGGCCCGGCATGGGCTCGCGGGGTTTGTGCAGCACGCGGTGGGACGCTCGGAGTGGGCGCTGGGTGAGGCGGTGCGCACCCAGCTGCGCCGCGAGGCCCTGACGCAGGCCGCTCGGGGCATGCGGGTGAAGGCGTTGCTGCTGCGGAGCCTGGATGCGCTGGCCGCCGTGGGCGTGGTGCCGGTGCTGCTGAAGGGGTACGGCCTGGCGCTGCGCCTCTACCCGGAGCCGCTGCAGCGAGTCACCACGGATGTGGACCTGCTGGTGGGGGACGCGGAAGTGGCGGTGGCGTCTCGCGCCCTGGTGGGGTTGGGGCTGAGGCCGCTCGGCGAGAAGGAGGCGGCGCATGCGCGAGAGCACGAGCACCACCTGACCTTCACGGGTGCGGCGGGGATGGTGGAGCTGCACTTTCGGGCGCTCGTGGGGTACGGCCAGGCGCTGGAGGCGCGGGTGCTGCTGGCCCAGGTGGAGGAGGCGGTGCTGGAGGGCCGGCGCGTGCGCTACCTGCGCGCGGAGGACGAGCTCGTCTACCTGGCACTTCATGCGAGCAACCACCTGTTGCAGCGGCTGGCGTGGCTGTTCGACCTGAAGCTGCTGGTGCTGGCGCACCCGGGGTTGGACTGGGGGAGGGTGGTGGAGGTGGCGCGGGGAACGGCCTTCCCTCACCTGGCCTGGTACGCGCTGGAGGCGGCGCGGCGGTTGATGGGAGCGCCCGTGCCGGAGGCGGTGCTGTCCGCCTTGGCGCCGCCCCTGTGGCAGCGACGAATGGCGGCGCACTTCTTCAGCGCGGAGCGGCTGCTGGGGACGGAGTTGATGCTGCACAAGCCGACGTGGGTGGCGGCCAAGCTGCTGCTCGCGCCCCGGTTGCTGCCCATGGCGCGCTACACCGTGCGCCGGCTGCGGGAAGATGGGCTCACGGCGTTGCGCGTGAGGTGAGTGCCTCGTCGCTTGTCACCCGGCCAATGACAACGAACCTGTTCGCCTGTTGGGTGCTGACTTACCAGTCCCGAGCGAGAATTCGGCCCTTCCCATCAATGGCATAGGTCGCGCCCGAGTCGGGAACGATGAGGCCGGGGCCGCACTTTCGAAGGTCGGGGGTGAACTCGATGAAGAACAAGTCGTCACTGACCTGGAGCACCCGGGTGTTGATGTATTCCCATTGAGCCAGGCAACGTGCTGTTTTGACGATGTGTCTTGCGACACTGCTTGTGTCATCGCTCCGGGACGCTACGCTGTGCCGCCTTCGTCAAGGAGACTCACGCGTGAGCAAATCCTCTGTCGAGCCCTCGGTGTCGAACGATTACCCTCCTGCGCCCTGGGCCTTGCGCGGGCAGATGTACCTCTCCCTCTGGATGGTGCCCGCCGAGCGCGTCCGGTTTGAGCTGGACCCCGCCTTCGAGCTGTTCACCCTGGCAGGCCGCGCGTGCGTCATCACGTGCTTCGTGGACTACCAGCAGGGGAGCGTGCTGACGTACGGCGAGCTCTTCGGCGGCATCAGCGTGAAGACGCGGGGCTCGGGTCACCTCGGCATGACGGTCACCCATATGTGGGTGGACAGCGAACGCTCCCTGCGTGGAGGGCGTGCGCTGTGGGGCATGCCCAAGGTGATGGCGCGCTTCGCGCTCGACCACCAGCCTCAGAGCGGAGGCGCCTTCGCGGGGGCGAGCTGGGACACCCAGGGCCGGGAGCTGGCGCGGGTGCACTTCGAGCCCCTCGCAGCCCTGCCGCCGAGCGTCCGCATCCCCATGGGCCTGCCGAACCTGCAGATGCTCAACGGACGGGTGCACGCCCCGAAGGACGCGAAGATTCATTTCTCGCCCCGGTTGCTCCAGGGCGCGGAGTGGTCCATCCCCACGGACAGCCCCCTGGCTTCACTTGGCATCGTGGGGGCACGCCCCTGGGTGAGTGCCCAGGTGCGTGACTTCGAGTGGACCCTGCCCGCGGCGACGCCCGTGGAGTGAGCGCCGCGTCAGGCCTCCGTGACGGCCGCGGGAGCAGGGGTCTCGGGTCGTCGCATCGGCTGGGCCTTGCCGTACGTCAGCGAGCGCCACACCCACTCAGCCGGACCGAAGCGGAAGCGCGCCAGCCACCAGTGGCTGAAGGCCACCTGCACGCAGAAGATGGCCAGGGTGAGCCCGATGGTCGCCGCGGGTCCCAGCTTCCCCATGAGCCCCAGCCCGAAGCCGTAGTACACGAAGAGGCTGATCACGGTCTCACAGAGGTAGTTCGTCAGCGCCATGCGTCCCACCGGGGCGAGCACCATCAACCATCGCTGCCACGTCTCGCGCTGGAAGAGGAGCACGAGGCCTGAGACATAGACGGCAGCGACGCCCAGCTCGTTGAGCTGCCGCACCGGCGACATGAGGACGAGCCACTGCGCCTGCGGGTCGATCATCTTCTGGCGCATCATGTACTGCAGCACGAGCCCGACGACGCTGCCGATCACGCCGAAGACGAAGCTCCACTTGAGGAGCTTGCGGAAGAAGCCCAGGTGCTGGGGCGCGTCGTGGAAGAGGCGCCGCCGTCCGGCGAGGAGCCCGAGCAGGAACCGGCCGAGCACGGCGAACAGCACGGGCACCATGCCCTGGACGAAGTGGCCGAAGTAGTAGCGGGCATTGGCGCGCACGACCTCGAAGTAGGTGCCGTGGGTGAAGGCCTCCAGCGTCTGGGCCCGGGCCTGGTTGGAGCGCTCCATGGCCGCCTTGGCTGCTTCGGCCGCGCCCTCCGTGCCGCCGCCGTTCAGAATCATCGGCACGACCTTCATGAGGACGTTCGTCACGAGCGGCATGGCGAAGATGAGGACAGTGGCCCAGATGAGCAGCGTCTTGTCGGCGCGCTTGCGGAACAGCAGCAGCGCGAAGCCCAGCACCGCGTACGTGGTGAGGATGTCACCGAGCCAGAGCCCGAACAGGTGCGCGGCGCCGATGAGGAACATCACGCACAGCCGCCGCATGTAGAGCGGGGCGATGGCGGCGCCGCGCGCCTCGGCGCGGATCATCTGCACGGAGAAGCCCAGACCGAAGAGGAACGAGAAGAGGGTGATGAACTTGCCGGACACCAGCGTTCCGGAGACATACGTGGCGGCGGTGTCCCACCACGAGGCCGAGGCCATGGCGGCCTCTATCTGCGCGCGCTGCAGGTAGGCCCGGCCGGAGAACCACCCGTAGACGTTGGAGACGAAGACTCCGCACAGCGCGAAGCCGCGCAGGACGTCGAGCAGGGCGAGTCGCTCGCTGGCGTCTATCGGGCGGGCTTCGGACGGCAGGTCAGCAAGCGGAGTGGGCGGTTGGCTCATGCCTCAGGAGTATGCCGGCCCGCCCCGGGTCCTTGCGAGCAGGCCCCCCCTGGGCCCCGTCCCTTCCCAAGACGCGCTATCCCACTTCGTCCTGTCCAGCTCCGGACAGGGCGGTGCCAGCCCCGGACAACTCCGTCGGCCAGGCCGCCATGCTCCAGGTGTCGCTGGCTTTCATTGCACCCTGTGCGTGGAAATCGTTAAAGGTGCGGCGCCATGGCCATCAGCCTCATCGACACCTTCCGCGTCCTTGCCTCGTTTGACCCGCCGCGTGGTTCGCTGCGCGGGGCTCCCTGGGAGGCCTACGTGGACTGGGCCATCGCGCAGGGCCTGGCGCCGCTGGCCTCCTACAACCTCGAGTACCGCCTGGCTGGCGGAGCCGACGCGCCGGAGTGGGCGCGGGACAGGCTGCTGAGCATCTACTCGGGCTCGGTCAACGACAACGTGATGAAGCTCGTCAACTTCAAGCGCTGCGTGGACGAGCTCGAGGGCCGACAGCTGCTCATCATGGGTGGTGCGGCCTTTGCCGACACGCTGTATCCGCATGTGGGCTTCCGTCCCGTGCTGGAGATTTCCATGTTGCTGCGGCGCATGGACGTGGACGCCTTTGCCGGTTACCTCGCCCAGCACCAGTTCCGCCCGGAGCCCGACGAGCCGGCCCATGGCGCGGTGAAGGTGGTGTCCGATGGACGTACCCCCATCTTCCTCTACGCGGACGTGCTCGGCGCCGAGCGACGCACGGAGGTGCAGGGCATCTTCGAGCGCGCGAAGCCCATGAAGATGTACGGCCCGTCCATCTTCCGCCCGGACCTGGAGGATGCGGTGCTGCTCGTGTGTCTGGAGCAGGCGCGCGAGGGCTACCAGATGCCCTGGTTGTCCTACCTGGATCTGCGCGAGCTGATGACGGGTGCGACGTCGATGGGGAGCGTCTATTCGCGCCCCGTGAATGTGGCGGTTCTGCTGGAGCGGGCGAAGGCGTGGCGGCTGGAGCGCGCCCTCTACACGTCGCTGTCCATTCTGGCGCGGCTCTTCCCCTCAATGGCTGAGAGTTTGAAACCCGCCCTCCCTCCGCTGCGCCGCGCCACGCGCGAACTGCTCGAGCGGCTGGTCGTTATTCCGGCGAGCGAGCCCGGGAAAATGAGCCATGTCCGAGGCTCGGAGCGCCTGCGCCGGCTGCTGACCGGGCAGTGAGTCAGGGCCTGGGCGGCTATTGCCCTCTTCCCCTCGATGCCGTTCCCGGCGTATGAGCGATCCCCGCCTCTGGCTACTGGAACGATCATGCATATCGCCATCATTGGAACGGGCTACGTAGGGCTTGTCGCGGGCACCTGCTTCGCTGACTCTGGAAACGACGTGACCTGCGTGGACATCGACGCGCGGAAGATCGCGATGCTCCAGCAGGGCGAGGTCCCCATCTACGAGCCGGGACTGGAGGAGCTCATCCGCAAGAACGCGCGGGAGCGCCGCCTGTCGTTCACCACGGACCTGGCGTCGGCAGTGGCGCGCTCGCAGGTGGTGTTCATCGCCGTGGGCACGCCCGAGGGCGAGAGCGGCGAGGCCGACCTTCAGTACGTGCTGGCCGCGGCGGAGCAGATTGGCCGGGCCATGCGTCAGTACACGGTGGTGGTGGACAAGAGCACCGTGCCGGTGGGCACCGCGGACAAGGTGCGCGAGACCATCTCCCGGGTGACCGAGGTGGAGTTCGACGTCGTCTCCAACCCCGAGTTCCTCAAGGAGGGCGCCGCGCTGGACGACTTCCTCAAGCCGGACCGGGTGGTGATTGGCGCGGAGTCGGAGCGGGCGCGCAAGGTCATGGGCCAGCTCTACGCGCCGTTCGTGCGCACGGAGAACCCCATCCTGTACATGGACACGCGCTCGGCCGAGCTGACGAAGTACGCGGCCAACGCGATGCTCGCCACGCGCATCTCGTTCATGAACGACATCGCCGCGCTCTGCGAGAAGGTGGGCGCGGATGTGGACTTCGTGCGCAAGGGCATGGGCGCGGACAAGCGCATTGGCTACCCGTTCCTCTTCCCTGGCGTGGGCTACGGCGGCTCGTGCTTCCCCAAGGACGTGAAGGCACTGGTGGCCAAGGGCCGTGAGCAGGGACTGGAGCTGGACCTGCTGCGCGCGGTGGAGCGCACCAACGAGCGGCAGAAGAAGCTGCTGGTGCAGAAGGCCATCAAGCACTTCGGCTCGTTGGAGGGTCGCTCCTTCGCGGTGTGGGGCCTGGCCTTCAAGCCGAAGACGGACGACATGCGTGAGGCTCCGTCCGTGGAGGTTATTGAGGGCCTGCTGGCCAAGGGCGCGAAGGTGGCGGCGCATGACCCGGTGGCTGAGCGCACCGCGCGTCGGGTCTTCGGAGACCGCATCCGCTACACGAACGTGCCCTACGAGGCGCTGGAGGGCGCGGACGCGCTCTTCGTCGTCACCGAGTGGAACGAGTTCCGTCACCCGGACTTCGAGCGCGTCAAGTCGCTGATGAAGACCCCGGTCATCTTCGACGGTCGTAACATCTACGACCCGGCGCGGATGAAGGAGCTGGGCTTCACGTACATGGGTCTGGGTCGGCGCTAAGCGCCGGTTGAGGGTGTGGCCATGACCCCCGAGTCCTTCCCCACGACGGGGTCTCGGCCCACCCCTCGCTCGCTGCTCCTGGCCACCTGCGCGCTGCTGCTCGGCGTGGTGCTGTGGCACGCGTGGATCAGCGACGACGCCTACATCCTGCTGCGCTCGGTGGACCACGCCGTGCGCGGGTTCGGTCTGCGCTGGAACGTGGCCGAGCGGGTGCAGTCCTTCACGTGTCCGCTGTGGACGTTGCTCATCACGGCCGTCTACGCCGTGACGCGTGAGGAGTTCTTCACCACGCTGGCCGTCTCCATCGGGGTGTCACTGGGGGCCGTTGCCCTGTGCCTGCGCGCGGCGCCCACGCGCACCCACGCGTTGCTCGTGGTGCTGGCGCTCATGGGCTCGCGGGCCTTCGTGGACTACGCCACCTCCGGTCTGGAGAACCCGCTGTCGCACCTGCTGTTGGGCGCCTTCTTCCTGGTCCTGGCGCGGCCGGAGGCGGGAGGGGCGTACCGGGTGGGGCTGCTGTCGCTGCTGGCCTCCCTGCTGATCACCAACCGCATGGACATGGGGGTGGTGGTGGCGCCGGCGCTGCTCTGGGAGGTGTGGCGCGCGCGGAGCTGGCGGACGGTGGGGCTGCTGGTGCTGGGCCAGGTGCCCTTCCTGGCGTGGGAGGTCTTCTCGCTCGTCTATTACGGCTTCCCCTTTCCCAACACCGCCTACGCCAAGCTCAACACGGGGGTGCCCTCGGGAGAGATGGCGCTCCAGGGCCTGCGCTACCTGGACATCTCCACGCGCTTTGATCCGCTCACCTCGCTGACGCTGCTCGTGGGGTTGTGGGCGGCGGTGCGCTCGCGCCGGCCGGTGTTGGTGGCGGGCGCAGTGGGTGTCGCCCTGTACCTGGCCTATGTGGTGCGGGTAGGCGGAGACTTCATGGCGGGCCGCTTCTTCACCGCGCCCCTCTTTGCGTCGGTGATGCTGGGGCTGCTCGCGCGGCCCGTGCTGACTCCGCGGGGCGTGCGGGTGGCGCTCGGGGTGCTGGTGCTGTCGCAGGTGCCCGGTCCGCTGGGAACCGCCGTGGCCGAGGCGGCGGGCGTGAAGCCCCTGCGTTGGTACAACACGCGGCAGTTGGAGCCCCAGGGCATCACCGACGAGCGCGCCGTCTACGCGGAGGGCGCTGGCCTTCGCCACTGGCGTCCGGGGCGGGAGTGGCCCGCTTACTACTTCTGCACGGAAGGACGCGAGGACCGCGCCAACTATCCTGACGGTGCGGTGCTGCCGGCGTACAGCATCGGCATGAAGGGCTTCTGCGCCGGACCCGCCTTCCACTACGTGGACATCTACGCCCTGGCGGATCCACTGCTCGCGCGCACGGTGCGCCCACGGCGCTACTGGCGCATCGGCCACTTCGACCGCGACGTGCCCGCCGGCTACCTGGAGACGCTGCGCACCGGCCGGAACGTCATGGAGGATCCCGCCCTGGCGGAGTACCTGGACAAGCTGCTCCTGGTGGTGCGCGGGCCCCTCTTCACCCGGGAGCGCTGGCACGCCATCTGGGAGCTCAACCGCCAGCGCACCGCGCCCGCGCCAACGCCGCGGCCTGCTGTGCCGGAGCCGTCGCGCGCGGAAGGGCACTGACCCCACCGGGTGGGGCGTGCCTCAGCGCGCCAGACCGCAGGCGTCCTTGCCCTCGTTCGTCTCGAGGATGCGGCAGGAGTTCTCGTCGTCCGGCGTGATGGTGCACGTCTGCAGCTTCTGCTCGCAGGCGTTCAGCTCCTCGTCGGTGGGCTCGACATTCCGCTCTCGCTCGGCCACCAGTTGGATGCAGTCGTCACGCTGGAACGAATCGACGCAGTCGCAGAGCCGTTCCGACAACTCCCGGCATGGACTCTTGCAACCAGCGAGGGCGAGCAGGGCGGAGAAGAGCAGGGTAATGGCAGCGGAGCGGCGCATGGGGTGGGCGAAGATGCCAGATGGGGACCTGGATGCAAGCAATGGCCGAAGGAACGTGGAGTGCTAGCCTCTCTGGCCGCTTACTTTCCTGGAGGCCATTCTCCCATGCTGTCCCTCGTCGCCGTCCTGCTCGCTGTCTCGCCCATGCCCGGCCAGCCCTCTCTGCTGAATTCCGTTCAGACTGAGCTCCGTGCTTCGCCGCGGCTGCTCGCCGTGCAGGATGCGCCCGCCGAGGGGGGCTCCCGGTTGGACGCGCCGGCTCCCGATGACCGCGAGGCGCGCATCCGCCAACTGACCCGCGAGGTGGAGGACATCAACGCTCGCCTCCGACAGACCAGCTCGAACTGGCCTATCGGCTCCGTCGTGATGGCCTACTCGGGCTACGTGCTGGCGCCGCTGCTGCTTGTTGGCCTCCCGATGCTCGTCATCGGACTGACGTCGACCGTGTCGTACGCGACCACGCTCGTGGCTGTAGGCGCGGTCCTCTCGGTACTCGGGGGCGGCGGAGTGGCCCTGCTCATCTTGGGGATCACCTCGGGCCTCGAGGCCTCGGGGAAGGCCAAGGTTGAGCGTGAGGAACTCCTCCGTCAGCGCAACGCGCTCGAGGACGAGCTGCGGGAGTTGAAGCGGGTGAGGCCGGAGTCCTCCCTGCAGGTCTGGCGCGATGGGCGGGGCGAGAGCTTCATCCCCGTGGCTTCGCTCGCCTTCTGAGCAGGCGGGCGCGTCCACCCGTTCACTTTCCGGGGTCATCCACTTCCGGGCGTCTGCGTAGACCCGTGACATAATTGGGACCCTTCATGCTTCCCGTGTCCCACTCCCGTTCGCACACGTCCCGGTACGCCCTCGGCGCCGAAGTGGTGCTGGCGGTGCTCTTGGTGCTGCTGCCCCTGTCGCTCGGGGGCGCGCCCACGTGGGTGCATTGGCCATTGGTGGTGCTCGCGGGCCTCGCCTTTGTGCTGGCGTGCCTGGGCGCGTGGAGTCAGCACCGATCCTTTCACCTGCCGCTGCTCGCGCTTCCACTCGGGGCTGGCGCGCTCTTGTGCCTCCTGCAGCTCGTCCCGCTGCCGCCGGAGCTGCTCTCCGTCCTCAGTCCCGAGGCGGCTGGGCTGCGTGACTTCGTCCTCGTCCCACTGGGACTGGAAGGCTCAAGGCCCCTGTCGATGGAGCCGCCAGCCACCTGGCGCGAGTTGGCCAGGTACCTGGCGTACCTGCTCTCCTTCGTCGCCGCGGTGCAGGTGAGCCGCTCCGAGCGCGCACGTCGCCGGCTGCTGAGCACCCTCGCCTTCACGGGGGCTGCGGTGGCCGTGCTGGGCCTGCTGCACGCGCTGCTCGGCCTCGATCGGCTCCTCGGCTTCATCGCCTTCATCCACGCGCGTCCGCCGCTCCTCACCCCCTTTGGCAACCCCAACCACCTCGCGGCCTTCCTCGGGCTGTCGGCCACCGTGTCGTTGGGGCTCGCGCTCTCCAGTGGGACGCGGCTGCGCGCGGCGCCCTTCGTGGTGGCCACGCTGCTGGGCGGGGCCGGGGTGCTGCTGTCCCTCTCGCGCGGAGGCATTGCCTTCTTCGTCTTCGGGCAGCTCGCCTTCGCGCTCCTGCTGCTGGGGCGCCGGGTGGGGACGGAGCGGGCGCGGACGTGGCGCCGGAGCGGCACCGTGCTGCTGTGCTTGCTCGCGGTGCTCGCGGTGGGCGGACAGATTGCCTCCGAGCAGCTGCTGGCCGAGCTGGAGACCGCGGACAGCATGGAGAAGCTGAGCCACAGCAAGCTGGAGCTGTGGCCGAAGGTGGCCTCGGTTGCGAAGGCCTACCCGCTCGGCATGGGCCGCGGCGCCTTCGAGTCCGTCTTTCCTCGCTACCAGGAGCGGCCTGTCCTCAACACCTTCACGCACCCGGAGAACGCGGTGCTGCAACTCGCCACCGAGTTCGGTGTGCCCGGGCTGCTGCTGCTCGCCGTGGGGCTGTGGGGGTTCATTCGGCTGGCGCGCCGGGAGGGCCTTGGCGCGGTGGAGTGGGCCGTGCTCGCGGGGGTGGCGGCGCTCGCGCTGCATGATCTCTTCGACTTCAGCCTGGAGCTGCCCGCGAGCGCGGTGGCGGCGTGGGTGGCGTTGGCCTGCGTGGCTCGACCTGATGACCGGGAGCGCTGCGGGGCCCCGCGGGGTCATGCGCCCTTGCGCGTGCTCGCAGTGGGCGGAGTCCTGGTCGCGCTGGCGCTGGTCGCGCTCATCCCTGGCCGGAGCACGTTGGACGAGGCCGAGGAGGAGCTCGGGGACCTCGTCCGCGCGCGGGCCCCGCTGGCGGAGGTGCGTGCCCGTGGGCTCGCCCTCATCGAACTGCACCCGGCCGATCATGCCCTCCAGGTCCTGATGGGGCTGGCGCATACGGACCTGGGACGTGCGGAGGCCGTCGAGGCGCTCGGCTTCGTCAACCGTGCCCTCTTCCTGAACCCGGTGGATGCGCGGGCTCACCGCGTGGCCGCGCGCGCCCTGCTCACCCTGGGACAACGCACCCAGGCCTTCCTCGAGTACCGCCTGGCGTTCGAGGCCGGGGACCAGGAGGCGCTGTGGCGCGAGGCGCTCGGGCGGGCGCGCACCCTGGAGGAGCTGCAGGCTCTCACGCCGGACTCGGCCCGGAGCGCGGTGTTGCTCGCGACCGAGCTGATGCGCACCCGGCGTTACGAGGTGGCCATTGCCTGGCTTGCCTGGGCCCGAGAGCACTTCGACGCGGCCCCCGAATCGGTCCAGCTCTGGGAGCGCGAGACGCGGTTGCGGTTGGCTCGGCAGGAGATGGCGGAAGCGGAAGCCGCCAGCGCGGAGGTTTTCCGCCGGGCCCCGGATGAGCTCTCCTCGTACCTGCTGCGCGCGGATGTCCTCCATGCCCAGGGACGCAGGGACGAGGCGCTCGAGTCACTTGAGCCTCTGCGTACGCGCTTTCCCATCAGTGTGGAGCTGGCCTTCACGCTCGCGCGGCTGGAGGTGGAGGCGGGGCTGACGCGGCGAGCGCGGGAGACACTTCAGCATGTGAGCCCCTTCGTCTCTGACCTGGGGTTGCGCGCGCAGCTCTTCATGCTGGAGGGCTCCAGCTTCGAGAAGGAGGGGCACCGCGCGCGAGCGCTCGAGTCCTGGAAGTCCGCGGTGCGCATCCAGCCCTCCGCGGGCCTCTGGTTCAAGGTGGCGCGGCTGCACGAGTCGCTGCACCAGCTCGACGCGGCGGCGCGGGCCGTGCGCGAGGGCGTGCGGCTACAGCCCCCGGAGCAGCGCGCGGAAGGGGAGGCGTGGGTGGAGCGCCTGGAGGCGGCGGAGCGCAAGCGCGTGGAGGAGCGGCGCCGTGCGCGTAGCGGTGGGGGGGGCTCGCTAGACCGGGTGCTGCGGGAGATGGCCGCGGACGAGGAGACGGGGGACGAAGAGGACGGGGCGCACTGAGCCGCTAGACCCCCAGTGCGCCACAGCCGGGGGGCAGCGCTGTCAGGGATGCATGTCGTGATGAGCCATGTGCCGGCCCCCCGGGCGCTCGTAGATGACGTCGGCCATTTGGGGTGACTCAAGCGCGATGAAGTCCTCGACGCTCACCTCCAGCGCCTCTTCGTGCGAGCCGGCGCGCAGCAGCAGGTCCTCGGCCACGCCCAGGCTCTCGTCCATCAGCACCGGCAGCCCGTAGAGGTGACCGAAGGGAGGCTCCGCGCCCAGCTCGCAGTCGGGGAAGCGCTTCGCGAAGTCGTCCTCGGTCGCCAGCCGGACCTCCCGGGCGCCGAGCGCCTCCTGGACCTTGTCCAGGTCCAGGCTCTCCACGGCGGGAGTGAGGCAGATCCACAGCTGCTCGTCGGCCAGGACGATGACCGACTTGGCCACTCGGTAGCCCGTTATATGGAGCGCCTGGGCCAACTCCTGCGCGGTGACGGCGCGGGGATGCCAGTGACGGAGGAAGGGGACGTGCTGCTGTCGGAGGTACTCCTGGATGGGTTCGGGGATCATGGGCGGCACCTCTGTTGTCTCGAAGGTGGACTGCCCACGACCCTCTGGCCATGGTGAGTCAGGCGAGTGCCTCCCAGGCGGGCGGGCACGCGCCTCGCGTCTCACTGCTGGAAATCGTAGACGCTGCCCAGGTTGAGGATGCGCGTGAGCTCGTCGAGCGCCGTCATTGTCTCGCGGGCCAGCTTCGGGTCCGCCAGGTCCTTGGCGCGCAGGTCCTCGCGGTAGTGGCGCTTCACCCAGCCCGCGAGCGCCTCGTGCAGCTCCGGGGTGTAGAAGACGTTCGCCTTCACCGCGGCGCGCTCGGTGTCGGTGAGCCACACGCGCTGGCGCAGGCAGGCCGGGCCGCCGCCGTTGTTCATCGACTGGCGCACGTCCAGGTAATACACGCGCTTCACGGGGTTGTTCTCGGCGACGACGCGCTCCAGGAAGCGCCGTGCCGGCTCCGTCTCCCGGCTCTCCTCGGGTGCGATGATGGCCATGGAGCCATCCGGCAGCGTCAGCACCTGCGAGTTGAACGGGTAGGCCTTCACCGCGTCGCGCGCGGGCAGCTCTTCGTTGGTGGCCAGCACGTAGGTGAAACCGTCCCCCAGCTTCTCGCGCAGCGTCTTCAGCAACCCCTGCGGGTCCACGAAGGCCAGCTCGTGCAGCATGAGGAAGCTCTGGTTGCCCACCGCCATCACGTCCGTGTGGAAGGCGCCCGCGTCGATGCCCTCGGGAGCCTGCTGCGGCAGCAGCACCTGCGCTGGCTCCAACTTGTGCAGCCGGGCCAGCGCCTGGCTGGCCTCATACGTCTGTCGCGCGGGGAAGCGGGTAGGGTGGCGCACGTCATCCCGCCAGGCGCTCCGGCCCCAGGCGAGCAGGTGCACCGCCTTGTGTCCCGGGGTGACGAGTCGGGTGTGGTTGGCCGCGCCCTCGTCCGCGAAGTGACCGCCGCCGGGCAGCGGGGCGTGGATGGCGAAATGCTTCTCGTCCGCGAAGATGGAGCGCAGCACCGCGTACGTCGTCTCCGCCTCCAGTGCCCGGTGGAACATCTGCTGGAGGTTGGCCGGCGTCAGGTGCATTCGCCCGTCCGCCGTGTCCTCCGAGGGCGCCCCCGTGGCCGCGTTCGCCGTCCACATGGCGGCGGAGCTGGAGGTGAGCCGCAGCAGGTGCTCGGCCTCCTGTCCGGCCCGGGTGATGACCTCCTCGTCCGTGCCGGAGAAGCCCAGCGCGCGCAGGGCCCGCAGCGAGGGCCTCGGCTGGGGAGGCAACACGCCCTGGCCCACGCCTAACTCCGCCACGAAGCGCATCTTCTCCAAACCCTGGAGGGCCGCTTCTCGGGGGTGGCTCACCTCGCCGCCATGGAGGGCGGACGCCAGGTTGCCGGGCGACAAGCCGCCGTAATTGTGGGTGGGACCGACGATGCCGTCGAAGTTGTATTCGCGCATGGGGTATGGAAACGCTTGTGGAGCGCCCTCCCTTAGCAAAGCGCCTGAAGCGTTTCCTCCGCTACCTGCTCGTTCGTGCGGCACTCACCATCGTGAGCAGCCTGCCGCTGGGGCTCGCTCGGATGTTGGGGGCGGGTTTCGGCCGGTTCGCCTTCGCCGTGGCCGGTGGGGAGCGTCGCAAGGCCTTGAAGTCTCTGGCCCGCGCCTTCCCGGAGAAGTCCGACGCGGAGCGGCATGCCCTCGCCCGCGCCTCCTTCCGCCACCTGGGTATGGCCGTCTTCGAGGTGGGCGCGACCGCCTCCATGGACCGGCAGCTCGAGCGCCTGGTGCGCTGGCCGGAGGAGGACCGGCGAGTCCTGGAGACGGCGCTCGCCCGGGGCAAGGGGGTCGTCTTTGTCTCCGGCCATGTGGGCAACTGGGAGCTGTTGGCTCGGCGGGTGGCGCGGTCGGGCTTCCCGAGCCAGAGCATCGCCAAGGAGACCTCGGACCCGAGGCTCACCGCGCTCGTCGAGCGCTTCCGGGCCCAGGGCGGAGTGCGTAGCATCTGGCGCGGCCAAGAGGGGGCGGCGCGAGCCATGCTGCGCGCTCTCAAGGCGGGGGAGATCCTCGGGCTGCTCATCGACCAGGACACGAAGGTGCAGTCCGTCTTCGTGCCCTTCTTCGGTGAGCTGGCGGCCACGCCCCGAGCGGCGGCGGACCTGGCGCTGCGCACGGGCGCGGCGGCGGTGGTGGGCTTCTGCCAGCGCGAGGGCGAGGGCTACCGACTGTGGATGGAGGAGGTACCTTGGCAAGCGAGCGGGGACCGAGAGGCCGATGCGGTGGCGCTCACGGCTGCTCTCTCGGAGAGGATAGAGGCAGCCATCCGCCGGGCCCCTGAGCAATGGGTGTGGATGCATCAGCGTTGGAAGACCCGTCCCACTACCCCGACCCGATGATAGAAAACGGCCTCGTGCCACGTACCGTCCTTTTCTCGAGCCTCCTCTGCCTCCTGGTGGCCTGCACCCCGAGGCAGGCGCCTGGAGACACCTCCGCGCCGCCCGCCGTGGTGATGCAGGGGGTGCGGCTGCGCTCGTACGACGGCAGCACCCTGTCCATGACGGGCCAGGCCGAGCGGGCCACCTACGATCGCAACGGCGACATCACCGCCTCTCAGGCCACGCTCCTCATGTTGGACAAGAGCCCTCAGCCGGAGGCGCCTCCGGCCGGCACAAAAGCTCGCGCGAAGAAGAAGGGCGAGCAGGAGCAGGCGCAGATCCCTCCGGGCGGCACGCTGGTTCGCGCGAAGCTCATGGAGGGCAACCTGGGCACGCGGCAGATGGTGGCCACGGGGGACGTGGAGGTGCGCACCGCTTCGGGGATGGTGGCACGCACGCCCAAGGCCACCTATGACGGGGTGCAACAGTCGGCGCGGGGAACAGAGGGCGTGCAGGTCGACGGGCCGGAGTACCACGTCCAGGCGGACGCCTTCTCTTTGTCCATCCCCGACGAGAGCCTCACCTTCGAGGGCTCGGTGCAGACCGTCTTGGGAGCCGCACATGATTGAGTACCTCGTGACGGCCTTCTTCGTGGCCCAGCCGGTGAATCCGACTGCGCTGGAGGCCAGTGCTCGCTCGCCTGGCAAGGCGGAGACCTCGGAGCTGCGCAGCCCGGTGAAGATCACCTCCCAGCGGGTGGTCGGCTCGCGCAACCAGGCCGTCTTCAAGGGCAACGTGGTGGTGAAGCAGGGGACGATGGACCTGCAGTGCGACGAGATGATCGCCCACTACAACGGCCCGCGCGAGGTGACGCGCGTGGAGTGCGTGGGCAACGTGCGCGCGGTGGACGGAGACCGCACGGCCAAGGGCGAGCGGGCTGACTTCGACGTGCCCAGCGGCTTGCTCGTGGTGACGGGCAATCCCGAGGCGCAGGATCCCACCACGCACCTTCGCGGCTCCGAGGTGCGGATGACCGCGGGCAACAAGAACCACGAGTACCAGGTGGAGAACGCCGTCGTCACCCTCCAGTCGGCACCGCTGAAGCAGCCGTCGCGCAAGGGCGGAGGCAAGGAGTCCTCCTTGGCTCGGGATCCCGCGGTGATCTCCTCCAAGCGGGTGGTTGGCTCCAACAACCAGGCCGTCTTCACGGGCGACGTGGTGGTGAAGCAGCGGACGATGGACCTGCGGTGCGACAAGATGATCGCCCACTACAACGGCCCGCGAGAGGTGACACGGGCGGAGTGCGTGGGCAACGTACGAGCGGTGGACGGCGATCGCACCGCTCGAGGCGAGCGGGCCGACTTCGACGTGCCCAGCGGCCTGCTCGTGGTGACGGGCAACCCTGAGGCGCGCGATCCCACCACGCACCTCCGGGGCTCCGAGGTGCGGATGACGGTCGGTCAATCGAATTTCGAGGTGAAGGACGCCGTCATCACCGTGGAGACGGCGCCGCTCAAGGAGCAGCGCAAGGGTGGGGGCCGGAGCAATCCAGGTAGCGCGTCAGGCGCAGGGGGGACGAAACCATGAGCAGTCGGTTGTACGCCGAGGGTCTCGAGAAGACCTTCCGTAAGCGCAAGGTGGTGCAGGGCGTGTCCTTCTACGTCTCCCAGGGAGAGGTGGTGGGGTTGCTCGGACCCAACGGCGCTGGCAAGACGACGAGCTTCAACATGGTGGTGGGCCTGGTGCGGCCCGACGTTGGCCGGGTGCGCGTGGACGACGAGGACCTCACCCACCTGCCCATGCATCGGCGCACGCTGCGCGGTCTGGGCTACCTCCCCCAGGAGTCCTCCATCTTCCGCAAGCTCACCGTGAGCGAGAACTTCCTGTCCGTGCTGGAGCTGCAGAAGCACATGGACAGGTCGGCTCGCGAGAAGCGCGCCCGGGAGTTGTTGGAGGAGTTCGGCCTGGGCCATGTGGCCGAGTCGCTCGGCGAGACGCTCTCCGGCGGGGAGCGCCGTCGCGCGGAGATCGCCCGCTCCCTCATCCCCAACCCCCGCTTCATCCTCTTCGACGAGCCCTTTGCCGGCGTGGACCCCATCAACGTGGGGGACCTCCAGCGGCAAATCTCCCACCTGAAGTCCCGCGGGCTGGGCGTCCTCATCACCGACCACAACGTCCAGGACACCCTGGGCATCTGCGATCGCGCCTACATCATCGCACAGGGTCAAATCCTCGAGGAGGGCACGCCCGCGCAGCTTGCCTCCTCGGCGCGGGCGCGTGCGGTGTACCTCGGCGAGCGATTCCGCTTGCAGTCGGTGTGAGCGCCGAAAAACCGGCTTCCTGAGCCGCTCGGGGGCGGGTTGCACCTGCGTGCCGTCCCCCCTCCGCACGTCCATTGTTGAACGTCTTTGTCGGCGTTCGAGACAATGCAAGTGTGCGGAATAAATGAAGAATTTCACGAAGTGCAAAGCATGGGCCGGACTCTCGGACACTGGACGAAGTCGGGGGGCCTTGCTACTTTGGCACGGTCCTTGATGGCGGGCCGCCATCGAGTCGAGTGTTGAACCGGGCGGGAGACAGAGAATGGCGATGGAACTCAAGCAGAGCCTGAAGCTTTCGCAGCAGCTGGTGATGACGCCCCAGCTGCAGCAGGCCATCAAGCTGCTGCAACTCTCGCGGATGGAACTGCTGGAGCAAGTCCGGGAGGAGATGGACCAGAACCCCCTCCTGGAGCAGCCGGACGAGGCCCCCTTCGGGGATACGGCGGACAAGGAGCCAGGCGAGGCTTCCCTGGAAGCGGCGAATACCGAGCTTCCGGTGGGGGTGGAGTCGCGGACGCCGGACGCCGCGCCCGAGTTCAAGGCGGATGGTGACGGGCCCCCGGAGATTGACTGGGAGGCCTACCTCAACAGCTACCAGTTCAACGAGCCCACGACGGCCTCCAACCGGGGCAACGTGGCGACCGAGGATCTGCCTTCCTTCGAGGCCAACCTCGTGGAGAAGGAGGACCTGGTTGATCACCTCCAGGAGCAGCTCGGCACGCTGCGGCTCAACGAGGCCGAGCGGCGCATCGGGATGCTCATCCTGGGCAACCTGGACCACGACGGGTACCTGACGCTGGAGGAGGTGGAGGGTGACCCCCTTATCCGCCTGGCCAACGAGGCGGACGTGCCCATGTCGGTGGCCGAGCGCACGCTGCGCCGCATCCAGAACCTGGAGCCCAAGGGCTGCGCCGCGCGCGATCTGCAGGAGTGCCTGCTCATCCAGGTGGCCGCGCTGAAGGACAAGCACGCGCCGCTGCTGGGCCTCATCATCAAGCGGCACATGAAGTACCTGGAGAGCAAGAACCTTCCGGCCATCGCGAAGGACCTGAAGGTGTCGCTCGAGGAGGTGGTGGAGGCCTCCAAGCTGCTGCCCAAGCTGGATCCGAAGCCGGGCCGCAACTTCAGCGGGGACGACGCGCAGTACATCACCCCCGACGTGTTCGTCTACAAGCTGGCCGAGGACGAGTACACGGTGGTGCTCAACGACGACGGCCTGTCGAAGCTGCGGATTTCTGGCACGTACCGCAACGCGCTGAAGAGCGGCGGGGTGGGGCCGGGGCAGACGAAGGAGTTCATCCAGGAGAAGCTGCGCAGCGCGCAGTGGCTCATCCGCTCCATCCACCAGCGCCAGCGCACCATCTACAAGGTCACCGAGAGCATCGTGAAGTTCCAGAAGGACTTCCTGGACAAGGGCATTGCCCACCTCAAGCCGCTGATTCTTCGGGACGTGGCTGAGGACATCGGCATGCACGAGTCCACGGTGTCGCGCGTGACGACGAACAAGTACGTGCACACGCCGCAGGGCATCTTCGAGCTGAAGTACTTCTTCAACTCGTCCATCGCCCGCGTGTCCGGTGAGGACACGGCGAGCGAGGCGGTGAAGCACCACATCAAGCAGCTGGTGTCGCAGGAAGATCCGCGCAACCCGTACTCGGACCAGAAGATCGTCGAGCTGCTCAAGGCGCAGGGGACGGAGATCGCCCGGCGCACGGTGGCCAAGTACCGCGAGGTGCTGGGCATCCTCCCGAGCAGCAAGCGCAAGCGCTACTTCTAGTCGGGCTCATGTTGCCGCCCGTTCGTCGGCCCAGGACTTGCGAACGATCCACCGTCAAAGGAGGGACGGATGGGTATTCGCAAGGGCGTGGTGGGCGTAGGGTTCGCGGTTATTTCATTGTTCACGGCAGGTTGCGCTGACCGGAACAAGACACAGGAGCCGCAGGGGAATCAGGAGGCGGGTCCATCGGAGGGCAATGAAGTTCCCCCGGGCTCCCCTCCCGTTCCCTCGGATGATGCCGGCACTCCCCCCACCTCCACGCCGGACGGCGATGCGGGAACACCAGACGAGGATCCGGAGACGCCGCCCGGTGAAGGTGAGCCGCCGGATGCGGGCCCGTGGCCGACGGACGCGGTGCTCGATTACACGCGGTCGTTTGGCGTTGGCAGACCACGGAGCGTGGGACTCGATGAAGGGCTGAACTTCTGGTTCCTCGACGGCAACCGCATCGGCGTGTTGCGCCCGGGTGACTCGGCTCCGACGTGGACCACGGGCGTTGGTCAGGCGCGCCTGCCGTTCGGTCGGGATTCGCTTGCGATCGACTCGACGGTCATCTGCGGTGGTGAGGCCGGGCGCGCGTACGTGGGGTATCGCGCCGCCGAGATGCAGCGGGCGGAGGGGATTTCGCAGCGCACGTACATCCCCGCCCCGGGCGAGGCGAACTACACGCCCGAGCGATACGCCGAGTACCAGAAGGGCGATCTCGATGCGGTCCGCCTCCAGCCGGATGGGAGCGTCGTGCTCGAGGAGCACATCTGGCGCACCACTGGCGCGTCGAATGCGGGCAGGCAGATCGGCATCCACAACACGAACGACTTCCACTACGAGGAGGATCGCAGCGTCCTGAACTGTGCTCGCGTGACACGTGGCGCGTATCGCGGCGACCTCTACATCACGACGAACCACGGCGTGACTCGCATCCAGGGGCTCACGTACAACAGCCACCGTCACCCGGGCTGGTACCTCATCACCACGGATCCAGAGGGAAATCAGGCCGAGTCGCTCCAGTGCCCGCCGATGTACGGGCTCGGGCTCGCGCCCAACGGGGACGTCCTCGTCGCGAACGAGCAGATGGTGGGAGTGCTCATCCCGAGTGCGAAGCTCGAGGAGTGGGACCGCGAGTACACCTGGGAAGGTCCCACGCCCTGGCGGTTCAAGGGGTTCAACGGAGTGCTCAACGATCTGCCATCCGATGACTTCTGGCGGGCCTTCGAGCAGACCACCTCGGGCCTCTACTACCTGGGGAGCTCGAAGTACGGTGTCTGGGCGATGACGCCGAAGTCACGCTCCGCGGGGAACTGGTCGAAGCTCGCTGGGCTGCCGACGAATGAGATCCTCGCGCTCAAGGCGACGGACGATGGCGCGCTCTATATCGGCACGAATGGCGCGGGCCTCTGGCGGCTGGAGCCAGACGGCGTGACGCTGAACCAGGTGCAGCAGGTGTCTGGCCAGCGCGTCCTGCAGCTCGTCTATGAGCCCACCGTGACGCCGAGCATGTTGCTCGTCCTCACCGACATGGGATTGACGGTGCTCCGCGGGCCGTAGCGCGGGGCGTTGGCCGCGTCACGTCTAGCGCTTGTCCCGGGTGCGTGCCTGGATGAACACCTCGAGTCCATCCAGGACGCGCTGCAAGCCGAACTCGAAGGCGTGCGCGGGATGGGTCGCGGCCCCGTACTCCGCCCCCGCCGCCGACCCCACCCGGGCCGCGGTGGGGTAGCGCTGGGGATCCAGGACCTTCTCCAGCAACGGGGCATGCGCCGCCCACCACTGCTCGTCGCTCATGCCGGTGTGCCGCTCGGCCTGCGCTGCCTCCACCGAGCGCCGCGCCGCCCCCTCGACGTGCCCCGCCACCAGGCTCACCACCGAGTCCATCTCCACGTCGGTCAGGCCAATCCCGTCTACCGCACGCAGCTCGTGCTCATACCGGGCGATGAGGTTCGGCCCCATCACCGGCCGGCTCTTCGCGATGTGCAGCATCCACGGATGCCGGTGGTAGAGCGCCCAGTTCTCCCGGGCGATTCGCTCCAACTGTGCTCGCCAGCCTCCGGACACATCCTCGCTCCGGGGCAGCTCGCCGTAGGCCCGGTCCAGCATGACGTCGATCAGCTCCGCCTTGCTCGGCACGTAGGTGTACAGCGACATGGGGGCTACCTTCAGAGCGTCCGCTACCCGCCGCATGGACAGCGCTCCCAGCCCCTCCGCGTCCGCTAGCGAGATCGCCTCCTGAACGATCTGCTCCACCGTCAGCCGAGGCTTGGGCCCCCGCTTCCCACGCTCCTGGATCCCCCACAGCAACTCGATGCTCCGCTGGGGATCCCCACTGCCGCTGTACTCGGTCGTCACCCCGTCATTCTTCCCACAAGCGGAAATATTGTACATCGTACGGCGTTTAGGTTAGAGAATCCGTACACTGTACGGAGTGGAGGCATCCGCATGCATTTGAGCCGGGAAGAGAGCCGTGAGATCCGTCCCTTTCGCATCGACATTCCCCAAGCGGAGCTGGACGAGCTGCGCGAGCGGCTGAGCCGTACCCGCTGGCCGGACGAGCTGCCCGGGGCCGGCTGGCGCTACGGCGCGTCCCTGGGCTACCTGAAGGAGCTGGCCGCGTATTGGCGCACCACCTACGACTGGCGCACCCACGAGGCCACCCTCAACAGCCACCCGCAGTTCATCACGCGTATTGACAGGCAGGACATCCACTTCCTGCACGTGCGCTCACCCGAGCCCCACGCGCTGCCGTTGCTCCTCACGCACGGCTGGCCCAGCTCGATCGTGGAGTACCTCGACGTCATCGGTCCGCTCACGAATCCCCGCGCTCATGGTGGCGACCCTGCTGACGCCTTCCACCTGATCATCCCCTCGCTTCCGGGCTACGGGTTCTCCGGTCCCACCCATGAGGCGGGCTGGGGCTCGCGGCGCATTGCCCGGGCCTGGGCCGAGCTGATGCACCGGCTCGGCTACGCACGCTACGGCGCCCAGGGCGGGGACTGGGGCACGTGGATCTCCCGCGAGCTCGGTCTGCTCGTGCCCGACCGGGTCGTGGGCGTGCACACCAACGGGCTCATCACCTTCCCGGTGGGAGCGCCCGGCGAGATGGACGGCCTGAGCGACGCCGATCTGGCCCGCCTGGCCTTCGCGGACCACTACCAACGTGAGTTGTACGGCTACAAGAAGATCCAATCCACGCGGCCCCAGACGCTGGCCTACGGCCTGACGGACTCTCCCGTGGGCCAGCTGGCGTGGATCATCGGGGTGTTCAAGGAGTGGACCGACTGCACCCACTCACCCGAGGACGCCATCAGCCGCGACCGCCTGCTCACCAACGTCATGGTGTACTGGCTCACCCAGACGGCGCACTCCTCGTCCCGCTCCTTCGTCGAGACCCCGGACAACCCCGAGCAGGCGGACCTCGCGGAGGACGTGAAGCCGACGGCGGTCCCCACCGGCGTGGCGGTCTTCCCCCGTGACATCCTGCGGCCCATCCGCCGCTTCGCTGAACGCGACCACACGAACATCCTTCATTGGAAGGAGTTCGACCGAGGCGGCACCTTCGCCGCTCTGGAGGAGCCGGACCTCTTCATCGGCGACGTGCGGGAGTTCTTCCGCCGCGTGCGCTGACTCTCGACACGGCGCCAGGCGGAGTCAGAAGGGGGGCAGATGCCCCATATGCGCCGCGGCGGTTTCTCTCTGGGGCATGTCAGGCGCCCAGCGGCTCGGGTGTCAGCGCGTCCCGGAGGGAACAGTAGGGGCTGTCATCGTGTCTCACTCTCCACGTCTACCTCTCTTCAAAGTGCCATGACGCACTTCACAGCTCACGCAATGAGGTCCTTCACAGCCCGTTCAACAAAGATCTGTCAGGGTGAGTGACACCCGTGCCACGCGGCTCTGTTGAACACGTACTGGCAAATTCGAAGTGAACTGTGATTCCGGTAGGGAGAGCGGCTCATTATGAAATATTGCAATAACGCGGCATGGAAGTTTTTGAGCGAGGCCGACGTGTTTTCGGGGTCCGAGCTTCTCGCAGGCGTGGTGGAGAAGTCGCACGCGCACACCGTCACGGCCATCCAGAACGCCTACATTGTCGACCTGCGTTCTTTGGGCCCTGGCTCGACGTATGAAGAAGTGCTCGCCCAGATCAAGGAGCATGTTCGGGGGAAGAACGTGGGCGATTGGGTCTTCTTCACTCACTTCGCCCCCTCTCTGCTGGGCTTCATCCCCGGCGTCGGCTTTCGGCAACTCGGGTTCGAGCAGCTCGACCGGCTCTCGACCTCAGTGAACATCTTCGTCGAGAGCGCGACCGGCCACAGGGCCTACGCGAACTCCACCGCCTTCGCCACGGCCGGTGTGACCGCGAAGACCCTCGCCCCGCCGCACTCCAGCTACGAGGTGGACGTCAAGGGCGAACTGACGGGCGTCATGTCGGAACCGCCCTCGTTCGGTCCGTTCCTGAAGCACAAACCGAAGGACAAGGTCGTTCGGGCGCCCGTTGGAAGGTATTGGGACGCCTGATGCAGCTGACGGACCTGGCTTTTCTTGCCCGCCTCGACGGCGTGGCGCAGGCGGAGTTGTGTGCTCGGGGAGAGGTCTCGGCAGACGAGTTGTTCGATGCGTGCATGGCACGCATCGACGCGTTGAACCCGCTGTTGCGTCCGGTCGTCACAGTCGCTCGCGAGCGCCCCCGTCGGGTGAACGCGGGCCCGTTCTCCGGTGTGCCGTTCCTGGTGAAGGACGCCTCGGCGTGGCCAGGTCTGCGCTGGTCGATGGGCTCGCGGCTGTTCGCCTCCAACGTCGCCCAGCAGCAGACGCCGTACGGCAGACGGCTCGAGGAATCGGGGCTCGTGTGCGCTGGCAAGAGCGCGATGTCGGAGTTCGGAGTGCTCTTCAGCACCGAGACGTTGCTCGAGGGCGTGACGCATAATCCGTGGGACCTCGCCTGCTCGGCCACGGGCTCGTCTGGTGGCAGTGCGGTCGCCGTTGCCGCGGGGCTTGTCCCGCTCGCGCACGCCAGCGATGGTGGCGGCTCCATCCGCATCCCCGCGTCGGCGTGCGGTCTCTTCGGCTTCAAGCCGAGCCGTGGTCGCACGGTGCCCGCGAGCTTTGTCAGCTCGGACTTCGGGGACATGACGAGCGAGCACTGCATCAGCCGCTCGGTGCGTGACAGCGCGCTGTTCCTCTCGCTCACTGAGGATCGCTCGAGTGGTTCGCCCGTCGGCTTCGTGCGCGCTCCGATCGCACGCAAGCTGCGCATCGCGACCTGGACGCGTACGGTGATGGGCACGGAGCCGGAGCCCTCAGTGCGCCGCGCCTACGATGAGGCGGTGGCGCTGCTCACCGAGCTTGGCCACACGGTGGAGCCGATCGCGCCTCCGCTCTTCGACAGTCCTGTGCTGGGCGATGCGTTCTTCCTCGTCTCGGGTGCGGCCGTCGCGGGCATTGTCGAGAGGGTCGATCAGACGCGTGACATGCCTGTGCAGCACGACGAGCTCGAGCCGTTCTCCTGGGCGCTGGTTGAGGCCTTTCTCGAGCGCGGTCCCGATGCGTTGCTGCACGCTCGCTCCGTCTTTGCGCAGGCGGTGCGCGCTTATTTTGAGGCAACCCGAGGGTACGACGTGGTGCTCACGCCGACGATCGCCACCGAGCCGTGGCGCATCGGGCACCTCTCGCCGATTCTCGGGCGTGAAGAGCTGCTTCGCCGCACGGCGCGCGCCATCGGTTACACGCCGATCCACAACATCGCGGGTTGCCCCGCCATGTCCGTGCCCCTTCACTTTCCGGAGGGCGGTCTGCCCATCGGCACCCACTTCGCCGCGGCGCCCGGCAATGACGCGCTGCTTCTTGGCCTCGCGTACCAACTCGAAGAGGCGCGCCCGTGGAAGGACCGTTGGCCACCCTATTCGATTCCCGCGCTCTTCTGAGCCTCCGCTCTTACTTGCGCGAAGCCACCGCGCCCGAGAGATCGGGTGTTCCCGTCGGGGTCGTGGGTGCTGGGCCCAGGTTCGGGTCATTGACGCTGTCGACAATGGCCACCATGTCCCCCACCTGGAGCGCGTCGTAGAGGGCGAGGATGGCGGCATCATCGTGGCGGATGCACCCGTGCGAGACGTCCTCGCCGAGCTGGGCAGGCGCGCTGGTGCCGTGGAGCTCCTCGCCCGAGCGCGAGCCATCCGCCCAGGAGAGGTCGATGAGGCGAGGTCCGAAGACGGGGCCGCCCCACAACTTCTTGCCCAGGGCGTGGGCCTGCGCCTCGTTGAGCTTGCCTGTCACCTTCTTCAAGCCGGAGTCCGTCTTCGCGTAGCGAGCGCCCACCGCGTTGCCGAAGAGGCCCTGGAGCTGGCCCTGCGGGTTGAAGAGGTAGGTCCGGTGCTCGTCCTTCACCACGACGACGCGCACGGGCGTGCCCTTGTAACGCGGCGTCGGGAGGTGCTGGGTCTGGCCCCGCTGTCCCGGTCCCGGAGCGAGCGCATCCAGGGCGCGCAGGGTGGCGGCGTCCACCACGCCGGTGGGCTGCACTCCGGGGAAGGCGGTGCGGGCGTGGGTCTGGAAGTTGCGCACCGCCTTGGCTGACTGCGCGCCGAAGATGCCGTCCGCACCTCCATGCAGGCTGAAGCCCATGTCGGCCAGGGCCTGCTGCACGGCGCGCACGCCTGGCCCCTTGGCACCAGCTCCGAGCGTGGCTTTTCCCTCGAGCACGCCCGCCAGGTCCGGTTGGTTGGCGAAGCGTTCGTTGCGCAGCGGGATGGGGGGCGTCGAGGAGCCAGTGGAATCAGCGGTCATGGAAGAGCTCGCGAAGTAAGACAGCAATCATTCTAGGATGGCACTGACGGCAACGTCAGCCCTCGAGCATTCTGTTCTCAGGAGCGCATCGCTCGTTCGAGGGCGTCTTCCACCAGCCCCACCCGAATGGAGGGCAGGCAGAGGCGCTCCGCCCGCTGGCGGCCCGCGCGTCCCAGAGCCTGCCTCTGGCCGGGGTCCGCCAGCCAGTGCGCGAGCACCTCGGTGACGGCGTCCGCTCGGGGCTGCACCCGGGCCCCACAGCTCTCGTCGACAATCTCCCGGGCTCCTCCGATGTCCGTCGTCAGCACGGGGAGGCCCGCGTACATCGCCTCGATGAAGACGATGCCGAAGCCCTCGGGCACGACGTTGGGGTGGCAGAACACATCCGCTCCGGTGAGCAGCCGAGGGATGTCGGAGCGCTGGCCGAGGAAGCGCACCCGCTCTGTCAGCCCTCGCTCTGCCACTTGGGCCCGCAGGCGCTCTACATAGGACTGCTCCTCTGGGCGCTGGGTGCCACCCACCAGCCAGCACTCCCAGGCTCCGTGACGCTCCAGCTGCGCGAGCGCCTCCACGAGGAGCGCGTGCCCCTTGCCCGGCTCCATTCGGCTCACCTGGAGGATGACGGTTGTCTCCTCGGACACCCCCAACTCCTGGCGGACGGCTTGGCGCACCCCGGGCTCCTTCGGGGTTCGATCCTCGACGGGGCAGCCGGCGACGAGCGGCGTGAGCCGAGGCATGAGGGTGGAGGCGGAGGCGGCCGAGAACTCCGAGTTGGCGAGGAGGGCTCTCGGAGGGAAGCGGGCCGTCAGCTTGTCCAGCCGGTTGCGAGGGTCCATCTGCCCGTGCACGAAGAGGGCCTGCCGGTAGCCGGGAAGCGCGGGGGCCGCGACGAGCTTCAGCCACGTGGAGTGGGAGAGCACCAGATCCGGACGCCACGTGCTCAGCAGCCGGCGCAGTCGGAGCTGAGGCCCAACGAGCGTCCACGGGCGCCCCAGCCGCGCCGGGCCGAGCACCTCCACGTCAGCGCCCGCGGCCCGCAGCTCAGAGGCCAGTCGGCCCTCGAAGAACAGCGCGAAGCGGTGCTCCAGCCTCCGAGGCGAGCGCGCCAGGGTGACGAGGAAGCTCTCCACGCCTCCGTACAGGTTTCCCGCCGCCAGATGGAGCACTCTGCCCGCCACGTTTGCCTCCTCGTTGGTTCGTCCTGGCGCACCCTTTTGCCACATTCGGTGGGCAAGTGAGGGAGCAGGCGTGACGGATGACACGAACCGTTGGGGAGGGCTCGTGGGGTGTTAGGGTGTGCTCGATGGCTTCCGCTTCGTCTCCTCGTTTCGTCATGGGCGCGCTCGCCGCGCTGGGGCTCCTCGCCGGTTGTGGCCGCACCGTGGCTGAGCCCGTCACCCTCGCCGACCTGAAGGACCGTACCCTCAAGTTCACGCTCATGGACGTGGACTCGCTGGAGCGGGACTCGTCCGTGGGCGCCTACCGCTTTACTGTCGAGTTCTCCAGCGGCTCTTCCTGCGCGCGGCTCACGGAGGGCGTCACCGCCACCTTCAACGGTCAGCCCATGAAGCTCTCGCTCGGCGGTGTTCCCGACACCGGCGTCGGTGGGCGCGATGTGTGCGAGGCCCCGAAAGCCACCTTCGACTTCGATCCCGAGCAGTGGAACAACGAGCCCACCGAGGACATCCGCGTCATCCTCCAGGACGACACCCACTCCGTGTTGCTCGTCCTCCAGGATGCCAAGGCCAAGCGGCGCTTCCTGCGCAGCGGCGGCTCCGCCGGTACGCTGCGGCTCGGACAGACCCATACCTACGTGTGGCTGCCCGAGACCGATACCGTTCAGGGAACCGTGCAGGCGAGCCTCACCCATCTGGACTCTGGCGTCGTGGCCTCCCTCCAGGTGGAGCAGGAGGGCAACGCGGCCCGCTTCTTCGTTCCTGAGGACACCGTCGCCAATAGCAAGTACCACCTGCGCCTGAGCGGCACCGCCGCTCCCCAGGTGCTCACCTGCGAGGGCGTGGCCGGCTGCGAGGGCGGTCTGGTCCACTCCGAGGACGTGGAGGTCTCCATCATTCCCTGAGCCCGCCAGCCCTCCCGGCAAGGGTCCCTACCCCGGCGGTTGCCAGGGGTCGATGCCCTCCCCACCGTGGGCTGGGTAGTCGTCAACACGAGAGGACCCACCCATGGCTCAGAAGAATCCCCGCGAAGCAGGACCCAAGCCTCCTCTGCCCGGCCAGGAGCAGTCACACCCTGGCCTCGAGGCCGAGATGACACCCGAGCCGGACTACGGCCTCACTTCCTACAAGGGGCTCGGCCGGCTGAAGGACAGGGTGGCACTCGTCACCGGTGGCGACAGCGGCATTGGCCGCGCGGTGTGCCTGGCCTTCGCCCGAGAGGGCGCCGACGTGGCCTTCGCCTACCTCAACGAAGATCCAGATGCCGAGGTGACCCGGCGTGTCGTGGAGGACTCGGGACACCAGGTGCTCTCGCTCAAGGGCGACCTCACCGATGAGAACGTCTGCCGGCGCATCATCGAGGACACGGTGAAGCGCTTTGGTCGCATCGACGTGCTCGTCAACAACGCGGCCTTCCAGGGCAAGAAGGTGGAGAAGTTCGAGGAGCTCACGGCCGATCGCCTTGAGCGCACCTTCCGCACCAACATCCTCGCGATGTTCCACCTGGTGCGCTACGCGCTGCCGCACATGAAGCCCGGCTCCTCCATCATCAACGTGGCCTCCATCCAGGCCTACCAGCCATCGCCAGGCATCCTCGATTACGCGGCCACCAAGGGGGCTATCGTCACCTTCACCAAGGGGCTGGCGCAGGAGCTCATCGAGCGTGGCATTCGCGTCAACGCCGTGGCCCCGGGCCCTGTGTGGACGCCGATCATCCCGCAGTCCTTCGACGCCGAGAAGGTGAAGAAGTTCGGCCAGCAGTCGCCCATGGGTCGGGCCGCGCAGCCGGTGGAGCTGTCGCCCTCGTTCGTGTTCCTCGCCTCGAACGAGTCGACCTACGTGAACGGCGAAATCCTTGGCGTCACCGGCGGTCAGGTGCTCGCCTGAGTGGACGCATGCAGGGGAGCCGGGTCGCGTGACATGTCCGTGACCCGGCTCATTCTTTTTCCTGAGGCCGAACCTGAAGCACGCGCCCGGTAGCTTTTACCGCTTCCAGGGCCGGTGCTATCCGAGGCGGCTCGATAACTCACTGAAATCACAGGCATCTGCCCCCACGGCCTTGCTGGCACGCGGGATGCTCTATGTCCGTCGCGTAGAGGTAACGGGGCAGGACCGGTGGTTGGGGCAGGGCGAGTGGGTTGGGGCAGGGCGGGGTTGGAGCATCAAGACGGGTAGGGCGGCTTTCAGGGCGGCGGGTTGGTCGGGGTGGGTTGTTGGGGGGACGGGGGGGTTGGGGGGAAGTCGACGAGTCGGGGGACTCTTCGGGTAGCGATGGGGAAGTGAGTCGGGGAGGAGCTGCATGGGGGCGGCTCCTCCCCGATTCCTTTGGGCCGCTCGATAGCGAGGCTGTGGGTCACGGCGTTGCAGATGCAATGATGTTGCGTTAGTGGTGAAGGCATGTCCTTGCCCGCCACCCGTCTGTCCCCGCCCTCCGTCATCACCGTGGAGCAGGTTGCCGACCTGACCGCCATCTTCGAGAAGCACCTCAACGTCTGTGTCTGGGAGCGCCCGGCGGACGCGGCGCTGGCGCACTGGTTGGAGGAGGTCTGCGCCACGTATCGCTTCCTCCAAGTGAGGGAGACGCGCGTGGGAGACGCGGAGCTGGGCGGTGTGCTGGCCCCGTTGCCCGATTCACCGGGTCGTGAGCGTTTCCGCCAGGAGCTGGCGGGACTGGTGGAGCTGTATGCGGACCTCTTCGATGCGGAGCGGGTAGGGCTGCGGCTGGGCACGTTGGATGCCCCCATGTGCCCCCGCTTCCATGTGGACCGGGTGGGCGTACGGCTGGTGTGCACCTATAAGGGCGCTGGCACCGAGTATCTCGATGAGGCGGATGTCCAGCACTCCCCGCTGGACGCTCGCCCGGGAGCCGTGCCGCGGAGGATGGCCCCGTTCGCCGTGGGTCTGCTCAAAGGGGAGGCCTGGCCTGGCAACCAGGGGCAGGGGGCGGTGCACCGCTCGCCGCCGGGCTCCGAGCTCCGGATGTTCCTCTCCTTGGATCTGCTCTAGGCCCTGTCACCGCGATAGCGCTGGCAGGCGGAAGATGAAGGCGCGTCCGTGAACTCCCGCTGCGGCGACGTGTACTCGGTCCGGTGACAGCACCAGTCCTGAGAGCGGCTCGTCCGCCTCCACCGTGAAGAGGGGCTTGTCACCTTGGAGCGGGAGCCAGCCGCGCAACGTGCCATCCTCAGAAGTGGACACGAGCAGCCCATCCTTCCGCCAGAAGAGGCCCGTCACGCGTCCTTGGTGGGCCTCCAACCGGTGCGGCTGTTCCTTTCCAGCGCCGGGGCCGGACAGCTGCCAGAGGTTGATGGCCTCCGCGTCCCCTGTTGCCAGCCTCGTGCTCTGCGGGCTCCACGCCAGGACGCGCACCTTCCCTTGGTGGCCTGGCATGGAGAAGCTCCGGGTCGAGCCCAGCTTCCACACGAAGGCCGTGCCATCCTGGCAGCCAACGGCGATGAAGCGTCCGTCCGGACTCTGCGCCATCGCCTGAATGGCTCCTTTGTAGGGCAGGTGGCCCGTGGTTTTTTTCTTCCCCGGCGCCGAGCGGAACAGCCCTCCGTTGCACGAGGCCACCACCTCGCCCTCCTCCTCCAACCAGTACAGCCCAGAGACCGTGCCCGGGTGTGACTCGAAGCCACCCAGGTGCGTCAGCCGCGAGGACCACACCCGCACCACGCGCCCCGCCGCTGTGGCCAGGTGTTTCCCACTCGCCGCCCACGCCAGGTGCTCCACCCAGCCGCCTCCCGAGGGCTGCTCGGCCTTCAGCGCGCCGTCCGCCACGCTGTACAGGCGCACCGTGCCATCCTGTCCCCCGCTGGCCAGCCACGCTCCATCCGGAGAGAAGCCCACGCACATGGCTCCTCCGTCGTGGCCACGCAGCTCGCGCCGCACCTCGCCGCTTCCTCCGTCCAGGAGGAACACCGGACCCGCGAGAGAGGCGGCTGCCAACAGCGCGCCATTCGGGCTCCAGCTCAGTGCATTGACATGGTCCGGCAGCTCCACGCGGGAGCACAACTCCGCCAACACGGGGGCGCTACGCCCGCGAGATCGCGCCGCATTCAAGCCAGGCATCGTCGGAATCCCTCGAGCAACGCCTCTAGTGTAATCCCCGTATACATGCAACTGGGTTGCATGAGGGGATCAGGTGTGCCTGTTCGGAGGCCGTGGCTGCCCTGACACTCTGTCCGTCGGACCGTAGGTCTTACTGTCTCCACGGCAGGGGCTGCCCACTGCGGCTCGGTAAGCGCTTGAAATCTCAGGTGCCTGCCTCTGGCTCCCCGCTGGCATGCGGAATGCTTTGTATTCGCCTCGTCGACGTGACGGGGCAGCACGGGGGGTTGGGGTAGGGCGGGTCGGTTTGGAGTGTTGGGGTTACGTGTGACTGGGGGTAGTACGACGCGTAGGGGATGTCTCGGGGGTAGTACCTGGGGAACCACGTCGGGGGGGAGCTGCTGGGGGGCGGCTCCTCCCCGACTCTTTTTTTGCAACAACACGACAGTCACGCGGAAGGACGCGCCAGCGCTCCTGGGAGCAGGATGGTGAATTCCGCGTAGTGTCCCTCCTCGGACTCCACCCTCAGTTTTCCACCGAGTGCGACGATGATGTCGTGGCTGAGCGACAGGCCCAGCCCGGTTCCCTCACCCGTGGGCTTGGTGGTGAAGAAGGGCGTGAAGAGCTTGTCGCGCACCGAGGCGGGGACGCCAGGGCCATTGTCGCGCACTCGGATCTCCACCTCGCTCCCAGTCCAGCGCGTGGACACCTTCAGCCGAGGCGGCTCGACCGTCTCGGGCTGCCGAGCCTTCTCATGGGCTGCGTAGCAGGCGTTGTCCAAGAGGTTGAGGACGACGCGGCGGAAGTCCTCGGGCACCAGGCAGAGGTGCGGCATGGCTTCATCGAGGGAAATGTCGACAGTCACGTGACGGGGAGGACTCCGAGCGCGCAGCCCTTGTTGAACGAGCCGGAGGGTCTCTTCCACCAACTGATTGATGGAGGTGGGTTGCGGCTCTCCTCGGTTGTTGCGTGCGTGCCGCAGCATTCCATTGATGATGCTGCTGGCACGTTGCTCGTGTTCGCGCACCTTGGAGATGTTCTGCTTGAGCTCGCTCAGCAGGGTGTCGAGCTCCTCTCGTTTTGAAGTGGCCTGGGCGCGCTGCACCGCCTCGCTCAGCTCAGGCAAGAGCTCGAGCGAGAGCTCGGAGAAGTTCTTCACGAAGTTCAGGGGATTCTTCAGCTCGTGGGCGATGCCGGCGGTGAGCGAGCCCAGGGAGGCGAGCTTCTCCTGGGTGATGATCTGCGCCTGCATGGCCCTGAGGCTCTCCAGTGCACGCTGGAGCTCGGCGTTCTTGTGGTGCAGCTGCTCCGTGCGTTCCTGGACGCGGTGCTCCAGGGTGCGGTTGGATTCCTCGAGCTTGCGGTAGAGCCCGGCGTTCTCCAGGGAGATGGCGGCCTGGGCCGAGAGCATGCTGAGGACCCGGAGGCGGTTGGCGTTGAAGGCGCCCGCGATGAGGTTGTTCTCCAGGTAGAAAAGGCCGAGGACCTGCTTGCGGTGGAGGATGGGGGCGCAGAGCACCGAGCGGACGTTGCGCCGGATGATGCAAGGCTCGTCGCGGTAGGGCTCCTGGGCGGAGGCATCGTCGATGAGGAGGGGGCTGCCGGTGTGCAGCACGAACTCGGCGATGCTCTGGCAGAGCGCGTCGCTGTGGACCAGGCGCTGCGCGGGAACGAGGGGACTGCTGCCACTGCCTACCTCGCCGGAGGCCTCGATGAAGAAGTCCTCCTCCCGCTGGAGCACCAGCACGCCGCGCTGGGCTCCCGTGCTCTCCATCAGGATGTCGATGAGGTTGGCGGCGAGCTGTGGGAAGTGCAGCTCGCTGGAGATGGCCTGGGAGGCCTTCATCATCGAGGACACGTCGAGCGCCTCGTTGAGCGACTCGGTGCTGGACAGGTCGGGGGTGGAGTGGTGCTGTGGATACTCGCCACCCATGGATCGAGCCGCCGGGGAGCCGGCACGCTGGAGCTTGTAATCCAAGGCACCGAGGGTGCTGCTGTAGGAATGCAGGAGGTGTGCATGCTCGGTGGCGAGGAGATGGACCTTGCCCGTCGCCCCCCACCGCTCGTACGCGTTGAGGGCTTCCACCAGGTAGGCTGCGGCCAGGGGTGGACGGCTCAGGTCTGCTTGGAAGCGGCAGGCCTGTTCACAGGCGATGGCCTCCACGCTGGTGAAGCCACTGGCGCGTGCCGCGGCGATGGCTTCCTCGTACCGAATGTGCGCCTCGATGTGTTGCTCCCTCACACGGGCGAGCTCCGCGCGTACCAGCAGGTGATAAGGCGAGAAGTTCTCCGGCGCTCGGCAGGCACACTTCTCCAGGTATGCACGCTGCTGCTCCATGACCGCGAGCAACTCCTGCTTTCGGCTCTCACTGGCTCCCGGGTACACTGCGGCTGCGCTCAGCGCGTAATAGAAGGCGTGCGTGGTCAGCAGGAATGCCCCAGGGATGGCGCGTATCAGCGTGGCATTCTCCTCTGCCTGAGCCATCGCCTGCTCGAGTTGGCGGAACAGATAATGCTGCTCGAGCAGCACCTGCGTGGCGTAGGCCCTGGCTGCTGGTCCGAAGTGGGTGAGCTCAGGGGTCTGCCGCGGCACGTCCTGAGCCCCGGTTAGCAGCTGCAACGTCTGCCGGAAGAACCGGAGGAGGTGGAGGTTGACGGAATCCTTCCCGACTCCGAGCAGATCGATGAACTTCTGATTCTCCGCGAGGATTGCCTGGAGCGGCTCTCCCAGGGCGAGGCACCGCCAGGATAGGAAGGTGAAGCAATGTCCCACGTGCTGCCAATCCCCATTCTCTAGGAGGAGCTTGTAGGCCTCGGCGAGCTGGGAGATGCTGGCGCGTGCGCTTGATGTCCAATGCTCGATGTAGCCTGCATGGATGTAGAGGGCGCGCGCACGCTGCTGAGGGTCGTGGGCGCGCGTGGCGAGCTCGATGGCGAGCAGGCTGAACCGCCGGCCGGCGGCGGGGTCGTCGCGGATGGCCGATACGACGAAGCCATAGGCGGCGAAGCCATAGGGCGAGAAGCGGCTGTTGCCATACTCCAAGCTTAGCCGGACCTGCCGGAGCGTCAGGAGGATGAGGAGCTTCTGGGAGGTGAAGTAGGCGGCGATCATGATGGCGCCCAGCAGTTCGGAGGTGAGCTGTGCGGTGGGATCGCTCATGGAGGGCAGCTCAAGCAGCTCCGTGGTGTTACGGCCCGCCAATGCGGCCTCTACCGTTTGCAGTTCCTTGGCGAGGGTGGCATCGTCGGGCGAGGCAGGAATGTCGATTCCGAGCAGGCGTAGGCCGTCGAAGCCGCATTCCAGCGACTTGTTGTGCCGATAGTCGAGGGTGCTCAGGATGGCTTGCAGGCAGAGGACGCTGGCTTGCTGGGCCGGGGTGCGCGCTTGGGCGAGTAGGGTGGAGAAGCCGGAAGTTGCCGCCTCGATGTCACCCGCCAGATAGAGGGACTCCGTGAGCTCCTTCTGGAGCGCGAAGGTTCGCTCGTGCTCCTGTTCCCGTACTGCTGAAGAGATGAGCACATCGCCCGTTCGGAAGAGTTCGCAGGCGGTGCGGTACGAACCCGAACTCTTCGCCCGGCGTCCCGCCGCCAGGTGGAGATCGGCCAACTCCAGCCGCAGCGTGTCTGAACTGATGCGCTCTGGTGCGTGGCCTAGGTGCGGCAGGATGGCGAACATCCGCTCGTCGAGCGTATTCGTGGCGCGGGCATCCTCGTACAGTCGCAGGCCCACCTCCAGATGCCTCGCGGCGCGCTCGTCCTCGGGAATGAGCGAATAGGCGACCTGCCGGACGCGGTCGTGCACGAAGCGAAAGGAGACATTCAGGTCCGTTGGCTCTGTCATGCCGCCCTGGGGGTCAAGCAGCACATAATCCCTGCCGAGTGGCAGCACGAGCCTCCGTTCGATGGCGGTCCAGAGGGCTCGCGCCGTCTCCCCGGCGGTGGTCCCGTGGACCACCGTGAGATCACGGAAGCCAAATGTCGCGCCCAGGCACGCCGCGCGCTGGAGCAGTGCGCGGGTCTGCGGAGGCAGCCGGCGGCTATCGGCAGCCATCAGCGCGGCCATGTCGTCGGGGATATCTTGGGCTTCGATGCAGGCGAGGTCCCACTCCCACTGGTGGCTCCGCATGTCGAAGCGGAGCAGGCCCTGCCCGTGCAGGAAGCGGAGGAACGCCTTGACGGAGAAGGGGTTCCCTCCTGTTCTCGAGTGGATGAAGCGGGCGAGTTCCAGCTCGCGTCCAGCATCCGCGGCGGTGGCCTCGTGTACCATCCGAGCGACGTCCTCGATGCTCAATGGCACCAGATGGATTTGCTCCCAATGCGTGCCGGCGGCGCGCAGTTCGTCGAGCACGAGGGAGAGTGGATGGAGCGTGGAGACCTCCGCTTCGCGGTAGGCACCGACAATCAGGAGATGCCGGGTGGTGGGATCCCGGGCGAGTGTTTGGAGCAGCGTGAGCGTGGTGTTGTCGGCCCACTGCAGGTCATCCAGGAAGAGGACGAGCGGGCGCTCGGGAGTCGCGAATGTCTGGATGGTTCGCGCGAGTACCAGGGTGAGGCGGTTCCTGGATTCGGAGGCGGGGAGCGGGGCAGGCGTCAGTTGGTCGCCCAGCAGCGCGCGGGTTTCGGGGACGGCCTCAACTAGGACTGCGATGTTCGTCCCGATTTCCTCCCGGATGCGCTCGCGCAGGAGGACCGTCTCCGCATCTCCCTCGTCGAGCGTCTGTCGCACCAGGTTCTGCAAGGCTTGACGGACGGCATCTAAGGGCTCGCTGCGCAGGAACTGGTCACACTTGCCGAAGGCCACGAGCCCCCGGCTGATGGCCGTCACCCGGTACAGCTCGTTGACGAGCGAGGACTTGCCAATACCCGCCGGGCCGGAGATGAGCAGGAGCTGGCCGCGGTCGGTCGCGGCGCGTGCATATGTGCCGGTGAGCAGGGCAATGTCCGAGTCGCGTCCGTAGAGTCCCTGTGGCGGGCGGAACTGGTGGGAATGATCCTCGGTGCCCAGAGGGAAGGACCGGTCTGTGCCCTCTTCGCGGAGTTGACGCTGGCACTCCCTCAGGTCGGCAATAAGCCCCCAGGTGCTCTGGTAGCGATCCTCCGGAGCCTTGGCCAGCAGCTTGAGGATGATGGCCGCGAGGCATTCCGGCACGTCGGGGACGAGGTCTCGCGGTGAGCGTGGTGCCTGGGCCACGTGCGCGTGGAGCAGCTCCAACGGTGCGTTCGTGGTGAAGACGCGGCGGTCGGTGAGCAGCTCAAAGAAGGTGGCGCCTAAGGCGTAGAAGTCCGCGCGGTAGTCCACGCCCCGGTTCATGCGTCCGGTCTGCTCGGGCGCCATGTAGGCCAGCGTGCCCGTCAGGTGTGTGGGCAGCTCGGGGGGAACGACCTCCAGCGACAGTCCCACCGCGAGGGAGAAGTCGGTGATCTTCAGCACCCCGGTGGCGGGGTTGACGATGATGTTCTGGGGTTTGATGTCCTTGTGGATGACCCCGTGGTGGTGGATGTGCCCCAGCGCTGTGCTGATGCGCACGGCGAAGTCGAGGAAGGTGCTCACGTCCAGGGGTCCGCGCTCGTCCAGCAGCTGGCGCAGGGAGATGCCACCGAAGTCTTCCAGGACGAGCGCCGCGCGGTCAGGGAACTCCTCCAGACCCAGGACCCGGACGATCCCCTCGCCTTCGACGCGGCGGGCGATGGCGTACTCGCGGCGGAGCTCAAGGGTCCTGCGCCGGTCGAGATAATCGCTGGTGGTCAGCTTGAGGATGACCGGGCACTGGTCGCTGAGCCGGGTGGCTCGGAAGAGCGTCGACCGATGGCTGGCATGGAGCTGCTGGTGAAGGATGTACCCCGCCCGGTGTGCCACTGCTTCTCCTTCACCAGCTATCGCCCATTCGCTGGACAGTCGGGCAATGTGTCATGACCCATTTTCCGCGGCAAAGTCTCGCACGAGACCTGCCTGGCCGCTGTGAGGCGCGTCACATGCGGGTGGGCAGTGCGTCGCAGCAACTCGTCGCCCTTCCCATGGGGGCTGGGCTCGGCCATTCGCCTGGGTAGGAAAAAAAGGGGGTGCCAATTCTGCCTGCTTCCTCGGTCCTGGGGTCGATGTGACGGAAATCACTCCAGGAGGAACACGATGAGACACCCCGGAACCGGCTTGGGCCTGGCAGGTCCCTTGCGTTGCATGACGCTTCACCTGTTTGGGGCCTTGGTCCTCTGCCTGCTCCCACCCGTGGCGCGGGCCTCGACCTTGATGGCGCTCGATGTGCCTGCCTTGACCCGCGGCTCGGACCTCGTAGTCCATGGCCGGGTGGTGCGTGCCACCAGCCGTCAGGTCCAAGGTACGGGGCGCATCGTTACCGATGTGGAAGTCACGGCGGACGAGGTGCTCCGGGGCTCGGCGGAGCGCTCCTCTGTGCACGTCGTCTTGCCGGGAGGCACCGTTGGAGACCTCCGCCAGCACATCAGTGGTGCGCCGGAGCTCGTGTCCGGTGAAGAGGTGGTGCTCTTCCTTGCACGCGGAACGGAGGGACTGCGCGTCGTGGGCTTGGCTCAAGGGGCGTTCCATGTCCAGCGCTCGCAAGAGGGCCGCAAGGTGCTCGCCCGTGCGGAGCTTCCCGAGGCGCTGCGGTTGGTGGACCCGTTGTCGCTCCAGCCCGTCCCCACTGAGGCGCGGACGATGGACATCCAGGCACTCCGAGCCCAGGTGCTCGGGGTGGGCCGCGACGCGGCTCCTCCCGCTCCTCGCTCCATGCAGCTCCCCGCGCTCGATGAGCCAACGTCTCCACCTCCCGCGGTCCGCACCCGTGGGTTTCCTACCGAGAACGCTCCCGAGGGACACTGCCTGTGGTGGCAGGGGGGCAGCTCGCTCACCTTCCACCAGCAGCAGTGCATGCCCGGCGAGCCGGACTGCGCGGCGCGTCAGCAGTCCGTGGGCCGCGCGCTCCTGGCTTGGGATGACATCCTCGTGGGGTGTACGAGCCTCCGTATCTCTGATGGGCCTGCCACGGCCTCGCGGCAGGTGGGCTACGTCATCGAGGGCGCGAACGAGAACATCATCCTCCTGCGGGACCGGACCTGCTCGCAGCCAGGGGACGCGGGAAGCGAGGACTGCTGGCAGCACTCGGCGGAAACCCTGGCCCTGACGACGACCACCTACAAGGGGCGCACGGGACAGATTCTCGACGCGGACATAGAGATCAATGCGGTGGCTGTCTTCTCCCAGGCCGATGTCCTCGACCTCCAGGGCGTCGTGACGCACGAAGTTGGGCACGCGCTGGGTTTGGACCACTCGCCAGACACTCGCTCGACGATGTTCCCCACCTATCCTTCGAGAGAGGACTCGCTGTCTGTCATCGACGAGGGCTCACGACAGGCCATGTGCACCATCTATCCTCCCGGGGCTCCTGCGGTAGACTGTGTGGCGGCGGAGCCCGAGCTAAAGGCGCAGCCCGAGGAGCCCTGGGGTTGCAGTGCGGCCACCGGAGGCGGTGGGCCCTTGATGTTCTCAATGGTGGCACTGTGGGCGCTGCGGCGCCGGAGTCGAAACGGCAGATGAGCCCTCCACACGCACGCGTGTCGCGCCTCACCTCGTGGCTGGCCTCCCTATTGGTGGGAGCGAGCGGCTGCGGAGAGTACGGACTGGCGGACGAGACGTATCCGGTCGAGCCCGTGGCCATTCTCGAGGGAGAGCTCGGCGCGCGGCTCGGCAACGGACGGAGCCCCACGGCGATGACCCTGGCGTGGGCGCCGGACCTCGCCGCCATGGAGCACCTCTCCTCCCTGTTGTTGACGGAGAGCGCCTCGTGCGGGACGGAGCAGGACGCGCTCCTGCAGCCGATGTCCTTCCAGCCGCACTTTCCCTCGAGCTTCGTATTGCCGCTGTCCACGACTCCCGTGCCGGCCGCCCAGCTCGCGCTGGAGCCTCTTGGTGGGCAGGGCCGCTTGTCGCTCGGGTGGATCGTCTTCTTCCAGGATGACAACCGCAATGGAGCTTTGGACTTGGGCTTAGACGGGATGAAGCCGGAGCGCGTGGTGGCCACCTCACTGGATTCCGGGCTGGCCGTGCTCTTTGTGGACGGTGTCCTGCCACGTGAGCGCTCGGGGACGTGGGCGGAGTGGCCGCATGATTTGCCTCGGGGGTTCAGCCTCCTCGGGGGGCGGCGGCCTGAGAACGGGGCTCCGGCATTTGTTGCGCTCCCGGCCTCCACTTCGCTGGCGTTGGAGGCCTCGCGGCACGTGTGCCCGTGAGTGGGGATGGACGCGGCGACGCTCGAGCAATGGTATGCGCTGTACGGGTATGCCGTGCACCGCCGCTGCGTCCGCCTCCTTCAATCCGAGGCCGAGGCGGATGATGCGTTGCACGAGGTGTTCCTGCGCGCCTGGCGCTATGCCCACACGCTTCAAGGTCAGGAGCCGCTGCCCTGGCTCTACCGCATCGCGGACCGGCACTGCCTGGATCTGTTGCGCCGGCGTGCGCGCCAGGTTCCCTCCGAGGACGTGAAGGGCTCGCTCCCCGAGGAGACCGCCGCTCCGGACCCGTCCGAGCAACTCCACCTGTTCGGTCAGGTGCTCGCGGCGTGCAAGGAGCGCGTGCGCGACACCGCGGTCCTCTACTACCTGGACGAGTGCACGCAGGACGAGGTGGCCGAGAGCCTCGGGTGCTCGCGCAAGACGGTGAAGGAGCGGCTCGCGGAATTCAAAGCCGTGGCCACCCGGCTGCTGACGGGAAGCAAGGCGAGGAGAGGTACAGGATGACGGACTTCGAGTTCCTCCGAGCCTCCCGCGAGGCGGGCCATCCTTCGGCGCGGGCGCTCGAGACGCTGGCCTTCGTGCCCGAGGGGCAGGCGCAGGCTCCAGACGTGGGAGAGCACGTGCGTGTCTGTGCCGCCTGTCAGGCGCGAGTGGCGGCCCTTCGTGAGGAGCGGGCCCGTTTCCTCCAGGTTCGGCCGGCGCGTGCCTTCGCGGCGCGCATCGTGGAGCGGGAGCGCCGCGTCTCCTGGTGGAGGAGGCCCGTGTGGGCATTCGGGGCGCTCCCCGCGGCGGTGGCCCTGGCGTTGGTTCTCCTGGTGGTGCTGCCCCGCGCGATGCGACCGGACGAGCAGCCCGGAGGTTCGCTCCCCGTCCACCTCAAGGGAGCGCCCGCGGTCCGAATGGAGGTGCTCGTCAGCCGCGAGGGCCAGCCCGCCATGCCCATGCCGGAAGGGGAGCCCTTGCTGCCCGGAGACACGCTGCGCTTCCGCGTGGTCGTCCCGGAGAAGGGCTATGTCTTCATCGCCAACCAGGATGACGCGGGGCACTTCACCCGCTACTTCCCCACGGAGGGCTCGCGCAGTGTGCCGCTCGCGCCGGGAGAGCACCTGCTGCCGGGTGGCGTGGTGCTGGATGACTGGCGGGGCGAGGAGCGCATCACGCTGCTCTTCAGCCCGGAGCCGCTGGAGGAGCGGGACATCGAAGCGACGCTGCGCCGTGCCTTCGAGCAGGCCGGTGGGCTGCGCTTCGAGGATTCTGGGTTGCCGGGTGAGTCGGTGGCGCGCTTCCATCGGAAGGGGTCGCGGTGAGGTGGGTCGCGCTGGCCGCGCTGCTGCTGTGCTCCGGAGCCTGGGCTGCCGGAGCGGCGGACGAGCTGCGGGTGGCAGTGGTGGTGGGCAGCAATGTGGGGATCGGCGGGGATGCACCCCTGGAGTACGCCGAGGCGGATGCCGGGCGCTTTCACCAACTGCTGCTGGAGGTGGGAGGCGTCTCTCCCGAGCACGCCTTCCTGGTGACTGCGGGAGATGCAGCGGCGGTCCGTCGCGCGCTCGCCGAGGCACAACGGGTGTTGGTTCGCTCAAAGCCTCATGGGCCGCGTGCCCTGGTGTTCTATGTCTCCTCTCATGCCGACGCAGAGGCGCTGCACCTCGAGGGGACACGGTTGCCCCTGGCCGAGTTGAAGGAGTGGCTCGCGGCCACGCCCGCCTCGCTGAGGCTCGCCATCGTGGATGCATGCCGGACGCCCGTGCCCGCTCGGGCGAAGGGCGGCGTGCCCGTCTCCCACGAGGTGCCGGTTCGTCTTGAAGTTCCCTCGCAGGTGGAGGGGACGGTGCTGCTGATGTCCGCCGCAGAGGGGGAGCCCGCCCAGGAGTGGCCATCCCTGCATGGCTCGCTCTTCACGCACCATGTGCTCTCGGCCCTGCGCGGCCTGGCGGATGGAGACGGGGATGGCGCCATCTCCCTCGCCGAGCTCTACGCCTATGCCTGGCGTCACACGCTGGCGGGTTCCTCGCTGAGCGGTGCGGGGACGCAGCACCCGAGCTTCGACATTCGCCTGAGCGGCTGGGGCGAGTGGGTGATGGCCCGCCCGGCGCGTCTTGGGGCCAGCCTGGTGCTCGGCGAGGACGTGGAGGGAAGTCTCTGGGTGGCGGACCACCGGCAGGAGTTGGTGGCGGAGATTCGCAAGTACAAGGGCGAGTCCACGCGCCTGGCGGTGAGGCCCGGTCGCTACCGGGTGGTGCTTCCGCGGGGACGGTTCGCGGAGGCCACGGACGTGCTGCTCGGCCAGCGGGCGGAGCGGGTGGTGACGCGCGCCGACTTCGTTCGTGTTCCACTTGAGGGCGTCCGCCTTCGAGGAAGCGAGCCGCTGGTGTTGCGTCCGTGGGATGTGAGCATCGGCTACGCGTTGTCCACGGGGTCGGTGCGTGGCATGGCGCCGGAGCACTTCGGCGAGCTGGGACTGCGGCACCGAGGGTCCCAAGTCGCGGCGCACGCACGGCTGGGTTTCACGCGGGCTCGGATGGAGCGCGAGACCTTCTCCCTCTCGCAGTCGGAGCTGCGGCTGTCTCTGGGCGCGGGTTTCCTGCTGCACGCGGGACCGGTGGAGCTCACCCTCGGGGCGGAGGGACAGGGTACCTGGGTGCGGCAATCCATCACCCGGGTGGACGAAGAGCAGGCCGGACGTATCTTCGGCATCAAGGAACCCCCACGGTGGGGCCTCATCTGGGGCGTGGGCCCCTTCGCCTCCGTGACGTATCCCCTGTCGGAGCGGCTCCTGCTGGGGGTGGAGGGCACTGCCGGGCTCACGCGCTCGCCCCGGCATGACGGCTCGGCGGATGTCCGGCCCTCGGCCCAGGTGCACCTGTCCGTGCACTGGGCACTCTGAGGACGCCTCAGGCCAGCTGAAGACCTGTCAGAGCCCGCCCTGGTAGATGAGCTTACCGAACGGGAGGGTGGTGCCCTGGCTCTTGAGCCACGCCTCGATGGTGGCCTGGGACGCGTCGCCGTAGGTGCACTTGTAGAGGGCAGCCAGGCCCGCCACATAGCCAGCGGATACGGAGGTGCCACTCATGGTGGTGGTGGCGGTGCCGGTGGTGTACCAGGCCGAGGTGATGCTGGAGCCGGGCGCGTAGATATCCACGCAGCTTCCGTAGTTGGAGTACGCGGCACGGGCGTCGGTGTTGGTGGTGGAGCCGACGGTGGTGGCGGCCGTGGCGCTGGAGGGCGAGTAGCTGCAGGCATCCGCGGTGTTGTTGCAAGCGGGCACGGCCACGAACACGCCCGAGTTGACCAGGTTGGTCACCGCGCTATTCAACGCGGTGGAGTAGGCACCGCAGAGGCTGAGGGTGGCCACGGCGGGCTTGACGTGGTTGCTGCGCACCCAGTCGATGCCTGAGAGGACCCCCGAGGTGCTGCCAGAGCCGGCGCAGTCCAGCACGCGCACACCGCGCAGCTTGATGCCCTTGGCCACGCCGTAGGTGCTACCGCCCACGATGCCCGCCACGAAGGTTCCGTGACCCTGGCAGTCGGCGCCGGTGCCGCCGAACACATCATAGGCGTTGGAGGCACGCCCTCCGAACTGGGTGTGTGTGACGTTGATGCCCGTGTCGATGATGTACGCGTTCGCGCACGAACCGGTGCTGGTGTAGCTGTAGGTGCCGTTCAGGGGCAGGCCACGCTGGTCCATACGGTCCAGACCCCAGGGGGCCTGCGTCTGGGTGGTGGCCTTCTCAAAGAGCTGGTCCTCCTCCACGTACTCCACCTGGGGATGGCTCCGCAGGGCGTGGAGTTGGTCCGCGTCCAGCGTTGCCGCGAAGCCATTGAGCAGGGCGTAGACAGTCCGCGGCGACACACCCGCCGCCGCCGCGACGGAGCGGGCCTCCCCGCCATCCCTCACCTTGATGATGTACGCCCCCTCGATGCGCCGGTCCGGCGCGGCCTGGTGCAAGGGGGCCTGGGTCCGACCCAGCGGCTCGGACTCGACCTCCGGCTCGCTGCCGCCGCAGGCAGCGAGGGTGAGAACGGAACCCAGCAACAACACATGACGCACAGCGTGCATGGAGGCTTCCTTCCGCAAGGGGTGGAATGCGGATGGCAGCGTAGGCTTTCCTTTTATCACAGGACAAGACGGGAATTCCCATATGTCTGATCAAGGTCTTGTATTCGGGGCGGCCGGCAATGCGAGCTCAATGTATGGCGGTACGGGCGATTCACAGGGGTGGATGCGAGCCGCCATCATCCGGAACTTGAAGTCATACTCCACCTCGACGGGCTTGCCCTGCTGTTCCACGGGCGTGAAGCGCATCTTCGACAGGGCGCGAAGGATGACTTCGTCCATGAAGGGGAGAGGTTTGACCACGCAGCACTCCCGGGGCTCGCCCTCGCGGGTGAGGCGGCACCGGGCGGTGAAGAGGCCCTGGATGCGCGCCTCGACAGCCTCTCGCGTCCAGGGAGGCATCGCGCCGGAAATCAGCCTGGGTGGAGTCATGTCCTGCTCGAAGGCTCTGCCAGCCACCCCCTCGCGCTGAGCGGGGCAGCGGCTCAAGTCGATGGGGTTCGTGCGGCGCTCCTCCTCTTCTGGAAGCAGGTAGGCGGCGCGCCAGCCCGCGGGGGTGCGCTGGAATGCCAGCTCGTGCTGGCGGGTGACGGTGTCGGGGTGACGCAAGGTCCATCGCACCAGGGCCGCCATGCGCCGCGTTGGCGTCTGTGGGGAGAGCACCTCGGGCGTCAGCAGGGATGGATCTTCCCATCGAGGCCGGCTCTCCCGGATGGAGGCCATGGCCCGTCCGCCCAGGTGCCACACCTCGACCCGGCACTCGGCGAAGTGGGCCAGCGCCCGATGGAGACCGTGGGTGTCGAGCTCCGTGAGGGGCTCCTGGGATGGGTGTTGTTGGAGGAAGTCGAGGTCCTCCTGCCGGATGAGCTCGGAGGGGGGAACGCCCTTCGGGAGACGCGAGAGCACCGGCCAAGGAAGGAGCTGATGGCGGCAGAGGAACTCCGCCTTCTCCCGTATTTCCTTCTTCGCCCGCTGATGCTCTCGTACCTCGTAAGCAGAGGAGCCCGTCCCGCAGAAGGTCTCCCCGGCATACACGGTGGACGGAGTGCACACCCCGAGGAGCAAAGGCACCAGGATGCGCAGGGCTGGCCAGGATGGGGAACGAGGCATGTAGGACCCACTCCCGATTCTACCAGTGCGAGAGGTGAGGAGTCTTCCACCTCTCGTCGTTACCCGAGACCTGCTCTCCCGCACACTGCTATTGTCCACCTCCACCGCGAGGCCTATAGAGGTGGACGAGGCAGCACTGGCGCGGGGGCCACCGTGGGAAGCGTGGCTGCATGGCGATGTCGCAATGCTCCTACGTCCTCAGTAGCTCGTAGACTCTCGAGTTGCTCACACCAAGCGTCTTGGCGATCTTGGCAATAGAGTTACCCGCGTTGCGCATCTCATGGGCGCGCGCGGCTTTCTCCTTCGTCTCGGGTCTTACAACATCGCTCCATTCGCGTGTTTTCGAGTTCCAGTTCTTGCCTGGCATCTCTCCTCCAGTGCTTGCGTTCACGTACTTCCACACCTGCACCATCTCAACCCGCTGGTGTTTGCTCGCTACCGCCTATGGACAACAACCATGTCCGGGGCTTGGAGATGAATCACTATCTGGAAATGGTTTGTTTGGGGGGCAGACTCACGAGGAGGTGCTTCGCTCGGCTCCGGCATGCTCTGCACCACGACTGTGGGCGCACGTGGCGGCGGTTCATGATTCGGTAGCCGAAGTCCTGCTCGATGGGGCCGTAATGGTTGCAACGTGGGCAGCTCTTCTTGTTGTCGTTGCGCATGAGGCACCTCTCCTGATCCGCACTGCTGTTTTAGGCAGACAACGGGAGTACTGACAGACGTCTTGAGGGGAGGGCACCGATTACGAGCGGTGTCGGTCCCTTTAGGCGGTTACTTGTTTGAGCGCGACCCCCGAAAGAGGAAATCGGCGCGCTTTACTGCCGCTTGATGCAAGGGACTCTTCCTGCATCGAATGATCTGTAGGCTACTTGTGCCCACAGTTGCTGTCAAGAGGCTCTATTGTGTGGTGAATGTGGGTGGAGGTAGTCTTCCTTTACACCATGCTCTGGAGGTGCCTCTGGAGCGCTCTCTGGTGGGAGCTCAGGCCTCCCCCTTGGGAGTGTCAGATTATAAGTGCTTGATTTCACAGGGCTCGGGCTCTTGGCACGGTTCGCGCTAAACGCAAGTCCGTGAACATTCGAGTCCTACCCGAAGAGGTGCTCCTGGCGCGCCTTCCCGTCTACCAGTACCGCGCATGGTCGCGGGCCTGGGCTCTGGCACTCCGCGAGCTTTTCCAACTGCCTCACCCGTCTGATGAGGGGCTGTCCTCCTTTGCTCTACTGACGGGGACCCCGCTCGAATCCGTTGGAAGGGCAAGAGCCTCGGCACATGGCTTGGAGGACCTGTTGCGCGAGCTTGCTTCGGAGTGGGAACGCCGGGCCCGGGATGGAGATGACCGTTGCCGCATCAGCATGCTTCCGGGCGGCATCGTAGGGGTCGAAATTCCTGTCGACGAAGCGGGTTTGCGTCAGTGGCTGTTGCGCTACAAGCAGAAGGAGTCCGCCCTCGATCGCTTCATCACTGAAGACATCCAGCTGCTCTGTCAGCTCCAGATCGCCATGGACCATGCGCGCAGTCAGGAGTCCGTCCTCATCACGGGTGAGACGGGAACGGGGAAGGGAGCGCTCGCGGAGGCCATCCATGCGATGAGTGGCCGCAAGACCCTCTGCCCGATCAACTGCACCGCCATTGCCGCAAGCCTCATCGAGAGCGAACTGTTCGGCCACCTGAAGGGGTCCTTTACGGGGGCCTCTCGGGACAGGGAGGGGCTGATCGCCGCGGCCGAGAACGGAACCCTCTTCCTCGATGAGGTGGGAGACCTCGCCCCCGAGGTTCAGCCGAAGTTGCTCCGCGTGCTGCGTGAGCGCGAGTACAGGCGTGTGGGAGAGACGGAAGTCCGGCGAACCCATGCTCGGTTCATTGCCGCGACAAACGCCAACCTCCTCGAGTCCGTCACCCAGGGTCTCTTTCGAGCGGACCTGCTCCAGCGCCTGAGTGCCTGTCACATCGAGCTTCCTCCGCTGCGTGACCGGCCAGACGACATCTGCCTCATCGCGGAGCGGGTCCTGAAGGACGAGGGCCATTCCGGACTGACGACGGAGCCCGTGCGCACCTTGATGACTCGATACGACTGGCCGGGCAACGTGGCCGAGTTGGTCGATGCCATGCGTTACGCGGCCGTTGCTTCGCGGGGGGCGCCCATTCGCATCTCCCATCTGCCTGACGCCGTGGTGCAGGAGGCCTATCCCCCTACTGGAACCGCCTCGCAGATCCTCCTCACAGCGCAGGTGCTCAACAACAGCGATATCCCGAAAGACCATGACACCTTCCCGGAATCACTCGATGCCGTCCTTGGGGAGCACCTCAAGTCACCCCCTCCCATCGCCAATAACGAGGAGGTTGACGAACTGGTGGGAGCGTTCGTCCAACTGGCCTTCATGTTGCCTGGGAGTGCGGTGCTGTTGACGCAAGCTGCTTTGGATGGTGCGCTTGCCCAGTTGCGCACGGTCAGCCTGCTCTCCGAGCTGCGCCAGCACCTTTCCACAAGCCACTTCTCGAGCGACATCATCTCCACCCTCGACGCCAGGCTGCGGGTTGAGTTGGAAGACGTCAAGGGACCGCCCCTGGTGGGCATGGGCATTCAGGTACTCATGCAGTTGCTCGGCTCGGACGACCCGGATGACCGATCCAAGCTGCTCGAGTGGGCGCTGAAGTTCAAGAAGGTCGTCCCGATGATCGTCCACCTGGTTCAGGCGATACGTCAGAACACGGAGACGCCCAAGCCCGTTGCGGTCAATGCCATGGCAGTACAACCTCCACGGCCCGTGTCCTTCGCCCAGCTTCAGGGGACGCGGGATTGGCTGGATCCGCGCAATCGTCCCGTCGTTGAACGAGCGGTGCGCGCCGCGAAGGGCGTGAAGCGTACGGCCGGCGCTCTTCTCAAGATCAACTCTTCGAGCTACATCGCCAGGGTTATTCGCGCGCATGGGCTGCAAGATCTTTGCGACGAGTTGACTCGCGCGCGCCGTGCCGAGAGCGGCGCCCGCACGCGGTCTGGCGGAGCTCCTCGAAAAGAAAAGCAGGTGTCTGTCGATGTCAAACCCAATGATGTTGCGAAAGGAGAGAAACAAGATGCAGCGGAAGAGAAATGAGTATCAATTGAGTCGTCAGGGGAGCTACGGCCTAGTGCCCAAGAAGCACGAGGGAGCTGCGCGAGGCGGTGGTTTCGGCGGAATGGTGGGAGCCGTCATCGGGGCCGCGCTGGGAGGCCCGGCGGGTGCTGCCCTCTTCGCGGCGCTCGGCGCCGCCATCGGGGCCCACGCTGGGGCTGAGTCGGACCTGCGCGGTAGGTAGGTAGATGAACCAACCATCAAGAGCATGCCTGGGCCCCAAGCCCAGGTATGTGGAGGATAGCTAGATGCTCGAGGAAAAGATTCTGAGGAATGTCGTTCCGGCAAAGGCCATGCCTCGCCTGAAGGATATGCTCTGCGGCTATATGAGTCATTGGAGCAGGGTCTACATCGGAGCGACGGCTCACCCTGAAATCCGGTACGGACAGCACATGAACGATGGGTGGCATAAGATGGTGCTTCTGTACGAGGCGTTTTCGCCGGAGATCGCCCTGGGCATGGAGCGGGAGTTGATTGCATATGCCCGGCAGACCAACTTCCTGACCCTCGTTGAGAACATCAACCCCGGAGGGGAGGGGCTCAGTCACGCACGCCGGTCGAATTACCTCTACCTTCTGTGTGGGTGATGCGCATGCTGCTATTTCCGGCCACCATGATGGGGTACTCAATCGTGGTGGCCGGTCAGGCCTCTCGTGCCGGCCTCCCTGTGCAGGAACGGAGGACCCCATCCGCCCCTCCTGCTCTCAGGCCGGTGTAATCCTCCGTGCTGGGTTGAATGGCGAGGGGGGTCGCAGAAGAATTGCCGCGCCTGGCGGGGCAGAGCGCATAGGCTCCACCCCCCCATGAGCTTCGACGACATTTCCATCGAGTCCACCCGCATCACCTTCTGGGGCACGCGCACTGCGTTGGAGGTCCGTAGCCCCCTTCCGGGCGTTCTCCGGCTGCGCCACCTCCCGACGCTCGGCCACCGGGAGCTTGGTCCTCGCGAGCTGCCGCCCAAGCAGTCCTGGGCCGTCGTGGAGCACCGGGAACTGCCGCTCTCCTTCCGCCGTGAGGAGGAGGGGCAGGTCGCCGTGGTGAGCACGGAGGAGGTGTCCCTCGAGGTGCGGCTCGCCCAGGGCACCTGGCGCCTGCGCGATGCGTCCGGCCGGGAGCTCACCCGGTGCGAGGGCTTCTCCGGTGAGGCGATGACGGACTATCCCGTCACGCGCTATCGCTCGAGGATCTCCCTGCACTCCCCGCCGGACGAGGCCTGGCTGGGCTTTGGCGAGAAGGTGGGAGCGCTCGACAAGCGCGGCATGCATTTCGTCTTCTGGAACACGGACGTGGTGCCGCACCACCCGGATACGGATCCGCTCTACCAGTCCATTCCCTTCAGCCTCGGTCTGCGGGACGGGGTCGCCTGGGGCTTCTTCCTCGACGAGTCGTGGCGGATGGAGGTGGACGTGGCGTCCGAGGACCGCTCGCGCGTGCGGTGGGAGTCCTTCGGGCCCGAGCTGGACACCTACCTCTTCGCCGGGCCGATGCCCGCGGACGTGGTGCGGCGCTACACCGCCCTCACCGGGCGCCCGCCGCTGCCGCCGCTGTGGAGCCTGGGTGCGCAGCAGTCCCGCTGGGGCTACGAGAACGCGGAGGAAATCCGCTCCGTCATTCGCGGCTACCGGACCCGGAAGCTCCCGCTGGACTGCGTGTACCTCGATATCGACTACATGGAGGGCTACAAGGTCTGGACGTGGGATCGTACGCGCTACCCGAATCCGGCGGGGCTCGCGAGCGAGGCGGCCTCGCACGGCGTGCGGCTGGTCACCATCATCGACCCCGGGGTGAAGGCCGAGCCTGGCTATTCCGTCTACGACGAGGCGCTCGCGGGGGACTACCTGGTGCGCAACGACCGGGGCAACGTGCTGCTCGGCGAGGTCTGGCCGAAGCCCGCCACCTTCCCGGACTTCACGCGCGAGCCGGTGCGCAAGTGGTGGGGCCAGCAGCACCGGGGCCTCATGGAGGCGGGCATCGCCGGCGTCTGGAACGACATGAACGAGCCGGCCTGCTTCCGTCTCATCAACGGCCATGAGACCTTCTCCATCATCTCGGCGCCCGCGGTGGACATGGGCAAGGTGGAAGGGCCCACGCTGCCGCACGACGCGCGGCATGGCGACAAGCGCCACCTGGAGGTGCACAACGTCTACGCGCTCGGCATGGCTCAGGCGGCGTACGAGGGGCTGCGTGAGATTGCACCGGAGCGGCGACCCTTCATCCTGACGCGGGCGGGCTTCGCGGGCATCCAGCGCTATTCCGCGGTGTGGACGGGCGACAACTCCAGCTACTGGTCGCACCTGGAGCTGTCCATCTCCATGCTGCTGGGCCTGGGGCTGTCCGGCGTCTCCTTCGCGGGCTCGGACGTGCCCGGCTTCATGGGGCACGCGTCCGGGGAGATGCTCGTGCGCTGGACGCAGGTCGGCATCTTCTACCCGCTGTTGCGCAACCACTCCGCCAAGGGCACCCGGTTTCAGGAACCCTGGCGTTTCGGCGAGCCCTACCTGTCTCTCACCCGCGAGTGGCTCGAGCGGCGCTACCGGCTGCTGCCCACGCTCTACACCCTCATGCACGAGTCCGCGCAGGAGGGCCTGCCCGCGCTGCGCCCGCTCGTCATGTACGCGCCGGGGGACGCGGAGGCGCTGCGCATGGACGACGCGTTCCTGTTTGGCAAGGATTTGCTCGTGGCCCCCGTGGTGCGCCAGGCCCGCACGCGGCGGCATGCATACCTGCCCGAGGGAAGATGGCTGCCTTTCTCTGACTTCGGACAGTCGGGAGAGGTCGTCGAGGGACGGCAGCACGTGCTCGCCGAGGCGCCGCTGGGCACGGTGCCCATGTGGCTGCGAGCGGGTGGCGCGTTGGCCCTCACCGAGCCCGCGTTGCACACCACCTCGGCCAACTGGGCGCGTCTCACGTGGCACATCCACGCGGCGCCTCGGGTGGAGGCTCGCTTGTACGAGGACGCAGGGGACGGCTACGGCGCGTCGCGGGTGACCCAGCTGAACGGTGAGTGGGCGGGAGATCGCTTCGTGCTCGAGCGGCGCACGGAGGGCGCGCTGCCCCTGGCTCGCGAGACGGAGACGCTGTGCGTGTACGCCCTGTCCGCGCCGCGCGAGGTGCTCGGCGCGCGGGAGTACCGCTTCGAGGACGGCGTGCTGTTGCTGGAGGTGGAGGCGGGGTGGAGCCGGGTAGAGGTCCGACTCTAATCCCATAATAATATTCCCTCTCCCTTTGGGAGAGGGTCAGGGTGAGGGTAATCGAGCCCGTTCTTCAACCCGTGGCCCCCGGTGTGGACAGGGGGCTCAACCCGGGTTCACCCGCTACCCTCACCCCGTCCCTCTCCCGGAGGGAGAGGGGAAATGGGCGCGGTGCTACTTGCCTGCTACCACTTGCCCTGCTTGTTCATGCGGCCGAGCTTCTGCGACAGCTCCTTGAGCTTCTGCTCGGGCTTGCCCGTCCCGGACAGCACCGCGTGCACGGCGTTGCGGAACTCAGAGCTCACCCGGCTGTACTTGCTGCCCGTCACCTTCGCCGGCCGCGCCACCGCGTTCGTGAAGGTGTCCAGCAGGGTGCCGAAGAACGGGTTGGCCTTGAGCACCTCCTCGTCCTTGTAGAGGCTCATGATGGTGGGGTTGAAGGAGCCGAGGATGGCGCGGCGCTTCTGCTCCTCGGCGCTCGTGAGGTACTTCACCAGGTCCGCGGCGATGGCCGGGTGCTTGGAGTACTTCGACACCGCGAGCTGCCAGCCGCCCAGCGTACCCGTGGACTTGCCGTCCGCGCCGCCCTTGGGCAGGGCCACCACCGCCACCTTGCCCTTCACCGGGCTGTCCGGCGCGTTGGCCAGCGCCCACGCATAGGGCCAGTTGCGCATGAACACCGCGTTGCCCGACTGGAAGACGCCGCGCGCGCCCTCCTCCTCGTAGTTGAGCACTCCCGCCGGCGAGATGGTGTTGATCCACGAGGCCGCCGTCTTCAGCGCCTCCACCGCCTTGGGGTTGTCGATGGTGACCTTGCCATCCTCTCCCACGATGCTGCCGCCGCCGAAGGAGTCAATCCACTCCAACGCGTTGCAGGTCAGGGTCTCGGCCGCCTTGGCCTCGAAGACGTAGCCCACCATCTTCGTATTGCCTGCCTTGCGCTCGGCGTCCTGTACCGCCTTGGCCACCGTGGTCAATTCCTGCCAGGTGGTGGGTACCTTCTGGCCGTGCTTCTCCAGGAGATCCTTGCGGTAGTACAGAACTCCGGCATCGGTGAACCACGGCATCGCCACGAGCTTTCCGTCCACCGTGTTGTTCTGCACGATGGCAGGGAAGTGTTGCTTCACCACCTCCTCGGGGATGTATGGCTTCAAGTCGATGAAGTGGTTGCCGAGGATGCCGGGCCAGACGATGTCCACCCGGTAGATGTCGACGTCCGTCGACCCCGCGGCGAGCTGCTGCTGCATCACCGTGAGCTGCTCGCTGGCGTCCGTGGAGCCGCTGACCAGCTTGATCTCATGGCCGTTCTTCTTGGCCCAGGCCTCAGCGCCCTGTTTGCAGAGCTCAAACTCCTTGCCCACGGTGCCACATGAGATAGCGACCGTCTCCGCGGCAGCCAGGGTGGGGACAACCAGGGTGGTGGCGACGCTCATCGCCATCAGCACATGACGCATTGGTTTTGCCTCCTAGGGGGTAGGGTGCAACGCACGGCAGCATCCCTGACTTTGGAGTCAATTCCAACAGATTCGGTGTCAGGCATCCGGTCCGTGGCCGCTGGGTTGATGCCGTGCGTCATCACGCCAAAAAGAAAGAGGCTGCCCACCTTGTGGATGGGCAGCCTCGAGCGGAAGAACCGGAGGGTTCAGCCTACCAGTTGTTGCCGCCGCCGTTCACGATGGTGAAGCCACCATTGCTCTGGTTGACGGCCTTTCCGCTGGGGGCGTTGTTCACCGTCACGTTGGTGAAGGTGCCGCTTCCCTTGGCGGTGGGCAGAACCTGGATGCCGTAGGTCGTGGGGTTGGAGATGGTGATGTTCTGGAAGGCGACGTTGGTGAAGACGCCCCCGTTGTTACTCTGGATGCTGATGCCCTGGTAGGTCGGGTCGATGATGTCGACGTTCTTGATGGTGATGCCGTTGGTCGGGTTCATGTCGGCGCGCAGCCAGATGGAGCCGAACTGCTGTCCGCCCCAGTAGGTGCCACCGGTCCGCACGAGCGTCAGGCCGTCGATCGTCGCGGACTCCATGGGGTAGGGCTGGAACTCGGAGCTGACGGTGAGGCCGGGATAGGTCAGGGTGTCATAGGCAATGCTGTTCTCAATCCGGTTCCCGCGGCCGCCGTAGATAGCGAAGCCCGCGGCGCGCCAGGTGATTTGGGCGGTGCAGTTGCGGATGACGTTGTTCGTGGCCGGGTAGGGATAGAGGTCGGTCGCGGACCAGATGGCGAACGCGTCGTCACCCGTGTTCCGGGCGTGAGAGTTTTCAACCACGCTGTCCTTGGTGCCGTTGCAGAGGTTGACGGCGTCCGCGCCGGTGTTGCGGAAGCGCACGTTGCTGATGCGCAGGTTCGTGGACTCGGAAGGACCGCCGACCCAGTAGCCGCACTGGACGTGCTCAATCCACATGTTCTCGATGACGGTGTTCTTGAAGGCCGAGTTCACCCAGGCCTTGCCGCCCTGAGTGCGCAGACCGTCGGTGTTGCCGAAGATGGCGAAGTCCCGGAACTGCGCGCCGTCACCAGTGATGATGAAGCCCGTCTGACCCCAGCCCGGGTCCTCCGCGAGGCTGGCATTGTAGAGCTTGGTGTACCAGATGCCCGCGCCCTGAATGGGGATGCCCTTCACCTGATACTTGTTGGTCTGGTCGAAGACTCCCGGCGGGAAGTAGACGCCCTTGTACTGCCCGGCCATGGCCGCCCAGATGGCCTGATTGATGGCGTTGTCGTCGGAGATGCCATCATTGGGCACGGCGGGCGCCCAGCTGTGCCCGGACTCGGTGATGTCGATGTAGCCAGCCGGCTTGGCAATCGGAGGGCCGACCAGCTCGAGGTCGATGAAGTCGATGGCGTAGTACGCGGCGGTGTCGCCCGCGTCCTTCTGCAGGCGGACGGTGGCGCCGGCGGGGATGGTGGTGCTCAGCAGCTTGTTGGCCTCGTCGTAGATGCGCCGCGGGGCACCGTTCGAGGGGTTGTTGGTCTGGGTGTCATCACCCCCGTAGACCCACGCCTCCTTGGAGGAGAGGGTGAGGGTGGTCAGCTTGCTGCCGTTGACGTAGAGGCTCAGCGTCGCCTGGATGCCGCCGCCGCCAGGAGCGTCGGGGATGCTGTTGCGGACGACGATGGCGTTGGCCGCCGCGGTGGTAGTCCACTGCACGTAGTGACCGGTCGCGCTGAGCACGACCGCCTTGCGGCCCGAGGCCTCGCCCGGGATGGTGCCGAGCGCGCGGCTGGGTCCCTGGACCTGCGCGTTGGTCGCCCCGTTCTCGGCCTCGTACTCAATCCACGGCACGTTGGCGCCGCGGCCAACGTAGAAGCTCGAGGCAGTGGTGTTGTTGCTCTCCACGGCCTCGGAGATGGCGTTGGCGGGGTCAACGGTCGCGACCAGGGTGTGGTTGCCGTTGGTGGCCGTCCAGGTACCGCTCAGGGAGACGACGGAGGTTGCGCCCGCGGCGATGGCCGAGGCGGAGACGCCGGTGAGGGTCGTGGTGCTATCAATGACCAACCTGACCGCGGCGGCGCTCCCGGTCGCATCGAGGCCCTGGTTCGCGATTGTGACCAGGAAGTTGACCGCGGCGCCGGCCGCGGGCGTGTTCGGGCTCCAGGAGATGCTCCGGACGACCAGGTCCGGACCGGGGAGCTGCGTCACGGTGATGTTCTTGGTGTAGCTGTTGTTGCTGTCATTGAGCTCGGCGATGGCGTTGTCCGGGTCCACGAGGGCTGTGATGGCATACGTGCCGTTGGCGCTGGACCAGGCGGCATTCGCCGTCAGGGTCGCGCTCGCACCAGCCGCGATGGAGGTCGTGGTGGGGGACGTCGAGGCCGCGATCTCCTGGTTGTTGATGCGGAAGGAGACCTTGTGGACGCCGCTCGGGCTCGCGGCGGTGCCGTTGTTCTTGACGACTGCCTTGAGGGTGATGGGCTCGCCCTCCTGCGGAGGATTGTGGGCCGCGGTCCACTGGATGTCAGTCACGAGCAGGTCGGCCTTCTTCACGGTCGAGGGGGCGACGGTGATGAAGTCCAGGTTGATGTTCGCGCCGTCCCCGGCGTCGTACTGGTAGGCCACCTGATTGCTGCCAGCGTTCAGATAGAAGGTCTCGGCCTTGTTGGCCCAGGTGTCCCAGTTTCCGGTCGTGGGCAGGGCGCTCTGCACCAGGCGCGTGCCATTCACATAGACGGAGATGTTGGAATCCGCGAAGCCATTGCCGTAGCGCAGGCTCACGTCATACCAGCCGGCGCTCGCGACGGAGACGTTGAAGCGGGTGCTCGCCCCCTGGGTCCAGTAACCCTCCACGAAGCCCGTGCCGCTATAGTTGGCGTGGTTGGTGGTCACCGCGGCGCCACCGCTCAGGGTCGCGGACTCCGCCTCGTACTTGCTGCCACCCGTGCTCGCCGAGTAGGTGGCGGTAATGGTCGCCGCCGCCGAGCCCATGGTGTACGTGGTCGACGGCGCGTAGATGTTGCCGAAGCTCGAGGCGACACCGCCCGTCCAGGAGTTGAAGACCTGACCGGAGGATGGGGGGTTGGCCGCGATGTTCACGACCGTGCCGGCCGCGTAGGAGCCGCTTCCCGTGCCGCCATTGACCGTCAGGGCATAGGTCGCCGTTCCATTGCTCGGCGTCCCGAAGATTTGGAGCTCGGCGACCTGCGCGCCCGTGGCGCCACTGTTCGAGGCGAACTGGAGTCGGAGCTCGCTCACGGTGGCCGTCAGGGGAATGGTCACCTGATTGCCGGTCGCGGGGTTGAAGGTGTAGGTCGCCGCGGGCACCAGGGTGGAGAAGGTGCTCGTGCTCGCGTTGTGGCCCAGCACCGTGAAGTTCTGGGTTCGGGTGCCCCAAATGCTGTCTGGGTTGAGCTGCACCACGACCGAGCTGATGTTGTAGTTGCCGCCGAGGTTCACCGTCAGCGTGTTGGGATAGGCATTGGGCGCTCCTTCCCAGTAGGTGCTCCTGTTGCCGTCGTTCGCGTTCGTCGCGACGTAGACCTGCGTATACGAAGAGGCCGTGATGCTCTTGCCAATCGCGACGTTCTGGTCCACCGCGGATGCCACGACGCCCGGGTTTTCCGTCGGTGCGGACGGCTGGGCCCCGCAGGCGCTGAGGAGCATCTGGAGCGCCAGCAGCGCGGCGCTTCGTGCTCGGGTCCAAACCAGCGTGTTCCTGTTTCTCACTCCTGCCTCCTGGTGATGAAGCGGTTCGAGCCAAGAGCTGCGTGACGACTCAATCGGGTCACGTGTCTCTTGAATGGACACAGCCCGGCTACCCAGAGGGGCAGTCGGGCCTGGTGGGATGGATGAACTTGAAAGCGTGATGTTTGTCATAAGACCGTGAATACCGTCAAGAAGAGAAATTCAGGTATCCCCCGAATGGGGGAGGTGACTCCGGGTCGACGTGAAGAAGTGAACAGGTGCTGTTCATGCCAAGCGGAAAGGGCCTGTCCTGGCGGTCTCCGAGAAGCCGATGGGAGGTGCTTCTCTGCTTGCGTGTCGCATGACCAAAGACACTCATGATGTCATTGCCGAGGTTGCCGGCCCAGACCGCGCTCGCGAAATCACTGTTTGGGGTTGGAATGGGATTCGAGGTCATCCCAGTTCACTCCATCTGGTTCCTTCGGACGCCTGGGGAGACGGACCCTGACTCCAGGTCCGTTGGGACTCCTCTGCCCGTGCGAGGACGGGAGCGGACAAGTGAGCGAGCGCCGGAAATGTTCCGTGCCGCGGGGTGTTGGGGGGCCCGCTATTTCTGTCCTCAGGGCCCGGCCGTCTCCGGGTCGAAAGCGAGTCCTTCATGTCTTGTCGTTCTCGAGCCTCTCTGTTCGCCGCGCTCGCCCTCCTGTCCATGCCCGCCGCCCGCGCCGAGGCGCCCTCCCCGGACGGAGCGAGCTGGTGGAAGCACGTGGAGTTCCTCGCCAGTGATGCGCTGAAGGGGCGTGAGACGGGCAGTGAGGGCTACCAGAAGGCCGCGGCCTACGTGGCCGAGCAGCTCGCCGCCGCTGGGGTGAAGCCGGGCGCTGGTGAGAGCTACCTCCAGGAGGTGGCCCTGGTGTCGCGCCGGCTGGTGGAGGCTCGCTCGCGTCTGGCTCTGGTGCGGGGCGGCAAGGAGTCGCGGCTTGTCCTGGGCGAGGACGCCATCATCTCCTCCCGCATGGGTGAGTCGGGCACGGTCGACGCGCAGATGGTGTTCGTGGGCTACGGGCTCTCCATCCCCGAGGCGGGGCACGATGACCTCGCGGGCGTGGACCTCCAGGGGAAGATCGCGGTTGTCCTCAATGGGGGGCCCGAGAAGATCTCCGGCACGCTGCGTGCCCACCACAGCTCCTCCAGTGAGCGGGTGAAGGCGCTGAAGAAGGCAGGGGCGGTGGGCCTCGTTTACGTGCAGAACCCCAAGCTCGTGGAGGTCCCCTGGGTGCGCGTGGCGGGGGCTCGCAAGCTGCCCTCGATGATGTTCGCCGACGCCTCTCTCAACGATGACCAGGGATTGAAGGTGAGCGTCGTCGTCAACACGGCGCGTGCCCAGAAGCTGTTCGCGGGCTCGCCGCACTCCTTCGAGTCGCTGGTTGACCTGGCCAACGCGGACAAGCCGCTGCCGAAGTTCGAGCTGCCCGCGCGCTTGAAGGCCACGGTTGCCTTTGAGACTGCGCCGGTGAAGTCCTCCAACGTGGTGGGCGTGCTGCCGGGGAGCGATCCCCAGCTCGCGGGCGAGTACGTGGTCCTCTCCGCGCACCTGGACCATGTGGGCGTGGGGGCGCCGGTGAAGGGGGATCGCATCTACAACGGCGCCATGGACAACGCCTCGGGCGTAGCGGCGGTGCTCGAGGTGGCGCGGACGCTCCAGGCCTCGGAGACGAAGCCGAAGCGCTCGGTGCTCTTCGCCCTGGTGACGGGCGAGGAGAAGGGCCTGCTGGGCGCGAAGTACTTCGCGGCCCGTCCTACTGTGCCGGCGCGCGGGCTGGTGGCGGACCTCAACCTGGACATGTTCCTGCCGCTCATGCCCTTCACCCACGTGGTGGCCTATGGCCAGGAGGAGTCCACCCTCGGCGAGACGCTGAAGCAGGTGGCGGGAGCCCATGGGATCCAGGTGCAGCCGGACCCGCAGCCCAATCGCCTGGGCTTCGTGCGCAGCGACCAGTACGCCTTCATTCGTGAAGGTGTGCCGGCCATGGCCTTCAAGTTCGGCTTCGAGCCGGGCTCGAAGGAGGAGCAGCTCCAGAAGCAGTGGTACCGCGAGCACTACCACGCGCCGTCGGATGACCTCTCCCAGCCGGTGAACAAGGAGGGCGCGGCGAAGTTCGTCCGGATGCTCGCCGACCTTGCCCGCACCGTGGCGGACGCCCCCGAGCGCCCGCGTTGGAACGAGAGCAGCTTCTTCCGCCGGTTCGCCGTGCCGGCGGAGCAGGGCGGTGAAGGCTCGCGGCCGTAGCCCTCGAGCGCAGAGCACATGACAGTTGTGACAGATGGGAGGCCGGCGCCCTGTGCGCCAGAAGTACGCTTCCTCCGTCGAGCATTTCCAAGGAGGCGCATATGGAGTTCCACAGGGGCCGGCTGTTCGATCACGTCCACCTGCTCGTCCGGGATGTAGAGGCGAGCAAACGTTTCTACCGGAGCGTCCTGGCGGTCTTTGGGATTCCGCTGGGCGGCGAGGGCGCCGACTGGTTCTGGGCCGACGAGCTCTACATCAGCCGCGCTGACGCTCCCACGCAGCGGGTGCACCTGGCCTTCCAGGCGCCGGACCGGGAGACGGTGCACCGCTTCCACGCCGCGGCGCTCGCGGCGGGTGGCCGCGACAACGGTGGCCCTGGTGAGCGGCACTACCATCCCGGTTACTTCGCGGCGTTCGTGTTGGACCCGGACGGCAACAACATCGAGGCCGTGCATCACGGCCCCTCGAAACGCTCGGCCGGATCGGTCGTCATCACCGCCTAGAAGTCCTTCCCTCGCAGCGCCGCCGGCTCATCGCGGGTGACGGTACCTCGGCCAGTACGCTGGGGGCCTGGCTGGCCGTCCGGACGCGCGCGCCCGCGGCAGGGAGTGCATAGCGTGAATCCAGGACAGGGGCACGGCTCGCCCGCGCCTCATGAAAGGAGGCCAGGGCCATGATTGCGACCCAGGCTCTGCACGAGGCCGGCCAGCGCCTCTGGCTGGATAGCATCACCCGCGAGTTGCTCGACTCAGGTCGGTTGGAGCACTACATCACCGACCTGTTCGTCACCGGGCTCACCTCAAACCCCACCCTCTTCGACCACGCCATCCGCCGCAGCAGCGACTACGACGCTTCCATTGCCAGGGAGGCGGCGGGCGGCTTGAGCCCCGAGCTGCTCTTCTTCCGGGTGGCCTTGGAGGACCTCTCGCGAGCGGCGGGCCTCTTCCTGCCCGTCCACCAGCGTACCCGGGGCCAGGACGGCTGGGTGTCTCTGGAGGTGTCCCCGCTCCTGGCCTTCGAGCAGCCAGAGCTGACCGTGGAGCAGGCCACCATGCTGCACGCGGAGGCCGGTCTGCCCAACCTCTTCATCAAAATTCCCGGGACGCCCACGGGGCTGCGTGCCATCGAAGAGGCCACCTTCGCGGGGGTGCCCATCAACGTGACGCTCCTCTTCTCGACGGAGCAGTACCTGGCGGCCGCGGACGCGTACATGAAGGGCATCGAGCGGCGGCTGGAAGCAGGGGAGTCGCCGGAGGTGCCGTCGGTGGCCTCGCTCTTCATCAGCCGGTGGGACAAGGCCGTGGAGGGCCAGGTCCCCGAGTCGCTGCGCAACCGGCTGGGCATCGCGGTGGGCGAGCGCACCTACCGGGCCTACTGTGAGCTGCGCGAGAGTGCGCGCGTCCGTCGACTGGTGTCCGAGGGCGCCTCGATGCAGACGCTGCTGTGGGCGAGCACTGGCACCAAGGATCCCACCGCGCGGGACACCCTCTACGTGGAGTCGCTCGCCGCCGCGGACACCATCAACACGATGCCGGAGCACACGCTGCTGGCCTTCGCGGACCACGGGCAGGTGGGGCCGTTGCTGACGCGCGAGGAGTGGGAGAGCGACGAGGTGCTGGAGGAGTTCAAGACCGCCGGTGTGGACGTGGACGGCCTGGCCACGCAGCTCCAGCGTGAGGGCGCGGACTCCTTCGTGAAGTCCTGGAACAGCCTCATGGCCTGCATCGCCGAGAAGAGCGAGGAAGTAGGGGCGGCGCACCCCGGCGTGTGATGAGGTCCGGCCTCCATGTCCGACCCCGCCGAGAGTGACGTCGTCCGTTTCAAGCGACTGGCCGCCGAGCGTGCCGTGGACTCCATCCAGCCGGGCATGGTGGTGGGGCTTGGCTCGGGCAGTACCTCGGCCCTCGTGGTGCGTCGGCTGGCCGCCCTGCGTGGTGAAGGACGGCTGACGGACGTGGTGGGCGTCCCTACCTCGGTGGAGACAGAGCAGCTGGCGCGCGCGTTGGGCGTGCCCCTCACCACGCTGGAAGAGCATCCTGTGTTGGATCTCACCCTCGACGGGGCAGACGAGGTGGATCCGGAGCTGCGCCTCATCAAGGGCGGGGGCGGGGCGTTGATGCGGGAGAAGATCGTCGCCCAGGCGAGCCGGCGGGTGCTCATCGTGGTGGACGCGGGCAAGCTGTCACCCCGACTGGGAACGAAGTGGCCGGTGCCCGTGGAGGTGTTGCCCTTCGGCTGGCGCTCGCAGGCGCTCTTCTTGGAGCAACTGGGCGCGCGCATCACCCGGCGGGAGGGACGGGACGGCGCGCTCTTCCGGACGGATCAGGGCAATCTCATCCTCGATTGTGCCTTTGGTCCCATCGAGCGCCCGGAGGAGCTGGCCTCGCGGTTGGAAGCGCGGGCCGGCATCGTGGCGCATGGCCTGTTCATTGGATTGACCTCCGAGCTGGTGGTGGCGGGCCCAGGAGGCGTGGAGCACCGTCGCCCCACCTGAGCGGGCGCTCGTCGTGGCGCTTGTCTGCCTGACTGTTCCCTCGGCCCCTGATGCACGGGTGCTTACCTGTTCGTCAGTCCAATTCGGGGGTTCTTCATGTCCATTGAAACACTCGTCATCTGGCTTGTCGTCGGCCTCATCGCGGGTTGGCTCGCCTCGGCGGTGGTGGGCGGCGGCTACGGTATCGTCGGCGACATCGTCATCGGTATTGTCGGCGCGTTTGTGGGGGGCTGGCTCTTCCGCGCCCTTGGCGTCGGTGCGCCCGGAAGTGGCATCGTCTCCACCATCATCGTGGCCTTTGTAGGAGCGTGCGTCCTGCTCTTGCTACTTCGTGCGCTCCACCGCACGAGATATCGCTCCACATGATTCGAGGGCTCGGGCGGTCCCGTGACGGACGGGGGCCGCCCGGCCTTTTTACTCCTGGGGCGTCTCGGGGGCGGGCATCGTGAGGCCCTTCACCCGGTAGAGGTTCGCCTCGTGGAAGGTCGCGCGCTCCAGGTTGGCGTGGTCGAAGCAGGCATTCGTCAGGTTGGCCCGCTCGAATTGAACCCGCTCCAGGTTGGCGTCCCGGAAGTTGGCGCCCTCGAGCCTGGCGTCGCGCAGGTCGGCATTCTCGAGGTTGGCCTCGCACAGGCAGGCGTCCTGGCTCAGTCACTCCGGCGTAACAGCGAGGCGGCCACCCGCAGCAGCTCCGAGGGCTCCAAGGGCTTGGCCACGTGCGAGTTGAAGCCCGCGACCCGGGCCGCATACTGGTCCTCTTCTCGGGCGTACGCGGTGAGTGCCACGGAAGGCACTCGCCCGCCCTGCTCAGAGGGTCTGCCGCGGACCTCCCGCATGAGCGCGTAGCCGTCCATCTCCGGCATGCCGATGTCGGAGATGAGGAGCTCCGGTGGCTCCTGCTTCAGGAGCTCGAGGGCCCGGGCCGCGCTGGCCGCGGTGGAGACCCGGGCCCCTCCCTCCTGCAGCATCGTGGCGATCAGCTCGCGCGAGTCCGTATCGTCGTCGACCACCAGGACGTGGCGTCCGCGAAGCTCCCGCGGGTAGTCGACAGAGAGGCTCGGTGCGGGTGGGGGGGGCGCACGCACCGGCTCGGCCGCGTCCGGACGGGGAGCCACCCGCGGCAACCGGACGATGAAGGTGGCGCCCAGGCCCTTGCCAGCGCTCTGGGCCTCGACCGTGCCGCCGTGCAGCTCCACCAGGTGGCGCACGATGGACAGCCCCAGTCCCAGCCCGCCGTAGCGGCGCGTGGAGGAGGCGTCCGCCTGGCGGAATCGCTCGAAGAGGTGGGGCAGGAAGTTCGCGGCGAGCCCATCACCGGTGTCGCTCACCTGGATCTCCGCGTGCGATGCGCTCTGGGAGAGGGACACCGTCACGTTCCCCCCCTGGGGGGTGAACTTCACCGCGTTGGACACGAGGTTCCACACCACCTGCTGCAGCCGGTCCGGGTCCACCAGGAGGGGCGCTGTCTGGGGATCCAGCCGGGTCTGGAGATGGAGGCTCTTGGCCTCGGCGGCCGGGCGCACCACGTCCAGCGCGTTCTCGATGACCCGCGTCAGGGGGGTGAGGCGCACGTCCAGCCGCAGCTTGCCGCTCACGATGCGGTTGACGTCCAGCAGGTCCTCGACGAGCTGGGTCTGCGCCCGCGCGTTGCGTTCGATGGTCTCCAGGGCGCGCTCGCGCTTCTCCGGCGCCAGCTCCCACGTGCGCAGGATCTGCGTCCAGCCGAGGATGGCGGTCAGCGGCGTGCGCAGCTCGTGGGAGAGCACGCCGAGGAAGTCGTCCTTCAGGCGGCTGGCCTGCTCCGCGCGCTGGCGCTCCGTCTCCGCCACCTCGTACAGGCGCGCGCGCTCCAGGGCCTGACCACACTGTTGCGCGAGCATCCGCAGGAACTGCATCTCCTCCGGGCCGCAGGTGCGTGCGTCGTTGAAGCTCAGCACGAGCGCTCCGATGGGCTGGTCGTGCACCCACATGGGCAGTGTCACGGCCGCGTGGTCAGCCACCGCCGGGCGCGCTGCCGCGACGTCCGGATAGCGCTCGGACAAGGCCGCGTTGGAGAGCAACCAGCTCTCCTTTCCTGTGCGCATCGCGTTGGGGACAGGGGCATCCATGTCGGGGGAGACGAGGCGGAACTGGCCGATGTAGCTCTCGGGATACCCCATGTCATAGAGGACCTCGAGCAGGCCATCCGCGCGCCGGCGGTAGACGGCCCCCGCGGTGGCGTCCATGCCACCCAGCGCCTCGGTGAGGATGGTCCGGGCCACGTCGCCCGGAGTGAGGGCCTGGGAGAGGGCCGAGGTCACTGACTGCATGCGTGCGGCGCGCTCCTCGGCCCGGCGGGCTTCGGTGATGTTGTCGAGGATGGCCACCGCGGCGATGGTCTGGCTGCGCTCGTCACGGATGGGCGCGCAGTTCACCTTGATGAAGCGGCTGTCCTTGCCGTCCTTCGCGTGCAGCCAGATGACCTCACCGCGCACCACCTCGCCATGGCGCAGGCTGCGCGCCAGGGGCAGCTCCTCGGTCGAGTACTCGGTGCCATCCAGGCGGTGGTAGTGGTAGGCGGCGGAGTCCTGCTTCTTCTCCGGGTCGAAGAGGGGATGACCCGAGAGGGTTTGCACCTGGGCATTGGCGAACGTCAGCTCGCCGCGAGGCCCCGCCAGGACGAAGCCCGAGGGCATCTGCTCCAGGACGGCCGAGAGCAGCCGCTCCTTGGACATGAGCTCCGCCAGCAGGATGTTGCGCTCCTCCTCGGCGATCTTGTGCTCGGAGATGTCCGTGGTGGTGCCCACCCACTCGCGCACGGTGCCGTCTTGATTGAACACGGGCACGGCACGGGCCTGGACCCAGCGCCAGCTCCCGTTCGCGTGCCACACGCGGCTTTCGACGTTGTAGGGCGTCTTCGTGGCGAGGCAGTTCCGCCAGACTTCCTCCACGCGTACGCGATCCTCGGGGTGGATGCTCTCCATCCAAGCCGTGCCGTCCATCCACTTGTCGAGTGTGTAGCCGGTGAAGGCCCGCCACGAGGGGGAGTCCTCCATCGGGATGCCCTGGGCGTCGGTGGTCCAGACGGCCGCCGTCGAGGTCTGCACGAGCGACCGGAATCGCTCCTCGCTCTCGCGCAGCGCCTGCTCTGCCTTTTCCTGTCTGTCTCTGTCCCGACGGGTGACGTCCTCGGCGACCAGGAGCCATTCCACGAGTCGTCCCGCATCATCCTTCACGGGCAGCGGGCGCACGCGCACCTCGCGCCACGTCTCATCCGCCCCTCGCACGCGGCAGGCGAGCTCCTCGTCGGTGGTGCTGGCGGTCTCGAAGGCGGATCCACTCGGCTCCAGGTTGCCCCGATCCTCGGGATGGATTGGCTCCAACCATCCCTGGCCCTTCATCTGCTCGGGCGATTGGCCGGTGAGGGCAGCCCACGAGGAAGAAGGCTCCTGCATCCCCCCCACCTCGTCCACCGCCCAAACGAGCCATCGGGTATCCGCCAGGAGCGCACGTAAGCGAAGCGTGTCTCGTGCCGGAGTTGGCAGAGCGTGCATGAAGGGCTCTTCAGAAGGTCTCATCGGATGCTCACGGCTCGCCTCCCTCCAGCCTCGGGTGAGGGGGGAAGCGGGCCGGCCCCATTATCACCGCAATCGCGACTCGCAGTGTTCGCTCCCTCGGAACATATGCTCCGCGAGTGCGCTTCCCGTGGCCGCGGCGCGGGCTTTGTGGGCATCCCCTTGCCGAGACGAGCCCCTGTCCGGATGCGAGTGCCCGGAGGGTCCGTGCGCTCTCTTCACCCGGTCTTGACGGAGTGGCCCGAGCCATCGACCGTTAGAGGGTGCGTGCGTCTCCCGATGAGCGTTTGCGGTTGTTGTTTGCGCACATGAACGAGGCCTTCTTCTCGCTGGATGCGCGGGGGCGGGTGCTCGAGTGCAACGAGCGGGCGGTGTCGCTGCTCGGTGTGGACGCCGAGCGGCTGCGAGGCCAGTCGCCCTGGACGGCAGTGCCGGCGTTGGTGGGCAGGACGTTGCAGGAGCGGTTGCTGGCGGCACTCCAGGCGCGCAGACCCTCGCGCTTCCTGGCCTCGTTGCCGCCGCGCGTGTGGCTGGAGGTGTCGGTCATCCCCGTGCAGGAGGAGCTGTGGGTGCTCGCCACCGACATCACCCAGCGCGAGGAGGCCGCGGCGCTGATGGAGCAGACGGAGAAGCGCTTCCGGCTGTTGGGCGAGCGCTTTCAGGTGGCGCTCGACTCCGCGGAGATGGCTGTCTGGGAGACGAACCTGGTCACCGGCGTGGTGTTCCGCTCCGAGGGGCATGACCGGCTCTATGGCTACCCCGAGCCGTTGCTGGAGTGGACGCACGAGAAGTTCCTGGCTGCGCTGCACCCGGAAGATCGCCCGGAGGTGGAGGCGCAGGTCTCGGGCATCTTCTCCAGTGATGTGAAGTCCTATACCTCCACCTTTCGTACCCGGTGGCCGGATGGCACCTGGCACTGGCTGACCAGCCGCGCGCGCGTGCTGCGTGATGCCGAGGGGCAGCCCCTGGTGGTGCGGGGCGCCATCCTCGACATCACCCAGCTGAAGGAGACGGAGCTGGCGCTGCAGGAGGCGGTGCGTGTACGCGACGACTTCTTGTCGCTCGCCAGTCACGAGCTCAAGACGCCGCTCACGGGCCTGTCGCTGCAGACGCAGCTGCTGCGGCGGTTGGAGACGGAGAAGGCCTCCCTGCCGCTGGAGTCTCCCAAGGTGCAGGCGCGATTGGAGGCCATCGACCGGTCCTTGCGGCGCCTGGGGCTGCTGGTGGACAACCTGTTGGATGTCAGCCGCATCCAGCATGGCAAGCTGGATTTCCTCTTCTCCACCGGGGACCTCTCGGCGCTGGTGTCCGAGATGGTGGCTCGTACGGGGGACGAGGCGCGGCTGGCAGGAGTGTCCCTCTCCTCGCACATCGAACCGTCGCTGGTGGGGCGCTTCGATCGGCTCCGGCTTGAGCAGGTGCTGATGAACCTGCTGTCCAATGCGCTGCGCTACGGAGGAGGCCATCCGGTGGAGGTGCGGCTGGAGCGGACCTCCGAGGGGGCGCGGCTGGTGGTGCAGGATGAGGGGCCAGGCATCCCCGAGGCCGATCGCGAGCGCATCTTCGCGCGCTTCGAGCAGGTACGTGGCGGGGCGCGCGCTGGAGGCCTGGGGCTGGGCCTCTTCATCGTGCGGCAGATCGTCGAGGGCCATCGGGGCCGCGTGCACGTGGAGCCGGGGCCCGGAGGCAAGGGCACGGCCTTCGTGGTCGAGCTGTCGCTGTGATTTTGGATGACAACGCGGCCCTCGCGCTCATTCCCAGGGCGCCTGGTTGCCCGCACTGTCCGTGTCGGGAGTGCAGCCGTGCTGGAAAGTCAAGACGACACCGCCTGTTGAGTGGAGTGCGATCAGCCGTCCTTTGCGGTGGGTGGGTTGCTTTCGTGTCCTCGGAACGTTTCTGATCTGTCACGGAGCTCAGGTCGTTTCACCCCAGCCCCAATGGGAGGCAGTCACGCATGCAGCTCAACATCACCTTCCGCCAGTTTGGCTCGTCCGATTCCCTCAAGGAGTACGCGAAGGAGAAGGTCGAGCGGGTGAACAAGTACCTGGATAGAGCCGGGGAGGCCCACGTGGTGCTGTCGCTCGAGCGGCACCTGCACCACGCGGAGATCACCATCCACTCCGGCTCCTGGGTGCTGCGCGGCAGGGAGAAGAGCGCGGACATGTACGCGTCCATCGATCTCGCGATGGACAAGATCGAAGCGCAGCTCCGCAAGTACAAGGAGAAGATCAAGAACCACCACGGACGCGAGCGGGTGCACCACCGGCAGGAGCTGGTGAACAACCTCAAGGTGCGCCACAAGGTGTTTGAGCTGCCCGAGGAGTTCCAGGAGGAGGCCGCCGAGGCTCCCGCCGCACAGCAGCCCGCACCGAGCGCTCCGGCGGCCGCGGCGCCCGAGCAGCCCGCGCACCGCATCGTGCGCACCTCGGAGATCACCGTGAAGCCCATGGCGGTGGACGAGGCGGTGATGCAGATGAACCTGCTGAACCAGGACTTCTACGTCTTCCAGCACACCACCACGCACGAGGTCTGCGTGGTGTACCGGCGCAAGGAGGATGGGCAGTTCGGCCTCATCGGCGTGCACGCCCCGCCCAACGCGGGCTGAGGTTCAGCGCGCGCTGTCACCGACGGCGAGTCCATTGAGCCCCACGGGGAGCCGGCCCGGTGTGCCGATCTCCCCGAAGAGGGCGGCTGCGGCGGCCTCGGTGGCGGCAGGCTGGTAGGAGTAGACGGCCAGCACGGCCCGAGCCTCGTCGGCTTGTTCGGCGAGGTAGGGCAGGCCCATGGACACCACCAGCACCGGGCGACCCGTGGCGGCAGCCATGGTGACGAGCTCGAGCTGGCGCGAGTTGATCATCCCCACCACCACCACGTCCGAGGCGAGCGCCAGCCGGCGAGCCCGTTGCCGCAGCACGGCGCGGCGAGCACGGGAGGGGTAGGCGGGCACGTTCATCACCTGGGCCTCGGGCACGCGGGCGCGGATGGCCTCGCCCAGGGAGTCTTCCGCGGTGATGACGCCCAGGCGCGTCTCCTGGGAGAGGGGGAAGTGCTTGCCGTCCGCGCGCAGCAGGGTGACGGCGGCGCGGGCGATGCGGTGGGCCACCTCCTCGTGCTCTGGAGAGGGTGGGGTGGCCAGGCGCTCCTCCAGCGGGGGGAGTGGCTCGAAGAGGCCACGGCGCACCTTGGCGGTGAGGATGCGGCGCACTGCGTCGTCCAGTCGCGCCCTCGGAATGTCCTCGCTCCAGGCGGCGGCCCTCAGCGCTTCGTACACCTCCTTCTTCTTCTCCGCCCGCCAGGGGACGAGCACCATGTCCGCCCCGGCGTTCACCGCCATCACCGCGGCTCGGCCCACGCCGTAGCGCTGGGCGATGGCGTCCATCTCCAGCTCGTCGGTGAGCACCAGCCCATCGAAGCCGAGCCGCTGGCGCAGCAGCTCGCCGAGCACCTCGGGGTGGACGGTGGCCGGCAGGTCGTCCCCGGTGAGGCCAGGCACCGCCACGTGGGCCGTCATCAGCCCGTCCAGCCCGTCCTGGATGACGACGCGGAAGGGCTCCATTTGTGCGAGCACCTCCTCGCGGGACTCGCTCATGACGGGCAGGGACTTGTGGCTGTCGGCGTCCGTGGACCCATGGCCCGGGAAGTGCTTGGCCACGGTGACGAGCCCCGCGTCCTGCTGGCCGCGGACGAAGGCGCGCCCCAGCTCCGACACGAGCGGCACCGAGTCCCCATAGGAGCGGATGCCGATGACGGGGTTGCGCGGGTTGAGGTTGACGTCCAGCACCGGGGCCAGGTTCATGTTGAAGCCCAGCCGCTTCAGGTCCTCCCCCTGGGCGTGACCCGCCGCGTAGGCCAGCTCCGTCGAGCGGGTGGCCCCCAGCGCCATGTTGCCCGGCAGCACCACCACGCCGTCTCTCACCCGGACCACGTTGCCGCCCTCTTGATCCAAGGCGAGGAAGGGGGGGATGCCGTCGGCCAGCAGCCGGCGCAGGCCGTCGTTGAGCCGGGCCACCTGCTCGCTGTCCTCGATGTTGCGCTTGAAGAGGCACACCCCGCCCACCCGGCGGCCCCGCACCAGCTCCTCCACGGAGCCATCCACTTTCGTGCCGGCGAAGCCCACCATCATCAACTGGCCCACCTTGTCCTCCAGGGACAGGCGGGCCATGAGGCCCTCCACTCGGGCCTGGAGCGCCGGGTCCACCGAAGAGGCTGGGGGAGCGGCCGGGCTGGGGTCCGCCTCACCCGGGGCCGGGAGCAGCGGGGCCGGCTGGGTGTGCGGCCGGGGTGCCTCGGGCTGCCCCTCGGTGGTGGCGCAAGCCCCGAAGCAGAGGACGAGCGGGACAGTGAGTGCGCGCAGGAGCCGGGGGAACACGTTACCGGGCAGCCTAAGCGAGCCCTCCCGACCCCTCCATCTTCCGGCCAACGAAGTTGATGAAGCCCGAAGGAGGACAGGGAGGGCAGGCGACCCTTGCGCGAAACGAGGGCCAGGAGTAATTGCCCGCAGAGGAGCGCCACTGCGTTGGGAGCGCCAGCTTGCGAATCTCCGAGTTCCTCAGCCCCGAAGCCGTCATCGCGGACCTCCAAGCCCGTGACAAACAGGAGATATTGCGCGAGATGAGCGGCGCGTTCGCTCGGGCTCATCCCTCCTTGAAGGAGGAGCGCCTGGTGGAGGTGCTGCGCGAACGCGAGAAGCTGGGCTCCACCGGCATTGGCGAGGGCGTGGCCATTCCCCACGGGAAGCTGGCCGGGCTGACGCAGCTGGTGGCCGCCTTCGGCGTGTCGCGCCAGGGGGTGGACTTCGAGGCCATCGACGGCAAGCCCACGCACCTCTTCTTCGCCCTGGTGGCCCCGGAGAACAGCGCCGGCGTCCACCTCAAGGCGCTGGCGCGCATCTCCCGGCTCTTCAAGAATCCGCGTTTCCGCGCCTCCATCCTCGAGGCGCCCACGGCCGCGGACATCCACGCCCTTATCGTTCAGGAAGACGCCCGGCCCTGATCGGTCGCATGGTAGGCTACGAGGGATGGAACTGGTCCTTCGGCCGGTCGACGACCGGTTCTTCCATGAACAGGTGATGCCCTTCCTGTCGCTCGCGATGAGCGACTCGGTCCATGCGCTGGTGTCGCTGCGGGAACAGCTCGCGGACGCTGAAACCCGGTTGCGCTGCGAGCGGCTGCTCTCCTCTCACCAGGGCGGTGGGTTGAGTGGGGTGGAGCAGGAGCCCTGGGCGGAACTGGTGGAGCGGCTGCTCTTCCTGCCCTGGGCACCAGGCCCGGAGGGCTGGGCCGTGGTGAGCCCGCGGCAGGGCTACGCGGGCGACTGGGACGAAGCGCTGCACCTGTCGCTGATGCTGGAGGATCCCACCTATCCCTACGGGGATGCACGGGCCTCGCACGGGCGGCGCGAGGGCTTCCGGCTGCACCCGGGGCCGGACCTGGGCCTGGCCTCGCTGCTGGGCGGCCAGTGGGAGCCCTTTCCGTCCTTCCCGCCAGACCGCGTCGTCTCCACCCTGGGGCGAGGCGAGTACGTCCCACGCGAGCAATACGCCTTCGCGGACTGGGCCTGGCGGCCGGCGCGCACGGTGGCGGACTGGAACGTCCACCTGGAGCGCAAGCTGCGGCGGCTGCTGGAGCGTGAGAAGGCGCGGCTCGCGCCGGTGGAGTTGCCGGAGCTGGAGCAGGTGCTGGCGTACTGGCTGGGCCAGGTGTCCCAGCCCCCGGCGCTATCGGCGGCCTTCTCCGGACTGGGTCCACGGGCGTCCTCGTGGGTACAGGCGCTCGGAGTGCTGACGTCGCATGTGCGCCAGGCGGCTCACGAGGGGGCTGGCCTGGTGATTCGGGTGGTCAGCGCCCAGCGGTAGGGGTCGCGGCCCCAGGGCTCTCCAGGAGGAGGGTGACGGGGCCGTCGTTGACGAGCGCCACCTTCATGTCCGCGGCGAAGACGCCGGTGCCCACCGTGAGGCCGCGGGCGCGCAGGGCGTCGCAGACGCGCTCGTAGAGGGCCTTGGCGCCCACGGGCTCCATGGCGTCGATGAAGCTGGGGCGCCGGCCCTTGCGCGCGTCTCCATAGAGGGTGAACTGGCTCACGACGATGAGCTGCCGGGAGGTGTCCTCCAGCGACAGGTTCATCTTGCCCGCGGCGTCCTCGAAGATGCGCAGGGTGGCGAGCTTCTCCACCATCCACGTCACATCGGCCTCGGTGTCGCCCTTGCCGACGCCCAGCAGCACCAGCAGCCCGGGTCCCATCTGACTGACACGCTCGCCCTGCACGGTGACGGAGGCCTCGAGCACCCGCTGCACCACTGCCTTCATTGCGCTCACTCCCAGGAGAAGTCGTACTCGCTATCGAGCGGGGCCGTCTGCTGACCGCGCACCTTCACGTTCCTCGCTCCATACTGCGTGACGAGCCCCTCCACCACGCCCTCGTGATACGGCACGGGCAGGAAGGTGCGCCGCATGAGGAGTCGGCCGCTCTTCTCTCCGAGCCACTCCAGCCTGCGCTCCCCATAGGAGGTCGCCATCCGGTAGAGGGTCTGCACGCTGCCTGTGAGCAGCTTGATGTCCTTGCCGGCCATCAGGCGCACCGCGTTGCCCACCGCGGAAGCCATGAAGTCCGCAGTGGCCTTGCGTCCCAGGGCTCGTGCCGCGTTCTCCGGACCGCCGTACTGGCCGCTCAGCTCTCGCATGGCGGCCTCCGTCAGGCGCACCAGCAGGGGGATGGGGTAGCTGAAGAAGGGGACGAAGGTGTGCCCTCCGAGGACCTCCTGGCAGCGCGCTACCGCGACCTCGTTCCCGAGCCCCCGGATTGAATCCAGCATGCTGGTGAAGAACAGCCCACGCGCGGTGTCCTGGGGCGTGGCGAGCTGGCTGTTCTTGCGCAGCTCCCACGCCCAGTCGCGGGTCGCTCCTGTCTCCATGTTGGCTTCGCGGCTCGTGCTCATGGAGAAGGGGGGCCAGGCGATTTTTGTGAGCGAGGCAGCGGTCGCCGGGTCCTCTGGAACCTATCTGTGGGAGACCCTTCCGGGCAAATCCGCTACCTCCTCGGGCAGACGCCCCAGAGGGGGGGCAGGTGACCTGCCGGAGGGGGGTGGCCTAGACTGCGCGATTGAAATGATTGTTCAGCGACCTTGTCGCACCTGTGGGGGGGCCATTCCCGAGGGGTTGAGTGAATGTCCTCGAGATGGAACGGCCGTCGAGCTGGTGTCCTATTCAGAGGACAAGACGGTGGTGCGTGCCGCGCTCACGGCTTCGGAGGAGGAAGAGCTTTCCGCCCCGGAGCAGAGCGAGTGGGAGTCCACCGTTCGCAAGGACATCCTGGTGGGCCAGCGCCTCGGCGAGTACGTGGTGCGCCGGCGCATCGGCAGCGGTGGCATGGGCGTCGTCTACGAGGGCGAGCACCCGGTCATCGGCCGCAAGGTCGCCATCAAGATCATCCGCCCGGACTCCTCGGAGGGCATCCGCTCGAGAGAGCTCGTGAGCGAGGCCCGCGCGACGAGCGCCATCCGTCACCGCGGCATCATCGACATCTTCGGCTTCGGGACGCTGCCGGGCATCGGCCAGTACCTGGTGATGGAGTTCCTCAATGGCCGGCCGCTCGATGAAGTCATCATGGACCGGGCGCCGATGCCGCCCGCCGAGGTCATCCAGCTCATCACCGAGGTGCTCGGCGCGCTGTCGGCTGCGCACGCCGTGGGCGTCATCCACCGCGACCTCAAGCCGGGCAACATCTTCGTCGTGCTGGAGTCGAACGGCTCGGAGTACGTGAAGGTGCTCGACTTCGGGCTCGCCAAGCAGGGGGCGGCGCCCCACAGCGCCACGCCGCAGACGCGCGCGAGCATGATTGTTGGCACCCCCGAGTACATGGCGCCGGAGCAGGCCTGTGGTCAGCCGGTCAGCCCGCGCACCGACCTGTACGCGGTGGGCATCATCCTGTTCGAGATGCTCACCGGGACGTTGCCCTTCCGGGGTGACTCGCCGATGCACGTGGCCATCCAGCAGGTGCAGGCCCAGCCGCCCGCGCCGTCGTCCTTCGTGGACGGCCTGCCGCCCGAGCTCGAGGCCCTCGTCCTCCGGCTGTTGTCCAAGGAGCCGGAGCAGCGGCCCGCCTCGGCCGACGCAGTGGCGCGTGAGCTGAAGAGCATCGCCAGGACGCTGGCCGTCGAGATGACCCAGCTGTCTGGGTTCGCCCGCCACGTGCCGGAGTTCGAACTCCCCACGCGCCCCAGGGCTCGGCAGGAGGCCCCCGGGGTGGTTCCCCAGCGGGGGGCCCCCACGGCTCGCCCGGCGGCCACGCCCGCGCCGCAGACGGTGACCGCTCCCCAGACGATGACCGATGCTCCCCCGGTGGCCCCCGCGCGACCGGTGGCCTCCGCGCGTCCGCAGGCCCCGCGCCCGCAGACCGCGAGACCGGCGGCTCCCGCGCGTCCCCAGGCCGCTGCCCCTCGTCCGCCATCCCCCGCGGACACAGATCGGCTGAGGGGAACGGTCCGGGATGCGCAGGTTCCTGATACCTCGGAACTCGCGCCCGCGCCGCGCTCCAAGCTTGGCATGAAGCTGTTGCTGCCCGTGGGCCTGGCCGCAGTCTTCCTCGGTGTAGGCGTGGGCGTGGTAGTGCACAAGGGCGACAGCGGCCCGACCCCCGTTCCCCTGCAGGAGCCCCAGGCGGGAACCGGCCTGCGACCAATTCCGGTTCCGGCTCCGACTCCGGCCACTCCGCCCGAGCCCCAGACGCCCACACGGACGGAAACACCTCCGCCCTCGGCGCAGGTGGTGGCTTCGACCCCGGATGAGGCTCCGCCGTCGCAGAAGACCGGCTCGGGGCTCCCTCAGGAGCAGAAGGATTCGACTCCTGAGGGGAAACGGCGTTCCCCTCCCAGTGGGCCGGGATCCTTCCAGCTCGTGTCGGCGTGTTGGCGCGAAGTGTACATCGACGGGACACTCCGGGGACGTGCGCCGATGAAGCCCATTTCCTTGCCTTCCGGCGTGCACGACCTCGAGCTGATCAACAATCCCAACATTCAGGACCATCGAGTGCGGATCACCATCCGCGCAGGGGAAACGAGCGAATACTCCGCCCCATGTAAGCCAACGGGGTAATCAGAGACGCTCGCCCATCCAGGAGCCGCCATTTCCATGCATCCACGTGCGCTGTCCCTTCTGCTTCTGCTCATTCCTCTGTCCACGTGGGCGGCGGAAATACGGGGCATCCGGCTCTATGAGCGGGGCGAATATGTTCGGGCAAGTCGCGCGCTGAAGGAGGAGGTGAACAACCCCCGGCGCTCCGAGAAGGATCGGGCCCGCGCGCGCGTCTACCTCGCCGCTTCGCTCCTGGCGCTCGAGATGACGGACGAGGCGCGCCAGCAACTTGAGGAACTCGCCCTGCTCTACCCGGAGGAGCGGGTGGATCCCGCCCTCTTCCCTCCGGAGTTGGTGGAGCTAGAGAAGGTGGTGCGCAGCCGACTGCAAGCCGAGCGCCTGCGCGAGGAGGCCGCGCAGGCTGAGCGGGAGCGGCTCGCCGCCGCCGAGGAAGCCGAGCGGCGCAGGCGTGAGCAGGCGGCTCAACAGCCGGTGACGGGGGGGCCGGCGGGGGAGCTTCAGGGCACGGCGTTCACACAATCCCCCTCCTCCTTCCGGTTGCGGCCAGAGCTCACTGGCTACAGCGACGCCGCGGGAGCGCTCTCCGGGGGGACGGTCTCCTTCGGTCTGGGCCTGGGCCTCACCGTAGGGAGCGGACCGGTGGAGGGTACCGTGCGCGCGCTGCCAGGCGGTGAACGTTGGGCGTGGGAGTTGGAGGCGGGCTATCTCTTTGGGACGGGGGCCTTCCAACCGCGGGTGGCGCTGCGGGGAACCCTGTTCCCGCGCGGCAACGTGGAAACCTCCGAGGGCTCGTGGGTGGGCCTTGGCGGCGCGGTGGGAGGACGGCTGGCGCTCTCGCCACAGCTCACCCTGTTGGCGGATGTCGGCGCCGAGTACCTCGTCAACGCCCCCGCTCGGTACAACGGGGGCGTGTTCGTCATCTCCGCGGGGGTGGGCTACAGCCTCTTCGCACGGTGAGCGCCAGGCCGGCAGCGTCATTACTATCCTGGGCCGGAGGTGACGGCACATGGAGAAGGTGACGGGAACGGCGCTTGTGACGGGTGGCAATCGGGGGCTTGGGCTCGAGGTCTGCCGGCAGCTCAGCCGGCGCGGCATGCGGGTGTTGCTCTCGGCCCGGGACATCGCCGAGGGCGCGAAGGCCACCGCCGCGCTGCGCTCCGAGGGCATCGAGGTGACCTTCGAGCCCCTCGACGTCACGTCTCAGGAGAGCATCGAGCAGTTGGCGGATCGGCTCGGGCGCCAGGACCTCCGGCTCGCGGCGCTCGTCAACAACGCGGGCATCTCCATGAAGGGTTTTGACGAGCACGTCGCCGAGGGCACCCTCGCCGTCAACTTCTTCGGTGCCATGCACGTCACGGAGCGCTTGCTGCCATTGATGGAGGAGCACGGCCGTATCGTCATGGTGTCGAGCGGGGCGGGCGCGCTGGAGGGGCTGTCTCCCGCCATCCGCCAGCGCATCGATCCGCCCCCATCCAGGGAGGAGTTGATCTCCCTCCTGCGCACGTTCGTCGACGATGTGCGCAGCGGCGAGTACGCGCAGAAGGGCTGGCCAGGCTCGGCCTACCGTGTCTCCAAGTTGGGGCTCAACGCGTTGACACGGCTGTGGGCCGAGGAGCTGAAGCCGCGTCACCTGCTCGTCAATGCCGTCTGTCCGGGCTGGGTGAAGACGCGAATGGGGGGGCCGGGGGCGCCGCGAAGCGTGGAGGAGGGCGCGGACACCCTCGTGTGGGCCGCGACACTTCCCCCCGGGGGGCCCACGGGCTGCTTCTTTCGGGATCGCCAGCCCATCCCCTGGTAGTCAGTCCCGCTGTCATGTCGGCGTGGGTGGGTACTCTCCCCATCGGACTCCGCATGCCTGCCCGGTCTCTCCATTCAGAAAGCGCGCACTGGTCTACAGATTGGGTAACGCTTTGCCGCCTGGTGGAAGACCGGGCACCCACGACGCGGGTTCCAGTCGAGTGTCTCCCTTGCCGCCCTGGAAGCCCCCTCACATAATGGCCGCCATCTTCCCCGGAGAACACGTGCAGGATCACCGAGCCAGACCCCTCTTGGCCGTGACGGTTGCCCTTTTCGTCATGCTTCCGCGCGTCGGCTTCGGCGCCGCGGACGACAAGAAGCGCGCCGAGCGCGAGGCGCTCAAGGCTTCGCTGATGCAGGTGTTGCAACGCGAGCCCCTCAACGCCAGTCGCGTGGGCGTCCACATGATGAGCCTCGACGACGGCAGCGTGGTGTTCAGCCACAACGCCGACGAGCTGCTCAACCCCGCCTCGAACGTGAAGCTCGTCACGTCGGCGGCGGCGCTTGTCACGCTTGGGCCTGAGTACCGCTTCGAGACCGAGTTCCTCCTGGAGACCGAGTCCGACGGCGTCAAGGCCAAGACGCTCTACGTGCGTGGCAAGGGCGACCCGTCCATCACCACCGAGCGCCTCTACGGCATCGTGTCGGACCTCTTCCACACCGGCCTGCGTGAGGTGCAGGACATCGTCGTGGACGACTCGTGGTTTGACGCTGAGCGCACCCCGCCCGGCTTCGACCAGGAGGACTCGGACCGGGCCTACATGGCCCCCACTGGCGCGCTGAGCCTCAACTGGAACGCGGTGGGCGTGTTTCTGCGTCCCGGTGACACCGTGGGCTCCAAGGGCGTGGTGGAGATCGAGCCCCAGAGCGACTTCTTCGTGGTGGAGAGCGCGTTGACCACGGGCAACGCCCGGTCCCGCCGCTTCTCGGTGGCCTCGGATGCCGCGGGGGCCCAGCAGAAGATCATCGTGCGGGGCCAGGTGCCGCACGGCGGCGCCTACATGAGCGTGTACAAGAAGATCGACAACCCGCCCATGTACTTCGGCCAGACGCTCAAGCAGATGCTGAACGCGCGGGGCGTGAAGGTGAAGGGCAAGGTGAAGCAGGGCCTCGCGCCGCAGAAGGCGAAGCTGGTGTACGTGGCCCACTCGGACACCTTCGACATCATCCTCAAGCGCCTCAACAAGCTGTCGAGCAACTTCGTCGCGGAGACGCTCCTCAAGGTGATGGGCGCCGAGTCGCGTGGGGTGCCGGGCACCTTCGCCAAGGGCATTGACGTGGTGGAGGACTTCCTGTCGCGCGAGGTGGGCATTCCTCGCGGCACGTACGTGATGAAGAACGGCAGCGGTCTCAACGACGCCAACCGCTTCTCCGCCACGCAGATGGACCGCATTCTGCGCTACATGTACGAGCGCTTCCCGCTGGCGCCCGAGTACCTGTCCTCGCTGGGCATCGCCGGCAAGGACGGCACGCTCAAGTACCGCTTCGATGGGACGGAGGCCGTGGGCCGGCTGCGCGCGAAGACGGGCACGCTGGAGAACGTGTCGGCCCTCAGCGGCTACGTGCAGGCGGCGGGCGGGGAGAAGTTCATCTTCTCCATGATGGTGAATGACTACCCGGGCCGCTCTGGGCCGGTGGTGCGCGGGCTGGACTCGCTGGGCGCGGCGGTGGCCTCGGTGGGCTCCACGATGGGTCCGGGGCGCACGGTGGCGGAGCTGGCCAGCGAGGAGAAGTCGAGCACCCCCATGGCCGAGGTGACGAGCCGGGTGAAGACGTACCTGGCGCTGGGCAGCCAGCGTGACGCGCGCAACATCGGCTTCCTGCGCACGGCGTGGCGCAGCGAGCGTGACCCAGCGGTGCGGGCGGTGGTGGCCGAGAGCCTCTACCAGTCCAACCCGCAGGACTACCTCGGGGTGCGCACGCTGCTGGACAGCTACTCGGCGGGCACGGACGTGTACGGCCGGCTGCGCGCGGTGGCGCGTGAGCTGTCGGTGGAGGTGCCCGGTCTGGGCGCCATGGTGGAGCTGGCCGCCAGCGGCAACGCCGAGGCGCTCGCGCGCATCATCGAGCTGGCCGGGGCTTCCGCGGGCGACGCCGCCTCCGAGTCCGAGATGGCCGAGGGCCTGGGTGCGGTGGCTCGTACGGCCCCGGAGGAGCTGGTGCAGGCGATGCGGACGGCCTCGGCTCGGGACCGCGAGACGGCCACCACGCTGCTGGCGCGGGGGCTCGTCCAGGCGGGAGACGCGGAGCACCCCTTCTGGAAGGCGCTGCGCAAGAGCCTGGGCTCCACCGACACCAAGCTGGCGGAGTTCTCCCGCTCGCTGGAGGGCTCGCTGTCACGCAAGGTCGCCGAGGAGAAGGCGCCCAAGCCCCTGGTTCCCGTGCAGGTCGTGGCTCCGGCAGCCTCCGCGCCCATCGGCCCCGGCTCTGTCGAGCGTACGGCGGAGACCCGTCCGGGCGGGTGAGCCCCTGCCTGTCCGCTCGAGGGGTCTCCCTGCGAACACATGTCGCATAACCGGGTGAATCCCTGTTCAGGTGGGGACTCACCCGGTATGCTATAGGGCGAGTCCGGCGGTGGGCCTGGTGCCTGCCCTGGACGTATGTGACTGGCCCGTGGTGGGCCGGTCCTCGTGGAGAAAGGACGTCGTCATGGCTGGAGGAGTCAACAAGGTCATCCTCATCGGCAACCTCGGCGCGGACCCGGAGGTGCGCTTTACCCCGGGCGGCCAGGCGGTCGCCAACTTCCGCATCGCGACCAGCGATACCTGGACCGACAAGAACGGCCAGAAGCAGGAGCGCACGGAGTGGCACCGCATCGTCGTGTGGGGGAAGCTCGCGGAGCTCTGCGGCGAGTACCTGAAGAAGGGTCGCCAGTGCTACGTCGAGGGCCGCCTGCAGACGCGCGAGTGGACGGACAAGGAGAACCGGAAGAACTACACCACCGAGGTGGTGGCCAACGCGGTGACCTTCCTCGGCGGCCGTGACGGCGCCGGAGCGAGCGGTGGTGGGGGTGGTGGTGGCGGCCGCGGCTACTCGCAGCAGCGTGGCGGGGGCCAGCAGCAGGGCGGCGGCGGGTACGACGACTACGGCCCTCCCCCCATGGGCATGGACGAGGGCGGTGGCGGTGGCAACGGCGGCGGGGACGACGACATCCCGTTCTAGGCCAGGCCGCTCGCACCCGAGCGCAGGAAGTAGAAACGAAACGGCCGCTCCCGGGAAACCGGGGCGGCCGTTGTCGTTGCGGGCCTCGAGGGCGCTGCGCTCAGTGCATGTCGCCGCGCAGCCGGACGATCTCCTCGCGGGCGCGGATGACCTCTTCGGTGCCACCGGCCTGGTACAGCGCGAAGATGGCGCCCCAGCCCATGGCCAGCAGCACCAGGAAGATGACGATGGACCAGGGCTCGAAGCGGCGCATGGAGCGCTCGGTGGCCAGCAGGCCCCAGCCCATGGCGAAGCCCTGGAGGCCGTTGGCGAGGTGGTATGCCGTGCCCAGCACGCCCAGCAGGTAGACCATGATGGTGGGCGCATGCCAGTGCATCTCGTAGGCGATGGCCGCGAAGGGCTCCGCCTGGCCGTGAATCAGCCGCGGCTGGAGGAAGGCCAGCCAGATGTGGGCGCCCAGGAAGGCGAGCACGCCCAGGCCGGCCACGCGCTGAACGATGTACTTGAGGTTGCCGTAGTACGGGTAGGCGAGGTTGTTCGGCTTGAAGCTGAACATGCGCACCAGGCCCCAGCCGGTGTGGAAGAGCAGGGGCAGCATCACGATGAGGAACGTGAGGGCCTGGGCGTACGGGTGCTTGTACTGGGTGACCGCCGTCTGCCAGGCCGCGCCCCCGTAGAAGGCGGCGAGGTTGTCCCACAGGTGGTTCACCACCCAGATGCTCAGCGGCACCACGGCGAGGAACGAACCCAGACGGGACTGAAGGAGCGGCGTCTTCTGGGGAAGGGCAGCAGGAGCGGTAGCGGCTTGGGTGCTCATCGGTACTCCGGACATCGCGCGGATGGGGGCCGCGTCGAGTGACAGACGGACGGACGGACAGGGGGTTATAGCCGGTCCCCGGCGCGGGTAGGACTTTCTGCCATCAGGAAAGAGAGCCGGAGCACACGGAAGTATCAGCCCGGGTGATGCGTCCCCGTAGGACCTGCCCCGTTGGCTGCGGCCCGGGCAGGGGAGCCCCGGGCCTCATTGTCATTGGCGAGCGGCCCGCGGGTGGGCACGCTAGTTCCAGACCTTATGGCTGATGAACTCGTCAGTGGATTGTTGAAGGAAACCGACCTGCGCGTGGTGCTCGTCACCACCAGTGAGCTCGTCCGGAAGGCGCGCGAGCTGCACCGCTCCGCGACGGCCTCGGCCTCGCTCATGGCGCAGGGCCTCACGGCGGGCGCCCTGCTCGCCTCCCTGCAGAAGAGCGACTCGCGCGTGAATCTCCAGCTCGAGTGTGATGGACCGCTCCGGGGCCTCTTTGTGGATGCGGACACCGCGGGCGTGCTGCGCGGCTACGCGAAGAACCCCCTGGTGACCCACGTGGGCTCCGAGGGCGAGTACCACTGGCGTCCAGCGCTGGGGAACAAGGGCTTCCTCTCCGTGCTGCGCGACCTGGGCGGGGGCGAGTACTACCGCTCTGCGGTGGAGCTCGAGAGCTTCGACCTGGCCGGGGACCTGGAGCGCTACTTCACCATCTCCGACCAGCTGCCTACGCGCGTCTACCTCACCGTGCTGCCGACGCAGGCCAACGGTACCGAGGAGCCGCTGGGCCTCGTGGCGGGCATGTTGTTGCAGCCGCTGCCCAACGGGGACCAGGACGCCTTCCGGGCGCTCGGCGACAGGCTGACCCGGGACTTCGAGCCCGCCGTGCGGGCGCATGCCGGGCAGGGGGCGACCTCGCTGCTCAAGACGTTGGTGTCCCAACCGGACCTGGAGGTGATGTCCCGTTATCCGGTTTCCTTCACGTGCAGTTGCAGCAAGGACCGGGTGAAGCGGGCGCTGTTGTCCATGGGCCGCGCGGAGCTGGAGGACATCCTCGCCAAGGAAGGGCAGGCCGAGGCCGACTGCCACTTCTGCACGACTCATTACGTGGTCACCGGCGAGGAGATCCGAGAAATCCTGGCGGGCATGGCCCAGGCCTCGAGCTGAACAGGAGACGGGCGAGCGGATCCCCCGGGAGTGGCGGTACCGCGCCGCCCGGGGTATGACGCGGCACCGCTACCCCAGACCTGGAGTCCTCGCAGTGGCCACCAAGCGGGCAACGCCCAAGGCACCGCCCACCAAGGCACCACCCAAGGGCACGAAGGGCAAGCCCTCCCAGAAGCAGCAGGTGGAGAAGCTCGTCTCCATCCCCTCCGACGTGGTGCTCGCGCCTCAGGTGGAGGCGCCACGTCAGCTCACCGGGCGTGATCAGTCGCGCTCGAAGACGAGCATCCAGGAGCTGTCCTGGGCGGAGTTCGACCGAGCCGTGCAGACGCTCGCGCGCACCATCAGCCTGTCCTACAAGCCCCAGGCCGTGGTGGGTGTGGCGCACGGGGGCGTGTTCGTGGGCGGGGCGCTGTCCAGCGCACTCGGCTGCGACTTCTACCCGGTGCGCATCAGCCGCCGCAGCCGTGACAAGGGCGCGACGAAGCCGAAGCTGAGTGGGGAGATGCCGCGCGAGCTCAAGGGCAAGCGCGTGCTCATCGTGGACGACGTCGTCTCCAGCGGCGACACGCTGGAGCTGGCGACCGCCCTGGCCCGGAAGGTGGGGGCCCGGGAGGTGAACACCGCGGCGCTGGTGGCTCGTCCGGGGGGCTTCGCCCCGAGCTTCTGCGCGCTGCCCACCGACGCTCTTGTCGTCTTCCCGTGGGACTACGAGGCCGTCACCGAGGACACTCGCTTCGACGTGGACCCGGACAAGGCGGGGGCTTAGTCGAAAGAGAGCCGGGGGCGAGATGATCATTGGTACCGCTGGGCACATCGATCACGGCAAGACGTCACTGGTCAAGGCGCTCACCGGTATCGACACCGACAGGCTGAAGGAAGAGAAGCGTCGGGGCATCACGCTGGAGCTGGGCTTCGCGCACCTGGCGCTCGACGACAGCACGGTGGCCGGCGTGGTGGATGTGCCCGGGCACGAGCGCTTCGTGAAGGCGATGGTGGCAGGTGCTGGCGGGGTGGACCTGGCGGTGCTGGTGGTGGCCGCGGACGAGGGCGTGATGCCCCAGACGCGCGAGCACCTGGACATCTGCCGGCTGCTCGGCGTGAAGGCGGGTGTCATCGCCCTCACCAAGTCGGACCTGCTGGAGGAGCTGGGCGCCGAGTGGCGTGCGTTGGTGGAAGCGGACCTGGCCACGCTGGTGGCCGGTACCTTTCTGGAGGGCGCGCCGGTGGTGCCCGTCTCCTCGAAGACGGGGGCGGGGCTGCCCGAGCTGCGCGCCGCGCTCACCCGGGCTGCGCAGGGCCTGCCCTCGCGTCCCTCCGAGGGCCCCGCCTTCCTTCCCGTGGATCGCGCCTTCACCATCAAGGGCTTCGGCACGGTGGTGACGGGCACGCTGTTGTCCGGCACGCTGGCGGTGGAGGACGCCGTCTCCCTGCTGCCGGGCCTGCCGGGTCCCTTTCGTGTGCGCGGGCTGCAGATGCATGGCGAGCCGGTGCCGAAGGTGGCAGCGGGCCAGCGCACCGCCGTGAACCTGACGGGAGTGGAGCCCGAGGCCATCGCGCGAGGCATGGTGCTGGTGAAGGCCGGCGAGGTGCCCGAGACGTCCATGCTGGACGTGGAGCTGAGCCTGCTGCCCGCGGCCGAGGAGTCGCTTCCCCGGCGCCGCAAGCTGCTGCTGCACCTGGGCACTGCGCAGGTGGAGTGCACGGTGGCGCTGTTGGATTTGGAGAAGCTGGAGCCGGGCGAGACGGCGCTCGCGCAGCTGCGTCTCTCCGCGCCGATGGCGGCGTTGCCGGGCCAGCGCTTCATTCTTCGGGGCTCGCGTGCGCTGCCGGGTCGTGGCGCCACGCTGGCCGGTGGGCGCGTGCTGTCCATCACCCCACCGCGCCGACGCAAGGGTGGTGCCGAGGTGGTGGCCCCGCTGCTGGAGGCGGGCCCAGAGGGGCAGGTGGCGTGGTTGCTGCGCCAGGCAGGCTATCGCGGCCTCACCCAACAGGAGCTCTTTGCCCGCTCGGCGCTGGTGCCCAAGGTGCTCTCCCGGGCCTTGGAGCTACTGGGTGCGCGGGGCACGGTGCTGCTGGTGGACAGGGAGCGGCGCCTCTACCTTTCGGGTGAGGTGTTCGAGGGGCTGCGGGCTCGCGCCCTGGCGCTGCTCGCGGCCTTCCACGAGCGCGAGCCGCTGCGGGAGGGCCTGTCGAGGGAGGAGCTGCGCCAGCGCCTCTCCGGCGAGCTGGACGCGCGCATCTTTACCCGAGTGGTGCAGGCGCTGACGGACGGGGGGAAGGTGGAGGTGGAGAAGGAGGTGGTACGCCTCAAGGGGCGTGGCCGCACGCTGTCGCTGGACGAGGACGCTGCGCGCACGCGGCTGGTGGCGGATCTCTCCGCGGCGGGGCTTGCGCCGCCCACCCTCAACGAGCTGGCCGAGCGGCTGCGGTTGCCAGTCGCTCGGGTGCAGGAGTTGCTCAAGGTAGCGGTAGCGGAGGGCCGGGTGGCACGGGTGAGCGAGGAGCTCTTTTTCGACACAGGGGCGCTGGCCGGGCTGAAGGAGCGGCTGGTTGCTCACCTTCGTGAGAAGAAGGAGATTTCCACCCAGGCCTTCAAGGAAATGGTCGGGCAGAGCCGGAAGTTCGTCATTCCCCTCTCGGAGTACTTCGACCGCGAGAAGGTGACGCTGCGGGTCGGAGAGAAGCGGGTGCTGCGGCGCGCATGATGACGAAGCGTTACAGCGAGACAGCCCTACGGGCCCTCGTCGAGTTCTTCGGCAACCCCATGTACGTGGCCCAAGAGGGCCGAGTGCGTGTGGCGAACGAGGCCTACCTCGCGATGCTGGGGCTAGGCCGTGAGCAGGTAGAGGGCCGCTTCTTCCTGGACTTCGTTCGTCCGGAGGACCGAGCGCGCTTCGAGGTGCGCTATCGCCAACGCGAGCAGGGGACGTTGAAGGAGACGGACCCCCAGCGCTACCTGTTGCCCAGGGTGGGCGGTGGGCTGCTCGAGGTGGCGACCCACGTGCAGGAGGTGGAGCTGGAGGAGAGTGGCCGGGCCCTGCTCATCAACCTCCTGGTGCTGGGCGAGCGTCCGGCGGAGCTGGAGGTGGCCGAGCGCCTGGTGGAGACGTCCGCGGAGCTCGTTGCCGCGCGCTCGGAGGATGCGGTGCGGCGGGTGGCGCTGGCGGGCCTCTCGGCCGCCGGGCTCTCTGCGCGCTTCCTGATGCGAGATGGGGAGCGGTTCATCGACCGGGACGGAGCGCCGCCCCCGGGAGAAGGGGAGCTGGGGCTGAGGGCGCTGTCCGAGGGCCGGCCCGTCTTCGGCTCCGTCCAAGGCCTGTCCACGCCCGTCTACCTCCCGCTGGGCACCACGCTGTCGGAGGTGCTGTGGGTGTCCGGGCCGGGGTTGTCTCCCTCGTATGGCTCGGTGCTGGCGCTCTTCGCCAAGGTGGTGGGGGCCGCCCTCACCGATGCGCGGCTGTTGGCGGACGTGGAGCGAGGCCGGTGGGAGATGGTGGCTGTGGCCGAGGCGGCACGCTTCGTCGCCCAGCCGGAGCCCCCCTCGGCCGAAGACTTCCTCTCGCGCCTGGCCTCCTTGCTCGGCGCGGAGGCCGTGCTGCTGTATGCGCCCGAGTCGCCCGAGGGGGAGTTGGTCCTCACGGCGCAGGTGGGCCTGGACGGCGCGTTGAAGAACGTGCTTGCCGCGCAGCAAGGAGGCCTGTCACCGGCCGTCATGGCAGCCCGGGGCGCGGTGCTCTCCAACGAGGCCGAGGAGCGCGCGCTGCTGGAGGCCACGGGCGGGCGCCTGGGCTGCGGCGTGGCGATCCGCCTGTCGCATGGGGGCCATCCGCGAGGGTTCCTCCAGGTGCTGCGTCCGCCAGGGCGTCCCTTTGTCGGAGCGGACCTGCGGTTGTTGGGCACGTTGTCCGAGCTGTTGATGACGCTGTTGGATCAGCGGCGCCTGCGCTCCGAGTCTGCCCGGCAGCTCTCCGACACGCGCCTGTTGTTGGACCTGGCCCGTACCACCACGGCCACGCTGGAGGTGGCCAGCATCCTGGACGTGGCCTCCGACTTCCTCGTCAAGCTGCTGGACGTCTCCAACTGCTTCATCCTGCTGCACGACGAGCACGCGGGCGTCCTGCGCGGCGCCGCCGCCTCTGTCACCCACCGCGACTTCTTCCGCAGCGTGGTGATTCCCGTGGACGATCCCGTCAGCATCGCTGCGCGCGTGGCACGCGAGCGACGGCCCGTCGCCATCCCGGACCTGTCGAAGGTTGCGGAGCTGGAGACCCGCGAGCTCGTCCGCCGCTTCGAGGAGAAGGCCCTGCTGGGCCTGCCCCTCACCTCGCGCGAGGAGCTCATCGGCGTGGTGCTGCTGGATGACACCCGCCGGCCGCGCGCCTTTACCCCTGCCTTCGTCGAGCTGGCCGAAGCCACGTGTGGGCAGATTGCCTTGGCCATTGCCAACGCTCGCCTCTACGAGTCGCTTTGGGCGTCCTACGCGGAGCTGGCCGCGGCCCGAGCGGAGATGGTCAAGCGCGAGCGCCTGGCCGCACTCGGCGAGCTGTCCGCCATCGTGGCCCACGAGGTGCGCAACCCTCTGGGCGTCATCTTCAACGCGGTGGCCTCGCTGCGCCGCATGCTCAAGCCCGACGGCGACGCGGCCATGCTGCTGGACATCCTCGCGGAGGAGAGCGACCGGCTGAACCGCATGGTGGGAGATCTGCTGGACTACACCCGTCCGCGCGAGCCCATGCTGCAGCACGAGGACGTGCCGCGCGTGCTCCAGGACGCGGTGGACGCCGCGCAAGCCCAGCAGGGCGGCTCTTCCCGCATCTCTCTGTCCGCCGAGGTGGAGCCGGACCTTCCCCGTGTGCCGTTGGATAGACGCCTCATTCGCCAGGCGCTGGTCAACGTGCTGGTCAACTCCATCCAGGCCATGCCGCAGGGTGGGGTGGTGCAAGTGCGCGCTCGCCGTGAGGCCCACGGGAGCCGGGATGTGCTGCGCATCGATGTGGCGGACCAGGGCTGCGGCATTCCCACCGAGCTCGTGCACCGGGTCTTCGAGCCCTTCTTTACCACCAAGGCCCAGGGCACTGGCCTGGGGCTCGCCGTGGTGAAGCGCATCATCGAGGAGCACCACGGGGAGATGACCCTGGAGAGCGCTCCAGGCCGTGGCACCACCTTCACCTTCCGTCTACCCCTCACCCAGCCGACGAGTCTGCCGTGAACGACGCATCCACTCCTCTCCCTCGCGGTCGCATCCTGGTCGTGGACGACCAGCGAAACATGCGAGCCACCACGGCGCTCCTCCTGCGTTCCGAGGGCTACTCCGTGCTCGAGTCCGCCAATGGCGATGAGGCGCTCACGACCCTCTCCGGTGGCGGCGTGGACCTGATGTTGACGGACCTGAAGATGGAGCCCATGGACGGGCTCACCCTCCTCAAGAAGGCACTGGAGGTGGCGCCTCGCCTGCAGGTCATCATGATGACGGCCTTCGGCTCCATCGAGAGCGCGGTGGAGGCCATGCGCCAGGGGGCGTTCGATTACGTCACCAAGCCCTTCAAGGAGGGCGAGCTGCGCTACCGGGTGGAGCGCGCGCTGGAGCGGGCTCGGCTGCAGGCGACGGTGGACATGCTCGCTGGCGAGTTCAACGAGCGCCACGGCCTGAGCGCACTGGTGGGTGGCAGCCCGGCCATGCGCGAGCTGACGTCGCGGCTGGTGCGTGTGGCGCAGAGCGACGCCACGGTGCTGGTGCAGGGCGAGAGCGGCACGGGTAAGGAGCTTGTCGCCCGCGCGGTGCACGCGCACAGCCGGCGCAAGGACAAGGCCTTCGTCCCCGTCAACTGCGCCGCCATCTCCGAGACGCTGCTGGAGAGCGAGCTGTTCGGCCACGCCAAGGGCGCCTTCACCGGTGCGGTGCGGGCTCGCCGCGGTCTCGTCGAGGAGGCCGACGGCGGCACCCTCTTCATCGACGAGGTGACAGAGACGACGCCCGCCTTCCAGTCCAAGCTGCTGCGCACGCTGCAGGACGGGGAGGTGCGGCGCGTGGGTGAGTCCACTCCCGTGAAGGTGGATGTGCGAATCGTCGCCGCGACCAACCGCGACATTGAGCTGGAGGTGCAGGAGAAGCGCTTTCGGCAGGACCTCTACTACCGGCTCAACGTGGTGACGCTGCGCGTGCCGCCCCTGCGCGAGCGCCTGGAGGATGTGCCTGCCCTGGCCAAGCACTTCCTCGAGCGCGCCAATGCGCGAAGCCCGAACCCCAAGCGCCTGTCCGCGGCGGCGGTAGAGCACCTGATGGGCTACAGCTTCCCCGGCAACGTGCGCGAGCTGGAGAACCTGGTGGAGCAGGCGGCGGCCCTGGCTGAAAGCGAGGAGCTGCTGCCCGAGGACTTCCCCCTGCGCCCCAGCGCGCGTGTGGCGGCCAGTGGCCCGCTCGGGACTCCACCTGCTCCTACCGCTACTGACACCAGCGTCCAAATGCCCACGCTGGCCGAGGCAGTGGAGGAAGCTGAGCGTCGGGCGATTGCCCAGGCCTTGGAGCGGCACGGCATGGACCTGGGCCGCGTCGCCGAGGAGCTGGCCGTCTCCTCGACCACGCTATGGCGCAAGATGAAGCGCCTCAACCTCCGTCCGCTCGGGGGAGAGCACCGAGACTGAGGCTGTACGGAGGGTGTCGATTGAGGAACACCCCGCCAGGAATGCAATGTAGCTTCAGTCGTGAAAAGCAGAAGCACTTGAAATGATTGCGGATTTTCACCTCTGCAATCGAATTGCAGGGCTGCAATGCAGGGATGGGGGCCCCCGGGGGCATTAGAGTGCTAAGTGCCTGAATTTACTGGCTCCTGAGACTCAAACGCGCTGGCATGCGGAGTGCTATAGCCTACACCCGGAGCACATCGACGTGGCGATGAAGGTGGTTCCCCCCCACCCCTTCAGCGCTCCGGTGAGCTTAATTTAGAAGAACCCGCGGCCCGGTTCCCTTCCTGAGGGGACCGGGCCGCCTTCTTTTTGGGCCCTGGGCGCTGCACCACCTCCGTTCCGACGTGACTGGAAGAAACGGTGGTTTGCAGATCTGCAAGGGGATTTCAGAGCTGCAATGCAGGGCTGAAACCGGAGGAGCGGGCCGGAGAGGGGCAGAAGAGCTAAGTGCCTGGAAGTACAAGGCAATTGAGGTAAGGGCGGGCTGGCATGGCGAGTGCTAAAGGATAGACTCGGAGCACGTCGAAGTGAGGCTGAAGGAGGTTCCCCCCCACCGCCTTCAGCACTTCCGGTGAGCTTCCTAAGAAGAACCCGAGGCCCGGTCCCTTTCTGAGGTGACCGGGCCTCCTTCTTTTTGCGCCCCTGTCCTCCAGGCCTCGAGCAGAGGGCTTTGCAGATCTGCAAGGGGATTTCAGGGCTGCAATGCAGGGCTGAAAGCGGCCAGGGCCGTCGGGTGCGGCCAAAGCGCTAGGTGCCTGAAACCACGAGACTTTCAGGGCGAGGGTGGGCTGGCATGGCGAGTGCTAAAGGATAGCCTCGGAGCACGTCGAAGTGAGGCTGAAGAAGGTTCCCCCCCACCTTCTTCAGCACTTCCGGTGGGCTTTTTAAGAAGAACCTGCGGCTCGGTGTCCTTCCTGAGGATGCCGGGCCGCCTTCTTTTTGGGGCCCTGGGCTTCGCGCTCGTCTCTGCAGATCTGCAAGGGGATTTCAGAGCTGCAATGCAGGGCTGAAACCGGAGGAGAGGGCCGGGGAGGGGCAGAAGAGCTAAGTGCCTGGAAGTACAAGGCAATTGAGGTAAGGGCGGGCTGGCATGGCGAGTGCTAAAGGATAGACTCGGAGCACGTCGAAGTGAGGCTGAAGGAGGTTCCCCCCCACCGCCTTCAGCACTTCCGGTGAGCTTCCTGAGAAGAACCCGAGGCCCGGTCCCTTTCTGAGGTGACCGGGCCTCCTTCTTTTTGCGCCCCTGTCCTCCAGGCCTCGAGCAGAAGGCTTTGCAGATCTGCAAGGGGGATTTCAGGGCTGCAATGCAGGGCTGAAAGCGGCCAGGGCCGTCGGGTGCGGCCAACGCGCTAGGTGCCTGAAACCACGAGACTTTCAGGGCGAGGGTGGGCTGGCATGGTGAGTGCTAAAGGATAGCCTCGGAGCACGTCGAAGTGAGGCTGAAGAAGGTTCCCCCCCACCTTCTTCAGCACTTCCGGTGGGCTTTTTAAGAAGAACCTGCGGCTCGGTGTCCTTCCTGAGGATGCCGGGCCGCCTTCTTTTTGGGCCCTGGGCTTCGCGCTCGTGAGTTCAGCGCGCGGGAGCTGCGCGAGCGGGTGCCTCAGGCCTGCGCGATGCTCGAGCCCACGAAACGAAAACGCCCGGGCGGAAGCCGCCCGGGCGTTGGTGAATCCAGAAGCGTTGGCGCTCAGCGGCTGAACAGTGTGCCGGCCTGGGCGATCCACTCGGCCACGGGGCCGGGGATGATGCCGAGCACCACCACGGCGACCGTGGAGACCACCAGCGCGAGCTCGGTCATCCAGTTGCGCTCCAGGACGTGCGCACCCTCGGGCACGGGCCGCATGTACATGTAGACGACCACGCGCAGGTAGTAATAGGCGCCGGCCGCGCTGGAGAGCACCGCCACGATGGTGAGGCCGACGAGGCCCACGTCGACAGCGGCGCGGAAGAGGATGAGCTTACCGAGGAAGCCAACGGTGGGCGGAATGCCGGCCAGCGACAGCATGAAGGCCGCCATCGCGAAGGCCCAACCCGGCCGACGCTGCGCCAGGCCGCTGAAGCGCTCCAGGTCCCACGCGGTGCCCTTCTCCTCGTCCTCGCGGCGCTCCAGCATGGAGATGATGCCGAAGGCGCCCACCGCGGTGACGGTGTAGGCGAGCAGGTAGAAGAGGATGCCGCGCAGGGCCTCGACGCGGGCCACGGCCTCGGGGCTGGCGCCGACCAGCGCGGTGGCGCCGAGCAGCTTGAACTCCTGGCCCGGCTGCACCACGAAGAGGGCCGCCACGCCCAGCAGCAGGTAGCCGGCATGGGCGATGGAGGAGTAGGCCAGCATGCGCTTCACATTGCGCTGCGGGAGGGCCAGCAGGTTGCCCACCACCATGGTGAGCAGCGCCAGGGTGGAGAAGATGACGAAGGGCAGCTTCGCGTTGATGCCGCTGCCCACGGTGACGAACACGCGCACCATGGCGACGAAGGCGGCGGCCTTCACGCCCGCGCTCATGAGCGCGGTGACAGGGGTGGGGGCGCCCTCGTACACATCCGGCGTCCACATGTGGAAGGGCACCGCGGCCACCTTGAAGGCGAAGCCAGCGGCCACCAGCACCGCGCCCGTGTAGACGAGCGCCGCGCGGTTGTCGCCCATCGCGTTGCGCAGCGGCTGCACCATGTCCGACAGCAGCGTGGTGCCGGTGGCGCCGTACAGCAGCGCCGAGCCGTAGAGCAGCACCGCCGAGGAGAAGGCGCCGAGGATGAAGTACTTGAAGCCGGCCTCGCTCGGCCGCGTGCCGCGCCGCAGGTAGGACGTCAGCGCGTACGTGGCGATGGAGAGCACCTCGACGTTGACGAAGAGGGTGATGAGCTCGTTGGACAGGCCGAGCAGGCTCATGCCGGCGCCCGCGAAGAGCATCAGCGCGTAGAACTCACCGCGCTCGGCTCCACGCGTACGCAGGAAGCCGGCCGCGGTGAGCGACGCCAGCGCCAGCGCCACGCAGACGATGAACGTCAGGAAGCTGGAGAAGGGATCCAGCGCGCCGAAGCCGAGGAACACCTCGCGCGCCGGCTCGACGAGCAACGACAGCGACACGATGCCGGCGATGACGGACGTGACGGTGGACAGCACCGCCTGGTAGCCGCGCGACGCGTGGGCGGAGAGGAACACCTCCGAGACCAGCAGGATGCACGCGCCCAGCACGAGGATGAGGGCTGGGATGACCGGGAGGAAGTCTGCCGAGGTGAGGGTGGGCAGGTTCATGGTTGGAGGCTCTCGACTAGCGCCGGTCGGCGAGGGGACCCGCCGGCAGGGCGTTGGGGGCGGCGGCCATGCCCGAGGGGGGCAGGTCCATCACCGTGATCCGCACGTCGCCCGGCTGCACCCGGCTGCCTGGGGTGCCGAGGCTGGCGCGGTTGACGAAACGCTCGGTGGACGGGTTGATTCGGTCCAGGAAGGGCTGGGGCATCAGGCCCATCACCACCACCAGCACGAGGAAGGGCGCCACCGTGGCGAACTCGCGCAGGTTCATGTCCGTCAGGTGCTGGTTCTCGCGGTGGGTGAGCGGACCGAAGAACACCTTCTGCACCATCCACAGCATGTAGGCCGCGCCGAGGATGACGCCCAGGGCCGCGAACACGCCGTAGCCCAGGCCCAGGCTGCTCTTGAAGGTACCCAGCAGCACCAGGAACTCGCCAACGAAGCCGTTGGTCCCCGGCACCGCCACGGACGAGAAGGTGATGATGAGGAAGGCCGTCGTGTACACCGGCACCACCTTGGCGATGCCGCCGTAGTCCGACATCAGGCGGGTGTGGCGCCGCTCGTAGAGGAAGCCGAACAGGAGGAACAGCGCGCCCGTGGACACGCCGTGGTTGAGCATCTGGTAGGCGCTACCGGTGGCGCCCTCGCCGGTGAGGGCGAGCATGCCCAGCATGCAGTAGCCCAGGTGACTCACCGAGGAGTAGGCGATGAGCTTCTTGATGTCCCGCTGCGCCAGGCACATGAGCGCGCCGTAGACGATGCCAATCACCGACAGCACGGCCAGGAAGGGCCGGGCCTGCTGCGCGGCCGCCGGGAAGAACGGGATGGCGAAGCGCCAGAAGCCGAAGGTACCCATCTTCAGCATGACGCCGGCCAGAATCATGGAGCCCGCCACGGGCGCCTGGACGTGGGCGTCCGGCAACCACGTGTGCACCGGCCACATCGGCACCTTGATGGCGAAGGCCAGGGCGAAGGCGGCGAACATCCACGGGCCCCAGCGGTACAGCATGCTGGCCATGCCCGTCAGCCCCGAGCAGTCCCCGTTACCCATGCAGGTGGAGATCTCCCGGTTGGCGGCCAGCAGGCTGTTGTAGATGGTGGCGTAGTCGAAGGAGCGGTTCCCCGGCGTGCTGCTGATGAAGTAGAGCGCGACGATCGCCACCAGCATCAGCAGCGAGCCCACCAGCGTGTAGAGGAAGAACTTCACCGCCGCCATCTGGCGATCCTCGGCGCCCCACACACCCACCAGCAGGTACATGGGGATGAGCATCGCCTCCCAGAAGATGTAGAAGAGCAGCACGTCCAGGGACACCAGCGCCCCCAGCATCACCGTCTGCAGCACGAGCAGCGCGAGGTGGAACTCCTTCACGCGCTCGGTGATGTACGTCTGCGAGGCCATCACCACCAGGGGCCCCAGGAAGACGGTCAGCAGGATGAGGCTGATGGCCAGGCCGTCCACGCCGATGTGGTAGCTGACCCCGAGCTGCTCGAGCCACCGTGTGCGGTACTCGAGCTGGAACTCGGCGCCGCCCGGCTCGAAGCGCAGGTAGGCCCACACACCGAACACCAGGTCCACCAGCATGCCGATGAACGTGATGGTGCGGATCTGCCCGCGCTCTCCGGCGGGCAGCAGGCAGATGAGGGCCGCGAACAGCAGCGGCAGGTAGACGACGAGGTTGAGCAGATGGGTTTCGAAGAAGCTCATTGCAGCACCTGGATGAGCGCGTACACCGCGCCGCCGAGCAGGGCCAGCGCCATCACCGCGGCATAGGCCTGTGCGTCTCCCGTCTGCACGTAGCGCAGCGCGCTGCCGAGGCGGGTCGTGACCCACGCCGTGCCACGCACCGCCACCGTGTCGATGAGGAGGCTGTCCACCAGCTTGAAGAGGATGGCGCTCACGTTCTTCACCGGCCGGATGACCAGGAACTCGTAGGCCTCATCCACGTAGAACTTGTTCTGCGTGAAGCGACGCGCCGCGCGGGCGAAGGCCGGAACCGGCTGACCCACCCGCGAGGGGAAGAACTTCATGTACATGAACGCCGCCGCCGCACCGCCGGACACCGCCACCACCCATGCCACCAGGTAGCTGCCGAGCGTGGGCAGGCTGTGGTCCAGCTTCACCAGGTCGCCGCGCGCGGCGATGCGCTCGGCACTGGCGAACACCGGGCCCAGGAAGTTCTCCATCACCGGCTGCATGCCATTGCGGCCCGGCATCAGTGGCAGCGCGTACACCAGGGCCACGACGCTGAGCACCGCCAGGACAACCAGCGGCAGCGTCATCTGCCAGGCGCTCTCGTGCGCGTGGGCAATCTTGGCCTCCGGCGAGCGCTTGCCCTCGAAGGTCAGCAGGTACACGCGCGACATGTAGAAGGCCGTGCAACCGGCGATGAGCAGGCCCACGTAGTAGAGCACGTGGGTGGCCGTCTCGTAGCCGTGCAGGTGGTTGGCGTGCACGCCGTGGAAGATGGCGTCCTTGGAGAAGAAGCCGGAGAGCGGGACGATACCGGTGATGGCCAGCGTGGACACCAGGAAGGTGCCCCACGTCCACTTCATCTCGTGGCGCAGGCCGCCCAGCTTCTTGATGTCCGTCTCGTCCGCGTTGCCGTGCATCACGCTACCGGCGCCGAGGAAGAGGCAGGCCTTGAAGAAGGCATGGGTGACCAGGTGCAGCACCGCCGCCCAGAACACGCCCACGCCCACGCCCATGAACATGATGCCCAGCTGGGACACCGTGGAGTAGGCGAGCACCTTCTTGATGTCGTCCTGCGCGAAGGCGATGAGCGCCGCCAGCAGCGAGGTCAGCGCACCGATGATGGCCACGGTGATCATCGCCGTGGGGCTCATCACCAGCAGGTAGCTCATGCGGCTGAAGAGGTAGACACCCGCGGTCACCATCGTCGCCGCGTGGATGAGGGCGGAGACCGGCGTCGGGCCGGCCATGGCGTCCGGCAGCCACACGTACAGCGGGAACTGGGCGCTCTTGCCCGCCGCACCCAGCAGGAACAGCAGCAGGGCCACCGTCAGCACGCCACCGAAGGTACGGCCCTTGAGCGGACCCTCCGCGATGGGCGTCGCCAGGTTGACCGCGGCCTGCGTCCCCTCTGCCGAGGGCAGCGCGTTGGCCATGACCTCCAGACCTTGGAAGGCCAGGGGGCCCTTCATCTGCAGGCCCTCGCGGAAGCGCACCTGGGCGGTCTCCGCGTTGCCGGCCGCCGCGGCGAAGTTGCCCGTGTTGGCCTGGCTGTTGAACGCGCCCACCAGGAGCACGATGAGGAAGGAGGCGATGAGGAACGCGAAGTCACCGATGCGGTTGGTGACGAAGGCCTTGCGACCGGCCCACGCCTTGGCCGTGTCCGAGTACCAGAAGCCGATGAGCAGGTAGCTGGCCATACCGACGCCCTCCCAGCCCACGAAGAGCAGGACGAGGTTGTCGGCCATCACCAGCGTGAGCATCGCGGCGACGAAGAGGTTGAGGTACGCGAAGTACCGCCAGTAGCTCTCGTCGTGCTCCATGTAGCTGGTGGAGTACAGGTGGATGAGGAAGCCCACGCCGGTGATGACCAGCAGCAGCGTCCCCGACAGGTGGTCCACCATCAGGCCGAAGTTCACCCGGAACGTTCCGGCGGAGAACCACGTCCCGTAGTCGTAGCCAATGGCGTAGCGGATGGCGCTGGTGGAGAACGAGCTCTCCATCGCCACGGGGGTGGCGCCCGGAGGCGCGTGGTTGACGCACCAGAAGGCCACCACCGACAGCACGAACGAGCCGGCCACCGTCGCGCACGCGATGAGGTTGACGTTGCCGCGGCCCAGCATCTTGCCGAACACGCCGCACACGAACGCCCCCAACAGGGGCAGCGCGATGATGAGCCACAACGACTGCGCGAAGATGGCGGGGTCCACCGGCGCGGTCATGAAGTATTGCTTGAGGGCATCCATGGGAAGGGGGGCTCTCTTGGCGGAAGGGGAGGCCGGAGCGTCAGTGCTTCATCGTCCGGATTTCTTCGATATTGATGGTGCCCCGGCTGCGGAACACGGCGATGACGATGGCGAGGCCGATGGACGCCTCGGCTGCGGCCACCGCGATCACGAAGAAGGCGGACACGTGGCCCGACACATCGCCGTTCGCCTTGGCAAAGGCCAGGAACGTCAGGTTCGCCGCGTTGAGCATCAGCTCCACGCACATGAAGACGACCAGCGCGTTGCGGCGGATCAGAACGCCGAACATGCCCATGCAGAACAGGGCGGCGGCGAGGATCAGGTAATAGGAGATGGGAACCATGTGCTCAGATCCTCGACTTGGCCACCACGACCGCGCCCACCATACCGACCAGTAGCAGCAAGCTCACTGCTTCGAAGGGCAGCAGCCACTTGGTGAAGATGGTCTGACCGATGACCGCCAGTGTGCCGAAGCCCGACTGCACTGCCTGCGCCCCAGTGAACGCCCCGGTGGTCGGCATCCGCCAGATGGCCATCACCAGCACCACCAGCAGGCCCGCCGCGGCGGCCCCACCGGCAATGCGCGAGACCGTCATCCGCGGCCCGGACGAGGTCGACTCGCCCAGATTGAGCAGCATGATGACGAAGAGGAAGAGCACCATGATGGCGCCCGCGTAGACCAGCACCTGCAGCACCGCCACGGTGTGGGCCCACAGCAGCACATAGATGCCGGCCAAGAAGAAGAACGTGGCCACCAGCGACATGGCGGAGCTGATGGGGCTCTTGGCGAAGATGACCAGACCGGCCGACAGCAGCGTCAGGAGCGCGAAGGCTCCGAAGAGAACCAGCTCGATGTTCACGACCAGTCTCCGAACGCGCCCCAGGGCTTGTCGCCGAACGGGCAGCGGTGCTCGCGGATGTGCGCCTCGAACTCGTCACGGAAGCGCATGAGGAAGGAATGGGTCGGCAGCGCCGCGGCATCGCCCAGCGCGCAGATGGTGTTGCCCAGGCCGATGGGCGGGTAGGGCGCGATGGAGGACGCCACGTTGCTCAGGATCTCCACGTCACCCGGCTCGCCGCGGCCCTCTTCAATCTTGCGCAGCAGGCGCGTCTGCCACGGCGTGCCCTCGCGGCACGGCGTGCACTGGCCGCACGACTCCTCGGCGTAGAAGCGCGCCACACGCCACAGGCTGCGCACCATGCAGGTGGTGTCATCCATCACGATGACGCCGCCGGAGCCCGCCATGGTCTGCTTCACCTTGACGGCCTCGAACTCCATGGCGATGTCCAGCTCGTCCGGGCTCAGGATGGGCGCCGACGAGCCGCCCGGAATCACGGCCTTCACCTTGCGACCCGCCGGCAGGCCCCGGCCATACTTGTCGTCGAAGATCAGCTGGTTGAAGGTCGTCTCCAGCGACACCTCGTAGACGCCCGGCCGGTTCACCGTGCCGGAGAGGCACACCAAGCGGGTGCCGCCCGACTTGTCGGTGCCCAGCCCGGCGTACCAGGCCGCGCCGCGGGTGAAGACGTGGGGCACGCTGGCGAGCGTCTCCACGTTGTTCACCACCGTGGGGCTGCCGAACAGGCCCACCACCGCGGGGAACGGCGGCTTGAGGCGGGGCCAGCCCTTCTTGCCCTCGAGGCTCTCCAGCAGCGCCGTCTCCTCGCCGCAGATGTAGGCGCCCGCGCCGCGCACCACGTAGCAGTCCAGCTGGTAGTCCTTGCCCAGCACCTTCTTGCCGAAGATGCCCGCGGCGTAGGCCTCACGGATGGCCGCGTTGGTGCGCTCCGCCTGGAACTTGAACTCGCCGCGCAGGTACACGTAGCAGGTGTGCACGCCGAGCGCGTAGGACGCGATGGCGATGCCCTCCAGCATCATGTGCGGGTCGTTCTCGAGGATGTAGCGGTCCTTGAACGTGCCCGGCTCGGACTCGTCACCATTGACCGCCAGATACTTCGGCTTGGGGCTGTCCTTGGGGACGAAGCTCCACTTGAGCCCGGTGGGGAAGCCTGCACCGCCGCGCCCGCGGAGGTTGGACTTCTTCACCTCGTCGATGATCTGCGCAGGCGTCAGCTCCAGGGCCTTCTCCAGACCCTTGTAGCCGCCGCGCTTCCGGTACTCATCGAGCGTCCAGGAGTTGGGCTTTCCCCAGGCGCTCGAGATGAGCGGTTCAAATGCCGTTGTGGCCATGAAATCAGGTTCCTTGATGCAGGAGTTCAGGGGAGCTTGTCGAAGATCGCGTCCACCTTGGCCTTCGTCAGGCTCTCGTGGTGCTCCTCGTTGATTTGCAGGCACGGCGCGGTGCCGCAAGAAGCCAGGCACTCGGTCTCGCGCAGGAAGAAGCGCTCGTTGGCCTCACCGGCCTTCAGCCCGAGCTTCTGCTCCAGGTAGGCGAGCATCTTCTCCGCGCCCCAGAGGGCACAGGAGAGGTTGGTGCACACGTCGACGGTGTACTTGCCGGGCTTCTTGAGGTGGTACATCACGTAGAAGCTCGCCACCTCATAGGCGCGCTCGGGCGTGACGCCCAACCGGCTCGCGACCAGCTTGAGCCCCTCGGGGGGCAGCCAGCCTTTCAAGTCCTGCATCAGCCGCAGCGCGGGGAGCATCGCGGCGCTCTTACGATCCGCGGGGTAGTGGGAGAGAATCTCCGCGATCTCCGCGTCGAACTTCTTCTGCTCTTCGGGGGTGAACAGGGGCTCCGCCATGGCGGGGGCTTCGTAAGGCCCGAAAGGCTACGTTGTCAACATAAACCCACGGCGCTACACTGCGCTCCATCAGCGAAATGCCGAGCGATTTCAACCCCTTGTTATGAATCGGGGATCAGACGACAAGCGAGACGGTCCCCGAGTGCCGCTCGTGCTGCGGGTTCAGTTCCCGGATCAGGCCCGGATGACGGAGGTCACGGAGAACCTCTCCAAGGGGGGGATCTTCGTGCAGACCGACCGTGCCTTCACGCCTGGAGAGGAAGTGGGCCTGGCACTTTCTTTCCCGGGGCTCCTGAATCCGGTACAAGTCGTGGGGACGGTGGCCTGGGTACGGCCAGCGTCGGCCGAGGCGCCGGGTGGTGTCGGCATCCGGGTGGTTCGCGATCAGGACCGGCAGCGATTGGGTGAAATCTTGAGCTCGGCAGGACAGACCCGCGCGACGGATCAGACGGCTCCCCCCGCCGACGGCTATCGTGTCCTCATCGTCGAGGACAACCCGCACATCGTCGAGATGTACAGCTACGTGCTCAAGAAGCTGGCGAGCGGCGAGCTGGCGGGCAAGGTGCCGCTGGAAGTGCACTTCTCCCCAGATGGCCACCATGCGCTGCAGCAGCTGCAGGAGAAGCGGGGCCGCTTCAGCCTGGTGATGACGGACCTGTACATGCCGGTGATGGATGGCTTCGCGCTGATTGAGCGCATCCGCGCCGAGGAGTCGCTCAAGTCCATTCCGGTGGTGGCCATCTCCGCGGGCGGTCCCGAGGCGCGCGAGCGGGCCATGCAGCTGGGCGTGGACATCTACCTGCGCAAGCCGGTGCGCTTCCAGGAAGTGCTGGAGACGGTGAAGCAGCTGCTTCGCATTTCCTGACAGACGGCCCGGGGTTGATTTGAGGCAGGGCGCTGGGACGCGTAGAGTCCGGCGCTCATGTCCAAGTCCTCCATCCACCGCGATACCGTCTGCGGCGAGGCGCTGTTCATCCTCCAGAGTTTGAGAGAGAACAGCCGCCTGGGGCGCTCGAACAAGCTGGCCGATGTGAAGGCCGCGCTCGAGCCGTCCGTCTCGCTGGAGTTCGACAGCTACTATCTGTTCCTTCGCAAGTACCTCTACATCGCGCTGGACCACCGGGAAGCGCAGCTGCGCCTCACCGAGCTGGGCGAGCGGATGGTGGATGGCGAGCTGCAGGAGAAGTTCGCCATGGAGGTGGACGAGTTCTTCGCCGAGCAGCTCGCCGGGGACGCGCCTGTCATCCAGGGGGGTGAGGAGGACGCCGACCCCACGATGCCTCCGCCCCCGCCGGACATCCTGCTCGATGAGGCGGAGGTGGTGCGGCACACGGAGCCTCCCGCCCTGCCGCGCCCTCGCGTGTCCGCGCCGTTCGAGGTTCCGCTCCCCGCGCCCGCGCCGGTATCCGCGCCTCCTCCTGTAGCGAGCGTGCGCAACGAGGCCATTCCCCTTCCGCCCGCCGCGCCCGTTCCCCCTGCCGCGCCTGTGCCTCCCGTCGCCCCTATGGCACCTCCCACTCCGCACTCGGCTCCCGTTTCCGTGGCTGTGCCGCCGCCGGTCACCCCCAGCACCACCTCCTCCTCGAAGTCCGTGGAGCTGTTGGACCAGCGCTACCAGAAGCTCGAGGCCCTCGGGGCCGGGCCGCTCGGCACGGCGTACAAGGGGCGGCTCAACGCGCTCGGGCTGGACATCTGCATCAAGGAGCTGAAGGACATCTTCGGCTACTTCTCCTTCCTCCAGCGCGGCGAGGTGCTCAAGCGGCTGAAGAGGGAGCTGTGCGCTCAGGCCCAGGTACGCCATCCGGGCATCATCCAGGTGCTGGACCAGAACACGGAGACGGCTCGGCCCTACTATGTGCTCGAGCTGCTGCACGGCAGCCTGAAGGGCAAGCTGGAGGAGGGCGGGGGCCAGGGCATACCCGTGCCCGTGGCCATGCGTTGCTTCCTGCAGGTCGCCTATGCGCTGCGCGCCGCGCACGCCGTGGGGCTCACCCACCACAACCTCAAGCCAGAGAACATCCTTTTCGACATCTACGGCAACGCGAAGCTGGGGGACTTCGGCCTCGGCCGCGTGGTGGAGCAGGATGCCTCCAAGGGACTGCCCCAGGTCTTCGTGGGTGCCAGCGGCATGGTGTACCTGGCTCCCGAGCTCATCCAGCCGCAGCGCGCGAAGGACGCTGGCCCCGCCTCCGACGTCTATGGGCTGGGCATCCTCCTCTACGAGATGCTCACCGGACAGATTCCGGGCCGTCGCTCGCCTCTACCCTCCGAGGTCAACCCCGAGGCCCCCGCTGGCCTGGACGCCATCTTCGACAAGATGACCCATGACCGCGTGGAGCAGCGCTACCCGGATATCGACGCGATGCTGGAGGACTTCTACAAGTCCTTCACCGAGGCGCAGTTCCTCGCCAAGGGTGACCTCATTCTCTCCTCGGAGCCCCAGTAGCGTGAGCGACAGCCCGAATCCTCAGGACTCCGTCCTCGTTACCGTCACCGGAAAGGACCAGCCCGGTATCACCGCTCGCCTCACTGGCATCCTGGCCGAGGTGGGCGCGGCGTTGCTCGACATCGAGCAGGTGGTGGTGCAGGGGCAGCTCACCCTCTGTCTTCTGGTTCGCCTGCCCGAGACGCGCGGCGTGCTCAAGGAGCTGCTCTTCGCGGCCCGAGAGCTGGGCGTGTCGCTGGACTTCCAACCCGTGGCCTCGCCGAAGGCTCCGGCTGCTCGGAGTCCCAGCCGCCATGTCGTCACTGTGGTGGGCCGCTCCCTGGGCGCACGCGAGCTGCACGCCGTGGCTGAGCGCCTGGCCCAGCACTCGGCCAACATCGAGCGCATCAACCGCCTATCCGAGGCGGAGCTCGGTTCCGTCGAGGTCCACATCGCCCTGTCGCCGGAGCGGGACGCGGAGGAGCTCAAGCGTTCGCTGCTGGAGCTGGCCATGTCCTCCAACTCCTTCGACGTGGCGCTGCAGCGCGAGAGCCTCTACCGGCGGAGCAAGCGGCTGGTGGTGATGGACATGGACTCCACACTCATCCGCATCGAGGTCATCGACGAGCTGGCGCGGGCCTATGGCGTGGGCGACAAGGTGTCGCGCATCACCGAGCGCGCCATGCACGGGGAGATGGACTACGACGAGTCCCTGCGCCAGCGCGTGGCCCTGCTCGAGGGGCTGGACGCGAAGGTGCTGCACGGCATCGCCGCCAACCTCCCGCTCACCGAGGGCGCGGAGACCCTCATCCGCGTGCTCAAGCGGCTGGGCTATCGCACCGCCATCCTCAGCGGTGGCTTCTCCGTGGCCGCCGAGGCGCTCAAGACTCGGCTGGGCATCGACTACGCCCACTCCAACGTGCTGGAGGAGGTGGACGGCAAGCTCACCGGCCGCACGCTGGGGCCCATCGTCAACGCGCGTCGCAAGGCGGAGCTGCTGGAGAGCATCGCGCAGGCGGAAGGCATCCTCCTGGACCAGGTCATCGCCGTGGGCGACGGCGCGAATGACTTGTTGATGCTGGAGCGCGCGGGGCTGGGCATCGCCTTCCGCGCCAAGCCCAAGCTGCGTCAGGCGGCCGATACCTCCATCTCCGCCGGCGGCCTGGATACCATCCTCTACCTCCTGGGACTCACGGGTCGCGAGGTCCAGGAGGTGTTGAGGTAGGGAGGCTCAGGAGGGGCGCATGCGCGCCGCCAGCTCCCGCTGCTGGATGGTGCGCTTCTCCAGCAGCAGCTCGAGCAGGGCGCGCAGAATCTTGGAGCTCTTCTCCTGGTTGACCTGCACCGCCTGCAGCCGCTGCATCTCCTCGGGAGAGAACACCTCGGACGGGGAGGGCGCGGCGTTGAGGATCTCATCGAGCAGGTCCGCGGCGCTCGCTCCACCGCCGGAGCGCGGTACGGGCGCGGGGGTGGTGGCGGGGCCCGCCTGCCGCGCGGCGTCCTCCCTCGCCATGTTCGGGGCGATGTCGGCGATGGCCTTCCTCACCGTCTTGCCGCTCATGTCGACGATCTTGAACTCGTCCTCGTCACCCGCGCTGCCGCTCCCCCCGCTCGTGGCCGTGTGGGAGCTGTGCGAGACTGGATCCTGGTTGCGGTAGTGGCGCAGGATGGCGTGCTGAATCTCCCGGTCACTGGCCACCACGGGGACGACCCGTGTGCGGCTGCGCGCGGCCACCTGGTCGATGGTCTGCAGGTCCGTGGGGTCCGCCATGGCGAGCACGAGCGTCTTGCCGTTGTCACGCAGGGACACGGGGAAGATGCTCTTCTGCTCGGCGAAGCTAACGTCCAGCTTCGCGAGGGCGCCCGCGTCCTTCGCGGTGCCCAGCTCGACACGCTGCATGCCCAAGCCCTGGGCGATGGCCTGGGTGATGGTGTCCTCCGAGGCCAGGCCCATGTCGCTGATGATGCGTGACAGGCGTCCGCCCCACTGGTCGTGCTGAGCGAGCGCGCTGCGCAGCTGCATCTCGTCGATGACGCGGGCCTTGACGAGAATCTCTCCGATACGGTTGCGAGGTGCGGCCATGGTCGCCAGTCTACGGAGGAAGGAGCCCGGAGTCGCGTTCGATGCCGCGCGGATTCGATACCTGCCTGGAAGAAGGGGTGGCGCTCTTCAACGCTGGCTCGTTCTTCGAGGCCCACGAGGTCTGGGAAGAGGCGTGGCGGCGCGAGAGTGGTCCGCGCCGGCTGCTGTTGCAGGGCCTCATCCTCGTGGCAGCGGGTTGGCTGAAGCGGGACGCGGGCAATATCCGGGGCGCGTGGACGCTCTTCTCCCGCGCGCTTGAGCGGCTCGAGTCCCTTCCCCCCTCCTGTGAAGGCGTGGACGTGGGCGGCCTGCGCCCCTGTGTGGTGCGCTGGCGCGAGGGGGGAGATGACACCCGGCCCCTGCTTGCTCGGCAGGTGGCCCACCAGAGAGGAGAGCGCTGATGCAGCCCTTCGCCGATGAGCTCCTGCTCCAGTGTCCCTACTGCGGTGAGCAGGTGGAGGTGACGGTGGACCCCGGTGGGCCTTCCTCGGAGACGTACGTGGAAGACTGCTCGGTGTGCTGCCGACCGTGGGTGGTGCACGTCTCCCGCGAGGAGGAGGACGTCTTTGTCCACCTGGGGTGCGAGGACGATTGAGCCGGCCGGAAAGGGCCCGTGGCGCGTCGCCTTGACACGTTCCAAAGCATGGTTCTCTTGAGGCTGTGAGAGACGCCGGGCTCCGAGAGAGGGCACGGCGTGGACAGACAACCCATCACTTTCAAGACAACCAACGCGCCGCTGCTCCGCGAGGAGTGCGACGCGACAAGGAGACGTCCATGCTGAACCGTTGGAATCCGTTCATCGAGATGAGCAATGGTGCCGTGGCGCTGGGGCCCTTCAAGGAGTTCGACCAGCTCTTCCGTGACCTGTCCGTGGTGCGCCAGGGCGGCGCGCGCGAGCTCGTCCCGCCGGCGGATATCTACGAGACGGCCGAGGGCATCACCCTGCAGGTGGACCTGCCGGGACATGATCCGAAGGCCATCGAGGTGAAGGTGGAGAACGACACCCTCACCCTCAAGTCGGAGCGCAAGGCGGAGCGCTCGGAGAAGGACGGCGCGCGGCGCCTGGAGCGCAGCTTCGGTGTGTACACGCGCTCCTTCGTGCTGCCTCGCACGGTGGACACGTCCAAGGTGGAGGCCCGCTACGAGAACGGCGTGCTCACCCTGACGCTGCCGCGGCGTGAGGAGTCCCGGCCTCGCGTGGTCGAGGTGAAGGTCAACGGCTAGTGCGGTGCGCGGAGTGCCCGGCGGGGACGGGTCCCTCAGAGGGGCTCGTCCCTTCCACTTCGGGCTTCGTGGGATACACGCGCGGCCATACGCCATCACATGGGAGCCCCGGAACCAGGCTCCCTGGAGACGCTTGGCCGCCTTCGTCGCTCAGGCGCGCTAGCGCTTGACGGCGGTGTTGGCCCCGAGGGCCAGCGGCACGCGGAAGAGGTCGAGCACCTGCTGCACATCCAGCGGCTTGGGCAGACACGCCACGGCGCCTGCCTGCTTGGAGCTCTCCACCACCTCGGGCGAGTGGGCGGACGTCATGGTGATGAGCCGCACGCCCTCCATCTGCTTGCGGGCGCGGATGCGGCGGCACACCTCGATACCGTCGATGTCCGGCATGTTCAGGTCGATGAGCATGCCGTGCGGCTTCTGCTCGCTCACCAGCAGCAGCGCCTCGACGCCGCTGGTGGTCGTCTGCAGCTCCACCTGATTCGCGTAGGGCTTGAAGGCACGCTTGATGGCGTCGAGCACCTGCCGCTCGTCATCCACCACCAGCAGGCGCACGGTGCTGCTGCCTAGCTCCTCGGGCACCGGCATCTGGTGGGTGATGAGGAACGTGCGGAGGTCCGCCGAGCGCACGCGCCGGTGGCCACCCGGCGTCCGGAACGCCATGAGGATGCCGCGGTCGATCCACTTGCTCACCGTGGACGGGTCCACCTGGAGCAACCGGCTAATGTCGTGGGTCGTGTAGAGCTGATCCGTCATCGAACTCCCCTCACTCTGCACTGCTGGCTTCCGGCCTTCATAGGATAAGACACCTAAGCGGGAAGCGAAAATTCTTCGATTTCACAACTTGACAGCTTGTAGGGCATCAGGGTCCCTCATGTGTTGAACGGTGGCCTCCCACCGTCCTGATGCCTTCAAGCACAGCTCTACCAGCTCGCGTGCGGCGCCGTGTCCTCCCCGGCTCCGCGCCACGTAATGCACTTCCTGACGAACTTCGGGGGCGGCGTCCGCGGGGCAGGCCGACAGGCCCGCCATGCCCAGGGGACCCAAGTCGTTGACGTCGTCTCCCATGTACGCGCATTCCTCGGGAGAGACCTCAAGCTGGGCCAACAGTTCACGAAAACCCGCGGCCTTGTTCTTGCGACCCTGGAGGACGGCGGTGACTCCCAGCTCGAGCCCCCGCACCTCCACGATGGAGGAGGTGCGCGCGGTGAGGATGGAGGTGCTCAACCCCGCCATCCTCGCCATCACCAGCCCGTGGCCGTCTTTGACGTCGAAGCGCTTCATCAGCTCTCCGCCGTCACCGTAGTACAGGCCGCCGTCCGTCAGCACTCCGTCCACGTCGAAGACGAGCAGACGCACGCGTGCGGCGCGCTCTGTCAGCTCGTCCTTGCTCGGTTTGGGCGGCAGCTCCGTCATGTCGCGTCCCCTTGTACTCCCTCCCCACGACTTCTCTTCACTGCGTACCGAGCCTACTGCGCCGGCTCGTGCCCCAGCGCACGCCGGATGGCCAGTACCTGACGTAGCACGTCCTCGAACATCTGGGGATTGAGCGAGCACGGACCGTCACACAGGGCACGATCCGGGTCTTCATGCACTTCCGTGAAAAGCGCGTCTATTCCGGCGGCAGCGGCGGACCGGGCCAGCAGGGAGACGAATTTGCGCTCACCCGCCGTCTCGCCGTTACCGGCCGAGGGCAGCTGCACGGAGTGGGTGGCGTCGAAGCACACGACGAGCCCGGCCTCGCGCATCTGCAGGAAGCCGCGCATGTCCACCACCAGGTTGTTGTAGCCGAAGGTGGCGCCACGCTCGGTGACGAGCACGTTGGGGTTGCCCGTCTCCACCGCCTTGCGCGCCGAGTGGACGATGTCCTTGGGCGCGACGAACTGGCCCTTCTTGAGGTTGACGCCCTTGCCGGTGCGCGCCACCGCCTCCACCAGGTCCGTCTGGCGGCACAGGAAGGCGGGAATCTGGATGATGTCCACCACCTCGGCGGCGGGGCCCACGTGGCTCGTCTCGTGGACGTCCGTGAGGATGGGAACGCCCACCTCGCGCTTGACGCGGGCGAGGATGCGCAGGCCTTCCTTCAGGCCGGGCCCCCGGAAGGACTTGCCGCTGGTGCGGTTGGCCTTGTCATAGGAGCACTTGAAGGCATACGGCACGCCCAGCCGCGACGTCATCTCCTTGAGGAGCTTCGCGTGCCGCAGCGCCATCTCCTCGGACTCGATGCTGTCCGGGCCCGCGATGACGAAGAGCTTCTGGCCCGGGCCTACCTTGTGGCCGCACAGCTCGATGGTCTGGCTCATGCCTGCGTCCTCCCCGCATCGCGCTGCGCGAGGGCCGCGCCGATGAAGCCGGAGAAGAGCGGGTGGGGCGCGAAGGGCTTGCTCTTGAACTCCGGGTGGAACTGACAACCGACGAAGTAGGGGTGGTCCGGCAGCTCAATCATCTCCACGAGGTTGAGCTCGGGGTTGTGGCCGGACACGACGAGGCCTGCCTCCTGCAGCCGGCCGCGGTAGGCGTTGTTCACCTCGTACCGGTGGCGGTGCCGTTCGTGGATGACGTCCTCCCCATACAGCTTGTGCGCCTGGGTGCCCGGCTTGAGCGCGCACGCGTAGCTGCCCAGGCGCATGGTACCACCCTTGTCCTGCACCTTCACCTGGCTCTCCATGAGCGTCACCACCGGGTGTGGGGTGTGCTCGTCGAACTCCAGTGAGTTGGCGTTGGCCAGGCCCAGCACGTTGCGGCTGAACTCCACCACCGCCATCTGTAGACCCAGGCAGATACCGAAGAAGGGCACCCGCTTCTCCCGGGCGTAGCGCACCGCGGCAATCTTGCCCTCGGTGCCGCGCACCCCGAAGCCGCCGGGTACCAGGATGGCGTCCACCCCGGAGAGCAGCGCGTCGGGACCCTTCTCCTCCACGTCCTGCGAGTCCACGAACTGCAGGTCCACCTTCACGTTGTTGGCGATGCCACCGTGGAGCAGGGCCTCGTTGAGGCTCTTGTAGCTCTCCTTGAGGTCCACGTACTTGCCGACGATGCCCACCTTCACCTCGCCACGGCCCGGCGAGTACACCTTGCGGATGATGTCCTCCCAGCGGTCCAGCCGGGCGGCACGCGTCCAGATGTTGAGCGTCTCGGCCAGCCGCTCGTCGATGCCCTGGCGGTGCAACTCCAGCGGCAGCTCGTAGATGCTCTTCACGTCCGGCGAGGTGAACACGTTGCCGTTGTCCACGTTGCAGAACATGGCGATCTTGTCCTTGAGCTCGCGGCTGATCTCCCGGTCCGTGCGGCAGATGAGGAAGTCCGGCTGGATGCCGATCTCCCGCAGCTTCATCACCGAGTGCTGCGTGGGCTTGGTCTTCACCTCGCCGGCCGCGCCGATATAGGGCAGCAGCGTGAGGTGCATGTAGACCGCGTTGCCGCTGCCCACGTCGTAGCGCATCTGGCGGATGGCCTCGAGGAAGGGCAGCGACTCGATGTCGCCCACGGTGCCGCCCACCTCGACGATGACCGCGTCCATGCCCTGCGCCGCCTGGCGGATGCAGGACTTGATCTCGTCGGTGATGTGCGGAATCACCTGGACGGTCTTCCCCAGGTACTCGCCCCGCCGCTCCTTCTGGATGACGGAGTGGTAGATGCGGCCGGAGGTGAAGTTGTTGAGCCGGGACATCCGCGCGTTGGTGAAGCGCTCGTAATGGCCCAGGTCCATGTCGGTCTCACCACCGTCATCGGTGACGAAGACCTCTCCATGTTGGAACGGGCTCATCGTCCCCGGATCGATGTTGATGTAGGGATCGAGCTTGATCAGCGTGATGTCGAGCCCGCGATTCTCGAGCAGGGCGCCAATGGAAGCAGAGGCGAGCCCCTTGCCCAGCGAGCTCACGACTCCGCCGGTCACGAAGATGAACTTGGTCTTCTTGGAGCGCATGACCCTTCCTGCCAAGAGACCCCGGGTGCGTCAATGATTCTGTCAGGTGGCGCGAACGCCCGCCTGGTCCCGGAAGTCCAGCAAGGGACGGAAGTCAGTCGTGCCCCTGGGTCCTTGGACGGGATTCGGCGTAGTCCCGGGCCCGGGGCTCGCTCTCACGGTGGTCGCGCAGCGGGCAGTGGCGGCAGCTCCAGCCCTCCCAGCCCCGCTTCACCGCAAGGTGCAGGCAGGCGTCATAGTTGAAGCAGAACAGATTGCGCTGGCCTTCCACCGCCGACTCGTCACGCAGTGCGGAGGGCAGAGGGCTCGGACAGGGTGTGATGGACAAGGTCAGGGCCTCCAGAGGCTGAAACGGGCCTTCCCCCCGGCGGCTGCAACAGGGTTGTCGCTCGCGCATTCCCGAGGAGCCGGCAAAAAAAGGCCCGCCCGCTCCGTGGCCCCAGCATGTTGGGGTGCACGAAACGGGCGGGCCCGAACTGCTCAGCGTCAACACTTCCGCCGCATGGGGCTTCTTCAGCGCGCCATACGAGCGGAGGTGGACGCCTGACTCTTGCTATCGGTCAAGGCATCACCTCCTTTCTGCGGCCGCTTACGTAATGGCGGGTTTTTCTCCGCGCCACTCCGCTTGAGCGGCAGGAGGAGCCTGGAGGCAGGGCAGGCGAGAGAGCGTACGAGGCTCAGGCGGCTACGAACTGGCGCTCCACCAGCCGACGGTAGAGGCCCTCCTGGCCCATGAGCGTGGCGTGGTCGCCGCTCTGCACCACCTTGCCACCCTCCATCACCACCACCCGGTCCGCGCCAATCACCGTGGACAGGCGGTGGGCGATGATGAGCGTGGTGCGGCCCTTCATCAGTCGCTCCAGCGCCTCCTGCACCAGGTGCTCACTCTCCGCGTCCAGCGCGCTGGTGGCCTCGTCCAGCACCAGCAGGCGCGGATCCTTGAGCACGGCGCGGGCGATGGCGATGCGCTGCTTCTGTCCTCCAGAGAGCTGCACGCCGCGCTCACCCACCAGGGTGCGGTAGCCCTCGGGGAAGCGGGAGATGAACTCGTGCGCGTTGGCGGCGCGCGCGGCGGCCTCCACCTCGGCGTCCGTGGCGTCCATGCGGCCGTAGCGGATGTTGTCCGCGATGGAGGAGGCAAACAGCATCGGCTCCTGCGCCACCGTCCCCACCCGCTGCCGCAGCCACTCAGGGTCCAGCGAGCGCAGCTCCTGGCCATCCAGCAGCACGCGCCCGTTCTGCGGGTCATACATGCGCGCCAGCAGCGCGGCGATGGTCGACTTGCCCGCGCCCGAGGGGCCGACAATGGCCACCACCTCGCCCGGGGCCAGCTTCAGGTCGACGCCCTGGAGCACCGGCACGTCCGGACGCGAGGGGTAGGCGAAGGACACCTGCTGGAAATCGACACGGCCCTGGACGGATGCCGGGCGCTCGCCGCCCGAGGAGGGGATGGCGGGCTGGCGATCGATGAGCTCGAAGACGCGCTCGGCGGCGCCGGAGGCTCGCATGAAGTCCGCCCACAGGTCCGTCAGGGCCCCCAACGCGATGGCCACCATCAACGAATAGATGAGGAAGGAGGTGAGGTTGCCCACGGTGAGCGTGCCGTCCAACACCAGCCGACCGCCGTACCAGAGCACCACCGCTGAGGAGACGTAGCCCGCCGAGGAGGCCCCGGCCAGGAAGAAGGCGGACTGCCGCGCCCGGTGACGCGCGATGTCATAGGCGCGCTCGGTGGCGGAGCGGTAGCGATCGACCTCGTGCCGCTCGGCCGCGAAGGAGCGCACGGTGCGGATGCCGGACAGGCTCTCCTCGGCGACCTCGTTGGCGGCGGCGAGCGCGTCCTGCGTCTGCTTGGAGAGCCCGCGCACCTTGCGGCCGTAGGTCACGGCCCCCACCGCCACCAGGGGCACTATGGCCAGCATCAACCCCGTGAGCAGCGGCGAGGTGTAGAGGAGCAGCGCGATGCCACCCAGTGCCTGCGCCGCGTTGCGCAGGCCCATGGAAATGTTCACGCTCACCGTGTTCTGCAGCACCGTGGTGTCCGAGGCCAGCCGGTTGGTGAGCTCGCCCGTCTTGCGCTCGTCGAAGAAGCCCACCTCCTGGGACATGAGGCTGGAGAAGAGATCCTGTCGCAGCCGTGTCACCACGCGTTCACCCGCGGTGGTGAACAGGTAGTAGCGCATCGCCATGGCCAGGCCCTGCGCCAGAAAGACGACCACCATGCTCAGGGCGATGTTGTCGATGCGGGTGCGGTCCCCCGCCTTGAGCGCCTGGTCGATGATGTCGCCGATGACCTTTGGGTACACCAGACCCAGGCCACTGGCGATGAGCAGGAAGAAGGTGCCGCCGATGAGCCTGCGCGCCTGGGGCCGAGCGAGGCTCAGGATGCGGCGGAATGTCACGCGGGAGAACTTCGGCTTCTGGGGGGCGTCGGGCTTCTGGGGGGCGTCGGACACGCGCGCAGACTAACGCGGGACATGTCCCGCCGCATGGCTACCTGGAAGGAGAGGAGACAGGCTCAGCCTCCCTTCATGGCCGCCTCCACCCGGGCCACGTCCTCGGGCACATCCACCGCCACCGTGCGCCCCGCGACCTTTCCGCACCGGATGCGGATGCCGTGCTCCAGCGCTCGGAGTTGCTCCAGCTTCTCCGCCTGCTCCAGCGGCGTGGCACTCAGGCCCGCAAGTCGCAACAGCGTGTCGCGCCGGTAGCCGTACAGCCCCAGGTGCGCCCAGCGCTCCACCGCCCCCGCCTCACCCGGCTCGCGGATGAAGGGCACGGTGCTGCGGCTGAAGTAGAGCGCGTCCCCGTTCAGCGCCAGCACTGCCTTCACCACGTGTGGGCTGTCCACCTCGGCCGCCCCCAGCGGGCGCACCAGCGTGCCCATCTCCACCGCCGTGTCCGTGAACAGGCCCGCGAGCACCCGCAGTGAATCCGGGTCCACCAGCGGCTCGTCGCCCTGCACGTTCACCCAGACGTCCACCTCTGGACGGGCCCGCGCCACCTCGGCCACTCGATCCGTCCCCGTGGCGCAGTCGGGCGACGTCATCACCGCCACGCCGCCCAGGCGCGTCACCGTCTCCTGGATGCGGACATCGTCGGTGGCCACCACCACCTCGTCGAAGACGCGCGCTTCCTGGCAGCGGCGCCACACGTGCTCAATCATCGGCCGGCCGGCAATGAGGGCCAGCGGCTTGCCGGGAAAACGCGTGCTGGCATAGCGGGCGGGAATGACGGCGAAGGTGCGCGGGGCGGACATGGTGCGGCGCTGTCTATCAGATTCAGGACGCTGCAAGGGACCCCGGGGGGGACCTGGGGGCGGGGGCACTGGTCACCCGGGGGGCCGTGCCTAGCTTCCCGCCACCATGAAGAAGGTTCTCCATATCGTTGGCGCTCGTCCCAACTTCATGAAGGTGGCTCCCATCCATCGGGCCATCTCCGAGCGCGGCTCCCTGACGCAGACGTTGGTCCACACGGGTCAGCACTACGACGTGAAGATGAGTGACGTCTTCTTCACTGACCTGGGCATGCCCGCTCCGGACATCCACCTCGGCATCGGCTCTGGCAGCCACGCGGAACAGACGGCGAAGGTGATGATCGAGCTGGAGAAGGTGTTCACCAGCGAGAAGCCGGACCTCGTCTCCGTCGTGGGCGATGTCAACAGCACCCTCGCCGCCGCGCTCGTGGCGGCGAAGATGGGCATCCCCATCTCCCACGTGGAAGCGGGGCTGCGCAGCTTCGACCGCACCATGCCCGAGGAGATCAACCGCGTCCTCACCGACCGCATCTCGGACCTGCTGCTCACGCCCTCGGCCGACGCGGACGCCAACCTCATCCGCGAGGGCCTGGAGCCCGCGCGCATCCGGTTGGTGGGCAACGTGATGATCGACTCGCTCCTGGCGGCCCGGGAGAAGGCCCTGCGGTTGCCGACGCTCTCGGAGCTGGGGCTCGAGCCGCGCGGCTACGCCGTATGCACCCTGCACCGCGCCTCCAACGTGGATGACGCCAAGGTGTTCTCCGGGTTGCTGTCCGCGCTCAGCCACGTGGCCAGCCGGCTGCCCGTGGTGTTCCCCGTGCATCCGCGCACCCGCAAGCGCATCTCGGAGCTGGGGCTCGCGGCCACGTTGGAGCGCACCCCGGGCCTGCGTCTGGTGGACCCCATGGGCTACCTGGAGTTCCTCGCGCTCACGTCCCAGGCCCGGCTCGCCTTCACCGACTCCGGCGGCCTCCAGGAGGAGACCACCGTGCTCGGGATTCCCTGCCTCACCGTGCGCGAGAACACCGAGCGCCCCATCACCGTGGACATCGGCACCAACGTTGTCGTGGGCACCGACCCGGTTCGCATCCAGCAGACCGCGGATCGCATCCTCGACGGCCACGGTAAGAAGGGCCGCATCCCGGACCGGTGGGACGGGCGCTCCGGCGAGCGCATTGCCCAGGAGTACGAGCAGTTCCTCGGGGTGGGCAATACGCCCAGGCTCGCGGCCGTGTAGTCACATCCATTCAGCGGGCGGAAGGCCATGCTCGTGCCTGTTCGCTTGTTGATCACCCCGGCCCCCGCTCTCATCTTCCCAAGGGGCCGGGAGTCCCAAGAAGATGGGGAACACGCAGCGGGTATCGAGGTCCGGTGTTCCGCGTCCCTCGCCGGGCCTGTTCCGGTTCACGCTCGCGGTGGGGGCCACGGTGGTGGGCCTGCTGCTGACCGGGCTCCTCGTGCCCTTCCTCGGCGGAACCTACTTCTTGCTCGCACTGGCGGTCGTCGCCCTGTGCTCCCTGTACGGTGGGCTGGCCTCGGGCCTGCTGGTCACGCTGCTGTCGGGACTCGGCTTCTGCTACTTCTTCTTCCCTCCCGTCCGCTCCTTCCGCGTCAGCGACAGTCGCGACCTCTTGAGGCTCGCCGTCTTCTGGGGCGTTGCCTCCGTGCTGTGCTGGGTGGGAGCGTCTCTGCGCCGGACACTGGAGCAGACGAGGGCGCGGCTTGCAGAGAGGGAGCGGGCGGACCGGGAGCTGCGAGACGCCAACGCGTGGGCCGTGGCGATCCTGGAGAGCATCAGCGATGCCTTCTTCTCGCTCGACCGTCGCTACCACTTCACCGTCCTCAACGGGGAGGCGGAGCGGCTTCTCGGCCGCAAGCGGCAGGAGTTGGTAGGAAAGTGTATTTGGGTGGAGTTCGCGGAGGCCATCGGCTCCACGTTCCAACGTGAATACCAGCGGGTCCTGGACACGGGACGGCCGGTGCAGTTCGTTGAGTTCTACCCGCCGCTCCATGCGTGGTTCGAGGTCCGAGCGTTCCCCTCGCGGGACGGGTTGTCCGTCTTCTTTCGCGACATCTCCGAGCGCCGGGGTGCCGAGGAGCGGTTGCGCCAGAGCGAGGAGCGGTTCCGCTCCCTGGTGCTCGCCACGTCCCAGGTGGTCTGGACGACGAACGCCGAGGGGCGGCCCGTAGAGGACAGTCCCACCTGGTGCGCCTTCACCGGGCAGCCGCGCGAGGAGTTTCTGGGAGGCAGGTGGCTCGACGCCGTGCACCCGGAGGACCGGGAACGGGCGGTGCGTGCGTGGCGGGACTCGCTCGCGTACCACACCGTCTTCGAGGTGCAGTACCGGTTGCGCCGGCCCGACGGTTCTTACACCCCCACGCTGGCGCGGGGCGCCCCGGTGCTCAATCCCGACGGCAGCCTCCGCGAGTGGGTGGGCGCGAATACGGACATCAGCCGGAGCGTGTCGGCGGAGCAGGCCCTGCGCGAGAGCGAGCGGCGCTACCACCTGCTCGCGTCCAACTGTCCCGATGGCCTGGTGGCACTCTATGACCACGACCTGCGCTACATCGTGGTCGAGGGCACGGACCTCCAGGGGATGGGGCTTTCGCGTACGAAGATGGAGGGCCACACCATTTGGGAGGTCTTGGAGCCCGAGACGTGCGCTGCCATCGAGGGGCCCATGCGTGCGGCGTTCACGGGGCACAGCCAGGTCATCGAGCTGCCCTTCGCCGGGCGGACGTACCGGGCGCACTACCTTCCCGTGCGAAACGAGGCGGGGGAGGTCATGGCCGGGATGTTGATGAGCCAGAACATCACCGAGCTCAAGGCGCTCCAGGAACAGTTGGAGCAGCGCGTGCGCGAGCGCACCCGGCAGCTCGACGAGGCCAACCAGGAATTGGAGGCGTTCGCCTACTCCGTCTCGCACGATCTGCGTACACCGCTGCGAGGTATCGACGGCTTCACCCAGGCGGTGGAGGATGATGATGAGAGCACCTTGTCGCCGGCCGCCCGGAACTATCTGCGGCGCGTGCGGCGGGCGAGCGAGCGCATGGCGCAGCTCATCGATGATCTGCTCAAGCTCTCACGCCTGTCACGCGCGGAGCTGCGGCGTGCGCCCGTGGACATCACGGCGCTGGCGCACGAGGTGGTGGCGGAGCTGGCCGCGCGCGAGCCCCAGCGCTCCGTGGAGGTGCGGATACAGCCCAGTCTCCGGGACGATGCGGATCCCCGGCTGGTGCGCATCCTGCTGGAGAACCTCCTGGGCAATGCCTGGAAGTTCACCGGCCGGGTGGAGCGGCCGTGGATTGAGCTGAGCGCGACCCGTCAGGAGGACCCTCCCATCTACTGTGTTCGGGACAACGGAGCGGGCTTCGATATGGCGTACGCGGGCAAGCTGTTCGCTCCCTTCCAGCGACTGCATTCCGAGGCGGAGTTCCCTGGGACGGGCATCGGTCTGGCCACCGTGCTGCGCGTGGTCCGCCGTCACGGCGGGCACATCCGAGCCGAGAGCGCGCCAGGGCAGGGGGCTTCCTTCTTCTTCACCCTGCGAGGCTGACATGGCATCCGCGCGTCCATTGCGCGTGCTGTCGGTGGAGGACTCCTCGGATGATGCCGAGCTCATCAGGCTCGTGCTGCGCCAGGGAGGCTTCGCGCCCTCCTTCCTGCGCGTGGCCACGCCGGAGGCGATGCGGGAGGCCCTCCGGCAGGAGCCCTGGGACATCGTCCTCTCCGATTTCTCGATGCCCCACTTCTCGGGCCGCGAGGCCCTGGCGCTCCTGAAGGCCGAGGGACTGGACGTGCCCTTCATCATCGTCTCCGGCAGCGTGGGCGAGGACGTGGCCGTGCAGGCCATGAAGGCGGGCGCCCAGGATTTCTTCCGCAAGGACAACCTCGCGCGGCTCCCCATGGCGGTGGAGCGCGAGCTGCGCGAGGCGGAGATTCGGCGCGAGAGCCGTCGGGTGTCCGCTGCCCTCCATGAGGTGGAGCACCAGCAGGGACTGCTGCTCGACAGCATCAAGGACTACGCCATCTTCGGGTTGAGCCCCGACGGGTTCATGACCACCTGGAATCCGGGCGTCGAGCGCGTGAAGGGTTACACGGCCGAGGAGTTCATCGGCCAGCCGTTCTCCATCCTCTTCACTCCCGAGGATCGCCAGCGGGACGTGCCCGCGTGGGAGCTGCGGCAGGCCGCGACCGAGGGGTTCTTCGAGGGCGAGGGGGTGCGTCTGCGCAAGGACGGTCTCCGCTTCCATGCCGAGGTGGTGCTGCGGCCCATCCGCGACGAGCGAGGCGTGCTGACCGGCTTCGTCAAGGTGGTGCGGGATATCTCCGTCCGCAAACGGCACGAGCGGCACCTGCGGTTCCTCGCGGAAGCGAGCACCCTGCTGGTGAACTCCCTGGACATGACGGAGACGCTCTCCAGCCTGGCCCGGCTGGCCGTCCCCATGCTCGCCGACCTGTGCGCGGTGGAGACCCTGGCGGATGATGGCTCCCTTCACCTGGCTGCGCTGGTGCATGTGGACCCCGCCAGGGAGGCGCTGGCGCGCGAGCTGCGCGACCGTTACCCGCGTCGACCCGAGACGGCTCAGGGGGTGCTACAGGCGATTCGCACCGGCAGGGCCGAGCTCATGCCCGAGATTCCGGAGTCCCTCCGCGTGCGGGAAGCGCAGGGGGATGCCGAGCGGTTGCGGGCCTTCCAGTCGTTGGGCGTTGAGAGCTATCTCGTGGTTCCACTCGCCGCGCGGGGCAGGACTATCGGGGCCATCTCGTTCTCCTATACGGAGTCGGGTCGCCGCTACGACGAGGAGGATCTGCGCCTCGCCGAGGAGCTCGCGCGGCGCGCCTCCCTGGCTTTCGACAACTCGCTGCTCTATCAACACGCGCAGGAGGCCATCCGGCTGCGTGACGAGTTCCTCTCGGTGGCCTCCCACGAGCTGAAGACGCCCCTCACGTCCCTGCTGGTGCGGCTCCAGTCCCTGCGGCGGGAGGCGCAGCGGGCACCCCAGGCGTCCCTTTCCGCCGAGCGGGTGAGCAGCGGCCTGGAGTCGGCCGAGGCCCAGGTGCGCCGGTTGGGGACCCTCATCCATGAGTTCCTGGACGTCTCGCGCATCAGCGTCGGGACGCTCCCGCTCGAGCTGGAGGACGTGGACCTGGTGGCGCTTGTCCGCGACGTCATCCGCCGGTTCGAGGCGCAAGCCGCCAAGGTGGCCTGTCCGGTCCTCGTCCACGCGCCCCATGCTGTCTCGGGGCGGTGGGATCGGATGCGGTTGGAGCAGGTGGTGGGCCACCTCCTGTCCAATGCCCTGAAGTATGGCGCGGGCAAGCCCGTCCACCTCCATGTCGAGTCCCAGGACGGGAGCGCGACGTTGACGGTGCGTGACGAAGGCATCGGCATCCAGCCCGAGCACCTCTCGCGCATCTTCGGGAAGTTCGAGCGCGCCGTGTCCGAGCGTCACTACGGGGGATTGGGTCTGGGGCTGTACACCGCCCGGCGGATTGTCGAGGCGATGGGCGGGCGCATCTCCGTGCGGAGCACTCCCGGTCAGGGGGCCTCGTTCGAGGTCTCGTTGCCCTCCGCCCCGCAGTGAGCCGGGCGTCTACTGCCAGGAGATTTCGTACTCGTTGGTGCTCGGTCCCGTGGGCCACGAGCGGATCTTCACGCCCTTCACGCTGGCGGCCACGAACGTCGCCAGGATTCCCCCCTCCACGAAGGGGCGAGGGCTGAAGTCTCGATGGACGGTGAGGATGCCACTCCAGGGCCCCGTCCTCCTCACGGAGACCTGCACGCCGCTGATCCCCACTTGGATGGCCCAGGGCAGGGTGTTGATCAACCGGTGCGGATCCTTCTGGACCAGCACCAGCAGCGTCCTCCCCGCCGCGGACAGCAGGAAGTTCTCCGCCGCCTGTTGTCCCAGGTGCCGCAGCGCCTTCTCGAAATCCTCCTGGCCACTGCTGCGCAACCGGGCCGCCGTGTAGAGCACCTCGAGGTACTTGCTGGAGGGATAGCTGAAGAAGTCCAGGAACTTCTTCTCCCCACCCGCTTCCAGACACCGCTGCGCCGCGGCATCGCCCCCCTGGTTCCTCGCCACCTCCAGCACGGCGTTGAAGAGCACCCCGCGCACCGCATCCGTCTCCGCGACCAGGGACAGCCGCTGGCTCAGCTCCTCGTCGGAGCCGAGTGGCGGTGCGCCCGGATCGGCGGTCGGGCCCTTCATGTGCTTCTCGTCATCGGTCACGGAGGATGGATTCCATGCAGACCCCTCGGGCGGCAAGGGGCTCGTGTACGAATTCCAACAGCCGCCGGCTGTGTTAAGCGGAAACGGCCGCATGAGAGAGCATCGACAGGACACTCCCACCCCCTCCGACGAAGCACCCGAGGGCTATGTCGACATCCCGTTCGTCGTCGAGCCGAACTACGCCGGCTGGCGGCTCGACCGCTACCTCTCCGAGAAGCTCCGCCGCCTGACACGCGAGCGCCTCCACGGCATCATCCAACGAGGCGTGTTGTGTGAGGAGCGCCGCCTCAAGCCCTCCACGCCCGTCTACCCGGGCCTGTCCTTCCGCATCCGCCGTCCCGCCAGCGCGGAGCCGGACACGCCCACCGAGCTGCCTGTCCTCTTCCAGGATGACTGGCTGCTGGTGCTCGACAAGCCCGCGGGGCTCCCCATCCATCCCACCGCTCGCTATCACAAGGGCACGCTCGTCTCCCTGCTGCGCGAGCGCTTTGGCGAGGCCTTCGCTGAGCCTGCCCACCGCTTGGACCGCGAGACGAGCGGCCTCGTCGTCTGTGGGCGCACCACCGAGGCCTGCCGCGTCCTTGGACGCCTCTTCGTCTCCCGCGACGTGGACAAGGAGTACCTCGCCGTCTGCGAGGGCCACCCCCCCGAGGACACCTTCTTCGTGGATGCGCCCATCGCCGAGGGCACCGAGCTCATCCGGATCGCCGTGCGTATCGATCCCGTGGCGGGCAAGGAGAGCCGCACCCGCTTCCAGGTGCTCCAGCGCTTCACCCGCGACGGCGCGCCCTTCGCCCTCCTGCGCTGCTACCCGGAGACGGGACGGCAGCATCAGATACGCATCCACCTGCGCGAGGTGGGTTTCCCCCTGGTGGGCGACAAGATGTATGGCCCGGACCCCGGCTACTTCGACCGCTTCAGCAAGCACTGCCTGGAGCCCGAGGCCTGGGTCCGCCTGCGCCTGCCCCGACACGCCCTCCACGCCACGCGCATCGCCTTTCCCCACCCGGGCTCCGGGGAGCGCGTCACCTTCGACTCACCCCTGCCCGCGGATCTCCAGGACTTCATCTCCGGGCTGCCCATCTCCACGGCGACCCCACCCGGTGAGGACGCCGCGTGAGGGCTTTCACGGTCGGGCTTCCACGCGAGGAGCCGCCCCACTGAGGGATTCGGCCTTCCGGACGAAGCCCGCCAGCCCCCGGCGCCGCGCTTCCTCTCCCAGCACCTGCATCCGCTGCCAGGCCTGGGGAAGCCGGCCCAGGGCCAGCTCTGCCTCCGCGAGCGCCAGCCGGGTGTCGTACTCCAGGAGGACGAGCCCCTTTTCACGCGTCTCGGCGAGCACCCGCTCGAGTCTCTTCGCTGCTTCACGGGGTTTGCCCTCCGAGGTGAGCACTCGGGCCGCCACCAGCGCAGAGCCGAGCCGCGTCTGGGCGTTCTGACTCCGGGCCGCCATCGCTTCCGCCCGGGCACTCGCCGCACGGGCCTCCGTGAGCTGACGCCGCGCCAGGTACACCTGCGCCAGGGCGGTGTGGGCCTGGGCCTCTCCGTCCGGGAGCCCCAGCCCGTGCAGCGTCTCCACCGCCGCGAGCAGCGGCTCGAGTCCCGCTTCCGGCTGGCCCTCCTCCACCGCGAGCAGCCCGAGGGCGATCTGCGTCTCGGCCACCTCGTTGCGGCCCTCCAGCTTCTGGCGCAGCTCCAGCGCCTCCTCGTACTGGCTGCGCGCGCGCGTCAGGTCTCCCTCCATCAGCGCCACCGTGCCGGAGCCGAGCAGGTGATAGGCGGTAAAGCGGTGGTCCTTCATCTGCTCCGCCAGGGCGAGCCCCTCCGCATAGTGTTGCCGCGCTCGGACGGGGTTGCCCTCCGCCAGCGAGATGCTGCCCAGCGTCCACAGCCCCACGAGGAGGGCGTAGCGGTAGCCCGTCTCCTGGCTCAGGCGCACTCCCTCCTCTCCTTGAGGCCGTGCCCGCGCCGGCTCTCCGCGCATCAGCTGGAGCTGGGCGAGGTTGGTCCTCGTCAGCCCCTCGTTGCGCCGGTCGTTGATTTCCATCTCGAGCTCCAGCGCCTCCTTGAAGAGGGGCTCTGCCTCCGCCAGCTCGCCCTGCATGAGCAGGGTGTCTGCGATGTTCTGCATCGCTACGGCCACGCCGCCCCGGTGGTTGAGGTCCTTCCAGATGCGCAGCGCCTCGTGGAAGACGCGCTTGGCTTCCTCGTAGTTGCCCTCCTCGTAGGCGACGTTGGCCAGCCGGTTGAGCACCTCGGCTTCGGAGCCCGGGTCCCCGACCTCGACGAAGATGCGGCGGGCCTCCTCGCAGGCGGCGCTCGCCTCTTGATGCTGGCCCAGGCGCAGGAGCGCATTGCACCGGGCCAGTCGGGCCCTTCCCACCACCAGGCGGGAGCCGCGCGCAGTGCCCTTCTGCTCGGCGCGGGTGGCCAGGGGCAGCACGCTCTGGTAGTCCGAGAGGCTGTGCCGTACCTGGGCCTCGGCCAGGTCAATGCGCTCGTCCTCCGCGGCCGGCGGCGGCATGCGGCGGAGCGCGGCGAGTGTGGCGAGTGCGTCCCGTCCCTGGCCCGCCGCGGACTGGGCGGTCGCGAGCCGCAGGCCGTAGTCGAGGTTGTCGGGGAAGAGGCTGGAGAGGGTGCGGTAGCCGTTTACCGCCTTTGCCCAGTTCTTCTCCATCTCGTGGACGCGGCCCTCCACCAGCAGCCGCTCCTCGCGGGACAGACCCTCCGCGAGCGTGAGCGCCCTGCGCGCCTGCTCGAGAGCGCGCGTGTCGTAGCCAAGCCCCGCCCACGTCTCCGCCAGCGCGGAGTGGGCCAGGGCGAAGCGGGGATCCGCGTCGATGGCTTGGGTGAAGAAGTCCCGGGCGGCGAGCGGCTCATAGGCGCGTAGCCGGGCGAGGCCCTCGGCGTAGAGCCGGAGCGCGGTCGCGTTGGCGGGCAGTAGGTTGGTCGGAGCCCCGGCGCCGCCGGTTCCCGCCGTGCCTTGCGTGACGAGCTTGCCTCGAAGCCGCTCGCCCATGCGCGAGACGAGCCCGAGGATGCCGGCCTGCGTCCCGGTCTCCTTGAGGATGGCCATCTCCTCACCCGTGGTGACGTCCTGCAGCCGGAGCAGGAGGCTGAGCTGGCCCCCTGTCTCCTCCGGCAGCGCCAGGTAGGAGCCGAGCACCACGAAGTCCACGTCCAGGTGCGTGCGGATGCGCGAGAGCGTGTCGGGCGCCAGGCTCTCGCTGTCGGCCAGGGACAGCTCGCGCTTCATCCGGACGACGGTCTCGCCCGCCACCATGCGCAGGTCCTCTCCCGCGGCGAGCTCGGCGGTGAGCATCTCGGAGAAGGCCGTGGTGAGCCAGGCCGCCTCCTGCCTCCCGGAGAGGTTCTTGAATCCGAGCACCGCCACCGAGCGGCGCGGCTTCACCTGCCGTGCCTCTTCAGAAGGAGGGGAGGGGCTCTCCCCCCGGAGCGAGTAGCCCGCCACCGCCGCGAGCACGAGCCCGCACAGCGCCAGCAATACAGCTCGCAACCGTCGGCTCCGCGCGGGCTTGGGCGTCGTCGTGGGGAGGGGGGGCAGCGACGGATTCGAATGGGTGACGCGCCGGGCCTTGGCCGTGTCCGAGGGGGCCACCAGCGGCGCCTTGCCCGGCACACCTACCTCGCACACCTCCACCGGCTCCTCCACCCCGGACAGCAGGTAGAAGCCATGGCAGCGCCAGGCCAGCTCGACTCCTTCCCGCTCGCTTCCCACGAAGGCGCGGCGGGCGATGTCGAAGGCCGCGCGCGTCATCAGCGTCTGTCCGCCCTGGGCGAGCGGCATGATGCGTGCGGCGATCAGCTTGGTGAGCCCCTCCACGTCCACGGGCTTGGCGCCCTGGGCCACCAGGTGGGGGGGGTTCTCGCGCAGCACCACCTCGCCCAGGTGGATGCCTGCTCGCGCCTCGAGCCGTACCCCCAGCTCCCGCGACAGCAGGGCGAGCCGCTCGTGGTAGGCGAGCGTGTAGCGGGCGGCGTCTACCGGCCGTTCAAAGAGGAGCAGGAAGCCATCGGTCTTGTCGATCTCCTGTCCGGAGTGGAGGTGCAACAGCTCGCGGGCGAGCTGATCATGCCGGGAGAAGAGCTCGGCGGCGCGGGCGTCCCCCAGGGTCTCGACGAGCCGGGTGCTATCAACGAGGTCCACCAGCAGCACGGTGCGCAGGGCGACGCTCGGCTCGTCGAGCGGGCGGGGGACCCGGCTGGGCTGCACCAGCGTGCGCACCACCTCCCGGGCACTGGTGAAGCGCTTGCGTGGGTTCGGGTCCAGGCAGCGGCGGATGACCACTTCCCAGCGGTGGGGCAAGCCCAGCGGGACCGCTGGAGCCAGCGCGCCACGGCGCAGGTGCGTGAACAGGGCCCCGGCCTCGGAGTCCGGCGAGGACAGCGCGCCGGCGAGCAACTCCAGCAGGACGAGCCCCAGCGCGTAGAGATCCGTCGCCGTGGAAGGGGCGGCGCCCTTGCGCTGTTCGGGCGCCAGGTATGAGGCCGTGGCCGGTGGGGTCCCGGCATGGCCCACGCACAGGGGCGCGGCGAGCACGGCGCGCGTTCCCTCGCGAGCCGGGACGAGCATCACCCGGGCGCTCCGGAGATCTCCATGGACGAGCCCCGCGTCGTGCAGCGCGGCCAGCCCCTCGCACATCTGCCGCGCCAGCGGGAGGGCCTCCTGGGGCGTCAGCGGGCCCTGCTGGCTCAGTCGCTGCTCCAGGCTCTCGCCCTCGAGCAGCTCCGTGGTCAGGAAGGGCAGCTCTACCCCGGAGGTGTCCTCGGCGTGGCGACCCACGTCGAGGATCCGTTGCACGTGGGGATTCACCACCTCCCGGGCTCGGTGCAGCTCGCGCTCGACGCGCTCCAGCACCTGGGCGTCCATGGCGCCCGACCGGACGATCTTCAACGTGACGCGCTGCTCACGCTGCACATCCAACGCCTCGAACGTCTCGTCTCGCCCCACCAGGGCTATGGACCGCAGGAGCTTGTAGCGGCCGACGAAGAGCCGCTCGCTGCCAGATTGGGTCATCGGAGTCGTTCCGGACACCAGGTGGGGGGCGGCGCGGATTGTGCCACACACGCCATCCAGAGGATGCCGCCGGATCACCTTCGTCCCCCGAGGCGACATCTCCCGGGGATTCCAAGAACGGTGTAAGTAGAATTCCACAATAGATGAACGAGCTGGGCGCGGTCGGGCCCCGTCTCGGCTCTATGTAGGGCCCCGCATTGGCGGTCCTGGGGGGCTCCCCTATGCTGCGCGGCCCATGAGGGTCGCCCTGGTCGTGATGCCGCTGGCGGCGGTTCATCGTCCGAGCCTTGCCGCGGGGCTGCTGCAGGCCTCGGTGAAGGCGCGAGGCTTCGAGTGCGACACGAAGTACTTCAACGTCACGCTCTGGAAGATGTTGGGCGCGGAGGCCTACCGCTTCTTCTGTCAGGAGGCGCCCATGACGGCGCTGGCGGGGGAGTGGGCCTTCGCGCAGGCCTTCCACGGGCGCCGCGAGGGGGCGCGGGAGGCCTACGCGCGCGAGGTGCTGGACCATCCGGTGTGGGGCCTGCCGTCCGCCTCGCGCGCGCCCGTGTGGGCCTTGGAGGAGCTGGCACCCGCGTTCCTGCGCGTCGCCTTCGAGTCCTGCGACTGGGGCCAGTATGAGCTGGTGGGCTTCACCAGCACCTTCGAGCAGACGATGCCCTCGCTGTGCCTGGCGCGGATGATTCGCGAGCGCTACCCCCGGGTGAAGCTGGTGGCCGGCGGCGCCAACTTCGAGGCGGGGATGGGCCGGCAGTACATGGAGCGCTTCGAGTTCCTCGACTACGTGGCCACGGGCGAGGCGGACGTCTCCTTCCCCCAGCTCTGCGAGAACCTGCGCGAGGGCCGTGACGAGGTGCCCCCAGGCTTCCTCTACCGGGAGGGCGGTGCGGTGCGCGAATCCCCCCGGCGCAAGGAGCAGGGCTATGCCTCCCTCGATGCGCTGCCCACGCCGGACTACGAGGACTTCTTCCGCCTGGTGCGCACGAGCGCGCCCGAGCTGGCGGCCGGGATGTGGCTGCCCCTGGAGGCTTCACGGGGCTGCTGGTGGGGCGAGCACTCGCACTGCACCTTCTGCGGCCTCAACGGCGAGGCGATGACCTTCCGGCGCAAGAGCTGGCGGCGGGTGGTGAACGAGCTGGAGGAGGTGGGCCGGCGTCATGGCGCCGCGCCCGTGCAGTACGCCGACAACATCCTGGCGATGGACTACTTCAAGGACCTGCTCCCCCACTGGGCGGCCCAGCCCGAGCGGACGGAGAAGTTCTTCGAGATCAAATCCAACCTCAAGCGCCGCCAGGTGCGCCTGCTTCGCGAGGCGGGCATCACCTGCGTGCAGGCTGGCGTGGAGACGCTCGCGGACGGGACGCTCAAGGTGATGCGCAAGGGCGTGTCGGGTGCGCAGAACGTGGCGCTGCTGCGCTGGTGCCAGGAGCTGGGCGTGGACTCGCTCTGGAACGTCATCTACGGGTTTCCCCGCGAGGACCCGGAGGACTACGCGCGGACGCTCGCGCTGCTCCAGAAGCTGGCGCACCTGCGGCCTCCAGACATCTGCTCGCCCATCCGCATGGACCGCTTCAGCCCCAACCACACGAGCTGGCGCGAGCAGGGGTTCACCCGCATCCGGCCCATGCCGGCCTATCGGCACGTCTTCCCCTTCCCGGAGGAGACGCTGCACGAGCTGGCCTACTACTTCGACTACGAGCACCCGCGCTGGGACGAGGTCCTCGAGCGGGGCGCGGCGCTCCAGTCCTTCATCTCCCAGTGGCAGGAGCGCCACCGCCGGCGTGCCAACGGCGAGCTGGCCGTGAAGCCGCACTGGCAGGGAGGCTTCGTCCTCATCGACAGCCGCTTCAACGTCACGCCCGCCAGCGAGCGCCTCGCCGAGGCCACGGTGGCGCTGTTGCTGGCGTGTGACGCGCCCACCTCGCGCGAGCAGGCGCTGCGGACGGCGGCCGAGGCCTCCGGCGCCACGGCACCCGAGGTGCTGGAGCGGGAACTGGCCCGGCTGCTTGATCGAGGCATCATCGCCAGCCTGGGCTCGCTCCTGGTGACGCTGGCGATGCTTCCAGACGGCTTGAGGATGGAGCGGCTCGCGAGGGCCCACTGACACACTCAAAAGGGAGGGGAGATGTCGAAGCAGACGAGATTCCTGCTGACGGTCGACTCGGCGACGGGGGCGGCCGTGAAGCTGGAGCGCCTGGGTGAAGCGGGAGACCTGACCGAGGTCCCACTGAACACGCTCACGACGGCACCTTTGGGCGTGACGAGCTCCGTGCCCGCGGCAGGGGGAGGGGGCGCACCGCTTTCTCCCCAGTCGCTGGTCATCAACATCTACATGGGTGGCCCGCAGCAGACGGCTCCTCTCTCCCTCTCTCTGCCGGGACTCATCGCGCCCGGGGCTCCAGGAGGGCCCGCGCCGAGCGCCACCGCTATTGGGCCCGGGGGGGCGCCTGGAGGGGTGCCGGCCGCGAGTCTGATGGGACCCGGAGGCCCCGGCGGTTTCGCGGCACCTGCTCCGAGCGGACCGGGAGCCCCGGGCGGACCGGGTGGACCCGGTGGGTCCTCTAGTGGAGGGGAGGGGGGCTCGCGGTAGGCTGGACGCATGGACCCAACTGCTGGTGCTCGGAAGCTCCAGACGCTCCGCTCGTTGATGACCGGTCACACCGACCGGAACGACGAGCGGCGCATCCTCGATCTTCTCGAAGGTGCGACCGCCGTTGAGCTCAACCACCTGCTGCTCAACGTGGACCTGAGCGCGTTGTTCTCCGACGTGGACGACCGCGTCGTAGGCCCGAACCACCGCACCGAGCTGCTGGAGCTGCTGTGTGTGAAGCGAGCTTCCGAGCTGGGGCTGCCCGTGCGCGCCGCGCTCGTGTTCGCGCTCCAGAAGGGGGTCACCCACGAGCTCGCCGAGCGCATGCTGCGAGCCCTGTTCCTCGGGCTGCGGAGCCGCGAGCTGACGGACTTCAAGAACCTGCTCGACGGCCGCGGCAACTCCCACGACCTGCAGCAGCTCCTCTTCCATGACGTGGATGACGAGCACATCCGGCAGGACATCCTCGCGCATATCCGCCAGGAGGCCGAGTCCGCGCCGAGCGGCGAGAACAAGGTGCTGAGCGACATCGACGACACCTTCTTGGCCAACTGGAAGGACACGCGCTACCCGCCGAAGACGGTGTACCCGGGGGTGCTCCAGTTCTACCGGGAGCTGGACCGAGGTCCGGGCATCATCCCCGGGCGAGAGGGAGACCTGACCTTCATCAGCGCGCGGCCGAGGGATCCGCTCGGCTTCATCGAGGATCGCACGCTGGCGACCCTGCGCGAGCACGGGGTGGGTCCGGCCGTGATGCTCTCCGGCGCGTTCACGCACCTGCTTGGCAACGCGCGCATCGCCGCCATGAAGTTCGAGAACTTCAGCCGCTACGTGCAGCTCTATCCCGAGTACGGCTTTGTCTTCACGGGCGACAGTGGCCAGGGGGATGTGGCCTTTGGCGAGCGGATGCTTCAGGAGCATCCCGAATCGGTGCGGGCCGTGTTCATCCACGACGTGGTGGACACGCCCGAGTCCGTCCGCCAGAAGTGGCGCGACCAGCGCATCTTCTTCTTCGACACCTATGTGGGCGCGGCGGTGGAGGCCTTCGAGGTGGGTGTCATCGCTCAGGATGGGGTGGCCCGTGTCGCTCGCGCAGCCCAGGAAGACATAGGTCGGGTGCCCTTCGACTCAGAGGCCCAGCGTCAGGCACGGCTGGACGAGCTGGCGCGCGACCTCCTGCGCGCGCAGGCGCTGGCCCCTCTCATCTGACAGGCGAGCGCTCCGTTGGGCGGTCGCGCGAGGGGTGTGCCAAAGCCATACTGCCAGGCCGGGACCTGGAGGAAGTTGGTTTGACACCGAAGAAAAAGCCTGCCATCAGCGTGGGAAGTATCGCGGATCCTTGGGAGATGGGGCTCGGTCCTGGAAGTGGTGGAGGGGAACTTCCTCCCAACGAGCAATGAAGAGGGGCCGGTACGAGCCATGAGTGTGAGTGGCGGGGTCATCCTCATCGAAGGCGCGAGCCCTTTACGGATGCTGACCATCCAGGCGCTCCAGGCTGCCCGCTGTGAGTGCGTCGCCGTCAATGACCTCACGGAGGCCGAGGCGGAGGCGAAGAGGGAACGTCCGCTCATGCTCATGCTGGACTGCTCGTCCTTCATGCCGGCCGATGAGGGCACCCTCTCCCAGCTCCAGGAGATGCGACGGAGGGTGGGCGCTCCCCTGGTCCTCCTGGCCAACCTCGAGACGCCCACTGAGTTCATCGAGAGCCTCAGTCAGGTGGGCGCGGATGACTGCCTGCTCAAGCCACTGCGGCCCCACCAGCTTCAGCCACGCCTCGCGGTTGTCTCCACCCCCAGGCCTCCCGTGAATCCCATTTCACTGGGGCGCTTGGGCCCGAAAGTCGTCTCCATCGTCCATGGGCGGCAGAGCTTCGCCTGGCGTACGGGGGAATTGTTCGAGCACAGCGGCTATCATGTGCTCTACAGCTCCATCGAGGACGAGCACGTGCCGCGAGACGAGTCCGGCATTGATCTCCACATCTTCTGCACCGAGTCCCGCGAGGAGCTTGCCCGTGCGCTCCGGCTTCGCCAGCCGGCGGGGCTGCGTCCGGGCGCGCGGGGGTTTCTCCTCTGCGCTGGAGGACCTGGTGAGCTCGTCTCCAGCCCCGGCGGCGGGCTGATGGCCGGCTTCGACATCACCCAGGTCTTTCCGGAGCACATCGTCCAGAAGGCCAATGCCTGGTTCTCCAAGTCCAGCGATGCCCTTCGGCCCGAGTCGCGTGTGCCCTTCTTCTGTCCCGTCGAGTACCGCGAGGCGGGCAACATCTTTGGCACCTGGAACTCCTGCTACTCCTATGACCTCAGCCCCGGAGGCATCTTCCTGCGCACGCTCGTCCCGGCCCGGCCGGGGTCCGCGGTGGAGCTGAAGATTCACCTGACCACCCACCGCACGGAGCTGCTGGGCTCGGGGGTCGTGGCCTGGGCCAACACGTATGCCGACCGCAAGGCCTTCTCCTATCCGATAGGCATGGGCGTGCAATTCCTCGGGATGAGCCCCAAGGGGCTCTCGCTGCTCCGCGAGCTGTGCGGTGTGGATCCCACCGAGCGCAAGCCGGGATGAGCGGCTTGCGCAGTCTGGAGAACCCTGACGATGACACGAAAGAAGATCCTCCTCGTGGATGACTCCAACACCGTCCTCCTCATGCACCGGATGATGCTGAGTGGTGGGAGTTACGAGCTGCTGATTGCCCGCAACGGCGTGGAGGCGGTGGACCTGGCGCTGCGCGAGCGGCCGGATCTCATCTTCATGGACGTCGTCATGCCGCAGATGGACGGCCTGCAGGCCTGCAAGCGGATCCGCGAGAGCCCGGAGCTGCAAGCCACCCCCATCATCATGGTCACCACCCGCGGAGAGCCGCACAACGTGCAGGCGGGCTACGCGAGCGGCTGCACCGAATACATCACCAAGCCGTTCGACAAGAGCGAGCTGATGCAGAAGCTCCGCAATCACCTTGGCGAGTAGACAAGCGCTCTTACCTGCATTCCTCATGAGCTCGGATCCACCCCACAAGCCCGAGGCCCCTGCCCGCGAGCTGAGCCGCAGTACCGAAGAGTCCCTGGGAGAGCTGCGGGCGGAGAACGCATCCCTGCGCACCCAGGTGGACACCTTGCGTCAGGAGCGGGTCCGCCTCAAGGAGAAGCTCTCTGAAGCGGAGATGCAGATGACGAGCCTGGTGAACCTCTGCGTCGCCAGCCACCGTCTGCATGAGACCTTCGATCGCCGGGCCCTGCTCGACATCATCCGGGAGATCATCAACAACATCGTCGGCTCGGAGGAGCTGGGCATCTTCGAGCTCGATGCGGAGCGCTCCACGCTGTCGCTGGTGCACTCGATGGGCATCGAGCCGGAGCGGTTCCAGTCCCTTCCCCTGGGCAGCGGTGTCATCGGCCACACGGCCCTCACCGGTGAGCGCTTCGTGGCGAGCGATGGCTCGGGCCTCGCTGCTACCGGGAACGAGTCGAACCTGACCGCCTGCATCCCGCTTCGCATCGGCAGTCGCGTCTGGGGCGTCATCGCCATCTTCGGAATGCTGCCGCAGAAGCCCAGGTTGAAGGACGAAGACCGGGAGCTCTTCGCGCTGTTGGAGAATCAAGCCGGCCTGGTTCTGGCCGCCTCCGAGATGGATCCCGATGGAAATCGATCATGACGCGCTCCTGCAGGCCTTCCTCGTCGAGTGCGATGAGCTCCTCGTCCTCATGGAAGAGCAGCTCGTAGGCCTGGAGCAGCAGCCGGAGCCGGAGCGACTGAAGACCATCTTCCGCGCGGCCCATACCCTCAAGGGCAATGCCACGTGCGTGGCGCTTCCGTCCTTCGTGGAGTTCGCCCACGTGGTGGAGGATCTGCTCGATCGCCTGCGCTCGGGCGAGCTGGCCGTATCGCATGAGATCGTGTCCCTCCTGCTCTCGGCCGTGGATGTCATGCGGGAGCTGCGGGCGCGGGTGCCCGGTGGGCAGGTGACGCTGACGGCGCACCAGCGCGGCTTGATGGAGCTCATGTCCCGCCGGGCCCGGAAGGAGTTCGCCGCCGGTGGAGCGGCTGTTGACGCGAGGGATTCCTCCACGAGCCCTCCCCCCGAGCAGCCCGGGCGCAAGCTCCTGGCCGAGGAGGAGCGGGCCAGGAACCTCCGGGTGGGCATCAACAAGCTGGACCGGATGGTGGACCTCATTGGGGAGCTGTCCATCGCGCAGGGGGGCGTGACCGCCATGCTCGAGGGGGAGAAGTGGCGCTCGCGCGAGGAGCTGCTCGAGGCGAACCGCGTGGGCGAGCGCTTGCTGCGCGAGCTGCAAGAGCTGGTGATGAAGGTGCGGATGGTGCCGCTCGGCCCCACGTTCCGCCAGTACGTGCGCACCGTGAGGGATCTGGCCGCATCCCAGGGCAAGCAGGTCGAGCTCGTCTTCGAAGGCGAGGACGTGGAGATGGACACGGCGGTGGTCGACAACGTGCGCGATCCCCTGCTGCATATGATCCGCAATGCCATCGATCACGGCATCGAAACTCCGACCGTACGCCGGGCGAGGGGCAAGCCGGAGCTCTCCCAGCTCAAGCTTCGCGCCTCCCATGACTCCGGCAGCATCCTCATCGAGGTCATCGACGACGGGGCGGGCCTGGACAAGGCGAAGATCATCGAGCGGGCCCGCGCACTGGGTCTCTCTCGCGAGCCCGAGGCGCTCCCCGAAGAGGAGCTCTTCGCGTTGATCTTCGAGCCGGGCTTCTCCACCGCGCAGGAGATCACCGCCACGTCAGGCCGGGGCGTGGGGATGGACGTGGTGCGTCGCAACGTGGAGGCCCTGAGGGGAAAGGTCACCGTCCAGAGCAGGGAGGGACACGGTGTCACGATCAGCCTCCGGCTCCCGCTCACATTCGCCATCATCGATGGGTTCCTGGTAGGCGTCGGCTCGGAGACGTACGTCGTGCCGCTCGATGCCGTCCTCGAGTGTGTCGAGTTGCCCGAGAGCGCGCGGGAGCGGGCCGAGGAGCGCGATGGCGTGCTGAACCTGCGGGGCGAGCCCGTTCCCTTTCTCCGGTTGCGCCACCTCTTCTCCCACAGCACGGCGGCGCCGCAGCGCGAGAGCCTGGTCATCGTCCAGTACCAGCAGGGGAAGGTGGGCCTGGTCGTGGATACCCTCCTCGGTGAGAGCCAGACGGTCATCAAGCCGCTGGGGACGTTCTTCAAGGAGCTTCCCTGTATCTCGGGCGCGAGCATCCTGGGCAACGGGCGGATCGCACTGATTCTCGATGACGCCGCCCTCCTGCGTGAGGCCACCCGCCCGAGGCTCTCCGCGGCTTCATGACAGCCTCCGTTCTCCTCCTCGGCTGAAGAGGAGGAGAACGAGCGAGCGCTCCCTGCGAGGGGTCCCGTTCGATTCGCATCTTCCCCGGGGGCGCCCGGGAAGCGCCGGCCGCCTCTGTTCCCTCACCGCAGCGAGGAGCGAGCAATGGCGCAGCGGATGGATGTTCGGGTCGGCATGGTGGTGAAGAGCAGGGATGGGCACCGGCTGGGCAAGGTCATCGGCCTGGTGGAGGGTGGCTTCATCGTGGAGAAGGGCGTGTTCTACGCGAAGGACTACCGGGTCCCCTTCCGCACCGTGGAGACGATCGAGGGGGATGACATCCACCTCTCCCTGGGCAAGGAGCAGTTGCGGAAGGCCAGCCTGGGCGAGGTGCTGGAAGCCTCCGACCGGTTGGACATGGGGCCGGACTCGCTGAGCATCGATCCCAACGCGCCCTCCCGTTACTAGGACATGCACGTCATCCAATTCCTGTTGCCGCTGCGTGACAATGAGCAGCGGCCCTTCGCCCGGGCGGACTTCGAGAAGGTCCGTACAGAGCTCACCGAACGTTACGGGGGCGTCACCGCCTTCTTGCAGTCTCCAGCCACGGGGGCGTGGAAGGAGGAGGGCGAGACGGTACGGGACGAAATGGTGCTCTTCGAGGTGATGGTGGAGCCGCTCGACCGCAAGTGGTGGAGCGGCTACCGCGCGGAACTGGAGCGCCGCTTCCGGCAGGAGCGCATCGTGATGCGTGCGCTCGGGGCCGAGACGCTCTGAAAAGCGAGATGGAGGCGGTGTATGGGAGAGGGTGTGGAGCGTGCGGTCACCGTCCCTCGGGAACCGCTGGGGCGGCTCTTCCTGCGCTTCTTGCACTTCGGGCTGCTCGCCTGGGGTGGGCCGGTGGCGCAGATCGCGATGATCCGCCACGACCTGGTGGAGAAGGAGAAGTGGGTGACCCGCGAGCACTTCAACCGGGTGCTCGCGGTGTACCAGGTGCTGCCGGGCCCCGAGGCGCACGAGCTGTGCGTCTACTTCGGAATGCGCTCGCGTGGCCGGGTGGGGGGGCTGCTCGCGGGGCTGGGGTTCATGTTGCCGGGCTTCGTGCTGATGCTCGGCCTGACGTGGCTCTACCTCCGCTACGGGCTGGGCTCTCCCTGGGTGGGAACGGTGTTTGGCGCCGTGCAGGCGGCCGTGGCGGCGCTCATCGTCCGAGCGGTGGCACGCATCGGGCAGCACGCGCTCGTGGACCGCTGGCTGTGGGGCGTGGCGGTGCTCGCCGCGCTCGCGCAGGGAGCGGGGATCCACTTCGCCTTCTCGTTGGTGGCCGCGGGCCTCATCATCACGCTGGCGAGGAAGGGGCTGCGGCTGCAGGCCCTGGCACTCGCCGCGGGCTGCGGAGCGGCCGTGGCTGTGTTCCTCGTGCTCCACGGTTTCGCGCCCATGGGCGCGGGCGGAGCGGACGTGGGGCAGGGGGTTGTCCGGGGACAGCCTTCACAGCTGGAGTTGCTGGGGTCGGGCCTGCGCAGCGGGGTGCTCACCTTCGGAGGCGCGTACACCGTCATCCCCTTCCTCCAACGTGACGCGGTGGTGACGGGAGCGTGGATGACCAACGCCCAGTTCCTCGACGGGCTCGCGCTCTCGGGGCTCATCCCCGCGCCGCTCATCATCTTCTCCACCTTCGTGGGCTACCTCGGCGGCGGATTCCTTGGGGCGCTGGTGATGACGGTGGGCATCTTCTTTCCGGCCTTCGCCTTCACGCTCCTCGGTCATGACTTCTTCGAGCGGGTGTTGCATCACCCCCGCCTCCGCTCCTTCCTGGATGGAGTGACAGCGGGTGTGGTGGGGCTCATCGCCGCGACCACGCTGGGGCTGCTGCGCGCCAGCCTCACGGGCCTGGTCCCGGTGGCGATCTTCGCCGTGGCGCTCGGCGTGCTCTTCCGGTGGCACGCGAAGTTCCTCGTGCCGTTGCTCATCATCGGGGCCGCAGGGGTCGGACTCCTGCTCGCATAGCAGGGGACTGCCCAGCCGAGCGTTCCCATCTTGGTTTCGTGACTCCGTTCGAGCCTCATCTATATAGTGCGCCTGCCCCGTCCATGGAGAGGCAGGCTTGGGAGTGCACGCGGCCTTCATCTCTCCGCATGAGATGGACCCGCGTCCATGATCTTCAACGAAGTCACCTACTTCATCGCCTTCCTGCTCCCGTGTGTCCTTGTCTTCCACCTGGGGCCGGGATGGCTGCGGCCCTGGGTGCTCGCCACGTTCGGGCTGCTCTTCTTCGTCTTCTACGGTGCCATCCACTTCGGCGGCGCGTGGGGTGCGCTCTGCGCCCTCATCTTCGTCTGGGAGTTGATCACCTCTCGGCTGTACCGCGAGCGCTCCATTTTTTGCATTCTGGGAATCATCCAGGCGGTCGCCATCCTGATCGTCTTCAAATACACGCGCTTCTTCGCGGTCGCGTGGAATGACATGGCGGGGCTGGTGGGGGGACTCCCGTTGCTCGATGGTCCGCCCCCGCTGGTCTTCCCCCTGGGGCTGTCGTTCTTCACCTTCGAGTTCATCCACTTCGCGGTCGACTCGTACCGGGGGAAGACGCGGGATGCGCCGCTCGGGTCCTATGCGGCCTTCATCTTCTTCTTTCCGAGCATGGTCGCGGGCCCCCTCAAGCGTTACCAGGAGTTCGCCTCGGAGCTGGGCCATGCGCGCTTCAATGCGCAGCAGGTGCAGCAGGGGGTGACGCGCATCCTGGCCGGGCTCGTCAAGAAGCACGTCTTCGCGGATACCTTCGCGCTCTGGGCGGACCAGTTGAACACCGCGGCGGCGCTGAGCGCGGATCGCTTGTCGCTGGTCGGCTGGCTTCTCGCCTATGGCATGAAGATCTACTTCGACTTCTCCGCGTACTCAGACATCGCCATCGGCAGCGGGTATCTCTTCGGAATCGCCATCCCCGAGAACTTCAACTGGCCCTACCTCAGCCGGAACATCTCCGAGTTCTGGCGGCGGTGGCACATCTCGCTCGGCCGGTGGATCTTCGACTACATCTACGCGCCGCTCGGGGGCTCCCGTCGAGGCGAGTGGAGGACCTCGCTCAACCTCGTCGCGACGTTCGCCGTCTCCGGGCTCTGGCACGGCGCGGCCTATAACTTCGTTGTCTGGGGCCTCTGGCACGGGCTGCTCATGGTCGGTCACCGCTCCTGGTCGCGGTTCTCCGAGCCGCGCGGTCTGCGGATTCCGGCGTTCGCCGCCCAGGCCTTGACGTTCACGTGCGTCATTATCGGCTGGGCCTTCTTCTGCATGGAGTTCGGGCAGGCCTGGCACGTGCTCTCGAGAATCGCGGGTGTCGCATGAGCTTTGAAAGCGTGAGGAACTTCCTGGAAGTGCTGGGCGGAGCGAGGCCTCCTCCGGAGCGTCTGGCTTCCCAGCCGTTGTTCCACCTCTTTCTGGGGGTGCTCTGGTTCGCGATGTTCCTGACCACCCTGGCCTTCATCGGACGCGCGACGAAGTTCATCTATGTCGACTTCTAGAGAGATGACGCCGAAGAAGGGGCTGCTCCTGAGTCTGGCCGTCTTCGCCGCCCTCTTCGTGGTGGGTGAGCGGGCGCTCGCCAGGTACGGCTGGGGCCACTTCCATCCGCCCAAGAAGCTGACGGCGGCCCGCGAGGGCGGGAAGGACTGTGTCGTCTTCACCGGTGACTCCCGAATGGAGGCCGGCTACTCGGGCCCGCAGCTCCGTGAGGGCCTCACGAGCGGGGGACTCGACACCTGCGTTGGGGACCTGTCGCTGGGCGGAGCCGGAATGGACGCTCAGTTCACCATGGTGCGCGAGTACCTCGCCTCGGGCTCGCCCCCTCGTGCGGTGGTGGTCGGCGTCGTGGCGGAGGCGCTCATGGACGAGAAGGCCGCGGACTCCTCCCAGTGGGTGGGGAACCTCGCCGCAAACCTCCTCTTCTCGCGGTTCGCGGACGCCCCGCTCCACTTTCCTTTCGTCACGGCTGAGGCCATCCAGGTGTTGGACCGCCGGTTGCGCTTCCAGCTGGAGCGGCTGAGCTCCTACGGCATCTACCGGAGCATCATCTGGTCCAAGGTGCAGGCCGTGCAGGATCGGCTGGTCAAACGAGCTCCGGTTGCACGCAATGAGTTCGGTGCGCTGGAGGACATGAAGAACCTGGGCGAGTCCTTCACGGCCCGAGGGCAGCAGTCACTTGCCACCTGGAAGGCCACCCACACCTTTCAGCCCAACCGGTACTTCGTCGCGCTGATGGAGGAGACGTCACGTCAAGGCGTTCCCCTCATCCTGGTCGAGCTGCCGATGCCCGAGGCCTATCTTCGGGAGCTCACGCGCAGTCCCGAGGGGACGGCCCTGCGTCAGGAGATGAAGCGGTTCCTGGCCGGGAGGGGAATCCACTACATCGACCTCGCGTCGCCGAGCTGGTTCTCGGACCGCCTGCTGTCTGATGGGGTCCACTTGAATCGAGAGGGAGCGGCCCTCTTGTCGAAGGACATGGGGAGAGAGCTCTCACACGTGTTGGTCCGCCAACCGGACGCAGGATCACGCATGGGCGAGGCAGGGGCCCCCTAGCGCGAAATCCCCTCTCCCTCTGGGAGAGGGTCAGGGTGAGGGTATGTCCCCTGCTGCGAGCGGCATGACAGAACCGTGAGCAAGCCGCTCCACCCTGTGACGCAGGTCACCTCCCGCGTGTGAGGTGGCGCACCGCTCGGAGGCCCGAGCTTTCGCATTGTTCGTCTCACCCCAGGCAACGACACCGGCCGGGGTGAACGGACACGGGCAATGAGCAAGAATCAGGCACGGGCGTTGGAGCCCCATGTGTTGGTCCTGGATACGCAGCAGAGCTACAAGCGCTTGGAGGAAGATGCGCTCATCCGGGTGGTCCGAGAGGAGTGCCGGCACTTCGCCGTCCACCATCTCCCCTACAGGCTCTCCCCGGTCATCCTCGGCATTCCCGGGCTGCTGCTCCACCTGTTCCTGCTCACCGCCGTCCATACCTTCGAGCGCGCGCGATGGATGTATGTGCTCTGGGTGGTCTGCCGGGTGCTCCACTTCTGCCTGGATACCATGGACGGCACCCAGGCCCGGCGCAACGGGACCCAATCGACCGCTCGGCACTTCTGGGACCACTGGGTCGACGTCATGAACTCGGCGATGGCGGTGATGATCGTGGCCCAGCTCGGTCCTCGGCAGAGCATCTACTTCCTGCCCTACATCCTGCTGACCGCCACCGGGCAGCTGTTCTTCTACCTCGGGCTGTGCCGCTACTTCGCGACGGGCGTGATGCGGGACCCCTACATCAACCACCTCTGGAACTATGTCTTCTGTCTCTTCCTGGGACTGTCGGTCTGCATCGGGGACATGGCGATCCTCGAGCAGCCCGGTTTCCAGCTCACCTACACGTGCTTGAGCACCGTGGCCTTTGGCGCCGGCCTCTGGTCCCTGTTGCAGGACCTCGTGCTCATGTACCGCTCGCCGCTGTCCTCGCTTCGCTTCTACGTGCGGATTCTCACGGCGCCGGTGCTCATCCTCGGCCTGTACGTGACCTGGCTTCGCGACTGGAGCGATGTCTTCTCCGCTCGGGCTCTGGTAGCCATCGCCATGAGCAGCCTCGCGGTGGGTGTCCATGCGCGCCAGCTCGTCAACAAGCCCCCGGCGTGGCTGACTGCCGAGAGCGTGCTGTTCCTCCTGGTGCTTCCCCTGGCTTGCTTGCCCCTGGCGCTCCAGCCAGCCTTCCACCGCGGACTGCTGCTGGTGATGGTCCTGACACTGGTCGTCAGCATGTTCCGGTATCTCCGGGCGATGATTTCTCAGTACCCGGAGATCGGCTTCCCGCTGATCTGGTTGCCCTCGACGCACAGGCCCGTGCTCCAGCACGTGAGCAACAAGCTCGCGGCATGAAGGGCGGCCTGTCGAGTCGCCTGTCTCAGACTGAAGGAGGCACCACCAACAGGCACGTCGGGGCGGGCACCGCCAGGGGTTGACCGACGGGCGTCAGCTTTCCGGTCTGCGCGTTCCGCTGGAAGGAGACGAGGGTGTTGCCCTTCTGATTGGCGACCAGCAGGAACGTGCCCGTCGGATCAATGGCGAAGTTGCGCGGCCATTTGACGAGCGTGGTCACGTGCTCCACGTAGGTCAGCTTCCCCGCTGAATCGATGGCATACACGACGATGCTGTCGTGGCCACGGTTGGAGCCATACAGGAAGTGACCATCGGGGCTGACGTGGATGTCCCCGCAGTCATTGGAGCCGCTGTAGCCATCGGGCAGGGTGGTGATCGTCTGCAACGCCGTCAGCGTCCCCTGCGCCGCGTCGTAGGCGTAGGCCGTGATGGTGGAGTCCAGCTCGTTGATGACGAAGACGAAGCGCCCGTTGGGGTGGAAGGCCATGTGGCGCGGTCCCGCTCCTGGCTTGGTGGAGACCGAGGGCGGCGTGCCGGGCGTGAGCTTTCCCTGCTTCTCGTCGAACCGGTAGAGCATGACCTTGTCCGTCCCCAGGTCCGCCACGAAGGCATACCGATTGGCGGCATCCAGGCGGACCTGGTGGGCGTGCGGAGCTTCCTGTCTCTGGGCATTGGGCCCCGAGCCCTCGTGCTGCTTCACATCGACGGCGGCGCCCAATCCTCCGCCCTCTTGAATCGGGAGGACGGCGACGTTTCCGCCGACGTAGTTGGCGACCAGGACGAAGGCTCCCTTCGCATCCACTTCCAGGAAGCAGGGCGCACCACCCTCGGAGGGGTGCTGGTTGATGAAGGTCAGCTCCCGGCTCTGGGGGTTGATGGCGAAGGCACTCACGGCTCCGCTGGGCTTGCCCGCGAACTCCGTCAGTTCATTGACGGCGTAGAGGTAGCGGCCCTTCGGCTCCAGGGCGAGGTAGGAGGGCTCGGCCACGCCGCGAGTGACACCCACTCGCTCCAGGGCACCCGTCGCCATGTCCAACCGGCAGAGATAGATGCCCTCGCTGCCACCCGAGGTGTAGGTGCCCACGTAGATAAAGAGCTCCTTGGGCGTCTGTGGCGCGGGTGTCGGCAGCAACTCTTCCTCCTTGGTGCAGGACAGGATCAGGCTCGCCGTTCCCATCGCCGTGAGGTGGATGAAGTCGCGACGCGTCGGATTCGTCTCGTTCATGCGCGGATTGAAAGCAGAAAAGCCTGCGTATGCCAACAAAGCAGTCCTGGCCCGGAGAGGGGCTCAAGGCGATAGGTGATGGCACTGTTGGAGCAGGTGAATCACTGTAAGCCCTGCACGGATGCGGCGACGGCGCGGAAGGCCAGCACGGTGAGCGTCACACCCAGCACGAGCAACGCCACCAGCGCCACGACGATCCCGAGCACCCACGCACGGCTGGCGCGGCGGGTGGCGGTGGGGGCCACCATGTGCTCCTCGAGCAGACGCACGTTGCGCATGTTGGCCTTGTAGGCCGCGTCGAAGACATCGCCCAGGAAGGGCACCGCGCCCACGAGTGACTCCAGCGCCACGTTCCCGAGCATGCGCACCAGGACTTCGCGCGAGGCGCCCAGGCGCACCGCCTGCAGGACGATATAGGTAGACAGCAGGGCTCCCGCCCAGTCGCCCACACCCGGCACCAGGCCAAGCACGGCGTCCCAACCGATGCGAATGCCCCCGGGCAGCCGGATGGAGGTGTCCAACTGCTGTGCCAGGCGGCGTACCTGCTCGAGTGCCGCGGGATCGGAGGGAGGGCTCAGGGGGGCAGAGGATGGGCTCATTCGTTCCGGACAGAGGAACCTTCCCGCGGGCATCCGTCAACGCTGGCCTGCGCCCGCCATCGAGTACGCCACAGTCAGGCTCGCCTTGAACGTCCAGTCCGCGGGGCTACACTCGCCGGCAATTCATGGACATTTCCATCTATCAGGCCAGCGTCCCCGCATTGGTTCACATGTTGCGCAATCTCAGCCATATCCTTCAAAAGGCAGCCGCTTTCTCGGAGAGAGAAGGGATGGGTCCGGAGCTCCTCCTGGAGCGGCGCCTCTACCCGGATATGTTTCCCCTCTCAAGGCAGGTGGAGATTGTCGTTGCCGCCGCGAAGGGGAGCGCGGCTCGCCTGGCGGGTCGTCTCGCGCAAGAGGATGAGTCGCCGGAGTTCGCGGTCTTCAACCGAGGCGATGAGCAGGCATTCGGCGAGCGATTGACCTCCTTCGCCGAGCTGCAGACGTTGATCCAGGGGGCCCTGGGTTATCTGGATACGATCTCTCAGACGGAGATCGACGCCGCGCCAGACCGGCCCATCACGGTCGCCCGGCGGGGGGATGTTCGCATCTTCGAGCCCCAGGACTTCGTGCTCCGCTATGTCCTGCCGAATCTCTATTTCCACATCTCCGTGGTGTACGCCTTGCTGAGATCGGCGGGAGTTGCTCTGGGGAAACAGGACTTCGAGGGCGCCCCTGCCTACCGGCGGTCACGTTGAGCTTGACCTTGACACTGATGTCAGGTGCTACGGTTCTTCAAGAGAGGCCGGGATGAACATCGGACAGCTATCCAGACTCTCGGGTGCGAGCGCGCGCTCGATTCGTCATTATGAGAAAGCAGGGCTGCTCGTCTCGCACCGCCGGAACAATGGCTACCGCGAGTTCGGTCCCGAGGTCGTGCTTCGGGTCCAACACATCGTCCGCATGATTCGCCTGGGCTTCTCTCTCGAGGAGATCACCACCTTCCCCGCGTGCATGTTCACGAGCGCTTCGAACGTCATCTGTCCGCAGGCGTTCGCGGCGCACCAGGAGAAGCTCTCCGACATCGAGCGACAGCTCGCCGAGTTGGAGTCACGTCGCGTCCGGCTCCTCGAGACCCTCAAGGACGCCTCCCCCCAACGAGGATGAGATGAATCGTAGAGACCTCTTGAAGAGCGCCGTACTCGGTGCGGCCACGCTGCCCCTGACTGGAAGCGCCGCTCAGGCAGCCGACGCTGCGCCACGGACGCCGAGCAAGACCTTCCTGCTGGTGCATGGCGCCTGGCACAACTCCCTGCACTGGGGACGCGTCGCGCAGCACCTCTCGGGCCTGGGTCACCGCGTGGTCTCGATCGACCTGCCGGGCCACGGTCTCAACGCCCGCTTCCCTTCCTCGTATGTTGCGGGAGAGCAGGCGAAGCTCGCCAAGGAGCCGTCACCGCAGCGGGACATCCAACTCGACGCATGTGCATCGGCGGTGGTTGACGCGCTCAAGACGCTGCAGGGCGGGACCCGGCCGATCCTCGTCGGCCACAGCATGGGCGGGACAGTCATCACCCGGGTGGGAGAGCTCGCCCCCGAGCTGATGGGCCGGCTGGTCTATCTGAGCGCCTATTGCCCCGTGCGGCTGAAGAAGCCGAGCCTCTACGGGGCGCTGCCCGAGGCGAAGACCGGCTACGGAGAGAATCTCTTCCTGGGGAACCCGGCGGAGTTGGGCGCGGTCCGCATCAATCCTCGCGGGGATGCCACGTACATGGAGGCGTTGCGCGCGGCCTATTACAACGACGTGGAGCCTCGTGAGTTCCTGCCTTTCGCGCTCACGCTCACGCCGGACCTCCCCCTCGCCTTGTGGACGTCCGAGATCATCGTGACGCGCGAGCGCTGGGGCCGCATCCCGCGCAGCTACATCCGCTGCACGAAGGATCGCGCCATAGCGCCCGCCCTCCAGGACCTGATGATCCGCGAGGCGGACGCCTTCACGCCCGCCAACCGGTTCGAGCAGAAGACCCTGGAGGCCAGCCACTCGCCCTTCGCGTCGCAGCCGGCGCGGCTCGCCGAGCTCCTGGCGGGGCTGAGCTGAGGCGACCGAAATATTTCGACATCTCCCCGGCCCGAATAGGGCCCGGACTCCCCCGTCAGAAGGGTCACAACACGGAGCGAGAGGCCCTCTCGGTGGATGTTCGAGGGGCCTCTTCTCCGCCCCAGGACACCTGTCCGGAGGAGCCCGTCATGAAGACCCTGATCAAGTGGATGTCCGTTGCCTTCGCTGTGTACGCGAGCATGCCGGCGCTGGCGGATGCACGGCCCGGCTACTCCGCGGGTCACAATGCGAGCTCGGTGGATCGGGCGAACCAGGAGCGCGCGGAGCGGGATCGGCGTGAGCGCGAGGAGCGAGAGCGCGAGGCTCGGGAGCGGCGAGAACGCGAGGCTCGGGAGCGCGAGGCTCGGGAGCGGCGAGAGCGTGAGGAGCGGGAGCGGCGAGAGCGCGAGGCTCGGGAGCGGCGAGAGCGCGAGGCTCGGGAGCGGCGCGAGCGTGAGGAGCGGGAGCGGCGAGAGCGCGCGGAGCGAGAGCGGCGTGAGCGTGAGGAGCGGGAGAGGGAGCGGCGAGAGCGCGCGGAGAGGGAGCGGCGTGCGCGTGAGGAGAGGGAGCGGCGAGAGCGCGAGGCTCGGGAGCGGCGTGAGCGTGAGGAGCGGGAGAGGCGTGAGCGCGCGGAGAGGGAGCGGCGAGAGCGCGATGGTCGCGTGCACGGCGCCTCCCCGGTGGCTGGCCGTTGAAGTCCCGTGCGCGCCTTACGCCTCCACGTCCGCGCGGCGCCCACGGATGCTGGCGCCCGCGTCGGGGGACATGCGCCGGTAGAGCGGACCGGCCAGCATCGTCACCACGCCCACGGCGATGAAGGGGAGGATGAATTGGTGGGGTGTGAGGGGGGCGTCATCTCCTCCTCGCGCCAGGTGCAGCATCAAACCGCCGAAGCTGATGCCGAGGCTCAGGCCCATCTGCTGGGTCACCACCGCCAACGTGGAAGCGTTGCTGACCGTGGACGGGGGGATGTCCGCGTAGGCCACGGTGTTGAGCGAGGTGAACTGCATGGAGCGCATGAAGCCGCCAATGGCCAGGATGATGACCATGAGCGCGACGGGCGTCGTTTCCCGGAAGAAGGCGGGAAGGGCCGTCAGCACGGCGGTGACGACGTTGGAGAAGATGAGGGTGGAGCGGAAGCCGAACCGCTTGACCACCGCGGGCGCCACGGGCTTGTACGACAGGGCTCCCATGCTCGTGCCGATGATCACCAGCCCGGCCTCGAACGCTCCCCATCCCAGTCCGACTTGAAAGAGCAGGGGTAGCAGGAAGGGTGTTGCGCCCAGCCCCACCCGCACCAGGGTGCCCCCCATGAGGCTCGCTCGGTAGGTGGCGAAGCGCACCAGGCGGATGTTGAGCACGGGCCGCTCGGTCCGCAGCGCGTGCCGGATGTAGGCCGCGCCCATCACCAGGGCGAGCACCGCGGCCCCTATCTGCAAGGAGGCCGGAACGAGGCCCATGCCGGCGGTCTCGGCCGCCACCATCAGCGAGGTGATGGCGATGGCCGCCAGGATGAAGCCCTTCACGTCGAACCGGCCCGGGTCTGGCTGGTGTAGGGGCGGCACGAATCGCAGCACCGCGAGCATGCCCAGAATCCCCACCGGCACGTTGATGAAGAAGATCCACGGCCAATCCGCGATGCGCAGGATGAAGCCGGCCAGGGGCGGCCCAATGAGGGGACCCACCAGCGCGGGCATGGTGAACCAGCTCATCGCCGCCACGAGTCGCTCGCGCGGTGCCGAGCTCACCACGATCAACCGGCCCACCGGCGTCATCAGCGCTCCACCGATGCCCTGAATCGTGCGGAAGACGACGAGCTGGGCCAGCGACTGCGAGAAGCCGCACAGCACCGAGCCCACCAGGAACACCCCCATCGCGGTCATGAACACGCGTCGGGGCCCATACTTGTCGGCGATCCAGCCGCTCGCGGGCGTGACCACCGCCAGCGCCAGGATGTAGGACGTCAGCGCCAGCTTGAGGTGGACCAGGTCACTGCCGAAGGCCTTGGACAGGGCCGGCAGCGCGGTGGACAGTGCCGTGGAGTCGATGAACTCCATGAACAGCGCGCTGGCCACGGCGATGGAGGCCAGCCGGGTGCCGATCTCCGAGCCGGGAGGGTTGTCCGTGGTGGAGGGAGAAGGACGGGTCACGCTCCCTGTTATGCGTCCGCCTCCCGGGTCTGTCACCCCTCGGCTTCAGGACCGTTACTGAGGGTGTACCCGAGGTGATGGTCACTGACAGTTGCGCTCGTCGGGTCTCAGCGCCAGGGCTCCACCAGGATCTTCGCGTGCCGCTCGGGATTGCCCAGCTCCGTGAAGGCCTCCTTCACCCCTTCGAGTCCCACACGGCCGGTGATGAGGGACGCCACGTCGAGCTCCCCCTCGGCCACGTGGCGCAGGGTGCGCGCGAACTCCTCGGGCGTGTAGGCCAGGGCGAACTGGAGTTGAAGCTCCTTGTAGATGGCCAGGAACGGCTCGATTCGGTCGCTCTGCATGCACACGCCCACCACGACGATGCGGGCCTGGGCCGGAGCGCCCTCGATGAGTTGCTGAAGGAGGCCCGGCACCCCCACGCACTCGAAGAACACCGCGGGCTTGACGGCCGCGTGCTCCGTCCATGTCTTGTAGGGAGAACGCTCGGAGGGGTCGACGACGACATCCGCGCCCATCTTCTCCGCGAGCGCGCGGCGGGTGCGCGAGTAGTCGGCGGCGACGATGGGGTGCACGCCCTTGAGCTTGAGGGCGGCGATGACCGCGAGGCCTACCGGCCCGCAGCCGATGACGAGCGGCACCTCACCCCCCTTCAGTGCGGCCTTCTCCACCGCGTGCACGCCCACGGCCATGGGCTCGACGAGGGCCGCGTGCTCGGAGGGCAGGCCATTGGGCACCTCAAGCAGGAGCGCCTCGTCGAGGAGCATCTTCTGCGCGAAGCCTCCCGGTAACGCGTTGGAATAGCCGAGGGTCCGCACCCCGTCCGCGCTGACCGTGAGCGGCATGCAGGTGACCCTCGTACCGGGCTTCAACCGGCGCTCGGTGCCGGGGCCGTAGTCGAGCACCTCGGCGCAGAACTCGTGGCCGAACACCACGTCGCGCGCGAGGTCCATCACCTCCGGGGCGTTCGCGCGCCGCATCGTCTCGGTGAAGGAGTGCGCGTGCTTGAAGACGTGGAGGTCGGACCCGCAGATGCCGCAGGCCAGTGATTTGACGAGCACCTGGCCCTGTCCAGGGACCGGATCCGGCAGTGTGTCGACGACGAGGTCTCCCTGGCGGAAGATGGCGGCTTTCATTGTTTTGTTCCCCCCTGGCTGCGGAGGCCAAGGCGGCCCCCAGCGTCTTGGCGCCAGCGATCACGACGCTCGCGAAGCCTCGTACCCCTGTCAAGTCAGAGGGCGCGCGCCTGGCTGGACCGCCATCGTGAGAAGGACATCCGGGGCCTCGTCTCGTCCCCTGCCCGGTGACTTCCCAGTGGGCCCTCGAGGGATTGCACCCATGGGCATGCCCGCGCGGAGCCAAGAGGGGCATCACCTTCATGGTGAGGTGAGGAGGGCGTCATGTTCGTGGTGACTGGAGCATCGGGGCATACGGGGTCGGTGGTGGCTCGGACGCTGTTGGCGGAGGGGAAGCGGGTCCGGGTCATCCTGCGTGATGAGGCCAAGGCCGAGCCGTGGCGGCAGCGGGGCGCCGAGGTCGTGCTGGCGGATTTGCGTGACGTCGCCGCGTTGGCCATGGCCATGGTGGGCGCCCAGGGAGCCTATCTGCTGGTGCCTCCGCCCGTGTCCACGAGCACCGGGGTGATGGAGGCGTGCTGGAACGTGGTGGACGCGATGCGGCGAGCGGTGGACGAGAGTGGGCTTCCGCACTTCGTGCTGCTCTCCTCGGTGGGGGCGCAGCACACCGAGGGCACGGGCCTCGTGAAGACGGTGAGCCTCGCGGAGCGCGAGCTGGGCTCACTGGGCAGGCCGATGACAATCCTCCGCTCGGCGTACTTCATGGAGAACTGGGGGGAGGGGTTGTCGCCGGTGGTGGCCTCCGGCGTGATGCCGAGCTTCATCGGTCCGTCCGACCGTCCGGTGCACATGGTGGCCACTCGGGACGTGGGTGAGTTGGCTGCCCGGTTGTTGCGCGAACCCACGTTCGGCAAGCGTGTGGTGGAGCTGGCGGGCCCGGTGGACTACAGCCCAGATGAGGTGGCGGACACGCTGGCCCGATTGCTCGGTCGGCCAGTACGCGTGGCGGAGCACTCGCCCGCGGCCCTGGTTCCCATGCTCATGGGCCTGGGCTTCTCGACGGAGGTGGCGAACCTCATGGCGGAGCTCGTCGAGGCCATCCACCGGGGTCGGCTCACCTTCGCGCACCCCAGCCGCGTGGTGCGCGGCCGGACGACCCTGGACGAAGTACTCGGAGGGCTGCTGCGTTCCATCGGCGCCCTGCCGCACATGGGCGCTGGCGCCGAGGAGCGCTCTACGACTTCGCCCTAGCCTCTGTCAGCCGGTCTTGCGCAGTTTCTCCGTCGCCGGCACGACCCTCAGCAGCCGCGCGGGCATCTTGCCCGCGAGCCGCTCCATGTACTGCATGAACAGGCGGTACATCACCGGCAGCAACACCAGTGTCAGCACGCACGCGGAGATCGTCCCCGCCACGATGACCACCGCCAGCGGCTTTTGCGTCTCCGAGCCGATACCCCGGCTGAGGCATGCCGGCACCAGGCCCAGCGCCGCCAGTGCCGCCGTCATCAGCACGGGCCTGAGCCTCTCCTTGGCGCCGTTGAGGATGGCTGACTCCAGGGGCTCGCCCGTTTCGAGTCGCTCCGCAATGGCCGACATCACCAACACGCCATTGAGTGCCGCCTGTCCGATGAGGGCGATGAAACCCACGGCGGCCGCCACCGACAGCGGCATGCCCGCCAGGTACAGGCCGAACACGCCCCCCATCAGCGCGAAGGGCACGTTCATCAGGGTGATGACTGCTCGGCTGAACGAGTTGAACGCCTTGAACAGCAGCAGCAGTGTCAGCACGAGCGCCACGGGCACCACGGTCAGCAGCCGGTTCATTGCTCGCTCCTTGCTTTCGAACTCACCGCCCCATTCGAGGCTCACGCCCGGTGGCAACTGCACCTCCTTGGCCACCCTGTCGCGTGCCTCTTCCACGAATGAGCCCATGTCGCGTCCGCGCACGTTCATCCGGATGCCGATGTAGCGTCGGCCGTTCTCCCGATTGATGGACGCGCGTCCCTCTCCGCTCCCCACGTGGGCCAGTGCTTCCAGCGGCACGGTCACTCCGCCGTCCACCGGCACTCTCAGCTTGGCGATCTTCTCCACATCATCGCGGCTGGAGGCTGGCAGGCGCATGACCACGTCGAAGCGCCGCTCTCCATCCCAGAACTCGTTCACCGCCTGGCCGCCCAGCGCCGTCTGCAACACGTGCTGGAATTCACCCATGTCCATTCCGTAGCGCGCGAGCGCCACCCGGTCCGGATTGACCTGCACCTGCATCACCGGCGCGCTCTTGACCAGGCCCAGGTCCGCCACGCCGTCCACTCGGGAGATGGTGGACTTCACCTTCTCCGCCAGGTTCTGCAACTGGCCCAGGTCGTCACCAAAGAGCTTCACTGCGATTTGTCCCTGCTGGCCGGAGATGCTCTCGTTGACGTTGTCTCCGATGGGCTGGCTGAAGTTCACCTCCATCCCGGGAATCTCGCTGATGGAGGCCTGCAGCCGGTCCATCACATCGGTGAGGTTGGGCGTGTCACGGGGCCACTGGTCTGGCGGCTTGAGCTTGACGAAGAACTCCAGGTTGTTGGCCAGCTTGGCGTCCGTACCGTCCTCGGGACGGCCCAGCGAGGACAGCACCTGCTCCACCTGGGGCGCCTGCTCGATGAGCCGGGTGATTCGCGGCACCAGCTTGCGTCCCTCGGTGAGGGCCACGTTCGGCGGCAGGCTGAAGGTCATGTAGATGCTGCCCTCGTTGAGGGCGGGGAGGAACTCGCTGCCCATGCGAGGCAGCATCACCCCCGCCGTCAACAGTCCCGCGGTGGCCAGTGAGAGCACCAGCGCGGGGCGCTTGAGCGCGAATGTCAGCGTGGGAGCGTAGGCCCGCTCCATCAGCTTCAGCACCGGGCTCTCTTTGTGCTGTGCCCCCTTGCGGTACACGAGCGAAGCCAGCACGGGGACGAGCGTCACCGAGAACACCAGCGCCCCCAGGAGCGCCGCCACCACGGTGTTGGCCATGGGGCTGAACATGCGCCCCTCCACCCGCTCCAGCATGAAGATGGGCAGGTAGGCCGCGATGATGATGAGCATGGAGAACACGGTGGGCCGCACCACCTGCGAGGTGGCCTGGCGAATGCGCTGCTCCACTGGCAGTGCTTCCTGCTCTGCTCCCGAGCCATGTCCGTGACCGTGATCGAGGGCCAGCTTGAGCAGGATGCTCTCGATGATGACCACGCCGCCGTCCACGATGACGCCGAAGTCCACCGCGCCCAGTGACAGCAGGTTGGCCGACATGCCCCGGGTCTTCAGGTAGATGAACGAGGTGAGCAGTGACAGCGGGATGAGCGTGCCCACCACCAAGGCTGCCCGCAGGTCCATGAGGAAGATGAAGAGGACGAGCGTCACCACGATGCCGCCCTCCACCAGGTTGCGGCCCACCGTCTTGAGCGTGGTGTTCACGAGGTCCGTGCGGTCGTAGAAGGCGTCGACCTTCGCCTCCTCGAGCGTCAGGCGCTGGTTGAGCTCCTCCACCGCTTCGCGCAGCCGGGAGAGCACGACGGAGGGGTTCTCTCCTCGGCGCATCAGGACGATTCCCTCCACGGTGTCGTAGCTGGTGCCTCGGCTCACCACGCCCTGGCGTGGCGCCCAGCCATCACGTACCTCGGCGACATCCTTGATGAAGACGGGCGTGCCCTCGTGCGTGGCCACGCGGACATCGCGGATGTCGTCCAGGTTGCTGAAGAGGCCCTGGCTGCGGATGACGAGCTGCTCGGCGCCTCGCTCCAGCACTCCGCCTGAGGCGTTCATGCTGCCGCCGCGCAGGGCGTCCTCCAGGTCATCGAGCGTCAACCCGAAGGCAGCCAGACGCGAGGGATCCGGCTCCACGTGTACCTCGCGCAGCAGGCCGCCAATGGACACCACGTCCGCCACGCCGTTGACGCGCATGATCTGCGGGCGCACCACCCAGTCCTGCAGGGTGCGCAGCTTCATCGGGTCTCCCTTCGCCCCGCTCAGCGTGTAGCGGTACACCTCGCCAATGGGCGTGGCGTACGGCCCCAGCTGGGGGGTGATGCCCTCGGGCAGCTCCGCTTCTCGCAGCCGTTCCAGCACCTGTGCGCGCGCCGCCAGCCCATCCACTCCGTCGTGGAAGGTGAGGGTGACGAAGGACAGGCCGAAGAGCGACAGGTTGCGCAGCCGGCTCATCCCAGGCGTGCCATTGAGCGCGCGCTCCAGCGGAAGGCCGATCTGCCGCTCGACCTCCTCGGAGGGTTGGCCTGGGAAGAGGGTGATGACCTGGACCTGGGTATCCGTTGGATCCGGGAAGGCCTCCACCGTGAGGCCCTGGAAGGAGACGACGCCCCAGATAGCCACCAGCAGGGAGAAGAAGATGACCGCGGCCCGGTTCTTCAGTGAGAAGTCTACGATTTTGTCGAACATCCGTGGGTCTCCGGGCTAGTCCGCCAGCTCGATGGTGTTTTCCAGCAGCAGCGCGCCGCGGGCGACGAAGCGGCTACCCACCTCCAGCCCGCCGCGCAGCTCCACTGCGCCGTCTCGGCGCCGGCCCACCGTCACCGGCACACGCTCCAGCCGATGGGCGTCGCGCGCCACGAACACCACCGAGCGCTCTCCGTTGGTGACAACGGCGCCAGCGGGCACCTGCACCCGCTTGATGTCGCCGCGTGGCAGGGGCGTCACCTCCACGAAGGCGTTGGGTCGCAGGGCTCGGTCCTCGTTGAGCACGCGCACGCGCACCGCGACCGTGCGCCGATGGGGATCCACCACCTCGGAGATGTGCTCCACCACGCCCTTGCGTGCCAGCGCTCCGCTCCGGATGCTGACGCTCACCTCCTGGCCCGCTTGCAAGTCGGAGGCGTCCGACTCCTGCATGTCCGCCAGCACCAGCACCTCGTTCAAATCGGAGATGCGCAGGAGCGGCCTGTCCCGGTCCGGTGTCACCTCCTGGCTGGCCGTCACGTCCAGGTCCACCACGGTGCCGGCGCGCGGCGCCTTCACCCAGAAGAGGTTGTCGCCGTCGGCGGACACCGCGAGGCTGGCGCGCTTGGCCTGGGCGGCCTGCAGGGTCAGCTTCGCCTGGCGCAGCTCGGCCTCGGCTGCCAGTAGGTCCTTCTCCGCTGCTGCTTGCAGGCTCACCAGCTCTCGCACCCGCTCCGCGATGCGCTGCTTGTCGGCGACCTCCGTCTCCGCGCTCTTCAGCTCGCGCTCGAGGTCCGCGTAGGCCCCCGAGCGTACGGAGAAGAGGCGGTCTCCCGCCGACACCCGGTCACCCGTGCGCACGCGCACCTGGTCCACGCGGCCGGCCAGCGGCGTGCCGACGGAAGCGGTGCGTCGCTCGTCCAGGTCGACCCGGCCCGGAGCGGGCAGTGGCGCCAGCATGGGCGCCTCCGTGGCCACCCCCAGCTCGATGTACTGCCATTGGGGTCCATCGGGCGGCAGCTGCACGCTCTCGCCCTTCACGACGAGGCCAGGAGGGGCGGAGGTCTCCTCGGCTTCGGCGGGTGTGGGGCGCCCGAGCATCAGGCCGATGGTGACGACCGCGCTCAGGCCGATGCCCAGGGTGGCGAGCCAGAAGGGAGAACGGGGGGAATGTGAGGACATGGGAGTCTCCAGAGGGGGGAGGGGGTTAGAAGCGTTCGCTCAGCTCGGGTGGGGCTTTGGGGCCGGCGGCGCGGACGCGGTCCAGCGCCACCGAGAGGTGGAAGGCCGTGAGGTCGAGCTCGGCTGCATCCATCAGCAGTTGGCCGTACGTGCGGCGAGCGAAGAGCAGGTCCTGGAGCGAGGCGCCGCCTGCCTTCACCGCGGCCTCCAGCCGTTGCACCAGCGCGGAGGCCAGGGGCAGCGTCTGGTTGCGCACGCGGTCGCGCCGCGCCGCCACGGCCTGAAGCTGCGTGGTGAGGGACTGCTCCTCGCGTTCGGCCTGGGCGCTGAGCTGTGAGCGTGTCTGCTCCGCGGCTTCGGCCTGGGCGCTCGCGGCCAACGCATCTGCCTGCCCGCGCTCGAACAGCGGCAGCGGGAAGGAGAGGCCGACGAAGAAGGCGTTCTTCTGGTTGCCCGACTCGACGAACCGGTCGTGGACATAGCCAGCGCGCACCGTTGGGTCCGGCAGCCAGCGTCGTCGGGCGAGGGTGAGGGCGGCCTGGGCGCTCTGCCGCTGCGCTTCGAGTGCACGCAGGTCCGGCCGTTGTTGGACCGAGGAGGGACCGGGGGCGCGGGACAGGCGCGAGGCGAGGAAGGTGGCTGCTGCGTCCCTGCCTCCGAAGGGCGTGCAGGCGAGGCCCGCGAGCCGTGAGCACGTCAGCAGTGAGCCGGACAGGCGGCTGTGTTCCTCGGCGAGCTGGCCCTGGAGCTGCGTCTCCTCCAGCACGGCCCGGTCCACGTCCAGGCCCGCGGTGTCCCCTTGTCGCTGACGCGCGCGTTGCAACTCCGTCAGCCGTGCTGCGTCCGTGACCAGCGTCTCCAGCTCCGCCAGGCGCACCTCCGAGGTCGCCACTTCCGCCGCGCTCTCCAGCAGCTCATAGGTGCGTGTCCGCAGGTCGGCCAGCACGTCCAGGGCGGTGGCGGCCAGCTCGGCGCGAGCCGAGTCCTGTCGGGGGCCTCGTTTGCCCAGCTCGATGAGCTGCGAGAGTCCCACCTGGTAGTTGGGCACGTCTCGCAGCCGGTCCAGGCCCGGTGGGTTGGTGGGGCCTACGGGGAGCGTGTTCCAGGAGAGGTCCAGCTCGGGGTTGGGAAGTTGCCCGGCCCGCACCAGGTCCGCTTGGGCGGAGGCGACTCGGGCTCGGGCCGTGGCGAACTCGGGCGAGCGCGCCCACAGCAGCGAGGCCAGGCTGTCCTCATCCGGCAGCGAGGCCAGGGCGAGCGAGTCGTGTGTGGAAGTGGAGGCAGGGGCGGTGGTGGCCCCGAGGAGCAGGCAGGAGAGGAGAAGCGGTGGAACACGGCGCACGAAGGGGGCTCCCAGTGGAGTTCGGGAGAGCCCTTGGGCAAGTCACGTGCCCGCTTCATTCCGAGTGGTTTCGGGGCCTTACGTCTGCGACGGCATTCCAGAAGCTCGCACTGCGGGCCGGAATTCAAAATCCTGCCATTGCAAATTCTGCAATCGGGCGCTCACTCCTCCCCGAGCCGCTTGAGGAACGTGGCGTAGGCGAGGCCGAGCACCTTGGCGGCCTCCACGCGCCGGCCCCCCAGACGCTCGAGCGTCCAGCGGGCGTAGGCTCGCTCCACGTCCTCCATCGGGCGGGGTGGGGCGGGGAGGACGAAGTGCTCCGGGTCCTCCGTGGGTGCCGGGGCCGTGGAGGGCTTCACGCCCGCCAGCACGTCCAGCTGGAGCTCCGGTCCGGGCTCCATCACCAGCGCGCGCTCGAGGAGGTTGCGCAGCTCGCGCACGTTGCCCGGGAAGGCGTAGGCCTGGAGCCGGGCCCGGGCCTGCGCGCTGAGCACGGCCTCGCGTCGCCCGAGCTCCCGGCGCAGATGGGCGAGGAGTCCCTCGGCCAGGGGAAGGATGTCCTCGCGCCGCTCGCGCAGCGGGGGGATGTCGATGCGGAAGACGCTCAGGCGGAACCACAGGTCCTCGCGGAACCCACCGTGGGCCATGAGGCCTGGCAGGTCGCGATTGGTGGCGGCGACGATGCGCGCGCTGCTGGAGTGCTCGGTGGTGCCGCCCAGGCGTCGGAAGCGGCCCGAGTCGAGGAAGGTGAGCAGCTTGGCCTGCAGGGGAAGGGGCAGCTCGCCCACCTCGTCGAGGAAGAGCGTCCCCCCATGGGCGACCTCCACCAGGCCGCGGCGGGCAGTGCGCGCGTCGGTGAAGGCGCCCTTCTCGTGGCCGAACAGCTCGCTCTCCACCGTCTGCTCGGGCAGGGCCGCGCAGTTGACGTGGACGAAGGGCGCGTCCTCTCCTCGCGAGGAGACATCATGCAGGTGGCGGGCGAGCATCTCCTTGCCCACGCCCGTCTCGCCCAGCAGCAGCACGGCGCTGCGCGGCGAGGCGGCGATGCGCTCCAGCGCGGCCAGCACCCGTTGCATCGCGGCCGAGGCGGGGGGCACGAGCCGGCGCCGTCCGGAGAGCTCCGCTTCGGCCGCGGCCAGTCGCTCCTTCAATCGCCCCGTGTCCAGGGCCCGGCGCACGCGGAGTACCAGGTCGGCCAGCTCCACCGGCTTGGCCACGTAGTCCACGGCTCCCGCGCGCATTGCGTCCACCGCGCTGGAGATGTCCCCGTGCGCCGTCACCATCACCACCGCCGCGCCAGGCGCCTGGGCCTTCAGCTCGGGGAGGAAGGTGAGCCCGTCTCCGTCCAGCAGCCGTCGGTCCAACACCACCAGGGCGGGGGTGAGCCGGCCGAGCGCGGCGCGGGCCTCGTGCAGCGAGCGCGCGAGGGTGACGGAGTAGCCCTCGCGCTGCAGGGCCGCCGCGCCCATCGAGGAGAAGGCCCGGTCATCATCGACGAAGAGGAGGGGCACGCTCATGTCGTCTGCTCCTGGATGTCTTTCGGAGGGGGCCGCACGGTCATGCGCAGGGTGAAGCGGCTGCCACCCGGGAGGCGGGTGAATGTCAGACGCCCGCCCTGCTGCTCCAGTGCTCGCCGGGTCATGGACAGCCCCAACCCCACGCCCTTGGGCTTGGTGGTGACAAAGGGCTCGAAGAGCCGCGCCTCGAATCCGGGGGGAGGCCCTCCGGCGTTGTCCTCCACCTCCACCACGGCCTCGCCGTCCTCCTGGCGCACGTTCACCCGCACCTCGGGCGAGGAGAGCTGCCCGAGATCCTTGGCGGCCACGGCCGCTTCCATGGCGTTGCGCACCAGGTTGTCCAGGGCGGTGGCCAGCAGCAGCGGGTCTCCTGACAGGAGCAACTCCTCGCCCAGGTGGGCCTCCACGCGCACCTCTTCGGCCTCGGGAAGTACGCGCAGGCCGTCGAGCACCTCGCGGACCAGGTGCGGCAGGTTCACGAGCATGTACTGCACGCGCGGCGGCTTGCCAAAGTGCAACAGCGAGGTGGCCAGGTGGGCCAGCCTGTCCACCTGTCCACGCAGCGTGTGCACTGCCAGCCGGTGCTCCTCAGAGGGCGGGAGGGTTCCCACGGCCACCTTGATGCCGTTGAGGGAGTTCTTCACCTCGTGGGCGATGAGGCTCGCCGCCGAGCCGAGCGCCGCCATCGTCTCCTTCTCTGCCGCGCGCCGCTCCATCTCCAGGAAGAGCCGGTAGACGCGCCGCCAGTGCAGGCTGAAGAGGAGCAGCGTGCCTAGCTGCAGCACGGCGAGGGTGAGCAGTTGCACGAGCAACCGGCTCCGGATGGGGGCGAGGGGGATGCTCTCGTCACCCGCGAGCACCAGCCTCAGGTCCGTGCCGGGGATAGACGTGGCCCAGGCGAACACCTCGTCGTCGCCCGTCTCGAGTTGTTGGCCGCCGTCGCGCAGCAGCGCCTCCACCTTGCCGGCGAAGCCTGGCCCGGTGGCCCAGGCCGGAGGCGCGCGGGGGATGAAGAGGTCTCCCGCTCGGTTGAGCACGAGGAGGGTCAGGTACTTGCTCGAGGGGCGTGAGCCGGGGACCTCCACCTCCGCGTCGAGCAGACCCACGAGGACTCCGGCCGTCCTGCCATGGCGCACCACCGGGATGGCGACGACGAAGGTGGAGGAGCCGGGATGGAGTGCGTCCACGGAGGCGGTCTGCTGGTTGAGGGCACGCTGGAACCAGGGGCGGTTGCGCAGGGACCCGGCGGTGTCGAGCAACTGGGGCGGCTCGCTCCAGCGGGGCTTCCCCGTGGCATCCAGCAGGGCGACTCCCTGACGGAAGATGCCGGTCTCCGGAGAGGTGAGGTCCAGCATGTCCTCCGTGGCTCGCTCCTCCTGCATCTCGGGGCCGAGCCCCAGGGAGACCCGCTCGAGCTCGGACTTGAGCAGCTTCAGGTGCAGGCCGATCGCATCGGAGTACACGCGCGATTCGCGATTGAGACGGTCCTGGAACTGGTTGTGCGCCTCGTGGACATCGCTGCGGTAGGAGAGCAGCGGTCCGGCGATGGCGACCAGCCCGAGCAGCAGGATGCCCGCGAGCACGGAGCGAGCGAACTGTCGCTCCGCGCGCAGCTGCTCGGGCTGGGAGGCGTTCTCCATCGCCGGGAGGGGCGGTGCCTCAGGCGATGATGGCGAGCTTCGGAGCGGACTCCGTTGACGGGGCGCTCGCGTTGTTGAGCTCGCCCGTCAGGTACTTGCCGGAGAAGCAGGCCGTGCAGAAGGTGGTGCGCTCGCGGTCTCCCACCGCGGTGCCCAGGCCATCCAGGGAGATGTAGCCCAGCGTGTCCGCCGTCACGTAGCGGGCGATCTCCTCCACGCTGTGGCTGGAGGCGATGAGCTCCTGCCGGCTCGGCGTGTCGATGCCGTAGTAGCAGGGCCACTGCGTGGGCGGCGAGGAGATGCGCAGGTGCACCTCCACCGCGCCGGCGGCCTTGAGCATCTTCACGATCTTCCGGCTGGTGGTGCCGCGCACGATGGAGTCATCCACCACCACCACACGCTTGCCCTTGAGCACCTGGCGCACCGCCGACAGCTTCAGCTTCACGCCGAAGTGGCGGATGGACTGCTGGGGCTCGATGAAGGTGCGGCCCACGTAGTGGCTGCGGATGAGGCCCACGTCGTAGGGAATCCCGCTCTCCTGGGCGTAGCCGATGGCCGCGGGCACACCCGAGTCCGGCACGGCGATGACCAGGTCCGCCCCGGGCGCCGGCTGCTCCTTGGCCAGCTGCCGTCCCAGCTCCTTGCGCGTCTCGTACACGCTCGTGCCGAACAGCACCGAGTCCGGCTTGGCGAAGTACACGTGCTCGAAGATGCACCGGCCCAGTCGCGTGGGCTGGAAGGGCTGGCTGGAGTGCAGGCCCGTCTCGTCGATGACCACCATCTCGCCGGCCTCGAGCTCGCGGATGAACTCCGCCTCGATGAGATCCAGCGCCGTCGTCTCGCTGGCCAGCACCCAGCTGTTCTTCAGCTTGCCGAGCACCAGCGGGCGGAAGCCGTAGGGATCCCTCACCGCCACCAGCTTGTTCTCGGTGAGGAAGAGGATGCTGTAGGCCCCCTTCACCTTGGAGAGCGCCTCAACGGCCTTCTGCTCGAAGGTGGGCTGCTTGGAGCGGGCGATGAAGTGGACGACGACCTCGGTGTCCGCGTCCGACTGGAAGATGGCTCCGTCGGCCTCGAGCGCGGTGCGCAGCTCCTGCGCGTTGACGAGGTTGCCGTTGTGGGCCACGGCCATGTGGCCGCCCACGTACTCCACTGAGAGGGGCTGGGCATTCTTGAGCTGGCTGCCGCCCGCCGTGGAGTAGCGCACGTGGCCGATGGCCGCGCCGCCCGGCAGCTTCTCGAGCACCGGTGCAGTGAAGATGTCCGCGACGAGGCCCATCTCTCGGTGGGCCTGAAGGCTATGCCCATCCGAGGCGACGATGCCCGCAGACTCCTGCCCGCGATGCTGCAGCGCATGCAGGCCGAGGTACGTCAGGTTGGAGGCCTCTGGGTGACCGACAATTCCGAAGATCCCACACATGGCGCGTGCCTTATCCCCTTCGGGGTCCGAACGGAACTGGAGAACGGTTGCCTCGTTCGCGGGTATTCCGCCGGCTGATGTCTTCAGGAGGTACCCGGACGTCTAGGCCCCCGGAATTCCACGGTTGGAGGTAGGCTTCCATCCCGCATGTCCTCCCGGCGGCGGCGACTGCTGCCCTCCCTGTTCCCCCTGATACTGCTGACCATTGGGTCGGCGTACGCACTTGCGTCCTGGAACTGGTGTGGGCGGTGGACGGAGAGGGAGCCCCTGGTGCTTGGGCAGGTCCGTGTGGACGGCCCCTTGAGGGCCGGGGCAGCGAGGGTGCCCATGGTTCCTCCCTTTCCGGTGGTGGTGGCGGGTTATGGGCCTCCTCGTCCGGAGGCCAGCCGAGCGGACCCCATGCCCCAGGCGCGTGCGGTGGTGCTGTCTTCGGGGGACGTGAAGGTGGGGCTGGTGTCGCTGGAGTTGCTGCTGATTCCCGATGAGCTCGTGGCCGAGGTGCGTGAACGGACTGCTGGGCTGGGGCTCCAGGGGGTGGTGGTGACGGCCACGCACCCGCACTCGTCCTTTGGGGGATACGACACGCGGATGGTGTCTCAGCTGGCTGGCACGGGTCGTTTCCGGAAGGAAGCGCGGGAGGCGGCGGTGGTGGGGGCCACGGAGGCGCTGCGTCAGGCTGCGGCGCGGCTCACCGAGGTTTCCCTGGAGGTCGGTGAGGCGCGGAACTCCGTGCTGGTGCGCTCGCGGGCGGGCGGTGAGATTCCGGATGGAGCGCTGACGCGCGCGGTGCTGCGGGGGGCGCAGGGGCCCGTGGCGGAGCTGCTGATCTTCGCTGCGCACCCCACGATTCTCCCGAGAGACCGAGCCGTGGTGGACACGGACTGGCCAGGGCGTCTGAGCCAGCTGCGTGAGGAGCAGGGTGGGGTGACGTTGGTGCTGCAGGGGATGATGGGCAACGTCTCGGTGTCCTTCGGCGACGGCGAGGGCGCGGAGCGGGCGCTGTCCTTCGCGCGAGCGGTGTCGGAGCTGGCCGAGAAAGCGGTGCCGGTGGCGGCGGAGAACACGAGGCTGGCCTTCGCGCGAGCGGACGTGGCGCTGCCGAGGCCGGATGCCTCGCGGCTGGTGCCGTCGTATTCGCGGGCAGCGGGGGACAACTTCCTGTGTGCGTCGTCCTCGCGGACAGCGGAGATGGGCGCGCTGGTGTTGGGGCCCCTGGAGCTGCTGCTGGTGCCGGGCGAGCCCACGGTGGGCGCGGGGGCCGAGCTGGTGCGGCGTACGGGGGCCACGGGGGTGCTGGGGCTAGCGGACGGCTACCTGGGCTACGTGGACACCGCCGAGAAGGTGGAGACGAACCAGGGCGAGGCCCGTCACCAGTACTTTGGCCCCGTGCTGCTGGAGCGCCTGGGCGCGGGGGCCGAGCTGGCCGCCCGAGCCGCGGGTTTCACGCCCTGAGGGCGCCGCTTACAGATCGTCGAACTCCGAGTCCTCGTCCCGCTTCTTGAAGAGCAGGGCGGTGCGGCCCAGGAGCTGGACCAGCTCGGCGCTGGTGCCCTGCGAGAGCTTCTCGGCGGCCTCGTGGCGATCCTCCGGGCCCTCGTTGATCTTCACCTTGATGAGCTCGTGGTCCTTGAGCGCCTGCTCGACAGCAGCGACGACGCCCTCGGTGACGCCCGACTGGCCCACAATGACCACGGGCTCCAGGTGGTGTCCCAGCGCGCGGAGCTGGCGGCGCTGTTTTCCGGTCAACGGCAAGGGACTTCTCCTCGTGTGTAGGGGAGCACGTGGCGCGCTCCCGGCTCGCGCACCCTACTTCTTTTGCTGGGCCATGCGGATCTCCCGCTGCGCGTCGATGTGATTTGGCTGAACCTCCACTGTCTTCTGGAAGTGCTTCAGCGCGCCGCTGTTGTCACCGCACAGCTTGGCAATGACACCCAGGAAGTAGTGCGCGGAGGCGACCTTCTCGTTCTTCTTCAGACAGTGTTGGATGTCGCGGTAGGCCTCGTTGTAGCCCGTCTTCTTGTCCTCGAAGGTGAAGAAGCGGGTGTACCCGCGCCAGGCGAAGAACTCGGGCTCCTCGGGGTTGAGCTGGATGGCCTCGTCGAGCAGCTTCGCCGCGTCGGCGAACTTCCGGGCCTTGATGTAGATGCCCGCCTTGCGGAAGAGCTCCTCGCTCTTGAGGATGGCCTCGATGTCCACCTGCGCCTGGCCGCTGCCGCCGCTCTTGAGATCCTCGATGTACGCGGCGCGGCTCTTGTCGTCCGAGAGCGTGCGGTAGGCGTCACCGATATAGGCGAAGATGTCGGCCTTGAGCTTCTCCATCTCCGGAGGCGCACCGGGAGGCAGCGTGTCCGGGTGGTACAGCTTGGCCAGCTTGAAGTAGGCGATCTTCACCGCCGGGCCGTTGGTGTCCGCCCCCAGCCCCAGGCGCTCGAAGTGGTTCTGCTCCTTCAGCTTCTCGGCCAGCTCGCGGAGCGCGGCAATGTCGTTGGCGCCGGGTGCGGAGCCCGAGGCGGCAGCGGCAGCGGGGGCAGTAGCTGCGGCGGGGGCAGCAGCGGCGGGTGCGGCGGGTTTCGCTGCCGGAGCGGTAGCCGCAGGAGCCGCCGGACGAGGGGCCTGAGGTGCGGCGGCGCTCGGGGGCGTAGCCGGTTTCGCGGCGGGAGCTTGCGGTGCAGCGGCGGGTGGGGTCGCGGGCTTCGCGGCGGCCTGGGGCGTGGCACCGGCTTGGGCAATACCTGGCTGCGTGGCCGGTTTCGCGGCGGGGGCCTGCGGGGCGGCAGCGGGTGGAGTGGCGGGCTTCGCGGCGGCGGCCTGGGGCGTGGCACCGGCCTGGGCGATACCCGGCTGCGTGGCCGGTTTCGCGGCGGCGGTGGCCTGGGGGGCCGCGGCGCGCACGGCAGCGAACGACACCCCTTCGAGCTCCTTGAGGAGGAACACGAGTCGCAGCAGGTGGTCGGCGTCCTGGGGGAGGTCGTTGAGGAGCTGTCCGGTTGAGCGCACCCCATCGATGAGGGCGTGCACGCGCACCTCGTGAGGCGTGAGCCGCAGGTCACCGGTGGCCACGCGACCCTGGGACTTCATCACCGGCAGGTTCAACACCGGCTGCAGCCGTCGCCGGAGGTCCGCGCTGGGGATGCGGCGGACGAGCTCGCTCAGCACCGCCCACTTGTTCCCGAGTGGCATGGCCCTGGCGGCAGGCAAGTCCTTCGCCTCGAAGGAGAAGGAGCCGGATTCGGCGCGCAGCCCCTTGAGGAGGATGTTCTGGGCGCGTTGCGCGAGCTGGGTGAAGGCGGTGGCGGGCTGCAGGAGTCCGAGCCCGAAGAGGGCCGCGAGCACCTCTCCGCCGAAGCGACTCCGTGCGGCCTCGGCCTGCTGGAGCTGCTCTGGGGTGACGAGCTTGGACTGGACGAGCCAGGTGCCGAGCGCGTCCTCGGGGAGGGAGGAGTCGATGAACTCGGGGTTGCCCTTGCGGAAGTGGATGCTGACGGTGCAGTCGGCCAGGGTGAGCGTGAGCAGACCCGTGTGGTTGCCGGCGGCGATGAGCCCGTAGAGGCGCACGGGCGAGTGCGTCTCGAGCTGCCCGCTGGTGGGGGGCGGCTGCTCCAGGCCCGGAGCGGGAGACGCGGCGGAGGCGGGCGCGGCCGTGGGAGCGGGTTGCGCGGGAGCTCCCGGCGCGGCGGGGCGTGCAGCGGCACCCGGCGGAGTCCCCGGAGGCGCCGGGTGAGGCGCGGCACCAGGTGCAGCGGGGCGCTGGGCAGTGGCCGGCGCGGGTGTCCCAGGCATACCGGGCCCAGGCGTCATGGCGGGAGGTGGGCGGGCGGCGCCGGCGAGCGCGGCGTTGGCGGGGGCGCCAGGAGACACGGCTCCCGGGGGCGGTGCGGCGGGCCGGGCACCCGCGGGTGCGGCACCTGCGGGGACGCCTGGAGACACGGCACCCGGGGGCGGTGCGGCGGGTCGGGCACCCGGGCTCGCGGCGGGCGCTCCGGGCTGGGTGGCAGCGGGGGCACCGGGGTTGGCCACGGGTACACCCGCTCCTGGCACGGGAGGCCGGGTGACGGCACCCGGTTTGGCGACGGGCAGACCCACTCCCGGTACAGGCGCTCGAGTGACGGCCGCACCGGGGTTGGCCACGGGTACACCCGCTCCTGGCACGGGAGGCCGGGTGACGGCACCCGGGGCTCCGGGACGCGCTACGGGCACACCGGCTCCGGGCACGGGGGGTCGGGTGACGGCACCGGGGCCCGCCACGGGTACTCCGGCGGGGCCGCGAGGCATGGCACCAGGGCCCGCGATGGGTGCTGCTCCGGGCGCGGGGGCCCCAGGAGGCCTGCCCGGCTGCGGACCGGGGGGCATCGCTCCCGCGGGCGGCATGGCCGGAGCGCTCGGGCCGGGGGGCACGACGTCGCCCCACATCTCGCGCGGGAAGGCATCGCGGATGTGCGGGAAGCGGCCGGGGAAGGCGAAGTTGATGCCGTCCTCGGACACCTGGAGCCGACCTTGGATGGCGCCGTTATCGATGAGCAGCTCGATGGTCGGCAGGGCCAGTGGACCCCAGATGGCCCCCTGCTCGTTGCGCACGAAGTATTGCCGGACGTCTCCCTCCGCCATCTCGGATGTCGCTCCTTGTATGCGTCCTCACCCTACCCCCGTCTCAGGGGGAGGGAAAGCAAGCTGCCCGGCGCACCACCGTCAGGGGGTCTCCAGGGTGGCCAGTCCGAGGACGCTCAGGCAGGCCGGGTCCGCATCCTGGGTGCTCGGTGGGTCAAAGCAGTGGACCTCGGTGTCAAACACCTTGCACATCCCCTTGGGGGTGGAGGCGCAGGCCACCTTGGAATAGGCCTTGGTGCAGCCGTAGCCGCACACGGCCTGGCCGTCGCTGAGCTGGCACTGCAGGGGGGGCAGGGTCTTGCCCCAGGCGCAGAAGGCCTGCGCGGGCGGGTCGTAGCAGGCCAGCCGCATGCCATCGCTCTTACAGATGCCCTGGGGCGTCTTGGTGCAGGCCACCTTTCCGGCGCCGAGGGTGCACTTGTAACCACAGGCGACGTCCGTGCCGTAGCCCCGGCACTCGGAGCGAGGCGTCTCGCGGCCATAGACGGCGTACACCTCAGGGGGCGGATCGAAGCAGACGAGCTCGTCGTTGCGGCCGGCGCAGATGCCCGCTGGGGTGCGCGCGCACTTCACCTTGCCGAACTGTGTGGCGCACTGGTAGCCGCAGGCCACCTGGCCGTCGATGGCCTTGCACTCGGGTGTGGGCAGCGCGTCGCCGTAGATGCGCACGATGTAGGCGGGCGGGTCGAAGCAGATGGCCTGGCCGTCGATGACCTGGCAGGAGCCCTGGGGCGTCTGAGCACACCGCACACGCTGTCCGTCCGACTTGCATTGGTAGCCGCAGGCCACCTGGCCGTCGATGGCGCGGCAGGTGGGACCTTTTGGATCCGAAGGCGCGGCGGACAGCAGCGCGAGGGTCATCACGGAAACGAGAGACGCGAGCACGATGGGACCTCGGCGGGGAGCGTGTCCCCGAATTGACGCCCAGAGTCGACGCGCGCGCAAGCTTTGGACGTGGTAGGTGCCCGCTCGTGGATGTGACCTCGCTCGAACTCGTCCTGTTGTGTGTCGCGGCCCTGACGGCAGGTGTGGTGGATGCCATTGCAGGAGGAGGAGGGCTCGTCACGCTGCCCGCCTTGCTGGCGACCGGCCTGCCGCCGCACGTGGTGTTGGGCACCAACAAGGGCCAGTCCGTGTTCGGCGCGTTCGCGGCGCTGGTGCGCTTCTGGCGGGCGGGACTGCTGAACGGGAAGCTCGCGACCATCACCTTCCCGCTGGGGCTGGTGGGGTCGTTCATCGGCGCGGCGCTGGTGCTGCTGATGCGGCCCGAGGTCCTCAAGCCGGTGGTGCTCGTGCTGCTGGTCATCGTGGCTGCGTTCCTGGCGTTCCGCCGGGGGCCACCGCCGGGAGAGCGACCGGAGCCACCGTTGAAGCGCATGCTCGCGCTAGGCGCGGTCATCGCACTGCTCATCGGCACCTATGACGGCTTCTTCGGGCCGGGGACGGGGACGTTCCTCATCATCGCCTTCTCGGGGCTGTTGGGGCACGGACTGACGCGGGCCTCAGCGGACGCGAAGGTGGTGAACTTCGCGACGAACGTGGCGGCGGTGGCGCTCTTCGCCTACCGCGGCGTCGTGCTGTGGCACGTGGCGTTGCCCATGGCGGCGGCCCAGTTCACCGGGGCGTGGATTGGTGCGCACCTGGCCGTGCGCGGCGGCGACAAGCTGGTGCGCAAGGTGGTGCTGCTGGTGGTGGTGGCGCTCGTCCTCAAGCTGGGTCGCGACGTGCTCGTCGGGTGAGGGGCGGCGTGGCCCCTCGTCCCGTGCCGTCGCGTCCGCTCAGCCGATGAACACGAGCAGGCCGAGGCCGCGCTTCGCCACGGCCGCCGTGAACTTCTTCAGCTCCGCGAAGTAGGAGAAGAGCTCCTCCTCCGGGTCCAGGTCGGGCGGAGGCTCCTCCCAGAAGCCTGGGTAGATGTCCTCCTCCTGGAGCCGTGCCGGCTCATAGCGCTTGCGCAGCGTGCTCTCGGACAGGGCGTCGAGCGCCTTGGCGAGCTCCTTCACCTGCGCGGCGGTGAAGACGCGCGCGGTGCCCTCGTCCGAGGGGATGTCGCCCACGTCCTCGCCCCCGCGCACCAGGAAGTCCAGCGGCGCCTTGCCCTCCCAGGCCGTGCCGGTCAGCAGGTACTGCAGCCCGTGCCACGTCTCGCCGATGTCGAGGTCCAGGAAGCGCGCGCCCTCCGCGTCCCCGAAGTCCTCCTCGTCATCGATGAAGTCCTCGAGCCTGTCGGGGTGCTCGAGCAGCTTCTGGCGCTGGTTCTCCGTCAGGCTGCGCAGTGTGCAGAGCATCTCCATGGGGTCCTCACAGCACCACGTGCTCGCGGTGCTCGCCGAAGACGTCGCGCATGGCGTCGGAGATCTCGCCCAGCGTCGCGTAGGCCTTCACCGCATCGAGGATGAGCGGGATGAGGTTCTCGTCCGGGTTGGCCGCGGCCTTGCGCAGCGCGTCCACCGTGCGCCGGGCCGTGGCGTTGTCGCGCTCGGCGCGCAGCTTCTTCATGCGCTCGAGCTGCGTGCGCTCCACCGTCTCGTCCACGCGCAGCAGCCCCGAGGGCGGCGGCTCCTTCACCTGGAACTGGTTCACGCCCACCACGACGGAGCGCTTCTGCTCCACGTCGCGCTGGGCCTCGTAAGCCGCGTCTTGGATTTCGCCCTGCGGGTAGCCCTTGGCGATGGCCTCCACCATGCCGCCCATCTCGTCGATGCGGCGGATGTAGTCCTCGGCCTTGGCCTCCAGCTCGTCCGTGAGCCGCTCCACCACGAACGAGCCGCCCATGGGGTCGATGACGTCGGCCACGCCCGACTCATAGGCGATGACCTGCTGGGTGCGCAGGGCCAGGCGGGCGGACTCCTCGGAGGGCAGCGCGAGCGCCTCGTCCCGGCTGTTGGTGTGCAGCGACTGGGTGCCGCCCATCACCGCCGCGAGCGCCTGCAGGGCCACGCGCACCACGTTGTTGTCCACCTGCTGCGCGGTGAGCGTGCTGCCCGCCGTCTGCGAGTGGAAGCGCAGCATCATCGAGCGAGGATCCTTCGCCTTGAAGCGCTCCTTCATGATGCGCGCCCACAGCCGGCGCGCCGCGCGGAACTTGGCGATCTCCTCGAGGAAGTTGTTGTGGACGTTGAAGAAGAAGGAGAGCCGGCCGGCGAACTCATCCACCTCCAGCCCCGCCTTGAGCGCCGCGTCCACGTAGGCGATGCCGTCCGCGAGCGTGAAGGCGATCTCCTGGGCCGCGGTGCTGCCGGCCTCGCGGATGTGGTAGCCGCTGATGGAGATGGGGTTCCACTTGGGCACCCGCTTCGCGCAGAAGGCGAAGAGGTTGGTGATGAGGCGCAGCGAGGGCCCCGGCGGGTAGATGTACGTCCCGCGCGCCATGTACTCCTTGAGGATGTCGTTCTGGACGGTGCCGGAGAGCTGCTCGAGCGCCACGCCGTTCTTCTCACCCACCGCCGCGTACAGGCACAGGAGGATGGGGGCGGTGGCGTTGATGGTCATCGACGTGGACACCTGGTCCAGGGGAATCCCCTTGAGCAGCACCTCCATGTCCTGCAGCGAGGAGATGGAGACGCCCACCTTGCCGACCTCGCCGTGCGCGCGTGCGTGGTCCGCGTCGCGGCCCATCTGCGTGGGGAGGTCGAAGGCCACCGACAGTCCCGTCTGTCCAGACTGGAGCAGGTAGTGGTAGCGCTTGTTGGCGTCCTCGGCGGTGCCGAAGCCGGCGTACTGGCGCATCGTCCAGAAGCGACCCCGGTACATGGTGGGCTGCACGCCGCGGGTGAAGGGGTACTCGCCCGGGTAGCCCAGCTTCTCCCCGTACTCCCCCTCGACATCATCAGGGGTGTAGAGCGGCTCCATGGTGATGCCGCTGGAGGTACGGAACTCCGGGTAGCGCTCGCCGGCCTTGCCCTTGGCCTTCTCGTACGTCTTCTGCCGCCAACGGGCCTTGTCTGCCTTCGTGTCTGCCATAGGGTCCTCTCTCCCTCTCCCCTTCGGGAGAGCACACCCCCCTCTCCCTCTGGGAGAGGGGAGGGGGTGAGGGTCTACGTCCGGACTACTCGACGACCACGAGCTTCGCGTTGATCTCCACCGCGGTGCCTTCCTTGGCGGGCAGCTCCACCACCTTGCCGGCCTTGGGGCTCTTCAGCTCGTTCTCCATCTTCATCGCCTCGACAACCACCAGGCCCTGGCCTTCCTTCACCTCGTCACCCAGCTTCACCAGCACCTTCACCACCTTGCCGGGCATGGGGGCGGCGATGACCTGCTTGCCCTCCACCGAGAAGCCCGCCGAGCCCGCGCGCAGGCGCAGCCGGCGCTCGTCCGCCACGTCGATGCGGGTGACCTGCCCCCGCACCAGCACGTGCACCTCGTCGCCTTGCTCGTCGAACTCGACACCGTAGGAGTGGCCATCCACCAGCATGGACACCGCGCCGTGATCCAACGTCAGCGCGTCCACGAGGAAGGTCTTCCCGTTGTGCGTGAGCTTGAAGCGGTTCTCTCCCGCCGGCTCGATGTCCACCGGCACCGCTTCCTTGTGTCCCTGCAGCTTTGCGAAGTAACGCATGGGAATTCGTCTCGGTTGCACGGGGGAGGGCGCTAGACCCTCACCCCGGCCCTCTCCCAGAGGGAGAGGGAGTTGACGGTTTAGCGCCAGCGGCGGCCCGACAGCCGCCACGCGGAGATGCCACCCTTGCCGCCCCCGGACGATGTCTGGGTGAGGCTCTTCGCCCGCTTCTGATCCCTCTGGTACGCGTACACCACGCTCGCCAGCAGCGCGGCCTCGGTCAGCTGCGGATCCTCGTTCTTGCCCAGCAGCGTCTCGTGCTCGCGCGTCAGGAAGCTCGTGTCGTAGTCGCCCTCGACGAACTCCGGGTGCGAGAGGATTCCCTTCAGGTAGCGCACATTGGTGGTGATGCCCTTCACCACGTACTCGCCCAGTGCCCGCTTCGCCCGCTCGATGGCCTCGCGCCGCGTGGGAGCCCACACGGACAGCTTGGAGATCATCGGGTCATAGACGTTGGGCACCGTGTACCCGGGGAACACGCCCGAGTCGTCCCGGAGGTACGGGCCACCCGGCACGCGCAGGTAGTTGATGCGGCCCGGGCTCGGCATGAAGTTGCGCGCGGGGTCCTCCGCGTAGATGCGCACCTCGATGGAGTGCCCGTTCGGCCGGGGCGCCTCGGTGTACGGGAGCTTCTCGCCCTCGGCGACCTTGATCTGCCAGGCCACCAGGTCCAGCCCCGTCACCCACTCCGTCACCGGGTGCTCCACCTGGAGGCGGGTGTTCATCTCCAGGAAGTAGAAGTTGCGGTGCACGTCGACGAGGAACTCCACCGTGCCCGCACCCACGTAGCCCACGGCCTTGGCGGCCTTCACCGCCACCTCGCCCATCTTCGCGCGCAGCTCCGGCGACAGGATGGGGCTGGGCGTCTCCTCCACCACCTTCTGGTGGCGGCGCTGCGCCGAGCACTCGCGCTCGTTGAGGTGGATGGTGTTGCCGTACTGGTCGGCGAACACCTGGATCTCCACGTGGTGTGGCTTCTCGAGGTACTTCTCGATGTAGACCGCGTCGTTGCCGAACGCGTTCATCGCCTCGCTCTTGGCGGCGCGCCAGGAGGACTCGAAGTCCTCCATCCGCTCCACCTTGCGCATGCCCTTGCCACCACCGCCGCCAGCGGCCTTGAGCATCACCGGCACGCCGATCTTCTCAGCGTAGGCGCGGGCCTCCTCGACGGTGGCAATGGGCTCGGCGGTGCCGGGCACCACGGGGACGCCGGCCTTGATCATGTTCTGCCGGGCGCGCGTCTTCTCTCCCATGGCGTCCATGGCCGAGGCGGGCGGGCCAATGAAGGTGATGCCGGCCTTCTCGCACGCGCGCACGAAGGACGCGTTCTCCGAGAGGAATCCGTAGCCGGGGTGGATGGCGTCCGCGCCGGTCTGCTTGGCGGCCTCCAGAATCCGCTCCTGCACGAGGTAGCTCTCGCGCGAGGGCGGGGGACCCACCAGGACAGCCTGGTCGGCGGTGCGGACATGCAGGGCGGAGCGGTCCGCCTCGGAGTAGACCGCCACCGTGGAGATGCCGAGCTCCTTGCAGGTGCGCATCACCCGGACGGCGATCTCGCCGCGGTTGGCGACGAGGATTTTGCGGATCTTGGGCATGGGCCCCCTTTAGCACAGGGGAGCAGGTGCCCGGCGAGCACGTTGGCGGCCAGGACAACACCCTGTCCGCCAATACGCTCTACTACTCGGAGCCTGTAGCTGCTGACGACTACTTGCGGTGGCTGAGGTACTGCTCCATCAGCCGGCGGGCCTCGCTCAGCTTGGCCTCGACGAAGCGGTCATCCTCGTCCGGCTCGGGGGGCGCGGGGGGCTGCTCCGCCGGGTGCTGGCCCTTCTTGCCCTTGCCGGGCGCGGGGGCATGGGGCTCTTCGCCGCCGAAGTCCACGGCCGCGGCGAGCAGGTTGCGGGCGGTGGCTCCACCATCGAGCAGGCGGCCAAGCACGGGGGCCTCCAGGCCCAGCCAGCGCGCGGTCTGACGCACCACGTCGATGTACTCACCCTCGAGGGAGCGCGAGGGGCGGCCCGGCTCGCTCAGGGAGGCGCGGCCATAGCTACCCACCTTGTCGGTGTAGAGGCCCACGGCCTGGTCGCGGAAGTCGCGGGCCACGGCGCGCACGAGGGAGTCCAGGTGGTCCTCGGGGACGGCCTTGCCACCGGAGGGGGTGAGCTTCAGCTCGGCCACGCGCCAACCGGCGTCGGCCAGGGCGGTGGCGGACTCCACCCAGCGCACCTCCGGCATGGGGACATTGGCGGTCTCACACGCCCGGGAGAGCGTCTGGCGAAGGGCGGTGAGGTTTCCTTCGATGTCGGCGAGGAAGAGGACGAGGCGGGGTTGAGACAAAAGAGGGGCTCCTTAAATCTGGTGCGCTCCTTCAAGCACGAACGCCCCCCCCAAAATTTCCTGGGGGAGGCGTTCTGTCTTCTTTCGGCAGGAATGGCTTGCTCGCCTGCCTGCTTCCGGGACTACAGCGGGATGTTGCCGTGCTTGCGCGGCGGGTTCTCCTGGCGCTTGTTCTTGAGCATCTCCAGGGCGCGGATGATCTTGGCGCGCGTCTCCTCGGGGCGGATGACCTCGTCGATGTAGCCCAGCTCGGCCGCCTTGAAGGGGTTGGCGAACTTCTCGCGGTAGTCGTTCACCAGGCGGGTGCGCTCGGAGTTGGCGTCCGCGGCCTTCTGCAGCTCGTTGCGGAAGATGATGTTGACCGCGCCCTCGGGGCCCATGACGGCGATCTCCGCCGTGGGGTAGGCGTAGTTGATGTCCGCGCGGATGTGCTTGGACGCCATCACGTCGTAGGCACCGCCGTAGGCCTTACGGGTGATGAGGGTGATCTTGGGGACGGTGGCCTCGGCGAAGGCGTAGAGCAGCTTCGCGCCGTGGGTGATGATGCCCCCCCACTCCTGGTCGGTGCCGGGCAGGAAGCCGGGCACGTCCACCAGGGTGATGAGCGGGATGTTGAAGCAGTCGCAGAAGCGCACGAAGCGCGCGGCCTTCACGCTCGCGTCGATGTCGAGGCAGCCCGCCAGCACCGCGGGCTGGTTGGCCACGATGCCCACCGACTTGCCGTTCATGCGCGCGAAGCCGACGACCATGTTCTTCGCGAAGTGCTCCTGCACCTCGAAGAAGTGCTTGTTGTCGACGACGGCGCGGATGATCTCCTTGATGTCGTAGGGCTTGTTCGGGTTGCTGGGGACAACCGTCTTCAGGCTCTCTTCGGCGCGGAAGGGATCATCGTCGCAGGGCTGGACGGGCGGATCCTCCTGGTTGTTGGAGGGGATGAACGAGAGCAGCTCGCGCGTCATGAGGATGGCGCTCTGCTCGTTCTCCGCGGCGAAGTGGGCCACGCCGGACTTCTGGTTGTGCGTCAGCGCGCCGCCCAGGTCCTCCTTGGTCACCTCCTCGTGCGTCACCGTCTTGATGACGTCCGGGCCGGTGATGAACATGTAGGAGGTGTCCTTCACCATCATGATGAAGTCCGTGATGGCGGGCGAGTACACGGCGCCGCCGGCGCACGGGCCGAGGATGAGGGAGATCTGCGGGACCACGCCCGAGGCGAGGGTGTTGCGCAGGAAGATGTCGGCGTAGCCGGCGAGGCTCTCGACGCCCTCCTGGATGCGCGCGCCGCCCGAGTCATTCAGGCCGATGACGGGAGCGCCCACGCGCATGGCCATGTCCATGATCTTGCAGATCTTCTGGGCATAGGCGCCGGAGAGCGAGCCGCCGAAGACGGTGAAGTCCTGGGCGAAGACGAAGACCTGGCGGCCCTCGACGGTGCCGTAGCCGGTGACGACGCCGTCGCCGAGGATCTTCTTGTCACCCATGCCGAAGTCGTTGCTGCGGTGGGTGACGAACTTGTCGAGCTCTGTGAAGGAGCCGGGGTCGAGCAGCAGGTCGATGCGCTCGCGGGCGGTGAGCTTGCCGGCCTCGTGCTGCTTGGCGATGCGGTCAGCGCCACCGCCCAGCTCGGCCTGCTTCTCCATCTGCTGCAGCCGGGCGCGAAGGGGATCCTTTTCCGTGGTTCCGTCCATGGGTCGCGCATCTAGCACGATTGGGCCCGGGAGGGGGGACCCGGGGCGTGGGGAGGGCGAGAAGCCGGGAGGACGATGGATGAGCATCACTTCTAGACACCCGGACGCGCTGTGAATGGAGGAGTGTTCATTGCGTGACTCATCGCGTTATCGAAGGATGGGGGGCCCGAACGAATGAAGAGAGGGGGGCTCCGGGCTCGATCTTCCGCAACTTGTCCGACTGTCGGACAGGTTGGCGAAAAGTGAGGCCGGAAGTCAGCGGGGGCGCTTCTTGATGCGGAGGTTTTTGAAACAAGCGTCCTGACCCTCTTCCTTCGCGCGGTGTTCGCCCTGCGCGTCGGAGGGCTCGGAGGCAGGGCAATGTCGGGAAGAGACGGGCGCCTGCGGACCTGCCTCCTTTGGTATGCTCCTCATGCCCTGCGGGACAGTTCAGGAGGGAGGATGCATGAGCCCGAAGCTCTTCAAGCCACTGTCATCGGAATGGCTCACGAAGGCCTATCCCGAACTGAAGGATGACTACCCCCAATGCATGAAAGACCCTCCCCCGAAAGAGGGCGAGGAGCAGCACATTGATGGCAGCCAGCCTGCTCGCGCCATCCTCATCAAAGATTCGGAGTACCGGTTTCGAGGAACCCGCTACCTCCACAAGAAGAGGGGCCGAGACGTCTATAACAACCATGGGCGCTCACGTTTGAGTCAGGTTCCCAAGGGGGTCGCCCCTCGGACCCGCAACTCTCGCTGGGAGAAAGCGGCCCAGAGCAAGGACGACTGGGATACGTACGCCAGCTTTCCCGAGAAGGGGGGCGGATTGCCGGGCCCCAGGAGTCACTACTGCTACAAGCTGCGGATGGAGATCGTCAAAGAGGTCAGCGCGACCCTGGTGTGGATCCAGAAGATCTCCCCGTTGGCGGATTCGAGAGGGCGACCCTACGAGTTCGAGGCGCACCACATCCTTCCGTACGAGGCCTTCCATTACGAGACGAACGGGAAGCCCGTCATTGATGCCAAGGCTCGTGCCTTCCTCAACCTGACGCCCTACGACATCAACAACGGGCACAACATCGCCATGCTGCCCGCCAAGAACCAGCATGTCCCGGTGCATGCGATGGTCCAGCACCCGTCGGACCACCCGCCCTGGACGCTCCTGGTGTTGGAGGAGATCAAGGAGATCGCGGCGAATATTAAGGAGCGCATCGCCCAGAAGAAGAAGCCCCACCAGGTTCTGGACGCCATCGTCGACGAACTGCATGAGGTCGAGGAGAAGATGTGGGACGAACTCTGCTCGCTGGGGATTCAGGCGGTCACCATGGGTCTCGAGGAGATGGCCAACTCCTCTTTGGGTCGCCGCTCGACGGACCTGCTCATGGGTGAGTCCGAATCCGGAAAGCTCTACCCTTTCAAAGCCCTCTCTGCGCGTAGGAGCACATGAGCTACTGGATCATCTCGAAGAAGATGAATGGTGGAGCCATCCTGGACATGCTTCCGGACGGAAGTCCGGAGGAGTTCCTCTTCAAGACGGGTAACAGCCTGGCGGCGGAGTTCCCTCGAGGGGGCGCCATGCAGTTCTCATCGCTCTTTCCCCAGTTCATCAAGGTGTTCGACTTCGTCACGGCCGCACTGCCGGTGCTGGTGGTGTCTTCCCGGGTGAAGAAGGTGCTGGAGGAATTGAGAGCGGACAACTGCGAGTTCCTGCCCGTTGTGTTGAAGGACCACAAGGGCAACGTGGCTTCCTCCGATCACTTCGTGCTCCATGTCTTGGGCAAACAGGACGCCATCGATATGGAGCGCTCCCAATACCGAATGGGAGCCCTGGATGAAGACACGATCAAGACGGTGAAGAAACTGGTGCTCGCCGCCGAGCGCATCGACCCGAAGGCGCTGCTCTTCCGGCCATCGCACCTGACCCATCGATTCATGCTGCACCAGCGGTTGCTGGACGGCTTCAAAGCGGCGGGACTTACCGGTCTGCATGTCTACCCAGCCGAAGGCTGGAATGGCTCGGACCTCACTTGAGAAGCGGGAATCCATCGTGAGTTCCCGTATCATTGCCCTGGGGATGAGCTCGCCGTTGGGCGGTGTCGTCCAGGCATGTGCGGCCCATCGGGCCGGTATCTCCCGCGTGGCGCCCTCGCGCGAGGTGGTCTGCCGTGCCCGAGGAGAGGCCGAGCCTCAACCCCTCCCCGTGCTCGAAGTGCCCGGGGTGAGCTTTGGCTTCAGGGGCGTGGGGCGGTTGGTGGCGTTGCTCTGCGATGCCTTCCAGGATCTGTCCTCTACTGCCGCCCTGCCGTGGCTAGCGTCCGAGCTGCCCGTCTTCCTCGCTCTCCCGGATCCAATGGCGCGAGGCATCCCCGTGGAACCTGAGCTCTGGCAGGACGTTCCGGGAAAGCGCTCGGCGCTTGGACAGCGGGTGCTGGAGCAGGTCTTCGAAAACCTTGGACTGAGGAAGGGGCGTCAGTCCTGGCACTTCTTTGGCGGAGGTCATGCCGCCTTCGGCCATGCACTGGAGGCGGCCCACCGAGGACTGAGACAGCGCGACTTCCCCGCCTGCTTCGTGGCCGCGGCCGACAGCCTGGTGATCCCCGAGGTGCTGGAGGCCATGCTGGCGGAAGGCTGGCTCAAGACGGCGGACAATCCCGTGGGGTTTGTTCCGGGAGAGGCGGCCGTGGTCGCCTGTCTCGGCGCTCCTCGCGGGGGCGATGGCCAGGTCCCGTTGGCCCTCATCCGCGGCCTGCGGTTGGGATACGAGCCACGCGGCGAGGAGCCGGATTCGACTCCGATCGGTCAGGTCCTGGCGCGGTGCCTGCTTGAAGCGCTCGAGGAGGCGGAAGTTCCCACGGACAGGCTGCTCCTCGTCAGCGACCACGACGGTGAGCAACGTCGTGCCATGGAACTGGGAGGACTGCAGCTCCAGTTGCGGGGCCGGGGCATCGGCGGTGGTGGGCTGAGCGTCTGGCACCCCGCCATGGGATTCGGGAACACGGGCGCGGCCTCCGGTGCGGTCGGGCTGTGTGTCGCCGTCCGTGGCATCCAGCGTCACCAGGCGCCTGCTTCGTCGACCCTTGCTGTCCTCTCGGCGGCGGATGGACCCGAGCGTGCCGCACTCATCGTCTCTGCCCCATCAGCCCCTCCTTTCTGAAGACCCACCTGGTGCCCGTCCATGAGCGAGCTTGCGACCCTCGTTGAAGACTCCCTGGAAACACTTCCCGGGCTGCTCGAGCGGTTCAATTCAGCTGCGGACCGCGACACGTCCGTCCGAAGGGTGGAGAGCGTCTGCCAGCATTTCCAGGTGCTGGCGGCGGGCGCGCTGCTGCTTGAGGGTAGCACGCGCTACTTCCTCCAGAATCTGGTCCAGTCCGCGGAGAACTGGCGCCGGCTGCTGTCGTATCTGGGGCGGCGTGGCTGGACTCCGCCCCCCGCCACTCGGAACGTGCCGCTGTTGAACGCGCTGGCCGCGGAGCAGTGGGCGTTGGCTGCGGAGCTGGCCGTGCATTCCGCCCGGCAGTGGCAGAGGGGCGAGGAGTACGAGGACGATTTTGCCTGGGCCTCGGTGTTGCAGGCGCTGGTCCTCCCAGGGGACTCTGCAGGCACGTTGCTGTCGGAGCGGCTGGAGAAGCTGGAGGCAGTGGGCGCGGAGACCCAGTCCCACAAAATCGCGCTGGCTCGAGCCCTGGTCGAAAAGGACGGCCGCAGCTTCCACCTGGCCTTCGACGCGGCCCACGCCGCATACGAAGAGCTCACTGAGCACCAGGCGCGAGCGCGCACCCTGCCTCGACTGAGCTTCCTGCCCCACCGTGCTCTGTGGATGGAAGGACTGGCGCTGTTGCGACTCGCGGAGCGGGCGGGACTACCTCCTCCGAATACCTATCTGCGCTATTGCCCTCGGTTGGCGCTCGGGAAGGCTGCCGTGGTGCTTCACCCCTCATGGCTGGTGCCGCTGGCGTAGGCCGGTTCCAACGGCAGCCGGGTGTGGCTGGTGGCACGCAGGGTGGCTTGGTAGGGCGGCGGTTCGCGAGTCCAGAGAGGAATTCTGGGATGAACGCCGCTAGAATTCCTCTTCGCAGACGAGGCATTTGCACTTCTCTTCCTTGTCGGCCATGGCGACGACAGGCCCCTGCATGACGGGGAACGGAGGCGTGTTCTTGTCGTTATGGAGCATCAGGTCGAAAGCGCGCGCCACGTTCTTGCCCTCGAACTTCACGTCGAAGGAAAAGTTGACGAACTCGGCCTTGCCTTTCGTCTTGCTGGAGGCCACGCCGCCGCCGGCGGTGCCTGCTTCGTCACCGGTGCTCGTCTTGAAATTGGAGTCCTTCACACACACCGGGTTGCCGCCCACGGACACCTTCTTCGTGCCCTTGTCTGTATCCGAGGACTGGGCCACGTTGGGATAGGGAATGGGGACGGGTCCCCCTGGGCTGGGGGTCTTGCACACGTCTGGGAAGGCCGTGGTGATACCTCCACTCTCCTTGGTCACCACGGACATCTTGTTGACACCGGTGTTGACGGGCATGGCTACACCTCCAAGAAGAGGGATGTTAGCGCGCCAGGCCACGCGGTGCGAGCGCCCGCCGGAGCACACGGCCCCGCCGAACGACCCCAGGCCCACACCGTGCCGTCGCTATCGAGCGTGAGGACGTGACGCATGCCCAAGGCCAGCGCGGTCACGCCCGTCAAGCCAGGCCGCCTGACAGTCACCTTGATGCTCGCCGTCCGGCCCTGGGTCAATGGGCTCTGGTCCTGGGTATAGATCTGCACCCGCTCCACCCACTCGCCGTCCCAGATGAGGACCGGAATTCACGGGAGGAGCGATTCGAAATTCAGCAAGCGCTACCCAGAGCGTGAATCCGGACGCTGGAGCGGCGTGAACTCGAGCCTGAAGGCCCAGGCAGGAAAGACCGTTGCCGCGAGGCCCGAGCCAACTCCATACAAGAGTTCATCCAGCGGAACCCCGAGGAACCGGCCTCGCAGCAGGATGCTCGGTCGCCACGTGCGTTCGAAGACACCGGGCACGAGCAGCTCGAAGAGCAGGCACAGTCCGAGGTAGATGATGCCCGAGAGCCCCGCTCCCCACAGGCTCGGGAGCACCAGGTCCGGACGCACCACCAGGGCTCCCACGGCACATGACACCATCGCCGCCACGGCCGCGTAGAGGATGGGCACGCCCACGGCGTTCAACAGCCCGGCCACCGCCAGCATGAGCATGATGGCCCCGATGGCCCGCCACCCGTGCTTCGACGTCCCGCCCCTGGGCACCACCGTCCGGCGGAACGCCACCGCATAGGCGGTCGAGGAGAAGGCACCAAGCTGAGCCATCCCCTCATTTTAGATGAGACCGAAAGCTTCGCGGAAAACGAGCTGCTCACGGACGAGTTGGGCGAAGCGCTCCATGAGCGGACGCAACTCGGCTTCTCGCATCATGGGCAGGGCCTTGTAGTACATACATCCCTGACGGAAGAGGGAGTAGGTGCGCTTCTTGGAGGTGTTGGCCTTGAGGTAGCGCTCCATGCCGAGACTCTCGCCCGCGGCCCCCAGCAGCGTCAGCAGCGCGCACGCCAGGGCACTGACCAGCAGCAACCTGTCTCGCCTGTCCGTCTCGGCGATGCGCACCGAAGACAGGCCCATACCGAAGCGCAAGTCCTTCACATCCCTGAAACCCTCTTCGATGGTGAAACGGCGGCGGTAGAGCGCGACGACCTCGGCACCGGAGGCATCCACCAGGTTGGTGGCCAGACACCAGGCATCCTTCATGCCCTTCTTCTTCAGGCACACCACGGCAGCCACTTCTGTCTCGTCCGCCGTGACTCGCGCTCCTTTGAGCGTGCGCAGGTGGCCCGACTTCGGCACCCACTCCCCCGCGGGTTTGCGCTCCCCGTCTGTGTTCGTCACCGTGATGGATTTGCGGAAGCGCACCACGTACGAGAAGCCCAACTGCGCCAGCAGCGCATACAGTGCCTGGTCAGCGAAGCCCCGGTCGGCAAGTACCGTCACCTTCACCTCGCCCGGAATCAGTTCGCGCAGGCGTAGCAGGACGGTGTCCTCCACGTCGTTGCGCTGGCCCTTGAGGGTGGACTTGTGCACTGTCAGCCACACCAGGGGCGTAGGGCGGCCGTGCTTCGTCAGCAGCGAAGCCACCAGGGTGGTGTGGTCATCATCGTCGAAGTCCGTCCAGTCCAAGGCGATGACGGCCTCGGTGCGCTGGGCCAGCATGTACGGCACCCACAGACTGAACAGGTGCCACACGTTCAAGCCCGCATTGGACAGCAACCTGTCTACCTGCTTCACCCCGTGCTTGCCCTTGGTGCCTCGCGCCACCGCCACGGCCTGCCCGATGGCGTACACCGACAAACTCGCGGCGTGGATGACCCCCAGCGTCGCCAGCGACAGTGACAGCACCCGCTTGGCGTGGACGTCCTCGGCGAAGAGGCTGGAGAGGAATTCATGGACCTGCTGCTCGTTGATAGCTGAAGTACCCACTTCTCCGGTAACGTCCATGACCCTACTGCTCGAACTAAACAGCCTACCGACCCCCTCCTCGCCAGCTTGCTAAATGAGGGGATGCCTCAGATGTCCGCCTGGATCACGACGATGCGACGTTTGCGGAGTAGCTCACGCAGCAAGCCGAGGACTGGACGAGGAGGCGCTTTGCCGCGTGTAATGCCGATGTGATTTGCCAATGGCTCGACGTACATCTCGGCGAGTGGGATGTCCGGCAATTGCTCGTGATGCGATACGTTGCCAAACACATGGCGAGCGCCCCACCCAGCGATGTCCTGTACGAGCAATTGCCGGATCGCGTCGGCTCGCTGCGATTGCAGGCCCTCCATGTAGCGGCGCACCTCCTCGCCGTCGTGACTCGCGAGCGCGGTGCCGTAAGCGAGCCGGAAGAACTGCTCGAAGCTGCGCCTCCGGTCTGGCGCGAGCAGCGGTGGAGCCCATGCCGGGTCGGTGAGGGTCTTCCAGAGGGCTTCGTACCAGGAGGTGCGAAGCGGGTCTCCAACCAGGCGGCGTAGGTAGCGCTCCTGTTTGGTCACGTTGGGATGGTCGGCGGCGCTGGCGGTGGTCCAGTGCGTGCTCAGCAGTGACGCAAACTCGTCCTGGATGGTATTGAGGTCGATATCCGGATCGGAGAAGCCGTATGCGCGGCACCGACCCCAAGCCTCCGCGAAGGCACTTACGATGAAGAGCACCTGTCGCCGCGCCGCGAGGGGGACGTCATCCTTTTGTGACACCTGCTCGGCGGAGAGAAGGAGCCCGACCGCGGCCTCCGCGTTACCCGAGCTGGCTCGCAGGTTTCGTCGCTCCGACATCCATCCGCGAACCGCGCTGTATCCTCCCTTGAGCGCACCGCCGAGAGACAACACATCGCCAAAAAGCGCCGAAACGAGCTTTGCCGGCGGAGAATCGAGCACGTCGATAATGGATGGAGTGTTGTTCTTGGACTCGGCCATCCACCCTTATTATCGGAACCGTAGGTTCATGTCGTCGGTTTGATAGAGAGCGTGTTGCTGGTGGCGCACCTGCAACTACCCACGTGACCTCCGAAGCCGGCCCCGGCACAAAGGCCACTGTCGCCGCAGCGGGCGTCAAGGCAAGTGCAGCGCTGGAGAGGCTCCAGAGCACCACAGGGCAGACAGGTGGCCGGGTCGATCGTGGAATCCATGGCCCTCACCCTTGACGTCCTCTCCGGGCCGATGCCATTTCCACGCACCGTCACACGCCCGTCTACTCGAACGCCCTCCGCGCCTGTACGAGGGGCTGCCCAGGCATCACCCCTGTTACGCTGAGACAACATGCCGCCTCCCCCCACATTCGAGACCGTCACACTGTCCGGCGACCTTCGCTTGGTGCCCGTCGTCGAGTTCGAGCCGGGACCCTATGGCCGCCTGGACGACCCTCGCCCCGAGGGCCCGGACGAGGACGTTCCCATGGAATGCTACTGGGAACACAACCTCGCGAAGGCCGGCATCCGGCTGGAGCCTTTGCTCCCGGGAACCTGGCTCGTCCCGGTCTCACGGCTCACGGACCCTCACGCCCTGCGCCAGTTGCTCCGGGTCCAGCTGGAGTCGAAGGACCCAGCGAAGATGGTGGATCCCTTCGAGCATGTCTCCCCGATGGCGGGAGGCCAGGTCCTGTTCGAAGGCGAGCACGTCGTGCTCACCCCCAGGTGCTGCGGCGACCTGAGGAACCTGGACAGATGGGAAGCCGCCGCACGCGGTCGGTTCGACGGATTCTGGATCGGCCACCCCCAGGTGTTCGCCTCCACGGAGGAGCAGTGGCTGCTCCTCCGTGAAGAAGAGCCGGACAGGAACGGGGTGTTTCGTGCCTGGCGCCTCTCCCCCCTGATGCTTGCGAGAGCGGCCCTCGCGGCCCGGAAGGCGCAGGAGGACTTCGCCCGCAGGCTGGTGCCCCTCCTGTCGGAGTGGTTCCCGCCCGAAGTGGCTCATCCGCTCGCGTCCGTGTTCTCGGGACTCGGCGAGCCTGAATGAGCCCTGCGTTTACGGATGCTCCACGTCCGGCAACGCTGCGAGCAGCTCGCGGGGATCGATGCTCGCTGAGGGGGGTCAAAGAACTGGAGCAGCGCGACCTGGCACGACACGCGGCGGAGTTCGCGCAGCCCTTTCAACGCCTGTCGCGTGGACGCATGCCCCAACGACCTCGGGGGCACCGCCTCTCGCGCTTGATGCCGACAGTGTAGGGGGCTGTACCTCATCGCGGCTCTTTGCCCTCGCCTATGGTATGGGCTCTCCCCGAATCACGGAAGGGAGCATCCCATGGCACGTCTGTCTTTGTCTCAAATGGGTTGGGGTCTGCTGTTGCTGGCGTCGCTACTGGCGGTCCCTGGAGAATCGCCCGCGCAGACCTTCTGCACGCAATGTCTGACCATCCGCCTGGGGCGTCCGCTGGTGACGCGGGGCCCGGCGGCGGATGAGCTGGACAGCCCGTACAACGAAATCCAGCTCGCCAATGGCCAGCGGCGGGGCTTCAGCTCGAACGCGTCGTCGTACGCGGTTGACGGCTCGGACCCATGGTCCACGGGCGGAGCGCGGCGGCGCGTGCTGGCCCCGGGTGCCGCAGGCACCTACAACGATTGCGGCCAGTGGATGAACGACACGGAGCAGGTGTCCGGCGGCGTCCACGGCTTCATCCACGCGGAGCGCTCCTGCAACTATGGCGCGGGGCAGACGCACAAGTCCATGGCCTACGGATGGTCCACGGACGAGGGGCTCTCGTGGTCGGTGCGCGGGCAGATCATCACTGGCACGGACGCGCCCACTCCGGGCGTAGTTACGGGTGAGGGTGACTGCACCGTCATCGACGGGAAGGACGGCTACCTCTACGCCTATTGCCTGCGCGCCCGCGACTGGCGGACCATCGTGGCGCGCGCGCCTGCATCCAACCCGGGGCCGGGCAACTGGATGAAATACTTCAATGGTGCGTGGAGCCAACCGGGGCTCGGCGGAGACGCCACGGCGCTCGGCTTCCTGGGCACGTCAGCGGGACGCTGGACGGCCAACGGGGACGTCCTCCTGCTGACGCCGGACCGCTGGTTCGGCGGGCTCCGGCTGTCCTTTTCCAGCAACAAAGTGAACTTCACTTCGGTGGGGGACCCGCTCATCCCGCTGGAGGACGACAACTGGAGCCGGCCCGCGCCCACGGAACTCGTCACGTACCCGAGCGTGATGAACTACGGCGACGTAAGCAATCAGGTCGGCAGTGGCTTCCTGCTCACGTATGTCTATATCCAGCCCGGGGAGGGCTTCGACAAGCGCTACCTCGTGTTCCGCGACGTGTGGATGGGCGTGGCCGCGTCGCCGCAGACGCCGCAGGTGGGGCTCGCGTTGTCGCGCTGGTTCAGCGCCACCGCGAAGGACCGCTGGACCACGACCGCGCCCGTAGTGGGCAACTACAACACCTACGCGTACGACAAGTTGCTGGGCTACGTGATGACGAAGCCCCACCCCACGTTGCCCAGCAACAAACTGGAGGACTGTGTGAGCACGTGGCCCGGCCACCCGGACCACCTGCTCACCAATGACGGCATGTGCGCGTCCGCCGGGTACACGCGGCTGCGAACGGCAGGGTGGCTGTACCGCGACGCTCAGCCGAACACCCTGCCCGTATACCGTTGCTACAGCCCCACGCTGCAGTCGCACTTCGCCTCAAACCGTGCGGACTGCGAGGGCCTGGGCACAATGGAATGGCTGCTGGGTTACGCGCTGGCGAGCTGAGCCGTCCTCTCGGATGCCAGGAAGCAGGTCCAGGCCGCCAAGGGAGTGTCCATCGGGTGGCACGTCTCCGACAAGGGCAGTGCCGAGCTGGTGCGTTCGAGCTTCAAGGAAAACAATCTCAAGGGTATCAAAGTCATTCATAACCCCCAAACCGTGAGGGCGTTGGCGCATGGTAGGTCAATTTCTGGGTGCTTATTGGATGAATCGGCGGCTGACGCTGCGTCACTACATTGCCGCCACCCGGCACTTCCTGCTCGAGTTGCAGAAGCTGCACCCGATGTTCCACGAGCTGGTGGCCTGGGGAGGCACGGCGAAAGCCCGGGTCGAGCTGCGGCCGGCTTGAGCAACCTGGAGGACGCCATCCACCGCCTGGGCCGGGTCAAGGACTCCCTCTACACCCACCTCGGGCCGGACGGCGGCCTCTCCCCCGAGTCTGAGTGCGAGAGCGGCTTCATGATGGTCTACTCCAATGACAAGCCTCTGGAGGAGGGCAGGATCCAGATCCGGATCACCGCGGGCGTCAGCTCCCCCTGGTTGAGCAATTCCGTGGTGATCAACCAGCACGTCGCCCGTGCCTCGGAGATGCTTGACCCCAAGCTGGTGAAGCGGCTGATGGGTGTGACGGTGGAGAGCTGGAAACCCCAGCGGGGGCTGGTGGGCGCCCAGGAGTTCGTAGACAAGGTTCGTAACGGCACCTCCATCCCGGTGAAGAAGAGGTGCGGTGTGCCGTCCGGCAGCGGGCTTGCGACAAACGTTCCAGCGCCAGCGCTCCGCGCGCCCCGTAGCGGCACAGCCGCTCCAGGCCCTGCCTGTCGCATGTTCGTATTTGAGCTGAGTCGGTTGGACCTGTGAGGGGCTCGCCCGCGAAGGTCTAACTCGCCTTGAGCAGGCGTGCCCCCACGAGGCTCAGGCGTCCTGCGCCGCTGGCGGAGGCCCGGCCAGCCGGCGGAGCAGCTCGCGCGGATCCACCCCGAGCACATGCTTGAGCTGCTCGCCGACAAGGGCCACGCGGGAGGACAGCTCCCCATTCCCTCCCAGGCGCGCGTCCAGCACGGTGAGCCGCTCGACGGGGGCCTGCCCCACCGGTCCGAGCAGGGACTCCAACAAGGGCGCGAGCTTCTGGGCGAGGAGGATCTGCCGCGCCGACCCGTCCGAGTCCTGCCAGGTGCGTGCCAGCGCCGAGAGAGAGGTGGCGGTCGCCCGGCCCTCCTCCACGATGCGGGAGGCCGCCCCGCGAGCCGCCGCCACCTGCTCCTGGCGCCGCGCCTCGGCCGGCTTGAGGACGTCCGCCTCCAGCAGGAGTCGCACCTGCTCGATGCGTACCCGCTGCACGTCCACCTCCGCCCGGGCGCGCGCCAGTTGGGAGGCCACCGCGCCCCGCTCCTCCGCCACCCGGGCCGCCTGCCTCGCCCGGGCCTCCAGGATGCGCCGCTCCGCGTCCGCGCGGGCCACGGAGAACTCCGCCTCCAGGCGCGCCACCTCGCGCACCTCGCGGTTGTGCGCCGCTCGCTCGGCCGCCAGGGTCTGGTTCTCCGCCTCGGCGATGCGCGAGCGCATCTGCAGCGCCGCCGATTGCTTGCGGCCCAGCGCGTTGAGGAAGCCCCGGTCGTCCGAGACGCTCTGGATCTTCAGCGTGTCCAGCACCAGCCCCAGCTTGTTGAGATCATGATCCGCCTCCTGGAGCAGGCACTGTGCGAAGCGGGCCCGGTCGCCGTTGACCTCCTCGGGGGTGAGGGTGGCCAGCACCCCGCGCAGGTTGCCCTCCAGCGTCTCCTTCGCCACGCGCACCACCTCCTCGCGCGGCTTGCCGAGGAAGCGCTCGATGGCGTTGCCGAGGATGGGCTCCCCGCTGGCCACCTTCACGTTGGCCACCGACTCCACGTTGAGGGGAATGCCGCCCTTCGAGTAGGCGCCCCTCACCCCCACGGCGATGACCATGTTGGTGAGATCCAACGCGTCCACGCGCTCCAGCAGGGGGATGCGCAGGCCACGCCCGCCGTGCACCAGGCGGTAGCGCGCGGGCCGCCCCTCCACGAGCCGCCGCGTCCCGGAGAAGATGAGCACCTCGTTGGGCTGGCAGATGTGGATCAGCTTCTGTGCCACCGCCGCCACCGCGGCCGCAGCCAGCACCAGGACGACGACGAGCACGGCGAACACCGTCATGACCAGGCCTCCTCTCCCAAATCCCGTTGTGGACCACCACCATCCGCTGGAGGGCGTGGCGCCTCGCGTGGCCCGGCGAGCACCGCGGGGATGTCCACACCGAGCGTGGAGGAGACCTCCCGGAGCAGCTCCGCCACCGCTGCGGGATAGGCGCGCAGGTAGCTCGCCAGGGTGGAGCCGTCCCCCGAATCCAGCAGGGACACCGTGTCCACCCGCACCCGGGAGGCCGCGCCCGCCACGGTCCCGAGCAGCTCCTCCAGATGCTGGAGGACGAACATCTCCATCGCATGGCCCCCGGTGTCCCGCCAGGCCTCCGACACGAGCGCCAGGGACTCGGCGGTGGCGCGCCCATTCTCCGCCACGGGCGCGGCGGCCCCGGCCGCCTCCAGCTCCCGGGCGCGCCGCCGGGCCTCCGCCGGGACGATGACGTCCGCCCTCAGCCGCAGCTCCTCCAGCTCGGCACGCACCTCCTGCAGCGCCTTCTCCGCCTCCGCGCGGGCCTCCTCGGCCGCCGCCAGGGCTCGCTCCTCCTCCGAGCGCGCCTGGGCCTCGAGCCCGGCCCGCTGCTCGGCCAGGGCGTGGTGGTGCTGCTGGATGCGCGCCTCCGCCTGGGCCTCGGCCACCCGGGCCCGCGCCTGGGCCGCCGCCTCCGCCTCCTCGGCCTGGCGCACCGCATCGGACTCGGCCACCTCCGCCTCGCGCAGCACCTCGGAGATGCGCACCCGGCCGATGCTGTCCAGGTAGCGCCGCTCATCGGAGACGTGCTGGATCTTCAACGTGTCCAGTTGCAGGCCGAGCTGGCGGAGATCCTCCCCGGCCTCCTCCGTGAGCCGATTCGCGAAGGTGAGGCGATCCTCGTTCACCTGCTCGGGCGTCATGGTGGCCAGCACGCCGCGCAGGTGGCCCTCCAGCGTCTGCCGGGCCACCTCGGAGATGGTGGTGCGGCCGTGCCCGAGGAAGCGCTCCAGCGCGTTGCCGAGCACCTGGGGCTCGGAGGACACCTTCACGTTGGCCACAGCCTGCAGGGTGAGGGGAATGCCCCCCAGCGAGTAGGCCCCGGTGACGGACATGGGCACCGACAGCAGGCTCACGTCCATCCGCTCCACCCGCTCCAGCAGGGGAATGCGGAAGGAGCGCCCGCCAGACACCACGCGGAAGCCCACCGAGCCGCCATCCCGCGCGCGGTGCCTCCGTCCGGCGAAGACGAGCACCTCGTTGGGACGGCACACGTGCACCAGGGCCTTGGCCACCAGCAGGGCCACCAACACGGCCAGCAGCACCACGGCGCCGAGCACCAGGGGGATGAACAACTCACTGTTCGCGGACAGCTCCATGGAACCTCCTCACGAGACGGGGACAGGCGGCGGCTGGAGGCCGCGCGGCTCCTCGGCGGAGACGACGCGCACCGAGCCATCCTCCAGGACGTCATGCACGAACACCCGGTGGGCGGGCGCGAGCGGCACCACCGTGTCGCCATATGCGAGGAGCTCCACCGTGCGCCCCTTCAGCTCCACCCGCACCTTGCCCGGCTGGTCCCTCCCCACCGGCACCACCACCCGGCCGAGCCGCCCCACCACATCCGCGGGCCGCATGACGCTGTCCACCTCGGCGCGGCCCAGGCCGCGCAGCACGCGTGACGCGATGAGCCCCGCGCCCAGCCCCATGCCCGCCGACAGGCCGCCGGTGAGCAGCGCCCCCGCCCCTGCCAGGGTGGACAGGAGCACCCCGGTCAACCCGAAGAAGGCGAGGAAGAAGGTCCAGAAGAACAGGGAGGCCAGCGGGAGCGCTCTGCCCAGGGCGCCTCCCTCTCCCACCTCCGAGCCTTCCGGCCCTCCCCCGGCGAGCCCGTCCACCTCCCCGGCCTCGCCGCCGGAGAGCAGCGAGAGGATCAGCAGCCCTCCTCCAATGATGAGGCTCGTGACGTACAGCGCGAACATGGGCCCTCCGAGCGAGGCGATGGTGCCTCGGTACGAAATAGGGTGTGGACGGGCCGGATCCGCGGCGAGCGAATTCGTATGCTGCTCTTAGACTGCACGGCTCCGCGCGCACCGGGCTCAGCGAGCGCCAGGACGGGAGGAAGGACGCCTGCGCTGGGAGCGCGGCCCCTCGTGCCCAGACCAACGGGTGGAAGTGATTGGAGGCGAAGACTCCCTGCCCTCGAAATGAGAGGGATTGATCAACCTTCCAGGCGCCAGGGGGATGGCGCCGGGTATGCGTGGCTCAACGCCCACTGGTCCGTCGCGCTCAGCAACCAGGTCTGGATACTTGCACGACCCCTCCTCACGGTCACGGTCCCCTCGGTGACAATTTTCGCCCAGGGAGTGACGTAAAATGTCCGCTGCCCGCTGCTCGCTGCCCCGTCGCTGAGAGTGGGAGTGGGTGCGCACGGTGCTGGCCCACCCGGTGCATCATCGGGCAAGGCTCACCGCGCCGAAAGGGCTCGACATGTGCCGCAACCCGCTGCTGCTCCTCCTGGTGCTCCTCTCCGCATCGACCGCTTTCGCGGAGTACGACGAGGAGTACGAGGAGTACGACGAGGAAGAGGCCCCGCCGATGCTCGAGGGCTCGAGCCGCTTCTCGCTCCAGACCGGCTGGCGGTACACCCCCAACACCCGGTTCTATGATGAGTACTATTCGCATCCGAGGAACCTGAAACTGAAGCGCTCAGCGGGGGCGATCGGTGGGCCACTGCTGGCGGCCACCTTCGCGTATTCGCCAATGGAGTGGCTGGAGCTGGGAATCGATCTGTTCGCCACCTACGAGCGAATGCAGCTCACCGGCCAGCCAGGGCTGAACGCCATGACTTTTGGCTCTCTCGTGGGCCTGCGCGTCCAGAAGCGGCTGGAGATAGGGCCCGAGGGGCTGGTTCCCTCAGTGGGAGTCCTCATGGGACCCCTGTTCGCCGCCTCGTACTTCGATGGAGGGGGCTCGGTGGAGAACGCCGCCTATACGATCGGAGGAACAGTGGGGGCGACCCTGCGCCTCAGCGAGAAATGGGGGCTCGCTTTCGAGTACCGGCTGCTCTTCGCCAAGGGCGTGGCGGAAGAGGTAGGCGTTTACGATGCGATCGGGAACTGGTTCTCCGTGGGCATGACCTACCAGCTTCCATCGGTGTCGGACCGGCCCATGAGAAAACTCTTCTAGCGTCCGGCCGCGACTCGATTGGAATCCGGACGCTGGAGTGGCGTGAACTCGAGCCTGAAGGCCCAGGCGGGAAAGACCGTCGCCGCGAGGCCCGAGCCAATTCCATACAAGAGTTCATCCAGCGGAACCCCGAGGAACCGGCCTCGCAGCAGGATGCTTGGTCGCCACGTGCGTTCGAAGACACCGGGCACGAGCAGCTCGAAGACCAGGCACAGTCCGAGGTAGATGACGCCCGAGAGCCCCGCTCCCCACAGGCTCGGGAGCACCAGGTCCGGACGCACCACCAGGGCTCCCACGGCACACGACACCATCGCCGCCACGGCCGCGTAGAGGATGGGTACGCCCACGGCATTCAACAGCCCGGCCACCGCCAGCATGAGCACGATGGCCCCGATGGCCCGCCACCCGTGCCTCGACGTCCCTCCCTTGGAAACCACCGTCCGGCGGAACGCCACCGCATAGGCGGTCGAGGAGAAGGCACCAAGCCCGACGACGAACAGCACGTCCTCGATGCCGAAGCCGATCCGTTCCGCCAGGTCGAACAGGAACCTCGGGGTCCAGTACTCCGGATAGAACAGCCATTCGGTCGCCGCGAACGGGAGCGAGGCCAACGCTACCCTCCCCATCAGCCAGCGCAGGTCCGGACGCGCGAGCCACATGAGGGCTCCCGGAACGAGGAACAGGAGCGCCAGCACCAGGAACTCATAGGACATGGCATCTCCTCAGGCGAGCGCCAGTCCCACGAGGGGGAGTGCGATCGTCGACAAGGTCGCGGTGATGGCGGCCGCGACCCGGAGTTGGATGAGGCGGGAGCCAGGCGGCGCGGGACGTATCAGTGGCACCGCGAGCGTCGCCACCACCGGTACCAGCAGCCCCAGGCCCGCGCTCAGGCCCACGGAGCCCAGTCCAAACGGGGCCAGCACCCAGGTGAGCCCGTTCAGCGCCACGATGGCCCAGGCGGCCCGCTCGCCACCCACCCGCGCCGGGAGCGTGAGCTTGCCGCTCTCGCGATCAGAGGGCTCATCGGGGAGCGCGGTGGCGATGGCACAGCCGAGGTGGGTCGGCAGCAGGAACATGACGAGCGCCCAGGGAAAGCGCCCGAGCTCTCCACCCTGCGCGACATATCCATAGAGCGGAAGCACCCCGGCGACGCCCACCATCTGCAGCAGCTCCCCACCCCCCCGATAGGAGAGCCGGAGCGGTGGATGGCTGTAGGCCCACAGCAGTGCCAGCGCCGCCACCGCCAGCGGCACGAGCAACGGTGCTCCCCGGGCCACCGCCAATCCTACCGACAGGCTCAACAGCGCGACCGCGCAAACGATGGCGGCCGTGCCGAGCGCACGCGGCGAGAGCCGTCCCTCGACCAGCACGCGGGAGCCGCCAGAGAAGAGGGTGGGCGTCCGATTGCGGCGGTCCGTCTCCTGGTCCGCATGGTCGTTGGCGTAGACGATGAAGAGCTGGTCGAGCACCCCGAAGAGTTGCACTCCCACCAGGGTCCCGAGCTCGAGCGCACGGCCCTGCATGCGCACGGCGATGAGCTGCCCGAGCAGCAGCGGGAGCGCGATGTACGACTGCGAGGGCAACCGCGAGGCCTGAATCCAGGCCCGGAGCGTCTCCCTCCCGACCTTCACGGCGAGGCCTCCCGCGAGAATCCGAGGCGCTGGGCGGTTTCAGCTCGCAGGTCGGTGAACGGAAGGTCCCAACGGCGCTCACCCTCGAAGAGCCAGGCCTTGACGGGGATGAGGCCCTCCTGAGCGAGCACCCGGTGCAGATGCTCTTCCTCGCGCGGCTCGCGGCGGAAGGTGAAGGGATTGCGGAAGTCCTTGCCCTCGAGCTGCCCGTACTTGGCGTCATTCTTGGAGATGAGCTCGATGAGCGTCTGGAGCCGTCCTTCGAGATAGTCGAAGAACGCCACGTCGAAGGGCCCGATGCCCGCACGCGTCTCGGGCTCGCTCGCCACCCAGCGGGCCCAGTCATAGCCGTACAGGAAGTCGTGGGCGTAGCGGAAGCGCAGCTCCGACTTGTTGCCGAAGCCCCGGCACAGACCCATCACCCGGTGGGCGAAACGGGAGATCTCCTGCGGCCCGCCAGCGTGCCACATCCGCCAGGCCAGGTGGTCGAGGTCCCAGAAGATGTTGTCCGGGAAGTCGTCCACGAGAGCCCGTACCACCTCACCCAAGCCCTGGGCGAAGGCACTCGCCCGCTCCACTTCAGAGCAGCCCTCCAGCAACTGCGCGGTCAGCTCCACGGGAAGGAGCGCTCGGGGCCGGCTGGCATCGAGCGAGGCGCATGGCCCGAGCAGGGGCGTCAGCGGCTCGAGTCTGGCGAGGATCTCATCAAAAAGATCGCTCACTTCCGTCCTCCCAGTCCCACGGCGAGCACGAGCGCCGACAGCGTGAACGTTCCCCACCAGATGGCGCGGTGCAACTCCACCTTGTACGCCGACTGCGCACCGAAGGCATTCGTCACCGCGAGGGGGCTCTTCCTCCTCAACCGCACGCCAAAGGCCCCCGTGAGCAGCGCGGCGGGCACGACCGAGGCGAGTGGCGGGGCGTTCTTGGCCAGACCCGATGCGGCGAGCCAGAGGAACACGCCCATCCCTAGCAAGGCCTCCGTTGCTCCGCGGACCCTCCGGTTGCCCAGCAGTGTGGTGAAGGTCCGTTTGCCCCCGGCGCGATCGCTCTCCTCGTCGGACAAGCCGCTGGCCAGGGCGCTCGACAGGGACAGCGCCAGCAGACCCGGAACCAGGGAGACGAACCACGTCGGTGTCCATTCTCCGCACTGGGCATGAACATGCAGGGCGGGGAGCACTCCTCCCACGCCCACCATCTCCAGCAATTCGCCGCCGCCCCGGTAGTTGAGCCGCAGAGGCGGCAGCGTATAGGCAACGAAGATGAACAGGCCAAGCGCCGCGAGAGGAAGCAGCAGCGGGCGCCCGAGGACGAGACCCGCTCCCCAGGCCAGGAGCAGCGCCAGCGCTCCGGCTCCGAGGCCCGCGGCGAGCACCGCCTTGGCTGGGAGGATGCCGTCGGGAATCGTCTTCGGCGAGCAGCCTTGGGGAAACATGCGACGCTTGAGGACGTCCACCTGGCGATCGCCCCAGTCGTTGAGCAGCACGATGAAGATGATGTCGGCGGCCGTCCACAGCACGCCGAACACCAGCGCGCCCCAGGACAGGTGGCCGGCGGAGGCCGCTCCCACGGCCTGCCCGAACAGCGCGGGGACGAAAACCTTCGGCCAGCTCGCTGGCTTGAGTGCGTACCACCACCGCGCCGCGGGCCTCATTGATTCGAGTTGCACTACGGTTGGGCCTCCTGTGCCGGTTCTCCTTGCGCGCCGAGCACCACCGCGATGGGCTCCAGCATGGGGATTCGCGCACAGACCATCAAGACCGTCGCGGTGATGGGGACCGCGAGCAGTGCCCCCACGGGGCCCCAGATCCATTCCCACACGCAGACAGCCAGGAGGACGACCAGCGCCGAGAGCCGCAGTTGCTTTCCCTCCAGGAGCGGCGCGACGAAGTTGCCCATCACCTGCTCGATGGCGAGGATGCCCAGGGCCACGAGGAGCGCGCGACTCGGCCCTTGTGTCGCGAACGTGAACAGGATGGGCGGTATGGCCGCGAGGATGGAGCCGAGAATGGGGACGTAGTTGAAGAGGAAGAAGAGCACCGCCCAGAGGAGGGCGAGCTCGACGCCCACGATGCCGAGGAACACGCCCTCCAGGAGCGCGGTGGCGAGGCCCACGCCGGTGATGACGAGCAGATAACGCCGCACCGCGATTGCCGCCGCGGCCAGCGCGCTGAGAACCTTCGTGCCGCCATCCCCAGGCAGGATGCGAGTGGCCTTGGTCCGCCATCGCGGGGCCTCGAGCAACATGAGCAGCACGAAGAAGGTGACGAGCACGAGGAAGCCCAGTGCTCCCCCCACGCCCTGGAGGGCGGCGGCACCCGCCTCCGCGGCCCTCTGACCCAATGCCTCGGGGGACGGATTCACAGGCATTCCCCGCGCTTGGGCCCAGGCCAGGAGCGGCTTGAGCTTGGCCTCCACCTGGTCCATGTGCTCTGGCAGCTCACGTACGGCGGCCCCCACTGCGAGCGCGAGCGCGCCGCCCACCAGCGCCAGGGCAACGAGCATCACCAAGAGCGCGGCAGCGGTCCCCAACCAGCGCAGGCGTTTCGGCAGCCGGGCGCACAGCGCGTGCTGCACCGGGTAGACCAGGAGTGCCACGAAGAACGCGAAGGTGAAGGGAGCCGAGATGCTGTGCGTCGCCTTGAGTGCCGCCCCCACGAGCACCGCCGCGACGACAAGCGCGGTACCAGGTAGCACCCTCATGCGACGCTCCCGAGGTTCGGGCAATTCGGTGGCCAAGGTGGCAGCTCCTCTTCTCGTCCTCCTGCTCAGACGGGCATATCCCATGAAGTGTCAGCCCCGTGCGACGTATGTCGCCCGATTTCCCGCGATGCTCATGCATCGGACACTTCGCTATTGCTATGCGGCTTTACTCCAGACGCGCGTCCGCCCAGTCCTCGTGGTCGCAGGTGCCGCCATCGCCCGCGTTCCCCACGAGCAGTCGGAGCTGTTGCTTGTCTTTGACGCTCACGTGCTCCGGTCCCGCTCGGCGGGGCCACGGCTCCATGATGCGGACTCCACATGGGCACGAGGAAGAGGAGCGAGAGGTGGCGCCCGGGTTTCCCCGCGAAGGCCTTCACCAGGTTCAGCACACCGAAGACGAATCCAACGTATGCCGTTGAACGGCTTGGCAGGATGATTGCCGTGCCTGGAGTACACTCCCGGACTCCATCATCCTGGGGGGGGACCGATGTTCCTGGTCGAGAACGGACACGTGCAACGCAGGGCTCGGGGCGCGCGTGCACTGGGCGCTCGAGGGGTGGGTACGAAACCAGGGAGCGACCGGGCTCCGGCTCGTCGTGCAGGAGCAGAACCCGGGGGCGCTCCGGTTCTGGCAGCGGCAGGGCTACGCCATCACGGGCCAGACGCTCCAACGGACCCGTACCCGGGAGAACGTCATCCACCTGTTGCGCAAATCGCTCGACGCCTGAGCGCTGCGCCAGTGTGGCGCCCCCCGCGGGGCTCTCCATGCGCTCGACGAAGCCGTGGGCATCGAGCACCACGCTCAGAGAGGGAGCGTTTCACGGGCCCGGATCGTATACCTCCGCTGTCATCAGGACGCTGTTGTTGTAGTTGAAGCCTCCCGAGACGAGCACCTTGCCATCGGGCAGCAGCGTCGTTGTATGGAGTCGGCGCGCCTCAGCCATGGGACCGGCGGAAGTCCAGCTTCCCTTGGACGGGTCGTACACCTCCGTCGTCAGCAGCTCCCTGGCATACCGCCCTCCCGAGACGAGCACCTTGCCATTGCGCAGCAGTATCGCCCCGGGCGAATCACGAGGCTCGGTCATGGCTCCGGTGGAGCGCCAGGTGCCCGTGGCCGGGTCATACAATTCTGTCGGCCCATCGTATCCGCCCGTGGCGAGCACTTTGCCGTCGGGTAGCAGCGTCAGCTCATGGTTGGCGCGAGCCTGGGTCATGGAGCCGGTGTTGCTCCAGGTGCCCATGGCCGGGTCATACACCTCCGCCGTCACCAGGCCGGCACCGCTCTTGACTCCCCCCGAGACGAGTACCTTGCCTGTGGAGAGCCGCGTCGCCTCATGCCAGTAGCGCGGTGCGCTCAGGGCGCCGGTGTTGCTCCAGGTGCCCGTGGCCGGGTCATACACCTCTGCCGTCGCCAGGTAGACATGACCGGTCGTGGTTCCTCCCGAGACGAGCACCTTGCCATTGGGCAGCGGCGTCGCTGTATGCGAGGAGCGCGGGGTGGACATGGAGCCAGTGGGGCTCCAGGTGCCAGTGGCCGGGTCGTACACCTCCGCCGTCGCCAGGTAGTAGCTATCCTCGTTTCTTCCTCCCGAGACGAGCACCTTGCCATTGGAGAGCAGCGTCGCCGTATGCAAGGCGCGCGGGGTGGACATGGAGCCAGTGGGGCTCCAGGTGCCAGTGGCCGGGTCGTACACCTCCGCCGTCGCCAGGTCGCTGGTCTCGTGTCTTCCTCCCGAGACGAGCACCTTGCCATTGGAGAGCAGCGTCGCCTGATGCGTCGTGCGGCGAACGGACATGGAGCCCGTCGGGTTCCAGCTCCCATGGGTTGTCCAGACCGTGTCCTTGGAGATGCACAACGCCAGACTGCCCGTGTTCTGTCCACCGCGGCCGTCTGTCACCACCACCTTCACCTGGCAGTTGTTGCAGGCCGCCGCGGGTAGGGCCGAGGGGGCGAAGGTGGCGCTGGCGGAGTCCATCCCCGTGAAGCTGCCCGAGCACGTCGCGCTCCACTGGTAGCTCAAGCCATCGCCATCAGGGTCGGTGGCCGACACGGACAAGGCCGTCTGCTTTCCCACGTCCAGATAGGATTGGGAGGAGGTGAGCGTCACCACCTTGGGCGCACTGTTGAAGTCTACCTTCAGCTCCTGCGCCCCAGTGGTCATGGATACGCTCAGCGTGAGGTTCAGCGTGAGGCTCGCGCCGCGCGAGTCGCTCACCGTGAGCGTCAGCTTCACCGGGCCCTGGGTCGTCGGCGCGGTCCAGACGGTGCTCGCCTGGGAAGGGGTGGCGAAGCTGCCCGAGGGGGCCGCCCAGGCATAGCTCACGCTGTCGCCCGCGTTGGGATCATGCGCGCTGGCTGTGAGAGAGACTGTGCCGCCCGGCGCCACCGTGGTGGGGGTTGCCACCAGCGAGTCGACAAGGGGAGCCTCGTTGGTGAAGGGGGACGGCGCGGAGCTGTCCTGGAGGAGGAGGGACACGAGCCCCGTGGCACCTGCGGTGACGGTGACGTCCTCGGCACGGCCCTCGTAGCGCAAGGCATTGGAGGCGTTGAAGGCCTGGGCGAGGAAGGTGCGGTGGAGGCCCGCCGGAATGTCGCCGAGCACGCCGCCCCACACCCCGTCGGTGAGCACCAGCTCGGAGGACAGCGGGCTCATGTCGGCGCCGGACACGGTGACGGTGACGCGCGCGATGTCACCCGGTACGGCCGCGGGCGTGGCGATGGCCAGGCGCATCGTGCCGGTGGTGGAGGTGCCGGCGGGCGGCGAGGAGGGCTCACAACCGGCGAGTACCGCCAGCACGAGAGAAAGGAGGAACACGGGACGTACAAGGGACATGGGCTGTTCTCTGGATGGAAGCGGACTGACGTTTCAACGGCCCATGGCCGGGAAATACAGCTCCGCCGAACTCAAGGCGCCGCTGTAATTTGTCCCCCCCGTGATGAGCACGATGCCCGAGGGGAGCAGCGTCGCTGTATGCCATTCGCGCGGCAGGCGCATATAGCTATCGAGGCTCCAGCTGCCCGTGGCCGGATCGTACACCTCCGCTTCGTTCACGGCGCTAGTGGTGTAGCCCCCCAAGGCGAGCACCTTGCCGTCGGGCAGCAGCGTCGCCGTCGGAGCCCTGCGTTCTGTGTACGTGTAACCGGTGAACTGCCAGGTGCCCGTGGCCGAGTCGTACAGCGTTGATGTCGTCACGTAGCTCCCTTTGCCACTTCCCGCCGAGACGAGCACCTTGCCATTGGACAGAGGCATCGACAGGTGAAAACCACGCGGTGTGTCCATGGGGCGGGTAGGGCTCCAGGTGCCCGTGACCGGATCGTACACCTCTGCCGTCGCCAGGTAGGCACCGCTGCTATCGACTCCCCCCGAGACGAGCACCTTGCCATCGGGCAGCGGCGTCGCCGTGGCGCTGAAGTGGGGCGAAGCCATGGGGCCGGTGGAGTTCCAGGTGCCCGTGGCCGGGTCATACACTTCCGCCGTTGCCACGTAGGTACTGCTGTTGAGTCCCCCCAGGACGAGCACCTTGCCATCGGGCAGCGGCGTCGCCGTATGCAAGGTGCGCGCGGCTTTCATGGCACCGGTGGGGCTCCAGGTGCCCGTGGCCGGGTCATACACCTCCGCCGTCGCCAGGTAGGTCGTATCGCTGGAGGTTCCTCCCGCGACGAGCACCTTGCCCGAGGGGAGCAGGGTCGCTGTGGGCCTGTTGCGGGGCGAGGCCATGGGGGCCGTGGAAGTCCAGGTGCCCGTGGCCGGGTCATACACCTCCGCCGTCGCCAGGTATGTACTGCCGTTGTGGCCCCCCGAGACGAGGACCTTGCCCGTGGGGAGCAGGGTCGCCTGATGGCCGTAGCGGGGCGAGGCCATGGAGCCCGTCGAGCTCCAACTCGACACTCCTGTGCCCCGCACCTGGATGGGCAGGCTCATGGAGACGGCCGCGCCGCGCGAGTCGCGCACCGTGAGCGACAGGCCCACCACGCCCTGGGTCATCGGCGCGGTCCAGCGGGTGTTCGCCTGGGTAGGAGTGGAGAAGCTGCCCGAGGGGGCCGTCCAGGTATAGCTCACGCTGTCGCCCGCGTTGGGATCATGCGCGCTGGCCGAGAGAGAGACCGTGCCGCCCGGGAGCACACTCGTGGGATTGACCGTCAGGGAATCGATGAGGGGCGTCTCGTTGGTGAAGGGGGGCGGGACAGAGACGTCCGTGAGGGAGAGGCTCAACAGGCCCGTCGTCCCGGCGGTGACGGTGACGTCCTCGGCACGGCCCTCGTAGCGCAAGGCATTGGAGGTGTTGAAAGCCCGGGCGAGGAAGGTGCGGTGGGGGCCCGCCGGAATGTCGCCGAGCACGCCGCCCCACACTCCGTCGGTGAGTACCAGCTCGCTGGACAGCGGGCTCATGTCAGCTCCGGACACGGTGACGGTGACGCGCGCGACGTCACCTGGCGCGGCCGCAGGCGTGGCGATGGCCAGGCGCATGGTACCGGTGGCGGACGAGCCGGCGGGCGGCGAGGAGGGCTCACAGCCGGCGAGCACCGCCAGCATGAGGGCGAGGACTGGGGACGAACGCAGCGGAGACACGGAGGGTCCTGTTCGGGGAGGGGCCGCACGCGGAGCGCGACGGCGCGTACTGTAAATCAGTTCGTTCACGCCCATTCAAGATGTCGTCTAGAACAGAGGCCGGGAGGTGCCCATGCGAGTCAAAAGAATCGTCGCCAACGTGGTGAGCCCGACGCCGGCTGCAGCCGCTCGCTTCTACAAAGACATCCTCGGTCTCGACATCCTCATGGACATGGGATGGATCGCGACCTACGGCTCCGAAGAGGAGATGCAGGTCCAAATCAGCTTCATCTCGGAAGGTGGCTCGGGTGCGCCGGCGCCAGACTTGTCAATCGAGGTGGATGACCTGGACGCGGTGCTGCGTCGAGTGAAGAAGGCGAAAATCCCCGTGGAATATGGCCCGTGTGACGAGCCTTGGGGCGTGCGCCGGTTCTTCGTGCGCGATCCGTTCGGCAAGTTGGTGAACATCCTCGCTCACGACTGAAGCGAGGACATCGGGCGGCGCCACCCTTGCTCGTCCGAGGCCTACGGCGCCCCGGTCTGGGAGATTCGCTCCTGCATCAGCGTGGCGCCCCCCGCGGGGGTCTCCATGCGCTCGACGAAACCGTGGGCGTCGAGCACCACGCTCACGGAGATGGAGCCGGCCTCCATCGTGGCGGCCCGAGGTCCCGCTCCAGCGCGCGGGCGAAACACCACCCGCGTTGGCGCGGAGGGGTTGGCGGGGGCCACCCACATCGCGGCCTCGACGGCCTCGCCGCCCTTCAGCAGGCCGTCGCGCAGCCGCTGGGCGAGACTCACCTCTCCCAAGAGCTCGCCATTCAAACGCGCCTGTACGTCCTTGCCGGCCAGCTGGCCCTCGACGGCGTAGCTCCCGTCCTGTTCGCGGCTCAGTTTCACCTGCGCGGTGACCGCGTCATTGACCCGCTTGCTGTAGCTCTTGACCACGAGCATCCCCTCGGCGTCCGTCTGCTCCCAGTAGTTGGTGTCCAGGAATTGGAGCTCGGTGGGGGAGCCCGGACGCACGAGGGTGGTGCTGCCCTCGAAGATGGTCCCTCCCGTCTTCGCGCCGAACAGGGCGGAGGACTGGAACCCGAGCACCTGGTTGCCCACGCGCGTCACCTGCACGTCGCTGAAGTAGGGCTCCACCGGCTGCTCCTTCGCGGTGGAGGACAGTCCTGTCGCCACGGACTCGGTGACACGGAGGAAGGTCTGTGCATAGCCCATCTCCTCGTGGAAGCAGGACTTGGGAAGCACGGGGTCGGCATGCACCATCACCTTGATGCGGCCCACCTGCCCACCCTGGGAGAAGTCTCCTTCGAGGTAGAGCGCCGGGCTGCCCTTGAAAGCCTTCACCTCGGTGGCTCGCACGCGTTCCAGCGTGATGCCCTCCGGGAGCGACTCAAAGAGTGACCTGGCCGCGGCTCCCGCGTCGATGGGGTTGGGGTAGAAGAGACAGGTGACGGGCGAGGCGGTGCCGATGGGGACGGTGAAGATGACGACATCGTTGGGGCGCTTTTCCACCCCCGGTGTACCGGCGGCGAGCACCTCACCCTGGAAGGGAGCCTCCTGCGACGCCACCCGCGTGCGCGGCAGGGAGGCCGTCACCTCCCGCGCGAGCGCCTGACGGGGGGTGAGCCCCTCTTCTGGCACGGGGGAAGCCGCGGGCTTGGGGTGGGCTTGCGCCTCGCCAGCATGGGTGGAGGGAGCGTTCGCCGCACAGCCAGCGGACGCGAGGACGAGCAACAACCTCAGTCGGGACATGAGCATGCCGCACCCACGTATGAAGGGCAGACGGCCTGACGGACAGCGTCATTTCGCTTGGCCACCTCTGAGCCCACCCCAAGCTTCAGGTGCTGGCCGCCCGTTCGATGACCAGGATGCGCGCCTGACCGCGAGGGTGGGCCATGTGCTCCTCGCCCTCGCGGATGTGGAGGATGTCTCCCGGCTCCAGGGTGATGACCTGCTCGACCGCTCCGGGCCTGCGCACGTGCATGTCGACCGTGCCGTCGAGCACGACGAACACCTCCTGTCCCTCATTCGTGTGCCAGCGGAAGGGGGCATCCGTCCACCGCAGCTTCACGGTGGCGTCGGGGAGCGTCATGATGCTGGGACCGCTCCAGGCGCGGTCAGCCTGGAAGGTGCGTCCTTGAATCTTTTCCATGTCGGTGCTCCTGTCAGGAGCGCCAACTCTCGGTGGCGGTACGGCCGGAAATCCACCGGCGGAACGCCAGTGGGACCGGCGGAATGACGGTGGAGGAGCCTTGGCCGGGAATGACCGACCGCTGGATGAGGTGGACGAGCGCCTGCTGTCGCTGTTGGAGAAGAACGCGCGGACCCCCGTGGTCGCCTTGGCCCGGGCGGTGGGGTTGTCCCGGAGCGCGGTCCAGGACCGGCTGGCACGGCTGGAGGACGCCGGGCACATCGCGGGTTACACCCTGGTGCGAGGGCGCCCACAGAACCGGCCCCAACTCCGGGCATTGCTCTCCCTGGTCATCGAGACGCGTCCCTGCGCGATCGTGCTCTCGCGCTTCCAGGACTGGCCCGAGGTGAAGTCCTGTTGGTCCCTGGCGGGGCCGATTGACGCCGTGGTCCTGGTGGAGACCAGGGACGCGGAGCAACTGGGCGAGCTGCGCAACCGGCTGGCCGCCATTCCAGGAGTGGTCTCCGTCAACACCGCGACCGTGTTGAAGACTGTCGTTGAGCGCCCGTAGGGTATTGGCTCCTCTTGAGGCCTGGCCTAGTAGTTGGCCTGGAAGCAGAGGAAGTTGCCGTTCGTGAAGTAGAAGCCCGTCGAGAGGTTGGTACTCGACGGGTCGGCGCACAGGCTCACGGTGATCTCGGCGCGCTCCCGGCTCGTCCCCGACACCACGTAGTCGGAGCTGGAGAGCACCTGCATGGAGCCGTTCCAGACCGTCCCATCGACCTTCACCAGGAAGAGACCGCTCAAGGCATCCTTGGTCGAGGGGAAGGGCACGTTGGAGTACGCGGAGAGGGCGATCTTCACGCGCTTGAAAGTCGTCGCCCCGCAGGCGGCCGTGTCCGTCGCGGCGCTCACCACCCGGGCGTTGTAGAGAATGCGGCCCGTGGTGCCGAGACCGCCTTTGCCCGTGAATTTCGCGTAGTTCTCGCACGTAGGCGCCGGGAGCGGCGTGCACTGGGCGGAGCTGCAGAAGTGCGTACCGTAGGCGCAGGTCGACTGGCCCTCGCCCGTGCAGGGCTTGCCCGTGTCGTTGCTCGCCTCCGGCTTGCACTGCCTCGTCGTCGCATCACAGCGCTGCCCCGTGGGGCAGTCCGTGTCCGCCGTGCACTTCGGCATGCACACGGAATACTCGCTCGAGCACAGGAGATCCGGTGTGTCACGGTCGATGTTGCACAGCTCGGTCGTGGAGCACTTGCACACCCGGCGGGTGTCGGTGGCGCTCAGCAAGTCACACCTCTTCGCGGCATCCGGACAGTCAATACTGCTCTCGCAGGTCTGGACGCAGACCTGCGCCGTGGGATGGCAGAGCTCCAATTTCAGGCAGTCCGTGTCCTGCTGGCACCTGAGATTCCTGGGCTCGACCTGGGCCTGCGCGCACTGGCCCGACGCCGTGTCGCACGTGCGGCCCGTGCCACAATCCGCGTTCGAGACGCACCTCGGCGTGCACACCCGGTCCAGGTTCGAGCACACCAGGTCGGCCTTCTGACGGCCCTGGTTGCACAGCGTGTCCGTCGCGCAATGACAGACTTTCGTGCTGTCTGTCACGCTCACCACGTCACAGACCTTCGCGGTATCCGGGCAGTCCGCGCTCGCCCTGCAAGTCTGCACACAGACCTTCGCCGTGGGATGGCAGAGCTCCGAGGGCAGACAGTCCTCGGAGGTCGTACACAGCGGGTTGCGGTCCTGTGGGCTCACGGCCACGCACTGGCCCGTCGCCTTGTTGCACTGCTGTCCCGTGGCACAGTCCGTGTTCTGGGCACACGTGTCCTCGTCAATCTCGCTCGCGCGGCAGCCCGCCATCAGCACACTCGCCACGACGAGCATCCAGCCGATCTTCCCTGGCTTCATGTTGATTCCCCCTCAGAGGAGCACGTTCGGTGTCGGCTCCTGGTCCGCCATCCTACTCCAGCGTCGGGCCCGGGCTGCTGGTCAGCACGTTCGGGCTCAGGCGGACAGGAGCGCCTTCAGAATCGCCTCGGAGCGGCGTTGTCCATAGCCGTGCCCGTAGGCGCGCGAGGTGATCGCCACGACCATGTGCCGGGATGGGACGAGATAGAGCTTGTTGCCGCCATTGCCCGACGCAAACCGCACTGTCACCGCTCCTCGCTTCAGCGGGTGTGTTTTCGTGTACCAGAAATAGCCGTAGGCGTCGGCATAGGGGTCGACCGAGCCAATTGGGACGAGTGGCCGCATGCTCGTCTCGAGCCAGCCCGATGAGAGAATCCGCTTCCCCCGCCATTTGCCTCCATCGAGAAGAGCCTGCCCGATCCGGGCGAGCTCGTCGGTGGTCAAGGACAGGTTGCCCTGGCCTTTGGTATGGCCGGCGACGTCACTGGCCCAGTCGACGCGTTGGATTCCCAGCGGCTCGAATAGTGCTTCGCGCGCGAAGGCCAGCAGGCTCTTCCCCGTCGCGTGTTCCAGCAGCAGTCCGACCGCATAGGACGTCAGCGAGTTGTAGACGTAGCGCGTGCCGGGTCGGTCGACGGCGGGAATGCCGAGCAGGAAGGCGACTGGATCCTTCGCTTCATCCATCCGGTCTTCGTTGCCGGGCGAGTCTGGATCCTGGTCGTTTGCAGCCAGGCCGGAGCGCATGGTCAGAAGATCTACGAGCGAAGCTCGACCGAGCGCGCTGCCACGCACCAGTGGCCAGTAGCGTTCGAGCGGCTCATCCCGTGCGCCCAGGAGTCCGCGATCCAGCGCGGCACCGACCAGGAGCGAGGTGATGCTCTTCCCGGCCGACCGGATGTCGTGCAGCGCCTGTGGATCCGCGCCGTGATAGTGCCGTTCGGCCACCACGGCCCCTTTGACGCGAACGACGACACCGTGCAGATCGGGATGCTCGTCCTGGTCCCAGCGTTCGAGGAGCGGTTGAAATCGCTCCGAAGCGGTACGCGCATAAAGGAGCGACGGCACGAGCCCCGTCGCGAGTAGTGCCGCTCCGGCCAGGACGTCTCGACGTCGCATACAGCCTCCCGAGTGACCACGTATTGCTGAAACCGCGGTAGCTGCGACCGTACATGGTTTACCGGCGGTCGTGCATCACCACGCCGCAACGGGGGCCAGGGCTTTGATGCGTCCGTTGGTGCTTTGTGTCATGCAGGGGCCGCCGGAGCGAATTGTGCGCCCTGGCGGTTCCTCCGCTCTGGAGACGAGGTGCCATGCGCTGGATCCACTCGGTGCTCTTCTGGTCGTTCTTCGTGGCGACTTCCGCCGTGCTCTTTTTCGTGGGGCTCGTCATCTTCCTGGTGACGTGGCCTTTCGACCGGAACGGCCGGGTGCTGCACCTGTTCTCCAGTGCCTGGGCACAGCTCTACCTCTGGGTGAACCCTGGCTGGCACGTGCAGATGGAAGGCCGTGAGCGCCTGCCCTGGCACGGGCCCGCGGTGCTGGTGTCCAACCACCAGTCCTTGGGCGACATCCTCGTGCTCTACGGCCTCTACAGGCCCTTCAAGTGGGTCTCCAAGGCCAGCATCTTCAAAGTGCCGTTCCTCGGGTGGAACATGTACCTCAACCGCTACGTGGGGCTCGTGCGAGGGGACAAGGAGAGCATCGCGAGGATGATGGCCGAGTGCGAGCGCTGGTTGGACCGGGGCGTTCCCGTGCTCCTCTTCCCCGAGGGCACGCGCTCACTGGACAATCAGCTCAAGCCCTTCAAGGACGGCGCCTTCCGGCTGGCCCTCTCCAAGGGCTGCCCGCTCATTCCCATCGTGCTCACCGGCACGGGTGACACCCTGCCCAAGCACGGGCTGCTGCTGAAGTACCGGGCCCGCTGCAAGGTCCGCGTCCTGGAGCCGGTGGACCCGCGCGCCTTCTCCGACGTGGTCACGCTGCGCGAGCACGTGCGTGACCTCATGGTCCGGGAGAAGTCCCGCCTCGATGCCTGAGCCTCTTCCTCACGTCACGGTCGCGGCGACAGGGCGGTGATCAGACAGCTCGCTGTGCTCGAGCACGCGCAAGTCACTGAGCTCCGCGCGGCAGACCAGCAGGTGATCGATGTCGGCGCCGCCAGTCGCGTCCTCCGCGGGGCGCGTGCGCGGTGAGCCGGGAGGCAGCGTGCCCATCACCACCTCCGCGCCGAACGCGCGCACCAGCACCTCGCGCTCGGCGTTGAAGTCACCTCCGAGGCAAATGGGCGCGCTCGACGCGTGGAACAACTCCTGGAGCGTGGCGAGCTGCGCTTCGCTCTTCGGGCCCCAGCTCACGTGCGTGCTGGCGACGACCAGCCCCGAGGGAAGGGTGACGGCGAGCACGCCCTTGCCGGGGTCGCTCGCGAAGGTCTGCGCACGGAGCACCGTCGCGCCTTCGGGTGCGATGACCACCAGGTGCTCGCTCAGGTCGCGCATCGGCGCACCCGGCCGCTTCTGCCTCGGCATGCGCGGATACGGGTGGTCGAGCACGGCCCACGTCGGCAGGTGGTCGCGCAGGGCCTCGAGCACGTCGCCGCTCACCTCCTGCAGCAGCGCGGCCCCGAAGCCGTCGACGCGCAAGGCCTTCGACACGAGGTCGACGACGCGACGCACGCGCTCCGGCTCATCGCTCCAACGTTGAATGGCTGGCTCGCCGTAGTTCTCGGCGTGCACGCGGTGGAGGACGTTCCAGGTCAGCACCTTCACGATTCGCTCCAGTTCAATCCCTTGGACACTGAAGCAGACGTTTCGTGCCTGTTTCCAGTGACTTCGCTGGAGCGCAGCGCTCCAATCCGCCGCCATGTAAGCGCTCGCCCTTCGTGAGGACCGATTCCTGGATGTGCTCCGGCGTCTCATCGCGCTGACGCCGAAGCTGCACGCGAGCTGGAGGCGCGTATCCAGCGCGACGAGGTCCCTCCCGGCTTCCCGCGCACGCGCACCGAGTCGGGCAAGACGTGCTCGCTGGCGTTCCGCTTCGTGGGCGGCGGCACGGAGGGCATCGCCTGCCGGCTGGACTCGCCAGGGCTCCAGGCGCTGAAGGAGGCGATTCAGCAGGTGCGCGGCGTGGCGCCCACTCCGTTCTCCCTCACCGGCTCGCTGCCGCTCGTGCGCGACCTGCAGCGCCAGGGCTGCGACGTGCAAATCACCGGCTTCGGGGAGATGGCGTACTACCACGCGCCCAACGAGCAGGCCCGGTTGGAGGACTTCCGCCAGGGCTTCTCCATCCTCCGCGAGCTGCTGGTGCGGCTGTGATTCGATGGGCATGTACACGGTCGTGTACATCCTGGACATGACCCAGGCGCTGTCATAAGTAAACAGCCGTATACATGCCCGGCCCCACCGAGCCCAAGAAAGCGACGCGCCAGCGTGATGCTGAGCGCACGCGCACCGCGATCCTCGACGCCGCGCAGACCCTGTTCTCGACGCGGGGCTTCGTCAACACCGGCGTGCGGGAGGTCGCGGAGCTCGCCGGGGTGAATTCCGCGCTTGTCGGCCGCTACTTCGGTTCGAAGGAGGGGCTGTTCCGGGCGACGATGGAGCGGGTGATCGACATCTCCCCCTTGCTGCGCGGAGATCGGCGCCGCTTCGGAGTGGACATGGTGGCGGCCCTCATCGACAACGAGGACGCATCAGGCCCGCTGGCCATGATGATCCTCTCGGCCGCCGACCCCGCGGCGCACGCGGTGAGCGTCGAGTTTCTCCAGACGAAGGTGATCGCGCCGTTGGCCAGGTGGCTAGGACCACCGGACGACAAGGGGCGTGCGGCGCGGCTCAACATCCTTTGGACCGGCTTCCTCACCAGTTGGAAGCTGTTGCCCATCCAGCCGCTCGGCGAGGCGCACCTCGCCACTACTCGCCGCTGGCTGGAGGCCGCGACCCAGGCGATCGTCGACGAAGGCTCGGCCTGAGATTCACCGGCGCAACAGCGCGAGGCGCTGACACGGGTAAAGGAGCAGAGACATGAAGCCAGCCGCGAACCCATTTCACCCAGACCTGCAACGCGCCGCACGCCTCATCCCGAACATCACGGCGACCCGGCCGCTGCTCGCAGTGATGCGGTTCTTGATGCGGTTCCAGTCGACCCCTCGCGCCCCCGAGGACGTGGCTGTGGAGGATGTGCAGGTGCCCGGGTCCGCGGGGGCGCCGCCGGTGCGCGTGCGGACCTATCGGCCCCGGAGGACGGTCCAGGGACCGACGCCGGCGCTCCTGTGGATTCACGGGGGCGGATACATCATGGGCCGGCCGGAGCAGGACGATGTTCTGTGCGTCGAGTTCGCGCGCGAGCTGGGCATCTTCGTCGCCTCGGTGGACTACCGGCTGGCACCCGAGCACCCCTTCCCAGCACCGCTGGAGGACTGCTACGCGGCGCTGCGGTGGCTCTTCGCTCAGGCGGGGGCGCTCAGCGTCCTCCCCGAGCGCATCGCCATCGGCGGAGCGAGCGCCGGCGGCGGGCTCACGGCAGCGCTGGCTCAGCTGGCGCATGATCGCAAGGAGGTCCGGCCCACCTTCCAGCTGCTCGTCTACCCGATGCTGGACGATCGCACGACGACGCGCACGGACATCGACGGCACGAGCCACCGCGCCTGGAACCAGGGCAGCAACGTGTTCGGCTGGAGGGCCTACCTGGGACGCGAGCCCGGGGGGGCCGAGGTGCCGGCGCATGCCGTGCCTTCGCGGCGCGAGGACCTCTCGGGATTGCCTCCAGCCTGGTTGGGCGTGGGCACCTGCGACCTCTTCCATGATGAGGATCTCGCGTACGCCAGGCGCCTGGAGGCCGCTGGCGTGCCGTGCGACGTCGCCGTGGTGCCCGGCGCCTTCCACGGCTTCGACGTCATCACTCGCAGCGCCGGGGTGGCGCGCGACTTCCGAGGGCTCTACACGGCCGCGCTCCGCCGAGCCCTGTTCCCGTCGTCTGGCGTTGCGTGAGGACGACTACTTCCAACCCACACAGTAGCGCTCGGGCTTCATATCGAGCGGTTCGCCGACCTGCTCCGGCGCTGGATAGCGCTTCCGGAAGGTGAAGGCGTGCGGCGTGGGGCCGTTTTCGCGCAGATGCCGCAGACGCTCCATCGCCTCTTCCGCCGTCGGAGCATGGCCGGCCGGAATCCACCACAGCACCTGATGTGCCTCTGCCGGATGCTCGAACCACTCGCGCCGGCGCGCCATCACCTTCGTGTGCGGCGTGCGGTAGACGTACTCGAATAGCTGCTCGACCGACTCCCAAACCGACATGTTGACGATGAGGTTGGGATCGTCGCTCACCTTGATGTCGGTCGCATTGCCTTCGTCACTCTTGAGGCGCCAGACGAAGCCGGGAGAGGCCTCGGCGAGCGCGTTGATGTGGTCGAGCGCCGCCACGAAATCCGCCAGCTGCGGGCTGTCGAGCGGTGCGACGGCGCGAGCGACATTGAGTTGAGCGATGTGCCAGGTCTTCATGTGACCCCCCAGAATCGAAGAGCCCTCTATCCTGCACCTGCTCGGTGACCAGGAACAACGTCATGGAATGTTGCAATGGCCTCGAACAGCGCATCGCCACGGAGCTGGACTTCTCCGTGGCGTGCACTGTCATCAGGAGCCCTGCTCAGAGTCTTGGGTCATGAGAAGACGTCGGAGACCAGTCGGCCCTGCTTCTCCATCTCCGCGAGCCACGCCGCGGCCTCCTCCGCGGAGCAGCCCACGCGCTCCTGGTGGATCCTCGCGAGCGTCTCCCGGACCGCGGGCGCCATGTACTGGCCATCTCCGCAGATGAAGAACAGCGCTCCCTGATCGAGCAGCGCCTTCACCTGCTCACGCTCCTTCCACAGCCGGTGCTGCACGAAGGTTACGTCACCGTCGGGCTGGCGGAAGAAGGCGGGCAGCACCTTCACCACCCCCTCCTGCTCCCACTTCGTCAGCTCGTCCCGGTAGAGGAAGTCCACGTCCGGGTGGTCGCACCCGAAGAAGAGCAACGCCGGCCCAGCCGCCTCTCCTCGCGCGTGCCGCAGGGCGCGCTCCTGGATGAAGCCCCGGAAGGGCGCCAGTCCCGTGCCCGCGCCCACCAGGATGATGGGCGTCGCGTTCGAGGCGGGCGGGTGGAAGGGCACGTTTGGCGTGCGCACCGCGACCGCTGCCTGATCCCCGGGGCGCAGCCGCGCGAGGTAGCTCGAGCACGTGCCGTGGAAACGGCCCCGGCCGGACCAGGCCTCCGCGTCCACTACCGCCACCGTCAACGTGCACCGCGTGGGGTCCGCCAGCGGAGTCGACGACACCGAGTACTGCCGCACGCGCATGGCGGGCAGCAGCTCGAGGAAATCTCCGAAGGACAGGATGCACGAGTCGTACTGCTCCAGCAGGTCCAGCACGCTCACGCGCTTGTCCAGAATCTCCTTCTTGTACCGCTCGGCGTCCTGGGCCAGGGCGGCCAGGTGCATGGCGTGCGGCGGGCACGGGTTCTTCTCCGCCAGCCGCTCCAGGTCCTTGCGCGTGGTGGGGGCCGACAGCTCCACATGCCGGCCCAGCAGCTCCTGCACCGACAGGGGCCTGCCCGTGGGGAGCGAGGAGGCCTGGTCGCCTCGAGTCGAGCGCAGGACGACGGCGGCATCCGTGCGCACTCCGAAGCGACGCGCGGCCCGCTCCACCAGCTCCGGGTGGTTCTCCGGCAGCACGGCGAGGTAATCACCCGCCGCATACGTCACTCCCTCCGGCAGCTTGAACACGAGGTGCCGCTTGGAGCGCCCGAACGGCGACGTCATGTCGACGAGCTCGCGGTTCTCCACCAGCGTCGCCAGCTCGAGCTTGTTCTGCCTCACCAGCTCCACGCTCGCTGACGGCACCACCTCCACCGTGAAGAGCGGACCCGAGGCCACCTCGCGCGAGGCCACGCCGAGCGCCGTGCCCACGTCCTCCCAGAAGGGCGCGTACCAGTGCTCGAAGTCCCCGAAGAAGTCGGCCCGTGCATCACCCTCGCCGCGCGCGATGAGCCTCTGGGCCCCCGCGGCGCTCAGCCGCTCGTCGATGTGTCGGGGGACCGCCTGGTAGGTCTCGCCCCAGTCCTTATTGCCGCAGCCGAACACGGCGTAGCGCACGCCCTTCAGCGAGCCCTCAGGCAGGTTGGACACCCACGCGTGGAACGTACGCGCGTTGTCCGGCGGCTTGCCGTTGTAGGAGGCCGTCACGATGAGGACCGAGCCCTCCGTGGGCAGCTTTCCGGCGTACTCGTCCAGCGGCGCCACCTTGGCCGCGTAGCCGCGCGCGAGCCCATCACTCGCGATGCGCCGGGCGAACGCCTCCGAGGCGCCCGAGTTGGAGCCGTAGAGCAACAACAGGGGCGTGCCATGCGCGGCTGCCTTCTCCGACGGCTGGGACGCAGGCGGCACCGTGGGGCGGGGTGCCGGCCGGGCCACAACCGGACGGGAGGCAGGCTTGCGCTCGCGGACGCGGAGCTTGAAGCCATCGGGCTTGAGCGTGAGCGTCTCGCGGATGCGGAGCTTGTACGGCTCGGGCTCGGAGAGATGGAAGCGCTGCAGCATCATGCCGAGCACGAGCGTGGCCTCCTGGAGCGCGAACGCCCGGCCGATGCACGCGCGCATCCCGTTGCCGAAGGGCTTCCACGCGTGCTGCGGGATGCTGTCGCGCACCTCGGGAGCGAAGCGCTCCGGGTCGAAGCGCTCCGGGTCCTTCCACACGGCAGGGTCGCGGTGCAGCATGGGGATGAGCACCAGGAGCGCGTCATTGACGCCCACGGGGTACTTCCCTCCCAGAAGCGTGTTGTCCGCCCTGGCGTGCAGGTTGAACCCGGGCGCGGTGGGCCACAGGCGCAGCGTCTCGCGCAGAATCTGATCAATGTACTGCAGCTGGGAGACCTGCTCGAAGCGCGGCGTCTCCGAGCCCAGCACCCGGTCCACCTCGGCGTAGGCCTTCTGGAGCACCTCGGGGTGGTGCAGCATGTAGTAGAGGGCGAAGGACAACAGGCCGCTCGTTGTCTCGTGGCCCGCGATGAGGAAGGTCACGAGCTGGTCGCGGATGTTGTTGTCATCGAGCCGCTCGCCCGTGAGGGGATCCTTCGCCTCCAGCATGAGGCTCAGGATGTCGCGGGGGGCCTCGTCGGGCCTGAGCGCACGGCGCTTCTCGATGAGCTGGCTCGTCAGCTCGCGCAGATAGCCGGTGTCGGCCTCGAACTGGCGCCGGGTGCGCACCATGAGCTGCGTCTGCACCGGCAGGCGCCGGGTACGGTTTCCCGCCTCCTCCAGGGCTCGCACCATGGAATCCACGAAGGGGTGCAGCTGCGTCTGGTAGAAGGAGTTGAAGCGGAAGGAGAAGCCACACAACGCGATGGTGTCCAGCGTGAGCCGCGTCATGTCGTCGGACACAGGGATGTCCGTCTCGGGGCCGAAGCGCGCCCAGCGGGTGAGCATCTGGTCGGCCACGTCGAGCATGCCGTCGTGGTAGTTGCGCATGGCCGCGGGGCTGAAGGCGGGCATCAACAGGCGGTGGGCCTTGCCCCACTTGGGGTCATCCGACTCCACGGTGAAGAGGCCATCGCCGCCCAGGTCGCGCAGGTACATGAGCGCCTGGGTCACCTTCTTCTCGAAGCGCGTCTCGTCGCAGGCGTCGGCCACCAGCTCGTACGAGCTGATCACCTGGATGGACGCTCCCCCCGGGAACGACAGCCGGAAGATGGGCCCGAGCTCTCGGGCGAGCTTCATCATGTTCTGCAGGGGCGTTTCAGAGCCCACATCAGGCGCGTTCCCCAGGAGAGGGCGCGGGCGGGGCTGGGGGATGGTCGTGGACAGGTCAGGCTTGCTCATAGGATGTCAGTGGAAGTCCGAGCGAATGAATAGTGACCCGCTCGCGAGAGCGAAATTCGCATCTGGCTCAGTTTTCGGAGATGCAGTGACATGAGTGAGCGCAACCGGTCCGCCCCTCGGAAGAAGCCACGTCAGGAGCGGGCGAAGGCGACGGTGGACACCATCCTGGAGGCGGCGGCTCACGTTCTGGTCACCTCCGGCTACGAAGGGACCACCACGAAGGAGGTCGCCAAGAGGGCAGGCGTAAGTATCGGTTCTCTCTACCAGTACTTTCCGAGCAAGGAGGCGCTGGTCGCCATGTTGCTCGAGCGGTTCCACCAGCGCGCCCTGGAGGTGCTCGCCGACAAGCTGGCGCCCCACCCGATTACCGACCTGGAGCAGGAGGTGCGTGAGTTGGTGCGGGCCCTGGTGGAGTTCTACGGCGTGAATCCGCGCCTCCAGCGGGTCCTCCTGGAGCAGGCGCCTCGTATCGGCCCCCTTCAGGCCGTCCAGGAGATTGAGGCCCGCGTGGAGTCACTCGTGCAGATCGTGCTCGCTCAGAATCTGGAGTTCGAGCGTCCGCGCAACCTGGGGCTGGTCGTCTTCATCATCATCCGGGCCCTGCGCAGCGCCATCTGGGCCGCGGTCGTCGAGAGGCCTGAGCTGATTGGAACCCCCGAGCTCGTGGAGGAGCTGAGCACGCTCATCCTGGGCTACTTGCGGCCCCACGGGGACCGGCAGCTACGCTCCGCGCCGGGAGTGAAGTAGAACCACGCGCACTGTCTTAGGAGCCTCCACACATGCGCCGCCCCTTCGCTCTCGTCCTGTCCTCCCTCTGCCTCTCGCTCTCGAGCCCGGTGGGGGCGCAGGACGTCTCCTCCGCGTACACCGACCTGACGAACTGCCCCCGCGACACTTCGATGGACGCGGACGCGGAGGAGCACGGCTCAGACGCGCCGAACATCTGCCCGGGCCCGGGTGGTGAGTACACGGTCACGGAGTTCTTCAGCGCCTACGACGTTCAACGAAGCATCTCCTTGAAGGGCGACGAGCGCTTCGACCTCCGCCTGAATCCTTCGAAGGTCGAGTGCCCGGTGCGTCGCTACGGCAACAAGCTGGAGTGGCGGATGAAGGGCGGAAAGCCCTTCGCGGTGATTCAGCGCGTCACCTGCCTCGCCCTCGACGATGACGAGAACGGGATCCGTCCGGGCAAGCGGCTCGCGGAGTACCTGGTGGTGAAGGGCCTCAAGGGTCACGAGTCGATTGATGGCACCGTGAACACGAAGGACAAGAAGGCGAACGAGAAGGCGCGCGCTGTTGCGGACGAAGGACTCAAGAAGGGCCGCTGACGCGGCTGAACCTCCTGCTGGGGTCGCGGAGGAGCTCCGCTGAGGCGCCACGGTGGAGAACCCATCAGGACCCGTCACCCAACTTGACTCCAAGAGTCAAATCCGTTCCCCTGTACGAGGGTGAAGCACGTATCCTCGGAGGGACCGCAGGTGGCGAACGAGAAGACAGGGAAGGACGGAGGGGGAGGGCCGTTCCAGCTCGGTAGGAAGTACGAAGAGGTCGGGCCTGAGCTGGGAAGCCTCCACGAGGCGCGGCATGTCGGCACGGGGAGTCCTGCACTGACGCTGCTCCCCAGCGAGCGCGTGGAATGGCAACCCGAGGGGGAGTGGCGGATGCGGTTGTCCTGCCAGCCGGCTCCTCCCTCCGTGTCGCTGGAGGTGGAGCAGGCGCCCGCCTCGGGCCGGGTGACGGAGCTGGCGGACATCCTCGTGTTGATGACCGCCGCGGTCAAACGCGTGGAGGACAACCCGCGAGTGCTGGCCTACCTCTTGGGATGGCGGGAGCGCCCCTGGGCCCGCTGGGGACCGCGAGCCGTCGCGGGTCTCTCCGTGCTCGCGCTGGGCCTGGGGGTCTGGCTTCGTGTGGCGAGCGGTCCCGAACACCTGGAGCCCACCTCGCCTGGCGTGGACTCCCAGGAGCTCTTCACCACCGATGCTCCGGATGTGGTCGGCTCCGATGCCTCACAAACCACGGAGATCGCCTATCCGCTGCCCAAGCAGCCTTTCCGCAATCAGGCGAAGGCTCCCTGCAGAGCCGAAGCGGACGAGGTCGAGATCAATGGCGGTTGCTGGGTGACGCTTGAGCGGCGTCCTCCTTGCTCCGTGACCCAGGCCGAGTACCAGGGCAAATGCTACATGCCCGTCTCGAAGGACCGGGGCCGTCTGCCCCAGTCCGTCCAACCCTGAGGGGTTTGATTAGGCTGGCACAGCCTCGGTGATGCTGAGCAGGGCCGGCGTGTGGATGACGCGCGTGAGCTTCAGCCCGGCCTGGGCGAAGAGCTTCCTGAACTCCTCTTCCGTGCGCTCGCGCCCCGGCAGGGACATCATCAGCAGGACGTCCACCACCTTGCCTTCATGGCGCGTGTTTCCCGGGGGAAGGACGGCGTCCACCACCAGGATGCGCCCATGCTCCGGCATGGCCTTCCGGCAGTTGCGGAGGATGCGTACGCAGACCTCGTCGCTCCAGTCGTGGAGGATGCGCTTGAGGAGGTACGCGTCCGCGCCCGCGGGCACCGACTCGAAGAAGTCCCCCTCCGCGAGCTCGCAGCGGTCCGCCAGGCCCGCCTGGGCGATGCGAGCCTCGGCGAGGACGTGGCGATGGTCGTACAGCACGCCGCGCACCTGGGGAGCGGCCTTGAGCACTTCGATGATGAGGCCACCATGTCCTCCCCCCACGTCCACCACGCGCTTCATCGCCGTGAAGTCATAACTCTTGGCGATGGGGGCATTCTCCAGGTCGGAGAGGCAGGACATGCCGCGGTGGAAGCGGGCCCCTTCCTTGGGGTCACGCTCGAGGTAGTCAAAGAAGGGCGCGCCGAAGATGCGGTCAAAGGGGTCCTTTCCCTTGCGCACCGTCTCCGAGAGCTCCCCGGCGGGCGTCCAGAATGTCTTCTGCGTGAGCATCAGCACGGCGCTGCGAAGAGAGCCCGGCGCGTTCGTACGGAGGTAATCAGCGGCGGGCGTGAGCGAGAAGTGCCCGGAGTCATCCTCGGAGAACACCCCCGCGCTCGCCAGCAAGCGGAGGAGCCGGTACAGCGATTGGGGATCGGCCCCCAACTCCTCCGCAAGCGATGCGGCGCTCCGAGGGCCCTTCTCCAGCAGGTCAGCCACGCCCAGCTCCGTCGCGGCACACAGTGCGGCGGAGTAGACGAAGCCATAGCTCAGGTCGATAAGCCGCTGCACGGGATTCTCTGTCTGTGGATTCATGCCTCGCATTCTGGGGCCAAACCCTAAGAGGTCAATAGAGACACATACTCACTGTGAATGTTACACAATCACTGTGCCGTGTCAGTCGAGTGACTTCCCGGTGTCTTCCTCCGGCGCTCGCGCCGCCATGCGAGGAAGGGCCAGATACCGGTCAGCAACACGGGTAGCCAGCTCGGCACCCCCAGCCAGGTGGCCACTGCCCTCTCCGGACTGCGCACCGGAAGCTGCGTGGGCGGGAATTCCTCGTGGATGAGCCAGAAGCCCATCCGGTTCCACACGGAGCGCGGTGCTGGCCGCCGGGGCTCCCGGAAGAAGGCGGCTCCCAAGTCGAGGACATCCAGTGGCTGGTCCGGGGGCAGTCTGAATTGATCCGCGCCGACCAGGAAGGCGCCATTGCCGGGCCAGCGCACGCGCACGTGGGCCTCTATCGCCGTGGGTTCCGCGCGCCGGTCTGTGTCGATGCCCACGGAGGTATAGAACCCGTAGCTCGTGGCCCACATCACGAGGAATCCCAGACACGGCGCCCATGCGAGGCCGCGAAGGAACGGGTGCCTGGGTGCTTTGCCACTCTCCATTGCCGAACTGTACAGCCGCTCAAGGCGGGATGTTCTACCGGGCGGGGGCGCTCTTCCTCGGCTGGCCCTTCTCGGAGGTGCCCTTCGACTGGGGGAGGGGAGACTTGGGCGTGGGCGCGAACCACTTGCGCAGCACTCCCGGTGACACGGTGCGGTAGATGTTGTCGTGGCGCAGGTCCGGCCTGGGCTCGTACTGCCACTTCAGCCCCGTGGGGGCTTTCGCGCGGAGTGTCTCCGCCAGGCGCGCGGCGGCGGGGGCGATGTTCTCTTCGTCGGCGGATGACAGATACAGGGTGTTGCGCAGGTCCGGCTGAGCCGTGAGGCGCTCGCTAGCCTTGCGCACCAGCTCCTCGCCGTTCCACCACAGGCTCGGGCTCAGGGCGATGTAGGTGCCAAACAGCTTGGGCTGCAGGAAGAAGGTCTCGACGATGAACAGACCGGCGAGCGACTCGCCGATGATCGCGGTCTCGTCCGTCACGCGGTACCGGTGGCGTACCTGGGGCATCAGCTCGTTACGGATGAAGCCACGGAACGCGGCGGAGCCACCCACGCGTGGGGCGATCTTGCGATCCTCGTCGACCTGGGTGGGACCGGTCATGTCGCGTCGGCGCTCGGTGTTCTCGATGCCGACCAGGATGAGCGGTTTCATCTCTCCGGCCCGGATCGCGGTGTCGACGGTGGTGGCGACGTGGGGGAAGTCCTCCTGCTCACCGCCGTCGGGCATGTACAGCACCGGGTAGCGCGTGGACCCTGCCGCTTCATAGCCCGGCGGCGTGTAGACGTTGATGCGCCGGGTTTCTTTCAGCGTCGCGGACTGGACGGTGAACGTCTGGTGCGGAGGCATTGGCTCGGCGGCCCTGGCGCGGTTCGCCGCTCCGATGGCGAGCACAGCGAGCAGGAACAGCCTGGCCACCTTTATCAATTGGCGCATCCTATCACTCTCCTTGGCACCTTCTGGCCCCGGCCATTTCCAAAGTCGGGAGCTCTTCGGGGCCATCCGCGACAATCTGGAAGCAAACAGCAGTTCGAATTGTCATGGAAGGATTGACCGGCGCGGGACGGGCCGGGTGGTAATGAGGGCCCCCGCCAGTGTGAGGCACGGGGGCCATCGTGGTACACCTTGCCCTCATGCTCTTCTGTTCACGGCGAGTCGTCGCTTCCCTGTGTATGTCGGTGGGCTTGTCGCTGCTGTGCGGAGAGTCCGCGGCCTCCGAGCCCTCCCCCGGAGGCTCGCCACAGCGGGTGACGTCCGTGGGCGGGCTGTTCAGCATCGAGTTTCCCGCGGTGCCAACATGCAACGAGAAGGCGGACGAGCTGGACTGCCACTATGTGTACCCCTCGGAGGGGTGGGTCCTGAGCGCGTCGCTCTCGAAGGTCAAGTCCTCGGAGCCGCCTGCCAAGTCCCTCCAGAAGTATCTGGACACGAGTGCGGAGAACGGAAGCTTCCGGATCGTCCGCCAGGAGGCCACACATGTCGGCGAGCTCCCCGCGCTCGACTACCGCTTCGAGTCCACCGACGAGTCGGTCTATCGGGCAGTGGGGCGGTTGGTGCTCATCGGCACGCGGCTCGTCTCCATCGAGGTGGGCGGTGAAACGCTGCCCCCCGAGGACGCCATCCAACGCTTCATGAACACCTTTCGCGTGGAGGGCCAGCCGGGGAAGACAGAGGCCGTAGCGAGCTCGGCTCCGGAGTCCCAGCCCATCCCGGAGCCCTCCGCCGCTCCCAGCCCCACGGAACCTCCAGCAGCTCCCCTGCCGGCGCAGGCGTCCTCCGCTTCGGTCCGGCCAGAGCCCTCTCTGTCGTCCCTCACCGCGCGGATGCAGGCCTCGCTGCTCAAGCCAGGCGTGCTCCAGTACCAGAGCATCCAGGAGACGCTTCCCGGTGAGGGGATGCCCTGGAGCTTCTCCGTGGGGACGGCCAAACGCATCATCCAGCGCAAGCGCGACAAGAAGCGTGACGCGCTCATCATCACCGAGAAGGGCCGCACCCAGGCGGGGACGTTCGAGCACCGCTTCTGGCTCGATGCGAAGACCTTGCTTCCCTACCGGTGGGTGAGCCGGTCTCCCGGTGCCTCGACGCGACTGGAAGTCATCGACGGTTTCCTGCACGCGGAGGGCAAGGGTGCCGGCGCGGTGAAGTTCAACCAGCACGTGGGAGACACACCGCTCTTGTTCCCGGGCGCTCCGCTGGAGCTTGCCCTCGCCACGCTTCCCCTGGCGCCGGGCTTCACCGGGAGCGTTCGGGTGCTCGACCCGGGGGAAATGGCTACTGGAAAGCCCTTCTCCACCTGGCGGGTCTCCGTTCCCTTCGCTGGCCCGGTCACGGGTCTCGCGAGGCTGAAGAAGGACGTCGCGAGCTACAAGGTCGAGCTGCTCGAGTCCACCGGAGAGAAGGAATTGGAGAAGGCGCCGCGGAAGATCATCCTGTGGATCGAAAGCGAGGCGCGCCGCGTGCTGCAGGTGGAGACCGAGGCTCCCTCGTCGCGAGGCGGTATCAGGAGCGTTCAGACAATCCAGGCCCAACGTTGAGCCTCGGCATGCGCACCCGCTCGGCGACTCCGTGTCGTCCCGCGGCGCGTTCTGCGCAGAGGGCATCTCTTCGACGCACATCTCCCAGGGGGCGCGACGCTGCTGGAGCTGGTGGACACGAGCTCGTGAATGCTCCAGCCGTTGCTGGACGCGCCGGTGGTGGAGGCTGGCCTGGGTTCTCTCAGGGGAGTGACACCCTGCCTCTGTCATTGCGGAACACGACGCCGTCCTTCATGACGAAGAAGACGCGTTGGGTGAGGCGGATGTCCTGGAGGGGGTTGCCGGGGACGGCGACGACGTCGGCGATCTTCCCCGTCTCCAGGGTGCCCAACGAGTCCTGGACGCCGAGCAGCTCGGCGTTGACGGAGGTGGCGGAGCGCAGGGCGTCGGCGGGGGAGAGGCCGGCGGCGACGAGCAGGGCGAACTCCTCGGCGTTGCGGCCGTGGGAGAAGACGCCGGCATCGGTGCCGAAGGCGATGCGCACGCCGGTAGAGATGGCCTTGCGGATGGCTGTCTTGTGGGCGGTGCTGGCGGTGCGGGCCTTGAGGGCGGTTTCCGGGGCGAGCAGTCCCTTGTCGAGCCGCTCCTGGACGCCCTGGAGGGCGAGCGCGGTGGGCACGTAATAGGTGCCCTTCTGCTTCATGAGGGCGAGCGCTGCGTCATCGAGGAAGGAGCCGTGCTCGATGGAGTCCACGCCGGCGCGGATGGCGCGGCGGGCACCCTCGGCACCGTGGGCATGGGCGGCCACCTTGCGCTGGTGGGCATGGGCCTCGTCGACGATGGCGTCCAGCTCGGCCTGGGTGAGCTGGGGTGAGCCCACGTCGGCATTGAGGCTGAGCACGCCGCCGGTGGCGCACACCTTGATGAGGTCGGCGCCGTACTTGAGGTTCTCGCGCACCTTGGCGCGCAGGGCCTCGGGGCCATCGGCGACGCCGCGGCCCGTCTCGTCGGCGAGCACGCCCTTGCGGAAGGAGTTGCCTTCGTCGCAGTGACCGCCGGTGGAGCCGAGGCCTGCGGTGGCGGTGAGGATGCGGGGGCCCACGGCCTTGCCGCGGCGGATGCCGTTGCGCAGCCCCACGTCGATGAAGTCCGAGGCGCCCAGGTTGCGCACGGTGGTGAAGCCGGCCCACAGTGTGGCGCGCGCGTAGGGCAGCGCGTCGAGCGTCTGCTCGGGGATGGTGCGCTGGAAGGAGTCGAGCACGTCCTGACGCCAGTCCTCGCCGGGCTCGCCGGTGAGGTGGGTATGGGCGTCCATGAAGCCGGGGAGCAGCGTGGCCTCCCCCAGCTCGAGGACCTCGGCGCCCGGGGGCATGGCGGCCCCGGGGCCCACGGAGGCGATGCGGCCCTCCACCACGACGAGCTGGCCGGGGGAGACGAGCCGGCCGCTCCTCGCGTCGAAGAGGTGTGCGGCCTTGAGGACGAGGGCTTTGGGGGCGGGCGGCTCGGCGGCCAGAGCCGGGAGCGCCAGGAAGGTGGCGAGCAGGAGCGCGGGTCTCATGCCCGCCATCTATCTCAGATCGCCACCGCCCGCGTCGGCGAGGTCGAGCCGCCGCGTGATGTAGCGCGCGGGCGACGTGCCGAGCGCCTTGCGGAACATGGTCACGAAGCTGCTCGCGCTCTCGTAGCCGAGGTCCATGGCCACGCTCTGCACGGAGGCGCCCCGCGTGAGCCATTGCAGGGCGAGGATGATGTGCAACCGCTGGCGCCACCGGCCAAAGCTCATTCCGGTCTCCTGGACGAGCAGGCGGTTCAAGGTGCGCTCGCTCATGCCCATCCGCTTCGCCCAATCCTTCAGGGTGGCACCGTCCGCCGGATAGGCGGTGAGCAGCTCGACGAGCCGCCGGAGCCGCGCGTCGGTGGGCATGGGTAAGCGCAGCTGCTCCACCTGGGCCGTCGCCAGTTCATCGAGCAGCACGGTGACCAGCCGGGCCTCGGGCCCGTCGAGCGGATACAGGACGGGCAGCGCCGCGGCACGGAGCAGCAGCTCGCGGAGCAGCGGGCTGACGGACACCGCGCAGCACTCCCCCGGCAGGGTGGCGACCGCGTCGGGCTCCACGAACAGCGCGAGCCCCTCGAGCGGGGCCCGGCCCTTGAGGCGGTGGTTCGTCCCGCCGGGAAGCCACAACGCCGACTGAGGCGGAACGAGCCACAGGGCGTTGGAGGCCTCGCAGGTCACCTCTCCGCGGCTCACGAAGAACAGCTGGGCCTTGCGGTGGGTGTGGAAGTCCAGCTCCATCCCTCCGGTCACCAGCTCCATCCCCACTACGAAGACGGGCCGGGAGATCTCGTCCGGATCGACATCCAGGTGCTGGGAGACACCGTCCGAGAGGCGCATGCGGGCTCGGTTCAGAGGTTGTGGCCGAATCTCGAAACAAGTTGTCCAGGTTGCGGCTTGCGGTCAAGCGCGAATCCGGCGCAGGTTGAAGGGACGGAGACACCCCACCGCGCGCACGGCCTCGAGGCGCGCCCGAACCCAGGAGCCTCTCATGAATGGCGCGATCACCACGGTGGCTGAATTGGAAGCCCGCATCGGCAAGACGCCGGCGCCGGTGAACCTCAAGGTCATTGATCATCTGGACGAAGGGGCGCTGCGCTGGCTCGCCGCGTCGCCGGTGATGTTCGCCGGGTTCGGGGAGGCTCCGCGCATCGGCGTCACCCTCGGTGGCGGCTCCCCTGGTTTCGCCGGGGGCGATGCGCACGAGCTGCGCGTGCCCACCGCGCTGCTCGATGACCCGACGCTGGCCCGGCCGGGCATGGGGTTCGGCTCGCTGTTCCTGCTGCCCGGCATTGGCGAGACCCTGCGCGTCAACGGCAGGGTGGCCCGGGTGGACGAGGGCGTGCTGCGCGTCACGGTCGAGGAGTGCTACGGCCATTGCGCCAAGGCACTGCTCCGCTCGGAGTTCTGGGCGGCCTCGCCTGGCGTGGCCACGCCACGGGATGCCGAGACCTTCCTGGCCGCCTGCCGCTTCATGGCGCTGGCGACGATCGACGCCCAGGGACGCGCAGACCTCAGCCCCCGGGGAGATCCGGCGGGCACGATGGCGAGTCTCCAGGATGGCAGGGCCTGGTTCGCCGATCGCCCGGGAAACCGCCGGGTGGACAGCTTCCGCAACATCGTCGTCCAGCCGCACGTCGCCGCCACGCTCCTGATTCCCGGCTCCACGCACGTCGTCCAGCTCTCGGGGAGCGCGCGGCTCACGACCGGCGAGGAGGCGGTGCGCGCGCGCTTCACCGTCCAGGGCAAGACACCGACGCTGGTCATCGGCATCGACCAGCCGGCCCTCGAACTGCGCGAGAGCCCCACCCTCGTGCGCGCCCGGCTCTGGCCCCTCCAGACGCGGACCGAGAGCGTCGATCCGGCGAAGGTGTTCGTCGCGCACCTCAAGCTCAACAGCGACAAGGGCCTCGGGGCCCGACTGGCGGGCGCGCTCCTGTCGGTTCCCGGCGTCACCGGCCTCCTCCAGAAGGGCTTGGAGAAGGACTACAAGGACAACCTCTACTGACCGGACCGCTGCGCGAGCAGGTGCTCGAGCTCGTCCGCCGCGGCGCCGGCCCCCCCCTGGGTGAAGGCGGTGCGCAGGGACTCGGTGGCGGAGCGCAGGCCGGTGTTGGTGAGTGCGCGGTCAACCGAGCGTGGGACGGGAAGGGATTGCCGTAAGAAAACGTGGCGCTGATGTCCTCGCTCGTGGCGAGCGCGGTGAACTAGCGAAAGAGGAGTGACGGCAGCGTGACGGCGGACCATAGGCCGGCCACGGAGCGAGGCCAGGGCCGTTCGGACTTCTCGGCGCGTTTCCCGCTCTTCTCCTTCCCGCCGCGTGTCTCGTCACATGGTGCTACTCAAGTTCTTTGACACCCCCTCGAGCTTCCGCGGGAGCTGGGCTTGCCCGTAGGTTGGGGGCGCTCGGGCGACGTCACAACGGCAAATTGACTGCAACACCCTCGCGGCCGGAAATCCACTCGCGCAAGTACTGGTTGAGCTCCCCGTAGAATGACACCGACACCAGATCAGCCACCGCAAAGAGTTCGCGGAGCAGTGAATCCACATGGTTGTTATGCGTTTCGGCCGCGTCAGCGTCGACGTACTCCTCAATGATCGAATAATGACCGGGCCTTTGCGTGACGAACCACTGGTAGCGCAACGTTCCCGGCTCGGTCGCAGCGGCGGATGCCAATGCCCGCGCCACCCGCAGGAACTCTGTCTCCCCGTCGGTCCGTGCTCTGAACTCACATAGTACCAGAAGACTCATACGATTCTCCTACGCAGACCGCGCATTGAGGGTCGGTTTTCGTCGTACCACTCGGCAGGCTAGAAGTCGTTTAATAACCTGCTGCGCGGACGAGCGTGAAGGGGCTCGAGGGCCGGTGAGGGCCCTTGGGTCTGAGCCATCCCCTCATTTTAGATGAGACCGAAAGCTTCGCGGAAAACGAGCTGCTCACGGACGAGTTGGGCGAAGCGCTCCATGAGAGGACGCAACTCGGCTTCTCGCATCATGGGCAGGGCCTTGTAGTACATACATCCCTGACGGAAGAGGGAGTAGGTGCGCTTCTTGGAGGTGTTGGCCTTGAGGTAGCGCTCCATGCCGAGACTCTCGCCCGCGGCCCCCAGCAGCGTCAGCAGCGCGCACGCCAGGGCACTGACCAGCAGCAACCTGTCTCGCCTGTCCGTCTCGGCGATGCGCACCGAAGACAGGCCCATACCGAAGCGCAAGTCCTTCACATCCCTGAAACCCTCTTCGATGGTGAAACGGCGGCGGTAGAGCGCGACGACCTCGGCACCGGAGGCATCCACCAGGTTGGTGGCCAGACACCAAGCATCCTTCATGCCCTTCTTCTTCAGGCACACCACGGCAGCCACTTCTGTCTCGTCCGCCGTGACTCGCGCTCCTTTGAGCGTGCGCAGGTGGCCCGACTTCGGCACCCACTCCCCGCGGGTTTGCGCTCCCCGTCTGTGTTCGTCACCGTGATGGATTTGCGGAAGCGCACCACGTACGAGAAGCCCAACTGCGCCAGCAGCGCATACAGTGCCTGGTCAGCGAAGCCCCGGTCGGCAAGTACCGTCACCTTCACCTCGCCCGGAATCAGTTCGCGCAGGCGTAGCAGGACGGTGTCCTCCACGTCGTTGCGCTGGCCCTTGAGGGTGGACTTGTGCACTGTCAGCCACACCAGGGGCGTAGGGCGGCCGTGCTTCGTCAGCAGCGAAGCCACCAGGGTGGTGTGGTCATCATCGTCGAAGTCCGTCCAGTCCAAGGCGATGACGGCCTCGGTGCGCTGGGCCAGCATGTACGGCACCCACAGACTGAACAGGTGCCACACGTTCAAGCCCGCATTGGACAGCAACCTGTCTACCTGCTTCACCCCGTGCTTGCCCTTGGTGCCTCGCGCCACCGCCACGGCCTGCCCGATGGCGTACACCGACAAACTCGCGGCGTGGATGACCCCCAGCGTCGCCAGCGACAGTGACAGCACCCGCTTGGCGTGGACGTCCTCGGCGAAGAGGCTGGAGAGGAATTCATGGACCTGCTGCTCGTTGATAGCTGAAGTACCCACTTCTCCGGTAACGTCCATGACCCTACTGCTCGAACTAAACAGCCTACCGACCCCCTCCTCGCCAGCTTGCTAAATGAGGGGATGCCTCAGCCCTTGGGTCTCACTCCTCCCTCGTCGCTGATTCAGGCCTCGGTGGGGATGGGTGGGGTGACGAACCCAATGCAATCGGGGCCGGAAGCCGCTGGAAGCTCAGCGGTTTCCGGCCCCGGTGGTTTCAGGCCCGGCGCGTCTCCAGAATGTCTCCACGCCAGGCCTCGCCCTAAATCGACTGCTCCTCGGGCGAGGAAATGACGGAAGCTTCTAGCGAAACAGCCTCTTAGTAGAAGCTGGCCTGGATGTTCGTGTAGTAGAGCCGGGTGAAGCCCTCGTAACCGGAATCGGTGCCGATGATGAGGTAGGCCTCACCCTTGGCATTGGTCGTCACGGTGAAGGTGTGCTCGAAGTGCTTCAGCTGGTAGCCGGGCACTTCCGAGTCAGGCTTGGCGATGTTGCCAACGAGCTGCAGGTCGGCGCCATCAGTCGCCTGATTTCCCTTGTCGACGTTGAGGACGTAGTACGGGGTGCTGCCGTGGTTCTCCACGTTGAGGACGGGCGCGTAGTTCACCGCCCCGGCCTTGACGTAGACGGACTCGGCCGGTGCTCCGCCAGTGCCGAACCCGCCTCCTGGCGCGTCAGTCGCGAGGTCGAAGTTCAGGTAGACGGTGTACTGCTTGTTGGGAGCCAGCCCCACGGAGGCGTCGATCTTCTTCGTGATGTACATGAAGACATCGTCGCTGCGGTTATGGCTCTGGATCATCAGGCCGTTCACCCCGGACTGATCCGGAATGGCGCTCCACCCGAAGGCGGTCTCGTAGATGCCCGAGCTGAGGTAATTCGTCGGAAGATCGGCGAACCCGCCCGTCCAGCCCTGCGCGCCCTGCGCGAAGTTGTAGCTCACGGACACGGGGGTGGTGGCCTGGGCCTCCGTCTGCCCGGTCACGAACGAGGCCGCCACTGCCATGGCGCACACGGCGCTGCTCATCAGCTTCTTCATGGAACTCCCTTTCTTGGGTGTTGGATGTGCTGCGTTGTGAGGCAAGGCTTAGTAGAAGCTGGCCTGGATGTTCGTGTAGTAGATCCGGGTGAAGCCTTCGTAGCCGGAGTCGGTGCCGATGATGAGGTAGGCCTCACCCTTGGCATTGGTCGTCACGGTGAAGGTGTGCTCGAAGTGCTTCAGCTGGTAGCCCTCCACGTCCGAGTTGGGCTTGGCGAGGTTGCCAATGACTTCCATGTCGGCGCCACTGTTGGCCTGGTAGCCCTTGTCGACGTTGATGAAGTAGTACGGGGTGCCGCCGTTATCCTGCACGTAGAGGGCGGGCGCGAAATTCACCGCCCCGGCCTTGACGTAGACGGAGTTGGCCGGGGAGCCGCCGATGCCGATCGACCCCTCGCTGGCGTCGGTCGCGAGGTCGAAGTTCAGGTAGACGGTGTACTGCTTGTTGGGAGCCAGGCCCACGGAGGCGTCGATCTTCTTCGTGATGTACATGAAGACATCGTCGCTGCGGTTGGTGCTCTGGAGCAGCAGGCCTCTCACTCCGGAGGACTGATCCGGAATGGTGCCCCACCCGAAGGCGGTGTTGTAGATGCCCGTCTGGACGTAATCCGTCGGAAGATCGGCGAACCCAGCCGTCCAGCCCTGCGTGCCCTGCGCGAAGGTGTAGCTCACGGACACGGGCGCGGCGGCCTGGGCCTCCGTCTGCACGGCCACGAACGAGGTCGCCACTGCCATGGCGCACACGGCGCTGCTCATCAACTTTCTCATCGTTGTATACCTCTCCAGGGTGATTTGATTCATGACGGCAACGACACCACGCGCTCAGTCATTGCAAACATCGGCCGCGTGAGTAGCAGGTGGGTCTGACAGCCCTTCCCGCTTAATGGGACTCATTAAATGTGATGGTATTGGCGGATTCTCAGACCTTGCAAAAATGGGTCTTGAGAGGTTTGCGCTGGCTGAGCGTCTTCTTGAATATACACACGCCCCTGTGGAGCGCGAGAGACAAGAACGCATAGGGCGGATAAGTGAGTTTGCCTATGCCTTCTGTTTCTTGCTCGCTCAGAGGGAATGATTCCGTTTTGTCAGCGCAGCGACATGAAGGTTTTACCTGGCCGAGCACGCGTGCTCGATGACGCATTGCGATGGTTGTCAAGCGTTGACGCAATGCATTGCTTTAGCAGGAGGATGACACGCACTTGTCACACCCCTTGGCATGCAGCGGGCCTTGGGCATGTGGTTTGCGCGCACGTCGGTTTCCTGGCTTTTGGCATTACAAGAAAGCCAGCCTGCAACACTGCTAACTGGTGTAACGCTGTTGCGTCATGGGGCTCAGGGAGTGGCGGGCAGCGTCCAGGTGGTGGAGAAGCGGTGCGCCCCACCCGTGGTGCTGTCGAGCCAGCCCGAGATGCGCTCGCTCCGGCTCAGCAGCGGGCCCAGCTCGAGCCCCATGGCGAAGAGCCCGGCGAGCTGCTTGTCGGCGACGACATCCATCAGTGACACCTGGTTCAACCCGCTCGCCAGCCGCTTCGGGTCCACGGTGTATTCCACCGCGTGGGGCAGCTTCGCGCCCGCCTGGGGCAGCGCGGCCAGCAGCGAGCGGCTCACCGCCTCGTCATTGCCCACCACGAGCTGACGGCCCTTCAGCCGAACGAAGAGTGTGCCCCCTTTCACATCCAGTGCGTACCCATCCTCCGTCGCCTTTGCTCCGGGAAACTTCGCCAGCGGCGCGAGCGCGCTCTTCACCGCCGCGGCGTCCGTCACCTCGGCGGCGAAGGCCTGGCGTGGCGCGAAGAAGCGGCCCTCCAGCGTGCGCAGGTTGGGGCGCGACCTCACGCCGTCCACCACCATCAACACATGGCCGGTGAGGTGCTCGGCCACCGCGCGCGCCACCGAGGCCACCTGGGCCGGAGGGCAGGAGGGGCACACCTGCTGGATGCTCGCGGTCACGCTGCCCACCGCCTGGGACACCCCGGCCGGCGCCACCCGCGCTCGCGAGAAGAGCAGTCCCTCGGGCTTCATCGCGCCGTAGGGGCTCGTTCCCGAGGCCTGGAAGGGGGGCAGGGGCAGCTGCGTGGCGGTGCCCTCCAGCCGCAACTCGGTGGCGCTTCCGTCCACGCCCACCACCATGCCGCGGCCCGGCAGCAGCACGTACACGGAGCCGGGAAGCTGGGCCAGCCGCGCATCGGATTTGGGCGCCTTGCTCACCAGCCGCGAGGCCTCCTTCAGCAGCACCTGCCCCTGGCCATCGTCCACGAAGCCCCCGCTGGCGCTGGAGAAGGCGCACGCCTCCTGTCCCTTGAGGGCATAGCCCGCCCGGCCTCCGGACTCGCGCAGCACGTTCACGGTGGTGACTCCGCCGGAGGTGGTGGGGGTCGCCTCGGCCTTGCCGCTCGCGGTGACCAGCATCTCCGCGGCCTTCTGCTGGAAGACCTTCGGGTCCGTCAGGCGCGTGCAGGAGATGCGGCCTCCCCCGCGCAGGGAGACGGTGAGGGGGCCGGTGGGGTCGATGCCCAGGCGGGTGAGGGTGGCCGGCTGGCTCAGGTCGAATGACAGGAAGGGGTGGAGCTCGGCGTACCAGACGACGGGCCGCAGCAGGGCGGCGCTCTGTCCCGCCCGGTCGAGGAAGGCGGTGACTCCCTGGAGTGCGTCCGTCCGCGGAATATGGACGACGGTCTCCGCCGAGGTGGCGGCGCGGGGCGCGGGGGCGGCGGCGAGCGAGGCCGCGAGGGCGAGGGAGATCATGGCTTGCTGTGAGTGCAGTGCGCCCCGTTGCCTGTCAACTGCTCCAACATCCTGGCGGCTTCCCGGTCTCCAAGGACGTGCACTCCCTGACTGCCCGCCTGGCATCCCCCACGTGATTGCTGCCAACTGAGAGCGGCTGCCCTAACGTCAGCGGGTGATGACTGCCTCCATTTCTGACAATCCGCTGCTTCAGACCGAAGGACTCCCGAAGTTCGACCGCATCCGCGCGGAGCACGTCGAGCCGGCCATCCGCGAGTTGCTGGCGCGCCTGAACGCCGACCTCGATGCGCTCGAGCGTGATGTGAAGCCCACGTGGGAAGCGACGGTGGCGCGTCTGTCCGCCATCACCGAGCCCATTGGCCTCGCGTGGGGCGTGGTGAACCACCTCATGGGCGTGCAGAACAGCCCGGAGCTGCGCCAGGCCCACGCCGCTGTCGAGGGAGATGTCGTCGAGACCTTCATGCGCATTGGCCAGAGCGTGCCCCTCTACCGGGCGCTCAAGGGCCTGCGCGAGGGGCCCGAGTGGAAGACGCTCGACCCGGCCCAGCACCGCATCATCGACGCCTCCATCCGTGACGCCGAGCTGTCCGGCGTGGGACTCGAGGGCGAGGCCCGCGAGCGCTTCCAGGACATCGAGCGCGAGCTGGCCGAGCTGTCCACCCGCTTCACCAACAACGTCATCGACGCCAACAAGGCCTGGTCCATGACGCTGACGAAGCCCGAGGAGGTGGAGGGCCTGCCGCCCAGCGCGCTCGCCATGGCCGCCCAGATGGCGAAGCAGGGACTGGCCGAGGGCGCCCCCGAGCCCACCCCCGAGAAGGGGCCCTGGCGCATCACCCTGGATGCTCCCAGCTACGTGCCCTTCCTCGAGCACTCGCGCCGGCCGGACCTGCGCGAGAAGCTCTACCGCGCCTTCGTCACCCGCGCTTCCTCCGGGGACTCGGACAATGGGACGCTCATTGAGCGCATCCTCACCCTGCGCCGGGAGAAGGCTCGCCTGCTCGGCTACTCGTCCTTCGCCGAGGTGAGCCTGGCCGCGAAGATGGCGCCCGGCGTGCAGGCAGTCGAGCAGTTGCTCGGTGAGCTGCGCAACGCCGCACGTTCGCGCGCTCGGAAGGAGCACTCCGAGCTGACCGAGTACGCGCGCCGCAAGACGGGCAATGCCTCGCTCGAGCTGAAGCTGTGGGACGTGCCCTTCTGGGCCGAGCGGCTGCGCGAGGAGCGCTACGCGTACACCGACGAGGAGCTCCGGCCGTACTTCGCGCTGCCACGTGTGCTGGACGGCTTGTTCGACACCGCGAAGCGGCTCTTCGGCGTCACCGTGCGCGCCGCCGATGGCGAGGTGCCCGTGTGGGATCCGAGCGTGCGCTTCTTCCGCGTGGCGGATGAGTCGGGCAAGGACATCGCCGCCTTCTACCTGGACCCCTACAGCCGTCCGGCCACCAAGCGCGGCGGGGCGTGGATGAATGGCGCGCTCGACCGCAAGCGCAAGCCCGACGGAGGGCTGCGGCTGCCGGTGGCCTACCTCGTGTGCAACGCCACGCCGCCCGTGGGCAACAAGCCCGCGCTCCTCACCTTCCGCGAGGTGGAGACGCTCTTCCACGAGTTCGGTCACGGCCTGCAGCACATGCTCACGCGTGTGGACTACCCGGAGGCCGCCGGCATCAACAACGTGGAGTGGGACGCGGTGGAGCTGCCCAGCCAGTTCATGGAGAACTGGTGCTTCCACGAGGAGACGCTCTCCAAGCTGGCGCGCCACGTGGACTCCGGTGAGTCGCTGCCCAAGCACCTGCAGGACAAGATTCGCGCCGGGCGCATCTACCGGGCCGCTTCCATGTCGCTGCGGCAGGTGTACTTCGCCACGTTGGACTTGGAGCTGCACCACCGCTACCAGCCCGGAAGCGACGGGCAGGCCGGCTTCCTCGAGGTGCAGAAGCGCGTGGCCGCGGAGAACACGGTACTCCCGCCGCTCCCGGAGGATCGCTTCCTCTGCTCCTTCACGCACATCTTCGCGGGTGGCTACGCCGCGGGCTACTACAGCTACAAGTGGGCCGAGGTCCTCTCCGCGGATGCCTTCTCCGCCTTCGAGGAGGCGGGGCTGGCTGACTCGCAGGCGCTGGCCCGCACCGGACGTCGCTTCCGAGACACGGTGCTCGCGCTCGGTGGCAGCCGCCACCCGCTGGAGGTCTTCCAGGAGTTCCGTGGCCGCGCTCCCAGCACCCAGCCACTGCTCAAGCAGACGGGGTTGTTGGACTCGCAGGAGCTCGAGTCGACGGCGCCGATGATGTAGCGGGTGCCGCCGTCAGCGGCCCTTCCAGGCATGGGTGTGCCACGCCTCCTCCCGGAGGCGCTCGGCCGCCCAGGCCTCCGCGGCGGTGAGGTTCGTGCAGGAGATGTTCGGGAAGGGGAGGGGTCGGGCGAACAGGACTGCGCTGACCGACAGCTGGACGACGGGCGAGGAGATGATGATGGCGATGCCGATCATCCTCTCGCGCAGGAGTTGCTTGTGCGCATCGAGCCACTCCACCATCCGCCAGCGCTGCTCGAGGGGGATGATTCCCGCCCGGCTCAGGTCCAGGATGAGCAGGAACCTCTCGCCGCGGTGCAGGTAGCCGCTGACATTGGTGAGACTCTCCTCGAGTCCCTGCGCGGAGAGTGTTCCCGGAAGCCAGAGGTGCAGCAGAGGCCACCGTGAGTCATCGAAGGTGGCGCGATCGAACGCGGGCATCTTGGGGCCCATTCTGACAGCTCCGGGGAAACGTGCTATGCCGCGCGCCCCGGGTGGCTCGGCCCCTCGGTTTTACGTCGTGGAGCAGGTTGCAATGGAACAGCGTCGAATCGAGGGTTTCCTTTATTTGGCGGGCTTCGGGGCCTCGATTCCTCTCTCCAACTGGATGATCGGTCACGTCGGGGTGGTGTGCCCGGACAATGGCCCCTGCCTGCTTCCCGTGGGACCCGGTATTCTGGCTCCGAGCGGCGTCCTCATCGTCGGCATCGCCTTCGTGCTGCGCGACCTGGTGCAGCGCCGGCTCGGCAAGGGCTGGACGCTGCTGGCCATCGCGCTGGGGGCGTTGCTCTCGGGCGTGCTCGCTCCGCCGCAGCTGGTCGTCGCCTCGAGCGGCGCCTTCGCCATCTCGGAGCTGGCTGACTTTGCCGTCTATACCCCGCTGCAGCGGCGAGGCCTGGTGCTGGCCGTGCTCGCCAGCAGCCTCGTGGGCCTCGTCGTCGACAGTGTCCTCTTCCTCCAGCTCGCCTTTGGCAGTCTCGACTTCCTGTTGGGGCAGGTGCTGGGCAAGGCGTGGATGGTGCTGCTGTCGTTGCCCCTGGTGGCCTGGCTTCGGCGCCGGGACGAGCGGCTCGGCATTCAGCCGGCCTGAGTCCAGCGTCCCTGCCGGGTTTCAGGAGACCTCTTCTTCCCGGTAACGCACGCGGACGTCCACCTTCACCGCCGCCAGGGCGATGGTGTTCGCGGCCTGGCGGGCCTGCTCGGTGGTGGGGGGCGCGCTGCTCTTGAAGTCCGCCAGGGCCTCGCGCAGCGCTCGCTCGACGCGCTCGGTGCGGCGGATTCCTTGTGACTCCAACAACCAGCCCAGGGCGAGGTGTGCAGCGTGGTCCCATGCGCCCGTGCCGCGGGTCGCCTCGGCGGTGAGGTCGATGACTCGCCGTACCGCGTCCGACAACACTTCCATGCGGTCTGCCTCGTCCGGGGGCAGCGCCAGCGAGCGGAAGTACGTGTCGAGCGTGCACAGCCACACGTGGGCCGCGCCGAGTGCGGAGAGGATGTGCTGGATGTGGCTCTCTATGTCTGTGTTGGGCGCCTGGCCCTGGCCGAGGCTTTCGTTGCCGAGCCGCACGCCGGCCTTCGTGTACCAGGCTCCGGCGTGCTCGGAGAGCAGTGCGTCGACCCCCTCGAGGAGCGCGCGGCGCGTCGGTGCGTCGAGGCGCCGCGTGCCCGAGGGGAGGTGCGGGACGAGGTACTCCCGGAGGCGGACCGCGAGGTGCGCGGGCTGAAAGGCATCGAGGCTCTCTTGGATGGGAGCCCAGGTGCCCTCGTTCCTCTGTTTCTTCCTGCTCATGCGGGAGGCGTCACGGCAGGGGGGTGAACTGGCGGAGCCCGGTGACGATCTGCTCGGCCTGGACGCTGGGCAGGGTGTCCTGGAGCACTTCTCCATCCCAGGAGGTCACGCGGACCTTGATGGGCCCGACGCCCATGCCCGCGGGCTCCACGAAGTAGTTGTAGTCCTGGCGTGGGACCTCCACCCAGGTGGTGCCCTTGAGCCACTCCAGCTTGCGCACGGGCTTGTGGTGGTTGCGCACCTGGAGGGCGGTCCACCACTGGCTGCTGCCCTCCTTGAAGCGGTAGCGGACGGGGCCGGTCATGGGGCAGGTGACGAATCGCCACTTCACCTGCACGCGGCCCAGGGTCGGGTCCGCCAGCTTCGAGAAGGCCGAGCGGCTGAGATCCAGGTGTCCCGCCGTCTCGCAGTCGGGGCAGCTGTCCACGATGCGCACCCGCAGCGTGCCCTTCGGTCCTTGGATCTCCGCGCACGCGCCGCACACCGCGCTGCCTTGGTACTCGGTCTTGATGATGGCGGCGATGTCCAGGTCCTCGGGGCTGGGATCGAAGCTGCAGTTCCCGGCGCCGCTCGCCTCCGTGTAGTAGGTGATGACCCCGCTCTTGAAGTCGCTGATCGGCCGCGAGGTCATCGTGCTGCCGCCGCCGGTGCCTGCGTCATTGCCGCCGGCCGGAGTGTCGGAACCTGCATCGGGGCCTCCGAGATCCTGGGTGGCTGGATCGGAGCCGCAAGCCATCAGTGACAGCAGCAGAGCGGCGAGGACTGAACGAGCTGAGAACGAGTGTGTGAGGCGCATGGGGGGCTCCGGGCGAAGGGATGCGCGGAGGCCATTTTGTGCACCTCGCGGACTCCGCGCACGTCGTTCCGCTCTCCGACATCCCGCCACAGCCGGACCGCTCCCCGCACTCCCGGAGCTCGCCGGAAATCAGACAGCCATCAGGACACATCTTTCCGTCATAGACGTGTCCTGATGACTACGAACGGTGCTGCTGATCAACCCGTTCTGGGGAATGTCGCTCCCATGCGTAGAATGTGAGCGTCATGCCCGTTCCCACCAAGCCAGAACCTCACGCCTCCGACCGGGTGCCCATGACACGAGCGGCTCTGGGAAATCTCAAGGCGCCGTCGCTGGCGACCTGCCTGGTGTTGCTCAAGCATCCTGAGCACGGCGATGAGTTCAACGGCAAGGCGCTGTGCGATCAGATCCGTCAGCTCGTGAAGAACCAGCAGGGGACCTTCTGCTTCTTCCACGATGGCACGGGGATGGTGAACGCGCGGATTGGCTACGCGAATGCCTTCAAGGAGCTGGACCGCGAGCTGGCGGGCCGCATGACGGAGGTGGTGTGCGCCGTGCCCGCGCCCATTCCGCGGATGATGATCTACACGGTCGCGACCATGGCTCAGAAGCCCTGGACCATCTTCCGCACCCGCGTGGAGGCCGACCTGCACATGCGCATGCGGGGCTATCTCGCCGCCGACTACGGCCAGCCCTTCGAGGGGGCGCTGAAGCTTCTGGTGCTGGGCCGCTCGTGAGTGTTCATTCGCTGAAACTCTCCCCGTTGGGGGAGTGACGTCTGGTTCGCCGACCCTTCCCGATTTCCCGCGTTCCCGGTATTCAGGCTTCCGTACCTGGTTAGGGCCGGAAGCATGGCGCCACGCGCCGTGGGGGGACATATGGCGAACCTGAGAGACCTGCCGCGTCAGGCCTGGGGAGACCTGCAATCGAGGCTGTTCCACCTGCCGCTGGTGGGCACGCTGCGCAACCTGCTCGTGGAGGGGCCGGAGCTGTCGAGCCCGGTCCCTCGAGACACGGGGCTGGTGGATGCGGAGCGGGTGGCCGCGTACCAGCGCGCCATCGAGCGTTACGTGAAGCCAGGCCAGGTGGTGGCCGACGTGGGGACGGGCAGTGGCCTGCGGGCCTTCCTCGCCGCCAGGCGTGGCCCGAGCAAGCTGTATGCGGTGGATCGCTCGCGCAACCTGGACACGGCACGCTGGGTGGCTCGGCGCAACGGGCTGTCGGACATCGAGTTCGTCCGCGCGGACAGCTCGCGCTTCCAGCCGGCGGAGAAGGTGGACGTGCTGCTCCACGAGCAGGTGGGGGATGCGCTCTTCGACACGGGGCTGGTGCCGAAGCTGCTGGGGCTGAGGGACCGCGTCCTGGCACGCGGGGGCCGCATCCTGCCCAACCGGTTCGAGGTCTTCTTCGAGCCGGTGCAGCTGCGCGAGGAGGCGCGCCTGCCCTTCATCTGGAACCAGCGCCTGCCGGACGTGGACTTCACCTGCCTGCAGGTGCTGCGGGACACGATGAACCCCGCGTACTTCACCCGGTTTATTCGGCCGCAGGACGTGGAGCGGCGGCTGTGCGACGCGGAGCCCGCCTTCGCGCTCGACCTGGAGACGCTGCGCGCGGGCTCGCTGCCGACGCGTTTGCGGCTGGAGCGGCCGGTGGTGCGCGAGGGTCGCGTGGACGGCCTGTGCCTCTTCTACCGGGCCGGGTTCGACTCCGAGCTGTCCTTCGACACCTTCCCCAATCGTCCGCGGGCCTGTACTCCGGTGCTCCTGCTGCGGGTGGATCCCCGGGACTTTGCCCGCTACGAGACGATCCGCCTGGAGTTGTCGTTGCCGGAGCTGTCGGACGTCACCACATGGCGGTGGAGCTTCGTGTGAGGGTACCCACCTGCGTGTTTCCAGCTTCGTCCTGCTCCTCCTGTTGCTGACACCGTCTGCCATGGCACAGAACCCCGCGGGCGCATCGGCCGCGGGCAAGCCGCGCACCCTGGCGGGCCGGTGCGGCTCGGCCAACTGGGTGTGCGTGGCCCAGTGCATTGATGTGACGTGCGTGGACAAGTGTCTGGCGGAGGGGTGTGAGCAGGCGCTGGACGCGCTGGCGCAGTGCGCCGAGAAGTCCGGTTGTGGCCCGGACGACTCGGCCTGTGTGTCGCGCGTCTGCGGCAAGCAATGCGGGCGCACCTTCGAGCCCGCGCCGCCCAGCCCTGAGAAGGAGACGACAGATCCCTGCGCGGACGCCTCGGTGGGGGCGGGCAAGGTTCCCGAGGAGGTGGTGGGCCGCTGGACGCTGGAGGCGGCGAGCATCCGGCCCGAGGAGCGGCCTCGGCTCGCAGGGCAGGAGGAGGGCGTGGATGTGAAGCCGCGCCCGGACTTCGAGAGCGCGCTGGTGGTGACGTCCGGGGGCTGCTTCCTGCTGCGCACGAAGCTGGAGGACGCCACGCTGGGGCGGGGCAATACCTTGGAGATCCGCTCCTGGGGGGCCTTCCAGGTGGACGAGAAGAAGGACACGGTGCAGGTGTGGACGAAGTCCGGGCAGGCGGTGGGGCCGGTGTGTGGCAAGCCCCGCGTCATCGGCCTGTCCAAGGGGAAGTTCCAGCGGCCCGTGTACACGTACGACGTGGAGGGGGATACGCTCACCCTGACGGCGCAGACGCCCTCCCGGCAGACGTTCCAGTTCCGCCGCCAGACGCAGGAGCAGAAGGAACAGGCCGAGTAACCCATGTCCGAGCGGATGCACCACGCAGACGCCGCGTGGCTCCAGATGGAGGAGCCCACGAGCCTCATGGTCATCACGGCGGTGCTCTGGTTTGACGAGCCCGTGGACCTGGAGAGGTTGAAGGACGTGGTTCGTGAGCGGTTGGTGGAGCGCTACCCTCGCTTCCGGCAGCGGGTGGTGCCCGGGGGACTCCTGGGGACCGCACGCTGGGAGGATGACCCCGCCTTCCGTCTGGAGAACCACCTGCGGCGCACACGGCTGCGCGCACCTGGGGGCCGCGCCGCGCTGGAGGCGCTGGTGTCCGAGTCCATGAGCACGCCCCTGGACTCCTCCCGGCCGCTGTGGGCGCTACACGTCATGGAGGACCATGCGGCCGGGGGCGCGCTGCTGCTGCGCGTGCACCACTGCATCGCGGATGGCATCTCGCTGGCGCGGGTGCTGCTGTCGCTCACGGACGAGCGGGCCTCCGGGGGCGGGAGCAGGGAGGACTTTGAGGAAGCGGAGGATGCTTCGGGGCGGTTGGCCCGGCTGCTGCGGGGCGCTCGCACGGTGCTGGGCTCGACGCGGGCCGCGTGGAAGCGGGGCGCGGAGCTGCTGGCCGAGCCCATCCAGCTCATGGACCTGGCCGTGGAAGGGGCGCGAAGTGCCTCGGCGCTGAGCAGGTTGCTGACGCTGATGCAGGATCCTCCGTCCCCTTTCACGGGCGAGCTCGGACGAGAGAAGCGGGTGGCCTGGTCGCGGCCGGTGCCGGTGGGAAAGGTGAGGGAGATCGGCCACGGCACCGGGAGCACGGTGAACGACGTGGTGATGGCGGTGGTGGCGGGAATGCTGCGCCGCTACGTGGAGGCGCGGGGACAGTCGCCGGAGGACGTGCGGGCGGTCGTCCCGGTGAACCTACGGCCCTTGAGGGAGCCCCTTCCCAGAGAGCTGGGCAACCGGTTCGGGGTGGTGTTCCTGCCCCTGCCGCTCGGGTTGGCGGACCCGGTGGAGCGGCTGTGGGAGCTGAAGCGGCGGATGGACAATCTGAAGCGCTCGCCGGAGGCGGCGGTGGTGTTCGGCATGTTGTCCGCGGCGGGGATGGCGCCGGCGCCGGTGGAGCGGATGGCGGTGGATGTGATGAGGCGGAAGGCCTCGCTGGTGCTGACGAACGTGCCGGGGCCGAAGCGGCCGGTGTACCTGGCGGGAGCGAGGCTCGCGGGCGTGATGTTCTGGGTGCCCATGGCGGCGCGGCTGGGCCTGGGGCTGAGCATCTTCAGCTATGCGGGGCACGTGACGCTGGGCGTGGCGGCGGACGCGGGCCTGGTGCCGGAGCCGCGAGAGCTCATCGCCGACTTCGAGGAGGAGCTCGACGCCCTGGCCGAAGCGGTGAGGGCGTCTGGCCATTCCCATCCGGTGCACTGAGCCTTGAGCGACTGGCGGGTCCACACCAGGAGGGGCGGGCGGAAGCGGGCCGCGCTCACAACCCGGAGTCGGAACGTCTTTCCTTCGGGAGACTCTATTCGCAGAGGACCAGGGCCATGACGCTCGAGCCGTGTGAGGAGATCGCTAGACCTGGCTGCCGCCCAAGGAGGCACGGCATCGGGTTCATTGCCGCTTCTTCCTGGGTGATGTCACAGGTGGAGAGCGAGAGCTCGGAGCCTGTCCGGGCCACAGGCCGCCACCGCTGAGCGATTGGTAGCGGGGTCGGGTCGCCAGCTCTCCATCCTCTCCCTTCCCATCCGTCCGAAACCTGGCGGGCTTTCAGCCCGAGGTGCACCCTTCCGCTTCGCTCTCCCATTGAGCCGAGCCTGGGCCCAGGTGCGCGTGCAGGTCAGGTCCCGGACGGGGCTCGGGAGATTTCCACGACATGTCTCGATTCCCTCGAGGCAAGGAGAGCGCCATGTGCCCCCATGTCTACACTCAGCTCGTGAAGGCCCTGGCCTCACGAAGAACCCAGACGACCGCGGTGGCCCTCATCGTCGCCGGCGCGCTCGTCATCCACGCCGCACCGCCCGAGCACTTCGTCACGGCGGTCATCGGCGGCTCACTCGGGTTCTCGCTCCTGTTCGCCTGGTTGTTCTTCCACTGCGGCCTCCGTCAGCTTCCCCAGAGACAGCGCGGGCCCTTCATTCTCGTGGTGCTCGTGGTGTTGTCCTCACTCCTGGTCGTGCAGGCCCGCGCTGCCTTGGCACTGGCCACGGACGCACTGCGCGCTCAGCACTCGGGAGCCTGGACCGTTCCCCGAGCGAGAGCGGATGAAAGAGCGCCACAGAGGGCCGGTGCGGTGTTCACCGGCCGCGCTTCTTCTGGAAGTCATTGAAGGCGCGCGTGGTCTTCTTCGTGTCCTGCTTCGCGCGGGCCTGGGCCTGCGCGTCGCGCTGGCGCTCCTGGCGGGCCACTTCCACGACGAGCTTGTGGTAGTTCTCCAGGCGCTCCGAGGGCAACTGCCCGTCCCGGATCGCCTGCTGGACGGCGCACCCAGGCTCCTTCTCGTGGCGGCAGTCGTTGAAGCGGCACCCGGCTGCCAGCTCCTCGATGTCCACGAAGGCGGTGCGCAGGCCTTCTTCGCTCTCCATCAGCCCGAGCTCGCGCATGCCCGGTGTGTCGATGACGAGGCCTCCCTGCGGCAGCACGAACAGCTCGCGGTGCGTGGTGGTGTGCCGGCCCTTGTCGTCCTCGCGCACCTCGCCCACCACCATGCGCGCGGTGCCCACCAGGCGGTTGATGAGCGTGGACTTGCCCACGCCGGACGAGCCGATGAGCGCCACCGTCCGGTTGCCGCCGATGTACTGCCAGAGCGCGTCCAGGCCTTCACCGGTGACGCTGCTCACGGTGTGGAGGGGGACGTCCGGAGCCAGTGCGGCGATGCTCTCGCGGGCCGCCTCTACGTCCTCGCACAGGTCCGTCTTGGTGAGCACCACCACGGGCTGGGCCCCGCTGTCCCAGGCGAGCGCCAGGTAGCGCTCGAGCCGCCGCGGGTTCAGGTCTCGCGTCAGCGCGGAGACGAGGAAGACCACGTCCACGTTGGCGGCGACCACCTGCTCCTCGTCGGTCCGGCCAGCGGCCTTGCGGGCGAGCTGCGTCCGCCGGGGGAGCACGGCCTGGATGATGGATGTGCCCTCTTGGATGCGAGGCTCGAAGGAGACCCAGTCCCCGACGACCGGGCGCACGGACTCTCCCTTGCGGATGGCCATGCGCAGCCGCCCCGGGACGGTGGCCCTCAGGTCCCCTCGCGCCGAGTACAGGACGTACTCCACGCCATAGTCAGCGGCGATGCGCGCCGGCTCCTCTCCTTCACTCGCGCGGGGGGCCCAGGCCTCCTGGAAGGAGGGTCCCCAGCCGAGTTTCTCCAAGGCGTGCTCGTCCATGCTCATGCGGCGCACAGACTATGCCCATCCCAGGAGGGTTGGGGTAGGGCGCTTAACGGTTGGGCGAGGTCTGCCGCCGGGCCGCCGCGGGGGCTCGTCGCTGCGGGAGGAGCTCGGTGCGCACCACCGGGTCTCCTGGTTCGAGCACCGGCCCCTCTCCGCCCACCATCACGGGGGGCCCGGAGCCGGTGAAGTAGAGGTTCGTGTCCGGAGCCTTCACCACGAGGGAGGCAAGGCCGATCTCCGGATGGATGACCACCCGGTCCGCCGTGAGTGTCTGTCCGGCGAGGGTCAGGGACTCCGTTCCCTCGCGAGACAGCTTCACATTCACCTTGCGCGGCTTGGGCGTGGCGGCGAGGGCCTGCAGCTTCACTTCCTCTCCCTGGCGCAGTTGTGGCAACAGGTTCTTCGCCACCAGGGCGAAGCCCACTCCGGCGAAGGTGCGGCCCGGCTCCACCTTCAACTGCTCGGTGTACCGGCGCGTCTTGCCGCCCTCGCGGGTGAGGCCCACGGCTCGTCCACTGCCGAAGTCGAAGGTGAACTGTCGCGTCGTCTGCCCCTCCTTGCGCTCGCGCCAGTTCCAGCGCTCCTGGACGAGCTCCGGTTGCGTGAGGAAGACGGCGGATTCCTCGATGATTCGTCCATCGTCGTAGCGGTAGGTCAGCAGGACGTGGAGCCGCTCTCCCTCCGTCCACTGGGTGAGCGAGCCCTTGCCGAGCGGCTGGCCTTCGGGCGTGCTCACCGCCAGCTCGCGGGTGGCGTTCCGCTCTGGGTAGAGGAGCTCCACGGCCCAGGCCGGAGAGGCGAGGCCTAGCAGGAGCCCCAGGCTGATCAGCAGTGCACCCTGAGACCGACGAGACGTCCGACGAAGTGTCTGGCCCATGTCCATGAAGATGGAGGGCACGCGGTATTTCGGGGAGCACGGGTTCAGGCGCTTCGAAACTTCCTCCCTCCCAAGCATCCGGGCGAGCGTGCCGGGCTCTGCCTGCTCCCTTAGACCAGCCCGTGCTCCTCGAGCTTGTTGTAGAGGGTGCGTCGGCTGATACCGAGCAGGCGCGCAGCAAGGGTGCGGTTGTCCCCGGCGCGCTTCAATGCGTCGACCAGCGCCTGTCGCTCCATCTCCTTGCGCTGTGACTCCAGCGTTCGCCCTTCGCCATTCGTGCTTCCCGCCATGGGGACGGCCGGGGTGCTCGGCGAGGGACTCACGGGCACGGGCGCGGGCGCCACCGGGACGATGCCCGGCTGCCGCGCGACCTCGCGCATCACCTCGTCACCGGTGATGAGGGGCCCATCCGACAGCACCACCAGGCGCTCGATGAAGTTCTGCAACTGGCGCACGTTTCCGGGCCACGGCTGGGACCGCAGGGCCGCGAGTCCGTCCGGCGTCAGGGTGAAGGGCGGCCTGCCATTGGCCTTCGCGTGCACGTCGAGGAAGTGCCGCACGAGCGGCTCGATGTCCTCGGTCCGGGCTCGCAGCGGGGGCAGCCACACCGGCACCACGTTGAGCCGGTAGAAGAGGTCCTCGCGGAACTCGCCCTTGCGCACCATCTCCTCGAGGTTGCGGTGCGTGGCCGCCACGAAGCGCACGTCCACTTTCAGCGTCTGCGTGCCGCCGAGCCGCTCGAACTCGCGCTCCTGCAACAGCCGCAGCAGCTTCACCTGCACCTGCGGGGTGATGTCGCCGATCTCATCCAGGAAGAGCGTGCCGCCGTTGGCTAGCTCCACACGGCCCGGCTTGCGCGTGGCCGCACCGGTGAAGGCGCCCTTCTCGTAGCCGAACAGCTCGCTCTCCAGCAGGGTGTCCGGCAGGGCCGCGCAGTGCAGCTTCACGAAGGGACCGCCGCGACGGGGGCTGGCGTCGTGCACCGCCTTGGCGGCCAGCTCCTTGCCCGTGCCGGACTCGCCGCGCAGCAGCACCGTGGCGGTACCCGTGGCCGCCCGCGTCAGCAGCGCCTGCACCTCGGCCATGGCGGTGCTGTGGCCCACGAAGCTGCTGGCCTCCTTCACCAGGGGACGCGTGCCCTCCTGCTGTTGCTGCGCCCGTAGGAGCGCCTTGCGGATGCTGAAGAGGATCTCCTCCCGGTCGAAGGGCTTGAGGGCGAAGTCCGCAGCGCCTGCCTTCATGGCCTCCACGGCCAGCGGCACGGTTCCATGTGCGGTGAGGAGGATGACGGGCACGTCCGGCCAGGAGCGCCCCACCTCAGCGAGCAACTCCATGCCGCTCATGCCGGGCATGCGCACGTCGCTCACCACCACGTCGATGGGCTTGCGGCCCAACAGGGCAAGCGCCTCCTGCCCATGGCTGGCTGTGTGCACGGTGAGCCCCGCCTGGCCCAGCAGCGCGCCGAGCACCTTGGCTACAGCCGGGTCATCATCCACCAGCAACACGCTTCCCTTGAGCAGCTCGGCCACGGTGCTTCGTCTCCTGGTACGGGGCCGTCCGATGCTACCGCGCCCTCGCGGGCTCGTCAGCGGCAGCTCGTTTCACTCTCAGCCCGGCCAGGGCTCCACTTCTCTCTCGAGCAGGGCTCCCGCGCGCACGTCGGAGGCCGGTAGGCGCAGCGTCACCGTGGTGCCTTGTCCCTCGTGGCTCGTCAGCGTCACCTGTCCCCCGTGGGCCTCCACCACTCGCCGCACGAAGGCCAGCCCCAGCCCGCTCCCCGTGGCCTTGGTGGTGTAGAAGTCGTCGAAGGCCCGCTCGAGGGTGCGCACGTTCATGCCCTCGCCGGTGTCCTCGACGCTGAGCTCCACCCCTGTTCCCTCGAGCCGTGTTCGCAGGGTGAGGATGCCCCCGCGCGGCATGGCCTCGAAGGCGTTGCGCACCAGGTTCTCCAGCGCGTTGGCCAACAAATCCCAGTCCCCCGCGCAGCGCGGCAGGCCCACCGTCAGCTCGCGCCGGAGCTCCACCTCAGGGCGGCCGGTGAAGGTCTGCAGGGACAGCACGCTCGCCACCAGCTGGTTCAGGTCCAGCGGCTGCATCAACGGCTCCACCCGGCCCAGACGCTGGTAGGTGTTCACCACGCGATCCAACCGCTCCACCTGCTCCAGCAGGAGATCCAAGAACTCGCCCTTGTCGTCCCAGGGCCGCCCTTGCGCGTGCTCCACCTTGAGGTACTGCGCGGCTCCCTTGAGTGCGGCGATGGGGTTCTTCAGGTCGTGCGCCATCTGCGCCGAGAAGCGGCCCAGGGTGGCCATCTGCTCCAGCCGCTCGCGCTGGGCGACGAAGGCGATGACGCCTCGGCGGGTGATGGCCAGCAGCGCCAAGGTGATGGCCGCCGTCCCCACCACCAGCGCACCGTACTGCGCGGCGAACACCTGGAAGACGGCCAGGTAGGACAGCACGCCCATCAACGCCAGCAGCAGCGCGTACATCGCGTGGGCGTTGGAGAGATCTCTGCCGAAGAGGCGCAGGCGCAGCGCCACCACCGCGATCGCCGGCAGGCCCAGCAGCGTGCCCAGGTTGCCCAGGCGCGGCACGTCCGGGCCCAGCACCGCCACCATGTCCGTGCCCAGCAGCGTCACCAGCAGCGCCAGTCCCGTGAGGAGCAGCCCCGCTCGGGTGCGCTCGGTGGAGCGGACCTCGCGGCGCAGGTGCCAGGTGAGAAGGCCGAAGCCACCGAGCAACAGCGGCGCGCTGAGCGCCAGCACCGTCACGGCGAAGCCCCGCGAGACCACCGCCGCGGCCACTCGCGTCGAGCCCAGCCCCACCAGGGTGGTGACCGCCAGCGCTCCGAAGACGCCGTACGCGGAGAACATCACCGCGGACAGCCGGCGCCGCTCGCCCACGAAGGAGAGGATGAAGTGCATGGCCGACGGAGCGCTCATCAGCGCCGCGCCCGTGGCGATGAGGCGCCAGCCCGCCTCGCCCGAGTGCGCCAGGGCGAAGTCGGCGAAGTTCCACGTGGACAGCGCGATGCACAGCACCGACAGGGGCAGCGCCATCGGGCTGCGTCCCACACGCACCAGGGCCAGGCCTGCCAGCGCCAGCAGCCCTGCGCAGGCCCCGAGGCTGATCCACGCCTGGGTCATCGTGCCCCTCCCGTCACCCGTGAATCAGAGCAGGGCCAGCCGGCGAGCCCGGGAGGGATCCGCCACCGCGGCCTCCCACCGGCGCACGGCGGCTTCACGCTCGGGCTCGGGCGCATCGGCGTAGTAGCCAAGCGCGTCGTTGAGCGAGCGGCTCAGCTCCTCGATGGCGGCCAGGCGGATGTCCAACTCGGGGTGGCGCAGCGCGGACACAAGCCAGTCCGCGCGGCGGCGCTGCCGGTTCTCCGCCCACCAGACCGACCACGCGCGCGTGTCCAGGCCGAACGTGGCGCGCGTCACCTCGCGCAGCGCCTCGGCGGCGGCCTGGGCGCACATGGCGTCGTCGCCGCCGGTGAGGAGGATGAGGCCCTCGATGGCGTCGCGGTCGTGCAACGTCCCCAGCGCACGGGCAGCCAGCGAGCGGCGCAGTGCGTCCCGGCTGGTGAGCTCCTGACGCAGGTCCTTCCGGGCCGCGTCCAGGCGGGGCAGGTGCTTGAGGGCCGCAGCGGCCACGCGCGCGGCGCTGGAGATGTCCGGCTCGTAGTCGAAGAGGCCGCGCAGCACGCCGTCCACCAGCTCCACGTAGGGGAGGCTGCCAGCGGTGAGGAGCGCGAAGTAGCGCGTGTCCGGATCGCTTGAGTCCAGCAGGGGCGCCAGGGCCTGGGCCGCGGGCCGACCGAGCCGCGAGAGGGCTCCGGGGATGGGGCCCAGCTCATCGGCCTCGGGCAGTTCCACCACGGGCAGACGGCTCCACGCGGTGGGGCCGGGGAAGTGGGTGGCGAGCACCCGGGCGCTGGCCTCGGGCGAGCGCGCCAACTCGGCCATGGCGCTCGAGCGCTGGTTGGCGTCCGGGCCGGTGAGGCGCTTGAGGAGGGGGCCGAAGTCCGGAGGCGGGCGCTCCTCCTGGGACATGACCAGCGGGGCCATGGCGGCGGCGCGGCCCAGCGCGTTGGCGGAGCGGGTGACGAAGGGGCTCCACCCCAGACCCGCGGCCATGTTGGCGGGGGCCGGAGCGCTCGGCGCCGTGCCGGTGTTGGCGGCGGGCTCGTCCACGTCCACGTCGAAGTCCAGGACGTTGCGCAGCTCGCCCAGGCGCTGCTTGCGGAAGAGGATGAGCTCCTGGAAGGCGCCAGGCATGTCCTGGCAGAACAGGATGAAGTCGGAGAGGCGGCGCTGGCTGATGGGCTTCTGGCCGCAGTCTCCATAGATGACGGCCACGAGCCGGCCGCGCACCTCCACCGGGTAGAGGAAGAGGGTGCGAGGCGGCTGCCGACCGAACAGCTCCAGGTAGTGCTTCGTCAGGCTGTCAGGCGGCATGGGCCCCGCGTAGCTGCCGCGGGTGATGGCCACGGTGCGGAAGACGCTGGAGGCGTCGAGCGGGATGGACACCTGCGAGAGCGTGTCACTGCCCAGGCCGTCGCCCCGCGCGTCCCAGCCCACGGCCGCGCCGCGCAGCACGGCGAAGGCGGCCACGTAATCGAAGGTGCGGCGTCCGAAACGCAGGGCGGTGTCGATGAGGCGATCGCGATCCCTCGTGGACTCCTTGAGGGCGGCGCGTGCCTGTGCGAGCGTCCATTCGGGCACCTCGTCGCGAGCGGACTGCGGCGCGGCGGCCGCTGGAGCGCGAGGCTCGAGCTGCGGGCGCGCTTGCGGCCCACCCATGGCGACGGGCTGTGGCACGGGAGCCTGGACCGCGGTGGCCTGCGCCTGGGGTTGTACCGGGGGACGCGTGATGGCCGGAGCGGTGGGCTGCGCGGGGCGCGCGACGGGAGCGGGCTGCTGGACCTGGGGCGGAGCCGCGGGGCGCGCGACGGGCGCGGGCTGCGCGTGGGCCTGCTGAGCCGGAGCCGCGGGGCGCGCGGGCTCGGGCATGTTCAGGCGCAGCGGCTCGCGGATGGGGGCTGAAGGCTGTGGCGCGGGAGCCGTGGGGCCCGCAGGACGCGGAGGCTGGGCGGGTGCGGCGCTGGTGGCCGCGGCCGGAGGTGCTGTCGGGGCCCGCTGAGCCTGCTGCTGAGGCTGAGGCTGAGGCTGCGCGGGCGGCGCGGCGGGCGTCGTCCTCTCAATCGGGATGGGCTCGGCGGCCACGGAGCGCGCCAGTCGCTCCACCATCTCCAGGGTGAGGGCCGCCGCTTCATCCACCGCGGGCTTCGGCGCGGGAGCCGGGGCGGGTGCGGCGGCGGCGGGCTTCGGAGCCGGGGCGGGCGCGGGCTGCGCGGCAGGGACGGGCTGGGGCCGCTCGGGGTCGAGTGCGGCGAGGAGCGCGGTGTAGCGCGGCGCGAGCGGCTGTCGGTAGATGACGGAGATCCACTCACGGACGCGGACCTCGGTGGCCACCCACAGCTCGAGCGGCTTGCCGAGCAGGAAGCCCACCTCTTCCAGCTCCTTCATCGGCACCGGGTAGCCGCAGGCCACATGAAGGGTGTTGCCGTCGAGCGACAGCGGCACCACGCACAGGCGGTCGGCGATCTTCGGAGGGATGAAGGACGCGACGTCCGCGTTGGGCTCGAAGTCGGCGAGGTTGACCGGGCGCAGCGCGGAGGCCTCTCCGAGCGCGTGGAGGACCTGGGATTCAGGCAGGAGCCGGCGCTCGAGCAGCGCGGTGTCGATGGCGCCACCCTGCGTCGCCTGATGACGTAAGGCTTCCTCGGCCTTGTCTTGGGGGAGGAGGCCATGCGCGATCAGGGTGTGGGCAAGATGGGCAGGCATGGGGGACGCGGCATCTTACGGCCCCAGACGGCGGGCACAATGAATCCTTCAAGGCTTGAGGGGACTTGCCGTTCCTCCTCTAGAGGAGGGGATGGAGCGTTTGAGTGGCCGATTGCTGGCGGTGCTGTTGGACTGGAGGCCAGGTCGGTTGCTCGGAGCTTTGTTCACCAGCGGAGAGCTCCCGGGGCTTTTCGCGCAGCCCTCCTTTATTCTTGCCCTCTCATGGTCCAACAATGGTCGCGTGTCTTTCCCTGGCTTGCCCTGAAGTAGGGGTTGGCTCCGGGGTGTGGGGGGTCGCATGGGGTCCCGCTTGTCGGTCGCCATGCAAGGAACAGACCCGCAATCAAGCAAGGGGCGGACATGAACTCTGTTCGCGTTGCAGGCGCTGGCGCTTTTGTTCCTTCCCGGGCTATCAGCAACGAGCGACTCGCCGCGGCCTTCCCGGGCTGGTCCGCTGACCGCATTCTCGAGAAGACGGGCATTCGGGAGCGGCGCTACCTCTGGGACATCGACGTGCGGGGACAGGCCATCCCTCCGCCCGAGAGAGATCTTCCCATCTACCCGGCCTCGAACACCGACATGTGCGAGGTCGCCCTGCGTCGGGCGCTGGAGCAGGCGGGCGTGGAGGCCCGGGAGCTGGATGCGCTCTTCGTCGTCACCTGCTCGCCGGACGAGCTGAACTTCAACCACGACGCCATGGCGCTGCACCAGCGGTTGGGCTGCCGCGCCGACACCTTCGCGCTGGTCATCGACGATGGCTGCGGCGGCACGCCCTACATCCTCGACATGGCGTACAAGATGATGCAGGGCGGCCGTTTCAAGACGGTGGCTGTGGTGGCGTCCTCGTTGCTCTCGCCGCAGCTGAACCCGGATGTCTACTCCGCCGAGGTTGTTCCGGCCCCAGGGCGCAAGCCGCTCAACGCCTATCTCTCCGTCTACGTGTTCGGGGATGGAGCGGGCGCGGTGGTGCTGCGCGCGGACGGCAAGGAGGGAGAGGGCATCCTCGCGACCATGTCCGGCAACGCCCACGGGGAGCTGGTGATTCGTCGGGGCGGGGGGATGCTGCGGCTGCCGTACCAGGGACGGGCGCGGCCGGCGGACATGGCCTTCGTGGTGGACGGGCCGCGGGTGGCGAAGGGCTACTCCTTCTATATGAGCCAGTGCCTCGAGGCGGTGCTGGTTGACCGGCCTGAGCTGCGCTCGGAGGTGAAGCGCTACTACTTCCACCAGCCCAACAAGCGGCTGGTGCAGCACTTCATTCGAGCGGCGGGTTTGCCCCAGGAGCGCGTCGCCCTCAACGTGGACCGCTACGGCAACACCTCCGCGGCCGGGAAGCTGATTCTGCTGGCCGAGGATTTGGCAGCAGGCCGGGTGCGTCTGGGCAGCGGTGACCTGGTGTTGTTGGCCGCGGTGGGCGCGAACGTCCATTTCGGGGCGCAGCTGATCCGGTTGTAGGCGCGGGCCCGGTTTCTTTCCCTTCCCCCAAGTCAGACAGGAGAGGTGTCTCCATGAGGCAGCAGAGCGTGGCCGCTGTGTATGAGTCGGACCTCAACTCGGAAGCCCACATCGAGCGGAACCTGGCACTTGCGGCTCCCCGCGATACGGCGCGCGGGATGTTCTTCAACGGCGTGCTGGAGGTGGTGCGCAAGCTGGCGGGGGAGGGTGTGGCCCAGCGGTGTCGCGCCGCGACTGGAGAGAGCCAGCACATCGACTTCTTCAGCTACCCGGTGTCCACCTTCTTGCAGCTGTGTCTGACCGCGGTGAGGGAGGTGGGCCCCCTGTTTGGCGGCTGCGAGGTGACGCTGCACCGGATTGGCGAGCAGTCCGCGAAGGACTTTTTGTCCTCCACGGCGGGCAGGACGCTGCTGCTGCTGGCGGGCAACGACGTGAAGCGCATCCTCAAGCAGGTCCCCTCCGGCTACAGCGCAGCGGTGAGCTACGGGGAGAGGACCATGACGTGCCCCCACTACGAGAAGAGCGGCTATTTCGTGATCAAGCACGACTTCATGCCGTACGCCTACCATGAGGGCATCCTGCGAGGGGTGTTGCTCACGGCGGGGGCTCGCGCCCCCAGGGTTCGGGGCTACTCCACCGGACCGCTGGACAGCGCGTACGAGTTCTCCTGGGAGTAGTCGACCGATCCGACTGCCTCTCGTGCCCGAAGCACGCTGCCGCCCCCGTTGTCCTCCTCCACCCCCCCTCTGAAGAGATGCCCTATGGCTCGGATGCTGCCGGCTGTGCTCGTGTTGGGTCTGTCCGCTACCGCGATGGCTGGGGAGCGGGTGTATCAGTTTCGGACCAAGGAGGACGCCAGCGCGGCGGATCCGAGTGGCTGCCAGGCCGCGCCCTTCGAGGTGAACGTGCGGCTGCCCGCGATCATCTTCATGCGAGAAGCCCGAGGCGGAGGCGGGAGGACAGGCACGGGCCGTGAGCGGCAGGAGGGAGTCGCTCTGGCGTGCGCGCGCATCACGGACTGGACCTTCGCTGAGGGCTCGACGGCGGACTTCTACGTGCGCTTCGAGCTGCCCGAGGGTCACTTCACGGCGCTAGGCAAGTGCACCATGGTGAGCAACGCGGTGCCTCGTCCCGGCGTGGTGTTCACCAGTTGCGCGCTGAGGCTGACGCAGTTCCCCGCGAGCTACGTGGGGGGCTTTGTGACGAGCGCGAGTGTCTTCAACCCCCGGAGCCTGCCTGGCTACAACACAGGCTCCTTCTGGACGCTGCGCGTCTTCGAGCCCGATCCTCACTCCCCAGGCATGAAGGAGGAGGACTAGCTCGGCTGGACGACGTAGGTGGACGTGAGCTTGTCGTGGAGCGTCTGGCCGCGCCGGTCGAAGAGGGCCATCCAGAAGCCGGCGAGGAAGAGGCCGAAGGACAGGCTGGCCAGCACGGCGCGAGCGATGGCTCGACCGGGAGCCGGGGCAAGGCCGTGGGTGTCCACGAGCCTCAAGCCGAGCAGCCGTCGGCCCAGCGTGCGGCCATTCCAGAGGAAGGCGGCCACGGCACAATAGACGAGCGACAGCACCATCAGGAGGACAGCGCCGGGGATCAGCACGGACTGAAGCGCGCGGACCTGGATGACGAAGGCGTCGAGTCCGGACAGGCCCGTCTGGGGCGCGTGCACGCCGGCCACGGTGGAGGCGAGCAGGAGATAGAGCGCGGCCACTCCGGCCATGGCGCCCGTGTCGATGGTGAAGGCCAGCAGCCGGCGCCAGAGCGAGGCCGGGCGCGCATGGACTTCCGTCACGCCGGACTCGGCAGGAGCCTTCGCGGTAGCGCTCGCGGGAGCGAGGGCAGGCGGAGGGGGGCGCCGAGGGGTGGGCATGGGCGTCGCGGGCAGGGTCTCGGCCTCGGAGTCGTCGACATCGACCGAGAAGGACTCCTCTTCGGGGGATGCCTGCTTCAGCGCGGGAGCCGGAGCGGAGGCGTTGGAAACGCCAAAGGCCGGAGTGTTCGCGCGGGGAGCCGGGGCCGCAACGCCGGGCAGCTGGACGGAGGAGGGCGCTTGCGGAGGCGGCGTCGGAGCGCGGGGCGCGGCGGCCTGGGCGTGCGCCGGTGGGGCCATCGGTGCGCTCGGAGCGGCGACGGGCCGCGGCGCGGGAGCCGCGGGGGCCTTCGGTGCCATCTGGGCAGCGGGAGCCTGGGCTCGCGGAGGCATGACAGGCAGACCCGGAGCCTGCTGCGGACGGGGGGCCTGTCCCGCTGGCGTCATTCCAGGAGGCACCGGTGCGCGAGCCGTCATTCCAGGAGGCGTGGCCGGAGCCACGGGAGGCGGAACAGGAGCCATTGCCGGCGCGTCACGATCCGGACGGCGGCGGTCAATCTGAATCTCCTTGTCCAGCAAACTCGGGACGGCCCGGTCCGCGAGCTGGGACGCGGCGGCGCAGGTGGGGCAATCCCCTACGGGCGGCAGCGAAGCTCCGCACTTCAGGCACTTGGACAACGGTTCCTCCAGGCTGGAGAAGGCTGTAGCAGCATGAAACGCCGTCTCCGGGCCGGGAGCAAGAAAACCGCCGGAAGCCAGGGCTTCCCCGCCTGGTCACCGTGTTAGGCAAAACGTTTGCTGCGGGTGACGACGATCAACCCGACCGACACGAGGGCCGAGATGGCGACGGCCAGCACGATGCCGAGGGGATGAACGGCGGACGTCGCGCTGACCGGGGCGATGGCGGAGCTGATGAGGCCGCCGATGATGCCTCCCACTGCGCCGAGCAGCGCGCTACCCCACAGCCCCACCAGCCGCGTCGATGGCAGGACGACTCGCGCGAGGATGCCCACGATGAGCCCGATGAGCGCGTAGGCGTAGATGGCCATGTGTGCCGCTCCCTCTTCTGGCACTTCGAAATGAAGGTGCCGTTGCGCGGCAAACATAGGAATGGCGGCAGGGGGGAGGCAGCCGCCAGGAGACAGGGGCCTGTCCTCCCGGTATCTAACCGAGCTCTCCGTCCAGGTGGGCCATGACGGCGAGTGCGGCGAGCGCGGCCGTCTCGGTGCGGAGAATGCGGCGGCCGAGGGTGACGGGTCGTCCTCCGAGGGCTCGGAGCGCGGAGACCTCCTCTCGGTCCAGTCCGCCCTCGGGGCCCACCACCAGGGCGACGGGAGCACCGGGAGCGCAGGCGCGGAAGGCCTCGCCTAGCGGCACGGCGGACTCCTCCTCGTCGAGCACGAGCAGCGTGGTACCCGGAGCGAGCGTCCGCGCGGCTTCCACGAGAGGGCGGGGGGGATGGACGAGGGGCACGTCGTTGCGCCGGCACTGGCGAGCGGCCTCCTCGACAATCTTCGTCCACCGGGAGGTGCGCTCCTCGGCGCGTTTGGGCTCGAGCTTCACCACGCTGCGCGCGGCGGCCACGGGGTGGAAGGCGGTGGCGCCCAGCTCGGTGCCCTTTTGTAGGACGAGCTCCAGCTTGTCGCCCTTGGGGAGTCCCTGGAGGATGTGGACCTCTCGAGTGGGAGGGGCGTGCCGGGCTGGGCCGAGCACCAGGCGCACCGAGTCCGCATCCACCGAGGCCACGCGTGCGTCGAAGGCCCGACCAGAGCCATCGAAGACCTCGAGCGAGGAGCCCTCGGCGAGCCGCAGGACATGGAGGAGGTAGTGGCGCCTGTCCCCCGAGAGCGTCACCTCGGGGGGAGCGGGCTCGGGGATGGGGACGAAGAGTCGGACCACGGGTGGGATGGCCTCCAGGGGTGGTGGGGAGGGACGACTTCAGCAGGAAGCCGCCGTCCCCACCAGGGCCGACTCAGTGCCGCGCGTCGCGCAGCCGGAAGTCGGCGAAGGAGGGCAGGTGGTCAGACGCCTCGGTGGAGTGGTCCACCTCCAGCAGCAGCGGCTCGAGCTGGTGGGAGGCGAAGAAGGTGTCGAAGCGCTTGCCGGTGGCGGGCACGACGCCGTGTCCATCGGGCAGCGAGTTGAGGGTGGACATGTCCGCCACATCCTGGAGGCGCAGCCACTGCTCCGAGTTCTTCGGACACTTGCCGGCGACGAGCATCTCGCGGGCCTCGTCCGGCCGTAGAAGGGAGCCATCCGGCATGCGCACGCGCAGCTCGCGGGCACGGCGGAGCGGGTCTGGCAGCTCGTGCTCGAGGGCATGGAGGGCGCGGCGGACGCGCACATCGCCGATGTTGCCCACGCCCCAGTCACCCACGCTGGGGTGCACGTCGCCATAGCGGTTCTCGTAGTCCTTCACGGTCTCCGTGGGCTCGTGTTTGCGCAGGGGGTTGGGCAGCAGCGAGTAGTGGTGCTTGACGTTGATGTTGGCGTTGAAGTCGCCCAGGGCGATGGAGGGCACGCCGTCGCGCGCGTGCACGAGCGACTGGAGCTGCCAGAGCTGGCCGGCGTTGATGCCGCTGTCGCCCAGCGTGTGGTGCACGTTGTAGAGGGCCACTGGGTGGCCGTACACGTCGATGAGCGCGAAGAGCGCGCCCCGGTCCTCGTCCAGCTCGCCGACGAACCCCTGGCGGGCGATGGCCGCCGCGCGCGCGTCCTCGGGGAAGTCATAGGTGAAGTGCGCGGCCTCGAGGATGGGGTGTCGGCTGAGGATGGCCTTGCCATTCACCACGGGGCCTCGGATGTCCCGGCCCTGGTAGGTGAGGTGGAAGCCGTAGTCGCGCGCGAGCTCCACGGCGGTGGGCTGGCTCGCCTCCTGGAGCGCGATGACATCCGGCATCCGGCCGGTCTCCTCCAACGTGGCGAAGTAGCGCTCGAGCAGCTCTCGGCGTTCTCCGCCCAGGAGGATGTTGTACGTCATCACGCGGAGCAGGTGGTCGCGGGGCGGGCGGGGCTGGGGGTGATGCACCAGCAGCGTGATGCCCGTCCCGAGCCGGCGCGGACCATCCGCCTCCGGCAGCGACTCGAAGCCCTGGAAGACATGGGTGGGCTCGCGGTGCGGCAGGTGCTGGGGCGGTGCGGCGGGGACACCATCGATGACACTCCTCCCAAAGGGGAGGCGATCCAAAAGTCGAGAGAGGGCCTGTCCTGGCATGAGTCCTCTACTGTCTGTGCATCACTCATCCTGCACGCGAGTTCAAGGTGCCTCGTCGCTCCCTGTCCCGGCGTCTGGTGAGCTGCTCGCCGCCTCGGATGAAGAGCCTTCGGGCGAGTTCGTGGGGTCGGCCCCGTAGCCAGCCTTGCGGCCCGTGACGGTGTCATCGTCCGCGTTTCCGGGGAACAGGCCCTCGCGCTGCTCGGAGAAGGTGCGCCGCTCGTCGGGGACGCCCCGTCCGGACGTGTCGGTGCGGCCGCGCGACTGGGTGACGGCATCCGTGTAGCCCGTGCCGGGTGTCGTGGTCTTGCTGAACTTGCCTGCCATGGTGGGCTCCTGACCTGGTGGATGTTCGACATCCGTCAATCTCGGGCGGCAGGAGTCCCTCGCCAACCCGGCCAGCCTCCCACGGGGGAGGGGAGGCGGGTGGGCGAGCCATCGGGAGCGAGGCAAAGAGGCGGCACACCTGCTATGCGCAGCGCGACATGGCCTCTTTTCTCCTTGAGTTGACCCGCTCCGGCCTCGCCGGGTCCGAGCATCGCGTCTCGGCCTCCAGGCACCTCCAGGCTCCGCTGTGGGGGCAGGGTGGGGCGGCTGCGGGTCTCGTGAGTGGGGAGGGAGCCCGTCGTGGCGCGTCGTCCGAGTGACAGCACGGTGGCCCGATTTGAGGTAGCCCGGGCGAACCAGGAGCAGGTGTTGGCGGAGAGCGCGCAGCGCGGGGAGCGCGTGGTGTCGCTGGTGCGACTGGCGCTGGTGGTCCTGGTCATGCTGAGCCAGGGCGTCATCGCGCGGATGTCGGGCGAGCTGCTGCCGAAGGATCCACTCCGGCTGGTGGGCTCGTTGCTCTACACGGGCCTCGCCATCGTCATCACGCTGAGCCTCTACACCCAGAAGCCCAACCGACGTCAGGCGATGTGGAGACCGGTGGCCGTCACGGTGATGGACTGTGGCTTCTTCGGCTTCCTGGCGTGGAGGGTCGTCTCCGTGACGGGGGAGTTCCGGCCGCAGATGCTGGCGGCGGGCTGCGCGGTGGTGATTGCCTTCTCGGTGGCGCGCTACAGCTGGCTGCACGTGTTGATGTCCACAGTGATGGCCTCGGCGACGTACGTGCTGGAGAACTGGTGGATAGGCGGGTTCTCCTTCGCGCAGGTGAGCTTCGTGCTCGGCTGCTACATCACGCTCGGGCTGCTCATCGGGTGGGCGAACACGGCGGTGAGCAGCATGTTCCTGGGACTGCGGCGGCGCGACAACCTCTCGCGCTTCCTGCCGCGGCAGGTGGTGGAGCGGGTGCTGCATCACGGGGACGAGGCGCTGGCGCCGGTGCAGCGCGAGGTGACCATCCTCTTCAGCGACATCCGGGACTTCACCTCGCTGAGCGAGTCACTGCCGCCCCGAGCGGTGCTGGAGCTGCTGGACGACTACTTCGGGCACATGGGGCAGATCGTCATGGGGCATGGGGGCATCGTGAACAAGTTCCTGGGTGACGGGATGCTGGCGTGCTGGGGCGTGCCGGACGGGGATGCGAATCACGCGGTGCACGCGATGCAGGCGGCGCTCGACATGCGCAAGAAGCTGGAGGAGCTCAACGCGTGGCGGGAGCAGCGAGGGGAGCCGCCCCTGCGCATTGGCGTCGGGCTGCACACGGGGGTGGTGGCGGCGGGAATGCTGGGCGGGGCGGAGCAGCACGAGTACACCGTCATCGGTGACGCGGTGAACCTGGCCTCGCGGGTGGAGGGACTGACGAAGGTGCTGGGGGTGGACATCCTGGTGAGCGAGAGCACCTGGAAGGCGGGCGGGGGCCGGTTCCAGGGCGAGCGCATCTCCGAGGAGCGGGTGAAGGGGCGCCGGGAGGCGGTGGTGGTGTACTCACTGAAGGGCCGCGCGTCGGCGGAGCAGGAGGCCGCGCCCCACCCGCGCCCGGCGCGGCTCGTCAGCTCTCTCTGAGCCTCCCACTCCTCTTTCTCCGGACACCTACCTGGCGACCTCGGGGGCGCCCTGGGCCTGGGGGCCGAGCTTGTAGTCACCCGTGAGGAGGGCGACGAAGAAGAGGGGGCCAACGAGGGCGTGGATGAGGTTGGTGAAGAAGGAGGGGGACTTCTTCTCCCAGACGGCGTGGCCGGCGAGCTGGACGAGCCAGCCGAAGATGGCGATGCCGACGACGGTCCAGACGGGGAGGAGCCGGCCCAGGGGGATGCAGAGGGCCATGGCCACGGAGACGATGAGTCCCAGCTTCGCGTCGGCGCGTAGGTACCAGATGGAGGCGAGGAACCAGGACACGAAGGCCAGCGTGAGCGAGCCTCCGGGCAGCCAGGGCACGGACGCCAGCCGCACCCAGTCCAGCATCGCGACGATGTGCAGGACGATGAGCGGGATGGCGATCTTATGGGTAAGGCGGTTGGTGGGGTGTTGGTGGGAAGAGATGTACTCGTCGAACAGGGCCTGGGTATGGGGCTTGAGCATGCGGTGACTCTACCCCTCCCGGGAGTGAACGGTAGTCAACCCAGGGTGCACAACGGGTGACTACCGAACGCATCCTGGTGGACTGCCGCGGCGCGTTACCTGGCGCGATGGAAGTCCAGCCGCACCCACTCGCCCTGCTGTGCGCCCGGCTCTGGCACCAGGCCGAGGTTCACGTAGGCGGCCTCCACCTCCGCCTTCTGGTGCGCGAGGACGCCCGCCATCAGCAGCTTGTCCTTCACCTTGGGCGCGATGAGCGGCGCCAGCTCGATGAGCGTGTTGGCCAGGATGTTGGCCACCACCAGATCAAACGTCCCCTCCACCGCCGTCAGTTCCTTGCCGGACAGCTCCACGTCCGGAGTGCCGTTGTCCTGGGCGTTCTCCCTCGCCAGCTCCACCGACACCGGATCGTTGTCCGTGCCCACCACCCGGCCGGCGCCCAGCTTCTTCGCGGCGATGGCCAGCACGCCCGTACCCGTGCCTACATCCAGCACGCTCGCACCCGGATGGGTGCTCATGTATTCGTCCACCGCACCCAGACACAGGGAGGTGGTCGGGTGGTCACCTGTGCCGAAAGCCATCTTCGGCTCGATGACGAGGCGCACCTTGTCCGCCGGCGCGTTCTGCGCTTCCCAGGGAGGACCCACCCACAGCCGACCGACCTGCACCGACTTGATGTGGGCCTTCCAGGCATTGCTCCAGTCCTGCTGTTGCTCCTCGGCCACCTGCAGCCGCGCCGAAGGGTGGGCCTCGGCCAGCATCTCGCGGGCCTGCTCGGCCGTCTCCGCATCCTCGAAGTAGGCGACGAGGATGGCCTCGCCCGGAGGGGGAGCCCGCACTCCCGGCATGGTGGGCGTTTCCCGGTCTCGCACTTCCAGTCCCATGGCTCCCGCCTCATGCAGCAGGTCCTGGGCGGCTTCGGATTCCGCCTCTGGCAGATCCACTGTGAGTGTCTGATACGTCCCCGTCATGTCGCCCTTCTCGCGTTTCGCGTTGCTCTCTGGAAGATGCCGGGATGGCTGCAGCAGGGAAAGAAATTTTCGAGCGAGCACCCTTGCTCCTCCGCCGGCCCTCGTGGGTTCTGAGGATGCGATGATCCTCCGTCGGAATTTGCGGTAAGCTGGCCCAAGCAGGAGCAGTACCAGAGTGCAGCGTATCGATGTTCAGCTCTTTCTTTTGTGCGCCCGTGTCAGGTTGGAGAGTGGCTCTGCTCGGGGGGCGCCGATGATGGACTCCCTATGAAGCGAACCCGCCGCAATAGTGGCTTCTCCCTGGTCGAGATGTCGACGGTCGTCGGCATCATCGCGATCCTCGCCGCGCTCTCGTTCGCCGCGTTGGACGTGCTGCCCCAGCGCACACGGCTGACAGGCGGAGCGCTCGAGTTCGCCGCGGCGATCTCCAGCGCTCGTTCCCACGCGTATGGCCGCAATCACCGCGTGGTGCTGCTGCTCAATGCGGGCACTGAGGCCATTGGTAACCCCATCGAGTACTGGGTGGTGGTGGATCCCTGGTCGAACATGACCGCGACACTGAAGGCCAATCCCGACTGGAAGACCCTGAACGATTTGAAGCCGGGGCCTCCCGCTCCCGCGGGCTCGGAGTACCCGTTGTTTGACTCGGGGCACTTCAACCCCTCGGTGCGGGTGTTCGACAAGGGCTTCGTGGAGGCCATGGGCCGGGTGGCGCACAAGGGGTGCACCGCGGAGCTCAAGGGCAAGATTGCGCTCGCCCGAGGTCCCACGGAGGGCACCAGCACCTTCCCGCCGCCCTTCTGCTTCGTTCCCAACGAGAAGGGGTGCACCTTCTGCACCGGTGGGGGCACCGTGCCCTATCGGGGTGCCATCTTCTTCGAGCCGGACGGCACCGTGAGCTTCACCGATGCTCTGGGCAACCCGCCCCTGAATGGGGATGGGTCGGCCTCCATCTCCTTCCGGCCTATGGGGGGTGGTGGTCCGGAGAGTGTGCAGGCCGTCGTCATCACCAACACCGGCATCGTCCGGACCTTCTCGGCGTATCGCTAAGAGGTGATTTTCATGCTGAGACGAGCCTCTCTTCGCCAGGACCGCGGTTTCACGACCATCGAGTCGATGATTGCTGCGGTCGTCTTTCTTCTAGGCCTTGCCGGTTTGCTCGGCGCGCTCGTGCAGGCGCGCAGTGCGACCGGTCAGGCCCGTCGGCTCATGCAGGCCACTGACCTCGCCAACGACCTGGCCGAGCAGATCCAGCTCTGGGACATCAATGACCCGCGGCTCATCGCCTCCTCCGCTCTGTGTGCGGATGATCCACTGGACAAGGATGGCAAGCTGCTCAAGCCGGGCACGGGTGACTACAACGCCTACAAGGCGTGCATGCACGGCGAGACAATGCTGACGTTCGGGGGCACCACGTTCGGTGGGATGCAGGCGCCTGTCTTCAGGAACGAGGACAAGGACCCGTCCAAAAACGAAACCCGGTACGAGCGCTTCTACATCGTTCGCCGTGTGGACGCGCAGATGCTGCAGATTTGGGTGAAGGTGCTCTACTTGGATGCGGGCGAGCCCCGTGTCGTGACCACGCAGGCAATGCGGACCAGGGTGGGAGGTATGCTGTGATGCGGCGCCAGCGAGGATTTTCGCTCATCGAGCTGATGGTGAGTTCCGCGGTGACCTTCATCACGGTGCTCGCGGTGTCAGCCGCCTTCCTGGGCTATACCCAGTCCTTCTACACGCAGGCGGGCATCCGGGGTGGTCAGGCGTCGCTGCGGCAGACGCACCTGATGGTGGTACGCAACCTGCGCATGGCGGGTTATGGCATCGAGCCGTACCGGGCCTTCGACTTCCCGGCGAACTGGTCTCGTGACTCCGCCACGGCCGTGAACAGGTCGGATCGGCTCGTCTTCCGGATGCGCAACCCGGCGTTCAGTGCCCGCGTCGATAGCGTCACGGAAAGCTCTGTCACCCTCACCGATGGCTTGCCCGAGAAGCTGCTGCGCGGGCAGATCATCCAGCTGATGTGTCCGGGTGCGATCGACTGGACCTACGCGCGGCTCCGCGAGGAGGCCATAAAGGGGGCGAAGGTGTTGCAGTTGCAGGACAAGACCGGCGCCTTCCCCAACCTCAACCAGGTCCACAACTGCTTCTCCAACACGGGCGAGCTGTCGTCCTACCTCTTCAAGATCGACGTCTACGACTACTCCATCCAGCTCATCGATGAGGATGGAGATCCCGCTTCGCCTGGTCGGCCCTACCTGTTCCGCCGGCACGGGCTCGGCAATGGCCCGGAGGACTCGTTCGGTGAGCCAGTGGCCGAGGACATCGAGGCGTTGCGCGTCACCTTCGTGAATGCGAACGGCGCCAGCTTCATCCCGGATCCAACCCTCGATCCGCCCATCTACGGAATGGGGCAGAATGATCCACGGAGTGACAACAACCACCCCGGCAATATTCGCGCTGTCGTGGTGGGATTGGTCGCGCGCAGCTCCACCCGCGATTCGGGCGCTGCGCCTGGGGCGATGAACCAGATTCCCTCGTTTGGCAGGAAGGTGGATGGCACTCCAGAGGCGGCGCTCAGTGTGGATCCAAGCACCGGCAAGCCGGTGCCCTACGGCTTCCGGCGCGTCGTCTCAGAGATGTCCATCCAGGTGCGGAACATGCTGTCCACGGAAATGCCCGTGCCTCTCTACTATGAGTCGGGCGGGGTGTCGCCGGACGCCTGCAAAGGCGAACTTCCCGACGACGAGCATTCCTTCAATTGTGCCGGTGGCTAGGAGGATTTCCCATGAAAACACACCCCGACAGACGCGGTTCCGTGCTGTTGCTGGTGGTGGTGCTATTGGCCGTCATCAGTCTGTTGGCAGCCGCCGCAGTGGCCTTCTCCCACAGTGAGCTGGGTGCGGCCAGGAACGAGCGCAGTGGTGACGAGTTGCTCGCGTGCGCTGACGCAGGTCGTCAATTCATGCTCTCGCGCTTCCAGGGCGTCTCCTACAGCGCCGAGGCGGTGAACGTCGACCTGAACGCGGCGGGTATTGCCAACTGCCCCGATAGCGGCGTCGTCCCCGAGGACGCCCGATGTGCACGCAGCGGCCACATCACTCAGGTGTCAGCCAAAGGTATCACCCCCGTCAAGCAGAAGGCGGGTGGTGATCGCCGCAACCTCAGGGACCTGTCCAATATCGTCGGCGATGGTACGTTCGGCGGGACGCCGTATAAAGTGATGGTCCACTGTATGGATGAGAACGGTCGTGGGACCGAAGTGGAATTCGTGGTGCGGTTCGGTGTCTAGGAGCCTTTCATGATGCGCATCAACTTCGACACCATGCGACACGCTCTGCGGAGGCCGTTCATACGCAGGGTGGGTTTAGCTGCGGGCGTGGTGGTGGCGGGGGGCGTGGGACTGCTGGCTGTGGAGAGCCGCTCGGGTGCTGTTCCCCTGCCCGACAAGGCCGCGTGCTGCTCGAGCGCCGTGGCCGTTGGCGACACGATGATCAGCCCCGCGGTCGGTGGCGACAAGGACTTCTTCGAGGTCCCCGCCAGCCCTCCGAGCGCCATGTTCCTGCTGGGCAGCAACGAGTCCATGCAGGACTTCCCCGTGTACCTGCCCGAGGCGTTCACGCCCGGCTTTGAGCCTCCGCCCACGGCCTCCACCAAGCCTGGTGACCGCGGAGGCGAGGGTACGGCTGGACTCGCCCTCAACACGGGCTGCGATGACCCGGCGCTGGTCGCCGCGATGAACTGGTTCGACAAGGACAGCGCGGATCCGGGGAAGAACGGCTCCGTCATCTACGACAACGACGCCGACCTGGCCTCGCAGTTCTTCGATCCGAACAAATTCTATTTCACGCGCGGTCGGCGCATCTCCTTCTGGGTGGAGGAAGGTCCGGGCACGCTCTCCAGCGACTTCGAGACGATGACCACCTACGGGGACGCGCTCTCCGCGTGTTACGGGAGCGTGGGCTGGGATACCGCGGACTATCCCTATGGCTCCGTCGATGCGCAGATCATGACGGACTGCCGGCGCTGCCTGGCGACCAAGGGCTGGTGGCGGGGTCCGATCGTAACCGCGAAAACCTCTCCAACGCAGGCGGGTCCGCCGCGGGATTTCGACGAGCCGCCGCTGCCTCCTGAGGCGTTCCGCAAGTGGATCGTCAGCGGCCGTGTGCTCAACGTGCGTCCGCCCAAGTTCGTGGTCGCGCGCAAGGTGCTCAAGGACGTCATCAACATGGCGCCCAACGTGCGCATGGGCGTGGCCACCTTCGGCAAGGACCACGGTTGGTTTGATCCGCCGGAGGTGCTCGCGGGTCTGCGTCCGACCTGTGACAAGTCCTTCCCCACCATCAACGAGACGGCGCTCAATCGGCCCCTGCTGATGCAGGCCGTCAACAAGACGGAGTTCCGCAACAACGAGCGCTCCATCGGTGAGGCCCTGTTCGGCCTGGGTGGCTACTTCTCCTCTCAAATCTCGGACAAGAAGTGGGAGAACTGGTTCAAGCAGCCGCTCAGCCCCGGGTACTTCGGCTGGCCGGGCTGCTGCAACGGCGGTACCTACGACAACCCGTACACGGGTCAGCCTGGCGCGACCTATGCCGCGGGCGCCGATGAGTGGGTCAAGGCTCCCTACAATGATCCCGCCACGGGCTACCGACGGCCGGGCCAGCCGTGGGAGATCGATCCGCTGAACGAGCTGCCTTCTCCCGACAAGCGCTCTGTCTGCTTCGGCTGCCAGGTCAGCTCGGTCATCGTGCTGACGGACGGCGCGCCCAAGTACGACAACTCGGTGCCCATCACCAAGATGATGGAGCTGCTCGTCACCAAGGGTGTCCGGCACCCGGCTCCGGATTCGTCGTTGGTCAAGTTCAATCCGGCGGACCCCGAGCACAACCCGGACGTGGGCGGTGTCAACTACTGCGATCACTTCGAGAAGGCCCCGGGCGTCAAGTACACCAAGGAGGACTGCGACTACACCGACTGGAACTGGCCGACCGGTCTGGGCGTGGGCAACAAGAACTTCATGGATGACGTGGCCTTCTTCCTGGCCAACATGGACCTGCGCGACGACATGCCGGGTATGCAGTCCGTGCGCACGTACACCATTGGCTACGGCGACAACAGCGCCATGCTCCAGAGCATCGCGAAGGCCGGCAAGGGCAACTTCTACCGCGCCAACAATGCCACCGAGCTGCGTGAGGCCATCATCGATGCGCTCGGCGATCTGAAGGAGCTCTCCACCTCGTTTGCCGCCGCCAACATCTCCGGCGTGCAGGCGGGCGGGATTCAGTCGTCCGTGTACGTGCCGCGCTTCATCCCGCGCCGGGACCGTCCGTACGAGGGCCACCTCTACCGCTTCTTCTACTACAGCGAGTTCGCCCAGGGCTGCACGGCGGGTGGCGCGGGAGACCTCAACGAGGACGGCGACTGCGACGACTCCTTCTACGTGGACAAGCCGGCGGGCTTCTCGGGTGCACCGGGCACCGTGCCGGCCATCTCCAGCTTCACGAAGGACAACATCGTCCAGGAGAACACCGAGGGCATCTGGGTCAAGGTGAACACGGCGAGCCCCGTGGAGGGCGGCAAGCTGGAGGGCGGCTCCGCGGCGAAGCCCTTCTGGGACCTGGGCGAGACGATCGGCAAGCGCAAGGCGGCCCTGAAGTGCGACCCCAACAACCCGCTCAAGGAGGATGGTGGTCGCTGCATCTTCACCCTCGTCGATAGGGACAACGACGGCAAGTTCACCGCGGAGGACAACCCGCCTGTCGAGTTCCACGAGGACAATCTCGCCCAGCTCAAGAGCTACATGCTGGCAGCGGGTGACTCCTTCTGCGGCACGCTCTACGCCAAGCAGAAGAAGGCGTGGGCGGGCACCGCCGCGCAGCAGGACGACTGCCTCCTCCAACTCGTCCGCTACGTGCGCGGCCTGGACGTCTTCGACGCCGACGGTGATTCCATCCGGGATGAGGAGCTGCCCTGCGCGGACAACGCCAAGCCGGAGGACACCAAGTCCTGCAAGCTCGCGGACATCTTCCACTCCACGCCGGTGGTGGTGGATCCGCCCGTCGAGCCCTTCGTCTGCGACAACGCCCTGGCCGGTCAGTGCGTGTCCACCCTCTACAATCGAGTGGGGTTTATCGAGGTTCCCCAGCCCACGCCCATGGAGCCGGCTGCGAACTACATGGCCGGAAACTACGGCGCCTATTCCGAGTACATGTCGGAGCTGGGCGGGCGTGATCGCATCGCGCTGGTGGGCTCCAACGGCGGAATGATCCACGCCGTCCACGTGGGTTCGGTGACGGGCCGTTCCAAGGAGAACAAGTTCGACGACATCCACGACATTGGCACGGGCCAGGAGCTGTGGGCCTTCATCCCGCCGGACCTGATGCCCAAGCTGGGTTTGATGGTGAGCGGCCACGAGTACTTCGTGGACGGTACGGCCATGGTGCGTGACATCTGGGCGGATGGTGCTCCCAGTGGCACCTTGCTGGACCCGAAGCGGGATGGCGTCAAGCAGTCGGAGGAGTTCCGCTCCATCGCCGTCATCACCGAGCGCGGCGGCGGCCAGCGTTTCACGGCGCTGGACGTGACGGACCCGTACCTGATGCTCAAGGCGCTCAAGGATCCGGGCAACAAGAGCCTCCGGCCCTTCCGCTGGATGTTCCCCAATGCGTGCGACCATGCGTCGGTCAGCATGGGGCAGTCCTGGTCCAACTTCGCGCCCAGGCCGCCTCCCATCGGGCCGGTGCGCCTCAAGGCCAACGCGAGTTCGTCGAGCAAGGACGCTGAGCGCGGTTGGGAGGAGCGCTGGGTTGTTGCGATCAATGGTGGCTACAGCCCGGATCTGACGCGTGGCCGCGGCGTGTATCTGGTGGACGCCTGGTCGGGTGCGAAGCTGTGGTCTGCGGAAGCCCAGCCCGGCATCAAGACGACCGCTTATGATCAGGTCCTCAACCAGATGATGCCTGTGGTGGCTTCGCCGGCGCTGGTGGACATCGGCAAGGGCGATAGCGTGCAGATCGACGTGGACGGCTTCTTCGACACGCTGGTCGTCGGCGACATGGGCGGTCAGATGTGGACGTTCCGCCTGCATGTGCCGGGCGAGCGGGATGCCACCACGGGAGAGGTGACCAACTGGTTCGGTGCGCGCTCGCTGGAGATGGCGCGTGAGGACGGTCACCTGAATGGGCCGTACAGTGCTTGGAAGAAGGCGCCCTTCTTCCAGATTGCCTCCACGGTTCTGCAGCCGGACACGGGCTGGCTGCGTGCCTTCGTGGGCACCGGCGATCGGCAGCACCTGCGCACCACGCCGGGCACGGACTGCAGCGCGGACGACCTGCTGGCGTGCCTCCGGTTGAAGTGCAACGTGGAGGCGAAGTTCGTCGGAGAGCTCAACGGTCGCAAGCGCACCAACACCATCAAGTACGTGGGCGGCGTGCTGCAGAGCAACGTGGACGCCTGGGCCAACACTCCGGGCTCGGCGTGCTCCGGTGGCTCTCGGATGGAGCTGACCCAGCTCACCATCAGCTGCCCCACTGCGGCATACGGCTCCGCCGTGTACCCGCCGACGCTGCCGGCGGATGGCAAGCCCCGGGAGTTCTCGACCATGTCGTATTGCGCGCAGTCGGGCGCCACGTGGTCGTGTGACCACCTCCCCCTCAACTTGGCCGAGCACAGCGACCTGAAGTTGAGCGACGCCGAGAAGGCGGAGGTGGCGCTCAACCGCTACTTCGGCTTCCAGGCGTACGGCAGCGGTAACCGCACCTTCAGTGACGCGGCCGGCGCAGTGAAGTTCGACGGGATGCGCCTGACGGACACGGCGGGCTTCAAGTGCTCGGACGGCAGCTCGTGCTCGCTGGTGGACGTGACCATTCCGAATGCCTACTACAAGACCCTGCCTGCGGATGAGTCGGGGGTGGCGCAGCGCTACATCACCCCTGCCGACCTGAAGAAGCTGCCGGGCGCGGGTCCGGGCACTCCGGGCTGGTTCGTGCGCTACGACAACAGCTTGTTGGAGCGCACGGCGGAAGGGTCGACCGTGCTCGCGGGCGTCGTCTTCTGGCCTACCTTCTCTCCGTCCGCGGGGACGGGGGCCGCGGCCTGCACGTTGTCGGGCTTGGGTGACATGTCCTACTCGTGGCAGGCGGACGCCATCACGGGCCTGCCGGACCAGGCCGCGAGCTTCCAGGTGTACGATACGGATCCGTCCACCGGTAGGCGCATCCTGACGGGCTACATCCAGTCGAAGGCCCGCCCGACGGGTGGTCCTCCGGGCGCGGGAATGCCGGTCGTCACGCTGGCGAAGGATGGGTCCAAGCGCTACGAGGTGGCGATGTCGAGCCCGGGCTCGGCTCCCATCACGGAGGCGGCGAAGACCATGACGAACGCGGCTCCGGACATCTACTGGCTGGAGGTGCCGCGCAACCTGCACGAGTGCCGCCACGAGAACGCCGAGGCTTGCGCGCAGCCGTGAGCCGGGTGTTCCGGTGAGCCGGGCCTCCACCGAGGCTCGGTGAACCTCATCCCCTCTCCCCACTCGGGAGAGGGGATTTTTCTTTGCGGGGGCTCAGGGGCCGACAACGGCGAGCGCGCTACGCTCGAAGTCGATGAGCTGGCGGGCCACCGTGCGCACGTCCTCGGCCGTGACCGCCGCCACGCGCTCCGCGTAGTGGAAGAAGTTCTCCTGGCCCAGGTGGTAGCAGGCATCCAGCGCGAGCAGCGCGGCACGCGAGCCGTTGCGTTGCAGGCCAATCTCATGAGTGCCGATGAGATGCTGCTTCGCGCGGGAGAGCTCGGCCTCGGGGATGGGCTCGTCGCGCACGCGGGTGAGCTCCGTGCGGATGCCGGCGAGCGCGGCCTCCAGCTTCTCGGGGCTGGTGCCCATGTAGACGGCGAAGTAGCCCGGGTCCACGCCCTCCATGGAGAAGCTGCTGACGCTGTAGGCCATGGAGCGCTTGTCGCGCAGCTCCACGAAGAGTCGCCCGCCCTGGCCGCTGAGCAGCGTGGAGAGCACCTCCAGCGCGTGCCGCCGGCTGTCGCTCACCCGCACGCCCGGGAAGCCCAAGACGAGGTGGGCTTGTGCGCGTGCCAGGACTCGCTTGTCCGAGCGAGGGCCCTCGAGCGGCGGCTCGGGCTGTACCTCGGGCGGAGGTGCCGCGTGGCCGCGGGAGACTCCGAAGGCCTCGTGCGCGAGGGCGAGCACCTCATCCACCTTCACATCGCCCACCACGCTCAGGACGAGCTGCGACGGGTCCATGTGCGCGGCGTGGTAGGCGCGCAGTGCGTCTGGCCCCAGCTTCTCCACGGAGGACTGCTCGCCCAGCGTGGACAGCCGATAGGGATGCGTGCGGAAGAGGGTGCGGCCGAAGAGATCAAAGGCCACGCCGCTGGGCTTGTCCTCGCGCGTGAGGATGTCCTGCAGCAGCAGGGCACGTTCCCGAGCCACCTCGGCCTCGGGGAAGCGGGGGTTGAGGAGGCAGTCCGCGAAGAGCCGGAAGGCGGGCTGGAAGTGGCGTGAGAGGAACTCGCCGCGCAGGCCCACCGAGTTGCGTCCGCCCTGGCCCGTGAGCGAGCCGGCGAAGCTGTCGATGAGGTGGGAGATCTCCTCTGCGTCATGCGTCGGCGTGCCTCGGGTGAGGCAGCGGCCGAGCAGCGTGGTGAGGCCGTTGTTCTCTGCCGTCTCGTAGCGCAGGCCACCGGGGAACGCGGCACGCATGGCGAAGAGCGGCACGGCAGGCTCTTCGCGCACGAGGATGCGCGCGCCCGAGGGCAGCCGCTCCTCCACCACCCGACTCGGCGAGGCCGGTGCGGCGCGGCTCACCTTCAGCGCGGGCTCGGCGGACGCGGCTCGGGGAGCACGGCGCTCGACGGGGGCGCCAGGAGCCTCGCGGGACACCCGGTCGAGAATCTCCTCGGCCTGCTCTGCACTGAAGGGGGTGCCCGGAGGCAGCAGCCCGGTGATGACGGTGTGGTCGAAGCGCAGGTAACGCTCGGCGACCTCGCGGATGTGCTCGGGGGTGAGGCGCGCAATGGCTTCGTAGTAGCGTGCTTCCGCCGCCAAATCTCCCATGGAGGACTGGTAGTGGCCCAGCTTGCGCGCCAGTCCCTGCATCGTCTCGCGCTGGTAGATGGCCTCGGCCTCGATGAGGGCCTTCACCGTGGCCAGCTCGTCCGCGGGTACCTGGCCCGTGCGCAGCGCGGCCAGCACCCGCACCGTCTCCTCGAGCGCCTGGGGCAGCTTCGCGGGGGGCAGGGTGAGGCTGGCTGTGAAGAGGCCAGGGTCCCTCGGTGTGTAGGCGTACGCGTGGACGTCGTTGACGAGGCTGCGCTTGCGCTTCACCTCCAGCACCAGCCGGGACGTCTCGCCCTGGCCGGCGAGCATGGCCAGCGCGTCCAGCGCGGGCACGTCCGGGTGGCTCGCCTGGGGGATGGGGAAGGCGAGGTTGAGGTAGGCCTCCTTCACCTCGTCCGGACGCAGCAACACGCGGCGGCGGGTGAGCTCGGGCTCGCGCGCGCGACCCACGGCGCCCTCGTAGGGCCGGCCCCAGTCTCCGCCGAAGATTTCCTCCACCCACCGGCGCAGCTCTGCCTCGGTGAAGTCACCCACAGCCGAGAGCACCAGGTTTTTCGGCGTGTAGTGCCGCCGGTAGAACTCGAGCACCTTGTCCCGGTTGAAGCTGCGCACGCTCTCCGCGGTGCCGATGACGGGGGCGCGGTAGGGGTGCACCTGGTAAGCCGTGGAGAAGAGATCGCGCGAGGCCCGCCGGGCTGGGGTGTCTTGGCTGCGTTTGATCTCCTCGCACACCACTTCGATTTCGCGCGCCAGCTCGTCCGCGTCGAAGGCGGAGGAGCGGATGGCGTCGCCGAGGATGTCCAACCCCATGCGGGCGAACTGGCTGGCGATGACGATGTGGTAGACCGTCTGGTCGAAGGACGTCCAGGCGTTGATTTCACCGCCGTGGGCCTCCACGTCGCGGGCGATCTCCCCGGGGCCGCGTCGGGCCGTGCCCTTGAAGAGCATGTGCTCGTGCAGGTGCGCGAGTCCGGCCTGATCAGGACGCTCATCGGCGCTGCCGGCCTTCACCCACACCTGGAAGGCGGCCACCCGGGCGGAATGCAGCTCCTCGAAGACGACGGTGAGTCCGTTGGGAAGTGTGTAGCGCTGAGCCATGGAACGTCTGAACCTGTCACCGGCTGTGGGGGGAGGCAAGGCAAGCCGGCGGCCTTTCCGCCCAGTCCCTAACGCCTGGGTGGGCCCACCGCGACCCTGTTGTGAGCCTGGAGACCAGACGGGAGGCCGGAGGGCGTGTGGATGCGGACGTCTGTGGAGAAGAAGAGGTTCGGGCGTTAACGTGGGCGCGCATGGGGTCGTCGTCAGAGGAGAGGGATTCACTCACAGAGCTGCGGGAGGGGTTGGAGGAGGACGCGCGTCCCGCGGCCCTGCCCGGGCCCCCGCCGCTACCGCCACGCCGGACGGGGCCTGCTCCCGACACGGGCAAGGCGCCATCCGTCACTCCGGCTGCCTTCCGGCCCGCCATGTCGCTGCCCTCCGTGCAGGCCTCGTCCCGGGCTTCTTCGGAGGCGGTGACGGCCCCGGTGCGCCCCGTGGGGTGGGCGGACCCCTTCGCGGAACCCCCCGAGCCTCGCATGCCGCTGGGGAGCGCCCCGGAGGAGAAGCTCGAGCACTTCCGCTCGGTGCTGAAGCAGAAGACGGAGACGCTGACGCGCGCGAGGGCGCTGTACTCCGAGCGTGAGTCCGAGCTCCAAGAGCTGCGCGTCTCCGAGGCCACGCTGCGCAGGCAGTTGACGGAGGCGCAGGAGCAGCTCGGCGCGCTGAAGGACTTGCCCGCGAAGCTGGAGCAGGCCTCCCTGGCGTTGTCGCGCGAGGCAGCGCGTACGGCGGCGGCCGAGGCGAAGGTGACGGAGCTGCAGGGCGAGCTGCACACGGCCGAGGAGGACCGCAAGGACCTCTCGCGCGCGCTGGCGGAGGTGGAGTCGGAGCTGTCGCGCGTCACCGGGGAGCTGAAGCACGAGCGGAGCTCGCGCGGCGCTCTGGCTGAGGAGCTCGTCGGGGCAAAGGAGGCCCTGTCGCTGGCGCAGGACCGGGTGGCGGAGCTGGCGGCGGAGCGCGCCGAGATGCAGGGGGCGCTGGAGGCTGTCCGTGAGCAGTACCAGGCCAACCTGGCCGAGCTGGAGGACACGGGCGAGCAGCTGCGGGCCGCTCAGCGGGAGCGGGAGCTCGTGGCGGCGGAGCGGGCGGGGTTGTCGGCGCGGGTAAAGCAGCTGGAGACGATGCTCGCGGAGTCCGAGGGGTCAAGCAGCTCGCTGGAGGAGGCGCAGACGCGCACCCGCGAGCTGGAGGCCGAGCTCGAGACGGCACGGGCCGAGGTGGCGGAGCTCGCGTCGTTGAGGGAGTCGCTGGCGGTGAGCGAGGCCGAGGTGGTGCGGCTGCGCGATCGGATGGAAGCGGACGCCGCAGCGCTGAGCGAGGCGGCGGAGCAGGCCGAGGCGCAGGTGGCGGAGCTGCAGGCCGAGCTGCGGACGGTGGAGTCGGACCGGCAGGATCTCTCGCGCGCGCTGGCCGACGTGGAAGCGGAATTGGGACGGGTACGGGAGCAGGTGGCGCAGCAGGAGGCGAAGGGCGAGGCGGAGGAGGAGCTCGAGGTCGAGGAGTTGGATGCCGAGCGCCGCGCGCAGGAGGCGGAGGAGCAGGTGGAGCGGCTGCGGCAGCGGGTGACGATGCTGGAGGGCGCGCTGGATGCCTCGCGCAACAAGAGCCAGGCCTCGGATGAGGAGGCCGCGGCACGCGAGACGCTGGAGGCCCGGGTCGCGGAGCTAGAGGCGGAGCTGGCGGAGGAGCGGGAGCGGCGCGCCGAGTTGGAAGCGTCGGCCCCGGAGGAGTCCGGGACGTCCGCCGAGCTGATCGCCGAGCGCGACCAGCTCAAAGAGGATGTGGCGACGATGAAGCGCAAGCTGATGGCGGCGGAGACGGCGCTGGAGGCGGCGGCCAGCTACAAGATGAAGGTGAGCCGGTTGGAGGCGCAACTCGCGCAGCTCCGGGGAGGGAAGTAGCACCGGATGGATTTCGCGGGCCCCATCGACCCTCTCACGGGGACTCCGGCGGCGCGTTTCGGGCTGTACGTGCACTTCCCGTACTGCCTGGCCAAATGCCCCTACTGCGACTTCGCGGTGGCGGTGGTGCGTCAGGTGCCGGAGGAGCGCTACGCGCGCGCGGTGCTGGCGGAGTTGGACACGCGGCTGGCGGCGGAGCCCTCACTGCGCGCACGGCCTCTGGAGTCCATCTTCCTCGGGGGTGGCACACCCTCCATCTGGCACCCGCGCTGGGTGGCGCACGTACTGGAGGGCGTGGCGGCACGGCTGAAGGTGGCACCGGGGGCGGAGATCTCCCTGGAGGCCAACCCGAGCGTCGCGGACGCCGAGCGCTTTGCGGGCTACCGGGCCGCGGGCGTCAACCGGCTGTCGCTGGGCGTGCAGTCCTTCCATGAGGAGACGCTGAAGGCACTGGGGCGCGAGCACACCAGCCAGGAGGCCGTGGCGGGGTACGAGATGGCGCGGCGGGCGGGCTTCGACGTGGTGTCCATGGACTTCATCTACGGCGTGCATGGACAGACGCGGGCGCAGGCGGAGGCGGATGCGCGCCAGGCCGCGGCGCTGCAGCCCGAGCACCTGTCCACCTATGCGCTGACGGTGGAGCGGGAGGTGCTGGCGGTGGCCACGCCGCTGTCCCGGCAGCTCGACAAGGGGGAGCTGGCGCTGCCTCCGGACGAGGAGGTCGTGGAGATGGCGCAGGCCATCCGCGAGGCCTACGAGGCTCACGGGCTGCGCCGCTATGAGATCTCCAACCACGCGAGGCCGGGGTTCAGCTCACGGCACAACGCGCTCTACTGGACGGGGGGCGAGTACCTCGCGCTGGGAGTGGGGGCCACGGGGATGCTGCTCACGTCCGGGTCGGGCGAGCGGCCCTCGGGCTACCGCTATGTGAACCTGCGCGGCTCGGACGCGTACATGCGGGCGGCGGAGGAGGGTACCCTGCCCGAGTCCAGTCGCGAGGAGCTTGGGCCTCAGGAGCTCTTCGAGGAGCGCCTGGCCATGGGGCTGCGGCTGCGCTCCGGGGTGGACTGGGAGGCGGTGTGTGTGCGCTACGGGCAGGATCCAGCGCCGCGCCGAGCGGAGATCTCCCGGCTGGTTCAGCACGGCCTCGCGAGGCTCGATGACCGGAAGCTCGTGCTCACGGATGCGGGCGCGGACGTGCACAGCGCCATCAGCGCGCGGCTCCTGTAACCCGCGTGCCGGGGTTCAGGGGCTGACCTGATCGCCTGAGACAGGGGTGGGAGCCACCAGCTCCTCGCGGCCATCCTTGTAGAGGGCGGTGAGCTTCCCGCCGCGAATCTCCAGCGCGGCGAGGTGGTGGCCGTAACCGGTGCTCAGGCCGGTGTCGATGAACACCGCCTTGCCGCCGCACCGCATCCGGATCTTCCCATCCCGGTCGGTGGTGTGCCCCATCACCATCCGCTTCGCGCCGAAGCGCTGCAGCACCGCCTCGAGGGCGGGCGCCGCGCTCTCCTCCTCGCCCAGGGCGTAGCCGCGGAACCACAAGGGCCCCTGCGGGTTCGTCGCACCCCCTGGAGGGTTGCCGGGGAACAGGTCCTGCTTCACCCAGCGGTTGAGCTCGGTCAGCGTCTTCGCCGGTACCTCCGGGGCAACCCCGCCGTGCACGAACAGTGTGTCGTTGATGCGCACCACCGCGGGGTGGGTGCGCAGCCAGCGGCCATAGCGCCCCTGGAGCCCATACGCTGCACGGTGTCCGTTGAGCCCCTGTTGCGTGCCGGGTGCATCCGGCGTGGGGTCCTGGTCCGCGAACGAGGCCAGCTCGCCCGGGGTGACGTAGCGCAGGTCCCCGAGCATGTTCATCACCTCATGATTGCCCAGCAGCGTATGCACCCGGCCTCCCGCCGCGCGTGCCTCCTTCTCCAGACGCATGAGCAGCTCGAAGGCCTCACGGGTGTGGTCGCCGCGATCCGGGATGTCCCCTGTCTGCACCAGGTGGGTCTTGCCGCCGCTCCACCGGCCCTTCTCGTTGATGAGACCGGCCAGCCGTAGCACCTCCTTCAACGCCTGCACGTCCCCATGCACGTCACCCACCGCGACCACTCGCGCCACGCCGGAGAAGGTGTCGGGAATCACGTCCTCCAATTGGGGTGAGGCCGGAGCGGTCGGAGGAGGCGCTGCCGCCAGAAGCAGCGGAACGAGCATGGACACGAGGAGCGGGCGGGTGAAGGTGGAAGACATGGGGTCTCGCACAGTAACAAGGGATTTCAAACAGGAACGGCGCGAGCAGGTCGATTCCCTGCTCGCGCCGCCTGGGCCCCGGCTCGGGGCCGGGGTTTTGACTCTGGAGTCTACTCGCCGGCCATCCTCAGGATGTTGAACTCCACACGGCGATTGTTCTCGCGGCCAGCCGCCGTCTTGTTGGTGTCCACGGGCTTCTCCTGCCCGTAGCCCACCGACTCGAGGCGCTCCGCGGCGATGCCCTCGCGGATGAGGAAGGCACGCACGTTGGCCGCGCGGCGCTGCGACAGCTTCAGGTTGCTGACGGCGTTGCCCTGGTCATCCGTATGGCCCTCCACGCGTAGCAGCTCAATCTGCGGGTTGGCGCGCAGCACCGACGCCACCTGCTTCAGCAGATCGAAGGACCTGGGCAGGATGACGTCCTTGGCGGTGGCGAAGTAAACCTTGTCCAGGATGACGATGCGCTTGGACTCCAGGCGCACCTTGGACTTGCCCTCATCCGGGCAGCCGTCCTCGTCCTTCACGCCGTTGATGACCTCGGGCTGCATGGGGCACTGGTCCTCCCAGTCCGGCACGCCGTCCTTGTCGTTGTCCGGATCCGGGCAGCCGTCCTCGTCCTGGAAGCCGTCGTTGTCCTCGGGTTGGGTCGGGCACTTGTCCTGGGGGTCCATCAGCCCGTCCTTGTCCGTGTCCACCGGCTCCTTGTCCGGGCAGCCGTCAGCGTCCTCGAAGCCGTTCACCGTCTCCGGCTGCAGGGGGCACTTGTCCTGGGTGTCCACGATGCCGTCCGCGTCGTTATCCGGGTCCGGGCAGCCGTCCTCGTCCTGGAAGCCGTCCGGGTCCTCGGCCTCGTTGGGGCACTTGTCCTGGATGTCCGCGGTGCCCGCCCCGATGCCGTCCCCGTCCGTATCGATGGGGGCGGTGGGCGCGCGCTCACCGGGCTGGGTCCAGTCGAGGCCGGCGAAGATGCGGAAGCCCGGGGTGCCATAGCCGCGGGTGATGCCCGGGCCACCGCCCACGTGGGCCGCCAGCCCCGGGTTGATGCGGTACTGCAGCGCCGCGAGGAGCTCCAGCGGACGCCCCTCCATGTCCGGCTCGTTCAGCCCGACGGCGCCCGCGAGGTTGGCGCGGAGCGCGAGCTTCTCGGCGAGGGGCACCTGGGCACCCACCGCGTACATCAGCTCGGCGCCCGTATGCAGGTTGCGCACCTGCTGCTCGGGCTGGAGGTTGGCGCCCAGGTTGGCCACCACCCTCAGGCCGTTGCCGTTGCCCCACTCACCCACGAGCTGGGGTCGCGCGCTCACGCCCGCGCCACCGCGGAAGCCTTGACCCCCCGCGGAGGGCAGCAAGACAGGGACGACCAGACCCAGGTCGAACTTGCCCGCCGTCAGCAGGTGCGCCTTGGGCACCAGCCGCAGGTCGCCCACGCCGCCGCCACTCACCCCATTCTGGAAGACGGGCGTGACGGCGGCGCCGTTCTCGGAGGCCTGGTACGTGAGGGGCAGCGCCACACCCAACTCGAACCGGTTCCACAAGGAGATGGACCCCATCAGGTCTACCGTCACCTGGTTGGCGACGATGTCGTAGACGAAGTCGTCCTGGCGCGGGTCGAGGACGCCCAGGGGGTTGCTCGCGTAGTGGAGCGAGGCCCCCAGGTGCCAGCCGAGGTGCTTGTCCACCCGGGCGCCGTGCACGCCGAGGATGTCCGTGGCGCCTGGGCCGGGCTTGTAGCGCTGCACGTCGATGGACTGGGACAGCGGGGACGGGGTGGGGGCCTGGGCGTCCGCCGCCGGAGCGGATAGCACACCCAGGAGGCCCAGCAGCCCACCCGCCACGGCGGTGCCACGGCGCGAGGAGCGCCGCGAGCGCATCAGCGGCACGGCGAGCAACAGCGCCGCCAGCCACACCAGCGCGGAGCCGCCACCCGAGGTGCTGCAGCCACGGCCGGCGATGAGGAAGTCGTCCGTGTCGTCCTGCGGGTTGGAGTTGCTCCACACCTCTTGTCCGTCCGGGATTCCGCCGTCGTCGGTGTCCGCGTCGTCCGCGGCGCTCTCGCCCGAGTCGAGGCGGCCGTTGTGGTTCTGGTCCTCGTCACCGTCCTTCAGGCCGTCACCGTCGGTGTCGATCTTCTTCGGGTTGGTCGTGGTGGACGGGTCCTCGTCCGGCACGAAGTTGGGCGAGTCGGTGTCGGTGCCCTCGGGGGCGGTTTCCTTCGTCACGCCGAGCTCGGTGCCGTCGTTGATGCCGTCGTTGTCACTGTCCGGGTCGAGTGCGTCCATGATGCCATCCCGGTCCGTGTCGCTGAGGCCGTCCTTGCCATCGATGACGCCGTCGTTATCGGTGTCCGCGTCATTCGGATCGAGGCCGGCATCCACCTCGAGCTCGTCGGCGATGCCGTCATCATCCGTGTCCTTGTCGTCCCTGGGGTCGAGCGGATTCGTCTCGCCCAGGTCGATGGCGCCGTTGTGGTTGGTGTCCTCGTTGCCATCGGACGTGCCGCCGCCATCGGTGTCCGCCTTGAGCGGATCCGTTCTCGTGGCGGGGTCCGCGTCGGGCTGGAAGACGGCCAGGTCGGTGCCCAGGCCCTCGGGAGAAGAGAGACCCTTCTCGGTGCCGTCCTGGAGGCCGTCGCCATCCGTGTCGATCTTGCGCGGATCCGTCTCGCCCGGGTCCACATCGCCGTCGTGGTTGGCGTCTTCGTTGCCATCCAGGATGCCGTCGTTGTCCGAGTCGTCATCGTTCGGATCGGTGCCGGTGGCCATCTCCAGGCTGTCGGGGATGCCGTCGTTGTCCGTGTCGGCGGGGACGATGTCGTCCTTGGGATTGAGCGGATTCGTCTCGCCAAGGTCGGTATCGATGCGGCCGTTGTGGTTGATGTCCTCCGAACCATCGGGCACGCCGCCATCGTCGGTGTCCGCGTCGAGCGGGTTCGTCTGGGTGCTCGGATCCTCATCGCGCTGGAAGAGCGTCGCGTTGGTGCCCGAGCCCTGGGGAGAGGTCAGGCCCTTCTCGGTGCCGTCCTGGAGGCCATCGCCATCCGTGTCGGCCTTGTTCGGGCTGGTCTCGCCGGTGCCGGTGTGACCGTCGTGGTTGGCGTCCTCGTTGCCGTCCAGGAGGCCGTCGTCATCCGAGTCGTCGTCGAGCGGATTCGTCGTGGTGGAGGGGTCCGTGTCGGGCTCGAAGATGGACGTGCTGGTGCCCGAGCCCTGAGGCGTGGTCAGGCCCTTCTCGGTGCCGTCCTGGAGGCCGTCGTGGTCCGAGTCGCGCTTGCGGGGATCGAGCTCACCCGAGTCCACGATGCCGTTGTGATTGGTGTCCTCGTTGCCGTCCAGGATGCCGTCGTCATCGGAGTCGTCATCGTTCGGGTTGGTGCCGGTGGCCGTCTCGATGCTGTCGGAGATGCCATCACCATCCGAGTCGGCCGTGAGCTTGTCGTCCGCCTTGTTGTTGGGGTCCGACTCACCGGAGTCGATGCGGCCGTTGTAGTTGAAGTCCTCCGCACCGTCGGATACGCCGCCGTCATCGGTATCCTTGTCGAGCGGGTCCGTCGTGGTGGTGGGGTCCTCATCGCGCTGGAAGATGGACCCGTCGGTGTTCAGGCCCTGGGGCGAGCGCAGGCCCTTCTCGGTGCCGTCCTGGATGCCATCACCATCCGTGTCGCGCTTGCGCGGGTCGGTCTCTCCCAGATCCACGAAGCCGTCTCCATTGGTGTCCTCGTTGCCATCCGTGATGCCGTCGTCGTCGGAGTCGTCATCGTTCGGGTCGGTACCGGTGGCCTTCTCGATGCTGTCGGCGATGCCGTCATTGTCGGTGTCGACACCGATGAGCCAGGTGTAGGTGGCCGGAGTGGGGTCCACGATGCCGCCATAGGTCCTGGCACGCACGGCGAAGGTGTGGCGACCCTCGGGCAGCTCGGTGTAGGTCTTCGGGCCGGTGCACGGCACGAAGGTACGGCCGTCGAGGCTGCAATCGTAGCCTCCGATGTCGAACCGCTCGGGGGCGTCGAAATTGAAGGTGGCCGTGGTGCTCGAGGTCTTGAGCGGCGGCTGGGCGGTGATCCTCGTATCGGGCGGTTTCGTCTCGATGGAGAACGGGACGGTGTTCGAGGAGCTGATGTTGCCCGCCGCGTCCTGCGCCTTGGCGCTGACGGTGTGCGCGCCATCCACGAGCGGTTCCGGCGCCTGGATGGACCAGTTGCCGGAGGCATCCGCCACCACCCGGCCGATCACCTTGCCATCGACGCTCACGATGACCGTGGAGTTGGGCTCAGCGGTACCGATGAACAGGGGACGCTGAATGGGGAGCTTGGCGCCGGAGGCGGGCGTGGTGATGACGGGCGGCGTGGGAGCCTCCGTATCCACCGTGAAGGTGGTGGTCGCCGGCTGACTCGGGGTGCCCGCGCTGTTCGTGGCCACCGCGGTGACGGTGTGGGGGCCCTCGCCCAGCGGCGTGCTTCCCGTGCAGGACCAGGCGCCGGAGGCCGAGACCGCGGCAGTGCAGAGGACCTTGCCATCCGAGTCCTTCACGGTGACCGTGGTTCCCGGCAGGGCCGTCCCGGTGTACGTGGGCGTGTTGTCCGTGGTGTAGGAGCCATTGGCGGGCGTGCTGATGACGGGCACCGGGACGATGGCGACCTCGATCGTCGTGGGCCCGCTGCCGCTCGGGCTATGCGAGGGCGTTCTCACCGGGTCGATGCCCAGCATGCCCCCGGCCTCGATGAAGGCCTGGTTCTCCACCTTGCCCTCGGACTTGACCCTCATTTGGAAGGAGATGCTGGTGCTCTCGCCCACATCCCCGGGAAACACGATGCCCTTCAGGCTGCCGCCCTTGCTGGCCGTGGCGCCCGTTCCCAGATAGACGGTGAGGGTCCGGGTGGCGGTGTCGTACGAGGCGACGTCATCTCCCTTGGCGTCGGTGCGGGGACCGGGGGTGGCGGTATCACTCGCCGCCACCGTGAGGACCTTGATAGACCCCGAGACGTACTCGAGCTGAGCGGGCAGCACGTCGATGAGGACCGTGTCGCGTGAGTGGTCATCCCCCACGTTGATGGTGGAGATGGTGTACTCGATGATGTCGCCGGGGCGGACCGTGCCATCGGTGCGGCTGATGTTGCGAGCCGACTTGATGGTGTTGGTGAAGTCCGGGGCCTGGGTGGTGATGGAGGTGACGAAGCCGCCCAGCCAGAACTTGTCACCGCTGGTGTTGACTCGCACCGTGGCCGACTTCGTCCCCGCGGCCACCGTGACGTCCACGACGTCCAGGTCCATGCCGGACATGCTTCCGGGCGTGCCGGTGAGCTGGGGACGGTCATACCTGTGGCTCACCGGAAGGGTGTCGAGCACCCCGTCGGTGCCCGCGTCGAGTCCACCGAGCGGTGTGTCCGTGCGCACGCTGGTCTTCTGGGTGGTCCAGGAGCGCGTGCTGTTGAAGAAGTTGTTCGCCGGGTTGAGGTCGTTGCTGAGCAGCTTGCCGTTGAACTCGAACGTGTCGTTGATGTCCGGCGAGGGGTCATCACCCTCGAAGGCGACGACGCCCAGCTTGGCGTCCTGGGCATAGCTCGGCACGTGGAAGCCGGAGAGGGCAATGGTGGTGCCGGGAGTACCCGCCACGACCCGCATGCTGTCGAAGAGCTTCAGGTGCCGCTTGTTGGCGCCCGGCTCCTCGTAGAAGACCACCATCCACCAGGCGTCGAAGAGGTACTCGCCGTTCGCGGTGTCGAGGGGAAGGGCCAGCACGTCACTGACCTGGTAGGCACCCGGACCGTAGGCCTTCACGATGTCCGTGATGTCCGCCGTGGACTGGTACTGGTACTCGGTGACCCCGTCGTATTGGAAGGCGTAGTCATCGGCGGTCAGGGTCTTCTCGAAGCCGGCCACGCCTGGCCGGGCCAGGATGGCGGTGAGGTCCGGCGCCTGGACCTTGTCGCCCGCTGCCGCGTTGAAACGGGTGGCTGCCCAGTAGAGGCGCGCGTACGTCACCTTGGCCCGAGGGGGCAGGGTGAGCACGGCCTGGGAGCGAGCCTTGAGAGGATCTGGCGGGGGCGTGATGGGGGTGCTGCCATCCACCGCGGGGAGATAGGGACGGGTGGCGGCTGCCGTGTTCTCGACCGTCCAGTCATCCAGGGTCCAGAAGAAGTCCGGGGAGGTATCGCGTTGGGAGCAGCTCCTCTCCCCGTACACGGGCTCATTCGACGGCGTTGTGCCGACGAGCGGCCGGGGCGTCGTGCTGCGGCAGTCCTGCCCGAGTGTGTTTCCGATGAGCGCGAAGTTGCCGTACTGGTCGCTCCAGTAGCGCAGCTTGGGCTCCGCGTCGCTGGTCGGGGCCTGAGCCTGTGCGTGGCCGGCCGTCAGCAACACCAGGAGGGCCAGCAACAGCCTTGGCGCAGACGTCAGCGCCGCGAGGCCACGGCGTGCGGCCGGGGTTGACGGGAAAGGAGTTCGCATAAGAGCCACGGAATTGAAGGAAGGGGAGTGGATGACCAGGGCGCTCCCTGCTGTGCAATGCCGAAGCCATCGCGCGCCCGAGTGTTGAGCTTATGCCAGTTTCATTCCAGGCTCCGAATTCTCGGCTCGCGCCTGCCTGGGCAGATGGCTTGGGGCATCACAGGGGGGCTCTGGGGGGTGACGGCTGCTCAGCAGGCAGTCATGTGCGCTGTGGCGGAACGCCCCTGTGGCGAAACGCCACGCCACACTCCAGGTGGCGTGTGGTGCCCTCGCCCCTCCTGATATGAGGCCACCCCATGAACACCAGTTGGCTCCTGTGGCTGGTCCTCTCCGCGTTGACCGGCAGCCCGGTGCTGTCGGCCTTGGCCGTGTTGGGCTTCATCTGGGTGGCGGACCGCTACACCGTGGGCATCCTTCCGAGCCCCTTCCGGGCACTGGGGCGGTGGCAGCGCGCCTCGAAGCTGCAGCGGATGCTACAGGCCAACCCGCATGACCGTCGGGCGCGCTACGAGCTGGCGGACCTGTGGGTGCGGCGCGGGAAGTACGCGGCGGCGGTGGAGGTGCTCAAGCCCAACCTGGAGGCGGGCGACGACGACCAGGCGACGCTGTTCCTGCTCGGGGTTGCGTACCTGGGCGCGGGGGACGCGGCCCGGGGCGAGCTGTTGCTGGACGAGGCGGCGAAGCAGGAGCCGGGCTACCAGATGGGAGCCATCGACCTGGAGCGTGGGCGCTTCCGGCTGGCGCGTGGGGACCTGAAGGGCGCCATCGAGGCCCTGGAGCGGCTGCGAGCGGCCCGGCCCGGGACGGTGGAGGGGCGGGTGTTGCTGGCGCAGGCACTCGACCGGAGCGGTCGTGACGGAGAGGGGGCGTTGATGCGCGAGGAGGCCTGGAAGGAGTACGTGGTCGCGCCTGGCTTCCAGCGTCGGCGCGAGCGACTGTGGGCGTGGCGTGCGCGTCCCAGCCGCCCTATCGCCTACGGGGCAGTGCTGGTGGTGGTCCTGGCGCTCGGCTTCTCGCTTGTGAGCCGGTTGTCGGTCCCTGCTCCTTCTCCGGACGGGTATGGGTACTACGACGATCCGGGCATGGCGGCTGACAGCGAGTGAGGCCGCTCCCCGAGTGAAGGGGTTTGGAGCGGCAAGGGGCGGGCCTCTAAGCTGCGGGCTCCATGTTTCCCACCCCCGCCCAGGTCCTCAGGCAGCGCGAGGGGGCGCTCGCCGAGACTCCGTTCCCGCTCCTGCTGCACGCGCTGGCTGTTGAGGAGCGCACGTGCACGCTGGAGTTGAAGGTCCGCCAGCGCGAGAAGCGCATCACCTTCGAGGACGGCGCGCCCGTGGCGTGCTCCAGCAACCTGCTGCACGAGACGCTGGGCAAGTTCCTCGTGGAGAAGGGCAAGCTGACCGAGGTGGACTACCAGAAGGCGCTCGCCGAGAGCGTGCAGACGGAAGTGCCCATCGGCGGCCTGCTGGTGCAGAAGGGGCTCATCAGCCCGTTCGACCTGTACAAGCAGATGCAGGCGAACATGGCGATGAAGCTGCTGGACTGCTTCCGCTGGACGGATGCGCGCTTCCGGCTCATCGCCGACATCGAGCCGCCGGACACCAGCGTGCGGATGAACACGGCGCAGCTCATCCTCACGGGCATTGCCAGCGTGATGCCCTTCGATGAGGTGGCCACGCACTTCACCTTCACGGACGATCGGCGTTTCGCGCAGGTGCCGGGCGTCGAGGGGCCGAGGCTGTCCTCGAAGGACGCGCGGCTGTTTCAGGCGCTGCGCTTCCGGCCCACCTTCCCGGAGCTGATGACGCGCTCGGGCCTGGACACGGACTCCGCGCTGCGCCGGCTCTACGCCTTCTGCCTGCTGGGGCTGGCGGACTTCGCGGAGGAGGTGGACAAGCGACCGCAGCCGGCACCCTCGGCGATGGCCCAGACTCCGGCTCCGATGCCTGGCCCCGCGCTGACGCCGTTGCCGGGGACGATTGAGACGGTGGACCCCGCGACGCTCGTGCCGGCGGGGCCCTCGGGCGTGCCGTTCTCGGACGACGATGAGGCGGTGAAGAACGCGCTGCTGAGCGCCTTCATGTCGCACCGGAGCCAGGATCCGTTCGACTTGCTGGGCGTGCCGGAGAACGTGCAGCCGGTGGCGCTGCGCAAGGCGTTCCTGGGGCTGGCGGACAAGTTCTCTCCGCTGCGCTTCCAGACGGCGGACCTGAAGGAGAAGGCGGAGGCGCTGCTGGTGGGGTACGCGAGGGCGTACGGGGCGCTGTCGGAGGCGGAGCAGGCGGCGCTGTGGCGCAAGCGGCGAGCGGCGGCGCGCGAGAAGAAGGTGGGGACGGGGAGGCCGTCGACGGAGGAGCAGTTCCGCATCCGGACGGACCTGCTGGATGCGCGCACGCAGTACGACGAGGCGATGAGGCGGCTGAAGGCGGAGAACTACGCGGCCGCGTTCGAGTACTTCGAGTACGCGTGCGACATCGATCCGAAGCCGGTGTACCGGGCGTACCGGGCCTGGGCGCGCTACCTGATGAAGCCGGAGTCACACGGGAAGCTGGCGCTGCAGGAACTGCTGGACGTGGTGAAGCAGGAGCCCGGGTGCGAGGAGGCGTGGTTCTTCACGGGGGAGGTATCACGCGGCGAGGGGCAGTGGGCCCAGGCCGAGGACGCCTACCGGAAGGCCTTCAAGCTGAACCCGAAGAACCGGCAGTACGTGGACCTCATCCAGGACACGATGAAGCGCGTGAAGCGCTGAGTGACGCGGCGCGGCGAGGTGGGGCGCGTGCCGGAGTTGTGTGAGCTGACACGTTAGTGACACTCGCGGACGTGTCAGCCGTGCTCACGGACGTGTCAGGGACCCGGGAGCCGTGGTTCTCGGTAACCAGTGGGGTGAATCGCTGATTCTGCTCCCTCCAGAGGTGGGGGGAGGTACCCTCCGCGCCATGCGGAGGGAGAGAACCATGCGGAAGGGTCGTCATCCACGCCTGTCCGGCGCATGTCGCCGTGGCGTGCTCGTGTTCATCGCTGTGTTGGGCGGTCTGACCGCGGCACCCGCTAAGGCCGGAGCCCCGGACAAGGCTTGCGACTCGGTGGATCCCTTCATCGGGACTGGCGGGGACGGCCACACGTTCCCGGGCGCCGTCGTGCCGTTCGGGATGATCCAGCTGAGCCCCGACACGCAGATCCGCCACTTCCGGGAGAGCTACAAATGGGCGGCGGGTTATCGCCACGATGACGGCACCATCCAGGGCTTCTCCCATACGCACTTCTCCGGTACCGGGCACTCCGATCTCGGCGATGTGCTGGTGATGCCCCTCGCTGGCGAGGTCCGGTTGGAGCCGGGCGACCCGGACAAGCCGGGCAGCGGCTACCGCTCGCGCTTCAGCCATGACGATGAGAAGGCCGAACCGGGCTACTACGCGGTCACCCTCGCGGATCCGGGCATCCGCGCCGAGCTGACCGCGAGCCGGCGTGTGGGCCTGCACCGGTATCGGTTCCCGAAGGGGGCTCCGGCGCACCTGCTGATCGACCAGCGCTCGAGCATCTACAACTATCCCGGCAAGGTGCTGTGGTCGCGCTTGCGCGTGCACAAGGACGGCACGGTCACTGGCTCCCGCGAGACGCGCGGTTGGGCGCCGGGCCGGCCCCTGTTCTTCGCCATGCGCTTCTCCCAGCCGATGACAGGGCATGCGCTGCACAACCGCGAGGAGAAGATCGAATACAAGGGCTTCGCGACCCCGGGTCGGGGCACCGACGCGCGCGCGCAGCTCGAGGGCCGAGAGCTGGTTGGCGTGTTCAACTTCGGCGAGCTGAAGGACCGTGAGCTGCTGGTGAAGGTGGCGATCTCCCCGGTCAGCGAGGAGAACGCCTTGCGCAACCTGGAGAGCGACATGCCGGGCTGGGACTTCGACGCCACTCGAGCCGCGGCGCGCCAGGAGTGGAGCAAGGCGCTCTCAGTGGTCGACATCGACGCACCGGCTCCGATGCGGAAGATGCTCTACACGGCCCTCTACCACACGATGATCGCGCCGAGCCTGTTCATGGACAGTGACGGCCGCTACCGAGGCCCCGATAACCAGGTCCATCAGGCGGAGGGCTTCTCGTACTACTCGACGTTCTCGCTGTGGGACACCTACCGCGCTGAACACCCTCTGCTGACGTTGGTCCAGCCGGAGCAGCGCAACAACGACTTCATCCGCTCCCTCATTGCGTCCCAGCGGGTGAGCCCCTACGGCGTCCTGCCGGTCTGGCAATTCCACGGGTTGGAGACGTGGTGCATGATCGGCTACCACGCGGTGCCGGTGATCGCCGACGCGTACATGAAGGGCATTCGCGGCTACCCGGCGGACCAGGCGCTCGACGCGATGGTGGCCAGCGCCACGTACAAGCCCTACGGTGGCCTCGAGCACTACATGTCACTGGGCTATGTGCCGATCGACAAGGAGCCGGAGGCGGCCTCCAAGACGCTCGAGTATGCCTATGACGACTGGACCATCGCGCGCATGGCGCGTGCGCTGGGGCGCGAGGAGCTGGCTGCGCAGTTCGAGAAGCGCGCGCTGAACTACCGCAACGTGTTCGATCCCAAGACGGGCTTCGTGCGCGCGCGCAAGTCCGACGGCAGCTTCCGCGAGCCGTTTGATCCGGCCGCCGTGGGCTATGGCAGTGACTACACCGAAGGCAACGCCTGGCAGTATTCCTGGTACATGCCGCAGGACACCGCTGGGCTGATTTCCCTGCTCGGCGGCGAGGCGAAGCTGGTCGCGAAGCTGGACGCCGTCTTCAACGCCAAGGTGTCAGCCGAGTCGTTCGCGCACGTCGAGGACATCTCGGGCCTCATCGGCCACTACGCGCATGGCAATGAGCCGAGCCACCACGTCGCCTATCTGTACAGCTACGCCGGGCAGCCCTGGCGCACGCAGGAGCGGCTGAAGCAGATCGTCGACAGCCAGTACAAGGCGACGACGGACGGACTCGCGGGCAATGACGACTGCGGCCAGATGTCCGCCTGGCTGGTGTTCACCGCGCTCGGCTTCTATCCGGTGACGCCGGGCAGCAACGAGTATGTGATTGGCCGTCCCTTCGTCGAGCGCGCCACGCTGAACCTGCCCAACGGCAAGCGCTTCACGGTGGTGGCCGAGAAGCTCGGGGATGCGAATCCGTACATCGGCAAGGTGACGCTCAATGGCAAGCCGCTGGAGCGCAGCTATGTGCGCCACGAGGAGCTCCTGGCAGGCGGCGAGCTCCGCTTCGTGATGCAGGCCAAGCCGAACAAGAGCTGGGCCACCAAACCGGGCAGCCGGCCCTACTCCCTGTCTCCCTACTCGCGCTGAGTGGGAGTCAGGGCGCGGGACGCATGAGTCGGACGCCGTGCTCCTGCTCCAGCCGGGTCTGTGCTTCAGCGGAGACACGGGTGCCGCGCAGGTCGAGCTCTCGTAGCAGTGGAAGCCGAAGGAGCTCGGCCAACCCCGCGTCCGTGACCGGGTTACGCGTCAGGTACAGCGTCCGCAGTGAGCGGGGCAGGTGCGGGAGGCTCGCGTCCGTCACGCGGGTGTTTGCCAGGCTCAGCCAGGTGAGCCGGCCGAGCCTCGTGAGCGCCTGCACGCTCGTGTCATCCACCCGCGTGCCGCCCAGGTCCAGGGACGTGAGGAGCGGCAGCCGCTCCAGCGCGGAGAGCCCCGGACCCTGGATGGACGAGGAGCGCACGGAGAGCGTCTCCAGCTCCCGCAGCACAGCGAGGTGCTCCAGCCCCGCGTCCGTCACCTGGGTCTTCACCAGCTGCAGCGCTTGAAGGTGCGGGAAGGACGCGAGCGCGGTCAGCCACTCATCTGTGAGTCGGGTGTTGCTCAGGTCGAGGTGGCGCAGGGCCTCGCGCGAGCCGAGCAGGCGCAGGCCCTGGGCGCTGAGGGGCGTGTCGCTGAGGTCCAGCCGGGCCAGCACGCGCAGAGGCACGAGTGCTTCCAGCGAGGTGTCATCAAGCTTCTTCAGTCCCGAGAGGCTGAGCTCCTCGAGCAGTTCGAAGCTTCCGACGACACGCAGCCCAGCCCCAGTGACGGCCGTATGCGACAGGTCCAGCTGGCGCAGACCTCGGAGGGTCGCGAGGCGTTGGAGCCCGGCATCCGTGAGCGCCGTGCCATCCAGCAGGAGCACCTGGAGCTTCTCAAGCCCGGAGAGCCAGCGGAGCCCGTTGCCACCCACGCGCGTCTTGCTGAGCACCAGGGCTCGCAGCGAGGAGAGTCCGGCGAGGTGCTCGAGCCCCTTGTCTGACACCCGCGTCTGTCCGAGGTGGAGCGCCGTCAACGCACGCAGCCCGGCGACATGGACCAGTCCCGCGTCAGAGGTGGCGGTCCTCGCCAGACCGAGCTCCTCCAGCTCCGGCATCCGGCGGAGCGCGGAGAGCCCCGCATCGGTGACACCGGTTCCACTGACGATGAGCGTGCGCAGGTGCGTGCCAGGAAGCAGCGCGAGCACGCTGTCATCGGACATGGTGTCGGAGAGGTCGAGCCACTCCAGTTGCGCGCGCTCGGCGAGGAAGTCGAGTCCCGGAGGGCCGACGGCCGTGCTCCCGAGCCCAAGCCGGCGGAGGCCGGTGAGACTGGCGAGAGGCGGAAGGCCGCGGAGTGACACGGCGGTCTCGTTCAGCAGCAGCTCGGTGAGGCGGGTCCTTCCCTCCAGGTGGACGAGCCCCTTGTTCGTCACCAGGGTGCGCTCGAGGTGGAGGGACTCCAGCGTCTCCAGCCCGCGGAGGGCGGCGAGGTGCGCATCGGTGAAGGCGGTGTCCGTGAGGTAGAGGCGGGTGAGCCGCGTGCCCTCGACGAGCCGGGTGAGGAGGGTAGGCTCGGGGAGTCCCACTTCTCCAAAAGCAAGGCCTGGCACCTGGTACTCCCGCAGCACCGCGGCCAGCGCGAGTGCCTCCGCCTCGGTGCGGACGGGCGCGAGGGGCGTGACGTACCAGGGGCCCTCTGGGAGCGGCCTGGTGTGAGCGGGGTCTGGAGGCAACACGCCCCACTCGGAGGTCACACCGCTCGGGCCTCGCTGATGGACCCTGAGGAGGGGGCGAGGCGGCTCGGGGACGGAGACCGCCGGAGGAGGGGAGGGCGGGGGACGGGGCGACGTCGCACAGGCTGCCAAGAGGAGGAGAACCAGGAGCCGGGCCATGCCGTGCAGCCTACCCCGGACCCACGCTCATCCCCTCGGAAGAATCTGGAGTCAGTGCACCACGGTGACGGGGCGGCCAGCGTGCTGGACCACGCGGTCGCTGACGGAGCCGAGCAGCCACTTGCCGCCAGGGTTGAGGCCGCGCGCACCCACGACGATGTGGTCCGCGCCGAGCTTGTCGGCCATGCCGACGATGGTGTCCGCCGGGCGGCCGATCTCCACCACCTTCTCCACCTGGGCCTTGGGCAGATCGGCGGCCACCTCGTCCAGCATGCGCCGCACGGCGTCCATCTCCTCCGGGGTGCGCTGGGGCCCGGCGATGAGCTCCGAGTCCAGGAAGCCGAGGTTCAGCACCCGAGGCGGCTCGAGGACGAAGAGAAGGGTGATGCGCGCCTGCGTCTGCTGCGCCAGGTCATGGGCGAAGCGCGCGGCCTTGCGCGAGGTCTCCGAGCCAAGCTTCAAGAACAATTACGCCAACGAAATGGCCCAATCCCCTTCGTAACGCTCTGTCATCGGCAACCGAGCCAACGGGGGGCAGTAGGTATAATAGCCATCCACGGGGAGTCCTGCACGCTCTCCGAGCCTGAGCAGCGCCAGTCCTTCGAACCAGATGTAACGGTACGGTGCAAAGCGTTCCACCGGAGTTCCGAAAGTCCTCGTGCGCTTCTCGATCTGCTCCTCATGGGCTCTCAACAGGTCGCGGAAGGACTCCGAGAATCCGTGTGCGTCTGACGCGAGCAGACTTCTGATGAGGAAGAGTCGGCTGGCATGGAGCTCACCGCCCACTGCTTCCAACCTCGTGAGGGACTTCTCAAGCTGCGTACTACTGCCCAGTTCCCCGCTAGCCAGGTGCTGTAGAACGATGGCCCAGGCGAAATCGTCCTCGTATTCCTCCCCCTCCTGCCACTGGGTCGACGAGCGCTCGGCGATCTGCCGCGCCAGATTCCACTGGCCCGCCGCCATGACGCCCAGGAGTGGTGTGTTCTGAGATGCTGCTAAAGGCATCCACTTTTTTGAATCGTGAAACAAAAGTAATCGACGCCAGTTCTCCCCTGCGCGGCAGAGATTGAGGAAGAAGAACTGGGGCTCGCCATCGCGTAGCAGGGTCGCCACCCCGATGGTGTGCAAGTCGAGGCAGAGTTGCCTCACGTGCTTGACCAGCACGGAGCGTTCCATCTGGGCAGATACCCGCCCCAGCAATTCCTCCACCTCCAGCGCGGCATCTTCCCTCAGGGACGAGAAATCGATTTCAATAGACATCAAATCCATCCCATCCTGGGGCTGGCACCGCCATGTAGCCCGTCACTCCCTCCTTCGCGAATGCGTCGTGTGCGGCCTGGTTGATGAAGTATTGGTTCATCTTGGTCCGGGCGCGGAAGATGACGGCTTTGGCGTCGATTCCATCTTGCTTCAGGACGAGGTGCTGAATACGGGCGATCTGGGTCTTCGCCAACCGATTGATCTTGTACTTCGACTTCTCCATGTCGATGACATCCTGGCTGTTCAACAGGTTCAGGATGAAGTGCTCGCGTGAGGCGACCTTGTTCTTGTGGTCGAGAATCGTCACCGGGAGGAACTCACAGTCCTCGGCACCGAGTGACTCCAGGATTTGCCGCACCTTGATCGACACGACCAGCATCCCCAGGATGTGGGGTACGAAATCGAAGACCGTCCTCTGCTCGAGGAAGTTGGGCGAGAACTCCATGGTGCCGCCCTGAGGAAACTTGGAAGCCAGCGGGACGCCATCGAAAAAGTGCCAGGAATCTGGGCTTCCCTGGGGCAGGGCATCCAGCACGGCTCCTTCGTCACCACCAGCAGGGAGGAGGACCCAGTAGTTCATTCGAGATTTCCTTTCAGGAGAGGCGGAGTTGCTTGTAGAGGAGGGACCTGGCCTTTTTGTTCAGGGAGACGCCCCCCTGGGCCACTTCCTTGAGAACGCGGGTGATTTCCCGCTGGCTGTATAGCGCCAGGTCGGACCAAAGTTCTTCCTCGATGTCATACAACGCCCCCAGTACATTTCCCACATTGAACTCGTGTGGTTTGCCCTCCTGCTCTTTCGAGCGTGCCTGTTTGAGGCTGCTGGAGAGCTGCTGCTGGACCGTACTGGCCACTTTCCTGGTCCACTTGGCATGGCTCAAGGTATGTCGCAGCAGCATGTGCACTGGCTCCCAATAGCGGCTGCTGGGCATGGCCATGACGTTATGGCCATTATTGATGTCGTAATGCGAGCGCTCGACGACGGCCTTGTCCTCGAACGTGAAGTAGGACTGGCCCTTCGAGTCCTTGGTGGTTTCATCGAAAATACTGAGCGGGATGAGGTGGTGTGCTTCCCAATGATAGGGAAACCAATGCTTCTGGATGCGATTGAAATAATGCTTCGAGCCGAAATACGCGTCTATCTTGAGCTTCTCAGGGAAGGACGCTTTGTCCTCCCAGGTGGCCAGATCCGCTCCACGCTCGTGCCAGGACAATCTGGCGGATTTCGACTTGGATGACTGCACGAGGATGGGCTTTATCGTCTCGTATCTCGTATAGACGTTATAGATTTCCCGGCCCTGATGCTTGGACGTGTAGGCCGGACCGCGAAATGCATAATGAGAGTCATACGCGAGGGGAAAGACGATGTCCTCGTTGATGTCGATGTGGTCTTTCTTATCCAGATTCTTCTCCTTGATATAGGATTCTGGATAACCGTCCTTCAGCTCAGGGAAGTCTTTCTTGCCTTCGGCTGCCATGTTCGTTCCTCGATCTTCATTTGGAAGACGTGTCCTGGACCGAGACCAGCATGGCGGCCCGTCCGCCCGCTTCCTCGGACATCGTCAGGATGATCGACGAAGACTGGGAATAACCCCGCTGGAGGCTTCTCAGCGCAATGCACAGGCCGGCGGCCCCGGTCGCCGCACCCACTTCTCCGAACCCAACGGCGGGAAACCAGACAGAGCGATGCGCCTGGCTGCCCACTCCCTTCGACGTGAGGTGGAGTTGTAGCATTCCCCACTCATGCGCACGCTTTTGTTCTCCATTGTGATCGCTGATGAATCGGGGTTCCCCCCCGGCTCTACCCGCGGCGTCGAGCACGGAAAGAACACACTCCGCCAGTGCCCGCCCATCTGGCGGAGGGGTCGGCACAGCTGCGGGCCTCGGGTGCTCGGCCAACTTGACCGCACGGATGAGCACCCGAGGCGTCTTGGGCTCCGAAAACATGAATGGAACGGCGGATAACAAGAACGCCGCACCAAATTCACCAGGAATGAAGCCCACGGGGTTTTCTGACGTCTTGATTCGACGCTCGCGCAGCAACTCGCGCAATAGGAATGGATCCACCAGGCTGTCGATCCCCATGACGATGCAGGTCTGGATCGTCCGGTGTGCCAGCGCCTCGGTTGCTGCGCTCAGGGCACGCGCCATGGCGATATGGCCCCCACCGAAGAAACGCCACTCCCCACCCGCCATAGAGAGCCCTAGGTTCTGCAATGACTGCTGCAGCACATATCGGCCCAGCGCCTCGACCCTCCTGGCCTCGGCCTTGTCGGCCGGAGGCTCAACGGGAATGCCGCGTGTCACCGGATCTGGCAGGGCAACGAAGAAGGCTGTCTTCGGCGGCAGATCCGTCAGGCGGACATTGCCCTGCAGATCCTTGAAGACTTCACAGGTCAGGGCCACGAGCCTTCCAACCCCCGAGAAGCCGAAGGTCGCAACAGGGATCTCGCAGACCATCACCGGTTGGGGACCGCTCTCTCCCTTACACGCACATGTTACATCACGTGAAGCGGATACGCGCGAGAGACCCGCGCGAAATGCGGCACATCCTTGAATGAGCCCCCCCAGCGAGGAGGCCATACCCGCAGCCAGGAGCATCGGAGGCATGTCACCACGAAGTGTACCGTACCTTCCTCCAACAGAGGCTGGAAACCGCTGTGAAGAGCGAGGCGGAGGGCCACCCCGGAGGCGCGCAAAGCCCCCCTCCTTTGCTATCATCCCGGTGGCAGGACGATCCAGAGGGGGTAGCATGGCGAATACCGTCGGTGTGAACAAGATGTCGGTGGTGACCAAAGACAGCAATGGCACCACCGCAGCCTTCCCAGATGTGTGCAAGACGCCGAGCCCTGGCGGCCCCATTCCCATCCCATATCCCAACATCGCTCGTTCAGCAGACACCGATAAAGGCAGCAAGAAGGTGACTGTCGAGGGCAATCCCCTGTGCCTGAAGGATTCCAATTTCAGCACGAGCACTGGTGACGAGGGGGGCACCGCTGGCGGCGGGGTGGTTTCAAGCAAGACGAAGGGCAAGGCCGAGTTCGTCAACTTCTCATTCGATGTGAAGGTGGAGGGGAAGAACGTCGCCCGGGCACTGGACCTCATGCTCCACAACGACAAGAACACCCCGCCATTTCCCCTCATGCAGCCACCAGTCATCGCCAGCGGTAAGGACAAGGGCAAACCGCAATGCCTCCAGTGCAAGGAGCACTTCTAGCACTACGAGGTCACCCGTCCCCCTCCCCCCGCAGTGCCCCCTCCCCATGCGCTGGGCATCAGTGGACGATGTCGGCCAAGCGCATAGAGGAGATGAAGCGGCCGAGCGGCCACGGGCGTGGATGCCCACCGAGCCCTATCTACATTGCGGCGGAGCGGACGTGACCGCCGAAGTGGGGGAATGAGCGATGGCATCGGCATCGACGTGCACATGCGGGGACAGCCAGGTGTGCATCCTGGCCGAGTTGGTGAGGGGGTGCTGGAGCAGCCGGTGAGGACGTAACGGGATCGGTTGGGGGAACTGCTGAGCAATCGCCCGAAGGCCCAAGTGCTGCCGGAGGCCTCCACTGAGAGCGAGTGGGTGGCGCGGTGCCTGGAGGAGCAGGGCCATGAGGTAGAGGGTGGTGATTCGGGTGCCCTCGACGAGCCGGCCGAGGAGGGTCGGCTCGGGGAGTCCCACTTCGCCGAAAGCAAGGCCCGGCACCTGGTACTCCCGCAGCACTGCGGCCAGCGCGAGTGCCTCTGCCTCGGTGCGGATGGGCGCCAGGGGCGTGACGTACCAGGGGCCCTCCGGGAGCGGCTTGGTGTGAGTGGGGGCTGGTGGCAACACGCCCCACTCGGAGGTCACACCACTCGGAGCTCGCTGATGGACCTTGAGGAGGGGACGAGGCGGCTCGGGGACAGAGGCCGTCGGCGGTGGGGTGGGCACCACCGGAAGCGGCGACGTCGCACAGGCTGCCAAGAGGAGGAGAACGAGGAGCCGGGCCATGCCGCGCAGCCTACCCCGGGCCCACGCTCATCTCCTCGGGTTGAACCCAGAATCAGTGCACCACGGTGACGGGGCGGCCGGCGTGCTGGACCACGCGGTCGCTGACGGAGCCGAGCAGCCACTTGCCGCCAGGGTTGAGGCCGCGCGCACCCACGACGATGTGGTCCGCGCCGAGCTTGTCGGCCATGCCGACAATGGTGTCCGCCGGGCGGCCGATCTCCACCACCTTCTCCACCTGGGCCTTGGGCAGATCGGCGGCCACCTCGTCCAGCATGCGCCGCACGGCGTCCAGCTCCTCTGGGGTGCGCTGGGGTCCGGAGATGAGCTCCGAGTCCAGGAAGCCGAGGTTCAGGACCCGGGGCGGCTCGAGGACGAAGAGAAGGGTGATGCGCGCCTGCGTCTGCTGCGCCAGGTCATGGGCGAAGCGCGCGGCCTTGCGCGAGGTCTCCGAGCCATCGATGGCGACGAGGATGTGTTTGAGCACGTCGGCTCCTCCTTGAGACAAGAATCGGGGCCGGGGCCCCCATACTTTCAGAGTGGGCGGGGAGCATCGGGGGCACAAGCCGGGACCCCGCCCGGACCTCTGACGATACGGCACGGGCTTGCCTGTCCGCCCGCCTAACAGGAGGCGAGGCCTTCCTTTTTGCATCCGCCTGCCCTGTCAGCGCCGTGACCCGGGCTTTACATTCCCCTCGGGAATGTCACCGATCAGCGGGAGCCGTGACGGGTAGTTTTGAGGCGTGGAGCCCCTTCCGCAGCGGTTCGCGACCACCCGTTGGAGCCTGATCCTCGCCGCCGGCACGGGCCACGCGCCCGAGGCCCGGGAAGCACTGGCGACGTTGTGCGGGCTCTACTGGTATCCGCTCTACGCCTTCGTCCGACGCCGGGGTCACTCGGCCGAGGAGGCGCGAGACCTGACGCAGGGGTTCTTCGCGCGGCTGTTGGAACGCGACGACCTCTCCACCCTGGATCCGCGGCGAGGCCGTTTCCGCGCGTGGCTGCTCACCGCGCTCAAGCACTTCCTGTCCAACGAGCGGGATCGCCTCCAGGCCGTCAAGCGGGGCGGAGGCGAGTCGTTGCTCTCCATTGATGGCGAGCAGGCCGAGAGCACCTATGGCCTGGAGCCCTCGCACGACCTCACGCCCGAGAGGCTCTTCGAGCGCCGCTGGGCCCTGGCGCTGTTGCAACAGGTGACGGCCCTGCTGCGCGCCGAGTGGGTCAAAGCCGGGAAGGAGTCGCTCTTCGAGAAACTGAAGGGCTGTCTCATGGACAAGACGGAGAGCTCCTACCAACGCATCGCTCACGACGTGGGGATGAGCGAGGGCGCGGTGAAGGTGGCGGCACATCGGCTGCGCTCCCGCTTCCGCGAGTTGCTGCGCAGCGAGATTGCCCAGACGGTGGAGCACGCTCACGAGATTGATGGCGAGCTGCGACACCTGCTCGCGGCGCTGGGCTGACGCCATGTCCTCCTGCACTGAGTGCGGAATGGATCTCTCGGCAGGCGCTCCCGAGGGACTGTGCCCCCGGTGCCTGCTCTCCGGGCTCCTGGCGGATGACGAGCCGGAGCCCGTTCCTTCAGATCCCCTCCCGCTCCCAGGGGAGCGCGGCCCCGTGCGCTTTGGCGAGTACGAGCTCCTCGAGCGCATCGCCCAAGGGGGGATGGGAGTCGTCTACAAGGCGCGGCAGGTGCGCATCAACCGCCGGGTTGCCCTGAAGATGATCGTCGACGGCGAGCTGGCCACCGAGCAGGAGCTCTACCGGTTTCGCGCCGAGGCTGAGGCTGCCGCGTTGCTCGAGCATCCCCACATCGTTCCCATCTACGAGGTGGGCGAGCACGAGGGCCGTCACTACTTCACGATGAAGTTGATGGACGGCGGGAGCCTGGCCGATCATGTGGAGCTGCTGGGGAGCTCACCGAGGCGCGCGGCGGAGCTCGTCGCAGCCGTGGCTCGGGCGGTGCACTTCGGCCACCAGCACGGCATCCTGCACCGGGACTTGAAGCCGGCGAACATCCTGTTGGACACGGAGGGAAAGCCGCACGTGGGCGACTTCGGCGTCGCCCGGCACCTGGAGAAGGAAGGGGGCCTCACCCAGACGGGGATGGTGATTGGGACGCCGGCCTACATGGCGCCGGAGCAGGCTGCGGGACGCATCCGGGAGCTCACCACCGCTGCGGATGTGTACAGCCTGGGCGCCATCCTCTACGAGCTGCTGACGGGCCGGCCGCCCTTCGTGGCGGACTCGGCGACGGCCATCCTCCGGATGGTGGCAGAGGCCGAGCCCGTGGCGCCGAGCGCGCTTGGGATCCAGGTGGACCGGGAGCTGGAGACCCTCTGTCTCAAGTGCCTGGAGAAGGAGCCGAGTCGCCGCTACGGCTCGGCGGAGGAGCTGGCACGGGAGCTGGAGCGCTGGTTGAACGGCGAGCCCATCCAGGCAAGGCGCAGCGGCCGGGCGGCTCGCGCATGGCGGTGGTGCCGGCGGCATCCCCTGGTGGCGGGTGGCCTGGCTACGGGCATCTGGTTCCTGCTCGTGATGACGGTGGTGTCACTCTCCATCGCACGAACGCAGGAGCTAGAGCGGCGCCAGGAAGTGTTGAGGGCCAATGCCTACGCCGCGCGGACGGTGGCGGGCACGGTGCTCTTCCAATTGCAGGAGTATGGCCAGGCCGTCGAGCGGGTCGCGGCGGATACCTGGCTGCGCGAGGTGTTGAAGCGCGGAGCGCCGGAGGCTCTGCAGCTCTTCGTCCGGACGACGTATGACATCCACGAGGATCCGCGCAATGGGCTGCGGGTCGCGGGTGGCCCACCGCCCTTCGAGAGCTGGCTCCTCTTGGACTCAGCGGGCCGCGTGCGGGCCCACTGGCCAGCGCCTCCCGAGGGCTTTCTCGGCGGGGACTTGGGGTGGAGGGACTACTTCCAGGGCGCAGCGCAACTGGCGCGCAAGGGCCGGCACGCGTCGTATGTCTCGCGCGTGTTCAAGTCAGAGGTGGATGGCCGTCACCGCTTTGCCCTCTCCTCGCCTGTTTATGATGAGAACGGCCAGTGGCTCGGCGTCGTGGCGGCCATGGTCGGCACGGGCTCCATGCTGGGCGCGTTACGGCTGACGGACACGGAGGTGGAGGAGCGCACCACCGTGCTCGTTGCGCCTCGGGACCACGAGCACGGACAGCCTCCTCTCTCTGGGCCGGAAGCCTCCATCATCATCGTCCACGAGGCGCTCGCCCATGGAGCGATCAGCGCGCTCGATGCCACCGCCGCGCGTCGTGTCGAGGAGGTGTTACGGCAGGCGCCTCGGCACGGCCAGCAGCAGCTTCGGCTCCCGGGGACGGGTCCACTCGCGGCCTACGAGGACCATCGAGATCCGCTGATCGGCGGCGCGAGTCCCTGGCTGGCGGCGTTCGCACCCGTGGGAAGCACGGGGTTCGTGGCCCTCGTGCAGACACGGGACGATGCCGCCTCCGCGCCGCTCCGGAAGCTCGCGACCCGGTTGGCGTTGTGGGGAGGCGTTCCCTTCCTTCTCGGGGTGGCGGCGATGCTGGGCCCTGCGCTGTGGCGGCACCGGACACGTATGGGGAAGGGGCTCGAGACGAAATCGTTACGTCCCTCGGCGTAACCTTTCGTGCGGCTTTATTCATGGGAAGGGCGAAACCCCTACCGAGGTCTCGCCTTTGCGCCAGCTCGCACTTCCGCCCGCTCTCTTCCTGCTCTTGGCTCTCTGCTCCTGCGGAGATTCGCGAAGGGACTTTGCCGGTACCTATCATCTGATGGGCCGCCTTTATCTTTCCAACAATGGGTACGAGGAATCGCAGACGATCGATGGTCCCCTGACGATCGTGGCCGATGCCTTTGACTCCGACAGGCTCTACCTGGACTTCGACTGTGGCCTGCCCGGAACGCTCCAGGATTCCAACTCCTTCAAGCTCGATAGGAAGACGTGCCCCGCGTACAACAGCGGTGATTGCGAGTTCACCTGGACGTTCAGGGGAGGAGAGGGAACGAAAACGGAGGACGACGGCAACCCGTCGCTCGAGCTCCGATTCAACGGACACATCGATGGCACGTGTTCCGATGGCTCGTCCGGAGTGCTGTCCTTCAGGTTCACGCTGACGGCGACGCCGGACGAGTCCGGCTCGGAGGATTCGCAGTTGGAGGGGCGAACCCAGTCGCTTCGGACCGCCCTGGAGCAGGCGGCACGCTCCAGCTTCCGGAGAGGCACTTCCTCCACCCGGTGAGCGCCCCAGGCCCGGCTTCAATACGGAGGCAGCAGTCGCCGGAAGCCGTGCCACAGCACGATGCCGAGCACGGCCAGGTTGCGAGGAATGAGCCCTGGCCAGAAGAGGGGCAGGGGACCTGGAGCCGCGAGGGTCCCCGCCTCCGCGAACCGCGAGGCGAGCCTGTCCGCGAGCTGTAGGAGCCACCCTGTCGTCCGGGGCCACTCCGCGATGCCCTGGACCCACTCAGTGGGAATGCCGCTGACTCCGACCGTTGCACCCACCAGGGCCCCGACGATGGCTCCCGTGGTGTCGGTGTCTCCTCCGAGCAGGATGACCTCCTCCACGGCTCGCCGGAAGTCTGAGGGGTGTCGCAGCCACGCGTAGAGCACCACCGGCACGGTGTGCAGCACATAGCCACTCACCCCGTGCTCCAACCCGAGGGCCGCCGCGAGCTCCGGGACGGAGGCTCCCCGTCGTCAGCACGCGCTCACCGTGGCCAGGGCCTCACGCAGTGCGGGCTCATTGAGCCGCGTCTCCCACTCGCGCATCACCGCCTCTGCGTCCACGCCCGCCGCGCCATGCGTCGCGCCGTGGGCCGCGGCCAACGCGATGGCCAGCGCGCCCTGCTCGGCCCGAGCGTCCCGGTGGGTCAACCGGCTCGACGCTCGGACGAAGGCCTCCAGCCGCTCCGGCTGCTGCGCCAGACACACACCGAGCAGGGGCGAGCGCATGGCCGGACCATTGCCCGCGGAGACGACACCACTGCGCCCGGGTGGAAAGCCGAGCCAGAGCTTCACGATGGCGCGCAGGGTGGCCCAGCCCACGCCGGCGGGGAGTCCGAGCAACCATCCCCGCAGTCGCCAGCCGAGGCTCCGGGCGAAGTCCGCTGGCTCCTCGGGGAATGCGAGCAGTGCCTGGGCCACCATGCAGGCATGCTCGGTGTCATCGCTGCCGAACCCTCGCCCGAGGACGAGCCGGTGCCGCAGTGGAGCTCCTCCAAAAAGCCGCTGGGCCCGCTTCGGGGAGAGCCCCTCGCGAGGGAGTCCCAGCGAATCACCCACGGCGGTTCCCAGGAGTGCGCCCGCGATGGCATCGCGTCTCACTTCCGCGAAGTTCATGGACATGCTCCGAGGATCTCTGGATGTCCCCTCTCCCTCTGGGAGAGGGCGAGGGTGAGGGTATTCGGACCCCTACGGCTTCACCGTGGTGACGAACTTCGTCTTCCCGCCCTCAACCTGGAGGACAACCGCCTCTTTCACAGGGTCACGGTTCTCGTCGAGGTTGATGGTGCCGGCCACGCCCGGGAAGTTCTTGGTGGAGGCCAGCGCGTCGCGGATGGCCTTGCCCGACACGTCGGGCGCGCGCTTCATTGCGTCGATAGCGAGCTGCGCGGCGTCATAGGCCAGGGCCGCAACACTGTCTGGCACGGCGCCATAGGCGGCCTTGTACTTCGTGATGAACTCCTGCACGCGCGCATCCGGGTTATCCACCGAGTAGTGATTGACGTAGTAGCTGCCCTCGATGGCGGCACCGCCCAGCTCGAACAGCTTGTCGGACTCCCAGCCATCACCGCCGAGCATCGGCACCGTCAGGCCCAGCTCGCGCGCCTGCCGGGCGATGATGCCCACGTCCGTGTAATACCCGGGGACGAAGATGGCCTGCGGCTTGGTCTTCTTGATGGCGGTGAGCTGGGCGCGGAAGTCCGTGTCGCCCTTCGAGTAGCTCTCGGTGGACACGATGGTGCCGCCCATCTCGGAGAACTTGCGGTTGAACACGTCCGTCAGGCCCACCGAGTACGCGCTCTTGTTGTCCTGCAGCACGGCCACCTGGTTCAGCTTCAGGTTGTCGCGGGCGAACTTCGCCATCACGAAGCCCTGGAAGGGGTCGATGAAGCAGACGCGGAAGATGTAGTCACCCTTCTGGGTGACGGCGGGGTTGGTGGACGAGGGGGAGATCATCGGCACTCCGGCTGCCTGGGCCTTGTCCGCCATGGCCATGGAGTTGGACGAGGCGGCCTCGCCGAGGATGACCGCTACCTTGTCCTGGGTGATGAGGCGCGTAGCCGCCTGGGCGGCTTCCTCGGGCCGGCCCTGGCTGTCATAGACGCGCACGGCCAGCTTCTTGCCCTTCACGCCGCCCGCGGCGTTGGTCTCCTGGACGGCCATGGCAATGCCATTGCGCGCGGAGACGCCGAAGGTGGCCTCGCTGCCGGTGAGGCTGCCCACCTGACCGAGCAGAATGGTGTCCGCGCCCACGGGGGCCTCACCGGTGGAAGCCGCGGCGGGCGTCGGGGTGGGCGCGGAAGAGGGGGCGGGCGGTGCCTTCTTCTCACAAGCGGCCACCAGCACGGTGAGCGCGGTGAGGAGCAACGGGATGAGGGGACGGCGCATGGGGGGCTTCCTCCAGAAACACAGGCGCCCGCCTTCTACCGCACTCCCGCGCCCCTGGCATTCTGGGGCGTCACTTCGTCGCGGAGACCACGGCGCAACCGAAGGAGAAGAACGGACTGCGCACGTCCTGGAAGCCCGCCTCGCGCAGCCAGGCCACATGCTCCTCCACGGACGAGGGCTGATCTCCATCCGCGTCGAACCCGGCCTGCAGGTCCCCCATGACCTGAGGGAGCGTCAAACCTGGCGAGCCCCGCCGCAGCGCCGAGAGGCACCGCGCCGCGAGGACGGCATGGTAGTCGCGCCGGAGCCGTGCCGGCCCTGGCTCGGTCCCTGGAGGTGGCATCTTGTCCCCCACCACCAGCAGCCCGCCCGGCTCCAGCAGGCGGTGCAGCACCCGGAACAGCGCGGCCTTCCCAGCCCCATCGAGGTGGTGGATGGCATAGCTTGACACGATGCAGTCGAAGCGGCGCGAGCCCAGGCGCTCCTCGAGCGCGGTGAACGCCCCCTGCTCGCTGCGGAACCGCACGCCCCTGAGCGCACCCAGCTTGCTCTCGGCCACCGCCATCATGTGCGGAGAGGCGTCGAACCCCACCCACTCCAGGGGCGGGTCTTCCGAGGAGCGTGCGTCTTCGAGGAGTGCTGTGGCGAGCCGGAGCGAGAGGTTGCCAGTTCCCATACCCAGGTCGAGCACCGAGCGGATGCGCCGTGGAGAGGAGGGGTCCTCCCGGCGGCCGTAGCGGACTTCCATGACCATGGCTTCGAGCGACTCGGGGTAGGCCCAGAAGAGCGTCCGGGCCATCTGGTCATAGTTCTGAGCGGTCACCGGACCGTAGTGGTCCACGATGGCCTGACGGAGATTCATGGTGGGTTCCTCTCTTAGGGCCTGTGTCCCACCTATGTTCTCCCTTCATGGATGTTTTTGGCCAGGCGCCGCGGCTGGCATTGCTAGATGCGTGACGCTCGATTGTGATTGCCTTCAGCTACTCGGCGGCGCCGTCGATGATCTTCTTGGCCATGGCGAACGGGAAGCCCGCGCGCGCCATGGCGGCCAGGTCTCGTTGTCGGTTGTCCTGCCGGGTGCTCGGGTCGCGCCGGAAGGGCCCCAGTCGCTTCTTGCGCGCCCAGATGCGCGCCGCGGCATCCTCTGACACCTCCGCCGTTGCCTGGGCCACCTTCTGCGCGACCACCTCCGTGGAGACGCCCTTGAGCTTGAGCTTCTGGGCGATCACCCGCGCGCTGCGGCCCGAGGCGCGCAACGAATGTGCCTTCGTCTCGGCGTAGGCCTGATCATTGATGAGCCCGTTGCGCACCAGCTTCTCCACGAGCGCGTCCACCCAGCCGAGCGCCTCGGTGCGCTCTCCGCCATGGACACGCAGGGAGCGATCTACCTTGCGCAGCAGCACCCGCTTGAGCTGGCTCACCGTCGCCGAGTAGCGCTTCAGGTAGTGCAGCGCGGCGTTCTCCAGGTAGCGCGGAGACACCTTCCGGGGCTGCTTCTTGCGTGGCTCTCGGGGCTTGCCCCCGACTTCATCCCTCGACTCGTCCATCACGGAGGGTATGTAACACCCGGCTCCGACCTGGAGGGCGCTGTTTGCTCGGCCGCCTGGCGAGCGAGTCCAGGCAGCGAGCAGCTGCACGTGAACCTCAGTCGCCGTGGCAGGGGCCGGTCTCTCGCACCTCGACGGTGGCCCACTCGACTGCGGGACACTCCTTCGCGATCGCGAGCGCTTCCTCCTTGGTTCGACAATCGAGGAGGAAGAAGCCTCCGATGATTTCCTTGGCCTCGGTGAAGGGACCATCGCTGACGATGCGCTTGCCGTCACGGACCGAGAGCCGCACGCCTTCGGTATCGGGCCGGAGTGAGTCGCTGGCCTTGCACAGGCCTCGGGCCTTGAGGCTCTCGGTGAAGCGGCTCATCCGCTCCATGGCGCGACGCCCTTCTTCCGCCGGCCGGCTCCGCCGTTCTTCTCCAGGCTCCACAATCAACAGCATGTACGGCATTCCACGCCCCTTTCTGGGTCCACCCTAGCTCAGTTGGACGAGTCGGATCGGGGAAGCTGCAACCCTGGGAGCCGCGCTCAGCGCGACTTCTTCTTGGGCGCGGACACCTGGGGCTCCGTCCCGCCCTCCGCGAGCAGCAGGGCGCGCGCGGCCTCGAGGAACTCATCCGACAGGGGATGGGAGGACGTGGCCCTCGCCAGCGTCATCGTCCCGAAGCACAGCGCCAGCGTGCTCAGCGCTCGTTGCCGTGCCGTCACCCCGGCCTCCGCCGGCACGCGCGCGACCGCCTCCGCGACCAGCACCTCCAGCTCTTCCGCCAACGCCGCCTGGGCCTCCGGCGACGCCCGCGTCAGGTCCGACAGCACGGAGGGCATGAGGCAGCCGCTCTCCAGGTTGTCCCGGTTCTGGCGGCTCAGGTAGCGGCGCACGAAGTGGCCCAGCCACTCGCGGCCCCTCAGGTCCTCCAGCCCTCCGAGCCACCGCGGCCCCGTCTTCCTCATGAACGCGCGCACGGACTCCGCGAGCAGCGTGTCCTTCGAGGCGAAGTGGACATAGAAGCCGCCCACCGTCAGCCCCGCCGCCTTCATCACCCGCTCCACGCTCGCGCCCGCGAAGCCCTCCCGGCGGAAGAGGGACTCCGCCGCCGCGAGGATGCGCTCATGTGTGGCCTGCTTGTGTCCGGGTCCGTACCGCATCGTCCCTCCCTGGGTGGTGTCGATGAGATGATAGGTATCATTCAATCGGGCTTATAGCTCGGGCCCATTGAATATTGTCCGCTTTGAATTATGGGTATAATACCATCATTCATTCAAGGAAGCCGTCGAGGGGAGCTGACCATGGAGAAGCGGCGTGTCGTGGTGACCGGGCTCGGGCTCATCAGCCCGTGTGGCACCGGCGTGGAGAAGAGCTGGGCGGCGTTGGTGAACGGGCGCGGTGGCGTGGGGCCCATCACACTGTTCGACGCAAGCAGGCTCGATTGCCGCATCGCCGCCGAGGTGAAGGACTTCCAGCCCGAGGACTTCATCGACAAGCGGGAGGCGCGGCGCATGGACCGCTTCGCGCAGTTCGCCGTGGCCGCCGCGGACATGGCCCTGGCGGACTCGGGCCTGTCCATCACCGAGTCCAACGCCGAGCGCGTGGCCTGCGTCATCGGCTCGGGTATCGGCGGCATTGCCAGCCTGGAGGAAACCTACCGCCGCGCGCTGGAGAAGGGCCCGGACCGCATCAGCCCGTTCTTCATCCTCCAGATGATCATCAACCTGGCGCCCGGGTACGTGACGATGCGCCACGGTATCAAGGGTCCCTCGTGGTCCACGAACTCCGCGTGTGCCACCAGCGCCCATGCCATTGGCGAGGCGATGCGCGGCATCCAGCGTGGAGAGTTCGACGCGGCGGTGGCCGGTGGCGCCGAGGCCCCCATCACCCTCCTGGGCGTGGGAGGCTTCGCGGCGATGAAGGCCCTCTCCACGCGCAACGACAACCCCCAGGCCGCCAGCCGCCCCTTCGACGTGGACCGTGACGGCTTCGTCGTCGCCGAGGGCGCCGGCATGGTGGTGCTGGAGGAGTACACGCACGCCCGGGCCCGAGGGGCGCGCATCCTCGCGGAGGTCGCCGGCTACGGTGCCAGCTCCGACGCGCACCACGTCACGGCCCCCGCTCCCGAGCATGAGGGCGCCCAGCGCGCCATGCGCGCGGCCCTGGCCGACGCGCGACTCATGCCCGCGGACATCGGCTACCTCAATGCACACGGCACCTCGACGGACCTCGGTGACGTGCTGGAGATGGAGGGGGTGGCCCGTGTCTTTGGCGAGGCCGCGCGCACGCTCGCGGTCTCCTCCACCAAGTCCATGACGGGCCACATGAACGGCGCGGCCGGCGCCGCGGAGGCCGTCATCAGCATCCTCGCCCTGACCCGCGGTGTGCTCCCACCCACCATCAACCTGGAGCGCCAGGATCCGCGCATCCCGCTCGACTGCGTGCCCAACGTGGCCCGCGAGAAGCACGTGGACGCGGTCATGTCCAACTCGTTCGGCTTCGGTGGCACCAACGTGTCGCTCGTCTTCCGCCGCGCACTCTAGTCCACACCCCTCCTGGGATGACGGGGGCTGACGGCGCGTGGTGATTGCATTCGCGCGCGCATCGTGTCACGCCAGGGGCAGAGATGATTCTCCAGGGTACGGAAACAGGTTACCCGCGCCACGTCCACCGTATGGCCGCTGGCGCGTTGTTCTTCCTCCAGGGTGTGTGTTTCGCGAGCTGGGCCTCGCGCATCCCGACCATCCAGCAGCGCTTGGGCCTCAGCGAGGCAACGCTGGGACTCGTGCTGCTGGCGCTGCCCGCGGGGTCGATGATTGCCCTGCCGTTCTCGGGCTTGTGGGTGGCCCGCAAGGGCAGCGCGCTGGTGGCGCTCACGGCGCTGGTCTTCTATGGGATGGCGCTCGTGGGGCTGGGCCTGGCGGGGTCGCTCCCGGCGCTGCTCACGGTGCTGTTCGTGTTCGGCTTCACGGGCAACGTGGTGAACATCTCCGTGAACACGCAGGCGGTGGGCGTCGAGGCGCTCTACGGGCGCTCGGTGATGGCGTCCTTCCATGGGCTGTGGAGCCTCGCGGGCTTCGTCGCCGCGGGAGTGGGCGCGGGGATGATCGGCGCGGGCGTGCCACCGCTGCCCCACTTCCTGGGGATGGGGCTGTTCATGCTGGCGGTGCTCGCCGCGTGCTCGCGCTTCCTGCTCTCGGACTCGCCTGGCGAGCCCACTGGGGGCAAGCGGGTGTTCGTGATGCCGGACCGGGAGCTGTTGGGCCTGGGCCTCATGGCCTTCTGCAGCATGATTTGCGAGGGCGCCATGTTCGACTGGAGCGGGGTGTACTTCCAGCGGGTGGTGGGCGCGGAGACGGACTGGGTGGGCTCGGGCTACGCGGCGTTCATGGCGATGATGGCGTCCGGGCGCTTCCTGGCGGACGGGCTCACGCGCCGGTTTGGCTTGCGGCGGGTGTTCCAGGTGAGCGGCCTGCTCATCACGCTGGGGCTCATGCTGGCGGTGATGCTGCCGCGTCTGTCCACGGCAATCGTGGGCTTCATGCTGGTGGGCCTGGGCGTGTCGAGCGTGGTGCCGCTCGTGTATGGGGCGGCGGGCAGGTCGCGCACGATGTCCCCGGGCGTGGCCCTGGCGGCGGTGTCCTCCATCGGCTTCCTAGGCTTCCTGATCGGCCCTCCGCTCATTGGCCTGGTGGCGGGCGTGGCGAGCCTGCGCGGCTCGTTCACCCTCATCGCCGCGCTGGGCCTGGGCGTAGCGGTGCTGGGCAGCCGCAGAGCGGCCTGACTCCACGCGGGGCGGAGACGGTCGCTCGTCAGGCAGGCCGCGTGGCTGGCCGCCGCGGGCTCTTCTGGTGAGCGGGCGGACTCCGAAGGGTGGGTCGCCGTGCGTGGTTGTAATGCGCATGAGCCACAACGGACAGGATCTTCAGGCGTCGATGGGGATGGCGAGGACTTCTTCGGAGAGCACCATTCGCACACCCTCTCAGGCGGCCCCTCAGTCGAGGTACGACACCGCGTCCATCATGGGCGGCATCTATGGGGATGGCATCATCGCCCTGAAGGGTGCCTTTGAGCGCGGTTGGGTACAGCGGGTGGGCGAGGACATCGAGACCCTGTTCCAGGAGGCCATCAAGCGGCCAAGCGGTGCGCTTGGACGAGGCCCCAATCGCTACTACGTGGAGATCCATCCGGAGCGGCTCCGGGGCTTTGTCGACCTCGTCACGCACCCATGGGTGGTGGCGGTGTGCGAGGCGGTGCTTGGCCCCGACTACAAGATCGTGGAGCTTGGCTTCGACATTCCGTTCCCTGGCGCCCAGAACCAGCCCTGGCACCGCGACTTCCCCTCTCCCGTGGAGACGGTGAAGGGCCGGCGCCTGAACTCCCTGGCGTTCAACCTCACGACTGTGGATGTCACCGAGGACATGGGTCCCTTCGAGATCGCGCCCGGTACGCAGTGGGACGACTCGCCCGAGTTCGAGAACGGGATGTTCCCGCCCAAGTCGTTCTCTCCCCGGTACCTCGAGCGCGCACAGCGCCGGATGCCGAAGATGGGTGACATCTCGGCGCGCTCCGCGCTCACCATCCACCGGGGGACGGCCAATCACTCGGACAAGTCCCGGCCGACCCTCGTCCTCGGTGTTGACGCGCCGGATGCCCGCAACGCGGAGCGGCACGACCTGCAGATCAGCCGGCGGTACTTCGAGATGTTGCCGGAGCAGGTGCTCCAGCACCTGATCTATCGCGTGGTCGACGACCTGGAGGAGATCGAACAGGCGCACACCATCGAAGGCCTGAAGATGGCGGACTCCTGATTCCCCGCCGGGGGCTCACGGCGCGTTGCTGACCTGCCGTCGCGCCGTGTCGATCGTCTCGAGCACGGCGATGGTGCGCTCGAGCGGATGCAGCGGCGACTCGGTGAGGCCGTCCGAGATGTGCTGGGCGACCGCTGACGCCTGGTAGGCAAGGCCTTCGCCTCCGCGCAACGGGGAGGGATCGGTCCAGCGCAGCCGCGCATCCGACGTGTGGGAAACCAGCGTGAAGCTGCCGGGGGCGATGAACCGGGTTTCCACCTGGATGCGAGCGAGCGCGCCGCTGATGGCCGCCTCGTTGGGCGTGTGGGCGAAGAGCGTCGTATGCACGAGCGCCTGCGCGCCCGTGGCCGAGGTCAGCACGAGGGCGGTCTGTCCGTCCACGCCCGTCTTGGCGAGCTCGCCCGTCGCGAGCACCCGCGCGGGCGTGCCGAGCACGAAGTGCGCGAACCAGATGGGGTAGACCGCGAGGTCGAGCAGGGCACCGCCTCCGAGCGCGGGGTTGAAGATGCGCCCTTCGGGGTTGAAGTCGAAACGCACCCCAAAGTCCGCGGTGACGAGACGGACGTCTCCGAGCACGCCGTCCCGCAGCAGCCGGTTGATGAGCGCCGTCTGCGGGAGGAAGCGGGTCCACATCGCTTCCATGGCGAACACCCCTGCCGCGCGCGCAGCGTCGGCGATCTCACGCGCCTCGGCGGCGTTGAGCGCCATGGGTTTCTCCACGAGCACGTGCTTGCCCGCGGCGATGGCGAGAAGGGCCTGCCGCTTGTGCTCACTGTGCGGCGACGCCACATAGACGATGTCGATGCTGGGATCCTCGACGAGCTGCGTGTAGGAGCCGTAGGCGCGCGGAATGGCGTATGCCGCCGCGAAGCTCTGTGCACGCTCGGGATCTCGAGAAGCCACGGCGTGCACGCGCTGGTCGGTGTTGCGGTGGAGTGTCTGGACGAACTCTCCCGCGATCCGTCCGGGTGCGAGGACTCCCCATCGCAGCACGGGCCCTCCACGCAGCGGAGTGATGTCGGGTTCGGGCAGAGCTGAAGGAAAAGTTTTCACGCGCCCGAACCTATCAGCCGCGAAGCTTCGTGGGATGCGTCAGTTCTTCCAGGCACCTGTCGCTGCCGCTTCGGCTGCGTAGGTTTCAAACGGCTTCGGCTCGCGCCCGGTCACCCGTCGTACGATGTCGTTCGGCTCCGCGTCGCCCAGTGTACAGAGGGCGGCAAAGGCGTCGGCCGCGGCCTTCGCATCCTTCTCGGGCAGGCCTCGCTCGACCATGGCGGCGATGTACGCGTCGGTGGTCCCGACGAATCGGATCCTCCGGCCCGACGCTCGCCCGATGATGTCGACGGCTTCGTCGAAGCTCAGCGCTCGAGGTCCACTCAGCTCATAGGTGTGCCCGGCATGGCCGTTCTCCGTCAGCGCCACCGCGATGACGGCGGCGATGTCCTCCGCGTCGTTGAACGTCTGGCGTAGCGCGCCCACGGGAAGCCTGACCTCGCCGGCGAGAATCTCCTCACGGAAGAAGCCCTCGTTGAAGTTCTGGTTGAACCAGTCCGGGCGCACGATCGTCCAGTCCGCGCCCGAAGCGCGAACGATTCGCTCCGCCGCCAGGAGGCGTTCGTCCTTCATGACCTCGATGGCCTTGCTCGACAGGAGCACGATGCGGCGGACACCGCTGGACACAGCGAGCTCGACGAAGGAGGGCTCGATGGGGACCCCATCGGGAGCCATGAGGTACATCCGTGATGCATTGCCCACGGCGCCCTTCCATGAATCGGGAGCAGCCCAGTCGAATCGCACGTCACCGCTGCGTGAAGCCGCCCTGACCGAGTGACCTTGCGCACGAAGTCGAGCGGCGACCCTTCGTCCGATCGTGCCGCTCGCGCCCAGTACGAGAATGTTCTGATGGCTCATGGCGATCTCCTGAGTGCTTTTCGCCGGTTCAGAGTCGCTCCAGGGCGTCCCTGGTGCGCTCCGTTCTCACATTGCCCGTGTTGAGGGTGGAGGCTGGCTCGAAGAGCAGCACCTGCACCTCCTCCTCGGCCACGGGCCTGTGCTCCACTCCACGCGGTACCACGATGAACTCGCCTTCCCGGAGGTCAACCACCCCGTCGCGGAGCTCCATTCGGAAGCTGCCCCGCACCACGAGGAACAACTCGTCCTCATGGTCGTGGTGGTGCCAGTCAAACGGGCCCTTGAGCTTCACCAGCTTCACCTGCTGGCCGTTCAACTCTCCAACGACGCGCGGGTTCCAGTGATCAGAAAAGAGAGCGAACTTCTCGGCGAGATTGACCTTCTGGAGCGACATATCGGAACACCTCCAGAGGTGGTACCTATCATGCTCGTCCGTCTCCGCACGCCTCATCCAATGAGAGTGCCATCTGGAAGCCACTCAAGGCGGCGGGACTGATAGGTTGGGGCGCATGCGGCTCGACGACATGGAACGAGAGGCGGTGACCTCACGCGTGCCCGGGAAGAAGCGACTGCGGCGCTGGGTGTTCGTGCTGGGTGGATTGACGCTGATGTGGGGGTGTGGCGGAGGAGGGGAGCCAGACCCGGAACCGGACCCGGAACCGGAGGCGCGCCCCACCTTCAGCCGTGACGTGGTTCCTCTTTTCCAGGGCTCGTGCGGCTTCGGTTCGGGGTGTCACGGCACCGCCCAGCCCGCGGGCTATGTGCAACTTACTGTCGGCTCGGGGGATGCCGCCGCGCTGCTGGAGCGGTTGAAGGCGAAGAGCGTTCGAGAGCCCTCGTTGCGGCTGGTGGAGCCAGGAAACCCCTCGGGAAGCTTCCTGCTACGAAAGGTGACGGGTGACTTCACGGGCCTGCCGTGCGCTCCGAACGCCTGTGGTGAGCGCATGCCCCAGCGCAGCACGCCTCTTCCCCAGGCGGAGATCGACCTGCTGGAGCGGTGGATTCAGCAGGGCGCTGTCCTTGAGTAGGCTCATCCCCGTCATGGCCTCCTGGAGACTCCTCACCTGCCTGGGTGTGCTGTCCGCGGCCACCGTGCATGCTCACGGTGGCTTGATGGAAACCCAGAGCTACACCTCGCGCCGGGGACATCCGGAAGATCAGTTGATGAGCTTCACCCGGGGCGCGCTCATCTCCCGCGACAGCGGCGAGTCCTGGCGCTGGGTGTGCGCGGAGGCCATGGGGTACGGCAGTTGGCAACCCGAGAGCTACGCATGGCTCTCGGGTGGAGACATCCTCACGGCCACGGGTAAAGCCCTGTTGCGCTCACGTGATGGGGGGTGCTCCTGGGAGCCGTCCTCGGCGTTCCAGGACGCCTGGGTTACGAGTCTCGCCGAGCACCCCACGAACGACGCCCTTCTCTATGTGGCAACGGGAAGGCCCGCGGTGACCAATCTCCTGTACCGCTCGGAGGATGGCGGGGAGACGTGGAAGCCCACTCCGCTCAGTCGAGAAGCTGTCTTCTCCGCGGTGCGCGTGGCGCCTTCCGCGCCGAAGCGCCTCTATCTCAGCGGCTGGAAGGGCTATGAGATGTACCTCTTCCGCAGCGACGATGAGGGCGAGACGTGGGAGGACCTGCCTCAAGCCTTCACCGGGTCGCTCCAGGACGCGTATGACTTGAAGCTGCTGTCGGTGAGCCCGGCCAATCCGGACGTGCTGTGGGTGCGAGTGTCCTCACGGAGTACGGTGGGCAGCATCCTCTACACCGTGCTGCGCAGTGACGATGGCGGACGCACGCTCACGCCCGTGCTGGAGGGGGATGACCCGCTCGTCAACATGGACGTCTCGGCCGATGGCCGGACCGCCTGGGTGGCGACCTACAATCACTTCTACCGGGGGCGTGAGGGTGAGTCCTTCCAAAAGCTGCCCTTGCCCACGGGCAATGCGTGCGTGACGCGCGTGGGCGAGGTCCTCTATGCCTGCGGCTCTACCTGGCTACACGAGTGGGCCCTGGCGCGCAGCGCTGACGAGGGCACCTCCTGGGAGCCGCTCTTCAGCCTTCGTGAAGTCCAGGGCGTCCACGAGTGCCCGGCGGGCACTCCCGTGAGAGAGAAGTGCACGTCGCTCTGGCCGCAGCTCGCCGCGCAGCTCGGTGCACCGCTCTCGCCATCGCAGCCGGACGCTGGGACTCCGCCTGATGAGGAAGCCCCTCCGAAGTCGGACGGGTGTGGTGCCTCGGCCGGGAGCGCGGGGCTGGCCCCTCTGCTCCTGTTGACCCTGATGCTCCGGGGTCGGCGACGGGCGGAGGAAAGGCCGCGCCTCAGGTGAGAGCCCTGAGGCGCGGTGGGCCACTCGTCACCGCGCTAGGGGCAGGGCTCACCCAACCTGTAGCCCTGCTTGCATATACACAGGCATTCCCTCTCCTCCCCTGGCACATTGCAGGCGGGGCGGATGGTGAGGATCTTCTGGAGGCCCTTGCCCCGTTTGTCCTGGAGGATGACGGTGAGCTCGTACTCCTGGTCGAAGAGGTTCATGCTGGACCAGTTGTTGGGACACAGCGGCACGTTGGAGAACGTGAAGTAATCCTCGTCGGCGCTCGACCCCTTTCCGTCCGGGCTCCGCTCCAGGTTGATGGTTCGCGAGTCGACCATGCGCTTGTTGGAGATGGGATCCTTCAGCGAGCCCAACAGGAACACACCACAGGGATCCATGTTGATCACATCGCGCACCCCGATGAATGACACGCGCCCGCCTTGGGGCGGTTCGATGAGCGAGACGATGCTCCCCTGAGTAAGCGGTACCGCCGGCGACGTCATCCAGTTGGGCCCGAGTGCCGTGATTGTAAAGTCGGGCGTTCCGTTGGGATCTCCGAGGAAGGGGATGCCGCACGACGTGGGGATTGTGCCCGCGTCCGGAGTCGTCGTACCCGCGTCCGGAGTCGTTGTGCCCGCATCCGGGGTCGTCGTACCCGAGTCTGGTGTTGTCGTACCCGCATCCGGAGTCGTTGTGCCGGAGTCAGGAGTCGTCGTGCCCGAGTCTGGGGTCGTCGTGCCCGAATCCGGAGTCGTCGTGCCCGAGTCTGGGGTCGTCGTGCCCGAATCCGGAGTCGTCGTGCCCGAGTCCTCCTGACCCGTACCCGAGTCCTCGAGGATGCCCGAGTCCTGGGTGGGGTTGTCGCCCTCCGAGCCACAGCCCATGGCCAGACAGAGCGACAGCAGCACGACGGGAACGTATCTCATGGGATGCACTTGCATGACAGCCTTGTCAGAAGCAGTTCACGTCGTCCTGCTTCGGGTAATAATAGATGAAGGCATTGCAGTGCTCGTTCTGATCCACCTGGGGTCCGAAGGTGTAGCAGCAGTCGAGCAGTCTTTCGGGAGTCGAGTACTTCGTGCGATCGAACTCGTCGAGGGCTTGGCAGCCCACGGGCGGAGGCGTCCACTCGTAGGTGCACGTGTACCAGATGCCACTGCCAGGAGGCAGCGTGAGGTCCAGCTCGGGCGAGCGCGTCATGGGCGGATCATCCCACGTCTCCGAGGTGTAGAAGCGCTGGCTCTCTGGCGGCCGCATGATGCTCGTGCCATCCCAGGAGTAGATCCGGAACTCCTTACCCCGGCTGTGGAAGTGGCCATTGGCCCCGATGACCTGCACGGGGGTCTTGCTGTTGATATGGCAGCTGCCGTCGAAGATCGGCGTGGGGTTCTTCGTGCAGACCCGGATGGACTGCTTGGTGGCGAAGATGGTCCCCAGCTCGTACTTCACCTGCTCGGCGGGGATGACCCAGAAGTTCACCCACACCTTGCCGTAGTTCTGCGGTGTCTTCTGGGTGGAGGCGTTGACGAAGTGCGACTGCAACATCAGCCATTCATCCGGTTGGATGACGTTGGCCACCCCCTCCGGATATGTCCAGTCGATGGTCCCATCCTGCTGGGTATTGGCCAGCAAGGGCCAGTCAGCCCAGTTGGCGCTGTTGAAGCAGGGACCGGAGCCGTTGGAGGCTGGCTGGAACTCGCCATTGGCCGGGTCCAACTCCACGATGGTTCGCACCCGGTAGATGTTCATGTGGTGCGAGCCTTCACGCTGGGAGATCTGGATGCGGTGAAGGTTGATGGGCTGGTTCGGCAGACCGTTGGCCGCTGCGATGTCACCCGCCTTGAAGAAGTAGCAGTCCTGCTGCTCGACGCCCTGGGGCACCTCGGTCTCCCGGGTGACGAGTTGGAACCCCTGCCCCCGAGGAACGGGATCCAGCGCGTAGGGGTCCTGAGTGCCGGGGTCCGGCGGCTCGACGGTCCCGGGACATGCCGTGGCCGTCAGTGCGAGCAGGGAGAGCAGGGCGAGTGGTTTTCTCATGAACGCTCCGTGTGGTGAGGAGAGTGAGTAGACCCACAATCATCCTGCACTTTTTCGCGAAAAGCACCCCAGGATGCCCCGAAGTGCTACTCGGAGTGCGTGCGGGTTCCCGAGTGGGTGTGAGCCTGTGTGGAGAACGGCGTCAAAGAGGCAGGTTTCGGCTCAGGTCGCTTGGTGCCTCGGCAGCTAGACGTGCTTGAGCCACTGGCGGATGAGCTCCGCGAAGGCTGAGCGTTTTGCCTCAATGTCTTTCAAATCGCGAAACTTCACGGAAGCCCGGTCCTTGGCAAGCCAGTCGAGCAGGGATTCTGGGTCGGCGATGGCGATGCCCGAGACGGCGGTGTCCCGCTTCTTCGCACCCAGGTGCAGGATGAGCTGCACGCCGTCCTTCGCTCGGAGCTGAAAGGTTGCGAAGTACTCCGAGGTTCGGAAGCTCGGCGCGTTCCACTTGATGCCTTCAGCGATGCTCGGATCGGCACCGAGGATGAGCTGCCTGAGGGCGAGAATCTCTTGCTTGAACGGGTGCTCCAGCGATGCGAGGAAGGTCTCGACGTCCTCAGTCTCGGACGCGCTGCGCTTCGCGGGCCTCGTACGGGTGGTTTTCATGGCGGTGCGGGAAGAGGGCAGGGGCTCCTGGGGTATGGTGCGGCGGGATTCCATTATGGCAGCAGACTGTACGGTTACCTTCCCCCCTCGCGTCCCGCCCCCGCCCCCTCCTTCCGGGACCGTCATCGCCGGCCGCTTCCGCATCAAGGACCTGGCGGGCCGCGGTGGCATGGGCTCCGTGTTCCGCACCACCGACCTGTACACCGGCCGCACGGTCGCCCTCAAGCTGCTGCATACCGTTTCCTCTCCGGAGGTCTCCTACCGCTTCAGCCGCGAGGCCACGCTGCTCGCTGAGCTGCACCACCCCGGCATCGTCTCCTACGTGGCCCACGGCACCTCCGAGGAGGGTCAGCCCTTCCTGGTCATGGAGTGGCTCGAAGGGGAGGACCTCGCGCGCCGCCTGAAGCATCAGCCCCTCGAGCCCTCTGAGTCCCTGGCCCTGGTACGCCGCGCCGCCGAGGCCCTCTCCACCGCTCACCGCCAGGGCATCGTCCACCGTGACATCAAGCCCTCCAACCTCTTCCTGCGCGGGGGCCGCCCCGAGGACGTGGTGCTACTGGATTTCGGTCTGGCCCGCCATGTCGTGCCGACCTTGAGGGTGACGGGGAGCAACATGGTGCTTGGCACTCCGGGCTACATGGCGCCGGAGCAGGTCTTCGGCCAATCCGAGATTCCTCCCAGCGCCGACATCTTCTCCCTCGGCTGCGTGCTGTACGAATGCCTCACCGGCCAACAGCCCTTCGTGGCGCCCCACTTCACCGCTGTCCTGGCGAAGATCCTGTATACCGAGCCGAAGCCCCTCCACGAATTGCGCGCGGGCCTGCCACCTGGCTTTCAGGCGCTGGTGGATCGCATGCTGGCCAAGGTGCCACAGCGGAGGCTGGTGGATGCCACCTGTCTGCTGGACTCCCTTTCAACGCTCGAGTCCGTTTCCAACATGCCGCTGCCTCGCTCGGCGGAGGAGGTTCGTCCCTCCCACTTCGCTGAAGCCGAGCAACAGTTTGTCAGCGTCCTGTTGGTGTCCTTCCCTGTCCCGGCCACCCGCGCGCCGGAAGAGGAGCGGGCGCGAGGGCACGCGCTGCGCGATTCGATGCAGACGGCACTCGCGCCCTACGGCGCACGGGTGGAGTTGCTGGCGGACGGCTCTCTGGTGGTGACGCTGGTTCCCGAGCGGGGCGCTGCCACGGACCAGGCAGCTCTGGCGGCCCGCTGTGCCCTCATCCTCAAGGAGCGTTGGCCCGAGGCCGCGGTGGTCCTGGCCACCGGACTCGGGGTCCTCGACGAGCACCTTCCGGTGGGTGAGGCCATGGACAAGGCAGGCCGGCTGCTGCGTCAGATCGAAGAAGTGACAGCCTCCTCCATCGTGTTGATGGATGAGGTGACCGCCGGTCTGCTCGGGGCCGGTTTCCAATTCTCCCGCACCAGCCCGGACGCCTTCGTGTTGCAGGGAGAGCAGCTCAGGGTCGACACGGCCCGTCCGCTGTTGGGCAAGCCCACTCCATGCGTAGGCCGAGAGCAGGAGCTGGCCCTGCTCGAGTTCACCCTCTCCTCGTGTATCGAGGAGCCTGCGGCCCAGGCCTTGTTGGTGACGGCTCCGCCAGGGGTGGGGAAGTCCCGGCTGCGTCACGAGTTCCTGCGCCGCCTCGAGCGCCGGGAGCAGCCGGTGCAGGTGATCCTGGGACGCGGAGACCCGATGAGCGCGGGCGCATCCCACGGGCTGCTGGGTCAGGCCTTGCGCTTGTTCTGTGGCATCGTCGAGGGGGAGGAGCTGGCGTCCCACCGCACCCGCCTCGCCCAGCGCGTGTCCCGACACCTGCCCGCCTCCGAGGCTCGCGAGACCGTCGAGTTCCTGGGCGAGCTGTGCGCCATCCCCTTTCCGGAAGAGGCCAGTCCTCGACTTCGTGCGGCTCGAGGTGATCCGCGACTAATGAGCGCCCAGGTGGGTCGGGCGCTGGTGACCTTCCTGCGGGCCGAGTGTGCCCACCAGCCGGTGCTGCTGGTGTTGGAGGACCTGCACTGGAGCGATGCGCTCACCATCAAGCTGGTGGATGAGGCGTTGTGCGACCTGGCCGAACAGCCCTTCATGGTGCTGGCGCTCGCGCGTCCCGAGGTGAAGAGCGCCTTTCCCAGCCTGTGGAAACGGTGCCTGCAGGAGCTGCCGCTGAAGGGGCTCAGCCGCAAGGCCAGCGCCCGGCTGGTGCGCGAGGTGCTCGGGTCCCAGGTGCCCGAGAGCGTTGTCCAGAAGGCGGTGGAGCAGTCGGATGGCAACGCGCTCTTCCTGGAGGAGCTCATCCGCATGCTGGCCGAGGGGCGCGGGGAGGCCCCTCCGGAGACGGTGTTGGCGGTGCTCCAGGCGCGCTTGATGCGGATGGAGCCGGGGGTGCGCCAGACGTTGCTGGCCGCGAGCATCTTCGGCGGTACCTTCTGGGTTGGCGGAGTGCGGGAGTTGTTGGTCCGGCAGAACTCGGGCGAGCTGTTGGAAGAGCACGTGCGGTGGTTGGTGGAGCAGGAGGTCATCGAGCCGCAGCCCGACAGCCACTTCCACGCTGAAGCCCAGTACCGCTTCCGCCATGCGCTGGTGCGGGATGCCGCCTATGGCCTCGTTCCTGACGGTCACCGGACTCTGGGCCACTGGCTGGCCGCCGACTGGCTGGAGCGAATGGGTGAACCCGATCCTGTGGTGCTCGCCACGCACTATCAGCGCGGCGAGCAGCTGGCCCGGGCCGCACAGTTCTACCTCCAGGCCGCCGAGCGGCTCCTCGGGCACAACGACTTGCAGGGGGCGATGGGCTGCGTGGACTCGGCCCTGGCTTGTGGCGCGCAGGGGAGAGCGCTGGTCCGAGCGCGCGCGCTCCAGGCCGTCGTGGCCTTCTGGATGTATGACTTCTCGAAGCTCCTGGTGCTCGGCGGCCCAGAGCTGGAAGAGCTGGGGGCGGGGAGCCGGCTGTGGTGCTGGGTGATGGGAGGTCTGGTGGTCACCCATCTCTATTCTGGCGACGTGCGGGAGCACTCCGCCTGGCTGAGCCAGCGCCTGCTGAGTGCCACTCCAGAGCCCGAGGCGATCTCTGCCTACGATTGGGCCGTTGCCTGCCTGGGCCTCGCGCACGTGCTGTCCGGCTCTCGCTGGGAGGTGCGGGCCGTGCTCGACCGGCTGTGGGAGTTGGTCGCGGGTGGCATGGGGCCGGGCTGGGCCCGATACATCCAGGCCTTCTTCCACCATCACTTCGAGGCCAGGCCCTGGCTGGCCCTTGTGCAGGCCGAGCAGGGGATGCGGGACTTCCGCGAGCTGGGCATGGAGCGGGATGCACTCACGGTGCAAACCCTTTCAGGGATGGCCCTGGCGGCGTTGGGGGATGTCCCCGGGGGTGTGGAACGGATACGGGAGGTGCTTGCTCCTCAGCAAGGGGGCGCGCCCCTCCCGAATGATGCGACCCAGAATTTCCTGTGCCAGGTGCTGGCCGATAGTCCCGAGCCACAACACCGGCAGGAGGCCCAGACACAGGCTCGCGAGGGGCTGGCGGGCGCGGAGAACGGCCATTTCTTCAGGCAAGGCATGATGCATGCCGTTCTGGCCAAGGTGATGACGGAGTGGGGAGCGCCGCGCGAAGCCGAGCTGCATGCACGTCAGGCCTGTGAGCTGCTGGCCACGTCTCAGACCGAGTTGATCCACGCCCGCGCGTACCTCAGTGCCACGCTACTCGCCCAGGGACGCGTCGAGGAGGCCCGGCAGGAGGCCGCGCGTGGCGTGCAGGAGTTGGAGCAGATGGGCAACTCGGGCGTGTACGCGGTCGCCATGCGTCTGGCGCTGGTGGAAGCCTGCTTCGCGCAAGGAGACGTGAATGCAGGAGAGGCCGCCCTGCGCGAGGCCCTTCACTGCGCGCGCACCCGGGCCAGCGACATCCCCGATCCCTCCCTGCGCGAGCGCTTCCTGCGTCAGGTGCCCGAGAACGCCCGCACCCTCGAGTTGGCCCGCCAACGTTGGGGAGAGCTCCCGGGGTAGGGCTCCCGCGGCCAGCATCAACGACTCAGGGAGGAGGGGGCCCTGGTGGCCTCGCTTATGGAGCGAGAGACGGTGTCAGAGGACTCCTCAACGCGCTTTCACCCAGGTGCCATGTGGGCTCGGAGGGATAGTGCCCGGCGCCCAGCGGCACCACCGTCTCCGCGCCCGTCTCCATGTCCATCTTCACCAGCACGTCCTGGGGTCCTCGCCAGGCGTCGGGACCCGAGTGCGCCAACAAGTACGTGTAGCGATGGCGCGCGCCGGCCCGCAGCGGCGTGACACTGGGAAACTCGCAGCGCCGGTCCGAGACCTGCTTGGAGTGGAACGTGCCAGCATTCACGTCCAACGTTGCCCGGTGCAGCCAGCCCTGGACGTCCGTGCTGGCCTGGCCGAGGATCAGCTTGCCCAGCCACTGGTTGATGCCGAAGTCCGGATAGCGCACGTAATCCACCACAATCCGTCCGGACTCCTCGAACGCGCATCGGTTCGAAGCCGTGGGGCCGCGACAGGTCCCGGTAGACTTTGTGCCAGGAGGGGGACTCGGCGTAACGGAGGGAGGGGGCGGAGGCTGCACGCGTCATGGGGTTTCCGGGCAAGCGGGAAAGCCCTCCTTATAACCCCTCCCACTGTCGCACTCGTGCCGTTCCCATCGCTGGGAGAGGGCAGGTTCTTCGGTCAGGTGCCTCGCTCAGTTTCGGTTCTTCTCCGCGGTGACCCAATGGTCAGCGCGACATGGGGGTCCAGTTTTCGCAGTCGCGCTCCGGGGTTCAGGGCTACCACGCGTACGACTTTGTGAGCCCTGCGGATAGCGCGTTGGCGGATGCTGTGACAGGCCTGTGCGCGCTGGTGACGAGCTACTCGGGGCGCTTCACCTGGATGATCTCGCTCGCATTGGCGTTGCCGTCCTTCATGTAGTTGGCGAGGTCCTCCGGCTTGACCTCGATGGGCCCGGGCGGATCGAAGTTCACGTACGGATCCATGACGATGAACACGTCCTTCTCCGGGTTGTAGCCGACCACCGCGACGAAGTGCGCGTCGTTGTAGTTCGTCTTGTCGTCCCAGCCGAGCGAGGGGTTGCCGGCCACGACGAAGGCCTCGTCGCTGGAGCGGTCCAGGAAGGCCTGCTTCATGATTTCCACGCCCGCGGCCTTGTCCGCGCCCCAGGTGTTCTCCACCCGGGCCGCGCTGGCGCCCGCCGCGTTGAGCGCGTCGATGACCTGGTTGGCCAGGCCGAAGTTGTCGTCCGAGGTGCCGCCGCCGCCCAACAGGCGCAGCTCCATCACCTCCTTGTAGATGCCCGTGCCCTCGGTGCCCGTCGGCGTGGGGATGGGCAGGCCCAGAGCGCCGAGCGCCATGTGCGCCGAGGCGAAGCCGCAGTTGCTATTGCGGCTGTTGGGGTCGCCGTCCATCTGGTTCACGTAGACGCCACTGGCCGCCCACGACTCCAGGGTGGTGCCCGCCTCGTACGCTAAGCCGGCCGCCCTGCATGCCAGATCGCGGCGTGCGCTCCTGCTTCGGTTCCAGAGGCCGTCGAAGCCTCCGCGCACCGAAGCCGCAGCGCGGCCACGGTGCACGAGCCTGGCCAACTGGCCCGACGCGTAACACGCGAGCGCGGACCGCTCAGGGTCCGGCCCGGTGGAGTCCCCGCGAAAGGGCAGCTCCGAGAGCGACTCCTCCGCGACCGCCGTCGAGGCGAGCACCTGGGCTCCCGCCACAGGCCCGCGCGGCCCGCGCGGCGAAGAACCACAGCACCAGGCCCAACACCCCGGCCACGGAGCCCCACCTCCACGCGTGTCGCTTCAGGACCATTCCCAGAAGCATAACGTGGCGTGCGTGGAGGCCGGGAAGGTTTCAAAGGACTCGATATGCGGAATGCGAGCCGGAAGGAGATTCGGAGTGGCGGGCTGAACCCACCCACCTTCAAATGCTATTTCGGGTTGAAACCGGATGGTGCGCACATGCGGGATGGCCGCTAGCTCACCCATGCGCATGGGATCAATTAGCCCCTCCCCGACGAAGCTTCCATCGGCAATGAGGACAGCGTCTGCAGATTCCAGGCCGACCTCCACCAAGTCCTCGATAGGGCCTGCGAACGTGATGAGGAGTGCAACGCTCTCTGGAATGCATGTTTGGGGCTCCTCAATCCGTGCAGACCTCGACTGGAGCCGAGCCACTTCGGAGACGGCGCCGTTGTACAGGCTCCTCAACCCGGGATCGATCAGCTTCCTAAGAATCTTCTTGTCTGTAATCACTCTCATACCTCGCGCAGCCTCGGCAATCTGCTCCCGTGACCGGCAATGGATTCTCTGGGGCTCCGCCGAACTTGCGGACCCACCATGACGACAAGCTCCCAGAAGACATACAAATGTGAGAAGTATTCGTGAGTTCATGCCTTGAGAAATGACTGCTCTGCTTCAGCCACAAGACGCCCCATGCTGCGATATGCAGATCCCAAGTCAGAACGGCTCGCCTAGACCTCGAGGAGGGGATGGGAGCGGCTCAAGGAAGCACCCACCGGACCCAGACATGGCCGTACAGGGTGAGCACCGCGGCGGCCAGGACGTCCAGCAGCAGGCCTACCCTCATCATCACCGGTAGACGCACGCACCCACTGCCGAAGACGATGGCGTTGGGCGGCGTGCCCGCGGGCAGGGCGAAGTCGCACGAGGCCGCGAAGGTGCTCACCGCCAGCAGCGGCCGTGAGGACGGCAGCACGTTGAGCATGACGTTCACCGTGGCGGTGTTGGAGGCGATGGCTGACAGCAGGATGGTGGCCCCTCCCACCATGCCGTACTGCACGACCCCTGGCAGCGACTCCAGTCCGGACAGGCGCGAGGTGAGCCAGGCGGCCAGGCCGCTGGCCTCGATGCCGGCCGCCAGCGCGAAACCTCCGCCCAGCAGCAGCAACGTGCTCCAGGGCACCCGGCGCAGGGCCGATAGCGACAGCCGGCCCAAGGCCAGTAGCGTCAGCGCCCCCAGCATCGCCACCGCCGCCTCGTAGTGCTTGCCGGCCAGCTTGAAGCCGCCCAAGGCGCTCGCCACGAGCGGGGCCAGCAGGCCTCGCAGCGGGTCTCCGAGAATCCACAGCACCGCCGCGACGAGGAACACCGCGCCCACGGTGCGCTCGCCGCCGGACAGGGGACCGAGCCCCGCCAGCTCGCGGGCGATGACGTCCCCGCCCTGGCCGGGGCCCGGCCTGTCCCGTCGCCCCCAGCGCCACAGCACCGCCCACACCAGTGGGAGGAACAGGAGAACGAAGGGGAGCGCGGCGGCCATGTACTCCAGGAAGCCCACCTCGCTCCCCAGCCGCCGCGACACCACACCCGCGAAGACCGAGTTGGTGGGACTGCCTATTTTGGTGCCGATGCCGCCAATGTTGGAGCCGTAGGCCACCGCCAGCATCAGCGCCGCGCCGAAGTGCTCCAGAGTCCGGCCCTCGGCGGCTTGGAGCTGGGCCAGCAGCGCCATGCCAATGGGCACCATCATCACCGCGGTGGCGGTGTTGGAAATCCAGAGCGACACGGCGGCGGTGGCCGCCAGCATGCCGAACATCAACCGCCGAGGCTCGGTGCCAATGGCGCGCATGATGAGCAGGGCGATGCGCCGATGCAGGCCCCACTGCTCCAGCCCGGCCCCCAGGGCCATGCCTCCCATGAAGAGGAAGATGTACGGGTCCACGAAGGGCAGTGCGGAGCGGCCCACCGCGGCCACCACGCTGTCGGTGCCGAACACGCCCAGCGCCGGGAAGAGCACCACCGGCAGCAGGGCTGTCCACGCCATGGGGACGGCCTCGGTGAACCACCAGAGCGCCATCCAGGCGGCCACGGCGGCGGCCGCGGCGGGACGGTGGCCCATGTCGGGAATCTCATGCAGCCCGGAGGGCACGAGGTATATGAGCGCGGCCACCCCTGGACCGGCGATGCGTCCCACCCACTGACCCGTCGTCGTGCGTGCCGCGGCCTGCTGGCTCATGGCGCTTCACCTTCTGAAACGCGCTCCTACCCGGGAGGGACCAGAAGCGTGGCCAGGATACGGCTCAGCCAGTCCGCAGCATCCTGGATGGCCTCCCCCAGTCCTCGGGTCGCATCATGTGCCCGGACAGGGGAACTCGCGACAGCGCAGCCGCCCGGGCGCCCGGGCATGGTGGGGTTCCGGACGCTCGTGGAAGCGGAAGGGCAGCCCGGGCCTGTTCCAGGGGAGGAGGTGGACGCCCGGCGAGCGATCGCGCGCGTGCGCGTCGAGCGGGCCTGCGCCCGGGGAGACACGGCATGGCTCAGACCTGGGCCATGCCGCCGTCGACGAAGAGCTCGATGCCGTTGACGTAGCTGCTGTCATCCGAGGCGAGGAACACCGCCACCTTGGCCATCTCGTCGGGGTCCGCTATCCGGCCCATCGGGACGATGGCGGCGAACTGCTCGTAGACCGTCCGCGCGTGCTCCTCGCCCCCGACGAGGGTGTGGAGGGTGTGGCTTCCGGGCGTTCGGGTAGCGCCCGGGCTGAGGACGTTGACGCGGATGGGGCGACCCTTCAGATCGAGGATCCAGTTGCGGGCGAAGCTGCGCAAGGCGGCCTTGGTCGCGCTGTAGACGCTGAACGCCGGAGTGGCCATGGCGCTTGTTGTCGAGCCGTTGATGATGATGGAAGCCCCCTCGCGCAGCAGGGGCAGGGCCTTCTGGACCGTGAACAGGACGCCCTTGACGTTGGTGTTGAAGATGTCGTCGAAGTGCTCCTCCGTGATGGAGCCCAGGGCAGCGAACCCCGCCGTGCCCGCATTGGCGAAGACGATGTCCACGGCGTCTGCCTTCTGTTTCACCACCTCGTAGAGCCGATCGATGTCGGCCAGTTTGGACACGTCGCCCTGGATCCCCGTGGCCAGGGGTCCGATCTCCTTCACCGCGGCGTCCAGCTCCGCTTGACGACGGCCGGTGATGAAGACCCTGGCGCCCTCGGCGGCGAAACGCTTCGCCGTGGCGAGGCCAATTCCCGAATTTCCCCCCGTCACCACGGCCACCTTGCCCTGCAGCTTGTTGCTCATCGTCGTGTCTCCCTGTCGTCGGCGGAGGAAGTTCATCGCCAACGAGAGGGATCTAATTTGGAACGATTGGCTCGAAAGGTGGATTTCATGGGAACCTGCGTTCTGGAAACGGAACGATGAGGGCTCGATGCGGGACTTGAATGACATGTTCTTCTTCACCGAGGTCGTCGCGCACGGAGGCTTCGCGCCGGCGGGACGGGTGCTGCGGCAGCCCAAATCGAAGCTCAGCCGCCGGGTGGCGCGGCTCGAGGAGCGCCTTGGGGTCCGGCTGATCGAACGCTCCTCGCGCCGCTTCCGCGTCACCGACGTCGGGCAGGCCTTCTACGACCACTGCCAGAGCGTGATGGCGGAGGTGAACCGGGCCGAGGCCGTGGTGGCCGCCACCCAGGGCGAGCCGCATGGAACGGTCCGGTTCAACTGTCCCCAGGGCCTGATGGATTCCCTGGGATGTCATCTCGTCCGCTTCATGGAGCGCCACCCCCGGGTGAACCTGCAGGTGGTGGCCACCAACCGGCGGGTCGATCTCATCGCCGAGCGCATCGACCTCGCGCTGCGAGTGAGCCCCTCGCTCGACATCGACGCGTCATTCACCGTGCGCAAGCTCACCCAGAGCAACTGCATCCTCGTCGCGGCTCCGGCATGGGCCGACCGCCTCGGCGATGAGCGGAACGTGGAACAACTGGCATCGGTTCCCACCCTGAGCATCAACGAACGGGAAGGGCAGGACACCTGGGCGCTCCTTGGACCCGAGCAGCGGACCTTCACCCTCCACCACATGCCCCGCCTGTCGTGTGGGGATTGCCAGGCCGTCCGAGGAGCGGCGATCTCCGGGCTGGGGGTCGCCCTGTTGCCCGAAGCACTCTGCGGCCCCGCCCTGCGCTCCGGCCAGCTCGTCCGGGTGTTTCCGGACTGGCACACCCAGGAGGGAATCATCTACCTCGTCTTCACCAGCCGTCGGGGCCTTCCACCCCCGGTGTCCGCGTTGATCGAGTACCTGGCGGAGCATGTTCGGGATCCCTTGTCCATGGGGACAACGTCCTGAGAGGGAGACACCGGGGCGGCGGTCGGCCATCAACTCCACCCGCCCCTCCGTCGCGCGGACCTCTACACTCCAGGTGGACGGCGGCCGCGCGGTCTCTTTGTCCGTGTTGGGCACGCTGGCCGAGCTGGTGGACCTGCCCTGACAGTCTGTCCCGCGTCCCGGGACGTCTCACGGTCAGTCTGTCGCTTTCGCGCGCCACGCTCCTCGCGTGCAGCCGAGCAGGCAAGCGTGGCGCGTGTGTTGCACGGGGCCGCGTCCATTGCGCGAGAGCGCGGAGGGAAAACCCATGCGTGGAATGAAGAAGCTGTGCTGGATGGCGTTGGCTGTCGTGTCGGTCCTAGGCACGGGTTGTGGTGGCGATGGGCTCACGCCCGAGGAGCAGGAGCGGCTGGTGGGCTCCTACCGGCTGCCGCAGGACGGCGTTCCCAACGACAACGCCCCCGTGGGGCCGTTCTGCTGCACGGGGACGACGCTCATCGTCCAGGCGCCCAATGGGGAAGGTGCGCTCGGCTACGCCCACTTCTTCTTCTGGGAGGGGCAGGCGTACAACTTCGAGGGGGGCTCGATTGCCCCGGACGTCATCCTCCCGCTGAGCGGCCGGTCGACGCTGGACTCCGGACATGGCGACGAGGAGAAGGGGCAGATTTCCTTCACGGCCGCGGAGCTGAAGGCCGGAGTCTCCCGACGCACGCGCGTGGGGGCGCTCGAGTACATCATCACCGTGGAGCGCGTGGAGACGCTCGACTATGCGGGCCGCCCGTATTTCCGCATGGGCTCGCTGGAGGTCTCGGTGGATGTCCTGCGTGTGAAGCCGTGACGGAATGATGACTCCTCCCGCCGGGGTCATGAGGGGCAGAGGGTGAAGTCTTGAGGAGATGAAGCGGCCGGGCGTCTGCCCTCGCCTCCACGCCTGCAACGTCGGCTCCGACACCCCCAGCCTCTTCACCACAGCCTTCACCGTGTCGCCCTCCTCCAGCGCGTACGCCAGGTAGCGCACCGCGAACGCGCGCAGCGGCTCCGGGGCGAGCAGTTACGGGAATTCCGCACATCCGGGTCAGGGGGGGCCGGGGTGGGCAACTGCCCCGGTCTACCCGACAGCGAGGGACTCGAGCGAGAACAAGGCTCGGCGTAGCCGGGTAATCCAAGCGCTCTTCAAGTCTTTCTGAGGACATGGCTCTGGCCCCCAGGGTGCACCCGGCCCCGCCTGGCGGATTGCACGCAGGCGCTGGGGGGCTGGCCGTTGAGGATGTTTCCAGAAGGAAGGTCTTTATGGGACCACACGCGAGCAACCGAAAGATTTTTTGGGACGCCGGCCGGGCCATTCCCTCTTTTACCTCCGAAAGCCCGGGACAGCCCCTGGCCCTTCACGCACGGAGTGGCGATGAGCCCACCTATGTCCATTTCCATGACCCCTTTCGCTACTCGTACGGCTTTCCCAATCAGGTGCGGAAAGGGCGAGCGTGGCGCCCCAGGCAGCGGTCAGCAAGGAGCCGACGAAGGAGATGACGCCGTGAGTAGACCAGGCCGAGTTGCTCAGGAGGACGTTCGACTTCGACGTGTTCGTCTGAGTGAGGTGTGGAGGAAAGCGGAGTGTATTGGCGTACGTGAAGGGAGCGGGTGGAGCGCGAGCGATACTGGAGCCTTCAGTGACCGCTGCGCCATCGGCCGGTGGTGTGCGCTGATGCGCGCTCCACTACCCAGGGTGCGCTCGTGAAGGTTCTTCATCAGGGCCAGGCGCCCCAAACGTTGCTCCAGCTTCGCCCACTGGCGGGGAGCGTCCAGCGAATTGCCGTGCGTTCGGAAAGCAATACTTCCGTGCGATATGCCGGCAGGACTCGGGAGTTACCTCCTCCGCCCGGTGTCCAGATGGCGCTCTCCGTGGATGTCATGCGTGTGTCCCCGGATGGGGAGATCCACTACCGCTTCGTCCTGGAGCAGATAGACCTTCTCGTGAAGGGTGGCACTCCCCAAAAAGACGCCGAGGCCCTCCGCGCCGAGCTCAGCCCCCTTCCTGGCCTGCGCGGTGAGGGACGAGTGGGCGCTCAGGGACGCTCGAACCACTTCCAGATGGCACTCCCAGCGGACCTCTCCTCCGCCCTCAGCCAGTCCCTGCAACACATGCTCAAGTCACTCGCGGGAATGGGCACCTTTCTTCCCCCGGACCCGGTGGGGCTCGGAGCACGCTGGGAGCACCACACCCAGGGCGGCCCCCAGACGCCCGATGTCACCACCACGGTGGAACTCAAGAGCTTGGAAAAAAACCAGCTCGGAATGCGGCTGGAGCTGCTCGCCCCCGCCTCAACCTCCGCCCCCCGCACGCAAATTCGCGGGCAGGGAGGGTGCCTCATGCGCGTGGATCGCCTCTGGCCCCTTCAGTACGAGCTGGAGCTGGACACCCACTCCCGTATCCACTCTCAAGACGAGGGTCCTCCCCGACGCCTGGAGATCACCACCCACCTTCGCATGCAGCTGCGGGAACTCTCCTTCACCTCTCCTCTCCTGCGCGCTTCGGCCCGCTCCTACTGAACGACGAATTCGAAGCGAACCCACGCAACTTCAATCCCATTCATCACGAGAATTCAGGTGAGTTGTTATTAGTTGCGGTGAACACAACATGGGGGCAGCTCCAGGCCTCCATCACAAGCCGGTGGGCGGAAAGGTGCACCATGGCACTCGATGGAACGGGAAACAGACAGCGGCCCTTGAATCAGATTCCGGTGCGGCGCACGCCCGAGCAAGAGCGCCCTGTCGCTCCCAAACCGGTGGAGCCCAAGGCGGCCGGGACTCGCCCCAACCCCACTGAGCGCTCCAGCTTCGACCAGGGCGGCCCCAAGGGTGGCCCCTCGCTGACGGGCACTCCCACATCGCTCCTCACGGAGGATAGTCGCGACGGGAAGGTCAACTGCCTGGATCTCGCCGCGGACTGGGTGGACAAGGCCACGCCCCCCCTTCGAGCGCGCTCGGAGCTGGTGTTCCTCAAGGATTCCCGCCCCGGCGTAGAGGGCCAATCCGGCCACGTCGTGGTTCGCCAGGGGACTCGCATCGTGGACCCCTCCACTGGCAAGGGCTACGACAACCTCCAGGCCTTCCTGAAGGACAAGCCCAACTACCAGCCCGCGGGCACCCTGTCCGCGAACGCGGCCGCGAAAATCTTCTCGGCGCCTCCCGGCTCCGCGGAGCGACAGAAGGCCATGACGGAGGCCAGGGTTCCGGACGCGCTCCAGCGGATGATGGTGGCGGACTCCGCGCAGCCCAACACCGCTGGCGCCACCCAGCCCCAGACTCAGCCTCAGACGCCTTCCTACACCCAGGCCCAGGCTGGCCGGGACGCCGCCCAGCTCTATGACGCCATGGAGGGCGGCACCAGTTGGGGCACGGACGAGGAGAAGGTCTTCAAGACGCTCGAGGGCAAGTCTCCCGAGCAGATCGCTCTCATTCGCAAGGCTTACAAGCACTACGGCAAGGATCTGGACTCGGTCATTCGCAATGACCTGAGCGGCGCGGATCTGAAGCACGCCCAAGCCCTGCTCCAGGGTGACGCGGCCAAGAGCGCCGCGGTGCAGGTCCAGGCGGAGCTGGACGGCGTCTTCGGCTCGAACGAAGACCTCCTCGAGGTGCTGGAGAAGCAGACTCCCGAGCAACGCCAGGCCACCGCCCAGAAGTTCGCGGAAATGAATGGCGGGCCCAAGGCGGGCCAGACGGCGCAAGACTTCATGCTGAGCAAGTTGAGCGGGTCGCTCAACTCGGAGCAGCTGAGCCGGGCGCGCAACATGCTCGCCGCCGGTCAAGCCCAGACACCCGAGCAACGAGAGCAGCTGGAAGCCCAGGCCCTCAAGGACGGCCTCGAGAAGGACATGAACGGGCTGGGCACGGACGAGGACCGCATCTTCGAGCGTCTGGAAAAAGCCACCCCGGCGCAGCGCAAGCTCCTGGCGCAGGATGAGGCGCTCAAGAACCGCCTGAAGGACGAGTTGGGCCAGGATGACTACGACCGGGCCATGGGGCTGCTTCAGGACAATCCGGCCAAGGCGGATGCGGCGCGCCTCACCAGCGCCATGAATGGCTTCTTCGGGGTGGATGAAGAGGGCGTGCGCAATGTGCTCGAGGGCAAGAAGCCCGAGGAGCTGGCCGCCATCAAGGCCGAGTACCAGAAGCTGACGGGCAAGTCCCTGGAGGATCAGATTCGCAAGTGGGACGGCCCGGACAAGGACGTGACCCTGCGCCTTCTCAATCCCCCAAAGGAAGGCGACAAGAAGGCCCAGGCCGAAGCCTCCGCCGAGAAACTCCACCTGGCCATGGAGGGAATGGGCACGGACGAGGACGTCATCCGGAACGTGCTAAAGGACAAATCCAAGGCGGATATCAATGACATCGCCGCCGCCTATCAGCGGAAATATGGGAAGGACTTGCGTTCCGGACTGGACTCGGAGCTGAGTGGTAGTGATCACCTGGAGCTGGTCAAGCAAGGTTTTGATCTGGGAGCCGTGGATGAGAAGGATCCCAACGCGAAGCAGGAGTACGCGCGTCGCCTGCGCGAGCAGCAACAAAACGAGTCTGGCTTTGGCACCTGGCTGCTGGACGGCATCCAGCGCACCATCAAGGGTGAATCAGACAATGACAGGCTCAACCGGGCTCTGGCTGGCGCGGAGCAAGCCATCAAGACCGGCGACACCGAGACGGCCAACCTCTATATTGGGTTCGCCACGGATGACTTGAAGGCGCTCCAGAGCAGCAAGGCTTCGCTCGCGGAAGGCGTCTCGACGGCCGCGGTGGTGGCGGCGACCACGACAGCCGTGGTGGTGACGGGAGGCGCTGCCACTCCGCTGGCCGTTGCCGGTTATGCCACCCTGGGCGCGACCACTCGAGCCGCCACCTATGAGCTGATTCAAGGAGGCGCTGCCGGCTGGGAGGATGCCGGACGTCAGGCCTTGATTGGGGCGGTCGAGGGTGGAACGGTCGTCTTGCCCGTGACCAAGGGCGCGAGCGTCGTGGGCACCTCCGCCGCGAAGACGGCGGCCAACACGGCGGTGAAGGAAACCGCTGAGAACACGCTCTGGAGTGTCTCGAAACAAGGTTTCAAGGAAGGCCTGGTCGGCGGAGCCACAGGTGGCGCCGCGGATGCCGCCACTCGCAGTGAGACGTGGAAGAACGGTTTCTGGGACGGGCTGAGCCAGGTGGCCGTGCAGGCCGGCACGGATGGCGTCATCGGCGGGTTCACCGGCGGATTGACCTCGGCGGCCGTCACCAAGGGGCTTCAGGGATTCCAGCCTCGGGAAATCCCCGTGGTGCGCAATCAGGAGCTGGCGGGCAGCACCGCGCACGTGCGTTATGACAACGGCCGGGTCCGCGTGGAGGTGGGCCCCAACGTCTCGCCGGCCCAGCTCAAGGCGCACATGGACATCGCGCGCGAGCTCCAGAAGTACGACGGCCCGTTGGGCAAGCTCCGCGAGCTGAAGAGTCGTCTTCAGGAGACGCTGACCGGCATGCCCGGCTATGGCTCTCAAGGCTTCGAGTCACAGCTGGAGGTCAAGAAGCTCCAGGCGATCCTCACGTCGCTGGAAGGAGTTCAGCAGCGCATCGACAACAGCATCCGAGGCGTGAGCGGCCGGGCCTCCCCCGCAACAGTGGCGGAGCGCGAGGCCCTCCAGCGGGAGATTTCCAACGTCGAGTCCCAGCTGCGCACCCACGAGGCCCAGGCCGATTCCCTGGCCCCGGGCCGCGGATTCGTGGCGATGGCGGGAACGAGTCCGCAGCCCGGGGCCGGGCTCAACAACATCGGCGCAAGCCTTGCGCCCGCCCGGGCCATCCTCTCCCAAAGCGCGGGGAGTGGATGGAACGTGAGCAGTGAGCTCACGGACATCGAGCAGAAGCTGCTCAGCATCAACCGTCCTGCGGAACTGCATATCATCAACGAGATGGCCGAGTTGCAGAAGCAGAATCTGATCAAGGGAATGGAGGACTGGGTTCATGCTGTCTCCACGCGCGATGCGGATCGCATCCCGGACCATGTCTCGGAGCTCCTGGCGGCCCGGCACGTTCTTCAGGAGGCGCGGGCGGCCTCTCCCTCGGCGCAGGTCGTGGTCTGGGTCGGCCAGGATGGCAAATCCGGGGGCACATCGTTCGACGTCATCGTTGAGCAAGGCCCCGCTGGCGGCCAGACCCAAGTCACTCGCAGGATAGAGATGCTCACTCCCGCGTCGGAGGTCAGAAAGGAGACGGATCTGGTTCCGGGCGTCACCCACGGCGCGAGGAAGATTCCTGATGACGTGCGCAATGGGATTCAGCCGCGGCCCCCGGGCACCTACGAGGGCGGGCTGAGGATAGAGTGGCCTCTGAATACCACGCCCCTGGGCCCCCACAGAGAGAAAGTGTTCGATGCAGACGGTAACTGGACGACTCGCGATGTCGTTACCCAGAAGGTCTACGAGACGGGCAACCTGTTCGATGATCTCGTGCAGAAGCTCAACGCAGAGAAGGCTGCCGAGACGTTGAAATGGAGGAAGCACGTGGACTTCCTCAACATCTTCGACATGAGCGGGGTACTCCTCGCCAGATTGCGAAACCAGACACCCGGGCAGGTGACGCCGGGTCAGTGGGTCAGGGAGAACATATGATTCGCGATTGTCTGCTTCACAAGCCGCCGGGGAACGTCATCCGGTTCGCGCTCCTTCCCGAGGCCGAGGTTCCTATGGCCGAGGTGCTCATGCGGCGCGTGCTGGACGTCATCAATGCCCTGGCGCCAGTGGCCCGTCCCCTCGCGCTGGATCTCGTCCTCGCCTGCCGCACCCGGGAGCTGCCCTTCTTCGAGCAGGACGTGTTCCCCGCGGTGCCATCCTTCCACATCCGAGAGGAGCACCAGCCCCCGAGGGTCTCGGCGCAGGCCGTCTACAGCTCCGGCCGACTCGAAGCCTCGGTGGTGCCCGAGCTGACCCAGGACGTGCTCACCCACTGGTGCATGACGGCACTGGCCCAGAAGTCTCCCGGCCCCGACTACCTCGTTACCTTCGAGACGCTGGTCTGTACCTACGCCCGCGCGCGTCTGTTCGACGAGGAGCCCGTCCGAGGTCTGCGCCTTCGCGATGCGGGAGGAAACACATGGGATGCCCCCATCGTGCTCCGCGATGGCGAGGCCTGGGTCGCCGGGCCGCTTGAGGATCGCCCGATGGACGCACCGATCTCCTTCCGAATCTCGAACATGGATGGCCGGCTCGATACCCATGTCCAGGTGGGTTGGGCCTTGTGGGATGTCCCTGGCACGCCCGAGCATCGTGCCTTGGGACAGGCGTTGGGGCGCATTCGGGCACAGGGGTGGACTCCGGAGTTCGTTCCGCCGGGATTCGCCACCATCTTCGAGAAGTGAACGGAGTGGTTCGGCCCTAGTACGACCCGGTCACTTCCCGAGGGCCACCGTGGAACTCCGAGGGAAACTCCTCCTCGGAGGGCGCCCGAAGTAACCGAGTAGTACTAGCAGTGGCTGCGCCAGGCTCAGCACCACGCCTGCTGGGGTGGTCCCCATGCCGGGGCCCGCTTCGAAGCCCGTGTCCCTCACCACCTCGTACATCCTCGTCCCCGCCGGCTGCCTCCGCCGGTACGTCCACCCACGCTCCTCCACCTGCCCCTCCCCAGCCACACCTCGCCAGGGCACACGCTAACGTTAGGCTCCCACGAACCTCTCCTGGAGCACCGTGCCGAAAGGCGTGCGCAGTTAGAACTCAATCACGAGGCTGATCCGATTGGGCAGCACCTGGGCCTGCTGTGAGCTCAACCGGTACGTAGGGCTGGAGAGAGCGCGCACGACACAGTCGCGCTGCTCGCGCTTCAGCTCCGCGCCTGGGCCCAGGGGCTCGAGCTCGTGGTCCGCCACCGCGCCGCTCTCCGGGTTCACCGAGGCCGTCCAGCGCAACACGCCAGGCCTGTCCGTCCCCGTGAAGCACTGCGCGAGCCGGGGGCTGCGCGCCGCGACCTGCAGGCGAAAGTCTTCAAGCCAGGTCGGCGGCGCTTGCGTCTCCCCTTGATAGCTACCGCGCGGCAGGGGCTTGACCTGGGCCCGGAGCGGTTCGCGCCTGGGCGGGGCAGGCGCGGGAGTCTTCGGCTTTACCTCAGGCTTCTCCTGCACCACGGCCTTCGCTGGCGGTGGCGCCTGCTGGCACTCGCAGCGCGTCAGGCAGGCGAGCAAGAGCAGCAACGCCAGGCCCACCGCACGACGTACGCGTCGGCGGTTCCTCTCGCGGCGCACTGCTGGGAGTTGCCGCACACGCTCGCGTGCCTGTTGTCGCATGAGCGCCAGCGAGCGGCGCAATTCCTCGCGGCGCTGGCGCATCTCTCGCCGCAGCTCACGCGGCGTCATTCGGTGATCCTCCAGCCGAACACCAGCGCGCCATTCGCGTCCCGCCACTCCACCGGTTGCAGTGAAAGGGGCGTGAAGGCCGAGGGCGCCTCGGTTTCCGACGTCCGGAACGGCCACGGCAGCGGATCCGCTGGAGCCAGTCGGATGTTGCCAGCGAATGCCTCATGGCGGGGCGATAGGGCACGGGCCCTCCCCTCGGCCGAAGTGTCGAGGTAGCTCAATCCATCGAGGATGGCCTGCGCACGGGCGCGGAGCTCTTCCGCCGTGCGGACGTGCGCATTGCTCCCTCCCGTTTTTGCCGCGAGCGAGTCGAGGACACGGATGACGAGCTTCAGCATGGGAACATTCGCCGCGCGCACGTCCGCGTCTTCGGCCTCGAGGTGCTCCAGGAGCTGCCGCACGAAGCGCAGCGTGAGGTAGGGCTCCTCGGCCGCCGCGTCGCGAAGCCGCGTCGCCATCTCACCCGGCTTGCCCTGTGCGAGCGGACGCAGCCGTGCGATGTGCGCGTCGAACGCCCCGCCGCGCCGCGCGCTCGCCACCACCCGCTCGAACGAGCGCTCATCGCTCCTCAGCGCGGCCCTCCAGACCAGATCCTCGATGACCGGGTTGTACTCCTGCCGCGGCACCAAGGCCTTCAACGTGGCGATGACCTCCTCGCTGGTCTCGTAGCGCGACAGCACATAGGACAACCACCTCCGGGCGAGCGCCCGGACGGCAGCCGATTCGCGAGACTCCTCCGCCGTCGCCATCGCATAGGCGAACGAGCGCAGCGCGTCCTGCTGCTGTCCGGACTCGAGGAAGGTGACGCCCCGGTGCAACGCGATGACCGACCGCTCCCGAAAGCCGGTGCCAGGCTCGAGCTCGAGGAGCCGCTTGCCTCGTTCACCCGCGATGAGCGCACCGCGCCTGCTCGGTGTCTCGCTCGCGTCCAGGTGGCCGATCCACGCCTCCAACTCATCGCCTGCCTTGCGCTCGATGAGCGCGTCGATGATGTCGAGCACGAGCTGCTCCAGGGCTCGAGCGTCCCGGGCCAAGGGTCGTGCCTGCGCGAACAGAAAGAGGCGCCGCTGGCGGTTCAAGGTCAGCCACTCATCCGCCCGCCAGGTCAGGCTCCGTCGCAAGAAGGCCGCCTGCTCCGAATTCTCCGGCCACGCCACGGCCGCTTCACGCACCTCGCGAATCCCTTCGCTGGAGATGCCGGCGTTTCGGGCCCGCTGCTCCGCCGTGGCGCCCTGTTGACGGGCTTGCCGGGCCCGCAGCCGCACCAGTGCGAGATCGAGGTCGAAAATGCGCGCCTCCACCGCGGCGACGCTCTGCACCTTCTCGCGCACCAGGGTCTGAAGAGACAGCTTCAGGAGCCGACGCAGCAGCAGCCCCGAGCTGAGGCGATCGTCGAGGTCATACCGGGGTAAGAGGTGCCCCGGCTTGAACTCGGGCAACTGACCCGACTCGAACATCGTGAGGTAGGGAAGGAGGCAGCTGCCGCGGAAGAAACTCACCGAGCGCAGCTCTGGGGCCGAGAGGACATCCTGGAGTGAGATGAACCGCTGCTGCCGCCCGACTTCGAACGCCTTGAAGGGAGCCGGTATCTCAGGCGGCGGACCCTTGACCATCGCCTGGGTCACCCAGTTGTGCAGTGCCAGCGGCCACAAGCCCGCGCCCCCTTGAGCGTCCTTGGGAAAACCGTCCTGACACAGCCCACGATTGCCCAGCGCGGCCCATACGACGGAGCGGAACTCCTCGTCATGGCTCCCGCGCTCACCCAGGTTGGCCAGGCTGTTGTGGAGCAACCAGAGCTTGAGCACCTCCTCCGGCCGCTCCTCCCGAAGGGCCAGCCGCGCGTTGTAGAAGACGAGCGTCTGATTCGACGGAGGCTCGCTCTCCACCTCGGCGGTCGCCAGGGTGAGCGCGAGGAGGGGGACGGCCCAGGACATCAAAACGCCCACCCCGCGCCGAAGTTCAGCTCCCACCACCAGCCGAGTCCGGAACCGTCAACTCCTGAGATGAGCGGCAGCGCGATCATGACGCGCGGAGACAAGAAGCCACCGGATTGGAAGTAGACGTCGAGGGAGAGCCCCGTAAGGAGGCTGTATCGCGCGCCATCGAGCTGCATTCCGGGCAGCCGCGAGCGCTCGAGGTTTTCGATCTCCCGCTCCGACAGCTTCAGCGCGAAGAGCGACGTAACGGTTTCGCCGAAGCTCGCGCCGGAAAGGGAGCCCGGGTAGAACAGGTAGCGCAGACCCGCGTTCGCCGAGAACACCAACTCAGTCGCGGGAAAGAAACCCGGCCGTGCCGTCGCCACCCCTTCGGCGAGCGGGTAGCCCAGGTTGATGTCCAGCTCGAAGCGGCTGGGACGCCCGGACTGGCGGTAGGGCGTGAGTGCCAGCTTCTCCGTGCTCGCGCTCCCCCGCGTGAACACCCGGGTGATGGCGATTTCGCCCAGGAAGTCTCCGATGGGCTTGCGAACGAACCCGCCCAGCCGACTGCTCTTGAAGTTGTTGAGCTCGAGGAGCTGACTGCCCACCAACCCGACGCTGGCCTGTGTCTGGCGCCAATCGAAGCGCACGGCTCGGGACGCTGTACCGATCATCCGCTCGTTGAGCACCTCGAACGGCGTGCGATGACGCTCGATCGTCGTGTCCTCCTCCTTGGATTCGGAATCGGCCGTCTGCGCGTCGTCGCCGCGAGCCGGCTCCGGCTGCGTGGAATCGGCGGCTGGCTCCTCGGCGGCCCAAGTCGTCCACGGCAGCGCCAGACAGGCGATGAGGAGCACGCTACGGATCATGAGGAAAGCCTCCGTCGGCCGGAGCCGGGTAGCGTGGGCGGTAGCACTCGTTGCGGTAGCTCTCTCGGAAGCGCCTGGTGACGTTGTAGACGCCGCCCGAGTCGAAGGTCGGATGCTCACAGAAGCGTGTGCACTGCAGGAGCGTGTCGTCGAGGGGGAATTCGTCCTCCAACCACATCTCGGGGCCGTACGTCGCATCGTTCGTGCTCGGAATGCCGAAGGGCACGGTGAGCGAGAAGGCGCTGGCCGCCCCAGCGAGAAAGACCTCGTATTGAAGGCGCGTGATAAAGGGAAAGTCCCAGCGCAGCCCCAGTGCATAGACCGGCTGGGGGGTCGCCTCGTGAAGCTCGGGCAACGCTTCCAACGGAGCTGGCATGGGGCTTAACGGGGTGCGAAAGACAACGTAGGCAGCGCGCGGGTTGCCCGAGTTGCAATGCGAGAAGACGTCACCCGGCGCTGCCGTCAGGACTTCATTGTTGAAGAAGGTGATGACGCCGAATTCGCCGACCTGGATGTTCTCTGAAATCGGCGTGCGCTCGGGTGCCAGGAACTGCAACTCGCGCATCTGGCCCGCCTGCGCCTCGGAATACTTCGAGACGAACCTCAGGTACTGCGCACGGGTGGGGAGGATGGGCAGGCTGTTGATGCGAAACGGCCCCAGTTGGATGTCGGGGATATCCGGCAGCAAGGCACAGGAGTGCTTCGACTGGTCGGGAACCTGGTCGAGATCATCCACGGGGAGGTTCGCGGGGCACCAGAGCACCAGATTCTTGAGCGGCGCGCGTCCGAGCGTGTGGGCGAAGCTGTCGAACACGAAGGCGCCGCTCACTCGCGGCGAGCTCTTGTCACGCTCGAAGGTGAGTGTCTGCTCCAGCGCCCGCTCGATGACGTCGGCGAGCTTCCCGCTCGGTTCATCGTGATGAAGGGCCAGGGTGAGCACCATGTCCCGTCCCTCGGTGCGGACCTCGTCGATCCGCGCACGAAAGCGGGCCGAGAGCTCGGCGGCGAAGCCGGGGTCGCTCCAGTCGTCGATACAGATTTCGGGCGCGCCCGCGAGCAGGAGCCGCTGCATCTGCATCGACTGATGGGGAGCGGAGATCGTCCTCTTACAAGGCCTCAACAGGAAGCCGATGGCGGTGTTGGCGCGGATGGGGCTGCGCAAGGCGGGGAAGGCGGGGCGAACCTCGGGGTTCTTGCGCGCCAACGCCACCGCGTCGAATGTGCCCTGGGCGTCCGTCACGGTCGCTCGGGCGCAGACGCCAGAGGAGGTCGAGGCCGACAACGGCAGCTCGTCGCCACCGAAAATCGCGCGCGCCGAGGTCTCGAGCGGCGCCCAGCCCAGGGGCGTCAGCGCATCCGGGCACGCGGAGGTGGACGCGTATCCATAGGGATTGTCGTCGGGCGGCCGAGCGATATCGCCGTGCCGCGGGTCGGCGACGCGGAAGGTGCGTCGCAACCCCAGCTCCTGCACCTCGTGGTTGCGGAGGGTTGGGAATTGGTGGCGGGCGCGCCACTGCACGTGGGTGTTGCTCTCGTCGAAGACACCATACACGACGAGGCTCCGGCTCCTGTGAGGTGGTCCTGAGCCGACGATGTTGAGTTTCGTCGGGGGAGTGAGGGCCAGCACCCCGTCGCGGTGGTAACGCAGGCGAACCCCTACCTGTCGCGGAACGCGCTCCACGTGCAGGCTGGTGCTCCCGCACAGACTCGTGATGCCACAGTCGACCGGTACGTGCGTATGCACCGTGCTGAGCTGGGAGAGGGGCGTCCAGGGCAGCTCGACATCATCGGTGCGGTAGGAGACTTCGATCTGACTCTCGGGCCCGAGGCCCTGTTGGGCGTTGGCGCGATAGAAGATGAAGAGCGTCTTCTCCTCCTCGAACCAGGCTGCGTCCGCGAGCGCGAATCCCGCCTGGATGTCGGTGATTGGCACCTTCTCACAGGAGGCGCAGGCGAAGAGCGCAAGGAGCAGACATGTCCGGCCGAGGGTTTCCATTCAAGCCACGATCTCCGAGAACGAGACCTTGCCTCGCGCCACCAACTTCTTCACCGCGGACACCAGCTCGTTGTGACCCCGCTGCGCTACCCGGAGCTGATCGGCACGAGAGACGAACGCCTGGTTTGCCCGTACGGCTTCTTGCATGGTGGGCGCGAGTCGGCTGATGAAGCTCTCCTGCCACTCCGGATTCTGAACCGAGGACCAGCCGGCAAGCCCCTTGAGATCCACCTCGAGCAGCATGTCCGCTCGAAGCTCATTGGGCAGCTTGAAGAGCATGTCTGGATAGAAGATGTCCTCGTACCAGCGCGGAAACACACCATTCGAGCGCTGGAGCGCGTTCGTGAACAGGGACTGGCGATCTTCGGCGCTGATGTGCGCGAACAGCACCGAGAGCGCTCCCGCTGCGTCGAGCTCGCGCCCTCGATCGAGGATGTCGTGTGGAGCCGGCTTGGGGGCGGGCGGCAGAGGCAGCCCTGCCCGCGCGGCATCCAGCACCTCGAAGAGATATCCCCGCTCCTCCTTGGACATGCGGTTGGACAACAACAGCTGACTTGCGACCCGCTGGCGAAGCTCGGACGACAGGGTGCGCGCCACCTCCTGCTGGCCGTCGGTGGGCACCATGGCGAAGAGCAGCGCCCCGTACCGCGGCGGAAGCTTCTCGAGCAGCTGGACCACGCCGACGCTGCCGAACTCCTCGCGAAGGCTGCGGTAGATTTCCGCGTCGGACTGCGCGAGCAGGGACGACGAGATGGAATGTTGGTTGAGCTTGCGAAAGAACTCAGCGTCCGAGGGCAGGTGCTCCGGGTCCACGTTTCGCAGGAACTCCGCGAGCTCCACCTTGCGGATGGCGAGCTCGCCATCCGAGGAGAACGCCAGGGACAGCCGGTCACCAAAGACGAAGATGGCCTTGGCCAGAAGCTCGAACTCTCGCGCCTTCAACCACTCGCGCATCAACTCCACCACGCCGCCCTCGTCCTTGCCCAGCTCGGCCTGGGCGATCCGGTCGGTCCACAACCGCTGCTGCTCGGTGACGAAGGCGCTCTCTTCGCGCTCCTCCTCCGAGGGGCCCTGGAGGGCCGCGGGGGGGGGCTCCGCCGCGGGTGCAGCGGCCTCCTGGGCGCCATCTGACTTGCCGAGCGTACCGGCCGCCAGCTGCGCCAGCATCGCCTTTTCCTCGATCGACTCCCGCCCGAGGCGACGAAGCGCCCAGATGATGACCAGGGTGGCTATCGTTCCCATCACCAACGCGATCATCCACGAGAAGTGCGGAAGCAGGCTGACCCACAACTCGCGCAGCGCCACCCCTGCTTCCCATTTGGCGGGCGGCTCGGGCTGTGGGGCGGGCGCGGGCTCGGGCGGAGGCTCGACGCGGGGCGGCGGGGTCGGCTCGGGCGGCTCGCTCAAGCTCGCGGAAATGGGCTCGAGGATTTGACGTCCCACCGTCACCTGGAGCCAGCCCTTCGACAGCCGCTGCTCCAGCCGCCTGACGAGGGCCTGGACGTCGCGAGACGAGACGGACTTCTCGTGGGCGAAGTCGCAGCGCGCGCTGGTGAGGTACTCCTGCGGCGGCACGCTGCCGGGGCCTTCGGACTGGCCAAGTCCAGGCAGGGAGGACGAGTGTGGCATGTCGACCACCACGTGGTCGCGGTAGACGCATCCCTTGGAGACACAGCGCTCAGGTGCACAGTCGCGCGCCAGTGCCAGGTCGAACTGGCTCTCGAGCGCACGCAGCTCCATCAGCACGGGCGAGGGAATGTGCTTCTGCGGCACCGGAGTGACGCTCGTCTGGGCAAGGGCACTCAAAGGCAACGCGAGTGCGAGCAGGGAGATGAGGGTTCTCATCAGTAGATTCTCACGATGACGCGGCGGTGCCGGGCCAGACGCTCCTCGGCGCTCAGCCCCTTGAGTTGCTCTTCAGGCAGCGGCTTGGTGTCGGCGTAGCCCTCGACGCGAATCCGCTCGCGCGGGATTCCGACATCCTCGAGCCGCTGCCTCACGACGATCGCGCGTGCGCTGGAGAGCTCCCAATTCGAAGCGAATGGCCCTCCGTTCACGATGGGCGTGGAGTCGGTGTGCCCTTCGACCGCGAAGCCGTACTTCTTTGAATAGGGCGCGAGCACCTGCAGCATCGACGCCACGGTCTGTTCGAATTCGGGACGCAGCTTCGCCTTGCCCGAGTCGAACACCAGCCCGGAGTTGAGCGAGAGCTCCAGCCCCTCGGCCGACACGCTGGTGTGCACCATGTCCTGCAGTTGCTTGCTCGCGATCTGCGCGTCGATCTCCTTGCGAATGGAGTCCAGGCTCGCCGGGCTCTCGGCACCGGACATGCTCTTGACGATCTGCTGCATCCGGCCCTTGTTCAAATTCGCCGCCGTGAGCAGCACGACGAAGAAGAGCAGCAGGTTGGTGATCAGATCCGCGTAGCTGAGCAGCCAGCTCTCATCATGCGCCTTGGCTCTCCGTCGCATGGCTCACGACCCCCCCCGAGCGACCAGCTCATTGACGCTCTTCTCGCAGCGCTCGAGGAACCCCAGCCGTTCATCGAGCAGTCCATTGAGATAATGACCGATCGGCCCCGCGACGCCAGCACCGAAGGCCACCCCATAGAGCGTGGCGAGCAACGCCAGGGACATGGCCGAGCCGATGTTGAGGTTGTCCGAGTTCATGTTGCGGAACAGCTGGATCATTCCGGTGATGGTTCCCACCATTCCGAAGGCCGGGCCGAGCTTGGAGAGCATCTCCCAGTTGCTGATCGCCGGCTGCCAGCGGCTGATCTCCTCGTGCCGGAGCTCCAGGAAGGCCTTGGAGCTGGCAACCTCGGGTGAGCGATTGAGGATGAGCTCCACCATCTGCTTGACCGCGGCGAAGCGGCTCTTCTCCGCGAGCGAAAGCGCTCCACTGCGCTTGCCCTCGCGCCAGAGGGTGTAGAGCTGCTCCCGCTCGGCCTCCATCTGCGCGGTGGTGTGGCCGAAGAGGCGCAGGCCCGGGATGAGCTCTCGCAGGCAGAGCAGGGTGCGCAGCGCCGTCGTGTGGCTGGAGCTGACCAGCACCGCCGAGGCCGAGCCCACCACCACCATCACCAACGCGTGGGGATCGAACGCCGAAACGACCTGCGCGTTTCCGCGATCCTTGAAGCCGAACCAGACGACGAATCCCAGAATGATGAAGCCAAGAATCTGCACGAGGTGTCTCCTACTTCTGTTGCCGCTGCAGCTCTTCGAGCTTCTTGCGGACGTCCGGGTCGCTCTCGATCGCTTCTACCTGCTCGTAGATTTCGATCGCCTTGTCGCGCTCGCCCATCATCAGCAGCAGCGAGGCCTTGGCCCGCAGAAACTCCGGGTGGGACTTGTAGCGCTGCAACACCGTCTCACACCACTCGAGCGCCAGGTGATAGTTGCCCCCCTTGACCGCCTCCTGCATCAGGGTGCGCGCACGAGTAATGCTCACTTCGGGTGAGCTCTCGTCGATGCTCAGGCCTCGCGCTCGGTAGGCCTCGATGAGCGACTTGTCGGCGCTCGTCGGCGGTGGAGGCACCACCCGGGTGGCCGGGATGGTCTTGACATCACCACTCCCCGCGCCGTGCTCGATGACGATCCGCTGTCCCGTCGAGAGGACCGGCACGTCGACCTCGGTGATGAGGTTGCCGTCGTTCCACCGGACCTTCATCACCGTCGTCGACCCGAAGCCGAAGGGCCTCATCAGCGTTCCCTCCTCCTTGAGCGCCGGGTGCTTCTGGGGCTCCGGCTCGACCAGGTAGTAGGTGTAGTTACGCGCCGCGCAGGACACGAGGAGTGGAAAGAGGAGGAGCAAGAGCCGGTTCATGGCAGGAAGGGCATCCAGGAGAGGTTCATGAGGGAGAATCCGACCCCGATCCGCCCGTTGGTCGAGGCCGAGAGGGTCACTCCGTAATTGGAACTGCCAATGGGCACACGCACCATGAAGACGGCCGTGAGCAAGGGGTCGATGACGTCCTGCGGCTGTCCCGAGATGCCGGTCACCACGGCGGTCGGCACGCTCAGCAGCACCTTGGCGCCCACCATGATGTTCAAGGCCCTCGGCACCACGCGGTAGTAGGAGGCACCGACGCCCAGCACCGGATCGAAGAGCGACAAGGATACCCCGGAGAGGTTGGCGTTGGTCTCGCCCCACTGCTCTGCCCAGTCGAGCGAGACATGCTGCCCCGGGTACATGGTCACGTCGATGAAGGTGTGCGTGAGGCTGTCACTTCGCGCGCGGCGGTCAAGCTCCCGCGCCAGGGAGAAGGTCTTCCGGGTGCGTGCCGACTCGGTCAGCCTCGGATCGAAGTTCTCGGCGAGCACGATGCGGCTGTTCTTCAGGTCGATGATGCGCAACGACACGCCTTCGGCCGTCTCGTCCAACCAGATCGCCGTGCGCGCGGGCGAGGCACTTCCGCGGCTCAGCTCGTCCAGCCGGGTGATTTCGGTCGTGCTCAGACTGGTCGTGAACTGCTCGAGCTTCCCCTCCTCGACGTACAGGCGAGGCGCCATACACGCCTCACACGAGCGCAGCGAGGCCGCACCGAAGACGCGCACCAGCGTCGCCAGGGCTTCGGTCGGATACCAGGCCCGCGACTCCTCGAACGCGGGAGTGACGCTCACGACGATGGCGGGCGCCAGGTCCTTGGCCACGAAGGCGCCGTCCTCGAGGCGCATGGCCAGGGTCTCCTCGAAGCGCGAGAGCGCCTCCCGTGTCGTCTCGCGCTGGGCGAAGGCCGTCATCGGGAGCAATGCGGCGAGCAGGACGAGGCGCACTAGAAGCAAAATGACACCTCCACGCCCAGGGAGTGCACTTGGATGGGGCCCAGGTCCACGTAGCGGCCGATCGAAGGGGCCGTGTTCATCGCCGGCAGCGATTCGACGAACACCGAGGCGCCGATGCGGTTCTTCACTCGCAATTCGAGCCCCAGCTGTACCGCGCCGAAGAGGGCATGGGGCTGGCCCTTGAGGAGCTCCGCGGCCAGATCCTCGAGGTTGGGGACCTGGTCCTTGAACACCAGCGCGCTGAGTCCATGGATGGAGGTCACCGAGCCTCCGACGAAGCCGTAGAGGTCGGGACGGGTCAGCGACGTCACCGACCCCGAGAGAAGACGCGAGACGCGCCCCTGGACCATCACCCCCACGTGCAGCTGAGGCATCCAGCTGGCGCCCAGCATGAGGCTCCCGGTCCAGGCCCGCGCCTGGGTGAGCGGCGCTTCGGCACCGGCCTGCAGCCAGAGGAAGGGGGCCACCATCACTGAACCACTTCCCGGGGCATAGCTGCGAACCCCGAAACGAACAGGCACCAGGTAGACGCTTCGTCCCTGCAGCGTGTCGAGGTACTCCTGCCGCGCCTCGGAGGCGCTCTTCAGGCGATCCGCGGTGCGCAGCAGCGCCGGAGACGAGGTCGAGGTGGACAGGGTCTTCGCATAGACGATGGGCAGCGCCGGCTCGAGCGCCGTGATGCGCGCACGCAGCACCAGCGCGGCGCCCTCCACCTCGAAGTCGAGGAAGAGGGCATGACGGCTGCCGGAGAGGGCTCCCGCCGTGGAGAGGGCCTCGGGTTCGTCCACGCCACGGGAGATGATGGTGCCCTTGGCCCCCGAGTGCACCACCACCGACGTACACTGCGGGCAATGCGCGAGAACCACCCGGGTGCGTGGGTTCTTCACCACCAGGGAGGCGAAGTGGTTCTCGATCAGCGCCTGGAGCCCGCTGCCGAAGCCCACCGGCACGCTGACATCGGCGAGCACCACGGGCGTTTCCTGGGCGAAGACGGGCTGCTCAATCCAGCCGTAGACGAGCTCGTCGAGCAGATCATAGGCCTGGAGTTGAATCTGCCTCGCCACCTGCGCTCGCAGTGACTCGAGCTGCGCCCTGCGCGCCTCGGTGACCGTCGGCTCCTCCGCCAGGGCGGATACCGGCCACAGCGCGAAGGCCAGGCACAAGAGCACGGGCCTCACTGCAACCACCTCCACTCGCCCCGCATGCACAGCCCGGCATGGAGTTGCGTCTCGCGCGCATCGATGATCATCAGCCCCAGGAAGGCGTCCTGCTCGTCGAGCACCCGCTGCGCGAAGTAGCGCGCGCAGGCGAGCGGGTAGGCCTTGCTTGCCGGCATGCGCCCAAGCACCGCGATGTCACCCGCGGCGAGGACCGGGACCCGGTCCGACACCTTGTGCCCACGCTCGGCGAGCTGCGTCCTGGCCGCGACCGAGATCTTCGCCGCCACCGCTGGCTCTGGATAGAAAGCATCCACGTGCCAGGTGAGCTCACCGGAGCCGAGAGCACTCGCGATCTGGGTGATCTCACCCACCGTCTGGCCCAGCGACGAAAGGATGACCTCGTCTCGGTCGGGTCGCTCCCCGTAGCGCATGAAGCGGCTGGTGCAGGCGAGCGCGTCGGTGACCCCGGAGGTGCCACGTGCCGGTAGATCCGGCACCAGGTCCGGATAGCGTTCGTGCGCCTGGGCCTGGCTGAGGCGGGTGCACTCCAGATTGCGGGCCTCTTCCTTGCTCTGCCAGGGCCCGGCGATGGGATCGTTCGCGCGTACCCCGTAGATCGGTAGAGGCATCAGGAGGATGAGCAGCAGGAACTCCATGGGTCTCTCTTCCGGGGGCTCACTTCGTACTGGACGGAGGTTTGGGCTCGAAGCTGCGCATCACCTCCGAGCGCATGTGCGCATTGAATGCGAGCTGGCTGAGCTGTCCGTAGAAATCACGTGAAAAGTCCCGGTTGGCTCTGTCTCCGCCCAGTTTTTCCGCCTCGGACCGGACGAGGAGATCCAGCACGCCATTCACCGCCCACACGCTGAATCCGGAGTAGCGCACGAAGCGCCCCTGCAGGTTATCGGAGGCGAGCACGAACCCGCTGGAGTCACGAATGGTGACGTCCTGGGAGAAACTGGAATCGGTGATCGCGGGCACCAGCGTCAGCGTCAACCCGGACAGGATCCACAGAAGGGGGCTGTTGTCCACGTGAAGCAGTCGTGCACGCAGGTCGATGATGAGGTCCGGCCTGGCCGCGCCTTCCTCGTCACCCCCGGCCATTCCGCCCTGCTGCACCTGGACATCGACCTGCGCGCCCTGTGTCGTGAACAGCGTACGCAGGTGTTGGCACAGCTGTTGCGCCTCGTCCAACCCGAGGTAGTCACCGGGGATGCAACGCAGCAGAAACCGCTGGCCCTCGAAATTGGCCACCTGGGGATCGATGATGACCGGGCGCTGCAGAGACACGAGCGGTTGGTAGACCGTCGTCACGCAGCCAGAGAGCGTTACCGCGAGAAGCAACGGTAGGCCCGTGTGAAACCACCCGGACGCAGAGTGTCGTCGGCTCATGGGGATGCGACTCAGTCGTCTGGCGCCGCCGCTGAATGCAAAGGCTACGCCAGGGCACGGAGACTAGCCGCTGACCAGAAGAAAATACAAGGGCCAGCTGCGGATGTCCGGCACATGGCGCACCGCTGCCACTCACTCCCGCCGGGTTGGCGGTCGAAGTTCAAGGGGGTCCGCTCAAACCTTGTCATCCATCATGCCAAGAGGCGGGACACCCATAAAGGCAGGAATGTCGCTCAGTCGGAGAGAATTCTCACAATTGAGCCCAATCACAGCCAGGCTTGGATGACATCGGGAGTCGTTCCCTCAAGCAGGTGGGGAGAGGGCGTCAACCCGCCGTCCTCCCGGGGCTCGCCACCGTGCCCCCCGAACGCTCAGAGGATCTCCTCGACGTGCTTTCGGATGTTCTGGCTGATGCCATCAATGGGCAGGTCGTTGGCATCCGTGCCAAAGGGGTTCTCGATCTCCTCCGCGATGAGCTCCATGGAGGCGAGCACGAAGAAGACGAAGGCCACCGCCGGGATGACGAAGTAGCCCAGGCTGAAGGCCAGGCCGAAGGGCAGCGTCATCACATAGAAGAAGATGAACTTCTTCAGGAACACCGAGTACGAGAAGGGGATGGGGGTCTTGAGGATGCGCTCGCAGGCCCCGCAGATGTCGGTGAACGACTGCAGCTCCGCGTTCACCGACAGCAGCTGCTCCCCGGTCAGTACGCCCTGCTTCTGCAGCGAGTAGGCCTTCCGCAGGAGGACCGAGGCGAGCTGGTTGGGCACGTGCCGGGTCGTATCCAGGTGCTGGGCTTCCAGTCCGCCCGCCGCCACGAACTCCTCCGGCTTGAACTGGCTGCGGAGGTGATTCTTCAACGCGAAGGCGTAGTTGGGAATCATGGCCCGGTAGAGCTGCCGGCTCTCCCGGTCCTCCTCGGGCAGCAGGGCGTTCATCTTCAGGGCGAGGTTCCGGCTGTTGTTGACCAGCGAGCCCCAGAGCTTCCGCCCCTCCCACCAGCGGTCGTACGCACTGTTGGAGCGGAAGGCGAGGAGCAGGGAGATGACGAACCCCAGCAGGCTGTGCAGCATGGAGATGTTCTTGACGCGGCTGTCGTCGGACAGCTTCCAGACCTCGGCTTCCAGCCAGGCCACCAGTCCCGAGTACAGGCAGATGGCGACAATCATCGGCAGCAGCTTCCGGACGGTGTCCGCCTTGTGGAGCCGGAAGACGAAGGTGAACCAATCCTTGGGGTTGTAATCAATCATGGGAGGTACGTGGGACCTCGTATACCAAGGATCCACGTACCTCGGGATGCGAAGCACTGGGAGGGATCAGTTGCTCACAGCCAGCGGGACGTAGGTGACGCTGGCGTTGTCGATTCGGTAGGTAGTCGCCAGGCCCGCGTTCTCCTGGACCCTGAAGCGCAGCCGCACCGTCTTCCCCTTGAACGCGGTCAGGCTCACCTCTCGTCGTTGATAGCCCCCGAAGGTCTCACCGCCGCTGATGTTCGCGTTGGCCTCAATGGAGTCCAGGACCTGCCACGCTCCGTTCGGCAGGATCTGCGCCTCGACCTGGAGCTTGTCGGTCGCTCCGAGGTTGTCCTCTTGCGTGTCGATGTCGAGGCGGTAGCTCAGCCGCGCGCTCAGGATGTCGTCCGGCAGTCCGACAAGCTGGGAGAGTGAGCTGTCGTGCTGGACGCCCTTTCCTCCGAGGCGCCCATAGCGCTGCCCGAGGAAGGCCAGGTAGACGCCCTCGGAGTCGGTTCCCACCGAGACAGACCCGCTGAGCGTCCAGGACGCGGTCCCCGCCTCGAAGTCGCCATTCAACAGCGCCTGCTTGGCGCCCTTCAGCGTCAGCGCCACGGCGGGCGACTGTCCGACGAGGTTGCCGGCGTGATCGTACACCCGGGCCACGACGGAGGTGTTCCCCGTGGGCCAGCCCTTGATGGACACGAGCTGCGAGAAGGACGGTCCGTAGAGCGCCGCCGCCTTCACGACGCCGCCGACCACGTACTCGACCTTCTTGATCCGGGAGGGGGCGTACCCGCTGATCCCCGTGAAGTCGAAGCGCAGGGTCTCCTCGTCCTCATGCAGCGTGAGCTTGGGCGCGCCGACCTTGATGGGCGCGGAGTAGGTCAGGCTGACATTGTCGACGCTGAAGTCCCCACTGCCCGTCGTCCCGCTGGACACGAAGCGCAGCTGCACCTGACGGCCTCGGAACGATGCCAGATCGAACTGGCCGCGCCGATAGTGCCGGCCCGCGGTGAAGTACTTCACGTCTTGACGATCGTAGACAGCCAGCGAGGTCTGCACTCCGGTTCCCAGATCCTTGACCAGGACCGACAGCGTCGCCGACTCCGTGGCGTCGTTCTCGACACGAACGCGGAAGCTCCAGGGCACGGAGGTGGCGTCCGCGGGAATGGTCACGGTCTGGCTCAGGGCATCATTGGCGCTGAAGACCGCGTTCCATGCTCCCATGAACGGCTGTGGACGACCGCCCGCCAGCTTCCCGATGACGCCGGAAGTGGCCGTCCAGCCGGTGGTGCCCGACTCGAAGCCTCCATTGACCAGGAGTTGGTTGCTGCCGACCAGGATCAACGGCAGCGTCTTCTGCGTGCTCTTGAGCGTGCGATCCACCGCCGTCACGGAGACCGGATGCGAGCCCAGGCTCAGCGTGCTGATGTCGAGGTAGGCCTCGAACGGCGAGAAGCCGGAGTGGGTCTGGTTCGGGCCTGTCTTGAACTCCGTCCGGAGCACCCCGGTATCGTCGGAGACGGAGGCGACGGCGAACACCGTGCCCTCACCCTCGTCCACGGAGGCCAGGTGCGTTTCGACAATCTCCGGCCCCTTGGTGTCGGAGGCCACTTGCCCCACTCCAACGGCCCCGAAGGCGTCCTTCACCGCGTTGTGCACGCGGCTGCCCTCGCCGTAGAGCTGCTTCGCGGCTGCCAGGTATGCCGAGCGCAGCTCGCTGTAGTACGGGTCCTCCGGCAGGTAGGCCGTGGTCGCCAGGTACCACAGCTCGGCGGCCCGATTCGCGCCGATGCCCGCCATCCCATTCGGCAGGTGGTAGCTGTAGCGCGAGGAGCTCGGATCGCTGACCGCGCCGTGCGCCAGGAAGACGAAGGCATGACCATAGAGCGTGCCGACGACGTGCACCGGTTCCTCGGCGAGCGTCGGCGAGAAATACCGGAGCCCACGCCGGACCTCGCCCTCATCATTCCGCTCGGTATAGCCCTCGGGGTTGACCATGCGTGACCGCCAGTTCCACGCGGCGCGGGTATCGGGGACGTGGTACCCGAGCCCGTCGTGACCGAAGGTGTAGAACTCCGCGAGGGAGCCGAGGATGTCGCCGTGCCCTTCGTTGATGCCGCCAGCGATGGCGCCGTTGGACCGCCCCAGCTCGTAGAACCACAGGCCGTGACCCAGCTCATGACCCACGACATCGAGCCGGGCGTTCGGCGAGGTGTTGCCAACCATCGGGTCGCTGCCGTTCGTGCCGTCCCCGAAGTAGGGGGCCTTGTAGAGGTTGCTCCAGTGCGCGTCCCTGTACTGATGCCCGTAGTGGACGCGAGCCCGGATAGGCGAGTTCTTGCCGTCCAGGCCCTTGCGGCCGAATACCTTGTGCAGCAGGTCCCAGGTGCGCTCGAGCCCGTACGCCACGTCTACGGCCACCGTCTCTCCGCGCGCGCTGCTGGTGTTGTCGCCGTCCTCGAACTCCTGGCCATCACCCCATTCGTTATCCGTGCCCCAGTACAAATAGGACTTGTTCAGCCGGGACCAGGTTCCGTTCTTCAGGTCGCGGACCTGGTTTCCGCCGCGATGGGGATCCTGCAGCTGGTAGCGGTTCGTGCTGGTGTCGTACCGGGTGCTCAGCGCCACATCTCCGTGGTACTGCGAGTGGCCAAGGCTCGTGACGGCCTGACCGGCGTGGTTCACGTCCCGGTGCTGAGACAGGATACGGCCTGTCTTCGCGTCGATGAGGACCTGCAGGGGCGCATCGGTGAGCTCCACGCGTTCGACCGTGCGGCTGGCGGCGCTCTCCGGCTCCAGGTTGTCCAGCGGGTACTGCGCGCCAGCGCGCGATGGAGAAGGCGCGGGAGCCTCAACGGTCGGGGCTGGATCTGGCATCTCCTCTGGCTCTTCCGGCTCCTCTGGCGCCACATGTGCGAGGTAGACGAGCCGGTAGCCGATGACGTCCCGGTACATCTGATCGCTGTTGGTGACACCTCCGCTGGCATCCGGCTCGAACCGCACGCGCACCATTGGCTCGATCGCCAGCTCCAGCTGAGTCACCAGCGGCGTGCCCGGGGGCGCTCCAAAGGCTTGCTGTGCGAGGCTCGTCGCCTGGGCCGCATCGATGGCCGGCTCGGTGTCCAGGGAGAGGGCTCGTGCGAGGTAGAGGCTCTCCGTCGCGGTCGTTGCATCGCGATGAGAGACCATGCCGACCCCCAGCACGCGCAGACCTCGGTGATATTGGCGCAAGCGGAAGTGGGCCATCCCGTAGGGATCGATCTGGGCCTGAAGCAGCCGCAGCTCGTCGTCCGCGCCAAGTCCCAGGCGGGTGCGCCCGGCGTTCAACTCCGCGACCACCTGCTCGGCTCGCTCCTGCAACGTCAGCTCCATCCGTGCGCGTTCCGCGGGGCTCAGCTTCGGTCGTAGCGGGGCGTCGGGATCGACGCTGGTGGCAGCGGCCGTGGCGCTCGATGAGGGCAGGGTCGTGCCGGCCTGGGCCGTGCCCGTGAGCCAGACGAGAGAGAGCAACACCGATCCCGTCCGGAACGCCCAGGTTGGGCGCCGGTTCAGCTTCTTGCGTTTCATGAGAGGTCTCCGCCCGCCTGATGACGGGCCTGATGGAGCAGAGGTCTTCAGTGGCCTCGATGAGCCAGACGCACTCGCCCGAAGTTGTTCCCAGACCGTTTTTTCAGAAGCAGCCGCGGCGGGGATGGGGCGCGGAGGCTGGCCCGTGGAAAACCGAGAAGAAAATCTCGGGAACAATTCCCCAGCGGTGCGTCTGGATGGGTGAGGCCACTGAAGACCCTTCCTTTCTCATGATCTGGACCGCGACAAACCCCGGATGGCATGCCTTGACTGTCCGTGAAATCCAGGTGCAGCCTGACGCTCGCGTGAGCGCCCCCGTTCAGACACGGAGCACCGATGAGCAGCTCCGTCTGGAGAGGCTCTTGCCTTCCTTTGAGCCTGGGCTGCTCGAGGTGGCCCGCAACCTGTGTGGCGACCCGTCCGAGGCGAAGGACCTCGTCCAGGACACCTTCGAGCGAGCGCTGCGCAGCACGGAGCGTCCCCCGACAGAGGAGCGGCTTCGGGCCTGGTTATTCACCATCCTGCGCAACCTGTTCCTGGATCGCTGCCGCCGGCTTCGGGCGCGAGCCGAGCGCGAGGAGCCGCTGGAGCCGGAGGTGGTGGAGTCCTGCTCGGCGCCCGAGCCCGGCCCCGAGCCTGGCTGGTCCACCATCACCACCGACCAGCTCCGCACCGCGCTGGGAGGGCTGAAGGAGGACTTCCGCCGCGTTTACGAGATGCACGAGCTGGAGGGCCGAACCTATGAGGAGATCGCCCGTCAGCTCCAGATTGCCCGACCCACGGTAGGCACGCGGCTGGTCCGCGCCCGCCAGAAGCTGAGGGAGCTGCTCGCCCCGCTGATTCGGGGTGAAGCGGAGGTGTCTCGTGACTGACGCATGCCAGCGAGTCCACGCGCTCGTGGACGGTGAGCTCGGGCCGGAGGAAGCGCAGCGCGTCCGGCTTCACCTGGCCACCTGCGCCACGTGCCAGGAGGAGCTGGGACGGCTGCTCCAGCTCAAGGCGTTGGCGCAGGAGCTCAAGGCTCCCGTGGAGACACGCGCCCCGGCCGCGCCTCCCCAGCGCTCCCGAGCCTTCCGGCCCCGGTGGAGCCGGTATGCTCGGAGGGGTGGGCTGGGCTTGCTGGTGACGGTCATGGCCTCCGCCGCGCTCGTCTTCCTGCTGCCCCGGGCGCGTGAACCGCGAGCAGAGCTGCTGTGGATGACGGACGCGCCCACGCGCTCGCTCGAGCTGCGCTCCAGCTATCCAGGCGCGGACGTCTACCATCCTTATGAGACGCTGCGCGCGGGGGGGAGCAGCACGCAGCAGCCCGTGCCGCTGGCCGAGATGGCTCGGCTCGAAGAGAAGGGCGACTTCCGAGGGATTGCCGCCGCATACCTCCTGCGCAAGGACGTGGAGTCGGCTGCTGCGTACCTCGCGCGCGCCGGAGACTCACCGGAGGTGGAGGCGGAGCGCGCGGTGGTGGAGCTGCTGCGCGGCGATGCGCCCGAGGCGCTGAGGCGGCTGGAGGACGTGCTGGAACGGGTGCCCCGCCACCCCCAGGCGATGTGGAACCGGGCGCTGGCCTTGGCGCAGCTCAGCCTGGAGCTGACGGCGTCCGAGCAGTTCGAGGCGGTGGCGGCCCTTGGAGAACCGGGCTGGTCGGACGAGGCACGTCGGCGCGCGGAGGAACTGCGTGCTCGTGCAACACAGGAGCGCGAGAGCTGGCAGGGTGCACTGAAGGCCGGGGACGCCATGCGGGCCCATACCGCCGTGCCCTCCACTGAGGAGCTCCAGCGCCACCCGGGCCTCTTCCGGCTCTACTTCTACGATGCGCTGCGCACGGCGAGGACCGTGGAGCAGGTGCGCGCGTTGTTCCCCGTGGCCGAGACGCTGGACACGCTCGATGGCGGCACGGTCATGCGCGATGCCGTCCGCCGGACGGAGGCGAGCGATCTCCGCCGTCGCACTCCGCTGGCTGAGGACTATGCGCGCCTGGCCCGCCGGGAGCCTCTCCAGGGCGGAGTGCCAGCCTTCCTGGCGCGGCTCCGGGCAGCTCGGGAAGAGGAGCTGCTCCTGGGGGCGCTGCTGCACGCTGGGGTGGTGGACAAGCACCTGGAGGAGTACCAGCGCCTCACCGCGGCCACGCGCGATCCCTGGTTCTTGCTGCTCTCGGAGCAGGAGCACGCGAAGGTCTTGGCGTCGCGAGGCGAGCTGTTGCAGGCGGAGCAACGACTGCTCGGGGCGGTGAAGCAGTGCGGGGAGACGCCGGTGGCCTACCGCTGTGCCCAGCTCGAGCGGCAGCTGGCCGCGCTCTACCGGCAGCTCCACCGGCCCGCGGAGGCGGTGCGCCATGCCCAGGCCGCCTGGCAATGGAGCCGCAAGGACGGCGCCTGGGGGCAGGAGCTCGTTGTCCTGTTGGAGCTGGGACAGCTCTCCCGCTTCCGGCATCAGCCCGCGCTGGCCCGCTCCTATTTGTACGAAGCGCTGGCCCGCGAGCCGAAGAGCTGCGCGCTGAAGCACTTCGTTTTCGCGAACAGCGCCTCCGCGCACTTGAACGCGCTCGAAGTGGACGAGGCACGTAGGAGCATTGACATGGCGCTCCAATGCCCTGACACCCTGACCGCCAGCGGCGCGCAGGTCCTGGCCGATCTGGCGCGTCTGCGTCCCTCGCCGGGGGATGCCGAGCGGCTCGAGAAGGGACTGGCGGCGCTTCGTGGTTCGGGGCGCCTGGAGGCGGGGCAGTCCGCCCTCCTGACTCAAAGTGAAGGGCGCTTCCTCCTGGAGCGGGACCGCGCCGCGGGAGAGGCCCTGCTCCGGCGTGCCATCTCCGAGTCCGAGCAATTCCCGCGCTCGAACGTGAATGCGCGGAAGGCGCGGACCTACAGCTATACCTCCCTGTTGCTCGCGGCGGGGAAGGCCCGGGAGTTCGACAAGGCCTTCGCCCTTCTTTCGGAAGAGCTGGGCGGAGCGTTGCCGGAGCGCTGCATCCTGGGGGTCACGGTGGATGATGAGCGCACACTGGTTCTTGTCCGCGGAGCGGATGGGCAGCTCCAGGGTTGGTACGACGCGAGCCGTACCGCGCCGCTGCGGAGCGTGGAGGGGTTGATTCCGGGCGAGCTGTTGATGCCCCTCCGGGCGTGTGAGCGGATCGTGGTGGCGGCGAGACCGCCGCTGCATGGAAGAGCCGGGCTGCTGCCCGCGGACATGGCCTGGAGCTATTTCCTGCCACGCCCCGCTCCCGTTGTGGCCCCCGCGGTTCCTCCTCGCCGCCTGGTGGTGGCCGACGTGGAACCTCCTCCCGGGTTGTCGCTCGCGCCACTTGGCGCCTGGGGACCACCCCCTCCTGGAGGGGTTCTGCTCTCCGGGTCCGCTGCGACGCCAGGCCGGGTGCTGGAGGCGATGACGAAGGCAACGGAGGTGGAGATCCACGCCCACGGCCTCATCAACCTGGAAGTCTCGGACGCCTCATTGCTGGTGCTGACGCCGGGCCCGGATGGACGCTACGCGCTGACGGCCGGAGAGGTCCGCTCGCGACGCCTCGGAGGCGCTCCCCTGGTCATCCTCGCCGCATGCCGGGCGGCCCATACCTCCCCGACGTCCCATGAGCCCTTCAGCCTTCCCGTGGCCTTTCTGGAGGCGGGAGCGCGAGCGGTGCTGGCGGCCACGGTGGACATCCCGGATGCGCAGGCCGTGCGCTTCTTCGAAGGGGTGAGGAGCCGCATTCAGGCAGGTCAGCCCGTTGCGGTGGCGCTGCGTGACGAGCGGGTCGTGTGGATGGAACGCGGCGGGGCGGACTGGGTCCGCGCCGTGTTGGCATTCGAGTAACAGAACAACAACGAGAGGAATGGAGAGCAACCATGCGGAAGCTACTGGGAGGAGTGTGTCTGAGTATCTGGGCAGGTGTCAGCTGCGGGGGGAGCCCGGGCGTGGTGGCCGAGGGAACGGAGCGCACGGTGCGCGCGCTGTCCTCAACGCTGCCCCCGGTTGAGGACTATCCCGCGGGAGCGCCCCTTCCCGTGGTGGCCTACACCCACCTGGTGGTGGGCTACTGCAAGAGCCTCGATGACTTCATGGCCGTGGGCGTGGACGCCGCGACGGGGACGGTGAGGTTCCGGTTCCAGGGAAACGATCCGACGAGCACTTCACGGTTCATGGCCCTTGCCTACAGCGCCGGCGTGCCCCTCACCGTGTACACCACACCCGTTGAGGTGCTCTTGGAGGAAGAATCTCAACCGGCCGCGTCGGGTGCGTCACAGGTGCCGCAACTGCCCATGACGGCAGGGACCTACTACACGTGCGTCCCCTCCAGTGAGATTGGAGACCGTCCTCCGGAGGAGCCCCCGACGGGTGGCAATCCGGTCGCGGAGCGTTGGGAGCTCTTCACCGAGCTCGCGCTCAACACGGCGAGGGCTTTGCACAGGGTGGCGCGCCTGCCGGCTCCACAATAGGCCTGACAGCGCCCGAGGGTGTCCCCCCTCGGACTTTCCCCACCGACTCGGATTTCCGAGGGACCCGCGAGCCACGCCTCGGGGTCTTCCCGAGAGGGTAGGGGCTGGCACATGCGTTGCTGGTTGTACGTGGCATGAAACGCTCCCTCACGCTCTTCCGCAGTGCGCTGTTCGTCCTCTCCCTCTCCGCCTGTGGCCTGCCCTGGATACAGGAGGATGATTGCGCCGCCGTCTTGTGTGGCCCTTGTCCTCCCGCGCTCTCGCTGCGTGTCAGCGGTGCACCCGGACAACCCGTCCCCGAGGTGGTGCTGGGGGCCGGGCAGGGCTCGTGCTTTCAGGACGCGAACGTCGCCAGCTGCAACCTCTCCCAGAACGGACCGGGCCGCTACGAGCTCGATATCCAGGCGCTAGGCTACCGGCCGGTCCACCTCGTGGAGGAGGTGGCCGCCGTGGAGCGCACCGGCTGCTGCCACTGTGGCTACGAGGCACGCGTGGTGAACGTGCAGCTCGTGCCCGAGTAACTGGAGCGCCAGGCCATGGATGTCGGTTCATGGACGGCTCAGGTGGGGTACATGCCTTCGATCGTGCGCGGCTACTGTACCCAGGCGAAGGGCGTTACCCTCTCACGCAAGCAATCCTCGGAGGTTCCCGTCATGAAGCTCTACGAAGAGCTGGCCGATTGGTGGCCGCTGGTCTCTCCCCCGTCGGACTACGCGGAGGAGGCCGCCGAGTACATCCGGCTCCTCCGGTCTGCCGCGTCCGGGCCGCTCCAGGAGGTGCTTGAGCTGGGCAGTGGCGGCGGCAACAACGCCAGCCATCTCAAGCGCGAGTTCTCGCTTACCCTGGTCGATCCATCCGAGCGAATGCTCGAGGTGAGCCGCGCGCTCAACCCCGAGTGCGTCCATGTTCCCGGCGACATGCGGACCGTGCGACTGGGCCGCGTGTTCGACGCCGTGTTCGTGCACGATGCGATCGACTACATGACCACCGAGGCCGATCTGCGCGCGGCGCTGGAGACCGTCGCCACGCATCTGCGGCCCGGTGGGGTCGCGCTGATCGCACCGGATGCCACGCGAGAGACCTTCGAGCCCGGCACGACCCTCGAGGGTGGAGACGAGCCGGCAGGTGCGGACGGGCGCTCGCGTTCGCTGCGCTACATGGAGTGGACGTTGCCCGTGGAGCCGGGCGCGACCATTGGGGACGTCCACTATGGGATGTTGCTGCGCGAGCGCGATGGACGTGTCCGCTCCGTGCACGACATGCACCAGTTCGGCCTGTTTCCGCGGGCGATCTGGCTGCGTCTTTTCGATGAGGTGGGATTCGACGCGCACGTCGAGCCGCGGACGATCGAAGGTGAGGAGTACGACACCTTCGTCGCCGTCAGACGCCAGTGACGGTGTAAACGGCCCGTAACTCTGCCCGCTGCTCTAGACGGAAGGGCCGATTGCATCAAATCCACGTTGCCTGCATCATCCCCAGCGCCTCGGGCGCAGCTCGCCTCGGCACCAAGGGCTGTGCTGATGCCGCTGCGCTTCTCCCCCGTTGAGGCATCCCCTGGAGTGGGTTCCATGACTGAGGCGCACGAGGCGGAACTTCGCATCGCAGTGGACAAGGGCTTCGTCTCCGAGGAGGAGGTGAAGTCCCTGCGCGAGCGAGCCCGTGGCCACGCGTGCACTCCCCTGGAGCTGCTCCACGAGGACGGGCTCATCTCCGAGCAGACGCTGGCCGCCATCCGGCAAGCTGTACGTGCCGAGTCAGGGACGGGCGACCGCTCGCTCGATGAGGGCCTGACACTGGCGCCGAACTCCACCCGTGACGGCAACGTGCCGGGCGATGTGCCGTTTCCGGTACCCGGCTGGGATCGCTACCAGGGGGTGCGTCTCCTCGGCCAGGGGGGCATGGGCCAGGTCTTCCTGGCCTATGATCCCCGCCTGCGTCGCAATGTGGCCCTCAAGTTCGTGCGGGGCGATGACACAGAGCTTGTCCGCCGCCTGCTATCCGAGGCTCGCGCCCAGGCCCGTGTCGAGCACGAGCGCGTCTGCCAGGTGTACGAGGTGGGGGAGGTCCAAGGCCGCCCCTTCATCGCCATGCAGTACATCCAGGGCGTTCTCCTGGACCAACTCGCCCGCGAGCTCACTCTCGAGCAGAAGGTGCTGCTGCTGAGGGACGCCGCCGAGGGGGTGCATGCCGCCCACCGCGCCGGCCTCATTCACCGCGACCTGAAGCCCTCCAACATCCTCGTGGAGCGCACCGAGGACGGCCGCCTCAAGCCCTATGTCATGGACTTCGGGTTGGCCCGTGAATGGAGGGCGCGGGGCGCCACGGCCACTGGCACGGCTCTGGGCACTCCCCATTACATGGCGCCCGAGCAGGCTCGTGGAGAGGTGGAGAGCCTGGACCGCCGCGCTGACGTCTACAGCCTGGGCGCCACGCTTTACTTCCTGCTGATGGGCACTCATGCCATTCCCGGCAGCAACGGGCTGGAGGTGCTCAGCAACATCGCCGTCGTGGACCCGTGCCCTCCGCGCTCGCTCAATCCGGACTTCCCCGCGGACCTGGAGGCCATCGTCCTCAAGTGCCTGGAGAAGGACCGCTCGGCCCGGTACGACTCGGCGCGCGCCCTCATCGAGGACCTGGATCGATGGCTGGCCGGCGAGCCGGTCCAGGCACGCGCCACCGGCCGGGGGTACTGGCTGCTCAAGAAGGCCCACAAGCACCGGCGTCTCGTGGCAGTGGCTGCCGCCGCGCTGTTGGCCGTCACGCTGTCTCTCGGGTGGGCGGTCTACACGCGCCAGCAGACCTCGCGGCGTGAGCAGCTGGCGCGCCGCTTTACCGAGAAGGTCGAGCGCATCGAGGCACTGGCCCGCTACTCAGGGCTCTCCCGGCTGCACGACACCGCGCGCGACCGCAAGGCGCTTCAGGAGTCCATGGAGGCGTTGAAGCGGGAGATCGGCCAGGCAGGCGCGCTGGCCGCGGGCCCGGGTCACTACGCGCTGGGGCGGGGTGCCCTGGCGCTCGGGGATGACGCCACGGCGCGTACGCACTTGGAAGCCGCCTGGCAGCTCGGCTTTCGCGAGCCGCGTGTCGCCTGGTCCCTGGCCCTGGCCCTGGGTCACCTGTATCAGGAGCAGCTCCTGGAGGCCGGACGCATCCGCGACCCCGAGGAGCGCAAGGCCCGCCTGGACTCCGTCCGGCGTCAGTACCGGGCCCCGGTGCTCGACTCCCTTCGTCAGAGCCAAGATTCCCGGGAAGCGCCCCCCGAGTACGTGGAGGCGCTCATCGCCTTCTATGAGGAGCGCCTCCAGGATGCGCTGGCCATCCTCGACAAGCTGGGGGAGCCACCCCCCTGGTTCTACGAGGCGGCCTTGCTGAGGGGAGACATCCTGCGCGCCCGCGCCAGTGCGCTCTGGAACGCGGGGGACTCGGAGGGCGCCAGGGCTGCTTTCGCTGCTGGCCGCCAGGCCTATGCGGACGCAGCCGACACCGGACGCAGCGTGCTTGCCATTGCCCTGGCCCAGGCGGAGCTCGAGTACTCCGAGCTGATGATGGAAATCTATGGTCAGGGTCAGGTCCTCCCCCCGTTCGAGCGGGGACGCGAGGCCGTGGCCCGCGCGCGTCAGATCGCACCGGGTCGACCCGAGTCCTGGTTTCTGGAGGCCCGCCTGTACCGCCGCCTCGCGGAGTACCGCGTGGATCAGGGCAGCCCCGCCGAGGAGCCTCTGCAGCAAGCGCTCGTGGCCGCGCGAAAGGCCGTTGACCTCTCACCCCAGTCGTCCGTCTTCCGGATGGAGCTGGCACGGTGTCTCTGGCAGTGGGGCCGCGCCCGTGAGCGGCAGGGCCGCGATCCCCTGGAGCAACTCCGGGAGGCCCTCTCGCACCTTCAACACTTCGGGGCGAACGAGCAGGATGCCGGGTTCCACTTCCAGCGTGGCCTGATCTTCGGGACCTGGGCCCAGTACGAGGCTCGGGTGGGCACGGATCCGGTGCCCCATCTGAACGAAGGGATCGCCGCGTACGAGGAGGCGAGCCGTGGCGATGAGCGCATGCTGGGCGCCTGGTTCAACCTGGGCATCCTGTACCTCACGCGCGCCGAGCACTCCCACGGCGCAGGGAAGGATCCGGAGGAGGACTTGAAGCAGGCCCGGACCGCTCTCTCCCGAGCGCAGGCGCTCAATCCCCGCCACATCGACACCTACTACTTCGCGGCGCAGGTGAACGAGCTGGAGGCCCAGCGGCACCGTGCCCGCGGGGAGGATGCCCGGCCCGATTGGCACCAGGCCCTCGAGCAATACCAGCGTGGGATCGCCATCAATCGCGCGATGCCCCGGTTCCTCGACCAGGCGGGTTTCGCCCTGTTGGAGCTGGCGCGCGAGAGCTGGGATCGGGGCGAGGATCCCTCTCCCTTTCTGGAGCAGGCCCGGGCGAGCTTCGGCGAGGCCATCGCCGCTGCCCCCGAGCGGGGGATCTCCCGGCACAACCTCAGTGAGGTGCTGCTCCAGCAGGCCCGGTACGAGCATGCGCGGGGAGAGTCGTCGGAGGCGAGCCTCCGCGCGGCCATGAGCACCGTGCACGAGGCACTGAAGCGGCTCGAGGGCTTTCCCCAGCCCTGGGCCAACCTGGGAGCAGCCCACGCCCTGCAAGCCGCTTTCGAGCTGGAGCAGGGGAGGGATCCAACCCAGAGCCTCGCCCGGGCGGAGGAGGCGCTGCGCACGGCGTACAAGCTCAACCCCCAGTTCGCGCAGGCCTCACGGTACCTGGGAGAGAGTCAGGCGCTCCGGGCCCGGTGGAAGGCCCGGCGGGGCCAGGGCCGCGATGAGGACTTCGAGCAAGCGGCCAGACACTTCCAGAAGGCGCTCGAGCTGGCGCCCACGTCCCATGACTACCGGCTCGCCTACGGTCATTTCTGCCACGAGTGGGCCTCCTGGCGGGCCAGGACAGGCCTGGACATGGAGGTCCCCGTGACGCAGGGGCTCGCACTGGCGGAAGCGCTGGTCGCGGCCCGCCCTGGCTGGCCGGATGCCCGCATCCTCCGTGCCAGCCTGCTCCTGCTGCGTGCGGAGGTGTCCCAGGGCGTGGAGCCGCTCGCGTGGCGGCGTCAGGCACAGGAAGATCTCACCCAGGCTCTGGCGATCAGCCCCCACTTCGAGCGTTCGTGGAAGCCTCGGCTCCTGGAGCTGCGAAGGAGCCTCGGCTCGCCGCTCTAGGCCAGGCCCGGCTCGAAGCCGGTTCCGTTGATCACGGGCGGGTCCTTGATGCCGTCATGAGCACTCGGGTCCGTGGGCATCGCGGTGGCCACCAACGATCCCGTCGTAGGGTTCATCGCCTCCTTCAGCAGTGTCCCCTCGGTTCCAGGGACGGCGGCGGCTCCACCCTTCTTGTCATTCATGTTCGAGGCCATGGCGATTACTCCTGTGTGAGCGGGGGGATTTCTTATTGCTTGATAATGCAAGACATCTGCTGGACCTGGCGGTCAAAACTCAACTGTCATGCCTTGGTTGAGTCGGGGCGCTCAGCTTGGATCGAAGGTGGCGCTACTCCTCCTCGCCTCCCTTGCCCTTGCTACCACCTTTACCCTTCAGCAAGCGTGGTGCCAATACGCCACGCGGAGGTGCCCGGTTCTTGTCGCTCTGCGCTCGGCCTTCGCCGCGACCCCTGACGTGTTGGCGCGTGAGACCGACACGTCACTGACATGTCAGTGAGTCCGCGTGGGGCGCCTGCCCTTCCCGCGTCCAGGGCGCCTGCCCTCGGTGTGGAGGCCGGCTGACGTTCAATCTTGAGCCAACCGTGCGATGACCGCCGTAGCCCGCGTCAGCTCCTCTTTGCTGACCTGTGGGTCCAGCAGCTCAGCAGCAATCCGTCGCGCTGTCGGTACAGCGTCCGCAACCAGCTGGCGCCCAGGCTCGGTGAGCACTGCGAATGTGACACGTCCATCGTCCTCGCTCGCCTGGCTGGTGATGAGGCGGCGCTTTGTCAGCGGGCGCAGCATCCAGGTCACACCCGAGGCCGTCAACCCGAGTTGTTGGGCGAGATCCGTTCGTCGCATCCGGCGCCCGGGCGCCTCGTCGAGCACCTGGAGAAGGTGCAGGTCGTTGAGTCCGATGCCATGCACGGAACCCAGGGCGGAGTCGAAACGACGGATCACCTTCGCGTGGGCCCGGTTCAAGTCGAAAAAGAAAGTCAGGTGATGCGCGGACATGCTCTCCTCTTTTTTGTTGAGCACTCAAATAAACAGCTTGCGGAAGCCTCTGCGGCGAGGTTATTTGAGTTCTCAATCAACTGCGAGGAGAGAAGCGCATGTCCACCGAGAGCAAGACCGATTCCCGTTCTCCCGCCAGGCCGTTCTGGCTGAGAGGCGACTTCGCCCCAGTCGCCGACGAGGTGACCGCGCACGAGCTGCCCGTGGAGGGCGAGCTGCCGCGAGAGCTTGCCGGGACCTATATGCGCAACGGCCCGAACCCGAAGGACGGCTTCTCCCCTCACTGGTGGTTCGGCGACGGGATGGTGCACGGTATCCACCTCGCGGGGGGAAAGGCGCGCTGGTACCGGAACCGCTATGTACGAACCGCCAGGTTTACCGGCGCGGAGGCGGGCTCAGAGCGCGAGCGGCGGCTTCGTGGGGGCGGCACGTCGAACACCCACGTCATCGAGCACGCGGGCCGCATCCTCTCCATGGTCGAGGCGTCGCTGCCTATGCAGCTGGACCGGGAGCTGTCGACCGTCGGCGCCTTCGACTTTGGCGGGGCGGTGGACACACCGATGACAGCGCACCCCAAGCGGTGTCCGTTGACGGGTGAGCTCCACTTCTTCGGCTACCAGGTGGTGCGTCCGTATTTGACGTATTACATCGCCGACGCGAGGGGGCGGGTGATCTCAAAGAGGGAGATTGAGGTGGATGGTGCTTCCTACCTGCACGACTTCGCCATCACGGAACGGTACGCGGTCTTTTTCGATTCGCCCGCCCGCATGATCCGCGACTGGGGCGCGGGGATTCCATTCGAATGGAACGACTCCCATCAGACGCGCATCGGCGTGGTGCCTCGAGCGGGGGGCAAGGTGCGCTGGTTCGACGTCGAGTCCGGTCAGCTCTGCCACACCGCCAACGCGTTCGAGCGCGCTGGAACGATTGTTCTCGAGGCGGTCCGCTCGGCACGCTTCGAAGCGGCTCCGCCGTACCTGCACCGCTGGGAGGTCGACCTCGAGTCTGGCCGCACCCGCGAGCGGCAGCTCGATGACCGCCTGGTCGAATTCCCCCGGATCGACGACCGCCGCGTTGGGCGGCCCCATCGCTACACGTACGTCCTCGAGATGCTCGACTTCGTTGACGGTGCCCCGACGAAGTCACTCTTGCGCCGCTACGAGGCGGAGACGGGCACCTCGCTCGCTCAGGAACTCGGCCCGGGGCAGATACCCGGCGAGTGCGTCTTCGTCCCCAAGAGTGCCCAGTCGCCCGAAGACAGCGGCTGGCTGCTCAGCTTCGTTCGCGACCGCGAGCGCGACATCAGCGAGCTCGTCGTCCTCGACGCTGGCCACTTCGGCGCGGCCCCGGTAGCGCGAGTCCGGTTGCCTCAGCGCGTCCCGTTTGGCATCCACGGCAGTTGGGTTCCGGCGGTAGATGAGGCTCATCGGAGCTGGGCGGCTCGCTGACGGTCCACAGCGAGGGAGCAGGGCGCGGGGCCACCTTCATCTTGGAGCTGCCCCTGCACGCCTCCGGGTTGTCTCACGCCTCGTAGCTATTCCATCGCGAAGCGGGCGTGCTGGGTGGCCTCGGAGCTATCCCCCACCCAGAGCTCGTACTGGGTTCCGGGTTCCACCACGCGCGCCGCGCTGGCATCGAGGAATGACAGCTCCTGGAAACCCAATGTGAACTCCACATCACGGGATTCGCCAGGCGCCAACGTGAGGCGCTCGAAGCCCACGAGCTGACGCACGGGTTGCGCGGTGCTGGCGCCTCGGAGCCCGAGATAGAGCTGCGCTACCACCGTTCCCCGCACCTTGCCCGTGTTGCGAACCTGGGACTTCACGCGCATCACGCCCTGGCCCCGTTTCTTGACCGCGGCGGCTTTCAGCACCGGGACGCTCAGCACCGGCGGCGAGAAGTCGAAGGTGGTGTAGGAGAGGCCGTAGCCGAAGGGGTAGAGCGGGCTGTTCTGCTCGTCGATATAGCGGGAGATGTACTTCTCTCCCGTGCTCCTGGGCATGCGCGTCAAGTCGGTGGTCCCCGCCGGACGCCCGGTGCTGAGTTGGCTGTAGTAGAGCGGCAGCTGCCCGACGCTGCGGGGCAGGCTGACCGGCAGCCGGGCGCTGAAGTTCACATCGCCAAACAGCAGGTTGGCCACCGCGTTCCCGGCCTCGATGCCGGGATGCCAGGCCTCCACGATGGCCCTGGCATGCGCTTGGGCGTTTTCGAGGACCAGCGGATGGCCATTGAACAGGACCAGGACAACCGGCTTGCCGGTGGCGGCCAGGGCCTGGAGCAACTGCTCCTGGTGTCCGGGCAGACCGAGTCGGGTACGTGAGGCGGCTTCGCCACTCATCTGGCTCGCGTCCTCGCCCAGCGCGGCGATCACCACATCGGAGGCCTCCGCTGCCTTCACGGCCTGCTGGATGCCGGAAGGCTCATGCGAGAGGATGCCGGTTCCCTTCGCGTAGAGCAGTTGGGCCTTGCCCTCCAATCGGCGCTCCAGCGCGGCGCGCAGGGTCACGACGTCCTTGGGGTCGCCCTTGCCGTTCCATGCGCCCAGCATGTCGACCGCCGAGTCCGCCAGCGGACCGACGAGCGCGATCTTGCGCCCCGAGGTGGAGAGCGGCAGCACCCCTCCCTCGTTCTTCAGCAGGACGATGGATTCTTCCGCCACGCGCCGGGCCAGCTCGCGCTTCTCCGCGGTCGCCACATAGGCCCCGGCCTTCTCGTCCGCATAGGGATGCTCGAAGAGCCCCAGCGCGAACTTGACGCGCAGCACGCGGCGCACGGCCTCGTCCACCACCGCCTGGCTCAGCTTGCCGGAGCGCACCAACTGTGGAATCCCGGGCCCATAGAGATGGCTCTCCATGTCCATCTCGACGCCGGCCGTCAGCGCCTTGCGAACGGCCGTTGCCCCGTCCAACGCGATGCCATGGTTCACCAACTCCTGGACCGCGGTCCAATCACTGACCACGAAGCCGTTGAAGCCCCACTCCTTTCGCAGGATGCCGGTGAGGAGCTGGGGGTTGGCCGTGGCTGGCACTCCATTGAGCGAGTTGAAGGCGCTCATCACCGTGGCCGCGCCCTCCGCGACGGCGGCCTGGAAGGGCGGCAGATACACCTGCCGAAGGGTCAGCTCGGACATGTCGACTGTGTTGTAGTCCCGGCCTGCTTCCGCCGCGCCGTAGGCGGCGAAGTGCTTCACCGAGGCCGCCACCGAGGTGGGCTCTGCCAGCGACTTGCCCTGATAGCCTCGGACGTAGGCCCGTGCCATGGCGGCCCCCAGGTAGGGGTCCTCTCCCGAGCCCTCGATGATACGGCCCCAACGGGCATCACGCGCGATATCGACCATGGGGGAGAACACCCAGCGGATGCCCTCCGAGGAGGCTTCTGCTCCGGCCATGCGCATGGCCTGCTCCACCAGGGCGGGATTGAAGCTCGACGCCATGGCCAGGGGGGTCGGGAAGAGGGTGCGGTGGCCGTGGATGACATCGAAGCCGAAGAGCAGGGGAATCTTGAGGCGACTCTGCTCCATTGCGATGCGTTGATAGTGATTGGTCTCCCGGGCTCCGACCACGTTGAACAGCGAGCCCACGGCTCCGGCGCGCACCAGCGTCTCGTAGTCGTCGCGGCCGGTACCTGGACCGGTGGGCGTACCGATTGAATATTGAGCGAGCTGGCCGGCCTTTTCCTCGAGCGTCATCTGTCGCAGCAGCTTCTCGACCCGGCGATTCAGCTCGGCGCCAGCCAGCTGCGTGTTGGACGGCGCTTGGGCCGCCCCCGCTCCGAGCGAGAAGAGGAGCGCAACGATTCCGCTGGCTCTCGCGCTTCGCCTCAGCGCCTGCCGGATCCGGCCTCTTCGCTCACCCACGCTCATCTCCGAGTCCTTTCGTTCGCGTGAGTGGGTGCTTTACCGCGAGTAGGGGTCACTCAACCTCCAGGGTATGAGGACGCTCCGTAAACCAGGGAGAGCATGTTTTTTGCACTAAGACTTTTTGGCGCACCTTCCGCAGAATTGTCACAAAGCACTTCTCTCTTTCTTGGTATTTAAGACCGGGAAGTCAACAACCCGGTGAAGAAAGACCAAGAAGAATGCGCACCCTGAACAAGTTGTCGGTCATGGCGGTGTTGGGCCTGTTGCTGGGGGGTTGCGGAGCCGCGGACGCGGACCTGGGCGGTGAAGGCGTCGCCAGTCAGCTCGAGCAGGACTTCGGTGGCCCGAGCGGCCTCGTGGAGTTCTTCGAGAGCCACACGGAGGAGGAGATCCGGGAGGCGCTGAAGCCCTACGGCGTCGGGTACGTCATCCGCGGGGACGTCACCGAGCAAGTGATCAGCGACTGTCCGAAGTTCTTCCCGTCGGGCGACCGGAACATCTGGCACAACTTCGACGGCGAGTACTTCTTCATCGACAGTGCGGGCCGGCCGAACAGGGCGTACAAGTACCTGCCGGCGATCATCGCCGCGCCGCGCATCGACTCCTGTCAGACGAGCGTGGGGCAGTGGGGTGACGCGGAAAACCCCAGCAACGACTATGACGGGGGACACCTCATTGGCTCGCAGCTTGGGGGCTGGGGAGGCCGGGCGAACCTGGTGCCTCAGGATGCCAACTTCAACCGGGGCAACTGGGCGCAGCTCGAGAACAAGATGGCCACGTGTGGGAGCCTCCCGAGCGGCCGGCTGCGCTACTACATCGGTGCGAACTACCCGAACTCCACCACGCTCATCCCCAACAACATGACGATGGAGATCCGGAACCAGTCCACGGGGAGCTACGTGTCCATGTCCTTCTCGAACGTGGATTACGGCGGCTCGAATGGCACGAACGATCGGCTCCGTGGCGTGAACTGGCTGTCGAGCCAGGGTTGCAACTGAGGAGTCCGGGTCTTGCTCACCGAGAGCGGCGCCCCGGCGCTCCGCTGTGTAGGCCTGGGGCGGTGAAGGCGGCACCGCCTTCGCCCCTGATGCGGCTTAGCGGACTCGTGAATAGTACAGGACCGCGTTGCCCCCGGAGAAGGTCTTCACGTTGTCGAGGTTGAAGTTCGTCGGTGAGAACCGGGAGCCGAAGGCGGTGCGGCCTGCGCCGGCGACGACGGGATACAGCTTCACGACGAGGCGGTCGATCTCGTCGAGCAGCTGCCCGGCCAGCTCCCCGCCTCCCGCGAGGTAGATGTCGAGCGCCGACTCCTCGCGCTTGAGCGCCCGGACCGTCTCCACCACGTCGCCTTTTACGATCGTGACGGTCGGGTCTTGCGGCTCGAGGGTGCGGGAGAACACATACTGGCGCAGATGCGCGTACGGACTCGTGATGCCGAGCTTGAGCGCGGGATCGTAGGTGCGCCTGCCCATGACGATCGTGTCGAAGTTCCGGTTGGGTGCGTTGTCGATGCCGAAGTGCCGACGCATGTGGGTCGGAAGCGCATCGGGATAGTCGGTCTTCATCCAGCGCATGTACTCGTCGGATCCTGGATAGAAGTCGACCTCGTCGTTGGGGCCGGCGATGAATCCGTCGATCGAGAGAGAGATGTAATAGACGAGATTGCGCACTCGATTATCCTTTCCCCAAGAACTGCACTGATAAAGTACCGCATCTGTAGTGGTCACGCAGGGACCTGACGCGGACCCCCTGCCGCCAGGCCCCCACGCGTCGCAAGCCGACCTTCTTACTGGCAGGCGAAGCTGTCGGCCGATTCCAGGTCGGTGGCGCCGGTCTTCAGGCGCGCCACCTGGGGGTAGGGGCACAGCGGCCGGCTACGGGTGGCGGACCAGCCCGAGGGCAGCTCAGGATTGACGCCCGCGGCATTGCCGGCGCCACGGGCCGTGGCGATCACGGTGTCGGGCACCTGGCCCTTCTCCACCCAGTTGACCAGCGCGGTCAGCATGTCGAACTGATCTGTCGAAGGACCGCCCGAGCAGTGGCCCATGCCCGGCACGCGGTAGAAGCGCGCGAAGTTGGAGGCGTCACCGCCGTTGGCCGCACGCACGCCCTCGTACCAGGACGTGGTGTCGTCCGACGAGAAGATCGGGTCGCTCACGCCGTGGTAGACCATGATCTTGGCGCCCCGGTTCTTCACCCGCCCCAGCTGGGTCGGCTCCACCGGCAGCATGAAGGACAGGGCCGACTCGGTGTAGGTGGCGTTGGTCGCGGCCACCGAGGCCAGCATGTCGTCGATGGAGGTCGACAGCGCGAAGGCCGGGCCGTTGAAGGTCACGGGGTCGGCGGGTGGCACGCCCCAGATGACGCCAACCCCACCGGAGTCGAGCGCCAGCGGTGCAAGGAACTCCCAGAAGGCCGTGCCGCCCTGGGCGAGACCGCTGTCGAAGGGAAAGCTCGAATAGAACCGGGTGCCCTTGCTGTCCACCGCGCCGGAGAAGATGGGCGCGAGGGCGATCTTCTGCGCGGCCGACAGGCAGCTCCCGTCGCGCTCGCCGCTGCAGGTCGGCACGTCGCGGTTGAGGTCGAAGGTGGCCTGGCAGGCGGTGGTGTCTTGGATCAGCCCGTCGCTCGCTCCGTCCAGCGCGTCGCACCTGGCGACCACCGCCGCGGTCACGGTGGCCCGCTCGGCGCTGGTGAAACCGGTGCTGATGTCGGCCGGGTTGGTGGCCACGCTGGCGTATTGCTTGGCGCCGAAGATGTTGGCGATGGCAGCCAGCGGCAGCCGATAGCCCGGCGCGCCGGCCAGGTAGCCGTCGTACTGCTCGGGCATGCGGGTCATGGCCACGAAGGTGTGGCGCCCGCCGTTGGAGCAGCCCCCGAAGTAGGAGCGGTCCGGGCCCTTGCCGTAGGCCGTGGCGATCAGCGCCTTGGCCATGGGCGTGAGCGTGGCCGCAGCCTGGTAGCCGTAGTCCAGCCGGGCCTGGAAGTCGACGCCGAACGCTCCGTTGCGGTTCTGGGCGCTGTTGTGGCCGGCGTCCGAACTGAGCACGGCGAAACCCATTTGCAGCGCGCTCGTCGGACCCGAACCTCCGTTCACCTCACCGATGGCGGTGATGACGCTGCCATCCGTTCCGCCATTGGCTTGATAGAAGAACCGGCCATTCCAGGCATTCGGCAGGCGCATCTCGAAGCCGATGGCATAGCTCTGGCCCGCGGCGCCGGTGCGGCGGTTCATCTCGCCTTTGACCAGGCAGTGGGCGTCGACCGGCATGCCGGCCACCTTGCGCGTGCCGGCGGCCACGACCTCCGCCGAACTGAGAGTGGTGTTGCTGAAGGAGAACTTGCTGGCCAGGTCGGTGCACGAGGACAGCGTGGCGCCCGTGGCGGGGGAGAGCTGGGGCAGGTCGTCGTTGTTGCCGTTGTCGCCGCCGCCGTCATCACAGGCGGACAGCAGGGCGGCAACACAGGCCAGCATGGGCCAGCGCAGGGGGGTGGAGAAGGGCATGGTCGTTCCTTGTGTGGCGGCGCATGAGGCGCCGTTGCCTCCTGGGAGATTGTAGGGTTCCTGCGCCAGACACCGCTCTCCGAGCGCGAGGTGATGCGTCTTGCACGCGGGGCGAGCGATGAGTGTTGCCCTCGCTCCGGCAGCGGTGCGCCGTCCAATCCCGTTCAGTAAACAACAGAAGACCCGTCTCATCCGCACCGCCCTCCTCTCCGTGCATCCATGCCGAGAGGGGGGGGGCGGTTGTCTGATGGACGTCTTCGCCGCGATGCTGTCGCACGAGGCACCGCACCCCTCTCGAACCCAACGCCGTCACGCTCTACCTGCTGGGCATCACCCAAGCCGCGTGTGCTGTCCGCCGCAGCCTGTTCCCTCCTCCTCCAAGGATGGTCCCATGCTCCAAGACGTCGGAATCGGAAAGAAGCTGTACCTCGCCTTCGGCTCGATGATCGCAGTCCTGCTGCTGGTGGTGGGCATCTCCTATTCGAGCTTCGAGAAGCTCTCGGAAGCGAACCGCTGGGACAAGCACTCCTACGAGGTACTCCAGGAGATCAACGGCACCATGAAGTCGCTCGTCGACATGGAGACGGGGCTGCGGGGGTTCGCCATCACGGGGGATGAGAAGTTCCTCGAGCCCCTGCAGTCCGGCAAGGCGGGCTTCACCCAGCACTTCGCCCGGGCCCGGGAGCTGACGACGGACAACCCCCGGCAACAAGAGCGCCTGCAGATGCTGCGCGAGGACTACCAGCGCTGGCTGTCGCATGAGGTGGAGCCCCTCGTCGAGCTGCGCCGCAAGGCCACGAGTGGCGAGGTGCCGGTGGACGAGGTGGTGGGCTTCGTGGGGACCGCCCGGGGCAAGCAGTTCATGGACGGAATGCGCGAGGGAATGGCGCAGCTCTCCAACGAGGAGTTGCGGTTGCTGGAGCAGCGCTCGCGGACCTCCAACGCGCTGGAAGAGGCCATGTACCGCACCCTGATGATGGGTGGAGGGATGGGGGGGGTGCTGGCGGTGGTGCTGGCACTGCTGCTGAGCCGCGGCATCGTGCTCCCCATCAACGAGGCGGTGGCGGCGATGGGCCGGCTGGCGCAGGGAGACCTGACGGCGGAGGTGCAGGCGCGCGGCCGCGACGAGACGGGACAGATGCTGGCGGGGATGCAGGAGATGATCCGCTCGCTGCGGAACATGACGCGGGTGGCCGAGTCCCTGGCGGCCGGTGACATGACCGTGCAGGTGATACCGCGCTCGGAGAACGACACGCTGGGGCGGGCCTTCAGCTCCATGGTGCAGAAGCTGGGCGGGATGATCGGTGAGGTGCGGGCGGGGGCCGTGGCGCTGTCCTCGGCGGCCTCGCAGGTGTCGGCCACGTCGCAGTCGCTGTCGCAAGGCACGAACAGCCAGGCCGCCTCGGTGGAAGAGACGAGCGCCACGCTGGAGCAGATCGGCAGCACCATCACCCAGAACGCGGAGAACAGCCGGCTGACGGACCAGATGGCCACCAAGGGCGCCCAGGACGCCGCCGAGAGCGGCGCGGCGGTGGCGGAAACCGTGGAGGCGATGACGGCCATCGCGGAGAAGATCTCCATCGTGGAGGAGATCGCCTACCAGACGAACCTGCTGGCGCTGAACGCGGCGGTGGAGGCGGCGCGCGCGGGCGAGCATGGCAGGGGCTTCGCGGTGGTGGCCACCGAGGTGCGCAAGCTGGCCGAGCGCAGCCAGAAAGCGGCCAAGGAGATTGGTAGCCTGGCCAGCAGCAGCGTGAAGGTCGCCGAGCGCTCGGGGGTGCTACTCAAGGAGCTGGTGCCCTCCATCCGGAAGACGGCGGAGCTGGTGCAGGAGGTGAGCGCGGCGTCCAAGGAGCAGGCCTCGGGCCTGATGCAGATGAACAAGGCCATGGAGCAGGTGGACCAGGTGACGCAGCGCAACGCGTCCGCGGCGGAGGAGCTGGCGAGCACGGCGGAGGAGCTGAGCGCGCAGGCGCAGGCACTCCAGCAGCTCATGTCCTTCTTCCGCATCCATGGAATGAGCGACGAGGGCCTGATGCTGCGGCAGGTCCAGCAGAGACAGGCGCTACGGCTGCCCGGAGCGCCCGCCACGGAGATGCTGGCTCGCGCCGTGTCCGCCGAGTCCGCGCCTGCACCGACGCCGGGTGCACCCCCCTTGCGCGACTTCACCCGTTTCTAGGCGCGTGCCATGGTCGGCTACGGAACGGAGATGGTCAGCCAAGACTCCCTTGGTTATGGTCCGCCCCTCACCAGGAGTGAACATGCCCTCGATCTTCCGAATTGCCTTGCTGTGCTCGCTGTTCACGGTGACCGCCTGCAAGACCGGCGAGATCACTACCCGGCCCACGCCTCCTCCGGCCGCCCCATCCGTCACCGAAGCCTGCAACGATCAGCAGAAGGCCATCTCGCGGGAGGCCGACCAGCTCGCCAGCCCGTACAGTATCGATCAGCACATCGAGAAGAACTTCCAGGACCGGCAGGTGTCGTGGCTGATGACGGACGGGGCCTACCAGAAGTTCGTCGTGCAGACGGGGGCGAAGAACTTCGGCCGGTGCAACGACGAGGGCTGCTTCCTGTTCGCCGCCCCCACGAAGACCATCCAGCAGGCAGTGGCCGACTCCATGGTGGACGGGAGGCATGACCCGGCGGTGATCGGCCGGGCGCTCGGGCTGCCGGCCAAGAACTTCGAGGGGCCGCTGAAGATGATGACGCTGAACCTGGCCACCTCGAAGACGTGCGCCCGCCTGCCTGTGGAGGCGGATCCGGGCGTGTGGAAGTGCACGAGCCCCGAGGACAAGGACTGCTTCAAGTTCGGCGGCTACACCTCCGGCAACATCCCGGAGCTCATGGTCATCAACGCGCCGGTGGAGCAGACCACGGTCACGGACGTGCCATGAGCGGCGAAGAGGAGCTCTTCCGGAGCGGCGCGTGGATGTACCGGCTGCTGCGGGCTCAGGACGGGACGCTCATCCTCGAGGTGGTGGTGGGCACCATCGCGATGTACGAGGTTCGCGTGCGCCTCACCCCGGACGAGGCAGCGGCCTACGCCCGGGAGGGCACCGCCTTCACCGACCGCATGGCGAAGGACATCATCGCCAACCCTCGCTTTGGTGGACGCGCGGATCCTTGAGCTCCGCACCGGGTGGGCCGCGTCGGAGAGGTCAACGAGGGATTGGTCGCGGTCGAGCCGCTGCCGTCACCGAAAGTCCAGCGGGGAAGGTGTCAAAGGATAGCAACTGCGAGGTGAGCGGGCCCGGCCAATCGAAGTGACCGCGGTCGTTGGAGGTTGGCACTCACCCATCGACAGGTCTGGCACAGAGGAGCGCGACGAGCGACGTGCCCGCGCCGTGCAGGGTGACGTAGCCGCGATCGACGGTGATGGTGATGGCCTCGTTCGAGCCCAGGGTCAGCGAGGGCGGTGGCGGGGTGAGCGCGAAGCCGGCCCGTTCGAGGCGCTCACGCCAGTGGCGGCCGCTCTCGTAGCGTTCGAACCCTCCCTCCCAGGTGCTTCCAGGGGAGGCTGCTACTGCGCCCCAGCGCTGAGGTGAACGAAGTCGTGGGAGGAGTGCTGGCCCGAGCCGTCCAGCAGAGCGCTGGCACCGTACGGTTGTACGCCTTCACCTTCGCCTCCAACCCCTTTCACCTGTTGGTGTGGGCTCGGGGAGCGCGCTCGCTGGCTTCATGCAGTACCTGCGAGCCAACCTCTCCAGGAAAGTAGGCAAGTTGGTGGACTGGAGTGGAGGCTTCTGGGAGAGGCGCTATTCAGCGGAGCCGGTGCTGGACGACGCGGCGATGGTGGGCCGGCTGCGCTACGTGCTGGCCCATGGAGTGAACGAAGGCAGCAGGAACTCCCCGAAGACGGCCTTGGGGGGAGAGCCACCCGGCGGGGTAGAGGGCGGCGGCACGTGAACAAGGCCATGGATGGAAACAGGGAAGGGCTCCTCGCCCCGCGGAGAAAGCCCGCGGAAGCAAGGTAGCCGCACGAGCCGAGGAGGCGAAGTGACGCGAAGGCGAGAGCCTGGCAGATGGGTCCGTAGTAGCGGTGAAGCGGGGTAATGCCCGTGGAGCGAAGGGGCCCTGCCGGAGGCATTCGGAGCAAGAGGCGAGGCGGGAGTGGGATGATAAAACCCACCGTCAGTCCGCAGGAGCCAGGAGCGAAGAGAGAACGCCGGGCGAAATCCGCCCCCGGCTGGCAGCGGCGGAGTAGGAGCAGAGGGCTCTGAAAGTCGGCGGCCAGAAGGACGGAAGCATAACCTCGGCGGAGGACACCTCCGCGGTGAGCCGGATGCGGGAAAACCGCCCGTCCGGTTCGAAGTGGCGGGGGCCGGAGACGGAGTGATGGTGAGCTCTAAACGGGCACGAAGCCGGAAACGGCCAAGAGCAACCTGCACACCACCGCGCCGGCCCTCGACCCGATCACCCTCTCGACACGTAGATACGTCCTTCATCGAGGCGTAGACACTGATATCTTCCGGAGTGGCTCCTGGACCAGGATGCATGCCTTGACAGCGCCAGTAGCGCCACTGTCAACCACGGGCGTGTCCACATAGCCGGCCCGACGTAGCTCTCTATCGCGATATTCGAAGTACAATGCCTCGCCATCAAGCCCAGACATATCCTCTGTCAGGTCGCTTTTTCCTGCCCCATCCTTGATTGATTCCAGGGCGCTCGTCAGGATCTTCGTGCACTCTGGCCTGGCGAGTGACTGCGTAAGTTCGTCTACTCGGTATTCGCCGTTGATCTCAGTCGGTCGTCGCCTCGTGATGACGCAGCTTTCACTCAGTGAAATGATGATCGGGTCTTCGAAGGCGCGATACCAGACGCACCGAAGGAATTGTTTCTGCTCTATGATGTGTAAGGGAGGTTCGCCCGCCCTGCATAGATATTGTGCATGTGAGCCGACGATTATTTCTGTGTCTGGTTTGTGTCCGAATTGAATCCGTGGTTCGGAGCCAAAGTATTTTTCAATCAGACCCTTGGTGACATCACAGGTGTTTGGGGCACTTGGCGTTGCCACCCCTGTCCAGGGGTCATCTGCACGAGCCTCAAAGCATCCGGTCAATACCACCATGGCGAGTAGCAATGAGCTGCTTTCAAGGGTCATGAGCAAAATCCGGATGAGTTCGTCGGCGTTGTTCTATTTGAGCTTATCCCACTGGATTGTCGTTGTTCTGAACTTGTTGTCCTTTGGATCGTACTTGTAAATGTTCCGATCAGGAGTGATTTTGTAGAATTCAGAGGTGCGACTGTTGTCTCTGCTGTGGGTTAGAACGTAGATGTTGATCTTAAGAACCTCGGCAGCAGATAAGTCCTTCCGCGATGGAAGCCCTGCCTCAGGGCCTCCCTTGGGGTAGTGGTCGTGCACATCTGCATCAACTAGCGCTCCACCCGCAGGACAGCCTCTGTCGGAACAGCCGTCCTGTGTCGTTTTCTGGACTGTGCGCACCTGCTTGTTTTCTGCGCTTAGCTCCCGCTTGATGGGAACGTGCGCTTCCTTGTCTCGGTCGAGCTTTTTATCCCCCTTGCGATCAGCTTCAAGTTGCGCCTTGGCCTGCAACGCCAATTCGTCCAGTTCCGCCTGCTTCTTCTTCTCCTCTTCCGTGAGGAGACCCATCGGGTCGGTATTGATAATGGGATTGTTCCTTGCGTATGCATAAGCATGCACGCTTTGTCCGGCGGCAAGCTCGCCCATCAGTACATCGGGCTCAAGCATTGCTCGGTCCGGCCCCAAGTACCGTCCGATGCTCGGGTCGTAGTACCGGTTCCAGTTCTCGAACAGGTCCGTCTCGAAGTCGTGGTACTGGCCGGGCAGCCGCAGCGGAGTCCACACGGGCGTGGCACCCACCTGGAAGCGCCTGTACTCGAATCCCTCCAGGCTTGCACCCCAGGGAGCTCCCTCGGGCTCCGTGTTGGGGTCGTTCGCCTCCACGTACTGTACCCGCACCTGGGTGGCACTGGCCGCGTTGACCCACGGCGTGGGGACCAACAGGCCCTTGTCGCCGGCGGTGTCCGTCGTCGTTCCCAGGGCCGCGGGCAGCCGAGCACCGAATTCATTGATGAGGTAGGCCTTGCTCCCCACCCCGCCCCGCAGCACGCTGAAGTGGGCGCGCACGTGGACGTTGATGCCTGTCCGGGCCGCTGGGATGGCCGTGGTGGTGGCGAGCACCATGCCCCGGCCATCGAGCACCGAGGGATGCCGGCTCTCCGCGGGGTGGCTGACGCGGTTGACGTGACCAAAGGCATCGTAGTCCGCCACGCCCGTCACGCGCCCGGCTCCATCCAGCATCACCACGGGCTTGCCCAGCACGTCGGTGATGGGGAAGTAGACGCCGCAGGCAGGGGGCACGTCGTCGCTGTACCGCTCGCATGTGCCGGTGAAGTCCGCCACTCGCGCGCCGGCGTGGCTGACGCGCGTCTTGAAGAGGGCAACGGGACGCCCATCCAGCCAGATGTACTCGTCACGCACCGAGTCCGCCTCGGCGTTCACGAGGCTGGTGACGCTCCAGTCTTCCAGCAGCAGGGTGTCGTCGTAGAAGGACTCCTCGGCCGCACCGGACGGATGCAGCTTCAGTCGGCGACGGCCCTGCGCATCGTAGAAGTACTCCCACGTGCGAGCGGCGTCATCGGTCACGCTCCGATAGACGGCGCCCAGGGCGGCATTGGGAGCGTCCAGCGCGGTGCCGAACTCCAGGTGTCCCAGGTTCCCCATGCCCACGCTCTGCCCGGTCCACTCCTTGCGGCCGAGCCGGCCGTCGTCGTCATACGTGAAGTGCTCGGTGGGGCTCGTGAGCGGGGTGGTGGTGGCACAGGCCGTGCCCGCGCCGCACGCGTGGGTACTGCGGGTGCGCAGCGCATCCTCACGCAGGCCGCCCGCCTCCGGCGCGTAGCCCAGCTGGAAGACGAAGCTCCCGCGGCGCTCGCTCCGGCGGTTGCCCAGGTCGTCGTACGTGTACGTCCGCAGCTCGTGCGGCCGTCCCGTGACGTGGCGGAGCTGGCCTCGCGTGTCGAAGCCAGCCTCGCCCTGGGACCCCGCGTACGCCAGCGTCTCGGGCGCGACGTCGCGCGTGTCCAGCACGCACGTGTCCTCGCGCACCACCTGGTCCGCCTTCCACGTGTACACGCGCTTGTAGATGTCACCGTACCGGCCCGCGGCGCGCTCCGCCTCGGTGGAGACGGTGACGGCCTTCAGGCGCCCCGTGTAGTCGCTCCCCGACACGATGCCCGTGTCGCTGCACCGCGACAGGGGCGTGGTCGCCGACGCGGTCCGCAGGTAGTCCACATAGCGCCAGGACGTGGTGCCGGTGTTGGTGGAGAGATGGGCCTGGAGCGCATAGGACTTGAGGCCCCCATAGGGCTCCCATTGCACGTCCTTGAGGAGCGTCACGATGCCGGTCCATCGCGAGCCATCCCACGTCGAGGCACGCACCTCGGAGACCCGGTGCGGCATGGACGACCAGGCGGAGTGGTGGAGATAGGTGAGCGCGCGGCCTCCCGGCAGCACCTCGTTGATCATGCGGCCCGCCTGGTCGAAGTAGAACCGGCGGTTGGGGGTGAGGGGGCCGTGGGCGGGGTTGCACGCGACGGTGCGCTCCGGCTGCCCTGGCTGCGCCCGGACGCGCAGGTGCGCCGTGGGGCGCCCGTGGACGTCATAGGCATACCAGGTGTCCCCGAAGGAGTCCGTCAGCACCTGGGCGCGGCCCTTGAGATGGGGAGAGCCCCCGGAGTCTCCCTCTCCTCCCGGGCAGAAGAGAGGCGGAGGCACCTGACCGTCGTAGCCGTAGGAGTACAGCGTCTGGAGCGCCTGGGGCGCGTCGGCCCGTGCGGCCTGGGCCTTGAGGAGCCGGCCCATCGCATCGTAGCTGTACCGCACCCACGTAGCGGGCGTCGTCTGCGCCATGGTGGGTGTTTGCTTGAGGGTGAGGTTACCCGCCGAGTCGTAGCCGTATTGGTACTCGCCCGCGCCGCCCCCCGGCCCGCGAGCCCATGGCGCGACGACCCGCACGAGATTCCCGAAGTCATCGTGCACGTAGCGCACGCTGTGCTGCGCGGACGGCTCGCAGGGCCGGCTCGTCCCCGCGCGGCTCACGCTCGCGAGGTTGCCCTGCGTGTCGTAGCCGAGGCAGGTGACGGCCTTCTGGCCGCCCTGCGTGTCCAGCGGCTCCATGAGCCGGGAGAGGCGATTGAGGCGGTCGTACTCGAAGGCCTTGCACAGCGGCGAGGCCGGTACCGCATGGGCCTCGCTGGAATGCGGGGCGAAGCCTCCGCACAGCGGCTCCAAGGGCGAGGACGTCGGCTGATAGGCCGTGCCCAGCCCCACGCGGTTGCCCTCCATGTCGAAGAGGGACACCTGGTGGTAGCGCGAGTCGCTGGCGGGGCTCGGCGCGGAGCTTCCTGTCGCCTCGTACGTGGTGCGGCCCAGCGGGTCACCCTCGAAGTAGCGCTGGCGGCGCACCGCGCCGGTGCCATCGCGCACTGTCTCGCCCACCAGCTGCCCGTTGGCGGCGTAGGTGTAGTCCACCCGCTCGCTGTAGTGGGCGCCTTCGGGGCCGCGCGACGTGGCCTTCCACTGCAGCTTGTCGGTGAGCACGCCACCGGTGCAGCCGGCGCCCAGGGTGGTGCCCTGGCGGAAGCACTGCACTTCATAGCGGCCATCCGGGTTCAGCACCCAGTTGCCCGTGCCCTGCCCGTTGTCGTAGCCGTACTTCGTCACCGCCACCATGGGCGTGCCGTCCGCCACCCGGGCTTCCACCAACTTGTCACCCGAGTACGTGTACTTCGTCACCACCCCATTGGCGTCCTGCCACTGTGTCAGCCGGCCCTGCACGTCGTAACGCTCGTAGCGCGTCTCCACGTACGAGCTCGGGTCGACCGGCAGGCCTGGCGTGTCGCAGGTGCCATGGGCGGACGTGCGGCTGAAGACGCGGCGCCGCGCCAGGCGGCCCGCGTGCAGCGGGTCTGCCTCCGTTGCCGGCCAGTACTCATACTGGGTGATGGGCACCTGCGACGCGTTCCATGCGCATTGCGTGGCGTCCGGGCCGTCCACCTGGCAGGGGCCCACCACTTCCACCACCCGGCCCCAGTCCTCCCCTGCACCCGCGCGAGCGAGGCCGCCATCCGCCTCCACGGTGCAGCTGTATTTCATCTTGTAGAAGGTGCCCACGTGACGCAGCACGGGCGTCCAGCCCTGACCGCCCTCATCGAACTGGAGGGTGTACCCACTGCGCACCACGCCGATGAGACGGCTGGTCCCCGGCTCGTAATGACGGCGCACCTGGTAGCTCCCGGAGGGCACCAGGGCCGAGTCCCCCCACTCGTCCTTGACCTGCTGCTTGGCGCGGAACCCATACGTGTAGCTGAAGAGGCGTGTCTGCAGCGCATCACTGCCGTCTTCCTGGGTGGCCCCGGCGCGCATGGCGTGGACTTCCACCGGCGGCAGATTGGCGGGGAGGGAGTTGCTCATCATGACGCCCCCATCGGCGAGCCGGGACTCGAGGACGAGCAGGTTGCCGCGTGTGTCGCGGACCGTCTTCGGTGCGTAGGCATCGAAGTCGAATGTCCGCGGAGGGCAGTGGGGGTAGGGGCAGAGGTTGTACCAGGTCACATCCCAGCTGCGGCTGCGTTGCTGCGGAGCCAGTGCGCTGCAGGCTGCTCCCGCACACTCCCAATCCATGTCCGTGAGAAGCGGACCGTGAGAGCTCCAGGGCTTCGAATCCATGTGAAACTTCTGCGTTGGGCCAGGCACCAGCGAGCCGCTGCCGTCTCCCACCAGCGTCGCTTCCGTCTGTTGATATTGGGTCTGCTCGTGCTTGCAGTTGATCTCGACGTATTCACTGTCGAGCTTGTTGGTGCCGAAATTGCCGGGGTGGCAATACGAAAGGCCCGCATCTGGGACGCCGGGCTTGGTTCGGGGGAGGCCGTTGTTGTCCGCCCACAAGTGCACCTGGGTGTCCCCCACCTGCGTCTGCTTCACATACGCCCCGTCCGCCGCGTCCAGCACATACTCGCGCTCGAAGACGCCGTTGCGGAGGACACGGAAGGTGCGCAGTGGCTGGAGTGAAGGGCCGCCCTCCTTCGGGAGTACCGCCTCGCCGTATTCATAGCTCAGCCGGGTTTCCAGGCTCGCACTGCCGTCAGCGAGCCCTCCGGCGGAGAGCGTGACCTGACTCAGCAGTCCGCCCAGCTTCTGGGTGGTCGTGCCCGTGTCGTCCTCGAAGGGGCCCTGCGGGTAGGCGTACTTCACCACCTCTCGCGGCGGAGTCGCGTCGCCCTCGGGCGGTGTGAGGACGATGCGCGAGAGGACGCACTCCTTCGGAGGAATGTACTTCCCGTCCGTTCCTCCGTCCGCCAGGACGTTGATGAGCTGCTTCCTGTCACGCAGGTAGACGGAGTCGTACAACAACGCCAGCGTACCGGCGCCCGCGATTTCGATGTGGGTGACATACAAGGCCGTGGGATTCAGCACCGTGGCCTTGTCGGCCATGCAGACCTGGCCATAGTGGAGTGTCGCCAGTCGCCGCTGGCAGGGCGTGTCCTCGCCGAGCTCTCCGCAAGACAGGAAGCCTCGCTCGGGCGCCAGGATGTAGCTGAGGCGGAAGCTCACCATTCCCGGGTAGGGCGGCTCGTTGGAACCATCCGGCGACCTCACCATCGGCTCGGTATACACATAGCGCGCCGTGGGCGTGATGAGCACGAAGCCGTCGCCGCTGCTGGACCCTCCGTACTTGAGGGCCAGCTTCACATCGGAATCTTCGTGGTTCCGGCCGTAACACTCGGCCTTCATCTCGTTGTCTTCGCCCAGCAGGCTGCACGAGTCGAAGGCGTAGGTACGCCCGTCAGGCGCATGCACGACCCACGTGACGTCGTACTCGGGATTGTTCTGGCAGTATTGAGGGGTGTCATTGCAGGGACGCTTCTTCGACTTGGGTTCCACCCAGCTGTCGAAGTTGTGCCACCAGCGCAGGCCTCCACGGCAGTCGTATTTTGTCTCCGCGCCCTGCCCGCAGTGCTCGCTGACAATGCCGTTGCGAAGGTCGGCCTCGGGGTCCGCCTTCATGCTGCCAAAGGGAGCCCAGCGGGGACGTTGGTTGAAGCCCTGGTTCAGTCCCGACGTGGTGTGGCCCTGCGTGTCCATGCCGTAGTAGCGCACGAAGGACACCGGCCCCATGACACTCTGCGCGGTGAAGTCGGTGTGGCTGTAGAAGGACCGCAGGCCGCCCAGCGTGACCTCGCCTTCCACTCCCGCCGCCCGGGGCCCACCGAGCTCGGGAATGGGGACGTACGTCGCCTTTTCGATGGCGGACTGCACCGCGATGTCCGACTCCGGGGGCTCGGCAACCTGTGCCACCGCTATGCCCATCGTCGTGAGCACGAGTACCGTGAGCGCCCAGCGAAGGAGAGGCACTCGACCTGTGGATTTGTTTGGATTCATGGAAGTCGTGTCGCTCAATCAGGAATGGAGTTGCGCTCGAGCCGGCGCGGGCTTCACCGGCGAGCGGGACGCGGCAGGCAGAACTGCTCGGCGCCACCGGGCACGGCCGCCACGCAGCCCCAGCCCTCGGGGCAGTCGGACGACGCCGCGCACGTGCGACTGCACAGCCGGGTGCCCGTCGCCGTGCGCACGCACAGCCCGCTGGCGCACTCGGCAGCGCCGTGATTCGCGCATGGCTCGCCCACGGCGCTCGGCGTCGTAGACGGGTCCTCCAGTGGTCTGGGATGCCACTCGCGGACCACCTCGCCAGCGGGATGGGGCGCCGAGGGAACCTGCGCCGGGGGGCTTGCGCTCGGCTCACAGCCGGCGGCCAGGAGGCCAAAAGCCAGGGCCATGGCTCCGCGCCTTCGCGCAAAGCTTCTCCACATCCATGACAGATGTTTGGCCATTCCGTACTGTCCCCTCTTCTCCTGAAGCAGACATCAGGTGCTTGTTGAAACGAGGGGGTCGGGCGACTCCCTGGTGACAGACGTCCAGGTCATCTGGCCGTGGCGCCATCACGGGGGCCAAGGTACGGAATATTCCCGCCGGATGCCGTGGCCTTTCCGTGAGACGCTCCATGGGCGCCGTGAACCGGCCTTTGGCGCCCGTGAACCGGCCTCTGGTGCCCGTGAACCGCTACATCCTACTCGCACTTGCGCGCGCCATCGAAGCGGCGACGACCCGGCCCCGGACGTCTCGGCGTCCTGCGCTCGTCCGGGAAGGTTGGCACTCACCCTTCGACAGGCCTGGCACAGAGGAGCGCGACGAGCGACGTGCCCGCGCCGAGCAGGGTGACGTAGCCGCGATCGACGGTGATGGTGATGGCCTCGTTCGAGCCCAGGGTCAGCGAGGGCGGTGGCGGGGTGAGCGCGAAGCCGGCCCGTTCGAGGCGCTCACTCCAGTGGCGGCCGCTCTCGTAGCGTTCACAGCGCTCCTCCTCGTTGGGTCCGAGGATGTCCTCGATCTCCCGCGCGATCATGCCGAGCTTCAAGAGAAGTCTGTCTCCCTCTGGGATGTCGAGCGCATCGAGGTGCTGGAACATTCCCAGGAAGTAGTCGTAGACATTCCCGGTCCGCTCGGGGAGCGGAACGGTGTTGAACTCGGCGTCCGTCTCGCTGATGACGAGGGTGCGGGGTTGCCAGCGACGCAGGCGTTGAAAGAGCCGATCGCGGACGTCCGGGGCCGCGTCGTCGTGGCGAAGATGGTGCAGGGCGAACGTGGCATTGACGACGCGTGTCCCCTCGAGGCTGTCGAGCAGGGTCCAGTCCTCGTCCGTCAGTGCCTCCACCTGTTTGTTCAGGGCGATGAACCTGAAATCAATTCCCCACCGCTCCGCGGCGGCCGAGAGATTCCGCTGTGCATTCGCGAGGGAGGGCGCGCTGAGGTCGAGCCCTACCACGACGAGACGTCGGGGCGCGGCGTCTCGGGTGCCGCACAGGTGGATGAGGTCGGCGAGCTGCTCGCCATTTCCGATTCCGATGTCGAGGATGATCACCTGCTCCTGAGCTGAGACATGGGGCAGCAGGAGCTCGTTGGCGAGGGGATGGGTCATGGAGATCATGGGCACACGCTCCCGGAGGAGGGTGTAGAGGCGCATGTGCTGGAGCTCGTCCTCGTGCAGGTACAGATTGCCGACGTTGGCCCGTGCGCCTACCGCGCGCTTCCGGAGTGCCGCCGCGATGGCTCCGACGAGCTGATCCTCGGAGCGTTCCGGGTCGAGCGGCCGGAGCAGGTCGTCGAGCATCCGGACGACACCTTCGCGCTGTTCCCCCTCTGCGAGCCGCCCGGCGATCGCTTGGAGCGAAGACTTGAGGGAATGTCCGCGCCAGCTCCCCTGCGGCGCTGGGTACACCGGGTTCTGTCTGAGCGTCACTGCCTGTGCGTTGGGCATTGCGTGTCTCCCTTGGGGGAGCGCATGAGCACGCAACGTGCCAGGGCCGTGGATGACCCTGGCTCTAGAGAGACACGCGTCCTGGTTCGTGTCACCGCCCGTTGATGAAGTGTGCCGGAGCTGTGCCAGCGGGTGTGCCAGGTTGTGTCAGCGGCTCGGGAGCGGCGGCTCCGTCGCGTCCAACTCCACAGTGATGCTTCGGTACGAGCCAGCTGGATGGGCTCCAGCAGCCACATCGTCCGCATGGGTCTGGCAGGCCCCTCGCCTGCTCGGGTTGCCACGGCCCTGCAACGTTGGCACAGTAGGAAGATGCGAGTAGCTCGCAAAGTGCCAATGGGGGAAGACGTCATCTCGCGGGCGGTCGAGGCGTTCCGGGTCGCCCTGCGCGCCAAGTCCCAGAACATGAGCTCGGTGCGGGAGGCCATCGTCCGGGCGGCCCTCACCTACGACGGGCACTTCTCCGTGGAAGACCTCGTGCAGGTGCTCCACAGCCGGGGCGTGGCCGGCGCGCACATGGCCACCATCTACCGGGCCGTGCCCCTCTTGCTCGAGGCCAGAATCATCCAGCCGGCGCTCGTCTCCCGGGGAGAGCGCCAGCTCTACGAGGCGGCATTCGAGCAGGAGCATCATGACCACCTCGTGTGCTCCGTCTGCGGCAAGGTCGTCGAGTTCCAGTCCGAGGCGCTCGAAGCGCTCCAGCGGGAAATCGCGGAACGCTACGGCTTCGAGCTCGACGAGCACGTCATGGAGCTGTCGGGACGGTGCTCATCCTGCAGCGCGAAGCGCCGGAAGCTCGGCGCTCACTGAGCGGACTCCTGCGCGCTCCCCCGAGGCTCGATGGAGTGCATCACCGGGGCACTGGCGGCGGGCAGGTCTTCCGCCCGCGCAGGGCTCCGACGCGCGGAGCGGACACGCCCCGTGCGCTTCTTCCACCAGATGATGACGCCCGTGACGCTGAGCATGGCCACCACCAGGCCCATCAGCGAGATGAGGATGCGCCCGGGCAACCCGAGGATGCGGCCCGAGTGCAGCGGGAACTGGGCCTGCACGAAGACGTCCGCCGCCGTGCCCTTCCAGGGCTGACGGTCGCCGAGGAGGCGGGCATCCTGGGTGTCGAGGTAGAGCTGGCGATGGCCCACGCCCCCCGCGCCATGCCCGTCCTCGGGATGGAAGAACGCGACGGCGTAGATGCCCTGGTACTCGGAGTGGAACAGGAACCCGACGGGCTCCGTCCAGCCGCGGCGCCGGGCCTCGCGCTCCGCAATCGCAATTGCCTCCGCGTAGCCCGTCTTGGGCTCAATCGGCAGTGCCGACAGCGCGCGCGTATCGAACGGCGAGGGCGTCAGCTTCGAGACAACCGACATCACCGGGATGAAGACCTCGCGGTAGAGGTTCATCGAGAACGCGGTGAACGCCAGGATGAAGAGCAGCACCCACGTCCAGAGGCCGAAGGCCCGGTGCAGGTCGAAGTTCAGCCGGTAGCGTCCGGCGCTCCAGTTCACCTTCCACGCGGGCTTCCAGAGCTGCCAGAAGCTGCGTCCCGAAGCCTGGGGCCGGTCCCCTTCCACGGCCGGCTCGGCGGCGGGCTCACGCTTGCGCTTACGCAGCGGCAGCGTGAGGTAGAAGCCGACGAAGCAGTCGAAGGTCCAGATGAGCGCGATGACCCCGAGCAGCCACACCCCCCAGCGGTCCGTGCCGAACATCGCCGGCAGGTGCAGGGTGTAGTGCATCTTGTAGAGGAAGGAGACCACGGTCTCCCGGGTGATGGGCCACACCGCCCCCCACTCGCGACGGCCGAGCTCCTCGCCCGAGACGGGGTCGATGAATACCTGATTGAAGCCCGGCTCGTAGAGGCTTCCGGTCGCCGGGTTGACGCGCGGAGCGACGCTGAACGCGAGCGTCTTCCCCTCTTCCGCGGCCATTGGCATGTACGTGACACGCACCTCGGGATGGCGGGCCTCGACCTGACGGGCCAGCTCGAGCGCCGGGAGGGGAGTCCCCTGCGCACTCGCTCGGTTCAGGTGGGGATTGAGCCACTCATCGAGCTCGTGGTCCCACGAAATGACCACGCCGGTGAGCCCCGTCACGAACAGGAAGGCGGCGGTGATGAGCCCCATCCAGCGGTGAACCACGGTCCAGAATGCGCGCATCACTGCCTCCTCGAATCATGCTCTGCCGCCAGGGCAAGAGCGCTCATCGGTCGAATCTCACCTTCACGAGTGCAACCTCACGCGTGGGCTGACCGGCTCTATCGAGCCCGGGGGACCACCGCTTGGACAGCGCACAGCGCCGCGCTTCGCGCCCGAAGCCATGCCCCGGGTCTTCCATCACGGTGGCCGACAGCACGCTGCCCTCGGCGTCGACCTCGACGCGCAGGGTGACGACGCCGTGGTCGATGCCCGCGTCATCCGCTTCGGCCGGGAACGGACAATCCCAGCGGGCCCCACCCGCGAGCGCCGGCCTCCGGGATCGGTCCCCGGCAAGGTCCGTCCCGGTGCCACCTTCGACGCCCCCCGCGCGCGCATTCGGGTCGCGCACGGCGTGCGTCGCAGTGCCGCCGGACTCGGTCGTTCCCCCGGCGTAGGCCGAGCCCTTTCCCACCACGAACGTGTCGCCAAAGTCGACGACTTCGGGGGCCGCCGTCGCCACCTGCGCGGCCTGCGCGGCAGCGGGGGGCGGCGCGTTCGTCGTGCGCGGAGCGAGGGCCCGCGCCATGGGCGCTGCCTTCGGGTGGGCAGGTTCCACCTTCAGCTCCTCGGCGGGTGGCGGAGGGGCCACCGGCTGGGCGGGCAGGGGCGGGAGCTCGACCTCCACCCACTGGGACACGGGCGCGCTCCTCGCCGTCCCGGCCTCGCCCTGAGAGGGCCCCACGAAGCTCGCGCCCACGGCGAGTGCGCCATGGAGGAGCGCCGCGCCGACGCCCGCCAGGACGAGCGGACCTGGCGAGCTGCGCGGTGCACCATCGAGAATCGACGCTCGCGTGCCCCGGCCCTTCAAGGCGCAACCTCCACCGGCGGCCCCGGTTCCACCGCGAAGGCGATGCGGGACAGGCCCGCCTGCCGGAGGATGTCCAGCGCGTGCATGACGCGGCTGTGCGGGACGGTGCCCTCGGCCTGCACCACGGCGCGCAGGTCCGGGTGGGCCGCGAGCGCGGTGCGCGCGAGCTGCAGCACCTGCTCGTCACGGGGAGCCGGCTGACTGTCCACGTACGTCGTGCCGTCCGCGCGCAGCGAGACGCTGAAGACCTGCTGCACCTCGCCGCCCGTCGCGGCCCTGGGCAGGTCCATGGGCATCGCGCGCGACACGACAATCTTCGCCGTCACCATGAAGATGATGAGGAGCACCAGCGTGATGTCGACGAGCGGCGTCACGTTGATGCCCGTAATCGGCGCGTCCGGCTTGTTGGAGGAGAAGCCGGCCATGACTCACTCCTCGCGAAGGTGCGCCAGCAGCACGTGCCCGAGCGTCTGGGCGTCCGCGAGCGCCGCCGTGACGCGGCCCTGGAAGTAGTTGAACGCCGCCACGGCCGGAATCGCCACCACGAGGCCGACCGCCGTCGCCACCAGCGCCTCGGCGATGGCACCCATGATGCGCTCGGGCGCCAGGGTGCTCGCCGCGGCCACCGCGCCGGCCGCGGGCTGGGACTGCCCGAGCGCCTCGAACGCGCCGACCACGCCGATGACCGTGCCGAGGAGCCCCACGAACGGTGCGTTGTTGCCGACGGTGCCGAGGAACAGGAGACGCCGCTCGAGGCGCTTGCGCTCGAGCCCCATCGCCGCCGCCATGGCCTCCTCGGCGGACGCGGCGCCCTGCTCCAGCTCGGCGAGCCCCGCGGCCACGACGCGTGACTCGACGCTGTTCGCGCCCGCGAGGAGCTGCCGCGCACGCTCGTACTCCTCGCCGCGGAGGAGCTTGCGGAGCTCGGGGACGAGCTGGTCCATCTGGCCGTTGATGCGGCGGAAGACCCACGCGCGCTCGAGCGCAATCGCAACCGAGACGAGGCTCAGCGCGATGAGCAGCCAGAGCACCCACGTGGCACCCGAGCCCACCATCAGATATGTGAGTCTTTCAATCATGTCTCGCTCCCCGTCACCGGGACCGGTGTGTCAGTCAATGGGCATCAGGCCGGAGAAGTAGCCATCCATCGTGAACTTCTGGACGGCGGTGTTGGTGGCCGGGTCGAGCTCGAACACCGTCGACTTCGCGCCGTCCGCGCTCTCGCTGGTGTAGAACTTGCCGTCCACGCCGCTGCCGGAGAACCCGACGACCGAGTAGTTCGCGCCCTGGACCTCTTCCGCCTTCGGCGTGTCACCGAGGGTGATTCGCCACATCTTGTAGGCGGGTACGCTCCAGTGCTCGAAGTTCACCCGGTCGAGGTTGGTGGGAATCCGGTCCTCGTACGTCATCAGCGTGAAGCCGACCCCGCCCGTGATGGAGGCGTGCTCCAGCTCCGTCATCGAGTCGAGCCCGCCCGTGAGCGACGGGATTTCGTAGAACCAGTTCTCCTCGAAGTCGGTCGTCCCGGGGGCAATGCGCAGCAGGCAGTTGGGCACCGAGGGCTTGCCGGCCGCCGCCGCGAACACCTGCATCGACTGATTGCGGCCGTCTCCCATGACGTACGCGTAGCCCTTCGAGTCGAACGTCACCCGCCCGCCGGCGCCGCAGCGGTGGTCCTCGGCGACCCCGACGACCTTCATCGCCTTGGGGTCGAGGATGATGATGCTCACCGTCTGCTCGATCTGGGCCGTGGTCCAGTTCACCCACTTACCGGGGATGTAGACGAGCCCGTCGTGCGTCGTCGTCGTGAAGGACTCGAGCGAGTAGCCCTCCTTCCGCAGGAACGACAGGTCGACGGTCCCCTTGATGACCATCTCCTTCGGGCTCCAGATGACAGCCACGTACGCCTGCGTGAGCACGGAGACGGCGGTGTCGTCATCCACGATGACGTTCGCGAAGTCCATGTAGCTGATGCCGTAGTTCAGGAAGCTGAGCCGGCCGGTCTCCTTGAACCCGTTCTCGGTGGAGTAGCGGACCCACACCGGGGACTCCGCGAGGCCGTAGAAGAAGTTGCTCCCGTGCGCCAGGAAGACGGCGTTGCCGTTCACCTCGATGCCCTTGGCGTTGGAGAAGTGGCCTTCCAGCTTCGTGACAATCTGGGCGTAGCTGACGCGGTTGCCATCCGCGTCGATGCTCACGGACCCGAGCACGTAGCGCTTGCCCTCCGGCGTGGGCGTGTCGGTGCCACCCTCGTCGGGCTTGTCGTCGCTGCACGCCGTGAGCGCGAGCGCGAGCGCGCCCATGGCCCAGAACTTCCTGCTCAGCTTCATGGTGTTTCTCCTGTCCCTCTTCCCGAGCGCCGGACGCGTGGCGCTCGCTGGCTGTTCGTCAGAGCTCTCCCGTCACCTTCAGGAAGAGGGCCCGGCCGGGCCGTTGCACTCCGAAGAAGTCGTAGACCGCCGCGTCGGTGAGGTTCTGCACCTCGAAGGTGGTGGTCAGGCGCGCATCGCGGTTCATGCTCCACGAGAGGCCCAGGTTGTGCGTGAGCTGCGCGTCGACGACCTGCTTGAACTCGCGCAGGCCCTGGCTCTCCCAGCCGCGGTAGAACGAGTGGACGTAGCGGCCCGAATAGAAGGGCTCCAGCGTGTCGCTCCGTCCGGGCATGCCCGGGAGTCGGACGCGCGCGCCCCAGCTCGCGAAGAGCCAGGGGCGGTTCGGGATGCGGTCACCCTCGAAGTCGCCGAAGGTGCCGTCGCTCGACGCGTTGCGGACATCCTGGAAGGTCACCATGCCGTCGAGGCTCAGCAGGCGCCCCGGGGAGCTCCATGCCAGGGCGCTCTCCAGGCCCACGGCGCGGGCGCGGTAGACGTTTTGGTAGGTGAAGTAGCGGTCATTGCTGCCGAGCAGGACGATGAGGCGGCTGCTGTCACGGAAGAAGGCGTTGAGGTCGGCGGTGAATTCACCCAGCGCGGCGCGGCGTAGCTCCAGCCGCGGACCGAGGTTGGCGTTGTGGCTCACCTCGGGCTCGAGCTCGAGGCTTGGCGAGACGAGCACGCCGTTGCCGAAAACTTCGTCGGGGCGCGGCAGGCGCGTGGCGTATTCGTACGACGCCTTGACGTAAAGCCACTCGGCGAGACGGACGCGGAGGCCATCGCCGATTCCGAAGGCCTGGGTGTCCTGTGAGAGCGGGCGGAAGATGCCGCCGGGCAGCGCCTCCTCGCTGGACGCGTGGTAGACGTAGGCCTTCAGGAAGAAGCTGTTCTGGACGAGGTAGTCGGTGCCGCGCCGCCGCGCCTTGGGCACGTCCGACGCGTCGGAGACCGGGAGCGCGTTGAGCTCGTACTCGAGCCCGCTGACGAAGGTGAAGAGCTTGCGCTGCGCGGTGAGCGGGTCCCGGGCGTCGGGGTCGGGCTGGAGTCTCTCGTCGCCGGTCCGGCTCACGTACGTGGGCGACATCGCGAGGCGCAGCACGTGCTCGCCGTGCGGTGCCCACTCCAGCGCCACGCGTCCCAGGCCGCTGTCCTGCCAGAGGGTCTGGTCGCTCGCATCGGTCTCGATTTCCCCCGGCTCGGACCGCTCGCGAACGCGGTTGCCGAACCAGTCGTACACCCACTCGCCGCGGTCGACGAAGTCGATGGTGCGCCGCGCGTAGTTGCCGAGCACCGACAGCTCGAGGTTGGAGGCGAGGGGCTGCTCGTACCGCGCGGTGGCCCCGATGACCGTCTCGCCATAGGTGGGTTCGCCGTACGGGACGGTCATCACGAGGTTGTGCTGGAGCTCCTTGTCGTAGGTCGACGCGAACGCGCGGAGCAGGAGCTGGCGCGCCCAGGGCCTGTCGACGAACCCCACCTCCGCCGAGCCGCCGAACGCGCCGTACCTGTCATGGAAGCGCGGGACGGAGACGGCGCTCAGCCGCCCCTGCTCGTCGGGCACCTCGACGTTGATGTCGTAGTCGTTCCGGGCGGAATCAAAGAAGGCCGCGCCGCCGGCCACGAAGCCGCTGGCATCATGGCGGTAGTGCCCGTCGAGCGTCACCCGGTGCGTGCCGAACGAGCCGACCTGGTAGCTCGCGCCCAGCCGCGTCTGGTGGCTCTGGTCGGTGACGAGGTTGACGGCCCCGCCGAGCGCGTCCGCCCCGAAGCGGATGGGCACGACGCCGCGGAAGACCTCGACGCGGTCGATGAGGTTCACCGGCACGTTGGAGAAGCCGAACGTGTACCCCGCGAGCTCCAGCGGCACACCGTCGAGGAAGAAGCGGATCTGGTCGTCGTAGAGGCCGTTGAGCGAGAACCGCGCCCCGCTGCCCAGGCCGCCCGAGCGGCGCACGGCCACGCCCTGCGTCCGCGCGACGACCTCACCGAGGTCGAAGCTCTGCCCGCGGGCCCGCCGCAGGTCTACCACGTGCACCGCCTCGGCGGACTCCTGCCGCTGGCGTGCTTCGGAGGGCGTGCCGCGCACCGTCACCTCGACGGGCTGGGGTGCGGCGGGCTCGGGCTCGGCGGGGAGCCGGAGCTCCAGGTGGGCCTCGCTCCCCGCCTCCACGGCCACGTCTCCCTGCACCGTGCCCGTGCGGCTGGACGCCTGCAGCCGGAAGGACCCCGGCGCGAGGTCCTGGAACCGCACGCGTCCCTCGGCGTCCGTCACCGCGCGCGCCGTCACCTGGTCCGGGCTCGTCAGGGAGACGTCGATGGCCGCGCCCGGAGCGCCGCTCGCATCGAGCACCTGCGTGGACACGCTCCCCGTGGTTGGCACGGGCGGCAGGCGGAACTCCATGCGATAGAGGATGCGGGCAGCGATGGGCTGCCCGTCTCGGCGCGCCGGGTTGAAGCGCAGGCGGAGGGCGGCTTCGCGTGCCGCTTCGTCCAGGGCATTCCCGAGCGGCCCCGTCACCTCCGCGTCGGTGACGTGCCCCTCCGCATCGATGCTGAGCCGCAGGACGACCTCGCCCTCCAGGCGCTGCGCACGGGCTTCCTCCGGGTACTCGGGCTCGACCGACTCCATGAGCGTGGGCGGCTCGAGTCCCGTGGCGGGGGCGGCCCCCGCGGCCTGCTGCGCGTGGGCTCCGAAGCCCAGGCCGAGCACGGCGATGAGGACGAGGAATTGGAGCCCCAGTCCCGCATGACGGCCGAGGCTTCCCCGGAAGATGCGAGGGACTCGCCACTCCGCAATCCCGCCAGACCGGACCGCGCCCGCTTCGGTCCGCTGGCGGTCGCCCGTGCTGAGGCGCGCCGAGAAATGTGAAGCGTCCGACGAGGGTGACATGGATGTCTGCACCGGATGAAAACGCGAGTAGTTCGCATTCTCGTCTCACGCGAGGTTCTCACTGTCAAGACAGGAACGTCCGCGCAGTTGCGCTGTAACGCGCTGTAACGGAACCGCTGACTGATGCGCGTGTTGGGCTGCAGCACGTTTTCCAACTGAGCGAGGAGTATCCGCGTCGGCTGCACGCGTTCTTGGACGCGGCGCTGCTGTCGGGCCGCTCCAGGGCTGGAGGTCGAAGTCGAAGCGCTGCGGAAGGACCCGTCGCCCATCGAGAAGCTCACCATCGAGCACGTCGCCCACCACTATGAGACGATCATCCGTGGCCTGGAGAGCCCGCCCATCATCATGGGCCACTCGTTCGGCGGCGCGCTGACGCAGATGATGCTGGACCGCGGGCTGGGCGCGGCGGGCGTGGCCATCGACTCCGTGCCGACGAAGGGCGTGCTGCGCCTGCCCTTCACCACCATCAAGGCGACGTTCCCCGTGCTTAGCAACCCGGCGAACCGCCACCGCGCGGTGCCCTTCACCCACGAGCAGTTCCACTACGCCTTCACCAACACGCTCACCGAGGAGAAGTCCCGGGCCGCGTACGAGCGCTACCACGTGCCCGCGCCGGGCCGCTTCGTGTTCGATGGGGCGCTCGCCAACTTCAACCCGCACGCGCCCACGAAAGTGGACTTCGGCAAGGAAGACCGCGCGCCGGATTCGCCGTCCTCGGCGCCGCTATCGTCTTCAGACCCGTCGACCACACCTTCAGAGCGCCAGGTGGTGAAGTCGTTCATGTCGCTCGACGGGGTGACGACCGTTCCCTATCTGGAATACCTTCCAGCCGACTACGCCACGAATGGTAGCAAGACCTACCCGATTTTGATGTTCCTGCATGGGGGGAGTGGCACTGGCGCCAGCGACGGAGCCGAAATCGACAAGCTTCTCAAATACCCGATCCCGGCCATGATCGCGGGCAACAACGACATGTGCTTCACAACCTCGTCGGGAAGCACCGAGTGCTTCATCGTGGTGTCACCCCAGAGTCCGCGAACCACGGGTGTCTGGGATATCAACGACAGTGGCGGCATGTTGCAGCATGCGCTGAAAACATACCGCGTCGATCCGAAGCGGGTGTATGTGACCGGGGTGTCCATGGGTGGCGGTGGAAAACGGAAGGCGATGTCCGTCTCGCACCGCCGCTCTATCTCCCGGCTGCTCGTAATGCCTCGCGCGTACGCGTACATGAGCAGCAGCGTCATCATCACCGGGTGGTAGGGCGGCTGCCCGCGCTCCTGGGTGTACGCCTTCAGAATGGGGCTGAATTGCGGGCTCAGGCCTCCACGCGGACGTAGGCGAAGTCCAGCGGCTTGCCTTGGATGCCCCGGGTGGGGGGCGCAATCCAGTTCGCCATCTCACCACGCGCCATCACAGCCCGAGCCTGCACGCTGCTCACGGCCGCGCGATCCTCAGCAGTGGGCAACCACTCCGCCGCGTGGCGCTCCCACTCCTCCACCGTCAGCGGGGTGCCTTCTGGCGAGAAGTGGCCGGTGGCCAGCAAACCCTGGCGGCGGTTGAAGCGAGGGGACGGCAGCCGCACCCGCTCGCTCAGGCCCGCTTCGGAGAGGACGCGGTTCCAGCGCTCCACCACGCGCTCGCAATCCTGGATGAAGAGCCCACGCAGCACCTCGTTCATCGCCGAGCGCATGGGGACGTCCTGGTAGCGGAACGTGCGGGTCTCCGCATCCCAGGACTCGATGCGATAGGGACGCTCGGTTCCATCGTGGTCCTCGAACGTCGCCTCGCGAGGACGCCCCTTCACGCCGCTGCTGAAGACCGAGGCCGCCTTACGGGACAGCTCCGAGCCGAACAAGTCCAACGTCAGTGAGTACCAGAGGTTGAGGTACTTCTGGATGACGGAGAGCTCGATTCCCCCCAGCTCTCGAGCACTTCCGTTGGGTGAGTGTCTCATCAGCTCGGCCGTGCGCCGGAGCACTCGCGCCACGCCCGTCTCGCCGACGAACAGGTGGTGGGCCTCCTCGATGGCCATGAAGTGGGCCGTCCGGGAGAGCGGATCGAACGCGGACTCGGCGGCGGCGAGCAACTGCATCTTACCCACCCGGTCCGTGAAGGTCGTGTACATGAAGAAGTGCAGCCAGTCCTCCACAGGGACATTGAATGCGTCGAGGATGCGCGGCTGCTCCTGGCTGCCGCTGCTCCGGGCGAGCAACTCCTCGGCGTTGTTCCTGCCCTCCGCGCCGAAGTGGCGGATCAGCAGGTACACCATCCCCCAGAGGTGGCGGGCCTCTTCCACGTTCACCTGGAGGAGGTTGCGCAGGTCATACAGAGAGGGACACGTGCGGCCCAGCAACCGCTGCTGCTCCACCGAGGCGGGCTCGGCGTCTCCCTGCGTCGCGATGAGCCAGCGCAGGGCCGCGCTGTGCTCCTCTGGAGGCTCCTGCCACACCGGTTGTCCGCGCATATCTCCGAATCCGATGGTCCGGTTTCTCTCCGGCTGGGACAGGAAGATCCCCCAGCGGTACTCCGGGAGCCGGACATAGTCGTAGTGTGCCCAACCATTGGGCTCCACGCTGACGGCCGTGCGCAGGTAGACCTCGTGCGACTGGAAGTCGGCGGGGCCCCGCTCCATCCACCACTCCTTGAAGCGCGACTGCCAGTGCGTCAGCGCTCGCGCCACGGACGGGGATGAAGTCAGGTCGACGTTGTTCGGAATATACGCATTGCACATGGGAGACACGATGACAGCTCCTCCGGTCGGGCCGGAGCCCAATTGGGGGACTCGACCCGACCGGAAATTGGTGAGCCGGGCGCGGATGGGATCTGTCTTGGTCTCTCTGCGCCGACAATTTCTTAGAATTGTTTAGAAACTGCCGGGCATACCGTCTAGGATTAGACGAAGGTGCTGGGAGACACTGGAACATTCCGGACCTGACGCAATCAGGCCTCGGTTCCAGCGCCACGACTGCCTAGGACTAGCAGGGCAGCGGCTCTTCCGGCCCCGGACGAGACCCGCACCGATACGAGTACAGGCAGCTCTCGTACTGCTGCTGGGTTTGGATTGCGCAGGCCGCGCCGCCACAGCTGTCGTAACAGCAGTTGTACAAATATTGATTGGCGCAATACTGCTCGACCTCCGAGCACGAGACGCCCCGCTGCGGGGGCTCATAGTATTCGCAGGCGTTCAAGGAGGTCTCGAAGGAGGCGTTGACGGGCTGCTCGTCTACGGGGCTGCCGGCAGGCGCCTCTTGCGGGGACAAAAGGCCAATGACTGCCGCGGCTACAAGTGCACTCAGGATGTTCTTCATGGGCTGCCCTCTTTTGCTTGCTTCCGGCGTGGAAGCGTCGCCTTCCTAACCTATGGATGCGTACGCGGGCAATACCAACCATGGATGTGCCAGCATCTATACGCCCATGCATACCCAGACGGATTTCTCCACACCTACTGCATCGACACTTCGGGCAATGACGGGGTCGACTTTGGAGTCAGCTCCAATGATAGGGCGTGCACCGCGTGTAGCCTGGAGCGCGGAGGACGTCCAGGCCGGTCCAACGTATGGCGCTCCCCATCATCCAGTGGCAGCGATTCTGGCTCCCCCGTGGCCATCCCATCCTGCTGAAGCAGGGCTACCTTCCCGAGCCAGGGGAGCAGCTCCCGAAGGGGGAGCTGTCATTGGCCACGCTGGGGGAACTGCTCGAGCGCAAGCGCTGTGTCGCCCTGCTCGGGGAACCCGGGATGGGCAAGACCACGACGCTGGAGCAGGAGCGGCCCGCCATCGAGCAGCACTGTGCGCGGACCGGTGCCGGGCTGCTGTGGCTCGATCTCAAGTCCTTCGGCAGCGAGGACCGGTTGTTCAGGGCGCTCTTCGAAGACGAGACGCTCAAGCGCTGGAAGCAGGGTTCCCACGCGCTCTATGTCGTCCTCGACAGCTTCGATGAGTGCCACCTGCGCATCACCACGTTGAGCAACCTGCTCATCCACGAGCTGAAGAAGCTGCCCATCGAGCGGCTCCGCCTGTTCATCGCCTGTCGCCCCGCGCATTGGCCTCCCTCGCTCGAGAAGCGGCTGCACGAGCTCTGGCCGGAGGAGTCGTTCGCCGGGGTGGAGCTGGCGCCCCTGCGCAGGAGTGACGTCCAGGCGCTCGCGCGTGCCAGCCAGATCGAGCCAGAGGCCTTCTGCGAGGAAGTCGAGCGCCGGGATGCCACCGCGCTGGCCACCCGCCCCGTGACCCTGCGCTTCCTGCTGGATGCCTTCAAGCGTGGCCCCCTCCCCGTGGACCGGTGGCAGCTCTATTGGGAGGGCTGTCGCTCCCTGGCGCAGGAGAACAATCCCGAGCGGCGGGACTCGGGCCTGCGCGGCAAGCTGGGGCCAGAGGAGCGGCTGGCGGTGGCCTCACGCGTTGCCGCGCTGATGTTGCTGGCCAATCGGGAGGAGCTCTGGGTGCTTCCTCCCACCGAGGACTGGCCCGGGAGCACGTCCCCGGAGGAACTGGTGGGGGGCGAGGAGTGGGTAGGCCATGGGCGGACGCTCCCGGTGACGGTCGAGGCCTTGAGCGAGACGCTCGACTCGGGGCTTTTCCGGGCAGCGGGACCGCACCGGGTGAGCTGGGCCCATCGGACGTACGCCGAGTTCCTGGCCGCCGCTTTCCTGAAGCGGCGCGAGGTGCCCCGGGAGCAGCTCACCAGCCTTCTGAGCCACCCGGAGGACTCGAGCCGGAGCATTCTTCCCCAGCTTCAAGGGGTGGTGACGTGGCTTGCCTACCAGGATGACGGCTGTTGCGAGCTCCTGCTGGAGATGGAGCCCTGGTTGCTGCTGGGCAGCGAGGCCTTCACCCGTCGTCCCCAACTGCGCGAGCGCCTGGTCGAAGCCCTGTTGGAGTCGCTGGCTCAGGGCAAGTCATTGGGCGGGAGCGAGTATTGGACGCACTACCCCAAGCTCGCCCACCCCCGGCTCGGAGCCCAGCTCCGCCGCTCTCTCCGCGATCCCCAGTCCTCCGAGCGGGTGCTGAGCCATGTGCTGCATCTCGCCGCGGCCTGCCAGGAGCGGTCGCTCGCCTCCGACTGTGCCGATGTCGCGCTGGACGAGTCCCGGCCCCTGGAGGCCAGATGCCGGGCGCTGAAGGTCTTGCGCACGCTGGGTGAGCCGGCGGTGAAGGCGCGCTTCCTGCCACTGGGCTTGGACGGAGAGAATGACGACCCGGAGGGCCACCTCCGGACCGCCGCCCTGGCGATGCTCTGGCCGGAGTGCCTCTCCACCGAGCAACTCTTCGCTCTCCTGAGCACCGGGGGCGGGAAGCGCATCCAGAGGTTGTCTGGACTGGCCGAGGTCTTGATGGTCCGGCTCCCGCCCGCCGAGCTCCCCCTGGCGCTCCGGTGGTTCGTGGAGCGGGCGACCCAGGGGACGAAATGGGCTGACACCCTGGAGGATGCGCGATTCGCGTCCCTGGGGACGGAACTGCTCGACAGGGCCTTGGACCAACTGGGGGCTCCCGGAGTGTTGGAGGCTTTCTGTGCCGCTGCCTGGGTCAAGCTCAAGGGCCACCCCCGCGAGGTCGTGAGCGAGGAGCGATGGAAGGAGTGCGAGGACGCCAGTCGCTGGCAGGTGCTCGATGGACTCGCCGCCAGCCGGGAGCATCCCGATGACTTGCTGCTGTTGGGTCGAAGGAGTGCGCCGCTGTTGCGTGAGCAGGACTTCCTGCCCTTGCTGACACGGGCGCAGCAGGCCGCTGCCCCGGAGGAGCAGGAGCGATGGGCACGTCTGGCCCGGGATGTCTTCTCCAACGAGCCGACTCATCGCGAAGCCCTCGTCCAGGCCTCGAGCCGCCACGCCGTCATTGCCCAGGTCTTCTCCTGGGAGTTGGAAGAGGAGGAGGAGGACGGGCCCCCCTCCGCGCCCATGCCGTCCGCGCCGCTCGACGCGCCGCCGTTCGTGAAGGAGTGCGAGCAGCTCCTCCAACGTATCGAGGCGGGCGATGTCTTGCGTTGGCCAGACCTTGTCACCGTGCTGTTCCCCGATGATGAATCGTGCGAGACGGCCTTTCTGACCACATCCAGGCGCTGGAGTGCGCTCGCCCCCGAGATGCAGGGGCGGATCGTGGGCGCGGCGCGAGTCTTCCTGAGCAGGTGTCGCCCGTCTGGAGAGCCCTGGTTGGAAGGGGCACGGTTCAACTGGCACAGCGCATGTGCCTACTGGGCGCTCATGCTCATCGGACAGGTTCAGCCCGGGGGGCTGGAGTGCCTGCCCGAGTCGGTCTGGAGGCACTGGACCTCTCTTGTTGTCGCAGCTCCTCTCCCGCAGATGGACCCGAGGCAACAGCTGGAGGAGGGCCGGCTCCGGGGGCGGATGATTACCCTGGCCAGCCAGAGTGCCCCGGTCGAGGTGTTCAGGAGTAGTCGGATGCTGCTCTCGCGGGGGAGGAGGGGTTATGGACTCAGCGCGTTCCTCCGGGGATTGCACTTCTCCTGGAAGAACGAGTTGCTGCTCCAGGAGGCCCTCGCCGGGCTCCAGGATCGTTCGCTCGATATGGCGGAGCTCAAGAAGCTGCTCTGGGCGCTGCTCATCCACGGAGTGCCAGAGGCCAGGAGCCGCGCTGCTTCCCTGCTGTCCTCGGCGGTTGATCCCGACCCGCGGGTGTCGCTGGCCGCCATCATGCTCATGAGGGATCCATCGGGCTCCTGGGGGACCGTCTGGCCCCTGCTCCAGCAGGATGTGGAGTTCGGGAGGGCCGTGTTGGATGAGGTCGCCCGGCTTGGTGGCGATGGCGCGATCATGGCCGGGTTGTTCGAGCCCGAGCAGCTCGTGGACCTCTATGTCTGGATTGAGCGGCATGGGGGAGCCCGGGTTCCCAGAGACATCTTCCAGGTGATCGACTCCCGGGATTGCCACACCCTCCAGGCATCCGCTTGGACCACACTGATGGACTCTGGCTCCCCAGCGGTCTGCAAGGCGCTCGAGCGGCTCAACCGAGAACTCCCGGGGAATGACCTGGTGCATGTGGCGCTCGTGCGAGCCCAGGAGAACATGCGGGAGCGCGCATGGGGGCCGCCTCCGCCCTCGGAACTCCTGCGCTTGCTGGACTCACGGCAGGCGCGCGTCGTCCAGAGTGGCGCTCAGCTCCTCGAGGTGCTCCTGGAGTCGCTGGCCCGGCTCCAGGAGGAGCTGCACGGTGAGACCCCGGCGCTCGGCTTCCTGTGGAATGAGTGGAGGCAGGACGGGCAGGACCGCTTCAAACCCAAGGAAGAGAACGACCTGTCGGACTGGGTGAAGCGCCACCTCGAGAGGGACCTGGTGGACAGACGGCTGGTTGTGAACCGCGAGGTGGAGATCCGCGCCACGGAGCGGTCACGTGCCGGGCAGCGTGTCGACATCCGGGTGGATGCCATGTCCCGCTCGCCTCAAGGCCAGGAGGAGCGCCTCAGCGTCATCATCGAGGTCAAGGGCTGCTGGAATAGGGGCCTGTGGAGCGCGATGCGGGAGCAGCTCGTGGAGCGCTACCTGGCCGAGAACAGCTGTCAGCAAGGCCTCTACTTGGTGGGATGGTATGCCTGCGCGGCCTGGAATGAGACCATGCCGCACCCGTCGGAGGGTGCTGTGCCGGTGGAGCGAGCCAGGCAACTGCTCGAAGCCCAGGCCCGGGAGCTGTCGCAAGGTGCTACCCAGGTCCGCGCCTTCGTCCTGGACGCGGCGTTTCGCACGGAGCAGAGGCCAGCGCCCGCTCGCGGGCGGCGCTGACCTGCGTGAAGTCTATCTGTATGGTTTTCAGGCTCGAACAGTCTTTCAACTCCAAGGCGGAAAGTTCTCCCCTATCAAGCAGGTGTCGGACGATGTCTGCGGCGAATAAAAAATCCACTGTGTTTTGCATTGCAATCCCACCGAGCGCCCCGCAGAATCAGCACAAGGCTCAAGGGGGCGAATGGAAGAGAAGAGTTGCCCTGGGCCTCCTGATGAGTGTTCTTCCCGGATGCATTCATGTCCATCGAAAAGCGCCCGTTTCTCCACCAGAGGTCGCAGAGCACATCAAGTTCCCGGAGTGGGGTAAGGACGCGGTAACGGTTTCCGGGCCGCAGCTCAAGGCTCTCCAGATTGCCATGGACGACTTCCGACCGGCAGGCACGGGGCCATCCAAGAATACAGATGAATGGGCGCGATGCCTGCAACGGCTTGAGAACTACGACGCCTGGATTAAGCGAGGCGAAGGAGCAACCTTCATCCACTTCACTCCGAAAGAAGACGAGCGCTGCGGCCTTGCACCGAGCCCTGTCGATGTTGGAGCGAGTTACGCCATCAGCGACGAAGGAGTGATTCTCAAGCGCGAGTGACTGCAGGCCTTCACGAGCCTTTCGGGCGGAGGTTGTGTCCCCGACGGGATTCGAACTCGTCGGGGGAGGGTGACTCAGAGCACCACCTTGCTCGCGACGGCGTCGAAAAGGACGTTGGGCACGAACTTCGCCAGGCCCACGGCTCGGTCCATCGGCCAGGGGAAGCCGTACTCGTCCTCCCCGCGCACGATGGCCCGCGCCATGAACTCCACGGCGGGCTCCGCCTCCAGGAGGAAGGGCATCATGTGCTGGATGTTGGCCGTCATCTCCGTCTTCACGAAGCCGGGTTTGATGCAGGTGACGCGCACCTGCGTGCCGTGCAGGTCCACCCGCAGGCTCTCCAGGAAGGTGTTGAGGAAGGCCTTGGAGGCTGAGTAAGCCGCGTTCTGCGGCAGGCCCCGGCAGCTCGCCAGGCTGGAGACTCCCACCAGGTGCCCCCGGTTGCGCTCCACCATCCGCGGCAGCACCGCGGACAGGGTGGCCACGGCCCCGGTGACGTTCACGTCGATGACTTTCTTCGCGTGCTCCCACGGGAAGTTCCGGCCGTCCGTCATTCCGCCCACGCCCGCGTTGGCTACCACCAGGTCCAGTCCGCCGCAGGCGTCGTCCAGCTCACGGATGCGCTCGAGCGTGGTCTCCGCCTCGGAGACATCTAGCTCCACGGGCTCGATGTTGGCCCCGGACGCCCTCGCCTCCCTCGCGAGCGCCTCCAGCTGGGGGCGGCGTCGCGCGGCGGCGTACACCTTCACGCCCTTCTTGCCGAACCACAGCGCCAGTCCTCGCCCCAGGCCGCTGGAGGCCCCCGTCACCAGCGCCGTCCGATAGTTCATCTCCGTCATGCGCTTTCTCCTCTGGCTCGGGGACTTAGCGCGGGGGCTCGGTCGTCAACAGGGACTTCTCTCCCTCGGGCTTCGGCTTGTTCGGCATCTTGCTCAGTTCCGTGGGGCCTCGGGGTGCACCGGTGGAGCCGCATACCCTCACCCCAGCCCTCTCCCAGAGGGAGAGGGGGCCTACACGGCCAGTCGGGGGGCTTCCCGTTCGCCGAGTGCGTGTTGGCACGATTTTTAATGCGGACCAACTTAGTCCTGTTTAAAGAGCCAGGACGCAGGTGCCCCTGGAAGTCGGGGGCGCCCCCAGGTTGGAGAGATTCCGAATGCTCCGGATGAGCAAGATGACCGACTACGGCATCGTGCTGCTAACCGAGCTGGCGCGCGCCGGGAATGAGACGCGCACCGCGAGGGAGTTGGCGGCAGGTACCGGTGTGCCCTTGCCCTCGGTGAGCAAGGTGCTCAAGGGACTCCAGGGCGCTGGTCTGCTCGTGTCCCATCGGGGCGCGAGCGGTGGTTATGGCCTGGCCCAGCCCGCTGAGCGCATTCCCCTCACCGACATCATCGCCGCGCTCGAGGGTCCTGTTTCCCTCACCGAGTGTGGTGCGCATGGTGCGCATCCGCCGGCTGGCTCCTGTGAGCTGGAGACGGTGTGTCGGGTGCGGGGCCACTGGCGCATCATCAACCGCACCATCCAGGACGCGCTTGGGCGGCTGACGCTGGCGGACCTCTGTGCCCCGGTGCCTCGCCTGGTGGGCCTCGGAGTTCCCGCTCGCCCGCCCGCTCCCACCCAGAACCCCGCCCCTCCGGCCACCGCGAGAGGAGTCCCATCATGAGCACGCAGACCATCCAAGAGCTCACGAAGCGCCAGTACGAGGCCGGCTTCGTCACCGCGGTGGAGTCCGAGTCCATCCCCAAGGGGCTCAACGAGGACGTCATCCGCCTCATCTCCGCCAAGAAGGGCGAGCCCGACTTCATGCTCGAGTGGCGTCTGCGCGCCTACCGGCACTGGCTCACCCTCAAGGAGCCGGACTGGCAGAAGGTGGCGTACTCGCGCATCGACTACCAGGACATCATCTATTACTCGGCCCCCAAGCAGAAGCCGAAGCTCGAGAGCTTGGATCAGGTGGATCCGGAGATCCTCAAGACCTACGCCAAGCTCGGCATCCCGCTCGAGGAGCAGAAGCGCCTGCAGAACGTGGCGGTGGATGCCGTGTTCGACTCGGTGTCCGTGGCCACCACCTTCAAGGACAAGCTGGCCAAGGCCGGCGTCATCTTCTGCTCCTTCTCCGAGGCCGTGCGCGAGCACCCCGAGCTGGTGAAGAAGTACCTGGGTACGGTGGTGCCGCACTCGGACAACTTCTTCGCGGCGCTCAACTCGGCGGTGTTCAGCGACGGCTCGTTCGTCTATGTGCCCAAGGGCGTGCGCTGCCCCATGGAGCTGTCCACCTACTTCCGCATCAACGCGGAGAACACCGGCCAGTTCGAGCGCACCCTCATCGTCGCCGACGAGGGCAGCTACGTGAGCTACCTCGAGGGCTGCACCGCGCCCATGCGCGACACCAACCAGCTGCACGCCGCCGTGGTGGAGCTCGTGGCGCTCGATGGGGCCACCATCAAGTACTCCACCGTGCAGAACTGGTATCCCGGTGACGAGCAGGGTCGGGGTGGCATCTACAACTTCGTCACCAAGCGTGGCATCGCCCACAACCGCTCCAAGATTTCCTGGACGCAGGTGGAGACGGGCTCGGCCATCACCTGGAAGTACCCGAGCGTCATCCTCAAGGGCGACGACTCGGTGGGCGAGTTCTACTCGGTGGCGCTCGCCAACCACCGGCAGCAGGCGGACACGGGGACGAAGATGATCCACCTGGGCCGCAACACGAAGAGCACCATCGTCTCCAAGGGGATTTCCGCCGGCCACGGGCAGAACACCTACCGGGGCCTGGTGAAGGTGCTCAAGAGCGCCGAGGGCGCGCGCAACTACACCCAGTGCGACTCGCTGCTGCTGGGGAGCAAGTGCGGCGCCCATACGCTGCCGTACATTGAGGTGAAGAACTCCTCGTCGCAGGTGGAGCACGAGGCGTCCACGTCCAAGATTGGCGAGGACCAGCTCTTCTACTGCCAGCAGCGAGGCATCTCGAAGGAAGACGCCGTGTCGATGATTGTGAATGGCTTCTGCCGGCAGGTCTTCAAGGAGCTGCCCATGGAGTTCGCCGTGGAGGCGCAGAAGCTGCTCAGCGTGAGTCTGGAAGGAAGCGTGGGATGAAGCCGCTGCTCAGCATCAACGACTTGCACGTGCGCGTGGCGGGTCGCGAGGTCCTCAAGGGAATCAACCTGGAGCTCATGCCCGGCGAGGTGCACGCCATCATGGGCCCCAACGGCTCGGGCAAGAGCACGCTGTCGCAGGTGCTCTCCGGTCGCGAGACGTACGAGGTGACGAAGGGCGAGGTGCTCTTCGATGGCAAGGATCTGCTGGCCATGCAGCCGGAGGATCGCGCCCATGCGGGCGTCTTCATGGCCTTCCAGTACCCGGTGGAGATTCCGGGCGTGGGCAACCTGCACTTCCTGCGCACGGCGCTCAACGCCCGGCGGCGCACCGAGGGCAAGGAAGAGCTCGACGCCATGGACTTCCTCCAGCTCGCGCGCGAGAAGTCCAAGCTGGTGCAGCTCGACCAGGCCTTCATGCAGCGCTCGGTGAACGAGGGCTTCTCCGGCGGCGAGAAGAAGCGCAATGAGATCTTCCAGATGGCGGTGCTGGAGCCGCGGCTGGCCATCCTCGACGAGACGGACTCGGGGTTGGACATCGACGCGCTGCGCATCGTCTCCGGGGGCATCAACGCGTTGCGCTCGCCGGAGCGGAGCATGCTCGTCATCACCCACTACCAGCGGCTGCTGGAGTACGTGGTGCCGGACAAGGTGTCCGTGCTGGCCGGCGGGCTCATCGTCCGCACGGGCGGGCGCGAGCTGGCGCTGGAGCTGGAGCAGAAGGGCTACGCGTGGCTGGGCCAAGGCGCGGGCGGCAAGGAGGCGCGGCCGTGACGGATGCGGGGTTGCAGCACTACCTCGACCTGGCCGAGCGCTTCCAGGCGGAGCGGGCCGCGGGCGCTCCCGCGTGGCTGCGCGCCTTGCGGCAGGACGGCATCGCGCAGCTCGCGCGTCAGGGCTTCCCCACCTCGAGGAACGAGGACTGGAAGTACACGAACGTGGCCCCCATCTCCGGCCATGCCTTCAGCCCCGTGCGCACCGTGCATGAGGCGGGCGTGGAGGCGGCGGTGGCTCGGCTTGCGCTGCCGGGCAGCGGGCCGCGGCTGGTGTTCGTGGACGGCTGGTTCGTCCGGGAGCTGTCGCGGGTGGACGGCCTGCCCAAGGGCCTCACGGTGCGCAGCCTGCGCGAGGCGCTGCGAGAGGGTGGGGAGTTGGAGTCGCTGGTGGGCCGCCGAGCTCGCGCGGAGGCGAGTGCCTTCACCGCACTCAACGCGGCGCTGCTGGAGGAGGGCGCGCTGGTGTCGGTGGAGCCCGGGACGGTGTGTCCCGAGCCCGTGCAGCTCCTCTTCCTCACGCGCGGGGACAACCACGTGGCGCTGGCGAGCCCCCGGGTGGTGGTGCGGGCCGGGGAGAACAGCGAGCTCACGCTGGTGGAGAGCTACGTGGGCGCGGCGCCGGGCGTCTCCTTCACCAACGCGGTGACGGAGGTGGTGCTCGGTGATGGGGCGCGGCTCACGCACCTCAAGCTGCAGGCCGAGTCCGAGACGGCCTACCACATTGGCAGCCTGCACGTGGAGCAGGGGCGGGACAGCCGCTTCGCCTCGCATGTCATTTCCCTGGGCGGGGCGCTCGCGCGCAATGAGGTGCACGCGCTCTTCTCCGCCGAGGGCGGCGAGGCCACCCTGAATGGGCTGTACGTGGGCCACGGCACGCAGCACCTGGACAACTGGACGAACCTGGACCACGCGCACCCGCGTTGCAGCAGCCGCGAGCTGTACAAGGGCGTGTTGGACGACAAGGCGCGTGGCACCTTCCACGGCAAGGTGCTGGTGCGTCCGGACGCGCAGCAGACGGATGCGCGCCAGGCCAACCGCAACCTTCTCCTCTCGGAGGCGGCGATGGCGGATGCCCGGCCGCAGCTGGAGATCCTCGCGGACGACGTGAAGTGCGCGCACGGCGCGACAGTGGGCCGTCTGGACGAGCAGGCGCTTTTCTATCTCCGCTCCCGAGGCATTCCCCGGGCGCAGGCGGAGTCGTTGCTGACGCACGCCTTCGCGACCGAGGTGGTGGGCGCGGTCCCACTGGCGACGCTGCGCGACCAGGTGGAGGAGTTGCTGGCACGCAAGCTCCCGGGCGCGAAGGAGGGACGGGCATGAGCGGATCATCTTTCGACGTGGCGCGCATCCGCGCGGACTTCCCCATCCTCCACCAGGAGGTGCGGGGCCGGCCGCTGGTGTACCTGGACAGCGCGGCGACGACGCAGAAGCCCCAGGCCGTCATCGACGCCCTGGTGCGCTACTACACGCACGACAACGCCAACGTGCACCGGGGCGTGCATGCGCTCTCCGAGCGGGCCACGCAGGCCTATGAAGGTGCTCGTGAGCGGGTGCGCCGGTTCATCAACGCGCGCGAGACGAAGGAGATCATCTTCGTGCGCGGCTGCACCGAGGCCGTCAACCTGGTGGCGCAGACGTACGGGCGCAGCAAGGTAGGCCCGGGTGACGAGGTGCTCATCACCGCCATGGAGCACCACTCGGACATCGTCCCCTGGCAGATGCTCTGCCAGCAGGTGGGCGCCACGCTGAAGGTGGTGCCGGTGGACGAGCGGGGTGACCTGCGAATGGATCAGCTCGACGCGTTGCTGACGGAGCGCACGCGCATCCTCGCGGTGACGCACGTGTCCAACGCGCTGGGCACGGTCAATCCGGTGCGGGAGATCGTGAAGCGAGCCCACGCTCGAGGCGTGCCGGTGCTGGTGGATGGCGCGCAGGCGCTGGCGCACTTCCGGGTGGATGTGCAGGAGCTGGACTGCGACTTCTACGCGCTCTCCGGACACAAGATGTTCGGGCCCACGGGCATCGGCGTGCTGTACGGCAAGGCCTCGGTGCTGGAGTCGATGCCGCCCTGGCAGGGCGGTGGGGACATGATCCTCACCGTCACCATGGAGAAGACGGTCTACAACCGGTTGCCGTACCGCTTGGAGGCGGGCACGCCGGACATCTCGGGCGCGGTGGGGTTGGCGGCGGCGATGGATTACATCGACGCGGTGGGGCTGGATGCCATCTCGGCGCATGACCGCGAGCTGCTGGAGTACGGCTCGCGTGCGCTGGAGAGCGTGCCGGGCTTGAAGCTGTTGGGCCGGGGGCGCGAGCGCTCCGGAGTGTTGTCCTTCATCATGGAGGACGTGCACGCGCACGACGTGGGCACCATCCTGGATCGCGAGGGCGTGGCCATCCGGGCGGGACACCACTGCGCGCAGCCGCTGCTGTCGTGCTTCGGGGTGGCGGCCACCGTGCGTGCGTCGCTGGCCATGTACAACACGCGCGAGGACATCGACGCGTTGGTTCGCGGGCTGCACAAGGTGCGGGAGGTGTTCGCATGAGCTCGGAGTTGCAGGACCTCTACCAAGAGGTGGTGCTGGAGCATGGGAAGCGCCCGCGCAACTTCCGCGAGGTGGAGGGCGCCAACCGGAAGGCGGATGGCTACAACCCGCTCTGTGGCGACCAGCTCACGGTGACGCTGCGGATGGAGGGCGACGTCATCAAGGACGTGGGCTTCGTAGGGCAGGGGTGCGCCATCTCCCGGGCCTCGGCGTCGCTGATGACGGGCGCGGTGAAGGAGCTGTCCCGGGCGGACGCCGAGCGGCTCTTCGAGCTGGTCCACAAGCTGGTGACGGAGGGCCCCGACGGTGTGGACATGGAGGCGCTGGGGAAGCTGGCGGTGCTGTCCGGGGTGAATGCGTTCCCGTCCCGAGTGAAGTGCGCGAGTCTGGCGTGGCATGCGCTGCGCGCGGCGCTCGAGGGCCAGGCTTCCTCGGTCTCGACGGAGTAGGGAGGAGGTTCGGATGAGAGGCTTGCTGACACCGCTCGCGCGCGACTGTGAAGTGACGATGATTCCCAGCGGCGAGCGGGTGATGGTGCCCGCGGGCACCGAAGTGCGCGTGCTCCAGACGCTCGGCGGCAACGTGACTGTCCAGGGCGACTACGGGCAGCTCATGCGCATCGACGAGAAGGACGCGGAGGTGCTGGGCGCTGACTACCTCGCGCAGAATCCCAAGTCCGAGGCGTCCCAGGCGCAGGCGGCCGAGGGCACGTTCGACGAGGAGCGCGTCTGGGAGCAGCTGCGCACGGTGTATGACCCGGAGATTCCGGTGAACATCGTGGAGCTGGGGCTGGTGTACCAGTGCAAACCCACGCCGCTGCCCGAGGGCGGTTACCGGGTGGAAATCCAGATGACGGTGACGGCTCCGGGGTGCGGCATGGGCCCCGTGCTGGTGGATGACGTGCGGCGCAAGGTGCAGGACCTGCCCGGGGTGAAGGAGGCGGATGTTCAGCTCGTGTGGGATCCGCCCTGGGACCAGAGCCGCATGTCGGATGTTGCGCGATTGCAACTCGGTTGGATGTAGCCTCCTGCTTCTCAGGAGGCATATGCGCAAGCCAATCTGGAGCGGTTTCGTTCTCTGTGCCCTGCTCGGATGTGCGGGGCCGAAGTCTTCGACCGGGGGCGGTGACACCCCCCCCACCCCCTCCGTGGAGAGCCCCGCGGAAACGCCTGTGCAAACTCCGGCGGAAACGCCGGTGGAGGCTCCCCCGGGTGGGCAGCAGTCCCCAGTCGCCACTGACTCCACTCCCAGTGCCGTGCGGGTGACCGCTTCTCCGTCGCCCAAGGACGACGTCGCCATCAAGAGCGTCGAGGTCCAGGGCGACACGCTGGTGGCCAGGGTGATGCACTCGGGCGGCTGCGGTCAGCACACGTACGAGCTTCTCTGGGCGGGCAGCTTCCAGAAGTCGGCGGCGGGTGGAGCGCAGGCGGAGCTCGTCCTGGCCCACGACGCGCACGGGGATATGTGCGAGGCCCTGCTGAATCGGACCGCGAGCTTCGACCTCGCTCCGTTGAAGCAGCGCTGGCGCGAGCAGAACAAGAGCGAGCACGGCGCCGTCGAGCTGCGCTTCACCGGCTCTCAGGCCACCGCACGTTACACGTTCTGACCGGGCCCCCCACGGTGGCGGCTTTCCGAGAGGCTCCTCGAATTTTCGAGGGGCTCGGATGTGTGGTGCCGAACGTCGTGGGGTGTTCCTCCGAGGGATATCCCGGAGAACGCAGGGTGGTCCCGGACTTGCTCAGGCCTGCTCCCTGATTCGGTTCAACAGGAGGGCGCATGCTGCGTCTGGTTTCATCCGTGGTCGTTCTGATGTGTCTGGCTGGGTGTGGCCCCCGGTCGCCTGACATCATCTGGGGGAACGATGAGCAGGTCATTCGCTTGACGATAGGGGAGGCGCCCAGGGGGCCGAAGGATCCCGTCGACATCACGGGCCTCTCCCTCTCGGGGGACCTGCTGCTCCTGGAGGTCTCCTACGGAGGCGGTTGTGCGGAGCACGACTTCGGACTCTCGTGGGAGGGCGCCTTCGCTGAATCCAACCCCACTCAAGCGTGGCTCGTCCTCTTCCATGATGCGCATGACGATGGCTGTCGAGCGCTCATCACCCAGACGTTGCGTTTCGACCTGACGTCCCTGAAGGAGCGCTGGAAGGAGATGTACCGGCGGGAGCACGGGAGCACGGTCCTGCACGTTTCTGGCGCGCAGGACAGCGTGGTTTACGAGTTCTAGGGCACATACCCTCACCCCAGCCCTCTCCCAGAGGGAGAGGGGGCGGCCCTCGGGAGGGCTACGGCTTCTTTTCTAGCACCAGGTCCCTCGACTGGATGAGGTCCACCTCTCCCGCGAAGTGCGCGAAGTCCTCGTACTTCTTCACCGGGATGCGGCCTCGCTCCACCCGCAGCGTCTCCTCGATGGTGAGCGTGCGCCCCTCTTGCTTCTCCGTGCGCAGCAGCCGCCCGAACGGGCTCTCTACCTTCAGCTGCGGCTGGGGATCCGTTAGCCGGTAGCCCTGCGGCATCGTCAGCGTCACCACCGTCTGGCTCGCATCCGTGTCGTCGAGGTACAGCGGCGTGCTGCGCGTGCTGAGCTGCACGTACTGCCGCCCCAGCATCGCCGGCATGGTGATGGTCGGCATCAGGAGCCTGTCCTTGTCCGCTCGGGCGAAGTTCGGGGCCTTGAACTCGTAGCGCACCGTGAAGGGGGCTCCTACTTCCTCCGAGCGCTCCAGCTTCAGCCCCGTCAGCTCCGCCCCGCTGAAGTAGCGGCCCACCGCACCCTGCAGTGCCTGTCGCCGGCGCTCCCCGGAGATGGCCTCGAAGGCCTCCGCGAGCTGGGCTGCCTCGATGCCCGTGTACCGCTCCTCACCCTTGCCGATGAGCTGGCCGCTTCCATCCACTTCCAGCGCCAGCTTCACCTGCTTGCCGGGCTGCTGCTTCATGGGCGGCGTCTTCACCTTCTCCAGGGGACGGCCGGGCTCGGGCATCAGCCAGGCGTCACGCTCGCCCAGTGCCGTCTCGGGCAGCTCGCCGAAGGGGGCGAACCGCGTGTTGGTGTCCAGCCACACGGGGTCCTCGCCCGGTACGTCCACGCGCAGCACCACGGACGGCAGCAGGGACTCCTCGGGGAACAGGTACTCCGCCGGATCCGCCGCGAAGGTGCGCACCGCCGCGATGCGCGTGGGAATCCCCAGCGACTCCAGGCCCGTCTTCATCACCCACAGCCGGCTGCCTCGGTCCTGCGCGATGGACGATGCCGCCGACTGCGTCAGCCCCGCGTCTCGGCCGCTGAAGCGCTTCATCACCGCCGCGTACAGCGCCTGCACCGCCTCCAGCCCACGCTTGTCTCCAACAGCCTCGCGCGCGAACGCCTCCACCTCCCAGTTGAGTGTGCCTCGGTCCAGGAAGGAGTCCGCGTACACCGCCACCAGCTTGTCGTTGCCCGTGGTGCCCGCTCCCACCACCACGAAGGGCAGGTATTCCTTGCTCGACGGGGGGCTGTCCGGCTCGGGGATGAAGGGCGGCACGTTCTTCACCTCGAAGGTGAAGATTTCCTCGTCTCCCTTCACCACCGGAGGCGGCACCTTCATGTTGTGCGCGTCCACCTTCATGCCCGTGCCCTTCGGTGCCACCACTGTGTACGTGGCCCGATGGTCCGGCATGTTGGCGATGCGGTAGTAGAAGTCGGACGCCTTGAAGCCGGGCTGCGCCGGCCCGCGTGGGCCCTCCGCCAGCAGGTACTCCACCTCCACGTAATCACCCACCTGCACGCCCGGCAGACTGACGGTGTCTTTGCCCTCGATGCTCTCCGGCTCCAGCACCGTGCCGTCCGCCTTGATTGTCCGCAGCGCCAGCACCTGCGCGCCCGAGGGCAGGTTCACCTCGGCGATCTCCTGCACGCCGCTCTGCTCCAGCGCCTTCTGGATGCTGTGGATGCGGGAGACCTGGGAGCCGTCCGGGTAGACCTGCGTGGCCGCCGCGTCCAGCACATAGGCGGCGGCGCTCTCCTCGGGGCCTGGGTTGGCCTCGTAGTCCTTGATGGCCTGCCGACCGTCAATGGCATACGCCTGGAGAATCTCCTGCCCCGTCTTCGCACGCACCACGGCGCGGCGCAGCGCCAGGTTGCTCCCGTCCAGCAGCAGCGCCTGTTCGCGCAGCGCCAGCGCGCCCTTCGCGTCTCCGGCAAGCTCACGCACGTCCGCCAGCTTCTCCACCACCCTCGCGTTGCGTGGCCAGAGCGCGTTCAGGGCCCTCAGGGTGGCCGTGGCCTCGTCGAAGCGGCGCTGGGCCACGTACGCGCTCGTCAGCGACATGGCCGTGGTCACGTCGCCTGGGTTTCGCGCGAGCTGCTGCTGGTAGAGCTCCGCGGTACGGGCCTGGTCTCCTCGCATCCGCGCGTGCTCGGCGGCTCGGGCGAGCGCACCCGGGCAGCCCTCCAGCGAGGCCATCAGCTCGTCTGTGCGCGTCACCGCGTCACGGCGCCGCGCCAACGCGTAGCGCATCCCCTGCGCATCACACAGGCCTGGCTGCTCCTGGAGCGCCGCCAGCAGGCTCTCCTCGGCCGCGCTGTCCACCTCCAGGGTCAGCGCCGCACGTGCCTCCAGCAGGTACACGGGCCAACCCGCGGGCTTCGCCGCCGCCCGCGCCGTCTTGAGCGTCTCCAGCGCCGCGGCCGCTTGTCCGTCGTTGAGGGTCAGCTCGGCGCGCAGCAGCAGCGCCGTCACATCGCCTGGATCCTTCGCCAGCGCCGCTTCCAGGTCCCGCGTCGCGCGTCCGCGTGACACCTTGCTCGGGATGCTCCGGTCCTGCGAGGCCAGCTCGGCGCGAAGGGAGAGCACCGCGGGCACCTGCGTGGCCTTCTGCAGGCGCGTCATCAGCTTCCAGGCACCGTCCGAGTCCCGCCCCATTCCATCGCGCACCGCGATGAAGTCCGCCAGCAGCGGGCCCGCCTCGGAGGTGAGCGCCGCGGCCAGGTCCTCCGCGCGAGGGTAGACGAGCTCCGCTTCGGCCTCCTTCGGAGCCGAGCCCCACGAGGAGGGCGCGGGCCCTGTGGCCGGGCTGTAGCGGATGGCCGCCGGGCGCCCATCGGCCCGTGCCAGCGCGAAGGTCACGTTGGCGCCGCGCTGATCCTTCAGCAGCTTGAGGAGGATGCGGTGCCGGCCCGCCGCGAGCCGCACGGGGCGCGCGGTGACAGTGGAGGCGGCGCGGGCAAAGGCGCGGCGCTCCATCAGCGGCGTGCCATCCAGCATCACCTTGTGGGAGGAGGCGGAAACGGAGCGCACCACGTAGACACCGGCCTCGGGCACCTCCACGTCCACGGCCAGCAGGTAGACGTCACCCGGGCCCGGCTCACCCGCCACGTCCAGGCGGCTGTCCGGCGCGCGCAGGGTGCGGGGCACGAGCGGGCCGAAGGGGCCGGTGAAGGGACCCGCCAGCGAGCCGTCCTTCTCCGGCGGGGTGAGGTCGTCAAAGGCGAGCAGGTGCCAGGGCGAGAAGGGTCCCAGCACCGTGGCCGTGCCCGTGGCGCCCATGTCCTCGAGCGCCTTGGCCTGGCCGGCTCGATCTCCCCTCAGCCCGAGGATGGCCACCTGGCTGGCGCGCAGCAGCTGGGCGGCCTCGCCCGCGGAGCCGGCGTCGAGTGCGGTCTTGAGGCCCGTGAGGATGACCTCATCCAGCGCGGGGGAGGCGCCCACCAGGTCCAGCACGTAGCGCGCGGAGGGCACCGCGAGCGGATGACGAGGAGCACGGGTGGCCACGGCCAGCGCGGCATCCAGCGCGCGGCGGGGCTGGGCGGCACGGCGCGCGAGCAGGTGCTGGCCGTAGAGGGCGTAGGGGTCGGCCGGGTCCTTCGCCACGGCCTCGTCGAAGCGGCCCTGGGCCGCGGCCGCATCTCCCGTCATCAACCACGCGTGGAAGCCGGCGAGCGCGAGCGTGCGGGCTTCGCTGTTCCCCTTCTTCGCCGCTGTGGCGGCTTGTTCGAGCACCTCAGTGGGCGACGGGGAGTGGGCACAGCCGGCCACGAGGCCGGCGACGAGCAGGAGCGCGGTGAGTCCGCGGTTGAGCGTGCGCATGGAGCGCACAGGGATAATGCAAAGCCCCGGATGAGGCCACTTCCACTTACAAGGAGTGGCCCCTCGCTACTTCGAGCGTTTACCTTTGGGCGGGGCGGCCTTCGTGGCGGGCCGCCTGGCGGGGGCCGGGGCAGAGGTCCTCACGGTCTGCTGGCGAGGAGGCTCCGGGGCCTGAGTCACGGTGGGCGGGGGCGCGTGTCTCACCTGGTAGGTGAAGCCCTCGGCCTGGCAGATGCCCTCGATGCAGCCGAAGGCGGGGAAGGGCGCATTGCCGAAATGCTTCTCCTGCCAGTCCAACCCCAGGTGGATGGGCTCGGCGATGGGGCGCTTGCCACCCTTGCTTCCCACCGAGGCGACGAGGACACCCTCTTCGTCGATGTTCAGCTCGAGCTCCACAGGGCCGTCAGGGGAGTCCGCACCCAGCATGGCCCCTTGCTTCTCTCCCAGGTTCCACTCCAGCCGGAGGGGTGCACCGGCGCCGTTGTACACCAGGGCGATGTACCGGTTCCTGCCGTTGTTCACCAACATCAGCGCGGTCTCGGGGTCCGGCGGACGGCCGTAGATCAGGGGACGGAGGTCCAACAGGGTGTCGGACTCAGGGGTCCGGGCGTTCACCCGGGCGGAGAGGCGGGCGGTATCTCCCTTCAAGCCGAGCACATCCAAGACCATGACGCCTACGCGCGACTGGCCCTCCACGGCGGGGAAGACGAGCGTGCGGTCATCCAAGGTGAGCGGCCGGCCGGATACCAGCACGGCGGGCTGGTCGGCTCCTTCACCCAGGCTCACCTTGCGCGGCTCGCCGTTGGCCGAGCTCAACCTCCCCGCCAGTTTCTGCGCCGAGGCGGGCCCGAGCTCCGCGGTGAGGGCGGCGCCCGGCGTCATGGGCACGCGCCTCTCCGTGTTGCGCAGCCACGTCACGCCCAGCACGCCCACCGCGGCCAGCACGAGCAGCGTGGCCGTCACCTGCAGCAGGACACGCACCGCGCGCTTCACCGCCAGCTTCGCGCGCTGCATCCGGCTGAGCTTCGCCGGCCGCACGGTGGTGTAGTTGGGGGCGAGTGGCTCCAGCGCCCGGATGAGCTCGGTGACGCTCGAGTAGCGATCCGCGGGCAGCTGCTTGATGCAGTTGGCGATGATGCCGTCCAGCCTCGGGTCCAGCCCCGACTTGCGGCGCGAGGGCGGATCATAGTGACCCGCGGGCAGCTCCCCCACGAGCATCTCGTAGAAGATGAGGCCGAGCGCGAAGATGTCCGCGCGTTCGTCCGCGTTCTTCGAGTCCACCTTCTGCTCGGGCGCCATATAGGACAGCGTCCCCATGGCCACGTGCGTGCTGGTGAGCGCGAAGCGCGTGCTGGTGTCCTCCAGGAAGGAGGCCAGGCCGAAGTCCGTCACCTTGGGGAGGTCTCCGGCCTGCGCGTCGAAGAGGATGTTCTCCGGCTTGAGGTCCCGGTGGATGACGCCCCGGTTGTGCGCGTACTCGATGGCCCGGCAGATCTGCAGCATGACCCGCAGCGTTTCGTTCGGGTCCTCCTGGGGCGTGCGCATCCACTCGCGCAGGGAGGGCCCGTCCACGAACTCCATCACCAGGTAGTACGTCGACGCCGTGCTGCCCTTGTCGACGATGGAGACGATGTTCGGGTGGTGCAGGGTGGCGAGCGCCGCGGCCTCCTTCTGGAAACGGGCGACGAAGCTCTCTTCCTGGGCAAGCTGCTGGCTGAGCAGCTTGACGGCAACGGTGCGGCCCAGGGACAGCTGGGTGGCCTTGTGGACCTCTCCCATGCCTCCGGTTCCGACGAGTTTCTCCAGTCGGTAACCGGGGATGAGATCCGGCGCGTGCGGCCGGCTGATAGCGGTGGCGGTGGCGTCGAGCGAGGACATGGGGGGTGCCGAGGCTCGTCAGGCTAGCAGAACCTTTCGGCCTCGGGCGTACAGGATGATCCCTCCCGCTACAGTCCTTCCTGCATATTTTTCTATCTACACCGCACTCAGGGTGTCCGTTGCGGTGGGGGGAGTGGCGATGCGTGTGGGACTGGCCGCGTCGAAGTGCCCGGCGGCCCGCTCCTCGCAGTTGTCGCAGTGCCCGCACTCGGAGTGCTCCGGCTCGTCGAAGTATTCGCTGAGGAAGCGCCAGCGGCACCCGGTGGTCTGCCCGTAGCGCATCATCTGCTGGAGGCGCTCCCGATCGCTCTGGTGGCGCTTCTCGTAGGCGGTGAGGTACTCGCCGAGCTCCTCGGCGCTCTCGAAGTCACGCAGCTGTTTCAGTCCGCGCGAGCCGCGATCGAGGATGCCGGCCCCGGCGAGCTGCGCCACCAGCACCTTCACCCGGTTGGCGGGCAGTCCCGAGGCCTCTGTCAGCACCTTCAGGGGCACGGGCTTGCCTTGGCGGTGGGCCCACAGCTCGCGCAGCACCGAGTAAAGCGCCTGGGACTCCTCGCGCCGGGGGTACTTGCCCCCGAGGAAGTAGCCCTGGATGCGGCGATCCTCCAGCCGGTAGAAGAGCACCGCGCGCGCTGGCTCTCCGTCGCGACCCGCGCGCCCCGCCTCCTGGTAGTAGCTCTCCAGCGAGTCGGGGAACTGCCAGTGCGCCACGAAGCGGATGTCCGGCTTGTCGATGCCCAAGCCGAAGGCCTTGGTGGCCACGATGACGCGGTAGCTATTGTCCATGAAGCGCTGCTGCACCTCCTCTCGCTCGGAGGCCTTCATCTTTCCGTGGTAGCGGCCCGCCTCGACCCCGGCGTCCTTCAGCCACTGCCACACCTCCTCGGCTTTGCGGACGGTGGCGGTGTAGATGATGCCCGTGCCCGGCTCCTCCTGGAGCAGCTTCATCAGCCGCGCCCGCTTGGTCTCGGGGTTCACCGTGCGTGCCACCTCCAGGAAGAGGTTGTCGCGCTGGATGCCGGTGTTCATCACCGCGGCCTCCCGCATGCCGAGCTGCTCGAGCACGTCCTCGCGCACCTGCGGGGTGGCGGTGGCCGTCAGCGCGAGGATGGGGGGCCGGCCGAGCTGCTGCACAGCATCTCGCAGCGCGAGGAAGGCCGGGCGGAAGTCGTGCCCCCATTGGGAGACACAGTGGGCCTCGTCCACGACGAAGAGGGAGACGCCGGCCTTGCGCAGCACATCGATGCGCTCGGGCTTTTCCAGCTGCTCGGGCGTCATGTAGATGAGCTCGTGCTCGCCGCGGCGCACCTCGCGCGCCACTTCATCCGCCTCACGCTGGGTGAGCGTGGAGTCCAGCTTCACCACGTCCACCTCCGCCTCCGAGAGCTTCTCGTGCTGGTCCTGCATCAGCGCCAGCAGCGGGGAGACGACGACGGTGGCCTTCGGCAGGAAGAGGGCGGGGAGCTGGAAGCACAGCGACTTGCCCGCGCCGGTGGGCATCACCCCGAGCACGTCCTTGCCCTCCAGCAGCGCCTCGATGATTTCCCGTTGACCGGGCCGGAGCTCCTCCACGCCGAAGCGGGCGCGGGCCTCGGCCATGAGTTGTTTCCAGCTCGGCCGATGGCTGCTGGAAGTCCCTCCTGCCGCGTTCCTGTCTTCGGGAGTGTCCATGAGGTGTGCGGCGCCCCGGGGTGAAGGGCGGGGACCGTGTTTCTCAAGCTAGGGGCGCGGATGGCCTCCGGGAGCCTGGCCTCCAGACCCATGGGGTCCGTCAGGAGAGCAAGCAGGCATGCTCATCCGCGGGAGCAGGATACGAGGAGGCCCTTGCTCCCTTGCTTGTTTCAACCCTGCGCCTCCGCTCCGCGCGTACCCACCTTTTCCACTGAGAACAGACGGGAGCGCAGCCATGGACACCCTCGCCGATATGATGGAGGCCGGAAGGGAGCAGCTCTTCGCGCGCTGGTTGGAGCGAGTCCAGCAACACCATGCTCCGGGTCCGCTCACCGAGCCGGAGCTGGCGGATCACATCCCGGACTTCCTGCGGGAGGTCATCGCCGCCCTGCGCCGCGAGGAGGAAGGCTCGGCGCCGAAGACGCATCGAGTGGGTCCACTGGGATGGGAGCATGGCGAGCAACGCTTCCGCATCGGGTTTGACCTTCCCAGCGTCGTGCGCGAGTACGGAGAGCTGCACGAGTGCATCTTCGAATTGGTGGAGGAGCGGGGGCACGCACTGCTCCGCTTGGAGGAGGCGTGGATCCTCCTTCAATGTTTCAACAGGGCCATCGCCGATGCCGTCGCGCACTTCATGCGGATGCGCGAACGGGAGCTCACGGGCGGCGTGGCGCATTCCCCCGCGGGCTAGAATTCTCCAGGCCCGAGAAACGACGAGGGCGCCACCCTTCGCAGGGGGCGCCCTCACCGGAGCTTCATGGCGAAGCGGTAGGACTACTTGGTCTCTTCGGCCGTCTTCTCGGCCTTCTTCGCGGCGGCCTTCTTCGTGGCCTTCTTCGCCTCGGGCTTGGCCTCGGGCTTGGCCTCGGCCTTCACCTCAGCGGCCGGGGCAGGCGCCGCGGCCGGGGCAGGCTCCGTGGCCGGGGCGGCGGCGGCGGCCGGGGCGGCGGCGGGAGCAGCGGCAGGGGCAGCGGCCTTGGCCGGCTCCGAGGCAAACGCGGACATGGAGGCGGTCAGGGCGATGGCGGCGATGAGGTTCTTCATGTGGATTCTCCGTGCAGCAACGAAACGTCGCGGCAGTGCGGCGTTGCGTTCGTGATACAGAGCATTCGTCGTGCCAGGATTTCCCTAGAGTGAGGGGCTCACCGGGCTGCGGAGAAACTCCCCATTGCGCTTGCCCGGCCTGGGGGCACCCTCCCCAGAAAGCGCCAGAGGTCTTTGACGACATCGCCTGTCTTGGGGATGCTGGCCATGTCAGCCGGTGACGCTAGAGCCCGGTCTAGGCCGGATGCGCCTGCCGCGCGTGCGGAGGACGGGAGCGAAGGTATGCGGTACCTCTTCATCGCGTTGGTAGCGGGTGGGTTGGGAGTGGGATGCGCGACCCCAAAGGTATCTGCCCCGCCCCAGGTGTCGGTAGAGGTGGAGCGGTGGCAGCAGCGGTATCAGGAAGAGCGCGAACGTGCGGAGGCCCTCGCGATGCGGCTCGCCGAAGTGGAGAGTGCGCTCGAGGCGGCGGCCCAGGAGCGCGCGGAGTCCGAGCAGCTCTCCCATCTGTTGGAGGACGAGCTGGAGCGGGCGCAGGCGGAGCGGCACTCGCTGGTCGAGCACAACGCGCAGTTGGTGAACCGGCAACGAGAGCTGACGGAGCTGCAGGAGCTGCAGCAGGAGCTGGAGGACGTGTGGTTCAAGTCGGCGCTCTCCCGGGCCCGGAGACGCAGCCAGCCGCAGCCCGCGCAGCCCCCCGCCGCGCAGGAGCAGCCGCCGCAGGAGGCGAACAGTAGTCCGTGAGCTCACCTGCATCCATTCGTGGCTACCGCGCGGGCTTCCTGTTCGCGGTGATGCTGCTGTCGGGGGTTGCCGCCTTCACGCTCTGGTCGGAGGTGCGCACCAGCCGTCAGGTGGACGAGCGCGTCCAGGAGGCGCTGGATAGAGCGGGCCTCATCGGCCGCATCCGCGTGGACGCGCTCTCGCTGGACTCGGCCATCGAGGCGCACATCCGCGCCACCGATGACGAGCAGCGTCAAGTCGCCAATGAGGTGATGGAGGACATCCTCGCGGACATCCGCGAGGCCACCAACGACTACACGCGCAAGCTCCCCCGCAACGACACGCTCGTGGTGTGGCAGCGCTTCAACATGGCCTGTACTCGGCTGGCCCAGCAGGTGCGCGCCGCGGCGGTCTTCTCCCATCGTCAGCAGGCCGAGCAGGCCCGGCACCACCTGGTGGAGCAGGTGCGCCCGCTGGCCGAGGAGATTGATGGGCTGGCGGGGCAGCTCGCCCATGAGAACGCGGACGAGGCGCGCATGCTGTTGGAGCACCTGGCCGCCCTGCGCGTGCGCAACCTCGCCTACGGCGGGGTGGTGACGCTGCTGGCGGTGCTCGTGTCGCTGGCGGTGGGCCTGCGCATCACCTCGGTGCTCAAGCGGCAGGAGGCCACCATCCAGGAGCAGATGGAGGAGCTGGACCGGCGCAACCAGGAGCTGGACGCCTTCACCCGGCGCGTGGCGCATGACTTGATGGGGCCGCTGTCGCCGCTCAAGGGGTACCTCACGCTGCTGCGGCGCTCGGGGGCGGTGAAGGACGCGCAGGCGCTGGAGCTGGTGTCGCTCTCTGAGTCCAGCGCGAAGCGCATGGGCGAGCTCATTGAGGCGCTGTTGCGCTTCTGCCGTGCTGGCACTCGGGGCGAGCCCCAGGTGGGTGAGCTGGACACCGCGGTGAGTACGCTGCTGCTGGAGGTGAGCCAGACGGCCGCCGCGCAGGGCGTGGCGTTGGAGCGCTCCCTGGAGTCCGGGGTGCGGGTGCCGTGTCCCTCGCAGCTCCTGCAGATCATCGCGCAGAACCTGCTGTCCAACGCGGTGAAGTACACGGCAGGCCGGCCTGACGCGCGCGTCTCCGTTCGGGTGGCTCGGGAGGGCTGCGAGGCGGTGCTGGAAGTGGTCGACAACGGTGTCGGCATGAGTCCTGAGACGCAGGCGAAGCTCTTCCAGCCCTTCTTCCGTGCGCCGGAGACCCGGGAGATTCCCGGGCATGGGCTGGGCCTGGCCACCACCAAGAGGTTGGTGGATGCACACGGGGGCACGTTGCAGGTGCACTCGGCGCTGAACGCGGGTACACGGGTGTTGGTCCGCTTTCCCCTCGCAGCGGAGGCGGCGCCTCCTGTCCGCGGAGCTGCCTGATGAATCCCACCCGTATCCTCGTCGTCGATGATGATCCCCACGCGAGGGATTTGCTCAAGCGCCTGCTCGGGATGCTCGGAGAGGTGTTTCAGGCCGCGCACCCGAAGGAAGCCCAGGCGCGCCTCGCGGAGGATGGGCCGTTCGACCTGGTGCTCACCGACATGGCCATGCCCAACGCAGGGGATGGGCTCACCGTGCTGAACGAGGTGCGCGCGCAGCTGCCGGACACGCCTGTCATCGTGGTGACGGCCTTCGGCAACATCGAGGGCGCGCTGGACAGCATCCAGCAGGGTGCCTTCGACTACCTCTCCAAGCCCTTCGACGTGGACGCCATCGTGCGCGTCGCGAAGCGGGCGTTGGAGCAGAAGCGGCTGGTGGATGAGAACCGCTCACTGCGCAAGCGGGTGGAGCGCGGCTCCATGGTGGGGCGCAGCCCCGCGCTGCTCGAGGTCTACAAGCAGGTGGCTCGGGCGGCGGCCACCGCGGTGCCGGTGCTCATCACCGGGGAGACGGGTACGGGCAAGGAGATGGTGGCGCGTGCGCTGCACCGGCGCTCGCCGCGCTCCAGCGGGCCCTTCATCCCCGTGGACTGTGGTGCCATCGCCGAGTCCCTCATGGAGAGCGAGCTGTTCGGCCATGCTCGTGGCTCGTTCACCGGAGCCTCGGGCGCGCGGCGCGGTCTCTTCGAGGAGGCCCACGGCGGCACGCTGTTCCTCGACGAGATTGGTGACGTGGGGCCCAAGGTGCAGGCGCAGCTGCTGCGCGCGCTGCAAGAGGGGGAGATCCGCCGCGTGGGCGAGAGCGCTCCCGTGAAGGTGGACGTGCGCGTGGTGGCCGCGACGAACAAGGACTTGAAGGAGCGGGTGGCCGAGGGGCTGTTCCGAGAGGACCTGCTCTACCGGTTGGACGTGGTGCACCTGCACCTGCCGCCCCTGCGCGAGCGGCGCGAGGACATCCCCGCCCTGGTGGAGCACTTCGCGGCGTTGCATGCCCGAGGCGGGGTGGCGCCCGTGGTGACGGCGGAGGTCATGACGCGGCTCAGCGCGTATGACTGGCCGGGCAACGTGCGGCAGTTGGAGAACGTGATGGCCCGGGCGCTCGCGCTCAATGTGACGGGCGTGCTGGCGCCCCAGGACTTCCCCGAGCCCATCGGCGATGCGCCCAAGAAGCTCAGTGGCCTGGCCGGGGACATGCCGAGTCTGGCCGAGCTGTCACGGCGCTACGCGGCCCATGTGCTCCAGTTCGTCGGTGGCAACAAGAGCGAGGCCGCGCGCCTGCTGGATGTGGATAGAAAGACGCTCTACAAGCTGCTCGAGGCCCAGGAGCCCACGGAGTAGGGGGGGGCTCAGCTCACCACGGACACTGTGACCCGGCGGTGGTGTGGCGAGGTCCGGTGCTCCCAGACGTAGATGCCCTGCCACGTGCCGAGGTGGGCTCCGCCGTGCTTCACCGGCACGTTGAGCGAGTTCTGCGTCAGCACCGTCCTCACGTGCGCGGGCATGTCGTCGGGGCCCTCGGCGTCGTGGCGGAAGAGCGGGTCCCCATCCTTCACCAGCCGCGAGAAGAAGGACTCCAGGTCCCGGTGTACGTCCGGGTCCGCGTTCTCGCACAGCAGCAGCGAGGCGCTCGTGTGGTGCAGGAAGATGGTGCACAGGCCCTCCTGTGCACCGCTCTCCGCCACCGCCCGCTGCACCTCATCCGTGATGTCGTAGAAGCCCCGGCCCCGCGTCGTCGCCACCGTCAGTTCCTTCGCGCGATACATGGCTTGCCTCCTCGGGGGCCGGGGTCTGGGTTCAACGCTTCTCGAGACGGTTGTGCAGGAACTCCGCCATCCGCTCCAGCACGTCCGGCATGATCGTGTGCGGCCCGTTGAAGGGGAGGAACTCCACCGGCAGCCCTGCGTTCGTCAGCAGCGAATGAAGCCGCTCCGCCGCGTGGAACGCCAGGATGTCGTCGTACCGTCCGTGGCTCTGCAACACCGGCATGCTCGTGCGCCGCTCCGCGCGCTGCTTCCACTCGTCCTGGCAGATCAGCGTCCCCGACAGGATACACAACCCCGCCGGAGCCTCTTCCAGCCGCAGCGCGACGTCCGTGGTCACCATCGCGCCCTGGCTGAACCCGCCCAGGACGATTCGCCCATAAGGCAGCTTCGTCGCCGTGGACAGCGCCGACAGCAGGCTCATCACCCCGCGCCGCGCCTGGGCCAGCCCCTCCGGCGTCGAGGCCGCGAACTGATCCCAGTCCCGCTCCTGCCCCATCAGCACCTCGGGAGGCAGGTTGAACCACGCGGGGACGCTCTGCCCCATCATCGCCTGCTTCAGCGGGGCCGCCGGAAACACGAACCGCACCTTCGGCCCTAGCTCCGGCTTCAGCTCCACCAACTCCGGTGCCAGTGGCACCAGGTCCGTGGGCGGCGCTCCGAAGCCATGGCACAACACCACCGCCAGCTCCGGACTCGCTCCCTCGGGAATCGCGTCGACTACCACGCAGTCCAGCTCGCCCAGGCGCGTTCTCACACTCCGCATTACTCGCTCCACTACTTCGGCTGCGTGTCGCTGACCGTCACCTTCTTCATCACCACGTCCTGCAGGGGCCTGTCCTGCGGACCCGTCTGCACCTTCGAGATTTTGTCCACCACGTCGTAGCCCTTCACCACCTCGCCGAAGATGGTGTACCCGCCGTTGAGGCGCGGCTGCGGCGCCACCGTGATGAAGAACTGGCTCCCGTTCGTATTCCGTCCCCGGTTCGCCATCGCCAGGATGCCCGGCTTGTCGAACGTCCGGCCGCTCTGGAACTCATCCTCGAACGTGTAGCCCGGCGAGCCCACGCCCATGCCCAGCGGATCTCCACCCTGGATCATGAAGCCCGAGATGATCCGGTGGAAGAGGATGTTCTGGTACATCGGCGTGTTCTGCTTCTCCTCACCCGTCTTGGGGTCCTTCCACGCCTGCTCACCGGTGGCCAGACCCACGAAGTTCGCCACCGTGAGCGGCGCGTCCTTCGAGAAGAGCTTCACCACGACGTTGCCGTGGTTCGTCTCCAGCGTGGCGTACAGCTCCTGACCGCTCAGCGCCTTCTGCTGCCAGGGACCCGGCTTCTCCCCGGGAGGCCGCGAGCGGGGCACCGCGCTGGAGCCATGCACCTTCGGCTCCGTGTCCGTCTGGGCGGCCTGGGGCGCGGGGCTCGCGGGGGCCTGCGTCCCCGTGTTGGCCGGGGCGCTCTGCGTCTTCGCCGGGGGCGTCGTGCCTGTGGGGGGAGTTCCCTCCGGCTGCTTGTCCTTGTCCTTCGAGCAGGCAGTCAGGGAGAGAAGGAGGAGTCCGGTCGTGAGGAGTCTCGTTCGCATGGGGCGGGCATCCTACAGAGCGAAAGAGTGCTCGCAACCCGTGCTCCCGAGGAATGAGCCCCTCTGAACCGCTGTTCAGAACCGCTCACGTCCGCCCAGAGCGTTCAGTCCCGTACCGTTGTGCTTTTCCGGTGAGTCGGGAGGGAACCGTAGAATACCGGGGATCGTCAGTTCTCTCGGTGCTCGCCCGTAGGAGCGCCCGAGAGAGAGTCCCCTCTGGAGGTAACCATGGCCACCGTCATCAAGGATGTCGTCGTTCTTCTGCCGGGCCTTCTCGGCAGTGTGCTCAAGCGGGACGGCAAGGAGATCTGGGGACTGTCCGGCAGTGCCATCTTCCGCGCCCTCTTCAGCGGTGCGGGCAGTGTGAAGTCCCTGACGCTGAAGTCCGACAGCGGGGGCGAGCTCGCCGACGATGGTGTGGAGGCCACCGCCGTCCTGCCCGACACGCATCTCATCCCTGGGCTGTGGAAGGTGGATGGCTACACCCGCGTGGCGGAGACGCTGGTGGGGCGGCTGGGGCTCATCCCCGGCGCGAACTTCTTCGAGTTCCCCTACGACTGGCGGCGCGACATCCGCTTCACCGCGAAGCGGCTCGCCCGCGAGTCCGAGCGGTGGCTCCATGCGTGGCGAAAGAGCATCGGCGGCTCCTCCAAGGACCCCAAGGACGAGCCGCGCCTCATCCTCGTGGGTCACTCCATGGGCGGCGTCGTCTCGCGCTACTTCCTCGAGTGCCTCGAGGGATGGAAGAACACGCGCGCGCTCATCACCTTCGGCACGCCCCACCGCGGCTCGTTCATGGCGTTGCAGGCGCTCGCGCTGGGCTTCCGCAAGAACCTGGGGCCGGTGAACCTCTTCGACCTGTCCGAGATGGTGCGCTCGCTCCCGTCGGCGTATCAGCTCCTGCCCATCTACGAGTGCGTGCAGTTGCCGGATGGACGCACCGTCCGGCCGGGCGAGACCCAGGGCCTTGGCCAGCTCGATGCCGTCAAGGCCGCGCAGGGCCTCGCCTTCCAGCGGGAGATCGAGCGGGCGGCGGCGACCAATTCGAAGGACCCTAAGTACTTCAACCCCCAGCAGGGCTACACGCTTTACCCGGTGGTGGGTACCTTCCAGCCCACACTGCAGGGGGTTCGCCTCACCGCGTCCGGGTCACTGGAGATGCTCCACAGCGAGCCGAATGGCGAAGACCTCGGGGGTGATGGCACGGTGCCTCGCGTCTCCGCGCTGCCGCTGGAGGAGCACCACCATGTGCGCGCCATGTACAGCCCCACGTCCCACGCCTCACTGCAGAACGCCTTCGAGGTGCTGGCCCACGTGGAGGGGGTGCTCACCGGGCAGGACATCAACCTCAACAAGTACCGGGACAGCCTGTTCGGGCCGTCGCCGCGGAGCCTGTCGCTGCACCTCGAGGATGCGTTCGGGCACGACGAGCCCGTGACGGTTCGTGTTCGTCCCTCGGCCGAGCCCGTGTCGCTCCAGGCCTACGTCACCAACGTGAAGACAGGCCAGCCCTTCTCGACGGCACTCGCGCGTGATGCCGACGGCTTCCACGTGGGCACGCTGCGCCCGTTGCCGCCCGGTCTGTACCGCGTGATCGTGAAGGGCGGCCCCGAGGTCATGCCCGTGACGGACGTCTTCGCCGTCTTCCACCGCGCGGGCGAGCTGCCGGAGGACGAGGAGGATGTGGTCGACCAGCTGGTGAGCTTCTCGCAGCCGCAGGACCCGGAGCGGATGCGGTCGGTGGAGCCCCACTCCTCCACGCTGGTGAAGCCCCCGCCGGAGGCGATCGATGGGCCGGCCGTGCGCGACGAGGGGCAGCGCATCACCCGCTACCCCTTGGTGGAGCCGGTGGTGCCCGCGCGCCCGGGACAAGCACTTCCCCTGACGGTGGACCTGGCGCTGACCGAGGTGGGCTCGACGACGGAGTCCGCGGGAGTCACCGTCTCCGGGCTGCCGCCCGACTGGACGGAGCTTCCCATCAAGGTTCGGCTGCTCTGCTCGGAGATGACGTTCCGGGCGGGGGCGGACACGGGCGTGGTGCTGGTGCAGCGCAACGCCGAGTCGATCCCCGCCACCCTCACGGGCACCGTCAACCCGAGCGCAGCGGGGGAGCTCACCGTGGTGGCCACCTTCGAGTACGGAGGGCGCTTCTGCGGCGCGGCTCGCCGGCGCATCCCCATTGAGTCCGCTGGCACGGGGAGCGCGGGTCCGTCCTCCTCCTCGCGTTCCCCCACGATGCCGCCCTTGCCCGGAACGGGGTCGGCTTCCGCTGGGGCACAGGATGAGGGCAAGGGGACGTTCGTGCTCGAGGCGGGTGCTGAGAAGCCCCACCTGACGGTGCAGATCCACCGACTGGACCGAGGCAACCCTCGGCGCCTGTACTGGATGCTCCACGTGGCGGTGCCGTGCGAGGGACTGCCGGCTCGGCTCTCTGGCGACCTGGACCTGGGCTCGGACCCGGCTGCCTTCTTCCAGAGCGTGGCCGCGACGGCGCGCGAGCTGCGCTCGGGCGAGCACTACAACTGGTTCCTCGGGCTGGGGAAGCTGCTCTACCAGCGGACGCCGAACGCGTTCCGGGAGACGTTTCGCGCCCTGCGCAAGCAGTACGGGCCGGGCTTCCCCATCCAGTTCATCACCGATGATCCGCACGTGCCTTGGGAGCTGATGGCGCCCACGGATGTGCCGGACGCGGAGCTGCTGTGCATGGACCACCCGGTGGCGCGGTGGCTGCTCGACTACCAGACGTCGCTGACGACGCGGCTGACGCACGGGGACATCCTCACCATCGCTCCGGACTACCAGTTCCACCCGCACCTGGCGCCTCTTCCGCAGGCGCAGGCGGAGTCCCTGCAGCTCGCCAGGCGGTTTCGAGCGGTGCGCGTCGCCGGCAGGCGCCAGCCCGTGCTGAGCCTGTTGGGCGGGGGCTACGGCCGACCCGTGGGGTTGGTGCACTTCGCCGGGCACGGCAAGTACAGCGCGAACAACGAGGTGTCGCCCTCCTGCGTCTACCTGGAGGACGGCGAGCTGCGGACGCTCGAGGTGCGCAACTCGATGACGATGCTGGGGCAGAGGTCCCGGCCGCTCGTCATCTTCAACGCCTGCGAGGTGGGCACGGCCACGGACATGCTCGGTGGCATCGGGGGCTGGGCTGAGACGTTCGTGAGCGAGCAGTTCTCCGGCTTCATCGCGCCTCTGTGGCCCGTGCAGGACGCGCACGCGCGCAACGCGGTGGAGCAGCTGGTGACGGACTTGAAGGAGAATCACCTCACCGTGGGCGAGGCGCTCCGGCGCCTGCGTCAGAGCGAGGCGAAGACGTCACCCACGTACCTCTCCTATGTGTTCGTGGGGGATGTGATGGCGAGCTTCGCCCAGGCGGTCTCCGCGGCCCGTACTGCCGCGGCGTGAGGCGCTGCGCGCGGGTGCTGTGACACGGGCCCTCACCTGTCTCCGGTGATGGGTGAGTGGCCCGGAGCTTCCGTGGGAGTCTCCATGCGACTCGGTTGGATGGCCGTGCTGCTGCTCCTGCTTGTCGGCTGCGGCACCGCCATCCGGGTCGTGCGTCTGGATACGGGACAGGGCAGGCCTCTCGTTTACCCACCACGAGGCAGCCAGGAGCCAGTGACGCTGCGCGAGGGCGAACTCCGGGAGGCGATGGCGGAGTTGGTCCGGGACGTGCGGCCTGTCGCGAGGCCTCTGCGATTTGCTCGAGCGTTGATGTTCGAGTCTTGGCAAGAGGAGGTGCATCTGGAGTGGACGGGCCGGCGGTTGGTGCTCGATTCACCGGAAGCACCGCGGCGGATTCCGGAGCAGGACGGGCTGACGCGCGGCTACGAGCGTTGGTGCGAGCGCGAGCGCCAACCACGGGACTGCCTTTCGCTGTTGAAGGACACACCCTCGCTCGATGCGGATGGGCGGTACACGCTGGCGATGGCCATCGCCGTGGATGCGGTGTGGGATGAGACGAAAGCGGCGCTAACGGAGATGGCGGACCCTGCGGCAGTGCGGGCGAACATCGTGTCCGCGATGGCGATGTACATGATGTTGTGGCTGCTGCCCGAGCCGTTGTCGAAAGGGCTTGCTGCGACGTTGACGGCCGGGCTCATCGCGTATCTGGGAATCGACACGGTGTGGGGACTGATTGGAGGTTGGATACGGCTGGTGGGGGAGGTGAACCAGGCCACGACCTTCGAGCAACTGGGTGCGGCGGGAGAGCGGTACGGCAAGGTCATGGGCAGGCACGCGGCGCGGGCCTTCGTGCTGCTGGCGACTGCGGCCATCGGAAGTACGGCGGGGCTGGCGACGAAGGGGCCAGGGCTGCCCGGCTACTCGCGGGCCGCGGTGTTGGCGGAGACGCAAGGGGGCTTCCGGTTGGCGGCGGTGGGAGAGGTACAAGCGGTAGCGGTCTCCGCCGAGGGTGCTTTCACCATCGCGCTGGCCCCGGGCGCGGTCGCGATGACGGCCCAGAACAAGGGTGATGGTGGAGACTCTCCGCGGAGGACCAGCAGGGAAGGCACTGAGCCCAATACGGGAACCGAAAGCGATGACCTTTCACTCACGCAAAACATTGATGATTCGCTGAGGCCTGGAGGTCGCCTCATTGGTTCAGAAGGAACCAGCGCTCAAATCAGGATTTTGAAGGGTGGATTGAGTGAGGCCCGAGGGCTGTTCGACCGACTCTCGATTGGCGGAACCGTCATCACGGAAACAACCTACCCGGGTACCCTTGTCCGGATTCCTGGTGGGGGCACGATTGGTCTTCGCCCTGCTTCTACTTCGGGTCCGCCTACAATTGACGTCCGCGTCCCTGGAATTGGAATCCGCGAGATCAAATTCGTCCCATGAACATCGACAAGGCACTGGAGGATGCTCGGATGCGCTGGGTCAAGGCCGCTGCCGACAGTGACATCGGCCTCTGGTGGATTGCTGACGACATCCGTCAGCTCATTCCAAGTGCTTCGGAGGATGAGATTCGTCACGAAGCCCTTTGTGCCCTACAGCCATTGCTGAACCAGGGCCTGCTCAGGGCTGTCGAGCTTCTTCCGGGTGGTGCCTACCGCCTCTGGGAGGGCTCCGTGGGCGAGCATCTCGTACGGATCGACTCGGCGTGGGCACGGCTCGGACGCGCCCCCGATATTGGAGACATCGTCTGGTTCATCGGGCCGGAGCGTCGAGCGCCAGGGCCACCATCGTCTCGGTAACGTCGCTCGGGTAGTAGTTGGAGAAGCCGGGCACTCCCGTGAGTGCCGCCTCGGCGTGGTCCATGTCGTCCAACCGCACCACGCGCGAGCCCGGTACCTCCGCGTCCACCGCGTTCACCATCCCATCGCACGCCCATCCGTAGCGCTCGTGCACGTAGGCGCACAATGGCCGCATCAGCGAGCGCCGCGACAGCCGCGACGTCGCCAGTGCCACCGTCGGGATGTCCGCGGGGTAGGGGTGCTGGCGCACGAACTCCATCCGCTTCGCGTACGACAGGTCCTCCACCGAAGCCGCGTCCCCCTGGAACAACGAGGGGAAGGTCACATCCAGCAACCGCCTCAGCGCGGGCGTCGTCACCAAGTCGTTGGCGATGACCGAGCCGCCGAACGGCGCCTGCAACGCCACCACCGCGCGTACGTGGCGGCGCAACTCAGGGTGGAGCGCCAGCGTACTCATGGCCTCCACGCCTCCCTTGCTGTGGCCCACCAGCACCACCGTGCGGCGGAAGTGGATGGCGTCCAGCAGCGCGTCGCGTACCACCTCCACGTTGTCCAGGAGTCGCCCCTCGGTGTCCACCGCCACCTCGCGCGTCTCCAGTCCCCGCTTCTCCAGGCGCCGCTGGTTGTCCTCCAGGTAGCCGGGCATCTCGTCCCCCAGCATCCCCTTCACCAGCAGGTACAGGTGACGCTTTGCCTCGTCTGGCAGCACCGGCTCGCCCTCGCGCACCCGCTGGTGCACCTCGCGGAAGCGGGCGGTGATGTCCGTGGGCGGTGCTGTCTCGGCCTTGAACCACCCGGCCATGCCCGCGCACCCGGGGCCCGAATTGCTCCGGGCCTCGGGCAGTCCACGCAGCGAGCGCAGCATTCGCGCCACCGCGCCCGTGGCGGGCGTCCGGAGGGTGTTGGGGGCGGAGCGCTCGCCGTCGGGCGGGAGGGGAGCGAGGGAGGGTGGAGCGAGATCCTTCTGCGACATACAGCCCCGAAGCGTACCAGGGCCGGGCCTGTCCGTTCTCCAGGCCACAGAAGGGAGGCATCCGTGGTAGAAGGTGGGCGTTCCACGCGGAGGAAGGACGCTGACGACCGGACAGGAATGGCTGGTGGATGCGAGCGGGTGCTCTGCGGAGCGCCTGAAGGACGCGAGTGTACTCGCGGCCCTGTTCGAGGAGCTCATCGTGCTGCTGGAGCTGAAGGTGGTGGGTCAGCCGCAGTGGCACGTCTTCCCGGAGCCGGGCGGCATTACCGGCCTCACGCTGCTGGCGGAGAGTCACCTGGCCATCCACACCTTTCCGGAGCATGGCTTCGCCGCGCTGAATGTCTATTGCTGCCGTCCACGCACGCGCCCGGACTTCGAGGCGCTGCTGGCTCGGCACCTGGGCGCGGCCTCCTGCCGCGTTCGTGAGCTGCCTCGGGGGGTGGGGGCGTGACGCAGGGAAATTGCCCCTCGTGTGGGGCGCCAATCGAGTTCACCGCGGGCACGGCATTGGTGGTGGTGTGCAGCCACTGCCAGACGGTGGTGGCCAAGAAGGGCATCAACCTCGAGGCGCATGGGAAGATTGGCGCCATCGTTGATACCGACTCGCCCTTGCAGCTCAACGTGGAGGGGCGCATTGGCCGGAGCGGCTACCGGCTGGTTGGCCACCTCCAGAAGGACCACGGCGCGGGGCCCTGGGACGAGTGGTACGTGGAGTTTGACGACGGGCGCACCGGCTGGCTCTCCGAGTCCGAGGGCGCCTTCCACCTCCTCATCGCCTCGGGCACTGAGCCGGGGCTGTCGTACGACGACTTCGCGCCCGGCCACCGTTTCAGCCTGCGAGACCACCGGCTGGTGGTGGAGGAGCGCGGGCACGGGCGGGTAGTGGCCGCCGCGGGCCAGCTCCCCAGTGACGTGGACCCAAGCGCGGACAGCTACTACGTGGATGCCACGGGCCCGCGCGGCGTCTTCCTCACACTCGACTTCGGCACGGGGACGAGCGACCCCGAGGTGTACGTCGGCAAGAAGCTGAAGCTGGAGGAGCTGGGTGTTCCTCCGGACCAGTTCCGGCCGAAGGTGAAGAAGGTGTCGCTGCAGCAGGCGCGCTGCACCAACTGCAACGGCCCGCTGGAGCTGCGCGCGCCGGACCGGACGAAGCGCGTGGCGTGCCCCTTCTGCGGCGCGCTGCTGGACGCCACCCAGGGCAAGCTGGCCTTCCTCCAGCTGCTGGAGAAGCCGGACCACGCGCCGCTCATTCCCCTGGGCGCCCGGGGCAAGCTGAAGGACGCCGAGTGGGTGTGCATCGGCTTCCTGGTGCGCTCGTGCGACGTGGAGGGCGTCCGCTACCCGTGGGAGGAGTACCTCCTCTTCAACCGGTCGCACGGCTTCACCTGGCTGATGAACTCCAATGGGCACTGGGTGTTCCTCGAGCCGTTGGATGCGGGCGATGTGGCGGTGGCCGAGGGAGTCGCCGCGCACCTGGAAGGGAAGCGCTACCGCGCCTTCCAGAACGTGACGGCCGTCACCGAGACGGTGCTGGGCGAGTTCTACTGGGAGGTGCAGGCGGGCGAGTACGCGGAGGCGGAGGAGTACGTCGCGCCGCCGTACTCGGTGAACGTGGACCGCACCGAGAACGAGGTGTCGTACACGCGCGGCGAGTACCTTGCGCCCGAGGTGGTGCGGGAGGCGTTCCAGCTGAAGGAGCCCCTGCCCACTCCCCAGGGCATTGCCTCCAGCCAGCCCAACCCGCACTCAAACTCGCCCATCTGGGCGTGGACGGGGATTTGGGGGGCGGCGCTGCTCGCCGTGTTCCTCGTGGTGCACATGATGGCCGCCAAGGAGACGGTGCTGGTTCACGAGGTGAGCCTGCCGCCGGACGTGCGCTCCGGCACGCCCGAGGCCATGCAGTTCAGCCAGCCCTTCGAAATCCACAAGCGCGGCAACGTGCGTGCGGAGCTGCTCTCGTCCGTCAGCAACAACTGGCTGGGCGTGCAGGGGGACCTGGTGAACGAGGAGAGCGGCGAGGTCATCAGCTTCTACGAAGAGGTGAGCTACTACCACGGCAGCGACTCGGGTGAGTCGTGGAGCGAGGGCGGCCAGCGGGAGGAGGAGTACCTGTCCGTGGTGCCTCCAGGGCGCTACGTGCTGCGCACCACGGCGTTCTTCGACGGCCTGTCCCGGGGGCACGACTACAGGGTGACGCTCGTGAGCGACACCCCGCGTTTCATCTGGTTCTTCTGGGCGCTGGTGTTGCTGCTCATCGGGCCCCTGGTGACGTTCTTCCGCTCCTCCAGCTTCGAGTCGGCGCGCTGGGCGGAGAGCAACTTGGGCTCGGGTTCGGATGATTGAGGGAGGGTGTCCATGAAGTACATCGGTGGAGTCATCGTCATCCTCTACGCCCTGATGGCGTTCTCGGGCTGGGAGCCTTTCACCCGCTCGGAGCGGGGCCAGGCGGGCGTGCGTGGCAGCGGAGTTCGCACCAGGACCGGCGGTTTCATGGGAGGGAAGTGATGCTGATGGGTGTGCTGGCAGTGGTGGTGAACGTGGGCAACCTGCTCGCGAGCGTCGTGTACTCGCTGGTGGGCCTGGCAGTGTTCGTCGCGGGCCTGTTCGTGTTCCGGCTCATCATGCCCTTCGACGTGCACAAGGAAATCGAGGTCGACCAGAACACGGCGCTCGGCATTGTCATGGGTTCCTTCATCATCGGCCTGGCCATCATCGTGGCCGCGGCCATCTCGGGCTGACGCCCCGCCGCAGGCAGTACCCGCTTTGAACAAGACGCTCCTCTTCGTCACCGTCCTCGTCATCGCCACGTGTGGGCTCATCTATGAGCTCATCGTCGGCGCGCTCGCCAGCTACCTCCTCGGCGACTCCATCACCCAGTTCTCCACGGTGATTGGCTGCTACCTGTTCGCCATGGGGATTGGCAGCTGGCTGTCGCGCTTCATCGAGCGCGGCGTCCCCCAGCGCTTCGTGGAGATAGAGCTGGGCGTGGCGCTGGTGGGCGGGGCGTGTGCGCCGCTGCTCTTCCTCACCTTCGCCCTCACGGACATGTTCCGGGTGGTGCTGTACGGGTGCGTGCTGGTCATCGGCACGCTGGTGGGGCTGGAGATTCCCCTGCTGCTGCGCATCCTGAAGGACCAGCTCAAGTTCAAGGACCTGGTCAGCCAGGTGCTGACGTTCGACTACCTGGGCGCGCTCGCGGCGAGCATCACCTTCCCGCTGCTCTTCGTGCCGAAGCTGGGGCTGGTGCGCACCTCGCTGCTCTTCGGGTTGCTCAACGCGCTCGTGGGTCTGTGGAGCACGTGGTTGCTGGCGCCGGTGCTGGCCCACCCCAATCGGCTGCGGGTGAAGGCGGTGGTGCTCAGCCTCCTGCTGGTGGTGGGCCTGGTGCTCGGTGACAGGCTGACCAATTTCTCCGAGGAGCACCTCTACGCGGACGAGGTGGTGCACGCGACGAGCTCGCCCTACCAGCGCATCGTCGTAACGCGGGGCAAGCGGGGCTTCTCGCTGTACCTCAACGGCAACCTGCAGTTCTCCAGTGTCGACGAGTACCGCTACCACGAGGCGCTGGTGCACCCGGCCATGGTGCGCGCGGGCAAGGTGGAGCGGGTGCTGGTGCTCGGCGGCGGGGATGGGCTCGCGGCACGGGAAATCCTCCGCTACCCCGAGGTGAAGACGCTCACCTTGGTGGACCTGGATCCCGCGATGACGGAGCTTGCTTCGGGCTACGGCGAGCTGGCCGAGCTCAACGCGCACTCACTGGCGGATCCGCGCATGCGCGTCGTCAATACGGACGCGATGGAGTTCCTCCGCCAGGAGCGCGACACCTGGGACGTCATCGTGGTGGACTTCCCGGATCCGAACAACTTCGCGCTGGGCAAGCTGTACACCACGGGCTTCTACAAGCTGCTGAAGCGGCGGGTGGCCCCGGACGGAGTGGCCGTCATTCAGAGCACCTCGCCTCTCTACGCCCGGCGCTCCTTCTGGTGCGTGGACACCACGCTGAAGGCGGCGGGCTTCTGGACGCTGCCGTACCACGCGCTGGTGCCCTCCTTCGGTGAGTGGGGCTACGTGCTGGTGGCCCACGAGGGCACGCTGCCGCGCCGCCCGCTGCCCGAGGGGCTGCGCTTCCTCACGGACGACACGCACGCCACACTCACCCTGTTCCCCATGGACATGGGGCCGCTGCCGGCGGAGGTGAATCGGCTGAACAACCAGGTGCTCGTCCACTACTACGAGGAGGAGTGGCGGCGGTGGAACTGACGCGGCGGGAGCTCGTTGCCGCGTTCCTCGGCTCGGCGGTGGCGGCCAGCGCATGCCGGAGAACGGGCGCTCGCGAGCTGGTGCCTGGAGCCATCGTGGACCGGGCAGTGGACGTGGGCCACAAGCTGCGAGGTGGCCCGCTGCCACGCGCGGCGGAAACCCAGACGGTGGATGTGTTGGTGGTGGGTGCTGGCGTAGCGGGCCTGAGCGCTGCGTGGCGACTGGCGGCCGCGGGCGTGAAGGACGTGCGGGTGCTGGAGCTGGAGGCGGAGGCGGGAGGCACGGCGCGCTCGGGGCGCAACGAGGTGTCCGCGTACCCGTGGGGCGCGCACTACCTGCCGGCCCCGCTGGTGGACTCCGGGCCGGTGATGCGGCTGCTGCGCGAGATGGGCGTGGTGACGGGCGTGGACGCGCAGGGCTTCCCTACTTTCGAGGAGGAGCTGCTCATCCGCGAGCCCGAGGAGCGCCTCTTCTACAAGGGGGAGTGGTACGAGGGGCTGTACCTGCGTGCTGGAGCGAGCCCCGCGGACCTCGCGGAGCTGGAGCGCTTCGAGGCGCGGATGAATGCCTTCGCGGCGGCGCGTGACGCGAAGGGACGCAAGGCCTTCGCAGTGCCCACGGCGCTCTCCAGTGACGACGCCGAGTGGACGGCGCTCGACCGAGTGACGATGGCGCAGTGGATGGAGGCAGAGGGCTTCCGCTCGCCTCGGCTGCGCTGGCTGGTGGACTACGCGTGCCGGGACGACTACGGCACCACGGCCGAGGGCGTCTCCGCGTGGGCGGGCATCTGGTACTTCGCCGCGCGGCAGGACGGGAAGGGCGAGCGCAGCGAAGGCTTCCTGAGTTGGCCCGAGGGCAACGGCCGGCTGGTGAATCAACTGATGTCCTCGCTGCCTCCGGGACAGGTGGAGCGGGATGTGCTGGTGCACACGGTGGAGCCTGTGGAGGGCGGCTGCCGGGTGGACGCGGTGGAGGCGGGCACGGGGAAGCCTCGGGCGTACCGGGCGCGGCAGGTGGTGCTGGCGTGCCCGCGCTTCGTTGCGGGGTACGTGGTGGCGCCGTGGCGGCAGAAGCGCCCCGAGTGGCTGGGCGCCTTCCAGTACGGGCCGTGGGTGGTGGCGAACCTGACGCTCTCCGAGTCGCCCATGTCCTTTGGCTTCCCGCAGGCCTGGGACAATGTCTTCTACGAGAGCCGAAGCCTGGGCTACGTGGTGGCCACGCACCAGCGGTTGCGCATGGTGGAGCACGGCCCCACGGTGCTCACCTGGTACCTGCCCATGGCCGGACTCGACGTGAAGGCCGAGCGACAGAAGGTTCTCTCCGCCGGCTACGCCGAGTGGGAGGGCCTGGTGATGGCAGACCTGATGGCTGCGCACCCAGGTATCGCCGGTCAGGCGCGGCGCCTGGAGGTGATGCGCTGGGGGCACGCCATGGTGCGTCCTTCTCCAGGTTTCATGTGGAGCCCGGCGCGCTTCGCGGCCCAGGAGAGCTTGGGCGACGCGCTGCACTTCGCGCACTCGGACCTGGGTGGCATGGCCCTCTTTGAGGAGGCCAATTGGTTCGGCGTGAAGGCGGCAGAGCGGGCTCTGAAGGGCTTGGGTCGCACGGACTCGAGCTGGCTGGACCCCTGATTCGCGTGGCGCTGCTCTCCCTTTTTTAAGGAAAAAAAGACCGCATGTAACCGCCTGGTCCAGGGCTCCGTACACACGAGCAACCTCGCAGCGACCGACCCGCTGCTGCTCGGAGCCCCCCATGAACTCCCTCTCCTCTCGCCTCAGCTCTCCCCGCCTTTCGCCTTCCCTGTCCCCTGCATCGAAGCCGAACGTGGCTCGTGTGCAGGCCTCGCGGGTGGAGCCTCGCCTCGGTTCGCAGCCCTCCGAGAGGAAGCAGGGTCTCAAGGTGGAGCTTCGCCCGGCGCAGAACACCCTCACTGCGCCGTCCATCGCCCGAGCGGGGACGCTCCAGGGACGGGGGCTGAACGAGCCGCAATCCGCGCTCGACATCCTGAATGGCCGATCCTCCTTTGATGCAGGGGCTGCGCGCTCGAACGTGGCAGGTCAGCGGAGCTCCGCTGCGGCGGCCCCGACCCGCTCGTACGCGGCCGGAGATGTCGAGACGGACTCGTACGTGGAGGGTCCCTCGTTCGATGTGAACCTCGACGCGAACGCGGAGCTCACTCAGGAAGGACTCGAAGTGGGGGTCACCGTCGAGGTTGACGCCACGGCGGCGGAGGCCGGGGCCAGTGCCAACCAGACCTACGAGTTCGAGGTCGGCGGCGAGACGTACACCGTGGAGGTGGATCTCTCGGCGATGATCGAGGCCGGTGTCCATGGGGAGATCAACATCTCCCTGGTGGTGGGCACGGATGGAACGGTGTCCATCAACGCCTCGGCGGAGGGGTTCGCGGGCGTACAGGCCAGCATCTCGGGCTCCATCGAGCTCAAGCATGAGGGAGATGTGCTCGCCGAGGGCAGCATCACCGCCAGCGCGACCGCGGGCGTGGCGGGCAGCGCGAACTTCGACATTGGCACGGGAGAAAACGGTTCCATCGAGTTCGAGGCAGGCGTGGAGGTCGTTGCCGGCGTTGGCGTGGGTGTGGAGGTGGAGGGTTCCATCAACCCTGGCAACATCCTCGAGGCCCTCGTCGAGACGGCCGCGGGGCTCGGCGTGGAGTTCGTGGGGGACGTGGCCGAGAGTGTCATCGAAGCAGCCGAGGATCTGGGCGAGGTGATCGGCGACGTGGCGGAGAACGTGGGGGACTTCCTCGAGGACATCTACCCCTTCTGAATCCCCTCACATCCCTCCTGCTCTCCAACGCCATGAACGTCTCCCACTCCATGAACGCCTCCAACGCTATGACCGTCTCCAAGCTGGCCGCCTCCGCCGTGCGACTCATGAAGCAGGGCCTCCTCAAGGAGGCGGCTCGCGACTTCGAGAAGGCGCTCGAACAGAACCCCTCCGATGCCGGCGCGCTGCTGGGCCTGGCTCGCCTGCGACTCGCGCAATACGACGACACGGCGGCGCGTACCCTTCTCCAGCGGCTGGTGAAGCTGCATCCCACGCACCCCGAGGCCCTCAGCCACCTGGCGCGGCTCGAGGCCGAGGCGGGCAACTCGCGCGCGCTGGAACTGCTCGGTGCCCTGGCCTCCCAACCCAAGGCGGGCTTCTTCGAGATTCTCAACCACGGCCGGGCCCTGCTGACGGCCCACCAGTACGTCGCCGCGGAGCGCGAGCTGGCGCGCGCCTTGCGGTTGCAGCCGGGCCTCACCCAGGTGCTCACCTACCTGGGCATGGCGCTCCAGGGTCAGAAGCGTCTGGACGAGGCGCTCAAGTGCTACCAGGACGCCGCGGGGAACTCCCGCACGGAGCACCTGCCGCTGCTGCTGGCGGCGCGGGTGCAGGTGATGCAGGGAAAGCTGGGCCCGGCGATGATGAACCTGCGTCAGGCGCTCCTGCGTGCGCCGCGCGAGCCGAGCCTCCACCGCGAGTTCGTCACGGTCTGCCTCGCGGCGGGTGCTCCCGAGGAGGCGGTCCGGTCCGCCATTGAGCTGCGCCTGCTGTTGCCCCAGAGCGCGGACGCCATCTACCTGCACGGCATCTCCCTGCTGATGGCGGGAAAGAACGAGGATGCCGAGCGCAACCTCCGGCAGGCGCTCGAGCGTGTTCCGGGCTCCACGGACGTCCGGTTGGCACTGGCGAAGCTGCGCCGCAGGCAGGGGGATGATGCCGGGGCCCAGCGCCTGCTGGAGGAGGCCGTGAAGCTGGCTCCCGAAGAGGTGGGGCCGGCCAATGACCTGGCGGTGCTGCACCTGTCGCGTCCGGGTGGAGCGGCCGCGGCGCGCGCCGTGCTGGCGAAGGCCCTGGCCCGTCACCCGGACGACCTGGGCGTGCACCTCAACCTGGCGCTCGCGCTGGCGGACAGCGATGCATCGAAGGCGCTCACGCACGCGCGGCGAGCCCAGGCCAGCACGGAGCGCCAAGTCCGCGAGCAGGCGGCTCGTCTGGTGGCGGCTCTCTCCTCGCGGTGAGTCAACGGGATGCGGTGCGGCACGCTTCAAGCGGGCCGGCAACCGGGCCGGCCCCTCCCCATGTAACCACGTGTAGCCGCAGTGGGGCGGATTGACACTCCGGGCCTGGCACTCTCAGCATTCGCTCTCATGTCCATCCGTCCTTCCCGATCGCGGCTCGTGAGTTTCGTGCTCGCCTCTCTTCTCGTTTCGTTCGTGTCATGTGGAGGTGGCGACAAAAACCCGCCCGGAGGAAATGACAGCCAGTGCGGCGACGGCGTGAAACAGGACACGGAGGCCTGTGACGACGGCAACACGACGAGCGGCGATGGGTGTACGGCGCTCTGCAACGAGGTTGAGCAGGGGTGGGCATGCGTCGAGCCGGGCAAGGCCTGCACGCAGGGTCACGATTGTGGCAACGGTACCGTGGTCGCGGGCGAGACCTGCGACGACCGGAACAAGACCGATGGCGATGGTTGCTCGGCCTTCTGCTTCACGGAGCCCGGCTGGGCCTGCATGCCGACCGGCGGTCGCTGCTGGGCTGCTGAGTGTGGTGACTCGATCCTCGCGGGTGACGAGGAGTGCGACGATAGCAACGCGGCGGCGGGAGACGGCTGCAGTGCCACGTGTCGCCTCGAGTTCGGGTACAAGTGTGAGCAGCCCGGTCAGCCCTGCACCCCCATTGTCTGCGGCGACAAGCTGATTGAGGGAGCCGAGCAGTGCGACGACGGCAACAACAACATGGGCGATGGGTGCTCGCCCCTGTGCCAGCGAGAGCCCCGGTGCTCCAATGGCGTCTGTCAGGCCGTGTGCGGGGATGGCGTGATGCTCCCCGGCGACACGACCGAGCAGTGCGATGACGGAAACACCCGCGCCCATGATGGCTGCTCTCCGACGTGTCAGATTGAGGAGGGCTTCTCCTGCGAGTTCGTCGAGAGCGCCCTCCCGCCGAGTGTGGAGATTCCCATCGTCTACCGCGACTTCATGGGCATTGGCTTCTACCCGTCCACCGGCCACATCGACTTCGAGAACGCCAACGGCGCGGAGAAGGGCATCGTCGCCACCACGCTGGGTCCGGATGGCAAGCCCGTCTATGCGAAGGAGGGCGTCAGCTCCAACACCACCCATGGCAAGGCCGCGTTCGACCAGTGGTACAGGGACACGCCGAACGTCAACAAGACGGTGGTCGGTACGTTGAAGCTCGACCTTCAGGCCGACAAGGGCTCGTACCTCTTCGATAGCCAGAGCTTCTTCCCGCTCGACAACGCGGGTTGGGTGGCGTCGGGCCAGGAGAGCAAGCGCAACGACGCCAACGGAGTTGCTCACAACTTCAACTTCACGAGCGAGGCCCGCTACTGGTTCCAGTACGAGGGCGACGAGGTGCTCTCCTTCCGGGGCGATGATGATGTCTGGGTGTTCATCAATGGCCGCCTGGCGCTCGACCTCGGCGGCGTCCATAACCCGGAGTCGGGGACCATCACCCTCTCCCAGAAAGCAGGGGAGCTCGGCCTCTCTGTGGGCAAGATCTACGAGGTTGTCGTGTTCCAGGCGGAGCGCCACACCTCGGGCTCCTCGTACCAGCTCACGCTCAACAACTTCGCCACGCGCCGCTCCGTGTGCACGTCCGCCTGCGGCAATGGCAAGGTGGATGAGGGCGAGCAGTGCGATGACGGCGTGAACGATGGCGGCTACGGGCAGTGCGCCCCGAGCTGCGTGTTCGCTCCCCGCTGCGGCGATAGGGTCCACCACCCGGACTACGGCGAGGAGTGCGACGACGGGAACAACACCAACTACGACGGCTGCAGCGCGACCTGCAAGAGCGAGATCCGCTGAGCAGTCCCTCTGGGGCGCGCCACTTCAGGCGCGCCCCAGGGGAGCCAAGCCCCGCCCTTCAGCGTGTCAGGGCTTGATGACCGCGAGCCGGCTCCACGTCATGTCGGTTCCAGCGACGCAGTCCGGTCCATTCGGATCCTTCTTGATCCAACCGCCGCTCACGTCCCGCGACTGGTAGCCGATCCTTGCCCCACCATCCCGGGTGAGCACGAGCGAGGGCGTGTGCAGGAACCACGTGCCGACGGTGCAGTTCTCGTAGAGGAAGATCTCGTCCGCCTTCATGTTGTTCGCGGCCTCGACCACCTGGGGCGTCCACTTCGCATCGGTCGCCGTGCAGTTCGTCGCGTCGCAGCTCGCGAGCATGATGTTGTAGTCGAGCGAGTAGACGGCGCGGGGGTGTCCCTGCGCATCGAGCGCGAGATCCACTCCGTCGGTGATCTCCGCGTTCTCGCTTACGAGCTGCCGGGTCCAGTTCTGATCCCCGGTCTTGCACTGCTGATCACAGGACATGTAGAGGAGCTGCTTCTTCGAGCCCGCGCCCGCGGCGAGGACGAGGAGCCGAGGCGCTCCGCTGGAGGTGAGGTCGAGGGAGATCGACGGCTTGAGCGTCACCGCCTCGTTCTCGTCCGCGTAGGCCTCCACGAGCGCGACGCCCTCCCAGGCGTCATCCTGGGTGCAGTCGCCGTGGCACTCGACGTAGGTGCCGTAGTCCCTGAAGCCCACGCTCGCGTCGGGGAGGCGCACGATGGTGCCCAGACGGGGCTGGCCCTCCGCGTTGAAGCGGAGCCGGGTCCGATGCCAGATCTGCTCGGCGATGGGGTACGCCTTCCACGCGCTCGGATCATGGCAGTTCGTGTCGCAGGTGACGTACTCGGTCCGCGGCTCGCCCTGGCCGATGCCGGCATATGTGATGTGGGTGTGGAGCAGGAAGCGCGGCCGGCCCTGGGGATCGAGCGCGAACGCCGGCCCCGTCACTTCCTTCTTTCCACTGTGCTCGATGATCGGCGTCACCTTCCAGCCGCTCTGGTCGGTGCAATTGCTGTCACACGAGGCGTAGTACACCTTGGCGTACGCGGACATCAGCACGCGAGGTTTGCCCTGCGCGTTGAGCGTGAGCGCCACGTTGGCGACCGTTCCCTCGGTTTCAAAGCGCACGACCGAAATGTCCGACGCGCGCTGGCAGCCGTTCGCGCAATAGGCGTAATACGCGCCGCCTCCCGCATACGTGGGGTAGACTGTGTGCACTCCCCCCGCGCCATCCACCGCGAGCGAGGGGGCCGCGGTGTTGTCGCCTGTCTTGGTGGGCAGGAAGAAGTGCGTGGCATCGGTGCTTCCTCCGCCTCCACCTCCTCCGTCCTTGCCACCTCCGCCTCCGCCGGAGCAGGAGCATGCGCTGATCAAGGAGGCCGCGAGAAGAACACCCCAGGAACGTGCAACGGCAAATCGCATTGGATTCCCCCGAAGAAGAGCTAGACAGCGACTTCTGCGGAGGGGCCTAGCACTCCCCCGGGCTGATAGGCCAGCGCCGCGTCATCTTTCACCCGCCCTGGTGGAGCGAGTGTCGCGTCATCTTCTTGGAAGGTGGGCATTCGAGAGAGCTCGCGCGGGAAGAGATGCACGTCCCGAGGTGTTGAGGGCTGGATGAGCCAGGCCCGGAATGGTCGTGCGGAGTGGTTCGAGTTGTCGGAGGAGGGATGGAGGCGCTCCAATCGCGCCCGGCCACTCGGTCAGCTCGTTCGTGAAGCGCTGCAGAACGCCTTCGATCAGAATGCGAGCCGGGTGAAGGTGCGCCTGGCCGAGGACGAGGTCCGCATCGAGGACGATGCGCCCGCGGGACTGGCGCGTGACGAGTTCGCCTTCACCGTCTTCCTCGGGGAGAAGGACACGCCTCCCACGTGGCGGGGACGCAAGGGCCGTGGCTTGAAAGAGATGATCGCCGCGAGCGACCACGCCGAGGTGGAGACGGTGGGGCGCACGCTCGTCTTTGATCACACCGGGCGCCACGTGAAGCCCAACACGCGGTTGGTGGGCACGTGCCTGCGGCTCTTCCGCCGCACGAGTGTCAGCGAGCGCGAGGAGGCTGTCGGGTTGCTGCGCCTCACCATCCCTCCGCCTGGGGTCGAGCTGATCATCAATGGTCGCACGGTGCGGACGCCTCGGGTGAAGGAGTCGCTGGAGGACTGCGTGCTGGAGACGGTGGAGCTGCACCGGGGGGTGGAGCGGTATGTCGAGCGCGCCACTCGGGTGGACCTCTACCACCCGCGCCCTGGTGAGACGCCTCATCTCTTCGAGCTGGGATTGCCGGTGGAGCCGCACCACCTGCCGTGGCACGTCGACGTGCAGCAGCGCATTCCGCTGGCGGCCGAGCGCGATGCCGCGAGAGATGCCTACAAGCGCACGCTGGCGGCCATCCTCCTCGAGTCGCTGGCGCCCGAGCTGAACCGCCAGGAGCTGTCAGGTGCGTGGGTGACGGAGGTTCTCTCGCACTTCACGCTGAGCGAGGACGCGCTCGAGGCCTACGTGGCGAAGGTGCTGCCACCGCGCGCGGTGCTGTCGGTGGATGCGCGGACAGATGACCGGGCGCGCCAGCTCGGGGCGAAGGTGGTGGATCTGCGGGGCATGCCGCTCACGGCGCTGGAGCAGCTCGAGACGATCGTGGAGTCCGCGGACGCATACGTGGAACGGATGGAGGGCCCACCGCGTGACGTCCTGGTGAACCCCGGGCCCCGCGCCGAGCGCTTCGTGGGCATGGTGCGTTGCCTCTCGCGAGAGCTGATCGGGCGGGAAGTGCGCGTGGAGTTCTTCGAGCGCAAGGTGCGTGACCCGAGCGCTCATGTGGACGCGGAGTACGACCGTGAGCGCCGTGTGCTGCGCGTGAACATGCGTGGGCAGGTGCGGCTGGATGATCCGCTGGCGCCGCAGACGCTCGGCATTGTCCTGCATGAGCTGGCGCACGAGGCGGGCGACGAGCACGACTTCGCCTTCATCGACAAGCTGGAGAGCTTCGCCGGCAGGGCGCTGCGCTGTCTGGTGGATCGGCCCGACCTCCTCACTCCTTATGCGAGCCCGAAGAAGCGGGTGGGGTAGTGCTCCCTCTCCCTCTGGGAGAGGGCGGGGGGTGAGGGTATCGAGTGAAACTGGGTTGAATCCCCTGTCCACACTATGGGCCACGGGTTGAAAAGAACGGGCTCGGTTACCCTCACCCCCACCCTCTCCCAAGGGGAGAGGGAGTAGTGGGGCACCCGCTCACTACGGAGTCTGGACGGTACAGCGGCCCTCGGCTCCACGCGTGAGGTCCTCCGCCACCGTGCGCAGTAGGCCCCGTGTCAGTGCCGAGCGCTTCTCCTCTGCCGTCTCCCCCTGCGTGAGCCATTGCGCCACCTTTCCCAGGCTCGCCGCCGTTACTACCTGCAGCCGCACTCCCACCTCCACCACAAGGGCCGCCGTCTCCTCCGGTTCCTCGTCGAGCGTCCACGCCACCCGCTCCAGCTCCAGCGTCTCCGGCCCCGATGCCAGCGGCCTTCCGTCCAACATCCAGCCGCCCGCCTTTGCTGAGTACGCCAGCACCTGCGTCAGCTTGGTCGCGTCCACGCGCGAGGAGAACCACAGCGGCCGGTGGCGCAGCAGCGTCAGCTCCACCTCCAGCCTCCCCGCGAGCCCAAGCCGGATCAGCCTCTCCAACTCGGGTGCTACCAGCGCGAGTGCCTCGGGCCGCACCACCACACGCCGTCCCACCCGCGTCGCCGAGCACGTCACCCGCGGTGCTTCTTCCGCCCCGGCTCGGGACGCGAAGAGGCCCATCGCAGCCACCAGGGCCACGCCGAGCCTCCTCCTCGTGCTCTTTCCGAGCCCCCTCATGGTGTCTCAGAAGGGCCGGACGAAGAACAGCCGCGCTTCGGGGCTGAGGGACGCCCGCTCGTCCGTGCGCCACGCCACGCTCAGGTGCACCGAGTCCCCGAAGTAGAGCTGCGCGCCCACACCCAACCGCGGATCCATCCAGCCCGCCTCTCCCTGGTGCACCGAGCCCACGTCCGCGAAGGCCCCCAGGAAGCCCCATCGGTACTCCGCGCTCGCGAGCAACGAGGCATCTCCTCGGAACTCCTTGAAGGCATAGCCGCGCAGCGCGCTCCACCCGCCCAGGGCTTCCTGCTTCTGCAACGGCAGGTCTTCGCCTCCCGCCACGCGCAAGCGCAGCCGCAGGCCTCCATGACGGCTGGTATTCACGTACAGCGCGCTGTCGCTCACCACCTTCCAGAAGCGGAACTCCTCGTCACCGCCCAGCTCGGGACTACCCACTTCCACCGTCAGCAGGCTGCGCACCGCCGTGCGCTCCGGCCACTCCCAGTCGTTGCGCAGCAGCGACAGCTCGGGGTTGCGGAAGAGCGAGCCCACGTTCTCCGCTCGGCCCGCGTCGCTCGCGTACTCGAGTCGGCCCACCACCGACGCCATCCGCCCCTCGTCCACCGGCGAGTTAGGGAAGGGCGCCGAGTCTCTCCGGAAGAGGGAGAACGGCGGCGAGAAGCTCACCAGCGAGTCATACGTGTCCCGGCGGTACTCCGCGCCCAGCAGCCACTTCGGTCCGAAGCGCCAGGTGGCGAAGCCCGTGTAGCCGCGGCGACGGAAGTACTCCGAGTCCGGACGGTTGAGCAGGGCGGAGTAGATGTACGAGTCGATCGCCCCCATGCGCCACCGGTCGAAGGTGTCCGTGAAGTCGTAGATCTGAACGCCTGCTTCCGCGAGCCGCAACACGGGCACCTGAAGCTTCGCCCCCGCCAGCCAGTTGAGCCGCCGCTGGAATGACGTCCGCTCCGGATCGCCCGGAATCCGCTGGCCTCCCCAGCGCAGCGGAATGGTCAGCGCCGCGTCCAGCCCCAGGTGCACCCGGTTGCGCACGTCCCACAGCTTCATCGAGCCCGACAGGCCAGGCGCGAAGCCTGTCACCTGCGTGTGCATGGGAATCAGGTCCACGTCGAAAGAGGGGTCCCTCGGGCTCACGTGCACCACCACGCGGCGCCCCTGCGTGGTGATGGCGTCCTCCGTCCCGTGCTTCCACCTCCCCGACAGCCCCTCCCAGGACAGCTCGACCTCCTCGTTCCTGGGCTTCCTCTGCCTGCTCCTCTCCTTCTCTTCCTCTGGCCGGTAGCGCCGCACGCCGTCCTCGCCGCGCTCCTCCACGAAGCGCGTGGCTGGCTCGGCGCTCGTCTCCACGTCGCGCAGCGCCAGGAAGGGTAGCTCCGTCTCCAGCCGCTCCTCCGCACGGCGCAGGTCGCTGCGCAGCAGCACGTCGCCGGGCTTGATGCCCAGCACTTCGCGCACTCGCGCTGCCACGTCCTCCTCCACGCCCTGCACCTCCACGGCCTCCACCGTCCCCTCGTCCACCCGCACCACCAACCGCCCGTCCGTTGTCAGCGTGGCCTCGAGGTTCGCGAGCTGGTAGCCCTCATCCCGTATCTCGTCCAACGCGCGCTCCAGCGCCCCGGGCAGACCCCGCCACACGAAGCCCGGGTGGAACTGGCCCTGCTTGTACGAGGCCAGCAGCTGCCTCGGCGGGTACGGCGACGGGCACTCCCGGGTGGTTGCGATGTGCACCCGAGCCTCTCGCGTCTCGATGCGCACCCTCACCGTGGTGTCGTCGTCTTTGTCTTCGCCTTCGTCGAAGGAGTAGGGAGGTAGCCGGAACAGCTCGTCCTGTACGTCCCGCAGCTCGTCCGAGCGCAGTCCTTCAATGTCCACGCTCGCGACGTAGGGCTGCTCTTCCAGTGTCACCACCAGCACGGGCGTCGAGCCCTCCGAGAGCCGCACCGCGGGCGTCACCTTCGCGAACAGCCCCGTGCGCGCCAGTCGCTGGAGGATGAGCGCGGCCTGCTCCGCGGAGATCGGGCCTTGAGCGGGAACGCGGGCCAGCTCGCGCACCACCGGCTCGGGGATGCGCTCGAGTCCCTCAAGCTTCACGTTCGCCAGCGCGCGGTTCTCCCCGTTGATGATCAGCCGCAGCGCGCCGAGCACCTCGGCGTCCGCTTCATCCTCCTCCTCGGCGAGGCAGGGATCTTCCTCGCGTGAGGGAGGCGCTTCGGTGGCGCCCGTGGGCGGTGGCGCCGTGTCCACAGGGGCGGGAGTGGGTGTGGCCGGGGTGTTGGTGTCCACGGCCGGAGTGTTGGAGCCAGCGGTGTCCTGCGCGTTGGCCCCGAGCGAGAGGAAGCAGAGGAGGAGTGCGGTGCGGTTCATGCGGGAGGGGATGAGCACGTAGCGTTCCAGGTCGCCGGGTGCTGCAACTGCGCGAAAACACGAGGTCCGAGCCGTGGCGAGGATGTCATTCCCACATCGTGATGTCGCGGGGTGATGTACTGATGACATCGGAACGAGCACGATCCCGCCTGCTACGACGGTCGGGCTCCCTGGAATACAGTGGGACCGGACCTTCCCTACACGGACAACTGACGATGGCCACGCCCATGAGCCTCCTGCTTGAAGAGGTCTCCCGCGACCACTCCCCACTTCCCCCCGCCACGCCCGAGGAGCTCGACGCGTTCGAGCAGTGGATGGGCTGGAAGCTGGACCCAGACCTTCGGGCTTTCTACCTGCATTGCAATGGCGCGAAGTTGTTCAAGACGTCCACGGACTGTCCGTACTCGATCCGCCCCCTGTCGAGGATCGTCCGGGCGCGCGTGGCTATCTTCGGGAAGCGAAGCGACGATGACGCGCATGGCCCCGCATCGATGTACGCCCTCTGCGACCTGCAGGGGGGCAACTACGTGCTGGTGGACGTGGCCCGTCAAGAGAACGGCAGCTATCCGCTCATTGTCGGCGATCCAAAGGCCTGGCCAGCCTCGGCTGCCAGTGCGCAGATCGCCAGCTCCTTCTCGGACTTCTTGGAGCGGGCCCTGCGGAGCAAGGGGCGCCATGACTGGTTGAAGGGTGTCGCTTAGGTGCCCTGGCCGGGAGCGGGAATTGCCCCGAGCTGGATCATCAGCGTGAGCAGGTCCGGCATGTCCCAGTACTCGACGATCTTTCCGTCCCGGAGCCGGTAGTGGGGGTGGTCGGCGATCTCCATGCGCCGCCCGGTGGCTGGAATGCCCATGAAGTTCCCGACGTGGATGCCGGTCATGGTTATGCGGGGCGCCATGATGTCCTTCTCGAAGACGAAGTCGACGAGGGTGAGCCGGACCTCAGAGAATGCCTCCAGGAAGCCTTTCACGCCCTGCCTGAACCCCTCCAGACCTGACTCTGCTCCGGGAACGGGTGGGTGGGGGACGACGTCGGGCGCGTAGAACCGCTCGAGCTGATCAACCCGGCCCTCGTTGTAAATGGTGGTGATGTACTCCAGATAGAACTCGCGGGCCTGCTTGGCGTTCATGTCGTGTCCCCCTCAACGTTGGATGGTGACGCCATCCTATCGGGTCACACAGCGGGGATGCCGAGTGCCTTGATGCGGCGGTGGAGGTTGCCTCGGTCCACCTGCAGGAGCCAAAAGGGGATGGCGATGACCAGAGGGGGAATTCCCATGAAGCTGGCCGGAGCGGTGGTGCTGTGGGTGTTCCTCACCGGGTGTGGCTCAGCCAACCTCGGAACCAAACCCACTCCATCTCCCGGGGCCAAGCCCGCAGTGAAGAAGGAACTGCCCTGGCTGACGGTGCCGGGCGGGCGGATGAAGACGACCCTTTTCTACGGTCCCTGGCAGTGCCGCCGGGAGTTCATGAATCAATGTCAGATGCAGTGCGCCAGTGAGGGGCACGTGCTCAAGGGCTGCATGTGGCTGGCCGATCTGAAACTCGATTGGGAAGGGAGTCTCTTTGTCTTGCCCGTGGATGTTGAGGCTGGGAGCCGTTACGGCATCTATCACTGCTGCTGCGATTACGCCGAGCTGTCAAAGCTGGCGACACGTACCGAGCGCGACAAATGGGAGGGCCGGAGGAACGCATTCCGGCAGGAGTGGAGCAAGAGGTTCGGGGACTGGCCCGAGGAGACGGGCAAGGCGTGGCCAGGACACCACGTCCGGGACCTCAAGCATGGGGGGAATCCGGTGGACCCCCACAACATCTTCCCCGCGCAGCCGCTCGTTCATGACGTCTACACCAGGGAATACCCCGGCTGTTACGACGGCAAAGCCCCCTGGAATACAGTGGGAGCCGAGCTGCCCTACACGGACAACTGACGATGGCCACGCCCATGCTGCGCCTGCTCGAAGAAGTTTCCCGCGAGCACTTTCCGTATCCGCCCGCCACGCTCGAGGACATCGAGGAGTTCGAGCGGCGGGTGGGCTGGAAGTTGGACCCGGACCTTCGGGCCTTCTACCTGCATTGCAACGGCGCCGAGTTGATTGATCGGCTCCCCGATTCCCCCTACCAGATACTTCCTCTTTCGCAGATCGTCCGGGCTCGGGTGGCCATCTACGGTGAGGATGACGACAAGTGGGGTCCGGCGTCAGTGTATGCCTTCTGCGACGTGCAGGATGGTAACTACCTGCTGGTGGATGTGGCCCGGCAGGAGAATGGCCGCTACCCCGTCATCGACGGCTGGCACGAGGCGTGGCCGGATCCGAACTATTGCGATCAGATCGCCACCTCCTTCTCGGACTTCTTGGCGCGGGCACTGCGTGATGGCCAAGCCTTCTGGTTGAAGGATGAGATCGGCTGAACGGATACCGGACTGAGATGATGGCCACGCCCATGATGCGCCTGCTCGAAGAGGTCTCCCGCGAGCACTTCCCGCATCCGCCCGCAGCGCCCGAGGAGATCGAAGCATTCGAGCAGCGGATGGGCTGGATGCTGGACCCGGATCTCCGGGCTTTCTACCTGCATTGCAACGGCGCGCGGTTGTTCAAGACACCCACGGACTGTCCCTATTGGATCCTTCCTTTGTCGAAGATCGTCCGGGCGCGGGTCGCCATCTTCGGGAAGCGAAACGACGATGACGCGCACGGCCCCTCGTCAATGTATGCCCTCTGCGACGTGCAGGATGGCAACTACGTGCTGGTGGACGTGGCCCATCAAGAAAACGGCCGCTATCCACTCATCGATGGCGACCACGAGGCTTGGCCGGACCCGGCTTACTGCAAGCAGATCTCCCGTTCCTTCTCGGAGTTCTTGGGGGGAGGCACTGCGGAGCAAGGGGCGTCAGTTCTGGTTGAAGAGTGCTGCCTCGCGGTGAGTGCCCCGGCTACCGTCGACACAGGCGCATGCACCTGCCCCGGAACTTCATTGCATCTCCCTGCCTACCGCGTCACGTGGCGGGAATACCGAGTGCCTTGATGCGGCGGTGGAGGTTGCCTCGGTCCACCTGCAGGAGTCGCGCGGCCCCGGCGATGCTGCCTCCCTCTTCCAGCGCGGCTTTGATGAGCGTGCGCTCGAAGTCGTCCACGTGCTCGCGGTAGCTCTTCTGGCCCAGCACGAGCTGCGAAGGTGTCGCGGCCTTCAGGGACGCGGGGCCCGTGAGGGACTCGGGCGTGAGGGTGAGCGGGCCGTTTCCCCGCAGCAGGTTCTGGCGCTCGATGAAGTTGCGCAGCTCGCGCACGTTGCCCGGCCAGGGCCAGGTACGCAGGGCCTCCTCGGCTCCGGGCGCGAGCTCCAGCGGGACGTTCGGCCCGGCCAGCTCCGCCGCGAAGGCCCTCGCCAACGGGAGGATGTCCTCGGGCCGCTCGCGCAAGGGCGGCAGCGAGAGGGGGAGCACGTTCAACCGGAAGTACAAATCCTGCCGGAAGCGGCCCTCCCGCACCGCTTGCGCGAGGTCTCTGTGCGTGGCCGCGAGAATGCGCACGTTCACGGGGATGGGCAGCCCTCCGCCCAGTCGCTCCACCTCCTTCGTCTCCAGCACGCGCAGCAACTTGGCCTGGAGCTCCAGCGGCATGTCCCCGAGCTCGTCGAGGAACAGAGTGCCCCCATGCGCCTGCTCGATGCGGCCGAGCCGCCGCGTGGTGGCTCCCGAGAAGGCTCCTCGCTCGTGGCCGAACAGCTCGCTCTCCAGCAGCGTGGCGGGGATGGCGGCGCAGTTGACCGCGACCAGTCGCCCCTTGCGCCCTGAGGCCAGGTGGAGTGCCCTCGCCACGCACTCCTTGTCCGTGCCTGTCTCGCCGGTGATGAGGATGGCTGTGTCGCTCGGGCCCACGCGTGCGATGAGCGCGCGCAGCGACTCCATGGCCGGGCTGTCCCCCACGAGATGTCCGGGGCGGGCCAGCTCCTCCCGGAGTTGCTGCTGCTCCTCCCGGAGCTCACTCAAGGCGAGGGCGTTGCGCAGCGGAGAGTGAGGCAGTCGGCAAGGGAGCCACGGCGACGCTGGAGCTCCCACTTCGGCCTGGCTAGGGAAAATCCTCAGGAGAAGTACCCGTTTTCCCGCAGGTCCGTCAGCAGGTCGGGTCCCTGGGGGCGCCATCCCAGTGCATCGCGGGTGCGCGTGCTGGAGGTCGGGTTGTCGATGGTGACGAAGCTCGCGAGCCAATCGAAGTGCGTGCGTGCTTCGTCCGCGCCCAGGGCCCGGACGGGAACGCCGAGCCCCTTGCCGATCCCCTCGGCGAGCGCGCGCAGCGTCACGCCTTCTTCGGCCACGCCATGCAGGCACGTTCCAGGGGGAGCGTTCTCGAGCGCGAGCCGGAAGAGACGCGCCGCGTCCAGCCGGTGCACCGCGGGCCAGCGGTTCGCTCCGTCGGAGACGAAGGCGGAGAGACCCGTGCGGCGTGCGATGTCGATCAGCGCGGGCACGAAGCCGTGGTCGCCGGGGCCGTGGACGGAGGGCGGCAACCGCACGACGCTGGAGCGCACCCCGCGACGGGCGGCCCCCAAGACGATCGCCTCCGCCGCGGCACGCAGGCCCGCCACGCTCCCGGGCGCGGGCGTGTCCTCCTCCTTGCCGATGCGGCCGGGCGCCAGCAGCGCGGTGCCGGACGTGGACACGAACGGCTTGCCCGAGCCCTCCAGCGCGCCGGCCAGCACCTCCACCGCACGCCTGTCCGTCTCGCAGGCGGCCGCATAGGCGGAGAAGTCGTGGATGAAGGCCGTGTGGATCACGCCGTCGCACGCCCGGGCGCCCGCGGTGAGACTTCCGGGATCCGTCAATTCGCCCCGATGCGCCTCGCCGCCCAACCGCGCCAGGGCCGCGGCGGAGGTGTCGCTCCGCACCAGTCCGAGCACCTGGTGCCCCGCCGCGATCAGCTCGCGCACGATCGCTTCCCCAATGAAACCCGTCGCTCCCGTCACGAAAACACGCATGTCCGTCTCCTGATGTTGTGAGCGTGTTATGGGGCGCGGCCGCGCGGCGGAAAAGTCGATATCTTATACGGGTATGAGCACTAACACCGTGCCGGGTTCGGAACTCTCCTTGGGCGACTTCCTCCGCGATCGTCGGGCGCGCGTGTCACCAGGACCAGGCGCTCAGGGCCGGCGTCGAACGCCGGGGCTCAGGCGGGAGGAGGTGGCGACGCGGGCAGGCGTCAGCGTCACCTGGTACACGTGGCTCGAGCAGGGGCGTGGAGGCCCCCCTTCAGACGATGCGCTGGAGCGAATCGCCCGCGCACTGGAGCTCGACGCGGCGGGCCGCGAGGTCCTGTTCCTGCTCGCCCGGCAGCGGCCACCGCCGCTCCATCCAGCCGCGCCGCCTTCGGTCACGCCCTCCTTGCAGCGCGTGCTCGACGCCCTGCCGACCAGCCCCGCCTATGTGAAGACGCCGACGTGGGACATCGTGGCCTGGAACGCGGCGGCACTCGCGGTGCTGGCCGACTACGCCTCAATGCCGGTCCGCGAGCGCAACGTGCTCAGGCGCCTGTTCGGCGACCCGGCCGTGCGCGCCTCGCTGCCGGATTGGGAGGAGCATGCGCGCTTCGCGCTCTCGGTCTTCCGCATCGATGTCACGCGCGCGGGAGGTGGCTCCGAAGCCGCCGCGCTCGTGGCCGAGCTCCAGTCAACCAGCGCCGACTTCCGCCGGCTCTGGGCTGAGAACGACGTGCGCAACCATGGGGCAGGCCTGAAGCGCCTCCACCATTCCGTGGCTGGACCGATCACGCTCGAGTACTCGGCCTTCGCCGTCAATGGCGCGGACGGGTTGGACATGGTCGTCTTCACGCCCGCCACACCGGCCGATGCTCGGGCGATAGAGCTCCTTCTCTCGCGCGGACCGCTGTCCGCCTGAGTCCAGTCTGGGCCGCCGTCAGGAGTGGCGGACGATGAAGCGCCTGAGCTCCTCGTCGATCTCGTGGTTCTCGGGCGCGTCGCCGAAGCCGAAGCCGAAGCCGCGGTGGGGCATGGCCTCCCAGACGTGCAGCTCGGCCTCGACGCCCGCGCGCCGCAGCTTGCGGTGCAGCAGCACCGAGTTGGAGAGGAACAGGTCGCGCGTGCCCGATTGGATGAAGGTCGGCGGGAAGCCGGGGCCGAAGTCGGCGAACAGCGGCGAGACATAGGGATGGGCGAGGTCGTGGCCTCCCGCATAGAGGGCGTTGCACTCCGGCAGCCCGCCCTTCAGCGTCACGTCCAGCAGCGCGTTGGTCTGGAAGGTGTCGCCAGACTCCGTGAGGTCGACCTCCGGCGTCAGCAGTGCCACGGCGGCCGGCGGGGGCAGGCCCCGGTCGCGGATCATCAGGGTGGCCGCCGCCGCGATGTTGCCGCCGGCCGAGGCGCCGCCGATCACCACACGGGCCGGATCCCAGTCCTTGAGCAGCTCGCGGTAGACGGCGAAGCAGTCCTCGGGTGCGGCGGGGAAGGGGTGGTCCGGCGGCATGCGGTAGTCGACCGACACGGTGGTGATGCCGAGCCGCTCGGCGTTCACCGCGGCCTCGGCCTTGGCGTAGGCCCCGCCGCCGAACACCAGGGCACCGCCGTGCAGATAGAGGTAGAGCCGCCGGGCCGCCGCCGCATCCAGGCAGGGTGGGGTCGCGACGTAGCAGGTCACTCCGGCGATGGGCAAGGTCTCGACCCGGCAGCGGGTCTCGCCCAGCATCTGGTCCACCAGCGGGGCGAACCTGGCGTTGGTGGCGGCGACCGCTCGGCGCCAGCCCTCGAGGTCGTTGGGGGCGGGGTGGCGCGCGGGGTGGATCTGGGCCGGCGTCGCCGCGCTGGCGGCGAGGGCGGCGCGGGCCTCGGGGCTGATGGTGTTCGGCGGGAAGATCTCCCGCGCTGGCAGGGCGATGGGGACGAGCAGGGAGCGAGCGGCGGTCTGGTCAGGCATGGGCGCCATTCAATGGCTCATGCTCCATCCGGGTAAATGTGTGACGTTATCCAGGTATATTGGCTAATAGGCTGGCAAGTTGGGGGCGTACTGGCCCGCGCACCGCACCTCGGACGAGCAGCGACACATGAGGGCGCAACTGGCCGTACGCGAGGCGCTGGTGCGCACGCGCACCCGCTCCATTTCTCAGGCGCGCGCCCTGGTGAGGCGTGAGGGCTTGCGGGTAGCGGATGGGGAGGTGGAGTCCTTCGTCAAGCGGGTGGAGGTTCTGGCGCTGCCGGGCAGGTTGAAGGCGGAGGTGGCCCCGCTGCTGAGCCTCCTGCTGCACCTCAACGAGCAGATTGCCTTCCTGGACGCACGGCTCAGGCGTTGGCCCTCGTCTCCGCGATCAGCCCCTGGTTCGCCTGGCTTCACTCTCTCGTCGTCGAGGAGTGAAGAGCCAGGCGGCCGACCGCGGGAACGAGGACTTCATGCCCCTCCTACGCTCGCGCCCAGGGTGACGAGAAGCTCGTCCAGTTGCTGGAACGTCTCGACCAGCGCATCCGCCGCCCCGGTGCCGGCAGCGTCGAGAGCTTCCTTCGAGGGGTAGAGCTCGCTCACGACCAGCAGCGTCTTGCCCCCTTTTTCCTCGAAGGTCACCGTGGTGACGGACCCATTGTCACCACCTTCCTCATTGGTCCAGACGAGGCGCGAGTGCGGTGTCACTTCGATGTACCTACCGAAGAACGCCATCCCTTGGCCGAACACCAGACGGTACTTGCCCCCGGTACGAACATCCATCTCGCAGGAAACCAGGGGCACTCCCATCGACTTCGGCACCCACCACTTCTTGAACAGCTCGGGCTTTGTCCACGCCTCGAACACGATGCGTGCCGGACCATTGAAAGTTCGCGTGACGACGGTCTCGCGCTCGGACTTCCGTTCCACAGTCGTGCGGTTCTTCATGGGTGTGGGCTCACTCTCTCTTCTTGCGTCCATCGACCTGCTCCTTCCGTTTCAATTCCTCGACAACCTTGTCCAACTCGTCGAAGCGTGCGTCCCAGAGCTGGCGGTACCTCTCAAGCCATGCCATCTCTTCCTCCAGTCGGCGCGGGCCGATCTTGCAGGTCCGCACGCGCCCGACCTTCTCCGTGATCACGAGCCCGGCCCGCTCCAGGACACCGACGTGCTTCTTCATGCCCGTGAGGGTCATGTTGAACTTCTCGGCGAGGTCCGTGATCGAGGCCTCCGCACGCCCGAGCTGCTCCAGAACACCGCGTCGGGTGGCGTCGGAGAGCGCGGCGAACGACGCATCGAGGCCGGCATCTGAATACTGAGCCATATGGTTCAGTGTCTAGCACGCGGATAGATGGCACGCAAGGGCAGTTCGAGCGCGCGCTGCTTGAACAGCTCGCGGTGGTGCCGTCGGCGCATAAGAAAAATGGGAGGCCGGTTGAAGGTGAGGGCTGGAGCGGAAGGGCCGAGGAGGGCCGCGGACGGGAGCCGCCCGAGCTGTGTGCCAGGCCCGTGTAGGGGGCCGAGCACCCCCATAGGGCACACTGCTGCCCAGCCGCCCTCCCATCAGGGCGCGGCAAGAGCCTGAGCTGGGCTTGTGGGTTGTCTTGAGCGCCTCAACACCACGTTCACTTCGCTGGCGCACCTGCTGGATGCGGGGGCGCTGACGCGAGCGTTCCACCGGCTCAGGAAGAACGCGGCGGTGGGCGTGGATGGCATCACGGTGGACGCCCGAAATTGGGGCAACAGGAGGGCAAGGGTCCAGCGACCTTCGAAACTGCTCGTCAAAAGGACGGAGCGGGCGTGGCACAAATGGCTGAACCGCCGAAGTCAGCGCTCGCGGCTCAACTGGAAGCGGTTTGCGGACCTGCTGAAGGGTTTTCCGCTTCCGCGACCCGTCATCCGGGTGCGCACCTGGGGTGTCACTCCATAAGCCACTTCCAACGGAAGAGCCGGATGGTGGAAATCTCCTCGTCCGGATCTGGCGGGGGCCCCGGCTGGGAAACTGGCCGGGGCTACCCTACAACCTCGTGAGGTTCGCCCGAGGTGGAGGCACCAGGGATGCCACGCGCCGTAAGAGTTCCAGCCCGGTGAAGAAGAGGTGTACCGGACTTTCCTACGGCGCGCCGATCCAGGTCGGGGCTGTTGCCACTACTACATTTTCCACCTACACCGCCGTCGTACTCAGCTCGAAAAAAGTGTGACGTGTTTCACGTTTGTTTAATAATGTACAAACATACAGTATGACGGCAAACCTAGACTTGGTGCGGCTTTCGGGCGAACAGGCGACTTTGCATAACGGCAGAGTGCCGTGCATAACGGACGAAGCTGTCCGTATAAATCACAGTTAGGCGACACAAGGTGAGCACCTCGCGAATTGGACTCGTGTCCTTGGAGCCAGTCGGCGAGCGGCTCGTCGCGTATCTCGAACGGAGGACACCATGGGACTCTTGACCTTTAGTATCAACGTCACCCTCGACGGCTGCGTCGACCACCAGGAAGGAATCGCCGACGACGAGACACACGCCTTCTTCACCCGCCTCATGGACGAGTGCGGGGCGATGCTGTGGGGCCGCGTCACCTACGAGATGATGGAGAGCTACTGGCCAGCGGTCGCCCGCGGCGACGCGGAGGCACCGCCGGCGATGCGCGAGTGGGCGGTCAAGCTGGAGGCCAAGCCGAAGTACGTGGTGTCCTCGACGCGAAAGGACTTCCCCTGGACCAACAGCCACCACATCGCCGGCAACCTGCGCACGGGCGTACAGAAGCTCAAGGACGCGACCCCGAACGGCGTGCTCCTTGGTAGCGGCAAGCTCGCGACCGAGCTGGACCGGCTGGATCTGATCGACGAGTACAAGTTACTCGTCCACCCCAGGATCGCCGGCCACGGCCCGACCCTGTACGAGAGCGGGCTGCCCAGCACGCGACGGCTCGAGCTGATCTCGGCGAAGCCGCTCCGCAGCGGCGCGGTCGCCATCCACTACCGGCGCGCGCGCTGACTCGGAGATGGGTCATGTCGCCTAACAACGCGCTGCACTCGGACGGGCCTCGCGTTGCTCGCCTTGCGCCAAGGACAAACCCTACAAGACTGGCAATCACATCGCGGTCATGTCGGAGTGGAATGACGAGTACGTCGGCTCGATAGGGCAGTGCCCGTGTGTGCCAGCGGAGGGCAAGAAGGAGGAGGATCGGTACAAGGTCATCAATCCTTGACCAGAGATGAAACTCGCTCCCCACGAGCCGTCTGACTTTCATCCGGCTCGCGGCGGAGGCGGTGGAGTGGAGAGGCACCTCTCGGGGAAGGAGGACACGGAAGGACGTGCCCTCCTCCGCCGTGGAACTCACCTCGATGCTGCCTCCGTGGGCCCGGACGATCTGATCCACGATGAAGAGCCCCAGGCCGATGCTGCGGCGCTCCTACAAATCGTTTGACTCGACTTTCGCCATTTTGGGCGCCTCAGAGGGAGGAACGAGGCGCCTTCCCAGAAGGAACTCAGAGAGCGCCGGAGAGGGTGTCAAAGAATTGGAGGAGCACGAGTTGGCGAGAAATGCGGCGGGAAGGAGAAGAGTGGGAAACGCGCCGAGACATTCCCCTGACTCCAGCGAGCCGCCGCCTCTCGAAATGAGGCGACGAAGGCCTAGTAGGGCTCGCGCAGCGCCAGCACGCCTCCCACCACCTCGTTCACCTCCGCGCTGGGGCGCAGCAGCAGCCGCCCCTGGAAACACCAGTCTCGCGTTTCGACTCCTTTGACACCATTCAGGCCATTCTGGCTAGCCGTTGGGAACGCGGTTGATGGACTCGTTGGGCACGAGCTTCACTTGTGCGGGATCATGGTCCGTCACCGGGTACTTGCGCTGGTTCATCACTCGGTAGACCTGCGTGCCGGTACGCTCCTGCTCCGTCAAGCGAGTGCAGAGCCGAAGCAGCAAGAGGAGAAAGCGCCGCCTGAGGCAGGCGCGAAGGTGGAGCCCAAGAAAGAGCGGACGCCGCGATTGGATTGGGCCGGGCTGTTGCGCAGGACATTCGCGCTGGACGTGTTCGCCTGCTCGAGGTGTGGAGGCAGGCGCCAGGTGCTGGCGTACCTGACGGCACCCGCCGGGGTGCGCGCTATTTTGGAGCACCTGCAACTACCCACGCGGCCAGCTCAGCTGGCCTCAGCGCAGGGGCCACCCCAGATCGCGTGGTGTTGAGCCTGGCGCAGCCTCTCCCCACAACTGCCTGCCGCTCTCCTCAAGCAAGGGCGGCCAGGGCAGCAGTGTGCCCCATCAGGGGGCTCGGACCCCTTCACCGGCGCCACGCATGGCCTTGCTGGCCCCTGCCCTCTCCTCCTCCTTGCACCAGCCCACCGCCGAGCAACAGGGCCCCCATTCCGCCTATACTTAAAGTGGGGCTCGTTCGACAAGTTCAAGGAAGAGTTCAGCAAGTCCGCCGTCGGCAACTTCGGTTCCGGCTGGACGTGGCTCGTGAAGAAGGCCGACGGCTCGGTGGACATCGTCAACACGTCGAACGCGCAAACGCCGCTGACGACGGCCGACAAGCCGCTCTTGACCTGCGACGTGTGGGAACACGCTTACTACATCGACTACCGCAACGCCCGTCCGAAGTTCGTGGAATCGTGGTGGAACCTGGTCAACTGAGACTTCGTGAACCAGAACTTCGCCTGAGCGTAGCCGGCCAAAAGAAAAAAACCCGCCGCGGCGGGTTTTTTTCATGGCCCCGCGCGCGGGGCATCTGTCGTCAGCTACGGTTGATCTTCAGAACGCCGTTCGGCGCCGTCAGCGTACCGGTGCTGCTGCGCGTGAGCTTCATGCGCGTCGTGCTGACCGGCGTCAGCGTATAGGTCGCGCCCTTCTGCAGCCCTACCACCAACGTCGGCGCTTTCGAGCCCGCATCGACCGTCCAGCTGATTTCGTCCGTGGTGGCGGATGGCGCGACACCGCCATGGAACACCACCACGCGGCCGTCGGCCATCGCCACCGCCACGGCATTGCCATCCGACGACAACAGGCGCGCCTTGGCGATCGCGGCGGCACCGCTGGTCGCACCATCGCTGTCGTCCACGTGCAGCACGTTCAGGAAGAACTGCGCCGTCCCGACGGCCGGCGCGGTGCGTGGCGTGATCTCGACGCGCCAGGCGCCGATATCGGTGTCGCGCGACGGCTCTGGCGGTTCATCCATGATCGCGAAGTTGCGCCACCCGATCGTGCCGTCCTGCAGCTTGGTGCGCACCATGAAGCGGCAATCCTGCGACGTGAACTCGGCACGGGGCGTCTCGAACGACGTCGTGCCCGGCACGGCCGCCTGCACGCACGAGCTGCCTTCATTCAGGCCGCCCACCAGCGCGATGTCGCTTTGCGCCGGCAGCAGCGGTTGCACCGTCACCATGCCGTCGCCGTTCCGGATCGTCAGCGGCTCGGCGGCGCCGACAAAGCCGAACTTGTAGCGACCGTTGTGCTCGTCCCTCGGTACGATCGTGCTGGTGGGCTTGTTCACGCTGTGCAGCAGCGACGTGATCTCCATATTGGGCTTGGTCGGGCGTACGCTGTCGAACACAAGGATCTTCGGCTGCTCGCCGCGCACCTGCGAACGCAGGTAGACGATGCTGCGCAGGAAGCCTGTGTTCGGATCGATCTTGCTGTTGACGTAAGCCTTGCTGGCGTTACCCGTCACGTAGGCGTAGTCGCCCCCCTCCTCGTAGCTGGCCACGCCATCGAGCACGTTCGACCCGCCCGGCTGGATCTGTTCGATCGTCGGATAGGTCGCGCGTGTGCCGAACCACTGGCCGCCGTCGAGCGACCGGCCGCCGAATGTCTCCTTCTCGTCGTACACCGTGATCGTATTGTGCGCGATCGTGCGCGTGTAGTAGTTCAGCCAATGCACGCTGCCGTAGTTGTCGTAGCGGCCGGAATCGAGCAGCAGCGGCGCCTTGTAGCTGAGGGAGAAGGCGTTCTGGTCCAGGTGATGATGGTTCTCGCTGATGAACGACGACGATTTGAAGTCCAGCAGCGTCGCCTCCGCGTGGGTCCACGTGTCGCGCATCAGCACATTGCCGGCCGTCTTGAAGTGGCGCGACAGCGGCAGCGCGGTCGTCGGCGCGGCTGTCGTCGGCTTCGGATACAGCAGGCGCTCCTCGAACAGGCCCACGTGCGAGGCGCTACGGTAGCGCATGATGTCGTTCCAGTAGTAATTCGCCGCATGCACGTCGCCGGCCGCCGCGCCCACGAGCGCCATGCTGCCCACGCTGCGCTCGCCCAGGCTGAACGTGAAGTTGTCGCCGCCCGCCGGGAAGCTGCCGTCGGCGCGCACGCCGTAGATGTACGGGTAGATCATGTACGGTGCCGACACCATCTGCAGGCCCGAGTTGCTCGTCAGCGCCCGGTTCCACAGCAGCAGGCGGTCGGCCGTCTCGCCAGCGGAGGACGCGTACGAATACAGCGTCTGGTTGCCGCCGTTCTCGGCAACGAAGTCGCGCGCGCGCAAGTAGCCGAACTTGAAGTGGTCGTAGATCGTGTCGATCAGGCCCTTCACCTCGGGGTACGCATCGGCGATCGCGAGGAGACCCAGCAGGGAACCCGTGTTGGCGCTGGCCGTGTGGCCGCTCAGGTAGTTGGTGCGGATATTCGGACCGGCACCGGTGGTGAAGACGGGCTTGACGGCGCAGTCGAACGGGTTGGCCGTGATGGTCGGCGTCACCCACTGGCCGCTGGCATTTTGCGCCGGCGCACCGCACACGGAGCCGAGCAGGTCGGTGTTCTTACCCACGACGTCGAACGCGATCGTCGCTTTGATCCGCTGCGCGAGCGCCTCGTGGTAGGTCAGTACGCCGTCCGGGCTGTCGCCTTTCAGGTCGTCGAACAGCCAGTCGTAATAGATCCCCATCGCGCCGACGCGGCCGCTCATGCTCCATTCCGGGCCGTCCTCTTCGCCCGCACCAAGGTCGGCCTTCAGGAGCAGCTTGATGTGCTTTTTAGCGGCCGTCAGGAGCTCCGGCTTGCCGGTGAGCCGGTAAGCCAGCGCCAGCCACTTGGCCGGTTCGGTGATCTTGCCGCGGCCGCCTTTCGTCGTATTGCAGTAGTCGACCTGATCGGCCAGCGGTTTGCTCAGGTCGCACGTATTATTAATCAAGTTGGCCAGCGCCGTGCTGCGATGCAGGTAACCTTGCCACGATTCGTGCAGCGCGATCTCGACCGGCAGCTCCGGCAGCGACGACCACACCTCGTTCGTCGCCAGGTTGCGCACGCTGAGGTTTTTCAGCTGGTCGCCCTTATGTCCACCCAGCACGAATTTCTGGCCGGACGCGGTCCAGCCGTCGCCGGCCGGCTGCCATTTCGCCGGGTGCTGCACGTTGTCGACCTTCAGCACGGCGGTCTTCGCGCCGGCATCCCAGGTGACAACGAATTCATGGGGCATACCGGTCGTCACCTCGAAGGTGGCGGCAAACGCGTTGATGGGTTCCGTCGTCCCGACGCGCGTGCGCTGTAAGACCACCTCCACCTGGGTCCTGCCGGCGCTCGTGGCGCTGTCCGCATGGCGCACGTACAGCGAGTTCGGCGCATTCTGGTCGCCGAAGATGGTCGTGGTCTCGGTGTCGCCCGTTCCTTTGGGCACCGGCGTCAGCGTGAACTTCAACTCGCCTTTTTGCGTGGGGAACGTCTTCGGCCCCACCGCGGCTTCGATCTCCAGCCGGGTGAAGTCGAAGGCGCTCGCATACAGGCGCGGGTGTGAGGTCCTAACGGAAACGCCGCTGGGCACCCCGGCCAGCGCGGTGCCGGCAAACAGGGCGGAGACGGCGACGACGATCGACTTTAAAACGATGGTGGATCTCTTCATGGTTTCTCCAGTTGGGCAAAACCGTTATATTTCGGCGTCGGGTTCATGGTCAGTGCCTCGGGGTTTGGGTTCAGACGATGACCGCCATTCAGCCGTGGCGAAGGCCCGTGGGCATCACCCCTCGAGGGAGATCGGCCAGGCCTCCACCGCGAACCACTCCGGGTGGTGCAGCACGAGGTCCGTGCGATTCGTGGGCAGCCCGTCGAGGTCATGCCCAGGGAGGAGGACAAGGTCCGGAGTCGCTGCCCGGAACGCACGGACCTGATTGCGGACCGCCGCCGCGCGCTCGGCATCGACGGCGATCCGCTGCACGTCGTCGGATTCGAGCCAGTCAAAATGGACCACGGCGTCGCCCGCGAGGAGCACCGGGCCTCCCGGAAGCGCGAGCAGCACCAGGAGATCCTCTCTCGAGTGTCCGCCGCCCCCGAGCAGCACCACGCTCCCGTCTCCGAGCAGGTCGGCCGCGGCGTCGAATGGAGGCGCGGTGCCACCCGCGAAGTGGACCTCATGCCACCGCCCCTCGAGGCCGTACGCGCTGGCCTGGGACGCGCTTGCCGGGCCAGCGATGATGGGCGCGTTCTCGAAGGCGGCGAGTCCTCCCACGTGATCGTCATGCAGATGCGAGATCACCACCTGGCGGACACGCGCCGGCTCGAGACCGGCCTCGCGCATCTGGGCGGGCAGCGTGCGCTCGGGCCGCCCGCGGCTCTCGAAGAGCCAGCGCACCGGCAGGGGCAACGCGCGCTCACCGTCGCGTGCCACCGCTGGCGAGAGCCCTGTATCGAAGACGATGAGCCCGTGCCGCGGATGCTCGATGACGAACGCGGGGGCGGGGCGCCAGGGCCGCACATCGCCCACGAGCAGCGAGGACATCCGGTTCGCCCCGGTGTTGAAGACGTGGAGACGCAGGCCGGGCACCGCCACGGGCCGTCCATACGGTGGCGGAGCCGGTGTCGCACCGGCCATGGCGATCGGACGGTAAGGGACAAGGACCCACGCCGCTCCTCCGAGCGCGAGCGCCAATCCGGCGAGCGCGAGCCGCACGTGAGGACCGAGGCGCGCCGTAAGGCCCAGGCCCGGCGGCGCGGCGAGAGGCGCGAGGGGAGGGTTCATGGGAAGCACCTTTCGCTTCCCACTCTGCAGCCAGGCTTCGTTTCAGGCAGTGACTCGGCTGACCCCCCGGCTGACCCGGGTGACCACCGCTATGGCGGCGAGGGCTCCTCGCTTCGGGGCGTGCGGCCCGTCCATCTGCGGAATGCGCGGTGAAAGGCGCTCGGCTCGGAGAACCCGAGGAAGAACGCAATCTCTCCGAGCGAGAGGGTGGCGTCAGCGGTCATCTTCAGCGCGAGCCGTCGGCGGATATCGTCGACAACCCGGGCAAACGTCGTGTTCTCTTCCTCGAGACGCCGGCGCAGCATGCGCGGCGAGATCCCGAGGTCCTGCGCGACATCCTCGAGCCGGGGCGTCCCATCGGCGAGGCGGCGCTCGATGTGGGTGAGCGCACGGGACGTCCAGCGCGCGCCGCGAGCGATCTCCTCGAGGAGGGCTTCGGCGTGCCGGTCGAGCACCGAGGCGAGCGCCCCGTCGGCGCGAGGGAGTGGCGCGTCGAGCGCACCCTCGGCGAAGTGCAGCTCCGCTTCGCCCCTCCCGAACCGGACCTCCTCGCACCCGAAGACTTCGCGATGGAGCGTGTCGTCCGGAGGAGGGCCGTGGGGCAGAAAGACGCGCTCGATCAGCGAGGAGCGTTCCGCCAGATCGCGGGCCATTCTCGCCCAGGAGGCGAGGACGAACTCCACGTAGGGAGCGGGCATCGACGCCTCCATGCCCGGGCGCACATAGCGCACGCAGCGTCCCTGGACGAGCACCTCGCTCCGGTCGTTCAGGAGGCGGTGGTAGCGCGCATTTCGCTCGATCGCGGCGCGCAGCGTGGGGCTCGAGCGCGCCGCGAACTCCAGAGTGCCATAGTCGCCAGGGAACAGCATGCGCGCCGCGTGCAGGCCAATGCCCGGCTCGGCGAGCGCCGCCGCCGAAGCCCAGATGGCCGCCGCGGTTTCAAAGGGGATGCGCGCCGCTGGCTGATCGGCGAGCCCGAACGGGGCGAGGACCGACGAAGGCTCGCACCCGTGCGCATCAAGGGCCCGGCGGAGGGGACGTAGGAAGTACGTCGCCACCGAGACCCTCTCGCTCGTGAGTCGCTGCTTCGAGGAAATGGGGCTCAATCCGGTGAGCCTACCGCATGTCCTGGCCAGGCCAGGAAGAGCCTCCAGGGAATGAAGCCAAATCCTGACGCCGTACTCGTGTCTGCCTGGGAAGGATTCACATCAGCGCGCGCTTCAGGTCATCTTTATGGGCGATTAAGAATCTGAGGGGATTCATGCCCGCGCCCGCGTACTGCGTCTACGTATAGGAAGGACAGGAGCCCAGTTGGGGGTAGAGGGCGGGAGCAGAGGGGGAGGAGAGGGCCGCAGACGGGGAGCCCATGAAGCGCACGCCGGGCCGGCGCAGAAGCGATTCATCTCCAGGGGACACACGCCAGCCTGGCCCAGGGCACCATCCCTGGCGGTGCGGGGCAGCGGATGAGGACAGCAGGGGTGCTGGGAGCAGCAGCCCCTGCTGTGGCTGAGCACCACGTGCTTTGGGGAGGCCCCTGCGCCGGGGCCAGCGTCGCAGGCCGAGTGGGCAGTCGCAGGTGCTCCAGAATGGAGCGCACCCCGCTGGGAGCTGTCACGTACGCCAACACCCGGAGCCAGCCTCCACACCCGGCAGAGGCGAAGACGTCCAAAACGAACGTCCGGCGCAGCAGCCCGGCCCAAGAAAGTCGCGGCATGCGCTCCTTCTTCGCTTCCGCCTTCGCCGCTGCCTCGGGCGGTGCGCTCGCCTCTTTTTCTTTCGGCTCTGCCTCCGTCAGGGGGAACTCCTGCACGGGGATGACAGAGGCGGAAAATTCGCGCGCATCGCAGTCACTTGCACGACCGAGGAGGCAGACATGACGGTGCGACCGATCCCCGAGGGATACCGGACCATCACACCCGGAATGAGCGTGCGCGGCGCGAACAGGGCCGTGGACTTCTTCAAGCGTGCATTCGGCGCCGAGGAACGTAACCGCTTCGCCCTGCCGGACGGCACGCTCGTGCAGGTCGAGATGCAACTGGGACTCGCCCACGAGGTAGCGCGACGGGTCTCCCCGAATCTCGCGATCCAGCCGGTCCAGCCCCTCCAGCATCTTCGCCTTGGACTCTTCCACCTTGTCGGGAGTCAGCGTGTACTGGCGCCGGATGATCTTCATCCACCTGGAGCGCCGGGCCCGGCCCGGCTGGGTGGCGGTGAAGCTTTCGAGCCCCGGGGCCGAGAGGGCATGTCAGACCGGTGACATGCAATCTCCTCGGCGGGGGCGAGCGGCTCTGGAGAAGGCGGACCCCTCTGACCAGCAGCGCCACGACATGAAACCTTGGAGGCTTGGGACTTGGAAACCCCTGGACGCAGATTCGGAAGCGCCGTGGTCATCGGCAGCAGCATGGCGGGGCTCTTGAGCGCGCGGGTGCTCGCGGACCACTTCGACAAGGTGACGCTGGTGGAGCGGGATGTCCGGGTGGAGGGGCCCGCCGCGCGCAAGGGTGTTCCGCAAGGGCCGCACATCCACGTGCTGTTGGACACGGGCCGGCGCATCCTCGACAAGTACTTCCCGGACCTGTTCGAGCAGCTCCAGGTCCAGGGCGCCGAGTTCATCGACTCGAGTGGAGACCTCGCCTGGCACCACTTCGGGGTGTGGAAGCTGCGCCGCACCAGCGGCATCCCCGGGCTGCTGTGCACCCGGCCCCTGCTCGAGTGGAACGTCCTGCGCCGGGTGAAGGCGCGGCCCAACGTAGAGGTGCGCGAGGGCTGCTCCATCGAAGGGCTCATCTCCGACGAGAAGGGCACGGGGCGCATCACGGGCGTCCGGGTCAAGACACCCCAGGGCGAGGAGTCGTGGGAGGCGGACCTCGTCGTGGATGCCAGTGGCCGGGGCTCGCGGATGCCTCAGTGGTTGGAAGCCATCGGCTACGCGCGCCCGGAGGAAGAGCAGGTCATCGTGGACCTTTCCTACACGACGTGCCTGCACGAGCCGCCGCCCCACTTCCAGAAGGAATGGAAGGCGCTCTTCCTCTATCCAAGTCCTCCCAAGGCCTGGCGCGCGGGTTTCATCTCACACGTGGAGGGAGGCCGGTGGCTCGTCACCCTCAATGGCTACTTCGGGGAGCACGCGCCCACCGAGTACGCGGGGTTCCTCGAGTACGCGCGCTCACTGACGCGTCCAGACCTGTACAACTACCTGAAAGAGGCCACGCCGATAGGGCCCATCTCCCAGCACAAGGTGAAGGACTGCCGGTGGCGGCACTACGAGAAGCTGCCCCGCTTTCCCGAGGGGCTGGTCATCCTGGGAGACGCCGCGTGTGCCTTCAACCCCCTCTACGGGCAAGGCATGTCGGTGGCGGGGCTTGGCGCGGAGCTGCTGGACACCTGCCTTCGCGAGCAGGCCGAACGAGGTGAGCTATCGGGCCTGGCGCAGCGCTTCCGCGAGCGGCTGCCTGAAGTCATCCGGCTCCCGTGGCTGTTGGGCACGGGCATGGACCTGCTGTATCCGCAGGCCGTCGGGAAGCGGCCCTTCGGGCTGGGCTTGCTGCACTGGTACATCCTGCGGCTGATGGAGCGCACGTCGACCGACGCACACGTCCATCGCCAGTTCTACCGGATACTGCACCTGCACGCGGGGCTGGAGGCGGTTCTCCAGCCCTCCGTGGCCTTGCCCGTGTTGGGCCATGGCGTCATGTCGCTCCTCCGCCCTCTCGAGCGGCTGGCGAATACCGAGACACGGCCTCCCCCTTTCACGCCCCCGAGTCCAAGCCCTGTCCCGGTCCAGAAGTCCACGGGGTAGCCGAGCACCTGCTGCGCGACAGGCTGGTGGGGACGGGGGACAAGGCGCGCTGATACAAACAAACAGGGCCCCACGTTACCGAGGAACGTGGGGCCCTGAAGGGTGCTGACGGGGGGAGCTCAGCTCTTCGCGGACACGGCCTGCTCGGAGCAGACGGCCTCGTCGGCCTGCTGCACGGACTCCTGCTGCTCCCGAGCCTCCTCGGTGAGCGAGGCCTGCGTATCGCTGCTCCGGCAGTAATCCCTGCAGATGTAGTCCGAGCAGGTGGTGCGGTAGGTCCCCTCGTAGCAGGGCGAGGTGCAGAGGTCCTCACACGAGCAGACGTCCATGCACTGCGGCGGATATGCGAGCGCCGTCGACGGAGCACCCACCGCGAAGACGAGGCCAAACGTCAGACCCAGCTGCTTCATCCAGTTCTGCATGCTTGCTCCCTACGAAGTTGTGAATAGCGAGCCTAAATGGAATTTCCAGCGGCGTCACGAAAGTGTGCTCCGAAGGTAGTGTCAAAGGACTCGCAACGGGGGTCTTGAGCCAGAACGGAACGGGGCGTGGACGGGTAACCGACCGCTCCTCGAGTCTTTCCGAGGACTTGGAGCTGGCCCACGGGGTGCGTCCTGGCCCGGCGGACCGTACGCAGGGGATGGGGATGGGCTGGCCGTTGAGGATGTTCCAGGAGGAGGGTCTCTATTTCGTCACGTCCAGGTGCTTCCAGGGACGGCTGTTGTTGCGCCCGAGCGTGGAGGTGAACGAGGTGGTGGGAGGCGTGCTGGCGCGAGCCGTCCAGCAGAGTGCCGGCACCATACGGCTGCACGCCTTCACCTTCGCATCCAATCACTTCCACCTGCTGGTGTGGGCGCGGGGTGCCGCGCTCGCCTTCTTCATGCAGCATTTGCGCTCCAATCTGTCCAGGAAGGTAGGGCGGCTGGTGGACTGGAGCGGCGGTTTCTGGGAAAGGCGTTACTCGGCGGAGCCGGTGCTGGACGATGAGGCGATGGTAGGCCGGCTTCGCTACGTGCTGGGGCGCAGCAGCCCGGCCCAAGAAAGTCGCGGCATGCGCTCCTTCTTCGCTTCCGCCTTCGCCGCTGCCTCGGGCGGTGCGCTCGCCTCTTTTTCTTTCGGCTCTGCCTCCGTCAGGGGGAGCGCTGCATCTGGGCACGGGCAACGACAATACCCGGGCGCTGCGTTTCTATGAGCGTCTGGGCTTCCAGCGGCTCACCGTGGCGGGAGCCGTGGGCACCACGTACTTCTGGTGCCCCACGGGGAAGCGCGGTTGACGGGCCGTGCGGCTATTCACAGACGGGGCTGGTGTCCAGACCATACAGGCTCACCTCGAGCGGCGGGGTGCGAAGTTGCCCGAGCAGGGCCTCCACCCGGCAGCTCGGAAGAGCCGGGGTGAAGCTGATGTGAAGCGCGTCGGTGATGAGCCGGGTGGCCGGCAGCTCAAGCGTGCTCAGCACCGGGTTGCCCACGAGGGTCAGGGCGGTAGCCGTTTCCAGGACGGGAAGACGAACGGACTCGAGGTGCTGGTTCTGATTGCCCACCCGCCCGATGATGATGATCCACGCACGGAGCAACGAAGGCAGGTGGAAGTCGGTGAAGCCGCTGGACTCGACCTGGATGTAGGACGCCACGCTCCTGAGCGAGGCCAGTCCCTCCGGTGAGGTGAGGCTGGCATTGCCGTAGAACAGAATCATGCCCACGGACTCCACGTTGCGCAGGCCGGAGAGCGTGGTGAGCGCGTCATTGCCGGAGATGTATAGCCAACCGCCAATGCTTCGCAGGTTCGGCACGTCGAACGTGGCCAGGCCCGTGTTGTCCCAGAGGTTGAACTCTCCCGGGAGCTCCTGGAGCCTGGGCAGGGTGAAGGAGACCAGCGCCTGGGTGTCGCGGACGATGAACTTCCTGCCCACCCTGTGCAGCGCGGGCAGCTCCAGCCGCTGGAGCTGAGCCGACCGGCCGACGAGGAAGTCATCCCCTACATTGGCGAGTGCTGGCAGGTGCAGCTCCGTGGCAGCGCTATCGGCGATGGAGAGCGAGCGGACGTCCCACAGCGAGGGCAGCTCGAGCCGGGTCGCGGCCACGTTCCACAGCATGATTTCATCCGCCATTTCCAGGCGGGAGAGAGCGAGCGCCGTGAGCTTGGGATTGTCTCTCACCTGCAGGGTGTCACGCACGGTCTCGAGCGATGAGCAATCCATTCCCACCAGCTCGGAATTCCCGACGACGCGCAGGCCTCCGCGGACATCGCGCAGGCCTCTCAGGTCCAGCCGGTCCATTTTCGGGTTATCGGAGATGTCGATGGGGCCGCCGACACGCTCCAGGGCCGGAAGCGAGACGTTGAGCAGCTCGCGCAGGTAGTGCAGCTCGAGCCTTCCGCCGACATGCCTCAATGCAGGAAGATCCACGTTGACGACATTGTCCGTGTACGAAATATCCAGGTCGCCGGTGATGGCCGCCACATCCGCGAGCGCCAGCAGGTCCAGTTGGGACCTGACCTCCACATCTCCGAGGATGACCCGATCGCAGACGTACTCCGTCTTCGTCACCTCTGAATCTTGAAGGAGGCCGTCACCGTTGGTGTCCGGCCCGCTGTTGATCGCAGCACCGCCTCCGGGGCAGTGTGCACCGGCCAGCCCGGCATCCACCCGCACGAGCTCTCGCGTCTCACACACGTACTGGGTGCTCAGGGTCTCGTCCTCGTCGAGGAGGCCGTCGCCATCGCGGTCCAGTCCGCTGAGGATGCGCCGTCCGCCCGCCGGGCAGTTGTGACCTGGAGCCTCCTCCTCGATGCGCAGCACCGCCGGCGGAGGGGCCCCGTGGCACAGGTACTCGGTATGGGTGACCTCCGCCGGGTCCAGCACGCCATTGCCGTCCGCATCCGGGCCCGTCAGAAGCGCCATGCCACCATGGAGGCAGTGCACTCCTTCGGGCTCGGGCACGAGTCGTGCCTGCTGTCCGGGTTGCTGGCAGGCGTAACGGGTCTCGGCGACCTCGTCATCCGCCAGAACGCCATCCTGATTCACATCGTGGCCGGTGAGGATGACCGTCCCACCCAGAGGACAGTGAGCCCCGCGAGGTTCGTCCTCCACTCGAACGAGCCGCTCCGGCTGCGTGGGCGTTTCGGGCCGCTCACAGCCAGATGCCAATGCAACGATCCATCCACTGGCTACCACAATCCCCCATTTGTTCATGGGGCGCTCTCTAATGGATGTTGGAATGAAAGGCCAGCCGGGGGCGCTCCGCCATCATCCGCGTCACCGGGGACACCTACGGCTACGTCTTCTACCTGCTCCGCGCGGCCTGAGCTCTCAAAGCGACTGGGGTGTATGTGCTAGGATGCGAAGGCATGTCGCCAAAACGCGCTTCTTTCGCGCTCGCTGGATGTCTGCTCGTGGCAGTCACGTTTTGGGGCACGGCCCGGAACGCATGGGCTCAGGTTCCACATTACTACGACGGTGTGGTGGACGAGCCCGCGATTCATGTGTGGTTCGATGCGTCGACAGGCGAGACCACCGTTGCCGCGGTCGGAGAGAGTTGGAGTGACGCCGCTGACGGCAACGTCCGGCTGCAAGCCTCCTTCAGCTACAAAGGACGATCTCCGAGCACGCCACCACGAACGGTGAGCCTCGCACTGGTGCGGGTCGGATCAGACTTTGTCTGGCAGAAGTCGACACGATTCAAGGTCCTGGCGGATAGCGCGCCCGTAGCGGTGACCTTCTCGCGGCGAGATTCCACCTATGAGTCCCGAGGCGTGAAGCTCGGGATCGAAGAGACCCTGTTCGGGCACGTCACCCCTGCCGATTTGAGGCGGCTCAGCAAGGCCAGGCGAGCCGTGGTCAAGATCGGCAAGGAGTCATATGACATCTCGCCGCAGACCCAGGCGAAGCTGGCGGAGTTGATCGACAAGCCGCACGTGGCCCCGGCTGCACAGTGAGGATGTTGTCCCATCTGTTGCTTGAGCACCCTCTAGGCAGCCACCGTGCCCCGCCTTCCCCAGCCGACGCCATGTGCTCCGACTCAGCGAACCGCTCGATATGAAACCCGAGCGCGACTGTGTGGGTTGGAAGTAGAAGACTCCCATGACCGAGCAATGGCGCGTGCAGTTCGATGCGAAGGTGGAGTTCCAGAACGGAGGCTGGTTGGAGGTCGAGGGGTTCCGCCTCGACATTCCCGGAACGGATATAGATGACGACGCACTCGCGGTGGCGTTCGTGCGGCACCTCGGGTTGCTCATGGTGGGAGAGGTCCGTATCCGCCGCAAGGAATTGATTCGTGAGCCTCACAAGGGCTCGCGGGGCATGGGCGGAGCCGAGCCGCGCTCGGAGCCTCGGCGACTGGTGGAGCTGAGCCACGTCATCCGCCATGGAATGGTCACCTACCCGGGGCTTCCTGGTCCGGAAATAACCGAGCACCTGACGCGGGAGTCCTCACGGGCGCGCTACGCGGAGGGCACCGAGTTCCACATCGGGCGCATCTCGATGGTCGCGAACACGGGCACGTACCTCGACACGCCGTTCCATCGATTCGCTGGGGGCGAGGACCTCGCGGCGCTTCCTCTCGGGAAGATGGCTGACCTGCCGGGCCTCGTGGTGCGTGTGAATGACAGTCGTGACCGCACCATCAACCGAAACGTGTTCCTGCCCTACGACGTGCGGGGTCGCGCGGTGCTCGTGCACACGGGCTGGGACCGGCACTGGGGCACCGAGCGCTACGGTGTCGACGCGCCGTTCCTCACCCGCGACGCGGCGGTCTGGCTGGTCGAGCAGGGAGCCGGGCTCGTTGGCATCGACTCGGTCAACATCGATGACATGGGAGATGCCACGCGGCCCGCGCACACGCGGTTGCTCGAAGCAGGCATTCCCATCGTCGAGCACCTGTGCGGGCTGGAGCAGCTTCCCACGGACGGATTCCGGTTTCACGCCGCGCCACCACGGGTCCACGAAATGGGCACGTTTCCGGTGCGCGCGTATGCGGTCGTGAACGGAGGAGTCTCCGCGGGAGGGTGAGACGAGCATTGAGCCTGCCCCGGTTCAGTGGACATACCCATGAGTCGACTACAGGGGAGGTAATGTCCATGGAGAGAAGGAAGCGGTGGTGGTCCGCGCGCTCAAGACCCCGTCGAACGGGACGTACCTGGCGGTCGTGAACATGGGCGTGCGGCAGGTGGACGATGTCGCCATCACCCTGCCTGTCTCGGGGTCGGTGAGGGACGCGGTGGTGCCGTTGGTCAACGGCAAGCTCGTCCTGTCCATGTACCCCGCCCAGCTGCGCTCCTTCCGCGTGGGCCCGTAGCGCCCCGAGGGCGACGAACACCCGCCGAGGCAGGAGTCCTCGGCGGGTGCCTCCAGGAAATCACCCGCCCGGTGGCGGACGCCCTGGGTAGTAGGAATCCCTCGTGCCACCGTGCACCTCCTGGATCGGGCTTCGGACCCGGTGCAAACAGACGCGCCGGGCCTCGAGCAGGTGGGAGGCCAGCGAGGAGCACGCATGGAGGAGGAGAAGAAGTCCGAGCCGAGCTGGGAGGACTCCAAGAAGTTGGGGCCGTACCAGCTCCATGAGCAGGTGCCTCAGGATGAGCTCGACCACGGGACGCTCTACCGGGCCACGAACGAGATGAGTGGGGCGACGGCCCTGGTACTCGAGCTCCCCACCGGGGACGAGGAAGACGCGGTGCCGGTGAGGGACTGGCGGGTGCTCTGCATGTCCTCGGCCTCCCCCAGCTACCTGGCCCTGGAGGTGGAGCATTCCCCCTGGTCCGTGACCCCCGACAAGCATTCCGTGGAGGCGCTGGTGTTCCTGTTCGAGGAACTGCGCGAGGGGGTGAGGCGCATGACCCTGGCGTTCTCCGACTCGGACGAGCCGCGTCCCCGGCGGCGCCTGGGAGGAGTGCTGGCGGCCGTCGCCGTGCTCGCGCTGGCGCTGCTGCCGACGACGCTGGCGGCCGTCACCGAGCAACAGGTGCTGGCTGCCGATTGAGAAGCGCCCATGCCCACAGCAGACGGTGGCCTGGCAGGGCCAGTGCCTTCTGCCCGTCGCGGTGCCGCGCCCTCCTGGCACGAGCGTGGACGCTGACGGCGGCTCCGAGTCCCGCTGACGCGGTACCTCCTGGCCCTCCTTCAAGGAGGGCCGGGGCGCTCGCGTCGGGACGATCTCCTCGCGCGCCCGAGCCCGCTGGATTTCAGCCATCGTAGGGAAGCGACGCGCGCTCACTTCCCTCCCTGCTCCTCCCGCGGGTAGAGGATGGACGTGATGTGGTTCATGACGGTCCGGATGCGCTCCGCGCCCGCGAGCGCCTGGCCCACCGCCTCGCGCAGTTCGGTCAGGTCCAGCGCGCTCGCGTCCTGCCGCGCGAGCTCTTCACTCAAGTAATTCAGGTTGGCGCGCACGTAGGCCAGGGGGTTCTTGATTTCGAACCCCACCGAGAAGGTGAGGGCTGTCAGCTTCGCCAGGCGCTCGGCCAGGGGTTGCTCCCGCTGCCGCTCGAGCGCCACGCTCGCGCGCAGCGCGAAGACGTCCAGGAGCGCCAGGTCCGACGGACCCACCTCGAGCGGCCCGTCCTCGTAGAGTGCGATCGCGCCGAGCACCTCGCCCGTCACGCCCTTCAACGTCATCCCCAGGAAGCCGCCCCGTCCGAGCCGCCGCGGCCATTCGTCCCCGGGCCGGCTCGCCTCCGCGCCCTCGACGCAGTGGTGCAGGCCCCGTTCGAACACCTCCGCGAGCAGGGTGCCGAAGGGCGCTGGAACGAACCCCTCGTGCGCCTGTCCCCGGCTCCACACGGCGAGCGGGGGCAGCGACTCGCGCCGCACCAGCACGACGCTCGTGACCTCGAAGGTCTCGGCCACCCGCCGCGCGAGCGCGACGAAGTCCGGAGGCCCTTCGCTGAAGGCACTGCTGGCCACGAGGGCCTGCAGCGCCTTTTCCGCGGAGACGCGTTGGGGAGGAACGGAGGGATTCGTGTTCACCCGTCCCACCATGCCATGGGTCCATCCAATGCGCCCACTCCACACGGGCCCAACCCGGGGGTGCATCACCCGTCCGGGGCCCGCCGGGCCCTCTGCGGCTCAGCGGTACTTCTCGATGAACCGGGTCACCGCCTCGAGGAAGGCCTCGGGCTCCTCGAAGGGTGGCAGGTGCGCGGACTTCTCGAAGATGACGAGGAACTTGTGCTCGGGAGGTACACGTATAGGAAGGACAGGAGACCTGTTGTGGGTAGAGGGCGGGAGCAGAGGGGGGAGGAGAGGGCCGCAGACGGGGAGCCCATGAAGCGCACGCCGGGCCGGCGCAGAAGCGATTCATCTCCAGGGGACACACGCCAGCCTGGCCCAGGGCACCATCCCTGGCGGTGCGGGGCAGCGGATGAGGACGGCAGGGGTGCTGGGAGCAGCAGTCCCTGCTGTGGCTGAGCACCACGTGCTTTGGGGAGGCCCCTGAGCCGGGGCCAGCGTCGCAGGCCGAGTGGGCAGTCGCAGGTGCTCCAGAATGGAGAGCACCCCGCTGGGAGCTGTCACGTACGCCAACACCCGGCGCCAGCCTCCACACCCGGCAGAGGCGAAGACGTCCAAAACGAACGTCCGGCGCAGCAGCCAGGCGCAAGAAAGTCGCGGCATGCGCTCCTTCTTCGCTTCCGCCTTCGCCGCTGCCTCGGGCGGTGCGCTCGCCTCTTTTTCTTTCGGCTCTGCCTCCGTCAGGGGGAGCCCCAGGACAGCGCCAGCAAGCCCACCGTCAGGCGCTTGGGGAAGGGGGCGGGGCGGGGTTCAACGCGGGTGTTTCGCTTCATCAATGGATGACCGTCCTTGCTGAGTTCATCCCCCTTTATCCGAAGAGATGCCATGACATTCATTCCCCCTTGCCGGGGAAGCACGCCAGCGCGAGCGAGGTGATCTTCCGCAGCTCCTCCTCGCTCGCGCCGTCCCGGGCCTGCACGGACATGCCCTGGAGGATGGCGCCATAGAACCGGGCGAGGCCCTCGACATCCGTGGTGGAAGGCAGTTCGCCCTCGGCGATGGCCCGCTGGAACCGGGCCCGGAGCCGCTCCAGCGAGGCCTCGCGCAGCCCCGCCACGTACCGGGCCACCGGTTGGTTCTCCGTCGCGCAGTTGAGCACCGCCGTCGAGACCATGCACCCGTGCGGATGCCGAGGGTCGGCGAACGCACGCGCGGCCTCCTCCAACACGCGGGTGATGGCACCCCGCGCCGTCGGCTCCTCCACCAGGGCGGGCACGCCCGCCGACCCATGCGTCCGCTGGTAGAGCTCCAGGGCCTCCCGGTACAGCTCCGCCTTGGAGGAGAAGGCCCCATACAGGCTGGGGGCGGTGATGCCCATCGCCCCGGTGAGATCCGTGATGGACGCGCCCTCGTAGCCCCGCTCCCAGAACACCTCCATGGCCCGCTCCAACGCGGCACTCCGATCGAACTCCCGAGGCCGACCCCGGCCCCGGCCCTCCGTGGAATTAGCTCTTTTCATAACGATCACTTTGAAATTCCCCCGACTCGCCTCTATTTTCTGAACGTTCACTACGAATATAGGGAGGTTCGTCGATGCGCACGAAGGTTGGAAGTCTACTCACCGCCGTCACGCTGGGGCTCCTGCTGAGCGGGCTGGCCGTCGCCGAGGAGCGCGCGGTGTCGGCGCGGTTGGACGCGGTCATTGATCAGGCGCTGGCCGACAAGCGGGTGGTCGGCACGGTGGTGCTGGTGGCTCGGGATGGGCAGGTCATCTACCACCGGGCCGCGGGAGAGGCGGATCGCGAGGCGCATACCCCCATGAGAGAGGACGCCATCTTCCGGTTCGCCTCGATGAGCAAGCCCCTGGTGTCCGCGGCCGCGCTGGCGCTCGTGGAGCAGGGCAAGCTGGGGCTGGAGGATCCCGTGACGCGGTGGCTGCCCGACTTCCGGCCCCGGCTCGCGGATGGACGCGAGGCCGTCATCACGGTGCGTCAGTTGCTGACGCATACCGCGGGACTCAACTACGGCTTCCTCGAGCCGGAGGACGGCCCCTATCACCGCGCGGGCGTCTCGAACGGGATGGATGCGCCCGGGCTGGGCCTGGAGGAGAACCTGCGCCGCATCGCCTCGGTGCCCCTGTCGTACGAGCCTGGAACTCGCTGGGGGTACTCCGTCGCCACGGACGTGCTGGGCGCGGTGGTGGCTCGCGCGGGAGGAGCCCCGCTGCCCAAGGTCGTCGAGCGTCTGGTCACCCGTCCGCTGGGCCTGCGTGACACCGGCTTCACGGTGAAGGACCGCAAGCGGCTCGCCACGCCCTACGCGGACGGCAAGCCCGAGCCGGTGCGCATGGGTGAACTCCACGTCGTGCCCTGGGGCGCCAGTAGCATGCGCTTCGTTCCCGGACGGGTGTTCAACGCCCGCTCGTTTCCCTCGGGGGGCGGCGGCATGGTGGGCACGGCGGGGGACTTCCTGAAGTTCCTGGAGGCGGTGCGCACGGGCGGCGCACCGGTGCTGAAGCCCGCGACGGCCACCCTGATGTCGACTGGGCAGATCGGCACGCTGGAGATGCCCGGAAGCCCGGGGTGGACGTTCGGCTTCGGCGCCGGGGTGCTCGTGGATGCTACCCTGGCGGGCACGCCCCAATCCGTGGGCACCTGGCAGTGGGGAGGCGCCTACGGGCATTACTGGTTCGTCGATCCGAAGCAGCGCCTGAGCGTCGTCGTGATGACGAACACGGCCATCGAGGGCCTGCCCGGGGCGTTCCCGGCCGCCATCCGGGATGCCGTCTACGCGGGGCTCGCGGAGATGGACGCCGCCCAGGTTCCCACGGGAGCGCCCCCCGCCCGGTGAGCGGGGAGGACGGCGCGCCGGGCCTCAGCCCTCGAGGAAGGTGAGCGCCACGCCGGAGACGGTGGCGCTCCGCTCGGTGAAGCCCTCCAGGTCCACGTGTTCCGCCAGGGCCTCGCTCAGGTACAACCCGCCCGGGCGGCCCAGGTCCGCGCGCGAGCTCGCGGCGGAAGAGCTGGGCGAAGCTCCTACGAAGCGTCTGAGTGATGCCTGGAGGCTACCCATGGACCCATAGGGTGAAAGTCCCGAAGCGGTAGATGCCGAGCCGACTCAGACACGGCGAAGGCAGCAGGACTCCCCCGAAGACGACCATGGGGAGGTCCATCCGGCGGGGTGGAGGGTGGCGGCACGCGCACAAGGCCATGGGTGGAAACAGGGAAGGGCTCCCCGCCCCGCGGAGAAAGACCGCGGAAGCAAGGTAGCCGCGCGAGCCGAGGAGGCGAAGCGCGGGGAAGGCGGGAGCCTGGCGGACGGGCCCGTAGTAGCGAGGAAGCGGGGTAATGCCCGTGGAGCGAAGGGGCCCTGCCGGAGGCATTCGGAGCAAGGAGCGAGGCAGGAGCGGGATGACAAAGCCCACCATCAGTCTGCAGGAGCTTCGAGCGAAGATAGGCCACCAGGCGAAATCCACCCCAACGCACCGTTTCTGGGGAATGTACGTCCACCTCCTCAAGCGCGAGACGCTCGAAGCCGCCTACCTGGAGGCCCGTCGCAAAGACGGAGCACCCGGGGAAGACGGCGAGACGTTCGAGCGCATTGAGGAGAGGGGCCGGGAGGAATTCCTCGCGCGGATAGCCGAGGAGCTACGAACGGGAACGTACCGACCCAGACCCTATCGTCGGAGAGAGATTCCAAAGGAAGGAGGCAAAGTGCGCGTCATCTCCATTCCCTCGATTCGGGACAGGACCGTGCAGGGAGCACTCCGACTGATATTGGAACCCATCTTCGAGGCCGACTTCTCGGACAGTTCCTTCGGAGCGAGACCGGGCCGCTCGGCGCATGAGGCGATAGAAACCGTGAAACAGGGGCTGCGCCAGCGCAAGCACCGGGTCGTGGACGTGGACCTCAAGGGCTTCCTGGGCTTCGAGTTCCGGTGGGAACGCAGCCCGAGGACCGGGAAGTGGTACGCACACAGGAGCCCACGAAAGAAGAAGGTGACCGAGGTGCTGGGCAAGGTACGTGACACCCTACGAGCTGGCCGGGCCCTGCCGATAAGGGCGGCGGTGGAGAGGGTGAACGGTATCGTGCGCGGCTGGGTCAACTACTTCCGGGTGGGAAACTCGGGGCAGGCGTTCGGCAAGGTGAAGCAATACGTCGAGCGCAAGGTGAGACGATTCGTGGCGAAACGAGCGGGGCGGAGGGGACTGGGCTGGAAGCGGTGGAGTAGAGAGGTGGTATACGGAGCCTGGGGCCTCTACGGAGACTATCGGGTGAGGTACTACAACCCCTCGAAAGCCAGACTCCAACCCAACGGAATCATAACCCCGGTGAGATGACGCCTTCGCGGTGAGCCGGATGCGGTAGTCCCGCCTGTCCGGTTCGATGTGGCGGGGAGCGGAGACGGAGTGATGGTGGACCCTAAACGGGCACGAAGCCGGAAACGGCGGATACAGCCAAGGGTTTACCTGCACACCACCGCGCCGCTCCTCGACCCGACCACCCTGGGAGCGTATAGGCGGGATAGAAGCCATGTTGAGGGTGAGGGCTGGAGCGGAGAGGCCGAGAAGGGCCGCTGCCGGGGCTAGCAAGGCCGCGCGCCGCGCCAGTACACGGGACGGTGCAACCCCTTGGGGCACACCCCTGCCCTGGCCGCCCTCGCTTGAGGAGAGAGGCAGGGGAGTTGGGGCGTGTTGACAGCGGCTGCGCCAGGTTCAGCACCACGCCCGCTGGGGTGGTCCCCGGGCCGGGGCCCGCTTCAGAGCCTGCGTGGGAAGTTCCAGGTGCTCCAGCAGAGGCTCTCCTTCTGTGGGCCCGCCTCCGTCCCCGCTTGAGGGAGCAGAAATGGAGCAGGAGATGGCGTTGACGTTCTCCAGCCCCCGGGCGGTCTCGACGATGGCCATCAGGTCCATGTGCGCGCAGTCGGGGCCGAGCGATTGCTCGACGATCTCCAGGTCCCTTGGGGACTCGACCTTGGGGACCATCACAACGTCCGGCTTGACGGGGTAGCTCCGGAGGGCGAGCAGATCCTTCAGGCCCTCGTGGTGGGTGACGGAGTTGATGCGCACGGCCCGGCGGCACGCGGAGGGGGGCGCGGAGAAGAACGCCTCGGCGCGCTGCCGGGCCGCGTCCTTGTGGGCGGGGGACACGGAGTCCTCCAGGTCCACCAGACTGATGTCTGCACCGGACTGCTGTCCCCGGGCGAAGCGGTCGGCCGCCAGCGCCGGGGTGAACAGGATGGAGCGGCAATACCTGGTGAATCTCATGACTGCCTCCGAGGGGATGGGACCTGCCTTGCCTTGCTGTGCACCCGGCTCCCGGCTACGGTGCGCGGCCCATGGTGCGTGTGAGAATCGAGACCCGACGGCTCGTGCTGAGGACGCTGGAGGACTCTGATGTCGAGTCCGTCCTCGCCCACCGCGCGGATCCGGATGTCTGCCGGTACACCGGCCCTCCCATGACGAGGGAGGAGGTTGTCCGTCACATCGCCGAGCGTCAGCGGAGCTGGCACGGCGGGGGGAACGGGGACGTGCTCGGCCTGGCGTGCGAGCTGAAGGAGTCGGGACGGGTCGTGGGCGAGGGCGTGCTGCGGGGTTTCAGCGTGCCGGCGAAGCAGGCTGAGGTGGGCCTCGGGCTCCAGCCGCAACACCAGGCGCGGGAGCTGGGGACGGAGGCGCTCGTCGCGCTCCTGCGGTATGGCTTCGAGCAGTTGGGGTTGCATCGGATCTACGCGTTTTGCGACGTGGATAACGAGGCGAGCCGGCGGCTCACGGCACGTCTGGGAATGCGGCACGAGGGCACCCTGCGAGAGAATGCCTTTCGTCACGGCCAGTGGCGGGACGAGCTCCTCATTTCCATGCTCGACCGCGAGTGGGAGAGCGCGCGGCCCTCCTTCGAGCGGTTCTTCTAACCGACGCGGAAGGCCGTGCGGATGCCGGCCTGCGAGCCCTCGGCGCCCGCGCCCACGAGGACTTCTCCCTGTTCATGAAGGGCATGGAGGGCGACGTCGAGGAGATGTAAGATGACGCAGCTGTCCCAGCGCGCCCGCGACTACGTGGCGAAGATGGACAAGAAGAACCCGGGTGACGTCGCCAATGCCCTGACGCAGTACTCGGACGACCCCAACTGGATGGGGGATGCCATGGCGCGGTTGAGGTTGGGCTCGAACCGCGACACCCCGCTCCCGGGTGACATCACCGCGCAGAACCGGAACGACTGACCGCACCTCGCTCCGGCCCTGGGGCTCCCGTGAGTTCTTCCCCCAGGGTGCGGAGGTGGGCGAGCAGGCCCAGCGTCTCGGCCTCGGTCGTGCGGTGGTTGATGAGGCACGCCCGAAGGGCCGTGCGACCGTTCAGTTTCGTTCCGGTCAGGAAGAACTCTCCGCGCCGTTCGCACTCCTCGAGGAGCCGGTCATTCAGCCGGTCCAGCTCGTCGTCGGTCAACGAGGGCCCATGGGCGGGGACGTATCGGAAGCACACGATGGACAGTGGCACGGGCGCCATCCGCTCGAAGTCGTGTGCCCGGTCGATCTCCGCCCCGAGTCGCCGCATGAGCGACACGTTCTCCTCGATCACCGCCTTGAGCTTCCGGCTTCCATAGACCTGGAACTGCATCCAGACCTTGAGCGCGCGGAAGCCGCGTGACAGTTGGAACGTGTGGCCCATCCAATCCCATTTCTCCGCGCTGTCGCTCTTCGCTCGCAGGTAGGGCGCGGCGTAGCTGAATGAGCGTCGGATGCTGGCCCAGTCCCTGACCAGTGCACAGCCGGCCTCGAACGGCACCTGGAGCCATTTGTGGGGATCCAGGGCGACCGAGTCCGCTCTCTCGAGCCCCCGGAACATCTCGCTCGTGGGGTCCACTGCCGCCGCGGCGGCCCCATAGGCACCATCCACGTGGAACCAGAGCCCGTACCGCGAGGCCACGTCCGCCAGCGTGTCGAGGTCGTCCACCGCCCCGGAGTTGACGGTCCCCGCGTTGCCGATGATGCAGAAGGGCTGCAGGCCCGCCTTCAGGTCCTGGGTGATGTGTTCCTCCAGCTTTCGCACATCGACCCGGAAGCGGGAATCGACCGGGACCTTCCGCAGGTGCCGGCTGCCAATCCCGAGCATCTCCACGGACTTTGTGATGCAGGAGTGCGTCTCGGTCGACGCGTAGAGCGTCAGGGGACGAGCGGAGCGGCACCCGTCCTCGCGCACGCCCGGCGCTTTCTCGTCCCTCGCGACACGGAGGCAGTACAGGTTCGCTTCGCTGCCTCCGCTCACCAGCGCGCCCCCCGCGTCGGCGCGGTAGCCGATGAACTCCGACAACCACCGGATGACCGCGCGTTCGATCTCCGCTGCCGCGGAGGCGAGGTGCCACTTCGCATGGTTCACGTTCAGCGCGGCGCCGAGGAGCTCGGCGAGGATTCCGACCTGGCTGCCTCCGGACATCACGTAGGCGAAGAACCTCGGGCTGATGTTGAGCGTCGAGTGCCCGAAGATGAACGGGATATCTCGCGCGAGGAGCTCCTCGGGCTCGCGTCCCTCGGCGGGGAGCGGCCCGGAGAACCTGTCTGCAATCAGTTGGGGGCTACTGGCGTGGGTGACCTTTCTCTCGCCAAGTGACCCGTACAGCGAGAGCACCTGCTCGCTGGAGAGCTCCAGCAGCCGGCGGAAGCGTTGCAGATCGAAGTCCAGGTTCATGTTGTCTCCCGAGGGGCTCACATCCGCGGGCAAGGTAGTGGTACCCTCGTGAGGGATACAGAGGCAGAAATCCGGGTTTCGTGAGATACAGTTCGGAGCGCCATGAAGAAATACGAGCGTCTGGCCGCCGAGCTCGAAGTGCAGATCTCCAGTGGCCTGGTCAGGCCCGGGGAACGGCTCGACTCCGTCCGCGAGATGAGCCGCCTCAAGAAGGTGGGACTGAACACCGTGGTCCGCGCGTTCGAGCTCCTCGAGGACAGGGGCCTCATCGTCGCCAGGCCGCAGTCCGGTTTCTACGTGCTGGGCCCGCGCACGCCGTCCGGAGTCACGACGCCGAGACTGCGTCTGTCCCTTCCGAAGGAGGTCTCCGTTCCGGAGATGGTCTCGAGCGTCTTCGAGTCGGCGAGGGAACAGGGGTGGATCCAGCTGGGCGCCGCGTGCCTCGCGGCGGAGCTCTACCCCTGTGAATCCCTCAACCGGTTCACGCGCCGCGTGGTCCGGGAACAGCCGCGTCTGGTGGGCACGTACGAGTTGCCTCCGGGCCACTTCGAGTACCGCCGGCAGAGCTCTCGCCGGCTCGAGAGGTCTGGCTGCTTCGTGGAGCCCTCCGAGCTCGTCGCGACCAACGGCGCGATGGAGGCCCTCGGGCTGGCGCTGCGGTCGACCTGCTCGCCGGGGGACACGGTCCTCATCGAGTCACCCCAGTACTTCGGTATCCTCCAGGCGCTCCAGCAGCTCCAGCTCCGGGTCGTCGAAGTGCCCGCGCACTCGACCGATGGCGTCGCCCTGGAGCGAGTGGAGGAGGCACTCCGGAAGTTCGACATCTCGGCGGGCCTCTTCATCCCCAACTTCAGCAACCCCATGGGGGCGCTGATGAGCGACGAGAAAAAGGCCGCGCTCGTCGAGCTCTTCTCCCGGTACGACGTCCCGCTCATCGAGGACGACATCTATGCGGAGCTGTCGTTCCAGGGGAGCCGCCCCAAGCCGCTGAAGGCGTTCGACACGCAGGGGTGCGTGCTGACCTGCTCCTCCTTCTCCAAGACCGTCTCGCCGGGACTCCGGGTGGGGTGGCTCGCGCCGGGCCGGTACCTCGAGAAGGTGAAGGCGCTTCAGCTCTCCTCGACGATGGGGTGTGGCTCGCTCGCGCAACACGTGATGGCGAGCTACCTGGCCTCGAGGGAATACGAACGGCACCTCGGGGATCTCCGGCTGCACTGTTCGCTGCAGGTGGAGCGGTTCTCGCGCTTGATCCTGTCCAGCTTCCCCGAGGGCACGCGGCTCACCCAGCCCCGAGGGGGCTTCGTGCTCTGGGTCGAGTTGCCGAAGCGAGTGGATTCCGTGGAGCTGTACCGCCGGGCGCTGGAGGAGGGCATCTCCATCTCCCCGGGCGTTCTCTTCTCCGCCAGCGGCGGGTATCGGAACTACATCCGGCTCAACTGCGGAAACCGTTGGACCGCACCGCTCGAGCGGGGGCTGAGCCGGTTGGCCGAGCTGGCGACGGCGCTCCAGCGGACAGGCGCGTGAAGGTGTCGAAGAACGAATTTTTTGACCCCCTCACTGTGGGCGGCCCACGCACTGCGCGGGGTCTCTCAGCTCCATTACTTTTGGAGGACACGCCTCTCATTACTACTTGGAGGGGTACGTGCGCGGAAGAGGCCCGGGAGGGTGAGATGAGCAAGGATCCCTGCCGATAAGGGCGGCGGTGGAGAGGGTGAACGGTATCGTGCGCGGCTGGGTCAACTACTTCCGGGTGGGAAACTCGGGGCAGGCGTTCGGCAAGGTGAAGCAATACGTCGAGCGCAAGGTGAGACGATTCGTGGCGAAACGAGCGGGGCGGAGGGGACTGGGCTGGAAGCGGTGGAGTAGAGAGGTGGTATACGGAGCCTGGGGCCTCTACGGAGACTATCGGGTGAGGTACTACAACCCCTCGAAAGCCAGACTCCAACCCAACGGAATCATAACCCCGGTGAGATGACGCCTTCGCGGTGAGCCGGATGCGGTAGTCCCGCCTGTCCGGTTCGATGTGGCGGGGAGCGGAGACGGAGTGATGGTGGACCCTAAACGGGCACGAAGCCGGAAACGGCGGATACAGCCAAGGGTTTACCTGCACACCACCGCGCCGCTCCTCGACCCGACCACCCTTCTCGGCATTGGTGCCGTACGCTAGGTTCACGGGCCATGACCGAGCCGAGCAGCAAGAACGACACTGGCCGCTTCGTCTGGTACGAACTCCTCTCGACCGACCCGCGAGGCGCTCTCGCCTTCTATGTCGAGGTCGTGGGATGGAAGACGCAGTCGTTCGAAGTCGGCGGGGACGGGGACTACAGGATGTGGGTCGGCGGCCAGGGGCCACTCGGCGGCGTGACCGCGCTGCCCGAGTCCGCGAAGAAGTTGGGCGCGTCGTCCTACTGGCAGGCGAACGTGCAGGTCGCGAACGTCGACGAAACCCTCGCGGAGGTGAAGCGCCTCGGCGGCCAGGTCTACGTGAAAGAGGATGTCCCCTCCGTGGGACGCTTCGCGGTGATTGCGGACCCGCAGGGGGCGGTCATCGCGGTCTTCACGCCCGCGGCTGACGTGCAGTCGCACGACGTCGCGAAGCAGGGCGAGTTCTCGTGGCACGAGCTGTACACGACCGACCACGAAGCCGCGTTCACCTTCTATGAGCGCATCGTTGGCTGGGAGCGCCTCGGCGAGTTCGACATGGGCGCGATGGGCAAGTACCTGCTGTGGGGTCGCAATGGCAAGCAACTCGGCGGCATGCTGACCCTGCCGAAGGGGATGAAGACGCCCGACGGTCGCGACGTACCGCCGTCGTGGATGTACTACGTCACGGTCGAGGACCTGGACGCCGCGCTTGCCCGCGCGACGGCGAAGGGGGCGCGGGTGCTCAACGGCCCGATGGAGGTCCCCGGTGGCCAGCGCATCGTGCAGCTCATGGATCCGCAGGGCGCCGCGTTCGCGCTCACCACTCCGCCGACGTCGCGGTGAGGGTGGCTGAGTAGAGGTGCTTTACTTCCGACCGTTTCGGATCCCCGCGGACCTCTTCCCTCGGCGGCGGGTTCGATTCCCGCCGCTTCCACTAAAAGTTACCCGCCGCTACGAGATCGCGGCCGAACTCAATCGGCGCGGATTGCGCTCCGGTGTCAAGCGCCCTTGGGACGCGAAGGCAGTGAACTGGGTCCGCTGGCGCCACGGACTCCATCACTTGCCCGTGTCACCGCAGGCGGGGCCTCAGCCCACTCGCCGAGCTGATGGCCTCTACTCAGTGCGCGGGGTGGCTGAGTACTTCAAGGTCACTAAGTGGATAGTGTACTACTGGATAAAAGAGGGCTGGCTCAAGGGCGTCGAGGGCGGTGGAATGGGGCGCTGCTGGTGGTTCAAACAGGATAGCCAGACAATCAAGCGCCTGACTGATGCCAAGGCCCGAGGGTATGGGCCAGGCGGGCGCAGCCATTCCAAAACCCATCTCCAGGAAGAGGGTAATTATGCATAGCGCACCCAGGCCCTGCCTGTCGTTGGCATGCAGGTGCGTATTGGCGTGCAGGGAGAAGCCCTCCAGCTACGCCCAATAGGGCTCCTGTCCTTCCTATGCGCAAGCCCTCCAGTGCCCAGCGTCAATTACTTTTTCCCCTTGGCGACAATTACACTTCCCCATCGGGTTGATGCCCTGACTGCGTTCACTTCGTCGTCGCCGTAGTCGTCGTCACGTCCATCGAAGCCTCTGGGTCGGTCACCTCCTGTGCTGTGGGCAGGGCTGTGGATGAGGGGGCCCGGGGGGAGACTCAAAACCTGTGGACAGGCTGTTACTCGTCCCCGGGCGCCTTGCGCGGGGCCTTGTCGGCCGTCTCCCGGCTCCTGGCCTTCTCGCTGCGGTAGCTCTCCCCGGTGAGCTCCAGAATCAGCGCGTGGTGCACCACCCGGTCAATCGCCGCCGCCGTCGTCATCGCGTCCTTGAAGATTCGGTCCCACTGCGAAAACACCAGGTTGCTCGTAATCAGGACGCTCCTGCGCTCGTAGCGCTGGGCCAGGAAGGTAAACAGCACCTCCATCTCCTCCCTGTCCTGCTGGATGTAGCCGATGTCGTCGATGATGACCGCGTCGTACCCGTCCAGCCGCCGCAGCTCCTTCTCCAGCAAGAGGCTCTTCTTGGCCGAGAGCAGTCGCTGCACCAGCAGCACCGCCGGGATGAAGAGCACCTCGTAACCGCGCTGCACCAGCTCGTGGCCTATGGCGCTCACCACGTGCGTCTTGCCGCGGCCCGGCAGCCCGAAGGCCAGCACGTTCTCCGCGCGCTCGACGAAGCCGCCCTCGCACAGGGCCGGTAGCTGGCGGCGCACCTTGGCCGGCAGCTTCTCCTGCTCGAGCGTGGCGAGCGTCTTGTCCGTGGACAGCCCCGAGGCCTTGAGCAGTCGCTCTATCCGCCGGCCCCGGCGCTCGCTCAGCTCCAGCTCCACCAGTTGGCGCAGGTAGTGCGGGCACGTCCATCCCTCCTGCCCGGCGCGCCTGGCCAGCTCCTCGTGGTGGGCTGCAAACGCAGGCAGCTTCAGCGCTCGCAGCAGCATGGCCAGCGTCTGCTGCTGCTCGTCGGCGGCGCTCGCCGCTGCTCGCAGGGACGTGGAGGTGGTGCTCATGAGGCCACCTCCCGCTGCGCCACCAGCAGCGCGTCATAGCTGCTCAGGTCCACCTCGGGCTGTGCCAGCTCGGGCACCTCGGGCCTGGCTGGCGCCACCAGCGCCTTCACCTGCTCGGCACCGCGCAGTCCGCCCTCGGCCAGCAGTCGCGTCAGCACCTGCTCCACCTGGGACTCCAGCGTGGAGGCCGAAAGGTGAAGAATCCGCAGGTACTCCACATCCGCGGCTCTCCCCTCGTGCACCCGCTGCAGCTCGTCATACGCCTGGCGGAATACCAGCGAGGGGAAGAGGTCCTCCCGGTAGCGGTACTGCGCGAAGGCCCCTGGCTTCTGCACCAGCGACCAGATGATGTGCCGGTAGTTGATGCGGTGTCCGTTGCGGCCCACCAGCCTGTCCACCACCAGCTGCGGCTTTCCCGCGTGCAGCACCTCCAGCCTGTCGTCGTACACGCGCACCCGCACGCGCTGGCCCACCAGCCGCGAGGGTACCGAGTACGTGTTGTGCTGCACCCGGATGGTGCTCCATGCCGTGACGACTACCTCCAGCTCGCTGTACTCCACCAGCCGCTGCACCGACAGCGGCCTCATCGCCGCGAGCTCCTCCTCCACCTTCGCGCCGCGCAGCCGGTTGGCCTTCTCCAGCACGCTCTGCACCCAGCTCTCGTACGCCGCGGCGCTCTCGAAATCCCGGCTGCCGCGCATCAGCAGGTGCTGCAATAGCCGGCGTTTGAGCGCGCCGTTGAGCGCCTCCACGTCCCCGTTCTGCTCCTTCTTCCCCACTTCAATGGTGCGCGGCTCCATGCCCAGGTGCTTCATGAGCGCGAGGTACTCGGCGTTGAAGCCCCGCTTGCCGTTGCGCAGGTCGTGCGTGGCGCTGGTGGAGTTGTCCGTCTGGTGGTAGCGCGGCACCTTCCCCAGCCGGAAGACGGCCGCCTGCACTCCTCGCTTGATGGCCGCCATGGACTCCGAGTGGCACACCGTCGCCCATTCCCAGTTGGAGTAGGGCAGCACCGGGTGGCACAGCAGGTGCGCGAAGGGCTCGCCTCCCACCGTCACCTCCAACTCCTTGGCCCAGGTGAAGTCCGTCTGCATCGCTTCCCCGGGCCGATGCTCCTGGGCGAAGAACACCTGCTTCTCCGGTCCCTGCTGCGCTCTCCACTGGCGCACTCGCCGCTGCAACGTGCGCAGCTGCCCCGGCTTGTAGCGGCCCGGCTCGCGAGCACACAGCTCCTCGAAGAGCGTCTTGGCCTCCAGCTCCGGCGCCTCCTTCAGCCGCTCGGCCAGGCTGTCCCACTGCTCCTCGAACGGGTCCTCCCGTGTCCTCCAGGTGCGCTCCTGCTTGAGCTCCGAGGGGAACTTCCCCTCCTTCACGTACTTGCGTGCCGTCTTGCGGTCCATCCCCGCCCGGGCCGACGCCAGCCCGAGGCGACCGTGCTTCGCCATCTCTTCCATCAGCTTCCTCACCTGGGCATCCGTCGTCCTCACCCGTCCATCCGAACCTCCGGAGTCACCGGGTTTCTACCGACGGCTGCCGTCACTCTGGATGGGGAGGTGTAATTGTCGTTGATGGGGAGGTGTAGTTGTCGCTGAGCACTCCAGGGTATGCACCTCGTCCGCGGTCGTTACGTGTACCCACTTCGTCTTCTCGTGCGGCAGTGGTTGGTGGCGAGCGGCGCTGGGATAGAGGCTCACCACGTCACGCTCCACCAGGGGCGCGGGATAGAGTCCACGGATGAAGACCTCCACTCGACCCCCGTGGAGGGCGCGCAAGGCATGAGCAGCTCGTCCATCGGGTCCTTGAACTTGCTGAGCTCCGCTGCCGCGAAGTGCGCCACGAGGTACGCCTTACGAGGCCGGCGCTTGCGCATGGGCACCGAGAGGCCGTGCTGGGCGATGAACTCGAGCACCAACCGGGTGAAGCTCTCCACCGTGAGGAATGGCCCTGGTGGCTCGAAGACCTCGGACACCACCACGCCGTTGAGGATGCCAGAGCTGCACGGACAGCAGTTTGCGGTCGGGGCTACGCGCGTCCCCCATTCCACGTCGAAGCCGAGGATGGTTACATGAATGCCATAATACACTTCCAGAATAATCATGATTTGCAGTCTTGACAGAAAGCCCTCATAGATCCACGCTGGCGTGACTCGGGCGCTGATGTTCGCCCCGAGCGCCCCTACCCCACCGGAGGATCCCCATGAGTCGAAGGAACGTGGCAATCGGTTCCGCTAAAATGTTAGCGCTCACATTTCCAGGTCTCGGCGAGCCAGCGTCCCATCAAGAGCGGCGATCGAGGTCATCCCTCCTTACGACGCTGGGGCTGTCCCTCCTTCTTCTGTTCACGTTCCGGCCGGCTCCGGCCGTTGCACTGACGCGGGCCTCGCTCGGGGCAGTACCGGTTGATGCTGCCCCCGCCATCGCGGCGAGTGGGAATCTTCTGACGAACGCCGGCATGGAAAGCGGCACGACCGGTTGGTCTGCCATGGGCGCTGGAACGCCGGCATCGAACACGAGTGTCGTCCATGGCGGCACGCGGTCGCTGTCGTACACGGGCCGCACGGCTTCGTGGAACGGACCGAGCCAGAGTGTGACATCCCTGCTGGCCAATGGCGCCAGTTTCACGACGAGCGTATGGATGCGAACGCAGAGCGGAGCCCCCACCGGCAAGGTCACTCTGGCTTTGACCGCCAACGGGACGACGAACTACATCACCCTGGCGCAGGGCACGGTGAACGCATCCGCTTGGACGCAGCTGACCGGCACCACAACCGTGTCCTGGACCGGGACGTTGTCATCCGCGACGCTCTATGTGGAGACGCTTGCCGGCACCGACAGCTTCTTCATCGACGACGCTTCGTTCGTCAACAATTCGTCGGGCGGGACGTGCGCCCTTCCTTCGACGTACCGTTGGACTTCGACGGGACCTCTCGCGAGTCCGAAACCGGGCTGGGTCTCGCTCAAGGACTTCACCAACGTCGTCTACAACGGCAAGCATCTCGTCTACGCGACGACGCACGACACGGGAACGTCGTGGGGTTCGATGAACTTCGGCCTCTTCACCAACTGGTCTGACATGGCCACCGCCCCCCAGAACGGGATGTCCTCTTCCGCCGTCGCCCCCACGCTCTTCTACTTCGCCCCGAAGAACATCTGGGTACTGGCCTACCAGTGGGGCGCAACCGCTTTCGTCTACCGGACGTCGACCGACCCCAGCAACGCGAATGGGTGGTCGTCCCCGCGCGAGCTGTTCTCCGGAACGATCTCCGGTTCCAGCACCGGGCCCATCGACCCGACGCTGATCGGCGACGACACGAACATGTACCTGTTCTTCGCCGGGGACAATGGGAAGATCTACCGAGCCAGTATGCCGATCGGCAACTTCCCGGCCAGCTTCGGTACGGCGTCGACAATCGTCTTGAGCGACACTACGAACAACCTGTTCGAGGCCGTTCAGGTCTACAAGGTCCAGGGCCAGAACCAGTACCTCATGATCGTCGAGGCAATCGGCGCCAACGGCAGATACTTCCGCTCGTTCACGGCAACCAGTCTTGCCGGATCGTGGACGCCGCAGGCCGCAACCGAGAGCAACCCCTTCGCCGGCAAGGCCAACAGCGGCGCCACCTGGACCAATGACATCAGCCACGGCGATCTGGTCCGCAGCAACCCCGACCAGACCATGACCGTCGACGCGTGCAATCTGCAATTGCTGTATCAGGGACGCAATCCCAACTCTGGTGGTGACTACGGTCGTCTGCCATACCTTCCGGGTCTGCTGACGCTACAGCGCTAGCACATCTTTCGACCGCGCCTACGGCGCTTTCACCTCAACCATGAAGGTCCGCCATCCCGGTCGGACCTGGAGACAAACTGCCCATGGGGTGTGGTTCTCATACTGATCACCCATTGTGATTCCAGGCACCTACTGTTACCGCGCAGGCTTGTTGATGGAGATGTGAGCACGCTTGTTGATGGTCACGCGGAGAGGATGGAGTCACCACACTGGGTGATGGAATGGGCCGGACGGCGAGCCACCGGGAGATGAGCGAGGGTGGCTCGCCGGCAGGTGGCCGCTACGCCAGCGAGGGGCTGTGCTGGTGCGGCCTTTTGCAGGCACAGGGAGGCGAGCCGGTCGAGGTCGCCCTCACCTTCAACCGGCCTCCCATTTTTCTTATGCTCCCGCGCGCTCCGGGCGCACGGTGCAGGAGAGGACCCTCCATCCGCGAAACCAGTCGAGCGGCTCGGTCTGGACACACCGGACGAAGGCCTCGAAGCCACTCTCGAAATCCGGGGCGTCGAAGTAGTGCCGCAGGACGTTGCCGAGCATGCGGAGCTCGGCTCTCCGGTACGAGCCTCCGTACGTATAGACCAGCCCGGCCAAGGCGGGAAACTCACGCTCGAGCAGCTTCATGTCCGGGTCCTCGGCCATGGCCTGGAAGCCCCGGACCGGCTTCCGCCCGGCGCGTGCGCTCAGGCGAAGCGGCTGCTCATCGTGACCCGGTACATCCGGAGCCGCACCGTGGCCGCTTCTGGCGGGGGCTCAGCAGGTGCGGCGACAGGCGCTCTCACATGCGCTGCGGACCTGCACACATCCCGCGATGATCGACGGGTTGTTTCCAGCGCTGTTCACGCAGTTCTGATATCTGGGGTTGCAGCTCGAACAGCACCAGTTGGAGGGATTCTCCGGCATAATGGGGCCCTGCGCCTCGGCCTCCTGTGTGGGAAGCGCCACGGCGCCCAACGCTCCCAGGGCCAGTCCGAAAAATCCAGCCTTCAATGCCTTGAACACGGTTCAACTCCTTTTGTTGGTTGTGTGCTACTGGTTGCGACGACGGGTTCAGCTCTTCTTGGTCTTGACGCCAGACGGCCACCTTGCGACTCCCTGTCCCGCCAGGCGAGGCGCTCCCGAGCAGCAGCCAGGGGTCCTGGATGCCGGGAGTTCTTTTGAATTCAAGTCTTATAATTTATTCCGGAAAATGTATGATTTGTCAATCTGGACCAATGCATCCAGGTTGTTCTTGGTTTCTCATGGCCCGGAGTCCACACTCCAGTTTCTGGTGAAATACGCATCGCCCCGGGTGCCTCTCCCCGCGTGAGCGTGCCGTGCGAGTCTGTCTCCCGGTCCCGCTCGAAGCACCAATCCATCGTTGCCCCCCAGCTGCCCAAGCCCGCCGGTCCCTTCACGTACGCCAACACCCGGCGCCAGCCTCCACACCTCACGCAGGCGAACACGTTCGACGTTCTCGGCGGGGGGGGCCAGCTTGCTGGGCACGGAGGGCTTCGGCGGCGGCGTCGGGCTCCTGGTCAAGGGGTTGTTGGTAGGCAGGGAGAACTTCGGGGACTTGAATCCAGCCTTCATGGGCCCACCTTCGGGAGTCAGGTTGCGCGAGTCCTGTCTACAGCAGGAGACATGCCAGGACCGTGGGGTGCTCCCAGGAAATCCCAAGTGCCGGATGTTCTTGAACCTCGGCATCCCGGAACCATCACCAGGGCCGAATCCGGGCGAGTCCGAGGCCCGGTCCCCCTGGTGACTCCAGTCATCACCCGGGAGGCCTCCACAGACCGATGGAGGAAGGTCGTCCCCCATGGATCCCCCGTAAACAGGTCGGTTCGATGCCCGTGCCAGGGCCGCTTCACAGAAGGAAGGACAGGAGCCCTGTTGGGGGTAGCGTCCTGAGCGGTGCATGCGCCAAGGAGGACACACAGCGCCGACGACCAGCGTACGAACCTCGAGGACCTCGGGACTTCTGCAACCCCCTGGAGAAGGGTCTGGGAGGGAGGGAATGGCCGTCGGCCACATGTCGCCGACATTCGCGACATGTCACGGCCCCAGGGGTTTTCCATCGCCCCGCCCACGGGTTTGATTGCCGTCGGGGACAACCTGGGAAGCGCGGCAACCTCAAGGGGTTGCTGGGCTTTTCAGGCGCGGTGCTGACGCCTGGATCCGCCGCGGTGGGGCGGCGACACCGGCCCGGTCAGCGCCGCCAGCGCGTCCACGAAAAGGCGGACCTTCGCCGGGAGATTCACCCGGCTCGGGTAGACGGCATACATGCTCCACACCATGGCGGGCCTGGGACCGAAGAGGATCTTCAACCGTCCGTCCCGGACCGCCTCTCGGCAGAGGATGTCCGGAACCCGCGCGATGCCGACACCGGCGATCGCCGCCTCGCACGCCACCTCGAGGTCGTTCACCGTCAGCACCGGATCGATCCGCGTCTTCACGTTCTCGGCCTCCCAGGTCTCGAACGGGCTGAAGCCAATGCAGCGTGCGGAGCGAAGCTCCTTCGCGCTCGGCATCCCGTGCTTCGAGAGATAACCGGGGCTCGCCACGAAGTATCTGGGACCCTCTCCAAGCTTTCGCGCCACCAGCGACGCGTCATCAATCGGCCCAATGCGAATCGCGAGATCCAGTCCCTCCTCGATGAGGTCGATGCGGCGATCGGCGAGCACCAGCTCGACGCTCGCCTTGGGGTAGCGGGAGAGGAAGTCCGCGACCACGGGTGCCAGGTAGCGGCGGCCGTAGAGCATCGGCGAGGCCACCCGCAGCAGCCCGACGGGCTCCGCCTGCCGTCGCTGCACCTCGTTGTTGGCCTCGTCGATCTGCGCGGCGATCGCGGCGCACCGGTCGTAATAGGTGGCTCCCGACTCGGTCATCCGCAGGCGCCGCGTCGTTCGCTCGAGCAGCCGCACCCCGAGCTGCTCCTCCAACTTGCCGATACGCTCGCTGGCCGTCTGCTTGGTGATGCCCAGCTGGCGCGCCGCTCGCGTGAAGCTGCCCTCACGAACGACCGCCGCGAAGAGGACCATGTCGGCTGGCGAGATCATCATCGTCAAGAATAACCTGACAAAGAGTCCATGGGCGAGGTCATTGTCGCCAAGCGGGAGGGGACGGCATGTTGTCGTGGCTCACCCCAAACAGGAGTAGTCCGATGAAGCTCTACTTCGCCCCGCGAACCCGAGCGGTCCGCGCCCGCTGGCTGCTCGAGGAACTCGAAGTGCCGTACGAGCTGGTGAAGCTCGACATGTCGAAACAAGAGACCACGACCCCAGCCCACCTGGCGTTGCACCCGCTCGGCGAGGTCCCGGTGCTGGTGGACGGAGCCACCGTGCTCTTCGAGTCGTTGGCGATCTGCCTCCATCTGGCCGACCGCTTTCCCGAGAAGCGGCTGGCGCCGCCCGTGGGCTCGGCCGAGCGAGGCCCCTATCTCCAGTGGATCGTCTTCGCCGAGGTGACGCTCGATCCGTTGGTCGTCGAGCACTACTGGAACACGCAGCTGCCCGAGGAGAAGAAGGCGGACCTCTCACGGCAACACGCACGCCTGGATGACGTGCTCAAGGTGCTCGACGTCCGGCTCGACGGCCGTGAGTTCATCGCGGGCGACTCGTTCACCGCCGCCGATGTGGTCCTGGCGTCGATCCTCCACCTGGCGCACACGTTGAAGCTGCTCGAGGGGTACCCGAAGTTGTTCGAGTACATGCTCCGCCATGCGAAACGCCCCGCCACGCGACGCGCGGTTTCTGGGTGAGCTCTTCCTACCTTCGCCAGCGAGGTGGCAGCTTGAGCCTCAACACCAACGCGGCCTGGGGCGCCTCGCTCGCCTCCTCCGCACCTGCTTGGGGGAGCGCGCTTGAGAGACCTGCTCGCGCGGCTTCTCGCTCAGGTTCCGGACCGTTGAACCAGCTGCGCGATGGCGCGCGCGCTTGCCTCGTTCGCGGGTGAGAACACGAACATCGAAAGGCCGCCGCTGCCTTCGACGTAGAACACCGATGACTTGAGCACGATCTCACCGACCTCGGGACGGACGATCCGCTTCTGGAACCCGTCGTGCGACCGGATCTCACCTTCATCCCACAGGCGGCGAAAGTCGGGGCTCGTCTCCATCAATTCGTCGATCAGCGCCGTCGCCTCGTCAGATTGGCCGGCACGCGCGATGTCGACGCGAAACGACGCGAGACAGGTACGGCGAACGTCTTCGACGTGGTGCACCTTGTTTTCTGAACCCGGTTGGAAGACCCGGCGCAGCAGGTTGCGGTCGCGCTCCGGTACCGCCGCGTAATCGCCGAGCACCGCGACCGCCGCGCGATTCCACGCGACGATCTGCGACGTCGGCGTCTTCACGAACGCGGGGATGGAGAGGTTGTCGAGCACGAGCTGGAGTGACGGCGTGACCGCCGCGGACGGCGCGGGCTTGCGCGGCGGCGGACGGTTGTGCGCGAGCAGGAACAGCATCTCGCGATTCGCCTCGTCGAGCTCAAGGGCGCGGGCGAGGCGTTCGAGCACGTCGTCCGACGGCACGCCGCCGCGACCTTGTTCGAGCCACGTGTACCAGGTGACGCTCACGCCGGCTCGGGCGGCGACTTCCTCGCGGCGCAATCCGGGAGTGCGTCGGCGCGCGGTGGTTGTGGGATGGACGCGCTCGCGACGGTCGCGCAGGAACGTGGGGAGGGTGGTAGTCGCCATACCAGTATGGGTGCTCGTCTTTTCGGACACGCAACCCGAGCCTACAGTCCGCGCATGACCAAGACAATGCGAGTGTTCGTCACCGGCGCGACTGGCTGGATCGGCACGGCGGTGCTGAAGGAGCTGCGCGGGGCCGGCCACAGTGTCCTCGGCATGGCGCACAGCGATGCAGGCGCCGACAAGTTGAAGGCGCAGGGCGTGGAGGTTTATCGCGGCGACATCAGGGACCCGAAATGTCTCGTCGAGGGCGTCCGTGCGACCGATGCGACGATCCACCTGGCGTTCCACATGGACTTCTCGGACTTCCCGAAGATCAACCAGATTGATCGCGACGCGATCAGCGCGATGCTTGATGCCATGGCGGGCACGAACAAGGCGTTCGTCGGCACGAACGGCACGCTGGTGGTTTCGAAGCCCGGCAAGGTCGCGTTCGAGACGGACGAGTCGTCGGAGAACACGCCACTCACGGTCCGGTTGCAGGCCGAACGTCTCGTGGTCGATGCCGCGAAGCGCGGAGTGCGTGGCAGTGTCATCCGGCTGGCTCCAACGGTGCACGGCGCGGGTGACAAGGGTTTCATCGCAATGCTGATCAATATCGCTCGCGAGAAGAAAGCCGCTGGTTACATCGACGAGGGCAACCATCACTGGCCCGCGGTGCATCGCGACGATGCGGCGCGGTTGTACCGGCTTGCCGTCGAGAGCGCACCGCCGGGAACCGTGTTGCACGGCACCGCGGAGGAAGGCATCTCGATGCGCGCGATCGCGGAAATGATTAGCAAAGGCACCGGTGTGCCGACGAAGAGCGTGCCAGCCGCGGAGGCAGGCGCTCACTTCGGATGGATGTCGATGGTCGTCGGGCTTGATAACCGGGTCTCGAGCAAGGCGACGCGTGAGCTACTCGGCTGGAAGCCGGAGCAACCGGGCCTGCTCGACGACATGCGCGCTCACTACTTCTGATCTTCATCGGCGACCCGGGCTACTTCGAGGACACGGCCAAGAGCCCGAAGTTCCCGTTCGATCCGCTCCGCGACGACGACTTCGAATTCCCCGTGCGCGGCTTCGACAAAATCGAGGACGTGCCCATCGTGCGCGTCGTGGCGAAGCCCGCGAGCCGCGACGTCAAGCGCGTGACCATCGAGATGTGAAGCCGGGCTTCACGGTGCTCGGTGTGCGCGCTCTCCTCGAGCAGCACGGCGTCGATCTCGCCAACGGCGTATAGCGGTGATGAAGCGGCAGGCCGGCCACATGCGTGGAGGCCCACCGAGCCCAACCTTGCGGCGGTGCGGAGGTGAGCGCCGAAGTGGGGGAAGTGGGAGATGGAGAACATCGGCATCGACGTGCACAAGCGGGACAGCCAGGAGTGCATTCTGGGCGAGGGTGGAGAGGTGGTGCTGGAGCAGCGGGTGAGGACGCAACGGGAGCGGTTGGGGGAGCTGCTGAGCAAGCGCCCGAAGGCCCGGGTGCTGCTGGAGGCTTCCACCGAGAGGGAGTGGGTGGCGCGGTGCCTGGAGGAGAGGGGCCACGAGGTGGTGGTGAAAGGCACCAACTAAAGCCCCCATGTACGCCACGCGCAGCCGCCGGGTAAAGACAGACAAGCGGGACGCCCGCACCTTGGCGGAGGCGTGCAAGCTGGGGGCGTACCGGCCCGCGCACCGCACCTCGGACGAGCAGCGACACAGGAGGGCGCAGCTGGCCGTACGCGAGGCGCTGGTGCGCACGCGCACCCGCTCCATTTCTCAGGTGCGCGCCCTGGTGAGGCGTGAGGGCTTGCGGGTAGCGGATGGGGAGGCGCCGTGCTCAGCAACCTCTACCTCAACGAGGTGGACCGGATGCTGGAGCGGGCCCGTGAGGTGACGAGGGAGAAGGTGAGGACGCACGTGCAGTACGCGCGTTACGCCGACGACCTGGTTGTCCTCGTGGACCCCACCCGCGGGTACGCGTGGCTGGAGGGAGCGGTGGTCCGGCGGCTGAGGGAGGAACTCGCCAAGCTCGGTGTGGAAGTGAACGAGGAGAAGAGTCGCGTCGCCGACCTGAGCAAGGGAGAGTACCCACGAAAACCTTCTCGACCCCAGCCTTGCTCCGTGACCCTGTAACGAAGAGGAGGTCTCGTGCGGGAACGGCGACCACGAAGTCGCCCTCCCTCTCTGTTGACTTCCCATCCCAGAGCTCATCGAGCAGCAACAAGCTTGCCTCGAAGTTCCCGCCCGTCTCGGGAAGGATGAACATCCAGGTACCAGCGCTCCCCTGCTTCTCGACTGGCGGAATCTGCTGCCTGAGGTTCCTCAGAGCGGTCGCCCGAAGCTGTGCTCTTTCAAGCTTCAGCCGCTTCAGGTCTGCTTCGGTCACGGGCATGAAGTGGGTGGGCTTGTTGAACGCATAGATGACCCACAGATCGCCGACGAGCCTTTCTCCAATCTGGTTGTACTTGCCCGCCTTGATCATCTGCACGGATGCATCGACCTCGCCCCTCACCAGGGGAACGAGCTCCGACTGCTCCCCCAGGGCCTCGCCGAGTGCAGCCTGGACCGCATCCCGAAGGCGCTGAGCCTGGCTCCAAACGGCCTGTGCCCTGCTACCCGGCGAAGCTCGCCAGGGGTTCTCGAATCCAACCACCAGCCTTACTCCCTGGCTGGTAACGGCAACCTTGAACGGAGCGGCGACTGCCACTGTCGCCTCCGGATCGACGGCCCGGAGAGCTTCGGCACAAAGGGCCGTAAAGCGGTCCTCGTCGATTTTCGCGTCGCTCAGACTGGTGGCGAGGTCCTTGGGCATTTCCGCAGCGAAGGAGGCCCCGGTCGCCGCTGCCGTCCACAGACGAAGTTCCGTCCGCTCCTCGAAATCGGGCCTTTATCAGGACACAGGCCTGACCGCGACGGCATGGACCGTGTGGGTTGCGGCAGTGAGGACCTGGCGTTCGCGCAGGGGGGCGAGGGTGTCGCGCTTGACGGCCTCGCGGGTGGCGGCATCGAGTTGGTCGATGGTGGCTCGGTAGCCGGAGCCGAGGGCAATACGCCACCAGTCGTCCGGGGACGCGAGGGGTTGGTGGGAGAACTCGACCTCGACTGTGTGGGCAGTGACGTCGGCCTCGGCGAGCATGGCTCGGAGGGCGTGGGGGTTGTTGATCCGCTCCCACGGGTTGAAGGACTTGTAAAGGTCGGGGCGGTGGGCGCGGATGGCGTTCCAGAAGGCGGTGTTGCCAGGCTCGAGGACATCGGGGCCCCAGGTGGTGATGGCCAGGGTGCCACCCGGCTTCAGCGCTCGCCACAGCCCGCGGACGGCAGCGGGCATGTCTGGCACGAAGAAGATGCCGAAGACGCAGACGACGGCGTCGAAGTGCTCGGGCATAAGGGGAAAGGCCTCGAAGTCGGCGCAGCGGAAATCGATGTTGGACAGACCAAGGGCGCGGGCCTTGGCGCGACCGCGCTCGAGCAGCGCCCCGGCGAGGTCGATGGCGAGCACGGAGCCCGTGGCACCCACGACCCGGGCCGCGGGGAGGGCGGACGCCCCGCTGCCGGAGCAGACATCGAGGACGCGGTGGCCCGGCTGGAGAGGGATGCGATCAACGGTGCGTTGGCCGGTGCGCGCCCAGAAGGCGAGGGGCTCGTCGTCGAAGTGATCCGCGGCGGCGGAGTAGGTCGCGGCGGTACGGGCCTTGGTGGACAGGGAGGAGTCGGAGTTCATGCCCGGATGAACGCAGCAGCACCGGACATATTACAGGCCTACGCACATCCGTCTCGCACCAGTCCCTCAAGGTACGTCACCTCTTCGGGCGAGAGCTGGATGGGCCGCGGGGGCGTCTCCTCATCCACCGGAGGCGACTGCAGCCCGAGTGGGTGGTGGCACGGATACGGAAGATGGCGGCCACGGGCATGACCGGTGCTCCCGGGAAGGTGTCTCCCGCTCCTCTTAATTCACCTCGAACTACTACGCGGAGAATAATGGTATTGCGTGGACGCTGCTGGTTCGTCTCTTGTTCTTACCGCGTCCCGTTGGATGCTCGGACATCCATTCGGAAGACGGCATGAGTTTTGTGCCAATTTGACTGTCAATGTGGGCGGAGATGCTCTCGAGAAACAACTGCAATGCGCTCAGCTGTGTTCCCTGCTCATCCTCATAGAACCAAGAGGCATAGCCCATGTCGTCTGAGTCATGAACTACGTAATTCTTACGCAGGTGGTACGACTGATTTACGCCCGTGATGCCGTCCGGCAAAAGCTGAAATGTATCGTGATCAAAACTGTTTCGACCAGCCTCATGGGGGAATGTGTGCAGGTACCTCCCGACTATGTGAAGCGCCCCTCGGGCAACACCGACGACTCCTACAACCCGATCCAGACCAGGTCCGGCAGCACCATGTGGTACCGCTTCTATGAGCTGAATCAGGACAAGGGCTTCTTCAGCGACCGCACCGGCGGCAAGTTCTACAACATCATGGACATCGAGGCCGAGCGCCGCTACGGCTACCAGTGGGGCGGCGACTACGGCACCAGGCTGCTCAACTACAGCGCCTCGGTGGGCTACTGAAGCCGCCTCCCTCCGCCAGATGCACGACAGGCGACTCAGGCGCGGTCGCTGACACAGCGCCTCGCCTGGGCGGAGTTGGACGACCGGTGCCCTCCCGGCAAGCCTGGACGCTCGCCGGGCGGTTGCGCGGGAGCTTCGCGCTGATGTTCCCATGCGCTCGATGAGCACTCCGTCGCGTTTCGAGGAGGTGGGCCGCCATGAGCAACTCTCGCAGCGTACCCGCGCGAAGCCGTGCGCCAGCACGCCGCACTCCAGGTACCGGGCGAAGTCCCGCTCCACCCGGCCGCCTCCGCCGGTACGCCCACCCGTGCTCCCCCACCTGCCCCTCCCCAGCCACACCTCGCCAGGGCACACGCTCCTGTCCGCCTCCCACGGGCCTCCGTGGAGCCCCTGCCTGCTTGTGGGGATTGGGGCCTACGAGAGCAAGAGGCCGAGGAGGGCCGCAGCCCGCGCCGGATTGCCCCCTTCCAGTGCCTCCAGGGCCGCTGTGACGTGCTTTGCTACATTGCTACAGCAGACCCGCGCTGGAGCGCTTTCAACACACGTCGGCGCGGAGCAGGGAGCCCTACACGGACAACTGACGATGGCCCTTCCATGAGCCTCCTGCTCGAAGAGGTCTCGCGCCAGCACGCCCCGCTTCCCCCCGCCACGCCCGAGGAGATCGAAGCGTTCGAGCAGTGGATGGGCCCTGCATTGCAATGGCGCGCGGTTGTTCAAGACGCCCATCCTGTCCCTCTCGGAGATTGTCCGAGCGCGGGTGGCCATCCGGCGTGAAGACACCGACGAATGGGGCCCGGCTTCGATGTATGCCTTCTGCTATGTGCGTGACGGCAACTATGTCGTCTTGGACGTAAGCCGACAGATAGACGGGCGATATCCGCTCATTGATGGGTGTCATGAGACATGGCCTGACCCGGACTACCGCGGGCCAGTCGCCAACTCTTTCTCGGAGTTCTTGGAGCAGGTGCTGCGCACCCGGCGCAGCCTCTATTGGCTGGGGGAATGAAACGTCCGGTGCGTCACGCCGCGGGGATACCGAGTGCCTTGATGCGGCGGTGCAGGTTGCCCCGGTCCACCTGCAGGAGTCGCGCGGCCCCGGCGATGCTGCCTCCCTCCTCCAGCGCGGCTTTGATGAGCGTGCGCTCGAAGTCGTCCACGTGCTCGCGGTAGCTCTTCTGGCCCAGCACGAGCTGCGAAGGTGTCGCGGCCTTCAGGGACGCGGGCCCGTGAGGGACTCGGGCGTGAGGGTGAGCGGGCCGTTTCCCCGCAGCAGGTTCTGGCGCTCGATGAAGTTGCGCAGCTCGCGCACGTTGCCCGGCCAGGGCCAGGTACGCAGGGCCTCCTCAGCTCCGGGCGCGAGCTCCAGCGGAACGTTCGACCCGGCCAGCTCCGCGGCGAAGGCCCTCGCCAACGGGAGGATGTCCTCGGGCCGCTCGCGCAAGGGTGGCAGCGAGAGGGGGAGCACGTTCAACCGGAAGTACAAATCCTGTCGGAAGCGTCCCTCCCGCACCGCCTGCACGAGGTCCCTGTGCGTGGCCGCGAGGATGCGCACGTTCACGGGGATGGGCAGCCCTCCGCCCAGTCGCTCCACCTCCTTCGTCTCCAGCACGCGCAACAGCTTGGCCTGGAGCTCCAGCGGCATGTCCCCGAGCTCGTCGAGGAACAGCGTGCCCCCGTGCGCCTGCTCGATGCGGCCGAGCCTCCGCGTGGTGGCGCCCGAGAAGGCACCCCGCTCGTGGCCGAACAGCTCGCTCTCCAGCAGCGTGGCGGGGATGGCGGCGCAGTTGACCGCGACCAGCCGCCCCTTGCGCCCAGAGGCCAGGTGGAGCGCCCTCGCCACGCGCTCCTTGCCCGTGCCTGTCTCGCCGGTGATGAGGATGGCCGTGTCGCTCGGGCCCACGCGTGCGATGAGCGCGCGCAGCGACTCCATGGCTGGGCTGTCCCCTACGAGATGTCCGGGGCGGGCCAGCTCCTCCCGGAGTCGCTGCTGCTCTTCCCGCAGCTCGCTCAGGGCCAGGGCGTTGCGCAGCGCTGTGAGCAGCCGCTCGGGCGAGGGCGGTTTCTCCACGAAGTCGGTGGCGCCTAGCTTCAGCGCCTGCACGGCCTCGGCAGGCGAGGCCTCTCCAGAGAGCACCACCACCGGGAGGGGAAGGGGCCGAGGCAGCCGCGCGAGCAGCTCCAAGCCTGTCTCTCCGGGCATGCGCAGGTCCAGCAGCATCAGCGCCGGCGGTTGGCCAGGCGCGTCGAGCAGGCGGACAGCCTCGGCGGCGGAGCGGGCTTCCACGGGGGAGAATCCCTCGTCGGACAGCAGGCCCCTCAGTCCCTTGAGGACGCCCGGGTCGTCATCCACCAGGAGGATGCGCGGGCCAGACGCCTCGGAGCGTGGAGCGGCGACAGGGGTGTGCACGCGGCCAGCGTAGCGCAAACCCGGAGCACCGTTCCTCTCAGGGCCAGGGGAGTAGGAGGACTTCCACCTCCTGTTTCCTTTCAAGGTTCGAGAAGAGGGGTTCGAAATGGGGGCACGGCGGATTCTTCGGGAGAAGCAGGCGGGCGAAGATGACGCGCCCCGGGTGCTCCCGCACTCACCGTCCGGCTCCGGAGGTCCTTCCCGGGGCGCTCTCCTCGGACGGATGAGCCGGGAGCTGGCCGCGTGCACCCAGCTCTCCGACGTGTTCCGCTGCCTCGGCCAGTGGGCGATGCCCGCCCTGGGGGACTGGTGTGACCTCGACGTGCTCCGCGATGGCATGCTCCAGCGTGCCGCCGCCTTCCGCGCCCCTCATGGAGCGATTCATGGTCCCTCGGGCGGCCCGCCCTCTCGCCTGGCCCAACGGGTGGCGCTGATGGGCAGGGCAGAGCTGCTGCGCGGACCCGATGAGCAGGTGGCCGTGGCCCTGTCCTCGGAGGCTGGCGACCTCTCGCGCCTTCAGGGGATCGGCCTGTTGGACTGTCTGGCGGTGCCCCTGCTCTTAGGAGGGCAGCTCGTTGGAGTCCTCTCCTTCGCCACGCGGGAGCCGGCGCTGCGCCTGGATGAGGACACGTTGTCGCTCGCCGAGGATCTGTCCGGGTGTGTCGCGTTCGCGCTCGAGACGGACCGGCTGCGCCAGGCATTGGAGCGCTCCCACCATGCGGAGCTGCGCGCGGAGACGCTCGAGCGGGAGCTCCAATGCCAGGCGGCTGATTTCAAGACGCTGCTGGACGTCATCCCCGTGGGCATCGCCATCACCCACGATCGCGACTGCCGGCACATCCGGCAGAACCCCTGGTTCGCGCGGATGCATGAGGTTCCACTCGACGCCAACATCTCGCTCAGCGTGCCGGAGGGGGAGCGCCAGCCCATCCGCTACCTCGATACCCACGGCCATGCACTCCGGCCCGAGGAACTGCCGATGCAGCGGGCGGCCGCCACGGGCGAGGCGGTGCTCGACGTCGAGCTGGACCTCGAGGCCCAGGGGCAGCGGCGCGGCACCATCGTTGTCTCCGCCGTGCCACTCCTCGACGAGGGGCACCATTCGCGTGGCTGCATCGCCACCATCCTGGATGTCACCGCGCGCAAGCGGGCCATGGAGGCGCAGCGCTTCCTGGCCGAGTCCAGCGCGGTGCTTTCCTCATCGCTCGACCCGGAGCAGACCTCGCGCACCATGGCCCGGCTATGCGTGCCCGCGCTTGCCTCCCTGGCGGTGTTCTATGGCCGCCGGTCCGATGGGACGCTCGGGGTGCTGTCCGTGGCTCACGAGGATGACTCCCTCCAGCCGATCGCCGCCGAGGTGAGCCGCCACTTCCCCATTCCCGAGGGGCACCCTCTCCGCGAGGCCATGATGACGGGGCGGCCCCGGCTCATCCCGGTGCTCGCGGACGAGCCCTCCTGGTTCAAGTCCCGGGATGAAGGGCTCCATCGCCTGCGCCAGCGGCTCGCGGTCCGCTCCGTGATGCTCATCCCGCTCACCACCGCTCATGGCGTGGTGGGGGTGCTGGCGCTCGGCACACATGCGCGGACCTACTCCGAGGACGACTTCACCTTCGCCAAGGAGTACGCCGCCCATGCGACGTACGCCATGGAGAACGCGCGGCTCTACCGCGAGGCTCGCGAAGCCGTCGCCCTGCGGGACGAGTTCCTCGGCATCGCCGGCCATGAGCTGCGCACGCCCCTCACCGCCTTGCAGCTCGGGTTGCAGCGTCTCGCCCGGCAGAGTGCTACGGCAGGGGATGCCGCGGAGCTGTCGAAGTGGGTCGCCACCTGCCAGCGGCAGGGCTCCCGGTTGAGCAGGTTGGTGGGGGATCTGCTGGACGTGGGCCGCATCACCTCCGGGCGTCTGCCCATGGTGGTCGAGGAGATGGACCTGTCGGCGCTCGTGGAGGAGGTAGCAGCGCGCATGGGGCCGGAGCTGGAGAAGGTGGGCTGTGGCCTCGTGCTGAAGCTGGAGTCGCCGCTCACCGGGAGTTGGGACCGGTCTCGCCTGGATCAGGTGCTGACGAACCTTGTCTCCAACGCGATGAAGTACGGGCAGGGCAGGCCCATCGAGGTCTCCACCGAGGCCACCGCCGAGGGCGTGCGCGTGTGTGTGAGGGATGAGGGCATCGGCATCTCGTCGGGGGACTTGTCACGCATCTTCGAGCGCTTCGAGCGGGCCGTGCCCGAGCGCCACTACGGCGGACTGGGGCTCGGGCTGTGGATTTCGAAGCAGATCGTCACCTGGCTCGGTGGCCACATCCGCGTGGAGAGCGAGCAGGGCCGGGGCTCCTGCTTCACGGTCGAGCTTCCCCGGAGGGTGGAGGGCTGAGGGGCAGCTCCACACGTGCGAGCGTGCCGCCCCCAGGCGCGGGCTCCAGGCGCAGCGCACCGCCGTGCTCGTGGGCAATCTTCTGGGCGATGGGGAGCCCCAGGCCGCTTCCGCCAGGCTTGGTGCTGAAGAGGCCTCGGGTGAGGGCCGGGCCCTCGAGCACCTGGGCAATGCCGCTGCCTCCGTCGTGGACGGTGACGCGGACGGAGGAGGGGAGGGCCTCGACGGAGAGGCGCACGGGAGCGGCTCCGAGGGGCGAGGCCTCGAGGGCGTTCTTGACGAGGTTGCCGAAGAGGCGGCGCAGGCCGTCCGGATCCGCGGAGAGCGTGGGCTCGGGGCCGGGGTGCAGCTCCACGGCGACGGATGCGGTGCCCTGGTAGAGGGCGCACACCTCGGCGAGCAGGGGGCGCAGGGCGACAGGCTGGAAGCGCGGTGAGGGGAGGCGGGCGAAGTCAGAGAAGCTCCGCGTCATCCGCATGAGCAGCTCTATCTCTTCCTGCAGCAAGGCGACGGCTTCGCCCAGGCGAGTGGCGTCCGGTGGTGCGTCGGGGCGTGACAGCCGCGCCAGCGCGAGCTTCATCGCCGTGAGCGGGTTGCGCAGCTCATGGGCGAGCGCGCGCGCCACGTCCTGCCAGGCTGCAATCTGCTCGGCGGCCTTGAGGCGCTCGCGCTGGGCGGAGAGCTCGCGGCCCATGCGGTTGAACTGGACGAGGAGGAACTGGAGCTCGTCGCGGGGCGGGTCGGGAGCGGGGAGCTGGACGGTGAGGTCTCCGCGCGCGTAGGCCCACATGCCCTGGGTGAGGGTGGAGACGGGGCGGGTGAGGGCGCGGCCCAGCAGCACGGCGGAGGCGGTGAGCCCAACGGCCGAGACGAGCAGCAGGGCCCCGATGAGCATGGGCGTGCGGCGCGCGAGCGCGCGGCGGGCGAGCTCTGCCTGGGCGAGATTGAGTCGGGCTTCGTCGAGCGCGGCCTGGGAGCGGCCCTCTCTCTCGAGCCCGGCGGAGATGTCCTCGAGCACCTGCTCCACGGGTGCGAGGGAGACGGAGAGTAGATCCTCGAGCGCTCGCCGGGCGAGGACGCCGAGCAGCACGAGGGGTACCAGGCCGGTGACGAGCATCACGGCGAGGAGCCGGCGGCGGAAGCGCGCGGGAGGCGGAGGCAGGTCGAGAGGCATCGGCGGGGCGATGTTGGCGCCGCGCGGGGCCTGCTTCCAGCTTTACTCAGGCGGAGCGGATCCGCTCCGCGGCGTACACCCGGATGGGGAGCCCGTACTGGCTTCGGACGCGCTCGGCCGCGAGGCGCATTCCCCACTCCTCGAGGCGCGCGCCCGCCCAGGCCACCGCATCCACCTCCCGGTGGGTGATGAAGTACGGCACGGGCATGGGCTTGAGGTGCATGACGGTGCTCACGGACAGCCGTACCAGGGGCGAGGTGATGACGAAGGCCACCCCGAGGAGCAGCTCGCGCATGAGGGATTCGTACTCCTGGAGCCAGAGGACCTGGCGCTGCCGTTGCTCGGGGGTGGGGATGCCTCCCCGGCTGAGGTCGGTGATGGCGATGTATTTCTCCCCACGCCGCAGCGCGGCAGAGCACTCCTCCAGGTAGTCCTCGTACTGGCGGAGTGTGGGGGTTCCCACGAACCGCTCGAGTCGGAGGGGCCATCGCGAATCATCGATGCTGACGGTGGAGTCAGGGAGCATGTCACTCCGGAAGGGCAGGGTGTCGCGAGCCTCCCTGTCTGCCTGGCGAGCAGGTTCGGTAAAAGAAGCAATCCGGGTCCATGTTCAACATCGTTCCAAATGAGGCCTTGGAAGGGTGCCTCTGTGGGGGAGAAGCGCCATCCATCTGACGTTAGGGGCTGCTATACGCTCCAAGGGTGATGTCTCGTCTTCTGGCTCCTTCTCAGGCGTGGCTCTTCGGCCGGGGCGTGGACCTCGCGGTCTTCGCGGGCAGCGCGCTCGTCTCGGTGGGACTCGTGCTCGCCGCGCCCGTGTTGGGGGCCGGGGGGGAGACGCCGCTGTGGGCCTGGGTGCTGCTCGTCGTCTGTGTCGACGTGGCCCACGTGTGGTCCACCCTGTTCCGCACGTACCTGGACGGGGACGAGGTGCAGCGCCGGCCCGCCCTCTACATCGCCGCGCCCCTCGTCGCGTACCTGCTGGGCGTGCTCGCGTATCTCCTCTCTCCAGGTACCTTCTGGAGTCTCTTCGCGTACACCGCGCTCTTTCACTTCGTCCGCCAGCAGTACGGCTGGGTGGCCCTCTACAGTCGCAAGGCCCGCGCCTCTCGCTCTGAGCGCCTCCTTGATGCGGCCGCCGTCTACGCCGCCACGCTGGGGCCCGTCGTGTGGTGGCACGCCCATCTGCCGCGGGCCTTCTGGTGGTTCGTGGAGAACGACTTCCTCTCCGGGCTCCCTCCGTGGATGGGCACGGTGGCGCTCGCTGTCCACGGGCTGGTGCTCGCCGCGTGGGCGGGCTTCCAGGTGTGGCGCGTCGTGCAAGGTGAGGGAGTCCAAGTGGGCAAGGTGCTGCTCGTGCTCGCCACCTGGGTGACGTGGTTCGGGGGCATCGTGCTGGCCCAGGACGACTTCGCCTTCACGGTGATGAATGTCGTCCTGCACGGGGTGCCCTACTTCGCGCTCCTTTTCCGGTATGCGCGCGGGCGGCTCGCCGAGGGTGGTTATGGCGGGCTCGGGTCCGTGGTGCGCGTGGGCTTACCCGGCTTCCTGTTGGTGCTGTTCGTGCTCGCGTTCGGCGAGGAGTTCCTCTGGGACTGGCTTGTGTGGCACGAGCGGCCTCGCCTCTTTGGAGAGGGGGGCCCGGTGTTGCCCCCAGACGTGCTGGCGCTCGTGGTGCCGCTGCTTGCGCTGCCCCAGGCCACGCACTATGTGCTGGACGCCTTCATCTGGAAACCGGGGACAGACCCAGCGCTCCTCGCGCGGCTCGGGTGGTCACGCGGGGGGGGCCAAGGTTCTCCAGGTGTCACGGACCCCATTTCCGGGGTGGCCATACCGCGTGTGATTGATTAACGGTCTGGGCGTATGTCCAGACTCCTGCTCGTTTCCAATCGACTCCCCGTCACCGTCAAGGCGGACAAGGACGGGGTCTCCGTGGTTCGCAGTGCCGGAGGGCTCGCCACGGGGCTGCGGGGCCCGCATGAGCGCTCGGGGGGCCTCTGGATAGGGTGGCCCGGGGATGTGTCGCGGCTCACGCCGCAGCAGCGCGCCTCGGTGGAGGCCCAGCTCGCGGAGCTGCGCTGCGTGCCCCTCTACCTCAGCGCCAGTGAGGTCAGCCGCTTCTACGAGGGCTACTCCAACCGCACCCTCTGGCCGCTGTGCCACTACCTCATCGACCGCATCCCCGAGCAGGAGCGGGATTGGGACGTCTACCGCAAGGTGAACGAGCGCTTCGCCGACCTGGTGGCGCGCCACTACCAGCCCGGTGACACCATCTGGGTGCACGACTACCAGCTCATGCTGGTGCCGGCCTTCCTGCGCGCGCGGCTGCCGCAGGCGCGCATCGGCTTCTTCTTCCACATTCCCTTCCCCTCGAGTGAGATCTTCCGCACGCTGCCGCACCGCGCGGACCTGGTGCGCGGGCTGCTCGGCGCGGACCTCATCGGCTTCCACACGATCACGTACGTGCGCCACTTCTCCAGCACCCTCATGCGACTGCTGGGGCTGGAGACGGTGGTGGATCGCGTCGCCTACGACGGGCGCGAGGTGCGGCTGGGCGCATTCCCCATGGGCATCGACGCGCAGGCCTTCGAGAACCTGGCGAAGGAGCCGGCGGTGCTCGAGGAAGTGCGCACGCACCGGGAGAAGAGCTCGGAGCTGCGGCTGTTGTTGGGCGTGGATCGACTGGACTACACCAAGGGGATTCCCCGGCGGCTGTTGGCGGTGCAGCGGTTGCTGGAGCGCGAGCCCACCTGGCGCGGCCGGCTGCGCTTCGTCCAGGTGGCCGTCCCCAGCCGCACCGCGGTGGCGGACTATGCCGCCTACCGGGACAAGGTGGACGAGCTGGTGGGGCGCATCAACGGCCTCTACGGCAGCGTCCACAACGTCCCTGTCCACTACCTCTACCGCTCCTTCAACGAGCGGCAGCTCACGGCCCTCTACCGCGCCGCGGACGTGATGTTCGTCACGCCCATCCGCGACGGGATGAACCTGGTGGCCAAGGAGTTCTGTGCGGCGCGTCCGGACGAGGATGGCGTGCTGGTGCTCAGCGAGTTCGCCGGCGCGGCGGACGAGATGGGGGACGCCGTGATGGTGAACCCCTACGACGTGGAGGGCATGGCGGACGCGCTGGAGGCCGCGCTGGAGATGCCGGAGGAGGAGCGGCGCACGCGCATGCGCAACCTGCGCGCCCGGGTGAAGGAATACGACGTGCACTGGTGGGTGCGCTCCTTCCTGGACGAGCTCCAGGCCACACCGACACCCCCGCCTCGCGTGGAGCCGGCAGGTGCGGAGGAGGCGCTCGCCCAGCTGCGCGAGGCCCAGTGTCTGCTGCTGCTCATCGACTACGACGGCACGCTCGTGCCCTTCGCACCCAAGCCCGAGCTGGCCTCGCCGGACGCGGAGCTGTTGGACTTGTTGCAGCGGCTCGCCTCCCGACGCGACACGCGGGTGCACATCGTCAGTGGGCGGCCCCGGGAGACGCTGGAGGCTTGGTTCGGCGGGCTGCCGTTGGGCCTGCACGCTGAGCACGGCCTCTGGTCTCGCCCTGCGCCCGGTGCGCCCTGGACGTCCCAGGAAGGCGTGACGACTGACTGGAAGAACCTGGTGCGTCCGGTGCTGGAGGCCTTTGCCGCGCGCGTGCCGGGTGCCTTCGTGGAGGAGAAGTCGGGCTCGCTCGCCTGGCACTACAGGCAGGTGGATCCGGTCTTCGGCGCCCGGCAAGCCCGCGAGCTGCGCCTGCACCTCGGCGAGGTGTTTGCCCATGGCCCGCTGGAGGTGTTGCCCGGCGACAAGGTGGTGGAGGTGCGCGCGCGCGGGGTGAACAAGGGCCGCGTGGTGGCGCTCGTCACCCAGGACATGTCACCCGGCACGCGGGTGGTGGCCATTGGTGACGACCGTACGGACGAGGATCTCTTCGCCGCGCTGCCCGAGGGGAGCCTCGCCATCCACGCGGGTGGCAAGGACACGCGCGCCCGCTACCGGGTGAAGGGCCCCCCCGAGGTGCGCCGGCTGCTCTCTTCCCTGCTGGTGGGCTGAGGCCTCAGAGCCGGATGTTCTCGTGCTCGAGCAGCGCCACGAGCCCGTCTTCCATGGCCTCCCGAGCGGAGGTCGTCTGCCGGTAGAGGAGGGCGTGGATGCGCTGGTCCTTCTCATCCTGGCTCTCGCACGTCCTCGAGTACTCCTCGAAGGAGAGCAGGCCACTGACGAGCCGTGCGAGGTGGTTGGGGCACTCGCACTTCACCTTGGTCACGATTTCCAATAGCTGGCCGAGCTGCTCGTGGGTGAAGCGCGGGGGCCGGGGCGTGCGGGGTGGGCTTGCGGTGGCCGCCTTGTCGTTGGCCTGCCGCAGCTCGTCGAGCGCCCGGTGCACGTGGACGTGGAGCAGGCTGAGCGGGAGCGGCCCTTGGACGAAGCGGATCCTCGGAGACGTGAGCGCCTGGAGCATGACGTGGTTCGTCAGCCGGTAGCTGACGAGCGCGTGTTGTGCCCCCGTGAGCTCCAGCAGCTCGGGCACCAGCTTCTCTGGAATCTTGCCCAGGTCCACGAAGTCCAGCGCGAGCACTTGCGGCCGGAGCCCCGGGACGTTGGCTCGGAAGGACTCCAGTGTTGTACCCGCCCAGACGACCTCCAACCCTTGAAGTGCTCGCGAGTTGACATGGAGTTGAGTGGGATAGGTGTCCCCCAACAGCGCCAGCTTCACCATGAATGCCCCCCCTGTGGCAGTCCCATGGGCGCATGGATGCATGAGCGCCCCCCGCGTTTCGCGCCTCAGGCCGGTTGGCCCGGTGAATCGAATTCTTCGGCGATGGGCAGGGTGATGCGGAAGGTGGTCCCTTTGCCTTGTTCACTTTCGACCGTGAGCTCGCCCGAGAGGGCCGTGATGATGCTGCGGCACACGGACAGCCCCAGCCCCGTGCCTACGCCGACCGGCTTGGTGGTGAAGAACGGCTCGAAGATGCGCGAGAGGTTTTCCGGTGGGATGCCCATTCCGGTGTCGCTCACCTCCATCGTGACGCGGCCGGGGGCGCTCTCCCGCGCCACCACACGGATTTCGTTCCGCTCCACATGGCCCGGCTCGATGGCATGCGCCGCGTTGATGAGCAGGTTGAGGAGCACCTGGCCCAGGCGCGCCCCGTTGCCGAGCACGGGGGGCACGCCCTCACAGTCCGCGACGAAGCGCGCGCGGGGGCGGATCTCATGGGCGGCCATCTTGGCGGCGCCGCGTACCACCCTGGCCAGCTCCACCGGGCCGAGGGTGGCATCATCCTGACGGGAGAGCACCTTGAGGTCCTGCACGATGAGCCGGACGTGCTCGGCGCCTGCGTGCGCCTCGGAGATGGCCGAGAGCAGCTCCTGCCGCTCCTCCTGCGAGGGGGCTCCCTCTGTCCGCTCCAGCTCCTCTTGGAGATAGCGAAGGTTGCTGAGGATGTAGGCGAGGGGGTTGTTGATTTCATGACCCACGCCCGCCGCGAGCCGGCCGACGGTGGCGAGCCGGTCCGCGAAGAGCAATTGATCCTGGGTCTCCCGGAGCTGCTGGAGGCTCTCCCCCAACTGGATGTTGGCCGAGGCCAGCTCGGCCGTGCGCGAGCGCACCGTCTCCTCCAGGCGGGTGTTGTAGCGCTGCTTGTCGAGCATCAGGTCGCGTAGCTCGGCGGCCATCCGGTTCAAGGCGCGTGCCAGCGAGGCCAGCTCGTCCTCGCCCTTCACGGGCAGCGAGTGCTCGAAGTCCCCATGCCCGATGCGCTCCGCGCCTGCGTGCAGCTCGCGCAGGGCGTGTTGGATGGGATCCAGGATGGTGAGGGCGATCCCCATCACCAAGATGAGCGCCACGGAGGGGATGAGCCGCGCCAGCTTGTTGCCCAGCCGCGAGCGCTCGTCCCAGATCCGCCGCAGCTCCTCCATCTTGGCGCGCTCCGCCACGATGGCGGCCTCGAGGTGCTCGCCGATGTGCGCCTCGAAGTCCTGGAACAGGTCCCACCACGCATCCGGAGGCACCTCCCCTCCTTCTCCCATCATGCGCGCGAGCTGCTCCGCGCGCATCACCCAGCGGTGCTGGGCGCCATGGAGCAAGGCGATGCGCTCGTGGATCTGCTCCTCGTCGAAGGGCTTGTCCTTCTCCCGCGAGAGCCACGCCTCCTGAAGCCCGAGCTCCTCGAGCCGCGCGAAGTCCTGGTCCATGCGCCTGTCCTGCTCATGGAGGATGCGCGTGATGTTGGCTCCGTCCCGCTGCGCGTGCCTCAGGGCATCCACGAAGGGCCAGGTGCTGCTGTGCATCCGGCCGTAGATGTCGATCTGATCCTGGATGAGGCTCAAGTGGTAGCGGGAGTGCATGCCCCGCCGGGTGCCATTGAAGAGCTCCACACCCATCGCGAAGACGAGGCTGATCGCCACCACCACGAACAGCCACACCTTCGAGCGTAAAGTCATGACGGACTCCCCCGGAGGCCTTCAGGGACAGGCCCTGAAGTTCCTAACGAGGAATAATCCGTGAATTCCAGGGAAAGGGTCAAAGCCCCCCCCTGGTTCAGCGCCCCGCGGTGGGCGTAGCGGGCCCGCGCAGGGTGACCTTGCGCGAGAAGCCCTGGTCCACCCGGCCGAGGAAGGCCCGGAAGGCGGCGTAGTCGTCCGCCTTGACCCGGGCGGCGGTCATGGCCACCTCGCCGTCGCAGATGAGCTGGTTGCCCTCCTGACGGTAGGAGAGGCGCACCCGGCCGAAGGGCGTCTCCTCCTGGTGGTTGGGCGGGAGCTCGGCCACGCTGTAGCCCTGGGGCAGGGTGTAGCGGAAGGTGAAGCTGTTGACCCAGGGGCTGTTCATCACCAGGTCAAAGCGGCGCTCGGCGAGCGAAGCGTAGGACTGGGTGTAGGCGCGGCCGGTGCCGAAGGGGAGGAAGCGCAGCAGGCCGGGGGTGGCCTCGGCGAAGCGGGGAATCGCCATGCGGAAGTCCACCTGCACGTCGTCGTCCAGGCGGGTGGTGTCGTTGAGCTTCACGTCGTGCACGGTGAGGCCGGGGAAGCTCTGGGCCCAGGAGCGCTCGAAGGTGGACTTACGCGAGGCCACGGCGCGGTAGGCGCGGCGGTACTCGGGGGCCATCTGCCCGCCCACGGTGGAGGCGCCCGTCACCTCGGCGGAGCCGTCCGGCCGTAGCGTCATGCTCATGGAGAGGCGGGAGGCGTTGTCCTCGGGGCGGGCCTCGGGCGTGGTGAGGAAGGAGGCCTTGCCGCCCGGCTCCACCACCAGCACGTTGGCCACGCGGTCCGCGCTGGGGAGCTCGCGTGCGCCGTGGAACTCGGCGGTGCCGTCCAGGTACAGGTCGAACTGGGGCACGTAGACGATGGCGTGGTTGAAGGCCGCCAGGCTCGCCGGCTCCTCGCCAATGGAGCCCAGGTCGCGCATGCGCAGCAGCACCAGGCGGCTGTCCACGCCCGCCACCTTCAGCATGGAGTGGATGAGGCTCGCCTTGTCCTTGCAGTCGCCGAAGCGGCGCGACAGCACCCGGTCCACCCGGTAGGGCTTGAAGCCGTGGATGCCGAACTCGAGCGCCACGTAGCGCGTGTTCGTCACCACGAAGTTGTAGATGGCGCGCACCACCGCCTGCTGATCCTTGCGGTCCACACCCTTCAGGACGGTGTCCACGGTGCGGCGCAGCTCGTCATTGGGGGTGAGCTGGTCGCGGACGAGGCCCCACCAGTAGCGGCCCACCTCGTCCCAGGTGCGGTAGGTGGAGACGTGGAGGTTGGCGGCGACCTCGGCCCAGCCGGGCATGCCGGGCTCGGGTACCACCTTGGCCACGTGCTTCGCGCCCCAGCTGTGGAGGACGCGCTCGCCCTCCACGTCCTTGCGGGCATACGTCACCCCGGGCAGCTTCTTCTCGTTCCAGTAGAGGGGCCGCTCCTTGGGCATGTCCACGAGGTATTGGTAGCGCACCTTGGGGTAGACGCCCTGCACGCTCTCCACGTCGCCCCAGTAGTCGGACAGCAGGTTCTCCTGGGCGGTGTCGTCCAGGCGGTACTGCAGCTCCAGCACGTCCCCAGGGGCGAGCCCGGGGAAGGAGAGCACCTTGGCGCGGGCGTCGTAGTACATGCCCGTCCAGGGCTCGTTGATGTTGCGGTCGCTCTCGCCGTAGCTGTCCACCACGGAGCCATCCTCCTTGGTGATGCGGGCGCGCAGGATGCGCACCTCCTGGCGGTCCGGCGAGTAGGTGATGGGGAAGGAGCGGAAGGCCTCCACGCCGCGGGCGTTGAGCACCTTCACGGCGAACTGGTGCAGCCGGCCGGACAGGCCGCTCTTCTGCACGCGCACGTAGGAGGTGTCCACGAGGTACACGGCGTCCTCGGTGGTGTAGCCGTCGGCCTCCTTCACCAGGCCCTTGATGTCCGTGAGGTACTCCGTGCCCGCGCTGGCGGACTCGCCCTTGAGGGTGCGCACGGCCTCCTTGAGGGCGGGGTTCTGCGGGCGCAGCGCCAGCGAGCGCTCGAAGGCGGCGAGGGCCTCCTCGCGGCGGCCGGAGGACAGCAGCGCGCGGCCCTCGCGCTCGTACACCTCGGGCTCATCCGGGGAGAGGGCGCGGGCCTCGGCGAAGAGGGTGGTGGCCGCGTCGAGCTGGCCATTGGCGGCGCGCAGCTCCGCGAGCTTGAGGCGGGTGGCGTTGTCGGAGGGGTCCAGGACGAGCAGCTGCGCGTACTCGCGCGCGGCGGCCTCCACCTGGCCCATGTCCGCCAGCAGCGTGGCCAGCAGGGAGCGGCTGGCGCGGTCGTCATAACGCAGCGCCAGGGCCACGCGCAGCCGGGCCACGGCGTCCTGGGGGCGATCCAGGACTCGGGCGGAGTGGGCGGCGGCACGCACCACGCGGGGGATGCGCGGCAGCCGCTGGAGCGCCTCTTCCACCATCATGTGCGCGCGGGCGGACTCGCCGAGCGCCTCGTGGGCCCGGGCGAGCGTGAGACGGGCGGCGGCCGAGTCCGGGGTCAGCTCCACCATGGGCTTGAGCAGCTCGATGGCGCGCTCGGGGTGGCCGCGCCCCAGCTCGTGCTCGGAGAGCGCCACGCGGGCCTGGAGGGAGGTGGGGTCCGCGCGGACGGCGGCCTCGAGGAAGGCGCGGCGCAGGTTGAGGTCGTCGCGGTGGGCGTCGGCGGCGAGCAACTGCAGCCGCACGTCCTGGGGCGCGGCGCGGGCGGCGCGGTCGGCCTCCACGGTGGCGGTGTGCTCGCGCTCGTCGAAGGCGCGGAAGAAGTCGAGCACGGTGGCGTACTCACCGCGCAGCTGCGCGTCCGCGGGCGCCCGGGCCACCGCGTCCTTCATGGCGGAGGTGACGGTGGGCAGCACCTGGGGGGCGGCGGACGGGCCCTTGGTGAGGGCGGGGACAGCGGTGGGCAGGGTGACGCGCAGGCGGGCGGGGGGATCTCGCCGCAGGTAGAAGCCGAGCGGGCCCGACTCCTGGCACACCTTGAGGAGGACGCGGTTGAGGCCCTTGCGCAGCCGCACGGAGACGCGCGACTGGTCCGGCCGGGGCACGTTGTAGTTGTCGCTGGTGGCGACCTTCTCCCCGTTCACCCACAGACGGAAGGCGCCAGAGGTACCCACGCCGAGCGCCACGCGCGTCTCGGCCGGGGCCTCCAGCCAGGTGAGGGCATAGGCCACGGCCTCGCGGTTGGGACGCACGGCGGTACCCAGATCGACGTAGCCCTCCGTGGGGCCTACGGCGAGCCGGCGCCAGGACACCTCGCGGCCCTTGGCGCCCGGGTAGGTGGCGGACAGGTTCAGCGTGGCCGCCTCGGGGCCGAAGTCCTTGTCGCACCCGGACTTGCCCTCGTTGTCGAAGCTGCCGACGACGTAGTAGTCGCCGATGAAGCCCAGGGCGTCCTGCAGCTCGCCGGCGCGCTGCATCCGGCCTCGGGAGCGCTCCAGGTCCATCAGCAGGAAGTGCGCGGTGGCGCGGGCGCCGGAGTCGCTGGTGCGCCGGGAGATGACCTCGCCATAGGTCTTCACCAGGGGGGTGAGGTCCTCGAGATCATTGGCGAGGGCGTGTAGCCGGAGGAGCTGCGCCGTGCCGCGCGGGGTCGGGGCGAGCTTCAGGGCTTCCTCGGCCTGCTCCCGGGCGATGGTGGCGCTGGTCTCGGAGGCGGCCCGGGTGAGCAGTGGGCAGGCGAACGCGAGCAGGGCGACGAGCCAGGTGGTGCGCGACAGCGCGGCGAGCCGTGGGGTACGGGACATCCGTGTTCCTCGTCCGTCGGAGAAGGGGGGCCGGGGGTGAGTGCCGGCGCCGGTGAACAGCCGAGCTTCGGAGAGCCTTCCCCTGCATGCGCCGTCATGGGCGGACAAGCAACTGAAATGTCGGAGGCAGGACGAGGGAGGTACCCCACCGGCGAGCAGGCGACGGAAGAAGGGGAATCCACGGGAAGGGGGGCGCACATCCAGGCAGGCGGGCTCGGGCCAGGCATAGGATGCGAGCATCCGCCATGAACCCACTGACGCTCCCAGTCTCCGAGAAGCTCGCCCGCTACCTGGATGCCGAGGGACGGCTGAAGGGCTGGCCCTCCAGGCGTACGGCTCAACTCGAGGCCCTGCGTTACCTGACGTCCCGCCTTCCGGACGGTACGGAGTGGAGCGAGCGGGAGCTCAATGAGCTGCTGAAGGCCCTGCACACCTTCGGTGACTGGGCCCTCCTGCGCCGCGACCTCTACGACGCACGCTTGATCGATCGCTCGCCGGATGGCCGACGGTACTGGAAGGTCCTCCCCGCCTAGGTGAGGGAGAAGGCGCGGGCGAGGGTGAGGATCTCGACGCGGGTGGCGCCGGCCTCACGGAGTGCGATGGCGGCGGCACGGACGGTGGCGCCGGTGGTGAGCACGTCGTCCACGAGCAGGATGTCCTGGCCGGCCACGGACGGGGAGGCGGTGAAGGCACCAGCCACGTTGTGGGCGCGCTCGGCTTCGGAGAGTCCCACCTGTCGGCGGGTCTCACGGGCTCGGGAGAGGAGACCCACGGGGGCCTCGCGGCCAGTGGCCTGGGCCAGTCCGCCCGCCAGGAGCTGGGCCTGGTCATACTTACGCTCGCGAAAGCGCCTGTTGTGGAGGGGGAGCGCGACGAGCAGGCCGGGTGCCTGGGCGAGGAACTGCCTGCATTCGGAGGCGAGGAGCTCCGCGAGGGTGGGGGCGAGCTCCGGGTGGTCCTCGTACTTGAAGCGGTGGATGGCGCGAGCAACGGGGCCCTCGTGCGCGAAGGGGGCCCAGGCTCGCGAGAAGGGCGGGGGCGAGGTGCGGCAGCGCGGACAGGTGTCTCCGGGGAAGGAGCCGGGCTCGGCGCAGGTGCGGCAGCGCGAGGTCGGGAGCCGCTCCACGGCGAGATCACAGGTCTCGCAGAAGGGTGCGCGCACGGGCATCACCTTCGCACAGGCGATACACGCGGGCGGGTAAAGCAGCTCAAGCAACTCCTGGAGCACGGTTGGTTCCCCCCTCGGATGAATGGTGGTGGCGACGATGACGCAGGAGGCTAGATTCTGGAGAGACCAGAGTGCACGCCGCCTGCCAAGCGCAGGTCACTTCACCATTGGATGGACACATGAAGAAGCTCGCCATCGTCGTCGCCGGGGGTCCGGCCCCTGGCATCAACAGCGTGATTGGAGCGGCCACCATCCGGGCCCGGCTCTCGGGAGTGGAGGTCATCGGCATCCAGGACGGGTTCAAGTGGCTCGCCGAGGGGGACAGCTCCCATGTCGTTCCCTTGACGATCGAGGACACCAGCCGCATCCACTTCCGCGGCGGCTCGTACATCGGTATCTCCCGCGCCAACCCCACCCGTTCTCCCGAGCACCTCCAGCGCACGCTCGATGGGCTGGATCGGCTCGGCGTGGGCATGCTCATCACCGTTGGGGGTGATGGCACCGCCACCCTGGCGCAGATCATCTCGGAGAAGACCCGGGGGAAGATCCGCGTGGTCCACGTCCCCAAGACGATCGACAACGACATTGATCTGCCCGATGACACGAGCACCTTCGGTTTCCAGACCGCGCGCCATGTCGGCGTGGAGATCGTGAAGAACCTCATGGTTGACGCGAAGACCACCTCGCGCTGGTACTTCGTCATCGCCCAGGGACGGAAGGCAGGGCACCTCGCCCTGTCGATCGGCAAGGCGGTGGGGGCGACCGTCACCCTCATCCCCGAGGAGTTCCGCGGGAAGCGGATTCCGTTCTCCACCGCCGTGGACATCCTGGCCGGCTCGGTCATCAAGCGGTTGTCCTACGGCCGCCCGGATGGCATCGCCCTCATCGCCGAGGGCCTCGCCGACTGCATCGACCCCGAGGACCTGGCTCGGCACACGGAGCTGCCGCGAGACCACATGGGCAACATCCACGTGGCGGAGATCAACCTGGGCGAAATCCTCGAGAAGGGCGTGAAGGAGCGGCTCGCGGCCCTGGGTATCAAGGCCACGCTCATTCCCAAGTACATCGGCTACGAGGTGCGCTGCGCCGACCCCATCCCCTTCGACATGGAGTACACGCGCGACCTCGGCCACTGCGCGGCCCGCTACATCATCGAGGGGGGCACCGAGGCGGTGGTCTCCATGGTGAATGGGCGGTTCCACCCCATCACCTTCCAGGAGATGAAGGATCCGGCGACGGGGCGGCCCCGGGTGCGGATGGTGGACATCGACTCGGACCGCTACAAGATTGCCCGGAGCTTCATGCTCCGGCTCAAGCGGCAGGACTTCGACAAGCCGGAGGAACTGGCCCGGTTCGCGGCGGTTGCGCATCTCACGCCGGAGACCTTCCGCAACCAGTTCTTCCACCTGGTGAAGGACGAGCCGCGGATCGCCGCCGATGTGGGGCTCGGGACCGTCGTCAACCCGGGAGAGCCCACGGGTGGTCCGGCGCGCTAATCCCTTCAGGGAAGTGACTGAAGGGGATTGATACTCCCTCTCCCCCTGGGAGAGGGTCGGGGTGAGGGTAACCAAGTCCGTTCTTCAACCCGTGGCCCACAGAGTGGACAGGGGGGTTCAACCCGGGTTCACCCGATACCCTCACCCCCCGCCCTCTCCCAGAGGGAGAGGGAGCATGCGCAACCCGCTCACTCGTCGGGCGGATGTCAGGCCGCGCGCGAGGGCTCTGCTCGTGCGCGTGGCTCGTCAGCCTCGTACACGGGCAGGTGCACGCGGAAGGTGGAGCCCCGGCCCTGCTCACTCTCTACGGAGAGCTCCCCACCCAGCGCGGTGACGATGCCGTGGCACACCGACAGCCCCAGCCCCGTGCCCACGCCCACGGGCTTGGTGGTGAAGAAGGGGTTGAAGATGCGGTCCAGGTGCTCGGGCGGGATGCCGCATCCCGTGTCACTCACCTCCACGACAACACGGTGGGCGTCGCACATTCGGACGGAGAGGCGGATCTCATTCTGCTCCGCTCGTCCCGGTGAGATGGCGTGGGCCGCGTTGATGAGGAGGTTGAGGAACACCTGGCACAGACGGGCTGTGTGTCCGTTCACCGGCGCCACGGCGTCCAGCGTCTCCACCAGCCGGGCTCGGTCGCGCAGCTCATGCGCCGCGACCTTCACCGCGCCGCGGAGGGTGGCCACGATGTCCACCGGGCCTCGCTCCATGTCGTTGGGGTGGGAGAGCACCTTGAGGTCGCGCACGATGAGCCGGACGCGCTCGGCCCCGTCGCGCGCATCGGCGAGCGCCTCGAGCAACTCCTGGTGCTCCTCGGGCGTGGAGGTTCCCGCCGTGCGGACCAGCTGCTGCTGCACGTAGTCGAGGTTGCCGATGATGAACGCGAGCGGGTTGTTGATCTCATGGCCCAGGCCCGCTGCGAGCTGGCCGATGGTCGCCAGCCGGTCGGCGAAGAGGAGCTGCGCCTGAGTGGCCTGGAGCTGCCGCAAGCTCTCGGTGAGCCGGGCGTTGGTCTGCTCCAGCTCGAGCGTGCGCTGCCGCACGGTCTCTTCCAGCAGGGCGTTGTAGCGGCGCATCTCCCGCTCGGAGCTCTCATTGCCGTCGATGACCGTGAACGACCTTCTCTCAACTTGCGCGTTCATCCCGCTGACCTCGCGTACGGGACGGCCCCGTGGCTGCCTTCATGCCGTCCCACGGGCAGCACTGCGATGAGCGTGCCAGCGCGTTTGCCTCGGGCCTGGTGGGACTCCAGGTGCGCCGGGTGTGGCGTTCCGCCCCAGGTACGGTCAGCAGGGGTGCGGCATTCTGGGCGGGTGCGGCAATACGCCCCACCTCACTCGCGTCGGCTTCGCGTCTTGTAGGTGAGCACGGGGGCGAGGGTCGCCACCACCCGGACGAGCCCGGCCTCCACGAGATCTCCCACCACGCGGTCGATGGCCTTGTACGCGGGAGGTGCCTCCTCGAAGAGCAGGTCGCGGTCCTCGCAGATGACGTGACTCTTGAAGGAGGTGCGGGTGAGGGCGTCGGGGGTGAAGCGCTCGCGCATCCGCTCGCGGGCACTGGAGCGCGTCCACTTGCGGCCGGCCCCGTGTGCCAGGCTGTGGGCGTGGCCTGTGCCATCGCCCACCGGCAGCACCAGGTAGCTCAGCGCGCCACGGCTGCCGGGAATCACCACCGGCCCTTGGTCCGACGGCGCCGCGCCCTTGCGGTGCAGCCAGCACGTGTGGCCCTCGTACTCCTTCGGGGTGACGCTGTTGTGGCAGACATCGAGCACCCGTCGTCCCCCCGCCGCGATGCCCTGCATCATCCGTCCGGCGATGGTGGCGCGATTGGCTCGCGCCCAGGCCACGGCATGGTCATGTCGCTCCAGGTAGCGCCGCGCCTCGTCCGAGTCCTCCGCGAGCCCTCCGGTGCCGTGCCGGTCCACGTGTGCTCGCAGGATGGCCTCGCCCAGCCCTCGTGAGCCGGAGTGGACAAGCAGCAGGAGGCGATCCGTTTCCAGCCCCAGCGCGGTGAAGGTCTGGGCGTCGTGCACCGCGTCCACCCGTTGCACCTCGGCGAAGTGGTTGCCGCCGCCGACCGTGCCGAGCGCTGCCTCGAAGCCGCAGGGCTTCACGCCCATGTCGGCGAGCACCGCGTCCGTGTTGCCCTCCCACGGTCCATCCAGGTCCAACTTCGTCGCCCAGCGCTCCGGCTTTGCCTTGCGCGCGGGCAGATCCAGCTCCCACAACCCCATCCCACAGCCGATGTCGTTGCCCACCAGGAAGGGATAGAAGATGCCCTCCGAGGCGAACGCGGCGCCCACCGGTGCTCCCTTGCCTGGGTGCAGGTCGGGTAGGCCCACTGCGGAGCGCATGCCGGGAAGTCGTGAGGCGGCCTCGAGCTGGCGGATGGCTTCTCCCTCTACCCACGACTGGGGCGAGGCGATGACACGGACGTGGGGAGTGGGCGAGTTCATGTCCCCTCCGACGCGCGTCGCTTCCGCCGCCTGACGGAGCCGCCCGGCCGTCTACTTGTGGTACGGCTCGCCCTTGAGGAGGGTGAAGGCGCGGTAGAGCTGCTCCACCAGCACCACCCGCGCCAGCCGGTGCGGCAGCGTCATCTTCGACAGCGAGAGGACCAGGTCCGCGGACTGCCTCACCCGCTCGTCCAGTCCCTCGTCACCGCCGATGATGAGCAGCAGGTCCTTCGCGCCGTCCCGAGCCCGGCCCACGTAGCGACTGAACTCCACGGAGTCCAGCAGCTTGCCTCGCTCGTCGAGCGCCACCAGCAAGTCTTGTGGCTTGCGGCGCGCGAGGATGGCCTCGGCCTCGGCGCTCTTGGCGTCCCCGGCCTTGCCCTTCTTCCCACCCGCCTCGGGCAACTCAATCAGCTCGAAGCGGGTGTAGTGGGCCAGGCGCGAGGCGTACTCCTGGACCGCGGGCTCGTAGAGGCCCGAGCGGTCCTTGCCAATGGAGAGGAGCCGGACCTTCAGGCCACCTTCTCCCGCGCCGCGTCCGCCCAGAGGCCCTCGAGGTCATAGTGGGCGCGCGCCTCGGTGTGGAAGAGGTGCGCCACCACCTCGCCGAAGTCCAGCAGCACCCACTGGCCCGTCTCCATGCCCTCGTGGCCGATGGGACGCAGGTCCTCCGTCTGCTTGAGGTTCGTCAGGACGTGCTCCGCCATGGCGGACACCTGCCGGTCGCTCTCTCCCGAGGCCACCACGAAGTAGTCCGCGTAGGACGTCATCCCGCGCACATCGAGGATGACGATGTCCAACGCCTTCTTGTCCGACAGCAGGTTGCCAATCTTGCGCGCCAGCGCATGCGCCCGTGGGTTCTCCGCGCGGGGGGCCGGGGCCGCCGCGGGGGTGAGCGCCTTCTTCTTCGCGGCCGACTTCTTGCGCGCGGGCAGCTTCCGGACCGCGCCCTTCTTCGCCGCCGTCTTCTTGCGCGCGGTCGGCGTCTTCGCCGCGCTCTTCTTCGCCGCTGTCTTCTTCGTCGTGGTCTTCTTCGTCGCCATATGTGTCCTGGGGCGCACCCTAGCGCACCTGACCCTGCCCGTGGATGACGTACTTCTGACTCGTCAGTTCTCGCAACCCCATGGGACCAAAAGCGTGCAATCGACTGGTGGAAATCCCAATCTCCGCGCCCAGGCCCAGCTCGCCCCCGTCATTGAAGCGGGTGGAGGCGTTCCACACCACCGCGCTCGCCTGGGCCTCCCGAGTGAAGCGCCCCGCCACCGCCGCGTCCGCCGTGACGATGGCCTCCGTGTGTTCGCTTCCGTACCGCGCGATGTGTCCCAGCGCCGCATCCAGCCCGTCCACCACGCGCACCGCCAGGATGAGGTCCAGGAACTCCCGCCCCCAGTCCTCCTCGGTCGCCGGTGTCACCGCCACTCCGGCGCGTGACAGCACCTCCACCGTGGCCGGGTCCCCGCGCAGCTCCACCCCCTTGGCCACCAGCTCCCGGGCCACTCGGGGCAGGAACGCTTCCGCCACCGCGCGGTCCACCAGCAGGCACTCGGCGGCATTGCATACCCCCGGGCGGCTCGTCTTGGCGTTCAAGGTGATGCGCGTCGCCATGTCCAGGTCCGCCGCCGCGTGCACGTACACGTGGCAGACGCCCTTGTAGTGCTTCACCACCGGAATCCGCGCGTTCTCCGCCACGAAGCGGATGAGGCCCTCTCCGCCCCGGGGGATGCACAAATCAATCAGCCCCTCCAGCTTCAGCAGCTCGAGCAGCGTCTCGCGCTCGCCCGGGGGCACTGGCTGGATGCACGCCGCGGGCAGCCCCGCCTCGGTGACGCCCGCCGCCAGCGCCGCCGCGATGGCCGCGTTGGAGCGCGCCGCCTCGCTCCCGCCCCGGAGCAGCGCCGCGTTGCCGCTCTTGAGGCACAGCGCCGCCGCGTCGCTCGTCACGTTGGGGCGGGCTTCGTAGATCATCAGCACCACCCCCAGCGGCAGCCGCACCTTGCTCACGTGCAGGCCATTGGGCCGATCCCACCCTTCCGTGACCTCACCCACTGGATCCTTCAGGCCGGCCACCTCCTCCACCGCCCGGGCCATGGCCTCCACCCGCGAGGCGTTCAGCAGCAGTCGGTCCAGGAAGGCCCCGCCCTTGCCCGAGGCCCGCGCGGCGGCCATGTCCGCCTCATTGGCGGCGACGATGGCGGGAATGGCCTCGCGCAGGTGGCGGGCCATGAGTCGGAGGGCCTCATCCTTCTGCCCGGTGGGCGCGGTGGCGAGCACACGGGAGGCCGCTCGGGCGGCTTCGGCGAGGGAGCGCACGTCTTGCTTGGCAACGGACATGTCTCTCCTCTATCACCGCCTCATGAGCGACGCCCGGTTGGAACAGTTCAAACAGATGGCCGCCGAGTTCCCCGATGCGCCCATGGCGCACTTTTCCCTGGGAAAGGCCTACCTGGAGCGTCGGCAGTACGCCGAGGCGGCCCAGGCCCTGGAGACGGCGGTGCGGTTGGATCCCCAGTACGCCGCGGCCCTGGTGTCCCTGGGGGATGCCTATGCCGGGGCAGGGCAGACGCAGAAGGCCCGCGAGGTGCTTACCCGCGCCCGCGACACGGCGCTCGCCCAGAGCCACGCCAGCCTCGCCGAGGAGATTGACGAGCGGCTGTCCGGGCTGGACTGAGGCCCGCTACGGCCGCCAAGTGAGGCCCAGCCCTGCCACCTGGCGGAAGTAGAACAAATCGTTGCGAGGCAGTCGGGTACCGTACATCGCGTACGAGAACTCCAGGTCCATTTGGCTGCTCAGCGGCCGGACCAGCTTCAGCGAGAGCGTGTTCTGCGCCTCGTCATCCTCGAGCAGGATGATCTCCGGCGAGAGGTAGACGCCGTCCGGGTAGCGGTTGATGCCCAGCGCGCCTTGGGCCAACAACGTCAGCTTCCAGGGCAGGCGCACCCCCGCGGTGCCGCTGAGCCGGTGGCGCTGCACCGACTCGCCGAAGCTGTTGGAGCTGGTCTCCTGGTACGAGTACGACAGCCCCAAGGCCAGCGGGCCCTTGTAGGAGTAGCCCATGCTCGCCATCAGGGCCCCGTCCTCGCGCCGTCCGGTCCACTCCGGCGTGGTTCCTGGCGGGTACCTCACGGACGTGTGGTAGCGGCGCGAGCCGTACTCGCCGGAGACGGTGAGGGCATGTCGGCGCGAGAGGCGATAGCGCGCGAGGAAGCCCACCTCGGGGCTGCCGAAGTTCGCGGAGGTGTCCCGGTGGTAGAGGAAGCGGTGCGCGCCCGCGCGCAGGCGCAGGGAGAGCTGGGTGTCGGGGGCGTACTCAACGAAGGCGGACGCCGCCAGGTCCGTGTACGCGCGGGAGCCGCCCCGCCGGTCCTTGGCGCGTCCCTCCAGGCCCACTCCCAGTGACGTGCCCAGGGCGAGTGAGCCCTCCAGCGAGGCGGCCTGCACCAGCGCATCCTCGGTGGGGTAGCTCAGGTACTTCCGGCCGCCTCCGTCATAGCGGCCCACCACCTGCCAGCGGTCCGCGGTGTAGCGGCCCTCGCCCACGGCGAGCAGGCTGAGCACCAGGTCCGAGGTGTTCGTGCTCGTGAGGCCCTTGGTGAAGTCGCGCGGCGCGTTCCCGTCCAGCATCAGCCTGCCCGTCACGCGCAGCTGTCCCTCCACGTCGGCAGCATGTGCGCCGCCGGCGAGCGCCAAGAGGACGACCACGAGCGCGGAGAAGAGCCGTTTCAACGGGCGCACCATACCCCGGGCCCTGTCCGCATGCCCTGTCCACGAGAGGGCGTCCGGCTCGGCGGGTCGGTGACGGCGCGCCCGGACGGCCGGTAGAATGCGTGTTATGCGACTCGCTTCCCTGCTTTCCGTGTATGCCTTGTCCTCTCTGCTGGCCTGCGCGCCCCCCGGCTTCGTCGCGGAGGTGAAGGGCGAGACCACGGTGCAGGGGGATCCGACGGGTATCTCCACCCTCCTCGATGCCTTTCCGGCCATCGGGAGCTTCACCAACCTGGACTTCAACCAGAACCAGGACTTCCAGAACCAGGGCGTCACCAAGGACCATGTGTCCTCCGCCAGGCTGCGGTCTCTCCAGCTCCAGGTGATCGCTCCGGCGGACCAGGACTTCTCCTTCCTCGACACGCTGGAGTTCTACGCGAAGACAGGGGACCGGGAGGTGCTGGTGGCGCAGAAGAAGAACATCGCCTCGTTGGGCCTCAAGGCGCCCAACCCGGTGCTGACCATGGACCTGGAGGACGTGGAGCTCCAGCCGTTCATCACGGCTCCCTCCATGAGCATCAGCGTGCGCGGGAGGGGTCGCAAGCCCTCGAAGGACGTGCGCCTCCGGGCCGATGTGCAGCTGGACGTGGAGGTGCGGCTGTAACGACTAGCGCAGCTCTCGGGCCCGGCGCTCCAGCGAGTCCGCGCGGGAGTCCAGCTCGCGAGCGAGCGACTCGAGCTGCTTCGCCTCCTGCTCCAGGCTGCGCAGATCGTCCAGGTTGCCGCTGGCGAGCGCCTGGGCGCGCACCGTGCCCACCTGCGGCCGGTTGTCCGTGGCGCGGCGGCTGTAGGGCTGGTAGTCGCCCGGGGATGGGGAGGGGGTCGGGGAGGGCATGGACGGCTCCGGGCTGTCGGTTCCCGGCGTCGGGGACTCCGTCGTCGGAGGAGGAGTCCCCTGTGGGTCAGCCCCGAGGCTACCCCCCGGAGCGGAGAAGAAGCTCCCCGTGCGCGCGGAGCGCTCCACCGAGATGGACCGGGTGGAGGAGTCGAAGCGCAGGCGCATGTGTCGATCCTGCTCGTCGAACATGGACTCCTCCCCGAGGAAGTCGTTCATGCGCCGGTCCAGCTCGCGCTCCTCGCGCACCTCCGTGATGCGAGAGCGGAGGGCCTGCAGGCGCTGGCGCACTTTGTCCTCGGAGTCGCGCAGCGCATCCGCCTGCTCCAGCAAGTCCTCGGGGTCATCGCTCGCCCCCGCCGGGTTCAACGCTGGCATTCGCGAGGGAGGCAGCGCGGAGCGCACCGCGTCGCGCTCGGCGCGCAGGTTCCGCATCCGGGCAACCAGCCGGGAGCGGGCCTCGCGGTCGCTCGTGGCATCCCAGGCCGCTCGAACCCGGGCCAGCTCGTCGGAGAGGGCTGTGTGCAACGCGAGGTTGCGCCGCTCCGCCTCGGACTCGGCCCCGGCGAGCGATTGGGCCAGACCGGTGAGCTGGCCGGAGAGCTCCTGCGAGCGCTGCAGCGCCGCCTCCAGCTCCGGGCCCGCCACCAGCCGGCCTCGCTGCTCGGCCTTGAGCTGCTCGATGCGCCCGGCCAGGGTGTTCAGCTCCGCACGCAGCGACTGCTGACGCTCGCGCAACTCGCGCACCTGGGCCCGGCCCAGCTGCGCCTCGCTCCGCAGCGCGTCCAGTCCCGAGGCAGCCCACACGGGCATACCCAGGGAGAAGCTCAGCAAGAGGGCGAGCAGGACGCGCTTCATCAAGCCCCACCTAACAGCAAGCAGGATGCCAGGGCTACTGGGTGATGGAGCGCTCCGTTGCCCACGAAACCCAAGCGGTTCCGGGGAGTTCGGGCAGGGGGGCGCCAGGAGAGGGGGCGTGGGCAATGACGGAAAACCACGAGGGGGGGCGGGGGGACGGTAGATTTTCGAGGGCTGCTGCTTCTTTTTTACAGCCAGAGGGGATGTTCCGCCACTGGCTGCATCCCGGCACGGCGCGTTCCCAGGTTCTGCCTCGGGCCACCACGAGGGAGGTCGCGTTTCAGGAGCGGTGGCGCTCGGCCTCGCGGTAGAGCCGCGTGAGGGAGTAGTCGAGCAAGGACTGGCGCGAGCGCATGTATCTGCGGGCACGGACCATGGGCAGCCAGACGCGCTGGCCGACGAGGACCTGGGCTTCCCCAAGTTTCTTGCGCGGTATCCACTGCCCTCCCAGGTTGCGTACCAGCACCTGTCCCAGGTACGCGCCCACGGCGGGGACCGCGTGTTCGTCGATGTTCTTCCGCTCGAAGACCTCCGGGAAGTTCTCCAACCAGAAGTGGGCGTCGACCTCGGTGAGGGACTCAGGCGTCTCCTTGAAGACGGAGGGCACCTTGGAGTGCAGGAGCGCCACGAGGTGCTCGGAGAGTGTCGCGTAGTACCTGCGAACGAGGTCCTGGTCGTTCACGTCCGGGAGCAGGGCGGATTCGGCGGGGAGCCACTCGTCCGGCTCGGGGGGTTGCCAGTCGTTGAGCTCGGCGATCTTTCGCTGGCGCTTGCTGATGGCGAAGTCGTCCACGACGCGTGAGAGGAGCGGAGCCACGTCCGGGTGGAAGTGGGGCTCCACGGGAGCGAGCGTGGCGCTGCGCTCGCGCAGGGTGCGCAGCACGGTGGTGAAGTCGAGGTCCGGCCGGAGATGCACGAGCGCCCGGGCCTGGGCCTGGCGCGCGTCCTCGGTGGCGAAGTCCGCGGCGGTGGGCCAGGTCACCAGGAGGACGGAGCCGTTGGGGAGCTCCTCCACCCGGTGGGCTGGTGTGGACAGCATGCGCTCGCGGCCGACGGTTTCCACCAGCTTCGGGCCGAAGACGTTGAGCCAGCACACCTCGTAGACCTTGTCGAATCCGTCTCGCCGCGTGGTTTCGTCGTCGCGGCCGAAGTAGGGGGCGCCAGACAACTGGTCATCCGCCATGCTGTGGGCTGCGGCGTAGGGGACCGGATAACGTGAGGCCCAGACTCGGACCATTTCCACGAACTTTCGGCAGCGTTCTGCCTCCGCAAAGAAGGAGAGTGGCTGTACCTCGAGGCTGGTACCCAGTTCGGGTCGGCGGTGCGTGAGCCCGAGATTGAGTGTCAACGCCACGGCAGGCGATGTCGTGCGGTAGATACCGATGATCGAGCTGTATTCGTCGCGCGTCTCCTCCAGAGCCTTCCAAACGGCGGTGCGGGAGTATTTGCGTCGTCGCTTGCCCTCGACGAGGTTCGGCATCCACTCGACCGCATACTTCTCGAGTGCCTGAAGAAATGGCTCCAACTCGCGCTCGAGTTCAGCGTGAGGGTTGAAAGCTCCGTCAAAGAAGAGCCTCAGGCTGTCCTCCACATTCAAATCCTGAAGCGTCAGCAATTTCATTGGAACAGCACCTCCGCTCCCTCGACATCCGCTTTGACCCTGTTGATGGCTGTCTCCTGCACCCTGGGGTCCTTGGGCTGGAGTTTGCCGCCCTCGTAGAGGTTCAGGCCTCGCTGCCGCAGTGCTTCGCGGGCGGCGCCCATTCGCCCCAGCGTCTCCTCGAGGTGCTTGTCTCGCGCCAGCAGCACTTCGTGCAGGTCGTTGGTGAAGGCCGAGTGGACGAGGAAAAGAGCGAACAGCTCGGCGCGTGCGGCGCCATATTCCCGGGTGGCGGTGACGAGGAATGCAGCGCGCTTGCGGTTGAGGACGTGGGCGCCTGCGCGCAGAGGTCCCAGGGCGCCAAGTCGGACGGCGGACCAGTCATCCAACGCCTCCAGCAGACGGGGCATGTCCACTCGGTGCTGGAGCTCGATGAATTCCGCGGGGGAGGTGCACGCCAGGAATGGGGCGAGCGCCTCCTGACTGGAAGACAGTCCGGGGAAGCCTCCCGCGCTTCCCCGGTGGATGCCAAAGCCGCTCAGCGAGCTCCCACGCGGATATCCCGTGGCGCATCCACCCAGCAGCACCCAGGCCACCAGGGCCAAGAGGGCCGTGCCAACACGATGGGTCGACAAACCGCCCCTCTCTGCGAGAGCCATCCGGCGCGTGCCCTGCTCAGGACTCCTCGGGGCGCTCTCCCTTGGAGATGAAGCCGTACTTCTCCAGCTTGTAGTACAGCGCGGACGTCTTGATGCCGAGCAGCCGCGCTGTCTCCGTCTTCACCCCGCCGGCCTTCTCGTAGGCGCGGGCGATGAGCTGACGCTCGAGGTCCTCGAGGATGTCCGGCAGGGGCCTGTCCCCCATGGGCACGGGCAGGCCGGAGTCGGTGCGGGGCGCCGTGCCGGTGAGGTGCGTGGGCAGGTCCGACTCCAGCAGCGTCTCGCCCTCGGCGAAGACGAGCGACTGCTCGATGACGTTCTCCAGCTCGCGCACGTTGCCCGGCCAGGCGTAGCGGGTGAGCGCGCGCAGGGAGCTGTCATCCAAGCCCTTCACACGCTTGTTCACCCGCTGCGAGTGTTTGGCCACGAAGTGTCGGGCGAGCGCGGTGATGTCCTCGGGGCGCTCACGCAGGGGAGGAATCAGCAGGGGAACAATGTGCAGCCGGTAGTAGAGGTCCTCGCGGAAGCGGCCGGCCTTCACCTCGGCCTGGAGGTCGCGGTGGGTAGCGCTCACCACGCGCACGTCCACCTTGAGCGTCTCCTCTCCGCCCACGCGCTGAATCTCCTTCTCCTGGAGGACGCGCAGGAGCTTCGTCTGGACGGAGTGGGGGATTTCGCCAATCTCGTCGAGGAAGAGGGTGCCGCCGTCGGCGAGCTCGAAGCGGCCGAGCTTGCGCTTCACAGCGCCGGTGAAGGCCCCGCGCTCGTGGCCGAACAGCTCGCTCTCCAGGAGCGTCTCGGCGAGCGCCGCGCAGTGGACGACGATGAAGGGTCCGTCCTTGCGAGGAGAGAGCTGGTGGAGCATGCGCGCCACGAGCTCCTTGCCGGTTCCGGACTCGCCGCGCACGAAGACGGTGGCGTCGGTGGCGGCGGCCTTGCGTACCAGGGTGACGAGTCGCTGCATGGGCTCGCTGTCGCCCACCAGCAGGTTGCCGTGGGCGAGGGCGGCGTCGGACTCGAGGGCCTCGGTGCGGGCGGACAGGCGCTCCACCTGGCGGCGGGTGGAGGACAGCTCCAGGCCCTTCTCCACCTTGGCGCGCAGCACGTCCGGGGTGAAGGGCTTGGTGATGAAGTCGTAGGCACCCTGCTGCATGGCCTGCACGGCCGTCTCGATGGTGCCGAAGGCCGTGACGACCATGACGACGGCGGCCGGGTCCAGGGACTTGAGCGCCTGGGTGACGGCGATACCGTCCATGCCATCCATCTTCAGGTCGGTGACGACGAGATCGAAGGGCGTCTTCTTGTAGGCGGCGACACCGTCGGTCCCAGAGCGGGCGGCGGTCACGGTGTGTCCCGAGCGCGTGAGGGTGACTGCCATGCCCTCACGGAGGGTGTCGTGGTCGTCGATGACAAGGATGCGGGCCATGGACGCGACCTTATATCAGTGCACAATGCGCGCCCATGATTGCCCCCCCGACTTCCCTGCATGAGCTGCTGGCCCACCACGTTCCCACCGACGACAAGGAGCGCGAAGACCTGGCGCGGATGCGGACGTTCGCCGACGAGCTGGAACAGCCCTTCTCCCGAAAGCAGGAGCGGGCGCACTTCACGGGTAGTGCGGTGGTGGTGGACCCGGCAGGAGAGCGGGTGGCGCTGGTGCACCACGGGAAGCTGAAGCGGTGGTTGCAGCCCGGTGGGCACGCGGAGGCGTTGGACGCGGGCAGCATGGAGGCCACGGCGCTGCGGGAGGCGCGGGAGGAGACGGGGTGCCAGGTGCGGCTGCACGCGCGCGCGCCGAGGCCGCTGGACATAGACGTCCACACGATTCCCGCGCGCAAGGACGAGCCGGAGCACCTGCACCTGGACGTGCGCTACCTGGTGGTGGCGGAGAACCCCGAGGCGCTGGCGCATGATCCGGGCGAGTCCTCCGGGGCACGGTGGCTGACGTGGGAGGAGGCGCTGGCCTGGGCGGACGAGGCGCCGCTGCGTCGGATGCTGGAGAAGGCCCGAGCGGTGGTGCGCGCGGGCTGAGTCGGAATGTGGACGACGGCCGTTCTTCCCCTGGTCCCGGCGGGCCCGGGTGGCTAACAAGGGGGCCCATACGGGCGTCCGGCCCACCGGCGTCCGTACCCACAGGAGGAACGTCATGGAGCAGAGGGCGCTCGGAAAGCAGGGGCTGAAGGTCTCCGCCCAGGGCCTGGGCTGCATGGGGATGAGCGAGTTCTACGGCTCGGGTGATGAGAAGGAGTCCATCTCCGTCATCCACCGGGCCCTGGAGCTGGGGGTGAACTTCCTCGACACGGCGGACATGTACGGGCCGTTCACCAACGAGAAGCTGGTGGGCAAGGCCATCGCCGACCGGAGGGACCAGGTCATCCTCGCCACCAAGTTCGGCAACGTGCGCGGCGAGGATGGCTCGTTCCTCGGCATCAGCGGCAAGCCTGACTATGTGCGCAAGGCATGCGACGCCTCGCTGAAGCGGTTGGGCGTCGACCACATCGATCTCTACTACCAGCACCGCGTGGACACCTCTGTCCCCATCGAGGACACCGTGGGCGCCATGGCCGAACTGGTGAAGCAGGGCAAGGTCCGCTACCTCGGCCTGTCCGAGGCCGCTCCCGACACCATCCGCCGCGCCCACAAGGTGCACCCCATCTCCGCGCTCCAGACCGAGTACTCGCTCTGGAGCCGTGAGCCGGAGGACGAGATCCTCCCCACTGTGCGTGAGCTGGGCATCGGCTTCGTCGCCTACAGCCCGCTGGGCCGCGGCTTCCTCACCGGCCGCTACCGCCGCCCCGAGGACTTCGCGCCCAACGACTACCGCCGCAACAGCCCGCGCTTCCAGGGCGACAACTTCACGAAGAACCTCCAGCTCGTGGAGAAGATCAACGAGCTGTCCGCGCGCAAGAAGGTGAAGGCCTCGCAGCTCGCCATCGCCTGGGTGATGGCACGGGGAGAGGACATCGTCCCCATCCCTGGCACCAAACAGGTGAAGTACCTCAAGGAGAACATCGCCGCGGCCAACATCCGGCTCTCTCCCGAGGAGCTGCGGGAGCTCGACGCCATCGCGCCCAAGGGAGTGGCGGCCGGCACCCGCTACCCCGAGGCGAGCATGAAGTCCGTCAACCGCTGAGGTGCCGCTCAGGCCTCCTGGAAGGGTGGGGGCGTCGGAGCCCGGCGCGGCAGCCGCACCGTGAAGCGTGTCCCATCTCCCGGGCGCGAGGTCACCGTGATGCCGCCGCCATGGGCCAGCACCAGCTGCCGGGTGATGTAGAGCCCCAGCCCCACGCTGCCCGCCCCGTTCCCCGCGTGCCGGCCTCTTCGGAAGGGCTCGAAGAGGTCGGGCAGCAGTGACGCCTCGATGGGCGAGCCCTGGTTGTGCACCTCGAGCAGCACCTGCCCGGACTCGCCCCGGCAGCTCACCCGCACCGGCGTCTCCGGCGGGCTGTGCTGGAGCGCGTTGCCCACGAGGTTACCGAGCACCTGCGCGAGCCGATCTCCATCCCACTCGCCCGCGCCCTCGCCCTCCTGCGCCATCTCCATCTGCCGCTCCGGGTGGCTGGCGGCCAGCTCCTCCACCACGCCGCGGGCCAGCTCGAAGAGGTCCATCCGCTTGCGCTCCACCGGAATGCCGCCGCCCAGCCGCGCCTGGCTGAAGTCCAACAGGTCGCGGATGAGGCGGGTGGCTCGGTCCGAGGCGGAGATGATGCGGGTGAGGTTCTTGCTGGCCCGCTCGTCCAGCCCCTCGCGCGCGAGCAGCATGGAGGCGGAGATGCGGATGACGCTCAGCGGGTTGCGCAGGTCGTGGCTGACGATGCCGAGGATCTGCCGCTCGAACTCGGCGAGCTGGCGCGCCTCGGCCTCCTGCCGCTTCTGGGCGGTGATGTCCACGCAGGCGCCCGTCATGTAGAGCGGGCGTCCGTTCGCGTCCACGAACGTCTTGCCCTTGCTGCTGAGCCAGTGCACGCGTCCATCCGGCCATACGACGCGGTAGTCCAACTCGAAGTCCGCGCCCTCTCGCGCGCACGCGCTGTTCCGGCGCTCCACCTCGGCCCGGTCCTCCGGGTGCACCAGGGGGTAGAAGTCCTCGATCGTCTGCACCGTCCGCCCCGGGGGCAGACCGTAGAGCTGGTCCAGGTTCTCGTCCCACTCCAGCGCGCCGGTGCGGATGTCCCAGCGGAAGGTGCCGGTGCCGCTCGCCCACAGGGCCGCGCGCAGCCGCTCGTCGCGCTCCTGTAGTGTGGCCTCCATCCGCTCGCGCTCCGCCAGCACACTGCGCAGCTGGGCCTCGCTCTCCTCCGCGGCGGTGCGCGCCTGCTGCGCGGCCTCGTAGAGGCGGGCGCGCTCCAGCGCTTGTGCTCCTTGACGTGCCAGGGAGAGACAGAACTCCTGCTCGTGGGGTGAGAGGGTGCGCGGCTGGAAGAAGTTCACCACCAGGGCGCCCATCACGCCCCGGCTGCCTCTCAGGGGCATCACCGCCGCGGCTTCGTAGGGCAGATCCAACCGCGCGACCGTGGGATAGCGGCGGTCCCGCTCCTCGCGGTTGGCGAAGAGGACGAGCCGGTCGGTGCGGACTGCCTCCGTCACCGCCAGGGGGGCATCGAGCGGGATGCGCTCCAGACCCCGCGTCATGGTCCGTACATTGTCGGTGGCGCTCGCGAGCTCGAGCGACTGGCCGTCCTCGGCCATCAGGCAGACGGCTCCCGACTGGGCGTCCAGCGCTGTCACTCCCTGGGTAATGATGACTTCGATGACCTGCCGGGGCGTGGGGGCCTCGGAGAGCGCGGCGGTGACGGCCTGCAGACGCGAGGCGCGCTCCTGGGCACGCCGCTGATCATCGATGTCCGCGTTGGTGCCGAACCAGCGGACGACACGGCCACGTGCATCCCTCGTAGGGAGGGCTCGGACGAGATGCCAGCGCCAGGTGCTATCGGACTTCCGCCAGATGCGGACGTCGACCTCATAGGGCTCTCCGGTGCGCAGGCTGTGATGCCAGCGCTCCATCAGCCGGGGCATGTCCTCCGGGTGGACGGCCTTGGGCCACTGCGAGGGATCCCCCGGGGCCATGCCGGAGTCCTCGAAGCCGCGGCGGCTGATGTAGTCCAGCTCCCCGTTTGGTCGGCTCGTCCAGATGGTGTGCGGCAGCACCTCGGCGAGCGTGCGGTACTGCTGCTCCGCCTCGTGCAGGCGCTGGGCCTGACGCAGCAGGTGGGTCAGCCGCTCCGGGGTGAGCGCCGACTTGCCGAGGTAATCGGTAGCGCCGGCCTTCATCAGCTCCACGGCGATGTGCTCGTCGCCCTGGCCGGTGAGCATGATGATGGGCGTCTCCACCAGCGCCGCGCGAGCCTGGCGCAGCACCGACAGTCCGTCCTCGCCTGGCATCTGGAAGTCGAGGAACGCGCAGTCGAAGGACTGCTCCATCAGGGCGGAGAGCGCGGACGCACCATCGCTGACCTCGACGAGCTGGGCGTTCAACCCCGCTTTGAGCAGGGCTCGCCGCACCGCGAGCCGGTCCACCTCGTCATCGTCCGCCACCAACAGGCGCAGCGGTTGCTCCTCCATTTGGTCCTCGGCCCTCAAGGCAGCTCCACCCGCATCCAGTATGCGTTGAGTGCGGCCATCAACTCCACGAAAGCCGGGGAGGTGACGGGTTTGACGAGGTATCCAGCCACATGGTGGGCATAACTCTGCACCCGGTCTCTATCATCGTTGGACGTGGTGAGCACCACCACGGGGGTGGTGCTCAGCTCCGGGTCGGAGCGCAGGGCTCGCAGGAACTCGATGCCATTCATCCTCGGCATGTTGAGGTCCAGCAGGACGAGTCGGTTGTTCATTGGCACCGTGCCATCGCGCAGCATCTCCAGTGCCTGGCGTCCGTCCCGCGCGACGTAGAGCGCGTTATGGGCGTTGTTCTTCTTGAAGGCACGTTGGACGTTCATCACGTCCACCGAGTCGTCATCCACCAGCAGGATGTTCAGCATCTTCACGGACACCCTCAGCGCCCCTCGTCCGGGATGTGCTTGGGCCAGGTAAAACGGAAGGTGGCGCCCTGGCCAGGCGCGGACTCCAACCAGGCGCGTCCCCCGCGCGCCTCCACGCTCTTCTTCACCACCGACAGGCCAATGCCGGTGCTCTCCAGCTCGTCGCGGGCTCGGAGCGTCTGGAAGATGCCCCAGATGCGCTCGTGGTACTCGGGGGCGATGCCCGGGCCGTTGTCGGCCACGGAGAACTCCCAGAATGCGTCCACCTGGCGCACGCCCACGTGCACTCGCATGTCGGAGCTCCGGGCGTGCTTGAAGGCATTGCCCAACAGGTTGAGGAACACCTGCTGCAGGGGCACCCGCTCGGTGCGCAGCGTGGGCATGCCGGGCTCCACCTGCACGACGGCCTCGGCCGGTGGGGCGAGCAGCTCCACGCACTCGCTCAACAGCCGGCCCACGTCCACCCGCTCCGGCCGGCTGCGCATCCGGCCCGCGCGGCTGTAGTCGAGGATGCCGTTGATGAGCGCCTCCATGCGCTGCACCCGTCCGCGCAGCAGCTTCATCTGCTCGCGCGTCTCGTCGGTCATCACGTCCTTCAGGTCCTCTTCAATCCACTGCGACAGGTTGGCGATGCCGCGCAGCGGGGCCTTCAGATCGTGGCTGGCCACGTAGGCGAATTGATCCAACTCCTGGTTGCTGCGCTCCAGCGCGGCGATGAGGCGCTCGCGCTCGGCCTCGGCGCGCTTACGCTCGGTGATGTCCAGCACCACCGTGGCCACACCCAGCGTGGTGCCCTCGGCGGAGCGCACGGGCGCATAGCGCGCCAGCCAGGCCCGCTCCTCCCCGTTGGGCATCCTGGTGGAGGACTCCACCGTCTGCGTCTCACCCGTCTCCAGCGCTCGCCGCAGGGACTTCACCACGATGTCCACGCCGGGCGTCTGCTGCGCGGCGAGCACCTCGGGCATGGTGTGGCCCAGGTGGTCCTCGGCGGGCCGCCGGTTGATGGCCTCCAGGGTGCGGTTGACGCGCACGAAGCACAGCGTTCGATCAAAGAGGGCGATGCCCGCGGGCGCGGCGTCCAGGAGCGTGTCCAGCATGGCGCGCGCCTGCTCGGCGAGGTACCGCTCGTGCTGGGCTCGGCGGACGGCCTCCTGGCTCTCCCGGTACAAGCGCGCGTTGTCCAGCGCGAGCGCGGCCCGGCGCGCGAGCTCCTCGGCCAGCGGCAGGTCCGCCGCGGAGAAGCTCCGGGCGCTCCCGGCCTGCGCCAGGGTGATGGCGCCGAGCGTGCGTCCGTGCACCACCATCGGCACGATGAGGGAGGAGCGCAGCCCCAGCTCTCTGAGTAGTCGCAGGCCCTCGGCGTCTCGTGGAATGCTGGCGAGCGTCGCGTCCGAGATGACCTCCAGCAGCTCTGACTCGCCGGTACGCATGACGTAGCCGGGCCCGTGCGCGGCGTTGTGGAGGTCCACGGGCTCGTGCTGCGCGAACTGCCAGGCGAACGTCTCCCGGTTGGCGTCGGTATGCGTCACGGAGACGCGCTCAACCGTCTCGTCTGGCCGGACCACATCCACTGCACACCAATCCGCCAACCGGGGCACGACCAGGCGGGTGAGGTTGCGGACGGTCTCCTCAGGGTCCAACGTGAGCGCGAGCAGAGAGCTGGCCTCGGCGAGGAAGCCGTGCACGTCCGAGGTGCGCTTCTGGTCATCAATGTCCGTGCAGGTGCCGAACCAGCGGACGATGCGGCCCTGGGCGTCGTGCACGGGGATGGCGCGGCCGAGGAACCAGCGCCACACGCCGTCGAGCCGGCGGCAGCGGTACTCCGCCTCATAGGGCTCACCGGTGGCCAGGCTGTGGCTCCAGCGCTTGTCCGCCTCGGGCCTGTCCTCGGGGTGGAAGGCCTGCTTCCAGCCCTCGCCCTTCGAGTCCTCGAAGGACATGCCGGTGTACTCGTACCAGCGCCGGTTCAGGTAGTCCTGGATGCCGTCCGTTCGCGCCGTCCAGACGATCTGCGGCAGGGCCTCGGCGAGCATGCGGAACTGTTCGCGCTCGGTATCGAGTCGCTGCTCCGAGCCCGTGCTTCCGAAGAGGGAGTGCAGGGGATCATACGCGTTGAGATCGCCGTCGGACTGGCGGGACACGTCGAGTGAGCCTCCATCGGCCAAGGAGGTGAAATCTGCCGGGCAGCTATCTTCCTTCCGCCTGTCTGGCACTCCCAATTCTCTTACTTCGTTCCGTGTCCTCTTGTTCGGCACGGCAGACGGGCTGTCGTCCGCGCAACAGGTCATTCCGGGGGGTGCATTTCCCAGGGTGGAGAACGTCAGGCAAGGGCCTGCTCGGCAGGTTGGTTAGCGGACGATCGCAGCCGTGTTCAGCGGGAGGGTGAGCTCGAAGATGGTGGCTCCCGGGGACGGGACAAGCCGCAGGTCTCCGCCGTGCGCCCGGGCGATTTTTCGCGACAGGGGCAACCCCAAGCCTGTGCCCTTTTCACGGGTGGTGAAGAAGGGCTCGAAGATGCGTTCTTGCTCAGCCTCTGGGATGCCAGGCCCGCTGTCCTGGACGCGGATGGCGTAGCCCTCGCGCTCGCCTCGGCCCGTCACCCGCACCCGGCCTCCCTGGGGCGAGGCCTGCACCGCGTTCTTCACCAGGTTCACCAGCGCCGCGGTCAGCAGGCTGCCATCCGCCTCCAGCACCGCTGGCTCGGCTTCCACCTCCACCGTCACCTCCCGAGCCGCTGCGTCCGCCGCGAGCAGGCCGCTGGCCTCGTGGAGGAGATCCGGTGCCGCCACGGGCTCGCGCGAGAGGGGTTGCTCGCGGGCAAAGGCCAAGAAGTCCTCGACGATGCGCTGGAGGTACTCCGCCTCGTGTTGGATGCGCGCCACGTGCCCGGCTGCCTCTGCGTGGGCGCCCGCCTTCAGGTCCTCCGCGAGAAGTCCCGAGAAGAGGGAGATGCCACCCAGGGGATTGCGCACCTCGTGGGCCACTCCCGCCAGCATCAGCTTGAGCTGCCGATCCCGGCTCTCGAGCGCCCCGCGCATGACTTCCAGCTCGCGTGCCAGCACGCCGATCTCGCGCGTGGGCTCCGGGGGGACGGGCGTCGTCAGGTCGCCCCGGCCGATGCGCAGCGCCGAGTCCATCAGCCGCCGCAGTGGGCGTGCGAGCCCTCGCGCCGTGAGGACGGCCACCAGCCCCAGCACGCCGAGCGCCATGGCGCTTGCCGCCGCGAGGCTCCGGGACAGCTGAGCGAGGGGACCGAAGAAGGCGGCGCTGCCCTCGACTGCCACCGCGCCCACGACGTCGGACTCGCGGCGCACCGGGGCGTAGCCCGTCTTGTAGAGGCGCCCATCCGTGCCCTGGAAGAGCACCTGGCTGGCCGCGCGCTGGCCGGAGAAGACGCGGGAGAGCTCCAGCCTGTCGCGCGCGAGCTCGGGTGCCTCTGTGCCCACCGGGAGGCCTCCGCCCACGTCCACGCGCACCCGACCCTGCGTGTCCACCACGAACACCCGTCGCACGCCGCTCGCGTCGCGCACCTCGGTGAGCAGGCGGACCAGGTTGCGCCACGTGCGCGTCTCCGAGATGTCGTCGCCCGGCTCAATGGTGAGCATCCGCTCGCCGTTGACCTGACTGGCCGTGGCCGCGGCGATGGCCGAGAGGCTGTTGCCCAGCTCGTCCTCCAGAATGGAGCGGGCGAGGGCGTAGACCGACGAGCCCGTGAGCGCGAGGAAGAGCAGGGTGGGCAGTAGGAAGGCCACGAGCAGACGCGCCGAGAGCGAGCCCAGCGCGTCCTTCAAGCGGGAGGTGAGGGGGAGCGGGGTGGGCATGCGGCGAACGTGACGGCAGCGGGAGGGAATCATCGCATGATCCGACTGAGGAGGGCCTGGGTTTCCAGGGGTGCTCGGCCTCTACTGCGTCCTGACTCCGCGCCTGAGTGGGTGAGCGGAGCGGGAGGTGCCCGTGCGTGCCGCCGTCGGCTGTCCCTTCATGTCCCAGGCCGTGCGGTGTGGGGCGGCCCTGTTGCTCGTGTCGGTGTTCGTTGGCTGCGCCACGGCTCCAGTCACGCGGGTTTCTTCAGTCAGGGGCCAGGCGGTGCCACGGTTCAGCGCGTCGCCGAACTCCGTTTCGTCGGCTTGTCCTGAGTCTCTTTGAAATCAAGCCCTGGAATGAACAGGGTCTCCAGGAGGGACGAGAGGAGGCCCGGGTCTATCTGGCCGCACTGAACCGAACCATCTTGGTGGGCAAGCACTTCACAGGTGGCACGGACTTCCAGGGAGAAACCCTGATTCGTTTCGCGCGGGGGCAGTACATCTGGCGTCTGGAGTGGCGGACCACCGAGCCAGGAGTGATTCAGTACCAATGGACCCGCAGTCAACAGCGCTTCGAGTCGCAAGCGGCGGCGTATGAGGCCGGGCAGTGGGTGGAACTCACCGAGCAGGAGATGCGGCAATACGGCGGGTGGTTGGGGCAGGCGGTGGAGGACATGGTCCGCCGACGCGAACGGCTTGCCACTTTCACTGGGGTCGTGGGGATCGTCATCGAGGTCGTTGGTACCGCCGCGACGGCTGTCTTCTCGGGTGAGATTTTCGGTCGGATGGGGTCGGGGACCGGTGCGAGGCAGCCCCCCACCCAGGGAGGTGGGCAGGTCATCCCCTTTCCAACGCAACAGCCTCCTGCCGTATCCCCGGTGCAGGTGCCTGCTGCGGCGGGCATGTCCCTTCCTCGATGAGCGCCCACCTTGATAGGACGCGATTCATGGCCCCAGGAGAGACTTCTTCGCTGCAACTGCCGTCGTTCCTGCATGGCACCTATCGCTCGATTCAGCAGAAGACGCGGATGGAGGGCCTTCGGTGCGCCGAGCAATACAAGAAGGACGGCGTCTTCTCCGCCCCCTCGCAGATGCTGGAGGTCCGTCTTGACGATGTGGTGTTGACACAGGGCGTAGCCGACTTCCAGCACGAGCGTCCGGTCTGGCGTCTGTACATGGTGTCAGATGTCATGAGCGCACTGTGGGAAGCCCTGGACTCGCAGAATTCAATCGTCGTGAGGGATGCCTACGAGGCGTTCTTTCGCGGGACGGCCTGGGGGGCGCTGTATTTTGCGCTCGAGCAGATGGGTCCGGTGAGCGCGCCGCGAACGGCGCAGCGCCTCCAGGCAGTGCTGCGCTTCTGGGAACCGCTTCAGTCTGTGCGCTACCTCTTCAAAACCCTGGGGACAGAGCTCAGTCTGGAGGACCTCATGAAGGCCTCCAGTGGCTGGGCGATGGATGCATGGTGCCCGGTGGGAGAGGCCTCGGTGCGCTCTCGCCTGGAGGTGGCGGCGGAGCGCATGGCGAGGGCGACGCGGGATGAATGCATCGAGGCCATCTTCCGGCAATTGCCCCAGGCTCTCGCGCACGCGGGCAAATTGAAGCACCGGCAAATATTGGCCGACCCTGCCTATCAGCGCGAGCGTCTCGCCACGCTCGACTCACGGTTCTTCGAGCGGGTGTCCGCCGCACGTACGGGAGATCTGATCTGGCTGTTGGTCAATTGGGACCACGAGCTCGGGTTGCAGTAGGCACCTGGCGCGATGTGCGCGTCCCCGTGAGCTCGTCGTTCGGAGCGAGGGGGGCCACTTCGTCGTTGACCTGACGGCGGTGGACACTGCGATGGCCCAGAGGCTGTTGCCCGGCTTTGCCCTACTGGGGAGGGCCTGGGTTTCCCGGGGTGCTCGGCCTCTACTGCGTCCTGACTCCGCGCTTGAGTGGGTGAGCGGAGCGGGAGGTGCCCGTGCGTACCGCCGTCGGCAGTCCCTTCATGTCCCAGGCCGTGCGGTGTGGGGCGGCCCTGTTGCTCGTGTTGGTGTTCTTCGGCTGCACCACGGGGGTTTCTTCAGTCAGGGGCCAGGAGGTGCCACGGTTCAGCGCGTCGCCGAACTCCGTTTCGTCGCCGAGAGTCCTCCTGGCCATGAGCGACGGTCCGCCAACGGGTGGGGCACCTACCGGCCCGACGCTCCGGGGCTACAACGTCCCCGGCAGGAGTCCGGATTCGCAGATGCCCTGGGAGTTCTTCCTGGGCAACGCCGCGCACCGCCTCATTGCATACATGTACGGAGTGAACCACCCGCGCAGTGTTGTCTACTACAACACCGAGAGGATTCAGGCCATCGTGACGAAAACCGGATTCGGGGATGCGTCCCGGCTGCTCCCGGAAGAGAGCAACCTACGTCCGGACATCACCGATGTTTTCATTCGGAGCCTTTTTGAAATCAAACCCTGGAATGACCAGGGGCTGCAAGAGGGCCGCGAGGAGGCGCGGACCTATCTGGCTGCATTGAACCGGACCCTCTTGTTTGGCAAGCGCTTCACCGGAGGCACGGATTTTCAGGGTGAAGTCCTGATTCGGTTTGCCCGGGGGCAATACATTTGGCGCCTGGAGTGGCGGACTACCGAGCCAGGTGTGGTCCTGTACCAGTGGACCCGCAGCCAGCGGCGTTTTGAATCCGAGGTGGCGGCGTATGAAGCCGGGCAGTGGGTAGAGCTCACCGTGCAGGAGTTGCAGAAGTACGGTGGGTGGGTGGGACAGGCCGTGGAGGGGATGGTCAGTCGGCGCGAACGGCTTGCCTCGTTCAGCGGGGCCGTGGGCATCGTCATCGAGGTTGTTGGCACCGCCGCGACGGGTTTCTTCTCAGGTGCGATCTTCGGTCAGATGGGCTCGGGGGTTCGTCAGCCCCCCACCCAAGGGGGTGGAGCACAAGTCATCCCTTTTCCAGCTCGATCGCCACCCACAGCACCCCCAGCGCAGGTTCCCGCTGCAGCGGGCATGTCTCTTCCTCAATGAGGACACGCTTTGATAGGACGCGCCCCATGGCGCCTGGACAGACTTCTTTGCTGCAACTGCCGTCCTTTCTGCATGGCACCTACCGCTCGGTTCTGCAGAAGGCACAAAAAGAAGGATTGCGGTGCGGCGAGCAGTACAGGCAAGCCGGACTCTTCTCCGCTCCCAGCCAGATGCTGGAGGTGACTCCTGGCGAAGTGGTGTTGACACAGGGGGTAGCTGACTTCCAGCACGAGCGTCCGGTCTGGCGCCTGTACATGGTATCGGATGTGATGAACGCATTGTGGGAGACCCTGGACTGGCAGAATTCAATCGCCGTGAGGGATGCCTACGAGGCGTTCTTCCGTGAGACGGCCTGGGGGGCGCTGTTCTTCGCTCTTGCTCAGATGGGCCCAGTGAGCGCCGAGCGCACGGCGGTGCGTCTGCGGGCGGTGTTGCGCTTCTGGGAGCCGCTCCAGTCTGCGCGCTATCTCTTCAAAACCCTGGGGGCGGCGCTCTCCCTGGAGGAGCTGATGGTGGCCTCCTGTGACTGGGCCATGGATGCGTGGTGCCCGGAGGCTGGAGATGCCCCAGTACGCACGCGCCTGGAAATGGTGGCGGAGCGCATGTCACGAGCGACCCGGGAGGACTGCATCGAGGCCATCCTCCGGGAAATGCCACGCGCCCTCGCGCATGCCGGCAAGCTGAAGTACCGGGACGAAGTGGCCGCCCCCACCTTCCAGCGCGAGCGTCTCGCTACTCTGGACCCGCGCGCTTTCGAGCATGCGTCTGGCGCTCGCACGGCGGAGCTCATCGGGCTGCTACATGACTGGGACCGCGAGCTCGGGCTGCAGTAGGCAGCCCGCTCAGTCGAACATCGCTCCCAGTGCCTCGGAGAGCGTCTCCACGCCCACGACCTCCAGCTTCGTGTCCTCCAGTCGCCGCGCGCTCCCCTTCGGAATGATGGCCCGCTGAAAGCCCATCTTCGCCGCCTCGGCGAGTCGCGGCTCCACCTGGCCCACCGCGCGCACCTCGCCCGCCAAGCCCACCTCGCCCAGCACCAGCGTGTGCGCCTCCAGCGGTCGGTTCTGCAGGCTGCTCACCAGCGCCGCGCACACCGCCAGGTCGCAGGCCGGCTCGGACAGCTGCATGCCTCCCGCCACGTTCACGAAGAGATCGCATCCCACCAGCGGGATGTCCTCCTTCTTCTCCAGCACCGCCGCCAGCAGCGCCACACGGTTGCCATCCACGCCAATGGCCGTGCGCCTCGCCGTGCCGTAGCCCGTGGGCGCCACCAGCGCCTGTACCTCCACCAGCAGCGGCCGTGTGCCGTTCAGCGTGCACGTCACCACGCTGCCCGCCTTGCCCGCGGGCCGCTCCGCCAGGAAGAGCGCCGACGGATCCGGCACCTCCACCAGCCCCGCGCCCTTCATCTCGAAGACGCCAATCTCGTTCGTCGAGCCAAAGCGGTTCTTGTGCGCACGCAGAATCCGGAAGGGGTGGCCGCGCTCGCCCTCGAAGTAGAGGACTGTGTCCACCATGTGCTCCAGCACGCGCGGGCCCGCGATGGAGCCTTCCTTCGTCACGTGCCCCACCAGGAACGTGGGCACCCCGCTGCGCTTGGCGAAGGCCATGAAGCGCCCCGCCACCTCGCGCACCTGCGAGATGCTCCCCGGCGCGCTGCCCAGCTCCGGCAGGTACATGGTCTGGATGGAGTCCACCACCAGCGCCCGCGGCTTGAGGCCCTCTGCCACCGCCAGCACCCGGTCCGCGTCCGTCTCCGCGAAGAGGTGGATGGCCTCGCTCTCCACCCGTAGCCGCTCGGCCCGCATCTTCGTCTGCCGCAGCGACTCCTCGCCCGACACGTAGAGCACCGGGCCCCAGCGCCCCAGCCTGTCCAGCGCCGCCAGCAGCAGCGTGGACTTGCCGATGCCTGGGTCTCCTCCCAGCAACACCAGCGAGCCGTCCACCACTCCGCCTCCGAGCACCCGGTCGAACTCGGCAATGCCCGTGCGTCGACGCTCCTCTTGCTCGCCGCTCACCTCGCGCAGCCGCACCGGCTTGGACGCCCCTCCCGAGGCCCCCCATGCCGGGCGCTTCTCGTCCACCTTCGCCTCGGTCTCCTCCACCAGCGAGCTCCACGCGCCGCAGTCGGGGCACTTCCCCAACCACTTCGCTGACTGGTACCCGCATGCCTGACACGTGTAGTGCGTCTTCGCCTTCGCCATGGAGCCTCTTGTCTAGCTCAGGACGGTTCCGTTTCCCTGCTTTCCCGCACGCCTGCCCGCCCTGACGCCGCGTCCGTCCGGGGGGCGAGCGGCCAGGCGGGGGAGTAAACTCCGGGTCCCCGTCAAGTTGTGCTTCTGGGGAGGGCTCACCACGTTGCTCCCAACTAGGGCCGCACGTCGCGGCGCTCTACGAAGGGAGACGGTAATGAGCATCATCTGGTTCATCGTGGTGGGTCTGGTCGCGGGTCTGATCGCTCGGGCGCTCCTCCCGGGCCGGCAGTCGATGGGTCTGGTGGCGACGATGCTGTTGGGCATCGTGGGCTCGTTCGTGGGTGGCTTCATCGGCGCGCTCTTCTCTCCGGGCCGGAGCGTTCTGGACCTCAACCCCTCGGGATTGATCATGTCCGTGGTCGGCTCCATCGTCGTCCTACTCCTCGTGGGCTGGGCGGGCCGAGGCCGTCGAATCCACGCCTGATGTCCGGGGCCCGGTAGGGGAGGGGTGCGAACCTCGCATTCCCGCCTCCCGGGCCCCCCGTGCTGTTCCGGGGCCGGGAAGTCGTCAACCCGGCCGCGATGCGTGGTTGACAAGGGCTGGCCGTCCACGCACCGTGCGCGCTCCCACTTCCTGAGGAGCCCATGTCCGACTCCGCCGCCCACGACTTCCACGGTCACGCCCACTTCGCCACGCCGCCCCCGGGTGTCGTCGTTCGCCACGACTGGACGCTCGCCGAGGTGCGAGGCCTCTACGAGCTGCCCCTGCTGGAGCTCATCCACAAGGCGCAGAGCGTCCACCGGGCTGTCTTCCAGGACAACAAGGTGCAGCTGTGCTCGCTGCTGTCCATCAAGACGGGCGGCTGCCCCGAGGACTGCGGCTACTGCCCCCAGGCCGCGCGCTACCACAAGGACACTGGCCTGGAGGCCGAGAAGCTCATGTCCGTGTCGTCCGTGCTGGACGCCGCCTCCAAGGCGCGCGCCGCCGGCGCCACCCGCTTCTGCATGGGCGCTGCCTGGCGCGAGGTGAAGGACGGGCCCCAGTTTGACAGTGTCCTGGAGATGGTCCGCGGCGTGAAGTCGCTCGGCATGGAGGCCTGTGCCACGCTCGGCATGCTCACCGAGAGCCAGGCCCGGCGGCTGCGCGAGGCCGGCCTCTCCGCTTACAACCACAACCTCGACACCTCCGAGGACAAGTACGGCGACATCATCTCCACTCGCACGTACCAGGACCGGCTCGACACCCTCGAGCGCGTCCGCAAGGCCGGCATCTCCGTGTGCTCCGGCGGCATCATCGGCATGGGTGAGTCCGTGGAGGATCGCTGCAAGCTGCTGCTCACGCTCGCCAACCAGGAGGTCCACCCCGAGTCCGTGCCCATCAACGCGCTCGTCCCCGTGAAGGGCACTCCCCTGCAGAACCAGAAGCCCGTGCAGTCCGTGGAGATGGTCCGCACCATCGCCACCGCTCGCATCCTCATGCCCATGGCCATGGTCCGCTTGTCCGCCGGCCGCATGCAGATGAACGAGGAGGCTCAGCTCCTGTGCATGCTCGCGGGTGCTAACTCGCTCTTCTTCGGCGAGAAGTTGCTCACCACCGGTAACCCTGAGTACACCCAGGACATGGCCCTCCTGGAGAAGGCCGGTATCCGTCCCCTGGAACCGGATACGTCGCGGTAAATGGCTCCGGATACGCGATACCCTCACCCCAGCCCTCTCCCGGAGGGAGAGGGGGTTTGCACGGCGTGGGCCCGGGCTGAGTTGGACTCTCTTGTCTCCCGCGGGTTGAAGCGGGTGCTGGAGCCGCTTGATTCTCCTCAGGGTCCACTCGTGCGCGTGGGGGACGAGACGCTCGTTAACTTCTCCTCCAACGACTACCTGGGTCTCGCTGCCTCGCCCTCTGTGCGCGCTGCCGCTGCCGCCGCTCTGGAGGGCTATGGGGTGGGCTCTGGGGCCAGCCGGCTCGTTGTGGGGGACTCCACCGTTCATCAGCGGCTGGAGGCTCGGATCGCCTCCTTCGAGCGCTCCGAGGCGGCTCTCCTCTTCAACTCGGGCTATGCCGCCAACGTCGGCACCCTCCAGGCCCTTGTCGGCCCCGAGGATGCTGTCTTCTCCGACTCCCTCAACCACGCCTCGCTTATCGACGGCTGTCGACTCTCGCGCGCTCGGGTCGTCGTCTATCCGCACTCCGATGTCGAGGCGCTGGAGCGGGCCCTGGCTTCTACTCCCGCTCGCCGTCGGCTTGTCGTCACCGACACCGTGTTCTCCATGGATGGAGACCATGCGCCCCTGCGGGAGATTGTTCGTGTCTGCCGGGCTCACGGTGCCGCGCTCCTCGTCGACGAGGCCCATGCCACAGGTGTCCTCGGGGCCCGAGGCGCGGGGTTGTGCGAGGAACTCGGGCTCTGTGACGCTGTCGACGTGCGCATGGGCACCTTGAGCAAGTCCCTCGGCGGACTGGGGGCGTACATCTGTGCCTCCCGCCCTGTCGTGGAACTCGTGCTCAATCGTGCTCGGCCCCTTGTCTACTCGACGGCGCTCCCTGCTGCCCTGTGCGCCGCCGCCGAGGCCGCCGTGGACATCGTCGAGCACGATGAGGCCCTGCGTGCCCGGCTGTGGCGCAACATCCGGCGCTTCTCCGCGGGACTGCGCTCGCTCGGGTTCGTCGCGGAGCCCCGGAGCGCCATCTTCCCTGTCATCGTCGGGGAGCCCGAGCGCGCTGTCGCGGCGGCTCGTGCGCTGCGCGCCCGCGGGCTGCTCGTCAAGGCCATCCGGCCTCCGACCGTCCCCGAGGGCACCAGCCGGCTCCGCTTCTGTCTCTCCGCCGCGCACACCGAGGGCCATGTGGACCTGGCACTCGAGGGGCTGCGCTCGCTGAATCTTTGATTCACGGACTGCTGAGTGGGAGATTCCTTGGCAACTCGAGCTTCCGAGATGCGTTGGCCGCGGTTCTTCGTCACGGGCACGGATACGGGCGTCGGTAAGACGCAGGCCTCTCGTGCCCTGTTGTCCCTGCTCGCTGATGCAGGGCTCTCTCCCCAGGGCTTCAAGCCCTATGAGAGCGGGTGTGCCTCCCTCTCCGCACCCGCGGACGCGCTCTCCCTGCGCGAGGCCGCCCGGAGCGACCTGCCCCTCGACATCGTCTGTCCGCACCGCTTCCGCGCTCCCCTGGCTCCCGGCATCGCCGCGCGCCGTCTGGGTCGCGAGCCCGACTGGAACGTCACCCTCGCTGCCTGGGAGCGCCTCCGGCACGGCTCCGTCGTCGTCGAGGGGGCCGGGGGGCTCTTTGTGGCCCTCGACTCCTCGCACGACGTCATCGACCTCATCTCCACGCTCGGCCTCCCCGTCCTGCTCGTCGCCCGCGCTGGCCTGGGCACGCTCAACCACACCGCCCTGTCCCTCGAGGCCCTCGCCGCGCGCAACATCCCTGTCGCGGCCGTGCTCCTCTCTCGGAGCACCTCCTCGCGCGACCCCTCTGAGCGCGACAACCCGGCCTTTATCGCCGAGCGCCACCGTGTCCAGGTTCTCGGTCCCGTGCCCTACCTGGTGGATCCTCGCCGACGTCACGCGGCCTTCCGAAAGGCGCTCGCACCGCTGGTGCAGAACGCGCTCGCTACAGGGCGCTCCAATCGCGCGCGAGGCCGATAAATCGGCCTCCGGAGCGATCCGGTACATGCGCGCGAGTGCAAGTTTTCGTGTCACTCGGCCGTGAAAATGGACGCATGTTTCGATCTGCGCGAGAACGCCCAACGAATGGCGGACATCATCGACCTCTCGCTCCTCGCCGATGCCAGGCGGTACTTCTCCAAGCTCCTCGACGCGCGTGGTCTCTCCTACTTCCTTCAGAAGGACGGCCAACGGCTCTTCCACATCGAGCCGGCCAAGGTCGAGCTCGTGGTTCGCACCGCCATCCGCATGCGCGCCGATGAGCTGCCCACTCCTCACCCGAAGGCCGTCGAGCACTGCCGGCGGGAGATCCGCCGCGAGCTGATCCGCCTCGTCGCCTCGGCCATGCTTCAGACGGGACTGTGAGCGGCTTCTCCGCGCGCACTGACTTCCCTCGCACCTGGAATCCCCTGGCGCGGGCCCTCGCCGAGCGCCGGGACCGCGGCCTCCCCCTGCTGGACCTCACCGAGACCAACCCCACCCGCGTGGGCCTGCCCTCACCCGAGCTGGCCCTGTTGGCGCACCCGGGGGCCCTCGGCTACGCACCCGAGCCCCAGGGGCTGCTGTCAGCCCGTGAGGCCGTGGCCGCGTACCTGGCCTCTCGCGGTGCCCACGTCTCACCTGCGCACCTCGTCCTCTCGGCGAGCACCAGCGAGTCCTACGGCTGGCTCTTCAAGCTGCTGTGCGAGCCCGGGGACAACGTCCTCGTCCCCGCGCCCAGCTACCCGCTCTTCGAGTACCTCACGCGGCTGGAGGGCGTGGAGACGCGCACCTACCGGCTGCCACGGGCGCACGGCTTCGGCCTGGATGTGGAGGCGGTGGCCGCTGCGAGGGACGCGCGCACCCGTGCCGTGCTCGTGGTGAACCCAGGCAACCCCACGGGGCACTACCTGCGAGAGGGCGAGCTGGACGCCTTGGGCAGGCTGTGCGCGGAGGTCGGGCTGGCGCTCATCTCGGACGAGGTGTTCTCCGACTTCGCCTGGGACGAGGAGCCGGGCCGAGTGCCCACGGTGGCTGGGCGCGAGCTGCCCATGCTCACCTTCTCTCTGTCGGGCCTGTCGAAGGTGGCGGGGCTGCCCGGCTTCAAGCTGGGGTGGACGCACGTGGGCGGGCCTGACGCGTTGCGTGACGAGGCCCTGGCTCGGTTGGAGCTGGTGGCGGACACGTACCTGTCGGTGAATACCCCCGTGCAGCTCGCCCTGCCTGGGCTGCTGTCCCACGCGCCCCGCTTCCAGGAGGCGCTGCTGACACGGGTGACGGAGAACCGGAGGCTGCTGCGCCAGGCCCGCCCGAGCGACGCCCACTGGGACGTGGTGCCTGCCCAAGGAGGGTGGAGCTCCGTGCTGCGCATTCCCCTGGAGCCCGGGGAGGAGGCCACGTGCCTGGCCCTGCTGGACGAGGGCGTGGTGGTGCAGCCGGGCTACTTCTACGACTTCACCCGCGGGGCCTTCCTGGTGCTGTCGTTGCTCCCTCCACCGGACGTCTTCACCGCGGCGCTGGAGCCGCTCGTGCGCGTGCTGGCCACGAGCGGGTAGGGCTCTTCGGGACTACCGTGCGGCCGGGGCCCCCACCAGCTCGCGGGGGACCTTGCTCGTGGTGCCGAAGCTCCCGGCGAGGCCGTAGCACTCGATGCACAGGTGCTTGTCCCACGCCGTCTGCTCCTCGATGCGGCTGGCCCTGCGCCGTGCCAGCAGCGCGGGCAGCTCCGTGACGAAGAGGCCGTAGAACCCCGCGGCATCCTCGAGCATCTCCGTGGGCGGTACACCCAGCCCCGCCTCCATCTGCTGGAGCCCGGAGAGGAAGAGGCGCTCGGCGTCCTCGTTCGACGCGGCTCCCCGTGGCACGTCCAGGGAGAGCTCGACGAGCGAGCGGCCCGACATGTTCCGGGCAAGCTCCTGGCGCACCTTATTGCGGTTTTCCCGTGCTTCCAGGACACGCGCCTCCTCGGCGCGCTCCAACGCTCGTTTTGCCAGGGCTGTGCTCATCGGCTCCTCCCCAGGGGCTCGGTGTGGGCCCGTCTCATTCCATTATTTGGAGATGCCTGACGCGGTTTCGTGATGCGCCTGACGAGATGAGGACGGCTCGCTCCAACTGCATGCATGCAGGGGGCCAAGCGTCTTCCACCTCGCAATCCCCTCCCGGCGAGGGCTGGGGAGTGGTGGAAAGTCCACGCTCGAGCCCTGGACTCATTCGGGGGCGTCCAGCGGCGGCATCTTCGCCATCAAGGCGCGCAGGCGCTGGGCGTCGATGGGCTTGTCGATGCAGGGCAGGCCGTTGTTGGCCAGGAAGGCTTGTGACTGCTCTGTGAAGGCCCCTCCGGTCATGAAGATGACGCGCTGCGCCTGCTCCGGTGCCAGGCGGGACAGCTCCTCATGGAACCGGGGACCGCTCATCTCCGGCATCATCAGGTCGCTCAGGATGATGTCGAAGCGCCGGCCCGAGGCCACCAGCGCCAACGCCTCCGCGCCCCGGGAGAGCACGGAGACCTCGCAGTGCGCGCCGAGCAGCCGCTGGACGGCGCGGCCCACAATGACCTCGTCATCCAGGACCAGGACACGCCGTTGGGGGAGCGGCTTGTCGGTGACCCGAGGGGAATGCTCGGCCACACCCTCCGTGGTGGGCAGGCGCAGGAGGAACACGCTGCCTCGCCCCGGCTCGCTCTCCACGCAGAGCTCCCCTCCCATCTCGGTGACGAGGCGGCGGCAGATGGCCAGCCCCAGTCCCGTGCCCACGCCCACCGGTTTGGTGGTGAAGAAGGGCTCGAAGATGCGCTCGCGCAGCTCCGGGGGAATGCCCCGACCGGTGTCGTGGATCTCCACCCGGACGTGGCTGGTCCCCTCCTGGCGCGTCACCACGCGGATTTCCTGGGTGGTGCTCTGGCCATCGGGGATGGCGTCGGCGGCGTTGACGAGCAGGTTGAGGAAGACCTGCCCGAGCGGCGCCTCGCTGCCGAGCACCGGCGTGCATGTGCCGTAGTCCTTGACGATGCGGGCGCGGTGGAAGATGTGGTTCCACGCCATGCGCAGCGAGGAGTCGAGCACCCGGTGCACATCCAGGGGGCCGCGCTGCTTGTCGTCCGGCCGGGAGAAGACCTTGATGTCGCGGATGATCTCCCGGATGCGATCGGCGCACAGGAGACAATCACGCAGCGCCTGCTCGTGCTCGATGGAGAGGGTCGACACGGGCACCGGCCCCTCCGCATCCTCGGGGTGGAGGATGAAGTCCAGGTTGGCCATGAGCGAGGCGAGCGGGTTGTTGATTTCGTGCGCCACGCTGGCGGCGAGCAACCCCAACGAGGCGAGCCGATCCGACAAGAGGAGCTGCTCCTGCAGCTTCCGGCGTTCGGCCCGGAGCGCGGCCTCGCGCAGCTCGCGGGCGACGGCGGGTCCCAGCCGGCCCAGCCGGTCCTTCAGCAGGAAGTCGTGGACGCCGGCCTTCATCGCCCGCACGGCCGTGTCCTCACCAATCTGTCCGGAGACGATGAGGAAGGGGATGTCCAGCCCCCGCCGCTGCACCATGGCGAACGCCGCCAGCGCGTCGAAGCGGGGCAACGCGTAGTCGGCGATGACGGCATCCCAGGGGCCCTCGTCGAGCGCACGCTCCAGGGCCTCGGCTGTCTCGACACGGGTGTGCGAGACGTCATAACCGCCGCGCCGCAGCTCGCGCAGCACCATCAGGGCATCGTCCTCGAAGTCCTCGATGAGCAGCAGTCGCAGCGGCGAGGCCATCATGCGCCCCTTCTCTGGGTGGGAAGCTCGTTGAGGACGAGCCAGTACATGCCGAGCTGACGCACCGCCTCGAAGAAGGCGGTGACGTCCACGGGCTTGTGGACGAAGCTGTTCACTCCGAGCTGGTAGCTCTCCACCAGGTCGCGCTCCTCCTTGGAGGAGGTGAGGACGACCACCGGCAGGGTGCGGGTCTGCTCGTGGGCGCGGATGCGCCGCAGTACCTCCAGGCCGTCGATGCGGGGCAGGTGGAGATCCAACAGGACGACCTGGGGCCGGATAGCGGGGTCGCGGTTGGCGTGCCGGCCCTGGATGAAGAGGTAGTCGATAGCCTCGGCTCCGTCGCGCACGACGACCACCGGGTTGTGGAAGTTGCTCTTGCGGAACGCCCGGAGCGTCATCAGCTCGTCATCGGCGTTGTCCTCGACGAGCAAGATGACGCGTTGACTCGGGTCGTACATAGCGGTGTCTCCTCAGTCGTGGAGGGTGAAGAAGAAGGTGGCGCCCTGTCCGACCCGGCCCTCTCCCCAGACGCGGCCCCCGTGGCGCCGGACGATGCGCTGCACGGTGGCCAGCCCCACGCCGTTGCCCTCGAACTCCTGCTGCGTGTGGAGCCGCTGGAAGACGCCAAAGAGCTTGTTCTGGTACTCCATGTCGAAGCCAGCCCCGTTGTCCCGGACGAAGTAGACGCGCCCCTTTCCCTCCTCCGGGGGCAGAATCCCGAACTCGATCTCCGCCTCGGACTTCTCGCGGGTGAACTTCCAGGCGTTGCCCATCAGGTTCTCCAGCACCAGGCGCAAGAGCTGCGAGTCCCCGCGGTCCACCAGCCCGTCCTGGAGCTGGAAGCGCACGGTGCGCTCGGGCTTCCAGCGCTGGAGCTGCTCGGCGATGGAGCGTGCCAGGGCGGACAGGTTGACCTCCGTCTCCACGAACTCGGTGCGGTTGACGCGCGAGAGCGCGAGGATGCCGTCGATGAGCTCGGACATCCGCTGCGAGGAGGCGCGGATGCGCTTGAGGTAGTCCAAGCCCATGTCATCGAGCTTGTCCGTGCAGTCCTCGGCCAGCGCGAGGGTGAAGTTGGAGATGCTGCGCAGCGGGGCGCGCAGGTCATGGGCCACGGAGTAGGCGAAGGCCTCCAGCTCGCGGTTGGAGAACTCGAGCTGGGCGGTGCGCTCGGCGATGCGGCGCTCCAGGTCCGCGTTGAGCCGGCGCACCTGCTCCTCGGCCTCGCGGCGCTGGGTGACGTCGGTGATCATCGCCATCGCACCGATATAGTTGCCGTTGTCGTCGAGGATGGGCCCGGTCGAGACCATGGTCCAGATGCGAGTCCCGTCCTTGCGCACGAGCTGGAAGTCATCGAGGAGGGCGGACCTGCCCTGGCGCCGATCCTCGACGTAGCGCTCCATGAGCGCCATGTCCTCCTTGCGGATGACGTCGAAGAGGGTCTTCTGCATCATCTCCTCAACCGAGTAGCCCAGCATCTGGGCGAAGTAGCGGTTGACGTAGACGGTGCGGTTCTCCGTATCGACCGTCCAGATGCCCTCTTGGGCGGACTCCACGATGAACTGGAAGCGCTGCTGGATGCGGCGCCTCTCGGCCTCGGCATGACGCTGTCCCGAGGTATCGCGCAGGTGGAGGGTGGCCCCCAGGAGCGTGCCCTGGCGGTCGCGTACGGGTCTGGCGCTCGCGTGGCAGTGCTGGCCGTCCGGGAGCATGGCATTGCGGACGAAGAGGTCCTCCGAGGGGGACTCCTCTCCCTGGAGGGCGCGGTACAGCGGGAGCTTTTCGGACGGGCACCGCGTCCTCATGTCCGGGTAGAAGATGCCGTAGCGCTCGCTCCAGGTGTCGGGGAGCGCGTCCGTGAACCCGAGGCCGAGGATCCGGCGGCCCTGCGCGTTGATGTAGAGCTGCTTGCCCTGTGCATCGACGATCGCCAGACCCTCGATGGAGTTGTCGAGGATGGTGCGCAGCAGGGGGTGGTGCTCGGCCTGGAAGAGACTTTCGGCCAGCTCATCGGAGAGCTCGTTCGAGAGGGGCGTGGCGGTCATGGCGTTGGAACGAAGGCCGCCACCGGGTGGAGGGCGCGCAGGGCCGGCTCGTGCATTGAGAGAATGGTAACAAAATTCCACGCCGAAATGACCGGTGGAGGACAGGAGTCCCTGGTGGGCCCACGAGAGAGTTGACTCGGGCCGGGAGATAGGAAGCGGGTCTCGGAGGGGGAGCGGGCAGGCGGCCGGAGGGCGGGCCCTTCTCTCCGCATCACGAGACAAAAAAGGAGCGCTCGACGGAAGGACTCACGCCGAGCGCTTCGAGCTACGACTGACTGCGAAGTCCGGGTGCTACGCCTGCGAGGGCTTGCGCGAGATGCGGTACAGCACGAAGCCCATGAAGGCGAAGGCGAGGACGCCGATGAGGTGGTAGCCGCTCTCGCCCACGGTGTGGTGCAGGGCCTGCTCCACGGACAGCTTGGAGATGGCCGCGCTGACGCCCTCGTTCACCGACAGGATGGCGACCACGACGCCCGCCAGCGCGCCGCCGGCCACCAGGCCCGTGGAGAAGAGGTTGCCGGGCCCCAGCTCGGACTCCTCCACGTGCTCGCCCTTGCGCGCCGCCATGTAGTCCGACAGGCCCTTGATGGCGCCGCCCACGAAGATGGGCGCGGTGGTGGACAGCGGCAGGTACGCGCCCACGGCGAAGGACAGCGACTTCACGCCGCACAGCTCCATCGTCACCGACAGGAAGACGCCCACCAGCACGAACTGCCAGTCCAGGTTGAAGGACAGCAGGCCCTTGATGAGCGTGGCCATCAGCGTGCCCTGTGGCGCGGGGAACGCCGCGGTGCCAATCATGTGCTCCACGCCCTGCGCGCGCATCGCCTCCGTCGGCGTGTCCAGCAGCTTCATGGTGAGGCCGATGACGATCGCCGCCGCCACCGCACCAATCATCAGGCCGAGCTGCTGCGCCCGTGGGGTGGCGCCCACCAGGTAGCCCGTCTTCAGGTCCTGCGACGTGGCGCCCGCGTTCGCCGCGGCGATGCACACCATGCCACCCACGCACAGCGCCATGGGCTGGTACACGTCACCCGTCCAGCCGATACCCACGAAGATGAGGCACGTGGCCATCAGCGTGGCGATCGTCATGCCGGAGATGGGGTTGGACGACGAGCCGATGATGCCCACGATGCGCGAGGCCACCGTCACGAAGAAGAAGCCGAACACCACGATGAGGATGCCCAGCAGCAGGCGGCCGAACACCGTGCCCGGCAGGAAGGGCAGGGCGGCCATCACCAGCACGAGGCCCACGCTGCCGAAGAGCACGACGGTGATGGGCAGATCCCGCTCGGTGCGCTTCTGCGCGACCGCCGCGGCGCCCTCCTTGAACGACGACAGGCTCTCCTTGAAGGCCGCGACGATGGTGGGCAGCGTCTTGAGCAGCGTGATGAAGCCGCCCGCGGCCACCGCTCCCGCACCAATCTGCCGCACGTAGGCGCGGTAGATGGCCACCGCCGTATTGGAGAAGGTGTGGGTCACCGGATCCCACCCACCCGAACTGCCCGGGCTCGTGATGCTCTTGAGCTCGCCCAGCTTCACCAGCTGCATCGCGATGGTGTCCGGAGGCACCACTGAGGCCAGCAGCGGGATGATGCCCAGCCACGCCAGCACGCCACCGGCCACCAGCACGCCGGCGATCTTCGGACCGACGATGTAGCCCACGCCCAGGTACTCGGGGGTGATGTCGCCGTTGAGCGTGGCGGACGGGAAGAACTTGTTCGTCTGCTTCGTCACCAGCGCCGGCGTCTCGGCGATGAGCTTCACGATCTTCTGCAGCAGCGCGTACACGAAGGCGAAGCCCACGCCCTGGAAGGCAATCTTCGCCAGGTCGCCACCCTTCTCACCGGCGATGAGCACCGAGGCGCACGCCGTGCCCTCGGGGTAGGGCAGGTTGGCGTGCTCCTTCACGATGAGCGAGCGCCGCAGCGGCACCATCATCAGCGTGCCCAGCACGCCGCCCAGCAGCGCCAGCGTGAAGATGGTCCAGTACTCGAAGAAGCTGGAGCCCTTGCTGTCGGTGCTCAGAAAGAGGAAGCCGGGCAGGGTGAACACCACGCCCGCGGCGATGGACTCGCCCGCGGAGCCGATGGTCTGCACCACGTTGTTCTCGAGGATCGTCGAGCCGCCCAGCTTCTTGAGCAGCGAGATGGCGAGCACCGCGATGGGGATGGAGGCCGAGACGGTCAGGCCTGCCTTCAGGGCCAGGTACACCGTCGCGGCGCCGAAGATGACGCCGAAGACCACGCCGATGCCGATGGCCTTCGGGGTGAACTCGGCGACGTCGGTGCGCTCGGAGGGGATGTACGGCTGAAACTCGGCTGCTGTCTGGGCGACTTCGCTCGAGGCGGCGCCAGTCGGAACAACATCGTTCCGAGCTGCCTCGGTCTTGGCTGTTTCGGGCATTTTTGGGGGCTCCCGTGGTGGGGGACGGCCGTGTCGGGGAGTGTTCTACAACTACCTCCCCGGTCCTCCAAATGGGCCGTCCGGGAGCCGGAGCCCGGCCAGGCGTGACGCTATGCGGCGGCGCCCAGGGACTTGTCGCCGGTCCGGGTCTGCTTCCCTGGTGTGGGGGGCAGCGTGGTCAGGTTCGCGCGCCGCTCCCTCGGGATGAGCAGGCTCTTGAGGCTGTAGCCCAGCAGCGACGCGGCGAACCCCGGCTGCAGCAGCCCCTCGGCCCCCTTGCGCATGTGCAGCACCTCGTAGAACTGGTGGCAGGACTTCGCGTCCACCGAGGTGAGGTCAATCATGTTCTGGATGGTCCACAGCAGGGCCTTGAGCCCGGCGGGCCGCTTGCCTCGGGCCTCCGGGTGGGCCAGGTCCATGGTGGTGGTCAGGAACCAGGCCGCCCCGATGAGCTTGCCAAGCTCCTGATGGAAGCTCCGCGACAGCCCCTGATGGAGCCCGCTCGGCGAGGTGCGCGCCCGGGCGATGCTCTCCCCGAGGATCTTCGCCCCCATGCTGATGACCGTCATGCCCTGGCCGAAGACGGGGTTGAGGGCGCAGACCGCGTCACCCAGGAGCACGAACCCCTCCGGGAAGCGCGCCATCGTCTCGAAGTGCAGCCACCGGCTCGACGGAATCTTGTGCGTGACGGGCTGGGTCAGCGGCTTCGCGTTCCGGATGTACTCATAGAGGTGGGGGGCGGGCAGCTTCCGCGCGAACTCCAGGAAGCCCTCGTCGTCGGTGGGCGCGTGGTCTCCGAAGTAGCCGTTGAGGCTGACGATCCACCGTCCGCCCTCCACGTTCGAGATGAAGCCCGAGCGCCGGGACTCGGGCGCGCGGCCATTGACGACCATGATCTTGAAGTCGTCGAAGCCCGCGGGGCGCTCGTAGAACCGGCTCGTGTACCCCAGGTCGATGCCCACCTGCTCCTCTTCCGGACGGCCATAGCCGAGCTGCTCCAGCCAGTGCGGGGCCCGCGAGCCGCGGCCGCTGGCGTCCACCACCAGCTCTCCCTCGAGGGTCTGCTCGCCCTGTGGCCCCTTCACCCTCACCCCGGTGACGCGCGTGCGCGAGGCGTCCGTGAGGAGCTCCTCGACCCCGTACCCCTGCCGCACCTCCACGTTGGGCAGCGCGGTGACCCGGCCGCGCACCTTCCATTCCAGATAGGGGCGGGAGACGAGGATCGACTGGGGGCCGCCCTCGTAGCGAGCCTTCCAGCTTCCGGACTGGAGCCAGGCGGCATCCCGGGCCATGTCGATGAGGTCCGCTCCCTCACGCACCATCTCCTGCACCATCCCGGGGAACATGCCGTCCAGCGTCTTCAGCCCGGCTTCCAGCAGGGCGTGGATGTGGCGACCCTGTGGCGTGCTCTTACGCGCTTCCGGACCCTCTGGAATCGGCTCCCTCTCCAGGATGATCACCTTCTCGAAGTGCTCTGAGAGCACGCGTGCGCTCAAGAGACCGGCGATGCTGCCGCCGATGATCAATGCCTGTCCGAATCCGCGCTTGGTGGATTGCACCCGATTCCCTCCCGATGAACTGTCTCCGCGAAACTTCCGGAGCTCACACGATACGCGAGCTGGGAGCTGAGCGGTTAATGACCCCCGCGCCGAGTGAAGGACCCTGCGGCCTGAGTGAAGGACCATCCGGCCCGAGTGAAGAATGATTCGCTGGTTGTATTGAAGAACTGCTCGCACGGGAGGGGCGAGGTAGCCTGGGGCTCCCAACAGCGAACGAGGACGCAACGCTCATGCGCAGGTTCGAGCAGAAGGTGGCCATCGTCACGGGAAGCTCTCGCGGTATCGGTGCCGCCGTCGCGCGGCGGCTGGCCGAGGAGGGCGCGAAGGTGGTGGTGAACTACACGCAGAATGAGCAGGCCGCGGCGGAGGTGGTCAGCTCCATCCAAGCCCTGGGTGGCGAGGCCATTTCCTGCCGCGCGAACGTGGCGGATGAGGCGCAGATGCAGGCGCTCTTCGACACGACGCTCCAGCGCTTCGGGCGCCTGGACATCCTGGTCAACAACGCGGCCGCTCTGAAATGGGGCCCCTTGGCGGACATTGACCGGGCCACGTTCCAGCAGCTCGTGGACGTCAATATCTGGGGGCTCATCGTGGGCTGCCGTCTGGCGGGCAAGCACATGGCGGACTCGGGGCGCATCATCAACTTCTCCTCCGTCACCGTGCACAAGACTCAGGCCTGGAGCGGCATGTACGCGGCCACCAAGGCTGCCGTCGAGTCACTCACCCGCACCGCGGCGGTTGAGCTCGCCCCGCGCAACATCACGGTCAACGCCCTCCTCGTCGGCCTGGTGGCCACGGACATGGTGTCCGAGGTGCCGCTGAAGGCCCGGCAGATGATCGCCTCCCAGACGCTGGTCGGGAACAAGGTCGGCCGTCCCGAGGACGTCACCGGCTCCGTGGCCTTCCTCGCGTCGGATGACGCCCGGTGGGTGACGGGCCAGACGCTGGGCGTCAACGGCGGCTACCTCATGAGGTAGTTCCCTTCTCTTAAGAGAATGGGACGGCAGGCTGCACCTCGGCCCACCCTGCTGGGTCGGAGCTCTGAATCAGATGCCATGGGGTGTCTGCCCGGAGACCGGCCGAGGAAGCGGTTTTGCTGGTTGTACGGCTTCTCATGACGGCTGGAAAAAGGCGCTACGGACGAACAGTGCTAGGATGGACGCGCGATGAACAAGGCTGAGTTGAAGCGTCTGGTCCTGCGTTGCTACCTGGAACAGCAGTTCGCGATGATGACCGCGCTGCTTCCCGTGGCCTATCTGCTGACCCTGGTGATGGGGCTGGAGGGAGACCTGGCGCTGCAGGTGTTCCTCATCAACGCCACCTGCAACACCCCGATTTTCGGCAACGTCATCACGTTCTTTTTGATCCGCCACTTCGTGAAGGACGCCGTCACGTCGCGGCCCAATGATCTGCCGGGGGATCGCCTCCGACGCATCCTGAAGGCGCCTCGGAAGATCGAGATCGCCGTGATGCTGGCCTACCAGGGCTCGTGCGTCACCTGGGCGGTGTGGCCCGTCGTCAAGTACGACCTGGATCCGTGGATCATCCCCCAGTCGGTGGTCGCCTTCGGTCTGCTGGCGATGGTGGTCGGCATTCGGATGGCGCTGCGGATGGAGCGGGTCCTGCGTCCCCATGCGGTGGAGGAACTCCACAAGTATCCGCAGCTGCGCATCGCGGACGAGAGCGGGTTCCTGTGGCCCAAGCAGCGCTGGTTCCTGCCCTACAGCTTCGCCCTCTTCGTGTTCGCCACGCTGACGGTGACGGCGATGATCGTCAGCAAGAAGACCGGCAGTGGCTTTGGTGCGCTGTACACCGAGTTGATGAACGTGGCCCCGGCGGTGCTGGCGCTCGTGCGCGAGCGGGTCGGCGGCATCCTGGACGATCTGGTGATGCCCATCGTTGGCGTCGGTGGCTTCATGATCTTCTCGGCGGCGTGGTGCGCCTGGGAGATCGCCCGTCACCAGAGCACGGGCACGAGCTCCGTGCAGAAGTCCATCGAGTCGATTGCCTCGGGCAAGCCCTCCCTCCCGGCGTGGGTGTCCACGGACGAGGTGGGCGATCTCTCCTTCGCCACCACGGGTGCCTTCGAGCGGCTGCGGACGTTCTCGTCCTCGCTGACGGACTCGGCGCAGATGCTGGGCCAGTCCGCCGAGCGGCTCGGCAGCTCCCACAAGGATCAGACGGAGTCGCTCTCCGTCCAGGCCGCGGCGCTCCAGGAGACGCAGGTCACCGCGCAGGAGATTCGCCAGACGTCGATAGTGGCCGCGCAGAAGGCGGAGGACGTGCTGCAGCAGGCCGAGCGCGCCGATGAGATTGGCCGCGCGGGTGAGGTCGCGCTGGAGCAGAGCCTCACGGGCATGCACGACATCCAGAAGCAGGTGCTCCAGATGGCACAGAGCATCCGCGCCCTGGACGAGCGCGCCCGGCAGATCGCCAACATCACCACCACGGTGAAGAGCCTGGCGGACCGCTCCACCATGCTGGCGCTCAACGCCGCCATCGAGGCCGTGCGCTCCGGCGAGCACGGCAAGGGCTTCGCGGTGGTGGCGCGGGAGATCCGCAGCCTGGCGGATCAGTCCATCAAGGCGACCTACAGCGTGCAGGGCATCCTGCAGGATCTCAGCGAGGCCATCCGCACCACGGCTGAGATGACGGAGAGTGGCTCCGACAAGGTGCAGGGCAGCGTGCAGCAGCTGCGGTCCTTCGGTGACAACATCAAGCAGCTCTCCGGCATCGTGCGCGATAACGTGAGCTCCGTGCGGCAGATCTCCGCCGCCGTCACCCAGCAGAACCAGGGCATCGGGCAGATCTTCCAGGCGGTGAACGACCTGACGAAGATCATGGACCAGACGATGGCCAGCCTGCGCACCAGCGACGAGGCCGCCGATCAGATGCGCATGGTGGCCGAGCGCGTGAGCGTCTTCGTGGGTGAGTACGACTGGCAGACGCAAACGCCGTCGAATCAGTAGTCGTCCTGGCGCTGTCTCCCTCTCCCCTCGGGAGAGGGTTGGGGTGAGGGTAGCCGAGCCCGTTCTTCAACCCGTGGCCCACCGTGTGGACCGGGGGTTCAACCCAGGTTCTTCCGATACCCTCACCCCGTCCCTCTCCCGAAGGGAGAGGGGAAATGGCCGTGGGAAGTTGGATAAGGGGCTCAACCCGCGATCGCTAGCGCTCCTCCGGGTGGCCATTCCACCAGGAGCGCGGCCAGTGTCTCGGGCGGCTCCCCCAGTCCGGGTGGCAGCTCCCACGTCTCGAGGGTCAATCTCAGGGACACCTGGTTCTCGCTCACGTGGAGCCGCACCGGCCGCACCGCCACCTTCTGCAAGGGCGCGCGCAGCCCCACTCCCCACACCTTGAGCACCGCTTCCTTCATGGCCCAGGCGGCGGTGGTCGGGTCCATCCCTCCCTCGCACACGGCGAAGTAGCCCTCGCGCTCGTCCGGAGCGAAGGCCTCCTCCAGGAAGGCCTCACTGGCCTCCACTCGCCCTTCCAGGTCCACACCCAGCGGACCTCCGCGAGCGACCCCCGCTACCGCCAGCCCCGCGGAGTGAGAGATGGAGAGCGCGAGCCCCTGCTCGGGCGAGAAGAGGGGACGTCCCGAGTCTGGCCACCCGTCCTCGCGCACCGTCACTTCCGCACGGAGTCCCGGCTCTAGCAGTGCGAGGGCGCGGTGCGCAGCGAGCCGGCCCGCGACGAACTCCCGCCGCCGCTTGTCCGTCCTGCACCGGGCAAGGCCCTCCCGCTCCAGGGGCGAGAGGGCGGAGTCCTCCTCCTGCCCCACCGCGCCCCAGCCGAGCACCACCTCCCGCCCGTTGGGCAGGAGCAACCGGTCAGGTCTCCGCACTCCGACGCTCACCCCGGCGCAACCGACGGAACCACAGCCCGGTGCCGCCTAGCAGCAGGGCTCCGTCCTCGCCACGGACCTCGAAGTCGTAGATGACGTCGTCACCCTCCACCTTCGTCATCCGCGCCTTCACGTGTCCGGACTCCCCGAGGCGCCGCTGCCGTCCGCGGGTGAGCTGATCCACGCCCATGGGCACGGAGACCAGGTTGTTGTGGTGGCCGTCCCAGTTGGCCGCCACCTGGAAGGCGGCGTCGAGCAGGAGCGGATCCAACTGGAAGCGCGGCCGAGCCACGTGGGTGAAGATCTCCCGCTGCCGCGGGGCTCGGATGATGCCTTCCACCTCGCGCTCGCCCACGTACACCCATTCCGCGCGGCAGAAGAGGGGGCCGAGGTACAGCGGCTCCTTGGCCAGGTGGAAGATGGAGCGCGCGCGTGAGCCTGGAAGCGCCTCGGGCAGCTTGCCGGTTCCCGGCTCCACGGGGGGAGGAGGCCCGAGCACGTAGATGCCCTGCTGGTGGATGCGGCGCTGCGTCTGGTCGGAGCGGCCGCCCAGTGCCAGGTCGCTGCTGGACTCGACGTAGAGCGTCACCTCATCGCCCTGCTGTTTGATCACCTTGGCCGTGAGGGTGACGTGGACGGGCTTGCTCTTGGTCCGCTCCGAGGCCTTGAAGAACTTGAGCGGAGTTTCGATGCGCAGGTTCTCCGCGCGCAGCACGGCCAGGTCGGGGCGGAAGAGGGCCGCCGCCTCGCCCAGCATCTCGAAGCCGAAGGTGCCCGGCATGATCGGCACCGAGTCAAGCTGGTGCTGGAGCACGAACGGGTCCGTGGTCAGATCGAACGTTCGGGTGGCGACCAGGCCCTCCGCGTCGTGCCGCTCCACGCAGTCGAGCATGGGGTAGTCGGAGGGGACGAGCAGGAAGCCCCGGTCGTCGTAGACCGTGCGGGCGTCCGGGCCGTCGGCGGAGGCGCCCAGGAAGGGCCACTCACGGAAGAGCCGCTCCTCGAAGATGGCCACCTCGCGCTCGGTGCGGCCGAGCAGCAGCTCGTTGATGAACCAGTATGAGCCCTCGGCCGGGGTGATGAAGGAGACGCCGGTGTTCTGCACCACCTCTCGGTTGCGCGCCGCGGCTCCCACGCTCTCCCAGGCCGTCCAGTCGATGGTGACGCAGCGCATGTGCGGGCGCGCTCGGTGCGCGTACGCCATGGCGCACTTGCTCATCAGGTCATTGGCGGCGCTGTAGTCCGTCTGGCCCTTGTTGCCGAAGCGGCCTGCACCGGAGCCGAAGCACATCATGAGCTTCAGATCGTCGCGCCGCGTGGCCTCCAGCAGGTTGATGAGGCCGAGCACCTTCACCTCCATGGTGGAGGCGACGATGCCCGGCGTCTTATCCGGCAGGCTCTTGGAGGCCTCAACCATGGCACCGTGGACGATGCCGTCGATGTGGCCGTGGTACTCGCGCACACGATCCACCATGCCCCGCACGTCCGTGGCGTTGCGGATGTCGCACGTCTCGTACTCGATGGACAGGCCTTGGGCGTAGACCTCCTGGAGGTTGCGCCACAGCTCGCGGGCCCGGACGAAGGGCTCGAAGGCCGCCTTGAACTTCACCATCGTGAGGCTGGGGTCCGCCTTCTTGCGGCGGATCATCTCCTCCTTCTCGTAGGTCTCGAAGTCCTTGTCGTCCAGCGCCAGGTAGGGCTCGTCGCCCGTGGGAGCAGGGGTGCGTCCGGTGACGATCACCTTCGGGCCCAGCCGCGCCACGGCCTTGGCCACCTCGAAGACGGCGCCGCGCCCACCGCCGGCGAAGAGCAGCACCCAACTCGGGTCCACCCGGCGCAGCACCTGGCTGCCTTCCTTGGGGAAGTCCGCCCGGCGCAGACCCACCACGAAGCGCCGGCTGGCCATGTAGCCGATCTCCGTCCGGTCGCTGCCTTCCTCCAGCTCGCGCGCGACTGTCTCCGCCACCACCCAGTGCGAGGCGCGTGGCTCGAAGTCGATCGTCTTGATGACCGCGCCCGGTAGCTCCTGCTTCAACCCCTTGAGGAAGCCGGCGAGCGAGCCGCCCATGACGTTGCCGCCGTCACCCACGAAGCCGAAGTCGCCGCCCATGGAGGTGACGGCCACATAGCAGGCGCTGCGGCCCTTCGCGTCCCGCAGGCGCTCGTACATGGCGCGCCCGGTGCCGTGCCAACGCGCGGTGGTCTCCGCCATCCGGCGCGCGAAGCGGGCGCTGCCCAGGGTGAGGAAATACTCGAGCGGCCCGAAGGCCCCCAGGTCGATGACGCCGTCTGCACCACCCAGGTCGTCGCTGGCGCGGCGCACCCGCTTCTCCACCTCCATGGCGTCCGTGAGGCCTGCCACCGATACCGTGGCGATGCGCACGCCCTTGCCCACGAGCAGCCGGCTGAAGGCGGCCACCAGGCCCGGCTCGTCACCGACGAGCAGCAGCTTCTTGCCCGGCAGCGGGTAGCGCTTCTCCGAGGAGAGCGACAGCGGCACCAGGTCCACGCGCCAGCGCTGCGCGGACAGCCCGCGGCTGGGGATGGGGTAGCTGGCGGTGGCGCTCAGCGGATCCCCCAGCTGGGGCTTCCGGTGGGCGTTGTCGTGCTCCTCCAGGATGACGTGGTAGTTCGTGCCGCCGACGCCGAACGAGCTCAACCCCGCGCGCCGCCGTCCCTCTCGAGGCGCCGGCCACGGGCGGCCCTCCAGCGACAGGGCGATGGGCAGCTTGTCGAAGGGGATGTCTGCCTTGGGGAACTCGCCTCCGTTCATCGGGGGGAGGAAGGCTTCGCTCACCGCGAAGGCCGTCTTGATGAGTCCCAGCAAGCCGGAGGCCGACGAGGTGTGGCCAATCTGCGACTTGAGGGTGCCCATGGGCACCGGGTTGTCGCGGCCTCGGGTGTGGAAGGCCTCGCCGTAGGCATCGGCCTCCACCTTGTCGCCCACCTTCGTGCCCGTGCCGTGCGCCTCGAGCAGGCCCACCTGATCCGGGTGGATCTTCGCGTCCTCCAGCGCCCGCTCCACCGCTCGGGCCTGGCCCTTGGGGTTGGGGGCGAACAGGGAGGTGCCCCGTCCGTCACTGGAGAAGCCGATGCCGGAGATGACGGCGATGATGCGATCCTTCTGCGCCTCCGCGTCCTCCAGCCGCTTGATGACGACGGCACCTGCGCCCTCGGCCGGGACGAAGCCGTCCGCGCGATCGTCGAAGGGGAAGGTGCCTCGGGGGGAGAGGATGCCGAGCACGGCCAGCGCGGCGGCGTACTCGGGCACCAGGTTGAAGGCCACACCGCCGACCACCGCCACGTCGGTATCGCGGTTGGCCAGCGACAGCATGGCGGCATGCAGCGCCGCGATGGAGCTGGCACAGGCCGCGTCCACCGTCATCACGCCGCCGGTGAAGTCATGCAGGGCGGCCAGCCGCGACGCGCACGACAGCCCGGAGTAGTACTGGAACGTGTTCTCGTCGAGCGGGGGCAACGTGCCCACCACGCGCTGGCGGACCGCGTCGATCAGGGGCGCTACCTGTCCGGCCGTCATCCCCCGGGCCTGGAGAGCCTGCGCCGCCAGCTTCAGGTAGCGCTCGCAGACGAAGCGCAGCTCGACTTCGAACTCCTTGGCGCGCACCGGCAGCTGGCCTACGACCACCTGCACGCGCCGCCCGTTCCACGTGCCGGGCTCGTAGCCCGCCTGGCCGAGCGCCTCCTCCGCGGCCTTGACGAAGATGACGACGCCCGGGTCGAGCGCCTGGGCCTGGGCGGGAGGCAGCTTGAGCCAGCGCGGATCGGCCACCGGCAGATCCACGGTACCGGCCAGCCGGGGCACGACCTCGTTCTTGCTCATCAACGCGCCCAGGGTGCGGTTGACGTCGAAGCGTGAGGCCGGCAGGTCACCGATGGCGTCCGCCTTGGAGGTGATGTTCGTCCAGAGCGCCTGCGCATCCGGCGCTCCCGGCGCGAGGGCGCCCATGCCGACGATGGCGAACTTCTGGGTGGGCGGGCGGACGGGCCGGATGTCCGCCCAGGCCTCGCGGGCGGGCGCGGGCCCGAGCAGCGCGTGGTAGGCGATGTTGTTCCAGCCCAGCGAGCTGACGCCCACGTAGCTGCGGGGCGGCAGCTTCTCCGGGCGCGTGAGGCACTCCATCAGCCCGTCCGTCGCGTGCCGCGGCGAGGTGAGGCCAGCGACGGGCGCGCGCACTCCGCCATGGAGCGACAGCGCCGCGCGCATCAGCGACACCAGCCCGCTGGCCGCGTGCTGGAAGCCCACCTGGGGCGTCGCGGTGGAGAACGTCAGGGGCTCGGTGCGCGTCGCGGTGAGCGCGGACTTCAGGCCGATGATCTCCTGGTCCTCCAGGCCCGGGACACCGCAGGCCTGCAGCTCCACGTGCCGCACCTGCTCGGCCTCCACGCCCGCCTGGTCCAGGCAGGCGCGCGCGGCCCTGTCCACCATGCGCGACAGCCGCGAGATGCCCTGCTTGAGGTTCACCTCCGCGGTGACACTATGAAGGACGGCGTAGATGCGCTGCTTGTCCGCCAGCGCGTCGTCCAACCGGCACAGCACGAGCGCCACAGCACCCTCGCCGGGCAGCGTGCCCGCGGAGCGCCCATCCAGCGCGAGCAGCTCCTGCGACGCCAGCCAGCCGCGTGCCGCCAGCACTCCGAACGAGGAGGGGCTGACCAGCGGCGCCACCGCGCCCACCACCGCCACGTCACAGTGCCCGAGCTGCAGCGAGAGCGTGGCCATCCGCAGCGCCGCCATCGACGAGGCCGTGCCCGCGTCAATCGCCAGGTGCCCACCGCGTGTGTCCAGCAGGCTCGAGAGGCGGTTGGCCACCATGGTGGCCGTCATGGGCACCGACTCGGTGATGATGGGCGGAGCGAGCTGGTCCACGAGCTGGTCCACGGCTTCCAGCAACTGGGCACTGTCGGCGCGTCCCTGGAGGATGGCCGCCAGGTGCTCGCGCAGCTCCGGCGTCCGCAGGCGCAAGGCCTGATCGGTCCTCAGGTCCACGCCCAGGCCGGTGGAGCCCAGGTAGATGGCACACCGGCCACCCGGGCTTTTGTCGGGGCTGTAGCCGGCGTCCTGCGTCGCCTGGAGCAGCGTCAAATGGAGCAGCCGCTCCATGCGGTGCATCTTCTCCACGTGGGCCGGCGGCAGGCGGAACTGCTTCCAGTCCTTGGCCTCCTCGGGGACGAAGCCGCCCCACAGGGGATGGCTCAGGTTCAGCCCGGCCCCCCAGTCCTCCGGGGCCTGCGTCAGGGCGCGCATCCCCTCGAGGGACTGGTTCATGAAGCGCGACGGCGTGTCGGCTCCGGGCAGGCGGCACCCGAGCCCGACGATGGCGAGAGGGATGTGCGTGGGAGAGGTCATCGAGGTGAGAGGCTCTTGACGAACGACTGCCAGGACAGACGGGGCAGGGTGGGGGCGAGGTCCTCGGAAGGCAGAGAGGCCATGGCAATGCCGCGCAGCTCGAGCACGGGAATGCCGTCCTGCCCGAGCAGGTGGGCATCGAAGGAGGCCAGTCCACTGCTGGCGCCGGACAGGCGGGCGTCACACATCAGCCGCTCGTCGCGCCGGGGCATGCGGAACCAGGTGGCCTCGGAGATGGCCATCTCACGCGAGCCCTCGCCCGAGAAGGAGTACCAGAGCCACTTCACCAGGTGGAGCGCGCCCTCGAGGGCAGCGGGTGCCACCTGAATGCGGCTGGCGGGCAGGACCTTGGCCATGGCGCGGGGGTGAATGAGCCCGCCTTGAATTCGGCCCAGCTCACACAGCCGGGCCCAGGAAACGACTTGGAGCGACTCGGGGACGCGGTCGCCCTGGCCTCCCACGGACGCGTAGAGCTGCCGACCGTTCTGGAGGTTCTCCGACTTGGGCGCCAGCATCCGCTGCTGCTGCGGCCACGGGGCGGGCCCGTAGTTCTGCTCGAAATGGAGGATGGCCCGGCACACGGGGATGGGCTCCTCGGTGGCTTCCTCGCTGCTGCCCCCCGTGTTGGTGCCGGTGCTCACCGGCTCCACCGACAGGAAGACGGACACCTCACCATCTCCCTCGCGGCGGGCGCGCCCCACCAGCCGCGCGGCGGACGAGGAGGGCTCTGAGGCGCGCAGGAACCAGCGCACGTCCCTCATCCCCACCAGCACGCGATCCGGGTACACCAGCGCGCCGACCTCGGCGAGGAACTCCAGCTCCATCGACGCGGACAACGGCCGCGTCTCTGCGTCGAGCTCCGCGGGCAGGCGCACGTCGCGCTTGGCGACGGCGCTCTCGCCTCGGAAGACCTCGGCGACATCCTCCAGCAGGGGGTATTGTGAGGTGTCGGGCTGCACGGACTAGCGATCCTTGATGAGGTGCTGGACGAGCTCGCCCAGCGAGCGGACCTTCCCTGTATCAGGTGCGGCGACTCCCAGGTGCGAGGACATTGCCTCGCCCAGCTTGCGCAGCTCCTCGTTCTTCACGCCCGCCTGCCGCAGGTCCATGGACAGGAGCGCGTCGCGCACGGAGCGCGGACCCCCGCCACCCGAGCGCTTCGAGGGCTCCTCGGCAGGGGGCGGAGCCGCGGCCACGGCGGAGGCCAGCGCAGAGGCCGCGGTGGTGGTGGCGGTGGCGGACGGAGCGGCGCCCGTGCTCTGCGCGCGCTCGACGATGTGGTCGATGACCTTGCGCAGGGTGTTGAACTCGCGCAGGGCGCGGTTGGGGTCACGCGACACGCCGAAGGCCTCGCGGGTGCGCGCGAAGATGTCCACCTGCTTGACGGTGTCGATGCCGAGGTCGGCCTCCAGGTCGAGGTCCAGCTCCAGCATGTCCTCCGGGTAGCCCGTCTTCTCCACCACGTTGCGCATGAGGACCTCACGGACCTGCGCGGTGAGGTTCAGCGAGGCGGCGATGGCGGTGGGCACCGCCGGGTTCGACGCCGCGGGGACGACCGGAGCGGGGGGCGCCACCGGGGCCTGTGCGGCAACGGGCGGAGGCGTGGGCCGGGCCGCGGGTGCTGGGGCGGGGGCCGCGGCGGCGGGAGCCGGGGCGGAGGCGCCGCTGGCGGAGAGCACGCGCTCGACGATGTGATCGATGACCTTGCGCAGGGTGTTGAAGTCACGCAGGGCGCGGTTGGGGTCACGCGACACGCCGAAGGCCTCGCGGGTGCGCGCGAAGATGTCCACCTGCTTGACGGTGTCGATGCCGAGGTCGGCTTCCAGGTCGAGGTCCAGCTCCAGCATGTCCTCCGGGTAGCCCGTCTTGGCCACCACGGTGTCCATCAGCACGCGCCGCACCTCGCTCTCCAACGCGATGGACTTCAGCACCGTGGTCTCAGGCTGCGCGGCCGGGGCGGCCGGAGCGGGAGGGGCCTTCGGGGCGGCCGGAGGTGCCTTCGCGGCGGAGGCAGCGACGGTACCGGTCGCGGCCTGGCCCGTGCGCAGCTGCTCCACCAGGGCGATGATGGCCTCGAACGTCCGCAGGTTCTCCGGCTGGGCCACGGAGGCGTCCACGCCAAACTCATTGCCCAGGGCGATGGCCACCTTCAGGGCGGTGGCGGGCTCGAGCAGTCCCTCGAGGGGGAGCTGGAGCAGCAGCTGCTCCACCTCAGTCCCGGCATCCGCCGAGAGCTGACCGACACCATTCACGAATGAGTATCCCACCACGCGCTTGAACTGTTCCATGTCACCTACCTTGGGATGAATCGATGCGATGGCCCCGTGCTGCTGTCCCTTGAGGATCTCCCGGGTGAACTGGGTGAGGGACCACTTGGGACCGGCCTCGATGAAGATGCGGGCGCCCTGATGGTGCGCCTCGCCGATGGCTTGCCGCAGCCGTACAGGCTCGACGAACTGACTGGTGAGGAATACTGGGTACTCGCGAAGCGGCCGGTTGCCGTAGTCCGCCGCGTCAATGGTGGAGATGAGCCGCACGGAGGGCGCGCGGAACGACAGCTCGTCCAGTACGCGCTGGTAGGCCGGGCGGGCCGCGCCGATGAGCTCCGAGTGGTAGCCGTGGGAGACCGCGAGCACGGTGCACTCGATGCCCCGGGCGGTGCAACGTTCCACCAGCACGGGCAGGGCACGGCGATCCGCGGACACGATGCAGGCGCGCGGCCCGTTGTCCGCCGCCAGGGTGGCGTAGCCGGGCAGGCCCGCGATGAGCTCCGGCACCAGCTCGGAGGCACACGCGAGCGCCGCCATCTGGCCGGGATCTTCGGTGGGCATCTCCAGCACGGCCACGGTGCGCGAGTGGATGGCCCGCAGGCCCTCCTCCAGGGTGAGGCTGCCCGCGGCCACCAGCGCCGCCAGCTCGCCCGCGCTCTGGCCGATGAGCAGGTCCGCGTGGATGCCGTGGGCCACCAGCAGGCGGTAGAGCGCCACGTTGACGAGGAAGACGGCCGCGTGGATGTCCTCGTCGTTCTGCCGGTAGTTCTTCGCGTCCTCCGTGTAGAAGCTTCCGGTCAACGTGCGCCCGGTGAGGCGCAGGTAGACGCGGTCCGCCTCTTCCAGCGTGCGGGCCACCACCGGATAGGCCCGGGCGAGCGGGCGCAGCATGTTGGCGTACTGGCCGCCCTGGCCGGGGAAGGTGATGGCCACCTTGGCGCCGCGCAGGGGCGAGTCCGGGCCCGCCGCGAAGATGCCGGACTGGCCGAGCGGCTCCAGGTCTCCACCTGTCTCCACTGCCTTGCGCAGGAAGTCCCGCTTCTTGCGCAGCTCCTCGCGGTTGCGCGCCGTGACCGCCACGCGCCAGGGGCCTTCGGGCGTGCGGCGCGTATCCTCCAGCGGTCCCTGCTGCTCGCACAGCGCGCTCAACTGCTCCAGGCACGCACGCGCGTCCGCGCCAGCCACGGCGATGAGCTTGGGCTCCCCGTCCGCGGGCTCGCTCTCCTTCTTCTCCGGGCGCGAGGGCGGCGCCCTGTACTCCTCCATGATGGCGTGGAAGTTGGAGCCACCGACGCCGAAGGAGCTCACTCCGGCGCGGCGCGGGGTGCCGCTGGGAGGGGCGGGCCACTCGCGGTTGTCCGTCACCACCTCGACGCCCTGGGGAATCTTCGGGTTGCGCGGCTCGCTCTTGAGCGAGCGGGGGATGAGTCCCTCCTGCATCGAGCGGGCGACCTTGATCATCCCTGCCACACCGGCCGCGGCGTTGAGGTGGCCGATGTTCGACTTCACCGAGCCGATGAGGATGGGCCGGGGGCGGCCCTCGCCGTAGTAGGCGTTGTGGGTGGACTTCGTCTCCACCACGTCACCCAGGGCGGTGCCGGTGCCGTGACACTCCACATAGTCCACGCTCGCGGGGGGCACGTTGGCGGCCGTCAGGGCGCGGCGCATGGCCAGCGTCTCGCCCATCTCGCTGGGGGGCAGCACGGAGCGGCCCTTGCCGTCGCTGGAGCCCGCGATGGAGCGGATGACGGCGTGGATGCGGTCCTTGTCCTTCTCCGCGTCGGAGAGCCGCTTGAGCACCAGGATGCCCGCGCCCTCGCCGGGGACGAAGCCGTCCGCGTTCGCGTTGAAGGGCCGGCTCCCCTTGCTGGACAGCGCGTTGAAGCGGCAGCCCGCGATGAAGAACTCGGGGGACATGTCGGTCCACACGCCGCCGGTGAGCACCACGTCCGCCTCGCGGTGCTGCAGCATCTTCCAGGAGGCATGGAGCGCGGCGAGCGAGCTGGCGCACGCCGAGTCCATCACCATGTGCGGCCCGTGGAAGTCGTAGAGCGAGGAGATGCGGCCCGCGTTGAGGCTGCCCAGGTAGCCGGTGAGGCTGTCCTCGCTGATGGGGGGCAGGCCCGCCTTGTAGCGCTCCTCCGCGTTGTCGAGGATGGCCAGGCGCAGGTTCTCCGGCAGCCCGGACTTCTCCAGCGTCTCGCGCAGCTCCTTGGCGAACTCGGCCCAGCGCACGCGCGTGTCCGCGAGGAACTTGATGCCCTGGTACGGCAGGAAGCCGAGCGCCAGCGCCACGCGGTCCCGGTTCCACTTGTCCGGCACGTACCCCGCGTCCTTCAGGGCCTGCTCCGCGCTGAGCAGCGTCACCACGTGCGAAGGGTCCAACGAGGCCCAGGCCGCGGGAGGAATCCGCATCTCCATCGTCGGCGAGGGGAGCTGATCCAACCAGCAGCCGAGCTTGGTGTACGTCCGGTCCTTGCGGTCCGGGTGGGTGTAGCGCTCGACCTTCCAGCGATCCTTGGGGACCTCGCGGGTGGCGTCGTGGCCCTCGAGCAGCTTCTTCCAGAGGGTCTCGACGTTGGGCGCTCCCGGGAACATGCCGCCCATGCCGATGATGGCCAGCGGCTCCTCCTGCCGGCGGCGTGAGGGGGTCTTGATGCGCTCACCGCCGGGCCGGTAGGCCTCGAGCACCGCGTGGAAGTTGTTGCCGCCGAAGCTGAAGGAGCTGACGGCCGCGCGGGGCGTGGTGCCGGGGCGGAACGGCTGCGCCTTGCGTGGGACGTAGAAGGGCGTGCGCTCCAGCTCCAGCTTCGGGTTGACGCGCTCCACGCCCGGCTGCGGGGGAATCTGCCCGTGGTGCAGCGCGAGCACGGCCTTGAGGAGTCCGGCCGCGCCGGCGCCCGCGCGCAGGTGACCGATGTTGGCCTTCACCGAGCCGAGCGCGATGGCGCCGCTCGGTGCGCTGCCGTACACGCTCGCCAGCGCCTGCACCTCGCTGACATCCCCCACCGGGGTGCCCGTGGCATGGCACTCCACGTACTGGATGGAGTCCGGCTCCACGCCCGCGTCCTCGATGGCGCGGCGCATGGCCAACGCCTGGCCCTCGCGCCGCGGTGCCACCAGCGACTTGCCGCGACCATCCGAGGAGCCGCCCACACCGCGCAGCACCGCGTAGATGGTCTCCCCGTCGCGCTCCGCATCCTCCAGCCGCTTGAGGGCGAGCAGCGACACGCCCTCGCCCAGCAGGGTGCCGTCGCACTCGTCCGAGAAGGGACGGACCTGGCCCTTCACGGAGAGCCCGCCCAGCTTGGAGAAGGCGATGAACTCCAGCGGCGTCAGCATCTCACTCACGCCGCCGGCCACTGCGAGGTCGAACTCTCCATCGCGCAGCCCGCGCACGGCGATATCCAGGGCCGCCAGCGAGGACGAGTACCCCGCGTCCACCGAGTAGTGCAGCCCCTTGAGGTCGAAGTGCATGTTGATGCGCCCGACGGCCACGCTGGCCGAGGAGCCCACCACGTTGTCGTCACTGCACTCCTTGAGGCGCGCGCGCAGCCGCTGAGCGGTGACCTCCAGCACTTCCTGCTGCCGGGTGGTGGGCAGCGCGCGGAACTCGTCCGTGGCGCGCACCGCGTCCAGCATGTCCTCCAGGCGGATGTGCATCCCGCTGTCGCGCTGCCATCCGAGGCTGGTGGCCCCGAGCAGGATGCCCGTGGTGTCCCGGGGGATGACGCGCACCTCGGAGAGGGCCTGGGTGCCCGCCTCGAGGATCATCCACTGGAAGGGGTTGACCTGCTGGGCATCGGCCGGCGTCACCTTGTACTTGCGCCAGTCGAAGACGAAGTCGTGGATGAAGCCACCGAGCTCGGCGTGGGCTCGATCGGGCCGGGTGCGATCCGGATGGTAGTAGAGCGAGTGGTCCCAGGCGCGGGCGGGGACCTTCGAGAGCGACACCCTGCCGGTGGAAACACTGGCCCAGAAGTCGGAAACGCGGAGGGCATTCGGCAGGACGCAACCCAATCCCACCACGGCGATGGCATCCATTCAGGTTCTCTCTATGTGACCGGGTCGAACCCAGGGGATGTAGGCAAGGACCTCGGAGGAGCCCAATCCTACCACGGGGTGAAAGAGGTGGTGGCGGGATGCGTAGGGGGGACATTCCCCCATGAGCGCCTGGCCAGGGAGCATGCTGGTCGGCTGCCTGGTGGGCGATCACCCAACCTGTAGCCGTATGAAGCAGCGGTGTGTGGCCTCCCTTCGCTGACGGTGTGTCACGCCTCCGAGCGACCCCCGCGACACGCTGACGCGGGAGGCCGCCGGACGTACCTGCGGTGGACCGTTCTCCCTCGGGGCCCCTCGTGTCTCGAGGGTGGGCGCGGGGGTTGCACAGGCGGCTCGGTGGCCCGACGAAGGGCCAGGGGAGAAGCACCGACATGAGCCTGAAGAAGACGCACAGTCCGCAGCGCCGCCGTCAGCGCGGCATGACCCTCATTGAGATCATGGTGGTGATCACCATCCTCGGCCTGATCATGGCCGCGGTGGGGGTGGCCGTGATCCCTCGGCTCGACGAAGCGAAGCGGGACACGGCGAAGATGGACATCGGGAACATCCACAACGCGCTCAAGCTCTACTACGCGAAGAAGGGACGCTACCCCGATACGTCCACGGGCCTGCGCGCGCTGGTGGAGACACAGACCCTGGAGCAGATGCCCAAGGATCCATGGGGCAACGAGTACGTGTACATGTACGAGGGCGGCAAGCCCCTCGTCACCTCCTACGGGGGTGACGGGGTGTCCGGCGGCGAGGGGGTCGACGCGGACATCTCGTCACGCGATCTCCAGAAGGACTCCGTGGCGAGCAGGTAGCCGGAGCCGAGACGCCCCCGTTGCCCTGCGGTCCAATCAGGGAGGAGCGCGCACCGAATGACACCTTGGTTGGGTTCCGGCCGAATGGGGAACTCTCGTTTCCTCGCGAGCGGCTGGGGGCGTTGCGCGTGCGCCCCCGGACCTACCTTCCTTGCGGAGGTAGCCATGGCCAACACGATTGAGATTCCGCGAGAGAATTGGGCCCTCTATTTCGAGCGACTCGGCCGGCAAGCGCAGACCTATCCGGTCCGGATCGAAGTGGAGAACCAAGACATAGGCGATCAAGAGATGGCACGCAGGCTTCCCCTCGTGGGGATCGACCTGGAGACGAAGGGCTCGGAGGTGGGTGACATCGAGGTGACGGTGGGCGACGCCGACCAGAACTTCATGCACCACATCAATGAGCCAACCCGCGTCTACTTGATGGTGGACGACTCCGGGAACATCGACTGCATCGAGATTGAGGACGGGGCCGAAGGAAAGACGATCATCTTCTTCGAGAAGCACCCCGGGCTGCCGGCCACGGCCTTGTTTAGTTCCCGCGTCGAGAGCGAGCAGCCGGCGCCTGGTCCCTGAAGGCCTCCGGCTTGGGGTGCTGCGATGCGAATGGGGGTGAGGAACACGAAGGTGAAGACCCTCACCCCCCGCCCTCTCCCAGGGGGAGAGGGGGCATGCTCAACACGACTCTGTCCAAGAACCGGTTCACTGCGGCGGCTGAACGTTGGTGATGGTCACAAAGCTCTGGTCCTGCACCTGCCATAGCTCCACGGGGGCGGACGCTTCGCCGGCGGCATTGAAGTCCAGCGGGCCGCTGGTGCCGTCCACGTTGACGCTCCGGCCCGCGGCGAGCTCCGCCGACAAGTAGGTGAAGTTGGAGTTGGTGAGTTGGGTGTTGGTATCGCTCGTGCCGCTGGACACCTTGGTCAGCCCCTCGGCCATCTTCGCCCCGGTGACGGCGTTGGCTGTGCCCTGCGCATAGGCCGCGCTCAGGGCCATCAGGTACATGGCGTCATAGGCGTTGGAGGTGTAGGAGTACTCGGCTGGGTTCTTCTTGTATTTGTCGCTGAAGCGCGAGCTGAAGGTGTTGAAGGCCTGTCCCGTGCCCTGCGCTGGGGCCGTGCCGTAGAAGCCCTGCGCCTGGCCGGCTGCCACAGTGTCTTCGAGCAGGGCCTTGTCCTTCACGCTGTCGGAGAAGAACCACCGGTGGCCGCTCTCCCGCTTGAGGTTGGTCCGGGTGGACGCCTCCTTGAGGATGGTCGTCGCGTCGTCCGCGAAGCCCATCAGCACGGTGAGGTCCGGGTCATACGTCATGTCGAGCTGCTCCAGCGCTGACCTCACATCCCCGCGCCTTGGATAGGCGTAGCCTCGGTGGGCCACCCGCGTGGGGCCGGTGTTCAGCCGCTCGGAGATGATGTTGAAGAGGCCCTGTCCGTATGGGTCGTCCACGTAGAGGATGCCTACCTTCGCCGGGGCGCCAAGGCGGCTGTCGGAGCGCAGCAGGTCGGCGATGACGCTGCCCTGGATGGCGTCCGAGGCCGAGGTGCGCCACACGAGTCCCACGGGGCCGCCGCTGGTGTCCGGCAGCGACGTGAGCTCCGGAGAGGTGGCGCTGTAGCTCATGGTGAGCACGCCCCTGGGCACGGTCACCGCCGCCGCCGCGAGCGTCTGGCTGCTGCCGGCCGTCAGCACCGCCGCCACCTTCTTGTTGTCCACCAGCCACTCGGCCTGCTTCTTCGTGCGCTCCGCGTTGTTGCCGGTGTCGCAGAAGTGCAGGGCGATCTGCTTGCCGCTGATGCCTCGCTGATTGACCTCCTCCAACGCGAGCAGCACGGCGTTGAGCGCCTGCTCATCGGACTCGTCGATGCTCGCGTTCTCCTCCGTGCTGGTGTGCAGGGGCACCAGGGCGCCCATCTGGATGGCGTTGGGGTCGGTGGAGCCGTGGAGCGTCCCGCAGCCGGTGGGCTGCGGCAGGCAGACGCCCCTCGTGCACACCTGATCGCCACCGCAGTCCGCGCTCGTCTCGCACTGGTCGAGCCCCGCCGCCGTGGTGAAGCTGCACCCGGTGGCGAGCACGGACAGCACTCCCGTCAGCATCAGCGCGCGCATCAGAAGCTCACCTCCACACCGGCCCCGCTGCCCTGGGGCGCTGCCGTCAGCCGGGCCTTGCCGGGCTTGGGTGCGGGTTCCCTGGGATACAGCAGGACGGCTGCCACCGCGCTCGCCAGCCCCACCCCAAAGCCAATGTCCGCCAGCAGTGCGTTGCCCCGGGTGGCGTCCCTCGCCGCCAGCTTGCTCTCCAGGTCCGGGGCGTTGTTGAAGTCCGAGCGTGCACTCCGGGACTTCAGCCCGAAGAAGGTGCCCACGCCGGCACCCGCCAGTGCCACGCCGCCCAGGGCGATGGACGTCACCTGCATGCGCTTGCGCGAGGCCAGCGCGTCCTCGTGGGCTGCCTTCAGGCGCAGCTGGTTGGTCTCCTCGGCGCGCCGGGCCGCCTCTCGCTCCGCCTCTGCACGCCGCTTGGCCGACTCGGCCTCCTCTTTGAGCCGCTTGCGCTCGGCCGCCGCCGCCGCCGCGTTCGCCGCCTCCTTCTCCTGCTGCAGCCGGAGCCGATCAATGGCCGACCGGGAGCGCTTGCGCAGCTGCGCGTCCTCTCCGTCGGTCAGGTACTTCTCGTAGTAGGAGATCGCCTCCTTCTCCTTGCCGGCCTGATCGTACGCGCGAGCGATGTTGTAGATGAGCCGCATGTCGGGCTTGAGCTCATTGGCCTGCTCGAGCACCGCGGCTGCTTCCAGGTACTTCTTCTGGTCGTAGAGGCGCTCGGCCTGCTTGATGAGCTCCTTCGCGGTGCGTGGGCTGCCACGCTGGGCCTGTGCCGGGGCGGGGACGAGCAGGAGGGCCGCCAACAAAACCAAGACCAATCGCATGGTTGTGGAGCCTACTCCTGAACTTTCTACCGGCGAAGGGGGCCCCAAAGCGGCGGGGCCGCCCCCCTGACGGCGGGACGGCCCCGTGAAAACAGCGGGCCCCGGAGGGCCGACGCGTGGCTCAGCTCAGGTACCCAGGCGCGAGATGAGCAGCTTGCGCTGCAGCGTGAGCGCCTCGGGGGCCTTGAGGCCGAGGGACTCGAAGAACGGCTCCTGGTTCTTGAGCTCGGCCTTCCACTCGTCCTCCTTGATGGAGGTGACCTCGGCGACGGCCTCCTGGGTGATGTCCAGGCCCTTGAGGTTGAGGCCCTGGTCGGCGCGCGGCACCCAGCCCAGCAGCGTCTCCTCGGTGGGGACGCGGCCGTGGACGCGGTTCACGATCCACTCGAGCACGCGCATGTTCTCGCCGAAGCCCGGCCAGATGAACTTGCCGTTCTTGTCCTGCCGGAACCAGTTCACCTGGAAGATCTTCGGCGGGTGGGTGATCTTCTTCTGCATGTTCAGCCAGTGCTGCAGGTAGTCACCCATGTGGTAGCCGCAGAAGGGCAGCATGGCCATGGGGTCGCGGCGCACCACGCCCACCTTGCCGGTGGCGGCGGCGGTGGTCTCGCTGCCCATGGTGGCGCCCAGGAACACGCCGTGGGTCCAGTTGAAGGCCTGGAGGACCAGCGGGACGGTGCTGGAGCGACGGCCGCCGAAGATGATGGCGGAGATGGGCACGCCCATCGGGTCGTTGACCTTGGGGCTGAGGACGGGGTTGTTGGACGCGGGCGCGGTGAAGCGGCTGTTGGGGTGCGCGGCCTTCTCCGTGCTGCCCTTCTTCCAGGGCCGGCCCTGCCAGTCGATGAGCTCCTCGGGCACCTCGCCGTCCATGCCCTCCCACCACACGTCGCCGTCAGGCGTCATGGCCACGTTGGTGAAGAGGGTGTCCTTGGCCACGGAGGCCATGGCGTTGGGGTTGCTCTTGTAGTTGGTGCCGGGGGCCACGCCGAAGTAGCCGGCCTCGGGGTTGATGGCCCACAGGCGCCCGTCCGGACCCACGCGCATCCAGGCGATGTCGTCGCCCACCGTCTCGATCTTCCAGCCCTCGTACTCCTTGGGCGGGACCATCATCGCGAAGTTCGTCTTGCCGCACGCGGACGGGAAGGCGGCCGCCACGTACGTGGTCTCACCCTTGGGGCTGGTGACGCCGAGGATGAGCATGTGCTCGGCGAGCCACCCCTCGTGCTGGCCGAGGTAGCTGCCGATGCGCAGCGCGAGGCATTTCTTGCCGAGCAGCACGTTGCCGCCATATCCGCTGCCGAAGCTCCAGATGGTGTTGTCCTGGGGGAAGTGGCAGATGTAGCGGCGGTCCGGGTTGAGATCGCCCGTGCTGTGCAGGCCACGGTTGAAGTCGTTGGAGTCACCCAGCATGTCCAGCGCCGCCTTGCCCATGCGGGTCATGATCCGCATGTTGAGCGCGACATAGACGCTGTCGGTCAGCTCCACGCCAATCTTGGCGAAGGGGCTGCCCAGCGGGCCCATGACGTAGGGCACCACATACATGGTGCGGCCCTTCATGCAGCCGGTGAACAGGTGGGTCAGCTTGGTGTAGGCGGCCTCGGGCTCCATCCAGTTGTTGGTGGGGCCGGCGTCCTCCTTATTGGTGGTGCAGATGAACGTGAGGTGCTCCACGCGCGCCACGTCGTTGGGGTTGGAGCGGTGCAGGTAGCAACCGGGGCGCTTCTGCTGGTTGAGCGGGATGAGGATGCCCTCCTTCACCGCCAGGTCGGTGAAGCGCTTCTTCTCCTCCTCCGAGCCGTCGCACCAAACGATGCTGTCCGGCTGGGTCATCTGCGCCATCTTCGTCACCCAGGCCAGCAGCTCCGCGTTCTTCGTGGGAGCGTTGCCCTGGAGCCCTGCGGTGTGGGTCGAAGCCATTCGCGAGTCTCCTGATTTTTGGTGGGCGCAACCTTCCTGACTGCCCCCTGTAAAAGCAACAGCGCCCCCAGGTGAAGGCCGTCCCTGGACTCTCACATTCCTTTAATTCCACTTATTGGTCTTCCAGTATCCAGTAGGAGACGTTTTCGAAAGAGGAGGCCTCACCTTCTGGCACACCTGGGCACAGGTTCGAGGCGTTCATGGCCATCGCAATTGTCCTCGGCATCGTGCTCGTTGCCTTGGTGCTGTTCTCCATCGACGTGGTTCCCATCGAGGTGAGCTCGCTGGTTGTGGTGTGCCTGCTGGCCGTCACCGGAGTGTTGACGCCTGAGCAGGCCTTCGAGGGGTTCAGCAACGACACCGTCATCTTCATCTTCACCCTGCTGGCGATGACGGAAGGGCTCGCCAGCACGGGCGTGGTGCAGCTGGTCGGGCAGCGGCTCGCCTTCTTCGCGCGTTTCGGCCACCAGACCTTCGTGCTGGCGATGATGGTGGTGGTGGCGGTGTTCTCCTCTATCGTCTCCAATACGGTGACGACGGCGGCCTTCCTGCCGGTGGCGATTGGCGCGGCCAACCGCGCGAAGGTGCCCAAGAGCAAGGTGCTGCTGCCGCTGGCCTACGCCTCCATGCTGGGCGGCATGGTGTTCCTGTACGGCACCTCCACCAACCTGGTGGCATCCGCGGCCTTCCCTCGCTTCGGGCTGGAGCCCATCGGGGTGGCGGAGCTGTCGCCGGTGGGGTTTCCGGTGGCGGTGATTGGCATCCTCGTCGTGGTGTTCCTGGGGCCGCTGCTGCTGCCGGCCCGCGTGGGCAAGGGCGCGGTGGGTGACTGGGTCCTGCGCGACTACCTCACCGAGGCCATTCTTCCCCCTGACTCGCGCTACGTGGGCAAGGAGCTGGCGGAGATCACGGAGGGCCTGGGGCTGCGCGTCATCGGGCTCGTCCGAGAGGGCGAGTCGATGCCGGCGGTGCCGACCTACCGGCTGATGGGGGACGAGCGCATCATCGTCGAGGGGAACCGCGAGGACATCCTCCGGGTGAAGGATCTGCGGGGCATCGAGATCCGTCCGGACGTGCGGCTGTCGGACACGGACCTGCGGCCCCAGGACACGCTGCTGGTGGAAGCAACGGTGCCCACGGGCAGCCCGCTCATCGGCCGGAGCCTGAAGGAGACGCTCTTCCTGGAGCGCTATGGCCTGGTAGCGCTGGCGCTGCACCGCAAGCCCGCCATCCAACGGCTGACGAAGCTGCAGCTGCTGGGGCGGCTCTTCGGCGGGCAGTCGCTGTCCGCCCTGCCGCTGTCCGTGGGTGACGTGCTGCTGCTGCGCGGCCCCCGGGAGAAGGTCCAGGAGCTGTCGGACGGCGTCAACCTGCTCATCCTCGGGGACGTGGAGTACCAGCCACCGCGCTACGGCAAGTGGCTGCTGGCGGTGGTGCTCTTCCTCGGCGCGCTCGCGCTGGGCACCTTCAATGTCGTGCCGCTGTCCGTGGCGGGACTGGCGGGAATGCTGGCGATGATCGCCACCGGCTGTGTGGACGCGCGGCGGGCCTTCCGCGTGGACTGGCGCGTGGTGCTGCTCATCGGCTCCATGTTGGCGCTCGGCGTGGCCATGGAGGAGAGCGGGGCGGGGCGGTTCCTGGGCAACCTCGCGGCAAGGGCTGGCGAGTACGGAGGTCCGCGCACGGTGCTGCTCTTGATGATGGCGTTGACCATCGTGTTGTCGGCGCCCATGAGCAACCAGGCCGCGGCGCTGGTCATTCTCCCGGTGGCCGTTGGCGCCGCCGCGAAGCTCGGGGTGGACCCGCGGCCCTTCGCCATCGGGGTGACACTGGCGGCGAGCTGCTCCTTCATCACGCCGCTCGAGCCGAGCTGCGTGCTGGTGTACGGCCCCGGCCACTACCGCTTCACGGACTTCTTCCGGCTCGGTACGCCTCTGACGGCGCTGCTGCTCGCCTTCCTCGTGGCGATGGTGCCCTTGGTGTGGCCCTTCCATAAGGCGGGTGCTGAGCCGTCCCGGGCCCGCGAGCCAGTGAGCGAGCGGGTGTTTGTGCCCTGATGGACGTTTGCGTGGCTCGTGGCGCTTCGTTACGGTGTCCGCGAGCCGCCCTTGCCCTCCCGAATCGCCCACGCCCTCCCGCTCCGTTGGCACCTCGTCCGGCTCGTGGTCGGGACGCTGCTGCCCGCCATTGCCTTCGCGGCGATTGTGGTCTTCCAACTGGCGCGCCTGGAGCGCAGGTCTGTTGAGCGGCGCGCGGTGACTTCGGCCCGCGCGCTCGCTGCGGCCTTTGAACGTGAGATGTCCGGCTCCATCCAGACGCTCCATGCGCTGGCCGAGTCCGAGGAGCTCGATCGCGGCGACCTGGAGTCCTTCCGCGTGGAGTGCGAGCGGGTGCGTCGCACGCAGTCCTCGTGGAAGACCGTGTTGCTGCTCTCGCCGGACGGGCAGTTGTTGGTGAACACCGCCCTGCCAGTGAGCCACTCTCCTCCGCCTCTCGCCGAGCAGGGGAGCTTCGCGCGCATCCTCGAGTCGCACCGGCCCACCGTTGGGAGCCTCGCGGTGGGCCGAGGCGCCGCGAAGCAGCTCGCCTTTCCCGTCCGGGTTCCGGTGCTGCGTGAGGGCGCTCTCCGGTATGTGCTCACGGCCGTCATCACGCCGGATGCGCTCACGGGCGTGGTCTCCAGCCAGTCGTCCCATGAGGAGGAGTGGACGCGCGTGCTGGTGGATCCTCAGGGCCGGGTAGTGGCCCGCACCCGTGACCCCGAGCGCTTCGTCGGACGGTCGGCGACGTCCTTGTTCCTGGAGCGGACCCGGGCCTCGCACGAAGGCGTGTTCGCCAGCGTGTCCATGGACGGTACGTCGACCTACGTGGCGTTCAGCCGCTCGCAACCCTCGGGGTGGACCGCGGCGATCGTCACTCCCAGGTGGGTCTTGGACGCGCCCGTGACCAGCTCGATGTTCGCCGTCGGTGGGCTCGGGTTCGCGCTGCTGCTCGTGAGCGCGAGCGGCGCATGGATCTTCTCCCGAAGGCTCGAGCGCTCCATCTCGGAGGCAGCAACCGCCTCGGCCTCCCTCGCCGAGGGCCACTCTCCCCGCATGGCCCCCTCCAGCGTGCGCGAGCTGGCGCAGCTCGGCGAGGCCCTGGAGCGTTCCGGACTGTTGCTGCGGGAGCGTGAACGCGAACGGGATGCGCACCTCGCCAGCGCCGAGACGGCACGTGCTGAAGCCGTTGCGGCCACGCGGGCGAAGGACGCGTTCCTCGCGATGCTCGGACACGAGCTGCGCAACCCGCTCGCGCCCATCGTGACCTCGCTGGAGCTGCTGCGCAGGCGGGGTCTCGCGCAGACGCCCGAGCACGAGGTCATCACGCGGCAGCTCAAGCACGTCGTCCGGCTCGTGGATGATCTGCTCGATGTGTCGCGCATCACCCGCGGGCAGATGTCGCTGCACCGCGAACCCCTCGAGCTCGTGTCCGTGGTCGCCCGGGCCGTGGAGGCGGCCTCGCCGCTCATCGAGCAGCGACGGCACTCGCTTCAGGTCGACGTGCCCCCCTCGGGTCTGCTCGTGTTGGCGGACCCCGATCGCTTGACGCAGGTGGTGGCGAACCTGCTCACGAACGCGGCGAAGTACACGCCTCCCGGTGGACACATCCAGCTCCGTGCCCACGACCAGGAGGGGGGCATTGCGCTCGTCGTCGAAGACAATGGTCACGGCGTGCCCCAGGAGATCCTCTCTCGGATTTTCGAGCCGTTCGTCCAGGGGCCGCGCTCACTCGACCGGAGCGAGGGGGGACTCGGCATTGGTCTGGCGCTCGTGCGCAGCCTCGTCGAGGCGCATGGGGGCCATGTCGAGGCACGCAGCGACGGCCCCGGTCGTGGCAGCGTCTTCACTGTATGGCTGCCGAGACACGCACTGGCCGAGAAGCCGCTCACCGAGGAGGAGCGGCGGACGCCTGTTTCCCCACCGGTCGAGGCCGTGCCCGCAGGCCCCGTGCGCGTTCTCGTCGTCGACGACAACGTCGATGCCGCTGAGGCCCTGGCCGAGTTGCTGGGCCTGAGCGGGTACGAGGTGGTCGTAGCGCACGATTGCCCAGGGGCGCTGGCGCAGGCCGAGGCGTTCCGCCCGGAAGTGGCGATCCTCGACATCGGCTTGCCTGACGTGGATGGGTACGGGGTGGCCGAGCGCATCCGGGAGCGACTGGGGGCGGCGAGCCCTGTCTTCGCCGCGCTGACGGGCTTTGGTCAGGCGGCGGATCGCGCACGCAGTCATGCGGCGGGCTTTCGTCAGCACTTCGTGAAGCCCATCGACGTCGACGAACTGAGTGCGTTCATCGAGTCGCTGCGCGAGGCGCGAAGCGGGGCGGCGTGAGCGCTCGTGCGGCCTGTCAGATTCCGCTAACGTCACCCTTCCCCGCGAGACAGGTCGTCGCGAGCGGAAGGTGCACGCAATGGAGCAGGTTGCTCAGGGACAGGTGCGAGCCGCTGAGGCGGACGTCGCCATCATCGGCGCGGGAATCGTCGGCCTCTTCAATGCGCTGCAGTACGCGAAGCGGGGGTTCCAGGTCATCCTGCTCGACAACGCGCGGGGACAGAAACGCAGCTTCAAGGTAGGCGAGTCGTTCCTCATCTTCACCAACCCCTTCCTGCGCACGGTGGGGGGGCTGGATGCGTTCGCCGGAGAGTGCTTTCCCAAGCACGGCGTGTGGTTCACCTACGGCCTGGAGCACTCGCAGCGTTTCGAGGCGACGTCCGAGTGGGGCGTCCACGCGGATCCTCCGCACTACCTGTACGAGCAGGCTCCGGACAAGCGCTACTTCCGGGCCGCGCTCATGGACGTGCAGATCGTCCGGCCGGAGGCGGAGGACGTGATGCGCGAGTCCCTCCGGGCCTTCCCGAACGTGCGCTTCCTGGACACCGTGAAGGTCCGCGACGTGGTCATTCAAGAGGAGGAGGGCCGGCCTCACGAGCTGCGTTGGGCCTGTCAGGCCACGCGGGAGGAGGGGACGGTGCGGGCCCGGTGGGTGCTGGACTGCTCGGGGCGCAACCGGCTGCTGGCGAAGAAGCAGAAGCACACCGTCGAGCTGAACGACGGCTTCCAGACGACGGCCGTCTGGGGGCAGTTCGAGGGCATCACCGACGACCTCTTCGGTGAGCCGTGGGTGCACACGTACGCCGATGGAGATCAGACCTCGAGAGATCTCCACACCCTCCACCTGTGGGGCGAGGGCTATTGGATTTGGGTCATCCGCTTGTCCAAGCAGCGCATCAGCGTCGGGGCGACGTTCGACCAGCGCAAGCCGCCGCCGGGTGAGACGCCCGAGGCCCAGATGTGGGCGCTCTTCAACCGCCATCCGCCGCTGGCCAAGGTGCTCTCGAAGGAGCGGATGCTCGAGTTCCGCATGTACCGCGACGTGCAGTACATGACCGACACCTTCGTGAGTCCCCGGCGCTACGGCATGATGGGGGATGCGGCCTCCATCGTGGACGCCTACTACAGCCAGGGCATCTCGCTGGCGCTGGTCAGCTCGTGGCACATCGCCAACCTCGTGGAGCAGGATCTGCGGGGCGGGGGGATGGACAAGGAGTACCTCGAGCGGGTGAACCGGGCGACGCGGCAGGACTGGCACATCATGCGGAACATGATCCGCGAGAAGTACACGCCGGCCATCGCGGACAGCCGCTTCTTCGTGCTCTCGCACATGCTCGACCTGGCCATCTTCTGGTCCGCGGGAGCCTCCCGCACGCGCATCGCGCGCTGGCTGGTGGAGACGGATGGCGACACGCGCCGCGAGACGCCCGAGCTGCGGGAGCTGCGCGAGTACCTCTCGCGGCACATGTTCTACTCCCAGACGAAGCCCTGGCACTGGCTGTCACCGGAGCGGGTCCGGGAGCTTCAGGGACGCCTGCAGGCGGGCATCGGTGAGCGCGCGCGCTGGCGCCTCGAACACGGCCGCCGCGTGCCGACGCTCAAGGCGATTGTGCGGCTCGCGGCCCCCGTGCCGCAGCTCTGGAAGCTGCCCTTCCTCCGGGACCAGGAGCGCGCAGACCTCTCGGGCGAAGACTTCATCCATCCGGAGAAGTTCCTCCAGCGCGTCCCCACGTGGTTGCGCCGGTTGCTGCCCGAGTCGCCGTCGGAGCGGCTCTCCCGGGCCATCGCCGTGCGCGGCCAGACGCTGCTGGCGCTCTTCCTGCTGGGCTATGCATACGACTGGGCCGACACCGAGGTGCAGAAGCTTCTGCTCCAACTCGGGCTCCTCGAGCCGACCCCCAGGGCTGCACCGGGGGCCACACCTGTCTCCCTGGACGAGGCGCGTGCGGCGGCCGGAGAGGCCGGGTCCGCGCCCCGTCCCGCGTCGCGGCGGAACGTCTCCGCCTGACGAGGGTCCTGGCTCAGCCGCTGTACTGGGTGGTGCCGCGCTCCCCGTCGTCGTCGTTGAGCATCTTCGAATCGGGCGCGTAGGCCTTGCCGCACACCGTGGGCGACCGCGCCTCGCGAGTGGCCTTGTCCACGTCGAGCGCCACGCCACTGTTGGACGCCCATCCCCGAGGGGGGTGGAAATCGAGCAACCCGGGGCAGATCCGTTTCATTTGTAAAAATCCGCTCGGCCTTTACAGTCCAAGCTACACAGCGCACGATTCTGAACATTCCTGATACTTCGCTGTGGCCGCGAGCACGGAGTGAGCGCCTCGCGAGGAGGGTGCATGGAAGCAAAGGGAGTGGTGGTTCGCTGTACCACATGGAGAGCGATTCTCTCCGCAGTGCTGCTCGTCATCTTGGCGGTGGGCCAGGATGTCTCCGCGGCGCCGTTTACGCTTTTTGAGAGCGGGCAGGTCCGGCCGCTCGCGCTGTCTCCGACGGGCAAGTACCTCTATGCCGTCAACACCCCGGACGGCCGCCTCGAGGTCTTCAAGGTCGAGTCGAGTGGCCTCACCCATCTCACGTCGATCCCCGTGGGGCTCGAGCCCGTCGCGGTCGCGGCGCGGAGCGACGAGGAGGTCTGGGTCGTCAATCACCTGTCCGACAGCGTGAGCGTGGTGAAGCTCACCCCCACCCTGAGTGGAATCACCGGGCTCGTGGTCCGTACGCTGCTCGTCGGCGACGAGCCGCGCGACATTGTCTTCGCGGGGACGGGGAAGAGCCGCGCCTTCATCACCGCCGCGCACCGCGGTCAGAACGTTCCTTTTGATCCGCAGTTCACCACGCCGGGCATCGGCCGCGCCGACGTCTGGGTCTTCGATGCCAACAACCTGGGCACCTCGCTCGGTGGCAACCCGCTCTCCATCGTTACCCTCTTCAGCGATACCCCGCGCGCGCTCGCGGCGACGCCGGACGGCTCGCGCGTCTATGCCGCCGCGTTCCACTCAGGCAACCGCAGCTCCATCGTCCATGAAATCCTCGTGCCCAACGGGGGCCAGGCGGCGGGCGGCGTCCCGGGCCCGAATACCAACGCGGCCGGAGTGCCGGCGCCCGAGGTTGGCGTCCTCGTCCGGTTCAACGGCCAGGACTGGGTGGACGTGCTGGGCCGCTCGTGGACGGACAAGGTGAAGTTCTCCCTGCCGGACAAGGACGTGTTCGTCATCGACGCCACCGCCAACCCGCCGGCGCAGCTCGCGGGCTCGGCCGGCTTCTACTCCGGCGTGGGCACCACCCTGTTCAACATGGCCGTCAACCCGGTGAACGGGAAGGTGTACGTCAGCAACACCGAGGCGCGTAACGACCTGCGCTTCGAGGGGCCGGGCACCTTCGCTGGCAGCAGCCTGCGCGGGCACCTGCACGAGAGCCGCATCACCGTGCTGGGCTCCTCGGGCGTTGCTCCGCGGCACCTCAACAAGCACATCAACTACGGCGTCTGCTGCGCCGCCATCCCCAACGCGGAGAACGAGAAGAGCCTCGCGCAGCCGCTCGGCATGGCGGTGACCTCCGACGGCGCCACGCTGTACGTGGCCGCGTTCGGCTCCTCGAAGATCGGCGTCTACTCCACCGCGGCGCTCGAGGCCGACACCTTCGTCCCGAGCACGGCGAACCAGATCCTCGTGAGCGGCGGTGGCCCCAGCGGGCTCGTGCTGGACGAGGTCCGCGGTCGCATGTACGTGCTGACGCGCTTCGACAACGCGGTCTCCGTCATCAACACCTCCACGCGCCAGGAGATCGCCCACCTGAAGATGTACAACCCCGAGCCGGCGAACGTGGTGGCGGGACGTCCGTACCTCTATGACGCGCGCAAGAGCTCGAGCCACGGTGACTCGTCCTGCGCGAGCTGCCACATCTTCGGCGACTTCGACGGTCTGGATTGGGACCTGGGCAACCCGGATGCGGCGTACAAGGTCAACCAGAACCCCATCACCCCGGTGCCGCCCGAGTTCGGCAACGATCCCACCTTCGGACAGGATCCCAACTTCCATCCGGTGAAGGGTCCTTTCGCGACCCAGAGCCTGCGCGGAATGGCGAACCACGGGCCGATGCACTGGCGCGGAGACCGCACGGGCGGCAACGACGAGGCGAGCGCCCAGCCGAACGACGGTGCGTTCGACGAGGTCGCGGCGTTCAATCAGTTCAACCCGGCGTTCATGGAGCTGCTCGGGAGAGACGCGCAGCTCACGCCCGCGGAGATGCAGCGGTTCTCGGAGTTCGTCCTCCAGATCATGTACCCGCCGAACCCGGTCCGGAACCTCGACAACTCGCTCACGCCAGCGCAGCAGGCGGGCCGGGACTTCTACTTCAACACCACGAGCTTCTTCCATGGCTCGTGCCAGTCGTGCCACCGGCTGGATCCCAACGCGAACCCCAGCGAGGGCCAGTTCAAGGGCCTCTTCGGCTCGGACGGCAAGTCGTCCTTCGTCGCGACGGCGCTCTTCCCCAAGAACCCGCAGCTGCGCAACCTGTACCAGAAGGTCGGCATGTTCGGCGTGGGCTACGACTTTGGCTTCATGCCCGCGGACGCCCACATGGGAGATCAGATCCGCGGCTTCGGCTTCAACAGCGACGGCTCCATCGACACGCTGTTCCGCTTCAACAGCGGCTTCGACTTCCATCCGATCTTCAACTCGGTGGGCATCCCGGATGGACCCGAGGGTGTCCTGGCCAAGAAGAACATGGAGCAGTTCCTCCTGGCCTTCGACAGCAACCTGGCGCCGATCGTCGGCCAGCAGGTGACGCTCACGGCCAGCAACGCCTCCGTGGTGCTGCCTCGCATCCAGCTCCTGCTGGCACGCGCGAACGCCGGCGAGTGCGACCTGGTGGTGACGGGCCGGATCGGCCTGACCGACGTGGGCTTCCTCCACGTGGGGAGCGGGCAGTTCAAGGCGGATCGGCTCTCCCATCCGTTGACGTCCGACTCGACCCTCCGTCAGCGCGTCGCCACGACCGGTGGTGCGGTGACCTTTACCTGTGCGCCCCCGGGCTCGGGCCAGCGCATGGGTATTGATCGCGACCTCGATGGGCACCTCGACGGCGATGAGCGGGCCGCGGGGTGCAATCCGGCGGACCCCCTCAGCACCCCCTGAGTCACCCAGCTGAGTGTGGCCCGGTCCTTCGCGGGACCGGGCCCTTCTCTCGAGCAGCCACTTCATGACCCCACAGCACGCTTTCCCATCCCCGGCCCGGTCATCCCTGGCTCGCTCGACGCTCATCAAGATGGGCGTGCGCATCGCGGTGATCATCGCCCTGACCACCCTTCTCAGCTACCTCCACATCTACAACTCCCTCCTCGCGGAAACTCGCGCGACGATGGAGCGCAGTGTCGTGGATCGCAGCGAGCGGGAGCAGGCCATCTTCGTGCTGGCGGAGGACAACCACGCCATCCTCAAGAAGGCGCTGGAGGAGCGGCTCCGGTTCTGGCGCGAGCAGGATCCCCAGCCCCTCTTCGACAGGCTCTTCGTGTCCCGCCCGGATGGGACGATCCGCAACAACCCCCAGGGCTTCGATGGGACGCAGATGCCGGGCGTCTACGTTCCCCGGGGCGTGACGGTGGATGCCGACTTCCGCCGTCGGCTGCTGGCCGCGTACGAGGTGGTCATCCAGTATGGGCCGGCCTTCCACGTCCGCTTCATGAACACCGGCGTCATGCTGCCGGAGGGCGTGGTGGTGGGGTACTGGCCGGAGGGGCCCAACTACTTCCTGGAGCTCGACCCCAGCTTCTCCGTCCTGAACCTCGAGTACTTCACGCTCGCCCTCCCCGAGAACAACCCGAAGCGGGAGTCGTCCTGGACCGGCGTCTTCGAGGATGCGCCCACCAAGACCTGGATGGTCACGGTCGCGACCCCGCTGGACCTGGACGGCCGTCACGTCGCGACCCTCTCCCACGACGTGCTCTTGAACGAGTTGATGGGCCGGACCCTCAGCGACCACCTGCCCGGGGCCTACAACATCCTCTTCCGTGACGATGGTCATCTCATCGCCCACCCCAAGCTGCAGATGAAGAGCGGGGCGGAGGCCTACAACATCCTGAATGACACCCGGAATCCGGAGGCGGTCTTCACGCAGGCGATCACCGAGCGGCAGCGAGCCCACCTGCGCGCCATATTCAAGCGGGTGGAGGCCCGCGCACCTGGCGAGGTCGTGCTGGAGGTGCCGGAGTTCGACGAGTACATCGCCGTGGCGCGGCTGGAGGGCGCGGGCTGGAACTTCGTCACGGTCATGCCCAAGCAGGTGGTGACGTCGGCCGCCATTCGCGCGGCGCGCTATGTCCTGTTGTTCGGCGTGCTGTCGCTGCTGATGGAGCTGGCCATCATGTACTGGGTGCTGAAGCAGCAGATCTCCCATCCGCTGCTGGACTTCACCCAGGCGACCACCCGGTTGTCGGCGGGTGAGTTCAACGTGGGGCTGGACACCTCACGCGCTGACGAGCTGGGGCAACTGGCGCTCGCCTTCCAGCGGATGGCCAGCGAGGTCCAGCGGCGTGAGGAGGCCCTGCGGCTGGCCAACGAGGGACTGGAGCATCGGGTCGAGGAGCGCACTCGGGAGCTCCAGGAGGTGCACCGGCAACTGGTGGAGACCGCGCGGCAGGTGGGCCGGGCGGAGATCGCCACCAACGTCCTGCACAACGTGGGCAACGTGCTGACCAGTGTCCTCACCTCGTCGATGCTGGCCCGGGAGCGACTGGCCGCGCTGAAGCTCGAGAACGTGGCACGGGTGGCGGACCTGCTCGAGGAGCACAAGGCCGACCTGTCCACCTTCCTCACCCAGGACGAGCGCGGGCGCAATGTGTTGCCCTTCCTGGACCAGTTGGGAAAGCACCTGCTGATGGAGCGGCAGGAGCTTCAGACCCTGCTGGGCGATGTCAGCCGACACACCGAGCACATTGGCGCCATCGTCAAGCTGCAGCAGCGCTACGCCCGCACGCCCCAGCAGCTCTTCGAGCCGGTCCAGCTGAGTGAGCTGGTGGAGGACGCCCTGCGCATCAACCAGGCCGCGCTCGGCCGTCATGCGGTGGCGGTAGCGAAGAACCTGTCGGATGTGCCGCCCGTGCTGACCGAGAAGCACAAGGTGTTGATGATCCTCGTCAATCTGATCAGCAACGCCAAGTACGCCATGGACGCGGTGCCCGAGGAGCAGCGGCGCATGAGCGTGAGTCTGGTGCGTCCCTCCGCCGACCGCATCCTCATCGAGGTGCGGGACAATGGCGTGGGCATCGCGCCGGAGATGCTCACGCGCATCTTCCAGTACGGCTTCACCACCCGGAAGGAGGGGCACGGCTTTGGTCTGCACTCCAGTGCCCTGGCGGCCCAGGAGCTGGGAGGCTCCTTGACCGTTCACAGCGATGGGCCGGGGCAGGGGGCCACGTTCACATTGGAGCTGCCCGTTACGCCTCAGCAGCGAAATGAGCGCTTGAGCGCGTAGGGCAGGACCCGCGGGCCGCGCTTTAGTGGATGGCGGCGCGCAGGCCCACCTGCTCGAGCACGGCGGCCTCGTGGACGAGCAGCTCGTCCAGCCGGGCGCGCACCGAGGCCTCATCCCCGTTCGTCGCGGTGACGGCCAGCCGGTAGAAGAGCGACTGGTGGCCGTCCTCGGACTGGGCCAGCTCGGCGTAGAAGCGGCGCAGCATGGGGTCCTCGAGCCCCTCGGCCAGGAGGGACAGGCGCTCGCACGAGCGCGCCTCGATGACCGCGGCCACGAGCAGCCGGTCCACCTTGCGACCCTCCGCCGAGGTGCGGATGGCCTTCTGCAGCCCCTGGGCATAGGGGTCGCCCGTGTCGCGCCCCAGCGTCAGGCCCCGCATGGCCATGATCTCCAGCACGCGGGCCAGGTGCGCGCTCTCCTCGCGCGCCAGCCGTGCCATCTGCGCCGGCAGGCCGGGCAGCTCCGGGTACACCTGGATCATCGAGAGGGCGTTGGCCGCCGCCTTCTTCTCGCAGTGGGCATGGTCCACCAGCACCTCGTCGAAGCGCTCGAGCGCGAGGGGCAGCCAGCGCGGATCGCTGGGGACGCGGAGGATGACGGGGCCCTCTCCCGAGAGGGGACGGCGTTCAGGTGTGGGACGAGACATGGTGCACTCCGAAGGGCGCGGAGTGTAACCGTCTCGCTCGCCGATGCTACTCCGTCAGTACCAGGCGCTGCGTCCGGCCGGCCAGGTAGCCCACCTTGCGAGCGATTCGCGCCAGGGACTCGTCCTTCTCTTCTATCCGCAGGGTGAGTCTCGGCAGCGACGACAGCAGGAAGCGGGAGATCTGCCCCAGGCACAGCGTGGCGTGGCCCTTCCCCCGTTGAGAGGGCACCGTGTAGAGGGCCTCCAGCTCCGCTCCGAATTGCGAGCGGCTGCCAATGTCCACCTTGAACACCAGCTCGCCGTTCTCCTCCAGCACGTAGGTGCGCCGCGCCCTCACGCGCTGGGCCACCCGCGCCTCGAAGTGCGGATCCTCCGCGAGCGCGTCCCGATCGTGGATCTCCCGGATCGCCCCCGCCGCCAACGGTACCAGCCGCGGGACGTCCTCCTCGCGCGCCAGCCGGAGCAGCGGGTTGGTGAAGGGGCCCAGGTCATCGGCCGACACGGAGAAGAGGCGGTACGTCTTCGACAGCCGGGGCTTGCCCACGCACAGGCTGCGCACCAGCGCGTCCACCGCTGGCTTCTCGCCCACGGAGCCCTTCAGCCTCACGCGCTCGGCCAGTGCGTCCGCGATGACTCCGGTAAAGGCGCCCTCACTCGCCGAGGGCACCACCAGTCCGCCCGAGCCTCCCACGAAGACGGCCGCGGTGAGCGTCTTCCCATCGAAGCGCCCCCAGTAGCTGAAGCTGCACCGGTTGTCGGCCGTCGCGATGCCGTACTCCTGCAGCAGCCCCAGCAAATAGAGGTTGTGGGCGGGGTCCTTCGCGAGCAGCGCCCTCAGCGCATCGGTGTCCTTGGCGACGAGTTGTTGGACGGTGACGGGGGGCATGTTGCGCGCTCGCGAGTACACCACAGGCCCCGCCGGGGCTTTCAAGAGACTCCGAGCTTACCGGGGTCTGAAGTGGAACGGGTGGGTCAGGGTGAGAGGTGGCTTCCCAGGCGGGGCGGAAAATTGCGTGTCGGCGAGAGTATCGAGCAGGCAGGCGGTGACGAAAGGGTCCTGCACGCTGCTCTCCACCACCTCGCCGCGCTGGAACCGGCCGTGTGCCCCCTGCGCATCGAGGGTGAAGCGCAGCTTCACGGAGTGTGAGCCCGGGTGGCGCACCGAGGCGTCGGCCAGGCACGAGCGCACCAAGGGCTGGACGGCGCGGAGGGCCACGCGGATCTCCTCCTTGCTCCAGGTACCTGGGGGGGGGTCCTCGAGAGGCTCGTCTTCCGGTGGCGGAGGCGGGGAGGGCAGGGGGGGCTGGGGCGTGGGTTCCGGCGGGAGCGCGAGGGTCGGTGCCGGAGGGGGTGCCCGCTTGGGTGGTTCGGGCGGGGTGGGGGCCTCCACGGCCACGGTCTCGACGTGCGTCGGCGTGTCCCTCGTGAGCCAGAGCGCCAGTGCGCTCAAGGCCACGAAGGGGAGGACCACCCAGAGGAAGACGGCTCTACCCGACATGTCCACCTTCAACCCGGGCCTTGGCGACTCGCGTCCCCATGGGGCCCTTTCGTGCCTTCAGTCGAGGCCCAGCGCCGTCTTCAACAGCCCCTCCCGGGCGACGACAGGCGAGCGGGGGAGCAGCTCGGGGCGGAACCTCCGCACCAGCTCCTCCAGGTTCACGGGCTCGCCGTCCCCCAGTCCGCTCCATGCCGCCAGCAGCCCGAGCACCCGCTCGACTGAAATACCCCGCTCGCGCAGCTCGGCCACCGCGAAGGCGCCCTCCCGCTTGGCCAGTCGCTTGCCATCCTCCCCGAGGACCAGGGGCACGTGCCAGAAGCGCGGAGGCACGTGGCCGAGCGCCTCGTAGATTTGAAGCTGTCGGGGCGTCGAGGACAGAAGGTCGTCCCCCCGGAGCACGTCGGTGATGCCACTGGCCACGTCGTCCACCACCACGGCGAGCTGGTAGCTGGCCACCCCATCGTTGCGGCGCACCACGAAGTCCCCCACCACCGTGGCCACGTCCTGGCAGTAGCGGCCGTGCAGCCCGTCCTCGAAGCACCACTCGCCGGGTGCCGCCTGGAAGCGCAGGGCGGGGACTCGCGCGCGGGCCCGTTCGGCGCGGGCCTCGGGAGAGAGCGGGGCGCACGTCCCGGGATAGCGCGGTCCCTCCTCACTCAAGCCATGGGGGGCACTCGCCGCCCGGGCGATCTCCGCGCGCGTGCAGAAGCACGGGTAGACGCGGCCCGTCCGCTCCAGCGTCTCCAGGGCGTTCCGGTAGACGTCATCGCGCTGGCTCTGGATGAGGGGCGGCTCGTCCCAGTCCAGGCCCAGCCACTCCAGGTCCCGGTACAGGTCCTCGAGGAACTGCGGCTTGCAGCGTGCGCGATCGAGATCTTCGATGCGCAGCAGGAACTGGCCTCCGGCCGCGCGGGCCTGGAGCCAGCCGAGCAGCGCGCTGCGGGCATTGCCGAGGTGGATGCGCCCGGTCGGGCTGGGCGCGAAGCGTCCGCGGAAGCTCATGGGGTGTGCGGCAGACTAACCATGCGCAGCTTTCCATGGCCACCAACCTCGCGGCGGGTTAGTCCCGTCCCGAAACCGGGCGAGGGTGCGTGCCCGTGCTGACTGGTGTGCCCTGGATGACCTCGATGCGTTTCCTCCACTGCTCCGATGTCCACATCACCGCCAACTACCTCTCCCTGCCCTTGCTGAAGCTCGGCTGGCGGCGGTGGATCGCCATGGCCGAGCTGTCCGTGGGCGGGCGCAGCAAGGCCTATGCACGGGCTCCCGAGACGCTCGCCACCATCGCCAGCGACGCGGAGCAGCACGGGGTGGACCACTTCATCCTCTCCGGGGATCTCACCGCGTACGCGTTGGATCCAGAGTTCCAGCTGGCGCGCGCCTCGCTCGGCGCGCTGGCCGAGGACCCGGGCCGCTGCACCGTTGTCCCCGGCAACCACGACGTCTTCACCCCAGGTAGCCACCGCGCGGGCCGCTTCGCACGCCACTTCGGCCATCTCCTGGAGAGCGACCTACCCGAGTACCGCCGCGAGGGGGCCTTCCCCTTCGTGCGGCTGGTGGGCAAGGGGGCTGCCGTGGTGGGCCTGCTGTCCGCGCGGGTGCCCTTCGTGCCGGGCTTTGCCCATGGCTACATCGGCCCGGCGCAGTTGGAGGGGCTCGCCGAGCTGGTGAAGGATCCGCGGCTGGCGGGCCGAGCCGTGCTGGTGGTGGTGCACCACGCGCCGCTCACCCACAAGGGCCGGGCGGACAGCCTGCTGCATGGCTTGAAGGACGCGCAGGCGCTCTTCCGGCTGTTGCCCGGGCCGCGCTACGCAGTGCTGCACGGTCACATTCATCACCGCTACCACCACCCAGCCACCGCCGAGCGCCCGCACATCTTCAGCGCGGGTTCATCCACCCAGGCGGGTCGCGAGGGCTACTGGCTCATCGAGGTGAGGGACGGCCAGGTGGTGGGCGGGCAGAAGCACGTCCCGGGTGGGACGCGCGAGCCCGCTCGGGCTCAGGCCTGAAGGCGCTGAGCCGCGTAGCGCCGCACGAAGTGGATCCACCGGCGCTCGTCCACCTCCACCTGCCACTCACTGTTGGGCGTGAGCGGCAGGCGCTGCTTGAGGAAGGTCTCCAAGAGGTCCGCCGCCTTCACCGGCGTGAGGCCGGGCGCGCGGAAGGCAACGCGCAGGAACACGTCGAGCGAGGAGGCCACCTCGACGACGGTGTAGATGCGCAGCGAGCCCACGCGCCGCTGATACTGCACGTCCCCATGCACCGAGGCCGGCGCTTGATCGGCCGGCAGCGCCGTCGTCCAGTTGGACGGTGCGAGAGCAAAATCGAGCAGCTCAGTGCTCGCGTCTTCCAGCGTTGCGTGCTCGTGGATGGAAAGCATGCCGACCTCCCCTGTGTGGCCGTCCCACGAGGAAGAATGTGCCCACGCGCCAAGGGCGTGCAAGGGGGCGGGACAGTGTTCTGTGGGCTCCGTGGGGAGACGTCATCCACGCGTCAGAGGCGTGTGGTAACGCGCTGCGTGGGGTTGGCGCCTGCTTTGCTGGTGAACACTCACCAGTGCGTGCAGGGCCGTGCATGGTTGTCTCCCACGCACATCGCCATGCACCCGTCATCCGTGCGTCACGCGAGGGAGACGGAGCGCTCAGCGCCCGAGTGCCACGCCCGCGAGGAAGCGCCACGAGATGCGCGAGGCCTCTCCACTGATGACGTCCGCGAGCTCGTCGCGGACATGCTCGTTACGAATCGCCGCGCGAAAGGTACGGTCCAGCAGTCGGGGTCGCTCAAAGGCGAACATCAGCCTGCGGTTGAGCTGGAACGCGGTGCGGAAGCGCGTCTGCCAGCGCCGCGCGTAGCCACCGAGTCCCCGCTCCGACAAGTCCCCCGCCGCCACGGCCTCGGCCACCGCTTCGGCGGCGAAGGCACCTGACTCCAGGGCGAACTCGATGCCCTCGCCCGTGAGCGGATTGACGAAGCCGGCCGCGTCTCCCAGCAGCAGCGCCCGATCGAAGTGGGTGTGCCGGGCGAAGGAGCCGAAGGGCAGGTGGTGCCCCTTCACCTTGCCCACGCGCCTGGCTCCGGCCAGCTCCGCGGCCACGTGAGGGCTCGCGCAGAAGCGCTCCATCAGCTCGGGCAGCTTCACTCCGGACGCGGCGAGCTGGTCCGCTCGCAGGCCCAGCCCCACGTTGGCTCGCCCATCTGGCAGGGGGAAGATCCACCCGTAGGCGGGCAGCAGATCCTTCTCCCAATAGAAGGCCATGCTCCGCGGACGGGTCAGGCGGACGTTCTCGTAGTAGGCGCGGACCGCGAAGGCGCCCTCATGGTCCGGGAAGTCGGGCGCCCCGAGCGCGCGCCGCACCACCGAGGGCGAGCCATCGCAGCCCAGCACAATGTCGGCGCGCAGGTCCTCTCCGTCCCGGCAACGCAGGACGATGCCGTTGGCCTCCCGCTCGAGCCCCTCCACCCGCACGCCCTCACGCAGCTCGGCTCCGGACTGGACCGCGCGCTGGACGAGCCGCTCATCGAGCACCTGGCGGGGGATGACGCACGCCTTGCCGCCGAAGAGCCGGGTTGGGATGGCCATGTCCAACACCACGCCTCCCGGGGAGATGGCGTAGATGGCGTCCACCGGCGCGGCCTCGGTGCTGGGCAGCGTCCCGAGCCCCAAGCGCTCCATCATCCACAGCGTCCGGGGCGTGCAGCCATCTCCGCAGATCTTGTCTCGGGGGAAGCGTCCGCGCTCGAGCAACGTCACCCGGGCACCCTGCTGCGCGAGGAATGTGGCCGCGGATGAGCCGGCGGGCCCCGCACCGACGATGGCGACGTGGAGGGATTTCATGGGGGCGCGTTCTACCGCCTCGAACCGCGAGCCCGCCAGCATCGAGGCGTGTGAGCCGGCCGGTGCCTAGGAAACTCTTTTTCGGGTTTCCCGATAATCCCCCGGCCTTACCCCCCCTTCTCTACACGTTCACGCTCCAGCAGGAGTCCGCTCGAGCAGGGCTCCGGCCCAGGTGAGGCCGCTGCCCACCACTGCGAGCGCCACCGCGTCTCCCAGTCGTGGGTCGTCCCAGTTCTCTGAGAGCACGGTGGGAGCTCCCGACGCCCCACAGTTGCCGCGACGATCCACATTGTAGAAGTGGCGCGCATCGGCCACCCCGGTGCGCCGCTGCACTGATTCCAGCATGCGCAGGTTGGCCTGATGTCCGATGAGGCTCAGGCCCTCCGCGGTGCGCTCCGGGGACGCCGCCAGGTAGTGCTCACGCAGCGTGAGGAAGGTCTCGGTCGCGCGCTTGATGGCGAAGGTCTGCACCGCCGCGCCCTGCTGGGTGAAGTGCCCGGCGCGAGGCACCTTCACCTTGTCCGCCCCCGAGGGGTCCCCACCAAGCAGCGTCTGGGTGATGCGCCAGGGGCCGGGGATGCGTGGGCTGAGCACCGCGGCGCTGGTGCCATCGCCCCACAGCACGCAGCTGGAGCGGTCCGAGTAGTCCACTACGCGGGTGGAGTTCTCCGGATTCACCACGAGGATGAAGTCCGGCAGGCGCTCGGGCTTCATGCTGTCGAGGAAGTGCAGCTGGGCACAGAAGGAGGAGCAGGCCGCGTTGAGATCTACCGCGGGCGCGTCGATGTTCAGCGCCTCCGCGATGCGGCAGGCCTCCGCGGGGATGCACTCGTCGGGCGAGCAGCCGCCCGCCACCACCATGCCCACGTCCTTCACGCTGCGCCCCGCGCGCTCGAGCGCCATCAACGCCGCGCGCTTGCCCGTCTCCGCGTTGGAGTAGAGGGCCGCCTCCTGGGCGCCGCGGACATCGCGGTTGCGAGTCTCGCGGATGTAGTCGAGCGGTAGCACCGTGTGCCGGGTGCGGATGCCCACCCGCTCGATGATCCAGGTGTCATTCGTCTCGAGGCCGATCTCCTGGAGGAACGCGTTGGTGATGAGGTTCTCCGGGTGGAAGTGTCCGAGGGCATGAAGGAACATGCCCCCATTTCAACCCAGGCCACGTCATCGCTCTGACACGGCCTCGTGGATTTTTCACGGGGGCACGACCTGACGCGGCGCGTGGTGAACGTAAAGGGTCAATTGCATTCCAGTGAACATCCCACGTAACTTCCCGCGTCCTGAAGGGTCCGCACGGAGCGGGCCCCGAAAGAGGGGGTTTTCACATGGAGCAGGCTCAGTACGAGATGACGCAGGAGCAGGCCGCTGCTGCGGCGTCGGGTGGCATTTTTGGGATGCTGGTGGTGTTCGCGTTCGCCGCGGTCTTCCTCGTCGCGATGTGGAAGATCTTCACCAAGGCGGGCCAGCCGGGTTGGGCCTCGCTGGTTCCCATCTACAACATCATCGTGTTGCTGAAGATCGTCGGCAAGCCGACGTGGTGGCTGGTGCTGTTCTTCATCCCGCTCGTCAACGCCATCGTGGGCTTCATCGTGTACGCGGGGTTGGCGAAGGCCTTCGGCAAGGGGATCGGCTTCGCGCTCGGACTCATCTTCCTCTCGCCCATCTTCTTCCTGCTCCTGGCCTTCGGTGACGCGGAGTACGTGGGCGGCGACGCGTACACGCCGTCGGCGGGCCCGCAGCCGATGCGGCGGGCGGCGTAGTGTCCTCCGCGGGCCCGGGGCTCACCTTGCCCCGGGCCCTGTTCTTTGCTGACTACGGATGAGCCGCCGCCAGCACCGACGCCTGGAGCGCGTCGGGCACCGGCTCGTAGGTGGCCAGGCGCAGGGTGGCCGAAGCGCGGCCCTGCGTGCGGCCTCGGAGGCTGGTCACGTAGCCGAAGAGGCTGGCCATGGGCACCAGCGCGGAGATGCGCCGCACCGTGCCATGGCCCTCCATCCCCCGCACGCGCCCGCGCCGGGCGGACAGGTCCCCGAGCACATCGCCCAGGAACTCCTCCGGCGTGGTGACTTCCACATCCATCACGGGCTCCAACAACTGCACGCCCGCCCGGCGAGCCGCCTCTTGGAACGCCAGCGAGCCCGCGACGGTGAACGCCTGCGGTGTGGAGTCACGCACGTGCGTCTTCCCATCGACCAGCCGCACCTCCACGTCCACCACGGGATGGCCCGAGAGCACGCCGCGCTGCATGGCGCCGGCCACCCCCTTCTCGATGGCGGGGATGAACTCCTTCGGGATGACGCCTCCCTGTGTCTCGTCCACGAAGACGAGCCCCGAGCCTCTCGGCGCGGGTCCGACCTCCATCACCACCTGGGCGTACTGCCCGGGCCCTCCGGTCTGCCGGATGTGGCTGTACTCCTGGCGCACGCGCTGACGCAGCGTCTCGCGCCACGCCACCTTCGGCTGTCCCACGCTCGCCTCCACGCCGTACTCGGTTCTCAAGCGGTCCACGACGATCTCCAGGTGCAGCTCTCCCATGCCGGACAGCAGCTGCTGTCCAGTCTCTGGATCCACCTCCACTCGCAACGAGGGATCCTCCGCGGCCAGTCGCGTCAGCCCCTCCTCCATCTTCTGCTGGTCCGTCCGAGAGCGCGCCTCGACGGCGAGCTGGATGACCGGCTCGGGGAAGTGGAGCGTCTCCAACACCACCGGAGCCTCCAGGGCGCACAGCGTGTCGCCCGTGCGCACCCCTCGCAGGTTCAGCGCCGCGCAGATGTCGCCGGCGTGCACCTCGTCCACCTCCTCGCGCTTGTTGGCATGCATGAACATGAGTCGTCCCACGCGCTCGCGGCGCTGCTGGCGGGTGTTGAGCACGGTCATTCCCGTGCGCAGCGTTCCCGAGTAGACCCGTAGGAACACGATGCTCCCCACGGCCTTGTCGTGCATGAGCTTGAAGACCAGCGCGCACAGCGGCTCCTCGTCCCTGGACGCACGGGTGACATCCGACGGCGCGGGCAGGTAGTTGATGATTCCATCCAGCAGCGTCCGCACACCCTTGTTCTTGAAAGCCGCCCCGCAGAGCACCGGCACCAGCTGTCGCTGCAAGGTGCCCGTGCGGAGCGCGAGCTCCAGCTCCTCCTCCGTGATGTCCTCCAGCCGTCCCTCCACGTACTTCTGGAGGAGGGTGCTCTCCACCTCCGCGCAGGCCTCGATGAGGCGCAGGCGCAAGGTCTCGGCCTCCGCGCGCAGCGGCTCGGGAATCTCCCGGGGCTCGCTGCTCTCCCCCGTCTCCTCGTCGAAGAAGAAGGCGCGCATGCGAAGCAGGTCGATGAGGCCGCGGAACTCCGGGCCGGCCCCGATGGGGAGCTGCACCGGCACGGGGTTGGCGTCCAGCCGCTGACGGATGGAGTGCAGGCACATGGCGAAGTCCGCGCCCACCTTGTCCATCTTGTTGAGGAAGGCGATGCGCGGCACTCCATGCCGGTCGGCCTGGTGCCACACCGTCTCGGACTGGGGCTCCACACCCTGGCTGGCGTCGAACACCGCCACCGCTCCATCCAGGACGCGCAGGGACCGCTCCACCTCGATGGTGAAGTCCACGTGGCCCGGCGTGTCCAGGATGTTGATGCGGTGGGAGAGCCCCGCGAAGGGCCCCCGCATCGGCTTCCAGGTGGCGGTGGTGGCCGCCGAGGTGATGGTGATGCCGCGCAGCTTCTCCTGCACCATCCAGTCCATTTCAGTGGAGCCGGTGTGCACCTCGCCCATCGCGTGGATGCGGCCGGTGAAGTAGAGGATGCGCTCGGTGAGCGTGGTCTTGCCCGCGTCGATGTGGGCCATGATGCCGATGTTGCGGTAGCGCTCGATTCGAGTAGTGCGAGACATAAAGACTTCCCGTTCCCGTCGGGTGGCGTCACCCGCGGGTTGAAAGACAGACACTGGTTGAGAGGGATAAGGCGCGTCAGTGCGTCGGCGCGCGCACGCATGCCCGGGAGCGGCCCCTCAGGGACGCTCAGGACGGCGCGAGGACACACGAAGGCCCGAGACGGAGCAGGGGCGGAACCGAGCTCCTACGGCACACGGGAACCAGCCAACCCGCGTACCAGGAGTCCCCGGTCCGCCTGCTCAAATGTCGAGCAGCACCTTGTTGCGGGAGTCGAGACGAACGTCCGCCATCGGCGCGAGCACGCGCACGGACGGCACACCCAAGATGGTGGAGACGGGTCTCATGACGCGGACATATTTAAAGCATCAGCGCCCATTGTCAATCCTGAGCAGGAATTGAACCCTGCATGAGCTCCGTGGCGCCCCCATCCTTGTGCAAGGGAAGGACAGCGGCTCCGGCGTGCTCCTCGAGCGCGGTGGCGAGCTCGTGGGCGTGCGTGGTGACGAACACCTGGCCGCGGCGGCTCGCGGCGGCGATGAGGCGTCCCAACGGTTCCAACAGCGAGGGATGCAGGCTGCTCTCCGGCTCGTTGAGCGCGAGGAAGGGGGGCGGCCGGGGGGAGAGCAGGGCGGCGAGCAGGCAGAGGTAGCGCAGCGTCCCATCGGACAGCTCCGATGCTTCCAGTGGGCGCTGCAGCCCGGGCATGCGCATGCGGAAGGAGAAGCGACCCTCCTCGCTGGAGAGCTCCAGGCTCGAACCGGGGAAGGCGCTCTCCACCGCCGCGTGCAGCCCCCGGTCATCGCCGATGTCGTCGATGGTCATCAGCGCCGCAGCCAAATCTCTCCCATCGTGTGCCAGCGCGGGCGTGCGTACGCCCACCTGGGCGTGACGCAGGGGCGACGCCGGATCGGTCCGGAAGTGATGGTAGAAGCGCCAGCGGAGCAGCTCTCCGCGCAGCGCGCTCAGCAGCGGGAAGCGGTGCGGTTCGGAGATCTGCGCCAGCACGGACTCGCTGCCCCACAGCTCGGCCCCAAAGGTGGTGCGGTGGCCCTCCGCGTCGCGCGCGAAGGCGCTCCGGGAGCGGCGCTCGGCCACCACGTGCCGGCGCTTGCCCTCGTGGAGCCACACCGTCTCCTCCTTCACGTCAGGGTCCAGGCTGAAGGGACCCTCGGGGGGCGGCACGACTCCGCAGGACAGCTCGTAGGCGAGGTCCTCCAGCCGCACGCCCACGGTGAGGCGCGCGGGCGCTCCCTTCTTGCGAGGGCCCGCCCACAGGACGGAAGGCAGCCCGCCCTCCTCGGCCAGCGAGCGCGCCAGGGTTCCCTCGGCGCCGGTGTGCAGCAGCTGCAGCGCACGGTAGACGTTCGTCTTGCCGCACCCGTTGGGGCCCACCACCACCGTCACCGGCGCGAGCGGGAAGCGCAGCGATTGGACCGAGCGGTAGCCTTCAATCCACAGCTCTCGGACGGGCATGCCGCCGCACTGTACAGGGTCCTACTTGCCCTTGCGCCAGGCCTCGAGCTCCGCCTTCTTGCGCGTGCCCACCTCGTCGAGCCGCTCCTGCCAGCGCTTGCGATGGGGCCGGAGGGCCTCGACGAGCGTGCGCGCCACCACCAGGTTCCGGTACCACTTCGAGTCCGCCGGGACGATGGTCCACGGGGCCTTCTTGGTGGAGGTGCGCGCGAGGACTTCCTCGTAGGCCTGGGTGTAGTCGTCCCAGTGCTCCCGGTCCTCCCAGTCCCCGGCGTTGATCTTCCAGGCCTTGCGCGGCTCCTTCTCCCTGTCCAGCAGGCGCTGCTCCTGCTCCTCGCGGCTGATGTGGAGGAAGAACTTCAGGATGATGGTGCCGTGCTCGGCGAGCATCTCCTCGAAGTCGCGGATGTGCCCGTAGCGCTCCCTCCAGAGTGACTCCGGGGCGAGCTTGTTCACGCGCACGACGAGTACGTCCTCGTAGTGCGAGCGGTTGAAGATGGCGAGTTCGCCCTTGCGAGGGGTGCGCTGGTGGATGCGCCAGAGGAAGTCGTGCTCCCGCTCCTCCTCGGAGGGCACGCCGAAGGAGGCGACGCTGACGCCCCGGGGGTTGAGGTAGCCCGCGACGTGCTTGATGGTGCCATCCTTCCCGGCCGTGTCGCGGCCCTGGAGCACGATGAGCACGGAGTTCATGCGCGCGCCCCACAGCAAGTCCTGCAGGTCGAAGAGCTCCTCCCCGAGCACGTCCAGCTCCCGCTTCGCCTCGTTCTTGTCCGTCTTGTTTGGAGGGACCGTGGGGATTGCGTCGAGACTGATCTTCTCGCCCTGCTTGTCGATGGTGATGATGTCCATGCGCCCCTCTCTGGAGTCCAACGGTCAGGTTTCCATGGGGGGTGGGGTATGACAACCCGTACGGAGGGCCACATGGCGGACGAGCCGCTGGAGTTGTTGCAGGGCACACTGGACATGCTGATCCTCAAGAGCCTGTCGTGGGGCCCGTTGCATGGCGCCGCCGTGGCCGAGTCCGTGCACACGCGAAGTGGACAGGAGCTGACGGTGGAGGAGGGCGTGCTCTACCCGGCGCTGCACCGGCTGGAAAAGCGGGGCTGGCTGGAGTCGGTGTGGGGCCTGTCGGAGAAGAACCGCCGCGTGAAGTTCTACCGCCTCACCCCCGAGGGCCACGAGCACCTGAAGGCCGAGACGCAGACGTGGAGGCGCTATGTGTCCGCAGTTTCTCGGGTTTTGGGAGTGCCGTGAGCCTCGTCACGCGCCGGTCACACCCCTGGCGGTAAACCTCACTCCCGTCGGAATTGGCGCATGGGGGGGAACTCCTGCGACCCCGACCAGGAGTGAAGCATGAAGAACGCTGACGCAACGAAGGTGCTGGAAGCCGCGCGTGACCTGGCCCCGGTGATTGCCGCCCGGGCCGCCGACATCGAGTCGGGGCGGCGGCTACCGTTGGATCTGCTCGAGCAGTTCAAGCGGGCAGGGTTCTTCCGAATGTTCGTACCCCGCAGCCACGGCGGCTACGAGGCGGACCTGTGGACCTCCTGTGAGCTCCTGGAAACATTGGCCCGCGTGGACGGAGCCGCCGCCTGGACGACGATGATCGGCATGGAGAGCCCGCACCTCTTCGCGCTCCTGCCTCGCGAGCGCTTCGACGCCATCTACTCGGCCGGGCCGGACGTCATCATGGGCGGCCCCTTCAGCCCGCAGGGACAGGCCCTGGTCGAGAAGGGCGGCTATCGCGTCACCGGGCGTTGGGCCTTCGCTAGCGGCTGCGAGCATTGTGACTGGATGTTCGCCAACTGCGTCGTCCTGGAGAACGGCCAGCCGCGTCCTGGCCTCATCCCGGGTGCACCCCAGACACGTGCCATGCTCTTCAAGGCCAATGAGGTGCGCATCATCGACACGTGGAACGTGCTCGGCCTGAAGGGCACGGGCAGCCATGACGTCGCGCTCGAGGGCGCCTTCTGCCCCGAGGAGAACTCCTTCGACATCTTCTTTGGCGCGTCCAACATCCAGAGTCCGGGCTTCGTCGCGCCGGTGCTGCACTTCGTCCTGCACATGGCGGCGGTGGCGCTGGGCATCGCCCAGGGCGCGGTGGATGACGTGGTGCAGCTCGTCACGAAGGGCAAGCGGCGGCTGTACGCCCGCGTCCCGCTCATCGAGTCTCCCGTCTTCCAGCTCGAGCTCGGCCGCACCGAGACGAGTGTGCGCGCCGCCCGCGCGCTTCTGCGCGACACGGTGGAGGAGCTCTGGTCCGCGTGTGTGAATGAGCCCGCCTCCGTTCTCTCCCTGGCGCCGCGCATGTCGGCCACGCTGGTCTGGGTGACGGAGACAGCGGCCAGTGTAGTGGAAACCTGCTATCGGGCCGGGGGAGCCCACGCGCTCAAAGATGGCTCATCCCTACAGAGACGCTTCCGCGACATCTACACCTTCAGGCAGCATGCGTCCGCCGCTGAGGGGTGGTTTGGCCAGGCCGGGGCCGCCCTCCTTGGACAGCCGACGGGCTTCTGGACCTGAGGGCACTCGCTGACGAGACCCAAGGGCGTCGGTTGTTCTCCCGGGCGGCAGGGGGGAACACGTGGCGGATTGGCGGTTGGAAGTTCTCGGAGGTGCCCGGCTCTTGGGTCTCGCGGAGCCCTTGGAGTTGCAGCGGCGTGTGGCCGCGGTCCTGGCATATCTGGCGCTGGAGGGGCCCACGCCGAAGTACAGGCTGGCGGGTCTGCTGTGGCCTGGCTCCGGTGAGGACACGGCGCGCAACAACATGCGCCAGCTCCTGCGCCGGCTCCGAGTGGCGACCGGTGCGGACCTGGTGCTCGGAGGGGACGTGGTCTCCCTCTCCGAGCGGGTGTCCACCGACGCGGTGGAGCTGGAGTCCCATGTCTTCGCAGGCCGCCACACTCGGGCCCTGGCGTTGGCGGGCTCGCTGCTGGGCACCTTGGACTTCGACGACTGCCCGGACTTCGAGGCGTGGGTGCTGCGCGCCCGCGAGCAGCTCGAGGCCCTGCGGTGTCGCGCCGCCCGTACCGAGGCGGACACCCGCGAGCAGCAGGGGAACCTGGCGGGGGCGCTGCATTTCGCCGAGCGGCTGCTGGTGTTGGATCCGCTCTCCGAGGAGGCCTACCGACGGCTGATGCGGCTGCTCTACCTGTCGGGAGACCGGATGGCGGCGCTGAACCTCTTCGAGCGCTGCCGGAAGATGTTGTTCGAGGAGTACGGCGCAACGCCTCACCCGGACACGCTCGCGCTGGTGCGAGACATTGAGCGTGGGCAGGTGCGGCCTCGTGCTCCCGGGAGCCCGCCGAGCCGGACCCTGCCCTTGTCGGTCCTCCGTCCTCCGGTGTTGGTGGGCCGCGCATGGGAGTGGGCGCAGTTGGAGGCAGCGTGGGAGTCGAGGCAGCTCATTCTGCTGCTGGCGGAGCCGGGCGTGGGCAAGACGCGCCTCGCGCATGACTTCGCGGCCTCCAAGGGGCTCTACACGGTGTTCGCGGCCCGGCCTGGAGACGTGGACGTGCCCTACTCGCTGTTCGTTCGGAATATCCGGGAGATCTTCTCCGAGCGGCCTGAGATTCCACAGGGCTTGGAGCCGTGGATTCGCCGGGAGCTGGCGCGCCTGATGCCCGAGCTCGCGCCCGGCGAGGAGGTTCCCCCCATGCGCAACGAGGGGGAGCGCGTGCGCTGCCTGGATGCCTACAGCGAGGTGCTCCGCCGCTGCACCGAGGGGCTGGCGTGCTTCATCACCGACGACGTGCAGTTCGCCGACTCCGCCAGCTTGGAGATGGGGGCCTATGCCTATGCCCGCTTCCACACAGCCGGCACCTTCCCCGTCATCATCGACTGCTGCCGCCGCGGTGAGCTCAATGGCGAGGCGCAGGTCATCCATCAACGGCTGGAGGCCTCGGGCCTGGCGGTGACCCTGAACCTGGAGCCTCTCTCGCCTGATGCGGTGGGCGAGCTGCTGAGCAGCCTCGACCTGCCGGATGCCGAGTCTCTCTCGAAGGAGCTAACGCGCTACACGGGAGGCAACCCCCTCTTCATCACGGAGACGCTCAAGCACCTGATGGAGTCAGGCAGCTTGGAGCGGGGATGGCCGGAGCGATTGCCGCCTCCAGGGCGGGTGCGCCAGCTCATTCAGCAGCGCCTGGAGCGGCTGTCGCCTCTGGCACTCCAGCTGGCCCAGGTGGCGGCGCTGGCCCTCATGGAGTTCAACCTGGAGTTGGCCGGCGAGGTGCTGGAGGTCAGCCCGCTGTCATTCGCCCAGCCGCTGCGTGAGCTGGAGGCGGCGCAGATCCTCCGGGGCGAGCGCTTCACGCACGACCTGGTATTGGAAGCCGTGCGCAGCTCCCTTCCCTCTGCGCTGGGGGCTCTGCTGCATCGGCGCCTGGCTCATCAATTGGAGCTCAGGCGGGCAGCCCCGGGGGTCATTGCCCAGCACTGGTTGGACGGCGGCGAGCCCCGGCGTGCTGTGCCCTTCCTGCTGGCTGCGGCGCAGGTGGAAGAGTCTCACCTACGACGGGCGGAGGCGGCCACGAACTATGGGCGTGCCGCCGCCATCCTGGAGTCCTTGGGCGAAGTGGAAGAAGCGGCCCGGTTGAGGAGCCGGAGCCCCTCGGTGTGAAGAGGGGAGCGGACGGCCGCCCTCGACGTCAGGGCTCCGGAGTGCACACCGTCAGAGGAGAGACGCGCCATGGAAATCGTCCTCTTCATCGGTCTGCAGGGCTCCGGGAAGAGCAGCTTCTACCGGGAGCGCTTCGCGGCCACGCACGTGCACGTGAGCAAGGACCTGTGGCCCAACGCGCGTAAACGCGAGGCACGGCAGCGGCGGCTCATTGCCGAGGCGTTGGCCCAGGGGCGCTCGGTGGTGGTGGACAACACCCACCCGCTCCTTGCTGAGCGGGCGCCGCTCATCGCCATCGGTCGGGAGAAGGGGGCGCGGGTGGTGGGCTACGCCTTTGAGTCGGACCTGGAGACGTGCCTTGCGCGCAACGCGGGGCGAGTGGGGCGGGCGCGGGTGCCGGACAAGGCGCTCTACATCACCCGCCGGAAATTGCAGTGGCCCTCGTACGCCGAGGGCTTTGATGTGTTGTTTCACGTGCGGGTCGACCCGCGGGGCGGCTTCCACGTGCGGGAATGGAGGGAGGGAGATGAATCCGAACGACTTCGAAGCCCGGATGCGTGAGGGCGAGTTCTTCCACTCGCTGCGGCTGCTGCGCGGGGCGTGGTGCGTGCTGCGAGTGGATGGGCGGGGCTTCTCGCGCTTCACCGAGTCGCGCTACGAGAAGCCCTTCGATGTCACGCTGCACCAGCAGATGGTGCGCACGGCCTCGGCGCTGGTGGAGGAGCTGCGGGGCGTCTACGCGTACACCGAGAGCGATGAGATCTCCGTCCTCTTCCGTCCGGACTGGTCGCTTTTTGACCGGGAGGTGGAGAAGCTGGTGTCCATCTCCGCGGGCCTGGCGAGCGCGACCTTCACGCACGTGGCGGGAGTGCCGGCAGTGTTCGACAGCCGGGTGTGGATGGGCGTGGGCGAGAGCGCGGTGGTGGACTACTTCCGCTGGCGGCAGGCGGACGCAACCCGCTGCGCGCTGAACGGCTGGTGCTACTGGACGCTGCGCAAGGAGGGCCAGAGCGTGGCGCAGGCCACTCGGGCGCTGCACGGCAAGTCGGTGGGATTCAAGAACGAGCTCCTCTTCCAGCGGGGCATCAACTTCAACGAGCTGCCGCTCTGGCAGCGCCGGGGCACGGGCCTCTCCTGGGAGCGGTACGAGAAGGAGGGAGTGGATCCACGCAACGGCCAGAAGGTGAGCGCCTGGCGTCAGCGGCTGCGCGTGGACGAGTCCCTCCCGATGAAGGAGGAGTACGACGCCTACGTCCTCGAGCGGATGCGTGCCCCCGCCACGTGAGCCCCTTACTCGGTGGCCTCCCACTCTGAGTCGGACTCGTCGGGCAGCTCTGGCAGGGGCAGGGCCTTCCACAGGTGCGGCTTGTCGTGCTGGGGCGGAATCATCCCGAGGGGCCAGCCCTCGGTGGTGAGCTCCGCGTAGCGGTAGATGCGGTCACCCAGCCGGATGGGAGGGCCGCGCACGGGCAGGGCCACGCCCACGGCGGCGTGCGAGAGCGGGTCCGAGTAGAGGATGGCCGCGTCGATGCCCGCCTGGCGCAGCAGCATCACCGCGAGCACGGCCTTGGAGTCGCAGTCGCCTCGGTCCTGTGCGGCGACGAGCGCTGGCGGGAGGATGCCAAAGGGCTGGCCTTCGGGCTCCACGTAGTGAATGCGCTGGACGAAGGTGATGATGAGCTCGGCGGCTGCCACCGGGTCCAGCCGCTGCGTGCGGATGTGCTGGACGAAGCGCTTGCCGAGCTCGCGCACGGGGTCGGCGTTGCTGCGCATCAGCTCGGCGTAGATGCAGCGCATGTCTGTCTGGCACTCGGGTGGTGCCTGGTAGGTGAAGCGGGCCCGGCTGAGCTGGCGGAAATGCATCTTGCGGCCGTACGCCTGGTGCTCGCGTTCGAGCTCTCTCGCGAGGGCGCTGCCCAGACCGTAGCCCAGCCGGTACTCCGGGGGCTCGAGCGCCTCGGCACGCCACTCATAAAGCTGGGCCTCGCTCGGCGGCGTGGAGGGAGGGAGGAGGACCATGCCCAGGTGCAGACCCCGGGCGCCGATGGACTCGAGGGGATGCTCCGTGTCCGTGAGGGGCGTGTGCGAGTGCACGTCCCGGGAGGCGAGCCAGTAAAGCCCGAGGAAGCCGCAGCAGCACACGGCGGCGAAGAAGACGAGGAAGAGCTCGAGGAACGTCTTCCCCTTGTTGGGCGGTGGGGTGTCCACGGAATCAGGCAGGGGCGCGGAACGTCGAGGGCGGGAGCTCGGGGAAGGGGATGAGGCCGTTGAGGGTGGCTTGCAGGCCCGGCGCGGTGAGCAGGGCAATCACGAGGAGGACGGCGGCCAGCACGAGCGCGAGTGCCACGTTGCCGCGGCGCACCTCGGCGAGCTCGTCCACGCCAGGAGTCATCTTGTCGAAGAGGAGCACTCCCAGGGCGAGCACGCCCGTGCCTACGAAGAGGGACACGCCCACGTGCAACAGGGCGAACACAATGAGCTGCACCAGCATTCCAGGCCGTGGGAAGGAGCCGCGGAAGGTGAGGTCCATTGCGTCGAAGGTGGCGTTCACCGCGTTCTGCGCCAGCAGCCCGAGCGCGAGCAGGCTGGCGGCATGGACAACACCGGCCGCGATGTTGCCCTCGCGCAGGTCCCGGGTCGGATCCGTGTCGAGGAGCCGGTTGAGGCCGCGGAAGGCGAGCCAGATGCCAAGCGCGGCCACCAGTCCACCGAAGAGCACCTTGGACAGCCCTACGGCGACGAGGATCAGGTTCATACGGGGAGGGAGTCTACCTGCCTCCCCGGTTTGGTGCCGTTACTTCGTCTCGCGGAGGATGAGCAGGCCGCGGGACGTGTCGACCACGTAGATGAGCCCCGCGTTGGCGGCGGAGACATCCGGCACCTTGGGGACGCGGATGCCAATGGCGCCTTCGTAGAAGCCCAGGCCGCGCATCGGGTCCTCGGAGCGGAAGGTGTTGAAGTAGCTGAGCTCCCGAGGCTGGGCGGGGTTGGCCACGTCAAGGACGCGGACGCCCTCATGGTAGTAGGCGATGTAGAGCCGCTTCCGGGCCTCGTCGAGGATCATGTTGTGGATGGAGACCTCCTCCCGCAGGCGGTAGCGGGTGATCAGCTTCACGTGGGCGGGGTCCGTGACATCGAGCACGCGCAGGTGCGAGCCCCAGTCCTCACCGCCCTCGAAGGCGATGAGCCTGTCGCCGAAGGTGCCCACGGCGCCCGCGTGGCTGTGGGCGGAGTTGAGCGTCGGGTTGCCCTTGGAGTCCACGCCATAACGGTAGGCGCCCAGATGCGTGGGCTCCTGCTCGTCCACCCGGGAGACGTCGCTGATCTGCATGCCGTACGACCAGTAGTAGCTGTACATCCGGCCCTGGTAGACGAAGGCGTCGTGCACGTAGGCGCCGGGGTAGGAGGCGGCGCCGGGCGGCTCGTAGCGGCCGATGAGGCGCGGGGCGCGGGGGTTGGAGATGTCGTAGATGCGCGTCGGGTCACCCATGGCGTAGAGGTGATTGCCCTCCACGAAGACGGTGTGGGCATCCGCGTTCTCCTGCACCTGCACGGGGGTGAGGACGGGGTCATCGGGGTTGGTGATGTCGAAGGTGACGACACCGTAGTTACCGCTGGCAACGTACAGCGCGTCACCCTTGGCCCAGACGCCGTTCCAGTAGCCCCTCTCGCTGGAGATTCGTTTCGTGACGCGCGGGTTCGCGGGGTCGCTCACGTCGATGACCGTCAGGCCGCCCACGCCCTGGTACGTACCTTCGATGGAGACGACGTACGCGCGGTTCTTCGTGACGTAGACGTCCACCGGCAGGCCGAAGAAGTAGTCGGAGCCATCCTGGTTGAGGATGGGCGTCTCCGAGACGAGCGTGAGCCCGTTGGCCTCGCTCTCGCCCCGGGCGGGAGTGATGCGGGCGGCCTTGAAGGTGCCCTTCTCGTAGGCCTGGCCATTGAGGCACACGGCGTAGCAGCCGGTGAAGTGCTCGGAGTCCTGGGCCGAGCAGCCGGCATAGCCCACCGTGACGTTGGCAACGCCGCCGTCCGCGAATCTGCCCTCGGTGTGCCTCGAGACGAACCAGGTGTCGTCCGAGAGGTACTTGGTGAGGTACATGTTGTCGCTGTCGGTGCTCCAGCCGTTGAAGGTCTCGGTCCCACCGTCCTCCCGGAGCGAGTGGCTCTGCTTGAAGTAGCGCACGCCCCCATCGCTCAGTTCCATGCGGCCGTGGGTGGTGAAGACGCCCTCCTTGCCAATGCTGCCCAGCGTGGTGCGCTGACACGCGGACAGGTCGAAGCTGCTGAGCTCTCCGCACTGCGTGCCCGTGGTGCCCTGTTTGAAGTGGCAATTGGCGTAGGGGCCCGTGACCGCCCAATCTGCCTCGGCCGCCTCGGGTTCCACCACCACCCCAGAGTCGGGGCTGTCACCACCACACTTCGTGCCCTTGCACTTGGGCTCGTCACAGCCCGCGGCCAGAGCCAACGGCAGACACAACAGGAGGGTGAGGCGACTGCGCCACATAGAGTTCTCCAATGTGAGAGGGGTCTCCCAGGTACGGGGAGTGCCGCGAAGCATACTCCGAGGCTCGCGGAGGCCGTGTACCCCCCCGGTGCGCTCGGCCGTCAGGGCTTCGCGTCGCGCAGCCGCCAGACGGAGAAGGTGTGCACGAGGCGCCCGCGGAAGTCGGCGGGCAGTACCACCGGCCCCTCCACGGAGGAGAAGCGCGCGGTCAGCTCGTCGGGTGGAGTGCGGCCCTCGGAGAGCCACAGCGCGTCCTTCCCGGGTGCCAGCAGGGGCTCCGGCCAGAGGTCATATTGACTGCGGCGGGCCCCGCCAGCGGTGTCCGTGGGCAGCCGGGTGTAGTACGCCACCTCGGAGGCGAGCTGATAGCTGGGCGCGAACACCACCGCCACGTCCTTGCGTACGAGGCCGGGGAAGAGCCGCGAGGGCTCCGAGAGCTGGGATAGCTCGGCCCAGCCATGGGTGCGTGACAGGGGGACGTCGCGCTCGAAGCGCAACAGGGGGAAGAGCAGGTGCGAGCCCACCGCGAGCACCCCCACGAGGTTGGTGAGGGCCGCGGCGCGGAACCACCCGGGACGCATGCCGGCGATGCCCACGCACGCGGAGAGGTACGCGGCGGCCGGCCAGTTGGCCTCGCCCCGGGTCCGAATGGAGGCGTAGCCGAACAGCAGGAGGGGCGCGGCAGCGGCGGCGCGCAACAGGAACTGCTCCTTCGGGCCGCGGAGGATGTACACCCCCGTCAGCACGAGCAGCACCGGGCCTCCCATTGCGAGCTGGCCGGCGAGGAACTCGCCGAAGGTGCGCCAGCCGCCCGTGCCGCCGAGGCCGTGCTTGAGCTGGAAGGCGAAGCCCACCCAATCGTGATTCGCGTTCCACGCCACCACGGGCAGGAAGAGGAGCACCCCAAGCAGCGCGGTGAGCCACGCTCCAGCCGGCAGGCGGCGCGCGCGCACGCAGGCGGCGACGAAGGCCGCGGCGAGCAGCACGCCCGGGTACTTGGACAGCAGCGCCAGCCCACAGGCCAGCCCGGCGAGCACCCACCGCTCACGGTAGAGCGCCCACAGCGCGAGCACCCAGCACAGCAGCAGGGGCGTGTCCGGGGTGGACCACACGCCGGCGAGGATGCCCGCGGGCACCAGGCTCCACAGCGCGGCTGCTCGCCAGGCCGCCTCGCGCTGGCCGTACACGTCCCGGGCGAAGCCCCACACGGCTGCCACCGTGCCCAGGCCGCACAGCACGGCCGTGGGTCGGATGCCGAATCCGGAGATGAGCCAGGCTACCAGCGGCGGGTGGTCGTAGTAGCCCCAGTCGAGGTGTTGGGCCCACTGCCAGTAATAGGCCTCGTCGAAGTAGACGTCCGTGCCCAGTGCGAGCGCGAGCCGCACCCCCACGCTCACCGCCAGCAGCACCAGGCAGAGCGTCATGGGGTTGGGGGCTCGGGAGCTGAGGGACTCGGCCACGGGCCTGGACTAAGCGCAAATACGGGCCTTTGCCCAGCACCTTTCTGCATGTCCCTGAACGCTCCGGCTCATACCGGAGGACACGCACCTTCCGAGCAGCTTGCTCGCGCTACGGGTGTCCCCTATCACACTGGAAGTCGCCCTACTTCGAGGAACCTCCTATGGCCCAGACTCCGCATTCCGGTGCGAACAACCGCCTCGCCCGAGAGCCATCGCCCTACCTGCGGCAGCATGCGTCAAATCCAGTGGACTGGTACCCCTGGGGGGACGAGGCCTTCGCTCGGGCTCGCGCGGAGGACAAGCCCATCCTGCTGTCGGTGGGGTACTCGGCCTGCCACTGGTGCCACGTGATGGCGCACGAGTCCTTCGAGGATCCCACCATCGCCGGGTTGATGAACAAGTGGTTCATCAACGTGAAGGTGGACCGCGAGGAGCGGCCGGATGTGGATCAGATCTACCAGGGCGTGGTGCAGCTGATGGGGCAGGGGGGCGGGTGGCCGCTGACGGTGTTCCTGACGCCGGAGCTGCTGCCCTTCTTCGGAGGCACCTACTTCCCGCCGCAGGACAAGTACGGGCGGCCGGGCTTCCCGCGGGTGTTGGAGGCGCTCCACGACGCCTGGGAGACGAAGCGCGACGAGGTGCGGCGCCAGTCGGAGGAATTCCGCGAGGGCCTGGGCGAGCTGGCCAGCTACGGCCTGGACGCCGCGTCGGCGGCGCTGAAGCCGGAGGACCTCGTCGCCATGGGCGAGACCATGCTGCACCGGGTGGACCCGGTGAACGGTGGCTTTGGTGGCGCACCCAAGTTCCCCAACCCGATGAACGTCGCGCTCCTGCTGCGAGCGTGGCGGCGCAAGGACGCGCACGAGGCGTTGAAGAAGTGGGCGCTGCTGACCTTGGAGAAGATGGCGCTGGGCGGCATCTATGATCAGCTGGGGGGCGGCTTCCATCGGTACTCGGTGGACGAGCGGTGGACGGTGCCCCACTTCGAGAAGATGCTGTACGACAACGCGCAGCTGCTGCACCTGTACACGGAGGCGTACCAGGTGCAGCCGAGGCCGCTGTGGCGCAAGGTGGTGGAGGAGACAGCGGAGTACGTGCGGCGCGAGATGACGGACGCGCGCGGCGGCTTCTACGCCACACAGGACGCGGACAGCGAGGGCGAGGAAGGGAAGTTCTTCGTCTGGAAGCCCGAGCAGGTGCGGGAGGTGCTGCCGCCGGAGCTGGCCGAGCTGGCCCTGCGCCACTTTGGGATCACTCCCGCGGGCAACTTCGAGCACGGGGCCACGGTGCTGGAGGCGGTGGTGCCGGTGGAGACGCTGGCCAGTGACTTCAAGCTCACGGTGGAGGAGGTGGAGCTCCGGCTGGGCGAGGCCCGGCGGCGGCTCTTCGAGGCGCGGGAGAAGCGGGTGAAGCCGGGGCGGGACGACAAGATTCTGGCGGGGTGGAACGGGCTGATGATCCGGGGCCTGGCCTTCGCGGGACGCGTCTTCGATCGATCGGACTGGGTGGCCCTGGCCCGTGGAGCGGCGGACTTCCTGCTGTCGGAGCTGTGGGATGGTCAGCGGTTGCTGCGCTCGTACCAGGAGGGACAGGCGCGCATCCCGGGCTTCCTCGAGGACTACGGCGACCTGGCCGCGGGACTGACCGCGCTGTACCAGGCGACTTTCGAGCCGAAGTACGTGGAGGCCGCGGAGGCGCTGGTGAAGGCGGCGGAGGCGCTCTTCTGGGATGGGGAGAAGCGGGCGTATCTGACGGCGCCGAGGGCGCAGCAGGACCTGGTGGTGGCGACCTACGCGACGTTCGACAACGCCTTCCCCTCGGGGGCCTCGACGCTGACGGAGGCGCAGGTGGCGCTGGCGGCGCTCACGGGGAACAAGCAGTACCTGGAGCTGCCGGAGCGCTACGTGTCGCGCATGAAGGAGCAGCTCCGGCAGAACCCGATGGGCTACGGGCATCTGGGACTGGCCGCGGATGCGCTGGTGGAAGGAGCGCCGAGCGTCACCTTCTCTGGGGCACAGGAGGCGGTGAAGTCCCTGCTGTCCGTGACACGGGCGACCTACGCTCCCACGTTCGCCTTCTCATGGAAGGAGCCGGGGGCGCCGGTACCACCGTCGATGCGAGAGACCTTCGAGGGCCGCGAGCCGGTGGGTGGCCACGCCGCCGCCTACCTGTGCCGCCACTTCGCCTGCGAGCCGCCCATCAAGGAGCCGGGCGACCTCGCGAGGAAGCTGGCCCTGGTGCCTACGGGCACTTGAGACACTCGGGGCGCGGGGTTCAGCTCCCGCGCCCCGGGAACAGCACCGACGGACCTAGAAGAGCCGGATGGTGTTGCTCTGGTCGCCGCCGATACGCAGGTTCTTCACGGCCGCCACATCGTCCACGCCGATCGTCCGGCAACCGGCCGCGGAGCCGATGGCGCGAACCTGACGGGAGTCCGTGACACCGCGCGGGCGCACGACGATTCCATTGAAGGAGATGGTGGTGTTGCGGTCATCCTGATCGAACGCGATCTCCGCCCTGTAGCCCACCGTCAGCGTGAGCCCGTCACCGGAGACTTCCGCCGTGACCTGCTCCGACACGGAGTTGTCGGGGGTGTTTCCGTAGAGCTTGCCCTGAGTGGTGTCGGCATCAGGATTGCCAATGGCCTCAGCAGCCGTCTGGCAATCCGCCGTGCCGGGGACGATCTCCACCGGGCGGTTGAAGGTGACGACGAGCTTGCCGTCCGCGCCCACCAGCTTGTAGGCGTCATCCACGTTGGAGCGCACCGCGTAGAGCAGGCTGTCGGTCGAGCCAGCCGTCGTCAGCTGCATGCGCTGCTCGCTCTGGGTCACGCCGGCCACGATGACGCTCTGACCCGCCAGGGTCCGACCGTCCAGGGCCTGGTTCAGCACACCCTCGCAGTTGTAGCGGGCGCCGTTGACGAGCTGCGCGCCCGGGATGACCGCCACGCCGTCATCACCCGAGGTGGCGCTGAGGGTGGTGGTACCCGTGTTCTTCGGCACGAGGAAGTCGTTGAAATCGCCCGTGACCCCCAGCGAGCTGGTGGCGTCATGGATGTACTGGCAGATGACCTGGGCCCTCGCCACCGGCTGGCCGTTGAACTCCACGTTGAACCGGTAGTCCGTGGCATAGCCCTTGGGGAACAGCCGGATGTTGCCCACGTACTGCGCGTGCTCCTGGTCCCTGGAGAGGAGGGGGTACGTGAACTCGCCCACGAACCGCTCGTAGCCCGGGGCCTGCGCGAAGATGGGGACGATCATCCCCTCGGGGATTCCGTCGATCTGATAGCAGCCGTCCGCCTCGATGGCGTTCTCCTCGGTCAGGTCGCCGCTGCCGCACGGCACCGCGCGACGGAACTCGCCGTCGATGACCGCGTACACCTGGCTCTGGCTATTCTTTTCGTCGTCGACGTTGTTCTTCTTGCCGTCCGCCTGGAAGAAGTTCAGGCGCTGTCCGGTCTGGCCGTCCACGATGAAGCCCACGAGTCGGCCACTGTTGGCCTCATGCTCACAGCCCGCGAGGGCGAGCAGCGAGGCCACCAGAAACTTCTGAGTCAACTTATGCATGAAACCCCCGGTACACATGCCACAAAGGCGGGGGTTGCATAGTCGACTTCACGACATCTTGCCAAGGGGGGGTGTACCCCCTGGCACCTTCTATCTCACCTCGACGACCTTCAGGCTCCCGATGAGAGGCGTGATTTCCGCGTTTCCCTCCTGGCCCACGCCGAAGTGAGTGGCGTCCGCGACCACCTGGTTGAAGGTGGGGTCCATCTGGGTCCACTCGCCCACGAAGGCCTCCACCCACTCGTGCCAGTAGAGCGCCGGCACGCCGTCCTGGTTCACCATGTAGATGACGCCATCCACTCGCCGTGCGGGTATGCCGGCCGCGCGCAGCAGGGACACCGTCAGCAGCGAGTGCTCCGTGCAGTCACCCTTGCGTTGGCGCAGCACGTCCGTGGCCCGGTCCGCGCTCGCCCCGTAGTCCTTCTGCAGGTTCTTCGCCACCCAACCGACGATCGCCTTCGCCGCCGTGTAGGCGTCCTTCTCCTCGCCCACCAGCTGCTTGGAGAGGTCGCGGATCTGCGGGTTGTCGCTCTCGACGATGATGGAGGACTCGAGGTTCTTGCCACCGTCGGGGTCCGCGAGCGGCCGGGGCTTGAGGCTCTTGGGCTCGGGCGCTTGCGCCGACAGCGTCACCAGCACGCGGCCGTCCGGCTGCGGCTGGTACTTCTGCCGGTAGGTGTCGCGCTGGAACTTCTCCGGCAGGTTCTCCATCACCAGCTTCACCTGGCCGGGGATGGCTTGAGCCTCGGCCGGCAGCGGCTTGGGCAGCACGACGCGGGTGAGGCCAAACACCTCCACCACGTCCAGCCGCTTCGCCATCGCCTCGGGCTCGGCGCGGGCCTTCATCGTCTGCCCGTACTCCATCTCCAGCAGCCGTCCGTCCTCGGCGACGTAGGCGGTGACGGGCACCTTCTCCTTGTCCGAGACGCTGACGGCCTTGCCAACCTTCACCTTCACCCCGCTCACCAGTCGCTCCTCGGCGGGCTGCACCGTGGTGACGAGCTTGTAGGTGCCCAGGTCCGTCCCATCCAGCGCGCTGCCGGCCACGTTCGCCTGGCGCAGCAGGGCCACGCGAACCTGATCGGCGTCCTCCACCACCTCGGTGGTGGGCGGCAGGTTCACCGTCTCGTCCGCCATCCCCGGACGCTTGCGCACCACGCTCATTCCGGTGGGCGTGACGGTGCCCACCAAGGTTTGAGTGCCACCATCCCCGCGCTGCTGGATGGTGAAGGCCACGAGCCTCCCGCCGGGCCCGGCTTCGTAGATGCGCTCCTCCCGGTGCATGCGCTCGGACGTCCGGGCACCCACCTGCGCCTTGAAGTGCAGCTCGTTGATGCTGCGCACCCGGTCGTTACGGCCCGGGACGAGTCCCAGGTCGTTGAAGACGTAGCCCACCTTCTTGTCCACCAGGTACAGCCCCAGGTACTCGCCGCCCTGCGGACGGCGCGCCTTGAGCACGTCGGAGACGGTGGCCGGAGCCTGGGCGGGTTGCGCCTGGCTCGGGGCCTGCTGGGCCTGGGGCGCCGCGGGCGCGGGCTCCTGCTTCTTGCACTGCACGAGCGCCAGGCTCAGCAGCGCGGCGCCCAGAGAGGGAAGGGCTTTTCGGGAGAGTCGCACTCTTAGAGTCGCTTGGAGAGGATGATGAGGTCGTCGCCGGCCTTGTAGAACTCGCGGATGCGCGCCTCCTCCATGTACTTCATGGAGGCGTAGAAGCCGCGGGTGGGACCATAGGCCTCCGTGGCGCTCGTCTCCACACGGATGAGCCGACCCTTCTGACGGCGCAGGTCCGCCTCCATGCCGGCAACCAGCGAGGCGCCAATGCCCTGGCCACGCACCGTGGGGTCCGAGGCAATCCAATACAGGTCGTACGTCCCCTCCGTCATCGGCGTGGGGCCGTAGCAGACGTAGCCCACGAGCTTGCCGTCCCGGTCCGCGACCAGAATCTTGTAGTCGCGGTTATTCGGCTGAAGCGCGAGATCGACGAGCTCGATTGCGCACTCCACCTCTTCCGGCGAGAACGTTTCGATTCGACGGATCAGGGAGGCGAGGGGCTCCCGGTCCTTTCCTTCGAGCGGTCGGATGTCCATGGGCTCTCTCTAGAGCGATCTCCACCAGGCGCCTGGCCAGAGCGGAGTAGTCGATGCCGGCCGCGCGCGCGGCCTTGGCGAATCCCGCCTCGGGGTGGAGATCGCAGTTGGGGTTGATGTCGATGACGTAGGGCACGCCCTCCGGAGTGACCCGGAGGTCCACGCGTCCGTAGTCCTGGCACTCGAGGGCGGCGAAGGCATCCATCGCCGTCTTCACGAGGCGGGCCTCCAGCGCGGGGTCCTCCAGCAGGCAGGGCCCCGAGGGAGTGTTCTGGTACTCGGGCGAGTCGGCTTCCCACTTGCCCGCGTAGGTGACGATGTTGGGCCGGTCCTCGAAGAGCTTGCCGAAGCGGATCTCCGTGAGGGGCAGCGCCCGGCGCGGGTTGTTGCCCAGCAGCGGCACGTAGATTTCGCGTCCAGGAATGAACTGCTCCACGAGCGCGGGCTGTTGAAAGGTGCGCAGCACCGCCTCCACCGTGCGGCCCAGGGCCGTCCGGTCGTGCACCACCGAGTCGTGGGTGATGCCCACGCTGGCGTCCTCGCGTGCGGGCTTGACGATGAGGGGGAAGGGCAGGTCCACCAGGCTCACGTCCTCGAGCCGGTCCACGCGCGCAAAGCCAGGTGTGGACACCCCGCGGGCCTTGAGCAGCTCCTTGGCCTTGTCCTTGTGCAGCGCCAGCGCCAGGGAGAGCGCCGGCGAGCCGGTGTAGGGCAGCCCGAGCATGTCCAGCAGGCAGGGGATGATGATCTCCCCCCGAGCGTCCGCGGCCACGGACTCGCAGAGGTTGATGACCAGGTCGGGCTGCATCCGAGCGAGCGCGTCCACGAAGTCCAGCCGGGAGCCTTCGACTGCGAGCGGCTCGGCGTGGGTATCTCCATGGGAGAGGGCCTCGGCCAGGGACGAGGCCACGCGCATTACGTCTTCTCGCGCCTCCCGACCCGGGTCGTCCTCCAACAGCTCATGGTCTCGGTTGTACAGGATGGCGATGTGCATGCGTAGTGCGGTGGCAGGGTTAGCACGTCCCCCAAGGGGATGACAGTCCACATATAGGCCGTTTGGCTGGCCGCCGAGCAGTTCCCGGAAGTATGAGAGGAGAACCATGCGGATTCGCGACCCCATCCACGGCACCATCGATGTGAGTGGTGAGGAGAAGGCCGTCATCGACAGCCGGTACTACCAGCGGCTGCGACACGTGCGGCAGCTCGGGTTCGGCGACCTGGCCTTCCCGGGCGCCACCCATACCCGGCATGCCCACTCGCTCGGCGCCATGCACGTGGCCTCGCGGGTGTTCCACGCCGTGGCGAGCCGCTCCAGTCTGCCCGACGACGTTCGCAAGCGCTTCAGTGCCGCGGTGCGTCTGGCTGTGTTGTGTCATGACCTGGGGCACATGCCGCTCTCCCACGCCTCGGAACGCATCGCGCCCCCGCGAGCTTCCCTGCGGCTGCCCTCCTGGTTGGACGCCGTGGCGGAGGGCGAGCAGGCGACCCATGAGGACTTCACCGCGAAGCTCCTGTTGGACAGCTCACTCACTCCCATCATCGAGCAGCACTACGGGCCGATGGGCATCACCCCCATGGCGGCCGTGGGGCTCATCACCGGGGCGCGGCCACCGCAGGATCCGGGCTTCTCGCACGGAGGGGTGGACTGGACGCCGTTCCTGCGCGCCATCGTGTCCGGCGAGCTGGACGCGGACCGGATGGACTACCTGGTGCGCGACTCTTTCTATACGGGAGTGAACTATGGCCGGTATGACATGGATTGGATCGTCTCCAACCTGAACCCGGCGGTGAAGGACGGGCGCGCCTATATGGCGCTGAGCCGTGCGGCGGCGTTCGCCTTCGAGGACTTCCTCCTCAGCCGCTACCACATGTTCGTTTCCGTCTACTACCACCACACCTCGGTGAACTTCGATTACATGCTGCGGCGCTACTACGAGGAGGCGCCCGGCGAGTTCGAGATTCCCTCCGACCCCGAGGCCTTCCTCTTCTGCGATGACGTGGCGCTGTGGCACACGCTGCGGCGCTCGAAGAACCGGTGGGCGCAGCGCATCTACACGCGCAATGGCTTCAAGCTGCTGGCGCAGTTCACCGAGCGGGACGTGGGCTACGACCTGGACGTGCTGCGCAGCGCGCTGGTGACGGGAGGCTTCGAGCACTTCACGGTGGAGTCGAAGGGCGTGCTCTCCAAGTACTTCTCGGAGGGCTCGGGCCCGAGCCTCTTCATCGTCGACGTGTCCACCGGACGGCTGACGGAGGTGGCGCGCTACACGCCGCTCTACCAGCGCTACAGCGGCGCGGTTCGGCTGTCTCGTCTGTATGTGCGGCCGGATCAAATCGAGGACGCGCGCAACATGATGGCGCGGCTGCTCGGACAGGCGGTGCAGCCATGAGCGAAGCGTTTCCCGGTATGCCTCCGCCGCCTCCCGTCGCGGAGACGCGGCCTGCGTCGGTGGCGGTGCCCTACCGCCGGACACCCGAGGGCGTGGAGGTCTTCTGGGTGAAGCGGGAGAAGGCGCTCGCCTTCGCTGGGGGCTTCTACGCCTTCCCCGGCGGCAAGGTGGACAAGACAGACGCGCTGGTGCCGGTGCGAGGCGCCTCGGGGCAGGAGGCCGCGCTGCGGGTGGCGGCGGCGCGCGAGCTCTTCGAAGAGACCGGACTGCTGGTGGCCGAGGGCGCCATGCGGGTGTCCGCGGACGAGATGCGGGAGATGCGCCGCGCGCTGCTGGAGAAGCGGAGCTCGTGGTCGGAGCTGCTCCAGCGGTACGGGCTGATGTTGCGGGCGGAGGACTTCCCGGACGCGGGGCGGTGGGTGACGCCGGAGTTCGCGCCGGTGCGCTTCGACACCTTCTTCTACCTGGTGGAGGCGCCCGCACACGCGCAGGCGGAGTGGTGGCCCGGCGAGCTGTCGGAGGCGGCGTGGGTGAAGCCGGCCGAGGCGCTCGCGCGTTGGGAGCAGGGGACGGCGTTGCTGCACCCGCCCGCGCTGCACGTGCTGCGGGTGATGGCGAGCTTCGACACCCCGGCGCGGGCCTTGGCGAGCCTGCGCGAGCAGCCGCATTGCCCGGACTTCATCGCGCAGCGCATCGAGTTCCAGCAGGGCGTGCGGGTGTTCCCGCTGCGCACGGCCACGCTGCCTCCGGCCACGCACACCAATGCGTACGTGCTGGGCAACGGCGAGCTGCTCATCGTGGACCCGGGCGCGGACGACGAGGCCGAGGTGGCGCGGCTGCTGTCGCTGGTGGAGGGGCTGGTGGAGGACGGGGGCCGCGTCAAGGCGATCGTGCTGACGCACCACCATGGCGACCACGTGGGCGGGGTGCGCGCGGTGAAAGAGCGGTTGAAGGTGCCGTTGTGGTGCCACGCGCGGACGGCGGACCGTGTGGACGTGCCGACGGATCGGTTGCTGCAGGACGGTGAGGTGCTGGAACTGGCGGGGACTCCGCCGCAGCGCTGGCGGGTGCTGTACACGCCAGGCCATGCGCGGGGTCACGTGTGCCTCGTGGACGAGCGGACGCGCGCGGCGGTGGTGGGTGACATGGTGGCTGGCGTGGGCACCATCGTCATCGATCCGCCCGAGGGAGACATGGGCGAGTACCTGCGGCAGCTCGCGCGGCTGAGGGACCTGCCGGTGACGACGCTGCACCCGGCGCACGGGACGGCGATTCCGGACGGACCGGGGAAGCTGCAGGAGTACTTGGCTCACCGGGCCGCGCGAGAGGCGCGCATCGTGGCGGCAGTGCCCCCAGAGGGCGCGACGCTCCCGGAGGTGCTGGAGCGCGCGTACGCGGACACGCCGCCGTTCTTGTTTCCCGTGGCCGAGCGGAGCGCCCTAGCGGTGCTGCTGAAGCTTGTGGAGGAGGGCCGGATGCGCGAGGACTCCGGCCGTTACCTGCCGACCTGAGCCTCTTCAGGTAAGTCCCGTGAAGAAGTGCCCCTGGGAACCTGCGCTGATAACCGCGGCCATATCCCCTCTCCCCTTTTGGGAGAGGGACGGGGTGAGGGTATCGGGTGAACTCGGGTTGAACCCTCTGTCCCCATTGCGGACCACGGGTTGAAGGACGGGCCCGGCTACCCTCACCCCCACCCTCTCCCGAGGGGAGAGGGGGCATTGATTCGCTTCGGTTACTTCCCTGAAGGGGGTTACCCCTGTGACGACACGTCCGCCAGTCGCGTGGTGCCCCCGCGGCGCTTGATGAAGTACACGATGATCGGGATGGCCGTGAGCACCAGCTGCGGGATGAGCGTCATGGCATCCGGGAAGATGCCGAGCGGCTCGAAGGTGAAGAGGGGCAGAGGCCGCAGCGGCACCAGACCCACCTCCTGCAGAGCGCGCAGCCCCTTGCCGAGCAGGATGATGGCGGTGACGACCAGCAGCACCGTGGACGCCTTGAAGAGCGTCTTCATGGGCAGCTTGTAGCCCACGCGGTTGATGAAGAGGACGAGCACGGTGAGGGCCACGGCTCCCAGGGCGCAGCCCCAGGCCACGCCGGAGAGCGAGTCGAGCGCGAGCCCCTGCAGGAAGATGGCCGTCTCCACGCTCTCGCGCAGCGCGGCGGAGAAGGCGATGGCGAAGAGGCCGGCGCCGCTGCCCTTTCCGAGCGCGCCCTGCATCTTCTGGCGCAGCTCGCCCATGAACTTGCTCATGTTGGCGCGCGCGTTGAGCCACAGGGCCGCGTACAGCAGCATGACCACTGCAGCGAGCGCAGCCACACCCTCGAGCATCTCGCGGTTCGCTCCACCCAGCAGGTGCCGTCCGAAGATGAAGAGGAGGGCGCCCACCACCAGCGCGGACACCCACCCGGTGTGCACCACGCGCGCATACGTGGGGGCCTGCATCTTGCGCAGCATCGCCAGCAGCGCGGCGATGATGACGGTGGCCTCGAAGCCCTCGCGCAGGAGGATGAGCAGGGTGAGCCACATCACCGAGATGAAGCCCGCGGTGGTGCCACTGCTGCGGCGAGCCTCGTCCAGCAGGGACAGCAGGATGCGGCCTTCGTCCTGAAGGTGCGGGCTCTTCTGCTCGGCGGCGAGCCGCGTGTCGAGGAAGGCCTTCTCCAGCTTCAGCACCAGATCCGGATTCCGGGCGCGCAGGGTCGCCTCCACCGGCTCAAGCCCATTGAGGTAGGCATCCAGCAGCGCGTTGCGAGCCCCGAGTGAATCCCCGCCGGCGCCCAGCTTCAGGGCCTGCTCCACGAGGTTGCGCGCCGTCAGCAGGCCGCGCTCCTCGTCCACGTCGGGCATCTTGCGGCGCAGACACGCGAGGTGTTCCTGCCCGTGGGCCTGCACGAGCTCCGGGTCCGTGGAGTTGGCGAGCTTCTCCAGCGAGGCGCGCGGCGGGTTGCCGTCACACGCGGGCTGGCGGAGGGTGAAGACGTAGAAGGCGACGGCCCAGCGCTCCTCCTCCGAGAGGGTGGGGAAGCCAGGCATGGGCGTACCGGGCACGCCGAAGCCCACGGTGTTGAAGGCCTTGTACGGGGTGAGCCCGGCCATGATGTCCGGGTCGTGGAAGTTGGCGGGCTTGGGCTCCATCGTCTCGGCGATGGAGACCTGCGCGCGCCCGTCCGCGCCGTGGCACGCCGCGCAGTTCTGCTGGAAGAGCTGCTCGCCGAGCTTCAGGTCCGGCGGGGTCCGCGGGCTGCGCGCCAGACCGCCGGCGAGCACCAGGTCCTCCACGAGCGCCCCGCAGTCACGGCTGACGCCCTCGGGATCCTCGGCCTTGTCCACACGCTCCTTGATCTCCTTCAGGCGCGGCAGGAAGGCCTCGCCCCGGGGACCCAGGTCACCAGCCGCCTCGGTGGCTTCTGCGATGAAGCTGCGCTGCTCGGCCAGCTCGAAGTCAGACTTCGACTCCACCGCCATCGGGTAGTCCGCCTGGAGATACTGGAGGATGCCCACCAGCCGGTGCCAGGTGCGCCCCTCGGACGCACTGTCATCGGCGGCGAAGGCAACGGGGGCCGCGATCAGCAGGGACAGGAGCAATAAGGCAGGGCGCTTCACATCCAACCATGTACCAGCCCCCTCCTATTGTTTCAATTCTGCGAATCAAAATCAAAATGATTGAAGACAATAGGCATCAGTTCGCGGGCAGGGAGCGCTACCGCTCGTAGGTGAGGAAGGAGAAGGGCGGCTCGGTGGCGGTGGCCGGGTGGTGCTCTTCGGCCAGGAGTCTCCAGGCGGACAGGTCCACCTCGGGGAAGAAGGCGTCGCCCTCGTACTCGCGCTCGATGCGCGTGAGGTACAGCCGCTGCACGCGCTCCAGCGACTGCCGGTAGAGGTCCGCGCCTCCGGCGATGAAGGGCTCGTCATCACCGCGCGCCTGCTCCAGGGCCTGCTCCAGCGAGTGCACCACCTGCACGCCTTCGGGCGCGTAGTCCCGTTGGCGTGTCACCACGACCATCGTCCTGCCGGGCAGCGGCCGGCCGATGGACTCGTACGTCTTGCGGCCCAGGATGAGCGTGTGCCCCATCGTGAGCTGCTTGAAGCGCTTGAGGTCCGCGGGCAGCCGCCAGGGCAGGGTGTTGTCCTTGCCGATGCAGCGATTGGAGGCCATCGCCACGATGGCGGAGAGGGTCATACGGCCACCGGCGCCTTGATGGCGGGGTGGGGCTCGTAGTCGCTCAGCGTGAAGTCCTCGTACTTGAAGTCGAAGAGCGAGCGGACCTCGGGGTTGAGCGTCATCTTCGGCAGCGGACGCGGCTCGCGCCGGAGCTGCTCGCGGGCCTGCTCCAGGTGGTTGAGGTACAGGTGCGTGTCACCCGTGGTGTGGATGAACTCGTGCGCCTGGAGCCCCGTCACCTGCGCCACCATCATCGTCAGCAGCGAGTAGGAGGCGATGTTGAAGGGCAGCCCGAGGAAGATGTCCGCGCTGCGCTGGTAGAGCTGGCAGGAGAGCCGGCCCTCCGCCACGTAGAACTGGAAGAGGATGTGGCAGGGCGGCAGCTTCATCGCCTCCAGGTCCGCCACGTTCCACGCGCTGATGATGTGCCGGCGCGAGTCGGGGTTCTTGCGCAGCTGCTCGACGAGCTGGGTCAGCTGGTCGATGGAGCCGCCGCCGGGCTTCGGCCACGAGCGCCACTGGTGCCCGTAGATGGGGCCGAGGTTGCCCTCCGCGTCCGCCCACTCGTCCCAGATGGTGACACCGTGCTTCTGCAGGTCGCGCACGTTGGTGCCGCCCGCGAGCATCCACAGCAGCTCGTGGATGATGGACTTGAGGTGCAGCTTCTTCGTCGTCACCAGCGGGAACCCCTGCGTGAGGTCGAACCGCATCTGGTGGCCGAAGATGCTCAGTGTTCCGGTTCCAGTCCGGTCACTCTTCTTCGTGCCGTGGTGAAGGACGTGCTCGAGCAGGGCGAGGTACTGTTTCATGGTCGGATCGATCCACTCGGCCCTTCGCGGGCGCAAAACGGGGAGCGGCATCTAACCCAAGTGATGTGGGCCGCGCGACAAATCGGGAAGGGGGGATGCTGGATCTCCGACGAATGCGCGCGGTACGAGCCCGCCGTACACCGCGAGTCCGTCTTCTGGTGGAAGTCTCGGAGGGGAGACCATTAGAAGGGGCGCGCCATGAAGATCTACACGAAGACCGGAGACTCGGGAGAGACGGGCTTGTTCGGCGGAGGTCGGGTGCGCAAGGACAGTGTGCGCGTGGATGCCTACGGAGAGGTGGACGAGCTGAACGCCTCGCTGGGGCTGGCGCGCTCCTTGTCCATGCCCACGGATCTGGACGCGCTCCTGCTGCGGCTGCAGGACCAGCTCTTCACCGTGGGGGCGGTGCTGGCGACGCCCGTGGGCACCAAGGCCTCCGAGCACATCCCCAGGCTCAAGCCTGAGTGGGTGACGGACATGGAGAAGGCCATTGACGCCTTCGAGACCGAGCTCTCGCCCATGACGCACTTCATCCTCCCGGGAGGCAGCCAGGCGGCCGCCGCGCTGCACCTGTCCCGGACGGTGTGCCGCCGGGCCGAGCGTCGGGTTGTCGCAGCCATGCGCGAGGGAGAGGCCCAGCAGGAGGTGGTGGCCTACCTCAACCGCCTCTCGGATCTGCTCTTCGTCATGGCGCGGGTCGCCAACCACCGGGTGGGCATCGAGGATGTGAAGTGGATACCGGAGAAGCCCGCGAAGTAGCACGTCAGGGCCCCCCTGGGGCGGCGACGCGGTTATGTATGAGCCCGTGAGTCCGCTGCCCACCGCACATCTTCGCCAACTCTCCAAGCAGGTCGGCTTCGACCTCGTGGGCTTCGCACGCGCCGAGCCCATTCCTCCCGACTTCCTCCTGGGATGGCTCGAGGCCGGCTGCGCCGCGGACATGGACTGGCTGGGCACGCGGGCCGCCGAGCGTCTCGACGTCTCGCTGCTCCTCCCAGGCGCTCGCACCGTCATCGCCTTCGCCACCAACTACTACCGCGATGAGCCTCGTTCATCGGGCTCGCCCATTGCCCGCTACGCGCGTGGACGGGATTACCACTCCACCCTGCGCGACAAGCTGAAGGCTTTCCGCAGGTTGATCTCGGAGGCCTACCCCGAGGTGCATCACTACGGCAGCGTGGACTCGGGCCCGCTGATGGAGAAGGTGTGGGCCGCGCGCGCGGGCCTGGGCTACGTGGGCAAGAACGGGTGCTTCATCACCGAGCCGTATGGCTCGTGGGTGTTGCTGTCGGCGCTCGTGCTCGACGCCGAGGTGGACGCGTACGCGGGTGGTCCCGCCGAGGACCGCTGTGGCCACTGCCGCAGGTGCATCATGTCCTGCCCCACGGGTGCGCTGCTGGGCCAGGGACGCGTGGACGCGCGGGCCTGCCTCTCCTACCAGACCATCGAGAACCGCCACGCCGAGGTGCCCGAGTCCTTCCGCGTGGAGATGGACAACATCATCTTCGGCTGCGACATCTGCCAGGACGTCTGTCCGCTGAACCGGAGCCCCGTGTTCACACCCAACGAGCGCTTCGCGCCCCGGGCGGTGGCGGAGCTCGGGGTGATGGAGCTGGCCGCGCTCACCCCCGAGCAGTACGCGCAGCTCATCCCAGGCACTGCGCTCGCTCGGGCCAAGTACGATGGTCTGCGCCGCAATGCCGTGTACGCGCTGGGCGCCACGAAGCAGACCGAGGCGCGGCCCCTGTTGGAGCGGTTGAGCGAAGATCCGAGTGAGCAGGTACGTCATGCCGCACAGTGGGCGCTGCGGCACCTGGACGCGTAGTGTGAACTGCGTGTGACGCGCTCCCTCGGATGTCGAGGGGCGTTCCGGTCCATCGGCCAGTCTGCTAGGTGGCGCCGGTCCATGGGCGCATCCACCTCCGAAGCTGTTTCTTCTCGTCAGGCATCACTCGGCGGGGTCTACGCCGCGCTGTTGTTGCAGGTGATGATCAGCGCTGGCACGTACCTGGCCGGCAAGCGGGCCATGGAGGAACTGCCTCCCGTCACCGTGGTGCTCTGGCGCTTCCTCCTCAGTGCCACCATCTTCTGCCTGCTGCTCGCCTTCACACCCGGCCCCAAGCTTCCGCCTCGCTCCGAGTGGCGTCGCGTGTTGATGCTCGGCCTGCTCGCGGGCCCCATCAACCAGATGTTGTTCTTCTACGGGCTGTCCCACTCCACCGCGGCCCACGCGGCGCTCCTCTACGCGCTCACCCCGCTCGGCGTGTACCTGTTGAGCCTCGCGCGCGGGCACGAGCGGGCCTCTTCTCGCTCCACGCTCGGTATCCTCACCGCGCTGGCCGGTGTGGTGGTGCTGCTGCTCGGGCGCGGACTGGCCTCGGCGCGAGGCTCGCTCCTGGGGGACCTGCTCATCCTCGCGGCGGTGAGCGCCTGGGTTGTCTACACCACCGAGGGCAAACCTTTCGCTGCTGCCTATGGCCCGGTGCGCTCCACCTCGTGGAGCATGGTGGCCGCCGCTCTGCTCCTGGTGCCCGTGACGCCCTTCGCGCTCGCGCCGACGCGCACCCTGTCTGCCAGCTCGCCCGCGCTGGCCAGCATCGCGTACCTCGCCGTCCTCACCTCGGTGGTGGCGTACCTCATCTGGTACTACGCCCTCACCAAGGTGTCGGCGTCGCGCGTCGCCATCTTCTCCAACCTCCAGCCCGCGATGACCGCGCTCGCCGCGTGGCTGGTGCTCGGCGAGTCGCTTCACTGGGAGCTGGCCGTTGGGGGTGGGTTGGTGCTCGCCGGCGTGAGGCTGACGCAGAGCGCGCCTCCGCTCGCGGGGCCGGTTCCGGTGGAAGAGTCGTAGCCGCTCAGTCCCCGTTCGGGTCCCACTCCGAGATGTCCTTCTTCTTGGGCTCCGGCGGAGGCTTCGGGCGCAGCGGCTCCACCGGCTTCGGCGCGGGCTTCGGGGCAGGGGCCGGTTCGGCCTCCTCCTCTTCGGGCGCGTCGGCGATGCGGACGTCCTCGCTCTTCACCGAGGCAGGCTCCGGTGCTCGCTTCGCTGGGGCCGCTGGCATCGGCGCCGGCTCGGCTTCAGTCTCGGGCTCCGGCTCCTTCATCACGGGCGGTGCCGTTCGAGCAGGGGGGCTCTCTTCCGAGGCCCGGTAGACGCCGCGGCGCACTCCGTCGGAGGGCCTGGTGCCCGACGCGGGCTTCGCGGTGTCATCCTCGCGCAGGTCGTCGTCGTACGTCTGGGGCTCCCGCATCGCGGGGTCTGCCTCGCGCGTGGGCTGCAGGTCGATGTTCGCGTCCCGGAGCGTGTAGTGCCGGTTGGTGCACTCGCTCTGCTCATTCGCACAGCGCTCAAGGCACTGGGTGAGCTGGCGGTACTTCGTCGTGCTGCCGCCGTAGTCGATGGTGCAGTCTTCCCGGCACGTCCCATAGTCCTCGCGGCACCCCACGGGGATGGTTCGGTCAGGACCAGCGGCGAGCGTCAGGAAGACGACGAGCGGTAACGGATGCATGGTGGAGGGAAAGGCTAGCAGGCATGGGCGAGGGGAGGGGAGAGGAGGGGGAGGGCTTGTTCGGCTGCTCGCTGCACGACGGCCCTTCCATCCCCACCTTTCGGCCTTCAACCCGGGATATCGCGGAGGAAGGAATGCCGTTCCGCAAGCCCAGGCACCTGACGTGGCGCGAGTTCTTCAGGCGTCTCTGGGTGGAAATCGAGGAGGACGCCGTCACCGAGTGCGCGGCGCAGCTCGCCTTCTATTTCCTCTTCTCCCTCTTCCCGTTCCTCTTCTTCCTGGTGACGCTCGCGGCGTACCTGCCGTTCGCCCCGGGGGCCGTGGACGCCATGGTGGAGCGGCTCGGTCCGCTCATGCCGGCCGACGCCCTGCAACTGGTGCGGGGACACCTGGAGTCGCTCGTCTCCGAGAGCCAGCCTCGCCTCATCACCCTGGGCCTCCTGGTGGCGCTCTGGTCCGCCTCGCGCGGCGTGGACGCGTTCCGCCGGGCGCTCAACCTCGCCTATGACGTCCCCGAGTACCGGCCCTATTGGAAGACGCAGGGGCTCGCCATTGTCATGACGGTGGCGGGCTCGCTGGTCATCCCGCTGGCCTTCGCCCTCTTCCTCCTGGGCGGGCGCGTGGGCGAGTGGGCCGCCGAGCACCTCCACGTGCTCAACGTCTACCACGTCGTCTGGTCGTGGCTGCGCTGGCCCCTGACCGCGTGTCTCGTCATGCTGGTGCTGGCCCTGTGCTACTGGCGCCTGCCCGCGGTCCGGCACCGCTACCAGTTCCTCTCGCCCGGAGCGGTGCTCGCCAGCGTGCTGTGGCTCCTCACCACCTGGGGCTTCACGCAGTACGTCGAGCACTTCGGCCGCTACAACGTCACCTATGGCTCCATCGGCGGCGTCGTCGTGCTGCTGCTGTGGCTCTACCTCACCGGCCTCATCTTCATTCTGGGTGGCGAGGTGAATGCCGTCCTCGAGCACGCCGAGGCCGAGGCAGCCCAGGCGGCCGGCAAGCCTTCGCCCATCGAAGCGCCTCACCTTGTGGCGGGGGTCCCTCGTGAGCGGGGCTCGGGAAGAGAGCGGCTCGCCTTCTGGCGCTGGCGCCGGCGCATGGCCGAGCGCGCCTCTCCCGAGGTCGAGCCGCCCGCCAAGGTTCAGGAGTCTCCTGACGAGGGCTCGAGGAGGGAGGAGCGCGAAGAGCACTCCTCCTTGCACTGAGGCGCGGGCCTACTTCCGCAGGCGTGCCTTGATGGTGGCCAGACGATCCGCCCCCAGCTCCGAGCCCGACAGGCCCTTGGACGAGATATAGCTGTTGAGGTGCTTCACGCGATCCGCGCTCGGCGGGTGCGTGCTCAGCCACTTCATGAAGCCCGGCGTCTTGCCCTCCTGCGCGGCCAGCTTCTGGAAGAAGGTCACCAGCCCGCGCGGATCGTAGCGCGCCCCCGACGTGTACTTGGCACCCAGCTCATCCGCCTCCGTCTCGTTGCCGCGGCTGAACGCCAGGCTCGTGCCACTGCCCGCCAGGCTCGCGGCGATCTGCGACACCGTCCCCGAGTTCTTCCCGAGCGCCGCGTCGATCAGCGCCTGCTGGCCATACTGGAGCATCAGCGCCTGCGCCGAGTGCCGACCCGTCACGTGGCCGGCCTCGTGCCCCATCACGCCCGCCACCTCGGCCTCGTTGTCCGCCGCGAGCAGCAGCCCCGTGTACACGTACAGGTAGCCGCCCGGCGTGGCGAACGCGTTCACCGTCTTCGGATCATCGATGACGTGGATCTTCCACTTCACGCCCTGACGATCCTTGTTCGCCTGCTGGAGGATGGGCGTGGACAGGTTGCGCACGTAATCCACCACCGCCGAGTCCTCGACGTACTTGATCTTCTCCTTCGTCTCGAGCTCCTGCTTCACCTGCGCGCCGAGCTGCGCCTCCTGCTCGTCGGAGATGAGGATGGACGCCGCCGTGCGCCCCACGTTCATCTTCTTGACGGATGCGCAACCGCTCGTGAGCCCCATGGCCACTGAGAGAGTCAGTACCGCCGAGAGAATCCGTTTCATGCTTCGCCTTCCTTGTCCTGGTGCTGCGCTGCTGGGATGACCCGGCGTCGTACCCAGCGTTCCGGGCACTCGGCAAGCCCTCCGTGTCAGAGGTGTTCCGGATGGACTCCCGGGCGACCGTCCCTGCGGGCCCCCGGTCGCGTGCGCGCAGTGCCTTGTCGCTCTCCAGGACAGTCCGGAAATTAGGAGACGGCGCCCCGTCGGGTGCCAGGGAGGCCCTTCATGTCTCGACCCGTCTGGACCGGCTCGCTGGGTTTCGGGCACGTGCATGTCCCGGTGCGGCTCTACGCGGCCGTGTCACCCAGGCAGGTGCAGTTCAACCTCCTGCACGACGCGGACGGTGCGCGCATCCAGCAGAAGCGGGTGTGCTCGGCCGATGGCGAGGAGGTGCCCTTCGAGCACGTGGTGAAGGGCTATGAGATTCGCCCGGGCCGCTATGTGGAGGTGACACGCGGCGAGCTCGAGGCGTTCGATCCCCAGGCGAGCCGCACGGTGGACCTGGAGGATTTCATCGAGCTCTCCGAGATTGACCCCATCTTCTTCGACACCACGTACCACGTGATGCCGGGCGAGAAGGCGTGGAAGCCGTATGCCACCCTGGCGATGGCGCTGCGAGCCTCGGGCCGCGCGGGCATCGGGCGGCTGGTGATGCACCTCAAGGGGCACCTGTGCGTCGTGTGGCCGCATGGACGAGGGCTCGTCCTCTCGACGCTGCACTACGCGGACGAGGTCATCTCCCAGGAGAGCTTCTCCGAGGTGTCCCTGCCCGGCCCCCGTCCCGCGGAGCGAGATGTGGAGGCCGTATTGAGCGCCATCGAGGCGCGCACCGTCGCCTTCGAGCCCCAGCGCTACCAGGACATGCACCGAGAGCGGCTGCTCGCCTTCCTGGAGCGGCGGGCCCGGAAGCACGGGCTGCGCGAGGTGCCTCCCGAGGCTCCCACGCCCGAGCAGGAAGAGGCACCGCTCGCCAACCGGGAGGGCAGGGGAGTGGTGCGGGCTCCCGAGGTGGTGCGCGGTGAGGTGAGTGAAATCCCGGCGCGGGGCTCGTTGCGGCTGCGCCCGCAGGCGGCTCGCGAGGTGCGGGAGCGGACCCCCCGCCAGAAGCCGGTGGGCACTCCGGCGAGGACTCGCGGCAAAAAGGGGGACTCGAGCGCGGGGAAGAGGCGGTCCTGACAAGGATGCAGCAAGCGGAAGTTCTGCTTAGCGAGGAGGGGGCGCCTGGCGGCGATGGAGCGCCCTCCTGAGCAGATGGAGTGTGAGAAGGTTGCCCAGCGAGAGCATCAGGCCCAGTTCGTAACGGCCATAGGCGGCTGCTGCCCCGATAGCACCCGTATTCCATAGGCTTGCCGCGGTGGCGATTCCGCGCACGTCTTTCTCTCCCTTGAGGATGGCCCCGCCGCCGATGAAGCCAATGCCCGTCAGGAGTCCTGAGAGGATGCGCGCCTGCGCCTCGGCGCTATCCCCCAGGGCGTGCTGTCCAATCAGGAGATAGGCGCATGCGCCCAGCGCCACGAGCGGGAAGGTCCGCAGCCCCGCGGACCGGGCCGCCACCTCGCGCTCCCAGCCCAGGGGCAATGCCAACACGAAAGCCATGCCTACGCGCAGCAGGATGTTCAGGAACTCAGTCCACATGTCTCCGCGCCCAATCATCGAGCGCCCATTGATGAGGTGAGAGAAGGGGAAGGGACACCGTCACCCAGCCGAGGTGCCCGTCCAGGAAGGGGCATCGCTGGCGGGGAAGGACTCCTCGGAGGCCCGCTCGACGACATCGGGACTCGCCAGCTCCATGGGAGAGACCACGCCCACCGCGTGCAGCCCTCCGTCGAGGACGATTGCCCGTCGCGCCCTTGCGTGAATCATTCGCCGCGCCAGTTGCTCCAGCGCTTCGTCCTCATGGGTGAAGATGAAGTTGAGGCTCGCGATGTCCCCCACTCCCTCAACGGGGCCGCCCTGAGCCTGGGCCTCGGCGCCCAACACCAGCTCTCGCATTGTCACGAGGCCGTAGATGCCGTGCTCGTCACCCACGACCAGGAGCTGATAGCGAGACTTCCACATGCTCTTCGCCGCTTCGTGGAGGGCGGTCTCCGGCCCGACAACGGCCACGTCTCGCTGCATCACGTCTCGTACCCACATGACATCATCCTTTCCGCAGTAGGTTTCCGTATCGGCTCATCCCGCAGCGCCTGGTCTCACGGTCTCTCGTGCGCTCAACGCGGACGCCTACCGGGACAGGCCGGGACTCCGGACCTGTGCGGGGCGTTTGAGATTGTGAGTGAAGGCGTACCCGATGAGGACTCTTCCTCGTTCAACGACCGCCTGCGCCTCTAGACGAGCGGCGCCGCGGTGCGGGCGAGGAGCCAGGCTGCGGCCCTGTGGAGCACGCACGAGCGCCGGCACAGCCCAGCCCAAGGCGTCTCGCTCTTGTTGTGGGCTGGGGGCGGCAGCATGCTCATCTCGGCTCTCCTGGGTGCATGACGATGCTCAGTCCACACCGTCTTTTGGACAACCGCTGCTACGCCGGGTTTCTTCCTCCAGCTCGAGGGCAACACAGGGGCAACGAGAGCTCCGCAGGCACGGGAGACCCGCCTTGCTGGCGCCCACCGGCGGTTGCATGAAGAGAAGGCGGGGCTATAGTTGTATGCCATATGCGCGCGAGGCCGCGCGTACACCCCGGTGATGGAACTCATGGTGCCCCTCTACCCAGTCCCGATGCAGTCCGGTACGCGCTGGGCGGTGGTGCGCCAGGTTCTACTTGCCCACGGCCGGGCAACAGCCTGGCTTGAGTCCCACGCCGCGCGCATCTCGCTTTAAGCCTGGCGCGCGGCGTCCTGTCCCTCAGGGAGTTTTCCTGGCTCGCGCTAGGGGGCCCCTGTCCTGACCGCCCGTGCGACGCGGAAGTGGCTCCACGAGTGCCCTCCCTCGTCCGCGCTCCCTGACCTCCCTCGAATCACTCCGGCCGCGGTGCGGCCACTTCCCCATGAGGAACATGGCAATGACCCAAGCGCGACACGTCCTCGTCACCGAGACCGACCTCGAGCGTCTCCAGCGCCTCATCGAGCTGTGCAGCGACGGGCGCACCGCCGAGCTTGTCGAGATGCTGGAGCAAGAGCTGGCCCTGGCCGAGGTGAAGAGCTCCCAAGACATTCCCTCCGATGTGGTGACGATGAACAGCACTGTCGTCTTCGAGGACGAGGAGTCGGGCGTACTCCGGAGGGTCACGCTCTGCTACCCGCGGGATGCACGCAGCGACGAGGGCCGTATCTCCGTTATTGCCCCCATTGGAAGCGCCCTCCTCGGGTTGTCCGTGGGCCAGTCCATCGAGTGGCCAGTCCCGGGCGGACGTACCAAGAGGCTCCGCGTTGTCGCGGTGCCGTACCAACCCGAGGCGTCAGGGCATTTCCACCTCTGACACCATGACCGTCCGTGGCGCTGTCCGGGCACCTGGAGCCGGCCTCGCTCCGGAGCGAGGAAGTCGAGGAGCGCGGTCGTCATCGCATCCCTTCTGGGCGGCTCACCTCGCGGCCGAGGCGTCCGGACGGGCTGAGCTCCGGCCGTCGAGAAGGAACCCGGTGACGAGCTCGTTGAAGCGATCCGGCTGATCCAGTGTCAGGAGATGCCCCGCGTTCGCGATGGTTTCGAGCCGGGCCATCGGAGCAGCGGCGACCGCTTGCTCCATCTCCGCTTGTCCGACGAGGGAGTCGCTGTCGCCGCGCAGCCACAGGGAGGGGGCCGAGAGGCGGTGCAGTTGGGGGAGATGGTTCAGCCGCATCGCCCACGGCCCGTAGGAGAGGATCTGCCAGTCATCGAGGGCCTGCTCCTTGTGGCGGGCCTTCGCCTCGGCTTCCTCCTGAACGAGCGCGAGGATTTGCTCGAAGTCACGCGTGCGGTCACCGGCCGTCAGGTTCTTTGCCATCATCGTGCGGAGCGCCGAGGGCCTGGAGGCCAGGTATTTGGTTGTCCACCGCAGCGCGAACGGCATGCGCAGCATCAGCCACGTGAGGAACTGCGCTGGACGTTTCGCATCGAGTCCGCCAGGCGCGGAGAGCACCAGCTTCGAGACGCGGTGCGGATGGTTCAACGCATAACCAATCGAGACCCCCGCGCCCATCGACAGACCGACCAGCGCGATGCGCTGGATGCGGACATGCTCGAGCAACTCGTCGATGATTCGCTCGCACACCTCCTGCGTGACCGGCTGCGTCCAAGGACGGCTGCCGCCATGGCGGGGCAGGTCGATCGCGAGGACCCGGTGCGTCGATGCCAGAATGGGTGCCACATGCCACCAGGTGAGCACGGCGGTGTCCAGCATGGCGCCATGCAGGAGCAGCACGGGGGGCGCGTCCTCGCTGCCCGCGGTGTGGAGGCGGATCGGACCGGCGGCGAGCGAGAGGTCGACCGCACTGCGGAAGGGGGTGGAGCACACGGCGTAGGACCTCCTTGGGCCAAAATGAAGAAGGCGTAACCGCCCAAAAGGCGATGGTGGATGGGCCCTCGTGGAACCCACCCGCCGCCGGGGAGAACGACTCGAAGGAGGCGGCTTCCCGCACCGCCCCGTCAGTAAACAATGCAGTCGAACTGCTCAACGACCACTCTGAGTGCTTCCTCGGAGGTCTCGCGTCGCTTGGCGAGGGACGGAGCGTAGAACGTTACGGCCATTGTGCAGGGAGGATCCCTGTACTGCCCCTCCACGATGATCGGGCGAAAACCTCCCGGCCACTGAACGCTGTTGAGCTCGCGGGCTCGCCCGATGGGGTCCAGGAGGGTGAAGCAGGGCCACTTGGGAAACCGAATGGTGGCAGGGTCAGAGCCCATGATGCGGCAGCCATCCAGACGGGCCTCTGTGAAGTCGCAGTCCTCGATGGCCCCGTGCTCCCAACCTGTGCCGTAGTCGGGCCAGTGCCCGAAGTCGCACCCGGTCAGCCGCCCCTTGAAGCGGCACCCCTTGAGGGATGCCTTCACCCATTGCTGGTGGTTTTTTAGCTCCTGCTTCACCTCGAAGGTGCAGTCAATGAACCGTGCCCCAACGATGATCAGGTTCCTGGCGGAGACCTTTAGGGTGACAGTGCAGTTTCTAAGCGACAGGTTGGGGCCAAGGAAATAGAGCGAATTCTTGTCCGTCAACTCCAGCCGCTCGTTTGCAATCTCCCTGTCCTCAATGAGGACGTTCTCGAGCCACCCCATGGTTGCTCCTTTCAGAAGGTGAGCATCCGGAAGAACTCCCCCGCCATTCGCCTGCCATGACGCGCGAGATTCGACTCCGTGCCGGAGAGGATCTCGTACTTGCGGCCCGTCTTCAGGTCAAACACGTCCACTCCCTGGTGTTTGTACCGAAGGCTCCCTCGCAACTGGGCTTTGACCTCTTCGTGCACGAACCGCCCCCGGGCCTCGCGCTCTAGCAGTCGCGCCAGCCAGTATTCGCCCTTCTTCAGGGCTTCGTTGATGGCGTCTCGCTCGTTGCGCGAGAGCCTGTCGGGCCTCCATTTCTTCGCGGCCTCGGTGACGGTATCCTGGAGCATGTCGCCTACCTTGTCCTCGCCAGGAATGTCCACGGCCGACTTACCGCGTGGCAAGTGCCAGCGCTGGCCGTCGCTCAACTCCACCTGTCGGTTGCCGCCCCGGTGACGGACGACGGTTTCGGCGGAGCGGCCCCCTGGAGCCTGTCCCGGCCCACTGCCCGTCCCCTTCTTGAGCATCACCACGGCCATAGGGCCCTGCGGAGAGGTGGCTACCGTTTCCGCCGCCACCAAGGCATTGGCCAGGGCCCCCTCCGTCGCGAGCGCCGCCTCCGTCACCTCCAGGCGCCCCAGGACGGCGGCGCCGCCCTGTGCCTCGAACTGCGCCCCCGCGAGATTGAAGCGCGGAAGCGACTTCACCCGCGCCACCACCTGCCCCAGCGTGTGCCCGCTGAGGGTGGCCACGGCGAGAATCATGGCCCGGGCGGCGTCCTCGCCCAGCACCTTGCCGAATTCCGCACCCGCTGCGCGCAGTTCCTCGAAGGTGGTGGCGTGGTGCGCTGTGTCGGCCAGGCGGGCCCACCCGTCCATCAGCCCGTACACCGTCTCGAGGCCCAGGTAGCCCATGAGGAGGAGGGTCATGCCGGCGGCCAGGGCCTTGGTGGTCGGCTCGGGCACCACCCACATCATGCAGTAGAGGGCCACCGTCCAGACGACTATGGAGACGAGCGCTCTCACGTCCAGCAGCTCGTGCGTGAGGGCGTCGCGCGTCTCGTCGAGCACCGAGCCGAAGGCCAGCGCCAGGGCGAACACCCGCCGGTCATCTGCGCGCAGATAGGGCTCGTCGTCCAACAGGCCCAGGCAGTCGCCGCGACCCTGCCGCTCACACCACTTGAGGTACTTCTCTTTCAGGGTTTCTTCGGCCTGGGGAGTGAGAGCAACCGGACCCTCCTGACGCTCCGGTATCCAGGTAAGGGCCGCGCCGCGGTGGTGCTCCAACTTCCAATAACCCGTTACGGCCACCGTGGGGGCGTCTGGCTGCGTCGCCAGGAGGCTCAGCAACTCGTGGGCAGCCCGCCGGGGCGTCTTCGCGCCCAGCCGCACGTCGTGGGCGAGCCGCTGGAAGGCTTGCTGGAACTCGGCCCTGGGGAGGGGCACCGGCCGCGTGGCAACGGCACCGGGCTCCATGAAATCCACGACGTACACAGTGGCGGACTCGAGCCCGGGCTCCCCCGTGGCGGCCAGAAGTTCCCTAGGAGCTGGCGGGGGCGTGAGCGAGTTGTGGCGGTTGCCAGCAAGGATGCCTCCATGGGAGGGGCCCGTAGCACACGCAAACTGGAAGAGGACGATGAGGGCCCAGGCGCGAGAGCAGGGGCCTGAGCGTGCGCCAGTAGGGCGAGCGCCAGGAAGACGGGTAGACACGGCGCACCTTCGGAAGCGACGCGGCCAAGAGCTGTCGCTCTGGAATTACACGGAAATACAGGCGCGCCCGTCAAGCCACCGGGTTGGCTGAGGGTGATAGGACACAGCGGGTACCTCTGCAAGGGGCTGGGCCCCAGCGCGGAGCGGCGCTACGGGAACAAAAGACCGGCTCCAGCCAGGAATCACCCACAGGGGGACTGGGCTGGAGAGGCCGATTAGGAGGACCACAAGGAAGATGGCGTAACCGCCCAAACGACGACGGCGGATGGGCCTCGTGGCACCCATCCGCCGCCGGGGATAACGACTTGAGAGGGATTACTTCTTCAGGCGGCTCTCGCAGGCCTCGAAGTCGATGTTCTGGAAGTAGGCGTCCACGTACTTGGCGCGCTCGAACGGCTTGTAGTCCGGCACGAAGGCGTGCTCCCACGCGTCCATGACGATGATGGGCGTGTAGCCGGCGATGTTGCCGTTCTCGTGCAGCGTCACCCAGTGGTTGGAGAGCCAGCCGGTGCGCGGATCCTGGAAGGTGATGGCCCAGCCGATGCCCGGCGCCGTTCCCACGGCCTTGAAGTCCGCCAGCCAGTTCTCATACGAGCCGAAGCTCTGCTCCATGGCCTGCTTCAGCTTGCCGCCCGGCGTGGTCGCTCCGCCCGGCTTCATGTTGCCGAAGTAGTACTCGTGCAGGACCATGCCGTTGTACTCGAAGCCCATGCGGCGGGTCATCTCGGCATAGGCCGGGTTGGCACCCGCGGCCTCTCCCTTGGCCTGCATCCCCGAGAGCAGCTCGGTCAGCTTGTTGGTGCGGTTGACGTACCCCTCGTACAGCTTGAAGTGCGACTCGAGCACCGCGTCGCTGATGCCCTTGAGCCCCTTGAGGTGGGTGAACTGCATGGGCGTGTACTTCTTCTGCGGCATGTCGGCCATGTGAGGCCTCCGAGTGAGAGGAAGAGGAGGGTGAAGGAAGGCGTCCCTATGTACGGGGGGAATCCGCCTTCCGGGGGGCTGTTTCACGCGGATGTAAGCGCGGTAACACGTTGGACATGCGCCGCGCCCGCGAAGGGTGTAATTCCGCACGCCGCCATGCCCGAGCTTCCCGAAGTCGAAATCGCCCGGCGCAACCTCGTCCATTGGCTGGACGGTCGCCGCGTCGTGCGCGCCGAGGCCGATGACTCGCGCGTCTTCCGCGGCGCCCGCCGGGAGGACTTCGCCTCACTCCAGGGCCGCCTGGTGTCGTTGGAGCGACGCGGCAAGTACCTCCTCTTCACCTTCGAGGGTGGCCGGGGTCTGCTGGCCCACCTGGGCATGACGGGCCGCTTCGTCCGTCGCCCCGAGGGGGCCGTGGTGCCCTACAGCCGGGCCCGCTTCCACCTGGACTCCGGGGACGTCATCCACTTCGCCGACTCGCGCCTCTTTGGCCGCATGGAGCCCTGTGCCGCTTCTCGCCTGCATGAGCTGGAGGCTGTGAAGGAACTGGGGAGGGATCCGCTCGCCGATGGTCTCACCGCCGAACAGCTGCGCGAGGCCGTGGGGGACTCCCGCCAGGAGCTCAAGGTGGCGCTGATGGACCAGGGGCGCGTGACGGGGTTGGGCAACATCCATGCCGCCGAGGCGCTCTACCGCGCCGGTCTCCACCCCGCGCGCAAGCCCGCGACGCTCACCGAGGCCGAGTGGCAGCGGCTGGCCGACGCCATCCACGCCTCCATCACCTTCGGCCTCGAGGAGCAGCAGGGCGAGGAGCCCGCGTACCTGGAGGACGGCGCGGAGAACCGTTTCCTTGTCTACGGTCGCGCCGGGACGCCCTGCGCCCAATGCGGGACGACGGTGGAATCCTTTGCCCAGGGGGGCCGCACTACCCATTGCTGCCCCCACTGCCAACCGAAGCACCCTGGCCGTAAACCCCCGGACGGACGTGGGAAGCGGGGTGCTCGCCGTCGTTGACACCCCCGGCGCACTCCGCTTGACTCGCCCGCCCTTTGCACCCGCCGCACTCGCGCGGCACCGGAGAAGAATCCCCTATGTCGTCCAACGCCCTGCTGGCGGCCCTGCTCGTCGCCTCCGCCACGGCCGCCGCCCAGACGCCGGAGCCCCAGACCGGGACGCCGGCCCCTGCCCCGGAGACCGCTGCTCCCGCCACCCCGGAGACCGCCGACTCCACCGAGGAGCGCATCCGCCAGGAGGTGGAGAAGCGCGTGGAGGCCGCCAAGCAGGAGATGCGTGAGGAGATCCGCGCGCAGCTCGCCACCCAGTCCCTCGCCACGGACTGGCAGGAGGAGTGGGTGGAGGAGAAGCGCAAGCTGGAGATCTTCTCCATGGACGGCTACTACCGTCTGCGGCCCAACCTCTACCACCAGTTCGATCTGGGCAAGGTTCAGGACCGCCGGCTCTTCCCGTCGCCGCGCGCCACGGAGAAGACCCAGTCGGGCGCCGACATGCGCCTGCGGCTGGAGCCCACCTTCAACATCTCGGAAGAGGTGCGGGTGAAGGCCCAGATTGATGTGCTGGACAACGTGCTGCTGGGCTCCACGCCCTCGCGGAGCTTCCCCGGCGACGGCTTCTACCTCTTCGACATCTTCAACGACTCGCAGGTGGCGCCGAAGTCGGCCCTCAACGCGCTCAAGGACTCCGTCATGGTGCGCGAGGCCTACGGCGAGGTGTCCACGCCGGTGGGTCTGCTGCGCTTCGGCCGCATGACGGCGCACTGGGGTCTGGGCCTGCTGCGCAACGACGGCAACTGCCTGGAGTGTGACTACGGCGACGTGGTGGACCGTGTCATGTTCGTCACGGAGCCCTTCGATGGCTTCTATGTGACGCCCATGTTGGAGTTCAACTCCGAGGGCCAGTACGCCTACCCCAATGGCTTGCAGAGCCAGCCGGTGGACGTCTCCAACGCGGATGACAGCTACAGTGTGGTGCTGGCCGTCGCGCGCCGCGACACCCCGCAGCAGGTGAAGGCCAAGCTGGACAACAACCAGGGCGTGCTCAACTACGGTGCGCACCTGAGCTGGCGCACCCAGCGCTACGCGGCCTCGGGCCTCTACAGCAGCCCGCCCACGTACAACCCGGACGGGACGGTGGGGCCGACGCAGGGCTTCATCCCGCGCGGCGCCACGCTCTACATCCCGGACGTGTGGCTGCGTTACGAGGAGAAGAAGTTCCGCGTGGAGTTCGAGCTGGCCGCCCAGGTCGGCTTCATCAACAACCGGGCGCTGACGCTGGCCGAGTCCACCGACGTCAACCAGAACCAGCGGCTGGACATCGTGTCCTTCGGCGGCGCGGCGGTGGGTGAGTACCGGCTGCTCAACGGGCAGCTCAACATCCAGGTGGAGCTGGGCTTCGCCTCGGGTGACCGGGCGCCGGGCTTCGGGGCCTATCCGGGCCGGCAGCGTCCGCAGCGCGCGGGCTTCTTCACCCAGCCGGGTGACTTCGACGGCCCGCAGTACAACTGCGGCCTGGGCGGCTGCCGCGACAGCTTCATCCGCAACTTCCGCTTCAACCGCGCCTACCGCGTGGACAACATCCTCTGGCGCGAGCTCGTCGGCACCGTCACCGATGCCTTCTACGCCAAGCCCACCATCCGCTACACGCTGACCCAGGGGTTTGATCTCTTCGGCAGCGTCATCTACTCGCAGGCCATCTACCCCGAGTCCACGCCCTCCGGCAGCAACCGGCCCCTGGGCTTCGAGACGAACGTGGGCGCTCGCTACGAGACGGAGGATGGCTTCGTGGCGCGCGTGGACTGGTCCGTGCTCTTCCCGCTCAACGGCCTGCAGGAGCTGGAGGTCATCAACCAGCGCGAGCTGGCCACGGCCCACGCCATTCGCGGCACGCTGGGCATCCGCTTCTAGGAAGACGTCATGAACCGGCCGCGCGCTTTCGTCGTGCTGCTCGGACTCGCGCTGGGGGGGGCGGCCTGTGGCATCAAGGGCCCGCCCCGTCCGCCCGAGTCGAATCGTCCCGCCGCAGGGGAGTCGCCTCCGCCGACGGATGTGTCGCGCGGCCCGCTGTCTCCCTCGGCTCCCCCTTCCGACGCTGGAACTCCGTGAATCACTTCTCCTACCGCAAGCGTGTGCTGCACGCCGAGGAGGTGCCCCTGTCGGCCATTGCCGATGCGGTGGGCACTCCCGTTTACGTCTACTCCACGGCCACGCTCCGCCGGCATTTCCGAGTGGTGACGGAGGCCTTCGGCTCGCACCCGCACCTGGTGTGCTACGCGGTGAAGGCCAACTCCACCCTGGCGGTGCTGCGGCTGCTGGCCCAGGAGGGCAGTGGCTTCGACATCGTCTCCGGCGGTGAGCTGGCCCGCGTGAAGGCTGCTGGCGGCGAGCCGGGCAAGACGGTGTTCGCCGGCGTGGGGAAGACGGCTGACGAGATGGCTCAGGCCCTCTCCGCCGGCATTCTCTTCTTCAACGTGGAGAGCCCCGAGGAGCTGGACCTGCTCGACGCCGTGGGCCGGGCCCAGGGCAAGCGCGCTCCCTTCGCCGTGCGTGTGAATCCCAACGTGGATGCGCGCACCCACCGCCACATCTCCACGGGCCTGAAGACGTCCAAGTTCGGCGTCCCCTTTGAGGAGACCGTGGCCCTCTACGCCCGCGCCAAGCGGATGAAGGGCGTGCAGGCCGTGGGGCTGGACTGTCACATTGGCTCGCAGATCACCCGCACCGCGCCTTTCAAGGCCGCGCTCAGCAAGGTGGGCGGGCTCTACAAGGAGCTGAAGGCCCAGGGCCACGCGCTCCAGTACCTGGACGTCGGCGGCGGTCTGGGCATCACCTACACCGAGGAGACGCCCCCCACTCCCGCCGAGTACGCGCGCACCACACTGTCCGCCGTGGGCGACACCGGCGCGACGATCATCTTCGAGCCGGGTCGTCTGGTTGTGGGCAATGCCGGGGTGCTCGTCACCCGCGTGCTCTTCCGCAAGAAGACGGCTGCCCGACAGTTCGTCGTGGTGGATGCGGGCATGAACGACCTGATGCGTCCCGCCCTCTATGACGCCCACCATGGTCTGCAGCCGGTTGTCCAACGGCGCGGTCAGGAGGTGGAGGTGGACGTGGTGGGGCCGGTGTGCGAGTCCACGGACGTGCTGGCCCGCCAGCGCAAGGTGGTGCTCCCCAAGCAGGGGGAGTTGTACGCGCTGATGACCGCTGGGGCCTATGGCATGAGCATGGCTTCTACCTACAACTCGCGGCCCCGGCCGGCCGAGGTACTGGTGGACGGGGCGGCCTGGCGGGTGGTCCGTGAGCGGGAGAGCGTCGAGGACCTCTGGCGCGGTGAGCGGCCCTGAACATATAAGCCGCCTCATGAGGACTTTCGAAGGCTCGATGACCGCGCTCGCCACTCCCTTCCGGGAGGGGGCGTTCGACGAAGCAGCCTACCGTGCACTCATTCGGCAGCAGATCGCCGGAGGGACGAGCGTGCTCATCCCCATGGGCACCACGGGTGAGGCGGTGACGATGTCCCCCGAGGAGCGCTTCCGCGCCACCCGCGTGGCTGTGGAAGAGGCCGCGGGTCGGGTTCCTGTGGTGGGTGGCGCGGGCTCCAACAGCACCGCGGAGACCATCGAAGGTGTGAAGCGCGTCCGCGAGGCCGGGGCGGACGGCTCGCTCATCGTCACGCCCTTCTACAACAAGCCCACGCAGGCGGGTCTGGTGGAGCACTTCCGGGCCGTGGCCAAGGCGCACCCGGGCTTCCCCATCATCGCCTACAACGTGCCGGGTCGCACCGGCGTGGACCTGCTGCCAGAGACGGCACTGCGGCTGTGTGACATCCCCGAGGTGGTGGCCATCAAGGAAGCCACGGGCAGCATGGCCCGCGCGATCGACCTGGTGGAGAAGTGCGGCGAGCGGTTGACGCTGCTGTCCGGGGATGACTTCACCGTGCTGCCCTTTATCGCCTGCGGCGGCAAGGGCGTCATCTCCGTGTCCTCCAACGTGGCGCCGCGCATGATGGCGGACCTGGTGGCCGCCGCGCGCGCGGGGCAGCTGGAGAAGGCCCGGGAGCTTCAGGTGCGGATGAACGAGCTGCACCGGCTGCTGTTCATCGAGTCCAGCCCCATCCCGGTGAAGTGGGCCCTGCACAAGCTGGGGCTGTTCGGGCCGGAGGTGCGTCTGCCGCTGGTTCCGATGACCGAGCCCAATGCGAAGAAGCTTGAGGCGGAGTTGCGCAAGCTGGGCCTGGTTCAGGGCTGAACCCGGGAAGCGCTATACCCTCACCCCCGCCCTCTCCCGGTGGGAGAGGGGGCAACACAACTCCCTCTCCCTCCGGGAGAGGGTCGGGGTGAGGGTACCGAGGACACCATGATCCGCACCGTCATCACCGGAGTCACCGGCCGCATGGGCGGCACCTTGCTGCGCCTCGTCCATGACGCCAAGGACCTGGAGCTCGCTGGCGCCACCGCGCGCAAGGGCTCCGCTGCCGTGGGGCAGGACGCAGGCCAGGCCACACGCCTCGGGACGCTCGGTGTCTCCGTGGGCGACGACCTGGGCCGGGTGCTCGAGTCAGCGCGAGCCCAGGTGCTCATCGACTTCACCAGCGCGGAGGCCAGTGTGGCCCACGCGCGTCTGTGCGCCGAGCGCGGTGTGGCCATGGTCATCGGCTCCACGGGCTTCACCCCCGAGTCCCGCGCCGAGGTGGCCGCCAGCGCGAAGTCCATCCCCGTGGTGCTGGCCCCCAACACCTCCGTGGGCGTGAACGTGGTCATCCGCATGGCCGCCGAGTTTGCTCGCGTGCTGGGCGAGGGCTACGACGTGGAGGTGCTCGAGGCGCACCACCGAATGAAGAAGGATGCGCCCTCGGGCACGGCGTTGAAGCTGGCCGAGGTGCTCGCCTCGGCGCTGGGACGCGGGCAGGAGGACCTGACCTTCGCTCGGCAGGGCCAGATTGGCGCGCGCCCGAAGCAGGAGATCGGCGTGCAGACGCTGCGCGGCGGAGACGTCGTGGGCGAGCACACTGTGTATTACTTCGGCGAGGGCGAGCGCATTGAGCTCACCCACCGTGCCACCAACCGGGACCAGTTTGGACTCGGGGCGCTGCGAGCCGCGCGCTGGGTGACGGGCCGCTCACCAGGGCTCTACGACATGGCCGACGTGCTTGGCTTCCAGAGGACGTCATGACGACGCGTTATTGCCGTTTCCAGGACGAGGGGCGTGCGCAGTACGGCCGCATCGAAGGTGACGAGGTGGTGGTGCTCTCCGGCGCGCCCTGGGCGGGCGGGACGGAGACGGGCCGGCGCGTGGCGCTGAGTGGCGTGTCGCTGCTCGTGCCGGCGGAGGCCTCGAAGGTGGTGTGCATCGGGCAGAACTACCGCAAGCACGCCGAGGAGATGGGCAAGCCCGTTCCTCCCGAGCCCCTCATCTTCATGAAGCCCTCCACCGCGCTCAACGCGCACCGCTCGCCCATCCAGATTCCGAAGGCGAGCCAGGAGGTGCACTACGAGGCGGAGCTGGGGCTCGTTATTGGCGAGCGGCTGAAGAACGTGGACGAGGCCACCGCTGCCCGGGCCATCTGGGGCCTCACCTGCATCAACGACGTGACGGCCCGCGACATCCAGCGCCGCGAGGTGCAGCACACCCGCGCCAAGAGCTACGACACCTTCGCCTGTGCCGGGCCGTGGATTGTCACCGGCCTGTCCCCGGCGGACCTGCGCATCCTCTGCCGGGTGAATGGACAGGTGCGACAGGACAGCCGCACGTCCGACATGATCTTCGGGCCTGCTCGGCTGGTGTCCTTCATCTCCCACATCATGACCCTGCTGCCAGGCGACCTGGTGAGCACGGGGACGCCCTCGGGTGTGGGCCGGCTGGTGGCCGGGGACACGGTGGAAGTGGAGCTGGAGGGAATCGGGACCCTGTCCAACCCTGTTGAGATGGAGCCTTGAGCGCCACCGTCTACGTAGGGCTGGGCTCCAACGAGGGAGACCGCGAAGCCCAACTCGTCTCCGCCCTGGAGGCGATGTCCCGCATCGATGCAGTGGCGGTTCTGCGCTGCTCGTCGCTCTTCGAAAGCGCGCCCGTGGGTCCGCCCCAGCCGCATTACCTCAACGCCGTGGTGGAGCTGGAGTGTTCGCTGCCACCTCAGCGGCTGCTCTGCATCCTGAAGCAGATAGAGCGCGACATGGGCCGCCACCCGGCCGGTCAGCGTTGGGGACCACGCCCCATCGACCTGGACATCCTCCTCTGGGAGGGTGAGGTGGTGGCGGACCCCAACCTCCAGGTTCCCCACCTGGAGCTGCACAAGCGACGCTTCGCCTTGGAGCCCCTGGCCGAGCTCGCGCCCGATGCCGAGCACCCGGTGCTTCGCATGACGGTGTCGGAGCTGCTCACTCAGCTCGCGCCGCAGGATGTGCGCCGGTGCGTGGCCACCCAGTGGCCCGAAACCCTTCTCCCGGTAACCGAGTAATGACCCTCTCCCTCGCCCTGGCCACCGCGGCCCTGCTCGCCGCCGAGCCCTCTCCTCTGCCCTCTGGTCACCCGCCTATCGGCGCGGGGACCCAGGCCCCGGCCGCCTCCTCTCCCAACACGGGCGCGCTGCCCGAGGGCCACCCGACCATCGGTTCGGGCTCAACGGCCCCTGCGTCCGGGGGAGCGGTGATGGAGGGGCACCCGCCGATGACGGGCCGGTCGCCGCCCACCGCCGAGGAGCTGCTCAAGCAGCTGGACGGGATGCAGGGCCTGCGCGAGCGGGAGAAGACGTTCGAGATCGCCTCGTCGCTCGGCAAGCTCTACTACACGAACGGCCGGCCGGCGGATGCCATCCCGTACTTCCTCCAGGCCGAGGAGCGGGCGAAGGCAGCGCGCGAGCTGTTCCTGGCGCAGCGCAAGAAGCTGGGCAAGGCCGCGGTGAAGAGCCCGGCGGAGGCCAACTGCGGCTTCACGGCCGAGACGCCGGTGGAGCAGATGGCGGCGACGGCCGCGGAGCGCGCGAAGAAGGGTGACACCGCGGGTGCGGCGGCCTGTGCGCGCGCGGCGCTGGAGCCGGTGCTGGAGGTGGAGTCGATGCGCGCCACCGCGCTCTTCCTCTCCGGGGACGCGGACGGCTCGGTGAAGGTGTACGAGCGGGTGCTGGAGGTGTCGCCCACGTATGCGGACGCGCTCTTCGGGCGCTCAGCGGTGCTGTACGAGACGCGGGGCGAGGACCTGAAGGCGCTGCAGTCCGCGCGCGAGGGCTTCGATGCCTTCCTCGCGGCGCACCCGGACTCCACGCGGGCGCCGCTGGCGCGCAAGCTGGGCCGCATGGCGGACGAGGCGGTGAAGGCTGGCGGCAGGCAGAAGTGGCTGGCCTCGCGTGCCGAGGATCGGCGCATCCGGGCCTCCTCGCTGAACCTCTCGACGGGGCCGATGATGGCGCGCGGGCCCATGGCCGGCGGTGGCGGTCAGCCCATGGCGGGCGGCCAGGCGGGGCCGATGGCGGGCGGTGGAGACAACACGGCGGCGCCCACGCTCTCGCAAGAGACGATGCAGGCGATGGAGAACGTCGAGCGCACGCCGGAGATGGAGGCCCAGCTCACGAAGACGGTGGAGCAGGGCGAGGCGCTGCTGGCGACGGGTCGCTTCGACGAGGCCCTGGCGGCGTATCGGCAGGTGATGCCGCTGCGGCCGGACGGGCGGGTGAAGGCGGGCCTGGCGTGGACGCTGATTGGCCTGGGCAAGCCGACGGCGGATCGGGTGTGGGGCGTGGCGGTGGGGACGGATCCGGCGGCGGTGGATCAGCTCGGCGAGACGCTGAAGGCCAAGGGCGACCTCAAGGGCGCCAAGGCGCTGTGGACGAAGCTGGCGGCCTCCGCGCCGGACTACGCGTCCCGGGCTTCCCTCCAGGCCAAGCTGGACCAATAGTCAGCTCGCGTGGTTTGAGGACTGGCCAGGGCGCTCGCGAGACCGCACGATGGGGTTGTGAGCACTCGTCACGTCTCAGGGAGTGGCCGCGCGGAGATCCTGGCCGCGGCCACGAAGGAGTTCGCGGACCGCGGCTACGCGGGAGCAACGACCGCGGGCATTGCCCGGTTGGCCGGCGTCACCCAGCCCCTGGTGCACCACCACTTCGGCTCGAAGCAGGGGCTCTGGGACGCCGTCATCGAGGAGCTCTTCAAGGAGCTCCACACGCTCATCCAGGAGACGCTGCGAGAGGTGGAGGGGTTGGACCGGAGGACCCGGCTGGCTCACCTGCTGCGCACCGCCGTGTTCTTCAGTGGCCGCCGTCCGGAGTTCTCCCGGCTCGTGCGCACGGAGAGCAGCGCCGGGGGTGAGGCCTTTGATGTCATCTTCGACAAGTGGCGCAAGGGCCCGATGGCCTTCCTCCTCAATGAGCTCTCCGCCGCGACGGAGGAGGGGACCCTCCGTCCCATCGACTCGAAATTCGCCTATTTCGCCCTCATCGGCGCCATCACCCAGCCCTTCGCCGAGCCCCGGGCCGCCCAGCGCTCCTTCGAGCTGGACATGAGGGACGAGCGCGTCATCGCGCGGTACGCGGACTTCGTGGTGGACATGGTGCTGCGCGGGCTCCTCTCTCCTCAGGCGTCCTCCCCTCCCGACGAGTCCTCGCCTGAGGCGGCAGACCGCCCGACTCCTCGGAAGGGCTCCACCTCGCGTCGGACACGAGACTGACACCCCGGACACGAGACTGACACTCCGCGTGCGGTTGACGCGGTGCGTGGAGGTGCTTATTACTCAATAAGCCTTATTGAGCTATAAGTCCCTTGGGACAGGAGCATCCCCATGCGCGCCGTCTCCACCTCTGCGCCCATTCCGCAGCCTCGTACCCGCCCGCTGGTGGGCAACATCCCCGACGTGGAGTCGGAGACGCCCATCCAGTCGCTGATGCAGCTGAGCCGGGAGTACGGGCCCATCTTCCGGCTGACGTTTCCGGGCAGGTCCGTGCTCGTCGTCAGCTCGCACGCGCTGGTGGACGAGGTGTGTGACGAGCGGCGCTTCGACAAGTCCGTGGGCGGCGCGCTGAAGAACATCCGAGACTTCGCTGGGGACGGGCTCTTCACCGCGTACACGGACGAGCCCAACTGGGAACTCGCGCACCGCATCCTGATGCCGGCCTTCGGTCCCCAGGCGATGCGTGACTACTTCGACTTCATGCTCGACATCGCCGAGCAGCTGCTCACGAAGTGGGAGCGGCTCGGGCCCGACGCGGACCTCGACGTCACGGACAACATGACGCGGTTGACGCTCGACACCATCGCGCTCTGCGGGTTCGGGTACCGCTTCAACAGCTTCTACCAGCGGGAGATGCACCCCTTCGTGGACGCCATGGTGCGCAGCCTCGCCGAGGCGGGTGATCGCGCGCGGCGCCTGCCCCTGAAGACGCGGCTGATGCTGATGACGCAGCAGCAGTACCAGCGCGACATCGCGTACATGCACCAGGTGGTCGACGAGGTCATCCGCGAGCGGCGCCGCAACGGGGATGCCGCCACGCGGAAGGATCTGCTCAGCCTCATGCTCCAGGGCGTGGATTCGGTGAGCGGCCAGCGGCTGGACGACCACAACATCCGCAACCAGGTGGTGACCTTCCTCATCGCCGGCCACGAGACGACGAGCGGGTTGCTGTCCTTCACGCTCTACCAGCTCCTCCAGCACCCGGACGTGCTCGCGCGTGCCACCGCCGAGGTGGACCGAGTGCTCGGCAGGGAGCTCTCGCGACGCCCCACGTTCGAGGTGCTGGGCAAGCTCACCTACCTGGACCAGGTGCTGCGCGAGTCGCTGCGCCTGTGGCCCACGGCGCCCGCCTTCGGTCTGTATGCGCGCGAGGACACGGTGCTCGGCGGTGCGTGGCCGGTGAGCAAGGGCGAGTCGGTGATGGTCCTCACGCCGATGCTGCACCGAGATCCGGAGGTGTGGGTGAATCCGGAGCGCTTCGAGCCAGAGCGCTTCAGCCCCGAGGCCGTCGCGGCACGTCCGCTCAATGCCTGGAAGCCCTTTGGCAACGGACAGCGCGCGTGCATCGGCCGCCCGTTCGCCATGCAGGAGGCCTTGCTGGTGCTGGGCATGCTCCTGCAGCGCTTCCAGCTCATCGACCACACCCGGTACCAGCTCCACATCAAGGAGACGCTGACGCTCAAGCCGGAGGGCTTCCGGATGCGCGTGCGTGCGCGGACGGATGCGGACCGGACGGGAGTGGAGTTGCGGCCGGTTGCCGCGGCGGTGGTTCCCCAGAAGCCGAAGTGGACGTCCAGCCCCGTGGCGCAGCACGGCACGCCGCTGCTCGTGCTGTACGGCTCGAACTCGGGCTCGTCGGAGGCCTTCGCCCAGCGCATCGCGAGTGATGCGGTGTTGCAGGGGTACGTGCCCACGCTCGGGACGATGGACTCCTATGTGGGGCGTCTGCCTCCCGAGGGGGCGGTGGTCATCGTGACCGCCTCGTACAACGGCAATCCTCCCGACAACGCGCGGGCGTTCTGCCTGTGGTTGGAGGGGCTCCAGCCCGGGGCGCTCTCCGGAGTGCGCTACGCCGTGTTCGGCTGCGGCAACCGAGACTGGGCCGCGACCTGGCAGGCCGTGCCGAAGCGCGTGGATGAGCGGCTGGCCGCAGCCGGCGCGCAGCGGATGCTCACCCGGGGTGAGGCGGACGCGCGCGCCGACTTCTTCGGCGACTTCGACGGCTGGTACCAGGGCGTGTGGCCCACGCTCGGTGAGGCCTTCGGGGTAGAGACCGCGGAGGCGAACCAGGCGCCGCGCTACGAGGTGGAGCGGCTCGACCAGGCGGCGGATCCGCTGGAGGCCGCCCACGGCGTGATGCCGGTGGAGGTGGTGGCCAACCGCGAGCTCGTGGACATGTCGTCACCGTTCGGGCGCTCGAAGCGCCACCTCGAGGTGCGGCTGCCGGACGGGGTGTCGTACCGGACGGGCGATCACCTCGCGGTGCTCCCGGAGAACGCGCCCGAGCAGGTGGAGCGGGTGGCGCGGCGCTTCAAGTTGAGCCCGGACGAGACGGTGCTCATCCGCCGCACCCGCGAGGAGCCGAGCACGCTGCCGTTCGACAGGCCCGTGACGGTGCGCACGCTGCTGGGCCGCTACGTCGAGCTGTCGACGCCCGCCACGCGGAGGGATCTCCAGCTCCTGGCGAAGTACACCGCGTGCCCTCCCGAGAAGAAGCGGCTGCTCGCGCTCGCGGGCGAGGGAGGCGCGGAGCCGGAGGTGTACCGCACGCAGGTGCTCGAGAAGCGGCTCAGCGTGCTGGAGCTGCTCGAGGAGTTCCCCGCGTGCGAGCTCCCGTTCGGGGTGTTCCTCGAGCTGATGCCGCCGATGAAGCCGCGCCGCTACTCCATCTCGTCCTCGCCCCTCGAGGCGCCAGAGCGGTGCACGCTCACGGTCGCGGTCGTGGATGCGCCGGCCTGGTCGGGGCGTGGTCGCTACAAGGGGGCGTGTTCCAGCTACCTCACGCGTGTGGAGCCGGGCACGCGGATCCACGCCGTGCTGCGCGAGCCGCACTCCCCCTTCCGGCCGCCCGAGGACCCCAGTGTTCCCGTCATCATGGTGGGCGCGGGCACGGGACTGGCGCCCTTCCGTGGGTTCATCCAGGAGCGGGCGCGGCTGGCGGAGCGGGGGACTCAGCTCGGCAAGGCGCTGCTGTTCTTCGGGTGCGATCACCCCGAGGTGGACTTCCTCTACCGCGAGGAGCTCGAGGCCTGGCAGCGGCAGGGTGTGGTGGAGGTGTACCCGGCCTTCTTCCGGCAGGAGCGCGAGGGGGTGAAGTTCGTGCAGCACCGGCTGTGGGAGGAGCGGGAGCGAGTCGGGGCGCTACTCGACACGGGCGCGCGTCTGTACGTCTGCGGGGATGGTCGTTACATGGCGCCCGCGGTGCGTGAGACCGTGGCGCGTATCCACCAGGAGCGCACCGGGTGCACCGCGGAGCAGGCCACTGCCTGGGTGTGTGAGCTGGAGACGCAGGGGCGCTACCTCGCCGACGTCTTCGGCGGGTAGGCCTCGGGCGCTACATCTGGGGACGGATCTCCGCGAGAGGCGGCACGCCCCAGCGCTCACGCTCGGCGTCGGTCACCGCCGGGTCCACCGGGTAGAGGCTCATCTTTCCCGTGGCCTTGTCGAGCTGGTACTGGGTGCCGAAGCGCTGGGGCTGGCCGGCCTTCATCAGCCACCGGTCCCACGCGGCGGCGGTGAGCCAGAGGCCGCGCGGGTGGCCTCGGCGGGCAGCCTCGGCGGCCAGCTCACGCGCTCGGGCGTAGTCCTCCAGCGCGTTGCCGTGCTGGAAGACGAGCGCGGCGGCGAAGAAGTCCGCTCCCGTCTTCGCGGCCCCCGCGTCGAGCAGCTCGCTCACGCGCTGGCGGCGCTGCTGGTCGCGCTCGGCGATCTGCTTCCAGTGGTCGGGGGTGATGGGGCCCGCCGGGGGACGGCGATCCGCCTGGTCCTCAGCCATGAGCCGCTGCAGCTCGGGGTTGCCGCCGCCGCCCTCCTCCGCGTGCGGGGGGAGCGTGGGAAGCTTGGCCAGCAGCGCGGTGAAGGCCGGCAGCTCGCGCAGGGAGGAGAGATCCTCGTCCTGCTTCATCCACTCCGCGTCGCGGAAGCCGTTCTCCACGGAGCGCTCCAGCCAGGTCATCGCCTCGTCCTTCCGCCCTTCGAGGGCCGCGGCGCACGCGGCGGAGTAGGCGGTGTCCCCCTTCCGATTCCCCGCGGCCCAGGCCTGCTGGTAGAGCGGGAGCGCCTCGGCGTGCTTCCCCTGGCGCATCAGCGTGTCGGCCCGGTAGACCATGAGCCAGCCCGGTTTCGGCGTGGCCGGGGGCTCCATGGAGGGGAGCGTGGTGGCGGCCGGAGCGGTCGTCGCGGGGGTGGAGGTGGAGGTGGAGGAGGGCGCTGGCGTGTGCGCGCAGGCCACGGCCAGCAGGAGGACACAGGGGGTTAGGAAGCGCATGGCGCGCATCCTAGGGCACTCAGAAGTACCGCGCGGCGAGCAGATCCTGAACGTCGAGCAGCCCCACGCACTTGCCTTCGGCGTCCACCACGGGCAACTGGTCCACGCGGAACTCGCGCATGAGCTTGGTGGCCTCGAGCACCAGCACCTCGGGGCCCACGCACCGGGGCCGCTTGCCCATGACCTCGCGGATGGGCAGGTCGAAGTCCGTGCGCCCCTGCTCGACGAGCCGGCGCAGGTCTCCGTCCGTGAAGATGCCCACGAGCCGCCCCTGGCGGTCGACGACGTTGGTGGCGCCGGGCCGGCCCGGGGTGTTGGTCATCACCACCACGGCCTCGGAGAGCTTCGCGCTGTCTCGGACGACGGGGTTGGCGTTGCCCGAGCGCATCAGCTCGAAGACGCGCATGACGGAGCGGCCAATCTTCCCACCGGGGTGGAGCAGGGCGTACTCGGCGGAGCCGAAGGGCCGGGCGCGCAGCACGGCCATGGCGAGCGCGTCCCCGATGGCGTGCAGGGCCGCGGTGGAGGCGGTGGGCACCATGCCCATGGGGCAGGCCTCTTCGATGCGGCCGATGTCCAGCACCACGTCCGAGCCTCGGGCCAGGGGGCTCTCCGGGTCGCCGGTGATGGCGATGACGGGGGCACCCAGCCGCTTGAAGGAGGGCAGCAGGCGCACCAGCTCCTCGCTGGCACCGCTGTTGGAGAGCGCGAGGATGACGTCCCCCCGGCCCACGCGACCCAGGTCTCCGTGCACGGCCTCGGCGGGGTGCAGGAAGACAGAGCGGATGCCGGTGGAGGCCAGGGTGGAGGACAGCTTCTGGCCGATGAGGCCCGCCTTGCCCATGCCCGTCACCACGGTCTGGCTCGAGTCGCGTACCAGCTCCAGCGCTCGCAGGAAGGAGTCCCCCAGCCGTCCCGTCAGCCCGAGGATCGCCTGGGCCTCGGCCTCGAGTACGCTGCGCGCATAGGCGAGCGTGGCCTCGCGCTCGTCCTGGGAGGGCGTGGGAGCGGGCGTGGCTTGGCCTGGGATGGCGCGAAGGCGGGGCTTTCGGGCGGTGTTACGGGGGACTCGGGCCATGGGGGCCCTTGTACCCCCGGCCTGGGCGGGCCTGCCAGCTTGACGCACCGGAGGGCATCGGCTACGCGCCTTCTCGCCTGGCGGGCAGACTGGAGCGCATGCCCTGCGAGCGTGGATTTCATTGAGGACAGGCTTGTTAGCGCTACCACCTGAACCTGGAGAGTGTACGAGATGAAGTTCTTCATCGACACCGCTGACGTCGAGGAAATCCGCAAGGCCCACGCGATGGGCGTGCTGGATGGCGTGACCACCAACCCGTCGCTGCTGGCCAAGGTGGGCCGCGGCCTGGAGGAGACCATCCGGGAGATCTGCTCCATCGTGGATGGCCCCGTCAGCGCCGAGTGCGTCTCGCTGGAAGCTCCCGAGCTCATCAAGGAGGGCCAGGGGCTGGCGAAGATTCACGACAACGTGGTGGTGAAGATTCCCATGGGCGTGGAGGGCCTCAAGGCTGTCAAGGCGCTCACCTCCGATGGCATCCGCACCAACGTGACGCTGTGCTTCTCCGCCAACCAGGCGCTGCTGGCCGCCAAGGCGGGCGCCACGTACATCTCGCCGTTCGTGGGCCGCCTGGACGACATCTCCCAGGATGGCATGGAGCTCATCGCCCACATCATCGAGATCTACCAGAACTACGACTTCACCACGCAGGTGCTGGTGGCGAGCGTGCGCAACCCGGTGCACGTGCTGCAGGCGGCGCGCATGGGCGCGGACGTGGCCACGCTGCCCTACAACGTCATCACCCAGCTGGCCAACCACCCGCTCACCGACATCGGCATCAAGAAGTTCCTGGCCGACTGGGAGAAGGTGCCCAAGGCCACCAAGCCGTAGCTTGCTCCCGGGCCAGTTGCCCGAGAAACACAGAGGCCACCGCCCGTCCTGGCGCGGTGGCCTCGTGCTATCTACGGCTCGGAGCGCTCGTTACTGGAAGATCGCTTCGAAGACCTTGAGGATGATCGTCGGCGAGAAGGAGTGGCTGGCCTTGAGCTCGATGTCGCTGCGGACCGGGCCTCCCGTCGCGCTGGTCGCCCCTGTCAGGCGGACGGAGCCGGTGTTTCCGTCCACATTGCGGTTGAAGCTGTAGTCCACCGAGTGGACGCAGCGGGTTTTGACCGGGGAGGTGTCAGAGCCCGGTGGCGTCGGTGCACCGTCATCGCACAGCCCTTCGATCTTCAGGCTGCCGTCCGGCTGCGTCGTGGCCACGCGCCGGGTGTAGTTGATGTCGAACCCACCGTAATCGACCGTCATGGCTGTGTGCGAGACCACGGCCTGGCCGCGATTGCCCGAGCGCTGCACGGTAAATCCCGCGGCATCCGATGACATCTGATTAGAGTAGGCATCGCCCCAACGGAAGAACACATCCCGGACTGAGTTGAGGGGCACATTGTAGACGGCCGGCGCCGCATCCGGGGGCGTGAGGAGCTCGAAGTTGGTCGGATCCAGGGGGCCGGAGTAGACGATGTGGATGGCGCGCCAGATCTGCGTGTTTCCGTCCCAGCAGCCGTTGGGTCCATCCCACTTGTCGTTGCGGGTCGCGGGCTTGCTCGGGTCGGCGCAGTCGATGCGCTCGGTGTCGATGAAAAACTCGCCCGGATCCCAGACGCCGTTGTCGTTGCGGTCCACCAGGGGCTCACCCAGGTCCACGAACCACTCGCCGGGATCCCACTGACCGTTGAGCTTGCCATCGGGGCCGGAGCCGTCGGTGAAGTCCTCCTCGCCCGCCACCACGGCGATGACCGTCACCGCCATGTCGCGAGGGTTGCGACCATTGTGCACCCTCTCTCCCGGCAGGGGCTCGACCGGGTAGGGAGGGAAGTAGCCGGTAGTGCTGAAGATGGTGGTGGCCACGCCCGTGTCGGCAGCGGGAGTGCTGGTCGTCTGGGGCTTGGACTCCACGGGGCTGTTGATGGAGCCCGCCTCGGGGTACCACTGCACTGACGTCTTCAGGCCCACGGGGATGCCGTAGCGATCCACCAGCTTGGCGGTACAGGTGGTGGTGACTTGCTTCACGGGACTCGCGTGGAGCGCGCCCAGGTTCTTCTTGGCGCAGTCCACCAGGAACCCGTCGTCGGACGGCTTGCCACCGACGATGGGGGTACCCGGGTGGTTGGCATCAATGGGCCGGACGGAGTCGCGCGTGGCGGTAACCACAGCCCTGACGATGGCCACACCCACCGAGTTGCCCGCGCGCAGCGTGGTGGTCACCTGTCCCGAGGCATCCGTCGTCGCGCTCGGCGTGACGCTCGCACCCGCGGCGCCCGACACCGAGAAGCTCACGTCGACGTTCGGCACGGGCTGCCCGCTCGCGTTGATCAGCTTGAAGACGATGGGCGTGGTGGTCTCACGGCCAGAGGACTCCACACCGAGCTGATCCTTGGTGGTGGTGGTCTTCACGTGGGACATGGAGGACACGTCCATGAAGGGATACGTCATCGCCGACGTCTCGTTCTCCACGGTGATGGTGACGCGCGCGCTGCCGGCCCCGGCGCCGGCCACGTAGAGCGACACGGTGGCCTTGCCGTCCACCGTGTTGACGATGGTGTTCTGGAATCCTGCCTCCGGCTGGAAGGAGCCCTTGTCCGTGGCGAAGGTGATGGGCGTCCCGTTCGCCACCGGGCTGTTGTCCGCGGTGCGCGTCACCGTCGCGGTGATGATCACGCGATCGCCGGTGTTGGCCACGAGCGCCGGCTTGTCGCTCTGGATGCTGACCTTGAACTTCGAGGAGGGGTTTCCGTCTCCACCGTCACCCGCGTCAGAACCTCCGTCGGTCCCTCCGTCGGTGCCCCCATCGCCCGGGTCAATGACCGTCCCCCCCACCTGGAGGGTCGTCTTGGCGGTGGTCTGGTTCCACTTCGCGTCGATCGTCACCGCGCCCTTGCAGGCCGAGTCCTGGGCCTTCGGGCACTTGAACTCAACGGTGGCGCTACCGCCCGAGAGCGTCAGCGTGGTGGTCTTCTGGTCATCCTCGAACATGCCGGCCGAGGCGGTCAGCTCCACGGTGCCCGTTCCCGCTTCACCCTGGGCGTCAGTGGCGTTCACACTGATGGTGGCGGTCTGGCCCTGATCGTCAATGGCGCGCGGCTTGGCGCTCACCGACAGAAAGGGCTCGCCCTCCGGCTTGTCTGGCCCTGGGCAAGCGGCGATTCCCAACACCAGCGCCAGGGCGCCAGCGAACTTCAACAGTCGATGCATGTAGTTGATTCCCCCTCAACAGGGTTCCGGCCCGATACTTGACGGCTGGCAGTATTCTGGCCAGCGGGGTATTCGTCAAACAACACAAGCATGACGCGTTCTCAGTGGATTGGAGTGTTGGAATCTTCTGCTCAAGACGTGTCCGTGCCCACCCCGAGCTCGCGAGGAAACCCCGATGGACTTCCAATTCAATGAATCCCAGCGCGCCCTGCAGGAGATGGCTCGCAAGTTCGCGCGTGAGGTCATCCGCCCCAAGGCGGCCCATCACGACGAGACCGCGGAGTTCCCCCGGGACATCATCGTCTCCGCCTGGGAGAACGGCCTGCTGAACATGGCGATCCCCGAGGCCTACGGCGGGGTGGGGCTGTCGCACGTGGATCAGCTCCTGGCCTACGAGGAGCTGGCTTGGGGCTGCGCGGGCATGGCCACCTCCATCACGGCCAATGACCTGGCCAACCTGCCCATCATCGTGGGCGCTTCCGACGAGCAGAAGAAGCGCCTGCTCACGCCCTTCACCGAGAAGTTCAAGCTCGCCTCGTTCTGCCTCACCGAGCCGGAGGCGGGCTCGGACGTGGCCAACATGAGCACCACCGCGGTGCGCGACGGCGACCACTACGTGCTCAACGGCTCCAAGTGCTTCATCACCAACGGTGGCCACGCGGACCAGTACACGGTGTTCGCCACCGTGGATAAGGCCAAGAAGCACAAGGGGATTACGTGCTTCGTGGTGGAGGGCCGTCCCAAGGGCCTCACCGTGGGCAAGCACGAGAACAAGATGGGTCAGCGCGCCAGCGACACCGTGGCGCTCACCTTCGAGGACGTGCGCGTCCCGGTGGTCAACCGCATCGGCGAGGAGGGCGAGGGCTGGCGCATCGCCATGGAGACGCTGGACAACAGCCGTCCCATCACCGCCATCCTCTCCGTGGGCATCGCCCGCGCCGCGCTCGAGTATTCGCTGGAGTACTCTGCCCAGCGCAAGACGTTCGGCAAGCCCATCCGCGAGCACCAGGGCATTCAGTTCATGCTCGCGGACATGGCCATGAACATCCAGGCGGCGCGGCTGCTATGCCACCAGAGCGCCTGGCTGCTCGACGAGGGCCAACGCGCCTCCCTGCAGTCGTCCTACGCCAAGTGCTTCTCCGCTGACATGGCCATGAAGGTCGCCACCGACGCCGTTCAAATCTACGGCGGCTACGGCTACATCAAGGAGTACCCGGTGGAGAAGCTCATGCGCGACGCCAAGCTCATCCAAATCTACGAGGGCACCAGCCAGGTGCAGCGCCTCGTGATCGCGCGCGAGCTGTTCAAGTAAACAAGAAAAACTGTCCGCTCCTTGCTCTTCCCGGTTGCCGGACCGGGGCGTTGATGCGTAAATCAACGCCCCGTACGCGGCGCATTGCGTCATGAGAATGCGCCCGTTCCGATAGTTCTGGGAGTACCCGCTCTAAGGAGAAGGACGACCGTGAAGATCCTCGTCACCGCCAAGCGCGTGGAAGACCCCGAGTCCAAGATCAAGGTGAAGCCGGACGGCTCGGGAATCGTTCAGGAGGGGCTCAAGTACAAGATCAATCCCTTCGACGAAATTGGCGTCGAGGAGGGACTGCGTCTCGTGGCCAAGCATGGCGGCGAGGTGGTGGTCGTCTCCATCGGCGGCAAGGAAGTGCAGGAGCAGCTGCGGCATGCGCTGGCCATGGGCGCCAACCGCGCGGTGTGGGTGAACCACACGGGCTCGTTGGACCAGATGGGCGTGGCCGGCCTGCTGCAGAAGGTGGCGGAGAAGGAGAAGCCGGACGTCATCATCCTGGGTAAGCAGGCCATTGATGACGACCAGAACCAGGTGGGCCAGTACCTGGCCGAGTTCCTGGGCTGGGGCCAGGCCACGTTCGCCTCCAAGGTGGAGTCGCTCGAGAGCGAGCAGGAGAAGAACAAGGTGCCGGCGCTGACGGTGGGCGCGGACGGCAAGAGCGTGCGCGTGGTGCGCGAGGTGGACAACGGCCTGGCGACGCTCGAGTGCGCGCTGCCGGCGGTGGTCACCACGGACCTGCGCCTGAACCTGCCGCGCTACGCCAGCCTCCCGGGCATCATGAAGGCCAAGAGCAAGCCCATCGAGGAGCTGACGCCGGCCAAGCTGGGCGTGGACGTCACCCCGAAGGTGCAGGTGCTGAAGATGGCGGCGCCTCCTCCTCGCAAGGCGGGCATCAAGGTGCCGGACGTGGCGACGCTGGTGGACAAGCTGCGCAACGAGGCCAAGGTCGTCTGACGGGGACGCTGTTTCCCTTCTTCTTCGAGAATTGGAGCTGAACATGCCGATCATTCTCATCGTTGCGGAGCAGCAGCCGGACGGGAACCTGCGCAAGGCGACCCTCAACGCCCTGGGCGCGGGCAAGCAGCTCGCCGACAAGGCGGGCGCGGAGCTGCACACGGTGCTGCTCTCCAAGGACCCTTCCAAGGTGACCGAGGAGCTCAAGGGCCTGGGTGCCAAGGTGGTGCACACCGCCGCGGCTCCCGAGTTCGAGCACTACCTGGCCGAGACGTATGCCCCGGCCATCGCCGAGCTGGCGAAGTCCATTGGCGCCGACTACGTGGGCATGGCGTCCACCGCTCAGGGTAAGGACCTGATGCCGCGCGTGGCCGCCCGTCTGCAGGCCGCCATGGCCACGGACGTCATGGGCTTCAATGGCAGTGGCGCGGACATCACCTTCACTCGGCCCATGTGGGCGGGCAACGTCTTCGCCGAGGTGAAGCTCACCACGCCGGTGAAGGTGTTCACGCTGCGCGCCACCGAGTTCCCTGCCGTCCAGGGCGGTCAGGGCGCTGCCGAGGTGAAGGCCTTCTCGCCCAAGGTGGAGGCGAGCAAGACGAAGTTCGTGGACTTCAAGGAGGTCAAGAGCGCGCGGCCCGAGCTCACCGAGGCGCGCGTGGTCGTCTCCGGCGGTCGTGGCACCAAGGGCGACTTCAAGGAGATTGAGGCGCTGGCCGACGAGCTGGGTGCCGCGGTGGGCGCCTCGCGCGCGGTGTGCGACGCCGGCTGGGTGCCCAATGACTTGCAGGTGGGTCAGACGGGCAAGGTCGTGGCGCCGCAGCTCTACATCGCCGCGGGCATCAGCGGAGCCATCCAGCACCTCGCCGGTATGAAGAGCTCCAAGACGATCGTCGCCATCAACAAGGATCCCGAGGCCCCCATCTTCCAGGTGGCGGACTACGGGCTCGTGGAAGACCTCTTCAAGGTGCTGCCTGCGCTGCGCGAGGCCATCCACAAGGCCAAGGGCTAGTCCGTCGGACAGCGGGGCTCGGCGCGTTCCGAGCCCTGGCCTCCAGGAGGGGCGGTGACGGGGAGGACTCCTCGGCGCCGCCCCTTCCGCGTTGCGGGGCTCAGAGCTCGATGTCTTCCTTCTTCCGCTCCGTGGGCCGCTCGTCGCGAGGCTCCTCGGGCTCGGAGGGCTCGTCCTCGTCGGGGAGGGGCTCGACGTCCGGGAGCTCCGGGGGCGAGTCGGGGAACGGGATGGTATCGGGAGGCGGCGCGGGAGCTCCGCCGAGCAGATCGATGCCCGGGCGCCCGGGGATGTCTACCCGCAGCGTGGTGAACTTCCAGTCCTCCCCATTCTTGTAGGCCTCGACGTACAGGGTGCCTTCGCCCTTCGGGCCCGTGAGCGGCACGGAGAAGTTCGCCGAGCCCTGATCATTGTGGGACTGGATGGAGCCCTGGAGCATCAAGCCCGCCTCGACGGGCTCGCCGAGCGCCTGACGAACCTCGGGCGACTGCTTCGCCTGGGTCACTGCCTCCACAAAGACGCCCGTGCCTCGCAGGGCCTGCCACGTGACGCCAAAGATGAGGGCACTCAGACATCCGCAGGAGAGCAGCAATCCCAGACATCCCGTGGGCACCACCCACTTCCAATTGCGGCCCCACCAGCTCTGCTGGGGCGCCATCTGGCCCTCTGTCATCGTGTTCATGGAATTTTCCTGGCTCCTCGTCCGCGCGTGGGCGGCGACGCGCCTTCGTCATAACTGTTCCCCAGTAGTGGACAACAGGAGCGAGCAGACTGGCGGCGGTTTCTGGCTCGGGGGGAGGGGGACTTGTAGCATCGTGCCGCTTCGCACAGGGCTGGGAGGCCCGGTTGCCCAGAGGGACAGGGGGCCGTCATGGTGACCAACGAGGACGCGCGCGCATGGGTGACGTGATGGATGCGGTGCCGCGCCTCCACCCGGACGCAGGCCTTCAGCGCGTGGGAGACCGGATGCTGGCGGTGGGGCTCGACGACACGCTGCACACGTTCGAGGACGAGGACGGCGCGGTGTCCGAGGTGGCCGAGCGCATCCTCGAGCTGGTGGATGGACGGCGGACGGTGGGCGGCATCGTGGCCGCGTTGTGCGACGAGTTTGATGTGGAGCCCGAGGTATGCCGTGCGGACACGGTCACCTTCGTGAAGCTCCTGGTGGACAAGAAGGTGTTGGTGCTCGGGCCATGAGCCCGGTGGCGCCTGTACCGGTACATCGAGAGGCAGTCATGCATCGAGCGGGATGGCAATGGCTTCTGGCGGTGTGTGCGCTGTGGGTGGCGGGGTGTAAAGGCTGCGAGCCGCCGGTGGAGTCCGAGCTGACGGTGGCATTCGAGCAGCCGGTGGATGGACAGCGCCTGGCCATGGGCGATGACGCGGACCCCGCGACCGAGGGCTTCCAATACGACGTGGTGGCGGCGGCGGCGGACTCGGCCGGGAGAGCGGTGACGCTGGGGAAGGCGACGCTCGAGGTGCAATTGCCGGGAGAGTCGTCGTGGCACGAGGGCCCGGCGGGAGTGCTCGACGGCGGGCGCGTGCGCTTCCCCCGGGTGACGTTGCCGGGGCGCACCACCGTGCTGCGGGTGACGGTGGAGGAGGAGGGCTCCAAGCGCACGGCCACGCGCAGTCAGAGCGTGACGGTGGGCGCGGAGACGTGGAGCGTGGACCTCACCAGCCCCGCCGAGGGCCAGGTGCTGCGTGAGTCGGATGACGCGGACCCCGCCATGCCGGGTTACCAGGTGCGCTTCAAGCTGCGCACCGCGGGGCTGGCGGGCCGCGAGGGCACGCTGGTGTGTGAGAAGGCCTGTGGCCTCCCGCCGACGGACTTCGTTGTCGCGCCGGGGGGTACCACCGAAGTGCCGGTGACGCTCACCCAGGCTGCGTGCGAGGCCCAGGTGGCCGACTGCTACGCGGTGGTGAAGTTTGGAGACAGGCTTGTGACGAGTCCCCGGCGTGCCCTCTCCGTGGACACGGTGGCGCCGCGCGTGGAGGTGTCCGGGCCCGTGGCGCCCGTGGCCACCACCACCTTCAAGGTGGAGGCGGCGGTGGGCTGCTGCGAGGACGGGGCCTCGGCGACGCTGTCTCGCGAGGGCGGGGAGGTGCTCACCGCGGACGTGAAGGCTGGTGGTGTGTCCTTCCCGTCCGTGTTGGTGCCAGGGGCGGGGACGCATGACTTCACGTTGAGCGTGGCGGACTCTGGCGGCAACGTGAAGCAGCAGTCCTTCTCCGTGGCGGTGGCCAACACCGCGCCCTTGTTGGCGCTGACGGCGGCGGAGTCCGTGAACAAGGATGGAGATGCCAACCCCGCGAACGGTGTGCAGCTCCCGGTGCGCGCCACCGTCGAGGGTGTCTCGGAAGGGACCCCGGTGGAGTTCTGGCAGTCCGTCAATGGCCGGCTCGGTTTGCCGGTGCGCGTGAACTCCCGGCGCGAGGACGGAATGCTCGTGGCCGACTTCACCGCGGACCTCGCCGAAGGGGAGAACACCCTGCGCGCCTGCGTCCGTAACGTCGCGGGCCTCGAGTCGTGTCTGCTGAAGACGGTGGTGGTGGCGACGGGTCGCAAGGCCTGCCGCATCATGTCCCCGCGCGACCATGCGGTGCGTGGCGCGGGGGACCTCCCGCTCTCCGTCCAGGTGGAAGCGGAGTCGGGTCCTGTCACCGTTCGGGCCTTCAAGCCTGGGGTGTTGGCTCCAGTGGTGGAGGTGTCAGGGACGGTCTCCGGAGGCACCACCACGGTGTCCCTCTCCACCCTTCCGGGAAATGGAGAGTTCGAGCTCGTCGCGCAGTGCCCGGGGGGCGTGAGCCAGGCGCTCGACGTTCGTCTGGACACCCAGGCCCCGGCGCTCGCGGCGCGGGTTCGCGGAGCTCCGGATGACACTGGAACCCTGGACGGCAACACGACTGATACCTCGGTGCTTCCGGGCACGCAGCTCATTGTCGAGGCGCAGACCGAGCCAGAGAGCACGGTGAGCGTGACGGGGTGCGAGCTGGCGGCGGCTGTCTCCGCGAAGGCGGATACCTCGGGCATGGCCCTGCTCCGCGAGGTGACGGTGCCTCGCTCTGGCGCCTGCACGCTGACGTTGACGGCCACGGACCTGGCGGGCAACACCGTCACATTGAAGAAGCCGTTGGTGCTGAACCTGGACCCGGGCTCCCTGGAGTTCGTCTCCCCGGTGGCGGGTTCGACGCTCGGCCGTGACAGCGGCGCGGTGCAGCCGAGCGGCGGGCTCGCCATTCCGGTCAAGGTGTCCCTGCCGGGCCGGGCGGGAGTTCTCCGGCTGCAGCGGGGGACGACGGTGCTCAGGGATGTTTCCGTCACCGCGGACCAGACCGAGTACACGTTCGAGGGGATCCTCCTCACCGAGGGGATCAACGTGCTGCGCGGTGAGTTGGTGGGCTCCGGTGGCGCCATCACCTGTGTCACGGGGCTCTTCGTCGTGAACACGCCTCCGGTGTCGGTGGTGCTCACGGCGCCTCAATCCGCGTCGGGATCGGTCATCTACAACGTGAGCCAGGATCTCCAACTGGATGCACCTGGCATCCAGCGTCCGTTGAACTACAGCGTGACCACCACGTCCGCGCAGTACACGGTGGACATCTGCTCTGACGTCCCGCTGCTGACGGGTGCCACGCCTTGCCGGGACGGAGAAGGGTTCACCCTGGTGTCCAATGCGCCCATGAATACGGCGCTCTTCACCTATCCCGAGGGGCGCTACTCGCTCTACGCCATCCTCGACGATGGTGCGCTCACCCGCTCCGCTCCGGTGGTGATGTCGGTGGATTCCCAGCGCCCACGTGTGGTGTCGGTCCAGCTCGAGGGCGACGCGCTGGGGGACCACATCCTGAATTCGGACGAGCTGCCTTCCGGAGCGCCGGCGGTGCAGGTCACCACGGCGGATCTCGAGAACGGCAGCGTGGTGCAGGTCATCAACCAGGTGGGCAAGTCCGTCCTGGGCACGGCCAACATCGAGGACGGGAAGGTTCGCGTCGTCCTGGATGCGCTGGCGAGCGCGGAGGACGTCACGCTCGAGCTCGCGGTGCGCCCGACGGATCAGACGGGCAACACCAACAACCTTGGCGAGGGCCGGCCGTTGGATCCACGCAACGATGCCGCCTTCTTCAGCCTCCGGTTGGATCGCAAGCCTCCGGACATCAACATCCTTTCACCCGCGAAGCTGAGCCTCGGGCCCGCGGATGATGCGGACCCGGCGGCGCCTGGTTTCCAGCTCCTCGTCTCGTTCGACACCTCCGTGGACGTGGGACCGGATGGCATTGCGATCGTTGCCACGCCGACGCCTGGCTCCAGCGCTCCGCAGACCCGGACGGGCACGACTGTGACGCAGATGTTCACGGTCGAGTCGGGTGTCACGCGGTTCGAGCTCTCCGCCACCGATTTGTTGGGCAATCGCAAGCTTGAGGCGTTCGAGGTGTCCGTGGACCTGGCGCCTCCGACGCTGGCCTTCACGCAACCGGTGGCGGGGAGCAACCATGTTGGCTCCCTGCTGACGGTGGAGCTCTCGGTGGATGGCGAGGAGGGCCGCGAGGTGGACTTCTACGCCCAGCCTGTCTCGGGAGCTCGGGAGAAGGTGGGCCGCGCCACCGTCACGCGTGCGGCGGATGACACGTTCTCCGCCCGGACCACCGTGACGCTGACACCGGGCACCTACCAGCTCAGCGCGGAGTTGCTGGATGCGGCGGGCAACCTCGGCATGGCGACGGTGGCCAACGTGACCGTGGACGCCCCCGGGTGCCAACTGCGCTTCACCGACCCGGCAGGCAGTCCCGTGCACTTGCTGGCGCATGACGATCGGAACGCAAGCCTGCCCGGCCTGCAGTACACCCTCGTGGGCGAGGCGCCGGACTGCAAGGGGCTCGCAGTGGCCCTCTTCCGCAACGACACGGTCCCCGCCGAGGCCACCGCGAACGTGGACGCCGCGGGTCGCTTCTCCTTCCCCGTAACGCTCGCGGATGGCGAGACGGCTCGCTTCCGCGTGGAGATGACGGACAGCGTGGGCAATACGACGGTGGATCTCCTGGAGGCCTCCGCGGACATCTCCTCGCCCACCCTCTCCGTCACCCAGCCCAAGAAGGACACCTCCGGGAGACTCTTCCTGGTGGCTGCCTCCGACAACGTGAACGTCCTCAAGGCGGTACCGGGTTACGTGGCGGACCTGCGGGCGGACCAGGAGGGGGCACAGGTGCAGCTCCTCTTCGACGTGACGGGAGCGCAGGGCGGGCAGGTGCGCTTCTTCTACAACGGCTCCGAGGTGAGCCCCGTGGTGAATCCCACCACGGAGGTCACGGCGATTGATCGCACGGTGACGCTGCCGCACGACTCGACGGGGACGTTGGAGATCCGCGTGAGTGATGCGTCCGGCAATCAGGTCTCGTACACGGCGCAGGCCATCGTGGACGTGGTTGCCCCCGCGGCGCCCCTCGTCCGGCGTACACTCCCGCCCGCTCTCGTGCGCACGGCCATCGTCGAGGTGCGGTGGGACCCCGTGGGTGATGATGGTCTCTCGCGCATCGTCCAGGGCTACGACCTGCGCTGGACGACGAACGTCCTGGTGCCGGACGTCATCGCGGACAACGCCCAGTTCCACGACACGCTCAAGGTGAAGCAGGAGACCGGCAAGCTGCTGCCGTCCAACACGCTCGCCTATGATTTGAAGCTGCCGCCGCTGGCCAGCTACTCCATCCAGGTGCGCGCCAGTGACGAGGTGGGGAACTACTCCCCCTTCCAGAAGGAGACGGCACCCATCCCCAACTTCTGGCGGCGCGCCAGTCTGTCCAACCCCGCGGGCTCCAGCTCGGGCAACGGCTTCGCCAAGTCCATGGCCTCCGGGGGGGACCTGAACGGGGACGGCAAGGACGACATCGTGGTGGGGGCCTCGGATCTCCAGCCGGGCTCGGTCTTCGTCTACTACGGCTCCGCGGACCCTGCGGCTGCCGTCCGGCAGGACTTCCTCCCGCCGGATACCTTCACCCAGTCGTACGGCATCGACTTCTCGCTCGGAAACGTGGGCGACGAGGCCGGTGAGAGCGTGGCGGATCTGGTGGTGGGGGCGTGGCGGTGGGCGGGTGGGGGGACGCTCGAGCGCGGGCGCGCCTTCCTCTACTTCGGGCGCAAGGACCAGCAGGTGGACAAGACGCGCTACCTCGAGTTCCAGGGCCCCTTGGGCGTCGCGGCTCGATTCGGTGGCAGCACCCGCATTATCGACGACCTCAACGGAGATGGGCTGAAGGAACTCGTCTTCAGCTCCTCGGGCGAGGTGAAGACCTATCTGTTCTTCGGTCGTCCGGTCGCGCAGTGGCACGCCCTGGGGAAGGACTCGGCGGGGCTCGCCTGCACCACTGCCACGGGGGCCTGCATCATCCCCGCCTCGGCGGCGGATGTGACGTTCGTGGGTGAGCCGGGGACTCCCTCCTTCGGCATGTACCGCGGCAACGTCACGTTGGGAGACCTCAACGGAGACGGCGCTCCCGAGATGTGCGTGGTGGCCTCGCGTGTGGACACCAACAAGGTGTGGCTCTACTCCGGGAATCGTCTGACGCCGGGCGCGACGCTCACCACGGGGGCAGCGGACATCCTCCAGTTCCTCCAGGCCACCCCGGATACAGGTACGGCCGTGGCGGGTCTCGGCACCGAAGCCGTGGGCGGGAAGAACCTCATCCGTGGCGCGGGTGTCGACTTCGTCGTGGCCAACCCCTACAAGCAGTCGGTGTACATCTACCCGGATGGCGGGCCCTCGGGCTTCACGGCGACGCCGCTGCGCATCTCCGGTGGCGTGCGTTTTGGCCTGGGTCTGCGGGTGGCCGACTTCAATGGCGACGGGTTGCAGGACCTGCTCATCGGACAGAACCAGACGACAAACAACTCGGCCTGGGTCTTCTACAACCAGGGCGGAACGCGCAATGAGTTCGACTCCGCGGTCCTGGGCGGCTTCATGCAGTCCCGCCTGACGTCGAGCACGGCCCTGGGCATCAGCATCGCGTCTGGCGACTTCAACGGCGACGGCCTGCCTGACGTGGCGGCGGGCGACAGTCAAAGCACCCCCGCGAAGGTGGAAGTCTGGTATTGAGGGGACGCCATGGAACGACCCAAGAAGCCCTATCGCCGTCCCAAGGTTCGCTCGGTGAAGATCCTGCTCCCTGACCTCTTCACCCCGACCAACTGCGTGCCGGGCGAGCTCGACCCGTGCGATGGCCTCTTGCCGGGCTCGTCGGGCGCGTAACCCGCTGAATGGTCCGCCTGCGCCTGGGGGATTGGAGCATCCAGGTCGAGCCGTCGCTCCTCGTCCTGGCTGCTCCCCGGTGTGATGTGGAGCGCTTCCAGAGCCCCTCGGAGGAGCCTCGGTCCATGCCCGAGCTCCGCCTGGAGCGCGTCCCCACGCTGTCCACCGGTCAGCTCCTCAATCCCCGCTACCCGACACTCGGCAGCTACCAGGTGGAGGGAGACCTCATCCGTCTCGCTTGCTCGCAGAGTGTGCTGGCGGCGGAGCTCGGGCTACGAGCCGCCTTCCTCCTGGCCACTGTGAGGCAGGGGGGGGTGCTCCTCCATGCCTCCAGTGTGGCATTCAGTGGGAGGGCGCTCGTGGCTGTGGGGCCGAGTGGCGCGGGCAAGTCCACCTTCGCGCGCCTCGCGCGCCTCGCGGGCGGAGCGCTGCTGTCGGACGAAGTGGTGGCGCTGCTACCGGATGGGCGGGTGCTCGGAACACCCTTCCGCTCGGATCCGGACCTGGTGGGTACGGCCCGCGAGGCCCTGCTGGGCGGGCTCTTCTCGTTGGTGCACGCCTCCTCGGAGTCGCTCGAGCCGCTCGCTCCCGCCGCTGGGGTGTCGTTGCTGCTCTCCCAGGCCTTCCGTGCGCCCGCGGACGGGCTCACCCAGGCCGAGCTGCTCCAGCGGGTGGCGGGGCTGGCCTCTCATTTCCCCGCGTATCGCTTCTCCTTCCGCAACCATCCCGAGGCGGGTGGGTTCCTGCGGCACTGGTGCGAGGACCATGCGGCCCGCTGAGGTCCTCCGGCTGCTGGAGGCCCTTCCCGAGGGCCGCTCCCTCTGGCTGACGGGCCTGGGACGCAGCATGGTGCCGCTCCTGTGGCCGGGTGACGGCGTGCGTGTCCTGCGTTGCGGTGAGGACGCGCTGGCGGCGGGGGATATCGCCCTGGTGCTTCGTCGGGACGGACGGCTGTCGGCTCATGTGGTGGCGCGCACCGGCCCGTTGGAGACCCGGGCCTTCCTCGGGGCTTCAGATGAAGTCGAACGGGTGCTCGGCCGTGTCACGGCGGTGAAACGTGGGCGGCTCCAGCTCCCCGTGCCTCGTTCCGCCCGGAGTCCGCTTCTCTTCTCCCACCGTCTGCTCCGGTGGCTGTGGCGTCACGAGCGTGTCCGCGGGGCGTGGCGAGCGGTGAAGCGTGGGGTGCGTCCCCTTGCATCGGCCCGATGGGTAGGTCAGAAGCGCAGTCCGTGAGCAGCTCCTCTTCCCCCCCGACGACGAACACTCCACCCTCCCCGGCGGGCCGCGCGCGCCTCCAGGCGGACGGGGCCCTGGCCCTCATGTCCGCCTTCTGGGGCACCACCTTCCTGGTGGTGAAGGGGGCGCTCGGCGATGGAGATCCCTACTCCTTCGTCGCGCTGCGTTTCTGCCTGGGCGCGCTGGCGCTCACGGCCGTGGCCCGACGCCAGATGCTCGTCCCGCACACGCTGCGCCGCGGGTTGGTGCTGGGCGTCTTCCTCTTCCTCGGCTTCGTGCTGCAGACGGTGGGACTGGTGTCCACCACGCCCTCGCGCTCGGCCTTCATCACCGGGCTGTACGTGGTGTTCGTCCCGGTGTTGGGGCTGGCGCTCTTCCGGCGGGTGCCACGCGTCTCCTCGTGGGTGGGCGTGGTGCTGGCGGCGGTGGGCCTGCGCTACCTCACCGGCGCGGAGCTGGGAGTGGGGGGCCTGTCCTCGGGTGACTGGCTGACGCTGGGCTGCGCGGTGGCCTACGCCGTCCACATCCTCCTCACCGAGCGGTACGCGCCGAAGACGGGCGTGGTGGCGCTGGTGGCGGTGCAGCTGTGGGTGGTGGCCGTGCTGTCCGCGCTCTGCCTGCCCTTCACCCAGGTCCGGGTGGAGTGGACGCCGGCCTTCCTCGGAGCGGTGCTCTACTGCGGGCTGCTCGCCAGCGCGATGGGCATCTGCGTGCAGACGTGGGCCCAGGCGCGTACCACCGCCGTGCGCGTGGCGCTCATCTGCTCCACGGAGCCCGTCTTCACGGGCGTGTTCTCGGTGGCGCTCGGCTACGAGAAGCTCGGCGTGCGCGAGTGGGTGGGTGGGGGCCTCATCGTGCTGGGCGTGCTGGTGGCCGAGCTCGGTGGGCACCTCTTCGAGCGTCTGCGGGCGGGCAGGTCCGCCGTGCCGGACAGCGTCGGCTAGTCCCAGCGCCCGCTCCCGCGCATGCCAGACGTTCGAGCTGGCCGGGGGAGCAGAAGACGTGCATGCCCACCGGGACACGCTATACCCGGCGTTCCCCATGAGCGTCGAGCTGCGAAGGAACGGACTGCACCTGACCGGGACGCCCCTGTCCCTGGACGCCACCCGCAAGTCCCCCCTGTCCTTTGTCAGCCACGCGCACTCGGACCATATCGCCCGGCACGAGCGCACCATCGCCACCGCCGCCACGCTGCGCTTCATGGCGCACCGGCTGGGGAAGGTGAGCGCCCCGTTGCCGGTCCCCTATGGCCGTCCCTTTGAGCTGGGCTCGCTCATGCTGGAACTGCTGCCCGCGGGCCACATCCTCGGCAGTGCCCAGCTGCGCGTCATCCGCGAGGATGGCAAGCGCATCGTCTACACGGGGGACCTCAACCTCGCGCCCTCGCTCACCGCCGAGCCCGTGCAGGTCGCCGAGTGTGACACGCTCGTCATCGAGTCCACCTTCGGCCATCCGCGCTACGTCTTCCCGCCGCGTGAGGAGGTGCTGGGGGCGGTGGAGTCCTGGGTGCGCCGTCACCTGGAGCGCGGTGCGGTGCCGGTGCTGCTGGCGTACCCGCTGGGCAAGAGCCAGGAGGCGATGAAGTACCTGTCCAACCGCGGCTTCCCGCTGGTGGCTCACCCCTCCATCTACGAGGTGACGAAGCTCTACGGTGAGTTTGGTGTCACCATCGAGCCGCTGCGCCGCTTCGAGGGCCGTGTCGAGCCGGGCGAGGTGCTCTTCTTCCCTCCGCACCTGGTGCGGGGTGGGGCGCTTGCTCCCTTCTGGCCGAGAGCCACCGCCGTCCTCACGGGCTGGGCGCTCGACGGAGGCGGGGCTGCGCGGCGCTACGGCGCGGACGTGGCCTTCCCGCTGTCGGACCACGCCGACTGTCCGTCACTCGTGCGTTACGTGAAGGCCACCGGTGCCCGGGACGTCATCACCCTGCACGGCTTCGCCGAGGAGCTCGCCGAGGTGTTGCGCGGGGAGGGCCTGGATGCGCGTGCGCTCGGTCAGCCCAAGCAGCTCGCGCTTCTCTGAGCCCAGGTTCCGGGCTCGAATTCCACCTGGGCCCAAAAAAGACCGAACGGGGATACGGTGCCGTGCCGTATCCCCGTCCGGTACTACTAGGGGGGTACTACTAGGGGGAGGCCTTTATACTACAAGCAGCCCCAGAAGGCTTCGTTTTATTACACTCCGTTAACGTACACTGATGGACGCGGAGGTGAGCACGAAGGCCTGCGTCTGGTCCTGGCCGGAGACGATGACGATGGGGGAGGGCACGGCCGGGTTGATGGTGAAGCTGATGCCCTCGGGACCGGTGAAGCCAATCTCGTAGCTGCCGGGGACGAGGAACTTGAAGCTGGCCTCGAAGATGCCGTCGCCGTTGGCGTCCGTCAGGGCGATCTCCTCGGCGGCCGGGGCGGCGGCGCCATCCGCGCTGGCCTCGGTGGGCTTGAGCGTGGCCTTGAAGTCGGCCAGCGTCAGCACCTGACCCTCGAGCTCGGGGAGGACCACAGCGGCGTCCTTGGCCAGGGTGACGTTCACGCTGCCGCTGAAGGTGATGTCCGCGCCCTTGATGACCGGCTTCATCACCCACTTGTCGTTCTGGCCGCGCTCCTTGCCGAAGCTCTGGGACACGTCGAAGTCCACGAGGATGACCTTCTGCTCGCCGGACACCTCGACGTCGCCGTCGAACTTCACCTTCAGGCCGGAGGAGCTGAAGCTGGGCGTCTGCAGGGTGCCCGCGACCTGGGCGCCCTCGGGCAGGCCCTCGTAGTTCTCATCCGTGGCGTAGATGAGGGTGCTGCCATCCTCCTGCTCGACCTCGATGTAGGCGCCGGAGATGACGAAGCGCAGCTCGCTGTACGTGCCGGCCGGGACGACGGCGTCCTTGACGATGTCCTTCGTGTCGTTGGCCAGGGTCACCAGGTTGGTGGTGGTGGCCTCGCTGCTGAGGACCAGCTTGCCACCCTCACCCTGGAGGTAGACCTCCGAGATGGTGACGACGGCCGCCTTGAAGTCGCCCGGGGCGTCGGTGAGCTTGATGGTGACGCTGCTGTCGTTGCCGCCGCAGCCGGAGGTGACGAGTCCGAAGGCGATGGCGAACAGGCTGAACGCGAGAAGCTGGAGGCGTTTCATAGGGGTGCTCCGGGGTTGCGAAGGAGGGCTTCATGAGCCCGTTGGCTCACGTGTCCTTCCCAAAGCACTCCCCATGCCGCGAGCTAACCCCTTGAAATCAGGCCCGCCAGGGCACCAGGGGCCCGGCGGGTGTACCAGATGGGACAGGGGGAGTGTCCCGGACCGTTCACCTCCCCCTTTCCCGGGCAGGGCGGCCGCCCGTCACTCCTCGCCAGGCGACTGGACGATGAGCTTCTCCTTGCCGCACACGTCGCAGCGCAGGTGGACGAAGAGGTCCTCCTCGCTCTCCTCGGGCACCTCTCCCTCGGGCACACCCAGCTCGGCCTTGGCGAGCACGGGCACCTTGCGGGGGATGTCCTCGGCGCGCAGCGACTGCACGTAGGTCATCTCCCGGTCGTGGCACTCGCGCGTCTCGGGGCCGGTGAGCCAGGCGGGCTCCATACCCTCGGGCAGCCGGCCGATGAGCTCCATATGGGAGAGGGCCTCGGCCAGGTACGCCAGGCGCCGCAGGCGGGCCTCGTCGGGGAGGGCGGCGAACACCTGGAAGCCCTCGAGCAGCGCCTGCCGGTCCTCGCCGGTGGCCAGCTGCGCCAGCTCCATGGCGGCGTCGGCCGACTCGAGCGCCTCTTCCCAGTTGTTCTCCGGGTTGAAGCCGGCCTCGAGCAGCGCGGTGTAGAGCTGGGTGGCGGCAAGTCGGCGGCGCACCTCGTGGGTGTGCTCCACCACCTCGTGGGGCAGCCGCAGCTCCAGCAGGGCGCCCGTGGTGCGCGGGTCCACCGAGCCGGTGATGTCATCCACCTGGAGCTCCTCGCGCAGGGCGCCCTTGAGCACCTTGGCCGCGGAGAAGCGGAAGGAGGGCACTACGCCCACCTCGCGCAGGTACATGGCGGCGAGGTTGGAGTCCTTGCCGCCCAGGCGCAGGGAGCGCTGGGCGCGCTCCACGGCACCGGGGTCCGCCGCGGGCTTCTTGTTCTCCAGCCGCGTCTTCACCGCCTCGCGGTAGAGCGTCTCCAGCGAGGAGCCGGGCGGCAGGCGAGGGGGCAGCAGCGGGCGCAGGCCCGGCACATCGAGCACCCACAGGGGCGGCGCGCCCAGGCGCTTGAGGGCGCGGAAGAAGAGCTGGCCCGGGTTGTCCTGGGGCTTGAAGGGCGGCAGCTCGTTCTCCGCCGGCTGCTGCTCGGGCGAGGACATGGAGAGCACGGCGGCCGGGCCCATCACCTTGTCACGCTGCTCGCGGGTGAAGGCGGTGATGCCCTGCACGGGGGGCGGTGGGGGCGGGGGCGGCTCGTCGCCATCCAGACCGGTGACGCGGTCCATGTCGACCTCGTCAAAGTCCGCCTCGTCCAAGCCCTTGGCGCCGGTGAAGTCGCAGCGCAGCAGCTTGAGCTTCTCGAAGGTGGCGCCCTCCAGGTTCGCGCCTCGGAAGTCGCAGTCCTGGAGCCGGCCGCCGTGGAAGTAGGCGTTGGAAAGGTCCGTGTCGCGGAAGTTCACCTTGGACAGGTCGCAGCGCTCCCACTCGCTGCCCACCAGTTCCAGACCCGACAAGTCGGTATTGGCGGAGAAGAGCTGCGAGAAGGTCGCGCCCGTGTGCTCGGTGGGGACCTTGCCAGCCTTGCGCAGGCGGTTCCACTCGGCGCTTCCGTTCTGTAGGAGCTGTTCAATCGTGGGGGCTTTCGGCATGGATCCGAATTTATCGGTGTGGTGAGGTCCGTACGCCAGTCAAATGATCGAGTTCCGAATCGAGGAAGACAGCGCGGGCATGCGGTTGGACAAGTTCCTCCGCAAGAAGCTCGCGAACGTGCCCACCTCTCACCTCTTCAAGATGATTCGCGTGAAGAAGGTGCGGGTAAACGGCAAGCGCGCCCAGCCCGAGCAGCCCCTGGCGGCCGGCGACACCATCTCCATCCGGGGGACCGAGGAGCAGCTCCTCGCCCCCGCCAACCCCGAGGAGCGTAAACCCCCTCCACCCCCTCCGGTGGACCCCAGTGAGCTCATCATCCTCATGGAGGACGACTGGATGATGGCGGTGGACAAGCCGAGTGGGATGGCGGTCCACACCGGCAGCGGCATCACCGGCGGGACGCTGGTGGACTACGTGCGCGCCTACCTGGGGCCCAAGGCGGTGCGCAACGACTTCGCGGCGAGCCCTGCTCACCGGCTCGACAGGGAGACAAGCGGCGTCATCCTGGTCGCCAAGCGCCGGCCGGCGATGGTCCACTTCACGGAACTCTTCACCAACGGACATCCGCGCAAGAGGTATCTGACACTGGTCAAAGGGAAGATGCCGCGCGACTCAGGGGTCATTAACCTCCCGCTCGCTGAACACCAGCAGACGGCCGAGTCCAAGGCCCGTCGTGGGGTGAACATGCAGGAGGCCGTGACGCGATGGAAGGTCATCAAGCAGTCGGGCGAGGCAGCCCTCCTCTCCTGCGTCATCGAGACCGGACGCACTCATCAGATAAGAAGGCATCTGACCGCCATTGGGCATCCGGTGGCGGGCGACAAGAAGTACGGTGACTTCGCGTTCAATCGGGACGTGCGGGCCCGTTGGGGTCTCAAACGGCTGTTCCTGCACGCCGAGCGCATTGAATTTCCCCACCCGGCTCACGGGGGCAAGGTGGAGGTGGAGGCGAAGCTGCCCCCGGAGTTGAAGGACGTGTTGAAGCGCGCCGCGCTGGAACCCTCATGAGTACGAATCCCAACGAGAAGACCGATCGCTCCCAGTCGAAGCTGGTGCTCGACGGTGTCCCTCCGAAGCGCCCCTGGTGGGTGGGCCTGCTGAAGTTCACCGCGTGGGCCACGCTGACGGGGGCCACCGCCGTGGTGGTCGTGGCGTTTGGCATCTACTACCACTTCTCGCAGGGGCTGCCGGAGATCCCCAAGGTGGACCAGTACTGGCCGCCCATCGTCACCGAGGTGTACACGGATGACGCGGTGCTGGCCGGCGAGTTCTACCACCACCGGCGCAAGGTGGTGCCCTACGAGCGCATCCCCAAGCGCCTGGTGCAGGCCTTCATCGCGAGCGAGGACTCCAGCTTCTTCGACCACCAGGGCGTGGACGTGCTGGGCACGATGCGCGCCGGCTTCAAGACGATCCGCAAGAAGCTGGGCCTGGGCGGCAGCATGCAGGGTGGCTCCACCCTGACGCAGCAGACGGCCAAGGCCGTACTCATCGCCGCCGAGGGCTACGAGAGCGCCACGGCGAAGAACCTCACGCGCAAGATTCGTGAGGCCATCCTCGCCCGGCGCCTGGAGGAGGCGCTGACGAAGGAGGAGATCCTCTACCTCTACCTCAACAACGTCTTCCTCGGGCACCACAGCTACGGCGTGCAGAGCGCGGCGGAGAACTACTACCGCAAGGACGTGCGGGACCTGACGCTGGGCGAGATGACGCTCATCGCGGGTCTGCCCCAGGCGCCCAGCCGCTACTCGCCCTTCCTGCGGCCGGAGGCGGCGAAGAAGCGCCGCTCGTACGTGCTGCGGCGCATGTTCGACGAGGGAATGATCTCCGCGCAGGAGCGCGAGGCGGCCGACGCGGAGCCGGTGCGCGTGTACCCGGTGGAGGACGTCTTCCACGAGTTCGCGCCCTTCTTCACCGAGCAGGTGCGTCGTGACGTGGTGGAGCGCTACACCAACAAGGTGCTGCTCAACGAGGGTCTGAAGATCTTCGCCACCATGGACAGCGAGCGGCAGCGTGGCGCGCAGGAGGCGGTGCTCGAGGGGCTGCTGGCCATCGACAAGCGCCAGGGCTTCCGCGGGCCGGTGCTGCAGCTGGCCACGGAGCAGGAGCGCAAGGCCTTCCTGGAGAAGGCCACCAAGGTCATGGGCGACGAGAAGCTCGCGGAGAACAAGCTGTACGTGGCCCTCGTGACGAGCGTGAATCCGGACGGCCAGGGCGCGGAGGTGCGGGTGGGTCCGCACAAGGGCCTGCTGCCGCTGTTGGGCATGCGCTGGGCGCGCAAGGTGAACCCCGAGGGCTTCTACCCGGGGCTCATGCTCACCTCCGTGAAGCGGGCGCTGACCGTGGGCGACGTCGTCGTGGTGCGCCACGTGGTGAAGAAGGAGCTCACGGACGACAACGTCCAGTTCGACCGGAAGATGGACAAGGAGATCCCCGAGGGCGTGCCGCTCTTCCGGCTGGAGCAGGAGCCGGAGCTGCAGAGCGCGCTCGTGTCCGTGGATCCCCACCGCCAGTACCTGACGGCGATGGTGGGCGGCTACGACTTCGACGCCAACGAGTTCAACCGCGCCTTCCAGGCGTGCCGCCAGCCGGGCAGCTCCTTCAAGCCGCTGGTGTACTCGGCGGCGCTGGAGCAGCTCGGGTGGACGGGCGCCACCATCATCGTGGACTCGCCCATCGTCGAGCACGACCCGGAGAACGGCGTCGCCTGGAAGCCGGACAACTACAGCGACGAGTTCCTGGGTGACGTGCTGCTGCGCACGGCGCTGGTGAACTCGATGAACATCCCCGCGGTGAAGACGTTCGCGGCGGTGGGCGTGAAGAACATGGCCGAGTGGTCCACGCGCCTGGGCCTCACCACGCCGATGAACATGGACTTCTCCGCGGCGCTGGGCTCCTCGTGCGTGTACCCGTACGACCTGGCCAACGTGTACGCCACCTTCAACCGCTACGGCCGCAAGAAGCCCACGTACTTCGTGCGCAAGATTGAGGACCGCTTCGGGCGCACGCTGGAGGACCACACGGCCTACGACGACGCCTGGGCGCCACTGCAGGACCGGGTGGCCGCGGGCTACGCGCGGCTGTTCGAGCCGGGTGAGCAGGTGATGAGCCCCGAGACGGGCTTCATCCTCACCTCCATGCTGCGCGGCGTGGTGCAAGAGGGTACGGGCGCGCCGGCGCAGAAGCTGGGCAAGCCGGCGGCGGGTAAGACGGGTACCACCAACGACTCGTTCGACACGTGGTTCGCCGGCTACACGCGCGACCTCGTGACGGTGACGTGGGTGGGCTACGACAAGAACGAGCACCCGCTGGGCCGCTACGAGACGGGTGGCCGCGCGTCGCTGCCCATCTGGCTCAACTACATGAAGACGGCGCTGGCCGCGCGTCCCCAGTCCGACTTCTGGCCGCCCCAGTGGCTGAACGAGAACCTGGTGCTCAAGCGCGTGGACAAGAAGACGGGGAAGATCGCCTCGTCCGGCACCAAGGACGCGGTCAACATCTGGTTCAAGAAGGGCACCGCGCCGGCGGAAGTGACCCCCGAGAAGGGCTCGGTGGGCACGCAGGAATTCCTCATGGGGGCGCCGTAGCGACGCGCCCCGGGCACCGCCGTGCGTCAGCGCAGCTTGCGCATGGCGGTGTCGAAGAGGACGTTGGGCATCACCTTCATCAGGCTCATGAGGCTGGCCGTCTGCCAGGGGAAGGCATACTCGGCCTCTCCGCGGAGGATGGCCTTGCCCATCAGCTCCACCGCCTCCTCCGTCTCCAGGAGGAAGGGCATGGACTTGTTCTGCGCCGTCATCTCGCTCTTCACGAAGCCGGGGTAGATGCAGGTGACGCGCACGCCAGTTGTCTTCAGGTCCACGCGCAGACTCTCCATGAAGGTGGAGAGGAAGGCCTTGGAAGCGGAGTAGGCCGCCTGACGCTTCAATCCCCGCCAGGCGGCGAGGCTGGCCACGCCCACGATGTGGCCCCGCTTGCGCTCCACCATCTGGGGCAGCACGGCACACAGGGTGGCGGCGGCGCCGGTGACGTTCACGTCGATGGTCTTCTTGACCGTCTCCCAGTTGATGCGCTTGCCGGACGACTCCTGGCCGAAGCCGGCGTTGGCGATGATGAGATCCAACCCGCCGCAGGCGGCGTCCAGCTCGCGGATGCGGGTGAGGGTGGCCTCCTCGTCGGCGACGTCCAACTCCACGGGCTCGATGTGGGCGCCGGCCGCGCGGGCCTCGTTGGCGAGCGCCTCCAGGTTTTCACGGCGCCGGGCCGCGGCGTACACCTTGACGCCGCGCCGGGCGAACCAGAGCGCCAGCCCACGACCCAGGCCGCTCGAGGCCCCTGTGATTAGCGCCGTCCGATAGCTCATCTCCGCCATGTGTGCTCCCTTCGGATGTCGGTGCCCTTCCTGCCACGGAAGGGCGGGGGAGGGGAGCACAAATGGCGCGGTGCGGCACGTTCCAGGTCTACCGCTGGACGATGCTCTGGACCGACTGGATGGCCTGGGCCTGGGCGGCGGGGGACGTGCCGATATTCGAGGGTTGCGGCACGGTGATTCCCTTCTGCGCCGCGGGCCGCTGCTCGATGGCCGCCAGCCACCGTTGCAGGTTCGGCAGGCCGTCCACGGACACGCCCGCCCACCCGTGGATGCGCACCCACGCCCAGTTCGCGATGTCGGCGATGCTGTAGTCCCCCGCCAGGTACTCGCTCTCCCCGAGCCGCGTGTCGAGCACCGTGTAGAGCCGCCGCGTCTCGTTCTGGTAACGGTCGATCGCCGGTTGAATCTTCTCCGGGAAGTAGCGGAAGAAGACGTTGGCCTGCCCCTGCATGGGGCCCACGCCGGCCATCTGGAACATCAGCCACTGCGTCACGAGCGAGCGGCCCTTGCGGTCCGTGGGCATCAGCTTCCCTGTCTTCTCCGCCAGGTAGAGCATGATGGCGCCCGACTCGAACACCGCGAAGTTCCCTTCCTCGCGGTCCACGATGGCCGGGATGCGCCCGTTGGGGTTGATCTTCAGGAACGCGGGCTGCTTCTGCACCCCCTTGCTGATGTCGATGGGGTGCACCGTGTACGGCAGTCCCAGCTCCTCCAACGTGACGGATACCTTGTAACCATTGGGTGTCATCCACGTGTACAGGTCGATCATCGGCAGGTTCCTTTTTGGTGGGCGCTCAGGCCCCAAACAGCCCCTGGAGCACCTCGCGGTAGTAGTTGGTACTGCCCACGTGCGAGGAATGCCACTTCGCCGACTGGCTCAGCCGGTTGACCACCGCCTCGAACTCGGCCTGGCTTACGTCCCGTAGCGACATGTACAGCCGCGCTGCGCCCTGCAGGTACGCGAAGAGCGGGTGCGGGTCGCTCCCATCCGGCCTGCGGCGCAGCTGGCGGTAGAGCCGCTCGAACTCGTCATCTGTCTCGGGCTTGCCAATGGCCGCGCAGTAGTTGGCGGCCGTTGACTCCAGCAGCAGCAAGAAGGGCTGGTACTGCAGCGGCGGCGTCCGCGATAGATCCGGCGGTACCGTCGAGCCCGTCCACAGCTGCGAGATGGGCTTGAGCGCCGTCAGCACCAGGCCCTCGTTGCCCATCACCGCCACTTCCCCGCGCGGTGTCACTATCTTCTTATTCTCGTCGCGCTGGATGGCGACCCGCAGCATCTCGGGCTGGTCCACCTTCAGGCCCGCGCGCTGCAACTTCTCCACGGCTTCAGCATCCACGTCTCACCCCACCACCTGTGAATGTCGTCCAGGTCTCGACTCAGGCGTGCCTCACCGGCCCAGCACGGACCAGTAGGGCTTGTGCGCCTCACGGCTGCGCCGCAGCGCCTCCGCCGCTCCCCGTGAGACCCCTTCCGGGAAGCGGTCCTTGATGTCCTCCGCCATCACCTCCACGCAGGCGTGCACCGACTGCGAGAGGCCCTCCAGCGAGTAGCCCCCCTCTAGCAGCAGCACCAGCCGTCCCCCGCATGCGCTCTCTGCCAGCGCCTTGAGCTCGGTGGCCATGGCCGCGAAGCCCCGCTCGGTGAGCTCGAGGTCGCCGAGAGGATCCTTGCGGTGCGCGTCAAAGCCCGCGGACACCAGCACCAGGTCCGGCTTGTAGGCCTGCGCCACGGGGAGGAAGAGATCCTGGAAGAACGCTCCGTAGTCCGCGTCCGTCGCGCCTGGCGGCACGCCACAGTTGAGGGTGTAGCCCTCGCCCGCGCCCTCGCCCACCTCGGTGGGGGCGCCCGTGTCCGGGTAGAAGGGGAACTGGTGCGCGGACATGTAGAGCACGTCCCGCCGGCCCCAGAAGGCCGCCTGCGTGCCGTTGCCGTGGTGCACATCCCAGTCGAAGATCAGCACCCGCTCGGCGCCCTGGCGGCGCGCGGCCTCCGCGGCGATGGCCGCGTTGTTGAAGAGGCAGAAGCCCATGGATTGATCCGGCTCGGCGTGGTGTCCCGGGGGCCGGACCAGCGCGAAGGCGTTGCGCGCTCGTCCCGCCAGCACCTCCTCCACCGCTTGCACCGACGCCCCCGCCGCCCGCAGCGCCGCCTCGTAGCTGTCCGGTGACGTCACCGTGTCCGGGTCGATGAGCTCGGTACGGCCTCGCAGCCCCCGCAGGTACTCGCGCAGCCTCGGGGTGTGGACCGCGGCGAGCTCTTCCTCGGTGGCCGAGCGAGGGGCCCGACGCTCGACTCCCGAGATGGGCTCGCACTCGAGCACATCCAGGATGCGGGCCAGGCGCTCGGCTCGTTCCGGGTGCTCCGGCCCCGGGTCGTGCCGGAGGAAGAGAGGATCGGTGAGCAGCAGCGTCTGGGTCATGGCGTGGGTTCCCACCCAACCAGTATGGCGCGAACGAAGCCGCGACGCCCGCCCTCTCTCTCCCCGAGCGAGGGACGGGAGGCAGGGCCCCCCGGGCAGGACCGCCGGTTTCTTGCCCTTCGAGGGTCAACCTTCCTACAGTCCTCGGGCCTTGCTCCGACGCCTGAAGAAGAAGCCCGGTCTCCGGGTCGCCCTGTTCGCCTCGTTCACAGTGCCCCTGGTGGTCATCCTCGGGGGCCTGCAATTCTCCCTCTCCTGGCTGGTCTCGAACTACCTCGAGACCCGGCTCATGGATCATGGCCGCGCCAAAGCCGTGGAGCTCGCCAGCCTCCTGAAGCTGCCGGACGCGGATAAGCAGGCCATGCGCGCCATGGGCTCGCTGGGCGCGGACCAGGACTTCACGTACGTGGCCATTGTGACCAGCAATGGTTCCATCCTCCTGGAGAGCAGTGGGCAGCCCGAGCGTTTCTCCGCGTTGTTCGGGCAGCTCTCCCATGAGACCTCCTCGTCCTTCGAGCTCGCCAACGGGGACAGGGTCGTGTCCGAGCTGGCGAAGGGGCCTCAGTGTGGAGACGGGGCGTGCCGGGTCGTGGTGGTGGTGAACTTCGCTCCCCTGCGCGACATCCTGAGCGAGCTCTCCCTGCTGCTGCTGGTGGCCTTCGTCACGGGGCTGGCCGCGGTGGTGCTCCTCATCTACGTCGTCACGAACAAGTTCATCCTCCGGCCGTTGGACCGGATGATGGCGGTGGCTCGCAAGATGGCGGAGGGAGATGTCACCAGCCGTGTCTCGGTGGACGGCGCGGGCGAGCTGTCCCAGCTGGCCGAGGCGCTCGATGGCATTGGCCAGTCGCTGCGCAAGACGCTCGGCCAGGTGCGCGGCGTGTCCGAGGTGGTCTCCAACGTCATCGAGCAGCTCTCGCGCGCCGGCACCACGGTGTCCTCGGGTGCCACCACCATCCAGGGGCGCGTGGAGGAGACGTCCTCGTCCATGGAGGAGATGCTGGCCAGCTTGCGCGGCATCGCGGAGAACGTGGAGGTGCTCTACCAGAGCGCCGAGGAGAGCAGCTCCTCCATCATGGAGATGGCGGCCACCAATGACGAGGTGGCCGAGAACGTCCAGGCCATGGCCGCCAGCGTGGAGGAGACCACCAGCGCCATCGAGGAGATGACCTTCTCCATCAAGGAGGTCGCCAAGAACATCGACGAGCTGCGTGACTCCACCGAGGAGACGAGCACCTCCATCGGCCAGATGGACAACGCCATCGGCCAGGTGGAGGCCAACGCCAACGAGACGGCGCGTCTGTCCGAGCAGGTGTCCGAGGACGCGAAGACGGGCGTGGAGGCCCTGCGCAAGACGATGCAGGGCATGGACCGCATCAAGGAGTCCACCCGGGGCGCCTCGGGCGTCATCGACAGCCTGGGCCGGCGCATCTCGGAGATCGGCAACATCCTCAACGTCATCGACGACGTGGCCGAGCAGACCAACCTGCTGGCGCTCAACGCCGCCATCATCGCCGCGCAGTCAGGCGAGCACGGCAAGGGCTTCGCGGTGGTCGCGGATGAAATCAAGGACCTGGCCGACCGCACGGGCAAGTCCACGAAGGAGATCGCCGACCTCATCAGCCGCGTGCAGGAGGAGAGCCGCAACGCGGTGCAGGTGATGAACCAGGGCGTGCGCAACGTGGAGGAGGGCGTGAACCTGGGCCGCGAGGCCGAGGGCACCCTGCGGAAGATCAACGACAGCGCGCAGAAGTCCACGCAGATGGTGAAGGCCATCGCCCGGGCCACGGTGGAGCAGGCGCGCGGCAGCAAGCAGGTGACGCAGGCCATCCATCGCATCTCCGAGACGGTGCAGATGATCTCCAAGGCCTCCAACGAGCAGGCCAAGGGCGGCGAGCAGATCATGAACAGCGCCGAGCGGATGAAGGCCATCACCGCCCACGTGCAGCGCAGCAGCCAGGAGCAGGCGCACGGCAGCAAGCAGATCACCCGCTCCATCGAGAACATCAACGAGATGGTCACCCACCTCAACCGCGCTCAGAAGGAGCAGACGAAGAACAGCGAGCAGGTGCTCAAGGCGGTGGAGGCCATCAAGGGCGTGTCCGAGCACCAGACGCGCTCGGTGAAGGCGCTGGAAGAGGCCATCGACAGCCTGCAGCGTCAGTCCGAGGTGCTGCGCGCCGAGTCCCGGCGTTTCAAGGTGTAGCGAGGGCGCGCACGAGGATTGGCGTGCGCTCGGAGCTCCCGTGGACTAGGGGAGGGATGCCATGTCCACCCGTGTGATTTCCGAGCGCGCGATCATCTTCCTGATCGGCGCGGTCCAGTTCGTCAACATCCTCGACTTTGTGATGGTGATGCCGCTGGGCCCCAGCTTCGCCGCGGGGTTGGGCATCGCCACCAGCCACATTGGCACCATTGGCGCCGTGTACACGGCGGCGGGGTGCGTGGCGGGAGTGGCAGGCAGCTACTTCTTGGACCGGTTCGACCGGCGCAAGGCGCTGGCGGTGGTCATGCTGGGCCTGGTGGTGAGCACGGCGGCGGGTGGTTTCGCCACGGGGCTGACGTCGCTCCTGGTGGCTCGGGCGACGGCGGGCCTGTTCGGTGGACCGGCCACGTCGCTGGCGCTCGCCATCATCGCGGACCTCATTCCGGTGGAGCGGCGCGGGCGGGCCATGGGCTCGGTGATGGGGGCCTTCTCCGTGGCGTCCGTGGTGGGGGTCCCCATGGCCCTGAAGCTGGCCCGGTGGGGTGACTGGCGTCTGCCGTTCCTGGTGGTGGCGGGCATGGGGCTGCTGGTCGTGGCCGGCGCCATCTTCTTCCTGCCCTCCATGCGCGGGCACCTGGAGCGCGAGCAGACCCACGTCGTGAGCGTCCGGACGCTGTTCACCCGCACGGATGTGCTCACCTCCTATGCGCTGACGGGGGTGCTCAACGCGGCGGGCTTCCTCATCATCCCCAACATCGCCAGCTACGTGCAGCACAACCTGGGCTATCCGCCCGATGAGCTGGAGCTCATCTACTTCGTTGGCGGCCTGGTGAGCTTCGTGACGCTGCGGCTGGCGGGCAAGGCGGTGGACAGTCTGGGCTCGTTCCGGGTGGGCTCGGCGGGGGCGGTGATGTTCATCGGCGTCCTCTACCTCGCCTTCATCCACCTGCCGGCCGGCGTCCCCCTGGTGGTCATCTTCTCGTGCTTCTTCCTGGCCAACGGGGTGCGCAACGTGGCCTACAGCACGCTCAACTCGCGCGTGCCGGAGCTGGCCATCCGCGCGCGCTTCATGTCCTTCCAGTCCGCCGTGCAGCACCTGGGAGCCGCGGCCGGGGCCTTCTTGTCCTCTCAGCTCCTGACAGACCTGCCGAGTGGGCAGCTGGGGGGGATGGACCGCGTGGTGCTGCTGTCCATGGGCCTCACGCTGACCCTCCCGGGGCTGTTCTTCTGGGTGGAGCGCCAGGTGCAGGCACGCGACCGGGCGCTCGTTACTCCCGGGCCGGCGGGGGCGGCCTTGACCCTGGGGGCGGGGGGCGGAGGGACCCCTCCGTGAGTGCATACCGGGCGAGGAGGGGGCCATTTGTCCTGCTCTCCACGGCGGCAGGCAGACAAGGGGCGGTCCAATCGGGTTGCACCCCGCCGCTGGGGGCGCGATAACCCCGAGGCGGTTTTTCTGGAGCCATTCGCTCATGTTCAACATCGGCGCAGGCGAACTGATCTTCATCCTGGTGGCGGCGCTGCTCGTGCTCGGGCCGCAGCGGCTGCCTGAGTTCGCGCGGGCCATCGGCAAGTTCGTGCGGGATTTCCGCCGGCAGACCGATGAGGTCCGCACCGTGGTGGAGCGTGAGTTCTACAAGATGGATCAGGAGTTCCAGGAGGAGCCGCGCCCCAAGGTGCCCGGACCCATCCCGGCGGCAATGCCCTCGGTGGCGCCTGTGGCTCCCCCCGTGACGCCGGCCGCCCTCCCGGAGGCCCAGGCCATCGTGGCCACCCCGGAGTCCGCCGCGCCGGCCATGGCCGCGGCCGCGGTGCCCGTGGAGACCGCGTCTTCCCCTTCCGAGCCGCTCGCCGCGGAGGCGGAGGCCCTTCCGCGCCTGGAGCCCATCCCGGGCACGGTGGCGCGCAACGCTCCCACCCCGAAGAGCGGTGGATAGCCCTCGAGATTCGCGACCGTGGATAACGAACTTCGGATGAGTCTGGCGGAGCACCTGACGGAGCTCCGCTCTCGCCTGCTCAAGTGTACGGCCGCGGTGTTCGTCCTGGGCGCCGCGTCGATGGTGTTCGCCAGGCCTATCTTCGGCATCCTGGTGAAGCCGGTGCTGGACGCGCTGCCGGCGGACGGGCGCGCGCTCGTCTACACCTCGGGTATCGAGGAAATCAACGTCCTGATGAAGGTGGGCGTCTACTGCGGCATCTTCCTCACGACGCCCGTCATCCTCTGGCAGATCTGGGGCTTCGTGTCGCCGGGGCTCTTCCCGGAGGAGCGCCGCTACGCGGGGCCCTTCGTGTTCATGGGCTCGCTGGCGTTCTTGCTGGGCGCGATGTTCTGCTACTTCGCGGTGCTGCCGTCGATGTTCAAGTTCCTCCTCAACGAGGAGGAGAGCCTGGCGATCTCCCAGCGGCTGGACGTGGGACGGCTGCGAGCGGATGACGCGCTGCGCTTCTTGAGTATTGGCGAGGCGGAGCGGGCGGGGAAGCTGGCCCAGGAGGCGAGCGCGGCGCTGAAGGCGGAGGGCGGAGGGCAGACGCCGGAGGCCACGCGGCCACCGTCGGAGAGCGTGGAGCTGGAGGCGCGGCTGGCGGGGTTGGGGCGGCTGGTGGACGCGGCGGCGGACGGCTTCGGAGGACCGGCGCGCATCGTGCTGCGCGGGGCGGTGGAGAAGCGGGCGGAGGCGGTGGAGGCGTACGCGAAGGAAGACTACGCGGCTGCGGCGAAGGCCATGGACGAGGCGGCGAGCCTGCTGGCCGGGGTGGCGCCGACGCGCGCCGAGGAGCTGGCGGGGCTGTGGCGGTTGGAGAAGGAGCTGGCGCTGGGCAAGGCGCGCTACGTGGCGCATGCGTGGACGAAGCCGATGCTGACGATGAACGAGCAGCTGTCGCTGGTGCTGCTGCTCATCCTGTCGTTCGGCGTCATCTTCGAGCTACCGCTGGTGATGGCGGTGTTGGGCCTGGTGGGGATCGTGAAGGCGGGCTGGCTGATGAAGTACCAGCGGCACGCGTTCGTGGTGTGCATCATCCTGGCAGCGGTGCTGACGCCGACGGGAGACGTGGTGAACCTGTCGCTGATGGCTGGCCCCATGCTGCTCTGCTACGAGATGGGCGTGCTGGCGGTGTGGATGATCGAGCGCAGGCGCGGCAAGCAGGACACCGAGACGGGCATCACCCCGACGACAGGCGTCTGAGCACGAGCCTCAGCCCTCACGCCCGGCTTGCAGGAGCACCACGTGGTAGAAGCTGTGGCTGATCCGCGCGCTGCGTTGGATGCGCATCCCGGCTTGCGCCAGGGTGTGCTCGACGAATCGGGTGGGAAGCAGATGGATGTCGGGGCGGCGATGGTGGTGCGGAAGGTGGCCGCCCAGCCAGTGCAGCACCGCGAACAGAGGCGTCCAGGGCGAGTAGGTCAGCAGGAGCGGGCCGCGGCTCAGCCGGGCCAGCCGGGTGCAGAGCCGTGCGAAGCCCGGCCGTGGGTAGTGCATCAGCACGTCCAGGGAGACCACCGCATCGAAGTGGCCCTCCACGGTTTCGAGATCTCCCGTCTGGAACGCCATCCGCTCGCGGACCCCGGCGTCACTCGCTGCCCGCTCGGCCTCGGCGACCATCCGGGGCGCGAGATCCACCGCCGTGACGTGCAGGCCCCGTTGTGCCAACGCCACGCCCAACAGTCCAGTGCCGCAGCCCGCATCGAGCACCCGGGGGACGCTCCCTCGCCCAGGGAGCGTGGAATCGGGGCGCAGGGTCTCCACCAGCCATTGCTGGGCCAGGGTCATCATCGCCGCGTGCCCCTCGCGGATCTTCCGGCGGACGCGGGAGAGCTCGGAGTCTCCGTAGATGGCCGACCAGCGCTCGAAGCCCAGCCCATTGAAGTAGGTCAGGAGTCTGTCTTTGTGGGGGACGGTGTCGTGCGCCTCCATGGAATGCTCCTGCCGTGTATGGCCGAGGTGTCACGGGCATGGTAGCAGGGGAGGGGTGATGGTGAACCCCCGCCACCGCCTGGCGATGAACGTGCGCTACCTCGGTGCGCTGCTGCGCCGCTTCCGCACGACGGTCCTCATGGCGGTGCTGCTCTTCGGCTGCATGCCGCTGGTGTACCGCTGGCGCCATGCCCCGCTGGACGGGAGCCGGGTGAGCCTGGGCAAGGCGCTGCGTCACGTCTACTTCCTGCTCTACGGACAGCCCTCGCTCGACGTGGATGACAGCCTGTTGATGTTGCTCGACATGGTCATCCCGCCGGTGGGCATCGCGGTGCTGGTCGACGGCGTCGTGCGCTTCGCCTACCTCTTCTTCGCCAGACACAGGCAGGACAAGGAGTGGTTCGAGGTGATCGCCGAGACGATGAAGGGCCACGTGGTGGTGTGCGGCGCGGGGAGGGTGGGGTACCGGGTGGTGACGCAGCTGCGCGCGCTGGGCAAGGACGTGGTGGTGGTGGAGAAGCGCGAGGAGGCGGCCTTCGTGTCGGTGCTGCGCGACGAGCAGGTGCCGCTGCTCATCGACGACATCCGCAGCCCGCAGTGCCTGCCGCGCACCAATGTGAACAAGGCGGCGGCCATCGTCTGCGCCACGGACGATGACCTGGCCAACCTGAACATCGCACTGGATGCGCGCAGGATGAACCCGAACATTCGCGTGGTCATCCGGCTCTTCGACGACGACCTGGTGGCCAAGGTGCGCGATACCTTCAAGGCCGAGGCGCTGAGCAGCTCGTCGCTCGCGGCGCCCGCCATGGCGCTGGCCGCGTTGGATCCCCGCATCATCCACTCGTTCCGCATCGGCACGCACCTGATGGTGGTGTCCGTCTTCGAGGCGCGCGATGGGTTGCCGGGGATGACCATCTCCGAGGTGAGGGATCGCTTCGGAGCGCTGACGCTGTCCATGCGCCGGCAGGGGAGCCGCGACGAGTGGCTGCACCCCTCCGGCGAGACGCGCATCCAGGTGGGGGACGCGCTGACCCTCCAGGCCGAGTACAAGGACTACCGGCAGCTCCGGGCCTACACGATGGAGCTGGAGGCCCCCGTCTACTCCCAGCGCCTCGACTCCGCTTCCTGAGGGCCTCGGCTCTGCTCAGGCGCTCCGGGCGAGGGCCCTCCCAGTGGACGCGCGAGCCACCTCGAGGACATCGGCGAGCACGCCCGCGGCGGTGACGGCGCCTCCCGCTCCCGCGCCCTGCACGAGCAGGGGCCACTCGGTGTGTCGCTCGGTGGTGAAGGCCACGAAGGCCTCCGAGCCCCTCAGTCGCGCCGCCGGGTGCTCCTGCGGCACGGCGATGGGGCCGACCTTCAGCACCGGAAGCTGTCCCTCCTTCGCGGGGGGCTCGACGCGCGCCAGGTAACGCAGCACGCGGCGCTCGGCGCGCAGGCCCTCGATGCGAGAGGCGAACGCCTTGTCCCACGCCTCCAGCGACGTCAGGAAGCGCTCCACGTCGTCCTCCGCGAGCAGTTGTTTCGGGACGAAGGGCTCCACCTCGACGTCCTCCTGCGACACCACGAGCCCCAGCTCTCGCGCGAGGATGAGCGCCTTGCGCGCGACATCCAGCCCCAGCAGGTCATCGCGCGGGTGGGGCTCGGTGTAGCCGCGCTCACGCGCGAGGCGGACCGCCTTGGAGAGTGGCAGGCCTTGCGTGAGCTGGTCACACAGAAAGCCCAGCGTCCCGGACAGACAGCCCTCGATGAGGCGCACCCGGTCCCCCGTGCGCACCAGGTCCGCGAGTGTGCGGATGACGGGGAGGCTCGCGCCGACGGTGGTCTCGTAGTGCCAGGCTCGTTGGTTCGCCCGGGCCGTGCTGAAGAGCTGCTCCCGCGACTCCCAGGGCAGCGCCAGCGGCTTCTTGTTCGCCGTGACCACGTGGATGCCCCGCTTGAAGGCCTCTGCGTACAGGAAGCCCATTCCATCTGCCGCGGTGCAGTCCACGAGCACCGGCGTGGGGAGCCGGCGCAGTCGCTCGAGCACGTCCAGCACGTCCCCAGGCCCCGAGCCGCTTCGCTGTGTCTGGTCGAGCCGCTCGCGCCACTGGTTCAGCGGGACGCCTCGCGTGTCGAAGAGCAGGTGCCGGGTGTCGACAATGCCTGTCACGCGGAGCTGCGCCCCGTGCTCGCGCGCCAGCACGGACTGTTGGGAGCGGAGCTGCTCCAGCAGGTTGCCTCCGACGGTGCCCCGCCCCAGCAGGAGCAGGTTCACCTCCGTGAGGGGCTCCACCGCCTGCGCGCGGGAGCCTCCACCGCCCCCTGGGGGCAGGGCGAGTGCACGCCGCAGCAGCGCGTCGAGCCGTCCCCACTCGATGAGGAAGCCGTCGTGTCCGTGGATGCTGGAGATCTCCGCGTACTCCGCGTGCTGTCCCTGGGCACGCAGGCGCTCCGCGAGCTTCTTCATGTGCTCGGGGTAGAAGAGCTGGTCGTTGTCGATGCCCACGGCCAGGGTGCTCGCCCGAATGCGTGAGATGCCCCACGTCCCGTCCGGCTCACCCTGGGGCGCGCGCGACAGGTCGTGGTGATCCATGGCTCCCAGCAGCGCGAGGTACGACTGCGCGTCGAAGCGCGCCCGCAGCTTCTGGCCCTGGTACTCGAGGTAGCTCTGCATGGGATAGAGCGCGCGCGAGGACCAGCCCGGGTTCTTCCCGTGGCGCGAGTCCAGGCCCGGCTCCGCCCGGTAGGTGAGCATGGCGAGCTGCCGCGCCAGCTCCAGGCCTCGTGCGGGCGCCTCTGGGAACTCCGGGTCCAGGAGCAGCGCCTGTCGGGCGACGTGGTTCCATCCCACCACCCACGTGCTCGCCTCCGCCGCGGCGGCAATGGGCACCATGCGCTCAAAGCGCTCCGGGTCCAGCACCGCCAGGCACAGGAGGATCATCCCTCCCAGCGAGCCGCCCGTGACGAGTGACACCCGCTCGATGCCCAGCGCGTCCAGCGCCTGCAGGATGGCGCGCGCCTGGTCCCACGGGGTGATGGTGGCCGGGAGCTGGTGCTCGTTGAGCCGCAGGTCTCCCTTGGCCAGCGGCTCAGGAGGGCTGAACCGGCTGTCGTCCACGCGCCGCGGGAAGCCTTCGTCCGCCGGGCCCGAGCTCCCGTAACAGGAGCCCAGGTTGTTGAAGCACAGAAGTCGCACCCTCTCCGGGTCGAACACCTTGCCCGGGCCGATGACCGGCTCCCACCAGCCTCCCGCGCCTCCCGCTCGCATGTCTCCCGTGAGCGCGTGGACCAGGAGGACGGTGGGCACCGAGTTGTCTGGACGCGCGGGCCCGTTCGGGCGCGGGGTTTCCGCGAGCGCTTGGAGCTCTTCCTTCGTCCGGCGCACGACCCGCAGGGTGTTCTCGCGCACCTTCTCCTCGGGAAGGATGTGGGCTCGCGAGCGCAGCCACGGCAGGTCCTGCTCGGGTCCCCACCACCAGCCTCTCGCAACGTGGGACGTGACACGGGCTCCTGCTTCGAGCGGCAGGTCAGGGAGCGGGAGATCGAAGACGCCTGGTGGGGGGGTCATGGCTGGAGTTCCTGCTGGGGATTCGTTTGGGGAAACAGGGGGTGAGGACGGGGACGCTTACCCTCACCCCGTCCCTCTCCCAGAGGGAGAGGGGTAGTGGGGACTCAGGCCGCCGAGAGCGCCTGGTCCAGGTCCGCGATGATGTCGTCGATGTGCTCGATTCCCACCGACAGCCGCACCAGTCCGTCTGACACTCCCGTGCTCTGCCGCTCCTCCGTCGTCAGCTGCTGGTGCGTCGTGCTCGCCGGGTGGATGATGAGCGAGCGCGTGTCGCCGATGTTCGCCAGCAGGCTCCACAGCTTCACGCCATCGATGAGCTTCCGCCCCGCGTCCACGCCACCGCGCACACCGAACGTCACCAGGCCGCCCGCTCCGTTGCGCAGGTACTTCTTCGCGTTCGCGAAGGACGGATCTTCCTCCAGGCCCGGGTAGCGCACCCACTCCACCTTCGGGTGATTCTTCAGCCACTTCGCCACCGCCAGCGCGTTCTCCGAGTGGCGCTGCACGCGCAGCTTCAGCGTCTCCAGTCCCAGGATGAAGGCGTGCGCGTTGAACGGGCTCAGCGAGGGGCCCAGGTCACGTAGGCCCTCCAGCCGCGCCTTGCCAATGTACGCCGCCGGCCCGAGCGCCTCGTGGAGGATGAGCCCGTGGTAGCTCGGGTTGGGCTCGGTGAACTCGGGGAAGCGGCCGTTGTTCCAGGGGAAGGTGCCGCCGTCCACGATGACGCCGCCAATCGACGTGCCGTGGCCGCCGATGTACTTCGTCGCGCTGTGCACCACGATGTTCGCCCCGTGGCGCAGCGGGTTGAAGAGCGCCGGCGACAGCGCCGTGTTGTCCACGATGAGCGGAATGCCCGCCGCCCGAGCAATCTCCCCCAGCTTCTCGAAGTCCGGCACGTCCAGGCGCGGGTTGCCGACGGCCTCGATGTAGAGCGCCTTCGTCTTCGGCCCGATGGCCGCGCGCACCGAGTCCGGGTTGTTCGCATCCACGAAGCGCGCCTGGATGCCCAGCCGCGGCAGCGTCACCTTGAAGAGGTTGTACGTCCCTCCGTAGAGGCTCGTGCCCGTGACGAACTCATCACCCGCCTTGAGGATGTTGAGCAGCGCGAGCGTCTCCGCCGCCTGGCCCGACGCCACCGCCAGCGCTCCCACTCCGCCCTCGAGCGCGGCAATGCGCTTCTCGAAGACGTCCGTCGTGGGGTTCATGATGCGCGTGTAGATGTTGCCCGGCTCCTTGAGCGCGAACAGGTCCGCCGCGTGCTGCGCGTTGCGGAAGCGGTAGCTCGTCGTCTGGTAGATGGGCACGGCGCGCGAGCCGGTGGTCGGGTCCGGCTCGTAGCCCGCGTGCAGGGCCAGCGTCTCGAAGTTCTTCGACTGCGACGGGGGAGTGCTCATGGGGTGCTCCTCGGGTGGGCTGAAGTCGCCACGAGGGCACCGGGGGGCCTGATGCGACAGAGCCCACCGACCCTCGCGGGTAGGGTGGGCTCCGCTCTTTCGCCACGGGTCGACGGACGTCTGTCAACCGGCGGCGGGCGGAAGCCCACCACTCGGCATCCACATTCGACAATGGGCGAAGGGCGCGAAGGTCATTGCGAGCTGCAACATGGCCCGTATCCGCCATGGTGTCAAGACATCCGTTATACAGGACGTCCGTTATGGCGGATGGGTCACGGAAGGGAGCTGCCGCTGGCCATGAAGCAGCCGAGCGAGCGTCAGCAGCCACCAACCGAACAGGTGGGGCAGCCGAGTCTGGCCGGGGATTGGACTCACCCTGAATCAGGGTGTCACTATGAGAGAGTGAGCCCCCCTGCTTCGCCTGTCCCTCCCCCGGGGACCACCACCGCATCGGGCCGCTTCCTCGCGGTTAAACCCCTTTGGTTGGTACCTCCTCGGGTCGTCTTGCAGCGCCGTGCCTCCCGCACGTTGCTGATGCATGCGCTGAGGGCCACTTCGCGTGTGTTGTTGTTGTTGGCCACGGATGTCGCGGCCTTCCTCATGGCCCGCCTGGCGCTGGGTGTCGTGCAGACCAGCCACAAGCTGGAGCCCCTCGACGCGGCCACCCGCTGGGCCGTGCCCCCACTTGGCTCGGCCGGTGGTTGGCAGATGGGCGCCGCCCTCGTGGTGGGCCTGCTCATCGCGGGCGCCTATCACTCGGGAGATGACTGGCGCTCGTCGCGGCGCATCTTCAGCGGTGTCCTGCTCGCCGTGGGCCTCGTGCTCTGGCGCGACCTGTGGCTGCGTGGCATCGCGCCTGTGATTTTCCACTACGTCACCGCGGTGGTGGGCCTGAGCGCCTCCGTCATGGTGTCGCGCGCCCTGCTGGATCGGATCATCGCCCGGCTGATCCGCATGCCCGCCTTCCACTCGCCCGCGGAGCGGGTGATGTTGGTGGGGGACCCGGACGACCCCTCCTGCAAGAGGGTGCGCGAGCGCCTGGAGCACTTCGGCGTCCTGGAGGTGGTGGGGTGGGTCTCTCCCCACGTGCCCGTCCTCCCCGACGTGCCCGGCCCGGATCGGACCGAGGCGATCCTCGGCTCCGTGGATGACCTCTGGAACGTGCTGCAGCACAACTCCGTGGACACCGTGGTGATGTGCAGCCTGGTGGACGACGAGCAGCTCAAGCTGCTGATGGAGGCGGTGGTGTCCGCCGGCGTCCGGCTGCTGGCCGTGTCCCGCTACGATCGAATCGGCTGGGTGCGCCCCTCGCCCATCTCCTACCGCTCGCTGTCCTTCATGGAGCTGACGGTGCCCTCGCTGCGCGCGCAGCAACTGTGGGTCAAGCGGGGCATGGATTTGGTGTGCGCGGGGCTGGGGTTGTTGTTCATCTCGCCGCTGCTGACGCTCATTGCCATCGCCATCAAGCTCGACTCGCGCGGCCCCGTCTTCTTCGCTCAGGAGCGGGTGGGGCAGGGCGGCCGCACGTTCCGCATGCTCAAGTTCCGCACCATGCGGGTGGGGGCGGACGCGGAGAAGGCGAAGCTGGCCCACCTCAACACCAGCGGCGATGCGCGCCTGTTCAAGATTCCCAATGATCCGCGCGTCACCCGCGTGGGCGCCCTGTTGCGCAAGTGGAGCCTGGACGAGCTGCCCCAGCTCTTCAACGTGATGCGCGGGGAGATGTCGCTGGTGGGGCCGCGGCCCTTCTTCGAGTCGGACCTGGCCAACTACCACGAGCACCACTTCGGCCGGCTGGGGGCCCTTCCGGGCATCACCGGCCTGTGGCAGGTCAGTGGCCGCAGCTCCATCACCGACTTCGAGGAGGTGGTCCGGCTCGACTGCGAGTACATCCACCGCTGGTCGCTCTGGCTGGACCTGGAGATCCTCCTCAAGACGTTGCCGGCTGTGCTGCGGCGCACCGGCGCTTACTGAGCGACGGCCACGTCCAGGGCGAGCTCGATCATCTCGTCGAACGAGGTCTGGCGCGCCTCGGGGCTGAGCGCCTCGTGGGTGCGCAGGTGGTCGGAGACGGTGAGCAGCGCGAGCGCGCGGGCGCCGAACTCGGCCGCGACGCCGTACAGGCCGGCCACCTCCATCTCCACGGCGAGCATGCCCATGCGCTCGTGGACCTCGTAGGTCTGATGGGCCGGGCCGTAGAAGAGATCCGAGGTGAAGACGGAGCCGGTGCGCACCACCTTCCCGCGGCGCTCGGCGGACTCCACCGCCAGGCGGGCCAGGGAGAAGTCGGCCACAGCGGGGAAGTCGAAGCCCTGCAGGCGCATGCGATTCACGTTGGAGTCGGTACCGGCGGCGAGCGCGACGATGACCTCGCGCAGCTTCACGTCCGGGCGCAGGGCGCCGCAGCTGCCCACGCGGATGAGGACGCGGGCGCCGTACTGCTGGATGAGCTCGGTGGCGTAGATGGAGATGGAGGGAATCCCCATTCCATGGCCCATGACGGAGATCTTCCGGCCGCGGTTGGTGCCCGTGAAGCCGAGCATGTTGCGGACCGAGGTGACTTCGCGCGCGTCCTGGAGGAAGCGCTGGGCGATGTAGCGGGCGCGCAGCGGGTCGCCGGGCATGAGGACCACGTCGGCGAAGTCTCCCGGTGCGGCGGAGATGTGGGGGGTAGGCATGGCGCGGAGCATAGCCCCTCCAGAGTTCCGCGCGGGAGCCAGGGGTTCAGGCACCCCGGCGGAAGGCGTGGCCCTCGCCCCAGCCGTTGGCGGGCCAGAAGCGGATGCCCTCGGGGGCGGTGGCCAGGATGGCGTTCACCACGGGCTGGGCGAAGACATAGGTGGACGAGGACTCGGCCAGGCGGAACAGCAGCCGCCGCTCTGGAGGAACCTCGTCAATGGCCTTCATGTCCAGTACGAGCCGGCGGATGCTCAGGAGGTATCGGGAATCCTCCTCGTCCTCCGTGATGTCCGAGGCGGCCCTGTCCACGCAGGCGATGAAGTTCCAGACGTTGAGGATGAAGTAGGGGTACTCGCGCGTGGGGGTTTCCACCACGGCGGGTACCAGTTGCACGTCTGGCAGCTGCAACGCCTCGATGACCTGGGCCACCTTCCGGGTAAGGACGGGAAGAGGCAGTGAGAGGTGGTCGGCCATGATGGGGTTGCGGGGTTCGGGGCGGCCCAGCCGCAAGCGCACGGGAGTCGACTCCGGCTCCACGAATTGCTTCGTGTGCAGTGAATGACGAGCGGGGCCATTGTCGGCGAAGGCGAGAAGAGGATGCGAGTCGTTGGAGGCGCGGCCGTGGACGTAATAGGTGTGATTCACTTTCCGAGCTCCAGGGGCATGTCGTGAGGCGGTAGCTCCTTGTTCGTTCGCGCATGTCGCAGCCCATGACGCCGCTGGTGTGGGCAGCAGGGATTCTTGTTCTGCTCGTTCGCCTCCTTCTTGGCGCGCAGAGACTTCACCCCGCCGCAACCAGCACCTCCTGGCCCGTAGTCCTCGCCATCCCACGTCAGCGTCCAACGGAACGCGCTCACTTCTCGCAAGATGTCCCGGCTCAGCCTGTCGAGCAGCGCGCGTACCCTGCCGGGCTTCATGCAGAATTCCCCGGAACGGACTCTCTCTTCCAGCTCTCGCAGCTTGTACTTGACGCCGTCGGGATACGAGAGGCTCGGCTCGTTGGCGTGGCCCGCCTTGTGGCTGCCCCGGTGCACCGGCACGCCTAGCTGGCACGCCAGTTCCATGTCGTGTGGCAGCATGACGCCGTTGTTCGCGTGGTTGATGCTGTAGGAGAACCGCGAGCACACCTCCGGCCAGAACTCATCGTCCATGGCCTCGCCGCAGATGAGGTGGTGGGCGGCCAGCGAGAAGACGCCGGTGTACCAGGGGTGCTGTTCTCGCGAGGCGTCCCGAAGGATGTTGCGAGCCAGTGCGATGCTCGAGTCCACGGAGGTGCCTCCTCCCTCCATACTCGGATGGCTCTTCTTGTCCTTGCCGCAGTGGGCGCACGGGTCCGGTGGCGGCTCCCAGCGCGGGATTTCAGGAGCGGGGGCGCCTGTTTCGAGGCGGACGCGGCGTCCACGGAAGACGACTGCCATGATGCTCCTCCCTTGTGGGGGGGCACGGCTCGACGTGCTCCGGATTATTCATGGGTCAGACGCTCGCCCCAAAAGCGCACGGCTCCGGCTTGTGGGTTGGTTGACAGGGCCGGGGTGGCACACTTCGGCCGTGGCGTTCTCGAAAAGCGAAGGGCCCGGAACCCTCATGGTTCCGAGCCCTGGCTCACGTCCGGAGCGTCCTGCTTCCGGGTGCTACGGGTTCATGTACGGGTAGGGCACGCGGGTGGGCGGGACGAAGTTCTCCTTGATGGTGCGCGGAGACGTCCAGCGCACCAGGTTCAGCATGGAGCCCGCCTTGTCGTTGGTGCCCGAGGCGCGCGAGCCGCCGAAGGGCTGCTGGCCCACGACGGCGCCGGTGGGCTTGTCGTTGATGTAGAAGTTGCCCGCCGTGTGGCGCAGCTCGCTCATCATCGTGCTGATGGCCTTGCGGTCACGCGCGAACACGGCGCCCGTCAGCGCGTAGGTGGCGCACGCGTCGCACTCGCGCAGCGTCTCCTCGAACTTCGCGTCCGGGTAGACGTACAGGCCCACCACCGGCGCGAAGATCTCCTCCTGCATGATGCGGTGGCGCGGGTTGCTGAGCTGCACCAGCGTGGGCTTGATGAACCAGCCCTCGCTGCGGTCCGCCTCACCGCCGGCGAGGATGGTGGCCTCGGAGCCGCCGTTCTTCGCCAGCTCGATGTACGAGGACGTCCGCTTGAAGGACTTCTCGTCGATGACCGCGCCCATGAAGTTGCGGAAGTCGGTGATGTCGCCCATGCGCAGCTCGGCGATCATCTCCTGCAGGCGCGGCTTGAGCTTCGGCCAGATCGACTCGGGGACGTAGATGCGCGAGGCCGCCGAGCACTTCTGGCCCTGGTACTCGTAGCCGCCGCGGACGATGGCCGTGGCGAGCGCGTCCAGGTCATCCGCCGCCGAGGGGTGCGCGAAGATGAAGTCCTTGCCGCCCGTCTCGCCCACCAGCCGGGGGTACTGCTTGTAGCGGGCGATGTTCTCGCCCACCGTGCGCCACATGCTCTGGAAGGTGGGCGTGGAGCCGGTGAAGTGGATGCCGCCCAGGTGCGGGCTGGCCAGCACCGGGTTGCCCACGGTGGGGCCGTCGCCGGGCAGCATGTTGATGACGCCGTCGGGCAGGCCCGCCTCGCGTAGCAGCTCCATCACGTACCAGTTGCTGTAGGCCGCCGTGTTCGAGGGCTTGAAGAGCACCACGTTGCCCATGAGGGCCGGCGTCACCGCCAGGTTCATCGCGATGGACGTGAAGTTGAACGGGGCCACCGCGAACACGAACCCGTCCAGCGGACGGTAGTCCATCATGTTCCACGTCTGCGCCGGGCTCACCGGCTGCTGGCTCAGCAGCTCCTGCGCGAAGTGGACGTTGTAGCGCAGGAAGTCGATGGCCTCGCACGCCGCGTCGATCTCCGCCTGGTGCGCCGTCTTCGACTGGCCCAGCATGGTGGAGGCGTTGAGGATGGGGCGGTACCTCGTGGCCAGCAGCTCCGCGGCGCGCAGGAAGATGGCCGCGCGCTCCGCGAAGGGCATCCGCGCCCACTCGTCCTTCACGGACAGCGCGGTCTGGATGGCCTGCTCCACGTGGCTGGCGTCCGCCTCGTGCAGCGTGGCCAGCACGTGCGAGTGCTTGTGCGGCATCCGCACCGTGTCCGTCTTGTTGGACTTGATGCGCTTGCCGCCGATGACGATGGGAATCTCGATCTGCTCGGAGGCCATGCGCTTGAGGGTGGCCTGGAGCTCGGCGCGCTCGGGGGTACCGGGCGCGTGCGAGAGGATGGGCTCGTTTTGCGGCGTTGGGACGCGGACGTTGGCGTTGATCACGCGGGGCACCTCGGTGGGAAGGCTGAAGGGCGGCGGAGCATAGCCCTTCGTTTCGGCGGTTGAACCTTCGAGGTATGTAAAACCCATACCGCCGAACATCACATCCATCACCCAGACTGAGGGTTTCACATGGCTGACGAACGACCGCTTCCCCGCTTCCAGCCCCGACGGCAGCTCGGGCGCACGGGTTTCCTCGCCACATCGGTGGGCATTGGGGACCTGGCGGACCGCTCGGTGCCTTTGGAGCGGTGCGTCGCCACGCTGCACCGCGCCATGGACGCGGGGCTCAACGTCATCGACACCGCTCCCGGGTACGAGGACGGCTACAGCGAGCAGATCGTCGGCGAGGCCCTGCGCGGTCGGCGCGAGGGCATGTTCGTCATCGACAAGGTGGACTTCCTGGATCAGCCGGTGACTCCGCAGGTGGAGGAGAGCCTGCGTCGGCTTCAGCTGGAGGCGGTGGACCTCTTCGTCTTCCACAACCTCTCGAAGCTGGAGACGTGGGAGCGGCTCGCCGCGCCAGGCGGGGGTCTGGAGGAGCTGGAGCGCTGCGTGCGCCAGGGCAAGGCCCGCTTCCGGGGCATCTCCAGCCACCACCCGGATGTGCTGCGCGCCGCGCTCGAGTCCGGCCGCTGTGACGTGGTGATGTTCCCCGTGGGGCCCTTCGTCCACCCGCGCTACGTGGAGGAGATTCTCCCGCTGGCGAAGGCGAGGGGCGTGGGGACGGTGTGCTTCAAGACCTTCGGGGCCGGCAAGTTGCTCGGAGACACCGAGGGTTATGGGCGGCCGCTTCAGGTGCGTCCGCGTGGCAAGGTGAGTTCGGGCGGGGAAGAGACGGCGGCGCCTTCGCTGCCGCACCTCGGCGTGGAGGAGTGCGTGCGCTACACGCTCACGTTGGATCCGGACGTGGCGCTGCTGGGGATGAGCTTTCCCAATGAGCAGGATGCCGCGCTGCTCGCGGCCTCGGCCTTTCGGCCTCTCACGACCGAGCAGATGGTGGATGTGCGCCGACGCGCGGTTCGCGCCATGGAGGGCAAGGGCTCCGTGTGGTGGAACCCCTAGGTCGGCAATACCCTCACCCTGACCCTCTCCCAGAGGGAGAGGGGATGTCCTCTAGCCCTGGCCCTGGGCCACGGCTGCGAGCATCCTCGGCTGGAGCATCTGGTGCAGCTGCGAGATGAGGACCGCGGGCTGCACCGGCTTGATGAGGTAGGCGTCGCCTGCCTCGGGGATACCCGGGCGGGGAGCGTGGCCGCTGATGAAGACGAAGGGGACCTTCTCGAGCGAGGGCTCGGCCCGCACCCGACGGCACAGCTCGTACCCGTCCATGCCTTCCATGTTCACGTCCGACACGATGATGTCGGGCGGATTTTCGCGGGCCAGCTCGAGCGCGGACGCTCCATCCTCGGCGATTGCGCAGTCGAAATCTGGGGACAGCAGGAGCCTCAGCGTCTGGCGCATGGACCACGAGTCATCCACGATCAGGACTCTGGGTTTCACAACGGTCTCCACGTCAAGGGGGCTGCTTCCGGGTCATTTTCACCGGGGGTGTCCGCTGTCCTATTTCTTCCAGCGAACCTGTTCAGTTTCGCTCGATTTGCCTGAATAAGGAAGGGGGTTGGACCTGTTTTCCGTACTCCTACCTTAGGGGTGGATCGGCGCGGTTTGGTCCTTCGGGAGGAGTCCCATGTCGGTGGTGTCCCTGGACAGCAAGAGCTTCGGACCGGCGCTGGCGAGGCCTGGCATCCTGCTCATTCACTGGGGGGCGTCGTGGTGCGCACCCTCGCGCACCTTCGGTCCCGGCTTCGAGCAGGTGGCTCGGCGGCACCCGGATGTGACTTTCGCGAAGGTGGATGTGGACGCACAGCCCGAGTTGGTGGAAGTGCTCGGAGTGCAGGCGCTGCCCGCGTTGATGGTGTTCCGCGACGGCTTCCTGTTGCTCAACCATGTCGGAGCGCTGCTGGCGCCGATGCTGGAAGATCTCATCCGTCAGGCGCGCGCGCTGGACATGGACGACGTGCGGCGCAAGGTGGCGGAGTACCGGGCCAGCAAGGTGCGGGTCCGGGTGGGTCTGCACGCGGAATGAACGTCGTCTAGAGTGCGCGCGTCCATGCATTCCGCGCACTCCCACGCTCCGAGCGCCGCTTCGGTTGATTCTCCTGTCGTGTCTCGCCCGCTCGGGGTGCGCCTGCTGTGGATGGGAGTGGGCTTTGCCGTGATGGACGTGTACCTGAACGTCCCCAACTTCGTGCAGCTCGCACCCGTGGCGTGGCTGGGGCTCTACGCCGCCTTCTTCCCGCTGGCCCATGCGGTGGGGCGATGGACTGGAGCGGGAGGACTGGGCGCGCTGGGGCTCGCTCCGCACCGGGGCTGGGCTCGCAACCTGGGGCTGGGCTTCGTCTTCTGCTCGGCGCTGTGGGCGCTCAAATACGTTGTCCTGTGGGCCTTGGGGGCTTTCCAAATCGAGGGCGCGCGTCCCGCTGGGGAGATCTCGGGGCTGGTGTTGCAGGCCGCGTTGGCCATGCTCCTCTCGTCCGCCACGGATGACGTGCTCGTGCGCGGGTACCTCGTCCGTCACCTCTCGGGCGTTCTGTCTGCCGGCGCGCTCGTTGCGTTCACCACGTTCGTCTACGTCATCAACCACGCCTGGTACGTGCACCTGACGCTGGAGTCCTCGCTGTACCTGGGGCTCCTGGGGGTGATGTTCTCGTTGGCGTTGGTGCGGACCGGCTCACTCTGGCTGAGCATCGGTCTGCACTGGGGCGGCAACGTCGTGTACCGGTTGTATGACGGCTTCGATGCGCAGGGCGGAGTGCTGCGACGGGTGATGCTCCCCGAGGCTCCGTGGCACGAGGGCGTCAAGCTCGCAATGACGGCGCTGACGCTCGCCGCGCTGTTCCTCCTCTTCCGGTTCACAGAGAAGAGCGAGCGCGAAGGCCCGTTGTTCGCGCGCGGCTGACACCGGCACGGGTGCCGGCCGCGCGGGGAGGGGGCCTCACCGACGGCCGGGTCTGCCCGAGGGGTCTTCTCGCGTCTCGTTCGCCGGAGCCTCGCGCTTGTAGACGTCCTCGTTGATGTCGTGGTTGCGGACGGGGTCCTTGTCCGTCTGCTCCTCCCACTCCTCTCCCTCCTCCACCCGAGCCTCCCAGGCCGTGTCCTGCGAGGGGCCGGGATTCACATCGGCGCGAGCGCGCTCGTTGATGTCCCGCGCCACCCGTGCCGCCGCCTGGTCGATGGAGTCCTCCATCGCGCCCGCGTTGCGTGGCTGGAAGTTCTGCCCGCGTTGATCCGGGACGTACTGATCGTCGCCGACGTTCGTCATCTCGGGGGCGTCCCGGCCCTTGTCCGTGGGTTCCTTCGTCCTGCCCGTGGGAATCTTGGGGGTGTCGGCCATGGGTGTCTCCGTCGTCTGCGTGCCTGATGCTGCTCGACTCAACTTCGACACGGTGGCGCACCGGACAACCTCTCCGGCACGCCGGGGCCCGGCTGCCCGCCTGGGCGAGAGGGGACTACTGGCCAGCGCTTCCACTGCCGCCGATGCCTTGCTCGGCGTCGGGCCGGGCCACCTCGGCGACGAGTGTGTCCAGTACGGAGGAGAACTCGGCCGTGGGAGCAGCGACGCTGCAGGCCGCGCCTCCATGCACCAGGCCCACCACCTGGAGGTGGCGATCCACCACGGGCGCGCCGGAGTCCCCCTTCTCTCCGTGCAGGCTGGTGAAGAGCGCCTGGGGCACGCCCGGCAGGGAAGGGCAGCGCCCCAGCTTGCGCAGCTCCACCGCTTGCGGCTCGCTCGGACGGTCATTGCGGCCGGCGAAGAGGAGCTCCTGTCCCGGGATGGGCAGGGTGGTGGCCACGGCCAGCGGGTGCACCGGGGCCGCCTCGTCAAAGCGGATGACGGCCACGTCCCTCCTGGGGTCCACGAGCTTCACCACGCCGCTGAGCATGTGCCCGTTGCGCAGCACCACGGGTTGACGCTCGCCGGTGGCCACGTCGATGCAGTGCGCGGCGGTGAGGGCATGGCGTCCATCCGCGACGACGACACCCGCGCAGTGGCCCGGGAAGAGCGTCACCGTGGCGTCCTTCAGGGCGCGGAAGTCCGCCCCGACGCGGAAGTCCGCGGGCGGCTCCTCCTGCTTCTTCGAAGCGCCGCAGGCCGCCAGCGCCGTCACGGCCAGGACTCCGGCCAGCCTCGAGAGCCTCATCGCACGCATCCCCGTCCTCCCGCGGCGCAGTCGGTGCCCCGCTGGGACTGACGATGTGCATGCCTGGACAGACGGTATTCCCGCAGGTCCGCTCAGCAGGCATGCGACCACGAGACGAAGCGGGTGCTCGCGGGCTAGGGTGCGCGCCCCATGTCTCCGGGAGCCTCGTCATGAATGCCCTCGTCGAGCTTGTGCTCGTGCTCGTCGTGCTGGGGTTCGCCGTGAAGTTGCTGCTCCTCAATTTCTGGCGCGCCGTCCTCTTCTTCTCTCCCTCGAGCGTCCGCGTCCGGCCTGAGGCTCCTGCCGAGCAGATGGACCTGCCCGCGGAGCTCGCTCCCCTGGCGGGCCAGCTTCGCGCCCTCGGCTTCGTTCCCTTGGGGCGTCATGTGGAGAAGCCCCGCTTCCATCGGGGCACCCGCTCTTACGATTTCGCACACGCTGGTGAGCGCACCTTCGCCACCCTTCATTTCGCTTCCGAGGGCCTCCCCCGCCTCTATCTGCTCACCCCGCTCGCTCCCGAGGGGTTCGTGCTCACCGCCGGTTACAAGCGGCCGGGTTTCGAGCTCCCCGGTCGTTATCGCTCAGGGGGTTTTCCGGATGCGTCTCCCGAGCGCCTGCTCCAGGCCCACCTCGAGCGGCTCCAGGGCCTTACTCCCGCGGAACACTTCACCTGGGATGCGCGGTTACAAGCGGGGCAAGCATGGTACCGGGGGGCCGGTCAAAGGGAGATTCGACGACAGAACCTCCCAGGAGTGTTGTGGACCTTCGTGGCCCTTGCCATCGTCGCCAGTCTCTTCCTGGGTGGCGGGCGCTCGGCTTGATGCACCTTGGGCGTGCGCTGCGCCCCCATTGAGAGTAGGAAGAGTACAATTTTTCAGCCCGTTTGGAGCCGTCCCGCGATGAAGAGCGTGTCCAAGAGCGAAGAGATCTACTTCCTGTCCGGTAAGCGTACCCCGTTCGGTACGTATGGCGGCTCGTTGAAGGACTTGAGCGCCACCGATCTGGCCGTGGAGTCGGCGCGGGCCGCGCTTGCGCAGGCGAAGGTGTCCCCCGAGTCCATCCAGCACGTCATCTACGGCAACGTGGTGCAGACGAGCGCGGACGCCATCTACCTGCCGAGGCACGTGGGCCTGCGCACGGGCGTGCCGGTGCCGGTGCCGGCGCTGGGCGTCAACCGGCTGTGTGGCTCGGGCTTCCAGGCCTTCATCACCGCGGCGGAGATGATGCTCACCGAGCAGGCCGACTGCGTGCTCGCTGGTGGCACCGAGTCCATGAGCCAGGCGCCCCACGTCATCCGCGGCGCGCGCTGGGGCATTCCGCTGGGCAAGGGCGGCATGGAGGACATGCTCTGGAGCGCGCTCACGGACAGCTACACGGGCCAGCCCATGGCGCTCACCGCCGAGCAGCTCGCGGTGGACTACAACATCTCCCAGGACGCGGTGGACGAGTACGCGGTGCTCACGCAGAAGCGCTTCGCCGCCGCGCAGGAGTCCGGCCGCTTCGAGCAGGAGCTCTCGCCCGTCACGCTGAAGACGAAGAAGGGCGAGACGCAGTTCGCCCGGGACGAGCACAACCGGCCGGACACCACGGTGGAGGGGCTCAAGAAGCTGCCCAAGGTCTTCAAGAAGGACGGCGTGGTGCACGCGGGCGCGGCCAGCGGCATCTGCGACGGCGCGGGCTCCATGGTGATGGCCACCCGGAGCTACGTGGAGAAGCACGGCCTGAAGCCCATCGCCCGGCTGGTCAACTGGGGCATCTCCGGGTGCGATCCGAAGGTGATGGGCATCGGCCCGGCGCCGGCCATCCGCCGGCTGCTCGAGCGCGCCCAGTGCAAGCTGAGCGACGTGGAGCTCTTCGAGGTGAACGAGGCCTTCGCGCCGCAGTACCTCGCGGTGGAGAAGGACCTGGGGCTGCCGCGCGAGCAGACGAACGTGAATGGCGGTGCCATCGCGGTGGGCCACCCGCTGGGGGCCTCGGGCGCGCGCATCACCATGACGCTCGCCTACGAGCTCAAGCGCCGGGGGGCCCGCTACGGCATCGGCTCCGCCTGCATCGGTGGGGGCCAGGGTATCGCGCTCCTCATCGAGGCGCTCTGAACCTTTCGCTCTCCCGACGAATCAAACGGACCTATGACGATGAGCAATGAGCTGGACGCGAAGGCGGCCCGGGAGCGGGCCAAGGCGATCGCCGAGCAGCGCCGGGCCGAGCGCCGTAACCGCAAGCGCAAGTGCGTGGTGTGTGGGGTAGAGGAGAGTGACAAGACGCCGCTGGGGCCCCACCCGGAGGGCATCGGGCCTTCGTGCAAGGACGAGGTCACCTGCCAGGCTCGCCAGGCCGCGGCCTCCCGCTAAGCCTCACGCCCTTGGGGCGGCCGGGAACGTCCCGAGCCGCCCGCCCACCCTGGGGGGTAGGATGGGGATGTCTCGTAGAGAGCAGTGGAAGGGCTGGAATCTCGGGCCCTTTTCTTGAAGGCCGTCAAGACTCGCGGTAAACCTGCGGAATCTCTTCGGCTACACGAGGGTCGGAATGGGCGTCATCAGCTTCACGGGAGTCAAGGTGTTCTCCACCACGCTCGCGCGCGACCGCGAGAACATGGGTGAGAACATCACGAAGTGGCTCAAGGAGAACCCGAACCTGGACGTGGTGGACAAGATTGTCACGCAGTCCTCCGACAAGGAGTTCCACTGCCTGACCATCACCCTGTTCTACCGCCACAAGTCCTGAGCCGGACATTCCGGCAGGTGACGGCAAGCCAAGGGCGCTCTCCCCAAGGACGGGGATGGGCGCCCTTCGCCATTTGAGACGCCAGGAAGTGGACGAAACGGTTGCGAAGCGGGCCGCGTTCCCCCACCTTTGGACGACTCTCAAGTGTCCCGAGTGGAGGAGGTTTGATGCGACCGATGCGGAGCAGCTTTGGCGGCGGCGGATTCGGCTTTCCGAGCGTGCAATCCACGGCGGCCAAGCTGGCGATCGGGCTCGTGGCAGGCTCGTTCGTGGCCTTGTTACTGCGGGAGTCGGTGGGTCTGCTGCTCCTACTCTCTCCCCAGGCGGTCTTCCCCGGGCTGATGCTGTGGCAGCCCTTCACCTACGGCTTCGTCGAGACGAATCCGATGGGAATCATCTTCGGTGCCTTCGCCCTGTACTCCATTGGCGGCGGCCTGGAGATGAGCTGGGGCTCGCGCCGGATGCTGTGGGTGGTGTGGGGCGGCACGGCGCTCGCGGGCATCCTCACCGTGGTGCTGTCTCTCTTCTTCCCGCTGCTGCGCGCCTCCCTGTATACGGGCGGCTGGGTGATGGGCACCATCGCCTGGGTGGCCTATGGCCTGTCCATCGGGCGAGGGCAGACGAACTTCTGGGGCATCCCCATCACCGGTAATGTCTTCGCCGCCATCGGTGTCGGCTTCGTCGTGTTCAACGGGCTGTCGGCCGGGTGGATCAGCCAGGTGCCCGAGGTGCTCGCGCTCGGCATCACCTTCGTCGCCGTGCGCGGTGGCAGCCCCCGGCAGCTGTGGCTCCGGCTCCAGCACTGGCGGCTGCAGCGGCAGCTGCGTGGGCGCTCGCGGCACCTGCGCGTCATTTCGCGCGAGCGGCCGGATGACAGGTACCTGAACTAGTCACCCGGGGCTCAAGGGCACGTCCCGAGAGCGGCATACCCTCACCCTGTCCCTCTCCCAGAGGGACAGGGGAGGGGGCTTAGTTGGGGTGCTCGCCTTCGCCGTACTGCTTCAGCTTCCGGTAGAGCGTGGCGATTCCGATGGCGAGCTGCTCCGCCGTGCGCGCCCGGTTTCCTCCGTTCCTCGCCAACACCGCCAGGATGTACTCGCGCTCCATCTCCTCCAGCGTCCGAGGGGAGTCTCCCGGCAGCAGGCTCGGCGGCGCCGCGCGCACCTCCTCCGGCAGGTCGTCCTTCTCCACCCGCGTGCCCTCGCACAGCGCCACCGCGCGCTCGATGGCGTTGCCCAGCTCGCGCACGTTGCCCGGCCACCCGTAGCGCAGGAGCTGGTCCGCCGCTTCCGGTGACAGTCCCATCACCCGGCGCCCCAGCCGTTCCGTCGCCTCCGCGAGCAGCATCCTCGCCAGCGGCAGGATGTCGTCGCGCCGCTCCCGCAGCGGCGGCACCCTCAGTTCGATGACCCGGAGCCGGTAGTAGAGATCCTGCCGGAAGCGGCCCGCCACGACCTCCGCCGGAAGGTTCCGGTTGGTGGCCGCCACCACCCGCACGTCCACCTTGCGGCTCTGGTTCTCTCCGACGCGCCGCACCTCCTTCTCCTGCAGCGCGCGCAGGAGCTTCGCCTGCATCGCCGCGGGCACCTCGCCCACCTCGTCCAGGAAGAGCGTGCCTCCGTGTGCCGCCTCGAAGAAGCCCGGCCGGTCGTGCGTGGCTCCCGTGAAGGCGCCCCTTGCATGGCCGAACAGCTCGCTCTCCAGCAGGCTCTCCGTCACCGCCGCGCAGTTCACCGCCACGAAGGCCTTGTGCGCCCGGCTCGACTCTTCGTGGATGAGCTGGGCGATCCGCTCCTTGCCCACGCCGCTCTCTCCGGTGATGAGCACCGTGGAGTCCACCTTCGCCGCCCGCCGCGCCAGGCGCAGCACCTGCTGCATGGCCTCGGTGCGCGCCACCATGCCCGCAGGATCCTCCGGCACGCCAGACACCCGCGCCAGCGTCTGCCGCTTCGCCCTGAGTTTGCGCTCGGCCTGCTTCAGCGCCTCCGTCACCTGCGCCAGCGCTCCCTCCATGCACTGCGTCTCGTAGAAGCGCAGCGCTTCACGGCACTCGGGGCTCCACTCCTCCTCCGGCTTGCCGATGATCTGGCACACCGGGTCCCCCTTGCCCACGCAGCGCGTCTCGAGGCAGTACACGGACTTGCCGTTGCAGTAGCTCATGTAGCCACTGGCGAAGCCCGTCAGCGCCCAGCACACCGACTCTTCCGCCTTACCCATGTGCAGCAGGTGCTGCTCCGCCTCGTATGAGTCGTGCCACAGCGCCTCCGCGAAGGGCTCCGGGCCGTCCTCCGTTTTGCGCTCCACCCGCTCCAGCACCACCTGTCCCTGCAGCGTGTGCAGCCGCCCTCCCGCCCGGCGCCACTGCGCCTCATCCTCCCAGGGGTAGGCGGTCTTCATCGTCTCCGCCGTCCGCCAGCCGTGGGCAAAGCCCAGCCGAGTGAGCATGCCCCTGGCCGCCGTCATCCCCACGGTCGAGATGAGCTCCTTGCGCAGCAGCCCCAACACCACGGGATCCAACAGCAGCACCCGCTGGCCCGCGAAGTGGATGAGCCCTCCGTTGGGCTCGAAGGACAGCAGCTCTCTCAGGTCCAGCTCCAGCCTCGGCGCCATGGGGGCTTCCTCTCAGGATGATGGCTCTATCTATCGTTTTGAGAGACCCGGCGCGAGTTGAAGTTCCTGGGGTAAGTGATTCCAATGGGTTGGAGGGTTGACTTCCCTGGCCTGGGGGTTGCTATGAAGTCTCCGCGTGACGCTGTTCAGCAGTTCCCCAACGGAGAGAACCACCATGAAGCTGTCCCTGAAGCCCGCCATCGCCGCCCTCGTGCTCGCCGCCCCGTCGTTCGCGTTCGCCGCCGAGTTCGACATCGACTCGGCCCACTCGGCCGCGCAGTTTTCCGTGAAGCACATGATGGTGTCGAACGTGCGCGGCGCGTTCTCGAAGGTGACCGGCAAGGCCAACATCGATGAGAAGGACATCACCAAGTCCACCGTGGAGGCGACCATCGACGCCACCACCATCAACACCAACGAGCCCAAGCGCGACGAGCACCTGCGCAGCGCGGACTTCTTCGACACCGCGAAGTACCCCACCATCACCTTCAAGTCGACGAAGGTGCAGAAGGCCGGCGCGAACCTGAAGGTGACCGGCGACCTGACCATGCACGGCGTGACCAAGCCGGTGGTGCTGAACGTGGAGGGCTTCACCACGGAGTCGAAGGATCCCTGGGGCAACATCAAGCGCGGCGGCACGGCCACCACGAAGATCAACCGCAAGGACTTCGGCCTGGGCTGGAACAGCGTCCTCGAGACCGGCGGCGTGGCGGTGGGTGAGGAGGTTTCCATCACCCTCGACCTCGAGCTGAACAAGAAGCAGGCGGCCCCTGCGGCGGCGAAGGACGCGAAGTAGTCGTCTGAGCAGGACAGGGCTGTTGCCCGGAGGGGCCTCGGAGACGAGGCCCCTCTTTCATTTGCGGGCACCCTCTGCGGGCACCGCCAGCGCGAGGAGCCGCGCCAGCGGTGGAGCGGGGTGGCTCAGCCCTCGGCGACGGCCTGCACGCTCGCGCGGTAGATGAAGATGCGCGAGGTGTTGGTGCGCGTGTCCGCGGGGATGACGAAGAAGCCCTCTCCGCTTCCCTTGTAGTCGTTGGAGAAGCCGGCCACCTGGCGTCCGTCCGTGAAGGTGACGCGCACCTTCTGCCCCTCCGGCTGCGGCGGACGGCTGCCGGTGGCGAGCATGAAGAAGACGGCCTTCACGCGCTGGATGGGGATGCGCTCAGGGGCGAAGCCGGTCTGCTGCTCGAGCGGGATGGCCTCATCGAGCAGGTCCACGTCTCGGATGGCGCCGCGCTTCACCTGGCCCTCCACCGTGTGGATGATGACCCGGTGCTCACCCTCGATGAAGGCATTGACGGGGGTGAGGGGGACTCCGACGGACGCGGTGGACTGCACGGCCGCAAGGCCGCTGAGCGTCGCGCGAGGAGGTGGCGCCCCGGGCACCATCACCGCACCCATCGCGATGGTGGCGGCAGTCGGCATGGGAGTTTTCGCCGCCGCCAGAGGGGCCGGGGCCGCTACGGGGGCCGGGGGGGGCACGGGCGCCGCGCTTCGAGCCACAGGGGCGGGGGCCACGGGGGCCGGAGGCGGAACGATGGCGGGCGCCGCCGCAGGAGGCGGCTCCACGATGTCCTCCGAGAGGTCGATCTCCGGCATCTCGGGCTCGGCCTCCATGACGGGGAGGTCCACCTCGGGCTCGGCTTCCATGATGGGAAGGTCGGGCTCGGGTGCTGGGGGTGGGGCGTACGCGGCGGCCGGCTCGGGGCTGAACTGCTCCTGAGTGTGCTCGGCGAGCGGATCATGGCCCCACGCCGACTCCTGCTGCTGGCCGGACCAGTCCGACTGTGCATCGGCCGTTGGCTCGCTAGAGGACCAGGTGTCACTCGTGCCGAACAGGGAGGGATCTCGGCCGGGGCTCATGGGCTCGGCGTCGTAGGCCGCCGCGTTCCAGTCGGTCTGCGTGCCGCTGGCCTGCTGCGCCTCCCAGCTCGCTGCGTCCGTGGCGGGCGCGTTCCAGGCTGTTTCCGCGGGTGCGTTGGACCACTCGCCTTGGGACGCAGTCTCACCGCCCCAGGCCGCGCCCTGATCAACGGGGGCCGCCTCAGCGAGCGGCTGCGAGTCCGTGCCAGCGGCGCTCCATTCGGGCTGCACCTCCTCGACAGGGGCGCCCCAGCTGGCCTGCGGATCAGCGGCCTGCGCGGCGTTCCAGTCCTGCGCGGCGCCTCCCGTGGCCCACTCGGACTGGGGCTCGGCGGGCGCACCCCACTCGGGCTGGGCCTCCAGGACGGGCTGCTCCTCGACAGGCGCGGCCCACTCAGGCTGAGCTTCCAAGACGGGCTGCTGCTCGGCGGGGACACCCCACTCGGGCTGGGCCTCCAGGACGGGCTGCTCCTCAACAGGGGCGGCCCACTCGGGCTGTGTCTCGGAGGAGGGTTGCTGCTCCGTCGTCGTCCACTCGGGCTGGGCCTCCAGGACGGGCTGCTCCTCCATTGGCGCGGCCCACTCAGCCTGCGCTTCGGCGGGAGCACCCCACTCGGGCTGGGCCTCCAGGACGGGCTGCTCCTCAGCAGGAGTGGCCCACTCGGGCTGCGCCTCGGAGGGCTGCTGCTCTGGGGTCGTCCACTCGGCCTGCGCTTCGATGACAGGCTGGGGTTCAGCGGAAGCACCCCACTCGGGCTGGGCCTCCAGGACGGGCTGCTCCTCAGCAGGAGTGGCCCACTCGGGCTGAGCCTCGGCGGGCTGTTGCTCCGAGGTCGTCCACTCGGCCTGCGCTTCGATGACAGGCTGGGGCTCGGCAGGAGCACCCCACTCAGGCTGAGCCTCCAGGACAGGCTGCTCCTCGACAGGCGCGGCCCACTCGGGCTGAGCCTCGGCGGGAGCACCCACTCAGGCTGGGCCTCCAGGACAGGCTGCTCCTCAACGGGCGCGGCCCATTCAGTCTGTGCCTCGGTGGTCGCGGACGGCTCGGCGGGAGCGCCCCACTCGGGCTGGGCCTCCAGGACGGGCTGCTCCTCGACGGGCGTAGCCCACTCGGGCTGAGCCTCGGCGGGCTGCTGCTCCGATGTCGTCCACTCGGCTTGCGCCTCGATGACAGGCTGGGGCTCGGCGGGCGCACCCCACTCAGGCTGGGCCTCCAGGACGGGCTGCTCCTCAGCGGGAGTGGCCCACTCGGGCTGCACCTCGGAGGGTTGCTGCTCCGGGGTCGTCCACTCGGCCTGCGCTTCGATGACAGGCTGGGGTTCAGCGGAAGCACCCCACTCGGGCTGGGCCTCCAGGACGGGCTGCTCCTCAGCGGGAGTGGCCCACTCGGGCTGCACCTCGGAGGGTTGCTGCTCCGGGGTCGTCCACTCAGCCTGCGCTTCGGCGGGAGCACCCCACTCGGGCTGGGCCTCCAGGACGGGCTGCTCCTCAGCAGGAGTGGCCCACTCGGGCTGCGCCTCGGCGGGCTGCTGCTCCGAGGTCGTCCACTCGGCCTGCGCTTCGATGACAGGCTGGGGCTCGGCGGAAGCACCCCACTCAGGCTGGGCCTCCAGGACGGGCTGCTCCTCAGCAGGAGTGGCCCACTCGGGCTGAGCCTCGGCGGGCTGTTGCTCCGAGGTCGTCCACTCGGCCTGCGCTTCGATGACAGGCTGGGGCTCGGCAGGAGCACCCCACTCAGGCTGAGCCTCCAGGACAGGCTGCTCCTCGACAGGCGCGGCCCACTCGGGCTGAGCCTCGGCGGGAGCACCCCACTCAGGCTGGGCCTCCAGGACAGGCTGCTCCTCAACGGGCGCGGCCCATTCAGTCTGTGCCTCGGTGGTCGCGGACGGCTCGGCGGGAGCGCCCCACTCGGGCTGGGCCTCCAGAACGGGCTGCTCTTCGGCAGCACCCCACTCGGGCTGAGCCTCGGCGGCGGGCTGCTCCTCGACAGGCGCGGCCCACTCGGGCTGAGTCTCGGCGGCGGGCTGAGCCTCGGCGGCAGCGGCCCACTCTGGCTGAACCTCGATGGTGGTGGTGGGCCCGGCCGAATAAGCCCAATCCGATTGGGCTTCGTCTGCACTCAGTGGGCTGCCATACGCCGTGGTGCTCTCGACGTCGGTCCCGGCTGCCTCCGTTGCGGACGGCTCGCCTTCGGGCTGGTGGCCCCAGGTTGCGCTGGCCTCCGTGAACTGCGGAGTGCTCATGAACTCCGCGGCGCTCTCCAACGGGAGGCTCTCCCCGGTGCTCGTGTCTTCGGTTGCGCTCCAGCTGACGTCAGCTCCCGTCGTCTCGAGCGGGATGGGCTCGTCCGACACAGACGTGCCGGCCTGGTCCGCGTGTCCCAGGAAGTCCGAAGCGCTGGCGAGCGGGACGGCATCGCCCGCGTTGCCCCACTCCTCGGGCCGCGTGGCCTCGGGATCGAACGAGTCAGCGACCTCGATGGTGTCTGCCCGCAGGTCGGGCGCGACCTGCATCGGGTTCAGCTCCAGCGTGGGCACGTGGTCCGCGAATGGCACGCCCGAATCGGAGGCCGAAGGCTCAATCTCGGCACCGAGCTCACCCGCATCCAGAGTGGGCTGCTCCGCTCCAGCGGGGCTTGCGTCGAACGACTCCATCTCCTGAGGAGTCGTCTCCCACGGCGTCTCCATGGCCGGGGTCGCATCCGGCTCAGGCGCGGCCTGGAGCTCCGAGACATCAAAGGTGGGCGTCCCGCCGGCCGCGGACTGGAAGTCGTTCGCGTCCAGGGTGGAGACAGGCTCCGCGGCAGGCTGCTTCACCGCGTACGCGGGCAACGCGTACGACGCGGTGATCTCCATCGGGTTCTCTTCGTCGAGCAGGGCGACGTCCGGAGCTGCTGCGTCCGGCTCCGCATCCACCGCGAGCGGCACGGCGGCCCACTCATCCGCCACGGGGGCGGCGGACTCCTCGGCGAACATGGGCTCAGCCTGGAGCGGCATGTCGGGTTCAGGCTCGAGCAGCTCGATGTCGGAGGGGCTGATCTCGATGGTCCGTTGAGGCGTCAGCGGCGGCTCGGCGACGGGCGGCGCGGAGGCATGGGGAGGCGCCTCCAGGTCGGAGTTGAGCGCGGAGAAATCGTCCTCGCCCAGCTCGATGGGCCCCGCGGGCTCCGCGGGCATGGCCTCGCGCACGGGCTGCTGCGCCGCGAGCGTGGTCGCGGAAGGAGCAGTGACGTCGTTCCAGTCGCTCATGTCGACCGACTCGGGAACGTTCTCGGGGAGCGGCGTGATCTCGCTGACGGGCGAGACGTCGGTGTCGGTCACCTCGAAGACATCATCGGCGCTGGGCTCTGCGGCCTCGAGTGGCTCCGCTTGGGGCTCGGGCTCGGGCTCGGCGAGTGCCTCTGGCGTGGGCTCCTCCCAGGGCGCGGGCTCGTTCAGCGCGGGGACCTCGAGGTTCTCGCTCTCGAGGCTGAGCTTGACCGGATCCGGCATCGGATGCGGCTGCTGCGGCACGTACCCAGGCACTGGCGAGGCGTAGCTGGTCGCTGGCTGTGACTCGGCCGCGTAGGGCTGGCTCTGCGTGGCGGCGTAAGGATCCTGGCCCTGGTTCGGGTCGTAACCCTGGGTGGCGTCAGCCGCGTAGGCCTGATTGGGATCGTAGGCCTGGTTGGGATCGTAACCGGCAGGGTAGGCGTACCACTGGCCATCCTCGCCGTAGTAGCCCTGGGGCTGCTGCGCGTAGGCCTGGTTGGGATCGTAGCCCTGGTTGGGATCGTAGGCCTGGTTGGGGTCGTAACCGGCAGGGTAGGCGTACCACTGGCCATCCTCGCCGTAGTAGCCCTGGGGCTGCTGCGCGTAGGCCTGGTTGGGATCGTAGGCCTGGTTGGGATCGTAACCCTGGTTGGGGTCGTAACCGGCAGGGTAGGCGTACCACTGGCCATCGGCGCCGTAGTAGCCCTGGGGCTGCTGCGCGGGATCCATGGCCGCGGCAGGCTCCTGCATGGGCATGGCCTGGTTGACCAGGTGCCCCTGCAGCTCGTTCCAACGAGCCTCCTCCGAGGGGGAAAGATTCCCCCGCGTCCGCTTCTCATCCAGGAAGCGAAACTCCCTCATCGCCGCACGCGTGTCCGACATCCGTCACCTTGCTGCGGACCCCGGGCCAGGGCTCCAGCCGCAGCGCCAAAGCAAAAAATTTCCGTGGGCGAGTGTAGGGGACTCAGGAGGAGGGGTAAACTTCGCGAACGCGGATTCCGCCTGCCTGTCACCTCCGCGAGAGGGCGGCCTTTACGGCCTTTTCCAACTCCGAGACACTCCGGCCATAGCGCTGTCGGAGCGCCTGCTCGAAGGAGGTGCCCTGGCCTACCTCGCGGATCAGCTCGAGCAGCTTGGCGGGCCCTCCCTCGCCCAGTAGCTCCCGGACGGCGATGGCCGAGGTCCCATAGGCCAGGGAGGGATCCCTCTGGGTGATGAGGGCCTGGCCGGACATGTCGGAGAGGCGCGGGAGCTGACCGGCCTGGGCGGCAGCGCGCAGGCGGGTGGCCAGCGCGTAAGGGGGTTTGTCACTGCCCAGGTAGCGCCATTCGATGTACTCGGCGAGTCCTTCGTTGAGCCAGACGGGGACGTGCTGGCCGCCCTGCTCCGCGCGGATCAGATCATCCACCACGGCGTGCACGTACTCGTGGACGAGCGTGGCCTTGGTCTGTTGGGTGAGCTCGGCGGCGTCGTTGATGCGGATGGCACCCTCCGAGTAGAGCCCGGCCACTGCACGTGCGAGGGCGGCGCCCTGGTGGGTGCGGAACTCCTCGCGGGTGTAGAGGATGACGTCCACGGGGTTTTCGCGCGCCTCGCCGAGCACCTGGCGGGTGTGGGCATGGGCCTCATCAAGCGCGGCGACGATGCGGCCCTCGTACTCAGCGCGCTGGCCGAAGTCGCGTGCGTTGTTGAAGTACTTCACCACGAAGCGGCTGTTGGAGCGGGTGCGCATGCCGTCCGCGCCCACGCCAGACTCGTAGGAGAGGCCGGAGGAGGCGGAGGCGGGTTGGACGGAGCCCTTGTCATCGGTCTCTCCGTTGAAGCGCCGCTCGATGGCGCGGGCCTGGGCGCGGGCTTCGCTCTCCTCGGCGGACTCGCTGCGGGCCTTTTGTATCAGTGTGCGAGCCTTCGCGGCCTCGGGCGAGCGAGGGGGCACCTTGTTCAGCACCTCGAGGGCTCCCCGCGGATCCTTGTCCTCCAGGAGGAGCCGCCCGAGCTCCAGACCGAAGTGGCCCTCCTTGGGGAAGCGCTCCAGTCCGTGGCGCAGGGCGTCCTCGGCGGCGCCGCGCTGGTCGGTGGCGAGCGCGGTGCGAGCCAGACAGCGCAGGCCCGACGCCGTCTCCTCGAAGAGTGCCGCGCGCTCGCCGAGTGAGAACGCCATGACGGCGTCGTCGCCGGCGAGGGCCTCGCAGCCCTTGATGAGCGAGGCGGCGATGGTGCGGCGCTGGGGCGGGGTGTAGCCCTTGGGGTCCACGGAGGACCAGGCGAGGTACAGGTCCTCCCACGCGCGCTGGGCGGCGAGCTTCTGGGCCTGAGCGGGCGTGGGCGGTGGGTTGGCGGAGAGCAGGGCGGCGAGGAGCAGTGCGCGCATGGCGCGCAGTATGGCCGAGCCGGTGAGCCCGGGCGAAGGGGGCGCTGCTCTCCGCTGTCCAGACGGGCTCTACGGAGACGTCACGTCTCTTCCGCGACCTGCCAGCCATTCTGACTCAGGCTGCCCATCAGCTCTTCGATGTGGCCACGGCCGCGCGTCTCCAGCGTCACCTCCACCGCCACCTCGCCCAGGCCCGCCTTCGAGAAGGCACGGTTGTGGTAGATCTCCACCACATTGGCGCCCTGCTGGGCGATCTCCGCCGTGAGCCGCGCGAGCATGCCCGGCCGATCCGGCATGCGCACCACCAGCCGCACCAGTCGCCCGTCCTTCACCAGGCCGCGCTCGATGATGCGGCTGACCAGGTTGACGTCGATGTTGCCGCCGGAGATGAGCATCACGACCTTGCGCCCGCGCGCCGAGGGAATCTTCCCGTGGAGGAGCGCCGCCATGCCCACCGCGCCCGCGCCCTCCACCACCGTCTTCTCCCGCTCCAGGAGCAGGAGGATGGCGTTGGCGATCTCCTCCTCGTCCACCGTGACGATGTCGTCCACGTAGCGGCGGATCATCTCGAAGGTGTACTCGCCGGGGCGCTTCACCGCGATGCCGTCCGCAATCGTGGTCCCCGCGGGAAGCTCCACCAGCTTCCCCGCGTCCACGGACGCCTTCATGCTCGCGATGGCCGCGGCCTGCACGCCGATGATCTTGATGCGCGGGTTGGTCTCCTTGATCGCGCACGCCACGCCGGAGATGAGTCCGCCTCCGCCGATGGGCACCACCACCATGTCCATGTACGGGCACTGCTCGAGCAACTCCAACCCGATGGTGCCCTGGCCCGCGATGACCAGCGGATCATTGAACGGGTGGATGAAGACGCGATTCTCCCGGTCTTGGATGCGCAGGGCCTCGGCGTAGGCCTCGTCAAAGTTGCTGCCGTGCAGCACCACCTTCGAGCCGTAGGAGCGCGTGCGCGTGGCCTTGATGAGCGGCGTGCGCTCCGGCATGACGATGGTGGTGTTCACACCGCGCCGGCCCGCGTGGTAGGCGAGCCCCTGCGCGTGGTTGCCTGCCGAGGCGGCAATGACACCTCGGGCCTTCTCGTCCGGCGTGAGGGTGAGCAGCTTGTTGAGCGCACCACGCTCCTTGAAGGCGCCTGTGCGCTGCAGGTTCTCCAGCTTGCAGTACAGCGCTGCGCACTCCGTCACCTCCTTGAACTGCTCCGACCTGGCGCAGGCCGAGCGGTAGACGGCGTCACCGATGCGCTGCTGGGCGTCTTCGATTTGCTGGAGTGTGACCATGGGCTTGTGTGGCGCCTGATAACTGAAGCGCCGCCCGCGCGAAAGAGGAGGAGACTTCGGGCTGACGGCTGTCCGCCCGCTCGTCAGATGCCGCGCAGTACCGTGGCCTTGCCCACACGCCCGATGGCCAGGATGAATGCTGCGGTGCGCAACGTCACCTTGCGCGAGCGCGCCACCTGGGCCACCCGGTCGTAGGCCTCCTTCATCGTCTTCTCCAACTCCGCATTCACCCGGTCTTCCTCCCAGGTGAGGTGTTGGAGATTCTGGACCCACTCGTAGTAGCTGACCGTCACACCGCCCGCATTGGCGAGGATGTCCGGCACCACCAGCACGCCGCGCTTCTCCAGAATCTCGTCTGCCTCCGGGTCCGTGGGGCCATTGGCTCCCTCGATGATGAGCCGGGCGCGCACCGCGTTGGCGTTGTTGCGGTTCAAAGCATGACCGAGCGCGGCGGGGATGAGCACGTCGCAGTCGGAGGCGAGCACGTCCTCATTGGAGCAGGCCTGGCCGCCGCCGAAACCGGTGACGGTGCCGGTGCGCTTCACGTGCTCGAAGAGGCCGGGGATGTCCAGGCCCTGCGGGTTGTACACGCCGCCATACACGTCCGACACCGCCACCACCACGCCGCCGTCCTGCCACAGCAGCTGCGCGGTGTGGCTGCCCACGTTGCCGAAGCCCTGGATGGTGAAGCGCGTGCCCTTCATGGGCAGGCCCACGTCCCGGAGGATTTCGCGGGTGATGTAGAGCAGCCCGCGCCCCGTGGCCGAGTCACGGCCCTTGGAGCCGTAGAGCTCTGGCGGCTTGCCGGTGACAACGGCCGGCGAGTGCCCGTGGTAGCGCGAGTACTGGTCCATGATCCACGCCATCACCTGGGGGTTGGTGTTGACGTCGGGTGCGGCGATGTCGCGAGTGGGACCGATGACGTCCTGAATCTGGTCCACGTACTTGCGGGTGAGGCGCTCAATTTCCTTCAAGGACAGCTGGGTGGGGTCCACCGCGATGCCGCCCTTGGCGCCGCCGTAGGGGAGGTTCACCACAGCGGTCTTCCACGTCATCAACGAGGCGAGCGCGACGCACTCGTCCTGGGTGATGGTGGGGTGGTAGCGCAGGCCGCCCTTCATGGGACCGCGGCTGTTGTCGTGCTGGATGCGGTAGCCGTGGAAGGTGCGGATCTCCCCGCTGTCGAGCTCGATGGAGACCTGGACCTTGACCTCACGAAGGGGCGTGGCGAGCAGCGTCTCGATGCGCTCGCCCACGTCCATGATGCGCGCGGCCTTGCGGAAGTAGTGGTGGATCCCTTCGACGGCGTGCATGGCCGAGGTGCTCTCCTAGGGCGGCCGGCGTGGGGGGCGACCCACGACGGCGCGAGACCTTAACAGATGATGTGCGCTAGCATGGGTTGGCGATGCGCTCCAGTTCCCCGTCAGCCCAGGATGCGAGCGGGCACCTGCAGGGGCTCGCCCGACGCATCCGCACCCTGCGCGAGCGGCGGGGCCTGAGGCAGGAGGACTTCGCCGAGCGGTGTGGCATTTCCGTGAGCTTCGCCTCCTTGCTGGAGCGGGGGGAGCGCAGCCCCAGCTACGAGACGCTCGTGCAGGTAGCGGCGGCCCTGGGGGTGTCCCTGGCGGAGCTCTTCCGGGTGGAGGAGGACGAGGCGGCGGGAGCACGCCGACTGGTGGAGTTCGCGCGGGCGCGCCGGTTGACGCGGGCAGAGGTGGACCGGCTGCTGGCGGTGGCGGAGGCCATGTTCGGAGTCGAACGCACGACCGGAGAGGTGCCATCCGAGGATGCTCCTCGCTGCAAGGAGCCGGGCTGCGAGCGGCCGGTGCTGGCGAGGGAGCTGTGCGTGGCGCACTACCACCGGGCCCGGAGGGCGAAGGCGGGTCAGCCTCCGGAGTGACGGGGCCTCCTTCGGAGCGCTACCCGTCCCAGATGACTTCCACCCGGGTGCGCACCTCGCGGCGGCCCTCGGCGAAGCCGGGCAGGGCGCGCAGGGGCTCGAGGGCGGGGCAGTGGTCGGTCCACTCCAGGTCAATCAGCGCCGAGTGGGCCGCGCCCAGGAAGTAGTCCAGCGCCTTCCGTGGATGTCCGGTGAGGCAGAGCTGCTCGGTGGCCAGCTGGCGCATGAGCGAGGCGAACCGCGGACTGAGCCGGCGCTCCAGCATGGCGTCTAGGGGGGCGAGCGAAGCGATGGGGTCCACCTCGCCGAGCACGGCGGCGGCGTAGCGCAGGCCAGTGAGCGCCGCGCCGGGCGACTCGTCCTCCAGAGCGAGCTTGCACCGCCGAACACCCTCCAGGTCACCCGCCCAGGCGGCGACGCGCAGGCGGAGCATCAGGCTCGGGACGCGATGGGAGGTGAACGCGGCGAGCCGCTTGCTGGCCTGGTGGTAGTCCTCCATCCGCCCTCGCAGGGCGCTGCAGCGGGCGATCTCGAACAGACACAGGCCCAGCCGCGAGTCGAGGTCGAAGGCCCGGCGCAGGAGCACGAGCCCCTCATCGGCGCGTCCGGCCTCGCACTGAAGGCTTCCGAGGAACAGCATGGCCACAGGGAAGGTGTGCGCGGCCTCGAGCGAGGCCCGGGCGGAGATCACGGCCTCGCGCCAGTCTCCCTCCTGCGCGGCGAGCATGCCCCGGGCCAGGTGCGTCTCGGCGAGCTGGGGAGCCCGCTGCTCGAGGCGCTCGACGCTGGCGCGGGCCTCGTCCCCCCAGTCGCGCTGGGTGCTCGAGCCGCCCACGAACCAGGCCCGCATGCACTGGATGGCATGGAGCGCCTGCGCGGGCAGGAAGTCCGGCGCGAGCGCGATGGCCCGCTCCAGCCAGCCGATCGCCACGTCCGGAGAGGTGCCCGAGGTGTAGCCCTGGACGAAGCCCTGGCGGAACAGCGCGAGGGCCTCCGGTGAGGCGGTGTCGCGCTCGGAGGCGACCCACAGCTCGACGCGCAGCGCCTCGGCGATGCGCGGGCCCAGCCGGTCTTGCTGTTCGAAGGCATCCGCGGAGGAGTCCTCGAAGCGGCCGCTCCACAGCTGGGTGCCATGGGTCGTCTCCACCAGGCGGACAGAGACGCGGACCGTGGGGCCCACGCTCTGCACCGTGCCATCGACGAGGAAGCCCACGCCCAGCTCGCGACCCACGGTGCGGGGCTCGCGCTCGTTGCGGAAGCGCGTGGTGGCCGCGCTGCAGGGCACGCGCATGCCCACGGTGCGTGACAGCGTGTCGATGAGCGCATCGGTGAGCGCGTCTGCGAGGAACGCGCGCTCCTGGGGCCCCTGGAAGCGCAGCGGGAGGATGGCCACGCCCGGCTCGTGGGTCTCGTTGAGGAGCAGCGAGAGGGTAGACTGCTCGCTCGGAGGAGGAAGCAGAGGCGTGGGCAGCGCTGGCAGTGACACGAGCGTGGGGGGTTGCTCGCCGAGCCCTTCCAGCCACGTGTGCAGCGAGCGGGCGAAGTGCGCGGCACTCGCGGGACGGTTCTCGGGTGCGCGGGCGAGGCAGTGCAGTACCAGCTCGGCGAGCGCGTCCGGCACAGTCGTCGTCCTGGCCCGTGGATCCGGCGGAGGCTGGTTCAGGCGTGCCAGGGCCACCGCCATGGACGTGTTGCCGGAGAAGGGCGGCGCCGCGGTGAGCATCTCGTAGAGCATCAGGCCCACGGCGTAGAGGTCGGCGCGTGCGTCCACCTCGCCGCTGGAGAGCTGCTCCGGCGCCATGTACATGGGCGTGCCGGCGGTGCCCTGGGTGCTCCGGGCGGATTCATCCACCAGGGCGCGGGCGATGCCGAAGTCGGTGAGGACGACGCGCCCACCCTTCTCGACGAGGACGTTGGCGGGCTTGAGATCCCTGTGCACCACGCCGGCCGAGTGAGCGGCGGCCAGTCCTTCGCATACCGCCAGGGCGACGCGGGCGGCGCGCGCGGGCGCCAGCGGCCCCTCGCGGGCGATGAGCGAGCGCAGGTCCACCCCCTCCACGTACTCCATGGTGAGGAAATGCTGGCCCTCGTGCTCGCCCAGGTCGTGCATGCGCGCGACGTGAGGATGGGAGATGCGGCGCGCCAGACGGACCTCGCGGCGGAAGCGCTCGAGCGCGTTCATGCCGGGGTCCTTCTCCAGGTCCAACGTTTTAAGGGCCACCATGTCGCCGACGAGCACGTCGCGCGCTCGGTACACGCGGCCCATGCCTCCGCGCCCCACGAGCGTCTCGAGGCGGTAACGCCCGGCGAAGAGCTCCGCTGACGGCGTCGGGCTCGGGGTGCCGCCCGCCTCCGGCCGTCCGGGGAGCGTCACCACGGTGGCGTCGTCGTTGGGAAGCGGAGTGGAACGGTCGTAGGACACTGCGGGAGGATTCTAGGCCATCCCGCGTGAGGGTGCTCAGGGCGGGGCGGGGACGAGAGCCCGCCCCCCCGCGCCGGCCGGTTACCTGCTGCGCCGGGCCCGCTCCAGCTTGAGTGCCTTCTCTCCGTGCTGCTTGCCGTTGAGGGCCTCGAAGGCGGCCACATCCTCGTCGGCGACGAAGACGTATGCGTAGGTAGGCTTGAGCTCTATGCGCTGCACCTTGCCTGCCGGTGCGCCGAGGGTCTCCAGGGCAGTGGTGAGGGCGGCCTCGTCGGCGACATCCGAGCGGCCCAGTCCCACCCACAGACGCGCCTGGCCGGGTACCTCGGGGGTCTCGGTACGCTCAGGGCGGGGCGGACGCGGCGGGCGCTCGCGGGTGCCGCGAGGCCTGTGCCGCTCCACCTTCAGCGCCTTCTCGCCGTGCTGCTTGCCGTCGAGCGCCTCGAAGGCGGGCGCCTCGGCCTCGGGCACATAGGCGTAGCCGTAGTGGGGGCGGAGCACCGCCTTGTTCACCTTGCCCGCGGGGGCGCCAGCGGCCTCCAGGGCGGCGATGAACTTCGCCTCGTCCAGGCCGTCATCCATGCCCACGTTGAACTTCAGCTTCACCTCGCCGGGGCCGGCGTCGGGCGAGGGCGGCGGCCGGTTCGGGTCTCGCTCGCCGCGCGGCCGGCTCTTCTCCACCTTCAGCGACTTGTCCTTGTACGACTTGCCGTTGAGGGCCTCGAAGGCGGCCAGGTCGTCCTGGGCGATGAAGACATAGGCGAAGCCGGGCTTGAGCTCGGCGCGGAGCACCTTATTGGCGGGGGCTCCGGCCTCCTCCAGGGCGGTGACGATGCTGCCGGGGCCCAGGCCGTCGTCGGTGCCCAGGTTGACCCATAGCTTCACCTCGCCCGGAGCGGCCTCCATCGGCGAGGGACCCCGGTCACCGCGCTCACGGCGGCGCCGGTCACCCCGCTCACCGCGCTCACGCGACTCGGACTCTCCACGCGCCTCCCGGCGCTCCTCGCGGCGGGGCGGCCTCTCCCGGTCGCGCTCCCTGTCGCGAGGACGCTCGCGCTCCTTGTCGCCGCGGCGGCGGCCCTCGGGCTTGGCCTGGGTCTCGCGCTCGGTGCGCTCGTTCTCCTCGGCGGCCTTGGCCTTCTCCATGCGCAGGTGGCTGAAGAAGTACTTCAGCAGGAAGGCGATGAGGTCATCCGCGTCTGCCCGGCCCTTGAGCTGGGCGGCCAGGGGCAGGAAGCCCTCGAAGACGGCGCCAGAGGCGGCCTCGCGGATCTCGCGCACGTGCCGCTCGGCCCACAGGCGCATGGCCTCTTCGGGGGCGGGCATCTCGCGCTTCTCGAACTTGATGCCGAACTTCTTCTCCAGCGTGGTGTACGTGGCCAGCTCGCGGCCGGAGAAGAGGTTGATGGCGGTGCCCTTGTTGCCGATGCGGCCGGTGCGGCCCACCCGGTGCAGGTAGACGGCGGGGTCCTCGGGCAGCGAGTAGTTGATGACGTACTCGAGGCCGGAGATGTCGATGCCGCGCGCGGCGATGTCCGTGGCCACCATGAAGGCCACCTCGCCCCGCTTCACCTTGGCCATCACCCGCTCGCGCTCCTTCTGCGGCAGGTCTCCGTTGAGCAGCTCCGCGTCGAAGCCATTGCGGTTGAGCACCGCCGTCACCAGCGCCGTGTCATCCCGCGTGTTGCAGAAGATGATGGCGTTCTGCGGCTCCTCCGCCTCCAGCACGTAGATGAGGTTGCGCGGCTTGGGGAAGGCGTCCGACACGTCGTAGCGGATGTGGTGGATGTGCTCGACGGTGAAGACGTCGCCGGAGAGCAGCAGCGTCTCCGCGTTGGTGGTGTAGCGGGCGATGAGGTTCTGGATGTCCGTGGGGACGGTGGCGCTGAAGAGCAGCACCTGCCGGGTCTTGGGCAGGCGGTCGAGGATGCGCGTCACCTCCTCGTAGAAGCCCTGGTTGAGCATCTCGTCGGCTTCATCCAGCACCGCGTGCGAGCAGGACTCGAGCTTGAGGTTGCCGCGGTTGATGTGGTCGAACACCCGGCCGGGCGTGCCCACGATGATCTGCGTGCCCTCCTCGAGGGCGTCCTCCTGCTGCTTCATGGAGGCGCCGCCGTAGATGGCCGCCACCTTCACGCCCTTGTGCTTGCCCAGGGCGGAGAGCTCCTCGGACACCTGGAGCGCCAGCTCGCGGGTGGGGCAGAGGATGAGCGCACGCACCCCCTTGTCCTCGGCGGGAATCTTTTCCAGCAGGGGCAGGCCGAAGGCGGCCGTCTTGCCGGTGCCGGTCTTGCTGCGCACGATGAGGTCCCTGCCCTCCATGACAGGCCGGAAGGCCTTCGCTTGGACGGGGGTCGGGTGGGTATAGCCGCGCTCCGCGATGCCGCGACGCAGGGGCTCGGAGAGATTCAGGTCATCGAAGCTGACGTCCGCGACGTACTCTGCGGGGCGGGACGGGGCTTCGGCAGTGGTTTCCGGCTGCTCCGGAGGTTGGATGTCGCTCATCAAGCCTGGGGCATAACCCCTGCATTACTCTCTGGCAACAATCGGCTCACTTTGCATAAGGAACTGCCCATGGCGAATGGGAGGAAGAAAACGGGCGGGACGGGCACCCGAACCCGGGCGAAGAAGCCCGCGGCGGCCCCACCCCCTGAGGATGCCGAGGTGGTGGAGGCAGAATCCGCCGAGCCGGAACCGGAGTCCCTGGAGCCCGCCCCCGAGGAGCTGGAGGAGGTAGAGGCCGAGGTGGAGGAGTCCCCTGGGCTTCCCACGGCGGCCCTGGTGAAGGCCGGGGAGACGGGGCTTGCCCGGACGGACCCCCTCCAGGCCTACATGAACGAGGTTCAGCGTCACCCCCTGCTCACCCGAGAGGAGGAGGTGTCGCTGGCCAGACGCTTCCGGGACACGGGGGACGTGCAGGCGGCCTACCGCTTGGTGGCGGCCAACCTGAGACTGGTGGTGAAACTGGCCCACGAGTACCACCGTAACCCCTTGTCTCTGCTGGACCTGGTCCAGGAGGGCAACATCGGGCTGATGCAGGCGGTGAAGAAGTACGATCCGGAGCGGGGGGTGAAGCTCAGCTCCTACGCCGCGTGGTGGATACGCGCCTACATCCTGCGTTACATCATGGACAACTGGAAGATGGTGAAGCTGGGGACGACGGAGGCCCAGCGGAAGCTCTTCTTCAAGCTGCGCCAGGAGCAGGACAAGTTGATGGCGCAGGGCTTCGAGGTGACGCCGAAGATGCTGGCCGAGCGCCTCAACGTCACCGAGCAGGACGTGGTGGAGATGGACCAGCGGCTGGGTCACGACGAGATGTCGCTGGACGCGCCGGTGGGAGGCGATGACTCGAGCGCGACGCGGATGGACCGGTTCCTGCCGTCGTCGTCAGTGGGGGCGGAGGAGCGGCTGGGCAACGAGGAGCTCAAGGCCGTGTTCCGGGAGAAGCTCCAGGAGTTCGCGAAGTCGCTGGAGGGCAAGGAGCGCTACATCTTCGAGAACCGGCTGATCTCCGACGAGCCGCTGACGCTGCAGGACATTGGCGACAAGTACGGGGTGAGCCGCGAGCGAGCGAGGCAGATCGAGGCCGCGCTCATCAACCGGATGCGCGAGTACATGCGCGAGCACATCCCGGACTTTGACCTGGTGGCGGTGCCCAAGGGTTGAGGGACGCAGAGGGGGGAGGGCGCAGCAGGCGCCCTCACCCCTGGTGCCATGGCTGCATCAAGGCACGCTTTCGGGGACGCTCGCGAAGAGCGCATGAAAAAGCGTCGTGTCAGGAGGCTTCTTCCACTCCACGAACAGCGGGACGGGGGTATCAGCCAGTTCGCGTGGGAGCTCATCGAATCCAAAGTTCGCTTCGATCTTCCTGGCGATGAGGCCTGCGGGTCCTTGCATGTGAGCCGGAAGGGGGTCGAAGCAGGTCCTGCTGACGGTGCGTGTCTCCTCGGTCTCAGAGAATTCCAGACCGTAGACGGCGAACACAGGTGCGAGAATGCTGGCACAACCGACGACAGCGAAGCGGTGTGGGGCCTTCTTCCCTGAATAGGCGACGCAACGAAAGCTGGCGTTGATTGTCGCTGTGGCGTCCCCGATGGTGAATTCCGGCAACGCTCCTTCGAGGTCATGTAGGAGCGCCCACCATCGGTCCATTTTCTTGAGCTCTTGGTTCCACAGCGCGTCGAGCCGTTCGTTCTCGGGGCTGGCCTCACCGCGGAGATAGTGGTCCTCGTTCGAGGGCCAATAGTTCCGGACAATCGAAAGCAGCTGCTCGAGCGATGGGGGCATGGAGTCAGGGAGGAATGACGACGACAGGCTTGGCTCGTGCGAGGATGTTCTTGGCGGCCAGGTTGGCGCACTTCGCGGCGGCGTGCTGTGCACGTTCGACCGAGATGAAGCCCTGTTTCCCATTCTCAATGGGCATCTCGACACCGAACTTGCAGAGGAACAGATCTCTCGTGGCCGTCTTCTTGATGCCTACGTGCACACATGCTGCTCGCCAGCCTCCCGCCCCCGTACCTCGCTTGGGTACTACATCGACGAACTGAAAGTGATCCGGTCGAAGACCCCCCTCCACCGTGGCGCATCCCGAGAGACATAAGAGCAAGGCCGAGGCGAGCGGACCTACGCCAGCGCGCCTTCCTGGAGTTGATGGGCTCGGACCTGGTTTGGACATGATGCGCCAGGAGTCGGGAAGTTCACTGCTTGCGCAGCAGGTACAGCGCTCCGGCCTGGTCGTCGCTGATGAGCAGGGCTCCGTCAGCCGTGACGGCCACGTCCACCGGGCGGCCCCACACGCTCGTGCCATCTGGTGTCACCCACCCGGAGACGAAGTCCTGCTCCCGGGTGGGTTGGCCCGCTGCCGCGTCCCAGGGGAAGTACGTCACCTTGTAGCCGGTGGGCCGCGTGCTGTTCCACGAGCCGTGGTAGGCCACTACCACGCCTGAAGCGTAGGGCTCGGGGAAGGCCGTGCCGTTGAGGAAGGCCAGGCCCAGCGGTGCTGAGTGCGCCTGGATGCCCTGGTCGAAGCGGTCCATCGCTCCGCAAGCAATGTCCCCCTCGCGGTTCAAATCGTAGTCCCGGTCGAAGGGCATCTGCTTCAGGCCGTTTGACGTGCTCGGGTTGGGGTTGCAGAAGGGCCAGCCGTACTCGCCTCTCTCTCGCACCGAGGTGAGGGCCTCGGGCGGGTGGTTGTCCACGTACTCGGGAATCACCTTCCCGTACCTTCCGGTGCCGTCGTCGTGCGGGTAGGGGATGTTGTCGCGCGCGTTCACCGTCACCCAGAGGGTGTCCGTGCCGGGAACGAAGGCCAGGCCCTCGGCGTTGCGCAGACCCCGCGCGAAGAGCTGACCCGTGCCGCCCTCTGGCCCGTAACGGTAGATCGCGCCGCGCTCGGGATTGCTCCGCGTGTCCGATAGGCACACGTTGCAGGTGGAGGCGATGGAGACGTAGAGCTGCCCCGTCGAATCAACGGCGATGTTCTTCAGCTCGTGCCCGTAGCGTCCCTGCAGCTCGGGCAGGCTCGTGTCGGGCAGGCCGCTCACGAGCACCGCGGCGTCGTGCCGCTGCGTCTCTCCCGCCTGCCAGGGCGAGCGCGTCACCTGGTTCGTCTCGGCCACGTACACCCAGGTGGTGCCTCCGCGGGTGTGGAAGACGATGTCATGGGGGCGGCGCAGGCCCGTGGCCCAGTCGAACACCTCGGGCGTCTGTCCGGGACGGGGCCGCACCAGCTTCACCGTGCCCTGGTCCGGCTGTGACACCAGCACGTCCCCGTTGGGGGCGATGGCCAGGAAGCGCGCCTCCGGCACTCGCGCGAAGACAGAGATGGTGAAGCCGGGTGGAACCGTGAGGGTGCGCGGCGAGTCAAAGGGGGCGGTGCGCAGGTCCTCGGGGACGCTCACCTGCACCTGCTTGCTGGCTCCTGGGGGCGGAGTGCCCGTCCCTCCCTGGCCCGCGTCACCTGAGCCCGCGTCGGTCTGGCCCGCGTCCACGGGCGCTGGACTCGATCCCGCGTCTGTTCCCCCGCCGGTGGGTCCTCTCGAGGACTGGGTGCAGGCGGAGACGGATAACCACAGCAACATGGCGACGGGGCTGAGCCAGTGACGCATACCGGGCAGGCTAGGCAGACACCTTTCGGGGCTCCATTGTCCCACCGTCGCTTCCGTTGCCCACGCTACGAAGCGGGCGGCGATTGCGCCGTCTAGCGACGATGCCGGCCCCGGAAGTGACGGTCGAGGTAGTTCTCCACCTCGGGCTTTCGCTCGGCGTCCCCGGAGGCGGCAAGCAAGAGGGCGTGCGCCCCGTCCACTACTGCAAATGCCTCCTCAAGCGACACCTCACCTTCCGAGAGCGCGGAGAAGAGGTTGCAGTGATAGCGGCGGCAGCCTTCGGGGCGCTCCGCATAGGCGGTACACCGCTTCCCCTCCAGTGCGGCACAGCGCTGCGGGAGGAGGGATGTGCCGTCCTCGCGCTCCTTCACGGGCAGCCCGAGGGCCTTCAAGGGCCCCACCTCCGTTTGCCGGAGGGGGACCTGCGTGAAGAGGGTGCCATCGCAGCACAGACCGCAGCGAAGGCAGAGCGTGGACAGAGACATGAGGCGCGGGCTCCGGGGCGCGAGGGGCCCCCCTTGCTAATGGTGGACGGCCTGCCGAGCAAGGGCCGCGCCGTGCGCCTCAGTCCTTCTTGTAGTCGCGGAACGTCGCGACCTCCTCCATGCGGGCGTCGGCGTAACCCCAGTGCTCGACATCCACGTTGTACTGCCCCTTGGCAATCAACATTCCCCGGCAGAGCTTCTTCTTCTCGGGCTCGTTGTGCTGGTTGCGGGCCCGTTCAAGCAGCTCGTCCCAAACCCAGCGGGGCACGTGGTCGCGCTGTCCCGGATAGCTGAAGCGGTAGAAGGTGAGGTGGGCCAGCAGCACCTCCCAGTGCGGCTCAAACCGCATCATCAGGTGCTTCCAGTCCATCTGCTTGCCGCGGGCGAGGATGAGGTGGTTGATGTCCGTGCCATCAAAGCGCTCGCGCTCGCAGACGAAGGCCTTGGACCAGATGATGTCCTCGGGTGGCGCCACCAGGATGGGCAGCCCGTGGATGACGCCCGGATGGGCCCGGTCAATCCAATAGTCGTCCACGATGGCCACACCGTTGCCCGAGCTGAAGATGAGGTCGGCGAAGTACTCGTCGTTGGCGTAGGCCTTCGCGATCCACACCGGGTCGTGCATTCTCGTCTGGAAGCCCATGGTGCCCAGGGCTTCCATCGCTCGCTGCACGTGCTCGCGCTTGAGGAAGATGTCCAGGTCCTTGGTGTCGCGGTAGATGCCCGTGTAGAGGTGGAGTGCGTAGGCACCCGCGACCACGAAGGGAATCTCCGCGTTCTTGAGCGTGCTCAGCGCGAGCAGGTGCGCTCCCCGCTCAATGGGAGGGCGTTGATCCGCCTGCATGGGAGGCGGCGCCTTGCTCGGCTTCTTTGCAAGGTCGGCGGAGGAGTGGCTGCTGTCCTGGCCGGCCTGCGTTTTGTCGGTATCTTGAACGTTCATGGCACGCCCTCGGTGTCCTGGCAGGTAGGTTAGGGTCGGGGAATGCCGGGGGCAGTTCGGCGAGCAGTGCTCCAGCCCGGTCGGCTACTTCCCGACCAATCAAGAAGGAATCAGGTTGGGCTCGCCCAGAGCGCCATCCCCGGTTCAGAGCCGTTCACCTGTCGCTCCGCATGGCGGTAAGCGCGAGCCTTCGAGGGCGCGTCGACCTTCATCTGCTCTCCTCGAGGACCATGGAGCTCCAGGTGGTAGCCCTGCTCCCGTGGGCCCTCGTTCGCGATGCTCCAGCCCGCCTGCTTGATGTGCTTCTTGCACACGCGCTCACGTCCCTTCATGACGACCTCCTCCCTGTTCGTCGCGGCCTTGGCCGCTTGCGTCATGAAGATTCAGAATTTGTCTGCTTGGCCGCGGGTGCATGCCACTTCCGGGTAGGGCGGGCTCGAACGCTCGCCCCTCGGCCTGGCGCATGGAGCGAGCATGGCTGCCTGGTTCTCATGCGGCACTGGAGGGAGCGCCTCCAGGCGTGTCCGCCGGGCCCTCCGGCATGACGGCTCCCCTGGCACTCCAGGACAGGGGTGTCCCATGGTGAAGCGGAGGGGAGAAGCGGAGGGATGAACGATGGCACTTCCCAAACACGTCGATGATGCCGCGGACAGACTGCATGAGGCCTTTGCGCGAATCGAAGACGCTCGCGCCAGACCGACGAGCCCGGAGAGTCTGCGCGAATGGCTGAGCGCGCTCACGGACTACGCCCAGGCGTTGATGGACCTCCACGAGTTCACCAACGAGTCCGTGCACGAGAAGCTGCACGTCCTGGCGGGCCTGCTCAACATGAAGTCCTTCCCGGAGGAGCCCCTGCGGGACATGGAGCCTCGGCAGCCTCAGTGAAGCTGCGCGGCTCGCATCACGCACCCCGTCGAGTCGGCATGCCGCCGAACGGCCACTGGAAGCCTGGGTATTGGATGAGCTTCGGAGCCTGGCGTCCTCGCCACGCCAGGGCCTCGCCGGGGCGGAGCAGCAAGGCCTGGGGTCCCTGTCCCTCGCGGCGGCGCACCTGCTTCAGCCGCTCGGGATAGGGATCCGCGTCCGGATTCTCATCCAAGGTGCTGGCGCCGCTCACCGGCGCGCCGGGGTAGCCCGGGTAGCGCGGGCCCATGCCCTCGCGCCAGTACCAGGGCGCGCCGCCATCCGCACAGGGCACCACGTACCGTGCACCGAGCAGCTCGCCATACTGGAGCGCCTCCTCCGGCCCAGCCATGAGCTGCTGCGGCGTGCCGAGCGCGTCCACGGGCACATCAACGAGGTAGGCATCCAGCGTGGTGTAGCCGAAGAAGAGCGGCTCGAGCCGGAAGCCACGCACGCCGCAGAAGAGCACGTCCACCGGCTCCTCCTTGCGCAGGGCTCGGCAGACGGTGCGCATGTCTCCGCGCACGTCATGCCCGGCATCGGCGAAGAAGGCCGCGGAGAAGTCCGGTGTGCGCACCAGCCAGGTGTTCCCCTCGTTGAAGAGGTGGGGGTAGAGGCCCTCCCCATCCGTGGGCTGCTCGCCATGGAAGGGCAGGGCTCGCACGGTGATGTCGCCCACCCGCCGCTCCTCACCCCAGCGCAGGGCCTCGACGCGGGTGTAGCCGAGCTGCTTCAGCCGCAGCACGCAGTCGGTGGAGAAGAGACTCTCGCGCTCTACCGCCGGGACGAAGATGCGCGTGTCACGCGGCAGCCGCAGCAGAGAGCCCAGGTGGAAGTGGTCCCCGTGCGAGTGGGTGATGACCACCGCGTCCACCGGGCCGATGTCGCCCGGCTGCATCGGCTGGTAGTCCGGCCTGTCGAGTCTGCTCGCGGGCCGGAAGTAGGGATCCACCAGAACGCGCGCCTGGGTGCTCGCCACCAGCACGGTGTTGTGGCCGATGAAGAGGGCGCCGGGGCCAGGGAGCCCCACTGGCCCCTCGTGGCGCACCAGCCAGCCCGCGTCCGACATGTCTCCCAGCAGCTCGCCCACCGCGGGGACCGCCGCGAGCGCCCGCAGCTCGGCCCGGGTGGCGCCACGCTCGAGGGTGGCGAAGAGCTCGGCGAGGGCCGGCCACTCGCGAGCCTTCACCGGGAAGTCGAGTCCCAGCTCCTCCTGGCGCAGGTGGAGGATCCGCGGCTTATGTTGCACCGCGTCGGGGAACAGCACCTCGTGTCGCAGAGGGCGCCGTCCTCCGCGCCGCCTGCCCGTGTCACAGAGCGCGGCGTAGCGGGGCGTCTCCTCCATCCAGCGCACCAGGGCCTTGGCCTCGCTCAGGGAGCGCTCCGGGCCCAGCTCCGCGAGCCGCTCCTTCAGGGGCAGGTGGGCCTGGCGCACGGGCCGAGCGGTGGGGCCCTGGATGCTGCAACCCAAATCTTCATGGTGCTCCGCCTCGGTACGCGCCGAGGCGAGAACGGCGAGGCTGACGCCACGGTGGAGGGTGAGCCGCATGGGGGTGCTGCTACCAGGGCCGCCGTGGAGGGAGCCAGTGCATTCTCCCAGAACTTGCCCGCTCGCGTGCTTTCCGAGGATGTTCCCTCCGTCTAGTCGTACGGAGGGGGACATGAACCACGATTCAAGGGCGCTGCTCGCCATGTTGGCGGCGTGCCTCCTGCTCGGCTCGAGCGAGCCAGCGGGGGCGCAGCCCCTCAGTCCATACAGGCATTACAGCAGCAGCCTTTTCATCACCGGCAACTTCAAGCTCAGCTTCCCGCGGCAGTGGGGTGAGCCCTCGGCGGCCTCGGGTACGTCGGAGGAGTCGCCCACCCTCTCGCCGGTGTTGTTGCCGCTCTCGGTGTCGTCGTTCCGCACGGTGGGCAACCCCGTCGTGCCCAGGCGCATCGCCTCAGGCGTGCCGGGCCTCGTGGGGGAGCAGCGCCAGCAGCTCGAGGCGGCCCTGCTGGAGCTGCTGAAGGGCTACGAGCACCTCTTGGATCAAAACGACGAGCAGCGGCTGAAGAACAACCTCGCCGGGGCCTTCAACTTCCTCTTCCTGTCTTCCTACGGCGTGCTCAAGAACGGCGAGGAGCTGAGTGAGGAGCAGCGGGAGAGCATGCTGGGGCAGATCAACGCGTGCATCGCCATGCGGCTCAAGGAGCGGCGCCTGTCGGATCGCGAGAAGCAGGAGCTGTACGAGTCGGCGGTGCTCTCGGGCTCCATCATCCGCGGGCTCTACAACGAAGGGCGCGACAAGGGGCGCGCGGAGCAGCTGAAGACGGCGCGCGAGCTGGCCAAGACGCTGCTGGAGCAGTGGATGGGGCTCACCATCGAGAAGGTTCGCCTCGACGGCAACGCCGTGCGGATTGGCTAGGTGCGTGGGTGGAAGGCGAACGCGCCGTAGCCAACCACCTCCTGCTTGCCTCCCGCCGTATCGCCCGAGCTGCGCAGGTCGAGCAGCTCGGCGCGCAGTCCTCGGCGCCGCGCCACGAGCAGCAGCCCATTGATGGCCGCGGCGCCGCACGCGAAATCCTCCTCGAGCGGACCGTCGAGCCGGAGGATGTGGTCGGCCGTCTCGCGATCCACTGTCCGGGCGGTGTCGTAGGGCAGATAGTGCGACAGGTCGGAGCTGATGATGGGCAGCACGTCCTCCGTCCAGAGTGCGTCGAGCACCTCGGCCACCTCCTCGGGCCGGGTGGAGCCGACCACGAGCGGGAGCACGTCGAAGTCTCCCAGCACGCGTTGGAGGAAGGGGAGCTGGACCTCGAGCGAGTGCTCTCTCCGGTGGGCCATGGCGGAGGCGCAGACGTGGTGCGTGGCCTCGGCGCGCTCGCGCAAGGCCTCATCCACGGGCACGTCCCCGAGCGGCGTCCGCAGCAGCTCGGCATCTGGGTGGGCCAGCCCGTTCATCGGGACGAAGTGGCAGGGCCCGAGCAGCAGGACATGCCTCACCTGTCCCTTCAACCTACGCAGGCAGGCATAGCCGCTCGCGGCCACCGGGCCTGAGTACATGTAGCCGGCATGGGGGACGATGAGCGCCGAAGGAGGTGGGCTCGAACAGGCGGGGGCCTGCTCCAACCAACGGTCCACCTGCTGGGCGAGAAGGGGGGCGGCGGCAGGGTAGAAGGACCCCGCCACCGCGGGAGCGCGAACGCGAGCCATGACCCTATACGGGTAGGGTCGCTCCGCGCTCAGCGCCAGGGGCGAGAAATGACGCAGGCGTTGATGCCACCCACGCCCATGGACAGCTTGCCGGCGCAGCCCTGGGGCGCCGCCACGGCCTTGTCGAAGACGTAGCGGCCGTGCACGCGACCGATCTCCTTGTTGAGCTCCGCCTCGGTCAGTGGGGTGGGGAACACCTGACCCCGGGCATAGCCGAGGTACTGGGCCGTCAGCTCCCAGCCGCCACCGGCGCCCATTCCGTGACCGAAGGTGCCCTTGCGCGCCGTGACCAGCACCGTCTCGGGAAGTACCGCGCGCAGCGTCTCCATCTCCAGGTAGTCGCCCGGGGTGGCGGTGGCGTGCAGATCCCAGCTACCCACCTCCGCTGGCGTCACGCCCGCGGACTGGAGGGCCTCGTGGATGGCCACGGTGGGGCCCTCCTTCGAGGGCGTGATGATGTGGTCCGCGTCCGCGGTGACGCCCACGGTGACGGGCTCCATGCCCAGCGGCTTGAAGCCCTTGGCGGTGAAGTGCTCCAGGTCCCCGAGGATCCACACCACGGAGCCACCAGCCACGTGCGTGCCGCGCAGCTGCGTGAGCGGCTTGGACACGGCGCCGTCCGCGCTCACCACGCGCGCGTTGTAGAAGCCACCCACCGTCAGCTCGTGCGGGGGCGGATCCGTCATCCCCATCACCACCGCCTTCGCATCGCCCCGGCGGATGGCGTCGAGCGCCAGCTTCAGCCCGTAGCCAAACGAGGAGCACGCCGCCACCGGCGCGAACGTCATGCCGGTGATCTTCCCCATCATGGAGATCTGCGACGCGGGGGTGTTGTGGATGTTCCAGAGGATGTCGGCCGGCACCGCGTTCCACGGCGGCTCGGGCGCGTTCCACTTCTTCTGCAGGCGCTGGTTGCGCGTCCGCTTCTCCTTGATGACGGCGAGCTTGGCGGACTCCACGTTGCCGCCCTCGACGCCCAGGCCCTCAATCTCCTTCTGCTCGGCGAGGTACTCGCGCAGCTCGGGAGACTGACCCGCCCAGAAGTGCCACCAGGCCTCCTCGGCCACGTCCAGCTCGGCTGGGTCCACGGTGGCGGGGTCGGGGGGCATGCCGGTCAGCGGCTCGCGCGTCTCCTGCCAGCGGCGCAGGGCGCTGTTGCGCTCGGGGGCCGCCCAGAACCGGTCCCACCGCCGCTGGGCGCGGTGCAGTCCCAGGGTGATGTCGTGGATGGTCGGCAGATCTCCCAGGCCAGTGCCCACGTACACATGCGCGCGAGGCCCCAGTCCCTGGAGCTCCTGCTCCAGCCCCGGGTTCTGCCCGAGCGCCTGGATGAAGGAGCCAATCGCCATCTTCGTGGGCATGCCCATCTTCTTCTCGAGCTGGGCAAAGCGCGTGGCGGGGAAGCGCGCATCAATCCACGGCTTGTATTCCGAGAAGTCGAACTCGGGATTGCCGACGAGGAAGTTGTTGGGCCCGAAGCCCTGGAACGCGGAGAGCCAGCTCTCCGCAGATGCGAGGTTCTTCTCGAAGGCCTCGATGTTTCGGGACCGGGGAGCGACCACTCCCCAACCGAAGATTCCGACTCTGCGCACGTTGTTACCCCTGATTCCTGATCGGCCGCCGGTGCTTACCCCATTGCACGGGGTTACAGCGGCTCGATCTTCAGGTTGTCGAAGAAGAGCTGGGACTCCCAGCTGGAGAACCCGAAGCGGTCATGACCTTTTCCCTCGAGGGGGATGGGGTCATCGAACTCCATGAAGGGCTTACCGTCGATGAACCAGCGTAGCAGCGAGCCCCTGCGCTCGATACGCCAGCGATAGGTGCGGCCGATCTCCACCGGGTAGGGTCGCGCCTCCACGCGCATGTGCGTGCCCTTGCGGAACACCCCCGTCTCCACCAGGCCCGCGCTCGTGCCGCCGTTCTTCTCGGCCACGCGCCGCGCCTGCCGCTGGAGCGCTTCTAGCGAGGTGCCGTGCTCGTCCAGCCGCGCGATGATGGACAGGGAGTTGTTCCACCCGCCGTGTATGAGGATGTACCCGGAGGCGTGATCCGTCCCGTCGCCGAAGATCTCCGCCTTGATGTCGCCTTCCTGGGACTCGGAGCGCACATCGAACTCGACGGCCACGTCCCGAGGCAGCTTCGCCTGGAGCCACAGCGGGTTGTTCTTCACGCCGGGCGAGAGCAGCTGCCCATTCACCACGCGCCAGTGGCCACCGGTGGAGAAGAAGTCGCGCTGCACCACGGCCGGATCCGAGAAGTCCTGCTGGTAGGGCACGCTGACGGTGGCGGCGGCCTCACTCCGGAAGAGGGCGTAGTGGATGAGGGGGAACTGGATGAGGACGATGACGGCGGCGAGCACCGCCCAGCCTCGGCGCGACAGTCCCTCGGGCTTCTTCCAGGCGACCGTTGCACCCGCCTCGGCGTCCGCGGAGGGCGAGCCCTCCACGCGAGGGCCCTGCGGCTCTCGGGACTCGAGGTTCTTCTCCTTGCGTCTGGCCTGGCCCATTGCTGTCGCTCGTCCCCAAGGGGGGTGGGGTGGAGGGGGCCGCGGAATCTACGCGCGGCCCCGGTGGAGGTAAAGGGCGCGCGCGAGTGCCTACTTGCCACCCCGGGAGGCGCTCCAGCGCTTCTCCAGGGCCTTCTGCTCGGCCTGGCGCACCTTCAGCCTCTGACGCTCGGCCTGCTGGCGCTCGGCCTCCTCGGGCGAGGGGCGCACGGCAATCTGGTAGACGCTGCCGGCGATCGCGAACAGGCCCGCGGCGATGAGGAGGCCCCAGGGCTGGCTGGCCATGGCGGCGACGAGCCCGCCGAACTGGTGCAGGGCCGCCATGGCGCCGATGACGAGCAGCCACGCCCCCAGCATGGAGGAGAGGATGGCCGCCACCTGACGGTGCAGCACCGCGGCCACCAGGCCGCCGAGGATGAGGCCCGGCCCGAAGCCGATGAGGAAGTCATTGGGCCCGGCGATCTCCCCACCAAGCAGGCCCACGGGGATGCCCACACCCAGGTAGACGATGGCCGGTGGGAAGAGGAAGCCGACCACTGCGAGCACCGCGGCGGCGGCGGTGGCCAGGCGAGGATCTGCCCCGGAGACGCCGAACTTCGTGAGCAGCACGCCCGTCCAGGCCAGGCCGATGAGCGCGCCCATGGGTCCAGCCAGCACGCGGAAGAGCCGGCCGCCGCCGAAGAGCAGCAGCACGATTCCCACCACACAGCTCACAATGCCGGCCCACATGGGCAGCAGCCGGTAGATGGCCACCCAACCCGCGGGGTTGAAGCTCTGATAGGCCTTGAGGGCCTCGAGGTACGCGTCCACGACGGTCCCCCCTAGTAGCGCGTGGCGGCGAGCACCACGAGCAGCACGAGGATGAAGGCGGCCAGGGCCGCGAAGCCATAGAGCGCGACGGGCGTGTTTGAGCGGCGCAACAGCTCTTCGGCCTGGGCTTTGTCCTGCGGACTGGGATTGTCCGCAAGGATGCGCTCGGCCTCGTGTCGTGCTGCGACCACGTCCCCCGAGTCCTTGAGCTTCCACGCCGCCTGCATCCGGGGGGAGGCAGGATCCTTCGGCGTCTGTCCGCCTTTCGCCATGGGCCCCCTCTATAGCGGGGAATGCAAGGGCGCGTCGACGGTATATAGAACCCCTATGTCCCCGCGCCCCCTCAGCCGTCGACACTTCTTGCTCGGGAGCGCGGCGCTCGTTCCGCTGCTCGCTGGACGCGCGTCCGCCTTCGGAGAGAAGAGCCGCTTCATCCCCGCAGTGGCCCGCCATGGAGGCCGTTGGGACGCCCGATTGTCGGGGCTCCGACGGATTGCCTGGGAGCTACAGCGGCGCACCTCGGTGGACGTGGTGCCAGATGCTCGCCCCTTCGCCCTCTCCAGCCCAGACCTCTTCGAGTACCCCTTCCTCTACCTGGGAGGAGACGGAGGCTTCCCGCCCTTCACAGTGGCGGAGGTGGAGAACCTCCGACGTTACCTCACCTTCGGCGGCTTCCTCCTGGCGGACGCCAATGACGGCAGCGATGGGGACGGCTTCGACGCGAGCTTCCGCCGGGAGATGGCGCGGGTGCTGCCGCAGAGCCCGCTCACCCCGGTGCCCTCCACCCACGTCGTCTTCAAGAGCTTCTTCCTGCTGGACTCGGCGCCGGGCCGGTTGCTCAACAAGCCACAGTTGCTGTCGGCGAACCTCGGCAAGCGGGCGGCGGTGATGTACTCGCAGAACGACCTGGCGGGCGCGTGGAGCCGCAGCGAGTCAGGCGACTACGAATTCGACGTCTCCCCGGGTGGCGAGCCCCAGCGCGAATTGGCCGTGCGGATGGGCGTGAACCTCTGCATGTACGCCCTCTGCCTGGACTACAAGGACGACGCCGTCCACCTGCCCCTCATCCTCAACAAGCGCCGCTGACACGAGGCCCCTGGCTCACTTCATGGACAACACCCCCTTCAATGCCTGGAAGCTCGTCAGCCTCTCGCCACTGCCCGTGTGGGCACTGGTGCTTCTGGGCGTGGGCGTGGCGCTCGGAGTGGGCCTGGCGGCGTGGGGCGTACGGCGCGAGCCGTCGCGCCTGCGGCGCTGGTCCCTGTGGCTGCTGCGTCTGGGCGCGGGACTGGCGGCGCTCTTCTTCCTGCTGGAGCCAGGCATCCGCAACCTCCAGGTGGCGCGGATGAAGAACCGCCTGGCCGTGCTGGTGGACCGCTCGGCGTCCATGAACTTCCCGGTGGAGCCCGGAGGCATGACGCGCTCAGCGCAGGCGGCGGCCTTCCTGGAGAACGCGGCGCCGGGGCTGGCGGCCTTGCAGGACCGGTACACGGTGGAGGTGTACGGCTTCGACCCGGAGCTGTCGCCCACCACGGCCGAGGCGCTCGCGAAGGAGCCGGCGCGCGCGGGCTCGTCGGACCTGCTGTCGGCGCTGCGCTCGGTGGGCGCGGGGGCGCAGGGCGCGAAGAAGCTGGGCGGCGTGTTGCTGGTGAGCGACGGCGCGGACAACGTGGAGCTCGCGGGCGGCGCGGTGGGCCGAGCGCGCGCGGCGCTGGCTGACCTGAACGTGCCGGTGTCGACCTTCCTCGTGGGCAAGGAGGCGCTGAAGGACCTGGCCGTCGAGCGGGTGAAGGTGGATGACTTCGCCTTCGTGCGCAACTCCATCACCGTGGAGGTGGAGGTGCACGGCCGAGGCTTCTCCGGACAGGACGTGCCGGTGGTGCTGAAGCAGGAAGGCAAGGTGGTGGCGAGCAAGTCGGTGCGCTTCGAGTCCTCGGACGACGTGAAGCCAGTGGGCTTCACCTTCACGCCGGACCAGACGGGGCGCTTCGTGTACACGGTGAGCATGCCCGTCTTCCCAGACGAGGCGGTGGGGGACAACAACACCCGCTCCTTCGTGCTGAAGGTGATTCGAGACCGCGTGCGCGTGCTGCTGGTGGTGGGACGGCCCTCGTGGGACGAGCGCTACCTGCGAGGCCTGTTGCGCCAGGACGCGAACGTGGACCTGGTGTCCTTCTACATCCTACGGACGATGTCGGATGACCCGGGCGTGGTGAGCCAGGAGCGCGAGCTGTCGCTGATTCCCTTCCCGATGGAGGAGATCTTCGACACGAAGCTGGACACGTTCGACGTCGTCATCTTCCAGAACTTCGGCCACACGGACCAATCGCTGTCGATCGCCCAGTACGAGCGCAACCTGGAGCGCTACGTGCACAATGGTGGGGCCTTCGTGATGATTGGCGGAGACAGCGTGCTGGGAGAGGGAAGGGCGAACATGCCCACGCTGTACGAGGCGCTGCCGGTGGAGGGAGCGGGCCCGGCGAACCCCGAGTCCTTCAAGGCGCGGCTGACGCCGGAGGGACAGCGTCACCCGGTGACGGCGATGGTGTCGGGAGGGGCGAGCACGGAGACGGCGTGGGCGGATCTGCCAGCGATTCCGGGAGCGAACCTGACGAGGGCGAAACCAGGGGCGACGGTGCTGATGGACCACCCATTCATGACGGTGGACGGGAAGAACGCGCCGCTGGTGGCGGTGTGGGACTACGGACGGGGCAGGGCGCTGGTGATGGCGACGGACGCGAGCTGGTACTGGGCCTTCACGGCGCACAAGCAGGGCTCGCCGAGCCGCACGTATGAGCGCTTCTGGAGCAATGCCTTGCGCTGGCTGGTGAGGGATCCGGACCTGACGACGCTGAACGTGACAGCGGACCCGCCATCGGTGGAGCCGGGCAAGGCGGTGGGAGTGGTGGTGTCGTCGAGGACATCGGACTACCAGCCGGCGCAGGACGCGCAGGTGCGTGTGGAACTGGTGTCGGTGGACACGCAGAAGCCGGTGGCGGTGCAGACGGGACTGACAGGGCCGGATGGAGTGGTGAGGCTGGAGTTCGCGCCACCGGCACCGGGCCCATACAAACTGGTGGCCACGGCGAAGAAGGGCGAGACGGATTTGGGGAAGGGCGAGGACGCGGTGGCGGTGCGAGCGGTGGGCCCGGAGCTGTCGGATGCATCAGTGCGGCCGGAGCTGATGGAGCAGATCGCGAAGTTCACAGGAGGCAAGGCGTTCCGGCTGCCGATGAGTGGGTTGCCGGATGACGTGCCGCTGTTGGACCCGCCGGTGGTGGAAGTGGGCCGGGCGAAGGACAAACCGCTGTGGGATCGTTGGTACTACCTGGTAGCGCTGGTGGGGTTGCTGGGCACCGAATGGTTCCTGCGCCGCCGTTTCGGCTACGTGTGAACCACTCTCCCTCTCCCTCTGGGAGAGGGTTGGGGTGAGGGTATAGGAAGGACGCGGGTTCGATTCCTGCCGCCTCTGAAGCCGCCAGTGGCAGCCGGACGAGCTGGCCGCGCTCGTGGCGCTGTACCTGGATCTTCGTCCGCGCGCGGGGGGCCAGTGGCGGCGGCAGTTCGGGCAGCTGGAGGTGGCGCAGGACGGCGCCCTGGGTAAGCCAAGCCAGCACGCGCCGCCTGCCTGCGCATTTGGGACAGCAAAAGACGTCCACTTTGAAGGTGCGTTGCGACGTCCTGTCTTCCATCCTCATCATCGGCCCGTACCTGGGGACCTTCTGTGAGCATGACAACCAGACCGGCCGTTGCGTCAGTACGTCCCAGGCCGTGAGCAACGCCGGCAATGTCGCCGGCGGCCCCTGGGACGACGTGGTCAGCTCCGTGGGCGTCAGCTTCCGCTGAGCTCAGGGCGGGGTGCTTAGTAGTAACAACGCCAATACGAGGCCTCCTCGCCCCCGTCGCAGTAGCACGTGGCGTGACCGACATCCCCGATCTTGCACGTCCGTGGGTTGGCTCCAGCCGATGGGCAGGAGCTACCATCCAATTCGTTGCAGTAGAGCAACGCCGAGGCACTGACCTCGCCTGTCTCATGGGCACCCGGCTGCTCTGTACCAAGCGGCGCGGCATCCATGTCTGCTTCGACACCACCACAACCCGCCAGCAAGCACGCAGACAACACGACTCTGATGATTCCTCGCATGTGCCCTCCAAGTTGTGAAGCTTCGCAAGGCTCTCACGACTCTGGGGCAATAACTACTGCAAACGCGTGCAGCCGATGCACCGGTGGCCTTCAGTGGGAGATTGCCTCGCGCTGCGACGGCCGAGGCGCCGTGGCGGGCTGGGGCGTCTGGACGGAGGGGCAGGGGCGGCGTAACGCATAGGGCGAAGAGAAGGACTGTGGAGGGCGAGGGCTGGAGAGCAGGGGCCGAGGAGGGCCGCTGACGGGGGCCGGCCGAGCAGTGCGCCAGGCGGGTGGAGAAGCCGCGCAGCCCGTTGGGGTACACGCCAGCCCAGGCCGCCGTGAAGCGCTCCAGCTTCCGTACCAGTGGGTGACCTTGTCGTCACCGTCGCAGGCGGTGAGCACGCTTGCCGCCAGGGTCGCCGCGAGAGCTCCTCCCAGGAGATTGCGGCGCGTGATGGCGGACCAGGTCGGACGTCGATCTCTCGAGGCATGTTTCATGATCGTCTCCGAGGGGTTGCCGTGAGGCACCTTTCCAAGGCCAATCCCTTGTCATTATCAGACGGCTCTGACAGGAAGAGGAAGCCTCTCATTTTCTTGGAGAATCCGGTGGGCGTTCTGTAACGATCCTGGAAGAGGTGAGCACCTGGAAAGCTGCTCTATCTTTGATGAATATCATTTCTTGAATCACCGTCTTCTGCTTGTATCAGGGCGCGGCTTCGGTGGTACCCCCGCCACCAGCCAGCAGGAGGTTTCCCCCCCGTGATGCGTCATCAAATCTTGACCGCGCTCCTCGCATTGCCTCTCGTGGCGTGCGGAGTGGAAGGTAGAAACGCGGAGCAGACGGAGAGCACCGCGACCGACGTGAAGTCCGCCCTGACGGCCTGCTCGACCCCGCTCTCCAATGGTGTGACGGTGACGGGCATCTCCGTCGATACCGATGCCTGGAGCTGCACCTACACGCTGGAGGTGCCCGAGGGCGCGGGCAAACTGTCGTTCGACACGCTCCGCTCGGCAAGTGGCAGGGGTAGTGCCTACACGTATGTGCGTTATGGCGCCGAGCCGACCGAAGACACGTACGACTGCTATCCGGGCAGGATCGATGCGAACTGCACCTTCCTCCGCCCGCGGGCCGGCACCTGGTACGTGAAGCTCCTCAGCACCAACTCCGGCCCCGTCACGGGCATGGAACTGAGGGGCACGTACACCCTGGGCATCCCCAGCGATAGCGTGCTGACCAACGGCGTGGAGACGGCTCCGTACCAGTACACCGGAGGCGTGTGGAAGTGCTTCACGCTGGACGTGCCGAGCGGGAAGACCTCACTCGTCTTCAACGAGAGGCTCACGAGAGGCAGCTGGAATGTTCCCCCGTATCTGTACGTGAGGTACGGCGAGCAACCCACCACGAATACCTATACCTGCCAGCAGTACCCGGACTTCGGGCTCGGGACCTGCACCATCAACAACCCGGCCGCCGGCACCTGGTTCGCGTGCTCGTACGGCGATTACCCGATGGCGGGCGTGATCATGAAGGGCACCTATAATTAGCCTCAGGGAAGGTGTCGAAGGACTCGCTCGAGCGCTACGAGTCCTCCGACACACGCACGGCTCCAGCGCAAACCCACTCCATGGAGAAGCCACGCAACATGAAGAATTCCACGCTTCTGGCCTTGCTGTCCGGACTACTGTTGGTTGCCTGTGGTGAGTCCTCCAACTCAAGCCCCGCGATGGTCGATGAGCCTGCGGGCACCGCCGAAGCCGCCGTGTGCGCCGATGGGAGTTGCACTTGTGTTGCGCCGGATTGCGATACCCTGAACTGGACGACCTGCGGGAAGGGCAGCGGCACGACGACGTGCTCCTGGTACGACGGCAGCACTTGCAGGACCGCTAGCTGCGGCTGCTCGAACGGGAGATGGTTGTGCCCTTGAGGCGTGCGTTGCCTCGGGCTGCCACCCTCCTCGCCCTTTCTGGATGGGTGCTGAATTGCACGTGTCTGGACGACGGAAGTTGGTAGTGCCCTGATTCCAACCAAGTGCGTCCCAGCGGCCTGTCCAGAGCCTGGGCGGGCCGCTATCACGCATAGGGCGAAGAGAAGGCCTGTAGAGGGAGAGGGCTGGAGAGCAGGGGCCGAGGAGGGCCGCTGACGGGGGCGGCCCGAGCAGAGAGCCAGGCGGGTGGAGAAGCCGCGCAGCCCGTTGGGGTACACGCCAGCCCAGGCCGCCCTCCCAGGAGGTGCGCGGCAGGGGCCTGGCTCTCCAGGCTGGGGCGACTCGAGTCTCAACACCACGCGGACTGGGGGGCCCTCGTGCCGGGGCCAGCCTCGCATCTGCCGGGGCCAGGCTCAGGTGCTCCAGAATCGCTCGCATTCCACCCCCTGCCATCACATACGCCAGCACCCGCCGCCTGCCTCCACACCTCACGCAGACGAACACGTCGAAGTCGAACGTCCTGCTGAGCAACTCTGCCCAATCCACTCGCGGCGTCCCCTCCTTCATCCGCTCCTTGCTGGCCGCTACCTCCTGCCTCGCTCTCGCCTCCTCCTCACCTGCTTGAGGGCGCCATCATCGCGCGCATCGACAAGGGCGAGGCGCCCCAGGCCGCCATCGACAACGTGTTGGCCGTGGACCCGGAGGGCTCCATCCGCCAGTTCGCCGCGGTGAAGCTGCACCCGGACGGCACCGTGTCGGTGGGCCAGCGCACCGGCTCGGAGGCCAACCCGTTCACCTGCGCCGTCAAGGGCAGCACCTTCGTGGTGCAGGCCAACAACATGACCGTCGGGAGCATCTGCGACGCCATGAGCGGAAGGGCTCGCTTCCACGGCTGGGTGCGCGCAACTCCTTCAGCGCCTGGCGCGTGGAGGCATGCCCAAGTGATTGGAGGTGAAGGTGAAGGCATACAGCCTCACGCTGTCAGCGCTCTGCCGTAGGGCTCGCGCCAGCGCCCCTATGTGACGAAACCAAGACACGCAATGCGGCCTGGATGCCCCTGGAAGCCATGCCCCCCCCAAAAACCTGTCAGTGGAACTCTGCGGATTCCGCCATGCGCCATCCTCCTGGCGAAGCAGAGCCACCGCGTCATTTCTCATTCTCTTAAAGAATACAGAAAAGCGGAAAGCACGACTAATAGTATTTACGTTTGATCTAAAACCAAAACCGTGGAATACGCCCTCCCGCTGTTCGCTGGGTTCCATACGTGTCTTGCGTGTCAAGTCCGCGATGATGAGGTGTTACGTATGAAGAAACTGCTCAAGGCGATTCACTCCTCCGCGACCATCGTCTCCGCCACGTCGGCCGTCTTCCTCGCCACGGCCAGCCTGGCGGAAGGAAGCCACAGTGCCCCCGCCCGCTCGGGATGCGCGCCGCTGTGCACGGGCGGAGTTTGCACCCCCGTCCAGATCGCGGACTTCTGGCCCACGGAGTCCATCGCTTTGAAGGACAATGACGTGTACTTCGCCGGTGGCGCCTACCCGTATATCGCGAACGGCTTCGTGGGCCGGGTCCCCAAGTCAGGTGGCTCCGCCTCACGCTTCCTCACGAATCTCGCGACCATCCCAGCCGTCGAGGAGGCCGGCGGGGAGCTCTATGTCCTGGGTGCCGCGCACCCCCTGCCGGGCCGGGTGAACCGCTTGAACGCCGACGGCTCCTTCACGGCCATTCCGACCTCGCCCTCGACCAACAGGCCGCGGTTCTTCACGGGGGATGCCACCCACCTCTACTGGGTCGACAACGACGATGGGCACTTCTACACGGTGCCCCGCGCGGGGGGCACACCCACCGTGGTCGCGCAGAGCGGCCTCCCGAGCAAGCCACTCCAGGCCCTCGTGGACGAGGAGAATCTCTACTGGGTGAACCGGCCGGCCAATGGCAAGGGCTGGATCCTCTGGAAGGCGCCGAAGAACGGCGGGGCCGCGCCCACCCAGCTTCTCTTCGTCCAGGCGGGCAAGTTCCACAAGTTCGCCATGGACGCGGACACCCTCTACTTCCTCGACTACTACACCGGGCTCAACAAGATCTCCAAGAGCGGCGGCGCCGTGACGAACATCGCCTACGCGGACGATCCCGGGACTGTCCTCGCCGTCGATGGCGAGCGGCTCTACTGGATCAAGGACGAAGTCCTCACGGCCACGTGCAAGGATGGGAGCGGCGATCAGGTCCTGACCACGGAGACCTACTCCACGAGCGATATCGCCGTGGATGACTCGGGCATCTACTGGTCCCAGTTCTACAAGGTCTACAAGCTCACGAAGTAGCCTGGCTCGGCCTTGCAGGTGACGCCGCACTTCCGCTCGCTGGTGCCAGACGGTGCTTTCGTGCAGAGGGAGGGCGGCGTGCACTTCGAGCCGTTGCCGCCACCTATTCAAGACGAGGTGGAGCGCCAATACGCATGCGTCTGAATTCTATCGCTCCGTGTTCGGCTGGCCGATCGCGACCGACGCCTTGGGCTTGGTCGCACTGCCCGACCATCTGCTGGTGCGCGGCGCCAGTGGCGGGATTGGACTCCTTATGGTGAGGCCGCCGGCGCAGTCCGCGTCGCGCACGGAGTGCAGGTTGGCCACGCCATAGGTGGTGCCGCCTGCACCTCGGGGGTGACCGGACGCGGCATGGCCGAGCGTGTCGAAGTCCCACCCGTGGAACCCAGGAGCGTGTCCCCCATACGAATTCCTCTCCCCCTCGTTGCTGCCTTCGTGAGTCTCGTCGTCTCGGTGTCGGGTTGCGGCGGCACATACGAGCTCGAGCAGGCGCCGGTGACCGAGTCCGCCCCCGCCGATGAGCAGCTCCCCGAGGGCAGCGTCACGCAGCAGGCCATCTGCTCGATGCTGTGGACGTGCAACTACAGCCAGTGGTACGGCAGCGAGGCGAATTGCACTGCGGCCTGCGGCAGGCCCTGCACTCGCGACTACCGCTGTAATGGCACCTGCGTCTGACGCATAGGGCGAAGAGAAGGCCTGTGGAGGGTGAGGGCTGGAGAGCAGGGGCCGAGGAGGGCCGCGGACGGGGGCCGCCCGAGCAGTGCGCCAGGCGGGTGGAGAAGCCGCGCAGCCCCGTGGGGTAGACCCCCCTGCCTTCACATACGCCAGCACCCGCCGCCTGCCTTCACACCTCACCCAGGCGAACACGTCGAAGTCGAACGTCCTCCTCTGCAACTCGGCCCTGTCCACTCGCGGCTTCCTCTGCTTCATCCGCTCCGTTCTGGCCGCTGCCTCCTTCCCCGCTCTCGCCTCCTCCTCTCCTGCTTGGGGGAGCTCCTTCACGTAGCCCTGGCTGTCGTTGACACGACGCGCACCCCACCCGACCCGCACACCGCCGAGCGTCTCGTCGCGCAAGCGCCCGCCGACCTCGGCCTCCTTTTCGAAGAGGCAGACGCCCGCGCCGAAGCGTGGCGCCAGCCGGTACGCCATGTAGGTCCCGGCCGGGCCACCGCCGACGAGCCTGATTTCGCACGAGAGGGGGCGCCGCTCGGTTGCCGCGATGCGCGTCGTCGCTGGGTCATGGACCTTGCAGCCCGCTGCGACGAGGAGCGCCATCGCGCCGAGCACGACCGCCCACGGCGCGGCACGGCTCCTCGGGCTCACGGCCAGGTTGGAACTGCTCGAATTGGGGACACGGATTTCTTCGGGTTCGGAATTGATACCAGTGCCATGGAAGCTCGGAGATGGAGAGCCAAGCGCCGGGTTGGGTTGGGTGCCTTGTAGTACCTGCTCAAGGCTTGGGGTGGCCCGTGTCCACCTGAGACGATTCTGCTCGCGCGAACTCACCTCCTTGCTCGAACGTTTCGCCGATTGCGTCGACAAGCAGTAGGGAGGACGAGGGCCGGGCCCCTATCCCCGAGGGCGCCGCTTCATCCTGCTCGACGAGTTGCAGACGGCCCACCACCGCCCCGGGCGCGAGGCTGGTTCCGGGGGTCAGGAGGCTTCAGCGCCGCTCCGTGAGGAAGGTCACCACGGCGTCCAGGAAATCCCCCGGCAGTTCGACGTTCGACAAGTGCACCGCAGGCAGCACCCGCAGCCGTGCGCCGGGAATGGTGGAGGCGATCTCCTCGCCGTGGCGTGCAGAGGTGACGGTGTCGTGCTCGCCCGCGATGACCAGCGTCGGGCGCGGGATTAGCGCGATCGTGCGGCGCAGATCCGCATCGCGCACTGCGGCCCAGCTGCCGGCCACACCTTCGCGTCGCGTGGCGAGCAGCGTGCGGCGGAATGCCTCGACGACGACGTCGTTCGCCTGCAGCATCCGGGCGGGGAACCAGTTGCGCAGGAACATCTCGGCCGTCGCCTGCATGTCAGGCGCCTTCAGCAGTTCGGCAATCGCGCGGTCCCATTGTCCGGCCGGGCCCAGGTGGGCCGCGGTGTTCGACAGCACCAGGCGGTCGACGCGCTCGGGCACGTGGATCCCCAGCCACTGCGCGACGAACCCACCGAGGGACAGGCCCAGCACGTGCACCCGCTCCAGGCCCAGCGCGTCCAGCAGCTCCACCACATCGCGACCCAGCCGGTCCAGCGAATACGGGCCCGAAGGCACGTCCGAGGCGCCGTGGCCACGCGCATCGTACCGCAGCACCCGGAAGTGTTCGGTGAGCACCGGCACTTGCGCGTCCCACATGTGGAGGTCGGTGCCGATGGAGTTGGAGAGCAACAGCACCGGCTTGCCCGGCGCGCCATCGAAGCGGTAGGCGATGCGCACGCCATCGCCGGTGGTGATGAAAGAGGTGGTGTGAGATTCCATGACAGGCTCCAGGAATGTGATCAGGACGCATTCATCCTAGGAACCGGGTGCGTGGATGATACTACAAAGTTTGGAATAGCTTTGTAGAGTGAGTCGACAATGGCCAGCTTCACGCTTCACGAGTTGCAGTGCTTCGACGCCGTCGTGCGCGGCGGGAGCTTCCAGGCCGCGGCCGAGCTGCTGCACCGCTCGCATCCTTCGGTGTTCGCGGCGGTGGCCAAGCTCGAGCACCAGCTGGGACTGAACCTGCTGGACCGCACGGGCTATCGAGTGCGCCTCACCGAGGCCGGACGGTCCTTTCACCGCAAGGTCCGGTCGCTGCTGCGCGAGGCCGAAGAACTACGCACGCATGCGAAGCAGCTCGCGATGGGCGAGGAGGCCGAGCTGCGCGTGGTGCTGGGAGACCTGTGTCCGCTGCCGCCGGTGCTGGGCCTCTTGAGCCGCTTCTTCGGGCAATGCCCCCAGACCCGACTGCATCTGCAGTTCGAGGCGGTGACCGGTCCCTGGGAGCGGCTGCTGGAGGACGAGGCCGACCTCATCGTGCACCGCGTTCCCAAAGGTGACGTGCGAATGGAGTGGATCGACCTGGGCAGAGTCGCGATGGTGCCGGTGGTGGCGCCGGACTTCCTGCCCTTCCAGCCGACGACAGCCATCACGCCGCAGCAGATGCAGGGCTTCACGCAGTGCGTGGTGCGCGACTCGGCGCGGCGCCCTCTGGAGCAGGGCCACTTCCTGGTGGAAGGCGCGCCGCAGTGCTCGGTTCCGGACCAGTTCATGAAGAAGGAGCTGATCCTGCATGGCATGGCCTGGGGCCACCTGCCGCGGTTCATGGTCGACGCCGAGTTGCGCGACGGACGCCTGCTGTCCATCACGGGACGGCATTTTCCCGGCGTGATCGAGGAGCTCGTGGCAGCGCGCCGGCGCGACCGGCCCCACGGGCCCGTGGCCAATCGGCTATGGGACTTCTTGGCACGCCACGCCCCCGTGCTCAGGCCGGCACGGGGTCGCGTGGGCTTGCCCCGGTTACGTGGACAGTAGGATCAAGATGCCAACTTCTGCGGTAAGGCCGCAAGCTCAAAGTCCACTGGGCTGCCGTAGCCCACCTTCACCTCACGAGGAATCAGCTCGCGCAGGCGCAACAGGACGGTGTCCTCCACGTCGTTACGCTGGCCCTTGAGGGTGGACTTGTGCACCGTCAACTTGACGTGGAGGTCCTCCGCGAAGAGGCCGGAGAGGAATTCATGGACCTGCTGCTCGTTGATAGCCGAAGTACCCACTTCTCCAGTAACGTCCATGACCCTACTGCTCGAACTAAACGGCAAGGTCGACATCCTCGTGAACAATGCCGCCCGGATCTTGAACAAGCTGGCGGTCGACATGACCGTCGACGAGTGGGACTCGATCATGGCGGTCAACGCGCGCGGGATGTTCGTCCATGCGCGCGAGGCGCTGCGGGTGATGATCCCCAAGGGAAGCGGGTCGATCGTGAACGTCGGCTCCTACGCCTGCTACTACGCCCTGCCGACGATCGCCGCCTACGCGGCATCGAAGGGCGCCGTCGCCCGTACTTCGCGGCGCTGGCGCGCCCAGGTCTCGAAGCTCGTGGGCGAAAGGCCGTAGGAACGCGCGATTTCGGGCCGCGCCAGCACCGGGGCGACGTTCATGTACGTCATGCCTCGTGCCACGTCGGGATGTAGACCGGCCGCCGCGGCCTCCTCGATCGTGCAGGACTGGACTCGGTACTCCTTGCCGTCGATGCGGGAGAGGATCTCGGCGATCTGGGGAAGCGTGAGCAGATCACTCGCGAGTTGCAGCGTCACGCCATGGAACTTCGTGGGATCGTTGATGGCCGCCGCCGCCGCCTTGCCGATGTCCTCCGGCGCGACCAGCGGGATGGGCCGATCGGTCTTGATCACCGTGAGCAACCGGCCATCGTGGAAGCCGGCCGGATCCAACATCGGATGATCCATGAAGGTGGCGGGGAGGATGAGGGTCCAGTGCTTGAAACCTGCGTTACGTACGAGGTCGCAGGTGGCGAGCTTGTTCTCCCAGTATACCTCGTGCGACTTCCAGCGCCCCTCCGCCCAGCCCTCGACGCTGCGGTGGTCTCCGACGCCGGACGTCGCGGTGTGCACGAATGTTTCGACGCCCTCGGCCAGCGCGGCCTCGACGAGGTTCCTCCCTTGTTGGACCTCCTTGCTGTAGTCGACACCGGTCGCGGAGAAGATGGGGGACTGCATCGAGAAGACCGCCCGCGCCCCGGCGCAAGCGGCGCGCAGCGACGCCGGCTCGTCGAGGTCCCCGACGACCACTTCGGCGCCAGCCGCCGCGAGGGCCTTGGCGTTGGGCGCCTCCGGATCGCGCACCATCACGCGCACCGGGGTGGAGCCTTCGGCCAACAGCGCCCGGGCGGTGGCGCCGCCCTGTCGCCCTGTCGCCGCGGTGACGAGAACGGGAGTGTGGCTGCTCATGGGCAGGACCTTTCGTAAGTGGGGGACCCCACCGTTTAGTTTCGTGGTTAAATACGGAGGGGGACCCCGTTTGTCAACGAAGGTTCAGGTGAGGAGAAGTTCGCCGTGGAGCGTGTGAAGTCGTTGCGTGCGGACGGGCAGCGCAACCGGGAGCGGATTATCGAGGCGGCTGCGGAGTTGGTCGGCAGGGATGGAGCGCAGGCGTCGCTCGAGGAGATCGCGCGGCGGGCGGGGGTAGGGTCGGCGACCTTGCACCGACACTTCCCGTCGCGGCAGTCGTTGTTGGAGGCGGTCTTCCGCGATGGTGTCGCGCAGCTCTGCGCGCGGGGAGCCGCGCAACCGGGCGAGGACCCCGTCGCCGAGCTGGCGGCCTGGCTCGAGGACGTGACGGTCTACACCGCGACCCATCGCGGGCTTGCCGTCGCGCTGCTGGCCGGCCCGGAGGGCCTTTCGGCTGAAGAAATCTGCTGCACCGACATGCTGCTCGACGTGTTGAACGTTCTGGTGGCGCGGGCATCATCGGCGGGCGCGATTCACGCAGGTGCCACATCGGAGGACTTGATGATGCTGGCGAACGCGATCGCCGTCGCCAACGAAGACGATCCGCTCACCGCGCGCCGGGTGCTGCGCCTCGCGCTCACCGGCGTACGGCCGTGAGCGCCGTGAAAGGTCGACGCCGTGGGCACCATGCCGGAACCGGGCTGCGCCCAGCAAACTCAAGTGAGCCGGTACGTCCCATCCGGATGCACCCACCCTCCGTGTTCTCCATTCTCCGCGCTGACAGTGGCGTCGACCCTATGCCTGCGGCAGTTTGCGAGAATTGCATCCAATGTGGCTATCCGTGGGAGCTCATCGAGACGGCCCAGGCCGTCATGCCAGGAGGGGTGCGGCAGGGGAGGTGGGCCTCTTGGCTCTCTTGAGCCTCAACCCCACGCGGCCTTATGTGGCCCTCGCGCTGGGGCCAGACGCGCACCTGCCATGGGCAATCCCAGGTGCTCCAAAATCGCTCGCACCCCGCTCGCTTGCTTCACGTACGCCAACACACTCCGCCTGCCTCCACACCTCACGCGGGCGAACACGTCGAAGTCGAACGTCTTCCTCAGGAGTTCCGCGAAAGTCCACTCGCGGCGTCCTCTCCTTCTTCGGCTCCTTCCTGGCCGCCGCCTCAAGCGCCACGCTCGTCTCCCCCGCTCCTGCTGCTGCGCCGCGCACGACCTTGTTGGTCCCAGCCGCCTACTCCTCCGCCTCCCTGCTCCAGCCCCCCGTCGCGCAACAGGGCCCCCATTCCGCCATACCTTCCCGCTATCAGGCCTGCTCTCGGTCAAACCGGCTTCGCGCGTCCCGAAAGCTCTCGGCGTTGTCGATCACCCATGCCCATAACGGCATCATGCCTGTCAGCAGGCCCCGCCCCAGGTCGGTCAGGCTATAGTCGACACGAGGTGGAACCTCCCGATGATCGTGCCTCGAGATCAAGCCATCGCGCTCAAGCTGCCGTAGCGTTCGGGTGAGCATTCGTTGGGTCACGCCCTCCAATCTACGCGCGAGGTCGGAGTGTCGCAGCGTTCCTGCCACGCCCAGAGCGTGGACCACCCCCAGCGACCAGCGGTTGCCGGCGTGAGCCAGTATCTCACGCTTGAGCCCGTCGTCTGCCTCGCTCAGCGCATCGCACGCCTCCTGCGAGCGCCGGATAAGCTCATCAAAGGTCATGCGCTCTTGCGGTATCACCGGTGTGCCTTCTTCTGCTCCGTCAAGTAATTGAGTATCTGCTCGGCTCGCAATAACAAGAAGGAGCCACAGATGCCAGATGGTAGCAATCCGAACGACAGCATCCTCGTGCTCGGGGCGGGCGAGCTCGGCATGGCAGTGGTGCGCGAACTGGCGCAGCTTCGCGCTCAGGGACGGGTTCCGCCGATCTCCGTGTTGCTGCGCCCAGCGCGGGATAACTCGACAGCCTCGAGCGGAAACCAATCGCAAGCGGTTCGCGCCCTTGGAGCAGGCGTCGTCGAAGCCGATCTCGCCACCTCAACGGCCAAAGATCTCGCCGCCATCTTTTCACGGTTCTCGCAGATCGTCTGCTGCACTGGCTTCGTTGGTGGCCCGGGCACACAACGCAAGATCACGTCCGCGGTCATTCAGGCCGGCGTTGAGCATTATGTGCCTTGGCAGTTCGGGGTGGACTACGACGTCGTCGGCAGGGGCAGTGGGCAGGAGGTCTGGGACGAGCAGCTCGACATCAGGGACATGCTGCGAGCGCAATCCAGGGTCCGGTGGACGATCATCTCGACCGGCATGTTCACCAGCTTCGTCTTTCTGCCCGCTTTCGGTCTGGTGGACCTCGAGCAGAACAAGGTGCATGCGCTCGGAAGCTGGGACAATCGGCTCACCGTCACTACGCCCGAGGATATCGGTCGTCTGACCGCCCTGGCGCTCGCCTCGCGTCCCGCCGTCGACAATCAGGTAATCTTCGTCGCCGGCGACACCTTCACCTATCACGAACTTGCTGACACGGTGGACCAGGTTCTCGGCCGGACTGTCGAGCGGGTCCTTTGGACAGTGCCGGCCCTGAAGGCCGGCGTTGCGGCGCATCCCGAGGATACGATGCGCAAGTATCGACTCGCGTTCGCGCGTGAAGACGGCGTCGCATGGCCGAAGGAGCAGACGTTCAATTCCGAACGAGCTCTGGCGGTCATGGACCTCGCAACATGGCTGCGGCGCTGGCGCGACTTCGACGGGGAGCCACCTCCTGAATGGGAGGAGCGCAAGATTGGCGATGAGAGAGCGATCCGAATGGCACTGCCGGAGGCGCTGGTGCTCTCCCCAGAGCCCGGGGTCGGCGGAATCGCGGCACTGACACAGCGCTATTATGGGTCCTGGAACAACGGCAGTGAGGCCTTGTTCGAAAACACTGTCTCCTCGGCCTACGTCGACCGCACCCTCCCTGCGGGGCGCGCGCAGGGTCCGAAAGGCCTGGCTGGAGCGCAGCGTAGGTTTCGCGAAGCTTTTCCCAACGGCCGCGTGCACGTGCTCCAACAGATCATCGCGGGCGATCGGGTCGTGAGTCATTTGCGTGTCACCGGGCGCTTCTTCGGAAGCCGGGACGGGGTGTACGGCCGTGGCCAGCGTATCGACTATCTCGCCACCGATATCATGCGGATCTCCGACGGCCGCATTGTGGAAAATTGGCACGTGGAAGACCATGCCGCGCTGCACCGCCAGCTAGACCATGAACTGATTGCCTTCTCGGGGGGAGTATTGGACTCGAACTGACCCAGCGCTGTCGATGTTTATCGCTTGGAAGTCCAGGCTTCAGTGTTTTTCCTGGATGCACGGACTCCAGGGGAACCGTCAGCGAGGCGCTCGCCCATGATGATGAAGATTCGCGATGCGCAACTCAGGGTCCTCGAGCGGACCCGCTTCCAGCAGTTCGTCCTGGAGATGATGACCCACCTGCGCACCCATCTCCCGGAAGAGCTGGCGTCATTGCCCGACTGGGAGCTGGGAGAGGAAATCGAGGGCTGTCTTGGCCTCGCGGCCACGTATGGCATCACCTCGCGTCGGGACTGCGCTCGCTATCTGGCACTCGCGGCGTGCTTTGGGTGGTCTTTCGACACCGAGCTGGAATGGCCCGCCCAGATGCTCCAGGACCCGACGAGCAGCCCGAGCGTGCGGCTGGAGCGCGTTCATGAGCGCTGCCTCCAGCAGCTCGACCAGGAAGCCACGACGTCCGCCTACCGGCGAGAGCCGGAGATAGGTATCAGACGACTCGTAGGTACGACTCGGGGAGCGTGAGGTCGCGCAACGAGTTCTTTGACACTTCCTCGGGGGTACATCGACGCGTACCTCGAGGAGGTCCAGGCCTACGAGGACATCCACCCCGAGACCGACGCGACCGGCGACGTGAGGACCGGCATCCAGGAGACCCAGATCGAGGACGGCCAGGACGTCGACGGCTAGTGAGGGAGGCCCGCGCCCGGTTCAAGGCGTAGAGGCGGGAGGGGGGCCGTGTTGAGGAAGAGGGCTGGAGCCAAGGGGTCGAGGAGGGCTGCTGACGGGTGCCAAGAGGGCTGTGCGCCTCAAACATCGCCGACGACTTGAACGCCGAATTGTTTGAACCGTGCGAGCGCCTCGTCAGGAGCCACGAGCGTTTCAGGAAGATGCAGTCCGCCACTGGCGGCGGGCCGACCGTCCAACCCCAGCACGCGCTCGATGGCGACCAACACCCCCAGGGCCGTGAGATGCGCATTGCCAGAGGGGTCGGACACCACCGTCCGACGACTGGCCCGCTGACCGTCCCGCAGGAGCCCCTCAATGTCGATGTAGAGGTCATGGGAGGCCTGGCGTCCGGCGCGAGTGCCAAGGGACTCGCCTTGCAGGAAGTCGAAGCGGACGTTCGCCGCGCCGGTGATCGCCGCGAGGCTCGGCACGTCGAGTACGGACATCGGAACACCCTGTACGACGCTCTCATCCGAGAGACGAACAGGTCTCGCGTGCCGCGTAGCGTCAACCCAGGCCCAGTTCCCGGCTTCACGTAGCAGCGCCCGGCCGACGAAGTGCTCGACATCGCCAGCGGTCATCGGGCCAATCGGATCACGAGCGTCGAAGAGCCCCGCCACCTGGATGGAGTCGACACGGCTGAACACCTCGGCGGCCTTGCTCGCGACGAGGGTCAGCACGCCCGCCTGCCAGTGGCCTAACAGAACGATGGGGCGTTTCGGGGGCGTTCTCAATGCCGTGAAGGTGATGGGTGCAATGTCCTCGGCCAGCTTCGTGATGCCAATGTGGGCGATGCCCTGCTTGAGGGAGTGGGCTGGAGCAGAGAGGTGGAGGAGGGCCGCTGAAGGGGGCCGGCCGAGTGGTGCGCCAGGCCGGTGGAGAGGCCGCGCAATCCCCTAGGGGTACACGCCGGCCCAGGCCGTCATGCCAGGAGGGGTGCGGCAGGGGAGGTGGGCCTCTTGGCTCTCTTGAGCCTCAACCCCACGCGGCCTTATGTGGCCCTCGCGCTGGGGCCAGGCGCGCACCTGCCATGGGCAATCCCAGGTGCTCCAAAATCGCTCGCACCCCGCGCGCTTGCTTCACGTACGCCAACACACTCCGCCTGCCTCCACACCTCACGCAGGCGAACACGTCGAAGTCGAACGTCTTCCTCAGGAGTTCCGCGAAAGTCCACTCGCGGCGTCCTCTCCTTCTTCGGCTCCTTCCTGGCCGCCGCCTCAAGCGCCACGCTCGTCTCCCCCGCTCCTGCTGCTTGGGGGAACTCTCGACCATTCTGGAGCGCTCTGGCCGGAAGCCTCCGGCGGCGGGTTCGATTCCCGCCGCCTCCACATTCAGGATCCCAGCAATCTTACCGGGTTGCCCGCACGGCCCCCGGGAGCAGTTGCCCCCAGAGGGCCATGTCCGTGACGAGGACCAGGTGGCGCCCTTCTACTACCGACCCTCGTTCCGGCTGCCGGATGCCGGCGTGGCTACCACGGGCCGATGGAGAAGCTCCCCGACCAGGCGCCGTAGGAGGAGGTGGTGATGCCGTTGCGGGTGGTGCCCGTGTAGCTGCTCTGTCCCGGCTGGATGGTGACGACCACCGCCCCGCCCGTGGCGGGAATCGCACCAGCATGCACCGCGGCCACGCAGACATTCGAGTCATCGGTGTAGAGGTCCGTGCCCCACACCGACCCGCCGCTCACCGCCCCACAGCTGCACGCAATCTTCGTCCCGTTCTGCCCGCGGTAGGACGTGAAGTTGTAGCTCGAGCAGCTGGTCGGAGGGGGCCTCTGGCCGCTGACGGAGAAGCTCCCCGACCAGGCGCCGTAAGAGGAGGTGGTGATGCCGTTGCGGGTGGTGCCCGTGTAGCTGCTCTGTCCCGGCTGGATGGTGACGACCACCGTTCCGCCCGTGGCGGGAATCGCACCGGCATGCACCGCGGCCACGCAGGCATTCGAGTCATCGGTGTAGAGGTCCGTGCCCCACACCGACCCGCCGCTCACCGCCCCACAGCTGCACGTAATCTTCGTCCCGTTCTGCCCGCGGTAGGACGTGAAGTTGTAGCTCGAGCAGCTGCTCGGAGTTGGCGTCTGGCCGCTGACGGAGAAGCTCCCCGACCAGGCGCCGTAGGAGGAGGTGGTGATGCCGTTGCGGGTGGTGCCCGTGTAGCTGCTCTGTCCCGGCTGGATGGTGACGACCACCGTTCCGCCCGTGGCGGGAATCGCACCGGCATGCACCGCGGCCGCGCAGGCATTCGAGTCATCGGTGTAGATGTCCGTGCCCCACACCGACCCGCCGCTCACCGCCTCACAGCTGCACGTAATCTTCGTCCCGTTCTGCCCGCGGTAGGACGTGAAGTTGTAGCTCGAGCAGCTCGCGACTGCACCGCCGCTGGAGTAGAGGGCACTCAGTGCGGTGATGTCGGAGCTGGTCCACTCGCCGGTTTCGGTCGAACTGAAGCAGGAGTTCATGATCGACCCGCCCACGGTGGCCGTGGTCGGCGTCCCTGGGATGTGGATGGCGCCCACACCCGCCTCGCCCTCGTCGCCGCCGCTGCCACAGCTGATGCTGCGATTGTAGTAGTCCGAGTGGCGGAATCCGATCGCGTGGCCCAGTTCGTGGGTGATGACGTGCTCGTTCACGTCAACGCTGTAGCTCTCCAGGCCGGTGCCGATGTTGATGGTCCCGTAGGGCAGGCCGCCCGAGGGGAATCCCGCGGAGCCGCCGGTGCCAGACATGGTCTGAGCGGTGATGTTCGCGGTGCAGCCGGTGGTCGGGCCACGCGCGAAGGTGATCCGGAGACCCCGCTCATTGTAGTTGGCGATGGCCAGGTCGAGACCCTGGCTCAAGTGGGTGTAGCTGTTGAACGTGGAAGTGGGGTTGACGCAGATTTTCGTCACGCTCGAGCCGACGAGGTTGGTCGTGCGGTACTGCTCAGCACTCTCCGCGGGGGCCTGGAGCATTTCGCGGGACGCCTCGAGGGTCACGTGAGCGTCGCGGCCCACGTACACGGCACCGTCGGCAACCAGGATGTCGTTGGCCGGAAACCCGGCCTCGATCAGGTTGGAGACGATCTCCTGGTTCTCGGCCTCCGGGTCGACACCGCAGCCGACGAGGGTGACACTGGCTATCAACGCCATGGAAAGCTTCCGCATGGGGACTTCCTTTTCGAAGGACTACAAGAGGTGGACGTCGCCGCCTGGGGGCTCCATCAGCGACTGCGCGCCCTCCCCCTGAGCAACCCCAGGCTAATAATAGGAAAACATGTAAAATTTGATTTTGCAACAAACGCTTGGCTAGGAGGTCGGATGCACCTTGTGGGCTCGCGAGCCGTCGGGCGCTTGGGATTTGCAGGACTCAATCCGAGTGTCGAGCCAAGCTCCTGGAAGAGCTCGACAAGATTGCAAGGGATGTATGTACGCCCGGCTCCCAACTCAACAAGCTCGCCACGAGGACGCCATGATTACGGCAAGGTATTACGACCTTTTTGAAATCCAGACGCGGCTAGCGCGCGCTGCCCGCCGGGGCCCCGAGGCGCTGCTCATAGGCCTCCAGCGTCCGCTGCCAGGCGGGCCGTGCCTCACAGCGCTCGCGGTAGGCGGAGACCCGGGGGAAGCCGTCGAGCACTCCCGCGTTGCGCACCTCGCGCAGCACCGTGGTCATCAGGATGTCCGCCACGGTGAACGCCTCGCCGGTGAGATACGGACGCTCCCGAAGCCAGTCCTCGAGCGCTGTCAGCGCGCGCCCGGCCCACTGCACCAGTTCAGGACGCCGCTGCGCGCCGGTGGGATCGGCGGCGCCGAACAGATCGATCATCACGATCTGGAACAGCGGGGGCTCCAGGGTGTTGAGCGCGGCGAAGCACCAGCGCGTCACCTGGGCGCGGCCTTGGAGATCCGCGGGTATCAATCTGCCCGTCTTCTCCGCCAGGTACAGCAGGATCGCGCCCGTCTCGGTGAGCACGAAGCCGTCGTCGTCAAGCACCGGCACCTGAGAGAAGGGGTTCAGCCGCCGGTACTCCTCGCTCATGTGTTCCCCCGCGGGATGATCCAGGCCGTGCACCCGGTAGGGCACGCCCAGCTCCTCGAGCGTCCACAGGACGCGCAAATCGCGCGTGAGACCCACTACCTTCGAGTTGACGCGGCCGAAGCCGTAGAGCGTGAGCATTCCAGCATTGTTGATGCCGTGCCCGCCCGCTGTCGAGGAGAGGATCCGTCCAGCTCGGTCCAGCGCTGTCGCTGCTGTAGAGAAATGCGCAGGGTAGAACAGAGGGGGGCGTGAATACCTTCAACCGCGCCTGCTTCCTCCGAGTGCTGGCCCAGAGGAAGCGTTGAAATGGCCGCAGGTGCACGGCCTGGGGTGAAGACACCGTGAGACCGGCGCAGGGGCCTCAAGGCAGCGTCTTGAACACGTCGGCCGCGTACCTCCCCTTCATGACGTAGACCTCGTCCGTGGGATGGAGCCCATCCGGGCAGATGTCATAGGGGCTTCGGCCGTTCAAGTAGTTGAGCAGGTACTGGTACTGGTCGATGACCGGGAGCTGTTGCTGCGCGGCGACCTCCTTCATGGCCGCCACATACGTCTCCAGCCCGCCGCCGCTGTCACGGGTGGGATTGGGCGTCTCGAAAATCACCTTCTTCCCCCGGCTCTTCGCTCCCTGCGCCAGGCCCGTGAGGCACGACTTGTAGGTGGCGAGGTCATAGGTCCACTGGTCGTTGATGGCATGGTTGAGGATGACGACCGTGGCATTGCTGTTGGCCATCTGCGTGCTCCAGGCGGGATGGACACCATCGGTGCCCTGGAGCAATCCACAGGCGGTCGAGCCACTGACCCCTTCGTTGCGCACCTGGACCTGGGGTAGGGCTTCGGCGAACGCCGCGGGGGCGGGCTTCGCGACGCGGGTTCCCACGTGGGTCTTGTAGCCCCACACCGTCGAGTCCCCGTAGTAGTCGACGGTCTGCGCCTGGAGTGTCTTGAATTGCCAGGCGCGGACGTACCGGACCTCGAACGAGTTGCCCTCGCCGGTGGGGGTCGACCCGTCGGGGGAGCCGCTCGCGCTGCCAAACCAGAGGTCCAGGAGGATGTACATGGGTCGGTTGTAATAACGGTCGGTGTCCAGGTACTTCGGCCCCAACTGCTGGCCATCGAAGTAGAACGTGATGCCCGACGGCTCCCACTTCACGGCGTACGTGTGGAAGGCGGCGGACAGGTCCACGCCGTTGCCGTAGGGAGCGAAGTTCCGCAGCGTCGCCGTATACGGGGTCTCGTGGTACGAGTAATCCGCATTGGCCTTGTGCAAGGTGATCCCGTAGTTGACTGGGTGCAGGTTTTCATCGCCCCAGCCCGAGTTGGGACCGCCGCCGGGATAGGCCTCCATGATGTCGATCTCGGGGCGGTCGTCACCGGGGTGGGCGTAGAGCCAGAACGCGGGCCAGACGCCTCGGCCCACCGGCAGCTTCGCCTCCATCTCGAAGTAGCCGTAGGTTTGCGAGAACTTCCCATCGGTGTCGAGGGTCCGGTTGACGAACCCGGCCGCGGGCCAGATCTTCAGCGAGCCATTGCTGACCTTGTAGTTGATGACCGGATCCGAGCTTCCGTACCAGATGTGATCGTTCCACCTGCTCGTGTTGAAGCCGCTGTCGAACTCCTCGGAGAACGTCCGGACATAGGCGCTTGCGTCCTGGCCCACGGGCCCGCCGGACGTTGGCGTCCCGCCCGTGACGGTGAGCGTCCCGACGATGTAGCGGCCCTCGCCATCCGCCGTGACACCGCTGCCGGGGGTCAGCGGGATGCGGTTGTTGGGGGCGGCCATGGAGTAGAGCCCCACACGAACCGAGTACGTCCCCGCCGCGAGGTTCGAGGGAAGCGTCCTGCTCACGTTGTAGGCGATGGCGCCGCTCCACTGGGAGGTGCCCACGGGCGGGAGGTGGTCGGCGTTGAGGGTGGAGTGCTGCACGCCGTTCTGATCCACGAAGTGGACGAAGACGTAATAGTTCTCGGCCATGGGCACGGCGTTGAACCGCATCGCCAGCGTCACGGTTTGCCCGGGCTGCGCGGACAGGCTCGGTGTTCCGAGCCGCAGCACGGTTGATGCCTGCTGCGCAGCGGCCGTCAGCGGGACCAGCGCCAGGGTCAGGGCTGTGAGCAGTGCCGCGTATACCGCGTGAAGACAGTGTGTACCTGACTTCATGCAACCTCCTGGGGCAGGCGGTGGGATGATGAGAGATAGCACAAGCTGGTAAAACATGAAAGACGAGGAGTCCTGGTTCTGATTGAGGGTGACGGCATGCGCCAGGAGCGCTGCGATCCCCACAGGGAGGGGAGGCGCATGGATGCTGTTTGTGCGCCAGGCCGACAATGTGTTCGCGAAGCACAGACAACCCACCCCCTTGGCCGCTCGTGAACAGGTGAGCACATGCACATCCTTCCGGGTGCAACACGACAGAGGAGGGGTCATGAGAGAGTACGGAAGGCATTGGAGAGGGGTGTGGATCGCGGCGGTGCTCGTCCATGCAGCGGCTGGATGTGCGGAGGACTCACAGCGCGTCCCGGTCGTTCCGGAGCAGGAGGTGGGGGAGGTGGGGGAGGACGCGTCGTTCGCACCGGAGAGGAGCGAATCGGCGCCGTGGGGGCGAGGGCCCGCGCTCTCGTGCGAGGAGATCCGACCGGCTGCGCTGGGCCCGAGCAGGAGCTTCATCACCCGCGCGAATGCTCCCGAGGCGGATTGCGGACCTGGAACGGGCGATGGTGCCGGTTACCTGGCGCTCTACAATGCCGGACAGTTTGGTGCGCAGGCCTGGAATGTCGTGTTTCGTGATGGCACCGACACGGGGAACCTGCTGACAGGCGGGGACCTGGCCCTAGGCGTGATACCGCAGCCGAGCGGATTCCACATCGTCCGGATTCCACCCGGCGGCGCGACGCTGACGGTGTACTCCTCCAGGGGGGAGCTCCTGCGCACGGTGCCCCTGACCGACGCGGGAAACGTGCCGTTCGACGTGGCCGAGGATCCTCGGGGGGGGGTGCTGGTCGCTCAGTGGGCCTCGGGTGAGGGGGACACCCAGGTGCTGCGGTTCCAATTCTTCGATACGAGGGGGCAACCGCGGTCGGAGCCCGTCGTGCTGCGGAGCGCGCCTCGGAGCGAGGAGCGCTCCGTCATCGCCGGCGTTGACACACGGGGGCGTGTGCTCCTCCTGCTGCGGGAGCCCGGGAGCGACACCTGGGTAGGGCAGTGGTTGCAGCGAGACGGAGCTGCGCTCACCGAGCCCTTCGCGGTGCCGCTTCCCGCAGACGCGTCTTCCGTGGTCCTCGAGCCGCTGGTGGAGGGCGGACTGGCGCTTCGTGTCGAAGGGGAGTGGGTGCTGCGGTTCCCCAGTGAGGAGGCCGAGGCGCTTCCGGCGCCGGCGTGGCTGGCGGCTCACCCCGGCTCCGACCTGTACCGCATCCGCAATGGCCGGGCCTACGCCCTGGTGCCACCGCCCACGCTCGTCGAGGGCTCGGGCTGCCGTGAGTCCATCCGACTCTTCTCCAGTGATGGGACGGACTGTGGCGAGCTCGTACTGCCCTTCGGCGCGGGCACTTGCCTCGGGCGGCCCGGCATTGCCCTGGATGGGACGGTCATCCAGCAGCTCCAACTGGCCATCCCCGCCGCGGATCAGTGCGCCTGGCGCTGGTGGCCGCGGCTGTTGAGGTAACAGGGAAGGGGGCTGTGGGCCCTAGCGGAAGTCGCTGGCGTGGTCTCGGGCCCACTGAGCGAATGTGCGTGCGGGCCGCCCCGTGACATCACGTGCGGTGGCCTGCACGGGCAGGGGGGAACCGTCGGACAGGGCCTGGTACCGCAGCAGCGCGTCCACGGCCATGGGGGGCATGACGCGGCTCATCTCCTCGCGCGCTCGCGCGGGGGTGATGACCTCCAACCGCACCGGACGACCGATTGCCTCGGCGATGAGCTCCACCTGGCGCCGTTGGGTCAGAGACTCCGGCCCACTGAGGACGTAACTCGCGTTCTCGTGTCCGGGGTCGAGCAGCGCCCGCACCGCGACTTCGGCGAGGTCCTCCTCATGAATCGGCGTGCTGTGCGATTCGGGGTAGGGCGTCCGGACGACGCTGTCGGAGCGAATCGAGTGCGCCCACATCAGCGAGTTCGTGGCGAAGGCCCCGGGCCGGATGAACGTCCAGGGAATCCCGGATGCCTGGAGCGGGCGCTCCACGTCGAGGTGGAGCCGGGCAATCGGGTTCGTCTCCGCGTCGGCCGCCACGACGGAGCTGGAGGACAGCAACACCACGTGCTTCACCCCGGCGGCCTTGGCCGCGGCGACGAAGCCGTCGATGCCCCGCGGCTCGGCATAGAGGAAGACCTTGCGCACACCCGCCAGCGCGGCGGGCAGAGTCGCGGGTTGGGTGAGGTCGGCGCCAACGACCTCCACTTGCCCGGGGAGGTTCACCGATTCAGGCCGTCGGCTGGTCGCCCGGACCGGGACTCCGGCGGCGAGCAGCTGCTGGACGACATGCCGGCCGACATTGCCAGTCGCGCCAGTGACCAGAATGACATCTGACACATCATGAGAAGGTTGGATCGTCATGGGTCACAAGCGTGCAACCTCAAGAGAAGTTGAGGTCAAGACCTGATTCGCTGCCTGGCGGAGGGCAAGCGGCCTCGTCGACGCGTCAGTGCTACGGACCTACGCGTCAGCATGCGCTCTTGACGCGTCAACCCCCCTGGCGCGCGCCGGGCCCCCCTGTGACGTTGACCGGCATCCGCCTTGCTTATCCTGAGGGATAGACCATGAGCGTTGCTGATTCCGAAGCGTTCCCTCTGAACATCCTCGCAGCCGCACAATCGACAGCCGTCGATTCCCAGCGCCTCTCACAAAAGCTCGCGAGCCTGGGTCTCAACTGCTCGGAGAACACCCCCGAAAAGATGGCGGGCTACATCAGCCAATTCAAGGCGCGGCTCTCCCAGGGGAACACGGGCTCCGCCAAAAACCACATTCTGGCCAGGACCGCGCAGACCGCCCGCCGGTATGAGTATACCGTGTCCGATGACCAGAATCTGATCCACAAGCTTCTGGTCATCATCACGAACCATGACCTCGTCACGAGGCACGGACTCTACGCCGTCGACTCCTATGAGATGAGCCGGGACTTCAGGGCCTCCGAAGTGGGCTCCATCCTGCGCGCCCTCGCCGACGGTGCCCTCATTCTCGCGACGTCCATCAGCCAGGGCAAGCAAGGCGCCATCGACAGCGAGCAGCTCACGGCTTGGTACGATGACTCGCTCCAATCTCTGGAAGAGCGCTCCTCGTCCGACTTCGAGTGGAGCAAGAGCGACACTTTTGTCGCTATCCACCGCAACGCCAAGCACCCGAATCGGATCGACCTGCTCTCGGCCTGTAAATTCTCCTTCTCCACCCACGTGAAAGACTTCCGCAACAAGGAAGTGAGTTCGCACGAATCACATTTGCACGCCCGGCAATGGAGCGTCACCTTTAAAAACCTCGACGTACTCAACACTGTATACAACCAGGTGGAGTACGCCCGGACTGGTTCAAAGTCGACCGTCTTGGATTTAGCGGGCGGTGTGCTCTGAGCGTGGATGACAGCCCTTACATCTGCCTCAGCGCATCCGGCGATTCAGGGAGGACCTGACCGCCATCCACGATGAGCGTCTGGCCGGTGATGTAGCCGGCCTCGCGGCTGGCGAAGAACAGGGCGGCATGGCCGATATCCTCGACCTCGCCCAGTGTGCCGAGCGGCACCGCCGCCGCCATGCCCTTCATGTATTCCGGGCCCAGATCCTTGAGGCCCTCGGTCATGATGTTGCCGGGCAGCACGGCATTGACCGTGATGCGGTATTTCGCGAGCTCCATGCAGGCGGTGCGCATGAAGCCCAGTTGCCCCGCCTTGGTGGCGCCGTAATGAGTCCACCCGGGAAAGCCGGTCACCGGGCCGGTGATGGATGAGGTGATGACGATGCGCCCCTGGTCGGATTTCTTCAGGTAGGGGATGCAGGCCTTCACCGAGAGGAAGGTGCCCTTGAGGTTGGTCGCCATCACCTCGTCCCAGGTCTCCGGCGACATGTCCTCCATCTTCACCTGCGGAAAGACGCCGGCATTGGCGCACAGCACGTCGATTCCGCCATGACGCTCGGCCGCCACCTGGGCCATCTTCTCCAGGTCCTCCAACCGGGTCACGTCGGCGGAAAAGCCGCTGGCGGTGCCACCGGCCGCGACGAATTCCCGCGCCGTCGTCTCGGCTGCCTGGAGATCGCGCGCGACCACCAGCACCTTGGCGCCGTGCTGCGCGAAGACCCGGGCGATCCCCTTGCCGATGCCCTTGCTGGCGCCGGTGACGATGACTGATTTTCCCTTGAGCGATTCCGCCAACATGGTGCGCTTCCTCCGGTTCCTGTACTCCAGGTTCTTGTGTTCCGGGTGAGTATAGGAGGTGGACCTGTACCATGCCCAAATCCCCATCAGGGGAGGGGGCGTACCAGGCCGCGGTAGGGCAGGTAGCGCTTGAAGCCGAGTGGGCGCAGTCCCGGGATGGATGCGATGAGGTTGGCCACCTCGCCGCCCGCCTGCAGCTGCGTCTCGACGGTTCGTTGGTGTGCCTCCGCGGTGGTCCACTCGCTGAAGTTGAACACCCGCCTCCCATCGCTTCGGATGTGGAAGTGAGAGGCAATGCCGCCGCCGGCAACGGTGGGCTGGGTGCCCGAGAAGTGGTTGACCAGCGTGTCGATGAATCTCCGCGCCGTGTCCTCGCCGTCGGTATCGAAGGAGACGCCGACGATGCAGCCGGGCACCTGCCCGTGTCGTCCGGCCAGGAGCATGCTGCGGTAGAGCCGGTAACTGCCGGGCTTGCCCACTTCCCCGACGGCGGTGGTGATGCGCTGAGCCAACGTGGCCTGGTTCCTCGGGTCCTGGGCGAAGGCGAGGTGGGCCTCGGGGCGGGTCCACTGGGCGTAGTTGAGGATGGTGCGTCCGTCGGTGCCCGCGAAGCACAGGCGGGAGAGGAATTCCGTGGGCAGTGGGTGCTGCTCCCAGGCGTCGAGGGTTGCGTCCATGGCGGCACGCTGCTGCTCGGGGCTGTCCGTCATCCACTCGCTGATCAGGATATGGCCGGCATCGGGACGGGTGACGTCTGGCAGTGGGTGGGAGACAAGGCCAGGGGTGGTGATCATGGTGAGCCTCTCGGGGTTCAGGCGGGTGCTGTGCATCGACTCGGCGACCATGCTGCAACCTCAAGTTGAGTTGAGGTCAAATGGGCACGGTGGGGCCGGTTCTTGTCGCTCGTGCTGAGTCGGCCTACGAAGGCAGCATGGCCCCTTCCTCCTCCCACTCCACGGCACGCGCCACGGCCATCGGCACGGTGGCCATTCTGCTCTGGGCCTCGTTGGCGCTCCTGACGACGTACACGGGCAGCGTTCCTCCCTTCGAGACCGTGGCCATCTCTTTCGCCGTCGCCTCCCTGCTGACGCTTGGCAAGTGGCTGGTGCGGCGCGAGGACATCGGGCGCCACCTGCGCCAGCCGGTCGCGGTGTGGCTGACGGGCGTGGGCGGGCTGTTCGGCTACCACTTCCTCTACTTCCTGGCCCTGAAGACGGCGCCGCCCGTGGAGGCCAACCTCATCAACTACCTGTGGCCGCTGCTCATCGTGCTCTTCTCGGCGCTGTTGCCCGGAGAGCGCCTGCGTGGGTGGCACGTGGCCGGAGCCGTGCTGGGCCTGTGTGGCACGCTGCTCCTGGTGACGGACGGAGGCCGGGTCACCTTCCGTGCCGAGTACGCCGCTGGCTACGCCTCGGCGCTCGCCTGCGCCGTGACGTGGGGGGCCTACTCGGTGCTCTCGCGCCGCTTCGGCGAGGTCCCCACCGACACGGTCGGCGGCTTCTGTGGCGTCACGGCGGTGCTCGCCGCGCTCTGCCACCTGGTCTTCGAGCGGACCGTCTGGCCGGGGCCGGGCGAGTGGCTCGCCCTGTTCCTCATGGGGGCCGGGCCCACGGGGCTGGCCTTCTTCGTCTGGGACGTCGGCATGAAGCGCGGGAACATCAAGGCGCTCGCTGGCCTCTCCTACTCCACGCCGCTGCTGTCCACGCTGCTGCTCATTGTGGCCGGTCGCACCCGGCCCAGTGTCACGCTGGCGCTGGCCTGCCTCTTCATTATCGGTGGCGCGATGCTCGCCTCGCGCGACCTGTGGGCCCGTGAGGCGGCTCGAACCCAGTAGAGCAGTTGGCCCGGTACGTAGTCGAGCTCAGGAGCAAAGGCCTTTCACGCTGTCATCACGGTGAGATTTCGCGAACTTCAATCAACGAAGTCTCTTCTTCGAGTCCGCCGGCCACGAGGGCCGTGTTCGCATCGAGCATCACCGCGGTTGCGCCGGTCTGCTCCATTTCCAGCTTCGCTACCTGTCGCCACTTGACGGCGGCGGGCGGGATTTCCCGAGTGACTTGACTGCACAGGGCCTGGGTTTCTCGCGAGGCCCCATTTCTACTGCTGGCCGACTCCGCGCCTGTTGGTGCGAGCGGAGCGGGAGGCGCACATGAGTGCCGTCGTCGGCTGTCCATCCTTGTCTTGGGCTGCGCGGTGCGTGGTCCTGTGCCTCATGCCGGTGCTGGCATCCTGCGCCACGGTTTCTGGCGAGGGGTCTTCCTCTGCTTGGCGCCAGGATGTGCCACGGTACGGCTCGCCCAGTTCTGTTCCGCCTCCAGGCGCTCTCTTGGCCATGAGCGGTGGGCATTCGGTGGGAGGTGAGTCCCTCGGTCCGGGCCTCCAGGGCTACAACATTCCCGGTCGCAGACCGGATTCGCGGATGCCCTGGGAGTTCTACATGGGCAATGCCTCACACAGGCTCATCTCTTACATGTATGGCGTCAACCATCCGGGCAACAGGGTTTATTACAATACTAAGTCGATCAAGTTCATTATTGATGACACGGAAGTCGGAGACGCGTCCCTTCTGTTGCCAAACGAGCGCGAGTTACGCCCGGATATCACCGACTTCACCCTCCGAGCCCTCTTCGAAATCAAGCCCTGGGATGAGTTGGCTCTCCAGGAAGGCAGAGAGGAGGCTCGCAAGTACCTGGCCGCACTGAATCGGGCCATCTTGTCTGGCAGACGGTTTACCGGTGGTACGGACTTCCAAGGTGAAATCCTCGTCCGCTTCGAGGGCGGTCAATACATCTGGCGCCTGGAGTGGAGGAATCCCGAGTCTGGAGTGGTCCAGTACAAGTGGACGCGCAGCCAGCAACGCTTCGAGTCCCAGGCGGCGGCTGACAAGGCCGGACAGTGGGTAGAGCTCACCGAGAACGAGTTGCGGCAGTATGGTGGCTGGGTGAGTCAGGCTGTGGATGGAATGGTGAGCAGCCGTGAAAAGCTCGCCACCATCAGCGGGACTGTGGGAATGGTTATCGACCTGGTCGGAGGGGTTGCGACGACGGTTTTGTGGGGTTCCATCATGGGACAGATGGGGGCTGGCACGGGGGCGCGGCAGCCACCAACTCAGGGTGGTGGACAGGTCATTCCCTTTCCGGCGCGGCCTCCACCCGCCGCGCCCCCGGCACAGGCGCCGGTCGCCGCGGGCATGTCGCTTCCTCGCTGAGGGGCTGCTTTGCTAGGACGCGCCTCATGCCACCCGGACAAAGCGCGTCGCTGCAACTGCCGTCCTTCCTGCATGGCACCTTCCGCTCGGTGCAGCAGAAGACGCACCAGGAGGGGGTACGGTGTGGAGAGCAGTACCGGAAGGACGGTACCTTTCCCTCCCCTCGGCAGATGGTGGAACTGCCCCCGGGCGAGGTGGTGGTGGCGCATGAGGTGGTGGACTTCCAGCGTGAGCGCCCAGCCTGGCGGCTGTACATGGTGTCGCATGTCATGGGCGACCTTGCCCAGGATGGGCAGAAGTCGTTCCCCGTGAGGCATGACTATGAGGCGTTCTTCCGGGAGACGGCCTGGGGCGCGCTGTTCTTCGCGACAACGCACATGGGGGCGGTGAGCGCGGAGCGTACGGCGCGGCGCCTCCAGGCCGTGTTGCGCTTTTGGGAGCCGCTCCAGTGCGCGCGCTACCTCTTCAATCAACCGGGCGTGCCACAGACTTTGGAGGAGGTGATGGTGGCCGCCTGCGGCTGGGCCATGGATGCGTGGTGCCCGGTGGGAGATGCCTCGGTGCGCTCGCGCTTGGAGGGGGCGGCGGAGCGCATGGCGCGAGCGACGCGAGAGGACTGCATCGAGGCCATCTTTCGGGAGATGCCTCGGGCCCTTGCTCTCGCGCGCAAATTGAAGCACCGCGAGGTGGTGGCAGACCCGGCCTTCCAGCGTGAGCGCCTCGCCTCTCTCGACGCGCGCTCTTTCGAACGGGTGTCGGGTGCGCTCACTGGGGAGCTGATCGGGCTGTTGTATGACTGGGACCAGGAACTCGGGTTGCAGTAGGGCTGGAGGTGGTGACAGTTGTCTCGCGACTGGTGAGTGCACTCACCACCCCCCGCGCTCCTATCTCGCTTCCCGATTCTTAACCTCTTGAAATTACAGGGGGGCTCTTGCCCACGAAGTGCGACATGGGCGTGGCATGTCGGGTGCAGAAGGACAGGGTGTTGCTTTTTCGCACCCGTCCCCGCCGCACCTCCCAAGGAGCTCCCCATGGCCCGTATCCGTCCCTCTCTCCACCGCTCCTCGACCTTCCCCTCGCCCTCGGCGTCCCAGCCCAAGCCTCTGGGTCGCGCCTCCACGATGCCGGCCTCGCTGCCCTCCTCGACGCCCACCCCGCCCGCCGTGGCCAGGCCCGCCGTGCGCCCGCCGATCACCACCGAGCCCAAGCCGGTGACACACCCGGGCCTGCCCGAGGGCGGCCCCACGTACAGCCCCTGGTCGAAGACCACGGGCGCGGCCTCGGACGTGATGGTGAGCGGCGGCGGCAACAAGCTCACTCTTCCGCCGGGCGCCAAGCAGAACATGCTCATCGACAGGCCGGGCAACCCCTTCCAGAAGGATGCTTTCGGGGGCAAGGTGAGCGGCGGCCTGGGCTCGATGCAGGCCTCCACCGCGAGCTACAACGGTGGGGGGTTGCACCATTACTCGGCCCAGGCGGAGCTCAGCGGGCCCCACGCCTCCTATGAAATGCAGAAGGTTCACGCGGGCCGTCTGGGCGTGACCAGCGCTCAGCTCACCGCCGAGGCCAACGCCTTCAAGGCGCAGGCCCAGGCGGGCGTCTCGGCGGATACGAAGGGCCACGCGTATACGGCCGCGCTGACGGGCAAGGCGGAGACGGGCGTGGGCGTCGGGGCGAGCGTGAGCCACGACTTCAACCGGCACGTGGGCGGGTACCTCAAGGGAGAGGGCAAGGCCTCGGCCACCGCCTACGCCGAGGGAGTGGCGACCCTGGACCCGAGGACTGCTACGGCGATGCTCTCGGGCCAGGTGGGCGCGGCCGCCACGGCGGGGGCGTATGGCACGGCGGGCGGGCACCTGGGCCGGCTGCACGGCTCGGTCACCGCGGGCGCGGTGGCGGGCGTGGCTGCCCAGGCGGGCGGGAAGCTCGGCCTGGAGAACGGCTTCCTCAAGCACTCCGCGGACGTCAACGCCGCGATGGGCGTGGGCACTCACATCTCGACCGACGCCGCGCTCGACCTGCGCCACCACGTCAAGCCCGGCATCGCGGCGGGCCTGCGCCCCAGCTTCGCCACCGCGTCCGGTGTGGCCTCGTCCTCGGGCGTGGTGCAGCCCGAGAAGTCGCGGCTCGAGAACTTCTTCTCGAAGGCGTTCGGCCAGTGACGGCTCGCCCCTGAGCCCCGGGCGGACTTCCCGGCGTGGGACCCTCTATACTCACGCCGTTCGGAAGGGTGGGGTTCGTCTCATGCATGGCCGTCGTGTCCTCTCTCCAGTCTTGCTTCTCGGCGCCGGAACCGGCGAGGCCACCTGCGGGATTCTCTATCTCGCAGGCTACCTGCGACGCGGCGGGATCGAGGCCTTCGTCCGGCTCTACGACGGGGACGAGACCGAGGAAGAGGTCTCGCGCTCGCTCGAAGCGCTGGTGGCCCGCGTGCGCCCCCGGCTCGTCGGAATCAGCCTCAAATGGTTCCACCACGTCCACCGCGCGCTGCTCCTGGCGCGGACGCTGCGTGAGATTGACCCCGACATCCGAATTGTCGTGGGCGGCAACACCGCGTCGTTCTGGTGGCGGGAGTTGCACGCGTTCGACTGCATTGATCACATCATCCTGGGTGACGGCGAGCGGCCGTTGCTGGCGCTCTGCCAGGGAGAGCCGTCTCCGCCCAACTGCGTCACCCAGGCTCCGGATGGCACCCCGCGACGGTTGCCACTCGAGTATGTGCAAGGCGCCACGAACAGCGAGGACATCTATTACTCGCACTTCCATGACATCTTCCTGAGTCACCAGGATCGCCATGCCTTCTCCGGGTGGGTCGCGCCCGGCAAGGGGTGTGGCGAGAACTGCCTCTATTGCGGTGGGGCCCGCGGCAACCAGAAGGCGGCATTCGGACGCGCGAAGCCGTTTCTGCGCTCCGAGGAGAGTGTGCGCCGCGATCACCAGGAGATTGCCCAGCGGACGTGGCAGTTCCGCTACGACTTCTCGGGAAGCTCGGCGGCGTTTCTTCAGGGCACCTGGGCGGGGGTCGATCTCTCACGCCACTCCTGCATGTATTTCCTGTGGGGGGTAGCCCGGATGGAGCTCATCGACGCCCTGGCGCAGACCTTCGAGCACGTCCACATGGTGCTCGACATCGGCTGCTTCTCGGAGCAGCAGCGACACGAGCAGATGCGTCGTGGCCTGCTCAAGCCGTGTGCCTCGGACCAGCAGCTCCTGGAGCTCATCGACGGCTGCCGCCGCCACAAGAACCTGGACATCGAGGTCTCTGGAATCGCGGGCCTGCCGTTCGCCAGCGCCGCCACGCTCGAGGAGGAAGTGCGCCTGGTGGAGCGTGTCATGAGCCTCGACTGCCTGGTGGGCTATCAGCGGCTCGAAGCGCAGCCCGGTGCGCTCGCCACCGAGCACCCTGCTCGGTTCGACATGGTGAGCGAAGCGCGAACGTTCACGGAGTTCCTCGAGTACTTCGAGCAGCGCGAGCCCGGCGATGTGTCGGTGCCGATGCTGCGCTTTCGCGACGCGGCGCTCGAGCGGGCGGTGCAGCGCACGTCGGAGCACGTGGATGCCCTCGCAAGGAAGCACGAGGAGAAGAAGCAGCGGATCGCGCTCAACGGACGCACGCGCCTGAAGAACACCGCTCCCTCGACGCTTCGGTTCAAGCTCGGTGATTGGTTGGGAGCGCATCGAGTCCCCGCGAAGGTGGCGCAGGAACAGGTGACCGTCGTCCGGTCGGTGAACGGAACGGGACTGGCCTGTGCACCGTCGGTCAACCCGCGAAAGTTCACTGACCCGACGCTGGATCAGGGCGAGGACGGGAAGATCCTCCTGACCACCCTGGCCACCTTCGAGCAGCCGACGACGGTCGCCAGCGCGGTGGCGCAGCTGGGGGCGAAGTTGAAGCTCGACCCGCACTCGGCTCGCGAGGTCATCGAGCATCTCGTTGACGGGCGCTTCCTGCAGCCGGCGTGAGGTGCAGCGCTACACGGCCTGGCTGAGCTGTCGAAGGCCGTCGAGTTCAAGGTGGGTCCCCGGAACCCCTGAGATGAGTGCGCTCGAGCTCGCTCCCTCTTCATGAGCCAGGTTTAAGGGGCAAGCCCTGAGCTGGGCAGGCGAGCCCCGTTCCAGGTGGGGGGAGGTGGGGTAGCATTTTCTCGCAAAACGAGATTACAGTGTTGGCTAAGAAAAGCGCTCAACATGTACGACAACCCACGCGGACTCCCGAATGTTCTCCGACCACAGTGTGCGGAAACGCCTCACCGACGAGCCCCAAGCACCCCGGTGCGCGTGCCGAACGTGCTGTCGCGCTTCGCCTTCAACCTTCCGGTGGGTGGTGAAGCGCCCGCCGGCAATGTGTGCGGACGCTGACCCATCATGACTTCGAGAACGAGTTTCCCCCGCGGTAACACCCTGCTGCTGGTGCTCATCGCCAACGCGGTGTTGATGGTGCTGGTGGTGGGGGCCATTCAGTTCACCCGCTTCAATCGCGATGCCTCGACCGAGAAGCTGCGGGGTGATGGCGTCAATGCCTGCGCGGACGTGGCGCGCCGGCACCTGCTGTCGCGCCTGAAGCTGTACGGCTCGTCTTCGATCTTCCAGTTGCTGGACACAAAGCTCCTCGATGATGCGGATCCCCAGGCGCGCACGTCGATGGTGACGGGCCACTACGGCTCGGCGGGTGCGCAGCCCACGGTGGTGTTGGTGAGCCCGGAGCAGATGGGGGCCTCGGACCGCCAGGTGCGCGACATCGTCAACAGCGTTCCGGCGGGTGGCGGCTTCCTGGGCGGCCAGTACTACCGCGTGGTGGTCAAGTGCCAGGAGAGCTCGGGCCGCGAGTCAGAGGTCGAGTTCCTCTTCCGTTACGGTCTGTGAGGATTTGCGCCATGTTCCGCAAGCTGTCGCTCAACCTTGTCATGTTGCTCGTAGGAGCCGTCGCGCTCCGGGCGGACACCGCGGTTGCGATTGATCAGGCTGCCTGCTGTCTTCCGACCACGTCGCGGCTGGATGCCCTGATGAACCCGATCAAGGGCAGCGACGAGAAGTTCTTCTCGCGTGCCGGCGGTCCTCCCAACATCCTCTTCGTCGTGGATACCGCCGCGTCGATGCGCGCCTGGCCCACGGCCTGGTCCAGCACGCGGGGCTGCTCGGACCCGTTCATCAACAGCCTGGGCTACGACAAGAACACCCAATACGCTCGCCTGTGGACGGGCGTCAGCAGCCAGTCCAGCAACTGGTTCGACAACACGAAGTACTACGACGCGCCCGCGCAAGGATACGGAGTGCTCTTCGGTGGCTCCCCGGCCGCCAGCACCTGGACGAGCGCGTCCACCGCGTGCTCGTCCCTCAATGGGATTGGCACGGCCGACCTGTCCACCTGCCAGGCGTGTCTGGACAACCAGGGCTACTACATCCACGACGGCAACAATCGCCGGGTGAAGGGCAATTTCCTGAACTTCTACGCGCCGCGCGACTCGGGTGCCGTCAAGGTGCTGGCGGACGTGGTTCGCGACCTGCGCGAGGTGCGCCTCGGAGTCCTCGGCCTCCAGACCAGGGCCGGCAGGACGTGCTGGGGCAAGAAGCAGAGCAACGGCAACCAGTGTCTGTGTATCCAGCAGGACTCGGGGCCCAGCTGCGCCAAGTCCTACCCGCTGGACGCCAGCGCGGTGGAGAACAACCGCAACTCGCTGCTCAACAACCTGACCAACGTCAACGCCAACAACAACAACGGCCTGGGCTGGGGCGGCTGTGCCTCCCCGCTGGCGGATTCGCTCTACGCGGCGGGCTACTACTTCCAGTCCAAGACGGCCCCCACTCCCTTCTCCACCTACCTGGGCGCCCACCCGACGAGCACCAACTTCAACATCACGGACGCGGTGTGCTTCGAGTGTGGCTTCAACGCCATCATCCTGCTGACGGACGGTAGCTTCCAGGAAGAGGGCGACGTGGTCTCGTTGCCCTCCGCCATCACCAGCGAGCCGGTGGACTGCGACGGCTGCTTCCCCAACCCCACGAAGACGAGCAACCTGCACAAGGTGGCCAGGTTCCTGTGGGAGAATGACCTGCGCTTCGACATGGCGGGCGAGCAGCGCGTGGCCACGTATACCATTGGCTTCTCTGATAACGCGGCCGACAGCGCGCTGCTGCGCACGACGGCCCAGGTGGGCGGCGGCAAGTTCTTCCAGGCCCGCAGCACCAGCGAGCTCAAGCGCGCCATCCTGTCCATCGTGGATGACGTCAACGATCGCAACACGTCCTTCTCCGTGTCGTCCATCAGCACGCTGCAGACCCAGAGCGAGGCGCTGACGGCGATCGTCCCGCGCATGCAGCCCTCCAAGAACAACGCCTGGACGGGCAAGCTGTTCCGCTACCGGCTGTTCAACGAGTTCGTCGAGGACCTGGACAAGAATGGCGATGGCGACCGCTCGGACGTGCTGCTCGTTGACAAGGAGGGGAGCGTCATCGCGGAGGACAGCTCGAGCAATTACCGCAAGGTGGTGGGCCAGAACCCCGACGGCACGCCCCTCTTCGGCGCTCCCGCCACCGCCTACTGGGAGGCGAGCAACAGGTTGTACGAGACCAGGCACTCGGGCCGGAACATCCTGACGATCACGGACAGCAACAGGGACGGACTGCTGAACCAGAATGACGCGCTCCTCCCCTTCTCCCTCACCAATCTGGGCCAGCTGCGTCAGTACCTGGCCGTGGGCGGGGCTCCGCTGTGTCCCTCCGGGACTGGCAGCACCTACAAGCCGGGCCTCCTCCTGACCCGGATGCAGATGTTCCAGCAGGTGGACCTCGCGCGAGCGGTGACCTCGACGGGCTTGCTCTCCGTGACGGGGCTGCCGGCCACCCTCACGACCCAGCAGCATTATGATCTGCTGTGCGCGGCGCTCGTCATGCAGTACGTGCGCGGGCAGGACATCCTCGACGAGAACGCGAACGGCAACCGACTCGACACCCGGCCGTCCGTGCTGGGCGACATCTTCCACTCGTCTCCGGTGATGGTGGACCCTCCGGCGGACAAGTTCGTGTGCGACCTCGGCGTCGGCAACCAGTGCGTGCGCACGCTGTACTCCGTCCCCAATCACCAGATGAAGCAGGGGGCCACCCCGATGGGCACTCCACCCGAGGATCTGCCCGCCACGTGCGAGAGCGGTGCCACGGAGTCCAAGCCCCGTGACGCCTACGAGTACTACCAATTCCTCAATCGCCAGCGCGAGCGCCTCATCCTGGTGGGCGCCAACGACGGCATGCTGCATGCCTTCAGCGATGGAAAGGGCGTGCTGAAGGACGCCAAGACGTGCGACTACGACTACACGGGCGAGGAGGAGGATGTCGGTAGGGAGGTATGGGCCTTCATCCCGCCGGACGCGCTCCCGCGGTTGCAGGAGTTGCTGCAGGGCCACAGCTATCTCGTCGATGGCGACATCATGGTCCGCGACATCTGGGCGGACTCGAACGGGGACGGCCAGAAGGACTGGGACGAGTACCGCACCATGGCCGTGGTGTCCGAGGGTCGCGGAGGCACCCACTACTTCGCCCTGGAGCTGAAGTGGCAGTTGGACGGCACTGCGACGACGGATGCGGAGGTGCCCTCCTTCCGCTGGATGTTCCCGCAGCCGTGCACGGATGAGGCGCAGCGCTTCGGCAAGACGTTGCTGAGCCTCAGCCCCAAGCCGCCGCCCATCGGTCCCGTGCTGCTGCAGTCCGACAACGGGCAGGAGCGCCATGGCCCGGACGGGCCCAAGAGCGAGGAGCGCTGGGTGGCGATGCTGTCGGGTGGCTGGTCTCCCGGCAACGAGAAGGGGCGGGGCATCTACATGGTGGACGTGTGGAACGGCACGGTGAACGGCCGCCGCGACAACCTGCTGTGGAAGTGGGAGTTCGTGGATGCCGGGCCCAACGGTACCCCCTCCAACCCGGATGATCCGCGCAAGGCCATGACGTATGGCTTCGTGGCCCCGGTGGCCATGGCGGACTACGGCGCCAACGGCCATGCGGGCTTCGACGGCTTCTTCGACACCGGGGTGGTGGGCGACCTGGGCGGCCAACTCTGGACGCTGCGCTTCTACCAGCCGGGGGTGATCGACAACGCGACCGGGCTCGTCAGGAACTGGAGTGGTGCACGCTCCTTCTCGATGGACCGGGATGGCGTGGCCGCGGGCAACCCCAAGAGCATCCGCTCCCGCGCGCCCTACTACTACATGTCCTCGCTCGCGGTGCAGCCGTCCAACAAGGCCTTGCGTGCCTACGTGGGCACGGGCAACCGCTACTCGCTGCTCGACAAGAACGCTGGCATCTGCCGCTTCGACAACCCGCAGACGTGCTCCAAGCTGGGGTGCACCCAGACGCAGGTGGCCTACAAGACGACGCGCGGCACGGACTACCAGCGGCTGAGCAATGAGTGGACGGACCGTGCCTACAAGCTCGGCCGCTACACCGCCTTCAGCGGCTCGGCGCCCACTGACTACTGCGGCTCGCCAGGCAACACGTTCCTCAAGGCTGAGTTCGAGTCCCGCAACGCCTTGACGTGCCCCTCGCCCAGTGGCGCCGGAACGCTCAGCTACGACTTCTCCCGCCCCCAGGTGTCGTGCGGCCAGGACTCGTCGGGCTCCACCTTCGATTGCCGCCTGTCATCCGACCTGGGCAACCCACTGAACATGAACGACCTGGACGTGAACGCGTCCAGCACCTCGAGCACGCTCGGCGAGAACCGCTTCTACGGCGTCTGGGTCTATGGCGGTCCCGAGGACATGCCGGAGCGCACGTTCGACGAGGACATGAGCGGGGGGTCGTCCAACAGGGCCAAGGACTTCGATGCGCGGCGGCTGACGGATACAGGCAAGGCATCGGGCACGGGTGATCTGGTCAACGTGACGAACGTGCAGTGCGATGCCAAGGGCGTCTGTACGTGCGCGAGCGGAATGCAGTGCGACACCAAGCTGATGTCGGGCCCGGAGGACGCCGGCTGGTTCTACGAGTACGAGGGACTGGAGCACAAGACGGCCAGTGGCGCGGCGGTGCTGGCCAGCTGCGCCGTCTGGAACTCCATGTACCCGTCACCCACCACCAGCGGCGGGCCCTGCTCGGGCGCATCCCGCAACCAGGCCCGCCTCTTCCAGGGCGACTACATCTCCGGCGCTCCCAACTGCGCGGCGGCCTTCTTCGACAAGAGCACCGGCTACGCGCGCTACCAGACGCGCTCGGTGATTGCGCCTCCGCCCGAGCCGGCGACGGCTGTGCAGGTGTCGAAGACGGGCAAGGTGAAGTACAGCACCATGTTCATCGAGCCCGGCCAGTCGCAGGCGATCGATGTGGCGGTGTCGGCCGGCGGAGACGTGTTGCAGTACGTCTACGAGTTGCCCGTGTCGAGGGACATGCACTTGTGCCGGCACGACGATGAGAACGGTGGAGAGGCCTTCTGCATGCCCTCGGCGCTGTAGGAAGACTGGGAGGACACTGAGTCCCACTCCGGGGCCCGTCCTCGCCACGCGGCGGAGACGGGCCCCGTCGTTTTCGGGCGGCTCGAGCGTTCTGATCGCCTAGCTGGCGCGTGAGGCGGACCGCGTCGCGCCGGCGGTCCCGCTCCGGGCCTCCGGCTCCGCACCCGACGTGGCGAACACCGTCTCGAGGAAGGCGCCGAGCACGGGGTTGTCGTTGGTGCGGCTCCACGTGAGGAAGAGCTCGACGGGTCGTGCCGGCTCCATCTCCACGGCCTTGAAGACGACCCCATCGAAGTTGAGGGCCGCTGCAGCCTCTGGAACGAGCGCCATGCCCATCTCCGCGCGCACCAGCGCCAGGATGGAGTGGATCTGACTCATGTTCTGCACGTACCGAGGCGCCACGCCTGCCCTGCCGAACAGCGACAGGACGAGGTTGTGGAGGTATTGCGCCTCGTAGGGCGAGTACATGATGAAGGGCTGGTGTTCGAAGTCCCTCAGGGTCGCGAACGGCTGCGAGGCGAGCGGATGCGTGCGCGGAATCGCGGCGATGAGGGGCTCGCGCAGCACGCAGCGCGAAGCGAAGTCCCGATGGTTCACCGGCACGCGCACCAGCCCGACGTCGAGCTGCTTCGACATCAAGGCCTCCACCTGCGCGGCCGTCACCAACTCCTTGAGGACCAGATCCACGCCGGGCAGGCGCGAGCGCAGGGAGGAGATGAGGCTCGGCAGGTAGCTGTAGCCCGAGGCCGCGGTGAAGCCCAGGGTCAGTGTGCCGGCGTCACCGCTCGCCACACGCTGCGCGCTGAACGCGGCGCTCTCGGCCAGGTTCAGCAGTCGGCGCGCTTCCGGGAGGAAGGAGCGACCCGCGGGGGTCAGCTTGACGGTGCGGCTCGTGCGCTCGAAGAGCTGCGTCCTCAGGTTGTGCTCCAGCAACTGCACCTGCCTGCTCAAAGGCGGCTGGGTCATGCTGAGCCGTGTGGCCGCACGCCCGAAGTGCAGTTCCTCAGCGACGGCCACGAAGCAACGGAGTTGGCTGAACTCGAACATTGATGCGTCCCGGGCATGGAAGAAGCCTGTCCGAAGTCTATCTGGCATTCATCCGGGCCTTCATCCCGACGCGCGCGGTGCCCTGCGGATGACGCTCGGGACTGAACGTTGACGCATCGCGCCTTTACGGCGCGCGTGTTGCGCGGCGCGTCGCATCCATCCACTTCGCGCATGGGTACATGCCCTCTTTGGTTTGGAGCGGCATCGGGTCGACACGTACCTTGGTTTGCGTGGGACGGACCGCGAATCGAGGCCGACCCGAGGAGACGAATGCCCATGACGCAGATGACCCCGAAGGAGATGGCAGGGCAGATTGGTAAGGGGCTGCTCTCCTTTCCCGTCACGCACTTCGACGCGACGCTCGCTTTCGATGAGCGTGCCTATCGCACCAACCTGGCCGCGTTGAGCGAGTACCCCGTGGCTGGCCTGTTCGCGGCTGGCGGGACGGGCGAGTTCTTCTCCCTCACGGCGAACGAGGTGAACCGGGTCGTCAAGGCGGCGGTGGAGGAGACGCGTGGCAAGGTCCCGGTGCTCGCTCCGTGCGGCTATGGCACCGCCATGGCGAGCGACCTGGCCCGGTCCGCCGAGGCCGCGGGCGCGGACGGGCTGCTGCTGTTTCCGCCCTATCTCACCGAGTGTGACCGGGACGGCATCGCCGCGCACGTCGAGGCGGTGTGCGCCTCCACTCGCCTGGGCGTCATCTTCTACAGCCGCTCCAACGCCGTGCTGGATGACATCACGCTCGCGCGCCTGTGCGAGCGCTGCCCCAACCTGGTCGGCTTCAAGGATGGGGTGGGCGACATCGAGATGATGACGCGCATCCACCAGCGCATCGGAGACCGCCTCACGTACATTGGAGGACTGCCGACGGCGGAGACCTTCGCGCTCCCGTACCTGGAGATGGGCGTCACCACCTACTCCTCGGCGATCTTCAACTTCCTGCCGCAGTTCGCCCTCCGCTTCTACGCTGCCGTCCGTGCACGCGACCTCGCGGCTGTGTCGTCCGGCCTGCGCGACTTCGTGCTCCCGTACATCGGGATTCGCAACCGCAAGAAGGGGTACGCGGTCTCCATCGTGAAGGCGGGCATGCGCGCGGTGGGCCGTCCCGCTGGACCCGTGCGTCCTCCGCTGACGGACCTCACCGAGAGCGAGTTCGCTGAGCTCAAGGCCCTCATCGCTGGGCGCGCTTGAAACGAGGACCTACCCATGGCGACCCATTCCGAGGCACTCACGGGAGAGATGTTCATCGGCGCGGCGCGGGTGCGCGGCACGGCAGGGACGTTCCGTGCACATGATCCGGCGCGTGGCACATGGCTCGAGCCGGTCTACGGCGGCGGTGCTCCGGCCGACGTGGAGCGGGCGTGTACCCTCGCGTGGGAGGCGTTCGACGCATTCCGCGACACCGACCTTGAGACGCGCGCCCGCCTGCTCGACACGGCGGCCCAGCGCATTCTCGACCTGGGGGACACGCTGATCGAACGGGCCTGCGCGGAGTCGGGACTCCCGCGCGGGCGCATCGAGGGCGAGCGTGGCCGCACGGTCGGCCAACTGCGGCTCTTCGCGGAGGTCGTGCGCGGGGGCGAGTGGCTTGAGGCGCGGATCGATTCCGCTCTGCCGCAGCGCCAGCCCGCGCCACGCCCTGACCTGCGCCAGCGCCACATTGCGGTGGGGCCCGTGGCGGTGTTCGGCGCGAGCAATTTCCCGCTGGCCTTCTCGGTGGCCGGTGGGGACACCGCGTCCGCGCTCGCGGCGGGCTGCCCCGTCGTGGTGAAGGCACACAACGCCCACCCGGGCACCTCGGAGCTCGTCGGGCGCGCGCTCCGTCAGGCGGTTGCCGACTGCGGCCTTCACGAGGGCGTCTTCTCGCTGCTCTTCGCCTCGGGCACCGTGGTGGGTGCCGCGCTTGTCGCGGACCCGCGCATCAAGTCGGTGGGCTTCACCGGCTCGCGACGTGGAGGCATCGCGCTGATGCAGGTCGCCGCCGCTCGCGCCGAGCCCATTCCGGTCTTCGCCGAGATGAGCAGCATCAACCCGGTGTACCTATTGCCGGCTGCCCTGGCTGCGCGCGGAGCGGACATTGGGCGGAAGTTCGTGGCCTCGCTCACGCTGGGCGCGGGGCAGTTCTGCACCAACCCGGGGCTGGTGCTCGCGGTCGACGGCCCCGGTCTCGAGTCCTTCCTCGAGGCCGCCGCCACGGTGCTGCGTGACAGTCCGTGTGCGACGATGCTCACGCCTGGCATCCACGCGGCGTATGAGGAGGGCGTGGAACGCCTGGTGTCCCATTCCAAGGTGACGGCGATCGCGCGCGGAGTGGCCACGAGTGGGCCGAACCAGGGTCGTGCCGCCCTCTTCGCGACCGATGCGGACAGCTTCCTGAACGAGCCCGTGCTGCAGGAGGAGGTGTTCGGTGCCTCCTCCCTGGTGGTTCGCTGCAAGAGCGTGGAGGAGCTGCGCTCCGTGACCGAGCGTCTGGAGGGGCAGCTCACCGCGACGCTCCAGATGGACGATGCCGACCTTCCCGTGGCGCGTCAGCTGTTGCCCGTCCTCGAGCGCAGGGCAGGGCGTATCCTCGTCAACGGCTTCCCCACGGGCGTTGAGGTGGGCCACGCCATGGTGCACGGCGGGCCCTTCCCGGCCACGTCCGACCCGCGTGCCACCTCGGTCGGCTCGCTCGCCATCCGACGCTTCCTGCGCCCTGTCTGCTACCAGGACATGCCGCAGGCGCTGCTCCCCGAGGCGCTGCGCGATGGCAACCCGCTCGAGCTGTGGCGGCGAGTGGACGGGCAACTCGTGCCACCTGCCACGCCACGCCGCTGACCCGTCTGTCCCCTCAGGCCTGACGCCTGGGCTTCACCCGCACCCCGCAGCGAGGAGGGCTTCCCATGGAAGACGTATCCGCCGTGAGCTCCGCAGGTGAACGGACGCGCAGCCGTGTGCGCTATTTCGTTCTGTTCATGTTGTTCGTCGTCACCACGCTGAACTACGCGGATCGCGCGACCCTCTCCATCACCAGCTCGTCGATGCAGAAGGAGCTGGGGCTGGATCCGGTGCAACTGGGCTATCTGTTCTCCGCGTTTGCCTGGGCGTACGTGGCGGGGCAGATCCCCGGCGGCTGGCTGCTCGACCGCTTCGGCACCAAGACCGTCTATGCGTGGAGCATCGCCCTCTGGTCGTTCTTCACGCTGCTGCAGGGGGTGGTGGGCGCGCTGCCCGTCGCTGTCTTGGCGGGGGCCTTCTTCCTCTGCCGACTGATGGTCGGCTTCGCCGAGGCGCCGTCGTTCCCGGGCAACAGCCGCCTCGTGGCGGCCTGGTTTCCCACCGCCGAGCGTGGCACGGCGGCCGCCATCTTCAACTCATCGCAGTACTTCGCGACCGTGCTCTTCGCGCCGCTCATGGCGTACCTCACCCATGCCCATGGCTGGCGGAGCGTCTATTTCGTGATGGGAGGCCTGGGCCTCGTGCTGGCGGCGGTGTGGCTGGTCGTCATCCACGATCCCAAGAGCCACCCGCGCATCAGCCGCGCGGAGTTGGAGCACATCGAGCGCGGCGGCGGGCTCGTGAGCCTCGAGCAGAAGGCGGTGGCCAAGGCGCCGCTCCAGCGAGGGGCCCTCAAGCAGTTGCTCGCCAACCGCATGATGATGGGCATCTACGTGGGCCAGTACTGCATCACCACGTTGACCTACTTCTTCCTCACCTGGTTCCCGGTGTACCTGGTGCAGGAGCGGGGGATGTCCATCCTCAAGGCGGGCTTCGTCGCGTCGCTGCCGGCGGTGGCGGGGTTCATCGGCGGCGTGTTGGGCGGTGTGATCTCCGACGGCCTGGTGCGCCGCGGCCACTCGCTCACCTTCGCGCGCAAGACGCCCATCGTGATCGGGATGCTGATGTCCACGAGCATGGTGGTGTGCAACTACGTGGACTCGCAGTGGCTGGTTGTCGCGATCATGTCCCTCTCCTTCTTCGGCAAGGGCGTGGGGGCGCTGGGCTGGGCGGTGATGTCGGACACCGCGCCCAAGCAGGTGGCGGGCCTGAGCGGCGGGGTCTTCAACACGTTCGGCAACCTGGCGGGCATCACCACGCCCATCGTCATCGGTTATCTCGTGAAGGAGAGCGGCTCCTTCGCCGCCGCGCTCGTGTTCGTGGGCGCCAACGCCTTGCTTGCCATCGTCTGCTACCTGCTGGTCGTCGGTGAGATCCGGCGCCTGGAGCTGAAGCAGGCATAGAGGTCCCCTGGTCGTGAGCAGTCATCCAAGAAGGGCACGCGTCATGAAGACACAGCCGATGACAGTGGGACGCAACGAGGCGCCAACGGTGACGAAGGTGCGCGTCATTCCGGTGGCGGGGCACGACGGGATGCTCCTGAACTTGAGCGGTGCCCATGCTCCCTTCTTCACTCGCAACGTGGTGGTCCTCCAGGACAGCGAGGGCCGCACGGGCGTGGGTGAGGTGCCCGGCGGGGAAGCCATCCGCCAGACGCTCGAGGAGTCCATCCCTCTCGTGGTCGGGCAGCGCCTGGGCAACTATCGCAACGTCCTCAACTCGGTGCGCCAGCGCTTCGCCCACCGTGACGACGGCGGACGCGGGCTGCAGACCTTCGACCTGCGGGTGACGATCCACGCCGTGGCGGCACTCGAGTGTGCCCTGCTCGATCTGCTGGGGCAGTTCCTCGATGTGCCCGTGGCGGCTCTGCTGGGAGATGGGCAACAGCGCGAGCGCGTCGACGTACTCGGCTATCTCTTCTACGTGGGCGACCGGAAGAAGACGGAGCTGCCCTACCGGTCCGAGCCGGACGCGAAGGATGACTGGCTGCGGTTGCGCCACGAGGAGGCGCTGACGCCGGAGGCCGTGGTGCGGCTCGCCGAGGCCGCGTTCGAGCGCTACGGCTTCCGGGACTTCAAGCTCAAGGGCGGCGTGCTGCGGGGTGAGGAGGAGATGGCCGCGGTGACAGCGCTCGCCGAGCGCTTTCCAGACGCGCGCATCACCCTGGACCCCAACGGCTGTTGGTCGCTGGAGGAGGCGGTGAGGCTCTGTCGCGGCCGTGCCGACGTGCTCGCTTATGCCGAGGACCCCTGTGGCCCGGAGAAGGGCTACTCGGGCCGCGAGGTCATGGCGGAGTTCCGCCGTCAGACGCGCATCCCAACGGCGACGAACATGATCGCCACCGACTGGCGCGAGATGGGGCACGCCATTCAGCTGGGCTCGGTGGATATCCCGCTGGCCGACCCGCACTTCTGGACGATGCAGGGCTCGGTACGCGTCGCGCAGATGTGCAACGAGTGGGGTTTGACCTGGGGCTCGCACTCCAACAACCACTTCGACATCTCGCTGGCGATGTTCACCCATGTGGCCGCGGCGGCGCCCGGGCGCATCACCGCCATCGACACGCATTGGATCTGGCAGGACGGCCAGCGCCTGACGCGCGAGCCGCTGCGCATCTCCGGCGGGCAGCTGACGGTCCCGAACCGCCCCGGGCTGGGCGTGGAGCTGGACCCGGACCAGCTCGAGCGTGCCCACGCCCTCTACCGCTCCCAGGCGCTGGGAGCGCGCAACGACGCGGCCGCCATGCAGTACCTGGTGCCGGGGTGGAAGTTCGACCCCAAGCGCCCATGCCTCATGCGGTGAGGAACCCAGGAGCAGGCCATGCGGATCATGAAGCGGAGCTGGATGGCAGCGAGCTTGATGATGTGGGCCTTCGCCGCTCCGGTGCGCGCGAACGAGACTCTACCCCCGGCCAACACACCACCGGCGGCGTCGAGCGAAATCACCATGCCATCCTCGGGCGGCCTCAACGTCACCTCGAGCAATGGCCAATTCGAGGTGACGCTCAGAGGGCGTATCCAGGTGGACGGTGGCGCGTTCCACAACGACGCGCTGGGCACCAAGAACGTGAGTGGCACGGAGTTCCGGCGCGCGCGGCTGGGCGCCGCGGGGCGGGCGTTCGGCTGGCGCTACATGGTGGAAGTGGACTTCGCTGGAGATGGGGTGGAGGCTCAGGACCTGTGGATCGCCAGGACGCTAGGGCCGGGCCAGCTCACCATCGGCCAGTTCAAACCCGCCTTCTCCGTGGAGGACCAGACGAGCGACCTGTACGTCGTCATGCAGGAGCGCAGCTTCCTCGCGAGCACCCTGGCGCCCGGTTTCCAGATTGGCGTGGGATACGCGGGCGATGTCGGGGCCTTCACCTACGGGGCGGCGCTGTACAACCTGGATCGCAACAACGCGAGCCATGACCGGGGGTACGGAGGGTCCGGCCGGTTGACGTTCGCGCCCTGGCGCACGGAGGGGAGGGTGCTGCACGTGGGCGCGGCGGTGGCACTCGAGCACACGGACCTGATGGGCGATGGCAAGCAGCCCGGCGTCACGCTGCGGGTGCGCACGGCCGGCCACCTCGCCGATGGCTCCCGCTTCCTGCTCATGAGCCTCAATGACAACTCCCCCGTGAACAGTACCAAGGGCGTACTCGAGCTCGCTGGCGTCTACGGTCCTCTCTCCTTGCAGGCGGAGGTTGCCCAGGGGCGCTACGCGTGCCGGAGCGGGAAGGGCCGGCTCAACTCCTGGTACGTGCAGGTCAGCGGGTTCCTGACGGGCGAGAGCCGCGCCTACGACGCCGGGCGTGGCCGCTTCCAGCGCCTCACCCCGCGTGGTGGACTCGGTGCCGTGGAGCTCGCGGTCCGCTACGACGTGGCGCGTGGCCTGACAACGCTCGCGGATGGGGTGTCGAGCGGGACAGAGGTCCGTGCCGCGACAGGCGGGGTCAACTGGTACGTCAACGAGCGTGTCCGCCTCACGTTGAATGGCATCCTGGCCACGGTTGAGGACCCTCTCAATGCCACCGCGCTGGACGACACGCGCGCCGTGACGGCGCGGGTCCAGCTGGAGTTCTAGGGATCGTCCCTGCAAAAAGGGCGCATCGATGCATGCGTGGTATCGGTCGATACGCACTCTGACTTAGACGCGGTTCGTGCTTTCTCCCATAGTCGTCGGGCTTCGCTTGCCGCCTGGTCCGCGCCAGGTGGGTGGCAATGGAGTCCGTGGAAAGGAATGACACGTTGAACCCATTGACCCGGGAGTTGCCCCAGCGCGTATCCGACCGGATTCGCGACATCGTCGGCGAAAGAGGCATTCTGACCGACCCGGCGGATACCGCTCCCTATCTCTCCGATTGGCGTGGCGCCTACAAGGGCAAGGCGGCCCTGGTCGTTCGGCCCGCCAGCACGGCGGAAGTCTCGGGCGTTCTGGCCCTGTGCCACCAGGAAGGCATTCCGGTGGTCACCCAGGGAGGGAATACCGGCCTGTGCGGCGGCTCGATGCCTGATGCCTCGGGGCGGCAGATCGTCCTGTCCTTGAACCGCCTCAACCGCATTCGCAACATCGACGCCGCGAACGACACCCTGGTCGCCGAGGCCGGCTGCATCCTGGCCGATGTGCAGAACGCCGCGAGGGAAGTGGGCCGCTTGTTCCCCTTGTCCATGGGCTCCGAGGGGAGTTGCACCATCGGTGGCAACCTCGCCACCAATGCCGGCGGTATCGCCGTGCTGCGCTACGGCAACATGCGCGACCTGACTCTCGGCATCGAGGTCGTGTTGCCCGACGGGCGGATCTGGGACGGCCTGCGCGGCTTGCGCAAGGACAACACCGGCTACGACTTGAAACACCTCTTCATTGGTTCAGAGGGCTCGCTCGGGGTCATTACGGCCGCCGTGCTGAAGCTTTACCCCCTGCCCACCGAAAAGGCTGTCGCCTTCGCCGCCCTCCCTTCGCCCGAGGCGGCCATCGAGCTGTTCAAGCACCTCCGCTCCCTGTGCGGCCCCCGCCTGACCGGCTTCGAGCTGATGTCGCGCATGAGCCTGGACTTCGTGCTCCGGCATATGGCGGGCTGCACCGATCCGATGGCGGAGCCCCATCCCTGGTATCTGCTCATCGAGCTGACCGACTCCTCTCCGACCGCGAATCTCCGAGAGTTGATCGAGACCGGGCTCATGGGCCCCCTGGAGGACGGCCAGGTCCTGGATGCGGTGATTGCCGCCGATGAGGCACAGGCCGCCGCTTTGTGGAAGCTGCGCGAGGGGATCTCCGAGGCCCAGAACTTCGAAGGGCCGAGCATCAAGCACGACATCTCCGTGCCGGTCAGTTCCATTCCCGGCTTCATCGATAAGGCCTCTGCCGCCCTGTCCAATGAGATTCCTGGCATCCGGTTGGTCTGCTACGGCCATGTTGGCGATGGCAACCTGCACTTCAACCTGTCCAAGCCGCCGGACAGCGAGAATGCGGATTTCCGAGCCCAGGCAGGTCGCATCGGCCGGGTTGTCTATGACGTCGTCGCTCAATTCACGGGAAGCATCAGCGCCGAACACGGCCTCGGCCAATCCAAACGCCAGGACATCGTGCGTTACAAGAGCGACCTGGAGCTGGAGTTGATGCGCTCCATCAAGGGCCTGCTCGATCCCAAGGCCATCATGAATCCAGGAAAGGTCCTTCCCGACTGAATCCCCGAGAGTGAGTGTCTCAGCTCCACCTGCTACCCGCCGCGAAAGGAAATCACCTCATGAACATGCGTTCTCTGCTGTTCCTGCCGCTCCTCGCGCTCAGCGCCTGCTCCAGTGCTCGTGCATCCGAAGGGAATGACACCGCCGCACCCACCAAGCCCCGTCGGACGATCCTCTTTCAATTTGACGGCTTGCACTACCAGGCTCCGGAGAGGCTCCAGCTCCAGAACGTCCTCGCGCTCGCGGCTGAGGGCACACGGGTCGAAGAGGCCGTGGTGATCATTCCCTGGCACCCGACCACGGGCGAATACGGACGCTATCACCTGACCTCGCTGCCCAACCCGGTCACCATGTCGGGCACGGTGATGCTCACCGAGACCCCGAAGATGATTCAGCAGAGCTTTGGGGGCCGGTTCACCGCGCACATCGCCAACTCCAGAGCCTACCGTTCGCTGGATGCGGGCTTCACGTACTCCAAGCTCGATCCCAACCTCCGTGACGAGCACATCCTGGAAGAGGCCAAGCGCGTGCTGACCGAGGAGGATCCGGTGTTCATGCGCATCGTGTTCCAGGACACCAATGACCGAGGCGGTGCACCGGTTGCCCTCGCCAAGTCTGGAACGCCCTGGAAGAACAACCTCTACGCGGAGGGCTCGCCCTTCATCAAGGAGGCCCGTGAGGCGGATGCGCTCCTGGGCGAGTTCATCTCCTTCCTCAAGAGCAAGAACATGTGGGAGGACACGCTGTTCATCCTGCAAGCCGATGGGGCCTCGGTCTACGGCTGGCACCCCATTCAGTTCGAGGACTCCGAGCGGATTCCGCTGATCTTCCACGGGCCGGGAATCGCTCAGGGCAAGGTGATTCCCTACGCGGAGAACATCGACGTGACGGCGACCATCGCTGACTTCATGGGCGTGGAGCACCCCAATCCGGATGGTGGCAGCGGCCGGGTGCTGCGCGAGCTGGCGCCCGATGTCGACGCCCCCGCGGTCCCCAAGCTCATCAAGCGCTTCAACGCGGGGGTCCGCGAGTACAACCGGCTGCTCGCGCACCTGGTGAAGGAGAGCCCGAAGCACCCGCGCTTCGATGTTGCGCTCATGCAGCTCTACAACTCCTACAACGGGAAGAAGTTCTTCTACGGCGTCGACCGCATCATGGAGTGGAAGCAGACGGGGTCGCTGGAGAACCTGGTGTCCAACAACGACGCCACGCTGGAGTGCATCCGCGGATTGATCGCCGAGGAAGAGACGCCCGCCGGTCAGCAGCCCCCGGTGAAGGCGCCCGAGGGCTGCTGGTAGACTTTAACGCGCTCCGCCCTGGAGGATGTGAATTCCCAGCTCGACGAAGGGGCGGAGCATCTCCTCAGGGACGTCCGGTTCGGTCGCCAGATGCGTCAGCGCGGTGGCCGGACCGATGGAGAACGGCGCCGCGGTGCCGAGCTTCTCGCGAGAGGCAAGGCCGACGACGCGATCCGCGCGTTCGATCAACACCCGGCGCACCTCCACTTCCTCGTAGTAGGGGCCGCTGATGCCACTGGTGGCGTTGACACTCCAGACGCCGAGGAAGCATACGTCGGCGGTGATGCGCCGGTAGGTCTCGATGACGTTGGCTCCGACCGCCACCATGGCCCGCCGATCGAATGTGCCTCCCACCACGACGAGCTCGATGCCGGGATACCGGGCCAAGGCCGTGGCGACGGCCGGGCTGTGGGTGATGAACGTTCCGGTATGGTCTGGCGGCAGGGCATCGACGAGGTGCAGGGCCGTTGTTCCGCCATCCAGGATGACGACCTGTCCCGGCTCCAGCAGCGTCGCGGCGGCGCGTGCCGTGGCGATCTTCCCCGACACTCCCTGCTGCTCGCGCTCCGCGTACGTGGGCGCCACGGGAGAGCGCGCCACCGCCCCTCCATGCACCCGGCGCAGACGGCGTGCCTCTGCGAGCTCGTCCAGATCCCGGCGGATCGTATAGTCCGAGACCCCGAGCAGCGCGCTCAGCTCACCGGCGACCACACGCCCCTCGGAGCCGAGGATCTCGAGAATGCGGCGATGGCGTTCGTCCTTCAGCATCACCGACCCTCGAGGATGCCGTGCCGCTCGGCCCACTGCAGCAGCATGATGGTCTTCGCGTCCATGATCTCTCCGGTGTCTATCTTCCGCAGGGCCTCGGAGAGCGAGAGCTCGAGGACCTGGATGTCCTCGCCTTCGGACGCAAGCCCACCGCCGTCCGAGGCGCGATCGTTCCGAGTATAGGGCGCGGCGAAGAAGTGCAGGCGCTCGGTGACCGAGCCCGGGCTCATGAAGGACTCGAAGACGGGACGCACCTCGCCGATGCGCACCCCGGTCTCCTCTTCAGCCTCCCGGCGGATGGCCACATCGGGGTGGTCGCCATCGAGCAGGCCCGCGGGCGCCTCGATGAGCATTCCGTCAGGGTGGCCGTTGACGTAGGCCGGCAGACGGAACTGGCGGGTGAGCAGCACCGTCCCCCGCGACGCGTCATAGAGCAGGACGGTGGCCCCGTTCCCCCGGTCGTAGGCCTCGCGGCTCTGCTGACTCCAGGTGCCATCCGAGCGCCGGTAGTCGAACGTCACCTTGCGCAGGACGTACCAGTTGGAGGACAGGACCTGCACGTCAGTGATGCGCACGTCGTCGTTGCGCGAGGGCCCGGCTGACGGGTCGCGGAAGCCGCCCGGATCGCGAGTCACCGGGCGCGGCGGCGCCTCTCCCCCCACCGCGGGCAGCTCGTCGACTCCGTGGTACACCGCCTTGCCGTGGGCCCGGGCCAGGCTGACCATCTCGTCCGCCCCCGCCGAGGGCCCTCCGACGCGCAGCACGGCGTCACAGCGCGCGACGAGTCGGCGGGCGATGGGATGGAAGATCTCATTGAAGACGCTGTCTCCGACGGCCTTGCTCCCGGCTAGCTCAATGATTGGAAGGGCCAGGGCCTCGCCCGTGATGGGCAGGTGGCCCGCTCGGAAGACGGCGAGTGCTGCCTCGTTCATCACCCGCACGTTTGCGGCGAGCTTCGCGGGCTCATCCCCCGTTCCGGACCGGTAGGGGCCCGCCACGAGGACCATCTGGGGCGCAGGAGCTGTCATAGCTCGGGAAAAGTGCACGAAAGCCGGCGGTTTCGCAACAAAAAGAGCAGATACGCGCAGATTCGCACAAGGCGGGCATGACGGTGCCGTTCGCCTAACGCCCGGTCAGCGCGGCACGCAGCCACAGCCACCCCGCGCCCAGGCTGGGGGAGACCCTCAGCATCGTTCCGCGCACCTGCCGGAGCATCCCGCCCTTCAAGTCCTCCGCCATGGGCTCCAGCAGCGCCATCGCTTCAGACTTCAGCCCCTGCTGCGCCAATAGCCGCGCCAGGTCCAGTCTGGGCTCGAAGAGCGTGGGCTCCAGTGCGAGCGCCTCCTTGAGCAGGGTGATGGCCTCGCGTCGCTCGTTCTTGTTCCGCAGCAAGATCCGGCCTCGCAGGAGCATCCGCACCGCGTCCGCCCGGTGCCCCCGCGCGAGGTACATCTGCACCACCTGCTGCCAGAGGTTCACCTGGGTTGGGAACGTCTCTGCTGCCTGTGTGTAGACGGACAGCGCCTTGTCGGAGAAGCCCTTGTCCAGGTGGCTCTGCGCCGCGGTGCGGAAACTCCGGAGCGAAGCCTCGGGCTCGTTGACCCGAGCCAGCAGCGGCGCCAGCTTCCCGTGGACGACCGGATCCTTCGGCTCTGACTCCAGCGCCTTGCGGTAGCCAGCAATCGCCTTCTTGAGATTGCCTTTGGCACGGGCGCGATCGGCCTCAGCAATCAACTCCGAGCGCGAGGGTGGCTCTTTCTTTCCGAAGAGCATGGTGCAACCCATGGTACCGCAGCCCAGGGTCGCTTGTGTGCGTTGCCACGCGAGCGGAAATTCTCACTCTGGCTCCGCCCCATCCTGCTCGACGAGTTGCAGTCGGCGCACCACCGCGCCGGGAGGGAGGAGGGTTCCGGGGGACAGGACGGCATTGGCGCCGATGCGCGCGCCATCGCCGATCAGCGCACCGAATTTGGTGCAGCCCGTGCTGATCTTCTGTCCGTTGATGTGAACGCGGATGGTCTTGTCGGTCCGCTCGTTCCAGTGATTGGCAACCACGGCGCCGGCTTCCAGGTTGACACCCCGGCCGATGATGCTGTCGCCGACGAAGTTGAAGTGAGCGAGCACCGACTTGCTGGAGATGATGCTGGTCTTGAGCTCACACCCCGGGCCTACTGTGACCTGAGGGCCCAGGATGACGCCGCCGCGCAGGTAGGCATGGGCGGCGATGAAGCAGCCTTCGCGGATCAGCGCCGGTCCCTTGAGGATCGCCCCGTCTTCCACTCGGGCGGAGCGGTGGATGTAGACGCCTGCCCTGTCCTCGTAGTCCTTGAGGTCCAACTGCTGAAGGAACTGCGGAAGCGCCAGGGGCAGCTTCGCCACGATGTTCCAGGGCGCGGCGTCCAACGGGAGGAGCGGGAACTCTTCTCGAAGGTGGGGGACGTAGTTCGTCAGGAGGTACATGGCAGGAGCACACTGTACAAGGTCCGCTGGCCTACATGCTCGCCGGCTGAGCGTGCTCCTTGTGGGCGGACTTCCTCGACACCTGCGGGCGCGTGTCGAGTAAGCGGCGTCCCGCCGGGCATTGTTGGTTGTGCGTCACGCTCCTCAATGACAAATCTTAATAACAAATCATCGTGGTCGCCGATGAAGCGGCTCGACGGAGATTCCAAGGAGCAAAGTGATGCTAAGTGACGCACAGAAAGATGATCTGGCACGGATCCTTCGCCCAGTGGCTCCGCCGCGCGAGCTGGACAACGTCTATACGCAGGACCAGTTGCAGCGTTTGCTAGGGGTGGTGCGGAGCAGCGGGCCACACAAGCTGATCATCGCGCAGCATTTTGCCTCCGCCGAGGAGCTCATCGCGACCTCCGCGGGTGGCGTTCCGGAGGGCGTGACCCCGACGCTCGACATGTTCCTGTCGCCCACGTTCCGTAACTTCTACGCGAACTATTCGACCTGCCTCTTTCCTGAAATCAGTGACTGCTTCTACAACGACAAGTTCCTGGAGCTAGCGAAGAGCTACTGGGGAGCCAGGTATGCCAAGCCCCAGATGATGCTCTTCAATGTGAACGGCCCGTGCGGCAATACGGACCCTGGGCACCTGGACTCGCCCAGCTTCCGCGGCGTCCGCTACGAGAACTCGCCGACCTGGCTCTGCAGCGTCATGGGGAAGTCGGGGCTCTTCCGCGACTACCTCATCAAGATGGCCCAGGTCATCACCTGGTTCTCGTATGACCCCAGTAGCGGGTTCACCTATTGGCCCGACGGGCCGCGCGCGGCACCCAAGCGCCTGAAGCCGCCGATCTACAACCGCGGCGTTCTCGTGCAGAACGAGATGATGGTCCATCGCGGTGAGGCGAATGGGCCCGTTGAGCAGCAGTTCCCGGCGGGGCTGGACTTCTCCAGCGTGTTCGCCGGAGACCCCAGCAGTCGCGACCACTGGGTTGTGAAGACCGGTGACGCGGTGATCGCGCGCTACCATACGGACGAGCTGCGCTTCCTGGTCCACTGGTCGGCCGAGGTGTTCGAGGACTTCGCGGAGCTGAAGAAGAACATGGACCACACCGCGGACCTCACCTTCGATCAGGTCTTCGACACGCTGATCAAAGACGTACGTTCCAAGGGCATCCATGTCGAGACGCCTACGGATCCGCTGCATGATCCCGTGTTCATTCGTACCATCAACTCGGCGTACGACATCGGTCGTCCAACGATCTATCCGCCAGAGGCGCCAGTGTCGCGGCTTCGTACCGCGGCCTGAGTTCCCTCCGCGACTTGAACATGGCAGTGACGGCCTCAACCAGGAGAGTGTCTTGAGAAGTGCGTCGAACACGAAGTTCGGGTTTACGAAGCTCCTCGTCGACGACCTCGAGGCGTCAGCTGCCTTCTACAAGTCCGTGTGTGGCTTGGTGGAGACAGGGCGTGTGGATGCGGCCATCGCAGGCCGGAAGATTCGGGAGATCCTCTTTGCGCCCAGTCACGATGGGGGCGCGACGCTCGTCCTGCTGAAGTTCCTTGAAGCCCCAAAGCCAACGAACGACGAGGTCATCCTCGGGTTCATGACGGACGATATCGAGGCTTTCGTCGAGCGTGCGAAAGCCTCCGGCGGCGCAGTGGCTCAGCCTGCCTATACCGCCGCTGACCTCGGGTTGAAGGTGGCCTTTGTCACCGATGTAGAAGGCCACTTGATCGAAGTTGTCCAGCCGCTCTGACGGAGCTCCTGGGACGGCCCTTATAGCCCCTTTCAGCAGCGCTCTTCTGCCCCGCATGGGGACGGCGCGACGCGCTCGACACGGCCCCCCTCCGGCCCATAGGCCGCGGGTGTGCTGTTGCAACGTTCCGCTGCGAAAGGGGCGAGAGAGTGCCAACGGAAGCCAGGGTGATGGGGCAGGCTGAGGCTGCTCCAGCGCGACGGATCGTCACCATCGACGCCTTGCGCGGTTTCGTCATGCTGCTGATGCTCGTCGACCATGCGCGCGAGTTCTTCTACCTGCACGCGCAGGTCAGCGATCCCGTCAACGTGGCGACCACTCCGCCCAGCCTCTTCTTCACCCGACTCACCGCTCACCTGTGCGCGCCGGTGTTCGTCGCACTGACCGGGCTTTCGGCGTGGCTCTACGGTCAGCGCCGGGGCGGACGGCGGGCCGCCTCCGAATTCCTGCTGAAGCGTGGGCTGTTCCTCGTCCTGCTGGAACTCACGTTCGTCAATTTCGCCTGGACGTTCTCGCTCACCCCGCGGACCTATTTCCTCCAGGTCATCTGGGCCATTGGTCTGTCGATGATCGCGCTGGCTGGACTGTTGTGGCTGCCGAGGCCGGTGCTGATAGGCGTGGGCCTGGCCATCGTCTTTGGACACAACCTGCTGGATCCCATCGAGGTTGAGGCGGGGACACCGGGGGGCACCTTGTGGGCGATCCTCCACGATCGCAGCTTCATCGAGTTGCCCTGGGGCGCCCGCGCGCGCACGTCCTATCCCGTCCTCCCCTGGATCGGAGTCATCGCACTGGGCCATGGGCTGGGCCCTTGGTTCACCCGTCAGCTCAGCCCGGAGGCCCGCCGGTTCAGGTTGTACGCCCTGGGTCTGGCGGCGTTGACGCTCTTCGTCCTGCTGCGGTTGGCCAATGGGTATGGAGAGCCCGTTCCTTGGACGCAAGGCGCAACGCCGCTCTTCACCCTGATCTCGTTCCTGAACCTGACCAAGTATCCCCCCTCGCTGGATTTCCTGTTGCTGACGCTGGGGGTGGGGGCTCTGCTGCTCGCGGCGCTGGAGCGTCTGCCGTCAGGGCTCCAGACACTGCTCACCACCTTCGGCGCGGCCCCGCTGTTCTTCTATCTGGTCCACCTCTATCTGTTGCACAGCCTCAACAACGTGGCGCTTGCCCTCTTCGGTCCCAATCAGGGGTCGCTCTTCAGCGTGCCGAATGTTCTCTCGCTGTGGGTGCTGGCCGTGCTCGTTTCACTTCCGCTGTGGTTCGCCTGCCGCTGGTTCGTGGGAGTCAAGGCGCGGACCCAAAGCGCTTGGATGAGCTACCTGTGAAACGAGGGGCCTGAGGCACTTCGACCGCTAGAAGGTCGCCGTGGTGGAGACGTAGAAGGAGCGCCCGTCGGCGGGGTTGTAGAGGACGGCGCTTCCCTCAAAGTCCCGGTACCAGATGGAGGAGTAGTACCGAGTACCGAGCAGGTTCTTCACCTGGGCTGCCACCTGGAGCCAGGACGTCACCTCATAGGACACGTCCAGGTTGAGCGTCAGGTAGTCGCCGTACTGGCCCAGGGCGTTCTCCTTGTCCAGGTAGTAGTTCCCCTGCGCGTACATCCAGAGCGAGGTGCGCAGGGCAGGCACAGGCCGGTAGTCCACGCCCGCTTTGGCGCTGAAGTCCGGCACGTTGTTGAGCTCCTTGCCCTTGCGCTCGGGGAAGGCCGGCCCTGGCTCCACCTGCTCGGAGACGTGGCGACTGAAGGTTCCCCAGACGAGGAGCGGCTCCAGCGGCTGGAGGTTGAGCTCCACGTCGAAGCCCCGACGCATCGTCTGGCCCACGTTCTCCGAGTCGCCCGAGTTGTCGAACTTGAGCCGGACCTCGTTGCTCGCGTACTGCTGCCAGTAGGACACGCGCCCGGTGAGCCAGGAGAACGGGCTGCTCTTGTAACCCACCTCCCAGCCGTCGTTGAGGGAGGGGGCCAGGGGCTCGGCCTGGGTCTGGTAGGCGCCAATGCCCACCCCTGTCTGGAACGTGCGGCCGTAGTTGGCGTACAGGTTGTGGCCGTACAGCGGGGTGAAGATGGCGCTCAGCTTGGGCTGCCAGATGGGGCCGGCGTCGTTGATGCCATACTCCTTCGCCTTGAGCCGATCGTGGAAGTGGCCCGCCAGTCCGTCCACCCGCAGGGCGGCCACGAGCTTGAGCGTGTCCAGCGGCCAGGCCCGCGCCTGCAGGTACGAGCCGAAGGTGTGGAGACCGAAGGCCTGGTCGCGCACCGGGCGCTCGGCGCGCTCGCGCTCGCGGGTGAGGTAGCGCTGGTGGAGGTTGTCCTGGAACTGGTAGTCCACGCCCCACTCGACGGAGAAGCCCTCGAGGCCCAACTCATCGGTGCGCAGCGTGAGCACGGAGATGGCGCCGTACTGCTTCTCGTTCTCGATGCGCTCCTGCTGGCTGGACTCGGCGCTGAAGCGCACCCAGCGGTTGCGCCGGAAGCCCTGCCCGTAGGCCTTGAGGGACCAGGAGAGTGACGAGGAGAAGTCGTGGTCGAAGTGCAGGCTGGCGTGCAGGTTGCGCTGCTTGCCCCCGTCGCTGTTCGCGTAACCCACCGAGGCGATGGGGTCCAGGCGCGCCTCGTCGAGCGTGAGGTAGCCGGGGGCCTGGGCCTCCAGGTTCATGCCTCGGAGGATGAGCCCCACCCTCGAGCGCTCGTTGAGCGTGAGGAACCACTTGCCGGAGAGCGCCAGCCTGTCCAGGTCCGAGTTCGCTCGGTAGCCATTGGCGTGGCGGTACGCGGCGACGTACGTCTGGGCCAGCCGGCCGTTATCGAAGCCCGCCATCACCTGGGGCTCCAGCGTGCCGAAGCTACCGCCGAGCAGGCGCACCTTGCGCTCGTTGCCGCTGCGGCGGGTGTACACGTTGACGTTACCGGCCACGTTGTTGAGGCCGTAGCGCGGATCGTTCGTTCCCTTGACCACCTCCATGCGCTCGATCTCCAGCGGGAAGATCGCCTTGAGATCGCTCACACCGATATGGATGTTGCTGGGGATGCCGTCGATGAGCAGCTTGGTGTGGGCGGTGTCGCCCTGGGTGCTGAAGCCGCGGATGCCCAGCTCGGAGCCGATGACGCCCTGGTTGTAGGTGTCTACGTAGACGGCCGGAGCGCGCCGTAGCAGCTCCAGGGGCTCGTTGGCGTTCTCCTGCTCAAGCTGCTCTCGACCCAGGAGGTTGACGGAGGTGAGCACCTCGGCGCTGGAGAGCGGGCCCACGTTGCGGCCCTGCACCTCGACGACCTCGCCCAGCGAGAGGGAGGTGTCCTCGCTGCCCTCAGGAGGCAGCTCCCGGGAGGGCGTGGGGAAGGGTTGCTCGGGCTGGGGGGGCTCCGCCGACTGGGAGGCGGCGAGCGCCGGCCATACCAGCAGCAGTGTGGCCACGAGTGGGGATGGGGTTCTCCGACCGACCTTCTTCTGCACGACTGAATCCACGGGTGTCCTCGCGCGCCCTGCCTGAAGCGCGCGGAACCTAGGCCGGTAGGTTTCACCAATGCAATCACTTTTGCAAAGGAGTTGCGTCTACCTGAGCTCTGAGTGAGCCTTTCCGCGCGGAAGGGTTCTCCGCGCGGGGGCTCATGCAGGTGTGGCGCTGTTAGTAGCTGGTCTTCAGCCAGTTGCTCTTCGCCCAGGTCAGCTTCCCTGCTCCCGCCCCGTCGGCGGCCGTCAGCCGGTTCACGAGGGTCGACGGATCCTCCGGCGTATAGCCATAGGGCAGGGTGGTGAAGCCGTTCCAGGAGAAGGCCTTCACGGGAGCGGGCTCGGGAATGAGCGTGCTCCCGGAGGTCTCGCTGTCTCCGCGGAAGGTCACCCCATTCAGGGAGTCAATGGTGTCGATGGCGCGGATCTTCCCCGTATAGGTTGCATCCGAGGGGTCCGCCTGATTGTTCCGGAGCGGGGACTGAACATCGATGATGTGGGACTTCTCGAGCAGGACGGCTCCGCCTTCCGTGGAGATCGCGCCGTTGCTCGTCACGGTGAAGTGGTAGCCCTTGGACGAAATGGCCGAGGCAATGGCCGACGTGAGCTTCTTCTTGGACGCCCAGGCTCCCGCGCTATCCATGACGATGTTGTAGGCGTGCGCGTTGCCACCTCGCAGGCGGGGCATCCGGTCCTGGATGTTCTTGTAGTAGTTGTGATGCAGCGTGATGGTGAGCTTCGCATTGCCCGAGTCGAACTCCGTCGCGCCGACCAGGTGGCCCTTCTTCTGCGCGCCCGCGATCGCGATGATGTCCTCCTTGCTCAGACCCACCGCGCTGCTCCGCAGGTGGTTGTACATCGGGTAGGCGGACTTGTTCGCCTCCATCGCATTGATCTGCTGGGTCACCCAGCTGTTCGCGCTGCCGTCATCTCCCTTGAACGTGGACCATGAAATGGTCACACCCGTGGTTCCCTTCTTCGAGTCGACGAGGCCATCGTAGGCCTTGTTGAACGTGCAGTGGTCGATCCAGACCTTGTTGTCCTCTTCCAACGTCACGTAGTCCCAGTCGTTGGAGTCGTAGTCGCCCTTGGTCTTCTCGTCCCACTCCCACAGCTCATCGAACTCCAGGTTCCGGATGATCACGTTCGAGCTGCGCTTGATCGTGATGGCGACATGCTTGAGCTTGGCGCCGTTGGCGGAGAAGATGGTCAGCCCGTTGAAGCCGTCCACACTGATCTTGCTGACGCCCGTCGTCTTGAGCACGGGATGGGTCAGCGGCGCGTTGTGGGCCGAGAAGGGCGAGACCTTGGCCGCCGCGGGGAGCTCGTTCCAGCCCAGGTTGAGATCATTCATGATCTCCACGACCTTGACGCCAGAGCCCTTCTTCAGGGCGAGGGCGAGATCCGTTGCGGTGTAGACCTTCCTGTAGCGGGCGGTGTCCGACTCGCTGATCTGCCCTCCGCCGGTGTTGCCAGCGGCAAACCCCGTGAGGTTGTAGTCAGTGATTCCAGCGGCGTAGGTATTCGCGGTGGGAAGGACGGACAACGCCAGGCCCAGGAACATGGGCAGGCCGTTCAATCGCTTGAGCTGGATCTTCATGGAAACTCATCTCCATTCCGGAGCGAATTGCTCCTTGGAATGAATTCAATCTAACGATTGACGGTATCCAGAGCAATCGAGTTTCCGTGCTTAACCTGATTAGCGCTGATGTAAGGAGCAACGACGAACTCGCGAGCTTAAGACTCGCACTCCCGGTGATTTTGAATGACACATGGCTGTGAATGAATAGCGGCTGAAACCTCTCCTCATGAGCCATTTCTCATAGTGCTTGAAATGAGTTCGAGGAGGGGGGCCACCGGGTGGACGGTGGCTGGATGGTTTCTCGGTGGTGAAGAAAATGAAAATGAACCTGTATGCGACCGAGGGCTTCAACGTGAAGCCGGATTGCCCGTGCTGGCGTTGCGCAGCAGTGTCTCGGTATGCGTGAGCAGCTCGGGTCCGCCGGGAAGGCCATGGCCAGGTACCACCGTGCGCACGTTGGGGTGACGCTGGCGGACACGCTCAATGCTTTCGGGCCACGCAGACATCTCCGCGTCCGCCACATTGCCCAGGCTCTGCGCGCCAGCCTCCTTCACGAGGCAGCCCCCGAAGAGGACGCCGCTGTCGCGGTGCCACACCACGAGGTTGTCGCGTGCGTGCCCGGCCCCGGGGAAGAACAACGACAGCGGCCCCAGTTCCTGCGTGTCCGCGAGACGTTGAGCGGGCACGGGCAGTCCACGCTCGGCCGCGAGCCGCGCTGTCTCCGCGCGTGCGTACACGGGCAGACCCTGGGCCGCGAGCGCGGGAACGCCTCCGGTCCGGTCGACGTGGAAGTGCGTCACCACGGCGGCGCGCACGGGGCGGTGCAGTGTGTCCCGGGCCCAGGCGAGCAGGTGCTCTGCCTGCCGAGCATTCCATCCGGTGTCGACGAGGAGCGAGGACTCGCCGTCCTCGATGAGCAGTCCATTGGCGGGAGCCCGGCCCCAGTCCTCACCTGAGATCGTCTCGTGTAGCCAGACTCCGGGCGCGAGGCGTTGCACGCGCACGTCATTGGCCAGCCTGGCTTCATCCGAGGGGAGGGCTGGCCGTGCTTCGGTGGAAGGGGAGGGGGGCGAGGAAGCGCAGGCCGAGAGCAGAAGGAGCAGAGCGTAGGTTCGAAGAGTGAGCATGGGCGTTGAGGTGTGTGCTCACTGCTTGTAGTCGGCCTACCGGGGGTGTCCAAAAAATATTGTGCCTGGGCCTGTGCTCATGTCTGGATTTGGGACTCCTGTTGCTCATTCGGGCCCTCCAGCGGCAACTCGAGCGTGAAGGTCGCTCCCCGGCCAAGCCCAGCGCTCGTGCAAGTGAGGCGCCCGCTCATCTTGGTGGCTGCGAGCGCGCTGATGTGCAGCCCGAAGCCGTGCCCTGTCTTCTTCGTCGTGAATCCCTGGGAAAAGAGGCGCGCCAGGTTCTCCGGCGCGATGCCCACGCCATTGTCGGAGAACTCGATGATGAGCTGGTCTCCTCCGGTGCTGAGCCGGATGCGGATGCTCAGTCGTTTGTCCGGGGTGTTGCTTTCCATCAGCGCATGCTGGGCGTTGCTCAGCAGGTTGATGAGGATCTGCAGCAGGTTGTGTCGATCGACGAGGATGGGGGGAACCGGGTCATACTCCCGCACGATGTGAATGCCTTTGCGCTCGAACGACCCGGCGTGCAGGCGCAAGGCCTCTTCGATGAGCTGCGGCACCGGCAGCCGTTCCACCACCCCGGCGGCGCGCGCGTACTGCTGTTGCATGCTCACGATGGACTTGATGTGCTCGACGCTTGCGGTGAGCGAGCCTACCTCCTTGCGCATCGACTCCCGCTCCTTCTCCAACTCCTCTGAGAGGGCGAGGAGATAGCCCGGGAGCTGCTGTCCGCGCGGATCGGTGGTGAGGAAGGTGCCAGCGTCCGAGGCATGCTCATGCAGCAGGTTGGCGGCCTTGCGCAAGCCGGGCACTCTCGAATGGCGCAGTCGGTCGCTCAGCAGGCCGGCCGAGATGTTGACGCTGTTGAGGGTATTGCCCACGTTGTGCAGCACGCCGGTGGCGACCTCCGCCATGCCCGCGTAGCGGGAGACGTCCACCAGGCTGCGGTGCATTTCGGCCAACCTCGTCTCCGCCACCTTGCGCGCAGTGATGTCCCTCGAGAAGAGGGTCAGCCCTGTGACCTTCCCTTCGGTTCCGAGGATGGGGCTCAGCGAGACGTCCAGGACGAGGTTGCGCTCCCCTTGGGCTTGCTCCACCTCGAGCCGTGAGCGCTCTCCTGCGAGCGTCTTGTCGAACAGCGCGTACCAATGCTCCTGGAGCTCCGGAGTGTTCGGGAGGATGAACGGCTGCCCGGGGATGAGCTCTTGCCCTTGGAGTTCGAGATAGAGCCGGCGCATCGCCGCGTTGGCCGTGATGACGCGCTTCTCCGTGTCGAGCGAGCACACCAGGTCATCGGTGCTCTCGATGAGGCTGAGCAGCTTGCCTTCACTCTCACGAAGCGTTTTCAGCGTCCGCTCGAGCGCCTCCTGGGCTGAGTCTCGTGAGATGCTGTGCAGCATGCTCAGCACCCAGGCACCCAGCAGGGCCACGGCCGCGCTGCCGTGCATGACCATGAACTCCTGCGGGGTGACTTGACTGGAGTAGGTGGAGAGCTGCGCCCGGAAGAGAGGATGGGCAATTCCTATGGACACGGCGAGGAAGCACGTGATGAGGAATGACAAGCGTCGCCCCGCCAGGTACGCCGCGAAGGAGGGGATGAGCATGCTCGTGGCGTGCAGCCCTCCTTCGGGGTGAGCACTCAGGAAGATGGACACCACGTACCCCACCGCTGCGCACACGCACAGAAATGCCGCCGGAAGGGCCAGTGAGCGGGCCTTGCGTGCCAGCAGCAGCGTGCCGAGGTAGCACACGCCCGCGATGAGCGTGGAGACTTCGGCGGGCGTGAACGGCACGAGCAGCAGGTACAGCACGGAGCACGTCAACGCGAACAGGCAGGAGCCGATCAGCATCCGGTGCCGGTGGAGCTCGGAGGCTGGGGCCTTTCGCAGGTGCTCCGAGAGGAACCCATCCAACAAGGGCGTGAGCCAGGTGTGCAGCCCTCGTCGTCTGGCTCCCGGCTCCGGTACCTTGGATGCTCCGGGGGTTACGCGCTTCAGATCGGATGTGCTCGCCATGTTCATGTCGCGCTCGTCAGGAGGACGCTCCTGCAGCGAGCACGGCTCATGGCAAGTCTGTTCAAAAGCGGCTGGACTTTGAAGGGGAGGGGCCGAAAGGAGACGAGCGTGGGCCTCGAGTGAACCCGCAGCGCGCTTGGAGTGTGGCCCCTCCCCAATCTTTCAGGAGCGTACGAAGGCACTCGCGTCCGGCAGTCCGCTGCCGGAGGTATCGACGCCCATCGCGGTCAGGATGCCCGAGAAGATGTCGGGCTCGTTCGTGTCCACCTTGCCGCGCTGTGGCTCTCCCGTGCGCGGGTCGAAGCCGTAGGTCAGCGCGGTGTTCGGGTCGATTCCACCCAACACCGTGTTGCCCTTGAGCATCGGCGAGAGCATCAGGAAGCCGTTGTTGAGGTCATGCCCGGAGCTGAACTCCACGGCGTCGCCAGGTCGCGTGCGCGTGCGCCCGAACTCGGTCGCTACGTAGATGAGCGTGCGATCCCACATACTCTCGCCAGTGGTCTCATCGAAGGGCTCCGCCTTGAGCAGGTCAACGAGCTTGTCCACCACGCCCAGCACCCGGGCCCACATGAAGGCCTGGCCCGTGCGATGCTCGGTATGGCTGAAGTCGAAGGCCAGCGGTGGGTTGGCAATGTATTGGCTCGCACTGCTGCCCACCGCCACGTTGAACGACGGGCCCAGCGTCACCGTCACGGACACCCGGTACTTGAGCAGGAGGAACGCCAGCGCTGCCTGTCCCTGCACGGGGTCCGTCATGTAATCCGGGAAGGCCGTGCGCAGCCGCTCTCCATCGGGGGAGCTCGACAGGCCATACTCCGAGAGAGGGAGGGCCGGCGGCTGGTTGGGCAGCACGTTGAGGCGGCTGATCAGATCCTGCGCCTCCAGTGCCGGTTGTCCCACCATGCGCTGCTCATTCCACCGCTGGAGCGCCGCCGCGTTCTCGAAGGTCCGTCCGAAGACCGATTGGGAGTCGAGCGTGTTGCGCGTGCGCCGGGCCATCTCCATCACGTCGCGCGCGGGCGCGTCCTTGATGCCCTTGCTGCCATCAAGGCCCAGGGGCCAGAGCGAGGCGTTGGTGACCACCTCCCCGTAGCAGTAGGCGGGCAGCGTGCCGTCGGTGCCGCGCTCGGAGTAGCCCCCCATCGCCATGTTCACGTTGGGAATGGGGAAGCCCGCGCCGTACTGGAGGGCCACGCACTCCTGTAGGGTGCGGCCTCGCCAGGCCGCGTTGCCCGTGAGGCTCCGCTTCTGCGCGATGACGTGGTTCACCGAGGTGCCCACCGTGGTGGCCACCAGCATGGAGTCCTTGTGCTTGCGCACGAAGGGCAGTTGATCCGTATTCACCGCCATGGGGATGTTGCCCAGCCGGGGGCTGCTCACCTTCACCGCGCGGAACGGGGAGCCGTCCACGCCCTGCACCTGCTCGTCAGGAAAGGTGTTGAGCTTCGAGGCGTTGGCACCGGCCTCCGAGGCGCGCACCGCCAGCATGCTGTCGACGATGGAGGCGCCTCCGGCCGCGCCCACCACGATGAGGAAGCGGGGCTTGCCATCCAGTCGAGCACGGCGCACGCCCCCGAGTTGCTCGAGTGCCGCTGGGGTACTGAGTGCATCGCGGCAGCCCGTCAGCAAGGGCCCTAGCGTCGCGGAGCCCGCCGCGCACAGCGACAGCGCCTTCAACATCTCCCGGCGCGAGAGCCGACCATTGTTGCGGAGTGACATGGAGTTTCCCTTTAGAAGAAGACGGACTCGGCGGAGGAGAGGACGACGAAGCAGGCGGCCTTCATCCAGTCTCGGCCGGGCGCCTGGCTGCTCGAGGATTCAATGTCGGTGGCCAGTTGCATCAACGTGCCCACCTCTGCCTTCGTGGGGTCTCGCAACAGCGCGCGCTGGTAGAGCGCGGTGATGGCGTTCTTCACCGGCGTGCTCTCTCTTTTGGCCAGGCGTCCCTGGGCGTCGAGCTCGATGCCCCCGAAGATGACGGCCTCCGAGGGGGTGGTGACGTCGAGCGCGACGCGCTGGGCGCAAGCCGCCGTCGCCACACGGTCAACGGCGATGGGCGTGGTTACTCCGGTGTAGGGCAGTGGCTCGTAGACGCCCAGGCCGTAGGGGTCAACGCCTCCCAGTGTGACGATGTGCACATTGCTGGTGCAGGGGTACCGGCCCAGCTCGTTGCACACCTGCTCGGCCGGCAGTGACAGCGCCGCGGCGAAGTCAGAGGCCAGCCGCTCCGGGCCCTTGAAGCGCAGGTTGTTGCGCGAGGAGCGTGTCACGTCCGTGGGCGTACCGGCGTCAACGGGCGGCGGCGTGCCGGCGTCCTCTCCCGAGGGAGAGGGGGACGGACAGGCCGTGAGGACACAGGCGGCGGACAGGAGCAAAACGCGAAGAGAATCAGGGCGCACCGTAGGCCTCCGTGCGGATCAGATCGTGAAGCATGCGCTGCACGCGGTACTGGTGCGTGCCCTTGAAGCGCTGCCAGGTGGCGACGAACTCGGCGTGCTCCTCAGGCGTCGGGGCGTGGCCGATGAGCAGCTTCCAGTAGTCAGTGACCGTGGCGATGGCGAATGCATCGCTGTTGGCGCCTACCTCTGCCCACTCCACGAGGTTGTTGACTGGCTTGCCGAAGAGATAGCCAGCCTCGGGCGTCTGGGTAATGGCCGGTGCGACGTCACTGAAGTACGTCTCCAGGCGGTTGGGCACGTAGCGCGCCGAGGTATTGCGAGCCGTGAGGGAGAGGCCCTGGTAGTTGCGGAAGGGGTAGCTCAGTGGGTCGAGCGTCGCGTGGCAGGCCGCGCACGTCGGCGCCGCCACTCCCTTGGCGTCGTAGTCGCGGGGCTCGCTGGGGATGCTGTAGAGGCCCTCCTGCTTGGCGATGTCGTAGCCCAGGTACGCGCGGTAGGCCTGTGACGCGGCGTTACGCGGCAGCGCGGTGAACATCACGAAGTAGATGAGGCTCCACGAGGAGGTGATGTTGCCCGCGCGGTGCGCCTCATCGACGAACTGCGTCGGCAGCGACGTCTCGATGAAGTAGCGCGTGGGGTTTGTCTCCCGGCGCACGAAGTACTTCGCCGTCATCACATCGCGCGCGTCGTGGTCGTCGATCTGCGCGTAGGTGTAGAGGGCGTAGTCGTCATAGTAGTCGGCGAGCGGAATGGCTCCCTTGTCCTCTCCGGCCTTGAGCGAGCCCACCGGACGAATCTTCGGGTGCGCCAGCTTCCACAGCTGGCCATTCTTGCCGCGCCAGAACTCGCTCTGGGTGCAACGGTCGAGCTCGGCGTCGAGCCGCGCGCGCTGCTCGTCGGCGTTCAACGCGGCGAACTCCTTGAGCTGTGCATAGGTGGGGGACTGCCCGCAGAAGTCGAGCAGCACGCGCCGGTACGCGAAGCGCGTGTCGTAGCGGCACACGTCGTACTGGGGGTTGTGGGGATTGGTGCCCGCCACGCAGCCGCCCGTGTCCACCGGTACGCTGTTGGCGTCGGCCGGTAGGGTGCCGCGTTGGATTTCCACGAGGTTCGACACGCCGTCGCCGTCGGCGTCCGCTGCCTCGACGGCCCTCAACGCCGTGGGGAGCGCGGCTGCGAAGTCACCGTCCGACAGGGGACGCGGTGCACCGGGGGCCAGGTAGGCCTCCAGCCCCGTGCCAAAGGCGTTCCGCTGCGGCGGCGCGACGTGACAGTAGGTGCAGGCTGGCTGCTGTCCAGTGCACGCGGGCGCCGAGGGATATGTGGTGCAGAACACGCTGCCCGCAGGCGGTTTGGCCAACGCCTCTCCCGACAGGAAGAGGGCGGCTCCTAGAAGGAATCGTCGAAGCACCAGAGCTCCTCGAGAATGGAGTATTTCAAGACAAACAGGAGTATCCCAACCGCTCTGACATGAAAAGTCGCGCGACGATTCCGTCAAAAAGGCCGCACAATCCGTCACATGTCGTTAGTCCGTGGTGCCTTGGTTTTTGAGAAATCAACGGACCAGACGCTGTTCAACCACAACCCCTTGCAACATCCCCAGTTGTGAGAGCGCGTATGCTTTTCATGCTCTTATTTGTCGGGAGCGCAACTCCGCTGGAAGATTTCACCCCAAGCGGGCCAGGGACTGGTGAAGGCTGAGGGGTTGGAGAGGTCAAACCTCGGCCCATGCCATCCATTGCGGACCTCATCGAGCAGAATCGAGAGTACCTGCTCCTGCATTACCGCGAGGAGGCCAGCCGACTCGCGTCCGCTCGGGATGTTCGACCCCAGGATGTCATCGACAATCTCCCCGAGTATCTGGACTCCCTGCGTGCTTGCTCTCACTGCCAGTGCGGGGACTCTGGCTATAGCCGGCGACGTCTGGAAGAGGCCCACCTCGGACGGCGTCTCCGGTTGGGCTACACGCAGGAGGACGTGAAGGCTGAGTTCGCCCTCCTCGGGCGGCTCCTCTCGAGCCTCTGGACGTCCCTCCCTCCCAACCAGCAGCCCCCTCTCGAGGACACCCAACGGCTCTCCGACTGGCTCCAGGCCGCCATGGAGCACACCGAGTCCGTCTTTGAGCACTCACCTCATGTCAGCCACCACACCCCTTCCGGTCTCGGGGCACCGCAGCTGCGTGAGGCGCATCTGCGCCTGGCGATCGAGGCCACTGGCATGGGGATGTGGGACTACGACCCCATCACGGGCGTGGTGCACGCGGACGAGCGCTGCCTGCTCCTGCTCGGCCTGCCCTCGGATGCCACCCTGGACTACGCCGTTCACCTCTCCGCGCTGCACCCGGAAGACCGTGAGCGTGTGCATCAGGTGGTGCAGCAATCCTTGAATCCGGCCGGTAGTGGCTCTCACCAGCTCGAGTTCCGCACCGTGGGCCTGAGGGACGGTGTCCAGCGGTGGTTGTCCGCCAACGGGCGGGCTCTCTTCGATGAGAACGGCCGGGCGCTACGCCTCGTCGGCACGGTACTCGACATCACCGAGCGGGTGCGTGAGCGCGAGGCCACCGAGCGAGAGAGGCAGCGGCTCACCGCCATTCTGGAGAGCATGTCCGAGGCCTTCCTCTCCTTCGATCAGGATTGGCGCTTCACCTACGTCAACCGTGAGGCCGAGCGCTTCATGGGAGTGTCGCGCGAGCAGGTACTGGGTCGCGACCACTGGGAAGTCTTCCCGGCCACCCTGGGAACGAACGTGGAGCACTACTACCGGCGCGTGGCCGCCGAGCGCATCCCGCTCTCCTTCGAGAACTTCTACATCCCCTGGCAGCGCTGGTTCGAGTTCCACGTCTACCCTATCGACGATGGGATCGCCGCCTTCTGCCAGGACATCACCGAACGGAAGCACCGAGAGGAGGAGCGCGAGCAGCTCCTCCGTGAGCAGACCCGTCTGCGCGAGCAAGCCGAGCAGGCGCTGCTCCAGAGCCAGCGCGCGGTGGAGGTGCTGGAGCATGGAGATCCCTTCCTCCTGCTCGACAAGGACTTCCGCATCATCCAGGTGAACAAGAACCAGGAGTTCATCAGCCAGAAGAGCCGTGAGGAAGAGCTCGGCCGCTCCGTCTGGGACGTCTTCCCAGCCATCAACAATCCCGAGTCCGCGTATTGGCGTGAGTACAACCGCGCAATGACTGAGCGGGTCCCCGTGCACTTCGAGGAGTACTACCCCCCGCAGGACCTCTGGGCGAGCGTGAACGCCTACCCCACCGACGAGGGGGGGCTTGCCGTGTTCCTCCGGGATGTCACTGAGCGCAAGCGGGCCGAGCAGTTCCGTGAGCGATTGATGGGCATCGTCAGCCACGATCTGCGCAGCCCGCTCCATGCCATCACCCTGGCCGCCGAGACGCTGCTGCGCCGGGAGAACCTCTCCGAGTCTGTGCTCGTCCGGGTTCGGCGCATCGTCCAGAGCGGAGATCGCATGTCGCGGATGATCACCGACCTGCTCGACTTCACGCGCGCACGATTGGGCGGAGGCATTCCCCTGCAGCGCCGGTCCGGAGAGCTGGTGGAGTTGGTGCGCACCACGCTCGAGGAGTTCGAGATGACGCACCCGGGCCGCATCGTGTTCTCCCATGGGCAGGGCCCTTATTCCGGGGAGTGGGATTTGGATCGGCTCGCCCAGGTCATCTCCAACCTCGTCGGCAATGCGTTGAAGCACGGGGCCGGAAACACCCCGGTGGCGGTGGACCTCCGCGAGGAGGGCCAGGAGATCGTCCTCGTGGTGACGAACCAGGGCACGCCCATCCCTGAGGCGCTGCTACCTCATGTCTTTGATCCCTTCCGCCGCTCCGCGGACAGCTCACGCCAGGGATTGGGGTTGGGGCTCTACATCGCGCAGCAGATCGTCATGGCCCATGGCGGCTCCATCACCGCGAGCTCCAGCGCCGCCGTGGGTACCACCTTCTCCGTGCGGCTGCCCCGCGGCTCCGCCTCGTCCTGACGTCCGTACTTGCGAGTGCGTTTGTTCAATGCACCGTTCGGGTACGAGGCGTCTCTTCTTCGTCGGCCCGCTCGCGTGGCCCTTCGCCGCCTGCGAGCAGCGCGAGGAGATCCTTCGTCGTGAGCCGCGCCGCCACGTTCGTTCCCTCGAGCACGCCCGCGATGAGCGCGCGTTTGTCCGAGTGCAGCGAGAGGATCTGCTCCTCGATGGTTCCCCGGGCGATCAGCCGGTACACCGTCACGGGCCGCGTCTGCCCGATGCGGTGCGCGCGATCCGTCGCCTGATCCTCAACCGCGGGGTTCCACCAGGGATCCAGATGGATGACGTAGTCCGCGGCGGTGAGGTTGATGCCAGTTCCGCCTGCCTTCAGGGAGAGCAGGAACACGTTGCCCTCTCCGCCCTGGAAGGCGGCGATCCGCTGCGCCCGGGCCCCTGCTGGGGTGGAGCCGTCCAGGTAGAGGTACGTGAACCCCGAGCGCTCCAGCTCCTCCTTGACGAGCTCGAGATGAGACGTGAACTGGCTGAAGACGAGCGCGCGGTGTCCCTCGCTGCGCAGCTCCTCGAGCAGCTCGAGCAGGCGCCGCATCTTCGAAGAGGAGAGGGTGGACTCCGCGTCGTACAGGCGCGGGTGTGAGGCGAGCAGGCGCAGCCGCGTGAGCGCCGCGAGCACCTGGAAGCGCTGCTGCTCGTCACGAAGACCCTTGCCCTGGGAACTGACCTCGGCGACCGCGGCCAGGCGCGCGTCCTCGTAGAGCGCCCATTCCTCCTCGGAGAGCGCGACCGGGACCTGGATCTCCGTTCGTGGAGGCAGCTCGCGCGCGACCTCCTGTTTGGTCCGGCGCAGCAGGAACGGACTGATGACGCGGGAGAGTGCCGCCTGGGCGTCGGGATCCTTTCCGCGTTCAATGGGCGCGGCGAAGCGTTCGCGGAACTGCTCCCAGCTTCCGAGCAGACCGGGAAAGACGAGCGCGAAGATGCTCCACAGCTCGCCGAGGTGGTTTTCGAGCGGCGTGCCTGAGAGCGCGATCCGGAAGCCCGCCTGGAGCTGCCGTGCCGCACGTGCGCGTCGCGTGTTCGGGTTCTTGATTGCCTGGGCCTCGTCGACGACGAGCGTGCTGAAGGGGATGGCCGCCAGTTGGGCGGCATCGCGCACGAGCAGCCCGTAGCTCACGATGAGTACGTCGCGCTCCTTGAGCTTCGCGAGGCACTTCATCCGGTCCGTCTGCTCCGCGTAGAGGATGGGACGGAGCGTCGGTGCGAAGCGTTGGATCTCCTCGACCCAGTTGAAGGCGACGGACGTCGGTGCGAGCACCAGCGCGGGACCCAGACGGGCGCGATCCAGCAGGATGGAGAGCGCCTGGATTGTCTTTCCCAGACCCATGTCGTCCGCGAGGCACGCACCGGCGCCCCATGCGGCGACGCGGCTGAGCCAGGCATGGCCCTCCACCTGGTAGTCACGCAGGGTCGCCGCGAGCGCGGCGGGGGGTTTGGGCTTGAGGGAGAGCGAGGTCGCGAGGCGCTCGGTCAACAGCTGCCACGCGGGTGGGGTCTCGACGTCCGCCCCCGCGTCGAGCAGCGCGTTCATCGCCGGGACCGCGCCCGGGGACAGCTCCATCCGGTTCTTGCCGACGAAGGTGTGGTCCGCCACCGCGAGCAGCCGCTTGCGCAAGGTGTCGCTGAGCTCGACCCAGCGGTTTGTATCCATGCGCACGAAGCGCTTCTGCCTCCGGGCCGCATCGAGCAGCACCGCCAGCTCGAGCCTTCCCGCTTCGATCTTCAGCTCTCCCGAGACGCCGAACCAGTCGCGCTTGCGCTCGATCTGCACCTTCAACGCCTCGGCGCCCACAGAGGACGTGATGAAGGGCTTCTCGTCGACCCACTCGACCTCGAGTCCCGGGGGCGGATGCTGGAGCGCCGCGACGAGCTGCAGGGCGGAGTCGGTATCGCCCATCCGGAAGCAGAACGGTGGACCCTCTTCGGCCCCGGCGAGCGGAAGCGGGCGCAGCGCTGCGCGGGCGCGCTCCTCCTCGAGCAGCAACTGGCGACGGACGTATCCGCGCTCGCCTCCGCGGGCGAGCAGCACGTCACGGGGTCCGACTCCAGGGTGGTACAGCGGCGCTCCCGCTCCTGGGCGCACGAGCAGCTCGAGCTCGAGGGACACGTCGGGGAGCAGGCGGAGCCGGACGACGGTCGTCGTCTCCAGCTGGAGCTCCCGGCCTTTGATTGTCTCCGGCACGACGAGGGGGAGCTTCGCTTCCAGCCGGGAGAGCCGCTCGAGCAGCTTCTCGTGGCTCTCCGGCGGGAATCGGTCGCCGTGCTTCTCGAGCACGTTCCACAGCTGGCGCGCCTCGTCGTTCACGTCGATCAGCAGACATCGGCATCGGCCATGCTGCTCCTCGACTGTGAACAGCGGCTCGCCGGGCGCGAACGTGCGGAGGAGGGCGGCGAGGAGCTTTGGATTGAAGCGCTCTCCCGCAATCGACGGCTCAAGGTGGATGTGATCGTCCGCTGCAAGCGCCGTGAATCCGAGGCGCACACGCTTCACCTCGAGCGGCTCCTCGGGGCGCAGTTCGAGCGACACGCGCGGATGCCCGACCAGCGCGGCGAACGCCCGTGAGGGATAGGTACCCGTCGCACGCGAGGCCGGCGCCCAGGACGCAAGCTGTTCCGCGATACGGAGATCCGCTTCCGAGAGCAGCTCCCGGTGCTCTTCGAGGAGGCGGGCCGCCGTCATCCGCGCGCCCGGGCTGAGTGTGCCGCGACGGGTCTGCTTCTTCACGAGCGGCGACACCGTGAGCGTTCCGAGCTCATGCTCGATGCACCACCAGACCTCAAGCTGCGCGCGGGGCTTCGTTGCTTCGGCTTCGAAGAGCTCGAGCTCCTTCAGCGCGCGTGCCCAGCTCGGACGAAGAATCTCCTCCGCCAAAGCCCGGGCCTCTGTGACGCGGGCGGGGTTCTCAAGGAGGTCGAGTGTGGTGTCGAGCAGCGCGAGCGCGTGGGTGCAGCCACGAGACCGCGACGAGCAGTTGCACTCGATTCGGGCCTCTCCGGAGCCGGTAAACGTCAGCCGCGCGGTGCCAGCGACCGTGCTGTAGTCGGGGCCCCCACGCACCAGGCGATCGCGCTCCTTCCACGAGAGGGCGCATGCCGTCGCGTCGAAAGCCCACGTTCCCTCCGAACGCCGCCCTCGTGAGCGAGGGAACGCAGTTGCCCGCACGGTACGGCGCAGCTCGAGCAGGCGCGCCCAGAGTGGCGCAATCGCGGTGTCGGGGTGCTCCTCGCGACGCTCACGCTCCTCCGCGAGTCCTTGCTGGACAGACTCCGCCTCCTGCTGGAGGTAGGCCCGTGCCGCCTCAGCGAGCGCGGTCTCGAGTCCTTTTCCTCGTGCGCCCGCGTAACGGAGCGCGCCCTCTCTGGAGCCGATGTCGCGCACCGCGAGTCCGTTGAGCGCGTGCCGGAGCGCGTTCCGCTGGGGCTCGTTGAGCGGCAGCTCCGAGAACAGGACCTCTGCGGAGATCGTGAGCGCGTGCGGGACGGAATGGGCCTCCGCCCAGGCCTCGAGCTCCTTGCGGGTCGAGAAGGAAAGCTCTTCGGGGGGCACGGCCGCGGACTCTAACCACGTCGCGCCTGGGACGCCTAGAAACTCCTACTCGGGGAACGCCCGCCAGGCCGCCAGCCATGCGGCGGCCCGCCGGGTAGCACCTCGGACCTCGCCCGAGGTCCGAAGTCCGAGGTGCCTCTTCACTTGGAGTCCCTACCGGAAGCTGTCCAGGAAGGGGCGATGGCTGCTGGAGAACTCGGAGTTGTAGTACTTGTCCCAGTTGATCGACCAGGTCATCAGCCCCTTGAAGTCGGCGTACCCGGCCGGATTGCGGAGGACGTAGCTTCCGCCGAAGGACTGCCCCTTGATGAGGTAGGTGAGCGCCTTCTGGACGTTGGCGGGAGTCGTGTAGCCACCGCCCGCCGCCTGGGGAGAAGCGGGCAGGCCGATCACCACCTGATCAGGCCGGAGCGCCGGGAAGACGTTGCTCGTGTTCCCCCCGATCGGGAAGCCCTGCAGGAGCATCTCCGCCATGGCCACGTGGAAGTCCGCGGTGCCCTGCGAGTACGAACGGCCATCCAGCGCCGTCAAGGAGCCGGTGTTGTAGTGCTGCACGTGCAGGTACGTCAGCTGGTTGCGCAGCGCGTGGATGACCGGGAGGTAGGCGCCCCACGGGCCGCCGTAGGCCGTGTAGCCGCCCTGGACGTACGCGGTCTCGGGCGCCATCGTCAGCAGGAAGCCAGAGCCGTAACGCGCGATGATCTGCCGGACGGCGTCGATCAGATTGACGATCTTCGGCGTCTTCGGGTTGCGGAAGTCGGTGTCCCCGCCGTCGAGCGCCAGGGAGCTGCCTTCCAGATCGATGTCCAGGCCGTCGAACCCATACGTGTCGATCAGCGACGTCATCGTGGTGATGAAGTTCTGCTTGGCCGAAGACGTGGTCAGCTCAATCGTCCCGTTCGCGCCACCAATGGAGATGAGCACCTTCTTGCCCTGGCTCTTCAGGTAGGCGATGTCCGCCTTGAAGTCAGCGACGGTGGCGTTGTAGGGCGTGAACACCATGTTGCCGGTGGTCGAGCCGCCGCTCGGCTCGGCGAAGGCGACCTGGATGACGTTGTAGCTTGGGGAGATGTCACGCAGACGGATGTTCGTCGAGCCGTTGTCGAAGTTGTGCCAGTAGCCGACGATAACCTTGCTGCCGCCCTGCGGGGCGCTCGTCGTGGTCGCGGAGGCGCTGACGCTGGCGGCGGAGCGGTTGCCAGCGGCATCGCGGGCCTTCACGGTGAAGGTATAGGTGGTGCTGGGCGAGAGGCCGGAGACGGTGGCACTGGTGCCCGTGGTGGTGGCCGCCAGGGTCGAGCCGGAGAAGACCTCGTAGCCAGTGACGCCGACGTTGTCGTTGGAGGCACTCCAGGTGAGGGAGACGCTGTTGCTGGTGGTGCCCGTGGCGCGCAGGCTCGTCGGAGCGGTGGGCGCCTGGGTGTCGGCGATCTGCGGGTCGGTGGTGACGCTGAAGGCGGAGCTGGCGGCGGAGCGATTGCCAGCGGCGTCGCGGGCCTTCACGGTGAAGGTATAGGTGGTGTTGGGGGAGAGGCCAGAGACGGTGGCGCTGGTGCCCGTGGTGCTGGCCGCCAGGGTCGAGCCGGAGAAGACCTCGTAGCCGGTGACACCGATGTTGTCGGTGGAAGCGTTCCAGGAGAGGGAGACGCTGGTGGAGGATTTGGAAGTGGAGGTCAGGCCCGAGGGAGCCGAGGGGGCCTGGGTGTCAGAGCTGCCAGTCTTCTCGAGCCAGAGGGCGGCGACGTAGGGGGGCTCCCAGCCGGGGAGGGACTGATGGGCCTGACGGCACTCGTAGCCCTTCCCCTCGTAGGTGACGGTGTCGGCGACGGCGTAGTGGGTGTAGGCCGCCCAGGCGCCGCGGTCAGCGGCGGAGGCCAGGGCGGGGATCAGGCTCAGCACCAGCGCGAAGACGACTGTCAGTGCGAATGCCTGTTCCCCCATACGACGGGTCAGTTGTGGCAGGTTCATCAGTGATTCCTCACAGAATGGGATGAGAGAGCGCCACGGTAGGCGCGGGGTGCAACGCCTACCGTGGAGGTGTTTGGAATTACTTCAGCGAATCCAGATAGGGCCGGTGGCTGTTCGTGAACTCGTAGTTCGCGAAGGCATCCCAGTTCACCGACCAGGACATCAGTCCCCGGAGGCCCTTGTTGTTCGCGACATTGCTGCGCACGGTGTAGGAGCCGATCGGAGTTCCCTTCACCAGGGCATCCACCGCCTTCTGCACTTCCGCGGGAGGCGTATAACCACCGCCAGCGTTGACATTGGCCGGAAGGCCGATGGCCACCTGATCCGGACGAAGCGCGGGGAAGAAGCTGTTCGGGTTCTTCCCGACAGGGAAACCGGTGAGCAGCATGTCGGTCATCGCGACGTGGAAGTCCGCGTTGCCCATGTTGTGGTACTGGTCGTCGAGCCCCGTGATCGGTCCGGAGTTGTAGTCCTGGACCTGCAGCCAGCTGAGGATGTCCCGGAGCGCGTGGATGACCGGCAGGTAGGCTCCGGCCCGGGTATCGCAACCCAGGCAGGTGCCGCCGTAGAACGAATACCCGAGCTGCACGAAGAACGTCTCCGGAGCCATCGTGAGCACGAACTTCGAGCCGAAGTGGTCGCGAATGGCGCGGATGGCGGAGATCAGGTTCTTGATGAGCGGGGTCGTCGGGTTCTTGAAGTCCGAATCACCGGCATTGAGCTGCAACGAATGGCCCTCGAAGTCGATGTCCATTCCGTCGAACCCGTACTTCTCGATGATGGAGATCATCGAGTTCACGAACGCGGTCCTGGCCGCCTCGGTCTCCAACCGGACCTGGCCGTTGGCGCCGCCAATGGAGATGAGCACCTTCTTGCCCTGGCTCTTGAGGTAGGCGACGTCCGCCTTGAAGTCGGCCTCGGTGGAGTTGTAGGGCGTGAAGCCAATCGTGCCTCCCGTCGCGCCGTTCGTCGGCTCGGCGAAGGAGACGTTGATCACATCCCACTTCGGGGAGACATTGCGCAGCCGGATGAAGCCGGAGCCGTTGTCGAAGTTGTGCCAGTAACCGATGAGGATCTTGCTGGGGATGTCGCCCGTGGACGTGGCGAGCGTCGTCGCGGAGGCGCTGACGCTGGAGGCGGAGCGGTTGCCAGCGGCATCGCGGGCCTTCACGGTGAAGGTATAGGTGGTGCTGGGCGACAGGCCGGAGACGGTGGCGCTGGTGCCCGTGGTGGTGGCCGCCAGGGTCGAGCCGGAGAAGACCTCATAGCCAGTGACGCCGACGTTGTCGTTGGAGGCACTCCAGGTGAGGGAGACGCTGTTGCTGGTGGTGCCCGTGGCGCGCAGGCTCGTCGGAGCGGTGGGCGCCTGGGTGTCGGCGATCTGCGGGTCGGTGGTGACGCTGAAGGCGGAGCTGGCGGCGGAGCGATTGCCAGCGGCGTCGCGGGCCTTCACGGTGAACGTATAGGTGGTGTTGGGGGAGAGGCCAGAGACGGTGGCGCTGGTGCCCGTGGTGCTGGCCGCCAGGGTCGAGCCGGAGAAGACCTCGTAGCCGGTGACACCGATGTTGTCGGTGGAAGCGTTCCAGGAGAGGGAGACGCTGGTGGAGGATTTGGAAGTGGAGGTCAGGCCCGAGGGAGCCGAGGGGGCCTGGGTGTCAGAGCTGCCAGTCTTCTCGAGCCAGAGGGCGGCGACGTAGGGGGGCTCCCAGCCGGGGAGCGACTGGTGGGCCTGACGGCACTCGTAGCCCTTGCCCGCGTAGGTGACGGTGTCGGCGACGGCGTAGTGGGTGTAGGCCGCCCAGGCGCCGCGGTCAGCGGCGGAGGCCAGGGCGGGAAGCAGGCTCAGCACCAGCGCGGCAATGACCGTCAGTGCGAATGCCTGTTCCCCCATGCGTCGGGTCAGCAGTTGCAAACGATGGATGAGCATTCTGGCTCTCCTTTGATGAGCGGCGCCCTCGGGCCCGAAGACTGGCGAAGGGGTCGTCACATGGAGAGGCGGACCGTTTTTTTCGGGTCATCAGACATTTCCGGCTTGGTGATGAGCAATCCTGGCGGTGCGTGTACTGCGTCACCCAATGTTGAGCTGTGTACGAGTCTTCAGCCTCATTGACCTGGAATGCATAGGTTGAGTGGGTGCCCGTTCGGTCCAAGACTCGCGCCACGGCGCGTCATTCCGTTTCACGTCGCTCTCGTCGCAAGCCCCAGATCGTGGTTCAGCATGACTTGACCGCGCCGGAACCCGGTCCTCCGCTGGTGCCCGAGCTCATTCCCACCCGTGGGGAGCGCAAGCATCAGGGGCGGATTCTGCGCGAGAAGACGCCTCGAGCGGCGCACGCCCAGTGGGTGCCCCCGGCAGATCGCCCGGACCCCATCGCGCTGCTGGAGGCCTCCAACAGCGGCCGGCTTCCCTCGCTCGTTCCCATCCGCCACGCGCGCATGCTGGAGGATCCGTTTTCCTTCCTCCGCGGCTCGGCCATCGTCATGGCGAACGACCTGGCGCACACCCCCTATACGGGCATCAAGGTGCAGGCCTGTGGGGATGCGCACCTGAGCAACTTCGGCATGTACGCCACTCCCGAGCGCAACCTCGTCTTCGACGTCAACGACTTCGACGAGACGCTCCCCGCTCCTTGGGAGTGGGACCTCAAGCGGCTGGTGGCGAGTGTCTGGGTGGCAGGTCGTTGCAACGGCACGACGGAGGCCTGGTGCGAGGAGGCGGTGGCGGCCTGTGTGCGCAGCTACCGCCGCTGGATGATCAGGATGTCGCGCTGGTCCTTCCTCGACGTCTGGTACTCGTGCGTGGACGCCCAGGAGGTGCTGGAGGCGATCGGCCGTGAGGCGCGGGAGAGTACGGAGAGGACGCTCGCTCAGGCGCGCCGGCGGACCCAGTTGGCCACCCTGCCCAAGCTCACCGAGCTGCGCCAGGGCCGTCGCTGCATCATCCACGCCCCGCCCCTCGTGGTGCGCTCCCCTCGTGAGCACGCAGAGCTGCTGGCCGAGGTGCTCCAAGTCATGACTGGCGGCTACCTGTCCTCGCTGCAGGGGGACCGCGGCACGTTGGTGCGGCGCTACCAGACGGTGGACGTGGCGCGTAAGGTCGTGGGCGTGGGGAGCGTGGGGACGCGTTGCTACATCGCGCTGTTGCTCGGTGCGCACGAGGAGGACCCGCTGTTCCTCCAGGTGAAGGAGGCGGGGCCGTCCGTGCTGGAGCCCTTCGCAGGCAAGAGCACCTACCCCCATGCTGGGCAGCGAGTCGTGGAGGGGCAGCGGTTGATGCAGGCCGCCAGCGACATCTTCCTCGGGTGGTGCCAGGTGGGCGGACGCGACTTCTACGTGCGCCAGCTGCGCGACATGAAGGGCAGTATCGACGTGGAGCGCCTGTCACCCCGCGGGCTCCGCGAGTACGCCTCACTCTGTGGTCAGACGCTGGCCCGGGCCCATGCGCGTGGGGGAGACGCGGCCATGCTGCGCGGTTACCTCGGCCGGAGCAGGGCGTTTGACCAGGCCCTGTGCCGCTTCGCGCGCGCCTATGCGGACCAGACCGAGCAGGACTTCGCCCTCTTCCAGAAGGCGGTGCGGAGTGGTCGGCTGCAGGCCCACGAGGAGTCCTGAGGGACTACCAGGAGACCTCCAGTTCGATGCTGAGGTCTCCTGTCTTCCGCGCTCGGACACTCACGAGCTTGATCCCCAGCTTCTGTGCGATCGCCCACGCTCCTCCCTCATGGTAGGCGAGCGGTAGGAAGGTGCGCTGGATGGTGATGGCGCCGCTGTTCGGCCCCGTCCAGGACACCGCAGGCTTCCCATAGGTCGTCACGACCCAGTAGAGCGTCTGCAGGGCGATCATGAACTGCTGGGGACTCGAGCCGGCCTGCTGCAGCGCCGTACGCCCGACGGCGGTCTCCATGTAGCTCTGCCCCGCCTTGAAGCCAATCTGTCGCAGGGCCTCCTCGAAGTTGTCGTTGTACCTGGGGCTCAGCGCGCGGGCTGCGGCGGAGAGCAACAACAGCAGGGAGCGGGTGGGATAGTTGAAGAACTCCGCAAAGGACTTCTCTCCGCTCGCCGCCAGGCAGCGCTGCACCATCGCCTCGTTCTGCCCAAGCTCCCGCACCACTCGCAGCATGGAGGTGAACAGAAATCCACGCGTGGTGTGTTGGGGTGTCGCCAGGCTCAGTCGGTGCTGGAGATCCTTTTCGGCGTCGTACACGATGTCGTTGCCCGGATTCGACTCAGTACCCATTCGCATTCCAGCGGCATCGAGTTCGGAGCGCGGTGCCGCATCCCCGGATACTACAACGGGATTGCGCCTGGCAGGCTTGCTCTTGGTGCGTCCAACCCAAGGATGTAGGCCAGGCGAGCGGGAAAGCACCCGGCGGAGCCTCATGGAACCAGGCAACTGGCGCTACTGTCAGGGGCCTTGATGCCTCTGGATGCCTCTGCCCCGAAGCGCTGGTTCGACTCTCCCCGTGCCTGCTGGCCCGCCTTGTTGGCAGCCCTGATTCTCGGCCTTTCCACGTTGAGCATGGGATTCGCGCTGGATGATTACATCCACCTTCTCATTTTCGAGGGACAGTGGCCCTTGGGCTCACCCTTTGACCTCTTCCGCTTCGCCGGAGGCAGTCCCGAGGGCATGCGACGCATCGTGCAGGAGGGTCCCTATCCCTGGTGGACGCTGCCCGAGCTGAAGATTTCCTTCTGGCGCCCCCTGTCGAGCGCCCTCGCGGTCCTGGACCATCGTCTCTGGGGTCGTAACGCACTGGGCTATCACCTCCATTCACTGGCCTGGTACCTCGGCGTGGTGGCCCTCTTGGGTGCACTGCTGAGGCGCTTGTTGCCCGGCTCGCTCGTGGCACTCGCGCTGCTGCTCTTCGCCGTAGACGAGGCGCACCTGCTCCCCGTGGGGTGGATCGCCAACCGCAACGCCCTGGTGTCCACCGTCCTTGCCCTGGGGGGGCTGTGGATGCACCTCGAGTGGCGCGAGGCCCGCAGGCCTTGGGCCCTGCCGCTCTCCGTGAGCGCGCTCGCCGCGAGCCTGACGGCGGGAGAGTCCGCCCTCGGTGTCTTCGCCTACCTGCTGGCCTATGAGCTGTTCGGCGCTCGGGGGACAACGGGTGAGCGGCTTCGGGCCATCGCTCCCGCGGCGGTGCTCGCGCTTGTCTACCTCGGGGTCTACAAGGCGCTCGGGTATGGCGCCTACGGCTCCAACATGTATTTGGATCCGGTAGGGGAGCCCGGTCGCTACCTGGTGGCCGCGCTCGGTCGGGTGCCGGCGCTCATCGGTGGGCTGCTGGGTGTGCCCGTGGACCTCTGGGGGTTGAGCGCGGACAGCCGGCCCGTGTTGGTGGGGCTGGGCCTGGGTGGGCTTGCGTTGCTCGTGTTCCTGTTGCGCTCCGCCTGGTCCGGGCTCTCCGAGGAGGAGCGTCGGCACTGCCGCTGGCTTGGCGCCGGTGCGTTGCTGTCCCTGCTGCCCGTGGCCTCCAGCATGCCCATGGGCCGGCTGCTGTTCGTGCCGAGCCTGGGCGCCTCGGTGCTCCTCGCCGTGGTGCTCCTCCATGCGTGGCGCTCGCGCAAGCAGGGCTGGCGCCCGCGGGGTGTTGTCGTCGCCGGCGCTGTGCTCGCGCTCATGAACCTCGTCCTCGCACCGCTGAGCTGGCCCGCGATGTCGATGATGATTCGTCAGCTTGGTGAGACCACCGCGCGGACGGCACAGGAGCTCAGGCGCGAGCTGGACCCGGCGCGGTTGCCCTCTCAGCGGGTGGTGATCCTCGATGCCCGTGACTTGGGCACGGTCCTGTACACCCCCGTCATGTGGGCCTTGCAGGGCCAGGAGCGCCCCCGCTCGTGGTGGATGCTCTCGCTGGTGCAGGAGTCCCCCATCGTCACCCGTACTGGGCCGGCCTCGCTCGCGCTGGAGATGCCCCGGGGAGGCCACTTCCTCACCAGTGATGCGGAGCAGAGCGTCCGGGGCCCGGAGTTCATGCTCGAAACGGGCGCGCAGGTGTCGCTGGAAGGAATGCGGGTGACGGTGCTGGCCGCGGATGCCCAGGGACCCACACGGCTGGGCTTCGACTTCGATACGCCACTCGAGGACCCCTCGCTCGTGTTCCTGCACTGGCGAGAGGGGGCGTTGCGCCAGCTTGTGCCTCCGCCGGAGGGGTCGCGGCTGGAGCTCTCGACCGTGAAGGGGGGATGTCCTGCGCAGCCACTGTGAGGAGGCTTCGCGGACAGAGGGCCGGGCCGAGGCGCTAGACCCCGGGCCCGACACCTCCTCCGCGTGAGACGGTTACTTCTGCGCCTCTACGAGGCCGCAGGCGATGCGGTCACCTGCATTGCCCGCGGGGTCGCTCTTGTAGTCGTCCGCGGTGGCGTGGACGACAATGGCCGCGCCGTCCTGGTCCTGTACGTCCTTCATCTTCAGGCCGTGGGCGAAGAAGTCGAACTGCACCTTGCCATCGGTGTTCACGTAGAGGTTGGGCAGGTCACCCTCGTGCTTGCCCTCGGCCGCGAGGACGCCGTGCTTCTTCTTGGCCGGGTTGAGGTGGCCACCGGCGGTGGTGAAGGCGGCGGCTCCGGCAGGGGCCTCGCACTTGCCGGTCTGGTGGATGTGGATGGCGTGCTCGCCGGGAGGAATGTTGGAGAGCGAGCCCTTCACCAGGACGCCGTGAGGCGTCTCGGTGAGTGTCACCGAGCCCAGGGACTGGCCCTTCGCGTCCTTCACATCGACATTGGCGGTAGCGCCAGCCGCAGCCTCGGGCTTCGTGGCGGCCTTCTCCTCCTTCTTGGCGGCGGCCTTCTCCTTGGCGGCGGGGGCCTTGCCCTGGGCGAACGCGGGGCCGGCGAGGCAGAGGGCGGTGGCGGTGAGCAGCGCGCGAATCTTCATGAACAGTGTCTCCTTCTCTGCGGGAATTCCCGATTCCGGACTTCCGGATCGAGAGAGAAGGTGGACACTAATGCGTCAGGCACATTCCTCAAGGCTGGAGAGCAGCCAGGGGGACAGGCACCACGCGTGAAGCGCCGTAGACAGGAGCCCAGCGCTGCTGCACGTCGGGGCTGTTGAGGAAGCGCACGATTGTCCGGTAGGCAACCAGCGGGCCGCCGAGCGCCTCTGCCCAGGCCAGGCCACGTGGGGAGAGGTTGGGCACGAGCGGACCGAGGTCAGCCGCGGAGCGCGTGACACGGGTGATGTCGAGGCCCTCATCGCGCACACGTTGGGGGACGAGCAGGGGCGCGAAGCGTGCGTGCCGGTGGTCATGCACGCAGCCTTCCTCTTCCAGGAGTGCAGCGGACAGGGGCAGCTCGCGCACGTTGAAGAGGAGCTTCACCGCGCCGCGGTGGGGATCCCACGGTCCGCGCAGGCGGTGATCTCCGCGGGGGATGAGGCGCCGGTCCAGGTAGCAGAAGGCGCGGGCCTCGGAGGGCAGGGTGCCGCGGTGACGCGCTCCGGCGTAGCGGAAGAAGGGGCGCACGCACGAGGGCTCCACCGTGAAGGGAGGGCCTTCCTTCAAGGCACGCAGCTTGGGCAGCAGGGCCTCGGGGATGGAGTGAGCGCGAGCGAAGCGGTCGAGCTCCTCCACGGGGGTGCGAGCGAAGTCCTGGATTCGTTCGAGGAGCCGTCGTGGCTCGTCATCCACGAGCAACTCGTCGAAGCGCGTCTTCACGCCGGGCAGGCTCACGGGGACGAGCGTGTCGAGCGGCTCGCCCTCAGCGCGCCAGCGAGCATCCAGCGAAGCAGCCTCGGGAGAGGTCGGAGCGAGGCGCCATTCGGGGGCCTCGGGAGTGAACGGTGTCGACGCCAGCCCCTCTCCCTCTGGGAGAGGGACGGGGTGAGGGTATGAGGTAAACACGGGTTGAACCCGCGGATCCGGGGGTGACGTCCACACGGTGATGCACGTGCGGACCTGTGTGCCGGCGAAGGCACCTGGACCGAGGTCCACCACCTCGCGGAGCGACAGCATTCCCAGCAGCGCGGCACGCAGGGGCGCGTAGAGGAAGGCATCCAGGAGGCTGGTGGGGGTGATGAAGGCGAGCACGCCGAGGCGTGAGGAGAGCCGGTGCGCGGCGAGCAGGAGGAAGAAGGCGAAGTCGTCGCGCAGGCTGGTGCCCGGAGGGAGCGCGAGTGGCAGCAGGGCACGCAGTCGAGCGTAGGCGTCGCGATCCTTCAGGAGCGCGGAGGTGCCGTTATAGGGCGGGTTGCCGATCCACACCTCGCGATGACCCGAGGGAAGGCTCGAGAGGAGGGGCTCGAGCCCGCCGCGCAAGGCATCTCCCACGCGGATGTCCGCGCCGGAGAGGCGGACCTGACAGGCGCGGGCCACCTCGGGAGAGAGCTCCAGGCCGGCGAGGTGGGCGTCGGGCCGAGCCCGAGCCGCGGCGGCGAGGAAGGCACCGGCACCACAGGCGGGGTCCACCACCGCGAGCGGCCCGTTCCCAGCGTACGCCAGGGCGAGAGCCAGCGTCCGCTCCACCAGAGGCGCGGGGGTGTAGAAGGCACCCATCGCGCGCCGGTCGAGTCCGGGGAACTGGTGGACCAGCGCCTCCTCGTCGAGGAAGGGCGGAGCGGTGGGGGCACGCGGCATCCGACCGCCATACTACCCCGGGCGGCTTTCCTTGCCGGGCCGGGCCGTAGCAACATGGCCTCCAGAGTTCACATGTCGCCTCCACCGTCGAAACCGAAGGTTCCCACCAGGGGTGTGCCGCTGGGGGCAGATGACGATTCGCCCACGGTGGTCGAGCCGCGCAAGCTCGTGCTTCCGAAGCTCCCTTCTCGGTCGCGGGGTGACGACTTCGAGGATGTTCCCACCAACCCGGGGCGTCCGCCCTTCGCCAGGCCGGGCACGAGCCCCAAGCTGCCGGACCTCAACGGAGAGACCACGAGCCCGGGCAGCCCGGCCTTCACCGGTGTGGCCCCCGAGGTCCGTCAGAACCGTTGGCATGAGCGCTCCGCGGCGCCACGGGGCGTGTTGCCGGCCGAGGCCGTGTTGAAGAGCCTGGATGAGGCGCTTCAGAAGGCCGCGCGCTCGAAGGAACCCATGAAGGCCACTCGCGAGCAGCTCAAGGCGGACTTGCTGCCCCTGCTGCGCCAGGTGGTGGAGCAGATGGGGGGGGATGGGCTGGATGCTTACGTCACGCAGTTGCTGTCACCTCCGGGCCGGAAGGCGATGACACCCTTGGTGGACGACCTGTCCGCGGGCATGGAGCGGCTGAATACCGTCCCGGATATGCCCTCCCTGCTCACGGTGGCGCGAGAGCTCCAGGCTGTGGTGGCGCGGGCCCTGGGCGAGCCGGCGCCGCGAGCCATTTCGCTCGACCTGCAGGAGCGCGAGCTGGACGGCCGTGTGGACGTGGACATGCTGCTGTCCATCCGCTTCGCCTCGAACGCCGAGCTGTCCGAGCGACGGAGCCAGGCGGGGAAGACACTGGAGGACCTTCGGCAGCAGATGCGCGCGCTGTCGGGGATGCAGCCGGGTGGGTTGTTCTCCGGCTTCGCTCGGGTGAAGGTGGAGAAGCGTGTGATGGATGCCGAGGCCCGCCGTCGTGGCGGGAGCTGAGCCGGCTCCAGACTTTCGAACACAGGAGGCGCAGCGGAATGGAAGGCGTTCAGCGGCTGGTCGCACGTCGCGTGGAGAAGATGCTGGATGCGCTCGCCGCCCAGGTGGCGCGCGGACGGGCAGGGGAGGACGTTCCGACCTTCAACCTCACCCTGCACCTGGCGCAGGGGGTGAGGCTGTCGGGGGTGTTGCTGGACTACCTGCCGCGCGAGGCCATTCTCCTGGCCTCAGCGAAGGAGGGCCTGCTGTCGCGCAGCGAGGCGGTGACGTACGTGGAGTTCTCCTCCGTCATCGCGGTGACGGTCGAGCCCCCGGCGTTGCTCAACCAGGTGCCCTTCCTCGTGCGGCCCGCGCTCAACCGGGAGGACCTGCTGCGGCACGCGGAGAAGCTGGCCCATGGCCTCACCGAGCAGTTCTGGCCCGGGGAGCAGAAGCTCGGCGGCAAGCCTCTGAGCTTCGAGGTGGATTGGGTGGAGCTGGATACGGAGCCCGGACGGCGCGCCTTGGAGGACGCGATGAACGCGGTGGCGCACGCGCTGCGCCTCATCGGCCGGGAGCCTAACGGGCGGGACACCCTGAAGCGTATCTCCCGGGTGATGTTCGCCAAGGGCCGCAACACGGCGGCCTCGCTCGAGGGCGACACGGGGAGGATCTCTGTGGACCCCACCGCGCCCGTGCCGCCCGCGCAGGCGTTGCGCAAGGGGCTCGCCGCGGGCCTGTGAGCCCGCGGGGCCTCTCGTCAGGGGATGTTCTTGGCCGTGCCCGTGGCCTTCGGATCTTCCTTCGGAGGCTCGGGCGCGACGAGGGGCTTGGCGGGCACGGGCTTGGCGCCCGCGGCCACCTGCAACTCCACCATGCGCGACCAGAGAGAGGGCGCGCTGCCCACCAGCACGTTGTCCTCCACCGTCAGCTTCCGCTCGTTCTGGGCGCGGCGGTAGAGCCGCTCGGGGATGGAGGGCTGCTTCGGGTCCGAGTCGCTCACCGACACCTGCTCCTGGACGGTGATGGAGTCGGAGTTGAAGACGAGGGTGGACGTCAGCTCGAACTTGCGGCGCAGGCCGCTGGGCATCTCGAAGATCTGCTCGCGGGCGAGCGGGAACCAGCCAGCGCCCAGGCAGGCGCGCTCGGAGTCGGACACGGCTTCCGCGAAGAAGCGGCCATTGCGCAGCGGGAGGATGCGCGCGGCGCGCCGGCACACCTGAGGCTGCTCCTCCGTCGTGCACGCGTCGCCTTCGGCCACCAGCACGTCCGTGGAGCCCACGTGCTCGATGCGCAGCTGCACGTTCTCCGTCATGCCACGCAACGAGCCCAGACCTCGGACGGAGAACCCCTTCTTCGTCGTCTCCACCAGGGCCACGGGGCCGAGCCCCTCGCCGTTGTCGAAGCGCCGGGTGATGACCCACACCAGCCGCTCATTGGCCTGGGTGGTCACGGTGATGAGGTCCTTCTCGTCCAGCCGCTCCTTGGGAGGGAGAGGCTTGGGCTGGGGGCCCGCCTCGCGGCACTCGTCCGCCGAGGGTTCCTCCCAGGCCACGGGAGCGCCCGAGCAGTCCACGGGAGGACGGGGCGCCGCCCCGTGTTTCGCATCGAAGCCGTGCAGCAGCAGGCCGAACCACGTGTCCGGCGTGGGGAAGGAGCGCTCGCGCGGATTGACGGCGGCCTCGCACAGCTGGGGTCTCGGAACAGTGGCGCAGCCCACCAGCGGCGTGGTGAGAGCAAGGGCTGCGACCAGGAGTCTTCGTTTCATCGTTTCCTCGGGCCTCCCTGGGGGCCGTGGTACCTATGCCTCAGCGAACCGGATGTCCCAACCCCCCTCGGGGTCGAGCGAGATGCTCAGCTGCTTGGGGACCGAGCCAGCGGCCAGGCGCTCCAGCAGCTCACGAGAGACGGCGGGCATCAGCGAGCCCTGGAGGATGTGCTCCACGTTGCGCGCGCCCGTTTCGGCCTCAGTGCAGCGCTGGGCCAGCTCGTCGAGCAGCTCGGGGGCGAGCGTCGTCTCCACACCGTGGACGGAGCGCAGGCGCCCCACGAGCTTGCCGAGCTTCATCGCGACAATCTCCCGCATGATGTCGGGGCCCACGGGGGCGTAGGGGACGATGGTCATGCGCGCGAGCAGCGCCGGCTTGAAGTGCTTGCTGAGGCTGGGGCGCACCTTGGCGATCATCTCCTCGGCGGTGGGCGTGGCGCCCGACTCGTGCATCTTCATGAGGATGTCCGAGCCCAGGTTGCTGGTGAGGATGACGACGGTGTTGCGGAAGTCGACGGCGCGACCCTCGCTGTCGTTGAGCACGCCCTTGTCGAACACCTGGTAGAAGAGGTTCATCACCTCCAGGTCGGCCTTCTCACACTCGTCGAGCAGCACGACGGAGTAGGGGCGCTGGCGCACGGCCTCCGTGAGCAGACCGCCCTCGCCGTAGCCCACGTAGCCGGGCGGCGAGCCGATGAGGCGGCTGACGGTGTGCTTCTCCTGGAACTCGCTCATGTTGAACGTGGTCATGAAGCGCTCGCCGCCGTAGAGGACGTCGGCCAGCGCCAGCGCCGTCTCCGTCTTGCCCACGCCGCTGGGGCCCACGAAGAGCAGCACGCCGATGGGGGTCTCCGGGTTGCGGATGCCCGCCTGGGCGATGCGGATGATCTCCGCCACCTTGCGCAGGGCCGGCTCCTGGCCGCGCACGCGCTCGGTGAGTCGCGACTCCAGGCCCAGCACCGCCGTGAGCAGGTCGCTGCGCATCTTGCCCACGGGGATGCCCGTCCAGCTGGCCACCACGCGCGCCACGATGTCCGCGTCCACCTCCGCGTGCACCAGCGGCTCCTCGCCACGCACCTGGGCCAGCTTCGCCGAGGCCTCGTCCACCACGGCCTTCAGGGGCGCCTTGTCCGCGTCCGCCGGGGCGGAGAGCAGCGCCTTGCGCGCATCCATCAGCGCGCTCACCGCGGTGCGCTCCGTCTCCCACCGGGCTCGCAGGGAGGCCAGGTTGTCGTTCACGGCAGCGAGCTTCTGCTCCACTGCCTCCACCGTCGCGGCATCCACGGGGTGGCCCTCGGCGATGTCTCGCTTGCGCGCGTCGCGCTCACGCTCCAGGGCCGAGATTTCCTGCTCGAGCGCCACCATCTCGTCGGGTTTGGTGGACAGCTCGATCTTCACGCGCGCGGCCGCGGTGTCGAGCAGGTCCACGGCCTTGTCCGGGAGCTGGCGGCCGGAGATGTACCGGCTGGACAGCCGCACCGCGGCGGAGACGGCCTCGTCGCGGATGGTGACACCGTGAGCGGCCTCGTAGGTGGGCCGCAGGCCGCGCAGCATCAACTCGGCCTCTTCGACGCCCGGCTCGTCCACCTTGACGGGCTGGAAGCGCCGCTCGAGCGCGGCGTCCTTCTCGAAGTACTTCTTGTATTCGCCCCAGGTGGTGGCGGCGATGGTGCGCAGCTCGCCACGCGCGAGCGCCGGCTTGAGCAGGTTGGCTCCGTCACTGCCACCCGTCGCGCCGCCGGCGCCGATGAGCGTATGGGCCTCGTCGATGAAGAGGATGATGGGCGTGGGCGACGCCTTCACCTCGTTGATGACAGACTTGAGGCGGTTCTCGAACTCACCGCGCACGCCCGCGCCGGCCTGCAGCAGGCCGAGGTCGAGCCCCATCAGCTCCACATTCTTCAGCGCGTCGGGCACCTCGCCCTTCACGATGGCCCAGGCCAGCCCCTCGACGAGCGCCGTCTTGCCCACGCCCGGCTCACCCACGAGGATGGGGTTGTTCTTCCGGCGCCGCGAGAGGATGTCCACCATCTGGCGGATCTCCCGGTGGCGCCCGAAGATGGGGTCAATCTTCCCCTCGCGCACCCGGCCGGTGAAGGACGTGGCGAAGCGCTGGAGCGCCTCTCCGCCGGCCGCGCCACGAGCGGATGCCGCGGGCGTAGCGCCTCCCGCGACGGGCTCGGGGCCCATCTCCACATTCTCCGGCGAGGGTCGCAGCACCACGTCCAGCGAGGCCATCAGCTCGTCACGGGAGATGCTGTCCAGCTCGGGGAAGAGCTCGGCGGTGTAGCGGCTGCGTCGGGTGACGAACTGGGCGAAGAGCGCTCCGGAGCGCAGGCGCGTCGCGCCCTGCTCCACGGAGGCCATCAGCCAGGCGTCCTCGAACCACTGGAAGAGCGTCTCGGAGAAGACGGGCCGGCCGGCGTTGCCAGCGCGCAGTCCTTGGATGGCGCGCTCCATGCTGGCGGCCAGACGGAGGCGATCCACCTGGAAGTGCTGCAGCAGGCGGGCGACGTCCGAGTCCTCAGGCTCGAGCATCTGCGCGAGCATGTGCTCGGGCACGATTTCATAGAAGCGCCCGTTGCTGGCACGCGCGACCGCGGCCTCCAGGGTGCGGGTGGCCGTGGGCGTGAGGCGGCGGACGAGGGCTTTCGGTTCGACTCGGATGGCGGAACCCTCCAACAGGGGACGGCAGAAGATTTATCCGGGAGCGCCAGCGCCGTCGGTTGCCAGCGCTCCCGGGGTCGCGCTTCACACGACCGGAATGCTGAGGCGTATCTGCTTTCCCTTACCCAACCAGGTATCCCGCCCCAGCTGTGCCGACTGCGTGCTCGAGAGGTTGAACGTCTGGGTGACGCCTTCCGTCAACCCCAGCTCGAACTCGTACTCCAGAGGATCCTTCAGGAAGAGCCGCACCACCTCGCGCGCCATCACCAGCAGATCTCCCCCCGGGAGCATCCGCCGGTACACGGTGGTGGGCACGGGCTCGATGTGGATTTTAATCTTCCCCATCCGGTCGAACGCCTTGCCTCCCAGCACGGTATTCTTCCCGAGGATGTGGTTGTTGCGGCCGAGCTGCAGCCGGGCATCGATGTCCACCCAGCGGCCCACGAACTGCTCCACCCGGACCCGCGCGCCCTGCAACTCATCACCGAGCACGTCCTCCAGGGCGGCTTCCAGCTTATCGGCGGTGCGCGCGCGCGAGTTCAACAAGGGGACGATGCGCAGCAGCCGCCGCGTGGGCAGCTTGCTCGTACCGTTGCCCTCGTACGTGTCGAAGCCGGCGACTGCCAGCAGCCGGCGGGACCACTGGTCGGTGTTCCCGGAGTTGGACTCGCTGGTGACGCGGTACTTGGACTCGATGCGGTAGAGCAGCGACAGCAGCCGGTGATGGAAGAGGTCGAGGAACTCCCGGCGGACGGCATGGTCCGGGTCTTCCTGGGCGATCTCCTCCGCGATGTACATCGGCAGCGGGCTCACCGAGCCGGTAAGCCCGAGGAAGTGGGTGACGACCTCGAAGAGGGGACGCCGCGTGTACGGCTCCTCCGCGCGCACCGGCACTCGGCGCAGCTTCACCTCGCTGATGTCTCCCGAGGAGAAGCCCAGCGAGGGGTCGTGCCGAAAGCGGATCATCTCCTCGTTCACCGGGCCGACGCTGCCCACGCGCGCCGCCTCGGCCGTCAGCCGCTCGAGATAGGACACGAGCTGGAAGAAGCCCAGGTGGGGTGCCATCCCGGCCAGTTGGCGGGCGGCGTCTACAAGAGCTTCAGGAAACCGTTCCTCGGGAGCCATGCGAACTCCGTCTGCGAGGGCTGGAGCCGGATGGCCAGCTCGTTGAAGGAGTTAAGGGTGACGTGGGAGGCCAGCAGCTCATCGAGGATGCATCCGAAGAGGAAGGCATCCCCCACACCCATGAAGTTCGTCTCGTCGAGGTCCACCATCGTCCGATTGCCGCGCACGGGGGAGCCCTCGAGGAAGCGCGTGAGGGCCTTCGTGTCCACGTTGCGGATGGCGTTGATACGCAGGCGGCTGGCGCGGGCGGCCAGGTTGTCCGCGAGCGCCTGGAAGTTGTACAGGTCCAACAGGCGCCGCAGCGCCGCCGCATCCGCGATGGAGTGCTGGTTGATGGCCAGGTGCGAGAGCAGCCGCCAGTGCAGCTCGGAGCCCAGCGGCGCGCGGGCCGGACGGCTCACCGGGGTGATGTTCTTGAACTTGGCGTTGGTGGGCGAGGCCGGGGTGGACTGGGTGATGTCCCCCACCTGCAGCCGCGCGGGCAGCGAGCGGTTGGTGCAGGTGAGATCGATGGACAGCACCTCCTCAGCCCCGAGCGTGGGCGCTACGTCGCGCGGCGTCTCCAGGGTGAGGTACGTGTCGATGCCGTCATCCACGGGCGAGTGGATGCGTCGCAGCCGGTAGAAGGCCTGCTCGGCGCCCTCGCCCTGGGTGTGCTCGAACTCGTGGAAGGGCCGGTAGGTACGGCGATCGCTGCGGCCGGCGGTGAGCCCCGTCACCGAGTCCACGGAGTACACCTCTGCGTGCTGGGGTTGCAGCTCCGAGGCGCGCACGAGGTGCTCGCTGCCCAGGGCATGGTGGAAGAGCGGATCCGCCGGAGCCCGGAAGAGGTTGATGACAGGGGCGCAGTGCAGGCGGAACATCTCCCGGGTGATCCGCGCGTCCAGGGGTGGCGGGCGCTCCAGGTGGAAGGAGAGCTCAAAGCGCTCCTCGAGCGCGGATGCGGCCGTCTCCAGGCCGTGCACCTCGAAGAAGAGGAACTTCTCCGGCAGCGTGAAGTACTCCTGGAGCAGCCGGTAGCCGTCGAAAGCCCGGGGCCAGGGCAGCAGGCGGAAGTGCCTGTCGAAGCCCACGGGGCGGATGCAGCTGGGCTGGAGCACCACTTCGTTGCCGCTGGTGGAGCCGCGCACGCGCACCTGGCGGCAGTAGCGCAGCAGCCACAACAGGATGAGGGCGCTGGCGGACATCTCCCCGTGGATGAAGAGGCGCAGGCCGTGGGGCTTCTGCAGCTCCTCGCGTCCCTGCTCCGTCGTCTGGAAGAAGAGGCGCAGCACCGGCGAGGACACGGACGAGCGGTCCAGCACCGCGTCCTGCACGCTGAGCGGCAGCAGGTCCACGTCGTGGGTGGTGCGGAAGACGCAGCTGGTGCCGTCCAGCGGCGTCGAGGCCACCTCGGCACCCGCGGCGATGCGCGAGCGGCCACGCAGGGCGCGCATCTGCGGCGTGAACTCTACGATGGAGCACGCGGGCACCGGGCGCAGGTAGTGGGGCAGCAGCAGCTCCGTGAGCCCCTGCACCATCTCCGGGACGTCGTCGTCCACGCGCTCGCGGATGCGCGCGGTGAGGAAGGCGAAGCCCTCCAGCAGGCGCTCCACGTCCGGATCCGCGCCACGCTCAACCAGCAGGCCGGCGACGCTCGGGTTGGCCAGCCCGAAGGCCCGGCCCATCTCCCGGAGGTAGCTGAGCTCACTCAGGTAATACTTGCTGAACATCCTCGCCCTTTCACCAGAGGTCGACCCGCCCGCCGGGTTGCAACTCGGTATGGAAGCGGACGGTGCCGCGCGCGTCCTTGATGTTGAGCTGCGCGATGATGTCGAACCGCAGGGCGGTAGGGTCCTGCTCGTCGGGCACGTGCATGACGACGACGTTCTTCAGCCGCGGCTCGAACTCCTGGATGGCCGTGCGGATGGATTGCTGCATCCTCGGGATGGCCGCAGGGAACAGATGGATGATGTCGTTGAAGTCCATGATGCCGAAGGAAGGGGCGGCTGCGGCCTCTCCCTTACGGGTGTTGAGCAGGACCCGCAGGTGCTCGGCAATGGAAGCCACCGCATTGCCTCGGGGCGCGAGCGCGCCGTGGCTGCTGGAGGCCAGACGTGTCAGGAGTCCTCGTTCGGCCATGGCGTGCGGAGGCTGCTCCGGAGCGCCCGCGCTTCACGCGAGCGCTCCGAGAGCGGGACGGACTAGCGCTGGGCATCCCAGGTGTCGGTGTGCGTCACGCCACCGTTGGTGATGGTCCAGTCGATGGTGTGGAACACGAACGTGACCTCCTCCATCGCCGGCAGGTTGGTGCTGGCCGGGATGAAGCTGTCGGGCACGTGCTGCTTGATGCTGTTGATGCGGCCCTTCTTGATGGCGATCGTGTAGAACTGCTCGGTGGTGCCATCGCCCGTCGGGTTGGGGCGGAAGAACTTGAAGGTCGCGTCGATGACCTGGTTCTCACACAGCGCCTTCATGAGCAGCGGGGACGCCTTGTCGATGCGCTTGACGATGCGCATCGGGGGGTACTGACGGCGACCGGTCGCCAGGCCGGAACCGGACTCGCGCGCGGTGATGACCTCGTGCTCGAAGGACACGCACTCGATGGAGTCCTGGCGGCCCAGGCTCGTCTGGGTGCTCTCACCCTTGATGTCCGTGCCGTTCGCCTTCAGGTACAGGTGTACTGTCTCAGCCATAAAGCCACCTCGGTGTGTGCGCCGCGTACGGCGCGGAAGACCGGGCCCCTCAGGGCCCGGGGTTGATGGAGCCCGCGTTCAGCGGAACCACGGGTCACGGGTGCGACGGGCTCACTCCTTGTCCAGCTTGCCCACCAACGACAGGGTGAAGGACGCGCCCATGTACTTGAAGTGCGGACGCACCTGCAGGCTGCAACGATACCAGCCAGGCTGACCCTCCACATCCTCAACTGTCACGCGGGCGGCGCGCAGCGGGCGCCGCGAGCGAACGGCGGGCGCCGGGTCGTCCATGTCGGCGATGTACTGGCTCATCCACTGGTTGAGCTCGCGCTCCAGGTCCGAGCGCTCCTTCCAGCTGCCAATCTGCTCGCGCTGGAGCACCTTCACGTAGTGCGCCAGCCGCGTCATGATGAACATGTAGGGCAGCTGCGTACCGAGGCGGTAGTTGGTCTCCGCCGCCTTGCCCTCCGGCGTGCTGCCGAAGAACTTGGCCTTCTGCGCCGAGTTGGCCGAGAAGAAGGCCGCGTTGTCCGCGTCCTTGCGGAACACCAGGCCGATGAAGCCCTCCTCGCTCAGCTCGTACTCGCGACGCTCGGTGAGCATCACCTCGGTGGGGACCTTGGTCTGGATCTCCCCCATGGCCTCGTACTGGTGCAGCGGCAGCATCTCCACCGCGCCACCGGACTGCGGGCCGATGATGTTCGGGCTCCAGCGGAACTTGGCGAACGAGTCCGCCACGCGGGTGGCGAACGCCGTGGAGGCGTGGCCCCACAGGTAGCGGTCGTGGTGGCCGACGACGTCCTCGTTGAAGTTGAAGGCCTTCACGGGGATGGTCTTCTCACCGTAGGGCAGGCGCAGCAGGAAGCGCGGCATGCACAGGCCCACGTAGCGCGCGTCCTCGCTCTCGCGGAACGAGTGCCACCGGGCGTACTGCGGGCCCTCGAAGAGCGACTTGAGGTCCTTGAGGTTCGGCAGGTTGAGGAAGTTCTGCTCGCCGAACATCTCCGGGCTGGCGTTGGCGATGAAGGGCGCGTGCGCCATGGCCGCCACGGACGCGCACTTGCGCAGCAGGTCGATGTCCTGCGGGCCCGGGCCGAAGTCGTAGTTGCCCAGCAGCAGGCCGTAGGGCTTGCCACCGAACACGCCGTACTCGTTGGAGTACACCAGCCGGTACAGGCCGCTCTTCACCACCTCGGGGGAGTCCTCGAAGTCCTTGAGCAGGTCCTCCTTGGAGACGTTGAGCATCTCCACGCGGATGTTCTCGCGGAAGTCCACCCGGTCCACGAGGAACTTCAGCGAGCGCCACGAGGACTCCAGCTTCTGGACCTCCTGGTGGTGCATGATCTCGTTGACCTGGGCCGTCAGGCGCCGGTCGATCTCCGCGATCATCGCGTCGACGAGGGCCTTGTCCACGCGCTCCTCGGAGCGGTTGGGCGCCAACATCTCCGTGATGAAGGCCTCCACGCCCCGGCGGGCGACGTCATAGCCCTCGTCCTTGGGCTTGATCTTCGCCTCGGAGAGGATCTCGTCGAGCAGGGAGGGCGAAACGGCCGCCGCGGCGCCCGCGGAATTCTGGGTCTGGGTCTGGGTGCTCATGGGTCACGCTCTCGCTGCTGGACTACTTCTTGGAATCACCGTTGCCATCGGCCTTGAGGCCGAGCTCGTCGATGAGGCGCTTGCGACCCTCGTCGTCGGCGAGCATGGCCTGGAGCTTCTTGCGGAAGGCGGGGACGTTGCCCAGGGGCCCCTTGAGCGCGTGGAGCGCGCTGCGCAGCTCCAGCAGCTTCCGGAGCTCGGGCACCTGGTTGACAATGCTCTCAGGGGCGAAGTCCGCCAGGCTCTTGAACTGCAGAGACACCGGCAGGTTGGCGTTGTCCTCGTTGGACAGCTTGTCCGCGACGGAGATGTCCACCTTGAGGTTCTGCTGCGCCATCACCTCGGTGAAGTTCATCTTGTCGACGTTGATGGGAGCGCGGTCCTCCAACGGGCGGTCATCCTGCCGGCCGGTGAAGTCACCCATCATCAGCATCTTGAGGGGCAGCTCGACCTGCTCCTGCATGTTACCCGTGGCGGGCTTGTAGACGATGTTGACGCGCTCGGTTGGGGCGACGGAACTCTCTTTGCTCATCTGCTGCTATCTCCTCTTGAGTGAGGTGGGTGGTGCGTGGGCTCGTCGCTAGTTGAAGCTTGTCCGAGGATGCTGCCCGAGGGTCAAAGTTGAACGCGCAGGGCGGCAGCGGGGTCGAGCTGAGCAAGACGACGATAACGGATCCAGAAATCTCCTACTAGACCATCTGGTGAATCTTTTCCGGCGAGGGCACAGGTGAGGAATCCCTCGAGACAGGCAGCGGCAAGCGCGGGTTCCCAGGAGTCCAGAGCCTGCGCGGTGCACTCGGCATCGAGCGCTTCGTAGAGCGCGCGAGCCGTGGTGAGCTGTCCTGATTGGGCACACATACGTGCCAGGTGCAGCCGTGCGATGAAACGCGCGCGGGCCGTGGTGGCTGAGGCAAGGCGAGCCTGGAGCTGTGCGAGCGTTTCGCCCTCCGGAGCTGCATCTTGCGCGGGGGTTTCGAGCTCACGAGGAAGGGGCGCCGGGATAACGTTCCGGGGCGCGGCGGTGGGCTTCGCGAGGACCTCGCGTTGCAGCCATTCCTTGGTGGCCGCGTCCGCCATGGGCGAGCCATCTGCTGCCACCAACTCCACCACCGCGGGCATGCGCTTGAGCAGGCTGCTCAGCTCCAGCAGCAATGCCTCACGTGCGGGTGCATGGGTGGGGCCAAGTGATGCCAGGGCATGAGCGCTGAATCGCTGCAAATCCAGCGCAAAGCGATACTGCGTCATGGCGGACTCTGCTTCGTCGAGCAGCTCCGCCCAGCGGGAATGGTTTGTCAGGGTTTCCAGCTTGGTGCGCAGCGGGGTGGGCAGCGGCGGGAGGGAGGTCCTGCCATTGGCTCCAGTGGGAGGGAGCTGGGAGATGTGCAGCCACAGCCCGGTGCGCAGCAGCCTGTAGGCGAGTGGGTCGGCCGGATTGGCTCGGCGCAGCACCCCGGAGGCGGAGAGCAACGACGAGCCGATGTTGCGCAGGAAGTCCGCGGCGGCCTCCGCACTGGTGAGGTCACCGGTAGGCGCGGAGGGGAGCTGCGAGGCCAGGGCCGCCACCGTGGCGGGGGACGCGACAGGAGCCGGCGTGGGCGTCGCCGGAGCGGGGGCCGGGGCGGGTGGAGGCGCGGGCGTGGGTGGCGGCGTGACGGCGGGAGCGGGGGTAGTTCCCGCGGCGGCCGGGGTCTCCGCGGGAGCCTCCGGAGTGGGAGGGGCAGCGGGAGGGGCCACCTGAGCGGGAGTGGCCGTCGTGGGCGCCGCAGCCTGCTGGGGCATGGACGCGCGCAGCCGTTCGAGGCTCGTGAGAATCGGTCCGAGCGCCGGGCCCTGAGAGGCGAGGCGCGTGCGCGTCACCTCGGCGAGCTTCGACACGGCGGAGGTCAGGGCCTCCACCACCGCGGGCGAGGTGCTCTCGGCCTGCACGGTGGGGAGCACGTGCTTCATACGCTCCACGTACCAGGACAGCGCGAGCCCGCGGCTGCGCAGGCGCGAGGCCTCTGGGAAGAGCCCCTGCCAGTAGCGCTCGGTGAGCTCCGCCAGCAGCGTCGTCCCGGTGATGGCTCCGGGCAGGCCCTCCGTCATGTACAGCCCGAAGGCGAAGTAGGAGGCGAGCCACAGGTCCTTGGTGGTTGTCTGTAGCAGCTCCCCGGCGTCGCGGACGACCTCGTCCCAGCGCACGGCATCACCCGTGGGGGACTCGAGCTTGGCCACCTCCGCGAAGATGTTGTCGTAGGTGGGGTGGTGCTTGGACGAGGCTCCGCAAGGGGCTTCGGCGGAGATGGGCTCGAGCCACGTGTTGGCGCGCTCGCGGAAGATGTCGTTGGAGGGCGTCATGAGGGGCGCTCCTTCATCGCGCGAGGGCACGCAGGAGCTGCTCGAGCGTGCTGTTGGAGGAATCGATGACCTGGCGTTGCGCGGCGGACAGCGCCTGCTTCGCCTGCGCCATCGCGGCGGGTTTCTCGGTGCGCAGGGGCCAGAGGTTGTTGCCCGAGCGCGTGGGTTGGGCCAGGTGCAGCAGCAGGGTAGGGGGCGCGGCGCCGAGGCAGAGCAAGAGCCGGGGCTGCTGCCCGTCGGACCAGAAGAAGGACGGAGGACGAGACGACCAGCGCAGCAGCCGGGTGGCCAGCTCCAGCCAGGTGACAGGCCCCATGTGAGGGGGATAGGGACAGTCCAGCATCACGCCGGCCAGCCCTTGTTCGCGGTGGCGCTCTCCCGCGCAGGCGGTGAGGAAGGTGTGCAGCGCGTAGTAGCGCCCCTCGGGAGCCTGGTTTCCATTGACGTGTTGGAGCAGCTCCGTGCAGCGCTTCTCCGAGAGCATCGCCTCCCGGAGTCGCTCCGCCACCCGGATGTCTCCGGGTCGCACGGTGGGCAGCTTGGCCGTGCGCTCCTGCAGCTTCGGCACGTCGAGCGAGACCGCCTCGCGCAGCAGCTCCACGCAGGCCTGGAGGAAGGGCTGATAGGTTTCTGGCAGCAGCGCGTAACGTCCGGCCACATCCGAGGCGGGCAGCTCCTGGAAGATGGCCAGCGGAAAGGCACGCCCCACACTGTCCGAGCTCGGCGCCAGCACGCCCACCAGCACCGAGCTCTCGCCGGGCGCGGTGAAGACAAAGCTGACGTGAGTCGTGGGCAGCGCGCTCCGCGCCCCGTGCAGCCGGCCGGTGCTCTCCTCCATCCAGCGGAAGAGATACCGGGCCAGGGGGCTGGCCGCGTTGTGCCGGACGAACTCCGCGTGGCGCGGAGCCTTGCCCAGCAGCCCGATGTGAGGCGCCTGCGTCATCCTCAAGGAGCTCCGTTGGTGCTCACCATCTCGAGGCAGCCCTTGCCCCCACGGGCGATGCCGTTGGGGGGCGTCAGACCCGGATCCCGGAAGATCTGCAGCAGTCGAGAGGTGTTGTTGCCGGACAGGCCGAAGAACGGGTTGGCGGTGCGCTCGGGGCGGAAGTCGATAGCGACGAGCGCTCCGTTCATGTCCTCGATCTCCCAGACGGCGGTGAAGAAGCGACCGTCTCCGCTGGGCTCGATGCGCTTCACGCGCTCGAGCAAGCGGAACAGGCCCCACTCGCCGGGCTCATCGATGTCCGCGGTGGCACCGGAGGCGTTCTCCACGTGGATGTGCGCGCCCAGCTTTCCGGCCTGGCCGGGCCAGCTCATCGGCTTCCAGAGGTTGTCCGGGCCGTTGCGGTACATCTCGTCGGTGCCGTCGATCGTCAGGGTGATGGCGGAGATCTCGGACGGCGAGGTGTCCGGCGACGTGCCCGCGCGGACGCGCACCTGGAAGCGGACGAGCGGGTCCACGGTGTCACCCGGGAAGAGGGTGGTGGCCAGGTTGTTCGACTTCTCCAGGAAGGTGAGCAGGTCCTCGCGGTACATGTCGCGTGTGTTGAGGTTGGCGAACGTCCACTTGCGACCGGAGGTGACGACCTCGTCGGCCAGGTTCTGCTGGATGAACTTGCGCAGCGTGCCTCCCGAGGGACGCAGGAACTCCGAGAGCTCGGCCAGGGGCGCGTCCTGCATCGACTCGCGCACGAACGGGTAGCGGTTGGCCATGAGCTGGGCGAAAGGCTTGGTGACGGCCTCGCACCAATCGTTGCTCTTGGTTTGCGCCACACCGGCGAAGACGATGGAGCGCATGTCCTGGAAGGGCGGCAGCAGCAGCTTCTCCAGGATGGGTCCGCCGCTCTCGTACTTCTTGACGAGCATGGCCACGCTCTCACGCGTGGTCTTGATCTTCTCGAGCAGGGCGCCGGACTCGGAAGGCTTCTCCTTCACGCCCAACAGGGCGTTGAGCACCAGCGCGAGCTGGTCCTGGTAGAAATCCAGTGACGTCAGCGTCTCCTGGTCGTCATCCGTGCGGGACTGCTCGGTGGTGAATCTAATGAGGGTAGCGAACTCCTTCTCCACGTCCCGGGGCCCGAGCGTGTACTCGCCCGTGGACGCGTTCGGGTCGATGAGCTGGTTCTTTTCCTCGGTGCCCTTCGCCGGCAGGACCGTCTCGAGCATCTTCTGGGCCGTGCTCTTCTCCTCCTGTTTCGGCGTGCGGACCAGCTGCACGTTGTGAGCAAGGGCCCGGAACAGTTTTCCGAAAGCAGGTGGCTTGCCGCGCGTGAGGCTCTCGAGCAGATCCTGCATCTGGTTCACGTCATCCGGCGGCCGGACGGTGATGGACTGGAGGAAGTCCTTCCATTCCTGGATGTACTGTTGGTAGTAGCGCGTGCGCAGCTCGGCGCGGGACATCTCCTCGTCTTCCTTGGCGTCCCGGTCCAGCACCCAGGCTTCCTTGTTCTTGAATGCGGACTCCAGTCGTGAGCGCACCACCTGATCCCACGCGGACTTGGTGAAGGCGCCCCGGACTCGCTTGGTGGCTCGCATGGCGGGCACGGCGCCGACGATGTCGTCCAACGTCTGATCCGGGTAATCACGGCTCACTGCAGAGACGATGCGATCCAGCTCCAGCGCGGTCACGGGGACGCGGTTGAGTGCCCGGCGTGCAGCGCGCACAATGTTGTTGTTGCGCGCGAAGGCGAGCTGCTCCGGATCCGCCGCCAGCATCTGGATGTACGTGCGGGCGTGGCGGTTGATGGCCTGTTGCAAGTGGGCCTCTCCATTCAGGCCCTTCACATGGACCCAGTGCCGCACGATCTGGTCCACCAGCCAGTCCTGGTGGACCTCATCGAGCGACGGCTCGCGTTGCGCATGCGGCCAGGTGATGAGCAGGTACATCTTCAGCGCATCGAAGTGATTCGCGTAGTCATCGGAGCCGGGCTTCCATTCCGGCGAGTCCTGGTTCTTCGAAAACAGGTCGAGGTTCTGCTCGATGCGCTCATACTGGTTGCCGAGCAGCACCCGGCGCAGGGCGGTGTTGTAGAAGGCCTGCGCCAGCGGGAAGAGCTTGTCTCCCTCGTACAAACCGAAGCGCAGCCAGAAGGGCGCACCCTCTGTTTTGTGCTTCGTCAGCTCCTGGAGCTGGGCCTGCAAAGGGGATAGATCCTTGAGGCGCGCGAGATCGTCCCGGGCGTCCAGCTGCACGGCTGTGATGGCATCGCGCACGTTGCGTGCTAGCGCCCGGTTTTGGAAGTAGGACACGATGGGCAGTACCAGCATCAGGGCCGCCGCCGTGAAGTAGGTGGCCGTGAGCATCAGCTGCCGCCGACGGTATCTCTGCTCCTCGATGGAGCTGCGGGCGGCCATCTCCTGGTCCTGGAACATCACCTTGGTGAAGATGTCCCACAGGAAGTAGCTGCGGCCTTCCGCGCTTGGCTCGGACTGCGGACGCGAGTCCCCGAAGAGCTCTCCCGAGGAGCCCGACAGCCGCTCCATCGGCTTGATGTCCTGGGTACCGCTGGTGAAGTACAACCCGCGCATCACCGGCGTGTCCTGGTACACGTTGTCCAGGAAGAGCGGCTGGACGAACTCGGCCAGGTTCTTGCGCAACTCGGCGAAGCGCTGCGGGAACTGGTAGATGTTCTCGCGCGCCTCCAGCCGGCGCTCCTGGCCCAGCCGCTTGATCGTGCGCTGCTCCAGCACGTTTACCAGCTCGTCAAAGCGCTCTAGCAGCAGGTCCGTAGAGGCCTCGGCCTGAGCGCCCATGGGCACGGTGAAGCCCCAGATCTGCCCGCGCTCGGAGCGCGTCAGGTCCGCGTACATCTCCGTGAAGCCGGGGAGGAGATCACACTTGGTGACCATCAGGTACACGGGCACCAACGTGCGCAGGCGCGAGGTGATTTCGTCCAGGCGCTCGCGGATGCTCTGCCCCAGTTCGCCGGCGACCTGGGGATCCACCCCCATCAGCTCGCTGACGCTCACCGCCACGATGAGGCCGTTGATGGGCCGCTTCGGGCGGTACTTCGTCAGTGTGTCGAGGAAGGCGAACCACTCGGGCTTGTCATCCTCGCTGCTCACGTAGCGGCCAGCGGTGTCGAGGAGGACGGCCTCGTTGGTGAGCCACCAGTCGCAGTTGCGCGTGCCGCCTACGCCCCGTACGCCGCCACCCTTGGCGGAGAGGTAGGGGAACTTCAGCCCTGAGTTGCGCAGCGCGGTGCTCTTGCCCGCGCCCGGCGGTCCAACGATGAGGTACCAGGGCAGCACCGCGAGGGCATCCTTGCGGCCCCGCGACAGCTTGGAGGTCTTGAGTGCCTCCACCGCCTTGGAGAACTCGGCCTGCATGGCCTTGATCTCTGGCTGCAGGTCCGGCCGGACCGTCTTGATCTGCTCCTCGGCCTGCGCCTCCAGCGCGCCTTCGAGCTTCTTGGCCGCCTTGCGCGACTTGATCTTCCCGACGAGCCACTTGCCGAGCGCGAACAGCAGGAACACGCCCGCGGTGATGAGCCCCGTGAGGATCGGCGGCGCTCCCAGCATGGTGATCGCACTCCATGCCAGTCCCATCAGGAACGTGATGACGAGTGCCCAGATCATCGCGTCTCTCCCGTGTTGGTGGCCATGTGGAGCTTGATCTCATTCAGGAAGGTTCCGACGGCTCCATCCAGGCTGAGCACCAGCCCGCCATAGACGAGCACGGCGAGCGCCAGCGCCCCCAGCGAGATGATCATCGGGGACACCCTGCGCTTGCCAGCGAGCATCGACTCGGAGGGCCGCTCACCGTGTGGCGACAGCACGTCGAAGTCGAAGGGTTTGGCTCGCTCCAGGTCCTTCTGGACCGAATCGATGAGCGTCATCAACTCCAGCTCTCCGCCGCGGATGCGGTAGCGGCCCTGAAAGCCGAAGAGCATGCACAGGTAGTAGACCTGCAGTACCTCGGCGCGGTGTGGATCCTTCCGGATGGCTTGCAGGCGGTGGAAGAAGCCGTCACCGGCGACGTTCTCGTTGAAGTACTGGAGCTGCAGCAGGTTGCTCATCCAGAACGAGCGGTAGGGCTCGGGCCGGGTGAGCGCGACCTCGTCGAGCAGGGCGACCAGGGCATAGGCCATGTCCTGGGCGTCCTGGTGGCTGAAGCCCAGCACGGCCGCGCGCCGCAGCATCTCATCCACAACGCCGCGCAGGCGGTGGTGCAGCACCTCGGGAGGGGGGACTGTGGCGGCATCCGAATTGCGGATGCGGATCGCCGCGTCGAAGCAGTCCTTGGTGGCTTCGGTGACTCGTTGCATGGCGTTCGGTCGTCAGCGGCTGGCGGTGGGGACGGCGAGCAGCTCCACCGTCGTCTGTGCGGCGTCGAAGGGGTGCGGCAGGTAGAGCGCGAGCGTGCGGTCACGCATCGCGTTCTTCCAATAGCCGTCCGAAGTGAAGAGCGTGAAGTAGAGGACCCCCGGCTGAATGGGCACCTCGGGCGGGGGGCGATAGTTGACCTGGATGGGGACACCGGGCGAGGTGGCCTGCACCAGGTTCTGGATGTCGCCCCAGCTGGCCAGCTTGGCGAGCTTGGGCAGCTGCTCGGCCACCGTGCGCTCCGGCAGCTCGCTGCGAACGGAGAGGAAGAACTGGCCGCAGCGATCCAGCCGCTCGTCCTCGAGCTTCCCGCGGTAGAGCCGATCGTCGCCAGACTGCAGCTGCACCGTGAGGCACTGCTCGAGTGCCACGGAGCGCATCAGCGACTGGAGGCGGCGGAACAGTTCTTCGAAGGTGACGCGCAGCTGGATGAACTGGAAGGGAGGCAGCGTGGTGGGGTCCGCGTCCGCCGCGAAGGTGCACAGCTGCCCTGCACACTGGCTGAGCGCCAGGTAGAGTGCGTGCGGCCGCATGTTGCCCGCGTCAATGGCGTGCTGCAGCAGCGGGATGATGCTGTTGAGGGCGTTGAGCTCCAGGAAGAGCGTCACGTCCGAGGCGGTGAACTCGAGCGCGGACGCGTCCCGGTGCCGGCGCCGCGAGGCGAGCTGGCGCTGCTTGGCCACGATGAGCCGTAGCAGCGTGCGCAGCTCGCTCATGATGTAGGGCGAGGCGTCGATGCGCAGCGCGGGCGGGATGTAGTTCTCGACGAGCGTCAGGCTGCCGGAGCGATCACGCGACAGCTCGGCAATCTTGATGGCGTCGTAGTCCTCGCGCGGCTCGGTTCCGAAGAGCAGCTTGACGTTGCGCTGCGCGAAGGCCACCGGGACGATGGAGGTGGACGCGGTCAGGTCGTTCACCGGCCGGTTGGTCGGGGTGAAGCGAGGGTTGCCGCTGCTCCGCTCACTGCCGCCGTAGCTCTCCACGCCGCTGCGCTCGCGTGGAACGCCGATGTAGACATCCAGCACCTGCTGGGCCGGCGGGAAGACGCCCTCCGTGGGGCGAGCCGGCGGGGACTCGGGATCGCCGCTCTGGAAGGTGATGGGCATCCCGTCGGGGAGGACGCCGGTGAAGTGGCGCAGCTGCACGCGGCCGGCGCGCAGGGCCTCCATGTCGAACTCCAGGGAGACGATGCCCCACGGATAGGGCTCCACCGCGCCCAGCCGGAGGTCCAGCAGGTTCTCGTGATAGAGGTCGAGCTGCTGCAGGTGGTGGGGACTCATGAACATCCCCTCCGACCAGACGACGCGTTGCGCGTTCTTCATGCACTCCTCTTGGACTGGGATGGCACCTCGGCCTCGTCAGACGGCCCGGCGGGAGCCGGCTGCGTCTGCATGGCCTGAGGGCGAAGCATGTCGATCTGATAGCCCTGGAGCCGGTAGCGCAGCCGCACGTCACCGAACTTGGGCTCGCCCTGGTCTCCCGCGGGTCTCTCGACGCACAGGGGCGGGGGCACGGGATCCAGCGCACTGACGGTGCGCCATGAATAACCGAGTGGCTGACGGAAGTGGCCCATGGTCAGGATGAAGCGGGCCTTGGGATCCCTCTGAATCCACCGCTGGAGCTTCTGGCCCGGAGCGACGGTGAACTCGGCCACCTGGAGCAAGTCCTCTCCGAGGTACTCCTTGGGGCGGTTCCACAGGTCGCGAAAGCCCGCGCGCTCCAGCTTCGCGCTGTCCTTGAGCTGGAGGACCTGCACCACGGTGGGCAGCGAACGCCCGCGCGGATCTGGATTCACCTGATCGGAGACATCCAGGACGACCTGCATGGGAGGCGGGGTCTCGCACGGCGTGGGCGCGATGCGCTTCGCACACGAAGTACCGGCGGTGGCCGCGAGCAGGAGCGTGAACAGCACCCCCTTGCTTCGACTACCGGAACGGACGCATGCCTCTGGGCATGCCTGTGGCTGTGCCTTCACGGGTCCTCTTCTCACGTGCGGTGTTTCCCCCCTCCACAGGTCTGATGGACGGCGTAAAACCTGCCAGAGTGTACGAAAGGCTGCAAGTCCAGGGGCCATGTTCACTCTGAACGGATCGGGTTCCCAAGTGACAGGGGCAGGTATGTAGCGGCATGGAGCGGCAGCCGAGCAGGCAGAGCGCTCTCGGTCGATCGAAGGTGGGGAGCGCACTTCATGCCGGATACCGAACACTGCTAGAGTGTCGCGGTTTTGTACTTCAGCTCTACGCCGTCGCACGCCCTGGTCGCGCCGCGACACATCCAAAGAGGGGGATGCATGGGACGAAGGATGCTCAGGCCTGGCGCGCTGGCGCTGTGCCTTCTGTTGTCGGGAATGGCGGCCTTGGCTCAGTCCCCGCTTCGTAACTTCGAACTGGAGCGGTTGGAGCTGAATCCTGGCGCCGAGGGGTCTCTGGTCGTGGGCACGGGAGAGCTGCTTCAGGAGGGGATGTTCCGCATCTCCGCCGTGGGCCACTACTCACATAAACCCCTGCTGCTTTACTGGGATGACACCAAATACGAGGTTATTGGTGGCCGCACCACGATGCATGTGGCCGCCGCCTATGCCCTCACGAATTGGTTGCAGGTGGGGGCGCAGCTCCCGGTGGTGGCGGTACAGACGATTGGAACGTTGCCCGAACAGGGCTTGCTGGCAAACCCCAAGTCCTCCGGACTGGGGACGCCCACGCTGAGTCTTCGTCTGGGTCTGCTGACCCAGGACGCCCAGGGCGGCTTCGACGTTGCGGTCGAGGGAGACGTGGGACTGCCAGTGGGCAGTATGGAGGGATTCGCGGGGGATGGGGGGCTTCGCTACATGCCCAGAGTGATGGTGGGCCGGCACTTCGGTTTCATCCGAGCGGCGTTGGATGCGGGATTCCTGGTGCGCCCGGGGGGGCGTGTCAGCTACGTGAGCAGCAAGCCCCTGGACGAGTTGGGTAATGAGGTACGTGTCGGGCTGGCGCTGGCAACGACGGGGCGCCGGCTGCGGGGCGAGTTCAACGTCCGGGGAATGATCCCTCTGACGAATCAGCCCGGCTCCGTGGAATTGCTCCCGGGTGTTCGCTATCTGCTGAACCCGTCGATGGAAGTATTTGCGTTGGCGGGTGTGGGGGTGGGGTCCGCACCGGGGACCCCGATGTTTCGGGTACTCGCGGGTGGCTCCTTTGGTGACGTGACGCCGCGCCGGGGGCCGGGCGAATCCTCCGTCAAGTGTGATCTGGGTTTGTCCCTCTCACCGGAGGAGTGCCCGGACAGAGATGATGACGGCGATGGTGTGCGCAACCTCGTGGATAAGTGCCCAGCGGTGCTGGGAGATTCCCAGCGCGATGGCTGCCCTCGAACGGACACGGACAAGGACGGCATTGAGGACTCGCTGGACGCCTGTCCGACGGAGTTTGGTCCTGCGGCGCGCCAGGGCTGTCCGGTGCGTGACCAGGACAACGACGGTGTGGGGGAAGAGGATGACGCCTGCCCGACGGAGGCCGGTCCCGCGGACAACCGGGGTTGCCCGCTCAAGGACAGGGACAAGGACGGTATCGAGAACGACCAGGATGCGTGCCCAAACGAACCCGGTCCGGCCGAGCGCCAGGGGTGCCCGGAGGAGGATGGAGATAAGGACGGGGTGCCCAATCGGGTGGACAGCTGCGTCAAGGAGCCAGGTGTGGACAGCAATCTGGGTTGTCCCCAGCAGGAGATGCCACTGGTGGCCATCGCACCTCGGCAGCTCGATTTGCGCGGCAAGGTCTATTTCGAGGCGTCGCAGGCGCGCATCCAGAAGCGGTCCTTCGAATTGCTGAACTGGGTGGCCAAGATCATGCGCGAGCATCCGGAGCTCATTCGCGTGGTGGTGGGGGCCCATACGGATGACCGGGGCTTCGCGGAACAGAACCGCCGGTTGACGCAGCAACGCGCGGAATCGGTGGTGCGCTACCTCATGGATAAGGGCGTGCCTGCGGAGCGGTTGGAGGCCAGGGGCTACGGGTCGGAACGGCCCATCGATATCAACACGACGTCTACTGGCCGAGAGAACAACCGCCGGGTGGAATTCCTCATCATCCGTGATGGCAACACGATCTCGGAGGAGCGCCGCCAGTAGGCGGGGCTCGAATGGGGACGAGACGTATGCGACTCACCTTTGTGACGGCTCCAAAGGGAAACATTCGAAGCGGGGGGACTCCCATGAGGGGGGCATCGCCATTGGCGGTTGTGGCCAGACGCAAGGATAGAAGAGGCACGATGACCATGAGACTCTCTTGCGTGAAGCTGTGGGTGGGCTTGCTGCTGGCTCTCGTGGCCAGCCCGGTGCTGGCCGGCTCGGATACGTTCTACCTGGGCACCGGTCGTGACGGCGCGCTCGAGGTGTCGCAGCCCGAGACCCGGATCAACCGGTACGCGCAGGTGAAGGCCCCTCTGGCGACGGGAGACGTCGCTGTCCAGGTGGATTCCGCCGAGGGGTTCGCCGCGGGAGAGCTCGTGATGGTGTTGCAGACCACCGGTCTCGTGCCCGCAGCCGTGCCGGGCCGCGTGGAGCCCATGGTACTCAGCCAGGACGCGGTGGGTCGTTGGGAACTGGCCAGGGTGTACGCCGTCGATGGTGACGTGCTGTCTCTGCGTTCCCCACTCCTCTACTCGTACGCGGCGGAGGTGAGCCAGGTCATCCGCGTGCCGGAGCTCACCTCTGTTCATGTCCTGCCTGGGGCGAGCCTCGTGGCCCAGCCCTGGAATGGTGCCACGGGTGGTGTGCTCGCATTCCTGGCGACGGGCACAGTCCTCAACGAAGGACGCATCGATGTCAGTGGCATGGGTTTCAGTGGGGGCAGCCCCACGTGGCAGGAGAAGGGCTGCTCCTCGGCGGGAGGAACGGGAGAGGGCGTGGACAGCACGGCCCATGGTCGCGCCACCGGCCCCGAGAACGTGGCCAATGGTGGAGGAGGAGGCTCGTGCCATGGGCGCGCAGGAGGCGGCGGTGGTAACGCGAGCGCGGGTGGTCAGGCGGGAATGCTGCCCTGGGGCTCAGGTGGAAAGGGCGGGGCGTCGCTCGTCTACTCGCTGCTCGATCACCTCACCTTTGGAGGTGGCGGTGGTGGCGGCTCTGTGCGTGGTGAGCAACTGGCGCATGAGGCCCAAGGAGGCCGGGGCGGTGGCGCTATCTTCATCCGCGCTGGCGGGTTGGACGGAAGTGGAGCCATCAGCGCCTCGGGAGAGGCAGGTGGCTTCTCTGTCTCCGATGGGCCGGGCGGAGGTGGTGCAGGAGGCAGCATCTTGTTGCGTCTGGCAGGCCCCATGCGCTGTGGGGGCCTTCATGCGGAGGGAGGACGGGGCGGCGCGAGCCTGGGCTCCTCGGAGCCGGTGTCTGGGGGCGGTGGTGGCGCTGGCAGGGTGCTGTATCAGTCCTCTTCGGTGACGGGTTGTCCCATTTCCGCCGGGGCCGGGTTGTCTGACTCCTGGAGCGAGGTTCCCGCAGTCAGTGGAGAGGAGTCCGTGACGGTTCTCCCGGGTGGACTCATCCGTCCGGAGCCGGCCACGATTGTGTGGCCCGGGGATGGTTCCACCGTAGACACCTCGAGGCCTGCCATTCTCGGCAGAGCCATGTCCGGTATGGATGTGATCGTCTACCTGGATGGGGCTGAAGCAGGGCGCGTGGTTGCCGCGGACGGAGTCTTTTCCTTCACGCCGACTCTGGCGCTGACTGCGGGCAATCACATCGTTCAGGCGGAGACCTCCTATCAGGGACTCCAGAGTGAGAGGAGCTCACTCCATTCCTTCGTGGTCAGCCGGTCCGCTGACGCTACAAGGGACGACTCCGTGCTGCCTATGGCCGCCCCGAAGGTTCCCAAAGTCACTTCTATTGCAGGTAGATCGAGTTCGACCTGGCAGGACCCGTTCAAACCCTTGCCTGTCGGAACCTTGCAGCCACCACTCGTTGGCACAAGTGACCCCAATACAACTGTCGAGGTGAAAATTTATGGCCGGGATTCGCTCACAGGACTGCTGACGAATCTGGAGCAGACGTTGACTGCAAAGGCCAACGGAGACTCCTGCCCTGGTGGAAGTTGTGATTGGGTGTGGACAGCCACTCCATACAAGGCACTGACGACGGATGGGCTGCATGGCTTGGTGGTAACTGCAACGAATACGGACGGTACCAGTAACCCGAGTTTCTACTACTATTTCACGATAGATGAGCAGGCTCCTACCGCAGCTCCAGTGGTGTCTTCTGGCTTCCCACAATTGGTCAGCAACAACCTTAATCCAACGATCAAAGGCACATTTGCGGAAAAAGGTAAGGTGCTGATTTCGATTGACGGAGTATCAAAGGGTGAAGCGACGGTGGCGTCCGCCGGGGCCGAATGGAACTTGGGGTCAGTCGCAGTCACTGAGGGGTCGCACTTGTTGCAAGCGGTGGGGCAGGATGAAGCGGGTAATCCAAGTCCGTCGGCGAGTGTGAGATTCACCGTGGATAAGACGCCACCCAGTGCTCCTACGGTGACCCATCTCGGTGGCGTGCCGGTGCCAAACTCCACGACCGCCGTGAAGATCAACACCACTACCCCTGGCATCAAGGGGTTTGCCGAGCCCAACAGCACCGTGGTGGTCAAGAGGTCAGATAACTCCGCCACGGTGGGAAATAAGACCGTGGATGGCAGTGGTGTTTGGGAGTTCACGGCGTTGGCGGCCGTTGCGACGGGTACTCTTCCTTCCACTCCGGCCAAGCTATTGGTTACCGTCACGGATAATGCAGGTAACCCCGGTGCAGCCGCCACCGAAGTCCTGTATTTTGTGGATCAGTCCAATCCCACGTTGAAGGTTCTGTCCGTGGGCAGCAAGACAGGGGGAACGGGTGGATTCCCGGATGGCACCTCCTTGGATATCAACCTCAAGAGGCCTTCCATTACGGGTGAGCTCAACGAGCCAGGGCGCGTGACCGTGACACTCACGACCACTCCGGCGCAGACGCTCGTGGCGGTTTCTCCGGCTGGCACCAATGGAGCGTGGCGATGGAGTGTCGACCCGACGAGCGATCTAGCGGATGGTCAGACATACACGCTCACGGTCAATTCTGAAGACGAGGTGGGAAGGACCGCATCGGCGTCCTATACCCTGAAGATTGATTGGACTGCCCCTCAGACCACGCTGGGTAGTTGCCCTGATCGTACTTCGGCATCGGCGCCCTATAATTTCAGTTTTGGTGTGGAGTCGCCTGATACGCTCGCGAGTGTGTCCTTTCAGTGCAGCCTCGATGGAGCGGAATATGGTGTGACTCCCTGCTCGAGCACGTACTCGATCGAATCCGTAAAGGAGGGGGATCATGTCCTGCTTGCGCGGGCTGTGGATAAAGCCGGTAATGTCGATGCGACTCCCGTCGGCTGTTTCTGGAATGTCAGTAATGCGGAGTTCCAAATCTCCATTGACAAATCTCCTGCCGAGTTGAGCCGGTTCTCGACGGCACTCTTCGCTCTGAGCTCCAACCGGACTCCTACGGAGTATCAATGTCAACTCATCAAGAGTGGTGAGACCGCCCCCGTGCATGATTGGAGGGGCTGCTCGGCGTCGTTCGAGTACACAGGCCTGACGGATGGTTCCTATACCCTGTCCCTGAGCGCCTCCGCTGGAATCGATCTCGACACTGCCTCCTTTACGTGGACCGTGGACTTGTCTAAGCCGGCATCTTCGAGCATTGATGTGCCCGCGGCGGATGGACTTTTTTTGAGAACGCAGACCCCATCCTTGCAAGGCAAGGGGCGCGCGCTGCCGACGGATCGGCCGTCAGAGCCATTCTACGTACAGGTTTATATCGATGAGGATGTCGATGACACTCCTGCATTGAAGTTTCTCCTGCCTGGAAACAAGGAGTGGCAGACGACCTTGCCGCGCCAGGATGATGGATCGCGCTATGTATGGGTCGTCATCCGGGATGAAGCGGGCAACCTGAGTGGGGCGACCAAGAGACAGTTCTTCGTTGATACGGATCCTCCTGACACAGCATTCGTGTCAACTCTTCCCGATAAACTGACCAACCAGGCTTTCGCTACCTTTGGCTTTGGTTCTCCCTCGGATGCGACAGGGATTGAGTACGAGTGCAACCTGGATGATGTCGGGTTTGCGTCTTGCGAAAACACGGACACCTTTCCTCATGAGACAGCGGGCTTTACGGGTGACCAGACGCATACACTGCAGGTTCGTGCGAAGGATAGGGCGGGCAATGTCGATCCGTCACCCGCTCAATACACGTGGCGGGTGGACAGGGTGGAGCCTGATACCTTTGTCGAATCAGGACCACGGCCACTGACCAACTCGAGCACTGCCTCGTTCGTCTTCAGGTCGGAGGCTGGGGCCACCTTCGAGTGTGCCTTGGATACCGCTTTGTCGTTCACCGTGTGTCCGAGCGAGCCCTATACCGGGTTGAGCAGTGGTGAGCACGTGTTGAGGGTTCAGGCGAGGGATGCGGCCCAGAACGTGGACCCAACTCCTTTCGAGTATAAATGGGTCGTGGATACCGCTCCGCCTGCTGCCCCTGACATCACGTGGCCCGAAGCGGATGCCGTGCTGTCCACGGCGTTTTCCGAGGTCCGTGGCATGGCCGAGCAGGGCAGCACGGTGGACGTCTTCCTGGGCACCGCGAAGGTGGGCAGCGCCACCGCCAACGAGCAGGGAGTCTGGAAGGTCGCGGTCGAACTCGCGGTGACGGATGGCCGGTATGAGCTGCAGGCCTGGGCCACTGATGCTGCCGGAAACAAGGGGCCTGATCCGACGACGCGCACCGTGATGGTGGATGCGACTCCTCCCGACACGACGATCACCGATGGCCCTTCGGGCAGGATCCGGACGACCCAGGCCTCGTTCCAATTCAGTGCCTCGGAGAGCGAGGTGACATTCGAGTGCAGCCTCGATTTCGGTCCTTTCGAACAGTGCGAAGCAACGATGACGTACGACATGCCAGCGGGCGAGCACAACCTGCGGGTGCGGGCGCTGGATCAAGTGAAGAACGAGGATAAGTCGCCCGCCAGCCGTACCTGGCAGGTGTACCTGGGCGGTGATAGCAAGGTGATTGGTGGCGGATTGAGCTGTTCGACGACAACGGGAGGCTCCTCGGTACTGGCCACTCTGTGGCTGCTGGGGCTGGCTGTTTTCTCGGCAAGACGGCCCAGGCGGTAGCCCGGAGACCTTCGTGCCTGTTGGAGGAATGAAGAACGTGTGTAGATCATCAAGACATTGGATTGCAGCCGCGCTCGTGTGGGTGGCTGCCTGGGCCTTTCCGGCCCGAGCCGGATACGACACTTTCGTACTCGGAACTGGACGGGATGGGGCGCTAACGGTTTCGACAGCCGGGACAGTTGTCAATCGTTACGCACAGGTGGTCGCGAAGCTCGCGCCGGGGGCCACCTTCATCGATGTGCAATCCGCCAGCGGGTTCACGGCGGGCCAGTTGATCCTGGTGCATCAGACGACGGGGCTGATCCCCGTACCCACGTCGGGTTCCACGACGAGCATCGACCTGGACGCTGTCGATTCGTCGGTGGGGTCCTGGGAGCTGGCGCGGGTGTCCTCGGTGTCGGGAAACCGTTTGGTGCTGACCCAGCCGCTCATCAAGGGCTATGCCGCTTCGGTGTCACAGGTGGTTCACGTGCCGGAGTACACGACGGTCCAGGTCAGTAGCGCTGGTACCATCGTAGCGAAGCCATGGGACGGGAGCACGGGCGGCATCGTTGCCTTCCTGGTGCAAGGGACCCTCTCCAACGCTGGAACGATTTCAGCATCCGGAGCGGGATTCCGGGGCGGAGCGTATGTCCAGGACAGCAGTGGCGCGGGCGGCTGTTCGGGTCTCGATGAGATCGCGCCCAAGGGAGCCCAGAGAGGTGAGGGCATTGCCCTCGCCTATGGTCCCACGTCCACCGGCCGCGGCAACGTGAGCACCGGCGGTGGTGGGGGCGTCTGCTTGAAATCTGGAGGTGGTGGAGGCGGCAACTGGGGCAGGGGCGGCCAGGGTGGGTTTTCCCATTCCTCGCTGGATGGAGCGCGCAACGTGGGGGGGCAGGGCGGAGCCCGTCTGTTGTACAACCCCGAGGAGCGGTTTCTCTTTGGCGGTGGCGGTGGCGCCGGACATGGGGCGGATGGAAAGGGTGGCGCCGGAGGCAATGGAGGCGGTGTCGTCTTCATCCGGGCCAATCTGATGTTGGGGGCTGGCACCATCGCGGCCAGCGGAGGCAACGCCCAGGTGAGCAATAGCCTGACGGATGGCGGGAGCGGAGCCGGGGCGGGTGGCTCCATCCACTTGCGGCTCGTGGGTCAGGGCGCGTGCTCCGGCTTGGAGGCCAGGGGCGGGCGCGGAGCGAGTACCAACGCGGGAGGCACCTCCTACGTGGGTCCTGGGGGCGGAGGGAGCGGTGGCTATATTTTGTATCAGGCCACAAGTGGTGCGTACTGCCCCTCTTCGGTGTCTCTCGGCTTCTTCGGGCAAAAGCAGGACTCGACCACGACTCCCTATGATGTCAGTTATGGCGCCACGGCAGGCCAGCCAGGAACGGTCTTCCCCCCGGCTCCCGGCTACACCACCGGCTACATCACTCCTTCCAAGCCTACGGTGCTGAGCCCCTCAAACGGCAAGGCGTTCAAGGCTGCGTACTTTAGCTTCGAGACGACGGGGCCGCAGAGTGGCAATGGCCGTAGCAGTGGCTATGTCGCCTGCTTCGTCAACGGCACCTATAGCAAGGGGGTGACGCGTTCGGAGTCAGGCACATTCCAGGGATCACTCGGACCCCTTGGCGAAGGGTCATACGTGCTCGAATTCGCCGCTGTCATTGACGATGCCTGGAGCGAGAAGACCGCGCCCATCACCGTCTATGTGGATCTCACCCCTCCTGGAGCTCCCGTGGTGACGGCGCCGGGTGTTGGCTCTTCGCTCAACAACCGCACTCCGACCATTTCCGGCACGGCCGAGGTCAACAGCACCGTCCATGTCTTCATCAATGACAGTGAAGTGGGGACGACGACGGCTTCCACCACCGGCGCCTGGAACTTCGTTCCGAAGACGGCCCTCGGGGATGGCGAGTATCGCGTCAAGGCGCGTGCCGTCGATGCGGCTGGCAACGAGAGTACCGATTCGGCAGTCCGTGCTTTCAGCGTGGATGCCACTGCGCCCGTGACGACGATCACGGAGGCTCCGCCCTCGCAGACGGAGCAGACGAGCGCTACGTTCAACTTCTCGTCGGACGACGCCAAGGCCACCTTCCAGTGCCGTCTGGACGATGCTGCGTTCGCCCCGTGCGAGAGCCCGTACAGTCTCTCGGACCTTTCCGCAGGGACCCACACCGTCGAGATTCGCGCCCAGGATACGTTGGGCAACGTGGAATCTCCGCCTGTCCGCCACACGTGGACCATTGCCGGCGGCACGCCGGATGGTGGCGGCAACCCGGGTACGCCGGATGGTGGCGGCAACCCGGGTACGCCGGATGGTGGCGGCGATCCTGGCAATGGGAATGGTGGTGGCGACGGTGGCGAAGAGGAGCCCTCTAGCTGCGGCTGCTCGTCGCCTGCCGGTGACCCGTCGGCGGCGGTGATGGTGCTGATGGGGCTCGCCGCCTTCGTCTCCCGCCGTCGCCGGAAGTAGGTCAGGTGTTCTTCGGGACCGCGCTCCAGTGCTGGGAGCGCGGTCCCGAACGGAGAAGGGGCTCCCCGGTACTCGCACTCGAGCACCGGCGGAGCCCCTCTCATTTGAACGCGCTGCTCAGTTCCTCGGGAGCGGCGTCTCGGGGCCGGATGCCACCGCGCTTCCCTCCGTGGGCTGCGCGTCCGACGTGGGCGTCTCGGGGCCGGAAGCCACCGCGCCCGCGGGCGGCACCTTCTGCGCCGCCAGCTGCGTCATCAGCGCCGTCATTCGCCGGGCGAAGCGGTTCGGATCCTCCACGCTGCTGCCCTCCGTGAGCAGTGCCTGGTCGTAGAGCATCTCCACCCACTCCGTCACCTGCGCCGAGCTCGGCTCCTTCTCCTGCAGCGCCTTCAGGTGCTCGATGATGGGGTGCGTCGGGTTCACCTCCAGAATCCGCTTGGCGCGCGGCACGCTCCGGCCCCGCTCACGCAGCAGCCGCTCCACGAACGCGTGCGAGCCGCCCTCGGGCACTACCAGGCAGCACGGCGAGTCCGTCAGGCGATCCGACACCCGCACCTCGCGCACCTGCTCCTTGAGCACCTCCTTCATCCGCTCCGCCAGCGGCCCCAGCCCCTTCGCGCGCTGCTCCTTCTCGCGCTTCTCCTCCTCCGTCTCCTTGAGCTTCAGGTCCGCGTGCATCGCCGACACCAGCGGCTTGCCCTGGTACTCGCGCAGCCCCTGCGCCGCCCACTCGTCCACCGGGTCCGTCATGTACAGCACTTCGTACCCGCGCTTCTTCAGCGCCTCCAGGTGCGGCGAGTCCACCACCGCCTTCCTCGACTCGCCGAAGACGTAATAGATGGCCTCCTGGCCCTCCTTCATGCGCGACACGTAGTCCGCCAGCGACGTCAGGCCCTCCTCGCGCGAGCTCTCGTAGCGCACCAGCGCGCCCAGCTTCTCGCGGTGCTCGGTGTCGACCGCCAGGCCCTCCTTCAGCACCGTGCCGAAGCTCTGCCAGAACGTCCGGTAGTCCTCCGGCTTGTCCTTGGCCAGCTTCTCCAGCATGTCCAACGTCTTCTTCGTCACGTGCTTGTGGATGGCCTTCACCACCGCCGAGTCCTGCAGCAGTTCACGCGACACGTTCAGCGGCAGGTCATCCGAGTCCACCACGCCCCGGACGAAGCGCAGCCACTGCGGCAGCATCTCCTCGCAGCGGTCCATGATGAGCACCCGCTTCACGAACAGCCTCACCCCGCGCTGCTGCGGGCTGTTCAGGTCGAACGGCGGGTTCTTCGGGAGGAAGAGCAGCCCCGTGAAGACCTGGTTGCCTTCCGTCCGGAAGTGCGTCCACGCCAGTGGCTTCTCCCAGTCGTGCGACAGGTGCTTGTAGAACTCCTGGTACTGCTCGTCGGTGATCTCACTCTTCGAGCGCTGCCACAGCGCGCTCGCCTTGTTCACCACCTCGAGCTGCGTCTCGGTCTTCTTCGCGTCACCCTCTCCGGTCGTCCGCTTCACCTGGAGCTTGATGGGGTGGCTCACGTAGTCCGAGTACTGCGTCACCAACGAGCGCAGCCGCCACTCGTCGAGGAACTCCTTCTGGTCCTCCTTCAGGTGCAGGGTGATGGAGGTGCCCCGCGTGGCGCGCTCGGCGGGCTCCACGGTGAAGCTGCCCTTGGCGTCCGAGGTCCACTTCCAGGCCTGCGAGTCCTTGCCCGCGGCCCGGCTCACCACCTCGACATGGTCAGCCACCAGATAGGCGCTGTAGAAGCCCACGCCGAACTGGCCAATCAGGTTGACGTCCTTCTGGCCCCGCTGCGACGCCAGCTCCAGGAACTCGCGCGAGCCGGAGTGGGCGATGGTGCCCAGGTTCTTCACCAGCTCGTCATGCGTCATGCCGATGCCGGTGTCCTCGATGGTCAGCGTGCCCTTCTCCGCATCTGGCAGGAGGTGGATTTCCAGCGGGGCCCCTCCTTCCAGCAGCTCGGGCTCGGTGACCGAGCGGAAGCGCAGCTTGTCGAGCGCGTCCGACGCGTTCGACACGAGCTCGCGCAGGAAGATCTCCTTATGGCTGTAGAGGGAGTTGATGACCAGGTTCAGGAGCTGGTTGATCTCCGCCTGGAACTTGTGGGTTTCCCTCGGGGTGTCGACGGACATTGATTCCTCCGGGCGCCCCTGGGGGGCGCGAACGCCCTCCCTGTAACCATGAAAAGCGCGCTGTCCAGCGACACACGGGCGGTTTCTGCCATGTTGCCGGGGCTCCAGCCAGGAGGCCTGGGGTGAAGCCAGCACACAGGGAGGTACACCCATATATGGCAGCGACGAATCCATTCGACATCTCAGGGAAGACCGCCATCGTCACCGGTGGAGCGATGGGCATCGGCTTTGGCATCGTCCGGCGCTTCATCGAGGGCGGCGCGAACGTGTTGCTCTCGGATGTGAACGAGAAGGCGGCGATGGAGTCGCTCGAGCGCCTGCCCAGGGGTCCAGGCAGCGTCGAGGTGATGCGAGTAGACGTCTCGGAAGATGGGGCGGGGGAGGCCATGGTGGCCCGCTGCGTCGAGCGCTTCGGCCGGGTGGACGTGTTGGTGAACAACGCCGGCATCTACCCCAACGTGCCCGTGTCGCGGATGGGACCCGAGCTCCTCGACCAGGTCTATCGCGTGAATGTCCGAGGGCTCATCTTCGCGTCGAAGGCGGCAGGGGCCCGGATGGTTCAGCAGGGGGTGGGCGGGAGCATCATCAACATCACCTCCATCGCTGCCTTCCATCCGGCCATGGTGGGGCTCGCGGCGTACGACACTTCGAAGGCGGGCGTGACCATGTTCACCAAGAGCCTCGCGCTCGAGCTGGGGCCCCATCGCATCCGGGTGAATGCCATCGCTCCCGGGAATATCTACACCGAGGGCGGTTCCCAGGCCCTCAAGGACGTGATGACGCCGGAGCAGGAGGCGGCGTGGCGCGCGGACTTCGAGAAGACGAAGATTCCGCTCGGACGCCTCGGCGAGCCCGATGACATCGCCAAGGTGGCTGTCTTCCTGGCCTCGTCCGCGAGCGACTACATGACGGGCAGCACCGTACTGGTGGATGGCGGAACACTGCTCACGTAATGGGTACGGGCGGGACGCGTCTGTCCTAGGCTGCGCCTCCTTAGAGCTGGGAGGAACGCATGGAGCCCACAGCAGCGCAGTTCGGTCCACCGCAGGGGGAGCGAGAGCTCGCCGCGGTGGATGACATCGTTTCCCAGGCCTTCGCCCTCACTCCGGACGAGGCCCGTGTCGTGGCGCAGAAGGTGGAGGCCGGGGGGGCCCACGTGCGGGTGTTGCGCGAGGGCGCAACGGTGGCCGCCACGCTCGTCTCCATCCCCATGGGCCAGTGGTGGGGTGGACGGCGGGTCACCCTGGCGGGGATCGGCGGGGTGGGGGTGGCACCCGCCTTCCGAGGCAAGGGCACGGGCACTCGGCTCATGCAGGCATGTCTCCGGGAGCTGCGCACTCAGGGCGTCCCCCTCGTCGCTCTTTATCCCTCCACCCAGCCTCTCTACCGGCGTGTCGGCTTCGAGCAGGCCGGCTCGAGCTTCGAGAGCCGCGTGCAGCTCGTGGGGCTCGACATCCAGGAGCGCTCCCTCTCGCTGCGGCCGGTGGAGGTGTCCGACATGCCGTCCCTTCACGACGTCTACCGTCGCTACGCACAGCGCCAGCAGGGGTGGCTCGACCGAGGCGCGTATGCCTGGAATCGCGTCACCCACCCCCGGGGGGAGCTTGCCTATGGCTTCCTCGTGGAGGGCCAGGCGGGAGTGGAAGGCTACGTCTACCTGACACGACGGCGCATGCCTCAGGGCTTCGCGCAGGAGCTGAGCCTCACCGATCTCATCGCACTCACTCCGGCCGCGGGGCGGCGGCTGCTGAGCTTCATCGGCGACCACCGCTCGCTGGCCACCGAGGTGGTGTGGCGGGGCGGACCGGCGGAGCCGCTCCTCTTCCTCCTGCGCGAGCAGACGTACTCGGTGAAGCTCCGCTATCACTGGATGCTGCGCGTGCTGGATGTGCCCGCGGCGCTCCAGGCCCGCGGCTACCCGGCTGGGCACTCGGGGGCGCTGCACCTCGAGGTGGACGATGACCTCTTCCCGGAGAACAGCGGTCGCTTCGTGCTAGAGGTGGAGAACGGCGAGGCCGAGGTACGCCCTGGCGGGGATGGGGATGTGAAGCTGCACGTGCGGGCGCTCGCTCCGCTCTACAGCGGCTTCCTGTCGCCCTCCGCACTCCAGCTCGCCGGGGTCCTCCAAGCCGATGAGGACTCTCTGCGCACGGCTACGGCGCTCTTCTCCGGGACGCCGCCGGCCATGCCCGACATGTTCTGAGCTCGAGTCTCAGGGCACCCACGAACCGAGCCCCGCCGGGGCTCCGCCGCAGGCTTCGCGCAGTCGCGCGAGCGCCTCGTCGTAGGTGATGGCTTCCGCGGCTTCCTTCACCGTCGGCGAGACCCAGTCCCGCCAGGAGCGGAGGACGGTGACGTGGTGGCCGCCCTCGAGCTCGGTCTCGGAGACGTGCACGAGCAGCCGCTCCTCCAAGGCCTCACGCGCCTTCGTCCACTCGCTCTCCTTGTCCAGGCGCACCACCCGGTCCCGCTCCACCGCTGTCAGCAGGGCGCGGGACTGGGGGGAGAGTCCCTCGAGCGAGCGGCGGCGGCGCGAGGGCTCCATGGCCATGCGGTACACCGCCGGCCACAGCGAGGGGTCCACGAAGGCCACCTTGCCTTCCACGAGCCGCACGGCGAGCACCTCGTCGGAGGCCCTCAGGATGCGGCCGAGCCGGTACATCAGTCGGCCCTTGGCGTGGGTCCGCCAGCTTCCGTGCACCGGGCCACCGGCCACGGCCTCGACGAGCGAGGTCATTCCGTGGGCGGGGACCTCGGTGACGACACGCTTCTGGCGGATGAGCTCCAGGGCATCGTGCTCGGTGCGGACCACTCGCGCGTTCTCTCCTTGTCCTGTCTCAGCTCTCGCTGTCCATGGCCTGGGCCTGGCCGCCGTTCTGCTTGTGCGAGCAGCCGCACGACTTTGCTTCCTCCGCGCCGGTCTTGGTGGCCATCTTGGCGCAATGCGGGCAGCCACAGCCCTTGGCGTCCGCGGCCTGTGCGGCGCCGTCCTGGGCCTTGTGGTGGGCGCAGCTGCATCCCTTGTGCTCGCCCTGGCCCTGCTCCGAGACCTGCGTGGAGGTGCTGGCGGCGGCGTCCTCACGGGGCGCCGTCTGCGTGGTCGCGCAGCCCGCGAGCGCCGACAGGGTGGTGGTGGAGAGAACCAGCAACAGGGTACGGACCGTCATGTCGCGACTCCTTCGGGTGGGTACAACGCAGGCGAGGACATGAGGATGACAGCCTTGCCTGGAGGCTGCTCTCCACCCTCCCTCCACCCGGCGGGAAACAGCTGGGATTGCGTCGTGTAATGAACGGCGAGAGCTTCCAGCCGACGGAGCGGTGCTTAGGATACTCGCCGTGCTCAAGCTCCTACCTGTGCTCATCCTCCTGTCCGCCGCCCTGGGTTGCAGCTCCTCGCCTTTCGATGGAGGCGAGGTGGACTGCGAGGGCGACACCTGTACGTGCAAACCCGGGCCCCGGTGCTCGGGCGAGTGTCTGGACGAAGGCTGCAAGCTGGCCTGTACGGATGGGCCGGACTGCGATGTCCGCTGCGGCGTCGGCTGCGAGCTGGAGTGCAGCCGGCTCAGCTCCTGCGAGGCGCAATGCGGGGCGAATTGCCGTCAGCGCTGCTCGGATGCGTCGAGCTGCGCGTTCACCGTGGGGCCCGAGAGCGAGGTCTCCTGCCAGCGCGTCGGCAACTGCGACGTCACCTGCACCGGGACGTGCCGGGTGGACTGCCAGAACACCGGCAACTGCGACGTCACCTGCCAGGAGAGCGGCACCATCGCCACGGTGTGCCCCAACGGCTCGACTCGTGTGTGCGGTCAGTCCTGCTGAGGCGGCGGGGGCCTGAAGGAGCCCGGCCCCCGCCAGGCACAGCTCAGGTCGTCTGGGGACCCGTGGTCGTCACGGGGGCCACCGTGGGCTTGTTGGCCGCGCTGGAGCTGGACTCATCGGCCTCCGCACCCACGTGCATGCGGTGGCGCACCTCGGCGTAGCGGTCAGCCGCCTCGGGCTCGGGTGCGAGCAGCGACACCACCCAGCCCACCAGGAAGGACAGCGGCATGGTGACGATGCCCGGGTTCTTCAGCGGGAAGATCGCCGTCTTGCTGCCCAGCAGCTCCACCATCACCGTGGGCGACAGGGCGATGAGGAGCACCGCGCTGGCCGAGCCCGTGATCATGCTGGCCACCGCGCCGCGCGTGGTGAAGCCCTTCCAGAGCGTGGACAGCAGCAGGGCGGGGAAGTTGGCGCTCGCGGCGATGGCGAAGGCCAGGCCCACCATGAAGGCCACGTTCTGCCCCTTGAAGATGATGCCCAGGAAGATGGCGAGGATGCCCAGGCCCAGGCTGGCCAGACGGGCCACACGCAGCTGCTCGTGCTCGGGCGACTTGCCCTTGCGCACCACGCTCGTCCACAGGTCATGGGAGAGCGCCGCCGCGCCCGACAGCGTCAGACCGGCCACCACCGCGAGGATGGTGGCGAAGGCCACCGCGGAGATGAAGCCCAGGAAGGGCGTGCCGCCCACCACCTCGGCCAGCATGGGCGCCGCCATGTTGCCGCCCTTGTCCACGGCGGTGATGGCCGAGCGGCCCATCAGCACCGAGGCGCCGAAGCCGAGGATGAACGTCACCAGGTAGAAGTAGCCGATGAGGCCGGTGGCATAGAACACGGAGCTGCGAGCCGCCTTCGCGTTGGGCACCGTGTAGAAGCGCATGAGGATGTGCGGCAGGCCCGCCGTGCCGAACATCAGGCCCAGGCCCAGCGACACCGCCTCCAGCGGGTTGGTCACCAGCTTGCCTGGCGCCAGCACCTCCGGGCCGTACTGGTTGGCCGCCGCCTGGAACAGCTCCAGCGGGTTGTAGTGGAACTTCATCAGCACCATCACCGCCAGCGCCGTCGCGCCCAGCAGCAGCAGCACCGCCTTGACGATCTGCACCCAGGTGGTGGCGATCATTCCTCCGAAGAGGACGTAGAGGATCATCACCACGCCCACGATGACGACGGCCGCCTCGTAGGACAGGCCGAAGAGCATGTGGATGAGGTTGCCGGCGCCCACCATCTGGGCGATGAGGTAGAAGGCCACCACGGTGAGCGTGCCGATGGCGGCGGAGATGCGCACCGGCGTCTGCTTCAGCCGGTAGGCCACCACGTCCGCGAAGGTGTACTTGCCCAGGTTGCGCAGGGGCTCGGCGATGAGGAACGTCACCACCGGCCAGCCCACGAGCCAGCCCACCGAGTAGATAAGGCCATCAAAGCCGGAGAGCGCCACAAGTCCGGCGATGCCCAGGAAGCTCGCGGCGCTCATGAAGTCGCCGGCGAGCGCAAAGCCGTTCTGCAGCGCGCTCACTCCGCCGCCGGCGGTGAAGAACTCCGAGGTCGTCTTCGTCTTGCGCGCTGCCCAGTACGTGATGGCGAGCGTGAGACCTACGAACGCCAGGAAGAAGATGATGGCCGTGTAGTTGGTCTGGCCAATCGAGGTCTGTGCCTGCTGGGGATTCATTCGCGTAGCTCCGGTTCAGCGGCGGTACTGGTGGAGGGCCTTGTCGTAGCGGTTGTTGGCCCAGACGACGTAGATGCCGGTGAGCACCCAGGCGGCGCCGATGACGAGCGCCCCCAGGAGGATGCCGAGCGACAACCCCGGGGCGATCTGCTGGCCCATCAGCGGCTTGTTGTAAGCGACGAGCAGGATGAAGCCGAAGTAGGTCACCAGCATGCCGGCGGTGAGGACGGCGGCTACGCGCCAGCGCGCCGCCGCCAGGGCTTCGAGCTCTTCAGCCTTGGTTTTCTGAGACATGGTGCAGGGTTTCTCCTTGGGGTGTGCTTCAGCGGCGCGATTCCATCTGCAGTTGCTGCTTCAATAGCTCGTCGAGGACGGTGGGCTCGGCGAGGGTGGAGGTGTCGCCCAGGTCCTGGGTCTCGCCCGAGGCGATCTTCCGCAGCATGCGGCGGAGGATCGTCCCCGAGGGTGTCTTGGGCAGGCCGGACACGATGCGCACCTGGTCCGGCGTGGCGATGGGGCCGATGACGTGGCGCACCTGCTTCTTGAGGGCGCCTTCCATCTGCTCCGGGCTGGTGTCCTGGTACTCGGGCTTGAGCGTGACGAAAGCGCACACGCCCGTACCCTTGATCTCGTGCGGGAAGCCCACCACGGCGGACTCGGCGACGGCGTCGTGGGCCACCAGCGCGCTCTCCAGCTCGGCGGTGCCCAGACGGATGCCGGAGACGTTGAGCACGTCATCCACGCGGCCGGTGATCCAGTAGTAGCCGTCCTCGTCGCGGCGGCAGCCATCCCCGGTGAAGTAGAGGCGGGGAAAGCGCGAGTAGTAGGTGTCGATGAAGTGCTGGTGGTTGCCCCACACGGTGCGGGCCTGGCCCGGCCAGGTGCGGGCGATGCACAGATTGCCGGAGGCGCCGTTGGCCTCGAGGACGCGGCCCTCGTCGTCCACCAGCACCGGCTCGATACCGAAGAAGGGCAGGGTGGCGCTGCCGGGTTTGCAGGGGATCGCGCCCGGCAGGGGGGCGATGAGCACGCCGCCCGTCTCCGTCTGCCACCAGTTGTCCACCACGGGGCAGCGGCCCTCTCCCACCACGTCGTGGTACCAGCGCCACACCTCGGGATTGATGGGCTCGCCCGCGGAGGCCAGCAGCCGCAGGCTCTTGCGCGAGGACTTCTTCACGTACGCGTCCCCCTCCCGGATGAGGACGCGCAGCGCGGTGGGCACGGTGAAGAGCACGGTGGCCTTCAGGTCGTCCACCACCTGCCACAGCCTCCCCGCGTCCGGGTAGGTGGGCAAGGACTCGAAGAGCACGGTGGTCGTCCCGTTCGTCAGCGGCGCGTACAGCACGTAGGTGTGGCCGGTGATGCACCCCATGTCCGCGGTGCCGAAGTGCACATCGTCCGGCTGCAGGTCGAAGACGTAGCGGTGCGTGGTGACGGCGTAGACGAGGTAGCCGCCCGTGGTGTGCATGACGCCCTTGGGCTTGCCGGTGCTGCCCGAGGTGTAGAGGATGAAGAGGGGATCCTCCGCGGCCATCCACTCCACGGGGCAGGTGCCGCGGTGCTTGCTCATCTCCTGGTCCAGCCACCAGTCGCGGCCGGCCTGCATGGGCACGTGGGTTTCCGTGCGGCGCACCACCAGCACGGACTGGACCTGGGAGAGGCCCTCCACCGCCTCATCGGTGATGGCCTTGGTCTGGACCCGCTTCGCGCCGCGTGGCCCCTCGTTGGCGGTGACGAGCACCCGGGCGCCCGAGTCGAGGATGCGCTCGCGCAGGGACCCGGCGGAGAAGCCGGCGAACACCACCGAGTGCACCGCGCCGATGCGCGCGCACGCCAGCATGGTGTAGGCCAGCTCCGGCACCATGGGCAGGTAGATGCAGACGCGGTCTCCCTTGCGCACGCCATGGGCCTTGAGCACGTTGGCCACGCGGCCCACGTTGTGCTTGAGGTCGCGCCAGGTGATGATCTCGTACTCTCCCGGCTCGTTCTTCGCCCAGATGATGGCGGGCTTGCCGGGGCGCGTCTTCACGTGCCGGTCCACCGCGTTGTAGCAGGCGTTGAGCCGGCCTCCCCCGAACCACGAGAAGTCCGCCAGGTCCAGGTCCGCGTCCAGGATGGTGTCCGGCGGGTGGAACCACGTGAGGGCCTGGGCCATCTCGCCCCAGAACTCCTCGGGCTTCTCGATGCTCCTGCGGTAGAGGAGCTGGTAGTCCTCCAGGCTCTGGAGGCGTGCGGTCCAGCGAAACCCGTCCGTGGGTTGGTACATCATCCGGTGCGTCTCCTGGGTGGGGGTGGCTCGAGGATGTTCAGGGGGTGGCCAGAGCGGCCCGTGGGCTCATGCGGGAAATGGAGGTGCGAGGGGGTGGGGGTGTGTCACGCGAGCCTCTATGAGCAACGCTCATTCCAGGCCACAGCATGAATGTTCTCGCGCTCTTGGAGGCTGGCACGGCGCGTCAGATGTTTCGAAAGGTAACGAATCCCGTCACCCCGGTAACACCGGCTCCCCGCCCAGTCGAAGCCCCAGCGAGCACTCAGCGAAGGCGGTGCCCGGGGGTCTCATTGCCCCGGTTCCGCGGTGTGTCCATCCCTTCACACATGGCACCCCCCGCCACCAGGAGGTCGTGCGACATGGGGATTCGGAAAGCGGCGTTCGGCGTCGTGCTGTGGAGTGGGCTGGGACTCTGGGGCGGTGCGCCTGCGCTGGGTCAGGGAGAGCCGCCCTTCTACGTGCCGCCCAATCTGGGTCGGTCGGACCTGCCGGAGCGCGCGCCGGACGTGCCGTACGTGCCCACCCCGCAGGAGGTGGTGGACGACATGCTGGCGGTCGCCGACTTGAAGCCGGGTGATGTGCTCTATGACCTGGGCTCGGGAGATGGTCGCATCGTCGTCACCGCTGCGAAGAACTTCGGCGTGCGCGGGGTGGGCATCGACATCAACCCCGAGCGCATCCAGGAGGCGGAGGCCAACGCGCGCTCCGCGGGCGTGCAGGAGCTCACCGAGTTCCGCCAGCAGGATCTCTTCAAGGCGGACATTGATGATGCGACGGTGGTGACGATGTACCTGCTGCCGAGCGTCAACAACCGGTTGAAGCCGAAGCTGCTGCGGGACTTGAAGCCGGGGACGCGCATCGTCTCGCACTCTTTCGACATCGAGGGCTGGGAGCCGGAGCGGATCGTCGAGTCCGAGGGCCGCACGCTCTACCTGTGGGTGGTGCCGGAGCACCCGTCGCGCAGGCGGTAGGGTCTACGCGCGCGTGCGCGGAATCCCGAGCCGCTGGCGCTTCTCCCACAGGGCCTTGCGGCTGATGCCCAGCCGGCGCGCCAGCTCCGTCTCGCCGAGCTTGTCCTGGTGCTCCAGCACGAAGCGGCGGAAGTACTCCTCCAGCGAGTCAGGTGAGGCGCTGCCTTCGATGCCTGGATCCGGGATTTCGTTGGCCTCGAAGGCCCCGTTGCCAACCGGCTCCAGCGCGAGCAGCCCGGGGGTGATGACCGGGCCGTCGGCGAGGATGACGGCACGCTCGAGGGCGTTCTCCAACTCGCGCACGTTGCCGGGCCAGGGATGCGTGGTGATGGCCACGAGTGCCTCGGGCGATAGCGTTGCAGGCGAGCGGTGGAGCCTCTGGCATGCCCGCTCCAGCAGGTGCTTGGCGAGCGCGGGGATGTCCTCGCCGCGCTCACGCAAGGGCGGCAGCTTGATCTCCACCACGCGCAGGCGGAAGTAGAGATCCTGCCGGAAGGCACCCTCCTGAACGCGCTTGGGCAGATCGCGGTGGGTGGCCGCGATGATGCGCACGTCCACCTTGCGCGAGCGGGTGGCGCCCACGCGCCGCACCTCACCGTCCTGCATCATTCGCAGGAGGCGGGCCTGGGCGGGGGCGGGCAGCTCACCAATCTCATCGAGGAAGAGCGTGCCTCCATCCGCGCTCTCCACCAGGCCCGCGTGCGCGGCCTGCGCGCCCGTGAAGGCGCCCTTCTCGTGACCGAACAGCTCCGACTCCAGCAGGCCCTCGGGGATGGCGGCGCAGTTGACGGCCACCAGCGGGCCCTCACGTCGGGGGCTCTGCTCGTGGATGGCGCGCGCCACCAGCTCCTTGCCCGTGCCGGACTCGCCCAGCACCAGCACCGTGGCCGGCGAGGCGGCCACCTTGCGGATGCGCTCGAAGACGTCGCGCATGGCCAGGCAGTTGCCCACCATTCCGCTCACCGAGTACGCGCGCTCCACCTCGCGCTTCAGTGCGGCGTTCTGGCGCGTCAGCCGGCCCTCGCGCAGCACGCGATCCACCTGCAGGAGCAGCTCGTCGTGGTCGAAAGGCTTGGCGATGTAGTCCACCGCCCCCAGCTTCATGGCCTCCACCGCCGAGCGCACCGTGGCGTAGCTGGTCATGATGAGGACCGGCACGCCCGGCGCCTTGGCGATGACGTCCGTGCCCGGCGCTCCCGGCAGCCGCAGGTCGCTCAGGATGAGGTCGAACGTGTCCAGCTCATGGTCCGTCTGGGCCTCGTGCACCGTGCCAGCCTCGGCTACGTCGTGCCCTGCTCGCGTCAGCAGGCGCCGCAGCTCGGTGCGGATGACGGGCTCGTCCTCGATGACCAGGATGCGGCTCATGCGGTGTGCTGCCCCCCCTGTCCAGGTCGCGCGTGGGGGCTCGGCGAACCTCGGAAGGCTTGACCGAGAGGGTAGTCCCTTTGACCCGCCCTTTGTCCACTTCCAAAGGTTTGACGGGGTGCGTCATGGATGCGCTGGATGGCATTGGCCACTTCCATCCCCTCGTCCCCGTCGCACAGGCGCCCAGCGCCGCGGACCAGCCGATGAACGCCGAGCGGTGCAGGGAATTGGGCGTGGCGCGCGTGGTGTCGCCCCTGTCGATGATGAGAGGGTAGATGGGCGTGCTACCTTGCTTTTGGCAGCTCGCGCCGCGCTTTCCGTCACGCCGCCATCACCCTGGTTCGTGTATTGCGGCGCTCTGGGGGCGCTGCCCACGGGGACGTCTTGAGCGGCGTCTCGAGCGACTTCTCATCGGAGGAATTCATGTATCAGAGGGGGTTCTCGCTGCTGCCCTGGTTGGCGGCTGCGTGGATGGTAAGTGTCTTGGGTTGTCGGCCGGAGCAGCCCACCGACCCTGTAGGCTCGGTCCAGGTGGTGGGTCGCTTCGAGGAGGCCGAGTTCGCGAGCGACGTGGCGCGGGTGACGGTCACGCTCACTGCGCCGGACCTGACCGCTTCGCGCAGTCTGGAGCTGACGCAGGGGGATGGTGGGTGGACCGGAACCTTCTCGGGGATACCCGTGGGGGAGGCGCGCACGTTTACCGGGGAGGCTTTCGGCGCGGACGGTTCGAAGAGATACGCGGGCCAGCTCTCGGGCGTGACCATCCTCTCCGGACAGACGGTGGAGGTCCTCTTGCCCCTGCGCTCGCTGAACAGGGTACCGCACGTGGCGAGCCTCACCGTCGCGCCCTCGACCGTGAAGGTGGGCGAGGCCACCACCGTGGAGGTCACCGCCTCCGACGAGGACGGGGATGCGCTGAAGTACCAGTGGAGCGCGTCGGGGTGCTCGGGGACGTGGGTGGATGCCACCTCGGCGACCGCCCGGTTCACGCCGGAGGCCCTGCCCCCGGGTGGCTCCTGTGACTGCCGCCTGAGCGTCACGGTGGATGATGCGCGCAAGGGGATGGCCCAGCGCGCGGAGCCCCTCTGCGTGCAGGCGCCGCCCGAGGTGGTGCACTCCTCCCAATCCTCCCCTTCCGTGCCGGAGAGCGGCACCGTGACGCTTCGGGTGGAGGCGAAGGATCCGCAGAACAGCGCGCTCAGCTTCACCTGGGAGGCGAGCGTGGGGACGCTGGGCTCGCCCACGAGCACCGCTTCGACGAGCGAGGTCATCTGGACGGCGCCCCCGTGCGTGTCCGGTCCTCAACCCGTGTCCATCACGGCCACGGTGAGCAACGCGCTGGGGCTGTCCACGTCCAAGGCCTTCACGATCCAGGGGACGCCACAATGCTTGCCCTCCGGCTCGTGGTCAGCGGTGAGCGGATTGAGCTGGAGCCGTACGGGCCATACGGCGACGCTGCTGCCCTCGGGCAGGGTGCTGATGATTGGTGGGGAGAACCTGCCTCGCACTGCCCCCATGACGGAGCTGTACGACCCGGTGAGGGAGCTGTCCATCTTGGGAGGGGAGCTGGTGCAGTTCCGCAAGTTCCACACCGCCATGCTGCTGCCTTCGGGCAAGGTGCTGGTGGCGGGGGGTGAAACCGCCGCGGCGGAGCTGTACGACCCGGAGACGAGGACGTCGGCCCTGACGGGCTCCATGGCCACGGAGCGTGCCGAGCACACGGCGACGCTGCTGCCTTCGGGCAAGGTGCTGGTGGTGGGGGGTCGTGACTCGCAGGGCAAGGGTCTCGCGACGGCGGAGCTGTACGACCCGGCGACGGGCACGTGGAGCCCGGCGGGCACCCTGGCCGAGCCCCACCAGTCCCACACGGCGACGCTGCTGCCTTCGGGCCAGGTGCTGGTGGCGGGAGGCGCGACGACGGCGGTGGAACTGTATGACCCCGAGACGAGCACGTGGAGCTCCACCGCGGCCCTGGACAAAGCCCGCTCCTGGCACGCCGCGGCGCTTCTCCACTCGGGGAAGGTGCTGGTGATAGGGGGGAATGCCGCGGGCACGACGCTCGCGACCGCGCAGGTGTATGACCCGGCGACGGGGACGTGGTCCTCGGCGGGCTCCATGTCTCTTCCGCGTGAGCGCCTCACGGCCACGGTGCTGACCTCGGGTCGCGTGCTGGTGGTCTCGGGAGAGAAACAGTACGCGGCGTCTATCAAGACGGAGCTGTACGACCCGGAAGCGGGAACCTGGACGTCTGCCGGCCAGATGGCCGTGGGCCGGATCCGCGTCACGGCGACGCTGTTGCCCTCGGGCAAGGTCCTGGTTTCCGGGAGCGAGCTCTCTGTCGAGGTGTATGACCCGGTGAAGGGGACCTGGAAGAGCTCCTCCCCTCCCGTGATCGGTGGCCGCACCCGCCACACGGCGACGCTGCTGCCCTCGGGCGCGGTGCTGGTGGTCGGAGGCGGCTCGCCCACGCCGGAGGTGTACGATCCGGTGACGAAATCCTGGAGGGACGAGGGATACGTTTTCGCGCGCTCGAAAGGTACGGCGACGTTGCTGCCCTCGGGCAAGGTGCTGCTGGCCGGAGGAGACCCCGCCTTCTACGACCCCCCAGTGGAGATATATGACCCGGCAACGCGAGGGTTTACCGACTATGTGGCGACCATGACCCGGTTGCGCTCCGGGCACACGGCGACGCTGCTGCCCTCGGGCAAGGTCCTGGTGGCTGGAGGTGGCTCGGCCACGGCGGAGCTGTTCGATCCGGTGAAGAGTACGTGGACTCCGACGGGCGACATGGCCGCGCAGCGCTCCGGACATACGGCGACGCTGCTGCCCTCGGGTAAGGTCCTGGTGACCGGAGGGAACCTGGTCACGACGGCGGAGCTGTACGATCCGGAGTCAGGGACGTGGACCCTCACCGCGCCCCTACAGTTCGCTCGCACCTCTCACACGGCGACGTTGCTGCCCTCGGGCAAGGTCCTGGTGACGGGTGGAGGCACAGCCAGCGCGGAGGTGTATGACCCGGGGACGGCCACGTGGACGCCGATAGGCGACATGGCCGGGCCCCGCTCCGAGCATACGGCGACGCTGCTGCCTTCGGGCAAGGTGCTGGTGGTGGGGGGCAATAACAACCTGTCCCTCTCCCAGAACGTGGAGCTGTACGACCCGGAGACGGGCACGTGGACTCCCGTGGAGGATACCGGCCATTTCCTCACGGGCCACACCGCGACCTTGCTGCCCAACGGACAGGTGCTGGTGGTGGGCGGCGGTCCTGTCTACAACCATGCCTCGGCGCTGATCTACAACCCCTGACTCAGTCGAGCCGCATCGACAGCTCCACCTCGCTGGCGAACGGCACCGACAGGTAACCGTGCTGGGGCGAGCGGACGCGCTCCAGATATTCCGGGCTCCAATCCGCATTGTCGGCGAGGATCAAGGAGCCCGGCCGCAGCCGGTTTTCGACGAGCGCCAGGATGGCCGGATAAAGGCCCTTGGCGCCGTCGAGCAGCAACAGGTCGACCTGCTCGGGCAAGTCCTTGGCGAGCGTCTGGAGTGCGTCGCCCTCGCGAAGCTCCACGAGGTCCGCGAGTCCACTCGCCGCGATGTTCTCGCGCGCGCGGGCGATCTTCGAAGGCTCGAACTCGCTGGTGATTAAGCGGCCACCGCCATTGTCGCGGAGCGCCGCGGCCAGGTGCAGGGTCGAGATGCCGAACGAGGTGCCGAACTCGACGATCGTCCGCGCGCGGCAGGTACGCGCCAGCATGTAGAGCAGCGTGCCGGTCTCGCGGGAGACGGCGAGCGCGGCGTCCTTCATCTTCGCATAGAACTCGAGGTATTCGGTCTTGCTCGCCATCAGCCGAGCACGCTCCTCCTTTGGCATCTGGGCGAAGGTCGGAATGATCGCCGCCGAGGACTCGTCCGCTTGCGCGAACAGACGATTCAGCAGAGGGGCGAGAGGTACGGTGGAAAGTGTTGTCATTGTGGGAATCCCAGTCAGGTGGAAAGCGCGTCCTTGCGCCTGATCAAGAAATACGATTGATTATTCGCGTTTCCTATTCGCGTTCCCGAGGCTCTTCGTGACGGATCGTCCAACTCCCTGTATTTCCTCGCGAAAGAAGCCCAAACAGGCGCGTTCCGCGCAGCTCGTCACCGACATTCTCGTCGCCGCTGCTCAGGTTCTGGCGCGTGAGGGCGCGCACCGCTTCACCACCGCACGCGTCGCCGAGAAGGCTGGAATTAGCGTTGGATCGCTCTACCAATATTTCCCGAACAAGGCGGCGATCCTCTTCCGTCTGCAGACCGAGGAGTGGCGGCAGAACAGCGAGCTGCTGCGCGGCATCCTCGAGGATTCCTCCAGGCCCCCGCTCGAGCGCCTTCGCGAGGTCGTGCACGCCTTCATCCGCTCCGAGTGCGTGGAGGCCGAGATGCGGATCGCGCTCAACGACGCGGCGCCGCTCTATCGCGACGCACCAGAGGCACGGGAGCAGCGCGTGTCCGGCACACGCGCTGTGCAGGTCTTCATGCGCGAGGCCCTCCCAAATGCGTCGGAGGAGAAGCGTGCGCTCGCTGGCGACGTGATCATGATGTCGCTCAATACCGTGGGGAAGCGGATCTCAGAGCAGAAGCGCACCGAGCAGGAGGTCGACGCCTATGCCGGGGCGATGGCCGACATGTTCTGTGCCTATCTTCGCCAGCTCTAGGGCGGAGGGAGGGGCCCAGACCCTCCGTGGCTGGAGTGTGGCACGAGGCGCATCCATGCTTCGCGAGCACGGTGTCCGGTGCGTCGCATCCCACCCCGAGGCCCGCCGCCGGAAGCTCCTGGAGCTGCTCCGGGAGCTCCGGCAGGTGCTGGGTGATCCCACCCCTTGAGGAGGGCGAGCCACTCCCTGCGCGAGGCGCCGGTGGACTCAGTCGGCCTGCGTCGTGCGCGTCGGCGTGAGCTGCGCCTCGAGTGTACGCGCCCAGTGGGCGAGCACCTTGCGGCGCCGGGCCGTGTCGTCGTGGAGCAGGTTCGCGAGCGCCAGGCCGCGGAGGAGGTCGAGTGTCGCGCGCACGGCGTCACGGACCTCGCGGTCGCTCTCATCGAGGCCGAGCAGCTGGACGGTGAGCCGGTGCACCTCCCGACCGACGTGCGTCTCGAGCGGTAGCAGAAGCGCCTTCAGCTCCTCGTCGGCCACAGCCGCTACCCATAGATGCGTCGCGGCCGTGAAGAGCGGGCCGGCGTAGACGTCATAGAGCAGGTTCAGCAGGGGCTCGACGCGTCGCCGGCTCTGCGGCAGGCCCTTCGCGCGCCGTGCGATCTCCTCGAGCTGTTGGTGGAAGACATGCTCGACCGCGGCCGCGACAAGGGCCGCTCGCGTCGGGAAGTGGTGCTGACAGGCGCCCCGCGACACCCCCGCTCGCTCGGCGATGGCGCCGGTCGTCGCCCCTGCCCAGCCCTGCTCCGTGAGCACCTCGATGGCGGCCGCCATCAGCTTCTGCCGCGTCACACGGCTGCGTTCCTGCTCCTGCCTCGTTGCTCCGCTCGCCGGACCGCTCATGGGCCTACCCTGTTGTATCGCCCAGAAAAAAGCAATCACGCTTGCTTTTTTTGGGGTGGGGGGCACAGACTCTCTGTTCACCGGCACGGGAGGTGCGATGGACGCTCGAGCGCTGCGCATTGGCAATGCATCCGGCTTCTACGGCGACCGCTTCTCCGCGTTCCGGGAGATGTTGGAGGGTGGCCCGCTTGACGTCCTCACCGGCGACTACCTGGCGGAGCTGACGCTCCTCATCCTGGGTCGCGACCGGCAGAAGAACCCAGCAGGTGGGTACGCCAGGACGTTCCTGCGCCAGCTCGAGGAGACGCTCGGCCTCGCGGTCGAGAAGAAGGTCCGCATTGTCGCGAACGCGGGCGGCCTCAACCCGGCGGGGCTCGCGAACGACTTGCGCGCGCTCGCCGCGAAGCTCGGCCTGTCCGTCCGCGTCGCGCACGTCGAAGGCGACGACCTTGTCGGACGCGCGGACGAGCTCGGCTTCGGACGGCCCCTGACGGCCAACGCGTACCTCGGCGGCTGGGGCATTGCGGCATGTCTCGATGCAGGCGCGGACATCGTCGTCACGGGGCGAGTGACCGATGCCTCGCTCGTCGTCGGTCCCGCTGCCTCCCACTTCGGCTGGAAGCACCACGACTGGGACCGCCTCGCTGGCGCCATGGTGGCCGGTCACGTCCTCGAGTGCGGAGCGCAGGCGACCGGTGGCAACTTCGCCTTCTTCGGCGAGCTCGACGCGCGTCGACCCGGCTTCCCGCTCGCGGAGATCTTCGCTGACGGCTCGAGCATCATCACGAAGCACCCGGGCACTGGCGGTGCCGTCACCGTCGATACCGTGAAGGCCCAGCTCGTCTACGAGATTGCCGGCGCTCGCTATGCCGGCCCCGACGCCACCGCGCGCTTCGACACCATCGCGATAGAGGCCGCTGGCACCGACCGGGTGCGCCTGTCGGGCGTACGCGGCGAACCGCCTCCTCCGGACGTGAAGGTGTGCCTGAACCGGCTCGGCGGGTTCCGCAACGAGGCCAGCTTCGTGCTCGTCGGCCTCGACATCGAAGAGAAGGCCGCGCTCGTGCGGGAGCAGTTCGATGCGGCGCTCGATCCACGACCGGCCGAGGTCGTCTACACCCTCGCGCGTACCGACCACACCGACGCACCGAGCGAGGAGCAGGCCTCGGCAACGCTGCGTGTCTCCGTGAAGGATGCCGATGCGAAGGTCGTCGGACGCCACTTCAGCAGTGCCGCGGTGGAGCTCGCGTTGGCCAGCTACCCCGGCTTCTTCATGACCACGCTGCCCGGTGACGCCTCGCCCTTCGGCATCTATACGCCGGCCTGGGTCGATGCTCGGAGGGTGCCGCACGTCGCGGTGCTCCCGGATGGGGCGCGCATCGACGTGACGCCGCCGGACGAGACGTGCAGGCTCGAAGCGGTTCCGGTACCAGCCCTGCCGGCACCGCTGCTGCCGGGGCCCACCCGGCGCATGCCGCTCGGCCGGGTGGCCCTGGCCCGCAGTGGGGACAAGGGTGGGGACGCGAACATCGGCGTGTGGGTCCGCACCGAGGAGGCGTGGCGCTGGCTCGTGCACGCTTTCACGGAGGAGAGGTTGCGTGCGCTGCTGCCGGAGACAGGCGAGCTCACGATTCACCGGCACGTGCTTCCGAACCTGCGTGCCTTGAACTTCGTTGTCGAGGGACTCCTCGGTGAGGGAGTCGCGTCGTCCACCCGCTTCGACCCGCAGGGCAAGGCGCTCGGCGAGTGGCTGCGCGCGCGCCACGTTGAGGTGCCGGAACAGCTTCTCTGACCCTTTGCTCGCTCCCGAGCCCACCGAGGAAGTCCATGCAGCAGACCCAGGAACACCGCGCCATCCGCCAGACTGTCCGCAAGTTCGTCGAACAGGAGCTGAACCCGCATGTCGACGCCTGGGAGGCCGCTGAGACCTTCCCGGCACGAGAGGTGTTCCGGAAGCTCGGTGAGCTCGGGTTGCTCGGTATCACGAAGCCGACGGAGTTCGGAGGGCTCGGGCTCGATGCGTCGTTCTCGGTCGCCTTCGCCGAGGAGCTCGGCCACTGCACTTGTGGCGCGCTGCCGATGGCAATCGGTGTCGTCACCGACATGGCGACGCCCGCACTCGCCCGCTTCGGCAGCGACGCGCTGCGACGGGAGTTCCTCGCGCCGACGCTCGCTGGCGAGCGTGTCTGCTCCATCGCGGTGAGCGAGCCTGGCGCCGGCTCCGACGTCGCGGGGGTGACGACCACCGCGCGCCGCGACGGCGACGACTACGTCATCGACGGCAGCAAGATGTGGATCACCAACGGCATGCAGGCCGATTGGATCTGCCTGCTCGCCAACACGGGCGACGGGCCAGCGCATGCGAATAAGTCGCTCATCATCGTGCCGATGGACCGCCCCGGCATCACGCGGTCGAAGATCCGCAAGCTTGGCATGTGGGCGTCTGACACGGCGCAGCTCTTCTTCGACGGCGTGCGCGTGCCGGTGCGCTTCCGCATCGGCGAGGAGGGGCGCGGCTTCGCGATGCAGATGCAGCAGTTCCAGGAGGAGCGGCTCTTCGTGTCAGCGAGCACCCTCGTCACTTTTGACCGGCTCATCGCGCAGACGGCTGAGTACACGCGGCAGCGCAAGGCGTTCGGGCAGCCAATCCTCGACAACCAGACCGTGCACTTCAGGCTCGCTGAGCTGCAGACGGAGGTCGAGGCGCTCCGGGCGCTCATCTACCGGACCGTCGAGCTGTACGTCGAGAACAAGGACGACCCCGAGGTCGTGAAGCTCGCCTCGATGTGCAAGCTCAAGTCGGGCCGCCTCGCCCGCGAGCTTGCCGATGGGTGCCTCCAGTTCTGGGGCGGCATGGGCTTCACCTGGGACAACCCCCTCGCACGCGCCTACCGCGACCTGCGCCTCGGCTCCATCGGTGGCGGAGCCGACGAGGTGATGCTCGGAATCATCAGCAAGGCAATGGGCACCCTGCCTCGCAAGTCGCGCGGTTAAGGAGGACACGATGGGATACCGTTCAGTTTTTGCTCCTGGCACCTTCGCGGGCCGCACCATCGTCGTCACCGGTGCAGGCAGCGGCATTGGGCGGTGCACTGCGCACGAGCTCGCGTCGCTCGGCGCGCACGTCGTCCTCGTCGGCCGCAAGCAGGAGAAGCTCGCGCGCGTCGCCGGAGAGCTCTCCGCCGAGGGACATGCGTCGACGCAGCACGCCGTTGACATCCGCGACGAGGACGCGGTGCGCGCCATGGTCGCCGCCGTTGTCGAGGCGCGCGGTCGAATCGATGGGCTCGTGAACAACGCCGGTGGGCAGTTCCCCGCGCCGCTCGCGCAGATCTCCAAGAAGGGCTTTGACGCGGTCGTCGCGACGAACCTCACCGGCGGCTTCCTCGTCGCGCGCGAGGTGTTCATGCAGTCCATGTGCGATCACGGTGGGGCCATCGTGAACATGCTCGCGGACGCATGGAATGGCATGCCGGGTATGGGGCACTCGGGCGCGGCACGCGCTGGCATGTTCAACCTGACGCAGACGGCTGCTGTTGAGTGGGCCTCCGCCGGGGTTCGCGTGAACGCCGTCGCGCCCGGCTGGGTCGCCTCGAGCGGCCTCGATACCTACAAGGATCCGGGTATCCGCGCGCTCATTCCACAGCTGCGCCAGCAGGTGCCCTTGCACCGGCTCGCCACCGAGGCCGAGGTGAGCGGTGCCATCGTGTTCCTCCTCTCCGATGTGGCGGCGTTCATCACCGGCGAGGTCATCCGCATCGACGGGGGGGCGTCCTGCAACACGAAGGTGTTCCCGCTGCCGGAGCACTCGCGCTCGAAGCCGTACGACGGGTTCCACCTCGCCGCGCAGCCGCAGATCCTCGACGGCTCGAAGGAGAAGTGACATGCCGACGCTCGTCTCCCGCATCGAACCGGCCTCCTCCGACTTCACCACGTACCGGAAGGAGATGCTCGCCCGCGTCGCCGAGCTGCGCGCCATCGAGCAGAAGTCGCGTGACACCGAGCAGCAGGCCCGCGAGAAGTTCCGGCAGCGCGGACAGCTCCTGCCGCGCGAGCGCCTGGCGCTGCTGCTCGATCGTGGCTCACCCTTCCTCGAGCTCTCGACGCTCTGCGGCTACAAGCACCACGACGACACCGACGGCTCGCTTGCCGGTGGCAACACCATCATCGGCATTGGCTTCGTCTCGGGTGTGCGCTGCCTTGTGTTCGTGAACAACTCCGCCGTGAAGGGCGGCACTGCGACGCCCTGGGGAGTCCAGAAGGCGCTGCGCGCGCAGGAGATCGCGCTCGAGAACCGGCTGCCCGTTGTGTCGCTCGTCGAGAGCGGCGGCGCGAACCTGCTCTACCAGCAGGAGATCTTCGTCCCCGGAGGGGAGACCTTCTACAACCAGGCGAAGCTCTCGGCGGCCGGCATCCCCCAGGTCACCGTTGTCCACGGCTCGAGCACCGCTGGCGGCGCGTACATTCCGGGGCTCTCCGACTACGTCGTCATGGTTCGCGGGAAGGCAAAGGTGTTCCTCGCTGGCCCGCCCCTCCTGCGCGCGGCCACGGGCGAGGTCGCCACGGACGAGGAGCTCGGCGGCGCTGAGATGCACGCCACCGTTGCTGGTACCGCTGACCATCTCGCCGAGGATGACGCAGATGGCATCCGCATCGCGCGAGAGATCGTCGCGTCGCTCGGGTGGAACGACGCATTGCCGCCGTCTGTGCGCTCCGCCTTTGAGCCGCCTCGCTACGCAGTGGAGGAGCTGTGTGGCGTCGTGCCCGTCGACTACCGGCGGCCCTACGACTGTCGCGAGGTGATTGCGCGGCTTGTGGATGGCTCGGACTTCACGCCCTTCAAGGATGACTATGACGCGCTCACCGTCTGTGGCTGGGCACGCCTCGAGGGCCGGTCGATTGGCATCATCGGTAACAACGGGCCCATCACGTCGAAGGGCGCGACGAAGGCGGGGCAGTTCATCCAGCTCTGCAGTCAGGCGCAGACGCCCATCGTCTACCTCCAGAACACCACCGGCTACATGGTGGGCACTCAGTCGGAGCAGGGTGGCATCGTGAAGCACGGCGCGAAGATGTTGCAGGCGGTGGCCAACGCGACCGTACCGCAGGTGACGATTCTGCTCGGTGGTGCCTTCGGCGCAGGCAACTACGGCATGTGCGGCCGCGCGTTCCATCCGCGCTTCATCTTCGCCTGGCCGAACGCGCGCACGGCGGTGATGGGCGGCGAGCAGGCGGCGAAGGTACTGACCATCGTCACCGCCGAGAAGGTCCGGCGCTCCGGAATGCCTGTCGACGAGGCGGTGCTGAACGAGATGGCGCGGCCGCTCGTTGAGCAGTTCGATCGCGAGTCGGATGCCTTCAACTGTAGCGCGCGGCTGTTCGACGACGGCGTCATTGACCCGCGGGACACGCGGCGGGTGCTCGGGTTCATCCTGGCCACGTGCGAGGAGGCCTCGCGCCGCACGCTCTCGTCCAACACCTTCGGCGTCGCTCGGCTGTAGCGAGGGGAACCATGAAGCGCATTCACAAAGTGCTGGTGGCGAACCGGGGTGAGATTGCCGTGCGCGTGCTGCGGACCTGCCGCCGCCTTGGCCTGCGCACGGTCGCCGTATTCTCCGACGCTGACAGGGACGCGCCTCATGTGCGGCTCGCCGATGAGGCGGTGCGTCTGGGACCGGCGCCAGCGAAGGAGTCGTACCTCTCCATCGAGCGGGTGCTCGCTGCGGCGGCGGCGTCCGGCGCCGACGCCATCCATCCGGGGTACGGCTTCCTCTCGGAGAACGAGGACTTCGCGCGCGCGTGCGCGGAGGCTGGCCTCGTGTTCATCGGGCCGCCGGCGGATGCCATCGAGTTGATGGGAAACAAGCGGCAGGCGAAGCTGCGCATGCAGGCTGCCGACGTGCCGTGCATCCCCGGCTACGAGGCGGCCCGCCCCGGCGAGTCGCTCGATGATGAGGCCCTGGTCCGAGAGGGCCAGCGCATGGGGTTCCCCCTCATGGTGAAGGCGGCAGCGGGCGGCGGCGGGCGTGGCATGCGCCTCGTCCGCGAGCCTGGCGCGCTGCTCGACGCCATCCGCTCCGCGCGCTCGGAGGCGACGAACGCCTTCGGCAGCGGCGAGCTCATTCTCGAGCGTGCGATTGAAGGCGCGCGTCACGTCGAGGTGCAGGTCTTTGCGGACGAGCACGGGAACGCGGTGCACCTCGGTGAGCGTGACTGCTCCATCCAGCGGCGGCACCAGAAGGTGGTCGAGGAGAGCCCATCCCCAGCCGTCACACCGGCGCTTCGCGAGCGCATGGGGGCCGTGGCGGTGCAGGCGGTCCGCGCCATCGGCTACCGCGGCGCGGGGACCATCGAGTTCCTCCTCGCGCCGAACGGCGACTTCTTCTTCATGGAGATGAACACGCGCCTGCAGGTCGAGCACCCGGTGACAGAGCTCGTGACGGGGCTTGACCTGGTCGAGTGGCAGTTGCGTGTTGCCGACGGCGAGCCGCTCCCGCTGACGCAGTCGGAGGTCTCCTTCCGCGGGCATGCCATCGAGGTGCGGCTGTGCGCGGAGGACCCGGCCAACGGGTTCCTTCCCCAAACGGGACGGCTCCTCGCGTGGGTGCCGCCGGCCGGCGAGGGCGTCCGCGTCGACCACGGCGTGCGCGAGGGCCAGGAGATCACCCCGTTCTACGACTCCATGCAGGCGAAGCTCATCGCGCACGGGCCGGACCGCGAGACGGCGCGCGAGCGGCTGGCCGCGGCGCTACGGGAGCTGACGGCGTTCGGCGTCACGACGAATGGCACCTTCCTCCAGCACGTCCTCGCGCACGAGGCGTTCCGCTCCGGCCGGTACGACACGGGCTTCGTTGCTACGCACATGCCCCCGGAGACGCTGCGTGCGCTCGGGCAGGCGTCCGCAGAGGACCAGGCCATCCTGGCTGCCTTGCTGTTCCACGACGACGCGGTGGCGCTCGCCCAGCGGGGAGGCTTCGACGTGACGCTCGTCGGCTGGAGCAGCTCCTACGCCTTGCCGGTGCCGGTCCTTCTGAGTGAGGGGGCATCGGAGTTCCGCGCATCGGTCCGCCCCATTGCGCCGGCGGAGTACGAGGTTCGCATGGGCGATACGTGTGTCGCGCTCTCCCTGCGCTCCATCGCCGCCGAGTGCGCCGAGGTCGAAGTGGCGGGAAGGCGCCGCGCGGTCCGGTACCGGCGCGCAGGTGGGAACTTGTGGTGCTCGCTCGACGGCGTCACGCGCCACCTCCGCGACGTCTCCTTCCGGCCCCCCTCCGAGCGCGAGCGCGCCAGCGACGGCCGTCTGCGCGCGCCGATGGACGGCCGCATCATCCGGGTGAGCGCCGAGGTCGGCGCGACCGTGAAGCGGGGCGACGTGCTGGTGGTGCTCGAAGCGATGAAGATGGAGTCGTCGCTCGTCGCGCCCATCGACGGCGTTGTCACGGCGGTGAACGTCACGGTCGGGGCGCAGGTGCCGGCACGCCACGTCGTCGCGGTCGTCTCGCCCGAAGGAAAGGACGCAGCATGAGTGAAGCGACCCAGGATGCGCAGTACAGGCGTATCAGCCGAGTCTCGCTGGGAGGCATCATCCACCGGTCGGCACTGCGCTGGCCGGACAAGACGGCGCTTGTCGACGGGGAGCTCGAGTTCTCCTATGCGGAGCTCGACCGGCGTTCGAACGCGTTCGCGCACTATCTGCTCGCGCAGGGCCTCTCCCGGGGCGCGCGCATCGCCATGCTCTGCGGCAACTCGGCGCAGATGGTCACTGCGTTCATCGGCATCTACAAGGCGGGTCTCGTCTGGGTGCCGATCAACACCGGCCTCGCTGTGGATGCCGTCCGCTACATCCTCGAGCATGCCGAGGCGACACACATCGTCATCGACGCCGAGCTCCTCGCGAAGCCGGAGCTGAGGGCGATGCTCGACGCGCTCGGCACTCGCATCATCGTCTGTGTCCCCGAGGGGCAAGTCGCGCCGGGTGGGAACACGACCGCCTTCCTCGACACGCTGAAGGACCAGCACGGCACCCTGCCGGAGGTGGACATCGAGAGCGGCCAGCTCGCTCAGATCATGTACACGAGTGGCACCACCGGCCAGCAGAAGGGGGTCATGCACTCGCACGCGTCGGTGCACGCGGCTCTCAGTGGAAACCTGTTCGAGCTCGGGCTGCGGCCGAGCGACTCGACCCTCTGCGTGCTCCCGATGTTCCACTGCGCGCAGCACGCCGTCTCGATGTCGTTCCTGCTCGCCGGCGCGACCGTCGTCGTGCGGCGCGCCTTCGAGCCGGGCGCGATGCTCGCGACCATCGAGCAGCGCGGCATCACGCTCCTGCTGGGCCTGCCGATCATGTACGGCGCGATGCTCGCGCACCCGGCGCGTCCGACGACGAAGTTGTCCAGCCTGCGCCTGTGCCTCTACGTCATGGCGCCGATGGCGCGCACGCTGCTCGTGGAGCTCATCGAGAAGTTCTGCCCGGGGGGCTTCGCGCTCGCGTCGGGGCAGACGGAGATGTACCCGGCGACGACCATGTTCAAGCCGGAGCAGCAGCTCAAGCGGTTCGGTTCGTACTGGGGCGAATCGGTCGTGACGAATGAGACGGCCATCATGGACGACGAGGGCCGGCTGCTCGGGCGCGGCGAAGTGGGAGAAATCGTCCACCGCGGGCCGAACGTGATGCTCGGCTACTACAAGGACCCAGAGGCGACCGCGCGGGCGCGCGCGTTCGGCTGGCACCACACCGGTGACCTCGGCATGTTCGACGCCGACGGCCAGCTCCTCTTTGTGGACCGCAAGAAGGACATGATCAAGACCGGCGGCGAGAACGTCCCGTCCATCAAGGTCGAGGAGATCCTCCTGCGGCACCCCGCGGTCCTGCAGGTCGCGGTCGTGGGTCTGCCGCACCCGCGCTGGTCCGAGGCCGTCACCGGCTTCGTTGTGCTCAAGCCTGGCGCCTCCGCGACCGAGGCTGAAATCATCGCGCATTGCCGCCAGCACCTCGGTGGGTTCGAGGTGCCGAAGTCCATCGTCCTGCTCGGGGCGATGCCGCAGACGACCACCGGCAAGGCGCAGAAGTTTGTGCTCCGGCAACAGTACGTGCGGCACTACGAGGACGTGAGCGGAGCGACGTAGCTCGAACTCCCTCGAATGTGTTCTCGCCAACGAGCAGCGCCCCAGTGCTGAGGCGCTGCTCGTTGAGCTTGAGGACGGGGACGTAGAGCGTCAGCGCTCCGTCCCGATAAGCACTTCGCCGCCGTTGTCGCGCAAGGCACATGGCGCCTCCCCTCCTTTGGGAGGGGGCGAAGCAGAGCCAACATCTCTAGGATTGCCATTTATCGCCGCGCTCCAATGCAGTCCAGGGTGAGCGCCTCGAAGATGGGGAGATGTCTATAAATTGATTGTCTAAAGATTAACATTTTAATCGCATTCAACTGTCAGTGTCGTGTCCGACCACCCCCCCCCTGCTGGAGGAGTGCATGTCCTGGCTGCGTGCAATCGTTGTATCCGCGGTTTTATCGCTGTGTGTTCTTGCCACTCCCGCGTACGCGTCCTCGTCCCTGCGTGTTGTCGACATCGCCACGCGTGATGGAGTGGCTCTCAAGAGCATCGTCTACACGCCGGATACGCCGGGGCGGTACCCGGCCATCATCTTCATCACCAGCTGGGCGATGCCCAACTTGGAGTACTTCGTGCAGGCGCAGCAGTTCGCCGATGCCGGGTACGTGGTGGTCTCGTACACCCCGCGAGGCTTCTACGCGTCGGGGGGCGCCATCGACACGGCGGGGCCCAAGGACATCGGCGACCTGACCGAAGTCATCAACTGGACGCTCGCCAATACCCCCGCGGAGCCGACTCGCATCGGTGCGGCGGGCGTCTCCTATGGCGCGGGGATGGCGCTGATTGGCTCGGCCTTCGATTCGCGCATCCGCGCCGTGGCCGCGTTGAGCGGCTGGACGGACCTCACGTACTCGCTGTTCTCGAACCAGACGCGCCATCTGCAGACCGCTGGGCTGCTGGCGCTCTCGGCGCAACTGACGGGGCGGCCGTCGGCGGAGCTGCAGCAAGCCCTCTCGAACTTCTTCGCCAACCAGAACGTGCCCGACGTCATCGCCTACGCCCAGGTGCGCAGCGCCGCGACGTACCTGGAGGCTATCAACGCGAACCGTCCCGCCATCCTCATTGCCAACGCGTACGGCGACAGCTTCTTCGGGCCGAATCAGCTCACCGACTTCTTCACCCGGCTGTCAGGTCCGAAGCGGCTGGAGCTCCGCCCGGGTGACCACGCCATCGCCGAGCTGACCGGCATCCTCGGCCTGCCCAATGACGCCTGGACGAGCACGCGTCGCTGGTTTGACCAGTACCTGCGTGGCGTGAACACGGGCATCGCCTCGGAGAACCCGGTTCAGCTCCAGCTCCGGGGCCAGGGCTCTTATGAGTCGTACCCGTCGTGGAGCACTGTCTCGACGAGCACCGCGCACTACAACCTGAGCGATGTGCACTGGTGGAGCAACGAGGGCGAGCTCGCGGCGGGCTCGCAGACGGACTGGAGCGCAACGATTGTCGCGGGCGAGGACACCGTCGCCAACGGAGGACTGGTGCTGCTGACGAACGGCGCGGAGGCCATCACGGGTGAACCCGCAACGGCGTGGATTCCGGCGGTGGACCGGTCCAACGCGGGCGTCTGGCAATCGGACTGGCTGACGAGCCCGCAGCGCGTGCGCGGGGCCGCGCACCTGCGCCTGACCGTCACTCCGGGCAACTCCGGGCCGACGACAGTCATCGCCTACCTCTATGACACGGAGTGGGGAGGGAAGGGGAGCCTCGTCACGCACGTCGCGGTCACGCTCCGAGACTCCGTCGCAGGCCAGCCCCATACCGTGGACGTGGACTTCCCGGCGACTGCCTATGACATTCCAAGCGGCCATCGCCTCTCGCTCGTCATCGACACCGTCGATCCACTCTACGCAGACAAGGCGCCGCGCTTCTCCACGGTGAAGTTCTCCTCGTCGGCGAGCAGCCCGTCCTATGTGTCCCTGCCGTTGAAGTGAAACGAGGCACGCTAGAAGTGAGCACTCCAGGCCGGGGAGGTCCGTTCCACCAGGTGCACCTCCCCGGGCGAGGTGTACGCGGTCAGACGTCGACCTTTGCTGCCAGGCGCAACGTCCCTCCGTCCTCCGAATCACGCCGGGACACGCTCCCGCCCATTGTCGGCGAGGTGCTCCGCTCCGAGGGCCGCCCGCTCGACTCCTCGCTACGGGCCGATTTCGAGCCGCGCTTCGGGCACGACTTCAGCCGCGTGCGCGTGCACGCCGATGGAATCGCGGACGCCTCGGCGCGCGCGGTGGATGCCCGTGCCTACACGGTGGGACGCGACATCGTCTTCAGGTCGGGGACCAGCTCGGCTCCTACCTGCAGAACGTGCGGGGCCATGTTCGGCCGGGCGGGCTGCGGGGCAACGCGATGTACTACCAGGCGAAGCAGGACCAGGGAGTGACGGGGGCCTTCCTCAAGCGTCCGACCAGCCCGGCCGACCTGCCCGTGGGCGCAAGCATCTACTGGATAAAGTGGTCCGACCTGTCCATGGAGCCGGAGTACATGAAGCTATGGACGGCCTTCAAGAAGCTGGAGGGCCGGGTGAAGACTCTCAAGAAGAACAAGGAGGAGGCGGAGCAGGAGAGAGACCAGAAGAGGCCGAAGTCGGACGCCTACGTGCTCAGCGAGACGAAGAGGACCCGTCTCAGCCAGCGCATCACCGGGCAGCAGCAGGAACTCGACAAGCTCCAGGTCCAGCTGGAGGACGCCAAGAAGGTGCTCGAAGGGATACGAGCCTTCAAGCCCGAGGTGGGCAAGCTGCCGGACATCTCCAACATGGTCTCTCCGATGGGGCCCGCAGGCGGTCCGCTGCGCTTCGAGGACATCGCCACCACGGGGCTCGGTGAGGACGCTGAGGAACGCAAGCACCCGTGGACCTACAAGACGCAGGTCCAGGTCATCGGCAAGCGCCGTGTCACCACCATCATGCGGGCCATGTTGAACCCCTATGACTGCCGCAATGGCGGGTGCACCCTCGAGTTCTCGACCACGCCCAATCCCAAGGTGGTCAAGCAGTGGCTGACCTTCGAGCATGAGGCGACGGTCATGTACTCCGACGAGAAGGTTACCTTCACCTTCGACACCTCGACCGCGTTCGCGGGCAAGCACGTGGCGGCCCTGGGCGCGAGGAAGCGGCTCACGGCCGAGCTGCTGAACAACCCGAAGGTCTTCGTGGGCTTCGCTCCGGGGGGGAAGCCGACGGTGCCCGTCGACCCGTACTTGAAAGACTATCTGGACAAGCTGGACGAGAAGTCAGGCCAGTCCACGGAGTGAGCGCCAGCGGGTGACGGGCTCCGAGGCTCGCGTGTCCCCGACGGGATTCGAACCCGTGCTGTTAGGGCTGGGGCCTGGTGACAGCAGTCACCACCCTTGGCCGGGGGCTGGTGACAACAGTCACCATCTTACCCGGCAAAGGGGGCGGCCCCCAGAGGGAGCGCTGTCCCTCCTGGGCCTGGCACACCCGGTGCATTCAGGGGTCGCAGGCACTGTTCTCCAGAGGCGCACATGTTCAAAGCCAAGTTCCCCTCCTTCAAGCTTCCGTCCTCGCCGATGCGCTCTCCTTCCCCTGGACCCAGCCAGCGGCCCGGACCGGATGTGCCGAGCAGGCCCCAGGGGACGCCGCGGGGTCCCCCCCTCCAGGATGCCTTTGATCAGCAGCCTCGGGGCACGCCGAGAGGGGGCCCGAGCACTTCCAATCCGTCCTTCTGGTCCAGGATGTCTCCGGGGGGCCTGTTCGGCTCATCCCCCACGAAGCAGCAGATCAAGCAGGATGTCACCACCCTGCAGAACACGCCGGGTGGCTTTATCAAACCCAACTCCCTCTACCACTCCACCTCGTCGGCCGCGTGGGATGGAATGAGCAAGACGGGAGGACTGGCTCCCCCCACGATGCTCAGCCAGCACGGCATCATTCGCAAGACGGGCGAGGGAGACCAGTACAGCGCGCAGGCGGGCGAGAAGAACTTCATCAGCTTTGGTCAGGGAGCACAGGGCCTGGGCACGTCCCGCGCTTATTTCAAGCAGACGGCGAACTCGGCCAGCTACAGCCCCCACCTTTACTCGGATGCCCAGCTCAAGGCCGAGATCGATCAGTCGAAGAAGCTGCTCTCCAACTGGAATGCCCCCGAGGGCAAGGCGTATGGCGACCTGGTGGACAAGCCTCGAGTGCAGGCACGTCTGCGGCAGCTGGAGGCGGAACAGAGCCTGCGCACGAACATGCCCGGGCGGGAGACGCCCTACCCCTTGATGTTCGACTTCAATGGCGACAAGTTGAACGCCAAGCCCATGGGTATGGGGCCGGGAGAGGTCGCCGTGCACGGTCCCGCCATGTTCAAGGACAACCTCCAGCGCGTGTTCGTCCCGGCGGACAGGGTCGCTGACATGCAGTCCCGCCTGAACACGACGTTGGGCCCCGGCCACTCCGTGCAGGTGCTCTCCTTCGAGGGCCAGACCAAGTTCCTCGAGCAGCAGCGGCAGTCCCTGGGACGCACTCCCAACAATCCGGCCCACCTCGCCCTGCGGGCCGATGAGAACGTCTCGAGCAACCTCAGCGCCAATGAGGACAAGCGCAAGTTCTTCTACGACATGGCCGGGAGCGACATGGGCGTGCCGACCATTTAGTAGTGCCCCCCGCTCCACGCCTTCCTCTTTCCTTCTTTAGGAGACTTCTCCATGTCCACCCTTCTCGCCATTCCCAAAGCCAGTGAGTTCTACCCACAGGGCGCGCCCTCGGAGATCAGCGTGGCGCCAGGCGGCACGCTCCAGGTGAAGTGCGACGACGACGTCCTCTATGACTGGGTGACGAACCTGCTGGCCGAGCGCCTGTTCGTGCAGGGCCAGGGGTTCAGCAGGTTGAAGCGCGACGCCCGCGGCCAGCTCACACGGGATCCGGAAACGCACAAGTTCCAGATCGAGGGCTACGTGGACCTGGCCCAGCCCGCTCGGGAGATCCTCGGGGCCATCCGCGACAACCTGGAGGCGACCGAGCAGTTCGAGCTGTCCTGGAAGGATTGACCGGCGCGTTCGTCCTAATCCCTCTAATCGTCTGACTCCCTTCCAGGCCTCGGTAGGGAGAACTCGCCAAGGGCTCGAATGCCCTCGTCCGAGACCAGGAGAACCTCGTTGGTCAGCGAGTACCCGGAGCCCAGGTACTCGCGCACCAGCTCCGCCCAGAGCAGGCTCGGCATCTCGGTGTCGCTCGCGCGCGAGGCATGGAAGGAGTCCCGGCACGGAATCACTATGAGCACCGGCCAGCCGAGAGCGGCCTCCATCGCCGCCCGGAAGCTGGGCCCGAGCAGCAATGAGGCCTTGAAGGCCGAGTGCGTGCGCAGCATCGCGAGCGGCACTCGCGCGACCTTCTTGACCTCCACGGGAGTGCGCTCCTGCAACGCCGCCATGTTCTCCCGCGCGGCCGCATGCAGCTCCGACTCGCCCACGCCCCACCGTGCCAGCGCTTCGCGGGTCAGCCAGTGAAGGGTGTGCTCGTCCTCGGGCGTGTAGACGAGGAGACGGGACAGCTTGGGTGTGAAGGGGTCAGCCAACACATCTGGGTGACCCACCACGAGCTCTGATTTCTCGGCGCAGTACCGGATGCCCGCACGAGCCTCCTCCCACTCTGGTAGGGGCAGCCGGGTGGCGAGCAGCTCATCGATGAAGCCGTCAATGGCTTCGTCGACGTCGGCGGCGTCGCGCTCGTAGTTGCGGAGCAGGCGGTCGAGCGACACGATGCGATCGCTCCCGTTCACCAGGATCGCCCAGATTCCCTCCGCCCTCCGCTTTCGCAGCACGAGCCCCCGTTCCATCGCTCTCCCGACGAAACGTACTTCCTGTTCGTTCCTGTTCATCCGTGTCCCGTTTGCGGAGAGACATCAGAACACATAACGGATGAGCAACGTAGACGCTAGCGCGCCACTGTAGACTTCCGTGGAGCTGGGCGTCCTGCCGTGCGGCCGGGGCTCAAGGCTGGGCCGCGGCGCTCCGGAGCCAGGCGCGAAGGGCTGAGATCTCCGGGCGCGTCCGTGCCTCCGCGGGATGGACGAGGTGGTAGCGGTAGCCCTCGAGCACTGGCCCAAAGGGTTGAACGAGGGCCCCGCTCCTCAACTCGTCATCGACGAGTCGCAGGCTCAGGAGTGCGATGCCCTGTCCCGAGAGCGCCGCCTGGATCGCGTGGCTCTCGTCGGTAAAGGTCGTCCCGCCCGTGGCGTCAATGCCTCGCAGCGCGGCGCGCTCGAGCCACAAGCGCCACGTCGGCGTGTCGCGATCGACGCGCCGCCACTCGAAATGCAGCAGGGAGCGGCTGCGCAGGTCCTCCTTGCGTCTCATCCCGAGCCGGGGGCTGCAGACGGGGGCGAAGCGATCGGAGAACAGCTCCTCGGTGACGAGCCCGGGATAGGGTCCTCGCCCGTACCGGATCGCCGCGTCGGCGACGCCGGAGCGGAAGTCGACGGGCTCGTCCGAGGCGTGCAAGCGCAGGTCGATGCCGGGGTTGGCTTCGCGGAAGGCCGCGATCCGGGGCACCAGCCACCGGGCCGTGAAGGCGGTTGTTGCTGAGACCGTGACCACCTGGCGGGACGGGCGAGCGGTGAGCGCGTCCAGCACCTTCGCGAACGCGTCGAAGCCGTCACGGAGCACCGGGTAGAGCAGTTGCCCCTCGGGGGTGATGAGGACCTGCCGGGTGCGCCGCTCGAACAGCCGGACTCCGAGCTGCTCCTCGAGTTGCCGGATCTGATGGCTGATGGCGGTCGGGGTCACGCACAGCTCCTCGGCGGCCCGCTTGAAGCTGAGGTGGCGGGCCGCGGCTTCGAAGGCCCGGAGCGCGGAGAGTGGAGGCAGCTGTCTCATGGTCGTGGATGGATGAATTCCATTCAGCCATCGGCTGAGAAAGACACGTTTGTCACGGAACGTGCCCGGACGCATCTTCTTCCTCGACGCAGGGCTGCCGCAGCGAGAGAGCGAACACGCGCGGGATGGCCCGGGAAGGCTCATGGAGCAGGGGAGACAAGACAATGGCTGAGCTGCTGCATATCGACTCGAGTGCCCGTCCAGGCGGGTCCGACGTTACCCGTCATGGCTCGCATACCCGCCGTCTGACGGCTCGGTTCGTGGCGCGCTGGCGTGCCGCCCGCCCACGGGATGGAGTCATCTACCGGGATGTCGGGCTGAATCCGCCCACGCCGGTGACGGGCCGGTGGATCCACTCCGCCTTCACGAAGCCCGCCTTGCGCGAGCCCTGGATGCGCGAGACGCTCGCGGAGAGCGATGCGTTGGTGGACGAGCTGCTCGCCGCGGATGTGATCGTCGCCGGCGTGCCGATGTACAACTTTGGCGTCCCCGCGCAATTCAAGGCCTATATCGACAACATCGTCCGTGTGGGTCGCACGTTTGGCTTCGACCGCACACGGCAGGGTGACCCGTACTGGCCCCTGCTCGCGGAGACGAACAAGACGCTCGTGGTGCTGAGCTCGCGCGGCGACTTCGGTTATGGAAAGGGGCAGCGAATCGAGCACATGAACCACGTGGAGCCGAGCATCCGGAGCGCCTTTGGATACATCGGCATCACCCATGTGGAGTCGGTGGCGATCGAGTACGACGAGTTCGCTGATGAGCGGCTCGCGGCGTCGATCGCCCGAGCGGAAGCCGAGGTGGATGCCCTCGTCGACCGTCTGCTCGAGCCGCGCCTCTCCACGGCTCGAACCGCTTGAGCGCCCCTGGGGGTCAGCGCACCTCGAATTCGTAGATGCGCGTCGCCGGGTCGCCGTTCTGGGTCGGGGTGGTCACGTTGAGCTTGATGTAGCGCGCCGAGGTGGGGCTGATCGCGTGGGTCGAGGTGTTGGCGGTGTTGTTGGTCACCGTCACCGGGGTGCTCCAGCTGGTGCCGTTGCTGGAGGTCTGGATGGTGAAGGCCCTGGTGTTCCAGGTGCTCGATTCACCGCCCGCGCCGGCATGCTTGACCACGAAGCTGCTGACCGTCTGCACCGAGCCGAGATCGACCTGCAGCCAGGACGAAGAGGTCAACGAGCAGAACTTGTCGGTGTTGCCGCCGGAGACGCTGCCGTTGACTGCCTTGGCCGGCGTTTCGCTGCTGTTGCAGGCGGTGGAGCCGGTCGCCGGTTTGTTGAGCGCCAGGTTGACGTTGCCGGCGCCGACCGAGACGGTCTGGGTCTTGGTGTGGCTGGCACCGTTGTTGTCGGTCACGGTCAGGCTGACGTCGTAGTTACCTGCGCTGGCGTAGACATGGCTGGGGTTGGTCACGGTCGAGCCGCTGCCGTCGCCGAAATTCCAGCTGCGCGAGGCGATGCTGCCGTCGCTGTCGCTGGAGGAGTCGCTGAAGCTCGCGATCAGTCCGCTCACGGTGACGCCGAAATTGGCCACCGGCGGGGTGTTTCCGCTGACTGCGGTGTTGATGGCCGCCGCGTACTGCGCGGTCGTGCCCTGCGACCAGCACTTCTGGATATCGTCATACAGCCACATGAAGCCGCCGCCGATGCCGGCGGTGGCCTTCCAGTTGCTCATCTTGCTCTGCACCGTGGCCGGACTGTCGCCGCTGCCGCAGCCGGTGCCGTGGCGCGACCACAGGCCCGGGTCGACGGTCATTCCCATCGCGGTGTTCCAGCTCGCCGGATTGTTGCCGGCGCCGCCGTCGTACACCTGCAGGTAGATGGTGTCGACCGCGCTGCCGAGGTTGTTCTTGAGGTTCCTCCAGAAGGTCTGATTGGTGTAGGGCGCGAAGGTGATCTTGTAACCCTGGCCAATCAGCATCTGCCCGAACTGGGTGGTCGGGGCGAGGTCGTAGGCGCTCTCGTCGTCGAAGTTGACCGCGTCGGCGCCCGTGGCGGCCTTCAGCGCCTGGAAGTTGCGGTACAGGATGCTGTTGCTACCGGTGCCGCAGACGAGGGTGCTGCCGCAGCCGGCGGCGGTGCCGTTGACCAGCCTGGCCATGCGCTCGAAATCCGGAACGCTCCAGGCGCCGATCGACACCTCGATGCGATTGACCGAGGTCGGTGCGGTCTTGAGCGTGGCCAGCCGCGTCGGCCAGGCCGGGTCGCCGATGTAGGCGCCGTTCTTGACCACCGGGATGTCGTTGTAGACCAGGTCTCCGTTGTCCTCGATGTGGAAGCTCCACAGGATGACGGTGGTGAAGCCCGAGTTGCGCAGGTCGTCCATCACCGCGGTGCCACCGGAATAGAACGGGCCGCCGCCGTAGACCGCCGAATCGGCATGGGCCGCCGGCGCGATCGCTGTCAGGGCGAGGGCGGCGAGCGCTGGCCAGGCTTGGAGGGCGGGACGGAGGCGGGACGAGAGTGGCTTCGACTTCGGCATGGTGCGCTCCCCTGTAATGAGCGTCGTGGACGCGATGGCATCGGTGACGGGCCACAACATTGCGAGCGCCGGAATCGGAGTGTCAACAGGTCGATCGATTTAAGCAGGAAAATAATGTTTTACCTGGCGCCGGTTGGATTTTTCGGCGCTCCCCGTCATGTTCAGACGGGTAAGGAGGTTGTCGTTCTGCTTGAAGGGCGGCCCGGCCTCCAGACCGTGTCACGGAGGATGTCCCCCATGCCACGATCCGGAGCCGGGCCCACCCCTCATTCAGGCATCAACCGATGCAGAAGAACACACCGTCGGGGAACCTGGCCAGCGTGCCATCGGGAACCACGTAGTGGTTGGCCCAGTCATAGCTGGAGGGGTTCACAATGAGAGTTTTCTCGGCGATATTGTTGATGAGATAGATGAGCCCGCTGGAGCGCTCGCGGAGGCGGGACCCGCACGAGGGAGCGTCATCCATCGTGGCCGCGGAGCCATCTGGGATCACCTGCACGTTATCCCACCCCCCGTAATACTCCACATCCGCGGAGGTGGGGACCCAGAACTTGCCGTTTCCGAAAATGACATAGACTGGAGCGCCAGAACGCTCGCGAACCATCGTTCCATCCCGCGCGAAGTAGAGCGGGAAGGCATGGAGGGACTTCCAGGGAATGATGCGCACGCCGCTGGTCCCGCCGAAATGCTCGAGCTCATTCATGTCCGGGATGCCCCACGCCCGGCCACCCACGACGACGTAGATCGAAGCATCGCCCCGCTGCTGCAGCGTTGTTCCATCCCGGGGGATCGTGGTGATGGCGGCGATGACGCTTGGCGCGACGGTGAAGGTGAAGAACGGGTTTTTGAAGTAAGGCACCTCATCGACAGAGATCATGAACCTGGCACCGCCCTGGATGAGCCAGCGGCCGTTGGTACTGGAGTCGATCAGGACGCTCCCATTGGGAAAGGGCGCGTAATCGGCAGCAAGGGCCGGGGTGCTACCCAGTAGGACCAGGGCGACCGCGACGAGCGCGCCCTTGACGAATTGGAAATTCATACACACTCCCATGAAATCAGTGAAACCGCACACAAATCCCCCATGTGCGGTCTGGCACCCTCGCTAACAGGGGGGGAGTGACGGGGCCGTGACGGGTGTGGTGTAGGCTCGCCGCCATGAACATCGTCATCACAGGAGCCAACCGCGGTATCGGCCTCGAGCTCGTGCGCCAGTACCTCGCCCGGGGCGATTCCATTCACGCGGGAGTCCGGACGCCCGAGCGCGCGGGAGAGCTCGCCGCCCTCGCGGAGTCTTCCAGGGGCAGGCTGCGGATCACCGCCTGTGACGTGGCACTCGAGACGAGCGTGCGAGCGTTCGCGGCCTCGGTGTCCGAGCCCGTGGAGCTGCTCATCAACAACGCCGGTGTGAGGAGCCGGGAGCGGGCGGATGGTGTCGAGGAGCTGGATCTGTCCGACGCGACCCGCACCTTCGAGGTGAACGCGCTCGGTCCGCTGCGGGTCACCGGCGCGCTGCTGCCCCTGCTCCGCCGCTCCCGGGGCGCGAAGATCGCCAACATCAGCTCGGGGCTGGGCGTATCCACTCGGCAGAGCGGTGCAGGGGGGCGGCGCAGATGTGATAACGGGTGCGCCGCCCGCCGGTCTGCCGACGGGGATGGGCGGTGCTCAGGTCGCGGCAGAAGAGGTGGAGGGCGTCTGCGAGGCAGCCGCGCGCGCGGCCTTCCACATGGGCGGCAGCAGTTCCTCGAGACGGCGCTGCGGCCAGCCCTGGGCGAGCTTCTCCAGCACGTCAGCCAGGTACGCCCACGGCTCCACCCCGGCCAGCACGCACGTGGCCACCAGCGTGTACACGCACGCGGCGCGCTCGGCTCCCGCGTCGCTGCCGGCGAAAAGGTAGTTCTTCCTGCCGACGGCAATCTCCCGCAGCCGCAGCTCCGAGGCGTTGTTGTGCAGCGGCAGGCGCGCGTCCTCCATGAAGCGCGTCAGCGACTTCCACTGGTTGATGGCGTAGCGGCACGCCCGTGCCAGCGGACTCTTCGGCGGCTCCCGGTTGTAGACTTCGGCCATCCAGCGCCCCAGTTGCTCCGTGACAGCGCGTGAGAGCGTGTCACGCCTGCGCAGCCGCTCGGTCTCCTCCACCTGCTGCTCGTCGGCTTCGCGCTCCACCTCGAAGAGCCGGCCGATGAGAGAGAGCGGCAGCGCCGCTCGTGTGTCACCGGCGTCCAAGGCCTCGACGAAGTAGCGACGGGCATGGCTCCAGCACCCCACCTCCACCGCGGTGGCGCCCTGGCGGGTAAACAGCTTGTCGTAGCCCTTGTACCCGTCCACCAGCAGCCAGCCCTCACGCTTGTCCAGGAAGGACAGGGGCCCTTCTTCCTTCCAGTCCGGCGTGTAGACGAAGGCCGCCCAGGTGGTGTCCCCCAAGTACACCCACATGTGCCCGCGCTTGAGTCCGTTGGGGTGCTCTCTGTCGAGCACCTTCAGGTGCGTATCGTCGCTCTGCAGCACGTGCGAGGCCAGCGCCCGTTGGGCCACCTCCCGGGCCAGCGGCTGGAGGGTGTCGGCGCCCGCGGCCACCCAGTCCGAGAGCGTCGAGGTACGCAGCTGCACGCCATGGCGCGCGTAGATGCCGCTCAGCCGGTGCAGCGGCAGGTGGTCCTTGAATTTGGAGACGAGGACGTGGGCCACCAGGCCCGGTCCGGGCAATCCCCCCTCAATCACCCTGTCGGCGGGAGGCGCCACCACCAGCCCGTCACCACACGGCCGGCAGGCGTACTTGGGCCGTACCTCCTCAATCACCTTGAAGTGGCCAGGCACCCACTCCAATGTCTCACTCTTCTCCTGGCCACAGCACGTCTTGTCCCGCCCGCATGCCTCGCACCGCAGCGCCTCGGCGGGGGCTGGTGGACGCGCTGCTCGCGCGGCAGGCTGGAGGGCAGCGGGCGGCGCCCGTGCCCCTTGCGCTCCTTCTTTCGCGATTCCTTGTGGGGTGGCTTGGAGGGCGGCGTGGAGCCCGCCGCGACGCCTGCGTCCCCGGCCTGGGGCGGCGCCGCCTCTTGGGCCCCGGCGTTCTGCTGGCCCAGTTGCTCCAGGAACAGCGACAGTTGCTCGGCGGAGAGCTTCTCGCTTTGGCGGCCAAACCGCTGGCGCAGCGCCTTGCGCAGCCGCAACTCCAACTCGGTGTTCTTCTCCACCAATTGCGAGAGCAGGCCCACCACCAGCTCAATCACCTGCTCGTCCTGGCCCTCGGCCAGCAGCGTGCGCAGCAGCGCCGCCACGCCGTGTACGTCCGTCGTCTTCTTGCCGGGAGCCGCGCCGCTCATGTCCCGGGACATGAGCCATGACCCGGACCCAGGACGCAAGAGGTATTCTCAAGCAACCGACTTCTCAGGTGGGGGCTGCCAGCGAGGCCGGCGGACACTGGCCTTCAAATCAATCCCCTCCAGCAGCAGGGTGAGCTCCACCGCTTCCAGGATGACGGCGCCCGTGTCCTCCGGTAGCGGGCGCGGCAGGCGGAAGCTGCCCTTCTCCAGGCGCTTGGAGAAGAGGCAGAAGCCACCGGAGTGCCACCACAACACCTTCACCATGTCGCGCGTGCGGTTGAAGAAGACGAAGAGGTGTCCACTCAGCGGGTCCTCTCGCAGGACCTGTCGTGCCAGCAAGGACAGCCCGTCGAAGGACTTGCGCATGTCCACCGGCTGGCTCGCCAGGTGGATGCGCACCGAGGAGGGTAGTGTCAGCATGCTTCCTCCAGCGCCCTCACCAGCCGCGCCAGCGCGTGCGCGTCGAAGCCCGGCTCCACTCGGATGCGCCGGCCCCTGGCCAGTAGCACCTCCATGCTGGCTGTGCCCGGTGCCCCACGTGCTTCTGGCGAGGGCGGCGCCGTGACGTGCACCGGGACGAACGAGAGCGCCGGGCCCGCCTCCCCGGCCCGCCGCTTCTTCCACCACCTCAGCCGCTGTGGCGTAAGCCCATGGCGGCGGGCGAACTCCGCCACCGACAGCCCGCTCGCCTCGTAGGCCTCCAGCACCGCCTGCGCTTCGGCCTCCGTCCAGTAGTTGCTTGCCGCCGCCCTCGCCAGCGTTGCGTCCACTCTTTCCGTGTTGCGTCCCATGTCTACACCTCCTGGAACGCGACGCTGAACGGCTCCTCCCTCACGCGGAAGGTGTGGTCCACCGAGCGCTTACGGCTGGGCTCCATCGACAACACCTCGGGCGGCGCCTACGGCTACCGCATGTCCAAGGCCGCGCTGAATATGGCGTCGCGCTCGCTGGCCCAGGATCTCCGGGACGAGGGCATCGTCACCGTGGTGCTCAGCCCGGGCTGGGTGCGGACCGACATGGGGGGCTCGGATGCTCCGACGCCGGTGACCGAGTCGGCCGCGGGCCTGATCGGCGTCATCGACCGGCTCACCCCGCGCGACAGCGGTGGCTTCTTCGACTTCCGGGGCGAGCGCATCCCCTGGTGAAGGGGCCCCGGCGCCGCTGCTCGCACGGAGCATTGAGCAGTCAAGGGCCGGTATCCACGCCTGGATACCGGCCGTGACGCATTCCTCAGTCGATTACTGTCTCACGATTCGAATGCCGTACCAGTCGCAGCCGACCCGGGCCTTGCCAAAGAAGCTGCCGGATCTCATCTCATAACTGTACGTGCTCTTACCGAACGCGGTGTTCCAATCCCATTGCCAGTGATTCTCGTGGCTGTACCCCTTGGCCTTCTCCACCTTGCCGAACGACCACCGCAGATGGTTCGCCTCGTTCCAACTGTTGATCTTCTTGGTATAGGCGGCGTACCGGGTGGGGTAGGTCGAATCAATGGAGGAAATGAAACTGTTCTCGATTTGCGTCCAATAGTTGTTGAACACGCCGCCAACGATCTGGTTGAACTGGCTGTCCACGAACCGGTTGACATCAGACTGGTTGAGCCAGCGGCCCAAGAGCGAATTGTGGACATCCACGTCCATGGCTTCGAACACGTGATTGCCCAGCTTGAAGTTGAAGAGCTTGGTGAAGTTCGGCCTTGGGAATTGACTCGTTGGCGGGGGAATCAAGACGAGGTCGGTGTGCAAGTCCATGTTGTCGCACCCGACGATGATTTCATCCGCGTAAGAGGGTCCCCAGTACTTGATGCCCAGGAACTTCTTGCGCCTCTGGAGCTTGCCCTTGATGTAGATGGCTCGGTAGAGGAGCAGGTCCAGGTTCTTGGCCTTGAACATGAATCGTCGATTGCCACCGAACTCCTTGGTCTCGGCTTTGTTGAAGCCGCTGTCCACGCCGTAGAGGGCCATCGTGGGCTGGGTGCCACCGCAGGTGCTGGTGCCACAGTCATTGGTGCAGGTCGCCGGCGTCTCCCCACCATTGCAATACCCATCACCGCAGTAAGGAGGTGGAGGACCATCGCTCAGACACTCGAACTCGTCTTCACCGTCATAGTCATTCACCACCGCCTGGCAGCCTGAAATATTCCAGACATTGTTGGGCTTGGCGGAGACGGTGACCGGCCGGATGGCTGTCGCGTTGGGCCAGAATTTCTGACAATACTCAACCCCGCCCAGGTTGCAGCCGGACGAGCAATCCGAGTCCGCTGACCATGCGCCTCCCGCGTTCTGGTGGATGTTGACCTTGCCGCACCAACGCGAGATCCGTCCGAGCACGTATTGAGGGGTCCTGTCGCTACCCGCCATCTTCTCGCTCTTGATGTCGAGCCGGACGATTCCGGGCGCCACCTGGTAGGCGTCGTTGCCCAGAGCCGTCTCGCCGGGAACGGTCTTGTAGTTGGGATCGAAGGCGATGCTTTCCTGATTGGTGGCGAACCAGCTCTTGAACGAAGCCAGTTGAGCCATGTCCACCTTGAAGAGACCAATATCGGTGAACTGGTAGAGCTTGCCGCCGGCAATCACCTGGAGCTCTGGGTTGACCAAGGCCTGCAAGGCGTCGTCGTCCACGACGTGGGCTTTCATGTCTCGCAGGTACTCGGCCCGGTCCACCTCATACGTGGTCTCGTTGGCCGGGAACTGGCTCAGGTGTGCCTTGAGGCTCCCAAAGCCATTGGGCAAGGTGTTGGCCGCGGAAGGATTGGCTGACAGCGTGTGGTACAGCGAGTTGAAGTCCTCCTCAGTTGGGAACTGGAGCACTCCGCTCGGAAAGTTCGTGTTGGTGACGAGGGTGGGGGCGCGGCAATCGCTGGCGCAGGTGGCGGCGGTTTCACCATTGTTGCAGCGGCCATCTCCGCACGTGCTGGCGATGCCGCAGTCATTGGCGCACCAGAGAGGATTCTCGGTGCCGGAGCAGACGCCATCTCCGCACGTGCCGCAATCCGTGGGGCAGGACGACGGAGTCTCTCCCTGCGCGGGATTGCAGCTGTTGTCGCCGCAATAGGGTCCGGCCACGCACTCGAACTCGTCGTTGCCGTCGTAATCATCCACGATGGCGCCGCAGCCGCCGGTGTTCCAAACGTTGTTGGGCTTGGCGGTCACGGCGACCTGACGGACGCTCGTGGTGGCGGGCCAGAACTTCTGGCAATACGAAAGCCCGCCAAGGTTGCAGCCCGAAGAGCAATCCGCGTCCGATGTCCAGGCGCCCCCCGCGCTCTGGTGGATGTTGACCTTGCCGCAATAACGGGCAAAGCGTCCCAGCACTGTTCCGGATGAGCTCGCGGCCGCGGTTTGGTGGGCCAACTGCTCCTGTGCGCCATCTTGCGCGTTGGAGCTGGAAAGCTCAGGTTGCTCGGTGTTTCCGCAGGCCGCGGCGAGCACCGCGAGCGTGACTGCGGTGAGTGATAGTAATCGTGGGGGACAGAACACCATGGCTCCTTTATCTCGGGTTCGAGTTCAACAACGTCAGGCTCAAGGCGGGCGAACAGGGACCTTGCCGGCCGACGCCCAGCGATCGACGATGTTGCCGGGCGTGTAGCCGAGCAGGCGGCGGCACGTGCGTGAGAAGTGGGCGTGATCCGAGAAGCCCGCCGCTGCCGCCGCGGTGGTCAGCGAAACGCCCGACAGGGTGATGCGCAACGCGCGGACGAGACGATTCCACAACAGCCAGGCACGCGGCGAGATGCCGATGTCGCGGAGGAAGAGCGCGCGGAAGTGCTGCATCGTCACGTCGAGGTGCGATTGCAGCTCGAGCTCCTCGCCATCGCCACCATCGAGGTGAGCGCGAAAGCGCTCGATGGCGTGCTCGACGCGCGCATCGAAGTTCGTGCGACGGATGGTGCTCGGAAACGCGATGGCCTGCAGCTCTTCACCGAGCTCGCCGAGATGCGAGAGGCTCTCGAGATAGCGCCGTGTCGACCAGACCGAGTCGCGCAGCCGGCGCGCCGAGGCCGGCTCAATCGGCGCTGTGCCGCCGAGCGCCCGCGTGCGCGCGTACGGCTCGCGATTGTGCTCCGGATCGATCAATACCGTAATCACCGGGCCTCGGCTCTCCACGCACGAGGCGATGTCGCTCGGAATCACCACCACCGGCGCGCGCACCAGGCGGCCGCCTGGCTCACGCACGATCACGTCGGCGTCGAGCCCAACGAGCAGCTTGATCGCGTGTGATTGATGGAGGGTGGTGTCGAGGTCGAGCGAGAAGCGGGTGGCGCGAGCGTGGCCGATCGTGATGTGGGGGGGGGCTTCGTGCCTGTTCTTCACTCTCGCTGCTCCCCTCTGCCTCGCCAGGGTGTTGCCAACATTTTGGAGTCAGGGTTCATAGGGCGTCTCTCGTAATCGAGTTGCACAACGAGCTACAAGAGCGAAGTCAACCAAAAGGTGACTGTGGCTGTTACACGCCCTAGACATGTCCCAAGCTGTTTCAAACGCGAGCCCTATTGAGCCGACCGCACGTCCACGCCTTCCGTTCGTTCAACGAAGGCCAGAAGTAGCTGGAGCGCTGGGGACGAGGCTTGAATGAAACGCAGATTTTGTGGTGTTGAGATTTAAGAAAGCCAAGAGGTCCAAGGGCCCCTGCCGCGCCTCTTCTGGGCAGGCGTGTACCCCTCAGGTTGCGCCCTCACATTTCCTGAGAAGGGTTTCTGATTTTTTCTCAGCGAGTGAGGTGGTGGTGTTTTAATGGGCGGAGCCCTTGGACAATGCCTGTCCGGGCCATAGGAGCTCTCATGCGCGGTCCCTTGCGGTCCTTCGCCCTGGTCGTCTTCGCTCTGGGCTTGCTGTCGAGCCTCCCCTCTGCCGCACATGACTCACTCCGCGAAAGGATCGACGCCTTCGTGCGCGCGGAGCAGAACCTGGGGCCCGCGGGACCGCTGATCCTGGCGAAGCGGGAAGTGAAGGGCGATGACCGCGTCTACACCTATCTGGTGCAGTTCGGGACCGTGACCTACCGCTACTGCGTGTCGCTCATTCCGGATGGCCGGGTGTCCGCCTTCGAGCTGCGCGAGAACTGAGCAGGGAGACACGGAGCTGACTAGCTCCTCCTGGGCGCATCCCCGGCTGTCTTCAGCAGCAGTGTCTGTTGCCTCTGGCTGGTGCTTCGCGGGAGCTCGACGAAGAACGTCGTCCCCTTCCCGGGCTCGCTTTCCACCCAGATTCGCCCAGCGTGCGCCTGGACGATCTGCCGCGAAATGAAGAGCCCGAGGCCGAGCCCTCCGTAGCCGTGCGAGGCAGCGCGCTCGAAACGCTCGAAGATCCTCGCCTGGTCCTCCTTGGGGATGCCCATGCCTCGGTCATCAACCCGAAGCAGCGCCTTTTCTCCCTCGCTCCACACCTTCATCCGGATGGGGCGATTCGCTCCGTACTTCATGGAATTCGTCAGCAGGTTCATCACGACCTGCTCGAGGCGAAGCCTGTCCCACTCTCCCACCACCGGGAGCTCGAGCTCCAGCACAAGACTGCAACCGGCTCGCTCAAGCTGCTCGGCGAGACGGTCCGCGACCTCCCGCGCGAGGGCGGCGAGGTCTACCTCTTCCAGGCGCAGCTCGAGCCGCCCCGTGTTGATACGGGAGACATCGAGGAGCTGATCAACCAGCTGCGTCAACCGCTGTATCTGGTCACCGAAGGTCTCGAGCATGCTCGAGACCTTGTCGCCGAGCTGTAGTCCCAGGGGTTGGCGCGCGAGGGCGAGCTCCACCTGCCGGGCGCGCAGTTTCATGGAGGTGAGGGGCGTCTTGAGCTCGTGTGAAGCGATCGACAGGAATTCATCCCTCACGCGGATGGACTCCTGGGCCTTGCGGTAGAGCAGGGCATTGTCGATGGCGAACGCCGCTCGGCGTCCCAGCTCCTCCGCCAGTGCCAGATGGGCGGGGCCATATCCACGGCGTGACCGCGTGGAGAGCAGCGACAGCACGCCGAGGCAGCGCCCCCTCGCCCAGAGCGGCAGGCAGATGGAGGGTTTCCCCTCCAGCTCCCTCAGTGCGTTCCACCGGGCCTCCTCTGGAAGGGGCTGCCCCAGGAGCCCGGGCATCCCCGGGGAGAGCTCCGGCTGGCCGGTGCATATCACCCGGTGCGGGCCGGTCGAGGTGCTGGCGTCCAGCGGATGGCCCTGGAGGAACTCGCGCACGCGCCTGGCTCGAGAGGGGAGGACATCGGCCACCGCCACCGGTTGCTGCTGCCCGCTCTCGTGGAGCGCGAAGACGATGCACAGGTCCCCCAGAGTGGGGACTACGAGCTCGGCGATGCGCTGGAACGTGGTCTCGTAGTCGAGCGAGGTCACCAGCTCCCGGCTCGCTTCGGCTAGGAAGCGCTCCGCCACTTCCATCCGCTTGCGCTCGGTGATGTCCGTGGAGATGCTGCAGAGCGCGTAGGATGCCACGGTCGCGTCCTTGAGGGGAAACTTGACGGAGAGGTAGGTATGCGGGCCGTCTTCGTGGGGCATCTCTTCCTCCCATTCCAGCGCCCTGCCAGCCGCGAGCACTTCGCGGTCATGGGCCCGGAATTCCTCCGCCAGCTCCTTCGGGAAGACATCCTCGTCGCTCTTGCCGATGAGCTGTTCCGCCGTGACCCCGAAGAGGCGCTCGAAGCGCCGGTTGACCAGGAGGAATCGTCCCTGGGAGTCCTTGATGGAGACGAGCGCGGGGGTGTTGTCGATGATTGACTGGAGCTGGCGCTGGCTCCCGCGTAGCGTCTCCTCCGCCTCCTTGATGTCGGTCACGTCACTGAAGACGGCGACCCCACCTCGGAGGGCGCCGAGGTTGTCCTTGAGCGGGCGGGCGGTCACGCGCAGCCACGCCCCTCTCTGTCTCGTGGGGTGGCGCATGAAAAGCTCCGCCCTGTCCACGGCCTCGCCCCGGATGGCCCGGGCGAGTGGCAGCGCCTCGGGTGGATGGGGTGTCGCCTGGTCATGAAGGTAGAAGCCGTAGCGCTCCGACCATTGCTCGGAGGTCGACACCTTGGTCTCCCCGACTCCCATGATCTGTTCCGCTACCGGGTTGACGAGCACGAGCCGACCGGTTTCGTCCGCCACCGCCACCCCTTCGCCCATGCTGGTGACAATGGACTGGAGGAGTTGGCTCTTGGCATGGAGCGCCTGCTCCGCCTGCTCGCGCTCCCGGATCTCCTCCTTCACTGCGGAATAAAGCCTGGCATTCTCGAGCGAGATGGCGGACTGGGAAGCCAGGAGCTCGAGCGTCGCCACCCGGTCCGTGGAGAAGGCGTTGCTCGTCAGGTCGTTTTCCAGATACAGGAGCGCTACCAGCTCGCCCTGTCTCAAGATGGGCAGGCACAGAGCGGAGCGGGACCTCCTCGAAGCCGCGGGGTCGTCCAGGCCAGATATCCCCGGGGCTGACGAATCTCCCAGGATGACTCGCTCCCGGGTCCGCTTCACATAGTTGATGAGGGCTTGGGGCGGAGCCCGCTCCGAGGATGCTGGAGGGAAGAGCCGGACCACGACCTCTCCCTTTTCGAGCCACGCCTCGGCGCTGGTGGACAGCTCTTCTCCACGGCGCAGCATCAGGTAGCCCGTCTGGGCGCCTGCCTGCTCGAGCAGGACGCGCATCAGGGTCTCCAGGAGCCGATCCAGGACGATCTCCCCGGAGATGGCCTGAGAGGCCTTCATCACCGAGAGCAGATCCAACTGCTCCGGGCTCGTCGAGATCGTGGCGCGCAGGGGAGGCTCGGGTCGCTCCAGCAGGTCCGGGTAGCGCTCGTCGAGTTGCCGGACCTTCCCATCGGCCTCCCAGCTCGCATAGCAAGCCCGGGCCTTGCGGAGATAGGTATGGGCGAAGTCCTCATATCCCCGCTGGAGGTAGAACCGGGCGGCCAGCTCGTAGGCGAGGCCCTCGTTCTGGACGAAGCCGTTCTCCCGCGCTGACCGGATCGCCTCCTCGTACAGGTGCATGGCCTCCGGGTCTTTACCGAGGAGGCGGGCGAGCTCCGCCGAGACCAGCGCGGAGATGTTGAAGAAGGTCTCCGGGCAGTTCTCCGCCCATTCCTGGAGCTGCCGCTGATGGGTGGCGAGCGTCTCCAGGTGGCGCGCACGTTCCTCGGGTGGAACCTTGTCATGGCAGGCCGCCAGGGTGAGCGCGTCATAAAAGTAGTACGCATGGATTTCGAAGAGTCCTTTCGATGCCCACAGGAGCTCCCTCGCCCGGGACGCCGCCGCGAGGGCCTCCTCGTAGTCTCCGGACATGAAGCGGGCCTGCAGCTTGAGGATGTAGTAGTAGCAGACCATCGGGGGCAGCCGGTCCTGGGTCAGCCGGGCCTCGAATTCCTCCTGGTTGAATCTCTCGTCGGAGAAGGTCGAGAAGGTCCGGGTGAGCCCTCGCATGTTCCGGATGAAGCATTGACTGCTGACGATGGCGTCGCAGACATCCTGGAATCTGGCCTTGCGCACGTAGTCCAGCCGCAGCTCGGACTCGCGGTAGACCTCGCTCAGTGGGACTCCCAGGAAGATCAGGTTCGTGACGATGTGATGACAGGCGTAACAGGAATCGGCGAGGTGGCCCCTCTCGATGCCTACCTGGAATGCAGTCTTGAAATGGTCGAGCGCCTCATGGAGCGGCCGGGTCCACCAGGCGATATGCGCCATGGGCATATAGACGAGGGGCCCGTAGGCGAGGATGTTGTGCTTTTTGACGAGGTCGCAGGCCAGCTTCGCGAAGCGGTAGCCGTCTTGGTAACGGTGGAAGGAGGGGCCGAGGGTGACACCGAAGCTGGCGTAGCCGTAGGGCGTGGCGTCGGTGATGCCATGGCGGAGGCTGAGGTTCACCAGGTGGCAGAGGTGGAGGTGGAACAGGTTGGCGTCCGTGAAGAAGGCCGGCGAAACCATGGCCACCAGCACTCTCACGGCGGCCTGTATCTCGAGATCCTCCATGAAGGGGAGGTCGATCAGCTCCTCGATGCGACGGCCGCCCAGGCTCGCCCAGACCTTCTCGTATTCCACCTCGACCTCGCTCCAGCTGGGATGGGGCGACATATGGATACCGAGGAGCTCGAGGCATTCCAGGGCGACATCGACGGCTCTCGTGTACGCCGATTTCGTGACATGGAGCTCGACCAGGACGCGATAGGCCGCGGCCTTGTCGACCCGCGTCCTGGCCCGCTCGATGACCCGGGTGAGCAGCCGCTCCGCCTCCTTGGTGCCGCCGCTCAGGAACTCGCACTGCCCCAGCTCGTAGTGCAGCGCATACGCCAGCGCGTACTGGTCTTCCCAGCAGCTCTCGGTGAGCAGCGCCACGCCGGCGGACAGATACTTGACGGCGGAGCGGTAGGCGGTGGAGGCCTTGGCCTTCCTTCCAGCCAGGAGGTTGAGGCCCGCGATCCTCTCCTTCTCCTCGGGGGAGACGACGGCGGAGGCACCGAGGTCGAGCTGGTCCACCACGTCGAAGACCCTTTCCTCGACCTCCGCTGGCGGGAGGTGGGCCAGCAGGAGGCGGCCGCTGCGCAGGTGCACCTCGCTTCGCTGCTCCTCGGGGATGAGGGAATAGGCCGCCTGCTGGACCCGGTCGTGAAGGAATCGATAGGCATCCCCCGTCCTCAGCATCAGCCCTTCCCGGACTGCTTCCCACATCTCCCGGTGGAGCTCCTCCTCTGGCTTTTCGCGAATCACCGCGAGCAGCCTGGCCTCGATGCAGTCGCCGACTCCGGCGGCGAGCATCAGCGCCTTCTGGGTTGGAAGCGGGAGGCGTTTCAGCCGCTCCTCCATCAGCTCGACGACGTTGTCCGTATAGCTCTTGGCTTGAATGCGCGTGATGTCCCAGCGCCACACTCCCGCAGTCCGATCGAACTCCACCAGACCTTCCTGATAGAGCATCGTCAGGAATTGGGTGACGAAGAAAGGGTTTCCCTGTGTCTTCTCCTGGATGAGTCGGGACAGCGGGTAGGTCTGGCGCGGCTCCTGGTGCAGGGTATCGGCGACGAGCTGGTTGAGGTGCTCGACGGAGAGCGGCGAGAGGACGAGCTCGTTCACGACCGCCCCCGTCTTACGGATGTCGCTCAGCGTCAGCATCAAGGGGTGGGAGGGACTGACCTCGTTGTCCCGGTAGGAGCCAATCACCAGGAGGTGCCGGGTCTCCGGGTGGGTGATGAGGTGTTGGAGCAGCCGCAGGGTGGCGGTATCGGCCCACTGGAGGTCATCGAGGAAGAGGGCCAGTGGATGGTCCTTCCGGGTGAACACTCCCATGAACTTCTGGAAGACCTGGTGGAAGCGGCTCTGCGCCTCGAGCGCTGGCAATTCCTGGAGGGGTGGCTGCTTGCCGATGATGAGCTCTATCTGGGGAACGACATCGATGATGAGCTGCCCGTTGGGCCCCACGGCGTCCTGGAGCCGCCGCCTCCAGTCCGCGAGCTGCGCTTCGTTCTCGGTGAGGAGGTGTTGCACGAGCTCATGGAAGGACTGGGAGAGCGTGGCGTAGGGCGTGTCCCGCTTGAACTGATCGAACTTGCCCGAGAGGAAGAACCCCCTCGCCCTCACGATGGGCCTGTGCAGCTCGCGCACCAGTGAGGACTTCCCGATGCCGGAGTATCCGGAGACGAGCAGGAGCTCGGGTGCCCCGCTGGAGACGACCCGCTCGAAGGCGTCCATCAGGGCGGCGACCTCCTCCTGGCGACCGTAGAGCTTCTGCGGAATCTGGAAACGTTCCGAGACGTCATGCGTACCGAGAGGAAAGGGCGTGATGGACCCGTGCGCCTTCCACTGCTCGAGACACCTCTCCAGGTCGGACTTCAGGCCGAGCGCGCTCTGGTAGCGCTCCTCGGCCATCTTGGACAGAAGCTTGAGGACGACCCGGGAGAGCGCCTCGGGAATCGCGGGGATGATGTCGGAGGGATTCGGCGCAGGCCGGGCGATGTGGCAGTGGACCCAGCCCAGGGCATCGCTGGCCTGGCAGGGCAGGGTACCGGTGAGCATCTCGAAGAAGGTGACTCCCAGCGAATACAGGTCGCTGCGGTAGTCGACAGCCCGGTTCATCCTTCCAGTCTGTTCGGGAGACAGGTAGGGGAGAGAGCCTTCGAGGAGCCGAGGGTTCTGCACCCCCTGGTATTCCCGGGGGAGGAGTGAGGCGCTCCCGAAGTCGGTGAGCTTCACTTCGCCGGTTCCGGGGTGGACGAGGATGTTCTGGGGCTTGACGTCCCTGTGAGCGACGCCGTGCCGATGGACCTCGGCGAGAGCCTGGGTGATTCGGATGGCAAGCTCGAGGAAGCGCCCGGGCTCCATGGGGGCGCCGAGGAATTGCGTGAGGCAATGGCCGCCAAAGTCTTCCAGTACCAGGACCAGCCGGTCCCGGCTGCGCTCCAAGGCATACGGCCTCACCGCTGCCGGGCCCCCCACCTTCCTCCCTATCTCGTACTCACTCTTCAGTCGCTCGAGCTCTCGAAGGGCTGGGTGCTCGGCGCGAGGCAACTTGAGGATGACCGGTCGCCCATCCTGCTCCCTCGATGCGCGGTAGACGAGGGTTGAGGCCCCTTTTTGGAGCGTTTCGGTAACGGCGTATCCCGGAAGAGCAGGCGTACCGACGGGCATGCTGAAACGTTAACCACGCCATGTGCCGGGGCAGCCCGACTACCGCGGGGGCGGAGCCGAAGCCGGAAGACCCCTCCTGGGAGATGGCCTGGGCAGGCGTGTGCCCAGAGGGGGCTGCACGGCCTGCCCGCCAGCCTGGCTCACCTGGGCCATCTTGTCCGAGCCCAATCGAGGTGAACGAGCGGTATGCCGGAGTTCTCGGCGTCCTACCTCCAGGCGACGTGGTAGGCGCAACTGGCTCCTCCGCGCTTGCGGCAGGGCCGGGTGGCGTCATGGAGGATGGTGGCGGTGGGCTGGAACCGCTGCGCCATGGCGATGATGATGCCCCGGTCGAAATCGCACGGGTACGGTGTGGAGCTCTGCATGGTGATGAGGTTCTTCCCCGGCGTGTGCGAGTAGCCGTAGTGGCCGATTCCCTCGCGCATCTCGCCCGTATTGGGGCTGAACATGGTCTCGCCGCGCACGGCGTGGTTCATGTGGTACGCGACGTCGATGCACTTCAGCCCGCTGTGAATATCCGTCACCGTGGGCGGGAAGACCGCGTTCTTCGGCGTGGTCATGCCCGACTGGAACAGCAGCACGTGGCCGAACTCGTTGCCGATCCGCTCCAGCGTCGTCAGCCAACGCTCCAGCGGGTACCAGGAGCCCGGTTCGAACTTCACCGCCCCGGTGCCGTCATCGGCGCCCAGGCCCTCCTCGAGGAGGATCTTGTTGGCGAGGAGCGTGAACGAGCCGAATCCGTCGATGACGATCTGCAGGTTCGCGCCCAGCACTTGGAACTGTCCGGGAACGAGCTGGTTCCGAGGAGTCGGCATCTTGGTCTCTTTCTTGAGGTCCAACGCGGAACGCCCTGGGTTGGGATTGAGCAGGCTCTGCATGACGGTCACCTTTCCGGCTGCAACAGGAGATGGATGCAACGGGCACTGTCAGATGTCGCGTACGTCACCCGGGCAGTTCACCGACGTCTCGCCCGGATCCGCGATGGCGTTGCCGCAGCGCGGGGGGCAGTCCGAGGGACTGTTCCTGTAGTTCTCGCCCGCGCTCACCAGGCACAGCCCGTCCCCGGAGAAGGGCGTTGGCAGCGCGAAGGCATTCGGCCAGATGGTGGGCTGGCCTCGGTCACCCGGGGCGAAGCGGAACCAGAGGCCCCAGACGAACTGGGTCTTGTCCTGCGTCTTCACCCAGCCGCGCCGCGCGAGGTGCGCGCCCAGCGAGGGGCCGGACTCCAGCGCCGAGACGCTCGCGAAGTCCGGAACGCCAGGGGTCACCGGGCCCACGCGCTCCATCGTGTACACGACGGCCGCCAGCCGGGCCTCGGGGTTGTAGACGAGCCACACGCTGGCCAGCCCGCGCGCCTTCGCCTCCGCCACCAGATCCTTCCAGCGCGACTCGAGATAGCCGCGGTGATTGCCCCTGGGCAGCGCGAAGCGCTCGGTCCGGACCACGTGCTGCCGGGTGCGCAGATCCTTGAAGTCCTTCACGCCGATGACGCTGTAGGCCGTGCATTCGGTGCTGGCGAAGTAGGAGCGCTCCGAGAACACGACGCCATCCAGCCGGTACTCGTTGGGCACCCACCGGGCGTACTCCTCGGCGTGCTTCACCGTGTCCACCAGGTAGCGCCCACCGCTGTAGAGGTACGGGTCCGTCTCCGTCGGCAGGCTCAGCGGCAGGTACTTGAAGAGGACGCCCGGCCGGGCCGCCAGGTACATCCGGTCCCGCTCGATGACCGCCGGGGCCTGCTCCACCGGGAGCGTGGGGTAGAGCTTGTAATCACAGAAGGTCGCGCCCCGCACGCCGCGGGAGATGCCCTCCACTCCCTCCACGTCCTCGAGCTGGATTTCCTGCGACGTCTGCTCTGTCGTCGACACCGACTCCGGGAGCTCGCTCCCGCCACCGCAGGCCATCACCAGAATACTCAGCGTGAACAGTCTCTTCATGGCAGTCACCCCGGAGTCCCCGAGCCGCGTCACCGCGACTCGTCGGACTGCTACAGGGCAAGCCTCGTGCCCGCTTCGCGCGGGGCTCGAGCGCACAAGGCGCCGCGAAATTTATTGAGACCTGACGTTTGAGCACGGGGAAAGCCTGTGCAAGCTGGCTAACCCTGCGTGGTCATCCATGACTCCGGTGTCATTCGTGACTGCGAACCTCGAAGGGGAGCGGGCCGCGCGGATTCCTGCAGCCACCTCGGAAGTTCGCGCCACTGTGCCGGTATGACTGCGGGGCCAGCGCAATGCGCTCCATTGCCCTTGCATCATTGCGTCACGGATGGTGCCAGCTTCCCGCGGGAATTCCTCACCGGGTCCACCCCAGGGTCCCTGGCACCCTCACCTCGTTCGGTCCGAGCGCCCCGTCAGTTCATCTGCACCGCGGGGGCGCACAGCTGCGCGCGCAGCGTGGCCACGGGCGTTTCCCAGTGGTGCTCGTACCAGACGTCGAGGAACAGCTTGGACGCGCGGCCACGCTGGTACGCGGCCTTCAGCCGCTGCAGGTACGTGGGCAGCGCGAAACCCGACTGCCGCTCCTTGAGCTGGCCGAACGTGCCGAACGCCAGGATGAGCTTCGCGGTCTGGATACCCAGGTTGCCCAGGGCGTACGCCTGCAGCTCCATCTCGCCCATCACGTCCGTGCCGTAGCCCGTCAGCAGGTGCAACACGTCATGCGTCTCGCGGTAGCGCTTGCCGATGAAGTCGATGTCGTTCTTGAGCTCGAGCGTCGTCTTGAAAGGCGAGATCTTGTTGTCGCGGAAGTAGCGCGCGAACTCATGGCCGAGCGTTCCCTCGGGCAGGCGCTCCAACGCGGTCAGGTCCAGATCCTCTCCCTGCAGGGAAGGGCGCTCGGACAGCATGCGGCGCCCCCCCTCGCTCTGCTGGAGCCGCTGGACGAGCGAGGCGTAGACGTTGAGGTCCAGGCAGATGTTGATCAGCTGGCCGCAGGTGGGGTTCGCCGGGTCGTTCTTGAGCACCTGCAGGCACTGGAGCGCCACGTGCAGGCGGGTGAGCAAGGAGGCGTTGTCGGGCAGGGACAAGGTGTTGGGATCGGCCATGGGAATCGCTCCTATTGCGGCAACAAACTGCTCATCTGATCGAGGATGAACCGCGCCGCGCGCTGCGGGTGCAGTCTGTAGATGGCATCCATGAGCCTGGCGTCGGAGCCCACCAGGACGCGGTAGCGGTTGCTCTCGATACCGTCGAGGATGATCCGCGCGGCCTTGTCCGGGGACAGGATTTTGACCGGCGGCGCCTCCCCGCTCTTTACCTGCAGGGTATCCATCACCCCCGAGTTTACCGCGATGTTCGTGCCAATCGCGCCCGGGAAGACCACCGTGACCCGCACGTTCGTCCCCTGCAGCTCCGAGTTCAGACCTTCCGTCAGCAGCTTCACGGCCGCCTTGGAGGCTCCGTAGATGGTCTGTCCCGGCACGGGCAGGAAGCCCCCCATGCTGGAGATGTTCGTGATGTGCGCCTCCGGGCGGGCGAGTAGGTGCGGCAGGAACGCCTTCGTCATGTAGAGCGTTCCGAACAGGTTGACGTTCATCACCCGCTCGATCGCCGCGAAGTCGAGGTCCTTCAACTTGACGAAGGGTTGAATCACGCCCGCGTTGTTGATGATGCCGTCGACGGCCCCGAAGCGGGAGATGACCCGCTCCGGGAGCGCCTCCACCGCGGCCCGGTCCGTGATGTTCACGGTGTAGGTGGCCAGGTTGCTGCTGTTCATCCCCGCCAGCCTGGCGGTCTCCTCAAGGGCCGACGCGTTGATGTCCACGGCGGCGACGCTCGCGCCCCTCGACAGAAGAGCGAGGACGAGCTCCCTGCCCATGCCATTTCCGCCGCCGGTCACGACGACGATCTTGTTCTGCACCTTCATGGCTGTGCTCTCCTCTCCTCCTGCGGCACGGGAACGAACCGGTAGAGCGCGCTCTCCACATCGGACGACAGATAGATGGTCCCCGAGCCGCCCACGGCGACCCCCGTGGGGATGTACCCGGGTGGCATGCCCGCGCTCTCGGGCAGCCCGATGCGCAAGCCGCTCGCGATGACAGTGGAGCGGCCCGTGGCCGGGTCGATGCGCACCAACCGCTTGCGGCCCACCTCGGCGACGATCAATCCGCCGTCGGGATGCCGGGCGATGCCCTCCGGTGCCTTCAAGCCCTTGGCCACCGTGCGCCGGGTCCCATCCGAGAGGCGCACCCAGGTCACCCGCCCCGAGCGCACCTCGGTGACGTACACCCCCGGCTCCTTCGCCTCCGTGTCGGCCACGAGCCCCACCGGCCCCTCCAGGCCCCCGGTCAGCACCGTGGTCCCCGCGGGCTCGGCGGCATCCACCCGCACGAGCTTGCCCGTGGTGGCCTCGGCGAGCAGCAGCGTGCCATCGGGGAGCTCGAGCGCGCCCTGGACGCCATTCGTGTTGGGAATCGTCCGCAGCACCTCTCCCGAGGCCCGATCCAGGACCTGCACATTCCCCAGGTAGGCACTGCTCAGCACCACGTGCTTCGCGCCCAGGCTCACGTGCATTGGGAAGGTCATCCGGGTGGAGAGGACCCGGGTCGTCTGGGAAATCTTCCCATCTCGCCCGCCCACCCGGCGAAAGGCATACACATCCGCCACGTACAGGTTCTCGTCCGGATCATCCGGCGCGACGGCGAGGCCCGAGGGCACGCTCAAGCGCGCCTCGACGAGCGGCCGGATGGAGCCATCCGCGGGATTCACCACACGGATGTCGTTGTCCACCATGTTGGACACGTACACCTGGTCATCGGGGCCGACCGTCAGGTTGTCGAGCCCCGTGGGCAGCTTCGCGACGACCGTCTTCTCTCCCGTGGCCACCCGGACGCGGACCAGCTGGCCCAGCACCGAGTCCAGCACGTAGAGGTTCTCGCGGCTCGCATCGAAGTTGGTGGCGACCGGCATCGCGAAGCCCTGCGCCACGGTCTCGATGCTGCCCGTATCCACGTCGATACGGACAATCTGCCCCTTCATCAGGAGCGGGCCGTACAACCGGTCATCCGGACCGAACTCGAAGCCGTTGAGGAAGCCGTGCCCGGAGAGGATCCGCCGGGGAGGCTTGCGCCCGCTTGGATCCACCTCCGACAGTACATCATCGCCCCGGCCGAGCTGGGTGACGTAGAGCCTGCCATCGCGGCGGAAGGCCAGCGAGTTGAGGCCCGGCAGCTTCTCGGCGATGACGCGCGTCTTTCCATCCGGGGTGCGCCGCATCAACCGGCCGGAGAAGAAACCGGTCCAGTAGATGGAGCCATCCGGGCCCAGGGTCACATCATCGGCACCGCCCAGCGGAGGCCCCACCAGGGTGCTCACCGCACCGTTGCTCAAGTCGATGGAGTGGACCGACTGGCCGAGCAGATTGCTGGCCAGCAGGTGCCCCTTCCCATCGAGCGCCAGCCCATGGACGCCCTGGAAGGGAGAGCCGGCCACCACTACCTCCTGCCGGTACGCAGGTGGAGGGGTGGCGGAGAGAGCCTGGCCGCTCACCAGCAGCAGCCCGGCCGCCAGGGTCTTGGAGAGGAATCGCGTCATCACGGGTTGTTGCCTCCCTGGGTGAGCTCCAGGCCCGAGAGCTCACCAGACTTGCGCCAGTTCTCCAGGATGTCGATGAACTCGAGCGTGCCGCCCCCGTAACCGGCACTGCGAATCAGGCTCGGGTCGGGCTTGGCACCCTCGTTGTTGATGTAGCCGGGCGTGCATTCGGCACCGCCGAAGACGTGGCCCTTCTGGAGGCTGACGAGGATCTTCCCCCACCACTGCTCCTGCGCCTGCTCCGTCGGTTCGACCGCCTCGACGCCCCGCTTCAGGCTCTGCTCGACGATGTAGGCGGCATGCCGCGCCAGCTCCCCGAGGATGTGGACGAAGTTGATCGCCCAGCTGCTCTGGATGAGGCCGATCAGCAGGAGGTTCGGATAGCCGCGGCTGGTCACGCCGTGGAGCGTCGACGGGCCGTCGGCCCAGGCTTCGCTCAAGGACCTGCCGCCGCGCCCGCGGATGTCGAAGCCCAGCTTGCGGGTGTAGTCGCCCGTGACCTCGAAGCCCGAGGCGTAGACGAGGCAGTCGACCTCGTATTCCTTGCCCTTCACCACCACGCCGTTGGGGGTGATCCGCTCCACGCCCTTGCCGTCGGTATCCACGAGCTGGACGTTGGGGCGGTTGAACGTATCCAGGTATTCGTCGTGGAAGCAGGGCCGCTTGCACAGCGGATCGTAGTAGGGCTTGAGCGCCTCGGCCGTCACCGGATCCTTGACGATGGCGGCCACCCGCGCGCGGATCTCCTCCATCTTGCGGAAGTTGGTCAGCTGGTGGATCTCCGCCGCCTCCTCGGGGCTCTTGGCGCGGCGGGTCTCGGAAGCATCGAAGAGAGAAGTCCACCCGTCCCGCACCAGGTCCACGTCCTGCTGGAGACCGGAGACGAACGCGGTGAAGTTGCGGATGCGCTCCTCCTGCCAGCCGGGCTTGAGCGTCTTCACCCATTCCGGGTCGGTGGGCTGGTTGGCCCGCACCCCGACGCCCGAGGGCGTGCGCTGGAAGACGTACAGCTGTTTGGCTGAAGCACCGAGTTGGGGGACCACCTGGACCGCCGTCGCGCCCGTTCCGATGATGCCCACGCGCTTATCTGCCAGCTTGGTCATTCCGCCCGTGGGGCCGCCGCCGGTATAGGCATAGTCCCACCGGCTCGTGTGGAAGCTGTGGCCCTTGAAGGTCTCGATGCCCGGGATGCCAGGCAGCTTCGCCTTGTGCATGATGCCACCGGCGATGATGACAAACCGCGCCGCGAGCTTGTCGTCTCGAGTGGTCGTGACGTTCCAGCGCCGGGTGTTCTCGTCCCAGTCCATCCGCTCAATCTGGGTCTGGAACAGCGCCGCCTTGTAGAGGTCGAACTGCCGGCCAATGCGCTGGCAGTGGGCGAAGATCTCCGGCGCCTTGGCGTACTTCTCCTTGGGGATGTAGCCGGTCTCCTCCAGCAGCGGCATGTAGATATAGGACTCCACGTCGCAGGCGGCGCCCGGATAGCGGTTCCAGTACCAGGTGCCGCCGAAGTCGCCGCCCTTCTCGACGATGCGGAAGGAATGGACGCCGGCCTGGCGCAGCCGCACCGCCGCCAGCATGCCGCCAAAGCCACCGCCGACGATGAGCACGTCGATCTTCTCCGCCAGCGCCGGACGCGTGAAGCCGGGCTCGACGTAGGGGTCCTTGTCGAAGTCCGCGTAGATGCCGCTGAGGTCGCGGTACTGGGCGTTGCCGTCAGCACGCAGCCGCTTCTCGCGCTCGAGCCGGTACTTCTCCCTCAGCGCTTCCGGAGAAAAAGAGAGCTCATCCTTCTTCGACGCAATCATCCGCAATCCTTTCGACCTGACAGCCGCGGCGCATGTACACGGCTGTGTACATCCTGGACATAACCTATTTGCTGTCCTAAGTAAACGGTGGTGTACATGTCCAACCCTTCTGAGCCCAAGAGGCCGGGGCGCCAGCGAGATGCCGAGCGCACTCGCGCCGCGATTCTCACCGCCGCCCGAACCCTGTTCTCCACGAGGGGCTTCGTCCAGACCGGTGTGCGCGAGGTGGCGGAGCTCGCCGGGGTGAACTCCGCGCTCGTCGGCCGCTACTTTGGCTCGAAGCTGGGGCTGTACCGGGCGACGCTGGAGGTGCTCGACATCACCCCGGCGCTCGAGGGAGACCGGCGCCGCTTCGGCAAGGACATGGTGGCGGCCTTCTTCGACTCGCCGGACGCATCGGGCCCTCTGCTGATGATGCTCCTCTCGGCGGCTGACCCCGAGGCGCATGCGGCGAGCGTCGAGTTCCTCCAGATGAAGGTGATTACCCCGCTGGCCCGGTGGCTGGGACCCCCGGACGGCGAGGGTCGTGCGGTGCGGCTCAGCATCCTCTGGAACGGCTTCCTCACCAGTTGGAAGCTGCTGCCCCTTCAGGGGCTCTCCGGGGCGCGCCTCACCGCCACCCGCCGCTGGCTGGAGGACGCGACCCAGGCGATCGTCGACGAAGGCGCCGTCTGAGCGCTTGCCGCGGGCCGGATGGCCGCGTCACTTCGCGCGCTTCGACTCGCGATAGGCCGCCCACGCGCCGGTTGACCAGAGGGCACAGGCGACGAGGACGGGCTGGAAGAAGAGCCGGATGAAGCGCGCCCTGTCGGTGTCGAGACCGAACGCGCTGATGCCATGGACGTACTGCGAGATGTTGCCCGGGAAGATCGCGACGAAGAACGCGGCCACCACCCACCCGACTTGTGGGCGCAGGCGGCGCGCGAAGATGAGCGCCGCGCCGAGCACGAGCTCGACCACGCCCGAAGCGAGGACGACGAAGTCGGCGTCGAGGGGGACCCACTTCGGGACCTGGGCCTGGAACTCGGTGCGGGCCCACGTGAGGTGGCCCGCACCCGCGAGGAGCAAAGAGGCTCCCAGCCAGATGCGTGCAAGGGTTTTCAGGAGACTGGGGCGTGCCACGGCAACGTCTTGAGACATGACTCCTCCAAGGGAAGTTCGTGGATGCTGGCCGGCAGGCCGTGAGCAGTGGATGCCCCTCTGCGCTCGCAACTGACCTCGCCCCGCGTGTGGATGGCGCGTGTCAGGGCCTGATGCTCCTCTGTCCTGAGTGTCGTTTAGGATTGAATCGTGCGCAATCTTTTTTTGGAGAGGAGGGGCCCGGGAGCGCGAGCGATACGGGAGCACCTGGGACTGCCTACAGCAGGTGCGATCCTGGCCGCGGAGCAAGGGCCAGGCCGCGATGAGGTCACTCCTTGTCGAAGAGGTTGTCGCCCTTCAGGCGGCGGATCTCGATCTGCAGATTCCCGCCTTTCAGCGCCTCCTCGAGGGGTGGATAGTGGCGGCGTCCCCCTTCGACGAAAGAGAGCACTCCGAAGCTCGCGGGGACGCCCCACTTCAGCTGGCTCGTGGCCACCAGGGTCTGCTGCCCTGACGCATCGTCGCTGTCGGAGTAGGCGGCGGTGAACGCGATGGACGTGGGCTTTTCGTATGCGTGTCCGGCCAGCAGCACCAACACACCCCCCATGCGGCCCCACTTCCACAAGTTGCGTGCCATGTTCGCACTCCTCATCGGCTTCAGGTCCTGACGGGTACCCGACTGCATTCCGCGTACCACGCCAGCCCACATGCGCGCGTGCTCGAGTTCATAAGGTTCTCCCGTCGCGTATCGTCACGTCTCCATGAGCCAATCCTCGTCATCAGGCACTGGGGGGTGCCCACCCGAGCAGGCGCTGATCAGCTTCGCCTCGGGCTCGCTCCCTGAAACCGAGCGCTCTGCACTCAATGCACACCTGGTCCGATGCAGCGTGTGCTTGGAGGTGGTGTCGGCACTCATCGCGGAGAACGGCCCCGCCTCCAACGTCTCGTCACGGTCCCAACCCGCGCCGGTGCTCGCCCGCGGTACGGCCATGGGGCGCTACCTGGTGCTCGATCCCATCGGGCTCGGTGGCATGGGCGTGGTGTACTCGGCGTATGATCCAGGGCTCGACCGGAAGGTCGCGCTCAAGCTGCTGCCGCCAAACGGCCCTCACGGGGCCTCTTCTCCCGAGGGCAGGAATCGGCTGCAACGCGAAGCTCGCACGCTGGCCCGGCTGTCTCATCCCAACGTCGTCACCGTCTATGACGTGGGCAGCGAGGGCGAGCAGGTGTTCGTGGCCATGGAGTTGGTGGACGGGCAGACGCTCAGGACATGGCTGTCCGCCGGTTCTCACAGCTGGCAACAGGTGTTGCACTGCTTCGCGGAGGCGGGCAGGGGGCTCGTCGCCGCCCATGCGGTGGGAGTCGTCCACCGCGACTTCAAGCCCGACAACGTGCTCATCGGGCGCGAGGGCAGGGTGCGCGTCACGGACTTCGGTCTGGCGCGAGTGACGGAGGTCACGCCGGACACGCTCGCTACAGCCGAAGCGGGGGCCGCTCCTGGCGCGAACGGACTCACCCACGCCTCGAGCCTGTCAGGCACGCAGGCCGGCACGCCCCGCTACATGGCTCCCGAGCAGTGGCGGGGCGCGACCACGGGCCCCTGGACGGATCAATTCAGCTTCTGCGTGGCGCTCTGGGAGGCGCTCTATGGGGAGCACCCCTTCACCGGCACTTCGCCCGCTGAGCTGAAACAAGAAGTCACCGCGGGCCGCCTGCGCGCCGCGCCTGCTCAGCGCCACATTCCCGAGCGAATTCACGCAGCACTCGTGCGCGGGCTCCAGCCCGAGCCATCGGCTCGCCACCCATCCATGGAGGCACTGCTGGCCCTGCTGGAGAGCGATCCGGCGCGGCGGCGCAGGCACATCGTGGCGCTGGTGGGGGCGGGGGTGTTGCTGCTGGGGTTGCTGGGAGCAGGCCTCGCTCAGTGGACGTACCGCTCGGCCCAGCTGTGTGCCGGAGGGCCGGCGCGTGTCCAGTCCGCCTGGGGCGCCGCGACCCGGGAGCGCGTGCGCCGCGGGCTGCTGGCCAGCGGGGCTCCCGGCGCGGAACGGACCTGGGAGCTGCTCACCCGGAGCGTGGATGCCTACACCTCGGACTGGGCCTCCATGCACCGCGAGGCCTGCGAGGCCACGCGCGTCCGGGGTGAGCAGTCCGAGCAACTGCTCGATCGTCGCATGCTGTGCCTGGATCATGCGCTGCAGCGCATGTCGGCCCTGGCACGTGAGCTGGAGCACGCCGAGCGCGCCACGGCGGACAAGGCGCTGGACGCCGTGCATGCGCTCCCGGCGCTGAGCGAGTGCGCCAACGCGGCGGCGCTGCTGGAGGCTCCGGGATTGCCCCAGGATGCCTCCGTCCGGCAGCAGGTGCTCACGCTGCGCGGACAGCTGGCGGAGCTGGAGACGCTCAAGGAGCTGGGCCACCTCAAGGAGGCGCTCCCACGCGCTGAAGCACTGACCCGGGCCTCCGAGGCGGTGGCCTACCCTCCTCTGCAGGCCGAGGTGCTCCTCCTCGAGGGAGAGCTGCGGCAGCTGGATGAGCAGATTCCGCAGGCGCTCGAGCGGTTCCACCGGGCGGCGCTCCGGGCGGAGAAGGGACACGAGGACTCGCTCGCCACGCGAGCCTGGACGCTGCTGGCCCTGCTCTACGGCACCGAGCGGAAGGAGTTCGCCGAGGCGCACCGCTGCATCGACTATGCCCAGGCGAAGCTCGACCGGCTGGGCCACCGGGACCTGCTCCTGGAGACGGCGCTGCTGGGGACGCGCTCGGGGCTGGCGGACCGGGAGGGAAACTACGCCGAGGCGGTCAACCTGGACCAGGAGCGCGTCAAGGCCTTGGAGCAGCAACTCGGGCCAGACGCGCCCGCCCTGGCCAGCGCCCTGTACGGTCTGGCCGCCTCGTTCTACATGCAGGGGCGATCGGATGAGGCCTACGCCGCCATTCGTCGCTCCCTGGAGTTGTACGAGCGTCACTGGGGGCCCGAGACCATGAAGCTCGCCACCGGGCTCAACCTGCTCGCCATCATCGCCAAACACCGGCATCAGCTCCCCGAGGCGCGCGAGGCGTATGAGCGGTCGCTGCGGATCTACGCGCGTCTGTCAGGTGAGCAGTCCTCCCGTTATGCCCAGACGCTGTCCAACCTGGCCGCCCTGCTCGACGATCTGGGTGAGTATGAGCAGGCGCTCGCCGCGTTTCAGCGCGCCGTGGACATCGAGCGCGCGAGCAAGGAAAAGGACTCGGATTCCCTGGCCAATATCCTCACGAACATGGCCTCCGTGTACAGGAGCCTCGGGCGATTCGAGGAGGCGCTGGCGGTCAGCAACGAGGCGCTGTCCCTGCGCACCACGAAGTTCGGTCCTCGTCACGTCCTGGTGGGAGTGACGCTGGACTCGATAGGCGTCTCGCTGATGAAGCTGGGGCGGTACACCGAGGCTCTGGAGCACTTCCGGCGCGAGCTGGAGATCTTCACCGCCTCGTTCCCGGCAGAGCATCCCCATGTGGCCACGGCCCATTACCAGGTAGGTCTGGCGCTGGCCGGGCTGGGACGGCTCTCTCAGGCGCGCGCTTCCCTGGAGCGAGCACTCGCCATCTTCGAGCGGCGTCCAGACCTGGGCCCGGAGCAGGCGGAGACGAGATTCCGTCTGGCACTGCTCCAGTGGGAGAACGGCGGCGAGGATCGCGCGCGGGCGCGTCAGCGGATTCAAGAATTGAGAGAGCAGCTGAAAGGGTCCGCCCGTACTGAAGCGGATGAATGGCTCGGCGCCCATCCCGAGTCCCGCTGAGAACGGGGAGCGATTGCAGTCCCCCTACCGCCTTTCCACCCCGCTCGGACCCGTCACCCTCCCTCGACCAGTTCGTCAGCCACTCCTGACCGGGTGTTGACGATGCCCGCGCTGCGAAAACGAAACGCTCCACCTTCCCTCACGAACGGGAGGAGTCCGCATGCGCTTGAATCGTCGTCACTTCCTTCATCTCTCCGCGGTGGGCAGCGGTGCACTGGTGTTGGGCCCCGGCTTCTGGAAGAAGGCCTACGCGGCGCCCGCCCAGCCCGGGCCGAGCCCCTACGGCGCCATCTCCGGCTCGCCCGATGCTCAGGGCGTGCGGCTTCCGGCGGGCTTCGCCTCGCGCATCATCGCGCGCACGGGCGAGGTGGTTCCGGGCACGAGCTATACCTGGCATGGCAGCCCGGACGGCGGCGCCTGCTTCGCCACGGGTGACGGCGGCTGGGTCTACACGTCCAACAGCGAGCTACCCCTGGGTGGCGGCGCGTCCGCGGTGCGGTTCGACGGTGGCGGCAATGTGGTGTCCGCGTACCGCATTCTGAGCAATACCGTGAGCAACTGCGCCGGTGGGCCCACGCCGTGGAACACGTGGCTGTCCTGCGAGGAGTGGGACGGAGGCCACGTCTGGGAGTGCGACCCGTTCAATCCCTCGCAGGGCGTGGAGCGCAAGGAGCTGGGTACCTTCGCGCACGAGGCCGTGGCGGTGGACCCGCTGGGCCGACGGCTGTACCTGACGGAGGATCGCTCCAACGGACGCTTCTATCGCTTCACACCGTCCAACTGGCCGTCCCTGGAGTCCGGCACCTTGGAAGCAGCGCGCATCTCCGGTGACGCGCTGGCGGGCACCGCCACCCTGAGCTGGTACAAGGTGTCCGCGTCGGTGCCCGCGTGGCTGCAGCTCGCGGCGCTGTGGACTTCGGCCTTCGACGGGGGCGAGGGCTGCTGGTACGACAGCGGCGTCGTTTACTTCACCACCAAGGGCGACAACCGCGTGTGGGCCCACACGCCTGCCACTGGGCGGCTGGAAATCATCTACGACGACGGCCTCCACCCGGACTCGCCGCTCACTGGCGTGGACAACGTCACCGTGTCGCGCTCGGGCGACCTCTACGTGGCCGAGGACGGCGGCGACCTTCAAATCTGTATCATCACCCCGGACCGGGTGGTGGCCCCCTTCCTCCAGCTCGAGGGCCACGCTGGCTCGGAAATCACCGGCCCCGCGTTCAGCCCGGATGGGCACCGGCTCTACTTCAGCTCGCAGCGCGGCACGAATGGCCGCGGTGTCACCTTCGAAGTGACGGGGCCGTTCCGCTGAGCCGAGATGTTGCCCGGACCCCAGCGCAAGCCTTGTCACCAAGCCACGAGGCCCTCCTGCGGCGTCGAGAATTGCTCGAGCAGGAGCCGGGCGTCCTGGAAGTCCACGGCATCGGTATCCACCCTGCACTCATGGCAGGCTCGCACCAACGTCCGGCGCGCCTGCGCATCGTTGCCCGTGTCTCTCAGCAGCCGCGCCAGTGCCACCGTTGCGCGCAGTTCGAGCAGGGCTGCCTTTTCGCGACGGGCCATGAGGCGGGCCCGGAGGAAGCAACGCATCGCCTCGCCATTCTCTCCTCGCAATCGCAGGAGTTCCCCCCGGATGCGATGCAGTTCGGGAGCGAGAAAGCGGTCACCGAGCTTGTTCGTGCATTGCAGTGCCTCCTCCACCAAGGCCCGTCCCTCCCGTACTTGCCCCAGACTTCCCTGCACCTCCGCGAGAAGTCCCTGGAGATAGGGAACGCTGGGCCAGGCTCCCATCCGCTTCAACTGTTCAACGCTCTCGCGCAGAAGTTCGAGACCCTCCTTGCGCCGCCCCAGTCTGGCCAGTGCCCAGCCACGGAACCCCCTCAGTATCTCCTCTGAGGGTTTGAACCCCCCCTTGGACGCGGCGAGCATGCCCTCCTGGGTCCACTCCAGGGTACGTTGGGCATCCCGGTGGAGCTGGGCGGCTCTCGTCAGCGAGATCAGTGCGAAGCTCAGGGTCCCGGGGTGGTTCAGCCGTCTGGCCCGCGCCAATGCATCGAGGCCGAACTGCCATGCCCGCTGCACATCACCCAGCACCAGCCGGATGAGGCAGATGAAGCTCGAATCCACCGCCTCCATGTCAGCCCAAAGACCGCTGAGGGGAGCGGCCAGGACCGGCTCTTCCGCGTAGAAAGTCCTCGCCTGTTCGAGCAGCTCCAGACTCTTGAGGAGCTCCCCCCGGTGGTGGGAAATGACCGCCAGGCACCGGTAGGCATAGGCACTCAACATCGTGTCTGCTCGTCTCCGGCCAAGGGCCAGGATCCTCTCCGCCAGCTCGCTCGCCAGCGAGAAACGGCCTCCGCCGATGAAGTAGCCGGACATCCACATCCACAGCTGGTCGAGATACGGGAGTGATTCCCCCTCCTGCTTGAACAGCTCCAACGCACGCGCATAGGTCTGCTCAAGCTCGGGCACGTCATAGCCCTGGGTGCCTATCAGCGCCATGCCAAGCGAGTTGAGCAGCATCATCTCTTCACCGCTCCGTCGTGAGGCATCCGGAAGGCTTCGCAGCAGGGCCAGCGCCTGCCGCATATGCTGGATGGCCTCCGGGTAGGCCCAACGCTGGAAGGAGAGCGCCACCGCGCGCATCCGGTAACGAAGGGCCAGCTCGAATTGCCCCGCCTCGGTGTAGTGGTGGGCAAGCACCTCGGGTTGGGCGCCCACCACCTCGGGGAACCGCGCCTCCAGAACCTGGGCGATGTGCCGGTGAAACTCCCGCCGCCGGCCGCGCGGAAGGGCTTGCCAGGCCACATCCTGCAGCAGCGCATGGTGGAACTGGTAGCCTGGCTCTTCGGAGTCGTCCCTCTGGAAGATTCCCGCCGCCACCAGGGACGCGAGGTCCTGACGCAGCTCGGCCTCACTCCGTCGTGTGAGCGTGGCCAGCAAGGCTCCGGTAAAGCGGCGGCCCACCCCGGCACCGAACCAGACCAACACCCGCTGCCGGGGCGGAAGCGCATCGAGTCGGCTCGCGAGCAACTCGTGGAGGGTGAGCGGTATCGCTCCGGGCGCCCGTTCGAGCATCAGGCGAGTCATCTCCTCGACGAAGAGCGGGATGCCTTCCGTCTTCGCCACGAGCTGCGCGACCCGCTTTTCCGGCAGCGCCCGGCCCCTGGCCGCCTCCCGAACCAGTGCAGAGGTGGACTCCGCTGACAGTCGGCCGAGCTCGAGCCGATGGAACCCGGGTCGCGGCGGCCAGGGGGGCTCGAACCCGGTGCGTGCGCTGAGCACCACGAGGACTCGCTCCTCTCCGATGTGCTCCAACATGACGCCGAGCAGCTCCAGGGTGGATGGATCTGCCCAGTGCAGGTCCTCCATCACGGTGAGAACCGGCCGATGTTCCGCCATCCGTGAGGACAGGGCCCGCAGCGCATCGAGGAGCCACCGTTTGCTCTCTCTCTGCTCCAGCGGGAGCGCCATGACAGAAGTTACCTCCGCGCCAACTGGCGAGAGCAGGGAGACGAGACCTTCGATGTACCGAGCATCCAGTTCGGGCTCGCGAAGCAGACCCAGTGCACCCAGCAACGATTCGAGATAGCCACGCAGCTCCTGCCGCGAGCGCACGCGTGGTCCGTGAGGCAAGAAGCGCCGCCACAGCAAATCAACGATCGGAGCAAAGGCGCTGCTCTCGAGTCGCGGCCAGCACTGGCCCTGGATGAGGTAGGCCGACTCCGGGGAGAGCCGGCTGATCAGCTCCTGGATGAGGCGGGACTTACCGATACCCGCCTCACCCCGGACGAGCACGAAGGAGCCACGCCCTTCCTGGGCCTCCTCCCAGAGAGAGAGGAGCATCCGAAGCTCCCGCTCCCGCCCCACCAGGCGGGAGACGGTCCCGGTGGCGAGCACCCGCTCGAAGCGCATCACCGCCTCGCGCTCGCGCAGCACACGCCAGGCGTCCAAGCGCTGTCCGCCCACCGGCGCAAGAGGGTCCTGGGTGACGAGGGGCTCGGTCTCGAAGGCGCCGCGCACCAGCAGCAACGTGTTACTGCTGAGTGCCACAGCTCCAGGCCCTGCCAGCCCCGCCAACCGGGAAGCGAGCTGGGGTGCCTCTCCCTGGATGGCAGGTGCGGTCCCGGAGGCCTGCTGAGCGGAGACGGTGAATACCACCGCATCGGTATGAATCCCCACTCCCACGGAGAGCGCATGCCCCGGCAGCCGGGGAGGCTCTTTCTGAAAGCACTTGAGCAGGTCGAGCCCCGCGCGCACCGCACGTATTGAATCGTCCTCGTGGGCCACCGGGTAGCCGAAGGAGGCGAGCACCTCCTGTCCGAGCCAATGGGTGATGAAGCCCTCGTGTCGCTGGATGACCCGCGAGCACTTGCGGTGGAAGTCTTCCTCCATCTCGAGGGAATCCTCGGGGTCGGGCTTCTCGGAGAGCCGCTCCAGTCCCACCAACCTGCAAGACACGAGCGTCACCTGCCGGCGCTGAGGACCCAGGGCAAGGGGCTCCTCACGCCACGGCCCAAGTTGCGTCTCCAACTGCTGCAGCCGTTCAGCCAACACGGTCGCACTGGAGAGCCGCCGGCCAGGCTCCTTCGTCAGCAGCGAGGACACCAACCGCGCCACCTCTTCGGGCAGCTCCGGAGCCCGCTCGCGGACCGAGGGCACCGGCTCGGGAGAGAGCACCCGCGCACGTAACTCCTCCAGGTTGACGCTCGGGTAGGGGAGCTCGCCGGTGAGCAGCTCATAGAGCATCACCCCCGCGGCCCAGAGATCGGTGCGCGCATCCTGCGGCTCACCCCGCCACTGCTCCGGAGCCATGTAGGGAGGCGTTCCGGCCGTGGGGAGGTAGGGCACGTGTGAGCCGGAACCCAGGAGGTGCGCCAGTCCGAAGTCGATCAGCTTCACCGTGCCTTGTCGGGTGAGGAAGACATTGCTCGGCTTGAGATCGCGGTGGACGATGCCCCGCTCGTGCGCATGAGCCAGGCCTCTGGCCACGCCCCGCATGAGGCTCAGCACGCGTCGCAGCCCCGGGCGCTCCCGCCTCAGGAGCGAACCGAGCGACTCCCCGTCCAGACACTCCATGACGAGGAAGGGCACGAGGGGCTCCCAAGGTGCGCCGCCCCACTCGCCTACATCAAAAATGCGGACGATGTTCTCATGGTCGAGCTGCGCGATGGCCCGTGCTTCCTGACGCAGAATCGCGCCGAGCGCTTCCTCCCTTGTTCCCGCTCCGCGAGGCAGGAAGAACTTGAGAGCCACGACGCGCTGCAGCTCCGCATCCAGGGCGCGGAAGACCTGCCCCATGGCGCCGCCGCCCAGCGTGTCGAGCACCTCGAACCGGTGCTCGTCCCGTCCCCCCAACCGCGCGCCAGGAGTCGGCACACGGGAGGGCATCTGAGCCCGGGCGATCTCCTTCAGGAAGGAGTCACTGAAGTCAGTGAAGTCCTCGAGTTCCTCCGAACCATCCCCCATGGCGACTCCTCACGCTTCGGGGAAAGGTAGAGTCCCATGGTTCTGATTCGTCAGGGACAGGCGGAGACGGAGCGGAGCAACGCTCGCGCTCCAGGAACCATGGCATCCGGAAAGGCCCGTGCTGGTCCACGTGACGGTCCATGCCATGGCGGATGCCTGGCGCTTCGGCTGCGGAGCGAGCGGCGATCTGGAGGGCTGCGGCGGCCACGATGACGTCGCAACCCTGGGCTGCCGCCGAGGGGGTCTGGTCTACCGTGAGCCGCTCGCGAACGGGCTTTCCTTCGGCAGCACCGCCGTAGGCTGCTCGCTTTCCGCCTGGGAGGGCGTGTGCTCCAGCCGGGTCCCCTGCTCCGTGCTCCGCGGCGGAACCCGGCTTTCCTTGCGCGCGAGAGCTTCCTGCACCAGGCGGCCCAGTTCCCGCTGTCCGTGGGGATGGGGCGCGAGCGCTCCCGTCAGGGCACAGAGTTGCTCGCGCAGCCGCTGGCCCCGGTCCGTGCGGTTCGCCACCTGCCACTGGAGCAGGTCCATGATGGCGGCATCCAGCGCGGGCGGCACGTCCGGGCGGTGGACCGAGGGCGGCACGAGGAAGGGCGGCGGGGCGCTGCGCAACGTGTCGGAGGCATCCTCCCCCTGGAAGACGCGCCGTCCCGTGAGCGCCTCGTGCAGCGTGAGGCCAAGCGCGAAGAGATCCGCGCGCCCGTCGAAGGCGTGGCCCCGGGCCTGCTCCGGGGCCAGATAGCCCAGCTTGCCGCGCACCCGGTCCGCTCGGGTGAGCCGGACGTGAATGGCCGCGCGCGCCACCCCGAAGTCCCCCAGCTTCACCTCGCCGATCCGTGACAAGAGGATGTTGGGCGGATTCACGTCCCGGTGGACGAGGTTGAGCGGGAGGCCCTCGCTCGAGGTGCGCCGGTGCACGTAGTCGAGCGCCTCGCCAAGCTCGGCTCCGAGGTAGGCCACCACGGCCAGCGGCAGCGGTCCGTGGCTCTTGAGCAGCTCGCGCAGGGACAGTCCTTCGATGTACTCCATGGCCATGAAGTAGGTGTCCCCGAACCGGCCCACGTCGAGCACCTGGACGATGTTGGGGTGGTTGAGCAGCGAGCCCAGCTCCGCCTCCCGGCGGAACAGCGTCACGAAGTCCTCGTCCTCGGCATAGGCCGGGAGGATGCGCTTGATGGCCACCACCTTCTCGAAGCCGCCCTCGGGGCTGTAGGTGGCTCGGAACACCTCCGCCATGCCGCCCACCCCCAGCCGCTCGTGGAGGAAGTACTTGCCCACCAGGTCCTTCTCCCGCACGGCGTGCAGTGCGTCTTCGGCTCTGTGCGTGAGGTAGCTGGCCACGAGCGCCGCCAGCCATCCGATGACGAAGTAGTAGGCGGCCCGCAGAATCACGAGCGGCGGCGTGAACATCAGAGGAACGGGCTCGGTCAGCCGGGGCCAGGCCAGCAGGAAGTAGAGCAGCACCGTCTGGGCGGCCACGAGACCGCCGGCGAAGAGGGCCAGGTTGCGTTTGCCACGCAGCGCCGCGAGCACGATGATCCCGCTCCAGAGGACGGCCATGGGGTTGGCCAGCGCCTGCTCGGCATTCGCGAAGAGCGTGTCGCAGACGAAGAGGAACGCCCCGGTGGTGGTCTCCAGGCCGACGTTGACCCAGTGGATGGCGGGGTGGAACCAGCCTCGCCGCAGCAACCGGGAAAGCCCCCCGTAATAGACAGCGAAGAAGGCACACAGGCCCGCGACGGACAGGGCGAGGGGCCAGCCGATGAGGGCGCTCAGCCCGAGCGTGGAGACGACGAAGATGCAGGACACCCGGCTGATGAACCGGGTCACCGTGGCTTCGCGGGCTACGGCGTCCGCCCGGAAGTGCTCGGCAAGTAACTGCGTACCGAGCGGCGCCGCGCTACCTGGAGGGGCGGAGTGAGGCATGGGGGAGGGCATTATCTTGCAGCCGTGACGGCAAGGCGAGTGTTGTCCCTCCGTGGCATCGGGAAGCTGGGCCGCGGTTGCGCCGTGAGTAGACCAGCAGGGCAAGGAGGAACATGGCTGGCGCGAACGCGCCCTTGCTGCCTCCCGAGCCGGTGTCACAGGCGCAACCCATAGACTCGTTGACGTCAGGTCCGCCGTCGTCAGGTCCGGTGATGACGCCTCCGTCGGAGATGAGCTCGAACTCGGCCGTGGAGGACTCCTTGCCGTCGCTCACCGAGAAGGTGAAGCGCGTGGCTCCCTGGAAGCCCGAGGGCGGTGTGTAGACCAGCTCAGCGGACGTCCCCGTGAGCGTGCCAGTGTCGGGCTGGGTCAGGAGGGTGAAGGTGAGCGAGTCACCGTCCGCATCGCTTCCGGTGAGGACGATGGGCGAAGGCGTGGTCGCCGAGACGGTCAGTGTCTGCGCGTGGGCCACGGGTGCGTCATTCACCGCCAGAATGGTGAGTGGCACGGTGACGGGGGTGGACGTGACGTACCCATCGGAGACAGTGAAGGTGAAGCTGTCCGGGCCGTGGTAGTCCGGCGCGGGCGTGTACGTGAGCGAAGGCGCCGTACCCGAGAGTGTGCCGTGGCTCGGCCCCTCCACCACCTGGAAGCTCGGCGTGTCGCCGTCCACATCCGCGCCGGCCAGGGTGAGCTCGAGCGCCGTGTCCTCAGCGGTGGACAAGGACTGGGCGTGGGCCACGGGCGCGTCATTCACCGCCGCAACCGTGAGCGACACCGTGGCGGGAGCGGACGTGGTCGTCCCATCGGACACAGTGAAGGTGAAGCTGTCCGGGCCGTGGTAGTTCTCCGCGGGCGTGTACGTGAGCGAGGGCACCGTGCCCGAGAGCGTGCCGTGGCTCGGCCCCGTCACCACGCGGAACCTCGGCAGGTCACCATCCACATCGGTCCCCGCGAGGGTGAGGCCAAGCGCTGTGTCCTCGAGGGTGGAGAGAGACTGGGCCGTGGCAACGGGGGCGTCATTCATGGCCGCGACGATGAGCGACACCGTGGCAGGAGCCGAGGTGATCTTTCCGTCGGACACGGTGAAGGTGAAGCTATCCGGGCCGTGGTAGTTCTCCGCGGGGGTGTACGTGAGCGAGGGCGCCGTGCCCGAGAGCGTGCCGTGGCTCGGACCCTCTACCACCTGATAGCTCAGCGAATTGTAATCCACATCGGTGCCGGAGAGGATGATGCCTTTGGCCGTGTCCTCGTTGGTGTACAGGGATTGGGCTTGGGCCACGGGCGCGTCATTCACCGCCACGACGGTGATCGACACCATGGCGAGACCAGACGTGGCCTTTCCGTCGGAGACGGAGAAGTAGAAGGTATCCGTCCCGTTGTAGTTCAGCGGGGGCGTGTACGTGACGAAGGGTGGGGTGCCTGAGAGCGTGCCGCGGCTCGGCCCCACCACCACCTTGTAGGTCAGCGTGTCCCCCTCCACATCGGTGCCAGAGAGCGTGACGTCCTTGGCGGTGTCCTCGTTGGTGGAGAAGGACTGGGCTTGGGCCACGGGGGAGTCATTCACCTCCACGACCGTGAGCGACACCGTGGCGGGAGCGGAGGTGGTCTTTCCATCGGACACGGTGAAGGTGAAGCTGTCCGGGCCGTGGTAGTTCGCCGCGGGCATGTACGTGAGTGAGGGCGCCGTGCCCGAGAGCGTGCCGTGGCCTGGCCCCGTTACCACCTTGTAGGTCAGTGTTTGACCGTCGGGCTCGATGCCCGTGAGCCGAACGGATTTGATCGTGTCCTCGTTGGTGGAGAGGGACTGGTCCGTGGCCACGGGCGTGTCATCCACTCCCGTGATGGTGATCGACACCGTGGCGGCAGTGGAGGTGACCGTTCCGTCGGAGACAGTGAAGGTGAAGCTGTCTGACCCGAAGGCGTTCGCCGAGGGTGTATACGTGAGAGAGGGCGGGGTGCCCGAGAGGGTGCCGCGCGTCGGCCCGGCCACCACCTTGTAGGTCAGCGTGTCCCCGTCCACATCGGTGCCCGCGAGGGTGAGGTCCTTGGCCGTGTCCTCGACGGTGGAGAAGGACTGGGCCGTGGCCACGGGCGCGTCATTCACCGCCGCGACGGTGATGGATACCGTGGCGGGAGCCGAGGTGGCCTGTCCATCGGAGACGGTGAAGGTGAATCTGTCCGGCCCGTGGTAGTTCGGCGCGGGCGTGTACGTGAGCGTGGGCCGACTGCTCGAAATCGTGCCGTGGCTCGGCATTGACGTCACCTTGTAAATCATCAGCGTGCCATCCGGATCCTGTCCGGTGAGCGTGATGCTCCTGGCCGTGTCCTCCGTGACCTGGACCTCCTGAGCCGTCGCCGTCGGCGGGACATTGGGCTGCATTTCGATCACCCGCGCCTTCAAGCGCTGGACGAACGGGCCCAGGGCGTCATTCGCCACCTGATAGACGGAGAGCATCTGGAGCGGGCCCGCGGCGCCGAGGAGGACCCTGGTCTCGTTGCCGGAGCCCGCGGAGAGGATGACTCCGTCTCCATCCAGTGCCAGGCCCGAGGCCGTGACGCGTCCACTATAGACGTCCCAGCCCGTGCCGCCGCGCGCGTCTTCCCAGGCGACGAGGAAGTCCGTCCCCATCCTCACGACCGAAGGCGCCCGCTGCGAACCGGGGGCCTTGCAGATCGGGATGGAGTCGATCACTGCTCCGTTCGTGCCCAACCGCACGGCACGGAGATCCGTCTCGGAGCTGGTGTAGCTGATCAGATGGCTCACGACGAGCAGGTAGTGCGTCCCATTGAAGGCCAGGGCGGGCTGGGGATCGTCGATGGGGTAAGAAGCGGAGGTGAGGTAGAGGCTCGTCTTGTCGAGCACGGCTCCCGCCTTGCTCACCCTCGTGCCGTAAAGCTCGTGAAACCGGTTCGTGTAGTCATATCGGGTCCAGATGACGAGGTAGTTCGTGCCATCGAAGGCGATGGCCGCATGGTCCTGGCCCGCGACCGTGCTGAAGGTGAGGAAGGCGGGGTCGAGCACGGCACCACTCGGACTCACCCGCGTGCCCATCATTCCGCCACTGCCCGTCCAGGCCACGAGGAAGTTCGTCCCATCCGACGCCACCGCTGGTTTGACCTGTCCATCGGTATGGGCACTGATGATGAACCCCGTTGGCTCCAGGACCGTTCCGTCCGGGCTCACCCGAGCCCCGTAGAGGTCGCGCCGGAAATTGTCGCGAGTGTCCTCCCAGACCACGAGGAAGTGGGTGCCATTGAAGGCGACGGCGGGATTGCGCTGATGATCCGAGGCGTTGGAGATGACGAGCCCGGTGGGATCCAGCACGGTCCCGCTCGCGCTCACCCGCGTGCCTCGAATGTCGGTGGTGCCGTGGCGGTCGTCCTCCCAGACAACGAGGTAGCTCGTACCGTCGAAAGCCACCGAGGCACGGATCTCACTGTTGGCTCCGATGCTGAGGGTAAAGCCGCTCGGGTCCAGGACGGTGCCCGCGGTGCTCACCCGGGTTCCGATGAGGTCGAGTGCCTGCTGATCATTCCAGAACACGAGGTAGCTCGTCGCCGAGCTGGTCACTACCAGCGGCCAATCGCTGTTCGTGGCCGTCGTGAGCGCGAACCCCTTTCCATCGAGCGCGTTTGCCGAGGCATCCAGTCGCGTCGCGTAGGCGCTCTTCGTGCCTGGGCGGTTGTCGTTCCAGGCCAGGAGCAACTGCGAGCCCACGCTCGCCAGCCGGGGGTTGTCCGGATAGAAGGAGCCCGAGCCCAGGACCAGAGTGCGGCTTGGGGAGTCCAACACCGCCCCGGTCGTGGACACCCTCGTGCCCGAGATGTCGGAGCCTGGAGCCGTGGTGTTGCTGTCATCCATCCAGGCGACGAGGTAGTGCGTTCCATTGAATGCCACGGTGGGCGAGGAGTAGGGCAAGGCCGACCGACCGATGAGCCTGGGGCTTCCCCCGGTCGTGCCTGTGGGAGGGATGAGCCGGGCATGGATGGTGCTCGAGTTGCCCGACACGGACTGCCGCCAGACAGCGAGGACGTTCTGCCCATCGGTGGCCAGCGAGAGGCTGTCCTGCAGGGACTCGGACGAGACGTCGACGCGGGTGGTGTCGACAACTCCCTCGCGACTCACGAACCTGCCCTCGAAGAGCGCGGACGGCTGGTACATGTAATGTTGGTACCAGACGACGAGCACGCGCCCGTTGGCGGCGATCACCCTGGGATTCTCCAGCCTGTACCCGGAGAAGGTCGGCTTGGCGATGAGCAGTGAGGGCGAATCCAACACGGTTCCCGAGCTGCTCACGCGGGCGCCATGGATGGTGTTGCCCCCGCCGGTGCTCTCACTCCAGGCCACGAAGTAGTTCGTCCCGTCGAACGTCACCGCCGGCGCTTCCTGGTAGGTCGCCTCCAGGGTGGCGATGGGAATCCGCCGCGAGTCCGGCACGGTGCCGTCCTGGCTCACGCGGATGCCGAAGATCTTGGTGTAATTCGATTCCTGGCGCTCCTCCCAGACGACGAGGTAGCCCGTTCCATCGGAGGCGACGGACGGGTAGTTCGGCTCGCCCGCCCCGGGAGTGAACACCGGTGCGTCCAGCTCGAACTCCGGCGAGATGGACCCTTCCAGTGCGGTCGGTGCGATGGTCCTGGCCTGGACGCGGCGAATCACCTCGGCGGGGTCGAACGGCGGGGTGGGGGCGGCCGCAACGGAGGGAGGTGCTTCGCGCTGGACCTCCTGCGCAGGCTCTGACGCCCGGCAGGCACAGGTGAACGCAAGCAGAACGCAGAGCAGGCTCGAGGTGTTTCGGATTCGATGGCTCACGGGAGGTCCCCCCCTCCAGCGAGGGTGCTGGACCTTGGGGGCTCTCACCATGTCATGAACGCGCCCAGAGGCGTAGAGCGCGTGTCCTCCATCAAGCGGGAACCGGGTCCGCGGGAGGTGCGCGTACCGGTGGAGGCTGCTGGCATGTTCTATGAGGTAGGAACAGAATGCGCGCCTTTCTGACGTGCGGCGAGCGGGTGCGGCGCGCCGCGAAGGAGTGAGGAATTCATGACGGGTCGAGCTCTCTCCCGGAGGACGTTGCTCCAGGGATCGTTGGTGGCAATGGCATTCAACCCCGCGAGCCGGAGCTGGGCCGCCACGCTGGAGCCCGGCTCCGTCCCCCTTCCTCCGCTGGAAGGGGCGCTGCTGATGGACGCGGCGTCGCTCACCGCGGCCGCGGAGGACTTTGGCCACATCGTCCATCGCACGCCCTGGGCCGTGCTCGTCCCGGGCTCGGTGGAGGACATCGTGGCCATGGTCCGCTTCGCGCGTCGTCAGGGCCTGCACATCGCCGCCGCGCGAGGGCTCGGCGAGAGCCACAGCACCTACGGGCAGTCCCAGGTGCCGGCGGGCATCGTCATCGACATGTCCGCGCTCTCGACCATCCACGAGATTGGCGAATCGAGCGCTTGGGTGGACGCGGGTGTCCGGTGGCGCCAGTTGCTGGAGGCCACGCTTCCTTCCGGCAGGAGCCCACCGACACTCACCGACTACATCGAGTTGAGCATTGGTGGGACGCTGTCGGTGGGCGGCATTGGCGGGCAGGCGTTCCGCTGGGGTCTCCAGGTGGACAACGTCCTGGAACTGGAGGTCGTCACGGGGGAGGGCGAGCTCGTGCGGTGCTCGCCCTCCTGCGAGCGGCACCTGTTCGACGCCGTGCGGTCGGGGCTGGGCCAGTTCGGCATCATCGTGCGTGCCCGGGTACGGCTCGTCGAGGTGCCACCCCGTGCGCGGACCTACACCGCGCTGTACGGCGACCTCCACCGCTTCCTGGACGACCAGCGGTGGCTTATCGAGGACGGCCGTTTCGACTATGTCGAGGGTGCCGTTGTCCCCTCCGCGGGCGGATGGGCCTTTCAGCTCGAGGCGGTGAAGTACTTCACCCCTGGCTCCGAGCCGCAGGACGACAGGTTGCTCGCGGGTCTCGGCTTCCAACCCGGGACGCTCCAGGTGACGGACAGCAGCTACTTCGACTTCGCCAACCGGCTCGCGCCGTTGGTGGCGATGCTCCAACAGCTCGGTATCTGGGAGTTTCCGCACCCGTGGATGGACATGTTCGTTCCCGCCCGGTCCGCGGCCGCGTTCGTGGAGGAGGTGCTATCGCAGACCACCGAGGCAGACACGGGGCAGGGGCCCATTCTGCTCTACCCCTTCCGCTCAGCGGCGCTCACCGCCCCCTTCCTCCGAGTCCCCACGGACCCGCACGTCTTTCTCTTCTCGCTGCTGCGTACCGCCATTCCCCCGACGCCGGAGAACGTGGCGGCCCTCGTGCAGAAGAACCGCGCCCTCTTCGAGCGGCTCACCGCCATAGGCGGAAAGATGTACCCCGTGGACGCCGTTCCGCTGAGCCGTGCCGACTGGCGCCGCCACCTGCATCCCTACTGGGAGCGCTTCGAGCACGCGAAGCGATGCTTCGACCCGGCCCGCATCCTCACGCCGGGTCAGGGCATCTTCTGAGTCAGTCTGCCCTTGAGGCGATGAGGGCGATGTTGCGTGGGGAGAGGCGTGGGTCGAAGACCTGCAGGAGTTCGACCTGAAAGCCCAGCTCCTCGAGGAGGAGCGCGCGATCGAGCAGAATCACGAGCTCCAGGGCCCTCGCGAAGCGATCCCTCAGCAGATGACAGAGGAAGATGCGCCTCGTCTCGGGGCGGGCGGATACTTCAAAGGAATTCAGCTCGGCGTCCGTCATGCCGACGTCGAGCTGCAGTCGCTCCAGGCGATCACGCGCATAGACAGCGAAGCTCTCGGCATAGAGCGCCTTGGGTGCATCCCCCGCCCGCACGAAGCCGAGAGCGGGGAACTTCCGCCCCAGCAAGAGAGCGAGCGCGAACCGTTGCGCGTAGACGCGCTTCATCAGCGCGAACTCAGCCTCGGTCTTGTGGTGTCGTCCACGCGTCGCCAGGAACAGGGCCCGTCGGGTGATGGGAAGTTCATGCGCCTTGCCGAAGCGGGAGACAGGGTAGTCCCGTGCGGCATCCATCTGGTCGTAGCAGCAGCCAAAGTTCAGGAGGAGTCCTGCCTTCTGGCTCTTGCGAATCTGCGTCAGCGCGAGCGACCCGCAGGTGTGTAGACCAATCGAGACCCGGTCCTGACCGGAAAAGAGCGGATCAATCTCGCTCTGTGGCCCGTCTTCGACGGAGGAGTGGATGAAGCACAGCTTTTCCCGAGGCAGGGTCCGGGCTCTTCGCAGCCAGTCTCGGCCCTTCTCCTGCAAAGCGGTATCACGATCGATGCTGTGGAAGGTCCAATCGAAAGTCCTGACACAGAGACGCGCGAGGTGTCCCATGCCGCCACCGATGTCGACCGCCTGTCGAATCGTCTGGGTTCTCGGCCCGAGCAGGGCGAGGACCCGCTCGATTTCATGGGCTTTCTTGGCATTGAGGCCCTGCGCGTCCGCGGTCGTCAGGCGTTGAACGCCCTCATGCCAGGGCAGCGCTGTCAGCTCACGAAGAGCGAGCACGAGCGAATGCAGCGACTGGGGAGGCTCACCTGGAAGCTCTCCACCATCCAGCCTCTTTTCGCCCTCTTCGTCGAGCGCTTCAGCGTAGTGCCGCCAGGATTCGGGATAAGCGGCTCCGGACTCCGGCCAATTCTGGAGGATGGAACGTGACCAGAGCTCGGACCACGGCCTGAGCAGGTCGGTGAGCGCTTTCAGTCGAGCTTGATGGTTCATCCTCGTCCACTTCACTCACCACAAACGAGCACCTGACTACAGGCTGCGTATCCCGCAGGACGGAAGAAGTATAGGGGGAAGGGAGGGCACGGGGGGCCGCGCTGCTGGCTCATGAGGCCGTCCAGCTCCTGCGCAGGTGCCTGACAGAATGGCAGCCGGACACGGGACGTCCCGGACACATAGGACACGGGCCGGGGCAGGGGGTTCGTGAGAACGAGGGCTTACCTCGCGCGAGCGACCGGTACGCGGTTTGTAAGGCCTCCGGACATGAAGAAGATCCTGGAGTGCGAGCGATCTCTTCCATTCAGTCTTTGCTCCGGGCCGCCGGAGAGCAATGCAGGAAAGCAGCGAGCAACTCAAGAGTCATCTCACAAGGAGGGCAAGAATGTCCGAGGCCGACATGTGGAGCGAAAGTGGTGCCCGTATCACGGATGCACGAGTGCTTGAGGAGCTGCACAGGGTGCTTGAAGAGGAGGGGGCCCTCATCGTGGAGCATCGCTTCTACAGAGGAAGTTCTGCTCCTGACCGCATGATCTTCAGCGACTTCGATGAGCTCACGACGTACCTACAGGAGCGGACGAAGCCTGGGGACTCTTTTTACATCTGGTCATATGAGGCCGTCTGCTCCAATGAACGAGTCCTGAAGGCAGGCAAGATACCCGATGCACTCGGACGGGTGCCAGAAGGCGGGGCCTATTGAGGCCTGGAGCTGTGAGTGTCGGATGGCACCGAGGCGGGCACGCGGATGGTGGGCGACATCGCGCCGGGGGGCGAGCACCAGCGATCCCCGCGAGTACGCGCTCAGCGGCAACAGCGTGTTCTTCAGCGCGAACGACAGCACTCACGGCGATGAGCTGTGGCGCTTCACGCTGACCCCGTGACACCCCTCCACCGGTGAGGGAGGAGGCTCCCGCCCGGCCCGCCACTCTGGCGCGGGCCGGGTGGCTTCAGGCCGTCGCTTCGATGGCGCCTTTCATGTGCCGGATGCAGGCCTCCACCTCCTCGGTGCGGTTCGTCCAATCGTCCTCGCATTCGCCGAGATAGGCGGCGCGCGCCAGCTCGAGCGCCGGCCTGTGCTTCAGCGGCAGCCGTTCCAGCGCCCATGTTGCGGCGACGTCTTTAGGGAAGATCGCTCCCGTCGTGCGTGTCACCCAGATGCGCGCGAGTGCGAGTAGGATGTTGCGCTCGTCGCCCTTCCAGGTGTCTTCGCTTGTCCACTGCGCCGTCGTTTCGGCGAGGGCGCGGTTCAAATCGGCCGTGGGAATCGGGTCGAAGAGTTCAGCCGCGGGCGGTCCGAGCAGCGCGACGTTGTGCTGTCTCAGCATGGCGAGCAGTATCGCGAGATCCGGATCGAAGGTCGGCGGCGGAATCCGCTTCGCCACGAGCTCATCGCGCAACCACTCGCCAAACTGGAGATCGCGCCGCGCCGGATACCGCCACGGTTTGACGTCATCAATGACGACCGCGGTCACTTCGAGCGGCCGGGCCCGGTCTCCTCGCTTTGGATCGTCCGAGAGCGCCAACAGATGCTCGACCAGCCGTACACGCCGGTCGTCGGCGATGGGCTGCTTGACCGCGAGCAGAATGTCGATATCGCTTTTAGGTCGCAGTCCGCCGTTCATTGCCGAGCCGAAGAGATACATACCGATGAGGTCGTCCCCGAGCAGCCGGGTGAGCATGTTCTCGACCCGAGAAACCTGCGCGCGCGATGCCGTGTCCAATGCGGTGTTCATGATGCACAATCTTAAGCCCATTCTGGCACAGAGGTCCATTCTGCCTCTGCGCCGGCCCCTGGTGCGGCGCTCGACAATGCTGTCGGACAATCAGACAGCTTTGGCCAGTAAGAGACGGTGCACAGGCCATGTGGACCGATGGCCAGCCCCTCTCCTTTCTGCTCCATTGCCGCGTCTTCAAGTCGTGGAGGGGGGTTCATGAAAAAGGCATTCACTCCATGGATGTGGGCGCTCATCGTGGCGCTGCTGGCGGGCTGCTCGGCCTCTTCCTCCGAAACCGGCTCAGCTCGGTTCGCCGTGTCCGTGCCCCAAGCCCTCTCCTCCGAGATCGCCCGCGTCTCCGTCACTTCCAGCGCCTCGGACATTCCCTCCGTGACCGTGGAGCTGGCACCCACCCAGGGCGTCTGGGGCGGCACCATCGGAAACATCCCCGCGGGCGCCCATCGCTCCTTCCAGGCTCAGGCCTTCGACGCTTCGGGCATCCTGCTCTTCCAGGGCGCCGCTTCCGGCGTCACCATCTCTGAAGACCAGACAACCCTCGTCGCCATCACCCTCCAGGAAGTCAATCCTCCTCCCGCCTTCGACAATGAGGCCCCTCTCATTGACTCCCTGGAGGCTTCCGCCATCTCCGTTCCTGCTGGCGGCTCTCTTTCCCTGGTGGCCTCGGCCCATGATCCCAACCCGGGCGACGTCCTCTCCTATGACTGGACGGCCACAGCGGGCTCCTTCTCTTCTCCCTCCGAGGCCTCCACTTCGTGGACAGCGCCTGACTCCACCGGCATTCAGTCCCTCACCCTCACCGTGACGGACTCACGTGGCCTGTCCTCTCGCGTTGTCCTGGCCATCCATGTCTCCCTCAACGGCGGAGAGGGAGAGGCTCAGCTTTCCATCGCCTTCAACAGCTCACCGCGGGTGGCCTCTCTCTCCGCCTCTCCCACGCGGCTTCCCGTCGGGCAGACGACCTCCGTCTCCGTCTCTGCCTCTGACCCGGATGGCGACAGCCTCTCCTACGCATGGAGCGCCTCCTGCTCCGGCTCCTGGACCAACGCTTCCTCCAGCTCCGCTCAATTCACCCCCTCCCTTCTGCCCGCCGGTGCCTGCAACAACTGCCGCCTGACTGTCTCGGTTTCGGACGGACATGGCGGGCTGAACACCGGCACCGTCGCCTTGTGCATCAGCAACACGCCTCCTTCCCACCAGCTCCCTCCCGCCATCATCCGCACCTACCGCTCCTCGGACTCCGCCTCCCCGGGCCAGGTGCTCACCTATGAAGTGGTTGCGAGTGATCCACAGGGCTCTGCCCTCTCCTTTATATGGGAGGCCTCGACAGGCGCGCTGGACCCGCCGAGCCACGACGCCTTCCGCAGCCGCGTCACCTGGACAGCCCCCTCCTGTGTCAGCGCCAGCGCGCCCCCTTCCATCACCGTCACCGTCATCAACGCCTTCTACCGGATTGCGACTCAGAGCTTCGCGGTGACGGGGCTGCCGGCCTGTCCTCCCCCTGTGGGCAGTTGGGCCCGGACGGGCTCCCTGGTCCAACCTCGCCGCGCCCACAAAGCGACGGTGCTGCCCAACGGCAAGGTCCTCGTCAGCGGGGGCGTGCTCGAGGAATTCATGATGGATGCATACTCCTACAAGACGGCGGAGGTGTACGACCCGGCCACGGGCACCTGGAGCCTGACCGGTTCCATGGCCGGCGAGCGCGCCTACCACACGTCCACGCTGCTGCCAGACGGCAAGGTCCTCGTCGTGGGGGGAACTGGTCTCAACGCGGTGGAAGGAACGATCGGCGGAACTGCGACGGCGGAGGTGTACGACCCGGCCACGGGCGTCTGGAGCCCTACTGGTTCCATGGCGGACGAGCGCACCCACCACACGGCGACGCTGCTGCCCAACGGCAAGGTCCTCGTCGTGGGGGGCAGCGGTCTCTCGACAGCGGAGCTGTATGACCCGGCCACGGGCACCTGGAGCGCTACCGGCTCCATGGCCTCCTCTCGCTACAACCACACGGCGACGCTGCTGCCCAACGGCAAGGTCCTCGTCGCTGGGGGGTGGGGCAGTACAAGCCATCTCGCGACGGCGGAGGTGTACGACCCGGCCACGGGCACCTGGAGTGCTACTGGCTCCATGGCTTCATCTCGCGACGGCCACACAGCGACGCTGCTGCTCAGCGGCAAGGTCCTTGTCGCAGGAGGAACTCGTAGCCGCCTCCCGACCGTGGAGCTGTATGACCCGGCCACGGGCACCTGGAGCGCTACCGACTCCATGGCTGAAGATCACTTCACCCACACAGCGACGCTGCTGCCCAACGGCAAGATCCTCGTCGCGGGGGGATTCGGCGGCATCGAAGGTTCTCAGGTGACGGCGGAGGTTTATGACCCGGCCACGGGCACCTGGAGTCTTGCCGCCCCCATGCTCATCGCTCGCCAAAACCTCGCGGCGGTGCTGCTGCCCAACGGCAAGGTCCTCATCGCGGGGGGACATATCGTCGATGGCGACGATCAACTCAAGGCAGCGGAGTTGTTCACTCTTTAAATCCTCGAGGCGTCTCAGGGCTGGAGCGAACTCGGCGGCGGGTCCTTCTTCCTCACGGGCATGTAACACTTGCCCTCGAACTCGGCGGTGCTCCTGGGGCAGGGAGGGCGCGCTTCGAGGGTGACCCAACAGCCACCGCGAATCTCCACCTCGGTTCCCTCGAGGCAGGGCGGTTTCCGCTGCTCCTTGAAAGGTGCTTTCGGCATGGGGTAGCCGATGACCTGGGGTGTGGCGTCCAGCGCGTCAGTGAAGGCGATGGGCTCGTCGAGCGCGGTCTCGGCCACCGCTGGAGCCTGTTGCGTCTGGGTGGATTCGGGAGGACGTGGCCAGAGCGTCAGCGCGAGCCCCGCCGCCACTGCGACTCCGGCTCCCGCGAGCAGCCAGGGCCCACGTGCGAGCAGTTGCCTCGGCCACGCTCCTTGGGGCTTCCGGGTGAGGTGTGCGTGCACCTCCGCTCGGTCCCGGGTACGGACATGCCCCAGCGAGCCCTTGAGCAGGTCGAACATCAGCGGCAGCTCGTCGAAGGCGGGGGCCTGCGAATCCGGCGCGAGCTCCACCTCCAGGGCGATGAACGGGGGCAACACCTGACTCGTGGCGCGTACCGTCCAAGCCGTGTGCGAGCGCCACGTCTCCACCCGCCCCGGATCCAGCACCAAGGCGAAGGCCCCCGTCTCGAGGTTGTGTGCCTCGTGGATGCGGCCCAGGCCCACCCCGATGTCCCAGGAACGCCTGCCCACGAGGTATGGCCCCAACCTGCCGCCGCTCCACGAAGGTGTGTCGCCCATTTCTGTCTCTCCCGCGAAGTGCTCCCGTCAGCTTATCCGGTCATCGGAGGCTCCACGCCCTTGGTGCGCCTCGTCGCTCTCGCTGCTCCTCGAGCGCTCGCGAAAAATGACTGCGGCACCGAGTGCGGCCGTGGCGGGAACGAAGATGTCCCCCCCGGCGGTGCTCATGACTGGAAACCCATTCTCGTGCAGCAATGCTCGCGTGGCTTCAAGGTCCCGGACTGCCACGGCGTAAGCAACGAAGGCGGGCAAGGCCGGGGCTTGCTCTCCCGGCAGGGCAGTCGCGAGGCCAGAGTTGGGAATGATCGTTACCCGGGCGTCATCGAGCTCGAAGACGCGTGCTGGACCGTCGCTCCGTGCGGGGCGAGCGAGGTAGCGCGCGTAGCGACGTTCGAAGTCCTCGACCTCGGCCCGTCCTCCGTGTCGAGCTGGCGTTGCACGGTGTTGACGCCGCTGTGGCGCACTCCCTCGGCGCGCAGTTGCTCCCCGGTGGCCTCGGCGTCCGGAGTTTGAAAGACGAGGATATGCAGGCCCTCGAAACGCGAACGGCATGCGCTGACCGTCGCAACCGTGCGCTTGATCGTCTCCAGAACCCGTGGCCGCACCGCGGGCGGTACCTGAATCGGCACGGGCGTGGCATGGCGGGGGGGTTGGTCATCGTCCCCGAGGAGGGTCATGAGCTCGACGAAGTTTCGCGGAAACTCGACGTGGGTGTTGGCCGCGCCCAATGGTTTGGGCGGCTCGCCTTCCTGGAGCGACATGACTGGATAGGCGGGCGGCTGCAGCCGAAAGCCAAGCCGCTGGTAGAGTGTGAGTGCCTGGTCCAAGTCGTCCACCACGAGACCCACATGGTGGAGATAGCCAATTCGAGCGTTCATCGAGGATCTCGCAAAGAAAAGAGCTGCTATTCCTCCCCACATCCACGTCGCACAGCCGGGCGCCCAAGGTCGCCCGAGAGCGTGCGGTGCCATTCCCTGCTGCACGTTCGTCCGGAGTGGGTGTTGATTCGTCCACCACGAGCACCTCGAGGAAGTCCGCAGTTTAACCTGGTGGCGAAAGCGGATGGAATCCTCGGGGGAAAAAGGCTCAATGGGTACCTGCATCTCCGGCGCGCGGGGGCGCGCTTGGGCACGCGGGGGCAAACGAATGAGCACGCAACGCATAACCCCTCATGAGCAGGCACCAGGTGCAGAGCCTTCAGCGCACAGTGAAGCCGGCGAGGTGGACGGACTCCCCAGCCGCCGCGGCTTCCTGAGCGGTTTGGGAGGAATGGCACTGGCCACTCTGACGGCGGGCACCACCACTCTTGTCAACACCGCCTGCGAGCCGCCCGACGAGGAACCCGCGAATTCGGAAACGCGCAGAGCCCTGGCTCGGCGCATCCGCTCGTACCAGCTGCGCCAACAGGCAGCCCTCAACGAATACAACCAGGGCATCTTTCCCAAACGGACCAACGGGGATGAGGAGCGCTACCCCAACCGTATCGGCAACTACTCCAAGGGCTTGCCCCACAATGCGCTGGGCGAGGTGGAGCCAGCCGCCTACAACGCGCTTCTGCGCGCGATCGACACCGGTCGCTTCGAGGACTTCGAGGCCATCCCCCTGGGGGGCCTCGTACGTCTGTTCAACCCCATGGGGGGATTGACCTATGATTTGGTAGGGCCAGACGCTGCCGCCCTCTCCTACGAGCCACCGCCCGCCCTGGCGAGCCCCGAGGCCGCCGCGCAGATGGCGGAGCTCTATTGGATGGCGCTCTGCCGTGACATCCCCTTCACCGATTACCCGACAGATCCGACCATCGCCGCGGCCATCGAGGACCTCAGCCGCTATTCCGGCTACCGGGGCCCCAAGCCCATCACCCCCCAGAACATCTTCCGCATCGACTACCCCGGGGTGCTCGACGGGCCCATGGTCTCCCAGTTCCTGCTCCAGCCCTGGCAATATGATGGCATTCCCATTGAGCCCCGGATGCAGGTGCCGCTGCCTGTCACCACGGGCGATGGCATTGACTTCATGAGTTCCTATGACGAGTGGCTGGCTGCCCAGCGCGGCTTTCCGCCCGGCACGTTTCCTGGCACCCCGCAGATGGATCCCGTGCTGCGCTACATCCACAACCTGCGTGGCCTGGGCCAGTATGCCGGGGTGGACGTGATCTTCAGCCCCTACATCCGGGCGGCCCTCATCCTCCTGAGCTATGGCCCCCCGTTCCGGCCGCCTCTGAGCGAGCGCAACCCGTACGTGTCGGCGAGCACCAAGCAGGAAGGCTTCGCCAGCTTCGGCGCCGGCCACCTGTTCACGCTTATTGGCAGCCTCACCCGCGCCAGCCATGCCGGCTTCTATGGCAAGTGGTTCGTCAACCGTTACTTGCGGCCGGATGCCTTCAGCGGGCGCGTGCACAACCGCCGCCGGGGTGCCGCGGACTATCCCATCCACCCGGAACTGCTGAACTCGCCGGTGCTCGATCGAATCTACGTCCACAACGAGCAGATCAACGAGCGGCGCGGGCTCAACGGGGGCCGGGGCTCGTACCTGCTTCCGGTCATGATGCCCATTGGATCGCCCCCGGACCCCGCGTACCCGGGGGGCCACGGGTGGGGCGCGGGCACCCGGGTCTCTCTCCTCAAGGCCTGGTTCCGGGAAGATTTCGTCATTCCCAACCCCGTCAAGCCCAACCGGGATGGCACGGCACTTGAGCCCTACGTCCCCGGAGTGGATGGGCCCCCGCTCACCGTGGGCGGCGAGCTCAACAAGCTGGCGCACAATGTCTCGGCGGGAAGAGATGCCTACGGCGTGCACTACCGGGCCGACAACCGTGCGGGTAACCGCCTGGGCGAGGACTACTTCATCCGCTTCCTCCGCGAGGAGCGCGCCACCTACGCCGAGTCCGTCTTCCAGGGCTTCGTCTTCACCCGCTTCGACGGCACCCGCGTCGAGCTGTGAACTCCGGATGGGCTTACCCCACCGATTGTCCGAGGATCCGGTTGATCTCCTGCATCTGCCGCGGGGTCAGTGGTCCGAATTCCAGGGCGCGGGCATTCTCCTCCGCCTGCGCCACCGTGCGGAATCCCGGAATCGGCAGGGTCACCGGGCTGTGTGCCCACAGCCAGGCCAGTGCGCCCTGGGCAAGGGTCCGGCCCTGGGAGGTGAGGATGTCCTTCACCTGCTCCAGGCGGGCAAGCCATTCAGGATTGGGCTGACCGTTCTGGAAGTACTTCATCCACGGTACGTTGGCACCGCGAATGTCGGTGGAGTCGAAGCGTGCACCTCTGGCGTATTTTCCGGTCAGCAGTCCCATTGCCAGCGGACCCCGGTTGATGCTGGCCATGCCCATCTCCTCGCAGAGCCTGAGCATTTCAGGATTGTCCTCGAAGATGTTGAGCTGGTGCTGGATGGCCGCACAGTGCTTTCCAGCGGTGAAAGCCCTGGCCCGCGCCGGATCATCGGTGCTCCATCCATAGGCGCGGATGTGGCCCTCCGCCACGAGGGATTCCAGGGTGTCCAGCACCTCATCCACCTGATCCGCGGGATGGTCACCCACATGGAACAGGAACAGGTCGATGTATTCCGTACCCAACCTGCGCAGGCTGGCCTCGCAGGAGCGGCGGATGGCTTCCTGATGGACCTCCGGACCGTCTACCCGCTTCTGGTCGTCCAGCACCCGGTAGCCGAACTTCGTGGCGATCACCACGCTGGACCTGCGACTGCCGAGGGCCTTTCCCAAAATCCTCTCACTGTGCCCAGCCCCATAATTGGCAGCGGTGTCAAAGAATGTCACGCCCAGGTCGACCGCCCTCTGGATCGCCTGGATGGATTCTCGGTCGTCCACCGGTCCGTAACCCCATTCGTCGGTGCCGCCCCGGAAGGGGCCTCCGATGGTCCATCCGCCCAGTCCGAGGGCGCTGACCTGAATGCCTGTGTTTCCCAGCTTGCGTTGAGACATGACTCCTCCTTGGCTTCGCTTCTGGCGAAACCTCTTGCGTGGGTTTTCTGTTGTTGTGCGGAGTGGTGTTTCCTGGCTCAGCGGATCAGCCAGGCCACTTCGGTGCGGTAATCGGCGGTGTCGTCGGTGTTGCCCTCTTCGAACAGGTACACCTCATAGGGGGGCCCCTGGGTTTCGTGGCCGTGTTCCCGGATCCAGTTCCAGACCGCCTCATAGGCTCCCTGCAGCCCGAAATCCCCGCCGCATTCCCCCTCATGCACCGTGTAGGCCGCCGTTCCTCCCGGGAGGGTCAGCACATCGAACCCTTCTGGAAGCAGCAGGGGTCCATCGATCGCAAAGGGCTGGCAGACCTCCACATCCCAGGTGTCCTCCCCCTCGCTCTCGAAGTACCGCACGATTCCAGACCCGGCCGGGTGGGCTCCTGCCTCTCTGAGCGCTGTGAGCAGCGCTGGCTGTGCGGCATCAATGAAGGCACAGGAATGCTCGGGGGCGCAGCGGGCACGCCGGGTGATGCAGCGCTGGGGCAGGACTTTTTTGGTGTTCACCTGATACAGGGACCGCTCGGTCTGTATGAAGGCCCGCAGGTCGTTCAGGACCCGCTGGATGTCCTCCTGCTGGGCCTGCAGCTTTCGCTGCTGCTGTTGGAGCAGGCTGGAGAGCTCGGGTGCATGCCATGTTCTCAGGGCTTCCCGGATGTCCTCCAGAGACATGTTGAAGTCCCTCAGCCGGGTAATTCTGCGGGCGTCTTCCAGTTGGCTGAAGCTGTAATAGTGGTAGCCCGAAAGGGGATCGGTATGCACCGGACGGAGCAACCCCTGCTCGGCGTACACCCGCAGCGCCTTGCGGGTCAGGCGGGCTATCTGGGCGAAACGTCCACTGCGAATCAGGTCGCGCATACCGAATCTCTCCTGAAAGCATGCTAAGCGTGGCCCCAGGGGCCAGCTCAAGACCCTTGTGTTCCACCCCACATGGCAGCGCGAAACCGCCCGTTCCGTCGAAGGCCTGGGAGCTTCGAGCTCGCTCAACAGATGGCAGCACCCGGTCGGTTCGGACCCCAACGTGCACCGGGCCACGAAAGGGCCCTACGAGAGTGCGGATGGAAGCGTGGCGGAGCGGTAGTTCAGGAGGTACTCGACTTGGGGGCAGTGCTGGGACTTGACACGGAGCGGCCTCCTCATGGAAGGCCTTCAATCCTTCCAGTGCTTCGCGGCCCGTTTGTCCAAGGGTCAGATCAAGGAGAGTGAGCCATGCGGAAGATCATCGTCGGCGCCATGGTTTCCATGGATGGCGTCATGCAGGCGCCCGGCGGGCCTACTGAGGATCCGACCCAGGGCTTCAAGTTCGGCGGCTGGGTGATGCCCTATTTCGATCAGGAGTTTGGCGAGGAGTTGGACCACCTCTTCAACGAGAAGTTCGACCTCCTGCTTGGCCGCAAAACCTACGAGATTTTCGCCGGATACTGGCCCTATTACGACGAAAACGCTTCTCATGGCGGCATCGCCAAGCTGTTCAATGGAATCAAGAAATACACGATTTCGCGTTCGGGCGAGGTCGATACGAGTTGGCGGGGCTCGGTCCTTCTCCGCGACATCGCCGACGTGAAGCGCTTGCGCGAGGAAGACGGCCCGAACCTGGTCACCCAAGGCAGCACCGAACTCGTGCACGCGCTGCTGGCCAACGACCTTGTCGACGCGATGAGCATCTTTACGGTGCCAGTTGTGCTGGGCGGCGGCAAAAAGCTGTTCACAGACGGCTCCGCGCCGCATTCCTACAAGCTGACCAGTTCGCGCGTCTCGAGCACGGGCACCCTGATCGCGCACTACGAGCGCGTCGGCGACATCAAGATCGACAGCGCCGCGCTCGATTCACCGAGCGACCGTGAACGCGCGCGTCGGGAACGGATCAAGCGCGAGGGATAACGTTCCGCCGCGGGAAGGCTCATCCGCACGCGACGATCGAGATGACGACGCGCTCCGCCCCGGACGATCACGGCAATGCTGGACCGGGACTGACGGCAGGCAGGCTCCTCCGGATGCGCAGTCAAGAATCCCGGACGCACGCGATAACGGTGGTTCGAGCCCCGGACGTATGAGGAGCCCGGAGCGGCGAGGAACGCCTCACGCCGACACCGCCGGTGCCATCCGCACCGGTCACCTCCGGAGAACCACCATGGACCGCCGTCCTTCCATCAACCCCTACCTCATGGGCAACTTCGCGCCCATTCGCTCCGAGGATGATTTCACCCTGCAGGTCAGGGGCGAGCTTCCTGCCGGGATACGCGGCACGCTCTACCGCATCGGTCCTAATCCGCAGTTCGAGCCGCGTGACCCTCACCACCACTGGTTCGCCGGCGACGGAATGGTTCATGCCTTCCATATCGAGGGCGGCACCGTGACCTACCGGAACCGGTACGTGCGGACTCCGAAATGGGAGTGGGAGCACGCCGCTGGACGCTCGCTGTTCGCGGGCTTCAATACGGCGCTCAATGATCCGCTTGCGCAGGGGCGGGACGCGGGGGTCGCGAATACCAACATCCTCCACCACGCCGGCCGGCTGCTGGCTCTGAACGAGTCCTCTCCTCCCTTTGAAGTCGCCCACGGGAGCCTGGAGCCTTGTGGCTATGTTTCCGGCCCTGGAGGACGCGTCACCGCTCATCCCAAGGTCGACCCCCGGACTGGGGAATTGGTCTGGTTCGCCTACGACGTCGGTGAAGCGCCGTTGAGTGCCACGGTCCGCTATGGGGTGACGGATGCCAGGGGCAGGGTCATCCGACGGGACGACTTCCAGGCGCCCTACTGCTCCATGATGCATGACTTCCTGGTGACCGAGCACTACGTCCTGTTCCCGGTCCTGCCGCTGACCGGAAGTGTGGAGCGGGCCGCGCGGGGCCTTCCGGCCATTGCCTGGGAACCCTCGCGCGCCGCCTATGTCGGCGTGATGCGCCGGGATGCCGACGTGTCGACGCTGCGCTGGTTCAACACCGAGGCGTGCCACGTCTTCCATCCCATGAACGCCTGGGAAGCGGACGGCAGGCTCTTCGCGGATGTCTTCCGTTATGACGCGGCTCCGATGTTCCCCCTGGCCGATGGCACTGCCGGCCCCCATGGAATGGCTCGCCTCTGGCGCTGGACCTTCGACCTGTCGGGCGCTTCGGACACCATTCGACAGGAGCCCATCGACGACCTGGAGGGTGAGTTTCCACGCTTCGATGAGCGCCGGATGGGCCTGCCCTACCGCCACGGCTGGTATGGCGCGGACCTCCACGGTGAGAACACCTGCGAGCCATTGCGCCTCAACGCCCTTGTCCACCTGGACGTGAAGACGGGCCAGCGGCAGGTGTATGCTCTCCCTCGCGGAGACCTCGTCTCGGAGCCCGTGTTCATCCCTCGCTTCGCCACTGCCGCGGAGGGAGACGGGTGGCTCACCGCAGTGGTGTGGCGGGCCGCGGAGAATCGCAGCGACCTGCTGGTCTTCGAAGCGCTGGACATCGGCCGCGGCCCCATCGCGACCGCGGCCGTGCCACGGCGTGTCCCCTTCGGGTTCCATGGAAACTGGGTGGTGGACGCTTCCTCGCCACGCCCTGGTGCCCAGGAGGCTTGACGGGACGCTGGGGGTCGCGCAGAAAGAGGCCCGGTACCCCTTGACGACGCCCCCACTGCCCATTGCCCGCTTCTCGACGGAGGCACTGCCCGAGGCGGAGCGCTTCGGGGCGTGGCACGACGCCATGTCGGCGCTGTACGAGGTCTCTTCCTCCACGGACGCGGCCCGGGGCCGGTTCCGTGCCAGGGCCACCTGCATCCAGCTCGGACCGATGATTCTGGGCACCATGCGCGCGGATGCGCTGGCGTACGAGCGCTCGCCCGCAAGAATCCGCTCGGACTCGCTCGACCATTTCATCCTGGGATTGGCCGACGGGGAGGTGCTGATCCAGGACCTGGGTCAGCCGCTGTCCCTGCCGATGGGGCCCCTGTCGGGCGCCTGCATTGTCCTGCCCCGGAGCATGATGGCCCAGGTGCTGCCCGCGACCGAGACGCTGCATGGTGCCCGGCTGAAGGGCGGAATGGCGCGGTTGCTCCTGGAGCACACGCAGTCCCTGATTCGTGCCGCGCCTGCGCTGACGGCCAGCCAGGCGCCGCAACTGGCCCGCGCTACCCAGCAGGTCATCGCGGCGTGTCTGATGCCGACACGGGCGACCCTCGATGGAGTCCGGCCACACCTCCAGGCCACGGCGCTGGTGCGCGCACGGCGCTTCATCGAGCGGAACCTGACGGAGCCGGATCTCTCGTCGGCGCGAATCAGCGCGGCCGTGGGCGTCTCGCGCTCGGTTCTCTACGAGCTCTTCGCGCCATTCCAGGGGGTCGCACGCTACATCCTGGGGCGTCGCCTTGAGCGCATCCACTCCGCCCTGGCGGACCCCGGTGAGCACCGCCGTATCGCGGACGTCGCATCGGAATTCGGGTTGATGAACGAGGCCCACTTCAGCCGGGTCTTCCGGAAGCGATTCGGCTATGCGCCAAGGGAGATTCGTGGCACGGGGTTGGGAAGGCCGGTGCAGCCCCGTGCTCGGGGCGCAGGCGCCGAGACCAGGTCTCAGCGCCTGGAGTTCCCGATGTGGGTCGAGCAGCTGCGTGAGTAGACGATCGGCCGGCTCCTTCCGACGGCCGGCGATGACCAGCGGCAGGTCCGGGTGCCGCTCCCGCAGCAGCCCGGCGAGCCGGGCCCCCACCACGCCATAGCCTCCCAGCAGCACGACGCTTCCCTCGGACTCCATTTCGCGCTCCAGGTCCCTGCGCGGCACGGTCGCGCCCGTTGAACCTTTATTTCACGCCAATCGACCGTGGGCCTCGGCAAGACCAGAGGCATGATGCACTTCATGCCCCCCACTCGACTCGAAGACCTTGGCCGGGAGACGACTTTCGCGGAGCTCCACTCGCGCCTCCACCTTCACCCGCGGGAGGCGGAGCTCTGGGACCTCGAGCGCCGCCCCAACGGCCTGCCTCACGGCAAGCTTCGCATCATCGACGGGGGCGTCGACGGTTCCGAAGACATCGACACGGGCAAAGGCCCCTATGTCGTCCTGGTCGACGGTCCCCTCAAGACGTCCGGCCACCTCAACCTGTGGACCTACGAGTATCTCCCCGGGCTTGTCATTGTCCGGGGAGACCTCCAGGCGCGGACGCTCTCGTTCGGCAATGGGGCGCGGGTCTTCGTCGAAGGCTCGGTCTTCGTGGACGACTGGCTCTTCGGCCAGTACGGGGACCACAACGCCGTCCTCAGCGCCACGGGCGGGCTCAGGGCGAGGGCGAGCTTCCTCGACACGCACACCTTCATCTACTCGGACGGAGGGGTGCGTTCGCTGCTCTACGCGTCGCGCGCAGGCTGGGAGACGCTGGAGCCGGACATCGAGAACGAAGGGGAGGGGAACGGAACAGACTTCTTCGACCCGGCGGTGCTCGACCGCTATGGCGACCTCGACTTCGAACTGGCCATCCAGGCCGCCCTCGAGGGTCGGCCCCTGTTCCTGCCCGGTGTCGAGGAGCGCTTTCCCGCCCGGTTGACCTCACGAAAGACGAAGTAGGGTTCCGCCGCCCGCACCTCCCTTCCACCGCAGAGCGCGGCCTGCCTGTGATGAGGTTGCTGAAAGCCGCGCGCGGCCAGGCGCAGGGCGTCTCTCGGCCCATGGCGAGGAAGGGGGCCCAGTAGTACGGTCGTGCTACCCTGGCGGGCCCAAGAGCGAGTCAGCCGGGCGCGATCCTCGACCAGTTCGCCCAGGCGGCTATGGCCGAGATCGAGCGGCGGGAAGGGGACGAGGGCGAATTGCGGACGGCGCTGCAGGCGTGCCGGGCGCCCATACCACTGCCACGGTAGCGGCCAGAAAACACGGCCACGTCATACGGCCATGCGGGCACTCAAAGTTCACTATGCGCGTAGACAAACATCGCCTCGCCTAAAAACTCTACGAGGCGCGGGTGGTAGGCGTCGTGGAACGCCTTCATGTCAGCGTTCTCCGCATAGAAGAGTGCAGTGCCCACGTAGGCCTGCCGCGACGCGGGGTAGAAACGGGCCGCGATGGCGTAGTGCCGCGCAATCAGCTGCTGGACTGCGGGTGAAGACGGCTCGCTGTGGTCAATGAGCGGTACCAAGTCACCGTAGAGGCGGTGGAAATCTTGGTGCGCCTGAGCCTTGTCTACGTGGGCCCATTGGTCGGTGGCGGTCAGCGATGCAGCCTGCTCTCGAGCCTGTGCATCGCGGCATTGCTGAAGGTATTCGGGGGTAGCGCTGAGCCGTAGAGTCATAGCCGCCCACCGTAGTCGGCTCCCCGGAACTGGCGACAGTGGAAATTGAACGGCGGGCGGGCGCGGGGAGCAGTTGCTGGGCGCAAGGTGTTGAGGCTTACGCCGCCACAGCCAAGAATGAGCACGGCTAGGTGACGAGGCGCCCCGCGCGGGCGAGCCGGAGCAAGCCGGCGCGGGCCTCGGACCACTGCCGCGTCAGCGCCTCGGACGGCTCGCCCAGCCTGCTCACCGCATCGAGCAGCGGGAACGTCGAGGCCGGCGCACGCGGGCTGGGCGAGCGATCGGCCGTCGGGAGCAGGGTGGTCTTCCCGGCATGGGCCTGGCGCTCGACGCGCACGACGCCGTCGGGCCAGCGCTCGACGAGAGCATTGACGACGGTGGCGACCGCGGCCTCCGGCAGCCGCTGCTCGGTTGCCTCGGCCCACCGCACCAGGACGGCCAGTCCGCGCAGCACGTCGTAGAAGTAGAAGCGTGGGAACGTGAGCGCGCGCCAGGCCACCGCCGCACCGCGCTCCTCGGCGTTGTGTACGGTCCGCGAGCCGTGAATGAGGGCACGGTCCATCAGGAAGCCACCGGCGCGAGTGGCAAAGGCGCGCTGCTCGCTCGAGCCGGCCGCGCCGAGCAGCATGGCCTCGAGCGGCGGGACAGTCCCGACCATCGAGCTGGGGCACTCGCTGGTCTGGAGGTACGCGGTGTTGTCGCAGTTGAGGCCGCCATCGGCCATCTGGTAGCGCACGAACCAGGGTTTGACCCAGGGCAGTGTCCGCTCGACGTCGATGCCGCACGCGGCGAGCACCGGGTACATCGTGCCGAGGGCGCAATGACAGGCACTGTCGCGCTGCATGTCCGCACCCGGAGCATCGCTCGGGTGGATCGGGAAGAGGTGCAAGAGCCGATCGATCCTCGCGGCCATCGCCGCGGAGGTGCGCGAGGGGATCTGGCGTGCTTCGCCGAGCTCGTGGAGCAGCAGCATGTGCCACCACGGGGAGTTCCACTTGGGCCAGTACGGATCGCGCTCGATGCTGTGCAGCGCGGCATCCGAGCCGAGGTAGGCGACGGAATCGGCGACCCCCCGCTCGACCTCCGCGCTCCGGAGTGGGGTGGGGCTGGGAACGGCGGCAAGCTTCTCGAGATCGATCGTCATTCGTGGCTCTGGTCCGAGAGGCCTCTTAACGGGGGAGCCGCTCCCGGGCGAGTGATATTGCATAGCCCCTTCCGGGCCCCCAAGGGATCGCAGGTTCAAATATTGTCTCCCCGACCCTTGAAGCCAACCCGATCCCATCACCGCAATGGAGATGGGCATGCGCACGTAGAGGAAGGACAGGAGCCAGGAGCTCACCCACCCATGAAAAGACTACTCGCCTCCCTCGTCTGCGGCCTGTCGCTGTCCGCCGCTGCTCAGGAGCTCCCTGCCCGGTTCGATTGCCCTGCCGGCGGCGCGCCGGTGCATGAAGCCGGCTATGTCCAGATCGGCGGCATCCCCCAGTGGGTGACCTTCGACGGCGCCGACTGCCGCAAGCCCGCGGTCCTGGTCATCCATGGTGGCCCCGGCAATGCCTTGAGTCCGTACGCCAGCGCACTGTATGGCGACTGGGAGCGCGACTTCATGCTCGTCCAGTGGGATCAGCGCGGCGCTGGCATGACCTTCGTGAAAACCCGCCCGGCGGAAGGCGACAAGCTGACCCTTGAGCGCATGACGCAGGACGGTCTCGAAGTGGCTGCCTTCGTCACGCGCCGGCTCGGCCAGCCGCGCGTCATCCTCTTTGGCTCGTCATGGGGTTCCGTGCTGGGCGTGCACATGGCGCTGGCCAGGCCGTCCCTGTTCAGTGCCTACGTCGGTACGGCACAACTGGTGAGCCGCGTCGAAGACGGCCGGGCCTCGTACGAACAGACGCTGGCCGCGGCCAGGGCCGCCGGCGACCAGAAGGCGCAGGCCATCGTGCAGCAAGTGGGACCACCGCCGTGGACCGACCCGCGCAGCTTCGGCGCGCTGCGCCGCGTCACCCGGCAGTACGAGCGCGCGCGCACCGAGCCGCCCCGAGCCGAGTGGTGGAAGCTGGCGCCCTTGTATGCTCCGCATGCAGCGGCCTTCGACGAAGCCGACGACTGGTCGTACCTCCAGGCGGTCGGCATGAAGGGCGACGGCATGCTGGAGGGCGTCGATCTGCCGAAGCTCGGTACGCACTTCGAGATGCCGGTCTATCTCATCCAGGGGACCGAGGATCTGGTCACGCCGACCTCCGTCACGCGCCGCTACTTCGAGCGCATCACGGCGCCGCACAAGGAGCTGATCATGGTGCCGCGCACCGGCCATGATCCGAACCCGCCGATGCTCGCCGCGCAGTACCGCGTGCTGAAGAAGCTGGCCGCGAAGCGCTAGCGGCCACCACATGGGCCCCTGGAGCTTCCCAAGGGACTCCAGGGTCCAGGGCGGCCTGGGCCGGCGTGTACCCCAAGGGGCTGCGCGGCTTCTCCACCGTGGCGACTCGAAGGCACGTGAACGATTCCGGTAGCCAGCCGTCGGGGTGAGCCACATACTCGGCTTCGCCGCAAGGCTCGCCACATGGACGCGCACCACACTGCGAGGGCACGCGCTGTCCCATGAAACGGGGCAGGGCCGCCTGTCCCTCGGAAGGGCCCCACATCCATGACGTCTCATCGCTCGCGCCTGTCGCTCTTCGCCGCTCTCGTCTTCAGCTCCGTGGGCTTCATCGTTACGCTCGTCGATGCCCTGCGTACGAACGCCATGGGCCTACTGGCGCCCGCACCCTGGGTGTTCCTCGTAGCAGTGCTGGCCCTGGTGCCCGTCATCGCCAGGCTCGCGCCGCGTGCCCGTCAGGAGGGCGCCTTCTCGCTCTCTGGAAAGAGCTGGTGGCGCATCTCGTACGGCGGCGGCGCGCTGGCGGGCGTCTGGGCCGCCTTCGCGGTCTACTCCTTCCTCACCAAGGGCAACTGCGACGGCGGTATCTGCGGCCTCTACATCATCTTCGCTCCCCTGGCCTTCGTGCTTGCGTTCGCCGCGGCGGCGCTGGTCCTCGCGGCGGGACTCGGCGCGCTCGCGCTGCTGAAGGGACTGCCATTCCCGGCCTCCCTGCTGGTGTTGGTGGCCTCAGCGGGCCTGGCGGGCTCCCTCCCCACGCTCGGCAGCATCGCCGAGCGAGCGCTGGAGGACTGGACGAGCCCGTCGCACTGGTACACGAAGCGGCCTCGGGTCTTCCCAGACTGGGGCATGCCCGCCGCGAGGCAGGGTGGGCCGGCGCTTCATTCCGGGGAGTGGCAGCACACCCTCACCCTCGGGAGGCCCGGCCTGACGACCGCGGAGGCTCCGACGGCGATGGCCATCTCCGCGGACGGGCGGGTGCTGGTGATTGCGGCCGGCTCCCGGCTCCACCGCTGGGACGTCTCCTCCGGCGAGGAGCAACCGCACGCTCCGCTCGACGGACCGGCCCGGGTGCTCGCCCTCTCACATGACGGCGGCCTCGTGGCCTATGCCCAGTCGGGGCGGCTGCTGCTGCGGGAGCTCGGCGAGCGGGGGGCCTCGCAGCCCAGGGTCCTCGCGGACGAGGAGGACTCCTTCGAGGCGGTGGCGTTCTCGCAGGACGGCTCACTGCTGGTTGGTGCGACCGCCACGGGAGCGCTGGTGGCGTTCCGCCCCGGAGATGCGAAGCCGCTCTGGACGCGCCCGGCGTTCTCCGCGCCCACCTCCATTGCACTCGCGGTGAGCGCGGATGGCGAGGCGGTGTTCGTGAGCGCCAGCGAGCGCTTCGAGCTGCTCTGGCTCGACGGCGATGACGGCGACCTGGTGGCACGACACCCGCTCGGCGAGCTGCAGCCGCCGTCGCTCGCGGTCATCTCGCGTGACGGACGGAGCATCCGCGGGCTCACCCGCGACGGCGTCATCGAGTGGACGCCGTCGGAGGACGAAGGCCCGCCCACCCTCTGGCCGTTTCCCTCCGACTGCCTCGCGCTGGAGACGCTGCTGTCTCCCGACGGGGAGCGGCTGCTTCGCTGGTGCGGAGACGTGCTGGTGCTATCCTGGGTCGATAGAGCGGAGCTCCAGCGGATCCACGCGCCGACTTCCTCGAAGAGCGGGCCGCCGGCAGTCTCGGCGGTAGGCCCCGGAGCGCGGTGGGCGGTGATTCGTGGTGCGCTGGTGGACCTGAGCGCGAGCAGCGTGACCGGCGAGGTTGCGCTCGGCGTCGGCCACACGGCGGAGATAACCTCGATTGCCGCAACGCCCGAGGGGACGGTGACCACCGCGGCGGACGGGACCCTTCGTGTCTGGACGCCGATGGGGAACGAGCGCGCGGTGGTGCAGGAACTTGGTGAGGCAGGCGACCTGCGGGTGCACACCGCCGGCGAGGTGGTTGCCCGGCTGAAGGACGGCCTTGCCCAGGTCCTCCTGCGCAGCGAGGTGGTGGTGAAGCGCGTGTTCCAGGCCCCTCCGGAGCTGCTCAATCCAACCATCGCGCTCTCGCCGGATGGCAGCCGTGCGGTCATCTCCGGAGCGCTCGACGCATCCACGTGGGAGACCCTGGTGGTCTCCGCGAGCGGGGAGCTCCTGTCGCGGTCGAAGGGTTCGAGGGGCGTCCTGGTGCTCGACGGAGGGCTGCTCGTGTCGTTCGACGGCGTCCAGGTCGTGGCGTTCGACCCGTCAACGAAGCAGGCGCGCTGGACGCGGCAGCTCGCCACTCCCGGTGACCCGAGGAGGGTCAACGAGGTCACGGATGTGCGCTCGAGCCCGGACGGCAAGGAGCTGTGGGTGACCCGGAGCCTCAGCGCTCCGACCCGCCTCGCCTCGAACACGGGAGAGCCACTGGGGGAACTGCCCTTTCCGCTGCCCGCCGCGAGCGCTCCGGATGGCTCGGCCCACGTCACCCTCAGCGAGGGTGCCGCTGAAATCCGGGATGGAACGGGCGCAGTGAAGGACCGGCTCGACTTCGCCCTCCTCGGCGACAGGCCGACAGCCGCTGCCTTCGCGGCGAATGGCCGGGAGCTCTGGATTGGAACCGGGAGGGGCCAGGTGTTCCGGTTCGCTCGAGCCGACTGACGCCCACCACGCGCACCATCCAGGGCCCCGCGGGCCGGCTACGCAACTGCACCGTTGTCATCAGCGTTGCCTCGTGATGGCTGACCCTGATGTCCGGCCAGAGTTCATCGACTGCACCATTCAGGCGAAAGGCGAGTTGAAGAACATGCGCTGGGTGAGGAGGGGCTTAAAGGGTGCGCCGCGCAATGAGTGACGTCCCAGGGGTTCACCCCAGGATCGCGGCCACGGCCAGCAGCACCAGGGCCACAACGTCCACCGCCGCCACGCGCCGGAGCTCCGCGGTGAGCCCGGGCATCATCAGGTACAGCGCCAGGAAGCTCAGCTTGCTCAACGCCGCGAAGGCGAGGGCCGGAGGGCGCAGGGCGGGCACGAAGGCGGCGACGCCCAGCCCCAAGCCGACACATGCGAGGAGCACGGCCCGGTGGCGCATCAGCAGGACCATGGGGGCACCGTCGACGCCAACGCCGTACAGGGCTACCATCCTGTCGGGGAGCAGGGCGACGACACCGGGGATGAGATTGACCACGCCCACCGTTAGCAGAATCAGTGTCGCGGCCAGCGCCTTGATGTCCATGTCGCAGCTCCCTCGAGGGTGGTGAAGCCCATGTCCTACGGCACCGCCGCGCCCCTCCGCTTTCAAGAACCAGCTACGGCGACACCCGTGGTGTACGTGTCCGCGGTCCGCTCCGCCTATGTCGGCCCGTCGCTGCGCCTCGCGCCCCACCGGAACGCGGTGGCCTGTGTCGCGCTCAGCCTGGACGCGCCCTTCACCGTGACGGTGGGAGGAAGCCGCCACGAGGCCCACTCCGCGCTCATCCCGCCCAACACGCTGCACCAGCTGACGGCCGAGACCGGCGCCATCGCCTTCCTCTACCTCGACCCGGTGGACACCGCCGTCGCGGGAGGCCCGGGTTGGCGGCGACGCACCCGCGGCGGCGTGTTGTTCGAGCACGCAGCCACGGCGGAGACGGTGGACACCCTGCGGAAGCCGGGTGCTGCGAAGGCTGCCGCGGGACGTCGCGTCCTGGAGGCGCTGGGAGAGCTGGTCGAACCCACGAGCCCCCTCGCCGACCGGCGAGTCGCGTCGGCGCTGAGGAAGCTGGAGCGGGTGGTGGAGGGACTGGATGCGGCGGAGTGCCGGCTGGACGGGGTGGCCGCCGGGCTGAAGCTGTCCACGTCCCGGGCCCAGCACCTGATTCGAGAGGTGACGGGCGTCCCCTTCCGTCGCTACCGGACCTGGGTCCGCATGCGGGTCGCGGCCCGCACGCTCGCCGGGGGTGGAACCCTGACCGAAGCCGCCCACACCGCCGGCTTCTCCAGTGCCGCCCACTTCAGCACGGCCTTCCGCGCGATGTTCGGCCTGCCCCCGTCCGCCCTCGTCTCGGCGGGGACGCGCTTCGTGGTGCTCCCCGCCTGAACCGGTCAGGGCGCCTCATTCCGCAGCTCAGTTGATGTCCCCCTCGCGTGCCCGGTTGTCCCAGGCGGAGTGGAGGGCTCCACCCAGAGTGCACCGGCATGGCGCACAGCTGTGAAGCGGTCCCCCAGAGTTGGTCCGAATTTGGTCCGACAAGAATCGACTTGGTCCCCCAAGGCTTCTCTCCGCGGTCCGCCTGATTAGAGGGTGGACTGGCGGGCCATCGCCTTCGGGAGCGTCACGGTGAAGGTGGTGCCGGCTCCGGGCTGGCTGTCCACCTCCAACGTGCCGCCGTGCTCCTGAACGATGCTGGATACCAACGCGAGCCCCAGCCCCGTTCCCTCTCCAGGCTGCTTGGTGGTGAAGAAGGGCTCGAAGATGCGCTGTGTCAGCTCGGGCGGAATCCCATGGCCCTGATCCACTACGCGCACGAGCACCTGCTCTCCCGTTTCCTCGGCGAAGAGCTCTACCCGTCCGCCCTGGGGCGAGGCGTCGATCGCGTTGGTGATCAGGTTCACGAACACCTGCTCCAGCCGCTGCGGATTGCCCACCACCTCCAGGCCCTCGGGGCAGTGGCTCACGCATGTCACGTCGGCGCTCTTGCGGCCCAGGCGTGAGAGATGCGCCGCCTCGGCCAGCAGCGGTGACAGCATCACCCGGATGTCGGGCACGCTCTTGCCCTCCGTCACTCCCGCGTGGCTGAAGGTGACGAGCGCCCGGACAATCGCGTCGATGCGCCGGGCCTGCTGGAGGATGAGCTGCACCCGCTCGTGGATTTCGGCCTGGGAAGGTGTCATAGGATTCGTTCCGACACCTTGCTACCCTACGCGTCGTCTGGCACTTGGCTCCGGTCACCCGGCCCGGCCCCGTTAGAGGCTGCCGCCAGAGAGAAGCCAGAGCGGGAGGAGTCAAAGCGCTCCACTCGCTACCTCGTCAAGACCGTTCCGGGAGTGGCAGCCGGAGCAGGGGCAGTTGCTGTAGCCGTACGCCCGGGAGGTGCTGGGAGAGAGGCTCCTGGCGTGCTTCTTCGTCAGGTCAGACGCAAATCGTCTCCTTCTGGGCCTGGGCGGGACCCGCCCCCTGTATGGTTGTCTGTCCTGTTCCCTACTATTCAAGGCTGTTCCACCTGGAAGAAAGGCCAACGTCATGGCGAAGGCGTTTCGGAGCCCTGGGGCGGGGGAGGGCATCAGTACGCAGCTCGAGGCTCGGCTGAGCTCACGGTGCCCGCCTCGATGGGCCCCAGCAGGCGCCCTCTTCCTTATCGTCCTCTTCGTCCATGCCGCGTGCGTGACGCAGGCGCCCACGGCAAGTCGAGGAGCAGGGGGCGGCCGTTCGGGGCAGCCAACAGTGGTGAGCGAAGTTCGCTTGGTGCCGAGAGCTCTACAGCCGGTGGTCGTCGTCTACACGAACGTCCTAGAGGCGCACGGTAACACCCGAGTGGTGGCCCTCACACAAGCTGAGTATCAGCACGCGATGCAGCAACTCGGCCACCGCTTCCAGGTGAGGGGGGCGCCCCAGGAGACCGCCCAGGAGCTGCTCCAGGCCTTGCCGGAGGAGGAGCTACTCGCAGAGGTGTACCGCGATAGGGCGCTCACGCTGGTGCCACTCAACGACAGGGGGCCACTTATTCCCGTGGCCGATGCGGCACTGAAGGAGAAGTACCTGCGGTGGTGCCAGCCGCGCGGTGGTGGCGACTGCCTGGGACTCTTCACGGATGGTCCTTACCTGCGTACGGATGACAGGCGCACCTTGGCCTTGGCCCTCTCCTTCGGCGGGGTGTTGGACGAGACGCGAGCGGCCCTCGGGCGGGAGCTGAGCCCGCAGGTGCTGCTCGCCTCTCTTGTGTGGGCTGCGAGCCTGTACCTGGCGCTCTGGCTACTCCCGGAGCCGACCACGAAGGCAGTGGCGGCTGCGCTCTCGGTGGTGCTACTGGCTTGGTTGGGTGTGGACGCCATGTGGGGCCTCATGGACGGGTGGGCCATCATGGCGCACCGAGCTCACGAGGCCACCACGTTCGAGGAATTGCGCGAGGCGGGCGAGGCCTTTGGCCGGGTGATTGGGACGGACACGGCTCGGGCCCTTATTCTCGCGGTGGCCACCCTCAGCGGACGGACTCTCGGCGATGTGGCCAAGCACCTGCGAGCGCTGCCGAGATTCAACCAGGTGCAGGCGCAGTGGGCAGTCCAGGGCATTGAGGGCTCCGTGGCGGTGGCCATGGAGGAGGCGGTCGCGGTGGAGGTGGTGGTGGAGGAGAGCCGCGCTTTCGTCGTCCTCTCGTCCTCGCGGGCCTCCATGGCGGTCAACGTCCTGGCCCGGAGTGGAGGTGGGGGCGCTGCTGGAGGGCACTCGGGCTCCGTGGTCATCCAACACCGCGGCGGCAACAAGCAGGTAGTCCTCAGTGGCGGCGAGCGATGGCACCTCCCACGCGGCAAGAGCTACAAGGACATTCCGGCAGAGGACCGGCTGGGCGACCAACTGCAAGCGGCCGTAAAGGAGGAGGCTGCGAAGTGGTCCCGTGCCGAGCTCTCGAACTCAGAGAGCGAGGCGATCCGCGTCATGCGGAAAAAGGGCGACGAGCACTGGGCGAATTTGCTGGAGCGGCAGGCCCGCGGGCGGTGGGTGGAAGCTCGAATGAAGGATCGGTTCCCGGAGTTGTCTTGGAACAACCGAGGCGTCGATATCACGGGCCCGACAGGTCAGAGCTTTCACTACGAAATTCTGTCTGGTACGGAGTCGAACTTCGCTCTGCACGGGCGCCGGATGGCGAGCACCTTCTTCCGCATGATCTTCTTCTGAGGGCCGCGTGACTCCCAACATCCACTATAAGGACCGCGAGATTGTAGGAGAGCGGCTTGAGCTGCCGGCGGGCGCCCTCTACTGGCTCGGCCCCAACCTGACGTTGCGCAACTGCACCGTTGTCATCAGCGTTGCCTCGCGATGGCTGACCCTGATGTCCGGCCAGTTCATCGACTGCACCATTCAGGCGAAAGGCGAGTTGAAGAACAAGCGCTGGGCGAGGATGAGCTTCAAAGGGTGCCACTTCAAGGGCCGGTTTACAGGCAACGACTTCGGTTTCCGTGAGGACGATCTCGACAAGTGGCGGCTCGGCGGAATTGAGAACTGTGATTTCTCCGAGGCCCGGCTTGACGGCTGCCGGTTCTACAACTGCGACATGAGGACGATTCGGCTGCCCCGGTGGCCGTGTTTCACCATCCTGGAGCCGGTGCAGCGCGCAGCGGAGTTGGCCCGGCTGAAATGGCCGGGCCTGTTTGGTTCGGTGATCATCGAGGGGCTCCCGGAACAAGAGGTGTGCGTGGTGGCGGTGGCGTACCACGCGCCCTCCGTTGCGGAGCGGCTGGACACGACGGCCGAGGAGCTCCGCGCGGTCCTGGAGCGGGTGCCGCGCGTCGTCATGTAGAGGCGTACTCTCCAAGCCGCCATAGCCAAGAGGCTACAGGCCTTTGCCGCGCACCTCAGAAGGGCGGCCTGGGCAGGGGGCCCAACGGGAGCTGGGACTGCACGGCCGCTGCATCGGCCTGGGTGCGTGTACACGCTGGTGGCCACGTGCGTGCTGGCCGGGGTGGAGCCATGGGCGTACCTAGCGGATGTGCTGGAGAAGCTCGCCAGCGGCTGTCCGCAGCGCCGCCTCGAGGAACTGCTGCCGCCCATGTGGAAGGTCGTGCGCGGCTGCCGCGCAGATGCCTTCCACCTCTCCTGCTGCGACTTGAGCGCTGCCCCTCCCCATCGGGAGGCTGGCAGGCGACGCACCCGTTATCACATCTGCTCCGCCTCTCTGCACCGCTCCGCCGAGTGGATACCGCCCTGGTGGCTTCCCCACTGCCCAGAGATTCGCCTACCGCACACTAGTGGCCGCCATGAGCCCGAGCGCCGTTGACCCGGGTTGAGGGGTCGCCCGAAACTTTCAATCTCGACAAACCGGACAGTACCGGGGCGCACTCTGCCTCCTTCGGACCCGTCCACTCAGCCACGGTTGAACGGGAGTGCAGGCAGGCAACGCAGCGAAGCGCTGAGGGACAAGGCAATGCACCCAGCAGGTCTAACGCGATTGATGGCGCTGCTAACGGCAGTTGCGGTGGCAACCCTCGGATGCGCCCACACGCAGGAGCCGGAGCGCAGGATGTACCTGATCGCCGAGGACGCAAGCAGCATCGACTTTCAAGAAGATGCACCCGGGATCGGCGGCGCTGGGGCTGATGCATACTGCAACGAGCTACAAAAGCAGTGCTATACCAAGTGCATGAGGCGTAAGCCTGAAATCCCATCCATCGAGAAACACTCGGGCAAACATAAAGAGCACTGCACCACGAAGTGCCTCAACGAATTCATGGATTGCATCAAGAAAATGGAGGAACTGGAGAGACAGGAAGCACAAAGCAAGAAGCTTCAATTCCCAAGTATGAGCAAAGCGCTCGACTGGCTCAAGGCGCACACTCCTGAGGCACCCCCCGGAACCTATGTAATCGTGGCCGGAGTAGGCTTTGTTATTGCGATAATCGGCGGCGCGCTCTTTCTTGTTCCCATCTGAGCCAAACGTCGCCTCCAAAAACAGAAACGCGAAAGGCTCGGCGCCACCATGCCCTACATTCCAGACTTCGACACAGACGCAATCCTCAGCGCTCTTAACGTCATCAGCCAGAAGCATCCGGAGGGCTCCCCGGAGAGGGACGTAATCGAACTCGCGCAGATCGCATTGGTCTACCCTCGCCACATCCGGAAAGAGGATGACTTCCGCAGGTTCTACAAAGAGTTCTTTGAGCCCTCATTCAAGCTCAAGGTCTCCCATGAGTTTGCAACGCGGGAGGATGCAGACAAATGGCTTTCCAGCGGAAACGCGAAGGACGCCGAGCGCGTCAGAATCGCCGGCAAGGGTTTCATGGTCGTTCAATTGCCAGGAAGGCTAACGTTTATGAGCGCACCTCTTGAAGACGAAGAAGTGGAGGAGGGCGAATCGGGGGAGAATTCCGAGTAGGCGATTCAAGCTTACGGGAATGTCACCTTGCCGATGCAACCGTGCACCCCTCGGCATCCCATAGCTTGAGCGGGTCTGCGGCCCTCCTCGGCCCCTCTGCACCACCCCACCGCCCTAGTTCTCTAACCGGAGACTGGGAGTACCTACTCGCTTGGAAGGCTCCAATACGAGTGGTCAAGGAGAAGCCACTTGAATGCGTCAAGAGAGTTATTGAACTCTACTCCCAAACGCTCGAAACCGAGGAACTTTCTCGTTTCTCGATGAGTTTAAAATCAGCCTCTTCAGTTGAGCAGGTTCTACGGGGGTTCGGAGTTCAAGGTCCGATTGGCAAAAACACCCCACTCCATGAAAAGTTCCGAGTGCGGCATGGCATTGATCCAGGAGCGACAGGCAACATCCAACCGCATCAGCTTTTCGAGGATCCCCGCATCCTAATGGCGTGCGAGGACTTCCTTCGGATTGATGCTAAAATTCCTGGATCAGATCGGATATCGGGCTGACAAAATTAATCAATACCATTCTTGCATGTACGATGTTTCATAGCGCCCCTCAATTGCGTTGAGCCTACCTATTTGGTTCGATGTGGGCTGGAGGTGCGACATGCCCCGGCCCTACTCAACTGACCTGCGCGAGCGTGTTCTTGCGGCGTGCGAGCGCGGACTGACGATTGAAGAAGTCGCCAGGCAGTTCGAGGTCGGCACAGCCACCGTGAAGCGATGGCGCCAGTTCCGACGCCAAAGAGGTTCCGTGGAGCCGGCGCCACATGGCGGCGGCAAGCCTCCACGGGTAACAGTCATGGGCTGGAACTGGTGTCCCAAATCGTGCGTGAGCGGCCCGACTTGACAATCGAGGAGATTGTCGCTGAGTACCAGGCGCGCACCCGCATGCCTATCTGCGCAGCGGGTGCGGTTGCTGCGAGCGGTGTTTCTGCTGCTGGTGCACTTCATCGACCCTTCGCGCCTGGTCTTCCTCGACGAGTAGGGTAGCCACATCGCCATGACCCGGGAGTACGCCCGGGCACCGCGGGGTGAGCGAGCTCATGATTGTGTCCCACGTATTCGTGGCTGTGTCCTCACATGCTGGGTGCGATGGACTGCCGTGGACTGTGAACCTTGATGACCATCGAAGGTGCCACCACTGCGGAAGTATTCGATGCCTTCGTTGAGCACTTCCTGGTGCCCGAATTGAAACCCGGCGATGTCGTCGTGCTCGACAATGTAGGAGCACATAAGCCCGTGTACATCAGGCAGCGCATCGAGGCGGCAGGAGCCTTTGTTCTCTTCCTGCCGCCGTACTCGCCCGACCTGAATCCGATTGAACTGTGTTGGAGCAAGTTCAAGCACTTGCTCCAGCATGCCGAAGCGCGCACGCGCGGTGAGCTCGATGATGCAATCGCCGAAGCCATGAATGCAATCACGCCACACGACGCAATGGGTTGGTTCCGGCATTGCGGGTATTGGGCTAAACCCGACTGAGAGGCGCTATGACACCTTCTCGCCCCTTCTCGCCTGCAGGAGAGGAGCTTGGACAGAGATGTCCAAGCCGCTTTATCAGGAAAAACTTTTATTTCGGAGTGAAAGTGATATGTTACCCAGGTGAACCATCCCTCCCCGACGCAGGAGCTGCGCGTGAAGAATCGTCTGGTCGTATTGCTTGCTGGGCTGTCTCTCGGAGTGCTCGCGGGTTGCGGTGCGGTGTCGCAGGAAGAAATAGAGCTGGAGACGGACACCGCGGGCCTGGCCTCGGTGTGCGGCGACGGCTACTGCAGCACCGCCAGCGAGAACAGCGTGAATTGCCCGGTGGACTGTGGCAGCGCTGCAACCACGGTGCTCGGCCGCTTCTCGCGCTGGTGCGGCAAGGTAAACAGCCACACAGCCCCGAGCGGGGCCTGGACGCCGGACTCGGACTGTACGTCCGGCTGCAACATCGGTGGCCTCGCGTACTGTCAGAAGTTCTGGCCCGGCTCGGTGGCCATCCGCCAGGTGCCTGTCTCCTCGAAGCCCGCCAGTGCATGGGCCAACGCCGGCTGCTACCCGGCCAACGACGAGTATGACGGCAGCGACGAGTTCGAGTGCCTGGGCGCGCCCCGGGTGGTCGGCCGCTTCTCGCGCTGGTGCGGCAAGGTGAACAGCCACCAGTCGACGGGTGGGGCCTGGACGCCGGACTCGGACTGTACGTCCGGCTGCAACATCGGCGGCCTCTCGTACTGCAGGAAGTTCTGGCCCAACACGACCAGCATCCGCCAGGTGCCTGTCTCCTCGAAGCCCGCCAGCGCGTGGGCCAACGCCGGCTGCTACCCGGCCAACGACGAGTATGACGGCAGCGACGAGTTCGAGTGTGTGGTCGACTGACCTCGAAGCTCCGCTGAAGTGAAAGAAGGGAGAGGGGCACCCGCCGGGTCCCCCCCTCCCTTCTGTGTTTCCTGGATGCTCGTGCCGTGGCGCAGGTCCTCCAGCGGGTTCTTCTCCAGCACCAGCAGGTCCGCCAGCTTCCCCTGCGTATAGGCAGGAGAGAGGCCGTGGCATGCCTGCCTAGGCCGCCCTCCCATGAGGGGTGCGCCAGGGGCACCAGGTCTCTTGGCTTCGAGGCGATACGTCGCTATGGCCTCGGCGACTCGCCATCGGGCTTTCTAGGACCGAGCACCAATACGGGAGGAACTCCCCTTCAGTGTCCCGCAGTTCTCACCCCAGGTGTTGGGATCTTCGTCCTGTGGAAACAAGACAGGCGACTGCATCCGCCTGCTCTCGATGACAGTGCGGGGCCGACGCACGCGCGGCGCGAGGTGGGCGATCTGGTAGGCCGTGCGGAACCGTGAAGCCGAAACTATGGTGAGTGGATGAGCGAGCTCAGCGGCATGGTTGTCCCGAGGCAGGACGGGTCGGTCGAGCGCCCCGATGGTCGTGTTCTTCTCTTCAGCCCGGAGCGGTTCGAGCGCGACATCGCGAGGGGCGATTGATGCTTCATCTGCGGCGTGAGGCCTGGGGGACAGGTCACCTTCAACGACGAGCACATTCTTCCTCGGTGGATCCTGCGGAGGTTCGACCTGTTCAAACAGCAGATCGAACTCCCAAACCGCACAGGATACACGTACGGCCAGTATACGTTGCCGTGCTGCGCTCCCTGTAACTCGCGCATGGGTGAGGTCTTTGAGACCCCCATCAGGGAACTGGTGGAGGGTGGGCTGGAGAGAGTGGGTCAGTACGTTGAGACGAATGGCACGCACCTCATCTTTTGCTGGCTCGCCCTCATCTTCTTGAAGACCCACCTAAAGGACTGGCGCCTTCCACTGCACCGGGATCGCCGCAGCGGGGACTTGCGCAAGATTGGCTCTGCGTACGGCCCGGTGAGTCTTCAACACATTCACGTTCTGGCCCGCAGCTTCTTCACGGAGTCAATCATCGAGAAGGGGGCGATGGGCTCCCTTCTTATCCTTCCGGCTGAACGTGCGGATGAGATGTTCCGCCCATTCGATTTTGCGGACTTCTACGGCCCCAACTCAATCCTCCTGCGCCTGGATGACGTCTGCTTCGTCGCGGTGCTCGATGACGGATGCGGGGTGAATAACTTCTACCTGGAGCATATCCAGAGGGTGTCTGCACCCTTGCTGCCCGTGCAGTTGCGCGAAGTCTTGGGCGAGATGTCGTGCATCGCCGCGAACCTGAAGGAGCGGCCCACGTTCCATTCCAGGTTCGAGGGGAGCCGGCACATCATCGGGGCGCAGACGCCCGCCCGTCCCGAGCTTCGCAACCCCCTAGTGGAGTGTCTTACAATTAATTCGACATAGTCGTGGGGGCACGGGCTCTGCCCTGGCGAGGAGCCCAGGCCACTGCGAATCAGCCTCGGCCCCTCTATGTGGGAAAACTTGTAAGACAGTCCACTAGAGCCGCCCCTCAGCGAGCTCATTTACGCGATCGTGCGTAATCACCTGCCGCTCATGCCGGGTGGAGAGGATCTCGCAGAGCGTGTGCGGGAGGGTCGCTACACCTTCTGGTTCGGACCTGACGGCAAGCAGCTCAGGCCTGTTGCCGCTCGCGGGATGGAAACGGGTTGACTTCCACACTTACGTGACGGCGTCTGAGACGACCGAACACGCGCCCGCCCCCCCGCTGCCGCCAGACTTTCGACGGCTGCGCCGCATATTGCGCACCATGGATAAGCTCCAGCTTGCTACCTTCGCGCGCATTGCTGATGCGCTTGCGGTCTATAACCCGAAGCGGCGGGACTCCCAACGCAAGGCACAAGAGGCCACGACCTGATAGGAATGCCTTATGGAAGATGACCTTCTACAGAAAAGACTCGGCGAGGCAGCCCGAACCACACGCGAGGGGCTCGGGCTCACTCAGGCTCAAGTGGCGCAAAAGGCTGGCATGAGCCCAGCGGTCTATGGGCGGATCGAGCGCGGCGGAATGATGCCGAGCGTTCCGGCACTGCGAAGGCTGTCGGTCTCGTTGGGTATTTCCCCGGCTGCGCTCCTGGAAAGGAGTACACCCTGGACCAAGTCCGGGAAGACTTCTGATGGCCGTCGTGTCCCGTCACTTGCCCTGGTACTCGGCCAGGGCCTTTGCGTAGAGAGGACGCTGAGCAAACTCCACCCAGGAACTTCCATTGACTTCGACCGGACAGTTCCTCCCCTCTCTGAAATCGAGGGATTGTTTTTTATTAAACCAACAAGTAGAATTGAGAATCCACCCGCGCACCGACTCAAGCATTTCAATTCTATGAGACAGATTTCATACGCTCTGGTTACGCTGTTGGTTGTTTTTGTTTTTGCGACTAGGTCTTTTGCGCAAACAGCAGTGATTGACTACCAGAGTTGGATGCCTCCATCGTCATGCAACGTATTTGCGAGCCCCAAACTTGTTTCGGGAATGGTTCATGCCACTGTTGTTGGGGAGCCTTCCTATAGCTCCATCAACCACAGCATTGTTCTCGACTGCAAAGATAAATGGAACGGCTTCCCAAAGGGATCGGAGTATCAAATTGACTTTGATTTTAAGCAAGGTCATTCTTACAGGATAATTATAAATGCTGTTTCGATTGGTGCTGATTTTCCGCCTCCAAGCCTCCGATTGAGAATAAACAGCGGCTCGAACGGCAGCAATTCTCTTGCGCAATGCGATGGTCCTGACCAGATTGATACATTTTCTTCTGGCTTGGCCCAGCAGGTAACCATCAATTCCGGAGGGTTTCTTAATTATTCTCTGCAGTTCACCGCGCTCCCCAGCGCGCAAAGCAAAATGCTTGTTGCGGCCATTCCTGAATCAAATGGCTATGCGACTATTCTTATTCGAAGTATTATCGTCGAACAGATTGCTCCACAGCAATTCACCTTCGCTGGGCAGGCGCAGGTCCTCTCCAGCTTCGGAAATGACTATTTGGATCCGGGAAGTGCGCCCTTCCTCCCAATCACTGGGGACTGGAATGGGGATGGCAAGACTGACATTGGCCTGAAGGCGAAGGATGGTCGCTGGTTCATCGCCACCAGCACCGGTTCCGGCTTCACCGGACAGGCGCACGTCCTCTCCAGCTTCGGAAATGACTATTTGGATCCGGGAGGTGCGCCCTTCCTCCCAGTCACTGGGGACTGGAATGGGGATGGCAAGACTGACATTGGCCTGAAGGCGAAGGATGGTCGCTGGTTCATCGCCACCAGCACCGGTTCCGGCTTCACCGGACAGGCGCAGGTCCTCTCCAGCTTCGGAAATGACGATTTGGATCCGGGAGGTGCGCCCTTCCTCCCAATCACTGGGGACTGGAATGGGGATGGCAAGACCGACATTGGCCTGAAGGCGAAGGATGGTCGCTGGTTCATCGCCACCAGCACCGGTTCCGGCTTCACCGGACAGGCGCACGTCCTCTCCAGCTTCGGAAATGACTATTTGGATCCGGGAGGTGCGCCCTTCCTCCCAATCACTGGGGACTGGAATGGGGATGGCAGGACCGACATTGGCCTGAAGGCGAAGGATGGTCGCTGGTTCGTCGCCACCAGCACCGGTTCCGGCTTCACCGGACAGGCGCAGGTCCTCTCCAGCTTCGGAAATGACGATTTGGATCCGGGAGGTGCGCCCTTCCTCCCAGTCACTGGGGACTGGAATGGGGACGGCAGGACCGACATTGGCCTGAAGGCGAAGGATGGTCGCTGGTTCATCGCCACCAGCGTTCCTAAGTAGTCCGAATGGCTTCCGTTGCGTCTAGGGCGCGGTGGCAGATACACGCACCGTTGCGCTAAGCGCCCGGACATTAATTCTGTCTACCTGCGCCGTCCCCGGAGGCGGTAGTGCAGCAGGGGCCTCAGGCCGAAGGTGTACAACATTCGTGTCCGGGCGCTTAGTACGACCCGGTCACTTCCGCTGGAGCACTGCGGAACTCCGCGAGGTAGTACTATCCAGGAGCAAAAGAAAAGCCCAGCAACCCGTTGAGATTGCTGGGCTTCTCCGTGTGTCCCCGGCGGGAATCGAACCCGCCTCCCTCGACTCTCTCTCAGGAATCGGCGGCCGTCGCGATCCACGGAGTTTTCCTGAAGGCCGCAGGCCCATGGGTCACGAGCTTCTCCTCGCGGTCCGCCTGATTAGAGGGTGGATTGGCGGGCCATCGCCTTCGGGAGCGTCACGGTGAAGGTGGTGCCGGCTCCGGGCTGGCTGTCCACCTCCAGCGTGCCGCCGTGCTCCTGGACGATGCTGGATACCAACGCGAGCCCCAGCCCCGTTCCCTCTCCGGGCTGCTTGGTCGTGAAGAAGGGCTCGAAGATTCGCTGCGTCAGCTCGGGCGGAATCCCGTGGCCCTGGTCCACTACGCGCACGAGCACCTGTTCTCCTGCCTCCTCGGCGAAGAGCTCCACCCGTCCGCCCTGGGGCGAGGCGTCGATCGCGTTGGTGATCAGGTTCACGAACACCTGCTCCAGCCGCTGCGGATTGCCCACCACCTCCAGGCCCTCGGGGCAGTGGCTCACGCATGTCACGTCGGCGCTCTTGCGGCCCAGGCGTGAGAGATGCGCCGCCTCGGCCAGCAGCGGTGACAGCATCACCCGGATGTCGGGCACGCTCTTGCCCTCCGTCACTCCCGCGTGGCTGAAGGTGACGAGCGCCCGGACAATCGCGTCGATGCGCCGGGCCTGCTGGAGGATGAGCTGCACTCGCTCGTGGATTTCGGCCGGATCCTCCTCGTAGCGGAGGTTCTGCGCCACGCTGGTGATGGCCGTCAGTGGATTGCCAATCTCATGCGCCACGCCCGCGGCCACCCGTCCCACCGAGGCAAGGCGATCCTGGTGCGCCAGCCGCGCATCCATCGCCTTGCGTTCGGTCAGATCCTCCACCAGCAGCACCGCGCCTTCCGGGCGCTCGGGCTTCTCCTGTGTGTTTTCCGGGAGTGTGGCGAGCGAGCGGTGCAGCCGGAGGATGCGCTCGCGCCCGTCCAGCCGGACCTGCGTCTCAGCGTCCGCATCCGGACCCGACGCAAAGCCGGAGAGCAGTTCACCCCAGGGTTCCGGCAGGCGCGCCAGCGTTTGGCCCCGCACCTCCTCGGAGCTCAGGCCGGACAGCCGCTCCAGCGCTGCGTTCCAGATGACCACGTCCTGGTCCGGTCCCAGCGCGCACGCGCCCAGGGGGAGCTCCTCGAGGATGCGCTGGAGGTAGCGTCGCACTGCCTCCAGCTCTCGCACCGGGCCCTTCATTCCTCGCGCGTCGCGCAGCCGCTCCTCCACGAAGCGGAGCTGTTCGGCGAGTGCTGTGCTCGCCCGGGGGTCCACCTGCAATGCCTCGCTCACCGCCAGCCGGGCCAGCACCGGGCCCAGCAGGCCTGACAGGTTTCGTTCGATCTGATCTCTCAGTCGGCGCAGCTCCGAAGGGCGGCGCTCGCCAGCGGTCAGCCCGAGCTCGCCCAGGGCCCGCTCCAGCTCGGCGGTGGCGGCGTCCGGCCCCAGCACGGGCGCGAGCTGGCGACGGAACTCGTCCGGGGAGCTGGCCGTCACGTTGCCCGCGCTGAACGAGGGCGTCTCCCGCGCGCACAGCCGTGCCGCCTCGGCCTCCTCGGGTGAGGAGCGCGTGGCGAGCGAGAGCCCGACGAAGGTCAGCGCGTTGACGGTGAGGGATGAGAAGGTGACGAAGCTCCAGGGGTCGACGGCGGAGAAGCCCAGGAGTGTTGCCAGCGCCGCGGCTTGGGGTGGCAGGCCATTGCCCAACCACAGGGGTCGCATCAGCAGCACGGCCCACACGGCGGTGCCCGCGGCCAGTCCCGAGAGGAAGCCCGTGCGCGTGGCTCGGGGCCAGAAGAGGAGCCCCAGCAGCCCCGGGATGAACTGCGCCACGCCGACGAAGGAGATCAACCCCAGGTCCACCAGCCCCGCGGCTCGCTTGTCGAGCAGCAGGTAGAAGCCGTAGCCCGCGAGGATGATGGCGGCGATGAGGACACGCCGGGCCCAAAGCAGCCGGCGGTACAGGTTGCCCGGCGCTCGCGCGTAGCCGAGTGGCAGCACCAGGTGCGTGAGGCACATGGGCGCCATGGCCAGCGTGGTGACGATGACCATGGCGCTGGAGGCGGAGATGCCGCCGAGGAACGCGAGCAGTGCCAGCGCGTAGGCGCCACGTGCAGCGGGCACGGCGAGGACGTGGAAGTCCGCGGGCCCCGGCAGTCCCAGTGCGACGCCGGCCCAGAGCACCAGCGGCACCGCCACGTTCATCAACAGGAGCAGCAGGGGGAAGGCCCACGTTGCGGTGGAGAGCGCATCGCGCTCGGGGCTCTCCGTGAAGGCGACGTGGTACTGGCGCGGGATGAGGAAGGCAGCGGCGCAGGAGATGACGAGCAGCGGCGTCCAGGAGGCCTCGCGCGCGGGCTCCTGCATGGCGTGCAGTGCCTCGGGGTGGGCGTCCAGCCACGCCTGGAGGCCTCCCGGGCCACCGAAGACGGAGGCCACCGCCCAGGCCCCCACGAGCACCAGCGCCACACCCTTCACCAGGGACTCGAAGGCGATGGCCAACGCGAGGCCCTCGTGGCGCTCGCGCGGGGTGACGTAGCGGGCCCCGAAGAGCACGGAGAAGACGATGGTGGTGACGCAGAAGCCTATCCCCAGCAGGCTCGCCGAGGCCGAGGGGCTGAGGACGCGCGCGGACTCGACGACGGCGCGCACCTGCAGGGCCAGGTAGGGCAGGGTGCCCGCCAGCAGCGCCAGCGTCACCGCGGTGCCGGTGGCCTGTCCCGGGTAGCGGAAGGCGAAGAGGTCCGCGAGCGAGGTGAGCTGCAACTCCCGGGTGAGCTTGAGCAGCGGGCGCCACAGCACGGGGACGAGCAGGCAGGAGAGGGTGGCCCCGAGGTAGATGGCGAGATAGCGGAAGCCGTACTGGCCGGCGTAGCCCACGCTGCCGAAGTAGGACCAGGAGGTGGCGTAGACGCCGAGCGCCAGGGCGTAGGCCAGCGGGTGCTGGGTGATGCGCGAGGGGATGAGTCCGCGCTCGGCGGCGTAGGCGATGAGGAACAGCAGCAGCAGGTAGGCGAGGGCGGCGACGACGAGCGTGCCCAGCTCAAGTGTCATGGCCGCTCCGGCGGGCGGCCCAGGCGCCGAGCAGGATGACTCCGAGCCAGACGGCGAAGGGCTGGTACCAGGGCGCGCCCTCCCTCAGCCAGAGTTGACGCAGCGGCGAGCCGAAGAGGAGCGCCGCCACGGCGAACACGAACAGCGAGAGCATCGCGGGCTGTCCACCCGGCTCGGAGGCGCGCTTCATGGCTCGCTCACTCCTGGATGCCCACCTGGGCCATCAGCAGGGGCCGTGCCTCCTGGTACGCCTGCTCCACCGCGGACAGCAGCTCCGCCGCGCCTTCCAGCCCCGGGCGCTCCCGCGCGAGGTTCTCCAGCGCCTTGCAGTGCATGCGCACCCGCATCATCCCGAACATCCCGCTGCTCGTCGCCAGGCCATGGGCCTCGTTCGCGAGCACCGCGGCATTCCCTGCCGCCAGCAGCTCCCGCATCCGGACGATTCTCTGGGGCGTGCGGTCCAGATAACCGCGCGCCATGTCCGCCACGAGATTCGGAGCGTCTTCGTCCTGAAGCACGCTCAGCTTCTCCAATTGCCGCACATCCATCGCGAGGACCTGCTGCTCCATAGGGGAGCCATTCTGCCCTACCCGTGTAAGGCCGAAAAACTTCGTTCGTTCCTGGCGGCGAAACCTCGCTACGGAGCGCAACCCATGAAGTTGCTGTGGACCGCCGGATTCGCCCTTGTTTCACTGCTCGTCTTCCTCAGCCCGCGCGCGGAGGCGAGCGCGGCCAACCGCGTCACCATCCTCTACGACGGGTTCGGCAAGCCGTCTGACCTGCGCAAGGACTGGGGCTTCGCCGCCCTCATCGAGTACGAGGGCAAGCGCATCCTCTTCGACACCGGCAACAACCCCGAGCACTTCGCCCACAACGTCCAGCGCCTGGGCGTGGACCTGACGGACCTCGACTTCGTCGTCATCTCCCACCGCCACGGGGACCATGCCTCGGGCCTGAAGCACCTGCTCGAGGTGAACCCGGACGTGCCCATCTACGTGCCCGCCGACGAGTACTTCGGCGGCGTCACTCCGCCCCACTTCTTCGAGCACGGAGATGCGTCCCTGCCACCGGAGATGCGCTACTTCGATGGGCACCCGCCCCATGACAACCCGCACGGGACGCCTTGGCGGGAGGCGAACTTCATCCGTGTGACTGCTCCCCTGGAGGTTGCCCCGGGTCTCCGCCTCATCACCACCACCTCGCAGAAGCGCGGCACGATGGAGCTCAAGGAGCTGTCCCTCGTCATCGAGACACCGTCAGGCAAGGTGCTGGTGGCTGGCTGCTCGCACCCCGGCATTGAGCCGATTCTCCAGGAGGCCGCGCGCAGCTCGTCCACCTCGCGCTTCCGCATGCTCTTCGGGGGACTGCACCTCGTGGAGGCCTCGGACGCGGAGGTTCAGGCCACCGTTTCCTCGCTGCTCGACACGTGGCGCATCCAGGAGCTGGCTCCCGGACATTGCTCGGGTGAGCGCACCTTCGCGCTGCTTCGCTCACGGCTGGGTCAACGGCACGTCTTCGCGGGGGTCGGCACCTCTATTCCCCTCTAAAGGCAGCCAGGGGGGCGAGGGCTCCTGGCCCTTCTTCCAGGGAGGTGGACTGGGGGAGTGCTGCCTGTGTGAGCGATTACCCTCAGGTCCAATGCTGCTCTTCCTGCTCGGTTCATAGCCTCTGGCGAACACTCCTGGAGGATTCGTGATGAAGAACTTCAAGTTCGTGGTGGTTGGGGCGATGGCATCGGCTCTTCTCCTGGCTCCGGGCTGCAGATCTGCCCAGCAGGATCAGTCCTCCGCCAACCAGCAGGGGACGGGTGACATCGGAGGTGCGGGGACGGGTGGCTCGGGAGACACCTCGGGAACGCAGGGCCTGGGCGAGAGCGGGAGCATGGGCTCTGGCGGCTCGGGTGACGTGGGTGGCTCGGGCTCCGTGGGGGGTAGTGACGTCGGTGGCTCGGGCACGGGCGGATCTGGCAGCGGTCTCGGCGATCAGGGCACCTCAGGTACGGGCACTGGCGCGGGCTCGGTGACGGGCTCGGATGCAGGTACGGGAGGCGCTGGAACCGGAACGGGAGCCACGGGCTCGGAGGCCGGAACGGGTACAGGTACCGGGGCGGGCTCGGGGACCGGTGGTACGGGGACCGGGACAACCGGAACGGGCTCGGGGGCCGGTACTCGCTCGGGCTCCGGTACCGGCGGCCACTGAGACGGCCCAGGCTTAGACAACCCACGGGGGCTCCGGGTTGGTTTGATGCTCCCGGAGCCTTCAGAGGCCCAGGTCCAGCTCGGCCTGCTTCGAGCGGGTCTGGGTCTGTTCTTGCGTGGCTGGGTAGAGCACCTGCTTGCCGTGCAGCACCGCGAAGGGCGTGAGCTTGTGGGGCTCGGCGCGGGTGCGGCTGGTGATGTGCAGCGCCTCCACTCCCCGCGCGTACAGTGCGTCCGCTACGAGTGAGCGGTGGCAGCGCCAGCGCACCGCCTCCGCGCACATGAGGGCCAGTGGCCCGTCCGGCGTGAGCTCCCGTAACTCCTCGAGCCCTCGCGCGAACTCGTCCGTTTGCATGTAGTCCGCGTAGCCGCGGAAGCTGGCGTTGCGCCACCCCGTGTTGGGTGAGTCCTTGCTCGCGCGTCGCAGCCCTCCGAGCCTCGGCAGGTGCACGTACCGGATGTCCGCTCTCGCGAGCGTCCGGGGCAGGGTGTCTTGGTTGAATTGGGGGTTCGTTCGCGAGCGCGGCACCGTGCGGATGTCTACGAGCGTCTGGATGCCGTGGGCCTGCAGCAGCTCCACCAACTCCTCCGCCGAGCGCGTGGAGTGGCCTACCGTGTAGATTCGCGCTTTGCCCCAGCCCGGTGCCTTTCGCTTCGGCCGCTCTGGGCTCTCCTTGCTCTGCGTGCTCTTCGTGCCCATGGATGGGTTCTCCTGCTCGGAAGGTAGGCACGGGGACTCGAGTGGGAAGTCAATACCCTCACCCCGACCCTCTCCCAGAGGGCAGGGCGGGCGCATCTAAAGCGCCAGTCAAATCAGCGGGTTGGCAGTGGGCTCACGCAGGAGGTCAGAGGACTTCCATAGGCTGGGCCCACTTATGGAGTCACAGGGGCAGGGCGGGCAGGGTGGGCAGGTTGTGGTTCAACTCATTCTCGAGCACTTCGGGGGGCTGAAGGACCCCCGAGTGGCGCGCACCAAGCGCCATGCGCTCAGCAACGTGCTGGTGATGGCGCTGTGCGCGGTGATTGCTGGAGCTGACGGGTGGGAGGGACTGGCACAATTTGCCAGGTCGCGAGCGCAGTGGTTGGCCAGCTTCCTGGACATGCCACATGGAGTGCCGTGCGCGGACACCTTCCGCCGGGTGCTGTGCGCACTACACCCCCAGGCATTCGAGGCCTGCATGCGCCGGTGGATGCAGGCACTGGCCAGGGAGGTGCGCGGCCAGGTAGTGGCGGTAGACGGTAAGAGTGTGCGAGGCGCACTGAGCAAGACCCTGGCGGGCTCGCCGCTGCATCTGGTGCACGTATGGGCCAGCGAGCAGCGGCTGCTGTTGGCGCAGCAGGCCGTAGCGGGAGCACCCGGAGAGGTGGCGGCCATCCCCGAGTTGCTGGCGCAATTGCAACTGCAAGGGGCAGTGGTGACGGTGGACGCCAACGGGTGCACGGCCAAGGTGGCCCAGGCCGTGGTGCACGCGGGAGCTGACTACGTGCTGCACCTCAAGGGCAACCGCGGGCCGTTGTACTCCCACGTCAAGGACATGTTCGCCCCGGTGCGTGCCAACCCCGAGGCGAGCCACTCTGGGGTGGACACTCACAGCCGCAGCGTGAGCAAGGGACATGGCCGACGCGAGGTGCGTACAGCCTGGGCAGTGGCCCTGCGGCCAGAAGACCTACCGCCCAGCGCACACAAGTGGCCCCGGCTGCGCACTGCCGTGCTGCTGCGGCGCGAGCGCACGCTCAAGGGCAAGGTGAGCCAGGAGTGGCACTACTACCTCAGCAGCCTGCCACCCCAGGCTCGCAAGCTCACCGGCCTCATCCGCGGCCACTGGGGCGTGGAGAATGGGCTGCACTGGTGCCTGGACGTGTGCATGGGCGAGGACTCGCGCACCATCCGCCACTTCAATGGGGCGCAGAATTTCGCCGTGCTCAGCCGCATTGCCCTCACGCTGCTGCGACGTGAGAAGACACTCAAGGCCGGTGTCCCTACCCGGCGCAAGAAGGCTGGGTGGGACACCGACTATTTGCTACGTGTCCTGCTGGCTGGCTTTCCCGAGAATTAGATGCGCCCGCCCTGCCCAGAGGGAGAGGGAGTGGGGGCTCAGCCTGGTTCGATGTGGACTCTTGCTCCCCGTCCTACCCCGAGTACCTTGGCCGCGTTGCCATCTCTCACGGAGACCTCTAGCAGCCCCGCACTCCCCACCAGGGACAGCAGTTCTCCGGATGCAACGACTTGGTAATGTGCGTGCGGTGCGTTCGGGATGACTGTGGTCCCTATATGCACCCGAAAGCGCGCCGGTAGGACCGCTCCCGGCAGGTTGGTGATGAGGTTGCCGTAGGTGTCCACGTGGAGCACCTCGCCCACCGGCCATCCGTTCTCCTCTTCCGGTGGTGGGAATGAGAAGGGCCTCTCCAGGTGGTGCAGGGCAGGGCCGAGTTTCTTTATCTCCACGCCCGCCGCCAGGTGTCCTACCGCTGGTGCGAACACGTCCCGTCCATGAAAGGTCCTCGACTGCTTGGGTCCCCGGTATTCTGGCGCGGTGAGCTCGACCGCCTCGGCCAGTCCCCCGAGCTGCTCGATGGCCGGCACCAGCAGTCCATTGTCCGGTCCTACCAGCACGTCTCCCCGGCGGGTCCTCGCCGCCACGGCTCGCCGTGTCGAGCCCACGCCTGGGTCCACGACCGCCAGGTGAAGCGAGCCCTCGGGGAAGGCCTCCACCGCGCTCCACAGCAGGAAGGCACCCCCTCTCACGTCTTGGGCGGGCACCTCATGCGTGAGGTCCACGAGGACCGCTCCTGGGGCGACCCGGAGGATCGCCGCCTTCATTTGGCCCACATAAGTATCCGTCAGGCCGAAATCCGTCAGCAGGCTGATGGGTGGAAGCATCGTGTCAGGAAGATATCCGCACCCCTTCGTTCAGGAAGCCAGTGGGGGGGCATTCACTTCCCGGGCCCCATCCGCGATAGAACAGGGATTCGTCGCCTGTCCCCCTATGCGCGTCGTCATCCTTGGCTGTGGAGTCTCTGGCCTGTCCTGCGGTGTCCGGCTGCTTGAAGCCGGTCACTCGGTGGAGATTTGGGCGCGCGAGCTGCCCCCGCACACCACGTCCGATATCGCGGCGGCCGTGTGGTACCCGTACCGGGCCTTCCCCCAGGAGCGCGTCTCCGCCTGGGCCGGGCGCACCTTTGAGGTGCTGTGCGCGCTCGCCTCGGAGCCCGACACCGGCGTCCGGTGTGTCCTCGGAACGGAGCTCCTGCTTCGTCCCGCCCCGGACCCGTGGTGGAAGCCGTGCGTCCCTGGCTTCCGTCGCGCCACTCCGGCCGAGCTGCTCCCGGGCTTCGTGGATGGCTACGTGTTCGAGGCTCCTGTCATCGACATGTCTCGCTACCTCCCGTACCTGCTGGCCCGCTTCCGCCGGCTCGGCGGCTCCGTGCACCAGCGCGAGGTGCGCTCGCTGGACGAGGCGTGGGAGGTGGCCCCGCTGGTGCTCAACTGCACCGGCCTGGGGTCTCGTGAGCTCCTGGGGGACGCGTCGCTCTTCCCCATCCGGGGCGAGGTGCTTCGTGTCGCACCGCTCCCGTTGGAGCGCTTCCTCTTCGACGAGCAGGACGAGGCTCGTGGCATGACCTACCTCATTCCCCGCTTCCAGGACTGCATCCTCGGAGGCACGGCCGTGGAGGGGAGCTGGTCCCTGGAGCCGGATCCGGCGCAGGCCGAGGCCATCCTCGCGCGCGCGGCGCGGCTGCTCCCCGCGGGCACCCGTATCCACGTGCTGCAGCACCGGGTGGGGCTGCGGCCCGGGCGGCCCTCTGTGCGCCTCGAGCTGGAGCAGGTGGGAGGACGTCACGTCCTCCACAACTACGGACATGGCGGGGCGGGCGTGACACTCTCCTGGGGTTGTGCCGAGGAGGTGGTCTCGCTCGCCGGACAGCTCGCCGGTGACGCGGCCCTTGTCGGACCGGTCTGGAATCCTTCGAGCACTGGGAGGACGCATGGAACGTGAACAGAGCCAGGAGCGCATACAGTCCGTGCTGCGGTTGCCCGCTGCCCGGCGCTATTCGTACTTCCTCCAACGCGTGGTGGAGTCCGGTGAGGTATGGGGACTCGATGGTGAGGGGTGGGCGCTCGCGCTCGACGACAGCGGGCGGGACGTGTTGCCGCTGTGGCCCGCGCCCGAGTTCGCCGCCATGTGCGCCACGCGCCTGTGGTCCGGCTTCCAGCCGCGCGCCATCACGCTGCAGGAGTTGATGGACAACGTGCTGCCCCAGCTCGAGGAAGAGGGGATGCCCGTGGGCATCTTCTTCACGCCGGAAGGGCAGGGCCACCCGGTGTCGGCGCGTGAGCTCATCGAGGCCCTGCGCACGGCGAGCGGCCCCCTGGCCTGAGACCGCGCGCCCTCGGCCGTAACGCGCGGCGTCGAGCGGCTGCCGCTCCGCCGCGAGTGGAACGTTGCACCTCCGGATACCTGCGCTCACCTGCACCGCCTTGAAGTCACCTGGGCGGCGCCTCTACCGTCCGAGCCATGGCTGGAGAATCAGACGACAAGACGGTGTACTCGAAGGGAATGGCCCCCCGGGAAGCGCAGGGGTCGAAGTCCTGGCTTCCGTGGCTGGTGACGGCGGTGGTGCTGCTGGTTGCGGGTGCCACGGGCTATTTCGGATACGGGGCGTATTCGGCGCAGAAGGCGCGCGCGGAGGCGGCGGAGAAGGCGGCCGCGGACGCTCGGGCGCTGACGGTGTCCACGGAGCAGGCGCGCAAGGCGCTGGAGGAGAAGCTCTCGGAGCAGCTCGCGGCGAAGGACCAGAAGCTCACGGCGCTCGAGGACGAGCGCACCCGGCTGTCCACCGAGCGCGAGCAGCTCCAGCAGGCGGTGCAGGAGAAGGAGGCCGAGCTCGCGCGCCTCAAGGCCACCTACGAGGACATTGAGCAGAAGCTGAAGGCGGAGATCTCCGAAGGGGAGATCCGCCTGTCCCAGGCCGAGGGCCGCATCCAGGTGGACCTGGTGGACAAGATCCTCTTCGACTCCGGTGAGGCGAGCCTTTCGGCGCGAGGCTCGGAGGTGCTGGCCCGGCTGGGCGCGGTGCTCTCCAAGGTGGAGAACCGCTCCATCCTCGTGTCGGGCCACACGGACGATGCGCCGCCCTCGCAGCGGCTCGCGGCCACCTACCCGACGAACTGGGAGCTGTCCGTGGCCCGCGCGGTGAACGTGGTGCGGTTCCTCGGGGAGAAGGCGAGTGTCCCGCCGGCCCGACTCGTGGCTGCCGGCCATGGCGATACGAAGCCCGTGGCCAGCAACGCCACGCCCAAGGGCCGCGCCCGCAACCGGCGCATCGAAATCCTCCTGATTCCGGATCTCCCCTCGGGGAAGCAGGGACAGGCCAAGGCCGCCGCGGCCACTCCCTGAGCTACTTCAGGGCATGCTCGGACGATGGGGCGGCTGCCTGCGCTTGGACAGGCGGAGCGAGACGAAGGCGAAGACAGCCGCCGCCACCACGAGCACTGCCAGCCAGTACCAGAGCATCGGACTGCGGGTGACGTGCGAGTCCTCGCGCACGCTCTGAATGGGCTCGCTCTGCGCCAGCGCTACCATCGGTGCGAGCAGGTACAGCATCCAGGCCGGGATCAGTTGCGAGGTCTTCATCACTCCCGGAACCTGGGCATGTGTTCGGTGCGGAACAAGATGTCGCTCAGGTGTCGCCCGGCCGGTCCCCGAGTGCGCGGCCGGGCCCTCCCTCGAAAAACTCAAACGATTTCGTGAACTCAGGCGGAGCGTGCGTGCCCTTGGTGGCGCTCGCGCTCACCCCTGCACGGGTCTGCTTCTCGAGCACCTGGTGTAAAAGCGCCGCCCGAGCGGAGCGCTTCGCCTCTGCGCCACGAGGGTAGGGGATTCCATGCTGTTTGATGATCACTCGAAGAGTTGGAGCGGCATCCGCGACCGGATGCTCATGGTCCTGAGTGTGCTGTTGCTCGCGGCCTGCGGCAGCAGTGCGCTGCCGTCGGATACGGACACCACGCGTCAGGCGCCCGAGTCGGCGGTGGCGCCCAAGGTTGTGAGTACGCGCCCGCAGGGACTGGGCAGCACCAACAAGGTCCTCATCCTGGCCGGCACGGTCACCGATGGCGAGTACAGCATCGAAGCGCAGGCCGCCGCGAGTCTGGGCTACACGGTGGAGGTTGTCTCTGATGCGGACTGGGCCGCGAAGAGCTCAGCGGACTTCGCCAGCTATCGCGCCATCATCCTGGGAGATCCCACGTGCAGCACCAGCGTGAGCCTGATCTCCGTGGCTGAGCAGAACCGCCACGTCTGGGGCCCGGTGGTCGACGGCAACGTCATCGTCATGGGGACCGACCCCGTGTACCACGCGAAGGATCAGGTCACTCAGAACGCCGTTGGGTTTGCCGCCGCTCAGGAAGGCAAGACGGGCGCCTATATCAACCTGAGCTGCTACTACCATGAGACCGTACCCAAGACGGCGGTGCCGGTACTCGAGCCGTTCGGTTCCTTCACCGTGACGGGCGTGGGTTGCTACAACGATGCTCACATCGTGGCCTCCCACGCGGCCCTCAATGGCCTCACGGACGGCATGCTCTCTGATTGGGGCTGCTCGGTCCACGAGGCCTTCGATTCCTATCCGGCCGCCAACTTCACCCCGCTCGTCATCGCGCGTGACCCGACCTACGGTGCGCGCCTGCCGGGCTCCCAGGACTTCGCGGACGGCTCTCACGGCGTGCCCTACGTCCTGGCGCGTGGTGCCATCCCCGTGCGCTGCGGCGACGGCGTGGTGCAGTACCCCGAGGAGTGTGACACGGGCGCCAGCAACGGCGTGCCGGGCACGGCCTGCTCGTCTGTGTGCCGCCTGCACTGGTGCGGTGACGGCAAGCTCGACCCCGGTGAGGAGTGCGACACCGGTGCCTCCAACGGCTCGGGTACCTGCAGCGCTTCCTGCAAGTCCGTCTCCGTTCCCCGTCCTCCGGTGGCGAAGTGCAAGGACGTCACCGTGTCGGCCGACAGCCTCGTCTGCACCGTCTCCGGTAGCCGCATCAACATCGACAACGGCTCGTATGACCCGGACGGCGACCTGACGGGCTGCGACCAGTCGCCGAGCAACTTCGGCCTGGGCACCACCACGGCGACGCTCACCTGCTCCGACTCGACGGGCCTGCAGTCTTCCTGCACGGCGAACGTGACCGTCGTTGACACCACGGCTCCGACCATCACCTGCCCGGCCAACGTGTCGGCCGAGTGCGTCGCGGGCGGTGCGAACGTGAACCCGGGCCAGGCGTACGGCGATGACAACTGCAGCGACGCGACGTACTCCAGCAACCCCGGCGCTGGCCGCTTCCCGCTGGGCACCACCCCTGTCACGCACACGGGCAAGGACTCCGCTGGCAACACCTCCACCTGCACCAGCCAGGTGACGGTGAGCGACACCCAGGCTCCGGTCGTGTCGCTGGCGGGCTACCCCTCGCTGACCGTCACGTGCGGCAGCACCTACGTCGAGGCGGGCGCGACCGCCACCGACGCCTGCTCCGGTGACCTGAGCGCCGCGATTACCGTCACGGGTACCGTCAACACGAAGGTCGCGGGCACCTACACGCTCACCTACACGGTGAAGGACGCGGCGGGCCACGTGGGCACCGCCACCCGTACCGTCATCGTGATTCCGGGCCCCGGCGGCGTGTGCGAGGATCGGCACGGCGGCTGGATTCTGACGGGCAGCATGGCCCTGCCGCGCATGCTCCACACCGCGACCCTGCTGGACGACGGCCGGGTGCTGGTGGCCGGTGGTTTCAACACCACCTCGGAGCTGTACAACTCGGAGACCAAGACCTGGTCCGCCACGGGTAACACCCTGGGCGCGCACCGCGGTCACACGGCCACCAAGCTGCAGGATGGTCGCGTGCTCATCACCGGTGGCGGCTCGTGCCCCATCACCGACGCCACGGCGGAGCTGTATGTCCCCGCGGTCGGCAAGTGGCGGCCGGCCGGTAAGCTGAACCAGCAGCGCTTCCACCACTCGGCGGTGCTGCTGCCCAGCGGCAAGGTGCTGGTGGCCGGTGGTCGCATCACCGAGTACGACGGCGCGGTGTTCGCCTCGGCCGAGCTGTATGACCCGGCCACGGGCTCCTGGACGTACACCGGCAGCATGAAGACGGCGCGTGCCTTCCACACCATGACCCTGCTGCCCAACGGCAAGGTGCTGGTGACGGGCGGCAGCGACGCCTCCGACGCCCTCATCAACTCCGCGGAAATCTACGACCCGGCGACCGGGACGTGGACGAGCGCGGCGAGCATGGGCGTGAGCCGCGCTTCGCACACGGCGACCCTGCTGAACAACGGCAAGGTGCTGGTGGCGGGCGGTGCGGGCATCGACGTGGCGCTGAGCTCCACGGCGGAGCTGTATGACCCGGCGTCCAACACCTGGACGACCACGGGCAGCATGAAGGACCCGCGTAAGTGGCACACCGCCAACATGCTGCCGGATGGCCGCGTGCTGGTGGCCGGTGGCTACCACCCGCTCACGGGCATCATGACGGCCTCCGAGCTGTATGACCCGGCGACGGGCAAGTGGAGCGTCACGGCGGCCATGAACGTGGACCGCTACCGTCACACGGCGACCCTGCTCAACAACGGCACGGTGCTCGCGGTGGGCGGCGTCAGCAACCACGACAACGCGTCGGCCGAGTACTACGACCTGGACGAGCTGTAGTCGCCGTTGCCCTCGCCGAGGGGCCCCGGGAGGGCGGTATTCTCCGTCCTCCCGGTGTTGGAACCATCGGTGTTAGTGTGCGCTCGGTCCCATGACGAGAAGCACTCAAGCCATCGCCGATGGCATCCGACGGCGCGTCTTCGAGCACACCATCCGCCACAACGGGGGATACCTGTCCCAGGCGTGCTCGGCGGCGGAGTCCCTGGCCCTGCTCTACAACGAGGTTCTCCGCCTCGGTCCGAGCACCGCTCCGGCCATTCCACGTCCCTTCCCGGGAGTGCCCGGTCCCCACAATCCGGACAGCTTCACCGGCGCCGGCTACCACGGCCCGCAGTCTCCGGAGTACGACCGCTTCTTCATCTCCCCGGCCCACTACGCCCTGGTGGTCTACGCCGCGCTCATCGAGGCGGGCCGCATGGCTCCCGAGGGGCTCGAGCACTTCAACCGGGACGGCTCCAGCGTGGAGATGATTGGCGCCGAGCACAGCCCCGGCTTCGAGGTCACCACTGGCAGTCTGGCCCAGGGCCTGTCCATGGCCTCCGGTGTGGCTTGGGCTCGGCAGCGGCGCGGCGAGCCCGGCCGCGTCTGGGTCTACCTGTCCGATGGCGAGCTGCAGGAGGGGCAGACCTGGGAGTGCTTCGCCAACATGGCCTTCCACCGCATCTCCAACGTGTCGGTGGTCATCGACGTCAACGCCCAGCAGTGCGACGGCGCCATGAGCACGGTCGGCTATATGGGCGACTGGGTTGCCCGGCTCCGGGCCTTTGGTGCCGATGCCGTCGAGGTGGACGGCCATGACCTTGCCGCCATGCGCACAGCCCTGTCCCGTCGAGCGGAGGACCGGCCCGTCGTCACGCTCATGCGCACCAGCCCCTATCAGGGCATGGACGACGCGCTGAAGAAGCGCTTCCCACGCCTGCACTACGTTCGCTTCCAATCGTCCGAGGAGAGGCGCGAGCTCGCTCGCAGCGTCGCCGCCCAGCTCGGCATTCCCAACCCGGAGCCCTGAGTCATGGAGCTCGTCGAGAAGCCCTACGCGAAGGCCTTCATCGCCTACGCCTCGAAGCGCCCGGAAGTGCTCTGCCTGTCCGCGGACCTGACCTCCAGCTGCGAGGTAGACAAGTTCCGCGACCAGTACCCGCAGCAGTTCCTGTCCTGCGGCATGGCCGAGCAGAACATGCTGTCCTTCGCGGCCGGTCTGGCCATGGAGGGGTTTCGCCCCTTCATCCACACGTTCGGCGTGTTCCTCTATCGCCGGCCGTTGGATCAGCTCATCAACTCCATTGCCTATCCCAACCGCAAGGTGCGCCTCATGGGCTTCCTGCCCGGCATCACCACGCCGGGCGGCGTCACCCACCAGGCCATCGATGACATCGCCATCCTGCGCGCCATTCCGAACATGACGCTGCTGGAGACCGGAGATGCCACGGAGGTGGAGACGGTGCTGCCGGTGGCCGACGCCGTCGACGGCCCGGTGTACGTGCGCGTGCTGCGCGGCCAGGTTCCCCGGCTGTTCTCCACTCCGTTTCGCTTCAACGACATCCGCTGCGTGCGCGAGGGGCGGGACGTGCTCATCGTCACCGCCGGCATCACCACCGAGGAGGCAATGCGCGCCACCGCGGCCCTCGAGGCGAAGGGCCTGTCCGTGCGCCACCTGCACGTGGGCACCCTCAAGCCCTTCAACCGCGAGCAGTTCCTGGACCACCTCGCGTCCGTGCGCCTGGGGGTCATCTCCCTGGAGAACCACACCACCGTGGGCGGACTGGGGAGCATCCTCGCGGAGATCATGGCGGATGCGGGAGTCGGCCGGCCGCTGGTTCGTCTGGGGTTGAATGACACCTTCGCTCACGGCGCCAGCAAGCCCTACCTCATGGCGAAGTACGGCCTGGATGCGATGGCGTTGGTGCGCGCCGCGGAGAGGCTGGCCGGCCAGGCGCTGGGCATCACCCAGGACGAGCTCCTCGCCGTGCGGCTGGAGGCAGTGCACTCGACGTCCAAGGCGGAGGCACTGTGATGGGCTCCGAGCGCATCCGCGTCACCTACGGTGTCACCGCTCCGGCGTCGGAGATTCAAGCGAGAGCCCTCGCCATCGCGCTCGAGCAGACCGTGGAGTTGCCCGAGCGGCTGGTGCCGCGTGGCTTCATCCGCGACGAGGTGGTGGGGCACATCGAGCACATCTCCGAGCGCGCTCCGGGAGTCCACGAGGTCACCCTCAGCTACCTCGTGGAGGCGGCGGGCGGCGAGCTCACCCAGTTCCTCAACCTCCTGTTCGGCAACAGCTCGCTGCAGCCGGGCGTGCGGGTGCTGGACGTCCAGTTGCCCGAGTCGTTCCTGCGTCAGTTCCGCGGTCCCCGCTTCGGGATGAAGGGGCTGCGCGACTTCCTGGGCGTACCCACCGGGCCGCTCGTACAGACGGCCCTCAAGCCCATGGGGCTGTCTCCCGAGGCGCTGGCCGAGATGGCCTATCAGCTCGCGCTCGGGGGCATCGACATCATCAAGGACGACCATGGCCTGACCAACCAGCCCTGGGCGCCCTTCGAGGCCCGGGTGGCCGCCTGTGCCGCTGCCGTGGAGCGAGCCAATCGCGAGACGGGCCGGCGCGCCGTGTACGCGGCCAACGTCACCTCGGACTTCCGTCAGCTCGAGCGCCGGGTGCGCTTCGCGAAGGAGGCGGGCGCTCGGGCCCTGCTGCTCGGTCCCGGCCTGGTGGGCTTTGACACGCTGCGCGCCATCGCCGATGACGACAGCATCGCGCTGCCCTTGCTGTCCCATCCGACCTGGCTGGGCTCGCACGTGGTCAGCCCGAGCGCGGGTCACGCCCATGGAGTCCTGTTCGGACTGCTGCAGCGTCTGGCGGGCGTCGATGCCAGCATCTATCCCAACTTCGGCGGCCGGTTCGGTTTCTCCCAGGAGGAGTGCCAGCAGATCGCCAGCGCCTGCCTCGCCCCCATGGGTCCGCTGCGTCCCTGTTGCCCCACGCCGGGCGGGGGCATGCGGCTGTCGAACCTCGAGGCGATGAAGGCCTGCTACGGCGACGAGGTGATGTACCTGATGGGGGGCGGCTTGCTTGAGCTCTCCTCGGATCTCACCCAGGCCTCGCGCCAGTTGCTGTCCGCGCTCGGGCGCTCCTGAGCCATCTCCCTATGCGACCGGCTCCACGTGGGGCCGGAGCCAGGGAATGATCTCGGAGTCCAACTCGAGGTACTTGCGCCGTCGTTTCGAGCCCAGGAGGGCGGAGAGGGCCTCGTTGGGAGTGAGCTGTCGCTGCTCATCCAACAGGCCCTTACGCCGCACATACCGGTCGAATGCCTGGATGAGTGCCTTCATCCGGCGTGGTGTGCCTCCGGTGATGACGGCTAGCACCGCATCCGGCCGGTAGAGGGGCCCACCCTTCCACTTCGCATTCCATTGCAGGAGGGCGTTGCCCTTCCGCGCGTGCTCCCGGAAGTAGCGGACACAATCCTGTACGCACTCCACCGCGAGCTCGAACGGAACTTCATCGAACTTTGGGCTGGACTGCTGGGCCATCCATTCCTCGAGCTGTCGCCCCCACTTTCGGGGGGACAGTGCCGCGAGCCGCGGTGCCAGCGCCGCGACCTCACGCGCCTCCAGCACGGAGTAGCCGGTCGCCGGTGCCGGAAGTGGCCGTCCACCGAACAGGGCCTTGTGGATGAGCTGGGCGTCCGGCTCGCTCGACGCCTGGGTGAGGGTCAGCAGGAGGGGCCCCGCTTCGAAGAGATCCACCACGCTCATGCGCTGACATTGGCGGGCATCGAGCGCCAGGAGCGGGCGGCGACGAAGCGCCTTCACTTCCTCCGGAGACAAGGCCGTCAGGCCCATCAGGTCCAGCGGTCTGGCTATCATGGTACCCGCATGATGCCACCCCACCTCACCCCTGGGGGCTGTGGCGGAGACCAGGGAGGCACTCAGGCCTCATCTGTTGGTTCCCGGGTGGTGGTCGCCCACGTCCGCCTGGTGTATCGGTGTCCTCCATGAAGAGGCGTATCCCAGCAGCACCGTCTCCGCGGGGGGCAGGGTGAGCACACTCATCACCTGTCTCGTGGCGTTCGCGTTCGGGTTCATCGGCTCCATTCCGCTGACCGGTCCGATCGCTGTGATGGTGTTGTCCCTGTGCGTGCAGAAGCGCTTCGGCGCGGCCCTTCGTGTGGGTCTGGGGGCCGCATTGGCTGAGGCGCTCTACGCCGCTGTGGCCTTCTGGGGCTTCACGACGTTCCTCGCGAACCGTCCTGCCATCCTCCCCCTCTCGCACGCGTTGAGCGCGCTCGTGCTGACTCTGCTCGGGGTGTACTTCCTCCGGTGGAAGCCCGAGGACGAGGTGAAGCCCGGAGAGGAGCGTTCCCTCATGGGCTTCCTGCTCGGCTTCACCATCTCCGCGCTCAATCCCACCCTGCTGGCCACGTGGAGCGCTGCCGTCGCGTCCCTCTACTCAAGGCAGCTCTTCGCCTTCTCCGAGGTGCTCGCGCTTCCCTTCGGTGCCGCCGCTGGCGCGGGAGTGGCCTGCTGGGAGTTGCTGCTCGTCGGGTTGCTCAAACGCTACGAGAACCGCCTCCCACGCTCCGCGCTGACCTGGGTGGTGCAGGGCATGGGCCTGCTGCTCATCGTGGGGGCGGTCCTCGCGGGGAGAGACCTCGTCCGCGAGCTGTAACGGCTTACCGCCCGACTCACGGAGGCGCGGGTTGCGCCATGGAGCTGGGAGTGGCTGCCTTCGGAGCGTGCCGCTTCAGCAGGGCCTCCAGCTCGGCCAGGGCCTTGGCGTGGAGGATGGGGGCGCGGGAGAAGGTGGCCCGCGCTGAGTGGGCAAGCTTCAGGGCGCGTTCCGGTTGCTGTCCGGCGTCCCACAGGGCTCGCGCCATGGCGAACTGCGCGGAGGCCCGGTAGGCCGGACGCACCGGACGGCTCTCGACGACTCGCAGCACGCGCTCGAGGACAGGGATGGCCTCGGTGGCCCGTCCCAGCCGCTGCAACGCCTCGCCCTTGCCCTCCTGGGGCAGCACGCCGACGGGTGAATCCACTCCCATCGTCTTCTCGAAGAGGGGCTGCTCCTTCTCGAAGATGGCCAGCGCGCGGGCGGGCTGCCCCAGCTCGAGGTAGCTGGCGCCAATGCTCACGCGCATCATCGCCGTGGTGAGGTGCGCGGGGCCCAGGTTCCGCTCGCGCAGCTCCAGCGCTTGCTGGCGCAGCCGGAGCGCCTTCTCGTGCTGGCCTTTCACATCGTGCAGATCCGCGAGCCCCACCAGGGCCTTGGTGTACACGTGCTCGTGCTGCTTGGGGTCCTTCTTCGCCAGCTCCACCACCTGCTGGAAGGTCCGTTGTGCCTCGGACAGCCGCTCCAGTGACGTCTGAGCCTCCGCCACGTTCACGAGCGCCTGCATCAGGTATGGGCTCTCCGGGCCCATCAGCTCCCGGAATCGGCGCACGGCCTCGTCGTAGTGCTCGAGCGCCGCGGCATCATGGCCCTCCGCGGCCTCCAGGTCTCCATAGGCGATGTGGAAGTGGGCCCATTCCTCCGAGTCGCTCCTGTATGCCTGCTGGCCGATCTCCCGCACCCGGTCGAGCAGGCGACGCGCCTCGGCGTTGCGCCCCTGGAGGGCGTACATGTTCGCCAGGTTCGCCAGGGGCTGGGTGAGGAACGGATGGCCGGGTCCGAGGTTGTTCTCACCCAGCCGGACGAGCGTCTCGAGTGCTCGCAGGGACTCGTCGACACGGTCCAGGTTGTCCAGCGCGGCCAGGGAGTTGCTGGCGTAGCGCAGCGTCATCGCGTTCGCGGGTCCGAGGGTCTGCTCCGCCAGGGCGAAGGCCCTGTCGAAGGCCTCGTAGGCCTCGGCGAACTTGCCCTGGTGGTAGAATGCCAGGCCCCGGTTGTTGAAGAAGATGGCGCGCAGCTCGCCGCGCTCTCCCATTCGATCCAGCGAAGCCTCCGCGAAGTGCTCCCAGCGATCGGCTTCCTCCTGGGGCCCGCGGTTGCTGTAGTAGCCCATCAGCCGCACGGCGGCCGCGGCCACGAGGGTGTCGTGTCGAGCGGCGTGCGCCTGCCACAGCGCCTGCATCAGCAGCGGAGGGACTCCCTGGCCATCCCCGGAGATGATCTGCGTCCAGGCCTTCATGAAGAGGGACTCGGCGTGAATGGGCTCGTAGCCGAGTGTCGCCGTCCGTTGTTCCACCTCCGAGGCTAGCGCCAGGGCGTCCTTGTACTTGCCGGCCTCGGTGAGCGCCTTGACGCGGGCGAGCTGGCCGCGCGCGACGTCCACGGACCCCCGCACGAAGATGTCCTCGGGCGGCTTCACCTCGGCCATCAAGGCCTCTACGTCCGCGCAGCCCCGGAGGGAGCGCAGGGCGCTGGTGGCGGAGAGGGCCTTCTCCACCACGGTGGCGTCGGCGTCGGCGAAGACCTCGGTGAGGGCAGCCAGCTCCTGACGGCGGCTCTCCAGGCAGGCCATGCGCAGGGACATGACGGCCTCGGACTGCTCGCCCCGGAGGCGCGTGGCCTCGCAGGTGTCCTGGTGCATGTCCGTCCACGTCCGGGTGTACGTGTCGAGCGCTCCATGCACGCGTGCCCAGGTATCGCGCGCATAGGACAGGCCGGTGGCGAGGAAGGCCTTCTCGATGGCGGCCTGACGGGGTGGGCCCCAGACCGCCTTCAGGCTCTCCTGGCTCCCGGTGCACAGGAGGGCGCGCCGCTGCCGCCAGGAGGACCAGGTCAGCAAGGCCGAGGCGGTGACGAGAAGGACCAGGGCCACCGCGGTCAGCCAGCGGCGACGCACCTTGGCCGGGTCGCGCTCCAGGGTGGCCAGCAGCGCGTCCAGCGAGGGGTAGCGCGCCTCCGGTGCGGTGTTGAGGGCGCGCAGCAGGGCGCGGTTCACCCAGGGCGGCACCTTGGAGTAGGGCGGCGGGGGCTTGATGCGCCCGGCCAGCACGTTCTCCCGGCGCTCACTGGGGGAGCTGCCCTCGAAGGGGCGCTCGCCGTAGAGCGCCTCCCACAGCGACACGGCGAAGGAGAACTGATCCGTGCGTGCATCCGCGACGGCGCCGCGGAACTGCTCCGGTGCCATGTAGGCCGGCGTGCCCAGCACCGCGCCCCGCTGGGTCAGCTCCAGCTCCAGCAGGCTGTGGGACTTGACCGGGCTGGTGTCCGCGGACGGCGCCCCGTCCTCGGAGCCGAGCTCCACGGGGGCATTGTGTGGACGCGCCAGGCCGAAGTCCGTGACCCGGACGCGGCCGTCCTTCCCCACCAGGACGTTGGTGGGCTTGAAGTCGCGGTGCACGAGCCCAGCGGCGTGTGCGGCGGCCAGGCCCCGGCCCGCAGCCAGGAAGGCCGTGAGAATCTCCCTCCAGCTCCGTGGCCGCTCTCGCTGCCACTGCAGCAGCGTCTGACCCTCCACCAGCTCCATGGCCATGAAGACCTGGGTGCCGTGTTGGTACACGTCATAGACGGCCACCACGTTGGGGTGGGACAGCCGCGCCATGGCCTGGGCCTCGCGCAGCAGCCGGGCCCGCCCTGACGTCACCTCGGGTCCCTCGACGGAGTCAGCGCGCGGCAGCAGCTTCAGCGCCACCTTCCGGTCCAGCACCGAGTCGTAGGCGGCGTACACCATGCCCATGCCGCCCTGGCCCAGCGGATCGAGCACCACGTACCGGTCCAGCGGCGTGCCTCGGCCGATCGTAGGTGTCTCATCAGGTGGGGTCTGGGCCTGAGGTCCTGCCGCGTCACCCGCGGGGAGGGCGACCGTGCGGCGCTCGTCGGTCACGACCGTACGGCGTTCGTCGGTCACGACCGTCCGGCGCTCTTTGTCATCGAAGGACCCCATGCAGCCTCGCTGCCCCGCAGGATGTCATGCCCCCGGGGAAGCGAGAATGCTCGTTGCGCAGATTCCTGAATCAACGCACGGCGAGGCTTTGTCGAGAGGTCGCCAGGAGGGCGGCCAGGCTCGGCTCACGTGGCCCGAGCGAGTCGCTGCAGCGCGTCCCCTGTGACGCGGAAGACAGTCCAGTCGTTCATCGGCACCGCGCCGAAGGACTTGTAGAACTCGATGGAGGGCGTGTTCCAGTCGAGCACGGACCACTCGAAGCGTCCGCAGCCCCGCTCCACGGCGAGCTTCGCCAGGTGTGACAGCAGCTTCTTTCCGTGCCCATGGCCCCGGTGCTCGGGCAGCACGAAGAGGTCCTCCAGGTAGATGCCCGGCTTGGACAGGAAGGTGGAGTAGTTGTGGAAGAAGAGGGCGAAGCCCACCACCTGTCCGCCGTCCTCGGCGAGGACGACCTCGGCGTAGGGCCGAGCGCCAAAGAGGTGCTGGTGCAGGTCCTCCTCTCGGAGGACGACCTCATGGGAGAGCTTCTCGTACTCGGCCAGGGCCCGGATGAGCCGGGCGATGGCGGGGATATCCGCGGGGGTCGCTGAACGAATCATGCGCGCCAGACTAGCGTCCGGTCCGGGAAGGTGGGGCTCATTCACGTCTGAGGTGGGAGCGTCACCGCCGCCCGTAGTAGCGTCTGCCGGACATCCGCACACCCGGTAGGGGAGGGTCCGCATCATGCGCAGGTTTGAGTTCGTCGAGGGCACCAGCGCGAAGTTCTGGATGGCCGACGTCCAGGGCAACACCTTCATTGTGGTGTACGGGCGACTGGGCACCGACGGGCAGCGCAAGGAGAAGGCGTTCGCCGATGAGGCAGGGGCCCGGCGCGAGTACGAGCGCAAGGTGGCCGAGAAGCTGCGCGAGGGCTACCACGAGGTCTCCGCCGAGTCGTCATCGGCCCCGGCCCCCAAGGGCGCGAAGGGCGCGGCCGCGGCGTCTCCGAAGCTCTCGTTGCCTCCCCGGGTGCGTGGCGGCACGCCCTCCGCCGAGCAGGTGGCGGCGGCCGTGGAGTCCCTCACCCGGCTCGACTCTCTCCTGGGAGGGCGGAGCTGGAAGGTGGCGCAGCAGGCCCGCGAAGCCCGGCGCGCGCTCCGGGCGTTGGGGGGAACGGATCCCTCCAGCCACGCCGCCCTGGGCCCGGTGTTCACGTCCTTGATGGCGAAGGTGGTGGCCCCCCGGGGCGAGCCGCGGCTGCCGCTGTGGGTGGCCATGGAGCTGCTGTCCGAGCTGGATGCCTCGGCCTTTCTCCGGACGCTGGAGCAGTGGAAGCGTGCCCCCGCGGGTGCGCCGGCCCAGGCCGCCACCGGCCTGCTGGCCCGTCAGGCCGAGGCGCTGGGCGAGCCCGAGCTGGCGCTGCGCATCGGAGCGTTGCTGGAGGCGCGGCCTCGGAGTGGCTCTGGGGAAGGGTGGGATCGGCGCTGGAGCGCGCTGCGTCCCCACCTCGAAGGGCACCTGGTGGCGGGAGGCAGCTCGCTGCCGGCGTGGCTGCGCTCCCTGGAGGCGGGGGGAGACACGCGCCTCGCCGAGCGCCTGTCTCGTCTCAGCGCGTGAGGTCGCGCGCTCTCTCTTAGTTCCCGCCCGCGCTCGAGCTGTGGGCGGGAGCCGACGGCTCCGCGGCGCTCGTGGGCTGCTTGTCCATCTCCTCCGCCGGGTAGCCGTTCGCGGCCTCGATGTAGCGCGGCGGCTTCACCTTGCGGCGGTCCTTCGCGCTGAGGCCGTCGGGCGAGACCAGGGTGGGCTCGCCTCCCTTGGGACCGGACTGGACGATGTGGCCATCGCAGAAGAGCCACTCGGTCCGGCCGTCGGCGAACTTGCGCGCGTAGTACAGGTCCGTGCTGCCCACCTCGGGATTCTTCGCGCACCACGTCTGGCGCGCCGTCTGCTCACGCTGGGGCGCCTCCTCCAACCACTTTTGCTGGGCGTGCTTCACCGCGATCAGCTGGGAGGACTCCGTCATCCGCTCCCGCGACTGCTCCAGCAGCCCCGTCCCCTGCTGCGCCAGCTCCGCGATGGCCCCGGACTTCGCGAAGTCGCACTTGCGCACCGCTCCCAGGTTGGCCTGGTACACGTCCAGCACCTTGCCCAGCGAGCCCTCCGCTTCCTTCAGCGTCTCCAGGGCTCGGGCATGGTCCACCGACTTCGGATTCTTCACCTGCTCCGTGGAGGACAGGAATTCCGTCAGCAGCTTGTTCATCGAACCCAGCTCGTCCGTCACGACGCGGGGTTCCTCATTACAGATGTTGGCCCGTGCCTTCGCGTAGTCGCGGTACTCCGCGCGCGCCAGCCCCAGGTTGTACTGCACCGGCGCCACCTTCGTGGCACACCCACCCAGCGCCAGACCCAGGCCTCCAATCATCCACAGCTTCCGGCTCATGAAATTCATGGCGGCGGACTCTATCGAACCTGTCTGTCCCGGTCGAACATGTGTGACCTCAAAATAAAACAGGGTGAAATGAAAAGTCCGAATAAACAGGTTTCCTGTGTGACGACCCCGTCACGCGCGTGCAAGAAGCAGGTGAGTTGAGTCGTGGACGGTTGAGGGGGCGGCGGCGCTGCGTCACACAGTCGTGGCGAAGGTGCCCGAGGGGAGGACCGTCAGGATGTGGAAGCTGCGGTGGGGAGTGCTCGCGGTGGTGATGCTGCTAGCCGCCTGCAAGGAATCCAGCCAGGGGACTTCTCATCCACCGGAGGCCGCGCGCAAGCCCCAGGCGGCGAGCGGCGGGCGGCCCGTGGTGCTGACGGTGGCCTACGGCAGCGAGAAGAAGAGCTGGTTCGAGGAGCAGGCGCGGGCCTTCGAGCGGAGCGGGGCGAAGACGAAGTCGGGCCGGCCCATCCGGGTGGAGGGCCAGGCGATGGGCTCGGGCGAGGCGGTGCAGGACATCGTCTCCGGCAAGCTCCGGGCGCACGTGTACAGCCCGGCCTCCAGCGCGTACCTGCCGCTGCTCAACAGCGCGTGGATGACGTCCAAGGGCAAGACGACGCCGGTGGTGGGCGAGGGCGAGCCGCTGCTGCTCTCACCCATCGTCATCGCCATGTGGAAGCCCATGGCGGAGGCGCTGGGCTGGCCGGGTAAGTCCATTGGCTGGGCGGACCTCATGAAGGTGGCGGCGGACAAGCGGGGCTGGGGCGCGTATGGGCACCCCGAGTGGGGCCGCTTCAAGCTGGGCCACACCCACCCGGACTCCTCCAACTCGGGCCTGCTGTCGGTGCTGGCCGAGGCCTACGCGGGCTCAGGCAAGACGCGCGGGCTGACGGTGGCGGACGTGGAGGGCAAGAAGACCCAGGCGCTGCTGACGGAGATTGAGGGCACGGTGGTGCACTACGGCAAGTCCACCGGCTTCTTCTCGGACAAGATGCTGCAGCGGGGCCCGGGCTACCTGTCGGCGGCGGTGCTGTACGAGAACCTGGTCATCGAGTCCTACGGCAAGCAGACGGACGCACCGTTCCCGTTGGTGTCCATCTACCCGGTGGAGGGCACCTTCTGGTCGGATCATCCGTACGCGGTGCTCGACGCGGACTGGGTGGGAGCCGAAGAGCGCGAGGCGGCGCAGACCTTCATGGCCTTCCTCAAGGCGCGGCCGGCGCAGGAGCGCGCGCTGGCGCTGGGCTTCCGTCCGGCGGACCCCGCGGTGGCCATCGCGGCGCCGGTGGACGCGGCCCACGGTGCGGATCCCAAGCAGCCACAGACGCTGCTGGAGGTGCCCGGCGCGGACGTGCTGGAGAAGCTTCTGGCCGTGTGGCGCGAGACGAAGAAGCCCACGGACGTCACCTTTGTCTTCGACAAGTCCGGCAGCATGTCGGGCCGCCCGCTGGCCGAGGCCAAGGTGGGGGCGAAGCGCTTCCTGGAGTCGCTGTCGGACCGGGATGAGGTGACACTCGTCCTCTTCGACAACAACGTGTACCCGCCGATGGGGCCGGTCGAGCTCGGCAAGGGCCGCGCGGAGCTGCTCGGCCGCGTCGACAACATCATCGCCAATGGGGGCACGGCCCTCTATTCGGCCACGCAGGCCGCTTACAAGATCGCGCGGGAGCGGGCGCTGAAGGAGCCGGGAAAAATCCACGCTGTGGTGGTGATGACGGACGGCAAGGACGAGCACAGCACCCTCACGCTGGGGGACCTGGAGAAGGGCCTGAACGCCTCGAGCGAGGAGAACCCGGTGCGCATCTTCACCATCGCCTATGGCCAGGGCGCCGAGAGCAAGGTGCTCGAGCGCATCGCTGAGGCGGCGAAGGGCTCCAGCGCCAAGGGCAGCGTGGAGGACATCGTCCAGGTGTACCGAGACATGGCGTCCTTCTTCTGAGGCGCGGGATGACGGGAGAGGGGAGGAGCGGACATGGCCGAGCGGGGTGAGTCGACGTTGGTGAGCTACCTTCCGAAGGTGCTGGCGCGCTCGGCAGGGAGCACGCTCAACCTGGTGGTGGCGGGTGTGTCGGCGCTGCTTGCGGCGGGCCTGCGCTCCTGGGCCGTGGCCGCATTGGGCGCGGTGGCCTATGTCGCGCTGGTGGCCTGGGATGTGGTGTCGCCCGGCTTCTGGAAGGAGACCCTCTCCGGCCGCTCCGAGGAAGAGCGCAAGCTGCCCGCCCCGGGGAAGTTGGAGGATCCGAGGGTGCGCGACTCGGTGCGGGCCATCCACCAGGCGCGCGAGGAGCTGACGCGCACGCTGGCGGACGCACCCCGCGGGGTGCTGTCTCACCTGGAGCTCGCACTGTCATCCCTGAGCGAGCTGGAGGGGCGCGCGGTGCGGCTGGTGCAGCGTGGCGAGGAGCTCTCCCGCTACCTGCGCACGGTGGACATGGGCGAGGTGCGCGATCAGCTGCGCCTGTTGGAAGAGCAGACCCGGGAGGCGCGGGACGCGGAGGCCCGGGAGCAGTACCAGAGCGCGCGCAAGGCTCGTGAAGAGCACCTGGCGGCGCTGCGGGACATTCATGCGGCGCACGAGCGGGTGTTGGCCAACCTCTCGCGCATCGCGGCCACCTTCCAGGGACTTCCCGCCAAGGTGATGCGCCTGCGCGCGCTGGACGCACAGGCCACGGACAGCATGTACGGGGACCTCAATCAGGAGCTCGGCCGCATGAACGGTGAGATCCAAGCCTTCGAGGACACCCTGCAATCTCTTAAGGAGGTTCGAGTCGCATCATGAAGCCCAAGGTCTTCATCATCCTGGGGTTCCTCGTCGCGGTCGGCGCGGTGCTCTTCATCACGTCCTCGAACGGGGACAAGGCGCGGCAGCAGGGCGGGGCGGAGGCCGCTCCCTCACAGACTCGAGCCTCCGGGCCGGTGACGGAGATCTCCTTCCTCTACAGCACGGAGAAGAAGGAGTGGGTGGAGTCCGCGGTGGCGGGCTTCCAGCAGGAGAACCCGTCCATTCGCGTGAAGCTGGTGGGCAAGGGCTCGCTGGAGTCGGCCCAGGCCATGTTGGATGGCAAGGAGAAGCCCACGGTGTGGAGCCCGGCCGACAGCGCCGTGCTGCGCATGCTGGAGTCGGACTGGTCGACGGATCCGCAGCGCGGGCAGCTCTTCGCCACCAGCGGTGACGACGCGCCGCAACCGCTGGTGATTACGCCGCTGGTGTTCGTGGTGTGGGAGGACCGGGCCGAGGTGCTGCAGAAGGTCTCCGGTGGCGTGGTGTCGTGGAAGGCCATCCACAAGGCGGTGGCGAGCGACCAGGGCTGGCCGGCCATCGGCGGCAAGTCGGAGTGGGGCTTCGTGAAGCTGGGCCATACGGATCCCACGCGCTCCAACTCGGGCCTGCAGGCGATGCTGCTGGCCACGCTGGAGTTCTACGGCAAGCGCTCGGGCCTGACGGTGGGAGACCTGCTCAAGCCCGAGTACCAGACGTGGGTGAAGGAGCTGGAGAAGGGCGTCACCCGCTTCGAGACGTCCACGGGCACCTTCATGACGGACATGGTGCGCTTCGGCCCGTCGAAGTACGACGTGGCGGTCGTCTACGAGAACCTGGCGATTTCCCAGCTCGCCAACGCGCAGGGCCGGTGGGGCAACCTGAAGGTGTACTACCCGGCGCTCACGCTGTGGAGCGACCACCCGGCGGCGCTGGTTCAGGCCGACTGGGTGACGCCGGAGCAGAAGGACGCGGCGCGCAAATTCCTCACGTATCTGCGCAGTCGTCCGGTGCAGGAGCGCGCGCTGGCGTTCGGCTTCCGTCCGGCGGATCCCTCGGTGCCGCTCAAGACGCAGGACGCGGCCAATCCCTTCACACGGCTCGCACCGCAGGGCATCCAGGTGGACGTGCCGCCCGTGGCCGAGGTGCCCGAGGGGCCGGTGGTCCGCAACCTGCTGACGATGTGGTCACGCGTGGTGGGCACCGCGCGCTGAGACACGCGAGAGCCCGGCGTCGAGCGCCACACCGAGCGCCACGCCCACCGCGTAGCAGAAGAGATCGGACACGAGGAACCCACGGCCCAGCACCAGGGCAACGAGGGGGTGGGCCCGGAGCGCATCGAGCCAGGGCGGGTGGAAGAGCTGGCTGAGCTCGATGAGCACGGAGAAGCCCAGGGCGCTCGCCGCGGCGCGTCGCACGGAGAGCCGGGGCCAGAGCAAGAGGAGTCCCAGGTAGACGAGAGTGGCCCAGAGTGTGTCGCCCGCGTAGTCGGTGAGGAAGCGCGGCAGCACCTGTCGGGCCACCGCGGACCGCGAGCCCAATCCCAACACCAGGGTGAGGAGCACGCACGCCACCAGGAGCGCGCGAGAGCGGGAGGGGGGGCCGGGCGGGGAATGGCTCTGCATGCGCCGCAGTGAAGCCGCTGCGGCGGCTATCATGCAATCCGTGATGCGTGTCCTGGGACTCCTGCTCCTGCTGCTGGCGGCCCCATCGCTCGCGGAGGAGCGGGCGAAGACGGTGCTGCTCTTCGTGCCGGAGGACGACACGGTGCCGGCGACCGCGGGCTTCTCCCGGAACTTCCGGCAGACGGTGCAGCGCGAGTGGCGGGCGCCCGTCACCGTCAACATCGAGTACCTGGACATGGCCTGGTTCAGCAGCCCCGAGTACGAGCGCGCGCTACGTGACTTCTATGTCGCCAAGTACCGCTCCCGGCGGCCCGACGCCCTCGTCGTGTTCGCGGATGCCACCCCCTTCCTGCTCAAGCTCCAGCAGGAGCTGTGGCCAGAGGTGCCGCTCCTCTGCATCCTCAACGACGACTTCCTGGCGGAGGCCGTGCCCAAGAGTCCCTACCTGCGGGGCAACTGGGCGGATCTCGACATACCGGCCACCGTGAAGTTGGCCCTACAGCTCCTCCCAGACACCCGCCATGTCGTCCTCGTCCTCGGCTCCAGTCAGCGGGAGCTGGATGCGTGGTCCTGGGTGGAACAGGAAGTCCGCTCCGCCGCGCCGGGTCGCGAGTTCATCGGACTCTCCGGGTTGACGCTGGAGGAGCTGCGGCAGCGCGTGCGCACGCTGCTCCCGGTGGGCGGCTTGCTGGAGGCCGCGAAGATTCGGCTCGAAGCGGAGATCGTCCGAGAGCGCGAGGCGCCAGAGGCGCTTCAGGCGTTTTCCCACGCGCTGGCCTGGCTCGAGCGGACGGGCTCCAGCCCCTCGGTCGTGGCACTGTGGAAGGCACGCGCGCACCGACTCCGTGCCCACCACGACTTTGTGCTCGGCCGGGATGCCCGCTCGTTGTTGACGGCCGCCGTCGAGGAGATCCACGCCGTCGCCAGAGACTCGCCGGAGAACCTCCGGCTTCTCAAGGAGTTGGTCCTGGTCCACCTCCTCCAGGCCGAGAACGAGCGGCGCGAGGGGCGGGACCCGAAGCCGGCCCTGCAGGAGGCGCGGGCCGCGATGTGGAAGGTGACCGAGGTGGACGCGATGCGCGCCGAGCTGACCTGCGAGGCGGCGAATCAGCAGAGCCCGTTCCAGGCCCGGGAGTGCCAGCGCCTCTTGCGCGAGGCCAAAGGCTCCAGCCGATAAGAAAAGACATACAGTCTGTTGTCATTCATTGCATCAAATCCGGGGGGTGCCATGCAAATGTCGCGTACGTATGTTCTGTCTATCCTCGTCCTCATGGTCGGCCTTGTTGGATGCGGGAGTACCGAGGAGGAGCTCGAGCAGGGGGAGCTGCTCGCACCCGTCGTCGGCCCATCGAAGATGGACGATGATCGCGACCCGCCCAAGGGAATGAACGGCATTCGCCCCTCGTGCTTCTGGGCCGCGGGGACCCAACAGGCGCTCAGGACCCTGGGAGACGCCGCCCTCGATCAGGGCGCGGGGTTCCTGCCGAGCATCCCCTTGAGCCAGGTCTCCGAGTCCTGCCGGCACGTCCTCCGCTCGGCCGTCCAGTGTGCCCTCACCCGGGAGCAATCCGTGAGGGATCCCGTGACGGGCGAGTTCTACACGGGGTGGTGGGGGCTCGCCCCCTCGTGGGCCGGCAATGTGCTGGACACCTCGGGCCGCCGGTATGTGACGGCGTGCCTGGTCCAGCGGCTGAATTACTACGGGTCCTCCGTTCCCATCCTCCTCGAGGGACCCCACTCCGCTGTCGCGCGGAACAAGGATTATGACTCGCAGTTCCCCCTCGAGGAGTCGACCGTCTTCGGCGACCTGTTCTCCTCCACCACGCCCCTGCTGGGGATCCTGCCCGCGTTCAACGTGTACGTGTGTTGGGAGACCCTGCTGCCCCAGTCCTGTGGCCTGCTAGGGTTGCCCCTGCTCTTCGAGAAGCGGATCTGCGACGACGCGATCCTGTGCGGGCTCGTGCCGCTGGGGCCGTGCGCCCTGACGTGCATGAGGAACGGTCCCTACTGGAAGTGCCGGCCGCCCTTGGACCTGCTCTCTCCGTTCTGGACGGAGACCGTTCGGGTGAAGCTGGAGACGGACTCCTGCCAGTGAGTCCGTGCCGCAGTGGGGGCTCAGAAGCAGCGCGTGGTGCCCTGGGCGTCGCGCTGGGGACGCCGGGCGAGCGAGAGCCCCTTCCGGGCGAAGACGTTGTACTCCCAGGACCAGCCGGCGGCGCTGGTGTCCGCGGGGATGCTGCAGAGGTACTCGTACTCCTGGCTGAAGCTCGGGGTCGTCAGGATGGCCCGGTCCTGTTGGTAGGCCGCGTTCAGTTTCATGGGCCTGCCCTCGAACTGGGCCCGTCCCTCGATGAGCCTGGGCAACTCTCCGTTGAGCAGCAGCACGACGAAGGAGGGCCGGTCGGCGAGCACCACCTGGGCGATCTCCCGGGCGCCTGCGTTGTCCGGGAAGAAGAGGTTGCTCTGGTACCTCCCGTTGCTGTGATGGAGGATGCGTGCCACCCGCGCATCCGTCAGGCCTCCCGTGTCGATGACGCGCAGCCCGGAGCGGTAGGAGACGGCTCCCACATCGAGCATCGCCACCGAGGCGCCCGGACCTACCAGGGACGTGAGCCATGCGCCGAGTGGCTCCCTGGCCAGGAGGGAGGCTCGGGTCGCGTCCTGCACCTTCATGAGCACGCCCTGGACTTGGAGCAGGGCGGCGGGCACGACCGCCGCGGCCATGATGAGCACGAGCCCCATGCGTGCCGTCCGTGCGCCCTCCCGCATCCGCTCCCCGAGTAGCTTCCAGAGCAAGAAGAGGGTGGTCGCGGTCGCCGCGGAGGCGATGGGCACCAGCGGGACGAGGAAGCGGAAGTGGGGAATCCAGTCGCCACCCACGGAGGCGATGTACCCGAGCCACACAGTCCCCAGGAGGGCGAGGAGGCGGAAGCGCACGTCCCCCTTGAACGCGAGCACCCACAGGCCGAGCAGCGCCAGGTAGCCGTAGTTCGCCGTGCCGTACTGGGCCAGGTAGTCGAAGCCGGCGGCAAAGCGACCCGTGGCGTCGAGGGGCACCTTGGCGAGCAGGGTGTTGGGGGTGAGCGAGCCAAACCAGACGGCCTTGAGGGCATAGGCTGGCATGACGAGCACCAGGGTGGGCAGGGCGAGCGCGAGCCAGCGGCGCCAGCGGTCGGGCTCGCGACGCCACCGCCACAGGGCGCTCGCACCGATGAACGCGAGGGGCAGTCCTCCCTCGAGGCGGAAGAGGATGGCCAGGGCGAGCGCCAGCCCCGCCAGTCCTTCGTCTCGGGGCGAGCGGGCGCGGACGTGGAAGGCGAGCCCGAGCGCGACGAAGGCGGCGAAGGGGGCCGTCTCAAGGCCGTTGACGCAGGCCACTGCGACGCCCGTGTGCAGCGCCACCAGGAGCCCTGCGATCCAGCCTGCCGCCCGCGAGCCGCTCAGCTCTCGGGTGAGGGCCACGGTGGCTCCCAGCAGCACGAGCCCGCACGCGATTCCGAACAGCTTCACCGCCAGTAGCGGCTCCACTCCGACGCGGAGGAAGGCCGCCTCGATGACGACCATGGCCGGGCTGGTGAAGCCCTCCACGCGCTCGCCCAGGTTGAAGACCGGCCCGTGACCCGCCGCGAGGTTCTCCGCGTAGCGCATCAGGATGAAGGCGTCATCCACCCGCATCGGGAAGAAGAGCAGGGCGTGGAGGACGAAGAGGAGTCCGATGAGGGAGAAGGCGACGACGTCAACCCGGGTGTCGCGAGACATGAGGCGTCGGACGATACCAGCCCGGATGCGGAGGATGAGGCCAACTTCAAGAGCGCGCCGGGAGCCCGCTCTCCTGCCCTCCGTGCCCCGGGTGGGCTTGCATCGCGGGGGCGCCGACGCTACCACCGGGTACAATGGCCACGAGGGGTTGGGGGGTTTTCACAGTGAGGAACACATGCGTATGAAGTGGATGGGACTGGTGCTGTCGGTTGGGGTGACGGGCTCGGCTGTCGCGGCTGAGGCTCCGAAGGCCACACCGGCGATGATCGAGAAGGGCAAGACCGCGTACACCACCTACTGCCAGTCCTGTCACGGAGAGAAGGGCGAGGGCAACGGTCCGGCGGGCATGTATCTGATGCCCAAGCCGCGCAACTTCCTGACCGAGCCCTTCAAGAAGGGCAACAAGCCGGAGGACATCTTCCAGACGCTCAACACCGGCATTCCGGGGAGCACGATGATGCCCTTCTTGAACATGCCCGAGGAGGACCGCTGGGCGGTCAGCCACTACGTCATCGAGCTGCAGAAGCAGGGCAAGCCGGCGGACGCGAAGGGCAAGAAGAAGGCGGCTCCGAAGAAGTAGACGGAGCCTCCCGGAGGCGGGTTCATCGCTGCGTCAGATGAGCCCGTCCCAGCCCTGGTCGTGGCGGTGGAACGCGTCGCGGATGCGGCCCACCAGGGCGTCGGGCAGCGGGCCCTTCTCCAGGGCGCGCAGGTTGCGCTGGAGGTTCTCCAGGCGCGTGGTGCCCACGATGCAGCTGGCCACGCCCGGCACGAAGGCGGCGAAGCGCAGGGCCAGCTCGCTCCAGTCCAGGCCCTCGGTGTCCAGCGCCAGGGCGCGCATCCGGTCCCAGTACGTGGCGATGTCATGGGCGTTGGGACGCTCGGCGAAGCGCCAGGGCGCGTTGCCCAGGGGCCGCTTGGCGATGACGCCGATGCCCTTCTCCCTCGCAACGGGCAGACCCCAGTCGATGACCTTCTGGTCGAAGACGTTGACGGATGTCTGCACCGAGCCGAAGGCGCCCGAGTGCAACGCCCACCCCAGGGGTGCGTTGTCCCCCGAGTACGCGGCCACGCGCACCTTGCCCTGCTCCACGGCACGCCGGAGCGCGTCCACCACGCCCGGGCGCTCCAGCACGTCCACCGGGCATGAGTGGAAGTGCACGATGTCGATGACGTCGGTGCGCAGCCGGCCCAGGGCCAGGTCAATGCCCTGGGTGATGCAGGGGCCCGTCCAGTCCTCCACGCCGGGCACGCCGTAGCCGCACTTGGTGGAGAGGACGAGCTCGTGCCGCCGCCCTTGCAGGTAGCGGCCGATGCGCTCCTCGGACTGCCCGTAGCTGGGCGCCGTGTCGAGCAGGTTGATGCCCGCGTCCAACACTCCGTGGAGCAGGGCTTCCGCCCCGGCCTCGGACAGCTCTGGACTGCCCACCGGCCCCGCTCCGAATCCCAGGACGGACACTTGGAGGCCGGTGTTGCCCAGAGGTCTGCGAATCATCACGTGCTCCCGCTTCCACGCGCGGCCAGGTCGATGAAGCCGCGAATCCAGATGAGGTTGATGGCGTGGCTGGCTTCTAGCGGAGTTCGCGTGGTGGTCTCCAGTGCCGTGGCGTAGGGCACCCCGCAGCGCAGGAAGTAGTCGGTGACGCTCCCGTCGTTGTACTCGATGAGGCCGTCCGGGTCGGTGCGGTTGACCTCGTCCACCTTCTCCTCGCGCATGACGCGGGCGTAGGCCGACGCGGCCTCCATGAAGGGCCGGTAGGCGCTCTTGTCTCCGAAGGTATAGGCGTAGGTGGCGGAGCCCGGCAGGTAGTTGTCCTGGTGGATGTCGAGCGCCGCGTCGGGGGCGGGGTAGCGCACGATGTCCGAGCGCACCGCGCGCGTCTCCTTGGGGCCTCCCTCGTAGAGCGCCCAGCGGAGGAAGGACTCGCCGCGGTTGAGCTCTCCCTTCCACACCCCGGGCGCGGTCTCGTAGCGCAGGAAGTCGTTGTTGGGTTTCTCGCCGCTGCGGTTGTAGCGGGTGCCGTCCTCGAAGCCCGAGGGGTTGATGCAGGGGTACACGCGCAGGCCCACGCGGCGTTCACGGGCGTACGTGACGATGTCCTCGAAGTACTGGCACAACGTGAGGGGACCGGCGGGCTCCTCGCCGTGGAAGCCCGAGGTGATCACCAGCCAACGCTCCCCGGGCACGGTGAGCCGAAAGAGCGGGTACTCGACACCTCCCTCGACGACTCGGGCGTACTCGTTCACCTCGGCGAGGTCGGCGTAGGCGCGGATGCGGCGGGCGTACTCTTGGTAGTTGTGTGGCACTCCGCCAGGGTATTCACGGGGGCGGTGGGCCGGGGACGGAATTGGACCCCGGTCCCACCACGATGTGTGCTTCCGCGTGCACTTGGCTATTAGTGAGCGTTCATGTGCTCACGAACCCTGGCCGTCACCTGCTGACGCTGCTCGGGGGTGAGGATGCGGTGGGCCTCCAGGGCGGCGTCGGCCAGCTTGTGGGCGAAGGCGCGGAAGGCGTCCACGCGCGCGTCCACCAGGGCGTGCACGGCCCTGCTGTCCGGGTTGGGCGACTCCCACTGCTCCACCATCTGCGCCCGCGCGCCCTTCTGCTCCTCGACGAGGCGCTTGCCGTCCTCGAAGAGCGAGTCCTTCAGCCCGTGGAGGGCCTGCTTCTGGGCGTCGGTGGCCTTCAGGTCCTCCAGCTTGTCATCCAGCTTCCAGGTCACCATCTGCTTCACGCGCTCGGGGTCGCGCGGGCCCCCGCCGAAGTGTCCGCCGCGGAAGCCCGTCAGGAGGACGAAGGCGAGGACGGCGGAACCGGCGAGGAGGATCTTGTTCTTCGTGGTCATGGCGTATGCTCCCAGGGGCCTTCCGGGCCCCGCGTTCTGCTTATGGACGCCGTCAATCGGCGACGGTGTACAGAATGCGAGAGGCCCGTTGAGGGGGCTTTGTGCTGGGGTAAAGAAGTGTGAAGGCCGCGCGGCGGGCTCTGGCCGCGTGGAGACCCAGCCCGCTCGCCTGCTCGGCGGCCTGACGGGAGGTCCCTTGGAGGTCATCCCAGGTGGCAGGGCCTGTGCCCCATTCCCGACCTGATGGCTCCTTCACGGCCCGTATAGGGCGTGGCACAAGGCGCTGGGGCCGATTTTCAGGCCCTGGATACGCCGTCCGGCCGGAAACTGGCGAGCGGCGCCTCCCTGAACAAATGTGATGCCGTAGACCCCCTTCCTGACTACCTTCCAGCCATGTCTTTTACCCATCTCCACCTGCACTCCCTGTACTCGCTCCTCGACGGCGCGATCCGGATGAAGGACCTCATCAAGACGGTGAAGGAGAAGGGGATGACGAGCGTGGCCGTGACTGATCACGGCAACATGTTCGCCACCATCGACTTCTACAAGAAGGCCAAGGACGCGGGCATCAAGCCGATCATCGGCATGGAGACCTACGTCGCCGGTCCCAAGGGCCGCAAGGATCGCACCGAGAAGGTGGGCCACCACCTCATCCTGCTGGCCAAGAACAAGGAGGGGTACGACAACCTCAAGTACCTCTCGTCCATGGCCTACCGCGAGGGCTTCTACTACCACCCGCGCATCGACAAGGAGCTCCTGAAGGACCACAGCAAGGGGCTCTTCGCGCTCACCGCCTGTCTGGGTGGCGAGGTGACGGGCGCGGCCTTCCGCGGGGACATGGACCACGCCCGTAAGGCGGCGCTCGAGTACAAGAACATCTTCGAGCCCGAGCACTTCTTCCTCGAGGTGCAGTCCAACGGGATGCCCGAGCAGGAGAAGGCCAACGAGAACCTCAAGCAGCTCAGCCGGGACCTGAGCATCCCGCTGTGCGCCACCGCGGACGCGCACTACATCAAGCGCGAGGACGCGCGCGCCCACGAGCTCCTCATGTGCATCGCCAGCGGCAAGACGCTCGCGGACGGCAAGCGCATGAAGCACTCCACGGACAAGCTCTACGTCACCAGTCCCCAGGAGATGCTGGAGTACTTCAAGGACACGCCCGAGGCCGTCCACAACACCCAGCGGATCGTGGAGCAGATCAGCCTGGAGCTGAAGCTGGGCAAGCCCATGCTGCCCACCTTCCAGGTGCCCGACAGCCACACGCCGGACAGCTTCATGGCGGAGCTGGCGCGTAAGAACCTGGAGGAGCGCTTCAAGGAGATCGACCTGGCGCGCTTCCGCGCCGGCCAGCCGCCCGTGGATCGCGAGCCCTACAAGGCCCGCCTGGAGCTGGAGATCGGCGTCATCCAGAAGATGGGGTTCAGCGGCTACTTCCTCATCGTTCAGGACTTCATCAACTGGGCCAAGCAGAACGGGATTCCGGTGGGACCGGGCCGTGGCTCGGGCGCGGGTTCGCTCGTGGCCTACTGCCTGCGCATCACCGACCTGGATCCGCTCCCGTACAACCTCCTCTTCGAGCGCTTCCTCAACCCCGAGCGCGTGTCGATGCCCGACTTCGACGTCGACTTCTGCCAGGACCGGCGCGACGAGGTCATCAAGTACGTGGGCCGCAAGTACGGGGAGAACAACGTCGGGCAGATCATCACCTTCGGCTCGCTCAAGGCCAAGAGCGTGCTGCGCGACGTGTGCCGCGTCTTCGCGCTGCCCTTCAGCGAGGGTGACCGCATCGCCAAGCTGGTGCCCGAGGTGCTCGGCATCACCCTCAAGGACGCCATCGAGCAGGAGCCGCGCCTCAAGGAGATGATGGAGAAGCCCACCGCCATCGGGCAGGTGGATGGCAAGGACGTCACCACCAAGGACGTGCTGGAGATCGCGCTCGCGCTGGAGGGCCTGCACCGCCAGCCCGGCATGCACGCGGCCGGCGTGGTGATCGCCGACAAGCCGCTGTGGGAGTTCGTGCCCACCTACCAGCCTCCCGGGGATGACACCCTCATCACCCAGTTCGCCAAGGACGAGGTGGAGGCGGCGGGCCTGGTGAAGTTCGACTTCCTCGGCCTCAAGACGCTCACCGTTATCCAGAACGCGCTCAACCTCATCAACCGCAACCCACCGAACGGCAAGCCCATCCAGCGCGAGGACATTCCGCTGGATGACCCGGAGGTGTGGAAGCTGATGGCGGACGGCGACACGGCCGGCGTCTTCCAGATGGAGTCCAGCGGCTTCACCGAAATGGTGATGAAGCTCAAGCCGTCCTGCTTCGAAGACGTCATCGCCGCCGGCGCGCTCTACCGTCCGGGTCCGCTCGACTCGGGCATGGTGGACGTCTTCATCAACCGCAAGCACGGCCGCGAGCCGGTGGTGTACCCGCACCCCCTGCTGGAGCCCGTCCTCAAGGACACCTACGGCGTTATCGTCTACCAGGAACAGGTGATGCAGATCTCCCAGGTGCTGGGAGGCTACACCCTGGGCCGCGCGGACCTGCTGCGCCGCGCGATGGGTAAGAAGAAGGCCGAGGTCATGCAGGCCGAGCGGGCCGGCTTCCTCGAGGGCTGCAAGAACAACAACGTCGACCTGAAGGTGGCCGGCGAGATCTTCGACCTCATGGAGAAGTTCGCCGAGTACGGCTTCAACAAGAGCCACTCGGCGGCCTACGGCCTCGTCACGCTACACACGGCCTGGCTCAAGGCGCACTACCGCGTCGAGTTCATGGCGGCCCTTCTCACGAGCGAGAAGGAAAACACCGACAAGGTGGTGCTGCACATCGGCGAGGCCCGGCAGTCGGGCGTGCAGGTGCTGCCGCCGGACGTGAACCAGTCGGACATGGCCTTCGGCGCGGTGGACGGGAAGATCCGCTTCGGCCTGGGCGCCATCAAGGGCGTGGGCGAGGGCGCCATCGAGTCCATCGTCGAGGCGCGCAAGGAGGGGCCCTTCAAGAGCCTGTTCGACTTCTGCGAGCGCGTGGACTCGCGGAAGGTGAACCGGAAGGTGCTGGAAGCGCTGGTGAAGGCGGGTGCCTTCGACTTCGAGAACCGCCCGCGGCGGCAGCTCTTCGAGAGCATCGAGCGTGCGATGAGCCGCGGCTCGAGCAGCCAGAAGGACAAGGCCGCGGGGCAGAGCTCGCTCTTCGGGATGCTGGGCGGTGGCTCCTCGGGCGGCGGCGGGATGAAGGACGACTACGTCCAGGTGGAGGAGTGGTCGGAGAAGGAGCGCCTGGCGCTGGAGAAGGAGGCCATCGGCTTCTACGTGTCGGGCCACCCGCTGTACCAGTACGACAAGGAGCTCAAGCGCTACGCGCGGCCCATCACGGCGGTGCAGCGTGCGCGCAAGGACGAGAAGCTCACCATCGCGGGCATCGTGGCGGCGCTGCGCGAGCGGCCCACCAAGACGGGCAAGCGCATGGCGTGGGTGACGCTGGAGGACCTGTCTGGCTCCATCGAGCTGGTGTGCTTCCCGGGCAAGGACGGCACGCGCAACGTGATGGGCAAGGACGGCAAGTGGACGAAGCAGGGGCCCAAGCCCGGCTTCGAGCACTGGGAGCCGCTGCTCAAGAGCGATGACCCCATCCTCGTGACGGGCACTGTGCAGATCAACCAGCGCGACGAGGACACGCCGGTGGCGGAGCTCATCGTCGAGGACATCCAGAGCCTCAAGGCCGTGCGGGAGAAGCGCACCAAGCGGCTGGAGCTGCGGCTGCCGGTGGACCTGGCGACGGAAGAGCGCATGGCGAAGCTGGCGGAGATCGCCAAGCAGTACGCGGGCGCCACGCCGGTAGCCGTGAGCCTGCTGTTCTCCAACGAGGCGGAGGCGCTCATCGGCAACACCTCCATCAAGGTGCAGGTGAGCGACGAGCTCATCCAGTCCGTGGAGCGGCTCTTCGGCATGAAGGTGGTTGAGTTCGGCTGAGCCTCGCCACCTCAAGAGGACCCTATGACACCGGCCATCATTCCTTCTCGCCTCGAACTGGACGACCCGGCGGTTTTTCTGCGCTGGCTTGGTACGGATCCAGTTGGGGTGGAGCTCGGCTCGATCGATCCGGTCGAGATGTGGGGCCTCGTCGCCCTTGCGACGCTCGGGCGTCTGCAAGGGTCGGAGCCTTTGCGAGTTCGGACGGATTGGGCTGCGCGGTCGTGTCAGTTCGCGCGTGCGGTGGGGTTCGATGACCTGATCGATGGACGTCCGCCCAGTGGACCCGGAGAGCCTGGTCGTACCGTCAAGCTCACGAGGATCCGGACCTCCGATACGACCGAGCCGCTAGCGGACAGAATCTCCCGGCTGCTCATCACGGAAAGCCGGTTCGAAGATACGCGGAGAACGGTCTATTACGTTCTCAACGAGTTGCTGCGAAACGTCGTGCAGCATAGCCGGGACCCTCTCGGTGGTGTCGTGGGTGCGCAGGTCAACCAGGGAGGTCGCAATGCGGACCGCCCCGCTGTTCAGGTGGCCGTCGCGGACGCGGGCCTTGGCATTCCCGCCAGCCTGATGTCTCGGCACAAGTCCCTGACGGAGCCGCGTGAGGCGCTCGCGAGATCCCTCTGGCCTCATGTTTCGAGCACCTTCGATGAGGGTGAGACGGGAAGCGCCCAGAACGCGGGGATGGGGCTCTTCTTCATTGCGGAGATGACGAAGCTGGTGGGCGGGCGGCTCGTGATTGCGTCCAGGGGCGCGACTCTCATCCTCGAAGGGGACGAGCAGTTCGAGGACCCCCATGGCGTGACGAATTTCCTCGAGCCTGGGATTGGTTTCCCTGGAACGCTCGTTGCGTTCGAGATGCCCTCCGAGGCCGAGCAGAACTATGACGCGATGATCGAGACGATTCGCGAACGGGCTCGCGAAAGGACGCCACGCCGCGCCGTGCATAAATGGCTGGCTTTCGAAGAGCCTCCGTCGGGGGCCCAGAGATTCATCGTCCGCCAGTCCCGAATCGAGGACACGGTGGAGGCCCAGCGTTTCGCGGAGGATAAGCTCATCCCGCGGTTGTTCCGCCGCGATCCCGTCGTGCTGGACTTCGGCGGGATTCCCGTCTGCACACAGAGCTATGTGCATGCGCTCCTGTTCGAGCCGCTCCGGATCGCCTGGGCGCGTAAGGCGAAGATCTACATCCTCAACGCTCAGCCGGCCGTGCGCAGCACGCTCGAGTTGTTGGAGAACTACGCGCTGGGCGGCTGAGGTTCCAACGTCGAATTCGGCTGAGCGCGGGCGTGGACGCTGACTGGGCGTTCTGCTCAAGTGCCCTCCCTCACCAAGGAGGGCACGCAATGTCAGCGGCATACCAGTCACTGCGCATCGAACAGGCGGACGGCATCGCCGAGGTGGTGCTCACCGGTCCCGGCAAGGGCAACGCGCTCGGGCCGGACTTCTGGCGCGAGATGCCCCAGGCGCTCCGGGCACTCGACGCGGATGACTCGGTGCGCGTCGTCCTCCTGCGCGGCGACGGCGCCCACTTCACCTACGGCCTCGACTTGATGGCCATGATGGAGACGCTCGGGCCGCTGCTCACGGGCGAGGGCAACCTCGCGCTCGAGCGCACGAAGCTGCTCCAGCTCATCGACACCATGCAGGCCTCCACCGAGGGGCTCGCTCGCTGCCGCAAGCCGGTGCTGGCGGCGGTGCACGGCTGGTGCATCGGCGGGGGTATCGATCTCATCGCCGCGTGCGACTTCCGCTACTGCTCGCGCGAGGCGAAGTTCTCCCTGCGCGAGGTGCGCGTGGGCATCACCGCGGACCTCGGCGCGTTGCAGCGGCTGCCTCGCATCATCGGCGAGGGGAACACGCGCGAGCTCGCCTATACCGGTGGCGACATCGACGCGGACCGCGCCCTCCAGATGGGACTGGTGAACCAGGTGTTCGCCACCCCCGAGGAGCTGCTGGCCGCGGCGCGCGTCACCGCGCGGAAGATCGCCGACAACCCTCCGCTCGTGGTGCAGGGGGCCAAACAGGTAATGGAGTATTGCGCGGACAAGTCCGTGGCGGACGGCCTGCGCTACGTGGCGGTGTGGAACTCCGCCTTCCTTCAGTCACATGACCTCGCCGAGGCCTTCGCGGCATACGCCGAGCGGCGGCCTCCGCGCTTCCAGGGGAGATGAGTCACATGGCACAGGGTGTATTTCGCGATGATCTGCTGGCGGGCAAGGTGGCCTTCATCACCGGCGGCAGCAGTGGCATCAACCTCGGTATCGCCGAGGCCTTCGTCAAGGCAGGCGCCAAGGTCGTCATCAACGGCCGCAACGTGGAGAAGCTGGAGGCTGCTGTGAAGGGCCTCCAGGCGCATGGCACCGCCATGGGCGTGCCCGCGGACGTGCGCAACTACGAGTCCGTGGAGAAGGCCATCCTGTCGGCGCGCGACGCCTATGGGGAGCTCGACATCCTCGTGTGCGGCGCGGCGGGTAACTTCCCCGCTCCTGCCCTGGGCATGTCCTCCAACGGCTTCAAGTCGGTGCTGGAGATCGACGTGCTCGGCACCTTCAACGCCTGCCGCGCCGCCTTCGAGCACCTGCGCAAGCCGGGCGCCAGCGTGCTCAACATCTCCGCGCCCCAGGCCTACCTGCCCATGGCCATGCAGGCCCACGTCTGTGCCGCCAAGGCCGGCGTGGACATGATCACCCGTACCCTCGCTATTGAATGGGGTGGGGTGGGCGTGCGCGTGAACTCCATCACCCCCGGCCCCATCGACGACACCGAGGGCATGCGCCGGCTCGCCCCGGGCGACGACACCCGCCAGAAGCTCACCCGGGCCTTGCCGCTCCAGCGCTTCGGCACGAAGCAGGACATCGCGCAGCTCGCGCTGTTCCTGGCATCGGATGCGGCCTCATACATCACCGGCTCCATCATGGTGTGCGACGGAGGCCAGTCGTTGCTCGGCTCCGGCCTGATGCTCCAGGCCATGGGCATGTGAATCTCTTGCAACATCAAGGGCCTGAGTTCGTCTTCTGAGACTGAGTTTTTACAGGGACAGAGTATCTGGTAGAAAGCACTCGTACCCGCCGAGCACCTCGCTGGCGGGTGCTGTCCTCCCTCAGCTTGGAGATGTCCATGAGTCATGGCCCCCCCACGCTCGCGCGCCTGGCCGCGTGGAGCGTGTTGTTGCTCGGTCTGTCCGTCGGGTGTGGATCGAGTTGTGGTGGAGATCCCACCCCGCCGCCGGCCACGCGAGAGATGCCGGATGCGGCCCGTTCGTCCGTGGAAGTGAGTAGGGCGCAGGGGGTCCCGGCCAATGGCACGGACTCCGTCGACATCAAGGTGACGGTGCGCAAGGAGGACGGCACGCCGCTGCCGGGCCGCGCGTTGAAGGTGACGGTCTCCGGCACTGGCAACACGCTGACGCAGCCCTCGGGTCCCACCAATGACCAGGGCCTGGCGACGGCGACGCTGACCTCCACCGTGGCGGAGACGAAGACGGTGACGGTGTCCGTGGACGCCGAGGGTGGCCCGGTGACGCTGTCATCCCAGCCCACCATCGAGTTCGTCGGGTCCGTTGTCCCGTCCGCCTCCAAGCTCGTCTTCTCCAAGCAGCCCAGCAACAGCCGCGTTCGCGCTCTCTTCGGCGTGGAGGTGTTGCTGCAGGACGACGTCGGCAATGTGGTGCCCGTGGGTGAGCCCGCGGTGACGCTCTCCGTCAACAAGGGCGGGACGTTGGTGGGAGGGGGCTCCGTGTCGCCGGTGAACGGCGTGGCCACCTTCTCGGGCCTGTCCATCGCCGAGGAGAACTCGGATTATGTGCTGACGGCCTCGGCCCCCGGGTTGGCTTCCGTTTCGAGCGACCCCTTCACCCTCGTGGACGATGTCGCGCCGGGCGCCGTGACGCTCTCCGTGGTGCGCAAGACGAGCATCCAGGTGGAGCTGGGCTGGACGGCCGTGGGTGATGACGACCTGCTCGGGACCGCCTCCAGCTACGACCTGCGCTACGCGACGAGCCCCATCGATGAAGCGTCGTTCGACTCCGCCGTGCCGGTGGACGTGGGGTCGCCCCAGGCGCCGGGGACGGCCGAGTCGGCCACCGTCATCGATCTCAACCCCAACACCCTCTACTACTTCGCGCTGAGGGTGCATGACAGCGCCAACAACACGCGCCTCGCCACGGTGAGCACGAGTACGAATGTGGATCCGTGCGCCGGCTACGTCTGCACGCCGTCCGCGCCCATCTGCGCGGCGGACGGTGTCTCGCGCATCACCTACACGCCGACCTGCGTCGACGTGGACAACGTCGCCACCTGCCAGGAGTCGCAGACGACCACCGCCTGCACGGGCACCAACGCCGTCTGCTTCAACGCGGCTTGCGACACGGCGGAGAAGCCCACGGCCAACCAGCTGAGCATCTCCGAGATCATGCACTCGCCCTCGGCCGGCACCACCGAGTACTTCGAGCTGACCAACAACACCAACACCCTGCTCAACCTCAATGGCGTCCTGGTCACCTACAAGAACGCTTCTGGCGCCACGACCACCTTCCCGGTGGGCACCGGCAGCACCCCGGTGGTGATCGGCCGTAAGGGCACCTTCGTCCTGGCGCAGAACAAGGACACAGCCACCAACGGTGGGGTCTCCGCCAACTACCAGTACGACAGCTCCCTCACCCTGGATGGCTCGGGGCAGTTCAAGATCGCCAACGGTGCCACGTCGGTGGAGGAGTTCACGTACACGTCGTCCTTCCCGCAGACGCCGGGCAAGGCGATGAGCCTGTCCTCGCTCGTAGTGGGGACCCGGGCCAACGGCAACTCCTGGTACTGGTGTGACGCGGACGTGCAGCTCTCGGGTGGCGACTACGGCACGCCCAATGCCGCCAACTCCGCGTGTGGCATGACGGTCACCCCGCCCGTGGACTGGTGCAACATCCAGAGCCCGAAGACGCTCCCGAACACCATCGTCGGCACGTCGACGGAGATCTACAGCCAGTTCTTCGAGCCGGGCGCGACCAGCCGGAACATGTCAGGTAACGACGGCTACCCGCACGTGTTCGCCGAGCTGGGCTACGGCTCGGGCACGAGCTCCGCGGAGACCTGGACCTGGGCCCCGATCTCGTTCAACGGGGCCTACACGACCTCGCTCAGCAACAATGACGAGATGATGGGCATTCTGACCATCTCCACCCCCGGCTCGTACCGCTACGGCTTCCGGTACTACTTCAAGGACCCGTTCACCGGGGCCTCCTCGCCCTACGTGTACTGCGGCCAGGACGATATTGCGGATCCGGCCACCGGGACCTTCGGCACCGTGAACATCGTCGAGCGGCCGGTGGTGGCCAACCACGTGGTCATCAGCGAGTTCTCCGGAGGCAATGGTTCTTCCGGCACTGGCCCGACGGACGAGTTCATCGAGCTCTACAACCCGACGAACAGCCCGGTGAACATCGGAGGGTGGACAGTGCAGTACAAGTCGGCCACTGGCACGACCTACTCCGGCTCGTTCACGATCCCCACGGGAACCTTCATCCAGCCCAAGAAGTACTTCCTGCTGGGAGGCGCCAACTACACGGGTGCGAAGGACGCCACCTACGGCTTCGATACGTCGGCATCGACCACGGGCGGTGGCCACGTGCGCATCGGCCCGGGCCTCGTCGCGAGCAACCTCAACGACCCGAACACCGTGGACAAGCTGGGGTTTGGCACCGCGAACCAGCCCGAGGGCACTGCGGCACCGTCCCACCCCGCCGCTGGTGGCAGCCTCGAGCGCAAGGCGGTCAGCTCCTCCACCTCCGACAGCATGGCGACCGGTGGTAGCGATGCCAACCGTGGTAACGGTTTCGACTCGAACGACAACTCGCAGGATTTCGTGCAGCGCGCGGTGCGCAACCCTCAGGACTCCTCGAGCCCCGCCGAGTCGCCGTAGTCACTGGAAGGACTGAGGTTTGAGAGAGGCCGCTCCGGGCAACCGGGGTGGCCTCTTCTCTTTGGCCGGTTAGCTCAAGGCTTGGCTGGTCGGTGGGGGCGTGCTCAGCCGAGAGAGGGCCGGCACGGCGTCACAGAGCAGGACGGTGTCGGCGCCATATGTTTCTCGAACAGTCATCCCCAACGCGCCCGGGGAACGCCCTCGGGGGAGGTGACATGAGCGCGAGCTTCACCTTCGACGATTCGCTCTGGCCGCTGCTCATCTCCCGTCTCACGGGCGTGCTGGCGGACAAGCAGTACTCCGAGTACCTCGCTCGGTTGACCGCTTATGTGGAGCGCGGGGAGCGCTACGTCTGCATCTCCGACCTGCGTCGCGCGGGTCTTTTCACGGCCGCACAGCGCCAGATGCAGGTGGCGTGGATCCGCCAGCACGAGGTCTCGCTGCGTGAGCGAGTGCTCGGCAACGCCACCCTCATCACCTCGGCGCCCATCCGTCTGTCTCTGAGCCTCATCTACCACCTCAAGCCCCTGCCCATGCCGAATGTCGTTGTGGCCGATATGAACGCGGCCGTGCGCTATATCTTGGGCAAGCTGGAGGAAGGGGGACTCGTCTCCGAGGCCGAGCGCATCCGGCTTCACTTCGGCCTTCCTGGTACCCACGTGGGTTGAGTCCTCGGTCTCCTCCGGAATCGCGCACCCTCCGTGCTTGGTGTTCCCATGTGCTTGCGTGCTAGCTAGACGACGCTCGCTCTCGTCTCGGAGGGCTGGAGGGGGGAACGCTTTGGACTCCAACTGGGTTGTCTGTCCATCTTGTCAGCTCAAGCATCGCCGCCGTCCCGAGGGGACGTGCCCGCGGTGCAAGAGCCCCGTTGATGTGGCTCCGGCTGAGATGGCCATGCCCATGCCGGACTCAGCAGCAGTCGCTGCCGCCGCATACCCGAGCGTGCTCCCGCCGGACGTCGGGGAGGTGAGCACGCCCGCGCTCGAGTCCTCTGAGGACGCGCAGCCGAATCCGGCGCTGAAGCTCGCGGGTGGCGTGCTGCTCCTCAACGCCGTGCTCGTCCTGGTGGAGAAGGTGGTTGCCCCCCAGGTCGGTGGCGGCTTCCCGGGCTCCTCGAACTTCGTGCCCGCCATCATCGACGCCTTCATCGGCGTGTCTCTGCTGAGAGGCAATGACAAGTACCGGAGCCTGGCCACCGTGCGTGTCGTGCTGGGGCTGGTGATCCTCACCGTCATCCACCTCGTTCAGAAGAACGTGATAGCGGCGGTGTTCCAGTTCTTCTTCAGCGGCACGCTGTTGATGTTGCTGCTCGGGTCTCCGTCCGCGCTGCGCCGGGGCCTGGCGCTCGCGGGGGTGGGCTTGTGCATGCTGGTCGAGGGAGTGGGCCTCTACGCCCTCCACACCGGGAACGTTCCGTTCGCCAACAAGTTCGCGGCGAGCACGTATGACGCCGAGCCCATTGAGGGCGACGTGGTGCAGGGCAGGGCGTTTGCCTTCCACATGAGCCTGCCCGGCGCTTCCTGGCTCCTACGCAAGGAGGAGGCCGCGCACCGCGACAATCCCCTGGCGGACCTCTGGCTCGTCGATCCCGACTCCGGGGCCCACCTGCTCATCATTGGCGAGAAGGTCTCCGGGGATACCCAGGTGAGCATGGAGCGCTTCGCGAACGCCGTCATCAAGAACGTCCGCAAGGGCACGGTGGACTTCGACCCGAGCGAGCCCGACTACCGCATCTTCGAGGGCATGCCCGCCTGCTCCATTCGCGGCACCGGCAGGGTGAATGGCGCGCAGCTCGACTACGAAATCCGCCTGCTGTCCGCGCCGGGCGCCATCTACCAGCTCATTGCCTTTGGCCCCTCCGACAGCTTTGGCGAGGTGCGCGGGGACGTGGTGGCGTCGATGGATGCCTTCCGCCTGGAGTAGGCGGCGGAAGAGGGGAGGGCGCCCGCGGCGGCATGCACCGCGGGCACCCGGACGTCAGGGGCTCAGGTGCCCACCGGCGTCTGCTTCACGCGCCAGATCTCCTCGGCGTACTGCTTGATGGTGCGGTCCGAGGAGAAGATGCCCGACTGCGACACGTTGAGGATGGCCATGCGCGTCCACTTCTCCTGGTCCTTGTAGGCGCGCGCCACCTCTTCCTGCTTCGCCGCGTACGAGGCGAAGTCCGCCAGCACGAGGTAGCGGTCCTCCTCCAGGAGGCTGTCCACCAGCGGCTTGAAGAGGTTCTTGTCCTCCGGCGAGAAGAAGCCCGAGGCGATGAGATCCAACGCCTCGCGCAGCTCCACGTTGCGCTCGTACTCCTCGCGGGGCCGGTAGCCGGCGCGCTTGCGGGCGATGACCTCGTCCGCCGTGAGGCCGAAGAGGAAGAAGTTGTCGTCACCCACCGCCTGGCGGATTTCGACGTTCGCGCCGTCCAGCGTGCCCAGCGTGAGCGCGCCGTTCATCATGAACTTCATGTTGCCCGTGCCGGAGGCCTCCATGCCCGCGGTGGAGATCTGCTCGGACACGTCCGTCGCGGGGATGATGCGCTCGGCGAGGCTCACCCGGTAGTTGGGCACGAAGAGCACCTGCAGGCCCGTGGTGCCCGCGTCGCTGTTGACCACCTCGGCGATGCCGTTGACGAGCCGGATGATGAGCTTGGCCAGGTGGTAGCCCGGGGCCGCCTTCGCGCCGAAGAGGAACACGCGCGGGGCGATGATGGTGCTCGGATCCCTCCGCGCCTTCATCCACAGCGACACGATGTGCAGCGCGTTGAGCAGCTGGCGCTTGTACTCGTGCAGGCGCTTGATCTGCACGTCGAAGATGGCGTTCGGGTCCAGGTTCACCCAGCAGAGGTCCCTCAGGTAGCGCGAGAGGTCCTCCTTGTTCTGCTTCTTCACCTGGGCGAAGGCCTTGCGGAACTCCGGGTCCTCCGCGTGCGGCGCCAGCTTCTGGAGCTGATCCAGATCTGTCACCCAGCCCTCACCGATGCGGCTGGTGATGAGCTTGGAGAGCCGCGGGTTGCTCCACGCCAGCCAGCGCCGAGGCGTCACGCCGTTGGTCTTGTTGTTGAACTTCTCGGGGGCCATCTCCGCGAAGTCCGGGAGCACGTCGCGCCGCAGCAGGTTGGTGTGCAGCTCCGCCACGCCGTTGACGCTGTGGCTGCCCACCACCGCCAGGTGCGCCATGCGGATCTTCTTCTCCGGGCCCTCCTCCACCAGGCTCAGCCGCCGCATCCGGTCGTTGTCGAACGGGTAGCGGATCTGCACCTGCCGCAGGAAGCGGTGGTTGATTTCGTAGATGATTTCCAGGTGGCGCGGCAGCAGGCGCTCGAAGAGCGTGGCGGGCCACTTCTCCATGGCCTCGGCCAGCAGCGTGTGGTTGGTGTAGCCGAAGGTGGCCTGGGTAATGGCCCACGCCTCGTCCCACTGCAGGCGCTTCTCGTCCACGAACACGCGCATCAGCTCGGCCACGGCGATGGCCGGGTGGGTGTCGTTGAGCTGGATGGCCGCCTTGTTGGGGAAGTCGCGGAAGTCCGTATGGGTCTTCAGGTAGCGCCGGACGATGTCCGCGATGGAGCAGGCCACGAAGAAGTACTGCTGCTTGAGGCGCAGCTCCTTACCGGCCTGGAAGGCGTCGTTGGGGTAGAGGACCTTGGAGATGACCTCCGAGTCGTTCTTCTCCACCACCGAGCGCTCGTAGTCACCGGCGTTGAAGAGCAGCAGGTCGAACTCCTCGCTGGCGCGCGCCTGCCACAGCCGCAGGGTGTTGACGGTGTTGTTGCCGTAGCCGGCGATGGGCGTGTCGTAGGGCACTCCGATGACCGTCTTGCCGCCCACCCAGCGCGCCACGGGCCGGCCGTCCGCGCCCTGGTGGTGCTCCACGCGTCCGAAGAAGCGCACCGGCACCGCCTTCTCCGGCCGGACGATCTCCCAAGGGTTGCCGAACTTCAGCCACTCGTCGGCGCGCTCCACCTGGTAGCCGTCGACGATGTCCTGCGTGAAGATGCCGAACTCGTAGCGGATGCCGTAGCCCATGCCGGGGTAGCCCAGCGTGGCCAGCGAGTCGAGGAAGCACGCGGCCAGGCGTCCCAGGCCGCCGTTGCCCAGGCCCGCGTCCGGCTCCATCTCCACGAGCGTGCCCAGGTCCACGCCTACCTCGCGCATGGCCTGCTCGGCGGCCTCGTACATGCCAATGTTGATGAGGTTGTTGCCCAGCGCGCGACCCAACAGGTACTCGGCGGACAGGTAGTAGGCGCGCTTGACGTCCTGCTCGTAGTAGGTGCGCGCCGTGCGGACCCAGCGGTCCGTGAGCCTGTCTCTCACGGCGAGCGCCAGGGCCATGAAGCGGTCATGGGCGGTGGCCGTCTCGGGGTTCTTCCCGCGCGAGTAGCGCACGTGCTCGAGGAAGCCGCGGCGCACGTTTTGCGGATCCAGCCCGGTGCGGTTGGGCTCACGCCCCGTGTCGTGCGTGTCGGACGCGGAGGCGGGCGGGTTGGCGACGGGAACGAGGTTGGACATTCGTGGAACTCTGCGTTCGATGAAATCAGGTTGCGTGATGCGCACGGCCTTCGGTTCTGACAGTGCGCGGGGCCCGCAAGGGTAGACCGACCGGGGGGCAGCTCGCATCGAAAGAAAAAATGTGTGCTCCCACAGCGGGCGGGCGCTCCGGGTACTCGGTGAGGTCTGGAATTCCGGGCCGGAGTGAGGCCCGTCTTCCGAGGAGAGAGCGAGGGTGTAGAGACTTCGCCGATCGGACGAGGAGTCTGGTAGGAAGCGGATGTATCCAGGTCCTGCCCCCGGCCTGGAACCCGGAAGGTTCTTTCATGCCTAGTGACAAGAACGATCTGGCTCAACGGATCGCCATCTGCAGGCCCGAGGACACCGTACGCGGCTTTATCTTCAAGTCGGTGTACGGGCTCGTGGAGCAGCGCGTGGGCAGCGCGGGCATGGACCGGATGCTCCAGCAGCTCCGGGTGAGCAAGATGCCGGTCGACTTCTTCTCCTACCCGGCGGCGGACTTTCTGCGGTTGCTCTACGCGGCCGTGGACGTGCTGGAGCCGCAGTACCCCGACCTTGAGGATGTTTTCCGGGCGTGCGGGGCCTCCACGGTGACGGGCTTCTTCAAGTCCTACGTGGGCAACACGTTGATGAAGCTCATCGGGGGAGGGGAGCCCAAGCGGGCCCTGTCGACGGTCCACACCGTCTACTCCACCCTGGTCAGCTACGGTACGCGCGAGTTCCGGGACCTGGGGGACAAGCGGGCGCTCATCACCTTCCGCGACGACATGCAGCCCGTGTACTTCCACGAGGGCGCCCTCACCGAGGTCCTGGTGGTGCTGTGTGGCAACGGGAAGGCCACGGGCACGGCCCTCGCGTTGAACCACGCAGAGTACCTGCTGGAGTGGTCCTGAGGGCCTGCCTGACGGCCGTTCACTCCTGGCGCTGACCGGCCCAGAAGAGGTTGGTGCCCGTCGCGTCGGTGCTGATCTCTCGCGTGCGCATCCTCCGCTCGCTGGGACCCTCGCAGAGCGTCTGGAAGTGTTGGCGCGTGCGGTGGTGCACGTCCCAGTCCCCCACGTACTCCATGAAGGAGCGCCAGTCGTTCTGCTCATGCAGGTTCGTGAGCAGCAGCAGCCCGCCGGGGGCGAGCATTGACGCCATCAGGTCCAGGAAGCGGGTGACGACGTTGTCCTTGAGGTAGTCCAGGATGCCCGCCGCCACCACCACGTCCATGGGGCCGCTTGGGAGGCGGAGCTTGTCCAGAGAGTCCCGGTAGCGGATGAGCTGGTAGGTGGAGAGCTGGACGAAGTGGAGCTCGGGCGGAGGCACCCCGCCGCGAGGCATGCGCGCGAGCTTCTCGAATTGCCGGCGGCAATAGTCGAGGGGCGCGGGATCGAAGTCGCACAGCACGAAGTTGCCCGTGCCGCCCAGGGCCGTGTACTCACGCAGCGCGTGCTCGGGCCCACAGGCGAAGGAGAGCACCCGCAGGGGGCGTCCCAGCTCCTGCTCGTGCCGGCGCAGGTGGCCCATCACCCAGGGCGGACGCGCGCGGTGGGCCTGCGCGGGCCCCACGTGGAGCGCGTAATGGGAGAGCAGCCGGGCCATGGTGGAGACGCCCTGATCCTCGGTGCCGAAGATCATCTCCACCGTCACGTAGTCCCCGGGGTAGCCCAGGGGCTTGTCCACGGCGCGCCGCACGAAGGGGCTCTGCAGAAAGAAGGGCTGGACGGCCGAGCGGTGGTGCTCCAGCGCTCGCTCGCGCTCCTCCTCCGTGAGGTGGGTGTCCAGCTCCGTGAGCCGGGCGAAGTGGCGGTCAAGCCAGGTGGTGAGCTCCGGCAGGCGCCTCTTGAGCAGCGCCGCCTGCTCCTCCTGCATGGCCTGGCGTTGCTGCGGATCTCTCGGGAAGCGCGCCAGGCGCTCGGGGAGCCCGTGCTGCAATTCCTCAGTGAGGCGGACGAGCCCTTTGCGGAGCTCCTCCGCGACGTCGATGAAGTCAGCGATGGCGGACATGTTCGTGGGGGTGGGGGATGTACGACCGGGGGAACATCCCATCCTATCAGACAGGTCGGCCAGCCGGCAGCGCTTCGCTCTTGTTTCCCCTCATTTACATTCGAGGGGAAAGTAAGGAGCAACCCTACATCTCAGGTTGGGTGGCGTGCGCTGGGTGCTGCTACTGCTGGGCACCTACCCCGGCGGCGGCCACGGAGACGGCGTCGAGCTGCTGGGCCATGGGGGCGATCTTCGCGTGGAAGTCGGCCATCAGGTGCTTGGGCAGCGGCTCCGTGCGAGGGAAGTTCTGGTTGAGCGGGTTGACGTACCGGCCGCCGCGCTTGAGGGCGTAGTGCAGGTGAGGGCCGGTGCTGCGGCCGGTGTTGCCCGAGTAGGCGATGACCTGCTTCTGGCTCACCCGCGCTCCCACGCGCACGCCCGCGCCGTACTTCGACAGGTGCAGGTAGCACGTCTCGAAGCCGTTGGTGTGCCGCAGGCAGACGGTGTTGCCGCCGGCGCCCGTGTTGTTCGCCACGGTGACGGTGCCATCCGCCACGGCCCACACCGGCGTGCCGATGCTCGCCGCGTAGTCCACGCCGTTGTGCGCCTTCACGTACTGGAGCACCGGGTGGAAGCGGCTGCCAAAGCCGCTGGTGACGTGCGCGTACTTCAGCGGGCTCTTCAGGAAGGCCTTGCGCGCGCTCGCCCCGTCCTCCTGGAAGAAGCTGGCCTTCCCGTCCGGCAGCTCGTAGCGGAAGACGCGCTTGCTGCCCACCGACTCGCCCTCGTACGTGGCCGCCAGCACCTCGCCGTAGCGCAGGATGCGGCCCTTGGAGACGAACTTCTCCACCAGCGCCCGCGCCCGGTCTCCCTTGCGCACGTCCCGGTAGAAGTCGATGTCCCAGGCGAACACGTCCGCCAGCACCATGCCGATGATCGGATCCTCGCCCGCCGCCAGCGCCGCCTCGTAGAGCGAGTTGTTGATCTCCAGCGACACCAACGCCACCTGCTTCTCCACCTCGATGGCGCGCTTGCTGCCGATGTACTTGTCGCCGTCCCGGCGCACCTGCCACTCGTCTACCGCGCTCTGCCGGTAGCCGAAGAAGTCCAGCTCACCCTCGCGGATGACCAGGCGGAACTGGTCCCCCACCCGCGACTTGCGGAAGTCGAACACGCCCTCGAGCGCGGCGATGAGCGCCGTCGTCTGCTCCGGCGGCAGTCCCGCCTCCTCCAGCGCCACCGCGAGCGGCTGGTTCGGCTCGATGCGGCGGTTCTTGACGATGTAACGGGTCGAGGCTTCAGCAAAGGGCGCGGCAAACAGCAGGCCCAGGCACAGGAAGGCGCTGGCGAGTCTCATGGGGGCTCGCCCAGTGTAGTGGAGCTACAGACCTGTGCCTAACTTCCGGCAGAAGATTTCCACGTGTTCACGGGAGCTTGCCTGGTTGGCTGCTTTCCGTGATTTCATGGGAGCTGAGTTTTTGTAACACGGTGGAAAAGAGAGGGACCTTTATACCCTCACCCCGACCCTCTCCCAGAGGGAGAGGGAGAGGGGGTTCTCAGAGGTCGATCTTCTTTTCCGTGTGGTTCTGACCGTCGAAGCGCAGCAACACGCCCTTGTTGTCGTACTTCGTGATGATGCACGTCGGCCGCCGCCACAGCGACTGCAGGTTGCGCAGCGTCTCGCGCGCGTAGTCCGGTTTCAGGTCCTGCCCGTCGTGCTTGTGCGCTAGCAGCAGCTCTCCCCGGTTCTCGTGGTTGCCGTCCACCACCTCGATGATCGGCTGCCCGAAGTTGGTGAGCCCTTGCAGCAGCTTGTTCTTCACCTTGCGGAACTCACGGTCGAGGATCTCCCACGAGTTGCGCTTCTCGTTGAAGCCGTAGACGAACAGCTTCTGCTCGATGGCGAACTCGGGCGTCAGGAACGTGTCGATGAAGGTGATGTCGTTGTAGTGCTTGCGGACCTCGAAGATCTTCTCGCGGCCCATCCCCAGCCTCTTGTCCCAGGAGCGACGCGCGCGCAGGTCGTCGCACTCGTCCCACTCCTTGCCGAAGCGGCCCTTGTTCCAGCGCTCCTCGATATCCCGCCACAGCTCGATGCCCAGCTTGTACGGGTTGAGCGCGCCGGGCCGGGTCCCCATGGTCCCCGAGTGCCGGTCCGCGTAGTCGATGACCTCGTCATCCTTCAGCGCCCGCCGCGTCATGATGGTGGAGTGCCAGTAGCTGGCCCACCCCTCGTTCATGATCTTCGTCTGGCCCTGAGGCGCGAAGTAGTAGGCCTCGTCGCGGATGATGGCGAGGACGTCCGACTCCCACGGCTCGAGCGGGGCGTTCTCCAACAGGAAGAGCAGCACGTCGCGCTGGGGACGCTCGGGGAACTTCTTGGCCTTCTGCTTCTCGTCCTCCACCTTCTTGCGCTGGCTGTCGAGGAACTCGGAGGGGTTGATGAAGCCGCGCATGTACTCGCGGTCCACCTTGAAGCCCTCCACCCGCTCGTTGGACTTCATCTCGTCCTCGGCCCGCTTGGGGTCCGGGTTGCGACGGATGTGCGGGGCGTGCTGGTCGATGAGGTTCTCCAGCGACAGCGTCCGGTCGATGAAGTCCTCCACCTTTTCCACGCCAATCTTGTCGATCCACCGGCGCACGCGCGTGGCGTGGTTCGCCATGTCGTCGATCATCCGGCGGTTGGTGTGGCGGAAGGAGAAGTTGTTCTTGAAGAAGTCGCAGTGGCCGTACACGTGCGCCATCACGAGCTTCTGGTCTACGTCCGAGTTGCTCTCCAGCAGGTACGCGTAGCAGGGGTCGTTGTTGATGACGAGCTCGTAGATCTTGCTGAGCCCGTACTCGTAGCCCTTGGACAGCTGCTCGTACTCCATGCCCCAGCGCCAGTGCGGATAGCGCGTGGGGAAGCCTCCATAGGAGGCCACCATGTTGAGCTCGTCGTAGCTGACGACCTCGAAGATGGTCTCGAAGAAGTCGAGACCGAAGGCACGGGCGTAGCCCTCGATCTCCTCCTTCAGCCTGCTCAACTGCGGGGTGAGGCTCTTGGGCATCGCGAGCTCCAGATGGCGTGAGGCCGCTCTTCAGCGACCCTTGCCGAGGAAATCCTTGATGGAGACGTAGATGGCGTCCTTGTCGGCGATCTCGCTCAGGGCGACGTTGGTGGAATCCCCAATGGCCTCGCGCAGATCCTTGATGAACTGACCGCTGCCGTAGGGGCTCTCCACCTGGCCGTAGGCGAACTGGTTGACGCTCGGGAGGATGTCCTCACGGAGCATCTCAATGCACTGGCGCGTGTCATCCGCGCTCCAGTTGTCTCCGTCCGAGAAGTGGAACGGGTAGATGTTCCACGCGCTCTTCGGGTAGTCCGCCTTGATGATGTCGCGGCACAGCTTGTAGGCGCTGGAGATCATCGTGCCGCCGGACTCGCGGGTGTGGAAGAACGTATCCCGGTCCACCTCGCGCGCCACGGCGTCATGGATGATGTAGCGCGCCTCCAGTCCCTTGTACTGGTGGCGCAGCCACGTATCGAGCCAGAAGCTCTCGATGCGGACGATCTCCTTCTGCTCGTCACCCATCGAGCCCGACACGTCCATCATGTAGATGATGACGGCGTTGGTCTCCGGCAGCTCCTGCAGCTTGTAGCTGCGGTAGCGACGGTCCTCGCGGGTGGGCACGATGATGGGCCGCGCGGGGTCATACGTCCCCATCGCGATCTGCCGCTTGAGCGCCTGTTTGTAGGTGCGCTTGAAGTGACGCAGGGACTCGGGACCGGTGGTGTTGACGCCGGTGTACTTGATCTTCTGCGTGACGATCTTCTCGTTGTGCCGGCGCTCGATGTTGGGGAGCTGGAGCTCCTCGCCGAGGATTTGAGCCAGCTCGTCCAGGGTGACGTCGACCTCCAGGGAGTGGTCACCCTCTCCCTGGCCGGCCTGGTGCCCATCCCCGGGCTGTACGGCGCCCGGGGAGAGCTGCTGACCCACCTCTCCATCTCCCTGTCCGACTCCGCCCTGTTCCTTGTGGCCGTACTTGAAGTGGGGAATGTCGATGAACGGGATGGGGATGGCGATGGTGTCCTTCCCCTTCTTGCCGATCATCTCCCCCTTCTGCACGTACTTGCGCAGGTTGGATTTGATCTTCCCGCGGACGATCTGTTTGAAGCGCGAGTGGTCTTGGTGGATCCGCAGTGACACGTCGTCCCCCTTCGGGCTTACTCCTTGGCGTCACCACGCGCGAAGATGCTGGCCACGAAGTTCAGCACGTCCGTGGAGCAGATCTCGCAGTAGCCGTAGTTCTTCATCAGCCGGTCCTTGACCAGGTCGATCTTCTCCTGGGTCTCCTTGTCCACCACGGTGGATACGAGGTTCTTGAGCTTGATGCTGTCCTTCTGGTCCTCGAACAGCTTGAGCTCGAGCGCCTTGTGGAGCCGCTCGTTGGTCCGGTAGTTGAAGCTCTTGCCGTCCACGGCCAGCGCGCCGATGTAGTTCATGATCTCCCGGCGGAAGTCGTCCTTGCGGCTGTCCGGGATGTCGATCTTCTCCTCAATCGACCGCATCAGGCGCTCATCCGGCTCCTCGTAGAGGCCGGTGTACTTGTTGCGGACCTTCTCCTTCTGGGTGTAGGCCTTGATGTTGTCGATGTAGTTGCCGCACAGCTTGCCGATAGCGTCCTCGTCGGCGCTGATGGCGCGCTGGACCTCGTTCTTGACGATGTCCTCGTACTCCTGCTTCACGGAGGTGAGCATCTCGCGGAAGCGCTTGCGGGCGTCCTCGCTGTTGATGAGCGAGTGGCCCTTGAGGCCGGCTTCCAGCTCGTTGAGCACCATGAAGGGGTTGATGCAGCCCTCTCCCTTGTCGCTCACCAGGGCGTTGGAGATCTTGTCCTGGATGTAGCGGGCGCTGATGCCCTCGAGGCCCTCGCGGCTGGCCTCCTTGCGCAGCTCCTTGATGTTGTCCTCGGTGAAGTTGGGGAGCGTCTTGCCGTTGTAGAGCTTGAGCTTCTGCAAGAGCGAGAGGTTGTGCTTCTTGGGCTCCTCCAGGCGCGTGAGGACGGCCCACATGGCGGCCATCTCCAGCGTGTGCGGGGCGATGTGCTTGCCCTTGATGGCGCGGGAGTTGAAGTCCTTCTCGTAGATCTTCACCTCCTCGGACAGCTTGGTGATGTACGGGATGTCAATCTTCACCGTACGGTCACGCAAGGCCTCCATGAACTCGTTGTTCTCGAGCTTCTTGTACTCGGGCTCGTTGGTGTGCCCGATGATGACCTCGTCGATGTCCGTCTGGGGGAACTTCTTGGGCTTGATCTTGTGCTCCTGCGAAGCCCCGAGGAGATCGTAGAGGAAGGCCACGTCGAGCTTGAGCACCTCGACGAACTCGATGAGGCCGCGGTTGGCGATGTTGAACTCGCCGTCGAAGTTGAAGGCGCGCGGGTCCGAGTCCGAGCCGTACTCGGCGATCTTCCGGTAGTTGATGTCACCGGTGAGCTCGGTGGAGTCCTGGTTCTTCTCGTCCTTGGGCTGGAAGGTGCCGATGCCGACGCGGTCCTTCTCGCTGAAGACGAGGCGGTTGACCCGGACGTGCTCCATCACCTTGCCGAAGTCACCCTTGTACTGCGTCATCAGATCCTTGAAGACGAAGCGGCAGGCGGGGCACAGCTCGCTGCCATCCGGGATGGTGTAGCCGCTGTCAGGAGGGCACAGCTCGGCGAAGATCTTGGAGCGCCACTCCTTGGGGATGAGGTTGAGCGGCTCCTCATTCATCGGGCACTTCATCTTCTCGCGGACGGTTGCGCCATCCGTGCCCTTCTTGTCGGTGAGCCAGGAGAAGGTGTAGGAGGCCCCCTCGGGAGTCTTGGAGTACTCCTCCAGACCCTTCTTGAGGAGGCGCGCGATGGTGGACTTGGACGAGCCCACCGGGCCGTGAAGGAGGATGACGCGCTTCTCGGTGCCGTAGCCCTGGGCCGCGGACTTGAAGACGTTCACCAACTTCATGAGGGGGACGTCGAGGCCGAAGATGGCATCGCGTCCGCCGAACTTCTCGTCACTGAAGAAGTGGTAGCGGATGAGCTTCTTCTTGTTGTCGATGTACTCCGTCTTTCCGTGGGAGAGGATCATGTCGTAGATCCTCTGGAAGGCAGTGCGGGTCACCTTGGGGTTCTTGCGGACGATCTCGAGGTAGTCCTCGAAGGAGCCCTCCCAGTTGAGCTCCGCGTAGGTCTTCGCGTCCTGCAACGCGGCGATCTTCGCGACCCACGAACCCTTCATCTCAACGTCCTTCATGTTTCTCCCTCGGGCCTTTCGAGAGCGCGGAATTCGCGCCCTGGAAGGGCCAAAAAGTGAACCTGAGGGGGTAAGGGGCCATTCCAAAGCCCACCCACGACGGGTCCCTGAACGACACGACCGATCGACCTGCCCTTTTCGGGACCCCGCCGCGGGGTGGGACCGCGTGGCCAGCTCGTGTCGGAAGGGCTCGTCGCCGGTGCGGCGGGCCCCGCCTCCACGGGGTGAAAAGGCACACTCCATTATAAGGGTGCCTTTGTTTTCGAGCAGGGGTGTTCCTACTGCTCGGTTATCAGTGAACGACAGTACGAGGGGATGAGCGCAAATTGGACGGTCAACTGTGGGGTAGCGTACCCGCTTGCTCTACATGTCGGCGCACGATGGGCAGTTCCCAATGGGTCCAAAGTGTGCTGCTAGCTCGCCGGAGCGAGCGTCACCAGGTTGGAGAGGATGGTCAGTAGCTCGGAGGGCTCCACGGGCTTGGCCACGTGCATGTTGAAGCCGGCCGTCAGGGCGCGCGCCCGATCCTCCACCCGGGCATAGGCGGTGAGGGCCACCGCTGGCACCCCACCTCCCTCCTCAGCCGACAGTGCACGCACCTGGGAGATGAGCCGGTACCCGTCCTCTCCGGGCATCCCGATGTCCGAGATGAGCAGCTCGGGCCGCAACTCGCGTACGGCCCGTAGGGCCTCGGCGGCGGAGGCGGCGGTGGTGACATGCGCCCCGTACTCTTCCAGCATCACCTTGAGCACCTCGCGGTTGTCGTCCTCGTCATCCACCACGAGGATTCGGCGCTCGACGAGCGCGGGGTGCTGGGGGGCTGCGAGGACGGGCTCGGCCGGGAGCTTCCGAGGAGGGGCGGCTTCCGGCGTGGCCGGGCGGGACTGGGCGGCGGGCAGGAGGACGCTAAAGGTGGCACCCCGTTCGGGTCCCTCGCTCAGGGCGCGCACCGTGCCGCCGTGCAGCTCCACCAGGTGACGGACGATGGCCAGCCCCAGGCCCAGTCCTCCGTGTCGCCGGGTGGTACCTCCCTCCAGTTGACGGAAGCGCTCGAAGATGTGCGGCAGGAAGTCCGCGGGAATCCCGGGTCCCTCGTCCTCCACCATCACCTCCACCGAGTTCTCCACGCGCCGCAGCCGCACCCAGACGCGGCTGTTCCCGGGCGAGAACTTCACCGCGTTGGAGAGCAGGTTCCACACCACCTGCTGCAACCGGCTCGGATCCCCCGTCACCAGGTCTCCCTTGGCGTCGAGCTCCGCCAGCAGGTGGATGCCCTTCGCGTCCGCCGCGGGACGCACTGACTCCATGGCCTCCTGGACGACGTCCGTCAGGTGCACCGGCCGCGTCTCCAAGCGCAGCTTGCCGGAGATGATGCGGCTCACATCCAGCAGATCCTCGATGAGCTGGGCCTGCACCTGGGCGTTGCGGTCCACCGTCTCGAGCGCCTTGGCGTGCTTTTCGGGGGCGAGCCGCCCGCTGCGCAGCATCTTCACCCAGCCGAGCATCGCGGTGAGGGGCGTGCGCAGCTCATGGCTGACGGTGGCCAGGAAGTCGTCCTTGAGGCGGTTGGCCTCCTCGGCGCGCTGGCGCTCCGCCTGGGCCAGGGAGAAGAGCCGTGCGTTGTCGATGGCCGTCGCCGCCCGGCGGGCCAGCTCCTCGATGCGCAGCACATCGCTCTCTTCGTAGCGTCGGCCAGAGTCCGCCGTCATGACGAACGTCAGCACACCGAGCGTCCGTCCTCGCGCCACGAGCGGCACGGCCACCAGGGAGCGCAGCCGCAGCTCCCGGATGACTCGCAGGTGTTCGGCGCTCTGGGCCGAGCGCTCCTGCACCGCGTCGGTCATCTCCGCCACGTAGATGGTCTTGTTCGAGCGCATGGCCCGAGCGGAGGGATGCTCGAGGTTCACAATGGGAGGAAAGCAGCGCACCAGGTCCGCCTGCGCAGCTCGGGAGGGATTGGCGTGAGCCACCTCGACACGATCAATGTGGCCGTCCTCCTCCACCATGTCCACCAGGCACCAGTCGGCTAGGACCGGCACGGCGAGGCGGGCCACTTGCCGGAGCGTCGCCGCATGGTCCAGGGAGGAGGCCAGGGCCACGCTCGCCTCGGACAGGAAGCGCAGGGTCTCCGCGCTGTGCTTCTGGTCATCAATGTCCGTGCAGGTGCCGAACCAGCGCGTGATGCGTCCCTCGACATCGCGCAGCGGCATGCCTCGCGTGATGAACCAGCGGTACGCCCCATCCGCGCCCCGCCTCATGCGGTACTCGATGACGTAGGGCTCCCCCGTGGCCACGGCGTGACGCCACACCTCGAGCGCGCGTCGCTGGTCATCCGGATGGAGCGCCTGGCTCCAGCCATCCCCCATCGCCTGCTCGGGTGTCTGCCCCGTGTACTCGTACCAGCGTGGGTTGAAGTACTCGGTGTAGCCGTCCGCTCGGCTCCCCCAGATGAGCTGGGGCAGGGTCTCTGCGAGCAGTCGGAACCGCTCCTCGGACTCGTGTTGCAGCTGCTCGGCGCGCTTGCGGGAGGTGATGTCCATCACCACGCCCGCGAGCTTCGAGGGTTGCCCGGCCTCGTCGACCAGGACCCGCCCCCGCAGCTCCTGCCAGCGCAGGCCGCCGTCGACGCGCAGGACGCGGTACTCGAGCTGGAACTCGCTCAGGGTCCGCAGCGTCTCCTGCATCGAGCGATGCACGCGGGGGCGATCCTCCGGGTGCATGAGCGCCAGACAGGTCTCGATGGTGCCGGAGAAGGTGTTGGGCGCCATGCCGAGCATGGGCTCGATGTTGGGCGACAACACCACGTGTCGGGTGCGTCGATCTGCCTCCCAGGCGCCCACCTCCGCGGCCTTCAACGTCCTGCGCAGGTGGGCCTCGCTCTCCCGCAGCGCGGCCTCCGCCCGCTGACGGTACGCCAGGGCTTCCTCCGCTGCCTGCCGGGCACGCACCTGCTCGGTCACCTCCACCGCGAAGAGGAGCACGGACTCCACCTGGCCCCGCGCATCCAGCAGGGGTTGGTAGGTGAAGTTGAAATAGCCCTCGGCGAGCTGACCGTCGCCGTTGCGGTCCATCATCAACCGGCTCCCGTTGGACGTGTAGGGCTGTCCCGTCCGGAAGACGTTGTCGAAGACCTCGAAGAGGGCATCACCCGAGTGCTCGGGATGGGCCTCCCGCACCGTGCGGCCGATCAGCGGCCGGCCTCCGTGAAGTCGCTGGAGGCCTGGGTTGGCCAGCTCGCAGACCTGGTCCGGTGCCCGGTAGACACCCACCGCGGCGGGGAGCTGCGCCAGGATGCTCTGGATGCGCAGCCGCTGTCGCTCGGCCAGCTGCGCCTCGCGCTCGGTCTCCTCGCGCTCCCGCGAGCGGAAGTCCCGCATGAAGGACACGGAGGCGAACCCAATGAAGGCAAGCAGGAAGCCACTGCCCGCCAGCACGATGATGTCGGCGCGTCCAGCCGCCTCGGCGAACCGCGCGCCGCGCTCCCGCAGGAGTCGCTGCTCCTCCTCACGCAACTCCCGCTCGAGGGCGCGCAGCTCGTTCATCATCCGCTGGCCCTCGCCCCTGCGTATGAGCTCCAGGGCCGCGGCGGACTGCCCCTCTTTCTGGAGCGTGATGATTCGTTCGATGACCTCGAGCTTCCGCTGGACGAGCGTCTCCATGCGCTCGATGCGCCGCTGCTGGTCGGGGTTGTCCGAGGTCAGGGTGCGCAGGCGCTCCAGGGAGGGGTGGATGCGCAGCCTCGCCTCCTCGTAGGGCACCAGGTAGCCTTCCTCCCCCGTGAGCTGGAAGCCTCGCTGGCTTGTCTCCGCGTCCTTCACGAAGGACAGCAGTTGGTCCGCTTCGTTGATGACGTCGAGCGTGTGGGCGACGCGGCCGGACGATTGCGAGAGCTGGCGGGTCGAGCGGAGGAAGAGGCCCGCGATGAGGACCACGGCGACACACGCCGCGACGTGCCCAGCGAGCACTGGCAACGGCAACCGGCGGGAGCCTCTGGCGGCAGGGGAGCTCGGGGGGGTCGGGTCCATGACTTTCTTCGGAACACTGCCCGCAGGTCCGTAACACATCCCCACGGAAAAGCGCTGAGGCGCTCAGGCCGTGCGTCCAAATGACAACCGGGCTGCCACCCAGGACCTGGTGCCCTGGTTGACAGCCCGGTCGGAAACACCGGCTCGGCGGCGGATTACTGCGAGAGCGCCTGCTGATCAGCCAGGCGCTTGGCACACTCGGCCTTCATGTCCACGTAGAAGTCCTTGGAGGACAGGGAGATGGCCTTGGTGTACAGCTCCAGCGCCTCGGGGTACTTGCCCGTGGCGTCCAGCAGCACGGCCAGGTTGTAGAGCGCCGCGGCGTTCTGCGGGTTGCTCTGCACGTAGGCCTCCATCTCCGTGATGGCGCGCGGCACGTTGCCCTCACGCGCCACGTCGATGATGGGCTCCTGCGCCTTGTCGTCCCCGTCCAGGCGGATGCTCTTCGTCACGTACTTGGGCGTGATGTCGTACAGCAGCTGGCTCACCAACGCGCGGCCCGCGTTGGTGATGGCCTCGTCCTTGTCCTCGCCCCGGCCCACCGTCTCGTACTCCTGCTCGGCCAGCATCGCCTTGCCCGCGGTGTTGAAGGCCGTGACGCTCGCCACCGTCTTGGCCTCGTAGAATTTCACTTCGCGCTCGGTGACCCTGCCCTTGCTGTCCTTCTCCTGGATGGTCTCGGTCTTCTTCTCGGCGTCCCAGTCATTGACGTCGATGCGGATGCCAATCTCATCCTGCGTCTGGGCGGGGCCGGTGCCCGCGTTGATGATCTGCACGGAGCGGCCAGCCACCTTCACGACGATGCCCTCGTCGGTGCGGTCCGCCACCTGGAAGTAGCCCCCGGCGCGCGCCTGGCGCGCCAGCTCGTCGACGAGGTAGTCGCGAGCTCCCTTGCGACCCTCCGTCTGGACCACCGTCAGCTGCTTGGCCGCGCCCAGGTTCACCCGGGCCGGCTGCAGGACATTCACCTTCAGGCTTGGGGCGCAGCCCACCACCAGGCTGGCGGCGAGCGCGAGCACGACGTGACGCAAAGAGCGAGAATGCAGCATTGTTAGAATTTCCCCCTTTTTGGGATGACCCGGAAAACGGATCGGACGAAGGCTAACACGCTCGCCTGTCATCCAGGCAACGGGGGGAGGGTAAGAAAAGACCCTTCCATTCGGGATGCTTGCTTGGCTTTAGGCGGCGCCTGCGTATTCTCCGCGGCCCCATGTCGTCTGCATCGACCGCTCCCGCCTCTCCCCCGCGCCCGTCCGGTGCGACCCCCGCCCTCTCCGCCGTGCCAGAAGTGGCCTCGGAGCCCAACCCCCGGTTGTTGTGGGTCCTGCTGTTCGCGGCGGCGCTGCTGCCGCGCCTGCTGCTGATGCCCTTCAACGAGAACTACTACGGGGACGCCGTGGCGCGTACGGAGCTGGCCGAGCGCTGGGCCCGTGCGCCGCACCTCATTACCTCCTATGGAGATGGAGCCTTCCAGTTCGGGCCGCTGCACCTCTACCTGGTGGGCATGGCGCTGAAGGTGGTGCCGGACAAGGCGCTCGCGGGCCGGCTGGTGAGCTTGTTGTTCGGTGTGTTGGCGGTGTTGCCGCTCTACGCGCTCACCCGGCGCCTCTTCGGCTGGCGCGCCGGGGTATGGGCCTGCCTGGGCTTCTCGTTCTGGGGCATGCACCTGCAGATGTCCACGACGGCGGCCAGTGAGGCGCTCTCGCTCTTCCTCATGCTGTGGGTGTTCGCGCTTATCGCGGAGGGCCTGGACGAGAATCGCCTGGGGCCCCTCTTCGGGGCGGGGCTGGTGCTCAACCTGGCGTGCGCCACGCGCTACGACGCGTGGATGTTCATGCCGCTGCTGTGCCTGGCGCTGTTGTTCTGGGGCGAGGACCGAGTGGCCGGCCTCACCCGCGCCGTGAGCTTCGGCTTGTTGTGTTTGCCCTTTCCGTTGCTGTGGATGCAGGGCAACGAGATGGCGCACGGGGACCCGTTCTTCCCCATCACCGCGGTGGAGCAGTTCCACGCGGACTGGACGCGGGATGGCATCGCCCGGGTCGGCGCCTGGCGCTACCGGCTGGAGAGCCTGGGCTTCTGGCCCGGGATGGCGCTGCTCACGCTGTCGCCGGGTGTGGCGTTGCTGGGCATGGTGGGTATGTGGCGCTCGTGGCGGCAGCAACCGGACGTGCGCTGGCTGGTGCTCGCCGCGGTGGTGCCCACGGCGTACTTCACCTTCCGGGCCTCGGTGCTGTTGAACTTCCAGCCCCTGGGGCGCTTCACGGTGACGCAGCTGGTGCTGCTGCTGCCCTTCGTGGTGCCGGGCCTCGAGGCGATTCGCGGAGCCGGAGCGCGCAAGGCCGTGGCCGGGCTGTGCTCGGTGTTGGCGGTGGCCGTGCCGGTGGCCATGGGCCTCTACACCTTCCGCGCTGACGGCGGCATGCGTGACAGCCTCCGTCCGGTGAGCCCCACCTCCACCAACCCGGTGCCGCTGATGCAGGTGGCTCGCTTCCTCAAGGAGGAGGTCGCTCCCAAGGGAGGCGCTGCCGTGCTCGACCAGGACCCGGGCTACCTGGACCTCCAGCTCGCCTTCTTCTCCGGGCTGCCGGACGAGCGGCTCGCCCGCGTGCGCTGGGAGACCTTCCGCAAGCACCTGCGCGAGGCCCAGCCGGAGTACCTCGTGCGCTTCGACGGTGGCTCGCTGGTGAAGGACTCCGGGGTGAATCTGGAGGGCCGCACGCTGACGCTCGACGGCGTGGCGTACCAGGAGCTCGACGGCTTCACCGCGCCGCTGCACGTCTATCAGCGCCGCTGATGCAGGGCCGCGGAGGGGCTCGCGCCTCCTTCACGGTTGGCCAGGTGACAGACACCTGGCCCTTGGCTGCCTCCTGGTGGAGTTGCCGTGAGGAAGGCATGGCCGGGGCCCGTGTGTTCGTGCGACAACACGAGACGCCGGGTTCTGGAATCCTCCAGCACGAGCACTCTTCACGAACACCCAGGCCATGACGTCCGCCGCATTGCTTCCCGAGCCGGCAGCCCCCACGGATCAAGCGACCATCCTGGTCGTCGATGACAGTCCCAACCAGCTCGTTGCCATCCAGGCGCTCCTCGCGCCCCTGGGCCAGCGGGTGGTGACGGCGTCGTCGGGTGGGGATGCCCTGCGGCTGCTGCTCGAGATGGACTGCGCCGTCGTCCTCCTGGACGTGCACCTGCTGGACATCGACGGCTTCGAGGTGGCGCGCTTCATGCGCGAGCGGGAGCGGACGTGCCGCACGCCCATCATCTTCATCTCTGGGCTGACGGCCGACGCGCACTTCACTACCCGTGGATACTCCATGGGCGCGGTGGACTTCCTCTTCAAGCCGTTCGACCCGCGGGTGCTGCGCGCCAAGGTGGAGGTGTTCGTCGAGCTGTACCTGCACCGCGAGCGGCTCAAGCTCCAGGCGGAGCGCGAGAAGGCCGAGTCCGAGCGCCTGCGGTTGTTGAGCCTCCTGACGCAGACGCCGGCGGCCATCGCCATCACCCGGGGGACGGACTTCGTCTTCGAGTTCGCCAACCCCCTCTACCAGAAGGTGGTGGGCCGTTCCGTGCCCCTGGGCAGGCCCCTGCGCGAGGTGATGCCGGAAGTCGTCTCGCAGCCGGGGGTGATGGAGGCGCTCCGGCAGGCGATGCGCACCGGCGAGCCCTTCGTGGGCCGCGAGATGCTCATCGTGCTCGATCGGCACGGCAACGGCGTCCTGGAGGAGGCCTTCTTCGATCTCGTCTACCAGCCGCTCCGGGACGAGCAGGGCGAGGTGGAGTGGCTGCTCACCCACGCGGTGGAGGTGACGGAACAGGTGCGCGCGCGCCGCAAGCTCGAGGAGCGTGAGCATGCGCTGCGCGAGAGCGAGGGCCGCTTTCGGTTGATGGCGGAGGCCGGCGAGCTGCTCTCCTCCCTGGAGGACCGCACCGTCCTGCAGCGGTTGGCCGAGCTGGTCGTGCCGCGGCTGGCCGACTGGGCGGCGGTGGATCTGCTCTCCGAGACGGGCGCGGTGGAGCGGGTCGCCGCGGTGCACAGCGAGCCTGAGAAGGCGGAGCTCGCCTTCGAGATCGCCCGCCGCTGGCCCATCGACCGAACCTCCCATGGGGGAATTGGCCAGGTGCTGCGCACGGGAGAGCCCCTCCTGATTGAGCACATGTCGGACGAGCTTCTGCCCCGTCTGGTCCGGAGCGAGGACCACCTCCGCCTGGCCCGGACGCTGGGGTTCAAGTCGTCGCTGTGTCTGCCCCTCGTGGCGCGCGGACGGGTGCTGGGGGCCCTCTCCCTGGTGCACGCCGAGAGCGGCCGGCGCTTCAGCGAGAAGGACCTGCCTTTGGCGCAGGAGCTGGCCCGGCGCGCGGGGCTCGCGGTGGACAACGCGCTGCTGTACCGCGAGGCGCGCGAGGCCCAGGGGCGTGCTTCCCGGCTCCAGGCCGTGGCGGCGGCGCTGTCCCGGGCCGCGACTCCCGCGGAGGTTGCACGCGCCATCCTCACCGAGGGGCTCCAGCAGGTGGGCACCCACGCGGGCCTTGTCTATTGGCGTGAGCCCGAGGGGTCCCTTCGCGTGCTCCATGACGTGGGCTACTCCAAGGAGCTCGTCCGCCGCGTGCGTCACCTCTCCGCGGAGGACCGGATGCCTCAGCTCGACGCGGTGCGCACGGGGGAAGCCCGCTGGTTCTCCTCCACCGAGGAGCTCCTGGCGGACTACCCCCAGATGGCCGCCGTGTTGTCCTCCTTCCAGGCCCGCGTCGCGCTGCCCCTGCGGGTCGAGGGGAACAGCCTGGGCTGCCTGTGGCTGTCCTTCCAAGACAAGCGGCCCTTCTCGCCCGAGGAGCGGAACTTCCTCACCGCCCTGGCGCAGCTGTGCTCCCAGGCCCTCGAGCGCGCGAGGTTGCTCGCGGTGGCGCGCGAGCAGGCGGAGCACATGCGGCTGTTGGCCGACGCGGTCAAGACGTTCTCGGAGGCCGGAGGAGACGTGGAGGCGTCCGCGCGGGCCCTGGTGCGGCGCGTGTCGGAGTCGTTCGGGGATGCCTGTGCCCTGCTGCTGGGTGACGAGGTCTCGGGGGGCGTGACGTTCTCCGCCATGTACCACCCAGATCCTTGGGCACGCGCGCTCCTCCAGGAGACGATCCGTGGCACCTACGAGCGCGAGGAGGGGCCGGCCCTGCGCGTGCTGCGCACCGGCCAGCCGCTGCGGGTGTCACGCGTTCGCCAGGAAGGGTTGCTCGAGTCGCTGGAGCCCCAGGTGCGTCCCTTCGTTGAGTGCTTCGGCCTGCACGGCGTCCTGATCGTCCCCTTGCGCGCGCAGGGGCAGATCCTCGGCACCCTGGGGGTGTTCCGCTCGCGGCCGGACTTGCCCTTCACCCCGGAGGAGCAGGCGCTCCTGCAGGAGCTGGCTGACCGGGCCGGCCTGGTGGTGTCCAACGCGCGGCTGCTCGCGCGGGCGAACTCCGCCCGGTAGCTCAGGCCTGGTGTCGGGGCAGCCGCACCGTGAAGGTGGTGCCCTCGTCCTCGGTGGATTGCACGTCGAGGGTGCCACCATGGCCGAGGACGATTTGCCGGGTGATGTAGAGGCCCAGGCCCAGGCTGCCCCGGCCCTCTCCGGCCTCCTGTCCTCGCTGGTAGGGCTCGAAGAGCATCGTCCGCAGCTCGGAGGGGATGGGGTCGCCCTCGTTGTGCACCTCGAGGCGGACGTCCTGGCCCTCGTCCCAGGTGGACACCCGCACGGGCGTGCCCGCGGGGCTGTGCTGCAGGGCGTTGCCCACCAGGTTGGTGACGACCTGGGCCAGGCGCCCCTCGTCCCATTCGCCCCGGCCATCGCCGTGGGCGTGGAAGGTGATGTGCCGCTCGGGCCAGGCGAGCTGGACCTCCTCCACCACCCGATGGACGTGTTCGTGGAAGTCCAGCGGCGCGGGCTGAACGGGGATGCCGCTCACGCGCGCCTGGGTGAAGTCGAGCAGGTCGCAGATCATCCCGCTGGCGCGCTCCGCCGCGGCGTAGATGCGGCTCACTGCCTTCGTGGAGCGCTCGTCCACGTCCTCGCGCTTGAGCAGGGCAGTGGCCGACAGGGTGATGGCGTTGAGCGGGTTGCGCAGATCATGGCTGACGATGGCCACCACGTCCTCGCGGACTTTGATGGCCTCCTGGGCCTCCTGGTAGAGGCGCGCGTTGTCGATGGCCACGGCCGCGCGGTCTGCCAGCCCCTTGGCTATCTCCAGGTCCGCGTTGAAGTCACCGGTATGGGGACTCGTCCAGGCGAGGTTGATGATGCCGAGCTTGCGGCCTCGGGCTACCAGGGGGACGAGCGCCACGGACTTCGGGCCGAGCGCCTCCAGGTTGGCCCGGTGCTCCGCGTTGCGAGCGGCGGCATCCAGCCACCCGGGGGTGATCTCCGGGATGACCACGGCGTTGCCGCTCTCCAGGGCGCGGGCCACGGGGCTGTGGCTCCCCAGCAGGGGAGGGTAGGGCCGTGAGATCTCCAGGAGGACCTGCTTCTCCGGCGCGCGGGCCGCCATCTCCAGGCGGTGCAGCCGCCCGTCCTCGCCCAGCAGATCCACCATGCAGTAGTCGCACAGGTGCGTCACGGCCAGCGAGGCGAGTCGCCTCAGGGTCATGTGCACGTCGAGCGACTGGGACAGCACCGTCCCCACCTCGATGAAGAAGGCCTGGGTGCGCTCGGCGCGCTTGCGTGCGGTGATGTCGCGCACCAGGCCCGTGAAGAGTCGGCCCTGGGGCAGGAGCGTCTCACTGATAGAGAGCTCCAGGGGGAAGACGCTCCCGTCCTTACGCCGGCCCTCCACCTCGCGCCCGATGCCGATGACCTTGCGCACGTCTGTGCACATGTAGCTGTCTATGTAGCCGTCGTGCTCGCACCGGTAGGGCTCGGGCATGAGGGTGCTGACGTTGCGGCCGATGAGCTCCTCGGGCGCGTAGCCGAAGATGCGCGTCGTGGCCGGGTTGACGTCCTGGATGAGGCCTCGCTCGTCGATGGTGATGATGCCGTCCACCGCCGTCTCCAGGATGGCCTGCAGCCGCTGGGTCGTCTCGCGCAGGGCCTGCTCGGCGCGCTTGCGTTTGGAGATGTCACGGGTGACGTCGGAGAAGCCGCGCAGCACGCCGTGCTCGTCGCGCAGGGCGGTGATGACAGCGTCCGCCCAGAAGCGGTGGCCGTCCTTGTGGATGCGCAACGCTTCGGTCCGGCAATGGCCGTGGGTGGCCGCGGCCTGGAGGCACTTGTCGGGCACTCCGGCGGCGACGTCCTCGGGCGTGTAGAAGCGGGAGAAGGACTGGCCGAGCACCTCCTGCGCCGAGTAGCCCTTGATGCGCTCGGCGCCCACGTTCCAGCTCATGACCCGGCCCTCTGGGTCGAGAATGTAGATGGCATAGTCCTCCACGCCCTCCACGCCCTCCACGAGCAGGCGGAAGCGCTCCTCACCCCCCAGCAGGGTCTGCTCGTCGTGCTGGCGGGTGTACTCGACCACGCTCTCGGCGACGCGGGTGGTGAGGAAGGCCGACAGCGCGCGCACCTCCCCCAGGGTGACGCGCACGTTCGTCTCCTCCACCAGGTCGAGGATGCACTCGCGCAGCACGTGGTACTCGCGCATCAGCTCCCGCACGTCGAAGCCCCTGCGCAGGCGCCAGGCCCCATGCGCCCGAGTCATGGGGTTCCACTCCGGCACCGGGCGGTCCCCCGTGGCCTCGTGCTGGCGCAGCACTGCGGTCATTTCCCACAGCTCGTCGCTGATATGGTCCTCCAGCTCGCACCGCGTCCGCTCCTCGGGCGCGAGCCCCCGGCGCAACCGCTCGGTCCAGCGCTGGATGATGTCCGCGTGCCGTTCCTCCAGCAGCTCTGCGAGGGAGGGGGACGAGGGCTCCGGCGGTTGCGTCTCGAGGTTCACGGCCGCCCTTCCTCCTCGGGGGGCCGCAGCGGCAGTTCCACGGTGAAGAGGGCTCCCTCCCCAGGCTTGCTCTCGACGCTCACCGTGCCGCCCATGGCCTCGATGCTTCGCCGAGTCATGTAGAGGCCCAGCCCCAAGCCCCCATAGTGCCGCTCTGACACCCCACGCTCGAAGCGGTCGAAGACGCGCGGCAGGTGCTCCGGCGCGATGCCGATGCCCTCGTCACGCACCGTCAACCTCGCCTTCTGTTCCCCTTTCATGACGTGGATGTGGATGGGCCTGCCGGCGCCATACTTGAGGGCGTTGGACAGCAGGTGGACCAGGGCCTGCTCCAAGCGCAGCCGGTCCCAGCGGCCTGGCACCTCGCAATTCGCCTCCAACTTCACGGTGCAGCCGGCCCGTGCGGCCTCGTCCGCGAGCCGAACGGTGATCTCTCGCACCACCGTGCACAGCTCCACGCTCTCCAGCTCCAGCTGGAGCCGTCCTTCCGAGAGGTGGGTCACATCCACCAGGCTATTCACCAGGGTCGTCAGCCGCTTCACCTGCCGGCGCATCACCTCGAGCTGCTCAAGTGCCCGGCGGGCGAGCTGGGCCCCCGGCCAGCCCCGAGCGTCATTTCCGAGCGACTGCAGCCGGAGCCCCAGCGTGGTGAGGGGTGTGCGCAGCTCGTGCGCGGCCACGGTGAGGAACTCGTCCCGGATGCGCACGGCTTGCTGGAGCTCCCCTAGGAGCCGCGCGTGCTCCTCCCTCGCGCGGTGACTGGCGGAGATGTCGGTGTTGGTGCCAATCCACTCCAAGATGGAGCCATCCGCGTTGTGGACGGGGGCTCCGCGCGCCAGGGTGGGGGTGTAGCTCCCATCGGGCCTCCTCAACCGGTACTCCACCGTGTAGAGCTCCCGGTGGTGCACGGCTTGCCTCCAGGCCGACCGTGCCCGGGTGCGATCCTCGGGATGGATGGCGTCAACCCAACCTGAGCCCAGGCTCTGCTGCGGCGTCTGGCCAGTGAAGGCCCTCCAGGTGGGGCTCTCCTCCACCAACTCGCCGTGGGCATCCGTCGTCCACACCACCTGCGCGGTGGCCAGCACCAGCGCGCGGAAACGTGCCTCGCTCCTGTCGCGCGCCATCTCGGCGCGCCGCCACCCGGTGATGTCCTGGACGGCAGTCCCCAGGGCGATGAGGGCGCCGGCCTCATTCCTCACAGGGTAGTAGTGGGCGAGGAAGTGCTGGGCCTCGCTGGGGCGGGGGGCGGCCCAGCGCGTGAGCACGGAGTTGAAGATCGGCTGGCCCGTGGCCAGGACGTGCTCGAGCGACTCCACCACTGCCGGGGGAATGGCCGGGAGCACCTCCTGGATGGACCTGCCGATGTGCAGCTCGGGCGGGAGGCCATTCATGGCGGCCAGCATCTTGTTGATGCGCAGGTAGCGCAGGCCTTCATCCAAGAAGGCGATGCCAATGGGGGCGTCCCAGAACGCCTGCCCATCCCAGGGAGAAGCCTCGAAGGTGCCAGGGTGCATGGACAGCGGGCTCATGGGGGAGATCCCCTCATCAGGTCATGCGTGGAGCCGCCCCTGTCTCCAGGCAAGCTCCGGGTCGTGGGAGGCCGTCCGTCATGGGACACACTCAGGAGGCTCCCCCCGTACAGGTGGCCATTGCCCACCCCGGAAGCCCAGACCCTGGGGTGAGCTGCGCGTTCCATCCCCCTGCTCCCTCGGGGTCTCGGCGCCAGGGGGAGTCCGTAAATGTTTCCGATTCCTGACTGTAGGAACGTCAGTCACCCGGGGGGGTGCCCGGGTAAGTGTTGAAACCGACAGATGATCGGATTGGCCTGGCACGTGCAATGGCTCAGCCCGGAATGCGGCGCCCCGAGAGTCTCAATACCTACAGCGTGGAAGTCAGTCCCTCTGCCTGGAAGCAGTTGGCGCACCTGCCGTTGGAGAGCTACCAACGCATCCGCCAGGCGTTGGACGGCATCGCGGCCCAGTTGAGGGCGCCCACGCCGGCGCCCCTGCCGAAGAAGGAAGCCGAGCCTCTCATCATCCGCTCCCTCTCTTTGGAGGGGTACCTCGCGATGTACGAGGTGGACACCGTGCGTCGGCGCCTCACGCTCCGGGAGATTGTCCGTACCCGTCCTTGAAGCCCACCCTCTGCTCCCCTGGCTACCCTGCGTGCCGAGGAGCAGGAGTTGGCGAGGGGCCGCTGAATCCACAGCGTGGCGAGCGTTTGCACTCTTCGCGATGGTCAAGCACGAAACCCAAGGGGTGGGAGAAGAGCGATTGCGCCTCGGCGCCTTCATCCGGGAGCACCGCTCCCGCCTCCTTGAGGATTGGGAGCGGGCGGTGCGTCGACTTCCCTATGCCCAGGGGCTCTCGCGGCCCCGGCTCCTCGATCACCTGCCAGATCTGCTGGAGCGGATCGCCTGTGTGGTGGAGACCGTGCATACGGGCGAGCACCAGACGCTCGAGCAGATGCCCGAGGTGCATGCCCTCGAGCGGCTGGACTCGGGCTTCGACCTGGACGAGGTCGCGGAGGAGTACGCGCTGCTGCGCGCCTGCATCCTCCAGCTCTATGGCGAGCACGTCGAGGCAGCCGGCGCGGCGAGCATGGCGGTAGCGATGCGCGAGGTGGTGTCCTTCAACCGCACGTTCGACGAAGCCGTGGCCGCGGCCGTCTCACGCTATGCCCGCGCGCGCGAGCGCACGTTGGTGGCGTTGGATCGCATCTCCGAGGCGGCGCTCGGGACGGAGGACCTGACCACCTTCCTGCCGAAGCTGCTGCGCGTCATGCTGGAGACCACCGAGGCGGTGGACTCCGTCTCCCTGCTGCTGCGTGAGGGGGACGTCCTCCGGGTGCGCTCCTCCGTGGGGTTGGAGGAGGAGGTGGCCTCCGGCTTCAGCCTGCGGGTGGGGGAGGGCTTCAGTGGGCGCATCGCGGCCGAGCAGCGGCCCATAGAGCTGCGCTCGGCGGCGACGGAGCCGCTGGTGAAGAGCGAGCTCATCCGCGCGCGGGGGACGCGTGCGCTCTACGGAGTCCCGTTGATGTTCGGGGAGGAGGTCATCGGCGTCGCCCACATGGGCAGCCGCACCGCCTTCGAGTTCTCCAACGAGGACAAGCTCCTGTTCCGGGCGATGGTGAGCCGAGCCACGGGTCTCATTGTGCAGGCCTCGCTCGCCGCCAGCGAGCGCGCCGCGCGGGAGAAGGCAGAGGAGACGCTGGCGCTGCTGGACGCGCTGATGGGAGCGGCTCCCGCGGGGTTGGCCCTGTTCGACACAGAGTTGCGCTACGTGCGCATCAACGAGGCGCTGGCCGCCCACAACGGCCCCCCCGTGGAGGCCCACCTGGGCAAGCACGTGAACGAGGTGATTCCGGAGAGTGGGCCGGCGCTGGAGCCCATCCTGCGGCGAGTCTTGGAGACGGGTGAGGCCTCGAGGGGCCAGGAGTTCAGCGCCGCGCCGGCCAATGAGCCGGGCGTCATCCACCACTGGGTGGGGGACTATTTCCCGGTGCGCGCGGCGGACGGGAGGATGCTCGGGGTGGGCGGCGTCGTCATGGACATCACCGAGCGCAAGCAGCAGGAGGAGCGGCTGCGCCAGACGGCGGAGTTCCGTGAGCGCTTCCTGGGCGTCGTCTCCCATGATTTGCGCAACCCGCTCAACGCCATCCTGCTCTCGGCCAATACGCTGCTTCGGTTGGAGGGTATTCCCGCGACGCATACGAAGGTGGTGCGCCGCATCGTCACCAGTGGGGAGCGGATGGCGCGGATGATTGGCGAGCTGCTCGACTTCACGCGAGGGCGGCTGGGCGGCGGCATCCCCATCCATCCCCGGCCCACCAACCTGCGTCACCTCTGCCGCCATGTGTTGGAGGAGCTGGAGATCAGCCACCCGGGGAGGGAGCTGCGGCTGGCGGCGGACGGTCACTTCCTGGGCGAGTGGGACCCGGATCGGCTCGCGCAGCTGGTGGGAAACCTGGGCAAGAACGCGCTCGACTACAGCCCCGCGGAGACGCCGGTGGACTTCACCCTCCAGGACGAGGGCGACACCGTGAGCGTGGTGGTGCACAACGAGGGGCGGCCCATCCCGCGCAAGCTGATGACGGGCATCTTCGAGCCCTTCCGGCGGGCGGTGGAAGGCGATGCGCACCCGACCTCGGGCCTGGGGCTGGGCCTCTTCATCGTTCAACAGATTGCTGAAGCCCACGGCGGGAGCGTCGAGGTGCACTCCCACGAGGGTGATGGAACTACTTTCACCGTGCGGCTACCCCGGCACGCCGCAGGCTCCATATGGCCACACTCTCCAAGCCCATCGTGATCGTCGAGGACGACCCGGACATCCGGGACGCCATCCATGCGCTGTTGACGGAGGAGGGCTATACGGTTGTCGTCGCCCCCAACTGTCTGGAGGCCCAGGCGGTGCTGCGGTCCCTGGAGAACCCCTGCATCGTCCTGCTGGATTTGAGGACGTCGCTGCTGCATGGCGAACAGGCCATGCACGAGCTCCGTCGGACGCTGGCTGCCCACTCCGTTCCCGTCATCGTCGCCACGACTGTGCTCGAGTGGAGCGCTCGGCTTGAAGCGCAGGTGGTGCTCAAGAAGCCGTTCAGGGTGGACGCGTTGCTGAAGGCCGTCGAGGCCCACTGCGGCTGACAGCCTGGAAGGGAAGGCCACCTCCTGTTTCCGGGAAGTGGCCTGGGGTTGTTCCTGTCACGAGCGGCGCAAGGTGGGATCATCAGGGTTGAGGTTGAGCGAGCGCGTGTCCTCTTCTCCGGACGTGCGGATGTCGACCTCCTCGTGGCGCAGCGGCTCTGCCACCCGGCGCTCCTCCTCGATCTCGTCCTTGCGGATGACGACCTCCTCCGACACCACGGGGCGCTTGTGGACTTCCACCTCCTCAGCGTGCAGGGGCACCACCACCGTCTCGTCCTGGAAAGAGGCGTTCATGGCGGGCCGCTCCGGGGCGACGTCGCGGCGCTCCACGCGCACGCGCTCGCGGCGTACCGGGACGCTCACCGTCTTCACCTCCTCGACGACCTCCTTCTGGACGCGTACCTCACCGGACTGGACGTCCCGCTTGCTGACGTCCATCTCCTCCTTGTGAATGGGGACGGCCACTTCGTCCGAGCGGCGGCCTTCCCACGAGCGCTCCGTGCTGGCGGCGCTCATGCTCGTATCCGCTCGGAGATCCGAGGTCACCGTGCTCGGTCCTACGTCCGAGGCGACCGCGCTCGTTCCCAGACCGGTGGTCGCGCCCAGCCCCACGCCGGAGATTGCTCCCGTGGGGGAGGCCGTCCTGTACGTGTCCTGGTCGGATAGACGGAGGAGTCCCTCGCGGCCGTGCGTGAGGATGATCTCCCCGTCGCGAATGTCGGAGATCTCCTCGTACCGCACGAGGTAGTCCTTCGGGAAGAAGATGCCTTTCTCGATGTGGAACGCATCATCTCCCAGGGCGAACACCTTGCCGAGCTTCTCGCCGTCGAAGCTGCGGACCGTCATCCCTTCCTTCAACTGACTGCGCTGGAACATGGCTGCCTCCTGTGGGTGGTGGGCACTGGGGCACCGCGGGACGTGCCGCCACCCTGACGACACGCTGCGGTATCCATGCGTCACGATGAGTCGTGTCGTCCTTGGAGGCAGATAAGGGGGTGAAGCATGCCCGGCTGCATCACGGCCCGGGTCTCGGCCCGGAACCATGAGAATCCGGGCAACGCTCGGTTCAGCGCGCCCACGTCCAGCCGCAGGTGCCTACGGGTACACCTCGCGACGCGGAGGTGGCAACCCGCCCTCGGGTGGACTCGTCACCACCGCGCCCTCCGCGTAGATGCGCTGGCGTTTGCTCACGCCCACCGTGCCACCGAGGATCGCCGAGATGAGCCCCAGGAAGAGGGCGCCGAAGACACCCCAGAGCGCCTTGCCGGTGACATCCGCCGCCTTGAGCGCGCCTGTCTGCACGGACTGGACTGCCTGACCCGCCTGGCCCTGGAAGGTCTTGAACTGGGTCTCCACGCGACTGGCGACCTCCTCGGCATCCGCGCGCGACAGGGGCGTGTTCTCGGCGATGGAGCTCACCAAGAGCTGCCGGTCGAGCCGGCCCTGCTGCACCGCCGTCCGCACCACGTCTCGAGTCGCGGCCTCGAGCTGGCTCGCCGTCACCGGAGGATTGCCTTGGGCTTGCAGGCGCTCGTTGATGGGGCGCAGGGCGTCATTGGCATCGAGTCCGAAGCTCTGCGCCACCTGACCCACGCCTCCACCCTGAGAGGCGCCTGCCGACACCGCTGACCCAGTGGCCTGGACGGCCGACTTCCCCACGGAAAGCAGTCCACCTGCCAGGGTGGAGACCAGGTTGCCCAGCAACCAGAGGCCCACGAGCGTGGTGAGCCCCCACATGACGAGCCCATGCATGCCTCCGCTCGATTTCGTCTGGGCCCCTGAACCGCGCCCGGCCACGACGCCGCCCACGAAGAGGGCGATGAGCGGAGAGATGATGCTCCAGATGCCAGTGAAGATGCCGGAGGACCTCGCGCTCCCGGTGTCCTGCGGATTGATGGAGGACAGGCCCAGCGCCAGGCCGAGTGCGTAGAGCAATATCCAGAGCCCCAGCGCCGTCACCGCCCCGGCGAAGATGGAACCCCAGCTCACCCTCACCGGAGGGCCTGCCAGGAGTTCCACGCCTGCCTTCTGTTGTGTCGCCGTTGCCATGATCCACCTCGTGGAAGAAGGGGATGTATCCCCCGCCCTCCAAAAGTGGACACCCCGGCTCGAACAGGGAGCATGCCTCCAGCTCGCGCTCTCTCGTGCGCAGAGGTGACGGAGGCCACCGCGTCTCCCTGGTGCCTCGGTGGCCGAGGCGTGCGGAGGATGGCTAGTTCGCGCCGCCTGCCCGCTGCCGACGCTTGGCGCGGAAGAACTCCACCTGCCACTTCTCCACGGCCGCGTTGTGGCACTCCAGGGTGGGGCAGAAGATATGGGTGCCGTCGTTGCGCGACACGAAGAAGAGGTCCTCGCAGTCCAGCGGATGGAGGGCCGCTTGGATGGCCGCAGCACCAGGGTTGGCGATGGGTCCCGGCGGCAACCCCACCGTGGTGTACGTGTTGTACGGGTGCGGCGTCTCCAGGTCCCTCTTGGTGATGTTCTTCGAGTACACCCCGCGCAGCAGCTTCATGGCGTAGATGACCGTGGGGTCCGTCTGCAGCTTGATGCCCTGGCGCAGCCGGTTGTGGAAGACACACGCGATGCGAGGCCGCTCCTGGGGCTGCCCCGTCTCCTTCTCCACGATGGAGGCCAGCGTGAACGTCTCCAGCAGCGAGAGCTTCACCCCTGACTTCCGCTGCGCGTCTGCCTTCCGGTACTCCTCAAGCGAGCGCTCCACCATGCGTGCGAGCACTCGCTCCTCCGTGGCGTTGCGGGTGAAGGTGTACGTGTCCGGGTAGAGGAAGCCCTCAATGGAGGAGGCGGGCACGCCGGCCTCGCGCAGGAAGCGCGGGTCGGAGACGAGCTGCTCCAGCTTCTTCTGCTCCAGCTTCAGCTCCGAGCCGGCGAGGATGGGGAGGATCTCCTCCACGCGCAGGCCCTCGGGGACGGTGAAGCGGTAGACCTTCACCTTGCCAGAGGCGAGCAGCTCCACCACCTGGGCGGGGGTGAGGGTGCCTTCGAAGAGGTACTCACCGGCCTTGAGCTTGGGACCCGCCTTCTCGCGGCGGATGAAGAGGTAGAGGAGCTCCGGATCCGTGACGACGCCCGCGTCCGCCAGCATCTGGGAGAGCGTCTTCGGACCGGTGCCAGTGGGCACGCTGACGGTGACGCCTTCCTGGGGCAGGGTGACGGGAGTGGCGGCGAACGCGGTGATTCGCTGCTCGCGGCGCAGGTACCAACCGCCCGCGGCGGCAGCCGCGAGCACCACGAGGACGAGCAGGGCGAGGAGGGCTTTCTTCACTTACGGCTCCGGGTCGTAATCGTCGTCATCGAACGCCCCCGAGGGCGGGCGCCGGGCATCGAGCCACCCCTGGAGGATGAACTGGGCGGCCATCTGGTCGATGACCTCGCGGCGCTTGGCGCGCGACAGGTCCGCCTCGAGCAGGGTGCGCTGGGCGGCCACGGTGGACAGGCGCTCGTCCCATAGCTCCACGGGGAGGCCCGTGGACTGGGTGAGCACGTCCACGAACTTGCGAGTGGCCTCGGCGCGAGGGCCCTCGGAGCCATCCATGTTGAGGGGCAACCCAACGACGAAGCGCTCGGCCTCGTACTCGCGCACCAGCTCCGCGAGTGCGGCGAGGTCCGCTTTGAGGCTGGTCCGCCGGATGGTCGTCACGGTCTGGGCGGTGAGGCCCAGGGCGTCCGAGGCAGCAACGCCGATTGTCTTGGTACCCACGTCGAGGCCCAGGGTGCGCATGCGCGGCGGAATCTAACCGCAATCCCCCGCTGTGGACCGTCCCGTCCGCGAGGAAGGACCGTGCCCGCTCGGTGCTCGGGCTAACTCGCTGAATTCGTTGGTGTCGTGCCCAGGCCGGGGTCGGCACTGCCACTGCAATTCGTCGGGCGCGGAACACGACGAAGGAGAAACCATGAGTGATTTTCTGAAGGGATTGGGCAATGCCCTGGGGGGAGTGACGAACCTGCTGTCGGGTGGTGCGCTCATCGACATGGCGGGCAGTGCACTGGGGCTCCCGCCGGCCATCACCAACGCGGCCAAGGTGGCGGTGGGGGCGGTGACGGGCAATGTGATGCTGGCGGCCGATGGCGCGATGGGGCTCGCGCAGGAGCTGACCAAGAATCCGCCGGCCACCACCGAGTACAGGGCGCCCAAGGATGAGCAGCGCGCCTGCGAGGGCTACGCGAAGCCGCGGCACGGCTCCTCGGCGGTGGAGACGAGCGGCTCGCGCGAGTCGTGTGGCGTCAACGGGGGCAGCCACCTGGACCCCAAGATGAACGACTACCTCCATTCGTTGCAGACGCTCGAGCAGAACTTCCGCTACCTCGACGCGACGGACGGGAAGCTGGACGGGTCGCTGTCGAGGGCGGACCTGAAGCGCATCTCCGAGGACTCGCGCGTGTCTCCCGAGCTGCGCAAGGCGGCCCGCTTCCTGGTGGACAACCCGGGCTACTTCGAGCGGCTCGACACCTCGTTCAGCGGCTTCAAGGGCGGTGTCGCGGGGGTGCTCAAGGACATCAAGAACGACGATCGCATCACCCTGAACAACGTGCAGGGAGAGATCAACAAAGTGAAGGCGGACTACGCGCAGTACGGGGAGCCCGGGAGCGTGGGGTCGTCGTCGGGGTCGTCCTCGGGTTCGGTGCGCCCCGGCAGCTCCTCTGGCACGTCGTCGTCCTCGGGCGGTCAGGCCAGCTCGAGTGTCCGGGGCATCATCAACGACCCGAGCATGAGCCTGGAGGAGAAGATCGAAGCCATCCTCATGGCGCTCACGGAGAAGCTGGACAACGAGATCCTCCAGACGATGGATGACCTCGCGGCGGCGCAGGACGCCAAGGCGGGCATCTCGAACGAGAAGGGCAACGAGAAGAAGGCCGCGGACGCGGACCGCAACATCGAGAAGATCAACCTGCGGCTGCAGAAGCTCATCGAGAAGCGGAAGAATATGTTCGAGATGATGAGCACGCTGTCCATGAAGTTCAACGAGATGGCGAAGACGGCCCTCTCCAACATGCGGAGCGCGTAGGCGGAGATGGGACGGGTCATCAAGTACGAGGGAGGAGCCATGGACACGGCAACGACGGAGAAGCTGAAGGCGTTCGTGCGCGGGGAGATGACGTGGTCGGAGGTGGAGGGGATGACCTTCGCGGAGGCGAAGGCGATCGCGCAGGTGGGGTGTGACCTGGCGGCGGCGGGTCGCTACGAGGAAGCGCGCATCCTCTTCGAGGGGCTGGTGGAGGGAAACCCGAAGGACTCCGCGAGCCGGGCCGCGTTGGGCACGGTGTACCAGAAGCTGGGGCGGTTGGAGGAGGCCATCGCCGAGTACAGCGCGGCGCTGGAGCGCGATCCGAGCAACCCGGTGGCGCTGGTGAACCGCGGCGAGCTGTACCTGCGGCAGGGCAACCGGCAGGGCTTCACGGACATCGCCAACGCGTCGGAGGCGGATCCGAACGGGGAGACGTCAGCGGGCCGGAGGGCGAAGGCGCTGGTGAAGGCCATCGCGCTGGTGGCCGCGGAGAAGATGAAGGCGGAGCAGGCTCAGGCGCGGGCGTAGTCCGCTGTCACGAGTGGGAGTCGCCGGGCCACGGAGGGGAGGAGGGGACGAAGGCGGTCCGGCGGGAGAGCGTCAGTGGGAGGGCTCCGTGAGGAAGGGAGACCCGCCCGCTGGCGCTCTTTTTTCTGGGGTGGGGGGAATGGCGGCCAGACGCTCGGAGATGGGCGGGTGGCTGTGACCCTTGAGGACGACCCAGCGAGGCGGGTCCGGGTCCATCTTGTTCACCCGAGCGGCCTTCACCAGCATGCGGCGGAAGGCGTCAGGGTCCTGGGTGAGCTGGAGGGCATAGCGATCAGCCTCGCGCTCGCGCTCACGGGAGAAGGCGGCGGAGAGGGGGCTGCTCAGGAAGAAGACGGAGAAGGAGAGCAGCCACAGCAGGGGCAGGGTGCGGATGTCGGCGGTGCGCGTGGTGCCGAACCACCCGCGAGTGGCGGACAGCCGCAGCAGCCGGTCAATGACGAAGAGGAGCGCTACCAGCGCCACAGAGGAGGCGATGCGTCCCGGCCATTTTGCTTCGTGGACATGGCCTGCCTCGTGAGCGACCGCGGCGAGGAGCTCCTCTGGTGCGAGCTCCTGGAGGATGACGTCGTTGAGCACGATGGTGCGCGTGGGGCCCTGGCCCGCGAAGTAGGCCTGGATGCGCTTGCTGGCCACGGACGTCTTCTCCACCCGCACGTCCTGGAAGGGGATGTTTGCCTGGGCCATCAACGAGGTGATGCGCTCGCGCACGGGCCCCTGCTCCAGGGGGGTCTGCTCGAAGTAGACCTGGCTGCGGTATGGGTCCAGGGCCGAGGACACCAGCAGCAGCAGCGCCGAGGGGATACCCAGCACCAGCCACCAGCGCTTCACTCGGCGAGCCAGCCCGTACAGCCCCAGGACCAGCGCGAGGGTGGCGAACCCTTGCAGGGTGATGCCCTTGAGCTCGTCCAGCGCGAACCGCAGGGGCGTATAGGCGGACATGCCGTAGCGGTGCTCCAGCACGTAGTCGAAGTAGATGGTCGCCGGGACGTGGACGAGATCGATGAAGAGATTGACGAGCAGCGCGAAGAAGATCGCCGCGCCCCAGCCCGGCTCGCCCCAGAGTCGGTCCATGGCCTTGACGAAGGCCCGGCTGACCGGGGCCGTCCGCAGGAACGCGAGCCGCTGGGACAGCCAGGCCGCCCAGGACTCGGACCATCGGTAGAAGGGCCGCACGAGCACGCCCAGGATGAGGGCCAGCACGCCCAGGTAGATGAAGGGGCTCACCGCGCTGCGGATGTAGAGCGGCAGGTGGTAGGCCTTGATCTCGGCCAGCTGCTCGGGCGTGAAGATGGGCTCCATGGGCTGGGGAATCGTAGACCTTCAGCCCGTCTCCTTCCCAGGGGGGACGTCCAGTAGTCGCCACCCGACAAGGGCGCTCATCTGCTGTCGGTGCGTGAGATCTGGCCCCTTGGTACCCTTCGGCGGCGTTTCATTTCCCAACCATGGATGCCGCAATCAAATGGCTCAGGAAGCACAAGACTGAAGTGGCACTTTTTTGGCGGTGCACTGGTTCTGGCTCCCCTGTAAGCAGGCGGCGAGCCTGGTGACAACATGGCACATACTCCAGAGTTCGATTTGGATGAGATGATCGGTGTTCTCTCTTCCGTCATCGAGAAGTATGCAGAGGACTCCAAAGAGAGGGCTGCAACCAAGATGGCTCAAGCCGCGTTGCTCTACACTCGCGACAGCAGGCAGGAGGAGGACTTCATTCGGTATTATAAAGAGTTTTCTAACAAGTCATTCACTGTCGAGGTCGCTCATGAGTTCGCGACACGAGAAGACGCGGACAAGTGGCTTGTTGGTGGGAAGGCAGAGCACGCGCAGCGTGTCAAAATCGCCGGGAAGGGCTTCATGGTCGTTCAACTCCCAGGAAGGCTGACTTTCATGAGCGCACCTCTTCCGGAAGAGTTGGAGACGGATGAGCGGAGTTGAGCCCCTGTCAGGGTTATCCCCCTTCCCGGATCATGGCGCTCGGCTTCGGCGAAGCTGGGGCCCCTGGGAGGTCGTTGAAAGGACAACGCCCCTCCATCGCCGTACTGGCATCGGACGCGAGTCCTCTGCACCTTCGGGTCAGGCGAGGAACGCCCACACCCTATGACCACGGTCGCCGAATTCATCGAGAGGAACCGGGAGCAGCTCATTGAGCGCTATGCCGAGGAGGCGAGCCGGACGGAGTCCGCTCGGGGACTCACCCAGCACGAGCTCATCGACACTTTCCCCGAGTACCTCTCGACGCTGGCGAACATTTCCCGGCAGGGCCACCGGGGAGATCCCGTGAAGACGAAGACGCGTCTGGAGGAGACGCATATCAGCCAGCGCGTGCGGTTGGGCTTCAACCAGGAGGAGGTGACGGGCGAGTACGTCGTCATGGGCCGTCTCATCTCGGCTCTCTGGGAGGCCCTTCCCCTGCAGGAGCAACCCTCGCCGGAGGACACGCAGCTCCTCTTCGAGGAGCTCCGGGGCGCCATGGACCAGGTGGTCGCGACCTTCAGCGGCTACACGGCGGACGACCGGCAGCGCGAGAAGCGCTTCCTGCGCCGGCTCGATGCGCTGTCCTCCGAGGTGATTGGAAACAGCGAGCGCTCCATCCCCCTCCACGAGCGGCTGGGCGCCTTGTTGGAGGTGGTCCAGGAGGCCATGCGGGCCGAGGGCGCCGGGCTCCTGCTCGCAGATCCGAGCGGGAAGCTGCTCATCCCCACCATGTACACCGGCCGGTGGCGCGAGCGGTTCGAGACCGAGCCTGTCCCGGTGGACTCTCCCTCTTTCCTGGCCGAGCTGGCCCGCTCCGAGGAGCCCCTGGCCCTGGCGGACGCGGTGAGTGCCGGCCCTGCGGTGGCCGAGGGCATTCGCCGGAGTGGCTTGCGCTCCCTCTTGGGTCTTCGGTTGTGGCCGCACGGCAAGCTCCTCGGGGTGCTCTACATCGGTGTTTCGGAGATCCGCCCCTTCGAACCCCAGGCGAGGCGTTACCTTGAGACGTTGGTGGAGTACCTCTCCGGCATCATCGAGAAGGCCCTCCTGCTGCAGCAGCTCCGACAGACGAACGAGCGGCTGCGCAAGTCCGAGACGCTCTATCGGCTGGCGACCGAGGCCATCAGCGACGTCATTTGGGATTGGAACCTCCAGACGGACACCGTCGCCTGGAGCGGGGCGGTGGAGAAGCTCTTCGGACATGCCCGGGAGGAGCTCAGCGGGCACATCTCCGGTTGGTACGACGCCATCCATCCCGAGGATCGCGAGCGTATCGTCCACGGCATCCACGCGGCCATTGCCAGTGGCGAGCAGCGGTGGCGCAACGAGTACCGCTTCCTTCACCGGGACGGCAGCTACGTCTACGTCATCGACCATGGTCTCATCGAGCGGGACGCGAGCGGCAAGGCGGTGCGGATGGTGGGGGCGATGCAGGACATCACCGCGCGCAAGGCCGCGAGCGAGGCGCTCCGGGCCAGCGAGGATCGGCTGCGTCTGGCGGTGCGCGCGGCGGACCTGGGCACCTGGGACTTCAATCCGGTGACGGGCGTGTTGCGCTGGGACGAGCGGTGCAGGGCGCTCTTCGGCCTGACTCAGGAGGCTGAGGTGTCGTACGACACCTTCCTGGAGGGCATCCACCCGGAGGACCGTGAGCGCACGCACGCCGCCGTTCAGCGGGCGCTGCAACTGGGCAGTGGCGGTGATTACGACTCCGAGTTCCGCCCGCTGTGGCGCAAGGACCCGGGCGAGCACTGGTTGCGCTCCACGGGTCGTGCTGTCTTCGAGGGGGGACGAGCCGTGCGCTTCATTGGCACCGTCCAGGACATCTCCGACAGGAAGCGCCGGCACTCGGAGGCGCAGCACCGGGCGGAATTCGCCGAGCAGCTCATCGGCATCGTCTCCCATGATTTGCGCAACCCCCTCAACGCCATCACCCTGTCCGTCGCGGCGCTGATGCGGCAGGAGGATTTGAGCGATCGCCAGGCGAAGGGCCTCGCGCGCATTTCGGCATCAACAGAGCGGGCGACGCGGATGATCCGCGATCTGCTCGACTTCACGCGGGTCCGGCTCGGAGGGGGTATCCCCATCGAGCGCAGGTCGCTCGACCTCCACGCCCTCTGCGGACAGGTGGCGGAGGAGGTGCGGCTCGCCCATCCTGATCGCGAGGTGGAGGTGGTGAGGAGCGGTCAGGGGATGGGGGAGTGGGATGGAGACCGGCTGGCTCAGGTGCTCACCAACCTGATGAACAACGCGCTGGCCTATAGCCCGCAGGGCTCGCCCGTCCGGGTAGAGACACGCGGCGAGGACGGGGCCGTCCTGCTCCGCGTGCACAACGGGGGCATACCTATCTCCCCCGAGCTCCTGCCACACCTCTTCGAGCCGATGAGGCGGGGCTCTCATGCGGGGGATGGGGCCAGCCGCAGCATCGGCCTGGGACTGTTCATCGTGGACAACATCGTGCGCGCGCACGGAGGCACCGTGAAGGTGCGCTCCACCGAGGCCGAAGGCACCACGTTCACCGTGAGGCTGCCGCGGCGCGCTCCCTGAGGCGGTGTCATCGGGTTGTGCATGCTCCCTCTCCCAGAGGGAGAGGGGACCGCTCCGCTCAGGTGTGCGGCTCGGACTCGGCGGGCTCGGTAGCCTCGGCGGGGAGCGGTGCCCCGTCCGTGTCCGCCAGCAACAGCGCCTTCATCTTCTCCAGGCTCTTGCGCGTCTTGGCCACGAACGCGTTCTGCGAGCCGATGCGCTCAGCCGCCTCCAGCGTCCGCTCGTAGATGTTGATGGACTTGGTCAGCAGCACCCGGACCTTCTTGCGCAGCTCCTCGCGGTAGATCTGCGCCTCCTCCGCGTCCAGTTCCTTGGGCGCCGGCGAGTTCACCAGGTGCTCGTAGAGGTTCTCGTACATCGCGCCGATCTGCGACCCGGCCGCCGTCGCCCAGTGGCCGTTCCCCACCCGGATGGCGCGCAGGTAGTTGCCCTGCGCCGACAGCAGCAGCTCCGCCTTGTAGTTCAGGTCGTTGGCCAGCGCGTCGCTGCCCTTCTCCGGGTCCAGCTTCACCTCTTCGTAGTGCAGCCGGTAGATCTCCCCGATGAAGAAGTGCGCCTGCCCCGGGAAGTAGTCCTCCACCTCGTCCTTATCCGGGAGCCCTTCGTACGTGGTGGTGACCTTGCGCAGCGTGGCTTCGGCCTTCTCCGGCTGTCCGGACTCCAGCTCGCACACGCCCTGCTGCACCTGGGCCTCCAGGCGCTTGCCCACCGGCAGGTCCTCACGTGCGGCAATCGTCCCGAGCACCTTCGCTGCGTCTGTGAAGCGCCCCAGGTGGTACTGCGTCTCGGCCATGCGGAAGGCCGCGTCCAGCGCGTCCCCCGTGCCCTTCTCCGCGTCCGCCAGCTCGGAGAAGCGCAGGTACGCCTCCTCCCACTGCTCCAGACGCTCGTACGACAGGCCCGCGTTGTAGAGCGCCTCGTTGCGGTGCTTGCTCTGGGGGTGGAAGTCCACCAGCCGCCCGAAGTAGCGCGCCGCCCGGGCGAAGTCGTTGGCCGCGAAGGCCGACGTGCCACCCGCGAACAGCTCCTCGTCGTTGAGCTCCGACAACTCCAGGTCCGCCGTCACCGACACCGGATCGAAGTGGACCTCCTGCCTCGGCTTCTCTGGCGCTTCGCGCACCGCCGAGCCCGTCGTCTTACATCCCACCAGGCCCACAACTCCCACCAACACCCACTTGCGCCAGGTGGCCGACATGTCTGTCCTCCGCTCCAAATCTCGTCAGGGGCCCGCTGAGGGGCCGTCCGCTGTTTCCAGTCCCAGGAGACAGCGAGGGCTGTCCCGGGGTTCCCAGGCGGGCCCCAGTTTAACCTTCACCCGTGTTTCCCGCCCGCATGGCGCGCTGCCCGGCAACCGGGCCAGCGCGGACGGGTGGACACTGAGAGGAGGCGGACGATGCTGGCCTGCATGGACGTGGACTATCGGACGGAGGTCTCCGTGGCCGCCTGTGTGCTCTTCCGGGACTGGGCCGACGCCGCCGAGGCCGCGCACCTGGTGGAGCGAGGCCCCCCTGGGGAGCCCTATGAGCCCGGGCAGTTCTACCGCCGCGAGCTTCCTCACCTGTTGAAGGTGCTCGCCGCCGTCCAGGAGCCGCTGGAGACGGTGGTCATCGACGGGTACGTGTGGCTGGGCGAGGAGCGGCCCGGGCTCGGCGTGCACCTGTACGAGGCGCTCGGGCGGCGCGTGCCGGTCATCGGCGTGGCCAAGACGGCGTTCCACTCCAGCCAGCTCGCGCTGCCGGTGCTGCGCGGGCAGAGCCAGCGTCCGCTGTTCGTCACCGCGGTGGGGGTGGAGGCCAGCACTGCCGCGGAGCACGTGCGGAGGATGCATGGGGCCTCACGCATCCCCACGCTGCTCAACCGGGTGGACCGGCTGTGCCGAGACTCGTGAGGGCAGTGCCCCGCCACCGGAGGGGCCTTCCTCAAGCGGCGGGGAGCGCCGCCACCAGTTCGTCACCCATCAGGTAGCGCCCGGTGCGCCACAGCGCGCCGATGTCGTGCACGTCCAGCTCGAAGCGCGGCACCTGGATGAGCGGAGTCCCTTCACACGCGGCCTGCAACTCGGCGATGCCTCGGGCGTCCTGCTCGGCGAGCACCGTCAGCTCCCGCAGCGTCTCCTCCACCTTCGCGCGCCGGGAGGGAATCAGGTTCTTCGCCTCTTCCCACGCCGCCTGTCCCGGCATCGGGTGCACCCGGTTCACCACCACCGCCACCACTTCCATCTCGTTCTGCTTCAGCAGCCGGTGGAAGTGCATCACCTCGTCCAGGCGCTCGCGCCCGGGGCTCGTTACCAGCACGAAGCCCGTTTGCTTCGCCGCCAGCAGCTCGCGCACGCCGCGCGCTCGCTCCCGGAAGCTCTCGTTCATCGGGGCGATGGCCAACATGAAGCCGGCCAGCTCCTGCAGCGTCTCCGTGCCGGTGAACTTGGAGATGGCCTTCGCCGCGTAGCTGCTGCCCAGGCTGAAGAGCGACAGGCCGATCTTCCCCGCCGCCAGCGCCGGCGTGAGCAGCTTCTTCGCCGCCTCGTTGTCGAGGAAGTCCAGCACCCGGTTGGGCGCCTCGAGGAAGTCCAGCGCGTGCGCCGTGGGCGGCGTGTCGAGCACGATGAGCTCGTAGTCGCGCTTGGTGCGCAGCTCCCACAGCTTCTCCATGGCGACGTACTCCTGGCTGCCGGCCAGGGCGCTGGAGAGCGACTGGTAGAAGCGGTTGGCGAGGATCTTCTCGCGCTTGTCCGGTGGGGCGTGCTTGACGATGAGGTCGTCCCACGTCTGCTTCATGTCCAGCATCATCGCGTGGAGGCGGGCGCGGGGCTTCACGCCCAGCGGCTCCAGGGCGGAGGCGGGGACCTCGGCCTCCACGTTGCCCAGCGCGTGCAGGCCCAGCGAGTTGGCCAGCCGCTTGGCCGGGTCGATGGTGCACACCAGGCTGCTGCGCCCGTCCACCGCCGCGCGCAGTGCCAGCGTCGCCGAGATGGTCGTCTTGCCCACGCCTCCTGAGCCGACACACACCAGGACGCGCTTCTTCGTCAGGGCCTCGGAGAGCGCGTTCATGCTCCCGCCTTCCCTGTCACCAGCGGCTCCAGGTGGCCCATCACCTGCTCAATGGCTGTGCGGTCGAAGTTGTTCGTGAAGATGCGCGGCACCTGGTGCACCGCCGTGTGCAGGTTGCGCTCCAGCTTCATCTCCGCCAGCACCGTCTGCGCCGCCCGGTCATGGTGCGCTCGCGCCACCCGCAGCAGCTCCGGCTGATCCACCAGCGCCTCCAAATCATCCTCGGTGAAGCGCTCGGGGAAGGCCGCGTTGAGCACCGCCGCGTGCGTGCGGACCCGCACCTGGTCTCTCAGCGCTGCGTGCAGCTCCAGCGTCTCGTTCACCGGCATCTCCTCCGGCAGCGACACCAGCACCGCCGCCGTTACCGCCGGGTCCTCCAGGATGTCTCGCATCTTCATGGCCTCGCGAGACATAGGCCCGGGCGGCACCGTCTGCAGCAGCACCTGCGGCACCCGCAGGAAGGTGATGGCGTGGCCCGTGGCCGGTGCGTCCATCACAATCGTGTCCCACAACGGCTGGCCGTCCGGCCGCTTCTCCTGCGCGTGGTAGAGGATCTTCCCCAGCAGCACCAGCTCCTGCAGCGAGGGGATGAAGCGCAGGAAGTAACGCACCACCTTGTTCTCGAAGACCGTCTTGTAGAGGGTCTCGAAGCGCAGGACCATGAGCGCGTACTCGCGCATGGCTTCCTGGGGGCGCACGTCCACCGCCCACAAATTGTCTTCCAGTTTCGTCACCTCGGGGCCTACGGGCTCATGCCCGAGTAGGCGGCTGATGCGCTCCTGGGTGTTCACCTCACACACCAGAGTGCGTCTGCCAGCGCGCGCCGAGCGCAACGCCAAGGCCGCGGCGATGGTGCTCTTCCCCACGCCGCCCTTGCCGGAGACGATCCACAACCTCTTGTCGAGCAGGCCGGCCATTGAGAGGCGCGAACCGTAGGGATGCCCCTCCCCCCTGTCAACGCGGAGTGTTCACTGGCCGCCACGACTTGACACGCCGCGTCGCGTCCTTCCAGAGTTCGCACGTTGTTCCAGGATTTTCCGCGGATCCTCCTTACCCCCAAACCCCCACGCGGAGTGAATGGACGCTGCCATGATCATGAACAACCCGATGGTGAAGAAGCTCGTCGAGACCGGTGAGGAGCGGGTCGGCAAGCTGACGCAGCAGCTGATGTCCAACGAGAAGTTCGTGGCGATGGTGCAGAACCTGGTGGCGCGCTCGCTGGCCGCGAAGGGGACCCTGGACACCGCGCTGCGCACGGCGCTCTCCGCCATGAACCTGCCGTCCACCGCGGACCTGGAGCAGCTGCGCAACAAGGTGGATGACCTGGAGCGGCTGCTGTCCTCGGTGGAGTCCAAGGTGGACGCGCTGGTGGCGGCCAAGAAGAAGTAGAGGGGAGTGTATGCGGCGCATCGCCTTCATCAATGAGAAGGGTGGCACCTGCAAGACGACGCTGGCGGTCAACACCGCCGCGTGGCTCGCGAGAGATCGCGGGTTGAAGGTGCTCCTGGTGGACTTGGATACGCAGGGGCATGCGGGCAAGTCGCTCGGGCTGGACGTGCGCACCCTGCCGCGCAACGTCTTCCACCTGCTCACCGAACCGGCCGTGCGCCTCGAAGACGTGGTGCAGCCCTCGGCCATCGAGGGCTTGTCCGTCCTGCCTGCCTACAAGGAGATGGCGGACTTCCCCCTGGTGGTGGCGAATGACGAACGGCGGGCGCACCGGCTCGCCGAGCGGCTCGCGTCCGCCGAGGCCGCGGGCTTCGACGTCATCGTCTTTGATGCCCCTCCCTCCCTGGGCATCACCACGCGCAACATCCTCGTGGCCGCCACCGAGGTGGTCGTGCCCGTGGCCCTCACGTACTTCGCGCTCGATGGTTGCGCGGAGGTGGCCGACACTGTTCGTCAGGTCGCCGAGACCGAGGGCCGTGCCGAGCTGCGCATCACCAAGGTGGTGCCCACGCTCTACCGGCGCACCGCGCTGGCCACCGCCATCCTCGAGCGGCTCAAGTCCTACTTCCCCGACGCCCTCGCCTCCACACCCCTGGGCTACAACGTCAAGGTGGACGAGGCCCAGAGCCACGGGAAGACCATCTGGGAGTACGCCCCGAAGAGCACGGGGGCGCAGATGCTTGGCGCCATCGCCGAGGAGATCTACGACGGCGCGCCCTCGAAGGGTGCGAAGCGTGGCAAGAAGGCGACTCGCGTGGCGTAGGCGCACTCCGAGGCACGCGCTACCCTCACCCCAGCCCTCTCCCAGGGGGAGAGGGAGGGCAGGGGAGGGCTCGCGCTACTGCGGATTCTGCGGGCTCTTCTTCTCCAGCTCGTCCAGCTTCTTCTCGAGCTCGGCCAGGCGCTGCGTCAGCACCGCCATGTCGCGGCCGAGCGCCGGCAGGTTGCCCGCCAGGTTCTCCACGACGTGCTTCACCCGCTCGTCAATCTTCCGCTGCCAGTCCTCCAGCGCGCGCTGGCTGGCCTTGAGCAGCTCCGCCGCACCACCTGGGCCCGCGGCCGCGTTGGTGGCTTCTTCAGGCGGCTGTTGCTCGGCCGGCTGCTCGGCAGGCGTGGGCTCGCCCTCCTGCTTGTCCTCTCGGCGCAGCAGCTTGTCCAGCCGTGACTCGGCCTCTTCCCGGATGGAGGCCACCCGGGGGGTGACCGCCTTCTGGATGAAGTCCGTCAGCGACTCGCCCGGATGGCGGATGATCTCCCGGAGCACCGTGAGGGGCATCCGGTTCCGCTTCTTCTCCTCTTCGAAGATGATCTGCGCGAGCGTGACCGAGGTCAGATCCTCTTTCGTCCGATTGTCGACGATCTGGACCTCCACGCCCTCTTTGATCATCGCGGCGATCTCATCGAGGGTCACATATCGGCTCTCGACGGTGTCGTAGAGCTTGCGGTTGGTGTACCGCTTGATGACCTTCGGCTCCTTGCTCGGTACGCCTGCCTGCTCTGGCTCGCTCATGTCTGGTTCTCCCCCTGCGCCCGGACGCTTGCGCACACGGTGCGGGACGAAAGCCTGTAGCAGAGGGGGTGGGAGCGGGCAAGCCGAGTAGAGGCATGCTCGCGGTGGTGCCCCTCTGCGCCTATACTCTCGGACCGGCCGAGCCCTGAATGATCGTCAAGTGTGAGCGGTGTCAGACGCGGTTCAAGATCCCCGACGAGAAGGTGACGGACAAGGGGGTCAAGGTCCGCTGTACCAAGTGTCAGCATACCTTCCGGGTTGTGCGTGAGGACGTCGCGTCCGCCACGCCCGCCCCGGCCACCCCTCGTTCGGGCACGCCCCTCGAGGTGCCCCGGACCTCCGGGCCTGGGGCTGCCCCGGCCGGGAAGGCTCCGGCGCCCGGGGTCGCCGCTGCGCGTGGGGGTCTTCCGGCGGGCGTTCCCCGGGTCTCCTCCACGGAGCCGCCGAAGACTCCGGCGACAATCGACCTGGACCCCTTGATGGAGTTCATCGGCGAGAGCACGCCTACGCCCGCCGAGGCCCTCAAGCTGGCCGCCAAGGCCCCCATCCCCAACAAGCCCGCAGGGGCGGTCGCCGTCGGTCCAGTGCAGCCGTCGGCCCCGGTGCAAGTGCCCGCCCGCAGCCATCCGCTGGCTCCGAAGCCGGCCCAGGGCGCCGCGCCCCTCCAGGTTCCGGCGAAGAGCCCGCCCGTGCCCCTGCCAGTTCCGGCGAAGAGCCCCGCGCCCGCTCCCGTGAGCAGCGCGCCCTTCTCCTTCGACGAGAACAACCCGTTCGGCTCGGATGACAGCGAGGCGACGCTTGCTGGCTCGATGCCCACGTTGCCGCCGGCCCCGGCGCCCAAGCCGGTTCCGGTGTCCGTGCCTGCCCGCAGCGCCCCGCCGGCTCCAAAGCCGGCCCAGAGCGCTGCGCCCGCGCCCGTGCAGGTTCCAGCGAGGAGCCCCGCGCCCGCGCCCGCGCCCCAGGTCAGTGCGCCGATGGCGTTCGAGGAGAACGATCCGTTCTCGCTGCCTCCGGAAGACGCGCCGACGCTCCAGTCCACGCCCACGTTGCCGCCCCGAGGCGCTGCTCCCGTTCAGCCGCGCGGTGCGCCGATGGCGTTCGAGGAGAATGATCCGTTCTCGCTGCCTCCGGAAAATGCGCCGACGCTCCAGGCCACGCCTACGTTGCCGCCCCGAGGCGCCGCGCCCGCTCCGGCTCCGACTCCGGCTCCGGTCTTCGAGGAGATGGAGGGGCTCGAGGGCAACAACCCGTTCGTCTCGTTTGACCCGGTGGCGGCACTGCCTCCGGCTCCCGCGAAGAGTCCCGCCCCCGCTCCGGTCTCCACTCCGGCCGCGAGCCCCGGTGGGATGGGGGGATTCGAGGACAACAACCCGTTCGCCGCGTTCGACCCGGTGGCCGCGCTGCCTCCGGCTCCTGCGAAGGCTCCTCCTGCGAAGCCCCCTGCTCCGGCGCCCGCTGCGAGCCCCGCGCCCGCGTCGGCCATTCCAGACTGGGGTGCGCCGCAGCAGTCCGCCCCGTCTGGCATCCCGGACTGGGGTGCGCCACAGCAGTCCATGCCGTCGGGCATTCCAGACTGGGGTGCCACGCAGACCGTCGCGGCGACTCCTACCGCCAAGGCGAACGCGCCCACGGAGCGCAATCCGTTCCCTGACTTCCCGGGGGCGGGTGCTCAGAGCACGGAGATCCTCCCGGATATCCCGGGGATGATGCCGGCGCCCTCGCCGCCGGTGATCGCCGCGCCGCCGCCCGCGCCGAAGCTGGAAGCACCCAAGGCGCCGCCGCCCGCGGGTCCGAGTCTGGTGCAGCGGCTGGCCGCTGTGGCCGCCCAGCTCGTGGTGGGAGCGGTGCTGCTGGTCGTCCTGCTGGCCGTGGGCAGTGCCTGGCTCAATGATGGGCGGGTGGAGCTGTCCGCCCTGTCTCCCGCGCAGGTGCGGGAGATGGTGTCGCCCACGCGGCCCCTGGTGGCGAAGGATCTCTCCAACGGTCTCTACGAGACCCGTGGCGGACGCGCTGTCTTCTTCGTCCGAGGCGAGGTGGAGAACCGTGGCACTGCCCCCATTCGCGTGAAGGTGGGCGTCTCGCTGTTCGACGGAGATCAGAAGGTGATGTCCGCGGAGGGAATCGCGGGGGCTGTGCCCACGCCGGAGGAGCTCTACTCGCTCCAGAGCGCCAGCGACGCTGACGCGATGCGGGCCCGCCTGGATGACGCCTCCAAGGAGGTGGCTCCCGGCACTCGGGCTCCCTTCGTCGTCCTGTTCTACGAGTACCCCTCGGACCTGGCCGACTTCCGGCTCGAAGTGACGCTCGAGCCGCGGACCACCGTCGCCGCGAGGGAGGGAGCCCAGGAGGGACGCGCCGGCAATGCCAAGCCGTGAGGAGGCCAAGACCGTCGTCCGACGGCTCCATGCCCTGAGCGGTAGCGCGGAGATTGTCCGCAAGGCCGCCGCGCGCGAGCTCGCCCGGAGGGATCCGCTCGACGCCAACGAGCTCCTGCACCAGGTCATCTTCCTGGCTCGGGAGTCCTGGGAGCCGGCCACCTGCGTCCTCTCCGCCTTCGTGGCGGCGCTGGGCCAGGAGGCCGCGAGCATCCCCTACGCGGATTCGATGCGTCGCATGGCCGAGGTGCAGTCGCTGGAGTCCGTGGCGGACCTCTTCGAGACGGCGCCGGCCCAGAAGGAGTTCGACGAGGGCGCCGCAGCCAAGGCGGATGCCCGGCTCCTCACCCAGTCCCTGGGACACCTCAAGCAGCAGGCGCGGCTCACCAGAGACCCGGACATGCTCGCGCGGCTGGTGACGGTGAGTAACCCCGCGGTGGTGCGCAACGCGCTCCTCAACCCCCGGCTCACCGAGCCCCTGGTCGTGCGCATGGCGGCGCGCCGTCCCGCTCGGCCGGAGCCGCTGGTGGAGATCTGGAAGTCCTCGCGCTGGTCTTCACGCCACGCGGTGCGCCGCGCGCTCGTGTTCAACCCGTACCTGCCGCCCGAGGTGGGGGTGAAGATCGTTCCTCTGCTCAACGCGAGCGACCTGGCAGAGCTGGCCGCGGATGCGTCCGTGCACCCCTCGCTGCGTGATCAGGCCGCGCGCCTGCTGGCCGGGGAGTCGCGTTAGCCGCGCTTGGGGCCGGAGTCCGTGTACTCGGCGTCGGAGACGTCCTGGCCACGCCTGGCGCGGGGCAGGGTCTTCGCGTCCACCAGGTCCTCACCCTTGGAGGCCTTCTTGAACGAGTAGACGAACTTGCCCACGGCGTTGCCGAGTTGGCCCATCCGGGCGGCGGAGAACACCACCACCAGGATGAAGGCGATGAACAGGATCTCCCCGGTACGCAGTCCCAGCATGCCGCGCACAGTGCAGCAATGCCCGGGGGGAGGCAAGCCGCCTGTCACGCCCGGACGGTAGGTTCCGGGACGCTCGCCCTCGGGGCCGGGCTGTTGCACAGTGGGAGGCATGCTCCTGCTCGCTCACCGAGGCGCCAGCGCCGATGCCCCCGAGAACACCCTCGCCGCCTTCCAGGAGGCCGTGGCCCAGGGGGCCGATGGCGTGGAGCTGGACGCCATGGTGTGTGGTTCCGGCGAGGTGGTGGTGTGTCATGACGAGAAGCTGGAGCGGCTCGCCGGCCTGCCCTGGGAGGTGCGCACCACATCTTGGTGGAAGCTGAAGCAGGCGGATGTGGGCAGCCGGCTCGGCTTCGCGCCCGCCCGCATCCCCCTGCTGGAGGAGGTGCTGGACGCGCTGCCCGCGCACTTCCTCATCAACATCGAGCTCAAGTGCGACCAGGCTGATGACGGAGGCCTGTCCCAGAAGGTGGCGGAGCTCGTCACCCGCCGAGGGCTGGCCGAGCGGGTGGTGATTTCCAGCTTCAACCCGCTGTGTCTCTTCCGGACGGCCGCCGCCGCGCCCTCGCTGCGCCGCGGCTTTCTCATCGATCCGGATAAGCGCTGGGGCCCGCAGGCGTACGTGGTGACGCCGCTCGTTTCGTCCCACTCGGTGCACCCGTACCACGAGCAGTGTACTCCCGCGCGGATGAGGCAGTGGTTGCGCCAGGGCCTGCGCGTGGCGGTGTGGACGGTGGATGATCCGGAGAGGGCTCGGGCGATGGAGGAGATGGGCGTCTCCTACCTCATCACCAACAAGCCCCGCGTTATTCGCGAGGCCCTACGGGGCAGGGCGGCCTGAGCCCCTTCACACAACCGCGGCCATTTCCCCTCTCCCTTCGGGAGAGGGACGGGGTGAGGGTATCGGGTGAACCCGGGTTGAACCCCCTGTCCCCACTGCGGGCCACGGGTTGAAGAACAGGCTCGGTTACCCTCACCCTAGCCCTCTCCCAGAGGGAGAGGGGACATCCACGGACTAGAAGTCCAGGCCCAGCGTGGTGCTGAAGGCGACCACCGCGGGCAGGGCCCGGTCCCTCGTTTCAGTCGTGACCGTCAACGTGTTGCCCACCTGATTCCGGGTGGTGGTCGTCACCGGGATGCTGCCCTGGCTGCTGAGGGAGAACTCGGCGCCCAGCTGCAGCGCGCCGCCGATGAAGCGCACGCCGCCGTAGAAGCGCGTGTTGATGTTCTGCCCCATCTTCACCTGCTCGTACACGCCGGTGTTGTCCAAGCCCGCGTAGGGGTTGCCCTCAACGAGCGTGTCGCTCAGCTGGCGACCCTGATCGAAGTCGAGCGTGTCCGAGCTCGCCATCACGCCCGTGAAGTCGATGCCTCCGTAGGGGGTGAGCGTCACCATGCCGCCGAGCGGGAACTGCTTGCCCACGCCCAGGTCCAGGCCGGTCGCAGTCAGGTCGAAGTCCCTGTTGCCCATCAGGCGCGTCACATGGAGGCGCACGCCGATGTCCGGCAGCCAGGTGAAGCCCTCGTTGGCGGCCCACTTCAGCTCGCCCGTGGTGGCGAACATGCTGCTGCGGTCAATCCACCCCACGCGAGCCCCGAGCTCGAGTGAGAAGGGCAGGCCCTTGCGCACGTGCACCGAGGGCAGCAGCAGCGAGCCCGTCTGCTCGCGCTCCGTGGGCAGGACCACGCTGGAGGGCAGGCTGATGACGCTCAGCTCCGCGTTGAGAGCGAAGCCCGCGTGTCCCAGTGTCTCCGGGGGCATCAGGTTCGCCGAGGTCATCACCGCGGCGAAGGTGCGCGCGAAGGCTCGGAAGTTCCCGTTGGCCTCCTCCTGGAAGTTGGTCGAGAACTCGGTCTGCGTCGAGTTCCTGAACGCACTGGGGTTCCCGAGCTTCGTGATTTCGAAGTCGTTGCGATCCGCGTACGCGGCAGGACCGCACACCAGCACCGCGAGGGCCATCCAACGGCTGAACGTCCGCATCCTCAGTACCGCCTCCCAGGCACACGTCCGGCGACGGCGCCAAAACGGAGCGACGCTAGCGTGCGTCTGAGGAGAGCGTCAATAAAACGGGCGGCTTCCGAGGGGGCCTGTTGCCCCGACGAAAGCCGCCCGGATGGCAGCCGATCAGTCGCGCTACTTCGTTGTTACGGCGTCGCCGACTTGGCCGGCTTGGTGGTCGTGGCCGGCGCCGCCAGCTTCTGGGCCATCTCGGCCGGACGGCGGCGGATGACCAGGGTGCGACGGCTGGCGAAGTCGGTGCTCTCGCGCGCCACCACCAGGACGGCGTTGTTGCCCTCCTTCAGGGTGAACTCGGTGGTGAACTTCAGCTTGTGCGGCTCGCTCTTACCGTGGGTGTTGGCGCCCTGGAAGTAGACCTTCTGGTCGTTCACCAGGACGTACATGTCCAGCAGACCCTGGGCGTCATCCACCTCGCCGGAGAGCGTGTACTTCTCACCATTGGCCACCAGGCCACCCTGGCTGGCGTCCACGTCGAGCCGGATCTCCGGCGGCGAGCGGCGGGCCACGTACGTCACCCCCTGGAGGACCGAGACGGAGGGCTTGCCGCGCGTGTCGCGGGCGTCCTGGGCGCGCACGAAGGCGAACCGGTCCCTGTCCAGCTCCACCCGGTAGAAGCCCTTGGCGACCGCATCGGTGTTGAGCACCACCGAGCGCGGCAGCTTCCCGAGCACCGGGGCGTCCTGCTGCGGGGCGGTCAACAGCTCCGCCTTCTCCGCCACCTTCACCAGGCCCTTCTTCGGTTCGAACTTCGCCACCGGGGTGTCCGACACGGGCAGCATCAGCTTCTCCATGGCGAACTCCTCGAGCGGCTCGTCGAAGATGGTCAGCTTGAGCGGGAAGGTGTTGTCCTTGAGGCCCTTCTTCACCTCGAGCTGGAAGCGCGCCGTCTTCGTCTCGCCCGGGGCGATCTCGCCCAGTTTGAAGCGGCCCTTCTCGATGAAGATGTTCGCGTCGCCCCCATTCTTGATCTGCGCGGACGTGTCGAGCGCCTTGCCCTTACCCGTGTTCGTCACGTCCAGCACTACGGTGACGTCCTCGCCGCGCTGGGCGACGCCGTCGCGGTTGCACGTCTCGCAGTCGTCGAGCACCTGCCAGTTGAAGGCGAAGGCGGGGCGCGGCAGCTCCGTGAAGTTCAGCTCGCTCACCAGGGTGGTGGGCAGCACGCCGTTGTCGTCCAGGAACTTCACCGTCACGTCGTCGCGGCGCGAGGTGAGATCCTTGGGCAGGCGCACCTTCACCTTCCACGTCTTCTTCTCACCCGGGGCCAGGCTGCCGATGAGGAACTCGCGGCGGTCCAGGTAGTAGTTGTCGCTCTCCGTCCAGGCGCGCACGCGCTTGAGCGGCTCGGTGCCCTTGTTCTCCGCGGTGAGCACCAGCTCGAACGTCTCACCCGCGGGGATGCGCTGGTCGGCGGTGGGGCTGAAGGTGGCCGCGAGCTTCACGTCCTTGGGCGTGGGGCCCGGGCTCCAGTCCACGTTGAGCGCGCTGATGGCGGAGTTGATGCGCTGCTCCTCGTCACGGCGCTTCTTCTCCACGAAGTCCTTGCCCTTCTGCAGCATCTGCCGGCGGTCCGTGAAGGGCACCTGGAGGACGTAGTCGCGGGCGAACAGCACCTCGAAGTCCTCCTTCACCTCGTCCTGGCTCTCCGCGTCGAGCTGATCATCCAGCTCCTCGCCCGAGCCGATGGAGTCCACGTCCAAGAGGTGCTTGTTGGTGGTCGACTTGGGATCCTCCTTCGTGGCGACCCCGGGGTTCTTGTCGGCCTCCTCCTGCTTCTTGGTGAGGGCCTGCTGCTGCTTCTCGTCAATCTTCAGGTACTTCAGCGTCTCCAGCGGCTTCTCGCGGCCGAGTACGTCCTCGCGCTTCTTGGCCACCGAGTCCGAGTTCGGGTTGCCGAAGTGCTGATCCAGGTCCGCCTCGCCAATCGTCTTGCGCGGGGCGAACACGAGCACGCGCTCGTCGGTGACGGCCGAGGGAATCAGCTCGATGTCCGGGACGATGCCGACCTCCTGGATGGAGACGTCGCCCGGGGTGAGGTACTTGGCGATGGTCAGCTTCAGCGCGCTGTCGTCCGGGAAGTCATAGAGCACCTGCACGCTGCCCTTGCCGAACGTCTGGCGGCCGATGATGACCGCGCGGTTGAGGTTCTTGAGCGCGCCGGCGACGATCTCCGACGCCGAGGCGCTGCCCGCGTTCACCAGCACGGCGATGGGGAAGGTGTCCTCACCCTCGTCCGCACGGGCCCGCTTCTCCTCGCGCAGCTTGTCCGACAGGCCCACCGTCGAGACGATGGTGCCGTTGGAGACGAACGTGTCCGACACCTGGATGGCCTGCTCCAGCAGACCGCCCGGGTTGCCGCGCATGTCGAGCACCACGCCCTTGAGCCCACCCTTGGACTCGGTCTGCCGGCGCATGTCCGCCAGCGCCGCCTGCAAGTCCCTCGTGGTGTTGCCCTGGAAGTTCTTCAGCCGGACGTAGCCCACGTTGCCGGCGAGCAGCTTGGACTGCACGCTCTCGATGGAGATCATCGCGCGGCTGAGCGTCATGGGGTGCGGCTTGTCCCAGCCCTTGCGCTCCACGGTGATGCTGATGCGGCTGTCCACCGGGCCGCGCAGCTTCGACACGGCCTCGTTGAGGTCCATGTTGACCGTGGACTCCTCGCCAATCTTCTTGATCTGATCGTCCTTCTGGATGCCCGCGCGCGCCGCCGGCGTCTTGGGCAGCACCTTCACGACGGTGAGGTTGCCCTCGCGCATCTGGATGACGAAGCCCAGGCCACCGAACTCACCCTTGGTGGACAGCTTCATCTCCCGGTACACCTCGGGGCGCAGCAGCACCGAGTGCGGATCCAACGTGGAGAGCATCCCGTTGACGGCCGCGTACTCGATGTCGCGGGTGTCGTCCATGGGACGCATGTTCTTGTTCACGAAGTCGAAGACGTCCTTGAGCGTGAAGGACATCTTCCAGAGCGAGTCGACGTGGCTGATGTCGAACTCGCGCGTCTTGCCGTTGACGTTGACGTTGAGCTTGCCCGACTCGGCGTTGCCGTCCACGAGCACGTCCGGGACGCTCTTCTCCACGTACTCCAGCGCGGAGATCATCATCTCCTTGGGCTTCACGCGCTTGGGGTCGACGTAGTTGTCCTTCACGTAGAGGATGACCTTCGTGAAGACGCGCAGGGAAGAGAGGTCGTGCGTCGGGCCGCCCTTCTCGCCGGCGATGCGGTTGGAGTCAGTGGCGTTTGTCTGGCCGGCCTCCGCCGCGCCCAGTGTCAGGGGCAAGGGTGCCCGGTCGTTGCCCACGAGGGCCCAGGCGCCAAGGAGAACGGCGACGGCGGTGATCCGGCGAAAGAGTCGCGGCATGGTTCATCCAGGTTGGAGCCCTTGGGCCCCGGGGGTGATGCGTGAAAAGCCCTGCGAAATCCAGCAGTTGCCGATGAGGAACGGGGCCAAGAGCGACCGGGCAAGCCTAATCACGGACCCCTGGTGCTTCAAGCGGACGCCTCAGCGCAACGTTGGAGAACGCCACGGACGCGCGCTGCGTTCCCGCGCCCGAGGCCACCGAGCGAGACAACCGGGCGGGTGGATTATTTCCCGGCCGGGGGTGGGGGCACGTTCCCCACGGCGAGCAGCCCTCGGTAGAGGAGCGTGCCGCCGACCACAGCGACCGGAAGGAAGAAGCTGTTGAGGAGGGGCACCCAGAGCAGGACGTAGACGCCCGCCCCAAAGCCCAGGCAGAGCAGCCAGCGCTGGCGCATCACCCGGCGCACCTCCGCGAAAGGGTACAGGTGGCGCGTCATGGGAGCGGCCAGGTGTTCTCCCGCCAGCCAGACCATCGTCCATCCACTGCCCAACACCGTCCAGGCCGTGTTTCCCACGACGGGGATCAGGTTGAGGGGGAAGAGCACGGCCAGTCCCAGCAGGAGGAAGAAGACGCGCGCCAGGGTGTGCGCCACGCTGGTGACCAGGCCTCGGGCGAAGGCGCCGAGCCGGAAGGGGGGAGAGGTGTAGCCGCCGCACTGCTCCTCGGTGAGCTCGGACAGGGGATCCTGCAGGGGCGCCAGCACCAGGGGCAGCACCACGTTGGCTCCCACCACCAACAGGACGAGGAACATCAGCACCAGGAGCACGTACCAGACGGCCTGGCCGTACCAGGCCTCGGGGCGGGTCCACATCCACCCCAGCACGCCGGGCGTGTACACCCAGAGCAGGGCGAAGAGGCCTCCGAGTGCCACCAGTGTAACGGCCGCACACAGGGAGGAGAGGCGCAGCAGCCGCGGCGTCCGGAAGATGAGGCTCCAGGCCCGGCCAAGCAGGCCAAGCCCTTGGAAGAAATCCGCCGGACCGGGCCGGGCAGAGAAGGTGGGCACCGGCGAGGGGTGGGTCATTCCCGAGACGATGCGCAAATGACGGCGGCACGGTCAACGATCGTTATATAGGGCCGCCATGTCTCTCGATCTCCAGCGCTCAGCCTCCGAGCCGATCACCTCCATTGATATGCTCCTGGCCGGTTTCCGGTCCGCGGAGAAGCCTCGTTCCAAACATCTGCTGGGGCTTGAACACGAGAAATTCATCTACCCGATTCAGGGCGCGAGCCAGGTGGCCTACGAGGGACCCTCGGGGATTGGCACGCTGCTCGAGCGGCTGGCTCCGGCCGGCTACACCCCCTTCCGGGAGACGCCGACCTCTCCCGTCATCGCCCTGCAGAAGGGGATGCTCACCATCTCCCTGGAGCCCGGCGGCCAGTTCGAGCTGTCCGGCTCCCCCTGGCGCACCGCGCGCGAGGCCCACGCCGAGAACCTGGCCCACCTGGATGAGGTGAAGGCTGCCGCCGGAGCGCTCGGTTTACGGCTGGTCGCCCTGGGCTACCGGCCCTTCGGCACGCCGCAGGCCATGTCGTGGATGCCCAAGACGCGCTACGTCGCCATGCGCCAGAGCCTCCCCGAGCGCGGCCGGCTGGCGCACAACATGATGTTGATGACCTCCACCGGGCAGGTGTCGCTCGACTGGGAGAATGAGGCCGACTGTGTGCGCAAGACGGTGCTGGTGGCGCGCCTGGCCCCGCTGCTGGTCGCTCTCTACGCGAACAGCCCACTGGTGGACGGCAAGCCCTCCGGCTACCTCTCCTTCCGCAGCCGGGTATGGGACGAGGTGGACCCCACGCGCTGTGGCTACCTGCGCTCCTTCTTTGACGGCTCCTTCTCCTACCGCGCTTATGTGGAGTGGGCCCTGGACGCGCCCATCCTCTTCCTGCGTCGGCGCGGCGAGTACCTCCGCCCGAAGATGACCTTCCGCCAGTTCATTCAGCAGGGCTTCGAGGGCAGCCCCGCCGATATGAGCGACTGGACGGACCACCTCTCCACGCTCTTCCCCGAGGTGCGGCTGAAGAAGGTCGTCGAGGTGCGTGGTGCGGACTGCGTGTCGGCGCCGATGACGGGCGCGCTCGCGGCGCTGTGGCGCGGGCTGCTGTACGACCGCAGCGCGATGGAGGAGGGCGAGCGGCTGCTGCCGAAGCTGTCCTACGAGGAGCACCTGGCCTTCCACGACACCGCGCGCCGTCAGGGTCTGGCTGGGCGGCTCGGCAACCACGAGCTGCACCGGCTGGCCGGGGAGATGGTGGCCATCGCCCGGCGTGGCCTGGAGCGGTTGGATGCCGCTGATGCGCCCCTGCTCGAGCCGCTCGCCGACGTGGCTGCCTCGGGCCGCTCGCCCGCTCAGGCGGTGCTGGACGTCTGGGAGCGAGATCCCCGTCCCGAGGCCCTTCTCCGGCATTTCACGCTTTGACGGTTTTTAAACGATTACCGCCGCGCTAAATAATTCCGTCATGACTTGAGCGGCCATCTGGGGTATGGGCCGTTCGGGTTTCGGGTTCCCGGAGCTGCTTCCGAGAGGCCATCACGATGACGGTGCGCGGAAAGATCCTGCTGTTCGCGGCGGTGGCGGTGGGGCTCGTCGCGGTGCTCGGGGGCGTGCTGTTCTCCATGGCGTCGCGGGGGCTGTGGAGCACGCAGTTGATGTTCTCCATGCACGAGCAGAACGCCCTCTACGGCGGGCTGCTCGCGGACTCCATGAAGGTGCCCCATGCCCTGCTCGATGCACGTGAGAAGCGGCAGGACACCGGGAAGGCGCTCGACGAACAGCTGCGGCGCACCGAGGCGGACTTCGAGCACCTCCGCGAGCTGGTGCGGCAGCAGGCGGCACCCGAGGCGCTGCCGGGGGAGCTTGCTCGGCTTGACGAGTTGAACCGAGCGCACCTGGGGTGGATGCGGCGCATGGCGGCGCGCCTGCGCGAGCTCCCGGTGGGCGGAGAGGATCGGCTCCTGCACGAGTCGCTCGATGCTTTCGAGAGGGAGGTGCTGCCCCTGCTCGATAAGGCCTGGAAGGTGAACAGCACCCGTCAGTCAGAGCACAAGCGCTGGCGGCTCCTGACCCTCCGTGCCAGCCAGGTGCTCGGAGTGGTTGTTCCGCTCGTGGCGCTGGTGCTCGTGTTCTTGATCGCGGCCACGTTGATCATCCCCCTGCGGCGCTCCTCGCGGGCGCTGACACAAGGGGCCGAGCGCATCGGGCGGGGTGACTTCACCACGGAGCTGCTGGTGCCGGGCGAGGACGAGTACAGCACGCTGGCCAGGGCCTTCAACAGGATGGCCGCGGAGCTGCGCGACACCGTGCGGGAGAAGGAGCGGCTGGCCAAAGCGGAGGCAGAGGCCTCGGAGCGAGAGATGCGCCGCTACAACGCCCTGTTGGAGGAGACCGTGCGCCAGCGCACCACCCAACTGGAGGAGGCCAATGCGCAGCTCCTCTTCGCCGACCGGCTGGTGACCATGGGCCAGCTCGCGGCGGGCGTGGGGCATGAGATCAACAACCCGCTTGCGTTCATCCTCAGCAACCTTGGCTTCGCGCGGGAGGAGCTGGGCCGGCTCGAGGGAGCGCCTTCATCCGAGGAGCGTGCGGAGCTGCTGGCGGCGCTCGCCGAGGCGCATGAGGGGGCCGAGCGGGTACGGCTGCTCGCGCAGGACTTGAAGCTGCTCTCCCACGCGGATGACTCGGCGAGCGGTCCGGTGGACCTGGGAGCGGTGCTGCGCAGCGCCTCGAAGATGGCGACGCATGAGATCCGCTACCGGGCGCGGCTCGTCATGGAGTCGGACGGACTGCCACCGGTGCGGGGCAACGCGGCGCGTCTGTGCCAGGTGTTTCTCAACCTGCTCATCAACGCGGCGCACGCCATTGCGCCGGGCCAGGTGGAGCGCAATGAAATCAAGCTGCTGGCTCGAACGGGTGCGGATGCCCGCGTCACTGTGGAGGTGAGTGACACGGGCTGTGGCATTCCAGCGGAGAACTTGGAGCGCATCTTCCGTCCGTTCTTCACCACCAAACCTGCGGGCGTGGGCAGCGGGCTGGGGCTGTCGGTGTGCCAGCGCATCATCGTCGCGCATGGGGGCGAGCTCACCGTCGAGAGCGTGGTGGGTCGAGGCACCACCTTCCGGGTCGTCCTGCCGGCACACACCGCCGAGCAGACTCCGAAGGCGGGTGCACTGGCGGCCTAACTCCCTCTCCCCTCGGGAGAGGGTTGGGGTGAGGGTAGCCGAGCCCGTTCTTCAGCCCGTGGCCCACCGTGTGGACAAGGTGTTCAACCCGGGTTTATCCGATACCCTCACCCTAGCCCTCTCCCAGAGGGAGAGGGGACATCCACGGATCCTACACGGAGGGATGTTGAGGCTCGGGCTCGACCTCCGCGGCGGGTCGGGGCGGCGGTCGGATGCGAATCTGCTTCACCCGGCGGGCCGAGGCGTCCACCACCTCCAGCTCCGTCCCGTCGTCCGTGGTGAGCCGAGTCCCCGGCGCGGGGATGACCCCTGCCAACGCCAGACAGAGCCCTCCGATCGTGGCCCAGGCCTCGCCTTCTGGGAGCGCCAGCTCGAGTGCCCGGTTCACCTCGCGCACGGACAGGGTGGCATCCGCGAGGATGGCGCCGTCCGGCTCCCGGTGCAGGCAGTCGGGTGGGACGTCGCTCTCGCTGAAGATCTCCCCCACCAGCTCCTCGAGCAGATCCTCCAGGGTGACGAGTCCGGCGAGTCCACCTCGCTCATCCACCACGAGGGCCATGGGGGTGCGCCGCACCTGCATCTGCTGGAGCGCGTCCAGGGCTCGCGTGGTCTCGGGGATGAAGTAGGCCGGGCGCAGGGCGTCCTCCAGGTCCAACGTGCCCTGCTCCAGCGCGATGCTCAACAGGTCCGTGCCGACGACGTACCCCACCACCCGGTCCAGGGTGCCCTCGTAGACGGGGAGACGGGAGTGGCCCCGCTCCTGGAGCACCTGCTTCAACTCCTCCAGGGGCGCGTGCCTGCGCAGCCCCACCACCTTGGGCCGCGGCACCATCACGTCCGCGACGCTCAGGCTCGCCAGATCGAGCGCGCGCGAGGCGATGTCTCCGGAGCGCGGATGGACCGCACCACTCCGAGAGGCATCCTCCACCGTCTGCTGGACCTCTTCCGAGCTCATGCGGGACTCGGTGAAGGAGGTCCGGTCCTTGAAGAAGTGCAGCACCAGGTTGGAGCTGGCGGTGAGCAGCCAGACCACCGGCCGCGTCAGCCGGGACAGGAACCGGAGGGGGCGGCCGATGAGCAGCGCGTACCCCTCCGAATACCGAAGTGCGAGCGACTTGGGCACCAGCTCGCCCAGCACCAGCGACAGGTAGGAGATGACTCCGATGACCAGCGCCAGGGCCAGTCGCGAGGCGATCTCCGCTCCCACCCCGAGCCCCTGGAGGACGGTCGCGAGGGGTTGGGCCAGGGAGGCGCCGCCAAACGCTCCCGCCGTGGCGCTCACCACCGTGATGCCAATCTGCACCGTGGCCAGGAAGCGTTCCGGATTATCCCGGAGCGCGGAGACGGCTCGCGCGCCCCGACGGCCAGACTCCACCAGCTCGCGCACCCGCGTCTTGCGCACGGAGATGATGGCGAGCTCCGCTCCGGCGAGAACGCCATTGGCGAGCACGAGCAGGAGGATGATGGCGATCTCGGAAGCGATGGCGAGCTCCTAGGGCTGGAGGGCGGCGGTCGGACATCAGGGAGCCCCGCCGCGCCAGGGACGGTGCGACGGGGCTCGGCTTCATGAGCGTCGGTGGTTTCGGAAGGACTAGAAGCGGCCGCCCACCGTCAGGGCGAAGTTGAGCAGGTTGCCGCTGGTCTCGCCGTCCAGGTCAACCGCGTCCTCGAACTCCGTTCCCAGGAGGAACCGGTACGAGGCGCGCGCTCCAGCGAAGACGCTCGGGGTGAACCGGTAGTCCACGCCGGCCGCGATCGGTACCTCCTGGATGAAGTCGTTACTGTAGCGGTCCTCCGCGCCGTCGGTGACGTTGACGTAGCTCACGCCGACGCCTGCTCCCACGTAGGGGCGCAGCCTCTCCTGCATGACGAGCGGGCCTGCCTTGGCCAGCACGCCCAGGTTGTGGCGGTACAGCGCCTCTCCCTCCTGGATGGCTTCGTCATTGATGGGGAGGCGCTGGCTTTCGACACCCGCCTCGAAGCCGAGGTTGCGCCAGGGCTGCGCACCCGCTGTGATGCCGAGCAGCGGGCCCGGCGCCGTACGCGATCCGGCGTCACCGGTGAGCCCGCCCATGCCCAGACGCACGTCGAGGCCTACCCGCGTCTGCTCCTGGTTGAAGTTGAGCTCGTTGCCGACCCGCGTAGCGTCGATGGCAGCGAACGCCGAACCCGCGGTGCAGAAGGCCACCAGCGCGATACCACCCATCCACGAACGAACCTTCATCTCGTCCTCCCCTCACTCTGGGGTATGTCGTCTGGTCGAAATCTGGGCATTCGTCTGGAATGAGAAGGACGGGGGCCGCTCCGGGCTCGGGCGGTTGTGCACGCTCCTGGGAAGAGGGGAGACGCTCGGCTGGCTCTCTGGCCCCCTCGGAGGGCGGGGCTAGCGGCGCCCGAAGAGCTTGCGCAGACCGGAGAGGAGACCGCCGGGACGCGACTCGGGCTCGCCCTCCAAGGGGGAGCGGGCGATGACGGCCTCCAGCTCCGCATCCTCGGGCATGTCCGTGGCGAGCGTCACGGCGTGGCGCTTCACGCCGGGCAGGGTGGCCGCGAGCGAGAGCGTCCCATCCTGCGAGAGGCTGAAGTGCACCTCGGCCTCACCGGGACGCTCGACCGTGAAGGAGAGCGTGCCGAGGTACTCGTTCTCCGCGGCCACCGGCGAGGGCCCCTGGAAGAGGGCGAGCGTGAGCGGCCCGGGCGTGACGGGGAGGACGAGCGTCTTCTCCGCGGGCAGCCGGGTGTTGCGCTCAAGGACGCGGCGCAACGTGCCCCCGCGCTCGGCCACGCCGATGGGGACGGAGAGCACCTCGGAGACGGTGGCGCCGGGCTTGCCCGCTGCGGCGTCGAGGATGCCCTGGCCCAGCAGCGCCGCACCCAGTGCCGCGGAGTGTGGGGCCTCCACATCCGCGCGCACGGGCACGCCCAGGCTCTCTTCCAACCGGCGACGCACCAGCGGCGAGCGGCCCTGTCCTCCGAGCAGCAGCACCTCGTCGAGCCCCTGCGGCGTGAGCGCGCTGGACTCGAGCACGTGGCGGACAACGAGGGTGATGCGCTGCACGAGGTCCGCGGTGAGGGCCTCCAGGCGCTCGCGGTTGAGCGAGAACGGAGCCGGTGCGCCAGGAAGCGGGAAGGAGACCTCCTCACGCTCGCTGAGGGCCACCTTGGCGGCCTCGGCAGCGGTCAGCAGAGGAACCCAGTCGGAGGGGTGCTCGGGACGGGGGAGGCCCTGGGACTGGAGCTCGCTGGCGAGTGCCTCGGCGATGCGCGCGTCGAAGTCCATGCCGCCCACGGTGGGATCTCCTCCCGTGGAGATGACCTCGAGGTCGTCACCGGTGAGCTGGACGACGGACACGTCGAGGCCGCCGCCACCGAGCTCCACCACGAGCAGGCGCTTACGGGCGAGCACCCGCCCATGGCCGAAGGCGAGCGCCGCGGCCGAGGGGGCGTTGAGGATGCGCAGGACGTCGAGCCCGGCGAGCGTGCCCGCCTCGCGCATGGCGGCGCGCTGGCGATCGTCGAAGTGGGCGGGGACACAGAGGACGGCCCGCGTGGCCTCGTGGCCGAGGAAGGTGCTGGCGGCGGACTTGAGCTCGCGCAGCAACTGGGCGGCGAGCTCGGGGAGGAGGAGGCCGCGGCCGTGGAGCGCGATGCTGGCGTCGCCGTGGGGGCCCGCGGTGATGGGGAAGGGAAGGGGACCGCCGAGCGCGCGCACCAGGGGTGAGCGGGCGCGCAGTCCGAGGAACCGGCGGAGTCCGTGGATGGCATGGCGCGGAGAGCGCTCGGCCTCGGCCCTGGCGGCTGCGCCCACGAGGAGCTGGCCCGTCGCGTCCACGGCGAGGAGCGAGGGAAGAGACTGGGACTCTCCGACAGAGAGGAGCTGGAGCGTGCCCTGGTGGTGGACGGCGACGCGCGCCTGGGAAGTGCCGAGGTCGATGCCGAGCACCACCTCGGGAGGCGCGGCCGTGACGGGCGTGGAGACGGGCACATCGAGGATGGCGCGCCGACGGCCCTTGAGCTCGGGCGAGACGGGTCGGCGGGGCTCCTCGGGGACGGGCGGCACCTCGCGAGCGGCCGGAGCGGTGGGGGGCTCCGCGGGGGCCGCGGGGACGACGACAGGAGAGGCCGGAGTCTCGGACGCGGGAGGCTCTGGACGCACGGAGACGGGCGGCTGCTCCGGAGCGGGGGGCGCCGGTGCTGGAGCCACGGGAGCGGGCGGCTCAGGCTCCGGGGTGGGGAGCGCGGAGGGCTCCAGATCCTCGGGGGTGAGGTGATCCAGGATGGCGCTGGCGATGAAGTCCTGGGTCGCGGAGCGCGCGGGGACCGTCGAGGCTGCTCCCTCGGGGGTCGCGGAGGCGGCGGGCTCCGTCGCGGTGGACGTGCTCGCGGGGTCGAGCACGTAGGTGGGAACGCCCCAGATGGGGGTGATGGTCCGTGCCGGTTTCGCGGCCACGGGAGCCGGCTCACTGGCGGGTGCTGGGACCTCGGGAGGCTGGGGCGTAGGCGGGTTCTGCTGCGCGGCCGCTGCGGCGGGCTTCGGTGCCGCGGCTCGCGGAGGCGCGGCCGGTTTTGGCGCGGGCGCAACAGGGGCCGGCTTGGGGGCAGCCGGAGGCACCTGTTTCGCTGTCGCCTGCGCTCGAGTTGGAGCCGGAGCCGGAGCCGCGGGCTTCGGCGCGCTCTCGGGATTCGGCACGGGCGCGGTGGGAACGACTGGCGTGCTGGAGGCGGCCGGCTTCGGAGCGGCTGGGCGCGGTGGCGATGCCGCGGCCTGTTTGCGAAGTGCCTCCGCGGAGATGACAGGCCGTCCGCTCCGTCCCGAGCCCTCCGGGCGCGGAGCCTGCACCTGTCCGGGCGCATCCGCGCGTGGAGCACCGGTGGGCTGACTCACCCGAGGCTCCGGGACCTCGGCGGGTGCTTCTGGGCGAGCTTCTGGGAGCTGCTCGAGGACCTGCTCAGCCGCGGCGGGCGGGGGCGCGCTGGGAGCCGCTGACGTGACATCGGTGCCCGCGTTCCGGCGCGCCAGGATGCGGTCGATGAGCGACTTGCTATGCGCATCGAGCCGCACGAAGCGCACGGTCATCCCAGCACGAGGGCCCTCGGTCTGGGCCTTCACGACAATCCCCTCGCCGCGCAGCAGCCGCGAGCCATCGGCCAGCACCAGCTCGAAGGCGAGCCCCGTGCCCTCGGGTTTGGGCGAACGCGTGGCGATGAAGAGGCCCCCACGCGCGACGTTGGAGCCGTACTTCTCGACGAAATCCTCCTCCGTCGCGTACGGGAGGCGGATGCGCAGCGGGAGCAGCTTGGGCTCGACCGTCACCGTCCGTCACGCCTCCAGGAGGGCCTCATTGCAGCGGGATGCGAGCGTCCGCGCCGCCGGGCGTGGGAATCAGGAGCGCCAGTCCGGGGGCTAGGGCCTCCGCGGGCGCCTCGAAAAGGAGGACGAGCGACTCGCGCTGTTCCCGCTGCCAGGTGTGGTCCAGCGTGCGCGTGCCGCCGACGGTCTGTGCATCTCGGGCGATGGGGTACTCCTTGCCCTCCGCGTCCACCAGTCGGGCCGCGGAGAGCGAGAGGTCCACGGGCTGAGGGCCGACGTTCTCGGCCTCGAGCTCCACGCGGACGAAGAGGTCCGTGGTGGTGAGCGACACCTTGCCCTTGCCGCTCAGGGAGTGCAGGGCCTCCAGATGGGTGGGCTTCAGCGAGAGCGTGTTCACCTTCACGCTCTCCTTGGAGGCCAGGGTGTACGTCCTGGCCTGCTCCGCCTCGTGGCCCGCGGCGAGGCCCGCCAGTCGCGCGTTGGGGTCCGCGGGAGCGTCGGGAGGGGCGGCGGGCGCACCTCCCTGGTTCACGCGGTCCACCTCCTGGCGGAGCTTCGCCAGGGTGCGGTCCTCGGTGGGCGCAGGCTCCTCCTTCTTGCAGCCCCCGAGGAGGGCCGCAGAGCAGAGGAGCGCCGCGAAGTCACGGGCGTCGAGGCTCATGAGAGGCTCGTTCCCTTCACCAGCTCGTAGAGCTTGTCGAAGGCGGCGGGGATGCGCGAGGGATCCTCGCCACCGCCCTGGGCCAGGTCCGGCTTGCCACCGCCGCGGCCGTTGACCTCCTTGGCCAGCTCCTTCAGCAGGTTGCCCGCGTGGATGCCGCGCGCCACCACGTCCTTGGTGGCCGCGACCAGGAGGACGACCTTGCCGTCCTTCTCGCCGCCGATGAGCACCACGCCGGACTTGAGGCGGTCACGCAGCTGATCCGCCAGCCCGCGGTACACGTTCGGGTCCGCCGGGTCCATCCGCGTGGCGAGCACCTTCATGCCGTTGATCTCGCGCGCCTGTTCGAGCAGGTCCTTGCTGGTGCCGGCCTGGGCCTTAACGGCCACCTCCTCGATCTTCTTCTCCAGCTCCTTCACGCGCCGCTGCGTGGCTTCCACGCGCTTGACCAGATCCTTGGGCGAGGTCTTCAGCAGCTCGGCGGCCTTCTTCAGCTCGCGCTCGGTCTCGCGCATGTACTGGATGGCGCCGATGCCGGTGACGGCGGTGATGCGCCGCACGCCCGAGGCCACGCCGCTCTCGGAGACGATCTTGAAGAGCCCGATGTCACCGCTGCGCCGCACGTGGGTGCCGCCGCACAGCTCGGTGGACTGGGGGTGCACGGTGACGACGCGCACCGTCTCGCCGTACTTCTCGCCGAACATGGCGACGGCGCCGGACTTCTTCGCGTCCTCCAGGTTCATCACGCGCGTCTGGGCCTCGGTGTTCTCGCGCACCCAGCCGTTGACCAGATCCTCCACCTGCTCCACCTGCTCGGGAGAGAGGGGCGAGAAGTGCGAGAAGTCGAAGCGCAGGTAGTCGGGCGCCACCACGGAGCCGGCCTGCTTGACGTGCTCGCCGAGCACCATCTTGAGCGCCCTGTGCAGCAGGTGTGTGGCCGAATGGTTGGCACGGATGGACGAGCGCCGCTCGCCGTCCACGCCCGCCTGCACCATGTCACCGACCTTGAAGGTGCCCTCGGTCACCTTCACGTGGTGGACGATGAGGCCCGACACCGGGCGCGTCGCGTCCTGGACCTCGGCCTTCGCCTTGCCGCCGTGGCCCACGATGCGGCCGGTGTCGCCGATCTGACCGCCGGACTCGCCGTAGAAGGGCGTGCGGTCCAGCACCAGCTCCACCTCGTCACCCGCGGTGGCCTCGGTCAGCTCGACGCCCTTCTTGTTGAGGATGGCGCGCACGGAGCCCTCGCCCTCGTGGCCCACGCCCTCGTAGCCGAGGAACTCGGTGGGGCCCAGGCGCTCGAGCAGCTTGAGGTGCACCGTGGCGATGGTCTTGTCCGGGCCGATGGGACCGTCCGGGCCCTTTTCGGCCTCCTCCTTCTTGAGCCGCTCGTAGCCCGGGATGTCGGCCTCGAAGCCACGCTCCTTGAGGATGATCTCCGTGAGATCCCACGGGAAGCCGTAGGTGCCGTGCAGCTCCCAGACCTTCTCGCCCGAGAGGACCTTCTCCCCGGCCTGCTTCATCCGGGCCACTTCCTCGTCGATGAGCTTCATGCCGCGGTTGAGCGTGCGGCGGAAGCTCTCCTCCTCGTGCTTGCAGACCTCGAGGATGAAGGTGCGGCTGTCGCGCAGCTCGGGGTAGGCGTCGCTCATGAGCTCGATGACGCGGTCCACGACCTTGAAGAAGAACAGGTCCTCGAGCCCCAGCAGCGAGCCGTGACGGATGGCGCGGCGCATGATGCGGCGCAGGACGTAGCCACGGCCCTCGTTGGAGGGCTGCACGCCGTCGGCGATGAGGAACGCGGCCGCGCGGCTGTGGTCCGCCACCACGCGCATGGATGCCCCGCCCTCCTGGGTGTAGGGCTTGCCCACCAGCTCGCTCACGCGCGAGATGATGCTCTGGAAGAGGTCCGTGTCGTAGTTGGAGCGCTTGCCCTGGACGACGGACGCGATGCGCTCGAGGCCCGCGCCCGTGTCGATGGACGGCTTGGGCAGCGGAATCAGCGGCGCGTCCTTCTCCTTGCGCTCGAACTGCATGAACACGAGGTTCCAGATCTCCAGCCACCGGTCACAGTCGCACGCCACGCCCTGACACGGGCGGCCCGCGGCAACCTCGGCACAGGGGATGTCGTCACCCTGGTGGAAGTGGATTTCGGAGCAGGGGCCGCACGGGCCGGTGTCGCCCATGGCCCAGAAGTTGTCCTTGAGGCCGAGCTTGTAGATGCGCTCGCGCGGCACGCCCTGCTTGGCCCACAGCTCGAAGGCCTCCTCGTCCCAGGGGACGCCACCCTCGCCGTTGAACACGGTGACGGCGAGCCGCTCCTTGGACAGGCCGAGTGTCTTCGTCACGAACTCCCAGCCGTACGCGATGGCGTCGGCCTTGAAGTAGTCGCCGAAGGAGAAGTTGCCGAGCATCTCGAAGAACGTGTGGTGCCGAGCGGTGTAGCCCACGTTGTCGAGGTCGTTGTGCTTCCCGCCGGCGCGCACGCACTTCTGCGACGTGGTGGCGCGCGAGTAGTCGCGCTTCTCACGGCCGGTGAAGACGTCCTTGAACTGAACCATGCCTGCGTTGGTGAAGAGCAGGGTGGGGTCGTTCTGCGGGACGAGAGAGGACGACGCGACGCGGCGGTGACCGCGCTCTTCGAAGAACTTGAGGAACGCCTCGCGAATCTGGGAGGCGGACAGGACAGAGGACATGGTGAGGGTATATGCCACAAGTGGTGGGTGCGCTGCGTTTCTTATGGACCGAGCTAGGATCCGACTACTGACATGCGCTTCCCATCCCACCTTGTCACCCTCCTCCTGCTCGTCTGCCCGGAGACAGTCCTGGCACAAACCGACCCTGAAACGGCCTCGCTCAGCAGGCGGTTGAAGGAGGGGGCTGAGCCCCTCCACCGTGTCCAGGCGGCACGCGCCCTGGGGGAGTTGGATGACCCCGAGGCCCTCGAGCCCTTGTGTGCTGGGCTCCAGGACCCGAGCGCGGATGTCCGGGCCGCGGCGGCGGGGGGGTTGGAGAAGCTGGGAGAGGTGGGGGGGCTGGAATGCCTGGAGGCTCGGAAGGACGAGCCGGAGGCGGAGGTCCGGACGGCGCTGGAGTCCGCGCTGCGCTCCCTGCGCGAGCTGAAGGCACGCCCCCCGCGCGTGTACGTGATGTTCGCGGGGGTGAAGGACATGACGGGGACGCTGTCGCCGGAGATGGTGAAGGCGACCGAGGCCCGGATGCGGCGCAAGCTGGTGCAGTCGGGGGCGTGGCTCGCGCCGGAGAAGGAGGGCGAAGCGGCGGCGAAGGCGGTTCTGGGCAAGCAGAAGATTCAGGGTTGCCGGCTGGTGGCGGAGATCCGCCCTGGAGCCTCGGAGGGGGCGCTGAAGCTGTCGGTGATGGGCGTGCGCTACCCGGGCAAACAGCTCCTGGGGGCCGTGGATGTGGAAGCCTCGAACGCGGAGCCCTGGGATCTGCTTGTGGCGCTGGCGCCTCGCGTTATCGAGAACGCCGCGGATGCTTTCGGGTGGAAATAGCGCACACCCACGGTGCGCTGCGTTCCTCGCTGTCCTGGTTCTAGGATGCGATCTCCACATGCGGTGCCCGCTCTCGCTCCTTTCCCTGTTGCTGCTGACCTTGCCAGGGGTTGTCCTGGCCCAGGTGGACTCCCGGACCGCCTCCCTGAGCAAACAGCTTGGTCAGGGGCAGGAGCCCCGAATGCGCTCACAGGCTGCGCAGGGCCTGGGTGCCTCGGATGATCCAGAGGCGCTCAAGCCCCTGTGCGAGGGATTGAAGGATCCGAGCGAGCAGGTCCGTGCGGCCTCGGCCCAGGCGCTGGGGAAGTTGAAGGAGCTGGCGGGGCTGGAGTGCCTGAAGGCACGCAAGCGTGAGACGGACGCGGCGGCGCAGGCGGCCATCAAGACCTCCATTCAGGTGCTGCAGGAGCTCAAGGATCAGACGCCCCGGCTCTACGTGTCCTTCGGTGGGGTGAAGGACAAGACGGGGCAGCTGCGGCCGGAGGTGGTGAAGTTCACGGAAGCGCGGATGCGGCGCAAGCTGACGCAGGTGGGAGCGCTGCTGGCGCCGACGAAGGAGAAGAAGGCCGCGGCGCAGGGGGTGCTGCGCAAGCACGGCATCCACGGCTTCAAAGTGCAGGCGGAGATTCTCGACACGGAATCGGGAGGCCTGTTGGTGCGGATGGTGTGCGTCAGCTACCCGGACCAGCTGCTGCTGGGGGACGTGGAAGTGCAGGCCTCGGGAGCGAAGCCCGAGGAGCTGCTCAAGGTACTCGCACCTCGCATCATCGAGGAGGCCGCGGACACGTTCGAGTGGGACACGTGAGGCCATGAGACTGCGCTAGACATCCCGGCCATGGCCCAGGAGAAGACTGCTCGGCAAGAGCACCTGACGCCCACCGAGGAACTCGTGTGGGTTCCGCTGGAACTCGGGCCTCCATCCGACACGAAGCCGGGCTCCACCTGACTCAAGCCCTACGGATGAGCCCCATCTCCTCGATGGCGGAGTAGAGGCGCACGCGGGCCTCGGACCAGGGGAGCAGCTCCACGCGGTAGCCGGTGAGCGCGTCCAGGATGAGCTGCCGGTAGCTGGGGTGACCGGGGTCCGCGATGACGACCACGCCCCGGTCCCCGTGCGAGCGGATGAGCCGGCCCACACCCTGGCGCAGCTGCAGCAGCGCTCGAGGCAGCCGGTAATACAGAAAGCCCAGGTGCGTGTTGCCTCCGCGGGCGAGTGGCTCCTCACGAGCGGCCACCAGCGGGCGGCTAGCGGGCTCCAGCGGCAGCTTGTCGATGAAGACGCACCCCACGCCCCGGCCGGGGATGTCCACGCCCTGCCAGAAGCTCTTCGTCCCCAGGAGCACCGTTCCGGTGTCCTTCTCCTGTCGCGCCGCCAGCGAGCGCCCATGCCCGCGCGATTGCCGCATCACCTCGATGCCCTGCGGCTCCAGCTTCGCCTTCACCTGGTCCGCCACGCGCTCCATGCGCCGAGTGGAGGCGAACAGGCCCAGCACGCGCCCACCCATCACCTGCGCCAGTCCAGACACGCGCGTCGAGGCCCAGTCGATGAAGGCCTCCTCGTGCGCGCGCGGCGCATCCATCACCAGCACCACGAGCGCCTGCTTGCGCAAGTCGAAGGGCGTCGGCGCGCGCAGCAGCCGGGGCGCGGGAATCCCCTCGTTGCGTCCATCCAACCCCAATCGCCCGAGCACGTACGGTGTCCGTTCGGAGCCCGTGCTTAGCGTGGCCGAGGCCAGCACCAGCGAGCGCTTGTGCTGCGCGAAGTCCCGCGACACGTAGGCCGCCACATTCACCGGCTGGGCGCTCAGGCTCCAGCGCTGCTTGCGTGGCACCGCCGTGGCCGCGTAGCACCGGCCCTCTGCGGGCTCATCGGACAGCTCCGAGGCCAGCGTGGTCAGCTCCAACACCTCCGACACGCCCCCGGCCAGCTCGCGCTCCAGCGGCGGCATCTTCACCGCCAGGTCTGGGAGGATCTCCGCCAGCCCCACCGTGAGCAGCTTGTGCAGGGATTGGAGGCACTCGCGCACCTCCAGGAGTCCCTCGCGCACGGGCTCCCAGGTGGCAGCGGCCCGGACCTCGGGGGTGATGCGTAACTCCGGCGCGTAGGCGGACTCATCCGCGTCCTCGGAGGCACTTGACGCGGCCGGCTCGCACAGGGCCATCACGCGCTCGCCCAGGCCGCGCGCGGCCGAGCCCACCGAAAGCAGGGCGCTGTCGATCTCGCTCATCAGCACGCGGGCCTCGGCACGCCGCGAGGCGAACAGGGCCCGCCGCAGCTCGGCGAAGAGGCCGCGTCGCCCGTCGCGCCCGTGGAGCCGCTCGGTGAGCCGGCTGAAGGCCAGGTCTGACAGCTCCGAGGAGAGCGCGGTGGTGGCGACGTCCTCCACCTCGTGTGCCTCGTCGAGGACGAGGTGCTCCAGCTTGGGGTAGCGCGCGGGCCAGGCGAAGGCGAGCGACTGGTTGATGACGAGCACGTCCGCGTCGCGCGCCTGGGCCACCGCCGAGTGGTAGTAGCAGCGGTGGAAGTACGGGCAGCGTTCGCCGAGCGTGGTGGCGGCCTCCGAGCGCACGGCTGGGGCGAGCGCGAGCAGCACGGGGAAGCGCTCGCGGAACCAGTGGCTCAGCCGGTCGAGGTCCCCATCCGGACCGCGGCGCATCAGGGCGCGCAGGTAGGCGCGGGGGGCGCGCGCGGTGTGGCGCATGCCGGGCTCCACGCGGGTGATGTCCAGTGCGCGGCGGCGGCAGAGGTAGTTCGTCTGGCCCTTGAGGAGCGCGTAGGAGAAAGCCCCGCCGGTGGCGCGGTGCAGGCGCGGCAGGTCCTTCTCGATGAGCTGGTCCTGCAGTGTCTTGGTATGCGGGGCCACGCCCACCTTGCGCCCATTGCGCGCGGCGAAGAGGGCGGCGGGGGCCAGGTACGCGAGCGACTTGCCGGTGCCCGTGCCGGCCTCCACCGCGAGCTGCCCTCCGTCGGACAGGGTGCGAGCCACGGCCTGGGCCATCTCGAGCTGGGCGGGGCGGGCCGCGAAACCCTCCTGCGCGCGCTCCAGGGCGCCTCCGGGGCCGAGCAGTGCCGTCACCTCCTCGGAGCGCACGGGCAGCACCGGGGTGCTCTCGTCGGGCTGTTCGGAAGGCGGTTTCGAGCCATCGGTCCGCTGGCGCTCGGGGCGTCCGGGCAGGAATCCCGTGGCCTCCAGCTTGAGCGGGGCGGAGCGGGCTCGGCACAGGTTCCACAACCCGGTGAGCAGCGTGACGACGGGGGCCGCGTCCGGGTCGAGGTCTCCTTCCAGCTCCAGCCCGGACTCACCGGCCTCAATCTGCGCCAGCCGCAGCGCAGCGCGCGGGTCGAGCGTCTCCAGGAGGTCGGCGAGGTCATCGGCGCGGCCCTCGCGGAGGCAGCCCTCGAACGCGTGCAGCAGCACGGCGTGGGTGGCCTCGCAGTCCGTCATGGCGCGGTGGCGTGAGCGGGGGCCCTTGCCGGCCCAGCGCAGCAGGAACTCGAGCGAGTGGCTGGGCAGCTCCGGATGCAGGTAGTGCATCAGCTCGCACGAGTCGAGCACGGGGGCCCGGATGGGGCCCAGAAGGTCCGGGAGGAAGCCCTTCTCGAAGGAGGCGTTGTGGGCCACCACCGTCCAGCCGGCGAGCTTCTGGCGCAGCTCGGGCACCTTCTGCGCCAGCCGGGGCTGACCGGCGAGCATGGAGTCGTCGATGCCCGTGAGCCGGCGGATGGTGAGGGGCAGGGGGCGCGAGGCCGCGAAGAAGTGGACGTAGCGGTCCACCACCTGACCGTTCTCGACGAAGAGGGCGCCGAGCTCGATGACCTCGTCGACGCGCGGGTCCAGCCCCGTCGTCTCGAGGTCGAGGAATACGTGTCGGGTGAAGAGCTCCGCCGCGCTGCCCATGGAGAAGAGGGATCAGCCTAGCCGTCTTCGGGCGTCATGCCGAGAAACCGACCGTCCGGGGTCCTGCTGCGAGGAAACAGTCCTCCTGGTGGCTCGTGGACTTCACGGGGGGAGGGGGTGTGGTTCACCAGCCGCAGCCGTGGCGGCGCGGCCACGGGCGGGTGGACAGAGCGGGAGGGGAGTCCGAGCGTCGAGCCGGGTTGCGACCGCTGGGGGCCGCGAACCGACCGTTCGGCGTGGAGGGCCTCACCGTCACCTGGGATGGGCGCAACCTTGCACAGCCTCGAGCGAGCCCACGCTCTCGGAGTCCCGTATGACGACCGCCGCCACTGGCTTTCAAACCCCGGATGTCGATGCTCCCTCCGCACCCGTCGTTCCCCGCCTCCGCAGGCCGCGCGCGACGCTGCTCGCGGCGCTCGGCTTGGGCGTTTGCGCCGAGGTGCTCTTCGATGGGCCCGCGCTCGGCCTCTCCTTTCCGTTGTTCGTCGTGCTCCTCCTGTCGGCCCTGCTCGCAGTGGGAGGCCGCGAGGGTTGGCAGCGGGCCCGCCCCAACGCGTGGCTGCTCGTGCCGCTGCTGTTCTTCTCCGGGATGGTGTTCGTGCGCGCGAGCCCGTTTCTCACGATGCTGAACGTGCTCGCCTCGGGCTTCCTGCTGCTGCTGGTGGCGCACTTCTGGGCGACGGGCCGTGTGGAGCGGCTCGGGCTGTGGAGCTATCCGCTCACCGCAATCGGAACCTTCTTCCAGACCGTGTTTCTCCCGCTGGGCGTCGTGCGAGCGGAGGTAGACCTGTCCTCGGCCCGCGCGCAGGCGCCGAAGCTGATGCCGGTGCTGCGTGGAGCACTGCTCGCCCTGCCCGTGCTGTTCATCTTCACCGGGCTGCTCGTCTCGGCGGACGCGGTCTTCGCCACCGCCATGGAGCGGGTGCTGTCCTTGAACCTGGGCATGACGTTCATGGAGGCGGTGGGGCGGGGGGTATTCATTGGAGGCAGCGCCTTCGGGGTGCTCGGCCTGCTCGCCCATGCACAGCGGCGGCGGCGCCATGGCAAGGAAGCGGGTGAGGCGGAGGTAGCCCCGGCCGAGCCCCGTCTGGGGTTCACCGAGAGCCTCACGCTGGTGGGCCTTGTGGATCTGCTCTTCCTGGGCTTCGCCGCCATCCAGCTCGCCTTCCTGTTCGGCGAGGCGCACCTGCCCGCGGGGCTCACCTATGCCGAGTACGCCCGGCGCGGCTTCTTCGAGCTGCTCACGGTGTCGATGATGACGTTGGGGCTCAGTCTGGCGTTGGCGCGCTGGACGCGGCTGCGGGGGCAGGGGCAGCTCACCGCCTTCCGAGCGGCATGCACGGTGATGGTGGGCCTGGTGCTGGTCATCCTCGCTTCGGCGATGAAGCGCATGGCGCTCTACGAATCCGTCTACGGCTACACGGAGCTGCGCGTGTACACGCACGTCTTCATGGTGGCGCTGGCGGGGGTCCTCGCGTGGCGCGTGGTGACGCTGTGGTGGCGTCCGGAGCGCTTCGCCATCGGCGCCTTCGCGGGGGCGCTCGGTTTTCTCTCCATGCTGAACGTGCTCAACCCCGATGCCTTCATCGCGCGCGGCAACCTCGAGCGCTCCTCGGAGAGCGTCGTCCTCGACGCGGAGTACATGACGCTGGCCCTCTCGGAAGACGCCGCGCCGGAGCTGGCCGCGTACCTGGCGCAGCGGCCCGAGAGCGAGCAGCTCGAGGGCACCTTCGCGATGCGGGCCCGCCGCTCGCTCTGCGCCTACGCCCAGGAGCCGATGCCGGGAGGTTGGCCGGCCTTCCACCTCGCGCGTCACCGGGCCGCGAAGCTGGGGGCGTCACTCTGGTGTCCGGCTCCGTCCCCCGTCCAGACGTCACCCTACGCTCGGGAGTGGAGTCGTTGATACGAGAAGGGGGCCACCCCATCGCACGGATGGAGTCGGCCCCCTCGGGACGGCGGATGGAGTGGAATCACTCCACCATGAACACGCCGCTGATCATCTTCCCCATGGCGCAGCCGTAGACGAGCTTGCCCGTCTTGTTGGGGGTGAAGGTCACCTCCACCGGCTGATTGAGGGGCAGCGGGGTGTTGATGTTGTACTCGTCGAGGACGATCTCCGTCGCGCAGGTGTGGTCCGTGGTGCGGGTCAGCACCAGCTTCACGGGCTCGCCCTGCTTGAGGGTGATGGGGCTCGGCTCGTAGCCCTTCTCGGTGACGGAGAGCGCGATGGTGCGCGGCTCACCCGGCTTCGCCGGTTGGGCGGTGGCCGCAGCGGAGGGCTCCGCCGGCTTCGAGTCCTTGGAGCAGCCCTGCCCGGTGCTCAGCACCGCGGCCGCCAGGGTGAGGGCCAGCAGCGGCTTGATGATTTTGGAGAAGAAGGGCATCGGCGGTCCTCGGGGGCTAGTCGTTTTCCTCGGCCTCGTCGCCGGGCATCTCCGCATCCTGGGCGTTCTCGGCCGAGAAGCGCACCAGGGCGTGGAGCGGGACGAACACCTCGTGTCCGTCCTCACCCACGATGAGGTCGAAGCGTCCCACCACGCGCAGCCGCATGGTGAGCTGAATGCCGTTGCGCAGCGTCAGCCGCACGCGCTCGCCCTGGTGGGCGAGGAAGGGGCGTGGGTCCGAGTACGGGCGCTTGTCCGGCTGACGCGCGACATTGGCGGGCTTCTGGGCCAGCTTCTGATCGCGCTCGAGCTGGGGCGTGAGCTGCTCCCAATCCGAGCGGCGGGTGAGCATGACGACCTGGAGCTTCTCCAGCCGGCCGCTGCGGCCGAGCACGAAGGAGATGGGCTCCACGCTCGCGAGCGTATCGAGCACGGTGCGCTCGCCCAGCACGATGGCCAGCTCCGTCTTCGACTCCAGCAGCCCATTGATGAAGTTGCCCACCGAGGTGTCGTCCACCTCGCCGCGGGCCTGCTTCACGGCGGCCTTGCGCTGGGTGCGCTCCTTGCGCGCGAGGAACTCGGCCACGGTCAGGCCGCTCTGCAGCACGCCGAAGGCATCGGGGAGCGACAGGCCCGGGTTCTGGCCCATCAGTTCGTACACCTGGTCGAAGCGCTTGGCCTCCTCGGCGTGCAGCTTGCGCCAGATGCGGCACTTCATCTTGCCCTCGAGCTCGCCCTTGGCGATGCGCGCCGGCACGTGCTCCTTGGTGGCGAGCGCGAGGATCTGCTCGGGCGTGGGAGGAGGCCGAGGCGCCCTGGGGCGTCCGAATCCACCGCCGGGACGCGAGCCCATCGGTCCCGCTCCAGGCGCGCGGCCCGCCGAGGGGGCGGGACGTGGCGAGGTGGGGGAGGGGATAGGCCGCGGGGCCGCGGGGGAGGGGCTAGGTCGCGGGGGCGTGGGGGCCACGGAGGCCGGTGTCACCGGCGCCGACGGCGTCACCGGCGCTGACGGCGTCACCGGCGCCGAGGGAGTCGGCGTGGGCCTTGGCGTCACGCTGACCGTGGGGCCGGGCGAGGACGCCGAGGGTGTCGGCGTAGGCCGCGGCGTAGGCCGCGGGGTGACAGGGGTCGTGGGCGTCGGGGTCGGCGCAACGGTGCCGGGAGTGGCGGCCGGGCGCCGGATGACCTCGACTGCGGGGGCGATCCGCCGTGTTTTCCGATCGTTCACGTTCGTAGGCTACCTGATGCGCGAGCGGCCTGGGGGAGGCCTGTCCTCACGGCTGCTGGAGGGACTGCGTAAGGTCTATCTTCCATCCGGCGGGTTCACGAACCATCCGGACCTGACTTTTTCCATTGGAGGAAACCACGGTTACCTTCGCCACGTCCCCTTCCTCGCTCGAAAGCGAGACCTCCGTAACATCCGCAGGGGGTGGAACATTCGCGAAGAAGAAGGCTACCGGATCTGCCTTGACCGCGCCTCCCGAAGCGTCGGCCGCTGCCTGGGCTCGAGCCTTGAGTGCTTCCTGGGTGGGCTGGGAGAGGACAGCATAGGCGGTTTTCTCATCGCCACGCTGCACGGCCCGGTGGAAGGTCTGGTAGGCCTTCACGGGCGTCTCGTAGCTGGGTCGGTTGCATCCACCGAGGGCCAGCAGGGCCAGCAGGAGGAGCGGCATCGCGGGCAGCAGGCGCATGGTCCTGCCATCTAGGCCAAAGCGGCGCGCTCGCCAAGGGGCTGAATCACTCGGGAGGCTCTTCCTGGTGCTGGCGGACGCAATTGCGGCCGGCGCCCTTGGCCTCGTAGAGGCAGACATCGGCCACGCGCAGCAATTCTTCCAAAGCGAGAATGCTCTTGGCGGGCACGCTGGCCACTCCCAGGGAGGCCGAGCACCGCACCTGCTGGCGCGTCCCGTCCTGGGCGCGGTGCTCCAGTTGGAGCGAGGCAATGGCCTCCCGGACGCGCTCGCAGGCGCCGAGCGCCTCCTTGGGCCCCGTCTCGGGCAGCAGGGCGATGATCTCCTCGCCGCCATAGCGTGCCACGAAGTCCACCTCGCGCAGCTTGCTGCGCACCGTCCGCGCCACCGTGCGCAGCACCTCGTCTCCGAAGGGGTGGCCGTAGTTGTCGTTGAGCTTCTTGAAGTGGTCGATGTCCAGCATCACCAGCGACAGCGGCGAGCGGTAGCGCGTGGAGCGGATGAACTCCTCGGTCAGCCGCTCTTCGAAGTAGCGGCGGTTATAGAGGCCGGTGAGTGCGTCGATACGGGTGAGGGCCAGCAACTCCTCGCGCTTCTGGGCCAGCTCCTTGTTGGCGCGGTCCAGCTCGCGGTTCTTCTCCACCAGCGCGTCCTGCAGCACCTTGAGGCGCAGCATGGACTTCACGCGCGCGGAGAGCTCCAGCATGTCGAAGGGCTTGACCAGGTAGTCATCCGCCCCCAGCTCGAGCCCTTCCACCTTGCCCGCCGCCTGCCGTGCCGTCACCAGGATGACGGGGATGAAGCCAAAGCCTCCCTCGCCGCCATTGGCCTTGATGATGCGGCACACCTCCACCCCGCCCAGCCGCGGCATCTCCACGTCCATGATGATGAGGTCCGGCCTCACCTCTCGGATCGAGCGCAGCGCCTCGGTGCCATCATGGGCCTCGCGGAAGCGGTAGCCGTGCGAGGCCAGACCCTCGCGCACGTGCTGGATGTTGGCGGGGTCATCGTCGACGAGCAGGATGGTGCGGTCGGCGAGTGCGGGTGTGGCCAGGGTGCGGCGGGGCGCCTCTCCCATTTTTCTGATCGAATCGTCCGCCATGTCGCTGCCATCCACCTATGACCCCCCTTGTCCGGGGGTGTCCGGGGGGCCCCTGATTCTTTCCCGGAAGCGGCACCGCTGCCAAGCCAGCCGCCCGTCCGGGTGCTCCTCAGGCAGGCTTGCGCAGCCGAGCGCGGTACACGGGCTCTCCGCTGGCCAGGTAGCGCCGCTCGCGCGTGGAGGGGACCTCCTCGGGGTCATAAGGATGGAACACACCCTTGCCGAGCGGATTGAGGAAGCCGGCATCCTCCAGGATGGCGAGCATGGAGACGCCTCGGTCCTGAACATCCGTCCGCATGTCGAAGAGGCCGCCGGGCTTCATCCGGTCCAGGAGCAGCTTCGCGAACTCGGGCTGGATGACGGCGCGCTTGAAGTGGGAGCGCTTCCACCAGGGGTCGGGAAACTGGAGGTGGACGGCGTCCAGCGAGCCCGACGCGAAGATGCGAGGCACCACGAAGCGCGCGTCAGCCTCGAGCACGCGCAGGTTGCGCAGGCCCATCTTGTTGCCGCGGTCCAGGGTGTCGCGCGCGTACTTCTTGCGCCACTCGAAGGCGACGAAGCGCACTTCGGGGTGGCGTCGGCAGTACTCGAGCGCGTGGCCACCGGCGCCGGAGCCGATCTCTAGCTCTAGCGGGCCGGAGAAGCCGAACTCCATGTCCCAATCGGGAGGGGATTCGAGAGCGGCCAGGTGCAGGCCGACAGGGTCGGGAAGGAGACGGGGGCGGGCCATGACGGATGCGTGACGCTGAGGGGGCCTCTTCGCACGGGCTGGGGCAGTCTGGCCAGGGCAAAGCGACAGTTTTGGCGCTATACCGGCGCTCCATGAAGGTCTTCCACAGTGTGTCGGAGGCGCGGGAGCTGGCCGGGTGCGCGCTCGCGCTGGGCAACTTCGATGGTGTGCACCTGGGCCACCAGGCTCTCTTTGCTGAGGCCCGGCGTCACGGGGTTCCCGCCGCCGCGCTCACCTTCCAGCCCCATCCGGGCAAGGTGCTCCAGCCGGACCTGGCTCCCAAGCTCATCACCCTGCTGCCGCGCAAGCTGGAGCTCTTCGAGGCCCTGGGGTTGGATGCAGCGGTGGTGCAGCCCTTCACGCGCGAGTACGCCCGCCACTCGCCGAGCGACTTCGAGGCCTCGCTGTTGGACGAGGTGGGCGCGCGCCACCTCGTGGTCGGTCATGACTTCACCTACGGGGCCGCCCGCGCCGGCAACGTGGACACCTTGCGCGAGGCCGCCGCCGCTCGGGGCGCCCAGGTGCACGTGGTGTCTCCCGTCACGGTGGATGGGGTGGTGGCTTCGTCCTCCAAGGTTCGCGAGTACATCCTCGAGGGGCGGGTAAGCGCGGCGCAGCGGCTGCTGGGGCGGCCCTTCGACCTGGATGGCACTGTCGTCACGGGCCATGGGCGGGGCCGGGGCATCGGCTTCCCCACCGCCAACGTGGACACCCAGAACGAGCTGCGGCCCGCTGCCGGGGTGTACGCCATTCGCGTCAGCTTCCGTGGGACGCCAGACGCCACCTGGCTTCCCGGGGTGGCCAATATCGGCGTCAAACCCACCTTCGGGGTCAACGAGGTCACCATCGAGGCCCATCTGCTCGACTTCAATGGAGACCTGTACGGCAAGGAGCTGCGGGTGCAGTTCCTGGAGCGCCTGCGCGCCGAGCGCCGTTTTGGCTCCGTGGCGGAACTCGTGGGGCAGATCAAGCGGGACGTTGAGGCTGCCCGAGCGGTGATCGCCCGGGCGTCCGACTGAAACTTTCCCGAGTGGATTCAACAGGTTGCCGGGAGAGCGGCTCCAGTGGGCCGCCTTGACAGGTCCGCGCGTCCCTTTCTTTAATCCGTTCTCAAAGTCTCATGCGCGCGTACGTCCGCGCATCTTTCGTTTTTCCAACGTTCGAGGCCCCTGAATGTCCGGTCGACTTGGTGAACTGCTGGTTCGCGAGAACCTCATTTCCGTCCAGCAGCTGCGCAAGGCCCAAGAAGAGCAGCAGAAGACGGGAACGCGCATTGGCACTGCCCTCATCAAGACGGGAGCCATCGAGGAGTCCAAGCTCACCGACTTCCTCTCCAAGCAGTACGGCGTCCCGGCCATCAACCTGAAGGATTTCGACATCGACGCGGAGATCATCAAGCTCGTGCCGAAGGAAGTGGCCGAGAAGCACCTGGTGATCCCCGTCAACCGCGCCGGCCCCTCGCTCATCGTGGCGATGTGTGATCCGTCCAATATCTACGCGGTGGACGATCTGAAGTTCCTCACCGGCTACAACGTGGAGCCGGTGGTCGCGTCTGAAATCTCCATCCGCGAGGCCATCGAGCGCTACTACGCCGAGAAGGGCCCGGACATGAACGCCCTCGTCGAGGAGATGGCCGAGGACATCGAGGTGGCCAAGGAGGAGGAGGAGGGCAACGTCGAGGAGATGGCCCGCGCCGCGGACGACGCCCCCGTCGTCAAGCTGGTGAACCTGATCCTCCAGGACTCCATCAAGAAGCGCGCCTCGGACATCCACGTCGAGCCCTACGAGAAGGACTTCCGCGTCCGCTTCCGCATCGACGGCTCCCTCTACGAGGTGATGCGTCCGCCGATGAAGCTCAAGAACGCCATCACCAGCCGCCTGAAGATCATGGCGAACCTGGACATCTCCGAGCGCCGCCTGCCCCAGGACGGCCGTATCAAGATCAAGCTCGGCGGTGGCAAGGAGATGGACTTCCGCGTCAGCGTGTGCCCCACGCTCTTCGGCGAGAAGGTGGTGCTCCGCCTCCTGGACAAGTCCAACCTCCAGCTGGACATGACGAAGCTGGGCTTCGATCCGCAGCCGCTGGCCTGGTTCAAGGAGGCCATCGAGCGTCCCTACGGCATGGTGCTGGTGACGGGCCCCACGGGTTCCGGCAAGACGACGACGCTCTACTCGGCGCTCTCGTCGCTCAACCAGATCGACACCAACATCGCCACCGCCGAGGACCCGGTCGAGTTCAACTTCGCCGGCATCAACCAGGTGCAGATGCATGAAGACATCGGCCTGAACTTCGCCGCGGCGCTGCGCTCCTTCCTGCGTCAGGACCCCGACATCATCATGATCGGTGAGATCCGCGACTTCGAAACGGGCGAAATCGGCGTCAAGGCAGCGCTCACGGGCCACCTGGTGCTCTCCACGCTGCACACCAACGACGCGCCAGGCACGGTGAGCCGTCTGCTCAACATGGGCATCGAGCCCTTCCTCGTGACGGCCTCGCTCAACCTGATTCTGGCCCAGCGTCTGGCGCGCCGCCTGTGCCCCGCCTGCAAGCGGCCGGCGGAGAACGTGGACGAGCAGGCCCTCATCAACGCGGGCGTGCCTCCGGAGAAGCTCGGCACCTTCACCATGTACGAGAAGGTCGGCTGCCGCGATTGCAACGATCGTGGCTACCGTGGCCGCGTGGCCATCTACGAGGTCATGCCCTTCTGGGACGGCCTCAAGGAGCTGGTCATCAACGGCGCCTCCGCGGCCGAGCTCAAGGCCGAGGCCATCCGCCTGGGCATGAGCTCGCTGCGCATGTCGGCCCTGGCGAAGATGATGGACGGCGTCACCACGCTGGACGAGGTGGTGGCCAACACCGCGCCCGACAACTTCTAATCCGCTCCACCACCCGCCTACACCCCCTACCCGAAGGACGGTTTTCGTGAATCTGCATCAGCTGCTCAAGGCGATGGTCGAGAAGGGCGCTTCCGACCTCCACATCACCACCGGCTCCCCGCCCCAGCTCCGCGTGGACGGCGAGCTGGTGCCGCTCAAGACGGCCCAGCTCACCCCGGTGGAGACCAAGCAGCTCTGCTACTCCATCCTCACGGACGCTCAGAAGCACAAGTTCGAGGAAGAGAACGAGCTCGACCTGTCCTTCGGCGTGAAGGGCCTCTCGCGCTTCCGCGCCAACATCTACATGCAGCGCGGCGCGGTGGCCGGGGCCTTCCGGACCATTCCCTTCAAGATCCTCACCTTCCAGGAGCTCGGTCTGCCTCCGGTGGTGGCCGAGCTGGTGAAGAAGCCGCGTGGCCTCATCCTCGTGACGGGTCCCACGGGCTCGGGCAAGAGCACCACGCTGGCCTCGATGATCGACAAGATCAACACCGACCGTCATGAGCACATCATGACGATCGAGGACCCCATCGAGTACCTGCACCCGCACAAGAACTGCCTGGTGAACCAGCGCGAGGTGGGAGCCGACACGCGCAACTTCAAGACGGCGCTCAAGTACATCCTCCGCCAGGACCCGGACGTGGTGCTGGTGGGTGAGTTGCGCGACCTGGAGACCATCGAAGCGGCGCTCGTGATCGCCGAGACGGGCCACACCTGCTACGCCACGCTGCACACCAACAGCGCGGTGCAGACCATCAACCGCGTGCTGGACGTGTTCCCCCCGTACCAGCAGCCGCAGGTGCGCGCCCAGCTGTCATTCGTGCTGGAAGGCGTGATGAGTCAGGCGCTCATCGCCAAGCAGGGCTCTCCGGGCCGCGTGCTGGCGCTGGAGGTGATGATCCCCAACTCCGCTATCCGCAACCTCATCCGTGAGGACAAGATCCACCAGGTCTACTCGTCGATGCAGGTGGGTCAGGCCAAGTTCGGCATGCAGACCTTCAACCAGGCCTTGGCTGCGCTGCTGATGCGGCGGCTCATCAGCCAGGAAGAGGCCTTTGGACGCTCGAGCGATCCGGACGAGCTCCGCAATCTCCTGGCGGGTGCTGGGCCTGGCGGCGCGCCTGGTCAGCGGCCAGCCGGTCCTGGTGCACGCTAATTCGCGAAATTCAACCGCGGGGATAGACTCGCGTCCCCCTCGGAGGCCTGTATGGCGGCAACGGCAACCCAGAAGTCGGCACCTCAAAAGTCGTCGAAGAACACAGCCCAATTCCTCTGGGAGGCCAAGACCAAGTCTGGCGAGACCAAGAAGGGTGAGATGGAGGCCTCGGATGTCGAGGCCGTCAACGCCCGTCTCAAGTCGCTCGGTCTCAACCCGGTCAAGGTCCGCCGCAAGGGGCTCTTCGATTCCGAGCTCAACCTCGCGATCGGCACGGGCGTCACGGGCAAGGACATCCTCGTCTTCACCCGTCAGTTCGCCACGATGATCGACGCCGGCCTTCCGCTGGTGCAGTGCCTCGACATCCTGGGCACCCAGATGGACAACCCGGCCTTCCGCAAGGTCGTGTTCGCCATCAAGAACAAGGTGGAGCAGGGCTCCACCTTCGCGGACGCGCTGGGAGATCACCCCAAGGTGTTCGACGAGCTCTTCGTCCAGCTGTGCGCCGCAGGCGAGGTGGGCGGTATCCTCGACAACATCCTCAACCGGCTCGCGGCCTACCGTGAGAAGAACGAGAAGCTCAAGCGCAAGGTCAAGAGCGCGATGACCTACCCGGCCATCGTTCTCTTGGTGGCCTTCGGCGTGACGGCGCTGCTGCTCCTCAAGGTGACGCCGACGTTCGAGAAGATGTTCTCGGACTTTGGTCAGGCGCTGCCCGCGCCCACCCAGTTCGTGGTGGACCTGTCGAAATGGGCCCAGGCCTACGCGGGCTACGCGTTCATGGGCGTCATCGCCATCGCGGTGGCCTTCTCCTATACGTACGCCCAACCCCAGGGCCGGCGCTTCTTCGACCGGGTGTTCCTGATGGCGCCCATCTTCGGACCCGTTATCCGCAAGGTGGCGGTGGCGCGCTTCACCCGTACGCTCGGCACGATGATCTCCTCGGGTGTTCCCATCCTGGACGCCCTGGACGTGACGGCGAAGACGGCCGGTAACCGCTCCGTGGAAGAGGCCATCTACTTCGTGCGAGGGAAGATCGCCGAGGGTAAGAACATCGCTGGCCCGCTGCTGGAGACGAAGGTGTTCCCGCCCATGGTGGTGCAGATGATCGGCGTGGGTGAGGCCACCGGCGCCATGGACACGATGCTCAACAAGATCGCCGACTTCTACGATGACGAGGTGGATACGGCGGTCGCGGGCCTCACGGCGATGATCGAACCGCTGATGATGGTCTTCCTGGGCGGCGTGGTCGGTGGCTTCCTCATCGCGATGTACCTGCCTATCTTCTCCATCGCCGGTGCCATCAAGTAGCGTCGGCAGCCTCGTGCTCGCCGCTCCGCCGGAGGCCGACGCGCTGCGGACGCGGCTGGTCTGGCTCACCGTGTTCCGCACGGTGGCCGTCAGCCTGTCGCTCGTGGCCGTCGCGGCCCGGCTGCTCCTCCAGCCCATGGAGGAGCTCAGCCGTGTGGACACGCTGTCGTTCGTGGCCATCGGGCTCGTTTATCTCTTCACGCTTGTTTATGGCCTCATGCTGCGCGGGGGCCGGGCGGACCGTGCGGCGGCGGTGGTGCAGGTGGTGGGCGACCTGCTCATCGCCTCGGTGCTTGTCTTCCTCACGGGCGTGGGAGACAGCCCCTTCACCTTCCTCTACCTGCTGACCGTCATTGGCGCGAGCATCCTGCTGGATGGTCGAGGCGCGCTGATTGCCGCCGGGGCCAGTGCGCTCGCCTATGCGACGCTGCTCGTGGCGGTGAAGCTCCAATGGCTGGAGCCGCCTCTGGGGGTAGGGGAGCTCAGCCGTCAGCGCCTCCTCTTCCTTCTGGGCAGCAACGTACTGGCCCTGTTCCTCATTGCCGCGCTGGCGGGTTACCTGACGCGCCAGCTGTCGGCGACGGGTGGACGGCTCTCCGAGCGCGAGGCGGACCTCAAGAAGCTGGACCATCTGCAGCGGCAGATCCTCGCCTGCATGCCCTCGGGGCTCATCACCTGTGACGCGGCCGGGCGTGTCACCTTCGTGAACCGGGCCGCCAGCGCCATCCTGTCTCTGGAGCCGCGGTTGCCGCCGGGGCTGGACGTGGAGTCCCTGCTGCCAGGTGCATTGGGGGCGGACGCCCGCCTGCGCCGCCGGGAGATCGCGGTGCAGACGCCTTCCGGCATGCGTACGCTCGGGCTGTCGGTGACGGGGCTGGAGAGCGGTGATGGCGGGGGTACGCTCATCGTCTTCCAGGATCTCACCGAGCTGCGCCGCATCGAGGAGGACCTGAAGCGTGCGGACCGGCTGGCCGCCCTGGGAACGCTGGCCGCCCAGCTCGCACACGAAATCCGCAATCCCCTGGCGGCCATGAGGGGCTCGGCACAGCTGCTCGTGCAGGATCCCAGCACAGACCCGAGCTCAGCCAAGCTGGTGGAGATCCTCCTGCGGGAGTCGGACCGGCTCTCCAAATTGGTGGAGGAATTCTTGCGCTTTGCCCGCCCGCCTCCGCCCATCAAGCAGGAGCAGGAGCTGGAGGTGCTGGTGGCGGAGACGGTGGAGATGCTTCGGGTGGACCCCCTCGCCCAGCAGGTGGAGGTGGAGATGGCGCTCGCCCCCTTGCGCGTGCCGGTGGACGCGGATCAGCTCCGGCAGGTGATCATCAACATCTTGCGCAATGCCTTCCAGGCGGCCGGCAAGAAGGGCCGGGTGCGTGTGATGTTGGAGGCGGTAGGCGAGGAGGCTCGGCTGCGCATTTGGGACTCGGCCGGCAGCATTCCCGCGGCGGACCTGACACGCATCTTCGAGCCCTTCTTCAGCACCCGGGAGGGTGGTACGGGGCTGGGCCTATCTACGGCGTACTCCATCGTGCGTGCGCATGGTGGCAACATCCGAGTGTCCTCCTCTCCGCAAGAGGGCACCGAGTTCCTCATCCAGCTGCCGCTGCAGGGTTGAGGGGGAAAGGGAGAGCCTGGTCGTGCACATCCTGGTGGTAGACGATGAGCTGTCGATGCGCGAGTTCCTGGAGGTGCTGCTCACTCGAGCGGGCTACCAGGTGACGTGCGTGGATGGTGTGCGGGCGGCCAAGGAGATTCTGGGCTCGGTACGGGTGGACCTGGTCGTCACCGACATGAGGTTGGGCGCCTCGCAGAGTGGCATGGACGTGCTGCGTGCCACGCGGGCCCTGCCCGAGCCGCCCGAGGTCATCGTCATCACCGCCTTTGGCACGGCGGCCTCGGCGGTCGAGGCCATGCGCGAGGGAGCGTACGACTACATCGGCAAGCCCTTCGACAACGAAGAGCTGAAGCTGCTGGTGCAGAAGGCGCTGGAGAAGCGCACTCTGCGCCGCGAGAACGAGTCGCTGCGCGAGCACCTGGTGCCTGGCGCGGGGGTGATGGGGGTGGGCCGCAGCGAGCGGATGCGCGCGGTGTGGAGCCTGGTGGAGAAGGTGGCGCCTACACGCTCCACCGTCCTCATCCATGGGGAGAGCGGCACGGGCAAGGAGCTCATCGCCAAGGCCATTCACCTCAAGAGCACGCGTGCCGGCCAGCCCTTTCTGCCCGTCAACTGCGCGGCCCTCAACGAGGGCGTGCTGGAGAGCGAGCTCTTCGGCCACGTGAAGGGTGCCTTCACCGGTGCCACGCAGGAGCGGCCGGGCCTGCTCGTGCATGCGGGGGAGGGGACGGTGTTCCTCGATGAGATTGGCGAGGTGCCCCTGGCCACGCAGGTGAAGCTGCTGCGCGTGTTGCAGGAGCGGAAGGTGAAGCCGGTGGGCAGCTCGGCGGAGATTCCCTTCCATGCGCGGGTGGTGGCGGCCACCAACCGGCGTCTGGAGGCGGAGGTGAAGGCCGGGCGCTTCCGAGAGGATCTCTTCTACCGCCTCAACGTCATCACCCTGGAGCTGCCGCCGCTGCGCGAGCGGGCGGGCGACATCCCGCTGCTGGCCGAGCACTTCCTCGAGCGGCAGCGCAAGGAGCTGGGGCGGCCGGGGTTGCGCTTCTCTCCCGAGGCGCTGTCCGTGCTGGCCGCCTATTCCTTCCCGGGCAATGTGCGCCAGCTGGAGAACATCGTCGAGCGCGCAGCCACGCTGGCCGATGGGGACGTGCTGACACTGGCCTCACTGCCACCCACGTTGCGGGGCGAGTCAGCGCAGACCGTCGCGGAGTCCTCGACCTCGGATCAGGTCTCGCTCGGCGCCGGCTTCTCCCTGGAGCACTACCTGGATGATGCCGAGCGGCGCCACCTGGTGGCCGCCCTGTCCCAGGCGGGTGGGGTGAAGACGCGTGCGGCGGAGCTGCTCGGCCTGACGTTCCGTTCCTTCCGCTACCGCATGGCCAAGCACGGGCTCTCCGACCGAGACGACGAGGCTTGAGCCTCGCCGCCCCGCGCCGGGCGCCTCAGCGGAAGTCGCGCCGGTTGAAGAGGATGATGGCCAGCGCCACCAGCACGCCGGTGTAGGCCAGTCCGTACCCCGCGGCCGACAACACCTCGGAGGAGGAGACGGCGGCGTAGTACGTCGCGTGCGGCCGGTAGTTGAAGCGCGACAGGTCCGGCAGCAGGTAGTACACAGCCCTGCCCAGCGACTGCACCGCCTCGCTCTTGGACTTGCCGGCCAGCGAGTAGATGTCCGGCGCCAGGCTTCCGGCGACATAGATGCTGACGGTGACGAAGGCCGACACCATCTGGCTGGAGAAGCTGGACATCAGGAAGCCCACGCCGCTGAGCACCCACAGCTCGAACCACAGCATGCCCACGGCCGCCAGGTGCGCCGGGCTGATGGGGCTCCCATAGAAGCGCATCAGCAGGAAGAAGAGCGCGGCCATGGTCAGCTGCAGCACCGTCACGGTGAGCATGTTGCCCAGCAGGCGTCCCACCAGGAACGCGCCACGCGAGATGGGCTTGGACACCATGAGGAAGATGGTGCGCCGCTCTATCTCTCGCGAAATGAGTCCACTGGAGAGGAAGATGGTGAGCAGCACCAGCATGACGCTCATGGCCCCCAGGCCCACGTCGGTGAGGACGCGGTCGAACGTGCCGACGGTGACCTCCAGCACAAGCGTGGTGGACAGGAGCATGGCCAGCGCGAAGATGGCCACCAGCAGGGTGACCCGGTTGCGCCGGGCCTCCCGGAAGCCGTTGAACGCCAGGGCGACGAACGGACCCATCACGAAATCTCTCCTCCAACGGGGCCCTGCCGCGCTTCTTCGAGCGCACGCAGGAACAGGTCTTCCAATGAGAAGCGGGCGGGCTGGACCTGGGTGATTCGTCCACCCTGCTCCACCAACTGCTTGAGCAGTCTCTGCGCATCCACGTCGCGCGAGCGCAGCAGCACCCGGTTCTCCAGCGTCCGGGCCTGCTCCAGCTCGATGCCCAACGCCTGGATGCGCTCCAGGGGCAGCCCTTCCACCGTCATCTCCATATGCGTGGCCTGCGCGCTCACCAGCTCCGCCACGCTGCCCTCGCGCACGCGCCGGCCGCCCACCAACACGGCCACCCGATCGCAGAGCGCCTCCACGTCCGGGATGATGTGCGTGCAGAAGAGCACCGTGGTGCCGCGGTGGCGCTCCTCGAGGATGAGATCGCGGATCTGCCGACGGCCCACGGGATCCAATCCCGAGGTGGGCTCGTCCAGGATGAGCAGGTCCGGCTTGGAGACCAGGGCCTGCGCGAGCGCCACGCGTTGCACCATGCCCTTGCTGTAGCGGCGAATCTGGAGGTTGGCGGCGCGAGTCATCTGCACCATGCCAAGGACCTCGGAGACCCGGTCGTCCAGCTCCTTGCCGCTCATGCCCGCGAGCCGTCCCGACAGCGTGACGAACTCCCGGCCGGTCAGGTACTCGTAGGGTGCCGGATTCTCTGGCACGTAGCCCACGCGGCGGCGCGCCTCGCGCTCATTCGGAGGCAGGCCGAAGAGCCGCGCCTCACCACTGGTGGGTTGCACCAGGTTCAAGAGGATCTTGATGGTGGTGGATTTGCCGGCTCCATTGGGCCCGAGCAGTCCGTAGACCTGACCCGGCATCAAGGAGAGGTCCAGCGATTGGAGCGCGCGGACCTGCCGGTTCATGAAGAAGCCGAGCCTGTACGTCTTGGAGAGGTTTCGGATCTCGATGGGGGCGGGAGAGTCCATGTGCATCAATTCTCCGTTGCCTTCGTCCAGTGAAAGCCACGGCTGTCGGGGGTGAAGATCTCGAGGCGCCGTTGCTGCGTCTCCGAGTAGGCGCGCCCGTCGTGACCGATGTAGAAGCCGCCTCCCTTGGGGTCTTTCGGGGGCTGCTTCAGGAAGCCCAGCCACAGCAGCGTGTGGACGTCCGGCGGGGCTACGCCGAAAGCGCCGCGGAACTTCTCGATGGCGGCGTCCACGCGCCGCAGCTCCGCCTCCATCTCCAGGTCCCGCACACGTTGCTGGAAGAGCTCTCGCGTCTCGGGATCCTCGGACTCCGCGAGGGAGCGAGCCAGCACCAGGCCAGCATTCACGCTGCCGGATTGGGCATAGAGGCGAGTGGCCAGGGCGGGCAGATAGGCGGGCGCTCCCGGTAGCTTTGAGGCCCGTTCCAACACCTCGGCGGCTTCCTGGTACTGCTTGTGGAAGGCGCTCAGGTTGTAGGCCAGCAGGATGTTCATCTTGAGATCGTTGGGGAACAGCTTCAGGCCCTTGCGCAGCAGCCGGGTGGACTCCTGCGTGTTGACCCACGTCTCACGCCCGAGGTTGGTAGGCAGCGCTCCGGCGGCGAACCGGTAGACCATGCCGAACCGGGGATCCAGATCGGTGATGAGCTCTCCGTAGGGATAGATGTCCCGGTACTCTTCGGCATCTCTCGCCCGGCCCGTGGCCTGGACGAGCTGGAGCCAGAAGTAGTCCGCGATCACCTCGATGTAGCCTCGGCCTGCCACGCGCAGCACCTCCTGTCGGGGGAGCAGGGGCTCTTGGTGGGGTCCGCGAGGGGGCTTTCGAGGAGGGGTCGCGAGCAGGACGAGGGCGATCAAGCTGACGAAACCGCCTAGCAGGGCGGGCAGGGAGGTTCGCGACATCATGGACAGCCTCAAAACAGAAGGGACACCCGGATTATGCCCGGATGTCCCTTGTACCTGATCGCTGGTGGCTCGAGAGCCTGGCCAGCGAACAAGATGTCAAGACTCAGTTGCTGTCGCAGTCCACGTCGTTGTAGCTGATGTACGGCGTACCGGCGACGGCCATGGTCTCGTCCTTGTTGCCGCACTTGGCCTCGGCCTGGGCATCCTTGGTCGCGATGAACCAGGTGTCGTTACCGTTGGTCTCGTTGTCGACGTTACCCACGGCGAACGCGGAGATGTTGCAACCCGGGCAGGTGGCGGTGCGGCCCGGCTGCCCCGGGTCCTCGCCCGCGCCAACGAAGGTCAGGGTGTTGGGAGCACCCGACGAGTAGGTCGGGTTGGCCGTGGCGCCCTTGAACTTACCCACGTCGACCTCGATGCAGAACGCCGACTCCTGGTTGGTGTCGATACCGGCCTCGCCACGCACCTCGCACTCGTTCTGCGAGGAGGAGAACCAGTAGGCATAGCGGTTGCCGCGCTCGGGGGCGTAACCGATGATCTTGATGTCCTCCTCGTAACGGTCCTTCTCCTGGAGGAAGGCGCGCTCGGTGGTGAACCAGGCCTTGAGGTTGGCCTTGGCCTCGCCCTGCTTGGAGCGAGCCTGGAACTTGATGAAGTTCGGGATGGCGATGGCGGCGAGGATGCCGATGATGGCCACCACGATCATGAGCTCGATGAGCGTGAAGCCACGGTTCTTCCGGGCGAACAGACGGGTCATGGGGTTCCCTTCGATGGGTTGCGGCCGAAGCCGTGGGTTGCGGCCGAAGCCGTGATGAGGAATAGCACGAACGATGCCACGGTCAAACGAGCCACCCCCCCACGGAGATCCAAGCACTTGCGTTGGATCACGCGGCGCAGTGACAAAAAAGGGGTGCCAATTTTTGTCACCAGGGTGACAGGAATCGTCTGCCCGCGGTTCTTGTCTGGGCCCTATGCTGCGCGGTTCTGAGCTTCTCGCGGATGAAGGGACGCAGAACGTGACTCTCCAGGCGGTGGAAGGCGTGGCCGTGGCGCTGGTTTTCGTCATGGGCCTGATCTTCGGCAGTTTCTTGAATGTCGTGATCGCTCGCGTGCCCATGGGCGAGAGCGTCGTGCATCCCCGTTCGCGTTGCCCTCGGTGTGGGCATCAACTCGCTTGGTACGAAAACATTCCGGTCCTTTCCTGGATCGCCCTGCGCGCGCGGTGCAGCTCGTGCGGCCTGCCCATCTCCTGGCGCTATCCGCTCATCGAGCTGCTGACAGGGCTGCTCTTCCTCGCCTGCCAGCGTCGCTTTGGGTGGAGCCCCGAGCTTGTGTCCGGCCTGGTGTTGGTGCTGCTGCTGGTGCCGCTCTCCTTCATTGATCTGGAGCATTGGATCCTCCCGCATGAGCTGACGTGGCCGGGCATCGCCGCGGGTGTGGTGCTATCGGCGACGCAGGGGCTGGATCGGCTGCGCGACTCCGTCATCGGTGCGGTGGCCGGCTTCCTCATCTTCTGGGCGATGGAGTGGATAGGAGAGAAGATCTTCAAGAAGGAGGCATTGGGGGCGGGTGATAAGGATCTGCTCGCGCTGCTCGGGGCCTTCCTGTCGTGGAAGGCGCTGCTTGGCATCATCTTCCTCTCCTCGCTGCAGGGCGCGGTGGTGGGCTCGCTGATGCTGCTCATCCACGGACGGGCGGGACCGGCGCCGGAGCCCGAGGCCTCAGAGCCGCCACCCGCCACCCCTCCAAGTCCGCAGGTGGCTCCCGAGGGCGAGCCCGGAGCTGCGCCGGAGGCCGTGGGTGCGGAGCACGCACAAGCAGAGAAGGGGGAGGGCGAGGAGGAGGACGACTGGGTCCCGGGCCCCACCAACATCCCCTTTGGTCCCTGGCTGTCGCTTGCGGCCCTCGAGATCATGCTGCTGGGTCCCTGGCTGAGCGAGGTGCTGCCGGTGCCGTTGGATCTGCTGCTGTCGGGAGTGCGGTGAGGGAGGGCGGGCGCGGATGAAGTGGCGGATCGCCAGCGTCGCCTTCTTGCTGAGCGTGGTGGGGACGGGCCTCACCTGGCTCACCCTTCAGCGGCCGTTGCTGGCGCTGATGGAGGCGGGGCGCCAGTGCGCGGCGCAGGGCTCGCCGGAGGCCTCCGCGCTGGCCCGGACGGTGGGCTCGCTGCCGTTCCTGCTGGCGTGGGATCTGCTGCTGCTCACCGTCATGTCGTACGGCGTCTTGGACTTCATGGTGGGCCGGCCCCTGCGGCGGACCGAGGACGTGGTGGAGCAGCTCGGCCGGTTGGAGCTGGACGTATCGTTGCCGGAGAGCCCGGGGCCGTTGCTCTCGCGCATCCAGCGGGCGCTCTCTCGTATGATGGTGGCGCTCCAGGGAGAGCAGGAGACCACGCTGCGCCAGATGGAAGCGTTGCGTGCCGCCAACGCACGCCTGGCCCAGGCTCAGACAGAGCTCGTCTCGGCGGAGCGGTTGGCCACCGTGGGCCGGCTTGCCGCGGGCGTCGCTCATGAGGTGGGCAACCCGCTGGCGGGCATCCTCGGCTATCTCTCGCTGGCCGGTGCCCGCGTGAAGGACTCCGAGGTGCAGGAGTACCTCGCGCGCATCGATCATGAGGTGCAGCGCATCGACGGCATCGTGCGGGGCCTGTTGGAGATTGGCCGTCCGGGCTTGGAGCAGCTGGGGCCGGTGGAGGTGGGGCACGTGGTGGAGACGTGCGTGCAGCTCGTCAAGGCCGGGCGGGACTTCTCGCAGGTGGAGGTGAGCCTGGCGCTTACGCCCGGGCTGCTCGCGCGGGCGGACTCCGGCCCGCTGTCACAGATCGTCATCAACCTGTTGCTCAATGCGGTGCAGGCCATGGGAGGGCAGGGGAGCGTGCGGCTCTCCACCCGGTGTGAGAGCGGGGACGTCTTGTTGGTGGTGGAGGACACGGGGCCTGGCATCCCGGCAGAGGTCATGCCGCACCTCTTTGAGCCCTTCTTCACGACCAAGGCACCCGGGCAGGGCACAGGGCTGGGACTGGCTGTGTCGCTGCACCTGACGGAGAGGATGGGGGGGCGGCTGACGGCGGAGAATGCCCCGGGCGGTGGTGCTCGCTTTTCAGTGCGCCTGCCAGGCCTCTGAGGTGGAAGTTGGCCGTGAGCCCCGGAGTGGGCTACTTCTAAAGGGGCACCATGGCCCTCTTCCGCAGCATCCTCGTCGCAGACGACGAGCCTTCCGTCCGTCACGTCCTCACGCTGGTGTTGTCCGGGCTGGGCTACGAGGTACGGGCCGTGGCCGATGGCGAGGAGGCTCTGCGCGAGCTGTCCGTGCGCGGCTATGACGTGCTGCTGTGCGACGTGCGCATGCCCAAGCGCGACGGCCTGTCCCTGCTGCGCCAGGCGCTCGTCGAGCACCCGGGACTGACGGTGGTGGTGATGAGCGCGTACGGCTCTCAGGCCCAGGCGCTCGAGGCCGTGGGCGCCGGCGCGTACGACTACGTCCGCAAGCCCTTCAAGCCCGAGGAGATCGTCTTCGTCCTGCGCAAGGCCGAGGAGCGCGAGCGGCTGCTGCGGGAGAACCGGCGCCTGCAGGGGGCCGGTGGCGCCGCGCCCGGTGAGGGCATCCTCGGCGAGAGCGAGCCCATGCGCGTGGTGATGCGGCAGGTGGAGCGGCTGGCGCCGGTGGGCACCACCGTCCTCATCACGGGAGAGAGCGGAACGGGCAAGGAGCTCGTCGCGCGGGCCCTGCACGCGCGCTCGCCCCGGGCCGCCATGCCTTTTGTCGCCGTCAACTGTGGAGCCATTCCCGCGGGCCTCCTCGAGAGCGAGCTTTTCGGCCACGCGAAGGGCGCCTTCACGGACGCGCGCACAGCCCGGCGCGGCCTCTTCAGTGAGGCGGATGGCGGCACGCTCTTCCTCGACGAAGTAGGGGAACTGCCCCCTCCCGCCCAGGTGAAGCTGTTGCGCGTGCTCCAGGAGGGGGAGATCCGCCCGCTGGGGGAGAACCGCGCGGAGAAGGTGGATGTGCGCGTCATCGCCGCCACGCTGCGCGACCTGGGCCGGCTGGTGGAGCGAGGCGAGTTCCGCGAGGACCTCTATTACCGGCTCAACGTGGTGAACGTGCGCGTTCCCCCTCTGCGCGAGCGCTCCGGAGACATTCCGCTGCTGGCCCAGGCCTTCCTCGCGCGCTTTAACCGCGAGCTCAACCGTGAGCCTCCCGTTCGGGGGCTCACTCCCGAGGCCGAGGCGCTGATGGCCTCCTATGCGTGGCCTGGAAACGTGCGGGAGCTGGAGAACGCGATGGAGCGTGCGGTCCTGCTGGCCGAGGCAGAGCTGATCCTCCCGCAGAACCTGCCAGAGCGGCTCTGGTCCGGGCCTCCTCCTCCGGCTGTCGTACCTGCCTCAGTCCCCTCCCACCCCGCGGCTGATACGAACCTGTCACTCAAACAGGCCATCCGGAACCTGGAAGAGTCCTACATCCGCGCCGCCCTGCGCCGGACTCGGGGCAATCGCACCCGGGCCGCCGAAGTTCTGGAGATCAGCCATCGGGCCCTGCTGTACAAAATCAAGGAGTACGGAATCGATGCGGACGCCGAGGGTGAGCGAGGCTGACTGCCCGTATGGCAGTGGACGAGGCGCGGGGTAGGGCGATTTGACGAAATGCGTCCCAGGCCGGAAAATCGGCCTGTCAGAGCGGCGTGGGTGCACCGCCGTAGACGTTCGGGGGACAGATTGGCCGCCTGCTGAGCGGGCAGGCGCGGAGCACTTTTTAGGAGGGCTCGCGGGCCGGTGCTACGCTGGTGGCCCCTCCACGGAGCAACGACTGTATGGCGAAGGGAAAGCTGGCTCTCGGTCTCGATATCGGATCGACCTCGGTGAAGATGATCCTGCTCAAGGAGCAGCGCAAGCGTGGCCAGGTGAGCTACGCGCTGCAGAGCTTTGGCATGAAGCCGCTGCCCCCCGAGGCCATCGTCGACGGCGCGCTCATGAACTCCACCGCCATCGTGCAGGCGCTGCAGGAGCTGATGACCGAGCTGAAGATCAAGAACAAGGAGGTCGCCATCGGCGTCTCCGGCCACTCGGTCATCATCAAGAAGATCCAGATGCCCCGGATGAGCCAGGAGGAGCTCGAGGAGAGCATCCAGTGGGAGGCGGAGCAGTACATCCCCTTCGACGTCAAGGACGTGAACATCGACACGCAGATCCTGGACGCGGGGGGCAATGACGCCACCGGCCAGATGGACGTGCTCCTGGTCGCGGCCAAGAAGGACATGATCAACGACTACACCACGGTGGTCTCCGAGTCGGGGCTGCAGCCGGTGGTGGTGGACGTGGACGCCTTCGCCGTCCAGAACATGTTCGCCTCCAACTACGACGTCCCCGACAAGGAGACGGTGGTGCTCATCAACGCGGGCGCCTCGGTGGTGAACATCAACATCATCTCCAACGGCATCACGGTGTTCACCCGTGACGTCACCATCGGTGGCAACCAGTTCACCGAGGAGATCCAGAAGCAGCTCAACGTCTCCTATGAAGAGGCGGAGGCTCTGAAGATCGGCGGTACCCGTGGCGACTCGGACGCGGTCGTCCCCCAGGAGGTGGAGCGGGTGCTGCTGAGCGTGGCCGAGCAGGTGGCCGGTGAAATCCAGCGCTCGCTGGACTTCTACGCGGGCACCGCGGTGGATGCCAACTTCACCAAGGTCTACCTCTCCGGTGGAACCGCCAAGATTCCGGCGCTGTTCAAGACCATCGAAACGCGCGTGGGCGTGCCGGTGGAGATCCTCAACCCTTTCCGGAAGATCGACGTGGACAACCGCAAGTTCGACCCCGCCTTCATCATGGAGGTGGCGCCGATGGCAGCGGTGGCCGTGGGTCTGGCGTTGCGCCGCCCGGGTGACAAGCTCGGCTGATCTCTCCCCATTTTCGAAGGACCGACTCACATGATGATCCGCATCAACCTGTTGCCCGTCCGCAAGAAAGTGCAGCGGGAGATGGGCCGGCAGATCCTGGCCCTCTTCGCGTTGGTGATCCTTGCCGCGGGCGTGGGTAACTTCTTCTGGTACTCGGACCGCAATGGTGTGGTGGAGAAGCAGGCTGCGGCCCTGGCCTCCACCCGCAAGCGCATCGCTGACCTGGACAAGACCATTGGCGAGGTGAAGAACATCAACACCCGCAAGGTCGAGGTGGAGAAGAAGCTGGCCGTGCTGGACGAGCTGCGCAAGGGCCGCTCCGGTCCCGTTCGCATGCTGGACGCCCTGTCCACGTCGCTGCCGAAGAAGGCGTGGATCAGGACCTTCAACGAGGAGCGCGGCGGTGTGAAGCTGGTGGGGTCGGCCATCAGCCATGACGACGTGGCCGAGTTGATGCGCAACCTCAACGGCATGGTGTGGACGCCCAAGGGGATTGGCCGCCTGGTGGAGCAGCGCCGCGAGGCCAAGACGTCCCGCGTGGAACTCGTGGCGGCCGAGGCTGCCATCGAGGAGTTCCCGGTGGGCGACATCAAGCCCTTCTTCTCCAACGTGGAGTTGAAGAAGACCGAGCAGAAGGGCACCAAGTCGGGTGAACTGTCCACGGTGGACTTCGACATCACCCTCACCGCCAACTACGCCATCTGAGAGGAACCGGCGCGATGGATAAGTACCTCGACAGGATCGTGAAGGCGCCCCCCGCGGTGAAGTTCGGCGGGCTGGCGGCCCTGGTGGTGTTGATGACCGCTGCCAACTTCTTCTTCGTCATTCAGCCGCTGGAGCTGGAGATGGAGTCGCAGGTCGCGGCTCAGCGCAAGCTGGACCTGGAGCTGGCGGAGAAGAGTGAGATTGCCCAGAACCTCAACGAGCGCCGGCGCGAGATGGACGTGCTGGAGCAGAAGCTCGCCGAGGCCCTCACTGAGCTGCCCGAGAACAAGGACGTCGAGGAGCTGCTCGCGCAGCTCAACGACATTGGCAAGAAGGCCGGGCTGGAGATTGCCCGCGTGGAGCCGGGCCCAGAGACGGTGGGCGGCAACGACTTCTTTGCGCGCATCCCCATCAAGATGGTGGTGAGCGGCAACTATCACGAGATCGCCATGTTCCTGCAGGAGGTCTCGACCATGCGGCGTATCGTGAACGTCAACAACATCAAGCTGGATGGTGCCAAGCTGAAGAACGAGAAGGTGATGCTCAACAGCTCGTTCCTGGCCACCACGTTCCGTTTCGTCGCGACGAAGCCGGTCGACCCAAAGGCTGGATCCAAGAAGAAGAAGTAGCCGCAGAAACTTGATCGGTCCTGGAAATGGGGCGACAAGGGGATCAGAGGATGAAGACGTTCCATTCCATGTTCATCTCGGGGGCACTGGCCCTCGCGCTGGTGGGTTGCGGCGAGGATGCGCCGCCTCGCCCTGCGGTCGCGCCCAAGCGCGCCCAGGCCGAGACCCCCAAAGAGAAGGCCGCGGAGACCCCGGTGGCTGCCGCGCCCACCTACGTCTATAATTACAACCCAGTGGGGAAGAGGGATCCGTTCCGCAGCCCCGTTGAGGACATGGTGCGTGAGGCTCCGCAGGCTGGCCAGGCGGTGTCGGCCTGCAACGAGCCGCTGTGCCAGTGGGACATTGACCAGCTCAAGCTGGTGGCGGTGGTGACCGGTGACGCCAACCCGATGGCCATGGTGGAGGACCCGATGGGGCGTGGCCACATCGTGCGTCGCAACACCCGGCTGGGTCGCGCGGGCGGAAAAGTGACGCAGATCCTCCGCGACGAGGTCATCGTCACGGAGACGATCACCACGCCGGAGCGGGTGGTCTACAACCCGGTGAAGATGGAGTTGAAGCAGGAAGGCCGGGTGGATCCTGCCTACGACCTGATGACGGGCAAGAACTGGGAGCCGTAGGCGCCCGGCGAGCCGGGAGCCAAAGAATGGGTTCCCGTGCCCCATTGCGACTTGTTGAGGGGAAGCATGCTCGAGGTGAGCGTTGTGACGAGGGGCAAGTTCATGAACGTGGTGGCCGCAATCATGGTCGCCATCGTGGGTGTCGGGGCCCAGGCCGCCGAGCTCAATACGCTGCGGGACCTGAAGGTCACGCAGACGGGATCGGGCGCGCAGGTGGTGGTGACCGGCACACGGGCACCCACCTTCACCGTCTTCCGGCTGAGTGGCCCGGAGCGGCTGGTGGTGGATCTCTCGTCGGCGGACGCCACGGGCATCAAGGGGCACCACAACGGACAGGGACCGGTGGCCGGAGTGGTGGCCTCCCAGTTCTCGGACGAGCGCGCCAGCGTCGGCCGGGTGCTGGTGGCCCTGCACCAGGCCGCGCAGTACGACGTGCGCGCCGAGGGTGATCGGGTCATCATCTCCGTGGACGGAGCGGCGGCTTCTGCGCCCGCGGCCGAGGCGAAGGCCGCCGAGGCGAAGGTGGAGCCGGCGGTTGAGCCGAAGCCGGAGGCGAAGCCCGCTCCCGCTGTGGCCAAGGCCGAGTCCGCTCCGGTGGTGGCGCCTGCGCCGCAGCCGGCTGCCGTGGCTGAGCCGCGTGAGAAGAAGCCTGCCGCTGCGCTGCCCGAGAATGTGGTGGCGGCCGAGGCGGACGAGCGCGACGTGGCGCACCCGGCCCGCCGCATCACCGGACTGTCCTTCGCCCGTGACACGCTGAGCATCCGCGCGGATGGCGAGGTCTCCCGCTACGAGGTGCTGGAGCTGGCGGATCCTCCGCGGCTCGCGGTGGACGTGTACGGCGTGGGTCTGGCCGCGCGTGCGCCCCGCGTGCGCTCGGGTCCCCTGAAGGACCTGCGCGTGGGCGCTCACTCGGACAAGGTGCGCCTGGTGCTCGACGTGCGCGACGAGATGCCCGCGTACCGCGTGGAGCGCACCGGCCGCGGTCTGTCGGTGGTGTTCGGGGGCAAGGTGGCCCGCAAGCCCGCCGCGCTGACCGATACGCCGGAGAAGGTGGTGGCCGAGAACGAGCCCCTGCGCGCCACGCCCGTGGATGCGCGGCTGGCGCCGGTGGACGTCAAGGATGTGACCTTCGACGAGAATGAGTCCGGTGGTCGGGTGAACCTGAAGCTGTCGGGTGCGGTGGCCTGGAAGGTGGAGCGGCCGGATCCTCGCAGCGCGGTGCTGACCCTGGAGAACGCGAAGCTGCCGCGGCGGCTCGAGCGCAGCCTGGACACCAGCGCGCTGGAGACGCCGGTGAAGATGATCAGCGCCTTCTCGGTGCCCGGCGAGGGCAACCGGGTTCGCCTGGTGGTGGCCGCGGACGGCGCCATTGATGAGAACGTGAGCCAGGTGGCGGGTGGTCTGTCCTGGCGGCTGAACGTCAAGGGCGTGAAGACGGAGCAGGTGACCGTCACCCAGCGCACTGCCGGCTTCACCGCCGAGGCGCCTACCTACGCTTCCGAGGGTGCGCCCCAGCAGGCCCGCTACCGCGGCAAGAAGGTGTCCTTCGAGTTCAAGGACATCGACATCCAGAACCTGCTGCGCGTCATCGCGGAGATCTCCAAGAAGAACATCGTGGTCGCCGATGACGTGCAGGGCAAGGTGACCATCCGCCTGCGCAACGTGCCCTGGGATCAGGCGTTGGATCTCATCCTGCGCACCAAGTCGCTGGGCAAGGAGGAGATTGGAAACATCCTCCGCGTGGCCCCGCTGAAGACGCTGGAGGAGGAGGCCAAGCTGCGCCAGGAGCGCAAGAAGTCGCTCATCGCGCAGGAGGAGTTGCTGGTGAACCTCATCCCGGTGAACTACGCGACCGCTGGCGACATGTCCTCCCGAGTGAAGGACGTGCTGAGCGAGCGTGGCTCGGTGACGGTGGACACGCGCACCAACGTGCTCATCGTCAAGGACGTGCGCGCCAACATCGAGAAGGCGCGGGCGCTGGTTCGCAACCTGGACACGCAGACGCCGCAGGTGCTTATCGAGAGCCGCATCGTGGAGGCCAACACCTCGTTCAGCCGCGAACTGGGTGTGCAGTGGGGTGGTCAGGCCGCGGCCGCGCCGGCCACGGGTAATGCCACCGGGCTCATCTTCCCCAACACCGCCGTCGTGACAGGTGGCGCGGGTGGTGGACCCACGACGGGTACCTCGGATGTTCCCAACTACGCCGTCAACCTGCCGGTGGGTACGGGCCAGGGCCTCGGTGGTGCGCTGGGCTTCGTCTTCGGCTCCGCTGGTGGTGCGCTCACCCTCAACCTGCGCCTGTCGGCCGCCGAGGCCGAGGGTGTGGTGAAGACCATCTCCGCGCCCAAGGTGACGACGCTGGATAACAACACCGCGCGCATCAGCCAGGGTGTGTCCATCCCGTTCAGTCAGGTGTCCGCGTCCGGTGCCAACACCACCTTCGTCGAAGCGCGTCTGTCTCTCGAGGTGACGCCGCACATCACCCAGGACGGCAGCATCCTGATGACCATCAACGCGCAGAACAACCAACCGGATCCGTCCAACACCGGTGCGAATGGCCAGCCCGCCATCCAGCGCAAGGAGGCCAACACCCAGGTGTTGGTGAAGGACGGCGATACCACGGTCATCGGCGGCATCTACGTCCGCCGCGGCAGCAGCCAGAGCAACCAGGTGCCCTTCCTGTCGAAGATTCCGGTGCTGGGTTTCTTCTTCAAGAACCACCGCGAGCGTGATGAGCGCCAGGAGCTGCTCATCTTCATCACGCCGCGAATCCTCAACCGGCAGACGATTGCTCAGTCTCTGTAGCCGGTATCTCTTGAGCCATCGAAGGAGTTGATGTCCATGAAGCGATTGATGGTGATTGCGGCGCTGGCGGTCGCGTCCGTGAGTTGTGTGGCCAATCAGGGTGATGCCTCCGTGCGCTTCCTCAATGCCCGCGCACTGGAGCTGGATGATGGTTGCTCGGCCTCGAATGACAAGTTCATCTCGAGTGGAGGCCTCGACCTGTCCGGTGGGCAGAACTACCTGTTGGCCCTGAGCGTCGAGACCAACACCTTTGTGCAGCCCGTTGTCATCGGTCAGGAGACGGTGTCGGGTGAAGGACTTGGTGACGTCACCCTGACGGAGCTCGTCTACTCCTACCAGGTGTCGGGCGTGTCGCTGCCCGCGGACGAGGTGGATCGTACCCCCATCTACGCCGTCTTCCGTCCGGAGACGAACCCGGATGAGAGCTATCTCTTCGTGTATGCGTTTGGTCCGAAGGCGTTGGAGCAGCTGAGGGCGCAGATTGGGGGCTCCGATCGCGAGGTGACCGTGCTCGCCACCATCAAGGCCCGGGGTCACATGAGCGGTGGTCAGACGGTGGAGACCAATGAGATCACCTTCCCCGTGACCGTGGCCGACTCTGGGTGGGCTGGTTGCCCGGCCGATACGATTGCCACCGGAGTCTGTGGGTTCCCTGGTCAGGATTCGATCCCCATCCGATGCGTAGAAGGTGGATCCTGACCCTTGACCCGCTCTCCTGAGCCTCCTACAAGCCAGCAGCCATGTCCTTCCGCACGCACCTTGAGTCGGTGGTCAACCAGGTAGACGGGGCCCTGGCCTGTAGTGTGATGGGCTTCGACGGCATCGCCGTGGACACCCATCAGAAGGAGGAAGCAACCGAGCTGGAGCTCAACGGCGCTTGGGTGGAGTACGCCAACCTGCTGGGTCAGCTCCGCCAGGCCGCCGAGACCCTGAAGACGGGAGAGGTGCAGGAGGTCAGCGTCAACAGCGAGCACGTGCTGACGCTGATGCGCCTCATCTCTCCGGAATACTTCCTGGTGCTGGCGCTCCGGGCGGACGGTAACTATGGAAAGGGCAGATACGTCCTCCGGGTGACCGCCCCCAAGATTCGCGCTGAGCTGTAGCCTGGAAGGCTGACGGCGCAGCGCGCCGCGCCTTTCCACTTTGCAAGGCGCGGCCCCATCGGCTAGACACCCCGGACTTTTCAAGCTGTCCGAAGGAGCCGTTTATGGCCGGTGTGATTGATACGTCCGAGTTCCGCAAAGGCATGAAGATCGAAGTCGACGGTGAGCCGTTCGAAATCGTCGAGTTCCAGCACGTCAAGCCGGGCAAGGGCTCGGCCTTCGTACGCACGTCCATCCGCAGCCTGCTGTCGGGCCGCGTGCTCCAGCCGACCTTCAAGTCCGGCGACAAGGTGGGCAAGCCCGACATCGAAGAGAAGGACATGCAGTATCTCTACGAGCAGGGCGGCGACTACTACTTCATGGACACCCGGAACTACGAGCAGACGTTCATCAGCGCGGACGTGCTCGGGGAGTCGAAGAACTTCCTGAAGGAGAACGTCAACGCCGCCATCATGTTCTACAACGGCAAGGCCATTGGCGTGACCCTGCCGAACTCGGTGGACCTGAAGGTCACCAAGTGCGATCCGGGCGTGCGTGGCGACACGGTGTCCGGCGCGCTGAAGCCCGCCACGTTGGAGACGGGTTACGTCGTCAACGTGCCGCTCTTCATCAACGAGGGTGACATCCTCAAGATCGACACGCGCGACGGCAAGTACCTCACGCGCGTGGCCACCGCGGGCTAAGCGGTTCATCGCGCTTCAGGGAGGGGACGGAATTGGCAACCAAGCGCAAGGCAGTTCGAACGCAGTCCGCGCCCACCGAGGAGGCGGGTAGCGTCCGCGTGGAGGGCAACAGCACGTCCTTGGACGTGGATGCTCTCCGGGAGATCGTGAACATCCTCGAGGCCTCCGAGGTGACGCGGCTCGTGTGGCAGCGCGGGGAGGAGCGGCTGTTCATCCGCCGCGGCCCGGTGCCCGCGCCCACCATCGTGCACGCGGCCCCGGTCTCGCCCTCGGTGAGCCCTGCTCCAGTGGTGGCAGCAGCCCCCATGGTGGCCGCTGCTCCTTCTCTGGCGGCTCCGGCTCCGGTCTCCGTACCCGCTCCGGCTCCGGCCAGCGCGGCTGCGGCGGCCGAGAAGCCCGGCCACCTCGTCACCAGCCCGTTCGTGGGGACGTTCTACCGGACGCCCGCCCCGGACCAGCCCGCCTTCGTGGATGTGGGGTCGGTGGTGAAGAAGGGGCAGGTGCTCTGCATCATCGAGGCCATGAAGCTGATGAACGAGATCGAAGCCGACGTGGCGGGTCGCGTGGCGGAGATCCTCGTGGAGAATGGGCAGCCGGTCGAGTTCGGCCAGGCGCTGTTCCGCATCGAGCCGGTCTGACATACGCGGGCGGTCTGACGCCCCGCGGAGGCACGACATCGTGTTCAAGAAGGTGCTGATCGCCAACCGCGGGGAGATTGCCCTGCGGGTCATCCGCGCCTGCCGCGAGCTGGGCATCGCCACCGTGGCGGTGCACTCCACGGCAGACGCTAATGCATTGCACGTGCGGTTCGCCGACGAGTCGGTGTGCATCGGCCCACCGCCCTCGAAGGAGAGCTACCTCAACATCCCGCAGCTGCTCTCCGCGGCGGAGATCACTCGCGCGGACGCCATCCACCCGGGCTACGGCTTCCTCTCGGAGAACTCCGAGTTCGCCAAGGTGTGCCGGGACTGCAAGATTCACTTCATCGGCCCTCGGCCCGAGATGATCTCGCTGATGGGCAACAAGGTCCGGGCGCGCAATGCGGCGCGCGAGGCGGGCCTGCCTTTGCTGCCCGGCAGCATCGGGACGGTGAAGGATCCCAAGGAGGCCGAGGCCTTCGCCAGGGAGATCGGCTTCCCGGTCATCCTCAAGGCGGCGGCCGGTGGTGGCGGCAAGGGCATGAAGATCGTCCGCGAGCCGAACGCGCTGGCGCAGGCCTTCTCCACGGCGGCGGCCGAGGCGGTGGCGTCCTTTGGCAACGGGGACCTCTACATCGAGCGGTACGTGGAGAAGCCGCGCCACATCGAAATCCAGATCGTGGCCGACGAGCACGGGCACATCATCCATCTGGGTGAGCGTGAGTGCTCCGTCCAGCGGCGCCACCAGAAGCTCATCGAGGAGAGCCCCTCGGCGGCGCTCACCCCCGAGCTGCGCCAGCAGATGGGCGAGGTCTCCATCCGCGCGATGGAGAAGCTCGGCTACAACAACGTGGGCACCATCGAGTACCTGCTCGACGAGAACGGGCGCTTCTACTTCATGGAGATGAACACCCGTATCCAGGTGGAGCACCCGGTGACCGAGCTCGTCACCGGTGTCGACCTGGTTCGCGAGCAGATCAAGCTCTCCTCGGGTGAGCCACTCAAGCGCAAGCAGGAAGACATCCAGATGCGCGGCCACGCCATCGAGTGCCGCGTCAACGCCGAGGACCCTGTCACCTTCGCGCCCTGGCCGGGGAAGATCACCGCCTACAGCGCTCCCGGTGGTTATGGCGTGCGTGTGGACTCGAGTGCCTACGAGAACTACACGGTGCTGCCGTACTACGACAGCCTGCTGGCCAAGCTGATCGTCTACGCGGAGGATCGGCCCACGGCGATCCGCCGCATGCAGCGGGCCCTGGGCGAGTACGTGGTGCAGGGCATCCGCACCAACATCCCGTTCCACCGGGCGGCGTTGGCCGAGGAGTCCTTCGTCGAGGGCAACTACGACACCCGCTTCGTGGAGCGGTTGCTGGCGTCCGAGACGGGCACCCATCGGCTGCGGAAGGCCATCGAAGAAACGCCCTGATGGCCGCTTGCCTGCCCATCGCGCAACCCCCTGATCCTAAAGGGGGTTGTGGCGGGTGGATTCCTTGACCCGCGAGGGATGATTCCGCTAGCCTCGGGCCTCCCTCGTAGTCTCCTTGAAGGAAGCAGAAACCCCAGACTTTCCGGGGGTTTCGCTCGGCAGGAAGCCCACGCTCGATGGACAAGAACAAGATCATCGAAGCCGCCGCCAAGCTCGTCGCGAAGGGCGCCTACGACAAGGCCATCAAGGAATACCAGAAGGTCCTGGAAGTAGATCCGAAGGACGGTCGTGTCCTCCAGAAGATGGGGGAGCTGTACCAGAAGAAGAACGACAACGTTCAAGCGGCCCACTACTTCACCAAGGTCGCCGAGGGCTACTCGGCCGACGGCTTCTTCCTGAAGGCCGTTGCCCTCTACAAGCAGGTTCTCAAGCTCAATCCCAACCTGCTGGACGTCAACCTCAAGCTGGCGGAGCTCCATCAGCAGCTCGGACTGATGTCCGAGGCCATGGCGTATTTCCAGATCGTCGCCAACCACTACGAGAAGGCCGGCGACGTCAAAAACTCCCTGGATACGCTCAAGAAGATGGTGGATCTCGACCCCGAGAACGTGGCGTCGAAGATCAAGCTCGCCGAGTTGTACGCGCGCGAGAACCTGACGCGCGAGGCCACCCAGGAGTTCAAGAAGGCCGCCGAGTACCTCAAGCGCAACAACCGGATGGATGACTGGTTCCGGGTGGCCGAGCGCCTCTCTACCCTGGATCCAGACAACGTCGCGCTGGCCAAGGATCTGGCCCAGCAGTACCTGTCGCGTGGAGATCAGAAGCGCGCGCTGGCCCGGCTCCAGGTGTGCTTCAAGGCGGATGGGCGCGACGTCGAGACGCTCAACATGCTGGCCCAGGCCTTCCACGGGCTCGGGCAGACGGCCAAGACCATCTCCGTCTACAAGGAGCTGGCCAAGGTCTACCAGGAGCGGGGTCGCAACCAGGACGCGGCCAACATCTGGAACCGCGTTGCCGAGCTGGATCCCTCCGATGCGGACCTGGCGGCGTACAAGGCGGAGGGCGCCAGCGCGGCCCCCGCTCCGGCGCCGGTCCAGGCGCCTACGCCGGCTCCCGCTCCCACGCCGGCTCCGGCTCCCACGCCCCAGCCCGCTCCTGTTGCGAAGGCTCCGGTGGCCGCGGCTGCGCCCGCTCCGGCTTCTGCTCCGAGCAGCGCCGCGCCTGCTCCCGCTCAGGCGGCAGCTCCGGCCCCGACTGGTAAGGAGCAGTTCTCCAAGCTGCTGACGGAGACGGAAGTCTACGTCAAGTACGGCCTGCACGATAAAGCGCTCGAGCACCTGCGGAAGATCTTCGCGGTGGACCCGGAGAACCTCGACGCGCACGAGAAGGCGTACCACATCTATGTCGCCTCCGGGAACGCGGCCCAGGCCGGCGAGCAGTTGCTGAACGTGCTGCGTCTGTGCACGCGCCGCGCGGAGGTGCAGCGCGCCCAGCCGTACCTGGCCACCATCCTCGAGCAGAACCCCGGCCACCCCGAGGTGCCCGCCTTCCTGGCTGTGCTGCAGTCGGATTCGGCGGCGCCTGTCGCGGGTGCGCAGGTGGAGACGGTGGGCGAGGACGCCATCCTCGTGGACTCCAACGACGACGAGGTCCTCGTCGCCGACGCCCCCGCGGATGCCCTGGAGCATCCGCCGGGAGACGAGCTGGCCCTTGTCTCTGCGAGCAGCGCGGAGGAGGAGGACGGGCAGATCCTCTCGGGCGAGTTCGGCATTCCCGCGGACTCCGACGAGGGCGTGGTGCTCGCGGACGAGCCGGTCGGGGACGTGTCTGGCGACGAGCCGCTCTTCGGTGCAGGTGACGAGCCCGAGGAGGCCACAACGGTCTTCATGGAGCCGGTCGGCTCGGAGGACGACGACGCCGCGCTGGTGGTCGCCTCCGCCGAGGACGACGAGCCGCTGCTGGCGGACCCCGGTGCTCCGCTGTCGCTCGGCGACGACGAGCCGCTGCCGACGCAGGTGTCGCAGCCCTCGGCGCAGTTGCTCCAGGACTCCTTCTCGGACGCTTCCTCCTTCCCCGAGCCGGACGACGACATGTCCATGGGGGTGTCGCCGCTCCCCTTGGAGACGGATCCGTTCGACTCCGCGGAAGAGGGCACCCCGGTGGACACGCCGGCGCTCGGGTCCTACGAGCTCGAGGAGCCAGAGCCCGAGCCCGCGCCCGTGGTGGTTGCTCCCAAGGCTCAGCCGCAGGTTACGCCTAAGGCTCCGCCGCAGGCCGCTGCTCCCAAGGCGCAGCCTCAGGTCGCCGCGCCCGTTGCGAAGGCGGCGCCAGCAGCGCCCGCCAAGGCCCAGCCCGCGCCCGTTGCGAAGGCGGCGCCAGCAGCGCCCGCCAAGGCCCAGCCCGCGCCCGCTGCGAAGGCAGCGCCAACTCCCGTTGCGAAGGCTGCGCCCAAGCCGCAGCCCGCCCCCGTGGTCGAGGAGCCGCAGGAGGAGCCGGCCGGCGAGGAGTGCGACGAGGCCAGCTTCTTCCTGGATCAGGGCCTCCTCGAGGAGGCTCGGGAGATCCTCGAGACGGTGATGATCGCCTTCCCGGGCCATGCGCGCGCGGAAGAGCTGATGGCCCGGCTCGAGACGCTCGAGTCCGGCGGTTCCCCGGAAGCCGAGGAGCCCGAGGAGGAGACTCAGTCGGTTTCCGTGCCCGCGGTGCCAGCCCTGGGCGAGTCCCCCGCCGAGCGCGACGCGTTCGATCTGGCGGCGGAGCTGGCCGGCGAGTTCGGTGACCTGGGTGGAGAGCAGCCCGCGGCGTCCGCCGTCGAGGAGGACTTCCAGTACTCGGTCGAGGAGGTCTTCGCCGAGTTCAAGAAGGGCCTCGCCAAGGTGGTCAAGCCCGAGGATGTGGACACCCACTACGACCTGGGCATCGCCTACCGAGAGATGGGCCTCATCGATGACGCGCTCAACGAGTTCTCCGTGGCGCGCGAGGGCTGCATGGGCAAGAAGCGTGAGGTGGACTGCCTCACGATGATCGGCCTGCTGCAGGCGCAGAGGGGTGATGCCGGCGCGGCGGTGGTCACCTTCAAGCAGGCGCTCGCCAGCGAGCACGCCACCGGCGAGGTGGCCAAGGCCATCGGCTTCGAGCTGGCCATGGCCCACGAGGCCGTGGGCGACGCGGGTAAGGCCCTCTACCACTTCCAGCGCGTAGCCGCGCTCGACCCGAAGTTCCGCGAGGTCTCCGGCCACGTGGAGCGATTGGCCGCCACCACGTCTCCCGTGGCGGATCCACTGCCCAAGGCGGCATCCAATGGGGCTCCCCCCTCGGGTGCCCGAATGCCCGTTCCCGCGGCTCCGGCTCCAGCGGGTGCGGCCAAGCCGCGTAAGGTAGGCTACGTCTAGCGCAGTCCGAGGTTCGCCGAGCCCATGACCACCTACCTCGACTACTTCGAACTCACCCAGGAGCCCTTCTCCAACGCTCCGGTGAGCCGCTTCTATTACAACTCGGCCCAGCATTCTCAGGCGCTGACCCGGCTCATGCACTCGGTCAGCTACATGAAGGGCCTGTCCATCCTGATTGGTGACATCGGGGCGGGCAAGACGACGCTGGCGCGCCGCATGCTCGACTCGCTACCCGAGTCCGAGTACGAGGCCGCGCTGCTCGTCATCATCCACTCGGGTATTACCGCCAACTGGCTGCTGCGGCGCATCGCCCTGCAGTTGGGTGTGGAGAACCCGGCCCAGGAGAAGCTGGCCCTCCTGTCCCAGCTCTACCAGCGGCTGCTCCAAATCTACGAGTCCGGCAAGAAGGCCGTCGTCCTCATCGACGAGGCTCAGATGCTGGAGACGCGCGAGCTCATGGAGGAGTTCCGGGGGTTGCTCAACCTGGAAGTCCCCGAGCGCAAGCTCATCTCGTTCGTCTTCTTCGGCCTGCCGGACATCGAGAAGAACCTCAAGCTGGACCCGCCGTTGGCCCAGCGGGTGGCGCTCCGCTACAAGCTGGAGCCCTTCACCTCCGAGTCCACCGAGGCCTACATCAAGCACCGCCTGCGGTTGGCCGGCTCCCCGCGCCTGCCCTTCACCGCCGAGGCCTTGGTGGCCGTCCACCAGCGCTCGGGAGGCACCCCGCGCGTCATCAACAGCATCTGCGACAACGCCCTCTTCGAGGCCTTCCTGGCCCGTGAGCAGCTCATCGGCGACAAGCTCATCCATCGCATCGCCGACAATCTGGGGTTGCAGGGCTCGACGCAGACCGAGAGCCAACAGAAGCCCGCCCTGGCGGCCAATGGGGGCAGTCGGGCAGGCGGCAGTGCGAAGGTGGACCTCGCGGAGATCGACCGCTACCTCGAGGGACTGGGTAAGCTGTAGCGGTTTTGGCCCCAAGGAACAGGCAGCAGGGCGCACGCAAGGCGCCCCTATGGTTCATCGTCCTCGCCCTCGTGCTGGGGACGGTGCTGTTCCTGCGCACGCGTACCGCCTGGGATGGGTTGTGCACGCAGGCGCGGCGCCAGTTGCCCGCGCTGCTCGGGCTGGAGGTGGGCATCGGGCAGTGTGAGGTGGATCCGCTCGGCCAGCGGCTCATCCTCCGCGGCGTGTCCGTCTTCGAGAAGGGCGCGGATACGCCTCTGCTCGCCGCGGACCTGGCCGAGGTGCAGCTCGGTCTGCCCAACCCGTTCTCAGGCCAGCTCGCCATCGACCTCGTGCAGGTGAACCGGCCGCGGCTCGCGTTGGACTTGTCTCGTCCTCGCGAAGCTCCTCCCAAGGAGGAGCCGGGTGTGTGCCCGCTGAAGCCACTGCGGCGGCTGCGCTTGTCCCGGCTGGCCATCACCGGCGCGGAGGTGCGGCTGGTGCTGCCCGAGGGGCGGCAGGTGGAGGTGTCCGAGCTGGACGTGAGCCTGCGCGAGCGCTGGGGCGAGGAGGAGTTCGAGGTGGAGGCCCGGCGTGGCCTGGTGCGGCTGGGCCCCGGACAGGAGCTCGCCCTGGGTCGGCTGGCGCTCTCCGGCGGGCTGGATGTGGAGGAGGAGCTGCTGGAGTTGGACCGCGCCGAGGTGGCGCTGGATGACGTGACGGTGAACATCTCCGGCCGCGTGGAGCAGCTCTGCGAGCCGGTGCTCGCGCTGGACGCTCAGGTGTTCCTGCCGCTGCGCACGCTGTCTCGAGCGGGGTTGCTGCCCAAGCCCGCCCAGGGGCACCTCTGGACGCGCCTCACGATGAATGGCCGCCCGGCGGCGCCCAGCGTCTCCGTGGAGCTGTCGGGCAGCGGGCTCGTCTACGACAAGTTCGTCCCGGGCTCCTTCACGGCGCGGCTGGCCTACGCGGGCGACATGGTGACGGTGGAGGAGCTCACCCTCCCCATCGGCTCGGGAGACGCTCGCATCACCGGCTCCCTCGCGCTGCGTCCAGGGTTTCCGGTGGAAGTGGACTTGGAGACGCGTGACGCCTCGTTTGGGCGCATCCTGGAGAAGGCGGGACTGGACGGCTCGTGGGTGGAATTCCCGGCTTCAGCGAAGACCCACCTGTCCGGCACGCTGCTGCCCCGGCTCAACCTGTCGGGCGACCTGGACCTGCGTCACGGCCGCTTCATGCTGGCCTCGCGCGCCTTCGATGCGCCCGTGGACACCGGGAGCACCCTGCTCACCTACGAGCGAGGCCACGTGCGCACCCACGTGTCGCTGCTGTCGGACCGCGTCACCTTCACCGACATCCAGATTGACTCGGGCCGCTCGCGCATCGGCGGCGAGGTGACGCTCTTCTACGATTCGCAGAAGGGCCTGCTGGTGAATGCCCACGGCGACGTGGACCTGTCCGACTTCGGCCACATCGCGGGGCTCGAGTGGTCGGGGCGCGGCTCGACGACCACCCACATTGAAGGGCCATACGGCGACGTGAAGATCGGCGCGAGCGTGTCGCTGCGCGACTTCGAGTTCTGGAGCTTCGACCTGGGTGTGGTGCAGGGCAAGGTGACGTACGCGGACAAGGTGCTGGGCTTCCCCACGCTCTCAGGTCAGAAGGGGCGCACCCAGTACTTCGGGACCGCGGCGCTCACCTTCGGTCGTTCGCTGCACGCGCGGGCCGAGGTGGTGGTGCCGCGGGGACGCACCGAGGATCTGATCGACATCATTGCTCCGCTGAGCTCCACCATCTCCGTCGTGCAGGGGCCGGTGCAGGGCGAGGTCTCCGGACGGGTGGAGATCGACAGCCCGGTGGAGCAGTTCGAAGGACTGGTGGCGCTCGACTTCAAAGACACCACGTACTACGGGCGGCGCATGGGTGATGGCTCGGCCCGGCTGCGCTTCGAGGACGGCAAGGCCATGGTGCTGGAGCGCACCGTGCTCGAGGGCCCGCTGGGCCGCACCTGGGTGGATGGGAGCTTCTTCTTCTCCGGGCCCAACGAGGGCGCCCTGGACTACCGCTTCGGCGGCGAGAACCTGTCCTTGGCGGAGATGCTCGGTCCGGAGTCGGCGAAGCGCCTGGGCGTGCAGGGCCTGCTGTCCCTGGAAGGCACGGTGTCGGGGAACACGGACGTGCCCGTGACGACGGCCCGAGTGTGGGGGCCGCAGGTGACGTTCGCCGACCGCAACCTGGGCAACATGGGGCTCGAGGCGCGTCTGGAAGGGCGCGAGCTGCAGGTGGCCGGTCGCCCCTCGCGCGACACGAGCGGCATTCTCTGGATGCGCGTGAAGGAGCCATACCCCTTCGACGCGGCGGTGACGCTGGAGCTGCCGGAAATCCGCCCGCTGCTGCCCGCCAACGACTTCACCAAGGAGCTGTCCGGCTCGGTGAAGGCGGTGGTGCGGGCGCAGGGCGCGTTGATGAACGCGCAGGCCATCCAGATGAACGCCACCGTGGAGCGGCTCACCCTGTCTCGCGGTGAGCTCTCCGGCGAGAACGATGGCCCCATCTCGCTGAGCTACGCGAATGGACGGCTGGACGTGCCCTCCTTCACCTTCCGAGGGCCGGACACCGAGCTGTCCGCGGCGGGGTGGGTGGGGCTCGAGAAGATGGAGCTGCTGCTGCGCGGCGCCATGGACCTGCGCCTGCTCGAGTCCCTCTCTCCGATGCTGGTGCGCACGGGCGGTCGTGTGGAGCTCAACGCCGTGGCCGGTGGCAGCCCGAGCAAACCGTCCCTGGCGGGAACGGCCCGCATCTCCGACGCGAAGCTGTCCCTGCGTGACCAGCCCCTGTCGGCACGGGAGGTGTCCGGACGGGTGGAGTTCACCGCGCAGCACATCCTCCTGGAGTCTCTGGAGGGCCTGCTCAACGAGGGCCGTATGTTGGCCAACGGCGAGGTGCACCTGGTCGACTTCAGTCCCTCGGATGTGAAGTTGAACGTCTCCCTCACCGACATGGCCACGCGCTTCCACGAGGACCTGCCGTTCACCACCACGGGGCAGTTGTGGCTCACCGGTAACCCGGACGCGCTGCGGCTGGGCGGCGCCCTGGACATCCGCAACCTGCGCTACCGCCGAGGTCTGGAGCTGGACGACATCCTCAAGCGGCTCGCTCGGCGCACCGTGCTGCCCACGCCCACGGAGAAGCCCCGCGAGTACCTCACCTTTGACGTCGGCATGCACCTGGGCGACGTGCGCGTGGACAACAACCTGGCCCGTGCGCGACTGCTCGGGTCACTGCGGCTCACCGGCACCAATGTCCGCCCGGGCATCCTCGGCACCGTGGAGACCGACGAAGGCAGCCAGGCCTTCTTCCGCAACAACCAGTTCACCATCAACCGCGGGCAGATTGAGTTCCAGGACCGTTACGGCATCGATCCCGTGTTCGACCTGCGCGCCCAGGCCCAGGTGCGTGAATACCAGGTGAAACTGCATGCCTTCGGCCGCCCGGCCGCTCCTCAGGTGCTCCTCACCTCGGAGCCCGGCCTGCCCGAGGGCGACGTCATCTCCCTCCTCACCCTGGGTCTGACGAGCACGGACAGGGAGACCGCGGCCTCGGCCAGCGTGGGTCTGGCCGCCGAGGCCTTCTTCAACATGTCCGGGTTGGATCGGCAGGTGCAGCGCTTCCTACCCAACAACCCGGTCCTCAAGGACCTGTCCCTCCAGATCTCCACCACCTACAACGACGCGACCCAGCAGGCGGAACCAACCGCCCGGTTGGAGTCGAAGTTCCTCACGGAGCAGCTTAAGATTGGATTGACGCAACCCGTCAGCGGGCGCGGAACACGCGCGCGAGCCGAGTACAATTTCGACAACCGCCTTTCCGCGCAGCTTCAGTGGGACAACGAGCGTACCGAAAACACCTTTGGCAACCTGGGAAACCTTGGACTCGAGCTCAAGTTGAGCTGGGAGTCCGAGTAGCGCTGGCGCTTGTCCTGGTGCTGGCGTTCCCCGTGATGGCGCAGCCAGAGCGGGCCGTCGTGCCGGTGCCCGGTGTCCCTGTACCGCCCTCGGGTCCAACGGTGGTGGCGGTGGAGCTGCACCTGCCCGAGGACATGGACCTGGCGGGGCTGGTGGAGTTGGTGGCGGTGCGCAAGGGCCAGACGCTGTCAGCCCGCGCGGTGCGGCGCTCGGTGGAGCGGCTGTGGGCCAGCGAGCGCTTCAGCGACATCGTGGTGCGCACCGTGGAGGACAACGGGGGTGTGCGCGTGGTGTTCGAGCTCACGCCCATGCTGCCCGTCATGCGCATCGACGTGGAGGGCAACGTCGTCCTGAGCGACGAGGCGCTGCTGGAGGTGCTGAGCAGGCGGGGCATCGCCGTGGGCCAGCGACTCGAGGAGGAGGCGCTGCAGGCGGCCCAGGCGGGGCTGTCCCAGGCGTATGGGCGCCAGGGCTACAACGAGGCGCGCATCCAGCTCACGCGCGAGCCGGTACCTGGAGGCGTGGCGCTGGCCTTCACCATCTTCGAGGGCAGGCCCACGCAGCTGGCGGCCGTCTCGGTGACGGGCAGTCCCGGGTTGCCGCTGTCCGAGCTGCTCGCCACGCTGGGCCTGCGGGTGGGCGGCGTGCTGGACCGTGGAGGCCTGGACTCGGGCTTGGAGCGGCTGCGGACGTTGCTGCGCGAGCGCGGCTACTTCCGCGCCAACGTGGGGCAGCCCCTGCTCGAGAAGGAGGGCGAGGCGGCAACGGTGGTGGTGCCCATCTCCGCCGGGCCGCGCTTCACCTTCCACTTTCATGGCAACCACCACTTCGCGGACATGCTGCTCTCGCGCGTGCTCTCCTACGACGGCCAGGATCCGCTGGACGCCTCGACGGTGGCTCGGCTGGTCCGGCAGTTGGAGTCCTTCTACCGCTACCGGGGCTTCAACGACGTCCACGTGGAGACGCGTGAGGTGCACCGCCCGGACGGCGAGGAGGCGGTGCTCGCCTTCGACATCGAAGAGGGCCGTCCGCTGCGCGTGCGCCGGGTCATCTTCCGGGGCAACACGCTGCTCTCCAACGAGACGCTGCGCGAGATGCTCACCGAGCACATTCGCGCCAACGAGCCCCAGCCCGTCTCGTCGGCACGTCTGAGCGAGGTGATGGAGATGGGGCCCGGCAACCGCCGCATGGGTCCACCCGAGTGGGTGCACGAGCCGGCCACCATCTTCGTCGAGGAGGCCTACCGGAACGCCGCGGAGCTGATGACGGAGGCCTACCGCGAGCGGGGTTTCCTGGAGGCGCAGGTGCGCTTCACCCGGCTGCGGGTGAACGTGGCGCGGGGCACGGCGGTGGCGTGGTTCGACGTGCACGAGGGCACGCAGATGCGCGTGGCCGAGGTCCGCGTGGAGGGTGGCCCTGAGGGCTTCGAGGGCCACGCGCTGGTGCCGGTCAAGTCGGGTGAGCCGTTGAGCCTCGACGCGGTGGAGCGCGGGCGGCAGGCGCTCGTCACGGAGCTGGGCCGCATGGGCTACCTCTTCGCCCGCGTGGATGCGGCTCCGACGCCGGGGAGCAAGGGCGTGAGCGTCCTCTACCGGCTGGAGCCGGGACAGCGGGTGACGGTGGGCCGCATCCTCGTCCGTGGGGCGTCACGCACCGACGAAGAGGTGGTTCGAGCCAATGTGCGCCTCAAGGAAGACGAGGTGGTGGATCCGGAGAAGCTCTTCGAGAGCCAGCGTCGGCTCGCGCTCCTCAACATCTTCCGGCAGGTGACGGTGCGGCTGGAGAAGCCGGATGTGCCGGAGGCCAGCAAGGACGTCGTGGTGGAGGTGCGCGAGCGTCCCCGTTGGGAGGGTGAGGTCGCCGGCGGGTACTTCCTGTCGGAAGGCCCACGCGTGGTGCTGGACGTGTCTCGGACAAACGTGGACGGGCGCGGCCTCAACCTGTTGGGCCGGTTGAAGCTCAACTACGTGGGGTTGAGCACGCAGGGCATCGACAGGGCGGCGTTCGCCCGGGTCCGCTGCGAGACCGTGCCGGAGGAGTGCGTCCAGCCGGGTCCGTATGACTGGGTGCGCGACTTCGACGGCCGCGCCGTGCTGTCGGCGGTGCAACCTCGGCTCTATGGCCTGCTGCCGCTGGAGGTGGGCGCGCGCTTGGATCTGATCGGCGAGCGTGTGCACCGGCCCTCGTACCTGTCCTCCCGAGTCGCGGCGGTGACGGGCCTGGACTGGTCGGCGATGCGTTGGTTGAACCTGGCGCTGCAGTACGAACTGGAGGGCAACCTGCTGGAGTCGGGGGACCGGGTGCTCATCTCTCCGAACCGCGCGGACCAGGAGCGGCTGCGCTTCCCCTACGGCTTCTTCATCCTGCACTCGGTGCGCTCGTCGGCGACGGTGGACCTGCGGGATGATCCGGCCAACCCGCGCAAGGGCCTGTTGGTGTCCGCCAGCGCCGAGTGGATGGGAGACCTGCGCTCGTACGAGACCACCAGCACGGGTGAGCCGTTGGCGGCGCTGCCCATCAACGGCGTGAAGATCTCGAGCAACGTGAGCGCATACGCGCCGTTGACGTCGGGAGCGGTGCTTGCGCTGTCGGTGCGCGCTGGCACCATCGTGTCGCTGGAGAAGGACGCGCGGGTCATCGGCTCCAAGCGCTTCTTCCTGGGCGGCTCCAGCAGCCTGCGTGGCTTCCGTGAGGACGGCATCCTCAGCGAGGATCAGCGCACCGAGCTGCGGCGCCAGATAGCCGACTGCCGCTCGCTCATCCACCCGTCGGGTTGCAGCTTGGAGCAGCTGACCATCCTCGGAGGTCAGGCGCCCGTGAGTGAAGGTGGCGAGCTCTTCACCTTGGGGAAGGCGGAGCTGCGCATCCCGGTGCAGTCCTCGTTCAACCTGGGCCTCTTCCTGGAGGCGGGCAACCTCTGGTTGGACCGGACGAACCTCGACTTCAGCGCGCTCCGCTACTCAACGGGTATTGGCTTCCGCTACGTGACACCGGTGGGCCCGCTGGCCTTCGACGTGGGCTTCAACCTGGATCCAGACGAGACGCTCAACGAACCCCTCTGGCAGCTCCACTTCAGCATTGGCACCTTCTGAGCCAGCGGGCGTGTGGGCTACAGCGTGAACTGGGCCTTACCAGAGAACGTCTGTCCGGCCTGGATGCCCGGCAGGGTGTCCTCGAGCACCTTCCCGTTCGAGGCCGTCACCCGGACTCGGATGGCACCCGAGCCCATGCCCGTGGCCTGGACGAAGTAGTTGTAGCTCAGGCGCGGGACCGACACCCACTTGCCCTCGGGGTTCAACCACTCCAGCTTCTGGATGGGCAGGGCGTGGTTGCGCACCTGGATCGCCGTCCACCACGGGTTGCTGCCGTCCTTGAAGTGGTAGCGGATGGGGCCCGTCACGGCGCATGAGACGTAGCGCCAGCGCACGTTCACGCGGCCATCGATGGGGTTGGCGATCTTCGCGAAGGCCTGGCGGCTGAGGTCGAGGTGGCTCGCCGCGCAGCCGGGGCAGAGATCCACGATCCGCACCTTCACCGTGCCCTGCGGCCCCTGCACCTCGGCACACGAGCCACACGCCCCGCTGCCCGCGTAGTCGGGCTCGCCGATGGCGGTGACGTCCAGGTCCTCCGGGCTCGCATCGAAGCTGCAAGCCCCCGCGCCGGTCGCGTCGTAGAAGGTGATGATGCCGCTCTTGTAGTCACCGAGCGGAGTCGAGGCCAGCGCTTCCCCGGTGTGGCCGGTTCCTTCTTCCGTCTTCGGTTCGACGTGTGACTCGGACCCGCAGGCTGCCAGGGACAGCAGCAGGACGATGACGGACGAGCGTACGAGGGCATGGGGGGTTCTGTGCATGCGGTGTGCTCCTGAAGAGGAGGTTGTCGATGCGCGGGAACGCCCGGGGCGCGCTCGATACTCCATCCCGAGCCGTGCCAGTGACCAGGCAGGCGGCCTCGGAGAGGCGCTTGGCTCCGGCCCTGGCCGGGGACGGGTCCGTCCGCGCCTTGCCCGGTGTACACTGCTCGTGTGTTCTACAGCTTCGTACGTGCGGTCGTGGCCTTGGCGCTTCGGCTCTTCTACCGGGTGAAGGTGAATGCCCCCTCGGCCGAGCCCGAGGGCCCGGTCATGTTCGTGGGCAACCACCCCAATGGGCTCATCGATCCCGCGCTCGTCTTCATTCTCACGCGAAGGCACGTGACGTTCCTGGCGAAGGAGCCGCTCTTCCGCCTTCCCGTCATCGGCTGGCTGCTCAAGGGGCTGGGCGCGTTGCCGGTGTACCGCAAGCAGGATGACCCCTCTCAGATGGGCAAGAACGAGGGGACGCTGGACGCGGCGCGCGGGGCATTGGTGCAGGGCAGGGCCATCACCCTCTTCCCCGAGGGCAAGAGCCACTCGGAGCCCTCGCTGGCGGAGCTGAAGACGGGGGCGGCGCGCATCGCGCTCGGGGCGGCGAAGCAGGGTGCGGCGGTGCGCATCGTGCCCGTGGGCCTCACGTACGCGGATAAGCACTTGTTCCGCAGCGAGGTGCTCATCGAGATGGGCGTGCCCATCGAGGTGAAGGACTTCCTCCCGGCGGATGCGGCGAGTGAGACGGAGTCGGTGCGCAAGCTCACCGAGCACATCGCCGGAGGACTCCGCTCCGTCACCCTCAACCTGGAGCAGTGGGAGGACCTGCCGCTCATCCAGATGGCCGAGCGGCTCTACGCGTTCCGTCAGAAGGAGGCGATGGACCCCGAGCGGCTGCGGCACTGGGCGCGAGGGCTCCAGCTCTTCCGCTCCGAGCAGCCCGAGCGTTTCGAGCGGATGCGCGCGGACCTGATGTCCTTCCATCGCCGGTTGGCGCTGGGGCGGGCGGACCCCACGGACCTGGCGCTGACGTACCAGGCGGGCCCGGTGACGCGGTTCGTGCTGAAGAACCTGGCGCTGCTCGTGTTCGGGCTGCCGCTGTTCGCGCTGGGGCTCGGGCTGTTCTACGTGCCGTACCTCTTCCCGAGGTGGATGAGCCGCAAGGCCGAGCTGGATGTGCAGGCGACGGTGAAGTTCCTCGCGGCGCTGGTGGTGTCGGTGGCGTGGTGGGGGGTGCTGACGGTGGGCGCGTGGCTGTGGCGCGGGCCGGCGCTGGGCCTGCCAGTGCTGCTGGCGGTGCCGCCGCTGTCGCTCTTCACCCTGTACTTCTCCGAGCGGTGGGGGGAGGTGCTGCGGGACGTGTCCGTGTTCTTCACGCTGGGCAGCCGCGTGAGGCTCAAGGCCCGGCTGCTCAACGAGGGGGAGCGGCTGGCGGCCGAGGTGGACCAGCTGGCCGGGGAGTACCGCCCACGCCTGGAGCAGCCCATTGCGCCCTTAGCTGTGGTAGCAGGGCGCTGAGAGCCAGCAGGCACCGACCGCGACATGCTTCCCGGCAACGACAAGTGGCCTGAGTCCATCCAGGCGCTCTATGAGCAGGTGGCGGGCTCCGCCCCCGACGCCGTGCTGTCGTCGCGCCCCCAGTGGTCGGAGCAGCTCGCCGAGTGGGTGCGCAACGCCACCCTGGACGAGCGCGAGATGGCGCAGTCCGCCGCCTGGTCCCGGCTGGACACCGGTTCCCGCTCTCCTGGCGAGCTGCTGTTCCTGCTCGTCCACTGCGGCGAGCTGCTGTGGCCCTACTCGGAGGCGCCGAAGGAGCTGCTCCAGCGGCTCATCACCCGGCAGGCGCAGCTCGTCCAGGCGCTGAAGGACGGGGGGCAGGACGAGGCCGTGACGCCGCTCGTGCGCCAGGTGGAGGCCGAGCTCGCCAAGGTCGTGTCCCGCTACCTCAAGCGTCACCCGGAGGAGCTGGTGACGCTGGTGAGCGGCGTGCGCTGCACGTTCGACGGCAAGGTGCTCCGCTTCAATGACACCGTGGAGGTGGACCTGAAGGTCCTCCTGGGCTCGGAGCGGCGAGTCATCGGGCGGTTGGATCAGCTCCGAGCGCTGCTGCCGTACCTGCGCGAGGGCCGCGAGAAGCTGGTGGGCTTCATCCGGGAGCGGGCGGCGAAGATTCCCTGGCGCGAGTGCCGCGACATCCTCGAGGAGAAGCTCTTCCAGCTGGTGGCCGCTCCCGAGAGCCGGAGCGAGCTGCGTGGCTTCCTGGGCAGCTACACGAACGGGAAGGGCGAGGCGCGCTGGTGTACCCGGGCGAGTCTGCTGCTCGCCAGGAACCTCGAAGAGGGAGGACCGTTGGCCGTCATCGAGAACCTCAGTGAGCTGCTGGCGTACTTCGAGGCTCCCGTGGAGGGGCTGCGAGGCGCCATCCAGGCGCTGGTGGCCAGCATTCACGAGGACAAGGAGCTCGAGCGGCACCGGCTCGTGGCGGACAAGTGCTGGGAGCACCTCGAGCCCAAGAAGGAGCCGGGCCTGGCGCTCGTGTTGCTGTGGCTGGAGGAGCGCATCTTCCGGGTGGCGCTGCGCCAGGGCGCGGAGGACTCCTTCGAGCGCCGCAATCGGGCACGTGAGCGGGTGCGTGAGCTGCCGGTAGCGGAGGCGCTGTACTGGCTATCCGAGGAGTGCGCGGACCTGTGGCCCCGCTTCGAGTCGGAGCGCCGACCCGGAGCTGATGACTTGTCCGCCTGGAGGCAGGAGGTTGTCCGCCGCTTCGTGAAGAAGCCGGTGCTGCGCAAGGCGGCCATCGAGTTCTTCCTGTGGTGCGCGCCGGATGCGGCTGCCTCCGAGGCCGAGCTGGTGACGCTGTCGTTGGTGAAGACGTCCACGGACCGGCGGCTCCTGCGACGCTTGGGTGAGCACCCCTCCACGCGCGTGCGCTTCCGCGTGAGGGCCATTAATGCGTGGCTCGCGGCCGGGCCCGAGTCCGCACCCGAGCCGCAGACCCCCGCGACCCTGACGGGGGCACTGCGTCACCTGCGCGCCTCGGGGGCGATGACGCTCGGTGGGGGCAGGACGTGGCTGCGGGACCGAGACCTTGAGGAGCTGCTCCTGGGGGCATTCAGCCGCGTGGAGCGGGACTTCTCCGCGCGCTACCCGGAGCACTTCCGCGAGGACGAGGCGCGCCTGGTGACCCGGCTGCTCGAGGACTTGAAGCACGAATTCGAGAGCATCCGCTCGGACCTGTCGATCCTCCTCTCGCAGGGGCAGCCCGTGCCGCTGGAGCTGGACCTCCAGTACCGGAGGACCCGCGAGCCTGTGGAGGGACAGCCCGCCCCGGAGAGCCCGAGGCCTGGAGGCGTGGAACTGGCCTTCGTGCTGAAGGTCGAGGTGGACTCCTTCCTCACGACGAAGCGCGCGGTGCTGGTGCAGGCGACGAAGCTGGAGCGGCGAGGAGAAGGGCAGTGGGCGCCGAACATCCGACTCGCGCGGGAGCAGGTGGACGGGCTGCTCGGGCAGAGCGAGTCCTCCTTCTGCCTGTTCCTGGTTCCGCCCTCGCTGCGCGCCGAGTGCTGGCTGGTGCCCGCGCGGATGGTGCGAGGCCTGATGGATGCACAGGGCTCGCTCTCGACGGTGTCACGCGAGGGCACACAGCGGGTAGCGCGCTCGCTGGCGCAGTGGATGACCTACGATCTGCTGGGCCTGTGGACCGGAGATGACCGGCCCGCGGTGTTGGAGCGGGCCGAAGGTAATTCGGCACAGGGCCCGGACTTCATCGTGGAGATCTCCGTCCGCAAGACCGGGCGGTGATTCAAGGAGTTGTGGTGTAGCACGTAGGCAAGGATTCATCGTGATGTTGGCCAACGCCCAACCTCTCTGGACGCCGTGCTCGAACGGCCCTCCCGGGAGATGCTCGGCCGGGCCCGGAATTGGCTGGACTGGGGTAACAACTAGCGCGTCCGCCCCGAGGCGTTGTTCGCCTTCATTTCCTGCGCCCTACGGACCGCGCAGGCCCGGAATTAAGGGGTGTTGGTGCTTATGGCCCGGGGCTGATCAGACTCCTCGAACTGGCCCCGGAGCGCCGATCACGCCTTCCGCCTAGAAGCCGGCGGAACAATCAATCGGAACAGCCCACGCTCCTCAAGCGCCCTCTGCGTTCGCCAAGCGAGCGCCACGTGCTCCGGATTGCTGGGGGTAAGTCGCTCGGGGGTGAGCGTGACGAGCGTTCCCTTGTCACCCATAGGCTCTACGCGCACAGGTGCAGGCAGGGCAGGCACCTCACCTCGTTCCCGTGAGAAGTACGTCATCCAGCCCACGAAGCAGCCGAGCCGACTGCCGCCGGAGAGCTCGTCCCAAAGCCCGTCCGCCGTCGCAACCGCCCACTCCGGCTCCCAGGCGGCCGCTATCGCACGCATAGCGCCGGCGACAATAGGTGCCTTGACCAGGCGCTCGTGCTCCAGGGTCTCCCTGGGAAAGAAGAGCCAGAAGAAGTTCGGCGAAAACTCTGCCTTCGACCCACAACTGAGCATGACCATTCCGCCCTGGCCCTGTTCCATGTGCCCGGTCCAGGCGCCGAACGAAAAACCGTCATCCGCAATCTGGTACTTCTCCCGGCCGAAGAACCTCCGGAAAGTCTCGTGGGTGGGCTCAAAGCCGAGCTGCAGCGCCTCACGGGCGGAGTTGCCCTTCTCGTACCATTGGGCGAAGTCGGGATGGCACTCCGCAAGGAGGCGGAAGGATGTCTCCGCGCGCCGAGCGCACTCATCGGCCGATTCCGGCCGGTGTCCCCAATACGCTTTGATTCCGTACCTCTCGCTCATGCGCGGCACCCCTCACTTAATTGGCTGAGTGTAAATGACCTCTATGGCTTCAAGGCCCGCCTCGTCGAAATGCTTCCGAAGCACGGTCACCATCCGCGGCTCGGCGACGTGCCAGCGGATGGGGCGCCCGGCAGCCATCTGATACTGACGCGCAGCTTGCCTGAGCATATCGTCCAGGCCACCGTAGAAGTCGTGCGTAGGGTTGAGGTCCTTGTCGAACCACTGATCGTACCCGCGCGCCTTGCCCTCGAGCAGCACGCCCTCCGTCGGATCAAAGCCGTCGTACTCGACGCACTTCCCATTCCGGCACACCTTGTAGCACCAGCCTTTCGGGGCGCCCGTCACCTGGGCCTGGTAGGCCCGGGCCTGCTCCGACATGCTGGACGTGTCCTCCACCCATTGCCCGGGCCCACCCATCGGAGGCCACCCGCCCCCGCTGCCTCCGCCCTGGGCCCCCATGTTCGCCATGTGCAGCAGGACGTAGGTGGCACTCAGCGCGTTCCCAGCCACGCCCACCGCGCTGCCTACTGGTACGGCCACCAGTCGCACCGCGAGGAGCCCCTCCCCTGAGAGCGAGAACAATGGAACGCTCAGGCTCTCGAGCTTCCCTCCCCACGACGCTGCTTTCGCAGCTCCCGTACCTGCGGTGCCCACCGTCAGGACTATCCCTGTGGCCAACCGCGAAATGGTGCGCACCTTCTCTGCATACGGCTTGTGACGAAACTCCTCCCAGAGTTGGGGCGAGTTCTCGTAGAGCTGCCGCACCGCCCCTGGGAGCTGCGCAAGCCCCTCCAACGTCTCGCCCGTGTAGAAGACGAGCCGGTAGAGCCCCTCCACCAAGTCCACCACTGCGAGCACTGCACCCTCGGCCACCGCGAGCCCCGGGTTGTCGTCGGGCTCATACAAGCCCGCTGGACGCGCCCCCGTCGGCACCGCGAGCTGCTGGTCCACCGGGAAGAGGCGCTCCCCCTCAATGGCGTAGAACGGGCCCACCTCGAACCGCCCGGCCCGTAGCGTCCCGTCCTCGGCGAGCACGACCTGACCGGCTTTCTGGACCGCCACTCCCGATGTGGCCCTCACCAGGTAGCCGTCTGGGCGCAGTACCAGGAGCTTCGAAAAGCGCCGCATGCGCGCGTGGAACTCGTCCCGCGTGACGACCTGCCCCCCCGTGGCAACCTCCATGAGGAGGTGAGCCGCCATCCGCCGCATCCCGAAGTTGCCCAGTGTGATCGGAGTGGAGAGCAGGTGCGGCACCAGCTTCAGCGCCTGTTGGGGCGACAGTGTTCTCCCGTCATTCGGTAGTGCAGTGCTGGGCACCCCAGCCTGCACGAGAAAGCCCTGAAAGTAGTCGAGGCTCATGGGCACTGTGTACGGCCGGCCGTCGCCCATTCCATCCGGCCATCCAACTCCCTTCCCCTCCAGGTCCTCCTCCTCGCCCATCTCGCTGGCGCCGGGCGCTCGACGCCGGGCCCGCTCTGGCGCCCCGGCAACCTCGGCCGCGCCCACCACCACCGGGACACCGGCCTCGCGCTCCTCGGCTCCCGCGTCAGTGCCCTTCAGGTCCTCGATGGCCTCCCCGGTCGTCGTTGCAGACACCTCCTGGGCCTGGGCAGCGACCTCTTGTGGCCCGGGACTCGTACGCTGCTCCCGCCACCGATGGCGTGCGCTGCCAGCCAGCATTCCGCCCAGGGGGTAGCCCGTCGCGCACGCCATCTGTAGCCCGAGGACCACCAGCGCCACCAAGCGCGAGGTCCACCACAGCCTGGCCCGCCAGCTCCGCCGAGCCTCTAGCTGCGCACCGCTGCGCTCCCCCGCCCCAGGACTTCGGTACTCATTCGCCATGACGCTGGCCTATCCTCCAGGTGAAACAACCCATAGGGATAGGATGCAGAGGATGCCTTAGCGCATGGGCGCTACTGGCACGAGATTCGAGGAGGTTTAGTCGTGCTCCGGGATCAGTTCGTCGTCGCCGATGAGCAGGGTCACGGCGATGACCAACAGCACGAAGACTCCCACGCTGATCACCAGTGGCCAGAGCAGGTTGGCGCGGGCGCCTCCCGCCTTCTTGTGCTGCTCGTACACGTCCTGAAGGGACTGGGCTGCCACCCGGGAGCCGATGACGTTGATGAAGAGCCCGGCACCCATCTTGAACTGCAGGAACAGGACGAGCGCGGTCCACGCCACTCCGAACACTGCGACGAGGACCGAGTTCCGCATCCGGGTCCTATCGCCCAGCCGCTTCCAGTTGATGGCGGAGAGGACGCCCGCGATGGTGAAGTTGAGGAGGACGCCCCAGAGATAGATGTACCAGGTGGGGTAGAGCCTGATCTCCTTGCGGAGCAGTGCGGCGCAGGCTTCACAGACCCGGCGCGGGCCGATCTGCTCGGGCGCTCCCTGGACGAAGGTGCCGCAGCGATCGCACGGCACGCCGGGTCCCTCGGATGGCGCGGGGAGTGCATCGGGGGAGATGCCGGATTGGAGCGTGGCGGACTCGAGCATGGTCTCATTTTATACTCCGGGCCGGACTTCGAAGCCGGCTTCGGGGGGCGTCATGGACATTGGCCAGTACTTTCAGCGTTTGGGTTACGAGGGGCCTCGCGAGCCCGGGCTGGAGACCCTGCGCGCGTTGCACCTGCGGCACCTCGAATCTGTCCCCTTCGAGAACCTGGACATCCACAGCCAACGGCCCATCGTCCTCGACGAGGCGGCCTTCTTCGACAAGGTCGTCCGGCACCGCCGCGGTGGGTTCTGCTACGAGCTCAATGGCCTGTTCGCCGCCCTCCTGCGTGCCCTGGGCTTCCAGGTGACGTACCTGTCCGGACGGGTATCCACGGATGGCGTCCAGGACACCGGCCCCGAGTTCGACCACCTCCTCCTGGAGGTCACCCTGGACGACGGTCCGTGGCTCGTCGACGTGGGCTTTGGTGACGGCTTCGCGGAGCCGCTTCCCCTTTCGACGGGGCAGTGGACTTCCGGAGGTCAGCTGTTCCGTCTGGAGCAGCACGGGAACGATTGGGCTCTCTCGAGACAGAAGCCGGACGGGGCGTGGATGCTCCTCTATGTGTTCTCGCGCGTGCCAAGGCGGCTGGAGGCGTTCGCGGGGATGTGCCGCTACCACCAGACCTCGCCCGATTCGTTCTTCCTCAAGAACCGGCTGTGCACGCGCAAGACGGCCACCGGTCGGGTGACCCTGAGCGGGAATCGGCTCATCGTCACCGAGGTAGGGCAGCGGACGGAGCGGATGCTCGGGGCGGAGGAGTTCGAGCAGGCCCTGCTCGAACATTTCGGAATGCCGCGGATGCGGCGGCCCGAGTAGCCCACGAGGGCTCTACCCGAGCCACCAGTTCTCCCAGGCCGTCTCCAGTTCGCCTCAGTCCTGAGCGCGCTCGTACTGCGGCGGCCATGCCACCTTCGCATGGAGCTCGCGGGCCGCCTGCAGGGGCCAGTACGGATTGCGCAGCAGCTCGCGCGCGAGGATGACCATGTCCGCCTGCTCCGTGCGCAGGATGTGCTCCGCCTGGAACGCCGAGCGGATGAAGCCCACGGCGCCGGTGGGGATTCCGGCCTCCTTGCGGATGCGCTCGGCGAAGGGCGTCTGGTAGCCGGGCCCCGCGGGAATCTTCACCCCGGGCACGATGGCGCCCGAGGAGCAGTCGATGAGGTCCGCTCCGTCCTCCTTCACCAGCTTCGAGAGGGCGACGGTGTCCTCGAGCGTCCAGCCGCCCTCGACCCAGTCAGAGCAGGAGAAGCGCACGAAGAGGGGGAACTCCTCGGGCCAGCGCTTGCGCACGGCCTGCACCACCTCGCGGGTGAGCCGCACGCGGTTCTCGAACGAGCCTCCGTAGCGATCCGTGCGGCGGTTGGACAGGGGCGAGAGGAACTCGTGCAGCAGGTAGCCGTGCGCGGCGTGGATCTCCAGTTGGCGGAACCCCGCGGTGCGAGCGCGCTCGGCGGCCGCGACGAAGGCCCGGAGCACACGCTGGATGCCCGCGTCGTCGAGCGCCTCGGGCTCCGAGTAGCCTTGATCGAAGGGCACGGCGCTCGGTGCGACGGTCTTCCATCCATTCTTCTCGTTGGGGGCGATGGGGCCCCCGCCTTCCCAGGGGCGCTTCGTGGACGCCTTGCGCCCCGCGTGCGCGAGCTGGATGCCCGCGATGGCACCCTGCTCGTGGATGAAGCGCGTGATGCGCTCGAGCGGCGCGATGTGCTCGTCCTTCCAGAGGCCGAGGTCCTGCGGCGAGATGCGCCCGATGTCCTCGACGGCGGTGGCCTCGAAGATGATCAACCCCGCGCCTCCGACGGCCCGGGTGCCCAGGTGGACGAAGTGCCAGTCATTCGCGAAACCGTCCTCGCTCGAGTACTGGCACATGGGTGACACGGCGATGCGATTCCTGAACGTCACCCCACGCAGGGTCAGCGGGGTGAACAGCACGCTGCTCATGGTTCCTCCAGCATGTCGACTTCGAGTCGGGAAGAGCCCGGCTCGGGCGGGGCATACTGGGACGCCTTGAGCGAGATGTCGCGGATTCTCTCGCGCTCTGAAGCGCCTGCGACACTTCAGGTGGTGACGTGCTTGAACAGCTTGCCAGCCATCAGCAGCGCGAGCCCGCCCAGCAGCACCGGCACGGCGTTGAGCTCAATGGCGAAGCTCAGGCTGCTCAGGTCGGCCACCTTGCCGATGACGGTGGGCGAGATGGCGTCGCCGAGCATGTGGATGAACAGCACGTTGAGGCCCATGGCGAAGGCGCGGAACGCGGAGGGCACGCCGTTGACGATGGCCGCGTTGATGGGACCGCTGTTGAGGAAGATGAAGAACTGCGCCAGGAAGATGATGGCGAACATGGGCGCGTGCGAGTCCACCTTCGTCGAGAGGTACATGAGGGGCGCCGCGACCAGCAGCCCCACGCCCGACATGCGCAGGCCTCCGCCCGCCATCTTCCGGTCCATCTTGTCGCCCAGCCAGCCTCCGGCGATCGTTCCCAACAGACCCGCCGTGGCGGTGACGGCGCCGGAGGTGAAGCCCGCATCGCCCGGGGTCATCCCACGCTCGCTGACGAGGAAGGTGGGCAGCCAGTACCCGAGCCCTCCAATGGCGAAGGTCATCAGCGTGTAGCCCCCCGTGGTCCACCAGAAGGCCCAGTTGTTCGCCAGGCCCTTGAGTCCCACGAGGAAGGGCAGCTTCGTCTGGGCCTCGGGCCCGTCCATGGCACCGCGCTGGGGCTCGGGCATGAAGAAGGCCATGGCGCCCAGCACGAGGCCCGGCGCGCCGCCCACGAAGAAGGCCATGTGCCACGAGTAGGCCTGGCTCAGCCACCCGCCCAGCCCGTACCCCACCGCCGCTCCCACGGGGATGGCGATGTAGAAGAAGGACAGCACCCGCGTGCGCTGCTCTCTCGGGAAGAGGTCGGAGATGATGGACGGGGCCACCGCGCCGTACCCCGCCTCGCCGATACCCACGGCAGCCCGGGCCACCATCAGCATGAAGAAGGTGGTGGCCAGCCCCGAGGCCCCCGTCGCCAGACTCCACAGCAGCACGCCCGCGGCCACCAGGTAGCGCCTCGGCAGACGGTCCCCGAGGAATCCGCTCACCGGCGAGGCCAGCATGAACACCAGCATGAAGAAGCTGCCCAGGTAGCCCGCCTGCGTGTTGGTGAGCTGGAAGTCCTGTTTGATGTAGGGCAGGGCGACCGTGACGATGTACCGGTCGAGGTAGTTGACCAGGTTGATGAGCGAGAGGATGAGCAGCGCGTAATAGCTGGTGCGCGTGGCGGTGGGAGCGGGGGCGGTGGGGGTGGCCACGGCGGTGGGGTGACTCATGAATGGGGAACTCCGAAACGGTGCGCGAGCAGGCCCCAGCGCAGGCCGCGGTCGCTCACGAGGCAGCGCTCGAGCCCGAGTGCCCGCAGGCCCTCGAGCAGGATGAGCGCTCCGGCGGGAATCACATCCGCGCGCTTGGGCTGGAGGCCGGGCAGCTTCTGGCGCTCGGCGAGGGGCAGCCGGCACAGCTTGTCCGCCAGCGCCTCCAACTGCACGAGCGTGAGGGTGCCACCGTGCACGCGCTCGGAGTCATACGGGTCGATGGCGTGCTGCACGGCGAAGAGCGTCGTCACCGTACCGGCGATGCCCACGAGCTGCGCGCCCGGAGGGCAGGGGGGCATCGAGGAGAACGTCTCGCGCAGGTGCGACTCCACGCGGGCCCGGTCCTCGGCCGTCAGCGGATCCGCGTGCACGTAGCGCTCGGTCATGCGCACCGAGCCCACGTCGAAGCTGTGCCGGAAGGACACGCGGCCCTGCGCGTCGCCGTAGATGAACTCGGTGGAGCCGCCGCCAATGTCCACCACCACCAGCGGCCCAGAGGCCTGGCGCCCGAAGTCCGTGTACGCCGAGGTGAAGGACAGCTGCGCCTCCAGCTCGCCGGAGATGATCTCCACCGTGACACCGGCGCGGGCCTTGGCGGCGGAGAGGAACTCAGCGCCGTTCTCCGCATCGCGTGCGGCGCTGGTGGCGGAGACTGCGATGGCCTCCGCGCCCAGGTTCCGCGCTTCGGTGGCGAAGTCGGAGAGCACTTGGAGGGTGGCGTCCATGCCCTCGGGCGAGAGGCGGCGGCTCTTGTCCACGCCACGGCCCAGGCGGGTGATTTCGGCGCGCTCCTGAACGGCCTGGAAGCGGCCATCGGGCTGGCGGTCGGCGACGAGCAGGAGGACCGAGTTGGTCCCCACATCGATGGTGGCGTAACGAGGCATCCGCCGGAGCTTATCAGCCTAGCAGCGCCTCCAAAGCCTCCGCCAAGCGTTGGTACTCCGCGTGTGAGTTGTAGAGCTGGGCCGACACGCGCACGTGACGGTGTGGCGGCCGGGGCCAGGGGGTGATGGGGACCTCGATGTGGTGCTCGAAGAAGAGCCGGTCCTGGAGAGGATCCAACCCGCGCACCGAGGGCAGTTCCGGGAAGCCGTCCGGGAGGGGCACGGTGGCCATGGAGCCCACCATGTCCTCCGGGCACTGGGGGGCCACTCCGAGCCGCTGGCACAGGAAGGCGCGAGCCGCCAGCGCCTTGTCCCGGTTGGAGGCCATCACCTCGGGCCAACCGCCGGGCAGCATGCCGCCCATCACCTCCAGGACCTTGGGTACGCAGAGGAAAGGGGTGGGGTCGTTCGTCCCGAGCCAATCGAAGTCCAGGCGGAACTGGGAGCGGTCCTTGCGCCGCGAGTTGTACCCGTGGCTGATGACGACGGGGCGGAGGTTCGGCTGCAGGTCCCTGCGCACGTAGAGGAAGGCCGCTCCCTTGGGCGCGCACAGCCACTTGTGGCAGTTGCCCGAGTAATACGCGACGCCGAGCTGGCGCAGGGACAGGGGCACCTGCCCGGGTCCGTGGGCGCCATCCACGAGCGTCTCCACGCCTCGCTCTCGCATCGCGCGCACGAGCGTGGCCAATGGAAGCACCAGGGCCGTCTGGCTCGTGATGTGGTCGATGAGCAGCAGCCGGGTGCGCTCGGTGACATGAGCGAGCACCGCGTCCACCACGGCCTGGGGCGAGGGCACGGGCCAGGGCAGCTTCGCCACCACCACCTTCACGCCCCAGCGACTGGCCACGAAGTCGAGCGCGTTCTTGGAGGCGTTGTACTCGTGATCCGTGGTGAGCAGCTCATCGCCGGGGGCGAAGCGCAGCGACTGCAACACCGTGTTGACGCCCGTGGTGGCGTTGTTGATGAACGCGAGGTCATCTGGGTCCGCGTCCAGGAAGGCCCCGAGCGAGGCGCGGGCCGCGTCAGTCAGGGCTTCGAGTTCCCGGTGGAGGAAGCGCACCGGCTCGGCCTCCATGCGAGCGCGCAGTCGGGACTGCTCCTCGAGCACCCGCGTGGGGCAGGCGCCGTAGGAGCCGTGGTTGAGAAAGGTCACCTCGGGATCGAGCGACCAGTGAGAGCGGAAGGGGGACGCGTCCATGTGCACGCGGAATGTAGACCCTCACAGCTGACATGTCAGCGAGCCTGCTCTGTGGGGGGGTGGATGGACGAAACCGGACCCTCTCGGACAGACTCATGGAGGATTCGGTGTCCTCCCGCTCGCTCTCCGCCCGTCTCTTCCACCGGAGATCTCATGGCCACTGCAGCCAGCGTCCAACCCCTCAACCCGAACGCCTCTGAGTACCAGTACAACTACACCTACGTGAAGCCGCTAGCGATGGTGCAGACGCTTCCCAAGGATCAGAAGCCGTCCTTCACCTGGTACCTCAAGGTCATCTGGCAGGTGCTCCAAATCGCCCGCAACCGGCTCGAATGGAAGTGGCAGCAGGCGCAGCGAGAGCAGGGGTCCTCCTCCAGCGCCCCGGCTCCGGCCAGCGCGTTGACGCTCGACCTCGGGAAGATCGGCCTTGGCCAGGTGGACATGTCCCGCCTACCGAAGGACAGCAACCTGGATGCGCTGAACCTCGAGTCCATCGAGGAGAACGGCTCACCCTGGGAGCGTGCCGAAGGTGAAATCCTCAAGGGCCTGGGCGTGCTGGGTGACATGGGCGAGTTCCTCGCGCACAGCGAGCGCATCGCCCGCAGGGTGGGTCAGATGAACATCACCAACCCTGTGGAGATCCTCAAGGTGGTGGTGGACGCCGTGCTCGCCAAACCGACGGGGCGCCCCAATTCGTTGCAGGACTACCTCAACCTGTTCACCTCGCAGAGCCTGCCCTGGGCCGCGGGCAGCTTCCAGGAGGATGCGACGTTCGCCTGGATGCGTGTGGCCGGCTTCAATCCGCTCGTCATCCAGAAGCTGACCACGCTCGATCCGGACCTCGCCATCACCGACGCCCAATTCCAGCGCATCCTCGGGGACTCGGGAGACTCGGTGCAGCGAGCCCTGGTTGAGGGGCGGCTGTACGTGGCGGACTACCGGGAGTTGGCTGGGGTGATCAATGGCAACTTCCCGGACGGGCCCAAGTACTGCTTCGCCCCCAAGGCCCTGTTCGCGCTCCCGCGAGGCACCGGCGCGCGCCAGCTCAAGCCGGTGGCCATTCGCTGCGGGCAGGATCCGCGTGCCTACCCCCTCTTCACTCCGGAGGACGGCGAGGCCTGGCAGTGGGCCAAGACAACCGTCCAGGTCGCGGACTTCAACCATCACGAGATGTTCTCGCACCTGGGACGCACGCACCTGCTGATCGAGCCCTTTGTAATCGCTACCCACCGGCAGTTGCCGGATGGCCACCCGGTGGGCCAACTGTTGCTCCCGCACTTCGAGGGCACCCTGTCCATCAACGACTCGGCCCAATCCACGCTCATCGCGCCGGGCCATCAGGTGGACATGTTGTTGGGAGGAACCATCCAGGCCGATCGGACTCTCACCGTCCAGTCGCTCCTGGGTTCTGACTACGACTTCAACCGGGGCATGCTGCCCAAGCAGCTCGAGCAGCGTGGGGTGACGGACGCGGGCTTGGAGTACCCCTACCGTGACGACGCGCTGCAGGTGTGGGGTGCCATCGAGCGGTGGGTCCGCGCCTACGTGGGCATTCACTACGCCTCGGACGAGGCCGTCACCCAGGACCAGGCGCTGCAGCAGTGGAGCGCCGAGCTGGTGGCGGAGGACGGCGGCCGGGTGCGCGGCTTCGGCGAGGATGGTCAGGGCAAGCTGTCGACGGTGGAGTACCTGAGCCAGGCGCTGACCATGATCCTCTTCACCTCCAGCGCGCAGCACGCGGCGGTGAACTTCGCGCAGGCGGGGCTGATGACCTTCACCCCGTTGGCGCCTGGCGCTGCCTACCGGGCCGCGCCGCTGTCTGTTGCCGACGCCGCGCTCAATCCCTCGCTGGACCAGTACCCCCCGCTGGACATGGCCGCCGAGCAGCTCGATTTCCTTTCCCTGCTCGGTGGGGTCTACTACACGCGGTTGGGGCAGTACCGGCCCTTCTGGTTCAAGGGGTTAAAGGTGATGGCGGCGCTGCACACGTTCAAGGAAGAGCTGAAGCAGATCGGCCAGGAGATCGAGCAGCGCAACGCGAACCGTTACGGGCCCTATCCCTATCTCATCCCGACGAACATCCCCCAAAGCATCAACATCTGACACGCCCGTGCGAAGCCAGCGGTCACCGGGCCGCTGGCTTCACGGACTCGAGGAGCAATTCAAGACATGGCCAGGAGTGCGGCAGGCAAAGTGGTCATCGGAATCATCAGGGTGCTCGCCCTCTGCGGTGCGGTGCTCATCCTTGCCATTGTGGTGTTGACGGCGAGCTCGACCCTGATGCCTGGAACGAAGGTCCGGAGGCTGTTCGGCGCGTCGCCCGAGGCGCTGGCGGGCAATGCCGATGGCGGAGTGAGGACGATGACGATCTCGGAGTTCAACGAGAGAACGCGTGCGTTCGGGGACGAGCTGGAGGCCGATGCGGGGACCGACGCGGGAACCCTGGCGGGCGCGTCTGACGAGCAGAGGCGATGACCTTCCAGCAACTCCTGACGGACACGGCGCTGGCGTTTGTGATGCTGGGCGTCGCGTTCTGGCCTTTGGAGTGGGCGTTCTCCGCGCGTGTCGGCCAGCGCATCCTGCGTCCGGCCTGGGGCGTGGATTTCGCCTTCTTCCTTGGCCAGTACTTCGTGTGGGCGCCGCTCTCGGTGCTTGCAATCATGGTCGCCCGGCCCCTCCTGCAACCGGAGGCGCTGGCGGGCCTGCGAGCGGCGGTGGCCCTTCAGCCCACGTGGCTCCAGGTGGTCGAGGCGACGGTGCTCTGCGACCTCTGCGTGTATGGGTGGCACCGCCTGTGCCATGAGGTGGATTGGCTCTGGCGTTTCCATGCCGTGCACCACTCGGTGGAGCACCTGGACTGGATGGCAGCGCACCGCGAGCACCCGTTGGATGGGCTCACCACGCAGTTCGTGTGCAACCTGCCGGCCTTCGTGTTGGGTATCCCGTTGGGGCCGCTGACCATGGTGGCGGCCTTCCGGGGGATGTGGGCCATCTTCATCCACTCCAATGTGCGGCTGCCGCTGGGCCCGCTAGGTTTCCTTTTCGGCGCGCCCGAGCTGCACCACTGGCACCACGCGCGTGTCGAGCAGACCCGGCACAACTTCGCCAACCTCGCGCCGTATATGGACTGGCTCTTCGGGACCTACCACCGGCCGACGGGCGAGGAGCGGTGGGCGCTCGGGCTTGCCGAGCCGTTCCCCCGCGGCTATCTGGCGCAGCTCTTCCTCCCCCTGCGCGACCTGGTGTTCCCCGGCAGGAAAGCCCAGGAACGCACGCAGCCATCCTGAGGGCGCGAATCAGGGCTTCGATGGATGGAGAGGGCCGCTGCCCGTCGGGTACGAGCGGGCAGCAGCCGGATGTCATGGGCCGAGGGGACTGCTTACTGGGCCGAATATCCGCCGTCGATGACGAGCGCCGTGCCGGTGATGTACGTCGACCAGTCGGACAGTAGGAACAGCACAGGCTTCGCCACTTCCTCCGAGCGGGCTGAGCGCTGCATCGGCACGCCAGCGACGAAGGCCTGGCGGGTCGGCTCGCCCTGCTCGATGTGGCTCCAGATTTCCGTATCGATCGGGCCGGGTAGCACGGAGTTCACGCGGATGCGCTCCGTCGCATAGTCGAGGGCCGCGGCCTTGGTCATGCCCATGAGCCCGTGTTTGGCAGACACGTAGGCGCCAAATCCGCTCGCGGCGACGTGCGAGAGGATGGAGGCACAGTTGACGATGGAGCCGCCGCCGTTCTTCTTCATGGCCTGGATTTCGTAGCGCATGCTGAGGAAGGTGGCGTCCAGGTTGATCGACATGAGCTGGCGGTACTCCGCCGGGGGGAGGTCGGCGAGCTTTCCGATGGGGCCCGGGATGCCGGCGTTGTTGAAGGCGCCATCCAGCCTGCCGTACTCGCGGAGGGTGCGCGCGATGAGCGCCTCGATGTCGGCCTCTTGTGAGACGTCCGTGCGAACGAAGAGCGCGGTGCCTCCGTTGGCGCGGATGCGACCCACCAGCTCCTCGCCCTTGTCAGCGCGGCGGCCAGCAAGCACCACCTTTGCTCCCTGCTGGGCCGCCTCGACTGCAGTGGCGGCTCCGATGCCAGAGGTGGCGCCGGTGACGATGATGACCTTGTCCTTGAGTAACATGTGCTCCCCCTTTCCGGGCGGTGGGAGGGAGCCGCGGGAATGGGCTCCACTTCCGTGCCTGGGTAGAGGGATGCTCAAGGGCCGGGACTGCATGTGTCAAGCTGGTCACAGCCAGCCTCGGCCCAGGGCTTCTTCTGGAGGACTCGCGAGTGGACTCAGCGGCCCCAGTCAGGCGTGGTGATCGCGGCCTTCTCCTGCGCGGGCAGCGGCACCTGGTTGTTGCCATCCGCCGTCATCACGAAGAGCTGCGACCCGCCGTTGCGCGTGGAGGTGAAGAGGATGAGGCGGCCGTTGGGCGAGAAGCTGGGCTCCTCGTTGTTCGCCTGATCCTGCGTGAGGCGGGTGATCTTCCCGCTGTCCACGTGGACGGTGAAGAGGTCGAACGCGTTGCGCTCGTCGCGCGCGGTGAAGGCGATGAGGTCTCCACGGGGAGACCAGTCCGGCGTCTGGTTGTAGTTGCCCTGGAAGGTGAGCCGCTTCACGCCCGAGCCGTCCGCGTTCATCACGTACACCTGCGGCGAGCCGCCCCGGTTGGACACGAAGGCGATGCGCTTGCCGTCCGGCGACCACGAGGGGCTGGTGTTGATGCCGAAGCGCGTGTCGGTGAGCTGTTTGGCGTTGTCCCCATCCACCTCGGCCACCCAGATTTGAGCGCTCTCTTCCTCGGCCAGCGCATACGCGATGCGCTTGCCATCCGGAGAGAAGGAGATGCCAGTGGCCATCTGCCCCTCGGACGTCTTGATGCGCACGGTGTCACCGCCGGGCCTCCTCACGTACAGGTCCGGCTTGCCCTGCTGGTACGAGGTGTAGCCCAGCGTCCCATCCGGCCCGAGCGCCGGCAGCAGGTTGATGCCACCGCGGGTCGCCTGCTTCGCGTTGCGGCCGTCCCAGTCCGCCACCCACACGTCCCGGTTGGCGCCCGACTTGCGCACGTAGGTGATGCTCGAGAGGAACGGGCTCGGCTCGCGGGTGTAGAAGCGGTAGATGGCGTCGGCGACCTTGTGGGCCAGCTCGCGAGGCTCCGCGGCGGGCGCGCTCTGAGTCGTCTTGAAGTCCTCGCGGCCGGAGCCCACGTTGAACACGCGCGCCTCGGCCTTCAGCTGGCCGTTCTCCTGGGCCAGCGTGTACTTCACCAGCGACTCGGCGCCCACGTCCGCCCAGCGCGAGAAGTTGATGCTGCCCGCGGCCATGCCCTCCTTGGGGTCCGCGAGGAAGCTGTTGCGATCCAGCACCTGGAAGATGCCGGAGGCGCGCAAGTCGTACATCAGCGCGTCGTCCACCTCCTGGGTGGAGGCCTTGGCCACCTCGCCCTGCACGAGCGGAGCGGGGGCGGCCAGGGGAAGGGGCCGGAAGTTGGCGCCGGAGATCTGGATGACGGGGGCCTGCGCGAGGGCCGCCACAGGCAGCAACACGAGCGAGAGGAGAAGGGCTTTCGCGTTCACGGGCTGAACTCCAGGACGATGCCGCTCTTTTGCAGCGTGTCCCGTAGATGGTCGGGGGGAGGGGAGAAGGGAGAGGCCTTCTTCACCGCGGCCAATACGGCCGAGTCGAAGAGGGTATTTCCGCTGGCCTTGGCCAGCCGCGCATCGATGATCTCTCCAGTACGGTTGAGTCGCATGGCCACCTGGGCCTTGAGGTACAGACGCTCGTCATCGGGGATGGTGTCCGCGACGTCGTAGTGGCGGCGCACCTGTGAGGAGAGCAGGCCGAAGTAGCGCTCGCCCTCGGCGGTGGCGGAGTCGCCGTTGGGATCGCCGTCCTCGGCACCCTCCAACTCCTCTTCCTGCTTGGAGGGTTTGGAGAGCTTGTCGAAGGCTCCGAAGAGCCGGTTGCGCCGGTCCTCGCCCTGAGCCTCGCCCTTCTGGGGCGTGGGCTTGGAGGCGGGCTCCGGCTTCACGCCGGGCACGGGCACGGCCACCTTGGCGGGCTCGGGCGGGGCGGGAGTGGGGGAGGGGGCCGCGTCCACCTTCTTGGGAGGAGGTGGAGGAGGCTGATCCTTGCGAGGCAGCAGCTTCTCGTCGCGGGGCTTGCCCAGGCGCACCAGCGTGGCGCGGATGGGCTTCTGGTCCAGCTGCACCCGAGGTCCCTCGACGAAGGTGGTGTACAGCCCCACGGCGACCAGCACCAGGGCATGGCCCACCAGCGACACCGTGAGGAAGCGTCCCAGGCCCGTGCGCCTGGGAGCGAGCAGACTCTGGTTGTAAGCCGGGTGCATGGGCTAGCGCCGCGCCTCCTTCTTGCCCTTGTTGGAGGGGTTGGACGCCCGACCCCCGCCCGTGGGGTCCGTGATCATCCCCACGTTGTTGATGCCGGCGCGCTGCGCGGCGGCCATCACGTCCACCACCACGCCATAGGGCACGTCCCGGTCCGCGTGCAGATAGAGTTCCTTGTCCGCCTGCGCCTTGGCGTTGCTGGCCAGCTTCTTCTCCAGCTCGGCCACCGGCACCTCGGCCTCGCCGATGTACACGCGCCGCTGCGCGTCGATGGACAGCACCAGCTTCTTCTCGGCGGCTTCCACCGGGGCGGCCTTGGCCTCCGGTAGGTTCACCTTGACGCCCTGCTGGATGAGGGGCGCCGTCACCATGAAGATGATGAGCAGCACCAACATCACGTCCACCATGGGCGTGACGTTGATCTCGCTCATGGTGACGCGGCCGCCCCCGCGATTGGAGCCCATGCCCATGGCGCGTATCTCCTAGCGGAAGAAGTGCCGCTTGATGATGTTGAGGAAGTCCGCGGAGAAGTTGGCCATCTCCGTGTCGAACACCTTGATGCGGCTGATGAACGAGTTGTAGGCCACCACCGCGGGGATGGCGGCGAACAGGCCGGCCGCCGTGGCGAAGAGCGCGTTGCCCACCGGCGCCGCCACCGTGGCCAGCGTGGCGTTGCCCTGCTCGGCGATGGAGTTGAAGGCGTTGAGGATGCCGATGACCGTGCCGAACAGGCCCACGAAGGGCGACGCCGCGCCCACCGTGCCCAGGAAGCTCACCCGCGACTCCAGGTCCATCAGCTGGGTCGTGGAGGCCCGGTTGAGCGCCCGCTCCACGTTCTCGATACCGCCGAGCCGCTCGCTCATGGCGCCCTCCGCGCTGTCCTTGGTCTGGGCCAGCTTGGAGAGCTCCTCGTAGCCAGCACAGAACACCTTGGACAGCGGCGAGCCCTCCAGCTTCTGGGCATCTTGGTAGATGGCTTCCAGCCGGGACGCCTTCCAGAAGGAGTCCAGGAAGGCCAGGGACTGGGTCCGAGCACGGGTCAGCTGGGTGTGCTTGAGCGCGATGAGCGCCCAGGAGGCCACCGAAACGACCATGAGCAGGCCCAGGACTCCCAGCTCCAGGATGGAGGCATCACGGAGGATTTGCAGGTAGTTCATGGCGCCGAGCGCCAGGGGAAAGCGGGGCATCAACATGGGGGTCTGGCCGTAACACCTGGGTCCGGGGTGGTCAAACAAACCCGGTACAAAGAGGGGTCGGTTGGTTGCTGTTGCCGGGCATTGAATAAATTCCCGGAGGGGACGTCCGAGGGGTTGTGTGTCGGGCCGCATGCCCGCTCCCCTTCCCCGGTGGTCCATAATCTGAGGACGCCCCATGAACGCCAGACTCCTCGCCGCATTCCTCTGCCTCGCCTCCCTCGGTTCGGGCTGCATCATCGTCGACCATGACGACGACTACGATGAAGGCCCGTGCTGCAACACGCCCCCGCCGCCGCCGCCCGGGCAGCCCGGTGACGTGACGTTCCTGTGGACGTTCGCCCCTGACTTCCGCTGCTCGGACGTACCGGAGGTGAAGCGCATCCACATCAGCATCCCCGGCGAGACCCTCTACAATGGTGGCGTCTACGCCTGTAACACGGGGGGGGTGGACGGCATCGTCCTGCACGACTTCGTGCCCGGCAACTACTCCTTCACCATCAAGGCCTACAGCTACACCGACGAGACCCTCTATGAGGGCCGTGGCACCTTCACGGTGAACGGGAACGTGCGGGTGAACATCGACCTCTCGCCCAACGGGATGTCGTATGCCTACGTGTCCTGGTCCTTCCCGCCCAACACCTACAGCCCCAACCCGTCCTGCTCGCAGGCCGGCGTGACCTCGGTCGGGGCCAGCATCGACGGGGGCGAGGAGGTCATCCTGAACTGCGCCGATGGCATGACCAATGGTGGCGTGCCGACGCCCTGGCTGGCGGATGGGACGCACACCCTCGAGCTCGTCGCCTATGGCCGGGATCTGAAGGGCCGGGATGGGATGCCGCTGTACTTCACCCAGGGCACGTTCACGACGAGCGCCGGTAGCCCCAGGTCCGAGTCGTTCCGCTTCTACGTGGTGGGCGGCCTGTCGGTGAGCTGGCAGTTGTGGGATGGCTACGACTTCGTGGACTGCTCCCAGGCGGGTCTCACGGCGATGTCCGTCAACCTGTTCGACAAGAGCAGGGGCGAGTGGGTCTACCCGGATGGAGATCCGCAGCCCTGCACGGGCCCGTTCGGTCCGCCCATCCTCTACCAGTTCCTGAAGCCGGGGAACTACGAGGTGCACGTCCGCGGGATGAAGGGCTCGACCGTCCTCTACACCAATGAGGACGACATCAAGACCGTGACGGTGAAGGCCTTCGACCAGAAGCTCAAGACGGACCCGTCGACCGAAACCATCCTCTCTCTCAACTGATTGAGCATCAGCTCGCCTGTCCTCCGGAGGGCCGGGGCACCCGCCTCGGCCCTCCTTGCGTTGCGGGCGGGCACATGGCGTTGGCATCAAACGTGATAGGAGCCCCGGTATGCGGCAAGGCAGCCACAGTCCCATCGGGGTTTTCGATTCGGGCGTCGGAGGACTCACCGTTCTCAAGGCGCTGATGTCCCACCTCCCCCACGAGAGCACGCTCTACCTGGGAGACACCGCACGAGTGCCCTACGGCACGAAGTCCGGCGAGGTGGTGACGCGCTACTCGCTGAAGAACGCGGGCTTCCTGCTGGAGCGTGGCATCAAGCTGCTGGTGGTGGCGTGCAACACGGCGTCGGCGGTGGCCTTGCCGGCGCTGTCGGCGGCGCTGCCGGTTCCGGTGGTGGGGGTGATTGCCCCGGGTGCGCGGGCGGCCCTGCGGCGGACGCGGGGGGGCGGCGTGGGCGTCATCGGGACGCCGGGCACCATCCGCTCAGGGGCCTACCAGCGCGAGCTGGAATCGGCCGCTGGGCCCGAGGGCGTGAAGGTGAAGGCGAGGGCCTGTCCGCTCTTCGTCCCACTCGCGGAGGAGGGGTGGCTGGCGGGAGACGTCCCGCGGATGGTGGCCCGCGAGTACCTGGAGGACTTTGCCCGGAGCGGGGTGGACACGCTGGTGCTGGGCTGCACCCACTACCCGCTGCTCAAGGACGTCATCGCTGAGGCCGTGGGGCCACAGGTGTCGCTGGTGGACTCGGCCGAGGCCACGGCGGAGGTGGTGGCGGCGCTGCTGGAGGAGCAGGGGCTGCTGGCGGCCGCGGGCGGACCGCCCACGCACCACTACTTCGTCACGGATGTGCCGGAGCGCTTCGTGGAGGTCGGGGCGCGCTTCCTGGGGCGCCCCATCCACTCCGCGGAGCAGGTGGACCTGTCCTTCTGAGTCCCACCTGCCGCTAAGGGCCCGGCGCTCAATCGCACCGGGCCTGGTGTGTCAGGACGGCCGCACCGGGGAGACCGGCTTGGGCTCGTCGGCGGTGGTGGCCTCGAGCAGCTCCTTGGCGGCCTGGACCACGGGGGGCTCCGCGGCGGCGGTGGCCTCGAAGAGCTCCAGGGCCGCCTCCGTGCCGATGTCATCCTTGCGGGGGATGGCGCCCGTCGCCCAGGTGATGAGGCGCTCCATCGCGGGGAAGAAGCCGATCATCGCGAGCGGCTTGTTCATCCAACCCACGGTGATGCAGTAGTACTTGTTGTAGGGCGCCGTGTGGTGGATGCGGTGGTGCTCCGGCGGCAGGATGAGGTGCACGCGCTGCATGAAGCCGATGAGCGCGGGGGGCTCGTCCATGTGCGACCACTTGTGGAACTGGTTGGTCGCCATCACCCAGAAGATCATCGCCCCGAGGAAGGCGGAGACGAACACCCAGCTCGCGCTGGTGTGGGGGAGCGCCACCGCGAGGATGGCCACGGGGATGGAGACGAGGCAGTTGTTGCCGTTGGTCTCCACGAAGTCATGGCGGGTGATGGCCTTCTCGTCCACGTGGTGCTCGCGGAAGGGCCGGATGAAGGCCTTGCCGAGCACGGGCATGTCGGTGGCGCCCCAGGTGTCGCCCATCCAGTGGACGAGGCCGGAGACAAAGTCGGCCGCCAGGTAGCCCAGCAGCAGTGCGCTGAGCACCAGCCACGGGCCGGTATGGGCATTGCCCCACAGCCTCCAGACAAGAGCCGACTCCAGGCCGATGAAGGAGACGATGCTGGCGATCTCCATGGCACGGATGGCGGGCGAATAGCCCTGGGCCAGCGCCGTGGCGTCCTGCTGGCGCAGTTGATTCTTGAGCTCGTTCTTCATCGTGATTCCCGTTCCGGTCGATGCTCCGGCGGCTGCTTCCCCCCCGGTGGCCGGCGCAGTGTACTCGCAGTGGGATTTTCGACGAAGTCGCCTGGTGAACGGTGCAGAGGCCCGGCCTTCTTGTCGGAAGGTCAGCAGGCATTCAACCAAAGAAGGCCGACGCGTTCCTTGTCACACCCATGCACCGCTGGTACGTTCCTCGGCCTCGGGCATGGCGAAAACCTTCGAAAAAGCCGTCACCGGCTTCAACCACAACATCAAGTACAAGGGGAAGGTCTACCACGTCCAGACCGAGGACTCGGGCGTCAACAACCCCCACATCATCACGCACCTGTTCGTGGGCGGGAACATCCTCGCGTCGAAGAAGACGTCGTACGCGGACATCCTCAACGCCGAGAACCTCGCCGAGGTCGTGCGCGAGCTGATGGAAGAGCAGCACAAGGAGATGCTGCGCAACCTCATCAACGGCGTGTACGACGGGTACGAGGGCGGGGTGCGTCACTACCAGCCCGGCCAGCTCGGCTCCGCTGAGGACGTCGCCCACGCACGGCAGCCCGTTCAGCCCAAGGCCCCGCCTCCCGCGGCTCCGCCAGCCGCCTTCGTTCCCCCGGAGATCGCCGCCGCGCGCGCCATGAAGGTGCAGCCGAAGATCAACGAGGTGGGCGTGGAGACGCTCTTCGGAGAGGATCTCATCTCCGAGAAGAGCCTGGACGAGGTCATCCTCAGCTACCTGGCGGGCGAGGACAACAACCAGTAGCCGGACGTCGGCGGCCGAGCGTTGGCCCTCTGTGCGTCCGGGGGACATAATCGCCACGCCGATGATCCAGATGTTCCACGTCTACAAGGCGTATCCGGGCGATCCGCCCGTCCTCTCGGACATCAACCTCCACGTCGAGAAGGGCGAGTTCGTCTTCCTCACCGGGCCCTCGGGCGCGGGGAAGACGACGCTCATGAAGCTCATCTTCTGCGGTGAGAAAGCCACCAAGGGCCAGGTGCTCGTGGGCGGGCGCAACATCGCGCGCATCCGCGAGTCGGCCGTGCCCTACCTGCGGCGCAACATCGGGGTGGTGTTCCAGGACTTCAAGCTGCTGCCGCACCGCACGGTGGAGGAGAACGTGGCCTTCGCCCTGGACGTGTTGGGCGTGCCCCGGCCCCAGGCGCGCGAGCGCGTGCAGCGGATGCTCAAGCTGGTGGGCCTGCAGCACAAGGCGGGCTCGCTGCCACTGAAGCTCTCCGGTGGTGAGCAGCAGCGCGTGGTGATCGCGCGGGCGCTCGTGAATGATCCCACCATCCTCCTGGCGGACGAGCCCACGGGCAACCTGGACCCGGCGCTCACGCTGGAGATTATGGACCTGCTGATGGATGTGAACGCGCGGGGCACCACGGTGCTGGTGGCCACCCACGACACCAGCCTCATCACCCGCTACCAGAAGCGCACGCTGCGGCTGGAGCGCGGGTTCATCGTGTCGGACGAGGACGGGGTGAAGGCTGCCCGGCGGATGACGGCGGGATGAGCGCGATCGCAAAGGCGGCGTACTTCTGGCGCTCGGCGGCCTCGGGGCTGCGGCATGCGCCTTTCGTGCACTTCATCGCGGTGACGACGATTGCCATCGCCCTCTTCTCCGCGGGGCTGGCGCAGGCCATGGGACGCATGGTGGACGCGCTCATCGGCTCCTTGGGTGGCGAGGTGCAGGTGACGGTGTACCTGTCCCCCGAACTCGACGAGGAGGGGGCCGAGGTGCTGCGAGAGCGCATGGTGGCCGCCAGTGGAGGAAGGGCCTCGTTGGTTCCTCCTCAGGCCGCGCTCGAGCGTCTGGCTCGGGAGCTGGGTGACCTGGGCGAGGCGCTGGCGCAGCTCCCGGAGAACCCTCTGCCGCCCTCGCTGGAGCTGGAGGTTCCCCAGGAGCGGCGCACCCCCGGCGCGCTGAAGGCGCTGGCCCAGGAGCTGCGCGCCATGCCCGGTGTCACCGGCGTGGACTATGGCGAGGAGGCGGTGGAGCGGCTCTCCGCCATCTCGAAGGCGCTGCGCTATGGCGGGTGGGTGGCCTTCGCGGTGGTGCTGTTGGCCACCGTGGTCATCGTGTCCGCGACGCTGCAGCTCGCCATCTACGCGCGGCGCGAGGAGATCGAAATCCAGAAGCTGGTGGGCGCGACGGACCGCTTCGTCAAGGCGCCCTTCCTCATCGAGGGCTTCCTGCAGGGGCTGCTCGGGGCTGGGGTGGCGCTGGCGGGACTGGTGACCTTCGAGCGGTTGGTGGGGCCGGGCGTGGCCTCGCTCTTCTCCTTCCTGGTGGGGCCCGGCGGCATGGTGCCGCTGTTGGAGCCAGGCCTGGCCCTGGAGCTGCTGGCGGCGGGCTGTGCGCTGGGGCTGGGCGGTAGCTTCATCGCGGTGGGGCGCTTCCTGCGGGTATGAGCCGGCTCGTCCTCCTCTTGTTGCTGCTGTGGAGCGGCGTGGCCCTCTCTCAGGACGGGGCCGCGGCGCAGCCGTCCGCGTCCGAGGGCGCCGCGTCCGAGTCGCCCGTGCAGGATGAGGCGACGGAGCGGGAGGCCGTGCGCGAGAGGCTGTCCACGCAGCGGGCGGCGCTCGCGCTCATCGAGTCGCGCAAGGTGTCCGCGCTGGAGGTGCTGGAGATGGTGGAGCAGCGGGCGGCCACCAGCTCACAACGGGTGAAGGCACTGGAGAGGGACCTCTCCGTCTTCCGCAAGCGGCTGGCCGTGGCCGAGCACGAGGACGCGGTGACCCAGCAGATGCTGCGCGAGCAGATGCGTCGGCTGTCCCCGCGCCTGTGGGGCATGTACCGGCTGATGAGGCGACGGCCCTTGGAGGTGCTGCTGAGCGCGAAGGACTTCTCCGCCATGGTGTGGCGCTCGCGCGCGCTGCGGGCGACGCTCGAGGAGGACCTGCGGGTGCTGCGCACCGTGCAACGGGTGGCGGGGTTGCGGCGCCAGTCAGCGGCCGAGCTGCGCCGGTTGCAGGGCTCGCTGAACGTTCGGTTGGGCTTTCTGCGGGAGCAGGAGGCGTTGGCGAAGGCGCAGCAGGAGGCGCTCGAGGAAGTGGTGGGCGCCATCAAGGGCGAGGCGGAGCTGGCGCGGCGCATGGTGCGCGAGCTGGAGCAGGCGGACGCGGACCTCACGCGCGTCATCCAGGAGATGAACGAGGGCCCAGCCACCTCCGGCTTCGGGGCCCTCAGGGGGAAGCTGCCGTTCCCCGCCCCGGGCGTCATCGAGGTGGGCTTCGGCCGCGTGGTGAACCCGCGCTTCAACACCGTCACCGTGCAGAAGGGCGTGGACATCCGCGCCGCCGCGGGCACGCCGGTCAAGGCGGTGGCTGAGGGCACCGTGGCCTACGCGGGCTGGATGCGTGGCTACGGCAATCTGCTCATCCTCGACCACGGGGGCGGCTACCATACGCTGGTGGCGCACCTGTCCTCCGTGGCCCATCAGGTGGGCGCTCACGTAGCGGCGGGCGACGTGGTAGGCGAGGTAGGTGACACGGGCTCGCTCAAGGGCGCCTACCTGTACTTCGAAATCCGCCGGGCCGGACAGGCTCTGGACCCGGCACCCTGGCTGTCACGCTGACGCTATGAGACCTTCCCCTTCGACTTCCCCCATCCGCATCGGGCTGATGGGCTACGGCCTGTCTGGATCCCGCTTCCATGCGCCGCTGCTCGCCGCCGAGCCCGCCTTCACCCTCTCGGCGGTCGCTACCCGTCGGGCCGAGGAGGTTGTGCGCGACTGGCCGGGCGTGCGCGTCCTCTCCCCAGAGGAGCTGCTGGCGGACCCGACGTTGGAGTTGCTCATCATCACCTCGCCCAACGACACGCACGCGTCGCTGGCCGAGCGGGCGCTCCTGGCCGGCAAGCACGTGGTCGTGGAGAAGCCCTTCACCGTGGACTCGGCCGAGGCCTTGCGGCTGGATGCGTTGGCTCGCGAGCGGGGCCGGTGTCTGACCGTCTTCCACAACCGGCGCTGGGATGGTGACTTCCTCACCGTGCGCCAGTTGCTGGAGCAGGGACGCCTCGGGCGGTTGTTCAGCTTCGAGAGCCACTTCGATCGCTTCCGGCCCCAGGTGAAGGCGCGCTGGAAGGAGGAGGATGTTCCCGGGGGCGGCACGCTGTGGGACCTGGGCTCGCACCTGGTCGATCAAGCCTTGCAGCTGTTCGGCCTGCCTGAGTCCATCACCGCTGACCTCGGACGGCAGCGACAGGGCGCACGGGCCACGGACTGGTTCCACCTGCTGCTGCGCTATGGCGAGCTGCGCGTCATCCTGCACTCCGGCTCCGTGGTGCATGAGCCCTGGCCCCGCTTCGTCTTGCAGGGCGAGGCGGATGCCTGGTGCAAGTACGGGCTCGACCCGCAGGAGGAGCAACTCGGCGCGGGGCTTCGGCCGGGCCAGGCCAGCTGGGGCGTCGAGCCCGCGGAGCGGTACGGCCGGTTGAGTCGCGGCGGGAGCGTCCCCACCCTCCCGGGGTGCTATGAGCACTTCTACCGTCAGCTGGCCGCGGCCATCGCTGGCGAGGGGCCGGTGCCGGTGACGGCGCAGAGCGCGGCCCAGGTCATCCGCGTGCTCGAAGCGGCGGTGCGCAGCGCCGACGAGGGCCGACGCATCACGCTCTAGCCGGGCGAGCGTCCAGTCCTGGATGGATGTTTGTGCAGAAATGATGCAGTGCGGCATGGGGACGGTTAATTTCCCCTCCGTGGACTTGATCTCAGGACTACAGGAAGTCACCCGGCGCATGTTGGTGGCGCGCGGAGTGCGGTCGGAAGTGGTGAACCTGGGCGGTCAGCCGCTCCATCACTACGAGCTCAAGGGGCGCGGCAAGGGGCCGACGGTGCTGCTGGTGCACGGGTTGGGCGGGACGGCCAACGGCTTCGCGCGCATCTTCTTCGGGCTGGCAAAGCGCTTCGAGCGCGTCCTGGCGGTGGACCTGCCAGGGCACGGCTTCTCGCCGGAGTACTGCCTCGGGCCGACGTGCGTGCGTGGCCAGTACGAGCTGCTCGTGGAGTACTGCCAGAAGGTGGTGGGCGGCCCGTCCTTCGTGGTGGGCAACTCGCTGGGCGGGGCCCTGTCAGCACAGCTGGCGACGGAGCACCCGGAGCTGGTGCGCGCGCTGGGGTTGGTGGCGCCAGCGGGAGCCGACGTGGGGCACGAGCTCATCCGCGAGGTGCTGGAGTCCATGGACGTGCGCACCGCCGAGCAGTCGCGGGCGCTCACCCGGCGCCTCTTCCACAAGCCTCCCATGCTGATGATGCTGTTCGCCGACGCCGTGCGCGGCATCTACGCCACCCCCGCGGTGCGTGCGCTGAGCGCAGACGCTCTGGCCAAGGGCGAGTACCTCAAGCCCGAGGAGCTCAAGCGGCTCACCATGCCCGTGCTCTTCGTGTGGGGTGGGAGTGAGAAATTGCTGCCCCACCAAAGCCTGGACTTCTTCCGCTCGAGCCTGCCTGCCCATGCGCGGCTGAGGGTGGTGGAGCAGTTTGGCCACATCCCGCACGTGGAGCGACCAGACGAGCTGGTGTCGGAGCTGGTGCAGTTCGCGGACGCCTCCGGGCTGTAGCGGGCCGGGGCGCGGCCGGGTGCTAGAGTCGCGCCCATGCGTTCCCAGTACTCCTGGCGCGCGGCGCTCGCCGCGGGCCTGTTGCTCCTGGCTCCCGCGGCACGAGCCGACGGCCGCGAGCCCTCCACCGCTCGGACCTCCACCTACGAGCAGCTCGAGGTGTTCGCTCGGGTGCTCTCGTACGTGCAGAACAACTACGTGGAGCCGGTGGACGACAAGCGGCTCATGCAGGGCGCCATCAAGGGCATGTTGGAGACGTTGGATCCCCACACCGTCTTCATGCCGCCCGAGGTCTTCAAGGAGATGAAGATCGACACCTCCGGCGAGTTCGGAGGGCTGGGTATTGAGGTGGCGCGCAAGGGCGAGGGCATCGTGGTGGTGGCGCCCATCGACGACACGCCGGCAGCGCGCGCGGGCATTCGTGCGGGAGACGAGCTCGTCGCCATCGATGGCGAGAGCCTGCAGGGGCTGGGGTTGTCGGACGTGCTGCAGCGGATGCGGGGTCCGGCGGGCAAGCGGGTGCTGCTGACCATCATGCGCGAGGGCTTCAAGGCGCCGCGCGAGCTGGCCATCATCCGGGACCATGTCCGCATCATCCCGGTGGAGGGCGCGCTGTACGGGGGCCTTGCCCACCTCAAGGTGAAGAACTTCCAGGACCGCACGTCGCTGTACCTGCGCAAGGAGCTGGACCGGCTGCGCGAGCAGAACGGGGGCAAGCCGCTGCGTGGGGTGGTGTTGGACCTGCGCAACAACCCGGGCGGATTGCTGGACCAGGCGGTCGCGGTGAGTGACCTGTGGCTCCCGGGGAACCTGCCCATCGTGAGCACGCGCGGGCGCAACGGGGCCAACGCGACCGAGGAGCGCAGCAAGGACCGGGACACGGAGCCGGAGTACCCGCTGGTGGTGCTGGTGAACGCGGGGAGCGCGTCGGCGTCAGAGATTGTCGCGGGGGCGCTGCAGGACTACGGGCGCGCGACCATCCTGGGGACGCAGACCTTCGGGAAGGGGAGTGTGCAGACGGTCATCGAGCTGGAGGATGGCTCGGGGCTGAAGCTGACCATCGCCCGCTACTACACCCCCAAGGGGCGCAGCATCCAGGAGAAGGGCATCACACCGGACTACCAGGTGCCAGAGACTCCGGGTGGGAAGGGCGCGAAGGAGCCGCAACCACGAGAGAAGGACCTGGATCGACACTTCAAGGCGGAGCCGTCGGTGGCGAGCGAGTCCGAGGGGGTGGCGAAGCCGAAGGCCCTGCCCGAGAACGTGCGGGACTGGGACGTGACGGCGAAGCTGACCGACCACCAGTTGAAGATGTCGCTGAACTATCTGAACAGTGTGGCGAACGGCACCGCACGCTCGCCCGTGAAGGCCAGCAACGAGGCTCGCTGAGGCCCACACAGGCCTCCGCTGGCTCGCACGTCGCCCCGCTGGAGCAGCAGGCGGGGAAGGGAGCCCCAGGTACTCCCGCTGGGGTTGGGGGCCCGCGCTCGAAGCCGGCCCCCAGATGTCCACTTCAGCAAGCTTGGGGCTTCTCCTGGCTTTGGGCCGCGCGCATCTCTCCGGAAGCTGTGTCTTCCCCCCCTTGTAGGACCCAGATACAGTTGCCCGGAGGACAACAACATGGCGAAGAGCAGCGCCCTACCGGCTCCGCTCCTATGGCGACCCCCTGACATACTCTGGATGGTCGGGTCTCAAGATGGGGCTCAGGGGCCGGGTGTACGCCAGGCCTCGTCAGGTGGAATGAGGATGGAGCTACAGACACAGCGGCGCATCCTGGTGGTGGACGATGACCCCACCATCCTCAACGTTTGGCGCAGGGTGCTGGGCCCGAAATGGCGCCGCCCTGCCTTGGACAACCTGGAGAAGAAGCTCTTCGGTGCCGCCCCTCCCGCGGCGTCCCCTGAGGTGAGCTTCATCATCGACACCGCCTCCCAGGGGCTCGAGGGGTTCCAGAAGGTCGTCAGCGCCTTGGAAGAGGCGCGTCCCTATACCTTCGCCCTCGTCGACATGCGGATGCCTCCTGGCTGGGACGGCCTGGAGACCATCATGCGCATGTTGGAGAAGGACCCCCAGCTGGAGGTCGCCATCTGCAGCGCCTTCTCGGACATCTCCCGAGAGGAAGTGGCCCAGCGCGTCGGCCGGGCGGACCTGCAGTGGCTGAAGAAGCCGTTCGAGCTCGAGGTCGCTCGCGAGCTGGCCTGGAAGTTGAGCGAGCAGGGCGTCCAGCGCCGTCGGGGCCGGTAAACGGGCTGTTCACTGGGAAACAGCCCGCTCCCACTCCGTGAGCCCTACGCGAGCGGGAGCTCCAGTGTGGCCGTGGCTCCCTTGCCTGGCCCGTCGCTTTCCAGGGTGAGGCGGCCCCCCAGCATCTTCGCCGCCAGCGCGCTGGAGTGCAGACCCAGTCCATGACCCCCAGTGCGCGTGGTGAAGCCCTGGGAGAAGAGCCGCCCGCGGTTCTCCTGCGCGATGCCCATGCCGGTGTCCTCCACCTGGATGCGCGCCGTGGTGCCCACCGCCTCGAGCCGCACCCGGATGTGACGCTGTCCTTCGGGCTTCTCTTGCATGGCGTTCTTGGCGTTGCTGATCAGGTTGATGAGGATCTGCAGCACCTTGTGTTTGTCCAGGCGGACCTTGGGCAGGGAGGGGAAATGCTCTCGGGTGAGGGTGATGCCGTGGCGCTGGAGCGAGGGCCGCTGGATGCTCAGCGCATCCTCGATGAGGAGCGCCAGATCGCACTCCTCGGTGATGAGCGTGTTGCGGGCATAGGTCTGCTGGACCTGGACAATGGCGCGGATGTGCTCCAGGTGCAGGCCCATGGTGTCCATGCCCTCGCGGAGTGTCCGCTGCTCCTCGAGCAGCGCGTCAGCGAGCGCGGAGAGATAGGTCGTCAGCTGCATGCCCTGGGGATTGCGCGTGAGGAAGTCCGACAGGTTGTTGCGGTGCTCCTCGAGCAGGTTGGCGACCTGCTTCAGCCGCCCCATGCGCGAGGCGCCCACGGACTGGCGCATCGTCTGGATGTTGATGACGGCGCTGGTGAGGACGTTGCCCACGTTGTGGAGCACGTTGGCGGCGACCTCGGCCATGCCGGCCTCGCGTGCCGTCTCCACCAGGCGGGACTGGGCCTGCTTCAGCGCGCGCGTGCGCTCCTCCACGCGCTTCTCCAACTCGTCATTGGCGTGGCGCAGGGCCGCCTCGGCGCGTTGCACCTCGGTGTACAGCCGGGAATTCTCAATGGAGATGGCGGCCTGGGAGGCCAGGTGCCCGAGCAGTGAGAGGCGCGCCGGCGTGAAGGCGTGGGTGGCGAGATCATTCTCCAGGTACAGCACGCCGCAGAACTCGTCCTGGCGCAGCAGGGGCAGGCAGAGCACGGAGCGGGCCCGGCGGTGCTCGAGCCAGGTGTCGGCGGAGAACGGGTGGGGCTGAGAGGCGTCGCCGATGAGCACGTGCTCTCGCGTGCGCTTCACGTAGGAGATGAGGGACCACGGAAGCTGGGGTGCTTCCCCGTTGGGGGTGGCTCCCTCGGGGACGGTCCCGGAGAGCGCAACGACCGAGAGCTTATTGCCCTCAGGTAGCAACAGGGCGCCGCGCTGGGCGCCAGCGTTCTCAATGGCGACGCGCAGTAGCGTGTCCGCCAGCCGCTCGAGGACGATCTCCCCGGAGATGGCTTGCTGGGCCTTCACCACGGTGAGCGCGTCAATCTGCGTGGAGTCCGTGTCCGTACTGGTCGCGTCGGGGTTGCCGCTGGCGGCCAGGTGCGGCCATTGGGTTTCCAGGTGCTTGGCCTTGCCCGCGGCACCCCAGCGCAGCCAGGCCTCCCGGGACTTGAGCGCATAGTTCTCGGCGATGGTGGACATCTGCTGCTCTCGCCAGAAGCGGGCTGCCAGCTCACTGGCGAGGGCGGCGTACTGGATGAAGCCGTACGCTCGGGCGGCCTGGAGCGCCTCTTCGTAGGCGCGGAAGGCTTCATTCTGGCGGTCCGTGACGCGAGCCAGTTCCCCAAATGCGAGCCGCTCGGGCGCGCGGAAGGTATCGGGAAGGACGCGGGCCCACTCCGCCAACTGTTGATGGTCCTGGCGGATGAGCTCGAGGGCGCGGCCGTGCTCCTCGGGCGTCATCTCTCCCAGGCTCGCGGCCAGGGTCAGGGCGCGGTAGAGGTGGAAGTCCAGCAGTTGGATGTGTCCGTGCGAGGACCAGATCAGCTCGGCGGCCTTGGCCGCCGCCTCGAGCGCCTCGGAGTAGGCGCCGCACACGTAGCGCGACTGCATCTTCACAATCCAATACCAGCACCGCGCGGTGCTCATGCGCGCGGGGGTCAGGGTCGCCTCGAATGCCTCCTCGTCGAAGTCGTCTCCGCTCAGCGAGTTGAATGAAGGCGTGAGGCCGCGCAGCTGCTGCACATGGCGCTGGGTGAAGTGGATGACGTCCCGCGTGTCCAGGAAGCCGGCCTTGCGCGCGAAGTCCAGGCGCGCGATGGTCTCCTGGTAGACCTCCTCCAGGTTATGCCCCAGGGCGAAGCGGTCCGTGACGATGTGGTTGCAGCAGTAGCCGGCGACCTGGATGTCACTGGCCTGGAGTGCGGACTGGAAGGCCTTGAGGATGAGCTCCAGCGAGGTGGCGAGAGGCCGGGTCCAGTAGCTGATGATCTCCATTCCATAGAGCGCCTTCCCTCGTAGGGCTGCCAGGCCATGGCGCTCGACGAGATCACAGGCGAGCTGGCCGAAGGCATGGGCCTCCCGGTACCGCTTGAAGGCGGACCCCTGCACGATGCCGTACCAGGAGTAGCCGTGCACGGAGGCGCTCGTGTTGCCGTGACGGAGGCTGAGGGAGGCCATCCGGGTCAGGTGGAGGAAGAGCAGGTTGGAGTCCGTGACGTACGCCGGTGCGAACAAGGCGCCGAGCACGCTCATCACTGCCTCCAGGTCCGGGTCCGTGGAGAGGGGCTGCTCGAGGAGGCTCTCGATGGGGCGATCCCCGAGCAGTGTCCACACCTCCTTGTCGGCCTCCACGACCTCCTCCCAGGAGGGGTGCGGTGACATCGGCATGCCCATCAGGCTCAAGCACTCCAGGAGGCAGGTCACGGCGGTCTGGAGGTCGCCCGTCCCGATGAGGATGTAGGCCTTCTGGCAGTAGGCAGCCGCCATCTCCTGGCGGGTGCGCGTCCGGGAGACGAGCTCCTCCGCCAGGCGGAGGGCCTCGGCGGCGTTGCCACTCATGAACTCGCAGGTCGCGTGCTCCAGACGAATCTTGAACGCCAGCTCCGGAGTCGTCTCCCACGGATTGCCGGGGATGAGCTGGAAGGCCATCGAGAGATAGGCGACGGCCGAGCGGAACGCCGTGGCGGCCTTGGCCCTCCAGCCCGCCTCGGCGTTCAGGCGCGCCACGCGCAGGCGCTCCTCGGGCGCCTCGATGAGTTCGGCCCCGGCGTTGAGCTGGCTCACGACGTCGAAGAGCTTCTCCTGCACCTCTTGCGGAGACAGGCTCGTCAGCAGCAGGCGGCCAATGCGCAGGTGGACGGCCTTGCGCTCCTGCTCGGGGATGAAGGCGTGGGCGGCCTGCTGGATGCGGTCATGGAGGAACCGGTATTGCTCCGGGCCGACGTGGACCAGCAGCCCCTCGAGGAACGCAGGTTCGAGCTCCCGCTCCACCTGAGCCACCTCCGCCTGGGTGGAGATCCGGGCCAGCATCTGGAGCGTGAAGGTGTTGCCCACGCAGGCGGCCAGTCGCAGCAGGTGCAGCGTCTCCTGGGGGAGCTGACGCAGCTTGCCGGCCATGAAGTCGACGACGTTGTCTGAGTAGCCCTTGCTCCGGACGGCCTCGGCGTCCCAGCGCCACGTGCCCTCCGGCGTGCGGACCAGGAGCCCGTCCTCGTTGAGCGTGGACAGGAATTGCAGCAGGAAGAAGGGGTTGCCGCCGGTCTTCTCGCACGCCAGCGCCGAGAGGGGCTCGATGATCTCCGGGCCTGCCCCCGTGAGCGTGTCGGCGACGAGCTGCCTCACGTCCTGGAGGCTCAGGGGCTCGAGTTGGAGCGTCGTCATCCGCGCGCCAACCTTGCGGAGCTCCTCCAAGGCCAGCGCCAGCGGATGGGAGGGGGTGACCTCGTTGTCGCGGTAGGCGCCAATGAGGAGGACGGGCGGCGTCTCCGGATGGGTGAGCAGGTGACGGATGAGCTGGAGGCTGGCCTGGTCCGCCCACTGCATGTCATCCAGGAAGATGACGAGCGGATGCTCGGTGGTGGCGAACACGCCGAGGAACTTGCGGAACACCTGGTTGAAGCGGTGCGAGGCCTCGGAGGGCGGCAACTCCGGGCAGGGGGGCTGCTTGCCGGTGATGAGCTCGAGCTGCGGCACCACATCCAGGAGGACCTGGCCATGGCCTTCCCAGGCCTCCAGCAGGTGCTCCCTCCAACGGGCCAGCGCCTCGTCGCTGCCAGCCAGCAACTGCTGCGTCAGTCCACGAATGGCCTGGGCCAGGGTGGTGTAGGGGATGGCCTGCTGGAACGGATCGAACTTGCCGCTCAGGAAGAAGCCGCGCTGGCGCACCACCGGCCTGTGCAGCTCGTGAACGACGGAGGACTTTCCGATGCCCGAGTAGCCTCGGACCAGGAGGAGCTCTGGCTTGCCTTCCCGGGCGACGCGCTCGAAGCCCTGGAGCAGGGTGGCGGCGTGAAGGCCTCGCCCGTAAAGCCGCTGAGGGAGCTGGAAGCGGATGGGGAAGTCGTGCACTCCGAGCGGGAAGTCCTCGTGCACGCCCCGGAGCAGATCGTTCCGGCACCGCTCGAGATCGGCCTTGATTCCCTCAGCGCTCTGGTAGCGCTCCTCGGCCTCTTTGGCCAGGAGCTTCATGACGATGGCGGACAGGATGGGCGGCAGGTTCGGCACCCGCTCCAGCGGCGGTTGAGGGGTCACCGCCATGTGAGCATGGAACCACTCGAGCGCGTCGCGCCCTTGGAAGGGCCGGCTTCCTGTCAGCAGCTCGTAGAGGGTGATGCCCAGCGAGTAGAAGTCCGTGCGGTGGTCCACTGAGCGGTTCATGCGCCCGGTCTGCTCGGGGGACATGTACGCCAGCGTTCCTTCAATCAACGAGACAGGCGCTGCATCCACATGCTCGACGAGTTGGAGGGTGGCGGTGCCGAAGTCGATGAGCCGCGTCTCGCCCGAGGGCGCGATGATGATGTTGGCGGGCTTGACGTCCTTGTGGATGATTCCGCGGCGGTGGAGCTCGGCCAGTGAGGTACACAGGGAGATGGCCAGGTCCAGCGCGTGAATCACCTCGAAGGGCCGACCCGTGAGCTCGGAGAGCGGCTTTCCCTCCTCCTCCTCCAAGAGCAGGACCGGCCGGTCGTGGAGCCGCTCGAAGGTGTGGACCCGGACAACACCCCTCACTCCCTGGAGGCGCTGGAGGATGCTGAACTCGCGGCGGTAGCGCTCGTACTCGCGAGGCCCGGGCGACGAGGCCATGGGCGTCTTGAGGATGAGGGCCATGCCATCGGTATCGCGCACAGCATGGAAGAGCAGGCTCGAGCCTGTGGGCTGGATGGCCCCTCGAAGGGTGTAACCTGGAATGTTCAGCATGGTCTGCGCGCCCAGCAGAGCGGCCCCCCACATCTCGGTTTGAATTCTACGTTCCGAGTGTTGCTGGAATGGGAGCACGACCCGTCTACGATTCGCAATGTATGACGCGGGAGGTGACGGGTTCAGTCCTGTGCTCGGCCGTCAGGTCCGCTCGCAACCGTGGCGAGCAGAGGCCGTCTACCGAGGCACGGCGCGGATCTGAAACAGCTTGGGCCAGTGCTTTCCGGTGACCAGCAGTCGATCTTGGGCCGCGTCATAGGCAATTCCATTCAGGACGTCTTCACGCCCAGTACGCTCCTCTGGCGCTAGCAGTCCTGTGAGATCGATCCACCCCGTCACTCGCCCCGTCGCTGGGTCGATCCGCGCGATGCGGTCGGTCGTCCACACGTTCGCGTAGATCTCGCCGCGGATGTACTCCAGCTCGTTGAGCCGGGGGACCTCGCGGCCCTCGTCCGTCACCGTGACGGTGCGCTGCACCGCGAACGTCCGAGGGTCGAGGAAGCGCAGCGTGGCGGTCCCATCACTCAGGATGAGCGAGGTGCCGTCGGTGGTGAGCCCCCAGCCCTCGGTGGAATAATCGAAGCGGCCCACTTGCTGGAAGGTCGCGGCGTCGTAGATGAAGCCTACGCGTGAGCGCCAGGTGAGCTGGTAGAGCCTGCCTCCGAGCAGCGTGATTCCCTCTCCGAAATACTGCTGCTCGAGGTTGTGTCTGCGCAGGACCGCGCCCGTTTCGAGCTCCACCTGGCGGAGGCTCGATTGGCCGTTGATTCCCGTGCCCTCGTACAGCTTGCCGTCACGGTAGACGAGTCCTTGGGTGAAGGCCCGAGGGTCATGGGGCCAGCTGTGAACGACCTCGAAGCCGTACACCGGTGCGCTTCCCGTCGCGTGGACTTCGTTATTGCGGCAGGCGAGCACGGTGAGCAGCAGGATGGGCGAGAGCCGTGCGAGGAGGGCACGCCGAGAGTTCACGAAGAGAGGCTCCTGGGGGGAATCGAGCGGAAGCAACACAGCCGTGCACTGTATCTTCCCGCGTGGAGCATCAGAATCCCAGGGTGCGGATGCTCTGGCGGATCGTGTCCGCGCTTCGCTTCAGGCCCTCGCGCTCCGAGTCGCTCAGGGGCACCTCCAGCACCGCTTCCACACCGCCACGGTTGACGATGCTCGGCACGCTTAGGCATACATCGTTGATGCCGAGGTAGCCCTCCATGCGCGAGCTCACGGGCAGCACCCGCTGCTCGTCGTGCAGCACCGCCTCGAGAATCTGCGCCGTGGCCAGGCCGATGGCGTAGTTGGTGGCGCCCTTGCCCTGGATGATGTGGTAGGCGGCGTTGCGCACGTTGTCGAAGATGTGGGTCCGGTCTTCCTCCGTCAGCCGTGCGCGCCCGGGCACCGACCACTGCATCAGCGGCAAGGCGCCGACCGTTGCCGAGCTCCACAGGGGGATCTCCGAGTCGCCGTGCTCGCCCGCGATGAAGGCGTGCACGTTCTGCACCGCCACGTTCAGGTGGCGCGCCAGCAGGAAGCGGAAGCGCGAGGAGTCCAGCACCGTCCCGCTGCCGAACACCCGCCGCGTCGGCAGGCCGCTCAGCTTCTGCACTACGTACGTCAGCACGTCCACGGGGTTGGTCACCACGAGCAGCAGTGCCTCAGGCGCCACCTTCAGCAACTGGGGCACGAGCTTGCGGCACAGCTCCACGTTCGCTCCCGCGAGCTCCAGCCGCGTCTGTCCCGGCTTCTGCTTGGCTCCCGCGGTGATGACCACCACGTCCGCGCCCGCGCACACGCCGATGTCGTCCGAGCCCTCCAGCGTGGCCATGGGAACGAACTGGAGCCCGTGGTTCAGGTCCAGAACCTCCGCATCCACCTTGGCGCGGTTGATGTCGTAGATGGCGATTTGCTTGGCCACTCCGCGGATCATGGCGGCATAGGCAATGGTGGCTCCCACTGCGCCGGCCCCGATGATGGCAATCTTGTTCACTCGCTCAGGCATAGGCGGCGCAGACAAGCACAGCCGGGGTTTCCTGCTCCAGGTTCATGATGATTCACCGTCGAACCCAGGACGGAGCACCCACGCCCAGGGGAGGGGCGGTGACCTCGTGGAGTCACCGCCCCGTCACACTCACGCGGAGGCCGCGGGCCGACACTCGGCGACGAGCGCCGCCACCGCCTCATCCCAGGGCAGGTCACGCTGCTCTCCGTCCCTGCGCCGCAGCCGCACGGCGTTCTTCTCCACCTCGCGGTTGCCCACGATGACGAGCCACGGCACGCCGGCCTGGTGCGAGTCGACGATCTTCCGCGAGAGCGACTCGGCCCGCTCGTCCACGCTCACCCGGCAGCCCACCTCGCGCAGCTTCGCTGCGAAGCGCTCGGCGTAACCGGCGGCGGCTTCTCCCACCGGCGCCACCACCACCTGCTCCGGTGCCAGCCACGCGGGCAGCGCGCCCCCGTGGTGCTCCAGCAGGATGCCGATGAAGCGCTCCAGGCTCCCGAGCATTGCCCGGTGGAGCATCATCGGTCGGCGCTTCTGTCCCGAGGCATCCACGTAGTGGAGGTCAAACCGCTCCGGCAGCACCAGGTCGAGCTGGATCGTCCCGCACTGCCAGCTGCGGTCGAGCCGATCCTTCAGCACGAACTCCAGCTTGGGCCCGTAGAAGGCCCCCTGGCCGGGCTGCATGAGGCATTTCAACCCCGCCTGTTGCGCGGCCTCGAGCAACAGGGACTCCGCGAGATCCCATACCTCATCGCTTCCGGCACGTTGGGCAGGACGGCTGGAGAAGGCCACCTCCACATGTTCAAAGCCAAAGTCGGCATAGAAGGCGTGGAGCGAGCGACAGAAGCGGAAGACCTCCTCGCGCATCTGGCTTTCGGCACAGAAGATGTGCCCGTCATCTTGCGTGAACTGGCGCAGGCGGAACAGGCCGTGGAGCGAGCCGCTGGGCTCGCTGCGGTGCACGAGCCCGAACTCACCCAGCCGCAGGGGCAAGTCGCGGTAGCTGGGATTCATGCGCTGGACGAGCTGGATGTGGCCGGGGCAGTTCACCGGCTTCAGCGCGTGGTGCCACCCGCCCTCGTCGGCGAGCTGGAACATGTTCTCGCGGAAGTTCTCCCAGTGGCCGCTGCGCTCCCAGATGGGCTGGGCGAGGATTTGTGGCGTTCTCACCTCGCTGTAGCCCTCGCGTTGCATCTGCTGCCGCACGCGGTTCTCGATGAGCCGGTACAGCTGGTAGCCGCGCGAGTGCCAGAAGACCATGCCGGGCGCCTCCTCCTGCAGGTGGAAGAGGTCCAGGCGCTGGCCAAGAGAACGATGATCGTGTTCGTCGAGCATTTCAGACTCCGAGTCGGGAAAGAGGCCTTCCGGTCGGAGCACTGAGCGCTTGCACGGACGCCCCGGCCGGTGAAGGCGGGGCAAGGAACCGTGCGTTCGTCAGCTCACTCCACGCACGAGTCCGCTCCCGCCAGTTCGAGTGGCGGTAGTGGTCGTGGTGGTCGTGGCGGATGCGAAGCTCACGAGATGCAAGGTGCGCGTGAGCGTATTTTTTGTCAAGCCGAGTTGCGGCGACTGTCCGGCCACCGTGCGGCGCACAGTGGCCGATGTCTGGTGTTGTCAGGCCTGCGGTTGTCCGCTCGTCTTTTGCAACTCCGCGAGCTTTTCCGTCGTGCGCCTGGCTCCCATGGCGCGGGCGTAGTCGAGCGCTGTGCGCTTCTCGGCATCCGTCTGGCCCGGCTTCGCGCCGCGCGACAGCAACAGCTCGAGCACCTCCAGCCGGTCGAACATCGCCGCGAACATGAGCGCCGTCTTGCCGTCCGGCCCTGTGCCATCGACGCGGGCGCCATGGTCCAGCAGGAGCCGCGCGATGGTGACGTCTCCCTTGAAGGCGGCCCCGGCCAGCGGCGTCTGCCCCCGGTCGTTGGTCCGCTCCGGGTCCGCCTGGTGCTTCAGGAGGGTGCGGGTGGCGTCCACGTGGCCGTGGTAGCTCGCGAGCATCAACAGCGTGTCCCCCTTCTCATTGGCGAGGTTGACGGGCAACCCCGCCTCAACGAGTCGAGCCAGGAGGAGTGCGTCCCCGGCCCGTGCGTGCTGGAACGCGCTCCGCGCCACGGCCATCACATCCGCGTCCATCGTCATCGCCTGCGAATCCTGGGTGTTCGTCTTCATGAGAGGGTCCTCGAGTCGGAGAAGGGGGAGGAGAGGGATGCTCAGCGGGAGTGACGCAGCTTGTGGACAGCCGCCGCGACGCGCGCGCCGTACTCCTCGTCGGCGTTGCGGAAGTGGGCGATGCTGCGCGTGATGATGTCCTCGCGGCTCACCTGGGACAGGCTGCCCGCGATGTTCGCCACGAGGCGCTCGCGCTCCGGCTCCGTCATCAGCCGGTACAGGTTGCCGGCCTGCACGAAGTCATTGTCCTCGGCGTGGCGCACCGGGACGTAGGTGCCCGTGGAGCCGCTGACGGAGACGCCGAGCCCGGAAGGCTCGTTCGACTGCGCGGGGCCGTTGAAGCTGTTCGGCTCGTAGTTCTTGCTCCGCCCGCCGTTGCCGTCGAAGCGCATGGCGCCGTCACGGCCGTAGTTGCGCGCGCCGCCCTTGACCCCCTTGGGCGAGTTCACCGGCAGCTGGGTGTGGTTGATGCCGAGCCGGTAACGGGCCGCGTCGGCGTAGGCGAAGAGGCGCGCCTGCAACATGCGGTCCGGCGAGGGGCCAATGCCCGGCACGAAGTTGGCGGGGTCGAGCGCCGCCTGCTCCACTTCCGCGAAGAAGTTATCCGGCGCCCGGTCGAGCACCATCTTGCCCACCTCGATGAGCGGGTAGTCCTTGTGGGGCCAGACCTTGGTGAGATCGAACGGGTTGAAGCGGTAGGTGGCCGCGTCCGCCTCGGGCATCACCTGCACCTTGAGCGTCCACGAGGGGTACTCGCCGCGCGCGATGGCCGCGTACAGGTCGCGCTGGTGGTGCTGCGGATCCCTGCCGCCGATAGCCGCGGCCTCGTCGCTGGTGAGCGTCTTGATGCCCTGGTCCGTCTTGAAGTGGAACTTCACCCAGAAGCGCTCGCCCTGCGCGTTCACCCACTGGAAGGTGTGCGAGCCAAAGCCATCCATGTGCCGCAGCGTCGCGGGGATGCCGCGGTCACCGAAGAGCCAGGTGAACTGGTGCGTGGCCTCGGGCGAGTGCGAGAAGAAGTCCCACTGGTTATCGGGCTCCTGGCAGTTGGTGAACGGGTCGTACTTCTGCGAGTGGATGAAGTCCGGGAACTTGATGCCATCGCGCAGGAAGAAGGTGGGCGTGTTGTTGCCCACCAGGTCCCAATTGCCGTCCTCGGTGTAGAAGCGGACCGCGAAGCCGCGGGGGTCGCGTGCGGTGTCGGGTGCGCCCTTGGAGCCGGCCACGGTGGAGAAGCGCACGAAGACCTCGGTGCGCTTGCCCTTCGCGTTGAAGAGCTTCATGCGCGTGAAGCGGGACACGTTGGGGTTGGTCACCTCGAAGTAGCCGTAGGCGCCCGAGCCCACCGCGTGCACTACGCGCTCCGGAATGCGCTCGCGGTTGAAGCGGGCGAGCTTCTCGAGCAGGTAATGGTCCTGCAACAGCACCGGGCCCGTGGCGCCGGCGGTCTGGGAGTGCTGGTTGTCGGCGACGGGGGCGCCGCCCTCGGTGGTCAGTTGGGGACGATTGGACACGCGATTCTCTCCTGCCAGTGGCGTCAGTGCGTTCGTGACGTTGTGGAAAGTAGAGAGTTGGCGCTGAGTTTCCCAAGACATCGTTCCGATGGAATTGATAGGCTGCGGCTATCAGTTATTCCCAAGCTATGCCCTCCCTGAACGACATCTCCCTGCGGCAGTTGGAGTACCTGGTGGCCGTCGCCGACACGCTCGGTTTCCGCCGAGCAGCCGAGCGGTGTCACGTCTCCCAGCCCGCCTTGAGTGCCCAGATTCAGCAGCTCGAGGAGGTGCTCGGCGTGAAGGTCTTCGAGCGGGACAAGCGCCGGGTGATGCTGACCGAGGCCGGAGAGGAGCTGGTGTCGCGTGCGCGCCGGGTACTCACCGAGGCCGGTGACATCTTGTCCGCGGCGTCCCGCCTGTCCGATCCCTTCGCGGGAAATCTGCAGCTCGGTGTCATCCCGACCATCGCGCCCTATGTGCTGCCCGAGGTGGTCCCGGCGCTCGTGAAGCAGTACCCCCGGTTGAAGCTCCGGTTGCGAGAGGACAAGACGGAGCTCCTCGTGCGCGCTCTAGAGGAGGGACGGTTGGACGCGGCCCTGCTGGCGCTCGTGCCCGAGCTCGGGGACGTGGAGCACGCCGTCATCGCGGAGGATCCCTTCGTCGTCGCCGCGCCCCCAGGGCATCCGCTGGCGAAGAAGAAGCAGGTGCAGCTCGCGGACCTCGAAGAGGAGAACGTGCTCCTGCTGGAGGATGGTCACTGCTTCCGAGGGCAGGCGCTTGCCCTGTGCACGCGCATTGGGGCGCGCGAGGTGGACTTCCGTGCGACCAGCCTTACGACCTTGGCTCAGATGGTGATGTCAGGCGAGGGGGCCATCACGTTGCTGCCCGCGCTCTCCGTGCCCATTGAAAACCGGCTGGGCCAGCTCGTGGTGCGTCCCTTCTCGGGCCTGTCTCCGAGCCGCACTCTTGCCCTGGTGTGGCGCCCGGGTTATCCGCGCGCGGATGCGCTTCGGGAGCTCGCCGGTACGCTCCGCTCCGTGTGGCCCGGCCTCAAGGCCACAGCGAAGCCCTCTTGACGGTGGACTTGGGTGGACAGGCCACGGGGCCGCCCGTGCCTACCGCACCGAGTACGTCAGTCGGAGTGGCTGCCCGTTGCGCTCCACTTCCAGCTCGATGCGTGGGGACTCGCGCAGTTTCTGGTAGGCCTCGAGCGCGCCATCTGGGCTCTGGAGCGAGAGCCCGTTGATGCGCTTCAGGATGTCCCCGTTCTGGAGTCCGAGCTGGCTGTAGAGCGAGCCGGTCTTGATGGCGAACAGCTTGAAGCCCTGGGGCTCACCGTTCCGGAAGGAGGGGACCACGCGCGCCTGCATCATGACTTCGTTGGGATTGGCGAGCGTTGCATCCAGGTCCTTGCGCGAGACCTCGAAGGTCTGGGGGCTGACCTGCCGCACGTCGAGGGAGGCGGCGCGTGGTTCACGGGGCTCCTGGAGCTGGGGGGCCGCGTCCGTCGCCGTTGGCTCGACGTATTCCATTCGTCCCGAGTTCATCAGCAGCACCCGCGTGCGCTCGATAGCGACCACCTGCGCACCCTGGATGTCGCCGCCCATCCACACCGAACGCGTGCGGCGCGTAGGGCCCTCGAACACAGAGGCGAAAGTGGTGGAGGGGGTGGCTCCGATCATCGTGCCCAACAGCTTCAGGCCCAGTGTGTTCGGTACGGGTTCATCCCCAGGCTTCGAGGGGAGGATGACCTCGTCACGCAGCTTGTCCGGCAGTCCGAGGTAGCGAGCCAGCGGCGCCAGGGCGAGAGGCGTGGCCATCTCCTGGGTCGAGCGCGTCTTCTTGGGAGTCTCTTCCGGGAAGGAGGGGAGGGGTTGGAGCCATGCGTCCACCACCGAGTTCACGGCGTGGGCTGCCACCAGGCAGGTGCACGCGGCACAGAGCAGGGTGAGCGCATGGAACGTAGGACGGATGAGGGTGGACATCGGTGACCTCCAGGGCTGGCGCGTGGATGCCCGCCCTCAGAGCAAGGTCGGGACCAACGGCCTCTCCAGGAGGCACTCCAGAGGGAAGAGGGGGGCTCTTCCCCGTGTGCCACACGCCCTTCACGCGACAAGCTGTCAGCGGTGTCGCGCGGGAGGTGACAGCTCGTCTCCAGGGGCGCCCGAGCCCTGTCTCACCTCAGAGCGAGCCGCCCGATGTTGCCTGCTTCTTCCGCGAACCAGAGCGCGCCGTCCGGACCTGCTGCGATGCCGTGTGGCTCCGCACGGGCTGTGGGAATTGCGTATTCGGTGACGGCCCCCTCCGTCGTCATCCGGCCAATGTGGTTGCTGCCCCACTGCGTGAACCACAGGGCGCCGTCGGGCCCGGTGGTGATGGCGTGCGGTCGTGCGCCCGACCTCGGGAGTGGGTACTCCGTGATGTGCCCCTGCGTCGTCACCCGGCCGATCCGGTCCGCGAGGATTTCGACGAACCAGAGCGCGCCGTCCGGCCCGGCCGTGATGCCCACGGGTCCCGCGCCGGGCGTGGGCAGGGCGTAGCCGGTTATCTGTCCGTCTGGGCCCATCCGACTGATGCGGTTCGCCTTGTTCTCCGTGAACCAGAGCGCGCCATCGGAGCCGGTTGTGATGAAGGACGGGAACGCGTCAGGTGAGGGGAGAGGGAACTCCGTGACCGTACCGTTCAGGGTGATACGGCCCAGTTGATTCGCTGTCATCTCGGTGAACCAGAGCGCTCCATCGGGTCCCACGGCGAGGCCGAACGGTCCCGCGTTCGGGGTGGGCAGCGCGTACTCGGTCACCCGTCCTTCCGTCGTGATGCGCCCGATGCGGTTCGCCTTGTTCTCGGTGAACCACAGCGCGCCGTCTGGCCCGGCCACGATGATGGACGGCCCCGCATCGGGCGTCGGGAGCGGGAAGGAGTTCGTCCTGCCGTCGACGCTGATGCGGCCAATGCGGCTCGCGTGAATCTCCGTGAACCAGAGCGCTCCGTCCGGACCTCCCACGATGCTGTACGGACCCGTGGACTGGGTGGGGAGCGGATACTCGGTGATCGTCACGTGTTCAATCCTCCGTCTGGACGTCCTGGGCCTTGAAGCCCCACTCTTCCAACACCTTCGCTTCGTCCTGCGCGCTGCGCGTCTTCTTGAAGCGGGCTCCCGGCACGCCCTTCACCCTGCGCTCGCATGCGGCCCAGGTTGCATGGCGCTTCACGGTGCGGCCCACCTCACTCAGGTAGGAGTACGCCTTGGCGGAGGCCTCTTTCTGCCGGGGTTTTTCCTCGGGCAGCGAGGTGTTCTCAGGCACCTCGAGCACGTCCACCCCGTATCCCTGCAGCGGGCCCACGTAGAGCTTCGTGCTCCGGCCCTTCGAGAAGGCGACGGCGATCTCGTCCACCCGCTCATTGCCTGGCACTCCCGTATGTCCGCGAACGTACCGCCACTCCACGACGGCGGCCTCGGGCGGGAAGTCCTGCTTGCGCTGGGCCACCAGTGCCATCAGTCGTTTCCAGTAGAGGGCATTGGCTACCTCGCCCCCCTCGGCCGTCTTCCACCCTCGCTTGCTCCACCCGAACGCCCAGCGGGTGATTCCCTGAATCACATAGGTGGAGTCCGTGTGGATGTGCACCGGCCCCGGTGTCCGCTCCAGGTGGCGCAGCGCCTTGCCCACCGCCGTCAGCTCCATCCTGTTGTTGGTGGTCTCCGCCTCGCGGCCTCCCAGCTCCGTCACCTGTCCGTCGGGCGTGACGATGATCGTTCCCCAGCCTCCCGGACCGGGATTGCCGGAGCATGCTCCGTCAGCGAAGACCAGGGTGGGGCGGTTCTCCTTCTCCATGTCTCTACCCTATGCGGCCAGGTATCCACCTGCCAGGACGACGAACGTTGGCCTCCTGTCCTTGTTGATGACCTCTCACGGGACCGGCCTCTCCTGGCTTAGCCTCTCCGCATGCTCACCGAGGTCAGCGCGGGGCCCTATACGGTTCGAGGTATTTCGGTCGGCGGCGTGTACACGTCGCTGCAGGTTCCGGAGCTCGGTGTGGTGCTCGATGTGGGCGTGCCTATTCGTTCCTTCGCCGGGACGGATCGCATCTTCCTGAGCCACGGTCATTCCGATCATGCGAGCGCGCTCGGCTCGCTGCTTGGTATTCGGAACCTCATCGGTAAGGGCGCTCCCCAGGTGTTCCTCCCCGCGGAGATTGAAGCGCCCGTGCGCGAGGCCCTCGCGGCCCAGGGGCGGCTGCACCAGACCGATACGGACATCGAGACTGTTCCGATGCGCCCGGGGGACACGCAGCACCTCGGGCATGGTCTGTGGGTCCGTGCCTTCCGCACCCATCACACGGTGCCCTCGCTCTGCTACCAGTTCTTCCGCCGTGTTTCGAAGCTGAAGCCTGAGCACCAGGGGCTTCCTCCCGAGGAGATTGCCCGCAGGCGCAAGGCCGGCGAGCCCCTCTTTGACGAGGTCGACCGGCTTGAGCTGGCCTATGCCACGGACACGCTCTCGCGCGTGCTGGAGACTGCTCCCTCGCTCCTGGAGAGCCGTGTGCTGATTCTTGAGTGCACGTTCATCGATGGGAAGCGCACCGTGCAGGATGCGCAGGAGCGCTCGCATATTCACCTCGATGAGATTCTTGCTCGGGCCGAGCTCTTCCAGAACGAGGCCCTGGTGTTGATGCACTTCAGTCAGGCCTACGGTCCCGATGAGGTTCATGCCGCGATTCAGGCCCGTGCTCCCCAGGGGCTTCGCGACAGGTTGCGTATTTTTGCTCCCCCCTCGGGCCGCTGGTTTGGGTGAACGGGTGGGAGCTCGGGGGGCGTATACCCTCACCCCGTCCCTCTCCCAGAGGGAGAGGGTCTGACTCGTGTGGCTCCGCTGCCTCGCCGTGGTTCCTGGGACACGCTCGCCCCGTGTGTGTTCGTGCGCTCCGTGTCTCGAAGTGCCTGGAATGTGGCTCCTCTCCAGCGAGCGGGCGTGCTCGATTTGCCCCCACTCTCCGTTGGCATCCCTCGTGCTCTAGCCCCCTGACAAGGAGGAATCCAAAGTCATGGGCAAGCGCGTGGGTGTTCTGATGGGTGGTTGGGGCGAGGAGCGGGAGATCTCTTTGAAGACCGGCGAGGCCGTGGTCGCGGCCCTGGAGTCCCGGGGTCACACGGTCAGCCGCATCTTCGCCGGCCCCGGGCTGGACCGCGCCCTGCGCTCGGCTGAGCTCGACGTGGCCTTCATCGCCCTCCACGGCCGCATGGGTGAGGATGGCAAGGTGCAGGGGCTGCTGGAGCTGATGGGGTTGTCTTATACGGGCTCGGGCGTGCTGGCCTCCGCGCTCGCCATGAACAAGCCCATGGCCAAGAAGCTCTTCCGGTTGCACAACCTCCCTTCGCCCCAGGGCTACCGTGTGGGTCGCGCCGACGTCTCGCGCGCCCTGGAGCTCCACGGCGACCTGGGTTTTCCCTGCGTGGTGAAGCCCGCGTGCGGTGGTTCCTCGGTGGGTCTCTCGGTGGTGCGTGAGCCCGAGGCGCTTGTCTCCGCCGTGGCTCTGGCCAGCCGCTTTGGTGGCGAGGCCCTCGTCGAGCGCATGGCTCGCGGCCGTGAGGTGACGGTGGGGATTCTCGGTGACGAGGTGCTTGGCACCTGCGAGGTCGCCACCCCGCGCGAGGGCTTCGACTACGACGCCAAATACAAGAGCGGCTCGCGCTACTTCCTCCCCGCGCGGCTGTCCCCCACGCGCCTGGGCAACGTGGAGTCCCTGGCGCTCGCCGCCTACCGTGCCCTGGGCTGCCGCGGCTATGGCCGGGTGGATCTCATCTGCTCGGAGGATGAGAATGACGTCATTCTTGAGGTGAACACTTTGCCGGGCATGACTCCCGTCAGTCTGCTGCCCAAAATCGCCGCCCAGAAGGGCCTCGATTTCCCCGCGCTGGTGGAGCGCATCCTGGCGCTCGCCACTCGGGACGAGGTGGATGTGGCCGAGGCGCCCCTGGCCGTTGTTGCGCCCGCGGAGGTGCCTGCTGGGGTGGCCCAGCGCGCCGCGAGCTGAGGCCTTGAAGGCCCCGGAGGTCGCGGGTTTGCGCGGCCTCCCATGGCTCCTCCCCTGGTGATGGTCCCGACAAGCATTTGACAGCCACCGGACGCGTCCCTATTGTCCGCGCTCGTTACACCCTGGATACGACAATCCCTTGTCTTTCCGGGCACATACGAGGCGGGGGGCTCCGCTCGACCGGGTGCGGCGGTCCGCGTGGGTCGGTCTTTCATCTCCGCCGAGCAGGGTAAGAACCGCGGCGACTTCACCCGCGGTAGGGGCCAGGTCAGATGACCACCGTCGAGATCATCTTCTTGGGCGTGTACTTCAGCGTCCTCTGTGTGCTGGCGGTTTACGGATCGCACCGCTACCGGATGGCGTACCTGTACTACCGCCACAAGTTCAAGCTGCCCACGCCCAAGGGCGTGTTGCCGGCATTGCCTCGGGTCACCATCCAGCTCCCCATCTTCAATGAGATGTATGTGGTCGAGCGCCTGGTGGAGTCGGTGTGCCGCATCGACTACCCGCGCGAGCTGCTGGAGATCCAGGTGCTGGACGACTCCACGGACGAGACGTGCGCCATCGCTCGCGCGTGCGTGGAGCGTCAGCGGCAGCAGGGCCACGACATCGTCTACATCCACCGCCAGAACCGCCAGGGCTTCAAGGCGGGCGCGCTGGAGAATGGCCTCTTGACGGCCAAGGGCGAGTACGTGGCGGTGTTCGACGCGGACTTCGTGCCCACGCCGGACTTCCTGCTGCGCACGGTGCCCTTCTTCGCCGACCCCAAGGTGGGCATGGTGCAGGTGCGCTGGGGCCACCTCAACCGCGAGTTCTCCATCCTCACCCAGGCCCAGAGCATCTTCCTGGACGGCCACTTCATCATCGAGCACACCGCGCGCAACCGCTCGGGCTGCTTCTTCAACTTCAACGGCACGGCCGGCATCTGGCGCCGCGTCACCATCTCGGACGCGGGGGGCTGGCAGCACGACACGCTCACCGAGGACCTGGACCTGAGCTACCGCGCCCAGGTGAAGGGCTGGCAGTTCATCTTCCTGCCCGAGGTCATCTCGCCCGCCGAGGTGCCCGTGGAGATGAACGCCTTCAAGAGCCAGCAGCACCGCTGGGCCAAGGGCTCCATCCAGACGGCGCGCAAGCTGCTGCCGATGATCCTCAAGAGCGACCTGCCCTTCGCGGTCAAGCGCGAGGCGTTCTTCCACCTCACCAACAACATGGCCTACCTGTTGATGGTGGTGCTCAGCGCGCTCATGCCGCTGTCCATGGTGGTGCGCTTCCAGCACGGCCTCTACGGCACGCTCTTCCTGGACCTGCCCTTCTTCCTGAGCGCCACCGCCAGCGTCTGTGCCTTCTACGTGGCCGCCCAGCGCGAGCAGGGCGCCAAGGGGTGGGCCCGCTTCAAGTACCTGCCCTTCCTGATGAGCCTGGGCATTGGTCTGGCCATCAACAACGCCCGGGCCGTGCTCGAGGCGCTGCTGGGTCAGCAGTCCGGCTTCACGCGCACCCCGAAGACCGGCGCCGAGGGCAAGAAGGTCGCCACCGTGAAGAAGAGCTACCGGGGTGACAAGACCCTGATGCCCGTCATCGAGCTCTCCTTCGCGCTCTACTTCACCGGCGCGCTGTGGTTCGCGATCGACAAGCACATCTACAGCTCGGTGCCCTTCATCCTGCTGTTCCAGCTGGGCTTCCTGTACGTCGGCGTGTCCAGCCTGCTGCAGGGCCGCCTGAAGTTCAGTGAGTCCGCTCCCGCGCCCGTGAAGGTCGCCGAGGAGCAGACCCGCCGCGCGGCGTAGTCCGCTGCGTGGGCACCTGGGGCGAGGGAAGGTCCCTCGCCCCCCGTCCTCTTCCAGAGCGCGGCGCTCAGCTCCCCGAGGGCGTTCCGGCATCTCCGGTCGTGGGGGGGACTCCCGCATCCGGTGCTCCAGCGTCCGGAGCTCCCCTCAACAGCCGCTGCTCCTTCCACGTCGGCTTCGCGCCGTTCGTGGCCGGGCGGCAGTCCTCGTCGATGGCCGCCGAGGCCACCGCGCGCAGGGTCAGGCCCTTGTCGTCACAGACGATCGCCTGCGTCGGGAAGCGCACCGGGCACTCCGTTCCCGCCGGGGTGAACGTCGTAGACCGGGTCTCTCCCACGAAGCCTTCCGGCGTCCGGTTCAGCACGATCTGGACCGTCGTCCCCCCATCTGTGTGCACCTCCTCACCTGTTCGGGTGCGCGCCAGCGTCAGCGTCAACGTGCCGCCGTCATCCTCGCCGAGGTACCGGAACGCGGGGTTCTCCGTATGGTGGTACTCTCCCGCCTGGCTCTTCTCGCACTCTGGAGGCACCCGGATGGGGAGGGGCGCCGAGGGCAGGGAAGGGGTCCGGGCCGGACAGGCCGTGAGGGCGGTGGCGAGGCTACCTGCTACAATCCAGGGAATCCGTCGTGACATGGGGCAGTGATATTCCCCCAACCGGCCCTTGGGGTGGGCTCTTGTTTGACCCCTCTGTCGTGACTCTCTAACCTTTGCTCCGACATGCTCCTGCGCCGCGCCTTCCTGATCGCCTTGGTCCTCTGCCTCGCAGCGCCTTCTGCCTTTGCACAGGGCATGGACGATCTGCTCGCCCCCTTGACGCCCTCTTCATCGGACAAGGGGAAGGGCAAGGCAAAGGGCAAGGTCACCAAGAGCAAACCGTCAAAGGCCTCGAAGGGAGCGAAGGCGAGCAAGGGCTCGAAGTCCGGAAAGGGCTCGAAGCAGAGCCCCGAGCCAGAGGAGGCCGAGGCGTCGTCCGCTGACGCCGATCTCCTCGCGCCCCTCGTCAAGAAGACGGAGCTGCTCGTGAAGCTCAACGGGGTCAGCAAGGGCGCGCGTTTGTTCATCGATGACAAGGACGTGGGTTCGGTGCCCAAGGGCCCCATCGAGGTGACCCCCGGCGAGCACACCCTCGTCGTGCGCAAGCCCGGTTATCGCGAGTTCTCCCGGCGCGTCACTGCCCCGGAGGGCGAGTCCACCGAGGTGAGTGTGCTGCTCGAGGCCACCGCCGGCTTCGTCTCCGTGAAGGCGGATGTGGCGGGGGCGCGCGTGCTCATCAACGGCGAGGACAAGGGCGTGGTCCCGCTCGACAACGTCATTCTCCCGGCTGGCTCTTACGACATCGTCGTCCAGCGCGAGGGCTTCCGCGCCGAGACGCAGCGCATCGCTGTGCGCGCCGGCAAGGAGTACACCGTCGAGGTCAACCTGCGTCCGGATGCGCTCGCCCAGGCGGACCAGCCGCGGGCGCCCATCCTCACCCCGAGCAACACCCAGACGCCCTCCCCGCTCACTCAGGAGGTGCCGGCTGTCTCCACCAGCGCTCCGCTGACCAAGCGCTGGTACTTCTGGGCCGGTGTGGGCGCAGTGGTGACCGCCGCTGCCGTGGGCACGGTGATCGCCACGCAGCCGCTCAAGCCGAATACGGTCTGTGGCGGCACCTGTGACGGTGTCATCAACGCGCCCACCGGTGGGTTGTTCAACTTCTGAACCGGGGTGTAGACCCTCACCCCAGCCCTCTCCCAGAGGGAGAGGGAGGACGCGGGAGGGTGTAACATCCCCCCATGCTCGCCCACCTGCATCGCTGGCCGTTGTTGGCACTGCTGCTCGTGCCTGGGGTTGCTCCCGCCGGGAACTTCGTCCCGCCTGAGGTGCAGTTCTCCCTTCAGCACCTCAAGTCCGAGGAACGGGCCCGGGCCGCGCAGGCGCTCGGCCCCCTGGAGGATCTGCCTCGCTACCAGGTGCAGCTCGAGGTGGATCCGAAGGCGCGCAAGGTGACGGGCCACCTGCGGGTGGAGCTCTCCGTGCGCAACCGCCCGCTGGAGGCCGTCTACCTGCGTGTCACGCCCAATGCCTTTGATCCGCGGGTGGCGCTGTCGGAGGTGAAGGTGAACGGGCAGCCGGTGAAGCCGGAGCGCCCCGAGGACAGCCTCTACCGGTTGCCGCTGGCCAGCCCCGTTGCCCCGGGTGCCTCGGCGGTGGTGGAACTCGACCTGGAGGCTCGCGTGCCTCGCGCGCAGCCCGGCTCGACCTCGTTGCTGGGCTCGTTGGGTGCCTCGGGTGGGGCAGGGGACTACGGGGCCTTCGCCGCCATGGACGACTTCATGAGCCTGGTGGGCGTGGTGCCCCTGGTTCCCCCGCTCGATACGAGCGGCAACCCCTGGGCGGGCCCCACGGGCGTGGGAGACCTGGCGCTGTATGAGCCCTCGAACGTGCTCGCCAACATCATTGTCCCGTCGGGCTGGAAGGTGTTCGCCACGGGCGTTCCCATGGGCGAGCTGCCCCAGAAGGACGGTCGCGTTCGCTACAGCTTCGCGGCGGGCGCGGTGCGGGACTTCCCCGTGTTCGCTGCTCGCGGTTACCAGAGCGCCACCGCCACGGTGAATGGCGTCACCGTGGAGAGCCACTTCGCCGCCGCCGATGCCGCGGTGGGCAAGCGCGTGCTCAAGTACACCAGCGACGTGCTCACTGAGTTCGAGCGGCGCCTGGGCCCCCTGCCGTTCAAGTACTTCCGCGTGGTGGAGGCCCCGCTGTCGGGTGGGGCGGGCGGCATGGAGTTCCCCGGCCTCGTCACCGTGGGCACGGCGCTGTATCGCGGGGCGGCGAACCCCGGCGGCGCGCTCGAGGGGCTGAAGGGGATGAATGAGATGCAGCAGCTCCTCCAGGCCATGGGAGGGGATGCGGCGCCGCTCGCGCAGCTCGGCAAGACGCTGGAGCGCACGCTCGAGTTCACCGTGGCCCACGAGGTGGCGCACCAGTACTTCGCGGGGCTGGTGGGCTCGGATCCCATCAACGCGCCCGTGGTGGACGAGTCGCTGGCCCAGTACGCGGCGCTGCTCTACATGGAGTGGAAGCACGGGCGCGCGGCGGCGGAGCAGACGCGGCAGGAGTCGCTCGTCTCGGCCTACCACCTCTTCCGGCTCTCGGGCGGTAAGGATGCCCCGGCGGACAGGCCCACCTCTGACTTCGAGGACTCCATGCAGTACGGCGCGCTGGTGTACGGCAAGGCGCCGCTGCTGCACCACGCCTCGCGCAAGCTCATGGGCGACGAGGCCTTCTTCAAGGGCCTGCGCTCCTACGTGGACACGTACCGCTTCAAGTGGACGTGCGGGGACTGCCTCACCCGGGAGCTGGCCAAGGCGAGCCCCTCCAACGCGAAGGAGCTCGAGCGCCTGCGCGTGCGCTGGTGGAAGGAGACGCACGGTGACGAGGATCTCGGCCAGGCAAACCTGGGCGCCCTGCTGACGGGTGGCGGTGACATCGATCCCGGGACGCAGAAGCTCATCGAGGAGCTCCTGCCGGGCCTGCTGCAGCAGGAGTAGGCGCTCATTCTTCTTCAGGGAAGTTGGATGCTCCCTCTCCCCTCGGGAGAGGGTGGGGGTGAGGGTAGCCGAGCCTGTTCTTCAACCCGTGGCCCGCAGTGTGGACAGGGGTTGAACCCGAGTGCACCCGATACCCTCACCCTGTCCCTCTCCCAAAGGGAGAGGGGAAATGGCCCCGAGTCAGCGCCTGTTCCCAGGGGCTCTCCTTCGCGGACTGACCTGAAGAGGATTAGTCGAACAGCGCCTGGACGAACTCGCGCGGCTCGAAGCGGCGCAGGTCGGCGACCTTCTCGCCGACGCCTACCCACACCACGGGGAGCTTCAGCTCGTCGCAGATGCCGATGATGACGCCGCCCTTGGCGGTGCCGTCCAGCTTCGTCAGCGCGATGGCCGTCACGCCCACCGCCTCGTGGAACTGCTTGGCCTGCTGGATGGCGTTCTGTCCGTTGGTGGAGTCGAGCACCAGCAGCACCTCGTGGGGAGCCCCGGGAAGCGCCTTGTCGATGACGCGCTTCACCTTCTTCAGCTCGTCCATCAGGTTGACCTTGGTGTGGAGCCGGCCTGCTGTGTCGGCGATGACCACGTCGACGCCCGCGTCCTTCGCCTTCTTGATGGCCTCGAAGATGACCGAGCTGGGGTCCGCGCCCTCGGCCCCCTTCACCAGCTCCGCCTTCGCGCGGTCCGCCCACACGTCGAGCTGCTCGGTGGCGGCGGCGCGGAACGTGTCGCCCGCGGCCAGCAGCACCTTCTTGCCCTGACCGGTCAGCTTCGCCGCCAGCTTGCCGATGGTGGTCGTCTTGCCCGCGCCGTTGACGCCCACCACCATCACCACGTGCGGCGGGCCTCCGCCCTCCAGCGTGCGCGGCACCGGCAGGTCCACGATGCGCGTCACCTCTTCGCGGATGAGCCCCTTGATGCGATCCGCGTCGCTCAGCTCGTTGCGCTTGAGCTTCTCGCGCGCCACCTCCACCAGGTTGGACGCCGTGCGCACACCAATGTCCGCGGTGAAGAGGATCTCCTCCATCTCCGCCAGCACGGACTCGTCCACCTTGCGGTTGGCGCCGAAGAGGCCGTTGAGCCGCGCCATGAAGCCCTGACTGCGCGTCTTGTCCAGGCCCTGCGCCAGCGTCCGGCCCGCCTCGGCCTCGATCTTCGCGCGTGCCGCCGCCTCCTCCGCGCGCCGGGCCTCCTCAGCCGCTGCCGCCTCGCGGGCCTTCTGCTCCGCCAGCAGCCGCTCGGCCTCCTCGCGCTCGCGCTTGCGCCGCTCCCTCGCCTCGTCCTCCGCGGCCTTCTTCGCGCGGTACTCGGCGCGCTTTTCCTCCTCCTCACGCTCCTTGAGGGCCCGGGCCTCGGCCTCCAGGCGGGCGCGCTCGGCGGCGTCCGTGGTGGCCTTCGCGGCGCGGGTGGCCTCCTCTCGCTGGCGGGCGAGCGCCTCAGCGCGGGCGTGAATCTCCTCCGCCTCACGCCGCCTGGCGAGCTCCGCTTCGGTAGGCGGCAGCTCCACGCGCAGCTCCGGCCGCTCCGCCGGCAGCTCGGGCTTCTCCTTCGTGGGCGGTACCGTGGGCGCCCTGCCGGGTACCTCGGGGCGGCGCTTGAAGAAGAGCTTGCGTGCCGCCGCCACCATCAGCGCCACGAGCAGCACCGTGATGCCAACGCCCACCACGGTGTCCACGGTGCTTCCCTCGGGCGGCGGCGGCGTCCCCGTCTCCGGCACCCCAGGTTGAGCCTGAGGCGGCTCCTGGGGCGGGGTGGGCTGCGGCGACGGCGCCTGCGCGAGGAGGAAGGGAAGGGCGGTGGGCGTCTTCATGGCGCGCACCGCATACCTCAAGATGCTCCGCGAGTCCTATCCCTCTTCGACCCGGGCCAGGAAGCGCACCGGCCCCGGCATGGCATTGAACGCTTCAGGAAGTCCGGGCTCCGGGGGGGCAGTTGAGCGCGGGTGTCCCAAGTGGCTACGGGCCTGTGGATGCCATGCCGGGAAGCCGGTAGAAACGGGGCGCCATGCGCCGTCCCACTCTCCTCTCCCTCCTGGTTTCCGTGTCCCTCCTCAGCGCCTGCATCGTCGAGGCGCCCGGTGGTGCCAGCCCCAACGAGCGGCGCCAGGCCGTGGTGACCCAGGTGCCGGCGCTCTCGGTTCGCACCGGCGCCAACTTCGGGGACAGCGTGGAGCTGGTGGGTGCCACTGTACAGCCGGGCCGCCTTGCTCCCGGCGAGGCCGCTCGGGTCACCGCCTACTTCAAGGTCCTCAAGCCCCTGGAGGAGGACTACACCATCTTCGTCCACCTGGAGGACGCCGAGGGTCGCATGGAGCGCATCAACGTCGACCACAAGCCGGCCGGTGGCCTCTACCCCACCACCCAGTGGAAGGTCGGCGAGACGGTGAAGGACGAGTTCAGCATCACGCTCCCGCCCGGCGCCTCCGCCCGCCAGCTCAACCTCTGGCTGGGGTTCTGGGAGCCAAAGACGGACGAGCGCCTGCAGCTCAAGAACCCGGACGCCGTGCGCAACGATGGGCGCAGCCGCATCCTGCTCGTGCAGGTGCCCGTGGTGCAGCGGTAGGTACAGGGAAAAAAACCGGAGTGGCCCTGTAAGCCGAGTTTTGTCACCACCCCTTTCGGGGTGGGTAGTGAACATTCATCTAGGGCCCTGGTTGCCCAGGGACCTCGTCAGCGAGCAACCCGAGCGCATGGGACGGGCAACCCCTGTCCCCTTTCGGGGACGCGCTCCTATTGGCTCTTGCTCCAGGTGGGGTTTTCCGTGCCGCCCGAGTCACCCCGGGCGCGGTGCGCTCTTACCGCACCGTTTCACCCTTACCGGCCCCTCGCGGAACCGGCGGTTTGTTTTCTGTGGCACTGTCCTGCGAGTCGCCTCGACTGGTCGTTAACCAGCACCCTGCCCTATGGAGCTCGGACTTTCCTCCCGTCACCCAGTCCTGCAGTGACCAGCGTTCACCCGGACCACTCCGGCACACGCCTCATACAACAGACGCGGCTCCCAGGTCACTCCGGGAGAGGGGAGGCGGTTCACTTCCCCCGCGCGCGCTCACATCCGCTCGTCGATGGCGCGGTTGCTCATCTCGTCGGCGGCCTTGTTCTTCTCGCGCGGCACGTGGGCGAGCTTCACCCGGGGGAACTGCTTCAGCAGGGCGACAGCTTCCTCGTAGAGGGGGCGGAGCGTCGGGCTCTTCACCTGGTAGCGCCCCTGGAGCTGGCGGATGAGCAGCTCACTGTCGGCGGCCACCTCGAGCTGCTTCACCCCCAGTGACAGGGCATGCTTCAGGCCGAGCAGCAGGCCCATGTACTCGGCATAGTTGTTGGTCTGGACGCCGAGGAACCGACCGAGCCGGGCGACGACGCGTCCCTCGGTGTCCATCAGCACTGCGCCGGCTCCCGCCGGACCCGGGTTGCCGCGGGCGGCTCCATCCGAGAAGAGCTTGAGGCTCTGGGGCACTTCGCTCAGGGCGGGCGGCTCCGGAGGGCGCGACGCCGGGACGGGCTCGGGTGGGAGGGCCGCAAGCCGTCCGGCCGCTGTCTCCAGGAGTCGGCTCAGGTCCTCGCGGGTGAGCCCCGGAAAGGCCCGCACCGTCCCCGAGAGCGGCTCCTCGCGCCCGATGTAACGGAGGATGTCGACGAGGTCCGGCGGGGCCATCGTGCGTGAGGGGACTACTTCTCTGCCGGCGTCTCGAGCGCCTCGATGGCGTAGATGATGCGGTTGCAGGACGGGCACACATCCGTGCCCAACGACACGCGCAGGTTGTTGTAGAGCTGCGGCGGCACGTTCATGTTGCAGCCCTGGCAGGTGCCGTTCACCACGCCCACCATGGCCGGCAGCTTCTTCTTGCGCACCGTCTCGTAGCGGCGCAGCAGGGTGGGGTCCACGCGAGCGGAGACCTCGGAGCGCTTGCCCTCGAGCGTCTTCACCTGGCCCTCGGCCTGGCTCTGCTTGCCACGCAGCTCCGCCATCCGGCTGGAGAGCTGCTCCTGACGGGCGGCGAACTCAGTCTCCTTGGCCTTCACCGCCTCGCGCGCGGCCCCGAGCGTCTTGCTCAGCTCCACGAGCTCGTCGGCCATCGTCTGATTGGCCTTCTTGGCGATGTCGATTTCCCGGGCGAGGGCGGAGTACTCGCGAGTGGAGCGCTGCTCGGCGAGCCGCGCCTCCCACTTCTTCACCTTGTCCTTCTCGTCGGTGATGTTCTGCTCGAGCGTCGTCTTCTGCCGCTCGATGTCTGCCACGCGGTTGCGCTCCGCTTCGATGGCGCTGCGCGCGGCGCCCAGCTCGCGCTCCAGTTCCGCCAACTGCCGGGGATGCACGTCCGCAGCCTTTCGGAGCGAGGCGACCTCAAGGTCCACCTTCTGCAGCTCCGCCAGCGCCTTCAGTTTCTCCCGCAAATTTGCTGCCTCCCAATGGGGGCCCTACCTCGGAGCCCGGCCCCTTCTACCAACAAGGTTTTCCAGGGTCCAACGCCCAATTTGACTCAGTGTCATCCCCGCATGATGCAGACAGGCGGGCTGGATTTGAAATGCCTTCACGCTCCAGTTAGACGAGCAGGGGTGTTCCGCTCCCTGCTCTCGCTGCTCGCCCTGAGCACGCTGCTTCTCTTCACTCCGGGTTGCAAGGAGCCTGCTGCCTCACAGGGAGGGCAGGCGACCTCCACCCGTCCCGGCGTCATCGTGGGCCGCATTCGCCTCTCAGGAACACCGCCCTCCCTGCCACCCTTGCCCACCATTCCATCGGTGGCTTCTGTCTGCGGCGCCTCGGTGCCTGATCGCTCCATCGTTGTGGGAGCGGGTGGCGCGCTGGCCTACGCGGTGGTGGCGCTTGCCGATGGGGCCGAAGCACCTGCCCCGGACCCCGAGGCCCCTCCTGCCATGCTGGAGCAGAAGCAGTGCGCCTTCGAGCCGCCGGTGCTCGCTGCCCGAGCAGGCTCCCTGCTGGAGGTGCGCAACTCGGATGCCGTCTTCCACAATGTCGATGCCCTGGCCGGCTCGCACAAGCCCATCCTCAACGTGGCGCTCCCCATCGAGGGCTCTCGCGTGCGCTGGCCGCTACCGAGCGCGCCGGGCGTCCTCGAGGTCCGCTGCGACCTGCACCCCTGGGTGAGCGCCGTCGTCCGCACCTTCGAGCACCCCTGGTTCACCACCACGGATGCCTCCGGCCACTTCCGCCTGGAGGTGCCGCCAGGCACGCACTCCGTCTTCCTCTGGCACCCGCGTCTGCCTGGCGTCTCCCGCCCCATCTCCGTGCGCGGCGGGGAGACCGTCCGTCTCGACCACGCCTGGGCGGCGGAGGAGCTCCGTCAGTAGTCCGCCCTCGAAAAAAAGAGAGCCGGAATGAAAAGTTTCCGTCTAGACGGAAAGCTTGCTACAGGGTGCGCCCATGGAACGAGGGGGACGACCCATGCAGCCGAAGAAGCGACCCAACCCGAGGGGGACTCCTGCCCCGAGGCTGTCGGTCAAGAGCCAGGAGCCAGGCCGCCCGGTGGGCATCCAGGCCCTGGGGAGCGTCCGTTACGAAGAGCTGCGCCGCGCGCTTCACCAGCTGCGTGAGGCAGCCGAGCGCTGAACGGGCCCACGGGACGAGAAGGGGGGACCGCCATCAAAGGGCGGATTCCCCCCCTCTCGTGACGGGCTCAGATCTCCTCGTCCTCGTCGGCCGGGACCTCGGCCTCCTCGTCGTCGAACTCGGCCAGCTCCTCCTCCTCGCTCTCCGCTGCGGGCTCCTCAGGCTCGATGGGCTCGATGACCTTGGGGATGGAGGACAGGCGACCACGCCGTCCCTCGGAGGCCGGCTTGAGAGCAGGACTCTCGCGTTGATCCGCGCCGCACTTCGGGCACAGAGGGTCCGGCTTCTTCATATCGTAGAACTTCGTGGAGCACTTGAAGCAGACGTACTTGTTCCCGAGGTCCTTCGCGGGCATGCGCCACCTTCTGTGTCAAGAGGGTAGGGGGAGGCGGCTCTTAGTTGGGCCGGCAGGCGGAGTCAACCCGATGGTTTGCACTCCACGGCCCAGGCGCTAGCATTCCGGGCGCTCGCCCTTGTGTGCGCGCGCTGGACAGCCCCCCTTGAACTTCTCCTGTAACAAGTGTCAGCGGCGGTACTCCATCGCGGACGACAAGGTCCGCGGGAAGACCGTCAAGGTTCGTTGTAAGAATTGCCAGAACGTCATCTCGGTGGAAGGCCCGCCCGTCGAGGAGCAGGAGAGCACGCGCGTCGTGTCCCTGGCGGACGTGGAGCGCCTTCGCGAGCAGGACCGCTCCCTCGCCGCTGAGGAGGAGTCGGCCGCAGCCGCCGTGGCCCAGCAGGCCGTAGCCGCCGGGTCGGCGCAGTCCTGGGAGGACGAGCCCACGCGGACCATGCCCCTGCGCGACAGCCGCTCGCCCTGGTTCGTGATGGTGAAGAGCAAGCAGGAGGGGCCGCTGGATGAGGGCGCCCTGAGCGAGCTCGTGGCCTCCGGTGCCGTCACGGCCCGCAGCTACTTCTGGCAGCAGGGCATGCCGGACTGGAAGCGGGGACAGGACATCCCCGAGCTGGCCGGCTTCTTCGCGGCGCCCGAGACCCCTCCGCCCGCGGCGCCGCCTCCCCCCGTGCGCGCCGCGCCGCCTCCGGTGAGGGAGCCCGAGCTCGAGCCCGTCCCCGCGGAGAAATCCGCCACCTCGTGGCAGCCCGAGCCGCCGGCTCCCTCGCAGACGACGTGGCAGACCAGTCCCACCCAGCGTCGCCCGGTGCCTGTCGCCAAGGATGCCACGCCTTGGGAGCCCGAGCCTGAGTCCCAGCAGACTCCGGCCCCAGCGTCCGACGGGTCGGACGCCAACGGTGCGCCCCTGGGCGCGCTGTTCTCTGACCTGGACCTCCCCCAGTCCGAGCCGCAGGGCGAGCTGGGGCCGGACATGCTCGCAGGGGCGCAGCAGGAGGATCCGCTCGCCGCATTGGGCAAGGAGCCGGAGGCCAAGCGCGCACAAGCGGAGAACACCCAGTACTTCGTGAAGAAGGCGGGAGTGCACCGGCGCAACCCGCCCTGGAAGATCGCCCTCTTCATCGTGCTGCTGCTGGGCGTCCCCGTGGGCGTGCTGTACGCGCTCACCGAGCTGCAGGTGGTGCCGCTGCGCGTCACCCGCGTGGATGCGCGGGGCAACACGGTGCAGGAGCCCGTGTCCGTCTTCTCGTCCGAGGGCATGAGCGAGCTGAGGGATTTGATGCTCGGCCGCTCCAAGCCGCCTCCGCCACCCCCGCCGCCCGCGCCAAAGCCCAAGGCGCGTCCCAGCGAGCCGGTGAAGCAGGAGCCGCCTCAAGAAGTCGCCCAGCCCGCGGCCGAGGCGCAGCAGGGCGTGACGCAGCAGGAAGCAGCCGCGCTCTACGCCGAGGGTGAGAAGAAGGACGTGGGCCCCGAGGTGCGCGAGAACACCGAGGTGGCCGCCACGGACTCGTCCGCGCAGTCCGGCCCGCCCCAGGAGGCGATCGCCCGCGTGGTGGCGCAGTCGCAGTCCGCCTTCAAGTCGTGCATCGAGGCGGCCCTGCGCAAGAACCCGAAGCTGCGCGACGGCAAGCTGCTGCTCACCGCGACGGTTGGCAGCTCCGGCACGGTCAAGAAGGTTTCCTTCGACCGAAGCGACCTGGACAGCTCTCCCATGGGCAACTGCATCAAGGGGCGCGCCAAGCGCATGGTGTTCCCCTCCTTCTCGGGGGATGACGTCGAGGTCGAGATTCCGCTCGTCCTCTCGAAGTCCATGTAGCCGCGCGGGAGTCTGGGCTTGGATAGGGCCGCTCCTCGCGCGGGCCGCTTGCCGCGCACCGTGGTGTTGCTCGGCGTGGTGAGCCTGCTCACGGACATCAGCAGCGACATGATCTTCCCGCTGCTGCCGGCCTTCCTCGCCGCGAGGCTGCCAGCGGCGCCCCTGCTGCTCGGGACCATGGAGGGCGTGGCGGACCTGGTCTCCTCCCTCCTCAAGTACCAGTCCGGCGTCTGGGCGGACCGGGCGCGCCGGCTCAAGCCGATGGTGTTGGTGGGCTATGGCTTGTCCAGCCTGATGCGCCCGCTGATGGCCTTCGTCACCCTGGCCTGGCAACCCATCGCCATCCGCGCGCTGGACCGGGTGGGCAAGGGCCTGCGCTCGAGCCCCCGCGACGCGCTCATTGCCCACTCGGTTTCCGCGGACTCCCGTGGCAGGGCGTTTGGCTTCCACCGGGGCATGGACCATGCGGGCGCTGCGGTGGGCTCGCTCGCCGCGATGGTGCTGGTGGCCGGGGGCCTGCGCGTGGAGCAGGTGTTCTACGTCGCCGCCGTGCCGGGCCTGCTCGCGGTGGTGGCCCTGCTGCTCGTGCGTGAGCCGGAGCGTCCGGAGTCCGTTCCGGCCACGGGCCTCACCCGCGCGCTCGGGCCGGTGCCTCGACGGCTCGCGTACTACCTTGTACCCGTCACCCTCTTCGGAGTGGCCAACTCCACGGATGCCTTCCTCCTGCTGAAGCTCACCGAGGAGGGCGCACAGCCCGAGTTCCTGCCCCTGGCGTGGTTGCTGCTCCAGGCGGTGAAGTCGGCTGTCTCGTTCCCGGCGGGCCGGCTCGCGGACCGGCTGGGAGCGTCGCGGCTCGTGCTGGCGGGCTGGTCCCTCTACGCACTGAGCTACGTCGCGCTCGCCTGGGCCCGGGGGGTGACCCTCACGATGGTCGTTATCTGCGTCTATGGGCTGTACCACGCCCTGGCGGAGGGCGCGGAGAAGTCGCTGCTCACCGCGCTGGTGCCGGCGGAGGCCCGTGGGCGCGCCTTCGGCCTCTACAACGGACTGACCGGGGTCTCGTCACTCACCGCGGGCCTGCTCTTCGGCGCCCTGTGGACGGTCCGAGGTAGCACCACCGCCTTCCTCACCGCCGGAGTGCTCGCTGGGTTGAGTGCGCTGCTGCTCGTGCTGCTGCTGCCGCGCGCGCAGCCTTCGGCTCAGGCCTGAGCGCCCGGACTACAGGTCGAAGTCCCCGGGCGGCGGCGTCTTCTTCTTCATGGCCCGCTTGCGTGCCTTGTGTACCTCGGCGCGCAGGCGCTCGGTGGCGGCCGGGTCCACCGTCAGCGTGTCCAGGTCCAGCACGTCGCCCTCGCGCGCTTCGGGCGGTAGCTTCGCGCGGGGGCGCGTCACCTCGCGCCCATCCACGATGAGCACGGCGAGCTCGTCCTCGAATCGATCCAGAGTGGCCTTGGTCATGGGTCGCAGTCCTCGGAAGGGCGGCGCTCGCGCAGCGCGGCGGCCCGGCTGGTGTACACCGTGCGCTCCTTCGTCTTCGCCCGCTCGAGCGTGCCGCAGTCCTCGCGGTGGAACACCTTGCTGCCCTTGAGGCTCACGTAGCGCATGCCCGAGGTGCTGGAGGCCGGAGTCGCTGTCTTGTGCTCGGAGTGTGTTCCCTTGGCCGGCACGGCCTTGTGGGTCATGGACAGGGGACCGGTGGCGACGGGCCCGGTCACTCGGCCGGGGACGACGGTGGGTTTGCTCCCCCCTTTCTTCGGCGTGAGGGTCACAGTGGTGCCGTTGCTCACCGCGAGCACCTCGCCCTGGAGGTCGGTGCGGAAGATGCGCGCCCCCGTGGCTCCGAGCCGCTGGATGGCCTCCTCGGTGGGGTGCCCGTAGTCGTTGCCCGCGCCGCAGGAGATGACGGCCGCCTGGGGCTTTACCGCCGCGAGGAACGGGGCCGTGGAGGAGTGGCGGCCTCCGTGGTGCGCCACCTTCAGCACGGTGGAGGTGAAGTCGATGGGCTTGCGCAGCAGGTAGGCTTCGGTCTCCGGCTCGGCGTCTCCCGTGAAGAGGAACGCCGTCTTCCCATACGTCAGCTTGGCGACGATGGAGTTGGCGTTGACGTCCGAGCGCGTGTTGTCGAGGAACGCGTCCTGCGGGGTACGCGGCCAGAGGATGGAGAGCGTCGCGCCCTCGCCGAGCCCGACGGTGAGCAGTGTCTCGGGCGCGCTCGGGTCGGGCGTGGGCGTCATCACCTGTCCCGCCTTCTTGCCCACCACCTCCAGCAGCTTGCGGTAGGCCTCGCTCGGGTGGTCGAAGCCTGGGTCCATGAAGCGCCTGGCGCCCACCGCCTGGATGACCTTGGCGAGCCCTCCCAGGTGGTCCAGGTGCGGGTGGGTGAGGATGACCAGATCGATGGGCCCTTGGACGAGCTGGCGTATACGGGGCACCAGCGCCTCATCGGCCTCGGGCGGGCCCCCGTCGATGAGGACCGTCTTGCCGGTGGGCGAGACGATGAGCGCCGCGTCCCCCTGGCCCACGTCGAAGAAGTAGACGGTGAGCGGCTTCAGCGCAGACGTCTGCTGGGCGGGAGACGAGGCGGCTCGGCCCGGCAGGGCGGCGAGCAGCACGAAGAGGGCAAGGAGAAGCCGCACGAAGGCCATGGCGGAGCGGAACTCTACTCCAGTGCACGCTGTGCGGCGTGGAAGCCTCACAGGAGCGTCACGACGCTTCCCGAGCGGCCCGGACTGGGCTAGACCGCGCCCCATGTCCGAGGCCCCAGACATCAAGCGGGTTGTCGAGGAGATCGCCGACCAGGTCCGCCACAGCATGCTCGGTTCCCGGGCGGGCAGTGCGCCGAGCGCGCCCCAGGCCAGCACCGAGCCTCCGCGTCCTATCGGGACCGCGCGCATTGCGCCCGAGTCCATCCAGGACAACGCCGCCTTGGCGCCCTACATCGACCACACGTTGCTCAAGCCCGAGGCCACCCGCGAGGACGTCGCCCGGGTGGCGCGCGAGGCGGTGGAGCATGGCTTCGCCACGGTGTGCGTGAACTCGTGCCACGTGGCCACGGTGGCGGGCATCCTGGCCGGCTCGAAGTCCGTCCCCATCGCCGTGGTGGGCTTCCCGCTCGGGGCGGCGCTCACGAGCGCCAAGGCCTTCGAGGCCCGTGAGGCCATCCGCCTCGGCGCGCGGGAGATCGACATGGTCATCAATGTCGGCGCGCTCAAGGCGAAGGACTACGCGGGGGTGCTCGAGGACATCTCCGGGGTGGTGGAGGCCAGCCGACCCTACCCGGTGAAGGTCATCCTCGAGACGAGCCTGCTCTCCCTGGAGGAGAAGGTCGCCGGCTGTGTGTTGTCCAAGGCGGCGGGCGCGGCGTTCGTGAAGACCTCCACGGGCTTCAGTACCGGTGGGGCCACCGTGGAGGACGTGGCGCTCATGCGCCGCGTGGTGGGTGATGAGGTGGGCGTGAAGGCCTCCGGAGGCATCCGTTCGGCGGAGGATGCCCTGAAGATGATTCAGGCAGGGGCCAACCGGCTGGGCGCCTCGGCGTCCGTGGCCATCGTCACCGGTCAGAGGTCCACCGCGAAGTACTAGCCACCGGGTGGAGATGGGTCGTGACCCAGGCACAGCGTGAGAAGTTGAAGCAGAAGTTGTTGGCGCTCCACGCGGAGCTGACGGGCAAGGCTCCCGTGAAGATCGAGCCCAACCGCACCGATGAGACGCGGGTGGGCGGGGACGAGGACGAGCAGCCCCTCAACGAGATGATGCAGGCCATTGCCTCCAAGCGGAACCGGAACATGGACGGCGTGCTGCAGCTCGTGGTCAAGGCGCTGGGCAAGCTGCGCGATGACCCGGACTCCTTCGGCGAGTGCGAGGAGTGCGGCGACGAGATTCCGCCCGGCCGCATGGAGGCGATGCCCTACGTGGAGTTTTGCGTGAACTGCCAGGGTCAGAAGGACGCGCCGAAGGGCGGTCCGACCCGGCGCAAACTCACTGATTACACCTGAGTCCTGGCTCGGGTCTGATCATCGCTGAACAGACGGGGAAGGCGGGACGCGGTTCCACGGCGTCACCGGCCTTAAGGAGGGGAGTACATGGACGCGACTGGACTGAAGGAGAAGGCCGAGGCATGGCTGGCGGCGGACCCGGATGCGGCCACCGTGGCCGAGCTGCGGGATGTGCTCGCGCGCGGCGACCTCGCGGACTTGGCGGACCGTTTCGCGGGTGACCTGGAGTTCGGCACCGCGGGCCTGCGCGGCGTGCTGGGCGCGGGGCCCAACCGGATGAACCGCGCGGTGGTCCGTCGCACCACGGCGGGCCTGGCGCGCTACCTCAAGGCCACCGTCCCGGACGTCACCACCCGGGGCGTGGTGGTGGGCCGGGATGGCCGGCGGTTGAGCGCCGAGCTCGCCGAGGACACCGCTTGCGTGTTCGCCGCGGAGGGGATTCCCGCGCATGTCTTCCCCATGCTGGCGCCCACGCCGCTCACCGCCTTCGCCACCCTGCACCTCAACGCCGCCGCGGGCGTCATGGTGACGGCCAGCCACAACCCGCCCGAGTACAACGGCTACAAGGTGTACTGGGGCAACGGCGCTCAAATCATCCCGCCCCATGACAAGGGCATCGCTTCGTTCATCGCGAAGGTGGAGCCCGCCAACCAGGTGGAGCTGCTCACCCCCACGGAGGCGTACGCGCGCGGCCTGTGGCGGGACGTGCCGGACTCGCTCGGCGATGCGTACCTGGACGCCATCCTCAAGCTGCGCGTGCACGGGCGTGGCTCGGACTCGCTGCGCATTGTCTACACCGCCATGCACGGCGTGGGGGGGGCGTGGATGGAGCGGGCCATGGAGCGCGCGGGCTTCTCCAACTTCCACGTGGTGGCCGAGCAGCATCGGCCCGATGGCTCCTTCCCCACCGTGCGTTTCCCCAACCCCGAGGAGCCGGGGGCCATGGACCTGTCGCTCGCCACCGCCCAGCGCGTGGAGGCGGACCTGGTGCTCGCCAATGATCCGGACGCGGACCGGCTGGCGGTGATGGTGCGCGATGGGACGGGGAAGCTGCGCATGCTCACCGGCAACGAGGTGGGCGTGCTGCTGGGCCACTACGTGTTGGTGCAGGGGCCCACACGGCGCTCCAAGCCGCACCTCGTTGCCACCATCGTGTCCTCCACACAGCTCGGTGACATCGCCGGCGAGCTGGGCGCCGCGTACGACGAGGTGCTCACCGGCTTCAAGTGGATCGCCAACCGCGCCATCGAGCGCGAGAAGGCTGAGGACACGCAGTTCGTCTTCGGCTACGAGGAGGCGCTCGGCTACGCGGTGGGCACCGTGACGCGGGACAAGGACGGCATCAGCGCGGCGCTCGTGTTCGCGGACCTGGCCGCCTGGTGCGAGTCGCGTGGGAAGACGGTGCTCGGCTACCTGGAGGAAATCCAGCGCCGCTTCGGCCTCTACGTGAGCGGGCAGCGCAACTTCACCTTCCCGGGCGCCGAGGGCGCGCAGGTCATCACGCGCATCATGGACGGCCTGCGGAGCGCGCCCCCCACGTGCGTGGGCGAGCTGTCGGTGAAGAACGTGAGGGACTACAAGAAGGGCGAGAAGCTGCCGCCCTCCAACGTCCTCGCCTTCGAGCTGGAGGGTGGCGGACGGGTCACGGCACGGCCGTCCGGGACGGAGCCGAAAATCAAATATTACTTCGAGCTGAAGGAGACGCTGGGCTCCGGCGAGCCGGTGGAAGCCGCGCGCGCCCGGGCAGAGGCCCGACTCCGCAAGCTCATCGACGCCTTCATCGCGCTGGTGCGCGAGCGAGGGCAGCCGGAGGTGGGTGCGTGAAGCGCAGTGTCCTGAATGGGTTCCTCGTGTTGGTGCTCCTCGTTTCGGGCGTCGCGGTGGCGCAGGAAGCGTCGTACGGCCGTGGCCAGGGCTGGTCCGTGCTGTCGGGCCAGACGGTGGGGCAGGGCGGTACCGCGTTGGTGGGCCAGGTGGGCTGGCCGGGGCTGTCGCTGGGCCTGCTGCACGGGGCCGCGCCGAAGTTCGACATCGGCGGCAAGCTCAGCTTCAACTACGGCCGTGAGGGCATCGTCACCAGCGTGGTGCCGGGGCTGAAGCTACAGGCCTGGGTGCGGCTCATGCTGCTGCAGTCCTCGCGGGTGAACGTGGGCCTGAGCTTTGCCCCCGGGCCCTTCTTCTATTTCTACGAGAACTTCACCGACGTGGGCCTGTCGCTGCCCATCGCCCTCACCGTGGGCATCCCCGTGGGCAGCGCGCTCATGCTCAACGTGGGCCTGGACATCCCCTTCTACGTCGTCTTCGGCGCCGGCGGCGGCCCCGTCTTCCCGCTGCTCCTGGGCGGCGGGTTGGAGTACTTCGTCGACCGCAACCTCGCCGTCACCTTCAACGTGAGGATGGGGCCGTCCATCGGCGCCTATGGCGACTTCCGGGGCCGGGGCCGCGCGCGCTTCACCCTGGAGGCGATGTTCGGCGTCGCCTACCGGATGTAATCCTCCAGGGCCGGGCCCGCGAGCACTACCAGCTCGCGGTGCCCTGGTCCGGCAGCTCCACGGTGACGGTGACGGTGGTGCCCGTCTGGCCGTGGTTCCTCACCGCAAGGTGCCCGCCCAGCGTCTCCACCAGCTCGCGAGCCACCGTCAGGCTCTCCGCGCGGGCGCTCCCGGTCAGCTTGCCCGGCTCCTGCTCCACCGTGTCCCGCGCCGCGTAGCGCAGGTGGAAGGAGGGGCCGTAATCCCCGAAGTCGTCCTGCGGCTCCACGCCCAGCCGCACCGCCCGAAGGGATGCTCCCTCGCTCCTGTGGGCGCCCACGGCGTCGGTGAGCAGGTGGAGCATCACCTGCTCCGTCCTCCTCCGGCTCACCCTCGCGAATACGGGCTCGTCCGGCAGCTCGAGCTGGATCTCGGTGGCCTCGACATGGCCAGTGGCGTGCAGCAGGGCCACCGCATGCCGCGCCAGCGCGCACAGGTCCAGGTACTGCGAATCCGCATCGTCCATCCGCGTGCTCACGGCGGTCAGGCGACTCCGGCTCTCGCCATTCGTCACCAACATCTGCTTCGGCCTGCGGGCCATCGCCACCGCGCTCATCGCGTCACCCCGTGCTTCATGTGATTTGTCTGGTTTCACGTCGGCTTCCCCCCCCCAACCGATTCAGGACGCCGACCTTGCTCCTCTGTCCCCCATCCCCTCGACCACCCTCACGTCCTGCACCAGTCGTCACGCCATTCCATGCGATGCGCGTGCCGGTTGTGTCACGGCCCCGTATCGAATGTACGGCATAGGACGCTTCATCATTCCTTCCTTGAAATACAGCTCTTTGTTGTGTTGCCAGGTTGAAGGCATACTTATTCCTGCCTGGGATTACATGAGAATAGGTGGGTCAGGAATGAATCCCCGTCAGAAATGACCCGGGTGTTTCGAGACCCATACGGTAAAGAAGTCTCGTGCCCGGCTCGGAGTGAAACCGGGGTCGTACGTCCCAGATGAGGGGAGAACCGGAGAAGTGTGCCCGAGGGCACACTCAGGTCAGCGGGACTCCTGCTCGTAGGGGGTGCCGAGGGCGGCGGGGGCGTTGGTTCGCTGACCTTGGAAGGCGAGCAGCGCCAGTGTCAGGAGGTAGGGCAGGGCCATGAGGAAACCCTGGGGCACCACCTCCAGCAGTCCGGGTGCGCTGGAGGCCAGGCCGATGCGCAGGGCACTGCCGGCGGCGAAGAAGAGCGCGGCGAGGAAGCCCCCCAGGGGGGTCCAGCGGCCAAACACCATGGCGGCCAGGGCCATGAAGCCGAGGCCGGCCGGGGTGTGCTGTTCGAAGCGATCCAACACGGCGGTGGACAGGGTGGCCCCGCCGAGCCCCGCCAGCAGCCCGCCGCCCACCACGGCGAGCCAGCGCAACCCCATCACGGACAGGCCCAGGGTGGCCACGGCGTGGGGCTTGTCGCCCACGGCGCGCAGCCGCAGCCCCAGGGGCGTGCGGTACAGCATCCAGTGGAAGGCGAAGGGCAGCACCAGGGCCATGAACGTGAGGGCCGAGTGCCCGGAGAAGGCGCGCAGCAGGGGCACCTCGGAGAGGCCGGGCAGGTGCCAGCGGGTGAGCTGCTGGATGGGGGGCGTGCCGTTGGGCCCGTAGAGGGCCTCGAGGAGGTAGGTGCCACCGGCGAGCGCCACGAGGTTGAGGGCCATGCCTGACACCACCTGGTCCGAGCGCCAGCGGATGCAGAGGTAGCCGTGCACGGCGGCCATGGCAGCGCCGGCGAGCATGCCCACCATCACGCCCACGGGGGTGGGGAGGGAGATCGACGCCACGGCGGCGCAGAAGGCGCCCGCGCGCATCATCCCCTCGATGCCCACGTTCACCACGCCGGAGCGCTCGCAGAGGGTGGCCCCCAGCGTGGCGAAGAGCAGGGCGGGGAAGTACTCGAGCGTGGAGGACAGGAGGGCTTCCAGGATTTCAAACACGGGGCACCTCCGGGCTCGGCTCGGGCTGCTTGGTGGGTGCCAGGGGTGTCTCCACCTTCCGTCGGCGCAGCAGGGCGAGCCACACCAGCCGGCCCGCCACGAAGAGCAGGGCCAGGCCTTGGATGAGCTCGGGGTAGCTCTTGTGCACACCCAGCAACTGCATGCGCGTGCCGCCCGCGCGCAGCGCCCCGAAGAAGAGCGCGGACAGCGTCACGCCCAGCGGGTGGTTGCCGCCGATGAGCGAGATGGCGATGCCGTCGAAGCCGTAGGGAGCGCCCAGCGAGCCCGGGTACTTGAACTCGGTGCCCAGCACGAGCACCGCGCCGGCCAGGCCCGCGAGCGCTCCAGCCAGGCCCATGGCCTCGGCGGTACGCCGCACCACGGGAATTCCTGCGGCTCGCGCCGCCTCGGAGCCCAGGCCCACCGCGCGCGTCTCGAAGCCCGAGCGCAGCCGCGCGAGCCACACCCAGATGGCCAGCGCCACGGCCAGCGCCAGCGGGAAGCCGAGGTGCAGGCGGGACATCTCCCCGAACAGCCGGGGCAGGTGCGCGCTGGTGGCGATCTCCGCGGTGCCCGTGGTGGACAGGCCGGTGCCGGCCCCTGCCCGAAGCGGACCCACCGCCAACCAGTTGTCCACCAGGCTCACCGCCACCCAGTTGAGCATGATGGTGGAGATGACCTCGTGGACGCCTCGCGCGAGCTTGAGGGCCGCGGCGATGAGCGCCCACAGGCCTCCGGCCAGGCACGCCGCGAGCAGCGCCGCCGGGATGTGCAGCACGGCGGGCAACTGCACTTGCGCGCCCACCACCGCCGCCGCGAGCGCCCCCACCAACATCTGCCCCTGGGCGCCGATGTTGAAGAGGCCCACCTTGAAGGCCACCGCCACCGACAGCCCGGTGAGCAGCAGCAGGGCGGCCTTGATGGCGGCCTCGCCGATGGGACGGGTGAGCAGGGTGACGCGGCCACCGTCGAGGAACATCGGCCAGTCGCCCAGGCCCCCGCGGAGCATCTGCAGGTAGGCCTCGGTGGCCGTTTCCGGATCGCGCGTGAGGGCGATGAACACCCAACACACCGCCAGCGCCAGGAACACGGAGAGGATGGAGGGGAGCACCGCGCGCATCCGCTCACCCATTGGCCACCTCCTGGCCGGTGCCGAGCATCCGGCCGCCAATCATCCGTTCATCGAACTCGGGCCGGGAGAAGGAGCCGGTGATGCGTCCCTCGAAGAAGACGTAGATGCGATCGGACAGGGCCAGGACCTCCTCCAGGTCCAACGAGACGAGCAGGACGCCGGCACCCTGGTCACGGGCCTCGCGCAACTTCGCCTGCACCTGCGCCACCGCGCCGATGTCCAGGCCGCGCGTGGGCTGGACCACCACCAGCAGCTTGGGCGACGCGTCCAGCTCTCGCGCCACCACCACCTTCTGCTGGTTGCCTCCGGAGAGGGCCTGCAGCGGCACTTGGGGATCCGGCGGCCGCACGTCATAGGCCTTCAGCAGCGCCTGGGTGCGCTCGCGCCGGCCCGCGAAATCCACCTGGAGTCCCCGGGCGAAGGGCGGCTGGGCCTGCCGACCCAGGGCCACGTTCTCCTCCACCGTCATGGCCTTCACCACCGCGCGCCACAGCCGGTCCTCGGGCACGTGTCCCACGCCCCGCTCCCTCGACTCGGCGGGCGTCAGCCCCGTGAGCGGCTTGCCCAGCAGGGTTCCTCCGCCTCCGTCGAGCGGGCGCAGGCCGGTGAGCACCTCGGCGAGCTCGCGCTGGCCGTTGCCGTCCACTCCGGCGATGCCGACGATCTCCCCCGCGTGCACCTCCAGGGACACCCCACGCAAGGCCGGCCGCCCGTCGGCTCCTCGAGCCCGGAGGTCCTTGGCCTCCAGCAGCTTCTCGCCCGCGGGAGGGTGGTACGCCTGGGCCTCGGCCTGGGGGATGCGCGACTCGCCCACCATCAGCCTGGCCAGCTCCTCGGGGTTGGTGTGGGCGGCGCGCACCTCGGCCACCAGTTTGCCGCGGCGCATCACGGCCACGCGCTCGGCCACGCTGAGCACCTCGCGCAGCTTGTGGCTGATGAAGACGACCGTGCGCCCACCGGCCGCCAGCCCTCGCGCCACCCGGAAGAGCTCGTCCGCCTCCTGGGGGGTGAGCACGGCGGTGGGCTCGTCGAGGATGAGCACCTGGGCGCCCCGGTGGAGCGCCTTGACGATCTCCACCTTCTGCTGCGAGCCCACGGTGAGGGTGTCCACCCGGGCGCGTGGATCCAGCTTGAAGCCGAAGCGCTCGCAGGTGGCAGCCACCTCCTCGCACGCGCGGTTCAGATCCATCCGGCCCCAGCGTGAGGGCTCGCGGCCGAGCACCACGTTTTCCGCCACCGTCAGGGTGGGAACGAGCATGAAGTGCTGGTGCACCATGCCGATGCCCCGCTCGATGGCGTCCCTCGGGCTGCGCAGGCGCACCGGCTGGCCCTTCACGAGCACGGAGCCCGAGTCGGCCCGGTAGAGCCCGTAGAGGACGTTCATCAGGGTGGATTTACCGGCGCCGTTCTCGCCCACGAGGGCGAGCACCTCCCCGGTACCGATGTCCAGCGACACGTCGTCCAGGGCGGTCACGGCGCCGAAGCGCTTGTGGATGTTCCGGAGGGAGATCAAGACAGTCCACCTTTATCATCAGATGGAAGGAGGGCCACGGCTATCGATGGCATGCCCGCCCACCTTCCTGGTATGGCCTGTCCGCGTGAGACCCTACGAGCTCATCAAGGCCAAGCGGGATGGGAAGCGACTGGTGCCCGAGGACATCCGGGCGTTCATCGAGGCATACACCTCGGGTGTGGTGCCGGACTATCAGATGTCCGCCCTGTGCATGGCGGTCTTCTTCCGAGGGCTGGACTCGGTGGAACTGGGCGCCTGGACGCGGGCGATGCTCGAGTCCGGCGAGGTGTTGGATTTGTCGGACACACCCGGTGTGAAGGTGGACAAGCACTCCACGGGTGGGGTGGGGGACAAGGTCTCGCTGAGTCTGGCGCCCCTGGCGGCGGCCTGTGGCGTGCCGGTGCCGATGATCTCCGGCCGAGGGCTGGGACACACCGGCGGAACGTTGGACAAGCTGGAGTCCATCCCCGGCTTCAAGGTGGACCTGCCGGTGAGCGAGTACCGCCGGCTGGTGCGCGAGGTGGGGTGCTGCCTCATTGGGCAGACGGCGTCGGTGGCGCCCGCGGACAAGAAGCTCTACGCGCTGCGGGACGTGACGGCCACGGTGGACTGCATCCCGCTCATCGCCAGCTCCATCATGAGCAAGAAGCTGGCGGAGGGCATCGACGCGCTGGTGTTGGACGTGAAGGTGGGCAGCGGCGCCTTCATGAAGAAGGTGGAGGACGCGCGCACGCTGGCCCGGACGATGATTGGCATTGGCGCGGAGATGGGCCGCAAGGTGACGGCGCTCCTCACGGACATGGATCAGCCGCTGGGCCGCGCGGTGGGCAATGCGCTGGAGGTGGTGGAGGCCGTGGAGATGCTGCGCGGCCGGGCCCCTGCGGACTACACCGAGGTGACGCTGGCCCTCACGGCGGAGATGCTGGTGCTGGGTGGCAAGGCGAGCTCCATTGCCGAGGCGCGTCAGAAGTTGGAGGCGTCCGTCGCGGACGGGAGCGCGGTGCGCAAGTTGAAGGAGATCGTCCAGGCGCAGGGCGGAGACCCGCGCGCCATCGATGATTACGCGCTGCTGCCACAGGCGCGCTCCACCGTGGACGTGGTGGCGCCCCAGGACGGCTTCGTCACGGGTATCGAGACGGAGGCGGTGGGCCTGGCGGCGGTGGCGCTGGGAGCCGGGCGTCAGCGGGTGGACAGCCGGATCGACCCGGCCGTGGGCTTCACCCTGCTGCGCAAGGTGGGCGAGCCCGTGAAGGCGGGCGAGCCGGTGGTTCGGGTGCACTACAATGACCCTGCCCCCGTGGAGGAGGTGAAGGCGCGGTTGCTCGCGGCGTACCGCTTCGGAGCCCAGGCTCCCGCGCCCCGGCCATTGGTGGTGGAGCGGCTGGAGTAGTTGCTCGGCAGGCAACAGGAAGTGTCGGGGGGTTACCTGCGCCACACCCGCCCTCGTGAGTCCGTGCGGAGGGCGCGCAGGTGGGTATGATGCGCCTACGATGGGGCTCTACGAACAGGTGCAGGAGACGGTACGGGCCATCCGGCACCGGGCAGGGAGCGTCTCGCCCAAGGTGGGCATCATCCTCGGCAGCGGGTTGGGCGGCTTCGCCGACGGCTTCGAGGACAAGGTCGTCATCCCCTACGCGGACCTCCCGCACTTTCCCCACTCGTCGGTACCGGGCCATGCGGGCCGGCTCGTGCTGGGCCGTGTGCGAGGCGAGCCGGTGGTGGCCATGCAGGGCCGCGTGCACGTCTACGAGGGGCATACCCCGACGCAGGTGGCCTTCCCCGCGCGGGTGCTGTGCGCGCTCGGCATTCACACCCTGGTGGTGACCAACGCCGCGGGGGGCGTGAACCTGGACTTCCAGCCGGGCGACCTGATGGTCATCACCGACCATCTCAACCTCTCGGGGTACAACCCGCTGAACGGGCCCAACGACGAGCGCCTGGGGCCGCGCTTTCCGGACATGACGACCGCCTATCCGGCTGACCTCCAGGCACAGCTGCTCGACTCGGGGCGCCGTGTGGGCGTGGCGCTCAAGCAGGGCGTCTACGCCATCCTCGCTGGCCCGTCCTACGAGACGCCGGCGGAGATTCGCATGCTGCGCATCCTGGGCGCCGACGCGGTAGGGATGAGCACCGTGCCCGAGGTCATCGCCGCCAACCACATGGGCGTGCGCGTGGCGGGCGTGAGCTGCATCACCAACCTGGCGGCGGGTATCGGTGGGAAGCCCTTGTCACACGAAGAGGTGGCGGAGACGGCGAACCGGGTGAAGGACCTCTTCACCCGGCTCCTCGAGGAATTCCTGCCCACAGTGTCCCTCGCTGGAGCGAGCAAAGGCCTATGAGCGAGCAGTCCAAGGAACAGAACCAGCGGCCGGTGGATGACCGGCGTGAATCCCCGCGCGTGTCGATGCGCATCCACGTGAGGCGGGCGGGCACCTCGGACGCGTTCGAGTCCCGGGAGGGCAACATCTCACTGGGAGGCTTCGCCTGGTTCGGCTGGGCCATGCCGGTGGGCACGAAGGTGGAGGCGCGCTTCTCGCTACCCGGCTCCGACGAGGAACTCCAGGTGCGAGGCGAGGTCCTCCACGTGGGGCACGGCTCGCGCGGCTCGTCCGCGCACGTGCGCTTCCTGGAGCTGTCGGAAGAGGCAGAGCTGCGTATTGCTCGTTACATCGACGAAATCGAGCTGGCGGAGTCCAAGGCACGAGGCGGAGCATGAGCGCGAACATTCCCTGGGAGCAGTTGTTCGAGGCGGCGACAAAGGTGCGGGAGCGCGCGCATGCGCCGTACTCGCGCTTTCCGGTGGGCGCGGCGGTGCTGTACGAGGACGGCGCGGTGGTGACGGGCTGCAACGTGGAGAATTCCTCCTACGGGTTGTCCGCGTGTGCCGAGCGCAACGCGCTGGCGGCCGGGGTGGCGCAGGGGCATGGCCGGCCGGTGGCCGTGGCCATCGTGGTGGACACGCCCACCCCGTGCCCGCCGTGTGGCATGTGCCGGCAGGTGATGCTGGAGTTCGCCCCGAAGGAGCTGCCGGTGCGCAGCCGCAACCTCCGGGGCAACGAGGCGCGCTACTCCCTCGGGGAGCTCCTGCCGCACGCCTTCACCCGCGACTTCCTCTGAGCGTCGAGCCCTCTCCCCGCCCCAGCGCTACTCAGGGTTCAGTACTCTCCGTCAGGTTGCGAACGGTCCGCGAGTTGGTGCTCAAACCGTGGTAAGACCCGTTGGACCGTGGATCTTCTCCTCACCAACGGCACCGTCGTGACCATGAACCGCGAGCGCGAGGTGCTCGCGGATGCCGATGTCCTCATTCAGGATGGGCGCATTGCCCGGGTGGGGCGGAACATCCGCACGCGAGGCGCGGGTCTGCGCGTGCTGGACGTGGCCGGCAAGGTGGTGTTGCCCGGGTTCATTCATGGCCACCTGCACGCCTGCCAGACGCTCTTCCGTAACCGAGCGGACGGGCTGGAGCTGCTGGACTGGCTGCGCGAGCGCATCTGGCCCTTCGAGGCCGCGCACGACGCGGACTCCATGCGGGCCTCGGCGGACCTCACCTTCGCGGAGCTCATCCGCTCGGGGGCCACGGCGGCGCTCGACATGGGCACGGTGCGCCACTACGACGCCGTCTTCGAGTCTGCTCGGGACTGCGGCTTCCGGCTCACCGGCGGCAAGGCGATGATGGACGCGCCCGACGTGCCCGCCCACTTGCACGAGTCCACGGAGGCCTCCCTGGCGGAGAGCCTCGCCCTCCTCGAGCGCTGGCACGGTACGCATGGGGGCCGGCTGCGCTATGCCTTCGCGCCGCGCTTCGTCCTCTCCTGTACGGACAAGTTGATGCGAGAGGTCGGGCGCCTGGCTCGGGAGAAGGGCGTGCGCATCCACACCCACGCCAGCGAGAACCGCACCGAGTGCGACGTGGTGCGCGAGCGCACCGGCAAGGGCAACGTGGCCTACTTCCACGACGTGGGCTTCACCGGCCCGCACGTGACGTTGGCTCACTGTGTATGGCTGGAGGAGGAGGAGCAGCGGCTGCTGCGGGACACGCGCACGGTGGTGTGTCACTGCCCCGGCTCCAACCTCAAGCTGGCCTCGGGCATCGCCCCGGTGCCCGAGCTGCTCGACGCGGGCGTGTCCGTCTGCCTCGGCGCGGACGGCGCTCCCTGCAACAACAACCTGGACATGTTCATGGAGATGCGGCTCGCGGCGCTGCTGCACAAGCCGCGGGTGGGCCCCCGGGGCATGCCCCCCGAGCGCGTGCTGGAGATGGCCACGCTCGGCGGAGCCCGGGCGCTCGGCCTGGAAGCCGAGCTGGGCTCGCTGGAGGAGGGCAAGCGCGCGGACGTCACCGTGGTGGACCTCTCCGGCCTGCACTCCACCCCGTTCGACCCCCGGGACGTGTACTCCCCGCTCGTTTATTCCGCCCGCGCCTCGGACGTGGTGCACGTGCTCATCGACGGCAAACCCGTCCTCAAGGACCGCACCCTCATCACCCTGGACGCGGCCTCCGTGGCCTCAAGCGCCCGCCAGCAGGCCTCGCGCATCGCCAGCCGGGTCCGCTGAGTCCCCGGGGCGTCTCACGGGTAGGGGTTGCTCGCACTCTGAGCGGACCAGCGGCTTCCGGGGAGTCGGTTGGCAATCACCGCCGTTGAGCGAGCGTAGACCTGGGGGTATTCGTCATACGTGGAATACGGTGGGTTGGTGTAAGGTCCCCACTGCGATTTGAATTGGAGGAGGTAGATACCCGCCATGTGGCCACGCTTCAAAAGGGCAATGCGCAGCTTCTTCGGCTTCTTCGTCTCCTCCATCGAGGATCCGGAGCTCATCCTCGAGCAGAACATCCGTGACCTGAACGATCAGGTTCCGAAGATGAACGAGTCCATCGCCATGGTGCGGGCGAACCTGACGCTCCTGGAGAAGGAGAACGCCAAGTACCAGCAGGACATCCGCGACCTGACGGCCAAGGTGAAGGCGGCCATCCAGGCGGGGCGTGACGACCTGGCGGCGCAGTACGCCACCAAGCTGCAGACGGAGAAGGCGGCGCTCGAGCGCAACGAGATGCAGCTGGCCACCGCGAAGCAGGCGTACGAGAAGGCCATGAATCTGAAGAAGGCCTTCATGCGCGAGAAGGATCGCAAGACGCAGGAGGCGATGAACGCCATCCGCGATGCGCGCCGCGCGCAGTGGCAGTCCAAGGTGGCCGACGCCATGGAGTCCTTCCAGGTGGCCGGCATCGACGCCACGCACGACGAGATGCTGCGCAAGGTCCAGGAGAAGGCCGCCGTCAACGAGGCGCGCATGCAGATGGCGCTCGAGTCGGTGGACCACCAGGCCGTGCAGATTGAAGAGGACGCCGAGCGTCTGCAGGCCATGGACCTGGTGAAGCAGATGAAGATGGAGATGGGTCTGGAGAGCCCCGCGCCGGTGTCCGAGGTGGGCGCGGGTCCGGAGAAGACCATCGGCAAGAAGGTGGAGATCAAGTAGTGCCGCGGGGACGGAGGAGGCCGCTCGAATGGCAGTGAGACGCGGACCTGGCCTCTATCCGTTCCTGGCGTTGTGTCTCCTGGGGGCGGCGTACCTGGTGGCCTCGAAGCAGGGCTACCTGAATCGCCTCCAGGCGCGCTTCTTCCCGGCGGCGAAGGAGGCCGTGCGCCTGTCGCCGGGAGACTTCCCCGCGGGCGTGGCGGCCCCGGTGGCGGACCTGGCCTCGGTGCCGCTGCGGCCCACGCTGATTGGCTTCACCGCGCGCGGCTCGGCGGCGGCGCTGCTCCTGGCCACCGGAGGGGTCTCGACGCTGGACAAGCTTGAGGCGCCTCCGGGGGCGGCGCAGGGCGTGCTGAAGACGGCCTATGCCATGGACGCGCGCGCTGTCGTCTTCGCCACGGATGAGGAGTTGCGGCAGGCGTTGGCAGTGGGGGCGGAGCATGGGGGGGTGGACATGGCGGCCATCTCGGTGGATCGGCTGGCGGCCTGGCTGCCGTCGCTGCGGGATGCGGCGCCACGCACGGTGATGCTGGTGGGGCGCAGCCGCGGGCAGGAGGCGCTGGCGGCGGTGGGCGTGGCGGACCTGGCTTCGCTGCGCGGCAAGCGGCTGGGCGTGTATACCTCGGGCGCCTCGTACTACTTCTCTCTGTGGGTGCTGTCGCGCGCGGGCCTGCGCATGACGGACGTGCGGTGGGTGGACCTGCCCTCCACGTTGGACGCGGGCCGGGCGCTGCGCGAGGGCAGGGCGGACGCGGTGGCGGGGCTGTGGGGTGACGTGGAGCTGGCCGCTCGGGACCGAGGGGGCTCGGTGCTGGCCACCACGGCGGATGCGCCGCACCTGGTGGCCACGGTGCTGGTGGCTCGGGGTGACTATGCCGCGCGCTACCCGGATGCGGTCCGCCGGGTCATCCGTGGGCTGTTGGATGCCGGCGCCAGCGTCCAGAAGGATCCAGGGCCCGCGGCGCGGCTGTTGGGCGAGGTGGCGCCGTACCTGGGAGACCCCACCGAGGCCATCCGCAGCGCGCCCCCGGCGACACTGGCGGACAATCGGGCCTTCTTCGGGCTTTCCGGCGAGGCGCCCGTCACCTATGACGAGCTCTTCCAGAGCGCCTCGGCGCTCTACCAGAAGATCAGGCGCACGGCGGTGGCTCCGCCAGCCGAGGACACCCGCGACCTCGGCGCGCTGAAATACGTGTCGGAGGCGCGAGGGCCCTGAGCCCTCTGAACCGCGAGGCGCCTCCCTGGCGAGGACTTCCGTGGCCCGCACACCCAACTTCCTGAAGGCCGCCTTCATGATGCCCGCCAACCTGGTGGGGCTGTTGACCGCGGGGGCCTCCGCGGCGCTTACCGGAGAACCGCTGCCGGCGCTGGTGGCGCTCGGGGTGGAGGGGCTGTACCTGGGGGTGGTGTCCTCCTCGAAGCGATTCCAGCGCGCGGTGCGCTCGCGCTCGCCGGACGCGCAGGACACGGAGGCCGCGCGGCAGCAGGTGGACACGCTGTTGGCGGAGCTGGCCGCCTCGCAGCGCGAGCACTACCAGCAGCTCGTGGGGCTGAAGGAAAAGATTCTGGCCAACTACGCGAAGCTGCCCGGAGGCCGGGTGCTGGCGGCCAGCAGCGAGCAGCGACTGGACGCGTTGCTCACCTCATTCCTGCGGCTCATTTCCACGCTGAACCAGTACCGCACGTACCTCAACTCGGCGGAGCGGCAGTCGCTGGAGAAGGAGGTGCGCACGCTGGATGCAGAGGTGGCGCAGGAGTCGAATCCGCGGCTCAAGGAAGTGAAGGAGAAGCGGCTGGAGATTCTAAAGCGGCGGCTGTCGCGCTTCGAGCAGGCGAGCGAGAGCCGCGAGGTAGTGAGCCACCAGCTGGCGAGCATCGAGGATCTGATGCGGCTGACGCACGAGCAGTCCATTGCGATCCGGGATCCGGAGAGCGTCAATCGGCAACTCGAGGCGCTCAGCGCCGAGGCCCACGCCACGGACGAGACAGTGCGCGACATGGAGCGCTTCCTCGAGTTCACCGAGGAGACCTCGGGTCCGCTGCCGCACGGGACGCGGGTGCGCTGAGGGATTCCCGACAGCGGATGGCGTGAGCCGTTGCGGGTCCGAAGTGCTCCCTGTTTCATGACTCCCGAGGGCCCATGGCTTGGGGGAGGACCATGAAACGAGGACTCTGGGTGCACCTGCTCCTGCTGGGAGCGATGATTCTGTTGCTGGATGCGTGCGCCACCGTGTCGGGTGGGCACATCCCGCCGTCGGCGTTCGATTTCCACGATTTCGTGTCTGAGCAGGGACCTGAACCCGGCGGATGGAAGATCGCCCAGGTGAACATTCTGTTGTCTCGAGTGTCTCGGAGCAGGCCCTTGCAGGCTTGGTGCGATGTCGAAGTCGGAGTGCCCGTCATCAATTCGAGACGTACGATTTCGAACGTGGTCGCGCAGAGGAGGGCGTCAGCAGCCGCTGATGCAGCTGCTCAGATGGTGTTGCGTGGAGCCGAGACCGTGTCGGCACTTGCCTGCCAGCAGTTTCGGAACGAGATGTTGAGGTTATTGGTGGAGTCCATCAACGGCGCCACGGTGACGAAGTTCGTCAGGCAGGGAATCGAGCCGAAATCCTTCCCTGAAGATTGAGGGGTAGACAGCATGGATGAGCGTTTTTCCTCCGAGGCTCTCATCAAGCTCGTGCATCGCTACTTCCCGTCGGGCATTCACGGAGATGATCCGAGACATCGACAGAGCGAGGAATACAAACGATGGGTGGCAGTGCGTCAGGCAGCAGAGATGGCTGACTCGGTTTGGAAGAACTTCCGGCAGCGTGTGCGCGAGCAGCTCCCTGAATGCGTACAATGGGAATTGCCTGGGCTCCCTTACGACCCGAGCCGCCATGTTCGGGTCTATCTGCCCGGCACTCAGAAGTCTCAGCGTGAGAGGAAGTGCATCGTGGTGTTCGTAAGCATCCTGGCTCCGGTGCATTTCCTTCATGCCTCTCAAGAGGTGGATCTGGATGATGAGCGGTCGGCCTCCGAGGCATGGTTCCCTCCACTTCCTCCCGAGCTCCAGCCGCTCGAGGCGAAGCTCGATGCGCTCGTTCGTGAGTCTTTCGGGTCGGTCCGTTTGCCCAATGATGTGCTCTTCACCCCCGTGCCGGACCTCCAGGTGGGCAACACCGGCTTCGGCAAGGTGAAGCTCCTCCACTGCCTCTTCTCCGACAACATCTGGTGAGGAGACCCGCCGGGTCGTGGGTCAAGCACCCGCTCTCCCAGCACTGTTCGGGGAGGGGCAAGGTCGGCCCCCGAACGGCCTTTCAGGGGCTCCCCGCAGGAAGAAATTGACTCCGGGCCTCGGGCCGTCTGCACTCCCGGTTCCATGCACCGCCGCGCCCCTTCCTGGCTCCTGCTCGTCCTGCTCGTGTTCGCCGGCTGCTCCCGTTGCGGTGAGAAGCAGGGCGGGACGAAGGTGACCAATCCTGCTCGTTTCCTGCCCCGTGGCGCTCCGGCCGCCCTCGTCGTCCCCGACCTCGGGGCCCTTGGCGAGAAGCTCGCGCGCTTCCAGAACCTCAAGCTGGCCAACTTCGTCGCCCAGCTCCAGAACGCCCAGACCGCCGAGTCCTACGTCTCCAGCATCATGCGGCAGGTGGGCGTGGACCTGCGCAGCCGCCAGGCCATGGAGGCCGCCGGCATCGATCCGGCCCGGGGCGCGGGCGCGGCCCTGCTCGGCGGCAACCAGGCCTTCTCCGTGCTCGGCGTGAAGGACGAGAAGGCCCTGACGGACACCTTCGCCAGGCTCGCTCGCGATCGACTCGGGGCCTCCGAGCGCGCCGAGCAGAAGGTCCCCGGCGGCACGCTCATCACCTTCAGCAGGTCTGGCGCGCAGCAGCCCGCGCTGGGGCTCCTCTTCTCCGAGGGTTACGCCCTGTTGGGCGCGGGCGCCATGGTGTCCCAGCTCTCCAGTTACGCCACGCTGCCCGCGGAGAAGTCGCTCGTCCAGGAGCCGCTCCTCACCGCCTCGCTGAACCGCCTGCCCGCTGAGCGCGACTTCTACGCCTTCCTCCCCGGGGGCGTCGGCTTCCTCGTCCCGGCCGGTACCACCCAGTCCGTCACCCTGACGGGCTCGCTCGGCGAGCGCGCCGTGACGCTGCGAATGGACACGCCGTGGCCCGACACTCAGGCCTCGCTCGCCGCGCTCACCCCGCAGGCAGGGCCGGATCTGCTCGGCTACCTCCCCGAGGACAGCTTCCTCATGGCGCGCTACCGGGGCGATCCCTCGCAGTTGAGTGGCGTCTGGCCCTACCTCGTCGGCTCCTACGTCACCCGCGCCGTGCAGGAGACCGGCTTCGATGTGAAGGGCGAACTGCTCGACAAGCTGAAGCCCGGCGTCGTCGCGGGGGTGTCCCTGTCGCCTACGGTGCAGCTCGGGGCCGGCATTCCGTTGCTGGACCCGCGGCGCACCAACCCCTTCCGCTTCGTGCACATGGTGGTGGCGGGCGAGTCGGAAGACGCGGCCGGCTTCGCTGCCACGCTGGAGAAGTTGCCCTCCATCGCCCCTCGCTTCGGCGCCGAGGTGAAGCCCTCGGACGTCAACGGCCAGCGCGTCTACCTCACCTCGTACCGACAGGGAGAGGGCGCGCACTTCGCCATGGTGGGTGACAAGGTGGTGCTCGCCGCGCCGCAGTCCCGCCTCGAGGCGGCGCTTACCCAGCTCAAGGGGCCCGCTGGCAACAGCCCCGTGGCCGAGGACTTGCGCGCGTCGCTCCAGGGCCCGGTGCTGAGTGCGGTGTTGGACCTGCGGCGCCTGTCCGACGCGGTGAAGGCGCTTCCCTCCGAGGCCTGGGGCATTGGCGGCTTCGCCATCAAGGCGACCACGGTGCGCTGGCTGGACGCAACGAATGACCTCCGCGCGGTAACGCTGGGCCTCTCCGAGAAGGAGAAGGCCCTGCAGGCCGAGCTCACCCTCTGGTTGGCACCCCAGTGATACGCGCACGCGACATCGTCAAACAGTACCGGGACGGGGATGGCACCGAGGTGCGTGTCCTCGATGGAGCCTCGCTCGACGTGGCGGACGGTGAGTTCGTCGCGGTGGTGGGCCCCTCCGGCAGTGGGAAGTCCACGTTGCTGCACCTGCTGGGTGGCCTGGACGTGCACTACCAGGGCGACGTGGAGGTGGCCGGCGTGAAGCTGTCCGGCCTGAAGGACAAGGAGCTCGCGCGCTTCCGCAACCAGCACGTGGGCTTCGTCTTCCAGTCCTTCCACCTCATCCCCAACCTGTCCGCGGTGGAGAACGTGCTGATGCCCTCGCACTTCGGCTCCGCTTCCCCCGAGGCGCGCAAGCGCGCCGAGTCCCTGCTCGACCGGGTGGGCCTGTTGGCCAAGAAGGATCGCACGCCGGTGCGGCTCTCCGGTGGCGAGCGCCAGCGCGTGGCCATCGCCCGCGCCCTCTTCACCGGCCCGCGGCTGCTCCTGTGTGACGAGCCCACCGGCAACCTCGATGCGGCCACGGGTGCCGGGGTCATCTCGCTCTTCCAGGAGCTGCACCGCGAGGGCCTCACGCTGCTCACCGTCACCCACGAGGAGCGGATGAGCTCGGCGGCTCGGCGTGTGCTGCGCCTCAAGGAGGGCCGGCTCGTCGAGGAGCCTCGTCCTGCGCTGGCGGGAGGTGTGTCATGAGGCTGGCGGCGCTGTCTCGGCTGGTTCGGCTGAGCCTCGCGCGCGAGCGGCGGGGCGCGTTCTTCTCCGCCTTCGGCGTGGCCATGGGCGTGGGGGCGCTCGTCTTCTTCGTGGGCTTGGGCCTGGGCGTGGGTCGCGTCATCCGCGAGAAGATCTTCCCCAACGACGCGCGGCTGGTGGACGTGGTGCCTCCCGCGGTGTCGCTCGGCTCATTCCTCGGTGGCGGCAAGCTGGACGCGGCCATGGTGGAGCGTCTCCAGGCGTTGCCGGACGTGGAGAAGCTCCACCGGAAGATGAGCGTGCGCGTCCCCGCGGCGAGCCTCTACAACGGGGACTTCTTCGGCCGCAGGCTGCGCATGGGCGTGGACGTGCTCGCCGTGGGCGTGGACCCCGGCCTCGTCGAGGGCGACGTGCAGCTGGGGAAGTTCGTCGACCCAGGGCCGGGCCAGCCGTTGCCGGTCCTCATCTCCACGCGGCTGTTGGAGATCTACAACAACACCTTTGCCCCGGCCCGCAAGCTGCCGAGGCTCGCGCCGGGGATGCTCGTCGGCTTCACCTTCCCGGTGGACTTCAACCGCTCCTACGTGGCCGCGTCGCAGCCGAACGCTCCGGTCATCTCGTCCCAGTTGCAGGTGGTGGGCGCCTCTGACCGAGCGCTGCTCGCGGGCGTCACCCTGCCGCTGGACACGGCCGTCCGCCTCAACCGCGAGCTGGGCCAGGACGCGGACACGTTCACGGGCGTCACGCTGGTGGCCAGGAGCCCTGGTGCGGTGCCCGACATCGTGGCGGCGGTGAAGGAAATGGGCCTGGAGATCGACGACCAGGAGCGGCGGCTCGCGGAGAACGTGGGCGCGGCGGTGACGCTCACCACGTCCGCGCTGGCGCTGCTGTCCATCCTCATCTGCGTGCTCGCGGCGGTGAACATCGCCCACGCACTGAGCGCCTCGGTGCGCGCGCGGGCCAAGGAGATTGGCGTCATGCAGGCGGTGGGCGCCTCGCGCTCGGACGTGCGCAACATCGTCCTGGCCGAGGCGGGGGTGGTGGGGCTGATCGGGGGCTTCCTGGGCACCCTCGCGGCGATCCTCCTCGCGCTGGTCATCGATCGGCTCGCGGCCTCCTACCTGCCGCAGTTCCCCTTCAAGCCCGAGAGCTTCTTCTCCTTCCCCTGGACGGTGGTGGTGGGCGGAGTGGTGCTTGGGCTGCTCGCCGCGGTGGCCGGGGCCTGGTTCCCCAGCCACAGGGCCGCTGCCACGGACCCCGCTCGAACGCTCGCAGGATGAAGCGGCCCTCGATCAAGACGCTCCTCGCCAACGCGGTCTGCCTGCCGACCCTCGCGTGGCTCTACGGGGGGGACCTGCGGGACGCTCTGCGAGCCCGGACCGCGGAGGTATCCGCCTTCTTGGCGCCGCCTCCGGTGGTGTGGCCCGCCCTGGTGCTGGCCGCCACAGCTGTGGTGCTCGGGGTTGTCCTCTGGGGCCTGGTGCGTGGCCGCGGTGAGGGCTTCAAGGGCTACCGGCTGCTGCCGATCCTGCTGGTGAGCGCGCTCTTCTTCGACCTGGTGCTCGCCGAGAACCAGGTGCCCTTGCATCCCGAGGACGTGGCCTCCCTGGTGCTGAGCCAGTTCGAGGAGAAGGCCGCGGCGCTGGCCCATGGGAAGACGGTTCCTTCGGACCCCGCGGTGTTGCGGTCTCTGCTCGAGCAGCTCCCTCCACCGCCGTACCTGGTGAGGGGCGAGCGCATGTCCGCCTGGTCGCTCCAGGTCCGAGAGCAGTGCCAAGGGCCCGTTCATGACGCATCAGGACTCGCGGTGGGGACGGTCATCTACTGCCTGGCTCCCGGTGCCGAAAAGGCCTGGGTGACCCTGGTCGGTCTGCCAGCGGGCGAGCGCTTCGGACTCCCATCGGTGCTCTCTGTCGAGGGCCAGCCGTACGTGGCGCTCGTGCGACCCTCACTGCCCGAGGAGGAGGGGACGGCGGAGGTCCCTCTCCAGGGGGTGACCGAGGCTCCGGCTCCCGCTGGGGTCGAGGAGTCCCTGGACGCCGGGGCGGTGGCGCCAGCCCCCACGCCTTAACGGGGGAGGGGAGCTTCTGGATGTGGGCAACTCCACGCGGTTGACCCTGTGGACGCGCGGTCGATAGGCTCGGCCATCCACCCCGAGCCACGTACGCCCGTGACGACCACTCAACCGAAGCGGCAACCCATCCCGTTTGGGAAATACCTTCTCCTCGACCGCATCAACATCGGCGGCATGGCGGAAGTGTGGCGCGGAAAGATGTTTGGAGCGGGAGGCTTCGAACGCCTCGTCGCCATCAAGCGCATCCTCCCGAACATCGCCGAGGATGACGAGTTCATCACGATGTTCATCGATGAGGCGAAGATCAGCGTCCAGCTGAACCACGCCAACATCGCGCAGATCTACGAGCTGGGGCAGATCTCCAACAGCTACTTCATCGCGATGGAGTACATCCCCGGCAAGGACATGCGGGCCATCTTCGACCGATGCCGGAAGAAGGGTGAGCCTGCTCCCGTCCCGCTGGTGGCCTTCGTGGTGTCCAAGATGTGCGAGGGGCTCGACTACGCCCACCGCAAGAAGGACAACATGGGGCGCGATCTGAACATCGTCCACCGCGACATCTCGCCCCAGAACGTCCTCATCTCCTTCGATGGCGAGGTCAAGGTCATCGACTTCGGTATCGCCAAGGCGGCGGGCAAGGCCACCAAGACGCAGGCCGGTATCCTCAAGGGCAAGTTCGGCTACATGAGCCCGGAGCAGATCCGCGGCCTGCCGCTGGACCGGCGCTCGGACATCTTCGCCATCGGCGTGTGCCTCTACGAGATGCTCACCGGTGAGCGGCTCTTCGTGGGCGACAGCGACTTCAGCGTGCTGGAGAAGGTGCGCAAGGCCGAGGTGGCCCCGCCCTCCACGTACAACCGCCGCATCCCCGAGACGCTGGAGAAGATCGTCCTCAAGGCGCTCGCGCGTGACGTGGACGAGCGCTACCAGTACGCCAACGAGCTGGGCGACGACCTGCAGCGCTTCCTGCTCACCTCGGAGTCCATCTTCGGCCGCAAGGACCTCATGCAGTACATGAAGTCCACCTTCGCCGAGGACGTGGAGCGCGAGAAGCAGCGGCTGCTGGAGTACTCGGACATCAAGCCCCCCGAGGGCATGCTGGCCGCCATCGAGATGGGCTTCAGTGGGAGCTCGTCGGCGCCGCAGCCGGCGAGCCCCTCGTTGACGGGCCAGCCGGCCGTATCGCCTCCGATGCCCGCCACGCCATCGTCCGCGGGTGTCCGCCGCTCCCCCACGCTTGGCGCCATGCCCGCTCCCAAGGTGACGCCCGCGCCCGTGGCGCCGCTCCCGCCGGAGGAGGAGTCCAATGCCACGCAGGTGGTGAGCAGCGCTGAGTACTTCGACGAGCCGACCACCCAGCCTGGGCTCATGGGCCCCGGCCGCATGGTGACGCCGGTGGAGGTGCCGCGCGTGCCCATCATCGACGAGCAACCGCCGCAGCGTGTCTCCAACGTGCGGATGCCTCCGGTGATGTCACCTCCGCCGCGGCCGCCGGTGCCCGCGTCGGCGCCCTCCGCCGAGAGCACCACCGTGGCCCGCCAGGGCCGTAACACGATGGAGGGGATGCCGCGCGTTCGCACGGAGCCTCCTGTGTCCGATTCGTCCGTGGGCATGCCGTCGCGGCCCTCGCAGTCCATGCCCGTCGCGGCACCTCGGACCCAAGCCCCGGTGGCGCCTCCGCCCGACATGGAGGACCTGGAGCAGGAGGAGGATCCGCTTGCGCTCACCCCCGCCACGCCGCTGCGGCAGGCTGCTGCTGCTCGGGCCGCCGCGGCCCAGGCTCCGGCGCCGACTCCGGCTCCGGCCCCGACGCCCAAGACCTCCAACCGGATGCCCCTCGTCGCGGGGTTCGCCGCCCTGGCGATCCTGATGATCGCGGGCGTGGCCGGCTTCGTCATGACCCGGCCGGAGCCCACCGGCTTCATCCTGGTGGAGCTGCTGCCCCCTAATGTGCAGGGCTCGGTGCGGGTGAACATCAGCGGCCAGGACCTGAAGGACATGCCCACGAACGGTCCTATCCTCCAGCAGGTGAAGGCTGGTCCCGTCGTGGTGCTGGTGAGCGTCGAGGGCTACAAGCCCTACACCTATACGGGGGTGGTCAAGGAAGGCATGACGCCCTTGCCGGTGCGGGTGAACCTCGAGCGCGAGGTGCAGCTCGCTCGCGTGGTGGTCGTCACCCAGCCGGCGGATGCCGAGCTGACAGTGGGCGGCAAGGTGGTGCGCGAGAAGGGCAACAGCTCGACCTACATTGGCGAGCTGACCGCGGGCGAGGAGGTCCTGGTGGTTGCCAGTGCCCCAGGTTTCAAGCCGGCCCAGAAGCGCATCACCCCGGCCGCGGGCGACAAGCCCGTGGACGTGCAGCTCAAGCTCGAGCCGGACGGTTTCGAGGTGGAGGTGCTGTCCATTCCGTCCGGAGCCACCATCGTCGCGGGCGGCCAGGAGTGGGGCACCACCCCGAAGCGGGTGCGTCTGCCGCTGAGCGTGAAACAGGTAGGCCTCCGGCTGCGTTGCCACGATGATGTGAACGTGGATGTGACTCCCGAAGGGGGAGTCGCCGCTACGCTGAAGCCGCGGCTCAAGAAGCAGCGCGGCTGCAAGTAGTCCAGCAATCAGACAGGCGCCCACCCGGTTGAGGTGGGCGCGAGCGCCCCGGGAAGGGGCCGGAGGGGTGTGTCCGTGACCAAGTCACGCAAGGTGGATGCGGCGGATCCGCTCGCGGAGCTGCCCGGGTGGGCCCGGAAGCTGGCCCAGAAGTACTACACGAAGACTGTCAGCACGTTCCTCCTCTACGGCGCGGTGAGGGACCTCCAGCCCACCACCCAGGAGGACGGCAGCCGGGGTTTCGGACCCCTGCGCACCTTCCTCTCCGAGGAGCTGTTCGGCGGGCGAGATCACGTCCTCTTCTACGATCGCTCGTCCGGCGTGCGCTCCTCCTCTCCGGAGACGCAGAAGGAGTTGCAGCGGACGATGGCCGGCTATGACGCGCTCTACGGCACGGACTACGCCAAGAGCCTGCCGAGGGATCCGGCCCGGGCGCTGCAGATTCTGGAGAACTTCCTGCGGATGCGCGTGAGCGAGGGCAAGTCGCTGGCGCTCATCATCGACTTCGCCGAGACGCTGGTGCCGGGCGGGGAGATGAGCCACCTGTCCGCCGAGGACCGCTTCGTGCTGGCCACGCTGGAGAAGTGGGCGCACGACCCGCAGTTCCTCGCGGGCGACGTGTCCGTGGTGCTGCTGGCGGAGAACCTGGCGGACATGTCCCAGCGCCTCACGCGCAACCCCTATGTGGCGCCCATCGAGCTGCCCCTGCCCACGGAGGAGGAGCGGCTCGAGTACGTGCGCTACAAGCTGGAGGGCAAGAAGCTCGCGGCGGTGTCGGACGTGCCGTTGGCAGGCCTGGCGAAGATGACGGCGGGCCTGTCGCGCATCAACCTGGATCGCGTGCTCACCGAGGCCCTCGAGCACGGCGTGCGGATTACCTCCGACCTGCTCAAGGAGAAGAAGAAGGAGCTCATCCAGGCCGAGTGCCACGGGTTGCTCGAGTTCATCGAGCCGGTGCACACGCTGGACGCGGTGGCGGGCCATGCCAAGGCCAAGGAGATGCTGCGCAACGCGGCCAACGCGTTGAAGAAGGGGCGCATCGAGGTGATGCCCATGGGCTACCTCGTGAGCGGCCCGGTGGGCACGGGCAAGACGTTCCTGGTGTCCTGCTTCGCGGGAGAGATTGGCATTCCGGTGGTGAAGTTCCTCAACTTCCGCAGCCAGTGGCAGGGCGTCACCGAGGCCAACCTGGAGAAGATCTTCAACCTGCTCAAGGCGCTCTGGCCGGTGGCGGTGATGGTGGACGAGGCGGACACGTTCCTGGGCAACCGCGACTCGGGCGGGGACTCGGGGACGAGCAGCCGCGTGTTCGGCTCCATCGCCTCGTTCATGGGCAACACGGTGTACCGCGGGAAGATCGTCTGGTTCCTGATGACGGCGCGGCCGGACCTGCTGCCCATTGACCTCAAGCGTCAGGGCCGCGCCGAGGAGCACCTCGCGCTCTTCTATCCAGAGACGGAGGAGGAGCGGGAGGAGCTCTTCAAGGTGATGCAGAAGAAGACGGGCCTGAAGCTGGAGGTGCCGTCCATCTCCGAGCTGATTCCGACGGGGACGCGCCAGCTGAGCGGCGCGGACATGGAGGCGGTGCTGGTGCGCACGCGCTTCCGGGCGCTGGCCCACGGGCGCGAGCAGGCCACGGTGGAGGACCTCAAGGCCGTCTTTGAGGACTTCGTGCCGCCGAGCTACCCGCTGGAGATCGAGCTGCAGAACCTGGTGGCGGTGCAGGAGTGCACCAGCCGCGAGCTGCTGCCCGAGAGCTTCCGCCGGCTGGACCGCGACCACATCACCCGTCGGGTCCGCGAGCTGAAGCTTCTGCTCGAGCAGGGCTGAGATGAGAGCTGGGCCCGCGTGCGCCTCGACGCGCCGGGCCGCGAGCTTATGGGATGGCGCGCCAGGACTGGGGGCGCGCGCCGCTGGTGCGCCGCAGCGTGGCCGTGAGCCAGAGGACGCCGGTTAGCGTCGGACGCCGGACGAGGGCCAGGACACGGAACCAGGCCTTGCCGGAGCTGTCGACCCACGAAATGCGCGGTGCGCGGGACAAGTCCAACCGCAGGTCCCCGGGCAGCCGCCGCCACGAGCCCAGGGACAGCGGCCCCACGCAGCGGCGTATCTGCACGCCGTCCGCCTCGACCCGCAGCTCCCAGTGGGAGAACGCGTACAGGAGGGTGAAGAGCGCCACCGCGGCGGCGACCACGCACGTTCCCGCCGCGAACAGCTGGCCTCCGGGCCCGGACGACATGAGCGCGACCGCCACCATGGGGAGCACCACCAGCAGGCCGGACATGAGGAACAGCATCGCGAAGAGGCCCCAGCCGGCGGGCACCCGGCACCGGCCGTCCGGCTCCACCTCCACGCCGCTGTCCGGTGGGGGGCGAGGCGGAAGCTCCGCGTCCGCTTCGGAGAACGTGGCCGCGCCCCACCGCTGACGCACGATCTCCACGTTCCCACCACCGCCTGCTCCCATGCGCACCGGGCCGAACAGCGGCGAGAAGAGCCAGACGGAGTACTGCTCCGCGTTCACCCCGTTGGACAGGGCCCGCAGCTCCACGTCCACCCGAGCGGGGCCTCGCGCCGGCATGAACACCTGCTCGCCGGTGGCCATCACCTGCCCGATGAGCTTCCCGCCTTCGTTCCGCCAGAGCAGCACACCGCGGCGGCCCAGCTCGGCCACGGCCACCATCAGCAGGGCGAAGGACAGGGACAGCCCCGCGAGTCCCATGAAGAACAGCCGCTTCTGCTGCGACCCATCCCCCGGCAGCACCTGCGCCACCAGGAATACGCCGAGTCCACCTGCTCCGAGCGCCGCCACATAGCAGATGGCCGCCAGGGCTCGCGAAGGCGGAGGAGGCGTCAGAACCATGAGCGGATCCTCTCCGTCACCGACGGCTCCAGTTTGGCCGAGCGTCTGTACGTCATCGTCTTGCCATCGTTGTAGGCGTCCACGAGCATGTCCACGCGGAGCTCCGTATACAGCACTCGCTTCCGCTGACCTGGAGGCTGGGGCACGGTGATGGTGATCTCCGTCACCCGGTTACCCTCCAGCTTGAGGGATGCGCTGCGCTCGTCGAGCAGACGGTTGCGCCAGTGCTGGTACATCCCCAGGTCCCACGAGGCGCCGATGGTCACGCGCACCTGCGAGCACGTCAGCACCATCGACGGCTTGATGACGAGCTGGTGCTTCTCCTCGCTGAAGCTGCCCTCGAACTCGACGAGGGCGAGTGCGTCCTTGAGTCCCTCGAGTTGTTTGGTGGGGTTGTTCTTCCACTCGCGGAACTCACTGGCGGGGTCATCGCCATCGTTGCCGAAGCGGTTGTTGAGCACCCAGAGCTGGAGCGCGGTGTCATCGAAGTTGCCGAACACCGAGGCGAGGGCGGCTCCCAGCGACACGATGGCTCCGGCCAGCAGCACCACCACGCCGACACCCGTCCAGGACGTGCCCGCGCCGAAGACGATGAGCGAGGCGCCGACCGCTGCCGCCGCGCCTCCCGCCGCGCCCGCTCCGTAGACCAGGGCCGAGTCGTAGTCACCCTTGGAGGCGCGATCCCAGGCATCCATGCTGCCGGTGACGGCGTCGCACACGCCGGTGATGATTGCCAGCACCGAGGCCTCGGTGCCCGCGCCGGCCACGCGCATCCACTTGCGCGCCGTGAGCGCGGCGGTCACGGTCTTGAACTGCTCCAGCATGGCCGCGACCGCTCCCACCGCGGAGAGGATCTCCTTGGTGCCCTGCTTCTTGCTCAGCTCGTTGAGCGCGAGCGCCAGGTTGATGGATTCGAAGGCCTTGTTCAGGAACCCGCTGATGCGCTGGGCGTTGGGGGTCTCATTGAGACGGATGTGCTCGGGCGTCAGCACGGTGATGGTGAACGCCTGCCGGACGCGCACGATGGTCGTCGTCTCGTAGAGGCTCACCTTCTTGCGCAGCAGGTCCACCGAGATGCCTCGCACGCGCTGGACGATGAGGTGCTCGATGTACCCGAGCGCCTGCTCCTCCTTCCACCGGACGATCGTCGGGGCGAACTCGGCCAGAAACTTCCAGAAGGCTCCGTTGGCCTCCTTCATGATCTTGAAGACGCCGGTCAGCAGGGCCGTGGGGTCGCTCTTCTCCGCCTTCTTCAGCTCCTGGAGGATGAAGGTGCGGCCCACGTTGGATTCGTTGAAGGCCTCGGTCAGGTCCGCGTAGCACTGAGCCCGGTCCTCGTCCGCGAGCGACTCGAACTGGCGCTTGAAGGACTGGATGAGCATCAGATTCACCAGCTCGCGGCACTTGGACTCGTAGGCCTCGCGCTGGGGCTGGGCCTCTTTCTCGTAGTCCTCCTGGAACTTCTTGATCCGGGCCTTGTTGGCACGGCTGCCGTAGGCCTCCGCGTCCTGGGTGACCAGGGCCTGGGTCCACTCCGCGATGGAGAACCAGCCCGAGCGCTCCTTGTCGGACACCCAGGTCATGTACTTGTCGCGCAGCCGGATGTACTCGGCACTGAGCTGCCGGGCGCGTTTGATGAGGCTGAGGCCATCGTCCGGCTGGCGCTGGAATTTCTGCGGGCCGCCGGTGACTCCCTTGACGCGGGTGGGAGGGAGGGCGGGGATGGCCACCTCGTCGCCCGGGTAGATGAGCATCGGGTTGGGGCGCTTCTTGCGGAGCGCCGCGTTCTCGGGGGCCTGGTAGAGGGCCTTCCAGTCATCGACGAACCCGTACTTCTCCGCGATGCTGGTCAGGGTCTCGCCCTGCTGAACCTTGTGTGTCTTGGGCATGGGACGGTCTTCCTGGCATCAGCCCCGGCCGAGGGTTCCATCCAGCTTGGGGAAGGAAATCCAATACTGGCCAGGAGGTACGTTCTCGACGCGCGCGCGGCCGTTGGCGTCGACCTTGCCGCTCTTCTTCGTTCCGTCCTCCAGCTCGATCTCGAACTCCACGTCCTTGAGGGGATTGCCCTCCGCGTCCTTGAGCTCGAACTCCATGTAGGGCTTCTTCGGATCGGCCTCGGGGAGCGCCTCGATGTCCTTGTTCTTGACGGACTTGCCTGACACCGAGCCAGCCCCGAGCAGCTTGACCTTGCCGCCCTTCGCCTTGATGTCGGAGCCGTCGAGGGTGATGGTCTTGCCGAACAGCTTGATGGCTCCCGACTTCTCGAGGCTGAGGTAGAGCTTGTCACCGACGATGACGGAGAACTTGTCTGCCGAGACGTTGAAGGTCTTGGCCAACCAGCTCGAGGGCTCGACGATGGTCACCTCGGTGTCGAGCCCTGTCTGAATCTTGGAGTCCTTGCCGACGGTGAGCGTGCAGGCCCCGGTGACCTCAATCTGGAAGTCGCCCCCGACCTTCGTCTCCTTGTCCTTGGCGACCATCTCCTGCCGGCTGCCGAGGACGAGCTCCGTGTGGGCAGCGCCGATCTGCTCTGTGAACGCCGCGCCCACGGCCTCGTTATAGGCCAGCGCCACGTTGACGATGGAGCCAGCACCGATGGTGGTGGCCTTGGCCGCGCCCACGCTCTCCGAAGACGCCTGAAGCACGTCCACCTGGAGATCCTGGGCCACGGTGATGGACTGATGGCCCTCCACGGATTCGTCGTGACTGCCCGACACGGAGGTGGTGCGGTTGCCCCTCACCTGGAGGGACTGGTTGCCCTCGACGAGGCTCGCGTCGTCCAGGTGCACGTGCAGCTTCTGATGTCCCTCGATGGTGCGCTGGCGATCCTTCTTCACCAGGAGGTCCTCGTAGCCGATGACGTGCTGGCCCTTGTCGTTCTCGGTGACGAGGTCCTCGTCCTTCTGGGCGTGGGTGAAGATCTCCTCCTCACCGGCCGCGTCCTCAATGCGGAACTCGTTGAAGCCGTCGCTGCCCAGGCTGGAGGCGCTCTTGAGCGTGGACTTCGTCTTGTCATCCGGCAGGGCGTAGGGCGTCGGGTTGCCCCCGTTGTAGACGGTGCCAGCGATGAGGGGCCTATCGGGGTTGCCCTCGAGGAAGCGCACCACCACCTCCTGGCCGATGCGCGGCAGGTACAGCGCGCCCCACGCTGGGCCTCCCCACGTCTGGCTGACGCGCACCCAGCACGAGGCCTTGTCGTCCCGCTGGCCCTCTCGGTCCCAGTGGAACTGCACCTTGATGCGCCCGTGCTCGTCCGTGTGGATTTCCTCTCCCGAGGGCCCCACCACCGTGGCCGTCTGCAACCCGGTGAGGTGCGGCACGGCAGTCGTCCGCCTCGGCCTGAAGGGGATGCTGGCCGGCATGCATTTGAAGTGGTTGCGGTACAGGTTGCCCAGCGCCTCGCTGTGCCCGGGTGTCTCCGGCTGCCGGCCCCAATGCACCACCTCCACGGCCACGTACTCGCCGGAATAGGTGCCTCCGTCCTCCACCTCGAAGCGGTAGCCCGCCGTCAGCCGTGGGCACGCGCCCTCGCCATCCAGCGTGCGCGCCGCCTGCACCGCCTCCTCCAGGCGCACCTTCGCCGCGCCCTTACCCACCGCGGGTGCCACGTACTCGCCCGGGTAGTCGTACACCTCCAGCGCGTCCTGCCCGTTGCTGGAGTCCTGCGTCTTGCCCGACACGTCCAGCGCGGGCTTTTCGAAATCGAAGTCCTTGAGGTGCACCTTGCCTGGCCGCAGCCGGTGCACCCGCTGCAGCGAGGACACGAACTCCCCGGTCGCCGCTCGCCGGTCGTTGTCCCGCAGAGGCAGCTTCGCTCCGCCCGGCAGGGGCTCGTGCACGTTGGGCTTGTCGCCCACCACCATCACGTGCCCGCCCTCCGTGTGCTCGAAGAAGTAGAAGAGGCCCTCCCACTCCATCAACCGGCTGACGAAGGCGAAGTCCGACTCCCGGTATTGGGTGCAGTACTCGCGTGCCTCGTAGCTGCCGCTCAGCGACAGCTTCACCTGCACGCCCCCTTCCTCCAGCACCGCTTTGACAATCTGCGGCACCGTCTTGCCCTGGAAGATGCGGCTGCGCTTCACCTGGCTCAGCCACCACAGCTTGGGGACTACCCACACGCGGTAGCGCCAGAGCCCGGCCTCCTGGCCCAGCGAGTCCACCGCGCGCACCTGTCCGTGCACGTAGCGAGCGCCGCCGTCAGGCAGGTCCACCTTCAGCAGCGCCTCGCTCCCGAGCATCTCCTGGGCTTCCAGCGGCTCGGGCGCCAGGGGGTGGAAGTCCACTCGGAACTCATACGGACGGCTTAGCGCCTCGGTTCCCATGAAACGGCTGACGACCAGTTGCCCTGGCTCGTGCGGTCTCACCGAGAAAGTGACGGCTGGCGCTCGTGTGCCTGCCATGGTGCGTCCCCTTTGTGCCGTTTCAGGGGAGCGTAGTCGGTTGTCTGACAGACGACAATGAAGCCCGGCGCTCGGTGGGCGAGCCTACGGCGCCTTCACCACGAGCCGCAGGCCGGTGGGCAGCCGGGTGGTGTCCTTGATGTTGTTCCAGCGCTTGATGTCCTCGACGGACACGCCGTAGCGCTGGGCGACGCTCCACAGCGACTCTCCGGCGGCCAGCTCGTGCACGCTGCCGGGGCGGCCCGCGTTACCGGCAGGGGCGCGCTGGGCGATGACCGTGCCCGCGCGCTCCTCCACCTGTTTGGGGGCGTTGTCCGGCCACACGTACAGCACCGAGCCCACCTTCAGGGCCTTCTTGCTGGCGCGCACCGTCAGGTTGTTCCACTTGCGGATGTCGTCCACGTTCACCTGGAAGCGCTGGGCGATGGCCCACAGGCTGTCACCCGACTGCACGCCGTAGGTGACGCGCTTGCGGCCGTTGATGGTCTCCGTCTTGATGGGGCCGGTGGCGACGGGACCGCGCGGCGTCCCCGCGGGCACCTCGTCCTCGGGGCGCAGCACCGACACGCCGCTGCGTCGCGCCTGCGCCACCTTACGGGCCAGCGCGCTCTCCCCACCGGCTGCCTTGCCTCCACCGCGCACGGCCGGCACGGGAATCACCAGCTCCGCGTTCAGCCGCAACGTCCGCACGCTCTTGAGCTGGTTCATCTGCAGGATGGCCTCGGGCGCCGTGCCGTAGGTGAGGGCGATCTGCGACAGCGTGTCGCCCCGCTTCACCCTGTGGACGCGGAAGGTGAGCCGCTCCTTGGGCGAGAGGCGGGCGAAGTTCTCCGTGAACTTCTGGGCCGTGTCCTTGGGCAGGCGCAGAACATAGGGATTCTTCGCGCTCGAGGGCGGGGTGCACCAGCGCCGCAGCTCCGGGTTGAGCTCCAGGATTTGCGTCACGGACACGCCGGCCGACCGGGCGATGACATCCAGGTCGGTGGCCTCGGTGAGCTTCACCTCGTCGAAGGTGAGGGGCTGCTCGTAGACGAACTCTCTTTCGGAGAAGCCGAAGGCCGCGGGGTGCTTGGCGATGAGCGCCGCGGCGATGAGCTTGGGCACATAGTGCCGCGTCTCCAGGGCCAGGCCCTTCTCCGCGGGGGAGGAGATGGCCCAGAAGTCGTTCGTGCCCAGCCGGTCCATCAACCGCCGCACCCGGCCGCTGCCCGTGTTGTAGCCCGCCCACGCCAGGTACCAGTGGCCCAGCTCGGCGTAGAGGTCCTTCAAGTAGCGCGCGGCGGCGTAGGTGGCCTTGATGGGATCTCTGCGCTCGTCTACCCAGAAGTCCTGGCGCAGGCCGTACTGGCGGCCGGTGCTGGCGATGAACTGCCAGGGCCCGGAGGCGTGGGCCCACGAGTAGGCGGTGGGGGAGAAGCCGCTCTCAATCATCGCCAGGTACACCGTGTCACGCGGCAGCCCGTGGGCCTCGAGGATGGGCTGCATCACTGGCAGGTAGCGCGTGGAGCGGCTCACCCACTTGCTGAACCACTTGCGGCCCGGCCCCTGGAAGAACTGGATGTACTGAGCCACCAGCGGCTGCATCTCCACCGGGATGTCGTAGCGGGCCTGCACCCGCGAGACGTCGAAGTTGGAGAGGTCCGTCATGAGCGGCAGCTCGCCGGTCTCCTCGTCCTCGCGGAAGGTGGGCTCCTCCAGTGCGTCCAGCATGCGCAGGCGCAGCGGGTTGGCCACGCCCAGGCGGCGCAGCGACTGGAGCACCTCGGCGTTGGGCCGGGCGCCTGGATCCAACGTGGCTCCCTCCAGCGCCCGCATCTCCTCGAGCTCGGTGGACTCCTCGGTGGCCTCTTCTTCCGCGGTGGTTTCGGCGTCCTCGGAGGGCTCGTTGGCCAGGTCCCTGAGGATCTCCTCGGCGGATTGAATGGGGACCTCAGACTCCTGGGCGGAGCCCCCCACCTGCGTCGGCTTGTCTTCGACGCCGGGGGCCTGCATGGCGGGGGTCGGCGAAGGCATCGGCGCCGTGTCCTTGGACGGCGGGACCGTGGCGAGGACCAGGAGAAGCAGGCTGAAGGACGGCATGGTCACCTGGAGGCCGGCTGCCGGGTGGGCCGGGTTGATTGGGGTCTCAAGTGTTCGATGCTTTTCAATCCGCTCAAACAAGCATCCAGGCAGGCTATCTTCCCGCTGGACGCTTTGCGCGGGAAGAAACGTACCGCCTGGATGTGTTTCACGGCTTGCGCTTCACTTCCAGTGGCTTGCCGTGGCCCGGGCCGAGGATTTTCGGCAGGTAGGTCGCGAAGTCGAAGTGAGGCGAGTTCTCCCGGTTGTGGCAGGTGACGCACACGTCCTGCCCCGGGCGAGCGGTGATGTTGTCGGTGGAGGGGTCCTCGACGTGGAGGGAGCCCGGACCGTGGCAGCTCTCGCAGCCCACGTTCTCGCGGCCGGCCACCTTGTCCAGGCGGCACACCCCGCCGGGTTGCTCCCAACCGGTGACGTGGCAGCTGGTGCAGTTGAGGTGGAACTGCTTGCCCACCTCCTCGAGCGTCTTCCAGGCCCGGGTGTGCTTGGAGGCCTCCCACACCGGGATGGTGTCCGCGTGGCACTCGGCGCAGGCGGCGCTGCCCACGAAGGCGGCCTGACCCTTCTGGGGGGCCGGGCAGTCCTGTCCGTGCTCCTTGGCCCACGCCAGGTTCATCTTCCCCACGTCCGCGTCATAGGTGTTCACCACCGCCTGGGCGTCTGGATCCGAGGGGAGGGTGGACTCCAGGGGGACGAAGCGCAGGGTGAAGCTGTCGGTGTCCCCAGCCGCGGCCACCGGCGCGGTGAGCAGGGCCTGCCGGCGCGCGACCAGCTCCTCGCGCTTCTGCTGCTTGAGGCTCTTGAGCTGGGGGTCGACGCCAGGGAGGTTGATCTCCCTGTCCAGCAGCTCCATGCGCCGGTCGATGGAGGCGGCCTCTTTCTCGGCGTCCTCCGCTGTCTTCTGTGCGGTGAAGCGGCCCGGCTTCGCGCCGTAGGACAGGTCCACGCGCAGCAGCGAGCGGCCCTTGCTCTGCAGCGCGACCACGGGCACCGCGTCGCGCGTCAGCTTGTTCTGCTCGCCGTCGAACTCGGAGGCGGTATGGGTGGCCAGCACCAGGTCCACGCCGAGCTCCGGCGTGGCGGCGGCCCGCTGCGCGTCCTCCAGGGTGCCGTGGAAGAGGCCCACCACGAAGTGGGCGCCCCCGGCGCGGGCTTTGGCGCTGGCCTGCTTCAACCTGGCCGCATCCGAGGCACTCACCACGCCCACCTTGCGAGCCCCCGCGGCAAGCACCTTCTCTCCGCCGGGCGCGAGCTCGGGCAGTCCCAGTCCTCGGCGGAAGTCAGCGCCGCGCGCGTCGTCCAGCTCTCCCACGGCGCGCACCGTCAGGCCCATGCGCTTCATGGCCTCGGCGAGCGCCTGTGCCTTGCGCTCCTCCTGGGGCACCTGCTCGGGCTTCAGGGTGGGACTGCCGAAGAGGCTGTCACCGCCGTCCACGTAGAGGACGGGCAGGGCGCCTTTGCCCGCTTCCTTCACCTGCGAGGCCGCGCGCGCAATGCCTCCGCGCATGTTCTCGCTGCAGCCGCAGGGGCCCAGGTAGCCGCGCACGTCGGCCGAGAAGAACAGGATGGCTCCTGGAGCGTCCGCCTTGGCTGACGTGCCTCCGCGCGGGGCCACTTCCGCCTCGGCGGGGCGCGACTCCTTGCGCGAGCACCCCGCGAGCGCCGCCAACAGGGCCAGGCTGGTGACGAGCCGCCTCACGGCGTCACCAGATGATGCTCTGCACCAGCTCGTCGATCTTCTCACCCATCTTCTCCAGTCCGTTCACTTTGGACAGGCTGCCGTCTGCACCGACCTGCTCGGCCAGCTTGCTCAGCTCGTCGTCCGGGAGGCTGGAGAAGAGGATGATGGGGATGTCCTGGGTGCCGTACTCGTTCTTGAGCGTGCGGCAGATGTCCGTGCCCTTGGCCTCGGGCATGTGGATGTCCGTGAGGATGAGGTCCGGCTTCCACGTTTGTAACGTCTTCTCAAACTCCATCAACGTGGATGTGGCGACGACCTCGTAGCCGCGCGCCTCCAGCACGGCCTTCTCCATGGCGAGAGTGATCTCGCTGTCGTCGATGAGGAGGATTTTGCGCTTCTCTTGCACGGCGACCTCTTCCTTGGCGGCCTTTTCTAGCCCAGGGTTGTTGATGACTCCAAGGGTTTCTCGTCCGGCTGGAATCCACAGGGGAGGAGTCGTTAGCCACCCTGGAAGCCAGGCGACCTTCCAGCACATTGATGTTGCGGGTCGGGGTCTGGGTGGGCACTAAGAGGCGGCCATGAGTCGCGCCCTGACTGGACTGTGCCTCCTTCTGTCCGTCGTCTTCTCGCCGGGGGCCTGGGCCCTCAACAACGGTCTGGGGGAGCCCCCCGGCTCCGTGGACCGGCAGACGCCCTATGCGGCGGCCAAGGGCTTCTCCGATGCCGTCCACAAGGGGAACTACGAGCTGGCCGCCCACTACCTGGACCTGGACTACCTCCCCCTGGCCCAACAGAAGGGGGAGGGCGCTCGGCTGGCCCAGCGTCTGAAGTATGTGCTGGACCACAAGCTGCCCCTCGGGGCCATCTCCAACCTGAGCAAGGAGCCCGAGGGCGACCCGGAGAATCCCCGGTTTGATCAGATCGACGCCCTCTCCGTGGGCGAAACCCTCTACCCCATCCGGCTCGCCCGTGTGCGCGTCAATGGAGGTGAGCAGGTGTGGGTGTTCAGTGAGGCCACGGTCCGGTCCATTGATCCGCTCTACGCGGAGTATGGCCCGCTGGTGGGCGAACTGCTGCCGCCGGTGTTCTTCGACAAGCCGGTGCTGGGGCTGGAGCTGTGGCAGTGGCTGGGCCTGCTGGCGACGGGTGTGCTCGCGGTGCTGTTGAGCGTGGCGTTGGAGCGGTTCACGCTGGCGCTCCTGGACAGGCTGGCGCGGTGGACGCGCATCACCTGGGATGATGCGCTGGTCTCCGCGGGCAAGGGGCCGCTGCGGCTCTTGTACTTCGCGCTGCTCGGCGCGGTGGGGACGGCGCTGCTGCTGTTGCCTCCCACGGCCAAGTTTCTGGCAACGCACCTCTTCACCTCGCTCCTCATCGTGTCGGTGGCGTGGTTCATTCTGCGCTTCCTGCGGGTGACGGCGCAGGTCGTCCAGCAATCGGTGACGAAGGAGTCAAAGGACCCCTCGCGGGCCCGGGGGCTGCACACCCAGCTGGCGGTGCTGCGCTCCGTCTTCGAGGCGGCCACCTACATCATCGCGGCCGCGCTGCTGCTCATGCAGTTCGAGACGGTGCGCAACGTGGGCGTGTCGCTGCTGGCCTCGGCCGGTATCGCGGGTCTCGTCATCGGTCTGGCCGCGCAGAAGTCCATCTCTTCGTTGCTGGCCGGCATCCAACTCTCCATCACCCAGCCCATCCGCATTGGCGATCAGGTGGTGGTGGAGAACGAGTTCGGCACGGTGGAGGAGATCACCCTCACTTACGTGGTGGTGCGCGTGTGGGACGAGCGGCGGCTGGTCATCCCCATCCCCCAGTTCCTCGACAAGCCCTTCCAGAACTGGAGCAAGGGCGGGAAGTCCATGCTGGGCCCGGTGCGGCTCTTGGTGGACTTCACCACGGACATGGATGCGCTGAGGGTGGAACTGCAGCGCATCCTGGAGCACGAGGGCAAGGCCCTGTGGGACGGGCGTGTGGCCACCGTGGTGGTGGAGGACGTGCTGGACCGGACGATGCAGGTGCGCGTGCTGGTGAGCGCCGAGCCGGGGAATCTCTTCGACATACGCGCCCTGGTGCGCGAGAAGATGATGGCGTACCTGCGCGCGCGGCCCGAGTGGCTGCCCACCACCCGTACCGAGCCTCGTCCCGCGCTCCAGCCGCCAGTCGGCGAGCAGCCGCAGCCTCCTCCGCCCGCTACTCCCCGGGCCTGAGCGCCCCCGGAGTTCTTGCTCTCTCCCCGAAGTCGCGCTGAATATCCCGCTACCCTCCGCGTCCGAGGGGGCGGGTTGCTGCACGTTCGTGGAGCTTGAGATGAAGCGTCTTACCAGGTTGTGGAAGGCCGCTCCGTTGGTGGCCGCAATGGTGATCCCGCTGTCGGCGCAAGCCCAGGGGCGGGGCCGTACCGATGGTCCCGAGGGGTCCGAGTACGGGAAGGGTGGCTACTCCCGGGTGTCGGAGAATCGTTTCTCCCTGGAGCTGAACTGGGGCGCGGCGTTCGCCGCGGAGACGTCCCGCATGAATCGAGGGGGGCCGCCGCTGTTCGTCGGTGCCACCGCCTCGTTCTGGGGCGCTGACTGGTACCAGTTCGACATCAGTGGCGCCTACGTGCTGCAGAACGAGCAGCTGAACGTGCTGGTGGGTCCGCGCTTCCGCACCTACGGCTTCCCGCTGAGCTTCAACGCGGGCTTGAAGGCCGGTGCCTTCATCGTCCCCGACGAGGGCTTCCGCTTTGGCATCTCGCCCCAGGTGGGCGTGGACATGCTGATGGCGAGCGAGCGGGTGGTGCTCGGCCTGGGCTACGCCCTGGACATCCCCTTCGCGGACCACGGCCTCACCAACCGCGTGTTCATGAACATCGGCTACAGGTTCTAACGCCATGCTCGCTCACGCTCTCGTTGCCGCCCTCGCGCTCGCCACGGGCCAGGTCCGTGCGGAGTCGCCCCGGACGTCCACCGCCAGCGGCCAGTCCGTGCCCGTGTTGCCCTTCCCGGGCCAGACGCAGACCTACAACATCATTCAGTGGGACCCGAACCAGCTGCCGCGCATCTACGAGCGCACGGACCAGCTCCCGCTTACCGATGAGGAGGTGGCGAAGCTGGCCCAGGCAGGCTTCGACGAGGCGCAGCTCGTGAAGATGATCGAGCAGCGCCGCTGTGCCTGCGACGCGAGCGCGGACGGGCTCATCCGCCTCAAGCAGGCGGGAGTGCCCAAGGGTGTGCTGGACGCGGTGTCCACCCACGCGCTCAAGCCCAACCGGGGGTTGGATCTGCTGGTGACGCTGGACTTCACTGGTGAGAGCCGCACGGCGCGCGAGGCCTTCCTCTACTTCTTCGTGGAGGACGGGGAGCTGACGCGTGTCTTCTCCGCGAACCTGCCGGAGCTGCTCTCGCGCCAGAACGAGCACGAGACGATGGTGGACCGCAGCGACATCCTCCGGGCCCGCACGGTGCGCCGCATCCAGCTGGCCGGACAGGTGCCGCTCAAGACGTACGGCACGCATCGGGTGATGGTGGCGGCCAGTGCCAACCCGACGCTCACCCACCCCTCTCAGCTCACCGAGGCCGAGCGGGCCAAGGCCCAGCTCTACACCTTCGACTACCCGCGTGCGTCCCTGCAGAGCCTGTGCAGGCTGACGGCTGGGTACCGGCGTGACGCGGTGCTCGCCTACAAGTGGAATTTCCAGGGCAGCCGCTTCGAATGCGAATGGAACTAGGAGTGCTCTCCATCATGAAGACCCGTCTCATTGTCACAGTCTCACTCGCTGGGTTCCTCGCCGCCTGCGGAGGGCCGCGCGCCTTCACCCGCGGCACCTACGAGGACCCGAACACCATCGAAATGCTGTCGGATCAGTTCAACGAGAACGATCTGCAGCTCATCGCCAAGAAGATGGTGAACTCGCTGGCGGGCTCGCCGCGCTTCTCCCAGCCCGCGCAGCAGCTGCCGGTGGTGCTGGTGGGCCGGCTCAAGAACAAGACGTCTGAGCACATCGACATGGCCTCGCTGGGCGACAAGATCCAAACGGGCCTGGCCCAGACGGGCCGGTTCGCCCTGCTGGACAAGGCGGCGCGCGAGGACCTCGCCGAGGAGTACGAGTACCAGCAGTCAGGCTACGTGCGCCCGGACGCGGCCAAGGCTCCGGGCGAGCAGGCCAGCGCGGACTACCTGCTCACCGGGGAGATCTCCTCCATCATCCAGCAGGTCGGCAACGACAAGCTCGTCTATTACAAGATGACCGCGAAGCTGAACAACGTGCGCACGGGCATCGTGGAGTGGACGGACGAGAAGGAAATCCGCAAGAAGTTCGAGAAGAAGCCCGTCTCCTGGTAGCGCGACCATGAGCCTCTTCCGCTGTCACCGTGCGGGACCGTGGGCGATGCTCGCGCTCACGGGTCTGATGCTGCTGTCTGGCTGCGCGGGGGATTACATCGCGCGCACGCGCGGCCTGCGCACCGCGTACGAGTCGGAGTCGTACGACCGTGCGTTGGCCGAGCTGGAGTCGGTGGCCCAGCATGACTCCGGCAAGGACACGCTGCTGGTGCTGCTCGACCGCGGCATGGTGCTGCACGCGGCGGGGCGGTGGCAGGACAGCATCCAGGTGCTGGCGGAGGCGGACCGGCTGTCCGCGGAGCTGGACGTCGTCTCCGTGAGCGAAGAGGCCGGGGCGCTCCTCACCAACGAGCGGGAGCGTGCCTACAGGGGTGAGGACTTCGAGAAGCTGATGATCTCCGTGCTCCAGGCGCTCAACTACGCGCAGCTGGGCCAGGACGAGGAAGCGCTCGTCGAGGTCCGCCGCGTGAATGAGCGGCTGGCGAAGATGATCTCCGACGAGAACAAGCCCTACGAGCAGCTCGCCATCGCGCGCTACATCGGCGGCGTGCTCTACGAGGACCAGCGGGAGTGGGACTCGGCGTACATCGACTACGCGAAGGCGCTCGAGCTGGAGCCTCGACTGGGCGGGCTGGCGGAGCCGCTGCTGCGGTTGGCGAAGAAGACGGGGCGGCTGGACGAGTACGAGCAGTTGGTTCAGCGCTTCCCGGACGTCGCGCACGAGCCGCTAGGTCCGGACGAGGGCCAGGTCATCGTGGTGGTGGAAGCGGGGCTGTCGCCGGAGAAGGAACCAGCGGACCGGCGGATGGACACGCAAGACATCATCCAGGTGCCGGTGTACCGGGACCGGGGGAGCCCGGCGCAGGCGAAGGTGTGGGTGGAGGACCGCGCGCAGCAGCGGACAGTGACGGTGACGTCACTGGCGGACGTAGCGAAGGTGCATCTGAACGAGCGCATTGGCCGGATGCTGGCTAAACAGGTGGCCGGAGTTGCGTTGAAGGCGGGACTTGCGGCGGGGGCGGGGGCGCTGACGAAGAGCAAGGAGCTGGGGGCGCTGACCTTCCTGGTGTTGAACGCGATGAACCAGCCGGACCTGCGCTCCTGGCTGTCGCTGCCGGCAGAGTTCCAACTGGCGCGCTTCCGGCTGTCGGCGGGCCGCCACACGGTGCACGTGGACGCCGCGGGGCTGCGTACCACCCGGGAGGTGGAGGTGAAGCCGGGCCGGGTGCACGTCGTCGTGGTGCGCAGCTACTATTGAGGATCGCCCACTCCCTCGCCCTCCGGGAGAGGGCCGGGGTGAGGGGATATCGGCCCATGGGTTGCAGCCCAAGCAATCTGTGCTAGGTGTCGGGCCCCCCGTCGGGTCCCCCATGTCTTTAGCGGTAGCCCTCTCCTCCTACTCCTTGATCATCCTGCTGGGCGCCGTTGTAGGGGCGCTGGCGGTGGTGCTCACCCGGACACCGACGAAGCTGGTGACCTTCCTGGCGTTTGCCGCGGGGGTGATGTTCGGGGCGGCGTTCTTCCACATGCTGCCCGAGGCGTACCACGGGGGCGGATTCTGGGCGTTCGCGCTGGTGCCAGCAGGGTTCGTCTTCCTGATGGTGCTGGAGCGGTACGTGCTGACGCACGCGTGCGAGGAGCCGCCAGAGTGCGAGGAGCACGTGCACGGGCACACGCTGGGGCTGACAGCGTTCCTGGGGCTCTCGGCGCACACGCTGTTTGATGGAATTGCGCTGGGCTCGGCGGTGAAGGAGGGCGTGGGGCTGATGGCGCTGCTGGCCATCACGTCGCACAAGGTGCCCTCGTCCCTCTCGCTGGCCTCCATCCTGAAGGCGGAGGGGAAGAGCTCGAAGCGCATCCTGATTTTTGCGGTGCTCTACGGGTTGATGGTGCCGGTGGGAGCGGTGCTGTACTTCGCCTTCGACGCAGTGCTGCGCTTCGAGGCGCTGGCCCCGAGGGCGCTGGCTTTCTCGGCGGGCACCTTCCTCTACGTGGCCGTGTCGGACCTGCTGCCGCATGTGAACCGGCACGGCAAGGACAACCGGGGCCGTAACCTGATGGCGCTAGCGGCGGGCCTGCTGCTGATGCTGGCGCTTGCGCAGATGACGGAGCTGCCGGGGCATCACTGAGGCCCACTCCCGTTCTCTCCGAATCGCGGGGGAGGAGGGCCGCACTGTAAGCAACCGACCAGAGCAGTGCCGGGACGGTTGAGCACCTGTTGGATGCAGGGGACGCTCCGAAGCCCCATCCTGTCGGGTGGTGTGTCGAGCGAGCCGGAGGAGGGACATGCTCACCGTTGAGGAACTGATGACCCGGGAGCTGGTCACCCTGAGCGAGGACGATGACATCGTCCGGGGGGACGATCTGCTGGCCAAACATGACATTCGTCACCTGCCAGTGGTGAAGGACGGGAAACTCGTGGGGCTGGTGAGTCACCGGGACCTGATTCGCGCCATGGCCCGTCACGCCAGGACGCCGGGAGAGCCGCCGGTGCAGGTGCGGGACGTCATGACGCGCTCACCGGAGACGTTGAGGCCGAAGAGCTCGGTGCAAGAGGCCATCCACAAGATGCTCGACCGCAAGTTCGGGTGTGTCCCGGTGGTGGAGGACGGGGGCCGACTGGTGGGCATCCTCACGGAGACGGACCTCATCCGCCTTGCGGGCCGCCTTCTGAAGCAGGAAGACCGACACTGACCGCGGAAGTCACCGTGACGGTGATGAGCGCGCTTGCTTTTCATGGCGCGGCGCCGAGGATGCGCGCCGCCGCGAGCGCGGCACTTCATCCATGGAACGACTCTCCGACTGGTACGACCATCCCGAGTATTACGAGGCCATCTTCGGCACGGACACCGAGCGGGAGATGGACTTCCTGCTGGAGGTGAGCCGTCGCTACGGGACGGGAGGCAAGCAGCTGCTCGAGCCCGCGTGTGGGGCGGGCCGGTTTGTCGCCGAGGCCGCGCGCCGGGGCTACCAAATCGTGGGCTACGACATCTCCGAGAAGATGCTGGCCCACGCGCGCCGACGCCTCACTCCGGCCCAGCGCCGTCGGGTTCGCCTCCACCAGGCTCGCATGGAGGAGTTCTACCAGTCGGAGCTGGAGGGGAAGGTGGACCTGGCCTTCAACCTGGTGTCCACGTTCCGCTACCTGGACAGTGAGAAGGCGGCACTGGCGCACCTGGAGGGGACGCGGCGGCTGCTGAATCCCGAGGGCGTGTACGTGCTCGGCTTCCACCTGACGGACTACGAGCGAGAGAAGGCGGAGCACGAGCGGTGGGTGGAGCGGCTCGGCAAGGACACGGTGGTGTGCAACACCCACGAGGGGGTGCCGGATCCCCGCCTGAGACGCTCGGCCATGAGGAACCGGCTGCGCATCACAGGGCCGGGGAAGGACCTGCTCATCGAGACGCACTGGTACTTCCGCACGTACGACCTGGCGCAGACCCGGCGCCTGTTCCGCCGGGCGGGGCTCCAGGTGTTGGCGGTCTACGACTTCGACTACCAGGTGGACGCACCGCGGAAGCGAGGGGAAATCCGGCTCGACAGCATCTTCGTGCTGCAACCCGTGAAGAACAAGAACCCCTCTCCCTCTGGGAGAGGGACGGGGTGAGGGTATCTACCTGACCTGTCCACCGAGCGGCTGGCGTTCAGCGTCCCGCAGTCCCACAAGCACGCTGGAGCCATCCTCCGTCACACGCAGCTCGCCATACTTCGCGCCGTCGTAGCGGTCCGCATGACCCTCCTGGAAGAAGAAGGACTCTGCACCCAGGCGCACGCGGCCCTTGCGTACTTTGTAGCGAAGCAGCAGCTCACCCGGGGCGAGCGGTGTGCCGGGCGCATCACGGCGGACGAAGCGCCCCACGCCATTCTCGTCGAGGCGGAGCACGAGGCGCCCGTCTTCCGTGTTCGGGCCCGTGTCGCCGGTCGTGTCATCGAACGGATCATCGGGCTTCCGAACCTCGCGGCTGATGGCGTAGTCGAGCACCATGTAATCGCCCTGTATGAGCGAGCGCGGGTCCACCGGGGCGAGCTCCAGGAGCACGGGCGTGCCGTGGACAAGGACAAGCTCCTTGCGCACAACGAGCACCACCAGGACGAGCACGATGAGGGCGAGTCCGCCGAAGATGACACGGGCGCGCATCAGCGCACCTCCTCGGCCGCGGGGAAGCGGCGCAGGATGAAGAGACGCAGGCCGAGCAGCACCAGACCTCCGCCGAGCAGAGCGAGCGACTTGGCCAACAGCGTGAGCTGGAGGTCGTAGTAGTAGCCCACGCCAAAGCCGAGCACGAAGAGCACGGCCATGCCGAGCATCACCACGCTGCGCCGATGGAAGCCGAGCAGGAGCACGCCAGTGGCGGCGATGACTCCGGGGGTCTGGAGCGTGAGGAGTGCCAGGAGTCCCAGCGCGGCGAAGGCCGTCACGCCCGTGGTTCCACCGGGCTCGGAGCCCGTCTCCTCCAGCACGCGCCAGGCCGAGTACAGCGTCACCACGGCGAGTCCCAGGGTCAGCACGCCGGGCGGCAGATTCGCCGCGCCGTGGCGGAAGAGCTCGCGGTAGATGTCATGGAACCAGCTGCGCATCACCAAGGACGACAGGAGCGTGGTGACGAGCCCGAAGGCCGCGGGCGTCACCATCGCGCCCCAGGGCCCACTCTGGAGCCGTCCCTGTTGGAGCAGGAGGACGTGCGCGAGCAGGGTGAGGCCCACGAGTGTCACATCCACCAGCACACCGGGCGCGGTGAGGCGCAGCAGGAGCATCAACGCGAAGCTGGCGAACAGCGCGGACAGGAAACGCTGGATGGCATCCGGGTAGACGAAGAGAAGCACTCCCTGGAGGACGATGGTGGCGAAGGCCGCTGCCTCCGCGCTCTCGGAGAGGACCGCGACGCCGCCAATGAAGAGGCCCTGTCCGGCCAGTCCGATGGACAGGGCGAGCTGGGTGAGGAACACGTTGTTCCCCAGACGGCGCAGGAAGACGGCTCCTCCGGTGAGGAGCAGGCCCAGGACGATGGCGCCCACCTCCTCGCCAATCACCACTCCCAGGGAAAGGAACGCCATCAGGAACAGGGAGGCAAACCAGGCGCCAAATCCGATGAGGACGCGCACGAACCAGGGCATGGCCGCGGTGGCCTGCTGGGAGGAGGCGAGCGCGGCGCGCGCCTGTTCCTGGAGCTCGGCGGGCAGCACCTCCCGGAGCGAGGGTTTGAGCGCCATGGCTACACCTCCTCCGAGCCACGCGCCTCGGCGCGCAGCCACCAGACCGAGAGCCCCACTTCGCCGATGATGACCAGGGCCATCAGGAAGAAGACGTCTGGCCCGAAGCGGTTCGACACGAACAAGATGCGGCCGATCAAGGTGGTGACCAGCGTCATCGCGCTCATCGCGTCCAGGGTGAGAAGGAAGAGCTCGGAGCGGACGAAGCGGTGGAAGAGGTACGCCGCGACCATCACGCCCAGGAGCAGGCCGAGTGCTACGCGGCTCGCGGTGTCCGCCTCGCGAGGCTCCGCCACCATGTAGGTCGCCAGCGCGAGCAGCGGTGCCAGCGTCATCACTGCCAGCACCCGGGGCAGCCACCGGCCGCGAAGCCAGGGGATGCCACGCCCCGCGAGGAGCTCGTGCGCGGCCCAGGCCCCGCCGTTCACCAGCCCGAGCACCAGGAGCAGTGTGGAGCCCTCTCCGTCAGCGACCTGCTCCCAGTAGAGACAGATGCCGGTGTCCACGAGGAGCAGGAGCAGCAGCCACAAGGGCCCAAAGCGCGCGAGCGCCACCCAGGGCAGGACGAGCAGGCTCCACCCGATGAACAGCTCATAGGGATCGGCGCCTGTCTGGTACGCCTGCCCGTAGACGGCGAGCAGCGGGCCGACGAGCACCGCCGCGAAGAGGAGGGCGAACTGTCCAGCGAGGCCCTCGCCCAGACGCCAGGCGGCAAGAGATGCCGCGAGGATGGCCGCCAGCAGCAACCCCATCTTCCCGAAGCGGTGAAGGGCCGCCCAGTTGTAGGCGAAGAAGTAGATGACGCCGGAGAGCACCAGCAGCGAGCCGAAGCCGAGCAGCACGGCGGACAAGAAGCGCCGCCAGGCGGGCCGCTCTGGAGAGGACACGGCGAGCCGCAGGGCATGCTCCAGGCCCGAGGGCGTCAGAACACCGGCATCGGCGAGCGCGCGGAGGCGCTCAGGTGTGGCGGCGAGGTCGAGCGGATCAAGGGACACGGCAGCAGAGGCTAGCGCCCTGGCCCCACTCCCGGCCAGACTTCCGACTGTGAACACGCCCTCCGCGAAGATCGTCCAGGACGAGCTGGCACGAGCAGCCGATCCCGAGAAGGCCGCCTTCTTTCCGAAGTTCTTCAAGACGGGCCCAGGGGGATACGCGGAGGGGGATGTGTTCCTCGGCGTGACGGTCCCGGAGCAGCGGCGAATTGCCCGACGCTACAAAAACCTTTCCCTGGAGCAGGTGCGCGAGCTGTTACGGAGCAAGGTGCACGAGCACCGGTTCACCGGCTTCGTCATCCTCGTGGAGCAGTTCGAGCGAGCAGATGAGGCCGGACGAGGGCTCCTCTTCGCATTCTGCCGGGAGCACCTGGCGGGTATGAACAACTGGGACCTGGTGGACACGGTGGCGCCACGGCTGATGGGGGAGTACCTGCTCGAGCATCCAGAGCACGTGCCGCTGCTCTACGATTTCGCGCGCTCGCCGGTGCTGTGGGAGCGACGTATCGCCATCATGGCGACCTTCGCCTTCATCCGGGCGGAAGACTTCACGCACACGTTGAAGCTGGCGGAGCTCCTGCTCCACGACGAGCACGATCTCATCCACAAGGCGGTGGGGTGGATGCTGCGCGAGGTGGGGAACAGAAACATGGCGGCCGAGGAAACCTTCCTCGACCGCCATGCTGGGGAGATGCCGAGGACGATGCTGCGCTATGCCATCGAGAAGTTCCCGCCAGCCAAACGCAAACATTACATGACCCGCTCACCCTCTCCCTCTGGGAGAGGGCCGGGGTGAGGGTATTCATCCCCGTGTTCCCACCCGTGCCTCAGAACCGCGAGCGCCGGAGCTCAAGCAACCACGCCTCCAGCGCATCTGCGCCCACGGGGTCCTCCGGGAGCACCGATTGCTCGCAGGCCGAGTCAAGCCGCTCAAAAGCGCGTCCCACCTGTCCGCGCCAGTGCTCGGAGAGGGCCTCGGGCAATTCACTGCGCTCTCCCCGCCGCTTCCACTCGACGAGCTCGCCCGCCTCACGGAAACCATAGCGGTCCATCAACGCGGTGAGGTCCGTCTCCACCTCGGCGGTGAGCAGCGCATGAGTCCCGGTGAGCGCCGTGCGCAGCACGTAGAGGAGCTTCTTGGTGGAGCGGAAGTCCGTCTTCTCCCACTCGCGCAACTGACTGTGGGCGAAGCCGCGGTAATGCCTGTGCAGACGCCGCGACAGCACCCGGCGCACCAGCGGACGCAGGGACTCCAGCTCGGCCGAGCCACGCAGAGCATGCGCCCCGAGCAGTCGCTCCACGTAGTTCCCGTTGCCCTGGAGGACGCCGAACAGCACGGGGCCGACCTCGTTGGACGAGTAATCCACCTCGACGCCGTCTACGACTTCCAGACGCTCGGCGGTGGCGGAGCCGCGCTGCTCCAGCCGGAGCAGGTGCGCGGTGGGGTTGACGTGGACGCACTTGAGGTCCAGGTCGCTGTCGGGAGAGGGAAAACCGTACGCGTGGGCGCCCGAGAGGGACACGACGAGGTGCTCGCGCTTCGCGGACTCCTCGTCGAGCGCACGGTCGGCCACGCGCCGCTGGTGCTCCGTCAGCAGATGGTCCGTCATGACTCTTCTTCCTTCCATTCGACGGCCGGAGGCGCGGGGGCATCACGGCCGAGCGGCCCGGGCTCCTTCATCACCCAGCGCCGCGCCAGTTCCTCTCCCACGCGCCGCAGCAGTCGGTCCGCGCGCCCGTAGTCGGGGAGCTGCGGCAGCTTGCTGGTGCGGTGGGCCTCTTCCAGTTCCGGTGCGAGGGCCTCGGCGTCCCGCAGCACCTCCTCCAGCGGGACACGTCCGGCCTTGATGTCCAACATGCGCGCCTTGTAGGTGCCGGTGACTTCGAAGGTGGGCACCCCGTCCCGCAGCCACCCGGTGGCGAGCACCACCAGGCGCAGCAGGTTGTAGGCGTTCTTCGGCCGCAGCTCGCGAGCGCTGGGAGGCCGCTGGCCGCCGCCACGCGCATAGCGGGTGAGGGAGGCGAAGTCGTTGGCCTCGATGAGGCCCTGGTCCCACAGCGAGCGGTAGAGCTGCTTGAGGTACGTCTTGGCCGCGAGCAGCGCGTCCTCGGGCGTGGGAGCGGAGCGCGGGGAGATGGCCGCGAGCCGCCGGGCCACCTCGTCCAGACTCGGAGTGGGCTCCTCGCACAGCCACTCGAGCACCAGGTCCCGGTGCTCGGCGAGCCGCTGGCTGCGCGTGAGCTTGTCGAGCTGGCTCATGGCGTACCGGCCGAAGCTGCCGAAGATGGCCCTGGACACGAAGGCCTCGCGCTCGGCGAGCAGCCACTCTCCCAGCTCGTCCGAGGCGCGGGCGCTGGGGACGAAGAGCATCTCCAGTGTGTTGGGGTCGGCCCGGAGGGCCTGTTCCACCGCCTTGGAGAGCTCCCAGAAGGTGTGGCTGCCGTCAGCGCTGACGAGGTCACGAGCCTTGTCGGCGAGGCCGAAGTGCCAGGGCAGGGGCAGGCCGAAGACGCCGCGCATGTCGACGTCGGAGGACTCGTTGGCGAGGCCCCAGGCCTGCGAGCCCACCACGGTCTCCAACACCACACAGGGGCGCAGGGCGTCCCAGGTGGCGGCGCGCCGGAGCGCGAACTGGAGCTGGCCCGGCTTGCGAGGCACGAGCTCGTCACGGGCGTACCAGAACTCGCCCACGCCGACGATCTGGACGTCGAAGCCACCGCCACGGGCGCGCACCACGCGGCCCACCACGCCCTGGGGGATGCGCCGGTCGTTGGCCACACGCTCCACGCGCGTCGTCACCTCGGTGCCGTGGGGCAGGGGAACGGACAGACGGTCCACCTGCTCGTAGCCACGGGGACGGGCCGTTGCTTCCGTCGAATCCTGCTCGGGAGTCTTGTGTCCGCGGGCCATGGGTGCCTCCAGGTGGGGAGTACAAGGTTCTCATGGACGTTATGGGCGCGGACTCCTGACGGCCATTGGGTGGACACCTGCCCGTCTTCCGCGCGTCAACGAAATGTCACACGTGCCGCTGTAACGTGCGGCCGCCATTCCTTCAGAGGGGAGGTGAAAGCCTTTTCCACGGGAGGAAATCGGATGATGCAGGCCCTTCAGTCCATGGATGCGGGTGTTTTCTGTGCGCTGCATGGTGGGCAACCAGCGAGTGCCACGTGTGTGCGTTGCGGCAACTTCATGTGTGGCGAGTGCGGAGCTGGAGGCTCCGAGGCCCGTTGTCCGACATGCCGGGAGCGGGTGGCTGAGCCCGCCCCGTTTCCGCTCTCGCGGACGGACTGGCGCTTCGATGCGCTCTGGGCTCTCTGCTGGGAGGCGTTCCGGCGCGAGTGGCTTCTGCTGAGTCTGGGGATGTTGCTGCTCGCCGCTATCGGTCCCGTGTTCGGTCTGGTCGAGGGCCTCGTCAGCGGAGCCCTGGGATTCGCGGCGGGCGAAGGAGGGATGGCGGTGGCGGGAGTGCTTGTCCTGCTCGCCACTCCCTTCATCCTGGTCATCCAGGGCGTGATGCAATTGGGCGTGCACCGGGTGTCCTGGGCGGTGTTGCGAGGCGGCACCGCCACCTTCCCTGACTTCCTGGGGCAATGGAGGAAGATACTCTCCTATGTCGTGTTGAGCGTGCTGGGCTTTTTGGTGGCGCTCGCGACCGTGCTCTATGCCGCCTTCCTGAACACTCTCATTCCCATGTTCATGACCCTCGCCGTGAGTCTCGAGCGGGCGGGCCTCGGTTGGCTGGGCATGCTCACGGCGGGTGGACTGAGCCTGGTGGTCATCCTGCTGTCGGGCTACTCCCTGTTCCGGATGATGTTCCTGCTGAGTGTGGCGATGCTGGAGTTGGCCTGCAATGACGCGGCCGGTCCACTGGTCGCGTTCCGGAATGCCAGGGTCATCACCCGGGGTCAGCTCCGTTGGTTCCTGCTCTTTTGTCTCATCTCCGTTCCACTGCTTCTCCTGGGAGCCCTGATGTTGGGCGTTGGCGTGCTTCCCGCCCTCGCCCTGGACCACCTGCTGCTGGTCGGCCTCTACCTGACGCTCCGCAACGGTGTGGACCTTGGGACCCACGAGAAGGCCTCCGACGCGCTCAGGGAGGTCGCGTCTGGCTCGGAGGTTTGACAATCTCCAGTGCCGTGCGGGGGGAAGTGGGCCATGACACTGCGTCGAGCTGGAGCCGTTCTGCTGATGTTACTGACTGCTTGCGCGAGCATTCCTCGCGTAGCCCCTCGTGGCTCGTCTCCGGACTTCATCGCAGATGCCCGGTGGTATGACGTGGACATCATCGAGCCTGGCCGAGTGGCCAACCGGCCGGTGCCAGTGGATAAGGCCGAATTCCAGCGTACCATCCAGCGGCTTGCCCGTGAGGTGCAACTGAAGGGGAAGACACCTCGCGATGCCGCGCGCGAGTTGCTGAAGGAGCAGGTGTCACAACAGGGAGCGGAGCGTCTGGAACTGGAGGGACAGTGGCTGGCGGAGGTGAGCCGGGGCCGCGTCCTCACCCTGGTGCCTGTGGACGAGCGCGGCCCCCTCACGCCCGAGGCGGATGCCGCCCTGCGCGACAAGTATGAGAACTGGTGCAGGCCATGGGGCGGGGGCGATTGCCTGGGTCTCTTCGATGACGGTCCCTACTTGCGCACGGACGATCGGCGCACGCTGGCGCTCGCTCTGGCCTTTGGCTCCGTACTGGACGAGACGCGCGAGGCCTTGGGCCGTGAGCTGAACCCTCGCGCGCTGATTGCCATGTGCGTGTGGACCGTCAGTTTGTACCTCGCCTCCTGGCTGGTGCCCGAGCCGACGAGCAAGCTTCTCGCCGCGGGACTGACGGTGATTCTCGTGGCGTGGCTCGGCGTGGACACGTTGTGGGGGCTGCTGGACGGGTGGGCCCTCCTGGCCACCCGGGCGCACGAGGCCACCTCCTTCGCGGAACTACGCGAGGCGGGCGCGCAATTTGCCAGGGTTCTGGGCTCGGACGCGGCCCGGACACTGATTCTGGCCGTGGGCGCGCTGACGGGGCGCACGTTGGGCGAGGTGGCGGCGCGGGTGAAATTGCTTCCGGGCTACAGCCTGGCGGGAACTCGGTGGGAGGCACAGGGCGGTGCCGCCGTGTTGGCGCCCGAAGTGGCAATGGAGACGGCGGTGGCCCAGGAGGGCGCGCTTGCCAGGGCCGTGGCGATGGTGGAGACGGTGGCGGCCTCGTCGCGAGGCTCGCTCACGGTGGTGATGCTCAAGAAGGGCGGGGGAAGTGGGGCGGCCCCTCGGGGTGGCTCGCCCATCACCGTCATCCGCCACCGGGGTGGCAACCGGCAGGTCGTGCTCAGCAATGGCCAGCGCTGGCACGTACCGCGCGACAAGTCGCTCCAGGACATCCCCACTGAGGACAAGGTGGGGGATCAGCTCCAGGAAGCCGTCACCCGCGCGGCCAATGAATGGGGACCCGACAAGCTCTCGCGCAATGAGCGCAGTGCCATCAACGATGCCGTCAAGAAGGGCGAATACTGGCTGGCTCGGCTGTTGGAACGCGAGGCTCGCGGCCGCTTCGTACAGAGCAGGGTGAAAAAGCAGTTCGAGCAACACTACGACTTCAGCCTGAGCAAGGGCACCGATGTGGTTGACCCGGCGACGAACCGTCGGTACGAGATTCTCTCCGGAACGGAGTCGAACCTGGGGCGGCATGGTCGGCGCATGGCGGGAGAGCTCTTCCGGATGCTCACCTTTTGAGGGATGCGGATGTTCTTCACCAAGGTCGTCTTCAAGGACAGGGAGATCGAAAACGAGCGTTTGGAATTGACGGACAAGAAATCGCTCTACTTCCTCGGCCCCAACCTGACGCTGAAGAACTGCACCCTCATCCTCAAGGTGTCTGGTCGCAACCTGCTCATTCGAGGCGGAACACGGCTCATTGACTGTTCCATTGAGGTGAATCAGGAGTTGAAGAATCATCAGGAGTGGGTGTTCGCCTCTCTCGAGGGCTGCCGTTTCAAGGGGCGTCTGTCGGGCTGCGAATTTGGCCGCTGGCCCGGCTACTCGGAAGGTTGGGAGCACGGCTCCATCGAGGACTGCGACTTCACCGAGGCCCGTCTCGATGGCTGCCGCTTCCACGGCTGTGACCCCTCGACCCTGCGCTTTCCCAAGTGGCCCTGTTTCACCTTCCTGGACCCCATTGGCAGGAGCCAGGCGCTCGACCGTATCCAGTGGCCGGGACGCTTTCGTCCCATCATCGTGGAGGGCCAGTACAGGGACCCGCCCTCCACGATGGCCGTTTCGCTCTTCGCACCGATGGAGGCGAAGCGGGCCGGTACCACCGAGGAAGAGCTCAAGGCCGCCATCGAGAAGTGTGAAGGCGTCATCTACTGACGCGTCGCCCTGGTTACACCATGAGAGTGATTGAACCCCTCACGCAATCGCTCGCGTCCCGAGCACAGCATTCAACTCCGTGAGGGGACGCTCCGGTTGCTCCCCGACCGGGCCGCAGGGTTCCTGGCCTTCGCACTGGGCTGTGCCTTCGCTTGGGTCTTCGCCCTGGCCGTGGTCCTCGCCCTGGCCGTGGTCTTCGCCTTGGCCGTGGTCTTCGCCTTGGGCTGTGCCTTCGCCTTGGGCTGTGCCTTCTGGTCGCTGGCCGTCTTCAGCCAGTGCACCACCTCGACGTCCACGTCCTTCTTCGCCGTGAGGACTACCTTGTGGGTGACGCGGTCGTTGCCGAGGTTCCGCGCCTTCTCCAGCCGTCCTTCCGGCTCGATGCCCGGCAGCATGAGGCCCAGGTCGATCCGCTCCTTGGCCACCTTCACCACGCCGAACTGCGTCCCCCGCTTGAGGGTGATGTACGTCTTGCAGGGGTGGACTGTGATCTCCTTGCTGGCCTTCTGGGCGGCCTTGATCAGCGCGTCGTACACCGGGCGCAACGTCGCCTTCCCGCCCGCGAAGTTGCCCTCCAGTAGGGCGTCCGGGTCCTCATGTTCCACCATGTAGCCCCCGTGGACCTGGTGGGCGACCAGTGTGGCCGTGACTGTCCCCAGCCCGTGCTCGCCCTTCAGCCAGGCCACCAGCCCCTTCACCTCCCGGGGCCCCTTCCGGGCCAGGGCCACCCACTGCTCGAAGGTGCGGCCCGTCTTCGCGGGAAGGTTGGCTTTCATCGCCTCGATGTGGTTTTGGATGCTCCGGCCGGCCATTTCCAGGTGTCTCCAGGGGGGATGGGCCTCCTAAATTACTGGAATGTCCGGCGAAATGGGCTGTTGAGCGGCGTACCTACATCACCCTAGGCTGCCCGCCTCCTCAGGGTCGAGACGGCACATATGAACACGGACATCCGAGCGCTTACCGAGCGCGTCCAGCAGGAGAGCAGCTTCGTCGAGCTCCTCAACCAGGAGGTCGGCAAGGTCATCGTCGGCCAGCGCTACATGCTGGAGCGCATCCTCATTGGCCTCATGTGCAACGGCCACGTCCTCCTCGAGGGCGTGCCGGGCCTGGCCAAGACGCTCACGGTGCGCACCATCGCCGACAGCATCAGCGCCACCTTCACGCGCATCCAGTTCACTCCGGATCTGCTGCCCGCGGACGTGGTGGGCACGATGATCTACAACCAGCAGACGGCGAGCTTCACGGTCCGCAAGGGTCCTGTCTTCGCCAACGTGCTGCTGGCGGACGAAATCAACCGCGCCCCCGCCAAGGTGCAGTCGGCGCTGCTGGAGGCCATGGCCGAGCGCCAGGTCACCATCGGCGACCAGTCCTTCCCGCTGCCCTCGCCCTTCCTGGTGCTGGCCACCCAGAACCCCATCGAGCAGGAGGGCACCTACCCGCTGCCCGAGGCGCAGGTGGACCGCTTCATGCTCAAGGTGAAGGTGGGCTACCCCACGCGCGAGGAAGAGAAGGTCATCATGGACCGCATGAGCGGCGGGAAGCCCCCGCAGGCCCAGAAGGTCATCGACCTGCAGCACCTCGTGCGCGCCCGCGAGCTCGTCACGCAGATCTACATGGACGAGAAGGTGAAGGACTACATCCTCAACGTGGTCTTCGCCACGCGCGAGCCGGGGCGCTACGGCCTCAAGGATCAGGCGGACTACATCCAGTTCGGGGCGAGCCCGCGCGCCACCATCGCGCTGAGCCAGGCCGCTCGCGCGCACGCCTTCCTGCGCCATCGCGGCTTCGTCACGCCCGAGGACGTCAAGGCCGTGGCCTTCGATGTGCTCCGCCACCGCATCGCCCTCACCTACGAGGCCGAGGCCGAGGAGCTCACCACCGAGAAGCTCATCCAGCGCGTTTTCGATCGCGTCGAGGTTCCGTAACCAGCTTCACGCAGGGGAGAGGCTAGGGAGCGCGTCGTGCTCGCCAAGGACATCATCCGCCGCATTCGCAAGCTGGAGATCCGCACCCGCAAGGTGGTGTCGGACATGCTCGCGGGCCAGTACCAATCGGTCTTCAAGGGCCGGGGCATGGCCTTCTCCGAGGTGAGGCAGTACCAGCCCGGTGATGAAATCCGCATCATCGACTGGAACGTCACCGCCCGCATGGACGAGGCCTACGTCAAGGTCTTCACCGAGGAGCGCGAGCTCTCGGTGATGCTCCTGGTGGACGTGTCCGCCTCGAAGGAGTTCGGCTCGCGCGAGCGCTCGAAGTCGGAGGTGGCCGCCGAGGTGGCCGCTCAAATCGCCTTCAGCGCCATCGCCAACAATGACCGGGTGGGGCTCATCCTCTTCTCGGACCAGGTGGAGAAGGTGGTGCCGCCGCGCAAGGGCCGCACGCACGTGATGCGGCTGGTGAGCGACATCCTCACCTACCAGCCGAAAGGGAAGGGGACGGACCTGGCCGTGGGCCTCAACTACCTGAGCCGCCTGGCGCGCCGGAAGACGGTGACGTTCCTCATCTCGGACTTCCTCACCCAGGGCTATGAGCAGCCACTGCGCCTGGTGGGCCGCAAGCACGACCTGGTGCCCGTGGTCATCACGGATCCGCTGGAGCAGGAGTTCCCCCGGCTGGGTCTGGTGGAGATGGAGGACCCGGAGACGGGTGAGCGCTTCGTGGTGGACACGAGCGACCCGCTCGTCCGGGGTCGCTTCGCCCGCGCCATGCAGGCGCAGCGCGAGGAGCGGCGCAAGCTCTTCAAGAAGCTGGAGTTGGACCACGTGGAGCTGAGCACCGGCGATGACCATGGCATGGCCCTGGTGCGCTTCTTCCGTGCCCGGTCCCGGAGGATGGCGGCATGAGGTGGTTGGCTCTCTGCGCGTTCCTCCTCGTCTCGCCCGCCCTGGCGCAGGCTCCGGCTCCCGCGCCGGCTCAGGCCCTCGCGAAGCTGCCGGAGGTGGAGCCCGAGGGCTTCCAGGCCAGCGTGCAGCCCGAGCGCGTTGTCCTGGGCGAGCCCTTCGTCTACGAGCTGGTCCTCACCCATCCGTCCGAGCAGCGCTACGAGCTGGCGCTGCCGCCGGACCTGGGTGACTTCGAGGTGCTGTCCCAGTCGCGTACGCCGCCTCGGGCCGGGACGGAGCCGGCGGTCACCACGTTCCAGCTGAAGATGTCCGCCTTCAACCTGGGCATGCTCACGCTGCCCGGTGTGCCCTTCCTCGTCTCGACGCCGGAGGGCCCCAAGCGCTTCGTGGCCCCGGGCCGCACCATCGAGGTGGGCTCCACCCTGCCTGATGATGCCCAGTCGCAGGGGGCGGACCTGCACGACATCCAGCCGCCCACCGAGGTGGCCATCCGCTCCTGGACGCTCCTGTGGGCGCTACTGGGGGTGTTGGCCGCGGCGCTGATGGCCGTGGTGGCGTGGCGGCTCTTCCAGAAGTACCGCAACCGTCCCAAGGCCGTGGTTCAGCCGCTCCAGCCCTTGGATGTACGCACCCGCAAGGCGTTGGACGCCCTCATGTCCGAGAATCTGCCCTCCGAGGGCAAGGTGAAGGACTTCTACTTCCGGCTGTCGGAGATCATCCGCGGCTACCTGGGCGAGCGTTATGGCTTCGATGCCCTCGAGTGCACCAGCTCGGAGCTGATGGCGAAGCTGCGGCGCATGAACCCTCCCGGGCTGCCCGAGGACGGGCTCATGCGCTTCGTCTCCGAGTCGGATCTGGTGAAGTACGCCCGGGCCGAGTCCTCACCGGAGAAGTGCAGCGAGTCGCTGTCCTTCGGTTACGAGCTGCTGGCGAAGACCTGGCCCCCTCCACCGCCTCCCGAGGCGGCCCCCGTGTCCCATGTTTCCGGACCTCGCGTTTCATAGCCCCCAGTTCCTGTGGGGATTGCTGCTCGTGCCGGTCCTCCTTGCGTGGGCCTGGCGTGAGCGGCGCTCCCGTGCCGCGCTGCGCTTCTCCGCGGCGCATGTGCTCGCCCGGCAGGGCCGCGGTGTACGCACGTACATGCTGCCCATGCTGCCCTTCATGCGCGCCTTCGCGGTGGCCGCTGCCATCGTGGCGCTCGCCCGGCCCCAGTCGCGTGACGCGCGCGTGAGGGACATGAGCGTGGAGGGCATCGACATCGTCGTGGCGCTCGACCTGTCCACCTCCATGGAGGCTGGCGACTTCCGCCCGCAGAACCGCCTCCACGTGGCCAAGGAGGTGCTCGCCGAGTTCATCTCCAACCGCGTCAACGACCGCATCGGTCTGGTGGTGTTCGCCGGCGCGGCCTATACGCAGGCGCCGCTGACGCTCGACTACGGCGTGCTCAAGGAGGTGCTGCGGCAGCTGCGCACCCGCGTGCTCGAGGATGGCACCGCCATCGGCGACGCGCTCGCCACCGCGCTCAACCGTCTGCGCGACTCGGAGGCCAAGAGCCGCGTGGTGGTGCTCATCACCGACGGTGACAACAACGCCGGGAAGATCTCCCCGCGGGACTCGGCCACCATGGCGAAGTCGCTGAACATCCCCATCTACACCATCCTCGTGGGCAAGGGCGGCAAGGTGCCCTTCCCGCAGGGGACGGACCTGTTCGGCAACACCGTCTGGCGCGAGACGGAGATTCCCATCAACCCTGAGCTGCTGCAGGACATCGCCGACACCACCGGGGGCGAGTACTACCGCGCCACCGACCCGGAGGGCCTCAAGCAGGGCCTCCAGAAGGTGCTGGACTCGCTGGAGCGCTCCAAGCTGATGGAGGGTGGAGCCGCGGCCAACTACCGCGAGGACTACCACCCGTATCTGCTGCTGGCCTTCGGACTCGCCGCGCTGGAGCTGCTCCTGCGCGCCACTTTCCTGAGGGTGTTCCCGTGACGCTGACGGACCCCTGGCGCTTCACCGTTCTCGGCTATCAGGTGGGGCTCGCGAAGCCCGCCTTCCTCGCGCTGTGCGTGGTGGGCGGGCTGGTGGGCACCCTGGCCCTCGTGTCGGCACTGCGCCGGCGCTCCCGCGTGCGTGCGTTGTTGAATGAGCGGCTCGTGGACAAGCTGGCCCCCGGTGCCTCGCGCTGGCGCCCGGCGGTGCAGGGCGGCTTCTACGGGCTGGGACTGCTCCTCTTCGGGCTGGCGCTGGCTCAGCCCCAGTGCGGCACCAAGAGCGAGCTGACGAAGCGTCGCGGCATCGACGTGGTGGTGGTGCTGGATGCCTCCAAGTCCATGCTCGCGCGTGACGTGCAGCCCAGCCGCCTGGAGCGCGCGAAGCTGGAGCTCACCACGCTGCTGGACGAGTTGAAGGGAGACCGGGTGGGCCTGGTGGCCTTCGCGGGTGATGCCTTCGTGCAGTCGCCCCTCACCTCGGACTACTCGGCGGTGAAGCTCTTCCTGCGCGCGGTGGATCCGGAGCAGATGCCCCAGGGTGGCAGCAACATCGGCGAGGCGTTGATGCTCGCCCGGCAGGTGCTGGAGAACGCGGACCGCGGCGCCAAGGAGCGCGTGGTGGTGCTGCTGTCGGACGGCGAGGACCTGGTGGGCGAGGTGGACAAGGCCGTGGCCGCGCTCAAGGAGGCCAACGTCCAGGTGCTCACCGTGGGTGTGGGCTCCGAGCAGGGCGAGCCCATCCCCGTCTACAACCGCCGCGGCGAGTTCGTGGACTACAAGAAGGACAGCAGCGGGGAGACGGTGATTACGCGCATGGATCGCGCAGGCCTCACCGCTATCGCCGAGGAAACCGGCGGCGCCTTCTTCTACCAGCCGCGCGGCGTGGCCATGGCCCAGGTGCTGGAGCGCGTCGAGAAGATGCAGAAGAGTGAGCTGGAGAGCCGCGTCACCGTCCGCTACGACGAGCGCTTCCAGACGTTCGCCCTGCCGGGGCTCGTGATGCTGGTGGTGGGCATGTTGCTGCTGCCGTCCTCGCGCCGGAGGTCGTCGTGAGCAGGCGGATCATGGACATGCGTGTGGGGTGGGTGCTCCTCGCCGTGGGGCTGGTGCTGCCGTCAGGGGCCCGGGCCGCGGGGCTGTTGGAGAAGGAGCACCCGCTCATCCAGCAGGGGCGTCAGGCGTACAACGATGGCCGCTACGAGGATGCGCTCTCGGCTTTCGAGCAGGCGAAGAAGGAGCGTCCGAATGATCCGGCGGTGGAGTTCAACCGCGGCGATGCGCTGATGAAGCTGGGCCGCTACGACGAGGCGAAGCAGGCCTTCCAGGGCGTGGCGGACTCCAACCAGCAGGAGCTGCGCCAGAAGGCCACCTACAACCTGGGCAACGTCTACGCGGCGACGGGCAACACGCGCGAGGCGCTCAAGGCGTACCGCCGCGCGCTCACCATGAATCCCTCGGACGCCCAGGCCCGGCACAACTACGAGGTGCTGCTGAAGAACCTGCCCCCGCCGCAGAAGGGGGGCCCGGATGGCGGCACGGATGGAGGCCAGGACGGTGGGCAGGACGCAGGCCAGGATGGCGGCTCTCCGGACGCGGGCCCGGATGCGGGTCAGCAGGATGGGGGGACGTCAGCGGACTCGGGCACGGATGGTGGCAGCGACGGCGGCATGGATGCCGGCATGGATGGTGGCGTCGATGGGGGTTCAGACGGGGGTCAGGGTGACGCGGGCCAGCAGGATGGGGGCCAGGGTGACGGAGGCCAGGGCGATGGCGGCTCCGACGCGGGCCAGGATGGGGGCCAGGGCGATGGAGGCCAGGCGGATGGCGGCCAGGCCGACGGTGGTCAGGGAGATGGGGGCCAGGGTGACGCGGGCCAGGGCGAGGACGAGCAGGGTCAGGAGTCGGACGGGGGCACCGAGGGTGAGGTCGGGGAGGTGGATGGAGGTGTCAACCCAGAGGACATCGATCGCCAGGAGGCCGAGCGCCTGCTGGATGCGATGAAGCAGAACGAGAAGAATCTCCAGCTGTGGCGTTTCCAGCAGAAGAAGCGGCCGAGGAATCCCAATGAGAAGGACTGGTAGCGGCCACGCGGCGCTGGCCGCGCTCGCCCTGTTGCTGGTGTCGATGCCAGCGTGGGCGGACATCGAGTTCTACCAGGCGGTGGATCGCTCCGAGGTGGGCACGGAGGATGTCTTCCAGCTCACCGTGGTGGTGGTGGATCCCCCGGACAACGCCCGGGTGCAGTTCCCCGCGCCCGAGGACTTCGAGGTGCTGTCGTCCTCGCAGAGCACCCAGAGCTCCATTGCGATGACCGGCAACGGGCCTCCTGTGATTCAGACGGTGCGCAAGCACGTGCTGATGATGCGAGCCAACCGCACGGGCAACCTCACCATCCCGCCGGCCGTCCTCACCGCGGGCGGCCGCACCTGGCGCACCGAGTCCATCAAGATGACGGTGCGCAAGGGCCACGTGGGTGGTGGGCCCGCGCAGGCACAGCGTCAGCGAATGCCGGACCCCTTCCGCAACTTCCCTGGCTTCGGCGGCATGCAGGATCCGTTCGCCGACGAGGAGGAAGAGGAGGAGCCGAATGGGCGGATGCAGGAGGACATCCGGATTCCTCGCGGGGACTCGGACCTGTTCCTGCGCGCCACCATCGACAAGAAGCAGGTGTACGTGGGCGAGCAGGTGACGCTGTCGCTCTACATCTACTCGCGCGTGGACCTCTCCAGCGTGGACGCGGTGACCATGCCGAAGCTGGATGGCTTCTGGAGCGAGGACGTGGAGAGCCCCACGCAGCTCTCCGGCGAGCAGCGCGTCGTCAACGGCATTCCCTACCGCACCTACCTGCTGCGGCGGCGTGCGCTCTTCCCGGTGAAGAGTGGCACCCTGGCCGTCACCCCCGCGGAGGCGGACATCACCACCGGCTTCCTCTTCGCCGGCCACCGGGTGCACCGCGTCTCCAATGGTCTGGAGGTGGAGGTGAAGCCGTTGCCGCCGGGTGGACCCAAGGGCATGCCGAGCGCCCACGTGGGTGACTGGAAGCTGTCCCTGGATGTGTCCCAGACGCGGGTGGAGCTGGGCCAGCCCGTGACGGTGCGGGTCGTCCTGGATGGCTCGGGGAACGTGAAGAACGTCACGCCGCCTCGTTTGGAGGCCCCCGCTGCGTTCAAGGTCTACGACCCGACCACCACCGACAAGGTGACGCCCAACAAGTGGAAGATTCAGGGTCGCCGGGTGCAGGAGTACCTGGTGATGCCGCAGCGCACGGGCACCTTCACGTTGCCGGCGCTCGAGTTCCCCTATTTCGATCCGAAGACGGGCCGCTACGAGGTGTCCCGCACGGATCCGGTGGAAATCACCGTGGAGCCTGGGGCGGGTGGGGTGGCGTCCTCTGGGCCGGCGACCTCGCCCTCGCAGATGGCGGACGCCGCGTCCGAGCAGAAGAACGTTCTCACGACGGGTGGGCTGCGCCCGCTGCGTTACCAGGCTCGTTTCGAGGAGCCCGCGGCGGCCGTGTGGCAGCGGCCCTTCTTCGTGCCGGCGGTGCTGACGCCTGTGGGGCTGATGGTGGCCCTGGGGCTGGCGGGGCTGGTGCGCGGGAGGCTGTCGAACCAGGACGAGGGCAGCCGCAACCGGCAGCGGGCCAAGGCGGCGCGCAAGCGGCTGGCCGAGGCGGAGAAGCTGCGCGGAGGCAGCTCCAGCGCCTTCTACGGCGAGGTAGAGAAGGCCGTGCTGAACTTCCTGGAGGCTAGGCTGCACGCACCGGTGGGAGGACTCACTCGGGACGCGCTGGAGGCGAAGCTGGCCGAGGCCGGAGTGGACGCGGCGCGACGCCAGCGGGTGCGCTTCGTGCTGGAGGCGTGTGACGCGGGCCGCTTCGCTCCCGGCGCCGAGCCGGCTGCCCGCGAGCGCATCTTGGATGACGCCGCGGCCGTCATGGAGGGTTGGGACAAGTGAGTGCCATCACCGCCATCTTCGTGGCCACGCTGCTGAGCCAGACGTACTACTCGCCGGAAGAGGCGCAGACCCTCTTCCAGCAGGCCAACGAGTCCTTCCTGAAGCAGGACTACGCCGCCGCGCGCGAGGGCTACGAGAAGCTGCTCTCGCACGGCTTCGGGGGCCCGGACATCCACTACAACCTGGGCACCACGTACCTGGCGCAGGGAGACCTGGGGCGCGCGGTGCTCGCCTTCGAGCGCTCGCGCAAGGCAGGGGGAGAGGGCCCGGACTTGGATGCGAACCTCACGCTCGCGCGAGCGAGGCAGCTCGACAAGGTGGTGGGCAACGCACCCGAGGAGCCCTTCCTGCAGCGCGTGGTGGACGCCACGAGCGGCAACCTGGTGGCGTGGCTCTTCCTGGGGACGTGGGTGGCCGCGTTCGCCTTCCTGATTCTCTTCCGCTTGTTGCGTCCGGGCCGGCGAGCCTGGGCGCTGGTCGTGGGCAGCGTGCTGCTAGTGGCCTCGGTGCCGTCTGGTGCGCTGCTGGCCGCGCATGTCTGGGTGCATGAGACGGTGCACGAGGCCGTCGTCGTGGCACCCACGCTGCGAGCGCGAGAGTTCCCCAAGGAGGAGGCCAAGGTGGCCTTCGAGGTGCACCCTGGTCTGAAGGTGCGCGTGATGGAGGAGACGGGGCGCTACGTGCGCATCCGGCTGCCCAACGGTCTAGAGGGCTGGGCCGAGCGAGAGGGCGTGGCGGAGATCTGAGTATGCCCCCTCTCCCTTTGGGAGAGGGCTGGGGTGAGGGTCGTCCCTTGTCAGTCCTGGCGCACGGGCCGCGTCTGGTGCGTCGCCATGTCACAGGACAGATTCCAGACCAGCCGCGAGGTGTATCACCGCATCCGCTGGGACCCACGGCTCGACGCGCACGAGTTCGTCATTGGCTACGACGCTCGTGGCGAGCAGCTGGAGGAGGTCCCCTTCGCGGCCTTCGTTCCCGACGGGGAGATTCCCTGGCATCGCGTCTGGTACTTCCGGCGTGGCCACCAGGTGGTGTGGGATCGCCGCGAACGTATCGACCGGATGTCCACGCTCGTGAGCGAGCCTCCCGAGGCACCCGCTCCGCCGCCCCCACCCCCTGCGCCTCCGACTGAGGCGCCTCGCTTCACGCCCCTGCCGCTCTACCGTTTCGACACGAGGGCCAATACCTGGGTCGAGACGGGACAGCCTGCCAGCGGTACAGAGGCCCTCCCTCCTGTCGCGGAGCTCACGGTCGCCACGTTCAACGTGCTGTTCGACCTGTACGACCCGGAGTTGCTTGCCACGCACCGGAGAACCGCCGCGACGCTCTCCTTGCTGCGCTCGGTTGATGCCGACCTCATCGCCCTGCAGGAAGTCACCGCGCCCTTCCTCCGCGCGTTGCTTGAGAAGCAGTGGGTCCGTGAGCACTACTTCGTCTCGGAAGGCCCGGCCGCGACCACCGTCGAGCCCTACGGACAGGTTCTCCTCTCCCGCTTTCCGTTCGCCTCGCTGAGTCAATGCGTCTTCTCACGTGACAAGCGCATCATCGCGGGCGAGCTCGCGCTTCCTGGCGGCACCCTCTGGGTGGCCACGCTCCACCTGACGAGCGACCGGGGTTCCTCCGGTGGCTCGGCGCGCGCAGCCCAGGTCGAGGCCCTCATCGATTGGATGCGGTCTCTCGGTGACGAGGGAGGCGAGGCACCCGATGTCGCGCTGCTGGGAGACTTCAACTTCGGTGACGACGCGCCCGAGCTCCAGCACTTCGAGCAAGCCGGGTTCGTCGATGCCTGGTCGGCACTGAGGCCCGGTGACGCGGGGTATACGTACGACCCGTCGCGCAACGCGCTCGCCGCGCTCACGACCACCTCCGGCCGGCGACAGCGATTGGATCGGGTTCTTGTGCGCTCGACTTCCGGACGGCTCGTCCCTCGCGAGGTGGGCCTCTTCGCCGAGGCACCGCTCTCGGGCCCTCCAGCTCCCGGAGGGGATGCGCTCTTCGCCTCGGACCACTTCGGACTGAGCTGTGTGTTGCGCCGGGGTGCCGAGCCCATCAAAGCCAAGGCCTCGCCCGGGGTGCTCACGGCGCCCCTCGTCCACCAGTCGGTGGTGGTGCTCATCCCTCCCGAGGAGCTGTGGGCTCCCATTCAGGCCCTGCGCGCGGTGCATGACTCGAAGTACGCGCGCTGGATGCCGCACGTGACGCTGCTCTACCCATTCGTGCCGGAGGAGTACTTCGGGGAGGCGGAGGCGCTCTTCACGGAAGCGCTCCGGGACATTAAACCCTTCGAGGTGTCGCTCTCGGGCTTCGGGTACTTCGAGCATCGCTCTGACGTGACGGCCTGGCTCCGCCCAGATGACCATCCACACGGTGCCTTGAAGGCGCTGCGTGCGGCGCTTGTGGCGGCGCTTCCGCGTCGAGAAGCGCAGACCCGTGAGTTCGAGCACGACTTCAGACCGCACCTGACCGTCGGGCAGCTTCCACGCGCGGCGGCCGCCGACACCCGGCGGACGTTGTCCGCATGGGAGCGGGATTGGCGCCCGCTTCTCTTCGAGGTGGGCGAGGTGTGTCTCGTCAGCCGTCGCGGTGAGGGTCCCTTCGAGGTGCGCCGGCGCGTGCCGCTCGGGAGAAAGCCTCGCCGCCTCTCTCCGGAGAAGAAGGATGCACTCCGGGCCGTGCTGTCGGCCCGTGGCGAGTGTCAGTCCGATGAGACGCGGCGAGCGCGCGAGGCCGTGGTGGGCAGGCTCGAGGCGCTCTGTGCTCGGCTCGGAGCGGAGCTTCACCCGTATGGCTCGTACTTGCTCGGCACGGACAACGCCCGGAGTGACGTGGATGCGGTGGCGGTCGGCCCCGCGAGTCTGCCGCGCGAGGACTTTGCGCATGCGCTCATCGGGCTCATGGCCGAACGGGGAGGGCGCGCGAGTGCACGCTTCGTCGCCGACGCTGCGCTCCCCATGGTGAAGCTGTCGCTCGACGGTGTGCCATTCGACCTGTCGTACGCGTGTCGGCCCGACGGTGTGGAGCCAGCCCCGCCGGCGGAGTTGCTGGCCCAGCACGGGGAGCGGCTGGACACCGCCAGCTTCCGGGCGCTCAACGGTTGGACTGATACGCGGGCGGTGCTCGACTGCGTGGAGCGGGAGGGCGCGGGACCCGAGCGTTTCCGCACCGTGCTGCGCGCAGTCCGGGCCTGGGCAAAGGCTCGCGGCGTGTACTCGCACGCGCTGGGCTACCTGGGCGGGCTGTCGTGGGCGGTGATGGTGGCCTGGGTGTGTACGCGCGCGCCTCGCGAAGCCTCGAGCTCGGACAGCGGGTTGCTCGCGCACTTCTTCGAGACATTCGCCTCCTGGCCGTGGCCCAAGCCCGTGACGTTGACGTCCGAGACGGTGCACTACCAGCTCGGCAATCGGCGGGATCTCCTGCCGGTGGTGGCGCCCACATTGCCGTTGCGCAACACCGCTCGCAATGTGTCTCGCTCGACGCTCCAGGTACTGCGTGACGAGCTCGCCCGGGCGCGAGACGTGGTGCGCAGAGCGCGGGTCGAGGGAAGCGTTGCGGCCTGGGACGCGCTGTTCGAGCCGGCGGACCTCGAGAGGGAGATGCCCGTGCGGCTGGTGGTCTCCGTCGGCGCGCCCTCGCCCGAGGAGCGCGAGGTGGCCTCGGGCTGGGTGCTCGGGCATCTCACGGCGCTGGTGTACCGGATGGAGGCGGACCGTGGGCTCTTCGTTCGGCCCTTCCCGAACGCCGGGCCCGAAGGTCCCTTCGTCATCGGCCTCTCCTCGCGAGGCTCGGAGGGAGGCACCGTCCTCTCCATGCGTCCCGGAAGTGCGCTCGCGCGGACGGTGGACGAGTTTCGCGGGTCCTTCCAGGAGTGGAGTCACCGTCCGCTTGGCGCGGTGCTCTCCATCGAGCTCGTCCAGAACTGATCTTCGCGCTCCCCGGGTCAGAAGGTCGCGAAGACGAGCACCTTGCCCAGGGTGTCGGCTCCGCGGCCCGCGCCCACGAGGCCCTCGGCGAGCGACAGGAAGTCCGGCGACTGCTCCACGTGCTTCGCCAGGAGCTGGAAGGCCTCCACCGCCGCTCGGTCCAGTTGCTCCTGGGAGTCGGAGGTGGGGGAGGGCGCGTGGCTGAGCTCCGCCACTCGGGGATGGCCCGCGAGCGTCAGCCGCAGCAGCCCCACCCGCAGGGTCAGGCGGAACACATAGGCGAGCAGGCTCGGCGAGTCGGTGAAGGGGCTGCGCCAGAGCTGGTGCACGGTGGAGTTGTGAAAGTAGCGGTGTACCCGCTCGCCGTGCTGGGCCTCCAGGTAGCGCCACCGCTCCGCGTACGTGTGCCAGGCCGCATCCAAGTCCTTCGCGCCACCATCCTCGAGCCGGAGGGATTCCAGGATGCCCCGCACCAGGGTGGAGAATCGCTCGCCCCGGCCCGCCGCCATCCGCGCCTTCAGCACCGAGCGGAACAGGCCCACGCAGGGTCCACCCGGGAGCGTCAGCCCGGTGAAGTCTTGGTGTATCGAGCGCAGGACGTCCGGGAGCTCGAAGCGCTGGAGCACCTCGCTCAAGCGGGCCTCGGCTGCGGCGCGCTCCTCTCCGCGGAAGGCTTCCGTTCCTCGGAAATAGAAGTCGTCCAGTCCGTAGGCCAGTTGCCCGAGCATGGCGAGCCGAGAGGCGAGCGGGTATTCACGCCGGTGCAGCAGCCGCAGCATGGCCGCGCGCACCGTTTCCGCGTGGAAGGTGTAGGCGTCCTCCGGGTCCACGGGGAGGTGCCTCGTTGTTTCCGGCCGGGGGACGTGCGCAGACGAGGCGGGCAGTGGCTCCGGCTCCAGCGCGTCTTCCTCCAGCAGACACAGGCGCGCTACCTCCGGGCAGGCCATTGATCCCGAGACCTCCACCCGCTCGCCCCACCGAGTGACGACGCGCGGGAAGGTGGCGCAGATATCCGGCAGCAGCGTGTCCCCGTGGCGGCGCTGGAGCGAGCAGAGCCTTTCCGTGTCCAACAAGGGGCAGTGCCCATCCGGACGCATCTGGATGAAGGCATGCTCCGTGGAGGGTCCACCCGGATTCAGGGAGATGCATTGGCGCAGGCGCTCCGCTTCCTCCGGGAGAGGCGCGACCGTCGCCTGCATCCGATGCCAGTGGGACTCGCTCACCGGCACCTTCAGCCCCGAGCAGCAGGTGTCCTCGCAGCGCTCCGCGATGCAGCGGAAGCGCGTCATGTAGCGCAGGAGGGTGGATTCGGTGGGCATGGGCAGTGGATAGACTACCCTCACAGCCCCCTGTCACGGCAGTTGCTGGAGCGTGTCGAGCGCCGCCTTCGCCTGCACCAGCCCGTGGCCGTACTGACGGTCATGCCCCGGCTCGCCCAAGTCCTTCGCGCTGCGCTCCAGCAGCGCGCGCACCTCGGTGGCTGTCAGGGAGGGACGCACGCTCCACACGAGCGCCGCCACGCCCGTCACGTGCGGCGTGGCCATCGAGGTGCCTGGGAACCGGGCGTAGTCCACGGCCCGTAGGCTCACGCGCACCTGCTTGCCCAGGTGCTTGAGCACGGCCGCTCGCGACTCCCGGCCCACCGCGAGCGAGGGCACCCACTTGCGTCCCGGCCCGTCCAGACCCAGCTGCCAGGACTGGCTATCGGAGTCTTCGGAGCCGAAGACAATCGCCCGCGCGCCCTGCCTCATCACGTTCTGCGCGATGCCCGTGACGGAGTAGAACCCGGCCAACCGCACATAGGCCACGAAGCCGTCGCACGTGCCGCTCTTGCACTCTCCGATGTCACCCATGCCGCAGTCGACGAGCTCGCCCGTGTACTCACCTGCCGGCGCGAAGAAGAGCGAACGCGAGGCATACCGCTCTCCCTCGGCGTCGAACTCCGGCTCGGTGGCTCCCTGCACGCTGATGGAGGAGAGCACGTCCACGCCAGGCGCCACCAGGCTCAGCCCCTCGCCGCGGTTGGAGAAGGAGGCCACCTGTTCCTGTGCGTCCACTGCGCCCACTGCCATGACGGACGGATATGCCGATGGGTAGCTGAGCGGCGCTTCGTCTCCCGGGCGGCTGTCGTTTCCCGCCGCTGCAACGATGAGCATTCCTCCATCCAGCGCGGCCTGGAAGGCCTCTCGCGCCGTGTTCCCCATGTCCATGGGCGCCCCGAGTGACAGCGAGGCGATGTGCGCCCCCTGCTGCCGGCACCACTCGAGCCCCGAGAGCACGGTGCTGATGCTGGCGCTCTCGTGCACATTGAGCACACGGGCGATCAGCAGCTCCACACCGGGGGCCACGCCCACCATGCCGCCCCGGCTCATGGTCGGCCACGTCGCCCCCCCCGAGCCGAGCTGGGCCGCGACGATGCCCGCCACGTGTGTGCCATGGCCCAGGCCCCTCACGCCGTTCGACTCGTCGCTCGGGTCATCATCGCCATCCACGAAGTCGTAGCCGGCCGTGTAGGGAATGGCCAACTCGGGGTGCCGTCGGTCGATGCCACTGTCGATGATGCACACCCGGATGCCCGCGCCGGTCGGCGCTCCCGTGTCGAGCACACCATCCTCGTTGGCGTCCCACACCTGCTGGGCCTGCACGAGCCGCAGCGCGTCCGTGTACTCATCCACCGAGCCTGTCGTCGTGGGCAGGCCGAGCGCGTGCACCTCGAGGTCTGGCTCAATGCGCTCCACGTTCGGATCCGCGGCGAGCCGAGCCCGCTCCTCGGGCGTCACACGCGCGGCCACTGCCGGGACGAGGCGGTACTGCGCCGTCACCTGACCACCCACTCGCCGTACCGCAGCCGCGCTCACCCGAGCGCCGGAGCGGTAGCGGACGAGCACGGCCTCGCGTCCGTCTGAGGTCTGGCGCGGGGCCTTATCGGGAAGCGCACCCTCCACCACGCCTTCGCACTCGTTGTGCCCTTGCACCGACACGCCGTCGACCCCACCTGAACACGCCGCCAGGGCCAGAAGCCCGAGATGTGCCCAACGTCGCATCGTCGACCTCCATTTGTGCTTCGGAGGGAGTTGGGGTGGCGTCGGGGCTGGTGCCAGGGGGAGTCGAATTTTCCAGTGGAACAGACGTGCCCGGGTTCACAGAGCTGTCACACGAGCGTCCCCTCGCAAACGGTGCGGAGGTGTTCCTCCGTGCTACACAGTTCGGGTGTCAGTGTTTTCCCTTCCGCCGGAGCTTCCGAGCGAGCCTGAAGTGCTGGTCGAGTCCCCTCGTTGGTCCGTGGTGAAGCGGCGCGCGGACGGGGGCGTGGACTTCATCTCTCCGCTGCCGTGTCCCTACAACTATGGCTGCATTCCCGGGCTGAGCTCGGGAGATGGGGATCCTCTGGACGTGGTGGTGCTCGGTCCGCGCTTGCGTCGGGGCGAGCGTCTGCGGGTGCCGGTGGTGGGGGTGATTGGCTTCCTCGACGCGGGGTGCGCCGACCCCAAGGTCATCTGCAGTGCTCGGCCCTTGAGCCCGGCGGACCGTGCGGGTCTCGAGACCTTCTTCCGCGTCTACGCCCTCTTCAAGCGGGTGCTGCACCGCGTGCGGGGCAAGCGGGGAGGGGATACACGTTTCGTGGGCTGGCTCGCGGACGTCAAGGGGCGCTCAGCATGAAGCGCCGCAGGAGCGCGGGAGGCACCGGGCCGAACGAGAAGAGCTCGTCGTGGAAGCGGGCTTCGTCGAAGCGGCTTCCTCGCTCGCGGCGGCAGTCCTCCTCCAGTTTCTCGAACTCGAGTGCGCCAAGCAGGTAGGTCATGGACTGCATGGGCAGGCGCTTGTAGCGGAGGATCTCCCGCCGCGCGTTGGGCTCGGGCATGCAGGCGGAGTGCATGAGGTAGCGCACCGCGGCCTCATCATCCATGCGCCGGGTGTGCAGTCCGATGTCCACCACCACGCGCACGGCGCGCAGGGCTCGGGCCACCAGCGCCGTGAGGGCCTCGGGGGCGGAGTAGAAGCCTGCGCGCCGCATCCGCTCTTCGGCGTAGGTGGCGTAGCCCTCGATGTTGAGCATGGGGCCGAAGTGGCCGCGCGCCATGGCCACGTGGTCCGTCACGAGGAGGAAGCGGACGGGGGCGGGGTGATGGGAGAAGGCCCGTTGCCAGGCGACGCTCTGCAGGAAGTGGCCGGGGATGCCCTCGTGCACGGCCAGCAGCGTGGCCCACACGGTGGGGTGCGCGATGGCCATGGGGGCCAGCACGAACCAGCCCACCTTGCGGGGATCCAACAGCGGCGCGGGCCAGTTGGTGCCTCGCACGTCCACCATGCCTGGGGGAAGGGGCTTGAGGCCCAGCCGGCAGCCCTCGGGGACGTTGAACAGCCCCTGCTCGTGGATGAAGGACTCGGCTTGCGCGATGAGCTCTCGGTAGAGGGGAATCACGTCCTCGTCGCGGGCGGGGTGCTCCAGCTCGAGCCGCACGAGTAGCGCCCGGGCCTCCGCCAGGTTGGAGAGAGTGGAGGGCGCTCCGGGCACTTCCGTGGCGAGCTGGCCGGCGAGCTGGACGATGGCGTGCTGAGCCCGAGCCAGCACCTCCTCGGCCTGCTGCACCAGCTCGTCGGGAGAGGCGGTGAGGCCGAACATGTGTCGCAGCCGCCACCGGTACTCCTCCTCGCCGAGGACCACGCCGGAGTGCGCATGGGGCTGCACGCGCTCGCGCAGGAAGCGATGGTGGGCGGCGAAGGCCTCGCGGGCTTCACGGGCCGCGTCCTGGAGCGCTCGGAGCTCGGCGCCGGAGAGTGTCACCTGGTGGGCTTCGGGCAGGGCCGGGAGGTGCTCGAAGTACCGGACGATGACGGGGAGCTGGTCCTCGACGAACTCCTGGACGATGTGCACGTCCGGCACCTCGCCCGAGGCGAGCCCCTCGGCGAGCAGCTGCTCCTGCTGCCGGAGGAAGGTGGGGATGCGCGCGGCCCGGCTGGCGATGGCGGACCAGTCCTCGGCCGTCTCGGCCTGGCCGATCTGGTACTGGAGCATCGTGTGTGGATAGGTCGACAGCTCGACATTGCTCCGGAGTCCGCGCAGGTCCTCGTGGGCGTGGACGTGGAAGCGGGTGACGCTGAGCATCGCCAGTCGGTCGAGCCAGGCGTCCGGGGGGAGCCCCTCGGGTGCGAGCCGCTCGAGCTGCGTGAGGGTGTCGCGGTGCAGGGCGTACTCGTCGGCCAGCGCGGACGAAGAGAGGTCCTTGAGCCGGTCGTCCAGGTGATGGAGTCCGAGGGTGGTGGCCTCCTCGGGCTGGCTCTGGAGGTAGCGCTCGAAGAACGAGGCGCGGAGCCGGACGAAGGCGTCGAGGGCGGGCGAGGAGGCCTTGCTCATGACCCTCTGAGGTTAGTCATCGTGGGTGGGCCCCGAGTGCCTGCTTGCCCTTCATCCAAGCCCCCCAGGACACCGGGGAGCGGATAAGGTGAACAAGTCATGCTCGCGCTGCTCCGGCGTGTCTCCCTGAGACACCATCCCGAAATTTTCGAGCGATACGGTCGGCCCGTTCCCCTGGACGACGTCTTCCTCTCCCCCGTCGGAGGGGAGGCAGCCTTCATCGGGCTGTCAGGAGGGCTCATCGAGGCGCGGGTGGGCCCGTGGAGGGGCGTCCTCATCACCGATGAGGTGGGGGGTCCGTCCACGGGGTGGAGCTTCCCCTACATCTTCCCCGCCCGTCTGGCGGCAGCCAGGGGAGTTGCATCCACCCTGTGCGCCATCCTGTCCGGGCTGTATCCTGCGCATCGTGCCGCCGCCTTGAACGGGGTGGGGGCGCTCGCCTAAGAGTGAGTTCCATGGCTGCCAACCTGCAGAATCCCTTCCACATCCTCCTGGTCGAGGACGAGCCCGTCATCCGGGAGCTCGTGCGTTCCATGTTGAGCGACGGGGCCGTGGAGGTGGTGTGCGCCGCCAATGGCATCGAGGGCCTGAAGCTGGCCAAGAGCCGCCCCTTCCAGCTCGTGCTGATGGACGTGGTACTGCCGCAGCTGGACGGCATCTCGGTGTGCCGGATGCTCAAGAGCGATCCGGTCACCTCGAAGGTGCCGGTCTACATGCTCACGGCCAAGTCCAAGAAGTCGGACATGGAGAGCGCCACGCTGGCGGGAGCGGACGGCTACATCCAGAAGCCCTTCAAGGGCGCGGAGTTGATGGCGCTGGTGGATCGGCTGCGCACGGCGGCCTGAGAGGCCGCGGCGGGCTCAGGGCAGGCGCGGGTGGAGGTAGCGCGCCAGCAGCAGGAAGTGGTCCCAGTCCAGGTCCATGAACTCGAGCGCCACGCCGTGTGCCTCGCGGCGGACGATGTTGCACACGGTGGTGATGTCCCCGACGCCGGGCAGCGGGAGCGTGAGGGTGAGCTGCCGGGTGGTGTCCGCGGGGTGGCCGAGCAGGAACAGGCCGGCCATGGACAGGTCGCGTGCCTTGGCGAGCACGGTGCGCTCGCCGATGTGCACCTTGACCATCCAATTGGCCTCCACGCGCGGGTGGTAGCGCTCTTGGACGCGGAGGGGGCCGGTGGACGGCGTCATAGGAAGCTCCTCGGGGTGCAACAGGGGGCTACGAGTCTGGAGCAGCTCTCGGAAGGCGCAACTTTTCGTCCCGAACCCGCCCACCCAGCCGTCCACGCGCGTGGATGCGCGCTCCACGGTGTGGAGGGTTCCCTGGGAGGGGACGCCGCCATGTGCCCGAGATGACGCCACACGCCGGTTGGCACGCCGGCTGAAGAAGCCCCTGCACATCTCAAGCGCAGGAGGCATCACGTGGAGAACGGCAATCGGATTAGCAATCTGTCCATCACCCCCACCGTGGCGCGGCAGACGCCGCGGAACGATTTCGGCACGGTGCTCGCGCACACGGCGCAGGAGGTGGTGAGGACAGGAGCGGGAGTGGTGGCGGCGCTGGTGCCGGGCTCGCCGATGGTGAGCGCCGCGGTGGCGAGCGTCAGCTCGGTGGTGGCGACGTCGGCCTCGTCGCTCCGGAGCACCGTGCCGACGGCTGGGGGCGCGAGTGGCACGGCGGGCACCACGGGGAAGGGGGAGCAGTGGGATCTGCTCGCGGCCCAGAAGGAGCTGCAGGCCGAGGGGGCGAAGATGAACCTGGCCTACATGGAGCTGCAGAACGACATGCAGAAGGAGAGCCGGGCGCACAACGCCATCTCCAACATCATGAAGGTCCGTCACGACTCCGCGAAGGCGGCCATCAACAACATCCGCTAGGGGGGCGCGCCAATGGCCATCGACAAGGTGGGGGCGATTGGCGGGGCGGGAGCGACGCCCGCGCTGGAGCCTTCGAGGAAGGCGGATTTCAGCAAGGTGCTGGAGGGGGTGAAGGGGCCGGCGAGGCAGCCGGGGCCCCAGGTGGCGACCGAGGGCGCTCCGCGAGCGGCTGCCACAGAGCGGACGGAGGCCTCGCGCGGGACGTGCACGGTGGAGGGGGTAGGAAAGGCCACGGCGGGGACCTCAGAGGTCCAGGCCGGGGGGCGGGTGGATTCGGTGCAGGCCGCGCGGTCGCAGCAGGCGGTGCAGATGCTGGACCGAGTGAGTGAGGCACAGAAGCGGTTGGATCAGGTCCTGGCGCTGGCCGAGTCCGGCAGGTCGTTCTCGCCGACCGAGCTGATCGCCCTCCAGGCCCACGTGTACCGGGCGAGCCAGGAGCTCGATCTCGCCGGCAAGGTCGTCGAGAAGGCGACCGGCGGCGTCAAGCAGGTACTGCAGACCCAGGTGTGAGGAGTTCCCCATGTTCTTCAGACGCTGTCTCTTCCTGCTGCTCTTGTGCGCCACGGGGTGCCGGGAGCGCATCCAGCACGGCCTGGACGAGCGCCAGGCCAACGAGCTGCAAACGGTGCTCGTCGAGCGAGGGCTCGATGCGCGCAAGGTGCCCGAGACGGGCAAGAAGCCCACGTGGGCCATTGAGGTGACCGAGGAGCAGGCGTCGGACGCAGTGCGGATTCTTGCCGAGCTGGGGCTGCCTCGCCCTGTGCAGGACGTGGGCTGTGACGTCTTCGGTGGGGGCGGGCTGGTGCGGACGCCGGTGGAAGAGCAGCTCTGCCGCGTACGGGTGATGGAGCAGGGCCTGGAGAAGACACTGCAGACGGTAGAGGGGGTCATCCTCGCGCGCGTGCACTTGGTGGTGCCACCACCGCCGAGGCCTGGGCAGCAGCCGGTACCGGCGAAGGCCTCAGCGATGCTGCGCGTAGCACCCGGCTACGCGGACACCCTCAAGGGCACCCGGGAGATGCTGCGCTCGCTCATTGCTGGAGGCGTGGAGGGGCTCTCTCCCGAGGGGGTGTCGCTCATGGTGGACGAGGTGTCTACGCGTGTCGTGGCGCCCACGCAGGGGGTCTCTCCGCTGACACGGCTGCGGGTGTTGCTGGCGGTGCTGTCCCTGGCCGTCACAGGGCTGTCCGTGGGGCTGATCCTGGTGACGCTGCGCTTGCGGCACCATCGCGCCAGGGCGGAAGCGAAGCTTGCCGTTCCACCCGCCCCCGCGCGACCCGTGGTGACGCCTGGGGCCGCGCGCAAGGTGGCGTGAGCCTCAGAGAAGGGTGAGCCATGGAGGCGACGCGTATCGAGCGTCCTGGTGCAAAGGCTCCGGGACCCGAGCAGACAGTGGTGGGTCGGGTACCCAGGAATCCGCCGCCTGAGCCCTGGAAGAAGCCCCTAGGAACGGCGCCGGTGAAGTCTCCGCCTCCGGCTTTGCTCCCCTTGGAGCGGCTCGCGTTGGTGGCGCAGGTCTTCGGGCGGGAGCGGGCGGAAGCACTGCTCGACGGTTTGAACGGACCCGAGGCCCGGCAGGCGAAGAATCACCTGGCCGGGTTCGCCGCGCTCTCGTCGGCGCGGCGTCAGGCTCGGGTCGCGGTGGAGTTCGGAGTGAGGCCGGATGCCGCGGCACGGCTTCGGGGCGTCATGGAGGCGGCTTCGGAGGTACTGCGGCGGGAGATCTTCCGGAGGCTACCGCCTTACCACCGCAGCCTCTTTCCGGAGCGTCAGTTGGAGCCACCTGACGCGGCGGCCACCCCGGCGGTGTGTGCGCTGGCCGAGCGGCTCATCCGCGAAGCCACGCGCTGAGACCCCTGTTCCGATTCGGGACTGTCCCTGACCTTCAACCCCTCGTTTTCGCATGCGCGGCCGTTGGCATTGGCCGTGAACAGGAGCGGTGCGTCCGCGCCACGGAGCAACCATGCAGAATCCTCTCGGAGATTCTACCCAGTCCACGATGTTGAAGCCGATGAGGCTGCGCCGGCTCGGTACCCGCCGGTTGTCTCGAGCCCATGTGACGCTGAGCGAGCGTCCCCAGGCGGTGCGGCTCGCGAAGCAGGCGCTCGCGTTGGTGTGTGAAGCACTGAGCCGGGAGCTGGGGTGTGTTGTCCGGGCGGAAGCCCGATTGCTGGAGGCGGTGGTGATGCCGGCGACGGGGTTGGCGCATACGGCGGCCTTCGCTCTGTTGGACCTGTCGGCGAGAGGCGGGACGGCCGTGCTGGAGCTGGAGCCGCCGTTGCTCTTCGCCGCGCTGGAGCGCTTGGCGGGGGCGGGGACGAAGCCGGGTCCCATCACGGACCTGACACGTTTGGAGGAAGCCTCCTTTGCCTTTCTGGGCCTGTCGGCGCTGTACGCACTGCGTGACCAGCAGGAGCTGCAGCGGCGGTTGGGCCCGCGCCTCACCGGAGTGACGATGAATCGCACGGAGGTGCTGGCGCGTCTCGATGCTCGGCAGCGCCACCTCTGCGTGGAGCTGACGGTGACGGTGGGGCAGACGACCGCGGGCGGGCGGCTGATGCTCCCCTCGGTAGTGCTCGAAGGGGCGCTGAAGGGGCTACCCGTGGAGCGTGACGCGGAGCTCGCTCCCGAGGTGCTGGCAGCGCGGCTGAGGGCCCGCTGCTTCATGGGGTGCACGTCGCTGTCGCGCGAGGCGCTGGCGTCGCTTGGGCAGGGGGACGTTGTTCTGTTCGAGGGGCTGCGCTGGGGGGGCACGCAGCCGCTGGGCTCTGGACGGCTGGTCATGCGCGGTTTCGAGCTGACGGGTGACTTCACCCCCGAGGGTTTCTCGCTGAACCGCGCACACAGGCGCGGACTTCTCCAGGAGTCGGACATGGTGACCGTGGTCGAGCGGAGCGAGGGGATGCCCCCGCTGCCAGTGGATGTGGAAATCGAGCTGACGCGGCTGATGCTCCCGCTGTCCGAGCTGGCGGCGCTCAAGCCGGGAGCGCTGCTGCCGTTGCGCATCAACGCGAGTGAGCCGGTGCTGCTGCGAGTCGGAGACCGGGTGGTGGCGCGGGCGGAGCTCGTGGACATCGAGGGAGAGGTGGGGGCTCGCATCCTCACTCTCGTGCCGTGAGTGCTCCGATGAAGACCCTCTTCGACTCTGTATCTCCGCGGGCCCGGATGCTTCTGGCTCTCACGCTCATCCTCGGGCTGGCGATGCTGGCCCCGTTGGGAGGGGCATCGGCAACCTCGGTGGCGCGGGGGCTTCTGGGCGCCGTGGCCCTAGGGGGCCTGGGCTGGTGGCTCATGCGCCGTGGCCAGGCCGAGTCCCGTTTTTCGCTCACCGAGCGCATGCGGGTGGTGTCCCGGACAGGTCTCTCGCCGCGCTGTGGGCTGGCGCTGGTGGAGGTGGATGGAACCCGGTACCTCGTGGCCTTCGGAGACTCCTTCGCGGAGATCCGCAGGACGCACGGACCTGTGCGCGTCGAGAAGGAGACCGGGTCATGAGCCGCGCGTTGCTCGTGCTGGGAGTCCTTGTTCCGGGGCTGGCGTCGGCGGCGGAGATGTCGTTCTCGCAGATGTCCTTCGCGGGCAGCCCGCTGTCGATGATGGGGATGCTGGCGGTGATGTCTCTGCTGCCCTTTGCGGTGCTGATGCTGACCAGCTTCTCGAAGATCGCCGTGGTGCTGTCGCTGGCACGCTCGGCGATGGGAACACAGCAGGCGCCGCCCACCATTGTCCTCACCGGGCTCGCCGCGGTGCTGACGGGCCACATCATGGCTCCAGTGATGGAGCGCATGTACGACGCCGGGCAGGCCGTCTACCAAGACGTCGGCTCTGGTGCGCAGATCCTCAGCGCAGCGGGCAAGGTGACTGAGCCGCTGCGTGTCTTCCTGGTGAAGCATGGCAGCCCGGAGGAGAGGGCTCGCTTCTTAGAGCTGGCGCGCGAGCTGCGGCCACTCGAGGAAGCCGAGCAGGTCCACGAGGAAGATCTCTTCGTGGTCATTCCAGCCTTCGTCATCACCGAGCTGAAGGAGGCCTTCCAGATTGGCTTCCTCGTCTTCCTCCCGTTTCTCGTGTTGGACATGGTCATCGCCAATGTGTTGCTCGCACTCGGGATGCAATCCCTGTCACCGAGCCAGGTGAGCCTGCCCTTTAAGATTCTCCTCTTCGTGGCCGTGGATGGCTGGGCGCTGCTCGCGCGCGGCCTCATCCTTGGCTACCGGTGATGCCATGAGCCAGGACGTCCTGCTTACGCTCGGTCGCGAGGCGTTGCTTCTGATGGTCCTTGCGTCCCTGCCCCCCATTGGGGCGAGCCTGGTGGTGGGGTTCCTGATGAGCCTCTTCCAGGCCACCACACAGCTCCAGGAGAGCACCCTCACGGTGGTGCCCAAGCTGTGCGCGGCGGTGCTGGCGCTGGTGGTTGCCGGGCCGTGGATCTCTGGCCAGCTCACCCTCTTCGCACATCAGGTCCTGACTGTCATTGCGGAGGTGGGCGGGTGAACCTCGAGCTTCTTCGTGCCCAGCTCGACTTGTTGGGGCCGAGCATGGTGGCGGTGGCGTTGTGCGCCGCGCGTCTGCTGCCGGTGGCCTTCCTGTGCCCCCTGTTGGGGGGCCAGGCGGCTCCGACGACGGTGAAGCTCGCCCTGGTGCTGAGCCTCGCGCTCTTCTTGCACCAGGTGGCGGGAGTGTCGCTGCTGGCGCCGGTGGAGACGCCGATGCAACTGGCTGCGTTGGCGATGAAGGAGCTCACTTACGGCACGTCTGTGGGGCTGGTGGCTGCGCTGCCCTTCGACGCGGCACGGATGGGCGGGCGCTTCATCGACCTCTTCCGGGGCACTTCGGCAGAGGCGAGCCTGCCCGTGGCAGGAACGCGCGAGTCAGCCACCGGGGATGCGCTCTATCAGCTTCTCGTTGGATTGGTGGTGACGGGAGGGCTCATGCCCGTCGTCCTCTCGGGGTTGGTGCGTGGCTTCGGATGGGTGCGGCTTGGCGCCTATGTGCCCACCGAGGCGGCGGCGATGCACGTGGTGGGGCTCGCAGGGGGCGCGATGGCCACGGGGCTCGCAGTGGGAGCGCCTGTCGCAGCTGCGGTGATGGCCGTGGACTGCCTGTTGGGAATGGTGTCGCGCGCCGCGCCCCAGGTGAACCTTCAGGAGATGGGCGCGCCGCTGCGCATCCTCGCGGGAGGCGCATTGCTGTGGCTCGGCGTGGGCCTCCTCTGTGAGCGGCTGCTCGCGGGCTTCCTTTCTGTAGAGGACGCGCTGTTCCGACTCGGGGAGGTCGCGCGGTGAGTGAGAAGACGGAGCAACCCTCGTCGAAACGCCTGCGCGAGGCACGCCGTAAGGGGCAGATTCCGCGCAGCCGCCTGCTGTCTTCCAGTGTTGTGACGCTCGGGGGGCTGTTGGGCCTCTCCCTGTCAGCACCCGAGGGCTTCGCGCGGCTGAAGGATTGGACAGCCCGACTGATGCTGCACCAGGAGCCCACGGGAGCGTTGCGGGAAGCGGGTTGGGTGATGGTTCTCCTGGTGGGGCCCCCGCTCGGGGGCGCGCTGCTGGCGTCCCTCGCGGTGTCTGTGGGCACGGTGGGCTTCGAGCTGAATGCGGAACACGTGACGCCGAAGCTCGAGCGCATCAGCCCGGCGGCGGGCCTGAAGAAGCTCTTCAGCGTGAGGCCGCTCATCGAGATGGGAAAGGCGCTGCTCGTGTCCGCGGTGGTGGTGTGGCTCGTTTGGAGCGCGGCCGTGGAGGAGGGTCCGGACATGCTCCGTACGGCCTGGCTGGAGGGGACACGGGGATTGGAGCACATCCTGGGCCGGCTCGGGCCGCTCGCCATCCGGCTCGCGTGCATCCTCGTGGCGCTGGGGGTGGGGGACTACGCGCTCGCGCGCCGACGGCATGTGAAGGACCTGATGATGACGCGCGAGGAGGTGAAGCGTGAGCACAAGGAGAGCGAGGGCGACCCCCACCACAAGGGCCAACGCAAGGCGCTGCACCGCCAGCTCGCGGCGGGAGGCGCGGCACGTGGAGTGCAGAAGGCGAGCGTCGTGGTCGTCAACCCTACGCACATCGCAGTCGCGCTCCGCTACGCCACGGAAGAGTGTGGAGCGCCCTACCTCGTCGCCAAGGGGCGCGAGGCGGACGCTCTCGCGCTGAGACGCGAGGCCGAGCGGCTTGGAATTCCCGTGGTCCGGGACGTGCCGCTGGCTCGTGGCCTCATCCACTACGACGTTGGGGAGGAAATCCCCGAGGAACTGTATCAGGCCGCCGCGGCGGTCCTCCGAGCGGCGCAGGAGTCGCAGGACGTGGACGCTCGTCCACGGAGGCAGATGTCATGAACAGACTGGCGAAGATTCTCTCGAGGGCACGCAAGTCCTCGGACGTTGTGCTTGCCGTGGCGATGGGCGCGGTGCTGGGTGCGCTCATCATTCCCCTGCCGCCTTGGCTGTTGGACCTCGGGTTGGCCATCAACCTGGCGGCGGCGGTGGCGTTGTTGGTGGCGGCGCTCTATGCCCGGGACGCGTTGAAGGTGACGTCCTTCCCGACGCTGCTCCTGTTCACCACGCTCTTTCGGCTCGCGCTCAACGTGTCATCCACGCGGCTGGCGCTCGCGGAGGGACATGCGGGAGAGGTCATCCAGGCGTTTGGTGAGTTTGTGGTACGGGGCGATTACGTCGTCGGAGCGGTCATCTTCGCCATCCTCACGCTGGTGCAATTCCTCGTGGTGGCCAAGGGCGCCGAGCGCGTGGCTGAGGTCTCCGCTCGTTTCACCCTGGACGCGATGCCGGGCAAGCAGATGTCCATCGACGCAGACCTGCGAGCGGGGGCTATCGACCAGGCGCAGGCTCGTCGCAGGAGGCGCGACCTGGAGCGCGAGTCCCAGATGTTCGGCGCCATGGATGGCGCGATGAAGTTCGTGAAGGGAGACGTCATCGCCGGTCTGGTCATCGTCGCGGTGAACCTCCTGGGCGGCATCTGTATCGGCATCTTGCAGAACGGGATGACACTGGCCGACGCGGCCGCCACCTACGCGCTCATCGCCATTGGCGACGGTCTGGTGTCGCAGATTCCGTCGCTGTGCATCGCTGTGGCGGCGGGCCTCGTCGTCACGCGCGTGGCCTCGGAGAAGGAGGATGATTCGCTCGGTGCGGAGATTGGCGCGCAGCTCTTCGGCGAGGCGAAGGCGCTCTGGGTGGTGGCTGCGCTCTGCGTGGCCCTCGCCGCGATGCCGGGGATGCCGCATCTGACGTTCCTCGGACTGGGAGCGGCACTGGGGGCGCTTGCGTACTCCCTGTCCCGTGTGAAGGCCGCCGCGCCGGAGGAGGATGCCGCTGGTGCCGGAGTCGAAGGTAAAGCCGAAACTGGAGCGGCGACGCAGGGGGAGCCGGGTGCGCCTCCGGAGAGCGCGGTGGCTCCGGTAGGGGTCGCCCCTCTGACGGTGGATCTCGCGCCAGACCTCACCCCACTGGCAAAGGAGCAGGGCGGCGCGTTCGTGCACCAAATCCTCAACCGGATCCGGGACGAGGTCTTCTACGAACTCGGCGTGCGCGTGCCCGGCATGCGGGTGCGGACGGATGCTGCGTACCTGCCAGCAGGTACCTATCGCATCCTTATCGACGAGGTGCCCGCAGGGATGGGACAGGTCGTGCCTGGTGCGCTCTACGCATTGGCACAGCCGGAGGAGCTGGCCTTCTTAGAGTTGAAGGCGGAGCCCGTGGTGGACCCGTCCACCGGTAAGCCCATCAGCCGCGTATCGGTGGAGGCTCGTGCGCGCCTGGAGATGGCTCAGGTCCCGCTCCGGAGCGCTGGGGAGCTCATCGCCGAGCACCTGCGGAGCGTCATCCGAGCCCGCGTGGCGGGGTTCCTGGGCATTCAGGAGGTGCAGGGGCTGCTGGACGGACTCGAGGCCCAAGCCCCCACGTTGGTGAAGGAAGCGCTCCAGAAGGTCCCGTTGCCGCTGCTCACCGAGGTGTTGCGCAAGCTCGTGGAGGAGCAGGTGAGCATCCGGAACATGCGCGCCATCCTCGAGGCGCTGGTGGCTCCCACCACTGAGGGTGATGCCTCGGCTCTGGCTGAGCGCTGCCGTCAGGCGCTGTACCGCTACCTCAGCCACAAGTTCGCCCCGTCCGGACCGCTCTTTGCCTACTTGGTTGATCCGGACATCGAGGAGACGCTGCGCTCCGCGGGACCTCGCGGGCCAGCACCTGCGCCCGAGCGCGTAGCGGAGATCCTGGAAGGGGTGAAGCGCATCGCCACAGGAGGGCAGACCGTGCTGCTCACGGCTCCGGACGTCCGGCGGACCCTGCGCAAGCTGTGCGAGGGGGCCTTTCCGGACGTCGCGGTGCTCACCTACGGCGAGCTGGACATGAACCTGCAAATCCGCCCGCTGGGGCGGCTATCGCCCGTGGCCCTGGGGCACTGAGCGGAGGCTAGTAGTTGGAACCGCTGCCGCTCTTGGGGTCGAAGGAGATGTCGGACTGCGGAGTCTGGGGCGCTGGCCGGTTGACCCGGTCGCGCAGCTCCTTGCCCGTCCGGAAGAGCAGGCCCCGCTTGGGCTTTACGGGGATGATCTGCCCCGTCTTCGGATTGCGCCCCTGGTAGCCCTGGTAGTTCTTCACGTGGAAGGCGCCCAGCCCGCGGATCTCAATGTTCTCCCCGCGGCACAGCGCATCCCTCATGGACTCGAAGATCGTCTCGACCGTGGCCTCGGCCTGTTTCTGCGTCATCCCCTTCTTGGCGACGAGGACGTTGATCAGATCGGACTTGAGCATCGCACGCTCCCGCAAACCGCGTAACCCCTCGGAAACAGGGCGCATGGCCCGTGGTCGAATCCCGAAACGATAACAGAACGAATCCCGCGTGCAAGCCCCGAGGCCTTCCAACCTCCTGGAAACCTTACGGATTTCCGCTTCCAGTCGCCGCCTGGGTCGTGCTTGGCGCGGAGGCAGGCGTCGCCTGCGCCTCCGCGAGCCCGGGGCGCACCAGGATGGCCAGGTCCAGCCACCGGGTCTGGCGCAGCACATCGAGCCCGGCCCTGTCCGACTCTCGGAAGAAGGCGTCCAGGGTTTCAAAACCGAGGGCACGCGGGCTCTTTCGAGCACTGGGCTCGACGGGGTTGTAGACGCCGTGGACGGCGAGCGTCAGGTCGGCCAGGGTCAGCTCTGCCGGGGGGCGGGCCGGTAGGAGGCCTCCCCGGCGGTGCCGTTGGATCAACCCCGCTTGCTCCATGTCGTCCACCACCTCGTGGACGAGCGACTCGGTGACCCGGAGGCGCAGCGCCAGGTCCCGGGGCAAGGGCGGCGTCCCTCCGTCGAACCAGACCAGCGTGGTTTCCTGGGCCACTCGGGCGGCCACCAGCTCCCGCGCCCGTGGGTGGGCACCGAAGGCCCACAGCGAGTCCCGGAAGGTTGCGTGCTCCACCGCGTAGGAGAGGCGGGCGCCAATGAGGATGAGGAGCCAGTCCACATACAGCCATGCGAGGAACATGGGCAGGGCGCCCAGTGAAGCGTAGAGCGGGTTGTTGCGAAAGCTGTACGCGGCGGCCTCCGTGTACACGTGCCGCGCCACGCTCCAGGCCACCCCCGCCACCAGCCCGCCCGCCAGTGCCGACCGGAAGCGCAGGTGGGTGTTGGGCGTCACGTAGTAGAGCAGGGTGAGCCCCGCTACCGCTGTGAGGGGAGAGAGGGCGCTGAACAGCAACTCGAAGAGGCCCAGGAAGAGCGGCGTGTGGGTGGCCTCGAGGAAGGAGCGCACCACGCTCGTTCCCGCGAATGAGATGGCCAGCATCAGGGGCCCCAACAGCAGCAGCCCCGCGTAGATGAGCGCGCGGACCACCCACGGTCGATGGTTCTTCACGCCCCAGATTTCGTTCAGCGAGACATCGATGTTCTGCAGCAGTGAGCCCGCCGAGATGAGCAACCCGAGGAAGCCCGCGCTCCCGATAGCCGTCGTGTTTCCCGGTTCCAGGAACCGCTCGAGGAAGGCCGCTGACTCCTCACGCACGCCCGGGGCCAGCACCGCGAAGATGATCTCCCTCAGGCGCTGCTGGACCGTCTGTTGGTGGTAGGCACCCAGCAGCGCCAGCACCACCGTCAGCAGTGGAACCAGGGAGAAGACGCTGATGTAGGTGAGCGCCGCGGCCCTCAGACGGATGTTCTCGCCCAGGAAGCCTCTCGCCAAGCTGCGCACCGCCAGCACTGTATCCGCCGCGAAGCGGCCTGCTTGGGTGCGCTCCAGCGGAGCCCAGGTGCGCCTGGCCCATTGGAGTGCGCGAGCGCGCAGTCGCTGGAGGAAGAGGGGGGACAGAGTGCGCATCCGGAGGGCGCCAAGGCTAATCAATGCCTGGGCGCCTCGGCCAGAGGGGGCGGGGACTCGTGACCCGACGGGATGTCCACATCGGGTCGAATACCCTCACCCCGTCCCTCTCCCAGAGGGAGAGGGGAGAGTGGGCTCAGGTGTTGCCGCCGGGCTCGTTGTTGCCTCCGGACGACGTCGGAGGCGTGCCTCCCGACGTGGGCTGCTCACCCGTAGGTGCCTGCTGTTGCTGCCCTTGCTGTCCACGCCCCTCGCGCTGCTCGGGCCGGCGCTGCTCTCCCCGGTTGCGGTCGCGGTCCCGGTCTCGGCCACCCCGGTCACCTCGCTCGCCCCGGTCGCTTCTCTCGCCCCGGTCGCTTCTCTCGCCCCGGTCGCTTCGCTCGCCCCGCTCGCCGCCTCGGTCGCGGTCACGGCCGCCCCGATCGCTTCGCTCGCCCCCCCGGTCGCGGTCACGGCCGCCACGGTCTCCCCGCTCGCCGCCCCGGTCGCGGTCACGGCCACCCCGGTCTCCCCGCTCTCCGCCTCGGTCGCGGCCGCCACCCTCGGAGCGGAAGCCGCGCTCGCCACCGCCACTCTCGGGCCGGCGCTGCATCGACAGCTCTCCATCTCCCGAGCCCGGCGACGAGGCCACCTTGTGGTCTCCGCCCTGCGCGCTGCGTCCGTAGATGTCGTACTGCTCGCGGTGGTAGTTCTGCTGCGCCTTCACCTGGATGGACTTGTTGTAGCGGTCCATCAGGTGCCGCAGCTCCTGGCGCTCCTCGCCCTGGAGCAGCCGCGCCACCTCGGCGTTGCAGTTGATGACCAGCGTGGGGTCCTTGTAGCCCGGCGCCTCGCGGCGGATCTCCCCGAAGATCTCGTAGGCCACCGTGGTCGCCGTCTTCACGAAGCCCTTGCCGTCGCAGTACGGGCAGTCCTCGTGGAGGATGCGGCCGATGGACTCGCGCACGCGCTTGCGCGTCATCTCCACCAGGCCCAGCTCGGAGATCTTCAGGACGTTCGTCTTGGCCTTGTCCCGGCCCAGCGCCTCCTGCAGCGCCTTGAAGACCTTGTCCCGGTTCTGCGGCTTCTCCATGTCGATGAAGTCGCAGATGATGATGCCGCCGATGTTGCGCAGCCGCAGCTGGTAGACGATCTCCTTGGCCGCCTCGACGTTGATCTTGGTGATTGTCTCCTCGAGGCTCTTCTTGCCGACGTAGCGGCCCGAGTTGACGTCGATGGCGGTGAGCGCCTCGGCCTGGTCGATGATGAGGTAGCCGCCGCTCTTGAGCCACACCTTGCGCTGGGTGGCGCGCTGCAGCTCGTGCTCAATCCCGTAGGCGTCGAAGATGGGCTCGTCGGAGTCGTGCAGCACCACCCGGTCCTTGAGCGCCGGGTCCTGCGCGTTCACGAAGCCGAGGATGCGCTCGTACTCCTCGCGGTCATCCACGACCAACTTCTCCACGTCGTGGGCGAAGAGGTCGCGCGTGGCGCGCAGGATGAGGTCCAGGTCCGGGTGCAGCAGGCCGGAGCCACCGCGCTTCTCGTTGCGGCGCACCACCTGGTTCCACACCTCGATGAGGAAGCGGATGTCGCTCTCGAGCTTCTCCTGCGGCACGTTCTCGGCCACCGTGCGCACGATGAAGCCCGTCCCGGGCGGGCGCAGCCGGTCGACGATCTCCCGCAGGCGCTTGCGCTCCTTCTCGTTGGAGATGCGGCGGCTGATGCCCACGTGGTCCACGGTGGGCATGAACACCAAGTGGCGGCCCGGAATGGAGATGTGCGAGGTGAGGCGCGCGCCCTTGGTGCCGATAGGGTCCTTGGAGATCTGAACCACGACCTCCTGGCCCACCTTCAGCAGCTCCTCAATCTTGGCCGTCTTGCGCGGCTTGGACTTCTCTTCGTCGCGCTTGCGCTGCTGCTCCTCGCGCGGCTTGCGGGCCTTGTCCTTCTCCCGGTCCTTCTCGCGCTCCCGGTCCTTCTGGTCGCGGCGGGCCTCGCGGGCCTCACGCGCGGCCTCGCGGTTCTCACGCGGGGCGCGGCGCTCGCCAGCGGCCGTCTCGGGACGCTGCTGGGGGGCGGCCTCGGCCTGGGCGGGGGGCGCCATGGCGGCCGGCTCACTCGGCGTGGCCGGAGCCGGCTCGGGCGGGAGCGCCAGTGCCACGGAGCCCTCAGTGGTGGGCAGCGCCGCGGAGGCTTCCGGAGCCGCCTGGGCCGTCACACTCACGGGTGCGGACTCCACGGGCTCCACCGGCACGCTCACCGCCTCAGCGGGAGCGGACACGGCCACCGGCTCGGCCGCGCTGGTGGGAGCAGAGGCAGGGGCAGGCTCCTCTGCGCGAACCTCCGGCTGTTCGGCTCGGGGGGCGGGCTCCTCGGCACGAGCCTCCGGCTGTTCGGCCCGGGGCTCCTCGACGCGGGGCGCGGGCTCCTCGGCGGGGTGGGGAACCGCGCTGCCTCCGGAGGCCTGCTGCTCGTGGACCTCGGCCTCCACTTCGGCACCGCCGGCCTCATGGGCGGCCTCGGCAGCCACGGCCTCGGACTCCTCGGGAACGTCCGGGGTGTCCTCGTCGTGCTCACCTTCGGTCAGCTCGAACTGAGCGCGCGCAAAGTCCGGGTCGTAGACGACGTCACTGACGTAGAGGAACGCGGCCTTCTCGAGTCCAATGTCCACAAAGGCCGCCTGCATGCCCGGGAGGACCCGGACGACGCGACCCTTGTAGATGTTTCCGACAATCCCCTTGTCCTTCTTACGCTCGAGGTAGAACTCCGCAATGTGGCCGCCTTCGACCAGGGCCACGCGGGTCTCCCGGCCCGCCGCGTTGATGACGAGGATGCTGCTCATTGACGAATCCTGGGCGCGCGCGCGGATGCGTGAGCTCCGGCGGACGGGAGGCGACGGCGTCTCCCGCTTCCGAGCGCGCTGCGAGGGGAGAGGCGGCCCCGTCTCTTCCGCGCACACGGGTGGAGGACGGCCCATGACCGAAGGGGCCGGGTGTCTCCGCGCGGGTGAGGGTTGAGGGGACCACGACCTGCTCCTCCGAGTTCATGTCGCCCCGCGATGGTCCGGCACCCTGCCGGGCGGGGACTTACTTCCAATCGAGCGTTCGAGGCCGCCCTGGCGCTCGTACCGCCCGGCCTCTTCCTTCCACACCCGGTCGGAGCCCATCCGCGGGCGCCTTGGGGGGGCGACAGAGGCCCGGTGCAGCCGGCGCGCCCTGGTATGCCGGGAACGCACCCGTCTCAAAATCTAGAATCCATGGACCCCAAACGCCCCACCCCTGGTGGAACGTCCCGAGCCCTGAAAACAGCAAAAGGTTTTCACGCCTGATACGACCTGTAAAGGCGAGACATGGAAAATGTCGGCCGTCTGTCAGCCTGGAGGGCCTAGGCTTGGGCCGTTGGCGCGCGTTTCCGGTTCTCCGGTTTGTCCAGCCGGCCGCCCCTTGGGCGGCGCACCAGGCGCAGGCCGGTCCACGTGCTGTCGATGATGCAGATCTTGTTGTCCACCAGCCCGATGTCGAGCGCGGCCTGGCGGATGAAGTCCTCGGAGAGGGCCGTCTTGATGCCCTCGCCGCTGGGCCAGCACACCCAGATGCCCCCCGTGAGGGCCATGGCGCGCGAGAGGGCCGGCAGGCGCTGGACGAGCTCGTGGGCGTCCTGGGTGAAGAAGAGGATGACGTCCAGCCCCGTCTGGGCGGTGATGAGGAACTCCACCCCGTCAGGCAGGGGGTTGAGCCGCTGGACGAAGCCTCGGGGTGGGTTGATGACCGAGACCTTGCTGCCGGTCTTGATGCCGAGCATGGCCGGCAGAGAAGCCAGCGCGTAGGGAGTCATGAGCTGCGCTCCACGGTAAAGGTGCTGAACTCCCCGCGCGCCTCTGAGTCGGCGCGCTCCACTTCCGTTACCCGGGCCTGGGTGGGACCCCGGTGGCACCAGGCCACGAATGCGTCCAGGGCCTCCGCCGTACCCTCCGCCACCGCCTCCACGGAACCATCCGAGAGGTTGCGCACCCATCCCGTCAGTCCGAGACGCAGGGCCTCGGTGCGGGCGCTCTCCCTGTAGAACACCCCTTGCACCTTGCCTCGAATCCGGAGGCTTGCTCGCCGCCTGTCCATGGTGCGTGTCGTCCCCTTACCCTCTGGCGTCCGTCTGGAGCAGCTGCAGGAAGGCCTGCTCGTCCAGGATTCTTACTCCGAGTTCCTGGGCCTTCTTCAGCTTGCTACCGGCGTCCTCGCCCGCCACCACCATGTCCGTTTTCCGCGAGACACTTCCAGACACCTTGCCCCCCCGGCGTTCAATTTCCTCCTTCGCCTGGTCGCGGCTCATGCCGCTCATGCCTCCCGTGAGCACCACCGTCTTGCCGGCGAAGACGCCCGTCTTCACCACGCGGGGCGCGGCTGGTGCGACTCCCGCGGCGAGCAGCGCGTCAATGGCGTCGCGGTTCTGCGGCTCGTGGAAGAAGGCGTGGATGACCTGGGCCATGGTGGGGCCCACGTCCTTGACGCGGGTGATGTCCTCGAGGCTGGCCGCGTAGAGCTGGCGCACGTCCGGGAAGGCCTCGGCGAGCGTCTTGGCGGTGGCCTCGCCCACGTGGCGGATGCCGAGTGCGTAGAGGAAGCGGGGCTGGGTGGTCTGCTTGGAGCGCTCGATGTTGGCGAGCAGGTTGTCGGCGCTCTTCTCGCCCATGCGCTCCAGCTCCAGGAGCTTGCCCCGGGTGAGGTGGTAGAGGTCCGCGAAGGTCTTCACCAGCCCCGTCTCCACCAGCTGACCGGCCAGCTTCTCGCCCAGGCCGTCGATGTCCATGGCCGTGCGCGAGGCGAAGTGGCGCACCTTCTCCACCATCTGCGCGGGGCAGGTGGCGCCGGTGCAGCGGATGATGGCTCCCTCGTCGTCCTTCACGGCGGCCGCGTGGCAGACGGGACACTCGGTGGGGAAGACGAAGGGCTGGGTGTCCGCGGGCCGCTTGGACTCCACCACCTTCACAATCTCCGGGATGACGTCACCGGCACGGCGGATGAAGACGGTGTCGCCCTTGCGCACGTCCTTGCGGCGCAGCTCGTCCTCATTGTGCAGGGTGGCGCGGCTCACGGTGACGCCGCCCACCTTCACCGGCTTGAGGTGCGCCACCGGGGTGAGCGCGCCCGTGCGGCCCACGTACACCTGGATGTCCTCGACGAGCGTCGCCTCCTCCTCGGGCGGGAACTTGTAGGCCACCGCCCAGCGCGGGCTCTTCGAAATCTGCCCCAGCCGCTGGCGCAGGTCCTCCTCGTCCACCTTCACCACCATGCCGTCCACCTCGAAGGGCAGGGCGTGGCGGCCCTCGACGGACTGGCGGTACTGCTCGCGCACCCCCTCCACGCTCTCCACGCGCACGTACCGGTTCACCGGCAGCCCGAGCGACTTCAGGTACTCGAGCTTCTCCGTGTGCGAGCGGAAGGCAGGCACGCCCTCGCCCGGTACGCACTCGTACAGGTAGAGGGAGAGCGGGCGCGAGGCGGTGATGCGAGGATCCAACTGCCGCAGGCTGCCGGCAGCGGCGTTGCGCGGGTTGGCGAAGAGCGGCTCGCCCTCCTCCTCGCGCTTGTCGTTGAGCTTCTTGAAGTCTTTCTTGGAAATGAAGACCTCGCCTCGCACCTCGAGGCCGCCGGGCACCTTCACCCCGTCCTGGGGGAGCAGCTCCATGGGAAGGCTGCGGATGGTGCGCAGGTTGGCGCTGACGTCCTCGCCCTCGGTGCCGTCACCGCGGGTGGCGCCCCGGGCGAAGCGGCCGTGCTCGAAGTGCAGGGTGATGGCCAGGCCGTCGAGCTTGGGCTCGCACACATAGGCGACCTGCGCGAGACCCGTCTGGCGGCGGATCCGCTCGTCGAAATCGGAAAGCTCTTCGTCGTTGAAGACGTTTGCCAACGAGAGCATCGGGACGCGGTGGACCACCTTCTCGAACTTCTCAGCCGCGGCACCGCCCACTCGCTGGGTCGGCGAGTCCACGGTGATGAGGTCCGGGTGGCGGGACTCCAACTCTTGCAGCTCCCGCATGAGTCGGTCGTATTCCGCGTCGCTTACCTCCGGCGAGTCGAGCACGTAGTAGCGGTAGTTGTGGTGGGCTAGCTCCTTGCGGAGCTGCTCGATTCGGGTGGCGTCGGCGGTCTTCGAGGCGTTCACGGGTACGGGCTCGGCGGCTGGACTGAAAAAATCGGGGCGTCGGTTGCCTGGCTGGGCAGGTAGCGAGGATGCCTTGACAGCTCAGGAGGTGGTCAATAACCTCTTGCATCGGCTCATGAGGGCCGTTGTCGCACCCTCACGCGCCATCTCTTCCCAGCACAAGGTTCCACCACCCGCGAGGTCCCGGCAAGAAGGGATCCCGGGTGTCGCCCTGAGGGTGGTTCGCGTCCCGCGTACCCCACGGATATCTCCCACGACATTCTGTGCGCGCCCCCCCGGCGCCAGCTAGCACTCCCCCTCCTTCAATCATGGCTAAAGCCCGTTCCCCCAAAGAGAAGCTCCTGGATTCAGTCGTAGAAGTTGAAGAGAAGCCCAAGCGTCGGACGACGCGGGCCAAGGTCGTGGACCGGGACGACACCGAGAAGCCGTCGCGCCGCCGGACGACGAGCCGTCGGGAAGAGGACACCGAGTCTGAGTCCCTATCCGTTGCCGAGACGCCGCGCCCGGTGCTGACGCCGATCCCCTCTCATCCCGTGAGAGATGAAGAGTACCAGGAGGTCCGCGCGCACGAGGCGCATGAGGCTCACGAGGAAGAGCCCTCCGCGCAGCCCGCGGCTCCCGAGCCCACCGAGGCGCCCGTGGTCACCGAGGTGACGCGTGATGGCGCGCCCATGCAGGTCATCAAGCTCAATGACCTGAAGCGGATGAAGATCACCGACCTGGCGAAGATGGCCCACGACTTCGGCGTCGAGGGCTACCAGGGCCTGAAGAAGCAGGACCTCATCTTCTCGCTGCTGTCGGGCATCGCGGATAAGAAGTTTGAGGTGCACGCAGAAGGCGTGATGGAGCTGCTCAGCGACGGCTTCGGCTTCCTGCGCAGCGCGGACAGCGACTACCAGCCGAGCCCGGACGACATCTACGTATCGCCGTCGCAGGTGCGCCGCTTCAACCTGCGCCCGGGCGACACGGTGACGGGCCCCATCCGTCAGCCGCGCGAGGGCGAGCGCTTCTTCGCGCTGCAGAAGGTGGACAAGGTCAACTTCGCGGACCCCCTGTCCGAGGCCACGCGCGAGCGCATCCTCTTCGACAACCTCACGCCGCTCTATCCGACCCGCAAGCTCAAGCTGGAGCACGAGGGCTCGGAGATGACGACGCGCATCATCGACCTGTTCTGCCCCATCGGCCTGGGCCAGCGCTGCCTGATTGTCGCGCCTCCGAAGGCCGGTAAGACGGTGCTGCTGCAGAACATCGCGCACGCCATCTCGAAGAACCACCCGGACGTCTACCTCATCGTGCTGCTCGTGGACGAGCGCCCCGAGGAAGTGACGGACATGGAGCGCAACGTGCGCGGCGAGGTGGTGAGCTCCACCTTCGACGAGCCGGCCACGCGTCACGTGCAGGTGGCGGAGATGGTCATCGACAAGGCCAAGCGCCTGGTCGAGCAGAAGTACGACGTGTGCATCCTCCTGGACTCCATCACCCGTCTGGCCCGCGCCTACAACACGGTGGTACCGGCCTCGGGCAAGATTCTGTCCGGTGGTGTGGACGCCAACGCGCTGCACAAGCCCAAGCGCTTCTTCGGCGCCGCGCGCAACATCGAGGAGGGCGGCAGCCTCACCATCATCGGCACCGCGCTCATCGACACCGGCAGCCGCATGGACGAGGTCATCTTCGAGGAGTTCAAGGGCACCGGTAACTCGGAAATCGTCCTGGACCGCAAGCTGATGGAGAAGCGCATCTTCCCGACGCTGGACATCAACAAGTCCGGTACGCGCAAGGAGGAGCTGCTCCTCACGCCCGCGGACCTCATCCGCATCACCGCGCTTCGTCAGGTACTGCACCCCTTCACGCCGATCGACGCGATGGAATTCGTGCTCAAGCATATGCGTCCGACCGCGTCGAACGCCGAATTCCTCGGCTCGATGAACCGGTAGGACCGGTAGGGGAGTACGACATATGCGCCGCACCCGCTCTGTTTCCTTCGCCGCCCTCGTGTTGGGGGCGGTGCTCGCGATGACCACCGGGTGCGGCCCGGTCGAACAGGACTTCGGTGACAGCCCGGCACCGTTGTCCAACCGCATCTGCTACACGGACGCGGATTGCACGGGCAACGCCTGCTGCGGCCTGGGCACCAACCCCACCCACGTGCTGGACGGACCCAACTGCAGCGGCGTGCGGTGTACGGGGGACTGCCCGGTGGATCGCATCGACTGCGGGCGCTGCTACGTCTTCTGCCGGGACTCGCGCTGCGAGGCCGCCTGCCAGGGCTGAGCTCGCGCCTTCTCCGTCGGCGGCCTACTTCGGCTGCTCCAGCTTCACCTCGCTCAACGAGGGCTGGGCCTTGATGCGGGCGTAGTCGAAGCAGGCCACCACGATGGAGGCCACCGGCACCGCGAAGAGCGCGCCCACCAGGCCAAACATCTTCTCTCCGGCAATCAGGCTGAAGGCCACGATGACCGGGTGGATGCGCGCCGCCGAGCCCATGATCTTCGGGTTGAGGAAGTACGCCTCCAGCGCGTGGATGCCGATGATCCACAGCAGGATGGCGAAGCCCTTCTGGAAGCCGTCCGCCAGCGCGATGAGCACGATGGGCACCGAGCTGAGGATGGTGCCGAAGATGGGGATGAGGCTGAAGACCGTGGCCACCGTGGCCAGCAGGAAGGCGAACTTCACTCCGAACAGCAGCAGCCCCAGGAGCGTGAGCGCGCCGTTGACGACGCAGATCGTCACCTGTCCGCGCACCACGCCAGACAGCGAGCGGTCAATGCGCTCGAGCAGCAGCTGCGCGTCGTTGCCGTACTCCACCGGCACCAGGCTGGTGAAGTAGCGCACGATGGCGTGCGCATCGATGGAGAAGAACGCCGCCACCATCAGGATGAAGAACATCATGAACACGCCGGCAACCACCGACGTGATGATGTTGCGCGACACGGTGACGATGTCGCCCATGTGATCGCGCGTGAGGGACGTCAGGCTCGCGGCGATGTCCTGGATCGTCTTCTCCAGATTCAACGACAGGCCCGAGGTGGGCACGCCGTTGCGGATGTCCTCGGGCGTGGCGATGGCCACCGGGATGCCGTTGGCGCGCAGCCAGTCTTCGGCGCGGTCGGCGAGCACGTGCACGCGCTCGGGCGTGAGCGAGTTGAGGAACGTCACCCCATCCCGGCTGATGCGGGCCATCTCGCTGTAGAGCTGCGGCACCATGGCGATGAAGAACAGGTACACCGCCAGGAAGAAGAGGGCGTAGATGAGCAGGATGCCCACCCAGCGCGGCAGGTACCGGCCTCGCACCTGGACGCGGGTGAGGCGCGTCACCAGCGGGTGCACCAGGTAGGCGATCAGCGCGGCGCTCGCGAAGGGCAGCAGCACCGAGTGGAACAGGGCCAGGATGACGGCGACGGTCAGCCACAACCCCGCGAGGATGTAGAGACGCTTGCGGCGTTGTTCCGCCGGAATTTCGAGCTCGTGGGGCTGGAGCATGGCGCGGCTTATGGCAGAGGGACCGTTCGGTCTCAAGAGATGGGCGTCTGGACCACCCGCATACGGGCCTCCAGGCGGTCGAGGCATTGCAGCATGAGTCGGCGGTTGACGCGACCGTCCGTGGACTCACCGAGGCCCAGCATCTGGTCGACGATCCACCGGTTCAGGAAGAGCAGGGTGAGCCGGTCGGTCGGCGCCAGGCCCCGCTCCAGGTAGCGCTTGTTGCGCATGTAGTCGTCGTAGGCGTCGTGCTCCCGGGCCAGCTCCCAGCGCGACAGCCGCAGCGCCTCGTCATACACGGCGCGGGCCGGGCGCGGGGTCGGCTCGGTGAAGAGGGCGGCATACTGCCCTCCTACCTCGAGATCGAGCTCCTGCACGGGCGGCGGCCACTGCTGGAGATCCTTCGCCAGCAGCTTCGCCACCTCCTCGAGGAGGTGATCCATGAGCGGGACGGGCTTCGTCTCGAAGAGGTAGTCCCAACGCGAGGCCATGGTGACTACCTACCCCAGCCTCGCCTCAGGTGAAACGCTCCACGAAGTTCCGCAGGATGCGTTGCCCGGCGGGCGAGGGAGCAATCCCCGCCAGGAGCCGGGGCACCCGCTCTCCGGGTGCGTGGCCCCGGTGGATTGCTTCGTCCTCCAACTTTTCGGCTCGGGCGAGAATGAGGGCGCGCATGGCGGCCGGGTGGACCTCGGGGTGGAACTGCACACCCCGGATGTGGGGCCCGAAGGCGAGGGCCTGCACGGAGGAGTGCGCGTTGCCCGCGAGCACGGTCGCATGGGGCGGGGGCTCCAGGACGCTGTCCTCGTGGGTGGCCTGGACGGTGAAGCGCTCGGGCAATCCATGGAAGAGCGGATCCTCACGTCCCGCCTCGCTCAAGGAGACCTGGACGGTGCCGATCTCCCGCCCCTGTGTGTTGCGCACCACACGGGCGCCGTGGGCATGCGCGAGCAGTTGGTGCCCGAAGCACACCCCGAGCACCGGCACGCCCTGGGCCGCTGCGCCCAGCATGAAGTCCGCGGCGTGCTCCATCCACGGCTCCCACTGCGTCACCGAGGCGGGGGAGCCGGTCATCATCACCGCGTCGTAGCCCGCGGCGTTGGCCGGTAGCTGAGCACCCCGGTGCACGTGGAGGATGTCGAACCGGCAGCCGTCCGGCCCCAGCGACTCGACGAACCAGTGCTCGTAATCACCGACGCTCAGTTTCACGGAGGGGGCCGCGTCACCAGCTTTCAACAGCAGAACGTTCTTCATTGCTCCTCTCGGTGGGTCGGGTTGCCGCAGCGAATACCGGTCCCTAGCTTCGGCTGCCGCTTCATGTTGACGCCCGCACGTCCGGGGCACGTCCGCGGTTTCCGAGGTGTCTTCATGACCGACGCTCGCTTGCTCTCTTCCCAACTGCCGGCGCTCAAGTTGTTCATCGATGGCCGGCCTGTGGACCCCTGAGGAAAGGCCAGGCGCGGTCATGGGTGTCAGGCGAAGGAGGAGGAGGAGGCCAATGGCGAACCGTTCCAAGGCGAAGGTCATCACCCTACCGGCGCCCGCGGGCAGGCGCTCGCGTGCGAAGGAGAGGGATCGCGGCAATGTCCGGCCGCTGCGCGAGCCCTCGGACGTGGATGTGCTGCACAAGTGGCTCGATGAGAAGGGGGTCCGCCAGGTGAAGATCGGCGGGGTGGACGTGGACGGCGTCTGGCGCGGCAAGTACGTGTCCGTGGAGAAGTTCCTCTCCGCGTGCAAGGGCGGGCTCGGCTTCTGTGATGTGGTGTTCGGCTGGGACATCAAGGACGAGCTGCTCGACAACACGCGCGTGACGGGCTGGCATACCGGCTACCCGGACGGGCAGGCCCGGGTGGATATGTCCACGGGGCGCATCATCCCCTGGGAGCCGGACACGGCGGCCTTCCTCCTGGACTTCGTCAACCCGGACGGCTCGCCCTTCGAGCCGAGCCCCCGTCAGCTCCTGCAGAAGGTTGGCGCTCGGGCGCGGGAGATGGGCTTCCTGCCCAAGTTCGGTGCCGAGTACGAGTTCTTCATCTTCAAGGAGACACCCCAGTCGCTGAAGGAGAAGGGCTACGAGCGCCTGACGCCGCTGACGCCGGGAATGTTCGGCTACTCGTGGCTGCGCACGTCGCTCAACGCGCCGCTGGTGCACGCCATCATCGACGGGTGCCGGGACTTCGGGCTGGAGCTGGAGGGCTTCCACACCGAGACGGGCCCGGGCGTCTTCGAGGCCGCCATCCGCTATGACGACTTGGAGAGGGCCGCGGACAAGGCGGCGCTCTTCAAGACGGTGGTGAAGGAGATCTGCTCGCGGCACGGACTCACGGCCTGCTTCATGGCCAAGGTGAACGAGAAGCTGCCGGGGTGCTCGGGGCACATCCACCAGTCGCTGTGGTCGCTCAAGAGCCACGAGAACGCCTTCTACGATCCCGAGTCCCGCGACGGCATGAGCCAGACGATGCGGCACTACATCGGCGGCGTGATGGCGCTGATGCCGGAGCTCACGGCGCTCTACTGGCCCACGGTGAACAGCTATAAGCGCAGCGTGGAGAACACGTGGGCGCCCGTGACGGCCACGTGGGGCCGGGAGAACCGCACCACGGCGGTGCGGGTCATCGGGGACAGCCCCAAGTCGATGCGCATCGAGTACCGCCAGACGGGCGCGGACATGAACGCGTACATCGGCATGGCGGCGAGCCTCGCCGCGGGCTTGTGGGGCATTGAGCACGAGGTGGAGCCCCCCGCGCCTGTTGCAGGCAACGGGTACTCGGCCGATGCGCCGCCGCTGCCGCGCTCGCTGAAGGAGGCGGTGACGCTCCTGAGTGGCTCGAAGCGGGCGAAGCTGATTCTGGGCGAGGAGTTCGTGGACCACTACGTGCGCACGCGCGACTGGGAAGCCCGGCAGTACGAGCGTGCTGTGACGAGCTGGGAGCTCGAGCGCTACATGGAGCTCATTTAGGAGGCACCGATGAAACCGTTCGATATGCCGAGCGAGCCACGCATCACCGAGATGTCCTGGCCCACGAAGATCGTCCTCGGAGCTGGTGCCCTGCAGCGGCTCCCCGCCCAGGTGGCGCGGCTGAACATGAAGCGCCCGCTGGTGGTGACGGACGCCGGCGTGGTGAAGGCCGGACTGGCCCAGCGCCTGTACGCCGTGCTGAAGGAGGCCGGCGTCTCCTTCGCGACCTTCGAGGAGGTGAAGCCGGACCCCACTGAGCGCGATGCCTTCGCGGGACTGGATGCCTACCGGGCGAACAAGTGCGACGGCATCATCGCGCTTGGCGGCGGCAGTCCACTGGACGCGGCGAAGCTGGTGCAGGTGCTCACCACGCACGAGCCCCCGCTGTCGCGCTACGACGACGCGACGGGCGGAGACCAGTACGTGCGCGACAACATGCCGCCGCTGATCGCCATCCCCACCACCGCGGGCACGGGCTCGGAGGTGAGCCGCTCGGGCGTGGCGACGCTCTCGGATACGGGGCGCAAGACGGTCATCTTCAGCCCGTTCCTCATGCCCAAGGCGGCCATCTGCGACCCCGAGCTGACGTTGGGGCTGCCCCCGGGGCCCACCGCGGCCACGGGCATGGATGCCTTCACGCACTGCCTGGAGGCCTACCTGTCCAACGGCTTCCACCCGCTCGCGGATGCCGTGGCCATCGACGGCATCGCCCGCGTGGCGCGCTCGCTGCCCAAGGTTGTGGCGGATGGGCGCGACCTGGTGGCCCGCACCGACATGATGGTCGCCGCCATGCAGGGCGCCATGGCCTTCCAGAAGGGGCTCGGGGCTTGCCACGCGCTGGCGCACGCGCTCACGCCTATCTCCAACGTGCACCACGGTCTGGCCAACGCCATCGTCCTGCCCGTGGTGATGGAGTTCAACCGCCCCGTCAGCACCGCGCGTCTGGCGCGCGTGGCCCTGGCCATGGGTGATAGCTCGAACGCACGTGAAGAGGTGCTCGCGGGCAATGCCATCGACCGGGTGCGCAAGCTGAACGCCACCATCGGCATTCCCTCACGCCTCCGTGACGCGGGCGTGCAGGAGAAGGACCTGCAGCGCATCGCGGAGAAGGCCTTCCAGGATGCCTCGCACCGCGGCAATCCGCGGCCGTGCTCCTTGGAGGAGCTGCTCGCAATGCTCCGCGAGTCGTTCTGAGTTCCCTCGGGGAAGTGGCCGATGGGGTGCGGACGTTACGCCATGAAGGGTGGAGGCTTGTCATGGCGTGGCGATCCAATCGGCTGGCAGTCGAGCTGTTGGTGGAGAGGTGACGCTCTCCTATGCGCCGGGTTCGGGTAGAACATTGGCTTCTTCTCCTCGCCGGGTTGGTTGTCCTGGCGGGAGGGACCCTGGTTCTCGGGAGCATCTTCCTCGAGGAGCGCAGCCTGGCGTCGCTCACCGAAGAGGAGCGGGCGTGGCTCTCGAGCCATGCCGACAGCATCGTGTTCGGGCCCTACACCACTTCCCCTCCGCTCTCCTTCATCGACGAGCAGGGGGAGTTCAGCGGGATTGCCGCGGACTACGCCCGGCTGATGGAAGAGAAGCTCGGCTTCAGGTTCCGCATGGCCCCTCCCGCGAGCATCGACACGCTGCTCCAGAACATGCGCGCGGGGCAGGTGGATGTCTCGGGCGGGCTGACCGCTACCCCCGCGCGCTCGGAATACCTCCTCTTCACCGAGCCCTACGTTCGCATCCCGACCCTCATCCTCGTGCGCCGGGGAACCTGGAAGACGCTCTCGCTGGAGGAGATGAAGGGGTTGCGGATCGCGGTTGGCAGGAACTTCGGGGTCCATGACTACCTGAATCAAGAGCATCCCGAGCTCCTGCTCGTCCCCGTTCCAGATGATCTCGAAGCCCTGATGCGCCTGTCGACCGGCGAGGTCGATGCGGTGATCTCCGATGCCGCCACCGCCTCCTTCCTGATGACCCAGGCGAACCTGGCGAACCTCCATGTGGCGGGAAGAATCCCCTTCGACTATTCGCTGGCGATGGCCGTCCGGCGCGACGAGCCGATCCTGCGCGACATCCTCCAGAAGGGCCTGGACCAGGTCTCCGAGCAGGAAAGGAAGAGCATCTGGCGACGTTGGGTCTACTCGTGGGAGCCACCGTTCTACGCCGAGCCCCTCTTCTGGCGGATCCTGGCGCTGCTGACCTTGGGCGTGGCACTGGTCGTTGGGACGATCATCACCTGGAACAGCGCGCTGAAGCGGCAGGTGCGAGCGCGAACCGCCGACCTCGCGGAAGCGCATCGGAACGTCACGTTCCTCGCGGAGGCGAGCGGCATCCTCTCCGAGACGCTCGATTACAGCGTGACGCTCTCCCGCCTGGGGGAGCTGTGTGTGAGCCGCCTCGCCGACTGGTGCCTCATTGACCTGGTGAAGGATGATCGGCTCGTCAGGCTCGCCGGGGCTCATGTCGACCCCACGAAGCGGCCTCTGCTCGACACACTCACCGAGCGCTACCCGCTCCGGGTGGGAAGCCGCTTACCCGCCAGCGAGGTGCTTCGGACCCACCAGCCGCTCCTCTTCCCCGAGTTGTCGGAGGCCGGCATTCGTGCCACCACGGAGGACGAGGAGCATGCCCGGCTCCTGCTCTCGCTCGGAACCCGGAGCGCCATCATGGTGCCGCTCATCTCACGAGGACACATGCTCGGGGTGCTCAGTCTGGTCTCAGGCCCCGCTCGAAGGCGTTATGGGGAGACGGAGCTTGAGCTGGCGCAGGAGGTGGCTCGCCGCGCCTCCATCGCCTACGACAATGCCAGGCTGTATCAGCAAGCCCAGGAGGCCATTCGTATCCGGGATGCCTTCCTTCTGGTGGCTGCCCACGAGCTCCGCACGCCCCTGACGTCCTTGAAGCTCCGCCTCGCGAGCCTTCACCGGAGGGTCGACTCTTCTCCGGAGCAGGGGGGGCGCACCGAGGTCCTCCTTTGCGAATTGCCTCGCATCGAGGCCCAGGCCGATCGGCTCCGTGCGCTCATCGAGCAGCTCCTCGACGTCTCACACCTCGGCGCGGGGCGTCTCGAGTTGGCGTGTGAGGAGGTCGATCTCTGCCAGGTGGTCCAGGAAGTGGTGGAGGACTCGCGCGAGCAACTGTCGCGCAGCGGTTCCCAGCTGGAGCTTCGGGTCGAGTGCCCCGCCCTCGGGTGGTGGGATCGGCTCCGGCTGGAACAGGTGGTCTCCAACCTTCTTGGTAATGCCATCAAGTTCGGCCAGGGAAAGCCGCTGGAGGTCCGGGTCGAGCCCGGGCCGGACGACAAGGTGCGGCTCGTCGTGCGGGACCAGGGCATCGGGTTGCCACGTGAAGCCACGGCTCGGATCTTCGAGAAGTTCGAGCGGGCTGTCTCCGAGCGTCACTATGGCGGGCTCGGGCTCGGGCTCTTCATTGCTCGACAGATCGTGGAGGCCCATGGGGGCTCCATCTTCGTCGAGAGCGCTCCCGGAGAGGGCTCGACGTTTACGGTGGTTCTTCCCCGGGGCAGGGGGCGGGGGTCCACTTCGTCTGCTGGGTGAACTCGAGTTCGCTGGGTGAACTCGAGTCCTCGGATACCCTCACCCCAGCCCTCTCCCGGAGGGAGAGGGGGTTGGTTACTTCGTGGGGGGCTCGGCCGGCGTCGTGCCGCTTCCGCTCGGCGGCGGGGCTTCCTTCGGCGCCGCTACGTCCTGCCCAGGCTCCTCCACCTCGGCCTCCGACTCCTCCGCCTGTCCTCCCTCGGTGATGTCCGTCGTGCCCACCACCGCGCCCGTCACCGGCTCGCCTCCCGGTTTCGGCGTGAACTCGAGCATCTCCACCGCCACCGCGCCCGGCAGCCGGAAGTCCATCGCCGTCAGCCGCTGCTTGTCCCTCAGGTCATACAGCTGCTGCGCCACCGAGCCCGCCTGGATGCGCTGGTCCGAGAAGAGGATGTACGCCCGGACCTTCCCCTCCTCAATCGGCACGCGGAAGCTCGAGTTGTAGATGCGCTTGCCCGCGTCGCATTTGATGGACCGGTTCTCGCGCGTCATCGTCAGCTGCCGGATGACGCCCTTCTCCGACACCGTGAAGAGCAGGCAGTAGGGGAGCTGCCCGTCCTTCGGGATGAACTCCACCGTGGAGCCGCTCACCGTCTTGAGCTCCGCGCGTGTTGGCACCGCGGACTTCTGCTCCTCCTGACAGCCCATCGCTCCCATCGCGACCACCGTCACGGCACATAGCCACCGAGTCATGTGTCCCTCCTGGAGACGTCAACCACGGTCGTCTCCCCAGCCTAGCCCGGAATCCGGGATTCCCACCCCGGGGGGCCCCTCGTCGTCTCCGCTTGAACAGTCTCCTGCTTTACTACGCACTGCGGCATGACTCAGCGTCGCTGGTAGACGACCACCTGCGGCGTCTCGTCCAGGTAGAGCCCCGTCACGGGCGTCCTCGTCCCGTACGCCTGCCAGAGCTCGAATTCGTACTCACGGAACTCCTGGTGGTACTGGTACGCCGCCACGTCTGAGTCGAAGAGTCCGCCTGGCCGCAGGTCGCTCCGCAGCATCCCGTTGCGCTGGTAGTCGCGGAACGAGTACCCGTTCACCTCGTGCAGGAAGACGCGTGCGTTGCGCGGTGCGTGCTCGTTGATCCACGGCAGCACCGCCGTCACGTTGCTCGACCAGAACTGGCGCTGCATCCCCAGCGACGCCGCGCCCGGCACGCCTCCCGCCAGCTCCGAGTAGAAGCTCGTCCCGTACGGGAACACGCGCACCAGGCCGATGAGCGCCGGCAGCATCAGCAGCGCGAAGACGGGGGCCGCCACCGCCGCCAGGGACAGCCCGGGCCAGCGGGTGCGCAGCCGCTCCACGAGCGCCTCGCAGCCCCGCGTCACCGCCACTCCCGCGAGGATTCCCAGGAACGGCATCGAGGGCAGCCAGTGCTTCACCCCGCCGAAGTGCGGCACGTTGGGGTGGCTGATGATGAGGATGGAGGCCACCGCGTGCACGCCCACCAGCACCTCGGCCATCGACGGCGCGCGCACGAGCGGGCGCGTGCGCTCGAAGAGGCTCAGCACCGTGCGTCCGGCGAGCACTCCCCAGCCCGTCACCATCGGAACGAAGAGGCTGGTGGGAACGGTGAGCGCCGTCTTCACCACCACGTACGCCAGGGGGAAGGGCGGCTCGCGCAGCAACTTGCCCAGGTAGAACCAGGCGTAGTGGTTGTGGGTGGCGTGGAAGTTCAGGTACCAGGCCGTCCGCTCCACCGGCGCGTGCCAGAGATAGGGCCAGTGCAGGTAGAAGAGGATGGGCCCGCACACCGCCATGGTCGCCATCGGCAGCAGGGCGAGCGCCGTGGGTGCATGCACCTGGTTCAGCACGTGCAGCATCCCCAGCGAGCCCACCGCCAGAATCACGAAGAGCAGCGTGTGCGGGCTGAGCAGGAAGAACTTCCGCTGGAAGCCCTCGGGCCCAAGGCTCACCACCAACAGGCCGTACAGCACCGCCACGGCAGCGAAGAGCCCCAGCACGCGCCACAGGCTGGCCCGGACTTCCGGCCGGCCCTCACTGGTGTCCCACGCGCGCCACAGCGCGAAGGGGGCGAGGACGAAGGGGAGGAAGAGCGCGTTGTGCTTCGTGCACAGCGCCAGGCCGAAGAAGATGCCGCACAGCACGCCCCAGTTCCTGTCCTCGAGCGCGCGCCAGAAGGCGTACACCACCAGCAGCCACATGGCCGCGATGGGCATGTCGAAGCAGGCCAGCTCCGCGTTGAAGTAGTGACGCGGCACCAGCAGGAAGGAGAGGGCGGCGAAGAGGCCCACGGTGCGGCCATACACCGCGCTGCCCATCAAGAAGGTGAGGGCGGGCACCAGCGCCGCCATGGCGAAGGCCGGCAGCCGGAAGGCCGCCGCCGAGCGCATCCACCCCAGCGTGTCGTGGAAGAGCAGGTGGGACAGCCCGAAGAGCACCTTCATCAGCACCGGGTGCTCGTGGTTGAAGTCCCAGGCGCGGACGATGGCCGTGTCAGTCAAGGCTCGCGCTGGGTCTCGGAAGAGCTGCTGGAACCAGCGTGCGTAGCTCTCGCCCGCGTGGAAGTAGACGCTCTCGTCGCGCGTGAAGCCCACCGCGGCCTCGGTGGCCCACAACGCTCCGAAGGCCAGAACCCACAGCCCCAGCGCCAGCCAGCGCTCGTCGCGCGTCGCGGCCCGGCCCGTCGTCATGTTCCCTCCCTCGAGACGACGGCTCCGTCTCCGAGCGCGAAGACGTCCAGGCACACCTGCCGCGAGTCCGCGTTGTCCGCCTGCACCCACACCTTCACGGTGCGCGCTTCACCTGGCGGCAGCACGCGCGAGGCCTTCAACACGCCTTCCAGGCCTGGAGGTTGGGCGATCTCCAGCAGGGGCGCGTGGCTGGCTGCGTCCTCCACGCCGAAGCGCGCGGTGCTCAGGTGCGGTGCGTGCGACCAGGCGTGCTCGAAGATGATGCCACCTTCGAGCCGCAGCTCCGTGCCCGCGGGCACTCCGTCGAACTCGGCCACCAGCCGCTGCTTTCCTCCCGGCGGGTGCATCCACAGGCAGCGGCGAGGCTGGAAGTGGATCTCCCTCCACTCAGGGGCCACGTACAGGTACGGCGGCCCAGGGCAGCGGTGCACGCGCCCGTCGAAGGGGCAGTCGTTGCGTGTGCCCTCCGGCGACTCCAGGTACACGCGGGCCTTCGCGTACGCTTCCGAGGCCACGAAGCGCCGAGGCCGGAAGCGGCCGTTCTCGTACAGCGTCAGCTCCAGGTTGCCCGCGCGGAGCGGGGCTCCCACGGCGGTGCGCTTGGGGAGGAAGGCGGCCCGGAAGCCCACTTCATCCGCGCGCGGCAGCTCCGGCTGACCCAGCACCCATACCCGGGGGTGCGCGCTCAGGTCGTCCTGGTCCGAGCCCAGGTAGCCGTACACTGGCAGCTCCGGCGGAATGTGGAGCCGGGCCTTCTCCGTCCACCACGGGAAGAGGAGCACCGCGTCGCCAGGACGGGCCTCGGCGCGCAGCCGCTCCACCACCGTGCGGTAGTCCGCGTCGGACGGGAAGCGGCCGGGGAGTCGGAGCTGGAAGACGAGGCAGGCGAGCGCGACGAGCACCAATCCCCCCAGCTCCACCAGGGGGAGGGCGCGCAGCAGGGTTCTAGGACTTCGCAAGGCGGAGCTTCTGCTCGCTCTTCTCGCGGCAGAAGGTGCAGAAGGTGGGCTCACCCTGGGCGAACGACGGCGTCCAGGGTGGATACATCGAGCAGCGCGGATCCAAGCAGTGGTGCAGGCCCCACAGGTGGCCAATCTGCTGCAGCGCGTTGCGGGCCACGGGCTTGAAGGACGCTTCGAGGTCCTTGTACCCGTGGGTGCTGATGATGGCCCGGTCCTTGTTGTACAGGGCGTAGCCGGTGGTGGGGCCCTTGCCGCCGCCCAGCTCGCGCTCCTTGAGCTTGCGCGAGGTAATGAAGAGGACCTTGTCGTCCTCGTAGGCCCTCACGCCCTTGATGTCCGAGAGCAGCTTCTCGGCATCCAGCGGCTCGGACATGCCCGCGGGCACCTCCACCTGGCCGGAGTGCTCGCTGCCCACGCCGAACGCTGTGTAGAGGGTCTGGCAGAGCTTCGCGAGCTGCTTTTCGTCGAAGGAATCCAGCGTCACGACGCGAATCACGGTGCGTCACCTCAAAAGGCGGGTGTCACTCATCGGCCTCGATGTCTTCATCGAGGTCGGCATCATCCCTCTCGGCCGCCTCGGTCTCGGGAGGCTTCGCCTTCGGCGGGCGACCGCGCTTCTTGGGTGCAGCGGCCTCGGCACCCTCGGGCTTGGGCTTGGGCGGACGGCCCCGCTTCTTGGGTGCAGCGGCCTCGGCGCCCTCGGGCTTGGGCTTGGGCGGACGGCCCCGCTTCTTGGGCGCAGCGGGAGCGGCCTCGGCACCCTCGGGCTTGGGCTTGGGCGGACGGCCCCGCTTCTTGGGCGCGGCGTCGCCACCTCCCTCGGCGGGCATGGCCGCGGCCTTCTTGCGAGCCTTGGGCTCCTCGCCCTCTTCGCCCTCCTCGTCACCCGCCTCCTCGGCGTTCTCCTCTTCCTCGGGGGGCGCCTCCTCCTCGTCCGGAGGCAGGTCCAGCTCGGTATCGAGCCCGATGAGGTCGGCATCCAGCCCGAGATCCTCGTCGCCCTCCTCGCGGGTCTTGAACTCGGCGGCGGTGCGCTTGGGGCGCTCGCGGCCGGGCGGGAAGAGGACCAGGTCAATGCTGTCCTCGGCGTTGCACTCGGAGACACCGAGCGCGGCGGCGATCTCGGACACGAGCAGGTGGCGCGCGTTGTCGTACAACTCGCGCTCCTTGGTGGGCAGCGGGCGCAGCTCGCTGAGCACCTGGAGTCCCTTGACTACCTCGGCCAGGCCCAACAGTCCGCCTTGCGCCATGCGGTCCTGGTTGGTCCGAGCGCGCAGCTTCCAATCCAGGTCCGCCTTGTCGCTGTCAGAGCGCAGGAAGTCGAAGACCTGGGTGACATCCGCGGGGCCCGCCACCTTGCGGACGCCGATGGATACCACCTTGGCCTGGGGCACCATCACCACCGCCCCATCCTCTTCCCGGCGCATGGTGACGAAGGTGAGCTTCTGTCCAGCCACCTCCTTGACGTCGATGGCAGAGACGCGGCAGACGCCCTGGTTGGGGTAGACCACCCGGTCGCCAACCGCGAGCTGAAGTGACGCGGAGCCTTCTGGCATGTCCCCCTCAGTGAACGCGAGAGCAGAGAGGGTCGTAGCATCAACCCTCTTCGGATGCCACGACTTACCAACGGTGGATGTCGGGTCTCCAGGGAATCAAGCATCCAACCAGGCGTGCCCTTCGGGGGCTGGAGGGGGAACAGAGGGCGTGTTTCCGCTACAGGACGTAACAGGTCCGTGCCGCCAGAAGTCCCGGGTGCCGCTTTGCACGGGTATCATTCGCCCTCGATGCGCATGAGAACGAAACGGAGCCTGCTGGCGGCCGCGGTGCTGTTCGTCGGTTGTAAGAAGGAGGACACACCGGTCGAGCCGCTCTCGTCGCTCACGCCTCCGCCGCTCCCGAAGCTCGTCGCGGCGGCGAGTGGTGATGGCTCACCGGAGGATGCGCGCTTCCAGGTGGCTCCGGCCGAGGTGTACGGCGAGCCCGTGCCCGCAAAGGCCCTGCGGGTGGGGCTGGCGGGAGAGTCCGTGCGGCTCGGCGAGGAGCGGTTCGCGCCCTCGCGCCCCGAGGACCAGGCCCGGCTGCGCGAGCGCGTGAAGGGGCAGGCGGTGCTGCTCGTGCCCGACGCGGACACGTTCCTCGCGCAGACGTCCGAGTTGCTCGCCGTCCTGCGCGAGTCCGCGAGCGAGGTCTGGCTGTTACACCCGGATGCGCCGGTCGCCTACGCGCTGGTGCTGCGCGATGAACAGGGCTTCCAGGCCTGGCTCGCCGAGGTGGCCCCCGGCAAGCTGCGCATCATTCAGCGCCAGGATGGCTTCGAGCTCACCACCAGCGTGGGGAAGCTGCCGGGGCCTGATGCCAACGGTCCTTCCGTTCCCGTGCGAGGTGGAAAACAGGACATCGCCACCCTGCGCACGGGGCTTGGGAAGCTGAAGGGGCGCTTCACCACGTCCGAGGACATCTGCCTTGTGCCGTCCTTTGGCATGGAGCTGGCCCAGGCCGCGCGGGCGCTCAGCGGGGTGTACGTGGCGCCCGGCGAGCCTCTCTTCGAGACGCTCTGCTTCGTCTACCCGACCCCCCGGGCTCCCGCCGTGGCCGGAGCACCGACGGGCCGATAGGGCGAGGGTTCAGCCCTCGACGATGCAGATGGAGTTGGGGTTGCCCTTGACGCCGCCCACGCAGCGGTAGCCGCTCCGGCAGTCGTCCGTCGACGTGCACTTGAGGAAGCAGGCCGATACGTCGTTGGAGGCTCCCTCGCTCACGCAGGTGCTGCCCGTGGGACAGGTCTCATCCTTACCGGGCACACAGGCCTGCGAGCAGTAGCCGCCCGGGGTGACATCTCGGTTGATGCAGATGCCCTTGTCGCCACAGTCCCCGTCCGTGGTGCAGGCGTCGCCCACCGTCGAGCCACAGCCCACGAGCCCCAGTCCCAGTACCACCACTCCCAGCACGTTCCAGCTCAGCTTCATGTCGTCACGTCCTCCGCGAGTCCGACTCGGTTGAGATGGGGCGGGCCTGTCGCGACCGCCGCCCTGGTGCACCGCGCCATATCCTGCTCGGTGCGGTGGTACAACTCTGGAGGCCGTGGAGCGGGCTCAGGGCATCCGCATCACCGCGTCCATGCCGAAGCAGATGCGGGCGCGCCAGGGTGGGGGAGGCATGGACTCCAGCGAGAGCAGCTTCTCCAGCCGCTCCACCGTGTCCGGGCGCAGGGTGCCGAAGTTGACGCCGAAGGTGGGCAGCACCTCGGGTCCACCGGCGGACGTCCACGCCACATCGCCGTGCAGCATGAGCGTCCCCAGCGTCAGCTCCATCTCCAGGAGGAAGGGCATGCCCACCTTCACCGAGGCCGGCAGCGCGGGCGCCTCCACCTCCAGGCCCACGCCTCCCCGCGACAGGTCGCGTACGAAGAAGGGCGGCGCGAAGGGCGTGTCCTCCTCCATGGCCGGCAGGTGCAGCGGGATGCGCGGGTAGCGGCGCAGCTTCTCGAACGCCTGCATGTCGAAGACGCGCTGCAGCACCGCGTCCAGTCCGCCCCGGTCCTGGCCTGGGTCGTACTTCACGGTGATCATGAAGCGCCCGTCGGGCTGCGGCGTCACCCGCACCACCTCGCCCACCACCTCCACGGGCGTGGACACTCCGGGGTTGTGCAGCTCGAACACGAAGCGCGTGCCCACCGGCATGCTCTTGCGCGTCTGCAGCGTCACGCCTCCGCGGCCGATGCTGCGCGTGTACTCGCTCAGCAGCGCCTCGGGCTTCTTGTAGGCCACCTTGAGGCGAACCTCGCCCTGGGCTCGGTTCGTGGCGGTCTGGCTCATGGCTGTGGTGCTCCCCTGGATGGACTCGGCGGATGGATCATAAGCCAAAAGCAAGGCCGGGCCTCCAAACTGGAAGTCCGGCCTCGAAAATACGGAGCGGGCGGGCGACTAGGCCTTGGGCAGCTCGCCAGCGGCGATGGCCACCGTCTCGTGGGAGTAGGTGAACTTGCCCTCCGAGGTCTCGATGGTGCCGTCCACCACCAGCTTTACGTTGCCGGTGTGGAGCGAGGTGGCGGCGAAGTCCATGTTCAGCTTCGCGTCGACGTCGATGAAGTCGGAGATCTCCCCGTCGATGGTCAGCCTGCCCTCCATGGAGATGGTGAACGCGCCGGCGGGGTACCGCGGGTCGAGGGTGAAGCCCAGGGCGGTCGCCATGGTGCCGTTGTACTCGTTCTGCCCGTCCTCGTTACAGGCGTCGTAGGTGATGCTGTAGCTCACCAGTCCGTCCAGCCGGGTGGCGCTCGCGTCCAGCTTCAGGCTCGCCGAGCCACCCTGGGCGCAGTCGGCGGTGAGGGTGAGGCTGGTGGCGCCGCTGGCCAGGGCCTTCTCCACCAGGGACTGCCCGGTCTTGCTGCCACGGCCCGCGGGCTGCGAGGCCTGGAAGGCCGCCTGGGCCGCGCCCTCCTTGCCTCCACCGAGCTTCGCGCCTCCACAGGCCGCCAGGCCCAGGGTCATCGCGGAGAGGATCGTCAGACGAGTGAAGCGGTTCATTCGTACACCTCTAATTCCAGGAAGTACCTCGCCCACCGGCCATGACGCGAGGCGTGAGAGGCCCCGCTGGGGCGCTCGGCGGCGGAGTTATGCCGAGGCCCTCCTCCGGGGTCAATGCCACGTCCGGCGTTCCACTTCTTCCCACCTCCGCCCCAGGCCCATGTTCCCGCTGCGCGACACGAGCCTGTACGCGCCTGTTGCATTTCTTGACCGGGTAGGAGGCCACGCGTATTTTCCGCCGCCCAAGTGGATCGGAGTGGGAAGGGGTGGCGTAATGTGGATCGGCCGGGCTGACAGGGTGGACCTCTCCGCGTGTTCCGAGGCGTCTATGAGCACCAGATTGACGCGAAGGGGCGCACCAGCCTCCCGGTACGGCTGCGCGAAACGCTCGTGGGTTCGTATGACGAGCGGCTCATCATCACGACGGCGTTGGATCCCTGTCTCCACGCCTACCCGGTGCGCGAGTGGGAGCAGCTCGAGGCCGCTCTCGCCAAGCGCAACCCCATGGAGCCGGGGGTGAAGACGCTCATGCGGCTTTACGTGGCGAGCGCGCAGGAGTGTCCGTTGGACAAGCTGGGGCGCGTGCTGATTCCGCCGTCGCTGCGCGCCCACGCGGGGTTGGACAAGGACGTGGTGTGGGCGGGGATGGTGAAGGTGATCGAGCTGTGGAGCCGTGACGGGTGGGCGAAGGCCCAAGAGGAGGCCCGTAAGGAAGCCTCCAGCGCGGATGTCATGCGCGTGCTCACCGAGTTGCGCCAGTAGCAGTCCGAAATTTCGACGCGAAGCAGGAAAGCCGGGAAGGTGGCGACATGAACCAGACAGCCGAAGCACAGGGCATTCGCGCGGTATCCAGTGGGCGCGTGGAGACCCTCATGCTGGAGGGGGAGCTTCTGGAGAAGGACCTCACCCAGGTCTGCGAGGAACTCGTGAGCCGCATGCAGCGGGGCCTGCGCAACGTGGTGCTGGACTTCAGCGAGGTGAGCCACCTGGACTACCGCGGAGTGAAGCCCCTGGTGGCCCGCGCCGAGGCCTTCCGCAAGGCCGGTGGGGACATCAAGCTGTCCGGGCTGTCTCCCTACCTGGCCGCCATCTTCCGGGCCGCGGGTGCTCACGACGTCTTTGAGCTCTACCCCCATATGAACGATGCCCGGGCCGCCTTCGCGCTCGCGCGGGCTCCCTTCGTTTGATGTGGGCGCCCCTTGGCTGACTTCAGCCACCAGACCGTCCTCCTCGACGAAACGGTGGACGTCCTTCGACCGGGAGCGGGGAAGGTGATCATCGACGGCACACTGGGTGGCGGTGGCCACACGCAGGCGCTCCTCGCCCGGGGTGCGACCGTGCTCGGCGTGGACCGGGATCCGGTGGCCCTCGAGGCCGCTCGTGCCCGGCTCGCCGGCTACCCGTCCTTCAGCGCTCGGCAGGGCAACTTCGGGGACCTGCTCGAGGTGGCCGCGGACCTGCTGCCGGTGGATGGGGTGCTGGTGGACCTGGGCGTGTCCTCACCCCAGCTCGATGTGGCCGAGCGCGGCTTCTCCTTCCAGAAGGACGGGCCCCTGGACATGCGCATGGGCGACACGGGCCGCACCGCCGCCGAGCTCATCGCCCAGGAGGACGAGGCGGAGCTCATCCGCATCCTCAAGGAGTACGGCGAGGAGCCCTTCGCGAAGTCCATCGTCCGTGAGCTCAAGCGCTCGCTGCCCACGCGCACCCTGGAGGCCGCCGAGGTCGTCAAGCGCGCCGTGCCTCGCAAGGCCTGGCCGAACAAGATTCACGTGGCCACCCGCACCTTCCAGGCCCTGCGCATGGCGGTGAACCAGGAGCTGGAGTCCCTGGAGTCGCTGCTCGCCGCGCTGCCCCGGCTGCTGAAGGTGGGGGGCCGCGCCGCTGTCATCTCGTTCCACTCGCTCGAGGACCGGAGGGTGAAGGAGACCTTCCGGGACCTGGCGGGTTCCTGCAAGTGCCCTCCCGGGCTTCCGGTGTGTGCCTGTGGCGGCCAGGGGGATTTCACCCTGGTGACGCGCAAGGCCATCGCGGCCTCGGACGAGGAGATCGCCGCCAACCCCCGTGCTCGCAGCGCGCACCTGCGCGTGGTGGAGAAATTCCGATGAACCGCAGCAAGTCAATCGTTCGCAGCAGTGGGGGTGGCGTGTCGGTGGGCCGGGTGCTGCTGCACCTGCTCCCCGCGGTGTTCCTCTTCGCCCTCTTCGCCGCCGTGGGCATCCTCCACGTGACGAGCCGCGTGCTGGTGGTGGACATGGGCTACCGCCTCTCCAAGGCCGAGGCCGAGGAGCGTGCCCTCATCCGGGAGAACGACAGGCTGAAGCTGGAGCTCGCCACGCTCAAGAGCCCGGCGCGGCTGGAGAAGCTGGCGCGCGAGAAGCTCGGCATGGCCATGCCCTCGGGGCCCGTCGTCATCGCCCTGCCGCCGCAGCTGCCGGGTGCCAAGCGCAACGCTCGTGCCGAGGCCCGCGACTCGCGTGCCGTGCGCGTGGCTGAGCGCGGCGGATCTCGCTGAGGAGGGGGCGCGGTGAGGGATTTCAAGACGGCGCGGGCCCCGGAGCCCAATGGGAAGTGGTTGCGGCTGAGGGTGAAGCTGCTGGCCTGCTTCTTTGTCGCCCTGTTGCTGGCCGCCTTGGGCCGCGCGGTGTTCCTGCAGGTGTTCGAGCGGGACAAGCTGCGTGGGCTCGCCCAGGACCAGTACGTCCGTCAGATTGAAATCCCCGCTCGGCGCGGTGACATCTTCGACCGCCGCGGCACGCCGTTGGCCCAGAGCGTGGAGGTGGACTCCATCTGGGTGGACCCGTCGATGCTGCCGGACGTGAAGCAGGCGTCGCGGGCGCTGGCTCGGGCGCTGAAGCTGGACGTGGAGGACCTGCAGGCTCGGCTCACGCGCGCGAAGCGCTTTGCCTGGGTGAAGCGCCAGGTGACGCCCCGTGAGGTGGAGGCGGTGAAGGCCCTGGGGCTGCCGGGGTTCGGTTTCACCAAGGAGCCCAAGCGCTTCTATCCGCAGAAGGAGCTGGGCGCTCACGTGGTGGGCATGGTGGGGCTGGACGGGCACGGCCTGGAGGGCCTGGAGCTGGCCTTCCAGGACGAGCTGTCCGGGCAGAACTCGCGCCTGTCCGGCTTCCGTGACGCGAAGGGCCGCAAGCTGCTCGTCACCGGGGCCCCGGACACCCTGGAGCGCCAGGGTGCCTCCGTCTCCCTCACCATCGACCGGCACCTCCAGTACGTCTCCGAGAAGGCCCTGAGCCGCGCGGTGGAGGAGGCCAAGGGCGTGGCGGGCATGGCCGTGGTGTTGGACCCGAAGACGGGGGAGCTGCTGGCCATCGCCAACTACCCGCGCTTCAACCCCAACACGCCGGAGAAGGAGGCGCGGGCCAGCATGCGCAACCGCGCTGCGCTCGACTCCTTCGAGCCCGGCTCGACGATGAAGGCCTTCGTCGTGGCCGCCGCGCTGGAGCACAAGGCCATCAAGCCCGAGGACACCTTCTTCTGCGAGAACGGCGCGTGGGTCGTCGGCAGGCACACCATCCACGACACCCACAAGTACGGCTGGCTCAGCACGCAGGGCGTGCTGCAGGTGTCCTCCAACATCTGCTCGGCCAAGATTGCCCAGCAACTGGGACGCGAGCGGCTGGTGAAGGCCTACCATGACTTCGGCTTCGGCGAGCGCACCGGGCTGGCGCTGCCCGGCGAGGCCCGGGGCTCCATTCCCTTCCCCAAGGCGGAGGTGTCGCTGGCCACGCAGTCCTTTGGCCAGGGCATGACGGCCACCGCGGTGCAGATGGCCGCCGCTTGGGGGGCGCTGGCCAATGGCGGCGTCTTGATGCGCCCCTACCTCGTCTCCAAGGTGGTGGACCCGGATGGGGTGGTGCTGCTGGAGAACCGGCCTACCGAGGTGCGCCAGGTTGTCTCCGCTGCGACGGCCCGGAAGGTCGTCTCCATGCTCGAAAGCGTGGTGGCCAAGGGGGGGACCGCCCCCAAGGCCGCCATGGAGGACTACCGGGTGGCCGGCAAGACGGGCACCGCCCAGAAGGCGGACCCCGTGGCCCGGGGGTACTCCGATAAGCGGCTCGCCTCCTTCGTGGGCGTGTTGCCAGCCGAAAATCCCCGCGCCGTCATTCTCGTGATTGTGGACGAGCCCAAGACGGACGTGTACGGGGGATTGGTGGCCGCTCCCGCCTTCAAGGAAATCGCTACCGCCGCCATGGCCCACCTGGCCGTGCCACCCTCGCGTGAGGTTCCGCTGCCGTCCACCGCTCTGCCGGTGGCGGCGGCCCAGCCCCCCGCGAAGGCGGAGCCTGCCCGGTCCGTGGTCGAGGAAGCTATTACCGAGAACGTGGAGCCTGGCTCCGTCCGCGTTCCGGATGTCGTGGGTCAGGCAGGTCGCGAGGCGGTGACGAAGCTGCTCTCCGCGGCCTTGGAGCCTCAATTGTTGGGTAGTGGACGCGTCGTATCGCAGAGTCCCGCCGCCGGTTCGCTGGTGGAGAAGGGTGCGCGGGTGACGCTCGAGCTGGCAACGCGGCAATGAGGCCGCACCGGAGCTCGGCCTCGCGCTTGCGGAAGCATGTGAAGGGGAAACGATGAAGCTGACGGATGTCCTCGCAGGGTGTGGTGCCGAGCAGACCTCGGGCGGCCGGACCCCGGTCGACGTGACGGGGGTGTCGCAGGACTCGCGTAAGGTGAAGCCGGGCGACTTGTTCGTCGCCGTGCCGGGCACGAAGGAGGATGGCGCCCAGTTCGTGGGCGAGGCTGTCTCCCGGGGTGCTGTGGCGGTGGTGTCGGAGAAGTCCCTGTCCTCACAGGTGCCCTTCTTCAAGGTGTCCAATGCCCGGAAGGCGCTGGCGCTCATTGCGGCCAACTTCTATGGCCGGCCCGCCGACAAGCTCACCCTGCTGGGAGTCACTGGGACCAACGGCAAGACGACCACCACCTACCTGCTCGAGGCAATGGCCACCGCGGCCTATTCCTCCACGGGTGTTATCGGCACGCTGGGCTACAAGGTGGGCGGCCAGTTCCACCCCACGGCCCACACCACGCCGGAGCCGCTGGAGCTGCACCGCATCCTCAAGGAGATGGTGGACGCGGGGGTGGAGACGGTGGTGATGGAGGTGTCCAGCCACGCGCTGCTGCAGGAGCGTGTGCACGGCATCACCTTCAAGGCCGCTGCCTTTACCAACCTGACGAGGGATCACCTCGACTACCACAAGGACCTGGAGGAGTACTTCCAGGCCAAGCGCAAGCTCTTCGTGGAGAACCTCTCCCAGGGCGGCGTGGCGGTGGTCAACGGTGACGACACCTACGCCACCCGCATCTACAACGAGCTGCGTGGTCAGAAGCGCATGGCGTGGAAGTTCAGCCGCCAGGGCAACGGGGAGATCTCCGCCGCGGACGTGTCCTTCTCCTTGCAGGGCATCAAGGGCGTGTTGAAGACGCCTGCCGGCGACATCCCGGTGAAGAGCCGCCTTCTGGGGGCGCACAACCTGGAGAACATCCTCGCGGCGGCCGGTCTGGCGCTGGGCGCGGGCTTCGCTCGTCGCAAGGACGTGCAGCTCGGCATCGAGCGCATGGGTGGCGTGCCCGGCCGCATGGAGCGGGTGGAGAACCACGGGCCCGCGCAGGCGCCCGCGGTGTTCGTGGACTACGCGCACACCGACGACGCGCTCAAGCGCGCGCTCGAGGCGGCTCGGGCCATGGCCAAGGGCCGTGTCATCGTGGTGTTCGGCTGCGGCGGCGAGCGTGATGCGGGCAAGCGTCCGCTCATGGGCAGCGCGGCGGCCGAGCTCGCGGATCTCGCCGTGGTGACGAGCGACAACCCGCGCACCGAGGACCCTGAGGAGATCATCTCCCAGGTGACCCCGGGCCTGGAGAAGGGCGGCCTGCGCCGCATCTCCGCCGGCAAGGCGAAGAGCGGTGAGAAGGGCTACCTCGTGGATGTGGAGCGCAAGGCCGCCATTGAGTCGGCCATCTCGCTGGCCAAGGAGGACGACGTGGTCCTCATCGCCGGCAAGGGGCACGAGACGTACCAGATCATCGGTACCGAGAAGCGCGCCTTCGATGACCGCGAGGTCGCGGCCCGGGCGCTCGCCATCCGCACCTGAGAGAACCGCTGAGCCTCTCCATGGCCGCACGATTCACGGACGAGCAGGTGGTGCAGGCGACCGGGGCGACCCGGCGCGGCGGCAAGCCAGCGGCGGAGTTTCCGGCCGTCTGCACCGATACCCGGGCCCTGGTGCCCGGGTGTCTCTTCGTGGCGCTCCAGGGTGAGCGCTTCGACGCGCACGACTTCCTCGCCCAGGCCGCCAGCGGTGGTGCGGCCGGGGCGGTGGTGAAGAAGGGCCGGGCGCTCCCCCAGCTCCCCGAGGGCCTGGCCCTCTACGAGGTGGAGGACACCCTGGCGGCGCTCGGCGCCCTGGGGCACGCGCACCGCGAGCGCTTCCGGATTCCGGTGGGGGCCGTGGGTGGCTCCAACGGGAAGACGACCACCAAGGAGATGGTGGGTGCCATCCTCGCCACGCGCGGCCCCGCGCTGAAGACGGAGGGCAACCTCAACAACGAGGTGGGCGTTCCCCTCACGCTCTTCCGCCTGGAGTCGTCGCACGTGGCGGCCGTCATCGAGACGGGGATGAACCAGCCTGGAGAGATCACCCGGCTCACCCGGGTGGTCCGTCCGGACGCGGGCATCATCACCGTGGTGCAGCCCGAGCACCTGGAAGGGCTGGGCAGCATCGAGGGTGTGGCCGAGGCCGAGGGAGAGATGTTCCGCGAGCTTCCTCCCGAGGCCGTGGCGGTGGTGAACGTGGATGACGCGCTCATCCCCGGGCAGGCCGCGCGCAGCAGGGCGAAGAAGCTCACCTTCGGTCGCTCCGCGAGCGCGGACGTGCGGCTCGCGCAGGTGACGCCGCGGGGCAGGGAAGGGCTGCTCATCACCGTGCACCATGAGGGCAGGGACTGGCCGGTGAAGCTGTCCTTCATCGGCGAGCACAACGCCCTCAACGCCACGGGCGCCTTCGCGCTGGCGGTGGCGCTCGGGTACTCCCCCGAGGAGTGCGTGAAGGGTTTGGAGGCGGCGAGGCCGTACGCGCGCCGGCTCAACGTGGTGGATGGCCTGCACGGCACCACCGTGGTGGACGATTGCTACAACGCGAACCCCGCCTCCATGGGCGCTGCGCTGGACACGCTGCGCTCGCTGGTGCAGCCCGGTGGCCGGGCGGTGGCGGTGCTCGGGGACATGCTGGAGCTGGGGCCTGGCGAGCTGGAGGAGCATGCGCAGCTCGGCACGCTTGCTGGCGGCAAGGCGCAGCTCGTGGCGTTCTTTGGGCCTCGTTCGCGCAAGGGGTACGAGGCAGCAGGGCTGGGCAGCAACGCGGCGCACTTCACCGAGGTGGAGCCGCTGCTGGCCTGGCTGATGCCGCAGTTGAAGGCTGGGGACGTGGTGTTGGTCAAGGCGAGCCGTGGCATGCGGCTCGAGCGGGTCGTGGCGGGCCTCACCGGTGCCGCCGCGCCTGGAGGAAGCCACTAGGTGCTGCTCCTCATCTACGAGTGGATCAAGGACACGGAAGCGGGACGGCTGCTGAACTTCCTGCGCTATCCCACCTTCCGGATCGTCGCGGCGGCGGTGGCCTCGCTGCTGCTGGGAATGTTCATCGGCCCGAAGCTCATCGCGCGGCTGCGCCTCAAGCAGCACGGGCAGAGCAACGTGCGTGAGGACACGCCGGACACCCACCAGAAGAAGAAGGGCACGCCCACGATGGGAGGCGCGCTCATCCTCATGTGCATCGCGGTGGGCACCTTCGTCTTCGCGGACCTGAAGAGCCGCGCGGTGTGGGCGGCGCTGCTGCTCACCCTGGGCTACGGCTTCATCGGCTTCCTGGATGACTGGCTGAAGCTGTCCAAGCGCAACTCCAAGGGACTGGCTGGCCGGTACAAGATGATTCTCCAGACGGTCTTCTACCTGCTGGCCGTCTTCGGGCTCATGTGCACGTGGACGGGGCCGGATGGGTCCTTCACCGGGCCGCACCTGCTCATCGACACGAAGCTGACGCTGCCCTTCGTGCCCACGCACCGGTTCAACCCGGACTTCGGCTGGTTCTACGTGGTGTTCGCGTGGGTGGTGGTGGTGGGTACTTCCAACGCCGTCAACCTCACGGACGGCCTGGATGGCCTGGCCATCATGCCCACCATCATCGCGGCCAGCACGTTCGCCATCCTCTGCTACGCGGCGGGCTCGGCGACGCGCATCGCCACGGTGGAGACGGTGGAGGGGGTGGCTCGGGTGGTGGGCGAGCCCCTGTGGAGCTACCTGGGCGTTCCCGAGGTGCCTGGTGGCTCGGAGCTGGCCGTCTTCTGCGCCAGCATCGTGGGCGCGGGCATCTCCTTCCTCTGGTTCAACGCCTACCCGGCCTCCGTCTTCATGGGCGACATCGGCTCGCTCGCGCTGGGCGGCGCGCTCGGTGGACTGGCGATGCTGTCCAAGAACGAGGTGGTGTCCGCCATCATCCACGGGGTCTTCTTCGCGGAGATCCTCAGCGTGATGATTCAGGTGACGTCCTTCAAGCTCACAGGCAAGCGCGTCTTCAAGATGGCGCCGGTGCACCACCACTTCGAGCTCAAGGGCATGGCCGAGCCGAAGATCATCGTTCGCTTCTGGATCGTCGCCATCCTCTGTGGAGGCGTGGCGCTGCTGTCGCTCAAGCTGCGGTAGGCCGTGGAGGGTGGTGCGCATGACGCCCGACCTGAAGGACTGGAAGGTAGTGGTGTACGGGCTCGCGAAGAGCGGGCTGGCCGCCATCCGCCTGTTGAGGGCGAAGGGCGCGCGGGTGACGGCGCTGGACGCCCGCACCGAGGAGGCGCTGGGCGAGACGGCGCGCGAGCTGAAGGCCCTGGGCGTGACGCTCGTCTCCGGGCCCACGCCGCCGGCGCTGCTGGAGTCGCAGCAGCTCGTGGTGGTGAGCCCGGGCGTGCCGCTGGCGCTGCCGGAGATTCAGAAGGCGCGCGCCGCGGGCGTGCCCGTCTGGGGCGAGGTGGAGCTGGCCTGGCGCTACCTCTCGCACCTGCCGCTCATCGGCATCACCGGCACCAACGGCAAGAGCACCACCACGGCGCTCACCGGGGAGCTGTTCTCGAGCAGCGGCAAGCGCACCTTCGTGGGCGGAAACCTCGGGCGTCCGCTGGCCGAGGCGGCCCTGTCTCCCGGTGAGTGGGAGGCGCTGGTGGTGGAGCTCTCCAGCTTCCAGCTCGAGGGCATCGACACGCTGAAGCCGCTCGGCTCCACCATCCTCAACCTCACGCCGGACCACATCGACCGGTACGAGAGCCACGCGGCCTATGGCGCGGCCAAGGCCCGCATCTTCCGCAACCAGGCGCAGGGCGACTTCACTGTGGTGAACGCGGACGACGCGGACGTGATGCGGCTGGCCGAGGCCGCGAAGGTGCCCGTCTACGGCTTCAGCCTCACCGGGCGTCCGGTGGCCGCGGCTCCCAAGCTGGCCGGCATGGCGGTGGCGCAGCCGGGCGGCTTCCGCTTCGAGGGGGCAGGGGAGAAGGGCGAGTCCTTCACCCTCTCCAACCGTGCGCTGCGGGGAGGCCACAACGCGCAGAACGCGATGGCGGCGGCGCTGCTGGCGCGGTTGGCCGGTGTGCCGCACGAGGCCGTGCAGGCCGGGTTGGACAGCTACCCGGGTCTTCCCCACCGGCTGGAGAGCGTGCGTGTGCTGGACGGTGTGGAGTGGGTGAACGATTCCAAGGCCACCAACGTGGACTCCGTGCTGGTGGCTCTGCGCGCCTTCCCGAAGGACGTGCTCCTCATCGCCGGTGGCAAGGGCAAGGGCGCTCCCTACGCGCCCATGGTCGACGAGGGCCGCGGCAAGGTGAAGGGTGTGCTCACCATCGGACAGGACGCGGAGATGATCGCCCGGGCCTACGAGGGGAGCGCTCCCGTGTACGCCTGTGGAACGCTCGCCGAGGCCGTACAGCGGGCCAGGGCCCTGGCGAAAGCTGGCGACACCGTCCTTTTGTCGCCAGCATGTGCGTCCTACGATCAGTTCCAGAACTTCGAGCACCGGGGCGACACGTTCAAACGCCTCGTGAGGGAACTCTGAGCCCATGAAGGCCACCACCGCTCCCTCCGCAGCGCCGGTCCGGTTCGATCCGCTGCTCCTGTGCGCCGTGCTGTCGCTCGTGTCGCTCGGCCTGGTGATGGTGTACTCGGCGAGCGCCGTCATGGCGCAGGACAAGCTGGGTGACAGCCTCTACTTCCTCTACCGGCAGCTCATGGCGGCCGGGATGGGGGTGGTGGCGATGGCGGTGGGGATGAAGGTGGGCTGGCGCCGACTGGCGCGGCTCGCGTACCCGCTGCTGCTGGTGACGCTGGTTCTGCTGGTGCTGGTGCTCATCCCGGGCATTGGCACCACGGCGGGCGGCGCGCGGCGGTGGATCCGCTTCCCGGGCTTCGGCCTGCAGCCGGCCGAGGTGGCCAAGGTCGCCTGGGTCGTCTACCTGTCCTACTCGCTGGCCAAGAAGCGCGAGAAGGTGGCCACCTTCTCCGTGGGCTTCCTCCCGCACCTGCTGCTGTGCGGCCTGCTGGTGGGCCTTTGTATGCTCCAGCCGGACTTCGGCAGCTCGGTGTTGTTGGTGTTCCTGCTCTTCGCGCTGCTGTTCGCCGCGGGCACCAAGGTGAGCTACCTGGTGGGCTCGGTGCTGCTGGCGCTGCCCCTGGCGTACGCGGCCATCGCGAGCAGCCCTTACCGCATGAAGCGCGTGCTGGCCTTCCTGGACCCGTGGGCCCACCGGCATGACATCGGCTACCAGGTGGCCGAGTCCCTCATGTCCATCGGCTCGGGCGGCCTCACCGGGCTGGGGCTGGGCGACGGGCGGCAGAAGCTCTTCTTCCTCCCCGAGGCCCACACGGACTTCATCTTCGCCATCATCGGCGAGGAGCTGGGCCTGGTCGGGGTGGTGCTGCTGGTGGCGCTCTACGCCATCGTCATCTGGCGCGGCATCCGCGCGAGCCTCGCGGCGCCGGAGACGTTCGGCACCTACTTGGGGCTGGGCCTCACGTCCATCATCGCCTTCCAGGCCACTGTCAACATGTGCGTGGCGATGGGGCTGTTGCCGACTAAAGGACTGACGCTTCCCTTCGTTTCCTACGGAGGCACCTCACTGGTGGTGTTGATGGGGGCGGCCGGTGTATTGCTCTCGCTCAGTGCCAGCGCGGAAACCGCTGGCAACCGGACCCTGCGCTCCGGCGGTGACATGAGGGAGGTGGCGGCGTGAAGGTGCTCATCGCGGGAGGCGGTACGGGCGGACATCTGTACCCGGGTATCGCCCTGGCCGAAGAGGTCGTCACGCGCCACCACGCCAACCAGGTGGTGTTCGTGGGCACGGAGCGGGGCCTGGAGTCCCGCGTGGTTCCCCGCGAGGGCTACCCCCTGGAGCTCATCCAGGCGCAGGGCCTCAAGGGGAAGGGCCTGATGGGCCTCATCAAGGGCTTGCTCGCGCTGCCCATGGCCTTCATCGCCTCCATCCGCATCCTCCAGCGCCACAAGCCGGACGTGGTGGTGGGCGTGGGCGGCTACGCCAGTGGGCCCGTGGTCCTCGCGGCGGCGCTGATGGGCATCCCCACGGCGGTGCAGGAGCAGAACGCGCTGCCGGGCCTCACCAACAAGGTGCTCGGCAAGTTCGTGCGCGTCGTCTTCACCGCCTTCGAGGAGGCGGGCGCCTTCTTTCCCGCGCGCAAGGTGCAGCTCGTGGGCAACCCCATCCGCCGCAAGCTGATGGAGAACTTCCTGCGCTCGCGCATGGCGCACGAGAAGTTCTCCCTGCTCGTCTTCGGCGGCAGCCTCGGCGCGCGCGGCATCAACCAGCGGATGATTGACGCGCTGGACCACCTCCAGGACATCAAGGACCAGCTCCACATCGTCCACCAGACGGGGAAGAACGACCTCGAGACGGTGCGCAAGGGCTACGCGGACAAGGGCTTCGCCGAGCAGGCCCAGGTGGTGGAGTTCATCGAGGACATGTCCAGCGCGTACGCCAAGGCGGAGCTCGTCGTCTGCCGGGCGGGCGCCACCACGCTCTCCGAGCTGACGGTGGCCAAGAAGGCCAGCATCCTCATTCCCTTCCCCTTCGCCACGGACAACCACCAGGAGGTGAATGCCCAGGCGCTGGTGAAGGCCGGCGCGGCGCTCATGTTCCGCGAGTCGGAGCTGACCGGAGAGAAGCTGGCATCGGAGATCCGCCGCCTCAAGGAGAATCCGGAGGCGCGCCGCCAGATGGAGAAGAAGGCGGGCCTGCTGGGTCGCCCCGAGGCCGCCAAGGAGCTGGCGGACGTGCTGGTGGACCTGATGGTGAAGACGTACGGGCCCTACGGCCGGGCCGAGGCCCGCGGCGAGGACCCCAACCCGAAGAAGCCGAAGAAGTCCAACGACGGCGAGAAGAAGCCCGGCGGCAGCGGCGAGACGCAGGCCGGTGGTAGCAGCGAGAAGCAGGTCTGAGGAGAACGACACCCGTGACGAACACCCGCCCCGCCAGGCCCGCGAGCCTCTTCAAGACGCGCCATGCCGCCCAGGTCCACTTCGTGGGCATCGGCGGCATCGGCATGAGTGGCATCGCCGAGGTGCTGCTCAACCAGGGCTACCGGGTGTCCGGCTCGGACCTCAAGGCCAGCGACATCACCCGCCGCCTGCAGAAGCTGGGCGCCACCATCTTCGAGGGCCACCGCGCGGAGAACCTCGTGCAGGCGGACGTGGTCGTCATCTCCTCGGCGGTGCGCAAGGACAACCCCGAGGTCGTCACCGCGCGCCAGCGGAAGATTCCCGTCATCCCCCGCGCGGAGATGCTCGCCGAGCTGATGCGGCTCAAGTACGCCGTCGCCGTCGCGGGTAGCCACGGCAAGACGACCACCACCTCCATGGTGGCCACCGTGCTCTCCGCCGCGGGCCTGGACCCCACGGCCGTGGTGGGCGGCAAGGTGAACGTGCTCGACTCCAACGCCAAGCTGGGCAAGAGCGAGCTGATGGTGGTGGAGGCCGACGAGAGCGACGGCAGCTTCCTGCACCTGCACCCGTCCATCTCCGTGGTCACCAACATCGACCCGGAGCACATGGACCACTACGGCACGCTGGACAAGCTGAAGGAGGCCTTCACGGCCTTCTGCAACCGCGTGCCCTTCTACGGCCTCAACGTCCTGTGCCTGGACAACCCCAACGTGCAGTCGCTGCTGCCAGGCCTGGAGAAGCGCTTCGTCACCTACGGCAGCTCGCACATGGCGGACTACCGGCTGGAGGGCGTGCGGCTGGAGGGCTTCACCACCCGCTTCGAGGCCTTCCGGCGCGACGAGCCGCTCGGTGAGTTCCGCGTCCGCATGGTGGGCGCGCACAACGCCCTCAACGCCCTGGCCGTCATCGCCGTGGCCGAGGAGATGGACATCCCCCTGGACGTGGTGCGCAGCTCGCTGTCCGAGTTCGGCGGTGTGCAGCGGCGCTTCACCGTGCGCGGCGAGGTAGCCGGCGTCACCGTGGTGGACGACTACGGGCACCACCCCACCGAGGTGCAGGCCACGCTCGCGGGCGCTCGGCGCGCCTTCGGCAAGCGGCTCGTGGTGGCCTTCCAGCCCCACCGCTACACGCGCACGCATGATCTGCTGAAGGAGTTCGCTACCTCCTTCAACGACGCGGACATTGTCTTCATCACCAGCGTCTACGCCGCGGGCGAGGAGCCCATCCCCGGCGCCACCGGCGACGCGCTGGTGGAGGCCGTCCGCGCGCACGGCCACCGCGACGTCACCTTCGTGGAGAAGCGCACGGACATTGCCAAGACGCTGCTGCCCCGGCTGCGCGAGGGCGACATTGTCGTCACCCTGGGCGCCGGCGACATCACCCAGGTAGGCCCCGAGCTCGTCGAGCTGCTCAAGCAGCACGGCACGGTGAAGGGCGACTAGGGGCATGGCGGCGGTCCTCACATCGTCCTTGCCCGAGCGGCTGGGGCGCCTGGCCGGTATTGACGTGACGGCGGGTGCGCCGCTCGCGCCCCTCACCAGTGTGCGCGTGGGCGGCCCGGCCGAGGCGCTCGTGCGTCCCCGCTCCGCGGACGCCCTGGTGTCCCTGCTGCGCTTCGTGCGCGAGGAGGGCGTGCCCCTCACGGTGCTCGGTGGTGGAGCCAACACCCTGGTGGGCGATGGCGGCATTCCGGGCGTCACCCTGAAGCTGCCCGGAGACCTGTTCCCCGAGCTGGCCGACGTGGGCGCGGAGGAGGGGAGACTCACCCTCGGCGCGGGCGCGGCCATCGTTCGGCTCTGCAACCAGATGCGCTCCCACGGGCTGGTGGGCGCCGAGTTCCTCGCCGGCATTCCCGGCACCCTGGGCGGCGCCGTCACCATGAACGCGGGCACCAAGAACGGCGAGTGCTTCCGCGTGGTGGAGGCCGTGGAGGTGGCCACCGCGGACGGGCTCGGGTGGCTCTCCAAGGCGGAGATTCCCCACCGCTACCGGCACTCGGAGCTGCCCCCGGGCGGCGTGGTGACGCGCGTGCGCTTCCTGCTGCGCAAGGGCGATATCGAGGCCTCCAAGAAGGTCATGGACGAGGACCTCGCCTACCGCAAGCGCAGCCAGCCGCTCAGCCAGCCCAACTTCGGCAGTGTCTTCACCAACCCGCCGGGCGACTTCGCCGGGCGCCTCATCGAGAGCGTGGGCCTCAAGGGCCACATTATTGGTCGCGCGCAGGTGTCCACCCTGCACGCCAACTGGATCGTCAACCTGGGCGGAGCCTCCGCCCGAGATGTCCTCTCCCTCCTCACCCTCATGCAGTCGCGAGTGCGGGAGGAGCGGGGTGTCGAGCTCCAACCCGAAGTCAAGCGTGTAGGGGTCTTCCAGCCATGAGCGGATTCTCTCAGGACGAGCTGAAGCGGAAGAAGGTGGGCGTGCTGCTCGGGGGCCTGTCCTCCGAGCGCGAGGTGTCCCTGCGCACCGGCGCCGCCGTGGCCAAGGCCCTGAGGGGACTCGGCTACGACGTGGTGGAGATTGACGTAGGCAAGGACCTGCCCGCGCGCCTCGTGGCCGAGAAGGTGGAGGTGGCCTTCATCGCCCTCCACGGCCGCTACGGCGAGGACGGCTGCATCCAGGGTCTGCTCGAGTGCATGTTCATCCCCTACACGGGCAGCGGCGTCATGGCCTCGTCGCTGGGCATGGACAAGGTCTTCGCCAAGCAGGTCTTCGTCGCCCACGGCATTCCCACTCCGCCCTACCGCGCCTTCCAGAGCGCGGACGAGGCCCGCGCCGCCGTGGACTCGCTGCCCTTCGGCCTCCCCGCCGTCGTCAAGCCCTCTCGCGAGGGCAGCAGCGTGGGCGTCGCCATCTGCAAGACGCGTGACGAGTACCTCGCCGCCGTGGACGCTGCCTCCAAGCTCGCTGGCTCCATCCTCGTGGAGCAGTACATCAAGGGCCGCGAGGTGCAGGGCGGCGTCCTCGAGAACGAGGCCCTGGGCGTCATCGAGGTGGTGGCCGCGCGTGAGTTCTACGACTACCAGGCCAAGTACCAGTCCGGTGGAACCACCCAGTACCTCTTCCCCGCACCCCTCCCGCAGGATCAGTATGAGCGCGTGAACCAGGTCTGCCTTGCCGCTCATCGTGCGCTCGGGTGCAGTGGAGGCTCCCGCTCGGACGTCATCCTGACGCCGTCCGGGGACATCTTCCTGCTGGAGATCAACACGCTGCCGGGAATGACCGAGACCAGCCTGCTGCCGAAGATCGCCGCGGGCCGGGGCATTGACTTCCCTGGCCTCTGTGAGCGCCTCCTGCTAGGGGCTACTCTCAAAGCTTGAGAAAACCTCCTGAAGGATCATGAGGGCTTGCCGGTCCCTTCAGAGGGACTCGGGCGCTACAGCGACGTGGCTGTAGCGAAAAACTGGCGTGGAGATCCAACCGCGCGCAGCATGCGCCGACGCACACCATGGCATTCGGTAAGTCCAAGAACCGTCGTCGCCAGGACGCCGCCCAGACGAAAGAGGCGGTGACGGGAGCCGTGCGCACGCACGGACCCGGCCTGCTCAAGGCCATCCTACTGACGGGTCTGACAATCGCCTTGGTGTGGGGCGGCATCGAGCTGCGGCGCTGGGCGCTGAGCTCGCCGACCTTCCTCCTGAAGGAGACGACCTTCAGCGGGCTGCAGCGGGCCACGCCGGGCGAGCTGCTCAAGCTGTCCGGGCTGACGGTGGGGCAGAACCTGTGGGCGCTGGACGTGGGGGCGCTCGAGCGCGCCATGTCCACCCACCCGTGGGTGCGCGAGGTGTATGTGCGGCGGCACTTCCCCGCCAGCGTGTCCGTGGAGGTGGTGGAGCACGTGCCGGCGGCGCTGGGGGTGCTGGGGGACCTGTACCTGCTGGACGAGGACGGCGAGCCCTTCAAGCGGCTGCAGCCCGGGGACACGTTGGATCTGCCGCTCGTCACGGGGGTGGACCGGGAGGACTACATCGCGGACGAGGCGGAGACGCGCGAGCGCTACCGCCAGGCGATCGCGGTGGCGCATGCCTACGCGGCCACGCAGCCCGGCAAGCGCGAGCGGCTGAGCGAGGTGCGGATGGTGGCGGAGGGGATGGTGCTGGTGCTGGCGGACGGGATGGAGGTGCGGATGGGGGAGGGGGAGACGGACGCCAAACTTCAGCGGCTCTCGCGCGTGCGCGAGGAGCTGCGTTCCCGCGGTTTGTCCGCGGAGGTCATCCACCTGGAGAACCGGGCTCGGCCCGGCTGGGTGGCGGTGAAGCTTTCGAGCCCTGTCTCCGAGAGGAACGGGGCCTCGCAGTAGGAACGCGCCCCTTTCACGAGAGTGGGGGGCCTGGGAGGGTTGTCATGGCGAAGCAGAAGTCCGGGGAGATCATCGTCGGCCTCGACATTGGCACGACGAAGATCTGCGCCATCGTCGGGGAGCTGACCGACAGCGGGATCGACATCATCGGCATCGGTACGCACCCATCGAAGGGCCTCCGCAAGGGCGTGGTGGTCAACATCGAGGCGACCGTGTCCTCCATCCGCCGAGCGGTGGAGGAGGCCGAGCTGATGGCCGGTGCGGAGATCTCCCACGTGTACACCGGCATCGCCGGTGGCCACATCAAGGGCTTCAATTCGCAGGGAATTGTGGCGGTGAAGGACAAGGAGGTGCGCGAGGCGGACATTGCCCGCGTCATCGACGCCGCGAAGGCGGTGGCGATTCCGCTGGACCGGGAGGTCATCCACGTCCTGCCGCAGGAGTTCATCATCGACGACCAGGGCGGCATCAAGGAGCCCCTGGGGATGGCGGGCGTGCGCCTGGAGGCGAAGGTGCACATCGTGACGGGGGCGGTGTCGAGCGCGCAGAACATCGTGAAGTGCGCCAACCGCACGGGCCTGAACGTGGCGGACATCGTGCTGCAGCCGCTCGCGTCGGCCGAGGCGGTGCTGGGAGAGGACGAGAAGGAGCTGGGCGTGTGCCTGGTGGACATCGGCGGAGGCACGACGGACATCGCCATCTTCTCGGGCGGCTCCATTGTGCACACGGCGGTGATTGCGCTGGGCGGTAACAACCTGACGAGCGACATCGCGATTGGCCTGCGCACCCCGGCGCACGAGGCCGAGCGCATCAAGCAGAAGTTCGGCTGCGCGCTGGCGTCCATGGTGAACAAGGACGAGACCATTGAGGTGCCGAGCGTGGGCGGCCGGCAGCCGCGGGTGCTGGGGCGGCAGATCCTGTGTGAGATTCTGGAGCCGCGCGTGGAGGAGATCTTCCAGCTCGTGCACCGGGAGATTCAGAAGTGCGGCTACGAGGACCTGCTGGCCTCGGGCGTGGTGATTACAGGTGGCTCGACGCTGCTGGCGGGAATGCCGGAGCTGGCCGAGGAAGTGATTGGACTGCCAGTGCGCCGGGGCATGCCGCGAGGGATTGGCGGGCTGGTGGACGTGGTGAAGAGCCCGATGTACGCGACGGGCGTGGGCCTGGTGGTGTACGGGGCCAAGCACCTGGACCGGCGGATGTTCCGCATCCGCGAGGAGAACGTCTACAAGAAGGTCAAGGGCCGCATGCGCGAGTGGCTCGAGGAGATCTTCTAGTCAGTCTCTCCACAGTCTTGCTGTACCCCACCGGGGCCGCTCTCCTCCCAGCGGCCCCGGTTTTTTTCGTGAAACTCGGGTGTTTGATTCGGAGAAACCGGCACGTCGAAGGTAAGGGTTTACTTCGCATTCGGCATGTCTTTGGAGCCCTCTGCCGCCGCGCTCGAGGGCAGTGGCTCGCCTGCTTTCAACTCCAGCGCGGCGGTCTCCTCGAGCTCGAGACCTCGTGTCTCCGGTAGCCGCCTCATGATGAGGGCGAGCGCCAACAGCGGACCGGCCGCCATCATGGGCACTGCGGTCCCCCACCCCCAGCCCCAGTTCCTGGTACCAAAGGCAATCATGAGAGGCGCGAGGATGAACGCGGAGCGGCCGAGTAGATTGTTGGACCACGCGAATGCATCCGCGCGCAACCCGGTGGGGAACCTCTCCGTCGTGTACGCGCTCAGCACCGGTATGACCGTATTGAAGCCAAAGACGCCGAGTACGAAGCTCAGGGTCAATGCTCGTGGATCCTCGAACGTATACGCCCCGAGCGCTCCGAGGATCGTGCAACCGTAGGCCAGGAGGGCCCCCCTTCGACGCCCGAGCCGATCGAGCAATGTTCCAAACTTGAAGACGAGCGGCAGCGTAATCACTGCCGAGAACGTCATCACGGCGCTGACCCCCGCATCACTCCACCCTCGCTCGGAGAGCGCGAACTCTTTCCAGAAGACACCCGCAGGTTGTGTGCATGCGTAGGTCAGAGCCCACACCAGTGCGAGCTCGAGTACCCGGTTCCGGTACGGGCCTGCCATGATGTGCTTCGTGGGTTTCGTTTCTTGCACGGCCTTCTGGAACCGGGTGGTCTCACGCAGATCGCGGCGCGCATACGCAATCAGCAGGAGAGGCACGATTCCAACCAGGAACACGCTTCGCCAGCCCAGTGGCGTCTTGATCAGCCACGGTACGGTTGCCGCACAAGCGATCAGTCCAAGGCCTGTACTGGCCTGCATGATGCCGATGACGAAGCCCCGGCGCTGAGCTGGATATTCCTCTGCGGCGATGACCAGGGCAGTGGCCCACTCGCCAAGAAGGAAGATGCGTGCCATCAATTGTGAGAGGGCGAAGAGCTCCACGCTCGGGGCGAGCGCGGTGAATAGCGAGGTGACGGTGTAGCCGATGATGGTGATCCCGAGCACGCGACGGCGGCCGAACAGGTCCGCCGCGCGAACCACGGCCCAGGAGCTCACGGTGCCGATGTTGACGATCCCAAGGAGCACCGCACCCTGCCATCCTTCGAGCCCGAACTCCGCTCGGATCTGCGGAAGCAGCTGAGAAAGCGCGAAGACCTCGTAGCCTTCGAAGAACGTCGCCACGGAGAGAAACGCGAGCAACCGCTTCTGGTAGGGAGTCACGGTGTTCCTTCCTTGGGGTATGCCGGGCCTGGTGGAGTCAATCCACCTGCTGGCGCGGAGCGGATCTGGGGAGGGAGACGATGAACTCCGCGAACAGCCCCTCCTCGGATTCCAGTCGCAACTCACCGCCGAGTGAGAGGACGATGTCATGGCTGATGGACAGACCCAGCCCGGTGCCCTCTCCTGGCGGCTTGGTGGTGAAGAAAGGCGAGAATATCCTATCACGGTCCCTCTTTGGCACGCCATCCCCGTTGTCACGGACGCGAAGCTCCACTGAATCCTCCATACAGCACGTGGACACCTTCACCTGGGGCCTGGCGGATGGCCCGAGTCGCTGGGCTTTTTTGTGGGCCGCGTAGCAGGCGTTGTCCACCAGGTTGAGGATGACGCGGCGCATGTCCTCGGGCACCAGCAACAGCGGAGGGGTGGAAGGGTCGAAAGACGTTTCGATGGGGACCTGGACCGGAGGGCCCTTGGTCTGCAGATCGTGGTGGACGAAACGTATGACTTCTTCTACCAGCGGGCGAAGGTGGAGGAGCTGGGCTTCCCCGCGTTGGTTGCGTGCGTGCCGCAGCATTCCATCAATGATGTTGCTGGCACGCAGTCCGTGCTCGCGTATTTTCGAGGCGTTTTGTACCAGCTCCTCCAGGGCGCTCCTGAGACTCTCCCTTTGCTCCGGGGAGGCCTGCGGAGCACTGAGCGTTTCGTGTAGCTCCCGCAGGAGTTCCAGCGAGAGCTCGGAGAAGTTGTTCACGAAGTTCAGCGGGTTCCTCAACTCGTGGGCAATACCCGCCGTGAGCGCCCCCAGTGACGCGAGCTTCTCCTGTGAGATGATCCGCTGCTGCATGGACTCGAGGAACTCGAGGGTACTGCGCAGCTTGGCGTTCTTCTGGTGGAGTTCATCGGTGCGCTCGTGGACCCTCTGCTCGAGGGTATGGCTGTGCTCTTCGAGTTTGCGATAGAGCAGGGCGTTCTCGATGGAGATGGCGGCTTGAGCCGAGAGCATGCCGAGCACCTTGAGCCTGCTGGTATTGAATGCGCTGGGGGTGAGATTGTTCTCCAGATAGAAGAGGCCAGCGACTACCTGTCGATGCAGGATGGGAACGCAGAGCAGGGAACGGATGTTCCGGTCCTGGATGTAGGGGTCCGCGAGGAAGGCCTCTTCGGAACAGGAGTCATCAAGGAGCACGTGGGTGCCAGTCCTCATCACCTGTTGGGCCACGGCGAGGCAGAGTGCACGGCTCTGGACCAGCGGCTGGGCGGGGTGCTGGAGGCCATTGATGTTACCCACCTCGCCCACGGCTTCGACGATGAAATCCTCACCGCGCTTGAGCACCAATGCGCCACGTTGCGCTCCGGCGCTCTCCATGGCGATCTGGATGAGGGTGCCGAGGAGCTGGGGAAGGAGCAACTCGCTGGAGATGACTTGCGAGGCCTTCAACACCGAGTCCATGTCGAGCCCCTCTGAAAGCGATTCCGAACTGGACGGGGATGAGGATGAGGCCGCCGGCCACTCCACCCCGGAACCCCGCTGGGCGGGAGTGGCCGGCTGGGCTCGGGCACTCCAGCGCCTGAGCGAGTTGCTCCAGGCGCCGAGCAGGGATGCCTGCTCCGCTGCCAGCATGCGAACCTTGGTGTACGCGCCCCACCTCTCATAGGCGTCGAGCGCATCAACCAGGTATGCGAGCGCCTTGGTGCGGTGGCCCTGTTCCGCGTGGAACCGGAATGCGCTTTCGTTGGACATCGCTTCCACGTTGAGGAATCCGCTGGTGCGGGCCGCGGCAATTGCTCGCTCATACTCCCCGGTGACTGCCACGGATTCCTGTCCCTTCACCCGGGCAATCTCCGCGCTGACCAGCAGGAGATAGGGCGCAAAGTTCTCTGGAACACGGCGAGCGCATTTCTCGAGGAATGCCCGGTGCTGCTCCATGACCGTCAGCAACTCTTGCTTCTTCGCATCGCTGGCACCCGGGAATACCGCGGCCGTGCTCAATGCGTGAAAGAAGGCATGTGTGGTCCGGCGGAAGAATCCAGAGTGGGATGATTGGAATTGAACGGCCTTCTCGGCCTCATCCAGCGCTTGCTCGGTCTGGCCGAGGAGATAGTGCTGTTCGGCCCTGACGACGTGACGGCTCATCCGCTCCATCTGTGTCTGATTCTCCGGCTCCTGCTCGAACTCATCGGTTGGCTCCTGTGTCTCGGAGCCGAGTAGCATCTGCACCCACCGATGAAGGAAGCTACAGGTGGAGAAGAACGCCTTGTTCCTGGCCTTCCTATGCAACTCCATGGCCCTGAGGCTCATCTTCTGGATTTCCACCAGCGGGATTCCAATAGAGTAACTCCGCCAGAGCTGGGTATTCATGCACTGCCCCGCCATGAACCAGTCTCCCAACTCCAATGAGCTCACAAGCGCCTCGTTGAGAGCTGCATTGGCGGCATGCACGCTGTGCGTCCAGTGGTCGATGACGTTCGAGCACCCCCAGCGGACCCGGGCATGCAGCAGGGGATCCTGAAGACGCCTGGCCAGTTCGGTGGCGAGTTGGCCGAACTCCCAGCCCGTCTGTGGATCATCGAAGACGGTCACCAGTAGAGCTCCATAGCCGACATAGGCGAAAGCAGAGAACCGGCTATTGCCGTGTTCCAACGAAAGCCTGACGCCACGAACCACGAGCAGCGCGTAGAGTCCCTGATCTCGTTGGTAGGCAGCGGTCAGCATGTTGGCGAGCAGGGTTGTGGCCAATTGCATGCCCGGCTCCTGCGTCCAAGGCAGGTCGAGGAGGTCGGCCGCATGGCGGCCACCGAGTTGGGCGGCCACAGCCTGGAACTCCGCGGCAATCATCATCCGGGTTGGCGAGCGGGGTAGCTCCAATCCCAGGAGATGCAGTCCCGCGAGGCCGCTCTCCAGTGCCCTTTCGTGCTGGCCGGACAAGGCCATCAAAGTAGCCTGCATGGAGTAGACGCCCGCTCGCTGCTCTGGGGTTCGTGCTTGAGCAATCAGTACGGAGAAGAGGGATTGCGCCTCATCGAACTCCCCCGCCAGGTAGCTGGTCTCGGCAAGCTCCATTTGGAGTGCGAAGGCTCGCTCGTGCTCGCTCTCCCATGCATCCGGTGGGAGGAGCACGCCGCCCGTCCGGAAGAGCTCGCAGGCCATGCGGTACGCCCCCGAACTCTTCGCCCGGCGGCCGGCCTTTAGGTGGAGATCGGCCAGCTCGAGCCGCAGCGAGGCGGAAGCAATCAGGTGGGGGGCCTGACCCAGGTGCGGAAGAATGGAGAGCATTCGCTCCTCCAGCGTTCCCCTGGCTCGCGCATCCTCGAGCAGGCGCAGCCCCGTCCGCACATGGCACTGCGCGCGCTCGTCCTGGGGAATGCGCGCGTAGGCCGCTTGACGGACCTTGTCGTGCAGGAAGCGCAGTGGCACTTCGAGCTCCTCGGGGACGCCTGCTCCCTGGGGATCCAACAGCAAGTAATCCCTACTGAGCGGCACCACCAGCCCCCGTGCGATGGGGCTCCAGAGCGCACGTGCCGTTTTCGTGGCTGGGGCTCCCCACGCCACGCTCAGCTCACGGAATTTGAACGCAACTCCCAGACAGGCGGCGACCTGTAGCAGGGCCCTCGTGTCCCCGGGCAGTTGCTGAAGCTCCTGTGCCATCAGGTCGGCCACATCGTCGGGAATATCCGCGGCCTTGAGCCGCTCCAGGTCCCACCCCCATTGCCCACTGCGCGTGTCGAAGTGCAGCAGCCCCTTCTCGTGCAGGAAACGGAGGAACTCCTTGATGGCGAATGGGTTGCCCCTCGTCCTGGAATGAATGAACTGGCCGAGTTCGAGCGCCTGCTCGGCGGCCACAGCGGTGGCTTCGCCTACCATCCGCGCGACCTCCGTGGCGCCTAGAGGGCTGAGGTGAAGCCGGGTCAAGGGGGTACCCGTGGTGCGCAGCTCGTCGAGCGCGAGTGTCAGGGGATGCGTCTTGGACACTTCGGCGTCGCGGTAGGCTCCCACCAGCAACAGCGGGATGTCCTTGGGGTCATGGGCGAGTGCCTGCACCAACGAAAGTGTGCCGCCATCGGCCCATTGCAGGTCATCGAGGAAGAGGCAGAGCGGGCGTCCAGGAGTTGCGAACGCCTGAAGCGCTCGGAGGAGTGTCTGGATGAGACGATTCTTGGACTGGTCGGGTGGGAGCGGAAGGGACGGAGGCTGTTCGCCCAGCAGCGGTCGCATTTCTGGGACTGTCTCGGCCAGCACGGGGGCATTGCCTCCCACACCGCCCAGGAGGCGCTGGCGGACTTCGACGCTCGCCCCATCACCTTCGGCCTGGGTCTGGTGCACCAACTGGCGCAGCGCCTGCTGAACCGCGTCGAACGGAATGTCCCGGTGGAGCTGGTCGCACTTGCCCGCAGCGAACCGACCCTTGCTGGAGGCGCTCGCCCGATGCAGTTCATTCACGAGTGAGGACTTGCCAATACCCGCCGAGCCGGTGACGAGCAACAGTTGATGGCGGCCGGCGGCAGCCCGCGCGTACGCATCCATCAACGCGCTCACATCCGTGGCACGCCCGTATAGCCCCTGGGGAAGACGGAATGCATGGGTTCGATCTGCTGTGCCCAGAGGAAAGGGATTGATGCGGCCCCGCTCCCGTAGTTGGCGCCGACATTCGTCCAGGTCCGCGATGAGCCCTCGGGTGCTTTGGTAGCGGGCATCGGGATCCTTGGAGAGCAGCTTGAGTACGAGGCCCGCCAGCGGCTCTGGCAGGTCTGGCACGAGGTCGCGCGGCGACGGAGGTAACTGGGCCAGGTGCGAGTGGAGCAACTCCAGAGGGGTGTTCGCGGGAAATGCACGCTGGCCCGTGAGCATCTCGAAGAAGGTGGCCCCCAGCGCATGAAAGTCCGCTCGGTAATCCACCCCCCGGTTCATTCGCCCCGTCTGCTCTGGAGCCATGTAGGCCAGCGAGCCCACCAGGCGGGAGGGACTCTCGGGCGTGGCTGTCTCCAGGCTGAGCGATGAGGAGAGAGAGAAGTCGGCGATCTTCACCACGCCAGTGCTGGGATTTACGATGAGATTGTGCGGCTTGATGTCCTTGTGGATGACACGTTGGCCGTGAATGTGTCCCAACGCCGCGCTGATGCACGAGGCGAAATCCAGGAAGGTGTTCACGTCCAGCGGTCCGCGCTCATCCAACAGGTGGCGCATGGATGTACCACCAAAGTCCTCCAGGACGAGCGCTACCCGCGCGCCAGGCAACTCCTCGAGTCCCAGGGCACGGAGGATGCCTTCTCCTTCGACGCGGCGGGTGATGGCATACTCACGGTGTAACTCGAGGTCACGACGCCGCTCGACGCTATCGCTGGGGGGAAGCTTGAGGACGACAGGGCAGCCGTCCTTGATGCGAGTGGCTCTGATGATCGTGGATCGTGAGCTCTCGTGGAGCGTCTGATGGAGGGCGTAGCCTGGCCAGTGTGCCATGGTCCAATCTCTGTTCGCGGTCCTCGACTATACTCCAATCATTCCCTCCTCAGGTGCGACCCCAGGAAAGAGACAGCGTGACGGTTTGGTAGCGGTGTTTCAGGTGCCACGCGAACGGACCAATACGCTGGGGGTGGACACGGGTGCATCGTAAGTCCTCGCCCGAGCCCGTCGTGACGAGCGCGGGGAGAGGTGAGCATGTCCATGGTCGCGAAGGAGACGACCGCGATGGACATGAAAGAGCGACCACTGGGCTACGTCAGCCTCATGAATTTTTGGCCTGCAGCCTTACAGCAGAAGTTGGCACCTCAACCCTACTGTCCACGTAGCCGGGGCAAACCGAGTGGAGCATGGTCCAAAGCTTCGATCTACAGGACGAAGTCCTGCTGAAAGGAAAAGCTGAGCCCCACGCTGGGCATGGCCTGGGACACCTCGGCGCCGGTGCGGTAGCGGTGGATCAGGTACCACTGGGCCCGCAGGCTCACTCGAGGTTTATGGATGAGGGAACCGCCGTCCTCGGGGAGATCGTAGGTGGCCAGTAGGCCCAGGCGCAGGTTGGAGTTGAGCCCCACGGAGGCCTGCTCCCCGGCGCGCAGGTGCTCCGGCGCGTAGAGCGGGAGGAAGTAGCGCAGGGCGGTGCCGAGCCTCAGCGGGCCGGCGAGATAGGAGAGGGTGATGTTCTCGGTGAGCGTCCAGCCGCGAGCGGGCACCAGGCTGTCCGGGCCGGCCTCGTACCAGACGGAGTCCCCGTCGCGCAGACTCAGCTCTCGGTAGTCGAGGCTGGTGACGCTCTGCACGGCCACCCGCCCCACCCGGGCCTGAAGGGTGGGTTGCAGCAGGGCATGCCAGCCGGTGGTTGCATAGGCGGAGGCGGCGTTCGCCTTGCGTAGCGCGTCAGAGTACTCGTCCAGGGGGGAGCGGTAGGACTGGAGTTGACCGAAGGTGCCGAAGACGCCAACGCCCTCCACCACGGCGCGGAGGTTGAATGCGGCGAGGGGCTGCCACTCCACCAGGGGCCCCCCGGCGGCGTAGTTGGTGCTGAGGCGCACCTGTCCGCCGAGCGAGAGGAACCGCTTCCATTCGAGGGCCTTTTCGCCCTGACCCAGGCGCAGCCGGTACCCGGCTCGGGTGAGGTACTCGGCGCCGAGCGGGTTGACGCCGGCAGAGACGGAGTGGCTCAGAACAAGGCGAGTGTGGTTGTTGCAGGAGAGGGGCAATGTTGTGAGGTCCTGCTTCTCCATGGCGGGACTGGTAGCCCACGAGTTGGAACTCACGAGCAATAGACTCTTCAGCAAGATATGGATGTAGCGGATGGAGAACATACGACCCCCGTTACAAGAGCACACCGACCAATAGTGGGGCTACCGGGTATCAAACAGGAATGCTGGTCTTCACTCTAACCTAGATGGACATCAACCTTGAATGGGGCTTGCCCCGGTTATGTGGGTAGTAGGGTTGAGGTGCCAACTTCCAAGGTAAGGCCGCAAGCCTCTAAATTCATGGAGCGGGGAAGGTGTCAAAGGATTCGATCGTGACGTCAGTTGAGGAATCGCCGGGTCCATCTCATCGCCCCTTCCCGGGTGAAACCTTCGACGTGGAACCTGGGCCATAGAAGGGCTTGTCGAGCCAGGGTTCAAGTACGCGGCCGAACTCGGGTAGGCAGCGAGCGTATCGCCTCGGGTGAGATCTCCCGCTTCTGGTCAATTCCCGAGGTTGGGACCGCTCGCTCTCCATTGATGGCCTGGCACCAGCGACTGCTGCACTTCGCCGTCGACTCCCGCTGGAGCGACCGGGAGGTACGCAGGAGCGCTCCGGAATCGGTGTTCTACATGGTTCGGTGCACGCGCACCTGAGAGGGAGCGGACGCGGGTTGGTACGCGCTGCGCGTCCGAGCCACGGGTGAAACATGACGCGCCTCACAGGTTCGGCGTGATGGGGGTCACAGCGTTTTGGGGCCCCTCGCGGCACTCTGCTTCATGTCAGGGCGCCGGTGGAGCTGGCCCCTGACTCGCCGTCTCTCACCCGTTGTTCACACCGGAGCCATCCCATGAAGAAGCCCATTTCCAAGTCCCTGCTGTTGGGCGTCAGTGTCGCAAGTATCTCGCTGGTAGGCTGTGGCGCTTCCCAGGCGTCCAAGGAGATCTCCAAGGAGGAATTCGCCCAGAACGCCAGCGCCCTCGCTGACGAGGTGGTCGCCGTCACGGGGGACATGCCTTGCCCCTCCGGTTACACCCAGGTGAACCCGAAGGAGGCCAACGCCAACACGAATGCCCTCTGCGCTCTGCTCGACCCCTGGGACATCGCCCGCCTGGAGAACGGTGGCTCCATGGCCGGGAGCGGCTATGGCTGCACCATCAGCATCTCCGATAACCGCAACCTGGGGCATAGCCTCTGCAAGAAGGTCCTCCAGTTCACTGTCTCCCCGGGAGATGGCTCCTGCCCGAACACCTACACCGTGGCCAGCCGGCTGGTCGCCCGTGCCAATCAGGAGGCCATTTGCAACCAGCTCGGCACCTGGGACATCGCCCGGCTGCTCAACATGGGCTCCATCGAGGGCCCCGGCTACGGCTGCAACGTCCACGCCTCCGACAGCCGAACCCTGGGCCACACCGTCTGCGCCCAGTATGAATTCCTCAAGGTGACGGGTGACAGCCCGTGCGGCCCCGGCAAGACACTGCTGGCGCCGCAGGAGGCACGCGCCAGCCTGAGCGAGGTCTGCGCCAAGCTGGGCGACTGGGATATCGCCCGGCTTGCGGGGGGAGGCTCCATGGATGGCCCGGCTTACGGCTGCAACGTCCGCGACTGGGACTCCCGCGGCATGGGCCACGCGCTCTGTAAGACGCTCTGAGTCGCCCACCTGGGAAGTGAGCGCGGCGCAGGAGGATGGGAAGGCGCCCCTCCTCCTGCGCCCGCGTCAACTACCGGGGAAGAGGTTTCGTAAATACTCACGGCTCCGGAAATGGGCCCGAGCTTCCTTTGCGCCCCGCTCGCCCCAGAGAAGGTGTCAGAGAACTCGAACGTGGCGTCGTCCACGCGTGTGCTCATCCAAGCGGGGGTAGAGCCGTAGTTGAGACTGAGCCCTGGGTGGCGAAGGAGTTCGGTGCGGATTCGGGAAGTGAAGAACATGTCCCCGATGAGGGAATCAATGCTCAAGTGCGCTCTATAAATCCCGGAGTTTGCAAGCAGCGTGATCCAGAAGAGGGGGGAAGGCGTCAAAGGACTCGACTGCGGGGTCAGTCGAGGAAGCGTCGGGCCCACCTCATGGCTTCTTCCTGGGTGAAGCCTTCTACGTGAAACCTGGGGTCATTGAAGGGCTTGTCGAGCCATGGCTCCAGCACGCGGCCGAACTCGCGGTAGGCAGGGAGCGTGTCGCCTCGAGTGAGATCGCCCGCTTCTGGCCAATTCCCGAGTGTTACGACGGCTCGCTCTCCGTCGAGGGCCTGCACCGTCGTCTCTGGTGAGTGCAAGCGGGAACGAAGTGCGGGTACGCCGCCCAACTTCTGGAGGACGGGTGGTCCCTGGAAGTTGAGCCAATGCACCCCGTCCACGCGTGTGCCCATCCAGGCTGGAGGGGAGCCGTGGTTGAGACTGATCCCCGGGTGGCGAAGGAGTTCGGTGCGGATTCGGGGTGTGAAGAACATGTCCCCAATGAGTGAATCGAAGCTCAGCCCTGCATGGCCACTGGCGAAGAGAAGGCGCGATGCCAAGTCGAGTATCAGCTCTCTCACCGCAGCGGGCCCACGTTCCTCAAGGTACTCGGTCGGTAGCGTGCCTTCAAGGTAGCTCACGTCGTAGTCGGAAGGGCTCCTGTCACGGGACGGGATACGGGACGAGTAGGTGAGTTTGAATCCCGATAGCCTGTCGTGCTCGTTGCTCAGGTGGATCCACGTCTCGTTTCCGCTCTTCTCCATTTCTCGGAGGCGGTACGGGTCGGTACAATCCTCAGCGTAGCGGAAAGGACGGTCAGGTCGCAGCAGTTGGCGAATGCGTTTCCACCGCTCGTCGGATAAAGGGCTTTGAGCGTGGGACCCGAAAGTGCAGGAGTTGATGGTGTCTGGTCCTTCGCCAACCGCATTCATATAGCAGTCGAGTGCGTGGGACACTCCGGCTGCAAGGTCCGGGTGATCATGCGGCATGTAGAAGGCGAAATGAATCACCTCCCTTGCCAGGAGGCGTTCACCGGCTTCCTTCTTGGGAGGGTAGATGCCGTAGGGGCGAATTCGAGGATAGGGCAGGGGCATCGGAGGGGGCCGGGACAATAGAGGTGGCTCGGCTGACAACAGCGGGAATGCAATTGCGTTCGGAGTCGTAGTTCTCCTTCCGCGCCTACTTTGAATCGGGATGCTTCATTTTCATAAGTTCTTCTGGAAGAGGGGTCGGGCGAAATCTCAACCCCTGCCCGTTTCGCTGGGGGATGACACGAAAACCCTCTCCAGCGATTTTGACGAGATCTCCGTCTTTTGCCTTACCGCTGGAGAGCCATTCGTCTGCATCGGCTCTCGTCAAAAACGTTTGGGAGGGTACTATGTAATCAACAGCGGGTGTGTAGAACTTCCGAAAGAACTCGCGATAGTCATCTAGCTTTTGGCTCTCACGGACGTAAAACAGCGCCACTGCTGCGATTCGGATTGCTTCGTCTTCTGGTGAGCCTTCTTGGTACTTTTCGTTAACAGTGCGCAGGGTGTCGAGAATGTTGTCGACGTCGAAGTTGGGGTCGTATTTCATTTTTGGAAACCGGGTTAGAGAGCAAGAGGAGCGAGAATCAGCGCGCCAGAACCGCCAGTTGTAATGATGAAGGCAACGCCTGCGACGACGACGACAGTTCCAAGTGCGACCTCGGCCTTGTGGTTTCTGGGCCAGTCAATCGCCTCATCCATGCGCGAGAATGTCAGTTTATTTCGTCTCTCTGCTTCCTCTTTCTCCTTCTCCTTTTCACACTCGTTGTATTCTCTGTTGCAGTCCTGCTCGCAGCGCTCGTAGTACCAGGCGCCCTGTTTTTTGTTGTGAGGCCAGGGATATCGGTTGTCCCAACATCTTTTCATGCACTGCTTGAACTCTGCGTCGCAATCGTAGGTGCCAGAGCCGCCGATTCCGACTGAATCCTCGGAGATGACGTAGATTTTGCGCTCTGGTGCTTGTGTGTGGACGCATCCAACGCCAGCTATTGCTACGGTCATTAGTAGCGATAACAACTCGAGCTGAACGGTGGCTAGTCTCATCACTCGATTCCCTCTGCCGACCTATTGTGCGCCAGCCTTGGGGGAGCGGAAGGCGTGCATGTGGGCCACCTCGTTGCTCATGGAGGAGTCGATCATCGCTTGCCGCAGGGAGGGCAGGGGCCAGCGCGTGGTGGCCGCGCTCTCCAAGGCTGCGTAGGCGGCTCGCCCCTCGTCGAGCACCTCCGTGGCCTGCAGGAGACGGGCGTCGTCCCCCAGCTCGGTGGCGGCCTTCTTCATGAGCGAGAGGCCCACGAATCGCTCGACGATGGAGGACTCTTCGGAGATGCGCGAGCCGATGCGCCAAAGCGCTTCGGCCAGGCGTTGGCGCTCGGCGGGAGTGAGCGCGTCGCGCGAGGCCTCGGTGCGGCGCTGGAGCAGCACGGGCACGGGGCTGACCAGCGACATGACGGCGAGCGTGTACGCGTGGTTCTTCGGGAGGGAGACCCCCGTGGCCTCCAGGTGGCCGAGCGCGTACCGGTAGAGCGAGAGGAACCCGGTCTGGCGCCAGTCGGGGAGCTGGGAGAGGGCCTCGAGTTCCTGGAGCTCCCGGGGCGTGAAGGGAGCCTTGGCGTCGGTCCCCTCCAGCAGGAGCAGGGCACGAAGCAGCATGGACTCCGGGTGCTGGGCGGAGAGCGCGGCGAGGCGGGCGCGCAGGGCGATTCGGGAACGGGCGCGCAGCGGGGCGGGCAGCTTGTCGCGCTCGAGGTAATCGACGGCGGCGACGAGCAGCTCGGGGGGCGCGGACTCGGGGATCTGCTGGAAGAGGGCACGGGCTCGCTCCGCCTCGGGACTCATGGAGAGGGCGAGCACGAAGCGCTGCTCGGCCGAGAGCTCTCGCCGCCAGACCTGCTCGGGGCTGGGGCCCGTGGCGGCGGGTTCCGGGTCCTCCTCGAGCAGGGGCGAGTCCCTGAAGTCGGGTCGGCCGATGTCATTCCAGGCCTGGATGAAGGCGTCGCGCCAGCCGAGCTCGGGCCGGGTGCGCCTGAGGTCGAGGAGTGCTTGCAGCAGGCGCGGCTCGGGGCTCTCGGGAAGGAACTGGCGCAGCGCGAGGATGTCGCTCGCCGCACTGTCCAGGTTTCCGGCTTCGAGTGCGGCGCAGGCGCGGACAAAAGGCGAGCGGGACGGGGCTGAGACCTCTGACGGTTCGGAGGCAGCCCGCGCTTGGAGGTCCAGCGGCCCGAGTGCGAGGACGAGCAGGGCACAGCACAGGGGGCGCGGCAGTCGCCAGGCGCGACTGTGAAACCAGAGGTCTCGTGTCATGTGCCCGAGCATAGCCGGGCCCACGGGTTCGCGATGTGTTCCCAGGGGATGGTGTGCAAGTTCTCACTATCCTGCCTTCTGTGAGGCGGCCCGGAGCTTTGCCACCCACCCCCGGAGATACTCGAGCGTCTCTTCGGTCTGGATTTCAGGCTGGAACATCAGGGGGTCGAAGCGCCCTTCCGCTAGCATTCCCAGCAGTGTTCGGTCGGCGGCGATGATCTCCGGCACGCCGCGGGGAAAGGTGGGACGTGCATCGGGGTCATCCCGGAGCTCGGGTGTTTCGTAGATGAACTCCAGATATCGGGTGTAGGCGTCGAAGAAGCGGTCCACGTTGGATGCAATGGGGAGCGCGTAGATGTCCTCGTAGGGATCGACCTCGACCACCGGTTGGAAGCCCTGTGCATCCGCCATGTTCGGGACCGTCGCGTAGCGATAGGCCAACGCCTCCTGACCTCCGAAGACGAGGAGGGTGCGGAACGGTTCGGGCCAATAGGGCTGCACGCCCTCGTTCTCCAGGAGGAGTTCATCCATCTGTCCATCACTGGTGGCGATGTAGAGATCCAGGTGGAACGAGAGTCCTCCCAGTCGGTTGTAGAAGGCGGCCAGCATCGGATCGAAGGGGCGGCCCAGGAGTGGCTCTCCGGCACGCTGAGCACACGCTGCCGGAGGACTTGTCCTTACGTGGAGTTCGTACTTCCTGATTGCTTCCAACAGCCGCTCAAGTCCTGGCAATGGGACCATCGTCATTCGCCTCTACCTCTGCCGCTCTGCAACCTATGATCTTCTACGACTCTATGTCTGGACCCACGGGGTTGACTGTGAGCGAATAATGAAGCGTCTTCAGTCGCCACCCGAAGTGGAGGCATCTTTCCACCTGGTGGGGCCAGCAAGTCCACGAAGCAAATGCGTGCGACCTGGATCGCACGCTCGAATCAATCATCCGTCTCCTGGATGAGTTCCTGGCGACGAATGGTGCCGAGCTTGTTCGCTCCCCCAATCGGGAAACCCAATACGACATCATCATCCAGAAGCCGAAGAAACGCCCGCGTCGGAATCCCCGCTCCAATGGATGACGTACTGCCTGCAGGACTCATCTGGCCCAGAGCAGAGCCAGCTCGAGTTCGATGGCCTCGAATGGCTCGGCTCGGATTCGTTGCTCTCCGGCGAAGGCGTCGACCAGGATCCAGTGGTTCCCCTCGAGTCGGAACACATCGAGCGTGCGGGCCAGCGGGTCCACATGCCACAGGTGCCGGACCCCTTCCCGCGCGTAGATGCGCAGCTTTGGGCCCTTGTCCATGTGCCGCGTGCGCTCGGAGAGCACTTCGCACACCCAGTCCGGGGCAATGTCGTAGTGTGCTGGAGCCTCGTCCCCTCCAAGGGCGTCCGGCAGGCGCTCGCGCCTCCAGCCGGCGAGGTCTGGTACGAGCTTGTCTGGTCGAGGGCCGAAGTGAATCTCCGGCTTATCGAGAACAACCCATCCACCCGGTCCACCCTTGCCGAGCATGAAGAGACTTCCGATGAGCATGCCCAATCGGGATGCCGCGTTGGTGTGGGGACGTGCAGGGTGAGGGCTGAGGTGCAACTCTCCATCGAGGATCTCCGCAACCATCTCCGTCGGAGCCGTTTGGAAGGCCGCCTCGATGGATGGGGCGTTGCTCTCGGTGGACTCCGACTCGGGAGGAGGGCGACGGGTAGCCATGAGGGAAGGACTCAGCATGGCCCTCGCGTCGTTCAGTGCCGGGGTTGCTATCCCTGCACGCCGACCGCGGAGGCTCACGGTTGGATGACGGTTGGCTCGGGAGGGCGGCGCTCGGCGACGGGCAGGTAGCACTTGCCTTGGTACTCGGCTTGGTCGTCGTAGCAGGGCGGGCGCTTCGCCAGCTCCACCCAGCATCCGCCATTGATTTCCACCTCGCCCTTCTTGGGCTTGCAGGGGGCCTTGGCCTGATTGCCGAAAGGCTTCGCCGGAAGCGGATAGGTGATGTCCGCGGCGCTCGAGTCGCCCGTCTGGACCAAGGGTGGTCGCATTCGACGGGGCAGGGGACTCCTCGGCCACACCCAGGGCTGCGTGCCATTCGTCCTGGGCGCCACGAGGGTCTCCCGGTAGGCCCAGCCAGAAGGCCAGACCCAGACCGAGCACGGTGATGGCCGTGACGGCGAGCCCGCGGCGGCAGGAGCGCAGGAACCGGCGCCATCGTCCTGCCCAGTGCTTCTGCCGTCCCTTGGGGTCACGTGTCAGGTGGGCACGCGCTTCCTCACGGTGCTCCAGGCGCTCGACGGCGCAGGTGAGCAGGTTGAGCATCTCGGCCAGGTTCGGCAGTTGGCCCGAGGCCGGCGCGTGCTCTACCTCCAGGGCCACATAGGCGGGCGTCGAGTTCGAGTAGGCACGTACCTGCCAGGACTCCTCGGGCTCCCAGCCCACGACCGGGTCGGCTACCACCACCAGGGCGGGTGCCCCTGTATGGACGTTGTGCGCCTCGTACATCCTCCCGAGGTCCGTTCCGAGATCGTCCTGCTCCTTACTCCTGTACCTCCTGTCGATCTGGAAGGGCCCCACTCTTCCGCCCTTCAGGTGTGACGCGTCCGCCATGGGTTGCCTCCTACCCCTGTTCTACCTCGGAAGTCAGTAGGTGGCACCTTCTCTTTCGAGTCACATCCTCCTAGTCCGGGAGCGCGCCCCAGCACTGGCGGGCCAGCTCGAGGGTGCGTGCGTTCTCGGGCACCTGTGTCAGGAAGCGCTCGCGCAGGGCGGGGTCGGGGATGTCGCTGGCCCGCTCCTGAACGCACTCGAGGGCCTTGCGCAGGGCGACCTCTCCCGCGCCGGTGTCCGCCTGCGCGAAGCAGGCCTCCGCCAGCACCAGTCGTGTGGACACCGCGTGCACGCCCGCGTTGCCCAGCTGCTCCAACCGCTGCACGCCGAGCTCCGCCTCCTGCCGGGCCTCCTCGTGGCGTCCCTGGGCGAGCAGCACGGCACTCAGGGTGGTGTGGGCGTAGAGCCATTCGGTCTGGTACGTGGCCAGAAGCTCACAGGCCTTGCGCGCATGCGGCTCGGCCTTGAGCGGCGCTCCATGGGCCGCCATCACCTTCGCCACGATGGCGTGACCCATCCCCGCTCCAAAGGCATAGGTGTAGGCATTGGCCTGGCCCAACCACTCGAGTGTCCGGGCATAGGCCTCTCGCCGGTGCTCCGGGTCGGGGCTGTTGGCCAGCACCTGATACATGAAGTGCTGGGCCGCGCTCACCGCGAAGTGTTCTCCCGCTTGCTGGCCAACCCTCAAGACCCAACGCAGTCGCTCCGCTGCGCCGGGCACGTCCCCCAGCGCGGCCAGGGTCATCCCTGAAAGCGTTGTCAGGATGAGGACGTCCCTCTCCATGTCGAGCTCGCGGAAGTCTTGGATGCCCTGCTCGGCATGCAGGAAGGCCTGCCAGGGTCTGGCTTCGAAGCGGTGATCGTAAAAGCCCTGGATGTAGTTCGCCCAGCCTCGCGCCATGCCGCCGGTGCCCATCGACCACATCGGTTCGAGCACGGCCTGCGCTTCCTCGCGCGCGCCGGCCAGGACAGCCGAGAGGCCGATACAGGAGACGGCCCAGGCGTAGGCCAGGCCCGCTTCGGGTTCCGGGGTGGTGCTCAGCACGAGTCGGGTCAGCCGAGCTGTCTGTCCCTGCTGCGCGCCCGAGTAGACGTCGGCGACCATCAGCCCGCCCACCAGCCAGCACCACAGCCGGCTCCCCACCCCCAGCTCGTCCAACACCGTGCTGTCGAACTCCAGAATCTTCGAGAAGTCGTACAGCCAGAAGGCCACCACGGACTGGAGCGCGCGCAGCCGGACGCGCTGGGGGCCCGTCACATTGCAGGCCAGGGCCGCCTCCACACATTGTTGCAGCGCTCCCGGCAGATCATGCCGCTCGAGGAGCCGCTCAGCGGCCTGGATGTAGAAATGGACGGCCCGTATCGGATGCTCGCCGCGATGGTAGTGCGTGGCGAGCACCAGTGGATCGGGTTCGTCCATCCCCTCCAGCCAGGCGCCCGCCCACCGGTGGCTCATGGGCCGGTGGTTGTCGGGAACGAGGCCGTAGGCGGCATCGCGCACCAGGGCGTGGCGGAAGCGGTACTCCGCCTCGGTGGGAAAGTGGCTGTCGGGCTGCGGTTCGATGACCTCCTGCTCCATGAGCTGCTGCAGGTGCTCGTCCACGGGCTCGCTCGAGCCTTGTCGGAGCAACACCTCCTTCACCCCGCCAGACCAGAAGGTGCGGCCGAAGATGCTGGCGGCCATCAGCGTCTGACGGGCCCCTGGCTTCATCCGCATCAGACGGGCCTGGAGCACCGCCAGCACCGTCTCCGGCGCGGCTTCTCCGCGCCCCTCGGCCAGCATGCGGATGAGCTCCTCGAGGAAGAGCGCATTGCCATCGGATTGCTCCACGACTTGCTGGATGACGGCGTCAGGTACCTGGGTCCCCAGGACCTCGCGCACCAGTTGGGCGCTGGCCTTTCGGCTCAAGCCCTTCAGCGCCAGTTCCTGCAGGCACCGTGACCACAGGTTGGGGAAGTGTGTCTTCACTTCCGGTCGCGCCAGCGCCAACACCATGAAGGGCTGCTCGGCCAGTGCGCGCAGCAGATCGTCTACCAGCTTGACGGTGAACGCATCGCACCAGTGGAGATCCTCCAGGACGAGCAGCACCGGATGGTGGGCGCATTCTGCTTTCAGGAAGGCCGTCAGGGCTCGGCTGACCTGGGCCCTCATCAACCGTGGATCTCCTCGCGCCGTGCGCAAGCGGGAGCTGTCCTCGTCCGGGAAGGGGATGGCACACAGCTCCCCCAGGAACTCGAGGGTCTCCTGGGTCGAGTCCGGGGGCAGGTGCAGGGCCACGCGCCGGGACAGCCGGGCGCGGCGCTCCTCCAAGTCCTCGCCTTCAACGATCTCACAGAGCCGCCGCAGCGCCTGGCCCAGCAGGCTGGACGAGGCGCCCGCGCTCATCGGATCCCCACGTCCCAGGAGGACGAGCACCGACTGCTCCCGGCGCTCGATGCGGCGCAGGAACTCGTGGCGCAGGCGTGACTTGCCCGTGCCCGGGGGCGCTGTCACCAGCAGGGCCTGGGTTGTCTGCTCCTCGATGCAGGAGGAGAGGGTGAACTCGAGCAGGGCCAGCTCCTGCTCTCGGCCCACACACGGCGTGGGCTTGCCCAGCAGTGGGCGGGCCGCGTCAGCGCTGAGTTGCTCTCCTTGCAGCAGGAAGCTCCCCGAGCCGGAGCGGGAAAATTGGAAACTGGCCCCGAGCAGTCCGGCGGTGACCTCGTCCATCATCACGACGGAGCGGGTGGGCATGTCCTCGAGTTGCCGCAACAGCCGGCCTGCCCTGTCCATGGCCTCGCCCACCGGCAGGCGTTTATTGAGGATCCCGAGCCCGGTGGCCAACACCACCCCGGCTCCGGCGACTTGCTCCTTGATGGCGAGGGCACAGCGGGCCGCCAGCGCCGCCTGATCGGTCGCGGCCCCCCGTTCTGGCATCAGCGTGGCCACCCAAGAGCCCTCCGCCAGCAACGCGACCCGAGCCCCATAGGGGGCGAGCGTCGTATGCAACGATTCGCGGAACACGTGCTCTCGCGTCGTGTCCATTCCCTGCTCGCTCCCGGCCTCGGGAGGATGGGACACCAACAGCACGCTGACGAGCTGCTGCTCGGCTCCGGCGGAGCGGGAGGGGAGCGTTATCTCCTCAGTGGGTGACGACCGTGGGTCCAGATCCGCGCCGAGCTCCGAGAGGGCATTCAGCAGGTGGGTGGCATCCGGCAGCCGCTGCTCGGGAGCCTTGACCAGCATCCGGTCCACCAACACTTGTAGGTCGGAGGGCAGGTTCGCGCGCAAGGTTCGCAGCGGCTCTGGCTCTGCGTAGAGAATCTTGGCCAGTGAAGCGGCGAAGTGCGGGGCTCTGAAGGGGGCCTGGCCGGAGAGGCACTCGTACAGCACGCAGCCCAGGGAGAAGATGTCCGCGCTGGGAGGAATCTCCGTCTGGCTGGAGGCCAGCTCGGGCGCCATGTAGCCCAGCGTGCCGATCACCACACCGGAGCGCGTCACCCCCTGCAGGCTGGGCTCGACATGGCGGGCCAGGCCGAAGTCCAGGAGCACCACGTCCTCGGGGCGGCCGCCGCGCAGGAAGAGGTTGGAAGGCTTGATGTCGCGGTGGACGATGCCCTGGCGGTGCGCGGTGGCGAGGCCCTCGGCGGCGCGGCGCAGCAGGGCCAGGGACTCGGATTGAGTCAGAGGCTGGCGCAGCAGACGGTGGGCGAGGTCCTCGCCCTCGAGCCACTCCATGGCGAGGAAGGGCTGACCTTCCTCGGAGACGCCATGGGCCACGTAGGAGACGATGGCGGGGTGGCGCAGCTCTGCGAGCAGCACGGCTTCGCGGTTGAAACGGTAAGCTGCCTCTGGAGAGGTGATGGCATGCAGTCGCTTGAGGGCCACGGTCTTGCCGGCGTGCAGGTCGGTGGCGCGGAAGACGAACCCCATGCCGCCACGACCTGCCAGGCCCTCGATGCGGAAGCGGCCCGCGATGACGGTTCCCCGGGGAAGGGGAGAGCGCCCTCCGCCGTTGGCTGGAGGGGCGGCAGGAGGAGATGTGAACGTGCTGTCGGAGGCCATGCGGGAGCGTCGACAATACCCCAGGCCCACGGGGAGCCGGACAGGGCGGCGACATGCCTGCGTTGCCCAGCTGTTTCAATTGCTACCCACCCGCGCGCCTGGTCATGGAGCGGCCTCCCCTGGCGCTTGACATGCAACCTCCTGGTTGCATATTGCTTGAGGTAGATGAGCATGGATCTCGTGTTCAAGGCGCTCGCCGATGAGAGCCGTCGCCAACTCCTGGATCTCTTGCACCTGGAGAACGGACGGACGCTCGGCGAGCTCTGCGAGCACCTGGACATGTCTCGCCAGGCCGTCACGAAGCACCTGGCCGTGCTCGAAGAAGCCAACCTCGTCGTCATCGTGTGGCGAGGCCGAGAGAAGCTGCACTACCTGAATCCCGTGCCGCTGCATGAAATCTACGAGCGGTGGATCGGCAAGTTCGAACGTCAGCGCCTGCGCGCACTGCACGATCTCAAGAAAGGACTCGAAGGAGATGACGACCCGTAAGCCGCAGTTCGTCTACGTCACGTACATCCAGACGACGCCGGAGAAGGTCTGGGCCGCCCTGCAGGACCCCGAGATGACGAAGCAGTATTGGGGCATGCACAAGAACGTCTCGGACTGGAAGGTCGGCTCCAGTTGGACACATCAGGACTATGAAACTGGCGAGGTGCATCTCGAAGGGAAGGTCTTGGAGGCCGAGCCTCCGAAGAAGCTGGTGGTCTCCTGGGGGAACCCCGGCAGCGGGACGCCATCCAAGGTTACGTTCCTCATCGAGCCGTTCATGAACGCGGTGCGCTTGACGGTGATGCACGACGAGCTCGCTGAGGACGGCAAGATGCTCGAGAGCATCTCGCAGGGGTGGCCGGCGATCCTGTCGAGTCTCAAGTCGTTGATGGAGACGGGTCAGCCGCTCGCCATGACGACGAGGCGCTGGGCGGGCCAGCGTCAGTGACGCGTCACATGCCGTGACACTCTTCGAGGGTGCCCGGCTGCCCGGCATTCAGGGATGTGCGGCTTGTCCGTGGGCGCGCCAATGCGGAGCGTCCCCGCATGGACCCGATCGAACTTTTGACGCAGCAGCATGAAGAAGCGGAGCAACTTTTTCAGCAGGTGGCCGTGGTGAGCGGACACGAGCGGACCGTCCTGTTCCGCCGTCTCGCCTGGCTGCTCACCCTTCATACCCAGTTGGAAGAGCGGTTCTTCTACCCGGCGGTGAAGTTGGCGGAGACCAGTGATCTGGTTCAGCACTCCTATGATGACCATGCCGAGGCCAAGGCGTTGATCTCGCAGATGCTTCACCTCGAGGTCAGCGACATGCAATTCGAGCCCGCCTTGATTCGCCTCCGCACCTCTGTCGAAGCACACGTGGCCGAGGAGCGGTCCATGCTCTTTCCCCAGGTGCGACGGCTCCTCTCCGCGGAGATCCTCGAGCGGCTGGGCGACGAGCTGGTGCGGGGAATGGACGAGCTGACCCAGCCGGGTGCGCTTCCTTCCGTCCCGTCCGAGCCTCATTTGGGGGCACACTAGCTCGGATCCCTGCCTGCTCGACGCCCGGGCATGGCAGCTCAGTCACCAGGTCACTTCGAGGTCGAAGTCCCGCTCGCGCCGCATCGTCACCGTGGCGGTGGGGTTGACGCCCGTCCTGCGCAGGACTGCCTCCAGGACTCCGGCCATGAGATCCGGCTTGGCGTCCGGATCGTTTCGGAAGGAGACGCGGTAGTGGTGCCAGCCGAGCGGCAGCACCTTCACGTCGTAGCGGAAGGTGTCGAGCGCCAGGAGGCTGGGGATGCGAGCGAAGAAGCGATCCGGGCCGAGCATGGGCAGTCCCATGTCCACCACCTTGCCCATCCACGTCTGTAGGAAGCCCGCTCCGAGCAGGCGGCCCATCTCGTGGTAGGCGGACTCGCGATCCTTCCCGGGGTAGCAGTAGCGCCAGGCGACTTCCAGCGCCGCGTTCCAGACCTCGATGGGATAGAGGGCCTTGGGCTTGCGCGGGTCGAAGCCGCAGTCCCGCAGTGCATCCGCGAAGGCCCCAGTCGCCTGGAGCGAGCGGATGAACAGTCCCTCGAAGAAGCTGCCTTGCGTGGCGCGGCCGGAAAAGGAGTCCTGCATGGTGCGCGTGCCGAAGGCACGAGTCCGTATACAGGACCCCGTCCTTCCCGAACAGGCCACACACCTGGACACATGCTCGGCTCCGTGCGGAAGTACACCAGCCGATTCACTGACACGCACAGGGGGCGGGGGTGTGTCTCTTCCCGCGAACCGCTCACCCGAGTCGGCCGGGCTCCAGGCTCAGGAAGTGGAACCGTGCGATGTAGCCGGTGCCCTTGGGGCTGCAAGCGTATAGCCCCGCGGCGGCCATCGCCTGCGCTCTGTCCTCGTGCAGGTGTGCCATGCGGATCTGCGACCAGCGAGTGCCATCCAGGGACGTCTCGACGAGGTAGTCCGCGCCCTCCCGGCGGATGCGGAAGGACACCTCGTTCACCTCCTGGGGCAGGTCCTGGGTGGCCCAGTCCGAGTAACCCTGGTTCGTCACCACCGAGCCCAGACGGTTGGGGCCATGCGGCTCGAACTCCACGGAGGTCTTCAGCCAGCAGTCCGGAGAGAAGCGCACCATCAGTCCCGCCTGATCGTACTGGTGCACGGGCTGGAAGCGGACTCGCGTGGCGAGCACGAAGTCCCCTGCCACCTGCGCGTGGAGGAAGTGCCCGTTGTCGACTTGGAAGCCATAGTGCGTGCGCTGCCAGAAGTCCGTTGAGGCGTCAGGCGTGAGCACAAGCCCCGGCTGTCCCGGCTGCACGGACCATTGCTTCGGCTCGTGGAACCAGCGCAGGCGCGGCTCGAGGGTGGGGGTCGTGAAGGACTCGCGAAGGGGCTGGAAGGAGGAGGTCATGGTTGCGAAGGAAGGGCGTGCTGACGAAGGGAGTGGGTGAGGAGTGCGAACCCGGGTTCCTCGACGGGCACTCGCTGGCGGAGTGAGGAGAAGAAGGACCACGCGTGGTCCGACAGGAGGACGACTCCCGTGTCCGACTCCGCCGAGAAGCCGATGAAGCCGGCGTAGCCGCCCGTCACCGCGGAGCGCCACACCAGGGGTTTTCCATCGACCTCGGAGAGCTTCCACCCGAGGCCCATGCGCGCGCCTCGCGTCTCCACACGGGGGCTGTGTGCGAGCCGCATGGCCCGCCCGAGCCCGGCATCGTGATGACCGAGGTTGGCGTCGAGGAAGCGCAGCAGGTCGGGCACTGTGGAGCGGAGCGCCCCTGCTCCGGGCAGTGCCGGGAAGCTCCAGCCTGGCACCGTCTTGCCTCGTGCGGAGTGGCCGGGAAGCAGGCGCCGCTCTTGTTCCTCGGAAGGGCGGAAGGTGGTGTCGCCGAGCTGCAGGGGCGTGCAGAGGAAGTCCCGCACGGCATGGCCGTAGTTGAGCCGCAGGCGGCGGGAGAGGACGTGACCGAGCACGCCCATGCCGATGATGGACTCGACGTACTTCTGCGGCGGTGGATGCTGGGGGTGGTAGCTGCGCAGGAAGGCCCCGAACAGCTCCGCGCTGTAGTGGCCGTACGGGTCCGCCGGGTTCTGCTGCGGCGTTCGCAGGTTCGGCGGGTCGTACGGCATGCCGGAGGTGTGTGTCGCCAGTTGCTCGAGCGTGATGCGGCCGGCGAGCTCATCCGGCAGGAGCGGCTGGGGGAGCAAGTCCTTCAGCGGCGTGTCGAGCCTTGCCTCGCCCCGGTCCACCAACAGCGCGAGGAGGGTGCCAGTGAAGAGCTGGGTGAGGAAGCCCAGCTCGTACAGGGAGTTCGTGGCGGGGAGCGGCCCCTCGCGGCGGAGTGCCTGCACATGGTGCTCTCCGCGGTGCGTGATGCCCACGCACAGAGATGCCGAGGGATACGCGCGCAGATAGCGCCGGGTGGCGTGGAGGACCGCGTCGGCTACCCAGGGAGACATGCGGCACATTCTGGGCCATCCGGGAGCGAAGGAGTAGAACGGATCCGCGACCATCGCCCGAGGACCGGGCGTTTGTTAGGGTCCCTCCGCTTCTTCCCCTCTGGCTCGGCTCGCCCGAAGCCGACACGCGCCCCGATGACCGCAGGACCCGACCTGTTCTCCGTCTCTGTTGATGTGAACCGCTTCGCGCCGCTGGCCGAGCGGATGCGCCCGCGCTCGCCCGATGAGTTCATCGGGCAGTCCCACCTGCTCGGCCCTGGCGCTCCCCTGCGCCAGCTCATCGAGCGCAAGGCGATCGTCTCCTCCCTGTTCTGGGGGCCTCCGGGCGTGGGGAAGACCACGCTCGCGCGCATGCTGGCGGCGAGCGTCGACGCGGAGTTCGTCATCCTCTCGGCTGTCTCCGATGGCATCCCCCGCATCCGCGAAGTGGTGGCCGAGGCCGAGCGCCTGCGCAACCAGTACCACCGGCGGACCGTCGTCTTCGTGGATGAGATCCACCGCTGGGCGAAGAACGTCCAGGAGCAGGCCCTGCCGCACGTGGAGAGCGGCCTGCTCATCCTGCTCGGGGCGACGACCGAGAACATCAGCTTCGAGGTGAGGCCCGCGCTCGTCAGCCGGTGCCGCGTCTTCCAGTTGCGCGAGCTCACCCTCGCGGACATCCGGACGGCGCTCGTGCGTGCGCTCTCCGACGAGAAGCGAGGGCTCGGGGCCCGGCGGCTGACGGCCAGTGACGAGGCGCTCACCGTGCTGGCGGAGGGCAGCGGGGGCGACGTGCGCAAGGCGTTGGGCGCGCTGGAGCTCGCGGCTCAGCTCACCTCCGAGGGCGCGGAGATCTCCCGGGAGATCGCCGTCCAGGCGACCGGCACGAGACTGTCGCGGCACGACAAGGACGGGGACACGCACTTCGATCTCCTGAGCGCCCTCCAGAAGTCGTGCAGGGGCTCCAACGCGCAGGGGGCCATCTTCTGGGCGGCGCGGCTGCTCCAGACGGGGGACTACGCGGCGCTGTGGCGAAGGCTCAAGGTGATCGCCGTGGAGGACGTGGGGCTGGCGATGCCCGAGGCCATCAACATCGTGCGCTCATGCGAGGAGAGCTTCCACTCCATAGGAATGCCGGAGGGGCGGATCTTCGTCGCCCATGCGACCCTCACGCTGGCCACGGCGAAGAAGAGCAACCGCGCTTATCTGGCGATGGATGCCGCGCTGGCAGCCGTGGAGGCTCACCCCAACGCGGCCCCACCGCTCCACCTGCGCAATGCGCCCACGGAGCTCATGAAGGAGCTGGGGTACAAGCAGGGCTATCAGCCGCCGTGGAACTTCAAGGACCACTACGCGCCCGGGCAGACCTACCTCCCCGAGCCGCTGGAGCGCTCCGTCTTCTACCGGCCAAGCAAGGAAGGCCACGAGGCGGAGATCCACGAGCGGATGAGTCACTGGTGGCGCGAGGACAAGGCGTCTCGGGGGGAGTGAGGCTGCGTTTCGCTGACCTCTGAGCAGGTACGATGTACCCAAGCTATCAGGCCGGGAGAGGCTTGTTCGCCAGGAGGCACTTCCGTCCCGGGTTCAACGGTGGCGGTGGCCGTCTTCTCGAGTCCACGCCAGCTTCTCTTTCAAGGCTGATTCGGACGCGCGTATCCGGCAGGAGGAAGAACCATGAGGAAACGAGTGCTGGTCGTCACGGTGCTGACTGCGACCCTGGGGATGGCCTGCGGGGTGAACCGGAGGCAGGCGGCGGGCGTGTTCGTGGGCGAGCCAATGGTGGAGACCGGCGTCTTCACCAAGATAGGCAAAGAGGGGAATGCGTGGGTGTTCGACCCCATGGCGCCCTGGGAGAAGAAGGTGCGGGTCTGGGTGCCGCCCGAGACAAGTGTTCTCGAGAACGGCGCCGAGGTTGACCTCCGTGCGGTCAAGCCGGGACGGAAGGTCCGCCTGGTCTACGAGCTCCGTCGCGATGGAACGGGCGTGGCCGAGCGCATCGACATCATCGGCAAGGTGACGGGCGAGGCTCCACCCGACACGGACATCTAGGGCATTCTGCATCTCTATGTCGGTACCCAAGATGGGGTTCTGGGGCGCGAACACCGCGACGGTGGACTGGTGCGAGACGAACTACGAGCACCTTCACTACGTCTGCGAGCTGTTCAATTCGGCCTCCAGTCTGGCGATGGTGTTCGCGGGCGTCCTCGGTATCGCCCTGCATCGCCGCGTCCTGGAGCTCCGCCTTCTGCTCGCGTTCGCCATGGTGTCGGTGGTGGGGCTGGGAAGCATCGCGTTCCACGCGACCCTCCTCTTCCAGCATCAGATGCTGGATGAGCTCCCGATGCTCTACCTCGCTCTGCTGATGGTCTACATCCTGGTGGAGAATCGCCCCGAGCGACGGTTTGGGATTGGTTTCCCACTGGCCTTGTTCGCCTACGCGGTGCTCTCAACCTATCTCTCGGCCTTCACGCGAGGGCGCCTCCAGTTCTTCCTCTTCCAGGCGAGCTTCGCGACGCTCGAGTTCTTCGCGCTCGCTCGCGTCTACCTCATCCATCGCCGCAGCCAGGACGTGATGGCGAGACGCATCTTCCAGCTCGGCATCGGTGCCTACGCGTTTGCGATCGTGCTGTGGCTGAGTGACATCCAGTTCTGCTCCACGCTCAATGAGACGCTTCCCTCGTATGGAATCCCCAATCCCCAGTTCCATGCGTGGTGGCACTTCTTCGTGTCCTGTGGGTTCTACGCGCTGCTGATCGTCATCGCCCATGATCGGCTGAAGACGCTCGGACAGACCCCGCAGCTGCGCTTCGCCGCTGGGGTGATTCCGCTCGTGCGTGGGTCCTCCCATCGAGAGACTTGAAGAAGAGCGCCACTTCTCCGAGTGCTTCCTCTATAAACCGCCCGGCGCTCCAGGAGTCTGACCGGGGCGCGACATAGAGGAGGTTCATCATGAATCGAGCACTGGGTTGGAAGGGCTGGGCCGTGATGGTGGGGCTCGTGGTTCCGTCCGTGGCGGCGGCGCAGCGGGCGGAGACCACCCCCACCGTGGGGAGTGGATTCGGTGCGGCGGGGCAGATCACCATCAGCTCGGACGCTTCGGCGAACATTGGGTTCTCCACGGCTGGCGCTGACGCGTTCTTCATCAACCTGAACCCGTCGGTCGACTACTTCCTGCAGCAGAACCTCTCGATCGGAGCCGCGGTGCTCTTGTCGAGGAGCTTCGCGGACGGTCCTGACCTGACCGGGCTGGGGCTGAGCCTGCGCGTCGGTTACAACCACGCCCTGAGCGAGCAGGTGTCGTTGTGGCCTCGCTTGAGCGTGGGCTTCCAGCACTCGATTGCCGGAAGCTTTTCGAGCACGGCGTTCGTGGCCGATATCTTCGCCCCCGTGCTCTTCCACGTGGTGCCCCACTTCTTCATCGGCGCGGGTCCCCGGGTGAACTTCGCTGCTGGGGACGCTAGCGGCGTGTCGATCAGCATCGACACCACCCTGGGCGGCTACTTCTGAGGCAGCACCGGGGGGAGGTCGTCGGAGGCCTCCCCCAGGACGGGCTACGGCGCCGAGCACTTCGCCGGTCCCTGCGAGGACCGGAAGAAGTGGGCGTAGAGGTCCGGCGTGAGCGAGAAGTTGCACGTGTTCACGTCGTTGGGGTCCAGGTCGGGGTGGTTCTGGATGTAGCGGGCGATGTAGTCGCGCACCCCGTCCGCTGAGGTCCAGAGCACCTTGCCCTCCTTGTACATGGAGTAGCCGCCCCCTCCGCTGGCCCGGTAGTTGTTGATGGCGATGCGGAAGAGCTGCTCATCGCGGACGTCCACACCGTTGAAGCGCAGGTGCGTGAGGCGCGAGCCCGCGGGCTTCGTGAGATCGAACCCGTACTCGATGCGCGAGTAGAGATCCCAATTGAAGTTCTGCACGCTGCCCACCTTGGCCGCTTCCGGCTTGGAGGCGTCGGGCGGGGAGGCGGGGTTCCACTGGGCGAAGTACCCGGCGTTCAGCTCCAGCGCACGGCGCAGGATGGAGCCGTTGATCTCCATGACGTACAGCGTGTTGTCGTAGATGTAGATGCTGTAGGCATCCCGCAGGGTGATGTCGCCAGCGGGCAGCATGCCGTCATCCGTGAAGAGCGCGGCCAGCGAGAAGTCCACCGGGAAGCCGTTCTCCTCGGCGGCCTCTTCCTGCACTGTGTTGATGAGATCGGCCAGGGCGCTGTCCACGTAGCGGGCGGCGTAGCCACCGGGGAAGGCCGCGCGGGTCGTGCCGAGCTTCGCGCCCACATAGGTCAGCGTCTGGTCGTGGTAGCTCTGGACGAGCCGCGTCACCTGGGTGTCCTGCGCCACCGTGTCGTTCACCTCGTGCAGCCTGGAGTCCTTGCCATCCACCTTCCAGTGGCCGCCCTCGTGGACGAGCGAGAGGTCCACCTGGCCCAGGTGGCTCCCCCAGCGGTTGGGCTGGATGAGCAGCACGTCCTGGCCCTGGGTGTTCTTCAGCAGCATCTTCGGGATGGGCTGGTGGGTATGGCCCGTGAGCAGCACGTCGATGCCTTCCACTTGCTGGGCGATCTGCACCGCCTGGTTCTCCCCTGGGATGTTTCCGCGGTCAGCCCACTTCGAGGCATCGGAGTAGTCGGTCAGCCAGGACGCCGGGTCATTCGCCGAGCCGGTGGGCTGCTTGTCCGGGCCACTGTGGATGGCCACCACGACCACGTCCGCACCCTCCTGCCGCATCCTTGGCACGTAGGCGCGCGCCGTCTCCAGCGGATCATCGAAGCGCAGGCCGGGGATGTTCTCCGGGCGCTCCCACGTCGTCACGCCCGGCGTCACCAGGCCGAGAATGCCCACCTTCACCCCGCACACGTCCTTGAGCAGGTAGGGCTTGAAGGCCTCGTTCCCATCGGCGCTCTGGCGGATGTTGGCGCCGAGCAGGGGGAAGTTCACCTCGCTCTTGAACTTGGAGAGCACGCCGAGGCCGTAGTTGAACTCGTGGTTGCCGAGCGCCATGGCGTCGTAGCGCAGCTCGTTCATCGCCACCGCCATGGGGTGCTGTGGACTGTTGTCCACCAGGGCGTAGTAGGTGCCCAGCGGCGTGCCCTGGATCGTGTCACCCGTGTCGATGAGCAGGTTGCAGTGGGGGTTCTCCGCCCGCGCCTGATTGATGAGCGTGGCCACCTTGGACAGGCCACGTTTGGCATCCGGCTTTCCCGTGAAGTAGTCCCAGGGGAAGAGGTTGGTGTGCAGGTCACTGGTCTGCAGCAGCCGCAGCGTTCGCGGCGAGGTGTCTACCGGCGGATCGACCTGTGGTTTGTCGGGATCGTCACAGGCGGTGAGCTGCAGCAGGGCACAAGCGCCCAACAGGGTGAGGGTGGAACGTGGATTCATGGAGAGGACCTCGGGTGTTGAAGAGCTCGTAGGGAAGAGGGGAGGGTAGCTGTCAGCGGGCCCGGCTCTCTTCCTCTGCCTTGGAGTCACGGGGCGCATCCACGGTCAATCCGCCGGGACGGATGTGCATCGTGTAGGCGTCCTCCGCGTGCGCCGAGCCTCGCATCTTCACCACGCTGATGGTGCGGGTGAGCTTTCGCTGATGCCGCTCGTAGTCGAGCGAGATGATGGCGTCGGGGATGGTGGAGAGGAACGGGGCCGCCGTGTCGTCTTCGTGGATCGTGAGGGTCTGGGAGAGGAGCGCGCTGCGGCTGTGTTCTCGGACGAGGGCCGCGAAGCCGACCATGAACTGCCGGAAGCCTCGCGCGGACGTCGAGTGCGCGATGGAGGAGATGCTGTCGAGGACGATGAGGGACGGCTTGAACTCATCGAGGCTCCTGCGCAGCTCCACCAGGAGATCCTCGGGGCTGGTGGCCTCGGGGTAGCTGCACTCGATGCGCAGGTTCCCCTTCTTCACGAACTCGTCCAGGGGGAGCCCGAGGCTCGCGAAGTTGCGCAGGAGGATGCCCCGGGTCTCCTCGAAGCCGTAGTAGGCCACGCGCTCGCCGCGGGACGCACCGGCCTTCGCGTACATGCCGGACAGCGTCGTCTTTCCGCTGCCGGAGGGGCCTCGCACCAGCGTGATGGAGTCCCGGATCCAGCCCCCGTTCATCATCGTGTCCAGCCCCGCGAAGCCGCTCGAGAAGCGGCTCTCGGCCGGAGGGACCTCATAGGGGCCCTGTACTCCGAACGGGAACACCATCAGCCCCTTGTCAGTGATGGTGAAAGGGTACTCCCCCTTCTGGTGGGCGCTGCGCCGGTACTTGTGGACCTCGAGGGTCCTTCGCCGCCGCTCGTCGTCCACCAGGTTGCGCAGGACGAGCACCACGTCACACAGGAAGTCCTCGACACCGAGCGTCGTTCGGGGGCCGTAGTCGTCCGGTGCTTCCGCCGTCACGAGCGCCGTCAGCCCGAGCCGCCGGAAGGTGCGGATCAGCTCGAAGAACTGGTGCCGGAGCCGATCCTCGGGAGGCCTCGGGCTGAACAGCGCGGTGGCGGAGTCCAAGATGATGGCCTGCGCACCGAACTCACTGACCGCGGCCTCGATGCGGTGCACCAGGGCCACGATGTCGTAGTCCCCCGTGACGATGGTGCTCGCGTCGAGCGGGAGGGTGAGGTCGGTGAAGCGGAGCTTGCCCTCCGTTACGAGCTCCGAGGTGCCGAAGCCGAGCCCATTTCCGGTGTCGGTGAGATCCGCCGGAGTCTCCTCGACGGAGAACACCATCGTCTTGATTCCCGAACGGGCGAACTGACTGGCGAGCTGGAGGGCGAGGATGCTCTTCGCGGCACCGCTCTTTCCTGTCAGGAGGGTGGTTCGTCCTCGGGGAAGGCCGCCGTTCGTGATGATGTCGAGCCCGGGTACGCCTGTTGGCACCTTCTGCATCGTGTTCATCTCTTCCGTGTGACCTGTGCGTCGTTGAGCAGGTCGGTGACTGCCTGGAACTGGTCCAGGGTTCCCAGGTAATAGGCCCGTGGCGCGGGAAAGCGTTTGACGAGCGTGGGGGTAAAGGCGATCCGGTCCTCGTCGAACGAGGGGGGGCGCTCCTTGGAGAGGTCCACGACGGCGAGGCGGACCTGCGACCGTTCATAGCCCGCGAGCAGCTTCTCGAGGTTGCGGAGTGCTCGCAGCGAGGCGGGAGAGGCCTCGCTGATGTAGAGCGTGAGTTCGACCCTCACGCCCCGGACACCCTCTTCCTTCTGTTGGGTGCGCTGCAGGTTCTCCTTGGTGCGAACCAGCTCCCGGTCGCGCACCGGAGCGAGGATCTCGTGGATCCTGAAGAGGAACTTGTCCACATCGATGGGCTTGCGGATGACGCGGTAGCCCGCCGTGCCGTCGAGGTGGGAAGCCCCTGTGAGGACGAGGGACTCGCAATTGAGCAGGCCGCTCTCGGCGGCCTGGGCCAGCATGCGGGCCCCGTCGAAGTCCGGGAGGTTGTAGTCGGTGATGACGAGGTGGAATTGCTCGCGGCGAAGCGTCTCGAGCCCTTCGCCCGCCGTCGCCGCGACGGTGACGTGGTAGCCGGCCGCCTCGAGCACCTCCTGCAGTGCCTCGCGGATGTCCGGGTCATCCTCGACGTACATCACTCGTAAGCCCAAAGACGCCACGCGATCTTCCTCCAGGTGCCATGGCGGTACTGGCGCCAGCCTATCCGCCAAGGGGGAAATGGCACCGCGCAGGCCTCAACGATCGAGCCAGCGAGGTTGGCATACCAGAGTTCTGGGGAGCTGTTGGCCCAAACCCGGAAGGCGCCAGCCGAGTGAGTGGGCATGCGTCAAGCCGTTGGCACCCCTTCATTTTTACTGGAGGTCATGCTCATCCAGTGGTCGGTCCCGTCACGCTCTTGTTGGGTAGGCCCCTGTCGTGGGGAACCGCCACGCCTGGGCGAGGGGATTCTGTGGCGGTGCTTGAGCGCCCCCGCTAATCAGCGCGGCACCTCGTTCACGCGACAGGAGTGTTGCGCATGAAGGCGTATGAGCTTCAGAAGACGAGTGGCATCGACGCATGGGTGAAGGTGGAGCGGCCCGAGCCCAAGCCCGGTCCGGGCCAGGCCCTGGTTCGTATCCGGGCGGTGTCCCTGAACTACCGGGACCTGCTCCTCGCGGAGGGACGCTACCTGGGGCCCCCCTCGCGTCCCATCATCCCCGTGTCAGACGGAGCCGGTGAGGTGGTCGCGGTGGGGGCGGGCGTTACCCGTGTGAAGCCCGGTGACCGCGTGGCCCCTACCTTCTTCCAGACCTGGACGAGCGGTGAGCCCACGGCGGATCTGCGGAACAAGGCGCTCGGGGCGGGGAACACCGACGGAGTGCTGGCGGAGTATGTCGTCCTGGATGCCGAGGGGCTCGTGCACCTGCCGGAGCACTTCTCCTTCGAGGACGGAGCCACGTTGCCCTGCGCCGCGGTCACGGCGTGGAACGCGCTGGTGCCACAGGGCCGACTCCAGGCGGGTCAGACGGTGCTGGCCCAGGGCACGGGTGGTGTCTCCATTTTCGCGCTCCAGTTGGCTCGCCTGTTGGGAGCGCGCGTCATCATCACCTCCAGCCAGGACGAGAAGCTGGAGCGCGCCCGGGCACTCGGCGCGGAGGGGACGGTCAACTACAAGAAGAATCCCGACTGGGAGGAGAAGGTCCTGGAGCTGACGGGAGGGAAGGGCGTGGACCACGTCATCGAAGTGGGGGGTGAGCAGACGCTCCCGAAGTCCATTCGCGCCTCACGCTCCGGTGGGCACATCGCCCTCATCGGTCTGCTCAGCGGGAGCTTCGGCAAGCCCGACCCCTCCGAGGCTGAGCCGAAGAAGCTCCAGATCGAGAACATCTTCGTGGGCAGCCGCGTCATGTTCGAGGACATGAACCGGCTCATCCTCCAGCACCGGATGAAGCCCGTCATTGACCGGACCTTCCCCTTCGAGGAAGCGCGTGAGGCCTTGCGCTACCTCAAAGAGGGCGCCCACTTCGGCAAGGTCGTCATCAAGGTCTGACGGTCTGTCCGTCGAGCGGCTCGGCGAGGCGAGTCACCTGAACGCCGCGCCGCCAGACGGCATGGATGCGCCGGGTGTTGCGGATGTCCTGGGTCGGGTCCGCGTCCAGCACCACGAGATCCGCCACCAGGCCCGGCGCGACGGCACCGCGGTCCTTCAAGCCCAGCAGCTCGGCCGAGTCGCGTGTCGCCGCACGCAGGGCCTGAGCGGGCGTCAGGCCGGCCTGGGTCATCAGCTCAAGCTCGCGGTGCTCGGCGAAACCGGGGATGCGTTGGGGCATGGCACCCGAGTCGGTGCCGAAGCCGATCCTCACGCCGGCCTGGTGCAGGGTGCGCAGGTTCTCCAGGTTGAGCTTCACCGCCTTCCGCGCTTTTTCGGCGCCCGGGCCGGCGAGTGTCTCGCGCTGCCACGTGGAGTCATCGAAACGGCGTTGTAGGGCTGGATCCACCGCGGCGCGGAAGAAGGGCTCGTCCATCCAGGACGGGTGCTCGGCGTAGACGTAGTTCGCCTCGTCCAGGTTGATGGTGGCGATGTACCAGACGCCGCGCGCCTTCATGGCCTGGACGAAGGCGTCGTCCACCGGTGCATTCCTCACTCCATGGCCGAGCACATCAACCCCCGCGTCGACCAGCGCCCTGGCATCCTCCAGATCGTGGATGTGCGCGAAGACCCGCAGGCCCTGTCGGTGGGCTTCGTCGATGGCGGCGCGGTAGATGTCAGGGCTCAGCTTGGGGACCGAGCCGCCCAGGCTGTCGACCCACAGCTTCACCATGTCAGCGCCCTGCCTGGCCATGTCCTGGACCGCGGCGCGCGCGGCCTCGGGCGTTTCGGGGCGTGCGACCTGGTCATCCTCGAGGCCCATGCCTCGTGCCGGCGGCGTGCCCAGGGGCGCTCCGATTCCCGGTCCCGCGCCGTAGAGGTCCGCGCCACCTGCGTGGGCGTTCAGCTCTCGTCGCAGTGAGTAGAACAGCGGCGGGTTCAGGCCCAGCGAGTTGACGGTCGTTACGCCGTACTCGACGTACCGGGCCAGCTGCCGGGTGATGTTCTCGCGGGTATAGAAGCGCCGCCCCGTGTCCACACCCGAGACATTGCCGACGTGGGAGTGCGCAGCGATCAGCCCCGGGATGATCGTCTTGCCGGAGTAGTCGACCACGCGCGCCCCGGCCGGGACCTGAAGTGAGCCACGAGGGCCCACGGCGCGGATGCGTTCGCCCTCGAGCACGACCGTCATCGGGCCGCTCACGGCCTCGCCGTCGAACACGCGTGCGCCCTCCAGGACCACCACGGGCGGAGATGGGGTCGGGCTCGGCGCATGCGCGCAGCCAAGAGCGGCGCAGAAGACGAGCGCCGCGAGGGTGTGCACGAAGGGAGCAAAGCGCGGTTTCATGGGGGCGAGCCTCCGGGTTGAGAGTGACGGCCCAGGATGTGCGCCTCGCCCTGAGCGCGCAATGCGCGAGTGGGTCCGCGGAGCACGCGGCAGGAGGACTTTCTCGGTGGAGTACGAGCGGCTCCCCTGACGAAGCGGCACACGCGGCTGCTCCCCCTCCCTGCGTACGGGCTTCAACGCTGCCGGGTCCTCTGAGGAATGGGCCCGGAGGCACATCCGGTTTCCGCTGCCGTCATCTCTGCCCTGGATCCGATGCCGCCCGACTCTTTCGAGCAGAAGCCCGCTCCTGTTCCTTCTGCCCCTCGGTTGCCTGCTCTCCCCCAGAAGCACAACACGCTCGCGTCGGCCTTGCCGGCGCCCTTCGAGGTCGACGCCCCTGGTACGGGTGTAACGCTCGGTGCGCTCCTCGCGCGGCCGGCCCTGGTGCCCGAGTCACTCCTTGCTGACAACATGCCGGACCCGTACGTCCTGCGGCTGTCGGACACGAGCCCGGGAGGGCCGGAGACACAGGGGTTGTGGCTCATCGCCACCTCGAGCAATCGCCCCTATGCCTTCCGTCTCTACCGGTGGCATGGGGAGCGGGCGCGTTTCGAGGCCGTCATCAAGGAAGGGCGTCACCTGGCCGTGTTCAACGAGGGGCAGCTCCCCGCGTGGTGGAACCAGGGTGAGCCGGTACCGACCGAGCCGGACCTTCCCGAGGATCTCCTGCTCGCACGCTGGGCGCCGGAGATCTTCGAGATTGGAGAGCTGCTGGTCCTCTTCTACACCGCGCGCGACCGACAGGGCGTGCTGCGCAGTGCCTACGCCACGAGCCGCTCCATCGAGGGCCCCTGGACGGACCATGGGCCTCTGGACGTCAACCCGCGTGTGAAGGAGCTCGTCCCCGACTACCCGGGCGGGCCCGCCGGGGAGAACCCGGTGCTGGGCACCATCGACGGGACCCTGGTGCGCATCGAGGACGGCACCGGGCGTGAGCGTCTGGCCCTGGTGGTCAAGGTGGACGGCAACGCTCTGCGCTGGGTGGATCCGATCACGGGCCAGCCGCGCGCCGTCCCGACGCCGCTGGTCGCGCGGGAGTTCACGCTTGGCCCGGACGGGACGCTCCAGTTCGTCGGCGCGTCGAACACCCTCCTCACCGATGGACCCCAGCACGGCGGGCTTGTCGAGGGACAGTTCTTCGTCCAGGAGAACGGGCAGCGCTACGTCATCTACAGCGCGGGCTTCTTCGGCAATCACGAGTACCGCACCTACGTGGGCAAGCTCGATGATGTCCTGCACGGCCAGGTCCGGGACGAGCGTCTGCTAATGGACAGCGAGAGCCCCGCGTTGGGCGGGGCGTGGAACGGTCCGGGACACCCCTCGTTGGTGAAGGAGGGCGAGGGTCTGTACGCCCTCTATCTCCATGCGTGGCGGAACGGGACCGACTACTGCGCCCACGGCGAGGCGCGGAAGGTGCTGCGCTTCCATCTGTCCTTCCGTGACGAGCAGGGCCTCCCGTGTGAGCCGTTCGTCGTCGAGGACCGGCAGGCCTCGCGAGGCGCGCCCCGAATCATCGAGGCGGCCTGAAGCACTCTGCGCACTGGCCATGAGGTCGTTGCTGTGGCACGAAGCGTGCGTGAGGTCGCGCGAAGAGACCTCATCGCGCGAGTCAAGAGGTGTGATGCACCCACCGCACCGCACGGAAGCGCAGTGGTGGCTTCCGCGTAAGTGCCTGTGACGACTTGGCGTCGCGACGTAGCGCTACATGTTCGTAGCTGAGAACTTGCCAAAGATCGCGACTTGCTGAAGATGGCGGTTGCAGGTGCGCGCGCGGGCACGCGTGACCTGCGCTGAAAGAAGGAACCACATGGACCAGTTCGACCAGAACAAGCAGGCCGCAAAGATTCGTGTCGTCGGCGTCGGTGGCGCTGGCTGTAACGCGGTCAACACGATGATCATGGCGAAGCTTGAGCGGGTCGACTTCATCGCCGCCAATACGGATGTTCAGGCCTTGGCGGCGAGTAAGGCTCCCGTGCGGTTGCAGATCGGTCAGACCCTGACCAAGGGCCTGGGCGCCGGCGCCAACCCGGAGATGGGCCGCGAGGCCGCGCTCGAGTCGCGCGATCAGATCGCCTCCATGCTCGAGGGCGCGGACATGGTCTTCGTGACCGCCGGCATGGGTGGTGGCACCGGGACGGGCGCGGCTCCCATCATCGCGGACATCGCCAAGAGCCTGGGCTGCCTCACGGTGGGCGTGGTCACCAAGCCCTTCCTCTTCGAGGGCAACAAGCGCCGCAAGCAGGCGGAGCAGGGCCTCGTGGAGCTCAAGGCCGCGGTGGACACCCTCATCACCATCCCCAACCAGCGGCTGCTCACGCTCAGCAACGCGCCCATGCCGCTGCTGGAGACCTTCAAGCGCGCCGACGAGGTGCTCCTCAACGCCGTTCAGGGCATCTCCGACCTCATCCAGTACCACGGCTACATCAACGTGGACTTCGCCGACGTGAAGACCATCATGAGCGACAAGGGCCTGGCGCTCATGGGCACCGGTCAGTCCTCCGGCGACAAGCGCGCGCTCAACGCCATGCAGCAGGCCATCTCCAGCCCGCTGCTCGAGGACATCTCCATCGACGGCGCCACCGGCCTGCTCATCAACATCACGGGCGGCCGCGACATGACCCTCCAGGAGGTCAACGAGGCGCTCACGCTGGTGCACGACGCGGCCGATCCGGACGCGGAGATCATCTTCGGCTCGCTCATCGACGACAACATCCAGGACGAGGTGAAGATCACCATCATCGCCACGGGCTTCGTGTCGCGCGATGCGAAGGTGCGTCAGCCGGCCCCGGTGGTGCAGGTGCCGGTCGTCACCCGGCCCCCGCCCGTGTCGCTGAATGTGGCGCGCGAGGAAGTGGCCAGTCTGGTGCCCGCCAAGGCTGGTGTTCGATCCATGGCCACGGTGGAGAGCCGCTCGCTGTCCAACCGCACCGCGGTGGTGAAGGACGCGGCGCTCCCTTTGGACGAGGATCAGTTCGACATCCCCACCTTCCTGCGTCGCCAGGGGCAGACGGAGATGCCGTGAGGCGAGGGCCCCGGTCCGGAAGGGCTGGGGTCTTGCCGAATTAGCGCCCGGGGAGGCGGGCCACGCTCGCCGCCCGGTGGTGGCGCCCGGAGAGGGCATCACTGCGCGACATCAGCGTGTCCAGCTCGCGGTAGACCTCGTCGATGCGCTCGGGCAGTCGCGGGGCAGGAACTACGCCGTCGCCGGAGAGCTGCTCCAGCAGGGCGCTCGCGCGTTGCAGGAGCTGATGGGCTCGGAGCAGGGCCCGGCCGGTGCGGGTCCCCTGGGGCGAGAAGAGGTTTCCTCCTTGGTAGAGGGCCTCGACTGCCGTGCGGTTGGTGCGAAGGCGCTCGGTGACTCGCGCCCGGTACATCTCCAGTCGCCGCTCATGGCGCGCGCCCTGGAGATCCACCACTGTTCCTGTCGTGGAGGGCTTCACGGCCAAGGACGCTACGCCATTTACCTACATGCCCGCAACTTCCCGGCCGGAGGCACGTTGTCTCCTTGTCAGGTCGCAGGTGGGGGTTTAGGTTCGCCCGCCTCACAGCGGAGGGGTTGCGGGCCATGTTCAAGAAGCTGCTCATTGCCAACCGGGGTGAGATTTCCCGGCGGATCAACACCGTGGCCAAGGGGATGGGAATCTCCACCGTGGCCGTGTACTCGGATGCGGATGCGGAGCTGCCCTTCGTTCGCGAAGCGGACGAGGCGGTGCGCATCGGGCCCGCCGCCGCCAAGGACAGCTACCTCAACATCTCCGCCATCCTCGAGGCGGCGAAGTCCACCGGCGCGGATGCGGTGCACCCCGGCTACGGCTTCGTGTCGGAGAACGCGGAGTTCGCCACAGCCTGCAAGGCCGCCGGCATCACCTTCGTGGGTCCGCCGCCCGAGGCCATGCTGCGGATGAAGGACAAGAGCCAGGCGCGCAAGCTGGTGGCCGCTGCTGGCGTGCCCATCGTCCCTGGCACCGAGGATGTGCTCCCGGACGTGGCCTCCGCGCTGGCCGCCGCCGAGCGCATTGGCTACCCGGTGCTCTGCAAGGCCGCGGGTGGTGGTGGTGGCATTGGCATGGCCGCGGCGAAGGACGCCGCCGAGCTGGAGAAGGTCTTCCGCCAGTGCACGGACCGGGCGAAGGCCGCCTTCGGCCGCGAGGGCGTGTACATCGAGCGCTACTTCCCGGCCCCGCGTCACATCGAGGTGCAGATTCTCGGTGACCACCACGGCCACCTCATCCACTGCCTGGAGCGCGAGTGCTCCATCCAGCGCCGGCACCAGAAGGTGGTGGAGGAGGCTCCCTCTCCGCTGTTCGCCGACGGGCGCAACGCGGAGCTGTCTCAGAAGCTCTTCACGGCGGCCATCGCTGCGGCCAAGGCCTTCGGCTACGCCAATGCCGGTACGGTGGAGTTCCTCTACTCGGACGGCGACATCTACTTCATCGAGATGAACGCCCGGCTCCAGGTGGAGCACCCGGTGACGGAGCTGACCACGGGGTTGGATCTCATCGGCTGGCAGCTGCGCATCGCCGCTGGCGAGAAGCTCACCGTGAAGCAGGAGGACGTGAAGCGGCGTGGGGCGGCGCTCGAGTTCCGCATCTATGCGGAAGATCCCGTGAAGTTCTTCCCCTCGCCGGGCCCACTCAAGGTGTACCAGCCGCCCACGGGTGAGGGCGTGCGCCTGGACTCGGGCTACGCCGAGGGCAACACCGTCACGCCGAACTACGACCCGATGATTGCCAAGCTCATCGTCTCGGGCGCCACGCGCGCCGAGGCCATCGAGCGCTCCATCCAGGCGCTCCAAAGCTTCCGCGTCGAGGGCATCAAGACGAACATCCCCCTGCACCTGCGCATCCTGCAGGATCCGGTCTTCCGCGCGGGAGACCTGAACACGCGCTTCCTGGAGCACCACGCGAAGCCGTAGTGGGGGACGCACAACACGCAGCATTCCAGGAGGAGCACAGCGATGGCGGACGTGGCGGCGCACATCACCGGGACGGTGTGGAAGATCGAGGTGCAGGTTGGACAGGCGGTCTCCGCGGGGGACACGCTCGTCATCCTCGAATCCATGAAGATGGAGATGCCGGTCGAGGCGCCTGAAGGCGGCACGGTGAAGGAGATCCGCTGCAAGGAGTCCCAGCCGGTGAACGAGGGCGACGTCCTCGTGGTGCTCGGGTAGAGCGGGACGCGCGCAGTGCAGCCTTCCTCCCTGCTCGTCGAGGACCGGGACGACGGTGTCCGGGTCCTCACCCTGTCCAACCCGGCGCGGCGCAACGCGCTCGACGACAGCCAGGTGGCCCGGCTGGACGAGGCGCTGGCCTCGGCTCCCGGCAAGGTGCGCGCTGTGCTCATCCGGGGAGCGGGAGGGACCTTCTGCTCGGGTTATGACCTGAACCTGCTGGCGGCGCCCACCGAGGACCGCCTGCCGGATGACGCGCTGATGGCGTGCTTCTCTCGGCTGGAGTCACTCCCGCTGCCCAGCGTCGCGCTGGTGCAGGGGTGGGCCTTTGGAGCAGGCTTCGATTTGGCGGCCGCGTGTGACTTCCGGGTGGGCGCGGAAGACGTCGTCTTCAGCATGCCCCCGGCGCGGCTGGGCATCGTCTACTCGCCGGACGGGCTGACGCGTGCGGCCCGGCTGGTGGGCGTGGCCCGCGCGAAGAACCTCTTCCTCACCGCACGGCGACTGGACGGCGAGGAGGCGCTGGCCTGGGGCCTGTTGGACGAGTGCCTCCCGGCTGCGGACGCCGAGACGCGCGCCCTGGAGCTGTGCCGGACGCTCGCCGCACAGGCTCCGTTGGCGGTGGCGGGGATGAAGGAGACCTTCCGGTTGCTCACGCGGGCGGCGCTGTCCGACGCGGAGCGGGCGCACCTGCGAGAGGTGCGGGCCCGGGCCTTCGCCAGCGAGGACGCCCGAGAGGGCAGGGCGGCGTTCCTGGAGAAACGCACGCCCCGGTTCCGCGGCCAGTGAGACGGGCCGCCCCCTGACGGCTCAGGTGTCGCCGAAGAGCTCGCCCATCCGCAGCTGCAGGGCGGAGGCGATCTTGTACAGCGACGAGATGGAGGCCGAGGACTCGGCGCGCTCGATCTGCGACAGCAGCGACACGGACAGGCCGGTGCGGCGCGCGAGCTGCTTGAGGGTGAGGTCCTGCGTCTTGCGCGCGTCGCGGATGGTGCGGCCGATGGCGCGGTGCAGGTCCGCCTCGGGATCCTGCGACAGGCCCTTCTTGGCCAGCGCGTTGCGCACGGCGCCGAGGAACTGGTCCGGCTCCATGGGCTTCTTCACGTAGTCGCTGGCCTGGTTCTTCAGCGAGGCCACGGCCGTGTCCACCGTTGGGTAGGCGGTGGCCACGATGACGGCGACGTCCGTGTCGTACTTGCGGATCTGCTCCAGGACCTCGGTGCCGGACATCACCGGCATCATCATGTCCAGGATGACGAGGTGGAAGTCGGCGCTGCGGAGGATCTCCACCGTCTTCGTGGGGTCCGTCGTGGTGACGACGTCATAGCCCTCGCGCATGAGGACGAGCTTCAGGTAGTCGCAGTTGTCCTGCTCATCGTCGACCACCAGGATACGAATCTGCACGAATCTTCTCCTCGTGTGAGGGGTGGAGGCCAGCAGCCTGGGAAACCGCGCACGCCATGGGGGTGACGTCCGCGGCACTCTTCCGGGCTACTTGCCACCTCCCGGTTGTTTCTGACTCTTCTCGTAGTCGGCAACCAGCTTCTTGACGCCAGGGGCCATCTCATGGTCGGGCGCAAGCCGTAGGAACTCGCGGTAGTACTGCGCGCCTTCGTCCGGACGCTTGCGCCGGGCCACCGTCGCGCCCAGTGCGAGGTAGCAGGGGGCGTAGGTGGGCTCGATGGTGATGCACTTCTTCAGGACGGACTCGGCCTCGGGGAGCTGCTGCTTGCGCACCAGCGTGACGCCGTCGTCGTAGAGCTGCTTGGCCTGCTGCTCCGCCGAGGGGCGGCGCGCCGTGGCGGTCCCCGTGGTGCCCGTGCCACTCGCGGGAGGCTTGCTGGTGCCGGGCTTCTCCGACGAATCCAGCGCGGCCTCCACCTTCTCCTTGAGGGCGGTGTGCTCATCCGCGAAGGCGAGCGTACCCTCGGCGGCCTCGAGGTACTTCTGGGCCTCTTGGAGCCGGTTCGCGTCGAACTCCTTCTGCGCCAGGTCGAGGTTGTGCTTCGACTCCTGCTCGGCCTGGGCCTGCTTCAGCAACTCCTCGGCCTCGGTGGGGCGCTGGCCCTTGGCGTCCTGGATGGACTCGAGCGTGTCCACCGCCGTGTCGAAGTCACGCGCGTCGATGGCAGCCCGGGCGCTCTGGAGCTTCTCCTCGAGCGAGAGGGTGGGCTGGGAGGGCTGCTTCTCCGTGCCGGGCGTTTGCGCCTGTGCCGGGTTGGACGGCTTGTTCACCGCGACTGGCTGGGGCGGGACAGGGGCCGCGGGGGTCTGGCCAAACAGGAACCAGGCAGCGCCTCCGCCCACACCGAGCAGGACGCAGGCCACGAGGGTCAACATGAGCCCCTTCTTCGAGCCCTTGGCGGTCCCCTCGTGCGTCAGCCCCTCGGCGCTCTGGCCCGGGGCGATGAAGCGCAGCTTCACGTGGCCCAGCTCGATGAGGTCTCCGTGCGAGAGCGGCGCCTGCGCGTAGCTCTCACCGTTGACGGCCATGCCGTTGGCCGACTGCATGTCGATGATGCGCCACTCGCCGGATTCCTCGCGGACGATCTTGGCGTGCGTGCGCGACAGCGAGCGGTGGTCGATGGTGATGTCGTTGTCGTCGGTGCGACCGATCCGCACCTCTGTGCGGAGGCAGGCGAACTCCTGCCCCTTGAGCTCGGCGCTCACCACCAACAGATGGGGGGCCTCCGACGCGTCCACAGGCGACACCTTGCGGGGCCGGTTCATCTCCACCTGATCCATCCGGATCACCGCGGTGGAGTTGCGGCGCAGATCCGCCGGGGTAGGTGTGGGCGCCTCGTCCTCGTCCTCGTCCTCCTCCTCATGATGCTGGGCGGGGAGGTCCGTCTCCGTCGGGGAGGGCTTGGCCTGGAGCTCGTCCAGGGCGGCCTGGAGGGCAGCCGCGGGCAGCCGGATGGTGGGCGCGCCCACCTGGGGCTGAGGTTGAGGCGGCGGCTGGGGTGGGGGCTGGGCGGCGGCCTCGCGCTGCACGGCCAGATCGTAGTCGCCGATCTGGATGAGGTCTCCGTCTGCGATCTGGGCCTGCCCCTGGATGCGCTCACCGTTGATGCGCACCCCGTTGTAGCTGCCCAGGTCCTCCACCAGCACGTGCCCGTTCTGGCGTACCAGGCGTGCATGGCGACGCGACACGTTTCGCTCGGTCAGGCGGATGGTGTTTCCCTCCTGACGACCGATCGTGATCTCGTCCCGCACGAAGGGGACGACAGTCTTTCGCCCTTCGTCGTCTTCGATGATGAGCTTCAGCACGGGTTGGGTCCCCTTACAGCTATAGCAGAACGCCCCCGAGCATCTCAAGAAGGGCATCCACCCCAAATGACAGGGCTTTTCCCGCAGGAAGGAGCCTGGGGGGGTCGGTTGTCTATCGGACAGATGGCCGCGAGCCCGAGCAGGACCCCCGCATATAAGGAGGACCTGACGGGGGCGGAGTGATGCTGCCCACCTCCAGGGTGGTACCAGAAGCAGGGTGGTACCAGAAGGCGTGGGATGAAGTGCGCACCAGGCGAGCGGTGATGCGCCGGGTCGCTCCCCGGAGGGGCTTACCGCGCGCTCCCGGCCCTCAGCGTGAGCCCCAGGCTGAGGCTCCAGTCGTCCTTCTGGGCGATGCCCGCATCCGCGTGCACGTACGCCCCGGAGAGCCTCAGCCACACCGGTTGAGCGTTGACCGCGATCAGGAGTCGCTCGACGCTTGCCTCCTCGCGGGCCCGCAGGCGCATCTCGCCATCGAAGCCCAACGTCCATCCGGCGAGGACCGTGGCGCGTGTCACCCAGTGTCCGTCCTCCGTCTCGTAGCCCGCATCGAGCAGGAGCGTGGTGAAGGGGGACAGCTCGTGCACCATCCCTTCGCGCGAGTGTCGCAGCGTGTGGCTCGCCGCGGGCCCCAGGCCGAGCCACACCCGCGTCGTCGGAGAGCGCACGGGGTCCAACAACAGCGCGGCACGCCCCGTCTCCAGCGTCCATCCCGGCCCCTCCCAGACGCGTCGTTCGTAGTGGCCCAGGCGCAGCGCGAGCGAGAGGTCGAAGGGGAAGGGGATGCGCACGGGACGCGTGGCAGGAACGAGGATGAAGCCCTCCTCCAGGTGGCGGCGCAGGGTGCCCTCGTAGAGGGTGGTGGTGAGACTGCGTCGAGGGGTGCCACTCCGGGCTTCCGTGGTGAGCAGTCGGTGGGTGTTGAGCCAGGGCGTGCCTTTGCTGCGGCTGGTCCGCGAAGTGCGCAGCAGGATGCCGACACGGAACTCGGGCGCGGCCTCTCCGCCTTGAAGGAGTCCCCCCACACCGACGAGCAGCCCATTGCCCGGATCGAAGCAGATGGGAAAGGGCTCACCGGCCTCGTCCCAGCGGGTGCACGCCTCCGCCGCCTCCTCCTCCGCGGGGGCACTGGCGAGCAGCAGGGCGAGTGCGAGTGCGAGCATCCCGGCCCTCCTTAGCGAGAGGTCGCCACAGGCGCGGAGCGGCGGGCGGGTGCCCACAGCGAGAAGCGCAGTCCCGTGTGGACGGACCACTCCCAGACGGGAGGCACGTCCACGAGGTCACTCCGCCACTGGCCACGCCCATCGAGCACGAGGCTCAAGGGTTGGTCGTTGATGGCCAGGAGGATGAGCTCGTAGCCAGCGCGCACTCGCAGCCGCTCCGGCTCGGGTGGGCGTCCGTCCACCTCATGGCCGAGGAAGAGCTTCTCCGCCTCGGCGCTGAAGGTGAGGTGGTGGAAGCCGTTTGCATCGAGGGTGAAGTCGCCCTCGAAGGCGGCGCCGGGGACGAGCATGAAGAAGTGGTGGGTGCGGTCGTACTCCACCGAGGGACCCGCGCGCACGCGCACATACGAGGAGAGCTCCCTCGAGTGCCACAGGTCCAACGTCAGGTGCCCGGCGATGAAGGTGTAGAAGACGGCCTCCGTGCCCGCGCGGCGGATCGTCTCCAGGCGAAGCACCTCCAGCCACGTGCCCATGTCGAAGGTGAAGTCATGGCGGCGGGGCTCGCCGAGGAAGGTGGTCACCCGGATGAGCGGTGAGTCCTGCCAGACGTTGTTGTCGTAGCGCAGCAGCGTGGCCTCGAGCGACGACTGCTGTCCGAGGATCAGCTCCGTGTCGAGCCAGGTGAGGCGGTGCAGTCGCTTCTCGCCCCGAGGGAACTCATTGACGATGCCGAAGTCCACTCGGCCTCGTGACAGGGTGCGCTCTTCGCCCTCGCGCCATAGGGGCGCCCACGCTCCACCCAGCCAGACGCGCCGGTGCAGGTCGAAGTTGAACTGCATCACCCGGCCGCGCTCGTCGCGGTACCAGCCGGGAGGCGTCTCGGCGATGGCGGGTACGAAGGTGTAGCCCTCCGCCACACGCTCGTGGATGTACTCGGGGCTCTCATGGCAGGACGAGACGCGCTCGAGGGGTCGGTTGCTCTCCGAGCCATCTGCATCCAGTTCATGCGTGGGGGCGGCGAGACAGCGTCGGGTCATCGCATCGCACTGCACCCGGTACTGGCCCGAGGGCACCTGGGGAGTGGGGTTGAGTGAGGCACAGACGGCGTGCTCCCCCTGGCGCATGACGGGCAGGGGGGACTCCGGGGCAGCGAGCGCCGCAGTGTCCTGCGTGGGGGCTGGCTGGACCTCTCCCGGTGCCTCGGGGTCTCCGGTCTGGGAGAGCAGGAGAACGAGGAGCGCGGCAGTCATCATGTGCTGGGCCTCCCAGGGGCCCCGCTGTGTGCGGGGAGGGTTGGGCCCGCTGGGTTCAAGACACATGCCCTCGCTTGGAGACCGAGCCAGCAGGGAGTCGGTGTGCAGACAGGTGTGCAGTTCCGGGCACGATGCGCGGCAGACTGCACGGCGTCAGGCTCTGGCGGAGGTCGACCGGAGCGGGAGGCAGGGATATAAGGCCGCGACCCACGCCAGGAGCGTGGGCCCATGCGGACGGAGGCGTGTTTCCCCGTGTCGAGCAACGGAGCTGAGCAGGAGCCGCAGACCTTCACCGAGGCCATCCTCGGCAAGGGCATCCACCAGGAGTCGTGGGCGAAGCGCTGGATGGCGTTGGATCCATCGTTGCGCGTGGCGTTGGCGACGGCCGCCTTCGCGGCGCTGCTCTTCATCCCCTACCTGGGGGCGGTGGGCCTGTGGGACTGCTGGGAGCCGCACTACGGCGAAGTGGGCCGCGAGATGATCCAGCGCCGTGACTACGTGTTCCCCTACTGGGAGAACGCGTGGTTCTTCTCCAAGCCGCCGCTCACCATGTGGATGCAGGCGCTGGGGATGCAGGTGGTGGGCTCGATGCGCACCGAGGGCGCGCTGGGCCTCTACACCGAGTGGGGCATGCGGATGCCCTTCGCGCTGCTGAGCATCGCGGCGGTATCACTGTTGTCGCTGGCGGTGGCGCGTGTGGTGAACCGGCGCGCGGGCCTGGCCACGGGCTTCGTGCTGGCCACCATGCCGCTCTACTTCCTGCTCACCCGGCAGACGGTGACGGACACGCCCTTTGTCACCACGCTGGTGTGCGCCATGGCGTGCGCGATCATCGGCCAGCTCGACGACACCACGAAGCACCGCGCCGGCTGGTGGTACGCCTTCTACGTCTTCGCGGGCCTGTCCACCCTGGCCAAGGGTCTGCTGGGCGTGGGCCTGCCGGCCGTCATCCTCGTCCTCTACGCGCTCTTCGCCGTCATCCCCTACGACGCGGCGAGCCTCAACGCGCACCTGCGCTGGCTGCTGGAGGGCTCCTTCCGTGCCGAGGTCCGCGAGGGCAAGCAGCCCATGCCCGTGCTGTGGGGGCAGATGTACAAGATGAAGCTGGGCACCGGCATCCTCGTGTTCTTCGCGGTGGCCGTGCCCTGGTACCTGGTGCTGAGCCTCTTCAATGGCGTGGACGACGAGGGCAAGCTCTTCTGGTACCGCTTCTTCATCCACGACCACCTCAATCGCCTGAGCGCGGGCGTGCACACCACCACGCCGGGCGGCACCTTCATCTACTTCATCGAGCAGGGTGGCTTCGGCATCTTCCCCTGGGTGGCGCTGCTGCCGGGGGCCTTCGCGCTGGTGTCCCAGCTGCGGCCTCGCTCGAGCGACAAGGCGGACCACCTGGCGCTCATCGCCGCGCTGTGGGTGGCCTTCTCCTTCACCCTGCTGGCCTCCTCGGCCACCAAGTTCCACCACTACGTCTTCCCGGTGCTGCCGGGCCTGGCCGTCCTCATCGCCCTCTTCGTGAACAAGCTGTGGGAGGAGGGCATCTCCGCCCACGTGATGAGCCTCGTCTTCGGGCTCGTCCTCTTCATCCTCGTGGGCCATGACCTGGCCAACAACCCGAAGAACTTCACCGACCTCTTCGTCTACAACTACGACCGGCCGTACCCCTCCGAGCTCGTCACCAAGCCCATTGCCATGTTCGCCTCCCGCCCGCTGTGGGTGGGCGACCTGATGACGCTGGTGCTGCTCTCCGTGGGAGCCTACCTCGCGGTGGGCGTGTTCCAGACGAAGTCCGGCGCCTCGGTGCACTCGCGCGCGGTGGCGCTGCTGTGCCTGGCGGTGGGCGCGGCCTTCTTCGTGCCCATGGCCATGCGCGACGTGCCCGCCACGCCGGTGATGGGTGTGGCCCTGTTCCTCGTGGGCGCCTGGGTGGCGTGGCAGGCCTCTCGGGCGTCGGTGGACGCGCGCACGTCGTTGTGGCTCTTCGCCTCGGCCCTGCTGCTGGTGGGCGCGATGTCCGCGGTGCGCGGCTTCCGCGTCCCGGCCGCGAGTGACTCGCTCCTCAAGTCCCTGTCCTCGCCCGTCAACGTGAAGATGGCCCTGGGCTTTGTCTTCACGGTGGCCGGTGGCCTGGCGGTGGTAGCGGCGCTGCAGCGTGCCCGGGTGATGCTGTACGGCACCTTCTGGGCGCTCGCGGCCGGCTTCGCCCTCTGGTTCAACTGGGGCCACTGGGTGGACCTGTCCCACCACTGGACGCAGCGCGACCTGTTCTGGCGCTACTACGCCCAGCGCAAGCCGGACGAGCCCATCACCGCCTTCATGATGAACTGGCGCGGAGAGACCTTCTACTCGCGCAACCAGGTGAAGCAGATCCGCGAGCCGGCCAAGCTCAAGCCCTTCGTGGCGCAGCCCGGCCGCGAGTGGGCCCTGGTGGAGCACAACCGGCTCGGCGTACTGCGGCAGGCCGCGGGCTCCGACAAGGTCATCACCGTCATCGATCGCGACATCAACAACAAGTTCATCCTGGTGAGCATCGATTGAGCGGCATCTCCGTCCAGGGGGTCGCCAAGCGCTTCGGCGCGCGCACCGCGGTGGAGGGGCTGACGTTCGACGTCCGCCCGGGCGAGGTGTTCGGCCTGCTCGGGCCCAACGGCGCGGGGAAGACGACCACGGTGCGCATGCTCACCGGGCTCCTCCAGCCCTCGGAGGGCGAGGCGCACGTCTGGGGCCACTCGGTGCGCACGGATGGCGAGTCGCTGCGCCGCGTGGTGGGTCTGCTCACTGAGCAACCCGGGCTCTATGAGCGGCTCAGCGCGCGCGACAACCTGCGCTTCTTCATGAAGCTGCACGAGCTGGACGAGCGCGCGGTCTGGCCGCGTGCCCTCGCCTATCTGGAGCGCTTCGGGCTGGCGGGCCGGGAGAACGATCCCTGCGGAAGCTTCTCCAAGGGCATGCGGCAGAAGCTGGCCATCGTGCGCACGCTGGTGCACGACCCCAAGGTCATCTTCCTGGACGAGCCCACGAGCGGGTTGGACCCGGAGTCGGCGCGCACCGTGCGTGACGCGGTGGCGGAGCTGGCGGCGGAGGGGCGCACCATCGTGCTGTGCTCGCACAACCTGGCCGAGGTGGAGCGGTTGTGCACGCGGGTGGCGGTGGTGAAGGGACGGTTGCTGGCGATGGCCCCGTTGAACGAGCTGCGCCGCGCGGGCAGCGCGCTGGACGTGAAGGTCGAGGGTGAGGCCGAGCGCTTCGTCACGGCGCTGGCCGCGTTGCCGTTCGCGCCCAACGTGCTCGCTGAGGGCGCGCGGCTGCGGGTGATGCTCGCGGACGAGTCGCACGCCCCGGACGTGGTGGCGTGTCTGGTGGGCGCGGGGGCGCGCGTGCACAGCGCGGTGCCGGCCCAGCGTCCTCTCGAAGAGGTCTACCTGGAGCTCATCCGCGAGGGGAGGGTGTGAGCATGGCGTTCCATCCCCGGCGTGCGCTGGCCGTCTTCTGGAAGGACTTCCTGGACCTGCGCAGGAACCTGCCGCTGCTGCTCGCCATGGCGGCGCTGCCCATGGTGCTCGTGGTGGTGCCGATGATCGTCGTCTGGACCTACGTGCAGGATCCGGACGACACCAACCTGCGGGTGCTCGCCCTCTTCTACGACCCGAGCCTGCCCCTGAACGCCAACGCGGGGCGCTTCCTGGTGGAGCGCACCCTGCTGGACTGGTTCGGCATGTTCCTGGTGATGCCGGTGTTCGTCCCCATCCTCATCTCCTCGCAGAGCGTGGCGGGGGAGAAGGAGCGGCGCACGCTGGAGCCGCTGCTGGCCTCGCCGGTGACGGCGGTGGAGCTGGTGGCGGGCAAGAGCCTGGCCTCGCTGGTGCCCGCGGTGCTGATTACCTGGGTGGCCTTCGCGCTGCTGTGCGTGGGGGTGGACGTGGTGGCGTGGCCGTTGGGCCAGGGCCTGATCATGCCCAACGCGCTGTGGCTCTTCGGGGTGATTGTGCTGGCGCCGCTGTTCGCCTTCTTCGGCAACGGCGTGGCGGTGCTCATCTCCGCGCGCGTGGCCGATGCGCGCACGGCCCAGCAGCTCTCCGCCCTGGTGGTGCTGCCGCTCGTGGGGCTGGTGGCGGGCCAGGTGGCCGGGTTCCTGAACGCCGGGCTGGCCTACTATGCCCTCCAGGGCGCGGTGGTGCTGCTGCTTGACGCGGTGCTTCTCTGGGCCAGCGTCCGGCTACTGGAGCGCGAGCGCCTTATCAGCCGCTGGGGGTAGCCAAGCGGACAACCCCATGCCGGGTTGACTGGCCAAGGGTGCGGAACCTCTGGCATGTTCCCGGGGAGCAGGCCGGGGGCAGTGCGATCGGCGGGCATGCAATGGGCCCGGTCGCTATGCGTTAGAGGGATAGGCGGCGTTGGGCTCCCGGTGTCGACGCGGTCTCTAGGAGGCGACGAAAGCACGATGGGATTCTTCGGTGGAATCAAGGACGAGGCGAAGCGCAACTTCATCGCGCGCGCCGATGAGGCGAAGGGCGAGATTGTCTACAAGTATCCGGAGAAGAACATCCGGATGCTCACCCAGCTCACCGTTGATGCCGACGAAGTCGCGCTCTTCGTGAAGGACGGGAAGGTGGAGGGCAAGCTGGGGCCGGGGCGGCACCAGCTGGACACCAGTAACATCCCGTTCCTGTCGCGCCTGTTGGAGGGGTTCACCGGCGGCAACCTGTTCATCGCCGAGGTGTTCTTCGTCTCCACGCGCGAGTTCACGGGCGTGAAGTTCGGTGGCCCCATCGGTGACGTGCGCGACCCGGAGACGGGGCTGGGCATTGGCACGATGGTGTACGGCGACTTCTCCATCCGGGTGACGGAGCCGGAGAAGCTGGTGGTGGGCCTGGTGGGCATGGGCCGCACGAGCAACGCGGACTTCCTGGGCTGGTTCAAGGGCCAGGTGCTCAAGGTGACGCGGGATCGCATCGCCGAGCTGCTGGTGAAGAAGCGCTGGCCGCTGCTGGACGTGACGAGCGGCGCGTACACGGAGGAGATCGAGACCGAGGTGATCGCGGGTCTCAAGCCTCACGTGGACACCTACGGCCTCACCGTGGTGCGGATGGGTAACTTCCACGTCAGCATCAAGGAGGAGGACGAGGCGACGCTGAAGAAGCTGTCGAAGGACGTGGCGTACTCGCGTCTGGCGGGCGGTTTCCAGCAGTACGCACAGGGTCAGGCGATGCTGGGTGCGTCCGAGGGCATGGCCAAGGGCGGTGGCGGCTCGGATGGCGCGCTGCAGGGCATGGGGATGGGAATGGGCTTCGGCATGGCCCAGATGTTCGCCAACCAGCAGCAGCAGAATCAGCAGAACTACCAGCAGCAGCAACAGCCTCCTCCGCAGGCGGCGGCCCCGGCGGACACGCGCAGCCCGGCGCAGCGGCTGAAGGAGCTCAAGGAGCTGAAGGACGCGGGAGTGCTCTCGGACGACGAGTACAACGCCAAGCGCGCTGAGCTGATGAAGTTGCTGTAGCCCCACCCCCTCTCCCTCTGGGAGAGGGACGGGGTGAGGGTAGAGAGTTCAAACGCCGTACCCCGAGGCCTCCGTCCGTGTTCAGGGCGGGGGCCTTCGTGTATCAGCGCGCCCGACTGAGTGGAGTCAGTGGGTCCTCTTGCCCCGAGTCTTCTGTCCGTGTTGCGGACGAGAGCCCTCTTTCTTCCTGGGGCTCGTGACCTTCGCGGAGCGAGCGTGCCGGGTCTGGGGCTTGCGAAGCTTCGAGACCTTCGAGGTCCTGGACGCCGAGGACGGAGCCGCCGGAGCAGGTGTCGGAGCCGGAGCCGGCGTGGCGGGAGTGGGCTCGGGGGCAGGAGTCACGGGGGCCTCCTCCGCCGGAGCGGACTCCTGTGCCGGGGCTTCGGGGGCCACCGGGGTGTTCTCCGGGGAGGCCGGGGCGGTGGGCTTCGAGGTCCCGTTGTCTTCACGGGCATCCAGCTTGATGGGCACGCCCAGCGTGGCGCCGAGCCGCAGCAGCAGCACATCCGGGGAGATGCCCTTCTCGCCCATGGCCTCGGCCACTTCGCGGGCGGAGAGCGCATTGCCGTGGGCCCACAGCTCCTTGAGGAACTTGCCGGCATCCGGCTCGTGCCACCAGGACGGGCCGAAGCGCGCCTTGAGCTGCCCCTGGAGCTGGCCCGCGAGGAACCACGCGCGGAAGTTGTCCGCGGACTGGAAGAAGTCCTCCTGGTCCACCAGGTAGCGAGCGACGTCATCGTCCGTCGCCGGCATTTCATCCACGCGCTCGAGGAGGGTCCTGTACAGCTCGCGGGGGTCCACCTCCTCCTGCTGCCGGTGCAGCGCGAGCTGGTACAGCAGCTTGCCCGCGGCGCGGCGGATGAGGAACAGCTTGTGGGCGCTCGTCGCCGCCAGGTACGAGGCGCGGTCCTTGCCCGACAGCCCCGCGTGCTCCTCCAGCCACACCGGGTCCTCCGACAGGTCCTCGAAGAGGGCCGCATAGGCCTCGGTGACGGTGGGGTTGCCCAGCTTGGCCAGCTCGAAGCGGGCCTCCTTCGTGAAGGCATAGTGCAGCGCGTGGCCGAACTCGTGCAGCAGCCGAGCCTGCTCCAGTGCTCCCTCGATGGGCCGCACCGACAGCCGCACGTCCTTGGGCACTTCGATGCCCAGCGTCAGCGGGCGCGGGTTCTTGCGCTTCACATCGTCGCGCGCGTCGATGCGCACGTTCTTCATTTCGCCCAGGTCGATGCCCATCCCCGACAGAGTGCCGTGCGCGCGCAGCAGCAGCTCGCTCTTGGGGAAGAAGCCATCCACCTCGCGCGGGCGGAACAGCCGAGGGAGGTCCGCCCGAGTGAGGCTCGTGAAGGGCATCCCCAGCTCGCGCTGGGCGAGCCGCTCCATCACTTCCTTGTAGGGCTTTTCGGTGGCCTGAAGCACCTCCTCGGCGAGCAGGCCCAGCCGTCCCAGGTCCGCCTGACGCAGCTCGCCGCCGAAGGCCTCGTACGAGGCGTAGCCCAGCTCGCGCACCAGCTCCTCCGTCCGCTGCTCCCGGCGGTGGATGAGCGGGTTGAGTCGCTCCAGCGCGGGTGTCGCCGCGACGTAGAGGGCCTTGCGCCTGGGTGCACTGCGCTCGTTGGCCAGCAGCCGCTCCAGGTCTCGCCAACGCACCTCGCGGCCGTCCACCTGGAAGGTCAGGGACGCCTCCAGGTTGGCGATGGCGTCGTTCACCTCGGCGAGCTGCTGCGACAGGTACTCGCCCGCGAAGTGCGACTGGAGCGCGGTGAGGGCGCGCAGCTCGCGCGCGTCCGTGGTGCGCTGGCGCAGCCGATCGATCTTCCGGATGTTGTCGAGGCTGAACAGCGCCTCCTTGCCGACATATGTGGAGGCCATGTCGGCCCGGGCCCCTTCGGCCCAGAAGCGCCACACCAGCAGATCTTGCGACTTGAGGAGGTCCTCGGCTTCCGCGGCGAGCCGGGCCACCTCGGCGGCCAGTTTCTGCTCCTCCGTGAGCGGGGGAGAGGCGGACCTGGTCGTGGCGCACCCGCCGAGGGAGCTGAGACCGAGGAGAAGGACGAGTGCGGGAAGCCTTGGGCGCATGGGACGCGCAATGTAACTTCCGCGCCGCTCATGCCCAATCAACTCCAGTGGCGCTCGGCCGCCGCCCGGCAGGCACTCTACGGAGCCCTCCGCCGTTTCTTCACCCAACTTGGCTACCTGGAGGTGGACACGCCGCTGCTCGTCCCCACGCCAGGGATGGAGCCCCACATCACCGCCTTCGAGTCACCCTTCGTGCCCGAGACGGACGTGGGCCAGCGCCGCACCCTCTACCTGCACACCAGCCCCGAGTACGCCATGAAGCGGTTGCTCGCGGATGGCTCAGGCCCCCTCTTCCAGATTTGCAAGGTATTCAGAAACGGGGAGGTCTCGAGGACCCACAACCCCGAGTTCACGATGCTGGAGTTCTACCGGCCCCAGGCGGACTACCACGCCATCATGGCGGACCTGGAGGGGGCGCTGGCGGAGGCGGACCGGACGGTGGGGGGCGATGGCTTCTTCACCCGCACGCCCTACGAGCGGCTGTCGGTGCGGGACGCGGTGCTCCGGACGACGGGCATCGACTTGAGGGCCTGTGCGGACGGCCCCTCCCTGAAGCGGGCGGCGGAGGCAGCCGGGGTGCGCACCGGGGACGCCACCAGCTTCGATGATGTGTTCTTCCACCTGTTCCTGCAGAAGGTGGAAGGGACATTGGGTTGGGAGCGACCGACCTACCTGACGGAGTACCCCGCCTCGATGGCCTCGCTGGCGCGGCTCAAGCCGGGAGACCCCTCGGTGGCCGAGCGCACGGAGCTGTACGCCAAGGGGTTGGAGCTGGCCAACGGCTTCTCGGAGCTGACGGACCCGGTGGAACAGCGAGCTCGGTTGCTTGAAGAACAGGAATTCCGGCGTATGACGGGCAGATCCGTCTACCCACTGGACGAGCGGTTCCTTGACGCGGTAGGGCGCATGCCGCCTTCGGCGGGGATCGCCGTGGGGTTGGACCGTATCTTGATGTTGTTGCTGGGTGTGGAGGCCATTTCGGATGTCCTCCTCTTTCCGGCGCACGAATTCGTTTGAAGTGAAGGACCCTGGGCGCGCATGGCGCTTGGGATGTGAAGTGACATGGCCACCAAGAAGCCACAGATCCACAGTTGCCAGGCACACCCCTGGCACGGCATTGCCCCCGGCGACGAGACCCCCGAGGTCGTCACCACGTACATCGAGATCGTCCCCACCGACACGGTGAAGTACGAGCTGGACAAGGAGTCGGGCCTCCTCCGTATCGATCGCCCGCAGCGGTTCTCCAGCCAGTGCCCCACGCTCTACGGGTTCATCCCCCAGACGTTCTGCGACGAGCTGGTGGCGAAGCGCTGCGCCGAGCGCACCGGCAACCGGGACATCAAGGGCGATGGGGATCCGCTCGACATCTGCGTGCTGACGGAGAAGGTGATTCCGGCCGGCGGGCTGCTGGTGCGCGCGGTGCCGGTGGGCGGCTTCCGCATGGTCGACGGCGACGAGGCCGACGACAAGATCATCGCCGTGCTGGAGTCGGACCTTGTCTTCGGGGCGCTGCAGCACGTGGCGCAGCTGCCGACCACGCTCGTGGAGCGCCTCAAGCACTACTTCCTCACCTACAAGCAGATTCCCAGTGAGGCGAAGCGCGCGGTGGAGATCGTCGAGATGTACGATCGCTCCGAGGCGCACGAGGTCATCAAGCGCAGCATGAAGGACTACCAGCGCGTGTACGGGCAGGCCCCGGCGCGCAAGTCCCGCGGCCGCAAGGGCTAGCGCACCTCGAGCAGTCGCACGCGCTTGTAGAGCCGGCGGTCGAGCGGCATCCGCATGTCCGTGAGCTTCATCTCGGCGTCGAATTCAACGCTGAGTGTGGGGACGGGCGGACTGATGGAGACGATGAGCTCGATCTGCCACAGGCTCACGAGCCGCGTGCGGCCCTGGAGGGCCTCGGGAGGAGGAACGGGAAGGCGCTGGGCGGCGGCACGAATGTCGGCGATCGCCTCGCGGTCCACCTGGGCGTCGTTGCTGGGGGTGACGAGCTCCACGTTGAGCAGTCGGCCCTCGGTGTCCTGCACCACGCGCACGGTGGCGCGGCGGGTGGCTCGGAATTGCTCCTTCATCTGCCGGCGCAGGGAGCGGCGGGCCTCGAGCGAAGGGTCTCCTCCAGGCGGCAGCCGGTCATTGGCCTCCGGAGTGTCCGTGTCGAGCGGTGAGCCCGTGTTGGCGTAGGCCGCGGCGCGATCCGACCAGACGCGCATCCACTCCTTCGAATTGCCGCGGGTCTGGTCGAGGAAGCCCTGGAGGCCCTTGGCGGAGACGGCGCGCTCGGCGTCCCAGTGCTTCAGCAGGGACTTGCCCAGGTCGGAGAAGTAGGGGTGCACCAGGCCGCGATCCACCTTCCCGCGGCGCACGCCCTCCATGACCATGTCCGCCACCTTCTCCTCCGGCGTGGAGGGGACGGGCACGCCCGCGTCCGGCACGTCGACGCCCTTGTCGGGGCTCCACGACAGTGAGGGGGAGGGGAGGAGCCGCGAAGGGCCCAGTCGGAGGCCCTCGGCACGGGGCGCGTCCGCGAGGGGCATGTCACCCGCGGTGGAGGTGGGGACCTCGGCGGGTGTGGGCGGCGAGGCGGGTGGAGGCCTCGTTTCGCCTCGCGCGGGTGGGGGGCTCTTCGGCGCCTGTGCGAGTTCAGGTGGCGGCGAGGCCCGGGGTGGCTTCGGGGGTGGGGCTTTCGGAGGCTCGGACTTCGGAGGCTCGGGTGGGGGCGCCACGTCCACCTCAACGAACTGGAGTGTGGCCTGGGCGGGTGCCGGAGCGGTCCCTTTTTCCTCAAGCGGGGTGTGCCGTGTCTCCATCCACAGCCACAGCCCGGCATGCAGCCCGAGGCTGAGGACGAGGAAGAGCAGCAGTCGGCGGGAGTCCGGCTTCACGGCGCCGATTCAAGCACCCTTCGCCTCTTTACCTGACTCCCATGTCAGAAAGAGTGTTGCCGACTCTTTCTTCGCTCGTTAGATTGCTCGGCGGGAGGCACACCATGGGGAGTTCGCTGCTCGCGACGGACGGCTACAAGTTCAGCATGGCGGAGGCTGGCTGGCCGCTGCGCAGGGAGACGTTCTACTACTCACACCGCAAGGGCGGGCAGCAGGTCGTGCCGTTGGACCTCGAGTCCTACGTGCGGGGCCTGCTCCCGGAGCCGGCCGAGAGCGACTACGCCTACCTGGCTCGCAACAGCTACGAGATGGGCGCGGGCTTCAAGGCGGCCATCCAGCAGAAGCAGAAGCTGGTCATCCGGGCCCTGCCCAAGGGCACGCGCTTCTACGCGCGGGAGCCGGTGTTCTCGGTGACGGGACCCTCGGCGATGGTGTCGTGGTTGGAGCCGCTGCTCCTGCAACTCAACTTCCGCATCCAGATTGCCACGCAGGCGCTGGCGGACCGTGAGGCTTTGGCGAAGGCGCTCGCGGTGCTGTCGTGCGAGGAAGAGAAGCGCATCGCCCTGGAGACGCTGGACGCGGTGGGGGTGAAGCCGGTGCCCATCACCGTGGACGCCGAGGGCTACTACGCGCGGGTGATGGCGGTGGTGCGCGAGCTGGTGGAGGCGGTGAAGGACCCGAGCCGCATCTTCGAGGTGGGCCTGCGCGCGGCCACGTGCCTGGAGCAGCATGAAATCGCTCTGAGGGCCTGCAAGGACGCCGGCGTGATGCGCACCAGCAACGTGCTGCTGGCGCAGAAGCTGGGGATGATTCCGGTGGGCACCATGGGGCACGAGCACGTGCAGCGCTACGGCTCGGACGAGGCGGCCTTCCGCGCCATCCGCGAGCGGCGGCCGGAGCGCTCCAGCTACCTGCTGGACACCTATGACACGCTGAGCTCGGGCCTGCCGTCGGCCTTCCGGCTCGTCCACGAAGACCCTCACGCGGGGGACTCCATCCGCTTCGATTCGGGAGACAAGAAGAAGCAGTACACGCTGGCGGTGTCGCGGGCGAAGGAGGAGGGCATCAAGCCGGTGCTCATCCTGGAAGACGGACTGGACGCGCAGGCCACGCGCGAGTTCGAGGCGCTGCGTCACCAGTACGGCTGGGAGCCCTCGAAGCAGTTCTACGGCTACGGCGGCTTCATCGTGGCGCGGACCATGGTGTGTCCCTACACGAGGGATCGGGTGGCGGCGGTGTACAAGCTGGCGCGCACGGGCCACCAGCCGACGATGAAGTTCGGCAACGAGCTGGCCGAGGGCAAGCAGAGCATCCCGGGCGTGCCGGTGGTGTTCCGGCGCCGGAGTGGCTCGGGGCCCATCGGGCTCATCGGGCAGGAGGGCGAGCCGGTGCCCGAAGGCTATGAGCTGCTCTCCGGCGCCACGCCCGAGGCCGCCGCTGCCATTCCCGCGCCCGCTACCGGGGAGCTCCGTGTCGCGTACACGCCGGCCACGCAGGCCCTGGTGGACGAGCTGCGCCACCGGCACTTCCCAAAGAGCGCCGCGCACCATTCTTGAAGTCCCCTGGAGGACGCCATGCCGTTGCCCCTTCCCGAATTCCATGACGACAAGCGCGTGGGTTCGCTGTTCCTGGAGCGAGCCGCGCAGGTGACCGAGGAGGCCCGACGCTTCGCGGTGACGCACAAGGTGAAGCCGGCGCGAGAGGATCGCGTGCGCATCGCCGCCTTCGGTATCGACGTGCAGGTGGCGTTCTGCCAGCCCGAGGCGAGCCTCTTCGTCCCGGGCGCGGTGGAGGACACGCAGCGCACGCTGCGCTGGCTGTACGCGCACCTGGACCGCATCACCGGGCTGGTGTTCTCGCTGGACACGCACCGCGTCTTCCAGATCTTCCACCCGGCGTGGTGGCAGGACGCGGAGGGCCGGCCGCCGGCGCCGATGACGCCCATCCTGGCGGCGGACATTCGCGCGGGGAAGTGGCGGGCCACGCGCCACCCCGAGGAGAGCCTGGCCTACTGCGAGCGCCTGGAGGCCACGGGGAAGTACGTGCTGACGGTGTGGCCGTACCACGCATTGCTCGGAGGGCTGAGCCACGCACTGCTGCCGTCGGTGATGGAAGCGAGCCTCTTCCACTCGGTGGCTCGCGACACGCAGACGCGCTTCGAGCAGAAGGGCGAGGAGCCGCTGACGGAGAACTACTCGGTGCTGGCGCCCGAGGTGACGGAGGTGTCGGGGCGCAAGGTGGGCGAGTTCAACCAGGACCTCTTCGACCATCTGCTCACGTTCGATCGGGTGTACGTCTTCGGGCAGGCGAAGTCGCACTGCGTGCTGTCGACGCTGCTGGACCTGAAGCAGCACATCGAGGCGACGGATCGCTCGAAGATGGGGCGCATCCACATCCTCGAGGACGCGATGAGCCCGGTGCCGGCGCCGCCGTTGGACCCGTTGCCGCCGGGGCTGGACTTCCCGCGCGTTGCCAACGAGGCGATGCGGACGTTCCGGGAGGCGGGGATGAAGGTGGTGCGGACCACCGACCCGTTGGACATGTGAGATCTCCGGAAGTGCTCCAGGCCCGCAGGGCGCTGGGGGCGTACGCGCGCCCGGCGGTGGCGGTGGACCTGGTCATCCTGACGTTGGTGGACTGCGCGTTGAACGTGCTGCTGGTGCGCCGGGGCGAGCCTCCCTTCGAGGGGAAGCTGGCGCTGCCGGGTGGTTTCCTGCGGGTGGGCGATGGGGTGGAGGACCAGGGCGAGGACCTGGACGTAGCGGCGGCACGCGAGCTGGAGGAGGAGACGGGGCTGGGGGCGGCGGACGTGTTGCTGGAGCAGTTCGCCACGTTCGGCAGGCCGGGGAGGGATCCCCGTATGCGGGTGCTCTCGGTGGCGTACTACGCGCTGGTGAGGCCGGAGCTGGCGCAGCGGGTGCGAGCGGGCGGAGACGCGGCGGCGACGTGCTGGGAGCCGGTAGCGGGGCTGAGCGCGGGTGCGCTGGCCTTCGACCACGAGGACATCCTCCGGGTGGCGTTGGAGCGGATGCGGGAGAAGCTGGACACGTCGGCGCTGGCGTTCTCGCTGGTGCCGGAGACCTTCACCATTCCGGAGCTGCGCACGGTGTTCTCCGCGGTGAAGGGCGAGCCGCAGGATCCAGGCAACTTCCGTCGCAAGGTGGCGCGGCTCATCGAGGATGGGGTGCTGGAGAAGGCGCCGGGAGTGCGGCGGACGGCCTCGAAGCCCGCCGCGCTCTACCGGTTCCGTCCCCCCTCCGCGCGCTCCGTCAGTTGATCTGCACCGAGCCACCCTTGATGCGCTGGGTGCCTGACGCGTGGGACTCGACGTAGGTCCCCTTGATGACGACCTTGCCGTTGCGGCGCAGGGTGATGCTGGCCTGGCCGCACTGGAGGACGATCTCGTCCTTGCCCTCGATGACGACCCGCTTGCCGTCCACGTGGGCTTCGAGCGGCTGCTGGGCCACCGGAGCGGGCAGCGAGGCTTCCAGCACCGCGTCCGTCAGCGGCGTGGGGCTCTGTACCTGCTCCATGCCCACCACGAGCGGCAGGCGCGGGTCCCCGTTCTCGAAGAGCAGCACCGCTTTCCGGCGCGTCGCGATGGCGTCCTTCAGCTCCGCCGGCTCGAGCGTGATGGTTCTCCGCGCCACCAGCGGGCCCGCGCGGTTGCCGTCGTAGTCCACCAGGAAGTGGCCGTCGGCATCGCTGCCGATGAGCCAGCCCAACCGGGTCCCCCAGATGGGCTCCTGCTGCTCCGCGGACTCCGGGTTCCTCGCCGCCGATGGATTCGTGGGTGACGTCATGGTCTTCCGGCTCCCTGCTAGTTCTCGGAGATCTTCGAGCCCTTGATGACGACGTCACCGCTGGCGGTGACCTCGATCTTCGCGCCCTTGATGACCACGTCGCCGTTCTTCTTCACCTGCAACGTCGCCGAGCCCACCTTCAGGGTGAACTGATCCTGCGCCACCAGGGAGATCTCCTTGGCGGACAGCGTGTAGCTGTCCTTGACGGCGTGGTTGTGTTTGCCGCCCACGCTCACCAGCAGATCCTTCTCCACCTTCAGGGTGCGGTTCTTGTCGACCTGCTCGGAGAGATCTCCACCGACCTGCAGCGTGCGCGAGCCCTTGACCGTCTCGGACTTCTTCGCGCCCACCACCTCCACCTTGGCACCGCCCACCTGCTCGGACTTGAGGCCGCCCACCAACTGGTTGAGCGCTCCGCCCACCGTGACGGCGTAGGCGCCGCCGACGTTCAGCATCTTCCCCAGGCCCACCGTCTCCGCGGAGGCCATCGCCACCGTCACGCTCTGGTTGCCACTCACGGAGATGGACTGGTCTCCCACCACGGACTCGGTGTGGTTGCCCGTCACCGTCGTCGAGCGATCCTTGACGACCTCGAGGGTCTGGTTGCCGCCGATGACGGTGTCGTCGTTCTTCTTCACCTCGAGCGACTGGTTGCCCTCGATGGTGCGGCTGCGGTCCTTCTTGACGAGCAGTGTCTCGTTGCCGCCCACCATCTGCGTCTTGTCGTTCTCGACGACGATGTTGAAGTCCTTCTGAGCGTGAAGGTAGATCTCCTCCTCGCCCGCCGCGTCCTCGATGCGCAGCTCGTTGAAGCCGTTGCCGCCGGGGCTGGAGCTGGAGCGCAGGGTGCTCTGCGTCTTGTTGTCGGGCAGCGAGATGGAGGTCGGGTTCTGCCCGTTGTAGACGCTGCCGGTGACGATGGGCCGGTCCGGGTCGCCCTCGAGGAACTCCACCACCACTTCATGGCCGATGCGGGGCAGGTACAGCGCGCCCCAGCCCGGTCCCGCCCAAGCCTGGCTCACGCGGATCCAGCACGAGCTCTTGTCGTTGTTCTTGCCCTCGCGGTCCCAGTGGAACTGGACCTTGATGCGGCCGTGCTCGTCGGTGTGAATCTCCTCGCCCGAGGGACCCACGACGATGGCCGTCTGGGCGCCCGCGATGGTCGGACGGGGCGTGGCGCGTGGCGGGCGGTAGGGCACCGACGCGGGGATGCACACGAACTCGTTGCGGTAGCCCTCCTGCTTCTCATACGCCGCCTGCCCGTGGGTGAGCACCTCCGGCTGGCTGCCCGAGTGCCTCACGGAGATGAGCAGGTAGCTGCTGTTGAGCGCGGCCATCGGGTGGTCGGCCAGCTCGAAGGTGTGGCCCGCCAGCAGGCGCCGGCAGTTGCTGGCACCCGTCACCATCTTCGTGCGCGCGCGCAGCTCCTCCATGCGCACCTTGGCGAGCGCCTTGCCCACGCCGGCATCCTCGTAGCGGGCCGGGTAGTCGTAGATCTCCAGCGCGGCCTCACCGTCGTCGGCTGCGTTGTCGGTGGTGAGGTCCAGCGCGGGCCGGGTGAAGTCGAAGTCGCGCAGGGTGACGGCGCCGGGCTGAATCTCCAGCCGCGCGGCGAACTCGTGAATGGACTCCTGCTCCGCCACCATCTTGCTGCGCTCGCGGAAGAGGAGCTTCGCCTCGCCGGCCATGGCCGAGCACGTGAGCGAGGCGTCGTTGAGCACCATCTTGTGCCCGTCCTCGGTGTGCTCGAAGGAGTAGAAGATGCCCTCCTCCTCGAGCAGCCGGGACACGAAGTCGAGGTCGGACTCGCGGTACTGCACGCAGTAGTCGCGCTTGGCGTAGGAGCCATTGAGCTTCAGCTCGTGCTCCACCATGCCCTCATTGAGGACCTTGTGGACGATGTCCGGGACGGTCATCTCCTGGAAGATGCGGCTCTTCCGGGTGTGCCGGAGCGTCCACAGGCGGGGCACCACCGTGACGCGGTAGCGCTGGCGCTCCGGTCCTCGGTTGGCGTCCCAGCGCACCACGCGAGACGCGATGCCGTTGAAGAAGCGCGCCGTCCCATCACCGAGCTGCACCATCAGCAGCGCGTTCTGGCCCAGCAGCGCCTTCTCGTCCACGTCCACGTCCGGAGGCGCCGCCAGGGTGACCTCGACGGAGTACGGTTGAGAGACCGTCTCGTCGGCCTCGAAGCCCACGACGGCCAGCTCGCCCATGGCGTGGGGGCCGATCTGGAACTCGAACTCGGGCTGATTGGCCTGGAGCGCAGCGGTCGCGATCACGGAGTCCCCCCTTTGGGTAACTTGAATCCCAGGAGTGTATCCTGTCTCCGACCCCATTCGCAGTGCTTCTTCGCAGTGCTTCTTCTCGGGAGATGAATCGGCAGCTGTACGCCGGGTCCGTACAAGCCCCGCTGGGAAAGACCCGAGAGGCACGAAATCTTCGCGTCCAGGCAAGCGAGCGGAGCGCCGGTCTCCGCAGGCGCTCAAAGGCGGAACTCGGTGAAGGGCTCGCGGCAGGCGGGCCCCGACGCCACCCACAGGGTGCGGCGCGCCGGTGCCATCACCACCGTGGCCTTCGTCTCCCGCGGCATGGCCCCGGCCGAGGGGGGCGTGTCGTGCAGGCAGATGCAACCCTCGGGGGTGCCGTGGTCCGCGAGCATCCGCATCACCGATTCGGGCGTGTGCTTGCCGTGCCCGGCGTCCACCAGCTCCGCGATGCGCTCCTTGCGCTTGAAGGTGCAGGGCACGAACTGGTGGGTGACGTCCTGCTCGCGGAAGCGCTCGGACTGGTAGTGGTTCGCATGGACGATGACCCCGCGCTCCGGCTGGAGCAGGACGTGGTCGTCGTATGTGCTCTCGATGCCCACCACGCGTCCGTGCGCGTCTGCGAGGTGGTAGTAGCCGAAGCCCCGCGCCGCTGTGACGAGCACCTCCAGGGCGGCCGAGAGGCTCGGCTGACGCATTGCCTTGGGGACGTACACGCTCAATGGCACCAGCGAAGGGCAGGGCCTGGGCGCCACGAGGGTGAGGTTGGCGCAGTTGCCCACCCCATCGCTGTTCAGGTGGTAGTACGGCGAGCCGTCCAGGCACAGCGAGAGCTGCTCGCGTCCGTCCGCGTGGCGGATGCGGAGCAGGTCCATCCGGGCCTGGGGGTTCCAGTCGATCGTCTGCCCGAGGATCGCCTGGCCGTCTGCGGTGGCTTCGCCGGTGAGGGCCAGCGAGGTGCACATGCTGCCAAGCTGCGCGTAATGGATGGCCAGCTCCAACATGCACTGGAGCGCGAAGGCCTCCTCATAGGGGAGCCCGGCGCCCTCGGCCTGTCCCCGGATGAGCTCGAGCGCCTCTGGCGCGAAGGCGCGGACGTTGGCCTCCAGCTTCAGCGCCGTGCGCACCGCGTCCTCCCGTGAGGCGCTCAAGGGGCTCGCGGACAAGGCGAGGAAGAGGTTCTCGACCGAGGCGCGCAGGCTCTCGCGACACGCCTCTCCCCATTGCTGGCCGATCTGGCGCGGCGTCCCATGGCACTCGGTGACCCGAAGGGTGTGTGTCGTCATGGTCCGGAAGTTACGTGGCGGACCTCCCCTGGCGCTTGAACGAATGCGACAGGTGTGGGGGCTGAGGCTGGCTGGCGGAAGTCGCTCGGGGTTCGGCCCGTCAGCTCGCGGAACTCCCGTGTCATGTGCGCGTGGTCAGCGTAGCCAACCCGATGCGCCACTTCGGAGATGGAGCGGGTGGGGTGCTCGCGCAGGGCCGACAGGGCCTCCTGGAGCCGAGTGATGCGGGCATAGGTCCCCGGGGAGAAGCCCACGCGCTCCTTGAAGGCCCGCTGCAACGTCCGCGTGCTGAGGTGGAGTGCATCTGCCAGAGCGCCCGGGCGCAAGGTCTCCGGCCGGGCGAGCATGTGTCGCAAGGCCCGGTCGAAGCTGTCACCCGGTGGGTAGGGCACCCGCTGCAGGAGGGGAGTGAGCACCTGGCACATCGGCTCCAGTGAACCGGCGGCCAGCATCCGCTCCCCGAGCGTGTCCAGGGAGATGCCTCCAATCTCCTTCAGCTCCACTGCGCCGTTGACCAGCTCGGCGGGGCTGGCGTCCACGAGGCGGGGCATCGCCCCCGGATGAAAGTGCACAACGAAGTAGCCGTATCCAGCCTGTGTCGGGACATGGATGGAGCGTGTGAGGGGCCCGTAGAGGAAGGCCCGACAGCGCTCGTCCGACAGCTCGAGGAGCAGGTCCACGTTGGCGTCGGGGATGACCTCATGCTCCCACGTGATGGAGGCTTTGGGCGGCACCCACAGCAGGAACTCCACCCGCTCCGCCAGGGCGGCGGGGGCGGGCTGCTGCTGTGTCCACCGGATGGGCTGGGTCGTGGCGGGCATGGCCGGGAAAATATAAACCCGGGGCCTGCTCATGACCTCCCTGGATAGGAAGACTCGAGGACGTACCTCTCACGGGCGCCTTCAATCACTCGACGCGTACCTGCTCTACCAGGAGCGCGAGTTGCTGACCCGGAGCGAGGGCTCGTGGGCGCGGGCCGCCTTCGTGGACCTCGGTTTCGGCGAGCACCCATGGACCACGCTGGAGAGCGCTCAGGCCTTCCGCGAGCTCAACCCGGGGCTTCCCGTGGTGGGCGTGGAACTGGAGCCCCAGCGCGTGGAGTCCGCCCAAGAACATGCCGACGCGCTCACCGACTTTCGACAGGGTGGCTTTGACCTGCCCCTGCGGCCTGGGGAGACCGTCCGCCTCATCCGCGCCATGAACCTGCTGCGCGGGTACCGCCCCGAGGAGGTGTCCGGCATTCACCAGACGCTGGGCGGGGCGCTGCTGGAGGGAGGGCTCCTCGTCGAGGGCAGCACGGACACGTCCGGGGCTGTGCTGGTGGCGCACCTGCTCCGGCGTGTCCCAGAGGGGCTCTCGCGCGAGGCCCTGCTGTTCCATACCGACTTCAGCCGCGGCTTCGCGCCCGTCCTCTTCCGCGACTGGCTGCCCCGGGACTTTCGCCGCCGGGTGAAGCCCGGAGAGCCCATCCACGCCTTCTTCGCCCAGTGGATGGAGGCCTGGCAGCAGGCTCGCGAGGCGGGCCCGCTGGAGCCTCCCGAGGCCTTCCACCACTCCGTCCTCCGGCTGGCGACGCGCATGGAGGGCCTTGTCACGGACGCGTGGCTGCTCGCTCGGGGCTATCTACTCTGGAAGCCGCCCGGGGGCGTTTTCCGCTAGCATGCGCCCCCACCGTGGCTCCGATCCGCTCCGCCCTCTGGTTGCTCCTCGCTGTTCTCTCCCTCTCCTCCGTGCAGGCGTGGGCCCAGTCCTACGACGGCGCGCGCAGGGAAGAGGTGGACGCTGGCGTCCATACCCCGGTGCTGACGAAGGCACCCGAGCTCCTCCACTTCGTGGAAGCCGTCTACCCGCCGGAGGCTGCGGCGATTGGCAAGACGGCCTCCGTGGAGATGCTCGTCACCATTGACGAGAAGGGCGCGGTGTCCGACGCGCAGGTGGTGACGCCCGTCGGTGATGGCTTCGACGAGGCGGCGCTCGCGGCGGTGCGGCAGTTCCAGTTCTCCCCGGCCGAGGTCGATGGTGTGCCGGCCCCCATTCAAATTCAGTACGTCTACAACTTCGTCCTCCAGCCGCCGAAGCCGGAGGAGTCCGCTCCGCCTCCGCCTCCTCCGCAGGCGACCCTCACCGGGCAACTGCTGGAGCGGGGCAGCCGCTCGCGCGTGGGTGGAGCCACGGTGCGCTGCGGGGATGAGCCGGAGGCCCCCGAGGCCCTCTCAGACGAGGAGGGCCGCTTCACCCTGCGGGTGGCGCCCGGCGAGTGTGATGTGCGCGTGGTGGCCAACGACTACCATCTCTTCACCACGAAGGAGACGCTCGCTCCGAACGAGACGACGGAGGTCATCTTCTACCTGCTGCCCAAGGCCCCGGGCTTCGAGACGGTGGTGCGCGGCGTGCGCGAGAAGAAGGAGGTGGTGCGCCGCACCCTGGAGCGCCAGGAGCTGCAGAAGGTACCGGGCACCTTCGGAGACCCCATCCGCGTGGTGCAGAACCTGCCTGGCGTGGCGCGCGCGCCCCTCATCTCCGGGCAGCTCATCGTGCGTGGCGCGGCGCCGGACCAGACGCTCACCTTCTTCGACGGCGTGCAGGTGCCGCTCCTCTATCACCTGGGCGGCGGACCCTCGGTGCTCAACGCCGAGTTCATCGATCGCGTGGACTTCTACCCGGGCGGCTTCGGCTCTCGCTACGGCCGGGCGGTGGGCGGCGCGGTGGACGTGGCCACGCGCAAGGGGGCCAGCGACACGCTGCACGGCTCGGTGAAGATCGACCTGCTGGACTCGGGCTTCTTCGTCGAGGCCCCTGTCACCGACGGCATCTCCGTCGCCGCCGCCGCACGGCGTTCGTACGTGGACGCGCTCCTGCCCTTCGTTCTGCCCGAGGACCCCGAGGGGGGAACGCTGCTCGTGCTGCCGCGCTACTGGGACTACCAGGTGCGCATGGACTTCGGAGGGAAGCGCGGGGGCGAGCCCGCAGCCGCCGGACGCCACAGCGGGTACGTGATGGCCTTCGGCTCGGACGACCTCCTGAACGTGGTGGCCACTGGCGGCGGACGCAACCGCGACGTCACCGTGGACGCGCACACGCTCTTCCACCGCGTCACGGGCAACTGGACGTATCGCCTCGGCAACCTCACCTCCGTGTTCACCCCGTACGCGGGCTATGACCTGGCCAGCCTCGGCTTCGGCGAGACGAACCTCGACGCGAACATCTGGTCGATTGGCGGGCGCGAGGACCTCTCGCTGGAGCTCAACTCCTGGCTCACCGCTCGCGTCGGCGCGGACACGCGCTTCGAGCACACGGTGGCCGAGGGCCAACTGCCCGTCCTGGGTGGCGTCCAGTACCCGGCCTTCCCCGGCGCCGAGCCCAAGGCGGAGCTGCAGCAGCTCAAGCGGACGGTCAACGCCTTCGATGGCGCGCTCTACGGAGAGCTGGACCTCAAGTGGGGGCCGGTGTCGCTGACGCCCGGCGTGCGCGCCACCTATGCCCGCATCTATGGCCAACAGCGCGTCGTCTTCGACCCGCGGCTGTGGGCGCGCTATCAGCCCACGGAGAAGACGGCCCTCAAGGGCAGCGTGGGCCTCTACAGCCAGCCGCCCCAGGCGTTCAACCTGGAGCCCGCGCCGCTGGGCAACCCGAACCTCAACCACGAGCGGGCCTTCCAGACGAGCCTGGGCGTGGAGCATCAGCTCACGGACGCCCTCAGCGTGGACGTCACGGGCTACTACAACCGGCGCTATGACCTGGTCGTCTCTCCGGGTGAGGCGGTGGTGAACGCGGACGGCACGCAGACGCGCTACCAGTACGGCAACCGGGGCCTGGGGCGCGCCTACGGCATGGAGGTGATGCTGCGGCACGCGGTGACGCGCAACTTCTTCGGCTGGCTGGCCTACACCCTCAACCGCTCCGAGCAGCGGCGTATCGGGGGCAACGACTACCGCCTGACCACGTTTGACCAGACGCACATCCTCACCGCGGTGGCCAGCTACCGGCTGCCGTATGGCTTTGAGGTGGGCGCGCGCATGCGCTACGTCACCGGCAGGCCCACCACGCCGCTGCAGCACGTCTTCGACGTCTACGACGTGGATCGCAACGGCTTCGAGGGCACGTACGGCGAGGCCAACTCCATCCGCTTCACGCCCTTCCACCAGCTGGACGTGCGGCTGGAGAAGAGCTGGCTCTTCCAGCGCTGGACGCTCTCCGCCTACATCGATGTGCAGAACGTCTACAACGCCTCCAACGTGGAGGCGACCTTCACCGACTACCGCTACCGCGAGCTCTTCGAGGTGCCTGGCATCCCGATCCTCCCGGTCCTCGGCGTCAAGGGGAGCTTCTGAGTCATGCGCTACCTGTCTGTCGTCCTCGGCCTGCTGCTGTGCTCCGCCTGCGTGGGGTCCGAGGACAACCCGTCGAATGTGAAGGACCTGCGCGTGCTCGCCATCCGGATGGATCCTCCGGAGTTGTTCTCCGACACGTGCTCCACGGACCCTGCTGCGCTCATCGGCACGCTCGTGCGCCCGGTGCGCGTCACCGCGCTCCTTCCGGATCCGGCTGGGAATGGTCGCGACCTCGACTACACCCTGTGGGCTTGTGTCGACCCGGGGGATGAGACCTGCCAGGGCGAGCGCGTGGAGGTGGCCCGTGGCGTCACCCAGGGGGGCGAGCTGGTCATCGACCTCACCCCGGGTCCGGGCGCGGCGCGGCTGGAAGATGGCACGTTGGTCGCGCAGAAGGTGCTCGCGGAGGACACGTACCGGGGCTTGGGCGGCGTGCGCCTTCCCCTGGTGCTGTGGGTACGCGGCGGTGACGAGCAGGTCTACGCGCAGAAGCTGATGGTGTACGGCTGCCGCTTCTTCCCGGAGATGAAGCCCAACGAGCAGCCAGCGCTGCCGGGCCTGTTGCTGGAAGGCCAGCCATGGGAGGCGGAGGTGGCGCGTGAGCTGTCCGGCCCGGGTCCTTTCAAGCTGGAGCCGCAGGACTTCTCCTCGTTCGAGGAGTCGTACGTGGTGCCCTCCTTCGAGCTCAAGCCCGTGCACCTCGAGGAGTCCTGGGAGCTCAGTTGGCTGAGCACGTTGGGGACCATCTCGCCCAACAACACGGGTGGGGCTGACCTGGGCGGTGGTGAGGAGCGGCACAACGTGGAGTGGCAGCCCCCGTCGAACGCGCAGGCCCAGGAGGTTCGCTTCTGGGTGGTGGTGCGTGACGGACGCGGTGGCATGTCCTGGGTGACGCGGACGGTGAAGTACACGCCGTGAGCCGCAGGCGTTGGGCCGCACCTGCTGGCCGTGGTGCCCGGGACTTGCACCGGGCTACCGTGCGCGCATGCGATTCTTCCGGGTTGGACGCGGGTTCATGAGGGGGCGGTCATGAGCGCCCCTCGGAAACCGCTGCACAAGGGCATGCTCGTCGGCGGCGTCGTCGTGGGACTGGGCGTGGGCCTGGTCGCCTTCGGGCTTGGCGCGGGGGTTCTCGCGTACACCCTCGTCAAGAAGGCGGAGAAGGAGGCGCGCGCGGGTTGGACGCTCGTCCCGGTCATCGTCCCACAGCGTGACTTCGCGCCCGGTGAGGTGTTGACGCTCGATGAGTTGGCGCAGCGCTCCGCTCCCGAGCAGCTCGTTACGTCCTCCATGGTTCGTCCGGATTCGGCGACCTACGTGGTTGGCCAGGCGCTCACCGTTCCCGTGCAGGCGGGCGAGCCGCTGCGCTGGGCGTTCTTCGCTGCGGCCACGGAAAAGCTCGAGCCCTCGGAGCGCCTGCTCTCCGATGAGTGCCAGCGTGCGCTCGACCTGCAACCGAACCGCTCCAGGCCGGATCAGACCGCGGGGAAGATCCGTGAACGGCTGGTCGGGGGAGGTTCGCGATGAGGTCCTTCCTCCTGGGCGCGCTGATCGGCCTCGTCGTGAGCTGCGCGGTGATGGGCCTGCTCGCGGCTCTCACCATTCCGAAGCGGATGCAGGATGCCCGCTATGGCTGGGCGCTGAAGCCCACCCTCACCCTCGTGAGGGATGTCGAGGCGGGAGAGGTGCTCAAGGACGAGGACCTTGCGGAAGTCGCCTTCCCAGAGCAGTTCGTCCCGGAGTCGTTCATCCAGCCCAAGGATCGGCGAGCGGTGGTTGGGAAGGCCCTCACCCTGGGGATGGTGAAGGGAGACGTCCTGGCCTGGTCGGTGTTTGCCCAACAGCAATCCCAAGAGCAGGTGCGGGCTTGCATCGCCGACGGGCGCACCGCCTTCAAGGAGGCCGGTGAGCGAGCGCGGGATGCGGCCATCCAGGCCTTCACGCAGCGCAGTGGCCCTCCGCCCACAAGCCCCCCGCCGCCAGTGCCCGCCTTCAAGTTCGACGCGAAGGGGCAGACCCCGGTCGTCGTGGTGACGCAGGAAGTGGCGGAGGGAAGCCGGATTCCCGCGTCGGCACTGGAGATCCGGAAGATGCCTCGGGCGCTGGTGACGCCGAGCGTGGTGCCTGGGGACGCCTTGGAGTCCGTGGTGGGGGCCCTGGCGGTGGTGGGGATGCAGCCGGGAGATGCGCTGCGCTGGCAGTTCCTGGATGACCCGGACCAGCCGCGCTCCACGGGCGCATGCGTGATGCAGGCCGGCGCGGCGAGCGACAAGGAGCGCGCTGCCGTAGCCAGGGCGCGGGCCGAGGCGTTCTTCGGTGTTGCCACGGAGGGTCACTGAGATGCGTCCACATCATCTGCTGCTGTTCGTGCCGCTGCTCGTGATCCTGCTGGGCGCGCGGCCCGAGAAGGGAGCCCGGCGGGCTCCGACTCCCGAGCGGGTCTCCGTAATCGTCGCGATGCGGGATCTCGCGACGGGCGAGCGCGTGACCGAGGCGGACGTCGCCAACATCCAGGTCTCCAAGGAGTGGGTCACCTCGTCGTTCGTCCAGTGGGACTCTCGCCAGTACATCATCGGGCAGCGCGTGCTCCTGCCCGTCATGAAGGGAGACCTGCTCTCCTGGAACCTGTTCGAGACCACGTCCGACACCACGCTCCGTGAGCGCTGCGCCAGCGCGACGGGCCAGCCGGCGACGGCGGCCGAACAGGTCTCGAGGGCGAGGCAGACCCTCGTCGAGCGCCCGCGGGAAGAGTCCTCGCCGGGGCACTGACGGCACGGGGCTGGGCGAGACCGGGGGCTGCTCGGTCTCTTTTCATCGCTCCCTACGCATGGGCGGGGGCGCACAGCCGCGCGCGCAGCGTGGCCACGGGGGTCTCCCAGTGCTCCTCGAACCAGAAGTCGAGGAACCGCGGGGACGCGCGGCCACGGCGGTACGCGGCCCACAGCCGCCGCAGGTACTCGGACCGCTCGACGCCGGACTGCGGAGCCTTGAGCTGTCCAATCGTGCCGTTCAGCAGGACGAGCATCGTGGTCCGGAGCCCCAGGTTGCCCAGGACGTACGCCTGTAGCTCCATCTCGCCCACCACGTCCGTGCCGTAGCCCGTCAGCACGTGCAACAGATCATGCGTCTCGCGGTAGCGCTTGGAGAGGAAGTCGATGTCGCTCTTGAGCTCGAGCGTCGTTGCAAAGGGCGAGATCTTGTTGTCGCGGTAGTAGCGCGCGAACTCATGGCCGAGCGTTCCCTCGGGCAGGCGCTCGAACGCGGCCAGATCCAGTTCCCGGGCCTCCAGGGAAGGGCGTTTGGACAGCATGCGGCGCCCCTCTTCGCTGCGCTGGAACTGCTGGGCGAGCGATGCGTAGACGTTGGCATTGAGGCTCAGGTTGAACGTCTGACCGTAGGTGGGATTCGTTGCGTCATTCCTGAGCTCCTTCAGGCACCGGCGCGCCACGCGCAGGCGGGTGAACAGGGACGCGTTGTCGGGCAGGGACAGGGTCTGGGTATAGCTCATAGGGGTTGGCTCACAGGGTTGGATTCGTTTGTTTCGTAAACGGTGTGCGAAGCAAACCATCCTGTCAACGTCGCGGCACGGGGATGCGGCCAGAACTGTTGAAGCTTGGATTCGGACACCAGGCACATGGCTGGCACAGGCGCTGGCACGGCTGGCACAGCCCTCCTCCGGTGCCATCCACGCGTCCCGGAGGCCTTCTCCGAGGGGGAGACGCGCGCGGCTGAGTCGAAGGACGTCGGCACACGGGTTGCTCTAGCCCTGAGCATCACCCGAACGACTCAGAAAGGTCGCTCACCATGAACCTGAAGACGCTGAAGTGCCTCTCTCTCCTCGCTGTGGGTTTTGGTTTCTCGGTTGGCTGCGGCGGCGCGCCCACGGACGAGTCCCTGCCGGGCGAGGACGCTGTGCCCTCCGAGGGGACCGTGTCCGCCCAGGCCTGCCCCATTGATGGCTGCCCGGGCCCAGGCGATGACGAGGAGCCCATCACGCTCTCGCTGAAGTGCGTGGCGAACTACCCCTTCGTGGGGTTGGAGATCACCAACACCTCCACCACCGTCAGCGTGCCGGCCGACGCCACCATCACGGCCACGGTGAAGTACGGCTACCACGCGGCCGTCAAGCGCACCCTCGCGGGCCCGCTCGCGAAGGGCCAGACCAAGATCCTCTGGGTGGACCCGATCGGCTCGGACTACCCCTTGAGCTGCACCGCCTCGGCGCTCTGGTACAAGCTGTAGGGGTTCCGTGGTTCCCCATGGGCCTGTCACTGCCGGGGGGGTGACAGGCCCCCAGCTCCATGCCTCGCTGGAGTCACTGGCTCGCACGCTCCCCGAGGTGCGGCTGAGTGGGCCCTTCAAATGAGGTAGCATCCGGACACCTCATCAACGCATCCCCGGGGGGGAGCTCTCCACATGACCGTTCGTCTGAATCTCTTCGCGCCCGAGTTCCGCGCGAACCCCTATCCGTTCTTCGCCGAGCTGCGGCGCCAGCCCACGCTCGCCCAGGTGGACCCGCTCGGCTTCTGGGCCGTCTCCCGCTACGCCGACGTCCTGCACGTCTTGAAGAATCCCCAGCTCTTCTCCTCCACCGGCCACCGCGGGCCCGCGGAGCCCGAGTGGCTGGGGCGCAGCAACCCGTTCGCGGACTCCATGGTCATGCAGGATCCGCCCCAGCACACCCGCCTCCGGGCGCTCGTCAACCGCGCCTTCGGCCCCACCGCCTTGAGCCGGATGGAGCCGCGCATCCGCGCCTACGCCGAGCAGGCCGCCGCCGAGCTGACCCTCGGCCGCCCTGTGGACTTCGTGGAAGCCTTCGCCCTGCGCGTGCCTGCGTCCGTCATTGGCGAGCTGCTCGGCCTGGATGCCTCGCTGCACCCGCGCTTCAAGCGCTGGGCGGATGACATCAACAACACCACCTCCACGCCCCCGGATGCGCATGCGTGGCACGCCCAGATTCGGGGCACCTACGCGGAGATGGAGCAGTACCTGAAGGAGGTCATCGCGGAACGCCGCCGCTCCCCCCGCGAGGACATGGTGAGTGATCTGCTCGCCGCCCGCATCGAGGGCGAGGCCCTCACGGACGCGGAGTTGCTGGGCTTCCTCTTCCTGCTGCTCGTCGCCGGCTTGGAGACCACCATCCACCTGTTGGGCCACTCTGCCCTGGTGCTCGCCGAGCGCCCGGATGTGTTCGCGCGCGTGCGCGCGGACCGCTCGCTGGTTCCCCGGTTCATCGAGGAGGTGCTGCGCTACGAGCCCGTGGCCCAGACGCTGATGCGTCTCACCACTGCTCAGCGACAACTACACCTCCCCATCAACGACAATTACACCTCCCCATCCAGAGTGACGGCAGCCGTCGGTAGAAACCCGGTGACTCCGGAGGTTCGGATGGACGGGTGAGGACGACGGATGCCCAGGTGAGGAAGCTGATGGAAGAGATGGCGAAGCACGGTCGCCTCGGGCTGGCGTCGGCCCGGGCGGGGATGGACCGCAAGACGGCACGCAAGTACGTGAAGGAGGGGAAGTTCCCCTCGGAGCTCAAGCAGGAGCGCACCTGGAGGACACGGGAGGACCCGTTCGAGGAGCAGTGGGACAGCCTGGCCGAGCGGCTGAAGGAGGCGCCGGAGCTGGAGGCCAAGACGCTCTTCGAGGAGCTGTGTGCTCGCGAGCCGGGCCGCTACAAGCCGGGGCAGCTGCGCACGTTGCAGCGGCGAGTGCGCCAGTGGAGAGCGCAGCAGGGACCGGAGAAGCAGGTGTTCTTCGCCCAGGAGCATCGGCCCGGGGAAGCGATGCAGACGGACTTCACCTGGGCCAAGGAGTTGGAGGTGACGGTGGGAGGCGAGCCCTTCGCGCACCTGCTGTGCCACCCGGTGCTGCCCTACTCCAACTGGGAATGGGCGACGGTGTGCCACTCGGAGTCCATGGCGGCCATCAAGCGAGGAGTGCAGGCGGCCGTCTTCCGGCTGGGGAAGGTGCCGCGCTACCACCAGACGGACAACTCCACCAGCGCCACGCACGACCTGCGCAACGGCAAGCGGGGCTTCAACGCCGAGTACCTCGCGCTCATGAAGCACCTGGGCATGGAGCCGCGCACCATTGAAGTGGGGAAGAAGGAGCAGAACGGGGACGTGGAGGCGCTCAACGGCGCGCTCAAACGCCGGCTATTGCAGCACCTGCTGATGCGCGGCAGCCGGGATTTCGAGAGCGCCGCGGCGTACGAGAGCTGGGTGCAGAGCGTGCTGGAGAAGGCCAACCGGCTGCGCGGCGCGAAGGTGGAGGAGGAGCTCGCGGCGATGAGGCCGCTGTCGGTGCAGCGGCTGGTGGAGTACAGCGAGCTGGAGGTAGTCGTCACGGCATGGAGCACCATCCGGGTGCAGCACAACACGTACTCGGTACCCTCGCGGCTGGTGGGCCAGCGCGTGCGGGTGCGCGTGTACGACGACAGGCTGGAGGTGCTGCACGCGGGAAAGCCGCAGCTGGTGGTGGACAGGCTGGTGGGCCGCAACGGACACCGCATCAACTACCGGCACATCATCTGGTCGCTGGTGCAGAAGCCAGGGGCCTTCGCGCAGTACCGCTACCGGGAGGACCTCTTCCCCTCGCTGGTATTCCGCCAGGCGTATGACGAGCTGCAGCGGGTGCACGAGGGGAGAGCCGCGGATGTGGAGTACCTGCGGATTCTTCACCTTTCGGCCTCCACGCTGGAGTCCCAGGTGGAGCAGGTGCTGACGCGACTGCTGGCCGAGGGCGGACTGCGCGGTGCCGAGCAGGTGAAGGCGCTGGTGGCGCCAGCCAGGCCCGAGGTGCCCGAGCTGGCACAGCCCGAGGTGGACCTGAGCAGCTATGACGCGCTGCTGGTGGCGCAGCGGGAGGTGGCCTCATGAGCACCACCTCCACGTCCCTGCGAGCAGCGGCGAGCGCCGCCGACGAGCAGCAGCAGACGCTGGCCATGCTGCTGCGAGCGCTGAAGCTGCCTGCGTTTGCAGCCCACCACGAGGAGCTGGCCAGGCGCGCCGGGCAGGAGGGATGGACGTGCCCGCACTACCTGCGCCAACTGGTGGAGCTGGAGCTGAGCGAGCGCCGGGGCCGGCGGATAGAGCGACTGCTCAAGGCCTCGGGGCTGTCCACGGACAAGACGCTCGCCACGCTCGAGCAGGAGAAGCTGCCGGCCAAGGTGCGCCGCCAGCTACCGGCCCTGTGCGAGGGCGGCTTCGTCGAGCGCGCGGAGAACGTGCTGGCCTTCGGGCTGCCGGGCCGCGGCAAGACGCACGTGGTGAGCGCCATAGGCCACGAGCTGGTGCAGCGCGGTTACGAGGTGCTCTTCATCCCGGCGGTGCTGCTGGTGCAGCGACTGCTCTCGGCCAAGAAGAGCCTCTTGCTGGAGAAGGAGCTGCGGCGGCTGGACGGGTACGACGCGGTCATCATCGACGACATCGGCTACATCCAGCAGGACAGGGAGGAGATGGAGGTGCTGTTTACCTTCCTGGCCCAGCGCTACGAGCGCAGGAGCGTCCTGATTACGAGCAACCTGGTGTTTTCGCAGTGGGACCGAATCTTCAAGGACGCGATGACGACGGCGGCGGCGATTGACCGGGTGGTGCACCACGCGCTGATTCTGGAGCTCACCGGGGAGAGCTACCGCAGCGAGAAGGCCAGGAGCCGGGAGACGGCCGACAAGGCCCCGCGCAAGGCGCCCGGGGACGAGTAACAGCCTGTCCACAGGTTTTGAGTCTCCCCCCGGGCCCCCTCATCCACAGCCCTGCCCACAGCACAGGAGGTGACCGACCCAGAGGCTTCGATGGACGTGACGACGACTACGGCGACGACGAAGTGAACGCAGTCAGGGCATCAACCCGATGGGGAAGTGTAATTGTCGCCAAGGGGAAAAAGTAATTGACGCTGGGCACACCACCGCTGAGACGGAGCTCTGCGGCGTCCGTCTGCCAGCCGGCTCGCACGTGATGCTGCTGCTGGGCTCCGCCTGCCGCGATGAGGCGCAGTTCCCCAACAGCGAGCGCTTCGACCTCGATCGTGAGGGACCGTCGAACATGCCCTTTGGCCACGGCATTCACTTCTGCCTCGGCGCCCCCCTGGCCCGTATGGAGGCGCGGCTCGCTCTGAATGCGCTGCTCGACCGGTGCGGCGGCCTGGTTCGCGACGCCACACCCGTGCAGTGGCACGCGTCGATCGTCGTCCGCGGTCCCACGGTGCTGCCGCTCACCGTGCTGCCAGGTTGAGTCTAGGCCTGGAGCGCTTCGTAGGCCGAGCGCCAGAAGTCAGCCACCGTCCCAGCCGAAACCACGAGGAGGTCCGGCCATGTGGGAGCAGTTCATGGCCGAACTGGGCGAGGTGCGCCCGGCAAGCGGGCAACATCAGCGCTTCAAGGGGTCGCCGTGCTGCGTGTTGAGCGCCACGGCCTCGCGTACCAGCTCCGCGAGGGACGAGGGGAGCTGCTGGCCCGATTTGATCTTCACATACCGCATCCCATCGCCGTCGCCTTCGAGGAGGCCCTCCGCGTCCTTCATCTGCCCGCCACGCCAGAACCCGAGGGTCACATGCGCCTTCGCTGGCTTCAGCAGCGCGAAGGGCCCTCCGTGGTCCCACACCGGATGCCCCCACTTGATGTACGCCGAGGAGTTGGGCGCCACCTTTGCGATCAGGGCGGCGAAGGGGCGCGCGATTTCCTGCTGCCACGTCTCCAGCGCGCCGACGTACGCGTCAATCGTAGAGCCCTTCATCGGTGATTCCTTGGGTGCGGCGCGCGCCGGCTTCGCCACGGCGGTGGCCTTCTTCGGTGCTGTCTTCTTGGCGGCCGTCTTCTTGGGGGCGGTCTTCTTTGCAGTTGCCATCGGGTGGGTTCTCTCTGGTGTGTGCTCCTTCTACGTCGAACGAAGGCTCACGAGATCGACACGCCACCGCACTTTTTTCTGCGCGTCCAAGTGCCTGAAATGACTGGACTGCGCTTTCAAGCGACAGTGGCGGATCAGAACGGCGCGACGGACGCGGCCTCCAGGGTGCTCGCGAGGAGCACGGCGCGATACATCGCGAGCGTGGCGGCGGCGTTCTCCGAGGCCACTGAAGAGTGACGTTCTGGGAGGCTCCCGCGGGCGGGGAGGGCGGTCTCCCCCTCTTGGGTGATGACGCGAGCGATGCGGCCGCGACAGAATTCACAGTCACAATGCCGGTCGCTGTGGAGCAGTGGGCTAAAGATTTCTCAAAAAATATTAGCCCGATGCTCCCTTCCGGTCCAGTGCTCGCTGGTTCGAAGTGAGCTTCGAGCCCGACAGCGCCCAAGGAGCCTTCTCATGTCGAAAGCGGTTGTGATTGGTGGTGGTATCGCGGGGCTGTCTGCGGCGCATGTTCTGTCCCAGCACTTTGCGCGCGTCCTGCTCGTGGATAGGGATGGGCAGGACGTGGCTCACGAGCGCCAGGGCGTGCCGCAGGTCGATCACCTCCATGTGCTGATGCGACGCGGTTGGTTGGCTTTCAATGAGCTTTTCCCGGGCATTGGCGAGGAGCTCATCCAGGCCGGGGCCGCGGAGGTCGACTGGGGCACGAACTGCTACTGGGTGGGGCGCTTCGGGGCCTTCCCGCGTCCCCCCACGAACATCACCTCGCGCTTGTGCAGCCGCGGTCTCCTGGAGAAGACGATCCGCGCACGTCTGAAGAGCAACCCAAAAATCGAGCTCGTCGAACATTTCCAGGCGGAGACCTTCCGGTGGGACTCTTCGCAGCGCCGCATCCTGGCTGTGAAAGCGAGTGATGGGCGGGAGTTGGAGGCCTCTCTGTTTGTGGATGCCTCGGGGCGCAATGGCCCCTTCCGCTCGCAGGCGGTGCTCGAGAAGGTGGATGCGCGGGCGAGTTATGCCACGTGCGTGGTGCGTATCCCCCACGCGGAGCGTCTGCCATTCAAGCAGGCTTACGTGCAGGTGTGTGCGCCCCATCATCTTCGCGGAGGTTGCATCAATCCCATCGAGGGTGGGCTCCACCTGGCGATGATGATTGGCGCCGGCCACGAGGTGCCTCCGGGAGACAAGGAGGGCTTCATGGAGTACGCCCGCTCCCTGCGCGATCCCTGCCTGGCCCAGGTGCTGTCCGAGGCCGAGTTCGTGGGGCCCATCCGCTGCTTCCGCAGGATGGCGGGCACGCGCGTGCTGCGGCCCGCGTTCGAGGCCGACAACCTCGTGACGATAGGCGATGCGCTGTGTGCCTTGAATCCCGTCTACGGGCAGGGAATGACGGTGAGCCTGCTGTCGGCGCTCGAGCTCGGGCGGCAGATGGCTCAGGGGGGGAGGACCTCACAGAAGCGGTTCAACGAGCTCGTCGCGGGCCCCTGGCTCACCGCGGCCGGCGAGGACCTGCGCGTCCCCGGGTGCTCCCTAGAGAACGTGAGCGTTGTGGAGCGTCTGACCATGGCGCTCAATAGCGCCCTGGGGGATAGGGTGATGCTGCGGGCCACCTTCGATCCCGATGCGCATCAGCGCGCGATGCGCGTGCTCCACATGGTGGACCCACCCTCCGCGCTCCTTCCACTCGCACTGCCTCGCGTGGGGTAATGGCGGCGTGCGCCTCAAGGCAGGCAGCGTCACAGGCCGCGTGGGCCGCTACCTTGGGCTCGCCTGGGCCCAAGGCGGTGAGCGGGTGGTTTCTCCTAGCGTGCGCTGCAGACGAAGGTGCCTTCGAGCGGGACTGTTTCGCCGGTGCCAGGGAGCACGAGCGTGATGTCGGTGTACGTCACGCGGAGCGTCTGGCCGCCGGGGCACTGCGCTTGGGGCGACAAGAGGAGCGCGCCGACGACGTTGCCGCTCTTGCTCGCCGGGCCAAAAGTCCCAGAGGCGCTCACGGTCTCTGTCTGTCCCGGAGGGATGTTGTCCCCTCGGTTCACGCACTGCGCGGTCGCATCGCCCGTCGCGGCCACCGTGACGAACTCGCCCTGGCCGAGCCCGGCAACCTTGAATGACACTTCGAGATTGGCTCCGCGACACCGCGCCGTGGGCTCTCCGATGAAGTGGGGGTTCTGCGCGTGCGCATCAAGCGCGAAGGTCGACACCGCAGCGAACGCACCAGCGACCAGGAACTTCGGCAAGGAGTTCACAATCATTTTCCTACCTCCTGTTACGGGAGTGGTACGGGGAGTGGTTGGTTGCGAAAGGCGGGTTCGCCGAGCGTCCACGTTTCGGCGGCGCCCGTGTTCCCGCCGAGCCCGCGAGATTGCAAACGCAAAGCCGGAGGAGCTGTCATTCAAGGAAATCTTGCTATCCCTCCAGAACGCGAACGGACATGAGGTCCTGTGCACGGGGGTTGTCCCCCGGTCGGTCTGAGGAAAATGGCTGGTACGCCGTGGGAAAGCCGCTACCGATAGAGGGGATGACTTTTCCCTCTGGAGGGAAGAGAGATTCCCTGCTGACCAGGTGCCGGGCCTCCAATCGGCGGCCTACGATGGTCTGGCTCACCTGGAGCTGGCTCGCCGCCGAGGGGTTTACCGCTTGCTGCACCGCGAGGAAGAGCGCAGGTCGTTACAATCGAACATGCGCCCCTCCTGTCAGCGGCTCGTGCCCACCTACGCGAGGCTGGCGAGGATCCCGGCGACCTCCCGGGCCTTCAGGACGAACCCGACGTGGCTGGCCTCGACGGTCCGCACGTCGAACCGGTTGTTCGGAGTCAGCGCATCGGCCTCGGCGATCATCCTGTCCTGCATGGAGGGAGGAATCGACCGGTCCCGCGTGAGGCGAATATAGGTATGGGGAATCCGCCCCCAGGTCTTCGCGTCGACTCGCGCATCCGCCACCATCATCGAGAGCGACTCGTCGGGCTGCAGGGTGTTGAGGAACGCCCGGAACTGGTCGTCGGTGGCATCGGCCATCAGGGCGGCCTTCGCGTTCGACAGGAAGGCTGGATCCGCCGAGCGGTAGTTGGTCCTGCCCACGCCGATCTGCGTGGGATTACCTACGGCCACTCCCGCCAGGCTGGGCAGCAGACTCTCGTTGTTCTCCGGCGTCTGGCTGTACTCCGCGATGCTGGGCAGGTCGACGCAGCACCAGGCGGAGATGTAGACGATCCGGCTGAGCAGCTCGGGGATGGCGTTGCCGACGCCGCTGATGATCACCCCGCCCATGCTGGCACCGACCAGGATGACAGGCCCGTGGACGGCGACTCGCCGGACGATGTCGACAACGTGATTCACGCTGTCCTGGAGGGTGATGCGCGCCATCGCCGACGGCTCGGTGGCGAACGCCTCCAGGTCCTGAGGGGCCTGGTACGAGATGGGAAACTGCGCGTCGAAGCCGTGTCCCGGCAGATCAACAGCGAGTGTGCGATGCCCGAGCAGGGCCAGCTCGCGAAGCAGCGGTGCCCAGCTGAACGAGTTGCTGCCGGCTCCGTGAACGAACACGTAGGTCGGCTGCCCATTCTTTCGTGAAGCCTCTCGGTCGGTCTCTTGAGTCATGGGCTTCCATTCTCGACGGGATAGGGGGTGCCCGCCTAGTGCTCCCCCCACAGTCCTCAGTCAAGGCACCTCGAGCCTGCTCCGCCATGCCTCTTCTCCAGAGGTTGACTGGTGGGCATGCCGCGGAAGCGGGGCTCCATGTCGGCTTTGTCCCTACCTGTGTTGGGAGGCCCACCAGGCGCCGGCGTGACGTAGCGCCTCCGCGTGGGAGAGGCCGGGCGGGGCGAGCGTGGACACCTCGACCACGTCGTCGAAGGGCGAAGCGCCTGCGTCCGCATCGGGCGCGACGATCCCCGCGAACATCACCGTGCGCTTGCCGAGTGCCCGTGCCTCCCGCGCCAAGGAGCCGGGGCCCTTGCCGAGCGCCGTCTGCCGGTCGAAGCGGCCCTCACCGGTGAGCACGGCCTCGGCGGCGGCGAGGCGTTCGGACAGCCGGAGCGTCCGGGCGACCAGCTCGTACCCGGAGACGATTCTTCCCCCTGCCAGGGCCGCGAGCCCGTAGCCGAAGCCTCCGGCTGCACCCGCACCAGGAAGCTGGGCGGGTCCGGGCGCGACGACTTCAGCGAGCCTGGCCAGGGCCGAGTCCAGCTCGGCCACGGTGTCCTCGTCCGCGCCCTTCTGGGGACCGAAGAGGCGCGAGGCCCCATCCGGTCCCAGCAGCGGCGCGGTGACATCCGTGGCGACCAGCACCTCCACCTCGGTGAGTCGTGGGTGCCGTCCGCTCGTCTCCACCCGCGCGAGTCGCTTCAATGCGGCCCCGCCTGGAGGCAGCGGCGCACCGTGTGCGTCGAGGAACTGGAACCCGAGCGCCGTGAGTGCCCCCGTTCCCCCGTCATTCGTGGCGCTGCCGCCGAGCCCGAGGATGAGCCGTTCGCAGCCCCGGTCCAATGCCTGGCGAATCAGCTCGCCGGTGCCGAGGGTGGTGGTGCGCCGGGGGTCTCGCTGGTCCGGAGTGAGCAGGGACAGGCCGGAGGCCGCGGCCATCTCGATGACCGCCGTGCGCCCCGCGTCCAGCAGTCCATAGGTGGCCCGCACGGGCGCGCCGAGTGGGCCCTGCACGGTGTGCGTCACCCGCTCGCCGCCCAGCCCCGCGAGCAGTGCGTCCACTGTGCCGGGTCCGCCATCCGCGAGCGGCGCCAGGTCCAGCTCCACTCCGGGCGCGCCTTGTCGCAGCCCCTCGGCCAGCGCGGAGGCAGCCTCGGCAGCCGTGAGCGTCCCCTTGAACTCCTGCGGCGCGACGAGCCAGCGGCTCACGGCTGCGGCTCGGCGGGCTTCTGCTCGGGAGTGGTCTGCTCAGAGGGAGTTGGGGCGGGGTTGACGATGAGGGGGCCGTTCCCCGTGCCTCGGGCGACACACCGGTAGGTCAGCCGCTCCTCGACGCACATCTCGAAGGGATCGCACTCTCCCCGACAGGGGAGCTGATCGCACAGGCCCGTGGTCTTGTTACACGTGGTACCTACGGGACACGCGGCATAGCAGCCACCGCTGGCGCGCGAGGCCGCGGACGCCCCGAACGCGAACGCGGTGTTGATCACCGCGTCCCCGGCCGCACCGGCACATCCGCACAGGGCGAGGACCACCGCCATCAAGGCACTGCGCCACGGCATCGGGCTCATGGTTGTTCCTGGGTTGAGGCTTCCGCGTGCCACTCGAGAATGGGCCGGGGGCCTGTGAGTGACGGCAGTATGCGCTGGGAGACGCGCTCCAGGCGAATCAAGAGGGCGCTCACCGTGTCCGCCGGCTGGCGGGCCGGGCCGCGGATGCGCTCGCAGAAGAAGGTCCGGCAGCCGAAGGGGCGCTCCGCGTACACGGTGCAGCGCTTTCCCGCCGCGTCCAGGTAGGGGCAGCCCCCGTCCTCTCTTGGAGGAGGTAGTGGGTGGTTGCGCGCGAGCAGCAGCCACTCGGGGTACCACAGCCACGGTTGACGCTTCGTCTTCGAGAGCTGACAGCACTCGCCGCTCGCCGGACACGAGAAGGGCGTGTAGGCCGCGTCCGCCTGCCGGTAGATGGCGCGCAGCTCTTGGAGGGCTCGCGTTTCCTCGCGCGCGCTCGCAGCCGTGGGGGCTTCGTCGATGTCGTCGTCCCAGTGGTGCATGGGTTCATGGGCTCCCGCGCTCGGTTCGCTCGCGCCTGGGGAGGACGACCCTCACCCTGGCCCTCTCCCAGAGGGAGAGGGGATGGACGCAGTCTCGCATTAGAGCACGCGGAGCACGAAGCACTTCAGGTAGCGCGTCTCGCGCAGGTTCAACAGCACCGGGTGGTCCTTGCCCGCGCCACGCTTCTCGATGATCTGCACCCGCCGCTTCGCGTCCGCCGCCGCCGAGGCCAGCATGTCCTCGAAGGCCTGCTCGTCGATGTGGTACGTGCAGCTCGCGGAGATGAGGTAGCCGCCTGGACGCAGGAGCTGGATGGCGCGCAGGTTGATCTCCTTGTAGCCGCGCAGCGCTCCCTCGATGGCGTCCTTGTTCTTCGCGAACGACGGCGGGTCCAGCACGATGGTGTCGAAGCGCCGGCCCTCGTCCACTGAGTCGCGCAGGAAGTCGAAGGCGTTGGCCACCACCACGTCCACGTTGGTGAGCTTGTTGGACGCCGCGTTCTCGCGCAGCTGTGCTGCCGCCTGGTCGGAGATCTCCACCGCGGTGACCTTCTGGGCTCGGGTGGCGAGCTGCAGCGCGAAGCCGCCCACGTACGAGAAGCAGTCCAGGGCCTCGCCGAAGGCGTACTGCGAGGCCATGATGTGGTTCTCCCGCTGGTCCAGGAACGCGCCCGTCTTCTGTCCCTCCAGCAGGTCCGCACGAACGCGCACCAGGCCCTCGTCGTAGGCCACGGGCCCAGGCTGGGTGCCGTACAGCACGCCCTTCTCCTGGGGCAGTCCCTCCAGCGCGCGCACGCCCACGTCCGAGCGGTTGATGATGGCGCGCGGCTTGTACAGCTCCACCAGCAGGTCCACGAGGAGCTGCTTGCGCTGCTCGGTACCGGGGATGAGGAACTGCACGCTCAGGCAGTCGCCGTAGCGGTCCACCACGAGGCCGGGCAGCAGGTCCGCCTCGCCGTGCACCACGCGGTAGGTGGTCTCTCCGGGCAGGGCTCGCCGACGCATGGCGTCGGCCAGGGCGAGGCGCTGGCGGAAGAAGTCCGTGTCGACCGCTACGTCCTCGTAGGAGAGCCAACGCAGGGAGATCTTCGAGTGCTTCGAATAGAAGGCCTTGCCCAGGAACCAGCCGCGGGCGTCCGTGACGCGCACCACCTCGCCCCCCTGGAGGGCGGGGTCGCCGTTGAGGTCGGCGCGGTAGATCCACGGGTGGCCGGCCTGCCAGCGCTCGACGCCCCGGCGGATGAGGGAGACCTGGGGCAGTCCGTCCGGACCGATGTCCGGGGTGGTCCGGTCCGGGGCGGGCGCCTCGGGGCGGTGCTGGGGGCGCTTGCGGCCGGCGGGGGGTCCGGGGCGGCGGTCGTGACGGGGTCCTGGCGTTGGCTTGGGCATGGCTTTGGCGGCGTATACTCCAACCCGCGTGAGATACGACCTGCTCCTTCAATCCATGGTCCCCGGGACGCCTTTTGACAGCGCCCGGGTCGAGGCCCTCTTGGAAGCCCGGGGGGCGAAGGTGCTACCAGGCGGTGGGCACACCTGGCAGCTCGAGCACGGCTCGGTGGAGATCCACCCCCTGAAAGAGGGGGGCCAGTGGGTAGCCACGGAGGTGCGGGTGCCCCTGTCGGACCGGACCGAGCTGGTCCGTGAGGTGGTGGCCAGGGTGGCAGAGGTGGCGAAAGAGGCCGAGGTCCGTTTCTTCGATCCGCAGCTTGGGCGCGAACTCTCCGCCCACTCGGACGGCGTGGTGGCGGACCAATACGAGCGCACCGCGCGCTACGCGGGGGAGATGCTCGGGGTGGCCTCGGCCATGCCCATCAGCACCACCGAGAGCGAGGGCTTTCAGCCCACAACGAAGTTCGTGCTCGGAGTCCTGGGCTTCTTCACCCTGCTGTACCTGCTGGTCAACTGGATGAGCGACCAGCTCGGGGGTTGAGTTCGCTGGGCTTCAGCACGGTGCGTATCCACGAGTTCATCCAGGTACGGACGGTCCTGAGGCGTTAAGTTGGGGAGGTGTTCAAGTACCTCTTCCTCGCGTTCACGGTCGTGCCGTTCATCGAGCTGTACCTGCTGCTGGCCATCGGCCGTGAGGTCGGCTTCTGGCCCACGGTGGGCATGGTGCTGCTCACGGGCTTCGTTGGTGCCTTGCTCGCCAAGGGGGAGGGCGTTCGGGTTGTCCGCCGCTGGCAGGAGTCACTCGCGCAGGGCCGCATGCCCGAGGAGGGCATTCTGGGCGGAGTGCTCGTCCTGGTAGGCGGGGTGCTGCTGGTGGCGCCGGGCGTCCTCACCGATGTCGTGGGCCTCCTGCTGCTGTTCCCCCCGACGCGCAAAGTCGTGGCCGCCATTGTGCGCCGGAGGCTCGAGCGCCGCATGGCGGCGGGAACGTTGCGTGTCACGACCTTCCAGTCGGGGCCGTTCCCGGGAGGACCTTTCGGGACGCCTCCTCAGCAACGCATCGAGCGCCGGCCGGGAGACGAGGTCGACGCCGAGTTCACCGAGGAAGACGGGCGCTGACCCTACGCCTCCGCCGTGTAGGGCGGCGCGGGGTTGTACTCCATGTGCCGTTGCACCTGGCGCGCGAAGGCTGGGTCCCACACCTGGCCCACCAGCCACAGCGCCATGTCGATGCCAGCGGACACACCAGAGGCCGTCACCACGTTGCCGTCCCGGACGAAGCGGACGTCCTCGACGACGGTGAGCTCCTTGCCAGCGCGGGTGCGCAGCTCCTCCACCGCGCTCCAGTGGGTCGTGGCGCGGCGCCCCGCGAGTAGTCCCGCGCCGTGCAGCAAGAAGGCGCCGGTGCAGACACTCGTGTTCCAGGTGGCCTCGGCGCTACGGGCGCGTAGCCAGGACAGCATGCGCTCGTCGTTCATCTCACGCTTGCGGCCATCTCCACCGGGGACGAGGAGGATGTCGAAGCGCGGCGCATCGGAGAAACCACCGTCCGGCGTGACGCGCAGCCCCTTGGCGCAGCGTACGGGGCCGCCCTCCTTGGAGACGGTGCGGACCTCGATGCCGGCGTCGGGCTTGAGCTTCGCGGCCATGGTGAAGACCTCCCAGGGGCCGACGAAGTCGAGCTCCTCCACGCCGTCAAACAACACAATGCCAATTCGGGTCATGTCCGGGTTCTCCTGGTGGGGGCGGCGCGGAAGCGCTCGCGGTAGGTGGTAGGGCTGATGTTCAGGGCACGGGTGAAGGCGCGGCGCATGGACTCGGCGGTGCCGAAGCCCACTCGGGTGGCGATGGCGTCCACGCCGTCGGAGGTGTCCTCCAGGGCTCGGCGCGCGGCCTCCACGCGGATGCGCTCGATGAAGCGGGCAGGGGCGCAGCCCACCTCGGCGGTGAAGGCGCGGCGGAAGTTGCGCTCGCTCATGGCGGCACGGCGCGCGAGCGCAGGGATGCGCAGGTCCTCTCCGGGATGGTCCATCACCCACGCCTGCAATTCGCGCAGAGGTTGGCGCTCGGCGGTTTGCGCGGCGAGTTGCGCGCTGAACTGCGACTGGCCGCCGGGCCGGCGAAGGAAGAGCACCAGCTCACGTGCCACCGCCAGGGCCACGTCGCGCCCGCAGTCCTCCTCCACCAGCGCGAGCGCCAGGTCCATGCCCGCTGTCACACCCGCGGACGTGTAGAGCGCTCCGTCGCGGATGAAGATGGGATCCTTCTCCACGGTGATGCGTGGGTACAGGCGCGCGAGCTGCTCGCACTCGCTCCAATGGGTGACGGCACGTCGGCCGTCGAGCAGCCCCGCCGCGGCGAGCACAAACGCGCCCGTGCACACGGATGCGAGCCGCCGCACACGGGGTGCCTGAGCGCGCACCCACGCGAGCACCCGCCCATCCTGGGCGGCCTGCCTGACGCCCCTGCCTCCCGCGATGAGCAGCGTGTCGATGGGGGCCGTGCGTCCCTTGCTGGAGAGCGTCCGATCCGCCACGAGGCGCAGGCCGGACGAGGTTCGCACCTCGCGCCCGTTCGCGCTGATGACTTCAAGCACGTATCGCTCGCGGGTGGCCTCGCCGTGCTCGAGGAGCCAGCGCGACGTGCGACCGAAGACCTCCAGCGGTCCTGTGACATCGAGCACCTGGGCGTCATCGAACGCCAGGAGGGCGACGCGCAGGGGCGCATGGGGCGCTGGCCGGAGCGCGGGTGCGCTCTGTTGCGTGCGTGGGGACCGTTGCTGCATGCCCCTGACTGTGCGCTCCGAGCGGTTTGGCCGCAAGGACAAGGGGCCCACACTTTCGGCCACCTCGCCAACCGGGTTGAACCCGTGAGGCTCAGAGGATGCGCTGATTCTCGCGCACGAAGACCTTCAGCTTGCCCGTGCAGATGTCATTCAGACGCTGGCAGTCGAGCTCACGAATCTCGTTCAGCTTCAGCGTCTCATCCATGAGTGGCTCGCGCTTGATGTTCCAGAGCTTCAGGTGGACGTGCTCGTCGTCCGTCCAGGAGACCTGGGCACGCAGCATCAGGCGCTTGCCCTGGTGCTCGAAGTCCACCGGGGTGTGCTCCGGTGGCGCGAGCGTGTAGACCCCGGTCACGGCGGGGAGCTGGAGGAGCAGCTGCACCGGTCGCTGGTGCTCCTCGGCCGTCTTGAGCTGCAGCGTGTGCTGGCCGGTGATGTTCAGGCTCATGAAGTCCAGGGTGGCCGGGTGCTCCTTGGCGATGGGCTTCAGGCTGGGTTGTTTCCGGGTGCCCTCGATGAAGGCGATAGCGCCCTGGGGCGTGCGGATGTAGCCAGTGCAGCGCTCGTTGGAAGAGCAGTCGAGCGTGAGGCGCCAGTTGGCCCCGGCATCGGGGCAGTCCTTGGGCACCTCCAGCTGTCCCTGGGCCTTTGGGGTGAGGATGAGGCTCTGGGTGGTTCGGGCGCGGCAGACGAAGTCCACGTCCACGGCGAGCGCGGTGACCTCGACCGGAGACTCCTTCTGGGCCGGAGTCCCATCCGCGGCGAGCAGCAGGGCGACGACGGAGAGGGCGGAGAGCATGGCCCCGGTCTATCACGGGTGGCCTGGGCGCCCCTTTTCTTGACGAGCTGAGCAGCTCGGCTTCCGGGTGCTCCCGGTTGCGTGCATGGAGGCCGGCCAGGCGCCACTGGGGTTGCCGGCTCCAATCCCGGCATAAATGTGCTTCCATGTAAAACGACTTATTCTGGATAGTTTGGTAAATCCTTTGCCTTTACATATCAAGAATAGAGCTATGGTTTCAGAACCCTTCCTTACGAAGGGCACGGGGGTTCAAATGCAAAAGACTCTGATGAGGCTGTTTCTTGCGTCGGGTATGGCCCTGATGTTTGGCTGTGGTGGCTCCATGGAGGGGGAGAGCACCGAGACTCAGGCTCCGGCGGTGGAATCGAGCGATGTCTCTCAGCAGGCTATTCCGCTCTGTGGCTCCGGCCTGGACTGCCGGGGATATTCTGTTAGTGGCGCGCACCAGTGCGTGCAGTATCCGAACTCGACGCGTGTTGTGTATTGTTGTCCGTCCGGCCAGCGTGTCTATCACAACGACGCTGGTGATGAGTGGTGCCAGTAATCAGCCAGCCCTCTCTTTGAGCTGAGAATGAGGGACGACCTCGGGGCTGTGAGGGATTACCGCCCGAAGTCGTCCCTTCCTCGCGTTGCCCCTGCAAACGGTGCTCGCGCGACGGCCGCGAGGCCTCTCCCGAAGTGATACGCTCCGCGCCTTGTCGCACGGGAGCGCCGCTTCGCCATGGACAGCCGTAAAGACACCCTGTGGTTCATCTGCATCACGCTGCTGGTCAGCTGGTTCATCGGTTGGCTGTGGCTGCTGGACGAGGTGCGGCTCATATTCCTCCTCCGGGTGCTGATGTGCGTGCCCGCGGTGGTGGCGATGATCTGCGCGTGGGTCTTCCGGCGTGAGACACCGCGCGCGATGGGTCTGCAATTCCCGGGGTGGGGATACTGGGCCCTGGGGCTGCTATTGCCCCTGGGGTACGCGGCGGTGGAGGTGACGCTGGCGTACGTGGTGCGCTTTGTGTCGGGGCGGCCGGACTTCATCACCTTCCAGCCCGAGTCCTTGAAGGGCCCCTTTGAGCTGCGCGGCCTGGTGGTGGTGCCCGCCATGTTGGGACTTCTGGTGGCGGGATCGCTGACCTGGCTCCTGGTGGCGGTGGCGTACAGCCGGGGCTGGCCGGACCGCGTGCGCGCGCGCCTTCCCAAGGACTGGCGCGTGGTTCCTCATTTCTTCAACCTCTCCCTGTGGGTGCCCACGTTCTACCTGGGCGGGCTGCCCGGCGAGCTGGGCGAGGAGATGGGTTGGCGCGGCTACCTCGTCCGCCGGTGGATGGATCGCCCCGCGGTGGCCGCTGCCATCACCATGCCGGTGTGGGCTGCCTTCCACCTGCCCGTCATCTTCTCCTCCACCCAGCGCGGGCACGTGCTCCAGAACATCTCCTTCCTCGCCTCCATCGCCGTGGCCTCGGTGGTGTTCGCCGCGCTGTACATGGCCAGCCGCTCGGTCTGGCCCTGCGCGCTGTTCCACCTGAGCTGGAACATCTTCAACCCCATGCTGCTCGGCGACGTGTACTCGGGGCACCCCGGCCTCTTCGGCGGCGAGGTGTGGATTTTCAATGGCGAGGGCGTCTTCGGCCTCGTGCTCAACGGGCTGCTCTCGGTGTGGTTCTTCCGGCGGTGGATGCGCGCGCCCGTCACACAGCCCCTCCCCGGGGTGTAGGCAGGCGTCCAGGGGGACGTTGAAACAAGATTTGACAAGTCGAGGCCGCCGAAATAGTTGCGGCCATGGCGCTGATCTACGACGAGCCGAGCAGGACCTTCGGTGAGTACCTGCTCATCCCGAACCTGACGACGAAGCAGTGCACCCCGGCGAACGTGGACCTCCTGGCTCCCGTGGCCCGTTTCAAGGCGGACCCCGGTGAGTTCCCCCCGGATCCTCGGAAGTCCCCGCTCACCATCAACGTTCCCATCACGAGCGCGATGATGCAGTCGGTGTCGGGCGCGGAGCTCGGCATCGCGTTGGCGCGAGTGGGCGGGCTGAGCTTCATCTTCGGCTCGCAGTCCATTGAGTCCGAGGCGGAGATGGTCCGCCAGGTGAAGAACTACAAGGCCGGCTTCGTGGTGAGCGACTCGAACCTGCGCCCCGACGCCAGGCTCGCGGACGCCCTCGCGCTGACCCGTCGCACCGGGCACTCGACGGTGGCCATCACTGACGACGGCACGCCCACTGGCAGGCTCCAGGGCATCCTCACCAGCCGGGACTACCGCATCGGGCACACGCCGCTCGACACCGCGGTGCGCGACCTGATGACGCCCTTCGAGGCCATCCACAGCGGGCGGGCGGGCATTACGCTCCAGCAGGCCAACGAGCTTATCTGGAAGCACAAGCTCAACTGCCTGCCCATCATCGACGCGCAGCAGCGCCTGGTCTACCTCGTGTTCCGCAAGGACCACGACGCGCACCAGGAGCACCCGCTGGAGAACGTGGACAAGGAGAAGCGCCTGGTCATCGGCGCCGGCATCAACTCCCGCGACTTCACGGAGCGGGTGCCCGCGCTCATGGAGGCGGGCGCGGACGTGCTCTGCATCGACTCGTCCGACGGCTACTCCGAGTGGCAGCGCGACACCATCGAGTTCGTGAAGTCCCGCTACGGCTCCAGGGGCCTGGTGGGCGCCGGCAACGTGGTGGACCGTGAGGGCTTCCTCTACCTGGTGGAGTCCGGGGCGGACTTCGTCAAGGTGGGCATCGGCGGCGGCTCCATCTGCATCACGCGTGAGCAGAAGGGCATCGGGCGCGGCCAGGCCTCGGCCGTCATCGAGGTGGCGCGCGCGCGCGACGAGTACTTCCGGAAGACGGGGCACTACGTGCCCATCTGCTCGGACGGCGGAATCAGCCAGGACTACCACGTGACGCTGGCGCTCGCGATGGGCGCGGACTTCGTGATGATGGGCCGCTACTTCGCCCGCTTCGACGAGGCGCCCGGCCGCAAGGTGCGCATCAACAACCAGACCATGAAGGAGTACTGGGGCGAGGGCAGCAACCGCGCTCGCAACTGGCAGCGCTACGACCACGGCGGCAGCGGCAAGTCGCAGCTGGAGTTCGAGGAGGGCGTGGACAGCTACGTCCCGTACGCCGGCAAGCTCAAGGACAACCTGGACGTCACGCTCGCCAAGGTGCGCAGCACGATGTGCAACTGCGGCTCGCTCAACCTGCGCGAGCTCTACCAGCGTGCGCGGCTCACGGTGGCGTCGTCCGTGAGCATCCACGAGGGTGGCGTGCACGACGTCATCCCCCGGGACATGCGCAGCGTCCCGAGCGAGACCTGAGCCACCACCGTCCCGCCGCGTGACTCAGCGGCGGGCGGCGCGAGGTGCCACCATGCGCCAGCAGCGGTGGATCTCCTTGCGCTGGAAGTCCTCGGGGATGGAGTCGGGCGTGAGCTCCTCCACCCCCTCGTAGCCGCGCACGGCGGAGTCCTTCAGCTCGAAGTCCAGGAAGTTGGTGGAGAAGTAGAGGACGCCGCCGGGGGACAGCAGCTCCCGGATGCCCTCCAGCATCCGCACGTGGTCGCGCTGCACGTTGAAGCTGCCCTGCATCCGCTTCGAGGTGGAGAAGGACGGCGGATCGCACACGACGAGGTCGAAGGTCTCTTCTGGCGCGGTGCGTTGATCCTGCACCCAGGCCATGGCATCCGCGCGCAGCAGGGTGTGGCGCGGGTCCGACAGCCCGTTGAGGGCGAGGTTGTCCTCGGCCCAGTCGAGGTAGGTGTTGGACAGGTCCACGCTGAGCGTGCGCGAGGCCCCACCCGCGGCGGCGTACACGGTGAAGGCGCCCGTGTAGCAGAAGAGGTTGAGGAAGCTCTTCCCCTTGGCCTCGTCACGCACCCGGGCGCGCGTCAGCCGGTGGTCCATGAAGAGGCCGGTGTCCAGGTAGTCGCCGAGGTTCACCCAGAACTTCAGCCCCTGCTCCTCCACCACGATGCGCTCGGTGCCCTCGCCCACCCGGCCGTATTGCGAGCGGCCCCACGGCTGGGGCAGGTGCGTCTTCACGTGGATGCGCTCCGGCGGCACCTCCAGCACGGCCGTCACCGCCGCCAGCACCTCGGCCCGCTGCTCCTCCAGGCTCTTCAGCGCCCGCCGGCGCGGGTACTCCACCAGGTGCACCCGGTCCGCGTAGAGGTCCACCGCGTAGGAGTACTCGGGCACGTCCCGGTCGTACACGCGGAAGGCGGTGAGCCCGCGGGCCTTGGCCCACTTGCGGAAGTGCCGCACGTTCTTGCGCAGGCGGTTCTCGAACATCCCCACCGCCGCTCCGGAGCCCTGGTCCGCTGTTGTCATGGCTGCCTTGTCCTCTCCCGTACAAACCGCCGCCCCCTCTTCTCCGAGTCCCCGCCGCCCGGCAAGCATTCCGCACGTGGCACTCGAACCCGCCGACACTCCCGGGGGGAAGGGGAGTGTGATAGGCCCCCGCCCATGCGCTTCGACACCCTCGCCATCCATGCCGGCCAGGAGCCGGATCCCACCACTGGCGCCATCATGACGCCGGTCTACCTGACCTCTACCTACGTCCAGGCAGGCCCTGGGGAGCACAAGGGCTTCGAGTACAGCCGGACCCAGAACCCCACCCGCAACGCGCTCCAGGACTGCCTGGCGGCCCTCGAGGGCGCGAAGCATGGCCTCGCCTTCGCCTCGGGTCTGGCCGGCACGGACATGCTGATGCACCTGCTGGAGGCGGGGGACCACGTCGTCGTGTCCGATGACGTGTACGGCGGCACCTTCCGCATCTTCGACAAGGTCTTCAAGCGCCATGGCCTGAGCTTCTCCTGGGTGGACCTGTCCAACCCGGACAGCTTCGAGAAGGCCATCACCCCGAAGACGAAGATGGTGTGGGTGGAGTCTCCCACCAACCCGATGCTCAAGCTCATCGACCTGTCGCGCATCGCGGAGACGGCGAAGAAGCGGGGCATCCTCTCGGTCTGCGACAACACCTTCATGTCCCCGTACTTCCAGCGTCCGCTGGAGCTGGGCTTCGACGTGGTGACGCACTCCACCACCAAGTACATCAACGGCCACAGCGACGTGGTGGGCGGCTTCGTGTGCACCAGCAACGAGGAGCTCGCGCAGAAGATGTACTTCCTGCAGAACGCCGTGGGCGGCGTGCCTGGCCCCATGGATTGCTTCCTGGTGCTGCGCGGCGTGAAGACGCTCGGCGTGCGCATGGAGCGCCACGCGCAGAACGCCATGAAGGTGGCCCAGTACCTGTCCTCGCACCCCAAGGTGAACAAGGTCACCTACCCGGGCCTGGAGAGCCACCCGCAGCACGCGCTCGCCCGCAAGCAGATGAAGGGCTTCGGCGGCATGATGACCTTCGACATCAAGGGCGGCCTGGAGTCGGCGCGCAAGTTCCTCAAGACGGTGAAGATCTTCGCCTGCGCCGAGTCGCTCGGCGGCGTCGAGTCGCTCATCGAGCACCCGGCCATCATGACGCACGCCTCGGTGCCGAAGGAGACGCGTGAGATGCTGGGCATCTCCGACGGGTTCATCCGGCTGTCCGTGGGTATCGAGGACGCGCAGGATCTCATCGATGACCTGAAGAGCGCGCTCGACGCGGCCTGAGCTGTGCCCCGGAGGGGGGCTTGACCTGAGAGGTGGTCCCGCGCAGGCTCACCTTCCCCGTATTGTGCGGGGCTTCTCTCAGGAGCACACATGCCCAAGGCGATTCCCGACGGATACCACTCCCTGACGCCGTACATCGCGCTGAACGATGCTGCCAAGGCGATCGAGTTCTACAAGGCGGCGCTCGGCGCGACCGAGCTGTACCGGCTCCCCATGCCGGGTGGGAAGATTGGCCACGCGGAGCTGCAGATCGGCGACTCCCGGCTCATGGTGTCGGACGCGATGCCCGAGTGGGGCAACAAGAGCGCGAAGAACTACGGCGGCTCGCCGGTGGGGCTGTGCATCTACACCGAGAACGTCGAGGCGCTCGCCGAGCGCTTCGTGAAGGCCGGTGGCAAGGTCATCCGGCCGCTGGAGAACCAGTTCTACGGCGACCGCAGCGGCCAGTTCGAGGACCCCGAGGGCTACAAGTGGACGCTCGCGCAGCACGTCGAGGACGTGTCACCTGAGGAGATGCAGCGCCGCATGGAGAAGATGGGGGGGTAGAGCTCCTCCCTTTTTGTGACTCCACACCGGTGCGACTTGCCTCGTAGATTGCGCGGCATGTCCACGATTTCTTTTCGTGCTCGTACGCTCTTCTCCTCGTTGCTTCTTCTGACGCTCCTCTCCGGCTGCCCTGGCCCTGGAGAGGAGCCGGTTCTCCCCCCCGAAGGGGCTCCGGATGGGGGAGGGGGAAGCGGGCCGGAGAACTCCCTCTCCGGCAGGCTCGTCTACGAGAACGCGGGCGGCGTGTATGAGTTCGACCTGGGTGCGCGGCGTCATACGAGGATCTTCGCCGGTGGGCATCCGGACCGGTTGGCCTCGGGAGAGACGCTCGTCGTAGACGACGACTTCCGGAATCTGTATCTCGCGGCCGCCGGAGGCACGCAGCAGCGCACGTACCTCGTGGGCTCCTCCGAGCTCTACTCCCTCTTCGAGCCGCGCGCCTCGCCCGACGGCAAGCTCGTGGCCTTCACCTTCGGTGGCAACTCGGCAACGAATCAGAAGGGGACGTTCGTCTACACGCGCGATGGCACGCGGAGGGCTGCCTTTCCCGGCCTCTTCAGCCCCACCTGGCTCCCGGATGGGCGCCTGCTGATGTCGGGGTCGTGGAGCTCCCCGAGAAGTATCGCCACGACTGTGATCACGCCGAATGCCGCGGGCCTCTACCTCTCCGATGCCACGCTCACCACGACCCGGCGCATCGACCCGCGGCTCAACGATCCTGTGGCGCTGCAGCCCAGCGTCAGCCCCGACGGCAAGCAGGTGGCATTCGTGCTCAGCGGCCACCTCTGGGTGATGGGCCTCGACGGTTCGGCGCTGCGTCAGGTGACGACCGGCACCAAGCAGGAGAGCTACCCGGTGTGGTCCCCGGATGGGGCGTGGATCGCGGTGGTGGCCTACGGCGCCTTCGAGACGGCGTCCTACAAGTCCGTGGCCATCGTGCCCTCGAGCGGGACGATGTTGGAGCTGACGACCCACTCTTCGTACTGGCTGCGTGACCCCGAGGCGGGCTCTGACTCGAGCCTCAGCCGCATCAGCAGTGCCGGGCAGATGTCCTGGCGCTGAGCGTTCGCTCCAGCGCGGGAGCTTCATGGCCGCGATTCGTCACCGCCGTGAACGAAAAACGTCACCTCTGGCCCTGAAGCCAGCCAGGCGCTTCCTGATTCCGAGCGCTTGGCTGTCTGGATGCTCTGGCACGTCGGCTGCTTTGGGCCGCCGTCATACAGGGACAATCCAAGTCGTGCCGAGGGAGGCCATCGACCTCCGTACCCCCTGTGTTGCCTCTCGTCGGCGCGGCGCGAAGTGAGGGGGAGTCATGCGGATGGAGTTGGCGCTGTTGAGGAACATGTGGCCGGCGGTGTGGCTCAGCGCGGCGCTGGTGGCGGGTTGTGGTGATGTCGAGGTGGCGCCCACGGAGAATCGCGTGCCGAGCGCGGGCCACTCCCTGGACGAGGAGCGCCAGCCGGATCTGGTCGTGACCGCGGTGGAGACACCGCCGAGCGCGCGGCCGGGCGATGACGTCACCGCCTCGGCGCGGGTGTGCAACCAGGGCACCGAGTGGGGTGAGGCCCAGGTGCACTTCTATCTCTCCGCGGATGAGGTGCTCTCCGCGGATGACACGTGGGTGGGGGATGGCTGGCTCATGCCGCTTCACGCGGGACGGTGCTCCACCCAGAGCGTTCAATTCACCGCGCCGGATGAATGGGCGGCGCTCCACCGCGTGGTAGCCGTCGTTGAGTCGAAGGGGCTCCTCCCCGAGAGCGATGGGAGTAACAACCTCCGTGCCGGACCGTTGCTCGGTGTGGGTTACAAGCCCGACTTCGTCGTCACCGCGGTGGACGCGCCGGCCTCCCTGCGTCCGTGGGAGTTCACCACCGCCGCCGTCACCGTCTGCAACCAGGGGACGGAGTGGGGCCAGTTGTCCGTGGAGCTCCTGCTGAGCCCGGACCCGGCCTCATTGGCGGGGGCACGGCACATTGGTGCCATGCCGGGCGTCGAGGTCTGGCCCGGGACGTGCGTCACCCAGGACGCGTTCTTGAACGTCCCCGAGGCTCACGACACCCCCGTTCATCTGGTGGCTGTCGTGAACCGGCTCTCCTCCTGGGAGGAGTTCTCCGAGGCGAACAATGTGTATGACGCCGGCCCTCGCGGCGTGGGAGACGGGCCGGACCTCGTCATCTCCGAGGTGACGGCTCCTTCCAGCTCGTTGTCCGATGCCTCCTTCACGTCCAGGGTGACGCTGTGCAACCAGGGGACTCAAGGGGCCGAGGGCGCCTTCCGCCTCGTGCTCTCCTCGGACTCGGAGATCTCCGAGATGGATACGTTGCTCGCCGCCGGGAACGTGGGCCCTCTGGAGCCCGGGCAGTGCGCCACCCAGGACGTCGCGGTGCAGGCCTCGCTCGGCGGCTCCGAGTCGGCCTCGTACCTCGGCGCCATCGCTGGCGACGGGTACACGCAAGAACTCAACGCGAACAACAACACGCGCGCCACGGGCCCCATCGCCGTGGGCTCCGGGCCGGACTTCGTCATCTCGCAGCTCTCGGTGCCGCCGAGCGTGTCGTGGGACGCGAGGTTTCCTGCCTCCGTCACCGTGTGCAACCAGGGCACCCTCGCGGGCGCTACCGATGCTGGGCTGTTCCTGGTGACGGGCCCGGATGACCAGCCCTCCGAGTTCATGGCTGTCGGAGCGCTCTTCACCGGCTACCTCGAGCCCGGCCAGTGCGCCTCGCAGGAACTCTTCGTCGGAGCCTGGCCCACGAATGCGCACTTCTACGCGCCCTGGCACCTGATGGCCGTCGCTGACCGGACCTCCGCTCAGTGGGAGCTCGTCGAGAGCAATAACTCCCGGACGAGCTCCGCTCTGGTGCTCGAGTAGCCGCGCCCGGCTACTTTTTGCAGGGCAGGTACAGGCCGAGCTGCGCGTCGACTTCCACGTAGATGCGCAGGAAGGTCGGGTGCGGATAGACGCCCTTCACCTCGGTGCGGAGCACCTGCCCGCGCGCGCAGCCCAGGTCTTCCGCGAAGGACAGCTCGGTGGACATCTTGTCCTTCACCATCGCGAGCCGCTCGGAGACGTCCACCCGGAGCGCCTGCCGGGCCTGCTCGCGGATGGACTGGTAGTCCAGGGCGAACTTGAGCTTCACCAGCTCGCTGGCCGTGCCCGGGGTGATCTCCAGGTCCGGGACGGAGAGCTGGTTGTCGATGACGTGTGGATGGCCGGCGAAGAAGAGCTCCCCGCCCACCCCGATGGAGTAGCTGCCCACCTTGGCCTTGCCACCCAGGTTCATCTTGATGACCACCGTGTCATCCGAGGGATAGACCTGGGGGTTCTCCATGTAGAGCTCGGGATGGGACGCGGAGAAGTAGAGGCGTCCCTTCATGGAGGACTCGAGCGCCTTGGACAGCTCCTCGTACCGAGCGGCCACGGGGATGACGACCTTGAAGGGGCCGGAGGGCAGGGTGGAGACGTTCTGCAGCAGGGGCATCGTCACCTGCGTGGCCACCTGCGTGCCCGGAGTGCCGGCGTCCACGCTGGTGCCACCGTCCGTGCTCGCGCTGCCCTGGGTGTAGCTGGCGAACTGGGTGTTCCCGCTCACGCCCGGGGTGCCGGCATCGAGGTTGGCCTGCTGGAGACCCCCGTCGGTGCTCGGGGTGCCTCCATCGCCGCTCGTAGCGCCAGCGGCGAGGCTGGCCACCGGGGTGCAGGGCAGCGTCACCGAGGGCAGTACGACGATGCCCAGGTCCTTCTCGAGCCCATCCGCGAGCATGGTGGGCGCGGCCTCCAGGTTGGTCACCTTGAGCTCAGCGCAGGCGATCTGGTCTCCCACGGGAATCTCAATGGGGCGAGCGAGCCGGGCGAAGGCGCTGGCCACCAGCGGGCGCACGTCGAAGCGGAACTCGTCGAGCGTCTTGCCGACCAGCTCCTTCAGCTTGCCCTCGATGGCGCGGTTGACGGCGTCCACCGGCCCCGAGGCCACCACCTGCACCTCGGTGGACTGCAGGAGCGCCTTGAAGTCCGCCGTCATGACGGGCTCGCCGGCGATGGTGATGGTGATGGGCAGCTCCCGCTCGCCGAGCATGTTGAAGCGGCCATGCACCGTGACGCCCACCACCACGCGGCCGCGGTCGAACTTGAGCGTCACCGGCTCGCGCGTCCAGGTGTAGTGGAGTGTCTGGCCACCGAAGAGCTGGGCGTTGCCCTCGCCCGAGCGGGGCAGGCTCTCCGCCATCTTCTTGGTGAGCGCCTCCCGGAAGATGGTGGTGTGGATGACGATGCGCGAGGGCGGAGGATCCGACACCGGGCGGCCACCGTTGGTGGCGGGTGGTGGCGGCTGCAGCGTCTGCGACTCGATGCGAGGGCCGCTGCAGGACAGGAGGGCCAGGGACGCGAGGAGCGCGGAGAACGGACGGGAGCGCGAGGAAGGCATGGGAGACCGAGCCGCCGAAAGGACGGCGGCGGGGCGCATTCTCCGTCAACAGGGCCCATTGGCCCAAGCCCGATGCGCGCTCACCCCGTCGTGGCGCCTTCACCCCTGGTGTGGGCTCTCGGGGCGGTCGCTCTCAGGCGGCGGAGAGGTGCTCGATGAGGGTCTTGACCCCAATGCCGATGAGGACGAGGCCTCCGAAGATGTCGAGCTTGCCCTCGAGCTTCTCGCCGAACCGGCGCCCGAGGCTCACGCCCAGCAGGCACAGGACGAAGGTGATTCCACCGATGACCGCTGCCGCTGTGACCAGGCGGACCTCGAGCACGGGAAGTGTTACTCCAGCGGCGAGCGCGTCGATGCTGGTGGCGAATGCCATCAGCGTCAGGCGCCCCGTCGCGAATGGGTTGCGCTCCGGCGGCGGCTCGCCCTGCTTCGGCGCGTCGGGGACTCCTGGGTGATGATGCGTGATGGCCTCGTGGATCATCTTGGCCCCGATTCCTCCGAGCAGCACGAAGGCGAGCCAGTGGTCCCACGCGGAGATGACCTTCGCGAACTGGGAGCCCAGCGCCCAGCCAATGACCGGCATGAGCGCCTGGAAGAGACCGAACAGGAACGCGAGCAGGAGCGCATCGCGCGCACGGACTCGCGGGGCCGCGAGGGCGCTCGCGATGGAGACGGCCGTTGCATCCATGGCCAGGCCCAGCGCGAGCAGCAAAAGGGTCAGCACCGACATGTGCGCCCTTTTGCCTGATACCCGGGACTCGCGGAAGCTTCTTCTTGAACCCGCGGTCCTCGATACCCTCACCCCGTCCCTCTCCCAGAGGGAGAGGGGTAGTGGGCGGGGATCAGGCCGTGGTGCGGTGCATGTGCTCGATCAGGTCGATCTTCGTCACGATGGCGAGCACCTTCTCGCCTTCCTTCACCACCGCGACCTTGTCCTGGTTGAACACCTCGCGCAGCCGGTTGAGGCTCGTCTCCGGCGACACCACGCCCTGCATCGGCGCCACGATGGCGTCGATGGTGTCCGCGAACTTCACCTTGTTCGCCACCAGCGCGTTGAGCAGGTCGTACTCGTGGATCATCCCCACCGCGCGCCCGTCCTCGCTCAGCACCGGCATCTGGCTGATGCCCCGGTTGCGCATCGTCTCCACCACCTGGTCCACCCGCTGGCCCTTGCGCGCCGTGATGACGTCACGCTTGCCGTTGAGCAGGTCGCGCACCGTGCCAGCGCCCTTCTCCTCCAGGAAGCCGTTGTCGCGCATCCACTCGTCCGAGTGGAACTTGCTGATGTAGCTCATGCCGGTGTCCGGCAGGATGACGACGATCGTCTTGCCCTTGCCGACTTCCTTCGCCAGCTGCACCGCCACGTGCACCGCCGCGCCCGCCGAGCCGCCCGCGAAGATGCCCTCCTCACGCGCCAGCCGCCGCGCCGCCACGAAGCTCTGACGGTCATCCACCTGCCGGATGTCGTCCACCACCTTGAAGTCCATGGCACCGCACAGCATGTCCTCGCCGATGCCCTCGACCTTGTAGACGTGCGGCTCCGTCAGCTTGCCCGTCTTGAAGTAGCCCTCGTACACCGAGCCCTCCGGGTCCACGCCCACGTTCTTCAGGCCCGGAATCTTCTCCTTCAGGAACTTGCCCGCGCCGCTCATCGTGCCGCCCGTGCCCAGGCCCGACACGAAGTAGTCGATCTTCCCGTCCGTCTGCTCGTAGATCTCCGGACCGGTCACCTTGTAGTGCGCCTCGATGTTGTCCGGGTTGTGGTACTGGTTGAGCATGAATGCGCCCGGGGTCTCCCGGTGGATGCGCTTGGCCGTCTCGTAGTAGCTGCGCGGATCCTCCGCCGGCACGTTCGTCGGCGTCACCACCACCTGCGCGCCCAGCGCCTTCAGGCGGTTGATCTTCTCCAGCGACATCTTGTCCGGCATCGTGAAGATGCACTTGTAGCCCTTCACCGCCGCCGCCAGCGCCACGCCCATGCCCGTGTTGCCGGACGTGTTCTCCACGATTGTCCCGCCCGGCTTGAGCTTCCCCTCCCGCTCGGCCTTCTCGATGATGTAGAGCGCCATGCGGTCCTTGATGGACGCGCCCGGGTTCATGAACTCGCACTTGACCAGCACGGTCGCGTCATTGGGCCCGACCAGACGGTTGAGCTTGACCAGCGGCGTGTGGCCGATCGCGGAGAGAATGGTGTCGTGGATTTCCATCGGAAGGCTCGCTTGGGGTGGGGTAATCGGCGCGTTCTTATAGCTGCCCGGCTGATGCCGGTCGACCCTGGTTGGTTGCCTGCCCCCTCTCTGTGTGTAACAGGCACCTCGCCTCGGGTCTTTCCGACACGGTGCGGCGAAAAGCACGGTCCAATGAGCGGGCAACCACCCGGGCCCTGGTCTCGCATGTCGGGGATACGACCGGTCGTGAATTCTCCCTCACAGGAGCTTTGACCCCGCTGCGTGGCACTCCCATACTCGCGCGCCTCCTCCACACACACATCCAGGAGAAGCGTCGACTTATGGAAATCGAGGCCGCACTGCGCGACCAGGTGGGGAAGGCCATCGGCCGCCCCGTGTCTCAGGCTCCCATCAAGAAGCTCAAAGGTGATGCGAGCAATCGCTCGTACTACCGCGTGGGCACCGCTCCCGAGAGCTGGGTGGTGATGGTGATGCCCCTGGATGCCTCGAAGAAGAGTGAGGAGGCCTCCAAGGGTGAGCCGCCCAAGGAGCTGCCCTTCGTCAACGTCCACCGCTACCTGGAGAAGCTGGGCATCCGCGTGCCGCGGATTCTGCGCTTCGACGAGCCCGCGGGGATGATGGTGCTGGAGGACCTGAGCGACATCACCTTCGAGGCGGCGCTCGAGGGCGGCAAGAACAACCAGGCCCTCTACACCCGCGCGGTGGATCTGCTGGCCCGCATGCGCGCCCAGGCCGAGCGCCATCAGGATCCGGACTGCCTCGCCTTCACCCGCGCCTTCGACGAGGACCTCTACGACTGGGAGCTCCACCACTTCCGCGAGTGGGGCCTCGAGGTGTGGAGCGGCAAGAAGCCCACCGACTCCGAGCGCGCCGAGCTGGACCGCATCTTCCGCGACATCGCGAAGCAGCTGGCCGCCGCGCCGCGTGGCTTCACGCACCGCGACTACCAGAGCCGCAACATCATGATGAAGGACGGCGAGCTGGTGGTCATCGACTTCCAGGACGCCCTCCAGGGTCCGCGCCAGTACGATCTGGTGGCCCTGCTGCGCGACAGCTACGTGGAGCTGGACCGGGGCTTCGTGGACACGATGCTCGACCGCTACATCGCCACCTTCGCGGATCTCACGGGCGAGCGCATCGAGCCGAAGTCCTTCAAGGCCTTCTTCGATCTGCTCACCATCCAGCGCAAGCTGAAGGACGCGGGTCGCTTCGAGTTCATCAACCGCGTGAAGGGCAACCCGGGCTTCCTGGTGTCCATCCCCGCGTCGCTGCGCTACGTGCGCGATGCGTTCAAGCTGCGGCCGGAGCTGAGCGGGCTGCAGAAGCTGGTGGCGAAGTACGTCCCCGAGCTGGGCTGACAGGAGAGGGGAGGGGTTGCACATGAAGGCCATGGTCCTCTGCGCGGGGCTGGGTACGCGCCTGCGTCCGTTCACCGAGCGCTGGCCCAAGCCGGCCATGCCGTTCCTCGGGCAACCCCTCTTTCGCTACCACCTGGCGGTGCTGCGAGCCGCGGGCGTGCGGGAGGTGGGCATCAACACGCACCACCTGCCGGACGTCATGACCTCCACCGCGCGCGCCGAGTGCGACCGCGTGGGCGTGCCGCTGCACGTGGTGCATGAGCCCGTCATCCAGGGCACCGGCGGCGGCATTCGGGGCCTGCGGCCCTTCCTCGAGGGAGACGACTTCATCGTCTTCAACGGCGACATCCTCTTTCCGGTGGACCTGCGCCCCGTGGTGGCGGCGCATCGGGCCTCGGGCGCGGCGGCCACCATGGTGCTGCTGCCCATGCCCGAGAATGAGAAGTACGCCGCGGTGGAGATGGACGCGCGGCAGAACGTGCGCCGCATCGCGAAGTTCGGGCCCGGGGGCGAGGGGCTCTCGCCCTGGCACTTCACGGGCGTACACATCATCTCCCCGCGCGCCTTCGACTTCATGTCCCCCGAGGGCCCCGAGGACATCAACCGCGATGTCTACGTGCGGATGATGGAGGCGGGTCTCACCGTGCGCGGCGAGGTGGTTCGCTCATACTGGTCTGACCTGGGCACGCCCTCGCGCTACCTGTCCACCGTGCGCGATGTGCTGTCCGGACAGGTGTCGCTGGAGGGGTTGGGCGCGGACTCGCCCTTCGCCTCGGCGCCTCGTGGACAGGGGAACTACTGGGTGAATCCCTCTGCTCGCGTGGGCGAGGCCCAGGTGACGGGGCCGGCCTACTTCGATGGAGGGTGCTCCTTGGCGGAAGGGGTTCGCGTCGGGGCCTCTGTCTCCGTGGGCTCGCACGTCCGCGTGGGCGCGGGAGCCCGGCTCGAGCGCTGCGCCATCCTGGAAGGGACCGAGGTGGCTCCCGGCGAGGAGCTGGTCGAGGTGGTGGCCTGGGGGGCACACCGCGTGCCCGCGCCGCTCACCCCGTGAGCTTCAGTTGGCGTGGAAGCGCGCCAGCACGCAGGTGACGTTGTCGTTGCCACCCGCCGCGTTCGCCAGGTCGATGAGCTGCGAGCACGCCTTGTCCAGCTCTGTCGTGCGCGCGAGCACTTCCTGCATCTGCGGATCCGTCACCATGCCGGACAGGCCGTCCGAGCACAGCAGGAAGATGTCGCCCTGCTGCGGCTCCACCTTCGCCACGTCCACTACCACCGTCTCCTTCATGCCCAGCGCGCGGACGATGACGTTCTTGTGCGGGAAGTTCTCAATCTCCTCCGGCGTGAGCTTCTTCGCCTTGAGGTAGTCGTTGAGCAGGGAGTGGTCCTCGGTCACCTGCGTCAGCACGCCCTGGCGGAAGAAGTACACGCGGCTGTCGCCCACGTGCCCCACGTACGCCGAGCCCTGCGTGAAGTGCACCGAGACGATCGTCGTCCCCATGCCCTTGTACTTCGTGTCCGAGCAGGCCTTCTCGAAGATGCTCTTGTTGGCCAGCTTGATGCCCGTGGCCAGCCGGTTCTCGTCGTAGTTGCGCGTCTTCTCCATCTTGAACGGCCAGGTGGCGTCCTGGTCGCGCGACGTCATCCGGAAGAACTCGGCCAGCTCTTCCACGGCGATCTTCGAGGCGATCTCCCCAGAGGAGTGTCCGCCCATCCCATCAGCGACACAGCACAGGTTCTCGTCGGTCAAAATGAGGTAGTTGTCCTCATTGTGGTTCCGCTTCATCCCGACGTGGGTGTTGCCAGCAACCTCGATGCGCATGCTCGGGGGATCTCCAACGTGTCCAGGGAGGTGCCTTGGACGGAGGGGCAGGTTAACAAAGCGCCACGAAGGGGGTCAAAACCCTAGGCGCCTGGAAGGTTGGCCTCTTCACTCCCATTCAGGCCTCACGTCTCCTGATCAAATGAGAGTCGGTCGCCCTCCAGGGTGCCACTCGCCTGGAGCGTTCCCGCGGGCAGCTCCAGCACGGATTTCGCCTGGAAGTACACCGAGGTCGCCCTCCAGGGGGGCAGCGCCAGGAACTGCTTGACGATGACCCCGTTGGCGTCGAGGAAGGCTACGTCGATGGGAATGCGCATGAAGAAGGTGTGGATGGAGTTGCACGGCACGATGTGCAGCCCCTCCCCAAAGGCCAGCGAGCGCCGGCCCATCAACCCGACGAAGCGGTCCATAAACGACTGGGCCCGCTCGGCGCGGTCCGCGAGCAGGCGGTCTCGTGTCACATTGTTCACCCTCAGGCGCATGTCGCGCTTTCTACTCCAATGCTCCAGCCCCTGGCGCGCCCCTTCCACCTCGTCCTCGTCTCCCCCCAGATTCCCCCCAACACCGGCAATGTCGCCCGGTTGTGCGCCGTCACCGGCTGCCGCCTCATCCTCGTGGAGCCCCTGGGGTTCTCGATCGATGATCGGCACCTCAAGCGGGCCGGGCTCGACTACTGGGACAAGGTCTTCCTGAAGCTCTACCCGGACTACGACGCCTACCTGGCCGAGTGGCCCTCGGCCAGGCGGTGGCTCTTCTCCGCTCGTGCCGCTACATCCCTGTATGCCGCCGGCTTCGAGGAGGGAGACCACCTGGTTTTCGGCTCGGAGACACAGGGGCTGCCCCGAGACATCATCGCCGGGGGCTCGGGGACGGCCGTCACCATCCCCATGCTGCCCGAGCGCCGCAGCCTGAACCTGTCCACCGCCGTGGGCATCGCCGCCTACGAGGCCCTGCGGCAGGTGCAATTTGGCGCGGCGGCCGGGCGGGCAGGCACGCCGAGTTGAGAGGAGAGGCGGACGGACTACACTGGAGGCCGCATGCCCCCCTCGCTGGTCGCCGAAACGCTGTACTCCGCCCACAAGTCCCGCGCCACCGGCCGGCTCACGCTGCACGCCGGTGGGCGTGAGGCGCTCCTGTTCCTCCAGGGTGGAGACCTGGTGGGGACGCGGCTCGGCTTCGGGTACCAGACCCCGGTGCAGTCGCTGATGCAGGCCGGGCGTATCCACGCCGAGCTGCTGGATGCGCTGTGGGCCCGGCAGAGCGCGGGCTCTCCGGACGAGGAGCTGCTGGAGGAGCTCGGGTTGGCGCCACAGGCCGTGGCGGAGCAGCAGGTGCTCTGCGAGGTGCGGAGGCTGAGTCAGCTCGCCGAGCGCGCCGCTTTCGAGGAGGGTGGGGTGGAGGAGATGTTCCACCCCATCGCGGGGACTCGCGTCGTCCGGGCGGCCCTCGAGCCCGCGGGCGCCGAGGCTCCCGAGCCGCGCATGTACCGCTGCGCGGAGCCGGGGGCGTGTGCCCCGTGGGTGGCCAGTGCGCAGGAGATGGCTCTGCTCCTGACGCTGGCGGACTTTCAGCGCCTGGAGGGACTGACGCCTGCCCAGGAGGTGCTGCTCCACGTTCTCGAGCGCGAGGGGCTCGTCGAGTCACTGTCCATCGAGGCCTGGGAGGCTCGCGAGCAGGCCCGGCGAGAAGAAGAGGCGCGACGCGAGGAGGAGGCACGGCTCGCCGAAGAGGCGCGACGTCGGGCGGAGGAAGAGGCCCGACTGGCCGAGGAGGCGCGCCTCGCGGAGGAAGCCAGACTCGCGGAAGAGGCTCGGCTGGCCGAAGAGGCGCGACGTCGGGCGGAGGAAGAGGCGCGACTGGCTGAGGAGGCACGCCTCGCGGAAGAGGCCCGGTTGGCCGAAGAGGCGCGTCTCGCAGAGGAGGCCAGACTCGCGGAAGAGGCACGTCGCGCGGAAGAGGCGCGGTTGGCCGAAGAGGCGCGTCTCGTAGAGGAGGCACGGCTTCGGGCGGAGGAAGAGGCGCGACTGGCTGAAGAGGCGCGTCTCGCAGAGGAGGCCAGACTCGCGGAAGAGGCGCGTCGCGCGGAAGAGGCGCGGTTGGCCGAAGAGGCGCGTCTCGCGGAGGAGGCACGGCTTCGGGCGGAGGAAGAGGCGCGACTGGCTGAAGAGGCCAGACTCGCGGAGGAGGCACGTCGCGCGGAAGAGGCGCGGTTGGCCGAAGAGGCGCGACTGGCCGAAGAGGCACGACTCGCGGAAGAGGCTCGGCTGGCCGAAGAGGCGCGACTGGCTGAAGAGGCGCGGCTTCGGGCGGAGGAAGAGGCGCGACTGGCCGAAGAGGCGCGACTGGCCGAAGAGGCGCGGCTTCGGGCGGAGGAAGAGGCGCGACTGGCCGAAGAGGCGCGACTGGCCGAAGAGGCACGACTCGCGGAGGAAGCCAGACTCGAGGAAGAGGCTCGCCGCGCGGAAGAAGCACGGCTAGCCGAAGAGGCACGGCTCGCGGAAGAAGCGCGGCTTCGGGCGGAGGAAGAGGCGCGACTGGCCGAAGAGGCTCGCCTCGCGGAGGAAGCCAGACTCGAGGAAGAGGCTCGCCGCGCGGAAGAGGCCCGGTTGGCCGAAGAGGCACGACTCGCGGAAGAGGCGCGGCTTCGGGCGGAGGAAGAGGCGCGACTGGCTGAAGAGGCTCGCCTCGCGGAAGAAGCCAGACTCGCGGAAGAGGCACGGCTAGCCGAAGAGGCACGTCTCGCGGAAGAGGCGTGGCTTCGCGCGGAGGAAGAGGCGCGACTGGCCGAAGAGGCTCGCCTAGCCGAAGAGGCACGACTCGCGGAAGAGGCGCGACTGGCCGAAGAGGCACGTCTCGCGGAGGAAGCCAGACTCGCGGAAGAGGCGCGGCTTCGGGCGGAGGAAGAGGCTCGACTGGCTGAAGAGGCTCGCCTAGCCGAGGAGGCTCGCCTCGCGGAAGAGGTGCGACTGGCCGAAGAGGCACGACTCGCGGAAGAGGCGCGACTGGCCGAAGAGGCACGACTCGCGGAAGAGGCGCGGCTTCGGGCTGAAGAAGAGGCTCGTCTCGCGGAAGAGGCGCGCCTTGCCGAAGAGGCACGACTCGCGGAAGAGGCGCGGCTTCGGGCTGAAGAAGAGGCTCGTCTCGCCGAAGAGGCGCGCCTTGCCGAAGAGGCGCGACGTCGGGCGGAGGAGGCCAGGCTGGCCGAGGAGGCTCGTCTCGCGGAAGAGGCGCGTCTCGCGGAAGAAGCACGGCTGGCTGAAGAGGCGCGACGTCGGGCGGAGGAGGCCAGGCTGGCAGAGGAGGCCAGACTCGCGGAAGAGGCTCGCCTCGCGGAAGAGGCCAGGCTGGCCGAAGAGGCGCGGCTTAGGGCAGAGGAAGAGGCTCGCCTCGCGGAAGAGGCCAGGCTGGCCGAAGAGGCTCGCCTGGCGGAAGAGGCGCGGCTTAGGGCAGAGGAAGAGGCTCGCCTAGCCGAGGAGGCTCGTCTCGCAGAAGAGGCGCGCCGCGCAGAGGAAGCTCAGCGTGCCGAGGCTGCACGCATCGCGGAGGAAGCCCGCCGCGCCGAAGAGGCTCGTCGCGCTGAAGAAGCTCGTCGCGCCGAAGATGCTCGGTTGGCGGAAGAGGCGCGCCGTGCAGAGGAAGCTCGGCGTGCCGAGGCTGCACGCATCGCGGAGGAAGCTCGTCGCGCCGAAGAGGCTCGTCGCGCCGAAGAGGCTCGTCGCGCCGAAGAAGCTCGGTTGGCGGAAGAGGCGCGCCGCGCAGAGGAAGCTCGGCGTGCCGAGGCCGAACGTATCGCCGAAGAGGTTCGTCGGGCTGAGGCGGCTCGGCGTGCCGAGGCCGCGCGCATCGCGGAGGAGAAGCGTCGAGCGGAGGCACAGCGTCTTGCGGAGCATCTGCGCCTCTCCGAGGTCTCCCAGCTGTCGGACGTGGCGCGCATCGCCGAAGCGGCCGAGTTGCAGGATGGCGAGTTGATCCTCACTGCATCGCCAAGCGAGTCTCAGGAGCCCACGCATTCGTTTGACCTCAGTCTGCTCTCCGATGCATCCGCCACGGCGGGGACGCCCGGTGCGCAGGTCGAGGACTCCCTCGCCCAGGTGGTGCCTTCATCCGAGGCTTGGTTCGACGCGTTCCCGAGCGATGCCGAGCCGGCAATCGGGTCGGGTGAGCTGGAACTGGCCAAGAGCCCAGGTGGCGCGGAACTGCCTGAGACGGAGGACTCGGCCGCACTTCGTCTCGCGCGCGAGCAGGCCAATGCCGCATTGATGCGGGACATGCAGGAGGCCATGCGGCGAGCCGGGTCCGCTCCTCCCGAGGCGTGGCTCACCGAGGAGCCGGCTCCCTCTCCCTCGCGGGTTGCCGCTGCTCCTGTTGTGGCCGCGCCCGCTGCTCCCGCGCCTGTTGCTCCCGCGCCCATCGCGCCTCCTCAGGCCGCGCGACCGCAGCCTGCGGCACCTCCTCGGGTCGCTGTTCCCCCTGGGCTTCGTTCGCCCGCCAACAGTATGCAGCTCCCGGTTCCCCCGGGTCTCCGTTCGCCCGCCGGCGCGCCGAAGCCCGCTGCCGGCGCGCCGAAGCCCGCTGCCGGCGCGCCAAAGCCCGCCGCCAGTGCACCGAAGCCCGCCGCCGGCGCGCCAAAGCCTGCCGCCGGCGCGCCGATGCCCGTTCCCAGCGCACCGGCTCCTGCGGCTGCTGTTCCCCCGAACCTGTTCGCCCGCAGCAGTGCGCCTCCCCCTCCCATGCAGCCGCTTCGGCTGGGGCCGGATGCTCCTCGGCCCACGGGCGATGACGACCTCTGGCGGATCGTCACCTTCGACAACGCCAACTCCGGCGAGGCCCCTGGCGACATCAACGCTTCCTTCGAGGCCGCGCTGCAGCAGGTCGACGCGCACTTGGAGTCGCTCGTCCTCACGGAGGTTCCAAAGGAGGCAGGTGCCCCGGCCCCATCGCCGGCGGCGGCCAGCTCCGCGCCCTCCACCGGGACTGCTCCCCAACCCGTGGCTCCCGCGCCTGCTCCTGTCTCCGTGGCCGCCTCGGTCCAGAGCGGCGATCCCCAGGAACCCGAGGCGTGGGACGAGCTGTCCTTCAGCGAGGAGGACCTGGAGGAGGAGGCCTCCGACGAGGATTCGAAGGTCCGCCGTCAGCGCCTGCTCCAGCGCGCCATGGAGCTCACCGGCCCCGTGGCGGTTCCGGCTGTTCCCGCGCCGCCTCCTCCGTCTCCCGGTGCGCCGGCTCCGCTCAGCCCCGAGCAGGAGCTCGCTCGGCTCATCGAGAAGCGCTACGCGGACGTGCAGGACAAGCGGGACTACTTCACCACGTTGGAGCTCCCCATCAGCCCGGACGTGAAGCGGGAGCAGGTGAAGACCGCGTTCCTCGGGCTCGCCAAGCGCTTCCACCCGGATCGCCTGCCTCCGTCGCTCTCCGAGCTCGCGCCCAAGATGACCACCGTCTTCGAGGCCATCCGCGAGGCCTACGAGGTCCTCTACGACGACACGAAGCGCGCGGCCTACCTCCAGGAGCTGCGCTCCAAGGGCTCGCAGCAGGGGAGTGCTTCGTCCTCGGGGACGGACCCGAACGAGCTCTTCAAGATGGGCGAGGTGTTCTTCCGCAAGCGGGACTTCGTGGCCGCGGCCGAACACTTCGAGCGGGCCTTCAACGCGCAGCCCAAGGCGGTGTACCTCGCTGCCCGGGCGTGGGCCATCTACATGGACCCCCAGCGCAAGGCGGAGCTCCCCAAGACGAAGCAGATGATGGCCGAGGCGCTCAAGCTGGACCCCAAGTGCGATCGCGCCCACTACCAGCTCGGGGTGATTGCGCGCGTCGAGGGCGACATGGGGCGTGCCGAGCGCCACTTCCGCGAGGCGGTGCGCGCCAACCCCAAGCACCTCGAGGCCAACCAGGAGCTGCGCCTCATCGAGATGCGCAAGAAGAATCCGCCTCCGAACAAGAAGGGCGGCCTCTTCGGCTGAGGTCCGGGTTCTCGGATGCTTCCTCCCTTGCCGCTCCAAGTATCGCGGGGTGGACAGGTTGGGACTTTCCTGGCAATTGCGCTCGCTCGGCAGGGTCTCGGGCGGGGGCGCCGAGCCTGCTGCTACAGGTGCTCGTTCCCTTGCATGCAGGGCGGGTTCCCAGTCCCCTTGACCATTATTGACATGCCTGGAGAGCGGGCATGATCATCCGACATTCTCCGCGCCGGGCGCCCTCACTCGGCCGTCCGCAGCGAAAGGCATTCGAACGTGGCCAAGCAGCACCTGCTCCTGGTCGATGGTGACCCGAAGAGTCTCCGTGTCATGGAAGTCAGCCTGAAGAAGGCCGGCTTCTCCGTCACGACCGCGATTCACGGCAAGGACGCGCTCGAGAAGGTGCAGATCAGCCCGCCGGACCTCGTGCTCGCCGACACGAAGATGCCGGAGATGGACGGCTTCGAGCTGTGCAAGACGCTCAAGTCGGACGAGCGCTACAAGCACATCCCCTTCGTCTTCCTCACCAACCAGAAGGCGGTGGAGGCGAAGGTGAAGGGCTTGGAGCTCGGTGGCGACGACTACCTGACCAAGCCCATCTACATCAAAGAGATCGTCACGCGCGTGACGATGATCCTCCAGAAGGCGGACAAGGAGAGGATCGAGCGGCGCGAGACGACCAAGGGCGGGTTCGCGGGCAACCTGGCCGACATGGGCGTGGTGGACCTGGTCCAGACGTTCGAGATCGGCCGCAAGACGGGTACCATCTCCATCAAGGGAGACCGGGTCGCCACCATCTACTTCAAGGAAGGCCGCGTCATCGACGCGGAGATGGGGCGGCTCAAGGGCGAGAACGCGTTCTACCGTCTGCTCAACGCCACCGAGGGTGAGTTCGAAGTTCAATTCACCGCGCTGGATCGGCCCGAGCGCATCGAGGTCTCCACCCAGGGCCTGCTCATGGAGGGCATGCGCCGGCTGGACGAGTGGGGCCGCATGCTCGAGCAGCTCCCGCCGCTGGAGACGGTGTTCGAGATCGACTACCACCAGCTGGCCGATCGCCTCTCGGAGATTCCGGACGAGGTGAACGGGCTGCTGCGCCTCTTTGACGGCAAGCGCAGCCTGAGCCGGGTGGTGGAGGACTCGGACTTCGACGACCTGGCGGCGCTGGGCATCATCAGCAAGCTGTACTTCGAGGGCCTCATTCGCGAGCTGGGCAGCGTCTCGCAGGAGCCCGTGCAGAGCGGCAAGCCTGGCATCGAGGAGTGGCTCCACAACGCGCCGGCGCCGAGTGCTCCCGCCGAGCCAGCGCCGGAGCCGGTGGCGCCCGTGGTGGCGCCGCCCGTGGCTCCCGTACCGCCGGTGGCCCCAGTGGCCGCGCCCGTGGTGGCCCAGCCCGTGAGCGCGCCGGAGCCGCAGGCCACGGAGGAGCTGCAGCCGCAGGCCACGCTGGAGTCGCAACCGCAGCTCGCCAACGTCGTCGTCTTCGAGGCGAGGAAGCGCCCGTCGAACGTTCCGGAGACGGACATCATCGCGCCTCCGCGCACGGCCGAGGGCTCCGCGTTCCTCGTGGATCCCGCGCCGGCCCACCGCGCCAAGGAGATTGAGCGGCGGAGCTTGCTGCTCGACTGGAACCGGGTGGACGTGGATGGCCTGGGCTCGGCGGGAGGTTGGGGTCCGGGTTGGTCTCCGGCGCCTCGCGCTCCGGCGTCTGCCAGTGCGCCCGCGCCTGCGACCACGCCCGCGCCTTTGCCCGTCGTGCCCCCGGCTCCCGCGGAGCCGCCGGCGGAGTCCTCGTCGCGTGGCCCTATCTTTGGTGGCGCCGCCGTGGCCCCCAATCCGTTGCCGCCCGTGCCTCCTCCGGAGCCCGCGACTCCGGCCCAGGAGGTGACGTTGGTGACGGGTCTGAAGCCCGAGGCTCCAGCGCAGGAGACCCCGCCTCCGGCTTCCACTCCCGCGCCCGTTGCCGCCGTGCAGCCTGCGGAGACGCCGGTTGAGAAGCCGGCCGAGAAGCCCCAGCAGCTCGCACTTCCTCCGTACCCGGGTCATGGCGCGCCCGCGCCCTCCGAGCCCGCCGCCGCGTCCAAACCCGCGGAGCAGCCCAAGCCCGCTCCGGCGGTGGCCAGCAAGCCCGTGGAGGAGCCCAAGCCGCGGCCGACGCCCAGGCCTTCGCAGGCGCCCAAGAAGGCGCCGGTGGCTGATGACGATGTGCAGCTGCCGAAGCCGAAGCGCACGGGCCTCTACGTCGGGTTGGGAGTCGTGGCGATCGCCGTGGCCGCCGCGGTGGTGGTGTTCGGCCAGTCGGATGGAACGCCCACGCCTCCGCCGCAGCCGAAGCCCGCGCCTACCGAGCAGGTGAAGGCGCCGGAGCCCGAGAACAAGGCGCCCGAGGCGAAGGCACCGGAGACGAAGCCGCCCGAGACGCCGGCCCAGCCGGAGCAGCCGGCCACCGCGGCCCAGACGCCCGATGCGGGAACTCCGTCCCAGGCCACTGAGCAGCCGGCCGTCGCCGCGAATGGCACCCCGCCTTCGGAGGAGGACGACAAGGGCGACGAGCCCGAGCAGGCCGAGACGCAGAAGTTGAGCCCCGAGGCGCAGTACGCCGAGCTGGCGCGCCGGGCCAAGAAGCTCCAGGCGACCGGTCGCTACAAGGCCGCGGCTTTCGCCTACCGCAAGGCGCTTGGCCTCAAGCCGGACTCCGCCGAGGCGAAGGCGGGCCTGGGCATCTCCCTGGTGCGCAGCGACTCGAGCTACCGCGAGGCCGTCAAGCTGCTGGAGGACGCGCTGAAGGAGCAGCCCAACAACGCCCACGCCTGGCTGTGCCTGGGCATGGGCCGGCAGATGGTCCAGCAGGACAAGAAGGCGATCGACGCCTACAAGCGCTATCTCTTGTTGGAGCCCTCCGGCCAGTACGCCAACGACGTGCGCGCCGCGCTCAAGTCGCTCGGACAGTAGGCGAGGCGGCGGGCTCCTGGTAGAGAGGATGCCCTTGCTCGTACTCGGAATCGAAACCTCCTGTGATGAGACCGCCGCCGCCCTCGTAGAGGACGGCCGGCGCGTGCTCGCCGACGTCGTCTCCACCCAGGTGGACATCCACCGTCGCTGGGGTGGGGTGGTGCCGGAACTCGCCAGCCGCAACCACGTGGTGCAGGTGATGCCTGTCCTGCACGAGGCCCTCACCCGGGCTGGCAAGACGCTCGACGATGTGGACCTCATCGCCGTCACCTCGGGACCCGGCCTCATCGGGGCCCTCCTGGTGGGCGTGCAGGTGGCCAAGTCGCTGAGCCTCGCCACGGGCAAGCCCTTCGTTGGGGCGAACCACCTCGAGGGGCACCTGCTCGCCATCCGGCTGCTTGAGGACGCGCCGGAGCCTCCCTTCCTGGGACTCGTCGTGTCCGGTGGCCACACCAGCCTCTACGAGGTGCAGGACTACGGCCGCTATCGGCTGGTGGGCAGCACCCGCGACGACGCCGCCGGCGAGGCCTATGACAAGACGGCGCGCATCCTCGGCCTGCCGTACCCGGGTGGGTTGCCGATTGATCAGCTCGCGCAGAAGGGGAACCCGGAGGCCATTCGGTTCCCTCGCGCGCTGCCCGGCTCGGAGAATTTTGACTGGTCCTTCTCTGGGCTGAAGACGGCGGTGCTGCACCACGTGCGCAAGCACGGCGTCCCCGAGGGGCAGGAACTGGCGGACCTGTGCGCCTCTTTCCAGGAGGCCGTGGCGGACGCGCTGTCGAAGAAGTTCGTCGCCGCCGCGCGTCGGCTGGGCCTCAAGCGCCTGGTGGTGTGCGGAGGCGTGGCGGCCAACTCGCGGCTGCGCTCGCTGTGCCAGGAGCGCGCCGAGGAGCGCAACCTGCAGCTCTATCTCCCGCCGGTGCGGTTGTGCACGGACAATGGCGCGATGATCGCCGTGGCCGGCTACGAGGCCTGGCGTCGGGGTCTTCGTGGCGACTTCAACCTGTCCGCGGACCCGGCCTGGCGCATGTGAAGGGACACCCTCGTGGATACACCTCGTGACATCCTCCAGCGTCATGGCCTGAGGGCCAAGCACAGCTGGGGTCAGAACTTCCTGGGCGACCCGGACATCTTGGAGGCTATCGCCGACGCGCTGGAGCTGCGCGAAGGCGAGCCGGTGGTGGAGCTGGGCCCGGGCCTGGGGCACCTGACGCGCTTCCTCGCCGCCACGGGCGCGCGCGTCACGGCGGTCGAGAAGGACCGGGACATGATCTCCGTGCTGGAGAAGGAGGCCATCTCCGGCGTGCGCGTGGTGGACGGCAACGCGGCCACGGTGGACTTCGCCGAGGTGGCGGGGGCGCCCGAGGTGAAGGTGGCGGGCAACCTTCCGTACCACCTGACGAGCTCCATCCTCTTCCAGGTGCTGGAGCAGCGCGAGCACGTGACGCGCGCCGTCTTCACCTTGCAGAAGGAGGTGGTGGATCGGCTCGCGGCTGAGCCGGGCGGGCGCGACTACGGCCTGCTCACCGCCATCCTGGGCCTCTACTTCACCGCGGAGAACCTCTTCGACATCGACGCTCGCCGCTTCCATCCGCCGCCCAAGGTGGACTCGGCGGTGCTGCGGCTCATCCGTCGCCCCGAGCCCCTCGCCCCCGTGGTGGACGGTGCACGCTTCATCCGCCTGGTGAAGGCGGGGTTCGCGCAGCGCCGCAAGACGCTCTTCAACTCGCTGAAGTCGGACAAGTCTCTGGGCACGACGGAGCAACTCCATCAGGCCCTGGAGACTGCGGGCATTGATCCCATGCGGCGCGCGGAGACGCTCTCGTCCGAGGAGTTCGCCGCCATCGAGCGCGCGCTCGGTCCCATCTCCGGGTAGCCACGAGTTGGCGTCCGGCGCGCTCTGGTGTTAACGAAAGAGGGGCTCGGAGAGGATTGATGAAGCCCCTGCCCCTGGAGGCACTGGAGCCGGTGCTGCACCGGTTCGGTGTGGTGTACGCGGTATTTGCTCGCCCCGACGGGGTGGTGCTGCTGCGTTGGGGCGATCCCAGTCCGATTCCCATGCTCGACGAGAGCACCTTCGTCGGTGCCACCCGGGACATGGCTCAGGTCTACCGCTCGCTGGAGCGGATGCTGTTGCCGCAGATGGACGTCCAGGGCGAGTACCTGGGCATCCGCTCGAAGGTAGGCGACAAGGTGGTATACGCGCTCTTCTTCGAGACGCGGCGCTTCGAGGCGGCCACGCCGGTGGAGCGGTTGCGGACCGAGTACGCGTTCTGCAAGTCGCTCGGCAGCGCGGTGGATAACGCGCTGCAGGGGTGGGTGGCCGAGCGCTAGGGGCTCAGGACTCGCCGCCGCCGAGCACCTTGGACAGCTCGCCTTGTTGCGAGAGCCAGGCGCGGAACTCGTCCTCGGGCAGCCGCATACGTGCCAGCACGCTGCGGAGGATCTCCTCGGGCGAGCCGTCCCTCCGGCGTTTGAGCTCCAGGGCCGTCTTCAGGAGGACCACACCGTAGAGCGGATCGGGCTCCACCGTCTTCTCGGGGGACCGGGCCGTCTCGGTGGCCGTGGTCCGGCGTGGCTCCAGCTCGATGACTGTCTTCGCGCGCTGCCGTCGATTCATCTCCCTCTGTCCCTACGCGTCCGCGTCTCCCTCACCGCGCGTGGGTCCCTGGTAGTGGACGCCCATCAGGCCGTCAAGCGTGGCGATGCGCTGGAGAGCGCGATCATTGCCCGGTCGCCACTCCCGTGTTCTATTCCGCGCCCCGCTGCCCGCCGGTGGAAGAGGGGGCGCGTGGTTTTCGTTGCAGTCGGAGGTCTCGAAGCGGATGGACAACCGCTACATCGTGGTCGAGGGGCCCATCGGCGTCGGTAAGACGAGCCTCTCCAACATCCTCGCCGAGCGCTTTGCGGCTCGGCGCATTTTCGAGATCGTCGAGGAGAACCCCTTCCTCGCCAATTTCTACGCGGATCGGCAGAAGTACGCCTTCCAGACGCAGATCTTCTTCCTGCTCTCGCGCTTCAAGCAGCAGCAGGAGCTGTTCCAGCCGGACCTGTTCAACTCGGTGACGGTCAGCGACTACCTGTTCGCCAAGGATCGCATCTTCGCGTGCCTGACGCTGGACTCGCACGAGCTGGCGCTCTACGAGCGTGTCTTCGAGGCGCTCAGTCCTCGCGTCACACGGCCGGATCTCGTCATCTACCTGCAGGCGCGGCTGGACGTGCTGCTCCACCGCATCAAGAAGCGTGGCCGCGAGTTCGAGCGGCAGTTCGATGCCGGCTACCTGGAAGAGCTCGTGCACTCGTACAACGAGTTCTTCTCGCACTACACGGAGACGCCGCTGCTGGTGGTGGACACGTCGGACATCGACTTTGTCCATGACGAGGGGGACCTGAAGGGGCTGCTGGGCGCCATCGACCGGGCGCGTCAGGGCACTCAGCACTACCTGCCTACGGGTGGTAAGCGGCCCTGAGAGGGGGGCTCGATTGCCTGCCTGCCCTCAAAGAGAAGCCCCCGCAACGCTTCGAGGGCGTTAGAGTGTCTCCGATGGCTGCTTCCGGCGATCCCTCCGGGGACGGCGAGGGGCGGCCATGCATGTACGGCAGGACATTGAACCCTCACCCTCAGAGGAGGTGAACCGTGAAGGACAAGGTCACCATCCATACGCTGAAGCGCCTGAAGCAGAGCGGCCAGAAGATCACCATGGTCACGGCCTACGATGCCACCTTTGCCCACGTCTTCGATGAAGCCGGGGCGGACGTGCTGCTCGTGGGGGACTCGTTGGGCATGGTCATCCAGGGCCACGACTCCACCCTCCCGGTCACGATGGACCAGATGGTGTACCACTCGCTCGCGGTCAACCGCGGGACGAAGCGGGCGTTGGTGGTGACCGACATGCCCTTTATGAGCTACCAGGTGTCGGTGGAGGAGGCGGTCCGCAATGCCGGCCGTCTGGTGGCGGAGGGCAAGGCGGGAGCGGTGAAGCTGGAGGGCGGCGCCGAGTTCGCCGACGTCATCTCCGCCATCGTCCGTGCCAGCATTCCCGTCATGGGCCACCTGGGCCTCACGCCGCAGTCGGTGCACAAGATGGGCGGTTACGTGGTGCAGGGCCGCGACGAGGACGCCGCGAACAAGATTCTCGAGGACGCCCTCGCGCTGGAGCGCGCCGGCTGTTTCTCTCTGGTGCTCGAGGGCGTGCCGCTGGAACTGGGGCGGCAGATTACGCAGCGCCTCTCCATCCCCACCATCGGCATTGGCGCGGGCAAGTACTGTGACGGCCAGGTGCTCGTTTGTTACGACCTGTTGGGGATGAACCCGGACTTCAAGCCCAAGTTCGTGAAGCGCTACGCCAACCTCCACGGCTCCATCACCGAGGCCGTAGGCGCCTACTTCTCCGAGGTCCGCGCGGGCACGTTCCCGGACGAGGAGCACTCCTTCAAGTCCAAGCCCATCCGCCTCGTGACCGCTCCTCCGGAGCCCACGACGGAGGCACCTGGCGAGGGCGCTGAGAAGATGGGTCCCGTGTACGGAGCTCCGGTCTGACCCATGGCACCCCTCGTCCTTCGCACTGTTGCCGAGACCGCCGCGTGGGCGGAGTCCATCCGCCGCTCGGGCCGCCGACTGGCCCTGGTGCCCACCATGGGCTTCCTGCATGACGGACACATCTCGCTGATGCGCGAGGGGCGTGCCCGTGCCGACGTCGTCGCGGCCTCCATCTTCGTCAACCCCACCCAGTTCGGTCCCAACGAGGACCTGTCGCGCTACCCGCGGGACATGGAGGGGGACCTGGCCAAGTGCGCCAGCGCGGGGGTGGAGGCCGTCTTCGCCCCCGTGCCCGCCGAGGTGTACCCGCCGGGCTTCCAGACGTACGTGGAGGTGACGCAGGTGAGCCAGGGCCTGTGCGGCGCGCGCCGGCCCGGCCACTTCAAGGGCGTGGCCACGGTGGTGACGAAGCTGCTGTGCCTCTTCAGGCCCCACCTCGCCCTCTTTGGTGAGAAGGACTACCAGCAGCTCCAGGTCATCCGCGCCCTCGAGCGCGACCTGCACCTGGGGGTGGAGATCCTCGGCATGCCTACCGTGCGTGAGCCGGATGGGCTGGCCATGAGCTCGCGCAATGCCTACTTGTCGCCGGAAGACAGGAAGCGGGCGCTCGCCCTGTCGCGTGGCCTGGCTGCCGCCCAGGCCCTTTATCGGCAGGGAACCCGCGAGACTTCAGCTTTGGTGGGCGTGGTACGTCGGGAATTGGAGGCGGCGGGCCTGCGCGAGGATTATGTGGAACTGGTGGATGCCACCTCGCTGACCCCGCTAGCGGCCGTGACCCCGGGCCAACCGGCTCGGATGCTGGTTGCGGCCTTCGTCGGTACCACACGGCTGATCGACAACCAGCCCATCGGAGGCTAGAGGAAGCGAGCGTATGGCGGGAGGAAAGGGCAAGGGCGGGACGGATCCCGGCATCAAAATCATCACGGAGAACCGCAAGGCGCGTGCCACCTACACCGTGGACGAGAAGGTCGAGGCCGGCCTTCAACTCTCCGGGAGCGAGGTGAAGGCGTTGCGTGCCGGGACGGCCAACCTCTCGGACGCCTATGCCTTGCCGAAGGGGAGTGAGTTGTATCTGCTCAATGCCCACATCGGCGTCTACAATCCTTCCAGCTTCTTCACCCACGAGCCCCTCCGCGGTCGCAAGCTGCTGATGCACCGCGAGGAAATCGATCGGTGGACTACGAAGGTTCGGGAGCGGGGTTACTCCATCATCCCGCTCTTGCTGTACTTCAAGAACGGCCGGGCGAAGGTGGAGCTGGGGTTGTGTCGGGGTAAGACGCACGAGGACCGACGGCAGGACATCAAGGAACGGGAGACGAAGCGGGAGATGGACCGGGCGATGCGCCGTCGCTGAAACGCCCCCCTCACTCGCTCTGCGCACGTCGATGGACAAGAAAGGTCCTGAGAAAAAGGCGCGGCTGTTGGCCGCACTGGATAAGGGCATGGTGATGATTCACCTGGACGCGCGTCGTCCAGGGGTGCTCGTCCCGTCCTCGCTGCGCAACGAGGCGCACCTGCGCCTCAACCTGTCCTACCGGTTTGATCCACCGGATTTGACGGTGGGCGAGTGGGGCGTGCGCTGCACCCTGAGTTTCTCGGGGAGCCGCTTCACGGTGGCGGTGCCCTGGTCAGCGCTCTTCGCCATCACCAGTCACGTGACGAAGGAATTTTGGATGTACCCGGACGACATGCCGCCCGAGCTCATCCAGCAGACGATGGTGACGACGAAGGCGCCGATGCCGGAGCCTGTGGCGCAGCAGGCGGCCCCGCCAGCGGAGCAGCGGCCCCGGGCCGTGCTGCGCGAGGTGGCGCGGCAGGAGCCCCATGAGGAGCCGCCCGTCGCGACCCCCGTCGAGTCCGAGGGTCCTCCCAAGGACGAGCCGCCCTCTCCGAGGCGTGGGCACCTGCGCCTGGTGAAGTGAGGGCGGAGCCTCGAGCGCTCAGCGCTTGAGCTTCACTTCCAGGGCCACGGGCTGACCGCCGGTGAACTTGGACTTCCAGGACTTGTAGCCCTTGAGGGTCAGCTTCACGGGGATGTCCTGCTCGGGGTAGGTGTTGTCGATGACCAAGGGCGTGGTGCCCAACTCCACGCCGTCGACGATGACGAGGGCTCCGGAAGGCTCGCTCTGGATGGAGAGCAGGGGCATCTGCTTCGGGTTCGTCGAGTCGCGGAGCCGAGTCAGGAGAGGCCGGAGGTAGGGCATCCCCAGCACGGCCGCGCCTGACAGCAGCAGCAGCGTGGCGACGGTCGCCACCGCGGAGCCCCATGGGAGGCGGCGCTTGGGCGGCACGTAATGAGTCCCCTTCTTGGGGCTCCGCTTGGCCAGCTCCAGCTCCTCTTCCCGCATGTCCAGCACCGAGGGCGGGGGGACGGCTCCAGGGCGAGCTCGTGGCTCGGCTGGTACGAGGTCCTCGGCGAGCGTGGAGAGTCCCGGGGCCAGCTTCCGTGCGCAGCGGTTGCACGAGGCGTGAGCCGAGGGCAGGCGCGCGTTGCACTGGGGACAGTGGGGCTCTTGGGCTCGGAGAGGCGCGGCGGCGGGGGCTGGGGTGGGGATAGGCACCTGGGCCGTGACGGGAGCCGGGACGGGCTCCGGAGCAGGGACCGTGGGCACGATGAGCCGTCCGCTCGCGCTGAGCGCGGGCCCTCCGGACTGCTCGCTCCAGTCCTCTGTCATCTGCAGCGCGAAGGAGGGATTCACGGCCAGGGTGGTGGGCAACGAGGGCCGCCGGACCGTCGGCTCAAGGTTGCGCTGCTGCTCGGAAGCCTCCGTCTGCTGGACGCGGGTGAGGGGCGGGTTGAGGCTGGCGATGAACGTGGCCAGGGACGGCGAGCTGGCGGGCTCGCCGGTCTGGGCCAGATAGCGGGCCAGCGCCTCGGCCATGTCCTCGGGCCGGGGAAAACGGGCCTCGGGCGTTTTGGCCAGGGCGCGGTTCACCACCGCTGCCAGGGGCGCGGGGACATCCGTGAGTGGCGCGGGCTCTCGCTGTGTGATGGCCATGGCGAAGGCCATGGGCTCCTCCGAGCCTTCGCCGAAGGGGTGCTGTCCGGCGAGCAGCTCGTAGAGGACGATGCCGAGTGAGAACTGATCACTCTGGGCGGTCGCCGGCTGACCCTGCAGTGCCTCGGGAGCGGAGTAGGGGAGCTTGCCCTTGAAGGTGCCGGGTTGCGTGCCGATAGACACGCCCTCGATGCGGGCGATGCCGAAGTCCGTCACCTTCACCTCACCCTCGCGCGAGATGAGGATGTTGGAGGGCGAGACGTCCCGGTGGGCGGTGAGCACGGGGCGGCCGTTGTGCACGCGGCGGTAGGCGTGGACGAGGCCCGCGAGCACCTGGGCGCCGATGAAGGCCACCAGGTGGGGAGGGAAGCGGTGGTCGCGGCGGGCGGTGTGTCTCAGCAGCGTCCCTAGGTCCCATCCGTCCACCAACTCCATCACGAGGAAGAGGCCCTCGGGGCTTCTCCCCACGTCGTAGACGGTGGCGATGTTCTGGTGCTGCAGGTGGGTGGCCAGCCGCGCCTCGGCGAGGAACATCTGCGCGATGGTGGGCTCGCTCGCCAGGTGCGGCAGCACGCGTTTGATGGCTACGGTCTTCTCGAAGCCCTCCGCGCCGCGCGCCACGCCCAGGAACAGTTCCGCCATTCCTCCCGTGGCCAGGGGGCGCACCAGACGGTAGCGGGACTCGTTCACAGGTTCCTCCGGGACTTCAACCCTGGGCCGGGGTGAGGTCGCGCAGCAGCTTCCACGGGTAGATGCCGGTGCCGTGTCCGTCGCTGAAGACGAAGGAGAGGGCGTAGTTGCCCACCGGCTGTACCTGGGTGATGCGCAGATCCGCGGGCACCCGGGCCGGGTCCAGCGTGCGCTTGTTGGTCCACTCGTCCACGCACCCGGCGCACGGGCACTGCTGGCGCAGCAGCTGCGCGCTGGCGCTCGTCTTCACCCCATCCTCCCAGGTGAGATCCAACCGGGTGCCATCCGGAGACAGCGCCGCCTCCGTGGCGGACACGGGGCGCGTGGTGGGCTTGATGCGATCCCAGAAGCTCAAAAGGTTCCCCTTTCAGGGCCAGAACAGTCTGGGGGCTGCTTACCATCCGGTGCGCCTGGTAGGGGAGAGGAAGGCGGGAGATTCACGAGGCCAGCTTCACAGGGAGTCGGTGGCCCTCGACGCGCACGCCCTTCTTCTCCAGCACCCGGCGCAGCGCCGACACCACTGCCGGGTCGAGCTGCTTGCCGCTGAGGTTCTCGAGGATCTCCACGGCCTTCTCCAGGGGCATGGCCTTCTGGTAGGGGCGGGTGGAGGTGCAGGCGTCGAAGGTGTCCGCGCACGCCACGATGCGGGCCAGCAGGGGGATGTCCTCTCCCTTGAGCCCATCCGGGTAGCCGGTGCCGTCCCATCGCTCGTGGTGGCTGCGCACGCAGGCGCGCATGGCTTGCAGGAAGCTGATGGGCTTGATGATGGAGTCGCCGATGGCCGGGTGCTCGCGCATGATGGTCATCTCCTCATCTGTGAGCCGCGACTGCTTGCAGAGGATGGACTCGACGATGCCGATCTTCCCGATGTCGTGGAGGATGCCGCCGAACTGCAGCTGCTTGAGCTCGCGCTCGGAGAGGGCCATCTCACGGCCGATCTCCACCGCCACGTCGCCCACGCGCTGGCTGTGGCCGCGCGTATAGGAGTCCTTGGAGTCGATGGAGTTGGCCAGCGCGACGATGGTCTCCAAGTAGCCCTGCTCGAGGCTCTCGTAGAGGCCGCGGTTCTCGTGGTCGTACGCGAGCAACTGCTTGCTCATGTAGTTGAACGTCCGGGCCAGCTCGCCCAGCTCGTTCTTCTGGGGGACGTTGACCTCGAGGCCGAACTTGCCCTGGGCCAGCTCCAGGGCGCCCTGGATGAAGCCCTTGAGGGGGCGGGTGACGCTGCGCGAGAAGAAGGCGGCGAGCACCAGGGCCACCAGCGTGGCGGCCAGGACGGTGAGCAGCAGCCGCCGCTCCATCGTCTCCACCTGTTTGTAGGCGAGCGCCACCGGCTGCTCGGAGACGATGGCCCAGTGCGGGTCTGCCAGCGTGGCATAGGCGGCGACCACGGCCTCGTCGCCCTCGCCGAAGTTGCCCACGTGGAGGATGTCGGTGTCCGGGGTGCGCGCCAAGCCCTGGAGCAGGTGCACCACCACGGGCCGCTGCGACACGTCCTGATTGGCCTCCAGTCCGCCACCGCCGGCGAGCACCCGGCCCTTGGCATCGGCGAGGTAGACGAAGCCGGTGCTGCCCACGCGCTCCTGGGCGAGCATGGCCTGCAGCTCCGCCAGCGACACGTCCGCGGCGATGTAGCCCTTGACGGGCTCGCCCACGGGGACGGCGAACGTCACCACGGCCTCGCCGCTGGGACGCCAGGCGACGTCCGCGAAGCGCAGGCCGCCGATTCCCTCCAGCAGCGCCATGGCGCGGGCCTCGTGCTCGGCCAGGGCCGTGGGGGGGACGTCATTGACGGCGAAGGCCTGCAGCTTGGGCAGCCGCTTGCCATCCGGACCGAAGAGGGTGAGGGCCTGAATCTCCCGGCGCTGGTTGAGCAACGCGCTGAGGTACGTCTGCTGCTGCTCCAGCGGCAGGGTGAAGAAGTGGGGCACGCGCGCCATGCTCAGCACCGCGCGCGTGGGCTCGGCCAGGAAGCCCTCCGCCTTCAGCTTGAGCTGCTTGGCGCGCTCCTGCGCCAGCTCCTGGGCATCGCGCACCAGCAGCTCCCGCGTATCGGACACGGACAGCAGGCCCACCATCACCGTGGGCACGAGGCTGGCCAACAGCATCAACAAGAGGATGGTCTTGAAGAGCCGCATGGGGACGCTCCTCCCGCGCTACTTCCACTTCGAGGGTTGCACCTGGAGGTTGATGGGCTTGGCCGGGGCCTCCGCCACCTCGAAGCCCTGCTCGGTCGAGGCCTCGGAGCGGTGATCTCGGGCGAGGGCGCGCACGCTCCAGCGGTAAGTCCCCGCGGGCAGCGCCACCTTGAGCTGTGTCGCGTTGGCCGTCAGGACGCGCTTCTCACCCTGCTGGGGCATCAGCTCCACCTCGTAGCCCTCGGCGCCTTCCACGGCCTGCCATGCCAGGGTGATGGGGCCCAGGCCGCTCTTGGCGAACTGGACGCTCAGCTTCAGCCTGTCCGCGGGCTGCGTCGGGTGGGGCACGCCCAGCGGAGCGCGGGGGGCGGGGGGCGGTTGGCCCTTCTCCACGCGCACGCTCTCTCCCACGAGCACCGGACGCGTGACGCCCTCGGCCTCCACGCGCACTGGCTGCCCGGAGACGGACTTCACCGTGGTGGCGCCCGTGTCGTCCACGGCCACCGTGAAGGCGGTGGGCTGCGCGGCACTCTCCGACAGCAGCTTCCAGGCCCCGTCGGCCGCCTTCGCGGCATCCTGATAGCGGGCGTTCTGGAAGTGCGTCTCGGCCTCCTTCAGCTTGGCCGCGGCCTCCTCGCGTCGAGCCATCTTGGCGTCCGCGTGCTTCACCGCGTTGCGCGCCGTCTCCAGCACGCTCTGTGCACGAGACCGGTCCGCACCTGGCAGCTTCAGCTTCGTGCCCGGCGCGACCGTGTCGTCCTTCAGACCATTGAGGGCCTTCAACTCGCTGGCCCCGCCGCGGTCCCCCAGCGCGCGCTGGGCCACCTGGGCGAGTGATTCTCCATCGCGCACCACCACCTCGGTAGGCGCCAGCGTCAGCAAGGCGAGCAGGAGGGAACTCTTCATTGGAACACAATCTCCCTTCCGGCCCGGACAGTGGCCGCTGGCGTGGTGACGGACAGTGACTGGCGCGCTGGATCTTCCAACTCGGCGTCCACCCGTCCGCGCAGAACGGTCAGGTCCGTGCGCTCCTGCCCAGGCTTGCGCCGTGTCTCCGCGATACCAATCAACGCGTCCTCGCCCAGGTTCACCATACTGCCGTTGGCGAAGACGACTTGTGCTCCTGCGCCCGCCACGGTCCGCACCTTGTCGTTCTCGAAGAGGGGCATGCCCTCCTGGGCGGGGAGCCATTCATCCCCCGCCGCGCGTTTCACCTTCACGTCCCCCTGCAGCCCCTTGAGTTGGGCGCGGCGCACCGGCGGAGGCACGGCCGGCGCATGCACCGGGGCCGTAGGCTTCTCGTCGGCGGGGCAGCCCACAGAGAGCACCCCGAGCGAGAGGACGAACACCATAGAGGACCAGCGACTGTTCACGAGATGAGTTCCGGTCCGCAGTGTACCGGGGATTGGACCCGGGACCCAGGGGCCCGGTCACATGTGCTCGGCCGGTTCAGTCCAGTCGTCGATGTTGCAGGCAGGGCAGATTCTTTCGGATGCGGGCGAGCAGCTCGGGGTCCACCGGCGCCACGGCGAGTCCTTCGCCTTCTGACGCTCGGGCCGTCACCAGCCCCCAGGGGTCCACCACCATGGCGTGGCCCCAGGTGACGCGCTGGGGCGAGTGTCGCCCGCCCTGCGCCGGGGCGAAGAGGTAGCACTGGTTCTCGATGGCGCGTGCGCGCAGCAGCACCTCCCAGTGATCCTTACCCGTCATCAGGGTGAAGGCGGCGGGCACGGCGAGCAGGGTGGCCCCTTCCTTCGCCAGGCGCCGGTACAGCTCGGGGAAGCGCAAGTCGTAGCAGATGGAGAGGCCCAGCCGGCCCAGCTCCGTGTCCGCCACCACCACATCGGTGCCCGGGGCCACGGCCTCGGACTCGCGGTAGGGGGTGCCATCCCCCACGTCCACGTCGAAGAGGTGCATCTTCCGGTACACGGCCTGGCGCGAGCCGTCCGGCCCGAAGAGGACGGTGGTGTTGTAGAGGCGACCGCCGGGCGCGCCCTGCTCCAGGATGGAGCCGGCCAGCAGGGTGACGCGGCGCTCGCGGGCCAGCTCCGCCATGCGGGAGAGCGTGGGCCCCTCGAGCGTCTCGGCCGCCCCCGAGCGCTCGGACTCCGGTCCCATCCAGCTGAAGTTCTCGGGCAAGCCGATCAGGCGCGCTCCGAGGTCGGCTGCACGCCGGACGAGCCGGGTGGCCGATTCCAGGTTGTGAGCCTTGTCCGCGGTGGACACCATCTGGGCTGCGGCAATGAGGTGCATGGGGGCGTTATAACCGGTCCCCGTTCGCGGAAACCCTGGGAATCCCTACCCCCGGGAGGACTGTTGGATGGCAGGACAAGGGGTGCGTCATCCTTTACACCCCGAGGTGGCGTGTGCTACGGACGCCGCCGAACATTTTTCGACGCAGTTCCTCGAAAAGTGGGCCGTCGTGCCCGCTTTTCGCGTTTTTGGAGTCCGGAGTTTTCAAGCGGCCTATGGCGGAGAACATCAAGCAATCGGTGGAGGCAAGGGCACAGGAGCTGCTCGAGCCCCTCGTTGCGGGCGAGGGGCTGGAGCTCCTCGAGGTGGAGTTCGTCCGCGAGCGCGAGGGCTGGGTCCTCCGCCTGTTCATCGACAAGCCGGGTGGGCGGGTAGGTCTGGACGAGTGCTCGCAGGTCTCGCGTGCGGTGGACACGGTGCTGGACGTGGAGGACATCGTTCCCCACGAGTACAACCTGGAGGTCTCCAGCCCCGGTGTGAATCGTCCCCTGAAGAAGCCCGCGCACTACGAGCGGGTGAAGGGTCAGAAGGTCAAGGTGAAGACCTTTGGCCCCATCGGGGAGCCGCCGCGCAAGAATTTCTCCGGGACGCTCACCGAGGTGGGGGCCGACGCCATCTCCGTGGACGTGGAAGGTGCGGGCAGCTTCCGCATTCCCTTCAAGGACATCGCCAAGGCCAACTTGGAGTTCGAGTTCTAGCAGTCCACATACAGGGTGCGCCCTCGCGCGGGCGCGCCCGTGGATCCTTTTGGAGAAGATGATGCCCACGCCAGCCAACCCCAACATCAACCTCAACCTCGTCCTGGACCAGGTGGCCAAGGACAAGGGCATCGACCGGAGCGTGCTCATCTCCACGCTCGAGGACGCGATGACGACCGCGGCCAAGAAGCACTTTGGCCAGGAGCGCAACCTCGAGGCCAAGTACGACCCGGAGAAGGGTGTAGTGGAGCTCTTCCAGGCCATCACCGTGGTGGAGGCCATCACCGATCCCGTGCAGGCGGTGAATCAGATCTCCCTCGACGAGGCACACAAGAAGGGCATGGAGGTGGAGCCGGGCGACGAGCTCGTGTTCCAGATCTTCTACCGTGATGAGGACGCGGCGGAGGCCAAGGCGCAGGACGATCAGTACGGGGACATCCTCCGGCTGAAGACGTTCCGGCGCGGCTTCGGACGCATCGCGGCCCAGACGGCCAAGCAGGTCATCCTCCAGCGCACCCGCGACGCCGAGCGTGAGAACGTCTTCAACGAGTACCGGGACCGCAAGAACGAGATCGTCACGGGCATTGCCCGGCGCTTCGAGCGCGGCAACATCATCGTGGACCTGGGACGCGCCGAGGCGGTGCTGCCGGTGCGCGAGCAGGTGCCGCGCGAGACGTACCGTGCTGGCGACCGCGTCCAGGCCTACGTGCTGGACGTGCTGCGCGAGTCCAAGGGTCCTCAGATTGTCCTCAGCCGCGCCTCCGTCAACCTGCTGACGAAGCTGTTCGAGATGGAAGTGCCGGAGATCGCCGAGGGCATCGTGGTCATCGAGGCCGCGGCGCGTGAGCCGGGTGGGCGTGCGAAGATCGCCGTCTCCAGCCGGGACGCGGACGTGGATCCGGTGGGTGCCTGCGTCGGTATGAAGGGCAGCCGCGTGCAGGCGGTGGTGCAGGAGCTGCGCGGCGAGAAGATCGACATCGTCCCCTACGACGAGGATCCGGCGCGCTTCGTGTGCGCCGCGCTGGCCCCGGCCGAGGTGAGCCGCGTCATCATCGACGAGGCCAACCACGCCATGGAGCTCATCGTTCCGGATGACCAGCTGTCGCTGGCCATCGGCCGTCGCGGGCAGAACGTGCGGCTGGCGGCGCAGCTGACCGGTTGGAAGCTGGACATCAACAGCGAGAGCCGGGTGCGCGAGATGCGCGAGTTCGCCAACCGTTCGCTGGGCGCCCTTCCGGGTGTCAACGAGATGTTGGTCGAGACGCTGTACGCCCATGGCTTCCGTCAGGCCAAGGACATCGCCGAGGCGAATCCGGAGATGCTGGGTCAGATTCCGGGCATGGACCCCTCGCGCATCCCTGCGATGCAGGAAGAGGCCCGCAAGCAGATGTCGCTGGACGCCGCGGAGCTGTCGCGCATGGAGCGTGAGCGCGAGCAGGCCCGGCAGGCCGAGGCCCGCCGTCATCCGGACGAGCTCAGTCAGACGGAGCGCCTGGCCCGCGTCAGGGGCATGGGCGAGAAGACCATCGAGCAGCTGACCCTGGCCGGGTACAAGACGGTGGAGGACCTCGCCAACGAGAAGGACCTGGCGAAGCTGGGGGATGTGCCGGGCGTGGGTATCAAGAAGGCCCGCCAGCTCAAGAGCGCAGCGGAGAATTATCTGGTGGAAGAGGCACGGCTCCGGGCGGAGCTCAACGCGGAGCGTGGGGCTTCGTCCTCCCAGGCCGCCGAGCCGGCAGGGGCTTAATTGAGTCGGAGAGAGATCGTAAGCTTGCTTGGACGGTAGGGGGGATGCGCCTGAAGGCTCGTTCCGGTACTAGAAGAAAAGAAGAACTCCCGGCAAACGCCGGACCGGTGCGAAGCTGCATCGGCTGCGGCGGGAGGCGGGTCCAGGAAGAGCTCACTCGGTTGGTGGTGGGCCCAGGGGGCGTGGTGGTGGTGGACAGGAAGAGGCAGCTCCCCGGACGGGGTGCATACCTCTGTGGCGCCGGTTGCCTGGCGGCGGCAGTGAAGCGGAAGGCCTTTGCCAGAGCCTTCCGGGGGAAGGCGGGGGCGGTTGACCCGTCGGCCTTGGGACAGGCGTTGGAGTCGGGCCCGGCACAGGGTGGAGCGGCCGGGGGGAGTGGGTGTTAGCACCACTCGCACACATTTTTGGATTAGGGTGCTGCGCCCGGTAGCCGGCGGAGCAAAAGGCCAAGCAAGGTATGTCGAAGAAGCGCGTTCACGAAATTGCCAAGGAGCTCAAGGACCACGGGGTCGAGCTCGATAACAAAGAGGTCGTGACCGAGCTCGTCGGGCTCGGCTACGACGTCAAGAGCCACTCGTCCTCGCTCGAGGACGACCAGGCCACTGCCGCCGTTCAGAAGATCCTGGACAAGCGCAAGCCCAAGCAGGCCGCGCCGCCGGTTGCGGCGAAGGGCTTCGTGGTGCGCCGCAAGGCCCCCTCGAGCACGCCTTCGGCCGGTGAGTCCGGCGAGGAGATCTCGTCCGCCTCCGCACAGCCGGTGGCCGCCGAGGAGCCGCGTGCTGCTGCGCCGACGCCGCCTCCTGCTGCCCCGGAGGCTCCGGCTGCCGTGGCGCCGCCTCCTGCTGCTCCTGTCGAGGAGCCGCGTGCTGCTGCGCCGACGCCGCCTCCTGCTGCCCCGGAGGCTCCGGCCGCCGTGGCCGCCCCGCCGGCCGCCCCGGTCGAGGCTCCTCGTGCCGAGGCTCAGCCCGCCCAGCCTGCTGCCGTCGTGGAGCCGCCGCGCACTGCGCCGACGCCGCCTCCTGTTGCCACCCCTGCCGCCGAGGCACCTCGTGCCGAGGCCAAGCCCGCTGCCGCTGCGGAGCCCTCGCGCCCTGCCGCGCAGCAGCCCACCACCCCTGTCACCCCCGAGGTGCCTCGGGCCGCGGAACCCCCGCGGGCCGTCACCCCGCCTCCGGCGGCCCCTGTTCAGCCGCCTCCCTCTGTCAAGGAGTCACCCAGCTTGTCTACCCGCCCGCCTTCGGCGGTTCCACCTTCTGTCCGGACGCCTTCGCATCCCTCTTCTGGTTCTCACCGAGGTTCCTCTTCGGGGCCCGGCATGGGTTCCGGCCGTCCAGGTGGCCCCGGCCAGCAGGGTCGTCCGGGTGGTCCCGGTCAGCAGGGTCGCGGTGGCCCCGGTCAGCAGGGTCGTCCGGGTGGTCCCGGTCAGCAGGGTCGCGGTGGTCCCAGCCAGTACCAGCGGGGTGCCCCCAGCCAGTACCAGCGCAGCGGCCCGTCCACGGGTCCGGTGCGTCCTTCCGGTCCGGGTGCCACGCCGGGTGGTGCGCAGGCCAGCGCCACTCCAGGTGCGACGGGTCAGCAGGTGATGGTGGGCGGCGTGCCCCACCAGCAGGTCGCGCAGGATCCTCGCTCGCTGCGTCCCACGGCCACCCAGGCCGTCGTCATTTCGCGTCCGCTCATCCAGGTCCGCCGGGTGACGCCCACCGGTGGCCAGGGCAAGCAGTACCCCATGGCGCCGGGCAAGAGCGCCATCGGCGAGAAGCGCGAGTACAAGGTCGTCCCGGATCACCTGGGTCGCGGCCGTGAGCTCGTCGACGTCTCCAAGAACAAGGAGAAGGAGAAGGCCGGGCGCGGCAAGCGCGGGACCTCGGCCGCCGAGGGCGGTCCTTCCAAGCAGGAGATCTCCGACCTGGTGTGGGGTCGCGTCACCATCCCGGTGCGCGGCAAGAAGAAGAAGCCCACCAAGAAGGGCGCCAAGACGCAGATCACCCAGATGGCCGAGGAGAAGAAGGTCATCAAGATCCAGGAGGGCATCTCCGTGTCCGACCTGGGCCAGCGCATGGGTGTGCGCACCGCCGAGCTCATCAAGAAGCTGATGGGCCTGGGCAAGATGGCCACGGCCAACCAGATCATCGACTCGGAGACCACCGAGCTGCTCGCCACCGACTACGGCTGGCGCGTGGAGAAGGCCGGCTTCGAGGTCGAGGACTTCCTGCCCGAGGTGGAGGCGCGTCCCGAGGACGAGCGCGCCCGTCCGCCGGTGGTCACGGTCATGGGTCACGTCGACCACGGCAAGACGAGCCTGCTCGACGCCATCCGCGCCGCCAACGTGGCGGCCGGCGAGGCCGGTGGCATCACCCAGCACATCGGCGCCTACTCGGTGAAGACGTCGCGCGGTGACATCACCTTCCTGGATACCCCGGGTCACGAGGCCTTCACGTCCATGCGCGCCCGCGGCGCCAACGTGACGGACATCGTGGTGCTGGTGGTGGCCGCCGACGACGGCGTGATGCCGCAGACGGTGGAGTCCATCAAGCAGGCCAAGGCCGCCGAGGTGCCCATCGTCGTCGCCATCAACAAGATGGACGTGCCCGGCGCCAACCCGGACCGCGTGAAGAAGGACCTGGCCAACCACGAGCTCGTGCCCGAGGAGTGGGGCGGCGAGACCATCATGGTTCCCGTGTCCGCCAAGCAGAAGATGGGCATCGACCTGCTGCTGGAGAACATCGCGCTGCAGGCCGAGGTGCTCGAGCTCACGTCCAACCCGAGCCGTCCGGCGGTGGGCGCCATCATCGAGGCCAAGCTGGAGAAGGGCCGCGGTCCCGTGGCCACGGTGCTGGTGCAGGAGGGCACGCTCAGGGTGGGCGATGCCGTCGTCACCGGTACTCACTTCGGCCGCGTGCGCGCCATGAACAACAGCCGTGGCGAGTCCGTGAAGGAAGTGCTCCCGGGCTACTCCGCCGAGCTCATCGGTCTGTCCGGTGTGCCCACCGCGGGTGACTCGCTCAACGCGGTGGCCGATGAGAAGGCCGCCAAGGAGATCGCCGCTCACCGCGCCATGAAGGACCGCGAGACGGAGCTGGGCAAGGCCAGCAACCGCGAGACGCTCGAGCAGCTGTTCGCCAAGACCAAGGCGGGCGGTGGTCCCAAGGAGCTGCGGCTCGTCATCAAGGCGGACGTGCAGGGCTCGGCCGAGGCCGTCAAGGAGGCTGTCCAGAAGCTCTCCACCCACAAGGTTCGCGTGGAGGTCATCCACTCGGGCGTGGGCGCCATGACCGAGGGCGACGTGATGCGTGCGGCCGCCTCCAAGGGCATGGTCGTGGGCTTCAACGTCAAGCCCGAGTCCGGCACGGAGGCCGCCGCCAAGGCTCAGGAGGTGACGCTGCAGACGTACAGCATCATCTACGAGCTCATCGACGGCGTGCGGAAGTCCATGGAGGACCTCCTGGAGCCCATCCGCACCGAGCGCAAGCTGGGTCGTGCGGAGGTTCGCAACACCTTCAACGTGCCGAAGCTGGGCACCATCGCCGGTGCGGCGGTGCTCGACGGTGTGATGAAGCGTGGTGCCTTCGTCCGCCTGCTGCGCGACAGCAAGCAGCTGTTCTCCGGCCGCATGGCCTCGCTCCGACGCTTCAAGGACGACGTGAAGGAAGTCGCCCAGGGCTTCGAGTGCGGTATCGGCATCGAGAACTACAGCGATCTCAAGCCGGGCGACATCATCGAGGCTTACGAGATCGAGGAGACGCGGCCGAGCCTGAGCTAGTCCCTCTCCGGCCGCTGTCTTCCACCACCGGAATTCTCCCGGTGGCCCGCCTTCCAGGCGCGGTCACCGGGACGAGGGTTTTGTGTCATGTTCGTCTGTGTCGCGCGTCTGACCCTGCAGATTCCGGAGAGCGGTTCCCTCAAGGCCAAACGGCAGGTTCTCCGCCGGATAACGGACCGGGTGAAGGCCCGTTTCAACGTGGCGGTGGCCGAGGTGGATGATCAGGATCTCTGGCAGAAGGCCACGCTCGCGCTGGCGGTGGTGGGCAACGACCGTCGTCATGTCGACGAGCAGATGGAGAAGATCATCCACTTCGTGGAGGAGATGTACGTGGCGCCGCTCATCTCCCGACAGACCGAGATCATGGCCTTCGGGGATTCGCTCTACACGCCCGGACGTCCCCTTGCGGCCGAGCGGGATGAGGAGTCGGAAGAGGTCGACGAGGATGGTGGGGAGGACGGCGAGGAGGCGGGGCCGGAGGCGGACCTGGAGGAACTCATCGCCGGGATGGGTCGTGGAGATCGCTCCATGGCCGAAGCCGAGGGGATGGCAGACTGGGAGCGGCGGCACGGAGGGCGGGAGAGCAGTCGGCCGGCCAGGGGCTCGGACTCGAAGGGGTCGGTGTCGCTGGAGGAGGCCCGGGCTCGTGCTCGCAGCCTGCGCAACCCGAGGGATTGGGAGAAGAAATGAGTACCAGCAATCGGCCGGAGCGCGTGGGGCAGGAGATCCAAGTGGCCCTCGGGAGGATGCTCACCCGGGGCGAACTGAAGGATCCGCGGATCGGCTTCATCACCATTACCGGCGTGAAGGTGTCGCCGGACCTGAAGACGGCGCGCGTTTACTACTCGATGATGGGCACCGAGCAGGAGCGCAAGGAGACCCAGAAGGGGCTCGAGGCCGCCAAGGGCTACATCCGTCGGGAGATCACCGAGGCGGTGAACCTGCGCGTGTCGCCAGAAGTCTTCTTCACCTTCGACGAGTCGCTGGAGCGGGGTGACCGCATCGAGCGGCTGTTGCGTGAGGTGAAGGAGAAGGAGGGCTGGTAGCGAGCATGGACGGCGTCCTGGTCATCGATAAGCCCAAGGGGCCCACCTCATTTGACGTGGTGCGGCAGGTCCGGGGTCTGCTCAAGGTGAAGAAGGTGGGCCATACCGGCACGCTGGATCCCATGGCCACGGGGGTGTTGCCCCTGTGTCTGGGCGAGGCGACGAAGGTGGCCGGCTTCATCACCGAGGGCGACAAGGCCTATGACGCCGTCGTGCGTCTAGGCGCGGAGACGGACACCCAGGACGCCGAGGGCAAGGTGGTCGCCGAGGCGCCGGTACCTCCGCTCACCTCGGCGGTGCTCGAGGAGGTGTTGGGGCGCTTCCGTGGCTCCTTCGAGCAGGTGCCGCCCATGTACTCGGCGGTGAAGGTGGGCGGGAAGCGGTTGTACGAGCTCGCCCGTGCCGGCGAGGAGGTGGAGCGTGCCAGCCGCCAGGTGACGGTGTACGAGCTGGTGCTGCGCGACTTCAACGCCAACCAGCTTCGGTTGTCCGTGCGCTGCTCCAAGGGCTTTTTCGTCCGGACGCTCGCCTACGACATCGGCCGGGCGCTCGGTTGTGGGGCCCATCTGGAGGCGCTGCGGCGTACCACGAGCGGCCCCTTCACCCTGGCCCATTCTCTACCGCTGGCGGATTTGGCTGCGCTGGCTCGGGAGCCCGAGGCCCTGGCAAAGCGGTTGCTGCCGGTGTCCGAGGCCCTGACCGACCTGCCCGCGGTGCGGGTGAGCGCGGAGGACGCTGTACGGGTGTCCCACGGCGTCCCCGTGGAGGCCCCCGCCCATCCAGGCCGCGTGCGCGTGGTGGACCCTTCGGGCGCGCTGCTCGCCGTGGCCGAGGTGGTGCGTGGCCGACTGCGTTACCTGCGAGTGCTCGTCTGAATCCCCACCGTGCCCCGGGCTCTCGACGTCACCGTGGTGGTGCCTCCTTCCTTGAGGGCTCTCTTCGAGGGGCGACGCGAGATCACCCTCGGCGTGCCCGCCAACACCACGGTGGGGGAGATCCTGGAAACGCTTCTGCGTCTCTACCCCCTGCTGCGCCAGCACTTCGCGGGAGATCAGCCCGTCACCGGAGGCCTCTTCGTGCAGGTGGCGCTGGACGAGCCCTCGCTGGAAGACCTGTCCTCCGGGGGCACGGGATTGTCGACTGGAGGGCGTCTCATCCTCTTCAGTCTCTCCCGTCCGTCTCCAGGCGTACGGCCGGGCGCTTAAGGTTGACCGCCCGCAGAGGCGATGCTTATAAGCCACCGATTCGTTAGTAGGAGGAAGCCCGGTCTGTACCCCTCCGCGGACCGTGGCAACCGCAGTACCCCACCCCGGAGCGGGATAGAAGCCAAGGAAGAACATGTCGGCATTGCATCAGGACCGTAAGGCAGAGGTCGTCGCGAAGTACCGCACCCACGAGTCGGACACCGGTTCCCCCGAGGTCCAGGTGGCGCTGCTCTCCGAGCGCATCACCATGCTCACGGAGCACTTCAAGACGCACAAGAAGGACCACCACTCTCGCCGCGGTCTGCTCAAGCTGGTGGGTCAGCGTCGCCGCCTGCTCGACTACCTGAAGAGCAAGGACGCCAACCGCTACAAGAAGCTCATCGAGGGCCTCGGCATCCGCAAGTAGGCCCGCAGCAAACCGGGGCGCTGGCTCAGGTCAGCGCCCCGAGTCGTTCCAGGCAGTCGTAGGACCCAGTTCACGCAAAGAGGAGGGGCGAGGGAGGAGGCAAGGGCGTGATGTGGACGGAGGTTTTGGTTTCCGTTCGGACGGGCCGACCGGTGGTGCAGCCGGGTCGGCCCGCGCGATCAGGGATCAAAGCTCCGACGCATCCCTGCCGGCGCTTCCGAAGCGCCCCCACCGCAGTCAAGTCGCGGTTGCCCGTATCTGCCTGTTCCAGGCCCGGTGACCGCATCAACCCCACAGGCCTCGCATTGAGGCGCGTGGGCCCTCACCTTTTGGAAAAGGCAGGGCACGCGTCCGCGGGGCTACCCAGGAAGTACGAGGCAAGACGGATATGCACTTGAAGAAGAGCGTCAAGATTGGCGACACCGAGCTGACCATTGAGACCGGCCACATGGCCAAGCAGGCGGACGGCTCGGTGGTGGTTCGCTACGGCGACACCATGCTGCTCGTCACCGCGGTGAGCGCGCGCGAGAAGAAGGACGTGGACTTCCTCCCGCTCACGGTGGAGTACCAGGAGAAGCTGTACTCGGCCGGCCGCATCCCCGGCAGCTATTTCAAGCGCGAGGGGCGCCTGACGGAGAAGGAGACGCTGGCCAGCCGTATCGTGGACCGCTCCTGCCGCCCGCTCTTCCCGGATGGCTACGCCTACGAGACCCAGGTCATCGCGAGCGTCATCTCCGCGGACCCGGAGCACGAGGGTGACATCCACGGGATTACCGGCGCCTCGGCGGCGCTGTGGGTTTCGGACATCCCCTTCAACGGCCCCATCGCGGGCATCCGCGTGGGTCGCGTGGACGGCAAGCTCATTGCCAACCCCACGCTCAAGCAGCGCGAGCTGTCGGACATCGACCTCGTCATGGCCGTGAGCCGCGACGCCATCGTCATGGTGGAGGGCGGTGCCGAGGAGGTGAGCGAGGCGGAGATGGTGGCCGCGCTCGAGTTCGGCAAGCAGGCGGCGCTGCCGGCCCTGGACCTGCAGGACGAGCTGCGGCGCGCGCTGAACAAGACGGTGCGCAACTACGACCGCATCCCCGCGGTGGCCGAGGACCTGAAGGCCAAGGTGCGTGAGCTGGCCTGGGACGGCATCGTCCACGGCTACACCATCAAGGAGAAGGCGGCTCGCTACGAGGCGCTCTCCAAGGCCAAGAAGGAGGCCCTGTCGAAGCTCAAGGAGCAGCTCGGCGAGGGCTACACCGCTCAGGTGGAGAAGCACGCCAAGCAGGTGGTGGAGGACCTGAAGTACGAGCACATGCGCACGCTGACGGTGAACGGTGGCCGCATCGGTGGCCGCGGGCACGCCGAGGTGCGCAACATCACCTGCGAGGTGAGCGTGCTCCCGCGCACCCACGGCAGCGCCATCTTCACCCGTGGCGAGACGCAGGCGCTCGTGGTGACGACGCTGGGTACCTCCGAGGACGAGCAGCGGTTGGAGCTGCTCAGCGGCCAGTCCTTCAAGAAGTTCATGCTGCACTACAACTTCCCCCCGTTCAGCGTGAACGAGACCAAGCCCCTGCGCGGCCCCGGCCGGCGTGAGGTGGGTCACGGCGCCCTGGCCGAGCGCGCGCTGCGCAACATGCTGCCCGCGAGCGAGAAGTTCCCGTACACGGTGCGGCTCGTCTCGGACATCCTCGAGTCCAACGGCTCCTCGTCCATGGCCTCCGTGTGCGGCGGCACGCTGTCGCTGATGGACGCGGGCGTGCCCATCAAGGCTCCCGTGGCTGGCATCGCCATGGGTCTGGTGAAGGAGGGCGAGCAGATCGCCATCCTCTCGGACATCCTCGGTGATGAGGATCACCTGGGCGACATGGACTTCAAGGTGTGCGGCACCTCGAAGGGCATCACCTCCATCCAGATGGACATCAAGATCACCGGCCTCACCACGGAGATCATGAGCCGCGCGCTGGAGCAGGCGCGTCAGGGCCGTCTGCATATCCTGGGCGAGATGCTCAAGACGATGGCCGAGCCGCGCAAGGAGATCAGCGCCTACGCGCCGCGCATCACCACCATCCAGATCCGCCCCGAGTTCATCAAGAACGTCATCGGGCCGGGCGGCAAGGTGATCAAGGACATCATCGCTCGCACGGGTGCCGTCATTAACATCGACGACTCGGGCCGCGTGGACATCGCAAGCTCCAACGTGGACTCGGTGAAGTCGGCCATCGCGATGATCCAGGCGCTCACGCGCGAGGCGGAGATCGGGAAGATCTACACGGGTACCGTGCGGAAGATCGCCGAGTTCGGCGCCTTCGTGGAGCTGTTCCCGGGCACCGACGGCCTCATCCACATCTCCGAGCTGTCCGATAAGCGCGTGAAGAGCGTGTCGGATGTGCTGAAGGAGGGCGATGAGGTGCTGGTGAAGGTCGTCAGCATCGACAAGACGGGCAAGATTCGTCTGTCGCGCAAGGAGGCCATGGCCGAGCGCGCCGCCGCTCAGCAGGGCACCGCTCCCGCCGCCGAGGCCGCCCCCGCCGCCGCCTCCCCCGAGGCCACCCAGCCCGGCGCCAAGGCCTGATTTCAACACGGTGACGGATACCCTCACCCTTTCCCTCTCCCAGAGGGAGAGGGGTGGGCTCACGGAACGCCCTCTCTCCGCTTCGGCGGGGGAGGGCGTTTTGCTTGGCTCCGCCAAAAGCTCGCCTGTCTGTGATGCGGTGCTACTTTGTCGGACATGGTCTTACCTGTCACCGTGAGGGTCCGCCGCGTGCGCACCCACCCGGAGCCGCTGCCCCTGCCTCGTTATGAGACCGCCCTCGCCGCGGGGATGGACCTGCGGGCGGACATCGATGGAGAGCTCACCCTCGGGCCCATGGAGCGCGCGGCGGTTCCCACCGGCCTGGCGCTGGCTCTGCCTCCCGATTACGAGGCCCAGCTCCGGCCCCGCTCGGGACTGGCGCTGCGTCACGGCATCACCCTGCTGAACTCGCCAGGGACGGTGGACGCGGACTACCGCGGAGAGGTCAAGGTGCTCCTCGTGAATCTCTCCCAGGAGCCTTTCACGCTTCGCCGCGGCGAGCGTATTGCCCAACTCGTGGTGTCTCCCGTGTCACGGGTGTCCCTCTTGGAGCTGGAGCTCCTGGAAACCACTGAGCGCGGAGAGGGTGGCTTCGGCTCGACGGGGCGTTGACCGGGCGTTCCTTGCCGATTGTCAGCGCGGCGCGGTAAGACGGCCGCGGGTGCCTTCTGGAGGCCCCGCAATTGCCCCCCACCTCCGGGAGTCCGACCGCTTTGCTCTGCTACCGCTGCGGCAGCCATGTTCCCGATGCCAATGACTCCTGCGGCACCTGTGGGCTGAAGCTCACCGGGGCGGCGGCAGGGGCTGGGCCTCGTCGTCGCGGGGCGACCGTGGAGGCTCCCTATAAGCCCGGGGACGTCTTCGCCAAACGCTACGCCATCCGCGAGGTGATCGGACCGGGCCCCGTGGGTCATGTCTTCCGCGCGCTCGACCAGGAGATGGACGTCGAGGTTGCGCTGAAGATCATCAACCCTCGCCTGGTGCAGATGCCCGAGGAGCGCACCCAGTTCTCCCTGTCGCTGCGCGCGGGCAAGAAGCTCACCCACCCCCACCACGTGCGCGTCTACGAGGAGGGCGAGGATCGCAACCGGCCCTTCTTCACCACGCAGCTGCTGGAGGGCATGACGCTGCGGCGGATGATCGAGCAGCGCTCGGCGCAGGGGCAGCGCTTCACCCCCAAGGAGGTGGAGCCCCTCCTGGCGCAGCTCGCCGAGGCCCTGGACAGCGCCCACAAGTACGGGCCGCACTCGGACCTCAAGCCGGAGAACATCATCGTCCTGCCGGACATGCTGAAGGTGACGGACTACGGGCTGGCGCTGGGGATTCCGCGTCTGCCCTTCGTCCAGGCCCAGAAGGTCGGTCGCGTGGCCTGCTACGTCGCCCCCGAGTACGCCGAGGGCGGTGAGCTGGATACCCGGATGGACCTCTACTCACTGGGGGTCATCGTGGGCGAGCTGCTCACCGGTCAGACGCCCGAAGAGGGGCAGGTGCCGGAGCTGCTGGCCTACGACCCTGACCTGCCACCCGGCCTGGAGGCCCTCTACCGGCGCACCACCAACGCCAATCCGCTCGCGCGGCCGAAGACAGCGGGCGAGTTCCTCGCCGAATTCACCGCGGCCCTGGCGCGTCCTCGCGCTGCCTCGTCGAAGCCCTCGGCGGGAGCCCAGACGCCCGCGCCTTCCCGTCCTCGCCCGAAGCCGGTGCCCTTCAGTCTCACGGCCGAGCTGGCGACGGCGTTCCCTCCGCGCTCGGACATGCTGCCGCCGCCCGTGCCGACGTCGGAACTGCCGAGCCTGGGCGCCCCCACCATCCAGGTCCCCGTCGTGCAGGGGGGTCCTCCTCCTGAGTCCTCCAAGGCAACCCTCCTGGAGGTCCCGACCTGGAACTCGCCCACCCTGGAGATTCCCAACGCCTCGGGTGGTCCCACCGAGCCCCTGTCCGCCGAGAGCATCTCGCAGCGGTTGGCCGCGAAGGCGAAGGAGGAGCAGACGCCTCCGGATGCGACTCAGCCGCTCGACTCGGCGACGCTCGCCGCCATCATGGGGAGCGCCAAGCCCGCCGTTTCGGCTCCCGCCCCCAAGCCTCGTTTCGCGCCCGCTCCCGCTCCTGTTGCCGCTCCCGCGCCAGCTCCTGCTCCGGTCGCTCGGGCCGAGCCCCGGTCCTCGATGCCCCCTCCTGGCAAGGCAGCTCCCCGGAGCGCACCCATGCCGGTGCTGAAGGCGCCTCGCTCGAGCTCCTCCAACGTGCGGCTGGTACTGCTGGCGCTCGCGGGGCTCGCCCTGGGCGCTGCGGGGGGTTATGGGTTGCTGAAGATGCGTCAAGCCTCCAGTCAGAGCTCCTCGGGTTTGGTCCCAGGGTCCAAGGGAGTGAAGCGATGAGGCGGTGGGGGTGGCTCGTCCTGCTGGCGCTGTGGGTGCCGCTGGTCGCCGCCTCACAGCCGGCGCGCCCGCGTGTGGTGGTGGTGAAGTCCGCCGGGCTCGCGCCCTACGCGGCGGTGGTGGCCGGCTTCAGCGCCGAGGTCCGCGCCGAGGTGGTGGAGGTGCTGCTGGAGGACAACACCCAGGCGGCCACCCGGGCCTTCCAGCGCATCGCCGCTCAGAAGCCAGCCCTGGTGCTGGCCATCGGGCCCCTGGCCGCCAACACCGCCCGCCGTACCTTGAGCAAGGACGTCCCCGTCCTCTTCGCCATGGTGCCCTATTACGAGAAGTACGGGCTCGAGGGCCCCAACATCACCGGTATCGCGCTCACCAGTGACTTCCGTCCCGAGCTCGCTGCTCTCCAGTCCCTGGCTCCTTCCGCCAAACGCGTGGGCATCCTGCATGACCCGCGCTTCTCCAAAGGCCTCGTGGAGGCGGCGCAGTCGGCCGCGGGTCCGCTCGGCCTGTCCATCGTGCCGCTCGCGGCGGAGTCGCAGGGCAAGGCGGACAAGGTGCTCGCCGGCTCCAAGGACAAGGTGGACGCGCTCTTGATGGTGGCCGACAAGACGGTGGGCAATGCCTCCGTCGTCCAGGAGCTCATCTCCTTCGCCACCACTCAACGCCTGCCGCTGGTGGGCCTCACCCCCAGTCAGGTGAAGGAGGGCGCCACGCTCGCCCTCGCTCCCAGCCCCACCGCCATCGGGCAGCAGGCGGGACGGCTGGCCAACCGCATCATCCACGAGAAGGTCGACCCCGGAGCGCTGGCCGTCGCGCAGCCCGAGGGGTTGGATCTGGCCGTCAATCTCTCCGCCGCCGGCAAGCTGGGAGGCTCCAGGGACGTGGTGCTGGAGCTGCTCCGGTTCGCGGCGAAGCGGGACTTCCCCGTGAGGGTCTTCGAGTGATTCCCCGTTATAGCCGCAAGGAGATGTCTTCCCTCTGGACCGACGTGGCCCGTCTGCGCCGCTGGCGCGACGTGGAGCTGGCCGCGCTGGAGGGCATGGTGGAGCACGGCATCGCGCCGCGCGAGGCACTGCAGGACTGCCTCTCCCGCGCAGGTGACTTCTCCGAGGCCGATGCCGCCCGCATCGAGGAGATCGAGCGCACCACCAAGCACGACGTCATCGCGTTCCTCACCTTCATGGAGGAGCGCATCGGGCCCAGCGCGCGCTGGCTGCACCTGGGCATGACGTCCTCGGACGTGCTGGATACCTCGCTCGGCATGTCGCTGCGCGACGCGGCGGACCTCATCCTCCAGGGCGTGGGCCGCGCCATGGCCGCGGTGGAGAAGCGCGCCTTCGAGCACAAGCGCACCGTGATGATGGGCCGCAGCCACGGCATCCACGCCGAGCCCATCACCTTCGGGCACAAGCTGGCCATCTGGTACGACGAGCTGCGCCGCGCTGAGGCCCGTATCCTCCGCGCTCGCGAGGTGATTGCCGTGGGCAAGATCTCCGGCGCCGTGGGCACGTTCGCGCACCTGCCTCCGGCGGTGGAGGTGTTCGCGTGCAAGAAGCTGGGCCTCACGCCTGCGCCCGCCTCCAGCCAGATCGTCCAGCGCGACCGGCACGCCGAGTTCTTCTCCGCGCTGGCGCTGCTGGGCGCGAGCATCGAGAAGTTCGCCGTGGAGATCCGCCACCTGCAGCGCACCGAGGTGCGCGAGGCCGAGGAGCCCTTCACCGCCGGCCAGAAGGGCTCGAGCGCGATGCCTCACAAGCGCAACCCCATCCTCTCGGAGAACCTGACGGGCCTGGCGCGGCTCCTGCGCGGCTACGCGGTGAGCGCTCTGGAGGACGTGGCACTCTGGCACGAGCGGGATATCTCTCACTCCTCGGTGGAGCGGGTGATTGGTCCGGATGCCACCATCGTCGCCGACTTCATGCTCCACCGCTTCTCCGGGCTGATGGAGAACCTGCGCGTCTACCCCGAGCAGATGCAGAAGAACCTGGACCTGCTGGGCGGCGTGGTGAACTCGCAGCGCCTCCTGCTGGAGCTGGCTCGCAAGGGCATGGACCGTCAGGCCGCCTACGTCATCGTCCAGCGCAACGCCATGCGCATGTTCGAGCAGGGCGTGTCCTTCCGGAAGTCGCTGCTCGAGGACTCTGACTTGCTCAAGGTGATGACGCCCGCGGAAATCGAGGACTGCTTCTCGGCCGGCTACCACATCAAACACGTGGACGACATCTTCCAGCGCGTGTTTGGCCGCAGCGAGTAGCGGCTCGGAGGTGCAACGGGGGGAACCCGGGTTCTCCCCATACCCTCACCCCGACCCTCTCCCAGAGGGAGAGGGACTTACCTGGTTTCTCTCCGTGCTACTCGAGAGAGAGGGGCGAGGGGTTTTCTCTTTTAGAGATAGCCGCGCGCCTTCAGGTTCTTCTCGATGCGCGCGTGCACGTCTCCTACGTCCAGCGTCAGCGGCGTGCCCGTGATCTGCTCGTAGGCCGCGAGGTACTTCTCCGCCAGCGACACGCGCACGTCGTCCGGAATCGCCGGCGGCGTGCCATGGCCCTGGAAGCCCCGCTCGCGGATCAGCCACTGGCGGATGTTCTCCTTGTCCAGCATCCGCTGATCCTCGCCCTTCGTGAAGCGCGCCTCGTACTCGTCCGCCACCCAGTAGCGGCTCGAGTCCGGCGTGTGGATCTCATCGATCACGTACAGCTCGTCGCCCACCTTGCCGAACTCGTACTTCGTATCCACGAGGATCAGCCCGCGCGTACGCGCCCACTTCTGGCCCTCGAGGAACAGTCCCTTGGCCGCCTCGGTGATGCGCGCCCAGTCGCGCGCGCTCGCCAGGTTCCTCGCCAGAATCTCCTTCTCGGAGATGGGCTCGTCGTGCTTGCCGTACTGCTCCTTGGTGGACGGGGTGATGATGGGCGCGGGGAAGGCCTCGTCCTTGCGCATCCCGTCCGGGAAGGGCACCCCATAGGCGGTGTGCGTGCCCTTCTGGTAGTCGCGCCACAGGCTGCCCGTCAGGTACCCGCGGACCACCACCTCTACCGCGAAGGGCTGGCAGGCCCTCGCCACCGTCACGTTCGCGTCCGGTACGTCCAGCACGTGGTTGGGGATGATGTGCTTGGTGCGCTCAAACCAGAACGTCGTCAGCCGGTTGAGCACCTCGCCCTTGAAGGGGATGGTGGTCAGCACATGATCAAAGGCCGACAACCTGTCCGAGGTGACCAGGATGAGCCGGTCTCCCTGTCGGTAGGTGTCACGGACCTTGCCCTGGTAGTGCTGGCCCAGGGTCGGCAGGTTCACCTGCCGGAGCGTATGCGGAAGCTGCGCGTGGAGTGCGGAGGTGTTCACGAGAGGCGCCTCGGGCCCCGACACGGGGCGTAAAGGAGGCGCGACTCTACTGGACCGCGCCCGGCAGGGAAGCGGGACCTTGGGCCGCCGCCATGTACAGGAACGCGGGATTGATGCGCAGCATGCCGTCCACGTAGGCCGCCGCGTACGGCGCGCCCGAGGCCCGATCCACCTGCACGACACCCGATGGATTGATCTTCCAATGGTCGAGCAGCGTCCGGGCCACCAGTTCGGCCGCCTCACGCTCGGACAGGCCTTGCAGGCTCTCGCGGCGATCCTCCGGCCAGCGCTCGCCCACCCGCCCGTCGAAGCTCAGCTGCAGCTGCGCTCCCGCGTCCGGCGACTGGAGCAGATCCGTGCGCGCCTCGACCCCCGGCGCTGCCACCAGCTCTCCATTCTGTGTGATGGGGAACAGAACCGGCGCCTGCGCGGCCTGGCCCGCCTCCGTTTCGGAGATGCGAGCCACCTCGCGGAACAGCTCCAGGCGGGTGGAAGGATTCTCGAACTCGAGCAGCTCGGGTGGACTGGTGAGTGCCTGTCTCGCGCCCGGAGACGCGCGCACGGGGGCACCCCCGACGCCACAACCGGTCAGGGTAACGAGAGAGAGGAGCAGGCCAGCGACCCAGCGACGCATCACGGGGAATATACCGGTGCGGGTCTGACACGGAAAGCTAAACTCGGAGGCATGCTCACGGCCGGAAACATGACCGTCATCCTCCACCAGACACGATCACCCGAGAACCTCGGCTCGGTGGCCCGGGTGATGGCCAATTTCGGCTTTTCGCGACTCATCCTCTCAGATCCTAGGACCTACAACTTCCGAGGAGCCGAGCGGCTGGCCGTCAAAGGGGACGCCGTGTTGGAGGCCATGGCCGTGGCCCAGAGCCTCCCCGAGGCCCTCAAGGACTGCGTGTACGCGGTTGGCACCACTTCTCGCACCCAGATTGAAGGGCGCACGGCCCTCACCCCGGAGGAGGCGGTGGCGCGGCTGGCCGAGCAGAGCCGGCGGGGGAGGGTGGCGCTGGTGCTCGGCGGTGAACAGCGGGGCCTGTCCAACGAGGAGCTGGCGTTCTGCACGGATTTTCTCGTCATCCCCACGAGCGAGGTGCAGCCGTCGATGAACCTGGCGCAGGCGGCGGCGGTGCTGCTCTACCTGTGCTCGCGCGAGGGCCGGAAGCCCGCCGAGGTGGCACCGTCGCTCGAGCCGGAGCAGCAGGGCGCGAAGATGGGGACGGTGCGCGCGCTGGGCGATCGAATGCGCCAGGTGATGCTGGAGGCGCAGTTTCTCAACCCACAGGCGCCGGATCACATCCTGCGTGAGCTGGAGCGGAGTCTGTTGCGTGCGGAGCTCACCCAGCGCGAGGCGGAGCTATGGCTCACGGCCTTCAAGCACCTGGGACGAGCGATGGGCGGGAGCAAGGGCACTCCCGGGAAGGGAGCGCCCTCGCGAGGTCCCGACCCGAAAGACTAGGCCGCCTCGGCCTTCTTGTAGACCTCGCCGTAGTGCTTCTCGCACAGGCCGGCCTTGGCCGTCTTCACGCGGCAGTCCGGCTTGGAGCAGGTGCGGTAACGGGAGTGCGGGAGCTCGCCCTGCCGCCACTTCTTGAAGTGGAAGAAGCAGTAGCTCTTGGCGCGGTAGGGACGCTTGCAGCCCTCGACGCTGCAGGCCTTCTTGCCACCGCCCTTGGCCACGCGCGGCCAGTGCTTGAGGGTCGTCTTCTGTGCTTCAGCCATGGAAATGCTCCTGTTGCGTAACGGTGCCTCGCGTCACCATGGGTGTGACCCGCGGGGCGTGCAAAGGCGCTGTCTGTAGCGCTGGCCGTACCGGAACGCAAGGAGGCAGGCGGGGATGCGGGCGCAGCCCCCGTTTCCAGGCTCAGGGAGAGGGGACGCGCTTGCCGGACGCCTGCCCGTCCGCTTCCCCTGGAAGGCCGCTGCCCCCCGTGGCCGGCTCTTCGTCTGGGTGGGCCGCCGGGGCAGGGCCGGCCAGGATCGGCGCGACAGGCGCCGTATCGCTCGGGATGTCCTCAAGCTTGATCTTCAGCTTGAGGGGCCGCTCGCCGCGCCGGACCCGGAGCACCACACTGCGGCCTACACCCCGAGACGCCACCTGCCAGCGCAGCTTGTGGGCGCGCTCCACGCGGGCGGAGTCCAGGCCCTCGATGACGTCCCCCACCTGCAGCCCGGCGCGCGAGGCGGGGCCGCCGTCCATCACCTCCGACACCACCACGCCCTTGGGGTTCGCCAGCCCATAGGCCTCGATGACGTCAGGGGAGCAGTCCTGCACGGACACGCCCATCCACCCGCGCCGCACGCGCCCGTACTTCTGGAGGTGCGGCAGCACCGCCTTGGCGATGTCCACCGGGATGGCGAAGCCGATGCCCTGGCCCGCCACGTTGACTGCGTTGGCGATGGCCACCACGTCCCCGTGCACGTCCAGCACGGGCCCGCCCGAGTTGCCCGGGTTGATAGAGGCGTCCACCTGCATGTAGTCGAAGTCGCCGTCGCGCCCGTTGGGCGTCACGTCCGTGCGGCCCTTGGCGCTCACCACGCCCGCCGTCACCGAGTGCGTCAGCCCGAAGGGGTTGCCGATCACCACCACGAAGTCCCCCACCTCCACCCGCGAGGCCGAAGACAGCTTCAGCACAGGCAGCTTCCGGGGGGCGTTGATCTTCAGCAGCGCGAAGTCCGTGCGCTCGTCCTCGCCCACCACCTCAGCGGGGTACTCCTCCGGATAGCCGCTCTCGGAGAGCACGGAGATGGTGATGTCCTCGGCGCCCTCGATGACGTGGGCACTGGTGAGGATGTAGCCGTCCGAACGGATGATGAGCCCCGAGCCGATGCCCTTCTGGGGCTCGCCCCCCGCGTCGGCGCTGGTGCTCGCCTGCCGTGTGGTGATGGACACCACGGCCGGAAGGGATGCCTGCGCCACCTGACTGAGGGCGGAGCGCTGCTCGCGCACGGAGCGCTGCGTCGCCTCTACCCACAGTCGTCCTGGCTGCTCTCCCCCATGCCGAGCTCCCCAGGCGGGTGCGCCCAGGGTGCACAGCAGCGTTGCCAGCGAGACACTCCCCCACCACCGTCCACCAATCATCGTCCCGCGCCTCCCACCCAGCCCACCTCGGGAGAAACTAGGGAGGCGGAGTCCGGAGGGGAAGCGGGGCGATCAGTGAGGGTGGGGAAGGCTACTTCTTCTGGGCGATGATGCGGTCGATCTCCGCCCGATCCTCATTGGTGATGCGCTCACGAGGCGCCGCCGCGGCGGGCTGCTTCGGGGTCTGTTTCGAGGTTTGCTTCGTCGTCCGGTTGACGGCGTCCTTGGCTTCGTCGATCGCGTCGCGCACGCCGTCCTTCATCCGGTCCACCTGGCGGTCCACCTCGGAGGGCTGCACGTGGCGCTTCCACTGCCGCTGCACGTACTCGAGCGGCGTCCGCCCATCGATGTTGCCGGTCGCCAGGAAGACCCCGAGTCCCACCGCGCAACCCGTCCACACCAGGAACTTCAGGAAGTCCATTGTTCACATCCTCCTACCACCTCATACACCAAGGAAGGGGGGTCGGCCAGTTTCTGGCGGAGGGCGGGGTTGGTCGCTGACAGCGGGCGGGGCGCCCTCTAATGTGCGCGGCCTTGCAGCCCGACGAGCTCTTCCAGGCCGCCCGGCAGAGGGCGGAGTCGATGTCCGTTCCGCGAGCGCAGGAGGCGCAGGAGCAGCTGCGCGCCCAGGCGCTGGCGTTGTTCGCGAAGATTCCGGAGCCGCCCGTGTACCACCGGGCGGAGGATCCGGCGCGCAAGGCGGCGGAGTCGCTGCTGCCAGAGCTGGAGAAGGTGCTGGCCCTGGGGCTGGCGGTGGAGCGGGACGCGGGGCGGTGGGAGGCCACGGAGCGCATCCTCGCGGCGCTGCGGGCGCATGGCGAGGCGCTGTGCCATACGGCGGACGGGCGGCTGGTGTTGGCGGAGGAGGCGTGGCGGCGGGCGCTGGAACTGGAGCGCGCGGCGCATCCCACGCGGGCGCTCGGGACGAAGGAGTCGGTGGCCCCGCCGGTGTATGACCGGACGTCGGGGGCCTCGCGGTACGACCCGAGGCAGGAGCCGGTGGCGCAGGTGAAGCTCATCTGCCCCAACACGGGCTGCAAGCGCATCAATGACTTCGGGTACGTGCCGGGGCCGGGGACGCGCCGCTACGTGTGTCCGGCCTGCAACACGCCCTTCCTGGCGTACTTCGGCGAGCTGCGCGGGCTGGAGATCGAGCACAAGAGCAGCTCCAAGCGCTTCTTCTTCACGGTGGATGAGGTGCGGGGCTCGGGCAGCTCGCGCATCGAGTTCGAGGAGGCGAGCGGCGAGGAGTTCCCGGTGGCACGCAGGGATCTGCTGGTCTTCCTGTACACCGAGGCGCGCGAGCTGAAGGCGGTGGTGAACCTGACGAACAACCGGCTGATGTGGATTTCGCCGGCCAGCTCGTGCTTCGTGGTGACGGCGGCGTTCGGAGAGGGCGCGCCGGAGCTGGTGGCGTTCCGGGAGTTCCGGGACGAGGTGCTGCGCCGCCACGGGTGGGGACGGGAATTCATCCGGGTCTACTATCGGTATGGGCCAGGGGTTGCGCGTTGGGTGGTGGTGAGGCCAGGGGTGAGGCGGGGCGTCCGAGGGGTGCTGAAGCAGGTGCACCGGGTGTTGAAGACGACGAGGGGTGGAAGCACGTGACGGAGCAGCGGAACGCGGACGACGGGCAGCAGCCGGGAGCGGGGCAGGAGGGCGCGGGTGGGGGACAGCCGCCGGCGCGCTACGGGTGGAGCAAGGTGGTGCTGGTGGTGACGGGCCTGCTGGGCATGGCGGGGCTGGGGTACCTGGGCGTGCAGGAGGCGCTGCGCCAGCGGCTGGCCGCGGATGGGATGGCGGCGCCCTCGGTGAAGATGGAGAAGTACGAGGGCGGGACGCTGTCGCTGGCGGACCTCAAGGGCAAGGTGGTGATGCTGGACTTCTGGGCGACGTGGTGCCCGCCGTGCCAGGCGGAGATGCCCTCGCTCATCAAACTGGCGAAGGAGTACGAGGGGAAGGGGCTGGTGTTCGTGGCGGCGAGCCGCGACGAGATGCCGGACGCGCCCCTGTTCGTGCAGGAGTTCGTGGTGAGCCGCATGCCGGACCTGGGGCCGTACGTGGTGTACGCCCCGGACGAAGTGGCGGCGGTGTTCCAGGTGACGGCGCTGCCGACGCTCTACTTCCTGGACCGGGAGGGCCGGGTGGTGGACGCGCAGCGGGGCATGCTGACGGAGGACGCGCTGCGCCGTCGGATTGAACGCGCTCTCGAGCAGTGAGGCGCGGTCAGAACAGGTGGCCGAAGTCCAGGTAGAAGCCCGTGGTGCCGTCGCGAGGGCTGAGGCCGTAGTCGACGCGGAGGATGAAGTCGTTCTCCCACGCGATGCGCAGCCCGCCCCCGACGCCGTAGCGGGGAGCTCCCCCATCCGCGAAGCGGAGGTCCGTCCAGGCCTGTCCCGCGTCGAGGAAGGCGACGAGGGTGAAGTCCAGGTGTTGCTGCCACGGGGATACCGAGAGGAACTTCCACCGCACCTCGCCATTGGCCAGGGCTTTCGCCTGCCCCTGTAGCCGGTTCTTCAGGATGCCGCGCGCGGTGTACACGCCGCCGATTCCGCTCCAACCCTCGAGCCACTCCACGCCGCCGAACGAGGTGAGCAGGAAGACGGGCACGTCTCCGCCCATCAGATCGACGAAGAGCCGCGCGGCCACCACCAGCCGCTCGCTGAAGAGCGGTTGGTAGAAGCGCAGGTTGGCCGTCACCCCCCAGTAGTTGGAGGCGCTTCCCGTCGGGGCGGCGGCTCCGCGCAGCGCGAGCTCGTGGAACATGCCGCGCACCGGTGCAGGCTCATTGTCGCGCGTGTCCAGCAGCAGGCTTGCTGTCACCTCCGCCGTGCGGAAGGTGGCCGCTCCGTCCGCGCTCCCGTTCAGCCCCGAGATCAACCCCGCCCGGGCATCCTCCTCCAGCCGCGAGTCCCTCGCCTGTCCCAGCTCTTCCGTTCCGTAACGCGTGCGCACCGAGGTGAGGCGGAAGCGGTAGCCCAGCGCCACCTGCCAGGGTCCGCTCAGCGGCCGGCGCATGTTCAGCACCACGCTCGGGAGGGTGCGCTGATCGAAGGTGTAGTAGCGCAGGCCTCGGAAGTCCGGGTTGCCCGGACAGGCATTGGGGTCCGACTTCAGCGCCTCGCGATCCTCGCACCCGGCGAAGGCCGGCTCGTAGGTCGCCAGGCCTCCCAGCCCGAAGTAGGGCGAGAAGCGATCATTGAGCAGGCCCAGGTTGATGCCCAGGCGCCACTCCGACGAGAGGAAGCGAGGCGCATCCAGGATGAGGCGGTGCTGGGCCACTCCGTTCGTCGTCTGGAAGAACTGCGCCACCACGGAGTGCCGGTAGGGCCGCTGGGTGCCATCGCCCGCGTCCACCAACATGAGCCGCGCGCCGTAGCCAAAGCCCTCGTCGCTGTTGAAGCTGACCAGAGGCAGGCCCATCACGCGCCATCCCGTCCGAGGCGCTTCGGTGGGCGGTGGCGTCACGTGGGCCGCGGGTGGCTCGAGGGCCTCGGATGGGGGCTGCTCCGCCCACCCCGGAGCCGAGGTCAGCACGGCGGTCAGCACCACTGCCCACGTCGTCCGAATCGGATGCATGGAATCCTCCAGGTGCTTCAGGGTCGCAGCAGCCAGGCCACGGCCAGTCCCAGGTAGGTGCCTACGGCGTACCCCATGATGCCGGTGGTGAGCCCGGACACCATGAGCTCGCGGTTGCGCAGCGCGCGCGCCACCGGGCCGATGAAGGGCGGGCCGAAGATGGTGGCGGTGGAGGTGATGAGGGCGGTGTCCGCGTCGATGCGGAAGAGGGCGGCGAGGGCGAAGTGGAGGCCCACGGAGAGCACCACCACGCCGGCGCAGAAGGCGAAGACGAAGAGGCCCGTCTCACGCAGGCGGCTCGCGTCCGCGAGCGTGCCGACCGCCACGCAGAAGACGAGCAGCGCGTAGTCCCCCATCGCATAGCTTCCTGGCAGGCCGCGCACGGCGGGCAGGAAGGACGCGGCCAGGCTCAGCGAGGTGATGAGCAGCAGCACCACCGGCGGCTCCAGTCCGCCGAACACCAGGTGGCTACCTCCCACGGACACGCCGACGATGAGCGCGGCCAGGAGGAAGGCCAGCGCCATGCCCCGTGTCCGGCTCCAGGTGAGGACGGGAGCGTTGCGCGCCGTCTCACCCTCCGCCTCGTCCCAAACAGTGGGATTCGGGAAGCGCGGAAGGAAGAGGAGCGCGAGCCGCTGCGCCACCGTCACCAAGAAGAGGAGATAGACGGCGCCAACGACGATGTCCGCGGTGTTGAGGAGGATGAGCGTCTCCTCGCGCACCCGGAGCGCCAGCCCAATGGCGTTCATGTTGGCGGTGCCGCCCGTGTAGACGCCCACCAACATGCCGGACATCTTCCACCACTCGTCCGAGCGGTCCGCACAAGCCAGGCCTACGACGGCGGCGCTCACCATGGCGGACAGACACGCGAGGACGAAGGACAGCAGCGTGGGCCGGGCCAACCTCAACCACCGGGGCACGTCCGTGGTGAAGAGGAGCAGGGGAATGGCGAGGGGCACGGCAACCTCGCTCACCGAGAGGCTCAGCCGCTCCGGCGGAGCCAGTCCCGGCACGTTGCCCAGGAGGATGCCGACGGCGTAGCAGACGACCACGGGGCCCACCACCGCCACCGGCTTGAGGTGCCGCGCGGCGAGCAGGGCGAGCCCTGGGAAGCCCACCAGGAGGAGGACCTGGAGCAGCCCCATCACTCGTTTCCGTACAGGGAGTCCATGAACTGGAGGATGAAGCCCTCGGCCTCCTTCGGGTCGGGGAGGGCGCCCAGCATGCCGTACATGGCCGCGCTCCCATCCGGGGCGGGCTCTCCGGAGGCGAGGCTGGCGGCGCACGCGCGCAGATCCGCGAGGAAGGGCTCCACCACCGCCGCGTGGGCGGGCGTCACCATCAGGTGCAGCGCGGGGGGCATCATCTGCCGATCCAACTTCCAGCCACGTGCCTCCATGGCATCGCCCAGCGCGTAGATGTCCAGGGTGTCCGAGGAGAAGGCGAAGACGCTGAGCGACGGTTTGCCCAGGAGCTTGAGTCCGGGGATGGCGGCGATGCCCTCGCGCAGCAGCTTCGCGGTGTCGAGCACGGCGCGGGCCAGTCGCAGGTAGCCCTCCTCGCCAAGGTACTTGAGGACGGCCCAGGCCGCGGCGATGGCCCCACCAGGACGGGTGCCCGCCATGGAGGGCGAGGCGTAGATGCCGCCGCTCCAGCCCGTATAGGTGAAGAACTGGTACCGGCGCAGCTCGGGCGAGCGGTAGAGGATGAGGGAGGCGCCCTTGGCGGCGTAGCCGTACTTGTGGAGGTCCGCCGAAAGGCTGGTGACGCCGGGCACGGCGAAGTCGAAGTCGGGGATGTCGTAACCGAGCCGCTTCGCGAAGGGCAGGAGGAACCCACCGAGGCAGGCATCCACGTGGAAGAGGACGCCCTTCTCCTGGGCCTGCGCGGCGAGCTCGGAGATGGGATCAATCACCCCCTGCGGGTAGGAGGGCGCCGAGCCGACGACGAGCACCGTGCGAGGGTTGATGGCGGCGCGCATGGCCGCTACGTCCGCGCGGAAGTCCGGCCCGACGGGGACGTTGATGGGCTTCACCCCGAAGTAGTGGGCGGCCTTCTGGAAGGCCGGGTGGACGGAGGCGGGCATCACCATCTCCGGCTCGGAGATGCCCCGCTCGGCGAGCGCGAAGTCGCGGGCCGTCTTGACGGCCATGAGGATGGACTCGGTGCCTCCGGACGTCATCGTGCCGGTGGCGGTGTCGCCGTGGAAGAGCTCCGCCCCGATGGCGAGCACCTCGGACTCGAAGCGCCTCAAGCTGGGGAAGGCCAGGGGACTGAGGCCGTTCTCCGACATGAACTCGGTGTAGGCCTCGGCGGCGACGCGGCGCACATCTTCGCCCGCGTTGTAGACGAGGCTCCACGTGCGCCCCTCCTTCCAGTGTGCATCCTCGGTGCGCATCTCGCGCATCCTCGCGAGCACGTCCTGGTGGCTCAGACCCTGGGAAGACAGGCGGGGGCTCTTCGACATCTCATCTCCGGGAGCAGAAGGTTGCTCCCGGCACTATAGGTGAAAGCCCCCGGCGTCCGCTCCAGGGGGGCCTGTCACTCCTTGGGACGCCTCACTTCTTCCCGTTGCCGCCCTTGTTGTCGCCGTTGCTCTTGCTGTCGCCGTTACCCTTGCTGTCGCCGTTGCCCTTCTTCTCCGCCGGAACGGTGCGCGCGGGCGTCTCAATCTCGGACTTGATGAGGCGGAAGTCGACGCGACGATTCTTGGCGCGTCCGAGCGGGGTGGCGTTGGTCGCGATGGGACTGGACTCACCGAAGCCCTTGGCGCGCAGGCGGTGGGCCTCGATGTTCTTGGAGACGAGATAGTCCAACACGGACTGGGCCCGCCGCTGGGACAGGTTGAGGTTGAGCGACTCGGAGCCGACGTTGTCGGTGTGACCCTCGATGAGGACGGGCCCGAGCTCGGGGTTGCGCTCGAGCACGATGGCCACTTCGTCGAGCAGCTTCAGGGACTGCTTCTGGATGGTGGCGGAGCCCGTCTCGAAGAGGATGTTGCCCTTGATGCGGATGCGGTCGGACTCGATGACCACGAGCGGCGGGTTGTCGATGGGGCAGCCATCGGCCTCGGCGGCGCCGGACTGGTCGGGGCACTTGTCGACGTTGTCGGGCACCTCGTCGCCGTCACTGTCCGGGCAGCCGTCATAACCCGCGGGTCCGGGCTGGTCAGGGCACAGGTCCTGCCCATCGGGCACGCCGTCGCCATCGGAGTCACCACAGCCACCCTGGGACTTGTCGCCCACGGAGTTGGGGCACTTGTCCTCGCCATCGACGACGCCATCGCCATCGTTGTCCGGCTCGGGGCAGCCGTCGGAGTCCATGAATCCGTCCGAGTCCTCGGCCTCGGTGGGGCACTTGTCGAGCGAGTCGCGGACACCATCGCCATCCGAGTCGAGGAACGTCTCGTCGTAGCGCAGGGCGAGCATGACGCGCAGCGCCTCGCGGCCGTAGCCGCTGCCGAGCGTCACGCCCCGGCCCACGTCCAGCTCCAGGCCCCAGCCCCCGAAGATGCGGGCACGCACGCCACCGAGCACCTCCCAGGGCGTCTTGAGGGAGTCGGCCTGGCTGAAGTTGAAGGGGGCGGTGGTGGGCGTGGCCAGGTGCATTTCCGCGATGGCCTGCACGTCGGTGAGGCGGCCAATGTTGGGCAGGTCCACCACCGCGCCGCCACCGAAGGTCACCTCGTTGCCCACGTAGAGGTTGAGGTACTGACCGGGCTGGGGGCGCAGGCGCAGGCCCACGTTGCCGAGCACGCGCACCGGACCGAAGGCGCGCTCCACAGCGAGCCGCGGGGCCACGAGCACACCCCGCTCGCCGAGGAAGCTGTTGCCATCACCGGTGGGCAGGCGCACCTCGGCGGAGAGCGCGACGCCCACGGGGAACTCCTCGGGCAGCAGGAGGAAGACGCGAGGCTGGAGCCGCACGTCGCCGAAGCCCTGGGCGCTCACGCCGGCAGCGCCGGGGAAGTCCGGGGCCGCGAGCGCGTCACGCAAGAGCTGGAACCGGTCCCCCTGCACGAGGGTGAAGGGCACGTCCGCGGCGAGCTCCAGCCGGCGGTGGAGCTGCCAGGCGAAGAGCGCGTGGGCATCGAGCCGGTAGGGGATGAGGTCGCCCAGCTTCTCGTCACCGAGCTTGAGGGCGAGGATGCCTTGGTTGTAGTCGAAGAGCAGCGCCCCCCGGAAACTTCCGGCGGGCTCCGGCGAGGCGCCCTCGAGGGCGATACCACTCTTCAAGGAAGGGGTGGCCTTCAGGGGCACGGCATCAAAGCCGCGCGTGAAGGCGTCCGGCTGTGCTGACGCAGCGGCGCCGGCCAGCAGCAGGCACATCACTGCGAGTCGGGTTGCTGCGCTTCGCAAGGACCGCTCCCAGGGAGAGGCCCGGAAATTCGGGCCTTGGGCTGGGTCCATACCATCCACTTCCGAGGGGTGGAAGAAAACCCCTACGGAAGTGTCCGCCCGCTACAGCCGTGCGCTACTTCTCCATGAATGACTGAGCGGGAACGATCTGAATGGCGTCAGGCCGGATGGGCAGAGGCTGGGAGATGATGGCCTTGTCCTCCTCCAGAAGCTCGGCCGACTTGGGCGAGGCGTAGGAGATGGGCGAGGGCGGCTGCTCCTCGAGCATCTTCGCGAGCTCCTGGGCCTCCTGGGTAACAAAGGCGAAGTTGAGGGCCTCGGGGCGCAGCTGCCGGCGGATGGCGGCGTGCACGGACTCGGGGGTCATCTTCGCGAGCGCGGTGCGGTACTGCTCCAGGAAGTTGGGCGTGCCGTAGAAGAGCGAGTCGATGGCGTACCCGAGCCGGCGCTGATCCGTCTGCTCCCACAGGCGGGTGTAGCCCAGGAGGAAGCCGCGGCTGAGCTCGAACTTGTCCTGAGGAATCCCCTGCTTCACCAGCCGGTCGAGGAAGTAGAGGGTGCCGCGGGTGGCGAACATCCCGTTGACGGGCACCACGGGGCGAATCCAGAGGGTGATGTCCTGCTGGGTGCGCGCCACGTTGGTGCGGTTGTAGGTGGAACCCGGCTGCTCGATGAAGTGCTCGGCGTAGGCGTAGTCGCCGTAGTTGAGGCCTCGCTTCTCGCGCAGCTCGGTGAAGAGGACGCCAGAGGACTGACGGTGCTCGCCGAGGTACGAGAGGGCGAAGGCCACGGGGAAGAAGTCCGGGTCCCCCCGGCGCATCGGCGTGACGTAGCCCAGGGAGACGGCAGTGGAGAGGGTGGGCTTCTGCACCACGAGCGCACGGCCCCCGGTGGCGGGCACGGGCGGCAGCTCCACGCGCGGGGCGCCGGTGGCGGGGAGCGCGGATAGGCGCGAGACGACGGTCTTCCGGAGCGCGTCATCCACGGGGCCGGCCAGGCCGATGACGAGCCGGTCCTGCGTGAAGATGCGAGCGGCATGGGCCTTCACATCCTCAAGGGTGATGGACTCGAGCCCCTTCTCGGTGCCGCCCACGAAGTGCGCGTAGGGGTGGCCCTCGTAGAGGAGCGCATCGAGCGCGACCTTGCCGAGCAGCTCATCGTTCTCGCTGCGCAGCCCGTTGCGCACGTCACTGAGGGCGCGGGCGCGCAGCCGCTCGAACTCCTGCGGCGATAGGCGGGGCGCGAGGAGCACGTCGGTGAAGATGTCGAGGAAGCGCGGCAGGAAGTCCTTGTGGACGCGGCCGGAGAAGACGGTGAACTCCTTGTCGGTGGAGGCGCTCAGCTCGGCGGCCATGGGGAAGAGGGCCTCGAGGAGCTGGGCGGAGGTGAGGCTCCGCGTGCCTCCCTCGGACAGGAGATCGGCCGCGAGGGCGGTGATGCCCTCCTTGCCCTTCGGGTCATCCACCGAGCCCGAGTGGAACACGAGCCGGAAGCTGACGATCGGGCTGGCCGGGTTGGCCTGGACGACGACCTGCATGGGCGCGGGCCGCTTCAGGGGCACCGCGGGCACGGTGGTCGGAGCCTGGGGCTCGGCGGGAGCGGGAGCCTGCGCCTGCTGTTCGGCCTGGGGCGTGGGCTGCTCGGGCGCAGGCGCGGGGGCGGTCTGGGAGGTGGTGGCGCAGCCGCCGAGGCACAGCGCGGCGGAGAGGGCGAGGGAGCGGGACACGAAGGAGCGCATCACTTCTGACCTCCGGCCTTCTTGGGAGTGAGGGAGAGCTGGGTGCGGTTGGCGGCGGTGAGGTACTTGCGGGTGAAGGCGATCAGATCGGCCGGCTTCACCTCGGAGACCTTCTGGTAGTGCTGGGCGAGCGCGTCCGGCGTGCCGTAGATGCCGGCGTACCAGGAGAGCTGGGTGGCCACGGACTTGGCGGTCTCCATGCCCATGAGGAGCCCGTAGCGGGTGTTGCTCTTGATGGCCTCGACGCGGGCGGCGTCCACCTTGCCGGTGGCGAGCTCCCGCACGGCGGCGTTGAAGGCGGAGCGGACGGCGTCGCGATGACCCTCCTCCTGGAGGACGGCGACGAGGCTGAAGAGGTGCGGGTCGCGGTGGATGGTGAAGTCGCTGTAGATCTCCTGCGCGAACTGCTTGTCCAGCACGAGCTGCTTGTAGAGCGGACTGGTGGTGCCGACGAGGTAGTCGGCGAGCACGGCTTGGATGGCGGCGTTGGCGGTGTCGAGCCGCGCGGCCGGAGTGCGCCAGGCGTAGATGTGGCGGGGCTGGGTGCTCTGGGGCCAGTCGATGTGGACGGAGCGCTCCTGCTTCTGGGGCGGCTCGGTGGGCACGTTGACGGTGGCGCTCTTGCTGCTCCACGGGCCGTAGTGCTTGCGCACGGCCTGCATCAGCGTGTCGTCGTTGAAGTCGCCGACGATGACGAGGAGGACGTTGTCGGGGGTGTACCAGCGCTCGAAGAAGGTGCGGCTGTACTGGTAGGCCTGGGGCATGGCCTTGATGTCGTCGTAGTAGCCGAGCGTGGTGTGCCCGTACGTGTGCTTCGTGAAGACGGTGCGGGCGAGCTCCTCCTCGATCTTCAGGAAGGGCTGGGCGGCGTTCTTGTGGTACTCGCCGAGCACGGCGAGGGCCTCGGTCTGGAACGAGGGCTCCGAGTACTCGAGGTTGCGGAAGCGGTCGGCCTCAATCTCCACCAGCTTCTCCAGGCCGGCGGTGGGGCCGTACGAGTGGTAGACGGTGACGTCGTCGGAGGTGAAGGCGTTGTCGTCGTAGCCGTAGGTGCTGATGACCTTCTCGCGCTCACCCTCGGGGAAGTTCTTCGTGCCCTTGAACATCATGTGCTCGAAGAAGTGGGCGAAGCCCGTCTTGCCCGGCTCCACCTCGTTGCGCGAGCCCACGCGCACCACGGTCTGGTAGGCGATGAGGCCCGGCGAGTTGAAGGGCACGCGGAAGACCGTGAGCCCGTTGGGCAGGCGATCGACCTTCATGGGGTAGGGGAAGAAGGGGGAGGCGGCCTGCTCGGCGGCTGCCGCGGGGAGGGCCGCTCCCAGCAGGAGGAGCAGGAGGGGGATGAACCTTCGTTGCATGCGTGTCCTCATGTCGCTGAAGCACCCACGAGGTGGGGGGCGCGAGAACCACGCAAGCTACCTGCTATTCCCACGAGCAGGCGGGCGTTGTGGCGGGGGTGTTGGGGGACGACGCCCCGAAGTGTCAGAAGGATTGACCGGGCGTCGTCAGCGGTTATGGTGGATGAAGTAACGAGGAAGTGAGCGAAGTAGAAGTGCCCGAAGGGGGCGACCTGGTTTCGACGGGGGCATGGAAGTTCGAGACGCGTGCCGAGCTTGTTGGTTGCTCGTAAAACCGCCGACAAAGACACAAAAGCCAACGACAACGTTGAGCTCGCGCTGGCTGCCTAACTAGCAGTTTCCTAGTGCGCGGTCCTCCCGCTCTCGGCCCGTGGGGTGGGGTAGGACCGTCATAATGCGGGCTGGCCGTCGAGGGTGCCTGGACTCTCGGCGGTGAGATCATCCAGGACCGGCTCACAGAATCCCGTCCGTGGGAGTCTGGGGGACGTAACAAACCGCGGACTACGCACGTAGGGTCAAAGGACGGAAGGCTTTCGGACGCGGGTTCGATTCCCGCCGCCTCCACATGAAGGACGTCCACGGGCGTCCCGCAGTATACAACGGCATCCGCAAGGGTGCCGTTTTCTTTTTATTTCAGGGGTTTAGGCGTCCGGGGGCATCTTGTCCTGTCCGGCTGCATCCGGTTACGGTGGGGGTACGATTGGGGTTTTCCGCCCAAATCGAACCGGAGACGCATGCATGGCTGGGGGTATCGCCGCCCGAGGGACGGACAGGCTCACCGACCTGGAGATCAAGGCCTGGCTCAAGGCCGGCTCGAACGCAGCGACGAAGAAGCTCTCCGACGGCGGTGGGCTGTTCTTGATGCGCACCCCAGCTGGCACGCCGGTCTGGCGAGTGAAGTACCGGCTTGGGGGGAAAGAGCGCCTCTTCGCTGTCGGCTCGTACCCAGAGATCGGACTCAAGGCGGCACGGGCAGAACGCGCGGCCGTGAAGGACCGCCTGCGGGCGGGTAGTGACCCGGTGCAGGCGCGCAAGCTGAACCGAGCAGCGGTCGTCGCGTCTTCGGGCAACACCTTCGCGATCGTCGCTCGGGATTGGCTTGAGAAGAAGCGCCAGGGCTGGAGCCAGATCCACTTCGACACGACGAGCCGGGCCATTGAGCGGGACGTGCTCCCCCTCCTGGGGCCTCTTCCCGTTGCCGACATCACTCCGGCCATGGTCGCGAAGGTGATCGAGGAGATCTTCAAACCGCCGCGTGAGGCCATCGACACCGCGGGCAAGGTGCTCTGGAACGTCGAGAGCATCTTCCGGCTCGCGCAGGCCCGGGGTCTGTGTCGCGAGAACCCTGCAGTGCCAGTGCGTGAGGTGCTTCCCCGGAAGAAGCAGGCCGGGAGGCGGCCCGCGTTCCTTGAGTGGTCCCAACTCGGCGACGTTCTGCGCCAGGCCAACGTGGCGCGGCTGTCGCCTGCAGTCCGGATGGCGCATCGGCTCTGCGCGTTTACTGCGGCGCGCATGGGGAACATCATCCGGGCGGAGTGGTCCGAGTTCGACCTGGACGCCGAAGTCCCCCTGTGGGTCATCCCGCGAGCGAAGATGAAAGCGCAGGACCGGCACCACGACCACAAGATCATTCTCGGGCCCTCCATCGCGGGTGAGCTCCGCACGTGGCGTTCGCAGATGGGCTCCAAAGGCTACCTGTTCCCCTCGGTGTCGGGAGGCGGTCAGCACATCACACACGAGTCCATCGAGAAGGCATACCGGGTGACGCTGGGCCTCAAGGACAAGCACTCGCCTCATGGCTGGCGCGCGGCGTTCTCCACGCTCGCTCGGGAAGGAGGCTTCGAGCGGGATGTGGTTGAGCTCGCACTCGATCACATCCACGACAACGAGGTCGTGCGCGCCTACGACCGCGGCGAGCGGCTTGAGGGGCGGCTCAAGCTGGCGAACTGGTGGGACGACCAGTTGTTGAAGGCAGAGCGGAGGGGGCTGTGAGGCGCGAACCGAAGCGGCCGAAGGCGAGAGGGCTGGGGCCGCATCAGCGCAAGGAGCTGATGGAGCACTTGAGCGATGGGCTGCAACTCGCGGAGATTCGTCCGCTGATGGTTGCCATCGAGGAACAGTTGCCGTCGGTGGGTTTTGTCGAGGTGCACTTGGACGATGAGCGGCGCGACATGGCCAGGGTGGCGCGCGCCGCGAAGGCACTACAAGCCGCGCTCGACAAGGCACGCCCATTTATGGGGGAAGATGACGATGGAGTGGAGACCTTCGGGTGGGGGAAGTTCGACGCCATGCTGGCGGATCTCCACAAGAGCGCCACGTTCTGGGCCAAGCAGCAACCGGCTAGGCGCCGCGGTCGCCCGCGTAAACAGGCGTGGCGTGACGAGCTGATCACGGTCGTCTGGAACGCCTACCCCGCCGAGCACCGGAAGAAGACGCGGGACGGGCACTTCGAGCGCACCATCGAAATGCTGCTCCGGTTCCTTGGGGCACCCGTTGAAGACGTGCACCTGGCGGTGATCTCTGCTCTCACTCGCCGCTAGGTGGCGTAATTCAGCGCGACGCGTGGATTTGCGCCACCTGACCGTCATCGTGGCGAGCTGTACAACAGTGGGTGTCAACGCTTGGAGACGCCCATGAAAGACCAACTCCCCGAACCAGCCCGCTACTCGGTTCCCGCAGCCTGTCGTGTTTTCGGGTACAGCCGCTCGACCTTCTACGATCGTGTCCAGAAGGGGCTGATCAGGCTTACGAAGGATGGTCGCCGGTCCTTCGTCTCCCGCGAGGAACTCGAACGCTATCTGAAGGCCTGTGAGGGCCAGTCATGAGTGGCCCGCTTCTCTGCAGATTCAGAGAAGCCGCCCGGACGATCGGCCTGGGACGGAACAAGGCACTCCTCGAGCTGAGCCGCCGGGGCCTCCTGCGACCGGTCACCATCCTGGGGCGGCAGTACATCCCCCGCGAGCAGCTCGAGGAGCTTGCGCGCCGCGGAGAGGTGCCGGCTGCTTCCGGAGCCCCGAGCGTTCCGAAGCGGCAGCGGCGCGCTGGCGGCTCGATCGCAGACATCGAGCTCTGAATAACGAAGGGCGCCGACCCCGATGGAGCAGCGCCCTCTTGCACTCGCGATTCCCGGTCAACGAATGCAACACCAATCTACCGCAAACCCAGACGCAAACGCAACCGCCATTTCCAAGCTCGGGCGCGTGGCAGTCATCTACGCAAGCAAGCTCGGTTGGCGCGTCGTGCCGCTGCACTTCGTGCAATCTGGTGGCGCGTGCTCCTGCCCCAAGGGGGACGACTGCCGGAGCGCCGGCAAGCATCCGCGCCTGAAGGACTGGACGACAGAGGCCACGACGGACCCCGAGCAGATCGCTGCGTGGTGGCGGATATGGCCTGACGCCAACGTGGGTGTGGTGACCGGCTCGCAGTCGGGAGTCTTTGTCCTGGATGTGGACCCCCGCAGCGGCGGGCGCGAGTCGCTCGCCGCGCTCGAAGCGGAGCATGGGCCTCTGCCGCTTACTGCACTACAGGCGACGCCCTCGGGCGGTTTCCACTACGTGTTCAAGGCCGTCCCGGGCCTCACGAACAGCGCGGGCAAGCTGGGCCCCGGCCTGGACATCCGCGCCGAGGGCGGACAGTTCGTCGTCGCGCCCTCGCAGACGACGGCGGGGCGCTACCGGTGGGTGCGCCCGCCATGGGAGACGCCGCCGGCCGACGCTCCGGTCTGGTTGCTCGAGCGACTACGGCGCATGGCCCCGGCTCAAGCTCCAGACGCTGACCTCCGGCGCGGCTACTTCCCGCCCGCTTCGCCCGAAGTGCTCGAGCAGGCCCGCGAGGCCCTGGCGCAGCACGGCCCGGCCATCGTGGGCCAGGGGGGCGACACGCATACGTTCATGGCCGCGGCAATCCTGACGCACGACTTCGCTCTCACGGACGACGAAGCCTGGCCGCTTCTGTTCGAGTGGAACGAGACGTGCGTCCCGCCGTGGGACGAGACGGACCTACGCGCGAAGCTCCGGGGCGGGGGCAAGTACGGCAAGGCGGAGTACGGCTGCCGGCGCAAGCCCGCAATCAATCTGGTGGCCGGCAAGCTCTCAGAGATCGCTACGCAAGCGGAGCTGGCCCTGGTCGGCGCGGGCGTTCCGGTGTTCTCGCGCGGCGGAGCTCTCGTGCGCCCCGTGGTGGAAGAGGTGGACGCGGCCCATGGTCGGCGCACCAAGGTCGCGCGCCTGGCGAAGCTTGATGCGACGTACACGTGCGATCTGCTGTCGCGGCATGTCTGCTTCCAGCGGTTCAACGCGAAGTCGGGCGAGTGGCTCACGGCCGATCCGCCGCAGGTCGTCGCGCAGACCATTCTCTCGCGCGTCGGCGAGTGGCGGTTCCACCCGCTCGCGGGGGTCATCACCACGCAGACGATGCGGCCGGACGGGACGATCCTCGACCAGCCGGGGTTCGACCCTGCCACGCGGCTCGTCCTGATGGCGCCGCCCCCGATGCCCGCGATCCCGAACGCCCCAACCCGTCGAGACGCAGAGCAGGCGCTCAGGCTCCTGTCGGCGCTCCTGGAGGAGTTCCCGTTCGTCGACGACGCGTGCCGGAGTGTTGCCCTGAGCGGGCTGATCACCCCTGTGGTCCGCGGCGCGTTCTCCGTCGCGCCGGGGCACGCTGCCAGCGCCAGCACGCCGGGCACCGGCAAGAGCTTCCTGTGGGACACCTCGGCGGCGATCTGCACCGGCCAGCCGATGCCCGTCATGGCGGCCGGACGCACCGAGGAGGAGTCCGAGAAGCGGCTGGGGGCGGCGGTCATAGCCGGGCAGCCCGTCGTCGCTCTCGACAACGTGAACGGCGGAATCGGTGGCGATGCCTTCTGCCAGGTTATAGAGCGCCCCGTCGTGGACGTGCGGATTCTCGGTCGCTCTGAGCTCGCCCGCGTGGAGTCTCGGGCGACCGTCTTCGTCACGGGGAACAACCTGCAGATCCTCGGCGACGCGACCCGCCGTGTCCTGCTCGTCCGGCTAGATGCGAACATGGAGCGCCCCGAGCTCCGGCAGTTCAAGAGCAACCCGGTCGCCACGGTGCTCGCCGACCGCGGGCGGTACGTGGCCGCTGCTCTGACAGTGGTACGCGCCTTCGTGGCCGCCGGGAGTCCGGGCCGGGCACCGAGGCTCGCGAGCTTCGAGGGGTGGAGCGACACCGTCCGGAGCTCGTTGATCTGGCTGGGCTGCGCGGACCCGGTCGCCACCATGGAGGCTGCCCGGGCTGAAGACCCGCTGATGGCCTTGCTGCGCGCGGCGCTCGGCAGCTGGGCGTCTCACTTCGGAACGGGACGCGCGACGGCGAGGACTGCCGCCGACGTGCTGCGCATCGCCGAGGGGTTCGACGCTGCGGACACGTTCCCGGCACTCAAGGAAGCCGTCCTGGCGGTGGCCAGTAATCGGGGGCGTCCGGATGCGCGCACCTTCGGCAAATGGCTGTCCCGACACAAGGGACGGATCGTCGCCGGCTTTCGTCTGGAAGGGGAGGCGGATGCCCACGGTCACGCGGCACGGTGGTGGGTTGAACGGCACGGAACTGCGGTTGATGCGGTTAGTGCGGTTGATTCTGAACGCAGACTGTAGCGATCAAAGTTTTTTCTAAAGAGGGTCATTCTCGGAGAAAGGGTCAAATGAAGGTGTCATCGAAAAACAACGGGCAGAAATCAACCGCAGATACCGCAGTAACCGCTACCCGTCGCACTCGGAGCCGAAAGGTTGTGCAGGCTGAATTCACGGCAGAGGTGGGTCTCCTACTTCAACTGCGCCAGGCGCGAGACACGGGGTGCGTGCCCCCTGACCGGATTGGAGCCCTGGTCTCCAGAACGGCCGCTCGCATCGATCGGCTCGCTGGTGAGCTGCTCGAGAGCGACCTGTGAGGGCTGGTCAGTGTCCTACATGCCCCCCCCCCCGCGTGTGGGTCCTTCCGGGAGGGAGGGGTGCGTGAGGGTGCGCAGATCGCGACGTTCAACCAGACAAAGGTCCAAAAATATTAGGTCATGCTTGAAAGGTCGTGCTGTATGAATACGAAACCCCCGTCGCTACGGAGCGTGGCGCGACAGCTCGGTGTCTCGCTATCCTCGCTCCAAGCAGCAATCGCCAGTGGGCGGGTGACGACGACCCCCGACGGCAAAATCGCTGATGTCGAGACCGCGCGAGCGGAATGGATTCGGAACACCCGCTCCGAGTATGGCCCTGCTCCCTTGGCGGAACGCAGAGCCGCGTTGGAGGCCCCCGAAGGCGAGAGCCGAGCGGAGGCTCTGCGTCGGCGAGCGATTGCTGACGCAGACTTGAAAGAACTCGAGCTCCAGGAGCGAAAGGGTGAGCTGGTCGAGGTGGTCGGTGTCGCTGCGGAGATTCAGGACATGATCACGCGGTGCCGAATAAGGCTTCTTGGAATCCCCACCCGCGCGCGGCAAGTCTTGCCGCACCTCACGGCGAAGGATGTGGGCACGCTTGAGAACCTGGTGCGAGAAGCATTAGAGGAATTGGCCGGGGAACGGGCGAGCACAAACCCTATGGGAATAAAAGGAGGTGTGAAGTGAGTGACCTTGAAGCAGAGTTTGCCCGTGTCGAAGCGGAAATTGCCCGGGACCGAGCCGCGCTGCTGGACCGGCTGATTCGCAATGCCCTGCAGGAACTACGCCCGCCGCCGCGAGAGGCTGTCACGGGTAATAGTGTTCCCCATGCGGGGCTGTCCCCTGGTCCGGTGGACTTCATCACGACCGTGATGCAGCTCCGGGACATGATGGCCTCGGGAGGAATCAGTCGCGATTTCGGAGGTGCACTGCTCTCGTTCGTCATCAGCCGTGCCACTCCGCCCGAGCGCTTCAGGGCCCGGGATCTCCTGCTGGTCGAGGCCGCTGAGGCTGCGGGCGGAACGACCTGGGCGAAGATGCTCCGCATTCACGCCGAGCTCTCAGCGCAGAGGAATGGCCGACAGCCCGATGCCACGAACCGCGTCGGGCTGCTGGTGCACGAGGCTATCAGTTTTGGCCCGAATGGGCGTCTGCCCGGCCGGCGGCAGCTGCTTCGTATCCTGAGCCGACAACCGTAGCCAGTGTCATCGTCCCCCTACTTGCGTGTCATTAGGGGGACCGTGCGAGAACGGCAGTCACAGTCAAACAGCACGCGAGGCACAAGCATGTATTCGCATATCGAAGTAACCGACGACGCGCAGGATAAGTTCATCCGCGGAACGGGCGCATGGCTCATTCGCCGTTCCGGGCACGCTTCCGAGGTCGAGCGCGCCGCGAAGCTGGGCGCCTACGGGTCCGCGGGAATCGAGCTCGATCCCGGTGAGTTCCGTGGCATGACGCTGGCCGACCTGGCGCGCGAGTGCCTCGAGCGGCGCGGCGTCGACGCCCGCCGGATGCAAAGGTCCGAGCTGTTCAGTCGGGCTCTCAACCTTCGTACCGGCTACCAGACGTCCAGCGACTTCGCGCTCGTCCTGGAGAACGCGCTGCACAAGCTGCTCCTCGGTGCGTACGCGCTGACTGCGGACACCTGGAAACGGTTCTGTCGGCAGGGCACCGTCAAGGACTTCCGCGCGTCCGGCCGCTACCGCACGGGATCGTTCGGCGTGCTGGACGACGTCGGAGAGAGCGGCGAGATCAAGAACAAGGCGATTCCCGACGGCGAGAAGGTCGAGATCAGCATCGGCACGAAGGGCAACATCATTTCGATCTCGCGCGTCGCTCTCATCAACGACGACATGGGCGTCTTTCAGGACCTGGCAACGAAGTTCGGCCGCGCCGCCGCGCTGACCATCGAGGAGCACGTCTACAGGGAGCTGCGGAAGAACAGCGGGTTGGGCCCGACGCAGCCCGATGGGAACCCGTTCTTTCATGCCTCCAGGAGCAACATCAACGCGACGAGCTCCGGGCTGAGCGTGGCCGGCATCAACGCGGATCGCGTGGTGATGGCACAGCAGAAGGACCCGAGCGGGAACGAGTTCATCGACCTGCGCCCCGCCGTTCTCGTGATCCCCATCGGTCTGGGGGGTGATGCCCGCGTCATCAATGACGCGCAGTACGACACGACCGCGAACACGTTCCAGAAGCCCAACAGTGTTCGCGGTCTGTTCCGCGACATCGTCGACACGCCGCGCCTAGAGGGCACGCGCCGCTACCTGTTCGCGGATCCGAACATCGCCGCGGCAATCGAGGTCGCATTCCTGGAGGAGAGCGGCTCGGAACCGCGGCTCGACATGCGGAAGGGCTTCGAGGTCGACGGCATCAGCTGGCGCGTCGTCCTGGATTATGGTGTCGCCTTCATTGACCACCGCGCCGCTGTCACGAATGCGGGCGCCTGACTTACGGCGGCACGCCTCAAGCAAGAACCCGGGCAATCCGTGACGCAGCTGGGGCCGTGACCAGAAGCAACGCCCGGATCGGCTGGGCGATCCAGGCGGCGGCGAGCGCCGCACCCACTGGCGCGGTCCTCCTCTCGGGCTCGGCGAGCTGAGCCCCAAGAGCCCGCGAACCCCTGGCGGGCTCCAATGATTTTCGAGCGGGGACACTCCGTAGGGGGCGCGTGGCGGCGCCCTTTCGAGCCTTCTATCCCGTCCCCGGCCTGGATTGCTCCCCAGGTGCATCAGGGATGGAGGCGCCGCCACACCTTTTCTTTCGGCAGGGATGCATATGACCTCTCAGACCAAGACGACCGAAGCAACCGAGACGACTGCCAACGCCGATCAGCCGCGCCCGCGAACCGGGAGTGTCGGCCAGGTTGGAAGGCCGATTCACCCGCTGGTGAAAGGCATTCTCCGCGTCGGGTTCCGCGCGGGTGACTTCCTGGATGGCTCGAGCCCTGCGCAGCACACCGCGCAGACCGAAGAGGTGAACGATGTTCAGGACTGACGCACCCGATAACGTCAATGGGATGTACTATGGCGGGGATCCCATCACGCCCACCCCCGCCACGGTCATCAGCCCGGACCACTTGAATGCTTTTCAAGAGGAGATCATCAGCCCCATCGAGGCTGCGGGAATCCCGCTCGACAAGAACGACAACACGCAGTTGCTCCAGGCGCTGAAGGTGCTGTTTGGGCGCCTCGCCACTGCGAACACCTGGGCGGAGCTGCAAACCTTCGCGAAAGGCATCACCGTCCAGGGCGGTGCCGACTTCTCGGGGAAGGTTCTGGCGGAGAACGATCTCCAGGTGGATGGCGCGTTCACCGCGGGCGGAAGCGCGTCGTTCGCGAAGGGCCCGCGCATCACCGGGACCGGGGAGGATTACGGCTTCTCGACGGCTAAGGCGCACGCGATCTACACGCCTGCAACGGCGTTCGCGTGCACGGTCTCCACCGGCGCGACGGGTGGCCCGGTGATGGTCATCAACTCCGGCAACGGCCGGCCGTACTGGCGAGCTGGTGACTCGACGTCCGCGGAGATCGCCACCGTGGTTCGCCTGCCGGAAGGCGCGACCATTACCGAGATCCGCTGGCACATCGCGTCCATGAGCGGCACGCAGACGCAGACGGTCTATCCCAACGGCTGGTTGGTGAGCCAGAGCGTGGCAACGAACACCGAGACCCAGGCGCAGATTCACCTGTCGGGTTCCCCGGGCTCCACGTTCACGGTCGCGGGCAGCTCGGGGTTCGCGTGGTACCAGATGCCCCTGGCACCGGGCCCGTTCATCATGCCTACGAGCGGCTACCTGCACGTCGCGTTGACGTTGCCCCCGAGCATCAACGGTGCGGGAGCCGGTCTCCAGGTGCGCGGTGTCCGCGTGGGCTACACCATGACCGCAGTGCGCCCATCCGTGTGACCTGCGACCCCCCTGGAAGCGAGAGGGGCCCGACACCTTCCTGCACTGGGCTCCTCGTGCACAGCATTACCACCCAACACTTTGTCGCTGTACTCCCACGAGGCATAGAACATGACGACCTATCTCAGCAGTGTCCGAGCCACCGAACAAATCATCGATGAAGATCGCGTGTTCGCGGAGCCGGGTGAAGTCGGCACCGTGCTCGACCGGCAGCGATACGCCGACGGTAGCTGGGCGTTGACTGTGGTCTTCCCTGACGCTCCATGCGCTACGACGTGCTTCCTCTGGGAGGACGTCGAATTCGTGCCCACAGCGAAGGCGTAGCTCTCCAGGTAGGCGCGTCAGGGCAGGGATGAGAGCGCTACGTCGGCGGGGCACATAGCCGCGTTGCCTGTCTCTTGGGGACCTCCCGGACCGCCGTCCTCGCGGGAGTAGGTGGTGCTCGCGTCCGCTCCCCAGCACGTCACGCCCAGCACTACGCTGGACGTGCCATCGCAGCTTCTCCAGGGAGTCGTGTAGTCGTTCCGCCAGGCACCCGAGGGCAGCCACACGATGCGCAGCGCCCGCCCGTATGTCACGCTGGACACCTGGATGCGAGAGGGGCCTGACGCCGAAAGTTGTCGCCCCCCTCGTGCAGCAGTCTTGAGACGAACTCTATGCCGCCAAGCGGTGCGCAGCTACGCGGGGCCGACTGCGCTTCCGTGCGTGCTGCCGAGTTGCTGCCGGGCGACCCCGAGCACGTCATGGTCCCTGTGCGTGGTGGTGGGCACGTCAGGCAGGTGGCCTCGATCCGACGCTGTTGGTCCAGGCCGTGAAGTCGTGGCTGGTTGAGTTGTTGTCACGCGTGTTCCGTTCTGGCTGAGCCTCAGGCGGCGGGCTCGCCTCTTGCTGCTTCGGCTCCGCCCCCGCTCCCGTGAAGCCCGAGAACGACTGGGGGAAGCCCGCCTCCTGGTGCATCACCGGCTGAGCCTCGAAATCCAGTAAGGGGCTCAGGTCCGAGGCCAGCTGCTCCCCGAAGCCCCGCATGTGGCACCGAATCCTCGCTTCCAGGAATCACTGGAGCGGCGGCGTCCATTCGTCGACTTCGACCTCCAGAGAGGACTCGGTGGCTATCTCGCCCAGGATCCTCCGGAGCGCCCCCGCATCGCCGCCGCCGAGCGTGAAGACCTGGTTTCCCTCGAAGTCCGCGCTCGGGGGGCTGCTGCAGACCATGGCGGCATCAGGCCGCTCATACAGCCTGCAATAGGGCCCGGTGGGCACCGGCTGCGTGAAGCCGAGGCGGCTCATCACGGGGTCGAGCCGCGAGAGGAGCCCAGAGGGCTCTCCGGTGATCATGCCTTCACACTGTTGCGGCATGATGCCGACCCGGAACTGCAGGAAGGCGCCCCACGCCAGCATCTCGCGCAGGGTCTCGAATCTATCGTGCTGCTCATTGCCCAGAGCGTCCCGTGCCGTCACCAGCGCATCCGCGCGCGCTGGCGCCTCGAGGTCATAGAAGGCATGCAGGGGCATCACCTCGTCGGAGCTGTACCCGATGAGGAGGAACCGTGGCTCGGGCGCAACCAGCTTCTCCGCATGATAGGCGAGCACCCGCTGCGCCGAGAAGTCCAGGGCCGGATATGCCAAGCGCCCCATGCTCTGCCCCATGCAGCTCAGGAACCACCGATAGAACGGAGGCAGGGGGCGGCCCGCAATCCGCTCGATTCGCGCGATTTCGTCGGGCGTGGCGCCCTTCCACTGCTCGGCGAGTCCAGGCACGATCCTCAGGAGCAGCGTTTCCAGCTCGGACTCGTTCACTTGTGCTGACATTGCTCTTTCTCATCTCCAGGACAGAGCATCAGGGGAATGATGAGTTCGCACGCTCCACACGGGGGGACGGTCTCCCCATGGGCAAACTTCCGCTCGTTCGTCTTATCGCTCTTCGCATCCAAATACTTGATCTTCCCCTCGTTCGGGTCCTTCCCGCCTGTTTGCAGCTTCTCGGGGTGGAACCATCGCTCGGTGATGGCCCCGGGATGGGCATTGTCCTGTAACACGAGCACGAGCGCCTTGGGGGCGGCACAGACACCCGGAGGATAGGAGGCGTTCGACACGACGCCCTTGTTGTATTTCTCGAAGCGCACCTTGGCCTTGGCCCATGCGTTCCGCACCACCTTCTCCTGGCTCCTGTGCCGTTCCAGGAAAAAATTGAGAACCCGGTCCTTCTGGCTCTTTGCAGGCTTTTCAGTCACGGGATCGATCACGGAATCCTTGTCAGGTGCGCCCCAGCCGAGTTCCTTCACACTGTCGTAGAGCGGCCAGTGCGTACCGCCCGACTGGTCGGCGTACTTCTGTTTCTTGCCGCACTTGCACTGAACCACGCCGAGCATGGTCGAAGGGAACTTGTAGCCACTGTCCCGCACCTTCTGTTCGAGCTTCCGCGCCAGTTGCGCGGCGTCGAGGGTCGTCGTGGGGGTCTCTTCCAGTGCGCCATGGGTCTTCCTGCAGATGGGGCACGCGTCCTTTCCGTCGACGACCGTGACGTATCCACTCACCTGGATTACGCCCAGCATCGTCGCCGCGTTGGCCGGGCTCCCGCTCGGTCCGCAGTTGTTGAGCATCGGGTCGCCGAGCAGCTGGACGCTCTTCCCCTCGATCTTCACGTTCATGGACCCGGGGCCCACGAAGCTCGTCGGGCCCTCCACGTTGGCGGAGACGATTCCGCCGCCTGTCCCCTTGCTGGCCACGTCGCCCATGGAGCCGAAGGTGGCCCCCCGGATCGCCACCTTTTTCCCTTCAATCGTGACGCTCTTGGAGTAGCCCTTCGGGTCCGTTCCGCTCTTACCGATGTTGGGCAACGGCGTCGGAACGAACGGCGCCGGCGGCCCCGGCATCTTGCACACGTTGGGTAACGTCGCCGCGGCAACCCCGTTGCTCCCCTCGGTCACCGGGGTCTTTGGTGTATTCACTGATACTTTCCCCATTGGGACTTCCCTCTCATGGAATCTGCGGAGCCTGCAGGAGCATCGCACCCCGCAGCCCGGAATCAGAGCCTGCCATCACCAGCGCCCGCGGGCCTCGCGCGTAGCCCCTCGCGAAGGCCCGGACCGCCAGCACTCCCCCGAGGGCCCCAAACGCGGCGCCCACGTCCCCCCAGCAGTCGCTCGGGGCCTTGTACTTGGCTGATCTCCAGACCGACGGCGCCCGCAGCGCGACGAAGCCCCACTCCTCGCTGCGGTAACGCTCGCCATTGATATCCGTGTACAGATCATCGACGCTCTCGCGCGGAAGGTCGGGCCCGGCGACGGTGCCTTGCACGGCCTGCGTCATTCCAACACCGAACGAGCCTGTGTCACTGTCGCGAAGGAGCCGCTCCTGAGCCGTGCATGCCCCTCGCACGACAGCCAGTTGGGGGAGGCGCAGGCGACGGCGCAGTCCCGCACTCATCAGTGCGAGGCATCCAGCTCCCTCGCCCGGGATGAACCCGCTGCGAATCCCCGGCTGCGCGAACCGGCGGCTTCGCTCCAACCACATGAACGTGTTCGCGTGGTGGTAGCTGTCAACGCCAACCACCAGGAAGAGATTGTCCCTGCTTTCGGAGCACTCCCGCTTCACCTGCTCGACTGCCCGAATCGCCCCGGCGTGTCCACGTCCGGCAATCTCGACGCGCGCGCTGGACGTCTTCGCTCGGAAGCGCGCAGCCAGGGATTCCGCCACCCAGGCTGCGTCTTCTTCGGAGAACCCCGGGCGGGTTTCCGGAAGCGCGAGCAACACGCTGAGCTTGCCCCCGTAGAGGATCTTTTGATCGATTTTCGCCTCGATCTCCTCGAGAACACTCTCGGCCAGGGGCACCATACGGTCTCGTCCCTCAAGCTTGGGCTCGAGCAGCCGGTCGGCGGAGACCACGACCGGTTCGCCGCGTGGGTCGATGAAGGGATACTCGGCGTACCGGCAGATGCCCGCGCGCACGGAGGCCGCGCTGCTCTCGGCGGTGAGGCCAATAGGGGTCCGCGCGGCGACAGCCACCACCTCGACCTGGGCGTTCACGTCGTGCTCCCTCGTTCGACGATTTCCGTCTCGTCGAGATAGTCCGCCTCGGTGGCTCGAACGCGCAGCACGCTCTGCCATACCAAGGACAGGCGCTTTTCTTCAGGCTCCACGAGCACCGTCACCAGGCATGCGCCGTGCTGCTCGCGCCGTGTGCCGATGCGCGTGGTGAATCCGAGAGAGATGCGCGGGAGCTCGAAGCGCAGGACACCCTCGGGGGTCATGTTCAGGAGCTCGACACGCTCTCCGCCGACGAGGGGCTTCTCTGTCCGCTGGTCCGTGGGGGCACTCAGTGCGAAGGCGGGCTCGTAGTCATCTGGCAGCAACGGCTTCTTCGATTGCTCCCACCGCGCGTCGTATGTTCCGGCGAGCCTACGCCGAGGCATCCATGAAGAATCGATCGGGCCGAACCCCGCCGGCCCCATCTCCGCTGGAGCGCCACTTGGATACTCGATGGTGTGGGCCAGCTTTCCAACGACGTGAGCAGCCCGCCGCGCGAAGCCGCGCCCGATCGGGTTCCGCTCATCGATACGATGCTTCTGGGAATCAGGGTCGGACAGATCGCTGCCACCGAAGGCGAATTCGTATCGAATCGGGCGTGTAGTGAACGGCTGCGGCCGGGTCACCGTCACACCTCGCCACCCCGAGTCATAGAGGCGTTCCCCGTGTATGAGCAGTTCCTTGTGGAGCCGTTCGATGCGGAGCGAGACCGGCACTGTCGGAGCGGGCTTCCCATGGGGCGCATGCGCGTGCGCGAGAACCAGCACGTCCGTGCCAGGCTTCGCCGCGAGGAGATCGGAGTCGCAGCGCAAGCTCGACCGGCCTGGTTCGCCGAAATACTCTGGCGCCAGCACCGGGGGTAGTTGCTCGTCCGCCAGGATGAGCCGTCCCCCGGGAGCGATGTCGAACGTTGCCCTGACCGCGACGAGCCACCAGTGCACCCCGTCTTTGTCGCGCGTCCAGTTTCGTTCCGCAGCGTAAGCCGTGCGGTTCCTCAGCCCCCACATTTGCTCAACGTTAAGAAACTCCAGACGAATGTGTCAAACAGAGAGGTCGCGCTCCCCCAAACGAGACCTCACGCGAGCACGAGCGAGACCCAATGCGGCACGTCCGGAAACCCTCCGCCTTCTGCAGCTCGCGCTGCAGCTTCGCCAGCAGGTTGAGCACTTCCCGTGGGGTCGTCTCGTCCAGCTTCACCGCCCGCAGCGCCATCCGATGGCCCGGCTTGAGCTTCGGCCGGGCTTGGCCACCTCGCCGAACACCTCTGGCGACGGCGCCCGCGACGTCCTCTGGGCCTGCCTCGGCCGCCGAGCGCAGCTGCGGCGCCACCGTGCACGTGGCCCCGCACGCCTGGCAGCGGTAGCGCCGCACCTGCACCTCCTGCTGCCTGGGGGTACCCCCTGGCTCCTCGGGCCCAGCACCTGCCGGCTTCTCTTGCCGTGCCCGTGCAGCACCACGCCCCCTCCCACCGGATGGATTGCTGCGCCGCACCCCGGGCTCCTCCCCGGCCGCACCCGCAGGCCCCGCGTCTTCAGCACGTAGGCTGCGGCCTGCAGGTGCACGGCGTTCGAATCGGCTACAGCTGCACGAAGATCTGCACTTACCTGTAACGAGCAGGGGCCCCGGCACGATGCGCTGTGCCGTGGGCCCTCGTGCATCGTCCGTCGGACTACGCCCTCCAGGTGGGCGCGACGGGCACTGGTCGGGTGTTCACCCTTTCGGGGCGAAAGGGGTGGACTAAATTTGAAGAAGGGAATAAAACTAGTCCACCGTCGATCTTGTTCCCAGTAATTCCGCTGGGTTATGGCGGTCAAGGGTGGACTAGGTGGAGATGAAATCGGAGTGGATTGTCCAGCTTGCGCGGCTGGCCCTCGCGGGCCGGAGGCAGGACATCCTCACGTACATCCGCAAGCTCGAGCGCCTGCTCCACAAGGAGGACCCGGCTGCCTCGGCCAAGCTCGCCGAACTCCTGCGGGAGTCGCCCTCGCAGGCCATGCCTCTGCGGAGCGCATCGGTGGCGGCGGTGCCGGTTGATGCCGACTCGCGACTCAGCCTGCTTCGGCAGGAGTGGCCTGTGATGCTGGATTCGGCTCCCACTTGGTCGGAGGCCATCCGCGCCCCTCTTGAGCAGGTTGTTGCCGAGCGCCGCCGTGCGGACGAGTTGCGCGAGATGGGGGTAGCCCCGACGCGCTCGATGCTCTTCACCGGAGCGCCTGGGGTGGGGAAGACGCTTGCCGCGCGATGGCTCGCGCAGCAGCTCGGATGGCCCCTTCTCACCCTGGACCTCTCGGCGGTGATGAGCAGCTATCTCGGCAAGACGGGGACGAACGTCCGCCACGTGCTCGACTACGCGAAGGGCGTCCAGAGCGTTCTGCTGCTGGACGAGCTCGACGCCATCGCCAAGCGTCGGGACGACATGGGGGAGATCGGCGAGCTCAAGCGGCTGGTCACGGTGTTGCTGCAGGAGATTGACGACTGGCCGCAGACGGGTTTGCTCCTGGCGGCGACGAACCATCCGGACCTACTCGACCCGGCGGTGTGGAGGCGTTTCGACGCGGTGGTCGAGTTTCCCCTCCCCGATGATGCTGTCGTTGCCCAACTTCTCCGGCAGTTGCTCGGTGAGGAACTGGCCACGGACAACGCCTTGCTCGCCGTGTTGACTGCGGTGATGCGCGGACAGTCTCACGCGGTCATCACCCGCGACCTGATGCGCGCGCGCCGGATTGCGCTGGTCAACGGGCAGAGGGTGGAGGAGGCGCTCATGGGAATGGTCCGCGAGCGCGTGGGGGAGCTGAGGCTCGAGCAGCGACGCCAAGTCGGCCTCGCGCTCGTGCAGATGGGGCTGTCGCAGCGGCAGGTCCACGAGTGGACCGGGATGAGTCGGGACACCTTGCGGAAGGTCCAGCGCAAGGGCGCGGTGAAGAACTAACGATTGGAGGTGAGCATGGCCGAGAAGAGAAACTTCCTGCTGGGGTATGGCGAGCGCCTGCAGGTCGAGGTGAGCCCGCCGCATGGTGGTGGTCCGAAGTGGAAGCCGTACGACTTCCTGAGGGCGAAGACACGCCTGAGCCCCCGCGTGGCGCGCGTGGCGCAGGAGCTCTCGGACATGCCGGAGGACGCATTCCCCAATGACCAAGCGGTCGCCCTGCTCACGCTGCACCCCACCTTCTTGGCCAAGTCGTACTTTCCGGGTGGGCTCTTGCGTGAGGTCAACCTCCAGCTCGTGGGCAGCAAACCCGCCGTGACGAAGCCGGAAGTGCTCCCCAAGCGCGCGACGTCCAAGGAACTGGTCACCTCCGAGCTGTACGTAGCGGCTCCGCGTGAGGTCTTCCTTCGTTGGGCGGCAGCGCTGCCCGGGTGGGGAGGCGCGCGCGGACAGGCGGAGCTGGAGCGCATCGAGAACATCCGCTTGCCGGGGCTGGCCGACAAGGTCCGCCACTTCACCGACGACCTCCAGGGCGACATCCTCATGGAGGTGGTGCTGCACGGGAGCTCCGCTACGAACCCGGGGGTGGTCGACGGCTTCGCGAAGTACCTGAAGGCACTGGAGATGAAGTTCGAGCTCGGCCGCAAGGTGCAGGTCGGCGGCCTCACCTACGTGGCCCTGCGTGCCGCGCGCAAGCTCGTGACGAACATTGCCGGCTATTCCTTCCTGCGCGCGGTGCGACCGATGCCGCAGCTGCGGCAAGCGTGGCCCAAGGGGAAGACCTCCAAGGCGGTCCAGGTTCCGTTTCAGCTCCCCACGGGGGGGCCTGTGGACCCGCTGCTGAAGGTCGCCGTCTTCGACGGCGGACTTCCGGCGAAGTCGCCGCTCACCCCGTGGGTCAACGACATCAAGGTCCCGGGCGTCAGCGGACCGTTGCACCCGAACTGGGTGAAGCACGGGCTCGAGGTGAGCTCCGCCGTGCTTTTCGGGCCGCTCACAGCGGGCGCGATGGCGCCCCTGCCGTACGCCGCGGTGGACCACTACGGCGTGTTCGACCAGAAGGCGCTCGCTGACCAGGACGTTTACGGCGTGCTCGATCGGATCCGCACCGTGCTCCAGCAGCGCCCGGACTACCGATTTGTCAACCTGAGCCTGGGGCCGGAGACGCCCGTCATCGACGAGGTGGTGGATGCGTGGACGGCCACCATCGACGAGTTGCTCGCCTCGGGCACCGTGCTGGCCACGGTGGCTTCGGGCAATGGTGGGGAGGGGGACGTGGAGTCGGGGAACGCTCGCGTCCAGCCGCCCGCCGACTGCGTGAATGCACTCACGGTGGGGGCCTGCGACAACTCCAAGAAGTGGGCCCGCGCTCCGTACAGCTCGTTCGGTCCCGGGCGGACCCCTGGCATCATCAAGCCGGACGGCGTCATCTTCGGGGGGACCGACCAGGACCCGTTCCTCGTCTCCTCGATGAAGCCGGGGATGGCCTCCGGGACCACCGGGACGAGCTTCGCGGCGCCGTACGCCCTTCGGGTGGCACTGGGGATGCGAGCGACGCTTGGCGACGTTCTCCAGCCCCTGGCGCTCAAGGCGCTCATGGTGCACTGCGCGGAGCTCGGGCGGCGCGACGTGGCCGAGGTCGGCTGGGGGCGCTTCGAGACGGAGATGGAGCAGCTGCTGACGTCCGGTCCTGGCGAGGCGCGTGTGCTCTTCCAGGGGCACCTTGAGCCGGGGGGGTACATGCGCCTCCCGATTCCCATTCCCGCGGCGGGGCTGCAGGGCAAGGTCGAGCTGTCGGCGACGTTCTGCTTCGCGACGCTCACCGACCCGCAGGATCCGCTGGCGTACACGCGAGCCGGCCTCGACATCTACTTCCGTCCCAACAAGGACGGTCGGAGCGCGGACCGGCCCGATGCCCAGGAGGCGGAGACCGACGGCTTTTTCAAGAAGCCGAAGGTCTACAAGACCGAGCAGGAGCTCCTCGAGTCGCACAAGTGGGATACGACCCGCCACGCCGTGCGGCGCTTCCGGCAGGCGGACCTCCTCGACCCGGTCTTCGACGTCCACTACAACGCGCGAGCCGCGGGCCAGGCCACGACGACCGCAGGCTCCTTGCCGTACGCGCTCGTCGTAACCATCCGGTGCGTCGACCTGCCGAACCTCTACGACCTCATCGTCCAGCGCTACCGCGGTCAGCTTCAGGCGCTCACGCCTGTCACCGTTCAGGTCCCCGTGCGGACGTAGCAAAGACGTGAGTGCGGTGGGGGCCTCGCCATGCACGGTGTAGGAGAGGGATGAGGGCCCTGCTGAGGGTGGTGGGCAGGTGCAGAGGGGCCGAGGAGGGCCGCTGGGGCTGTGCACCGGGCCGGTGGAGAGGCCGTGCAGCCCCCTTGGGCTCACGCGGGCACAGGCCGCTCCCCTGAGGGGCGCGAGGGGCGGCCTGCAGGTGCACGGCGTTCGAATCGGCTACAGCTGCACGAAGATCTGCACTTACCTGTAACGAGCAGGGGCCCCGGCACGATGCGCTGTGCCGTGGGCCCTCGTGCATCATCCACTGGGGCTACTCTTTCCCCGCGGCAGACGTGTGGTGGCGCGTCAGGGCAGGGACGTGATGACGACGTCGGCGGGGCACGCTGCGCGGCTGCCTGTCTCCTGGGGACCTCCCGGACCGCCGTCCTCGCGAGAGTAGGTGGTGAGCGCGTCCGCTCCCCAGCACGTCACGCCCAGCGCTACGCCCGACGTGCCATCGGAGCTGCTCCAGGGCGCTGTGTATTCGTTCCGTCCAGCACCCGAGGACACCCACACCATGGTCTGCGTGCTGGAGGTGTTCCAGATGCTGGGGGTGGGGAACTCGTGGCGCTGCGAAATCTGGAGAGTGCCCGCACCGCTCGCGCCCATGGCGCCGCTCACCGACAGGAACCGGTGGATCTCCCCAGCGGGGGTGTGCGTCACCTCCTCAACGTCCGCATCCAACGAGTTCTGATCCACGTCCAAGGAGAAGCGCACGTCTGCTGAGGCCCCGCGCGGTAGCTCCTTGCAGGTCGCGGCGTCGAGCCATTCGCAGGCCGCGCGCCAGTCCACGCGCAATGTGCCGGTGCCCTGCTCCGCCGCATCGTCACCCTCGGGCGTCTCACGGGTGCCGGAGAGCACGACGCGGAAGGCATCGTCTCCGCGCATCTTCGGCTTCGCCTCCAATCGATACCGCCAGGACTGGGCGGGCTTCACCGGCGTCCCGAAGAGAGCGGCTCCGCTCCAGTCCCCCGACACGTTCTCCACGACGAGGCGGTAGAGGAATGCCTCCGACGCGCCGGGCACCGTGCGCCACTCCGCGACATCGCCTTTGAGCTCGGGCTCCGTGTTCGCCGTTACCGCGTCCACCAGCTTCAGCGCCGGCAGGACAACGGCGTCCACGGTCTGGGCGAAGATGTCCCCAGGGCCTGCAGCTGTGATGGCGAACCGGGGGCGGGGTACCTCCAGCATGGTGCGCGTCGGGGTTGCGCCGAAATAATCTGGAGCTGGGAGGGTGCCGCAACCAGTGAGGGACGACAGCACGAGCGCCACGAGGGCGCGCTTCGGGGGATGGAACATGGTGGTGCCTCCAGTGCAGCGGGTGGGGTGCAGCGTGGCGCCGAGGATCGTCCACTGAGACGCTGTGGGGGTACGGAAGGGGTATCCGGCTCGCGGTGGGTGGGATGATGCTTCCGAAGTGCCTGGAATCATGGCGGAATTTCTCCGGTTCGATTCCCGCCGCCTCCACTCTGTATCTCCCGGAAAGGACTCAGCTTTCCGGGAAGCTGTAGCAAGGGATGTAGCAACGCCCCGGTCGCCCTCAGGCGAGCCGGGGTTTTCTTTTTCCGCCGAAGCCGCCAGCGCCAGCCGGGCGAGCTGGCCGCGCTCGTGGCCCTGGACCTTGAGCTTCGCCACCTCGGCGCAGAGGGCCTCCCACGGGAACGTGGTGTAGAGGTCGATGGTGTTGCCGCTCTTGCGCCGGGTGTGCGTGCAGAGCTCGAGGATGTCCTTCCGGGCGCCATCCGAGCGGGCCAGGGAGATCATGGTCCGGCGCAGATCGTGGCCCCGCCGGTGCCGCAGGCCGAGAGCCTCCATGTCCTTCACCAGCCGCTTGTAGGAGTGGTGGTCCGTCCGCATTCCGCCGAACTCCACGCGTGGGCCTCGGTTGGTTGGCCGGGGCATGGGCACCACGAGGTCTTCGGGCGTCGGTGCGCGGCCCATCATCTCGGGCCACCCCCTGAGCTTCCACTCCGCCAGCAGGGCCGCCAGCGTCGGATGCACGGGCATGTACCGCGTCCGCTTCGTCTTGGTGTGCCCCTTGTCGTAGGAGGTGGCGATGACGAGCCGCCCCAGCATGGGGGTGTTCGGATCGTAGTGCTTCCAGCGAAGACCGGCGGCCTCCCCGTGCCGGAGCGCCGCGATGCCCTGGAGGGCGTAGAGCACCTGCCGGTCGGGCGGGACTCGCGAATCGGAGATGAGCATTTCCAGCTCGTCGCGGGTGAAGACCGCAGTGGCGCGCCAGGTCGGGTCCTTGTCCACGTTCTCGCCGAGCTGGTGCCGGGTGAGGATGCAGGGCGAGGTCGTCACGAGGTCCGCGAGGTGAGCATCGCGGAAGAGCGCCTTGAGCACCCCGTAGATGTTGTGGACGGTCTTCGGCGCGATGGAGCCCTGGACCCGGAGCTGGCGGAAGAGCTCGACGAGGTGCCGGGGGCGGATGTCCTCCAGCGCCATCTCTCCGATGTACGGGAGGACATGGAGCCGGAGGCGAGACTCATCCGTCCTCAAGTCCGCGATGAGACCCTTGCGCTGTTCCAGCCAGCGCTGGGTGTAGCGGGCCAGGGTGATTGGGCCTTTCTCGGGCTCTCCGAACTCCACGTTGGCGGCGAGCCGGTCCTCTAAGCCCCCGGACATAGATGTTGATCACCTCTTTCGGTTGAGTCGGCGGCGGTAGCGGAGGAAGGCGTGCCGTACCGCCACCAACAATCCTTGAAGAGTGACATAGCTGCGCTCGGGCAACTCGTAGCCCTTGATGACGCCAAAAACCGCCTCCACATCGTTGAGTTCAGGTGCGTAGGCGGGCAGGTAGAAGAGCGAGAGCCCGAGGCGATGAAGCGAGGGCAGTGCTCGGCGCACCTGCTTGCTGATGTGGATGCCGGCATTATCGAGGACGACAACGCACGGGCGTTCGCCGGATGGGAGCGTCGCGAGGAAGGCAACGACGTCACCAGAAGTCAGAGTGCGTGGGTACACCTGGAAGCGCAGCGTAGGCGCGTCGCCTGAAGGCCGGTAGGCCGCGATAGCATTGACGCGTCGACCTTTGGGCGCTTCATAGGCAACGAGTCGACGTTGACCGTGAGGGCTCCAGCTGTAGCCGGTGGGCTGAGTTGGGGAGAAGCCACACTCGTCCAGGAAGAAGAGGTCTATCCTCGACGCACGGGCCTTTTTTTGAGTGTGGCCAGCCGACGCCTGGCGTGCGTCACCGCGTCGGCATGCTGCCTGTGCGTCAGGCTCATCTTGGTGCGCCGCCAACTCGCACCCATGGCGTTGAGGTAGCGGCGCACTTGCCGGGGTCCGAGCTGGAGGCCATGTTCAGCCAGTGCCTGTGACAACTGGCTGGAGGTCCAGGTGCGTGGCTGCTCTAGCAGCGCGGCCAGGGCATGTTGCACCCGCCGTTGGTGCTGCAAGTCGGGCGGTGGCCCCGGCAGCTTGCGCTCGAGAGCATCCGTGCCGTGCTGGCGAAAGGCCCGCACGACCCGGCGCACCGTCGAGGCACTCACTTCCAGATGCTGGGCGATGCGCGGTGCGCTCCAGCCCTCTGCGGCCAGCAGCACCATCTCTACCCTGTCGCGCACCCACCAGCTCGCTGTAGGTGCGCGGCCCAGTTCCCTCAGCCGCGCACGCCCCTCCTCATCTACCTCCAGCGGCTCCATGCCGGAGGTGTACAACAAGTGGTAGCTGCGCGATTGCACCATGAGGTCAAAAATGCCAGGGGCTCGTGGGGCCACCACCTGCCCACTTGGGAAGGCCGCGAGTAGTTCAAGTACCTTATGGCCCCGGGCGCTCCGGGCCATGAGGGCTGGGGCGTGGTGGAGTCGCTCGGCTCGGGCTTCCAAGGCTGGTGGGGAATCGCGTCGCGTTCCTCTCCGGCAACGCCTTCGCCGAGTACGACTTGGTGGGCGCGGACTCTGTGGTGGTGCTGTCTCCGGTGCTGGTGGGCAATCCTTTCCCCGGTAAGCGGCTGGGCTGCGCCATGAACATCTTCCGCCGAAGCAACATCCAGCCGGAGCCGTAGTCCGTCACACGAACCTCGCCATCACGTCCCCGTAGAACAGGTACGAGAGGAACGTGGGGGAGTCCTGGCCGTACTGCTTGCGGATGGTCTGGAGCGCGTCCGCCACGCGGACGCCCCCTTGGATGAACTGGTAGAACTCGGTGATGACCCGGTGCGCGTCGCTGTCGAACACCGCCCACAACGGGGCGACGAAGCCGCCGAACCGCCGGTTCATGAAGGCCTCGGCCCAGCCGCCAATCGAGCCGAGCACGGTGCCGGTGGCGCCGACCTCGCAGGCATTCATCACCACCAGCGTCCGGTAGCGCTCGCCGAGCATCGTCTCACGGCGGGAGACCTCGGCCGCCACCACGTCATCCTGCTCGCGGTCGAGCAGGATGCAGGACAGATCGGCGTTCGTCTTGAACTGGCCGTGCCCTGCGAAGTGGAAGATGCCGATGGGCATGCGTCCCCTGTCCTCCAGGAGCGATAGGAGGCTGACGCGAGTGCCCTCCACGGCCGTGGCGCCGAAGGTGTTGACGAGCATCTTCAACTCGTCCTGGGCGTAACGCAGGGGGTCCACATCGGTGCGGCTATCATAACGCGGCGCCATGGCCACCAGGTTCCCCCGGGGAAGCTGGCTCGACATGGATCCCTCGTAGTTGAGCGACCAGCGGGCCACGGGGTGGTCCACTGCGAGCAGCTTCGCCGTTGTCCCCGTTCGCGTCGAGGGACGCATGAGTTCCCAGGGGATGTAGGGCTCGTCGACGATGAACTGGATGGGGAAGTGGGGGCCGTACTTCTCGCGCAAGGCCCAGTACGTGTCCTGGAAGCTGCTGGGGGTCTGCTGGAAGAGCCGATCGCCAATGCCCTCCAGCAGGGTCATGTGCCGGCCCCGCGTGCGGACGGAGCAAGCGGAGAACAGTCCCTGGACGAACTCGAAGGGATGCACGCCGATGTTGCTCGTCCCATTGAGGCGCGAGGGCATGCCCGGTAGGTCGCGGCGGGCGGGCTTGAGGACCCAGTACAGGGCACCCGGGCCCACCCCCGGAGGTTGATGGATCTGCACCGTCAGCGTCGGAGCCTCCGCGCCCACCTCGAGGGCGAAACCGCCCTGGGTCCTGGGTTCTGCTGGCTCGGCGGGCCCGGTTGGCATCGGTTGGGCGGAGGAAGGCGCGAAGAAGGTCCGCCGCGCGCTGCCGCAGAAGCGGCGCTGGTGGAAGAACGTGGCCACCACTTCCACCCCGTGCTGGGGCTGGGCTTGGGGCGATACGGTACACGTCACCGTGAACGGCTCCGAGGGCTGGCCCCGATGGAGGACGATGACTCCTTGGTCCTGCTCGTTGCCTTGCGCATCCTTGGGGATCTCTAGGTCCACCGAGGCGAGTTGGACCTCGACCTCCTCCCGCGTCCAGTCGGCGGGCAGGTTGCGCAGCAGGAAGGGCTCCGACTGGGTCTCGGCATGGGGCTGGAGCAGCAGGTCGATGGTGAGCTTCAGCTCCGCGCGGGGCGCCACCTCTCCCTGGCCCTCGATGGTGGGGTAGTAGATGGCCTGCTCCTTGGGCGTGTTTGCCGTGGGGGGGGCGGACAGGGGAGCGCCGAACGGGAGCGGGATGTCGAGCGGCGTTCTCGAGTCATCGCGGGCTCCGCGCACGCCGCTCCGCATCCCCGAGCGGAGCGGGGAGTCGCTCACCGGGGTGCCCAGGGACACGGAGGGGGCGGGAGCGGCCGGCACCATGAAGACATCCGAGATGGGACTCACCATCCCTGCCCGCTGGCCCGACACCGTCAGCCGGTACACGCCCGGCGGCAGGGGCTTGAAGGCATGGGTGTGCCAGCCATCGCTGCGCGGGCGCAGGGCCCCGCGGCTCTGCTCCTTGCCCGTGTCGAGGTTGTGGATGATGGCCTGGAGCTGGACGGGCTCGCGCTCGGGACGGGCCCGGACGAGCACGGGCTCCTCGGTGAGGTACGCATCCTCGAGGTCCAGCCCCAGCCGCACCGGGCGCACCCCGCGGAAGCGCCGCAGATCCAGGTCGAGCCCGGTGAGCACGCCCTCGAGCTGATCCAACACGGTGTCCAGGTTCTGCAGCGAGGCGTGGCGCTGGGCCACGTACACCTCGCGGTGCTCGTCGCTGAGCTCCACGGGCGTGGCGGAGAAGCGGGGGACGGTCCCATCTCCGCTCAAATCCCGCCCCTGGTACTCCTGCAGCAACTCCACCAGGCCGTTGACGACGCGCGCGGACTGGAAGCTGGGCTGGTGGATGCCCACCACGGGGAAGAGTTGGTAGCCCGAGTCGCGGTAGGCGTCGTCGTTGAGGTGGTGGGTCACGGCGCGCTCGATTTCCAGGTGGAACTCGAGCGCGCGGGTGGCCTGGGGGAGGGCGAGGTTGCGGATGCCGGGCACCTCGGTGACGCGCGCCAGGGTGCCCTGGCCGAGATCACAACACGGGTAGATGGGCAGCAACTGGTACAGCGAGGGGAAGGTGCGGACGGCCTCCGAGATGTCGAACATGGTGAGGGGCCCGAGCTTCTTGGAGACGCCATGGGCGAGCGTGCCGAGCGCTTGGGGCGAGCCGCGGTGGGGCGTGGCGATGGTGATGAGGACCCGGGTGTCCTTCCAGCCCTCGAGCACCTCGGTGAAGTAGCGCGAGACGAGCCCGCCCATGGAGTGGGCGATGAGGATGAGCTTCGCGTCCTTGTTGCCCGACTCCTGACGCCAGCTCGCGAGCCATTGGGCGCTCTGCTGCTGGAGCCGGCGGGCGTGGAGGCGGTTGTCGCGGCGCCAGTCATAGGGGAAGGTGAAGAAGTTCTTGCCGTCCTTGAGGTCGAATCGGCGCTTCAGCTCCTCGACGATGCGGGAATAGCCGTCCACCTTCCAGAAGCCGGGGATGATGCGCGTGTCGGGCAGGAGCTTCGTGGCGACGACTCCGTCCCCCGCCGCGTCCAGGGCCCCCGAGTCCTCCGTCAGTGCGAGCTTCTCGACACTGCCGCCGAGGCTGGTCACGGCCCGGGCGAGCGCTCCCACCGAGAGTGCCCAGACTTCCTTCCCATTGCGCTCGAGCACACTGCCCATGATGCCCGGCAGCACGACGACGATATCCCGCATGGGCTCGGCCATCTCGTTCCCCCTGTCCGTCAGCGTTGTGAGGTGACGAGAGCATGCTGGCCCGGAGTCTTCAATTGGAGTGTGCGGGGGGTGGTGGGTTATGGATGGAGCGGGCATGAAGACACTCATCCTCCACATCGGGCCGAAGAGGGAGGCCGGCCATCCGGTAGCCCTCTTCGTGAACGAAGGAACAGATCCGAGGTGGTTCGAGACGCCCCGGGCGGAGGCTGTCATTGCTGAGCACCCGGACTTCACGGCGCCCCTGGTGGATCCGGGGTCCAGCGGGTTCTTCAAGGACCCGGACTCGGGCGAGCCGCTGACCGGGCGGCTGGCCCTGGAGCGCCTCCTGGCGCTCGAGGATGAGTCCCCCACGCTGGAGGTGATCGGCCAGTACCTCTTCCACCTGATGTTCCAGGGCCAGGTGCTGGCGGAATGGAACCGGCTGCGGGCGGCGTATCCCCGCGAGGATCCACCGCACAGCGAGGGGCTGCGGCTCATCCTGGACATCCGCTCCCGGGAGCTCGAGCAGTTGCCGTGGGAACTGCTGACGGGGGATGGGCCCCGGAGGCTCTTCCTGGACCCCACGCTCGTCGCGGTGCGCGGGTCCGTGGACCCGTCACGGCGCGGGCCGGCCCCGAAGCCGGAGTGGCCGCTGCGCGTGCTGGTCGTCGTGGGGGACGAGGCTGGTGACAAGCGCATCGAGGCCAGCTGGGAGCTGGAGGCCCTCGAGGCGGCCTTCCACGAGATGCGGCACATGGTGGACCACGAGGTGCTGCACACCCCGTCCCGCACGGCGCTCCGGAAGGCCTATGAGGGCTATCGCCCCCACGTCTTCCATTTCATCGGCCATGGGCTCGAGGATGTGGGGACGGGACGGATCGGCCTGCACCTGCTGAAGGGGGAGCCGCCGTGGACCGTGGACCTCATCACGACCGACCTGTCGCAGGCGCCCCCGCGTCTGGCGATCCTCAACGCGTGCTACTCCGCGGACATGCCGGAGGCCGAGCGGCTCTGGTCCCTGGCCCAGGCCTTCCGCCAGTTCGGAACGGCCGCGGTGGTGGGGATGCGCGGCGAGGTTCCGGGCCCCGCCGCCGCCACCTTCTCGGCGGAGCTGTACAAGGCCCTGGCGGCGGGGGCCACGCTCGACAGGGCCGTGCAGAAGGCGCGCACCGAGACGAGCGTCCAGCCCGGACCCGGCAAACGGGACTGGGCCCTTCCGGCCGCCTGGTTCGGAGTGCTGCCCGAGGAGGTGTTCCCTTCCCTGGTCAGCGGCTCCAGGCTGCTCACGGAGTTCCGCGAGTCGGACGAGTACAAGCACTTCCTCCTCTCCGACTTCGTGGATCGCAAACAGGAGCGGCGGCAGGTCATGGGCTCCGTGGAGCCCGCCGCCGTCATCCCGTCGATCTCCGCCTCCCATCTGCTGGTCGTCACCGGGCCCAGTGAGGTGGGCAAGACGGCGCTCATCTACTGGGGCCTGGAGGGCTGCGCGCACCACGAGCGGCGCCTGGCCTATGTGGACCTCAAGGGCGGCGTGACCACGGGCTTCCTGGAGGTGCTGCGGGCCATCCGGGATGGGGACCCGGGAGACCCCTCCCCCATCAAGCAGCCGCTTCCGCCCGAGGCGTTCTCCACGTTCAACCGGGACCTCAACTTCCTGCTCCGGGGCCAGCAGCCGCCGGACACGAAACCCGAGGGGCACGTGGAGGACGAGGGGCTGCCGTTCAAGGCGGACAACGTGCCCGAGAACGCCCCCCGGCGCATCTTCGAGTCCTTCCGGGCCGCGCTGAAGGACGCCGGGCAACGGCCACCCCTGGTCCTGGTTCTCGACAACCTCCGGGGCGTCTTCGTGGAGGACTTCAAGCGCTACCTCCGCCCGTGGTTGATCGACCCCATCGCCCGGGGAGAGCTGGCGCCAATCCGGTTGGTGCTCGCGGTCCGGGACACGGAGGCCCCGGAGCTGGGGTTGGGGGAGCGCGTGCTGCCCCCCATGAAACCCCTGCCGCCCCACCGGCGTGTCACGTTGTCCCCCTTCTCGAGCGGGGACTTCCACAAGTTCGTTTCGGACTTCCTCCGGCGTCGTTATCCGGACGCACAGGAGCGGGAAGTGATCGTCCGGACGCTCCACAAGATGAAATTCAGGGGACAGGGTCAGTATGTCTGGAAGCCCAGCCTCCTGAAGACCTTGCTTTCCCTCATCGAGGCGTAACCGGGGGGTGTGATGACGACGTCGATCCAGGAACTCATTCAGCGGCTCGAGAAGGGCGAGGACCCGGCCGAGCTGCTCTGGTCCCGTCTTCTGGCGGAAGAGCAGGAGTTGCTCCAACGGTGCGCGCTGGTCCACGGCTTCGATCGGGATCTGGTGTCGGTGGTGCTGGACCCGGAGGGCCGGGTGCCGTTCGAGCGCCTAGTGCGCAACCCCATGGTGGAGCGTGTCCCCCGGTCCGAGGGGCGCTACCGGCTGCGTGAGGCGGAGCGGAACCATCTCCTGAGCGCGTGGAGCAAGAGGGAGGCGGACTTCCGCGCCCTCAACGCCGCCCTGGCCAGCTACTTCCAGGGCAAGGGCGAGGGCTGGGAGCTGGAGGGGCTCTACCACTCGCTGGTGGGTGGCCCGCCGCTGGAGACGAGAATCCAGGCCGCGTTCTTCTGGGAGAACGCCAATCGGAGCTTCGATCTAGCACGGTGCCAGGATCTGCTCGCCATCTTGGATGAGCGCGAGGCTGTATTGGAGCCAGAGCTCCGGACGCGGAGGGAGGAGTGGCGGCGCCATCTGCGGACGCGCAGCTTCTGGGCGGACGAGTACACACGGACAGCGCGCTTCTACGAGCGCCAGCACCTGCGGTCACGTCTGGAGGCCATGATGGATGTGGAGGCCCAGTTGCGGGGTGGGCCGCACTGGATCCTTCACCTGCATGCACCGGGGGGCATGGGCAAGAGCATGTTCCTGCGGTGGGCGATTGCCCGATGGTGTGTCCCGTCCCACATCCCCTGTGCCCGGATCGACTTCGATGTCCTGGACCCGGTGACCAGCACCCGTCAGCCGTGGCTGATCCTGCTGGAACTCGCGCGGCAGCTCGATGTCCAGCTCCAGGGCGCCCCCTTCCAGGGGTTCATCGGCTGGCTCACGGACTATGTCTCCTCCAGCCGCATCAATTTCGAGGGCGCGCTGGAAACCGTGGAGGCGGGCTCGTCCCGGGCCGGGCATCTGGGGCGGTTGACGGGCGAGGAAGCACAGGACCGCTTCATCTCCGTCCTGCGGGAGACGCGGCATGTGGGCCCGGTCCTGCTCATCCTCGACACGGTGGAGGAGGCCCTGCTGCGTCCGGGCGCCGATCTCGAGCGCATCGTCAGGCTGTTCATGCCGATGTTCCGGCTCTATTCGCAGCTCCGATTGATTCTCGCGGGACGCTATGACCTGACGGAGCGATTGCCAGCGCTCGCCAGGAAGCTGGGTCCGCGGATGGACGTCCAGCGCATTCTTCCCTTCACGGAGGACGAGGCACGCGCCTACCTGAGCGAGAAACGCGGGCTGGGTAGGGATCCGCGCCTGGAGGTCGTCGTCGAGAAGTCCCAGGGCTCGCCCTTCAAGCTGGCGCTCTTCGCGGATCTGCTCCAGTCGAGCCCGCACCTGTCGCGAGAGGAGATCGCCTCGTGGCCCGAGGTGGACCTGCTCTACCTCATCGAGCGGGTGGTGGATCGCATCGACGACCGGCGGGTCCGGTGGCTGCTGCGCTACGGGGTGGTGCCGCGCCGGCTGACGTACCCGTTCCTCGAGGAGGTGATGGCCCGGCATTTGCTCGCGGCCATGTCCGGAGCCTCGACGCTCGACGAGCCCGTGAAGGATGCGCTGCCGGTGGAGCGGGGCGAGGTCTTTCCGACGAACCTGCTCCGCTCTCCCGAGGAGACGGTGGACTTCCGGGCGCTATGGGTGGAACTCAACCGGTACGCCAGCCCGTTCTCCTGGGTGTACCCGGCCGGTGAGCAGACCCTGGTCTTCCACGGGGACGTCCTCCACCCGATGCGCCGCCTGCTGCAGCGGCAGAATGTCTTCTATCTGCTGCATCGGGACGCGGTCGCGTACTTCGAGCGCAGGGCGGAGCAGGAGCCGGAGCGCTGGGCGGTCTTCATCCGCGAAGCGCTCTACCACCGCTTCCAGCTGGAGGGGGCGCTTGCTGGAAACTACTGGCGGACGGTGCTGGAGCGCGCCCGGGCCTCGGGCCACCTGGGGTGGGTCCAGGAAGTGGCGGATGAGGTTCTCGGTTCCGACTATCTGGACGAGGACCGCCGTCCCCGGCTTCGCGACGATGGGTCACCCATGCTTTCGCAGGAGACGCTCGTCCTGGCGAACTACGAGCTGGCGCGTGCTGGCATTGGGCTCGCCAGGAGCGCTTCTCGCCAGGAGCGCGAGCGCCTGTTGGACCAGAGCAGGCGCTATCTCGACACGGTGGAGCGGCTCCAGGCCAGGGCGGACGGTATGTCGTTCGTCTCGAAGTCGCGGGTGCAGGCGCTCCGAGGTGTTCTGGCCGTCCGGAGCTCTCCCGAGGAGGCGATCCGGCTCCTCGCGGAGGCCAAGCGCTCCGCTCTCTCCGCTGAGGAGCGGCTCGATGCGGAGTTGCACCTGGCGGACGTGCTCGCGGAGTCCCAGCGCTTGGAGGAGGCCCTGGAGCACTACCGGGTCATCCTGCCGCTGTTGTCCAGAGTGGAGCCCGAGGAGCGTCGCGCCCTCGTTGAGGTGCAGGAACGTTTCGCCCGGGTCGCCGCGCGCGCTGGCCGGTTCCAGGAGGCCACGGAAGTGCTCGGGGACGGCCGCTCGATGGCGCGCGAGTCTGTGTGGGGAGAGGCCGATCAACGGATGATCCTCCAGCTCGTCGAGCTCGGCCTGCAAGCGGGAGAACCGGCGAAGGCACTCCAGATATTCGAGGCGAACGAGGGGGTGGAATGGGCGTCCTGGGACTTCCAGGCGCAAGCGATGTTGCTGAGAGGGCGCGCGCACCTCGCGCTGCGGTCCCCGGCTGACGCGGTAGGGATGGGGACGGAGCTCCAGCGGTTCGTACAGGGGGTGCGCCTGTCCACCCGGAGAATGGAGGCATCCAAGCGCACCGAGATGGTGGCGATGGCGCGGGAGCTTCGTGCGGATGCGCTGGTGGCGCTCCTGGAACCCGTCGAGGCCATCGAGGAGTTGTTCGCGGCGGAGGAGGAGTGGAGGGGCCTGGGGGAAATGGATGGGGTGCTCCGGTGCCGGGCCCGCTCCGCCCATCTCCAACTCGTGGAGCTCGATGACGAGCGCGCCGTTCAGCAGCACTTCCGGGAGGTGTCACGCTCGGACTCGGGTGTACAGGGGGAGGGTTGGCTCGCGCTGAGGCTGGTCGAAGCCGAGTTGGAGGACAGACTGGGGCGCCGAGGGCACGCACGCGAGATTGTCAACTCGCTGCTGGCACGTGAGCCCACCTGGCCACCGGCTGTCATTGTGAGGATTCTGCTCCAGGGGCTCGCACTGAAGCATGTGCCGAGGACCATGGCCAATGACTTCACCGATGAGTTGAGGCGCCAGCTCGAGCGCATCCCCACCGTGGCGGCCCGGCTCGCGCTGCTCGAGCCGCTGCGGGACATCTCCCTGGAGCGCCCGCTCTCGAAACGGTGGGTGGACCTGGTGGCGCCGGAGGGCTCGGAGGCCGCCGCGTCCCAGCCGTACCTGGATACGCTGCTGCAAGACTCGATGCGGGTGGAGATCCTTCGGCTCTGCGGATTGGAAGAGCAGGCGGAGTCGCTCCTTCGTGAGACGGGGATCGGTTGGATGACCGCTGGCAGACGCTTCGCGCTGCGTGAGGTGTTGCTGGCCGAGGATCGGCTCGGGTGGAGGGCCGGGGCGCCATTCGAGATTCTGCGGGAGATCGACCCATTCCTCCAGGAGCACGGAAACTACCCGACGCTCTGCGCGGCCTTGCTGCTCGAACAGTCCGAACGGGTGGGCATGATCACCAGCGGGAGGGGGAAGCGTTTCCTCGGGATGCGTTCCGAGATCCTCGAGCCCTCCTGGTTGTGGAGTGAGGCCAACAAGCGGCTGCGGCACCTCAGGGATGTGCCGCCCAAGTGGTTGCTCCGGTTGGAGCCCTCGTTGCGCACCATGTCCCGGCCTGATGATTCGCTCCCTCCTGGCGAGAACCTGGAGAGCGACTCCGTGCCGGACGAGCCCCGCGGCGGTTCGGAGCGCCGGAACGTCTTTGGTATCAAGCTCGAGGTCGAAGAGCCGTGGGAGGGCAGGCACGAGAGACGCCTGCTGGTCAGGACCGGGGACGAGCTTGAGGATGGACCGCGGGCCATGGATCCGGAGGTACCCGAGCTGAGGGAGCAGCTCGAGTCGAGGGGACGGGTGTTCTCCTACGCGCTCCTGAAGCGGTTCGTATCGGACTGGTGCCAGATGGGAGAGCAGCTCGGAGCCGCGCTGCTGCCGCGGGCGAGTGTCCGCGCGTTGGAGCGGGCGTCCGAGGTGCGCGATGTCCGGATGGAAGTGGAGGAGCTCGGACTGGCTCCCGTGCCCTGGGAGTTCCTGGTGGCATCCGGTGGGGCGCGGCACCTGCTGAGTCTCTCGGACTGGACCCATTTCTTCTATCGCGGCCCTCTGGCCCCTTCTTCGCATCAGGCTCCACCGCGCTCACGGCCTGGTCCGAGGAAGAGGGATGCCGATGCCGAGATGGAGGTGCTCCTCGTGGGCGGAAATTCCACGCGGGACCACCTGGGTCTGAGCCTTCGGGAATTGAGCATGGCCTACGCGAGCAACGGTTTCAGGCCGGTGGTCTTCGAGGGAGGTCTGGACGAGCTGGACAGTCTCCCCGCGGTGCTCCACATCCGCGCGGACCTCGAGGAGTCGCCCTCTGTCGGTGGGATCTTCTTCAACTTCGGAACTTCTCACCTGCTCACTCCGTCGAGGCTCGATCGGATGTTGAAGCGGTTCCATCAGCCACCTCATCCGGTGCTCGTGGTGCTCGACGTGGTGAGCCGCCCGGGCGAGACGGAGCGGGCCACTCAACTCTTTCTACGCAATGCCTTCGCCGCGGAGCTGTTCTCCCTGGGGAGCGTGGCGGCCGTGCTCGGCACGGGGCTCGAGCAGTTCCAGGATGGGCTCGACAGCGCGTTGATCCAGGCGCTTCTGGAAGGTGCGAGTGTTGGCGAGATGGCTCGCCGGTTGAGGAGCACGCTGCTGGCTCGCTTCGGCAGGGAAGGCCGGTCGCCCTACGACGTGCTGCGTGGTCTGACGCTCCTGGAGGTCATCGGTCCGCTCGGGACGGCGCTCTTCACCGATGACCCGGACTGGGTGCCTCTGCCCCCGCGGGCGAGAAAGTCAGCGAAGAAAGTCAGCGAAATGAGGAGGGGCTCATGACCCTGGAACAGCGCAAGGCCATCGAGCTGGAGCGCAAGCTGGACAGCCTCGTGAGCGAGCTCCAGAAATGGCGCGACCTGAGTGAGGCTTCGAAGCCCCCCGAGGAGCCGAAGCCCTTCGAGAAGCACCACTCGCAGCTCCGGCGCATCTCTTCCCAGCTCGAGGGGGCCCAGGACGCCATCCGGAAGGCCATCCAGCATCACGCCCGGATGGGCACGCTCCTGGCCTTCTGCCGTGATCTGGAGGTGTGCATCCTGGATCTGCACAGCGTCTGGGATTTCTTCCGCGCCAAGCTCGCCCTGCGGGCGGTGCCGTTCTACGCGTGCTACCTGGTTCCCGCGGATGAGCTCGCCTGGAAATGCTACGAGCCCGCCCGGAGCAGGGCCCACGCGGCGAGTGCCCAGGCCCAGCAGCTCAAGGAGCCGCCGCTGGTCTTCTTCGACGCGTGGTCGACGCCGTATGCCCGCTCCCGGTTCATCCCGTATGAGGAGCCGGACGAGAACCGCAGGCGGTGGGCGGTCAAAGCGCAGCACCTCCCCCTCATCAAGTCCCTTCCCATCCCCGTCATCGGGGTGCCCTGGTTCCAGGCCCGGCACCTGTCGGACACGCTCCTGCTCGCCCACGAGGCCGGCCACGTCGTCGAGCACGACTTCGGCCTCACCTCCACGCTCCATCAACTGTTGGGGACGGCCGGAGTGCCCGGCGAGCGCCACGCCGCGTGGGCCTCCTGGCTCGGAGAGGTCTTCGCGGACGTCTATGGCTGCCTGTCGCTTGGCCCCGCGTTCGTTGGCGCGCTCATGGACTTCCTGGCCATGGACCCGCAGGACATCATGGCGCAGCGCCCGGACTCCTCCGGCTGGGGGGACTACCCGACCGACTTCCTGCGCATCCTGCTCGGCCTGCGCGTCCTGGAGGTGATGGGGTTCCAGGAGAAGGCCGACGCGTACCGGAAGGAGTGGCTCGCCCTCTACCCCCGGCACGCCATGGGACAGGAGTTCGAGGAGGACATCCCCCGGGTGGTGGACGCGCTGCTGACGGGGCCCATCCCCGAGCTTGGAAAAGTCTCCCTGTGTGATGTCCTGTGCTTCTCCGCTGTGGACCAGCGGAATGCCGCGTCGGAGGTGACCCGGTTGCTGCGTGCGGAGAAGCCTGGCTCGAGCAACGTCCGGGTCCTCCTCGCGGCGGCCCGGCTGGCCTATGAGAAGGACCCGGGGGCTTATGTGGCGGGGGGGGTCGAGGCGCTGGTCCTCCAGAAGATCGAGAAGGACCGTGAGAGCGGACCGCGCAACAGCCCCACGGGCGCGGGAGCGAAGGAGGCAAAGGCGCTGGAAGCCGCGGACCGCGAGGCGGGGGCGCGGCTCTTCGGATGGCTCACGCTCCGCATCGGTCCCTACGTGCACGAGCCCGTGGTCTGCCGTCCGCACGACCCGCGCTCGGCGGAGGTCGCGCGGCGCGTGGGCGAGGCCGTGCGTCACCACCTGCCCGGCGTCACGGTGGAGCACATCGGCAGCACCTCGGTACAGGGCTGCGAGGGCAAGGGCGTGGTGGACCTGATGATTCCCGTGATGCCCGGGCAACTGGAGCCGGTGAAGGCGGTGCTGGACGCGCTCGGCTTCCAGAAGCAGGTGCCGCCGGCGGGGCACGAGCCATGGCCCGAGGACCGGCCGATGCGCCAGGGCAGCCTGGAGCACGAGGGCACGCGCTACAACCTGCACGTGCACGTGATTCCTGCGGACTCGCCGGAGGTGGAGACCCAGCGCCGCTTCCGCGACCAGCTGCGAGGGGACCCGGCGAAGCGCGAGGCCTATGTGGCGCGCAAACGGGAACTCCTCGCCCAGGGCATCACCAACAGCGGGGATTACGCGGAGGCGAAGGGCACGGTCATCGAGCGCATCCTGAAGGGCTCCCGGTAGAAAGCATAAGAAAGATGGGAGGCCGATTGATGGTGACCCCCTGTGTCAGGGGGCGGTGAGGGCCGGAGCGGAGGGGCCGAGGAGGGCCGCTGACGGGGGCCACCCGAGCTGTGCGCCCGGCCGGTGGCGAGGCCGCGCAGCCCCCTTGGGGTACACGCCTGCCCAAGCCGCCCTCCCATGAGGTGCGCGGCAGGGGCCTGGGCCTCTTGGCTGTCTTGAGCCTCAACACCACGCGGCCTGAGCTGGCCCTCGTGTCGGGGACAGGCTCGCACATGCCGTAGACACTCCCAGGTGTTCCAAAATCGCGCGCCCCCCTCCCGCTTCCTTCACGTAAGCCAGGATTCGCTGTCTGCCTCCACGCCTCAAGCAGGCGAACTCGTCCAGCGTCGTTTTCCGTAAACAGGTGGCGCGCCTGGGGCGCTCCTTTTCACCACACCTCGGGCTTGAAACACTCCGGCTCAACAGCCACTGTCCAATCCATGTGGCTCAGCCACTTCGCGCCACGCTCGGACCGAAGAGGACTCGGTCGAGGTTACCGAAGGAGCGGAAGACGTCGATGCCACCAGAGGCGTCCACGACGTCACGCCCATCCCGAAACGCCTCTTCCACCGTGTGTCCGTTTCCCAGAGTTTTGAAGAAGGTCTTGGAGAAGCGTCGGGAGTCATCGTCGCCCACCGCATCCGTCGTCCCAACCACGCATTGAACGACCTTGCTGAGGACCGATGCTTGGTGGCCGCTGAAGCATGCATTGAGGACAAGCAGCGTCACGCCGCGGTCTTGGAACACGCGGGCGAGGGAGTCTCCAGATACCTCCGTGGCGTCTCGACCATCCTCTGCGCGTAGCTGCACCCCATTGGGTGATCCGTGGCCGCAGAAGTGGACGATATCCGGCTTGTGTTCCCGAAGTAGATGAACCAGGTCGTCCACCCGCACTGCGTGGCCTACCTCAACGGTGACGGCATCTCGATACCGCACTCCGTGAAGGACCTCTTTCAAGTCCCGAAGCTCACGCTCAAGGTCGAGCGGGCGCTCGTAGACATGCGGGTTCGCCGCCAAGACGAGAACGCTGACCATGTGTCCTCCCTGTTCAATCCGCGCCTTCGCCCCAATGCTTCCGGCGCTCTGCATGGCCTTGACAACGTAGAATGCTTGGGGACCGTCGACCTGAAGCATGTCTGGGCGGAGCCCGAGCCTCTGCAGTTTCGACCGCTGGATGTCGACCGGTTCCTGCATCTCAAGCCTGGAGGCCTCAAGTTTCACAAGGCGCTCCTCTGCCCTTCGGGCATCTTCCTCTTTCTTCGGGAGTTCGCCCCGCGCCCGCGCGAGGTGTGCGTGTACCGCTCGCCGGCATCCCTCGTCAAACTCAGGGCGCCTCTGGAGCTTTGCGCGAAGTACAGCAAGCTTGTTGACTCTCCAGTTGGCCGATTTGGCGATGGCGGACCGCAGACTGCGACGTTCCTCATCTAGAGCGTCGGAGCCATCCTCTGCGGAGAGAGCCTCCAGCTTATGGGTCAACTCAGCGCAGCGTTGTCGAGATTCTTTGAGCGCCCGCACCTCGTCACCACTCACCAGCCCTTCGATGCCAGTGACGCTGAGCACGTGGTCAGCGTTCTTCCAGTCACCGCGGAAGGCCTCACGCAGCGCGGTCCATGTGGCCGACCGAGCATCATCCTCAACGTGGGCTACGCGGAGTTCCAACTGCCGAATCTCAGAAACGAGCTTCGCCCGCTGTTCTACCAGCCTGCTTGCCTCCTCATGCTCTCGAAGGACCCGCGAGGACAGCAGTCGGAACGCATCCGACAGAGGATTGAGAAGGTCCTCGAAAAGCGACCGCACGGGATCTCGCTTGTCGAGCGCGACGGTGAAGTGCCTCTCGGGAAAAACAGGGTTAACGAACAGGACGCAGGGCTCTACGCTGTGGGGGAGGGTAAAGCGGTCGAGGAGTGCCCGAGTGCAGCTCGTCATCTCCTGGCGGAACTGAACTCTGTCGATGTCCTGAGGCCGGTAGCGGAAGTGATCTCCAAGGCTCTCGGGGAAGACCTCCTCCGGCGTCCTCCACCCCCTCGGCGGCATCTCGGTTGAGTTCGTCGAAGTCGACAGCCCCCGCATCAGGGTGTACCCGTACCTCCTATCGCGAACGCGGGTGGAGGCTTTCCCGTAGAAGAGGATGAAGGCGACGTGCTGCCTCGTTGTTGCGTCGATGTCCGCAGAGTGCTCAATCAGCGCCTCGTAGAACGCCTGAGCATGAAGCGGGCCTGGCAGCGCGAAGCATGCAGCGCCGTGCTCGCCCACGAGCTCATGCAGCGCCCCGCCATTGAGTAGCAGGTCGATGAGCCGGTCCGCCTCCATGGATTCAACGTCAACAACGTGCATGGACGCCTCAACTTGACTGCGTTGCCCCCATCGGCCACCGCCCGGTGCAGCCTGACTTACCTAGAAGTGCATAGGAAAGACAATGGGCCGCTACGCCTAGGGTGATGAAGCGGCCGGGTAGCCACGGACGTAGAGGCCCACCGAGCCTTATATTGCGGCGGCGCGGACGTGACCGCCGGAGTGGGGATGTAGGCGAAGGACTACATCGGCATCGACGTGCACAAGGGGGGAGAGCCAAGTGTGCATTCTGGCCAAGAGTGGTGAGGTGCGCCTGCCCCGGTTTCGTGGCTCTCCCGCACTTTATGTGGTTCCGCAGTGGCGGGCAGGCGAGCTTCCCTCGTTCATCCAGTTGCATGAGCGCAGGGTTCACACAAACTGTGGGGGAGCCACGTAACTGGGGCAAGCCCACACCACACCCGGTGCGGAAAGGACAGCGTCCACCGACGCTAGGAGCTTGTCGGAGAACCCCACCGTAGAGGGTGGGCCAGAGGGGAGACGCCCCAGGTGGTCCTTCAGAGGGGAGGAGAGTTCTGGTTGAAGGTGGAGAATGAGCACCACCTCGACGAAGAAGCCGGAGCAGGCCGCCCTGTTGGAAGTAGCCGCCAGCGAGAAGCCAGAGCGGGAGGAGGCGAAGAGCTCGGCCCGCTTCACCTCGCCAAGGCCGTTCCGGGAGTGGGAGCCGGAGCAGGGGCAGTTGCTGCCGCAGTACGCCCGAGAGGTGTTGGGAGAGGGGCACCTGGCGAGTTTCTTCGTCGACCTGCACAAGGCGCTCGACTTCAGCCCCATACTGGGTGCGTACACGAAGGAGTGCGGGCAGCCGCCCTACCACCCGGTGATGATGGCGCTGCTGCTCATGTACGCGTACGCGAGAGGCATTACGAGCAGCCGGGAGATTGAGAGGCGGTGTGAGACGGACATCGCCTTCCGTTACCTGACGGGAGGCGAGAGGCCGGACCACGACACGGTGTGCACCTTCCGGGTGAGGCACCTGGAAGCATTCCGAGCGCTCTTCGTGGACACGCTGAGGCTGGCGCGCAGCTCGGGGCTCAAGAAGCTGGGGCACCTGGCGGTGGACGGCTCGAAATGGAAGGCCAACGCCAGCAAGCACAAGGCCATGAGCTACGGACGCATGGAGGAGTCCATGAAGAAGTTGGACGAGCAGATTGACAAGCTGCTGGAAGAGGCCGCGGCACTGGATGCCGAGGAGGACAAGCGCTACGGCAAGGGCCGGCGCGGGGATGAGCTGCCCGAGGAGCTGAAGAATCCAAAGAAGCGCGCCGAGCGACTGCGGGAGGCGGCACGCCAGCTGGAGGCGGAGAAGAAGTTGGAGCTGGCGGTGGAGAAGGAGAAGCGCCGGGAGAAGATTCAAAAGGCCAAGGAAGACCTGGAGAAGGAGGCCAGGGAGAAGGCCGAGGCCAGGGGCGAAAACCCCGAGGAGGCGAAGCCCTCGGAGAAGGCGCAGCGCAATTTCACCGACCCGGAATCGAGACTCATGCCCCGGGCAGGCACCTTCCAGCAGTCCTACAACGCGCAGGTGGCGGCGGACGCGGACACGCAACTGATAGTGGCCCAAGAGGTGGGGCAGAGCGCCAGCGATGCACGCCAGCTGGCCCCCATGGTGGAGCAGGTGGAAACCAACACGGGACTGGTGCCCAGGGAGCTGAGCGCGGACTCGGGCTACCTGTGCGAGGAAGACATCGAGAAGGTGGAGGACAAGGGGGTGGAGTGCTTTGTGGCCACCGGGCGCAGCAAGCACGGGGAGGAGGCTCCGCCAGCGCCTCGAGGACGCCCGCCGGCTGGACTGAGCTTCAAGCAGAGCATGAAGCGCAAGCTTTTGACGAAGCGGGGACGCAAGGCGTACGCGCGCCGCAAGGTGACAGCCGAGCCGGTGATTGGGCAGGTGAAGAACGGAGTGCTGCCGCGCTTCTCGTTGCGGGGCCTCACCAAGGTGCAAGGGGAATTCTCGCTGGCGTGTGCCGTCCACAACCTCAAGAAGTTGTGGAAGCTGGGTTGGGAGCTTCCCAGCCTGGCCGCGCAGGCGGCGTAGCGGAGAAGGTCTCAGCGAGGCCGCCACGGCTCCACGGCATCGGAGCCCGTGGCGCCATATGACGCCCGCTACGCGCTACCGCACCTCTGGCCGATTCGCCGACAAGCAGCCCCTTGGGATGCCTCATCTGAAGCTGGTTCCTCCTCCTCCCCCGGGGCCGCCGCTGCGAAGAGCGCCGCCACCACCGCCCAGCGCGCTGCCGCCGCTATCCGCACCGGTGGGTGGCTGTCACATCAGGGCCCGGCGCGGGCACCCAGCGCCTACCGCGATGACTGCTCGGCCACCGCCAACAGCAGCTTCCCTGTCGACGTTCGGCTCTCGATCGCCCGATGTGCCTGCTCCGACTGCGCGAGTGGGAAGACGCCTCCGACGGTCAGCTCGAGCCAGCCCTCACGAAGTCCCGCGATGACCTCGTTCGCGCGGCGGTGAAGCTCCTCGGACGTACGCAGTTGCGCCAGGCTGGCGCCGCTGACGGAGATCGATCGCTGCACGAGAAGTGGGAAGACGTCGATCGGTTTCGGAAGGCCGCTCGAGGCTCCGAAGTAGACGATGGACCCGCGGACGGCGACCGCATCGAGGTTGCCCATGCAGGTGGTCCCACCGACGCCGTCGAGGACGAGATCCGCGCCATGTCCGCCGGTGAGCTCCTTCGTCTCCGCGGCGAAGTCGTGCTCGGTGTAGAGGATGACGTGGTGAGCACCGAGCGCTCGCGCCTCCTGCGCCTTCGCCCGGCTCGACACCGTTCCGATGACCGTGGCGCCCAGGTGCCTGGCCCACTGCACGAGGAGCGCCCCCACACCGCCGGCCGCCGCATGAACGAGAACGAAGTCGCCACGCGTCGGCTGGCGGAATTCGTTGATGAGGTATTGGGCGGTGATTCCCTGAAGCGGAAACGCCGCTCCCTGCTCGAAAGTGAAGTCATCGGGAAGAGGGATGACTCGGCTCGCATCGACGACGGTGTACTCAGAGTAGGCGCCCGGCTGGCTCGTGAACGCGACGAACGCGACCCGGTCTTTCACCTCCAGGTGGGTGACGCCCTCTCCCACCGCCTCGACGACTCCCGAACCCTCGACCCCGGGCGTGAACGGCACGACGCGAGGGGAGGTCCCGCGCCGCTGCCCGACGTCCATGAAGTTGACTCCGGCCACCACGACCCGCACCAGAACCTGGCCGGGACCGGGCTCCGAAGGCAGGTCGATCGATCTCAGCGTGAGGACTTCCGGGCCACCGTTGGTCTCCACTCGGATCGCCTTCATCGGAGACCTCGCGGCTCACGTTCGCTGTCGAGCAGCTCCATCAACCGTGGCAGGTACCGCGTTCCGGCGACTGCCTCTTGCGGAACGGCGGCCTCAATCCTCGCAAGGTCTTCCGCACTGAGCTCGATGCTCAGCGCCGCCAGGGTCTCCGAGAGCTGGGCCACGGTCCGCGCGCCGACGACTGGCACCAGGTCCTTCCGCCGCGCCAGCGCCCAGGCGATCGCCAGCTGCGACGTGGCGACCGCCTTCTCGGCCGCGATCCTCGCCAGCGCGTCGACGAGCTTCACGTTCTGCTCGAAGTTCCCCGGGTGGAACCACGGCAGGTGCGCTCGATGCCCTGTCCGGTCCGCTGGTCTCGCCTTGCCGCTCAGGAGGCCGTGCGCGAGCACGCCGTACGCCGTCACCCCGATGCCGAGCTCGCTCAACACGGGAAAGACGCTCTGCTCGGGCTTGCGACTGAACAGCGAGTATTCGATCTGCAGGTCGCTGATCGGATGCACGGCGTGCGCACGGCGGATGGTGTCCGCGCCCATCTCGGACAGTCCGATGTGCCGCACGTACCCGGCCTTCACCAGGTCGGCGATGGCACCGATGGTGTCTTCGATGGGCACCACCGGATCGAGCCGAGCCGGGCGATAGACGTCGATGTGATCGACGCCCAGCCGCTTGAGTGAATACGAGAGGAAGTTCTTCACCGACGTCGGCCGCGCATCGAGACCGACGAACGTCCCGTCGGGAGACCGAAGCCCCCCGAACTTCACCGACAGCTTCACCTTGTCGCGACGGCCCTCGATCGCCCTGCCGATCAGCTGCTCGTCACCCCCCGCGCCGTAGAAATCGGCGGTGTCGAGCAGCTCGACTCCGCGCTCGATCGCCTCGTGGAGCACCCGCACGCCGTCACCGTGGGCGAGCGCCTCCGAGCCGAGCGCGATGGGAAAGACCACCGGTCCGCCGTTGCCCAGCTTTCTCGAATCCGCCATCGATGGTATCCTCGCTGTTACTGATTACAATATTTGTAAGCTGTAACCACGCCATCGTCAAGGGAATCGCAGCTCCATGCCTCGAACCGGATCGTCCCCCGCTGAGCTCAAGACCCGCGCCATCGACGTCGCGCTCGAGCGCATCCGCACCCAGGGGTTCGAGAAGGTTCGGCTGACCGACATCGCCCGCGAGCTGGGGATCAGTCACGTCGCGCTCTACGCGTACTTCGAGAGCAAGGAGGCGCTCCTCGACGCGGTGCTCGAGCGGTGGCTGGGGGAGACGACCTCTGAGCTCGAGAAGGTCTGCGCGTCGAATCGAAAGGCGTCGCAGAAGCTCGAACAGTGGTTCGTCGCCCAGTACGCGATGAAGCGAGACCGGGCGCTGAACGATCGCGAGACCTATGCAGCGTTCGAGACGGCCACCGCGGTGAAGAAGCCGTTCGTGCAGGCGTACCTCGAGCAGCGGACCAGGCAGCTCGTCGGTCTGCTCGAGGAAGCCGGAGACCCATCACCGCAGCGCCACGCCGAAGTGCTCCTCGACGGCACGGCGGGGTTCTTCCATCCGCGCTTGATCCTCGAGACCGCAGAGAAGAATCGCGAGCCCGAACTCAAGCGGGTGCTGCAGACGCTGCTGCGCGGGCTCGCCGCCGCGAAATGACCTCTTCGCCGATGAGCAGGAGCACCCAGCTCACGCCAGCCCCCACGCGCGGCGCTGCTCCTCGGTCGCGTGCTCGAGCACATGCACCAGCATCCCCACACGCTCCGCGTCGAAGCGGCCGAGCGGGCAGAAGATGGTCAAGTCGGTCATGAGCGCGAGGTCGTGTGTGCCGCGCTTGCCCTCGTGCAGCGAGGGGACGGCGTGCGGCTGGTTGATGCACGTGGCGCCAAGACGGCGGACGATGCGTCGTTCGTCGACGACGGTTGGAACGACCGGGTGTCCTCTCTCATCGTGAGCGCGTCGGGGACGTCCACTCCCGGGAACCTCATCCAGGCGGAGAACTACAGCACGATGAGTGGCGTCAGCACCGAGGCCAACTCCGACTCGGACAGGGGCACGAACGTGAGCTACATCGATACGGCGGACTGGATGGCGTACAACGGCATCCAGTTCCCGTCCTCGGGCACGTACAGAGTCGAGTACCGCGTCGCCAGCCCGTCCGGAGGGCAGATGTCTCTGGACCTGAACGCGGGCGCCACGGTCCTCGGGACGCTGGACATTCCGGCGATGGGTGACTGGCAGAACTGGACCACCATCTCCCATACCGTCACCGTGACGGCTGGCTCCTACAACGTTGGCATCTACGCCCAGGCGGGTGGCTGGAACTTCAACTGGTTCCGCATCACCAAGATTTGATGGAAGTAACCGAGGCTTTCGTAGGCGCCTCGACGACGCGGCCATACCCGCTCGGGGCGAGCAGCACATCGCCCCGGAGTTGGAGGAGCCGGGCGGACGCAGGGCTCAGGCCGCGCGCGAGCCCGGCTTCGCGAAGTAGGCATGGCGTGCGCGGCCACACCGGACGCACGTCCACTTCGCCACGACGAGGGGCTGCTCGCCCAGGATGAGCTCCTCGGTGCGAGGAGGGTGGGGCCCGGCCGCGCCACTGGCACCGCACTCACAGCGCAGCCGCGCGGCCTGCGAGGGCACCTCTTCCTCGGGGGCGAGCACGATGGCCCGCGAGGGACTCTCCCGCCCCCTCCCTTCACGTACGCCAGCACCCGACGCCTGCCTCCACACCTCACGCAGACGAACACGTCGAAGTCGAACGTCCTCTTGAGCAACTCTGCCCAGTCCACTCGCGGCGACTTCTCCTTCATCGGCTCCTTGCTGGCCGCTGCCTGGGGCTCCACGCTCGCCTCCTCCGCTCCCGCTTGGGGGAGCTCGTTCTCGCTCAGGCCCCTTGTTTCGAATCCTTTGACACCATCTCCGGGCACCAAGTGGCGCATCATCTCCACCCACTCGGCGGACACGACGAGGCGAGTGCCCATCATCACGCCGTCGCCACCCACTGTCAGACTCATGCCGAGCAGGGCGGGAGCGGACGGTGGAAGAGAGGGCAGCGAGAACTTCAACGCCGAGAGCAGGGTGATCGCTTCGATGGACTCCTTGAGAACCAGAATCTTCTGGAGCTTCTCCGCCCCCGCGCGCATGGCCTCACGCGTCGCCGCGAATGCGAGTTCGGCATCCATCCAGCGCAGTTGCAGGACACCATGGTCCACGTAGCGGACGAAGAGGCCGGAGGCCCTGCCGGCGATGCCAGGGGTGCTGGCCTCGAGTCTGGAGAGTTCGCCGGAGAGCCGACGTGTGGAGCCGGACACGTCGCCGACGGCACTGCGAAAGGCCAGATGGGCCGCGAGGGCGCTCTGCCATGTACGCTGCCAGGGCCCGCCGCCGCCATGGCTTCTCGTGAGTCCTGGCGACGTTGCAGCCGCGCCGGTGCCTTGGGCTCGCGAAGGGAGGGTGGGGGAGAGGAGCGGGCGAGTGGAAACTCCTCGTTCGGCCTTTGGGGCAAAGGAGGCACCGCGACCTCGTGTGTCATGTGGCGCGAATTCATCCCATGGCTGGGCGGTGACGTCAGCGATGCACAACTGGTGGACAGCAGGGCCGTGGCGAGCAGCAGGCCTATCCACTGTGCCCCTGGTGAGTTATCGATCATGGTCCACCCCCCATCAGCCCGTGCGCCCAGCACATCGTCTCCTACGACTCCTCTGACACCTTGCCTAGCCGTGGCCGTTCGAGAACCGTCCCCGGCGTCTTGGTCAGTGATGTGTCTCTGGTCCCGAGTGGAGGCGGATCCGCCCTTGGCGGCTTTGATTCCCGCCGCCTCCATCCTGGTTGACGTGTGTGTTCGAGCTGTCCGGGAGCAGGCGAACACGTTTGTCTCCTTCGCTCCAGCTTGGGGGCACTTCTGCAGGGGCGGACACCGGGCGCGGTGGGGCCGAGGCGGCGCACAGCCGCCTCACCCCGGCGTGTAGATGACCAGCTTCAGTGCGGGATTGTCATTGGATTGAAAGCTCGCGTACTCGAAGCGCAGCGCGCCCTTCTGGGGATGGTTCAGCAGCTTCTGGCCGGCCGCGACCTGGCGGATGTCGTGTGCCTCCCACCAGAGCGCGAACTCGGGGCTCTTGCTCCGCAGACGCTCCAGCAGCTCGAGGAACGCGGGATCGTCGGCCCAGAGGTCATGCGTCGCCCGGAATTGGGCCACCATGCGCTTCGCCTCGTCGGCCCAGGACGCGCCGAAGATGCGCCGGGCGCCCGGATCGGTCAGCACGTAGACGAGGACGTTGCGATCCGCCTCGGCCAGCCGGCCGAAGTCCATGAAGAGGTCGGCCGCGGCGGCATTCCACGCCAGGACGTCCCACCGGCGGCCGGTGACGTAGGCGGGATGCTCGAGTCCCTGGATCATGCGGTGGATGACGTCGGGGACGGTCTCTCGGGAGAACGCGCGGTGGTCGGCGTTGCGCGCCAACTCCCTCAAGTGGGCGTGCTCGGCCTTGTCGAGGCGCAACGCGCGGGCCAGCGCATCGATCGTGGCGACAGAGGGACTGACGGTCCGGCCCTGTTCCAGCCGGACGTACCAGTCGATGCTGATGCCCGCGAGCTGGGCGACCTCCTCCCGTTTCAAGCCCGGCGTGCGGCGCTTGCGCCCCCCGGGCAGACCCACGGTCTCGGGGTGCAATCGTTCTCGTCGCGATCGGAGGAAGTCGCCGAGTTCGGTTCGGCTCGAGCCCGCCATGGCCTTCGCTTTCCGTGAGGGAGGTACTCGCCAATCCTAGGATGGCGCCAGGCCTTCTCGCGAGCGCGAGGCCCTCGAATAGTAGAGGTCCATTCCCCGAGGAAGGACCCACCATGAAAGCCGCGATCCTGAAGTCCTTTGGAGCCCCTCTGGCCATCGAGACACTTCCCGAGCCCCTCCTGGGGACCGGAGAGGTGATCGTGGATGTCGTGGCGGCCCCGGTGCTGCCCTACGCGAACGAGGTCTTCAGTGGCGAGCGGCGGTATCTGCTGCCGCTGCCGGTGGCGCCGGGGTGCGGGGCGGTGGGCCGCGTGCGCGCCGTCGGACCGGACGCGACCCGGCTCGCCCCCGGGGACTGGGTCTTCTGCGATCCCACCGTGCGGTCGCGTGACGGGGGGCTGTCTCCCGACATCACGCTCCAGGGCTGGAGCGCCCGGGGCGAGGGGGGCCAGCGCCTGCAGAAGCATTTCCACCATGGCTCCTTCGCCGAGCGCATCCGGGTCCCGACGGAGAACGCCTTTGCATTGGGCCCGCTGGACGACGCGGAGGCGGCGCGGTGGTGCGCCCTGGTCACGCTGCTCGTGCCGTATGGCGGTTTCCTCAAGGCGGAGCTCCGGGCGGGGGAGACGGTCCTCATCAGTGGCGCCACGGGGAACTTCGGCAGCGCGGCCGTCGCGGTCGCCCTGGCGATGGGCGCGGGCTGCGTCATCGCGCCGGGCCGCAACGAGACGGTGCTCGAGGACTTGAAGCGCCGTTTCGGGCCTCGCGTCCGAACCGTGAAGCTCGGGGGCCAGGAGGAGGAGGACCGGGAGCGGATGCGGCGGGCGGCACCCGGCCCGATCGACTGCGTGATGGATCTGCTGCCCCCCTCGGCCAGCACCCTTCCGGTGCGCGCTGCCCTCATGACGGTGCGGCCCTACGGACGGGCCGTGCTCATGGGGGGCGTGGGGATGCTGGGGGGGGCGGGCCTGGAGCTGCCCTACCCGTGGATCATGCGCAACTGCATCACCCTCCACGGGCAGTGGATGTGCCCACCCGAGGCCGTCCTCCGCATGGCCAGCCTCGTCCGCTCCGGGCTCCTGCGGCTGGAGGAGTTCGACGTCACGACCTTCGCCCTGGACGACGCGAACGAGGCCGTCACGCACGCGGCCGCCCACGGCGGCCCCTTCAAGCTGACGGTGCTGCGGCCGTGAGCAGTCACGTCCGCTCACCCGGCGCTGATACCGGGCACCTGCTCGCGGGGGTAGACTGTTGGCTTCTACCGGAAATGTCCGGCTCACCGCCTCCATGCGGCTCGACTCGGACAAGCTGACCCTTCCACCTTCGTTGCTCTGGAGCTTCCATGCTCACCGCGATGACCTTCGCGCTCGGTGTCCTGCTGTCGGCGCCGCCGGAGAAGCCCGCCGAGAAGCCTTCCACCGTCCATGAGGACCAGGGCGTCATGGATCGCTACCTCGCCGGTGAGTCCGTCCCGGCCGAGGAACTGCGGCTCGCGTGGCGCGACACGACCCAGATGCTCGTCCGGAAACGTTCCGGCTGCTCGACAAGGAGGTGCTCTCCCAGGGACGGCGCGCGCTCGTCATCATCGGCAACGGCCACCTGCTCCGGCGCTCTCCCCTCGACGACTTCCAGCCCCGCCCGCTCGATAACGCGGGCCTCGCCGATGCGCTCGCGCAGCGCTACCCCGGCAAGGCGTTCCTGGTGTGGACCGTCGATGGAGACAAGAGCGGGAGCGCCTCGCGCCTGGCTTCATGGCGACCGGGAACCCTGGCGCAAGAGCTTGGTTTCCCACGAGTGGAAACCGTGAATGAAGGTAGCGGGCAGGTCGTGGTGATATTCGGGAGGGCGGAGTGATGTTTGGGCCCATCTTGGAAGGTGCGAGTCCTTCGAGTGTGTTCAAGGCCCTTCCCCTCCCTTCACGACGACATCGACACACTGCCACAGGTCCTCCACCCTTGATTGAGAGCGTGACCGTCACGCTGCCGGTTCATCCTCTCAAGGGCAGGGAACTGCCAATCGCTCGGTTCATCCGCAGCCAGGACGGCAGGCGCTACGTTGATGTGGAGCACCCTCCCGGACAGTATATGAGGCTGCCGCTCGAGTGGACGGACCGCTCCCCACCCCTCGTTCCGCCGAGCGTTGGTGGCCGGGAGGTCCGACTCTCTCCAAACACGCTTGCCCATCCACCTCGCCTGACGCCCTCTGCCGATGAGGGCTGGGGTCGCCTGGCGGATTGGCTACGCGCGAAGCCGACGGGCGCCTGGACGGCCTGAGGACCCGGCGGTGGAGCGAGAAGCGGATGGGGTTTTTGTCGTTTGCGTCTTCAACACGTCGAAGTCGAACGTCCTCTTGAGCAACTCTGCCCAGTCCACTCGCGGCGACTTCTCCTTCATCGGCTCCTTCCTGGCCGCTACCTCAAGCCTCGCGCTTGCCTCCTCCGCACCTGCTTGAGGGAGCTCCCAGCTGCTTCGCCGGGACGTTGCCCGACTTCTGGATGTTGGAGATGCTCATCCAGTTGTTCTGTCCCTTCACCTCGACGATCCAGATGCGCGTCCCGTCCGCCGCGTAGAAGTCCGCATTCGCCGTGCCGGACCCCGCCCAGTCGATCTGGCCCCGCGAGAAGCCACGCTCCCTCAGCTCGAAGTAGGTCTTCGATTCGGGCGCCTTGATCCCCTGCTCGGAGATCTCCTCCTCGATGGCCTTGCGCTCGCTGCTGCTGGAGGGCTGCGCGACGGCGAGCTGCATCACCATCCGTCCTCCCATCCGGTCCGCCTGCTGCTCCAGGGCCGGGTCCCGCACCGCCGCGAGCCCATAGCCATAGGGGTTGTGCGCCTTGCCGGCCCGTTGTTGCACCACGTGCGCCAGCTCGTGGCCCAGCAGGCGCAGACCCTGCTCCGAGGTCGGCTCGTACTGGCCCGGCGCGAAATAGATGTCGGAGCCGATGGTGAACGCGCGCACGCCCCGCCGTCGCGCCTCCGCGCTCACGTAGACGCGAACGTCCGAGAAGTCCTCTCCGAACAGCTCCTCGGCCCCCCGGAGGACCTCCTCCGGCAGTGATTGGCCCGACCGCGGACCCCGGTGCACGTGCGGCCTTTCGGCCCGGGTGAGACCCTGTGACGCTTTCATCCTGAGAACCATGGTTCCTCCTGAAACGTATGCCTTCGGGTGACGGCGCCCCGGCGTCCTCAATCGCTGACGTCCGTGCGGCTCCCCCGGCTCCTGTCGATGAGGTTGATGAGCACCGCTTCGTCGTGCTCACCGGAGGCAGGGTCGACTCGGTGGAACCAGGTGCAGTCGTGGTCGGGGTGCTTCGCCACGTCAGCGGTGACCGTCGAGCTGACGAACATGCCCACCACCTTGTCCAACCTGCCGGAGAACACAGGCGAGCCGGAGTTACCGGCCAGGCCGTCGAGCTGGGTGTGGAACCGGGTGCCGCCGGGGAGGGCGAAGACCTGTCCGCCGGTGGTGTACTTGAGGGGCATCCCGAGCGGATGGCCAATCATGTACAGCGGGTTGCCGACGCGCAGGCCGCCCAACTCCAGGCCCGTGGCCAGCGGCAGCGAGGTCCGGCCGAGACTGCCGTCGACCTCGAGCAGGGCCCAGTCCTCCGCGGTGTTGCGGTAGACGCGCTTGACCCGATAGATGTCCGCCTTCGGATCGGGCAGCCCGATGGTGCCCGAGGGCTTGAACCGGTAGCCGAAGGCGATGCGCAGGTCGGCCAGCGTGCCGCCGTTCACCTCTTCCAGCACGCCATCGATGACGTGGGCGGCGGTGGCGACGGTGCGGCTGTCGACCACGAAGGCGGTGCCGGTGACCATCAGCGAGGGCTCGGCGCCCAATCCCTCGCAGAAGGCCGGGACGTGGCCGTAGTAGCCGGCCTCCCCATAGTACTCGAAGCTCCGCAGCTTGAGTCCACCGGAGGGGCCGGTGAGCTGGGCCCGGGCGTTGACGACGATTCCGACCGAGTCCTGCCAGCGGCTGTACAGACCGCTCGTATCCCTGACGATGTCTTGCAGCTGGCCGAACCCGATGGGGCCGGTGGTGCCATAGAAGGGCATGAGACCTCCCGTTTCTCGCTCCTACAGACGCGTGGGAGGTCCCTGCCGTGAAATCAGGGGCGCGGGGATGTTCGCGTCGTCCAGCAGCGCGGCGTGTGGCGTCCCTGGTGCCTCCGTCTTGGGCAAACCTCACGAGGTTTCACGGCGTCTGCGCTCCAGGCGCGAAACTGCGGCCATTCGTCTCCGCATTCCAAGCGATGGCGGCGCTCGCACGCGGCGGTTCCCCTCGACAGGAGCGGGAGTGGGTCGCACAGTGCAAGGGAGTCATGCGCGTCGCCCTTCTCGCCTATCCCGGAGTCGCGGCCCTCGATGTCACCGGCCCGGCGGAGGTCTTCGCTGCCTCGGCCCGGCTCTCCGGGGTGGCTATGAGCTCGTGCTCCTTGGCACGAAGCCCGGGCCCATCCCGACCGTTTCGAACATGGCGCTGCATCCCGCGGGTGTCATCTCGGAGGACCTCGGGAGGATGGACACCCTGCTCATCGCCGGCAGTCCCGGCATCCCCCCGGTCATCAAGGACTCCGAGGTGCTCGAGTGGACACGCCGGGAGGCCCCTCGCTGCAGGCGCCATGGTCCGGCAGCACGGCACCGGTCCCGCGGAGTACCGTCACTCCGTGAAGGGGGCCCCTTCGAGCGCTTCGCAGAAGTCCAGGGGGCGGAAGCCGGGGAGGTGACGCTGGCCGACGTCGGAGAGGAAGTTGCCGAAGGTGGTGTGGGCTTGCGCTGGATGAGGCCGCAGAGCACCTGGACGAAGTCCCGCTTGAAAGCCAGGCGCGGGAAGGCCGCGACGACGCCCGCGAGGCGCTCGTGTCCGACGAGCTCGGCGCCCTTGCCCACCACGTTGACGCTGATGCCCAGGTGGGTCAGCGCGACCTCTGGCTCCTTGTGCTCCGCGATGCCCACCGAGGTGTGGAGCGCGACGGCATCCCACACCCGGGAGACCGTCTGCCGTGGGGCACCGCGCTGGACGAGGAAGTCCCGTGCGGCATTGGCGCCGTCCACCTCGAAGCGCAGGGCCCCCTCGAAGCGCTCGGTGAGGCCGAGGTCGTGCAGCACCGTGCCCAGGTACAGCACTTCCGAGTCGTACGTGAGCCCTCGGGCGCGGCCGATGAGCTCCGCGAAGACATAGGAGCGCAGCGCATGGTGGTAGACGAGCGGGCTGGAGACGTCCCGTACCAGCTCCGTCGCCTCACGCGCGAGCTTGCTGTCGGGGATGCGGACGCCGGCGACTTCCTTGTGCATGGGGTTTCCCTTCTGTGAGAGGAATGCCCCCATGCTGCCGCCCGTCGGCGCACCGGGACGGACGAACCGGCATCAATTCCAGCCAGCTCACCCCGTCTGACGCCATCCTGGATACCATCCCGGCGCGCTCATGCTCCCGGGGGAGACGGGCGGCTGGATGCCGCGCCAGACGCAGGCACGGGGGCTACTCGCTCAATGCCCCGTCCTCAACGTCGGCCGGCTGCGCGGGAGACAACCCTCACGTCACAGTTCCCGCGCCTTGACTCCGCCTGATGAACTCGGGAGGGAGCTCATGGATCCGTCCAGCCTTGCCACCAGCATCATCGGTATTCTGATGCCCTACGTGTCGAAGACCGCTAGCGACTTCATCAGTACTGCGGGGGAGGTGGCCTATTCCAAGGCGAAGTCGATCTTCGCGAAGCTCAAGGACAGGTGGACGGGTGACCAGGAAGCGTCGCGAGCGCTGGAAGGTTTCCAGCACAAGCCGGATCGCTATCAGCTGGTGCTGCAAGATGTCCTGGGGGAGAAGCTGTCACAAGACGGCTCGCTCGCCGGGGAACTGCGCCAGATGGTCGAGGAGCTGGGGCCCTCGCTCCAGATCTTGATGAAGGCGGAGGAGCTCGAGGATGGCACCGGCTTGGAGTCCCGCGAGTTGCGCTCGGGGAGGATCGGCATCGAGCAGGACGTCCGCAGAGGGACGAAATTGATCGGAGCGAAGATCGATCGGATCGGTTGAGCGGGGGGCGTGGAGATGAAGTGCTGGAACTGCGGACACGAGCTGCCGGCCGGTGCGGAGCGTTGTCCCGTGTGCAAGAGCGTGCCTGCGGAGATCCCGCGGACAACCGGTGCGCGAGTCACCATCGACCAACGTGTCGGTTATGTCGAGAAGGGCAAGGTGACGGGTCTCGAGGTCGGCCATCTCCAGGGAAGCGTGATGGTCGTGCAGGGCAATGTGATCCAGCTCAACGACCCATCGCCCGAGGTGCTCGAGCGTTTCGCCTGGATGCAGCATCTCCCAACCGAGGTGAAGCCGAGATCCTCCAAGGGGAAGGGTCTCTCGCCCATTGACGAGGAGCGCCTGGCTCGGGTGGAGGAGGACATGCGGAGCATCCTGGATCGTGTCCACGCCGCCGAGGCGAGGGGAATCCAGGTGGAGAGGATCCAGGCTGGTCCGGTCGAGGTCTCGCGCGTCGAGCTGCTGGTGAAGCAGGCGATCCTCGCCAAGGATGAGGCGTGGGAGATGTTTTTCGAGCACCTCTCGAAGCAGAAGGACAAGATCGAGCAGCTCAAGCGGAGAGCGGACGTGCAGGGAGGGAGGACCGAGGTGGATCTCGCCGACTTCATGGAGGGATTCGATCTGGAGGCCTACCGCTCGAAGTCCCGAGCCAGGTACCGGGAGGCCGAGGCGCTCCTCCGAGAAGCCAACCGGCTGGAGCCAACGAACACCGAGGTGCTGCTCCACCTGGCCCAGGTGCTCGAGGATCTGGACGAGGATTCACCAGAGGTCGTCAGCTTGCTGACCCGGGTGCAGCGCTTGTTGGATCCTCCGCGCAACGACCGTGACCGCTTTCAGCTGGCGCAGGCCCAATTCCTCATGGCGACCAGGGGGGAGTGGGTGGATCCAGATCTGGTGCGCAGCGCGCGTGGCATGTTCGCTCAGCTTGGCCGGAGCGACTGGGTTCATCAATGTGAGCTCCTGCTGACGTCACGCCACACTTCCCGGGAGCTTCCCGTCTTCCAACCCGTGGGAAGCTGGCTCATCCAGAGCTCGACCGGGCGTACCCTGTACGTCAGGCTCCTCGCCGGAGGGACGATGCAGGGGACGTATCAGGCCCCTCCCTGGAATCTCCAGGTGGGCTTCAGCGGTCACTGGGCCTTCGAGCCACGGCAGCAACTGCTTCATCTCCAGGGAATGGTCTCTGGGCTTCCCTTCATCCATCGGATCCAACTCCAGGGGATGCAGGCGGGCAATCCCTACGGAATCGGCTCCGATGGGCTGACGTATCGTCTGACGCGCCTGGAGCAGGCGGGAGGGCTTCAGCCTCTCTCTGCGTTGTGAGCCTGACCTGATTTTGTGGACATACCACCCGGAAGGGTGTCAGACGATTCGTATCCAGAGCACCATCCACGCCAGCTGCACGAATTGAACGCACAGCTGGCGAACCGGGCGTGCCTGCTGATGGGTATCAGGGAAGGCCGTCATGGCCATTCAAGCGGCGGTGGCCTTCGACAGGACGTGGCTGACGACGGCCACGTGCACCGCCAGGGTTTCGAACTTCCGTCCCAGCGCCTTGTCGACCCGGAGCTGCCGTCCCAGGACCTCGCGGTCCATGCCCATCCCCTCCGCGAGGCTGTCGAACAGCGCCTCCACCTCCTCGCGCTCGGGCTGGATGCGGGCCTTCTCGGCGATGGCCCGGAGCCCCAGGGCGAGCCGCAGCCGGTACTCCACCTCGAGCCGGGTGGAGACATCCGCCAGCCAGCCATCGAGCGCCTCCCGGAGCCGCTCGGGAGGAACTCCCAGCTGGACCAGCACCGGATGCTCACCCTCCGCCCAGCGCTGGCGAATCTCCTCGTCCACGAGGCTCCGGGGCACGTCCACCCGTGTGCGCCGCGCCACCTCCTTCAGCACGCGCGTCTGGAAGTCCAACTCGTACGCCGCGTTCCGCTCGGCGACGAGCTCCCCGGCGATGTGCTCCATCACCTCGTCGAGCGTGGAGCCCCGGCCGAGCGCTTCGAAGAGCTCCGGAGACTCCTCGCCCAGCGGCGTCACCTCGCGGGCCGCCTTGAGCTCCACGCCGAACCGCACGGGGACGCCCCGGAGTGACTCCACCGCGTAGTCGTCGGGAAGGACGAGGTTCACCGCGACGCCCTCGCCCACCCGGACTCCCACCAGGGACTCGAAGAAGCCGGGGAACAGCGGGTCCGGCGTGGCCTCCGTCCACCAGTCCGCGCGGGCGGAGAACGGAATGAGCCTTCCGTTCGCGAAGCCGATGACGTCCAGGAGCACGTCATCTCCTGGCGCTACGGCCTCGCCCGGCTCGCGCTCCCTACGAGGCGCCGCCGCGCGGCACAGCGCATCGAAGCGCTCGATGAGGGCCTCGGGCGAGATGGCCGGGAGCGCCGGCATCTTCACCTGGAGCCCCTCCAGCGAGGGCGCCTCGCGGAGGGTGGGGAGCCGGGGGGGGGCCATGTCGCGGAAGGCCAGCGCCCCCGGCGCCCTGTACAGGAGCCCCATGCCCTGCAGCTCCCCCATCGAGAGTGGCGGGCCCTTGTTCTCAGTGTCGGTAGGGGAGTGCATGGGTTCCTCCTAGAAGAAGCTGCCAACGAAGTCCGAGACGGAAGAGACGGCCGCGCCGACCTGGCTCACCACGGGGATGTTCGTGGCCGCGGCGATGGACCCGAGGGCGGTAATCCCCGCGGTGATTATCTCGCCCGGGTTGGAGCTCTTACTGTTCCACGTCGAGATGGCCTTGGCGGTGTCGAAGGCGGCGATGGCCACGTTCGCGCCGGGCACGAAGCGTCCCGCGGCCTTGGCGAGACCGGAGCCCGCGGCCTTGGCACCAGCATGGATGCCAGCCTTCAGCGCATTGTCGGCGGCCTTGAATCCCTTGTCGGCCCCCATGCCGAGCACTTTCCTGGTCTGGTTGGCGCTATGCTGATGCGCCGTGGAGCCAATGTTCTTCGCGGCGGTTCGGTTCTCCAGGTAGAGGTCATTGAATTTCTTGCCATTGAGCTCGTCCCCCGCATCCACCTTGTTGAAGGTTGTCTTGGCGATGTTGTGGGCAAGACTACGCCGTCCCGTGTCGTTCAGGCCGGGGGCATCGGCCTTGAGGGAATTGCTGGCGGCCCGGTATGCACTCGCGTACTTCTGGAGGTCACGCCCGGTCTCGAGCCCGGCCTTGGCGGTCTCCGTTACGGTCTTGCCGAAGTCGCCCAGATCATTCAGCGCCGCGTTCCGCTCCTCCGCGGTTCCGTTGGTCAGGCCACCCGTGGCCGCATCCCAGGCCTTGGCAAGCTTCCCATCCCCGACCCCCTCCTTGCCCATGGCGAGGCCCGACACGCCCGTCCCGAGCTTGATGAGGTTGTTGACCTTGCCCGCCCACCCCATGCGGGTGTCCAGGTCCTTGGGGTTCTTCCCGTCCGCGATGGACTGGGTGAAGTTGTCCTTGATGCCCAGGCCCAGGCTCTTGGTGCGGCTGTTGCCGGCCTCGCGGTTGGCCTTCCAGGTCGCGGCCCGCTCCTTGCCGTCCTGGTAGTTCTGGTTGACGGTCACCGACGTATCCAGGCCCTTCGTGAGCGGGTTCTCCTTCTCCTTCTCCTTCTCCTCCTCCTTCCCGGTCTGCGCGGGCTGCTGTCCCGCCGATGCCGGCTGCGTCCCCGGGTTCTGGACCTCGATCTTGGGCTCGTGCCCGGGGACGTAGGGCCCCATCTGCTTCTTCGTGCCGTTGGCGCCGCCGGTGCCGGGGGCCGCAGGGCCCTGCGTGCTCGCACCCGGCGCCCGGGGCCCGAAGGTGTCCACCGGCTGCAACTGGGTCGTCGTCTGGTTCTTCTTCGGCGCCTGCATGCCGGGGGACGTGTTCTGGCCGGTGGCCGGGGCCTGCTTCTTCTGCTTGGCCTGGGCGGGGGGCGGGGGCGGGGGCGGCTTCTGCTGGTTCGAAATACGATAGGGGTCCATATGTGCTCCTGTGGGCGTGTGTCGCGGGAAAAACTCCCTCGACACACATGATTCTCGAAAGGCCCAGCCACACAGTTGCGCCTCGACATCCACATTTCTTGACTTGTCCCACACCTGGGTTTGTCCAGCAGCCGCGTCCTGCGGGCTCACCGGGCCCTTTCAGGGTCCGATCGGACAACCTCAACTCGAAGAGGGCTCCCTCACCGGAACACCCGCCCACTCCGACAGCTTGCTGAACACGAACGACGCGGTGCTGGCCGGGCGAGTGCGCGACGTGCTCGAGCGGGTCATGCGCTGGGCGGCCATCTGCGCCCAGCCGTGCTCCCGGGCCACCTCGCGTGCCCTCAGTCCCATGCGCTCGCGCAGTGGAGCATCCCCCATCACAAAAGAGACACGGTGGAGGGCGCCCCAAGGCCTTGGCGAACCAGGCTTCTTCTTTCGTGCGGAGCCGATCCAACTTCCGGGCCGCGGACTCGGCGCGGGAGGGGTCCTCCGTCAGGCCCAGCGTGGTCGAGATCTCAGCCCGAGACAGCTCACCGGAGAGCTTGCGGCCGATCCCTCAACAGGGCCCCCATCCCGCCATACGCGGAACTGCGGTTGTCCGAGGACCACGAGGCCTCGTCCAGCGCGAAAGTATGGCGCGGCAGCCCGGTCCAACCCACTCGCGGCGTGCGCTCCTTCGTCGGCTCCTCCCACGCTGCTGCCACGCCTGCCCGCTCGCTTCTTCAGACTTCGGCTCTGCTCCCAGCTGAGGCCTGCTCCCTTTCCTCGGCTCCTCCACCATCGCGGCCAAGGACTGCCCCTCCTCCTCCGGCCCCTCCTCCACCCCTGCTTGAGGCGGAGGTGGTCGGAAAGCAGGTCTGGCCGCACGAGTGCGGGTCCGGCGAGTTCACACGTGGCACGTACAAAGGCGAGCCAACGCTGATGGTCGAGAGGGTCCCCGAAGCCAGGCGAGCGGCAGTAGCCCCCCACGCTCTTCTTCCAGGTGATGGAAGCGCGAGGGTACGATGGCCGGAACACGCGGCGAGAGCACATGAGCGCGCTGCAGGGGTTCTGTCTCGATGATGCTCGGCAAGTATCAGCTGGTCAGCAAGCTCGCCTCCGGAGGCATGGCGGAGGTGTATCTCGCCAGGGCCGAGGGCCCCATGGGCTTCGCGAAGTCCCTGGTGGTCAAGCGCATCCTGCCGCACCTGGCGGAGGACCCCCAGTTCGTGGAGATGTTCATCTCCGAGGCCCGGCTCGCCGCGCAGCTCGACCATCCCCACATCGTTCAAATCTTCGACTTCGGGGAGGTGGACGGCACCTGGTACCTGGCGATGGAGTTCATCGACGGGCTGAACCTGCGCGTCCTGGCGCGGCACGCGAAGATCACGGGCATGCTCCTGCCTCCCTCGTACTGCGCGAGAATCATCGCCCATGCGTGCGATGGTCTGGCCTTCGCGCACGACAGCAAGGACGCCATCACGGGCGCACCGCTGGGGCTCATCCACCGCGACATCAGCCCGGACAACATCCTCCTGTCGCGCCAGGGCGCGGTGAAGGTGGTGGACTTCGGCATCGCCAAGGCCGCGGGCCAGGGGCACAGGACCGAGTCGGGCGTCCTCAAGGGGAAGATCGCCTACATGACTCCGGAGCAACTCCGGAACATGGCGCTGGATCGCCGGGTCGACGTGTATGCGCTCGGTATCGTGCTCTACGAGCTGCTCACGGGATACAAGCCGTTCGACACCACCTCCGAGGCCAGCATCGTACATGCCATCCTCCATGAGCCGTTCGTTCCCGCCGTGGAGCGGCGGCCGGATCTCCCTGCGGCGATGGGGCGCATCCTGGAGCGGGCCTTGGCCAAGGATCGTGAGCAACGCTACCCAGACTGCCGGACCCTCCAGGCAGATCTCGAGGGCTTCATCCTGTCGGCCGGCGAGCCCGTCGGCGCATGGAACCTCGCGCAGCTCGTGGCGCGTGTGATGGCGACCTCCGCGAGCCCGGAGGCAAAGCTCGTCTCCGCAAACGAGCCGGAGAAGACAACACCCGCGAGGAAGACTCCGGAGAAGACAACACCCGCGAGGAAGACTCCGGAGACGGCAATACCGGAGAGGACGACCCCGGAGACGACGACCCCGGAGACGGCAATACCGGAGAGGACGACCCCGGAGACGACGACCCCGGAGACGGCAATACCGGAGAGGACGACCCCGGAGACGACGACCCCGGAGACGGCAATACCGGAGACGACGACCCCCGCGCGCCCCGCGAAGCCCACGCTCGAGATCCGTCCGGTAGGGAATGCACAAACCGGGAGGCGTGGGTCCTGGACGGGCCGCATCGCCGCGGGAGTGGGCGCCGCGGTACTGATCGCCCTCGCAGTAGGTATCGTCATGCGCGACGAAGCCCCCGCGAACGCGAGGCCCGAGGTGACCGGTCCGACCACGCCGGTTCCGCTCTCGGAGGCTCCGGTTCCCAAGGAGGTGGGAGGGCCCGCGCCCTCCGAGTCTCCCGCGCCTGCTCGGGACGAGCCACCGCCCGAGCCCACTGACAAGACTCCCGTGCCGGAGTCCTCGGAACCTCCGGTGGTCGCGCAGATGTCTCCGGAAGCCTCAGCGCCCGAGCGTCCGAAGCCTTCGCGAGGTTCGAGGGCCCGCGCCACGCCTCCGGAGACATCCGTGCGTATGGGCACCGTGGAGTTCCGCATCTGGCCCTATGCCACGGTGTGGCTCGATGGGAAGCGCCTGGGGGAGACGCCGCTCGCCCCCGTCGATCTTTCCGCGGGAAGACACACGGTGAAGCTCCTCAACGAGGAGCTTGGAAAGAACGTCACACAGCAGATCGAGGTTCGGGCCGGCGAAACCTTCGTCTTCAAGTACAACCTGCGCGCGGAGTGATGAATCGACAGGCGGAATCCGGAACCTCGTTGAGGACGGGCTCCTCGCGGCGGTGAGACTGCTTCGAACGCTTTGAGGAGTGCCTGGCGAAGGCTCGAGCGCCTGGGCCGGATGCGTCGGACTCCACGCATCGGCCTTGCCAGCACACGCCCTGCACATGTGGAGGATGTGCGAAATGTCGGCAAATGTGGCCCAGGACGAAACTTTGAGGTGGGTAAATGGATAATGCTGTGTGTGGTGGGGTCTTTTCTCGCCACATGTGCCCACTGGAGCCCATATGGTGCCGAACCCGTCGACGACCCCCCGAAGGACTCCTTCGGGTCCGCAATCGCTGGCGCCACCAACGCGAAGACGCCGCCTGGAGCCGGACTCCCCCGGCACAAGGATGACGAACGTCAAGACTCCGCTGCCCGGTGACGAGGAGGCGCCGAAGGGGCTCGAGAACCTCCGCCAGGCTGGCAACGGTCGCATCAAGAGCGTGAGGGAAGGAACGTACCGGGCTGCCAACGACTAGCGTTCGAGGGCTGGCTGAAGGATGCGTCCACCCGGCTCGAGCTCGAGCGGCGGCTACGGCTCGCCCTGGGGCTCTGGGCCATTGCGGAGCGAGACCGCATCGGTCACGCAGGAGTCGACGAGCTCCGCATCGCAGCAGGGCGCACACTGGCCTGGCCAGGGGTCGCGGGGGCCTTCCGGGAAGAGCGGGTTTCCTTCTTGTGTCAGTCCTCGAAATCACTCATGGATTCGGTCCGGGGAGGAGTTCATGCACATCAGGATGTCATCCGACATGCTTGTACGATCCGAGGAAATGGCCAGGCCAGGACTCGGAGTATCATTGAGTCCAGGCACACTGGATGAAACGATCATCCGAGGAATGAAAGCGGTGCTGCTGGGGCTCGTCCTCATCCTCCCCGCGACAGCGCGCGGAGAGATTTCCAAGAGCGTCCGGACATACCTCCTCTCCACGAGCCGGTTGATCGAAGACCTCGAGTACGAGCGAGCGCTCGAGCAAATCAACCGCGCGAAGAAGGTGGCGCAAGGGCCGGATGATGACGTGGCCCTGTCGCTCTATGAGGGCATCGTGCTCGCGGAGCTCGGCCGAGGCAAGCAGGATGAGTCCAACGCCGCCTTCAAGGCAGCGCTCTTCCTCGATCCCGATGCCACACTGCCACTCCAGGTGTCCCCGAAGCTGAAGAGACGCTTCGAACAGGTGCGCAAGCAGGTCCAGCGTGAGCTGACCGAGAAGAACAAGGAGGAGCCTCCGACATCCAGGGTTGTTCCGTCGACGGTGGCGCCGTCGCCGCAGAGCCCCGCGCAGCCGCTCCTCGCTCAGCCCGCGACCGAGGTGTCGTCTCGTGGCGTCGGCCTGCGCAGCCGAGCCCTCATTCCCGCCATCTCGGGGGGCGCGCTCGTGGTAGCGGGCGGCGTCTCGTGGGCTCTGGCACACGGCCAGAAGTCGAAGCTGCGCGACCCTGACAGCCCCTTCCGTTCGCGTGAGGAGGTGGATGAGGTGGCCTCGCGCGGGAGGACGTACCAGACGTTGGGCGTGGGAATGTTGGCCGCGGGCGTGGTGGGCCTGGGCGTCGCCACGGGGATGTACCTGCTCGGTGCGCCAGGCGAGTCCATGTCCCTGCGGCTGGGCACGGATGGAACGTCCGCCTTCGTGTCCGGGAGGTGGCCATGAGAACGCCGGTTCGTTTCGTCCTGGTCTCCATGATGCTGGGGCTGGCGGCCTGTGTGGCCGGATGCATCGACTTCCCCACGGAAGTGGGGAACGTTTGCAAGAGGAACCCCCCCCTCTGTGGCGAGCAGTCTGATGGAGGGGATACGGGCGGGACAGGTGATGGCGGGAAGCCGGACAGCGGGACGGACGGAGGACAGCCGGAGCCAGAACCCGGACGATGGGAAGAGCGCGACCTGATGCACTCGGCCAGGAAGGGGCACACCGCCACGCTGCTTTCTGACGGAAAGGTATTGGTCGCGGGTGGATTCAACCAGTCCACGGTCGTGGCGACAGCCGAGGTGTACGACCCGGAGAAGAACACCTGGACGTTGGTGGGCTCCATGAAGCAGGTGCGTGCCGACCACACGGCGACACTCCTGCGCGATGGCACGGTGCTCGTGGCGGGCGGGCGGAACGCGAACGATGAGGCCACCGCCACCTCCGAGCTGTATGACCCGGGTTCTGGGACCTGGACGTATGTGGGTCCGATGACGGGCGCGCGGGCCGTCCATGCGGCTGTCTTGTTGTCATCGGGGAAGGTGCTGGTGGTGGGGGGAGGAATCGATGGCGATGGCGGACTTAACTCCGCGGAGCTGTATGACCCGGGTTCTGGGACATGGAGTGAGGCGGAGAGCATGCCCGTGGCCCACAATGCACCTACGGCCACCTGGCTGGATGGAGGCACGGTGGTTGTCATTGGGGGCTTCAAACTGAGTGGGCCTGTGTTCACGGTGGAGGAATACAGTGAGTCCACGGGGCATTGGACCACCTCCGGGAAGCAATCACCGACGCCCCGAGAAGACCACACGGCCACGTTGCTTCCCTCGGGCCGCATCCTCGTCGCGGGCACGAGCAGGAACGAAGCCCCGGGAAATAGCGTCGACATCTATGACCCGAGCACCCGGTCATGGGCTTCGGCCAACCCCATGCTCAATGACCACGCGGGTCACATTGCCGCGCTTCTGCCTTCGGGGAAGGTGCTGGTGGCGGGCTCGAGCTCGCCGTCAGGGCCGTCTCTATCCGTAGCCGAGGTGTATGACCCGGGAACAGACAAATGGGAAGCCGCTCCCCCCATGCGGCGCGCTCGGGCCTACCACGTTGCAACCCCTCTGAAGTCGGGCGAAGTCCTGATCACGGGCGGCCTGAGCAATGGCTCCCCTACGAACACTGTCGAGGTCTACATCCCGTAACACAGCCCAGGTCCCTCCACCGTGAAATCCCATCCATGGTGGAGGGACGGTGGCCTCGAAGGGGCCAGGACGGCCGTATGCACGGCCGGCTCTTCCGGGGCAGCGCCGTGTTGCGCTGCATGGATCCGGCAAATGCGCCAGAAATGGCCCACGCAACTCTGTGGACGAATGTCGGATAAAGGAAGTGTAGAGCACACCTTGGGGATGTCCATGGTTCTCACGCTTCCGACCCTGTCCGCTTTGCTCTCGAAGGAGGAAGGACTGGCAGGCCCAGTGGCCACGGCCGGTCTGTCCGACGAAGAGCTGATGCTGCTGTTCATCCAAGGGGACACGACAGCCTTCAACACCCTTTTCCAGCGCTATGCGCGGGCCATGAGGGCGTATCTCCTCCGGCTCTCAGGACAGGCCAGCGCGGCCGATGACCTGGTCCAGCTCACGTTTCTCTCCGTGGTGCGAGCCCGAGGACGATTCCGGGCGGACGCGCGCTTCAAACCCTGGCTGTATGCCATTGGAACCAATGTGGCCCGGAACTGGATACGGCGTCAGCGGAGGCAGGAGGCGCTCACGGAGAGTCTGCCGCGGGTGGCGGAGTTGGAAGACTCGCCGACACATCACCTGGGCATGAAGCGAAGGGTTCAGGAAGCCCTGGCGAAGCTTCCGGAAGGGCAGCGCGTTCCCATTGTCATGCACCGCTTCCAGGGGCTCAGCTTCGCGGAAATCGCCATGGCCATGGGCCTCACGGAGGGCGCGGTGAAGGTCCGGGCCCACCGGGGTTATGTGCGGCTGCGCGAGTTGTTGACGATGTCGCGAGACGAGGACGAGCTCCGCTCCAGCTGGCTGGAGGACCGATAGCAGGGGGCTCGTGGGAGGCGTGATTGCCTGCTCGAGGCGGGGTTCACCCATCCACCAGCGGAGGTCGGCATTGAGCGTCAACCTGCCCCCGAGCCGCTGCGGGATGATGCCCTCCCCATTGCGGAGCAGGACGCCGTCCCGCCCATTCTCAAGGAGCAACATGGCTGCTCGAAGCATGAGCTGCCGTGCTTCCTCGAACAGCAGCTCACTGTTGTAGTCCAGCCGAACGCCTCGGCCATGCCGGCCGGCGCACCTCCCGTGCCGCCGCCCCCGCCTCCGTCCGAGGCGTCCGTACCCGCGTCACTCCGAGGCGTCCGTGCCCGCGTCACTCCGAGCACGATCATCGGAAAATGTAGCCGCATGTAACCACTGGAGGCTTTGGGGCGTACGGGGGGAGTCACAATCACACATCTCCCGGAGTATCGACCATGGCACTTGTTCAGCCCCCATCCTCCAGCCCCGCCCGAGTGACGCCCCCAACGCCGAAGCCGTCGCCGAAGCCGTCGCCGCAGCCGTCCGCGCAGAATGCGCCGGCTCCCAACACCGCGGCTCCTCCCGCCTCGCAGCACCACCGGGACGCCTTCCAACCCCCAGCGCGCGATTACTCGCGGCTGAGCTGCCCAGCGTCAATTACTTTTTCCCCTTGGCGACAATTACACTTCCCCATCGGGTTGATGCCCTGACTGCGTTCACTTCGTCGTCGCCGTAGTCGTCGTCACGTCCATCGAAGCCTCTGGGTCGGTCACCTCCTGTGCTGTGGGCAGGGCTGTGGATGAGGGGGGCCCGGGGGGAGACTCAAAACCTGTGGACAGGCTGTTACTCGTCCCCGGGCGCCTTGCGCGGGGCCTTGTCGGCCGTCTCCCGGCTCCTGGCCTTCTCGCTGCGGTAGCTCTCCCCGGTGAGCTCCAGAATCAGCGCGTGGTGCACCACCCGGTCAATCGCCGCCGCCGTCGTCATCGCGTCCTTGAAGATTCGGTCCCACTGCGAAAACACCAGGTTGCTCGTAATCAGGACGCTCCTGCGCTCGTAGCGCTGGGCCAGGAAGGTAAACAGCACCTCCATCTCCTCCCTGTCCTGCTGGATGTAGCCGATGTCGTCGATGATGACCGCGTCGTACCCGTCCAGCCGCCGCAGCTCCTTCTCCAGCAAGAGGCTCTTCTTGGCCGAGAGCAGTCGCTGCACCAGCAGCACCGCCGGGATGAAGAGCACCTCGTAACCGCGCTGCACCAGCTCGTGGCCTATGGCGCTCACCACGTGCGTCTTGCCGCGGCCCGGCAGCCCGAAGGCCAGCACGTTCTCCGCGCGCTCGACGAAGCCGCCCTCGCACAGGGCCGGTAGCTGGCGGCGCACCTTGGCCGGCAGCTTCTCCTGCTCGAGCGTGGCGAGCGTCTTGTCCGTGGACAGCCCGAGGCCTTGAGCAGTCGCTCTATCCGCCGGCCCCGGCGCTCGCTCAGCTCCAGCTCCACCAGTTGGCGCAGGTAGTGCGGGCACGTCCATCCCTCCTGCCCGGCGCGCCTGGCCAGCTCCTCGTGGTGGGCTGCAAACGCAGGCAGCTTCAGCGCTCGCAGCAGCATGGCCAGCGTCTGCTGCTGCTCGTCGGCGGCGCTCGCCGCTGCTCGCAGGGACGTGGAGGTGGTGCTCATGAGGCCACCTCCCGCTGCGCCACCAGCAGCGCGTCATAGCTGCTCAGGTCCACCTCGGGCTGTGCCAGCTCGGGCACCTCGGGCCTGGCTGGCGCCACCAGCGCCTTCACCTGCTCGGCACCGCGCAGTCCGCCCTCGGCCAGCAGTCGCGTCAGCACCTGCTCCACCTGGGACTCCAGCGTGGAGGCCGAAAGGTGAAGAATCCGCAGGTACTCCACATCCGCGGCTCTCCCCTCGTGCACCCGCTGCAGCTCGTCATACGCCTGGCGGAATACCAGCGAGGGGAAGAGGTCCTCCCGGTAGCGGTACTGCGCGAAGGCCCCTGGCTTCTGCACCAGCGACCAGATGATGTGCCGGTAGTTGATGCGGTGTCCGTTGCGGCCCACCAGCCTGTCCACCACCAGCTGCGGCTTTCCCGCGTGCAGCACCTCCAGCCTGTCGTCGTACACGCGCACCCGCACGCGCTGGCCCACCAGCCGCGAGGGTACCGAGTACGTGTTGTGCTGCACCCGGATGGTGCTCCATGCCGTGACGACTACCTCCAGCTCGCTGTACTCCACCAGCCGCTGCACCGACAGCGGCCTCATCGCCGCGAGCTCCTCCTCCACCTTCGCGCCGCGCAGCCGGTTGGCCTTCTCCAGCACGCTCTGCACCCAGCTCTCGTACGCCGCGGCGCTCTCGAAATCCCGGCTGCCGCGCATCAGCAGGTGCTGCAATAGCCGGCGTTTGAGCGCGCCGTTGAGCGCCTCCACGTCCCCGTTCTGCTCCTTCTTCCCCACTTCAATGGTGCGCGGCTCCATGCCCAGGTGCTTCATGAGCGCGAGGTACTCGGCGTTGAAGCCCCGCTTGCCGTTGCGCAGGTCGTGCGTGGCGCTGGTGGAGTTGTCCGTCTGGTGGTAGCGCGGCACCTTCCCCAGCCGGAAGACGGCCGCCTGCACTCCTCGCTTGATGGCCGCCATGGACTCCGAGTGGCACACCGTCGCCCATTCCCAGTTGGAGTAGGGCAGCACCGGGTGGCACAGCAGGTGCGCGAAGGGCTCGCCTCCCACCGTCACCTCCAACTCCTTGGCCCAGGTGAAGTCCGTCTGCATCGCTTCCCCGGGCCGATGCTCCTGGGCGAAGAACACCTGCTTCTCCGGTCCCTGCTGCGCTCTCCACTGGCGCACTCGCCGCTGCAACGTGCGCAGCTGCCCCGGCTTGTAGCGGCCCGGCTCGCGAGCACACAGCTCCTCGAAGAGCGTCTTGGCCTCCAGCTCCGGCGCCTCCTTCAGCCGCTCGGCCAGGCTGTCCCACTGCTCCTCGAACGGGTCCTCCCGTGTCCTCCAGGTGCGCTCCTGCTTGAGCTCCGAGGGGAACTTCCCCTCCTTCACGTACTTGCGTGCCGTCTTGCGGTCCATCCCCGCCCGGGCCGACGCCAGCCCGAGGCGACCGTGCTTCGCCATCTCTTCCATCAGCTTCCTCACCTGGGCATCCGTCGTCCTCACCCGTCCATCCGAACCTCCGGAGTCACCGGGTTTCTACCGACGGCTGCCGTCACTCTGGATGGGGAGGTGTAATTGTCGTTGATGGGGAGGTGTAGTTGTCGCTGAGCAGCTGAGCGGCTCCGGCGTGGCTCCCCGTACGCCCGGTGGTGTCGTGCCTACGCCTTCGCCCGCGCCCCAGGCGCCTTCGGGCGCCGACTCGCGGCCCACGTCTTCGCCCTCGCCCCAGGCGCCCCCGCCGGCGCCCCCGCTGGCGTCCCAGAGCTCCTACACGCGGCCCACCCAGCAGGCGGGGCAGCCTCAGCCGAGGCCCATGCGTTCTCCCAGCCTGTCGGACTCCCTGCCCCCGCGAGCGAAGAGCCAGCACCCGTTCGATGGAAAGATTTTCGGCGGGGATGGGCGGGTCCACGGGGGAGGCACCACCCTGAATGACGTCAAGGGGACTCTGCCGCAGCCGGGAGCGAAGCCTCCGACCAACGTGGATCCCCGAACCTACGGCAAGGAGGGGAAGCTGTACTTCGTCAATGGTGTGTGGAACACCGTCGCGGACCATCGTGCGAGTCTTCAGAGTCTGGCCAATCGGACGGGCTCCGAGGTGGTGGGTATCTACAACGCCTCGGATGGTACCGTCGAGGATCTCTCCCAGGTGAGCAGGGACAAGCTGGGTGCGAAGGACAACCCCACGACGAAGACGCTGGCCAGTGGGCTCTACAAGGAGCTCCAGGCCGGGCGAAGCCCGCATGTGGTGGCCCATAGCCAGGGGGCCCTCATCACGTCCAACGCCCTGAGTGAGGTCCGAGACCGCCTCATCAAGGATGGCCTGAAGGAGGCCGACGCGGAGAAGGCGCTCTCTCGAGTCAAGGTGGAGACGTTCGGTGGCGCGGCGCAGAGCTACCCGGATGGTCCCAAGTACGTCCACTACGTGAACTTGCTTGACCCCATTGTCAGGGGAGCGGGCCTTCAGGCACAGGGCCTCACTCCGTCCGGGGCGCAGCCGGGTCGAGGCGCGAAGGTCCTCGCCTTCAGCAGCTTCATCCCGGGGCTTCACTCGTTCGCCGACCCGTACCTGCCCAAGCGCCAGCCGTTCGACCAGGTCTACGGCTCGTAGTCCCGAACTGGATGCGAGGCCGCCTCGGACTCGTTCTGGTCGTGCCAGGCGGTCGCATGTGACGGTGCTGCCGCACGAACCCCATTGAAAGACAGGTCGGTCTTCTGGGGTTGTTGTCTTGCTTCAAATAAAAAGCAGCGAGTGCATGCAACTCTTTGAGTGCAGGCACGAAAATAAATACATCCCAATCCCACACAGTCTCTCTTGAAGGAGGAATGCGTCATGTCGAACACCGTTAAGGCATCCCTGGTTCACGTCCGCCCCATGCCCCCGTCCGGAATGTCTCCCGTGACTGTCAATACATGCAATGAGGCGTATAGGCGGGATAGAGGCCATGTTGAGGGTGAGGGCAGGAGCGCAGGAGCCGAGGAGGGCCGCTGACGGGGCCGCCGGAGCAGTACGCCAGGCGGGTGGAGAAGCCGCGCAGCCCCTTGGGATACACGTCGGCCCAGGCCGCCTTCCCATGAGGTGCGCGGCAGGGGACTGGCTCTCTTGGCTGGGGCGGCTTGAGCCTCAACACCACGGGGTTTGTGGGGGCCCTCGCGCCGGGGCCAGCCCCGCACCTGCCGTGGCCAGGCCCAGGTGCTCTAGAATCGCTCGCACTCCACCCCCTCCCTTCACGTACGCCAGCACCCGACGCCTGCCTCCACACCTCACGCAGACGAACACGTCCCACGCGAACGTTCTCCTCAGCAACTCCGCCCAGTCCACTCGTGGCGTCCTCTCCTTCTTCGACTCCTTGCTGACCCCTGCCTGGAATGCCAGGCATCCCTGAGCCATCCCCTCATTTTAGATGAGACCGAAAGCTTCGCGGAAAACGAGCTGCTCACGGACGAGTTGGGCGAAGCGCTCCATGAGCGGACGCAACTCGGCTTCTCGCATCATGGGCAGGGCCTTGTAGTACATACCATCCCTGACGGAAGAGGGAGTAGGTGCGCTTCTTGGAGGTGTTGGCCTTGAGGTAGCGCTCCATGCCGAGACTCTCGCCCGCGGCCCCCAGCAGCGTCAGCAGCGCGCACGCCAGGGCACTGACCAGCAGCAACCTGTCTCGCCTGTCCGTCTCGGCGATGCGCACCGAAGACAGGCCCATACCGAAGCGCAAGTCCTTCACATCCCTGAAACCCTCTTCGATGGTGAAACGGCGGCGGTAGAGCGCGACGACCTCGGCACCGGAGGCATCCACCAGGTTGGTGGCCAGACACCAGGCATCCTTCATGCCCTTCTTCTTCAGGCACACCACGGCAGCCACTTCTGTCTCGTCCGCCGTGACTCGCGCTCCTTTGAGCGTGCGCAGGTGGCCCGACTTCGGCACCCACTCCCCCGCGGGTTTGCGCTCCCCGTCTGTGTTCGTCACCGTGATGGATTTGCGGAAGCGCACCACGTACGAGAAGCCCAACTGCGCCAGCAGCGCATACAGTGCCTGATCAGCGAAGCCCCGGTCGGCCAGTACCGTCACCTTCACCTCGCCCGGAATCAGTTCGCGCAGGCGTAGCAGGACGGTGTCCTCCACGTCGTTGCGCTGGCCCTTGAGGGTGGACTTGTGCACTGTCAGCCACACCAGGGGCGTAGGGCGGCCGTGCTTCGTCAGCAGCGAAGCCACCAGGGTGGTGTGGTCATCATCGTCGAAGTCCGTCCAGTCCAAGGCGATGACGGCCTCGGTGCGCTGGGCCAGCATGTACGGCACCCACAGACTGAACAGGTGCCACACGTTCAAGCCCGCATTGGACAGCAACCTGTCTACCTGCTTCACCCCGTGCTTGCCCTTGGTGCCTCGCGCCACCGCCACGGCCTGCCCGATGGCGTACACCGACAAACTCGCGGCGTGGATGACCCCCAGCGTCGCCAGCGACAGTGACAGCACCCGCTTGGCGTGGACGTCCTCGGCGAAGAGGCTGGAGAGGAATTCATGGACCTGCTGCTCGTTGATAGCTGAAGTACCCACTTCTCCGGTAACGTCCATGACCCTACTGCTCGAACTAAACAGCCTACCGACCCCCTCCTCGCCAGCTTGCTAAATGAGGGGATGCCTCAGGGCCGCGCTCTCAAATCCAAGGTCCAAGTGGCGGCAGGTGCCAGTCCCGCACGCCTCGCTGGACTTGAAGTGCCTGGATTCACTCACGATTCTTCGAAGCGCGTGGGCCGCCAACTCCTCCGGCTGTAACACCCTGGCGGCCCGTGGGTCCAACCTCCAACTCGAACACGGGAGGTTGCACATGAAGGGGTTCGCTCAGAAGGTCGCGGTCATCACCGGGGGCACCAGCGGAATCGGACTCGCCACTGCGCGGCTGCTCGCGGAGGAAGGGGCGAAGGTCGTTGTCTTCGCGCGCTCGGAGGAGGACCTGGCGGAGACGGTGAAGTCGCTCGGCCCGAACGCACATGCGGTGCGGGGGGATGTGACGCGCGGGGCCGACCTGGAGCGCCTGTTCCAGGAGACGCGCCAGCGCTTCGGCGGAATCGACATCCTGTTCGCGAACGCGGCGGTGGTGAAGCTGATGCCCCTGGCCGACACCACCGAGGCGCTGTTCGACGAGCTCGTCACGGTGAACATGAAGGGGACGTTCAATACGCTGCGGCAGGCCATCCCACACCTGAATGACGGCGCGTCGGTGGTGGTGACGACGTCGTGGCTCAACCGCATCGGCTTCGAGGGTTCGAGCGTGCTGAGCATGACGAAGGCGGCGCTCCGTTCGCTCGTCCGCGTGGCCGCCGCCGAGCTGGCACCGCGAGGGATTCGCGTCAACGCGGTGTGCCCCGGCGCCATCGAGACCCCGCTGTGGGGGAAGCTGGGACTCCCCGCCGAGCAGCTCGAGGCCGCGGGGGCGAGCATCACCGCGCAGATTCCGGTGAAGCGCTGGGGCCGCCCCGAGGAGATTGCCCGCGCCGTGCTGTTCCTCGCGGCACCGGATTCGTCGTATGTCACGGGCACGGAGCTCGCGGTCGACGGAGGCCTGCGCCAGGTATGACGTCGCTTGAAGAGAATCCCTTCCACCCCGGCTACGACACCGACGGCGACCACGGCCTCGTGGCGCGCGCGGTCGACGGCAGCAAGGACGCGCTGCGCGAGCTCGTCGCCCGGCACCAGCCCTTCGTCTACAACCTGTCGCTGAAGATGTGCGGGCGGCGGGAGGACGCCGAGGACCTCACCCAGGAGGTCTTCGTGAAGGTCATCACCTCTCTGCGCACCTTCCGGGCGGAGAGTGCGTTCCGGACCTGGCTCTACCGGCTCACCGTCAATCACCTCCTCAAGAGCCGCCGGCGCGGGATGGAGGTGCTGGTCGACGACTTCCAGACCTACTTCGCCCGGATCGCAGCGGTTCCGGACGAGGCGATGACTCCACAGGAGCTGCGGGACGCCGCCGGTACGGTCGAAGAGCTGCGGATTCGGTGCACGACGGGCATGTTGATGTGCCTGGACCGTGAGCAGCGAATCACCTACGTGCTCGGCGAGCTTTTCGGGGTGGACCATCAGCTCGGCGGCGAGCTGCTGGAGATCTCTCCGGGGAATTTCCGCGTTCGGCTCTCCCGGGCGCGCAAGGACCTGTACAGCTGGATGAACCAGCGCTGCGGGCTCGTCAACGCGGCCAACCCGTGTCGGTGCGACAAGAAGACCCGGGGCTATGTGCGCAGCGGCGCGGTGGACCCGAAGCACCTCGTGTTCAACACCGACTACGTCGACAGGATCGAGGCCCTCACGCGCAGCGGGTCGTCGGAGGTCATCGACACCGTCGAGCAGCTCCACCAGCGGGTCTTCCTGGAGCACCCGCTCCAGGTCAGCCGCTCGAAGGTGGTCGACGAAATCCTCCGCAACGACACCCTCCGCACGTTCTTCAGCATCTGAACCGAGTACCGCAACCAGGTCGCCTCGCTAAGCGCCCGGACATAGATGTTGATCACCTACGCCGCAGCCCTTGGTGGATACGGCGTAGGGCGAATTGCAGCAGCGCCACGCCGCAGGTGTACAGAATTAATGTCCGGGCGCTTAGCAGCCCGCCGCCCCGCTCGTGCTTGAACAATTTCCCGATGAAGGAATTGAGCATGTCCTTGGCCAGCCGGTACTGTCGACTATGGCTATACAGCTTGCCAGCCCCACAGCCGGTGATTTTCGCCAAGAGGAGCCAGCCTCACGATGACCATCATCATTACCGCCTTTGAACGGTCGCCCGATGGCGGCAAGGGACTAGCGCGTGATATGCGCGTTCGCTGGGCGCTTGAAGAAGTGGGCCAACCCTACGAGGTTCGCCTTGTTTCGTTCCGTGCGATGAAGGAACCCGCGCATCTGCGCCTTCATCCGTTCGGCCAGATTCCAACCTATGAGGAAGGCGATCTCGCCCTGTTCGAGACAGGCGCGATCGTCTTCCATATCGCCGCGCGCCATGCGGGGCTGTTGCCGGACGATGCCAATGCCCGGGCGCGTGCGATCACCTGGATGTTTGCCGCGCTCAACACCGTGGAGCCGGCGATCCTTGAACTCGCAACCGCCACGATTCTGGAGGGCGATAAGCCCTGGAGTAAGGAGCGCCTGCCTCTGGTCGAGGAGCGCGTCCGCAATCGGCTGGGCCAACTTTCTGCTCGCCTGGGCGATGCCGACTGGCTCGATGGTGCGTTCAGCGCGGGCGACCTGATGATGGTGTCGGTGCTGCTCAGGCTGAAATCATCGGGCATTCTGGACGAATTCCCGAAGCTGGCTGCCTATGTCGCCCGCGGCGAAGCGCGGCCCGCATACAAGCGGGCGTTCGCCGCCCAATTGGCGATTAACGCCGGCTAGCCACCAGCCGGCTGACGACCTGGTTGGGGGCTTTCCTTTTTTTCCGTCATTCGAACATCAACGCCGCGTCGCGTGCGGCGCGGCTGCTGACGTGGTGCGTGTCCCTGTACAGCGGCCATCACGCCCCACAAGCCCACGGTGCCGGAACCCTCGCCCCAGGCGATGATCCCACCCTCCGGGAAGAAGACCGCGGGGCGGGTCCGCATCTCGTTGGCCGGTCGAGGTGCTTCAGCCCGAATGTATTTCTCATATTCCATTTCACCACAGCAGGGAAAATCCGGGCAGAACCCCCCCACAAGACCTACTCGAACTGGCTTAGTTCTGATCCCACACGTCCTCCACCCAGCGGAAGGTCACGCGATCTCCACCGGTGAGCCGCTCGGCGAGATTATAGAGCACGTACGATTCGGTGCGATTCCCGAAGGGCTGGACCTTGGAGAAGATGAACATCGAGCCCGGGTTCAGCGTGGTTTCGGTCCACTGCGAGTTGGTATTGCATCCAGCCGTCCGCGGCTGGGGCCAGTTGCACCAGGATTGGCCGTTCTCGTTCCACACGGTCCAGTTATCCGCCACACCGGTGAGCGCCACCTGCTTCCACCACCTCACATTGGGGGCGGACTCCAGCCGGAACTCGATGCCCTCCACGGAAGTGGCGTTGTGCTCGATGGACACGTCAATCAAATCTCCATCGGGGAGCAGAACACGATCCGTTGTCGCGTAACTATTGCAGTAACTACAGCCGAACGGATAGATATCAGTCGGAGAGACGCAACGGGATAGATAGTATGCGTTGTTATTGTACAAGTAACAATCCCGGCAGCTCATGAAGTGGTACGAGGTGCAGATCTGATGGACCGGCGCCGTCCGGGAGAAATCACTCCAGGTAATGAGGTACGGCCGCGAGGCCAGGGCGGAGACGTCCGCTCCCTGCTTCGGAGCGGCCTCATCCATGACGGCCTCTGCTCCAGACAGAACGGCGTCCGCCGAGGGCTCCGTGGGCTCCATCTCCAGGGGGCCACAACCAAACCCTGCCATCAAGCCGAGGCTCAATACCGCGGAAGCAATATGATTTCGCATGTGCATTACCTGTCTTTTCCCCTCTGCGCTTGGAACAAACGCTCCGCAAGGGGCGTCACACCACAGTACAGCGCGGCACGAGCGCACACAGGAGGCATTCCGTGAGTCGCTCCTTCGGTGCAGTGAACAGGCTTTTCGTGACTGTGAACGGGCTCGAGCCCATGCAGCAAGAGTGCTCATACCGACCCAAAAAAGTGTCAAACGATTCGGCGGATGATGCTTGGAGGGCTCCCCCTGGCCTCCAGGCCTACGGCGTCGACTCCGCAGGCTCACGGAGGATGACCTGTGGCGAGCCCCCATCCGACAGACGCGTGACGGCGACGGCCCGTCCGGCCTCCAGGGTGAAGCGCAGGTGCAGGTCGGAGTTGTCCGGGAAGAAGAGCTCCGTCGGGGACAGGGGCTGGATGAGGCCGGGCGGCCCCTCCCCGAGCACGCTGTAGAGGTGACCGTCCTGCAGGCGAATCGTGCGCAAGGCGTCCCCGCTGCGATGGCGCCAGACGAGCGCCTGGAGCGCCGCCGCGGAAACCACCGCGGGCGTGGGCTCCGTCAGGGGTTGACCGATGGTCAGTGCCGCAAGGCGTTTGATCAGCTCGACCACACCTCGAGTTCGCGCGGAATGGAGGCGTGGAGTTCCAGGCGCTCGCCCGTGAGCGGATGCACAAAGCACAGCCGCTCCGCGTGCAGCAGGTAGCCGGTATCCCCGAGCAGTCCCGGATGCTCGGCGCGCGGCACGCCTCCCACCGCGTAGACGGGATCTTCCTCGAGCGGATGCCCGATGAAGGCCAGATGGATGCGGATCTGCTGGGAGCGGCCCGTCTGGATATCCACCTCGAAGAGGGTGCTCGCCGCGCGCCGCTGGAGCACGCGCGCCAGGCTCCGGGACGCCTTCCCGCCAGGCATCGCCATGGGGACCATCCCCATGCTCGGATGCATCGCCTCGCCGATGGGCGCGGTGATGTCGTAGCGATCCTGGGTGGCCACGCCACTCGACAGGGCCCGGTAACGCTTCTCCACCTCGTGCTCGCGCCAGGCGCGGGACAGCTTCGCCGCCGCGTCGTGCGTGCGCGCGAAGAGCACCAGGCCCGAGGTGCCACGTCCCAGCCGATGCAGGGGACTCGCCTCTGGAAAGCGCTCCCGCACGAGGTGGAGCAGGGTGTTCACGAGGAAGCCTCCACCCGGCGTCGTGGGCAGGCCGCCCGGCTTGATGACCGCCAGGAGCGCCTCGTCCTCGTGCACGAGCGAGTAGTCGCGCGGCGTCTCCTTCTCCTCCCAGGGGGGCCGGTTCCAGACGAGCCACTGGCCGGATTTCAGACGCTCCTCGCCCGTCGCGGGGATGCCATCCAACAGGACCTCTCCCCGGGAGAGCCGCTCCCGCCACACCTCCATCGGGGAGTGCCGGTAGGCGGCGACCAGATAGGAGAGCGTGCTCTGTCCTCGTGCCCGGACGCCCAGCTGTTCGCGGTAGGCATAGCCCGTGTTGAGTGCCATGCCGCTACGCCCCCTCGAAGAGGGGGAAGAACTCCCGAGGGACGCGCTTCTCGCGCGGACCGTGCGTGATGTCGCTCATGGACCCAGGTCTGAACGTCTCTTTCGAGCTCACTCCGTGGAAGCGCTTGCCCTCTACCAGGTCTTCGCCGCGGCGAGCGCCTGGTCGAAATCCAGGCCGTTGACCGGCATCACCGCGAGCCAGTTGATGGGCCCCACGACGTCGAAGACGAGGCCCTTGCCTCCGGTGGCTTCGACAATGCCTGCTCCCGCCGTGTTGCCCGTGCCGACGCCGTAGACGATGCCTGCGCCCGCGAGCTCCACGCTCGCGAGGCCCACGCCGAAGGTGTTGTCTCCCACGGACGCCGCCACGTGGTACCGGCCATCGGGAACCTGGAGCCGGAACTTCCCTCCGGTCGTCTGCACGAAGCTGGCGAGGCGCGGATCCTTGGTGCCGTTGCGGTCGCCTCGGGTCAGAAGACCGGCCGTGCCCTGCCAGCCCCAACCACGGGCCGCGTCGAAGGCGGAGTCGTCGGCCACCGCCCAGCCCGCCACCGCCGGCGGTCCCGGAGGCTGGAAGTTCAGGGCGAAGAGCTCCCGGGTCGCGTTCGGAATGACCTCGAGGGCTGCCTGGGCGTCAACCTGCCCGATCTTCGCGTGGAGCGTCGTGCCTCCCTCCGAGAGTCCCTGCACCGTGCCGTTGGTCACCGTGGCAATGGACGGACTGTCGGAGCTCCAGGTGGCCTCGCAGGTGACGTCGCGGGTGAAGACGTCGGCGCCGCGGTGGAAGGAGCCGACGGCCGTGTAGCGCGCCGGCATTCCGCGGAGCGCCTTGAGCGCCGTTGCTGGCTGAATCTTCAGCGCGTCGAGGACGACGTCACCGGCCATCGGCACCACTTCGAGCTCCAGGGCTCCGACCAGCCCGCGCCGGGTGAGCGGGTCGGTGTAGCTCGCCTGCAGCCGGGCCCGGCCCGGGTTGATGGCCCGGAAGGTGCCACCCTCGTCCACGGTCGCCACCTCCGGGTCGAGCGAGCTGAACGTGACCCCCGACGTGGCGACGAACGAGCTTCCGTCCTGGAACACCGCCGTCACCTGCAGCTTGCCGGTCGTGTTCGTCTCGACCGAGGCCTTGGGCGTCTTCACGTCGATGCGCCGCAACAGGCGAGGGGGTCTCGAATCGAGCCGGTAGACGAAGACATTCGTGTCGACGGTATTGACCACCACGAAGACGTTCAGACCTGGCACGTAGCGGAACCGCCCGAAGGTCCCGTTCATGTTGGCCGGTCCGGGCACCACCGTGCCCCGTGCCGGATGCTTCGTCCAGACGCGGGTGTCGATGTCCAGCGTGTAGATGTCCCCGCCTCCCTTCCACGCCACGATGCGATCGCTCACCGGGTCGTAGTCGACGCCGGGATTGCCACCGTCTTCAATCTCCCTGGCGCCCGTCGTCGCGAGCCGCACGTGCTTCGGAACGAACTTCCCCAGCGCGTCGATGCTCCAGGTCTCGGTGAAGCCCTGACCCACCGCGACGTACAGCTTGCGCCGGGGGTCGACGACCGCGTTCCGGTAATAGCCAAAGTTATCCGTCTCACCGCGGAGGGTCCACTTGCCGGTGGCCGGGTCCCAGAACGACATCGCCCCTCCGCCGGCGTGGTACCAGAGGACGCGGGTGCCGGGATCGTAGGCACAGTTGGCGCCGGTGCGCATTCCGAGCTGGGGAAGGTCGGGGTGATTCTCCCAGCGGTTCGTGTCGAGGTTGAGCGCCGTCTGCGGCCAGCCCTCCCAGCCGACCGCGAGGAACCGGTCGAAGGGCAGAGGCAGGTACTCGAGCCCATCGTAGGTGTGGGTGGCGCAGTTGACCCCCAACGACCGGGAGGGACACTCATCTCCCTCTTTGACGGGGTCCGGGTCGGTCAGGCGCAGCCACGCGCCCGTGCGCAGATCAAAGCCGTAGATTTCGTTGCCGAAGTAGCCGTTGTGGCCGCCGCCGGTGATGTAGAGCCGGTCGCGCTGGGTGTCCAAGGCACCGCTCGACCAGTCGTTCATGATTCCGCTGATGCCCTCGCCCCAGGCGAGCCACGGATACTTATCGGGCGTCGGCTTCAGGGCCGCGGCCCGCAGGTTCGAAGCCGGGAACTCGTACCAGTGTCCCGCCGCCAGCCCGGAGAGTGCATCCGGCTGGGGATTCGGGATGGTCACCGTCACCGGGTTCGACGGGGCACTCTCTCCCCCGTCGTCGGTGAGCGCGGTGACGGTGTACGTGTACGTCTCGCCCGGGACGGCCGGGCGGTGGGTGAAGGACGACCGATCGACCTGTCCGACCTGCGCCGCGCCCAGCAGCACGCGGTAGCGCTTGACCGAGGCATCCGGCGACGGCTCCCACGCCAGTGAGACTTCGAAGGAGGAGACGCTTGCCGCGGCGAGCTTCGTCGGCGAGGCGGGGCGCGCCGGCTTCGGATCGCACGCACTGACACCAGCGTCGAACCCCGCGTCAGCGCCGGCGTCGGCTCCCGCATCAGCCCCTGCGTCAGCTCGCCCGACAACTCCGCCGTCATCTGTTCCATTGTCCGAGCCGGTGCAGCCGGCTGAGGCCAGAACCAACACACTGACGACAAGGGTTCGAACGAGCGGTCGAAGCAGCATGCGCGTGTGCAGTCCTACGGTGCTCTCTTCCATCCTCGATAGTTTTCGTGAGCGAGCGTCTCTGTTTTCGTGGGTCATCTGCAGTCTCAGTGTGACTTCTGTAGTACGGCGGTCATCAGGCGCCCGCTGCGACCTGTGGAGCATGCACAGGCCTGCAACGCCAGCCAGTGCCTGCCTCGCGCAACAACCGGGTGGCTCCATGGGGTGTCATCCCTCTTGGCTCATTTGTATCAGACTGATATATAAGGGACAGGAGGTCACCGTGGCCAGAGAGAACACGTGCCAGTTCGCCATCCTGGGGATGCTGTGCCGGGAACCCATGAGCGGTTACTCAACTTCTTCCATCTCCAACCGAAAGCTCCCCCCTCCATGGCTGGCAGCCGCGCGATGCGCGCACTCCCTGCTGTGGGTCCTTCCCGTGCTGTTCTGGCTGGGATGCTCCACCGGCAGCACTACGGCCCCCCATGACAATCCCGGTGGCCAGGACGCCGGCTGCGTCGAGCCCCCGTCCGAGGGCGGCTCCGACGCGGGTGTGCCGGCCGACGTGCTCTCCCCCAGCCGCCAGTTGCGGCGCGCCGCGCTGGCGCTGAGGGGAACGCCTCCGACGGACGAGGAGTACGCCGCGCAGGAGGCCGCCGGGGACGAGGCCGCGCAGCGCGCCTACGTCTCGGCCTTCGTGGACCAGACGCTCCAGCAGCCCGCGTTCTACCGGACGCTGTTCGAGACGGCGCGCGACTGGTTCAACATTCCGCCCGTGGGGCCGTCAGCGGATCCGCCGGAGTATGGCTTGCAGCAGCAGCGCTCCATTGTCCGGTGCGCGGACGGCACCCCGAAGGCCGGGGCCTGGAAGTACTTCCGCGGCGACGAGAAGGCCTGTCAGGGCCAGAAGCCGGATGGAACGCCCGCGGAGGAGCGCTCCCTCGAGCCCTGGTGGGCGCCGGGCACGACGGCGGTGCTGGTCGGTTACGCGGCGAGCGTGGCGGCCACGGGGCAGACCTACGACGCGAGCGGCTTCCCGGTGACGGTGACCTGCGCCACCGCGGGCCCGATCGCGAACTGTGGCTGCGGGCCCGCTGCCGTGCGCTGCCACGCCGACACGGGAAGCTATCCGGGCTGGGAGGATTACGGGCTCCACAACCCGCAGGGGCAGCGGCGGCTCGTCGCCGAGGAACCCGCCCGGCTGTTCGCGCACCTCGGCTGGCACGACCGGCCGATGACGGACCTCATCCTCGGCAGCTACTCCGTGGGGCCCACGCGCCTGCAGGCCGCCTACGTGATGCAGGGGCTCGCCGGCGAGTTGACGTACCTGCTCGACGACGATTCCTGGTGGAGGCCGTCGCGCTTCGCCAACGCGCCGGTCGACCCCGAGCACTCCCAGGGTGATCCGACCGCCTGGCGCGAGTACTCCGTCCCGGCGCGCAACCCCTTCTTCCTGGAGGAGCGAGACTACCGGTACGACCCGCGCACGCAGTCCACGGCCATGAGGGGCATCCCCGCCGCGGGCATGCTCACCAGCCTCGGCTTCCTCAGCGCCTTCACCCGCGAGCGCGTGCGCGGCGCGCGGGCGCTGGAGATGCTGGCGTGCGAGGAGCTCTCCCCGCCGCAGGGACAGGAGTTCAACGAGTACCGGAGAGACCCGGGGACGGAGGGGCCCTGCCAGCACTGCCACCGCCGGGTGGATCCGGCGGCCATCCACTTCAAGCGCTACGCGAAGATAGGGCACGGGTTCGAGGGCCATGGCGCGACCTACCCGATGCCGGGCGTGGGCACGGTGTGGCACTGGCCCGCGCGGTGGCGCACCAGCGAGTACCCCTATCACACCGACCCGTTCATCCATTGGAACCGCTGGTACATGCCCGACACGCTCCTGACGCCCATCACGCAGGCCCAGGCCGAGGCGAACCCGGAGGCCGTCTTCATCGACTTCCTCCCGCCGGAGCAGAACCTGCTGGGCCAGGTGAGTGACGGGACGGTGGGGCCGCTGGGCTTCGCCAAGCTCATCGTCGCCTCGGGCTCGTTCGACCGGTGTGTCGTGCGCCACCTGCACGCGCAGGTGATGGGGCGGGACATCGACCCGGCGAAGGAGGCGGGCTACCTGGAGGACCAGGTGGCGCGCTTCATCGAGGGAGGACGCAAGGTCCGGCCCTTCGTCAAATCACTCACCCAGTCGAGCTTGTTCCAGAGGGGGCTCTGACATGAACCGCTTCGCATTCCTCCTCGTCCTCCCCCTGGTGCTCCTGTCCGGCTGCGAGGGCACCGCGATCTCACCCCAGTCCCGGTCCCCCCAGTCCCAGCCCCCGCCCACCACCTGCGGCACGCCCGCCACCACCGAAACCCAGCGCGTCATGGAGGGCCTCAAGCCGCACTGCGAGGGGTGTCACGCGCAGGGCACGCGCGGCTACTTCGCCTCGGTGGCGGCCTTCCAGAGCCTGCTCGTCTCGGACTCCCGGCTGGTGAAGGCGGGCAGCCCCGATGACAGCGAGCTGGTGAGGCTCCTGGAGGGCCGGGGCACCGGCGCCTTCAAGCAGATGCCCATCGGCCAGAAATCCTACGCGCAGCTCGTCTCGGAAGGCTCCGCGACGCTCTCCGTGCAGGCGGTGCGCGCATGGATTCAGGGGCTCGGCGCGCAGCAGCGCGATTCCCGGCCGAACCCCGACGCCCCGCGCATCACCCGCATGAGCGCCGACCAGGTTCAGCGCGCGCTCTACCAGCAGCTCGGGCTGGGGTACGACGACTTCTTCGTCAATGCCAAGGAGTTCGGTTTCGACATGGCGGAGTCCCGGGGCGAGGACCACCTCCCGCTCCAGTCGCCGGACGCCATCCCCGCACCCCGGCAGTACATCTCCGGCGAGCGCTACCACGGGCTGGGCGGAGGCTCGGTGATGAACCAGGTCTCCGCGGACCGGACCCCCGCGCCCACCTTCGCCCTGACGCTGACGCAGGTCTCCCAGCGCTGGTGCCGGCGGGCCCTCGCCAAGCCGGACAACACGGCGCTGTTCCCGAAGGGCGCGGCGCGCACGGCGAACCCGGCCGACGTCAAGGCCACGCTGAAGCGCTGGTCCCTCCACTTCCTGGGGGAGCGCTTCACCGACGCGCAAGTGGACGAGCTGTACGCGGACGTCTTCGTGCCGCTCGCGACTCCGACCGACACCGAGCCCGCCTACGTGGGGGTCTGCTCGTACTTCATCCGCCACCCGCACTGGATCTTCTACTGAGGCCCCCATGAAACTCTCTCGTCGCAATCTCTTTCAAGCGGCCTTCGGGGCCGCGCAGGTCGGGCTGCTGGCGCGGTATGGGCTGCCGACGACGATGGCTCAGTCGGCGTCGGGCCGGCCCACGAAGATGCTGGCCATCTGGCTGGTGGGCGGAATCCATTGGGAGTCCTTCTTCGCGCCGATGACTCGCGCGGGCATCCAGAAGTTCATTCCTCCCGCGCAGGGATACGAAAACGCCTACGGGTACAACCCCGAGCAGGTGGAGCACCTGGACCGCTCTCCGGTGGACCTGCTGGCTCCCGGGCCCGTGCGCAAGCTGCGCATGCCCGTCTACTGGAACTGGGCCAACCCGGCGGACAGGAGCGGGCGCAATCCCGTCGTCGGCAACGCCCAGACCTACCGCCCGGATGGGTACGTGTGGGCCAACCCGAAGTACAAGCTCTACGAGAAGGCGGTGCTGTTGGTGGGGGCGGACCAGGGGACGGCCGCGCACGCCAGCGGCCTCATCGCGAGCATGTGCGGTGTCGCCGGCTCCACCTTCCGGGCCCCGTCGGTGCAGGCCGTTGTCGCCAACGCCATGGCGTCACGCTTCCCGGACCGGGCCCTGCCCAATGTCGCCCTGGGTGGGCCACTGCCGATGGCGCTCGGGCTGCCCGCGCTGGCGAACCCGACGCTGCTCTCCTCCAGCGCGACGGTGGAGCCCACGCTTTCCGACCGGCGTGACGGCACGTGGAACGGCCTGCGAGCGCGCAAGGATGAGCCGAATCTCGCCTTCGATGGCACGCCGATGTCCGGCACGGTGCCCGCGACGGCGGTGGACTCGGCCCTGCTCAAGGCAGTGCGGCGCGAGCGCGGCACCTCCACCGCTGGCACGGATGCGTACCTGGAGCAGCTCTACGACACGTACAAGGGCGCCAGCCGCACGATTCGCCGGGACATGCTGTCGGTGCTCGAGAAGACGCCCGCCTGGGAGAAGCTCAAGGCCGACCCCGCCTATCCCGAGGACTGGATGGCCTGCACCGGCTATGCGGATGCCTGCGGCATGATGCAGTCGATGGGGGACTATGCGTTCGCGCTCCAGTTGCTGAAGTCCGACCTGGTGTCGACCGTCACCCTGCGGGGGACGAGCATCGAGGGCTTCACCTTCGACTCCCACTTCGTCAACGGGCAGATCGTGCATGCCCAGTACCTGCGCATCGCGTTCGAGATGGTGGGGCGCATGTGCCTGGAGATGAGCCTGACTCCGAGCCGCTCGGACCCGTCCCGCTCGCTGCTGGATGAGACGCTCGTCTACGTCTACAGCGACTTCGGGCGGACGTTTCCCAAGGTGGGCAGCGACCACCACCCCGCGACGTGTGCGCTGCTGGTGGGGGGCGGCATCCAGGGGAACCAGATGATCGGCGGATACGACGAGAGGATGGAGGGCTCGCCCATGGGCATTCCGGTGAGGCTCGTCGAGGAGTCCGGGGACATCGTCACGCGGACGCCGAACTCGCAGGACATCGCGGCGACGGTGCTGCGCGCCTATGGACTGGTGCCCGGCAAGGACTTCTTCATCCCGGGGGGCTACGGCGTCTTCGATGGCGTCGTGAGGACCTGAGCGAAGTTGTGACGCGGGCGTCCGCATGACGCCCGCGTCCGCACTCCAGGAGCATGGCGAAGTCCCGCTCCTCGTACCAAGGCAGGCCGCGCCCCACCTCAGCAGGGCGGCCGAGCGGCTCTACGCAAACAGTTCGCGCAAGTGCCTCTCCAGGATGGGGATCATTTCCCTCACCTTGGGCGAAGAAAGGCGTTGAGGAGGGTAGACAAGGTTCACCGGCGCATACTCCGTGGCCCAATCCGGAAGTACCCGGACGAGCCTCTTCCTGGCGAAGTCTTCCTTCAGCAACGCTTGGGGCACCAGGGCCAATCCCGCCCCGCGTCTCACGAGGCTCAGGATCCAGGCGAAGGACGTAGACGAGACCACGAAATCAGGCTTCAACCGGACGGCCTCTCCGCTCGCCGAGCGAAGGTGCCACAGCATGCTGCCCTTGTTTCCCTCTTTGCTCACAAAGCCGATGCACGGATGCGCCGTGAGGTCTCGTGGGTGCTGAATGGCCGAGGCTCCCTGGAGATAGCGAGAGCTCGCCACCACGACCAGGTTTCCCACCCCGAGGCGCTTGGAGCGCAGGCCGGAATCCTCCAGGTTCCCTCCCCGGATGGCGATATCGAATCCCTCGGTGATGAGGTCTACGTAGCGATTGCTGATGTGGGTCTCCACCTTGACCTGAGGATACTTCTCCCGAAACTCGATGACGGCAGCGGATATCTCCGAGGGCGGAAGATCCGCGGGCGCGGAGATCCTCAAGGTACCGGTGGGTTGCTGCCGGGCCGCCGTGGCTCCTTCGAAGGCACCCAGCAGGGTCTGGAGCGCGGCTTCGGATTCCTTGAAAAAGGCGGCACCCTCGTCCGTCAGTTTCAACTTCCGGGTGGTTCGGGTCAGGAGGCTCACCCCCAGGGCCTTTTCCAGGCCAACCACCCGGTCACTCACGGTGGAGACGGAGAGACCGAGGCTCCGAGCCGCCTTGCTGAAGCTTCCCGCCCTCACCACGTTCACGAAGATCATCGCTGCATTCAAGTCCGGATTCATCTTTCGCCTATCCGGAAAATATATTGGGATTCTTCGCTCTTCTCAATGTGGTCTGTCGGGCCAAGAATGGGGGTATCAAATGAACGAGACCCCGATGACCAGGACCATTGCGAAGGAATCCATCCAGCAGCTCTTTACAGAAGCCCGCACCCATCATTTCTGGCAGAACAAGCCCGTCTCGGAGCAGACCCTGCGGGAACTCTACGAGCTGATGAAGTGGGGACCCACATCGGTGAACTCCGCACCGGCGAGGATCGTGTTCGTGCGGAGTGAATCGGAGAAGGCCAGGCTCTATCCAGCCTTGATGGGGTCCAACATCGAGCAGGTGAAATCGGCCCCCGTGACGGCAATCATTGCCTACAATGAGAAGTTCTACGAAGACCTGCCCCGGCTCTTTCCGAGCTATGATGCAAGGCATTTCTTTGTCAATGATCCCAGGTTCAGCTACGACACGGCCTTTCGCAACAGCTCCCTCCAGGGAGCCTACTTGATTTTCGCGGCCCGCGCCCTGGGCTTGGATGTCTGCCCCATGTCAGGCTTTTACAATGCGGAGGTGGACAAGGTCTTCTTCGCGGGCACGAACCTCAAATCGAACTTCATCTGCACGATCGGGTATGGTGACAGTTCGAAGCTCTACCCGCGGGGACCGCGCCTGTCTTTCGAGGAAGTTTGCACGATTGTTTGAGCGCCGCGCGGAAGCCGACGGCTCTCCTTGATGGTTGTAACGATTTCTTTGACACTTTCTTCGCTCACTGCACGTACCGATACGGGAGCACCTGTGCGGCGCCGTTGACGGTGACGGTCACGTTCACCACGCCCGCCGCATGGGCGGGGGCGCGCGCGGAGATGACGGTGGAGCTGTGGACCGTGACGTCGGTCGCCGCGGTGGCGTCGAAGAAGACGGTCGCGGTCGCGTTGAAGCCCGTGCCGGTGATGACTACGTTGTTGCCGCCATCGTGCGCGCCGATCGCGGGCGTGAGCGCCGCCAGGGCGAAGTTCTGGTGGGTGAAGGCGTTCGGGAGCTCCACGAAGATGTTGCGGCCGTGGAGCGTCTCGGTGATCCGCACGTCCACCGCGCCCGCGGCATGGTTGGGCGGCGTGGCTGTGACCGTGGTGTCGTCGACGCTGTTGCAGACCGCGGCCACGCCGCCGAAGGTCACGGCGATGTTGTCTGGGATGTTCCGCCCCCGGATGGTGACCTGATCGCAGTTGGCGAGCGCTCCCGTGTTCGGCTCCACGGCGAACAGCGTGAAGGTGTTGTTGATCGCGGTCTGCACGGCGATGACGTTGGCGAAGTTCTGCGCCATGGCGGTGTCGTGTTTCTCGATGGTCTTGAGGTCGGCGCCCCGGTTGGGGTGCCACATTCCGTTCGGCGTGTTGTGCGCCAGCAGGTTCCTCGTGTAGTTGTTGTCGGGCCGGTGCAGCGTGACGTCCAGCACCTGGTAGATGGTGTGCGGCGGGTGGGTGTGCCGGCAGAACAGGAGCCCGCCTGCGCCTCCCGCGATGTGGTTGTGGTACGTCTGGTTCGGTACCTGTACCGCGGCGCCGCCGTCGCGCGCGTCGAGCGCGCCGGTGTTGTGCATCTGCCGGAGCTGTCCAGCCAGGTTCGGATCGTTCCCTCCGTTGGCCAGGATGGAGTCGAAATCGTGGCCGGCGGGGTAGAGCACCACATGCATCGCCGGTTCGGCGGCCTCGTAGGTGTAACCGTTGGCGAGCTGCGAGGTGTTGTTCTGCTGATCGCGCACCATGACGTCCAAGGCATGGGCGTTCCCGTTGGGGTGGACCACGTTCGGCGTCTGGACGAGCCGCTCCGTTTCGTCCACGAACACCGTGTTCACCTGCTGGCCGCCGAAGAAGGCCACCATCGACTGGGTGGAAAAGCCCATGCCGAGCAGTCTCACCTGCGTGTTGCCGTTGCGGTCTCCGCGCGCTGGCGCCACCGCGACGAGGGTCACGGGCGCGGTGTACGTGAAGCCGTCCGCGAGCGTGGCGGTCTGGGCGCCGCCGCCTCCGCTCACCGCCACGACGTCGCAGAGGACGCCGCCATGCGCCGGGAGCGCGGGCGCGGTGCAGTCGATCTGCGTGGGGGACACGACTACGAGGTTTCCGACGGGGAATCCTCCGATGGTGACGGTGGTTCCGGCGTCGAAGCCCTTGCCCTTGAGCGTGAGCGGGAGGCCGCCCGCGGAGGTGTCGGTGCTGGGGTTCACCGAGGTGAGTTGCAGCGGCTCATAGGTGTAGCCGGCGTTGAAGCGGCCGCGGGCATGGTCGTGCCCGTTCACGACGTCGACGTTGAGTCCCTGGCCAATTGGCGTCGGCGCCTGGCGGGCCGGGACGTCGGCGTCGACCGTCTGCTCGTTGATTCGCTGCACGTTGAGGGCCTGCCGTCCGGCGATCAGCACGCTCACGTTGGGACCGAAGTAATTGCCGGTGATCCGCACCCGATTGCCGGCCAGGAGCGGCCCCTCCCGAGGCGTGATCGCCTGCACCTCGGGGTTCATGTACGTGAACGCGCGCACGGTGGTGGCGGATTGACCATCGCTGTTGGTCACCCGCACGTCGACCGCGCCCGCGGCGTGGACCGGTGTGTCGACGTCGAGCTGCACGGCGGTGGCGTTGACCACGGTGGCGGCGACGTTGTCGAAGAGCACCGTCACGTTGGCGGTGAAGTTCACGCCCGTGATGATCACCCGCGTCCCACCGCCGGTGGTTCCCTGGGTGTTCTGGATGGCGGTGATGGTCGGCGGGGGCTGCACCACGGCCACGGGCTGCACGAGTTGCTGTGGCGGAGCCTGGGGCAGCACCACCGGGTTGTTCGCCGGTACGAGCGTCTGAGGCACCACGGGCGGTGCGCAGTTCTGCACGGCGCCGTTGTTGAGCTGCGCGCCCCTCCCGCGTGCGCGGGTGCAGCAGAGATAGAGCGTCGAAGCGGTCACCGCGATGGCGGTACCAGCGAAGCCAATGACCAGCGTGGGAGGGATCACGAGCGCGGCCCGTTCTGCGCCGCGCGCGCTCCCAGCGAGGCGAGCACCTGATCCAACACCTTCCGCGCCCGCTCCGGGTCCTTGGAGCGCAGCAGCGCGCCTGCCCACGCGAGCTCGGACTTCTCGTGGAAGCGCTCGCCGCAGCAGAGCACGGTGCAGACGTAGTCGGTGATCTCGGCCGAAGTCCGCAGGCCGAAGCCCTCCGCCTGCTCGATGGCATTGCGAACGACCGTTTCGAAGGCGGGCCGGCCCAGCGCCCTCTCGTGGTCGGCGAAGTCGCTCGCCATGATCTCGGTGAGCTGCTCGATGAAGCGCTGGTGGACCGCTCCCTCGAACGTGGCAATCTGGGCATCACGGATGGTGAGCATGGTCAGGGTATTGCAACGACCCCCGGTGCGAGAGTCAAGCCGACAGCCATCCCGCCCGGGCCTCCATGGCGAAATCCGAGTCTGAGACCTTTCCCGGGGACATCGCGGCGACGGTGCTCCGCGCCTACGGCCAGAGGCACCAGCCACAAGAGGCCCAGGGCCCTGCCGCGCACCTCATGAGACGGCTGCCTGGGCAGGTGTGTACCCCACGGGGACCGCGCTGCCTCTCCTCCGGCCTGGCGCACCACTCGGCCGGCCCCCTTCAGCGCATGCCTCTGGCCTGGGAGCTGTTCACGTGCCCGCTGCCGATGGAGCTGCGGGCGCGGCCAGACGCGCTACCCGCCGGAAGCGAGCTTCTTGCGCCGAGCAAGCTCCGCTTCGGTCGGCTTGTCCAACGCGAACGACCCGGTCTTCACCGCTCCGGCGCGTTCGTACGTCGCGATGACGACGCCAGTCGGTGAGACAGCGGACTTCGTGAGCTTCAGGGCACCGGGCGCGATGCCGGGCCCGAACAGCCGTTTCCCCCCGCCGAGCAGCACCGGGTAGATGAGGAGACGCAGCTCATCGACGAGCTGATTCGCGAGCAACGTCTGGAGCAGCTCGCTGCTGCCCTGAACGAGCAACACCGGACCCTCCTGCTTCTTGAGCGCGCGCACCGCGTCCGCGACGTCCTCGCCGAGCCACTGCGTGTTCTTCCAGGTGAACGTCTCGGGAGAGTGGGTGGCCACGTACTTGGTCGCGCGGTTGAACGTCTCCGCGACCTGCGCGTTCACCGCGTCGAAGGTACTTTTCGTGGAATCGGTCTCGATGTAGGGCCAATGCGCCGCGAAGATGTCGTAGGTGCGCCGACCGAGAAGAAGGTCGAAGGGCTGCGAAAAGCCTTCGCCGAGCGACGCACCAATGGCGTCATCCCAATACGGCGTCGTCCAGCCGCCGAACTTGAAGCCACCTGTTGGATCCTCCTCCGGACCACCCGGCGCCTGCATCACGCCATCGAGACTGACGAAAACTCCGGCCACGACTCTTCGCATGGAACTGCTCCTTCGAAAGGGGTTCAGTCCTACGACGAATGGTCCCGGCGGGGATCGACATGGCCGCGAAGATTTTCTCGTGGTCCATCGCCGGGCCCGATGTCCTTGACCATCCAGGCACAGCCCAGGCCTTGTCGTTGTCGAGCCTTCAGGCAGTCGGCCGTCGTCTCGAGCAATTGCTGCCCCGGGCCCGGATGCGAGTGCTCGAGGGTAGGGACCCCTGTTCGCCTGGGAGCGCGCGGATGAGATGGCAGAGTGGGTTACGGAATAGCTCCATGCGTGACGGGGTCGTGCCTGGATGCGGGACATCGGCTCACGCGCTCGAGCGTCGGAGGGCCTCACGGCGTGCCCGCACGTCCTGCAGCAGCACCTGGACGGCGGCGGCGACGGGCAGAGCCAGCAGCGTGCCGAGCAGGCCCGCGATCCCGGCGCCCAGGAGCACCACCACGGTGATGAGCAGCGGGTTCATCTGGATGGTGTGTCGCTGCACGAGTGGGCGCAGCACATGGGCGTCCAGCTGCGCGTAGGCGAGGTAGACGCCCAGGACCACGAGCGCCGCGTGCATGCCGGTGGAGGCCAGCGTGGTGACCCCGAGGAGGACGGCGGAGAGGGCGCTCCCCATCAAGGGGACGATGGCCAGCAACGCCACCAACAGCGCGAGCGGAAGGAAATAGGGCACTCCCACGGAGAGCAGGACGATTCCCACCACCGTGCCCTCCATGGCGGCGAGCAGGAGGGCTCCTCCCACGTAGCCACCCACGCGGTGGCTCATCCGCTGTGCCAGCCCGAGGAGGCGCTCCCGCTTGTCCGGCTCGAACCAGCCCAGCAGAGAGTCCACCACGTCTCGTCCGAAGAGCAGCATGAAGAGTGAGAGGAAGGAGACGGCGATCGCCGCGCCCACTCCGATGAACACCCGCCGGGCCAACTCCACCATGGAGTGCAGGGAGCCGCTGCCGCCCTGGCGCAGCCGCTCATGGATGAGCGCCCCCAACTCGAGGTGACTGTCCAGCCATGCGAAGGCGCCGGTCCGGCGAAGCTTGCCGAAGAGGAGGGGGGCCTCTTCCAGGAGCAGGCGGAGCTGATGCAGGCACAGCGGAACGACGCTCCGCAACAGCACCACGAGCAGTGCCACAAAGGAGAGGCAGACCGTGAGCACCGCCAGGCCGCGTCGCAGCCCTCGCCGCTGGAGCCAGGAGACCAGGGGCTCGAGCGCCAACGCGAGGAACAGGGCCACCAGTATCCAGGTGATGACCTGCCATGCCGCGCGTACCAGCAGCACCAGCGACACCAGGGCCACGGTGTTGAGGCCCACCCTCCACACCGTCCTGTCACTGAGCGGCGGAACACCGCGAGCCTGGCTCATGGCGAGCCCGAGGAGGGCAGGCCGGTGTCCATGCCGAGCAGCTGCCAGTACCGGTTGCGCAGGCAGAAGTAGCCCGGCAGTGCCCGCGCATCCGGCATGCCAGTGCCCCAGCCCGCGAGCAGGGCCACCGTGGTCTCGTCCGGGAGGTCCGGCAGGATGAAGTCCTCCAGGGAGGCATGGCGCCGGTAGAAGGGCTCGCGGTGGAGGAGGAGCGCGTGCTCGTACTCCAGCACCGACTCCACCCAGAGCGGGTCGCACGAGGTGAAGCGCAGCTTGCTCGTCAGCCGCTGCACCTCCTCATGGTCTCCGTGGAAGCGAGCGAGGGCCAGACGGGCGCATAGCCGCGCGCAGATGCTGGCTCGCTGGCGCGGGGAGGGAGGGTGCTCCACCTCGTGCGAGTCCCCATGCTCCCTCACGGCGGCACTCGCGTCCTGCATGGCCGGGTGCTCCACGGAGGACTCCAGGCCCCCCGCTTCATGCGCTTCCGACTTCCGAGAGAGCACCCGATGGAGACAGGACTGCCAGAGGGAGAGGGCCGGATTGCGAATGGTGGAGGGAACCTTCGACATGCGCATACGGTGGGTTCACTGGCGCACCATGGGTAGCGCGTGCCTGCTCGCCCGATCCTCCCCAGTCCTTTCCAACACGGCAGGGGGGCTCGGGCTTGGACTCAGAACGTGCCGCTGAGCAGCAGGCCGCCGCCGTCGGCGCGGAACACGGGGGAGAAGCGGGCCTGGATGGACGAGGGAGCCCTGGCGGGGGTGACGGGCTTGCCATCATCGGAGAGCCCCAGGTCCGATCGGAGCTTCTTGTTGTATCCGTCGGCCAGCTCGCGTGCCTCACTGGGCGTCACGGGGTGGGGGTTGATGAAGATGGCCGCTATCAGCACGCCGATGCCCGCCGCGGAAATCCCGAAGCCTGTCAGGAACGCCTCCCGTCGCCGATCCGCCCGCTCCCAGTTGCGATCGAAGCAAGCGCTGGTGTCCTCGAAGTAGCCGCGGTCTGCGAAGCAGTCCTCTGATTGGTTGGCATTGGCGCCGGTGACGCCGGCGACGATTCCTCCCGCGATGGCCCCCACACCCACGACTCCCAGGACCGTCTTGAGGGTCATCTTGCCTTGGTAGGCCTCCACCAGGTCCGCTCGGCCCACCTTCTGGTAGAAGGTGTCCCCCCGGAGCGGTTTCTTGAACTTGCCCTCGTACGGCACGGTGTGCTGGGACACCACGGCGTGCGTTCCGGCGTTCACCGCGATGAACTCGTCGAAGCCGATGTACTGCTGCTCGTACTGCTCCACGGGGTCCATCGAGGGAGCGGAAGGCGGCACGGGCTTGGAGGGCGTGGGCATGGAAGGAACGGGCTTGGAGGGAGCGGGCTCGGGAGCTGCCTGGGTCCTAGGCTCGAGCGCGGTTCCCCGAGTCGCGGAGAAGGCGCCGCGCGTCTGGCCCGTGGTGTCATAGACGGTCACCACGGCCTGGGTCTGCTCGCCGGAGGCGTCCGGGAAGAGCCGCAGCACCAGGACGCGGTCCACGGGGAAGCCCGCGCCGCGCTGGACGATGGTGGCATCATCCGAGCGCGTCACCGGGCCGAGTGCCTGGGCATCCATCACCAATGACGCCTTGCCGCTGGCGCGCAGCGCCGTCGCGAGCGCCTGTTCTGCCTGGGTGAGTGCCGGGGACTCGGCGCCCGCGGGCACCAGCAGGTAGCGGGCGGGGGGCGCGTCGAGCCAGGTGGCCAGGGACTCGGCGGAGAAGGTGGCGCTCCAGGTGGAGTCCTCGGCGGCGAGCGCGGAGGAGACGGGAGCGGAGAGCAGCAGGGTCAGGGTGAGGAGGAGAGCGCGCATGGCTTGAGACGGTTGCTTATGGGACAGGGCGGGCGCGGAACAAGCCCCCCTCCGGGAAGGGGGGACGCCTCACCGGGAAGGTGTCAAAGGATTCGTCGTTCCGACGCCCTTGCCCCGCCGCATGCGCAGACAGGGGGGCAGACGACTCGTAGGGGGCGGGATGTCGAGACGAGTCCTTTGACACCTTCTTTGGCGCGCGATGGAGTCAGTTCCCCTCGAGCGTCGTCGTCCCGAGCGACGGATCCGCAGCGATGTCCTGCTCCGCGAAGGCGATGGGACGCCACTGCTTCTCGGAGAAGCGCTTGAGCTGGTTGCGGTACAGGTCCGACGCCGGGTCCGCGCTCTGCCCGTAGGTGAGGAAGGCGCGGGCGCGGGGGCCGTTGTCGGTGTACTCCAGCGCCATCAGGAAGCTGGTGCCCGAGTTGATGACGTAGCCGTCCTGGGTGAGCCCGGTCGAGCTATCAAGCACGGTGCCGCGCGGGGTGGTCGGCTCCAGCGAGGTGTTGCTGCTGGCGTCGTAGCCGCAGATGTTCGTCACGCCGTCCACGTCGCCGCCGCCGTGCAGGGCGACGCGCTCGGTGCCACGCAGGGCGTATTGGGTCTGGCCCAGCGGGGTGCTCACCTCGAGGCCCGCGGCCTTCAGCTTCAGCACGGCGGCGGCCAGCTTGTCCGCCAGCGGATCCGCCCCCGTCTCCGGGCGGGGCTTCAGGGTGTTGGGCGTGGTCAGCGGCGCGCTCGGCGAGAAGGGCGTGGCGAACAGGGGGCCGGCGTTGAGGAGGGCGCTGTAGGTGTACGCGCTCATGAGCTGGCGCCACAGGGCGGCGCCCACGCTGTCGACGTCGTAGCGTCCGTTCCAGGCCGCCAGCACGTCGCAGGCCTGCGTCAGGTCCACCGTCTGCCCTTCGGCGGTGCCCGTGGGCGAAGCCTTGCAGCGCTGCACCACGTCCGCGAGCAGCAGCTCGGCGGTGGAGCTGCGGTTGGAGAGGATGGCGTTCTGCAGCTCCTCGAGCGAGAAGCGCCCGTCCGCGCCGGAGGCACCGTCCGCGCGCACCTCGGTGAGCAGCTGGGCGTTCATGCGCGTGCGCGGCGTGCGCGGCGTGCCCTCCTGGCCATGGATGGGCGAGAAGCCCGTCAGGGGCTGCGCCGGGTTGGCCAGCCAGTGGCTGTCATTGGAGTTGAAGACGAAGTCCCGGCGCTGGAGCTGCGGGGCTCGGGCGAAGGGAATCAGGCCCGGGCTGCGCGCGCCGGGCTCCTCCAACCACTCGTCGCGGGAGGTGCTGCCGTCCAGCAGCACGACGTTCGACCTGAGCAGCCGTGCCTGCGGCGAGTCGGGGTTGGCCACCGCCGTTGCCCAGGCCTGGAGCGTCGCCGGGCGCAGGTTGGGCGTGGCCGCCGCGTCCGCGTACCAGACGTTGCCCTCCGGCGTCGTCGCCATCGTGTGCACCCAGGGGATGCCTCCCACGTTGGCGAACACCTGCTGGAACTCCTCCAAGCTGTTGGCCCGGCTCATCCCCAGGAACTGGGTGATGAGGGACTCGTTGTCCAGGTTGGCGTCGCGGTAGCTGAGGGTGAGCTGGTTGCTCCAGCCGATGCCCGCGAGCGAGATGATGGGGCCGTGGTGGCTGCTGTAGTAGGTGCGCGTCACTTCGCTCAGCGAGCCGTCCGGCTGCTGCACCTGGAGGGTGATGGGACGCGCCGTCATGTCCCGCACCTGGCCGTCGTAGTAGTAGGAGGTGGGCTTGCCGGGCACGAGCGGCAGCGTGTAGGCCGTGAAGCGCGCGCCGATCGACACGGTGTGCGTCCACGCCACGTGCTCGTTGAATCCGATGAGCACGCCGGGGACGCCGAGGAGGCCCACGCCGTACACGTTGAGCTTGCCCGGCACGGTGAGGTGGCTCTCCCACAGTCGGAGCTCACCCTCCCAGGGGAAGTGGGGGTTGGCCACCAGCATGCCGCGCCCGCTCTCCGAGCGCTCCGCGCCCAGGGCCCAGCCATTGCTCCCAATCTTCGTCACGTCCACCTCGCGCAGCAGCGGGAGGTTCTCGGGCTGGAGGGTCGCGCCCGTGCCAGGAGGCTGCGCGGCGGCGATGGCGCCCAGCAGTCGGTTGCCGCTGAGCAGCAGCCCCAGCGCGCGGTGGTAGGCCGTCAGGTCCACCTCGGTGATGGGCTTCACCCACGGCTGGCCCGCGCAGGGCAGGCGCTCGGCGAGCGGCAGCGAGAGGAAGTGATTGAAGCCGGCCACGTATCCGGAGATGAGCTCGCGCACGTCCGCGGGCTCGCGCGACCAGGACTCCTCGGCGCGCCGGGGCAGGTCCAGCACTCGGAAGGCGAAGTCCGTGGCCACGTTGAGACTGTTGGGACCGGCGCCGAGGTATCGGGCCCGCTCACCACGCACCTTGAGGATCTGGTCGAGCAGGGTGCAGGCGTTGTCCTGGGCGAAGGCATAGCCCTGGCCATAGCCCGCGGAGCCCAGGTCCTTGGCGGTGATGTGGGGCACGCCGAAGCCGGTGCGGCGGATGGTGGCCTGGTAGCGGGCCGTGGGGGGCGGATCCGGATCCGGCTCCGGCTTCGGCTCATCGCAACCGGTGGCGGTGGCGGCCAGTGCGAGCGCCAGCAGGGTGGGTCTCAGGGAGAGGCGGAAGGGCTGGGAGTCGAGTAGTGGGGTCATGTCCGATGAGAGTGTGGAGGGGACGGCCATGGCTCTGATAGCCCATGGGCCTGACGCGGGACAGTGGCGTCCACGCTCATACCGCCAGGTCGAGCGGCTCTTCCCGAACTTCGCCGCGAGGACGCCGGAAAATTGTCGGCCGAGCGGCACACACCAGGAGCCCAGCTCTGGCTTTATGCTCGCGTGCACCCATTCGAGCCTGGAGCCTCCTCATGGATGCCACTACCGCGGTCCCCGCCTCCACTCCGCCCCGCATCCCCCCAGGCCCTCGCGGGCTGCCCCTGCTCGGCGTGGCGCTCGACGTCCAGAAGGATGTGCTGGGCTGGAACCTGCGGACGGCGATGGAGTACGGGCCCGTGGTTCAGTACCGCTTCGGCCCCCTGCGCTCCTACCTCGTGACGCACCCGGATGGCCTCAAGCACGTGCTGCAGGACCACGTGAAGAACTACACGAAGGACCACTTCGGCTACGCCATCATCCGCCGCATCGCCGGCAATGGCATCTTCACGAGTGAAGGCGCGACGTGGCTCCGCCAGCGCAGGCTCGCGCAGCCCGCCTTCCACCGGGCGCGCATCTCCGCCATGGGGGCGCAGATGGTGAAGGCGGCGGACGAGCTGTCGGAGCACTGGGCCGCGGCCCAGCGCTCGGGGGAGCGCCGCCTCGCGGTGAACGACATGATGTCGCTCACGCTGCGCATCGTCGGAGAGGCCCTGCTTGGCACCGACATGCGCGAGGAGATCCGGGCCGTGGCCGACTCCTTCAACACCCTCAACGAGCAGACCGTGGAGCGCTTTCGCACCTTGCGCCTCCTGCCTCCCATCCTGCCCACCGCCTATGACCGGACCTTCCGCGAGGCCAGGCGCACCCTGTACGAGGTGGTGGCCCGCATCATCAGCCTGCGCCGCCAGCGCCTGGAGGACCATGGCGACCTGCTCTCCATGTTCATGCTCGCCAAGGACGAGGAGACGGGCGAGCAGATGGATGATGAGCAGCTGCGCGACGAGGTGCTGACCATGTTGCTGGCGGGCCATGAGACCACCGCCAACCTGCTCTCGTGGACCTGGGTGCTGCTGCACCAGAACCCGGACGCCGAGCGCAAGCTGCACGCGGAGCTGGATGAGGTGCTCGGGGGCCGCCTGCCCACCGCGGAGGATGTCCCGAAGCTCGTCTACACGCGCAGGGTGCTGGACGAGACGCTGCGCATCTACCCCCCCATCTACTCCCTCACCCGCAAGGTGGTGGCGGACGACGTGGTCTGCGGCTACCAGGTGCGCGGGGGCTCCTCGCTCTATCTGAGCCCCTACGCCACGCACCGCCTGCCCGAGTTCTGGCCCGACCCCGAGCGCTTCGACCCGGACCGCTTCACCCCCGAGCAGGTCGCCGTGCGGCCCCGGTACGCCTACTTCCCCTTTCTTGGCGGGCCCCGGCAGTGCATCGGCAACAACTTCGCGCTGATGGAGGGCACCCTCATCCTGGCCACGCTCGCCCAGCGCCACCGCCCTCGCATGGTGGAGGGCTACACCCCCACGCCCGAAACCCTCCTCACCCTGCGTCCCAAGGGAGAGCTCCCCGTCACCCTCTCCGCGCGCTGAAGCCCTCCGCCCGGGTGTGCAGTCCCCGCTCAGGCCGTGGGCTCGAGGACCACCGGCAGCGACTGGAGCCCGCGGAAGCCCACGTTGTCCACCCACTCGGGCAAGGCCCCTGGCGCCACCTGCATTCGTGGGAAGCGGCGCAGCAGCGCGGCGAAGGTCTCCTGTGCCTCCACTCGTGCCAGCGCCGCGCCCACGCAGTAGTGCGGGCCCATGCCGAAGCCCTGGTGACGCACCTCCTTGCGCCGCACGTCCAGCCGGTCCGGCTCCGAGAACTGCGCCGGATCCCGGTTCGCCGCCGCGATCATCAGAATCACCCGGTCCCCCTTTCGGAGGGTCTGGCCTCCGAACTCCAGGTCCACCGCCGCCACGCGGTTGGTGAACTGCACCGGCGAGTCGTAGCGCAGCAGCTCCTCCACCGCGTCCGGCAGCAGCTCGGGCGCGCCCCGCAGCAGCTCCCACTGCTCCGGGTGGCGCAGCAGCGCCAGCAGCCCGTTGCCAATCAGGTTCGTGGTCGTCTCATGCCCCGCGAAGAGCACCAGGGTGCAGGTGGACAGCACCTCCTGTTCACTCAGCAGGTTGCCCTGCTCCTCCGCCTGCACCAGCGCGCTCAACAGGTCATTGCCCGGCTGGGTGCGCCGCTGGGCGAGGAGCGGCCGGAAGTAGTCCTCGAATTCGAGGATGGCCCCCAACGCCCCCTCCACCTCCGCCAGCGTCGGACGGCCCGTGCCGATGAGGGTCGCCAGCTTGTCCGACCACTGCTTGAGCCGGTACCGGTCCTCCCGCGGCAGCCCCAACATCTCGCCGATGACGATGACGGGCAGCGGGTTGGCCAGCTCGGAGATGACCTCCATCTGCGCCTTACCCCTCACCGCGTCCAGCAGCTCCCCCACCAGCGCCTGGATACGAGGACGCAGCGCCTCCATCATGCGCGGCGTGAAGGCCTTGTTGATGAGCGAGCGCAGGCGTGTGTGCGAGGGCGCATCATGGAAGAGCAGCCAGGAGGCCATGTTGCGGCTCATCGGTTCCAGCTTCCGGAGGACCTCCTCGGGCATCCCCTGGGAGAACATGCCCGTCCGGATCGATGACAAGCGCATGTCGCGGAAGCCCGCATTCACATCGGCGTAGCGCGTCACCACCCAGGCCCCCCACGGCTCGCTGAAGTGCACGGGCGCCTCACGCTGCAGCCGGGCGTAGAAGGGGTAGGGGTTCTGCCTTCGCTCGGGGCTCAGCAGCCCGTAGGGGTCGGCAACTTCCATCGGCATGCCCATCAGGGGTTCCTCGTGCAAGTAGTCACCGGCGCCTCTGGATGAAGCGGCGGGCCCTGCCGATTCTCTCCCCAAAAGCCTTCTTCCAGGGCATCCAGCCTGGAGGAGCGGCCTCCTCGCCGATGTACTCCATCGCCCCTTTTCCCCCACTCCGGCGGTCACGTCCGCGCCGCTGCCATGTAGGGCTCGGTGGGTCGCCACTTCCGCGCAGGGGCCACCGCAAGCGGAGGAGTCCCTCCCGGAGGTGAGAAGACGGGGAAGGGACGTGCGGCGCCCAGCTCATACCCCGAGTGCGGCCGGGTTCGCAACGAGTTGCGGGGGAGGTGCACGAAAAGGCCGCCTGTTCCTCCTACGCTCTTGCTCTGAAATCCCGTATACGCCCTCCGTACAAATTTTGCGGCATACGAGCGACCCGGAGGGCTTGTCCCCGGTACTGCTCTGGAGGATCGATGGAGTTGTCGAGTCTCGAGTCGAATTTCTGGGCAGTCGCACCGGGCGTCATCGGCGCCGTGGGGCTGCTCTTTGCAGCGTTCTTCTACTTCCGCGTCAAGTCGCTCCCAGAGGGTGACGCGACGATGAACCGCATCGCGGGCTACATCCGCGAAGGCGCGATGGCGTTCCTCGTCCGCGAGTACAAGGTGCTCGCGGTGTACTGCGTGGTCATCGCGGTGCTCATCGGCCTGGCGCTGGGTTGGGTGGCGAGCGCGAGCTTCGTGCTGGGCGCGTTCCTCTCGCTGCTCGCGGGCTACATCGGCATGAAGGCCGCGACCTACGCGAACGTGCGCACCGCGCAGGCCGCGCGCACCGGCTCGAAGCCGAACGCGCTCCTGGTCGCCCTCGACGGCGGCGCCGTGATGGGGCTCGCCGTCGCCGGCCTGGGCCTGATCGGGATGGGCGGCGTCTACTACGCGTTCAAGGGGAGTGAGCACCTCTCCCCCATCCTCCACTCCTTTGCCGTGGGGGCGAGCTCCATCGCGCTTTTCGCGCGTGTGGGCGGCGGCATTTACACCAAGGCCGCTGACGTAGGCTCCGACATCGCCGGCAAGGTCATCGAGAACATCCCCGAGGACGACCCGCGCAACCCCGGCGTCATCGCCGACAACGTGGGCGACAACGTGGGCGACGTGGCCGGCATGGGCGCTGACATCTACGAGTCCATGGTGGCCGCCATCGTCGCCGCGATGGCGATAGCGCTGACCGCCAATGCGACGGAGCTCTCCCGCCTCGTGGTGGACGCCTCGGCGACGGGGAGCGCGAAGGTGGCGGGCGTGGTGCTCCCGCTCGTGCTGTCCGCGGTGGGCCTGGTGGTCAGCGTGCTGAGCATCTTCATCGCGCGCGCCTTCAAGCACATGAACCCCGCGCAGGTCCTGCGCAGTGCCCTCATCATGCCCCCTGTCATCCTGGTGGCGCTGTCGTTCGTGATGATGCAGCTGTTCGGCCTCTCCCAGTCCATCACGGTGGCGCTGGCCGCGGGCGCCTTCGGCGGTGCCATCATCGGCCTTGCCACGGACTACTACACCTCGTCCACGCCGGTGCAGCGCATCGCGGAGGCCTCCGTCACGGGGGCGGGCACCAACCTCATCCGCGGCCTCTCCGTCGGTATGGAGAGCGTAGGCATCTCGATGGCCACCATCGCCTTGGTGGCCTACATCGCGGACCGGGCGCTCGGCCTGTACGGCATCGCGCTGTCGGCCGTGGGCATGCTGGGTGGCACGGCTGTCGTGATGACGGTGGACGCCTACGGCCCCATCTCGGACAACGCGGGTGGCATCTCCGAGATGTCGGGGCTCGGCCCCGAAGTGCGCGCCATCACCGACGAGCTGGACGCGGTGGGTAACACCACGGCGGCCATCGGCAAGGGCTTCGCCATTGGCTCGGCGACGCTGACCGTCATCGCGCTCTTCTCGGCGTTCAACCTCGAGGTCAATCACACGCGCGTCGCCGCCGGCATGCCGGAGATGAGCCTGCTGCTGACCAACCCGAACGTCATCGTGGGCCTGCTGCTGGGCTCCATCCTCCCGTTCCTGGTGGGCGCCTCGACGATGCTCGCCGTGGGCCGCGCGGCGGGCGCTATCGTCGAGGAGATCGGCCGCCAGTTCCGCGAGATTCCGGGGCTGATGGAGCTCAAGGCCGATCCGGACCCCAAGAAGATCGTCGACATCTCGACCAAGAGCGCCCTGCGCGAGATGATCTTCCCGGGCCTCATCGCCGTCGTCGCCCCGCCGCTGGTGGGCTTCCTGCTGGGGCCTGGGGCGCTGGCGGGCCTCCTGGCCGGCGCGCTCGTCGTCGGCGCCACGATGGCGCTCTACATGGCCAACGCGGGCGGCGCGTGGGACAACGCCAAGAAGTACATCGAGAAAGGCAAGCTGCCGGGCCACGCGAAGGGCTCGCACGTCCACAAGGCCGCCGTCGTCGGCGACATGGTGGGTGACCCGTTCAAGGACACCTCGGGCCCGGGCGTTGCCATCCTCATCAAGGTCATGAGCGTCGTGTCGCTGCTCGTGGCGTCCCTCATCGCGCTCAGGTAGCCAGCGCTTCCGTGCGGCGCCTTGAGGTCGAGGCGCCGCACCGCAATTGGCATCTCGCACCATGCGTCCTCCGCAGGAGGCCGCGCGGTGCCTCGGAGTACCGGTTGGAGACGGGAGCGGGTCGGACGGACCAGTCCGGTAGAGGTAGGCGCCGGACGGCCGCACGATCCCCCGGCAGCAGCTCGAGCCGCTGACGTAGGACACCGAACACCTCGCCAGGAGATCTTGGACCGGGCCCCTCCGCGGTGGGCGAGCGCGTGTTACGCTTCATTGTGTTCCGCGACCGCCTGTGCGCCAGGCAACAGGAGCAGCAGCATCAGCCCCTGCGGGCCTGACGCGCGTGCGCTCGCACCCGCTCCCTCGGGTGTGAGGGAGGAATGCTATCGCTGCAATTGTTGTTGCGCTGACAGAGAGGTGTCCCATGGTCCTGGAGCTCTCCCAGCAGCAGTTCGACCTCCTCCACGGCTGCCTGGCCGAAAGCATTGAGGATCTGCACGACGAGGTCCTCCACACCGACCAGCACGAGATGCGCGGGGAACTCAGGGAGAAGCTCCACCAGTTGCAGGCCCTCAGGCGCCAGGTGGAAGCCCTGATGCAGCGGGAGCAGCCGTCCCTCTGACTCGATTCTCGCCATTTCGAGGCGAGGGGGTTGGGTCGGGGCGACGCAGCGGTGTCTGGCGGGACGCACCCTGGGTGGCCCTCCTTGGCCCAGGCCACCATTCCAGGCAGGGGAGGGGAGGGGCTGAAGCCGGCAGTTGCGCTGGACTCAACACCACGCGCGCTGGAGTGGCTCCTGCGCTGGGAGCCGCTTCGGAGGCTGCGAGGGCAGCGCCAGGTACTCCAGAAGGGCGAGCACCCCGTCGGGTGCCGTCAGGTCTACAGCAGGCCCGTGCTGCGGCCGGAAGTCCCAAGAAACCCATTCTCGACCGCTCTGTAGCGCTCTCACCGGACGCCTCCGGCGGCGGCTTCGAGTCCCGCCGCCTCCACTCGGTGCCTGTCGAAATATCTCAACGACCCCACTACATATCGGGTAGTGCGAGTTGAGCGCACCGCTACGGTTGATATGTAGGAGTCGTTTTTTGGCGATACTTTGACAAGCTCCTGGCTCGGCGGGCCAATCCTCGCCTTCGACCGGTAAACAGGCAGTTTAGGCGCCACCACTTTCTCCTCATGCACTTCCAGGTTTGTGGCGGTACCGTGGGCATTTCAAGGCAACTCGCGCGGATGTCCGCGCTCCTGCGGTTGCTGAGGGTATTTCTGCCAGCTCTCTCAGGATGCAGCATCAATCAGTACCAGCCCAGCCACTTCCAATTCTCCACCATTGTCGAAAAAACCGAAGCAGGAGCAGATGGCTGGCGTGCCGCGTGTATCCATGCAACCGTAGTAAATAAGTCGACCTTGGAACCTTATTTCTGCAAGTTCGGCGTGGGAATGCCCATCGCGACCGAAAAGTTTGGATTGATGTCCGAGCCGCTTGCTCAGCGAATCGCCGCCGATTGTGCCAACGAGGCTTTGAGGGAGGTGATCGCCTCCCCGGTATCTCCACTTCCTGGCCTCGTCTCTAGGCAACTCACGAGCACCTTCAACGTCGTTTTGAATCGCGCCGTGCTTGGCTCAAGAGTAACAGCTTGGTGTGAAGAGGAAACAAAGCCCATCCGAGTTGACTTCTAAGCCCATGCCAATTTCAGCGGAAGAGTTGCTTTCTATCGTTCGGAAATACTGGCGTTCGGACCATGAGTTCGATGGCAAGCTGGAAAGGAGCCCCGAGCTAAAGAGGTTCCAGGCTTTGTGGAAGCAAGAGCGCAGGAAGCTGGATCAATGGCGCGAGCTCATGCGCGAGCTCAGGGCGGCGCTTCCGCAATTCGAGATCGGACATGCTACGGCCACCTCTTCTTCCTGTTTCCGCTGTACTGTGTTTACAGATCGGCAGCCCGTGGAGGCGAGTCATGAGGATGGGCTGCGGGAGCGCCGCTGGGGGGTTGTTGGATGCCTCAGCATCCTGGCGCCTATCTATACAGTATATGGCCTGCAGTACGACTACAAAGGTAAAGACGTGATCGCCGCCAAGGTCTTTTTCGATCCGCTTCCGCCCGAGATGCATGCGCTCGCGGAGGTCGTTGGCAGGAAGATCGAGGCGATGTTCGGGGCTGCTCAGCGACAACTACACCTCCCCATCAACGACAATTACACCTCCCCATCCAGAGTGACGGCAGCCGTCGGTAGAAACCCGGTGACTCCGGAGGTTCGGATGGACGGGTGAGGACGACGGATGCCCAGGTGAGGAAGCTGATGGAAGAGATGGCGAAGCACGGTCGCCTCGGGCTGGCGTCGGCCCGGGCGGGGATGGACCGCAAGACGGCACGCAAGTACGTGAAGGAGGGGAAGTTCCCCTCGGAGCTCAAGCAGGAGCGCACCTGGAGGACACGGGAGGACCCGTTCGAGGAGCAGTGGGACAGCCTGGCCGAGCGGCTGAAGGAGGCGCCGGAGCTGGAGGCCAAGACGCTCTTCGAGGAGCTGTGTGCTCGCGAGCCGGGCCGCTACAAGCCGGGGCAGCTGCGCACGTTGCAGCGGCGAGTGCGCCAGTGGAGAGCGCAGCAGGGACCGGAGAAGCAGGTGTTCTTCGCCCAGGAGCATCGGCCCGGGGAAGCGATGCAGACGGACTTCACCTGGGCCAAGGAGTTGGAGGTGACGGTGGGAGGCGAGCCCTTCGCGCACCTGCTGTGCCACCCGGTGCTGCCCTACTCCAACTGGGAATGGGCGACGGTGTGCCACTCGGAGTCCATGGCGGCCATCAAGCGAGGAGTGCAGGCGGCCGTCTTCCGGCTGGGGAAGGTGCCGCGCTACCACCAGACGGACAACTCCACCAGCGCCACGCACGACCTGCGCAACGGCAAGCGGGGCTTCAACGCCGAGTACCTCGCGCTCATGAAGCACCTGGGCATGGAGCCGCGCACCATTGAAGTGGGGAAGAAGGAGCAGAACGGGGACGTGGAGGCGCTCAACGGCGCGCTCAAACGCCGGCTATTGCAGCACCTGCTGATGCGCGGCAGCCGGGATTTCGAGAGCGCCGCGGCGTACGAGAGCTGGGTGCAGAGCGTGCTGGAGAAGGCCAACCGGCTGCGCGGCGCGAAGGTGGAGGAGGAGCTCGCGGCGATGAGGCCGCTGTCGGTGCAGCGGCTGGTGGAGTACAGCGAGCTGGAGGTAGTCGTCACGGCATGGAGCACCATCCGGGTGCAGCACAACACGTACTCGGTACCCTCGCGGCTGGTGGGCCAGCGCGTGCGGGTGCGCGTGTACGACGACAGGCTGGAGGTGCTGCACGCGGGAAAGCCGCAGCTGGTGGTGGACAGGCTGGTGGGCCGCAACGGACACCGCATCAACTACCGGCACATCATCTGGTCGCTGGTGCAGAAGCCAGGGGCCTTCGCGCAGTACCGCTACCGGGAGGACCTCTTCCCCTCGCTGGTATTCCGCCAGGCGTATGACGAGCTGCAGCGGGTGCACGAGGGGAGAGCCGCGGATGTGGAGTACCTGCGGATTCTTCACCTTTCGGCCTCCACGCTGGAGTCCCAGGTGGAGCAGGTGCTGACGCGACTGCTGGCCGAGGGCGGACTGCGCGGTGCCGAGCAGGTGAAGGCGCTGGTGGCGCCAGCCAGGCCCGAGGTGCCCGAGCTGGCACAGCCCGAGGTGGACCTGAGCAGCTATGACGCGCTGCTGGTGGCGCAGCGGGAGGTGGCCTCATGAGCACCACCTCCACGTCCCTGCGAGCAGCGGCGAGCGCCGCCGACGAGCAGCAGCAGACGCTGGCCATGCTGCTGCGAGCGCTGAAGCTGCCTGCGTTTGCAGCCCACCACGAGGAGCTGGCCAGGCGCGCCGGGCAGGAGGGATGGACGTGCCCGCACTACCTGCGCCAACTGGTGGAGCTGGAGCTGAGCGAGCGCCGGGGCCGGCGGATAGAGCGACTGCTCAAGGCCTCGGGGCTGTCCACGGACAAGACGCTCGCCACGCTCGAGCAGGAGAAGCTGCCGGCCAAGGTGCGCCGCCAGCTACCGGCCCTGTGCGAGGGCGGCTTCGTCGAGCGCGCGGAGAACGTGCTGGCCTTCGGGCTGCCGGGCCGCGGCAAGACGCACGTGGTGAGCGCCATAGGCCACGAGCTGGTGCAGCGCGGTTACGAGGTGCTCTTCATCCCGGCGGTGCTGCTGGTGCAGCGACTGCTCTCGGCCAAGAAGAGCCTCTTGCTGGAGAAGGAGCTGCGGCGGCTGGACGGGTACGACGCGGTCATCATCGACGACATCGGCTACATCCAGCAGGACAGGGAGGAGATGGAGGTGCTGTTTACCTTCCTGGCCCAGCGCTACGAGCGCAGGAGCGTCCTGATTACGAGCAACCTGGTGTTTTCGCAGTGGGACCGAATCTTCAAGGACGCGATGACGACGGCGGCGGCGATTGACCGGGTGGTGCACCACGCGCTGATTCTGGAGCTCACCGGGGAGAGCTACCGCAGCGAGAAGGCCAGGAGCCGGGAGACGGCCGACAAGGCCCCGCGCAAGGCGCCCGGGGACGAGTAACAGCCTGTCCACAGGTTTTGAGTCTCCCCCCGGGCCCCCCTCATCCACAGCCCTGCCCACAGCACAGGAGGTGACCGACCCAGAGGCTTCGATGGACGTGACGACGACTACGGCGACGACGAAGTGAACGCAGTCAGGGCATCAACCCGATGGGGAAGTGTAATTGTCGCCAAGGGGAAAAAGTAATTGACGCTGGGCACGGGGCCGAGGCCCTTCCTCGCGAGATCGCCGAGACTCGAATCCCGCTCATCGTGGATCTACTGGAGCCGCCTGATACCACGCTCTTTCATGCGCTCTTCGCGACTGATCCTGAAAACGTGGCTGTGTAGGCAACACGATCGCCCACCCCAGGGGCGGGCGTGCACATTGACACGAGTGTGAAGATGGGTGTTGACGCGTCGGCGGAGTCGTCGGCGCTCACCGGCTCCAAGCGCAAGCGGGTGTGGAGCCTGGAGAGCAGCGACTTGTGCGTGCTCAGGCAGAGCCGGTCCTCGAGCTCGGGCAGGCCGACGAGGACGAGGCTGAGCAGGGCGCGGCTGTCCTATTCGTAGCCCGTGGCGTGTTGCCGCACGTCACGGGCCGTCTTCTTCCCGTCCTCTTCCCAGAAGCACCAGGTGGCCTCTTGCCGCTCGGCTCCGCTCTCCTGCTGGCCGCTCTACTCCCGGCACACCCCGAGTACCCGGACCGGCGGGGAAGGGTGTGGCTCGCCCAACCCGCGGGCTCCCGGCCATCCCATCAGCCAACGTGCCTCCCCTTTCCAGCCTCGGTGATGGGCTACCCCTGCTCACGGGGAGCCTGCCCATCAACCAGTTCGCTCACCCGGGCCCACTTCTCCCTCATCCAGCGTGCTCGGTAACACCCTTCGTCCTGGGGGGCTCCACGATGCTCCTTCCGAACGTGGAGGAGGCTACCGGCATGCCTTTGAGACAGACCTCACGGCGCCGTGGGGCACGAGGTGGTGCCGGGGACCGCGCAGTAAATCACGTTCCTCGAGTCGACCGAGCTCAGCGGTGGGCAGTCCGGGTAGTTCGAATTGGTCGCGAGGACTTTGCATGCGGAGTGGCTTGACTTGCAGCCGTTGTTGAGCGCGCATTGCCAGAAGCCCTCCGTATTGGGCTCACAGCGGATGGCGTTGGCCGTGTACTTGCACGTTCCATCAGTCGAACAACTCCTGGCGCACTCGCCAGTCGTCGAGCAGTCGTGGATGCACTTCATGCCGGTGCTATGCCAGCCCTCGGGGCACCCTCCACTGAGGGTCCCTCCACACCGCCAGTACCCCTCGGCGGTGTTGGGCGCGCAGATGGCGGCGTTGCGGGTGGTGTCGGTACATTGACCGCAGGTGGTATCGCAGTAATAGCCCTGGATGTGCGTTCCCTCGCCGCAAGTATTACAGAGCGCATTCTCCGCCTGAGCGAGCAGTTCCTCGTCGACTTGCGACAGCTCATCTCCGGTTCCGCCGCAAGCGGCCAGCAACACTGCACTTACAATGAGGATCAATCCCTTTAACATGATGATTCTCCTGGGAAGCCCTTTCGACTGTACCCTGCAAGGCAGCCAGGGTACGCACAGTCTTATTCGACGAGATGTGCTGGGCTCGGCCCGCTTGTAGGGCGGAGCCCCGCGCCTGTCGAGCTGATGCTACTACGGGGTCTCGAAGGCTCCCAAGTCGGGCGCCGAGCCGTTGTAGGGCAAACCGACGTCAACCCCAGCGTTGACGAGGGCACTCGTCGACTTGAGGCGGAACAGGGTCGTGGCAGGCAGGCTCCCGTCTGGGTTGCGGGCGACAGTTGCCAGGCTGGTGTCCAGGCTTTGGAAATCGGCCGACGACACCGAGAAGCCAGTGTTCCAAGAGTTCTTTTGCTCGGTGGAATTGGCGATGCTGTTCGAGGCACCGAGCGAGATATTGTTCTTGAGGATGTGCTTCTGGCCCGCGTTGAGCGGGTTTCCGAGCCCGAAGTTGGTGCCGTTTTTGTAAGCGATCGAGTTGTAGATGGTCACCCCGCCGGAATTGTTGTTCTGGTCGAAACCTTTCTTGGGCTGGCCGAAGGCCACGCAGTTGGTCAGTTGGTGATTGGCCTGCTTGGCGTTGCCACCGATCTTGAAGCCGTTGCCATTGCCGGTGAAGCCACCGTATCCCCAAACGTCGACCCCATTTCGGAAGGCCCAAGAGTCCTTGAAGATAACCTTTTCAGGGCTATCGAAGGCGTCGTAGCCGTCATCGGAGTTTTCCCAGGCCCGGCAGCCGATGAAGACGTTCCCGGGACCCATGGTTTGTTTGGGTCCGAAGCCGTCGGCCATGCTGCCGAGCTTCTTCGGGTCGTAGTTCCGAAAAGCATCGCAGTTGAGCACCGTGGTATGGTTGCCCCCCTTGTTGATCTCCAGGCCGGTGTTGCGGTTGTCGTAGAAGCGGCAGTTCTCGAAAGTGTTGTAGGAGCCGGTAACGTAGGCGCCCTGGTACCCAGCTCGGGTAATATCGATACCCTTGAAGATCCAATAGCTGCCGGTAACGTAAAAGCCGTAGGAATCCTGGACCCAGGCTTGGGCAGGAAAGGAGAAATCAAACACGGCTCGGGCGTTGTTGTAAGACGAAACGGTGATGGGTTTGCCTGGTTGCCCGGACTTGGTGAACGCAAGCGTGTTCTTCGCTCCAGGAGTATAGGGAATCGAGTACGTCCCGCCCTGAAGCAAAATGGTGTCTCCGGCCACGGCCGCGGCGAGAGCGGTTTTGAAATCCCAGGCACTGTTGAAACTGGCACCGGTATTGGTCGACTTTCCGGTGGGCGAAACATAATAGGTCTTGGCCGCGACCGCAGTGGTAGCCGACGCCGAAGCAGCGTCCGATCTATCGCTGTCAATGCCCAGGCTCGCCGCGTCGACTGCCGGAATCTCTGTCAAAGCCGCAGGCTCGTTGTGCGAGAGCGTCTCAGACTCCTCTGGCCCACATCCCCCGAGGACGCATCCCGCGATGACCAGGCTGAACAGTGCGTGGTGTATAAATTTATTATACATCAAAAAACCTCCTGTTTTTACGGTATCGAATCACGGCTGACCAGGTGGAGCAAGAGGTAAAGCCTTACAGGAAAGCGTAGTCTGCATAATCGGTATTGTCCGACACTAGCAAATCCGAACGCTTACGCGCGCTCGGCTGGGGAGTCGTGTAATGAGTGCGTATATGGGGTCAAGGTTTCCCCGCTCCTGAAGTATGAGGAAATAGAGCGCACCCCGCCGGCCTCCACACCTCAAACAGGCGAATACGTCCAGCGTCTGTGCGCCAGGTGCCGGAGTGCCCACTCCCCGGGTGTTTTCTTGGGCTTGTGGGCCACTGCGGCCTGGCGCTCAACACCACGCCAGCTGCTCCGAGCTGGCGTGGTGGAGGCGCCCCTCTCAGTCAGTGGACGACGTCACCGGCCAGGTGGCGCAGCTTGTCCGGATTGCGCACCACGAAGATCGCGGCGATCTTGCCGTCCTCGAGCTGCAGGGCGGTGGTCTGCAGGGTGTCTCCGGGCTCGATGGTGACGAACCCGGGCAGGCCGTTGATGTAGCCGTAGCGCACGAGCCGTGAGCCTTGCTTCGCCAGGATGCGCGCGAGCTCGGCATGCAGGGCCATGACCTTGTCGATGCCGATGATCGGCGCCATCGCCGCTGGCTTCTTGCCGCCGCCGTCCGCGTGGACGATCACATCGGCGGCCAGCAGGGATTGCAGCGTCCGCAGGTCGCCGCTGCGCGACGCCGCGAAGAAGGCCGAGGCGATCTCCAGGCCCTGCTCCTTGGGCATCTGGAAACGCGGGCGCGCGGCGTGCACGTGGGTTCGGGCGCGGCTCGCGAGCTGGCGGCAGGCCGCTGGTTCACGCCCGAGGGTCTCTGCGAGCTCTTCGAAGCCTACGCCGAACACGTCGTGCAGGAGGAAGGCGGCGCGCTCCAAGGGCGACAGACGTTCCAGCGCCATCATCAGCGGCAGGGTGACGTCGTCGATCTCCTCGTGACCATCCGCCTCGACCACCGGTTCGGGCAGCCACGGCCCAACATAGGTTTCCCGCTGCCTCCGAGCCGACTTCAGGAGGTCCAGGCAAAGCCGCGTCACGACGCGGCACAGGAAGCCTTCCGGCTCGCGCACCGCGCTGCGATCGATCGCGAGCCAGCGGATGAAGGCCTCCTGCACCACATCCTCGGCGTCTGCCACCGACCCCAGCATCCGATAGGCGATGCGGACCAGCTTGGGCCGCAAGGGGTCGAAGGTGGCCGCGGCGTCCTTTTCGGATGGGGGGGTCATCAGGCCACCGACCTCTCGGCGCGAACCGGATGGCTCAGGCGGAAGCCGACGCCGATCCGATTGAAGCTGTTGATGACGGTGATCAGCAAGGTGAGCTTCACCTGCTCTTCCTCTGTGAACTGCGCCTGGAGCGCCTGGTAGGCCTCATCGGGCGCGTGGGTCTCGGCCACCAGGGTCAGGGCGTCCGTCCAGCCGAGCGCCGCGCGCTCACGCTCGCTGTAGAGCGGCGACTCCCTCCATGCGTCGAGCAGGTAGAGGCGCTCCTCCGTTTCACCCTGCCTGCGGGCCTCCAGGGTGTGCATGTGCAGGCAGATGGCGCAGCCGTTGAGCTGCGAGGCGCGGATTTTCACCAGCTCCATCAGGCTGGGCTCCAGGCCGTTCTGGACCACCGTGGTCCCGAAGTCGATCAGGGGCTTCATCAGGCTGGAGGCGGCGAAGGGGTTCAGTCTCGGGGTCATGAGCGTTTTCCTCGTGAGTGGATGACTTCCGAGCTCAAGACGAGGCCTCTCGCCGAATGTGACATGGGCAAGCCCGGCCAGGTATCTCCTCTGTAATTACAGGGGGTTGGGGGCAGTGGCCTCCCCATTCTGGCCGCGCTCGAACCGCTGTTCGCCGCGTATGCTTGCGACCGGCAGCCCTCCTTCACCGTCGACCCTCTCGCCGTTCGCTGACGATGCGTCTCCTCTTCCACATCCAGACCTCACCCTTCGCCCGCCGTACCCGCCTCGCACTCGCGCACAAAGGGCTCACCGTCGAGCTGCGTAACGTGCGTGCCCACCCGGAGTTTCTCGAGGAGTCGCGCCGCCTCTCCCCGCTCAAGACGACCCCCGTTCTCGTCGAGGAGGATGGGCGTGTCCTCGGGGACTCGACCGCGATCTCCCACTACCTCGATCGGGCCTACCCCTCGGCTCCGAAGCTCTGGCCGTCGGAGCCCGATGATGCGCTCGCTGTCTTCGAGATCGCCTCGCTCGTTGACGTCGCCCTGAACACCGTCGCGGATATTGGCGCCCGGTACTACGCGCTTCACTCCTCCGAGGCCTGGGGGGCCGTGAAGACGGAGGCGATGGAGCGCGTCCAGCGCGCGCTGGACGCACTGGGCCAGCGCGTGTCGGTGCTCTCGCGCCCCACCGTCGCCCGGAGCGGCTGGTCGGCGGCGGACATGTGGCTCGTCACTGCGGAGCACTGGCTCGCCACGTTGCCCCAGCGTGCGCCCAAGTTCCCCGTGCTTGCGCAGATGGTCTCGCTGGGTTGGCGCCTGCCTCCGGAGCTCTCCCGCTGGGCCGATCAGCACCGCAACCGGCCCGATGTGCTCGCGCTCGATCAGTTGAAGTAGGGCGAAAGCGGACCCGCCCAAAGACCAGGTACGTCTTGCGGCAACTTGAAGCCGAAGTAGAACCGATCAAGGGTGATGGTGCTGCCTGGCACAAAGCGCAGCATCGCCCGCGGTAGTTTGTTTAGCCTCTATTCCCGCCTGACTCCCTGTGAGCACTGTGCGCGGGCTCCACGCTCCCAGTCGATGTTCATCCAGTCGCGCCGAAGCCCTGCATCCGCTCGTGAGGTAAGGCTTTTCGGTCAGGTGTTTTCGGGCCACGGGGGCCGAGCGGGGGACCCGGCCCTCGTGCGGTGCCTGTCAGCGCGCGAGCGCCGCGTCAATGGTCCGCGTGAAGACGTTCAGCGGCTGCGCCCCGGCGATGATCTGGCCGTTGACGAAAAAGGTGGGGGTGGCGTTGACCTTGCGACGCTGGCTCTCCACCAGCTCCATGTCCACGTAGTTGTTCCAGGTGCTCGAGTCCAGCGCACGCCGGAAGCGCTCCACATCCAGGTTTAGCTTGCCGGCAAGGGCCTCCAGCGAGGCCCGGTCCAGCGCGTCTTGATGGGCGAAGAGCGCATCGTGGAACTCCCAGAATTTGCCCTGCTCATGCGCGGCCATTGAGGCGATGGCCGCCAGCCGTGCGTTCGGGTGAGAGGGCAGCGGCTTCTGCCGGAAGACGATGCGCACCTGCTGCCCGTACTTCTCGCGCAGGGCCTTGACCGTGTCGGCCCCGCGAGCGCAGAACGAGCACTGGAAGTCAGACCACACCTCCACCGTTACCGGCGCGTCCGCGCGTCCAACTGCGGGGGCATCCGTGCGCGGCGTGGCGGCGAGCGCCTGCGTCTCCACGGCCTCCGCGCGCGGACGCTTGCAGTCTTCGGGAGGATTCGTGGGGGGAGGCGTGCTGGCGACGGCATGCATGGACATCCCCAGCAGCGCGACGACAGCCGCGCCAGCGGACAGGAACGACTTCATGGTGAACCTCGTGAGCGCAATGAGAGTCGCCGCTCCAGGAACGGAGCCGGCGGCGCGGCTCCATTCTCGCCGCGCCCTCAGGAGTGACACGAGGCGCGCGCGAGTTTCAGCGATCCGTCCACACGAAGCGGACGCCGCGATTGGACCAGGCAGGGGGCGTACTGCTGGAGCGGATAATTCAATCCACCCAGAGGTGGATGTCGTCCGTGGCGAAGAGGCCTGCCGAGGTGACCGTCACGCGAAGATCCGTCGAGCCACAGATATCCTGGCTGTAGCTTTGGCTGGAGCCCACGTCCACCCACGTCCCATTGTCGTCATTGCAGGAGGAGCTCGGCTTAGGCTGAAAGGGATTGGAGAAGCCTTACCTCAAACTTTCGCATCCGGGCGTGCAGGGTGATGCTCGCCAACTCTCGAAGGGGACCTTCCTGCCGTGCACGCCGCCAACCTCCTCCGTCAATCCACGGCCGAGCTTGTTGTTTCCGCGTCGGCTTGCCCATGGGCCGCGTCGTATCCAGGCTTGCCCCATGATCTGCACCGGCAAGACTCGAGCCTAAAGTCCGTCCCGCGCGGGCCTCCGCGCAGTGCTCCATCCGGACTTGCTCCGATCCCTTGAAGCGGCCACCACCTGCGGCCCACTGTGATCGAATTGCCGATGAATTCCCGTCTCTACACGCCCACCGCGCGGGGCATGGTCGCGCGCCTCTCCCTGCTGATCTTCCTGGATGGTCTGGCGCAATCGGTGAGCTTCCCGGTGCTTCCGCGCCTGGTGGGCTCGTTCCTCGACAACAATCCCGGCATGACGGCCCTCTGGGTCGGCTGGCTGGAGGTGGCCTGGGCGCTGCCCCAGATTGTCATGGCCCCGCTCCTGGGCGCCTTGTCCGACCGGTTCGGTCGCCGGCCGCTCATGCTTCTGTCAATGGGAGGCATCGGGCTCGAACTCCTCCTCGACGCCCTGGCACCGAACCTCTGGTGGCTGCTTGCGGGGCGGATCGTCTGCGGCCTCTCCTTCGGAGCCCAGGCCGCGGTCATGGCGGGCGTGGCCGACACTGCGCCGCCAGACGAGCGCGCCCGCTCTTACGGCTTCGTCAATGGCGCCCTCTACGCTGGCATTCTCGCAGGCCCCCTGCTTGGTGGCTGGCTGGCGGAGGCCGACCTTCGCTCGCCGTTCTATGTCGGCGCCGCCGTCGCCGTCGTGGGCGCGCTCTACGTGGTGAGCCTCCTGCCCGAGCCGCTTGCCCGAGCGCATCGCACGTCGCCTCATGAGCCGCGGGCCAGGCTCGGGGAGGCGTTTCGGCTGCTTGGAACCCACCCCGCCCTTCGCCCTCTGGCGGTCGTGCTGCTCCTGTCGTGGCTCTCCTTCCAGAGCAGCGACAACATGGTTGTGCTCTACACCGCCCACCGCTACGGCTGGAGCACGATGCAGTTCGGCGTCTTCGTGGCCGTGGAGGCGGCGCTCGGAATCCTCGTCCAGAGCTTCGTCGCCGGCGCAGCCGCCCGCCGTCTGGGCGAGCGTTGGGCCCTCATCCTGGGCTCCACGACCCAAGGCTTCGGCATGCTGGCGATGGGGCTTGCGCCCGTGACCGTCCTGTTCTGGCCAGGAGCCCTCGTCGCCGTCCTGGGCGCCATCGTCCGGCCGGCGCTGCAGACCCTGATGTCAGAGGCCGTGGGCGCCGATAAGCAGGGGCGCCTGCAAGGCATCGTCTCCTCGATCGCGAGTGCGACGAGCGTCGTCGCCCCGCTCGTCTTCACGTCCCTCTACGCCTGGGCGATCGGTGGCAACCGAAGCCCGGCCTGGGCGGGGATCACCATCCTCTGCGGCTCGGTCCTGAGCGCCCTCGGCGCCTGGGTTGCCTGGCGCACCGCGCCGCGCTGAGAAGGTGTCTGAGAAGGTGTCAAAGAATTCATTGCGACACTTCGCGCTCTCCGATTTGTCCCTACAAATCGTCAGACACCCTTCTCGAGCCCGGTTCCTCCTCTTCGGCCAGTTCGAGCTCGCCGGTGAGGAGCAGCGTGGGCCTCACCTCGGCCACTCCTCCGGACTCCAGGCGCGCGGGCACTCCCAGGCCCAGTTGGAACCAGGAGGCGGCGCGCCAGACGAGCCCTGGAGCGAGCCACACGTGTGCCTCCTCCTCCCTGGTGAACCCAAGCTCCAGCAAGGGGATCAGCGCGCCGCGCGTCACGGTGATCGCGACGTTCACGGCGGGCTCCAGCTCGAGCTCCCGTTGTTCCCCATCTGGAACCTGTACCCCGAGCGCGAGGTTCAGGTGCAGACGTACGGCTCCCAGCGCCTGCGCCACGCTGACGGACGGGGTGAGCTCCAGCCCTGGCCCCGGCTCATTGGCTCGCGAGAAGGGCAGCGGCAGCTCCAGCTCGAGTCCGGGAGAGACGACCAGTCCCAGGTCCGCCCGGGACACGAGCGCATAGCGCAGCCCGGTCTCGAGGTTCGACCCTGAAGGGCCGCGGCCCTTTCCACCTAGGGCCCACTGCACGGGCACGCTCGCCTCCACCTGGAGCCGATCCGTCAGACCCAGCTCCGTGAGTAACGAGAGCTCCATTGTCTCCCAGGTGTTCCTCCGCGCTCCCTGGATGCCGAGCGTTGCTTGCAGCTCGAACTGCTCCTGGGAGTCCGCGGTCTCGGTGAGGAAGAGCTCCTCGACGTCCTGCGGCGGAGATGCTTCGGCATGGGCCGGTGCACCCAGCAGCAACACGGACAGCACCGACACGAGCAGGGCGGACATGCGCATGCATCGCATCATCTTGCAGTCACTCACCGCGGGTCATGTCACCACTGTTGGCCATGAACAGATCCGAGAGGGTGTCGCCGAGAGGGCGCTCCTGCCATGTCTTTGCTCCCCCTCTTGCTCCAGCGTTTTGTCCAATTGAACCATTGGAACAGTCGCCGAGCAGGCCCCAGCAACTGCGGCAGACACGTGAGGCCCGGCCACTCGGCGCTCTTCTCCACGAGCCCCTCTTTCACGCCATGGGCAAGCACGTAGTGCAGCCGGCCCACCAGCGCCGCGTCGTCCAGCACTGGCTCGGCCGAGTAACGCCGCTCCCAGAAGCTGCCGCTCCAGTCCACCAGCCTGCCCACCTTCTTGGTTGGTCACATCCTTCCCCTGGGAGATCCATCCAACCGGTGACTCCCAGGTCCTCCCTTCTCTCTCTTCGAGGCCAGGTCGGGTCAAGCGCGGCCTGCTCGATTTCCACCTCCTGAGGCGGATGGCGCGGCCAGGCTGGAGGGGAGTGATGAAGGAGCAAGTCAATCCAGGTGGGGATGACCCGAGCCTGATCGGAGAAGTCGCTCGTGGCAGTCGGGATGCCTTTGTGCGCCTCTATCAACGGTATGCCGGGCGGCTGCTGGGCTACGCACTCAAGGTGACGCGAGATCAGTCGCTCGCCGAGGACGTGGTGCAGGAAGTCTTCACGACCGTCTGGCTCAAGGCCTCTTCCTATCGGCCGGAGCAGGGTGCACCCGCGGCCTGGATATATAGGATTGCTCACAACAAACTGGTGGACCATTGGCGCCGCCGGTTGCGCGTGGATGAAGCCGCGCAGCAGGTGCCGGAGCAAGGCCCTCAGCCACCCTCCGAGCTGGCACTGGACCTGGAGCACTCGATGGCCGGACTCAGCCCAGACCAGCAGCGGGCGGTGGAGCTGACCTGCCTGCGAGGCTACTCGCACGAGGAGGCCGCGGCCATGCTCGATGTTCCCCTGGGCACCTTGAAGTCGCGCATCCGCCAGGCGCTGGGCCGCATGCGCCTCCTGCTGACGAGGGAAGAGACATGATGCTCGCGCCCACCTACCACCCCGAGGCACGCCGACTGCTGGCGTATGCCACTGGTCACGCGGACCTGCCCCTGCGTCTGATGATGGAAGCCCATCTGTCCAACTGCTCCGTTTGCACCCGGCAGGTGGCTTGCCTGAGCGCCCCGGGAGGACGGGTGCTGGAGGCCTGGCCCGAGCAGACTCCTCCTCCAGACCTGCTGGACCGCATCTGGGTCCAGGTGGCACGACGGCAGCCAGAGGCGGTGGCGGGGATTCCTCTCCCAGCGGCCCTGCTGGCGGACCTGCCTCCCCCGCGGAGCTGGCGCTGGCGGACGACGTTCAGCGGAGGCTGCCGTGTGGCGCGCCTGCTGAGGGACGAGTCCAGCGGGAGCTCTCTCTTCCTGGTGCATCTTCCTCCGGACGGGCGCTTCCCCTTTCATGTTCACCTCGGAGACGAGGACTCGCTGGTGCTGACCGGAGGCGTTCGCCTGGGCGGACGGTTGTTGGAGGCCGGTGATTGGGACCACACGTCCCCGGGCGTGGAGCACGAGGCGCGGGCGGATGCGCACGAGGGCTGCTGGACGCTGTCGCGGTTGGAGGGCCGGGGCCTTCGGCTGGCTGGCTGGCGAGGGATGCTCCAGTGGGTGATGGAGCGCGGGTTGTAACAACAGAAGCGGCACGTTTCGAGCTGACACCTTCTCGGGAAGCACTTGGACGTGAAGCGCTTTTTGGAGCATCCTCCCATATCAGTCCTTGCTCCAGGCCCTTGGCCGAGAGGAGAAATCATGAGTGAAAAACGCGGAGCCCTCGTTGCCTCCGAAGCAGGCATCTCCATCCGAGCCGTCCGGGACGTGACTGATGCCATCGGCGCATGCTTCGGGGCGGAGGGAATCCTCTTCACCGAGGAGGACCTGGCTCCGGAGTTCTTCAACCTTCGCAGTGGGTTGGCAGGCGAGTTTCTTCAGAAGTTCGTGAACTACCGGCTGCGCGTGGCGATCGTCGTGCCCCACCCGGAAGTCCATGGAGAGCGCTTCAAGGAGCTTGCCTACGAACATCGCTCGCACCCCCTGGTGCGATTCGTTCCTTCCCGGGCAGAAGCCGAAGCCTGGCTCCGTACTTGACGCGTTCATCCCGGAGAGGGGGTCGACATCATCTCGTCTCGGAGATTTAAAAACAGCGAAAGTCGAGTCTGACGCCTTCCCAGGCGTATTACGCATTCATTTTCTTTTATTTTCTTTTGTTTCACGGCGAAGTGCGGGTTGCCTATGAATGCCCAGATTCCTTAGATTGAGCTCACCCTCTCGGAGCACAGGTGGCCCCCTCATCCGTAGCAATGCCGGCCCATTTTAAAGTCGGCAGTCGCTTCACGATACGAGAGCCGATCGGTTGGATCCGGCAGGGCGCGAACCAGGAGAGAGTGTGTAATGAATCGTCGTGAGTTTCTTTTCGCCCTCCCGGCAGCGGCCCTGTTGGGCCGTCAGGCAATCGCCGGCGCGCTAGTCCCGACCGGCAAGAAGGGCGTCATGCTCATGAACCGGATCGGCCCGTCGGCCTCGGCGCTTTTCATCGCCAATGCCGACGGAACCGGCGAGCGCCAATTCCTGCAAACTTCGAGCTTCGACTATCACGCCTCTTGGGCACCGGATGGAAGATCGGTGCTCTTCACTTCCGAGCGCAACGGTGATGGCCAATCGGACATCTTCCGCTGCCGCCCGGATGGGACGGGCATCCAGCCTTGGGTCACCGGCGCTTCCGTGGACGATGCCGCGGTGCTTTCGCCTGACGGAACCCGCCTGGCGTTTGTTTCGACCCGCGATGGCTACCTCGCGAATGTCTGGGTGCTGAATCTCAAGACCGGGCGCATGCTCAATCTGACGGGCGGCAAGAGTACCCAAGGCGACTTGAATGGCCCGCACGGCTTCTTCCGGCCCTCCTGGTCTCCCGACGGGAAATGGCTCGCCTTCTCCAGCGACCGCAACACGCCCTGGCGCGGCCATGACCAAGGCCGTGGCTGGGAACACACCCAGGAGCTCAGCATCTACGTGATTCGCGCCGATGGCGAGGGTTTCCGCCGCGTCGCTTCAAAGCCGGAATACTGCCTGGGCTCACCGAAATGGTCACCCGACGGTCGCCGGATCGTCTTCTACGAAATCACCACGGAAGGCACGTGGGGCGCGCATCGCCCCGAGTGGATCGGCCGGGTCGAATCGCAGATCGTCTCGATTGACGTTGCGACGGGCGAACGGGTCGAACACACGACGGGCCCCGGTTTCAAACTGTTCCCGCAGTTCCTGAGCACGCAAGAGATCGGCTATCACATCAAGGGCGGCCCAGAGGAGGGGTTGGCCTACACGTCCGGCAGACCTGCCGTTAAGCGCGCGTTGCGGTCGCCCAACTGGTCTCCGGACGGCACGACGGTCATCTACGAGAAGGTCATTTTCACAGCGCGTCCGCAGAACAAAGTGCTCTACAGCTGGGACAAGGACTGGGACTATCGCCACACCGACGTGTTCCCGATCCTTTCGCGCGACGGCACGTTGGCGATCACCGAAAAGCAGCTCGGCAATTCCTCGATCGTGATCATGAATCCGGACGGCTCCAACCGCCGGGTCGTGTTCGACGTCGAAGGGAAGGGCCTCGACCCAGAGCTGGTGAGGAAGGGGCTCGCTGGCGCCTTCCAGCCTGCCTGGTCGCCGGACGGCCAGTGGATCGCGTTTGGCATCGGCACCTGGTTCCAGGAGCGCCGTCACGGCAAGGCGACGCTGATGCGCGTGCGCCGGGACGGCACGTTCTGGGAGCCGCTCACCGACGGCACGGCGCATTCGGGTTTTCCAAGCTACTCGGCCGACGGCAAGCAGATCGTGTTCCGTGTTTGGGGCGAGGACCAGAAGGGCCTGCGTATCCTCAATCTCGAGGACCGCAGCATTCGAGTGCTGACCAACGAGTACGACAACCTGCCTGGCTGGTCGCCCGATGGCCGCCGCATCGTGTTCACGCGCAAGGTGGATGCAGTGAACTTCGACATCTTCACGATCCGGCCGGACGGAACCGACCTTCGGCAGCTCACAACGCATGGCGCGAATGACGGCCACGCCGTCTGGACCGCGGACGGAAGGATCATGTGGAGCAGCGGAAGGTACGGCTTCCGCGACGAGGCCGCGCTCTACGACAATACCTTCCAGCCCTATGGCCAGATCTTCATCATGAACGCGGACGGCAGCGGCAAGCGCATCATCACCGACAGCCTTTGGGAGGACTCCATGCCGCTCTACCTCCCGACAAGGGCACCCTGAGCGAAGCGGCTCGCTGAGGCCTTACCCAAGCGAAGGACAACGGGGGCTCCATTGAGTGAATGACGGGCCCCCGTGAAGTCTCTGCTTTCGAGCCGCACGGTCTTCAGGCTCTCTTAAGATCTCACAGCTACAAGCACCCTGAGAGACTTTGCCCTAGGGGTAGTGAATGCAACGATTTGCCATCAAATGGCTGTGTCTCGGTGTGAGTTGCTCCATCCTGGCGCTCGGCGCCTGCAACGGAGACTCGGACCCGGGCACCACGGATGCCGGCACGGATGATGGAGGGAGCGCCACGGTGGACTGCTCGACCGCCACGACGCACGTCGAGCAGGTGGTCTGCGCGTCCAATGCCTTCCTCGCCACGCTGACGGAGGCCCAGAAAGCCTCGGTCCTCTACGCCTGGACGGACCAGGTGGCGAAGACGTACTGGTCCAACCTGCCCGGCGTCACGCGCAATGGCCTGAAGTGGGGCACGCTGAGCGCCGAGAGCAAGGAGGCCGCGCTGAAGCTCGCCGCCTTGGTCCTCACCCCCGAGGGGTACGCGGACATGACGGGCGTGTTCGCGGCGGATGACTACCTCGACTCGCTGGGCGGTGGCACCGGGGGTGATGGTGGCTTCGGCGGCCCTCCGCCTGGCAGTGACGGGGGCATGGGCGGTCCTCGTGACGGGGGCATGGGCGGCATCGTGCTCGACTACTCGTCGGACAATTACATCATCGCGTTCATCGGGGCGCCGTCCACGACGGGGAGCTGGATGCTCCAGATTGGCGGCCACCACATGGCCTACAACGTGACGTACCTCAACGGCACGGGCTACCCGACGCCCAACCACATCGCCGCCGAGCCCAAGTCGGCCTTCACCCTCAACGGCGTCACCTACGCGCCGGTCGCAGACGAGGGCGACGCGATGGTTGCCCTCTACAAATCCTTGAGCGCCGAGCAGCTCGACGCCGCCTACCTGCCGGGGACCTTCTCCGACGTTGTGCTCGGGCCCGTGGAGTTCGGGACCGGCAGCTATTCGAAAGTCGTCTTCCCGGCCCAGGCCGGCGTGCTTGTCTCCACGCTCTCGGAGAGCCAGCAGGCGCTGGTGACGGCGGCCATCAAGAAGTGGGTGAGCGACTTCGCGCCCGCGGTCTCCGAACCGCTCGTGGCGGCGTACACCTCGCCGGAAGCCTACGCCCACACCTACGTGGCCTGGGGCGGTACGAAGTCCGCGGGCGTCAACGTGGACGTCAACGGCACGTACATGCGCATCGACGGGCCCCGCGTCTGGATCGAAGTCGCATGCCAGCAGGGCGTCGTCATCAGGGACCAGACGCACTACCACACCATCTACCGTGACAAGCAGACGGACTACGGGAACCAGCTGACCCCATGAGCACCGTCTCTGCCAAGAGGACGACGAAGGGTAGGGCATGGGCGCTGGGCCTCGCCGTGCTCCTGGCGGGGGTGTCCGCCCGCGCGCACCTCGCGCGCAACACGGCCGTGCTCCTCGACATTGGGGAGCGCTCCGTGGAGGCCGAGGTCCAGATGCCCCTGGACCAGCTCGCGCTCGCGCTGACGCAGTCGTTCGACGCGGTGCCCGCCGACGTCATCCGCGAGCGGGCCGCGGAGCTTCCGGCCTACGTCCGGGAGCACCTGAAGGCGAGCACGCCCGACGGCCGGCCCTTTGAGGTCGAGGTTGGCACTGTGGGTGTGCAGCGCGTGGAGGATGGGGACTGCCTCGTGGCGCACGTCACGCTGCGGGCGCCTCCGGGAGCCTCGGCGCGCGCCTTCACGCTCACCGACACGCTGGTGCTGCACCAGGTGATGAACCACCGAGCCCTCGTGTCGGTCCGGCGCGACTTCCACACAGGCCTCTTCGGCGAGAGCCAGGAGATGGTGGGGGCGGCGAGCGCGCAGACGCCGTCGCTCCTCATCGACCGGACGCACGGGTCGTGGTGGACGGGCTTCCGGGCCGTCTTCCGCCTCGGCCTGCACCACATCGCCGAGGGGACGGACCACCTGCTGTTCCTGCTTGTGCTGCTACTCCCCGCGCCGCTGCTCGCGCACGGGGGCCGATGGCGGGAGCCGGACCGGCTGGGCGCGAGCCTCAAGCGCGTCCTCGGCGTGGTGACGGCCTTTACCGTGGGCCACTCGCTCACGTTGGCCGCCGCCGCCGTGGGGGTGCTGCGCTTGCCGAGCCAGCCCGTGGAGGTGCTCATCGCGGTGAGCATCCTCGTGTCCGCCGTGCACGCGGTGCGCCCGCTCTTCCCAGGCCGGGAGCACCTCGTGGCGGTTGGGTTCGGACTCGTGCATGGGCTCGCGTTCGCCACGGTGCTCGCGGGTATGGGGTTCGACTCAGGCGCTCTGGCGATGAGCATCCTGGGCTTCAACCTGGGCATCGAGGTCATGCAGGCCGCGGTGGTGCTGCTCGTCCTGCCTTGGCTCCTGTTGTGGAGCCGTGCGCCCGGCTTCACCGTGCTGCGCATCGGCGGCGCGGCCGTGGGAGGCGCCGCCGCGTGCGGCTGGGTGCTTGAGCGAGCGCTGGACGTGAGCACGCCGCTCGGGCCGTGGGTCGAGGCCGCCTCGGGGCATGCCTGGGTGGGGCTCGTCGTCCTCGCGGGCGTGGCGCTGACGATGTCCAGGCGCAGCCGGAGGGCGGCCCTCGGGTAGCCTGCCGCGTACCGCCCCCATCGCGGAAGATGGGGGCGGGTGCTTCAGCTCAGTGGCAGCAGGTATTCGTCGCCCAGATAGGTTGGAAATCGGGGGTGTAGATGACCGCGTTGCCGTCATCCTGGAGCGCGAGCTGTGCGCCGGGGTGGTCATCGGTCTCCGAGCCCCAGATGGGTCGAGGCAGGCCGGAATAGATCACCAGGTTGCCATCCCACTGCATGTAGGCGCCGTACGCGGGCTTTCCCCGGGTGTTCGAGGCCCAGAGCGCGGTATCACCCTGGTAGAGCACCAGGTTGCCATCCCCTTGCATGCGGAGCCGGAAGCGTCCGTCGCAGGAGTACAGCTCGTCTTCGAGGCGCAGGCCGTAGTCGACAGGGAGCCAGCCGCATCCCGGAGGCGGAATGGGCGCGGCGAAAGTCTTGCTGCCGTAGAGCACCGCGGCCCCTTCCTTGTCGTAGTCGGACAGGAAGTCGAGGTTGTCGTTGGTGCCACCGCACTGCGGGTAGTGCATCACTGAGGAGCGATCGTAGGGGGTCAGGTCGCGCCAGGACTTATCCTCGAAGCACCGTCCCGCCTCGGGGCGCGTGTGCTCGTGCCGGAAGCCGAGCGTGTGACCCAACTCGTGCAACAGGACGCCCCTCAGCGGAACGCTGGAGACGAAGGCCGAGCTGTCGATGAGGATGTTCCGGCTGGACCGAGGGGAGCTGGGGAAGAAGGCCCGGGCCACGTAACCCGTCCCAGACACCGGACGCACGTCGAACACGACGTTGTTGTTAGTGGTGGTGCAGGTGCTGTCCTGATCGGCCGCGTAGATGAAGTTGACGTCCGCGTACGCCTCCCATTCAGACGTCGCTGCCTCCAGCGCGCTCACCACGGCGGACTTGCGAGTTCCGAAGGTGTCGCTGATGCAGTACCGAAGGTTGCGCTTCTGCTCGGTGGTCCAAATGTCTTCCATCCCGCTCTCCAGGTTGACCACGAGCCCCTGCTGCTGGGTGGTCATTCGGGAGTAGGCCTTCTTGAGTTCCTCGAGCGAATGCGCGGGAGTGTCGCCGTCATAAATATAGACGCCGCCCTCCCACGGCTCTTTGTATACGCCGGAGAGGAACTCTTCGAACGACATCGGCTCGGAATGGCCGATCGGCTCCGGGTCCTGGCTCTGCTCATGGCCGTTGACATCACAAGCCAGAGGGGAGAGGGACAGGAGCCCGAGGAGTGCTGCCTTCGGAATGTTCAATGTTTTGGTAATCTTGAAAAACATCCAACCATCCTCTTTCATGTTTGAGCGTGTTTGTTCACCGCGGGCCGGTCCCCTGGCCACGGAATTCATAGGCTTACGCATGTGTGTGTTTTCTCTGTTGGTGTTGAGGTGGTGAAAGCTACAGCAACGGTGATTCAGGCAGGACAGGGCATTCCGCCATTCAGGGCAGAATATGAAAGGGGTTGCCGGAGTTGATGGACTGGCTATCGCGGTGGAGATGACGTGGGTAGAGGCGCCCACTCTGGACGATAGGACTGCTGAGCTCGACGAAAGGCTGGGGCATCTCCTTGGGGACGCCTGGCCCGGTTGTCAGATGCGTCAGTGCCGTGCCGAGGAGCTCGAACCCCCCGAGCTCGATCAACGGAAGGGCCAGCGCCTCTCCGTCACCGGCAGGTGTTTCGCGCGGAAGACGTCGAGCGCGACCTCATTCATCGCCCGCACGTTCGCGGCGATCTTCGCGGGCTCATCCCTCGTCTCGGACCGGTGGTGACCGGCCACGAGCAACCTCAGCGGCGCATGCTCTGTCATGGCTCGATGAAGTAGCAAAAACGCAGGTGATTTCGCAACAAAAAGCACGAACACGCGCATGTTCGCACAGTCTGTGGGTATGTTATGACCCTGGTGGAAACCCTTATCGAGGCGCTGGTCTGACGCCAGCGAGTGGAAGCGAGTCCTCACCTCAAGGTCGAATCCCGCGCCGCCTTTTGACCCATCCGAGGACTTTTTTCAGAGGGTGTTGATAAAGAACCAGACCGAGTCCCGGCACTCGTAGATGCGACTGTCATTGCCGCACACTCAGAAGCTGCGGTACGTGCCATTCGGGTCGATAAGGACGTTAGTTATTGGCACGCCAGTGACTAAATAGACAAACCACACGTCGGGCTTGTGTGGTTCGCATGGGCATGGGTTGTAGGATGACGGGCCCAGGAAGGGGCCCGCCAGGGTCGGTACCACTCAGACCGCGGTGTAGCCGCCATCGGCCATCACGACGGAGCCTGTGACGAAGCTCGCCCGGTCAGAGGCTAGGAAGGCGATCACCTCGGCGATCTCCGCCGGCTGGGCGACGCGGCCGATGGGCGCGCCTTTCCCATGCTCGACCAGGAACTGGCGGCCATCAGACCGGACGTCGTCCAAGATCCCGGTCTCCACGTCGCCCGGCGCGACCGCGTTCACCCGCACGCCGTGGGTGGCATTTTCAATGGCGAGTACCTTGGTCAGTTGAGCGACGGCGCCCTTCGACGCCGCGTAGGCGGCGATCGTCGGCAGGGCGTAGTAGCAGGCGTAGGAGCCGACGTTCACGATCGACCCGCCTCTCTTGGGGATCATCACCCGCAGCGCCTCGCGCGCATGGACGAACATCCCACGCGCGTTGACCGCCATGATCGAATCCCACTCCTCGACGGTCATGTCGACCGCGAGTTTGTTCAGGATCCGAGCGGCGTTGTTCACGAGGATGTCGACTTTGCCGAAGCGTTCGATGGCGAGAGCCACCGCGCGCCGGGCGGTCTCTTCTTTCGACACGTCGCCCACCAACGGAGCGATGCCGTCCAGCGACGCGAGCTGCTCCACCTCGGGCTTGATGTCCTCGGCGACCACGAGGGCACCGCGTTCGCGCAGCAGCATCGCGGTCGCGCGGCCGATGCCACCAGCAGCGCCGGTGACGATGGCGACCTTGCCTTCCAACTCCTTCACGGGGTTTGCGTTGAGCGTCATGGCTTTTCCTTCCTCACGGCGGTCACGCTCATTCGTGACCTCGCATCGGAAGGTAGTCGCCGCCACCGTGGCGATAATGCGCCACGATGCGGATGGCTTGTTAAGCCACGAAGGCACAATCCGGGGGCGTCCCGCCTGGCAGCCTGTCGGAGCCTCTCAATGACCCGTCATGCCCCAGGACGGTCGAGTGCCCACCGGGCGAGGCTAGGAGCGCCGGCCAAACCGGCGGAGCAGGTGCTCGACGAAGGCCTGCAGTGCCCGCGAGCGGTGCCGTTGCCGTGGCAGATACAGGAAGAAGCCAGGATCCGCTCCGGTGGACCCGACTCTTCGTCCGTACCACGAAAAGGGAGAGTGTCGAGGTGTTCAGCGCGTGCGGCTAAAGAGCCAGCTCCATCCGGAAGTTGCGCAGCACCTCCCCGGCGACGGGCACGTCCTGCGCCGCGATGAGCGTGAAGCCACGGCGCTCGAAGAACGGCCGGGCGGTGAGGCTGGCCTCGGTGTAGAGGCGCCCGAGGCCCGCCGCCTTCGCACGGGCCAGGATGTGGTCGAACAGCGCTGCGGCGACGCCCCGACCTTGATGGTCCGCGTGCACGAACAGCATATCGATGTGGCCGTCGGGCTCCAGGTCGCTGAAGCCGGCGATCTGTCCGCTCACCTCGGCGATGAAGGTGGGCTTGGCGGCCAGGCGCTTGAGCCAGTGCTCCCGGTCCATCCGCCCGGCCCAGGCCCGCACCTGGGCTTCGGTGTAGTCGCGCCGCGCCACCTGGAGCACAGCGGTGCGGAACAGGTCCATCAGCGCGTCCACATCTTCGGGGCGGTAGTCACGCACGACGATAGCGGCTGAGGTCTGTCTCATGACGCGAAGCCTAACGCTGACGTCGCGCGCTTACGAAGGCTCGCGACGTCAGCTCAATTCAGGGACGCTGCGGATGAGCCGGTAGGGTGCTCACTCCTCGTCGTGATCGTGGTCCGACACGCCCCGCTTCCAGTACCCCGTGACGCTCATCCACGCCTTGTTCAGGCCCCGCTCGTTGAGCAGGTGCAGGCGCAACGTGCGCATGATGGTGGACTCCCCCGCGCCCCAGGCGAAGTAGTCCCCCGGAGGAAAGGACAGTTCACGAACGGCCTTCTCCAGGAGGTTCGTCGAGCCGGGTTTAGCTCCCTCCCGGTACAGCCAGGTCAAGTCCAGGTGGGCCTGGGTCTGGATCGGCACCCGCGCGGAGGCGTCGGCGACCTCAACGAAGGCGATGGCACGAGCCCCCGCGGGCAACTCCTCGAGTCGGCGGACAAGGGCGGGAAGCGCGGTCTCATCTCCGAAGAAGAGGTACCAGTCGAAGTCGTAGGTGACCACCATCGAGCCACGTGGACCGGCGACACCCAGCATGTCACCCGGCTTCGCCTGGGCCGCCCACGTGGAGCCTGGTCCCGAGCCGTGGATGACGAAGTCGATGTCCAGTTCCCCCGCAGCCGGATCATGTCGCCGGGGCGTGTAATCGCGCAGCGCCGGCCGCGGCTTGTCCGGCGGAAACTCCAGGCCCCGAGGCCCCATCCCAGTTGGAACGACGGGCATCCGCTCACCCTCGGCCGGGAAGAACAACCGGACATGGTCGTCCGCGCCCTCGCTCCGGAACCCCTCCAGGTCTTTTCCTCCGAGTGTCACCCGCACCATGTTTGGAGTCAGGCGGGTGGTCCGGAGCACTTCGAGGATACGGACCTTGATGGGGAAAGGTCCCTTTCGCACAACGCGTTCACGTGTAGTCATTGGGGCTGAATCTAACTGAGCGGCATCGCCGGGTGCTGGCTGTCGGCCATTCGCCGGAATGGCGACGCCGAGTCTTGCTGCGAGGGCCTCTTCATTCTTCTTCTTCTTCTGCGCCTGTCCTGGCTCGGGGCGAGCCTCTGTCTTTCAACTCCGTCGACGTCCCCAGAGGCGCATGACCGGTATTTGATGAGGCGGTAGAGCAGGGGGGATCAACGCCGGGCTATGGCGATTCCGCCACGCTCTACCCACGCGGTGTTTGAAAGGGCATGCCTCGGGCGTGCCGGTCGAATTGAACGACTCGCCCGTTCAAAGACCGACCCCGTCAGCTTTCCTTCTTGATCTGCTGGGCGAGGTAGTTCGTCTCGCCCACCTGCTTCATCAGCTCGAGCTGGGCTTCGAGCCAATCGATGTGCTCCTCGGTGTCCTCGAGGATTCTCTCCAGCACCTCGCGGCTGCCGTTGTCCGCCAGCGAGCGGCACATCTCGATGCCCTCGTTGAGGCGCTTCTGCGAGCCGAGCTCCAGGTCCAGATCCAGGCGGAGCATCTCCGGGATGTTCTCGCCCACGTTCACCTTGCCCAGGCGCTGCAGGTTTGGCAGGCCCTCGAGGAACAGGATGCGGTGGACGAGCCGGTCGGCGTGCTTCATCTCGCCGATGGACTCCTCGTAGATCTTCTTTCCGAGCCGCTCATACCCCCAGTTGCTCGCGATGCGCGCGTGCAGGAAGTACTCGTTGATCGCCGTCAGCTCGGTGGTCAGGATGTCGTTGAGAAGGTCGATGATCTGGGGATGGCCCTTCATAGGGCGGCCGACACTAATGGCAGGGGGATACCCGTACAACCCTCGCGAGAGGTGGATCGCCCACAAGTGCCCTGACGGGCCTCCATAAGCAGCTGCGCCAGTTGACTTTTGCACCCACCACACCCGGTCCCTGCTCCACAGGCGCGTCCCAGATCATCCACCGTCTCCACGCCCTCGGAGATCCGGGCTCGAATGGTCCTATCCGACACGACATAGCAGAGGCACACGATCATACAGGGCTCGACTCACGACCGACCGCGGCACATGGCGGTCATTCAAATGAGAATGATAATAAGTTTCAAAAACGCGCCGGTCAAGGTGCGCCCGGGTAGGGCTCTGGGCGAGAGCTTCGAGCTGGGGAGTTCGCGGGGTCTGGCTGGTTGGAGGGCAGGCGGCCTTCCGTGCATGTGTGCGGAAGTCGCACCGTGCGGTGGGACCCGTAGGCTATCCTCCTCCGGTTCAGCGGTGATGACAGAGGAGTCCCACCCGATGCGCAGCGCTGCAGCGAAACGGCACCGAACGCCGGGACGTGCCAGGACGCCACGCAAGGAGGACAGCGGACTGAACCGCGAGGTGCGTGCTCAGTTGCTGCGGCTCGACCGCATCGACAGCGTCCTCCGTTCCCGCTGGGTCGCGACCGGCTTCAAGGATCGCGCGCTCGAGCGCAAGCTCGTGGCGCTGAACACCACGGCGATCGACTGGCTGCGCGAGGTGATCGCTCTCCACGGGTGGCCTGGGCGGGGTCTGGTGGGGAGTGCAGCGGCGGATGCCGCGAGCCGGCTCATCCAGCACGCCGACTGCTCCCTGGCCTTCCAGCAACGGTGTCTGCGTCTGCTTAAGGAGGCCGCGGCGAGAGGTGATGTTCCCTTGCGGCACGTGGCCTATCTCACCGACGTGCTGCGCATGCGGACAGGGAGAAAGCAGCTCTTCGGGACGAAGTTCCGCAAGGAGAAGGGCAGGCTCGTCCCGTATCCCATTGAGAGGGAGTCCGAGGTCGACGAGCGACGCAAACAGATGGAACTCGAGCCTCTGCGCGCTTACGCTCGCCGGCTTCAACGCACCTACCTGCTATCGCCAACGAGGCAGCGATGAGAAGCGGACCCGATTGGGAGAAGTTCGTGCGGCGCCATTGGGAGAAGGCTCCCGCGCACGTCCCCTTCGGCCGTCCCATCGTCCCGCCAGCGCAGGCCTTCCAGAGCATCATCACGGCGAGCGAGCCGTTCCGGTTCGGCACGCGTTTCAGGGCCCTGCCTGACGTGCGGTTCTTCGTCGAGAACGCGCAGCTGCGCTCCCCTGGCAAGCTCCTCCCCGGTGCCCGGGAGCGGGATGTGGACAGCTACATCCGCCGAGCCTCCGCCCTGCTGGGGCAGAAGGGGTTCCAGCTGCTCGTCGAGCAGTCGCTCCTGCTCGACTTCTCCCTCTGGAATGACGTCCGGGGCTTTGTTCGGGGCCTGCTGGAGCGCGTCGGTGTCCCCGTGCTCCCCATCGTCAGTGACTTGTTCGTGGGCAACTTCGCCCGCTCACCGCAAGGCGTCGCGAAGCGACTCCATCACTCGGTCTTCATCCTGGTCCTCCACGGTCGGATGCGGATCCATGTTTGGAAGAAGCTCTGGGGTGATCCGCCGAACGAGACCGTCGACTTCGACCGTCACCTCTCCGAAGCGACGACGCTGGAGGCTCAGGCGGGAGACATCCTGTACGTGCCCTCGCGCTCCTTCCACCTCGAGGAGTGCAGGGAGCAGTGCATGGCCTTGCGGCTGTGGATTCCCGCGCAGGGCAGCCGCCCGACCCATGTGGTCAAGGAGCTTCTCACGAAGTTCATGGACCACCGGCTCCCGCATGATCACACGGTTCCCTATCTCGAATACCCGGGGCGCCGCCGGAAGGGGGCCCGTGCCCCTGTCGAGCCTCTGGTACGTGCGGCGGGTGCGTTCGAAGAGGTGGCGCGGAGCCCAGAGCTTCAGCAAGCGCTGCGCATCATCTGGGCCCGGCGCGTCAGTGCCTGTGGGCTCGAGCCGGCTCCGCCTCCCCGGGAGGTCCTGCCCCTGGACGACTCCTCCCTCGTTCGAGGAGCGCCGCGCAGCCACATCGTGCGGATGCTGGACAGCTCAGGGCAATGGATCTGGGCCGTCAACGGCCACGTGTTCCCCGGCTCGGACAGCCCCGAGGCCGCCCAGGTTCTCGAGTCGCTGGAGTCTGGAGCTGCGCTGCGGGTAGGTGAGCTCTGCCGGGTGGCGCGGCGAGGGGCCCGGCGCACAGAGCTCCGCGAGCTTCTGGAGACGCTCCTCGCGCTGCGCGGGATCGAGCTTGTGTCCGAGAGAGGGGCCTGACGGATGCCGCGGATCGAGGTCGCGAAGAGGTTCGACTGGGATACCTTCGTGCGGCGTTACTGGAACAAGCGCCCGGTGCTCTACAAGGGGACGTCCGCGTCACCTTTCGAGGTTGCGGATGTCTTCGACGCGGCAGCCGGTGCAACCCGGAGCTACTTGAAGCAGAGCTACTCCACGGATTCTCGCTCGAACCTCCAGTTCACCATCGATCGGGAGCAGCAGCTCTTCCTCAAGCCATGGCTCCCGCACGAGTCTGACGGCTCCCTGGAGTCCTATGAGGCCCGCATCCTGGGGCGATTGGGCTCGCGCAAGTACGCCCTCATCATTGCGAGCCTGTACTCCTCTGGATTTAGCCTCTGGTCCAAGGAGCGGGCCTTCTTCTCAGAGCTGTGGCGGCGCGTCGGCGTGCCGCTGTCCGGTGCCATCACAACGCTCTTCCACGGCAACTATGAGCACAGCCCGGTGGGCGTCCACCTGGACCGCTTCACGACCTTTCTCTTCGCGCTGAAGGGGCGCAAGCGGATGCGGTTCTGGCCGAAGAAGCCCTGGAGCGAGCCGGTGAGCACGATCCTGGACTACGCGCCATACCTGAAGGAGTCGTTCGTCGCCGAGGTGGAGCCCGGGGACATCCTGTATTGGCCCTCGAGCTACTACCACGTGGGGGAGAGTGCGGGAGAGGAGGTGGCCACCAGCGTGAACGTTGGAATCCCTCGCACGGAGCACCACACGGTCTACTACGTCGATGACCTGCTGCGTGGCACCATCGATGAGCCCTCGCTTTCGGAGCAGGAGTGGCGGAACACCCGCCTGGCGACGGTGAGCGCCTCGCCCCTGGCGCGTGGCGTGCTCACACGCAGAGGGCCCCTCTCTCCCGAGTTGCCCCGCGCGCTCCTCGAGGCTGTGGACGCGTTTCGTGACGTGAGCCGACGCCGGGAGACGCTGAGGCACATCCAGGTCACCTGGCTCAAGCGCCTCACCGCAGGCGGCTTCGAGCCCGTGCCGCCCCCAGCACGCAGGGGGCGGCTGGCGGATGAGGACCGCATCTGTGTGGACCCGCGGTTTCCGATCCTCTTCGAGCAGGTGGATGCAAGGCATTGGATCTGCTCCGGGAATGGGCATGCGCTGCTCGGAGCGGGAAGCGCGAAGGCCGTGGCGCGGCTGTTCGAGATGTTGAATTCGGGACACGAGGTTCGTGTCGGAGAGCTTCTGCGCCCGTTTCGTTCTCGTGCGGAGAGGGCACGAGGAGCAGGGAGCGTGAAAGTTTCGACACGCGATGACATGAGAGCCGTGCTGGAGAGGCTTCAAGGGTTTCGGGCGCTGACCCGACTCGGACGGGGCTCCTTGCTTTAGTGGCCTACCCGGCTTGACGGGGTTGTACGCAGGGGAACATGATTGGTGCTCCAACCTGCAGTCTCGCGGAGGCCGTCATGCCCAAGGCACATGCGAAGGTAAAGACCACCCGGTCGTCGAAGCAGGCCAAGCAGAAGCTCGTTGCGATGATGCGCGATCTGGAGAAAACGACGACGAAGCAGCCTTCGTCCAAGACCGTCCGTGGGTCCTGCGCTCGGATCTACTGCATCTGACACGGGTTCTGGCTCCACGCCGCGCGATAGCCCGGAAGGCTGACCTGCTGCTGGAGCTTCCGACGTCGCATTCAGGGCCGGCCCCTTCTCTGCCTCCGCAATCCCGCCGTCTGGTGGAGGCTGTGAGAAAGGGCCGTGCTTCTTCCTTGTTCCCTCCTGTGGCCCAACTCGGTCCGGAGGGTGTGCTTCGAGCCGCGAGGCCCCTTCAGGGTGAAGAGGACGCCCGGCTCCTCCGCTCCGCGCTAGCACTGCCCCGCTTTCGTCCGCTGCAGGAGTTCCTGGAGGAACTTGGCGGCTGGTGTCGGAGCACGGCGCGACGGCACCCGGAGCTCCTTGCTCCGCGCCTGCTCACCATCACCAACGGGGCGCTGTTTGGTCCGCTGATCTCGGACGCCTTCACCTTGTGCGCTGCGGCCGACGAAGGCCGTCCTCATCCGGGCCTGCGAACGTTGCTGGAGGGATTCCAGGCGTTCTTCTCGCTCTTCCTCGAGCGGCTCGCCCGCGACGAGCGCGCGGGAGTGTTTCGTCAGGAAGGCTTCCACGGGCCCATTGTCGGCCTGTGGGCTCATCCCGAGGAGACGCACAACGGGCGGCAGAGCGTGTTGCAGCTGCGCTTTCGCAAGGGAGGCGCACTGGCCTACAAGCCTCGCCCCGCCGGCGGGGAAGCCCTCTTCCTGCAGGAAGGGCGGGGTCGAGTCGCGCGCTCGCTCTTCGAGTGGCTCAACCGTCTGCCTGCTGCGTCCGGCACCGTGCGTCTTCCCACGATGTGCATCCTCGAGGGCCGGGGCCGCGACCGAGCGGCCTACAGCTGGCAGGAGTGGATTCCCCGGCCCCGCCAGTGGGGGGTCCTCCGGCAGTCCGGGAGCGTTCGGCTCGAGGGCTGCCGGCTTACGCCTCCCGAAGCCGAGCGCTTCTGGCACCACGCCGGCTCACTCACGGCCGCGTGCTTCGCCTTGGGCGCCGCGGATCTCTTCGCGGGCAACGTTCTGGTGGGCACTCGGCGCGGGACGCGGCAGCCTTTGCCCTACCCGGTGGACATGGAGCTCTTCTTCGCTCCGATTGGCAGGCTCACGGAGACGGGGCTGATCTCAGACGCGCGAGAGCGTGGGAACCACCATGTGGGGTTCGAGCGTCTGGCGCGGTGGTGCACCGTCGGAGGCCCGCTGGCGTGCTTCTTCCCGTCGCCTGATGGCGGGCTGTGCCTGCAACGACGGACACAGCCCTGGGCCCGTGAGGAGGCTCGCTCCGTCGTGGCCGATACGGAGGGAAACATTGGCTATGGCGCCTATCTCCTCCCATTCCTCCGCGGCATGTTCGATCTCTGGACGCTGCTGCTGCTCGAGCAGTCGAAGGTTGTCCGGTTCCTGAAGCGTGCCTCACAGCGGCGCTTCGTCCGCGTCCTGGTCAAGCCTACGGCCCTGTACGTCGAGGCGTTGGATCGGCTGTTCCTGTCTTCTCGGCACTCGCCGGCTGTGCGTCCACGAGGCCGGAGCCTTTTCAGTCGAGAGGAGTGGGAGCAACTCCACCGGTTCGACGTGCCGTATTTCTTCCGGCAGGCGCAGGGGGGGCCCTTGCTCCACCTGGCACCTCCTCCCGAGCCGTTCGCGCAGAAGCGAGCGGGACGGCAGCAGATCCTCGAGCCCCATCCTCCCCCATCGAGGCGTGTGCTGGACGGGGGGCAGATCACCCTGGGGAACCTCGGCGTGGCTGTCCGCGACGCTGTCACCTTTGTCCTCCACGATGTTCGCCAGCGCGTCGCGGAGGATTCGCGCAGGGGCGTCCGCATGGAGCTGCGGGACGCGCAGCGCGGAGCGGTGTCCTTCAACTGGAGGGAGGTGGGCCAGCGCCTGACGTACTCCTGGCGCGGCCGGGCGCTCCGCGTGAGCATGGAGCCGCTGGAGGCTCACGCCACGGATTGAGCGACGGCTCGCGCGCTCATTTCTCGGCGGTCAGCTTCTCGAGGGCGCGAAAGGCTATCAGCTTGCTCAGGAGCAGACGCGTGCTCGCGCGCGTCGAGCGCTCCGAGAATTGCTCGAGCGCATTCCCCACGGTGAGCGGCTTGCCTCGGTTCAGTGCGCGGATCAGCGCTGCGTGCCCCTTCGCGCCGGGGAATGCCACCGAGAACCCGTTGGCGGCGATGTGCAGCTCGTCGCGCCACGGGACGCAGAGGATGGGGTAGCCAGCGTCCGCCTGTACATGGTCGCTCTTCGCGAGCTTCGGGACGGGAACTTCAGGCGGCGGCTTCAGCCCCAGGCCCGTCACCCATCCCAGCCAGCGCAGGCGGAGCGCACGCTCGAGCCGGGGTGCCGCCTTGGGGCTCTGGGCCGCCTTGAGCGCCACGGTGAAGTCGCGTGGGAGCGATCGCGCGGCCCTGGGGCGATTGCTTTTCCGGAAGGGCAGCGGTGCGGCCTGTTTCTCCTCGGACAGGGCCTCGCCGATGACTTCGGACAGGGCTGCCTCCACCCAGGAGGTTGCCGTCGAGCCGCGGTCCAGCCCCAGGGAGAGCGTCGTCACCAGCCCCTCATCCACCGACTCCGCGACGTGGCCGTACTCTCGGGGCCAGTAGAGGAGGTCTCCCGCCTTCCCCTCCAGGACACGGGCGCGCGAGCGGTAGCGCTGGTAGTCGTGAGGGTTCTCGCTCAGCGGCTGCTCCATCTCCTGGAAGACCTTCGGCGGCCATGCCAGGAGCCTCTTTCGCCCTTCGATGATGACCGTGAAGACATCCTGGTCGTCCGTGTGGGCACCGAACGGCGTCGCTCGGTAGTTCCCCGCGAACAGGTTGCAGTCTGTGCCCCCCCGGAGGAAGCCGGTGCGCTCGAAGAGGCCACTGTAGAAGTCCCGCAGGCGGAACCAGAGCCTCGGCACAACCGTCTGGCAGTTGTTGAGCATCAGCGCGAAGCAGGTGTAGCCATGCCGTGCGCGGAGCCGCTCGGCGTACCCTCCGAGCGAGCCATCCTCCGCCCGGGGCAGCAGCTCCCAATACCTGTCCCCCAGGTACTCGGCGGTGTGCCGATAGACCATCTTCGGGTCCCCGAGGTAGAGCCGGAGCTCATTCGGTCTCCCCGCGCGTGCATCCGTCGCGGCCAGGGTGATGCCCTGGAAGAGCTCCTCCGGTGTCGTGAGGGGCTCGGAAAACGGACGCCGCACCACCGCGGGTCTGCTCAGCGGGTGGGCGCGGAGATAGCCATCCCAGAAGGTCTCCGAGACAGCGAAGCGGGTCGCATGCGAAGCGGTCCGTTGGATCAGCAGAGCCTCCAGGGTTTGAGCATATGAGAGGAACATAAAATGGGAGGACGGTTGAAGGCGAGGGGAGCGCGAAGGGGCAGGTCGCTCTCCCCATGTTTGGATGGCCATGCCCACTTGTTCGCCCGTCACGCTCTCATCACGCTGGCCCGGTAGACAGTTCACAACACCTCGCAATCCCGCGCAGGTGGAGCAGCGGAGCTGTTGGAGTCCGCTGGCTTGAAAGAACATCACTCCAGGAGGAAAGATGAAGAAGCTTTGGAAGATGGGAACGCTGTCTCTGGCCCTGGCGGCTGGCGTGATCGCGGGCGCGGCCATGGCGGCAAACGGGGCTCCGGCGCAGCACGTGGAGGCGACTCCCAGCGCGGAGGCCCTGGGCTGTCCGACCCCGTTCCAGTGCGAGAGGGCCGACCGGCTCTGCAAGGATTACGATTTGACTCCGGGCTATTGTTCGACCCTGACGCTCTGCCTTGAGTGCGGAGTCGAATGGTGATTCCGAGCCCCTGAGGATGAAGGGGGCTCGGGAGCCGCCGTGACCTGGGACGTCATGCGCGGGGCCCCTGGTGGCAGGAGACGCCAGGGGCCACCCAGCGCGAAGCTTCCAGCGACAACGCGCAGCACGACCGAGCCAGCTTCTCGTGGGCTTCATGCCAAAGGGTGCTGTGGGGAAGGGCAGACGAGCGCCTCCTCGGGTTGAAGCCTAAGAGAGAAACACCCAATGCGAGGACGGTTGGAGGCGAGGGCTGGAGCCGAGGGGTAGGCTGCCCTCCCAAGAGGTTCGCGGCAGGGCCGTGGACCTGTGTGTGCTCGCGAGGAAGCCAGCTGGAACGGGTGAGGCCCCGGGAGGGTCAGAAGAGGTGTCACAAACGGCATGACGCCGGCTCTCCTCTCTGAAGGGGGCGAACGTGCGGCATCAACGTGAGACAGGACGTCAGGAACCTGCAGTCGTGGCTGGGGCGAACCCTTCACCGGGCTCGTCACGCACAACGAGCGATCGCTGGAGTGTGTTGCTGCTGCTGCTGTTGAGCGCGGCCATCGTGTTTGCTCTGGGGTTGCTGTGGCTGGAGATGGAGGTGAACGGGCGACACCTTGTTCTGGCGCTCATGGGGTCGCTGATGCCGAGCCTCCTCCTGCTGGGCTATCGGCTGCTGAGCGCCCAGCGCATCTTCGGTGTGCGGCGCGAGGAGGTGAGGAGTTACCAGTCCTTCCTGTCCGCGTATGCGGAAAAGCGGACCAATGGCACCTTGCCCCCCATCTTCAACCGGGAGCTGAGTGGTGAGGTGCTCGCGCAGCAGGGCTATCTCCGGCAGTTCATCCTCGGGGTGCTGCTGCTCGCCGTGCCCTTCTTCTGCCTGGCCCTGCTGTTGGTCACCAAGGGAATCGATGGCATGAACCCGGACGGACTGCGGGGATTGGAGCTGGCCGGCTGCGGCATCTACGTCTACACCCTGGGGCTCGCCATCTTCCGCATCCGGACGGCGGCCCTCTCCGCCGAGTTCGTCATGTCCTCCGCCCTCCGGGCGCTCATCCTCATGGTGCTGGGCTATGTGCTGGGCTCCATCGGCTTCTTCCGTCCGACTGAGAGCGTGTCGGCGGCCTTCCTGTATTTCTCCCTCGGGTTGTTTCCCTCTGTGGGAATGAAGGCGCTCAACCAGCGGCTCCGGCAGGCCCTCACACCGGATGCACCCGGCACCGAGCCCCTGCCGCTCAGCTACGTGGATGGCATCACGGAGCAGGTCGCCGAGCGGCTTGAGGAACTGGGCGTCTTCGACATCCAGCACCTGGCTCGGGTGGAGCCTGGGTGGCTGGCGCTGCGCACCCTGTACCCCCTGTCGCGCATCATCGACTGGATGGACCAGGCCCTCCTCATCACCTACCTGCGGGAGGAGATCCTCCATTCGCGGGAAGTAGGTATTCGTGGGGCCATCGACATGCGGGCGATCTACCGGCAGCTCCAGCGCGCGGGCGCGTCTGGCTTCAGCCCGGAGGAGGCCCGTCTTCAGGAGGCCCGGAGCGAGCGGTCCCTCAAGGTGCTCCAGGAACTGGCCAACAAAAGCAAGCTGTCGATAGAGACACTCCAGCACATCGGCGCCACCCTGCAGGGGAGCAGCCTGGTCGACCTGTTGGCCTGTCTCCAGAATGGCTGCTGCCCATCCAGAAAGAAGAAGGTGTCTCCCCAACCGATCGAGCTCGATGCGCGACCTGAGCCGCGATCGGCGTGGATACGGCGCCGTCGGCTCGGGCGCGCGGTGAGTGTCAACGCAGGTGGCGCGAGAAGCTGAGCCATCCGGATGGAAGATGAGATTTGACTCCGACCCGCTGGACAGGAAGCCTCAGCGCTCGACGATGTCGGCGCTCTGCAGGTACGGGGACGCCTCGACAATCGCTTCCACGGTCCAACCCCTGTTGGCGCCGCGGCCATCTTCGTCGCAATCGCCGTCGGTGTGGATGCCCATCAAGTGGCCTTGACGATTGAGCACGCCAGCGCCGGAGCTTCCGACCAGGGTGTCCAGGTCCGTGTAGTAGACAAGCTGGTTACATGAGTCCAGGAAGCTGCCTTCGGCGATGACCTTGGGCCGGCCCCGGGGATGCTGGATGATTGCCAACCGTTCGCTGGCTCGGGTCGACAGCAAGACGGGCGTGATCGCAGGAAGCACGTCAAGCTGGATGAGCGCGTAGTCGGGTTCGAGCGATTGCTCGATGACCGTGCCTTCGGTTATCAGCGGGTCGCCGTCGGCCTCGTCCTCGAAGTTGAAGACCAGCAGCGCTCGGTCCCCGACCCCGACACAGTGCCCCGCGGTCACCACCACCGGCCCCGCGCTCGCTTCAATCAGCGTTCCAGTGCAGCGCCCGTCGATCAGGACGACAGCGTCTTCCTTGTCCTGGACGACGTCCGCGAACTCGCCCTGGTAGCTGTTGATGGGGGTGAAGTCGAGGGTAGGACCGCACTGCCAGAGGCTGCTCACCTCCGGCGTCTTTGGCTCCTCGCAGACCAGAGGAGCCGCGGGCACCTCCTTTCCACAGGCAGTAACGCCCAGGAGGACGGTGCCCGCGAGGAGCGGGCCCCACAGAGTCATGAACGGACCAGGGGGCTGTCGCTTCATTTCTCAGTACAGGTAGTTCAGCGCGGTCTTGTCAGAGCTGGTCCACTCGCCGGTCTCGGTCGACCGGAAGCAGGAGTTCATGATCGATCCGCCCACGGTGGCCGTGCTCGGCGTCCCGGGGATGAGGATGGCGCCCACGCCAGCGGTTCCTTCGTTGCCGCCGCTGCCGCAGCTGATGTTCCGGTTGTAGTAGTCCGAGTGGCGGAAACCGATCGCGTGGCCAAGCTCGTGGGTGATGACGTGCTCGTTCACATCAAGGCTGTAGCTGTTCAGCCCGGTGCCGATGTTGATGGTCCCGTAGGGCTTGCCGCCCGAGGGGAATCCAGCGGAGCCGCCAGCGCCGGACATGGTCGTCGCGGTGATGTTCGCGGTGCAGCCGGTGGTCGGGCCGCGCGCAAAGGTGATGCGGAGCCCCAGGCTGTTGTAGTTGGCAATTGCCTGATCGAGGCCCTGGCTGAGCCGGGTGTAGCTGTTGAACGAGGAGGTGGGGTTGACGCAGATCTTCGTCACGCTGGTGCCGACGAGATTGGTCGTCCGGTACTGCTCCGCGCTCTCATGGCCGTGCTGGAGCATCTCGCGGGAGGCCTCGAGGGTCACGTGAGCGTCGCGGCCCACGTACACGGCATCCTCAACAACCATGATGTCGTCGGCGGGGAACCCGGCCTCGATCAGGTTGGAGACGATCTCCTGGTTCTCGGCCTGAGGGTCGGTACCGCAGCCAGCCAGCATCGCGCCACAGCTCACCACGAGGACTGCCGTCTTCTTGAACATGTTCGTTTTGCCTCTAGACGGGGGGTTAGACGCTGTCGCCTGGGGGGTCCAGCCGCGACGGCGCGCTCCTTCCCCTGAGCAACCCTCGGGCCAACACCCGGGCACATCGGAAAACAGGGACTTGGCCGATCACCCCCCATGAGCCCTGGAGCACGGGTACACCCGCCTTCCTGGGACTTCTTGTAAAGAGTCCTGACGTTCCCTGGTGAATTCTTTGTTGGTTCAACGATTTGCGCGCGCGACACCCGGATTGTCCGAGTCTCGGACGGTGTGCTCAGCAATCGGACAGCGGGCCCACTTGGACGATTACGGTTCACTCCGTGTGTCTGCGGTGGCGCTCGTGCGGAGGAACGCAGCCACCCGCTCGGCCGCATTGCGGCGGATGTTCATGTAGAAGAGCTGGAACTCCACGGGGTGGTAGTTGCCCGCACCGAGCGTGTGGTCGAGGAGCCGGCTCATGAAGTCGCGCGGTAGCTCTCTGTCGACGAGGACCTCTAGCTTTCCGTCCTTGCATTGCGCACCGGTGAGGCCCGGAATCACCTGAGGTGGCACCACCTCGAGGAACACAGCGCCTTCGTTGCGTTCCCGCGGGGCCGGTTCCAGGTCGTGCCTCCAGGTCAGAGGGTTCACGCAGAGGGCGGGACCTGACGCGGGCGCCGTGCCCATGACGGGCTCTCGCACCTGGATTCGCTCGGAATGGCCGGCGCCGCGTGCGTTCCAGCCGAGGATGCACCCGGTCTGCTCCGGCGAAGCGCAGATGGGAATGTCGGGGAGGGTTTGCCGGAGAGTCTCCTCCGGTATCGGAATCCCAATGAGATACGCGGCGACGAGTTGCTGCCGGACCGGAGTCCCACTCACGGCTTCGCGCAGGAGACGTCTGGCATGCACGGTCCCCTGGCTGTGTGCCGCGAGGATGAAGGGCCGCCCTTGATTGTATTTCTCTCGCCAGATGCGGAACGCCGCGGCGATGTCCTGGTAGGCAAGGTCCACCGCGGCCAGTCCCTCTTCATCCTGCCCGGTGAAGGCGGTCAGGTTCGCCTGCCGGTAGCGAGGCGCGTAGATCGCGCAACAGACGTTGAAGGCACTCGCCTGAATGAGTGTCGCCACCCGGTCCGTCGCCGCGTTGAGGGCGGCGTCATCGGTAGGCCCATTCCACTCGCCGCCGACATACGTGGTGGGGTGGATGTAGAAGACATCCACGGGCGCCTGGGATTGATCGACGCCCGGGCTTGACGGCGGCACCTGGTCCGCCAGGTCGTGGAGCTCGGGAAGTGCGCTCCAGGCGGAGGGCTGGGTGTAGTCGGGCGGAGTGGGAGCACGCGCCTTGCTGAACGGAGTCCTGGGGGTGACCGACCACAGGAAGATGGACGCGAAGTTCATCACCAGCAGCACCCCCAGCAGGGTGCTCACCAAGAGCGTGGCGACAGTGATGTGCCTGAGCTTGTTCCGCATCGCGGGACGATAGGGAGGCCGGGCGGAACCTGTCAACGCAGCCACCTTGTTCCAACAACTCCCGCTATGCCTGGAGAAAGGCACGCAGCGCTTGGAGCACGGCCTCGGGAGTCTCCTCGTGCGGCCAGTGACCGGCGTCCGCGAGCTTCACCACCCGAGCCTCGGGCAGGGCCTGCTTCCAGCGCTCGAGCATGGGGGGCTGGAAGGCGGTGTCCCTCATGCCCCAGAGGATGAGCGCGGGCTTGCCCTGGAGTTGCCGCCGGCGCTCCCATTGGCTGGCGTAGAAGGCACTCGAGCCCGTGAGCGCGCGCGCCAGCGCCCAGAGCACCTGGCCGCGCGCGTGCTTGTCCTGAAAGGGCGCCAGGTATTGGCGGTGGATGCTCGGGGTGAGCTTGCGCCGATCGCCGTAGGCCGAAGGCATCAGCACCCGCAGTGAGAAGTTGAGGTGGCGGTAGAGGAAGCGCCCCAGCGCGCCACTCACCAGCCGCGCCCGGCGCACCATGTCCGGGTTCTGCTCGAAGCTCCACATCCACGAGTTGAGGATGACCAGCCGTCGCACCCGCTCGGTGTGCTCGAGGGCGAGCGGCAGCGCGATAGGGCCGCCATAGTCATGCACGACCAGGGTGAAGTCCTCGAGCCCCAGCCTGTCCACGAAGGCCGCCAGCGCCTGGGCGTGGGCTTCGGGGCTGTAGTCGAAATGCTCGGGCCGCTCGGAAAGCCCAAACCCCAGCAGGTCCGGGGCAATGCACCGGTGGGTCGCGGAGAGCGCTCGGATCAGGTGCCGCCACTCGAAGGACCAGGTGGGGGTGCCGTGGATGAACAGCACCGTGGGGCCTCGGCCCTCGTCCACGTAATGCATGCGGCCCTGTGGGAGCTCCAGGTTCCGGTGGGCGAACGGGTAGCTCACGGTGTCCAGCCACGAGGGGACGGCCTGCGGAGCCAGTGTCCCCGGGGCTGCGGGGGAAGAGACGGTCAGGGCCTGCATGGTGCACCTCCTGCGAGAAGGGGAGGGCGAGGTGCGCCTCCACCCTTTCAAATAGTAAAGCTCCCTTGTCTAATTGGTCAAGTGGACTTGACCAATTGTCTTGGGAAGAATGGTGTGGGTGGGAAAACGAGTGAAGGAAGGTTGGGAGCAGCTCGAGGCGGCCAAGCGTGCCAGCGTGGGGCAGTTGCTGCTCAAGTGCGCACGGTTGTGGGATGAGCGGGCGGTGGCGCGGGTGAACCAGGAGGGCGAAGCGCAGGCGCGGCTGAGGCCGGCGCACACGCGGCTGGTGGCGCACATTGACGTGGAGGGCACGCGGCTCACCGAGCTGGCTCGGCGCATAGGAGTGACGAAACAGGCGGTGGGGCAGCTCGTGGAGGAGCTGGTGCAGCAGGGGACGCTGGAGCTGGCGCCCGACCCCGAGGACAAGCGGGCGCGGCGGGTGCGCTTCACCCCCAAGGGGATGGCGGCCATCGCCCACGGGCTCGAGGTGCTGCATCAGCTCGAGACCGAGCTGTCACGCAAGGTGGGTGCACAGCGCATGCGCGCGTTGCACGAGACATTGGGCGAGCTGCTCGAGGCCTTGGAGCAACTGGAGCGCGAGGAGGCTCCAGGGACCGAGGAGTAGGGCGTCTTCGGGCCGGCCTGCTTACCTCTTTTCAACACCCTCTAACGCGCCCCCACGAGGAACCGCTCCTCGCCGTCCTTCGTTGGAGTCTCCTGATACCCCTCATGCGGTTCAACGTGTCCACCATGTCCTGGCGCATGGTCTTTGTCTTCTGCATCCTATCGCTGCTGTCCCCCCAGGCAGTGGCCCAGGAGGCGCGTCCGGCTGGAAAGTCCGTGCTCCTGCTCCTCCCCGAGGACACGGCGCTGCCCGCCATGGCGATGCTCGTCGCGAGTCTCCGCTCTTCCTTGTGGGAAACCGGGGGCGGTCCGATCACCGTGGATGTCGAGAGCCTGGATCTGGGCTGGGCGAGCGGGCCTGAACACACACGAGCCCTGCGTACCTGGTATCTGACCAAGTACCGGGGGCGCCGGCCGGATGCACTCATCACCTTCCGCACCGACGCCATCCAGCTGACCCTGGACCTGCGCCAGGAGCTGTGGCCGGACATCCCGGTCATCGTCCTCTCCGAGGACGAGCGGCTCTGGGAGCAGCAGCCTCGTCCGGAGCGGGTGGCGGGCCTCTGGCTGCATTATGACATGCGGGCCACCGCGGAGCTGGCCCTGCAGCTGCTGCCCAGCACACGGAGGCTGGCGCTCGTCAACGGCTCCAGTCCCTGGGAGCGCGCTCAGCAGGAGCAGATGGTGCGAGAGCTGCAACCGCTGCTGGCGCAGCGGGGGCTGGAGTTCATCGACCTGAGCAACCTGCCGCTGGCCGAGCTGCTCGAACGCGCGAGGACCCTGCCGGACGACACCACTGTCCTCACCTTCACCTTCATGACCGATTCCAGCGGGAGACCCTTCGTGGGGCGCGAGATCGCACGCATGTTGCTCTCCGCCAGCAACCGGCCCTGCTTCGCCCTCCACGACGCCGTCCTGGGTCTGGGGTTCGTCGGCGGAGCGCTCGTCAGCTACGAGGCCGTGGGCCAACAGCTGGGCATGCTCACCTCCCGCGTGTTGCGCGGAGAGCAGGAGGAATTCCTCGCGCCCCTGAAGCCGGCACCCGTGGACACGCTGACGGTCGATGCCCGCGCGCTGCGGCGCTGGGGCATCCCCCGCGATCGGGTGCCTCCCGGGGTGCGGCTCGCCTTCGACGAGCCCACGCTCTGGGAGCGCTACCGCTGGTGGGTCCTGGGGGCCCTGACGATCAGCGGCCTGCAGGCGCTGGTGGCCGGAGGGCTCGTGGTGGAGCGCCGCCGCCGCATGCGTGCCCAGGCCGAGCTCCTCGAGCGCCAACGCCTGGAGAAGCTCGCGGAGATGGAGGCGCGTCGAACCCTGGAGCAGCTGGCCCACGTGAGCCGGGTGGCCGCCCTGGGCGAGCTGGCCGCCTCACTGGCTCATGAGCTCAACCAGCCCCTGGCCGCCATCCTCAGCAACGCCCAGGCCGCACGCCGCCTGTTGAACGCCAACCCCGCGGAGCTGGACGAGGTGCGCGAGGCCCTCGGAGACATCATCTCCGACGACAAGCGCGCGGGCGAAGTCATTCACCGCATGCGCGCGCTGCTCAAGCGGGGGGAGCCCCGGCAGGAGCTCCACTCGCTCAATGACCTGGTGCGCGAGGTGGCGCGCCTGCTGGCCAACGACATGCACCTGCGCGGCGCGACCCTGCAGCTGGCGCTGGCCCCGTCGTTGCCCGCCGTCCAGGGGGACGGAATCCAGCTCCAACAGGTGGTGCTCAACCTGCTCATCAACGCCCTGGATGCCATGGCCGATGTCCCCGAGGGCCAGCGCCAGCTGCAGGTCCGCACCGCCTCGCCAGGCCCGGGGCAGGTGGAGCTGAGCGTGCAGGACTCGGGAGGAGGGATCGAGCCGTCGCGGCTGGCCCTCATCTTCGAGCCCTTCTACTCCACCAAGGAGCAGGGGCTGGGCATGGGGCTGTCCATCAGCCGCTCCATCGTCGAGGCGCACGGCGGCCGCTTGCAAGCCGAGAGCCCTCCGGGGCAGGGGGCTCTGTTACGGTGCGTGCTTCCCGCGGCGCACCCGGAGTCCTCGCCATGACACAAGCCCCCGCCACCATCTTCCTCGTGGACGACGATGAGTCCGTGCTGCGGGGGTTGGGGCGGCTGCTGCGGGCCGCCGGCTATGCCACGAAGCCCTTCGCCTCGCCCTCCGAGTTCCTCGCGCAGCTGTCCGGGGACACGCCGGGCTGCGCCGTGCTGGACCTGCGGATGCCGGGGCTGAACGGGCTGGAGTTGCAGCAGGCCATGGAGTCCAAGAACTGCCACCTGCCTGTCATCTTCATCTCCGGCCACGGGGATGTGCCGGCCAGCGTCAGGGCCATGAAGGCCGGCGCCGTGGACTTCCTCCTGAAGCCCTTTGATGAGCAACAACTGCTGGGAGCCATCTCCGAGGCCTTGCTCAAGGACGCGGCGGCCCGCGCTGGCCGCGCCGAGACAGCCGCGCTGCATGCCCATCATGCCGTCCTCACTCCCCGCGAGCGCGAGGTATGCGCGCTGGTGGCCCAGGGGCTGACCAACAAGGAGGTCGCCCAGCGGCTGGGCACCACCGAGAAGACCATCAAGGTGCACCGCGCCCGCGTCATGCAGAAGCTGGACGTGGACTCGGTGGCGGAGCTGGTGCGGTTCGTGGACCGGCTGGGCCAGGGCTGAGCCCTCGCTGTGTAAGCACTAGGTCCAATATCCATGACCTGAAACTCTGAGTAGAGGTGGTCGTGCAGACATGACCCGGCACCTCCTCAGGCCGCTGGCCGTCTGGGCCTTTCCCCACCATGAACCCAGGGCCACTTCGCATGAAAAACCTACCGTTCTCCCTTCTTGCCTTCTGCTTGGCGCTGGCAGTCACTGGCTGCCAATGCTCTCCATCTCCATCAGACGATTTCTCGCTCCGTGTCGTCCTCGCGGAGACCCGCATCTCCGCGGGGATGAAGACCACCGCGAAGGCCCAGCGGGTCTATGACGATGGCCGCGTCGTCGACCTCGACGCCTCCAATTCACCGCAATGGACATCGTCCGCTCCTCAAGTGGCCTCCGTCGAACCGCAACCGGACGGCACCGTCAAAGTGACGGCTCTCCAGCCCGGTAGCGCCCTCATCACAGTCAACGCGGACGAAGCCTCGGGCGAGGCAACCCTCGAGATCACCCCTCCGCCGCCCGTGCTCACCTCCATCACGCTCACCCCCGCCACGGCTTCGGTGCTCCAGGGCTCGACACAGCAGTTCACCGCTCAAGGCAGCTACAGCGACGGCACCACGGCCGATGTGACGAGCAGTGCGACGTGGACGACGAGCAACACCGCCATTGCCACCGTGAGCAGCACGGGCCTGGGCACCGGCGTGGCCGGGGGTGGGCCCGTCACCATCACCGCCACCCTGGGTGACGTGAGCGGCACGGCTCAACTCAGCGTCACCGGGTGGACGTCCTCAGGGTCCATCTCCACGAGCCGCTACAACCACACCGCCACGCGGACCGACTCGGGCCGGGTGCTCATCGCAGGGGGGCGCAATGGGACGACCACCCTGAGCAGTGTGGAGTCGTACGATCCAGCGACCAACTCCTGGTCTCCAGTCCGTGCAATGGCTAACGGCCGCTTCGGTCACGCCGCCCTATTGCTCCCCTTTGGGTACGTGCTCGTCACCGGGGGGACCGATGGGACGACCCCCCTGCGCGCTGCGGAGGTGTACGATGAAGCGACCGACTCCTGGTTCAACGCCGGTTACTTCTTCACGGGCCGCTACGATCACACCATCACGTTGCTTCCCTCGGGTAACGTGCTCGTCACCGGCGGCACCGATGGCACCAACGCTTTGGCCACCGCGGAGGTGTACGATCCGCTCGTCAACCGCTGGGATAAGGCCAGCCCCATGAGCACCGCCCGCTTCCACCACACGGCCACATTGCTCCCCTCGGGCAAGGTCCTCGTCTCAGGGGGGTCCAATGGCTCCGGGAGCTTGAGCAGCGCCGAGGTGTACGACCCGGCCACAGATTCGTGGGCTCCAGCGGCCACCATGGTGACGAGCCATAGCCTTCACGCGGCCACGCTTCTCTCCTCTGGCAAGGTGCTCATCTCAGGGGGGCAATCGCTCACCGAGCCCTCTTCCTCTGAGCTGTATGATCCAGACACCAACAGCTGGTCGGCGGCTGGCTCCATGGTCGAAGGCCGCTCCCGCCACACCGCCACGCTGCTTGCTTCGGGCCAGGTGCTCGTCACGGGGGGCGACGGCAGCAGCTATTACAACACCGCGGAGTTGTACAACCCAGCCACCTCTTCCTGGTCCGCAACCGCCTCCATGGCCGCGTCCCGCGGAGCTCACACCGCGACGCTGCTTCCCTCAGGCAGGGTTCTCGTCGTGGGTGGCGAAGATGGCACCCGCCCACTTGCCACGGCGGAAGTGTACGTGCCCTGAGCGCAAAGCCTCTCTGATGGTTGCATCGAACCCGCAGGCGAGTGATTCATCGCCTGCCCTTCAGAGGCCGGATCGAAAATCCGAGAAGGCAGTACTCCAGAGCTCAAGCTTTTTGAGCGTGCTGCTCGCCGCGTGAGCGCGTCGATGACACAAACTGCGGGAGAGCCACAAAACAGGGGCAGGCTCACTCCGGCACGTGAATGCGAGCCTTTGCTGAGACGCTGTAAGCCAAGTGTAGAGCCCAAATCAGGAGTCATCAATGCCGTTAGATCGAGACCTTCCCAAACGCGAAATCTTGCCGATCCCCGACCGTCCCTATGTCGGCCCGACGAAGTACAATGCCGCGGACCCGCAGCCTGAATTTCCTCCCCTCTTACCGATCCGCCCGCCCAAGGGCGCCCCCAACGTCATCGTCATCCTGATCGACGATGTGGGGTTCGGCGCCTCTGAAACCTTCGGGGGGCCCATCGCGACTCCGACAGCCACGGCGCTCGCCAAGGGGGGCATCAAGTTCAACCGTTTCCATACGTCAGCCCTGTGCAGTCCGACGCGCGCCGCCTTACTGACTGGCCGCAACCCCCACTCCGTCGGCATGGGTTGCATCACCGAGATGGCGACCTCGGCGCCCGGCGCCACCTCGATGATCCCCAACAGCGCCGCCTCGATCGCCAAGATACTCAGGTACAACGGCTACTCGACGGCTCAGTTCGGTAAGTGCCACGAGGTGCCCACCTGGGAAACTGGCACCACGGGGCCCTTCGACCACTGGCCCACCTACATGGGGTTCGAGAAGTTCTATGGCTTTGTGGGCGGCGAAACCAACCAGTACTACCCTACGCTCTACGATGGAACGACTTACATCGAAATGCCAGAACGTGGGAACTACCACCTGACCACAGATTTAGCTGATCAGGCCATCAAGTGGATTGAGACTCAGAATTCCCTTGCGCCGGACAAGCCCTTCTTCATGTATTTCGCTCCAGGCGCGACCCATGCCCCCCACCAGGTCCCGGAAGAGTGGAGTAACAAGTACAGAGGAAAATTCGACGAAGGCTGGGACAAACTGCGCGAGGCCACGTTCGAGCGCCAAAAAGAACTGCACGTCATCCCGCCGGGCGCGAAACTGACACCTCCCAACGAAGATGTTCCAGCCTGGGACGCAATGGCGCCCGAGGTCCAAGATTCCCTGAAGCGCGAGATGGAAATCTACGCCGGCTTCCTCGAACATACCGACTACCAGATCGGCAGGATGATCGAGACGCTCAAGACCCTCAAGATCTTCGAGAACACGCTCATCATCTACATCCTCGGCGACAACGGAGCGTCCGCCGAAGGCACGTTTCTCGGCACTTTCAACGAGATGATCGGCTTCAACGGCATCGAGATGACGGAGCAGGAACAGATAGATATCATCAATAAGCACATAGAAGATTTCGGCACCAAGAAAGCGTATAATCACTATGCCGTCGGCTGGGCCCAGGCCATGTGCACGCCGTATCAGTGGACCAAGCAAGTCGCCAGCCACTTCGGAGGCACGCGCAACGGCATGGTCGTCCATTGGCCAAAGGTCATTAAGGGGCGCGGCTTGCGACAACAGTTCACTTACGTGACCGATGTGCTTCCGACGATCCTCGAAGCGATCGGGCTGCCGGAGCCGTTAAGCGTCGACGGAGTGCTGCAGAAACCCATCGAGGGTCAGAGCTTCTTCTATACGTTCAATGACATCCACGCGGTTGAGCGCCACAGGACCCAGTACTTCGAGATGTTTGGCAATCGTGGCATCTACCATGAAGGCTGGACTGCCGTCACCCTCCACTCGAAGCCCTGGGACTTCTACAACCTACCGGACTACGCAGACGATAAATGGGAGCTCTACTTCACGTATGCCGAGAAGCCGGAGGACGTGTCTAAGCAGGACTGGACCCAGGCAAAAGACCTCGCCGCAATTTACCCCGACAAGCTAGAGGAGCTGAAGAACCTTTTTCAGATCGAGGCGGCCCGTTACAACGTCTTCCCCCTCGACGACCGAAAGATAGAGCGCCTGCCCCCCGCGGATGGCGTCCACCGCCAAAGGTACGTCGACGGTAGTTTCGTTGCCGACCCGGTCGTGATCGACAACTTCAACCGCTCTTTCAATATCACCGCAGAGATCAGCGTGCCAGCCGATCTATCTGGGCCAGTGCAAGGCGTGATCCTCGCCCGTGGCAACAATTTTGGCGGCTTTGGCCTCTATGCCAAAAATGGAATTCTCACTTACGTCTACAACTACCTGGGGCTCGAGATCTTCTACGTCCGTCAGGATGATAACGCGACTTTGCTGCCGTCGGGCACGTACCAGGTCCGCATGGAGTTCACGTACGACGGCGGCGAGGAGACCGGTCAGGGCGGCACGGTGAAACTCTTCCGAAAAGACGGGGAGAGCGACGTCCAACTCGGCCAGGGCGTCATCCCAAAGACGAATCCGGTTGTCTTCAACGTGGACGCCTTCCTGATGGTCGGCAACAAGACTGGTGGCCCCTTGTGCGAGGACCTCGAAGGGAACAACCGCTTCACCGGCACGGTGGAGTGGGCGGAGATCAAGATAACGGGAGCACCCGGCGTCAAGAGCCCCGAACAGCGCGTGCACGCGCTGATGGCGATCGAGTAACCGTTCACCGGCTCAGGCAGAGAGCGCAGCCTGAGCTCTGGTCGTGAATGGGAGGAGGGAAGGCAGAGGCAGCCCTCGCCGATGCGCGCGGAGGCGTTCGGCGAGGTACTCCAGCACGTTGCGTTGTTGCAGGTCGAGTGTCGTCACGGCTGTCAGAATCCGCTCCACGTGGACGAAAGCCCACATGGCCTCCTCGAGCTGGAGAATCTTCGCCGCGATGCCAGAAGGGGCTTGCCAAGAGCACGGTCACCGGTTTCGCCAAGAGCGCTGGCACTGACTCCCTGCTGACCACTGCCTGGGGTGCCACGCCGCAGCCCGGGGGTGCATTGCGAAAGGGACTGTGGATGGAATAGAAGTCCGTCCTCATGCGCGTGATTCGCGCTGTGAGGGGGAATCAATGAAGATCCAGACCTGGGTTGCTGCGATGCTGACGACGTTCCTGCTGGGGGCGCCGGTCGCATTCGCACAGAGTGGAGCGGGTGGCGAAGCCCCCGCGGCTCACAATGCAGGAACCGAAGAGACGGGCCCCCAGGTGAACTGGACCCGGGGCCCCGCGCACGTGGAGCTCGGCAGAGACATCGCGCAGATCGAACTCCCGGAGGGCTACTCCTTCGTGGGCCCCGAGGACGCGCGCAACATCCTCCGGAGCATGGGCAACCGCCCCTCGGGCAGCGAGCTCGGCCTCCTCGTCCCCAATGCCGAGGACCAGGACTGGTTCATGGTCTTCTCGTGGCAGGCCGTCGGCTACGTGAAGGACGACGAGAAGGACAAGATCGACGCCGACGCCCTGCTGGAGAACATCCAGGAGGCCACCGAGGACGGCAACAGCTGGCGCAAGGAGAACAACATCCCCGCGCTGCACGTCACCGGCTGGGCCGAGCCGCCGCGCTATGACGAGCGCACCAACAACCTCGTCTGGGCCACCATCGCGGAGAGCGAGGGGGGCGGCAAGAGTGTCAACTACAACATGCGCCTGCTGGGCCGCCGCGGCCTCGTGTCCGCCGTCCTCGTCGAGGACCCGGAGCTCCTCGCGAAGTCGAAGCCCTTCGCCTATGCCGCGATGGACAAGTTCTCGTTCAAGCCCGGCAGCATGTACTCGGAGTGGCAGCAGGGCGACAAGGTGGCCGAGTACGGCCTGACCGCCCTGGTCGCCGCCGGCGCTGGTGCCACCGCGGCGAAGCTCGGCTTCTTCGGCTTCCTCGCCAAGCTCTTCGCCAAGGGTGGCAAGGCGCTCGTCGCCGGTGTGGTGGCCATCTTCGCGGCCATCAGCAAGGTGTGGGGCTCCATCCGCGGCAAGTCCTCGGAGTCCGATTCCGGGCCTCAGCAGCCGTAAACGGATCCGGTCGCGATGGTTGCCCTCTTGGAGGATGTCCTCCCCTGGCTGATTGCATTTTTCATCCTTGATGCCGTCGTGCAGCTGCGCCGCGGGCAGGTCGTCTTTGCCCGCACCGGGCTCGAGCAGTACAAGCTCCTGAGCTCGGGGCTCCACCTGGCGGGGGCACTGCCCTTCGGGGCCGCGCTGATCGCCTATGAGCTGCCTTTCCTGCCCACGCGCGAAGGGGTCTGGGTCTTCGACCCCGACGCGCGCCACGCGCCGCCCGTCATCCTCGCGGACGCCGTCTCCTTCATCCCGTGGGCCTCGCTGGGCACCGTCCAGGCGGAGGCCATGGCGGTGAAGGGCGGCAGCCGCGTGCTGTTCCGGGCGCGCTCGCCCAGGGCCGCACGTGCGCTCGCGGCGGAGCTCGCGGTGTTGCAGGGCGTGGCCGAGGGCTCGCGCGAGGCTGAAATCAAGCGCTGGCTGGAGGCGCGCTGCGACGTGGAGGCGGCGCGTGCCCGCTGGAAGCGCGTGCGACTGCCGGCCTTCTTCGCCGCGACATTCGGCACGGTGGAGGCGCTCGTTCTGTTCGGCGCCGTGCCCGCGCTGGCCTTCCTTCCCGGCGCCGACGTGCTGGGCTGGGAGCGGGTGTTCTCCCTGCTGGCGTTGAGCCACCTGTACGCCATCACCGGCGCCGCATGGGCGCTGGCCCGCTCCGGCGCGAGCGCCGGGGACATGACCTCCGCGCTCGGCACGCTGCTCATCTTCCCGCCGTACGCCGCGCGCGCGGGCATCCACGCACTGCGCGACGTGCTGGCCAGCTTCGAGCCGCTGGCCGTGGCCGCGGTGGTCTTGCCCCGCGCCGACTTCCTGCGCTACGCCCGGCGGGAACTGGTGCGGACGGACGAGAGCCGCGAAGCCACCCGGCACCTGGGGCTCGCACCCTTCTGGGACGCGAGGCGGAACGCGTTGAAGCGGCTGCTGGTGGCCGCCGGGACGAGCGAGCGGGAGGTGCTGGCTCCACCGCACTCTCAGGAGGTCGCCGCCTGGTGCCCCCTGTGTGTCACCGAGTATCGCGCGGGCTTCGCGAAGTGCTCGGACTGCGGCGTCGAGCTGGTGCTCCATCGGCCGGTATAAGGGGTCGGCCCCGGGTGTGCCTCGGAGCCCGGGCCCCACTGGCGGCCGTCACCAGGCGCGCACGAACTTCAGTGGAAGACGCTCTGATGATGGGTTCTTGGGGGCCCACTCCGCACATGCGGCTGAGTAAAGCCAGCCGTGAGGCTCAGTGGGCCGGTGGGGCGCGCTTCGCCGCGATGTACGCCTCCACCTGCTCGCTCAGGACGTCGAGCGGCAGCGAGCCGTCGCCGAGGACGACCTGGTGGAAGTCCCGCACGTCGAAGCCTGGCCCGAGCGCCTCCTGGGCCCTGGCGCGCAACGCCAGGATGCGCAGCTCGCCCACCTTGTAGCTCGTTGCCTGCCCGGGCCACACGAGGTAGCGCTCCACTTCCTTGACGATGTCCCGGTCGCTCAGCAGCGTGTTCTTCTTGAAGTACTCGATGGCCTGCTCGCGCGACCAGCGCATGGCATGCATGCCGGAGTCCGTGACGAGCCGGGTCGCCCGCCACAGCTCCAGCGACAGCTGGCCGAAGCGGGAATAGGGATCCGCGTAGAAGCCCAGCTCCCGCCCGAGCTTCTCGGCATACAGGCCCCATCCCTCGACATAGGCGCCGTAGAAGCCGAAGCGACGGAACTTCGGCAGGCCCTCGAGCTCCTGCGCGAAGGCGACCTGGAAGTGATGGCCGGGTGCCGCCTCATGGTAGGTGATGCCCTCGATCTGCGGCTTGAGCACCTGATTCATGTCCGCGAGGTTGACGTAGTAGATGCCGGGCCGGGAGCCATCCGGAGCCGGCAGGTTGTAGAAGGCCACCGGCGCCGTCTCCTGCCGCCAGGGCTCGACCGCGCGCACCTCGAGCGCCGCTCGGGGCAGACGGTGGAACAGGCGGGGTGCTTCCCTCATGGCCTGGGCGATGAACCGCCGCGCGTCCTCCAGATAGGCCTGCTTGCCCTCCTCGGTGTTCGGGTAGTGCGAGCGCGCATCCGCCTTCACGTGGGCGAAGAAGTCCTGGAGCGAGCCCTGGAAGCCCACCTGCTTCTGGACGGCCTCCATCTCACGGTGGATGCGCTCCACCTCCGCCAGCCCCGCCGCGTGGATCTCCTCCGGCGTCATCTCCGTGGTCGTGTAGAAGCGCAGCTGGTCGGCGTAGTAGGCCGCGCCGTCGGGCAGGCTCCACGCTCCGTGATTGCCCTTCGCCTGCCGGTCCACCTCGGCGATCGTCGCGAGGAGGGTCTCGTAGCCGCTCTTGAACGGACCCTTCAGGGCCTCGCGCGCCTCATCGAGCAGCCGGGCCTTCACCTCTGCGGGGGCCTCGAGCGCGCCCACCTTCTTCTGGAAGTCCGCCCACACCGCGCTGTCCGCTCCCGTGTCGAACGGCGCGCCGGAGATCACCCGGCGGGCATCGGCCTCGACCGGTGCGAAGACGAACTTCGGCGGGACGATTCCCCGGGCCGCCTGCGCCCGCATCCGCTCGGAGATCTCCTTCATGACCCGCGGCACTTCGCGCAGGCGCGACACGTACGCCTGGGCGTCGCTCACCGAGCCCACCCTGTGCGCGTTGATGAGGAACACCGGGATGTTCCCGGTCGGGCTCGAGCTGTTGGTGACGGGAAAGGCGTGCGAGAACCACCGCAGCTGCCCCCGGTCCCGGACGACCAGGTCCTCGAAGAGCCGGTAGGACAGGCGCGAAGCGGGGCTCAAGGCGCGCTCATCGAACTCCCGCTTCATCCGGGCGAGCTGCTGCTCGGCGAGCTCCTGCTGCTTGCGCGCCCCCGCCTCGGTGTAGTCATCGAGCCGATCATAGGACTGCTTCGAGCCCTGGTAGGTGAGGCCCTCGGGGCTGAGCGCGAGGCGCTCCTCGTAGGCCGCGTCCAGGAAGGCCAGCAGGCGTTGATCGCTGTCGCCGGTCTTCGCGTCCGACGCGGGGGGCGGGGACGAGACCGTGGCGGAAGGGGTCGCGCACGCACCGAGTGACAGCACGAGCAGCAGCGGCGCGAGAAATCGGGAGGACGGCACGGGCATTCCTTTGCGAGGAGGGAAGGGCCCGTCTATAGCGCGCGGCGCGCGGTGCGAAAACCGCGCGAGGAAGGCTCGTGGCCTATCCAGCTCATGGAAGAGGCCAGGACGATGTCCGGCGGGGGAGGCTCCGTCAGAGGTGGCTGCTCAGCGCGCTCATCTGGGGCTTGTCCACGCCGCTCGCCGGCTCGAGCGAGAAGAAGTAGCTGCCCCACCAGGGTCCACCGGCCCAGTACGTCCACCCGAGGTAGACATCCGAGTTCGCCTCCAGGTGGTCCAGGATGTTGTCGAGGGCGCTCAGGCAGACCGAGTCCGTTCCGCCGGCCACCTCGCCCAGGAAGCCCTTCTTGCCATTCGCGCGCAGCCAGTTCGTGAAGGACTGCATCCGCTGCGCGCCGATGGTCGTGCTCACACAGGAGGCCTGGGTGCCCGAGGAGTCGCTGTCCAGGTACTGGTGGACCTCGAAGGCGTAGTTGTTGCGGGGATCCTTGACCTGCAGCATCACCGTGGCGTTGGGCGTGCCGTACCAGTTGCTCGTCCACGAGTGGGCACCCGTCCACGCGTTGCCCGGCACGAGGATGAGCTGGGTGGCTCCGGTGTTGCGAATGGCCTGGATGGCGGCGTTGGCCGCCGCCAACCACTGCTCCGTGGGCATGCTGTGGGGCTCGTTCATGAGGCCGAAGACGACCTTCGCATTGCCCTTGAACTCGTTGGCCAGCCGCGTCCAGAAGTCGGCGAAATCGGCGTTGGGAATACCCGAGCCGATGAGGGCACCGTTGTAGCGAGCGTAGTTGTGCGGATCCAGGATGACGGTCGCACCCTTGCCGGTGAGCCGGTTCACCGTCGTCTTCAACCGGCTCAGTTCCGTGGCGTCGAACGCGGCATTCCGCGTCCGTTGCAGCCGCTCCCACATGAAAGGCAGGCGGAACGTCGTCATGCCCTTGGTGATGTAGTAATCCGCCGTGGTGTAGTTCGCGTAGGCGGGATCCGGATAGACATAGTCTTTGCCGTGCGTGCCCGGAATCGCCGAGCCGAACTCGGCACCTGCGAGGTTGATCCCACGGTACGGCAGGGGTCCGGCCAGCGTGACCTCATTCGCGCGAGTCTCCGGCTCCTGGGTCCCGGACTGCTCCTCGAGCGGTCCACCGCAACCCCAGAGGAATGCCCCCAGGGTGAGCCATCCCATCAGTCGGGTGTTCTTCATATGTGGTTTTCCTCCAAATTGTGGGATGGGCAATGTGTGCTCAATCTCAGACGAGTTCAAGCAAATTCAGAAAGTCAGTACTATCAGTGATATGTAGTCTAAGCGGTGGGAGGAGAGAAGTGCAAGCCAGCCTGGTTCCAGCCTCTTTCAATGTTTATGGTGGGATTGACCGCGTCGGGTACCTGCCACTTCGGCGCGGCAGTCCCGTTACCGACCAAGGTGGGGCAGCTCGCCTGGCGGCTCTATGCCAGCTCACGCTACCTGGAGCGCGCCGCGCCTCCGCGCTCACCGGAAGACCTGGCGGGGCATGAGTTGGTGGGCTTCGACGCGGCGCTACCTTGCGCGCTGGCCAGTCTCCACCCGGAGCTGCGGCCCGTCCTCCTGGAGGTGGAGCAGCCTCTGGAGGACGGGTGGCTCGTTGCCTCGCGCGAGGCCCGGAAGGTGCCGCGAGTGCGTGCGTTGACGCCCCTCGTCTGGCGGTTTTATTGCCCCGGCTCCTGTCGAAGTCTTGCATCTCGCGGCACAAGGGCTCACGGGGCCCTTCGTGGTGCCTACCCGCGGTGCGTGCGGCGCGTGACCCCGCTGAGCAAATCCTCCACCGTTCCCCACCGCGGAATCGCCCGGCGAGCCACCGGCTTCCTGGGGGTGGGGGCGTGGCCCGCCGCCTCCTCCCTCAGTACCTCGTCCCGGGCCGCCAGCACGATCTTGAGCAGCACCTGCATGGAGTCCAGGCCGACGTTGAGGTTCATGGGGTAGGACTTGATGGCGTAGATGACGGCCCCATCCATCGTCGTATCAGGGTTGTATGCGGTGGGCCGGAAACCGCTTGTGTAGCTGATGTAAGGAGCGTAGGCGCCATCGTGGAGTTGCCCGCTCCGGAACCACTCCCACACCTTGTCCGTGACCTTCTCTTGCAGCTCGTTGTGCCTCTTGAGTTCCGGGAGGGCGTCAGGATTGTTGAGCTCGCGTTCGTACTGCTGCTGGGCGTTGGTGCCTGGGGGATAGACGCGGAAGAGGGTCACGAAGCCCGTGTCCGCCGTGTTGACGCACACCAGCTCGGGGTGCTCCTGGATCAGCCCGCGCAGCGCCTCCTGCACCTCGAGTACGCCGCCGAGGATGGACTGAAAGCCCTCCCGTCCCAGGAACCTCAGCGTGGCCCAGCCCGCCATGGAATAGGCCCCCGTACGTGAGACCTCCAGGGTATACAGGCCCGGGTTGTACCTCGTCCTCGCTTGCAGGTAGGCGGACTCACCTCGCCGCATCAGGTTCTGGAACTCCGTGAAGTCGCGCATGGCGATGAAGCTGCAGTTGTAGGGAGCCCAGCCCACCTTGTGGAAATCGCAGCCTACGGCGTCCGCCTCGCGCATGTGCTGGAGCGCCTCGTAGTTCTTGCGGACCTGCTCCAGTACCGCGGGAGAGAAGCCCAGGGGGTTGCTACTGAAGTCATAGGTGCTGAAGGTCAACCAGGCCCAGCCAATTACCGCGTCGCAGTAAATGAAGGTTTTACCGTAGGGGGCCGGGTTGGGGTACTTCTCCACCAGCGCCCGAACCGCCTTCACGTCATCCACGGCGAAGGCATCCGTGGTGCCCATGGTGCAGACGACGGCGGCGATGGGAACTTGCGCCTCGTTGAGCGCGAGCATGACCTGTTCCAGGTGATTCAGGTCCATGGCATTGGTCTGCGGATCCGTCCGGATCTGCACGACGTTGTCCATGCCCAGGCCGGTCCAGTCGCTCGAGTTCTCCTTACAATAGTGACCCTGTTGTGAAACGAGAATCTTCGCGTCCGTGCGGATTCCCCTGGAACGAGATTCCTTGCCGAGGACGCGTGTCAGTGCGTACTTCATGCCATAGAAGTAGCAGCCCGAGCCTCCAAACGTGTAGAGCCCTCCCGGCGCTGGCTCGGTCGTACCATCCAGGTTGTTTGGGTTATCCCAGCCAATCAGCCGGGCCAGCATGGCGGCAGACTCCAGCTCGGAGCGCTCCACGTTCCAGGAGTACTCGCCCTCGATGATGTTGGGGCTGAAGACTTGCGTCATCATCGCGGAGATGATGCCCGCCAGGTTGGCGGGAGGGATGACGTTGGGCATGGTCTGCGGATGGTTCCAATGCGGCATGCCCTCGAAGAGCCCTGCTGATTGGGTGACCACGTCTCCCAATGGCAGACCGGTCTGCCCGAGCTGAGCATTGGCACTGTCCGAGTAGTCCGGCACCGCGGGGTTCGTGCCGAGGTAGGCGGGGCCCTGCGGCTCGGGCTTGAGCGCGTTGAGCAGGCTCAGTGCCTGTTTCATTCCTTGCGAGAGAGGATCCTCCTCCGTCTCTGAACGGAAGGGTGAGGGGAAGGCGGAGTTGATGTCGCTGCGGACCTTGAACCACCGCGGCGCCTCGGTCCGGGGTTGACGCGCCACATCCACGTATCTTGCAAAATCATGGGCTTTCATTTTTTCCCCTCGCGTTATCGACAGTGAGACCAACACAGGCAAGTCTGAGAAAGTGGTCTAGTCATTCCAAGACAGGAGGCCGGCGTGCCAGCAGGTCGCTGATGGTCTGTTCATAGGCAGCTGCAATCCGCAGGACAGAGAGGTCGTCTTGGGGACGGCCGATCAACTGCATGCCCATGGGAAGGCCCGCCTCATTGAAGCCGACCGGCACACTGATGGCGGGCAGCCCGCCCAGCGTGGCGTAGATGGTGACCTCCATCCAGCGATGGTACGTGTCCATCTCCTGCCCGTTGATCACCTTGGGCCAGTGCAGATGGGCATCGAAAGGCCACACCTGAGCGGTGGGGAGGGCCAGGAAATCATAGCGTCCGAACAGCGTGAGCAGATGCTGGTAGAACCCGGTCCGGCCCTCGCTCGCCGCGTGGGTATCGCCACCGGACAGACGCAGGCCCTGTTCGACCTCCCATTGCGCCTCAGGCTTGAGCTGCTCCCGGTCGGAGGGGTTCGCATAAAATGCGGCCAGGTTGCCTGCCACCAGCCAATGTCGCCAACTCAGCCACGTCTGCCACACCTGCTCCGGCGGATAGCCCAGCGCGGCGGGTTCGACGACACACCCCAGGGACTCCAGTCGCATCAGTCCCTGGCCGCAGACCTCGAGGATGCCGGGCTCTATCGGGAGATATCCCTGGAGATCTCCCAGCCAGCCGATGCGGAGCCCCGCCACCTCGGTGTCGAGTGGCTCGGCAAAGACGGAGCCGTCCTGGGCGATTGAAAGCGGGACACGAGGGTCCCAGCCCGCCTGGGTCGACAGCAGCAACGCCACATCACGCACGCAGCGACCCATGGGCCCCTCCGTCCCCAGTTGGGCCACGTACTGGTCCCGTGCCGGACCATAGGGAACACGACCCTGCGACGGCCGAAGGCCGAAGATGTTGTTGTAGGCGGCGGGATTACGAAGGGATCCCATCATGTCGCTGCCGTCGGCGACCGGCAGCATTCGCAAGGCAAGAGCCACGGCCGTGCCTCCGCTGGAGCCGCCCGCGCAGCGGGAGACCTCCCACGCATTGCCGGTGATTCCAAAGACATTGTTGAAGGTGTGTGAGCCAAGACCAAATTCGGGGGTATTGGTTTTTCCGATGATGAGGGCGCCCGCACCCTTCATTCGTTCCACCATGATGCAGTCGTGCGTTGGGACATTGTCGCGCAACAGGGGTGACCCCATCGTGGTACGGATTCCCCGAGTCGCGCTGAGATCCTTGATGGCCTGCGGAATTCCGTGCATCCAGCCTAGCGACTCGCCGCGAGCCAGTTGGGTGTCCCTCTCATCCGCTTGGCGATAGAGTTCCTCTGCGTCTTGGAGGCTGACAATGGCGTTGTGGGCCGGGTTCACCTCGGCGATTCTTTCCAAACAGGCCTGCATGACCTCCCGGTAGGAGACCTTGCGTTGGTGAATCAACGCGGACAGCTCATGGGCATTGAGCTCGATGGGATTGGTCATGTTTGCCCCCTCGCCATTGTCTCGAACCCGAGACCCGCACGCTATGTGAAAAGAGTCTGCATGTGTGAAGGTGCACGTTTCTGTCAAAGGGGTCGAAACAAGCCGCACCTACAGCAAAGGACGTATAGGTGGGATAAAAGCCATGTTGAGGGGGAGGGCTGGAGCGGAGGAGGCGAGGAGGGCCTCCTTGGCGAGCTGCTCCAGCACGGGAAGGAGTTCTTTCCAGCCCACGTATCCCATGGCGAGGATGGCCTTGCGCTGCACCGTGGGGTCCGGGAACGTCAGGCTCTTGCGGAAGAACTCGAAGAAAGACGCGTCGAACTCGGGCGGAGCGATGAGCGCCATGAGGCGCACGGCCAGATGGAGCTGCTCCGCCGTCGCCGCCGAGTCCGCCAGTTTCCGGATTTCGTCATTCGTGTAGACGTCCACGAACTCCGGGAGCCCGGGGGCAAGGTGCTCGGGAGCCTCGCTCTCAATGTAGATGTACGGCACTTCAATCATGAAGTCGTCGATGAAGCGCACGATGCTCCGGCTACCCGCTTCGTCTTCATCGGTGACCCAGATGATCTGGTAGGGCCGGGTGGACGTCGCCTCCGTCACCGACTCCAGCGACCACCCCAGAATCAGGGCGATGGAGCTGAGCTGCGCTGCTGCTTCAACGTCCTTCATGGGAATGCGGAGCTTCTTCATGAACACCTTTCCTGGAACGTCAGTTGCCGGTCCCGTGCTGCCCCTCCCCCCAGCCACACCTCGCCAGAGCACACGCTCCCGTCAGCCTCCCCCGCCGCCTCCCTTGGATGCAGCCAATGTTCCGGGGCTCCGGCGCGATTGAAACCCCCTTCCGTCGCATGGTAGGACGGAGGGGGCCGCTCGCTCCCGACCGAAAATCATGGAATCCCCAGGAGCTGGACGACTTCGTCGGCGGTTGGCTCGAATCATCGCAGGCGTGCTCCTGCTTCCCGTTGCGACCCTCGCGCTGGTGCTGGTCACGGCGGTGGCTGCTCTGCACCTCCTCGACCGTCCCTGGCTGAAGCAGCGCATCGTCTCCAGGGTGGAAGCGGCCACGGGCCTGCAGCTGGACTACCAAACAGTCCAGGTCGTCTTGCTCTCGGGGCTGCGACTGGAAGGGCTGGTGGTTCGTACCCCGTCGCCGTTCCAAAGCGTCGCGCCCGAGCTGCTTCGCGTCGGCACGCTGGAGGCGCAATGGTCACCCGGCTCCCTGCTAAGCGGGACGACCCTGGTTGAGCGGGTGGCGGTGCGTGACGTGGCCTTGACCCTGGTGGCCGACGATGCTGGGCCCACGTCTCTCACGGGATTGATGGGGCCGGAAGCCCCTGAACCGCCGCCCATCGAAGCGCCGCTCGGGGCCTCTCAGCAGGTCGCTGCCCTCCTGGCCTCCGCACCTCCCGTCGGGAAGGTCGACGTGTCGGGCGTGTTGTTGGGTTACGTCCGCGTTCGGAAGGGTGAAGTGCTCGAGCACTGGTCCTTGCGTGGGCTCGCCGCCGCGGTCGAAACGAAGCATCAAGACGATGGATGGAAGGTCTTCGCGGAAATCGGCCAGACCGGTACGCCGCTTCCGCTGGAGTTGAGCCGTGAAGGCCCAGCCATTCCGTCGGCCTCAGCCCGGTTGGAACTGACTCTCTCGGCGGAGGCAGGGGCGTCGGGCGCTCGCGCGCGGGTGGACCTCGATGTCGCGCGACAGACGTTCGATCCGCAGTTCACGGTCCGCACACTGCTGCACGGCTCGGCCTCTGCGAAGTTTGATAGCGAGAAGCAGCACATCGCCATCGAGCTGGACCGTACCCAGCTGACCGACAGCGCCGAAGTGCAAGCCCAGTTGGTGCTTCCAGATGCAGCGGATGTTCCGCCAGTCGTGACGCGGGCTCTGGCGGATGTTGAGCTCGGACGGCTGCTGCAACAGGTCCCCGCTGATTGGCGTCCGTTCTCCATCGAGCGCGGCAAGGTGCATCTGGACGCCCAAGAGGTCACGCTCAGCGCCATGCCGCAGTTGGGAGCCCAAGGCAAACTGGGGTTGGACGCCGACGTCGCGGCGCTCCAGCTCGTTCAAGACGAGCTTCGGGTGGCGCTCGGCGGTGGGCGTGTCTCCTTGGTGGCGACCCCTGATCCCCAAAAGGGGCTGACCGCTCAGCTCGCATTTGCGCTCCAGGGACTCGATGTCAGGGGGCCCACCACGCTTCGTGTTCCGAAGGCCTCCGGCGAACTGAAGGGGCACCAGCTGCGGCCAGACCCCTCATCGCCCATCAAGGTCGCGGGGGATGCTGCCCTGTCTGGAATGGTGGATGCATTGGACGTCCGTGCATCCGGAACCCGTGCGACTGCTGAGCGTTTGGGCTTTCAGCTCCATGCCCCCTTGGCGGGTGAGCCGCCCTTCGCTCTGAAAGCGGACGTGCCCGTGGGGGCGCTCCAGGTGGTTACGGCGGATGGACGCGAGGTGCTGAATGGCCCCGTGCACATGACGCTCAACGCGTCGGAGGTGTTCCCTCAGTTGGACGAGCCGCGGCTGAGCCGGGCCCGCGCTCGGCTGGAGCTCGACGTTGGCACGATGCACGCGTCGATGGATGCCACCAAAGGGACCGACGATGTGGCGTACACCTTGGCTGTCCAGACCCCGGACCTGGTCGCCGCTCGGCCTTTCATCCCCGAGTCAGTCGCCGCACGCATTCCCTGGAAGCACCTGGCCGTGAACCTGGCCTCCACGGGCAAGCTGGCGGCGCTCTTTTCCTCCTCGCCACGGCTGGAGCACCGAACGGAGCTGCGCCTTCAGCGGCCAGGATGGGACGACGTGTCGGCCAGCAACCTCGCCGTCGTGATGCATTCGCGAGGAGATTCCTGGCGGCACAAGGGCGAAGTGGATCTTCAAATCGAAGGGCTGCGCGTTGGTGAAAACGACGTGGGTTCTCAGCACCAGACCTTGACGCTGGACCTTGATCGCCGAAAGCCGTCGCTCCGGTTGGGGCTCACCAGCCAGGCAGGGCTGAAGATCGCACTCGATGCCGCACTGGCGTTCGACCGAAAAGCCCGTGCGCTTCGCTGTGATGTGAAGGGCGATATTCCGCCCATCGGTGCGCTGGCTCCTCTCTTGGCCAAGGCTCAGGTGCCCGCGGAACTGGATCCCTCGCAGCTCGCGCTGAACGTCGAGCTGCATGGCACGCTGCTCGGGGTGATCACGAACATCGCCTCCGACGGAACCCCGAGCCTGGCCCCCGCCCCTCTGCGTACTGCCAGCTTCGACGGGAAGGCGGTGGTGGACGTGCGCGGCATCCGCTGGAGACAGGAAGCCCAGTCGATCAACCTCCCCGCTCTGCATTGGCAGCTCGAGTCGCTCGCTGATGGGCCACGGCGAATCGTCCACAGCAATCTGACGGTGGAAAAACTCGCCGTGCGCATGAGCGATCGCCGGCTGTCATTCGCCGACGTGTCCAGCGACACCACCGCCACCTTCACGGAGAAGAGGGAAGCGGGCGAAATCGAGCTGAAACAACACTTGAAGGTTCGCTCTCTCGAACAGCGGCCCGCGCTGCCCTATCCGGTTCAGGAGCTGGAATGGTCTTTCTCCGCTCTCCGTGAGCCCAATGGTGTCATTCACATCCCCGACCTGCAGCTGTCCAATGGGGGGACAAGTACCCAGCTGAAAGCCAAAGGTCGGCTCGAGCTCAGCGACGACCGGCGCCGCCTGTCGGTCCGGGGTGAGCTGGCGCAGGACTTGTCCAAACTTGCGCGGCCAGGCTTCCTCGAGAGCAGCGGCAAGGTCACGGTTGATTTCCGGGTGGCTTCGCCCAACCTGGTGGTCTTCCAAACCCTCTCCGACCTTCTCCTCCAGAACGTCAACCTGCGGCTGCCCGAATCGGGGATTGCAATCGAAATGCTCGATGGCAACGTGCCGCTGACCGAAAACGTGGCGTTCTACGAAGGACAGATGCGGCTGCTGAGCGACATCGACGTGAACCCGTACTCGATGCTTCGCTTCGCCGACCAACACCCCTTGCTTTCACGCAACGGCTTCGTGTCGGTGGGCAGCATCACCACGCCTCTCATTTCTATCGCGCCCTTGGCCGGAAACCTGTCCATCAACCAGAATATGGTTTCCTTGAGTCAGCTGGAGATGGGCGTCCGCGGTGGGCGTATCACCGGACAGTGCGTGTTGGACTGGCGGGGAAAGCACTCCACCCTGGAGGCTCGCGTGCGGGCGACCGGCGTGAAATCGTCCCGGGGCGAGCCCTTTGACGGAAATGCCGCCGTCGTCATCTCCGGCAAGGATCGCAGCGTCACTGGGCGCGCGGAGATCCTGCGCATCGGCAACCGCCACCTGCTTGATCTGCTCGACCTCGAGGATCCGCACCATACGGATCCCGCCACCAACCGCGTCCGCTACGCGTTGGGATTGGGTTACCCGGAGCACGTGCGGGTGAGCTTCAACCACGGCTTCGGTCGCCTGAGCATCACCATGGGCGGCCTGGCCAGGCTGATCAGCATCGACGAGATCCGGGGCATTCCCATGGGCCCCATCGTCGACCGGGTTATTGACTCCTTGTCTCCTCCGGAGGCCCTGCCATGAAACGCCGCGGGTTGCTGCTTCTTGCCGCCTTCGCCTTCTCTGGATGCATTCGCGCCCCGGAGATCGTCATGGTCGATCGCGCGACGGCGCTCGAGGAACAGGCTTCGGGTTCGTTCAAGGACGTGGAACGGCGTCTCGCTCGCGCGGGCATGAGTCCGACGCCGGTGCCGCTCACGCCCAACCAACTGGAGGACTTGGGCATCCAGCCTACGCCGCTGGTCGAGAACCTCGGCAAGACACACGCGGACCGTGTCGACGAGTTGCTGCGGCGCCACTGTGTGGGAGAAGGGCGGGACGGGTTGCTGGTGGACACCCGGAGCCGCTGCCGGGCCGGACGCTTGTCCGCGGATGACGTCGCCCTGGTGGAACGGGTGAACCAGGCTCGGCGGCAGCTGTGGCAATGGATGCGGACGGTCCGCCCCAGCGTGCCCGAAGAGTCGCTACGCCGGAGCTGGAAACAGGTGCACGCGGAGGGGGTGATCTGCGGCGGCTGGGTTGAAGCCGATGACGGCACCTGGGGAGAAAAGAAGTGCTGACGCTCCCTGGCCGGTTCCTCCTGGCCCTGGTTGTTTTCATCGCGGGCAGCGTCTGGGCACAGGACGATGAGAACGACGGAGGCTTGCGCAGGCCCTCACTGCTCACCGTGGGCATGGGAGATCAATTCCTGGGGCAGTTGGCGCCCGATGGGAACACGCTGATCTTCGTGTCCAATCGCAACATCGCGACCGAAATCTACATTCAGGATCTGGAACAGGGCCGCGAGCGCCGCCTCTTTGACGAAGGTGCCGACGTGACCTGGCCGCGGATCAGTCCCGACGGCAAACACCTGCTCTACATCTCGTTCCGAAACCAGGCCAGCGGCCAGTTGTGTGTGCGAGAGCTGTCCGGTGGGGAAGGTCGCCGCTGCCTTGAGGAAGAGACCAGCGCGCTGCAGGCGGAATGGATCGATGCCTCGCATATCGCGCTGGTGAGCCGGGCGACCATCCAGGGTGATCTGCGATTGTCGCGGGTCGTGGTGGAGCGCGAGTTGAGCGTGAGTCGTCCCCTGCTCGAGCGCAATCTGACCAGTCCCACCGTCTCACCCGATGGGCGCTGGCTGGTGTACGTCCCGGTCGAGCGCTCCGTGCAGCAGGTGGGCCCCGGCTTCGCCGCGCGCGCCTCGCCCCATCTGGAGGCTCTCCGGCTGGATCGCCCCGGCGCTGTCCCCGTACCGCTGGCGCTCGATCTTCCGGGACAGACCGGACAGCCGGTGTTCGCGCTCGATGGGCGCTCGCTGTACGTGGTGCAGTTCTTCACCGACTCCAATGCGGACGGGGTGATCGACGCCAGCGACAGAGGCGTGCTGTTCCGGGTGCCTTTCGCTTCTGAGCGCGAGGACGCGCCCGAGTTGGCCGCCGCCTCCAGTCCGGACCAGCTCACCAGTGTGTCCTGGAGCTGCGAGTACCCGGCGCCCGCGGCCGCGTCACTCATCGCGACCTGCTCGCGCGAGCAATCGCTGGATGTGTATCAGCTGCCGCTGGATGGCCAGGTTCCCAGCAACTGGGACGTTCCTCGTCTCAACGAGGAATTGAGAATGGTCGGCAGGCGCGCGGATCAACTCCTGCTCTATCGCCAACGTCTGCTGCTCGAAGCCCGGCCCAAACCCCGCCGTCTGCTGATGATGCGCCTGAGCCTGCTCCACCTGGCTTTCGAGGACTTCGAGGCAGCGGAGTTCTACGCCCGCCACATGCGTTCGGTGAACGATCCCGCCACCGCGGGACTGGCGGAGCCGCTGCTGCTCCTCATCGACCACCGGCGCGCCATGAAGGAGCGCGAGCGCGGCCGCATGGTGGACGAGCCGATCGACGCCGAACGGCAACGCATGGCCGCGTTGGATCCCGCCGCGGCGCCCAGCCCGCCCTCCGCCGTCTTTCAACACGTGGTGCGCAGTGAACTGGCGGAAGCCGCTGGCGACTTCACGCTGGCGCGCCAGGAGCTGGAGTCCGCCCAGGTGACCGACACCACGCCGCGCGCGGTGCTGGAAGCCTATTTCGAGCAAGCGGATGCGCTGTACCGCAAGCTCGACGATCGGGAGGCCCTGGTCGAAGCCGGCCGTCGGCTCTCCATGAACAAAGTGTTTCGTGACGACGACCAGCTCGACTTCGCTCGCGCCGCCGTCCGTGCCCTGTACCGGGGGCGCCCCTATGAGGAGGCGGATGCCGCCATGGCTCAGGCACTCGCATCGGCGCCCGCCGGCTCGGCGTATGCGTTTGCCTTGGAGCTGGGCCGTCACGTCAACGCTTTGCACGACGAGCGTCCCCCTCGCCCTGTCCGGGATGCGTTGATCGCCTTCTACCGCCAGCAAAAGGATCCCCTTCGCCGACGCGTCCTGGTGCAAGACGCCGTCGAGCGCGCGGCGGGTCTTGGCGCCGACGGCGTGCTGGAGGCATTGGCGACGGTCTACGTCGACGACGCCCCGCCCGGGACCGAGGAACGCCGCCGGGCCGAACGGTTGTTTCGCCGCGCGATGATGGGCCGCGCCTATCGCCGGTTGGGGAGGCAGCGCCTGGACGACGCCCGTGCCGACTTCGACCTCGTGACTCAACGGACGGGCTCACTGGAAAGTGCCATCGAGTCCATGAGCCTGCGGTTGCGTGCCGGCGTCAGCCCCGAGGTGGTGGAAAAGGAAGTCACCACCTCCTCCGCGAAGATGGCCAAGCCGCTCGCGCACTTCGTGAAGGCCTACCTCACGGCGCGCCAGTTACCCAAGCTGGAGGATGACCAGGCCCACGCCCAGGCGGTGGCGGCGGCCGTGAAGGAGCTGCGCGCATCGTGGCAGGAGCTCAAGAACCAGCGCGAGGTGCATGCCCTCTATGGCGCCATTCATCACGAGGACTTCCTCCGGGGCCGCTCTCCTTCCGCCGCAGAGCGCGCCAACCGGCACTACATGATCGCCCTGGACCTGGTGCGCAACAACGTCCGCTACCGGGCGATGATCCTCGGCGCGTTGGGGATGCTGCACACCCAGGTGGGCAACTTCCACATCGCCCTGGGTTACCTCGAGCAGCGAGACAAGTTGCCCTACGTGGACAACGCGGCGGGGCTGGCGGTGTCCCTTGCTCGTGCCCGGGCGCTCTTGCACGTTGGCCGCGACGTAGAGTCCGCGCAGGCGGCGGATCAGGCCTTGGCCATGGTGGACGCCACACCGAAGCTGGCCAGGTTCGCCACCCTGGCGCTGGATCGTGCGGCGCTCTACAACCTTGCCGCGGGTCGATTCGAGCGGGCGTTGGCGCTCTACGATCGCGAGCTGCCCACCGTGGAATCGGGCCCCAGCGACGCGGAGGGCCTGCGCAACCGGTTGGTGGTGCGGCTGGCTCGCTGCGCCGCGGAGCTGGGGGCGGGTCAGCCCCAGCGGGCATTGGAGGACCTGGACCGAGTTGATCGCGACCTGGCTACCCCCGCCGTGCAAGCGACGCTGAACTGGGCACACGCCACACCCCGGCACGTTCTGCGCTCCTATCGCATCATCGCCGCGGGACTGCGCGCCAATGCGGAGACCCGACTCGGGCACCTGGACGCCGCCGCCCACGCACTCGAACAGCGGCGCGCGCTGTTCCTGGAACAGTTCGCCGAGTCGGATCGCGATGAGGATATCCGCGCGGTGACGCTGGCGGAGATGCGGCTGGCCGAGAATGCCGTGGATCGACAAGACACGGCGCAGGCGGCCCGCTGGTTGGGCAAGGCGCTCGAGCATGCCGACACCCTGATCGAGCGCACCCACGCACCGGTCGATGTCGGTCAGCTCGACGTGCTCTGGTTCGCGGCGCAGTTGCACGCGGATGGGAACACGCAGGTGCCTTTCGACGTGCCCAAGCGTCTGAATCAGGCGCGACGCTCCCTCCTCGACCAGGGAGATCCTTCCTGGCGCTCCTATCTGGCGTGGTTCGAGATCTATCTGGCGCTCAGCGCGAACCCGCCAGCAGAGGTCCGGGACGCACTGCTGCTACCCGCACAGCCCTGACTTGCATGGCAGGGGGCGTGCTCCCTCCCTCTTTTGGGGGAGTCTTCTCCTGGGCTTCCGAGTGTTTTCTTCCGAGGTGTGACCCTCTATCCTCGCCTCTCGATAGAACGACCGGTTGCCTTTCTGGGACCAGAAAACGAGACAAGACCATGCCCAAAGGCATCAGCAAGCCCTTGCCGTCCATCGTCAAGCTCACGGACAACAAGAAGTATGGCATTTATCCGGAGGACGCCAAGGTAGATGGCAAGAAGCTGGGCAAAGAGGCGCAGGCCTCGCTCTTCGTCAACACCAAGGTCAAGGACGATAAATTCGTGGGTCTCGGGAATGAGGCCAAGAGCCCCACGACCTACACCCACGGAACGGATTCCTTCGAGCGCTATCAGTTCCAGAAGGGCGTGAAGGACTGCGTGCACAACGCCGAGGAGTTCCTGCACGGCGGGCCACTGCCCACCAAACACAAGCCCAACGAGTACACCCTCGCCAGCAAGGAGAAGGTGACGGGTGAGGTGTTTGGCTATTCCAACGACGACAACATCGCGGTGTCCCAGAGCGCCAAGCAGAAGAAGCCAGGTGCTGTCAATCATCACGCGAATCCAGAGCCTGGCGAGGCCTATGGAATCATCCGGCAGCAGGAGCCGGGCGAGAATCAGTCACCGTTCCACTTCGCGCCCGTCGTGGCCAAGGATGGGAAGCAGACCATCACCGCGGAGCAGACGGCGGGTACCACGGATGCCACGGCTCGAAATACCTACCCGACCATGGACATGTACCGGGTGGGTGACAAGGAGGATTCTTTCAAGGCTCGCTTTGGCACCGCGGAGGGCTACGGAAAGGACGCCATCGTCGTGACCACCCAGAAGTGGGGCCCGCAGACCTTCAAGGACGGCGATTCCAAGCCCGATGCGGAGGAGCCCCAGACCAAGAAGCGGAAGACTGACTAGGCCCTTTCGACGCTTCAGTCCGTCCCTCGCCGAAGCCCAGCACGCACCACTCGGGAATCCGTCCACTTCGGTGAACCACGTGCGCCCAGGAGCGGTAAACTCAGGGCATGCGTCGACTCTGGATAGTGGGACTGCTGTGGATGTGCGTTGCGTGCAGCGAGAAGGGGCCTCCCGAAGGCGCCGTGCGGGTCACGGTGAACTACGGCTCCTACCGACCGGCGTGTCTGCGCGTAGTGGCCAGGGACGCCCAGGGGCAACAGGGCCAGACGGACATCCTCCAGAGCCAGTTCAAGGATCCGGACGCGAGGAAGATTCTCGTCGCGGTGTTCCGCAAGCCCGAGTGGGGGCGGGAACTGTCGCTGGAGGTGTCTTCCTTCGATGGCTCCACGGAGGAGGGGTGCTCCGGTTCTCAGGTGGAGCAGCGTTTCTCGCAGCCCATCCCGGTGCCCCTGGGGGACTTCGCCTCCGTTGAGATGACGCTGCAGGCGAAGGACGATGACGGGGACACCTTCATCGCGCGCGAAGAGGGGGTGGAGGGGCAGGACTGCGACGACAAGAGCGCCGAGGTGTTTCCGGGGGCCGCCGAGCGGTGCAGCGTTGCGGTGGACTACGACTGCAACGGCTTCAAGGGCTGTCAGGACTCCAAGTGCCAGCAGACGCTGTGTGACGATGGCGACGCCTGCACCCTGGGCGATGCGTGTAGCGCAATGCAAGTTTGTCAGGGGACCCCGACCCCGTGCACTCCCTCCAGCACCTGCTTCCTCGTGACGGGAGGTTGTGCGGCGCTCAACAATTGTACCGAGGAGCCGGACCCCGCCAAGGTGAATGCCTCGTGCACGCTCGCGGGTGGCGCCGGGTCCGGGGTGTGCCGTGCCTCCGACGGCAAGTGCAGCCGCTTCCCCTACATTCCGAGCAACTTCGATCCTGATGCCATCCCCACGGAGAGCCTCCAGTCGCTAACCACAACCACGACGTGTGGTGTCACCTTCGACTCGACGACGCTGAGTTGGAATTCCACCGCCTGTTTCAGCAAGCCGCCACCCACCCCCATCGAGTTGACGCAAGGAGGCACCAGGATGGTGCTGTTCGCCTTGTCGGAGCTGAATCTGGGCGGGAATCTGCGGCTGGTGGGCGAGCGCCCCGTCATCTTCGCTGTATACGGAGATGCCACGCTGAACCACGGCATCTTCGCCGATGCGGAGGGCACGGTGCCCGGCGCGGGTGGCAGTCTGGCGTCGGCCTGCACGGAGCGACGTGGCAGGGGGGGCGTGTTCAGTGACTTGGTGGGAAGCGGTGGCGGAGGCGCTGGAGGGGAGACCGCGGGCGCTCCTGGAGGTAATGGGACGGCGGCTGGCTCGGTGCGTGGCGATGGAGGGAGCGCGGGGGGGTCGTCCTTCGTCCCTCTTGTAGGAGGTTGTTCGGGAGGGAGCGGAGGAGGGGGCGGAGGAGATGAGGCCCAGGGAGGACAGGGGGGATCGGGAGGCGGCGCCGTGCAACTGTCCGTAGCGGGCACCCTCACGGTCAACCAACGAGTCTCCGCTAGCGCAGGTGGCGGGCGCGAAGGGAAGTACAGCACTTCCAACGGTGGTCAGGTAGGAGGGGGCGGGGGAGGAGGCAGTGGTGGCCAGGTGTTGCTCGAGGCCCACCAACTGAATCTCGGCAGTTCGAGCCGACTGACCGCGAATGGAGGAGGTGGTGGGGAGGGCAGCGGCTATCTCTCCAGCACCCAGGCCAATGGCGAGGCGGGTTCAGATGGCCCCACGGATTCGGAGGGTCAGGCTGCTGGCGGAAGTGGGAATTCCCAGGCGGGTGGAGAGGGCGGCAACGGAGGGGCTCTGAGTACGACGCCTGGCTCTGGTTCCGATGGCACTCCGGTCTCCGGTGCCAAGGGAAGCGGCGGAGGAGGCGGAGGAGCCGCGGGCCACATCCGGCTGAGGTCCGTGAGGCCCTGCTCCATCAACAACGCCAGCGTCATCAGCCCAGCGACGAACGAGAATTGTCCGCTGTAGGCAGTCCCGCGCGCTGTGCCGCCAGTGGGCCGCCGTGCCCATTGGCCGCCTTCGTCACCTCGCGGCATCCACGGTCCCGGCCGGCTCCTTCCGGCGCAGCGCGAGCACCGCCACCCGGCTCTTCATGCTCATCGCTCCACCCCTCCCAGCACCGGCACCTCGGTGACACTCTTCGCCGACCGCCACACCTGGGGAGGCGAGGCCGACGTGTATCTGGATGACGTGCTCCAGGGTCGCGTGAGCTTCTACGACGCCCAAGGCTAGAAGTATCAGCAGGCTGTCTTCACGAAGACGGGCCTGTCCTCCGGCAGCCACGTCCTGCGCGTGGTGGCCGTGGGCAATGGCTGGGCGTGCGTGGACCACGTCACCTCCGCCAATTGAGCGTGCAGGCGAGGACACTGCGTAAGTGAGTGGCCTCGCCTGCACATCAGAGAAACCAATGTGGGGAGGATCGGGCTGGAGGAGTAGGAACTAGCGGAAGGATTCTGTGTCGCAGATGTAATAATGCAGTTGAGGGCGGCAGCTGGCCCTTGTGACTTCGCTCCAGTCCCTCTGCGGCCAGATACCCTGAGCCCAGGTCGCTACGCTATTCACGAGTCCCGGGCTGACGCCGTGGTGTTTGAAGTGCGAAAGCACATACCACAGCTTGTTTCCCACGGAGCCCTCGTAGTTACCATTGATGACTTCCGTGGTACTGGCGACTTCGCTATCCTTCCACCAGACAGTTTTGTCATAGTCGTTGGATTTCGTCCACCACGCGTAGAGCATGGCTTCCAGGATGTCTTGTCGCTCCTCCTCCGTAATGTCGGACCATCCCTTCATGAACCCTGGCGCTACGAGCTTGCTGAGATCCGCGACGGTTCTCGGAGCCCAGCCAGGGGAAGGATTATGATAGCCGCTGACCCGTGAATCAGGCCCGATGGTGTTGTCCGCCACCTGCATTGCCTTCAGCAGCCAGAGGGTCAGCAGGCCATTCAAGGGGACGTTCGGGGTGGGGCTGTTCTGGAGCTCCGCGATGAAGGCATAGGCGTAGGGCCAGTCGATGGGGCGCTGTCCGTCTCGATACATCCCATCGGAGTGGTTGCCATTGTAGAGGGTGAACGCGAGCTGGTACCACGCCGCGGAGAAGTAGACGAACATCAAGGGGGAGTTGTTGTTGATTCCTGTCCTGTCCCGATGGAGCTGGAGCATGTTGGGGGACGTGTCGAAGCTGTAATTAATCATCCACCCCCAATCTTCCCGGGAGCTCTTGTACAGCTGCTTCTGGTGTCCCTCCAGACCGAACTCCTGCATGATCTCCCACGTCTTCACCATGGCCCAGAGGGTGGTGGAGTAGAGCTTCTGGGCGTACGCCTCGTCATGGCCGATGAGCTCGTCGGGGATCCTCTCCTTGCCTTCGGGGAACTTGTAGCATCTTTGCGCGCTGGGGTACCTCGGGCAGAGGAACTCGTAGAGAGCGCGCTTCCACGACTGGCTCTGGTAATGCAGATTCTCGAAGTAGTTCGTGTAGGCGCTGTCTTTGACGAGCGCCGCCCGCGCGCGCATGCTCTTGTAATCAGGGCCCATGGTGGAGCAGCCCCCGTTCTCTCCGTTGTAGCACTTGTAGGCGTCGCTGTGGGTGAAGTCGCTCCCCCAGGCGTCCTTGGGGTGGATGGTGGGCAGCCAGTGATTCCAATCCGGGAGTTGCAGGGGGATGGGCGTGGTGCGGGTATTGAGAGAGCCCGTGGTGAGCACGTCTCCCTGCTGGATGTTGGGGAATCTGGGGAAGATGTGCGGGAGGATGTCCCGGTCCTTCTCCAGGACCTGCTCGATGCCCGCTCCCGCTGCCCAGTGTTCGACGGGCTGGAGTCCGACGCGAGGGCCCGGTTGGTACGGCGGATTCCAGGGCCGACCGGGGTTGGGAACGCCTGAGAGGGTTCGGATATAGGACGCGATCTTCATGCCTTGTTCCGCGGTCAGCCCGTGGAACTTCGAACGCTCGATGATGGCATGGTTCGAATAGTTGAAGTACTTGAGATCCCTGCCGTCCTGGGTGTGACAATCCATGCAGTGCGCGTGGATGGAGACCGGGTTCTTCTGGGATTGAATCAGGGCACCGCTACGCCACAGCAACTCACCTTCCGCGATGGCGTTCTCAGTGGAGATGGGCGGTTGCCAGGTGTTCGGATCCTCCTGCGTGAATTGGCCATCCGCGAAGACCCGGCTTCCATCGGGCCGGATGAAGTTGAGCTTCAACACCCGGAAGCCGATGGACCGTCCATCGGATTGGTTGAATTTGAAGTGGAGGATGTTGTTCCCGGCCACGAGGGCACCGGCCGGAACATCGATTCGCAATGGGAGCGTGGCGAAGGCTCCACCAATCCCACCGTAGTTCCTCCCGAGCCCCTCGACGAAGGCGGTCGAGTTGTTGAGGTCGATCCATGCTCCATTGTTGAAGCGGATGCTCGCCTTGTTTTCGTAGCTCAGGCTGTGGACCTGGAGCCAGAGCTTGAGGACGGATTGGCGATCCTGCTCCGTGAGCGGTAGGGTGATGGACCTCTCGGTTCCGTTCTCTCCGATGACCTCGATGGGGAGTGTGACTCCGAGCGACGAGGCGGGTGAGTCGGCCAGCGGTGCGGGAGGGCTCCCTGCACTCGTGGCCAGGGCCATGAATATAAGGAGGGTCGTACGCAACACGACAGATGGTGTTGGGTCTTGATAGGACATGTTCTGAACCTGCTGGGAATAGCTGCGTAGAAGCAGCCAAGGGCTGTGAGATGCCTGGTTTTGGAAGATGTATCTAGCAGTTTCTGGCCGCTCCAGCAGGAGCATTTTGTTCAATACCCCGGCCTGCCCGTCTCCCTATTCTTGCCTTCGAAACCTCTGTCTTCAAAGGTCGAGATGAGTCTGACCCTGTCCATGGCCGCATTCGCGCTGGCCCTTTCCATTTCCCCTGGACCTGTCAATGTGGTCGCTCTGAGCACGGGTGCCCGCCATGGTTTGCGCGTCAGCCTGCGCCATGTGTTCGGTGCGACCCTGGGCTTCACCCTCTTGCTGCTGGCCATCGGCCTGGGCCTGCACGAAGCTTTCATGGCCTGGCCGTGGCTCGTCAGTACCCTGCGCCTGGCGGGAGTTGTTTACTTGCTGTACCTGACCTGGAAGCTCTGGTGTGACGACGGCGAGCTGGGGGGCGCCGACGACGACACCTTGCCTGGCTACTGGAGCGGGGCCTTGATGCAGTGGCTCAATCCGAAGGCCTGGCTGGCCTGCGTGGCCGGCATGGGCGCCTTTGCCGCGGGCGGGGAGGTCGCGCTGATCGGGTACTTCGCCGCCATCTACTTCGTGGTGTGCTACCTGTCCATCGCCTGCTGGGCCGCAGTGGGCAGCTCCATCCGGCACTGGGTCGACAGCCCTGCGCATTTGCGCCGTTTCAACAGGGCCATGGCCCTGCTGCTCGCGGGCTGCGCCTTCTATCTGCTACTGGCCTGGTAGTGCCCGGGAGTCGCGGCCAGGTAGCGCTTGAAGGTGCGTTGCAGATGGGCCTGATCCGCGAACCCGGCGGCTTGGGCCACTTCGGCGATCGGTCTGCCCTGGCGCAGCTCACGACGGGCGTACTGGATGCGGCCATTGACCACGAACTCGTGCGGCGTCAACCCGTAGCGGCGCTTGAATGTGCGGATCAGGTGCGACGCCGACAACCCTGCCGCGGTGCAGATGTCGTCGAGGGAAATCGGCTGCAGACAATGAGCGCGGATGTACTGCTCGGCCCGCCGCAGTCGGGGGTCGCAGGCCGACACTTCGGCCCCCACCGATGACAGGGCCGTGTGCAATTGACCGGCGAACGTGACCATCGCCTGCTCCCTGGCCAGTGGGTCCTGTGCTTCGTTGGCCAGTATCTGATAGAGGCCGAGGATCTGCCGGTGCAGCTCGGGCGCCTGGTTTTGTTTCGCCGAGAAAGGGCGGAAGTCATCATTGGCCCCCAGTCCCAGCTCCGCCTGGCGGGCGCCAAGCCATGCCACATCGATGTAAAGCATCAGATACGCCCAGGGGGCGTCGCCAATGGGATTGCAGGCATGCACGTCGCCCGGGTTCATGATGACCGTGCTACCCGCCCCGACCACGTCCTGCCAGCGCCCGTTGCGGTAGGTGCTACGCCCGCTCATGATGGCGCCAATCGAAAAAGTCTCGTGCGCATGGGCGGCGTGGCAGAAGTCGCGGCCATCGGTCACGACCCGGGCTTCGAGCCAGGGCAATTGTGGGTCGCGCCAGAATCGCGACGAGCTGGTGAGAGCCATGACAAACTCCTTTTCCAGTGGCTCTCAAGCTTAGCCGCGCCCCGTTTTTCATGGAAGCATGGGCTGCGTATACAACAACGTCGAGCATGGACCTGACGCAGCTGGAACGAGGGGGCTGTCATCCTCGTGGATGAAGGCCAATGTGTAGCGCGGCGCAGCGCGAATACAGACACATCGAAGGGCTCCGCCGGTTGAACGTCCCGTCGGTGGCGTGTGGGTGGGACGTGGGCCGTGTTGAGGGGGGCTGGAGCCGAGGGGTCGAAGGGGGGAGAGGTCGTACAACCCCTGCCCCTGCCGGCTGGCTCGCTTGTCGCGGCTTCGGCTCCGGCCCCACTCGAGGGGTTCGGTTCAGGAGTCGAGCAGGACTGAGAATCCGCCGAAGATCATGCGCTGACCGTCGAAAGGCATGCCCTGCATCTCCTTCATGCGTGGATCTTCCATCATCTTCTTGTTGCCCTCGTCGCGGGCGGCCTTTGACGGCCATTCAATCCACGAGAAGACCACCGTCTCGCCGTTTTGCGCCTTCACCGCCCCCTTGAAATCGGTGACCTTTCCGTCAGGCACATCGTCGCCCCAGCACTCGACGACGCGGGTCGCACCATATTCCTTGAACAGCGGCAGGGCCTTGGCGGCCATCGCTCGGTAGGCATCCTTGTTGGCGACGGGCACTGGGACAACGAATCCATCGATGTAGCTCATGGTGTTTCTCCTTCTTCGTTGGGTCCACTTCTCGCCTCTTCGGCGCCGTCCGCGAGCCCAGCGAGCCATGCCTCGCCCGCCTGTCCCTCCGACAGCGCCTCGAGCCTCACCAGCTCAGGGGTATCAGAGCGGAGTCATTCAACCGATACCTTCAGTCTGGCGGCCTACGTCCGCAATGGTTCGGGAGTTGCCTTGAGCTCCCGGCCGGCAAGTAGGGGCTCTCCTCGGGGCCCATGAGCTTGCCCAGCTAGGACTCGTCACACGACAACCGGGCGTTCGCCCAGTCGGCGCGGTCGAAGTTCGACCTGGCGGGCCCTTTGCTCCGGATGACGCCGCTGTCGTACAGCACCCCGCCGTCAAGGTGTCGGTGATCCGGGCGGGGGAGGCGAGGTCATCCACCAGGGTCGACTCGGTCACCGTGGCCAGGTCGCCGATGATTGCGGTGCGCCAGGGGGTGCGCAGCGCTCCCGAGGCGTGGACCTGCGCGTCGGCCAGCACGACCTGGTAGGCGCCGGAGCCCTTGTGCACGAGCCGGCTGCCGGCATAGCGGCCGTCCACATCGGCCTCGGTGAGCAGCACGAAGCTGTCGCCGACCTTGAACAGGGAGGGGTAGCCGTAGTCACGGGCCGGCGCGGCGCCCGCCGTCTTCTCGAGCCGGGCCTGTTCGTACTGCGCGTTGTAGGGCAGGAGCCACGCGGTGGAGGTGGCCGGCACCGAGAACGCGGACGCCTCGCTCGTCACCGTGACACCAGTCGAGTTGGGAACCTCGTAGCGGTAGGCGACTCCATCCGCGGAGACCCGAACGAGCAGATCCAGACGCGCACCGCTGGCGTTCGCGAAGGCAAGTCGCGTCTCGGTCATCAACTTGTTCTCCAAGGCTCGACGGTAAGATTTCCAGGAAAAGCCGTGAGATCCTGGAGAGAAGTTCCTTGGGTGTCGAGCTGTGAAGGTGTCAAGGGACGCGTTTCCGCACGATCGCAGGGCTTGACGAGCAAGGCATGGACAGATGAGTGTGCGGTTGGGTTCATCCAGGAAGGAATTCTCAATGCACCAGGTGCTGCGCGCCTCTGTGATGTTAGCGATCTTCGCGGGCTTGGGTTGTCAACAATCACCTGACAAGTCGCCCTCGAAAACGCTTGGGTCTGGGAACACCGCGCTGGAAGATCCGCGGATCGAGGGGATTCGCGCGAGGTATCAACAAGTTCAGGCGGATCAGGGCCTGAAGAAGAGCGAATTCGACCTGGCGTGCAAAGGTGGCGAGGGCCGCGGCAGGGTCCGGCTGTTCGAGAAGAACGGGGCGGTTCAAAAAGCAGAACTAGAGTTCATTCCACCAGGGCACGGCGAAGACTCGTACCAGTTCTTCTATGATCAACGGGAGGTCGTCTTCGCTCTGTATGACATGAGGACCTGGGCGTTCATCAGTGGCGGCACTCCAGAGAAACCAGCGACCCGAGACCGTGCGACGCAGGTTCGTTATTATTTCCACAACGGCGATTCGATCCGCTGCATCAAGAAGAAAGCGGAGGGTCTCACGGACAAGCTTGATTCTCTGCTGGACCAGGCGCTCACTGAGCCGGATGACTGTTCCAAAGCAGGTAGAATTCAGAAGCTCGCGGCATTGGTACTGCTGGGTCCGCGGGCGAAAGAGGAGCTGGTAAACCAGCTCTGTCCGTAGATCCATCCAGCTCCTGCGCTCGCCGGGACGCATGACCTGCCAACTGTTCTTCGCCAGGTCTCCAGGTCTCCAGGCCGCCTCAACCCGCGCATGAGCGCCCTGCCAGCAGGGCGCTGCCACCTCACAGGTTCCGGTGGAGCCGCTCCTGCGCCTTCACGATGGCCGCCGTGCGGGTGGTCACCTCGAGCTTGGCGAACACGTTGCGCAGGTGCCACTTCGTGGTGGAGAGCGCCACGTTGGAGCGCTCGCTGATCTCCTGATTGCTCAGCCCCTGCGCGAGCAGCTTGAGCATCTGGAGCTCTTTCTCGGTGAGCGGCTCGAGCGGCGCGCAGGGGGGGGGCGCGAACTCATGCGGCTCACTCCTCCCCGCCGAGAGCACATCCTGGAACCGCTCGGTGTACCGGGAGGGCAGCACGTGGCTCAGCTTCCGCTGGGTGGCGGCCGCGGCGATGACCTCCTGCAGCCCCGGCGTCTCGTCGAACACGCTGCGGTTGAAGCCGAACCGCTGCACCAGCGCGATGCCGCGGTTGAGCGCGGCGAACGCCGCCGCTGAGTCTCCGGCACGCCAGTGACACACCGCGATCGCCGCGAGCAGCGCGCTCTCCCGGGACACGTAGCCCACATCATGGGCGCTGGCACGCAGCGTCTCCAGCAGCGCGTGCGCCTTGCTGTACCGCCCGCGCGCTATCAGCACCCACGCCTGCGCGAGCCCGAGTCGCTCCCAGGTTTCGTTGTAGAAGCGCCGCTCGCTCCACTCTCCGCGCCGCATGCGCTCGCCCAGGCTGAACTCCTGCGCCACCACCCTCATGCGCTCCGGCGCCTGCTCCATCAGGCTGAGCCGGATCTTCTCGCCGCAGACATGGGCGAGGAAGCGCGCCTGGTGACCGCACTCGAAGACGCTGTGGAGGTAGTCCAGGAGCTGCCAGGCTTCCGTGTACTTCCCGCGGATGGACTTGATTCGGACCAGCACGAGGTAGGCCATCGCGAAGGTCTCGAACGCGGGCGCATGCTGCAGCAGCGGCAGCACCTCGGTGCAGAGCGCCTCGGCCTCGTCGAGCCGGTTCTGCTCGTAGCGGGTGGTGGCCAGTGCCGTCGCCGCGTTCATCCACACCGGGTTGCGCCGGCCGCGGTTCGCCTGCGCGAACGCCGCTTCGCACCGCTCCGCCGCGTCCTTCATGTTCCCCTGCGCCTTGTCCGCCAGCGCGATGAGGACGTCCGTGTAGCCGGTGATGAAGGGGCTGTTGAGCCCCTGCAGGGTCTCTCGCGCGCTCAGTGCCAGCCGGCGCATCGCATCGAACCTGTTCATCCGGAGTGCCTGGTAGGCCTTCGCCGCCAGCAGCACGCTCGCCATGAAGACGTCCGGGTCCTCATGGCTCGACCAGGTGTCCAGCTCGATGCTGGAGCCCGGGGCCGAGCCGGACAGGATGGAGTGGAGCAGGGTGAGGCGCTCGAGCTGCTTCAACAGCCGCTCGCGCTCCGGCTCGGACGTGGTGTGCGCGGTCGCGAGGCGGTTCTGGGCATCCTGCAGCGCCGATAGGGCCTGCGCGTAGCGCCGGGACAGGATGAGGCACGCGATGTGCGCCACGCAGATCGCCGGCGAGCGGATGATCTCCTCCGCCGTCAGCTTCTCCGTCCAGTGGAGCACGGAGGCGATCTCCCCCTCGCGCATCCACGCCTCCGCGCAGCGCGCCGTGAGCTCGAGGCACCAGCTCCGGTCTCCGGAGGCGAACGCGTGCTTCAGCGCCTCGTCCGGCCGCTGGTGCTCGGCGAACCACGCGCTCGCCGCCCGATGCAGCCAGGGGATGCGGTCGCCGAAGTCGCACGCGAGCTGGGCCCTCAGGAAGTCGAGGAACAGGGCGTGGTAGCGGTACCACTGACGCTGGAGGTCGAGCGGCTGGATGAAGAGCTGCGCCCGCTCGAGGTTCGCCAGCAACGCCGGTCCATGGGTGATGCCCAGGAGTGCGTTGCAGAGGTCCCCGTTGAGCTGGTCCACCACCGAGCTCAGCACCAGGAACTCCTGCACCTCCTGGGTCTGCTCGCGCAGCACCGCGTCCGCGAGATACCGCGCCACGTCGCGGTTGGAGCCGATGGCCTTGCGCAGCGCATCACCCACGTTCGTGTGCTCGCCCGCCGACAGCAGCGCCAGCTTCACGCCGGCGACCCATCCCTCGGTGCGGGAGCGCAGGTACTCGACGTCATCGGGGGCGAGCTCGGCGTCACACAGGCGCTGTCCCAGCTCGCGGATGGCCTCGCCATCCAGGCTCAGGTCGCGGCTGTCGAGCGTCACCAGTTGATCGGTGAGCTTCAGCTTCGCCAGGTCCAGCTCCGGCAGGTTGCGGGACGAGACGACCCAGTGGACGTGCGGCGGCGAGTGCTCGAGCAGATATGAGAAGGCCCGCACCAGCGCGGGCTCGCGCAGCACGTGGAAGTCGTCGAGCACCACCACCAGCTCGCGTCCCAGCTTCCACAGGCTCCGCAGCACGACGGACATGGCGTGGTCGAGCGGAAGCTCCACCTGCGCGTCGAGCTGGCTCGCGATGTACGCGTCGAAGTCTGGAGCGGCCCGGCGAATCGCCCCCACCAGATACGAGAAGAACCGCTCGGGCGCGTTGTCCAGCTCGTCGAGCGACAGCCACGCGAACAGCCGCTGCGCGCACGCCTCTCGGTACCACTGCGTCAGCAGTGTCGTCTTGCCCCAGCCGAGCGGCGCGGTCACCAACACCAGCTTTCCACCGGCACCGCGGTCCAGCTTCTGCAGCGGCGCGCTCCGTGCCACCAGCACGGAGGTCGTCTGCGGTGGAGAGAGCTTCGTCGGCAGCAGATGCGAGAGATGTTCGCCGAATGGTGCCGCATGCTCCGCGACGTTCATCAGGAAAGGCGATGACGCACGACGACTTCTCATTGCGGTTCGAAGGCTCGGCATTGGCACATCCCCCTGTCGCCGATTGATTTTAGGGTCAATTAGAGCACGTATTCCTGCTTTTTGCGTTTATTCCGTGGAGATAGAGTTTTACAGCCCTCGTGATGTAATGCGTCACGCGAGGGGTCGTCCTGCCCAAGACGCATTGCGTCAATGCGGTTTTTCGCGAGCCGGTTGGGGGTGTTCCCCTCCCTTCGGTGGGGGCGATGTCGCGGCCTCGCTTGGTACTCCCCGTCCGTTGCGGTTCGAACTGCAACGCCTTACCCCGCCGAGGAGGTCCAACCATGGGTACCCAGCAAGTGGGCGCGAGCCTGAGCCGATGGCGCGCTCGAGTTGCTTCGTTGTGCGCCGCCGTATCGATGTTGGTTTCGGTCAACGCCACCGCCCAGACGCCATCGTTCATCGAGTTCGATAGCGCGCACGTACGTCCGATGGCCCTCTCGCCAGACGGGACGCGGCTGTTCGCAGTCAACACGCCCGACAATCGCCTGGAGGTCTTCTCGGTCACCGCCTCCGGCCTCTCGCTCATCGCCGAGGTGCCGGTTGGTCTCGAGCCGGTCTCCGTCGCCGTGCGCAACAACTCCGAGGTGTGGGTGGTCAACCACCTCTCGGACAGCATCAGCGTGGTGAGCCTGCAAGGGACTCCGCGCGTGGTGCGCACGCTGCTCGTCGGCGATGAGCCGCGCGACATCGTGTTCGCTGGCTCCAACGGCTATGCGTTCGTCACCACCGCGCACCGCGGCCAGCACCGCACGGATCCGTCCATCGCCTCTGTTCCCGGCGCGGGCGACCCGCAGCTCACCACGCCTGGCGTGGGCCGCGCGGACGTCTGGGTCTTCAACCCGGCCTCCCTGGGAACGACGCTGGGCGGCACGCCCGTGCGCATCGTGACGCTCTTCGGCGACACGCCGCGTGGCCTCGCCGTCAGCCCGGACAAGAAGACGGTCTATGCGGCCATTGCCCAATCCGGCAACCAGACGACGACCGTCAACATGGACAGCGTGTGCGACGGATTTGATTCGAGCATGTGTCTCGTCTTCCCCGACACGTGGCCGTGGGGGAACAACCTCCTTCCGGGTGGTCTGCCCGGTCCGCGGACGAACGTCGCGGGCGCGAAGGCTCCCGAGACCGGCTTGATCGTCAAGTGGAACAGCACCACCGGCCAGTGGGAGGACACGCTCGGCCGCAACTGGAACAACGGTGTGCGCCTGAACCTGCCTGACAAGGATGTCTTCGCCATCGACGCGGACAGCCTGCAGGAGAAGGCCTTCTACACGGGCGTGGGCACGACCATCTTCAACCTGGCCACCAACCCGAAGACGGGCGTGGTGTACGCGTCCAACAGCGAGGCCAACAACCTCACGCGCTTCGAGGGCCCCGGCGTCTTCGGCGGCAGCACGGTGCAGGGCAACATCGCGAAGATGCGCATCACCGTCATCTCCGGGGGCTCGATCTACCCCCGCCACCTCAACAAGCACATCGACTACTCGAAGCTGGCGAACTCCCCCGGGTTCGACCCCACGGCCAAGAATCACACGCTCTCCACCCCGACGGAGATGGCGATCTCGAGCGACGGCTCGAAGCTGTACGTGGCCGCGTTCAGCTCGAGCAAGGTCGGTGTCTTCGATACCGCGGCGCTGGAGGCCGACACCTTCAACCCGAAGACCGCGAGCGCCAACTACATCCCGGTGAGCGGTGGCGGCCCCAGCGGCCTGGTGCTGGATGAGGCGCGCAACCGCCTCTACGTGATGACCCGCTTCGACAACGCGGTGAAGGTCATCGACCTCGCCACCAAGAAGCAGGTGTCCTCGGCTGCCCTCTACAATCCGGAGCCCGCCACCGTCGTGGAGGGCCGTCCCTTCCTGTACGACGCGAACTTCTCCTCCGCCAACGGCGAGGCGTCCTGCGCCAGCTGCCACATCTTCGGCGACAAGGACGAGCTCGCCTGGGACCTGGGCAACCCGGACGACGAGGTGTCCTCCAACCCCATCGACAAGCGTCTCGCGAGCGATCTGGCGATTGGCGCGTTCAACCTGCTCACCGGTCACCCGGGCTCGCCTATCAACGGCACCGGCGACCAGAACCAGTTCCACCCGATGAAGGGACCCATGACGACGCAGACCCTGCGCGGCATGGCGAACTCGGGCGCCATGCACTGGCGAGGTGACCGCTCGAACGGCTTCTTCGGCATCAACTCGGACGCGGAGGACGTGTCGTTCAAGAACTTCATCGTGGCGTACGAGGGGCTGCTTGGCCGCGCCTCGATGCCGACCGAGGAGGAGATGAACAAGTTCACGGCCTTCCAGCTCCAGGTGCAGCTGCCGCCGAACCCCATCCGCAAGTTGGACAATTCGCTCACCACCGCCGAGAAGGCCGGCCGCGACTTCTACTTTGGCAGCCGTCGCGTGGACGGCCTCGCGATTGGCTCGGACACCGGCTTCAACTGCAACGGCTGCCACACCATTGACGCCTCGCAGGGCTTCTACGGCACCGACGGCAAATCGAGCTTCGAGGGAATCAGCCAGATCATGAAGATTCCCCACGTGCGGAACATGTACACGAAGGTCGGTATGTTCGGCTTCCCGGACAGCAGCTTCTTCCAGCACCCGGAGACGGGGCAGCTGGGAGACCAGATCCGCGGCTTCGGCTTCACGCATGACGGCGCGGTGGACACGCTGTTCCGCTTCTTCAGCGCCATCGTGTTCTCCAACACCAGCGTCGGTGGGCCGCTCGTGGGCTTCCCGGGCGACAACGACCGCCGCAACGTGGAGGCCTTCATGTTGGCGGTGGACAGCGACCTGGCGCCCATCGTGGGCCAGCAGGTGACGCTCACGTCGACGAACGCCGCTGCTGTCGGCTCGCGCATCGACCTGCTCATCGCGCGCGCCAAGGCGCCGTTCGTGTCGAAGATCCTGGGCGGCTCCACCTACGAGGCCGACCTGGTGGCGAAGGCGGTCGTGGGCGGCAAGCAGAAGGGCTTCCTCTTTGACCGGAACGCGGGGACGTGGAAGCCCGACGACGGCAGCGCGAACATCACCACCACGGCCCTGCGCGCGCTGGCGAGCAAGGCGGGCCAGGAGGTGACCTTCACCGCGGTTCCGCCGGGCTCTGGCGTGCGCATCGCGATCGACCGCAACCTGGACGGCAAGCTCGACGGCCAGTAGCCGGCGAGTGAGGCAGGCCTCCCTGCCCGTCACGCCCCGCTCTCGGTCCTACCGGGGGCGGGGTTTTTTCTGTGATGCGGCCTCCCCCGAGTGCTTCCAACGCAACTGGAACTCGAGCTCATCCACGCCCCCCTCGCGTTCGTGCTCGATGTTGAAGAGCGCATCCGCGGGGATGCGCAAGCGCTCGCCGGCAACCTGGATGCTGAAGGCCTCACCGGCCTCGATGGCATCCGCCAACCTCCTCAGCTTGGCGACGAACTCCTTCCTCGGATAACGCTTCTCGATGTCACGCTTCGGGCGCTTTGGCATTTCCTCTCCACCTGGTTCGTTCGTGGTGCGGAGCAGAGGCTGCCGGGAATCGTGCTCGGGGTACAGCTTTCAAAGGCTTCGTCGCGACACCTCGTGCACTCCGAGTCGTCCTGGCACCGGTGCCTCCGCGGGAATCGGCCGGGCGTGGTGGGCGCGCGAGTGCTCACCCGGCTGGAGGATGTCGGTGACCAGCCCCAGCGAGTGCAGCAGCGCGAGGAACGCCCACCCCAGGTCCAGCTCCCACCAGCGGATTCCCAGCCGAGCCGAGCGCGGAAATGTGTGATGGTTGTTGTGCCATCCCTCGCCCATGCTCAGCGCGCCCAGGAGCAGGCTGTTGAAGCCTTGCACCGCCGCGCCCTCGTTGTGCCAGCCCCGGTAGCCGTGCCGGTGCGCTACGTAGCCCACGAACCAGTGGCCCGTGGTGCTGACCGCCACGCGCACGAAGATGCCCCACACCAGCCAGGGCAGTCCTCCCAGGATCAGGAACAACACCGCCCAGGGTAGCTGCTGCAACATCCAGGTGCGCTGGAGGAAGCCGTAGAAGGCATCCGCCTCCACCCGCGCGTCCAGTCGGGGCTCGAAGGGGAGGGTGAACTCGAAGCGGCAGTGCAGGTTCCAGAAGTAGTCGCGCCAGGCGGGCTGCCGGTGCGCGAAGTAGTCGTGACACGTGGGTTCGTTCTGCTGGAAGTCCCGCGTGTTGTGCATGCGCACCAGGGCGCGCGGCCCGTCCAGCCCTACCAGCACGCCCAGGTAGGTGAGCGTGTACTCGAGCCACATGGGAACCCGGTAGGAGCGGTGGATGAGGCCCCGGTGTATGCCCACCGAGTGTCCCGCGCACAGCGTCAGTGTCGTACTCACCGCGAACAGCACGAAGGCCGACGGGGTGAAAGTGGGCACCGCCCCCATCAACGCCACCAGCGTCACGAGCCCGAACCAGAGCGATTTCCCCACGTTCCACCGCACTCGCCCGTCGCCCGGGCGCACCGTGTTTCCACCAGACATGACCACCTCCACCCGGGAGTACCGGAAGAGGTGGCGGCGGTTGCGGGGCTCTCCCGCAGCTTCCTGCCGCGAGAGCACGCCTGGGCGCTTGTCGGAGCCGAGAACCACCACGCGACACTCCTGATGCTGCGTCGGCTGCCCGGCGCAGCAGCGAGCAACCGCCGCACCTGCACAAGGTCTTGCTCTGACCTCAGGCGATATGTACGTTCGTACACATGATATGTACGTTCGTACACATCGAGACTTGTTTCACGGGCGCGCCCCCCTCATGCCCGAGAACCAGGAGACGCGAGTGGCGACCCGCCGGCACGACCCTGATCGACGCGACCGCATCATCGACGCAGCACTCGCTGTCATCGCCGAGGGCGGCGTTGCTGGCACCTCGCACCGTCGTGTCGCCGACCGCGCCGGGGTGCCGCTTGGATCGATGACCTACCACTTCACGAACATGGACGAGTTGCTGCGTGAGGCGTTCACCCGCTTCGCCACGCGCCTCAGTGAGCGCTTCGCCGCGCGCATCGAGGCGGTGGCCGACCTCGATGGCCTGGTCGAGGCGATCGTCCACCTCGTGCACGATGTCCTCACGGCGGGTCCAGACGACCTCGTGCTCTCCCTCGAGCTCTATACGCTCGCCGCACGCCAGCCCGTCTTCCGGCAGATCACCCACGACTGGATGCGCCGGAGCCGCGATGCGCTCGAGCGACTCGTCGACGCCAGGACGGCGCAAGAGCTCGATGCCCTCATCGAGGGCCTGCTCATCCACATCAGCCTCGACCCGATCCCGCGCAGCCGCGACGTCACGCGTGACGCCGTGCGCCGCATCCTCTCTCTGAACGGACCCTCATGACCACCATCACCACTACCACCACCACGCATGCTTCCCTGGAGCCCCGCCAGCTCCGGGCGGCCCGCGTCGCCGTCGGGGCGCTGTTCCTCACGAACGGTGCGATCTTCGCCAACCTGCTGCCGCGCTATCCGCAGATCAAAGCCGACCTCGGGCTCAGCAATGCCGAGTATGGACTCGCCGTCGCATCGTTCCCCTGCGGAGCCCTGATGGCCGGGCTTGCCGCCGCAGCACTCATCCGCCGCTTCCGGTCGTCACGGGTCGCCGTCGCGGGCACGCTGCTCACGAGCATGGGCGTGCTGCTCGCGGGGCTCGCTCCCTCATGGGGAGTGCTCGCTGGGGCGCTCTTCTTCGCTGGCTGCATGGACGCCATTACCGACGTGGCGCAGAACTCGCACGGCTTGCGCGTGCAGCGGCTCTACCGCCGGTCCATCCTCAACTCGTTCCACGCCATCTGGAGCATCGGCGCGGTGATCGGCGGCCTCATGGGTGGTTTTGCCGCGGGCCTCGATTTGCCACGTGGCGTGCATCTGGGCAGCTCGGCCCTGCTCTTCGCGATCGTCGCGCTGACGGCACTGCGCTACACGCTCCCCGGCCCAGAGCCCATCGAGCCCGGCGAGCGTTCTGAAGGAGGCGCTCAGGCGGACGGTGCCCCGGCGCCACGCGGGTCGACGGGCCGCCTTCGCATCGTGTTCATGATGGCAGCGCTTGTGCTGATTGCCATTGGCGGCACGCTCGTCGAAGACGCCGGCAGTACCTGGGCGGCCGTCTACCTTTCAGGCACGCTCGGTGCCGACGTCGCCATCGCCTCGTTCGGCTACATCGCGCTGGTGGGCGCGCAGTTTGTAGGGCGGCTGCTCGGCGACGGCTTCGTCGACAGGTTCGGCCAGCGCGCGGTCGCCCGGACAGGAGGCGCGATCACGGCAGCGGGGATGGCCGCGGCGCTGCTGTTCCCCTCGGTGCTGGGCACCATCGCGGGCTTCGCACTCGCCGGCTTCGGCGTCGCGACGCTGGTGCCCGCCGCGATGCACGGCGCCGACGAGCTGCCCGGCCTGAGAGCCGGTACCGGCCTCACCGTCCTCAGCTGGCTGATGCGCCTTGGGTTCCTCGTGTCGCCCCCTGTCGTCGGGCTCGTCGCGGACGCCGTGGGCTTGCGCGTAGGGCTCCTCGTGGTGCCGTTCGCGGGCACGCTCGTGCTGGTGCTGTCGGGGGTGCTGTCGGCCGCACGCGCCCCGGCTGGCGGTCACCAAGGCTGAGCCGCTCCTCGCCCATGGCAACCTCTGCGAGGATGGCGGCATGAGCGCCCTGCCTTTTGAGCACCTCGCCTACCTGGAGCTGCTGCACCGGCTCCAGTCGCGAGGGGTGGGCTTCGCCCTCTCTGGCTCCTTCGCGCTGCGCCTGCTCATGGACGCGCTGGAGGGCGAGCCCGTGCCGGACTGCGATGTCTTCCTCGAGCCCTCTGCCGACAACCTCCAGCGGTGGGCGGCGCTCCTCGTGGAGGAGGGCTGGGCCCTGACCGTCTGGAGCGAGCCCCTGGGTGTCCCCCTCAACCTCGAGACCCTTCGTGGCAAGTACTATGTCCGGGCGAGAAAGGGCCCCCTGGTGCTCGATGGCACCTACGAACACGACACCCTGGAGCCGGGCGCTCTGGTGTCCGGGGCCCGGATGAGTCACGGTCTGCCGGTGATGGACCTGGACACGCTGCTCGCGCTCAAACGGGAGCGCGGCAGGCCGAGAGATCTTGAGCAGGTGGCGCAGGTGGAGCACTGGCGGCGTATGCACCCGGGGCGGTAGGGCTTGGTAGAAGCACCGAGAAGGTGCCTGGCCGTTATCGAGACAGCAGCCGCTCGAGCCAGGCCTCGCGAGCCGCGTTCGATGCTCGGGAGATGGCGGCATCCGGTGCCAATTGGTTGAAGCCGTGGAACGCGCCGCCCCAGACGTGGAGCTCCGCGTCGCCACCGGCCGCCCAGATGGCACTCGCGTAGGCAACGGCTTCGTCGCGGAAGACTTCAGCCGACCCCACGTCTATGAAAGTGGGCGGCAGGCCACTCAGATCGGTCGCTCGAGCGGGGGCCGCATAGATCGACACGTTGTCCGTTCCGCGCCGGTCACCGAGCAGGGCCGTCCAGCCGGTCTGGTTGCTGACGCGATCCCAGATGCCGATCCCCTGCATCTGGTACGACGAGACGGTTTCGTTCCGATCGTCGATCATCGGGCACTGGAGGAGTTGTCCGAACAGCTTCGGTCCCTTGCGGTCGCGCGCCAACAGGGTGGTGCCAGCGGACAGGCCGCCCCCGGCGCTTCCGCCGAAGATGATGATCCGCTCCGGATCAACCAACAGCTCCTCCGCGTGCGCGGCCATCCACTCGAGTCCCGCGTAACAGTCCTCGACCGGGATCGGATCGGGGCTCTCGGGGGCCCGTCGGTATTCGACCGTGACGCACACAGCGTCGAACTTCATCGCCCATGCCACCAGGTCGACGGCGCCTGCGAAACGGTTGGCCATGACCATTCCGCCGCCGTGGATGTGATAGATGCCGGGCCCCGGCCTGGCATGGTCCTTCCGTGAGATCACCGAGACGACCATGTCCACCCCCTGGTAGCCGGGGATGGTGAAGTCGACGCACTGGACCGGCTGGTCGCCGATCTGCTCGGCGATCGAAGGCATGGGCATGGCGCGATATTTTTCGATCTGCTCGGCGGTCATGTTGATGGGGACGAATGCGGCGAACGCCGGAAGGATTGCGGCGAGTTCGGGCTCGAACGGGGGCGGCGTTGGTCCTGTCTTCGTGTTGCTCATTGTCATGAACCTCGCTTGTGTGGGCTCGCCAGGCTTCCATGGAAAGCAACGCTTCATCCCACTCAATCGGTGTGGCCTGAGAGCACCTGGCGTACGGCTGGACAGCAAGGAGACGAGCACCTAGCCTTTCGCGGCCTGCGGCGGAAGGGGGAGGCGTTCGCGGGCAGATGAGCACAGGTGAGCACGTCCTTCCCCTACGTATCAGGCTGGAATGGAAATCCCGACGTGTTGATCATCCGCAAATCTCAGCTGGATGCATTGGGCGAAGTGGCGAGGCGGAGCTTCGAAGACAAGATGCTCGACCATCTGGCCGGGTTCTCGCCTTCACTGGTCAGCTCTGACGACATCGTGAAGCTCATCAACACACGCCCCGAGAGCATGGAGGGCGGCAAGCCGGACCGCCATCTCCATTCGCTCGAAAAGCTTCTCCAGTGATTCAGAAGCTGGCATGGAGAACAGTCTGGCCCAGAAGATGGCCGACCATTACAAGGTCGAGGTTCATGCCTTCCTCAGGCGGAGCTTTTATGGAAACGTGCTGCGAGAGAAGAGCACCTCTTCCGCCATTTCCGAGGCGTTGAAGGAAGCTCGCAAAACACAGGAGGGGCAGGTGATCGAGCTTCCGCCCGAGCACCAGGCCCTTCCGCACCCCGGCCTTGCCGATGGACTCTTTTCGGGTGCTGTCAGGGAAGGCACGAGTGGATACGCGCTCTGGCGCAAGGCAGGCGGTATCGAGCTCCCCAGCACCGGACAGACGCCCGAGGGTCTCAGCGCCGGCATGCACGTGTTCACCCCCAAATCGTCGCCCTCCTGATGCCAAAGCTCCCCAAATACTCGTTCGTGGCTGTTGGGTTCACTCTCGCGGCGGCAGGAGTTTTTGCGGTCAAGTACGGACTCGAGGCTTCCTACATGATGCAATGTCAGAAACTCACTCAGCAGCAGCTCGATGCGGCGCTCACCCAGTTCGACCAGCTCCATCGGTATGTCCTGAGTGACAAAGGGCGCACCTCCGTGCAGTTTCAGTTCAACCTGAGTCCCGCGGTGGTGGGCGAATCGCTCTTCGCCATCTACTCCAACCGGACGCTGACAGCCGTCTACCTCGGTCCCTATCAGTCCGAGCTTTCCGTGGAGATCGACGGCAACCTCACCTCGGACAAAGGCTACGATCATCTTGAGTTCCGGCTCCTCCAGCTCGAGAAGATGCAGGGCTGCCTATGGGTGAACGAGCAGGACGAGCCCTACTGGCAGCCGGGAGCACGGATCTCTATCGAGTTCCTACGGGCACAGGTTCTCGATGAGAACGAGCTTCCCAAGCGCTTCGACATCACCATCCGTTGACGGCCCTGTGCACCACCTGGCTTCGGCTGGTGGCGTTGGAGATGCACGGCTCTAAGGCGTGCGGAGCGGGCGGAGCCACCGAGAGCGAAGGCATCGCGGCGATCTGGACCGCGCTCTAGCCTGCCCGTGTCTGAGTCAAAGATTCTTGACGTCATGTAAAGGATGCATTACATGCTGGCCCAGTGGATTTCTTCTGCACGGGGGCGGGCATGACATCCGAAGAGAAGCGCGCGTGGGTCATGGCGGTGGTCACGCCTATTGCGTACTCGGCCTACGTCTTCATCATCTTGGGGCGCTCCGAGAACACTCCGCTCACTGAGGTCGCGTACGTCTCGACGTTACTGTGGAGCATTGGCTCTGCGATCGTGGCGTCGATCGTGCTTCACATCGCGGTCACGATCGTCTCCCCGAAGGAGGCGGGCCAGAAGGACCAGCGCGACAGGGAAATCAATCGGTTCGGCGAGTACGTCGGCCAATCCTTTGTCATCATCGGCGGAGTGGTGGCACTCGCCATGGCGATGGCCGAGCTGAATCACTTTTGGATCGCCAATGTGATCTACCTGGCGTTTGTCCTGTCAGCGCTCCTCGGGTCCGCGACGAAGATCGTGGCCTACCGCCTGGGATTTCATCCGTGGTGAAGCAAACCCGCATCACGAATGCCATCCGCGCGCTCCGATTCGCCAACGGAGAGATGACCCAGGCCGACCTGGCGCAGCGCATCGGCGTCACCCGGCAGACCATCATCGCCATCGAACAAGGTCGCTACTCGCCTTCGCTCGAGATGGCGTTCCAAATTGCGCGGGTCTTCAAGGTCCCGCTCGAAAAAGTGTTCCAGTACTCCGACAGTGAAGGGCAGGAACCATGAAGGCAATCGTCCAAGACACGTATGGCTCGTCTGATGTCCTGCACCTTCGAGACATCGACAAACCCGTGGTCGGGGAGGGCCAGGTGCTTCTGCGCGTCCACGCGACCTCTCTCCACATGGGTGACTGGCACCTGATGACCGGCATGCCGTACCTGCTGCGCCTCGGCTTTGGACTGCGCGGCCCGAAAACGTCCGTTCGCGGGATGGACGTCGCGGGGCGCGTCGAGGCGGTCGGCAAAGGCGTGACACGGTTCCAGCCGGGCGATGAGGTGTTCGGCACCTGCGACGGCGCTCTCGCCGAGTACGCGTGTGCTCGGGAAGACAGGCTCCTGCACAAGCCGTCCAACCTCACGTTCGAGCAGGCCTCGGCCGTCCCCACCTCCGCCGCCACCGCCCTGCAGGCGCTGCGCGACCAGGGGCAGGTACGACCGGGGCAGAAGGTCTTGATCATCGGGGCGGCCGGCGGCGTGGGCTTGTTCGCGGTGCAGTTGGCCAAGGCGTTCGGAGCGCACGTCACCGGCGTGTGCAGCACCACGAAGGTGGAGCTGGTCCGCTCGATTGGCGCGGACGACGTCATTGACTACACGCGCCAGGACTTCGTGGAGCTGGAGCAGCGCTACGACCTTATCCTCGACACCGCGGGGAACCGGGAGGTGTCTCGCCTCCGGCGTGTGCTCACTCCCAAAGGGACCCTCGTGATCGTTGGCGGAGAGGGTGGAGGACGGTGGTTCGGTGGTATCGACCGTCAACTCCGGGCGGCCATGCTCTCACCGTTCGTGAGCCACAGGCTTCGAATGTTTGCCGCGGTGACTCGCAAGGAGGATCTGGAGGTCCTGAAGGAACTCATCGAGGCTGGCAAGGTCATGCCGGTCATCGACAGGACGTTCCCGCTCAGTGATGGCCGTGGCGCCATGCGTTACCTCGAAGAAGGTCGCGCACGGGGGAAGATCGTCGTCACCAGCGCGGCAGCGTGAGAGGCGCGCTCGTTGCCTGGGGCCCGTGCACTGGCATGGGAAAAATCCGAGGCCCTGTCTTGGCGGGCGCATGTCTGTAGTCTTGCCTGCCTATGCGTGAATCCCTCACTGCGCTCTTGCTGGTGTTTCTGGCGTCACCCGTGCTGGCGGATCCCCCGGCCGGCTTCGAGGACACGGTGTATGTGTCGAGCGAGCTGTCGTCCGCCACCGGCATGGCGTGGGCGCCGGATGGCTCGGGCCGGCTCTTCATCACCCTCAAGAACGGCCAGGTGCGCGTGGTGCGGCTGGAGAACGGCGCCATCGCCACACAGCCGGGGAAGCCCACGCAGCCGGTGACGCAGCTCTTCGCCACGGAGCCCGCTGTCACCGCCAGCGAGTGCGGGCTCATCGGCATCGCGTTCGATCCGAACTACGTGCTCAACCGCTACGTCTACTTCTTCGTCACCGTCTCCGCCTCCGAGCAGCGCATTGTCCGCTACACGGATACGGGCAGCACGGGTACGGCGCGCACGGAACTGGTGCGGGGCCTGCCCACGCGCGGGGCGAACCATAACGGCGGGGGCATCGGGTTCGGGCCGGACGGCAAGCTGTACTGGTCCATCGGCGACCTGGGCAACGGCACGGGCGTGAACGCGGACCTCACGTCGCTGGCGGCCAAGGTGGGGCGGGCCAACCTGGACGGCACGCCCGCCAATGACAACCCCTTCTACGATGGCGTGGGGCCCAATAACGAGTACGTGTGGGCACGCGGGCTGCGCAACCCCTTCTCGCTCACCTTCCAGCCCGCCACCGGGCTGCTGTGGAGCAACACCGTGGGCGACAACTACGAGCAGGTGTTCGTCATCCGCAAGGGCGACCACGGTGGCTACAACAACTACGAGAACAACCAGCCGGCGGGCTTCCTCAGCCCGGTCGTGAAGTACCGCACCAATGGCACGGACTCGCACCCCATCGCCCCTCGCGGCGCGGTGCGCGCGGGCGGCGTGGCCACGTTCACCACGACGCGACACCATGGCTTCCGCAAGGGGGAGAAGCTCACCCTTGACGGGGTGCACGACGATGAGGGGGTGCTCGACCCGAGCTTCAAGGGCAGCTTCTACGTCTCGCGCGTCGTGAGTGACACCGTGTTCGAGGTTCCGCTTCCGGGCCCGGACGTGACGCGGAGCGGGGGCTCGGCGACGACGCAGGCCCTGGGCGGCTCCATCACCGGCGGCACCTTCTACGACGCCACGCTCTTCCCGCCCGAGTACCGCGGAAACTTCATCTTCGGGGACTTCAACTCCGGCCAGCTGACGCGGGTGCGGCTGGCGGGGGACAACTCGGTGGAGGCGGTGGACGCGTGGGGCTCCGGGTATGTCTCCGCGGTGGACGTGGCCCTGGGGCCGGATGGTGCGCTCTACAGCATGAGCCACACCGGCGGCACGCTTCGCCGCATCACCCCTCAGGCCACCGGGCAGAAGCTGGTGGTGTCCGGACTCAACGTGCGCGTCTTCGAGGGGGGGCAGGCCGCCTTCACCGTGCGCCTGGCCCAGGCCCCCACGGCCGACGTCACCGTCCGCGTGGCGCGCACGGAGGGTGACATGGACCTGACTGTCGTGGGCGAGGACTCGCTCACCTTTACGCCGACGAACTGGAGCGTGCCGCGGGCGGTGGTGCTCGCGGCGGCGACGGACGCGGACTCGAGCTCGGACAGCGCCACCTTCACCGTGTCCTCGTCGGGGCTGGGCTCGGAGGCCGTCACGGCTACCACCATCGACAGCAACGGCGCGCGGCTGGTGCTCTCCACGACGACGTTGTCCGTGCCCGAGGGCTCCCGTGGCACCTTCACCGTGGCGCTCTCTCAGAGGCCCACTTCCTCAGTCATCGTCACGGTGGCGCGCACGGCGGGGGACACGGACCTGGTCGCTACGAGTGGGGCCTCGGTCACCTTCACGCCGGCCAACTGGAGCGTGCCGCAGACGGTGACGCTGGCGGCCGAGCAGGACGCGGACAGCGAGGACGGCACGGCCACCTTCACCGTGGCCGCGCCGGGTCTGGACGCGCGCGCTGTCACGGTGACGGAAGGGGACGACGAGCCACTGGCACCCCTCATCACCTCTTCGCCGGAGACCTCGGCCGTGGTGGGCGTGCCCTATCGGTACGAGGTGGAGGTCCGTGCCCGGCCCGCGGCCACGTTCTCCCTGCTGAGCTCCGTGCCGGGCATGGCCATCGATGCGGCTACGGGCGTCATGACCTGGACTCCGTCGGCGCCGGGCACGGTGGAGGTGGCCGTGCAGGTGGCCAATGGCGTGACGCCGGATGCACGGCAGGACTTCCTCCTCACCGTGAAGGAGGACGCGCCGCCGCGGGCCGTACTCACCCGTCCCACGGAAGGCGAGCGCGTGTCGGGGACGACGGCCGAGTTCTTTGGTGACTGCGTGGACGAGGTGGGCTGCACGCGCGCGCTGTTCTACGTGGACGGGGTGCTGGCGTACACGGACGTGCGCTCGGACAACCCTTTCTTCTTCGGTGGTGAGCCCAGCCGCTGGGACACCACGGGGCTGACGCCGGGCCGGCACGTGGTGCGCTTCGTGGTGGAGGATACCGCGGGGCAGACGGGCGAGGCCGAGGTGGCGGTGTGCGTGGGCGAGGGACCCTGCGACCCGGTGGTGCCCGATGGCGGCGTAGAGGCGGGGGGGTGCAGCTGTGGCGTGGCTCCGGTGGGGTCGCTCGCGTGGCTGGGGCTTGCGCTGCTCGCGCTGCGCCGCCGTCGCGAGGGGGCTCGGGCGCCCTGAGACCGGAAAGGTGGCGCGCGTCCCACGCAGAGCCGAAAAAATCAGTCCGCCATGAGCTGGCGCAGGCTGACGTCGAGCTGGCTGCGCACCAGGCGCAGCAGGCTGTCCAGCTCGTTGGGCGTCAGCCCCAGCCGCACCGTCAGCTCCTCGCGGGTGAGCGCCAGCAGCCGCTCGCGGGCGCGGGCAATCCAGCGCGCGACGGTGGAGCGGGGCGCCTGGTAGGTGGCGCTCACCGCGTCCATGGACAGGCCGTGCACGTGGTGCAGCCGCAGCAGGTTCCGCTCTCGGGCCTCCAGCCGGCCCAGCGCGGCGCGGAAGGCCACGCGGAAGTCCTCCTGGTGCCGCTCGCGGATGAAGGCCAGCTCGGGGTCCGCGCCCAGCCGCTCCGCCAGCGCCACCGGGGCCTCCTCGATGGGCAGCTCGCGCGGCGCGGCGCGCTGCCGGTCAATATGGAGCCGCAGCGCCACCGCCCGCACCCACTGCCCCAGTGGACCGCGCCCGGAGTAGGAGGCCAGCTTCGGCGGTGCTCCCTCCGCCGGGACCAGCAGCCGCTGACGCAACAGTTGACGCAGCTCGTCTACGAGGGCGGGCTGCTCGCGCGGCAGCCACATCCCCACCTGGGACAGCACGTGTGCGTCGAGCGCCTCAAGCGCCCGCGCTTCCCCCCGCACGCAGGCGAAGGCGAGGAAGAAATCCTCCGCGCGCAGGCTCTCAAGCACCTCGCGGGCCTCGCCTGTGGAGGGCAGCCGTTCCGCCACGTGCGCCAGGAAGGCCCCCTCGTCCATGCCCACCTCCGGCCATGCCTCGCGCGCCTCCCGCACCAGCCTCGCGAGTGCTTCAGCCAGGCCGGGAAGCGCCCGCAGCGCAGGGACGAGCGCGTGCGGCGCCCGCGACAGGAAGGACTCGGTCTGCTCGGACGTCACGCATCACCTCCACCGACAAGCCTGCCACGCGGGCGGGAATGAGCCATTGCGCCCCGGCTCAGGAGGGGCCGTGGGTGGACAACCAGGACTGCACCTCGCGCGCACGGGGCGTGTAGGCGGGGGCGCTCCGTGCGTAGGCCTCCTGGGCCTCCCGTGCCAGGGCGAGCGCCCGAGGCCGCTCCTCGTGCGACTGCCAGAGGACGCGGGCGAGCGCGAAGTACGCCCGGGCCAGCTCAGGGGGGGCCAGCTCTACCCGCTTGGAGAGCGCCACTGCTCGCTCCAGCGGCTCGCGGGCCTCGCGCAGCTGGCCGCCCTCCACCAGCGCCTCGCCCAGCAGTGCGAGCGTTTGCGCCACCCGGGGGTGCTCCACCCCGAGCGACTGCTCGCGCACCTCCAATGCCCGCCGCAGGTGGACGAGCGCCGGGCGCACCCTGCGCAGGCGCAGCTCCACATGTCCCAGGTTGTACAGGGCGCTGGCCACCTTCGGGTGTTTGGGGCCGAGCGTGGCCTCCCACAGCGCACGCGCCGCCTCGAAGTGGGCGCGCGCGTCGTACAGGCGGCCCGCGTCCATTGCCACCCAGCCCAGGTTGTTGCGCGACAGGGCCACGTCCGGGTGCCGGGGGCCGAGCTCCGCCTCCTGGAGCGCGAGCGCCTCGCGGTAGGCCGCCTCCGCCTGCGGAAGCTGTCCCAGGTCCACCCGTACATTGCCCAGGCTCAGCAGCACGTTGGCCACCCGCAGCTGCTCGCCGTCCCCTCCCTTGCGCAGGCTGGCCAGGGCTCGCTCGTAATGGGGTAGCGCCTCCGTCAGTTGGCCCTGTCTCAAGAGCGCGTCGCCCAGATTCACCCGGATCATGCTGGTGCTGGAGTGCTCCGCCCCGAGGTGGCGCTCGGCCAGCGCGAGCGCCTCGCCGTAGCGTTTCACCGCCTCGGCCACCTTTCCCTGGAGCCGCAGCGCGGTGGCGACGTTGTTGAGGTGTGCCGCGCACAGCGGGTGCTCAAGGCCGTACACCGCCTCTACCAGCGCCAGCGCGCGCGCATGGTGTCGCTCCGCCTCCGCGTAGCGCCCCAGCGCGTTGAGCGCCATGCCCATCCCGGTCAGCACATCCGCGAGTGCCACGTCCTGGGGCCCGCGCGCCCGCTCTAGGAGAGACAGGGCCTCGCTGGCGTCCGTGAGTGCACGCGCGTACTCGCCTTGCCGGTAGCTGAGGCTGCTGCGGACGCGGCGCAGCTCCGCGGCCACCTCCAGGGAGGCCTCGGGCCCCAGTCGTTCCAGGGCCGCCTCCGCCATGCGCGCGGTGCGCTGGGCTTCCTTCACCATGCCCATGCCCTGGACTTCCGTATAAAGGAGGCGGTTCCATGCGCGCGCGGCCGTCTCGTCGTCGTGCCCGGCCTCCGCTACGCGCACCGCCTCCTCCAGCACCTCGCGCGCCTCGGCGAAGCTCCCGGCGGTGCCCCGCAGCTCGCCTAACAGGAGCAGAGCCCACGCCAGCGTGGGGCGGTGTCCCAACCCCCGCAGTGCCGCCACCACCTCTTCCAGCCGGGGCAGCACGCGCGCATGGAATCCGGCCGAGCCCTGCACGCGCAGCCCGTCCAGCTCCCGGCGCAGCGCTGCCAGCTCCCGCCGGGCCTCTGGGGCTTCCGGCAGCGGGTCCACGCGGGCGAGCGCGTCCCTATCCGCGCACGCGGCCAGGGAGGGGAGCTGCCGCGCGGCTTCGGACGCCCGCGTGAGCGTCTCCCGCTCGCCTCCCTCCAGCAGCTCCACCAAGGCGTGCAGCGCCTGGCGCCGGCCATCCAGGCACGCGGCGCGCAGGTCCATCAGCCGCTCGGACTGTGCTTGCCGCACCCGCGTGTCCTCGCAGGACTGCCGCTCCTGCGCCACCAGCGCTTGGGCATAGGCGTCCAGCGCCCGCGCGGTGGACTCGAAGGCGTCCCCCGAGACCGGCAGCGCGCCCTGACGGAAGCGCTGCTCCAGCTGCGCCCGGCGCGCCGCGTCCCAGGTGCCCTCCAACCGTGCCTCGAAGCCGGTGCACACCTGCGCGGCGTCACCCCATGCCAGGCCGAAGCCCGCGGCGGCGCTGACCGCCACTCCCGTGGCCAGTGCTGCCGCCGTCCAGCGCCAGCGCCGCGCGTGCGAGCCTGCCTCGAGCCGGGAGAGGAGCGCGTCTAGGGAAGGGTGGCGCGAGGCCGGCTCGGTGGCCAGGCCCCGCAGCACCGCATCACGCACGGCGCTGGGCACGCGCGAGCTCCGGGGCGGCGGCGTCACCCGTCCCTCGCGCAGGGCCTGGCTGCGCTCTTCCGCCGTGCCACCTGCGAAGGGGCGCTGGCCGAAGAGGGCCTCGTACAGCGCGACGCAGAAGCTGAACTGGTCGCTGCGCGCGTCCGCTCGCAGGCCCTGCCACTGCTCCGGGGACATGTAGGCGGGCGTGCCCAGCCGGACGCCGGTGCGGGTGTCGCCTCCCCGCGGCGGGGGGCGGGCCTCTTGGGCAGGATCCTCCCCGGTCGACAGCTCCGGGGGGGCCAGGGGCGAGGGCCCAGCGCGCGCGAGGCCGAAGTCGGTGACGCGCACCTGGCCGTCGTCCCCCAGCAGCACGTTGTCCGGCTTGAAGTCGCGGTGCACCAGCCCCACCGCGTGCGCTGCGGCCAGCCCCTGGCCTGCCTGAAGAAAGCGCGAGAGCACCTCACGCCACGGCCGCGGCGCCTCCGTCAGCCAGTGGCGCAGCGTTCGCCCCCGCACCAGCTCCATGGCGAGGAAGACGGTGTCGTCATCCTGGCCCACGTCATGCACGATGACGACGTTCGGGTGGGACAGCCGGGCCAGCGCTTGGGCCTCGCGCATCAGCCGCCCACGCGCCTCCGCGTCCGCCACTGCCCCGGGCTTGAGCAGCTTGAGCGCCACCTCCCGGTCCAGGTTTGGATCATACGCGGCGAAGACGATCCCCATGCCTCCCTCGCCTACGCGGCGCAGCAGCACGTAGCGCCCCACGCGTGCCCCGGGCCCCGGCGTACTGCCCAGCCCGAGCGGCGCCGGCGGCTCTCGGCTCTCCGCGGGCAGCGCCTCCTCTCCTTTGAGTCCTGCCACCACCGCGCAGCAGGCCGCGCATCCATCCAGGTGGGCCTCGAGCCGGGCCACGGCGTTCGCGGACAGGCGCCCCTGCTCCCACTCCAGTAGTTCGTTCTCGTCAGGACATGGAGTCATGAGAACAACCGCAAGGCCGTATAAATCCGTAAATATACATCACCGGAAGACCCGGCTGAAATCCGGAAGGCGGGCCGGCGGGGGTGCAAGGAGGCAGCGAAGGGCGGCTGCCGGGCTCAGCAAGGCCGCGCGCCGCTAGGGATTGGCGCGTCGTGGCAAGAAAGGAAAGAAGCCGCCCCGTATTGAAGGAGACGCAAGGGAGCTTTGTCAGTTGTCTCGCTTTGGGCGGGGCCCGCCTTTAGACCGTGCGCACGCGCTCCGCGGCATTGCGCCGTCTGGGGGCGGGAGGCAGCTCCGCGGTCGGCACGCCGACGCGAGCGAAGAAGAAGCCCCTGCCCGGTGGCAGTCCCAGCTCCGTGATGAGCCGCTGGCGGGGCTCCGGGTGCTGGACCATGACGCTCACCGGATGCAAGCCCCCGCCGCGGGCCGCGAGTGCGAGCCACAGGGCCAGCAACCGCCCACCGGCCGCCACCTGGATGGCCTCGGAGGGGTTCTCCTCATGGAAGTGGAGGTACAACAGCATCCCCGAGCGCTCGAGGAGCGTGCCGGACTGCTGCGCCATGGACCGCGCCAGCCCGAGCGGCCGGAGCACCCGCATGGACGGGGGCGACAGCACTGCCCGCAGCAGGGCCTGCTGCCACCCGGGAAGCGGCTTCGCCAGGAGGTGAGTGATGGGCAGACCGGTCTCGGCCTGGCGGATGACCTCGGGACCGAAGCGCATGTGGGCGTATGTCTCGTGCCACGCCGCTGCGTGGGTGAACTCGAGGGCGCCGTACCGCCTCACCAGGTCGCCCGCCCGCGCCAGGACGTCCGGCTCCGTGAGGGTCACGAGCCCACATACCTCGCTCGACTCCGGAAAGGCCCGGGACCTGGCCGCGCGGACTGACTCCACGACCGTGGAGTCGAGCGGTTCGGACCGGTAGGGGGAGCGATTCGTCCTGCGCGCCGCCAGCAGCGGCAGCAGTGCCTTCGCCTCGGTGTCCGCTGGCGCGGGCGTCAGGTGCAGCACCGCGAGCGGCTCCCAGGGGGCCAGCAGGCGCACCAGCTCGGGAGGCACACCGCCGAGCCGCCAGCGGAGGTCGGCCCGGACGCCGCGTGCCGCCAGGGCGATGGAGAGGGCTTCCACGTAGATGCCACCGCTCACCAGCATCTCGGTGCGGTGGGCCGGCAGCGCGCACAGGCATCGAGCGGGGTCCAGGGCCACCGCTGCGTACACGCCCTCGCCGAGCGGAGCACCGGCTTCGGCGAGGGCACGGTGGGCTTCGTCGCTCGTGAGGAGCGCCAACTCACAGGGCTGAGCGTTGTGGGAGGAAGGGGAGAGTGCCGCATCGCGGGCGGCCTCGCGCAGAAGCTTCTCCAGGGTAGGTGTCTCCATCGCGGAGCAGTCTGTCCGCGGCGCGCGCTCCTTTCCAGAGGCTCGTACGGGGCCGCTCAGCCCCTTAGAGGCACGCCCACTTCCTCGTGGAGGCGATGCACGTGCATTTCCCCTGGGAAGAATCACTCACACAGCAGGTTCGCTGGATGCCTGGTTGCGTGCAATCCTGCCCATGGAGATACGAGCACGAGTCGCTCGGAGCGCAGAGGGCACTCTCGCTTTGCGCCAGGGACTCCTCACCTTGTTCGAGCTCCGTTCCTCCACAGCCCACGATAACGGAAAAGGCAAGCGTTGCGAGGACGAGCAGGGAGCGCTTCATGTTTGACTCCTATGTCCAAGGGGTTGTCCGTCACCGTACAAACCTTGCAAAGTACCGTCAATCACTTGCACTCACGGCAGTGTGGTTTCAGTGGCCTCCTCTAAATCCGTTGCCTGTGCAGGGCCCCAGGTTCTCTGGAACCTGGGGCCTTTTTTTTTCGGCTCAGCAGCCGGTGTTGGCGCCGGGGCTCACGCCGAGCATGCTCGTGAACTTCAGGTAGTTGTTCACGCGGCTCTGCACCTGGGCGGGGTTGCGGCCGTTGCACTCCAGGGCCCCGTTGATGGTGCGAATGGTCTCACCAAAACCGGCCCCGCTGACGATGGCGTCGTGCCCCGTCCTGGAGCCCGCGCCCGTCTGCGTCATCCAGAACCAGAGGGCGCTGCGCCAGGCGGCGACCGCATCCCGCGAGAGCAGGTCCGGGTCGTTCATGAGATCCAACCCGAGCGCGTTGCCAGCGGCGCAGTAGTTGCCGTTCCACGAGAGCTGGAGGGGACCCCGTCCGTAGTACTTCTTACCCGTCGCACAGCCGCAGCCCGGGGGGCCCCAGCTGGGGTCGCACATGACGCTCTGGTTGAGCTCCTCGATGTAAACGAGGTGGCCGGTCTCGTGCGCGACGTTGGCGAGGAAGGCTGCCACCTCACGCTTGCGGGTGTCGACGTCGCCCGTGGTGGCGAACGTGGGGAAGGTCGAGGCCGCGGCGAAAAAAGACTCGAACGAGTAGAACAGGTTCCGGTTGGGGAACATGTTGTAGAACATGGCAGGGCTGAGGACCCCACCCACTCCTGGGCTGGCGCCACCGCCACCGCCGCTGCCATCGCAGTGACCGCCCGTCGACCACAGCGAGGGCGCCGCGACGGGATTCCAGCCGCAGCCCGCGCAAGGGGTATGAGCGACGAGGGCCGTATAGCTCGCACCGCCGTAGGTGACGACATCGCCCGCGCTGTAAGCCGTTCCCTCGGTCCAGGCGCCTCGACACGCCGCCTCCGCCGCCTGCGGAACAAGTACCATCGTCGTGGAAGAGAACAGCAGCGCTGCGAACAAGAACTTCTTCGAGATGGCACTAAATCCCTGACGCATGTCCAGCCTCTCCTCTGTCGCTGAGTGTTGGGGCGCCACCCGGGACGGCGGGTGAACGGTGGGTCTGCCTGAACCCGATAAGGGAGCTACGCCGCCTATGGAGTAGCTCCCTTATTTTTTCGGGTTTAATGGCGCTTTCGACCCGAACCCCTGGAGACGCTTTCCCAGCGCCCTGGAGGGCCTACGCGGGCAGGGTGCCGTTCCCGGTGGAGATGGTGTCCCAGAACTTCTTCACCTTCTGGACGTAGGTGGCGTCACCCGTGCCAGCGGGGATGGCATCCGGGTTGCTGCGATCGACACCGTTGGGGCCCGAGTTGTAGGCGCGCAGCGCGAGGTCCCAATTGCCGAACTGCGCCTTCATGTCCTTCATGTAGAAGGCGCCCGCGAGGATGTTGGTCTCGGGGTCCGCGAGGTTCTTGCCCTGGAGCTCGGGGTGCTTGGCCTGGAGCTCCTGGTAGGTGTTGGGGTTCACCTGCATCAGGCCGGTGTCGGTCAGGCCATTGCCTCCATTGATGGTGACGGCGGCGAGGTTGCCGCGCGACTCCTGCCAGATCTGCGCAGCCAACATGGACGCCGGCACTCCGGCCTTGGCGGCGGCCGACTCGATGGCGTTCTTGTACTGGTTCAGGGCCGGGGGAAAACCGGAACCCAGCTTGGCATCACCCGAAGCGCTGACGGAGGCGGAGCTCTTGGAGGTGGAGGGGGGAGACTCCACGGGCGCCTGCGGAGCGGCCGGAGCAGCGGGAGCAGCGGGAGCGGCGCTGGCTCCACCGGTCGGCTGAATGCCGCCGGCCGGCGGGGTGGCCCCGGCGGCGCCCTGGATCATCTGCTGCTGCTGCTGAATCATCTGCTGGAGCTGCTGCTGCTGCTGCTGCACCTGGGCCTGCACCAACTGCTGATGGGCCTGGATGATCTGCTCCTGCTGCTTGCTCGGGTCGAGGCCCTGCAGCCCTTGCAGGAACTGGGTCCACTGCGCGCCGTTCGCCGGACCCGCACTGAAGCTGTCCTTCTGCAGGTCCAGCGAGCCAGCGCGCTTGGCGCCGGTCTCGGTCGGGGCCACGGGCTGCTTGGCTGTCTGCACGCCGCCCACGCGGGTGGTGGAGATGTCCTGGGTGGGGAGGCGAACGGCGAGGTCACGAGAGGAGATGGGCGAGGTCATGGTCGGGGTCCATTGAGGCAGTGGAGATGCCCATGACTTGAGCAGGGAGCGTGCCAACGGCTCCTCGGCTCCCCGAGTGCCCAAAAAGGGCTGTTTTTCCTCGAAAACGGCTCTAGGGGAGGGGTGTTCACCCCTCATTCGCGTGACGGGCGACACCCGGGAGACTGGTGACTGCAGTTCTCACTGGTGACTCCAGTCACCAGGGGCTCTAGGGCTGCTGCGCCAGGCCCTCAGGATCGACCGTCACATTTCGCTCCAGGTCTCTCTCTCTCCCACGGACGGCTGAGCGCGGAGAAAGGCTCGGCCTCCGAGGGCAGGGCCACGAGGGAGAGAACCATGGGATTGATGAAGAGCGGCACGGGTGCGCAGTCTCCAAATGCCTCCCCGCATGCGGGGCACGACAAGCACCCGAAACATCCACACCAACATCCGCATCAACATCCGCATCAACATGCACATCCTCACCCGGTTCCGGGCGAGGTGGACGTGAAGTTGGAGGTCAAGTACGCCATCAACAAGATTCCCAGCGTCCTGGTAGATGGGAAGGCTCAGAATTTCGACTCGGTCAAGCTGCGCTCCTACAACGGGAAGCTGGTGGGACCCGTCATTGAGGCCCGCCCGGGTGACACGCTGAACATCCTCCTGGACAACCAACTCCCCGTGGAGCCTCGGCCGCCGGGAACGGACCCCCACGGCATGCCACCCAGCTTCAACACCACCAACCTCCACGTTCACGGGTTGCACGTCTCACCTGTCGGCAACTCGGACAACGTGATGATCGGTTTGGTCCCCGGCCAGCAGTTTCATTACGAGATCAAAATCCCAAAGGATCATCCCGCGGGGACCTACTGGTATCACTCCCACATCCACGGCTCGACTGCCATCCAGGTCTCCAGCGGCATGGCCGGTGCCTTGATCATCCGCGGTGACATCGACAAGGTTCCCGCCATCAAGGCTGCCCAGGAGAAGATCTTCGTCATCCAGCAGATTCCTTACGTCATCAACGCTCAGACGAAGCTCGGCCAGGTGGAGCCAGGTGACCTGTTTGAAGGCGTTCCCGTCTTCGTCCCCGGCATCTGGGAGAGGATGAAGCGGTACTTCACCCTCAATGGCGAGGTCCAGCCGACCATTCAGATGAAGCCGGGAGAGGTCCAGCGTTGGCGGTTCATCCACGCGGGCTTCCGCGCGAAGCTCGAGCTCAAGCTGGTGCGGCGCGACCCCAAGACGGGCGTTGAGGAGACCCTGCCTCAGTATCTGATTGCGCTGGATGGGATCACGACGGGCAGCCTCGATGCGTTGGCGGAGGTCGAGATGCACCCCGCGTACCGCGCGGACGTGCTGGTGCGCGCGACCGACAAGGCGGGCAAGGCCCTGCCGGAGGGCACCTACTGGCTTGTGGATGCGACCCAGGACACGAAGTCCGTGAGCAGGGATCTGGCTCGCATCGTGGTGAAGGGCACTGCCGTCGCAATGGCGTTGCCCAAGGAGAAGGAACTGGCTCCCCTGGCCCCTCTCGCGGACATCCAGGACAGCGAAATCACCGGGCATCAGAAGGCGGCGTTCGAGCTCCGAATCGACTCGGTGCCTCCTGTGGGCCTGATCAATGGCAAGACGTTCGATCCCAATGCTCCGCCACGCAAGCTCTTGCTGGGCGGGGTGGATCACTGGGAGGTCTCGTCCCCAGCGCATCCCAACGACCCGCGTTTCGCCCCGGAGGGCCATCCCTTCCATATCCACGTCAATCCCTTCCAGTGCACGATCAAGCTCAAAGGAATGGACGGGGAGAAGAAGAAGCGCGTCTGGAAGGATACGATCTTCGTGGAGCTCGGTGAGACCATGCACCTGTGCACCCGTTACGAGCGCTACATCGGGGTGTTCATGGTCCACTGCCACATCCTGGACCATGGAGACTTCGGGATGATGGAGGCGATGGAGGTCGTGCTGCCGGGTGACATGGGCCATGGCGGTGGGGGGCACCACACGCACTGACTCGGAACCTCTGGAGCTGTGTTGATCGATGGCACGATGACCCGAAAAATGTGCCACCGGTCTCCATAACGCCTGCATGAACCTGGCGGCCTGGCCTGTGAGGCCCGCTCGACCAGACATCCAGGGGACGTGGAGAAATCCTCCCGTCCCCTGCTCCTCGTGCATTTCGGAGGCGTTATGCGACGTCGTGCGTACGGGCTGTCCGCCACGGTGGCGGCCGTCCTCTTTTTCGGAGCTGCCTGCGGTGAGCGTGACGCCCCCCTGCTGGCGGAGAGCAAGAGCTCGCTGGCCGCAGCCTGCACCGAGTGGGCCGAAGGGGCGAGCTACACGGTTGGCCAGGTGGTGACCTACCTGGGAGCGACCTACACCGCTCGGGTGGCCCACACCGCACTGCCCGGGACCCATTGGAACCCGCAGGCGACGCCTTCACTCTGGCAGCCAGGAGGGAGCTGCGACGGCGGTGGAGGCGGCTCCGACGGAGGTGTGGATGGCGGGACGGATGCTGGCACCGGCACGGCCGCGCCCTGGGCCGCCAACACGCAGTACGCGGTGGGCGACGTCGTCTCCTACAATGGCGTGAAGTACCAGTGCATCTTCGCCCACACCTCTGCGCCAGGCTGGGAGCCGTCCAGTGCTCCCACGCTGTGGAAGGTGGCGCCGAACGACACGGGCGGAGGTGGCGGTCCCACGACGCCGTTCTGTGCACCTGCGTGGGTGGCCACCAAGATTTATTCGAAGGGGAAGGTCGTCGGATACAACAGCAAGGCCTACCGCGCGCTGGCCGACGTGCACGGAATCAGGCCTGACGACACTGTCTACAACATGTGGGAGCACGTTGGCGTTCCGGACGCCAACCTGTGCCCGGTGTCCATTCCCAACACCATCGACTATGGCCAGCCGTCGGTGGCGACGGGCAACGAGCGCGCGGGCAGCACTTCGCCTTCAGGGCCCATCAGTGCGGCCCACCCGGTCTCCGGCACTGGGAGTGGCGGCATTCGGGGCGGTATTGATCCCTCGAAGGACCCGGGAGGCAATCACCCCGGCTTCGACGCGGACACGGGCGGGCGCGTCTCCAAGCTTCCTCCCGGGACGCTGCCACTCCAACACAACGTGTACCAGCTGAGCTCTGGGCAGGAGATTGTCGAGTACCTCGGGGACTGGGCCATCTATGGCCGCCGCTTCGACTTCAACAAGCTGCCGGTGAAGAACGTGCACCGGCTCGTCTACGGGTTCGCGGGCATCTGCTACCCGGCCGCGAAGGACACGCAGGACCCAGGCTTCCCCACCACAGCGCCTGCGGCGGTCAATCGGACGTGCAAGCAGAGCCACCTGCCGGACGGAGCGATGGCTGTCGCGGACTTCGAGGCGGCCTTCGTGCGCGTCCTGCCAGGCCAGACCGGGGGCAAGGTGACTGGCACCGAGCCCATGTATGACCTGGACCCGAAGGACGTGGCGGGCGTGTTCGGCGTCCTCTACAAGCTGCGTCAGGAGAACCCGCACCTGAAGCTGGACCTGTCGGTCGGCGGGTGGACCCTGAGCGAGGGCTTCCCGTGGATGGCGCACGACCCGACGCGGCGCAAGGCGTTCGTGGACTCGGTGGTCCGCTTCCTGGAGCAGTTCGACTTCGATGGCGTCGACATCGACTGGGAGTACCCGGGCACGGATGGTGCGGTGCCTGGCATGTCCCGCCCGGACGACCCGCAGAACTACCTGCAGCTGCTGAAGGACCTGCGCGCCGGTCTGGACTGGCTGAGCAAGAGGACCGGGAAGCAGTACCGCCTCTCCAGCGCCATCTCGGCGGTCCCGAGCAAGCTGCAGCTCATCAACTGGGCCGAGGCGAGCAAGTACCTCAACCGCCTGTACTTGATGACGTATGACTTCTCCGGTGCCTGGGAGCGCCCGTTCACCCACCACTCGCCGCTCCTCACCAACCCCAACTTCAAGGATGCGCAGGGGAACACCGCGCCCTTCTCCGTGGACGCGGCGGTCCGGACGCTGAGGGCGGAGGGCGCGCCGGCGAACAAGATCATGATTGGCATTGCCAACTACCACCGCGCCAAGGCCATCAACCTCAGTGACATCACCGAGTACACGAACGGCCTGAAGGGGAGCTCCACCTTCGGCAACCTGAGCGCCACCGGCGTCGGGCTCGTCCTGGGTATTGCTGGCGTGGGCTCGTGGGAGGCCGGTGTGGTGGAGGGCTATGATCTCTACCAGAACTTCCTCGACAAGGACCTGAAGCCCAAGAACGGCTACCGCCTCTACACGGACAAGGCGTCCAACGCGGACTACCTGGTCAACCCGATCGGCTCGTTCATCACCCTCGAGACGCCGCGCACCGTGGCGCTGAAGGCCTCCTACGCGAAGGCCAACGGCCTGGCCGGGGTGTTCGGGTGGCAGATGGAGCAGGACAACGGCTACAACCTCAACGCGCTCAACCATGTGCTCGGCAATGCGCTGGTGAGTAGCCAGTCGGACGCGAGGCCTCAGGACCAGATTGCGGTCTGCGGTGAGAACGTGACCGCCGCGGAGTGCGCGCAGCTCAACCAGAGCATCAAGTAGCGACCGCGCTTGCTGCGCTGACCAGGGGCACACTCTAATGGGGTGTGCCCCTGGTAGCTCATCGCCCTTGCCGGAAGTGAGAGATGCAGAAGAAGGAACTCGAGGTGTTCTCAGAAGCGAGCAACGTCGCCATCGTTCGCATGCCTGGGAGGAGGTTTCCCGGCTCTGTCATCCAGGGCGATTCGCTCAGCATCCTGCGCGGGCTCGCGAATGACTTGAGGAACAGACTCCGGGAGCACCCTGACGAGGACCTGCGCGATACGGCGCAAGAGCTTTTCGATCTCTTGGACGGACGGCTCCGGCACTACGTGAACGTGCTCGATGCGGAGGGAATCTCTCTCCCCTTCAACCGCCCGCCGCCCCCGGAGCCGGAAGCGGGGGAGGAAGAGGCGCCTGAGTAAAGGGGTCGCCCAAGGGCAGCGCACCCCCCCGACGCTCAGTTCATGTCCCAGCGCGCGGCGATCTCCTCACACGCCAGGTGCACATCTCCCAGCCGTCGCTGCTGGGCCTTGGGCGCCACGAACACCTTGCCGGCGAACACGTCGAAGACGCGCACCAGCCGGTGGTCTACCTCGCCCTGCTGCTTCAGGTGCTGCTCGGCGAACAGCTGGAGCACCGTGGCGATGTACTGCCCAGAGGCCTCGTCCAGCGGCGTGTGCTTGGAGAAGTAGAGCTTGAGCAGCCCCGAGCGCATCACCCCGTGGCGATCCACGCTGCGCAGGAGGAGCTCCGGCCGCACGTTGATGGCCACCCCCGACAACGCCAGCGGCGGCAGCTCCTCGTCCATGGGGCTCGCCACCGCGTGGGTCAGCGCCAGCTCGTTCGAGGCCCGGAGGAAGTGGTGGAGGGCCTCGGCGCACAGCGCCAGCCGGTGAGCATCAAAGTCCGACTCGGGGATGGCGTTGAGCAGCCGGTGCTGGTGGTAGCGCAGGATGGCCTCGTCTCGGCCGTTGCAGAGGTACTCGACAATGGCCTGGGCGGCCTCCGGGTAGCGCAGGTACTTGGGATCACACGGGTGCTTCTGGGCGTGGATGATGCGCTTGCGCAGCGCAGGACGCGCGGTGAGGTACTGGCCCAGCTTGTTGACCGAGACGCACGGATTCTCGCGGGAGTCAGTCACGGAAGCCCCTTCCTTGCCGGTGTTGGACATGAAGCAACACTACCGGTCGGGTCTGACATCTCCGGCTCGGGTGCGGGGCCCGAGGACGCTGGAAGATCCACCCGCGTGGGTCACCCCGTTGCCCGAGTTGCGCCTACATTCTGCGACCTGGTAGGTGCCGCGACTCCGCGACGTGAAGCCTGCGGACGGCTCTCCCCTGGTTTCAGGGGTGCGCTAGTCTCTCGGCCCCGCGATGGGTACTGCCGCAGTCGAGAACGTTCGGCTCGTCCTGGCCGCCGCGGTCGCGCGCGGCCTGTCTCCCGGCATGCTCTTGGCCGAGGCGGAGCTGGAGCCTCATGCGCTCCTGGCGCCCGAGGGGCGGGTTCCGGCCTGGTCCGCGCTCCGTCTGTGGCACGTCGCGGCCGAGCGGTGCGCGGATCCCGCCTTCGGAATTGCGGCGGCGGAGCACATCCAGGCAGGCAGCTATGGGGCGCTCGGCTATGCCATGCACAGCAGCGCCACCTTGGGAGAGGGGCTGCGCCGGCTGGTCACGTTCTTCCGGCTCGTGAATCAGCGCGCCACGCTCGCGCTCCTCGAGGAGGGAGACCTCGTGCGGGTCCGCTTCCTCACCGAGGAGAACATCCCGCCCGACATGGTGCGGCACCCGGTCGAATGCGTGCTCTTCGCTGTGCTGCGCTTCACTCGCAAGTTGACCGGGGCGACGGTCTGGCCGCTCTCCGTGTCGTTCCAGCATGCGGCTCCGGCGGAGCTCTCGGCGCACAGCCGTGCCTTTGGTGACGCGCTCGCGTTTAGCCAGCCTCACTCCGAGCTGGTCCTGTCGCGCCGCGTCCTTGCGCTGCCTCAACGTGGTGCGGATCCCTCGATGGCGGAGTTCATGGAGCGCCATCTGCGCCGGCTGCTCCAGGAGCTTCCGCCCGAGGAGACGTTCCTGGTGCGCGTGCGCGGTGTGCTGCTGGAGGAGCTGCGTCGCGGAGAGCCCTCGCTGGAGGCCCTGTCCGAGCGCCTGCGCCTGAGCAAGCGAACCCTGCAGCGCCGCCTCAAGCAGGAGGGCACGTCGCTGCAACAGCTCCTCGACGAGGTCCGCCGCGAGCTGGCGTTGCGCCACCTGAGTGATTCGAAGGAGTCCATCGCCGAGGTTGCCTTCCTCCTCGGCTTCTCCGAGGTGAGCGCGTTCCACCGCGCCTTCAAGCGTTGGACGGGCTCGACACCTGGGGAGTACCGGCAAGCCTTGCCGTAAGGCATTCGGGGTGGCGCGCCCGGTCAATCGAATTGGCGCGGGCGGATACCGTCGCGACGAGCGAGTGCGGCTACTTCTTTGCGCGGGAACAACTCACAAGGGAGTCCCGCACATGAGCAACGACGTCAGGATCACCACCACCACCGGCAACGGCTTCGAGGATGTTACGACCAAGGTCTCGTTTTCTTCCAGCGAGGGCCGTATCCAGTCCTATGGGGCCGCGATGAGCTCTTTCTTCGCCAGCTTCGGCAAGGGCGAGGATCACCACGTGCGGTTCGTGCAGGGCTACGTGAAGGGCATCTCGCAGAACGGGTCCACGGGCTCGGGCCTGGTGACCGGGGGCATGATCGACACGTCCAATAACAAGGCGAGTGTCGCGTTCACGGCCGCCTTCCCGGTTCAGTTTGGCTGAGGCGCGGTCCAGTCGAGTCCAAGAACACGAACCCTTCGACGAACGAATCTTTCTGGAGCCATCACCATGTCGCTGATCTTCACGAATTCGCAGGCAAAGAACGGGCAGAAGACCACCCTCAACTTCGAGCAGAACGTGATGGAGCGGTATGCCGTCCTGGCGGGCTTCGACGCCAGCTTTGGAAGTGACGACCACGAGGTGAAGAGCCTCAAGGCCGCGGTGGACTTCCCGCTGAACAACAACCTTCCGTCGTCGACGCTCGAGGTCACCGCCACCGTGAGCATCACGGATGACAGCGGCCACAATGGCGGTGGGACGCTCTACATCATGGGAATGGGCCGGACGAAGGACGACGGCTGCCAATTCAAGCAGCAGACCTGGAAGCCCGGCGACAGCGAGGTCAAGGTGACGATCGACAAGCAGCCCGTGCCCATGGACAACGCCTGGGTCTTCATCAAGGGCTTCGAGCTCAACTACGGCAAGAGGACGGACCACCACGTCCAGACGATCTCGGTTGATGCCGGCAACTCCACGCTGTCCTTGTCGAGCGTCAAGGACACCACGGGCGACAGCTACTCCTGGACCATCATCTTCAATCCCAGCCTGGTGATGAACGACAACTCGGGCAATGGTCTGAGTAACGACAGCTTCCTGGATCTCGTGGTGATGGCGGCCCCGGTGGGCGCCACGAGCGGCCAGGTTCGTGTCCAGTCCGGCGCGCCCTCCGTGGCGTGAGCGGAGGAGGCACTCCGCTGGGCACGAGGAGGACAGGCGATGCGCCCCTGGCCCGCGGCATGCTTGGGGCGCTGTTGCCATGTCTGGACCGCATGACCTCTTCGCCCGCTACACCTTCGGCTATCCCGAGCGGGCCGCCGCTGAGCTGCGCGCCGTGCTGCCCGCGCATGTCGTCTCCGAGGTGGATTGGTCGTCTCTGCGGCGAGAGCCCGGCAGCGTGGTGGACCCAGAGCTGCGGGAGACGGAGAGCGACCTGCTCTTCACGGCTCAGCTGCGCACGGGCCACCCGCTGCTGCTGTATGTGCTGCTGGAACATCAGTCCTCCGTGGATCGGTGGATGGCGCTGCGCATGCTGCGCTACGTGGTGCGTCAGGTGGAGCGCTGGCGTCAGGAGCACCCGGAGGGCGAGCGGCTCCCGCTCATCATCCCGCTGGTGATGTATCACGGGCCGGACGGCTCCTGGACGGCGCCGCGCCAGGTGGAGGAGCTCTTCGACTTGCCGGAAGGGGAGGAGCCGCGGGAGCGCTGGCGAGCGTTGGTACCGCGCTTCGAGTACCTGCTCGATGACTTGACGGCCGGGCGGGAGGAGGCGCTGAGTGCACGCGCTGGCCCGCCTCTGGCGCGGCTGGCCTGGCTGATCCTGCGTTATGGGCGCACCGGAGAACTGGCTCGGAAGTTGCCGGACTGGGTGGGGCTCTTCGCTCAGGTGCAGGCAGGCCCCGAGGGCATCGAGCATCTGGTCATCGTCATCCGTTATCTGTTGTGGATAGGGGACGAGACCGTCCGTGAAGCGGCCAGGCGGGTGTTACACTCGGTGCTGGATGGGCAACGAGCGGAGGAGCTGATGCGCAGCTATGGCGAGCAACTTATTGAGCAGGGACTTCAACAGGGCCTGGCGCGGGGCCGGGAAGAGGGGCTGCAACAGGGTCTGATCCGAGGACGTGCCGAGGGAGTGCTGCGAATTCTCACTGCGCGGGGCGTACACGTCGATGAGGAGGCCCAACAGCGCATTCTCACTTGCACGGATATGGCAGCCCTCGACCTCTGGTTCGATCGGGCCCTGAACGCGACTTCCCTCTCCGATGTGTTTGTCGACCGCTCACAGTAGGGGGCATCACATTTCCGGCTGGGTCCTTCTGTCTGTCTATACAGAAAGGACTCCACCATGAACCATTCCCGTCTGGATCTTGAGACTCCGTACCAGGTCACAGCACTTCAGCTCTCGAACGGGTACTCTGCCCGTCGTATCTCGATTGTCACCGACATGGGCGCGGCGCAGGTGACGCTGGATCCGAACAGCTGCAGCCTCGATTCCTTCGGCGACACGACGATCTGCACGAGGATCGGCACGTTCACGTTCGAGGCGACGCTCACGTTGCTCGAGGAGCGCGACGGCAGACAGCTGTTCGCACTCGAGCCGCGGGACGCCGATATGCCCTCGCTGCGACTCGTGCTGAATCCGGAGCAGCATGGCCACGCCGTGTCGGCCCGCCTGCTCGTGCTTGACGCAGCGGGCGCGATTCGTGGCGTGGTCGCGCTTGAGCAACGCCCGAGTGCGTGAGCTCGAGGTGCTCAGGTGGTTTCTGGCTTGTCCTCCTCGGAGGGAGGAATGGGCTCTCCACCTGCGGCCGGGCGCTTGCGCAGGCGGGGTGACAGCTCCGCACCCACGCCCAGGACGAAGGTGTTGCCGGGCGTGGTGCTCGCGCCGCTGAGCGTCTGCAGCATGCGCAGGTCGAGCAGTGAGGGGTGCTGCTCCACCAGCCTCGACGCATTGGCCAGGTTGCGCAGGGCCGCCGACTCGCCGCGTGCCTTCTCCAGCGCGGCCTGCGCCTCTTTCTTCGCCTTGAGCGACTCGGCGAAAGCCCGGCGCAGCTCCGGCGGCAGCATCACGTCCTTCACCTCCACCTCCTCCACCGAAAGCCCAAAGGCGCGCACCGCGTCGGCCACGCGCTCGCGCATCCGCTGGCCCAGGCTGATCCGCCCTGACACCAGCTCCTCCAGTGGGTGGCGTCCCACCTCTTCGCGCAGGACGAGCTGCACGGCCAGGTAGAGCGCCTCCGTGTAGTTCTGCACGCGGTGCAGGGCCGGCTCGGGCTCGGCTACTGCGAAGCGCACGGCGAGGCTCACCTTGAGGCCCACCTGCTCCTGGCTGAGTACCTCCTGGCCGGGCACGGTGAGATAGCGCTGGCGCATGTCCACCTGCTGCGTCCCGTAGCCCGGGCGCAACACCCAGTGCGCTCCAGGTGCCAGTACTCGCACGAAGCGGCCTTGGCGGTAGAGCAGAGTAGTGAAGCCCTCGGGGACCACCACCTTGTGCACGAGCAGCCTGTAGGCCACCACGCCCAACGCGAGTGCCATCCCCAGCAGCAAGAAGAATTGGAACGTGTCCACCGTTCTCCACCTCGTTCAGCGAAAGACGTCAGCTCCGGGAGCCCCGGCGGCGCGACGGGGGTTTTTCACCCTCAGGGTCGTTCCGCGCGGTGCGCCTCGAGGGCGCTGGCTCCCGGAGCTTTCGTAGGGGATTTGAACCCCGGCCTATGAAGGCTACCTGGAAGGGGAATCCTCGATTCCAGGACACCCCCGGACCGATGTCCGCGGGCGCTGAAAGGACTTCCCACCGCACAGGACGCGCCTGTTCCGGCAGCCTGACACGTCACAGCGGTGGAGCCGCGCTAGGGCGCTAGGACACCCCGCTGGCCCACGGCATGCTTGGGGCGCTGTTGGGTACCGCGCTTCGACTCAGGTGCAGGCGGGCCCCGAGGGCACCGAGCATCTGGTCGTCGTCATCCGTTATCTGTTGTGGATAGGGGACGAGACCGTCCGTGAAGCGGCCAGGCGGGTGTTACACTTGGTGCTGGATGGGCAACGAGCGGAGGAGCTGATGCGCAGCTATGGCGAGCAACTTATTGAGCAGGGACTTCAACAGGGTCTGGCTCGGGGCCGGCAGGAGGGGCTGATCCGAGGACGTACCGAGGACATCCTGCGAATTCTCACCGCGCGGGGCGTACACGTTGACGAGGAGGCCCGACTGCGCATCCTCACTTGCACGGATATGGCAGCCCTCGACCTCTGGTTCGATCGGGCCCTGAACGCGACTTCCCTCTCCGATGTGTTTGTCGACCGCTCGCAGTAGGGGGGCTTGCGCCGCTGCCTGACACAGGCACGGCAAGAACACCCCGCGGCTCGAGTGCTCGGCCTCGCGGACCTGACCTCTCAAGTTGCCTGCTGTGAGATGACGCGTGCCGTGGTATAGGTCGCGGCGAACCCGGCAGGAGGCAGCGCATGAGTGACACGACGAGCAGGAAGAGCAGGCGGTTCGGCCCCTTCCAACTCGGCAGAAGATGCAAGCACGCGGCGGTGGAGCTGGGACCCATTCACGAGGCCCACAATGTTCGGACGGGCGATCCGGTGCTGGTGTTGACGCCAGGATCGCGGTCCTTGGGGCGGCTCAAGAGGGACTGGCAGGTGCGTGTCTACGTTCAGGCCACGCCTCCCTTCGTTGCACTGGAGGTGGAGCGGGCTCCTGTCTCGGGCAGGTTGTCGGAGCTGACCGACATGCTGCTGCTGTTGCTCGCGGGCCTCGATGCGGTGGGGCACAGCGCTCGGGTGCGCGGCCACCTGACTCGCGAACGAATGGATCGGCCCAGGAGGTTGTCTGTCCTGTGGGGACTGGCCGCCGCGGCTGTCGCCTTGCTCGTGCTGGGTGGGGGCTTCTGGTGGGGTTCCACGAGCCGCCCGATGGATTCCTCAGCACCGGCGCCTTCGGCTCCTGGCGTTGCGAGCCCAGCGGAGGCGGGGCTCCAGTCCTCGTTCCTGACCGCCGGGGGGACGCGGGGCCCGGCGGGAATCGCCTATCGTCTTCCAGACAAGCCACTCCAGGGCCAGGCCAGACCCCCGTGCGACACCGAGCGAGACGAGGTCGTGATCAACGGTGGATGCTGGGTCGCGCTCGAGCGCCGTCCGCCGTGCCACAAGGAACAGGCCGAGTACCAGGGCAAGTGCTACCTGCCGGTGTCCGCGAAGCCGCGCTTGCCCCAGTCCCTCGACCCGTGAGGCTTTGTCCGGAGTGACAGTGCTTCACTCCGGACCACCGGACTCCGGGGGAGGGAGGTCACCTCGCCCCGGAGCGGGATGGGCTTACTCCGCCCAGTAGGTGTCGGTCATCACGCTGAAGCCGTTCACGGTGTCGACGAAGATGTGGACGGTGTGCCCGCTCCAGGGGTCGTCCGCGTAGCCGAAGGTGCAACCCTTGAACGAGCGGCCCGCGGTCAGCGCGTCGAGGTTCGCCAGGCCGGCGGAGACCACGCTGCTGGGGAGCTGATTGTTCCGGTTGGCGACGGACACCGCGTACTCGACCGCGTCACGCACCTCGGCGGCGTCGGCCAGGTACGGCCGGACGGTCGCATCATTCGGGACGCTGCTCGGCTCGAGCCCGAAGCACTCCAGCCCACCGTAGTTGTACCGGCCGGACGTCGTCACGACCTCCCACCAGTCGAAGTGGCGGGCCATGCTCGCGCCGTAGGTTCCGCCGCCCTGCGCCGTGTTCACCGCGTTGATGAGCGCCTCGAGGGGCCGGCTCAGCGTGGCCGCGTTGCGGATGTTGCGCAGGCTCACGTCGCTGATCCCCGCGACATCGGCGATGGCCTGGGCCGACGTGAACGGGCGCAGGTTGAGGAGGTTCGTGGCGCCATTCCACGCGTTCGGCAGCACGTCATGCAGCTCGGAGTCGCTGATGGTGTTCACCAGCGACACGATCGCGGCGGCGTCATCGGTGGAAACCGCGAGCCCGTCCATGATGCCGACGCAGGTGGAGCCGATGAAGCCCTCGGTCCGGGCGCCGCCCTCAATCTGCTTGAGCCGGGTCTCACCGACCAGCCGGACCGAGGAGACATCCGCCAGGGACACGAACTGCGACGTCGTGCGCCGGGTGACGAGGTTGGTGGCGACGTCGCTCGGCAGGTACTTGTCCAGCGTCTGGAACGACGCCGTGTTCACGAAGCGGAGGATGCCCTGGCACTCCGGTGCCACGTCCACGTTCGTGGTGGTGAGCGGTGCCTGCTGCTGCTCGAGGGAAGGAGAGGACTGCTCGATTCCGCTACCACCGCAACCGGCGAACAGACTTACGGCGAGAAGGGCTTGGCCAAGACGACGCATCCGGGAACTCCTCGGTATGGGGGGGATTACCGCAACGGCAGGCGGCTCATACACCAGATCCAGCCGGCGGTGGGCTTGCTCTGATTACGTCAATGGGAGGATTGAAATGCGGGAGGATGGAAATGCCGTCACACATCCGTGACGGAGCGCTCAGGTGCGCGCCTTGCGTCGAGGCTTGAGACGCCCGCGCGGCGCACCCCCAGCAGCTGTGAGAGGAATTGTTGGGTGAAGGGGAACTCGCTGGCGCCCACGCGATCCTGGGTCATCAGCAGCCAGCGCGCGCACCGCTCCTCGATGGAGTGCAAGCGGTTGCAGGCCCGGATGATGCTCCCCGTGCTGGGGGAGTGGGCGAGGGGCAGTGTCTCCCCGCAGGGCAGATGGCTCCCCTAATGGATCCGCCGACCTTGCCGCGTCGCGACGGCTGGGTTACAGCCCGAGCATATGGCGACCAAGGCCCCCCGCGACCACGAACTCGAGGCCATCCTGGAGAAGGTACGGCAGGTGCGGAACTTCGACTTCCGCAACTACAAGCGGGCCACGCTGCAGCGGCGCATCGAGCGGCGCATGGCCGCCACGCGCTGCCGCACGCGCGCGGCGTACCTGGCGCTGTTGGAGCGGGACCCCACCGAGGTCAACACGCTCGTCTCCTCCATGCTCATCAAGCTCACCACCTTCTTCCGCGACATCGAGGTATGGCAGGCGCTCGAGAGGGTGCTACGCGAGCTGGTGCGGCGGCGGCGGCCCGACCAGGAGGTGCGCATCTGGAGCGCTGGTTGCGCCACAGGCGAGGAGGCCTACTCCATCGCCATCGCCGCCGCGGAGGCCCTGGGGCCGGGCTACCCCGGGCCAGAGCTGAAGGTGTTCGGCACCGATGTGGACGAGGGCGCCATCTCCGCCGCTCGCCGCGGCATCTACGCCGCCGAGCAGCTCGAGAACGTCTCCAAGGAGCGCCTGGCCCGCTGGTTCGTCCCCGTGGGGAACGAATTCATGGTGCGCTGGCGCTGGAGGCCCTTGCTGCTCTTCACCGTGGGGGCGCTGTCGTCCCTGCACTGCGTCGAGCTTCCCGACAAGTCCTTCTCCTGCTCGACGAATGAGGAGTGCTCGGGGCTGCGAGGCCCCGGAGGAGAGCCTTACGTCTGCGGGGACGGGGGCTTTTGCGATGTATCCGGGCAATCCGATGCTGGAGGCAGTCGGGACGCGGGCGTGGATGCAGGCTGCCCGCCGTCACGCCCCAGGTGCTGAGGGAGGCAGGTCGCCAGGCAGGCAGGAGGGCCCATGTCTCCGCCGCCACGGAGTGGGTTCTCTGGTAAGGTCCCGGCCTGTTTCGATGGCCTCGCCCCCTTCTCCAGAGTGTCCCACCTGTGGACTGCTCGTTCCCCAGGGCACCGAGAAGTGCCCTCACGACGGCACGGTGCTCGGGGGTGACGACGCCTCCAAGCGCCCGCAGTTGAGGCCCCAGCCGGGCCCCGTGGGCGCTCCGCCCGGGGTCGTGGTGGAGAGCCAGGCGCCCACACGTCCGTCTCTCAACAATATCGCGGCCCTCCAGGCAGCCGGAGCGGCTCGGGGCACGCCTCCCACGGACCCGCTCATCGGGGTGCAGCTGGGCGAGTACGTCATCCAGGAGCAGATCGGCATCGGCGGCATGGGCATCGTCTACCGGGGCGAGCAGCCGCTGATTGGCAAGCAGGTGGCCATCAAGGTCCTGCGGCCGGAGGTGGGCGATCAGTCCCTGTACGTGGAGCGGCTGCTGGCGGAGGCCCGCGCGGTCAACGCCATCCGCCACCGGGGCATCATCGACATCTTCAGCTTCGACCAGATGCCGGATGGTCGACAGTACTTCGTCATGGAGTACCTGGAGGGTACCCCGCTCGACACGTGGCTCAGCCGCAAGGGGGCCCTCACCGTGCAGGAGGCCCTCCGACTCGCCGATGAGCTGCTGGACGCACTCTCCGCCGCGCATCGGGCGGGCGTCATTCACCGAGATCTCAAGCCCAGCAACATCTTCCTGGTGCGGCAGCCCGGCGGCGGCTCCTACGTGAAGGTGCTGGACTTCGGGCTGGCCAAGCAGATGACGAGCGGCCAGGCACTCCCGCAGCAGACGCTCAACGGGCTCATCATCGGGACGCCGGAGTACATGGCGCCCGAGCAGGTGCGGGGAGATCCGGTGAGTGCCCGGACGGACCTCTACGCGTTCGGAATCATCCTCTTCCAACTGCTGACGGGTCAGCTTCCCTTCTCGGCTCGGGTCCCGGCGGAGTACCTGGTCCACCACTTGGAGCACGCGCCGCCCTCGCCGCTCGAGCTGCGGCCGGATCTTCCCCCCGCGCTCGCGCAGCTCGTGCTGAAGCTGCTGGAGAAGGCGCCGGAGGCACGCCCCTCCGCGGATGAGGTGCGTGCCGGGCTCCAGGAGGTCGCGGATTCTCTCCCTCTCCCAGAAGGGCCTCGCCCCTCGCGGGAGATGCGGAGCCTCGCGATGCTCGTCGCGGAGGTGCCGCCAGCCCCTGTGCAGGAAGCGTCGCCCGCGGTGAGCATTGGCCCGCCTGGTACGCTGCCGCGGTCTCACGCCCTCGTGGCCATGGGCGTGGCCGCCGGGTTGCTCTTGCTCGCCTCGGGCGTGGCGGTGTTCTGGCTGCGCAAGCCCGCTCCGCCACCAGTGGCCGCCCCCATCGCTGTTCCCGTGGCCGAGACCCCGGCGAAGCCTCCCGTGGCCGAGCCCGTCACCGCGCCCGCGCCTACGCCTCCGCCCACCCCCGAGCTGGCCGCCAACCCCGTTCCGGCTTCGGCTGTTGTCCAGGCTGGGGGGCCTCGCGCGAGCGAGCCGTCCAAGGTGAACACCGACCGCAAGCCGCTCCTGCTCGCGCGCATTGAGCGCCTGGAGCGGAAGCTGCGCGCAAGCGCGCTGTCCTCGGACGAGAAGGAGAGCGCGCGCCGCCTGCTGCGCAAGGCGCGTGTCCGGGCGGAGCGCGCGTCGACCGCCGACGAGCGCAAGCAAGTGAATCTCAACCTTGACATTTGGGAACGCCAGTACCTGGGGAAATGACGTCCTCGCCCCAGGGCCTGGCGTGTGCCAGCATGCGCCTCCATGTTCTCCCTGGTGTTGGCGTTGCTCGTCGCGCAGAACCCCGTTCCCGCCGAAAGGAGCGATGCGAAGGGGCTGGTGGTGATGGTGTCCCGCAGCGAGGGTCTCACGCCCATCGAGTCCGTCGCCCTGGCGGATCGGCTCTCGAGAGCCCTGTGGGAAGCGAGGTTGTCGGTGGCGGTGGAGCCCGTCGACGCGCTCTCCCGGCTCGGTGAGCGGCGCACGCCGGAGTCCTGTCAGGGAAAGCCCGAGTGCTTCGCGAGGCTCGGGCGCGAGCTCGGGGTGGCGGCGGTGGTGACCATCGACTCGAGCAAGGTCTTCGACGACCTGCCCATGCGCATCACCGTGATGGAAACGCAGGAGGGCCGGGTCCTCTTCAAGCGCAGCTATACCGCGTCCGCCCTGCGGCCCATGGAGGTGGATTCGGCCTTTCAGCGTGCCAGCCAGGATCTCGCGAAGACCCTTTCGGAGAGCGAGGACACCTCCATCGCGGAGGCGCTCCGTTCGTCGGATGCGCCCCGGGCGCCGAACCTGTCTCCCCCGGCCTACCCGGCTTCTGACCTGGCCGCGTTCTCCCAGCCCACGCCACTGCCCGTGACCATCACCCGGATAGGAGCTGGGGCTGCCGCCGTGACGGCCGTCACCTTCCTGGTCCTGGGGTTGGTCCAGGCCTCGCGGCTTCAGGAGGAGCGGGCACCGGGTGTCTCCGCCTGGACCCACGAGGAGGCGATGAGGCTCCGCAGCAGTGCCAATACCCGGTTCGCGCTCTCGGGGGTCTTCGCCGGAGTTTCGGGCGCGCTGTTCGCCACGAGCTTCGTCCTGCCATGGGAGCCCTCGCCGGCGAAGTAGGGCAGGCGCTTGGCTGGAGGCCTGGGGGAGGGCCAGAAGCAGACACGAGCGGCTCGGACCGTGGGGCACGTGGCTCGCTTCGTGGCGCGTGAGGATCCACTGTTTCCCCAGGAGGATTCCATGGCCAAGTGCGAGGTTTGCGGCAACGAGTACTACCTGGCCTTCCAGGTCATCACCGCGGGCGTCACCCACACCTTCGACAGCTTCGAGTGTGCCATTCACAAGCTGGCGCCCATCTGCGACCACTGCGGTTGCAAGGTGGTGGGCCATGGCATCGAGGCCAACGGTACCTTCTACTGCAGTGCCCATTGCGCCCACGCCGAAGGAGCCCGCTCCATCGTCGACAACGCGGAGCATGTCCCCGCGCAGTAGGCTCCGCGTGTAACGTCAGTGCTGGGTGGATGCGCGGAGCGCGAGGATGAACGAGACCGCCGCCCCGAGTGCGGCGGCCGTTCGCACGTGATTCCACACCGTCCATTCCGACACGTAGCGCGCCCACAGGCTGGCGGCTTCCGCATGGGTCGGTTCCACGGCCGCGAGCGCGTTGTTCCGAGGAACGTTGAACGCTCCGGTGACACCGATGACTCCGAACACATAGAGCGCGCTGCCCAGCAGCAGGTAGAACGCGCCAGGCCTCTCCCGCGAGAACAGCGCGACGCCCACCGCGACGACCGCGGCCACGGCCGTTCCGAAGAACACTCCCAGAAAGGCGGGGGTCAGCACCGTGATGTTGATGGACTGCATCGCGAGCATGCCCTGCGCTGGCGGGAGGCGGGCGAGGGCCTTCATCACGAACGCGGAGAACGCGAAGAAGATGCCGGCCACGAGGCCCGCGCCGAGCGCTGAGAGGAGGGTCAGGGCGGAGAGCTTGTCCTGGAGCATCCGCCCAACATGCCTCGCGAGCGCGGGGCCCGCAATGCCGCGCTTCTGGACCCAGCCACCTCGTTGCCCCGCGTCAACGCGCGGAGCGGGCGCACTCCGCGGCGCGCTCGAGCAACAGGTGCTGCTCGCGCGCGTTGCGCGTGAGTGAGGCCGCGCGCTCGAACTCGGCACGGGCTTCATTGAAGCGTCCGAGCTTCGCCAGGAAGTCGCCGCGCACGCTCGGCAACAGGTGGTAGTTCTTGAGCGAGGGTTCCGAGGTGAGCTGATCGACGAGCTCGAGGCCCGCAGCGGGACCGAAGGCCATCGCGAGTGCGACTGCACGGTTCAGCTCGACGACAGGGGAGGGCGTGAGCTGGGCGAGCTCCTCGTAGAGCGCCGCGATTCGCGCCCAGTCCGTCTCCACCGCCGTCAGCGCTCGTGCGTGACAGGCGGCGATCTCCGCCTGCAACATGTAGGGGCCTCGCTCGCCGCCGAGCGCCTTGGCGCGCTCGATCGCCGCGAGACCCCGATGGATGAGGACACGATCCCAGAGTGCGCGGTTCTGATCGAGCAACAGGATGGGCTCGCCCGTGGGGCCGACCCGTGCTCTCAACCGTGACGCCTGGAGCTCCATCAGCGCGACGAGGCCGTGGACCTCTGGCTCCGTGGGCACGAGCTCGGCCAAGATGCGGCCCAGACGAAGCGCGTCCTCACAGAGCCCGGGCCGGACCCAGTCGTCACCGGCGGTCGCCGAGTAGCCCTCGTTGAAGATGAGGTAGATGACCTCCAGCACAGAGGACAGCCGAGCGACGAGCTCGTCCCCGCGTGGAACCTCGAAGGGGACGCGTGCCTCGGAGAGGGTGCGCTTGGCCCGGACGATGCGCTGGGCGACGGTCGGCTCCGCCACGAGGAACGCACGTGCGATCTCCTCGGTCGTCAGACCTCCGAGCAGGCGGAGTGTGAGCGCAACGCGCGCCTCGGTGGAGAGAACCGGATGGCAGGCGATGAGCATGAGGCGCAGGAGATCGTCGCCCACGTCATTGTCAATCGCCGCGTCGAGATCCGGCATGGCACTCTCCCGCTCGGCCTCGAGCTCGTGACCGAGCTCCTCGTGCTTGTGCTCGAGCCGCTTGTTGCGGCGAAAGAGATCGATCGCACGATGCTTGGCGCTGGCCATGAGCCAGGCACCCGGGTTGTTTGGGACCCCTGACTCTGGCCACTGCTCGAGCGCGGCGACGAGCGCGTCCTGTGCGAGCTCCTCGGCAAGACCGACGTCGCGCACGAGCCGCGTGAGGCCGGCGATGAGCCTGGCCGATTCGATTCTCCAGACCGCTTGGATCGCGCGATGGGTAGCGGAAGCCGTCACGGCGGCAGATCAAGCGCATCATCCGTCCCCAGTGCAAGGCCTAGGCTCGGCATCTGACTCGTGCTTCGCAGCCACCTGTGCGCGCAGGCGCTCCTCTGCCTCCCTGAGCTCGGAGTGTGCGCGGGATCGAAGTCGTCCTCCGTCTTGTCGGCCTTGAGCATCACAATGAGTTTCATCGCCGTCTCTTCTTCGGGTGGGAGGCCGGAATCCCGGCTCTACCTTCACGTCGAACGAGGGCTCACGAGATCGACACGTCGGCTCGTTTTTGGGGGCGGTGCTTCCAAGCTTCTGAAAGTACTAGGATTTCCAGGAATGATGGTTTTCACGATGCGTGTGTGACGCAGCGTGTTATATGTGGGCACGCCATGACTACACCATCACCGTTCAAGCACCTCCTGGCCCTCGGCCGCGTCAAGTTCCTGCTGTACAGCCCCATTCTCTACACAGTGGGCGCCATCATCCCCACCGTGTCGGGCGGCGCCATCGACGCCTCTCGCTTCATTCACGGTGTGCTCTTCACGTGGATCACCCACCTGATGACGCATTACTGCAATGAGTACTACGACCTGGAGCCAGACCGGGCCAACGCCTCGCCCTCGCCCTGGACTGGCGGTAGCCGAGTCCTCGTGAAAGGGCTGATGGAGCCGAGGAGCTCCCTGCGCATCGCGTACGGGCTGGCCGCGGTGTCCCTGGTGCTCGCCCTGCTCATGCCAACCCCGAGCGCCCGCCTCCTCTGCCTGGGCGCCATCTTCTTCTCCTGGGAGTACAGTGCACCGCCGCTCAAGCTAGAGGCCCTGGGCCTGGGTGAGTTCACCGTCACCTTGGTTCTCAACACCCTCGTTCCGTTGCTCGGCTATTGCCTCCAGAGCGGCGGGCTGCAACCCCACATCCTGCTGCTGGTGCTCATCCCGCTCGGCATCATCGAGTACATCCGGATGATGGTCATGAACATGGCCGACTGGGAGAGCGACGCGACGACCTGGAAGAAGACCCTGGTGGTGCGCATCGGAATCGAGCGCGCCGTGAAGATTCACGGAATCGGAATGGTCGCGGCGTACCTCTCGCTCATTCCGCTCTACCTGGTGGGTGTACCGGGGGTCGTCCTTCTCGCCGTGGCCACCACGGCGTTCATGGGGTTGCGCTACGCCTGGCAGCTCCAGCAGGGGGCTTGGAAGAAGAAGGAGACGATGTGGATCATCCCCTACGTGGCTTCCACCCATAATGGGTTGGGGGGCTCCGCCGCTCTGATTGGGATGATTCTTCTCAAGCCTGGCTTCTCGTTGTTCGCCCTCGAGCTCTTCCCTCTGTACCTCTATCTGGGAGGCTTCATCCTCCTGAGCACGCTGGCCCGCCGTAAGCGGAAGCAAGCCAGCGCCACGCCTCTCGATATGACGACTTGATGGAGGCTGGAGACCCGGCTGCCCTCCCTCCAATGTGGCGGGCAATCCCTTGCAGGCTCATCGAAGGGAATTCTTACCGCGGGGTTCGTGTCTCTGCGCGACACAGCGTGTCTCTCGCCGGTCGTGTTTCGGTATTCGCAGGTCGTGGTTGGTCTGCTGTCCATGACCTGCGAGGCCTGATCCGCGAGTCACCATGCCTCCATCCTCCAGTCCCCGAGCCCTGCTGGCCCGATCGACCCTCCTGAAGATGGGAGTGCGGATTGGGATCATCATCGCCCTGTCCACCCTCTTCAGTTACCTCCACATGCTCTACGCCCTGCGAGGAGAGGCGCTCTCGCAGTTGCAGCATCATGTCTCGGAGCGGAGCCAGCGGGAGCAGGCCATCTTCGTGTTGGCGGAGGACAACCAGGCCTTCCTCAAGAAGGCCCTGGCGGAGAGGATCCGAGCCCTCGAGCGGGAGGACGTCCGCGCCCGCTTCGACCGCCTGTTCGTACGGCTGCCTGATGGCACGGTTCGCAACAGGCCTGAGCTCCTCGATGGGACGAAGGAGGTGCAGGGCTTCATTCCCCCGAACGTGGCCCTCGATGCCGGATTCCTTGCCCGGTTCATGGCCGCGCATGACGTGCTCTCCTGGAACGGGCCCGTCCTCAATCTTCGCTTCAAGACGACCTACATCACCCTGGCAGAGGGGGCGATCGTGGGCTTCTGGCCGTGGGCTCCCACCTGGACCCAGCAGCTCGATGCGAGCTTCTCGATCGCCGCCTACGAGGACTATCCCCTCAGCCTGCCCGAGAACAACCCACGAAGGCTGACCACCTGGACCGGCATCTTCTTGGAGACCGTCTCGAATGTCTGGATGGTCTCGGTCTCGACGCCGTTGGATCTGGACGGCCGCTATGTCGCGTCGGTCGGGCACGATGTCCTGCTCGGAGAGTTGATGAGCCGCACCATCAACGACCGCCTGCCCGGTGCCTACAACATCCTCTTCCGCGACGATGGCCAGGTCATCGCCCATCCCGAACTGAAGGTGGAGGGCGCCACCACCCCCTACAACATCCTGAGCGCCGCCGAGCAGCCCGACCTCGCGGTCAGTCGCCTCGGTTCGAAGGAGAACGCAGCCCATCTGCGCGGCATCTTTGATCGGGTGAAGAACCGCGAGCCCTCGGACACCGTCCTGGAGCTCCCGGAGTACGGTGAGTTCGTCGCCGTGACGCAACTGCGGGGCCCCGGCTGGTACCTCGCCACGGTGTTGCCCAAGAGTGTGGTGTCCCAGCCCGCCTTTGTCGCGGCACGCTACGTCTTGCTGCTGGGCATCCTGTCGCTGCTGGTGGAGCTGGCCATCATGTACCAGGTGCTCCAACAGCAGATCTCCCGTCCCTTGGAGGCCCTGACCCAGGCCACCGACAAGGTGGCGGCGGGTGACTTCAAGGTGGCGTTGGACACCTCACGCCACGATGAGTTGGGACAACTGGCCAGCGCCTTCCAGCTCATGGCTGACGAGGTTCAGCGTCGCGAGGATGCCTTGCGCCTGGCCAATGAAGGGTTGGAGCACCGGGTGGAGGAGCGCACCCGTGAGCTGAAGGAGCTCCACGCGCAGTGGCTGCAGACGGCCCGGCGAGCGGGCATGGCGGAGATCGCCACCAACGTGCTGCACAACGTGGGCAATGTGCTCAACAGCGTCTACACCTCGGCCCAGGTCGCCAAGGAGCGGGTGGGCGAGATGCGCTTGGAGCACGTGCGCCGGGTAGCCCACATGCTCGAGGAGCGCCAGCCGGACCTCACCACCTTCCTCACCCAGGACGAGCGCGGGCGGCACCTGATGCCCTTCCTGGACAAGCTGGGGAAGAACCTGGTGGAGGATCGCGAGGAGATCATTTCGCTGCTGGAAGACGTGGGCCGCTATACCGAGCACATCGGTGACATCGTCAAGGTTCAGCAGAACTACGCCCGCACGCCTCGGTTGCACGAGCAGGTTTCATTGTCGGAGTTGGTGGAGGACGCCATTCGCATCAACTCGGCCGGGCTCACCCGGCACCAGGTGAAGGTGGTGCGGCACCTGGCGTCCCTGCCTCCCGTGATGACGGACAAGCACAAGACGCTGATGATCCTCGTCAACCTGGTCAGCAATGCCAAATACGCCATGGACGGGGTGACACCGAGCGAACGGCTCCTGACGGTGAAGCTGGAGCATGCCGCCGACCGCGTTTTCATCAACATCCATGACAACGGGATGGGGATCGCGCCAGAGATGCTCACCCGCATCTTCCAGTATGGCTTTACCACCCGAGAGGAGGGGCACGGCTTTGGGTTGCACTCCAGTGCCTTAGCGGCTCAGGAGATGGGTGGGTCCTTGACTGTCCACAGCGATGGGCTCGGGCGCGGAGCCACGTTCACCCTGGAGTTGCCCTACCACCCGGCCCAGGCGGCGGCGTAAGCAGCAACCCCCAGCCTGCCCTTATCGATATGCACCTGCTTTCCGTGCGTTCCCGTGTCCGCCATGTCTCCGCATGGCGACACCTGGAGGTTCACACGGATGGCGACTCGAGCCCAGGCGCTCCCGTACGGCACGAAGCCGCGGGGCGCTTTCTCCCGAGGTATGGCTTCGGCTGCGGCCTGTTTCTTCTTCCTGACGGCAGGTGGAGCCGCTGCTCAGCAGGCCGATGACTGGTGCCATCGGGTGGCTCCAGGGCCGAGAGGCGCCAGCTCGGGGGCGCTCGCTCTGTCCGCGGCACACGCCCAGGTGCGCTTCTTTGGCACGGGCCCTCATTACGCGGAGGGAGATCTGGCGCTGGCCAGGGCGCTGGAAGGCACCACCGTGGACTGGGACGCGGCGGCGCTCGCCTATGCAGCGGAGCTCGAGTCGGTATGTGCCCTGGACGTCACTCCCCAGCGGCTACCGGTTGCCCGCGTGGTTTCGCTCGGCCCTGTGGCTCTCGTCCGCCCGGGCACGGGCGAGCTCACCCTGCCACGCGCGACCCGGGTCGTTGTCATTGACCTGAGAGGACTTCCCGCGGCCCCCGGGCTGGAGCAGGCCCTGGCGAATGCCATTGGAGTCGCCAGCGCCACGCCTGTCCCTCGCGTCTCCCAGCGCGTCCGTGTCCATACGGGAATGACGGACGAGCTCAATCCCTACAACGTCTACTCGAATGACGCCGAGCTGCGGGAGCAGCCTCCCTACGCGCCCACGGGTCGGACAGAGCTCCCCGTCGCGCTCCTGACAGGCCCCACGTTGGCGCCCGCGGCGGCCCGGTTTGCCGTGGACCTGCGGCTGGCTCAGCGGGCGTGGCTGCTCGGTGCGCCCGTCTCCACCGCCGTGGCGGAGTCCCGGTGGATGCCCATCGGCTCTCGAGGACTGGTGGTGCGGACCGCACAGCTCGAGGATGCGCAAGGGGTGCTGCCGGACCTCCTCCCCGCTGACCTGGAGGAGGGGAAGCTCCAGGGGCTCACCTCCCTGGGCCGGCCTCCGCCCGTGGACCGGGGCACTCCCGCTCAGCGCCCCGTCCTGAAGCCTCGCGATCCCAGCCAGGATCCGCCGCCACTGCCGGCCGGTGCCTCCAATGGGATTGCTCGCGCGGATCTCCTCATTGTCCATGGCGCCACGCGGTTGTTCTTCTCCTACTTCCCCGTCGTGGGAGACGGTATCGATGGGCGGTTGCTGGAGACGCTCGCGTCGGTGGATGCCAGCCCCGTCACGGACCGGGTGCGCCAGCAGCAACTCCTCCTTCGGTTCAATGAAGTGCTCCGGGACGGGCACGGTTTCGTCAACCTCCTGGGCCCTCAGGCGCCGTCCGCCGGGGTCTTCCCCGTCTACTTGGAGCAGGTCGCTTTGGAGCCGGTCGTCCGTCGCTCGGCTGCGCCTGGCGTCCTCCCGGGAGACACGCTCATCAGCATCGCGGGCCGGCCCATGAGCGAGTGGCTCGCGGAGGAGTCCGCTCGTGCCTCAGCGGCCACGCCTGAGTACCTGCACAACGTCGCCGCGCGGAGGTTGATCCCCCTGACCGGACCTACCGTGTTCGGGCTCCGAGGAGTGGACGGCTCGGTGCGCTCCGTGGAGGTTCAGCCCCAGCCGGCTGCTGTCCGCGACCAGTTGGGCCTGGCTCCTTCCCTGCGCCCGGCGGGATGGCTCGCGGACCTGGGGGCGCCCTCGCTCTACTACATCAACCTGTCGGATCGGGTGCTCACGTCGCTGGAGGCCTTCAACCAGGCCCTTGCGGAGGCCAATGACGCCAGAGGGCTCGTCCTGGACATGCGCGGCTACCCGGGCATCAGCCATTACGAGGTCGCGCAGCGGCTCATTCCCACGAACTTCCTCTCTCCCATCTTCCGCGTGCCGCGCTGGGCGGGGCCGGATGCGTTCGATGTCTACGAGTCCGTGTACCCGTTTGAGCCCCTGTCGGAGCCCTCGTACGCGGGGCCCATTGTGTTGCTGACAGGGCCCGGCGCGGTGTCCGCCGCGGAGAACTTCTCCATGATGCTCACGGGGGCGCACCGGGTGACGGTGGTGGGCCGACGCAGCGCGGGCACCAACGGCAACGTGACGCGGCTCGTTCTCCCGGGACTCATGCAGGTGATGTTCACCGGCATGGAGGTGCTCTTCCCGGACGGCTCACGCTTCCACGGTGTGGGCATTGTCCCGGACATCGAGGTGGCGCCCACCGCGGCGGACCTCGCCGAGAACCGGGACCCGGAGCTGCTACGCGCCATCCAGTTCTTGAGCACGGGCCGGTAGCGTCACTGGGCGAGCCGCTCCGACATTCCGCACGGTGTGCACCGCCGCATCCACCTCGGCGAGGATGCGCCGGGCGTGTTGCAGGAACGCCTCGCCCGCGGGGAGCAGGCGCATGCCCTGGGGCGTGCGCTCGAACAGCCGGGCGCCGAACTCATCCTCGAGTGCGAGGATGTGTCGGCTGCGCGGGGGCTGCGTGAGGTGGAGCCGGCGGGCGGCTCGGCCCACGTGGCCTTCCTCGGCCACTGCGACGAAGGACTGGATGTGTGTGAGGCTCACGGGAGGAGAGGTCAACGCGAGTGCCGGGGGTTGGTACACGGGCGGTCCTCATACCAAGACAGCATTGGACGTTGTGCTCGGGCGGGTGCCACCTTGCCCGCCATGGGAATTCCACTGCTGAAGGGGACCGAGGTCGAGCGCCTGCGTTTGGCGGGACAGGCGGCGGCGGGAACGCTGGCCTATGTCGCGGCGCGGCTCGCGCCTGGAGTCACGACGGCGGACATCGACGCCTGGGTACGGGAGGACACCGCGCGGCGTGGTGGCACGCCAAGCCAACTGGGCTCTCACGACTTTCCGGCGGCGGTATGCACCAGCCGCAACCACGTGGTCTGCCACGGCATTCCCCGCGCGAGCGAGCGGCTCGCGCAGTTCGGGGGACATGGCATTGGCCGCCAGATCGAGCACACCATCCTGGTGACGTGTGAGGGCTTCGAGGTGCTCACGCCTGGGTGGGGCGCCGGGCCAGCCGCGCGGAGAGCAGCCCCCGGATGGAGGGAGACAGCTCGGCCAGAAGGGCCTCTCCCACCAGGTCATGGCTGAACCACGCGCCTCGAACGAGCGCGGCCTCCTCCATCTCCCGCCAGGCCGACACCAGGCGCTCCGCGGAGGTCTCCAACACCGCCGCCGCCTGCTCCAGAGAGAGGTCCACCCCGGCCACCGCGAGCACCTGTGCCAGCCGGAACGCTTCGGGGGACAAGCGGGCCAATCGCTTCTGGATGATGGAGCGAGCCCGCCCGGGAGGGGGCAGTCCCGCGGGGAACTCCCCTTCGAGCGTGTTGGACTCAACGAGGTGTCTGGCCGTCTCCACGACGAACAGCGGATTGCCCCCGGTGTAGCGGGCGATGTCTTCCGACATCCGCTCCAGCGCGGGGACCTCCATGCTCCGCAGCAGGGTGCGCACCTCCTGCGGCGCGAGTGAATCGAGTTGGATCAACTCTCCCAGCCCGGCATCCGCCACCTGGCGGATCCGCTCACCACTCCAGATGGTCTCGTCGGTGCGCTGGCTGAGGATGATCAGCGGGGAACGCCCGGTGGACATGTCGTCCTGGAGCTGCGCGAGGAGGTAGAGGCTCAGCTCGCTGCTGCCTCTGTCCATGTACTGGGCATCGTCGAAGGCGATGATGTCGAACTCGCGCAGCGTCAGGCTCGCCAGTTGGGCGACGGCGGCGAAGAAGAGGGTCTTCTCCTCCGGATGGAGTGGGGGGGCAGGGCTTCCCCGCTCAGCTCCGGGAGCAGCCGCGACAGCTCGCGCCGTACCCAGTCCTCCAGCACCAGGCCCGGGTTGCGTCGCAACACCTCGCGCATGCCGCGCACGTGCGTGGCGTAGGGCACGTCGAAGTCCCCTGGCCGCGCTGTCAGCAGCAGCCAGCGGCCTCGGGAGCGGGCGAAGTCCATGAGCAGCCGAGACTTGCCCACGCCCGGTGGCCCCATCACGAACATCGGTCGGCGCGCGGCCCAGGCCTCCTCCATCCGCGCCCACTCGCGCTCGCGGCCCGCGAGGAGGGGAGGGCGCACCACGGCGAGCGGCAGCGCCCGCCGCGCCGGAGGGCTGTTGGGATGCGGGATGGGCTCCTTCTGGATGTCGTTGGCGAGCTGGCGTGTCGCGGCCGAGGGCCGGGTTCCCAGCTCCCGCTGCAGGACTTCTTCACACTGGGACCAGGCCTGCAACGCGGCACGCCGGTTCCCGAGCTGGTGATGAAGGCGCATGAGGTGCTGAAACGCCTCCTCGGAGGTGGGTTCCAGCTGGAGCATTCGTTGCGCTGCCTCCAGAGCCGTGGGCAGCCGCCCCTCGCCTTCCTCGAGTTGGAGCCGCGCCTCCAGGGACTTCTGTTGCAGGTCCATCACCCGCAGGCGGGTGGCGCGCAGCCAGTCCTCCAGTGCTTCGCACCCGTCGTAGCTCAGCTCCGCGAGCAGCTCGCCACCCGGGCTGTCCATCCATGTGGGCTCGCCGCGTACGAGCGCCCTCACGTCCACCACCAGGTCCTCGCGAAGCCGCACGGTGTCGCGGCCCTCCACGGCGGACTCGCCCAACAGCTCGCGCAGGCGTCGCAGCAGCTGAGACAGGTTGTTGCGTGCCGTGGCTTCTCGGGACTCTGGCCAGAGCAGGCCCGCCAGTTTCCCTCGCGCTGTCTCGCCTTCCAGCGCGACATAGGCGAGCAAGGCCGCCGTCTTCCGCTCCAGCGGCCGTGAGCCATTGCGCCCGCTGTTGAGCCGAGCACCGCCCAGAAGCTCGATGCGCCAATCGTCCAAGCGATAACGAGTAGCAACGAGTCCAAGCCGAGTCCAGCGGCAGGTGTTGCCTTCCTGCCTCAGCCTTCCAGCACCCCGGTGAGGAGGTGTGTACGTCCCCGCCTCACGCGGGTGGCTGGCCACGTCAGGGCCTTTGGGGCCCCGCGCTCATCACAGTGCCGGAACGCCGATGATACCGGCCGGCAGGCCGTACTCGGAGGCGCCGATGTCTGGGGCGGAGCCCGCGAACGGCAGGCCCACGTTCACGCCCCGGTCCACGACGTTCGCGCTCGCGCTGGCGGCGTCGAAGTAGGGGAAGGGCATGGCTCCCGAGCGGGTGAGCTGCGCGGTGCCCAGGATGTTGCCCGACTGGAGGGTGGTCGCCGGCAGGTTCGAGGGGGCCGCCTTGTGCAGGTTGTTCGTGTAGGCCACGCTCGAGGGCGCCGTTCCATTGTTGTTCTCCGTGTACGTGAACAGCTTCATCGAGGCGCCCGTCTCGAAGATGTTGTTGCGGAGCTCGATCGCGCCGCTGCCCTGGGAGCTGGGGCGGCGGAACTCGAACAGGGTCGGGGTGCCCGTGCTGATCACCGTGTTGTTGTAGAACTTGAAGTTCTCAACCCGCGTGGTGAACACGAACATGGCGGGGCTGAACGAGGCCAGGTTGAACACGTTGTTGTTCACCCGGATGTTCTTGAGGACCGGTCCCTGGGTGGAAGGCACGCCGTTGTTGAACTCACCCATCGTGTTCCAGGGGTTGGTGTTGCCGCTCATGTCGAAGGAGTTGTGCTCGACGATGATGTTGCTGTCGGCCAGCTCCACGAAGCCTGCCTTCCCAACCTTCATGCGGTTGTGGTGGACATAGAAGCTGTAGGGGTGCTGGTCGATCGGCGCGTTGAACTCGAGCGACAGCGAGGCGTTGAGGTCGCAATGGGCAATCTCCACCCCATCCGCGCCGATATTCCAGAACTCGAAGCCGATGTTGGGGGCCGCGTAGTTGTTCCAGGGCGCGCTGTCCTTGCCGCGCTGCACGATGTTGAGGAGCTTGGCGTTGCGGAGCTCATCCTGCTTCCGGTTGGTGTCCTCCCAGGAGCGGAAGGCCTTGATGCCATAGCCAGAGCCCTTGAGGTAGCCCTCGGGACGCGTCGGGTTGGTCAGGTGCTCGATGCGTCCGTTCTCGATGCGGAGCCCTTCGTGCGTGCCACGCAGGGTGATGTTTCCCCACGAGCCGTTCGCGTCTTCCTGCGAGGACTCCGCGATGAAGAAGTCGGAGATCTGGAGGTTCTTCACCTCGGCGTAGCCCGCGGCCTCGCTGAGGATTCCGGCCCACGTGTAGTTCTTGATGTTCACGTGGTGGATCTTCACGTTGTCGCGGTTGATGATCTTGATGCCCGAAGAGGCCAGGTTCTGGCCCTCCATCGAGAAGTGGGCCAGCTCCTGCGGAGAATCGACGGAGACGTAGCGGTCGAACGGCCCGTAGGTCTTGCCGTCCGTATGCACGAAGGAGGGGATCTTCTCGCCGCTGGGGTGCAACACGCGGGACTCGAGCTGGATGAGGCCGTGGGCGTTCCACTCGAAGCGTCCGCCGCGGATGAGGGTGGCATCCACGCCCGCGCCGATGAGGTTCACCTTCTCCTTCAGGCGGATCTGCGCGGACTCGTCGAACGTTCCGGCGCCCACCTGGATGGTGTGGCCCGCGTTGGCGGGCACCACGGCGGCGGCCTTGGCGATCGTGCGGAAGGGCTTCGCCTGCGAGCCATCCCCGGTGGCGTCGTTGCCGTTCAGGCTCACGTAGTAGGTGTTGCCTCCTGAGGGCGGCGTGACGGAGTCGAGCGTGTAGAGGGCCAGGCCCATCAGGTGCGGATCGCCGGCCGTGGCACTCAGGTCCAGGTTGAGGGTGCCGTCAGCGACCTGCACGGTGTAGGGGCCATACTTCTTCCACGCGGCCTTCTGCAGCACGCCCAATCCCTGGGCAACCTGCTGGCCCTCCAGCGAGAGGGTCAGCGAGCGGTAGTTGTTGTCGTAGTTCTCGAGGATGTAGAGATAGACGTTGTAGCGGGCGGAGGGCAGGGCCTGGGCGAGCTTCAGGGTGCCGCCCTGCCAGATGCCGTTGTTGAGCAGCGCGCTCGTCGCGGCATCCACCTGCGGAGAGGGCGTCAGGCTCGAGTGGGCCTCCATGTAGCCGGAAGGAATGCTCAAGCCCTGCGTCTGCGCCTGGGCAAAGGAGGTGAACCCCTTTCCCTCGAGGGTGACCGCGTCCCCGGCGAAGTTGATTCCCTTGTAGAAGGACTCCGTCTGGGTGGCTTCCCGGGCGAGGCTGTCAGTTTGGGGGTTTTCCGCTCCGTTCGCGCCGGTATCGGCTGGAACGCCACAAGCAGACAGGACTCCGACCGAGGCCAGAAGTGCGGCAATTCTTTTCATTTTGTTCCACTCCGAGAGACGGATGACCTGCTCCCATGGCATCGCGCCTTCATGTTCGAGGCGGTGAATGGGTAGCACTCGGAGCGTGACTGGAAGATGACTGGCTTCCAGGAAGAACAGGCTCGCCCGGAAAAACATGGACCGGGCGAGCTTCTTCTCTTTCAAGAAAGAGAGTCCTACGGTGCCTCAGCCTTCAGCTCAAGGCTTGTAGGACTCCACGGCCTTGCGGCCCACCGCGGGGTCGTCGGTGAAGAAGCCATCGATGCCGGCCTTGAGATACGCGTGGATCTCCTTGATGGAGCCCTCCTCGCTGCGCGTGCTGGCAGCACCCTCCGCCTTGAGCGGGGCGGGCAGGAAGTTGTTCTCCGGGCGGAAGGTGTACGGGAACACCACCAGGTTCGCCGCGTGGGCGTTGCGCACGAGCGTGCTCGGCTCCTGGAAGTTGCCCGCGCTGTCCACGTTGATGATGCTCAGCTTGTAGGGCCCGACGCCGTTGGCATAGGTGGCGATCTCCTTCATGCCCGCCTCGGTCATCAGGTCGTTGTAGGTGCGCGGGTCGCCCGCCTTGACGAAGTCATAGGGCTGACGGTTCCCTTCCTCCATCAATTGCACCAGCTTCCAGTTCGGCTGCGACGTTCCGAGCTTCGTGCGGAGCTCCTTCAGGTTCGCCACCTCGAAGGACTGGATGTAGACCGTGGCGGTGCTCGCGGTGAACGCGTCCTTCTTCAGCTCGGCGATCAGCCGATCCTCCATGGCGAGGCCAATGGACTGGAAGTAGGTCGGGTGCTTGGTCTCCGGGTACAGGTGGATGGTGCGCCCGGTCTCGGCCGACAGCTTCTTGGCCAGGGCGATCACCTCGGCGAGCGTGGGGACCTCGTACTTATCGTCGTACTGCGTATTGGCCGGGCGGAACTGCGGAATCCGCTCACGCGCACGCAGCTCCTTGAGCTCGTCCAGCGTGAAGTCCTCGGTGAACCAGCCGGTGAGCTCCACGCCGTCGATCGTCTTCGTGGTCTTCCGGTCCGCGAACCTGGCCACGGTCGACACGTTCGTGGTGCCGGAGATCTCGTTCTCGTGACGGGCCACGAGCACGCCATCCTTCGTGGACACGAGATCCGGCTCGATGATGTCCGCTCCGTCCTCAACCGCCTTGCGGTAGGCCTCGAGCGTGTGCTCCGGCCGCAGCGCGCTGGCGCCACGGTGGCCGACCACGAGCGCCTTGGTGGCGGCGGGGGGAGGCGGAGGATTGCCACCGTCGCCGCCATCGTCCGGGCAGCCGGTCAGTGCGAGGGCGCACGCCGCCGCGAACGGCAGCACGGCGGACAGACGAAGCGAGGTGCGAAGCAGATGGCGACGCGGGGTGTGCGGGTGCAAGTGTGTCTCCTGGGGTTGTGAGGTGCGTACGTTCTGAGAAACCGGGCGGACGTAGCACCAGCAGGTGACAGAACGGTGAACAAAGCGGGAATACGCCGTCAAGCCGCGCTCCCAGGAGACGCGGCTCGGGCGTCGCCTGGCGACCTCTACGGCTCGGGGAAGATGAGCAGGCCGCGAGAGAGGTCGATGGCGTAGAGGTAGCCGTCACCGGGCCGGCGGATGCCAATGGCACCGTCGAAGAAGCTGAGCCCTCGGTACGGATCCGTTTCTCTCCAGGTGTTGTAGTACGCCACTTCCCGTGGGTGCTCGGGCCGGGACACGTCCAGCACCCGCACGCCGTCCTGGTAATGCGCCAGGTAGAGCCGGTCTCCCGCGAGCTCCATGTTGTGGATGGAGGCGCCCGGACGGAGGCGATACTCACCGATGAGCTTCACCTGGGCCGGATTCGTGATGTCGAGCACGCGCAGGTGGGCACCCCAATCCTCTCCGCCCTCGAAGGCGATGACGCGGTCTCCGAACCGGCCCACGCGGTTGGTGTGGCTGGTGGCGCGTGGGTAGGTGTACTCGCCCAGCTTCACCACGTTCGTCGGGTCGCTCACGTCGAGGATCAGGAAGCCGAAGCGCCAGTGGTTGAGGTAGAGCCGGTCCCCCTGCGCGAAGGCGTCGTGCGGGAAGGTGGCGATGCTGGGGTCGACTCCGGGCACCTGGTAGCGATTGAGCAGCACGGGCTGCTTCGCGTTCGTCACATCGAAGATGAGCGTCTCCGTGCCGGGCGAGGGCGACATGGCGTAGAGCCGGTTGCCATCCACGAAGACGGTATGCACGTTGATGGCCCCGTTGCCGGGCAGCGAGTGGAGGAACTGGGGGTCCGCCGGGTTGGAGATGTCGAAGACGATGACACCCTTGGCGGCGCTGGCCACGTAGAGGGCGTCGTCCTTGGCCCACACGCCGTTCCAGTAGCTGTCTCCCGGGAAGGTGATGCTCTTCACGAGCCGGGGCGAGGTGCGATCGCTCAGGTCATAGACGAAGAGTCCGCCGGGGCCCGTGACATGGGTGATCGCAACGACGAAGGCATGACCCTTCGTGACGTAGACGTCCACGGCATCGCCGTGCGTCACGCGAGCCTCGCCGATCAGCGACAGCCCGGAGGATTCGCTCTCGCCGGGACGCCGCACCACCTTTTCCGCTTCGAAGGTGAGCTGGTAGGTGGGTTTTCCGCCGAGGCAGGTCACGCGGCACCCCGTCACCCGGTTTGGGCCCTGTGCCTTACAGCCCACCAGGGTCTGTCTCACCTTGCGGCCGTCCTGCATCGTGCCCGAGGTGGAGAGATAGAAGGTCCGGGAATCCACCCGGGTCTCCTTCATGATGAAGTTGGTGCCGTAGGCGACGCGCCCATCTGGCAGGAACTTGAGGGTGCTGGTCTCGTTGAAGTTATCGGGATCGTCGTTGGAGACGACATGCATCGTGAAGGCGCCCTGCGCGTCCAGTGCCTCGAAGCTCTCGGCGTCACAGGCGGACAGGTCGAAGGACTCCAGGGTGCCGCACTCGGCCTCGGAGCTGCCGTCCGTGATGATGGGGCACTGCGCGAGCAGGCCCGGCTCCCAGTCTCCTACCTCCTTCAGGGATTGAGGCTCGGGCTCGGGGCTCCGCTCGTCTTTCTCCAACGGCTCGTTACAACCCATCAGGGACAGACTTGTCGCAAGAATCACTCCAGCCGCGCCTCGCAGCCAGTGCCGCATACGTTTCACCTCGGAAGGATGTGCTCTGGGCAGCGAAACGTCGGAGCGCTTTGGGCATATCGGCAGCCAAGGCTCACGCCTTGTCCAGCACTCCGTTGCGATAGTCCTGGATGGCCTGATGAATCTCCGCCTCGGAGTTCATCACGAACGGGCCATGCTGGACGATGCGCTCTCCGAGAGGCTTCGCCGCGGCGACGAGCACTGCGCTTCGTTGGTTCGTCGCACGAAGGCGAAGCCGCTTGCCGGTACCGAGGAGGGCGAGGTTTCCCGCTCGCACCGTCTTCCTCTTCGCCTCCGGACCGAAGTCGACCTCTCCCGAGTAGACGAACGCGAAGGCGGTGTGCGCCTCCGGCAGCTCGAGCTCGAAGGGCTGGTCATCCTCCAGCGTCAGGGTCAGGAGGGTCGGCTGTGTCGGACGCTCGCGCACGGGACCCGCGAGATCGTTCGGGCTACCAGCGATGACCCGCATCTTGCTCCCCGCGGAGGAGAGCTTCGCTTCGACGAGCTGCTCCGGCCCCAGGTCCTGGTAGTACGCGGGGCACATCTTTTCTTTCGCCGGCAGGTTGATCCACAGCTGGAAGCCAGACATCAGCCCTGCTTCCTGTTCCGGCATTTCGGAGTGGATGATGCCGCGTCCAGCGGTCATCCATTGCGAGCCGCCACCTCGGATGAGTCCCGAGTTCCCCCGGCTGTCGCGATGCCGCATGTACCCGTCGAGCATCACCGTCACCGTCTCGAAGCCGCGGTGCGGATGGGAGGGGAAGCCGGCGATGTAGGCGTTCGGGTCGTCCGAGTGGAAGCGATCGAGCATCAGGAACGGATCGAGATTGCGCAGCGTGGGCTGCCCGATGACGCGCGTCAGCCGCACGCCCGCGCCGTCCGTCGTCGGAAGGCCTGGCAAGGTCCGCACCACGCTCCGGTCGGACGTGGGGATGTACGCGGGAGCCTGCGAGGCGGCTTCGGTCCCGGAGCGGCATCCCGCCGCCACGGCCACCGTCGCCAGCATCGAGTCGATCAGGAACTGCCGACGCGTCGTCGTTCTCATGAGGGGGAGGATGATAGTCGAGCCGGTGCGTCCGGTGTGGGCGGGCGGTAGCGTGGGTAGGAGCCGAAGACCTTGAAGAAGGTGGTCTGCTCTTGCAGCCGCTGGAGGGCAGCGGCCACGTGCGGCTCCAGGCGATGGCCTTCAATGTCGGCCAGGAAGATGTAGTCGCCCAGCATCTCCTTGGCGGGGCGGGACTCGAGCCGGGTCAGGTTGATGCGGGCCTGGGCGAGGACCTGCAGGGCGTTGAGCAGGGAGCCCGCCTGGTTCTCGGGCATGGCGAAGCACAGCGAGGTGCGATCCTGGCCGGTGGGTGCTGCGTCCTCGGCGCCGAGCAGGATGAACCGTGTCTGGTTGTTGGGATGGTCCTGGATGTCGTGGGCGAGGGTGGCGGCGGACTGGAGCTCGATGGCGCGACGGGTCGTGATGGCGGCCGCGGGGCGCGAGTCGCTCAGTGCATCCGTGAGGGCGGCGGAGTTGCTGAGGGCCGCGACGGTGGCGGCGCCAGGCAGGCAGCGTTCGACGAAGCGGCGGCTCTGGCCGAGCGCCTGGGGGTGGGCATGGAGCACCTGCACCTGGTGGAGCTGCAGCCCCGGGCGGGTCGCGAGCATGTGGCGCACGGGCAGGACGAGCTCACTGCTGACCCGAAGGGACGTCTCCCGGATGAGCAGATCCAGCGTGGTGGTAACGGAGCCCTCCAGTGAGTTCTCGAGCGGGAGGACACCGAAAGTCGCGGCGCCGGTCTCCACGGCCGTGACAACGGCCGGGATGCTGGCGAGTGGGAGGAGCTGATCCTCAGGGCCTCCCCAGCCGAGCGCGGCTTCCTCGCTGAAGGTGCCGGGGGGACCGAGATAGGCAATTGTCTTCATGGGTGGGCGCGGCTCCTTCTCCGCCAGAGGGCAAGGTAGCGCATCACCCGGAGCCGCGGGGATTCGTGGACCGGACTCCTTGGGCCCGGACTCCTCGTACGAACCTCTCGTACGGTCCGTTCTGGTGTCACTCGTCCTGGCTGGCGGAGAAATCCGGGTGTGGCCCTATTCCTTGTTACGGGGTCTTATTGTCAGAAAATGGTCAGAGAGGAAGACGGGACGGGAGGGGTGGGTAGGGAGGACATGAGGACGAGCTGGGACAACGCAATGCAGATGGATTGGGGGCGGGCAATGGAGCACCTGATGGAACTGGCGACACCTCAGGACACGGCGCGCGGGATGTTCCTCAACCGGACCTTGGAGACGGTCCGCTCGCTCGGAGACGAGGCGGCCCTGAAGCGCTGTCAGGAGGTGCTCGGCCAGCAACGGCTCCTGGACTTCGTCAATTATCCCGTCACCCTGCTCATCCAGTTGACCCTCACCGCGGTGCGGGAATTGAGTGCCCGGCACGGAGGCCCGGAGCAGGTGCTGCACCTTCTGGGGCAGAAGGCGGCGGTGGGCCTCATGTCCTCCACGGTGGGCACCGCGATGCACACGCGGACGGGCACGGGCGACGAGCACATCTCCTCCAGCATCCAGGCCATCTACAAGGTGACGTCCAACTACGGAGAGCGCTCGGTGCAGTGGTTGGGCCCCAAGCGAGGCATCCTCACCATGCGGCGCAGCTTCCTGCCCATGCCGTACCACGAGGGCGCCATGCTGGAGATCCTCACGCGGCTGGGCGCGCAGCTCCCACGAGTCCAGGGCCGGGTGCTGGGATCGCTCGACAGCGAGTACGACTTCTCCTGGTCGTGAAGCCCCTATCGGGGTCGGCCCGTCCGGTGGCCGCCCTCGTGCCGGACACACATCTTCCTCCTCAGAAGACTGGTGAGGAGGACGACGATGACCCGTGAAGAGCTCTTGTCCCACGTCGCCGAGCGCGGCGGGTTGCCCGGTGTGGAAGCAGCGGAGCGTGTCGTTCGCGCGGTGCTCGAGGTCCTGGGCGAGCGGTTGAGCTGGCCCGTCATCCAGGCGTTGGTGGATGACCTTCCCAGCCCACTGGCCGCCAGCTTGCGCGACGTGACTCCCAACCAGGTCTTCAACCTCGCGGAGCTCCACGCGCGTGTCGCGGAGCGGACGCAGGTTCGGCTCGGGCTCGCCGTGGAGCACACGGGCGTCGTCTGCCAGGTTCTCGCGGAGGCCCTGACCCCTGGCTCGTTGCACCGGCTCCGCGAGGCCCTGCCCGAGCCGATGAGCGTCCTCTTCACGCCGCGAGAGCCCGACGAGCCCTTCGAGCATGTCCACGTCGACCCCCATCGTCGCACGCTCGCGGAGGGGCGGTCAGGAAGCTATCACCCCTTGTCGGAGGCCCGGCCCGAGCGGGCACACACGCACTCCGTGCTGCGCGCGGACAACCCGCACGAGGACACGAAGCTCTCGAGCTCCATCGGGTTCACCCAGGAGCGGGAGCAGGACACGCTCGCGGCCGGGCATCCGGGCTCGAGTCGCCCCCTGAGTGAAGGGGAAGGCTGAGCGGACAATGTGTCGCGGGGTCCGAGCACGCCCGGACATCTCGGCACTCCCGTGGGGTTCTCGCCTTCCGTGAACCCTCGCGCGGGTCGCGGCATGACGGTTGCTGGAGAGGCCCCTGGCAGGAGGGGAACGCATGGGAATCGAGACCTTCGTCCGGCTCGCTCGGGAGCAGGGGGCGAGTGACATCCACCTTGAAGGGGAGATGCCCATGGCGCTCCGGGTGCGAGGAGCGCTGCGGCTCGTTGGCGAGGCGATACCGGCCTCGACGCTCACCGCGATGGCGCGCGACGTCATCGGCGACGCCGACTGGTCCGGGTTCATCGAGCGCTGCTCGTATGATGTCTCGCGCACGGTGGAGGGCCTGCGTTGTCGCATCAACATCCTGCGGAGCGCGCGCGGCGTGGGGTTTGCCATCCGCCTCCTGGCCTCCACGCAGGCCACGCTGAAGCGGCTCAACCTCCACCCCGACCTGCGCCGCCTGATTGAGCCGGGAAATGGGCTCGTCCTGGTGAGTGGCCCCACGGGCTCCGGCAAGACGTCCACGCTCGCGGCGTTGCTGCAGGAGATCAACCTCAGTGAGGCGCGGCACATCATCACGGTGGAGAGCCCCATCGAATATGCGTTGGTGCCGCGCCAGTCCTTCATCCGCCAGCGCGAGGTGGGCCGAGACACACCTTCGTTTGCCCAAGCGCTCATGGATGCACTCCGGGAGGACCCGGACGTCCTCATGGTGGGAGAGATGCGTGATCCAGAGGTGATGCGGCTGACGCTGAACGCCGCGGAGACGGGGCACCTCGTGTTTGCGACCGTGCACTCCGCGAGCACCACCGAGGCACTCCAGCGCCTGGTGTCCGCCTTTCCTCCGGAGAGCCAGGGCGCGGTGTGGGCCCAGCTCGCGGATTGCCTCGTCGGGGTGGTGTGCCAGCGGTTGCGCCACCGCCCGGACCTGGGCATCCGCGTGCCCGAATGCGAGGTGCTCATGGCGAGCACTCCCGTGAGAAGCCTTGTGCGGCAGGGGTTCTTCTTCAAGCTCCCCTCCGCCATCGAGACGGGCGCCGCCGATGGCTCCTGGACGTTCACCCGCTACGCGGAGTGGTTGAACCGGAAGACGGACTGGCATCTGCCGTCCCCCAACGAGGAGGCTCCTGCCGAGCTTCCTCCCGTACCTGTTCCTTCACTCCGCGTCCCCCCGCCGGCAAGACCCGAGCCCCTTCCCCGGCCGCCTTCGTCCAGGCCGAAGCGTGTCGCGCAGGAGGACGCTCCGCCCAGTCCCGCGCCCGCCGAGGAAGGTGTCTTCGTCATCCAGGAAGAGCAGGACGATCTCTCGGACATCCTCCGCCAGCTCGAGCGCGGTGGCCCCGGAACCAAGGGGTAGGACGCCAGCGCGAGGGCGAGGCCGCGCGGAGTTAAGCGGTGCATGAGGTTCCTTGGGGTTGTGGAAGACAGGGGGCTGCTCGCGAGCATTGACCCAGCCCGGCCTCGGCGCGAACGTTGCCGGGATCAGCCGAGTGGAGGGGTACATGGGTCATGTTGTCAGCAAGCTAGGGTGGGCACTGCTCGCCGTCGTCGGTGCGTTCTGTCTGGGGACGGTGGCCCTGCACAGAGGAGAGACGATCAACGCCACCTGGCTGGTGGTGGCATCCGTCGCCGTCTACATGATCGGCTACCGCTTCTACGGCCGGTTCATCGCCGACAAGGCCTTGAGGTTGGACCCGACTCGCGCCTCGCCGGCGCAGCGCCGCAATGATGGCCTGGACTACGTGCCCACCGACAAGTGGGTGCTGTTCGGCCACCACTTCGCGGCCATCGCTGGTGCCGGTCCGCTGGTGGGCCCGGTGCTCGCGGCGCAGATGGGTTACCTGCCGGGCACGATGTGGATTCTCTTCGGCGTGGTGGTGGGCGGCGCGGTGCAGGACTTCATGATCCTCTTCCTGTCCGTGCGCCGCGACGGCAAGTCCCTGGGCGACATGGTTCGCATGGAGATGGGCCCGGCCGCCGGTGTGGTGGCGATGATTGGCGTGCTGATGATCATGATGATCATCCTCGCGGTGCTGGCCCTGGTGGTGGTCAAGGCACTGACTGGCAGCCCCTGGGGCACCTTCACGGTCGCCATGACCATTCCCATCGCGCTGCTGATGGGGCTCTACCTCCGCTACATCCGTCCCGGCCGCGTGCTCGAGGTGTCCATCCTCGGCTTCGTGCTGCTGATGCTGTCGATCTGGATGGGTGGCAAGGTCGCCGACATGCCGTCGCTCGCGCCGCTGTTCACCTATGACAGCAAGGCGCTGGCCTGGATGCTGATCGCCTACGGCTTCTGCGCCTCGGTGCTGCCCGTGTGGCTGCTGCTGGCGCCGCGCGACTACCTGTCGACCTTCTTGAAGATTGGCACCATCGTGGTGCTGGCGGTGGGCATCGTCCTGGCCGCGCCGGAGTTGAAGATGCCGGCGGTGACCCGGTTCGTCGACGGCACCGGTCCGGTGTTCTCCGGCAACCTGTTCCCGTTCCTGTTCATCACCATCGCTTGCGGAGCGGTGTCCGGCTGGCACTCGCTGATTTCCTCCGGCACCACACCGAAGATGCTGGCCAACGAGCGCGAGGCCCTCATGGTGGGCTACGGCGCGATGTTGATGGAATCCTTCGTCGCCATCATGGCGCTGATTGCCGCCACGGTGCTGGATCCGGGCGTGTACTTCGCCATGAACTCCCCGCCGGGACTGATTGGCACCACCGCCGAGCAGGCGGCGCGGACGATCAGCGAGTGGGGCTTTGTGATCACCCCCGAGGTGCTCACCCAGACCGCCCGGGAGATTGGCGAGACGTCCATCCTGTCGCGAGCCGGTGGCGCGCCGACCCTGGCGGTGGGCATGGCGCAGATCCTCCACGGCCTGGTGGGCGGGGAGGGAATGATGGCCTTCTGGTACCACTACGCCATCCTGTTCGAGGCGCTGTTCATCCTCACCACGGTGGACGCGGGCACGCGCGTGGGCCGCTTCATGATTCAGGAGCTGGCCGGCCTGGTGTACGCGCCGCTGAAGAAGACCGAGTCCTGGGGTGCCAACCTGATCGCGACGGCCATCTGCGTGTCGGGCTGGGGCTACTTCCTCTACCAGGGTGTGGTGGATCCGCTGGGCGGTATCAACACGCTGTGGCCGCTGTTCGGCATCGCCAACCAGATGCTGGCCGCCATCGCGCTGACGTTGTCCTGCGTGGTGCTCGTGAAGATGAAGCGCGAGCGCTACCTGTGGATCCCCGCGATTCCAACGGTGTGGCTGGTCATCTGCACGCTGACGGCCGGCTGGCAGAAGGTGTTCAGCAGCGACGTCCGGGTCAGCTTCGTCGCCCACGCGCGCGCATTCACGGCGGCGGCCGAGCAGGGCAAGGTGCTGGCTCCGGCGAAGTCCCTGGAGGAGATGCAGCGGGTCATCACCAACGACTACGTGGATGCCACCCTCACTGCCCTGTTCATGCTGCTGGTCGTGGCGACCCTCGCGTTCGGCGTCCGCGCTGCGTTGGCAGCCCGTCGCTCGGCGGCTCCGACTGCACAGGAGACGCCCCATGTTCCCGTGGCAACCGTGAGCCAGTGACATGCACGCCTGGAGCGACATGCTGAAGCGGTTCTGGAGCCGGGCGGTGCAGACCGCCCGTCTGCTCATCGGCGTGCCCGACTACGACACCTACGTCGCGCACATGCGCCTGCACCATCCGGAGCGGGCCGTGATGAGCTACGAGCAGTTCTTCAACGAGCGCATGCAGGCCCGCTACCGCGGAGGCGGCGGGCGCTGCTGCTGAACAGCTGACTCCAGGAGGGCGCTCCTGTACCGCGCCTCCTGGAGTCACTGGGAGCGGCGACTCAGTCGTCGTCGCCGCCGTCGCTGCCCTCATAAATCGGGTCGAGCACGGGCACGCTGCCGCGGATCTGGTTCTGCGCCTGGCAATCTTGGACGCACGCCGAGGCCGCGGGGGAGTCCTCCACTGCGTCCTCTCCGAGCACGCCACCCATGCGGCCGCCGGACTTGACGGTCCACACCGTCTCGGTCTCGCTCTGGAAGAGCTTCGCAGCCATCTGCGGGCTGTCCTTGCCGCGGATGAAGTTCGCGTTCCCGAAGTTCACCTTCCCGGTGTACGGGTTGGTGAAATAGAAGATGCCGGGCGAGGCCAGCGTGTGGGTGACGACGACATCCGCGTCGTTGTCGGTCTCAGGCTCCATCTGGAAGATGCCTCCCTGGGCGCAGTCCTTGGCCTGGATCTTCATCTTGAGCGTGGAGCCCTGGCGGCGGAACTGCAGGTCCGGCGCGGAGAGCTGAATCTCGAGATCACCCGAGTTCAACGTCTGAGTGCCCAGCGCCGGCTCCTTGCGCGTGAAGAGCACCGTGCGCACCCCGCCCGTGATGTCCAGCGGGTTGGCCGCGCCCGTCAGCGTGTAGTTGTAGACCGCGAACGTGGACACGTTCAGGTCGAACTCGATGTAGCGGCCCTTCACGTGGATCAGGCTGTTGGCTTGCAGCGCCGAGCGGGAAATCTTGTAGCCACTCTGGCCGGACAGCACCCGGCCATCTGGCAGGGTGAGGGTGAACCCTCCGTTGGTGCACGCCTCAGAGGCGGCGGCGTGCGCAGTCGTGGGGAGGCTCTGCGCACAAACGCCCAGGGACACCGCCGCGAGAAGCAGGCGGGAACGAAGCGAAGCTGAAATAGACATGATGAGGTTGCCCTGGAAAGTGGGGAGAGGAATGAATTCCAGGTACAACCAATATAAGTGGAAAGTGGAATTATGACAATGCTTCGTGCATTCGTTCGCCGCGGGAGGCGCCTGATTGAGGCTTCAATTGTTGGAGCCGCCTAGAACGGTTCGAAGCAGTCGTAGTTGTGCTGAGAGAAGATGCGGCCGTCGCGGAAGGTGAGGAACACGCCGAACGAGGCGCGCATCATGCCTCCTACGGGGAGTGTGCCCACCGCCACTGCGAGTGTTCCGGTCCATTCGACCTCGAGCGCCACCTGGTCGCCCTCGGACACCGCGTTCCGTATGTCATAGCGTTGGGCGGACATCACCTTCTGGCCGCGCGCCGCGCCTTCGAGCAGGGCCTTCAAGTCTCTCGTTGCCCCGGAGGGGACGAGCCGGTTGGGGTATTCCCGCTGCGTCACCTCAGGGTGGAAGAAGGCGCGCAGCGCTTCTCCAGTCGCTCCCTCTTCGATGGCTCGGAAGTAACGGCGCACGAACTCGAGATTCGTCGTGGACATGGCTTGCTCCCGTCTGATTCACAACCTCGGTTGTACAACTCATGTTGCACAACCTGAGTTGTGGATGCAAGATTCCCTGGATGCCGCGTCGGAAGGAAGACACCTCCGTACAGCCCGAGTCCCTGGACCTGGGACACCTCGCCCTCTTCGTGGGGATGAGGGTGAACGACGTCGTGCTGGAGGAGATTCATGCGGCGGGCTTCACGGGCCTGCGCTACGCGCACGGGTTTGTCTTCCAGCACCTGCTGGGCGGCCCTCGGTCGATCAGCGAGCTGGCGGGGCTGCTCGAGGTGACGCAGCAGGCTGCATCGAAGACGGTCGCCGAGCTGGAGAGGCTGGGCTACGTGGAGGAGACGCGGTCCGATGACGCGCGCGTCCGGCGGGTGCGGCTCTCCGCGCGTGGACAGGCTGCCGTCGACAAGAGTCGCGCGGTGCGGGCCGGGCTCGAGGAGCGCCTCAGGCGGAGCCATGGGAGCCGCGCGTTGGAGGAGACGCGCAAGCTCCTGGCGGATGTGCTCGACTCCCTGGGGGGCACAGAGGCCGTGCGGGCCCGGAAGGTCCGGTTGCCGCGCTGAGGCGCCTGGCCTCTTCGCGAGCGTGGCGATCCTGGGTATACCCACCTCCCATGATGGGCCTTCGTGCCCGGGAGGTCTTCCACATGTTTCGCTCGCTCGTCCTATCCCTCACCTTGTTGGGAGCGCCGGGGGTCGCGCATGAAGCGCCGAAGCAGGCGGCTCCGACGAAGGAGGCTGAGAAGGCGGAGGCGTTCTTCGGCCATGAGGAGTTGGTCCGTCAATTCAAGCTCCACGAGACGGGCTGCAAGAAGGGTAACCCCATGGAGTGCTTCAACCTGGGTCTGGCCTACGCGCAGGGCGTGGGCGTGGCCAGGGACGAAGCTCGCGCGGCCACCTTCTTCAAGAAGGCGTGCGACAAGGATTACCTGGATGCCTGCAACAACCTCGGCATCGCCTACGCGCAAGGCGTGGGGGTGAAGAAGGATCCGAAGCAGGCCCTCACCCTCTTCGAGAAGAGCTGCAAGGCGGATGACGCGAAGGGCTGCTTCAACGCCGGCCAGGCCTATGCGTCGGGCCTTGGGGTGGAGAAGGATCCGGCACGGGCCGTCACCGCCTTCGAGAAGGCCTGCGGCCGGGGTCACGCCGATGGCTGCTTCAGCCTGGGTATCGCCTACGCGAACGGCAACGGGGTGAACAAGGATCCGGCACGCGCCGCGACGCTCCTCTCGCAGGCCTGCGACGCTGGGAACATGGCCTCCTGCAACAGCGTCGGCGTGTCCTATATGGCGGGCAACGGCGTGACGCGGGACATGAAGCGGGCCGTTGCTCTCTTCGAGAAGGCCTGCGACGCGAACGTGGCGGGGGGCTGTCTCAACCTCGGCATCGCCCACAAGCAGGGGAACGGGGTGACGAAGAACCCCGAGCGCTCCCGGGAGCTCATCCAGAAGGCGTGTGGGCTCGGGCTCGCTCCCGCCTGTCAGGCGCTCGGGACCGCACCCAAGGCTCCCTGAGCAGGGGCGTGGCTCAAGGGGTGGTGCCGGTGGTCTCGCCCGCTGCCCGGAGCTGATCCGGGTGGGTGGGCACCTTGATGTCGCCGGAGATGACCTTCGCCTTCAGCTCCTCCAGCTTGCGCACCGCTTCGTCCTTGCCGGGGAAGTCCAGTCGCACCGGGGCGTAGGTGATGCCGCCCTCGCGCAGGCCCAGGGAGAGGTTTCCTCCCTGGAAGCGGCCCTGGACCTGGTCGCGAATGGCCTCGTACACCACCAGGTCCACGCGCTTCACCACGGCGGACAGCACCGCCTTGGGCGCCAGATGGGACGGGTCCGAATCCACGCCGATGACGTAGACGGACTTGCCCTCATCGCGGGCCTCCTTCACCGCCTGGATGGCACCCAGGCCGTCCACTCCGGCGGCGGCGAAGAGGACATCCGCGTCCTTCGTCAGCAGATCCTGCCCCACCTGCTTGCCGAGGGCGAAGTTGGTGAAGCCGCCGGTGTAGTTGACCACCACGGTGGCCTTGGGGTTGGTGGCGGCCACGCCCGCGCGGAAGCCGGCCTCGTACCGCTTCACGAGCGGAATCTCCATGCCGCCCACGAAGCCCACCTTGCCCGTCTTCGTCACGAGCCCGGCCAGTGCGCCCACCAGGTAGCAGCCCTCCTCCTCGCGGAAGACGACGGTGCGAACGTTGGGCAGCGAGTACGGCTCGTTCTGGGCGGACAGCAGCGGGCTGTCGACGAGGAGGAAGCGCATGCCCGGGTTGCGCTTCGCCGCCGCCTCCACCGCGTTCTCCAGCATGAAGCCCACAGCGAGCGACAGGGACACGCCCTGGTCCACCAGCAGTTGCAGGTTGGGCTCGTAGTCCTCGGCCACTCGGCTCTGCAGGACGACGGGGGTGATGCCGAGCGGCGTCACCTGGAGGTTCCTCCGCGCCATGTCCTGTCCGAGCGACTCCTGGATGGAGGCCTGGCGCTCGCGGGCGGGAACGTCCTTGTACCCGCCTTCCTCGTACTTCACGCCCGAGGCCCACACCTCCAGCCCGCGCAGGGCTGAGTCGTTGAAGGACTGGTCCCCGCGTCCCCCGAGTCCCAGGACGAGTCCAATCTTCGTCTTCGGGGCGTTGGACGGAGCGGGCGTGGCAGCGGGCTCTTCCTTGTGGCTCTTGCAGGCAGTCAGCAGGGACAGAGCGAGGAGCAGGGAGAGGGGGCTCGGGCGCATACTCCAAGTCCTAGCACGGCCCTACTGGTTTGGTCATGCGCCCGGCCGGACGCGCCTGGCCTCTCTACGCTTCCGAGCTCCCCGCGCGCATGCGGTTGAGCCGGTCGTAGTGGCGGTAGCCGAGCTGGTCGAGCGCGCTCGGGGGGGCCAGGCCGATGTCGACCAGGGTCTTGATGTCATACGTGCCCGCGAGCACCGGAGGCGCGTAGTTCTGGATGGCCTCGGGTGTGCGGAACTTCGAGAGCGGGAAGAGCACCGTGCTCGTGTGCACGTGCATGAAGTGGGCGGCGGACTGACGCTGCCAGCCGGGCACGCCGGGAGCGGTGATGACGTGCGGGGTCGCGAGGAACGTGCCGCCCGTGAGGATCTCCAGCTGCTGGCCCACCTGCGCGACGATGCACCCCGCCGGCGCAGTCCCACGCACCAGGCGCCCCTTGGGCTCCTCAGGCGTCGCGCGGGTGCGGAGGTAGAGGCCGCTCTTGTCATCGGGCCCCTGGGCCGGCTGTCCCTTCGGATCCAAGAACCGTCCACCGGGCAGGAGCGTGAGCAGATTGAAGTCCGTGTGCTCCTCACCCCAGAGGATGCCCGTGTTCACCTGCGAGGCACTGAGCGGCAGGTACTGCAGCGCGCGCGTGACGTGGGGGGCCCGCTGGCAGACGTCCGTGAACGTGCTCTCCGACAGCCCGAGCGCCACCGCGGCACCTCGCAGGAGCGCGAGTCCCGCCTCATGGAGCGACCGGCCGAGCGAGAGGAGGCCCTCCTGGAAGTAAGGCGGGGCATCGGGGGGCCATACGTTCTCGGGGTAGAGCTTCGGGAACTCGAGCGCCGAGCTCTCATCGGACGGGTAGGGCGCGGCGAAGTAGCACTCCTTGAAGTCCGGTTGCCCGTTGCTCGCCACGGCCACCTCGGTGTTCGGAGGCGTCCAGCCGCGCTGGTACCAGATGTCCGCTCGGCCGTAGGGCCGCTTGGCCTCCGTCGGACGGGCAACGAACTCGCCGAACGCGTCGTAGAAGCGGGCGAGTGCCTGGGCATCGACGCCGTGGTTCTTCACGTACACGAGGCCGAAGACACCAAAGGCCTCCCGGAGGGCCGCTGCTGCGCGCTCGACGCGGGCCGGGTCGTTCGACGAGAGGTCGGTGAGGTCGACGGTGGGGATGTTCATCGGAGTCTCTGCCATGGAGACCCCAGGTGTATCGCGCCTCGTTCCTCCGAGGAATACGCTGTCAGTGGAGAACACCCCTGTTGGGTTATCGGAGGTAGTCGTATCCGCCGGGCGGATGCGGGAGGTAATAGCTGCCCAGAGGCGTCTGGTGGAGGTAGTAGCCGCCGAGCGGCGTCTGCTCGAAGTAATAGCCGCGATAGGGCAACTGCTGGAGGTAGTAGCCGCCGAGCGGCGTCTGCTCGAAGTAATAGCCGCGAGGAGGATCCGTCAGGATGTCGTAGCGGCGAGTGAGTGGCCGTTGAAGCTGATAGCTGCCAAGGGGCGGCTGTTGAAGCTGATAGCTGCCGAGGGGCGGCTGCTGGAGTTGATAGCTGCCAAGAGGCGGCTGTTGAAGCTGATAGCTGCCAAGAGGCGGTTGCTGGAGCTGATAGCTGCCGAGGGGCGGCTGCTCGAGGTAATAGTCGCCCAGCTGGGCACTGGCCGTCCCCGCCGCTCCCCATACCACCGCTGCGATCGTGGCTGTCTGGATGCTCTTGCGCATGTCCGCCTCTGCTCCCTGGATTGATCTATCCACGGGGAGGGCCTCCGAGAAGCGCTCGGTCCCTCCTCCAGAGCCATGCGCTTCCTGGGGAATACGCGAGTGGAGGCCCTCTCATTCGAGAGGGTTCTTCACTTGGGCCAGAACGTCACCGCTCGTGCGCTCTCCGAGCTCCAGACGAGCTTCCTGCCTCGGTACATGCGCGCATGCCCGCCAGAGTCGGCGAGCGAGATGAGCAGGAACGGCCCTCGGGATTGAATGCTGACCAGGTCGTTTTCGCGGAAGGCGAGGCTGGGGAGTGGCATCGCCCTGCCTTTCTCCACCCGCCGGAGCAGGCCCGTCGCCAGCAGCTCATCGCCGAAGGGCGTGCCCCAGAGCGCCAGTGTGTGGCCGCCGCGCTCGAGCCGGACCCACTCGCCGTCAGGTTGCTCCGGGGTGAACGCATACAGCTGGTCGAGCACCGCATCGTCTTCAATTTCCTCGGGCGCGAAGCGCGGATCCAACGTGCGGCTCGAGCGTTCACCCAGCTCCTTGCGGAGTGCGAGGACGCCGGTGCCGGAGCTTTCGGTGGTCGCCTTCACGTCCAGCCGGGTCCACGTTCCGGCCTGCCAGGCGAAGGCGTGGGCGAGCAGTGGACGTCCCTTGCCGCCCAGGTCGAGCCGGATCGTGTTCCCATCAACCTCCACTGCTCCCGCCCGCTCCTGGTCAGGCGTGGGCTTCTGGATGCTGAGCCCGAGCAGTCGGCCCCCGCCATCAAAGCCGAACTCGATGAGCTCGCCCGAGGGGGGCAGCGGGAGCTCTTCGGAGCCGCCCGTGGTCACGTCCACGAGGAACAGGCGGTCTCGGAACGCGGGGGAGGGGAATTTCTCGGGGAACGTGGGCCTGCCCACCACGGGCTGACTGACACCGCCACGCCAGAACCGCACCGCGCCGCGTTTGCCATCTCGGCGCAACGCGGTCGCCGCGCCCTGACAGTCCACCGCGAACTTCGCGATGACCCGGCGCGCGGAGGTGAGGGCCTCGAGCTGGGCCCACTCACAACCTTCCCCGATGGGCTCGAGCACCGACAGGGTGGTCTCGGTCACACGAGCGACGGGAGCTGGAGCCGCCGGCTGGGTGGGGCGTTCCTCCTCCGCGTGCGCCGAGGCCATGGGCACGAGCAGGAGCGAGGCGAGCAGGGGAGCGCGGAGTGTCTTCACGATGGTCGCCATTGTTTCACAAGCTGGCGCTCTGCTCGTTGTCGCCAGAAGGGACAGTGGGGCCACGGTTCGCCCCGTGTTCTCTCCTGTACGCCCCGGGTCCAACGCCATGCCATCGCTTGAAGGCCTTGTGGAAGGCCACCTCGCTGGCGTAGCCCACGCGCTCCGCGACTTGGGGAATGCTGTCGTTCGACTCGCGCAACCACTGTGCGGCCTTCGTCATCCTCCATCCGGCGAGGTACTGCAGCGGGGGCTCTCCCACGAGCGCGTGGAAGCGGGCCGCGAACCCCGAGCGTGACAGCCCCACCGAGGCCGCGAGGCTCTCCACCGTCCAGGCCTCACCCAGCCTCCCATGGATCAATCCGAGCGCGGCACCGATGGCGGGATCCGCCAGGGCCCGCAGCCCGGCTCCCTCGGCACTGAGGGTGGCCGCTCGCAGGCGGAGCGCCTGGACGAGCAGGATATCGGCGAGCCGTCCGAGGACGATGGCGCTGCCCTGGCCCGGCGTGGAGCTCTCCATGGCCATGAGTTGCACGGTGGCGGCCAGAGAGGGTGCGGCTTGTGACTCGTGCGCGGGGATGTGGATGGCGGGGGGAAACGCGCTGAGCAGGGGGCTGTGCGCGCCCGCGTTGAACTTGAAGCAACCGACGATGAGCGTGCTGACCGGGCCGTCACCGCCAAGCCGGGGAGGCGTCATCAGGGGGCCGCGCAGCTGCTCCGTGGGGATGAAGTCCCGAGCCGCGAGGGTACGCCGGGAGCCATCGTCGACCACGTGCGCCGCGCCATGGGGCACCAGCACCACGTCTCCCGCCGACAGGAGCAGGGGGGCCTCCAGGCCGTCGACCCTGAGCCTCATGTTGCCTCGCGGCACCACGTAGAAGGACGAGGTCTCCTTCTTCGGGACGCGCATCGCCCAGGGCGCCGCGAGCTCGACGCGGCCGAAGAGGAGCGTGGAGAACCGCATCGTCTCGAGCACGTCCGAGACGACATCGACCTGACCCTCCCTGGGGCTTGGACGCTCGACTAATTCATTTGGACGAACTGGCATTGAGAGTCCATAGCGCCAGGAGCACTCTACGTCCATCTCAATCAGGAGCCACTCATGGCAACCCAGACATCCCCTCGTCATGCAGCCCACATCTTGGACGCACATCTGTCGTTGATCGGTACGGACATCGAGCGCTGGTTCGAGCTCTTCGCCGAGGACGCGGTCGTCGAGTTCCCCTATGCGAAGGGGCTCGGCCTGCCGGAGCGCCTGGAGGGCAAGGAGGCGATCCGCCAGTATTTCAAAGACACGCCGAAGCACTTCGTGGGGCTCACCTTCTCGAATGTCCAGCGCCACGTCACGACGGACCCGGACGTCGCGCTCGCGGAGGCCCACGGCACGGCGACCATCGCCGCCACGGGCAGCGGGTACGAGCAGGACTACGTCATGCAGGTGAGGACGCGGAACGGACGGATCGTGCTGTACCGGGAGTACTGGAACCCTGTCCCGGGGCTCAAGGCCTTCGAGAACGAGCAGAACCTGCGCAAGGCGGTGAATGCGTCATGAAGACTTCGCGAAATGAAGCGTCCATCCGCGTCCTCGTCACGGGGGCGACGGGAAACACAGGCCGGCACATTGCCTCGCGTCTGGTGGAGCTCGGCTTCACCGTCCGTACCGCGGCGAGAGAGAGCCGACTCGCGGACAGCACCGCCGAGCACGTGCACTTCGATTGGGCTGATACGTCCACCCATGATGCCGTGCTGGCCGGTGTGGACCGGATGTACCTGATCTCCCCGTTGGCGGTCGAAGACCCCTCCGTCCTCATGGTGCCGTTCATCGAGCGCGCTTTGGAACGCGGTGTCCGGCGTGTCGTCCTGTTGAGCTCCTCCGCCATCCCGGAAGGGAGCCCGGGGCTGGGGACCGTGCACCGCTTCCTCCGCGAGCGCGTGCCGGAGTGGGCCGTGCTCCAGCCGTCCTGGTTCATGCAGAACTTCGTGAATGAGCGGCACCACCAGGGGGCCAGTCTCAAGCGCGAGGGGCTGCTCGTGACGGCGACGGGCGAGGGCCGCGTCGGGTTCGTCGATGCTCGGGACATCGCGGAGGTGGGTGTCCGGGCGCTCGCCGATGAACAGCCCCATAACACCGCGCATGTCATCACCGGCCCCCAGGCGTTGAGCTACGACGACATCGCCGCCGTGCTCTCCCAGGTGGCGGGTCGCCCGATGCGGCACGTGCATGTGGATTCGGAGGGAGTCCAGAAGCACATGATGGAGGCGGGGATTCCGGAGCGTTACGCCGCGCTCCTCGCCCAGCTCGAAGAGGCCATCCGGCAAGGCGCTGATGGCCGCGTGACCCAGACCGTCCTGCGGGTGACCGGCCGTGAGCCCCGCTCCTTCGAGGCGTTCGCGAGGGCGCACGCCGCGGTCTGGAAAGGAGGCGCCGCGGAGCTCAGTGCCCAGCAGGTGCCGGCTCACCTGGGGTCAGGTCATGACCGTCGGCATGTCCATTCCCAGGCGGGGACGGGCTTGGGGTGATGAGCTTCGGCAGCATCTGGGCGAGCACCAGCGTGGAGAGCGCTGACTGCTCGCCGCCCCCGCTGCGCACGACGACGGGCCTTGGTGCGTGGCGCATCAGGGTCTCCGCGACCTTCAGTCGTCGCAGCGCAAGCTGGTACTGCAGCACGGCCCGGTTGTCCTGGTAGGACCTGCCCAGGTGTTGCAGCCCGCGGGCTTCGTTCTCCGCCTCCTTGAGCGTTGCTCGGCCGCGCGCCTCAATCTCCCAACGCACGCGCTGGGCCTCGGTCTCCTTCTCCTGCAGCATGCGGGCGACGTCCTCGCGCGCCTTGTTGGTTGCTGCTTTGACTTCAACCACTCGGGCATCCCGCACCTTCTTGGCTCGCTCGATCTCCATCAGCAGGCTGTCGGTGCGCTGCTTGCGGATCAGCTCCCACTCGCGTGCGTAGGCCTCCAGCTCCTTGGCGACCTTCTCGCGGGTTGCCAGGTGCTGCTGGTATTGGTCGGGGAGCTGCACGTCAGGGATGTTGGCGCCGATGATCCGCACGCCATAGCGAGCCATCTGTCGGTTCAGATGGGCCTGCATGTCCCCCACGTCGCTGCCCCGCAGATCATAGGCCCGCTCGGTCTGAACCAGGCGGCTGCGTTGGCGGATGGCGTCCTGCACGGCGCTGCTGAGCACCATGTCGAAGTTGCTGGCGCCAATGTTGCGCACGAAGGCGATGGGCTCCTCGATCCTGAACTTGAGGAAGAACTCGATGGCCTTGAGCGGCACGTTTTCCTTGGTGGGACAGGCCAGCACGGGCGCGGTGTAGGGGACCTCTGTCGAGGTATCGACCACAGCCTCGACCTTCTCCCAGGGCCACCAGAGGTAGTGCCGCCCGGGCGTCAGCGTGCCAACGATCTCCCCGTAGCGCGAGAGGATGCCCGTCGTGCCCTGTTCAATCTCCACAATGGCGCCACGCCAGAGCCAGAGCAGCCCGAGCACGAGCATGCAGAAGGAGCCAAAGCCCGCCAGGGCGCGGAGTGCCCCGAGCTCCGTGAAGATCGCCACGCCCGCCAGGTAGAGGGCCAGCGCCACCAAGGCCAGCCAGCCGTAGCGGCGTCGGTCGCGTGGGATGACCACCGGGACAACCTGGCCCTCCTCGCCTGAGCGCAGGAGCTGCCGGATTCGGCCCCAGGTGGCAACGGCCTCTTTGATTCTCGAGAACTGCTGCGTCCTCACGAGGGTCGCCGTCATACCTGACCTCCTGGAGCCGCCTCGTCGACACGGGCTCCGGCCATGAGTTCTTGGAGTTGCTTGTCGCGCTCCTGGATGCGCGCCTGGATCTCCCGTGTCCGGGCGCGGATCGCCTGGAGGTCCGCGTCGCTATAGAGCGCTTGATCGTTGATGCCGAGCATGTGCCGCGCCGTCTCGAGGAAGTCGATCCGCTGGTCCACGTCCACGCCGATGTCGACGATCTGCGGCAGATGCCCGGAGACCGACTCGAGCTTGTCGAGGACGTCCTGCTGGAAGCGGTACTGGAGGATCTCCGGATAGGAGGCCCCGCTGACGGCGCGGATGTCGAGCGCTTGCGCCTCGAGCAGGGCCGCGTTGGCCTTGGCCGCGCTCTCGGCCTCACTCAGCAACTGGCGCGCGTAGGCGTTGGCGCGGTGGATCTCCTTGTCGCGCGCGGTGTCGATCTGCGCCTGATGGGTGGCGATCTCCGCGCGGATGGCCGAGAGCGTCTCCTGGAGCGAGGCGAGCTCCTTGTTGAGCTCACCCTCGTCCTGCTCCTTGCGCAGCTTCAGCTCGTACTGCCAGGTGTAGGCCTCCTTGGCGACACGCACCATCTCCGGCGCGGCCAGGTCCATCCGGTACTCCTGGCTCGACGGCTCCGCATGGGTGATGTTGGCGTTCACGAAGCGGACGGCGGGCAGGAACTGCTGGTTCAGGTTTTCGAGCAGCGACTGGGTGCTCTCGCCAATCAGGTCATAGATGTCCTCGGCCTTCTGCTCGTAGATGAGGGCGCGGGTGACCTCGCTGATGGCGTTCTGCAGCTTCTCGGAGAAGCCCTTGGAGCCGCCCAGCGCGAAGATGAACTGGGCGGGATCCTCGATCTTGAACTGGAGGAACAGGTCCACCGAGGCGTTGACGCGCTCCGCGGTAGGCGCCTCGCGGATGGGCGCGTTGTAAGGGTACTCGCGCGTGGTGTTGACGATGTAGCTGACCCGCTTCCAGGGGTTGAGCAGGGTCTTGCGTCCCGGCCCTGCGATCTCCTCGAGCTTGCCGAATCGGGTGATCAGCGCCTGGCAGCCATCGGGAACCTTGACGAAGCTGTTGCGCCACAGGTTGAAGGCCGCGTAGCCGAGCAACACCAGCCAGTAGTGCGGCCCGAACAACGCCGTCGAGAGCTGGCTGGTGCCGAGCGCGTCATCGAGCGCCGCGGTCGAGCGTGCGCCGATGAGCCCGAGGAGCAGCAATCCGACGACCACGGCGACCCAGAGATACGAGCGGTGGTCCTTGGGGATGACGATGGGGGAGATGACGTTGGTGTATTGGCCCGAGGTCGCGTCGTGCTGGGGGAAGCTGCGATTGACGATCTCCGCGGAGTCCTCGAGCGTGGCGCTCATCTGTTCGATGCGCGTGCCGGCCGCCTCACCTCGTTCTCGTGCGGAGAGAAAGTCGGCGGCGTCGATGCGGAATTGTTCAATCTCTTTGCTCCGCGCCAGCTGTTGGACGGTGTCCAGGGTTTTTTGCCATGTGCTCATGCGGCGCCCCCCTTTCGTTCATGACTCTGGGCGCACGGTACAGGCGCCGCTGCTGTCCGGGCATGCGCCGCGCGAGTGCATCGCTGACTGCTGAGCGTTTGCCGGGTTAGAAACACGACCTTTCCATGGAGGTCGCATGAGGTTCTCTCTGTTCGGTATCGCAGGCGTGTTCTCGGTGTGTCTGCTCTCCACTCCGGTTTTCGCGAACAGCGCCGGTCTCACCGGGCACTCAGGCAAGAACGGCCAGACCTGTAACAATTGTCATACGGGGGGGATCGCCCCCTCGGTTGAGTTCTCTGGTCCCGAGTCGCTCGCTGCGGGCGCGACGGGTCAGTACTCGCTCATCATCCGGGGTGGGGCCGCGAAGATGGGGGGAGTGAATATCGCCGTGGACAACGCACAGGCGATGTTGGTGCAGGGAACGGGCTTGAAGCGGGTGGGCGGTGAGCTCACCCATTCCGCGCCCAAAGCCTTCAGCGAGAATGAGGTCCGCTTCGACTTCTCGCTGGTGGCTCCCCCGACCGCGGGGACCGTCAATCTCTTCGGCGCCGGCAACTCGACGAACGGGGATGGTGACATCACGAAGGACCGTTCCGCGACCGCGGGATTGACCGTGACGGTCACCGGCAGCGCGGCGGGGCCTGACGCGGGCACGGGCTCTCCCGATGCGGGCACGGGTGATGAGCCGGGCGACGAGGATGAGCCCGGCGGGGGCTGCTCCTCCACCGGAGGCGCACCGGTGCTGTTGTTCGTACTGGCCGCGGCCGGCGCGACCCTGCTCCGTCGCGGCTGATCCACGCGACACCGCGTGCTCAGCCCTGCTTTGAGCCCTCGATGTAGCGCGCCATCGCATCCAGGTCCGATGCGATGGCCTTCTTGAAGGTGCCCACCATGAAGCGGCCGAGCAGCTCCATGAGGGCCCCCATTCCGCCGATCTCCGCGGCCAGGGTCACGGTGGTCTTCTCGCCCGAGGGCTCAAGCAGGTGCCGGTAGCGATAGTGCCCGCGCCTCGAGCTGCCCTGGGTCCCATCCACGTACAGCTCCAGCAACTTGCCGGGCTCGTAGCCGGTGACCTCGAACAGCTCACTGGCGGTTCTTCCGAACATGCGCCGGGTCTCGCGCCACTTCGTCCCGATGCCGAATCGGCCTGGGGTGAGTTTCTCGATGCTTACGAAACTCGGCATCCACTTTCCCATGGCATCCAGGTCCTTCATCACGGCGAAGACCCGGTCCGGTGGTGCGGCGATCTCCTTGCGCACGGTGAATTCGATAGGCATGTCCGGTACTCCGCCACGAACTGGCGCTCCGTGCAACGCTGGAGCCCCCTCCCTTTGTCCCCTAGCATGCGGCGCCATTCCCCGAGAGGAAGAGCAACGACGCAATGAGTGAGCGATTGAACCTGGTGCATCCCGAAGTCTTGGCCAATCCCTACCCGTACTACGCGAAGCTGCGGCGCGATGCGCCTGTCAGCCAGGTGGAGCCGGGGGGCTTGTGGGCCGTCACGCGCTACGCCGATGTCATACACGTCTTCAAGAACCCCCAGGTCTTCTCCTCGTCGGGGCTCCAGCGCCTGATGGAGCCTTCCTGGCTGGGCTACAACCCCATGGCCCACTCCCTCATGGTGATGGACGCGCCCCATCATGGGCGGGCCCGAGCGCTCGTCAGCCGCGCCTTCGGCACTTCCACCGTGGCCCGACTCGAGCCGATGCTCCGCGCGACCTCCGAGAAGCTCGTCAGCGCCCTGATCGCGGAGCGCTCGGTGGACTTCATTCCCGCGATGGCCCTGCCGCTGCCCGCCGCGGCCATCGGCCACCTGCTGGGGTTGGATGCCTCGCTCCACTCGCGCTTCAAGCACTGGTCCGATCAGCTCGCATTCATCAGTGCCACCGCCGACTCCGACCTCGAGGGCCAGCAGCGCATCCGCCACACCCTCCAGGAGATGGAGCACTACCTGCGCGACGTGGTGGAAGCGCGCCGCCGCGAGCCGAGCGATGACATGGTGGGGGGGCTCGTCCAGGCCCGGGTGGATGGCGAGGCGCTCACGGACAAGGAGTTGGTGTCCTTCCTCTTCCTGCTCCTGGCGGCCGGGTTGGAGACGACGGTGAACCTGCTGGGCAACGCCGTGATGCTGCTGGCGGACATGCCCGAGCTGCTGGAGCGCCTGCGCGCGGAGCCGGCCCTGGTGCCCTCGTTCATCGAGGAGGTGATGCGTTACGAGACACCCGGGAAGGCCACCTTCCGGTTGACCCTGGAGGAGACAGAGCTGGGTGGGGTGCGGCTACCCCGGCACTCCCTGCTCGTCATTCTCATGGGCGCGGCCTGCCGGGACGAGGCGTACGTCCCCAACGCGGAGAAGTTCCTCCTCGGGCGCGAGGGGCAGGGCAATCTGCCCTTCGGTCATGGGGCCCACTTCTGCTTGGGCGCGGCGCTGGCCCGGCTGGAGGCACGCGTGGCGCTGGAAGCGCTGCTGCCGCGCATCCGAGGCCTGTCGCGCAAGCAGGAGCCGCTGCGGTGGATTCCTTCCATCCAGGTCCGTGGGCTCACGACGCTCCCCGTGGAGGTGGTCCCCGCCTGAGTCCGCTCACACGCCCAGCGCTCAACCGATGTGCTGGGAGTGCGAGCCGAACTGGTGGCGCACGCGCGCGGCCTCCTCCGTGAAGCCGGTTGCCTCCATCCGGGCCAGAATCCATGCCAGCGCTGAGCCCATGTCCGAGGTGATGACATAGGGTGTACCCGGGGGGCGTACATGGAAGAAGAGGCTCATGGCCGCCCGCACAAAGGGCGAGGTGACGATGAAGGCCGTTCCTCGCCCCCACGTTCGTTCCAGCCCCTCGTGGGCCCGGCTCCACTCCACCTGCCGCTGGCGCTGCGAGTTGTTCGGCGTGCCGGAGCGGCTCGTGTCGATGATGAAGAAGAACGGCTCCCGTCGATGGAGGAAGCTGGAGAGCCGGCTGAGGCTCTCCTCGTACTCCATATCCGACATGGTCCCCACGTAACGGATGGTGAGCAGCGGCCAGAGTGAATCATCGAAGGTGACGGGCATGCGTTCTCCCCTCGGATGGCGCGAAGGACTCTGGTCAGCGACGGCTCCATTCTAGGCAGCGCCAATGCTGCTCCAATCATGGGGGAGACGGTCTGGTAGATGACACTGACTCACCGTGCTGGAACGTGGACCCGGTGTGAGTATAGAAGCATGGTTTACATGGAATCCCTGTTCCTGTGAAAGTGAGTCAAGCCATGCCCGCCGTTCTCCGAGGTGGATTCGCCGTCCTGTTGTGGATGTTCCTGGCCAGCCAGCCCGCGCAAGCCCAGACGCGGAGCCCCAAAAGGGGCGTTGCCTATGGGTATCACTCCGCGGAAGACATGAAGGCCCTCTCCGCGGGTATGAGCTGGTGGTACAACTGGGCTTCCACGCCGGATGCGGGAGCCGCCAACGTCTATGCCTCCCTGGGCGTCTCCTTCGTGCCCATGGTCTGGGGCGGAACGCCGAACGCGGATCAGCTGGCGGCCGCCATTCCCGCGGGGGCCCAGTACCTGCTGGGCTTCAATGAGCCCAACTTCCGGTGGCAGGCCAACAAGACGCCCAGCCAGGCCGCGGCGCTCTGGCCCATCCTGGAAGAAGTGGCCCGCCGCAGGAACCTGAAGCTGGTGTCACCCGCCGTCAATTACTGCGGAGAGTGTGTGTCGGAGGGCGGGGTGACCTACTCCGACCCGGTGGCCTACCTGGATGCGTTCTTCGCCGCCTGCGTGAACTGCAAGGTGGATTACATCGCTGTCCATTGGTACGCGTGCGATCTCAGTGCACTCCAGTGGTACATCGGCCGTTTCAAGAAATACAACAAGCCCATCTGGCTGACTGAGTTCGCCTGCGGGGACATGCCGCACGATCAAATCACCCTGGCCGTGCAGAAGAAGTACATGACCGACGCGGTCAACTACCTGGAGAACGAGCCCGCTGTCTTCCGTTACGCCTGGTTCTCCGGGCGGAACAACGAGATCCCGAACATCAACCTGCTCGGTGCTTCGGGCCAGTTGACGGAGCTGGGGCAGTTGTATGTCAGCCTGCCGTCTGGCTCACAGAATGGCCGGTTGAGCCCTGTCCTGGCCATGTCTTCGTCCAGTGAGAACAGTGGCACGGGTCCGGAGAAGGCCATCGACGGGAGCTTGAGCACCCGGTGGAGCAGTGCCTTTGCTGATCCGCAGTACCTCGTGCTTGATTTTGGCTCCTCGAAGAAGATCTCGAGGGTGAAAATCAATTGGGAGACGGCCTACGGCAAGGATTACCAGCTCCAGGTCTCCAATGATGCCTCCACGTGGACCCCCGTGGCCTCGGTGGTGTCTGGAGATGGCGGAGTGGATGACCTCACGGGCCTCTCCGCCACCGGCCGGTTCTTGAGGATTTACGGGACGAAGCGAAGCTCGGGGTATGGCTATTCCATCTATGAGGTGGAGGCCTATGGCGACACGCCGGCCGCTCCTTGATTCAGGCCCTCGGCGACGTCCGTCCGCCGGTCAGGAATTAGCACCTTCAGCGCGCGAGCGATGAGGGGCACAAAGCCGATGAACAGGAGGACGCCCAGGACATTGAAGAGCACCTGGGCGTTGGCGATCTGCCGGCCCACGTTGGCGTCGCCCGAAATCCACCGGGACAGGCTCACGAGCTGCGACGCACAGAGGACGCCCAGGGTGGCGGTAATGAGGTTGAAGAGGAAGTGAAACACCCCCGTGCGGATGGCCTGACGGCTGCGCCCAATCGTGGCGATGAGCGTGTCCGACACCGTCCCGAGCTCCGCTCCGAGCATGATCGCGACGCCCGCGGGCAGAGAGATGAGGCCCTGGCTGGCCAGCGTCACGACAATGGCCATGGTCCCCGATGAGGACTGGATGAGCATGGTGAACAGCGCCCCCACGGCCGCCCCCTGGATCGGGTTCTTTCCCAGCTCCTGCATCCACCTCAGGAAGGGGGGATGGTTCTTGAACGGGGTCATGGTCTCCTCGATGAGGTCCAGCCCGAAGAACAAGAGCCCCATCCCGAACACCACCCACCCCGCATTCTTCCACCGCTCGCTTCGGCCTAAGGCGAGGAGCAGCGCTCCCGCCGCGAGGCCCACGGGGGCGTACTTGCTGATTTGGAAGGCGACGAGCTCCGCGCCGAACGTGGTTCCGATGTTCGAGCCCAGCACCACCCCCAGTGACTGGACGAAGCTGATGAGGCCCGCGTCGACCAGGGCGATGACCATGATGATGGTCACCGATGACGAGTCCAACAGGGTCGTGGCCGCGGTCCCGGTGAGGACCCCGGCGAAGCGGTTGCGGGTGAACTTCCCCAACAGGCGTTTGGCCGGCTCCGCCGCGAGCGCCTTCAACGCCAGCGCCAGACGCGAGACGCCGAACAGGAAGAGCACGAGCCCTGCGATCAACCCCATGGCGATCTGAAAGGGCTCTGGCCCGGCAGCTCCCTGGCCGCCTCCCTCCGTTGTCGCGGCGTGCCCCAACGCCGGCAACATCACCCAGAGGAGAGGGATGCGGCGGGGGCGGTTCCGGATGGACGACGGGGAGATGGGTCGCACAGGCTTTCCTCCAGCGGGCTTGGGCCAGAGGTAAGCTCGCCCTCCCGGTTGGGGACGTGGAGGGATGTGCCAGTTGCGTGAACGCAGGCGCCTCCTTGCCTAGCAAGCGCCTCGCCTCGACCTACCCGGCCTCGAGCTCGCCGGGGCGCAGGAGATAGCGGCCGGGTGCCGCCATCCACGCCAGGGAGAAGCGCTTGCCTTCGGGGTAGAGCGCGAGCACGGTCCCCTTGCGAAGCTTGCTCGGCAGCTCGTCCAGCTCCAGGGCAAGCGCGCTTGCGCGGGCGAGCGCGGGGTTGTGGCCCACCAGCATCCAGCCCGCTCCCAGCTCTCGCGCCAGGTGGAGGATGCGCTTGTGGGCGTTAGAGCGGGGCCTCAGCTCTCCGCTGACCTCCACATGGTTCAGGCCGAAGGCCTCGGCGAGGATCTCCGCGGTTTGGACTGCGCGCACCAGGGGGCTGGTGACGATTCCCGCCATGGGCGTGAGGCGCGCCAGCTTGCGCGCATGGGGGCGGAAGCTGGCACGGCCCTCCATGGAGAGGGGGCGGTACTCATCACCCAGGCGGTGGTGATCCTCGGCCGCCGCATGGCGGACGAACATCAGGGGCATCTGATGGGAGGACATGGCGGACGCGTCCCTAGGGCTCCTCACGCCTCGAGGGCAAGCAACGTTCCTGCGTCAAGGCGCCTGATGATTTTCGTTCCACAACTCCACCAGGGTGGGGGGTGGCCCCATCGTCACCTCGGGCGTCGTTCCGTGGGGAGGGATTTTCGGCTACGTCCCTCCTGCCATGCACCTCCTGACCCCTTCGTTCACTCGTCACCCGAAGCGCACCAAATCCCTCCTGCTGCTCGGAGCCCTGTTCTCTGGCTCTCTGCTCGTCCTCGACTCCGGCTGCAAGGGGGATGAGCCGGAGCCTCAGAACCGCCAGGTTCGTGTCCAGGTCCTGGCCATCAACGATTTTCACGGGAACCTGGAGGCTCCCACGGGCAGCAACGGCCGTATCGAGACGGAGCCGTCCAAAACTGTGAATGCGGGCGGTGCGGCGTTCCTCGCGCACCACATCTCGCAGCTTCGGGCGGAGAATCCCAATACGGTGGTTGTGTCCGCGGGCGATCTGATCGGAGCCTCTCCGCTGGTGTCCGCGCTCTTCCATGACGAGCCCACGATCGAGGCAATGAACCAGATCGGCCTGGACATCAACTCCGTGGGCAATCACGAGTTCGACGAGGGCTTCGGCGAGCTGCTGCGCATGCAGTCCGGCGGCTGCCATCCGGTGGATGGGTGCCAGGACGGCACGCCGTTCGGCGGCGCGAAGTTCAAGTTCCTCTCCGCCAACGTCTTCACGGATACCACTTCGAGGCGGACGCTCCTGCCGGCCTATGACATCCGCGAGTTCGACGGAGTGAAGGTGGCCTTCATCGGGATGACGCTGGAGGGCACTCCCCTGATTGTGAGCCCCACCGGTGTGGCGGGGCTGTCGTTCCAGGACGAGGCGGACACCGTCAACGCGCTCATCCCGGAGTTGAATCAGCAGGGCGTCAAGGCTGTCGTGGTGGTGCTGCACGAGGGTGGGTCGCCCGCGGGTCGGTACAATGAGTGCCCGGGGATCTCCGGTCCCATCGTGGACATCGTCAACCGGTTCAGCCCGGAGGTGGATCTGGTCGTCTCCGGCCACACCCATCAGGCGTACAACTGCGTCATCAATGGCAAGCGTGTGACCAGCGCGGCCAGCAACGGGCGCCTCGTCACGGACATCGATCTCGTCCTGGATGCGGCCTCGGGCGACGTGGTGGAGACGAGCGCGAACAACGTCATCGTCACGCGTGAAACCGCGGACACCACCGTGGAGACGCTGGTGAACGACTACGTCACCAAGGCCGCGCCGCTGCGGAACAAGGTCATTGGCAATACTCCGGTGGTGCTGTCTGCCCCCGTGCGTCCTCTCCCGGCGAACAGCTCGGGTGAGTCCGTGCTTGGCAACGTCGTCGCGGACGCGATGCTGGCGGCGACTCGCGACCCGGGGACGGGGGGCGCCGTCATCGCCCTCATGAACCCGGGCGGTGTTCGCGCGGACATCGACGCGGGGGACATCACCTATGGTGAGGTCTTCACGGTGCAGCCCTTCGCCAACAGCCTGGTGACGCTGACGCTCACCGGCGCGCAGATCGAAAGGGTCCTGGAGCAGCAGTTCCCGGCGAATGGCAGTCCTTCGATCCTGCAGCCCTCCGAGGGCTTCTCCTTCGCCTGGAGTGCGTCGGCTCCCCCGGGGAACAAGGTGGATCCCGCCTCCATCACCCTCAATGGCGTGCCCCTCGACATGGCGGCGGAGTACCGGGTCACGACGAACAACTTCATGGCCGCCGGCGGTGATGGTCTCACGGCGCTCACCGAGGGGAAGGACCTGCGCACCGGTCTCATCGACGTGGACGCCCTCGAGGTCTACCTGCGCGCCCACAGGCCGCTGACCGCGCCCTCTCTGGGCCGTATTTCCTTGGTGCCCTGAGAGCAACGGAGCGCCTCCTTCCCGCTGCGGCGGAGGCGCTCCGTTTCTCAGGCGGCTTCGCTCCGCCTACTTCGTGAAGAGGCTGTGCCAGAGCACGCGCTCCTCGCGCCTTGGATCATTCTCGATCCGGGGCGGGAGGTCGAAGATCAGGGTGGCGCGCTGCTCGGTGGTGTAGGCCGGCCACTCGGGCAGTCCGGGGTGATTCGGGTTGCCCGTGCGTGCGAAGGCAACCCACGTTGAGCTCATCTGCTCGGCCAGCTTGAAGCGCTCGGGGTCCTTTCCGGTGAAGCTGGGGACCAGGTCGGCGTTGTCGAAGACGAAGGGAATATCGAGCGCGTGCGTGGCCTTGAGCCGCCCCTCGAGGACCGGCGTCTCCCAGGTGAACAGGTAGACGTAGACGGGTGCGGCCCCCTGGGCCACCTTGCGATCCGCGACCAGGAGCGACGACGCCCGGAACATGTCGCTACCCGCGGAGATGAGTACGTCCTTGGCCGAGACCTCCGGCATGCGGCCGCGGTAGTGCTCGAAGACCTGATCCTTCGCGTCACCCGCCAACCGTCCCATGCCCGAGCGCGCCATGCCGTCGGTCATGAACCCCGGGAGCCCGTAGAGGAACAGCGTCATCTCGTCCCTGTTGCTGCCGATCAACAGCGGCACATCGGCCGAGAGGGTGGGGGCCGCCGGGTCGAACGGATTGCCGGGCAGGACGCGTCCATCCGCCACGGGGGTGAAGGGCGAGTTGAAGGTGAACGTCCCCTGGTTCTTCTTCAGGACCACGCTCTGGGCATCGAGCACCTTCTCCACGGGGAGGTTCTGCAGCGCCTCGAGGTCTCCGGACTTGAGCCCGAGCTCGCTCATCAGCTGTCCTGCTTGCGCGGCCGCCTGCTCCGGCTGCAACGCGCGCACGAGCGCACCGCTCTGGCTGATGGCCTTGTGGAACAGCCCCTTCGCCTCCGGCATGGCCATCACGAGCGTTACCTTCATGCCTCCGCCCGACTCGCCGAAGATCGTGACGTTGCCGGGGTCCCCGCCGAACGCGGCGATGTTGTCGCGCACCCACTGGAGCGCCGCGACGATGTCCAGCATGCCGGCATTGCCCGACGTCGTGTTGGCTCCGCCCGTGTACAGGTACCCCAGCGCCCCGAGCCGGTGGTTGAGCGTGACCACCACCACGTCACCGCGCCGGGCGAGCGCTGTTCCGTCATAGAGGGCGGCCGAGCCGGAGCCCTCCACGAAGCCGCCGCCGTGAATCCAGACCATGACCGGGCGCTTGCTGCCATCCGCCACGCCGGGGGTCCAGACGTTGACGAACAGGCAGTCCTCGCTGATGGCCGGGTTGTCGGGCGTGACGAGCGCCGCCACGACCTCGCGCGCGACCGCCGTGCCGATGGCACTGCGCTGGGCACAGCGAGGGCCGTACTCGAGCGCATCCCGGACGCCGCTCCACGGCTCGGCCGGCACCGGCGGCATGAAGCGGTTCTTCCCCGACGTAGGCCCGCCGTACGGAATTCCCTTGAAGACGCGGATGCCTTCGGAGAGGGCCCCGCGCACCTGGCCGCTCTTCGTATCCGCGATAACCGGGCCTTCATTCTTCAGTTCGCGACCCTTGTTCTCGGTCGCGAGCTTGTGGGCACAGCCACTCGCCAGGAGCAGCACGAGCATGCCGATGAGTCTGCTTCCAAATCGCATGTTCCCTTCCTCCTGGCCGGGTGCCATACCAAAATGACCCGCCGTGGACAGCAGCCGCGTCATCCGAGTTGACTTCGGGAAGGCCGGACGATCAGCGCTGGCGTCGACACCCAGTAGCCCGGTATAGGCAGCGCCATCACGCGAGGTGAACAGACGATGGCTGTGCTCCTGTACGGAAAACCGGTGGTGGAGGAAATCGAGCGGCGGCTGATGCCTGAGATCGACGAGCTGAAGGCTCGCCACGGTACGACTCCAAGCCTGGTCGTGGTCCAGGTGGGAGACGATCCCGCCTCGACCCGGTACGTGGGCCGGAAGATCCAGTCCTGCGAGCGGCTGGGGATGCGAGCACAGCACGTCCTGCTCAGGTCGGACATCGGGCCCGCCGCGCTCCGCAACGAGGTGGCGCGGATTGGAGCCTCGAAGGACGTACACGGCGTGCTCGTGCAGCTCCCGCTCCCGCGGCAGATCGAAGACCCGGACGCGAGCGGCGGGGCGGATCCCATCGACAAGTTCGACGTCCTGGACGCCATTCCGCCCGAGAAGGATGTGGACGGCATCGCCGCCGGCACGGTGGCCGAGCTGTACCGGGCGCGGACGCGCCGCCTCACGTTCCTGCCGTCCACCGCGCTGGCCGTGAAGCGGCTGATGGACTACTACCGCATCGAGACGCGCGGCAAGCGCGCGGTTGTCATCGGGCGCAACGACATCACCTCCAAGCCCATCATGCTGATGCTCGGCGGACGCATCTGTGATGCCTCGGTGACCTGGCTCCACCGCCACGTCTCCAAGGACATCCAGGAGGAGGCGCTCGCGAAGGCGGACATCGTCGTGACGGCGGTGGGCCGCGCGGACTACCGCATCACGCGCGAGATGCTCAAGCCGGGAGTGGTCTTCATCGACGTGGCCACGCGGGTGACGGAGTCGGGCAAGCTGGTGGGTGACGCGGACTTCGAGCCGGTGAGTGAGATCGCGTCGGCCATTACTCCCGTCCCGGGTGGCGTGGGCCCCATCACCGTGGCGGCGCTGATGGAGAACACGGTGCGCGCGGCACGGTTCGCTGCGGGGGCGGGTGGCCTTGGCTACACGTTCCATCAGGGCCCGGCTCAGCCCTGAGTCGCTGAGCGTCGTTGAGCGCCGCTGCCGCCGCACCCCGAAGAGGAGGGGCGGCGGCCTTCGTCGGTTTACCGCTCGGCGTGGGCTCCTCCCGGCTGGATCGGGGCCACGCGCTCCACCAGCGACTGCACCTGGGACTCGCGCAGGCGCAGCAGCGGCCCGGGCATCAGCCCGCCCACGAACACCAGCGCCACCATCCCAAGCGCTGCCCACCGCTCACGCGGCAGCAGGTCCTCCACGGTCTCCAGCGTCGTCGCGTGTCCGTGGGCTGGCGCTCCGAGGAAGGTGCGCTGGAAGGAGCGGAAGAGGGTGATGCCGTTGATGGCGGTGGTCAGCAGCAGGGGCAGCGCCACCAGCGGGTGGGCCTCGAGGATGCCATGGAGCAGGAGGTCCTCGCCCACGAAGCTCAGCGTGCCTGGAAAGCCCAGGCTGGCGAAGCCCAGCAGGAAGAAGAAGGCCGCCATGCGCGGGCTGCGGCGCACGAGCCCGCCCAGCCGCGTCATGTCCGTGGTGCCGGTGCGCACCTCGATGGCTCGCACCACCAGCATCAGCCCCGTGAACGCGATGCCCGCGGCCACACTCTGAAGCAGTGTCCCGGCGATGCTCTGGGTGTTGTCCATCGCGAGCCCAGCCAGCATCAGGCCCGACTGGCTCACCAGCAGGAAGCCCACCATGCGCCGCAGGTCCACCTGTGCCAGCGCCAGCACCGCGCCATACAGCGCGCCGCCCAGGCCCAGCGCTCCCAGCAGCGGCTCGGCATGGGTCCACTGCGTTGGCAGCAGCGGCATCACCACGCGCACCAGCAGGTACAGCCCCGCGTGCACGTTCACCAGCAGGCTCAGCCCGAAGGGACCCCGCGCCATCAGGACGGGCAGCCACGAATGGAAGGGCACGACGGCCATGCGCACGCCCACGGCCAACAGCAGCAGCCCGAAGAGGAGCTGCTGCCACGGGGCCGGCACTCCGCGCGCGAGCAGCTCCGTCAGGACGAACGGCGTCTCTACCCCCGCGCGCCAGCCCACCACACCCACCATCGCCGTGGCGACGAGCAGCGGCAGCGTGCTCGCGAGCATGTAGGTCCGGAAGGTGCGCAGCGCTCGCGCTTCCGGCTGGGCTTTCGCACTGCGGGAGACGAGCACGCCCAGCGGCACCAACATGGCCATGAAGAAGGCAAGCATCAGCGCCAGGTCCTGCGCGCAGAAGAAGCCCAGCGTTGCGCTCTCGGTGAGCAGCAGCACGACGAGCGTGCTTCGGTCCAGCGCCTGCCGCGGGCCGGCCATCAACCCGAGGGTGATCAGCGCGCTGAGCGGCAGCGCCAGCACGCTTGCCCCGTCCACGCCCAGCGTGAACACCATGCCGAGCCATGGCACCCGGAACCACGACTCCAGCAACTGGGGTCCTTGCTGCTCGCTCCGGAAGAGGAGCACCGCGGCGGCTGTCAGGGCCAGGGTGAGTGTCGCCACGCCCGTAGCCGCCTGACGGGCTCGCGCGGGCTGCCGCACCCACCGCAGCGCCACCGCGCCCAGCACTGGCAGCACCACCAACATCGAAAGAAGAGGAAGGGTCCGCATCACAAGGCTCCTGTCGACTGACCGCCCGACGATTGCTCCGCGGGCCTCATCTCGGGCTGCTGCGGGGGAAGGGCCGGCTCGTTGCTCGGCATCCACCCGCTCAGCGCGCCCACCCAACGCCGCTCCGCCCTGTCCATCCCCTGGCCCACCCGGAGCAGCGGACCGGTCACCCACCGCGCGTACAGCACCTCCAGCCCGAAGCGATCGAGGGCCAGGCGATAGAAGCGCCGCAGCACTCCCTCGGGCAGGACCTGGTGCGCCACCGCAACGGTGGGAGGCTTCGCCGCGCGCAGGGCCGCGCGCCGAGCCTGTACCTCGCGCAGCGCCGACGGAGCCCGCAGCAGCTGCAGGCACCGCAGGCAGGCGTGCGCCACCAGGTGCACCAGCGCCAGCCGGTACAGCCCCAGGCCCACCTCCGCGAACATCAGGCCCACCTGCGTGAGGACGCCATATGCCAGCGAGCTCTTCACGTCCGTCTGCACGCGCCACACCAGCGTGGCGTGCATGGCCGTCAGCAGACCCACCCCCACCAGCGCCATACGAACCACCGGTGCGTGCTCCAGCAACGGCTCCGCGCGCAGCAGCAGGTACAGGCCCGCGTGCACCGAGAGCGCTCCATAGAAGAGGGCGCTCGAGGGCGTGGGACCCTCCATGGCGCGAGGCAGCCAACTGCTGAAGGGCAGCTGCGCCGACTTCCCCATGGCCGCCACCATCAGGCACAGCCCCAGCACCGTGGCAGGCACCACGCCCAGCGTCACCGCCGGGCCCGGCCAGGGCCGATCCCCGAGCGCGTCCGCCCACTCGGCCGATCCCGCGAAGTGGTGCAGCAGCACCACGGCCACCAGCAGGCCCATGTCACACAGGCGGTAGATGGTGAAGGCCCTCAGCCCCGAGCGCACCGGCGTCGCCCGCTCGTGGAAGAAGCCGATGAGCAGCGCCGACGTGAGGCCCACCAGCTCCCAGCCCACGAAGAGCAGGTCAATGCTGCCGCTCTCCACCAGCAACAACATCCCCGTGGCGAACAACGCCAGCAGCAGGAAGAAGCGCGCGAAGCCGGGCTCGCGGTGCAGGTAGTTCACCGAGAACCGACCGATGAACAGGGTGATGGCGCTGGTCAGCACCATCATCGTCACCGACAGCCGGTCGACGAAGAACGACACCATGAAGCTGTAGTCGCCGGCGGAGAACCACCGGCCCACCTCCACCTCCAGGACGTCCTGGTGGTGCAGCAGCAGGCTGGCCGCCGTCACCACCGAGCAGCCCAGCGACAACCACAGCGCTCCCAACACCCACCGCACCACCGTGCGCTCTCGGGGCGCGCGGTGCACGAGCATCACGCCTCCCAGGAGCAGGAAGGCCAGCAGGGGCCAGAGCGGTACGGTGGCCGCGAGCCACCCCACCTCGAGGACTTCAATGCGCGACATGGACGGACTCTCCAGAAGAGGTGGGGACGCGGCGCGTGGCGGCCGGGCGTCCCTGGAAAAGGTCGATCAGCGCCGGGGGCAGGAAGTCTCGCTGCCCGCGGTACCACTCGGGCGAGGCGGCCACCACCGGCAGTGGCTTCCGGGGTGGGGTGACCGGCTGGAAGCCCCGGGGCGTGAAGCGTTGCTGCTCGCCCGTCACCGGATCCACGCTCACCAGCTGCACCCACTCGTTGCCGATGAGCTCGCGGAGGCCGGGCTGGCGCTCGTAGATGCCCGAGAGCACCGCCACGCTCGCTTCCACGACGATGAGCAGGCGCACCGGCTCGTGGATTTCGATCATCTGCCGCGGCAGCCCCGTGCGCAGGTCGCTCTCCACCCCATCCATCACCCCGAGCAGGCCGGTGAGGTTGTGGGGCAGCTTGGTGCCGCTGCCGTAGCGGTCGTTGTCGATGCAGGAGAAGTAGTACTCCAGGTTGATGCCGGCGCCCACGGGACCCGCGGCCAGCAGGATGCGCTCGAGGATGGAGCCGGTGGCGTCGCGCGTCGGATCGTACGAGACGAGGAAGGCGCGCCGGTCCAGGAAGAGGCCACGGGTGAGGGAGCGGCGGCCCACGATGCAGGAGGCGTTGGTGACATGGCCGAGCTCGGGACGGGCCTGGCTGAGATCCGCCGCGCGCTCCTCCACGTGCCGCAGCGCCGCGGCCGGGGAGAGGCTGAGCGGAGCGGACTCGAAGCGCCGGCAGCGCTCGTGCGCGGAGAGGGTGCGCGCGGTGTCCAGGGCCTTGCGCAGCTCGGCCAGCTCGCCGCGCAGGGACTCGGGCACGGCGTCCGTCTCGTAGAGCACCACCTCGTCGGTGGTGGTGTTGTGCTGTCCGCCAATGAACCAGGTGGTGTCGGGGATGTGGATGCCGCGCTCGCGCAGCTTCGCCCGCACCTCGGGCCGGTTGGCCATCTCCGCGAAGAGGCGCGCGTTGGGACCACCGTGGCGGCCACCGCAGGCGCCGCAGTCATAGGCGGACTGGTGCGGGTTGTTGACGCTCACCGCGCCATGTCCCAGCACCACCACCAGCCTGCCGAAGCCGTCCACCAGGCCCAGGTTCTCCAGCGAGGTGGCCACCCGCGCCGCCTTCTCGGCGATGGTGAAGCCCCGCGCCTTCTCGGTGACGGCGGCCGCGGCGGCGCTCTCCGCCTGCTCGCGCAGGCTCGTCAGCCGCGTGCGCGGGGTGGGCAGCATCTTCGCGGCGAGCGCCCGACGCGCCTGTGGCACGGAGCGCGGGAAGAAGATGTGCAGGGGCAGCAGCAGCGCGGAGAGCAGGCCCAGCAACGGTGTCAGCAGCCAGCCGAGCTCCAGCGCGTGCGTGCCATTGTGCAGCCAGTGATCGAAGCGGGCCCACAGGGCGCGCAGCCGCGCGCGGGCCTCGGCCTGGTGTCCGTGCTCCGGATGGGGGTGCTCCTCCACCACGTGCGCGGGGGTGACGACCACCGGGCAGAGCGCGGCATGGCTCTCGTCGTCCAGGCCCCGGTAGTCGATGGCCACGCCGAAGAAGCCCGCGAGGCCGAAGGTGTCGTGCCGCGGATCGAGCTCCTCGAAGTGCCGGCGGATGGCCTCCTCGCGGTCATCGATGCAGAAGATGGCCTGGAAGCGCGGCGCGCTCACCGTGCGCGCAGACTCCGGGCGGAGCCGGTTCTGTGCGAGGCCCTGGAGGATCTCCATCCGGTAGTGGTGCTCGTAGGCCTCCTGCCACACGCGGCGGCGCGCCTGCGCGTCGAAGGTCTCCAGCCACGCGAGCAGGGCCTGGCGTCGGGGCAGCGGGAAGTCGGTGACCTCCATCGCCGAGAGCCCCGCGAGCTGCAGGAGCTGGAAGAGACGCCAGCTGCCCTCCTCGGCCGGGCGCTCCAGCGCCGCGGGCTGGTGGGCTGCCACGCGCCGCGCGTGCTCCATCAGCCCCGACAGAGGGCCGCGGTAGTCGAGACGCCGCCGGGCCACCGAGCGCAGCGCGTAGCGCTCCAGCGTCAGGCGGACGGCGAGGAAGTCCATAAGCCGCGCGGGAGGCGAGCCAGCGGGCCGGTCCGCGGGGTTGGTCTCCAGCCGGTTGAACATGCCGGCCCAGCCGGGCAGCGCGAGCAACACCCGGGTCAGGTAGGGCTCCCACTGCGTCTCGGGCACACCGAGCTCGTCGAGCGCGGCGAGCACCACGTCGCGCGGGGAGCTCCCCGCCTGCGCGAGCTGCTCCAGCTCCTCTTCCAGGCCCTCGAGCCAGTCCGGCAGTACGCCGAGTCCGGTGCGCTTGAGGGCGCTCCATGCGGCGTACAGGCCGTGCTCGCGGTTCGGCATGTTCCAGTGCGACACGCCCTCGTCCAGGAAGGCCGAGCAGGCCCGGATGAGGTGGGGGTTGACGAGCTCGTTCACGTCCTCCCCGGTCGCCGTCCGCAGCACCTCTCGGTGGCTGCGCACCTCTTCCTTCTCCAGCTTCTCTTCTTTCCGGGCCTTCGCCGGCAGCAGCGGCATGCGGCAGGCTGACCAGAGGGCGCTCACCGCGAAGGTCTCCGGCTGCCGCTCCAGGCGCTCGCGCAGCGAGGAGTGGCTCCCGTCTCCACCGAAGACCGCGGCCAGGGCATCCACGGCGAGTGTCGCCTCGGCGCCCAGCCAGCCTTCCACGGTGAGCACTGTCGTCCCCCCGCTGAGCCGGGCCTTCACCTGCTCAACGTAGGCGGCGGCCAGCGTGTCGGGGATGCCCAGCCGGCGCAGGGCGGCCTGTGGGGCCATGGCACGGCGCGGCTCGGCGGCGGCGGCGCGGATGGCCTCCTCCATCGAGGGCTCCAGCAGGGCCACTGCCAGGTCGGTCATCGTCCAATCCCGCCCCACGCGCCTCATCCACTGACGCAGCCCCGCGGTGGAGTGCTTGAGCAGCCGCTGGCGCGCTGCCTCCGGCACGTCGGGACGGAGCCGGTACGAGGCGGAGAGCTCAGCCAGGCGCCAGCGCAGGGATGCGGCCGTCTCCTCGGGCAGTGGGTGGAGCAGGGCCAGCAACTCCAGCTCTATATTGGAGAGCGAAGCAGGCGCCATGTTCGCCTGGGTCTCTTGCGCCTCACGCTCAGCCAGGGCTGCCTTTAGATCCTCGTCGGTGATGCGACCGCGCCGGTACAGCTCGCGGTAGCGCGACTCGGGAAGGTAGGCCTCGGTCTCGAAGGTGGCGCTTGCGGTGGCCAGCGCCTCGTGGAAGGGCAGGTGCTGGAAGGCGTGCAGCGTGTTGTGGTGCACGAACACGCCAATGGGGCCCTGGGCCGGCAGCAGGTGGCCCGCGTGGGCCAGGACATCACTCAGCCGCTGGCCGCGGTCTGCCGCGGGCGGGGTGGGGGAGTGGGAGTGGCTCATGGGTGTTTGGGGGGAACGGGTTCAGCTCAAGAGGAAAGTCCCAGAGTGCTCTTGGGTCCCTTCTTGCGCGCGGACAGCGGGTGAGCGGAGAGGCTGCGGTGCTGATCAAGCCCGCGGATGTGCAGGTGGCGGCCCTCACGCGAGAACTCGCCTTCCAGCTCGTGCAGCCGCTCCATCACCGTGTGGTCCACCAGCTTCGCGTCCGTCAGGTCCACCTCGACGTGCTGCGCCTGGGCGTGCCTCGCCAGTTGCTTCTTGAGCTTCAGGAAGTTGGTGAAGACGGCCGCGTGCCGCACGCGCAGCACCACCTGTCCCTCCGCCTTGTGCTCCTCGATCTCCGGGCGGAAGAGGCCTGCCAGCGGCGCGCCATTGAGCAGGTGCACCACCACCTTCAGGACAATGCCCGAGGCCACACCCACCAGCAGGTCCGTGGCCAGCGTCACGCCCAGCGTGAAGGTGAAGATGATGAGCTGCTCGGCGCCGATGCGGAACGTCTTCACGAACTCGCTGGGCGAGGCCAGCCGCACGCCCGTGAAGACGAGCATGGCGGCCAGCGCGGCCAGCGGAATGCGGTGGATGAGCATGGGCGCGAACGCCACGAACAGCAGCAGGAACAGGCCGTGGAAGAAGTTGGACAGCCGGCTCTTGGCCCCGTAGCCGATGTTGGCCGAGCTGCGGACGACCTCGGAGATCATCGGCAGGCCGCCGATCAGGCCCGCGAGCAGGTTGCCCGCGCCGGTGGCGAACAGATCCTTGTCCAGGTTGGAGCGGCGCTTCTCTGGATCCAGCATGTCCATCGCCTTGGCCGTCAGCAGGGACTCGATGCTGCCCACCAGCGCGAACATGACGATGTACTTGATGGACGCGGACGTGAAGACGGCGGAGAAGTCCGGGAAGGTGATGGCCGTGAGCAGGTTGCTCGGCAGGTTCACCAGGAACTTGGGGCCCACCGAGAAGACCTCACTGGAGAAGGTGAAGGTGTGCTCGTGGTCCAGGTCGAAGACGACGCCCAGGGGCACCGCGACGAGCAGCACCAGCAGCGGCGCCGGCACGCGCTTGAGGACGGCGATCCGCTTGGACAGCATCGCGTGGCCGAAGAGGAGGAGCAGGCTGATGACGCCGATGAGGGCGATCTCCGGGTTCAGCTTCCCCAGGCTGTGGGGAATCTCCGCCAGGAGGTGGATCGGCTCCTTGGCGGTGGGCGTCACACCGAGCAGCACGTGAATCTGCTTCGAGCAGATGGTGACGCCGATGGCCGCGAGCATTCCGTGCACCACTGACGAGGGGAAGAAGTCCCCCAGCGTCCCAGTTCGCAACGCCGCGAAGAGAATCTGCAGGACGGCCGCCACGACGATGGTCGCCAGCGCCCGGCGGTAGCCGAGCTGCGCATCGCCGCCGCCGAGGTCCGTTACCGCCCCGAGCGCGATGACGATAAGTCCCGCGGCGGGGCCCTTGATGGTCAAGCGGGCGCTCCCCAAAAAGGAAGAGACGACGCCGCCGATCACCGCGGTGAGGATGCCGGCCACGGGCGGAAAGCCGCTCGCCAAGGAGATGCCCAGGCACAGCGGCAGCGCGATGAGGAAGACGAGGAAGCCGGAGACGATGTCGCTCTTCCAGGCGGAGCGGCCCTCGGACTCGGTGCGAGGAGAAGAAGGGGAGTGTTGCGGCTGCATGGGGGCGAACCTCCTGATTCACGCAGGCTGGCGGCTGTTGAGGGTCGCCATGGCCTTACGAAAGCAGGGGGACGGAACGAGTCCTGTGATGGTTCCCAGGCTTGCTTCTTTTGTGTTTTTTGAGGCGGGTTGGTCTTTATCTAGAAAAGCGTGCAAGCCCTGGGCAGATCGGGATTCGAAATGAAACCGGACGAAAGTCGGGAACCAGCGCGTGAGTCATTCCGTCTGATGAGAAAAGTGGACACCCGGAGGTGTGACGAGTGTGTCGCACCTGGGGTGGAGCGGAGATGAGCGAGGGCGCGAGTACTGAAGGGGGCGAGGAGAGAGGCGCGCGGGCGCGCTTCGAGGCGGAGGTGGAGCCCCTGCTCCCACGGCTCCACCGTCTCTGCATGACCTTGTGCCGTGACAAACAGGAGGCGGAGGATTTGCTTCAGGATGCCCTGGTACGAGCCTTCCTCCACCGGGACAGCTATCAGCAGCGGGGCTCCTTCTTCGGGTGGCTCTGCGGCATCGTGCGCAACCAGTTCGTGGAGAGTCGGCGCGCGGTGTCACGGCGTCGCTCGTTGCTGGACTCCGTCCTGGAGGGGGCCACGTCGGTGCTCGGCTCGCTTTTTACGGGAGGGACCGAGCAGCCCAACCCGGAGACCCAGGTGTGTCAGTCGGAAGAGGCGGAGCTGCTCATGAGGTGTTTGCATTCTCTGCCCGAGAAGTTCCGATTGGTGGTCCTCCTGTGTGACGTGGAGGAGCTGGGGTATGAAGAGGTGGCGGAATCCCTTGGCCTTCCGGTGGGGACGGTGAAGAGCCGCCACTTCCGGGGCCGCGCCCAGTTGGGGGAGCGCTTCAAATCCATGGTGGCCCAACAAGCGCAGGTCGTCAGCGCGGGAGAACGTTCGTGAGCTCGAATGATGGAAAGAACCTTCCTCCTCTGCCCGAGGAAGTTCGATCCGCCATGTCGGCGCTTCGGAAGGAGCGGCCCTCTGGCCGTTTCCAGGTGCGCCTTCAGGCGGCACTTCAGGAGGCCGAAGCGGCCAAGGCCTCGAGCACGGCTTCCAAGCCGGGTCGCCGCAAGGGGTTGTTCGAGCGCACCCATGCCTATCACCCCGAGTTCCGGATGCTCCTGGGGGCCGCCTTGGCCTGTGCGTTGCTCGTGGTGGCGGTGCGGATGGACGGAGTGGACAGCGTGATGGGCGGCTCGGAGCTCCAGGGCGAGATGCTTCCCTCCCGGCATGTGTCCTTCCAGATACCCGGGGAGGGTGCTGGCTGGTTGGAGCTTCCCTGGAACCATGGCGTGCACTCCGGAGAGCCAGCCACGGTCCGGCTGGAGGCGCCGGCCGATGTGAACTTCCATCAGCACGCCCAGCACCTGCCCGCGCTGCAGCTCGTGGGCTGTGATGAGGCGCGCTGCGTCCACGAGTTCACCGCCGACACCGGGGCCTCCGCCCTGCCGCTGCGGGTGCGCATCGACAAGCCCGGGCGGTACGAGTTCCGTGTCTCGCATGCCTCGGACGTCCGCCAGGTGCATGAGCACTTCGTCGTGGTCGCGGACCACTGAGCGCTTCAGGGCCGTGCAGCCTCGGGCATGTGCGAGAGCAGATGTTCCTCCACCCGTTGGAGCACCTGCTCGTAGCCTGGATCGCTGTGGGGCTCGTGGTAGCCGCCGGGGACCAGGTGCAGCGTCTTGTCGGGGTAGCTCACGGACTCGAAGAAGCGGCGGGTACCGGCGGCGGTGTTGATGCGGTCCTCCTCCCCATGGAGCAGGAGCAGCGGGAGGCGCAACTCCGCGGCGTGGGCCTTCACCCACGCGCCCGCGTCGAGCGCCTCCGCGGCCCAGCGCACCGAGCACCTGCGGTGGACGAGCGGATCCCCCAGGTACTGGGTGATTCTCTCGCGATCCCTGCACAAGGCCTCGGCCTCGAGGGGCACGTCGAGCGCGAAGGTCGGCCAGAGGCGCGAGAGGATTCGCGCCGAGGCCACCAGCAGCGGAGTGGCCACGCCCACGGACTCGAAGGGGGGGCCGCTGATGATCGTCCCGCTCAGGCCCTCTGGGTGGCGCAGCACGTAGTCCAGGACGACGAGCCCGCCCATACTGTGGCCGTAGAGGAAGAGAGGCCGGCCGGGCTCTCGGGTGGAGATCCTCCCGAGGAAGGCCTTCACGTCCTCCCGGTACTCCGACCACGACATCAGGTGGCCCCGCTGTCCCGGGGATCGCCCATGCCCCCGGAGATCGAGCGCGTACACCGCATGGCCTCGCGCCACGAGGTAGTCGACGATGTTCTTGAATCGACCGCTGTGCTCGCCGATGCCGTGGATGATGGCCACCGCCGTGCGCGGCTGACCCGGGGGCCGCCACGCCTGGTAGTACAGCTTCAATCCGCCCGCGCTCTCGACAGTGTCTTCCGTGTGCTCCATCGACATGGAATCCATTTTAGGCGAGGGCTCCTGGTGGGGGAGGGCGCCTCAGTCAATCGGCTTGATGCCGCGGACCACCATGCCCGTCACCGCGCCGTAGAAGCTCCCTTCTTGGTCTCGCTCCTTCATGAACTGGAGCCACTCCGCCACCTCGTTGGCGGTCGCCACTCCCGACTGGACGGCCTTCCCCAGGATGGGATGAAGGCCGAACGCCTCCATGGTGCTCAGCGTCCAGGTGCCGGCTACCGGAGTGACGGACAGCTCGGTGACCCCGAGGGAGCGGAACAGGCCTGGAATCCGCCGGCCCACCCACGGATTGCGGAGCTGATCCGCCCAGAAGTGCACCAGCTTCCGGACCACGGCCCGGTCCGGCCCGTCCAGCACCAGGCTGTCCATCTCCGGTTCGAAGAGCACCACCGTGCCCCCAGGTCGTGTGAGCCGCAACAGCTCGCTGAGCGCCTGGCGGGGATCTTCCAGGTAGATGAAGACGCGGGAGGCGCGGCATCCATCAAAGCTCTCCGAGGGGAAGTCCAGCTGGTGGATGTTCCCGTGTCGGAACTCCACGGGCAGTCCCAGGCCTTCTGTTCTGCGGCGCGCCTCGGCCACCATGGCCTCGCTCAGGTCGACCCCCGTCACCCGGCCGGTCCTCCCGACCAAGGCGCCTAGCTCTCGGGTGACATCACCCACCCCGCAGCCCGCATCCAGGACGTGAGCGCCCTCACATGCGCCCAGCAGGCGATGCGTCAGGCGCTGTATCTCCTGCACCTGCTGGGTGGCGTTCAGGTTGTCCAGGAAGCGGACGGCCTCGGTGGAAGCTTGGGTCCGGTCGATATTGCGAAAGTCCAACGCAAGGCTTGCTTTGTCTGCCACGGGTAGCCCTCCCTTCCGCTCCTTGCGTTGGCGGCATCCGGGTGGATCACGCTCTCCGTGAATTTCGTGAGACTGTCTTAGGCCCGACGATGCCCCGCCCTCTGAGCGCTGTGGTAGTGGAGGGGCCATGGCTCCTCCTCCCCGCTACGGCCGCTCCCTGGCCCACAAGGCCCGCCAGCGCACCCCGGGCCACCATTACAACGCGAGCTTCCTCTCGGCGGCGGACCGGGCGGAGATCCTCTCCTGGCTCGGGACCCTGCACCCGCTGTGGGAGGAGCGTTACTCCAAGCACTTTCCCCCTCCGCCGGGGCAGACGCAGCGGCGGCTGCTCCGGCCGGTGTACTGGCTGGGTAACTGGCAGTTCGCGTGTCTCGACTACTACCGCCCGCCGAAGGGCGTGAAGGACCGCTGCGTGAAGGCCGAGCCCTTCCCGGCGGTGCTCCAGCGTCAGGTGGAGAAGGTGGAGCAGCTCGCGCGCCGCATGTTCCGCGGCCCGGACATGCCCTCCGGCTGGCACCTCAACACCTGCCTGGTGAACTTCTACGGCAGCCGGCTCGAGGACGGGCGCTGGGTGGACACGGCGCGGGTGGGCGAGCACAAGGACTTTGAGCCAGGACCGGTGGCCTCGCTGTCCTTCGGCGAGCGTGCGCTCATCCAGTTCGTCACCTCCACCCGCCCGGGCGAGCGCGATGAGGTGGTGTTGGAGCAGTGGCTGGATGACGGTGCGCTGCAGCTCTTTGGAGGCGCGCGCTGGAAGGAGCAGACCTTCCACCGGGTGCAGCGGGTGGACACGCGCGCGGGCCACACGCTCCCGCCCGAGATGCCGGACTTCAAGACCCGGCGCATCAACCTCACCTTCCGCTACGTGCCGGACGCGCACGTGACGCCCTTCGCGCTGCTGTCTCCCGAGGCTCGCGAGGACGTCTTGCCCTATATGGAGACGCTCGCCCAGCACAGCGCCTTCTTCCGAGCGGAGCTCGAGCGGGCGCGGAAGGCGGGGGCCTGACTCACCACAGCCCGTGCTGGCGCAGCAGCGTGCCGAGCGGGGTGTCTCCCCGCTGGTATGCCCCGAAGAGCCGCGTGGCCGTCTCGGGCGTGGGGTTGGACCAGACCTTCCACTCGCGTCCGTCTTGGAGCGCGGTCCCACAGTGGATGAGCGAGGCGCGCACCTCCTCGGCGGAGCCGAGCGGCACATGCTCGAACGTGGCCGGGTTCTGGCTGGTGACGAAGGACTGCCGGGGGCTCAGGTGGCGAAGGCAGGCCTCGACAAAGCGAGGGTGCAGCCCGTTGGCCAGCTCGTCCGCGATGACGAAGTCCTCGTTGAGATCCAGGTAGTAGAGGAAGGACAGCAGCCGCTTCTGTCCGTGGCCGAGCTGCTCCTGGGACAGCACGGAGCCGTCGCGCCGGGTGAAGCCGCAGCCGAAGTGGCCGAACTCCAGGCGCTCGCCGCCCTCGTAGCTCCGCTGCTTGAGCAGCTCCACGCGGAACTTCCCCGCGGTGAACCCTGCCAGGGAGACGAAGCGCGCGAGGAAGCCCTGTTCGAGCTCGTCGTGGCGGATGTCGATGAAGCCGGCGGAGAGGGCCTGCTCCGTTCGATCTCTCAACAGCCCCGGCAGCCACCTGGGCAGCGACATCAGCCCGAGGGGAAACACCTCTTCGCCCCGCAGCTCCATTCCATACTGCGTGGTACCCATCTGCTGGAACATCCCCAGGGACTCGTCGAAGCGCGCGGGAGCCATCAGGAAGGTGCGGCGGAGGAGCTCCTTGAGCCGCTCCCGGAGCTCGGGCTCCAGCCGCTGGGCCGTCATGAAGAGCACCACCCACACGGTGCGGTCCAACAGGGACCAGTGCATGGTCTGTGAGTAGGCGGGTTGTCCATCCACTTCCCAGGACACGCCCACAGCATCCGAGCGCATCACCAGCAGGGTGGAGGGGGACTCAAGCTGGATGCTCAGCTCCATGAAGGGCTCGAGCTCCGGTCCTTTCTCCTGGGAGCGCGGAGGCAAGAGCGCCAGGTCCTCGCGTGAAGCGCCCCCGGTTGGAGCGGCGGCGGAGGGTCGTGCGTTCCGGACGCGGACGTGCAGCTCCATCCCAGGGAAGGAGAGGGTGTACTCCAGTGAAAACTCCTCTCGGATGAGCCCGGAGAAGTCTGAGGCGAGGACGCGCGAGAGCAGGTCCAGCAGCGTCGTCCTGCCGGTGCCGTTCTCTCCGATCACCAGGTTGAGTGACGGGCTGAACACGAGCTGCGTTCCAGGTGCGACGTCCCGGTACCCGTGGATGTTGAGCTTTGTGAGCTTCATGGAGGGCTCTCGCCAGGAGAATGAAAAACTGAGCAACGTGCCAGCTCGTCCTAAGGCAGCCAAGCGACTTCGCGTTCGCGATCACACACAGCAATCAGAAAAAAACCCTGCAAAACATCATGGTGCCTTGAAGCCTATGTAACAGGTATGTCAAGAAAGCTCCTTCTTTCATCGGGGGGAGTGCTTCGTGATCAACCGGTTCTCGAGGACGTTCTTTGCGGTGTGGCTGGGTGCCAGCCTGGCCGCGTGCGGTGCGATGCAGGAGGGCGAGCCGCCCGTGCAGGCGGGCGATGACGCCGACATCCAGTCCGCGCTGGCTCGCATCCAGGGCGCCCGGGTGCTGGGCACTGACGGGGAGGTTCCCTACTTCATTCGCGGCCAGCTCGGCCGAGCCTTGCGGAAGCAGGGGCAGCTGCGCTCCGCTGCGGAGGTGGACGTGCGCGAGGCGCTCGCCCTGGTCGCCCCGGTGTTTCGGCTGAATGAGAATGACCTGGTGCTCAGGCGCGCCACGGTGGATGCCCAGGGCCACCGACACCTGCGCTTCCAGCAGCTGAAGAACGGCCTCCAGGTGGTGGGCGGCGAGCTCGTGCTGCACGTGGACGCGGCGAACAATGTCTACGCGGCCAACGGCTCGGCTCGGGACGGCTCGAAGGTGTCCGCTGAGGCAAAGGTCGCCCCGGAGGCGGCGCAGACGGTGGCCGTGGAGGGCTCCACCGCGAGAGGCGCTTCTGCCAGCGACGCGAAGCTCGTCTACCTGCGCTCCGAGAGCGGCTCGGAGCCGCGGCTGGCCTACGAGGTGCGCGTGAAGGGGACGCGTGAGGGCATGGCCGCCGATGACCTCGTCTATGTGGACGCGCAGCGCGGCGGCATTCTGTTGGTCAACCCGCTCATCCACTCCGCGCTCAACCGCAAGGTGTACTCGGCCAACAACGGCTCGAGCACGCCGGGTACCCTCAAGCGCAGCGAGGGCCAGGCCCCCATTGGCGACGCGCACGTCGACATGAACTACGACATGCTGGGCGCCACCTATAACTGCTACCAGACACTGTTCGGCCGCGACTCGTATGACAATGCGGGCGCTACGCTTATCAGCACCGTCCATTACGGCAGCAACTACGTGAATGCCTATTGGGACGGCACCCAGATGGTGTACGGCGATGGAGACGGCGTGGACTCCATCGAGCTGGGCAAGGACCTGGACGTGACCGTGCACGAGCTCACCCACGCCGTGACGGACTCGGAGTCGAACCTCATCTACTCGGGTGAGTCCGGTGGCCTCAACGAGTCCATGTCCGACATCTTCGCCGGCGTGTGCGAGAGCTGGACGCGCAACTGGGCCGTGGACGCGGATGTCTTCATGGTGGGCGAGGACATCTGGACGCCGGGCACCGCGAACGATGCGCTGCGCTACATGGACGATCCAGCCAAGGATGGCGTCTCGCTCGACTTCTACGCGGACTACGCCGGGCAGGACGTGCACTACAGCTCGGGCATCAGCAACCTGGTGTTCTCGCTGCTGTCCAAGGGCGGCACGCACCCGCGCGGCAAGTCCAGCAACACGGTGCCAGCCATTGGACCGGAGAAGGCCGGCCACATCTTCTACAAGGCCAACACGGACCTGTTCACGGCCAGCACCACCTTCGAGCAGGCCAAGACGTACACGGTGCAGGCGGCCGAGGCGCTCTACGGCGCGGGCTCGGCCGAGGCCGTGGCCGTGAACGAGGCCTGGAAGGCCGTGGGGGTGCCTCCTCCTCCGCCGGTGGTGACCGCGCTGACCAACGACGTGGCGGTGAGCGGCCTCTCCGGCAGCTCCGGCAACAAGAAGTACTACTCGCTCGAGGTCCCTGCCGGTCAGTCCAGCCTGGTGTTCGACATCAGCGGTGGCACGGGTGACGCGGACCTGTACGTGCGCTACGGCTCCGTCCCCAGCTCCAGCACCTACGACTGCCGTCCGTACAAGGGTGGCAACCTGGAGAGCTGCTCCTTCACCAACCCGCAGGCCGGCACCTGGTACGTGATGCTCAACGCCTACTCGGCCTACTCGGGCGTGACCCTCAAGGGCACCTATGGTGGCGGGAGCGGCGGTGGTGGCACGGGCTCTCCTGTGACCCAGACGGCCAGCGGCAGCGTGGCCCGGCGCCAGAACGTGAACTTCGGGCCCTTCAGCGTGCTGGCCGGCACCACCTTCACGGTGACCATGACGGGCACGGGCAACCCCGACCTGTACGCGCGCTTCGGCTCGGCGCCCACCACCAGCAAGTTCGACTGCCGCTCGAACGCGTCCGGTGCTTCCGAGACGTGCTCGCTCACCGTGCCGTCCGGCCAGAGTGCCGCTTACGTCATGGTGCGCGGTGCCTCCGCGGGCACGTACAACCTGACCATCTCCTACACCCAGCCGTAGCTTCGGCGGGCAGGATGGGTTGAACGGCGGGCGGCTCTCCTCGAGGGGGCCGCCCGTCGTGCTTCAGGGGTGCTGGAGCCGCACCTTGCCGGGGAGCTGGCGCAGCAGGTTCAACAGCCGGAGTGACGAGTGAACGCTGCCCTGGATTTCCCAGGGGTCGATCTTGTCTCCGCCGTTGGTGAACTGGGGCGAGAGCACGAAGACACGCACCCGGGCGCCCTCCATCATCCCGTGGAAGCGCGGGTCGCGCAGGAGGCCGCCGCTCAGCCGCAACTGAGGCGCGGGCTGGAAGTAGTCGAGGTCCAGCGACACCCAATCCGCCTCGACCACGCCGGGCCGGGCGAGCACCTGGCTCCAGTGCAACTCCGAGGTGTCCACGAACCAGGGGACGAGCGTGGAGAAGCCCACGTCGCGGCCAGTCATTCGGGAGGACGGCTCGGCCTTGGCGGTGGTGAAGAAGATGTCCTGCTCGGTGAGCACGGGAGCCGAGTCTTCCGGCCGCTTCAGTCCCTCGAAGAGCTTCCACCAGGTGGCCGCCTGAGGGGGCACGCGCGCCTCCAGGTAGCCGTCCTTGCACCAATCCGAGTGGCGATCCGCGTGGAAGAGGGAACGGGGCAGCTCGCCGGTCGTCCGGTAGTGGTACAGGGCCACGTCGAGCATGTGGTGGTCGCGCAGCAGGTAGTCGGCCTGGCCGGAGTGGCCGCGCATCACCAGGACGTTGCCTCGGAGTACCGAGTCCATGTCCCGCATCGAGATCGCGCCGCGCCAGGGGTGCTCCTCGAAGGTGAGCTGCTGACCCTCGTAGGGCTTCTCGCCCGCGTCTCCGACCACATTCTCCGGACCGGACCACCGGTGAATCCGCTTCTCGAAGCGGTCCGCCTCGTCGGCACCGAGGACCTCGCGGGCGACCGCTCGGATGTCACTCGGGAGGCCCGTGGCGGGAATTTCCGGGGAGAAGGCCGCGTGGAGCTGGAACGCGTAGGCCGCGTCGGTGGGCTTCTTCCAATCGGAGTACCGGATGAGCACGTGCGGGATCCTCGCAGGTCGCCTGCCTGGTGACCAACGAGGCCTGGCGGCGGAGACGGTAGATGACCGGAAACACCGGCGCCGTCACGGAAATTGCGGAGCTCCGCCGCCCCCGCCTCCGCTGGCCCGGTATCACCCTCCGGGAGATTCAAAACCCGGAGCTTGGTGAGTGTCTGGAGTTCGAGCTGTCCATGAGCTACTCGCAGGTAACGGGTGCCGTGGATGTCCAGGGTCGCTACGTCTCCTTCCCACTCCCAGGTTGAGGGCTCCCTCAAGCGACAGGTGCCCGCGCCCGTATTTACAGGGGAAATCCACGACTGCGCGGAGTTCGCGCTGTGGTGCAACTCGCTCGTGCCTTCGGGCGACTGGTTCCTCTTCAGCGACCGGGGTTACCTCCACTTGGAGCTCCACACCTCCGTGGGCGGACATTGTCCGGGCCTGTACTGGGAATGTGGAGGCTTCCCCCGAACCGGATAGGCGATAGAGCCGGGTCGATGTCAGCGGATTTGAAACGGCCCCGTCCTCACGGCGCTCAGAACACCTGGCTGCATTTCTCGATGATGAACGTACCGTTCTCCAGGAGCTCCTTCTGGAGCGCGGCGTCTCCTGGCTTCAGCTGACTGCGCGCCACGAGGTCTGGTTGCCTTCGAGAGCGCGCATAGCACTCCTGCGTGAGGGCCGCCCCTTGCGCGCCTCCGTGGTCGAAGACGAAGAAGTCCGGATAGGCCTCGACGAAGCGCACCGGGTACGTCTTGCCAACCCGTGGATGGAACCCCTCGACCTCGGGCGATTGCAGGATGTTCGTCTCGAGGAACTCGATGGGATGGAGCTCCTCGCTGCCCCGTCGCTTGAGGAAACCGACGAAGTTGTGGAGCCGCCTTTTATTGACGAACGTGTTCGAGGGTTCCTGGCGGGAGAGGAGCACCTCGCCCTCCACCCCGTTGCGCTGGACCCAGACAGCCAGCGTGTCGAAGCCCGCCACCCCCAGGTAGACATACGCCGCCAACAGGGCCACGAGGAGCACGCCACCTGCCTTGGCGCGGGGGGCCGCTTTTCGGAGGAGTACCCCCGCCGCCAGGAAGGTGAGAACCGCCACCCCGAACAGGATGCCGTAGTACTCGTGAACGAACTTCAGAACGGAGAACAGCCACTTGGATGCCAGCATCTTTTTTGGGTCTATATCCAGGTTGCATTTCCTCGGGCCAGGGTAGCGGGTCGAACCTGGCCCTACAAGTGGGGGTCTCCTCTATTCTCCCGGGCTGTCTTTGCTTCTCTTCCTTCGACGCTCCACGATGGTGAAGGGGAAGAGGGCTCGGTGATTGATGTTCCGGTAGTACGCCGCCAGATAGTGCTCCCCCCTGATCTGGATGACAGTCTGAGCCGGGGGCTCCGCCTTACTGTCGAACCAAGCGGTTGCCTCTTCTCGCGTGTTGAACGTTGCCTCAGCCAAGGGGAGGCCGTCTTTCGTTATCTCCTCGATGTAGAATTCGAGAGTCGGGTGCGGGGCCAGCGTGCGGATGTTGCTCTCACGGGAATGCATGACGATGTGGTATTCGTCTGAGATTAGCACATAGGCCAGATCGGGCGGCTTGGGGGTTGCGCTCAACCATGCCTCTGCTTCGTCGCGCGTTTTGAATGCAGCGACTACTCGGGCTGGGGCGTCGGATTGGACGTCTTTTCGATAGTCCTCGAACTCACCAGACTGGCCATTCGTCCAGAGGAGTGGCGGCTTCGGCGGAGGATGTTCCAAGAGCTCCGAACAGAGGCCCGCGTCAGAAGTCCAAGGACATGCCTTCTCCCGTTAGCCGTACCTCCGCGTACGTCGTGAGTTGCCGAGTGGTGGGGGCGATGAATCCCGGGCTGCGGGTCGTTATGCCCAGGGTGTTGATGCGCACGCTCCGGTCCGAGCCCGTCAGGATGGCGTGGGGAATCAGCACGCTGAATTCGATCAATTCGGCATCCGCCGCGTTCGATTGGAGGACGATCGTCACCAGCTTGCCGATGCCCACATCCACCTGACGAATCTCGTCGCCACTCGCGTTCACCTGCCGCTGGCGATCGCGATACTGCATGCGTGGCTCACCCGTGAAGCTGGTTTCCGAGAAGTTCACATGAATATCCTTCCCCTTCAGCTCGAAGTGGTTGGGAGAAAGGATCGCGCCCTGCTGAGTGGGTTGTGCCTGTTCCATGGCTCTGCCTCGCTTGTCTGGACGGCGCCCCACGAGGAGCTCCGCTCGTCTGCTTAGGCAGAGTCGCTCGTGCGAAGTTGTGACATGTCCGAGCCGTGGCTTCTGTGGTTGATTGATTCACCTGTGGGTGTGGGCACGAGGGGGCGCTCGCCAGCTTCCGGGCTCAACGCGCGGCGGACGCGAACCGCTTGGAGATTCTCTCGAGTCGTTCTCGCGCGAATACCTTTTCGTAATCCGCGGGGAACTTCAGTTCGCCATGCAGGAAGGCGGACATCGTCGCGACGATGGAGCCGATGCTGTCGCTATCACCTCCAAGCTCGACGGCGCGGAACACGCTCTCGGGGAACCGGTCTTCGAGCAGGAAGCTGCCATAGGCCATGACCAGTGTTTCAGGTGCGTAGAATCCGCCCCTCGGGGACGCCGCGAGGATTCCTTCTCGGGCAAGGGTGTTGCTCTCGATGGCCGCGGCAATCGGGCCAAGAATCCGGCTGGTGACAGGTTCGGCATCCAGGCGCCGTTCATATTCGAGCGCATCGGTATGAGCCTTCAGGATGATGTCCTTTGGAGCCGACGAACGGGGTTCACCTTTCCGTGTAGCGAGAAGCCGTGACAAGACATTCCTGTGCACGAGGCTGCTGACAACGGCCTCGGGGGCCGCTCCACGTGCCCGCCGGATGCTCTCCCAGGAAGGGGTTGGTCCGTGTGTCCTCGGGGCGGTCCAGGCTTCCGGGTGGCAGGGGCGGCTTCTTTTCATGTGGCAATCCGGCGGCATCTCCGAACGCAACCGCTGGCAGAAGGTTCTCGCCCACGACATGTCGTTTCATGGCCGTCCCCTACGTAGGTGCTCGAACGGAGTGCGTGGGCATCTTCTCACGACGGCTGGCGCACCGCGCATCGTGACGGTGGCCAGCTCGTCGTGGGTTCTCCTGGCGGGTCCTTCGACCCGCCAGGGCGCCAAGCATCAGTTCAGGTGCGCATGCACACCCGCGTTGCCGAAGCCGACGATGTCGGCACGGCCGTCCCCGTTGACATCCGCGGCGGTGCGCGGGTGCTGCTCCACGCGCCAGCCTCCAGCGTCGTAGCCGAAGTCAGCCAGCCAGTACTGAGACGGGGCAAAGCTGGTGCCGGTGGACAGCGCGACAACCACGCCCTCATGGCCAAAGCCGACGATGTCGGCACGGCCGTCCCCGTTGACATCCGCGGCGGTGCGCGGGTGCTGCTCCACGCGCCAGCCTCCAGCGTCATAGCCGAAGTCGGCCAGCCAGTACTGAGACGGGGCAAAGCTGGTGCCGGTGGACAGCGCGACAACCACGCCCCCATGGCCAAAGCCGACGATGTCGGCACGGCCGTCCCCGTTGACATCCGCGACGGTGCGCGGGTGCTGCTCCACGCGCCAGCCTCCGGCGTCGTAGCCGAAGTCGGCCAGCCAGTACTGAGACGGGGCAAAGCCGGTGCCGGTGGACAGTGCGACAACCACGCCCCCATGGCCAAAGCCGACGATGTCGGCACGGCCGTCCCCGTTGACATCCGCGGCGGTGCGCGGGTGCTGCTCCACGCGCCAGCCTCCAGCGTCATAGCCGAAGTCGGCCAGCCAGTACTGAGACGGGGCAAAGCTGGTGCCGGTGGACAGCGCGACAACCACGCCCCCATGGCCAAAGCCGACGATGTCGGCACGGCCATCCCCGTTCACGTCCGCCAGGGTGCGCGGGTGCTGCTCCACGCGCCAGCCTCCAGCGTCATAGCCGAAGTCGGCCAGCCAGTACTGAGACGGGGCAAAGCCGGTGCCGGTGGACAGCGCGACAACCACGCCCCCATGGCCAAAGCCGACGATGTCGGCACGGCCGTCCCCGTTGACATCCGCGACGGTGCGCGGGTGCTGCTCCACGCGCCAGCCTCCGGCGTCGTAGCCGAAGTCCCGGCTCCATAGGGCGTCACCATAGAGCTGGATGACGCCCGCGATGTCGGTCGCACTCAGCTGCCCGTTCCCATTCCAGTTCGGGTTGCAGTAGTTCATCACCGACTGGAGGTCCCAGGCTCCAATCATCAGGTTGCCGTTGGGGCCCTGCGCGGGCTCGGAGCAGGTGGACGGCCGGTCCGGGCGGTTCTGCTCGTGCGCGAAGCCGAGTGCATGTCCGAACTCGTGCACCGCGATGGCTCGGATGCAGAACTCTCGTGTGGACTGGCAGCTCGGGCTCCAGTTCGCGAAGGTGAAGTTGAGCTCCATGCCATTGACGTAGCCGTCCAGCCGGCTGCCGAGTTGCTTCACGTGAGGCCCCGTGTCCGCGATGCGGATGCGGATGCCTCGTGAGGTTGAGGTGCACGGGCCCCAGTCGACGAACTCGACCGTCGAAACACTTCCCCACGTGCTGTTGGCTGCATCCTGCACCCAGGCCCGGGCGGTGGCGTCCGCGGTCGTCGGGTTCTCCCAGCAGACGCTGATGCGTGGAGAGCCCCAGATCGAAGTGGTGTCGACGTAGAGCTCGCTCTCATCCGTCGTGCCGAAAGGCTTCTGGGCGACGGGCGCCTGGGTTTCTTCGCTGTCACCACATCCAGAGGTGAGGAGGGATCCCGACAACGCAAGGAGGAACGGTAGGAAGGTAGAGGAGGTTCTTCTCTGCACAAGACGCTCGCTGTGAGGGGCAGGACTGTCCAGCCCTAGCGGGAATAAAGCAGAATCCCTCACGGGCGCGGTGAATGGAACTGGGCACCAGGCTTGCCCGTGCTGCGGTATCTTGGATTCTCAGTGCCTCAACAAATGCGCGCAGCACCGCTGGAACGGCAACATCCTCGCGGTCACTCGCTGGGGGGAGTGCTGATGGCCATCTGTCCAGCGTCCCTCCAGTCCGGCCTGGAGACGAGAGGCAGCGAGAAGGTGAAGGTCGTGCCCATACCGTCCGCCGGTTCCAGACGCAGCTGCCCTCCTTGGAGCTCGGTGAGCTGGCGGGAAATGTAGAGGCCTAGTCCGAGCCCTGGTGAGTCCTGCCCCACTTCCCTCAAACGTCCGAAAGGCGTGAAGAGCAGGGCGCGTTGCTCCTCGGGGATGCCTGGCCCCTGGTCGCTCACCGACACGCGAGCACTCTCATCCTTCAACTCGAAACGGACATCGACGGGTGCTCCTTCGGGTGAGTACTTGACGGCGTTCTCCAGGAGATTCGAGAGCACCTGCACGACGCGGGTCGTGTCTGCCTCGACGTACGCCGGCTCCGAAGGCAGTCGAAGACTGATGTGCCGGTCGGGCTCACGGGTGCGGAAGTCCGCCACTACATCGGCCACGAGCGCCCGCAGGTCCATGTGCGTGGGCCTCATGACGATCTGATCGTGCTCGAGGCGGGAGACCTCGAGCAGATCATCGACCAGGACGGCAAGCCGACGGGCCAGGCGGAGCATCCGGTTGAGCAGCTCGCCTCCGCATGCCTCCTGCTTTGTCCGACGGGCCCCCTGTTGAAGCAGGAGCAGCAGAGAGGTGAGGGGAGTGCGAAGCTCATGGGACGCAATGCCGAGGAACTGTGCCTTCGCTCGAGCCGCTGCCTCCGCCTCCTCCTTCGCCGTACGGAGCGCCTGCTCGATTCTCATCCGCTCCGTGACATCGCGGGCGATGATGACCAGGTATTGGCGCTGGCCGAATGCATCCTGGCGGATGGAGAGCTCGAGCAGCCGTTCTTCCCCCTCCCGCTGGAGCGACAGCAGCCCTGGGCCTGGACCAGGGTCACTTTCGCTCGGGTGAACGCACGCCTGGAGCACGCGCCACTCGCTCGCGGCGAAGAAGGATTCGAGCGGCCGGCAGAGCTGGGCGGTGCTGGAGACACCAAGCACCCACAGCCCCTTCCGGTTGGCATCCAGGACACGGAGGGTGGGCAGCTCCGTGACGATGATGGCCTCTTGGGTTTCGTCGAGCAGCGTCCGGAAGCGGGCAAGCTCCGTGAGGTGCTCCTGCAGCGCGCCGTAGTAGCTCTTACGAATGGAGCGCTCGCCGAGCCCGATGATGGCGTCTCGCAGGGACTCCCAGGTCACGGGTTCTTCGGGCGTTTCATCAGAAGGCTTGCTCATACAGCACCTCCACGTCGCGGAGTGTCATGCGGCGTGGGTTCGTTGCCATGCAGGGGTCTGCGAGGGCATGCCGGGCGAGGAAGGGAATATCGGAGCGTGAGACTCCCTTGTCCCGCAGCCTCAGCGCGAGGCCCGTGCTGTGCTTGAGTTGCCGAATTGCGGAGAGAAGGGCCTCCTTGCGTTTGCTCGGTGCGAGTCGGGTGGGCTCCAGCCCCAGCTTCTCCGCGATGAGGTCGAAGCGCTCGGGTACCGCCTCGTAGTTGAAGGCCACCACGTGGTCGACGAGGAGGGCGTTTGCTTCGCCGTGAGGGTTGTCAATGAGCCCTCCCATGGCGTGGGCCATGGCATGCACGGCACCGAGCGAGGTGTTCGAAAACGCGAGCCCGGCCTCGAGGCTGCCTTCCATCAACTGACAGCGAGCGGTTTCGTTGAGAGGGCTTTCCATGGCCGCTGCCAGGTTGTTCCAGACGAGCGAGATGGCAGCAAGTGCATACACATCCGTGAGCTTCGAGTGGGCATTCGAGACAAAGGCCTCGATTCCGTGCACGAAGGCATCCATGCCGCAACAAGCGATGAGAAAGGGGGTGAGTGTCCTCGTGGTATCGTAGTCGACGAGCGAGATATCGGGGACGATCGCCTTGCTGATGATGGAGACCTTCAGACGGCGCTCGGTGTCCGTGATGATCGCGAACTGGGAGACATCCGCCGAGCTCCCCGCGGTTGTTGGAACGCAGACGAGCGGAGGGATGGGTCTGGCGATCCGATCCACGCCTTCGAAGGAGAGGATGTCCTCCTTGTTGGCCAGGACGATGCCAATTCCCTTCGCGCAGTCCATGGGGCTCCCCCCGCCCACCGCGATGATGCCGTCGCAGTGCTCCTGCTGGTAGACCTGGACTCCTTGATGTACCTCCTGAGCCCGGGGGTTGGGGCTCACGTCCGTGAAGAGGTGGTAGCGCACCCCCTCTTGCTCCAGTGACGCGACGGCATCCCGAAGCCAGCCCGCCAGGATCACGCCGGGATCGGACACGACGAGAACCCGGGTCGCCCCAAGGTTGCGCGCATAGCGGCCGACCAGACACCTTGACCCCGAGCCGTAGACGATCTCGGGAGCGACGAACTTTCGGAGCTCTGTACTCGGTGTCTTCATGAACTCACTGGATGGTTGCACGGTCCGGCATCAGGCAAACAACCCCTTCCAGTAAATCTAGAGTCGGTGGTTGCCCCTGGGTAGAACCTGTCAGGGAGGCGAGTGGACCCAAGAAAGAGCGATGCGCGAGGCTTCATGCCTCGCAGCTCCATCACTCGGGCAGGCTCAGACCTTCAACATCTCGATCAACGCACGCAGTGCTGCCGGAATGTGTCGGCGGCTCGGATAATAGAGAAAAAAGCCGGGGAACGATGGGCTCCAATCTTCGAGGACCCGGATCAGCCGTCCCTGTTGCAGATGGTCAGTGACGTGGGCTTCGACCGCATAGGCGAGTCCCACACCCTCCAGGGCGGCCGCTGTCATCAGGTCGGGATCGTCGAGCACGAGCGGGCCGCTGACGGCGAGGGTGTGTGTTTCACCCGCACGCTCAAGCTCCCAGCGGTAGACCACACCGCTGGAGATATGGCGATAGCCGATACACCGGTGCTTCTTCAGGTCGGACGGAGTTCGCGGCGGTGCATGTTCTCTGAAATACGCGGGTGAGCCGACAATCGCGGTGCGCATGTCGGGGCTGACCCGCACGGAGATCATCTCCCGCCCGACGTGTTCGCCGAGACGGATCCCCGCATCGAACCGTCGGTCGACGATGTCGACGAAGCCATCCTCGACTGCCACCTCCAGCGTGACCTCTGGATACGCTTGGGCGAACCGGCCGAGCATCGGCGCCAGCACCATCATTGCTGCCATCCGCGGCACGTTGAGCCGCACCGTGCCCGCCGGCCTGCCGCGGAAGTCGTTCACCGTCTCGATGGCTCGCGCGATGTCGCCGAAGGCTGGCGTGAGCTGGGAAAGCAGCCGCTCGCCCGCCTCTGTCGGCGATACGCTTCGTGTCGTCCGATGGAGGAGCCGTACGCCGAGCCTGGTTTCGAGAGCGCGCAAGGAGTGGCTCAGGGTCGAGGGCATCATGCCTAGCCTCGCAGCCGCGCGCCGGAAGCTGCGCTCCTCCGCGACGGCGACGAAGGCGGCTAGTTCGGCGAATTCGGACCCGCGCATTGATGGCTCCTGGCCATCAGTACATACGAGAATCAGCGCGTTATCGCCAGCAATCCCGCCGAATACCTTCGCCTCATCCATCGAACGGAGGCATCCATGTCCGGCATCACCGAATCACGAGCAGCGCACGTCACCCCCCCTCCCGTCGGCTCGAAGGCCAGGTCGCGCTCGTGACTGGCGGAGGCACCGGAATCGGTCGCGCCGCCGCGCTCGCCTTCGCGCGGGAGGGCGCGAGCGTCGTCCTGGCGGGTCGCCGCCAGACAGAGCTCGACGAGGTGGCGCACCGTGTTGAAGCAGAGGGCGGCAAGGCTCTTGTCATCTCGGCCGACGTATCGCGTGCGGCGGATGTCGAGGCGCTCGTGGAAGGCACACTCGAGCGGTTTGGTCGGCTCGACTGTGCCTTCAACAACGCGGGCATCCAGGGGATGTTCGCTCCGATCGCCGACTCGTCCGAGTCTGACTTCGACCAGGTGATCGCCATCAACCTGAAGGGAGTCTGGCTCTCCATGAAATACGAAATCGCGGCCATGCTCCGGCAAGGCTCGGGCGGCGCCATCGTGAACACGTCGTCGTTTCTGGCCAAGGGTGCAGCGGTCGGTTCGTCCATCTATTCGGCCAGCAAGGGCGCGCTCGACTCGATGATCCGGGCGGTGGCGCTGGAGGTCTCTGGCCAGGGCATCCGCGTCAACAACGTCAACCCGGGAGTCATCGATACTCCGATGCTTCGCCGGTCCATCGACGACGAGATGGCCAGGCCGTTTGTGGCATTCACTCCGGCCAGGCGCCTCGGAGAACCGGCCGACGTCGGCGACGTGGCCGTCTGGCTCTGCACCCAAGAGGCGCGCTTCGTCACGGGTCAGTCGCTCCTCGTCGACGGCGGGTTCTCGATCGCCGGGATGCGTTAAGCCACCCCACGACTCTGAAAACACGTTTGGCCAGAACCCGTTGAAAGATGTCATTCGAGCCACTCGCACGTTGATGCGCTGAAGGCATGATGCCAGTCATTCCGTGCGGTCCCGCCGGATTGAAAGGACTTTCATGCTGGCTCAGATCATCCTCTTCGATGGCTTTGATTTGTTGGACGCGTTGGCCCCCTATGAAGTGCTGGGGGCGGGCGGTTATGTGGCGGGAGGCGCACTTCAGGTGGAGTTCGCCTCGTTCGAGGGGGCGAGGGAGGTGAGGAGCGGAATCAACGGGCTGAAGATACCGGCCACCGCCGCAATCGAGCCGCGCCGGGCTGACTTCATGATCGTGCCGGGAGCCGCCGGCCCGGTGAGCGGTGACGCTCCGGACAGCATTCCCTCCCTGCTATCTCGCGCGGTCTCCTCGGGTCTTCCGGACGTGCTTCATCAAGCGATGGCGAAGCCGGGCCTGACGATGGGGACTGTCTGTGGTGGGTCCGTTCTGCTCGGCATGGCGGGCCTCTTGAAGGGGCGTCATGCGACCACCAACCACCTGGGTTTGGACGCACTGGCGGCGACGGGCGCCCACCCGGTCGCCGCGCGCATCGTGGATGACGGGAATCTCGTGACGGCGGCTGGGGTGACGTCGGGTCTTGATCTCGGCGTGTACCTCATTGAGCGTCACCTGGGACCTCGCATCGCTCATGCGGTCGAGGCCATGTTCCAGTTCGAGCGTCGCGGTACGGTGTGGCGCGCGCAGGGCCCCGAGCCTCGTCCCTGGTGAGCTCGACTCCGCTCTCCCAGGCGTCTCAGTGGCTGGCCGGAGCGGAGCGGAACGCGCGACGGTAGGCTTGTGGGCTCGTGGTCACGAAGCGGCGGAAGTGGTCACGAAAGGCGGTTGCCGAGCCAAAGCCTACCCGCTCCGCGATGGCTTCCACGGAGTGTCCCGTCGTCTCGAGCAGCTGCTGGGCGCGGCGCACGCGGGCACGGAGGAGCCATTGGAGGGGAGTGGTGTCCAGTTGCTCGCGAAAGCGGCGGTTGAGTGTGCGCACGCTCAGCGCCGCGTGGCGCGCGATGTCCTCGAGCGTGAGCGGCTGATGCAGGTTTTCCTCGAGCCAGCGCAGCAGCGGCTCGAGCGACGAGCCGTCCGGGGCGGGCGGCGGGTGCAGGATGAACTGCGACTGCCCCCCGTCGCGCTCGAGCGGCATCACCGAGAGTCGGGCCGCATCCGCCGCGACCGCGGCGCCGTAGTCGAGCCGCACCATGTGCAGACAGAGATCGAGTCCCGCCGCGGCGCCCGCCGACGTCAAGAATTGCCCCTCATCGACATACAAGACGTCCGGGTCGACCTGGATCTCCGGATGGCGGCGCGCCAGCTCGTCGGTCGCCAGCCAATGCGTCGTGGCGCGCCGTCCATCGAGCAGCCCGGTCGCGGCGAGCAGGAAGGCCCCGGAGCAGATGGAGGCCACGCGTGCCCCCGAGGCTGCCGCCGCGCGAACCGCTCGCAGGAGCTTCTCCGGCACGGGGGCGCTCAAATCCGTGGTGCCGGGAAGAATGATGGTGTCTGCTCGCGCCAGCTCCTCCAGGCCCGAGTGGGTTCGGATGGTGAAGGCTCCGGCGTTCACCTCGGGCGTCACCCCGCAGACACGTACCTGGTATCCCGCCCGGCCCCCGGGCAGCCTGACACGCTGGAACACTTCACTGGGGATCGACAAATCAAACGGGACAACTCCGTCCAGCGCGACGATGGCCACGACATGCATGGCGCGAAGATGCACGAGCATCCATTTCCCGCCAAGAGGGGAGGGGCTGCCACCGGAGGTCTGGCCAGAAGTCGTCGATTCTTGTCCGTTAGGCCACTCGCGAGCGTGGCGCCCGGATGCGATACGCCCTTGCCTCATGCTGACCTACCGCATGCTGCTGTTGGTGAAGTTCGTGGGCGTCACCCTGTACGCGGGAGGCCTCATCGGTGGTTTCGTCGCCACGGCGCTCGTGGAGAGGAAGCGCGCCGTCCATGCCATTGCTTCTCCCGGGCTCGTGGTCACGTGGCTCACCGGCTATCTCCTGACCACACAGCTGCACCTGCCCCTGACGGAGCTGTGGATTCTGGGAGGACTCCTGCTGTCGCTGGTCTCACAGCTCGCGCTTGTCTACTCAGTCTCGCGCGATCGCCGGACGGTCAGCGCGTTCCTCGCGACCTTCGTTCCCTTCTTCCTGGTGCTGGTGCTCATGGTCTTCCGACCCACCTGGCCTGGAGTCCATCCATGAACGCGCTGCGCCATCTCCGGCTCATCGGGCTGCTGGAAGGGCTGTCCTTTCTGGCCCTTCTGCTCATCGCGATGCCGCTCAAATACCTGCTGGGCCTGCCGATCGCGGTCCGTGTGGCCGGGAGCGTCCACGGGCTCCTCTTCCTCCTGTTCGTCGCCGCGCTGTTTCGTGTGGCCCTTGAGCGAGACTGGCCACTGCGCCGTTCACTCGCGGCGTTCGGCGCATCGCTCGTCCCGTGGGGAACGTTCGTCCTGGATCGCCAGCTCAAGCGAGAGCTCGAGCAGGACCGGCGGGTGCATGGCGAGCGGGTTTAGCCCGTATTTCGTTTGTGAGGGCTTGCTCGCCGGATGGGCGGAGCTCAGCCGCCCTTTTTCGCTGGGAGCTGGAGATCCTCGACAATGGCCTTGTGCAGCCGGATCCGCTCGGCCGAGAGGAAGAAGTGGTTGCCGGGGAACATGCGCAGGCGGAAGTCCCTGGTGGTCTGATGTTGCCACGCCTCCGCCTCCTGCTGGCTGACCTCCGGGTCCTGCAGGGCGCCAAAGGAGGAGATGGGCACGTCCAGGGGCGGCTCGGGCTGGTACCGGTAGCTCTCTCCGACGCTCAGGTCCGCGCGCAGCGCGGGGAGCACCGTGTCCCGGACGTCGTCGCTGGTGAGCACCTCTCGGGGAGTGCCGAACCGGGTGGCGACCTCCTCCAGGAACTCCGTATCCGGCAGGTGGGTGATGGGAGACGGGGGCGCTTGTCGGAGGTGCAGGGCGGGACAGGCCGAGAGGAAGAGCCGGGTCGGCATGGGCCCGCCGTTGCGGCGCAGCCAGCGCGCCAGCTCGAAGGCGGTGATGCCGCCGAAGCTGTGCCCGAAGAGGGCGAAGGGGAGCTGCTTGACGAAGGGGAGCATCATGCCCGCCAGTTTCTCGAGCAGCTCGGGGAACTGGGTGATGGGTGGCTCGGCGCGGCGGGTGGCTCGGCCCGGCAGCTCGATGGGGCAGACCTCGACCGAGGCGGGGAGCTGGGTGGTCCACAGTCGGAAGATGGAGGCATCCCCTCCCGCGAAGTGGAAGCAGAACAGACGCAGGCTCGCCTGTGGGCGTGGCACGGGGCAGGTAACCCAACGGCGATAGACGGGGGGTACGCGCATGAGGGTGCCTTCCATGCTGCGGAGTGAAGGTGGGCCTCGTCAATACCCCCCCCCTTTGCACGCGGAGTCCCTCTCAGACCTTGGGAAGTCCGGGAGGGCCTCCGCGTCGAGGGGTCTACGCGCTACGGGGTTGTCGCGCAGCCACAGCCGCACTCATTGAAGAACGTCGTCTCTCCCTCCTCGCAGACGAAGAGGATGGCGGCACACGTGGCCGGATCGCGCGAGACGTAGCGCAGGTTCGGATCCTTGTAGTCGCACTTCTTCCGCTCCTCGGTTTCCTCCACGCCGGTAATTGGCGTGGCCTCGGCGCCCTCCTGCTGCTGCACGGTGGAGGCGTTGGCCTCCACGGCAGCATCTTCGGGCTGCGGACCACAGGCCGCGGTGAAGAGGCTGCCGACAAGGACGAGCGCGCCGAACGAGAGACGAAGCTGTGACACGGATGAACTCCTTTGCACGTTGATGGACCAGGACCAGCCCGGTCCGGCGCAAGGGTTCTCACGAGCCCTCTCTGACGCAAGGGTTCTGACGTGCCCACGCTGGCGCTTGTTTGTCTTCTCTTGTCTTAGAAAAGAAGATGCATTGTCTGTTGTTTGTGAGACTTGTAAGGAATTGTCAAGCTTTCGTGCAGTTCGTGTTTGAGGGAACGGAGGGTCAATCTTCCACGACCACCGTCACCGGTTGGCTCACCTGCGGGCGGTGCACCATCGCCGCTGTGATGACGTGTTGTCCGGGCCGCAGGCTCCAGCGGAACTCGTGCGGATAGGTCACCGTGGCCACCGGAACTCCATCCACCAGCCACACGATGGGCTCTGTGCTGGGAGTCACGTCCGCCGCCAGTCGCAGCGTCGAGGCCGAGGCCGGCGTGTCCGGATCGTAGAGCAGCCGCACCAGTCCCTTCGGCTCGCGGATGGCCACCTTCGGCTCGACTTCCTCGGGCCGGCTCGGGCAGAGCGGGCTCTCCCTCAGCGGCGCGATGTCCAGGTGCTGCTTCCGTGCCCACTGCTCGTACTCCTCCGGCAGGGCCAGCATCACCCGCGTCACCACCTCGCGCTCCGAGCAGGTGGGGCCTGCCAGCAGCCCGTTACGTCGGTCCAGCCGAACGCGTGCGTGGAAGGGGCACGTCTGTGTCGGGGCCGTGCCTGGGACGAACCACTCGCTCTTGCGGTGCGGGCACTCCGGCCCGGCCAGTCGGCCGGAGAGCGGGCACACGTCGATGGCCAGTGCTCCTGAGGGTGGCGGGAAGCTGTCGAGCACCGGCCGGTACGGGCGCCACTCGGGCATCACCGCATCGAGGATTTCATGTACCGCGCCCGCTGCGCCGAGCAGTCCGCCCACGCCATTCATCCGGCGCCAGTCATGGTTGCCCACCCATACGACCACGAGCAGCCGATCGCTGAAGGCCGCCGCCCACGCATCGCGGTAGCCCTGGCTGGTGCCCGTCTTCACCGCCACGGCGTACGGGAAGTCCAGCGTACTGCCCACGGGGAATGTTGGTCGCCGCGCCAGCGGGTCCGCGAGGATGTGGCGCACCAGCTGTGCCGCCTCGCGTGTCATCAGCCGGCGCGAGGGCGCTAGCGGCTCGTCGGCGAAGCGCCGCAGCGGGCGTGTCTCTCCCTCGTGGGCGAGCACCATGTACAGCCCCGTCAGCTCCTCCAGCGAGACGTGCAGGTTGCCCACCGCCAGCCCCAGGCCGTAGCGGTCGGGCTCGTATGAGATGCTTCCCACGCCCGCCTTCTCCAGGAAGCGCAGCGCCGGCTCTACCCCCACCTGCTCCAGCACGCGCAGGGCGGGGATGTTGCGCGAGTTGCCCAGCGCCTCGCGCAGCAGCATGGGCCCCAGGAATGCGTGGTTGATGTTCTCCGGCACGTAGCTCCGGCCGTTCTCCACCCGCACGTCCATGGGCGTATCCGCCAGCTCCGTGGCGGCGGTGACGATGCCTTTCTCCAGCGCCAGGCCGTAGAGGAAGGGCTTGAGCGTGGAGCCCGGCGAGCGCCGCTGCTTCACGAAGTCGATGGCGCCCCGGTGCTCCTCGTTGAAGAAGTCCCGCGAGCCCACGTACGCGAGGATGTCGCCCGTCTCCGTGTCCACCACCAGCGCGGCCGTATTGCCCGCTCCCGAGCCATCCAACTGGTGGAGGTTGCGCTGGAGGGTGTGCGCCACCTTCGACTGAATCTCCAGGTCCAGCGTCGCCGTGGAGATGGGCTGGGGACGGGCGCGGGCCAGCTCGCTCCACTCCAGCACCGCGTGCAGCGCCTCGGGCATGCGTTGGGGTCGGGGCACCAGGCCCAGGTCTGCCTGGAGGGATTGTTCCAATTCCTCACGCGAGAGGGTCCCCTGGGCGTGCAAGGCGCGGAGGATGCGATGGCTGCGCTTGAGGGCTCGCCGCAGTCCCTCCTGGGTGTAGGGGTTCATCCGCCCGGGCAGCTGCGGCAGGCCCGCGAGGAAGGCCGCCTGCGCCCACGACAGGTCTTCCACCGGCTTGTTGAAGTAGAGGCGCGCCGCACGCACCACCCCGTGCACCCGGTTGCCGTAGGGCGCGATGACCAGGTACTGGCGCAGCACCTTCTCGTGCCCATGCCCGTGCACGAGCAGCAGTGCCTCCACCGCCTCGCGCACCTTGCGCCCCGCGGTGCGCTCTCCGGGCGTCTGCAACCGCGCCACCTGCATGGCCAGCGTGGACGCGCCGGAGATGACGCGCAGGTTGCTCACGTTCTGTTTCAGGGCCCGTGCCACCGACGGCAGGTACACGCCCGGGTGCTCGTAGAAGTGCCGATCCTCGGTGACGAGCGTGGCCTGGACGATGCGCTCGGGCAGCACGTAGGGCACCGGCCAGTAGCCGAGCTCCCCGCCCGCTCCGGGCACCTCGCCCAGGTACGCGCCCCGCCGGTCCAGCACGAGGCGCGAGGGCTCGTAGCCGAGCAGCCCGTCCTGGAGGCTCGAGGCGAACCACGCGCCCGCCGCCAGCACCACGGCGAGCGCTGCCGCCACGCCCCAGCGTGTCCGCCTACTTCTCATGCTCTCCCTTCACCTGGATGCGCAGGCCCTCGCCACGGCCACGGACCGACTCCCGGTACATCAGCTCGGCGTAGGGCGCCGGGTGAACGAAGGAGCCCTCGGTGGCGGCGCGCACCCGGAAGTGGAAGGTGTGCGTGCCTCGCGGCATGCGCAGGAAGTAGTAGCGCACCTCGTTGTCCAGTCGCTGCACGTAGGCCGGGGTGAGGGTGTCCGTCTGTGAGGGCTTCGCGTCCGACGAGGCATTCGCCAGCTCCGGGTTGAGGGGCTCAAGGCCCGCGGCGAAGGGCACCACCAGCGCCACGTGGTTGCGCTCCTCCTCGGTGACGACGCGCGTGTGCAGCTCCAGGATGTCGCCCACCTTCAGCTGCTGCACGTCTCCGGCCTTGTCCTCGAAGCGCGTCTCCTCGGAGCCGTCCGCGTGCAGCCAGGTGGCGCCGCGCGACACGATGAATCCCTGCTTGAGAGGGGCCACCTTGTCCCCCGGCGTGGACGGCACGTACCGGGCCTCCACGCGCATGCCCACGGGCCCGCCCTTCACCGTGGCCGTCAGGGTCGCGTCGCTGGCCACCTCTGCTCGGGCTGTCTTCGCGTCCTTGCCCACCTTGAGGGTGGTTCCCGAGGAGAGCGTCGCGGTGGTGTCCGGCACTGCCGGCTTCGCTTTGGACAGGTACAGCGCCAGCGCACCGATGGCCCGCCTGTTCTCGAAGGTGCTGCCGAAGCCCGACTCCGCGTTCGCGTACGAGAGCAGTGCGTCGCGCAGCTGCTCCAGTCGCGGCTCGGCCGGGTCGAGCAGCACCAGCGCCTCGAAGACGGCCGCCACGCTCGAGGGCCGCGAGCTGAGGTAGCCGTAGCCGCCCCACGCCTCGCGCCGCCACTTGAGTCCCTCGAAGACGGGCTTGCCGTTCTTGAGCTTGATGATGACGCTGTCCCACAGCTCCTTGCGCAGCACCTCCAGGTTGGCGCGGTACACCGTGGACTGGGTGGACATGGTCGTGGCCAGGTCCGCCAGGCTCTGGATGTCCAGGCGCTCGCGCAGCTGGAAGAGATCGATGAGGTAGTGCTCGTCCAGCGCGCCCACGCGGGTGAGGGCTCGCAGCGCCGCCGTCTGCTGGCTGTAGCGCCACTCCTGCACCAGCCCCGGGTAGTCGCTGCGCAGCACGCGCTTGAGGCCCTCCACCGCACGCGTTTGCAGCTTCTCGTCCACCTTCAGCCCCGCGCGCCTCGTCGCGTCCAGGAACTCCACCGCCTGCGCCGTCACCTGCACGTCGCCCGGTCCTCCCGGCCAGAAGGCCATCAGGCCCTGCTCATCCTGGTAGAGGTCCATCTCCTCCTGGAGTCGCTGCACGTTGCCAGTGATCTGCTTGCCGAAGGGCGTGCGGATTCCCAGCTCTCGCAGCACCGCGGCTTGCGCCACGTCCGGGTAGAGCTGCGACAGCTTTTGTTCAAGGCAGCCGTGCGGGTACTCGGCCAGGTACTGCAGACCAGAGACCAGCTCCAGCACGCCAGGGATGGCGGTGATGAAGATGTCCTGCGAGGCCGTGCCCGGGCGTGCCGGTTCGGGCAGTGCCTTGAGCGTGACGTTGCCCGCTTTCAGCGTGTCGAAGTACGCGAAGTGCTCCACCGTGCGGTCCGGCAGCACGGGCAACTGCACCTCGAAGGCGTCTCCGGCCTTGTCTGACTTGCGCTCGATGTCCACGCGCACCTTGAGGGACTGCGGCTCGGACACGTCCGCGTTCTTCACGGTGATGGGCGTGACGAAGCTCATGGCCCGGTTGGCCTGTAGTTCCACGTTCTGGCTCAGGGGCTGGAGCTCCGCCGGGCCCGACACGAGCACCTTCACCGAGCCGGGTCCGCCGCTGCCCTCCACCACGCGGCCGACTGCGCCGCCCCAGAAGCGGTCTCCCTGGCGCACGAAGCGCGGGAGCTGCGGCTGCACCAGCACCGGCAGCCTCACGCGCAACACCGTCTGCTTGTAACCGAAGCGCTGTAGCCCGGAGATGGCCACCGCGCGCACGCGGAAGTTGGTGAGGTCGTCCGACAGTGGCACCTGCACCGTCAGCTTGCCGGAGGCCGGTACCTGCAGCGTGGCCTGGTAGTAAGGCACCGTCTGGAAGTTCTTGCGCACCACGCGCTTGCTTCCGCCCTCCATCTCCTCTTCCTCGCTGCCGTCACCGCCCGGAGCCTCTTCCTGCTCGAAGAGCTTGCCCACCAGGCTGTTGCGCGTGTCGCGCAGCGTGGTGCCGCGCGAGTTCTCCTTGATGAGCGCGTCGAGCGGGTGGAGCGTCGCTTCCGGCGCGAGCGACAGCACGGCTTCGTCCACCAGCCACAGCGTCACCTCGCCAGCCAGCGGCTTGCCCTGGTCGTCCTTGAGCGTCAGCTCCACTGGCACCGTGGCTCCGGGACGCGCCGTCTCCGGGTGTTTGATCTCCACGGCCACCTGGTTGCGCACCGGCTCCACCTTGACGTCCACGGAGGCCCCGAGCGTCTGCGGGCGGTAGCGCGAGTCGTCCTTGTCTCCCTCGCCAAGCCGGCCGCGCATCAGCAGCACGTGCACCGGCACGTTGGGAACGTGCTGGGAACGGATGGCCAGCTCGTGCACGGCCTTGCCACCAGACACGTCGTGCCAGGTGTACGTATTGCCACCCGGCTCCTCGACCACCACCAGCGCGCGGCCCTCCTGGAAGGGGCTCTGGATGATGAGTCGTGCCGTCTCGCCCGGCTTGTACGAGGCCTTGTCCGGGACGAGTCCGAAGACGCCCTGGCGCGACTTCTGCCAGGCGATGGGCGTCTGGCCTCCCACGTACAGGTCCGCCGTCAGCGTCTGCACGCGCCCCAGCTTGTCGCGCGCCACCAGCTCCACCACGTACACGCCGGACTCCTTCAGCTCCAGCGCGGGCGTGACGGGCTTCTCCTCCGTGGTGATCGTCTTCTCCGCGAGCTTCACGTCCTCCTGCTCGGTGACGTACCTGGCCTCGCCGGTGGCGAAGTGCGTTTCACGCAGCTGGCTGTGCCAGATGCGCTTGTAGAGACGCACCAGCACCTCCTGGCCCTTCACCGGCTTGTCATCCACGCCCACGGCCAGGAGCTCCGGCGCGAGCGTGAAGGGCTTGTCCGAGTAGCGCGGCAGCTTCATGCCCAGCACGAAGGGCGGCAGGGCCTTCACCTCCTGCGCGGAGGAGACGGGCTGGTTGTCCGCACCGATGACGGTGGCCTCGAAGCGGTAGATGCGCGCCGAGCCATCCAAGTCCAGCGCCGGGTTGACGCTCATCTCGTCGGCGCCGTTGTCATCCAGCACCGCGTTGCGCGTCATGGTCTCCGGAGCGCGGCTCTGTCCCTCGCGGGCGAACTGGGTGCTGGAGGCGAAGAGGAAGCCCTCGCGCCCCTTGGGCACGTAGTAGTAGGGGCGGCGCGTCACCGTCCACGAGATGGGCTGCCCGGCCACGTTGCCGCCCGCGTAGTAGCGCGCCACCGCCTTCACCTTGAAGGGCCCGTCCAGGCGCGCCGTCGCGGGGCTGGAGAGCTGCACCTCGAAGGTGGGTATGCGGTAGGCCTCCACCTTGAAACCGCGCGTCGCGAGCGTCTGCCCCGTGCGCACCTCTTCGAGCACCACCTGGTAATCGCCGGTGGGCACGTCGTTTTCCTGGAACTCGGCGGAGAAGCCATACAGTGCCGTGAAGGCCAGCGGCAGGTTCCAGACCTGCTCCCCAGGCCCCTGCACCCGCAGCGCGTACTTCTTCGCTTCCTCGGGGGCCACGAAGTCTCCGCCCACCTCGTTGCGCAGGAAGCCCTTGATGTAGACCTTCTCGCCCGGCCGGTAGATGGGCCGCTCCGTGAAGAGGAACCCGCGCAGCCCGTCATTCTGCGGCGGAGGTATCTGCTGAGTCAGCCACTCCAGCCAGCCCGAGGACGGCGACCAGTGGTTGTTGGCGAAGGACGCCGGAGGCTCGCGGGGATCCAACACGAGCAGGTCCTCACCGTTCTGCACGGTGACGCGCTCGATGCGCACCCAGTCCGGCTGGGGACCGAGGCTCGCCCGGCCTCCCGAGTCCGTGGTGAGCTCGGTCTTGAAGGGCTCCTCGCGCGTGATGCTCCTGTTGTTCGGGTCCGGCACGCGGCGATGACCCTCGAGCACGATGCGCGCGCCCTTGACCTCCTTCGCCTCGTCCAGCGTACGCACGAAGAAGACGGCCTTGTCCCGCTCCTCCACCGTGCTGAGCGAGAGGTTGGTGATCTGCACGCGGACGTAGGAGCGCTCGGGCGCGCCGGTGAGCCGCCTCAGGCCGACGAGGTACGTGCCCGGCCGCACCTTGCCCACCACCGGGTTGAGCAGGGGCGCCAGGTCCAGGCCGAACGTCGTGGTGCCACCGCGCTTGGGCAGGGGCAGATCCACCAGCGTGGAGACGAGCGGCGAGCCCAGCAGCCGGATGTGCGACCTCAGCTCGTCCTCGCCGATGTAGCCGGGCATGGACTTCACCTCGGGCTCCTCGCCGGGGAAGGGTGGCGCGCTCTCCTCGTTGATGACGATGGGCCGGTTGGGGAAGGGCCACAGGCCGGGGTGGAGCGGATCCACCCGGTAGATGCGCACGTCCGCGCGCGCGTCGCCGTAGCCCTGTAGCGGCAGCATGCGCGGGCCCTTGGCCTCCATCACCGCGGTGGCCTGCATCCAGCGCAGGAAGGGGCGCTTGAAGTCCAGGTGGAAGAAGACCTGGAGATCTCCCGGATCCCTCAGGGGCCGGTCGCTGTCGTCGCGGATGGGCGCGCCGCCAATGCGCATGCGGTACAGGGTGTCCGGTACGAACTTGCCTCGCAGCGCCACGCGCGAGCCGTAGGCCTGGAAGTGCAGGTCCGGCACCGCGGGCTCCAGCCGCACCAGCTTCTTGAGCGCGGTGAGCGTGAGGCCCTCCACCGGCGCGGAGAAGACGAGCTGCGGCAGGTCTCCCTGGTTGCCGCACGCGAGCGCCATGTCCCGAGGCGTGGAGGCGCCTCCCGTGAGCGAGAACATGCTCCCGCCGCACTGCACCTGCTGGAGGTGGAAGGCGGGCCGCGTGGACAGCCGGCCCACCCACAGCACCTTGTCCTCGTCGCCCAGCGCGAGGCTGACGTTGACGCGCAGCTGCTTGCCCTCGGGTACGTCCTCCTCGAGGGTGATGGCGTAGACGGCCTGCTCGCGCTGGCTGCCGCGCGGCAGTTGCGACAGCGTCCAGTCCTTCAGCACCCGCGTGGGCGAGTCCGCCAGTCCCGGCAGGTCTCTCACCTCCAGCCGGAGCATCTTGCGCAGCGAGTCGAGCGGCAGCGCCTGCGGGAAGGTGAGGGTGAAGGTGCGGAAGGGCCTCAGGTCCGTGCTGTCGGGCGACGGCGACATGCTCGAGGGCGCCGACATCATCGTGGTGAGCACCTTGCGCGCGCCGTTCGCCTCGAAGGAGAAGCGCGCCAGCGCGGGCCAGGGCTCGGCGGGGCGGAACTGGAGCGTCTTGCGGTCCGCCCAGAACCACTGGCCGGGCCACGAGGGCACCACCTTGAGCAGCTTCGCGCCATCATCGGCGCTCTGCTTGCCGGGCCCTACGTTATCGGAGAAGTAGACGGTGACCGGGTCGAACCCGCGCAGGAACTGGTCGGGGAGGAGCTTCACGCCCCCGCCCTCGGGGCGCTGGCTCTCGTCGGCCGGACGGTACTCCTGGGCCCGCGCGGGGTCGGCCGCGAGCAGCAGGAGCAGGCAGAGAACGGAGTTCACGAGGCGCATCACGGGTTGGCTCCGATGCGATTGAAGAAGTCACGCAGGTAGTCCTCGGGGACGTCGGTCCGGGTACCGGCGAGTCCCACGAGGACGGGCTTGAAGGGGAGGGGACGCCCCAGGGTCTGGGGCGCGTGGATGGCGAGCAGGTACGTGCCCTTCTCCAGGGCGAGCAGTTGCTGGCAGCCCTCGCCCAGCACGCGCTGGGCGGTGTCGAGCACGGTGCACTGGAGCAGCTCGGCGGGCACCTGCAGCCCCAGGCCGACCTGACCGGCCGCGTCGGTGTTGAAGCGGAAGTAGCGCGTCTGGCCCGGCGCCACCCAGCTCTCTTCCTTGGCAACTCCCTCGGTCAGCTCCTTCACTGGTTCGTGCGTCCAGGTGATGGAGCCGGAGAGGGGTTGGCTGGCGAAGCCGCGCACCACGAGGCGGTAGGAGCCGGCCTCGAGCAGCCGATCCAGGGCGCAGCCGCGCTCCAGGCCCGCCACCGCGAGCACCGTGGTGTCTCGGGTCAGGCCGCACACGCCCGAGTCGCCGCGCAGGTGGACGACGGCGTCGGCAGGCACGGTGAGGGTGCGCTCCACGGTCGCGCCGGAGAGCCGCAGGGCTTTCGCGGCGGGCAGCTCGGGCGCCTTCCCCTTGGAGGCGAGCGGCAGCAGGGCCGTGGTTAGCTCGGACTCAGGCGCGAGCACCGCGCGCACGCCACCCGGGTTCGTCTCCAGCAGCAGGTTGCCACTGTGGTTTGGGGGCACCTGGAGCTCACAGCCCTCCAGCCGCGTCCCATCATCGAGCGCGGCCACGCACCGCTCCGCTCCTGTCACCTTCAGCTGGCGCGGGGCGTCCGACGTGCCGAAGCGCAGCAGGTGCTGGCCGGGTACACGGACCGTGGTCTCGAAGAGAGTCGCAAGGGGTACGGACGGCTTCGCCGCCTCCATCGCGATGACTTCCGTCTGGACGCGGGACTCGGCCGGGGACCAGACGAACACTGCGCCGCCCGTGCCACTCAGGATGCAGCGTGAGAGCGCATTGCCCGGCGAGCACAGGTCCATCGCGGCGCCGTTGCCATTCACCAGCACGGCCCAGGCGTCCTGAGGCAGTGAGAGCTGCACGCGCACCGGCTCGTCAGGCATCACCAGACGCAGGCCGGGTCCGTTGCTCCATGACAGCTCCTGCAGGCCAGGCGTCAGCGGCATGGACGAGGTGGGGACTGGGACGGACAGCCGCGTGACGGTGGCCTCGCTCTTCTCGTCTCCGGGCGTCCACCAGCGCGCGAGTGACTCCTTCGTGGGGCCGGTGGCCGCGAAGCACACAGAGCTGCGCTGCTGTGCCACGCCCCCATCCAGCCGGCACGCCGGGTATGCCGGGTCGCCGAAGGGCACGCTCACGCGCAGCAGGTGCAGGGCTTCTCGCTTCGTGCGCTGGCGCTGGAGTGTGACTTCCCGCGTCAGCGCTGCACGCTCTTCCTCGGCGTTCTCCAGCGTGTCCACGCGCTCGGAGAGGGAGAGCTTCGTCTCGGCGGTGGCGCCGGGAACGCCGAACACCCAGTCACCGGCACTCAGTGAGGCCTCGGGGCCACACGGATTCAGGGGGCCCTGCTCGGACGCGGGCAGGCAGTAGACACCGCGGCCCGTCGCGTAGCGGCCGGGCGTCGGCACCTGGGCGCGGGTGGCCTCACCCGCCGGAATCTTCCCCCCGCCGGAGCGCAGGGGCCGTGCCGCCACGCCCGTGCTCACCTTGGTGGGCTGGCCCAGCGTCCACACGCGCACGCGCCAGGGCGAGGTGCCCGGCTTCAACAGCACCAGGCACTCGCGGATATCCATCCGCCGCGACACCACCGCGCCACGCTCGTCCTCCAGCGCGCACGAGAAGGGCGCCTTGGCACGCAGGGTCACCTGCTGCAGCGCCTCCGCCGGCACGGGTGGCAGCGTGGCGCGCACCACACCGGTGCCCACGTTCAGCGTGCCACCCTCGGCGAGCACTCCGGCGTCGGACACCTGGGCCAGCTCCACGGAGACTCGGGTGGGGCCTGGCTGCTGCGTCTGGCTCTCCAGCACCAGCGTGTAGCTGCCCCCAGGGAGCGGCTCGGCGATGGCGCAGTTCCAGTCCGCGCCATGGTCCGAGCTCTCCACCACGAGCCGCCCTGTGCCATCGAAGAGGCGGCAACGCACGTCCGTGCTGCCGCGCGTGAAGAGGCGCAGCGTGCCGTCCACGGGCAGCACCAGCGGGATGCGGCCGGGGACGCGCACGTCCTTGACCATGGGAGGCGCGAGCACCTCGGTGCGCAGGTACAGCGCGTAGGAGATGGCCACGTCCCCCCGGCTGTGCTCGGCCACCAGCCTGTAACGTCCGGGCTCGAGCGTGAGGGCCTGTCCCTCGGGGGCTGGCGCGTTCGCTGCTGGCAGCGGCTCCACGGTCGCGGTGGGCGCGCTCTCCTCCTCGCTCGGTGCGGGCGTCTCTTCCTCGCGAGACTCGTAGGATTCGGAGGACTCCTCCGAGGGCTCCTCCGATGACTCTTCGTTGCCCTCCCCACCTTCCGAGTACTCAGAGGACTCGGAGGACTCATAGGACTCCTCTGGTGTGGACTCCGGCTCCGGCTCGGGTGGAGGCGGCGGGGGAGGAGGGGAGTACGTCGTCTGCGGGGCGATGACCTCGACGGGCTTGAGCGCTCCATCCGCGGCGACGGAGTAGAGCCGCCCTTGCATGCCGTGGGTGAGCGTGAAGCGCACGTCCATCCGCGCCGGCACCTCGAAGGAGAACTCGTCCTTGCCGTCCTTGCTGAGATCCGCCCGGTACCACTTGTTGAAGAGCACCGCGTGCGTCTTGTTCCCCGAGAGCACCACCGGGGGCTCCACGCGCTCCAGCGCGGTGCGGCGCATGGACTCCACCGTCAGCGGGAGCTGCGTCCACAGGTACGTGCCCTTGCCGAGCCTCAGCGTCTGCTCGCAAGGCGTAGGCACCGTGACGACCGGCCAGCCCTTGGCGTCGTCCAAGCGGCACTGGAGGCTCGCGCCCAGCGCGGCGGAGGACAGCGTGTAGTCATTCGCTCGGGGCACCGTGAGCCGCTGTTGGATGAGATCTCCCGCGGCGACGCGGAAGAATGCTTCGCCATCGGCGGTGACGCCCTCGGCCGTCTTCACGTCACGCCGCTCCAGCAGCACGCCGCCGCGGCCCCTGCTCTGTCCCGTGGTGTTCGCGGTGAGCAGGTAGCGGCCCGGCCGCAGGTAGGTGGACACGAGGCAGTTGCGCCCGCGCCCCCCGCCGTTGGCGCTGCCCACCTGCGGCACCACCGGTGTGCGGATGCTGCACTGGGTGGACAGCAGGCCCAGCGTCGTCACGTGGTAGAGGCCCTCCTTCTTGACGTCGAAGGTGAGCGAGTGCGACTGCCCGCGCTCGAAGTCGAACCAGGCGGGCTCGGAGGGTTGCAGCGCCGGGAGGGGCGGGATGGTCGGCGAGTACGCGCTCAGCGGGGGCAACGGCGGCGCAGGCGGCGGAGGCCGATGCACCAGCAGGTTGATGGATGCGTTGCTGGCCTGGGTGAGCGTGAGCGTGCCGCCCGTGGACGGGAGCTGGCAGCGCCCATCGCGCGCCTCCACCCGGTTGCCTCCCACGGTGCAGGTGAAGGGCTCGCCGCCGGACGAGCGCACCTCTGCGGCGCCACCCTGCGCCAGGGGCAGCTCGAGCGGCGCCGGACCGTCGAGCACCACGGGGAGGAGCTCGGACAGAGCGAGGGGCAGTGGGCGCAGGACGAGGCCCCGCATGGCGCTACTCGTGCTCCGGTTGGCGACGATGCGGTAGAGGCTGCCCGTCTGTAGCTTTGCGCCTCGCATGAGGCACGACGTGCGGGTGGGGGTGTCCGCCTGGGGCTCCTTGCCCTCGGGGGCCAGCGTGAGCCGCTCGATGCCCTCGGTGCCGCCGTACAGCTTCAGCTCGTACACCCCGGGCGAGGCCGTGTAGGGGATTCGGCACGTCTGCGCCTTCGGATCCGTCTCGACGAGGCGGGTACGCCGGGCGCCATCCACCAGGTACAGCTCGCAGCGGTTCTTCCGATCCCCGCTGGTGGAAAAGACATAGCGCCCGGAGCGCGTCACCCGGAACCAGACGGTGGCGTTGGAGCCGTCGTAGTTGAAGGCGCGGCGGAACGGGCGCTCAGGGCCCACCTCGGGCATGTCGACGTACGACGTGGGGACCCAGTCCCCGTTATTCCAGTTCCCATTCCTGGGGACCCACGTCTCCAGCATGCACCCCAGGGGCGTGCTGTCTGGATCCAGCGGCACCTCATGGAGGCCCACCAGGTACTCGCCGGTGGAGGGCACGTGGAAGCGTGGCAGCACCGAGCCCGAGCCGTAGCCGCCGTCCATGAAGGTGTCATCCGTTTCGAGGGACGCCCACTGCAGCATCAGCCTCGTCCCAGGCTCGCCGCGCAGGAGGGCCACGTGACGACCCGCTCCGCCGACGGTCGCGTTGCACTGCGGAACGAGCGTCTTGCCCTGAATCTGGCAGCCCGCCTCCGCGGAGGAGACGTTGCTCGAGCCCTCGGGGGAGAGCGCATGCACGCTCACGCGGCTGGAGGACTGGGCGTTGCCCTCGCGCGACAGGAAGAGGGCGGTGGGCCCCGGGGGCAGCTCCACGGCGGACAGGCCCCAGGGCGGGAGGGTGACGCTCAGCGAGCGGCCCGCGGGCACCGTCGGGAAGCCGTAGGCCACGGAGAGGGTGTTGTCCTCCTGGCCCTCGGTCCACTCCTTCGGGGTCGTGCCGTAGGTGGTGAGCAGGTAGATGCCCGGGTCGAGCGTGGCCTCGAGCCACCACTCGTATTGAGGTTGCCCCGCGCGCGGTTGCGTCGAGGCATCCCTCCACTCGACGGGCTCCAGCCATGCGCCGTTGCGCCACAGCCGCACGTCCCCAGCGGTGCGGCCGGAGAGACGCAGGGTGACGGGCTGACGTTGTTCCAGCACGAGCCAGAAGGAGGCCTGGTGGCGCGGGGCGAGCACCTGGCGCACCTCGCGGCCCGGCTCCAGCCGCACCGGTTGGGCGTTGTCCTCCGTGTAGGCCACGGCCTTGAGGTCCACCTTCCCCTGGGTGCCCTTGCCCTTCGTGTTCGAGGCCAGGCGCAGCTTGTAGGTGCCCGCGTCCAGCAGCAGGTCCAGCTCGCAGTTGGCGCTGCCGGCGGCACCGCTGCTGGCGAAGGGGCCGCGCACCTGATCGACGATCTCGCAGGACGTCCCAGCGGGAGTGCGCGCGGTGATGACCACGCGGGAGGCGCGATCGAGTGTGACGAGCGTCTCCTGGTTGCCTCGCGCCGGGACGGACGCGGGCGAGATGCTGACGGCGTGCAGCACCAGGAGGGAAACCGACAGCGGTGTGAGGAACATGAGGGCCTCGGGCCGAGGCGCCGCGCGGGGATGGGCGCGGCCGGATGCTTCTCAATAGCAGCAATCCCCAGGCCACCCCAAAGCAGCCCCAGTCGAGACGGATAGGACGCGGAGTGCGGTCGTGAGGACGCGCTGTCGTGGCCTGTTGCCCGCGTTGTTCCGCCAGCTCCTCGGTGTCCCAATCACTCTTGCCTGCTCGCCGGGGGACGGGGAGGACGGGCGCGAGCTCCTTCAGATGGGGGGCGGGGACCTCCACCAGCGTTTCCTGGCCAGGGCGCGGACTTTTGGGTCCGTCAGCAGGCGTTTGGAGTGCGCAGCTTGCTTGCGGAGGATGTTGCGTTGCCTAAGGCGATTGTCTTCGAGGTGGATGGGACGCTGGTGGACACCAACGTGTTGCGCGCGCGCGCGTGGCAGGAAGCGCTGGCGCGTTACGGGCGTCAGGTGCGACTGCCTCGGGTGCTCGCGCAGATGGCTCGGAACGGTGACCAGTTCCTGTCCGTATTCCTCCCCGAGGACGAGTACGAGCGCTACGCCGAGGAGCTGGCGAGCTTCCACCGCGCCCTCTTCCACGAGCAGTACCTCTCCCGGGTGCGGCCCTTCGCCGGGGCCACCGAGCTGCTCAAGCACCTGCGTGACGAGGGGTGGAAGATCGCCCTGGCCTCCACCGCGGACCCTGACGAGCTGGAGCACTACATCGAGCTGCTCGGGGCGGAGGAGCTCATCGACGCGAGCACCACGGACGCGGAGGTGGACCACACCCGGCTCAGCGAGGAGATTCCCGCGGAGGCCATCCGCCTGCTGGGCCTCGACGGGACGGACGAGACGCTGACGATTTCGGGTCTGCCCTACGACGTTGAGGGCTCCGTGCGCCTGGGGATGCGGAGCATCGGGCTGGTGTGCGGCGGCTTTACGGACGAAGACCTGCGGTCCGCGGGCGCGCTCGCCGTGTTCGGCACACCGATGGATCTGCTCACCCGGTATTCCGAATCGCCCCTCGCCTTGGAGAACTGAGTGGGTGAGCGGGGCCCTCCAGGATGAGGGCCCCGTCCACGCTCCACCCCATTACGCTGCCTTGGAGGCTTCCTCGGCCTGCACCGTGCCGTCTCCCGAGCCACCGCTGCGCGTCATGCGGCTGTAGAGCGACAGGGAGGGATCGAAGAGGAACTTCAGCCACAGCGCCGTCCACGAGCGGTGGTAGTGCAGCGAGTCATAGAACTCGGGGGCGAGCTGGCGCACCTTGGGCAGGCGCGTCCAGGGTACGCGCATCACGTCGTGGTGCTCGTTGTGGTAGCCGACGTTGAAGGCCACCCAGTTGAGGGGCCCGTAGTACGAGTACGTCTCCTGGGGCGCCTTGACGAGGAAGTGCTCCTGGATCCACCGAGCGCCCAGCGGGTGCAGGCCGATGGCGAAGATGGACGACAGGAACATGTAGATGAGCGCCCGGGGCCCGAGCAGCGCATAGCTCGCGCCGATGAAGGCGAGCTGGATCGTCATGTTGGCGATGTACCAGCGGTCGAAGAACGGCACGCGGCGGAGCCGGGGCACGCGCATCGCCTGGAAGGCCCAGAAGTTGAGCTGCCAGAAGGCCTTGCCGAAGAACGAGTTGCCAATCAGCTTCGCCTCCCACGGGGTGGCCAGGTCCGCGTCCAGCTCCACGTCACCTTGGAAGCGGTGGTGGATGAGGTGGTACTTGCGGAACGAGGCGGCTGCCGGGAAGAGGATGGGCAGGTTGGTGAAGAGCTGCAGCGCGGCATTGAGGCGCGGGCTGCGGAAGACGAGGTTGTGGGTGCACTCGTGGATGAGCACCCACAGGCCGTGATCGATGAAGGCGCCGACCAACCAGGCGGTGGCCAACAGCGCCCACCAGGGCGAATCTCGTAGGGCCCAGGCAATTGCCACCTGCCCCGCGACCAGCAGCAGGACGAACACGGCGGTGATGGGAGTGGGACCGCACAGATCCTTGATCTCGGGGTGCGCGCGCAGGATGGCGCGGGCTCGCTCGAGGTGCGGCTCCTTCTCCGTGCTACGGGCAAACTCCAGGGGGCGCGACTGACTCAAGACGCTTCCTTTCGACATACGAGGTGGGGGGCGCGCGCAGCTTCTCACAGCACTCGTGCTCGACGCTACGCGTCATTGCAACCACCCGTCATTCCAGGGTGAAGCCGCGCTGCCAGGTGGAAGAATTGAACCTTGGAAAAAAGAGCGGCACCTCTATATCCCCCCGGCCATGAATTCGAGCCTCACCCTTTTGGCCGGCCCCGACGCGCTGCGGCTGATCCGCGAGCGCGGCCTGCGCGCGGACGACATCGACATCCTGCCCGGTGCCTCGGGTGGTCCGAAGTGGCTGGTGCTGGCCGGGTTGGATCGGGTGCTGTTCGGTGAGTTTCTGAAGAGCCGGAGCCGCCCGCTCCACCTCATTGGCTCCTCCATCGGGAGCTGGCGGTTGGCGTGCCTCGCCCTGAAGGATCCCGTGGCCGCGCTGGAGCGGTTCGCGGAGGCGTATGTCGAGCAGCGCTACCCGCCCAAGCCCTCCACGGCATTGGTGAGCACCACCAGCCAGGGCATCTTGGACGCGCTTCTGGGCGCTGGGGGCGAGGAGCAGATCCTCAACCACCCGTGGGCGCGGCTGCATGTGATCACCACCCGTTGCCGAGGCCTCACCGCCAGCGAGCAGCGTCAGGCCCAGTTGCTGGGGCTCACGCTCGGAGCCCTGGGGAACCTGGTGAGCCGCCGCACCCTGGGGCTCCACATGGAGCGCGTCATCTTCCACAGCGCGGGGGACACCAGTCCGTTCACGGGACTCGCGGACCTGCCCTCCGTCCACCTGCCCCTGTCCCGGGAGAACCTGCGCCCCGCGCTCTTGGCATCTGGGTCCATTCCGCTCGTGCTGAGTGGGGTGCGCATCCCTGGCGCTGGGGCTGGCATCTACCGGGATGGTGGAGTGCTTGATTACCACCTCGATCTGGAGTTCGGCCCGGGTGAGGGATTGGTGCTCTATCCGCACTTCTACCCGTACGTGGTGCCCGGCTGGTTCGACAAGTCGTTGCCCTGGCGTCGCGCGGGGCCCACCAACTTCCGCCGAGCGCTGCTCATCTCTCCGTCACCTGAGCTCGTCGCGCGCCTGCCGAACGGGAAGATCCCGGACCGGGATGACTTCGTCCGCATGCCGGACACCGAGCGGCTACGCGCCTGGCGTCAGGTGATGGCCGAGAGCGAGCGGATGGGAGATGAGTTCAGGGAGCTGCTCGCCAGAGGGAAGCTGGCCGAACGCATCCAGCCGCTCAGAGGGAGTTGAACAAGAGCAAGCAGGCGAGGCATCGGAGTATGAGTCGCACATGCCCTCCGAAAGGATGAAGGTATTGGAGGACTCCTCCTGGCGTTCGTTGTCTTTGTCCGAGAATTGTCCAGCGTGTTCACTACCAGGTGGCGCTTGAGATTCTTCACTGTTCTGTCCTCATCGTAGCTCTTCGTCTCCACCTCCTCTGTTGCCTTCACTCACAGTCTGTCCTATCGGCTGGCTCTTCCGCAGAGCCGGCTTACTCGCGTACCTTCTTTTGCAACGTATTCTGTGTCCGATTGAACGTACCTTCTATTGGAGTGTCTTACAAGTAGTTCGACATAGTCGCGGGGGATGAATAGCTCTGGTGGATGAGGAGACGACCCCCGCGACTCATCCACCTCTCACCAGGAGAGAGAGCCTACCTCGAAACACTGGTGGGAGACGGACGTATCGAGCAGCGCGTCGCTCGTCGGGCGCGCATCCTGCTGGCGATGGCGGAGCCGGCCACCATCGTCTCGGAACTGGCCGAACGGCTCGGCCTGGATAGAACGAGCATCTGGGCATTGTGTCGTCGCTATGAGTCGGTAGGGGTAGACGTGGTGCTGGATGCTCCCCGCTCTGGTCGTCCGAGGGAGTTTTCCCCTCCTGCAACGAGTCGAGGTGGAGCGCCTGGCATGCAGTGAGCCGGCGGGCCTCGGCCTACACATGACCCACTGGTCCACGCGGAGCCTGGCGCGCGTTGCCAGCCACAGGGGCATCGCCTCCATCTCCCACGCCACCGTCGCGCTCATCCTCCGGGACGCCGACTTGCAGCCACATCGTGTGCGGTACTGGAAGACGCCGGTTCCCGATGACACCTTCCGCCACAAAGCAGCGCAGGTGCTCTGGTGCTACGAGAACGCACAGGCTCTGGCCGAGCGGGGCGAGGTGGTGTTGTGCCTGGATGAAAAACCCAAAATCCAGGTGCTCGAGCCCAACTGCCTCACACGCCCGATGAAGCCGGGCCTCCTCGAAAAGAAGGAGTTCGAGTACACGCGCCACGGCACGGTGAACTTCCTGGCCAAGCTGGTGGTGCACTCTGGCCAGATGCGCGGCTGGTGCCCGGAACGCAATGACTCCGCCAATCTGTGCGCTCTGCTCCCTCAACTGCTGGGGGACCACCGCGAGGCGCGCCGCATCCACCTCATCTGGGACAACGGACCCAGCCACGTTGCTCGGCAAACGCGCGACTTCCTGCGCTCCCACTACCCTCATGTCCGGGTGCTCTTCACTCCAGCCCATGCCTCCTGGCTCAACCAGGCCGAACTGCTGCTGCGCGCCTTCGGTGCGCGCTACCTGGTACGCGGGGACTGGGCCAGCCGCCTCGAGCTCATCGACCACCTTGAGAGCAGCTGGCCCGAGTACAATCTCCTCTACGCCCACCCGTTCACCTGGTCCTGGACTCGCGCCAAGATGCACGAATGGGTCGATCGACACCGCTCCTGACTATGTCGAAAAATTTGTAAGACACTCCACTATCTCTATGGAGAGTCTTGTCTTGCAGGGTTTTGTATTTTTGTTTTATGTTTTTGTATTGTTTGTGGAGGTGTTTGAGTTTTAAAATGAACAGAGGTGGTGAAATGCAAAGTAGTGGCTGGTGGTGGATAAACAGGGTGTTGAGTGTATGGTTGGGGGTCTGTTTGGTTTCCTGCTGCAGGAAGCCCTCCGATGACCCAGGAGTGCCAGCATCGCCGGACACTCCTCTGTTGGAAAGACAGGTGCGAGCCAGTATTGCGGCGGGAAGTTCTCATTCTTTGGCTGTAGACCCAGATGGTAGAATCAGGGCAGTAGGTTCCAACACTTACGGTCAGGTGCAGAATGCCCTCGTGATTAATTTACCCTGGCCGTCGCAGACGGAGGGTCCGAGTGGGGCAGTGGCGGTGGCCGCTGGCGAGTCGCACTCGCTAGCACTGCGCTCCGACGGCACCGTGTGGGCTTGGGGCAGCAACTCCCATGGCCAACTGGGAGATGGCTCCACGAGCAGTCGCTCCGGGACGGTTCAGGTGCGGGGTCTGAGCGGAGCAGTGGCGGTGGCTGCTGGCGAGTCGCACTCGCTAGCACTGCGCTCCGACGGCACCGTATGGGCCTGGGGCGGCAACTCCCATGGCCAACTGGGAGATGGCTCCACGAGCAGTCGCTCTGGGTCGGTTCAGGTGCAGGGGTTGAGCGGGGTAGTTGCCATGGCTGCCGGCGAGTCCCACTCGCTGGCGGTGCGCTCCGACGGCACCGTGTGGGCCTGGGGCGGCAACTCCCATGGCCAATTGGGAGATGGCTCCACGAGCAGCAGCTCCGGGACGGTTCAAGTGCGGGGTCTGAGCGGAGTAGTGGCGGTGGCCGCTGGCGAGTCCCATTCGCTGGCGGTGCGCTCTGACGGTACCGTGTGGGCTTGGGGTGGCAACTCTCATGGTCAACTGGGAGATGGCTCCACGAGTAGCAACTCCGTGCCGGTTCAGGTGCAAGGGCTTGGCGGGGTAATTGCCGTGGCTGCTGGCGAGTCCCACTCGCTGGCGGCGTGCTCCGACGGCACCGTGTGGAGTTGGGGCAACAACTCCCATGGCCAACTGGGAGATGGTTCCACGAGTAGCAACTTCGTGCCGGTTCAGGTGCAAGGGCTTGGAGGGGTAGTTGCCGTGGCTGCTGGCAAGTCCCACTCGCTAGCGATGTGCTCTGACGATACCGTGTGGAGCTGGGGCAACAACTCCTCTGGCCAGCTAGGGAATGGAGCTGGTATTCACCGCACCATTCCAGTGCCGGTGCAGGAAGGGTTGAGAGAGGTAGTGGCCGTGGCCGCTGGCCAGGAGCACTCGCTGGCAGTGCGCTCTGATGGCACTGTGTGGGCCTGGGGCGGCAACTTCCATGGCCAGCTGGGAGATGGCTCCAAGAGCAGCAGTTCCGTGCCAGTGCAGGTGCAAGGGTTGAGCGGGGTAGTGGCCGTGGCCGCTGGCATTACCCACTCGCTAGCGGTGCGCTCCGACGGTACCTTGTGGGCCTGGGGCTCCAATTTCTCTGGCCAATTGGGGAATGGTACGACGGCCAATTGGCTGGTGCCGGTGCAGGTGCAAGGGGTGAGCGGGGTAGTGGCCGTGGCTGTTGGCTATGCCCACTCGCTGGCGGTACGCTCCGACGGCACCGTGTGGGCCTGGGGCTCCAACTCCCTGGGACAACTGGGGGATGGTACCACGAGCGATCGTTACGTCCCGGTGCAGGTGAAAGGAATGAGCGGGGCAGTGTCTGTGTCAGCTGGTTTTAATCATTCGCTGGCAATGCGCTCAGATAACACCTCTTGGCTTTGGAATCGCGGCACCACTGCGGCGACGCCGTGGATGGACGGAATAGTGGCCGTGGCCGCTGGGTATCATCACACAGTTGCGGCGCGCTCCGATGATACCGTATACGACAGCAGTTCCAACCCCGGTCGAGTGTATGATTTGAGCGGAGTGGTGGCCATGACTGCTGGCCATGGTTGCTCGATGGCGCTGCGCTCCGACGGCACCGTGTGGGCTTGGGGTTCCAATTCTTCAGGCCAACTGGGGGATGGCACGACGGATGATCGGTCTATGCCGGTACAGGTGCAAGGATTGAGCGGAGTATTGGCCGTGGCCTCTGGCGGGTACCACTCGCTGGCGGTGCGTTCCGATGGCACCGTATGGGCCTGGGGCAACAATTCTTTCAACCAGCTAGGCGAGGGACCTCCAATGTACGCAACCACCGCCAGCCGCTCTTTGCTGTATTGAGTACAACACCGCATCCCGTTCTCCCTTCTCTGGGAAGGGAGAGCGGGTGCTACGGTTTGGATAGGAGTTCCACGTCGAAGTGGTCTTTGTTGCTGCACAGGTCCACCTGCGGAAGACTGCACTCAGTGGGGTTAGGCGGCCTGCTTCGCCTCCTGGGTTTCTCCGCCTTGCCCGGCGTGCCCGTGCTCGGCATGTGATGCGGCGATCTGCCCGCTAAGCACCGGGAGCGCCACCTTCACCGCCACCGTCAGCACTATCAGCCCGAAGGCCCAGATGCCCGCCGTGATCTTCCACTCGGTGAGTGTCGGCACGTACTCCACCACTTCGTGCAGGGTGCTCGGGACGAAGCCGGGGATGATGAGACCCATTCCCTTCTCGATCCACACACCCACGAAGGCCAGCGCGCATGCCAGGTTGAGCAGCCCCACGTGACGTCGCGTGGCCGGCAGGTGCACCACCACCGCCGAGGCGATGTTCAGCGCCACCGCCGTCCAGATCCACGGGACCAGCGCGTGGTGCCCGTGCGACCCGAAGAACAGATAGCGCACCGCCGTGGCATGGGAGCCGCCCGTATAGAACGCGGTGAACAGCTCCGAGCCCAGCATGAACAGGTTGAGCAGCACCGTCACCCGCATCACCGAGGTCAGCGTGCGCAGCGGGCCCTCGCCGATGGGCAGCCCGGTGAAGCGCCGGATGGCCTGCAGCAGCACGATGACGAACGCTGGGCCCGTAATGAACGCTGACGCGATGAACCGCGGCGCCAGCAGTGCCGAGTTCCAGAACGGTCTCCCCCCGAGCCCGCTGTAGAGGAACGCCGTCACGCTATGGATGCTGATGGCCCAGAAGATGGAAAGGAAGACGAACGGCAGGTACCACTGCTTGCGCGGCGTGCGCCCCAGGAAGCGCATGTAGATGAGGTAGCCGCAGATGTGCAGGTTGATGACCAGATAGCCATTGAGCACCACCACGTCCCACGTGAGCATCGACACCGGCCAGTTGAACCGGCCAATCCCTGGCATCAGGTGCCACGCTCGCTCCGGGTGCCCCATGTCCACCACGATGAACAGGAGACAGACGAAGATCGCCGCGATGGCGAGCAGCTCGCCAATCAGCGTGACGTCGTGCATCTCATGGTCGTGGTACAGGTACGCGGGGATGACCATCATCACCGCGCCCGCGGCCAGCCCCACGCCGAAGGTGAAGTTGGCGATGTACAGGCCCCACGAGACGTGGTCGCTCATCCCCGTGAGCGCCATGCCCTCGGCGAGCTGGTGTGCATAGGCGTTGGCCCCCACCAGGGCGATCGCCGTGAGCACGGTCATCCACGTGTAGAAGCGCCAGCTCCCGTCGGTACTCATCCACAGGAGCCGTCCCAGGAACCGCGGGTAATCGAGCAGGTGACGGGAAGCAGCCATGGCTCACTTGTCGAAGAAGTAGAAGAAGCGGGGACGCGTCCCGAGCTCTTCCTTGAGCACGAAGACGCGCTTGTTCTCGAGCACCCAGCGGATGGGGCTCTTCGGATCCAACAAATTGCCAAACACCCGCGCCCCCGTGGGGCACGCCTCCAGGCACGCCGGCAGTCGTCCCGCTCGCGTGCGGTGCAGGCAGAAGGTGCACTTCTCCACCACGCCCTGCGGACGGATGCGGTTGGAGAGGTAGCCCTGGTCCGGGTTGATCTCCTCGGCGGGTATCTCCGGCTTCGCCCAGTTGAAGCGCCGCGCGTGGTACGGGCACGCCGCCTCGCAGTACCGGCAGCCGATGCACCAGTTGTAGTCCACCACCACCACCCCGTCCGCCTCCTTCCACGTGGCCTGGACGGGGCACACCTTCACGCACGGCGCGTTGTCGCACTGGTGGCACTGCACCGGCATGTAGTACTTCCCCTCGGCCGGCACGGGATGGTCGTAGTTCGCGTTGCCGTGCTCCAGATCCAGGCTGCCCTGCTGCATCTCCAGCACCCGGATGTACGAGTTCCCCGTGCGCCGGTCGTGGTTGTTCTCCTGGTGGCACGCCTCGGCGCACTTGCGGCAGCCGATGCACACGCTCAGGTTGAGCGCGTACCCGAAGGACACGCCCTCCTGCGGCGGCAGGTCTCGGATGTCCACGTCGCGGCCGTACTTCCGCTTCGTCTCCTCCTTCAGGTGGACGAGGATCCGCCCCATCTCGTCGCGCGTCAGCTCCTTGTAGTGCTTCTGCAGGAACTCGCCGACGCTCAAGTCCTTGGACCACTCGGTGAGCGGTGCCATGGCGTGCGCGAAGGCCGCGGCCCCGAGCGTGGCCCCGGCGCCCTTCATCACGGTACGGCGGGAGACGGTGTCACTCATGGTCTCGGCTCTCCTTCGGGCCCGGCTCACCGTGGGCGGACGTGTCGCGCGGAGGCATCACCGGATGCGCGCCCGCGTACTTCGGCGTGTGCGGGTCGTGGCAGCTCACGCAGTTGTTCCGTGTGCGATCTCCCCGTGAGAGATCCCAGTACCCCGTCATGCCGCCGTGCGCCCCCGCCTTGAAGTCGCGGTACTGCGGCCCGTGGCACTGCGCGCACAGCGTCACCACCTCTGTCATGGGCAGCGGCTCGCCCGTGGCCAGGTGCAGCGTGCGCGGCGCTTCCGCCTGGTGGCACGAGGTGCATGCAAGCTCCCCGTGGCGGAACTGGAGGCCCTGGTGGAACTCCTTCAGCTCCTCGGGCCGCGAGGGCATGGGCTTCGTTTCACGCAGCGAGTGGCAGCTCTCGCACGAGACGCGGAGTGGCCGGCCCAGAGCATCCTTCCGGTCGCTCTCCACCGAGGTGAGCTTCGCCGGTTGGAGGAGCGTCTCCTTACCGGTGGGGGCTCCCGGGGGCGGTTGGAAGCGTGCGGGTTGGTCCTTCCCGCAGCCAACGACGGCCAGGAGCAGGGCGGCGAGCGCCGGGCGCATCAATCTGTAGAGGTCGTTCTCCACGGCGGCCAGCCCAAAGCAGCGCCCGTGCCAGCGCGTCTCTTCCTGGGGCTTCCTTCGAGGCCGCGGGCCGGGCCGCTCGCCCGCTCATGAAAAAGCTGCATCCCTCATGCTGATTTGCGCGCAGGCTTTGCGCGAGGCCCTCGCGTGGGTCTCCGCGCCATGCAGGGAGGGAAGGGGAGTGCCGGGGTGGTCCGCCTCTTGCTCCAGGGGGCCGTGCCCGAATGGACGGAGCCTGTATGCCTATCAGTAGCCTGGTGCTCACCCTCGACGCGTCTCCCGAACGGAGGGCGCTCGCGCTTTGTGAAGTCGCCCGAGACCCGCGCATCACCGTGGGCCCTCCTCTAGAGGAGCGCTGGCTGCCGGTGGTGACCGAGACCGCCAGTCTCTCCGAGGGCGAGTCGCTCGCCGAGTCCCTGAGGGAGCTTCCAGGAGTGAGCTTCGTGGATGTGGTGATGGTGGACTTCTCAGAGGAGGAGCGCTGAGCCATGGATCGCCGGGACTTCCTGAAGGGTACGGCCATGACGGCGGCGACGCTGGCCGCGAGCCGCCTCGCGTATGGCCAGGACCGGGCCGCCGCGGAGCCGACGGGCGCCGCTCGTAACGGCGTGCAGTGGAACAAGGCCCCCTGCCGCTTCTGTGGCACTGGCTGCCACGTCCAGGTGGGCGTGCAGAACGGCAAGGTGGTGGCCATCGCGGGCGACCAGAAGGCCCCGGTGAACAAGGGCCTGCTGTGTGTGAAGGGCTATCACGTGGGGCTCGCGCTCTATGGGAGCGACCGGCTCACCACGCCGCTGCTGCGCAAGGGCGACAAGCAGGTCCCTATCAGCTGGGACGAGGCGCTCGACATCATCGCCCGCCGCGTGCTGAAGGACCCCAAGGGCTTCGGTCTCTACGGCAGTGGTCAGTGGACCATCCCCGAGGGCTATACCGCCTCGAAGTTCGTCAAGGGCGGCCTGGGCACGCACCAGCTGGATGCCAACGCGCGTCTGTGTATGGCCTCGGCGGTGACGGGCTTCCTGGCCACCTATGGCGTGGATGAGCCTGCCGGCTGCTACGACGACCTCGACGCCTGCGACGTGCTCATCATGTGGGGCAACAACCCCGCGGAGATGCACCCCGTCCTCTTCTCGCGTGTCATCGATCGGCGCTCGCGTGGGGAGAAGGTCACCCTCATCGACATCGGCACGCGCAAGACGCGCACCAGTGGGTTCTGTGATTACTCCCTGCGCTTCAAGCCGAACTCGGACCTGGCCATCGCGTGCGGCATCGCCCACCTGCTGGTGGAGAACGGCACCTATGACAAGGCGTTCGTCGAGGCGAACTGCGCCTTCCGCGCGCCCAGCTCGCCGCCCACGCTCGAGGGCAAGGCCATCACCTTCGAGGAATACCGCGAGCTGCTGAAGCCCTACACCCCGGAGAAGGTGGAGGAGCTCTCCGGTGTCTCCGCGAAGGACCTGCGGATGCTGGCTGGGCTGTTCGGCCGCCGTGACGTGCGCATCACCAGCCTGTGGTGCATGGGCATGAACCAGCACACGCGCGGCACGGCCATCAACAACCTGGTCCACGGGCTCCACCTGCTCAGCGGGCACTTTGGCAAGCCGGGCGATGCGCCCACCAGTCTCACCGGTCAGCCCTCCGCGTGCGGCACTGTGCGCGAGGTGGGCACGCTCGCCCACGCGCTCCCCGGAGGCCGCGTGGTGGCCAAGGCCGAGCACCGCGCCCAGATGGAGGAGATCTGGAACCTCCCCAAGGGCCGCGTCTCCGACAAGATCGGCTACCACACGCTGGAGATGTGGAAGCGCTTCTCCACGCCCACCGAGCAGGGCGGGGACATCCACACCATCTGGGTCCAGGTCACCAACCCCGCGCAGACGCTGCCCAACACACACAAGCTGGTGGACCCCAGCCGCAAGCTCGCGGACAAGTTCCTCATCGTCTCGGATGTCTACCCGTCTGCCACCACGCGCATTGCCGATCTGGTCCTCCCCTCGGCCATGTGGGTGGAGAAGAACGGCATGGTGGGCAACTCCGAGCGCCGCACCCAGCAGTGGTTCAAGATGGTGAACCCGCCCGGCCAGGCCCGTGATGATGCCTGGCAGCTCATCGCTGTCGCTCACCGGCTCTTCGCGCTCGGCTTCGAGGGCATGAAGGACAAGGACGGCCGCTTCCTTTTCGAGGTGAAGGGCAAGGACGGCAAGCCCGTACCCCTCTGGGACTTCGCCCATTACTACGACGTCAACGTCGACGAGCACCTCTTCGAGGAGTACCGGAAGACGACTCGCATCAAGCACAAGGACCTGGCGCCCTATCAGGAGTACGTGAAGGCTCGCGGCCTGCGCTGGCCCGTGGTGGAACAGCCGGACGGCAGCTGGCGTGAGACTCGCTTCCGCTTCGCTGGCTTCGATGACCCGTATGTGAAGAAGGGCCGCGACATCCAGTTCTACCACTCGACTACGCACGACGACCGGGCGCAGATCTGGTTCAGTCCCTACGAGCCTCCTCCCGAGTCGCCCGATACGGAGTTCCCCTTCTGGTTGTGCACCGGCCGCGTCATCGAGCACTGGCACTCGGGCACGATGACGTCGCGGATTCCGCAGCTCCATCGCGCCATGCCCCAGGCCTACGTGGAGATGAACAGCGCCGACGCCCGGCGGCTCGGCGTGAGCAATGGGGACTGGGTGACGGTGGAGACCCGGCGCGGGAAGCTCGACCTGCCGGTGTGGATCGGCGGCCGTGGCGAGCCCGTCGAGGGCTCCCTCTTCGTCCCCTTCTTCGATGAGCGGCTGCTCATCAACGGCCTCACGCTCGACGAGCATGATCCGTTCTCCAAGCAGCCGGATTACAAGAAGTGTGCGGCGCGGGTGCGGCGGCGTGAACGTGTTGCGGAGAAACAGGGATGAGCACCGGCGGCGAACAGGGGAGTGGCCTCCCGGCGCGCTGGCTCCACGTGGGCGCCGCTGTGGCAGTGGCGTTCGCGGCCACCGGGTACTTCGCCGGCATCCGAGCGCCCGAGATGCCCGAGCGTCCAGCCGCGTCGGACTCGCACGCGCAACGGGCGGAGCGCGTCCTGAGCTACAGCGAGCTGCGCGAGGCACGACGCGGGGCCAACGCGCACATGTACGAGGGCGCCATTGCCTCGCTGTCAGAGGAGACGTTCCCGGTGAAGCCGCTGCCGGTGGCGACCCTCGAGCAGCGCGCGGAGGCGGTGGCGCAGCGCAAGCCTCACCGTGCCTACGATGGGGCTCCGCCTACCATTCCGCATGAGATTGATCAGCGCGAGGTCCCCGGCTGCCTGGCCTGCCATGGGGACGGGATGAAGCTGGGCAACCGGGTGGCGCCGAAGATCAGCCACCCGCCGTACCAGAGCTGCACGCAGTGCCACGTGGTGGGGGAGTCGCCTCGCCCGTTGGCTCCGTACAAGGACATTCCGGCGAATGGCTTCGTCGGTTTGGCCTCGGCGGGGATGGGGGCTCGCGCCTGGCCGGGGGCTCCGCCCACGCTGCCGCATTCAACACACATGCGGAACGAGTGCACGAGCTGCCACGGGCCACAGGGACTCGCCGGGCTGCGGACCTCGCACCCGGAGCGCCAGAACTGCCAGCAGTGCCATGGCTCCTCGGCGCAGCTCGACCAGCGTGTCGATGCGAGCAGTGCGCCGGGTGGCTTCGCGCGGGTGGCCCGGGAGACGCAACCGTGAGCACACAGGTCACGCTCAGCCGCCGGGCTTTGCTCGGCTTCCCCCGGAAGAAGGAGGAGCCCTTGCGTCCGCAGGAGCCTGTTCCCGCACCGGTGTCCGCTGGGGCAGGGGCTGCATCCGGTGATGGCTTCTCGCTTGAGGCGTTCTATGCGGCTCGGGCGCGGCCAGCTGCGGCGACGGAGACGGCCAGCCGGATGACCGTGCGGGTGCGTCCTCAGCTCTGCCTCGCATGGCAGGGCTCGTTCTGCAGTACCTGCTCCGAGCGCTGCCCCGTCGAGGGGGCCATTGCCCTCGAGCTGGGCCGTCCGCGCGTGGTGGAGCCGCGCTGCACCGGGTGTGGGCTCTGTATCCAGGTGTGCCCGGCTCCGCTCAACGCCTTCGAGCTCCTTCCCTCCAGCCAGCAGGTCTCCGTTCCATGACAGCAGGTCGCCGTCTCGGGAGTGCCACCCTCGAGGACTCCCCCCTTCCTCAACTCCAGGATGCGCTCCTGGACTCGGAGACCTTGGAGCAGTTGCTTCGGGACATCCAACGCTGTGCCGTGGTTCAGGAGGTCCTGCTCAAGGGCGGGGCTGTGGAGAGGGTCTCTGGGACGCCTGTTTCGCTCGCCGAGGCCATGGAGGCACTTCGGCAGGAGCGGGTGCTCGGGGTGCAGATTCGCTACTGGTTCGACGGCTCGAACTGGTGGGACACGCTGATGCGTACGCCGAACGGCATCCGGTTGATTCGCATCGAGCACCGGCTGGCGGGGTAGAGGTCGCCTGCCGTGTCCGCTGGGCTCGTCAGAGCCTATGTCTCATCGGAGGCTGCTCTCTCCTGGAGGAGTAGGGGAGGTTCAAACTTCCTCGTCTGGCAGAAGCGTACGCAGCAACTCGTCGTCGGGCCCGAGCGGGAGCCATCCGGGCGGCGGCGGCATGGCGAGGAGTGCATCGCCGACCTTGTCGGCTCGGTCCTTATGGGTTTCTGGGGTGAAGGTAACCCACGCGCCGAGTGCATGGGCGACGTCGAAACGGTTGGCGTCGTCGAGCACGGCCGGCCAGCCGTTTGGGAGACACGCCCACAGTTCGCGCACGAGTTGTCCGCGCACAAGACGTGTGACCTGATTGCTCCGCTCCGCTTCGGCTACCAGTCCTTTGAACACCTGCACCCCTGCGATGTCGTCCGGACCAAGCTCCTTGGCCAGAGCCACCAGCGAGGCAGTGGGGCGCGCCTCGGCAAAGGCCGTGAGTGAATCGTAACCCCGCTCGCGGACGCGCTCGTACAGGCGCACTACCCAGTTGCCCTGCCAAGGGTGTCCATCTGTCATGGCCCTCTCCACGGGATGAAACTCATTGGGATGTAGTACGCCTCCATACGCCCCGCGACGATCTTCACAATCCGCGTGCCCATCATCACCCCGTCGCCACCCACCGAGAGTCCAATGCCCACCAGGGCGGGAGCGGACGGACGCACCGAAGGCAGCGAGAACCTCATGGTTGAGAGCATCGTGACAGCCTCGATGGCGTCCTTGAGCACCAGCATCTTCTGGAGGTGCTCCGCCGCCACGCGCATTCTCTCCACGGTGGCGGCGAATTCGCTGGTGAGGTGGCCCACTAACGGCGGCACGTCTCGCGCCGCGGCCTCCATCTGCCCGTGCTCCCGGGAGGAGAGCGCCGTCATCGCGGGCTCGAGCATCTCTTGCCTGCGCCCCATGTCCGCGAAGAGCGTCTCCACGGGGTAGAGGTGCTGTTTGAGCGCGACATCGGCGAGGTTGAGGAAGTCGAGCCAGACGGCGAGCAGGAGCGAGCCCACCAGGGCGGCCTCCAGCCGTGGGCCGGCCACGCGCAGCAGGGCGAGCTGCATGTCCGGGTCCTCCACCTCCGAAGCGGCGTTGGCCAGCCGAGTGGCAGCGGCGAGCTGGGCCTCCATCCATCGCAGTTGCGTAGCGCCATAGTCGACGTAGCAGAGGAAGACACCGTTTCCGCTGGCGAGGCCCCGGCCACTGGCGATGAGCCGGGCGAGCTCGCCGGAGATGCGGCGGGTGGAGCCTGACACTTCGCGAAGGGCACCACGAAATGCCAACTGGGCCGCGAGGGCCCTCTGCCGCGCCTCCCTTTCCGCGCTGTCCGGGCCTGCCGCCGTCACCTCCTCACGGGCGGCCCGGCGCCGGTGCAACCGCTCCGGTGTCTCGGACTCAGGCGTTGAGACGAGGATGCGCGGAGACTCGACACCCGGCCCCTGGACCGATGCTGGCCCAGGGGCTTCGCGCGGCGTGTAGCGCAGGCTCGTCCCCCTGCCGGGCGGTGGCGTCAGTGACGCGCAGCCGGTGGACAGCAGGGCCAGGGCGAGCAGGAGGCCCACCCACCGGGCCCGTGACGAGTCAGCACGCATTGTCTACCCCCATGCCCACCGCCAAGCCCTCCACCGCCACCTCGAGGTTGCGGTTGAAGAGCTGCACCGCCACGCGCCCGTCCACGTCGAAGCGGCCCCAGGTGAATGCCTCGGCGCCCAGCGAAAGCTGCAAGTGCCGTTGCAGCCCGCCGTAGCGCACGGCATCCCAGCCCACCACCGCCTCGCCGTAGACGGAGAAGCCGTCCGGAAAGGGAGCCTCGGCCAGCGGCACGCCGTCAGGACCCGCGGCCTGGAATCGCGGCTTGAGGTCACGTACAAGTTGCCCCCCAGTCCGAGAGGCTGTCCCAGTCCTCCCGGCCGTCCGCCCCAGCCGAAGATGCCGACAGCGGTGGCTCCAGTGCCTCATCAGGCAGGTTGTCGGGCTCTTCCGCCTGCACGAGGAGCAGAAGCACCAGCAGCGTGGACGTCATCAGCACCTCCGATGGATGACTCCCATCCTAGTGGGCGCTTCGAAAAATCCGGACAGTCCGGACAGTCCGGACAGTCTGGACAGTGCGGGCAAAAGGCACCTCTTCTCGTAGGGTCCGTAACCCAACCGCACAGGTCAGCTGGGGCAGCTCGATGGACCCCCGATGCACTGTGGGAGGCCCTTCGGTCCAAGGGGGGGGCACGGGACCCACAACGGGGGCGGAGCCGTAGGCTGCGATCGCAGGCTCACCTGAAGGTCACCGCCGTCCGTTGGCGCCAGGTTTGAGGCGGACGGACGGACTCACATCAGGATGGAGCCGGTCCGCCCGCCGGGATGTTGCTGGAGCCAGTCCGGTGGATTGGGCTCCAGCGGGGGATTTTTCACCGGGTGTATCGCTCCTGGCAGGTGTTTTGCCACGGGGTATCTCAGGGCTGGAGCTTGTCGCCGCTATGTGCCCCCCGGCGGTGGCGGGTAAAGGCGCGTCCTGCTTGAGGTTTTTCCACCGCCATGGCCGGGTTCGTCCCCTGTCCAGGGGACGAGCGGGCACGGGAGGTTGACGCGATGCGGCTCGCCGCCCGCTCCAGCGCATTTTTCTCGCCTGATGATATTTTTGGCGCGGACACTGGACCCCCGGTGCCAACTCGCGGCCCCCGCCGCGGCCCGTTCTCCTCAGGGTTCTTCATGCGCCGTCCGTTCACCCAGCAGCGTCGTGGCTTTTCCCTCATTGAGTTGATGATTGTCGTGGCCATCATCGGCATCCTCGCCGCGGTGGCTGTCCCGAACTTCATCAAGTTCCAGGCGCGCTCCAAGCAGGCGGAGGCCAAGTCCAATCTGCGGACCTGGTTCACCACCCAGCGCTCCTACCTGCAGGAGAAGGGCGTGTACCTGGAGGCTCACGGAGAGGCCGGCTTCTCGCCGGAGCGTGGCAACCGCTACGCCTACTACTTCTCTCCCGACCGCAATTGCGAGGAGCGCAAGGGCGACGGCACCGTCACCCATCCCGAGTCCGCCAACTGCATCACCGCGGATGAAGGGAGGCACAAGCTCCCCACCGCCACGCCGGAGCCCATGCCGGTCAGCTTCACCTGGACCACGGGCGAGGGCGAGAATCCGAAGTCCCCCGGCGTCTCGGGACCCTGCCCCGGCTGCAACATTGATGCGTTCGCCGTGGGTGACATCGACAACGAGAAGGGTGGGATCGACACCTGGCACATCGCCACCAAGGACGCCCAGCTGAGCACGCCCCCCTGTGGCAATGAGGATGTCCTGCATGTCGCGGGCGTGCCGTTCAACACCTTCAACGACGTCGACTGCGACCAGTGAGCTCCGGCGAGCGTCCCACGGCACGTGAGCTGGAGCTGCATGCCGCGGGAGCGCCGCCTGTGCGGAGGGAGCTCCTGCCACCCGGCGGTGAGGCTCTGGCCATGCTGGTGCGCCGGGGCTTCCAGCCCACCGTGGCTCCGTTGGATTTGCCGTTTCCTGCAGACATGGAGGGCGAAGCGGCCGAGCGGCTGGCGGAGCATCTCGGCCACTATGCCTTCCGGCTCTTCCTCCGAGGCGCCATCCTGCGGCGCGGGAGCTTCACACCTACCGAGGCCACGCGTTACCTCGGAGCCTCGCAGGCCGCGAAGGTGGCCGAGGACCTGGTGGCGCTCGGGCTCGCGGAGCGCGAGGACGATGGGCGGTACCGCCTGCGCTACCCGACCCACAACTTCGGTCCCACGCTGGAGTGGTACGTGGCTCGCGAGCTGCGCGGACGGCTCGGCTTCGACGTGGCCGTGGGCGTGAAGTTCCACGCGCCCGAGGTGGGTGGAGACCTGGATGTGGTGGCCGCGGCGGAAGGCCGGCTGCTCTACCTGGAGATGAAGTCCTCGCCGCCCAAGCATTTGGCCTCGGACGAGGTGGGGGCCTTCTTCCGACGTGTGCGCGCGCTGCGCCCCCACCTGGCTCTGTTCGTCATGGATACGGCGCTGCGCCTGTCCGACAAGGTGCTGCCGTTGCTCCAGGCCGAGCTGAGTACGCAGCCGCCCCCGCCTCCTCGGCGCGTGGTGCGCGAGGTGTGGGCGCTGACTCCGTACCTCTATGTCGTCAACGCGCGGCAGGACCTGATGGGCAACATCTCCCTGGCCATCGCCGAAGGGTTGCGAGCGCTCTCCCCTCCGCCGCCGTGATGCGCATGCTCCCTCTCCCTCTGGGAGAGGGCGGGGGGTGAGGGTATGGGCTGAACCCGGGTTGAACCCTCTGTCCACAGTGCGGGCCACGGGTTGAAGAACGGGCTTGGATACCCTCACCCTGACCCTCTCCCAGAGGGAGAGGGGACGACGGCTAGTGCTCCGCCGTGGGTTGCTGCTGATGACTCACCACTCGCTCGGCCTGTTTGCCCACCAACTCCGCGTAGTGATCATGCCGCATCACGAAGCTGCCCAGGCCCGAAGAGGCTGATCTCAGCTCCACGATGAAGCCCTGCATCTCCGCCTGCGGCATGTAGGCGGTAAGCACTTCCCAGCCAGGTATCTCCGGGTGCGTGTCGAAGCCGAGAATCTGTCCCCGGTGCCCGGTGACGAGCCGCTGGGCTCGCGGGGTGGCCTCATGTGGCACGTGGATGTCCACTTGGAGGATGGGTTCGAGCAGCACCGGCTCCAGCTTGGGGAGGATCTCCACCATGGCCAGACGCCCCGTCGTACGGAAGGCCTGATCCGAGCTGTCCACGGAGTGGTAGGTGCCGCCGGTGAGGGTGACGTCCACATCCACCACGGGGAAGCCGAGCGGCCCACGCCTCAGGCCGTCCTTCACGCCTTCCTCCACCGCGGGGATGTACTGCTTGGGGACGGCTCCGCCCACGACGGCCGAGGTGAAGCGGAAGCCCTGACCCCGGGGCAGCGGCTTCACGTCCACCACCACGTCGCCGAACTGCCCGTGTCCACCGGACTGCCGCTTGAAGCGAGCATGGTGCGAGCCACTCCGGCGGATCGTCTCCCGGTAGGGAATGGGCAGCGGACGCGTCATCACCGGGACGCGCATGCGTGTGCGCAGGTGCTCAACGGCCTCGCGCAGGTGCAGCTCTCCCTGTCCGCCGAGCAGGAGCATCTGCGAGTCCGCCTCCTGGTCCACCGACAGGGAGGGATCCTCCTCCACCAGTCGGGACAGGGCCGTCGTCAGCTTCACGTCATCCGTGCGCTTCTCCGCGACGATGGCGAGCTGGTGCACCGGGGGCGGCGCCAGGGGCCACTCCTTGGGCGCGTGCACGCCGCCAGTGTCGGCCAGGTTGCCTGTGCGCAGCCCCTCCACGCGCCCGATGGACACCACCTCACCCGGGCGGGCCACGCCGACAGGCGTCTGTTTCGTCCCGTGCAGCCGCAGCACGCCACTGACTCGGCTGTCGGCCAGCGTGCCTGCGTCATGCACCTCTCCGCGCCAGACCCGGACCATCGACAGCTTGCCCACGTGCGGCAGGTGCTGCGTCTTGAAGGACTGCACGAGCGGCGTGACGCCTCCAGGAATGCCCAGGCGCTCGCGCGTCTCGTCCACCGTGGGTACTTCGTGCCGGAGGCCCTTGAGCAGCCGCTCCAGGCCCAGGCCCTGCTCCGCCGAGCCGAGGAAGACGGGCACCAGCCGATCCTCGCGCAACGCGCGCTCCAGCTGTCCGTAGAGGGCCTCTGGCGGAGGCACCACATCCTCGAGGAGCTGCTCAAGCAGCGTGTCGTCGAGATCCGCCAGCCGCTCAATCAGCTCGCGCCGTGCTGTCTCCTCCCGGGGCCGGTCCGCGTCCGGCAGGGAGATGAGTGCGGGTCGGCCTTCCTTCTCCTGGACCCAGGCGCGCTCGCTCACCAGGTCCACCACGCCCACCAGGTGCCCGCCCTGGCGCAGGGGAATCTCTCGCAGCGCCAGCGGCCGAGAGGACACGGCCTGAAGCGACTCGAGCACCTCGCGCACCGAGGCGCCTCCCTCCTCGAGCACGTTGAGGAAGAGCAGGTGAGGGATGCGGCGCGCATCCAGGAAGGTGAAGAGCGGCGCTAGGGCCGCGGCGCGCTCGGGCGAGGCATCACACACCACCAGCGCCGCGTCGCTCACCATGAGGGCGTGGCGCGCCTCCTGGGTGAACTCCAGGGCTCCCGGGCTGTCGATGAAGGTCCAGTCCTCTCCCAAGAACGTTGCGTGGGCCACGGAGAGCTCGAGCGTCATGCTCCGTCCGGCGGCCGCACCGCTCGCTCCCCCCATGCGGATTTCTTCTGCCCCCATGGACCGCAACAGCGACTCAAACAGGGTCGTCTTTCCCACGCCCTGGGGTCCTACGAGGGTGACGACTCTCGGCGACGCGGGATGTTTCATCACCTCGCCCTCCTGCAGGCAGGCCTTCTTCCTGGGAAGGTGGGGCTTCGGTCCATGTCCGGGAAGCACCGGTTCCTGCTGGGGCGAGGGCCTCTCTCCATGCTCGCCCGTGACGTTCGCCGAGCGACGCAGCCCTCGTCCTCAAGGGAGGACCGAGCGAGCGGGGAGCCTAGAGCCGCGTCAGCGCGAGAGGCGCGCGTCTACGCCGCGACCTTCGTCCGTGCTCATCGGAATCCACCAGCGCTCGCTCCCGGAGATTCCGTCGCGTGGGCTGTAGAGCACCGCCACCACGCGGCCCAGCAGGTTCTCTCGGGGGAGCAGCCCCCAGACGCGGCTGTCGGCCGAGTTGCCCCGGTGGTCTCCGAGCACCAGGTAGTGCCGCGGAGGAATCTCCAGCTCGTCCATGTCGGGCCCCTGGTAGGGCTCGGGGTGAATGGGGTGGAGTGCTCCCGGCAGCAGCTCGAGCCGAGCGCCGTCCGGGGTGAGCTCCTGCGCCACGGGCTGTCCATTGATGTGCAGGGACTCGCCCTCGAAGGCAATGCGATCCCCCGGCAGGCCCACCAGCCGCTTCACCATCACCTTCCCGTCGATGGGCGAGTCAAAGACGATGACGTCCCCGCGCCGCGGCTCCGACTCGGTGAGCCAGACGTGGGTGAGGGGGACGCGCAGCCCGTACGCTCGTTTGTCCACCATCAAGTGGTCCCTGACCTGCAGCGTGGGCTCCATGGAGCCGGACGGCACGTGGTAGTGGTCCGCGAAGCTGGCACGGCCCACGAAGAGTACGCCCAACGCGGCGAGCTCCATGAGGTACGTCTTCCACCTGGGGCGGTTCTGTTTCATGTCTTTGTGGGTACCCATAGGAGTTCCGAGGTGGGCGTCCATTCTACGCCCGAGGGGCCCGGTGATTGCAGTGTCCCGCGGGGCTGCGCGGATCCAGGGCCTGTGGCATACAGGGTTCAATATGTCCGACCCACTCCTCCCGCGGCTAGAACGGCTCCAGGCGCTCGGCCGCACTCCCGAGGCGCTCGCCTCCGCTGAGGCACTGGCCACGGACCTGGCCCGGCAGGGTCAGCCGCTGCGCGCCATCGCGGTGTGCAGGGTGCTCTTGCAGCTCGAGCCGGCCCACACGCGCACCCCCCAGCTGCTGGCGGAGCTCTACGCCCGGTCCGCTGCCTCGGGTGCCACCACGGGGGCCGGAGCGCTGCCTCGGGTGCCGCTCTTCTCGCTGCTTCCGCGCGAGCCCTTCATGGCCCTGGTGGGCGTCCTGGAGCCGCGCGTCTTCCAACCCGGGCAGAACCTCATCGTCGAGGGTGAGCCGGGCCGCTCCTCCTTCATCCTCGTCGAGGGGCGCGTGGACGTGGTGCGTCAGATAGAGGGCGGCGAGCGACGCACGCTGTCCTCGCTGGGGGAGGGGGAGTTCTTCGGGGAGATCGCCCTCGTGTCCGAGAGCCCCCGGCTGGCCACTGTGGTGGCCACCGAGCCGGTCCTGGCGCTCGAGCTCCACCGGACGCGGGTGGAGCGAATTGCCTTCAAGCACCACTCGGTGGGCGACACCGTGCAGCATTTCTACCGGGATCGGCTGCTGGCCAACGTGCTGCGCAGCCACCCCATCTTCTCCGCGCTGGCGCCCGCGCAGCGGGAGGCGCTGTCCCACATCTTCGAGCTGCGGACCGTGGATGCCGGGCGCGTCATCATCGAGCAGGGGCAGAAGGGCGATGGCCTGTACCTGCTGCTCCAAGGCCAGTGCACGCCGCTGTTCCGCCGTCCCGACGGGCGGGAGACGGCCTTCCCCAACCTGCGGGAAGGGGATGTCTTCGGGGAGATCTCCCTGCTGCTTGGCCAGCCTGCGAGCGCCACGGTGCGCGCGGAGACGTCGTGTCACATGCTCCGGCTGGGACGCGAGGCCTTCGAGCAGTATCTCGCCAGTCAGCCCGGAGTCCGCGCGGCGCTCATGCGGGTGGGCACCGAGCGGCTCCTGCAACTCTCCAAGGTGTTGGCGTCCGGCAGGGCCGTGCACGACGGCGATCAGCGCGTCTGAGCCCGAGTCTCCAGCCATTGCCGCACCAGGGCGGGCACGCCCTCGCGGATGGTGGGATAGCGGAACTGGAAGCCCGTGGCGTGCAGGCGCGCGTTGGAGAGCAGCGCCTCCGCCGTCAGGGAGTCCGTGAGCACCGGGCCCAGGGCGAGCGTGCACAGCCAGCGGGGAAGGAGGACCCTGCGGTGGGTGACGCCCAGGGTCTCCGCGGCCACGCGGCTGAGGTCCGCGAAGGTCACCGGCTCGTCATCCACCACGAAGTAGCGCTTTCCCACCTCGCCGTGCTCCAGCAGGTGCAGCAGGGCTCGGGCGCAGTCCTCCACGTGGATGGGGGACATCTTGTTCACGAGCGTCTCCTTCAGGCCGAAGAGGCGCCGGCCCCCCTTCAGTGGCACCAGCGTGTACTCCTCGAACCAGGAGCCCAGCCCGTACACCGAGCCGGGATAGGCCTCCACCAGGGGCAGCCCGCGCGCCCGGTACCCGGGCAGGGCCTCGATGGCGGGCGCGATATACGGACCCCACCCCGAGGGCCTGGGCGTGCTGTCCTCCGTGACCAGGTTGTGACCTTGGTTGCCGTAGTAGCTGGTTCCGCCCACATAGAGCACGCGCTTCACGGTGCCCGGCTTCAGTGACTCCAGCAGCAGCGAGTCCATGCGCAGCCGCTGCTCTCGGTAGGCCACGGCCCGCTTGTGCGTCACGCGGCCTCCGAAGGTGAGGGGCTGGGCGAGGTGCACCACCTGCTCGCTCGCTGCCGCCTCCTCCTGCCAGGGCCCTGGGGTGAGCAGATCTCCGTGCACCGGGGTGACTCCCGCGTGCTTCCACCGCTCGGCGGCCCGGGCGTTCCGGGTGAGCCCCCGCACCTCGTAACCCGCCTCCAGCGCCAGGGGAATGAACCTCGCGCCGATGAACCCCGTGCCTCCCGTGACGAATAGACGCTTCAACGTGTTTCCTTCCGCTCCCGGCTCTTCGCGGGTGGACGGCATAGCCCACCCGGGGACGGGGCGGAAAGGTGGCACGGCGTCACCTCAGTGGGCGACCGTGCAGACTCCTCCTCCATTGAGGTGCGCCTGGTCCACGACGCTCTGGGTCACGAACTCCTGGAGCGTCCGCACCGTGTAGGCGCCCGGCTCGTAGACGACGGGCTGGCCCTGGTCGTCCTTCAGCTCGCCCCCGTTCCGGTCGCGCAGATCCAAGAGGTTCTGTGTGGAGAGCCCCTCGGGGGTGATGACCCCGTTCTCGTCCGCCGTGGCGGCAATGGCGTCGAAGCGCAGCTGCACCCCTCGGTGTGTGCCGAGCCGGTCGTAGAACATGTGCTCCGCGTGGATGGTGACCTCCGCCTCCGCCACGGAGTTCTCCGGCACGACAATGCCCATCGTCCCGTCCACGCCGTTGATGCAGTCCACCATGTGCGCGTTCACGGGGAAGCCCATGCGGAAGGTGTAGACGCCCACATCCTTCTTCACCGCCACCCCCTCCACCCAGTAGCTGTAGCCGCGCTCGCGCATCATCGCGAGGTCCTCGGCGGAGACGTTCCCGTCCGGCAGCTTCGTGTCCTCCCTCGGCGGGCTCACCCGGAAGCCCACCCCCCAACGCCCGGCCGGCAGCCCCTTCAGCCCCGTCAACGGCACGTCCCCCTTCTGCACGTCCACCAGCACGTGCTCCGGCGCCGTGCGCTTCTCCCCGGAGGCCGAGGTGAGGGTGAAGTCCCCCAGTGATACCAGGTACTTCGTGAACTGCACGGACCAGCCATCCTGGAAGAGGTGGCTCGCGTAGCCTCGCTGGGTTCCGTCCCCGCCGCTCATCGTCACCCGCACCTCACCCTCGGCCACGGGCTCGCACGCCGTCCCCGCGAGAGCCATCGCCACCAGCCCCACGTACCACGTCATCCGCCATGCGTTGTTCATGTCTCTGGGAAGTAGATGCAACCAAGTTGCGAGTCAAGTACGGGGTGGTGTATCTCCGCGGTCACCCATGTGGATTTCTTGTTTGGTGCTCTGCCTCCTGGGCGCCTCGGCCGATGTGCCTGTGTCCCCCCCCGTGCCCTTGGAGGCCGCTCCCCCCGTGATGCCGGCGGACGCACCCGCGCTCTCCGCCCCCGCCACGGTGCTGCTGCGCCTCACCATTGATGAGGCCGGCGAGGTGTCTCGCGTCGATGTGCGTGAGTCCGCTGGTGCTCCGTTCGACCGCGCAGCCATGGCCGCCGCCCTCCGCTGGCGTTTTCAGCCCGCTCGCCGCGGTGAGGTGCCCCTGGAGGTCCAGGTGGATGTTCCTGTGTCCTTTGTTCCCCCGGCTCTTCCTGACGGGGCGGGCTTGGTTTCCTCGGAGGCTGCTGCCTCCTCGGAGGTAGACCCTCACCCCGGCCCTCTCCCAGAGGGAGAGGGGGCTTCCACGGGCATGAACACGGGGGCGGATACCCTCACCCCGACCCTCTCCCAGGGGGAGAGGGAGGAGGGGGGGGAGGGGCCTTCGTTTTCTACGACGGTTCGCGGTCAGGCTTATGCCCCTCCTCCCTCCGCCGTGGGGGATTTTCAGATCTCCGTGGGGCAGCTCGCGGATGTGCCTCGCAACTCCGCCTCCGATCTGATGCTGCTCGCCCCCGGTGTCATGCTCGCCAACCACGGCGGCGAGGGTCATGCCGATACCATCTTCATCCGCGGCTTCGACGCCGGTGAGGGCAAGGACGTCGAGTTCCGCCTGAATGGTGTCCCCCTTAATGAGGTGTCGCATGCCCACGGCCACGGCTACGCCGACACCTACTTCATCATCCCGGAGCTGGTGCACTCGCTGCGCATCACCGAGGGGCCCTATGACCCGTCCCAAGGAGACTTTGGCGTGGCGGGCACCGTGGAGTACCAGCTCGGCCTCGAGCGCCGGGGCCTCACCGCGTCCGCCAGCTATGGCAGCTTCGCCTCGCGTCGGTTGTCGCTCGTGTGGGGACCTCCTGAGTCGAACGAGGCCACCTTCGTGGGTCTGCTGCTGCGTCAGGGGCACGGCTTTGGTCCCAACCGCGCCTACGCCAACGCAGGTGCCATGGCCCAGGTGGAATTCCGCGTGGGCGATGAGACGCGGCTTCGCCTCTTCGGTACCAGCTATGCGTCCCGGTTCTCCTCGGCGGGTGTTGTCCGCGAGACGGACGTGGTGGATGGCCGTATGCCCTGCGCCTCCGATGCGGACTCCCAGTTCTTCTGTCTCTACGACCCCAACCAGGGCGGGGCCGGACAGCGGCACATCCTCTCCGCCGAGCTGCAGTCACGGTTGCGCCGGGGCGGGCGCTTCGTGCAGCAGGGCTTCGTCGTGATGCGGCAGATGCGCATCCGCGACAACTTCACGGGGTTCCTCAATGACGTACCGCCCGTCGGCGAGGACCCTCGCGGTGACAACACCGAGCAGTACTACCGCGGCACCACCGTGGGCCTGCGCGGGCGCTACACCCCGGGCTACACCCTCCTGGGTCAGCCTCAGCCGCTGGAGCTGGGCTATGTGGCCCGCTTCGACGACGTGCTCACCCGCGCTCGCCGTCTGCGGGCCAACGGGGGCGCACCGTACAGCACCCTCTTCGACAACCAGGTGCGCACCACCAACCTGGGCGCCTACGCCTCGCTGCGGCTCGCTCCTCTCTCCTGGCTCACCCTGCGGGGCGGCCTGCGCCTGGACACCTTCCTCTTCGGCGTGGAGGACCAGAATCGGCCCAGCTCCGACAGGCAGGGCGAGCGCATCCCCGAGGAGTCCATCGAGGCGTATGGCTTCTTCACCAGCCCTCGTATCACCGCGGAAGTGCGGCTGACCCCTCAGCTCACCTGGCTCACCAGCGCGGGCCTGGGGGCGCGCTCCAGTGACGCGGCGGCGCTGTCTGATGCGGAGCTCGCTCCCTATGCCCGGGTGACGGCAGCGGAGACGGGCCTGGGCTGGCGGCTCAGCGGGGAAGGGCGGCCCTATGAGCTGGAAGTCCGGGGCGCCTTCTTCGGCACCCGCGTCTCGCAGGACCTCGTGTTCGACGAGACTGCGGGCCGCAATCAGCCCGTGGGGCCCTCGCAGCGGCTGGGGGCCTTCGCCACCGCGCGCTACACCCTCCAGGAGCGGTTGGACGTGCAGGCCAGCGTCGCCTGGGCGCGCGCCACGCTGCCTACTCCGGGAGCCTCGCCCTGGAAGATGTGGGAGGGCACCGTCATGCCCTACATCCCCCAGCTCCTCGGTCGGCTCGACGCCTCCTTGCGCGGCGATGTCACCCTGGCCGGGCTCCCGCTCGGGTGGAACCTCGCGCTGGGGCACAGCGCCATCGGACCCAAGCCGCTGCCGCTCGACCGCTACAGCGAACCCATCTTCCTCTTCGACGTGGCCGCCCGCGCCCGGTGGAAGTGGATGGAGTTCGGCGTGACGGTGGAGAACCTGCTCGACGCACGCTGGCGCGAGGCGGAGTTCAACTACGTGTCCAACTTCCGCGGCCCGGACGCTCCGGCCTCCCTGATGGCCACGCGTCACTTCTCCGCGGGCGCCCCTCGTACCTTCCGCGGAACCTTCACCGTCTACCTGGACTTCCAGGAGGAGGAGCAGCAGCCATGACGACCCCCTTGCGCACCACGCGTCGTGCCTTCACCACGCTGCTCGGCGCCGCGCTGCTCGGCGGTGGCGCTGCCTGTGGACTGTCCGGCACCGGAGGTCGCGGCATCGTCTTCCGCATGGGCCTGCGCACCGGGATTGCCCCCGGTGAGACGCAGCCGGGCCACTTCACCACCGACACCGGCTGGCGCGTGGCGCTTACCTCCGCGCGCATGGTGCTCGGCCCCATCTACCTCTTCGAGAACCCCTCGCCGCTCCAGACGCGCCCCACGGGACGCTTGTGGCGCCGCATGAGCGAGGTGCTGGTCCCCTCTGCGTACGCACACGAGTCTTTCTTCTCCGGTGGGCAGGTACTGGGGGAGTGGGATCGCGAGGTGGTGTTTGATCTGCTGGCGGAGGGCGGAGCGACGCGAGTGCTCGGGCGCTCACCGGGAATCGCTGGCATGGCCCGCTCCTTCTCGCTGCTGCTCCAGCCGCCGTCTCAGGCGCTGGGCGCGGAGGCGGCGCCGCTCGAGGGCCGCTCGGTGCTGCTGGAGGGCACGGCCTCTCGCGAGGGGCAGAGCCTTGCCTTCCGGGTCGCCCTGGACTTCCCTCCACCCGTGGAGACGCAGCGGGTGGAGTTCGTCCCCATCGAAGTGGAGCTGGAGGACGATGGCCTCTTCGTCGTGGAGCTCCAGCCCCACCGCTGGTTCGCGGGAACCCTCTTCGAGCGGCTCGAGGTGCCGACCAGTGGAGCCGCGGTGACGGTGCCCCCGGAGAACCAGGTGCACCGCGCGCTGCTGCTCAACGTGCGGCGGCACACCGCGTTCTCCGCCGCGTGGGAGCCAGGCTCCGCTCCCTGATGGCGGGCTCGCTACTTCTTGTCCTGGCGCTCGAGGATGAACTCGAACGTCGTGAAGCTGGCCGGCCCGAAGTGGAGCGAGTAGAGCCTGTCTCCCGCCATGGCGCTGAAGCGGGCCCGGTGGGTGACGCCGGCACAGGCTGGCGGCATGGCGCGGACCTCCACCGGGGCATCCACGCTCTCGGTCTCGTCGCGGACGGACAGCGCGACCTCCCGATCGAGGTACAGGCTGATGGTCTCGTCGACGTCCGGTGTCGAGATGAACTCCGAGTACCCCGCATAGGCGCCATCGGTGCCCGGGAGCGTCAGCCGGTAGCGCGCGTGGCCGATGTCCGTCGCGGGCGGGGAGGCGAACTTCGAAGGAGCGGCGTTGTGCTCCACCGGCGTGTTGACAAGCGTATGGGAGCAGGCGTGCTCCAGGTCGCCGTCCCTGGCTCCGGTGGTGAAGTCCAGCTTGCCATCGCCCACGACGGGCGCTCCATCAATCGGCTGTCCCGCCTCGTCCCGGAGCTGGGTGAGGTCCAAGGTATAGGGGGACTTCTCCTCCAGGGGAGGCCCTCCCTCCTCCGGCGCCAGGAGGGTGACGGTCAGCGTGCGGTGGTCGGAGGACCACTGGCCCGACAGGGTGCGCGGCTCGATGCTGGAGTCCGACCGGTGGGTCAGTGTCACCTGTGAGCGCGAGGGATCCATGGGGCCACTGAACGTCACGGAGAGCACCTTGCGCTGGTACACGCCCGGGCGGCTCGCCGCGCTGTCGTAATACATCTCCACGGGGTACAGGTCCGACGCCCCCTCCGCGGGCTGCGAGCTGGAGACGGACGTGCGGGGCTCACCGGCGTCCGTGCCGCCATCCGTCCCAGCGTCCGTGCCGGGATTCGTGCCGGCATCCGTTCCGGAGGGAGGAGTCTCGTTGTCACAAGCCAGCGGAGCCAGGGCGCAGGCGGCGAATAAGGCAATGACAGGGGTGAGGCGCATCGTTCAGGTTTCCTCGTGGGTGGTGGAAATGACACCGGGGCGACCTCGGACAGAGGCCGCCCCGGCTCGCGGGCGGGGCCCGCTGTTACAGAGGGGAGGGCTAGTTGGTCAGCGAGCCGTTGCAGTTCTCATCCACGCTGTTGCCAACGATCTCCGTGGCGCTCGGCTTGATGCTGGCGTTGGCGTCATTGCAGTCGTTGCGCTGGAGGATGTAACCGGCCGGCGGCACGCACGCGGTGTAGACGGAGACGCTGTTGTTGCCATAGCCGTCATTGTCCGCGTCCTGGTAGAAGCGAACGCGGTTGTCCTCCAGACGCTCGGGGACCACGCCCAGCAGGTTGCCCGACGCGGCTCCGAAGGTCACCTGGTAGTCGGTGGTGGTGCTGGTGAGATCGTACACGGCCGCCTTCACCAGCGAGCAGCCGCTGGACACGGAGTGGCCGAGCACGGAGTTGATCGTGGTCCCGGCGGAGTCCTTCACCGTGACGCTGACGTTCTGCGACACATAGAAGGCCCAGGAGCCCGCGGCGGACGGCCTGAACTTCACCGTCCCAGCGAGGCCCGCGGGCATCGTCACGTCGTAGAACTTGTGGGTGGTGCTGATGGAGGGCGTGGCGCTGGTGAGCCCGCTCGTCGCCGTCACGGCGACATGGTCCGTGCTGATGTTCTGGTGCGTGCAGGCGTGGCTGGTGATGTTGGAGCCGAGCTGCGTGCAGCCGGCCTCCAGCGTCTGCTCCTGGTCCTGCATTCCTTCCTCGCCCTCCATGGCGGGGCCGCAGGCCGCCAGCGTCAGGCCGAGGAGCGCGCTTCCGAGAGTCCTCATCGTCATCTTCATGGTGTCAATCCCTTTCAATGAACCGGGAGCGGCGCGGCGCCTGGCGTCAGCACCGCGCACTCCGCGGTGCGATCAGTGATGACTGATGTGCAACTCAGTTGCAATAGCGTCTTCGTCACTTCGAGTGACGTGCTGGGCGCATCACAGGTGCTCGATGACGAGGCCCAGCTCGGGGAGTGGGGTGGGGCCCAGGGTGACGGTGTATTGCACCTGATCCGTGAGCTGGTAGCCCACCATGTGCACCAGGCCGGTGCAGATGTCGGCGGGCACGGGGGCGGTGGCGACCGGCTCCACGACGAGCGTTCCCTCATGGATCGTCATGGGCACGCTGGCGTCGCTCAGGTAGGCGACGAAGTTCCCGGTGGCGTAGCCCTTGAAGTTGAAGGTGCCCACGTACTGCCCGTTCTCCGGACGGAGCTTCACCGTGTAGTAGGTGTGGAAGGCATCCACGCGCGGTTTGCGCTCCACGGACGCGGTCACCGTGGCGAAGGGGCCGTTGGTGACGTGCCAGCAGGCGTGCGCGCCGTTGTCGCCAAAGCTGAAGCCTGCGTCCGGGTCGTAGTTGGGGTCCGGAATGCACGACAGGCCTTCCTCGGACGCCATGTAGCCGCGATCACAGTGGCACCAGTCTCCGGTGGGCTCGCGGTGGATGTGGCCATTGGGCGCGCAGGGATCTGTCTGCTCCTGCGAGGGCCCGCCGGGAGGCTCGGGCTTTGGCTCCGGATCGGTTCCGCAGGCGGCGAGCGCCGCCGAACAGACGGCCAGGACGAGGACACGGAGAGATGGACGCATGCGCAGCTTCCTACTCGTTATTTCGTGGTTGATGCAACAGGGATACAAATGAACGGGCGGGGCCCACGGGCGGTATGACCCATGGACCCCGCGTCAGGCCGGAAGGCCCGAGGTGGGACTACTCCTCGTGGTGGTGGCCCGCCTCCTCGACGAGGAGGGTGAACTGGGCGTTCGCCGCCGTGATGGACTCGAACTCGAGGCGGTAGTCCTGGCCGGCCTCGAGGTCCGCGATGATGGCGGTGCGCAGGTCGCTGCAGACCTCCGAGGGGATGCTGTAGCGGCACTCACGCGTGATCTCCACGTTGCCCTGGAAGATGCGCAGGCCACGCACGCGGGACAGCAGGAAGGCGTACTCGCCGGACTCCTCGGCGGTGAACGTCACCGCGCCGCCATAGCCGCAGCCGTTGGTCTTGGCCGGCAGGGTGACGACGTAGGCGGTGTGCGGGAGGTTGACGTCCACGAAGGACGGGGTGCCCAGCGGGCTGGCCGTCACGTTCTGGAAGGGGCCGTACACCGCGTGGCTGCAGGCGTGCTCGGCCACCTCTTCCAGCTCCGTGGTGTCCGTGCAGGCGGCGAGCCCCTGCTGCTGGCTCTCCAGCGCGGCCTCCTGGAACTCGGCCTCCGTGGTGCCGCAGCCGGTGAGCATCATCGCCACGCCAGCGGCGAGCAGGCTCTTCTTGAACAGGTCCTTCATCATGATGTGACTCCTCTGTCGGTTGGGGGGGACTACTTGGGTGAAGGGGGGCCTCAGGTCCGCTCCGGAGACAGCACGGCCCAAGGCACGACGACTTCGCCTGAGGGCAGGTGCTCGGCGGGCAGCTGCATGTGGGGACCGACGTCGCCGAGCTTCAGGCCGGGGACCCGTCGCCGGGCCTCCTCGTAGGAGGCCGCGTCGGGAAACGTGACGTGCGTCACACAGCCGGCGGCGTAGCAACGCGGCGGCTCGGCGCGTACGGGCAGGACCTCTGCTTCGAGGGTGCTCCGCCATGTCTCCAGCGCCTTGCGCGCCTGTTGCGTCCAGGCCTCCTGGCTCTCTCCGGAGGCGTGGAACTGGGCGAGCACCGCATCACGGCGCTCGAGCGGGGTGGCGTAATCGCCGCGCAGTGCGCGGACAATGTTGAGGCGTTGCTCCGGCAGCTTCCGGCGTGCCCGAGGGGACAGGGGCCAGGGTGCTGCGGCCAGGCCTGGCATGGGGAGGGGCTCGCCAGAGGGGGGCGTGGACACCGCTACAGGCGGCTCACGGGGCGGCGCAGTGGGTGGAGGGGCCTCAGACGCGGTGGGCGCGGGGTGGGACGGGGCAGCCCTCGGCGACGACTCGGCCAGCTCGGCTGACGGGGGTCTGGCCTGGGGCGGCTCCAGGGGGCGGTCCAGCCACAGCGCCAACAGGAGCGCCAGCACCAGACCTCCCACACCCATGCTCCACACAATACGCGCCACCGCAGGCCTCCGGCTTTCCGTCCAACGCGGAGGCACTGTGCCACTGAGGTTCAAACGCAATCAAGTTGCATTTGAATGAGTGTGGCGATTTCTTTTTGTGGGGTGCTACTGGCCCTCGACGTGCCACGACTCCCGCAGCGTGGGTGGGATGCGGAAGGGAGGCCGCTCGGCACCGCGGTTCATCCACAGCAGCCCCTCCAGCAGTTTGCGACCAAACACCGCTGAGAGCTTCGCCACCGCCGAGGAGCGGTCTCCCAGCTCGTCCGAGGCCCACCCCATCAGCGCCAGAGGGCCAATCAAGTGCCGGGTCCAGTCCGCCGGTGGCACCTTCAACATCTCGGAGATGTCATCACCCAGGATGTGGCGCATGAGCGAGGCCGCCATGCCATCAAAGAGGTCGCCCGGCGTGACGTGCTCGGCCAGCTGAATGAGCGCGCGCGTGAGCTCCTGGCCCTCGGTGCTCGCGCGGAAGTGCCGCCGCTGGATGCGTTCGGCGAGCGCCGCGCAGTCCGCCATGTCCTCCGGGAGCACCGCCGGGTCCAATCCCAGCACGTGCCCCACCACCTTCCAGGAGTGGAGGTAGGCCTCTTGCTCCTGCGCGGACATCGTGCAGCCCAGCTTCTCCAGGCCCGTGACGACGGCATATGAGAAGTCGACCAGCGTCCCCGCCAGGTCCTCCTGGTTGATGGGGTGGCCCCACTCGGGGTTCCACTTGCCGCTCTCCAGGATGAGGTGGCGCACGGCCGCGTGCATCAGGCGCACCTTCTGGGCGCTGCGGATGCCGTTGCCACCGGGTGCCAGCCCCCCCGGGGACATCACGTCCACCAACATCTGCGCCGTCTCCACGATGCGGCGGAAGGGGTCTGTCGCCAGGCGGGCGGTGAGGTGGATGACCTGGACGCCATGGGCCGCCGCGTAGCTCGCCGGCAGGGCACCACAGAAGAGGGAGACGACGGACTGCGGCCCGTACCGGCAGAACAGCGCCTCACCCTGGTGCAGGAGCTCGGGGTCCGCCCACGACGGTAGGCTGGCGGTGGCGACGAGGTACTCGCGCAGCAGCTCGGGCAGCGTGTCGGGGACGAGCTGGTCGTTGCGAAGCAGTTGCTTCATCAACGCATTGGCCGTCCCCACCTGCCCCTGCTGGAACAGGTTCTTCACGAGCTCGTCCGCGAGCGGGTCTCCCCGCTGGCGGAGGCCGTCGAGGCGCTCATCTGTCCATCGATTGACACTCATGGACGCGGCATTCTAGCCGGGCTGTCCGAATCGCAAGGTTCCGCCTCCACCAGCCGAGCAGCCGAGCGATGGGTGTCCTTCCGTGAGGCAGGCACTGCCACTCCGTCCAGAGGAGCCCCAGCTTTGCTGGAGGCTTTCATCCCGAGGGGGGAGGTTCATTGTGGATCCCGAGAGGCCCGTTCGTCCGCCCATCGAGCCCGTGAATGATCGCGAGCCGGTGCCGGTGCCTCGTTCACAGGTGACGGTGAAGACCGTGCTCACCATCTGCGGCACTGTGATGGGAGTGGTGGCCGCCATCTATCTGCTGATTCACGGCATCGTCACCATCACCCTCAGCGTGACGGCTGTCCTCCTGGCGGTGGCGTTCAACCACGGAGTGGAGCGGCTGGAGCGGTGGGGGTTGAAGCGGCCCCTGGCCATTGGCGTGGTGATGTCCGTGGTGTTGGGGGCCATCGTCGGCGCGAGCTTCCTCATCATTCCGCCCACGGTGGCGCAGGTGAGGGACCTGGTCGACCGCCTGCCCGAGCTCAACGAGCGCATGCACCAGACCCAGCTCTTCCAGTGGCTCGACGCGCGATTCCGCATTGACCAGCGGCTGGGCTCTCTCGGAACGGGCAGTGCCGGGCTCCTTCAGTGGGCCGTGAATCCAGCCATGCGCTTGCTGGGTGGATTGGTGGCGGGCGCGGGCGCCTTCCTCACCGTGCTCTTCCTCGTCGTCTTCATGCTGGTCTACGGCGGCCGGGTGGTGCGGGGGGTGCTCGCCGAATCCCTCCCGGCCCATCGCCAGCGCTACGAGCGGGTGCTGGGAAAGGTGTACCACTCGGTGGGCGGCTACGTGAGCGGGCTGGGCATCATCGGCGTGGTGAATGCCATCTTCGCCACCCTCTTCCTGTCCATCATTGGCGTCCCCTTCTTCCTGCCGCTCGGAATCCTCTCGGGTCTGGGAAGCCTCATCCCCCTGCTGGGCGCCACCCTGTCTGGCTTCGTGCTCTGTCTGGTGGCGCTGGCCTCGGGCGGGCCGCTCGATGCCGTGATGGTGTTCGTCTACGTCTGTTGCTACCAGCAGTTCGAGAACCACGTGCTGGCGCCCGTCATCTACAAGCGCACCGTGGAGCTCAACCCGCTGGTGACGCTGCTCGGCATCCTCCTCTTCGCCGAGCTGGCGGGGGTGCTCGGGGCCTTCCTCGCGGTGCCCGTCGTAGGGGCCTGTCAGATCGTCATCCGCGAGCTGCTCCTGCTGCGGCGTGAGCGCCTCAACCTGCCGCTGAAGGGAGACGTGGCGGAGCAGCTCGAGAAGCGAGGCCCGCGGCGCCCCCCCTTCTGGCGCAGGCCCCGGCACGCGTGAGGACCGGACCTTCATTCACCGACGGAGGACGACGGCATGCCTCGGGAAGTCACGGACTCGGCGGGAATCACCTGGTCGTGCATCCAGGCCTTCTCAGGATTGGGGAAGGATGCGGAGAAGACGGAGGCGGCTCGCGTCGACGACTCCAGCAATCGCTTCCACGTCGTCTGCACCCCCAACGGTGGGGCGAAGTCGGTACGGGTGGAGTTGCCTGGGAATTGGGAGAAGGGCCTCTCCGACGAGGCCCTTCTCCGCGCCATCCACGAGCAGCTGGCGCAGGAGTCATAAGCTCAGCGCTCGGGCCGGTACATCACGGCCGTGCGCTGCGCCAGGAAGCCACGCGGGAGCAGCCTCGCGGCCAGCGCCAGCGTCTGGTTCAGCAGCCCGGGGACGTAGAGCTCCTTGCGGTAGATGAAGGCGCGCAGCGCGTGCGTGGCACACTCCGTGGCGCTCATCATTCCCATGTCTCCCGCCTTGAAGCGGTTGGAGAGCCCTGCCTTGTCCAGCAGCTCGGTGGTGATGCCACCCGGCGCGAAGACGGTGACGGACACCCCGTGGTGCCGCACTTCCTGTCCCATCGCCTGGCCATAGCTGAGGATGAAGGCCTTGGTGCCGCTGTAGGCCGCCTGGTACGGCACCGGGATGAAGGCGGACACGCTGGAGACGAACATCATCCCGCCCTCCGTCTTCCGCTCGATGAAGTGCTTCGCGAAGAGGGTGGACAGCCGCACCATGCTGGTGACGTTGGTGTCCAGCATGGCCTGGAACTCACCCCAGTCCAGCTTCAGCGCCTCGCCCCAGTACGTCACGCCCGCGTTGAGCACGACGCCGTGGATGTCCCGCTCGCGCGTGGCCTCGGTGAAGACGCGCTCCACGTCGTCGGGGTTCGACAGGTCCGCCGTGATGAAGGCCGCCTGCACTCCGTACTTCGAGCGCAGCTCCTCACACAGGGTCTCCAGCCGCTCGCGCCGCCGCGCCACCACCAGCACGTTGCCGCCATGATCCCTCGCGATGGACCGGGCAATCTCCTGGCCCAGTCCGGAAGAGGCGCCAGTGACGAGGGTCCACCGCGCTCGAAGCTCCAGCATTCGATTCATGGCGCGCACCCTACCGGTTCGCGGGCTCACGCCGCCAGTGGAGGCGGAGCCATGGCACCTCTCTCCTGCTGGCTGCCGGGCGAGCCGGCCGTGGCGCCCTCCACCGGGCCGCGCCCCAACCCCAGGACGGCCGCCGCGAGCACCGTGGCGCCCACCTGGTAGTAGTAGTTGCAGAACGCCTGGCGGCCCAGGAAGAAGAAAACCCCGAAGACGAGCGCGCTGCCCAGCAACACCGTCTCCGGACCGCGGCGCCGCGCGAGCGTCAGCGCCCACGTGGCCAGCGCACCGGCGAACCCGAGCCAGCCCGGCAGCGGGGGCATGCCCTGCTGGGCGAACCACGCCGTCAGCGAGAGCGAGTCCGAACGGAAGGGGTTGGTGAGGTGGTGCACCACCAGGTCCTTCCACAACGCCTCGGGCGACCATGCGAGGAACGGGAGGAAGGTGGCCGCGGCCGTCCCCACGGTGAGGGCCGCACCGCGCCAGCGCGGCCCTGGCAGCAGCAGGGCGAGCGGCAGGTACAGCACGAAATGCTGCTTCGTCGCGCACAGCAGGCCGAGCGCCACCGCGGCGGCCGTCCTCCGGCCCTCGCCCAGGAAGTACACGAAGGCGCCGAGGAAGGGCAGCGCGAGCGGCTCGCCCCAGGCCTGCTCCAGCGTGAAGAGGCCTCGTGGGTGAAAGACGAGACAGGCCACGAGCAGCTCGGGGAGTGGGTCCCCTGGCTCCACCCGGCGCCGCGCCGCGCGCCACAAGAAGAAGGCTCCCACCAGGATGCACGCGAGCTGGGCGTGTCGCGTCTCTCCCGTGAGGGCATACGCGGCGGTGGTGAGGAGCAGGTTGAGCGGCGGGTACGCGTAGGAGTCGATGGTCCGCGCGAAGGAGTACGAGTCGATGGCCTGGAGGCTCCCTCCGTACACGGGCTGCCCGCTCAGCAGGGCTCGGGCTCCTTGTTGATGGAGTTCCCAGACGTCGATGTGGGGGGAGGGAGATGCGGCGATGAGCTGCAGCCCGAGCGCCAGCGGGAGGACGAAGAACCCCACCGTCCGCGCTGAGCCCAGGAGACGGCCGAACCGAGAGGGCGCGCGCAGCGGCATGGCGCAGGTGCCCACCAGCAGCACCGCGAGTCCTCCCAGGAGCGCGAAGGGCCGCGGGTCGGCCTTCGGGTCCATGTTGGTGCCCGGAGCGAGGACGAGGTTGTAGACGGTGAAGAAGGCGGCCACTCCCCAGGCCCAGGCGCGCGTCCTGTTGCGCACCACCTCGGCCTGGACGGGTCGGGACACCCTTACCAGTGCGACGAACCAGAGCAGCAGGATGCCGGCGACTACGAAGATGAAGCCGCCGTTGTTGTGCCCCCGGGTCCGCGCCAGCACGAAGCCCAGCAGCGCATGCCCGGCGAGCGCCAGCGGGGCGAGCCAGCCTTCCGGGTGGAGGGGCTCGGAGGGTGGAGGAGGGGGCGAGGACAGGGGCGGGGGCGGGGTCATCTGGGGGGCGGCTTCTACCTCACGGGCGCGCACCCTATCAGACGACCCTCACCCCGACCCTCTCCCAGAGGGAGCGGGAGAGGAGGCGGGGAGACGGGTCCCCGCCCGGGTGTTTCCTGGGCCTTCGATTACGGCGTGGCCGGGTCCAGCGTGGAGAGGATCCAGCCCACGCGCTCGTGGCCCCACTTGTTCCACTGCGCGTTCTGGCCGTTCACGATGACCGAGTCACTGAAGTCCGGCGCCCCCGAGCCCGAGCCCGTGCCCATCGTCGAGCCGTAGTAGGTCGGGTGCGTGTTGTCGGACTGGATGTAGTCGTAGCTGGCGCTCGAGCTGACGAAGTGCGTGTTGGCATCCCGCAGGGTGCTGGCGAACGTGCTGGTGATGCGGGCCACGTAGGCCGCCTCGGTCTCGCCCGAGCGGTAGCGGATGGCCTCGCGGTCGATCTGCCCGTCACCGTTGGAGTCGTAGTCAGCCGCCATCATCTCCGCGAACGCGTCCGCGCACTTGAAGCCGTACTTCTCCGCCAGGTTGCAGGTGCGCCAGTTGCTCTTGGCCAGGTAGGGCAGGAACTTGGCGCGCTTGTTGATCCTCGTGCCCGTGCTGGGATCCGTGCAGCTGGTCTGCACGTTGTCCGCGTCATAGCCCGGGTAGTAGATGTTCATGACGATCTTGGCCTTGGCCGACGTCGCGTACTGGTTGATGGCCTGCATGGCCCTCTCCGTGTACGTGGTGCAGTTGGCCAGCGCCGTGTCCAGGCCCGAGTAGCTGCAGGTGCCCGTCTGGCTCGAGAAGGCAGAGCGCGCCTGCAGATAGTCGTTGCCGCACATCTCGAACGTCACCACGCGGGTGTTGCTCGTCTGCATGTACGAGCGCTCGGCGACGATCTTGTTGTTGTAGATGTCGTCGGCCTTCGCGCCTGACTTGGTGCGGCGGACAACCTCAATGTTGGCATTGAAGTCCTTGGCCAGGTACTCACCCTCAACGAGCGGCGCCGCGCGCTTCGCCACGCTGAAGAGCGAGCCGTTGTAGCCCGCGTAGATCGAATCGCCATAGGCCACGACGCGATACGTGCTGGTTGCGCCCGAGCGGTTGATGGTCCACGAGGTGTTCTGGTTGATGGTGCTCGCGAGCGCATCGCTGCCCACCACGAGGGTAGCCGCCAGCGTCACGGCAAAGGATACACCTTGCCCGTTGGGACGAGAGAACATGGCTGTCTCCGGAATGTCGGGATTAAATGTGAGAGGGGGGGGTCGGCCGATTCGCCGACTTCGCCGATATAACAGAAAACCCGTTCAATAAGAAATCTTTAAAGCGATACAACCGGCTTGAAGGCTTTCCTGACGCAGCCCGTCATGAAGACTTTCGTTCTCCTGTTCAACAAATGCCGCGGAGTGTCATCCAGTCAGCAATGGATTGAGCCTGGCGTCGCATGGTGAGTTGCGACGCTTTGCGTTACATCAAGCCGGGCACCGTCCACGCGATGTCGTCCGGGTGGGGGGTTGGGGGGCCTCGCTCGGCCGGAACATGCACCGATTCCTATCCACCGCTACCGCGATGGTCTTCCTTCCCGCGTTGATCGCGGTGGGGGCACTGCTGGTGGTCCTCCAGGTCATACGGGCGGAGCAGGAGTCCTTGAGGCGCTACGCCGTCGCCGCCGAGCGCTCCATGGCCACCGAGCGCCTGAGCGCGGAGAGCGAGCGCCTGGGACGGCTTGTCCGCAGCTACCTCCTCTCTCCGGACGCTCAAATGCTGGAGGAGCTTGAGCGCTCTCGTGAGCGATTCGAGCGCGCCCTCGGGGGGATGTTCGCTGGGAGCCAGGCTCCGCGAGAGCGGGAGTTGTTGTCGAAGAGCCAACGCGCCCAGGCCCGCCTGAGCTCCATCTCACGGGAGTTGATAGCGCTGCGCCAGCAGGGGGTGTCTCTTGAACGTATCCTGCTGCGTGTCACTCGGGAGCTCCAGCCGGCACGAGAGGAGTTGAATCAGGAGATCGCGCTGGTGTTGCGCTACCAGCGCGACGAGATGGATTCCTCCCGAAACCAGGCAAGCCATGGGGTGGGGAGCTCGGTGCGCGTGTACCTGCTCGGGATTCCGGTGGCCATGGCCGTGCTGGTGGCGCAGTCGGTGCTCGTGATGCGTGCGTTTCGCCGTGGACAAGAGGCGAAGCGGGAGGCGGAGTGGAACGCGGACCAGCGTGCGGCCTCGGAGGCACGGTTCGCGGGCATCGTCTCCATCGCGGCGGACGCCATCATCTCCCTCGACGAGTCAGGGGCTATCACCATCTTCAACACCGGGGCGGAGGCCATCTTCGGTTACAGCGCGTCGGAGGTGCTTGGGCAGCCGATCGATCTGCTCCTCCCGGAGCGCTTTCGAGCCAACCACCGCGGGTTCATGCAGTCCTTTGCCGAGGGCTTGGTCAGCGCCCGGAGGATGGGGGAGCGCCGGCTCCTCTTCGGCAGGAGGAAGACGGGTGAGGAGTTCCCCGCTGAGGCAGCCATCTCCAAGCGCGAGGTAGACGGGACGCACATTCTGACGGTCATCCTGCGGGACGTCTCCGCCCAGAAGCGCGTGGAAGAGGAGCAGCGGTTCCTGGTACAGGCCGGAGAAATCCTCTCCTCTTCGCTCGACTTTGAGCGGACGCTCTCCCGCGTTGCCCAGCTCGCGGTGCAGTCGCTCGCGGACTGGTGCATCGTTTATTTGTGCGAGGAGGGGCAGGTGCGCCGTTCAGAGGTGGCCCACCGAATGCCTGGGAAGCAGGAACTGGCGGCTGCGCTCCGGGGGCTTCCCCTCAATATGAGCCAAACCCCCTTCCTGCGCGAGCTGTGGAGGAGCCGGGAGCCCGTGCTCCTTTCTCACGTCTCGGCGGAGCTCCTCTCATCCACGACGCAGAACGCCGAGCACCTCGTGCTGCTCCAACAGTTGGCGCCGCGCTCGCTCCTGGGCGTTCCCCTCGTGGTGAATGAGCGATTCTTCGGGGCGCTGGTGTTCATCGCCTCCGACTCCGGGCGCATCTACACCGAGGGCGACCTGGAGTTCGCGCGACGCTTGGGGCGGCTCGCCAGCCTCGCGGTTGAGAATGCGCGGTTGTATCAGGCTGCCCGCAGCGCCACCCAGGCTCGCGATGATGTGCTGGGCATCGTCGCCCACGACCTTCGCAGCCCCTTGAATTCAATCGTCCTCGGCATTCAGGCGCTGCGGCGGCGAGCACGGGGCACGCTGGGCGACGCACCCAGCGTGGAGGCCCTGGACTCGCTCCTCTCCTCCGCTCAGCGCATGGGCCGGCTGGTTGAAGACCTGTTGGACGTGGTGCGGCTGGAGGCCGGTCAGCTCTCCATCAGCCCGAGCCCGCAGCCCACCGAGGGGCTCCTGCGGGAGGCGGTCGAGGCCGCTCGTCCCCAGGCCGGAGAGGTCCACTTGCAGCTCGAGGAGTCCGGACCGCTGCCGCCCGTCCTCGCTGATCGGGATCGGCTCCTCCAGGTGTTCTCCAACCTGCTAGGTAATGCGCTGAAGTTCACTCCACCTGGGGGAGCGGTCAGGGCGGGCGCCCGGTTGGAGGGGGCGTCCGTCTGCTTCTACGTGCATGACACCGGGCCGGGAATGACCCCGGAGGTGCTTGAGCACATCTTCGATCGCTTCTGGCAGGCGGACCGGCGAGACCGCCGCGGAGCGGGGCTTGGGCTGTCCATCACCAAGGGGCTTGTCGAGGCGCACGGCGGAGTGCTCCGGGTGGAGAGCGAGCCGGGCCGCGGGAGCACCTTCTTCTTCACCGTGCCTGTTGCCTCCGGCCCGTCCCGTGGGCCTGAACCTGCCACGCCCGCTCCACCTTGAGGGCCCTACTCCCAGGAGACGTCATAGACAACGCGACCCTTCGCGATGTCGACCTCTCGGATTTTCACCTGGCCCTTCTTGGAGACGCGCTGCAGGTACATGTCGAAGGTGCCCGCGAGTGACTCCCTGAAGGTGCCCGTGCTCAACAGCGAAGGGGGGAAGCCCTCCAGCACCATCTCGACCCTGCCATGGTTCACTGACTCCCGGAGCGGCACGTACAGGAGCCTGCCGCAGTCCCGGAACGACTGCTCCCAGGCGTAGGTGGACCACTTCAGCATCGCCTGGGGTGTCAGGCCGAAGAGCCGCACCGCCCCGTCGAAGAACGACTGGAGCAGCGGATAGGACATCATGCGATCGGCGAGCGTCGCGAAGAACTGACGGAAGCCCGAGGTTCCCAGCACCTGGTGGAGAGCGTCCGACAGCTTGATGTTCTGCTCGAGCGGGACCCAGCCCAGCCGGGGCGTGGACTCGATGAGGGAGATCAGCTCCTCTGGGGTGAGCTCGAATACCCGCCGCTGTTTGTCGGCTGGCAGATTCCTGGCCGCGTCGAGGATCGTCCTGGACATGAAGCCACGGATGGCTGGCTGAGGGGGCATGGCCCGCCCATTGTGTCACACACAGGTGGGGCTAGCGCACGAGACGCAGCGTGCGGTAGCCCGGCACCTCAGCCGCGCGTGCCCGTACCTCGAACCAGTTGTCGTGGTAGGGATGGCGCCCGCGCGAGAGCTGCCAGAGCGAGGCCAGGCCGTAGAGGGGCAGGAACAGCGGCCCGAACACGAGCGTCTGCATGACGTGGGCGCGCTCGTGGCGCACCAGGCGGATCTGCCGTGGGCCGTCCTCTCGGGAGTAGGTCACCACGGCGCCAATGGCGAAGGCGGCGATGTTGAAGCGGCGCACATACCAGGCGAGGGGTCCTTCAGGCAGGACGACGAAGTGGAGGATGCCTTCCTCGTCCACGGACTCCAGGCGAGCGAAGAGCATGGCGAGCATCAAACCCAGCACCGTCACCGGGAGCGCCCAGACATAACCAGAGAGCCAGAGCACCTTCCTCATGGCTCTCATGATGCCAGCTCGCGGCCAGAATCCATCGGTGCGCCTCCGCCCACACGGGGCTGCTGGCGGCTTCCGGACAGCTGGCGCTGAAGACGTGTCCGATGGGATGCGGACCGTGAGAAGACGGCGCGCCATGGCCGCCGACGAAGACACTCCCTCCTCCTCTCAACCGACCCTGGCCCGGACCTTGGGTCTGGGTGCATTAACGGTCTATGGCGTGGGGGACATGCTCGGGGCGGGAATCTATGGGCTGATGGGCCGGGCCGCGGGTCTCATGGGCAATGCCGTTTGGCTGGCTTTCGTCATGGCCATGATCGTCGCCCTGCTGACGGGGCTGAGCTACGCGAACATCGGCTCGCGTTACCCGCGCGCGGCGGGCGCGCCCTATGTGGTCCACCGCGCCTTCCGGGCCCCCTTTATCTCGTTCCTCATTGGACTGGGTGTGGCGGCCTCCGGGCTGACGTCGATGGCCACGGGCTCGCGCGTCATCGCCGGCTACGTGCAGTCCCTCGGCGTGGGGTTACCGACCGGGGTGTTGGCCGTTGGGTTTCTGGTGCTGTTGTCGCTCGTCGTCTTCCGGGGCATGCGTGAGAGCACGTGGATGAACATGCTGTGCACGGGCGTCGAGCTCTCCGGGCTGCTGATCGTCATTGGGGTGGGTGTGGGCTCATGGGGCTCGGTCGACTACTTCGAGGTTCCACCGTCGGAGACGGGGGGCCTGGAGGCGGGCATTACCCTGGGTCTGTTGCTCCAGGGTGCGGTGCTGACGTTCTTCTCGTTCATCGGCTTCGAGGACATCCTCAATGTCGCCGAGGAGGTGAAGCGGCCGCGCACCACCCTGCCGCTGGGGCTGCTGCTGGCCCTGCTGATCGCCACGACGCTCTATGTGCTGGTGGCGATCTCCGCTGTGTCGGTGCTGCCCTACCGCGAGCTGGGCCAGTCGAAGGCCGCGCTGGTGGATGTGGTGCGCAAGGCCGCTCCTTCCTTCCCGCCCATCCTCTTCACCGCCATCAGCATCTTCGCGGTCGCCAACACGGCCCTGCTCAACTTCGTCATGGGCTCGCGGTTGCTGTACGGCATGTCCCGCCAGGGACTGCTCCCGGCGCTCCTGGGCCGAGTCCACTCCGGCCGTCGTACGCCGCACGTGGCCATCTTTGTTCTGCTGGGGATCGTGCTGATCCTGTCGCTGCTCGGTGACATCCGCCAGCTCGCCGACGCCACGTCGCTGCTGCTGCTGGTGGCCTTCGTGGTGGTGAACGGAGCGCTGATCGTCCTGAAACTTCGCCCGGGCGAACCCCGGGGTTCTTTCGAAGTCCCCGTGGTCGTCCCTGTGCTGGGGGCGCTGGTCTGTCTGGTGATGATTGTCGGCCGCGTCCTCGGAGCCGAGGCGGATGCACGCGCGCCCCTCATCGCGGGTGGCATCATCGCGGGAATCAGCGTGCTGTATGTCCTCCGGCGGCCGAAGCATGTGGTGGTGGAAGAGGGGCCGGAGCACCCATAGGTGGCCCGGACGCCTGGTCTCCTGACCGGGGACCGGCGAGCGCGCGGGGCGCACGTTATAGATTCTCCCCGAATGACCGCTCCCCTGGAACAACCGTCCGTTTTCGACGCGACCGAGGGCGTGGAAGCCCTGGCCGCACTGCTTCGGGGTCGCCGCATCGTGGTGCTTACGGGCGCCGGGTGCAGCACCGAGTCGGGCATCCCGGACTACCGCGGGCCTGGCACACGCGCTCGTGCCCGCAACCCCATCCAGCATCGCGAGTTCCTCACCCGTCCCGAGGTCCGTGCGCGTTACTGGGCCCGAAGCCTGCTCGGTTGGCCACGGTTCTCGTCGGCCCGTCCCAACGCGGCGCATCAATCGCTGGCGGCCCTGGAGCGCGACGGCCACGTGCTCGGCCTCATCACCCAGAACGTGGACCGTCTGCACCACGCCGCCGGCAGCCAGCGGGTCATCGAGCTCCATGGGGCGCTCGCTCGGGTGCGGTGTCTGGACTGTGAGGCCATTGAGCCTCGGACGGAGCTGCAGAAGCGGCTGTTGGCGCTCAACCCTGGTTTCACGGAGCACACCGCCGAGCTGCGGCCGGATGGAGATGCCGAGCTGCCGGTGGAGACCGTATTGGCTTTCCGGGTGGCGAGCTGTACCCGCTGCGGTGGGACGCTGAAGCCGGATGTGGTGTTCTTCGGCGACAACGTTCCCCCGCCCACGGTGGAGGCTGCGTTCGCGTTGCTCGAGGAAGGGGATGCGCTGCTGGTGGTCGGCTCGTCTCTGGCTGTCTACTCGGGCTTCCGCTTCCTCCAGCGCGCCGCTGATCGCCACATGCCCATCGGGCTCCTCAACATCGGTGAGTGTCGGGGCGGTGAGTTGGTGGATGTGCGCGTGGAGGCGCGTGCTGGCGAGGTGTTGCCCCGGCTCGCGGAGGCGCTCACCTCCGCCTGAGCGCGAGTCTTGTTGTCTGGCACGGCGCTCCGGTCCAATCTCCTGGCGTCTCACGCACCCGAGAGGACCTGATGCCCGCCGTCATCCGCCCCGCAACCCCGGAGGACCTTCCGGCGCTGGCCGCCGCGCTGGCGCCACTGCCGCTCTTCAAGGCCTATGGCCTGGATGCCACCGCCTTGGCGACCCGCTTCCGTGGCGCGCTCGAGCGGGGTGAGGGGTTGCTCATGGCCTCCGACGAGAGTGGTCCGGTGGGCGTGTGTTGGTTCCTCACCCGGGGCACCTTCGGTACCGGCGCTTACCTGCGGACGCTCGCGATTCGCGAGGATCGCCATGGCTCGGGGCTGGGCGCGCAGCTGCTCGCGGCTTACGAGGCCGGCTGTGGAGAGCCGTCCGGGGGCTACTTCCTGCTCACCTCTGACTTCAACGAGGGGGCACAGCGCTTCTACCAGCGCCACGGGTACCGCCAGGTCGGCGAGCTCCCGGGCTTCGCCGTCCCCGGTGTCTCCGAGCGCATCTTCTGGAAGCCCCGCGTCAAGGGATGAAGTTCGCCACCACGGGACGCTCGGGCTCCTCGGACGGCATGCACGTGGGCCAGGTATTGTCCTCGAGCAGCGTGCCCACGGTGACCAGCTCGAAGCCGCGCTTGCGCAGGCCCTTGATGACATCCGGCAACGCCTGGGCGGTGGCGAAGCGCTTGTGGTTCATGTGCATCACCACGATGCCGCCGGGGCTCGCCTGACGCACCACCCAGTCCACCAGCCGCTTCGGGCTGATGCTCGTGTCTGGATCTCCCGAGGGCAGATCGTAGTTGATGGTGGTGAGTGCCGCCTGGGACGCGATCCAGGCAACCCGCAGGTCTACCTCCCCGAACGGCGGGCGGAAGTACTTGGGGATGCGTCCGCTCAAGTCGTAGACGACCCGCTGCGTGCGCTGCAGCTCCTCCAGGACCTTCCGGTCATCCTTCACCTTGGGCATGTGCGGATGGGAGAAGGTGTGGTTGCCGAACTCGAAGTCCGGGTACTGCGCGAGCTCCTGGACGCGACCCGGGTTGGCCAAGGCCCAACCGCCGCCAATGAAGAGGGTGGCGGGTGTCCCCGTCTCCACCAGGGTGCGGATGACGCGCTCGTCGTACTCGTTCTTGTGCGTGGAGCACGCGTCGAAGGTGAGGGCGATCCGCATCCGGTTCCGGCTGCCGTTCGTCACGATGGGCGCCGTCACGCTGGCCGTGGGCTCTTCCACGACGGACGCCTGCTTCTCCTGCTGGAGGGGAGGCTCGGGTTCCGTGGAAGGAACCCACGCGCAGGCGCTCGTGGCGAACGCCACCAGCGCCAGGAAGGGATGCACGGGAGACCGACGAGCCATGGTTGTGCGACGCGCTCCTGTCGTCCGCCTGGAAGCGGGGGGAACGACCCAGGTATAGCGCGAATGGCTCCCCGCCTGTTGGGTATGCAACGAACAGTGCACCCATGTGACGGGCCGTGTGGCAGCCGTGGCGAAGGTTTACGCAGTCCTCGAATTTGGCTGCTTCCACCACACGAGGAGAGGGGCTTGACGTGCGGTGGAAGGGGAGGGGGGCGCCCGAGTCAGGGGCTGGCGAAGAGCGTCAGGCTGAGTGACAGGTCCTGGTGCACGTTGCCCAGACCTACGCTTCGTTTCGCACCGTTCCCTCACCGCACGATGAAGTCGAATCGCTCCACTGCCGCCTTGAGTTCCTCCAGCGTCGTCCCAGAGCGCTTCGCCTCTGCCGGCGCGTAGAAGGACAGCGCGGCCCTATCAGGCCTCTCTTTACGCGGACCCTCGAGGATGACCGGGAAAAAATCGCCCGGCCAGGGGACGCTCATTAGCTCCGGTCCGTGCTTGAGCGGCTCCAGGATGGTGAAGCACGGCCACTTTGGAAGCTGGACTGTCCGCATGTCGCAGCCGTGGAAGCTGCACAGGTCCAGCCGGGCCTCGGAGAAATCGCAATTCGCTATCCCGCCGTGTTCCCACCAGGTATCAACTCCGACTCGCTGCCCGAATCCGACGTTTGAATAGCGGCCCTTAAACCGGCAGCCCTCGAACGATAGGGACGTAAACCACGCGTCGGCGAACTGACGCTTTGCCTCGATGGTGCAGTCGATCAACCGTCCCCACGTCGGAACTAATTGCCGTCCTCCGATGCCGAGGACCACGGTGCAGCGCCGGAGCGAGAGGTTGGGCCCGAGCCAGTAGATGGCTTCCTTGTCGGTCAGCTCCAGCCGCTCGCCCTCCATCTCGCGGTTCTCGTAGTGGACGTTAGGAGTCGCGCGCATCTCAGAAGAAGATCATACGGAAGAAGGTGGTTGCCATCCGCCGCCCGTGAAGCTCGAAGTTCGATTCAGTCCCGGACAGGAGCTCATAGTGGTACTTCTGTCCTGCGGGTCCCACCACGTCAACGCCCCGGCGTTTCCAGTCTAGCGATGGGAAAAGCTTCTGGAGTTCCGCCTCCACCCAACGCCCCCTCGCCTGACGCTCCAGCAGATTCGCTCGGTGAACGAGCCCCCTCTGGAGCATTCGCTCTATGGCTCTCTCCTCCTTCGCTTTAAGGAACTGCGGCCCCCACCTCGACGCCACCTGCCGCGCCGCCGCCTGGAGTTGGTCACCCAGGGGGTCCGAGGCAGGAAGGTCGTTGGCGGACACGCCTCGTGGGAGGTGCCACCGCTCGCCGTTCCTTTCTACCTGCCTGTTACCGCCGCGGTGCCGGTACACCTCGTTGGCTGGAGACCCGCTTGAGCTGGCGCTCACCGCGCTGTTGCGGCTCATCATGGCGCCAGCGAGGGCGCCCTCGGGTCCTACCGTGACCGCCAGAGCGCCTTCAGCCGAGGCCGCCACCGCCTGGACCTGTTCCAACCGCACGACCACCCACGTCGGCGCTCCTTGCCCTGCGAGCTGCACCTGCGCGAGCCGAAAACTCGGTAGGGAGCGCAACGCCGGACCCACCTCCGCCAGTGTCCGCCCCGACAGCGCCGTCACTGCAATGATCATCGCCCTGGCCGCGTCCGTTCCCAGCACCTTAGCGAAACCTGCCCCTGCTTCGCGCAGCTCGTCGAAGGTGGTGGCCACTCGCGCCTTCATGACGAGCTCCGCCCAGCCGTCCATAAGGCCCCACACCGTGTCGATGCCCAGCCAGGCCACCAGCGCCACGGTGAGCACAGCTGCAACTCCCTTGGTCACCGGCTCAGGCAGTAGCCACAATCCGAAATAGAAACTCGCCATCCACAAAATCGATGTGAGGAGCGCCTTGGGGCTTACCTCGCGCCCCAGCGCTGCGTACGTCTCGTCCAGGACTGAGCCGAACGCCAGGGCCAAGGCCAGGGTGCTCCGGTCGTCCGAGCGCAGGTAGGGGCCATCCTCAAACAGCCCGAGGCAGTCCCCACCTCCTCGTACGATGCAGAACCGCTCATACCTCGCGCGCAGCTCGGCCTCGGCCTGGGGCTCGAGTTTGACTGCTCCCCACTGCTCTTCCGGGAGAATGGCGAACACCGCCCCCGGCCACCGTCGTTGCGTGGAGCCCACTCCGCGGTGAACCTGCCCCCAGCCTCAACGTCCGAGACCGGTCGTGTCTCCCGGGCCAGGCGCAGCGCCTCCTGCACCTTGAGGACCTCCGCGGCCGCCACCTGGGGCCCACCCTGGAGCTGGCGCCCTCGGGCGAGCCGCTCCACATTCTCGCGAAACTCAGTCTTGGTGATGGGGACGGGCCGCGTCCTCACTCTCCCGGGCTCGAGTACCACGACGTCCAGCACTACGGCGCCCTCGAGCCCAGGCTCCGTCACCGGCCCAGCCCGGGTCTCACCCTCCTCGGGCGCCTCCACCCAGGTGCGGCTTCGACCTGCGCTCGTGTCCGCCATCGGCGCCTGCGTTGCGCACGCCGCGAAGAGGAAGAGCACGATGAGAGAGAAGGCCCCTGCAGGAGCCCACCGCGGCGGGCCCCCCGTCCTCCCTCTCCGAGCATCGAGCTGCGTACCGTCGCCCTCACCCGCTCCAGGACTTCGGCACTCCTTCGCCATAATGCTGCCCTTTCCCCCAGAAGAAACGACCCTGGAGGATAGGAGGCGGGACGGACAACTCCCATGTGACGGGCCGTGTGGCAGCCGTGGCGAAGGTTTACGCAGTCCTCGAATTTGGCTGCTTCCACCACACGAGGAGAGGGGCTTGACGTGCGGTGGAAGGGGAGGGGGTCGCCCGAGTCAGGGGCTGGCGAAGAGCGTCAGGCTGAGTGACAGGTCCTGGTGCACGTTGCCCAGACCGGGGATGTGGCCCTGCTCTCCGAAGGTGCACAGGCCCAGCAGGGGCACACCCGGCAGCAGTCGCGCGAACGTTCGCAGGCCCTCGTCGATGCGAGGCCCCAGCGCCCCCGCGCACCCAGCGCAGAAGATGAGCGACGCTCCCTTCACGTCCCGCGTCGTCAGGCCTCCGTGCGCCAGCGCCGTGTCGATGAGATGGGCCACTTCGTTCACCAGCCCCTCGGCGGTGCCGGTCATCAGGCACACCTCGTCGTGGGGCTCGATGCGGGCGAAGACATCCACCACCCCGCGCTCCGCGTGGATGTGGGCCGGGTGCACCGTCACGTAGTGGTCCCGGCTGCCCATGTCGCGGCGCACGGCGATGGGACGCAGCGCCGTCTGCGCCAGGATGTTGCCCCCCGTGCGCAGCTGGTCATCGATGGCTCCGTCCATCCAGCGCCCCAGCACCTGCGCGGCCGGCTGACCATCCAAGGAGAGCAGGCTGCGGCCCTCGGCTCCGGTTGCGCGGGCCCGCACGCCCGTGGGGCTGTAGGGGGTGGAGAGCGCCGTCCCCAGCCGCATCTCACCAAAGAGGCCCAGCAGCGACACGCCCACCGACACCGGGCCCTCGTGGGTGAAGACGCTCCACTGCCCGGCGATGGCATGGTCCGCGGCGCTGCCTCCCTGGCAGGGCACGTCCGGGCACACGCTCGCGATGCCCGCCAGCATCTCCTCCTCTTCGCCGGGCGAGGCGTTGAAGAGAATCATCCGCGGCATCTTCCCGCCCGCCTTGCGTACCAGCTCTCGCGCCGCGCTCTCTCCGGCCCGGCGCCCGTCCTTTTCCGTGGAGGAGGCCACGAAGGCCGTCCCCGGTGCACCGCCCACCAGCAGCACCGCCACGGCGCCGTGGCCCTCGTTGCGCACGCCGGCTGGGGTGAGCACGCCCAGGGACGTGGTCACTCCGTGCAGGGGAACACCGGGCAGCTCTTCCCGGAAGGCGGCGTGGACGCGCGCGGCGTCGTAGTCCACCGTCGAGGTGATGTAGGCCGCCTGGGCGGGCATGTCTCCGAGCTGTGCGCGGGCCTGCTTCACCGCGGTGTGGACGGCCTTCTCCACGTCCGTCGCATCTCCGACTCCGACTCCGATTGAGACCGTCATCTTCATGACTCCGAGAGAAGCCCCAGGAGTTCCTTCAACTCTTGGGGCGTCAGCAGTTGGGGCAGGGCCTGCTCCAGGCGCCTCAGGGCGTCCGGTGGGTCCGGATCATTCGGACCGAAGCTTCGGACGTTCACTCCGCTCATCATGATGAGGCGCGCGACACCGAAGCCCAGCTTGCGCTTTTCGACGAAAGAGGTGATGCGACTGATCCTGTTGGCCATGAGAGCCTCTCGTCTTCACCGTGAGCGACTAGCGATTTCCGTAAGCTCCTCGTCCGTGAGGGGGAGGGGGTTGGCTTTCATGCTGCTGGCCGCCTTGGCCCGAGCCACGAGCTGCGGCACCTCAGCCTCCGTCAGTCCGTAGCACCCGAGGCCGGGTACGCCCAGGGCCTGGCACAGCTCCCGGACCCAGGTGATGCCGTCCTCGGCCCGAGCGTCCGCGCGCCCGGTGAGCAGCACCGCCACTTCCTGGAAGCGAGGAAGCGCCGGGTGCGACGGAGCACGAGCCCTCAGCGCGCGCAGGTTGACCTCCAGCGTGGCGGGGAGCAGTGCCGCGCAGACCGCGCCGTGCGGCGCGTCGAACATGCCTCCCACTGGGGCCGCGAAGCCGTGCACCGCGCCCAGCCCCGCGTTGGCCAGACACAGGCCACCGAAGAGGCTCGCGAGCGCCAGGTCCTCCCTCGCCGCCGCGTCGGGGCCTTCCAACACCGCGCGGCGCAGCGAGCGGGCCGAGCGGCCAATGCCCTCACGGGCCAGCGCATCGGTGAGCGGGTTGGCTCGGGCCGACAGCAGGGGCTCGATGAGCTGAGAGAGCGCGTCCAGCCCGCTGGAGGCGAGAACACCGCGAGGCGCGCCTGCCAGCAGGTCCGGGTCCACGATGGCGAGTCGAGGAAGCATGAGGGGACTGCGCAGGCTCGCCTTCACCTGGGCGTCCTTCACACCCAGCACCGCGTTGCGCGTCACCTCGGAGCCAGTCCCCGCGGTGGTGGGAATGGCCACCAGGGGCAGCGAGGGTTTCGTCAGGGCCTGTCCCCGGCCCACCACTTCCAGGTAGTCGAGCGGCTCTCCTCCATTGGTAGCCAGCGCGGCAATGGCCTTGCCCGCGTCCAGCGCGCTGCCTCCTCCGAAGGCCACCACCGCATCGCATCCCTCGGTGCGCGCGAGGGCGGTCCCCTCGCGCACCAATTCCACGGTGGGCTCTCCGTCCACCGCGAAGTTCACGGAGGAGAGACCGAGTCGGCCGAGCCCCTCGCGCAGCGCCGTGGCGCGAGTGGGGTCACGGCCCGTGACGAGCAGTACCTTGCTGCCACCCAGGGCCCTCACGGCCTCGGGCGCCTCGGCCAGTCGGCCGGCTCCGAAGACGATGCGTGTGGCGGTGGCGAACTCGAAGCCCGTTATTCCCATCTCACCATCCCGCGTCCTCGGGGAAGCAGTTGACGTACTTCCGGCTCGTGCGTGGCTCGACCATCATCTCCGTCACGGTGTCCCGCCACTTCAGGTAGTGGGCCGTCTCCTTGTGGGCGGCGGGTGCTTGGGGATTTTTGTAGGCCTCGACGAGGACGAACCGCGTGGGGTCCTCGGTGTCCTGGACGACGTCGAAGCGGGCGATGCCCGGCTCCTTCACGCTCTCCCTCGCATTGGCCAGGGTGGCTTCGCGGAAGGCATCGACCCACTCGGGCTTGACGTGGACGTGCACATGAACGACCAGCAGGCTGTTGGGCATGTGCCCAGGATACTCGAGCGCCTCCTTCACGAGAGGGTTTCTCCTCGCAACGTGTCTTGTCGCACACGAGGGCACCCCTTGCACGGCACCTCACGGCAGCGGGCATCCCTTCGTGTGAAGCCCCACCTGGAGGGCAGGCTTGCGTTCGCGCGGAATCTGAAGGCCCGCTCTGTTATGCACTGCCGCCCATGGGGAGACTCTTCTTCATCGCCCTCGTCAACGTTGGCTCGTACCTCGTCCTGCGCCGGCTCTGGCCCAGCCTCCGTGAGGGATGGCGTCGGCAGGTGTTTCTCGGGCTGGCGGTGCTCTCGGTGCTGGCCTTCGCCCTCCCGATAGCGCTCGGTTTCGGAGAGCACGGCGTGTTGCCGGTGGTGGGTCTGCCCCTGAAGCTCTTCAGCTCGGGGTGGATTGTCGCAGTGGGGCTGGTGATGCTCCTGGGGTGGCCCCTCGCGCTCGTTCGTGGACGCGCCGCCCGCGCCCGTGAGGGTCTGGTTCCCACGTTGCAGGTGGGGACCGAGGGCCCAACCCTGGTCGCGGCGGCTCCCCCGGTCGAGGTCGACATGGAGCGTCGCAACCTGCTCACGGGGATGGGACGTGCGTTGCCGTTGCTGGCGGCGGGGACGAGCTCGGCGGGCATGGTGGCCGGCTCCTCGGGTTTCGAAGTTCGAGAAATCGAGGTGCGGCTGCGGGGCCTGCCCCGAGCGCTCGATGGCTTCCGAATCGGGCAGATCACCGACGTCCACGTCGGGACGTTCATCGACACCGAGTACGTGCGCGCCACCGTGGAGGTGATGAACAAGGCCCAGGTGGACCTGCAGGTGATGACGGGCGATCTGATCGACGACTTGACGCAGCTCGACGCGACCATGGCCGCGCTCGAGGCCTGCCGCGCGCCGCACGGGATGCTCGCCGTTCTGGGCAACCACGAGCACTGGCGAGGCCTGCGTGCCATTCGCGAGGCGTACGCGGCGAGCGCGCGCCGCGGGAGCCCGGTCCGCCTGCTCGTGGACGAGTCGCATGTGATTGAACATGCAGGGCAGCGGGTGCGTGTGGTGGGCGTGGATTACCCCATGGGGCGCACGCGGAGCATGCGCGTGAAGGCGGAGCGCATGCGTCAATCGGCGGAAGTGGCCTTCCGGGGCACGTCCGCGGAGGAGGTGGTGCTCTGCCTGACGCACCACCCGGACTTCTTCCCGTTCGCGCTGGAGCGGGGGGCGCGCCTCACGCTCTCCGGCCACACGCACGGAGGGCAGGTGGCGATCCTCGGCATGCCGCTGTTCCGGTTCGCCTTCGACTACATGCTGGGCCGCTACCGACGTGGGGACGGCCAGCTGTACGTGTCAGGTGGTACGGGCCACTGGTTGCCCTTCCGGATCGGCGTGCCGGCCGAGGTGTCCATCTTCACGCTTCGCGCGGACACCTGAGCTCAGGGAATGGCGCGTAGCCGCGTCTCCTCTTCGGAGGAGGTCTGCGCGCCATGGTGGCCTGCGAAGGTGAGCGGGGTGGCGAGTGCGTGCTGGTATTCCGTCTGGGTGATGTCTCCTCCCGAGTACAGCACCGTCAGCAGCTCATCCACGTTCCGCTTCCAGATGTCCGAGAGCGCGCCTCGGCTGCAGTACACGTGGTAGCGCACCGGGTTGGGGATGATGGTGGCGAGGAAGGCGGACTCGAGGATGCTCAGCTCGCGCGCGTCCTTGCCGAAGTAGTGCCGCGCCGCCTCGCCGATGCCATAGAGGTTGGGTCCCCATTCGATGATGTTGAAGTACACCTCGAGCAGCCGCTCCTTGGGCACCGAGGCCTCCAAGCCCAGCGTGAGGAAGGCCTCCTTCACCTTGCGCGCGTAGGTCTTCTCCCGAGACAGGAAGAGGTTCTTGGCGAGCTGCTGGGTGATGGTGGAGCCGCCGCGCACCTTGTCGTCCTCGGGCGCGAACAGGATGTTTCGGAGCGAGTCGAAGTCGAAGCCCCGGTGAATCCAGAAGGCCGCATCCTCACTGCGGAGCACCGCGCGCACCAGGGGGCGCGGAAGCTCGGACATGGGCACGTAGGCGTCGTTGCTCGGGCCGATGTGCAGCTCCCGGCCTCGGCCCTCGGGTGTCAGGGGCCGGTAGTCGAAGGACGTCCGGAGCCAGGCCAGCGGCCCCGTCTTGGCCGACTGCTTCAGCTCCGACAGGTCCAGCTTCGCCTTCACCTCCCATTCCCGGCGCCGGCGTATCGGACCCGAGAGCGAGAAGGTGCCTTGAAATTGACCTTCCAGCCGCGCCAGCTCGGTGCCGGGCACCAGGGCCGCGGGCAGCGCTGCCATGGCCTGCTCGAAGGAGAGCGGTTGCAGCTCCGCCTGGAGTGAGAAGTGGGGCTCTTTGCTCCAGGTGGCCTCGCCATGCACCTGGACGCGTGCCTCGCGGCGCTCTCCCACGGTCAGACTCAGGGACTCGAGCTTCACCTGCCGACGCTTCATGTCCCAGCGCGCGCGGCCTTCGGCCGAGAAGGCGAGTGGCCCCACCGGCTCGGGGGCGAGTTGGGCGCTGTTCACGGAGAGGCCCGTCATCGCCACGGAGAAGGTGGCACCCGAGGTGTCCACCTGTAACTCTCCCTCCAGCGTGCCCCCTTCCAGGCGCAACGGCGGCTCTGCGAGTGACAGCAGGGAGGCCGCCTGAATCCCTCGCCCCTTGAGTGTCCCCGAGAAGCCCGACTCCGCGCGCTGGACGGACAGGTCCGCGCTTCCTCCACCCGGGAGCTCGGCCGTCGCCTCAAGCCGAGGCTCCTCCGCCGTGCCCTCCAATCGCACCCGGGCCGAGAGCGGACCCCACTCCACACGGCCTTGTCGCTCGAAGGCCAGGTGCACGTCCTTCAGAACCAACTCAGGCAGCTCGCGGGCGGAGTCCTCGTTCGAGGAGGGGGCCCGAGTTGGCTTCCGGTTCTCGCGCGCCTCGCGCACCCGCTCGACGAGGGCCCGCACTTCCTGCCCTTGTGGCCCGGCCTCGACTTGGACTCCCGAGAGCACCACCCGGCTGGGCTCAACGCGCCCCGAGAGCAGCGCCAGCCTTCGGATGTGGACGGTGACGCGCGAGATGCGCACCACGGGAGGGCCTTCGGGCCGCGTACCCGGAAGCTCCACGGGCCCCAGCGACACCGTCCCGGTCCACCCCACGTGGAAGTCCTCGCCGATGTGCACCGGACCCAGCCGCGACTCCAGGGCGGGCTTCACGCGGGCGAGAACCCGGGCGTGCATCGCCTCTCCTTGCAGCCAGGTGCGTCCGGCAATCGCACCGGCGGCGAGGAGGAGGGCGGACAACAGGAGGATGAAGAGCCCTCTCTTGGAGGGACGGCGCGGGGGGTGCATGGGGCTCTCGCCTCCCTATCGACAGGGGAGGCGAGGTTCAAGCGCAGCCGTGGGCTCGGGTTACCGTTTCGCGCAGTACCCGAAGCTGGTGCTGCTGCCGGGTGACAGCTCGTCGTTCCAGTCCATGCCCGTGAAGGTGCTCTGACCTCCAGAATGGGTGGCGATGGCGCTCCAGGCGTGAGTGAAGGTGCCCTGGATGGTCAGGGTGACACGCCACACGAGCGGGGCGGTACCGGTGTTGGTCACCTTGACGTTGTGGCAGTAGCCGCTTCCCCAGTCATCCTGGACGGACACGGAGATCTGCGCGTTGCCGGAGGCCGGGGGCGTCGTGGGGGTTCCCGTTCCACCGCCGGTACCACCGCCCGTCCCGCCACCGGTGCCACCGCCCGTCCCGCCGCCGGTGCCACCGCCCGTTCCCGGAGTCGGATCAACCGTGCCGTTCTCGTCTCCCAGTCGCATGGTGAAGCGGGGGAGCTGGGTCAGCGAGATGATCAGCTCCGGGATGCTCAGCTCCTCTTGACGGAAGCGCTCCGTCAACTGACCGCTCACGCACGACTCGTCATCCCCAGAGACGCCGTAGCCGAAGCGCAGCCACTGCAGCGAGAAGCAGGCGTGCACGTCCGGGCTCTGCGCCAGCTTCTGCTGGAGCCCATCCACTCCCATGAAGGTTCCGTTGGTGGAGGTGGAGGACAGCACCTCTCCGCTCGCGTCCACGGGCTGCCCGTTCACCTCGGGCACGTAGCGGCCCACGCTGTCGAACTGTTCGAAGCCGAAGCCAATGGGGTCCATCATCTGGTGGCACGACGAGCAGGCCGGGTTGCTCGAGTGCTCCTGGAAGCGCCCCCGGTTGGGCAGCTGCTCATCCACGGGGGGCAGCTCCACGTTGAGGCCCGGAGGCGGCGGCGGGAGGGGCTGGCACAGCAGCCGCTCGCGGACGAGCTTGCCGCGGCGCACGGGCGAGGAGGTCTGCGGCGTGGCCTGGGCGGCCAGGACGCTTCCCTGCGTGAGGATTCCGCCGCGTCCCGTGCCCCTCAGCTCCCACATCCGCAGGCCGCCGCTGAGCGTCGTCGTGGAGCTCACGGGGCCCGCTTCCAGGCGGTAGAACGTCGCCAGCCCGTCCGTGGCGAACGTGTAGTTGGCGGAGAAGAGCTCCGGCAGCCGGCCGCTGCTGTTGCGGACGATGTAGTCGAAGAACTCCGTCGTCTCCGCCTTCATCGCGGAGCGGATGGTGGGGCTGAAGTCCTCGAAGGAGGTGCTGTCCTTCTGCGCCTGGGCGAGCTTCTCCATGTCCAGCCACTGGCTCACGAAGTGATCCAGCATGGGGCGGCTCCGGACGGACGCCAGCATGCGGCGCGCCTCGACGGCGATCTGCTCGGGGGTGTGCAGGGTTCCCGCGCGCGCCTTGGCGAAGAGCGCCTCATCCGGCATCGAGCCCCAGAAGAGGTACGACAGCTCCGAGGCCACCTCGTAGTCCGTCAGCGCGTAGCGCCCGTCGCCCAGGTGCTGTCCCAGCTCCGTGCGGTAGAGGAAGTTCGGAGACTGGAGCATGGCGGCGATGATCGCCTCAATGCCCTCGGTGTACCCGTCCGTCGCGGCCACGCTCGTGTAGAGCGACTCATAGCGGAGCCGCTCCGCGTCCGTCAGCGGGCGGCGGAAGGCGCGCAGGCCGAAGCTCTGGATGAACTGCTTGGCGCACGCCTCGCCCGCCGCGCAGGAGACGTGCTGGGACAGCTTCGCCACGCCGGCCTCGGCGGCCTGCTCGGCGGCGGTGAGCAGCTTGTCGGTGAGCAACTGGCCCACGGCGCGAGCGTCCGCGTTGTTGTCGAAGCCGTTCACCACCTCCTCCGAGGGCAGGGACTGTCCCCAGGTGGAGTTCAGGAAGAGGAGGTCGCGCAGGGTGTTGTCGTACTCGAAGCGGGTGAGCATGCGGATCCGCCGCCGAGCGCTGGGGTCGAGCTTGTCCGGCTCGCAGGCCACCGCGGTGAATCCCTCACAGGCTCCTTCAACGCCGTTGATGCGGTCCGCGAAGCGCTGGAAGTCCTCGTAGCGCGAGCTGCCCTGGGCCACGAGCGTGCCGCCCCCGTGTCCCTGTGGGTGCAGGCCCGCGGGCTTGAGCACGAGCAGGGACGCGTCGTCGAGCTTCTCGCGCGCGAGTCCCCGCACCGTCATGAAGTTGGACTCCACCGCGCCCGGCTCTCCCGGGGGCAGCAGCACCAGGCGTGTTCCGGCCGCGAGCCCATCGGCCTTGTGGCAGGTGATGCACTGCGTGGACATCACCGGCTCCCACAGCCGGGCGCGGAAGAACTCCAGGTCATCAGGGCAGCCGCCCGGGTCGGACTTGCAGGCGGAGAGAAAGGTCGCGGAGAAAAAGAGGGCGCCAAGGGCAGCGAGGTGCCGGGTGGTGAGCACGGGTCTGCCTCCTAATCGCGAGGGGGGACTGTCAGAGGAGAGGGGTCGAGGTCAGACGAGCTCGGTGAGAGGACCGCTGGCCTTGGTGGCATCGCCGAAGGTGCTGATGTTGACGCCCATGGCGTGGCAGACCGAGGTGAGCAGCTTCTGGTGCGGGACGCCGTTGAAGCGGAGGTAGCGTCCGAAGCGCAGGTAGCTGCTCGAGCCCCCGGCGAGAACGAAGGGCACGGAGCGGCAGGTGTGGAGCCGGCTGTCGCCGAGCTCCTTGGCCCAGAGCACCAGGGTGGAGTCGAGCATCGTGCCACTCCCTTCCAGGTCGGGGCGGGCCGCGAGGGCGTCGAGCAGGTAGGAGAACTGCTCGGCGAACCAGCGCTCGCACTTGATGAACTCTCCGAGCCCGTAGGTGTTGGAGTCGTCCTTATGAGAGAGCTCGTGGTGGGCCTCGTTGACGCCCGTCCAGGTGAAGACCTGGGGCGCGACGGTGTGGGACCACTGGAGCGAGGCCACGCGCGTCATGCCACAGGTGAGCGCGCTCACCAGCAGGTCCATCTGGGCGCGGCCCACGGCGGGGAAGTTGGCGTTCGCCATGGCGTCCATGGCGATGGGGGCCGTGGCGGAGGGGCACCCGGGGAGCGCCACGGGCTCGGTCAGCCCCTTCTCTGTCTGGCGGAGCGCCTCGAGGTGCTGCTCGAGCTTGCGCTTCTCCTCCGCGCCCACCCGCTGGGACAGGTCGTTCATCTCGCCACGCACCAGGTCCAGCATGCTCTTGCGCCGCCGCAACTGCTTATCAGCGGTGGTGGTGTCACCTCCGAGCGCTCCGAAGAGTCGCTGGAAGGCATTGCGCGGGTTGTCCTCGGGCGAGACGAAGACGCCCGGGGCGGAATACGACATACGCGTTGAGCGCGCGGCGCCCCAGAGGCTCGTCTGGACTCCGAATTCCAGCGATTTGAAGCGCGAGCTCTGGCCCACCTTGCTCGCGATGTATTGATCGACGGACAGGCCCCCCGACGCACTCTGCGCCGAGCCTCCGCCGGTGAGCATGTTGGCCATGCCCGCTTCGTGGTTGTCCACCTCTGCGAAGTCGATGCCCTCGCAGACGAGCAGCTTGGAGCTGTGGCGGTTGAGAGACTCCAGCATGCTGCCGGCGGGGAACGAGAAGGCCGTCTCCGTTCCGCTCGGCCGCCAGTGGCGGTGCACCGTGCCGTTGGGCGTGAAGAAGACGATCAGCCGCTTTGCCACCGGCGTTGCCGCCTGGGCCTCTCCGCTCAGGAACCGCAGCAGGGGCGCAGCCAGCAGCGAGGAACCCAACCCTGCTGTGAACTGCCTTCGCCCGATCCGAATCATACGCATCGACTCCGTTCTCTGGTTCCGACTCGGCGCTCTGCTCGTGGCAGGCTTTGTGGCAATGACTATCTGTTACTGAATAGCGAGACTCTGCGTGTAATGCCTTCTCGCGACCACGAAGAAGACCCACGCCTGGCGGCTTTGACCACAACTCAAACGCTGTTTGATTCGAGGGCAGGTGGGTGTGAGCCCTTGTCCGACCGCGCCTACCCGGTGATTCCCAAGTATGGGGAAAGCTCGGGAAATGTCGAGGCTTAGTCGCTTGGTGGTCTCGTTTATTCACGGAAAGGCTTGCATGTCACTCCGTGCAGTGAAGTGGGTTTCGCGTTGATGCCAAATTTCCGTCTGGATTCAACGTGCAGCCGTCGGTGGATGTGCCGTGGAATCAGGAAGTGGGCGTGGCTTGAGCGGCTTCCGCGCGGGTGTGCTCGGGGGTGTGTCTGGGTACGTTGGCCACGGTAGGGTGGCTCCTCGCGCCAGCGCTGCCGGGGGGGGGTCGCACCGTCCAGGCGGGCATTGGGCGCGGTCGGCCCTCGCCTTGACATATGCTGAGGGTGCATGATTTGCGTGGATTTCGAACCCGAAGGGGGAGTCATGCCCAGGCAGGGGTCGCGCTGCTTCCTCGTGGTGAGGGCGCAGGAGTGGATGTGCGCGCTGCCGCTCGAGGAAGTGGAGGAGACGATGAGGCCGCTGCCGGTTGCCCCGGTGTCCGCGGCACCGTCGTTTGTGCGGGGAGTGTGCGTGATGCGCGGCACGCCCGCTCCGGTGGTGAGCCTGACGACGCTGCTGGGCGGAGGCCTGGCGCAGGCCAGCGACGGCCGGCGCTTCGTCTCGCTGCGTGTGCCCGAGGGGCGCGTGGCGCTCGAGGTGGATGAGGTGCGCGGCTTGCGCTGGCTGGAGGAGGGCTCTCTGGAGGCCGTGCCCCCTCTGTTGCAGGCTACCGCCACTGGTCACCTCCAGCACTTGGGCTCATTGGATGGCCGCCTGCTGGCCGTGCTGGGAGCTTCCCGCCTGTTGCCCGAGGAGCTCTGGGGTCGCCTGGAGAAGTCCTCCGGACAGGGGGGCGCGTGATCGCCGAGTCTTCTCGCTCCGCGCTGGCGCGTTTCGTTGCGCTCGTGGAACAGCGACTGGGCCTGTTCTACGACAAGGCTCAGTGGGGTGAGTTGGAGCCCCTGCTCGCCGAGCGAGCCGCCGGGACGGGTGTGGAGCGCTACCTCGAGCAGCTGGCCTCCGCTTCTTCACAGCAGGAGGAGTGGAAGGCACTCGCAGAGCGGCTCACCGTGGGAGAGACGTACTTCCTGCGCCACCCGACTCAGCTTGAGACGCTGGTGGATCAGGTGTTGCCCACCTTCCTGCGCCAGGCGCCCAACATCCGCGTGCTGTGTGCCGGCTGCTCCTCCGGGGAGGAGCCGTACTCCGTGGCTCTCCTCGCTCGCGAGCGCGGCCGTGTGGATTCCTCCCGACTCCGCATCCTCGGCATCGACGTCAACCCTCGCGCCATCTCCCATGCGCGCCGGGCCTGCTACTCGCCCTGGTCGCTGCGTGCCGTGCCGCTCGCCATGCGCGAGCAGTGGTTTCAGCGCACTCCCGAGGGCTTCTCCCTCCGGCCGCAGGTGCGCGACCAGGTCATCTTCGAGGAGCGCAACCTCATGGAGGAGGCCCCCGCCTTCTGGGCCCCGGGCTCCTTCCACGCCATCCTCTGCCGCAATGTGATGCTGTATTTCCCGCCCGAGGCGATGCGGAGGATCATCGCCCGCATGGCCCAGGCGCTGGTCCCTGGCGGCTACCTCTTCCTTGGGCCCAGTGAGACGCTGCGCGGCATCTCCGATGACTTCGAGCTGCTGCGCGGGGGAGATGCCTTCTACTACCGGCTGCGGCAACCGGCTCAGCCCACCTCCTCGGCCCTGGCCATGGCTCAGCCTGTGGCCCTCCAGCGGACGCAGTCACAGGTGACGCTGCCGGTGGTGACGCCTCCCGCACCGGCGCCTGCGCCAGACGGGGTGGACGGGGTGCTGCATCTGCTCTCGGCGGAGCGCTACACCGAGGCCTGGACGCTCCTGGAGTCGCTGCCCCAGTCCTCGCAACCCAAGGCCCTGCTGCTGCGCGCCGTGCTGCACCTGCACGCCGGGCGCCTGGGACAGGCCGAGCAGCTGGGCCGGCAGCTCGCCGCGGCGAGCGGCACGGAGGCCCCGGCCCACTACCTCCTGGGGCTGTGTCTGGAGCAGTTCGGAGACGAGGTGGGTGCCCGCAGCCGGTACGTCGCCTCCGTGCGCGCAGATCCCACCTTCGCGCTGGGCCAGCTGCGCGCGGGGACGCTGGCACGCCGAGCCGGTGACGTGGTCGAGGCCCGGGTTTCCCTGCGCATGGCGCTCTCCTTGTTGCCCCAGGAGAAGCCCCTGTACCTGTCGCTCTTTGGTGGTGGCTTCGGCCGTCATGGCCTGATGCAAGTGGTCCTGCAGGAGCTGCAGGCCTGTACGGAGGTTCCATGAGTCTGCCTCGCTCCCGGGTGGCACTGCGGCTGGACGAGCTGCGTGACAGCTTCGACTCCTCCTTCTCTCGTCCGCCCCCTCCGCGGCAGGAGCCCGGTGAGGCGCTGCTGCGGCTGCGCGTGGGCGGCGCTCCTCTGGCCGTGCGGCTGGGACAGCTTTCCGGACTCCACCTCATGCCTCGCCTGGTGAGCCTGCCGGGTGCTCCGGCCTCGTTGCTGGGGCTGGCGGGGCTCCGGGGACAGCTCATCGCCGTGCACGATTTGGCGGCGCTGCTGGGCCTGCAGTCCAGTGAGCCTCCGCGTTGGCTGCTGCTGGCCGGTGGGGCCCGGCGCGTGGGGCTGGCGGCGGCGGGGTTCGAGGGGCAGATGCGTGCCACCTCGGAGCAGATGCGGCCCGGGGGTAGCTCCGCCACTCACCCCTTGCTGAGCACCAGTGTTCTCCTTCCGGACGTGCCCCCGCTGCCGGTGCTCGATGTCGATTCTCTCGTGAGAAAGTTGCTGGAGGACGCCTCCGCGCTCCAGCAGGGGAGAGGATGAAGATGTTCTCGAAATGGACGCTGGTTCGGCAGTTCGCCGCCGCGGTCTCCATGGTGGTGGTGCTGATCGGCCTCTTCGTCTTCATGGCTCTCAGGAGCACCCGGGAGTTCACGGGCGCCGCCACCGCCGTGGCTCACTCCCACCAGGTCATCAATGGACTGGAGCGAGTCCTCTCCAGCGCCAAGGACGCGGAGACGGGGCACCGGGGCTACATCCTCACGGGGAACGAGTCCTACCTTGCGCCCTATATCGAGGCGCGGCGTGAGCTGGAGGTGGAGTTCGAGCGCGTGCGCGCGCTCGTCGCCGACAACCCCCAGCAGGCCGGGCGCCTGGAGGCGCTGCGTCCCCTCCTCATGCAGAAGCTGGCCAGCCTGCAGGCCAACATCGAGTTGCGTCGCACCCAGGGCTTCGACGCCGCCCTGGCCGACATCAACACCGGTGAGGGCAGGACGCTGATGGACTCCATCCGGAAAGAGGTGGAGGAGCTGCGTCAGGCGGAGTTGACGCTGCTCGCGGCACGCGAGGCCCAGCTCGAGCGCGACGCGGATGCGTTCGAGGGGCTCTACAAGGGGGGCGGTGTGGTGGCGGTCCTCCTCGTTGTGTTTGCCGCCACCCTGGTGGGCGTTGGCCTGCAGAAGAAGATCGGCTCGGCCATCGCGCAGGTGCAGGACTCCTCGTCCGCGCTGCAGACGGCGGCCTCGCAGCAGGCCACGGGCGCGCGGGAGCAGGCCTCGGCCACCACGGAGATCTCCACCACCGTCAAGGAGCTGCTGTCCACCTCGCGGCAGATCGCCTCCAGCGCACAGCAGGTGGCCCGTGTGGCGGACGAGACGGCCGGCGCCGCCCGCACCGGCAACGAGACGGTGCATCAGGCCCAGGAGGCCATCGACACGGTGCGCCGCCAGGTGGACGCCATCGTCAACCACATGCTGGAGCTGGGCAAGCGCTCGCAGGAGATCGGCGGCATCCTGGACATCATCAACGAGCTGGCCGAGCAGACGAACATCCTCGCCATCAACGCCACCATCGAGAGCGCCGGGGCGGGAGAGCACGGCAAGCGCTTCGCCGTGGTGGCCGAGGAAATCCGCAAGCTGGCGGACCGCGTGGGCAGCGCCACCAAGGACATCCGCGTGCTCATCGATGAGATTCGGGCTGCCTCCAACACCACCATCATGGCCACCGAGGACGGCTCCAAGGCGGTGCAGGGCAGCGCCCGGCAGTTCACCGATGTGGCGGGCAGCTTCCGGCACATCGCGGAGCTGGTGCGCGCCAACCTGGATGTGGCGCGGGAAATCGAGCTGAGCACCCAGCAGCAGACGACGGCGGTGGAGCAGGTGAGCACCGCCATCCTCGAGGTGGCTCAGACGGCGCGTCAGGCCGAGTCCACCTCCGCGCAGACGCTGCAGACGGCCACCCGGCTCATTGAACTCTCCAAGCAGCTCAACGCCATTATCGATTCGCGCGCCTCATGAGCCTGGACAGCGATCCCTACCGCTACTTTCGCATCGAGGCCCGGGAGCTGATCGAGCAGCTCACGCAGGGCCTGTTCTCCCTGGCCGATGGTGAAGGGGGGGCGCAGGCCGTGCCGGAGCTCTTCCGCTATGCGCACACCCTCAAGGGCGCCGCGCGAGTGGTGGGCCAGGTGCGCATGGCGGAGATGGCACACGCGGTAGAGGATGCGCTGTCTCCCTACCGCAACACCGGCGCCTCCCTGCCCGTTGACAGCGTGCACGAGTTTCTACGCCTCGTGGGGCAGATGGCGGAAGCGCTGGACGAGCTGGAGGCTCCGGCGCCCGCTCCCGCCCAAGAGGAACAGGACCAGTCTCAGGAGGGGGCTCCCGCGATCGCAATCCCGGAGGGTCCTTCCTCCGAGGTCGTGCGCGTGGAGTTGGAGCGGCTGGACACGCTGCTGGAGGGTCTGTCCGAGGCGGTGGTGCAGCTGGGCGGTCTGCGCGGGGCGGTGGAGTCGCTGACGCAAGCCCAGCATGGTGCCAGCAGCCTCATCGCGCAGCTCACCGCGCCGGTGGCCTCCAGTGGCTCGCCCGCGGAGCGGGCTCGGTGGCTGTCTCGCGTCCTGGCCGTGACCGAGAGCCTGCGCTCTTCGCTGGTGAAGGCGGGGCGGCAGCTCGGCGGCGGGCTGGGGCAGGTGGAGTCGGAGCTGGCGCGGCTTCGGGACGGGGCCAACACCCTGCGGCTCGTTCCGGCGCAGACGCTCTTTGGACCGATGGAGCTGGCCGCTCGCGACGCGGCTGCCTCGCTGGGTCGCCAGGTGGAGGTAACCGCGGAAGGGGGCGACATCCAGATTGACGGGCACGTGCTGGCGGCGGTCCGTCAGGCCCTGGTGCACGTGGTGCGTAACGCGGTGGACCATGGGCTGGAGATGCCCGATGAGCGGCGGGCGGCGGGCAAGTCGCCCACGGGCCGGTTCTCGGTGAAGGTCCAGCGGCGTGGCGGACGCGTCTTCTTCCTGTGCGAGGACGACGGGCGCGGCGTGGACCTGGGGCGGATTCGCCAGGTGGCGGTGGAGCGTGGCGTGGTCACCGCCTCCGAGGTGGATGCCCTGGACGAGCAGGGGCTGCTGGAGCTGCTCTTCCAGCCCGGTTTCAGCACGGCGCGAGCCGTCACCGAGGTGTCCGGCCGGGGCGTGGGGTTGGACGTGGTGCGGGACACGGTCCGCCGGCTCAAGGGCGAGGTGAACATCTCCTCCCGACCTGGGCAGGGGACGTGCATCACGCTGGAGGTACCCCTCACGCTGGCCTCGTTGGAGGTGTTGGGGGTGGAAGCGGGCGGGCAGCGGCTGCTGGTTCCCCTGGAGGCCCTGAACGGCGCCATCCACCTGCCGGCCGAGGCTGTCACCTGGACGGGGGCTCGCGCCTGCATCTCCTTCGCGGGCGAGGTGCTGCCCTTCCTCCCCCTGGTGGATGCGCTGGGGCGCGCGGGTGGACAGCGGCCTCGGGCCTGGTCTGTCCTGGTGCTCGACGCGGGTGCGGCGGGCCGGGCTGCTCTAGGAGTGGAGAAGCTGCTGGGCATCTCCCGCCGGGTGAGTCGGCCCCTGCCCGCGACGGTGCCCCCGCTGCCGGTGGTGGCGGGTGCCAGCTTCGACGAGCAGGGCGTGCCCCTGCTGCTGCTGGATGCGGCCGGTCTGGTTCGCCTGGTGCAGGCGGGCTCCTCGGGCGGACCTCCCAAGGTGCGCCCCGTGCAGCGGCACCTCATCCTCGTGGTGGATGACTCCGTCACCACCCGCATGCTGGAGAAGAGCATCCTCGAGGCCGCCGGCTATCAGGTGGAGCTGGCCGCCTCCGGCGAGGAGGGCTTGGAGAAGGCCCAGCGCGGCGGCCACTCCCTGCTCATCGTCGACGTGGAGATGCCGGGAATGACGGGGTTGGATGTCACCCGTCGCATCCGCTCCACGCCCGCGCTGCAGTCCCTGCCCATCCTCATGGTGTCCTCGCTGGCGACAGAGGAGGACAAGCGGCGCGGCCGGGAAGCGGGGGTGTCGGCCTACATCGTGAAGGGCGAGTTCCAGCAGCACGGCTTCCTGGACACCGTCGCCCGCCTGACGGCCTCCTCTCGGAGGTCCACGTGAACCGTCTGCGGGTCCTCATCGTTGACGACTCGCTGACAGTCCGCCGCCGGCTGGCGGATGCCTTCGCGTTCGACACCTCGTGTGAGGTGGTGGGCGAGGCCTCCGATGGTCAACAGGCCTTCGAGCAGTGCCAGCGCCTGCGTCCGGATGTGGTGACCATGGACCTGGTGATGCCGAAGGTGGATGGGCTGCGGGCCACCGAGCTCATCATGGCCCATTGTCCCACCCCGATTGTCGTTCTCTCAGCGGCTGAGAATCGCACCGAGGGCCTGCGGACGATGGATGCGCTGGCCGCGGGGGCGGTGGACGCGGTGGACAAGCCCTCGGGCCTTTTGGACGCGAAGTGGATGGGGATGTTGTTGTCGCGGGTGCGGGTGGCGTCGCGGGTACGGGTCATCACCCATGTCCGAGCCCGGCTGCGCCCAGAGGAGGTTCACCCTCCGCCGAGGGTGTCGGCGCCTTCGGTGCCCCCTCGGTTGCTTGTCATGGGGGCGTCTACGGGTGGTCCGGCCGCCGTGCGCCACATCCTCCGCTCTCTGCCAGCGGGCTTTCCGCTGCCGGTGCTGCTGGTGCTGCACATCACTGAGCACTTCGACACCGCCATGGCGGAGTGGCTGGAGGCGCAGAGTGGACTATCGGTGCGCAACGCGGTGGACGGAGAGTTGCTACCGTTACCGGGTCGGTTGAATGTTCGGATGGCGCCGGGCAACCGGCACCTCGTGGTCAAGGGTGGGCGGTTGCGGGTGGTGGATGGGCCGGAGCGGCACTCGTGCCGGCCCTCGGTGGACGAGCTCTTCGAGTCCGTGGCTCGGGAGCTGGGGGCGGCCGCCATCGGCTGTTTGTTGACGGGCATGGGACGGGACGGGGCGGAGGGGTTGGCGGCATTGAGACGCGCGGGTGCGGCGACAGTGGTGGAGGATGAATCGACCTGCGTGGTATTCGGCATGCCCCGGGAGGCCATCCGGCTGGGGGCGGCACAGCATGTGGTGGGGCTGACGGACATCCCACCCCTGCTGACGGCTCTCGCGCGAGCGGGCGCCAGGGAAGGAACGGCATGAAGGCACGTGTGCTCATCGTGGACGACAGCGCGACGGTCCGGGCGGACATGCGCGGGGTGCTGAGCGCCGCGGGGTTCGGCACCACGCTGTGTGAGAGCCTTGGGGCTGCTCGCAAGGCGCTGAGCGAGAGTGAGTTCGACCTGGTCATCCTGGACATGCTGCTGCCGGATGGTGAGGGCGTGGAGCTCCTGGAGGAGCTGCGCCGAGCGCCTCGCACCGCGCACCTGCCCGTGTTGATGCTGTCCACCGAGGCGGCGGTGATGCAGCGGCTCAAGGGCCTGTCACATGGCGCCAATGACTATGTGGGCAAGCCCTACGACTCGGCGTATGTGGTGCGGCGCGCCCACGAGCTGACCCAGGTGCCGGAGGCGGATGGGACGCCGAAGCTGGTGTCGGCCGGCCGGCGTCGCCGGGTGATGGTGGTGGACGGACGCATCGACTTCCGCCACCGCGCCGCGGACGCGCTGCGCAAGGATGGCCACGACGTCATCATCGCCGAGTCCGGAGAGGATGCCATGCGGCTGCTGGAGGCCCAGCCGGTGGATTGCATCCTGTTGGACCTGGAGATGCCGGGGCTGGAGGGCCCGGACTGGGTGCGCGCCGTGAGATCCTTGCCGGCGACGGCACAGGTGGCCGTGGTGGGACTGACGGCCGGCTTCGACGCGAAGCTCATCTCCGAGGCGCTGGCGGTGAAGGTGGATGCCTTCTGCTCCAAGACGGAGGACATCGAGGTGCTCCGCGCGCAGGTGCGCACCGAGCTGCGGCGTCGGGCGGAGTCCGAGCAATCCGCTTCGGGGTCCGGCTCGCTGGCGACGCCCCACCTCCCCCATACCCATGCCGTGGCCCCGATCGCCCAGGTGACGCACGTGGCTCCCGCGGTGTCGACCGCTCCCGCGCCCTCCGTCGGAGGCGCCCACGGTTCCCTCTTCGACGCGCTGGTGGCGCGCTGCGGGTTGTCGCCCGTCATCGCTCCTTCCACCATGACGCGCGCTTGCCGGAAGGCCGGGGTGGAGCCTCAGCTGCTCACCCCCGCGTCGCTGGCCCGGGCGCTGCCGAGCATCCGCGACATGCTGCACATCTTCCTCGATGCCCAGGAGGCGGAGCGGCGCATCCAGTCCATCCAGGCGTTGGCGGAAGTTCCCGGCGCGCATTCGCTGGGGAAGACCCGCGGCTCCTGAGTCGCATCCCGGCGTCTTTCAGGCGCCGGGCGGGTGCTCCTGCGCGCGCAGCTCGGCGCGGGCTCGGTACAGCCCCACCCCATAGACGACGGCGAGCGCGGCCAGGCAGGCCAGCCCCAGCCCATTGTAGCGGTGGATCAGCGCCAGCTCGTCCCAGTGGTACACGTCGACGAGCTTGGAGGGGTCGCTCAGCCCAACGCCCTCCATCTCCCCGAAGGGAATCCGTTCGAAGTCCGTTCGCGCGGCCCACCACTCCTCGAAGGCATCCATGAAGGCCGCGGCGCCGATGGCCAGGTATCCCCAGTGGAGCCATCCCTGGCGCAGGGAGGAGTCCCTGGGTGCGTAGAGGGTCGTCATCAGGAAGCTTCCGAGCACCAGACAGCCGCCATCTCCTCCGAAGATGATGAGCATCCGGGCCTTCCAGGGAGAGAGCACCACCGTGCCCACGAACTGGAGGACGAGCCCCGTGGCGCCCGCGATCATCAGGAGCCGGTTTCGGAGGAGGTAGCCGCGGAAGGCGAGCCCCCCGAGCAGGACGGCCAGCAGCAAGAAGACGAAGGTGGAGCGCTCTTCCCCAGTCCGGGTGACCCACGGCCCGGGGATGGAGGGGAAGCCGCAGAACCAGGCGGTGACGGCGTGGCCCAGCTCGTGAATCCACATGGAGAGGAACATGCGAAGCAGGCTCCCCCACATCGGGCTCTTCACGAGCAGCCAGGCCACAACCAACGCCACGGGAAGGGCGAACAGGCGCAGCCGCAGCTCGTGCCGGGCCTCCTCGAACTCCCCGCCCCAGGAGGGGCTCTCTGGAAGGAGGTGGGGAGGGCGCTCGGGCTCGGTAAGGGGCAGGGCGGCGAGCGTCTGGGGCTCCTCCAGGGCGGGAGCCGGTGGCGCGCTCTGGGCGGCGAGCTGCGCGGCCCGGGCCTCCGCCTTGGCATAGAGGACGCCACACCTCGGGCATTCCGGCGCGAGGATGCGAGGCTCACCACAGCGTGGGCAGACTTTGGGCCGAGGGCTCTCCATCGGGTGGAGTGTACAGGGCCCGGGACGAGGAGCGCCTCAGGGGGGCGCTCCTCTCCACACGGCGTCTCCGTCAGTGCAGGGTCTTCTTGAGGCGGCTCAGCCGCTCATGGGTGCGCTTCTGCGCGGGCAGCAGCTCCATCCGGACCAGGCGGCGGGCCTCTCCGTGGGTCTTGCCCAGATCGCGCTGGTAGTCCGCGAGGCCGTGATCCTCTCCCTCCTCGAGCGCCTGGACGGCTGCCCTCTCTCCCAGGATATCGGCGCCACCCTGCACCAGCTTCGCGAAGGTGCCCCACAGGCCGGAGCCCTCGGAGGGCGTCCCGCCCAGCTTCTCAATGCGCTCGCGAATGGACTCCACCCGGTGCTCGTGGTCGTGGAGGCAGTCCTCCAGCTGACTGCGAATCCGGTCATCCGACACGTGACCGATGGCCTGACGGTAGGTCTCTACCGCGGAGATCTCCCCGCGAAGGAAGGAGTTGAGCGTCTCGACATCGGTGTTCGCCATGCGCTTGCCTCCAAAAAGAGTGACTCGCGCAAAGGTGAGGCTCCCTCGCGGAGCGGCAACGAGGGCTCCTTGGGATCGCCGTGCTCCGGGAGGGCGGCACGGGGGCCGCCCGCTTGCTGGGGTGAAATGCCGGAGCCGCGGCTCAGCAGGTGGCTACTTGCCCTGCGCCTGGGCCCAGAGTGAGAGCAGCTCCGCCTCGCGCTCGGGAGGGAGCCCAGCGCGTGGCTTGCCGCGGCGCTCCTCGGGCTGGCTCTTGAACCACGCGAGCGTGTCCCGGACGGTGTCGACCGGCGAGCGGAACCGCAGCCCGGCCTTCACCGCCTGGGTGTTGCTGCGCAGGTGCATGCCGGCATAGGCGCCGAAGGCCGGTGCCCAGATGGGGAGGGCGCCCTCGCCGTCCTCTCCGTTCTTCAGGAGGAACTCTCCGGGGACCCAGATGAGCTTCGTGTCCTTGCCCGTCACCTCTTTGCAGGCCGCGAACATCTCGCCCATGGACCAGGGCTTCTCCGGCCCCACGGCGTTGAAGATGCCGGTGGTATTGCGCTCGACCAGCAGCACGAGCCACTCGGCCAGGTCTCGCACGTCGATGATCTGCAGCGGATCGGACGGGCTGCCCGGGGCGAGCATCTCGCCGCCCTGCTCGTAGCGCAGCGGGAAGTACGTGAAGCGGTCCGAGCGATCCTCGGGGCCGACGATGTAGCCGGGGCGAACGACGGTGACGCGGCCCGGCATGGCCTTCTCCGCGGCCTCCTCACACGCGCGCTTCAGTCCGCCGTAGTTCTCGAAGTTCTTGCCCATCGTCTCGACGTTGGGGTCGGCGAGTGTCGCGGTCGCGGCGCTCTCATCCGCGTGGGGCGTGTCGTTCTTCGCGTAGGCCGAGACGCTGGAGATGAAGAGGTACTGCCCGATGTGGGGGGCCAGCAGCTCCGCGGAGGCGCGGACCATGCGCGGGAAGTAGCCCGAGGTGTCGAGGACGGCGTCAAACGAGCGACCCTCGAGCGCCTTCAGGCCCTCGTCCTTGTTCGGGTCCCGATCTCCGTGCAGCTTCTCCACGTCCGGAAAGAGCTCCGGCCGCGTCTTGCCGCGGTTGAAGAGTGTCAGCGTGTGTCCGCGCGCCTGGGCCGCGGTGACGAACGCCGGGCCGAGGAAGCCCGTCCCACCGAGGACGAGGATCTTCTTCTTGGAGGTGGCGCGGCCCTCTCCGGACGCGGCGCGCAGACCAGGGCTGCATGCCGCCAAAGCGGTCGCGGCCAGGGAGAACTGGAGGAACTGCCTTCGGGATGTCGTCATGGGTCGGGAATCGATGGGCTTGGAGCACAGGCAAGACACCTGGCGGTCTTCCCTATTCCCGAGGAGCTTGCGAGACGCCGAGCGCTCATCGTTTCCAGTGGGGAGCATGGATGGAAACAGAGGCGTGCTTCCAGGGGTTCTCACAAAGAAGACCTGGGACAGTCAGACATGGGAGGAGGGACCTCATGAGCATGTCGAAGAACACCGAGAAGGACACTGGACTCCAGACGGGCAGGCGGAGCGCGGCTCCCGGTACGCAGGGACAGGCGAACACCGGCGCGCGTGAGCATGGCGAGGAGATAGCGCCCCAGACGTCCTGGACGAGCGCGGCTCCCGGCTCCCAGGGAGAGGCGAACACTCGCGCCAGGCTCAACCGCCGCCGGTGATGAGGCTCAGTGCCGTGCTCTAGGAGCTCTTCGTCGCGAGCCGGGGGATCGCCGCGTCCACCAGCTCGCCCGCGGTGAGGGCCGCGCCTCGGGACTCGCAGGCCTCCCACATTTGGAGGAAGGCCTCGGCCGAGGAGAAGAGCGGGTTGAGCTGCGCGTCAGTCAGACCCACGTGGACGAGGTCGCGGATGAAGTCCGGAAGCAGGCCGATGTGGGCCAGCCCATCGGTGTTGAAGTCGAACTCGCGCGTGTTGGCGCGTGATTTCACGAAGGGCGCGTCCGTGCGGTACATGGTGCCCGAGTAGGGCAGGGGAGGCTTGTTCCGCTGCAGCATCTGCTGGACGGGACGTCGCTTGATTCGCAGCGCGTCGTCCTGCAACCCGTGGGCGGCGTGGGGCCCATAACGAGGCCCTGGCTGTTGGTTGAGGCCATTGAAGTCGGTGCCCATGGCCACGCCGCCGCGGCCCACCTCGCTCAGCACGGAGAGGGCGTACTGGTAGGACTGTGCCCACGTCTTGGACGAGCCCGCGCAGTCATTCTCCACCGTGCTGCCAGGGAAGTCCTTCAGCTCGTGCTGGTGGGTGATGGGAGCCAGCATCCCGCCCAGCTCGAGGATGCGCCGCGCCTGGTCGCGCGTCTTCATGTACTCGCTCGCGCGCTTGGCCTTGCGGCTCGTCTCCTGGGCGGACAGGCCCTGCTCGCGGAAGGCGCAGTGCGAGGCGAGGACGGGATAGCCCGTCTGCTCGGCCAGGGTGAGGACTTCGTCGGTGCAGCGCTCGGACATGTGCTCCACGTCGAGGATGAAGCCCTGGTGCATGGCCTCACGCAGGAAGGCCTCGCCCGCGGGCGTGAGCCCGAGCTGGTTGACGTGGCCCTGGCCTGGGGCGTTGAGGGCGTAGCCATGCGGGTAGTGGGCCCGCTTCATCAACTCGTAGAAGGCGATGGCCGCCTTGCTCTGGGTGTCCAGGTCCTGCCCGAGCCGGAATCCCACGCTGGGGTTTCCCTTCACGTCGAAGTAGCGCCCACGCAGGAAGTGGTTCAGCAGGTTGAACTTGTCGTCGTAGACGGCGGCGCCACCGAAGCTGTTATTGGCCAGGTGCAGCGGCGTCATCATCCGGAAGCCCAGGTCGCGGAGCCAGCGCAGGATGCGGGGAAGCCGCTCCAGAGAGAGCGGCTGGCGGTTGAGCTCCGAGCGGTCTCCCAGGATGCTGTCCAGGGAGTCCACCTCCACACCGGCCACCACGGCGAGCTTGCCGGAGGCGATGAGCTGGCGGGCCTGCGAGGCACTTAGCGCCAGGCCCATCCAGTCCGAGTGCCGCTCGGTGAAGCGGCGCAGCTCGCGCATCTGCTTCTCGATGGAGCTCTCGTCCTTGTCGGGGTAGCCGAACTGCTCCGCCAGCAGCTCGTTGTTGACGGCCACGCTGCATGACAGCCGCAGCCCTCCGTCGTGCGCCCGCTTCAGCCAGTCCACGAAGACCTGCTGGTGGGCGAGCGTCGCGAAGGTGGGCCAGTCGGCATAGGTGCCATGGCCACAGGGGCCGTGGCCCAGTCCGCCCTCGAGGAAGGGCTGCATCACGGACCAGCCCCGCCCGAAATTGCCGAGGCCCCACTTCCCATGAGGGAAGACGTCACAGCGGGAAAGCGCCTTCTCGATATCGCCATCCGGAAACCCGGCGAGCACGTGCCCGCCGAAGCCCAGGTGCGCCATCATGTGGCAGTGCAGATCGGCGAATCCGAACACGGGTGACGTCATGGAAACCTCCGGGGCCGACTGCAGGAGCCGTCAGCATGCCTTGGATGAGGGCGCATCAAGAAGTACGCGCCTCGGCCCACTTTCGTTTCTTCACCAACTCCCGAGGCGTGGGCGGGCGAGGGTCCGGAGCGTCGAGTGGCTCGACGATAAGCTCAAAGAGGCCATTGTCGAAAGGCTGACCGGGCGCGGGCACCTTGGGGGTCAACCGCTCACGCAGGCCCTGCTTCGCCAGCGTCCGCGCGCGGTAGTGGCAATAGGGATTGTTGCCCGGCCGACCGAAGAGCGAGTGCGCGGTGAAGCTGCAACCAGCCAGGCACGTCGCCGCGAAGGGGCAGGTGCGGCAGAAGCCCCAGAGCTCGTCCTGGGTGCGTGCGCGCGTGAAGGCGAGCTCCTTCGAGCCCTCCCAGATGTCACGCAGCGGCTGCTGGCGCAGGTTGCCGCCCACGTAGTGCGCCGTCTGCAGCGAAGGGCAGCCCTTCACGGCGCCGTTGGACTCAATGCCCATCACATACCGGCCGGCCATGCAGCCGCGCCAGTGGTCCCCAGCATCGGAGCGAGGTGAGCGCAGCAGGCCCTCCTCGGGCCCGAAGTACCCCAGGTTGTTGCCAGGCATGAGGGTGATGCCGTCCTCGAAGGCGCGTGTCTTCAAGGCCGCGATGCGAGGGAGCAAGTCGATCAGATCCCACGGCTGGAGCAGCATGGCCGGACGGTCGGCTGCGCGCCCGAGCGGGGCCGTAATCTGGAGCTGCCAGGCGCGGATGCCCGAGCCCTTCAGGTGCTCATAGAGCGGCTCCAGGTCCACCTGGTTGAGCCGGTTGAGGTTGGTGTTGGCGGCCACTCGGATGCCGGCCGCGCCCAGGAAGCGGAGCGTCGCCGAGGCGGAGGCGAAGCTGCCCGGAGCGGCGCGCATGAGGTCGTGCGTCGGCTCCAGTCCGTCGATGCTGACGGAGGCCGCGTACAGCCCCGCCTCCGCCATCTGCCGGGCGAGGGGCTCGGTGATACCTCTGCCGCCGGTGGTCATCCCCGGGCGGATGCCCGCCTCCTTCAGGGCGCGGAGGATGTCGAGGAAGCCCGGGTGCAAGTAGGCCTCGCCGCCGATGAGCACCACCTCGCGGGCGCGCATCTCGCGGAGCTGCCGGACCACGTTCAGCGCCTCTTCCGTCGTGAGCTCGTCGGGACGGTGCGTGCCCGCGCGAGAGCCACAGTGGGTGCAGGGTTGATCACAACGGAGGGTCAGCTCCCAGACCACGTAGGCGGGGTGGTAGTCGGGACGGCTGACGTCGAGTCGGCGCAACATGGACATACGTTCGGACAGAGCAAGAAGCGGGCGCAACCCCCTCCCCCTGACAGCCATGTCATGGCGGTGAGATGAAAAAAGCCAGTCACTCCAAGAGGTTGGACGTGGCATGCACTTCGCTGAGGGCCCGCCCACCCGGCCACTATCAGGGTGGCCTTTGGAACGAGGTGTCCCGATGTCCGCTCTCTCCTCCTGTCAGAAGTGTCGTGGTTTCGTCCCTCCTGCGAGCACCGACTGCGTGCACTGCGGCGCGCCGATGAACGAGTCGGCGCCGCGCGGGAACGCGATGCTGAAGGGCTTGTTCTGCGTGGCCAGCGCGAGCGTGGCGGCCATCACGTTGATGGCCTGCTACGGCATGCCGCCCTGCGAAGAGCCCGCCCCGGATGGTGGCACCGACGCGTACCACTGCTACGACAACGAAGAGCCCGTGGATGCGGGCGACGGTGGCGTGCTGCCCGACGGAGGCACGGAGCCCACGGATGCCGGCGTGAACGCGGGGAGCTGACCCCCGCGTCGCAAGGGCTCGGGTCAGTGCGTGGCGGGGCCGATCAGCCACCGTGCACGGGCTCGGGCCACCAGCTGGCCGGCCTCGTCGGTGAGGTCCGCCTGGACGTCGTACTCGCGCCGCTCATTGGCCGAGGCGATGGGGGCACGGCACTCGGCGGTGATGGGGCCGCGGGCCTTCTTCAGGTAGTCCATTTCCAGGTGGGTGATGATGCCCCGCAGGCCCTCGGGCAGGGAGGACATCATCGCCACACCGGTGGCCACCTCGCCCAGGTTCATCAGCGCGATGGCGTGCACGGAGCGCAGGTGGTTGCGCACGGCGCGCCGGTCACGCATCCGCACTCGGGTGTAGCCCTCCTCGAGCTCGAGGACCTCCGGACGGATGGTGCCGGTATAGGGGGCCAGGTTGCCGAGGATCTGCCCCATCAGGACTCCACCTCCGGGAGCATGGCGCAGCAGGCTCCAGGCGCGGCGCAGGGTCTCGGAGGAGGCGAGTTGGCTCAGGGCTTCGGTCAGGTTGGGAATCAGGGACATGGCGGGTCCGCTCACAGGATGTAGTTGGCGGTGCCGCCGTCGACGCGGAGCGCCGCACCGGTGGTGGCCGCGGCGCGCGGGCTGCAGAGGTAGACGGCCAGGTTGGCCACCTCCTCGGGCGAGGCGAAGCGGCGCATGAGCGAGGTGGGGCGCTCGTACTTGAAGAAATCGGCCTCCGTCTGCTGGAGCGACCGGCCGCTGCCCTGGGCCAGGTTCTGGAGGAAGTCCTGCACGCCCTCGGTTTTGGTGGGCCCGGGCAACACGGAGTTCACGGTCACTCCCGTGCCGGCCAGCTCGATGGCCAGCCCGCGCGACACGCTGAGCTGGGCCGTCTTCGTCATCCCGTAGTGGATCATCTCCTTCGGGATGTTGAGGGCGGACTCGCTGGAGATGAAGAGGATGCGGCCCCAGGCGCGCTCACGCATGCCGGGCGCGTAGTGACGGGAGAAGCGCACGCCGCTCAGGACGTTGGTCTCGAAGAAGCGCATCCAGTCGGAGTCCGGAATCTCGAAGAACGGCTTGGGCTCGAAGATGCCGAGGTTGTTCACGAGGATGTCCACCGAGTTGATGCGGGCGAACACCGCCTGGGCGCCCTCGGCGGTGCCGGCATCGGCCACCACGCCCTCGACCTGGGCGTTGGGAAACTCCTTCCGGATGCGGGCGACGGCATTGTCGACCGACTCCGTCTTGCGGCCATTGACGATGACGTGGGCTCCCTCGGCGGCCAGGCCGCGCGCGATGGCGAAGCCGATGCCGAACGTGGAGCCGGTGACGAGGGCACGGCGGTTGCGAAGTTCGAAGTCCATGATTGATTAACTCCTGGGTAGACGAGGGAGCGCGAGACTAGGTGGACGGCGGTGCACCCCCAAGCCTCTTGTCATCCCCATGCCCGGGTGGTTGCTCAACGGACGGACGGTGAAGACCCCTGGCCCCGCTCCACGAGGTGCCTACCTTCGTGTGAAGGACTGAACGTGCTTTCAGGCGGGCGCGTTCCGGACGATTCCACGAGAGGACTTCATCAATGGCACGTACACGCAAGCAGAGCCGGAGCAGCAGCGGACGGGAGGCGCTCCGGAAGAACGGGATGATGGCGCACCTGCTGGACTCGCTCGACGCGGGCCAGGACATCGGCCACTTCGGCCGGCTCGTCTTCGCGATGGTGGCGCGGCACTTCATGGACGACGAGGAGCTGCGAGAGACGCTCCAGCAGGATCCGGCCTGTGACGAGCGGCAGGCGCTCGCGCTCATCGAGCAGGTGAAGGGACGGGACTACAGCCCGCCGCGGCGCGAGAAGGTGCTCCAGTTCCAGGCGCAGCAGGAGTTCCCCATCTGCCCCAACCCGGAGGATCCGGACGCCTGCAACGTCTACAAGGATCTCCAGTTCCCGGAGAGCGTCTACGAGCACATCTCCGAGTACCGGGAGCAGAAGGCGCATGCCCACGAAGGGGACGCCTCGGCGGCCGGGCAGGCGTGAGGCCGAGCGAGCCGTGACTTCAAACACCGCATCACCCGGCGGGGAATCAGGGACCGCCGGGTGAATGCGGAGGCTCAGTGCTGGATGCGGGTGCCCAGCACCTGGAGGAAGCCGGCGATCCACTTCGGGTGAGCGGGCCAGGCGGGGGCGGTGACGAGGTTGCCGTCGATCACCGCGTCATCCACCGGCACCTGCACGTAGGTGCCCTTGGCGAGCGTCACCTCGGGGCCGCAGGCGGGGTAGGCCGTGCAGCGCTTGCCCTCGAGCACACCCGCGGCCGCGAGCACCTGCAGGCCGTGGCAGACGGCGGCGATGGGCTTGCGCGCCTCGGCGAAGTGGCGGACCACCTGGAGGACCTTCGGGTTGAGGCGCAGGTACTCCGGCGCCCGACCGCCCGGGATCACCAGCCCGTCATACTGGGAGGCCTCGATCTCCGCGAAGGTGGCGTTGACGGCGAAGTTGTGACCCGGCTTCTCGCTGTACGTCTGCGCTCCGTCGAAGTCGTGCACGGCGGTGCGCACCGTGTCTCCGGCCTTCTTGTCCGGGCAGACGGCGTGGACCGTGTGGCCCACGGCCTGAAGGGCCTGGAACGGCACCATGACCTCGTAATCCTCGACGTAGTCACCCACGAGCATCAGCAGCTTCTTGCCAGCCATAGGACATCCTCCGGGTTGAAGATTCACGGATGATACAGCGATACAGTCAGCGCTGGTTCATCGCTTCGAGGAGCTCCTTCAACCCCTCGTTCGCGGCGCTGCGGTACTCGGGGATGCGGCTCCGGTCTGCCGCGGCGAGCGCTTCCTTCAGCCGCGGCGCGTCGAGATCTTGGGTGTAGCAGGGGGTGCCGGGTTGCTGCCGCCACGACTCCTCGAGGCTGCCCGCATCGACCGGGTCGAACCCGAGCTCGTCGATGAGGCGCAAGACCTTCGCTCGCGCTTCGGGCGGATCGCCCGCGACCGGGAGCGCGATGCGCCCCGGCGTACCTCGTGGCGTGCCCTTCTTGAGCAGGCTCTGGAAGTAGATGTTGTTGAACGCCTTGATCACCGGCCGCCCGAGCTGCTCGCTGACCCACTTGCTTTCGATCTGTCCCCCGACGATCGCCGGGATGTTTCCGTCACGGATCGGGTAGTAGTTGCCGGTGTCGATCACGACCACGTCAGCGGGCACACCCGAGAAGAGATCCTTCGGCAGGTCCGCTACTGCGCGCTCGGGGATCGTGACGACCACGATCTCTCCGCGATGCGCGGCCTCCGCGACCGTGACGGGGGTGGCTCCAGTCTCGGCCGCGAGCTCGCGAAGCGTGTCCGGTCCGCGCGAGTTCGCGATCAGCACCTCGTGACCCAGCTTCGTCCACCTCCTCGCCAGTGTTCCGCCGATCATTCCCGCACCGATGATTCCGATCTTCATGCGTGACTCCTGTGGATAGGGAGAATTGTGAGCGTGGGTTCAGGCCCGGGGCCGCGGTGGCAGGTGCGCCAGCAGACGGGCCAGGTCCGGTTGGAGCTCGTCCGGGGTAGCGGTGGCGAGCATCCGGGCGTCATGGTTGCCCCAGGTGACACCGTAGGTACGCAGCCCCGCGGCCCGCCCGGCGAGGATGTCCGCGGTGGTGTCACCCACCATCCACAGGCCCTTGGCACTCAGGGCGGCCAGGGCCCGGTGGATGACGTCCGGCGCGGGCTTATGCGGGAAGCCGTCGGTGCCCTGCACGTAGTCCACGGCTGGCGTCAACCCGAGCGCCTCGATGAAGCGCCGCGCCATGTCGGTGCGCTTGGTGGTGGCGATGGCGAGCTTGTAGCCGCGCTCCCGCAGCGTGCGCAGCAGCTCGACGACGCCGGGGTACGGGCGCGAGCGGTTGACGAAGTTGCGCGCGTAGTGCTCGCGGTAGACGGCGCACAGGGCCGTCACGTGCTCGGGCGCGAAGTGGGCATACATCTCCTCGAGAGGGTGCCCGATGAGGGGACGCACCTCCGCGTCCGTTGGCACCGGCAGTCCCATGCTCGCGAGGCCGTGTTGGAAACTGGCGATGATGTCCGGCAGCGAGTCCACCAGCGTGCCGTCGAGGTCGAAGACGATCGTGTTGGGCGGGGTCGTCATGGAGAGCCTCTATCACTCCGCGCGGGGGCCGGCGCAACTGTGTTATCAGCGGCGGCCATGCCGTTGAAACGCATCCTGGGCGTCACGCTCCTGCTACTCGCCCTCCTGGCGGCCACATGGCAGCGAGCCCGGGCCGTGGAGCGTTTGCCTCCGGATTACGACGAGCTCATCTACCTTCCCGTGGCTTACCGTTATGCGGAGCTGCTGTCTGGAGGCAGGTGGGGCGAGCTGGCGGCCTACCGGGAGAACTTCGAGCATCCCCCGCTGGTGAAGCTCCTGTACGCCTTGGAGCTGCTGGCGTCCGGCACTCCCGAACCCGATTGGAAGACGGTGCGGGTAGGTCGTCCCATTCCGGAGCCCGCCGTGCCGGTCTTCCGGTGGACGCGCTGGCTGTCCGCGGGGATGGGCATCCTCCAGGTGGGGCTCACCGGTCTGGTTCATCCGGTGGGGGCACTGCTGCTCGCGTTCGACGCCTACCACGCGAAGTACACCGCCCAGGCCTATCTGGAGGGAGTCCCGGGCCTGTTCGCGATCCTCTCAGTCCTGGCCTTTGAGCGCGCTCGTCGCCGAGCCCTCGAAGCGGGGCAGGGGAGGCCCTTCCAGCTCGCGTCACTCGCGCTCTCCGGTGCGCTGCTGGGCGTCGCAGCCGCCGGCAAGTATCCGTACGCCATGGTTGTCGGGTTGGCGTTCCTTCCGTTCCTGATCGGGTACGGGCGCGCGAGGGGCCGCGTGTGGGCCGCTTTCGTCCTCCCTGCCATGGCCACGTTCCTCATCGCGAACCCAGCCCTGTGGTCGAACCCCGTGGGGAACCTGTGGGCGTCGCTCACGTTCCACTGGAACTACTCGCACAGCGAGCACGTGGTGCGCTCCGCACTGCCCTGGTACCAGCCGCTCTACTACCTGACGCACGCAACCCCTGTGCGGTGGCACGCGGGGGTCTTTGCCACCGGAGCCACGGTCTGGGTGCTCCTGCCCCTGGCCGCGATGGGTTTCCCGGCCACGCTGCGCCAGCGCCCCGTCTGGGCGGCCTGGGCGCTGGTGGGGCTGGTGTTCCTGTTGCTCTGGTCCACCAAGTGGCCTCAGTACCTCCTGCTCATCCTGCCCGCACTCTCCGTCTGCGCAGGCATGGGCGTGAGTACGTTGTACAGGCTCGTGGCCTCCGCGGTGCGCCGGCGCGCGGTGGGCGGCCCGCAGTCGCTCCAGGGCTGAAGGTGGGAGCTCGCCCGCCATGGCCTCAGGGAGGGGGCCGGCCGGGGGTCGTAAGCTTTTTCGGACAGCGGGCATTTGCGTCCCGCCATCCTGAGCGGTTAGGGGAGGGATAGGACGTCCCACATGGCCACGCAGACCCGTTATTCGCATCCCTTCCTTCCCGTCACCCGCGCCGACATGCAGGCCCGGGGTTGGGAGCAGCTCGACATCATCATCGTCTCCGGGGACGCGTACGTGGATCATCCCGCGTTCGGCCCGGTGCTCATCGCCCGCTTCCTCGAGGGCCGTGGCTTCAAGGTGGGCATCATCCCCCAGCCTGACTGGCACTCGGCCGAGCCCTTCAAGGCCCTGGGCAAGCCGAGGCTCTTCTTCGGGGTGGCCGCCGGCAACCTCGACTCGATGCTCAACCGGCTCACCGCGCAGAAGAAGAACCGCTCGGAGGACCAGTACAGCCCGGGTGGGCGCACCAACTGCCGGCCGGATCGCGCCACCATCGTCTACGCCCAGCGCTGCCGCGAGGCGTACCCGGACGTGCCCATCGTCCTCGGCGGCATTGAGGCCTCGCTGCGGCGTATCGCCCACTACGACTACTGGAGCGACAAGGTGCGCCGCTCCATCCTCATGGACGCGAAGGCGGACCTGCTCGTCTTCGGCATGGGCGAGCGCCCCATCTGGGAGGTGGCCGATCGCCTGCGCCGGGGTGAGCGCATCGAGGACCTCCGCGACGTGCGCGGCACCGCGTACATCATCAACGACGCGGAGATGAAGGCCCTCGAGGCGGACCCGGCGAAGAGGGCCGCGGACCAGAAGGTGGTGGTGCTGCCTTCGTATGAAGAGGTGGTGGAGGACAAGACGGCCTTCGCCCGCATGTCGCGCGACTTCCAGATGGAGACCAACCCCGGTAACGGGCGGCCCCTGGCGCAGCGGCACGGCAACCGCGCCGTCTATTTCAACTCTCCGGCGAGGCCGTTGGAGGACGGGGCGGGGAAGGGCGAGGGCGCGTCGGTGGCGATGGACGAGCTGTACGACCTGACCTTCAACCGCGTCCCGCACCCCATGTACAAGGAGCGCATCCCCGCCTACGAGACGGTGAAGCACTCCATCGTGCTGATGCGGGGCTGCTTCGGCGGGTGCACCTTCTGCTCCATCACCGAGCACGAGGGCCGCGTCATCCAGAGCCGCAGCGCGGAGAGCGTGCTGCGCGAGGTGCGGGCCCTGCGGCGCATGGGGGACTTCCGCGGCACCATCACGGACCTGGGTGGCCCCACGGCCAACATGTACAAGCTCAAGTGCAAGAGCGAGGACATCGAGAAGCGCTGCCGCAAGCTGTCCTGTGTGCACCCGGGCGTCTGCGAGAACCTGCAGACGGACCATGGGCCGCTCATCGACGTGATGCGGCAGGTGCGCGAGGAGGAGGGCGTCAAGCACGTCTTCATCGCCAGCGGCGTGCGCTACGACCTGGCCGAGCGCTCACCCGAGTACGTGAAGGAGCTCGCCGCGCACCACGTGGGAGGCCAGCTCTCGGTGGCGCCCGAGCACGTGTCGCCCCGGGTGCTGGAGAAGATGAAGAAGCCCGGCATCGAGAGCTTCGAGCGCTTCCAGCACATGTTCGCCTGTGCCAGCGAGGAGGCGGGCAAGGAGCAGTACGACATCCCCTACTTCATCAGCGGGCACCCGGGCTCGACGCTCGAGGACATGGTGGAGCTCGCGCTGTGGCTGAAGAAGAACGGCAAGCGTCCGCGCCAGGTGCAGGACTTCATCCCCACGCCGATGGCCGTGGCCACGACCATGTACTACACGGGGATTGATCCGCTGAAGATGGAGCCCGTCTACACAGCGAAGGGACTCCGGGAGAAGCGGCTGCAGAAGGCGCTGTTGCTCTATTGGAACCCCGAGCACTGGCCGCTGGCGCGCGAGGCGCTGACGCAGGCGGGCCGGGAGGACCTCATCGGTCGCGGGCCGAACGCGCTGGTGCCTCCAGAGACGGCCGCGGAGGCCTCGCGCCGCAAGCAGGCCGAGGCTCGCGAGCGGCAGGAGCGCCCAGAGCGGCGAGCACGCTGAGGGAGGGGCTGTCCTCTCGGATGCCTGGCTTCCAGCCAGGTGGACTCCGGGACAACGCGCTTGTCCGGGTGCGTCACCACCTTGGGGTCATGACGGACCTGTTCCAGCTCTTCGCCGTGGCGGCCGTGGTGATGGGCCTTTCGCAGACCGTTGCGAAGGAGCGCATCTTCGCGCCCCTGCGCGAGAAGCTGGGAGGCAAGGAGACGTTCTTCGGCTACCTCGTCTCCTGTCCCTACTGCGTCTCGCACTACATGGCCTTCATCCTGGTGCCGCTCACAGGCACCTATCCCATCCGAGTGGTGGTGGGAGGCCTGGTGGGGAGCGTGCTGAGCTGGTTCTTCTCCTCCATCCTCCTCACGGTGATCGCCGCCTTCTACCGGGTCATCTTCTGGTTCGTGGACGAGTCGCAGGGCCTGGTACGCCGACGCCAGCGGACGGAGGAGGAGGAGATCGCCACCAAACGTCTGGTGCGCAAGAAGGTGGCCCAGGAGCTTCCTGCCGAGCAGCGCGTCGAGCCCCTCCCTCCGGAGACCCACTGAGGGGCGGGTGGCGATTGCCGCCCTGGGAGGAGGTCGTTAGGTCATCACCATGTCCTTGCGCGCCAAGAACCCGGAAAGCACGCTGGCCATCGAAGTGGAAATCCAATCGGAGAAGGCCTCGGCGCTGCGGCGTGTGGCCTCCCGGCTGGAGTCGCTGCTCGTCGAGCTGACAGAGACGGAGCAGGCCCTGCGAGGCACGAGCGGCCCGGTACGGGCGCGATTGGTGGAGCGGCACAAAGAGCTGCGAGCGGATGCGGAGAAGCAGCGCTGGTACCTCATCGTCCAGCGCGAGGCGATGGGCCTGAGACACCACGGCGACATCTACGAGCTGTACCGCCTACCGGCCGTGGTGGAGTGATGTCCTCCCCTCTCCCTTCGGGAGAGGGTCAGGGTGAGGGTATCCGAGCCTGTTCTTCAACCCGTGGCCCACAGTGTGAACAGGGGGTTCAACCCGGGTTCACCCAATACCCTCACCCCGTCCCTCTCCCGAAGGGAGAGGGGAAATGGTCGCAGGGGATTACGCGCGGCGCCGGTAGAGGCGCTCCTGGGCGTCCACCTCGTCGTAGTCGCCCTCGAGCACTGTGTGGCGCAGGGTCTCGCCGCGGCCCAGCGCGAGCACGCCGAAGCGGCGCAGGGACTGATGCAGCAGCCGGTGTACGCGCTCCTGCAACTGCGTGCCGAAGTAGATGAGCACGTTGCGGCACAGAATCACGTTGAACTCGTTGAACGTGCCGTCGCTCACCAGGTTGTGCTGCGCGAAGACGATGTTCTTGCGCAGCGGGGCCTTGAAGATGGCGTGGTCGTAGTTGGCCGTGTAGTAGTCGCTGAAGGCCGCCGAGCCTCCGGCCCGCAGGTAGTTGGCGGTGTACTCGCGCATGTGCTCCAGCGGGAAGATGCCTGACTTGGCCCGCTCGACCACGCTCGCGTTCATGTCCGTGGCGTAGATGCGGCTGCGCTCGTACAGCCCTGCCTCCATGAGGAGGATGGCCAGGGAGTACACCTCTTCGCCCGTGGAGCACCCCGCGTGCCAGATGCGCACGAAGGGGGCCGAGAAGAGGTGCGGCACCACCTTCTCGCGAAACGCCTCGAAGAAGCTCGGGTCGCGGAACATGGTGGTGGTGTTCACGGACAGGTGCTGCAGCAGCTCCTCCATCCGGGCCGGATCGTGCAGCACCTTCGCCTGAAGCTCGGAGATGTTCCCCAGCTTCTGCGCGTGCACCATGTTCCACACGCGCCGCCTGAGCGACGCACGGGCATAGCCACGGAAGTCCATTCCGTAGCGCCGCATGACACCCTCGAGGAGCAGGTCCAGCTCAATGTCCTCGAGGGCATCCTCGCCCTCCGCCACCGCCCGTGCCAGCGCGTCACCCATGGTTGGTTACCCGTTGTTGCGATCCGAGGTGCGGAACAGCCACACGCGCAGGAGGCTGAGTAGCTGATCCGTCTCCACCGGCTTGGTGATGTAGTCGCTGGCGCCCGCGTCGATGCACTTCTCGCGGTCGCCCTTCATGGCCTTGGCCGTGAGCGCGATGATGGGGAGCGTCTTCAGCTCGTTGACCTGGCGGATGGCGCGCATGGTCTCGTAGCCGTCCATCTCCGGCATCATCACGTCCATGAGGACCACGTTGAGGTCTGGCGTGCCGCGGATGATGTCGATGCCCTTGCGGCCGTTCTCCGCGTAGAGCACCTGCATCTTGTGCTTCTCCAGCACGCTGGTGAGGGCGAAGATGTTGCGCACGTCGTCGTCCACCACCAGGACCTTCTTGCCGGCGAGCACCGGATCGTTCTGGTGCACCTGCTTGATCATCGCCCGCTTGTTCTCGGGGAGGTTGGCCTCCACTCGGTGCAGGAAGAGCGCCGTCTCGTCCAGGAGCTGCTCAGGCGACTTGACGCTCTTGATGATGATGGCGTCGGTGACGCGCTTGAGGACGGTCTCCTCCTCCTCGGTCAGCTCCTTGCCCGTGTAGACGATGATGGGCGGGGTGTGACCCAGCATCTTCATCTGCTCGATGAGCTGCAGGCCCGTCATGTCCGGCAGGCCCAGGTCCAGCACCACGCAGTCGAAGTACCGCTCCCTCATGGCGGCCAGGGCTTCCTGTCCACTGCCCACCGGAGTCGTCTTCACGTCGCCGTTGCCGATGAGGCTGACGATGCTCTCGCGCTGGCGCTGATCGTCCTCCACCACCAGCAGGTTCTTCACGGGCCGCTCGATGAAGCCCTTCACCCGCGTCAGGGCCTCGCCCAGGACCTCGCGGCTGGCCGGCTTCTGCAGCACCGCCAGGGCGCCCAACCTCAGGCCGCGGCTGCGCTCCTCCTCGCTGGCGGAGATGATGTGCACCGGGATGTGGCGGGTGCGGCTGTCGTGCTTGAGGCGGTCCAACAGGTTCCACCCGTCGATGACGGGCAGCCCGATGTCCAGGGTGATGGCATCCGGCCGGTACTGGCGCGCCATGGCCAGACCCGTGTCGCCGCGCAGCGCCACCAGTCCCTTGAAGCCCTTCTCGCGCGCCAGGCCGAGGATGATGCGGGCGAAGACGATGTCATCCTCGATGATGAGCAGCGTCCGGTCTCCCGGCTGGATGGTGCGCCGGTCGTCCTCGACCTCCTCCTCGCGGGCCAGCTCCGCGTCCTGCACCACGGATTCCACCTCCGCGCGCAGGGCGTTGATCCGCTCCTCGGACGCCACCCGGTTGGCGTTGGAGACACTGCCGTTGCCATTGCCGTTGGACGGCTGCGGACGCAGCTGGGTGGGCGGCGGCACGTACGTCTGCGGCACGTAGAGGGTGAAGGTGCTGCCCTTGCCCGGGGCGCTGATCACCTTGATTTCGCCACCCAGGAGCTTGGCGATCTCCCGGCTGATGGACAGGCCCAGGCCGGTGCCGCCGTACTTGCGGCTGGTGGTGCCATCCGCCTGCTGGAAGGCCTCGAAGATGATCTTCTGCTTGTTCTCCGCGATGCCAATGCCCGTGTCGATGACGGAGAACGCGAGCACGGAGCCACCCTGGTTGAGGATGGGGTGATCGGTGCTCCAGCCGCCGCGGGCCGGGCGCACGTCGAGGATGACGTGGCCTTCCTCGGTGAACTTGAAGGCGTTGGCCAGCAGGTTCTTGAGCACCTGCTGCAGCCGGCGCCCGTCGGTGAGGATGTGCGAGGGCAGTGCCTGAGCGAACTCCAGCTTGAAGCCCAGCTTCTTGTCCACCGCCATCTGGCGGAAGGTGCGCTCCACGAAGTCCTTCAGGCTGTTGAGCGCCACCTCGTCCACATCCACGCTCATCATTCCGGACTCGATCTTCGACAGGTCCAGGATGTCGTTGATGAGGGAGAGCAGATCGCTGCCCGCGCCGTGGATGGTCTGAGCGAACTCCACCTGACGGCCGCTGAGGTTGCCCTCGGAGTTCTCCGCCAGCAGCTTGGAGAGGATGAGCAGGCTGTTGAGCGGCGTGCGCAGCTCGTGGCTCATGTTGGCCAGGAACTCGCTCTTGTACTTGGAGGACAGGGCGAGCTGCTGAGCGCGCTCCTCGAGGGCCAGCTTGGCCTGTTCGATCTCGCGGTTCTTGCGCTCGACCTCCATGTTCTGCACCTGCAGGAGGCGGCTGCGCTCCTCGAGCTCCTCGTTGGTCTGCTGCAGCTCCTCCTGCTGCTGCTTGAGGCGCTCCTCGGAGGCCTGGAGGCTCTTGGCCTGCTGCTCCAGGCGGCGGTTGGTCTCGGTGAGCTCCTGCTGCTGGCTGCGCAGCTCGTCGGCGAGGCTCTGCGACTGCTTGAGCAGCTCCTCCGTCCGCATGCCGGCGGCGATCGTGTTGAGCACGATGCCGATGGACTCGGTGAGCTGATCAAGGAAGGAGAGGTGCGTCTCGCTGAACCGGTAGAAGCTGGCCAGCTCGACGACGGCCTTCACCTGACCCTCGAAGATGACGGGCAGCACCACGATGTTGAGCGGCTTGGCCTCACCCAGCCCGCTGCTGATGCGGATGTAGTCGTCCGGCACGTCCGTGAGGAGGATGCGCTCCTTCTCCACGGCGCACTGGCCCACCAGGCCCTCGCCCAGCTTGAAGGAGTTGGCGAGGCTCTTGCGCTCCCGGTAGGCGTAGGTGGACAGCAGCCGCAGCGTCTGCTGCTTGTCGACGCCGTCCATGAGGTAGAAGACGCCGTGCTGCGCCTGAACCAGGGGCGCCAGCTCCTTGAGGATGAGCTTGGAGACCGTCTCCAGCTCGCGCTGGCCCTGCAGCAGGCGGGTGAAGCGCGCGAGGTTGGTCTTCAGCCAGTCCTGCTCGGTGTTCTTCTGCGTGGTGTCACGCAGGTTGGCGATCATCTGGTTGATGTTGTCCTTCAGGGCGGCCATCTCGCCCTGGGCCTCAACCGAGATGCTGCGGGTCAGGTCGCCCTTGGCCACCGCGGTGGCGACTTCCGCGATGGAGCGCACCTGGGTGGTGAGCGAGCCGGCCATCGAGTTCACGTTGTCCGTGAGGTCGCGCCACGTACCGGCCGCACCGGGCACCTTGGCCTGGCCGCCCAGCTTTCCTTCGATACCCACCTCGCGGGCCACCGTGGTCACCTGGTCAGCGAAGGTGGCCAGCGTGTCGATCATCCCGTTGATGGTGTCGGCCAGGGCGGCGATCTCACCCTTGGCGGCGAGGGCCAGCTTGCGCTTCAGGTCACCGGCGGCGACCGCGGTCACGACCGTGGCGATGCCGCGCACCTGAGCGGTCAGGTTGCTGGCCATGCTGTTCACGTTGTCGGTGAGGTCCTTCCAGATGCCGGCGACACCCTGCACCTGGGCCTGACCACCCAGCTTTCCTTCCGTACCCACCTCGCGAGCGACGCGGGTCACTTCGGAGGCGAACGAGGAGAGCTGATCCACCATCGTGTTGATGGTGCCCTTGAGCTCGGCCAGCTCGCCCTTCACGTCGACGGTGACCTTCTTGCTCAGGTCGCCGTTGGCCACGGCCGCCGTCACCTTGGCGATGTCTCGCACCTGGGCGGTGAGGTTGCCGGCCATGCTGTTCACGTTGTCGGTGAGGTCCTTCCAGGTGCCGCTGACGCCCTTCACCTGGGCCTGACCACCGAGCTTTCCTTCCGTACCCACTTCCTTCGCGACGCGGGTCACTTCGGAGGCGAACGAGGAGAGCTGGTCCACCATCGTGTTGATGGTGTTCTTCAGCTCGAGGATCTCGCCCTTCACGTCCACGGTGATCTTCTTGGACAGGTCACCGCGAGCAACGGCCGTGGTCACCTCGGCGATGTTGCGCACCTGGTCGGTGAGGCCGCTGGCCATCGAGTTCACGTTGTCGGTGAGGTCCTTCCACGTACCGGACACGCCCTCGACCTTGGCCTGACCACCCAGCTTTCCTTCCGTACCCACCTCGCGAGCGACGCGGGTCACCTCACCGGAGAAGGTGTTCAGGTTGTCCACCATCTTGTTGATGGTGTTCTTGAGCTCGAGGATCTCTCCCTTCACGTCGACGGTGACCTTCTTGCTCAGGTCACCGTTCGCGACGGCGGTGGTCACCTTGGCGATGTCACGCACCTGAGCGGTGAGGCCGCCGGCCATGCTGTTCACGCTGTCGGTGAGGTCCTTCCAGGTGCCGGCAACCCCGCGCACCACGGCCTGGCCACCCAGCTTTCCTTCGGTACCCACCTCGCGAGCCACGCGGGTCACTTCGGAGGCGAAGGACGACAGCTGATCGACCATCGTGTTGATGGTGTTCTTCAGCTCGAGAATTTCGCCCTTCACGTCGACCGTGACCTTCTTGGAGAGGTCACCGTTGGCGACGGCGGTCGTGACCTTGGCGATGTCGCGCACCTGGGTGGTGAGCGAGCCGGCCATGGAGTTCACGTTGTCGGTGAGGTCCTTCCAGGTACCGGCGACGCCCTCCACCTGCGCCTGGCCACCCAGCTTGCCCTCGGTGCCCACTTCCTTGGCGACGCGGGTCACTTCGGAAGCGAAGGACGAGAGCTGATCCACCATCGTGTTGATGGTGTTCTTCAGAGCGAGGATCTCGCCCTTCACGTCCACGGTGATCTTCTTGGACAGATCGCCGCGGGCCACTGCGGTCGTCACCTCGGCGATGTTGCGCACCTGAGCGGTGAGGCCGCTGGCCATGCTGTTCACGTTGTCGGTCAGGTCCTTCCAGGTGCCGGACACGCCCTGCACCACGGCCTGGCCGCCCAGCTTTCCTTCGGTGCCCACTTCGCGGGCCACGCGGGTCACTTCCGAGGCGAAGGAGGAGAGCTGATCCACCATCGTGTTGATGGTGTTCTTCAGCTCGAGGATCTCTCCCTTGGCATCGACCGTGATCTTCTTGGACAGGTCACCGCGAGCAACAGCAGTCGTCACCTCGGCGATGTTACGCACCTGATCGGTGAGGCCGCTGGCCATGGAATTCACGTTGTCCGTGAGGTCCTTCCACGTGCCGCTGACGCCCTCGACCTTGGCCTGACCACCCAGCTTGCCCTCGGTACCCACCTCGCGGGCCACGCGAGTCACTTCGCCCGAGAAGGTGTTGAGGTTGTCCACCATCGTGTTGATGGTGTTCTTCAGGGCGAGGATCTCACCCTTCACATCCACCGTGACCTTCTTGCTCAGGTCGCCGCGGGCCACCGCCGTGGTGACGTCCGCGATGTCACGCACCTGCGTGGTGAGCGAACCGGCCATCGAGTTCACGCTGTCGGTGAGGTCCTTCCACGTGCCGGATACGCCCTCGACCTTGGCCTGACCACCCAGCTTGCCCTCGGTACCCACCTCGCGGGCAACGCGGGTCACCTCGCCGGAGAAGGTGTTCAGGTTATCCACCATCTTGTTGATGGTGTTCTTCAGCTCGAGGATTTCACCCTTCACGTCCACGGTGACCTTCTGGCCGAGGTCTCCGTTGGCAACGGCGGTCGCCACCTTGGCGATGTCACGCACCTGGGCGGTGAGGCCGCTGGCCATCGAGTTCACGTTGTCGGTCAGGTCCTTCCAGGTGCCGGCGACGCCGCGCACGATGGCCTGGCCACCCAGCTTTCCTTCCGTACCCACTTCACGCGCCACGCGGGTCACTTCGGAAGCGAACGAGGAGAGCTGATCCACCATCGTGTTGATGGTGTTCTTCAGCTCGAGGATCTCACCCTTCACATCCACGGTGACCTTCTTGCTCAGGTCACCGTTGGCGACAGCGGTGGTCACCTTGGCGATGTCGCGCACCTGGGTGGTGAGCGAGCCGGCCATGGAGTTCACGTTGTCGGTGAGGTCCTTCCAGGTACCGGCGACGCCCTCCACCTGCGCCTGGCCACCCAGCTTGCCCTCGGTGCCCACTTCCTTGGCGACGCGGGTCACCTCCGAGGCGAACGAGGAGAGCTGGTCCACCATCGTGTTGATGGTGTTCTTCAGGGCGAGGATCTCACCCCTCACGTCCACGGTGATCTTCTTGGACAGGTCGCCGCGGGCCACGGCGGTCGTCACCTCGGCGATGTTACGCACCTGGGCGGTGAGGCCGCTGGCCATGCTGTTCACGTTGTCGGTGAGGTCCTTCCAGGTGCCGGACACGCCCTGCACCACGGCCTGACCACCGAGCTTTCCTTCGGTGCCCACTTCGCGGGCCACGCGGGTCACTTCGGAGGCGAAGGACGAGAGCTGATCCACCATCGTGTTGATGGTGTTCTTCAGCTCGAGAATTTCGCCCTTCGCGTCCACGGTGATCTTCTTGGAGAGATCACCGTTGGCCACTGCGGTGGTCACCTTGGCGATGTCGCGCACCTGATCGGTGAGCTTGCTCGCCATCAGGTTCACGCTGTCGGTGAGCTCCTTCCAGGTGCCGGACACGCCGCGCAGCACGGCCTGGCCGCCCAGCTTACCTTCGGTACCCACTTCGCGGGCCACGCGAGTCACCTCGCTGGCGAACGAGGCGAGCTGGGCCACGGTGCTGTTGACCACCTGGGCGGTGCGGAGGAACTCGCCCTTGAGGGCGCGGCCCTCGAACTCGAGCGCCATGGTCTGGGTGAGGTCACCCTTGGCCATCGCGCCGATGACGCGCGCCACCTCGGTGGTGGGCTGAACCAGGTCGGTGATGAGCGAGTTCACCGCCTCCACGGACATCTGCCAGCCACCCGAGGCGCCGTTGACCGAGATGCGCTGGGAGATGCGGCCCTCGCGGCCCACCACCTGGCTGATGCGCTCGAACTCGTGCGTCATCGCCTCGTTGAGGGTGATGATCTCGTTGAGCGTGTCGTAGATCTTCCCCGAGGTTCCAGTCCGGTCCTCGGGCATGCGTACGCTGAAGTCACCCTTGCGGATGGACTGGAGCGTCTTGAGGAGAAGCTTGGGGTCGAGCGCGTTGTCGGATTGCGCTTTGTCGGGCTGCGTTGCCATGGTGTGGAGCGACTCCTGTGCTGCTGGCTCAGGTGAGACGGGCTGCCGAGGGGGGAGCGTCCCGTCTAAAGGGGGGGAGGGGGCGAGCGGCTAGGCCGCTGTACAGAGTTTCTTCAAGACTTGTGACAGGTCATCCGAGGACACCGGCTTGACGAGGTGGGCATCGAAGCCGGCCTCGAGCGCGCGTTTGCGGTCCTCGGGGTGGCCGTAGCCGGTGAGGGCCACGAGCCGGGTGTCGGAGCCGCCGGCGGAGGCGCGGACCAGTTCCGCCACCTTGTAGCCGTCCAGCTCTGGAAGTCCGATGTCCACCAGCGCCACCTGGGGACGCTGGGAGAGCACAAGCGCCACCGCCGAGCGTCCATCGCTGGCCTCCTCCACGCGGTGGCCGTGGAGCTCGAGCAGGTCGCGCAGCGTCTCGCGGATGTCCGGGTTGTCCTCCACGAGGAGGATGTGGAGCGGTTGCAGCTTGTGCGCGGTGGCGGCGGCGGCCTTCACCATGTGAGGGATGGCCAGCGCTGGGGCGGGCCCGGCGGGCAGGGGCAGCCGGACGGTGAACTCACTGCCCTTGGAGAGGCCCTCGCTGCGGGCGGACACGTGGCCGCCGTGCATTTCCACCAGCCTGCGCACCAGGGTGAGGCCCAGGCCGAGCCCGCCCTGGGCCCGGTCGCTGCCCGGGTCCACCTGCACGAAGAGATCGAAGACGCGGTGGAGCATGTCCGGCCGAAGGCCGATGCCGTTGTCGCGCACGCTGAGGACCAGCTCGTTACCCTGGCGCTCAGCGTTCAGATGGATGCGACCGCCCGAGGGCGTGTACTTGGCTGCGTTGTGCAGCAGGTTGGCCACCACCTGCGTCATGCGGGTGGGGTCCACGTTGAGCATCACCGTCTCGGAGGGCAGCGAGACACTCAGCTCGTGGTGACGCTGGCTGATGATGGGCTCGCAGGCCTGGACGGCGCCCTCCACCAGGTCTGTCAGCGTCACGGAGACGGGCTTGAGCTCCACCTTCCCGCGGGTGATGCGGCTGACGTCCAGCAGGTCATCCACCAGCCGCGTCATGTGCGCCACCTGGCGGTCCGCACTGGCGATGGTGCGCTGCAGGACGTCGTCCTGCTTCATGCGCATCCGGAAGACCTCCAGAGCGGAGCGCACGGGGGCCAGGGGGTTGCGCAGCTCGTGGGCCAGCATGGCGAGGAACTCGTCCTTGCGGCGATCCGCCTCGCGCAGCGCGCCGATGAGCCGCTCGCGCTCCATTGCCACGGCCACCTGGTCGCACACGCCCTGCATGAGGGAGAGCTCGTCCTCGGTGAAGGTGCGCATGGTGCGAGTGCCGAAGGCGAGCGTGCCGAGCACGCGTCCCTGGCTGATCAGCGGGTAGCACGCGAGCGCGGCCAGTCCCAGCTCCGGCGCGGCATCCGGCGCGGGTCCGTTGGCGGCGGCGCCAGCGTCGAGCACCCACCGCCGCTGCTCGGTGGCCACCTTTCCCGCGACGCCCTGACCCGGCTCCAGGCGCTCCAGCCGCTCGCGCATGGTGGGCGAGATGCCCGAGTGGGCCGTGAGCTCCAGTGGGCCATTGCCCTCCCGCGAGAGGTAACCCAGGCAGACCTCGAGTCCCAGGTGCTCGGAGATGTGCTGATGGACGCTGTCCAGGAGGGGGCGCCCATCGGTGCCCTTCAACAGCCGGCTGGCCGTATCCGCCAGCAGCCGCAGCCGCGCGTTGCTCTCGTGCAGCGCCGACTGGGCCTGCTCCTTCTCCTGCACCAGCCGCGCGAGCTCCTGGGCGCGCTGCTCGAGCGCCTCGGACACCTTGCGCTCGCGCTCCATCTCCTGCTGCAGCAGGGAGCGCTCGTAGTGCGCGCGGGCCTCGGCCAGCTGCCGCTCGTGCTCGCGGGTCTCCGCCTGCCGCAGCAGCTCCGCCTGTCGACGGACCTCTTCCTTCTTGCGATGCAGCTCCAGGAAGACGCCCACCTTCGTCCGGAGGACTTCCGGGACAATGGGCTTGAAGAGGTAGTCCACCGCGCCCAGCTCGTAGCCGCGTGAGACGTTCACCTCGCTGCGGTTGAAGGCGGTGATGAAGATGATGGGAATGTGCCGCGTGCGCTCGCGCATGCGGATGAGGGTCGCGGTCTCGTAGCCATCCATCCCGGGCATCTGCACGTCCAGGAGGATGAGGGCGAAGTCCCTTTCCAGCAGCAGGCGCAGGGCCTCGTCACCCGAGGACGCCGCGACCACGTTGGCGCCCAGATCCTCCATCAGTGCCTCCAGGGAACGGAGGTTGGCGGGCGTGTCGTCAACCGCCAACACATCGACGCGTGGGATCGCAGAGGACGAGGGCATGAGGGTCGATGCGGAGGGCGAGCGAGCCGCTGGATCAGGCACCGCGCTTCTTTACAGCCTCTCGATACTTCAACCCAGAGCTATCCCCTGTAGGGCTGTCGGCTGACTGACGTCCAGGCAGCCAACCAGGCTAGCGAGTGTTGTCTGAATGACACCACGGCATGAGAAATAGGGGGTGGATTGCCGGGGAGTCGACACATTTCTCCGTCGAGTGTCGGAGGTGGGGTTCCCGCGAGGGCGGGAGCGCGCCAGGACTCAACGCGGGCTCACTCCTCGTCGGAGGCGGCGATCGTCTGGAGCGCCACGCGGAACAGCCGGAACCTGTCGGGAGACAGGTCTCGGATGAGCATGACGAGGCGCCGGAGGTCCGCGGACTCCACGGGCGCGTTCGCGGGTGATTCTCCTGGGGAATCGCTCTGGCTGTTGGACAGGGAGAGGAGCACATCGGCCGATACACCCAGGGCGAGGCACAGCTCCCGCAGCTTGGGGACGCTGGGCACCATATCCCCGCGTTCGATGCGCCCGTACACAGTGGGCACGAAGCCCACCCTCTTGGCCACCTGCTCCTGGGTGAGCTCCAGGCGCATCCGGGCCATCCGGAGTTGTGTGCCGAGCCTGGGTTGGGGCGACTTGTCCATCAGGAGCGCTCTCTCGAAGGTGGAGCGCGACCCTACCTGATGGGGCGAGAGGCGGAAAGAAAACCTGATTCGTGCTGCGCGCGCATTGGGCTCTCTGTTCAATGCAGGGAGCGTGAGGGCTCGGAGATCTGCTCGAGCGTCTGCGCCGCGGTGGTATCGCTCGCCTCGTGCGACAGATCTCCCAGCGACAGGATGCCCATCAGGTTCTTGTCGTCGTCCACCACCAGCAGCCGGCGGATCTGCCTGTCCTTCATCAGCTCCGCCGCCTCCTCGAGGCTGGCGTCGGGGTGGATGCACTCGACATCCTCGCTCATCACCGAGGACACCTTCGAGGTGTCGGGGTCGTGCCCCATGGCGATGCCACGCACCACCAGGTCGCGGTCCGTCACCAGGCCCACCAGCTTGTCGCCCGCGCAGACCGGGAGAGGTCCGACGTTGAACCGCTGCATCATCTCCGCGGCCTGCTTCAAGGTGGCGTTGGGGTCGATGACCTCCACACCGCGCGTCATCACGTCCCGGATCGTCTTCATGACGGCTCGCTCCTCGCCGGATTGTTCCAGGAGAGGGTGGGGATGCCGCGGAGGAGATGCACCCGGGTACGGGTTGTCAGGGGAGCGGGGGAGCGGGGCCTCGCCGTGTGGTCGGGGCCCATGCCTGCCGGCTCAGACCGGCTGTCGCCAGGCGGCCAGGGCGAACAGCAGCCAGCCCACGAGGAAGCCCACTCCGCCCAGCGGGGTGATGGCGCCCAGGGCCCGCACGCCGGAGAGTGCCAGCGCGTACAAGCTGCCCGAGAAGAGGAGGATGCCAGCGAGCATCGCCCAGCCCGCACCGTTCAACAGTGGGCTGGGGCGCAGCTGCGACAGCAGTCCAATCGCGAGGAGACCCAGCGAGTGATACATGTGGTAACGCGCGCCGGTTTCGAAGATGGTCAGGAGGTCCGGGGCGAGTCTCGCCCGAAGCGCGTGCGCACCAAATGCTCCGGCCGCTACAGACAGGAATGCGCTTGCCGCGCCGAGAATGAGCCACTGCCGCATCGTCGAGCGCCTTTCTTTCCTCAGAGGTCCGACTGAGGCACCCTACCGCGCCTGAATCGGCGCGTCTCTACTTCCTTCACGATGCCAGCTCCCACCACCAAGAAGCCCACCTCCCGCAAGATGCCCACCCTCACGCCCCAGCCCTTCGAGCTGCGGACCTCGTCCATCCAGGGCCAGGGGGCCTTCGCCACGCGGCCCATCCGCAAGGGCGCGCGCATCATCGAGTACGTCGGTCAGCGCATCTCCCAGGCCCTGGCGGACGAGCGCTACGACGACACCGCCATGTCGCGCCACCACACCTTCCTCTTCAACGTGGACGAGGACACGGTCATTGACGCGGCCTATGAGGGCAATGACGCGCGGTTCATCAATCACTCGTGCGACCCCAACTGCCAGGCCTTCCTCGAGGGAGATCGGATCTACATCTACGCTCGGCGCGACATCTCCGTGGGCGAGGAGCTCTGCTACGACTACGCCTACGACCGCACCGAGGACATGGGCGAGGAGGAGGAGCAGCTCTATATGTGCCGCTGCGGCTCGCCCAAGTGCCGTGGCACCATCCTCGCTCCCCTGGAGGAGGAGAAGAAGGAGGAGCCTCGGAAGAAGGCCCCCGTGAAGGCCTCGAAGAAGAAGTCCTCCAAGTCGTCCTCTCGGAAGCCTCCGGTGTCCAGCAAGCGGACGTCCTCGGCGAAGTCCGGGCGCTCGGGTTCGGGTTCGGGCTCCAAGAACCGGGCTCGGACCCGCTCGGCCCGCGGTTGATGGCCCTCTACCCTCACCCCGTCCCTCTCCCAGAGGGAGAGGGGAGGGGGACTCCAGGTGTGGGTCGGGGTCCTGGGGAGCGCTTGTTTTTCTCCCCGTTGGGATGAACGGTGGACACTTGGGGTTGAAACGGGCACCGTCCCACCGCCTCGCGTCCCGGCTGTGCCGCGGGTCGTGAACGGTTGACTCGCACGGAGGACCCTTTGACCCTCTCCCTCGTCGCGGCGCTCGCCCTCTCCGCCGCTCCCGCCAAATCCCAGCCCTACACCATCCACGACCAGGTCTCGATGCGCCGGATCAGCAGTCCGAGCGTGTCCCCGGATGGCAAGCGCATCGCCTTCGTGTTGCGCTCCACCGACCTGGAGGCCAACAAGGGCCGCACCGACCTGTGGCTCGTCAACGCTGATGGCAGCGGCCTGCGTCAGCTCACCCACTCCCCGGAGAGTGAAGGTCAGCCCGTCTGGAGCCCGGACGGCCAGAGCCTCTTCTTCCTCTCCACGCGCGGTGGCTCCAGCCAGGTGTTCCGCCTCCCGCTCGATGGCGGGGAGTCGCTGGCCGTTACGAAGCTGCCCCTCGACGTGGGCGCCTTCGCCCTGTCCCGCGATGGCAAGACGCTCGCCGTCGCCCTCGAGGTCTACCCCGACTGCGCCACGCTGGAGTGCACCACCCAGCGTCAGAAGGAGCAGGCGCAGAAGAAGACCACCGGCCGCGTCTACGACAAGCTCTTCGTCCGTCACTGGGACACGTGGGCGGATGGTCGGCGCAGCCACCTCTTCGTCCTGCCGGTGGATGGCAGCGCTGCTCCGCGCGATGTGATGGTGGGCATGGACGCGGATGCCCCCAGCAAGCCCTTCGGCGGCCCCGAGGAGTTCACCTTCACCCCGGACGGCAAGGGGCTCGTCTTCACCGCGCGCGACGTGGGCCACACCGAGTCCTGGTCCACCGACCTGGATCTCTTCCTCGCCCCGCTCGACAAGCCCGGCGCGCCCAAGAAGCTCACCGAGAAGAACCGCGCCACGGACACCTCGCCCGTGTTCAGCCCGGATGGCAAGACGCTCGCGTACCTCGCCATGTCGCGTCCTGGCTATGAGTCGGACCGGCTGCGCGTGGTGCTGCGCTCGTGGCCGGAGGGCAAGGAGCGCGTGCTCGCCGAGCAGTGGGACCGTTCCGCCGGCGGCCTCACCTGGAGCGCGGATGGCAAGTCGGTGCTCGTGACCGCCGATGACATCGGCCAGCACCCCGTCTTCGCGATCGACGTGGCGAGCAGCCAGGTGCGCGCCCTCAGCGGGCCGGGCAGTGCCGCCGAGCCGCAGCCCCTGCCGGACGGCCGTGTCGTCTTCCTCCGGGATGACCTGAAGTCGCCCGCGGACCTGTACTCGGTGCGCGCGGACGGCAGCGAGCTGCGTCAGCTCACGCGCGTCAACGAGGACGCCCTGGCTCGCATCCGCTTCGGGGACTACGAGCAGTTTGAGTTCCCGGGTTGGAATGGTGAGACGGTGCGCGCCTTCGTGGTGAAGCCCGTCGACTTCGACCCGAAGAAGAAGTACCCGGTGGCCTACCTCATCCACGGCGGTCCGCAGGGCAGCTTTGGCAACCACTTCCATTACCGGTGGAACCCGCAGACCTACGCGGGCCGGGGCTACGCGGCGGTGATGGTCGACTTCCACGGCTCCACGGGCTACGGCCAGGCCTTCACGGACTCCATCCGCGGGGACTGGGGCGGCAAGCCGTTTGAGGATCTCCAGAAGGGCCTGGAGGCCGCCATCAAGCGCTACAGCTTCCTGGACGGCGACAAGGTGTGCGCGCTGGGCGCGAGCTACGGCGGCTTCATGATCAACTGGATCGCCGGGCAGATGCCGGACCGTTTCCGCTGCCTGGTGAACCACGACGGCAACCTCGACGAGAAGCTCGCGTACTTCAACACCGAGGAGCTGTGGTTCCCCGAGTGGGAGCACGGTGGCACCCCCTGGGAGAAGCCCGAGGGGTACACGAAGCACAACCCCATTGACCATGTGGCGAAGTGGAAGACGCCCATGTTCGTCATCCACGGCGGGCAGGACTTCCGCGTGGTGGACACGCAGGGCCTGTCCACCTTCACGGTGCTGCAGCGCCGGGGCATTCCGTCCAAGCTGCTCTACTTCCCGGATGAGAACCACTGGGTGGTGAAGCCGGCCAACAGCATCCAGTGGCACGAGGCGGTGCTGGACTGGTTGGATCAGTGGACGAAGGGGGCGAAGAAGCCGGCGGCTCCGGCGGCGCGCCAGGCGAAGGCCGTGCCGTAGTCGCGCACCCGTCTTCTTGCACCCAGAGGGCCGGGGTGGGGGTCTTCACGGGACTCCACCCGCGGCCCTCTGTTTTTTCTCCGCACGCGTTTGCGGACACGCCCCCCTGGCAGAGGTAGTTTGTTCCTCCGCGCGCCGGAACCCCCGGCGCCGCCCTTGAGGAGGATTCATGAAGTCGCGTTCGTCTCGCCTGGTTGCGGCGCTGTTCGCCACCTTCCTGTCGCTCCACGTGTCCGGCTGCTTCGGCTCGTTCGCCCTGACGCGGAAGATCTACGGCCTCAACCAGGAGGTCTCGGACAACAAGTTCCTGCGGTGGTTGGTGTTCCTCGGCTTCACCATCATCCCCGTGTACGGGGTGGGTACCCTCGTCGACGCCCTCGTCTTCAACAGCATCGAGTTCTGGTCGGGCAGCAACCCACTCGCCAACGCCGAGACCCTGGAGGATGGGACGCGGATCGTCCGGCTGAGCCCCACCGACACGCTGCGGCTGTCGCGAGACGAGCAGAGCGGCGTGATGCGCGTCGAGCTGGACCGCGCCGGTGAGGCGCCGCGGGTGCGCTACTTCGAGCCGCTCGAGGACGGCATGGCCGTGCGTGACGAGGCGGGCGCCCTGCTGGTGCGTGCGCAGGAGCGCGTGGACGGTGCGGTGGAGGTGGTGGATGCCTCCGGTTCGACGGTGACGGTGCACTCGCGTGAGGCCGTGGCCCAGGCGCTCGACGCCTTCTCGCAGGGCGGCGCGGCCGGGCTTGCGCGTCACGTGACGCCGCTGGCCTCGCAGCAGGGACTCGCGCTGGCCTGCTCGGCTCAGTGAGCCCCTGATGTGGGCGGCGCGCTCCCTCACGAGGGCGCGCCGCTCGCTGTTCTCTCCGCCAGCGGGGCAGGGGCAGGGCATAATGCGCCCGCTTATGATCTCCTCCCCCGACCTCGACGCGTACCGCTCCGAGTTTCCTGTCGTCCAGGAGCAGCTCTACTTCAACCACGCGGGGGTCTCCCCCACGAGTCAGCGGGTCGCCACCGCCATGCGCGAGTGGGTGGATGATCTCCTCCTCCACGGTGTCCGCTTCGAGCGGGGCTGGGAGGCCCGCACCGAGAACGCTCGGGGGCTCGCCGCCCGGATGATTGGCGCCGCGCCCGAGGAGATCGCTCTCGTCCGCAACACCAGTCACGGGCTCGGCCTGGTCGCCGAAGGGCTCGACTGGCGTCCCGGAGATGAGGTTGCCGTCGCCACCTCCATTGAGTACCCCTCCAACGTCTACCCCTGGCTGCACCTGCGCGATCGCGGTGTCGTCGTCCGGGAGATCGAGCCCCGTGACGAGGGCGTCACCCCCGAGGCTGTGGCCGCCGCGCTGACCCCTCGCACCCGGCTCGTCGCGCTCAGCTCCGTTCAGTTCGCCTCGGGCTACCGCACCGACCTGGAGGCCATTGGCGCCCTCTGTGAGCGCTCGGGCGTCCTCTTCTGTGTGGATGGCATCCAGAGCGTCGGCTGCATCCCCGTGGACGTGAAGAAGAGCCGCATCCACTTCCTCAGCGCCGATAGTCACAAGTGGATGATCGGCATCTGCGGTATCGGTTTTCTCTACGTGGATCGGAACGTGCTCCCGCGCGTGCGGCCCGTGCTCGTCGGCTGGCGCTCCACCACGGATTCCTGGAACTTCAACCGCTCCCACTTCGAGCTGCGCCCGGATGCCACGAAGTTCGAGGAGGGGAGTCACAACTACGCCGGTATCTATGCGCTCGGCGCGGCCCTCGGCCTGCTCCTGGAAGTGGGGATGGAGAACGTCGAGGCTCGCATTCGAGCACTGCTCGCCCACGCGGACGCCGAGCTGCGCGCCATCGGCTGTGAGACGGGGCCCTCTGCCGAGCACCGCGCCGGCATCCTCGCCTTCTTGCCTCCTCGCGGGGATGTGAAGGCGCTCGCTTCGTATCTCTCCGAGCGCAACGTCAGCTTCTCGCTCCGCCGCGGTCGCATCCGGATTTCGCCCCACTTCTACAACCAGCCTGGGGAGATTGACCGGCTCGTGGAGATGGTTCGCGCGTTCTCGGGGCGGTGAAGCTCGGGGGGCGTATACCCTCACCCCGACCCTCTCCCAGAGGGAGAGGGAGGGATGGGGGATGGGGGCTTGGGCTACTGCGCGGGGAAGAGGTTCTCGATCGACAGGTAGCGCTCGCCCGTGTCGTAGCAGAAGCACAGCACCCGGCTCCCGTCGGGGATCTCCGCCAGCTTCTTGTTCACCGCCGCCAGCGCCGCTCCCGAGGAGATGCCTACGAAGATGCCCTCCTCTCGCGCCGACCTCTTCGCGAAGTCGAACGCCTCCTCCTCCGTCACCTGGATGACCCCGTCCAGCGCGTCCTTGTGCAGGTTCTTCGGGATGAAGCCCGCCCCGATTCCCTGGATGGGGTGCGGCCCCGGCGCTCCGCCGCTGATCACCGGAGACTTTGTCGGCTCCACCGCGAGCACCTTCAGCTTCGGCCACTTCGGCTTCAACACCTCGGCGCATGCCGTGATGTGGCCGCCCGTTCCCACGCCCGTGATGATGTAGTCCAGGCCCTCGGGGAAGTCCTTGAGGATCTCCTGCGCCGTGGTGCGCTTGTGAATCTCGATGTTCGACTCGTTCTCGAACTGCTGCGGCATCCACGCGTTCGGCGTCTGCGCCACCATCTCCTGCGCCCGGGCAATCGCACCCTTCATTCCCTGCGCCCGCGGCGTCAGCTCGAACGTCGCTCCGTACGCCGCCATCAGTCGGCGCCGCTCGATGCTCATCGACTCGGGCATCACCAGGATGAGCTTGTAGCCCTTCACCGCCGCCACCATCGCCAGGCCGATGCCCGTGTTGCCCGACGTGGGCTCGATGATGACGCTGTCTTTCTTCAGCAGGCCCCGCTTCTCGGCGTCCTCGATCATCGCCAGGCCGATACGGTCCTTGATGCTCCCGCCCGGATTGGCCCGCTCGAGCTTGATGTACACCTCGACGCGCGAGGGGAAGAGCCGGTTGACGCGGACGTGCGGCGTGTTGCCGATCGTCTCCAGGATGTTGTTGACCTTCATGGGTTTCGAGCCTCTTCGGGAAGCTGTCTGCTGGGACAGAAGGATATCTGCTATATCAGATGTGGTACTCCAGCTCATCGAATTCCGCATCCCCCTGGCGGTGGCGCACCTCGCTGCGGCGGGTAACCACGGACTCAGGGGGGATGCTGTGGGTGATGAAGGCGTTGCCCGCGATGACGCTGCCGCGGCCCACCACCGTGCTCCCGCCGAGGATGGTGGCGTTGGCGTACACCACCACGTCGTCCTCGATGGTCGGGTGGCGCTTCTTGTCCGCCAGGGCCTTCTGGACCTGGAGCGCGCCCAGCGTCACGCCCTGGTAGATCTTCACCCCGTTGCCAATGACGGTGGTCTCGCCAATCACCACGCCCGTGCCGTGGTCGATGACGAAGCGCCGCCCGATGGTGGCCCCTGGGTGGATGTCGACGCCGGTGCGCTGGTGCGCCAGCTCGGTGAGTAGGCGGGGCAACAGTGGGAAGCCCAGTTGGTGGAGGGCGTGGGCCATCCGGTAGATGGCGATGGCGTAGAAGCCCGGGTAGGTGAGGATGACCTCGTCCACGCTGCGGGCGGCGGGGTCGGCCTCGAAGATGGCGTCAGCGTCCTGCCGCAGCCAGGTGTAGAGCTCCGGGAGCTGCTCCATGAAGCGCTGGGGCAGGTCCGGAGACACGCCCGGGTAGCGGTGGGCGAGCGTGTTCAGGGAGCGCGTGAGGATGGCCTCCACCACCGCCACCTCGGAGCGGACGCCGACCGCGCTACAGTCCAACCGCTCGGCGAAGTGGGGGAAGAGCAGGGCCAGCACCTTCTCGATGAGCTCCGGGGCCCCGACGCGGACGTCCGGGGGGAAGCAGTGGTGCTTGCGTGCATCAATGAGGGTCTGGATGAGCCGACCGTTGGGTTCGTCCATGGTCGGCCAAGTTAACCGCTAGGGGCGGCCTCCGCCCAGCTCACTGACGTGCGCCGACAGGACCCGGTTCTCCACTCCCCACACGGCCTTGTTGAGGCCCTGGATGCCCGCCCCCCGCGGGCAGTCCGTGAAAAGGGGAGAGGGCGCGGCAAAAAAAAAACGGGGGGTGAATCCAAAAAACCGGGTGGGGGAGTCCTAGCACCGAGAAAATCGCCGGTAAGGAGCCCTCGCATGAAGCGTCAGATTCTCACGGTGTGCCTCCTGGCCTCCCTTCTGGGGACGGGCCGGGCCGAGTCCGCCCCCGTGGCCGAAGCCCCCGCCCCCCCGACTCCGCCTTCCGCTCCTCTGACGCCAGAGCTCGATGCGCGGCGCCAGGAACTGGAGACCCGCCGGAAGGCGTTGGAGGGGGAGTTCCAGAAGTTGGCCGCCGACACGGAGGCCCAGGCACGGAAGATCGATCCCGAGGGGCGACTCACCTCCGACCAGCTCTACGATCTGCTCCTGGCTCGCGAGCGGCGACTTTCCGAGGAGAACGTCGATCCCGCGCCCATCCTGGTGAGCCTCTCCTTTTTCAGCTGCCTGCTGATGGGCTTCCTGGCCTGGCTGTACGCCAGTTACCGCAAGGCACGTCAGATCCACGAGACGGTGCGTCTCATGGTGGAGAAGGGGGCGGAAGTCCCCGAGGGGCTGCTCGCGCCCCCCGCGCGGAAGCCGTCGGACCTGCGACGGGGCATCATCCTGTCCACGTCAGGGCTGGGGCTGGCACTCTTCCTGGCCGTCCTCCCCGATGTGCAGGGGGCCTGGGGCGCCGGGGTGACGCTCTTCCTCATCGGCGTGGGGCACCTGATCGTCTGGCGCCTGCAGACGGGGAAGGGTCGGCTGTCGTCGGCGCTCTCGCCGGAGCCCCAGTCGTAGCCTCCCCGCCCCATGGCTCCTCCTCCTGAATCTCCCTCGGACGCCGAGCTCATCTCCCGGGTGCTCGTGCGTGACGACCGGCGCGCCTTTGGCGAGCTGGTGGCACGGCACCAGTCCTCGGTGCGCGCCCTGCTGCGTCGGCTGACCGGGGGAGATCTGGCGCAGGCGGATGATCTGGCGCAGGAGACCTTCCTGCGTGCCTACCGGGGGCTGCGGGGCTATCGCGGTGGAGCGAAGTTTTCCTCCTGGCTCTACCGCATCGCCTGCAACGTGTTCTTCAGTAGGGATCGCGGCAGCCGTGAGGCCCCCGTGGAGCCTCCCGTCCTGGAGGCTGGGAGCTCCGAGGCGGTGGCCCTCCCGGATGAGCTGCTGGCTCGCTACGACCTGGAGCGGGCGCTCGCCTTGCTCAAGCCCCGCGAGCGGGCCGCGCTCGTCCTCACCTATGCCAACGAGCTGACCCACGAGGAGGCGGCGGTCGTCCTCGACTGCCCCGTGGGGACGCTCAAGACCCATGTCGCGCGCGCGAAGGAGAAGCTGCGCCGGCAACTCGAGGAGGTCCCATGAACGGCCGCGAAGACGAGGCCTGGCTCGATACGCTGCTCCAGCGGCAACTGCCGTCCGGGCTCTCCGACGATGGCTTCCAGGAGCGGGTCCTCCAGCGTCTGCCTCCGAGAGCGCGCCCGTGGCGGCGTGCGTTCATCCTCGGTGCCACGTGGTTGGTGGGGGCCGCCGCGCTGCTGCTGCCCACGGGAGGAGAGAGTGTTGTGCTCTCCTCGACCGATGCAGGCAACCTCGTCGTCCCGTTCAGCCTCGGGGCGGCCTTGCTGTGGTACGTCGCGGACCGCCTGCTGTGAGCGGCGCCGGCGCTCCCGGTGCCCCTACAGCCACATCCGCCAGAGCAGCCCGAGGCGAGTGGTGTACCCCACCGCGGCCCGCTCGATGTGGCCCTCCGAGGAGACGAAGAAGGTGGTGGGGAACTGCTCGACGGCGTAGGCCTGCATGAGCTCGGGGCCGCCCAGCAGCACGGGGTAGTCCACCTCCTGCTCCCGTGCGAAGCGGCGCACCTCCTCCTCATGCTCGTAGGCCACCGCCACGGACAGCACGTGCGCCGAGCCGCCCACCGTGCTCCGGAGCGAGGACAGCGTGGAGGACTCGGCCTTGCACACCCCGCACCAGGGCGCCCAGAAGGAGAGCACCACCGGCTTGCCCCGGAGCTCGGACAGGCGCACCTGCTCACCGGAGAGGGTGCGCAGGGTGAAGTCCGGCGCGGGCGCTCCCGTCGGGAGGTGACGGGTCTGCCAGGCCGCCACCGCCGCGAAGATGAGCACCACCAGGGCGATGTCCATGGCCTGGCGTACCCACCAACGCTCGCGTGCCCGATTCCAGACTTGTCTCAGCGGCTCCATCACCCGTCCCGGGGTTCGCATGCGGGGCATTGTTCAACGGCCGCGGCCCGGACGCCACCGTATCGGACAGGGCTGGCGCTCAGGGGGAGAGGGCCTCCCGGGCGCATTCTTCGCGGACTTGTCCAACAGTCGGACAAGTAGCGGAAGAGCGAGCCCGGAGGGGCTCCCTGACTTCTACAACAGCCGTGTTTCGGAAGCCTCAGAGCACGTCGGCGAGGGTGCGGGCCATGATCCACCCATCGTGGTAGACGACGCCGACCTGCGTGACGGTGTCGCTGCGGTACAGGCCGACCTTCAGGTAGTTGAGCATGCCGGGGAACATGGTGGCGATGTTCCGCTTGGGCAGGACGAGCTGGCCGTTGTGGTACAGCTCGACGAAGCCGACGCTCGCTTCAGGCGACCACTTCACGTGGAGGATGAAGTCCTGCCACTGGCCGCGCACCAGCGGGGCCTTCCACACGAGGGTGCCAGGGTCTCCGCCGATGTTCAGCCGGATCTCCTCGCCGTACACGTAGAACTCCAGAGGGGGCGAGCCGCTGCTGCCCTCGTGGTGCCACTGGGTGAAGAGCTGCCACGTCTTCACGCTCGGGAAGTCCGAGGCGAACATCGTGCTCCAGCGGTAGTAGTACTCCGAGCCCACCGCCTCCCGGGTCATCTTCACCAATTCGTTGCGGTTGCCGCTGGAGTTGATGGGATCATCGCCCTGACGCACCGTGGCCTTGAGGGCGTACTTGCCCGAGCGCACGGGGGAGGAGATCACCTGCAGCCGGTCCGCGCTGACCATCTGCGTACTGGTCCACTGGGAGATGTTGCCCGTCTCGAAGTCGCCGCGCCACACCACGCTGGAGCCAGTCGCGGGAGCCCCGCACACGCGGGCCTCGGCGATGCTCGCCCAGTCGTTCAGGGTGTTGCCGTAGACGGTGATGCGCAGGCGGCGCGCGGTGCGCGTGGCGAAGGTGTACGTCTCCGCGGCCGTCGTCGTGCCGCTGCTCTTTCCGGTGTAGACCTGCGTGTAGTTCACCCCGTCCGTGGACACGTACAGGGTGAAGGTGTTGACGCGCGTGTTGCCCTGGTGCCACGCGATGGCCGCGCCCGAAAGGGATTGGACCGAGCCCAGGTCGTAGTCGATCCACACGCCCTTGCCGAGGGCGCTCCAGCGCGTATCGAGCCGGTCGTCGCGCGTGTTGTTCGCCACGCTGCCCGCGCCATCGTCACCGGAGGCCAGCACCGAGCTCGTGGGAAGAGGCGAGCAATTCTGAACCGTTAACGCGTCGGCGGTCGTCGTGAATGTTTCCAATGTCTCCGGTGTTCCTTCGGCGGCGGTGGTATCGGGTGCGCCGCAAGCGGTGCCAACGATGATGAGCAGCATTTCAGCCAGCAGAAGGGTCTTCTTCACGGGGGCAATCCTGGAGGAGTTGAAGACAGACAGCAGAGGGGGGACGACTGACTTCGGGACGAGGCCCTCCCGTTCGCGCCAGTTGAGGCTCATCGCCCTGGCGCTTGGAGAGGAGTGGGGTGGGGCGTAACGCGTGTGCTCCTGCTCAAAGACAGCGCGAGGTCGCTGTGATTCGAGCGCTCAGGAGCATCCAATATTATTGTTTTGTACTCAACGCAGAATGTGATGCTCGCTCGCTGAGCAGGCAAGCGCAGCAAAGTGTTTCAAGCCATTGCGCTGTAATTATTCACACGTGCTTTCAATGCCGACACGCGGGGCGTGAAATGCAAATCTTGCGCGAGGCCGCGCTCACCTCGGTGTCAGGTTTCGGGCAATCTCAGACACTGTCTGGCGCTCGTGGAGTGCGAGCCAGGGGCGTGGGTCGAGACGGCACGTGCAAATTCCAGGCGAGCCCGAGCCGCGCCAGCAGACGGATGAGGAGGCCTCCCAGGTCCACCTGCCACCAACGGAAGTCGACGCGGGCCGAGCCGGGGAAGGCGTGGTGGTTGTTGTGCCAGCCGGCGCCGAGCGTCAGCACCGCCATCACCCCGTTGTTGCGACTGTGGTCCCGGGTGCTCGTCGAGCGGACCCCCACTGTGTGGCCCACCGAGTTGATGGCGAAGGTGATCTGCTGGACGAGGTAGTAGCGGACGAGCCCGCCCCAGATGAATCCGCGCAGCGCCCCGGCCCACGAGCCGGTGACGAGGCCTCCGACCAGGGTCGGCAGCGCGAAGCCGAGCAGCACCCAGGTGCCATAGTGTTGGTTGAGGCGGACGAGCGGCTCGTCCCGCAGCAGGTCGGGGAGGGTGCGCGCGAAGCGGTGGGTCTGCTCCTTCTCCTTCATGGCCAGGAGCGCGGCTGGCGAGGCGCGGTGTTGGTCCAGGAGGCGGCCGAAGCGGGAGATGGCGGGCACATCCAGGTACCAGAGGAACTGAGACCAGAGGAACCCACGCAGCTTGTCCCACGCGCCCCGCCGTCCGAGCACCGGCGAGTGCGGATCCCCCGGTTGGTCAGTGTGGGCGTGGTGCGTGCGATGCACCGCGCTCCACAGCAGGGCCGAGCCCTGTCCCGCCATCGAGCCGAGGATGAGGAAGAGGGCGCGCAGGGGGCGCGTTGTCTCGAAGGTGCGGTGCGCGAAGTAGCGGTGGAAGCCGACCTCAATGCCCGTCATGGTGAGCAGGTACATGCCCACCAGCAGGCCCAGCTCCCATGCGCGGATGCCCTCACGCAGGAAGAGCCACACCCCAGCGCAGAAGCCGAGCAGTGGGAGGCCCTGAACGACGAAGAGCACCACGGCGCGACGGACTCCGCTCAGCCGCTCATGCGGCTCGGAGGTGAGGGCCGGGGCGTCATCGGTCGGGGTGGATGCGGACCCTTGTGTGGAGGGCGTCTCGGGGAGAGAGGGGAGGGCGGACAGCGGGTTCTCCGAGTGGAGGACAGGTGCCCATCATGAGCGAGCCCATGCGGGAAATCCACGCGGCCTCCGTCGAGGTGCGGCATGTCGATTGTCGAATCGAGTTTCGAGCCTGGCGGGCGGAAATTACAGCTTGTTTCGGAGGGCCACGAACATGGACGCGACACAAGCTGTGGTGCAGGCGGGTCTCGAAGGTGTGGTGGTAGCGGAGACCCGGTTGAGTGAGGTGGACGGTGAGCGGGGACGGTTGGTGATTGCCGGCGGCGATGTGGAGTCACTCGCCGGGAAGAGCTCCTTCGAGGAGGTCTGCGCGAGGCTCTGGGCTCCGTATGCGAAGGAGGCCCTGCCCGCATCGCTCCAGGCGGCCCTGGGTGAGGCGAGGGTGCGTGCCTTTGGGTTGCTTGAGGGCGTGGGGGATGCGCTCGAGGCGCCGGACGCCATGGACGCGCTCCGGGCCGCGGCGGCCCATGTCCCGTTGCGCCCGGGTGGTGAGCTGGACACGTTTGTCCTGCTGACGGGGGCCCTGGCTGTGTTCACGGGTGCATGGGCGAGGCGTGCGCGCGGCCTGACTCCCGTGCGGCCGGATCCGACTCTGTCTCACGCAGCGGATCTGCTGCGCATGGTGGGGGGCGAATCCCAGCCCGAGCGTGCCGCTGGACTCGACGCCTACCTGGTCACCGTCTCCGACCACGGGCTGAATGCCTCTACGTTCACCGCGCGGGTGATTGCCTCGACGGGCTCCGACGCCGTGTCCGCGGTGGTGGGCGCCATCGGGGCGTTGAAGGGACCTCTGCACGGGGGTGCACCTGGGCCCGTGCTGGACATGCTTGATGCGATTGGTCGTCCGGAGCAGGCCGCCGCATGGCTTGAGGCGGAGCTGCGGGCCGGGCGTCGCATCATGGGCATGGGCCATCGCATCTACCGCGTGAGGGATCCTCGCGCGGCGGTGCTGGAGCGTGCCATCGAGCGGCTCGAGCACGGGGGCCTGCGGACCGAGCGGCTCGCCCTGGCGCGTGCGGTGGAGCGCGCGGCCGAGGAGCTGCTCCGCCAGCGCTACCCGGACCGGCCGCTGCGCGCGAACGTGGAGTTCTACACGGCCGTGTTGCTCGACGCGGTGGGCCTGGATCGCACGCTGTTCTCGGCCGTGTTCGCCTGCGGCCGGGTGGCCGGGTGGCTGGGCCATGTTGCCGAGCAACGGGCCACGGGTCGGCTCATCCGTCCTGCCTCCCGGTACGTGGGGCAGATGCCGGAGTGAGCTCGCGCGGGAAGCTCAAACCGTGGGCCAGGGGTCCGTCCGCTGGGAGGCACCTGTACGGGCCGTGTGCATAAAGTCTTTGACCCGACTCCTCGGGTGGGGACCAATGCCGTACGAGGTGCGCTCAAAGGAGACCGCGCATGACACGATTGCTTCCCCTTCTCATCCTGCTCGCCGCCGGGTCCGCCCGTGCCGACGAGGGAATGTGGACCTTCAATAACTTCCCCTCGGACCTGGTGAAGTCGCGTTACGGCTTCGCGCCCAATGCGGAGTGGCTGAAGCGGGTCCAGCTCTCCGCGGCCCGCATCGCCGGGGGCTGCTCAGCCAGCTTCGTGTCCCCCAACGGGCTGGTGATGACCAACCACCACTGCGTCCGCGATTGCGTGCAGCAGCTCTCCACGCCGCAGAACGACTTCATCGTGAAGGGATTCTCCGCCGCCACCGCGCAGCAGGAGCGGCAGTGCCCGGCCTTCGAGATCAACAGACTGGTGGAGATCTCCGACGTCACCGAGCAGGTGACGAAGGCCACCCAGGGCAAGGAGGGCGCGGCCTTCCGTGACGCGCAGCGGGCGGAGCTCGCCCGGCTGGAGAAGGCGTGCGCCACGGCTCCGGACCTCCGCTGTGACGTGGTGACGCTGTACCGGGGCGGTATGTACAACCTGTACAAGTACCAGCGCTTCCAGGACGTGCGGCTGGTGTTCGCCCCCGAGGAGGCCATTGCCTTCTTCGGCGGGGACCCGGATAACTTCGAGTTCCCCCGCTACGACTACGACGTGGCCTTCGTGCGCGTGTACCAGGACGGCAAGCCCGCGAAGGTCGAGAACTACTTCCGTTGGTCGGCCAAGGGCGCGCAGGCGGGCGAGCTGACCTTCGTGGCCGGACACCCGGGTGGCACCTCGCGCCTGCTGACGGTGGCTCAGCTCATCTACCAGCGCGACTACGCCCTCCCCGAGCGGCTCTTCCAGCTGGCACAGCTGCGCGGGATGCTCGACGAGTTCCAGCAGCGTGGCCCCGAGTACACGCGCATCTCCAACAACCTCAAGTTCGGCGTGGAGAACAGCTACAAGGCGCTGGTGGGCCGGCGCGAGGCGCTCGTGGACCGGGACTTCTTCGCCAAGAAGGTGGCCGAGGAGCAGAAGCTGCGCGACTGGGTGAACGCGAACCCCGAGCGGCAGAAGCGCTACGGTCAGGCCTGGGACAACATCGCCCAAGCCACGGACACGCTGCGCGACATGAGGTTGCGGGGGCGGTGGTTGGAGCAGTCCGCTGGCACGGGCTCGGACCTCTTCAACTACGCGCGGGTGCTCGTCCGCTCGGCGCAGGAGCTGTCCAAGCCCAATGAGCAGCGGCTGGAGGAGTTCACCGAGGCTCGCAAGCCCGAGCTGGAGCAGCAGCTCTTCAGCCCAGCCCCTGTCTACCCGAAGCTCGAGGAGGCAGTGCTCGGCTTCTACCTGACGAAGCTGCGCGAGGTACTCGGGCCGGATGATCCGGTGGTGAAGAAGGTGCTGGGCAAGCAGTCTCCCCAGGCGCTCGCTCGCAAGCTGGTGTCTGGCACCCGCCTGGCCTCGCCGCAGGTGCGCCGTCAGCTCTATCAGGGAGGCGCGGCGGCCCTCGGTGCTTCGAAGGACCCGATGCTGGAGTTCGTCCGCTCCTTCGATGAGGAGGCGCGCGCCATCCGCAAGCGCTACGAGGAGGAGGTGGAGTCCGTCAGTGACAAGAATGGCGAGCTCATCGCCCGGGCCCGCTTCGAGGCCTATGGCACCAGCACCTACCCGGATGCCACCTTCACGCTCCGTCTGTCCTTCGGGCAGGTGAAGGGCTACACGGAGGAGGGGCGGCAGGTGGAGCCCTTCACCCGCATCGCTGGCCTCTACGAGCGCGCCACGGGTGAGGATCCCTTCCGTCTTCCCCCGAGCTGGCTCCAGGCCAAACCCCGGTTGGACCTCCAGACGCCGTTCAACTTCGTGAGCACCAACGACATCATCGGGGGCAACTCGGGCTCACCCATCTTCAACAAGGACGCGGAGATCGTCGGCATCGTCTTCGACGGCAACATCGGGTCCCTGGGGGGTGAGTACGGCTTCGACGAGTCCGTCAACCGCTCCGTGTCCGTCCACAGCCAGGGCATCCTCGAGGGCCTGCGGAAGGTCTACAACGCTCGCCGGCTCCTGGAGGAACTGGGGCAGGGTGGGGGAGGGTAGGATACGGCACAGGAAAATCCGCTCGTTTCCAGGCAGTATGTCCGCGCAGCTGAATCGTTCAGATGTGTGCGGGCGTCATGTCTTAGGGAGGTATGGATGCGAGCGGCCATCATCTTCTCGGTTCTCCTGATGGGAGGGCTGGTGGGGTGTGCCTCGCGACAGGGTTCCCTCCGATTCGAGAAGCAGGAGGAGGCCGTCTACGAGCACCCCCTGGAGGAGGTCTGGCCCGTCGTGCGGGACTGGTTCCGGGACAGAGGGTTCCGGTACCAGGAGGACGCGGGCCAGTTTGTCCTGCAGACGCAGTGGCGTGAGGAGTTCCCTGGCTCGAAGGTGGCGGGCCACTGGCACCGCTATACCGTCGTCGGCAAGCGGGAGTCGCCGTCGCGTTGCCAGGTGTGGGTCATCCGCTCCAGCCGCGGCCCTCATGGGGCACCCGCCAGTGCGGCGAAGCAGCCGGACTGGGGCATGGGCCGTACCCCGGATCCAGGCCCCGCGGGGCTGCCAGGGGGGGAGCTGCGCGTGGAGGAGATGGACGTGCGCGTGCCCACCTTCGAGGAGCCCCTGCCGTTCGTCCCCGAGGAGTCCGTGGCGAGCATCACCCTGCCCCTGCAGTCCTCCGCCGTGGCGGGCGAGTCTCTCCAGGGTGCGCGGGACTTCGGGATGGAGTGGGGGCTGAGGGACCGTATCGCCCCGGTGTTGGACGCGCGGGCCAGAGGGCAGGAAGCGCCGACGCTGGCGGCGATGAAGCAGGAGCCGGGCGGCGCCTCTATCGAGTGCGGCCTGCCCATCATCGGGTTGGCCGGGCAGGCGCAGCAGGGCAGGGTGATGCTGCTGGGCGAGCTGCACGGCACGCGCGAGGTGCCCCGCTTCGTGGCGCTGGGGACCTGCCAGGTGGCCACTCGGGGCATTCCCGTGACGGTGGGCCTGGAGATGCCGGTGGCGGAGCAGGCTCGGGTGCAGCGCTTCATCGAGAGTGCGGGCACCGAGCACGACCATGCGCTGTTGATGGAGAGCCCCTTCTGGCGCAGCCCGTACCCGGACGGCCGCGGCAGCGAGGCGGTGGTTCAGTTGCTGGAGCAGTTGCGCTGGATGCGCGCCCAGGGGTTGGACGTGCAGGCCTTCGTCTTTGACCACCCGGAGTTGCAGGGCGAGGCCCGCGAGGCGGCCATGGCCCAGAGCATCCTCTCCCAGGTGGAGGCCGGCGCGGGGCGCTTCTTCCTTGTCGTTACCGGCAACATCCATCCTCGCACCCAGCCCGGCGTGCCCTGGGATTTGGGCTACCGCCCCATGGGCTACATGCTCGCGCGCAAGCTGCCCTCCCTGCTGTCGTTGGACGTGGCCTTCAACAGCGGTACGGCGTGGATCTGCTTCGTGGGGAAGGGGGATTCCCTCGAGTGTGGTGAGCGGCCCACGAAGGGCAAGGACAACGGGGACCGGTACTTCGTCTCCCTCTTCGAGCGGCCGAGTGAATCTGGCTTCCACGGTCTCTTCTACGTGGGGGCGGTGTCGGCCTCGCCTCCGGCGGTGCGTTATGGCGAGCGCTCCTCCGATGCCAATCCGATGTGAGAACAGGTGCTCGCGGCATGGCCTGCGCGAGCACCTCGCCGAGAACCCAAGAGGAAGCCCTGAATGAGACGGATGGCCTTCGGTTGCGTATTGCTGCTCGTGGCGCTGTCGGGATGTACCTCGCGCTTCATCGACTTCGCCCCGGACGAGGAGGCCATCTACGATCAGCCGATCGAGGAGGTCTGGCCGCTGGTGCGGACCTACTTCTCCGAGAACGGCTTCACCTTCCGTGAGGCACCGGGCACGGCCTCGCTCGAGACAGAGTGGCGTCAGGAGTTTGCTGGCTCAAAGGTTGCGGCCCACTGGCACCGCTATCTGGTGATCGCCAAACCTGAGGGTCCCCACCGCTGCAAGCTGGTCATCACCCGCACCGCCCGGAGCGCCAACAAGGCGCTGGAGGTCGCGGGCAGCGATCTGATCTGGGGCGTGGATGGGCGCACCCTGGACGACCCGTCGGGGCTGGGGAGTGCCGTTGCCATGGATGCGGAGGCGCAACAGTCGTGGGGCGACAACAACATCGTGGGCGAGTCCCAGCAGGGTGCGCGCGACATGGTGTTGGAGTGGAAGGTGTTTCGGAAGGTCTCCCCAGTGCTCGCGCAGAGCGCGAAGAAGTCCAATGCAACGCCCGACGTCTTGGTGATGAAGGACTCCGGCATCGAGTGTGGCCTGCCCATTCTGGGGCTGGGCAAGCTGGCGCGTCCGGGCAACGTGGTGCTGCTGGGAGAGCTGCACGGCACGCAGGAGGTGCCGCACTTCTTGGCCCAGAGCGCGTGTCAGGTGGCCACCCAGGGCATCCCTGTGACGGTGGGCCTGGAGGTGCCGGACGCGAACCAGGCGCGGCTCGAGACCTTCTTGGCCAGCGAGGGCAAGGAGGAAGACTGGGCGAAGCTGATGGAGAGCCCCTTCTGGCGCAGCCCCTACCCGGATGGTCGCAACAGCGAGGGCGTGGTCTACCTCATCGAGGCCCTGCGCAAGCTGCGCAGCCAGGGGCTGGACGTGAAGATCTTCGCCTATGACCGTCCGCCGCTCGAGGGTGACGCGCGCGAGGAGGCCATGGCCCGGAAGGTGATGGAAGTGGCCGGCCAGTCCCAGAAGCGGGCGATGCTGGTGGTGAGCGGCAACCTCCACCCGCGTCAGGTGAAGGGGCTTCCCTGGAACCCGGACTACCGCCCCATGGGCCATCGGCTCGCGAGCCTGCTGCCGAACGTGTTCTCGCTGGATGTGGCCTACAACAGCGGCTCGGCGTGGATCTGCGCCCTGAACAAGGAGCAGAAGCTGGACTGCGGCGTGAAGCCGACCAAGGGCCAGGACAATGGGGACCGCTACTTCGTGCAGCTCTTCGATGGCAAGAATGCCCAGGGCTACCACGGCATCTTCTACGTGGGCACGGTGTCCGCCTCGCTGCCGGCCGTGCACCAGGGGGTGGAGCCCGCGGGCGGTGCGCAGGCCACCATCCCTTCGGCCGAGCCCTCGCCGTAGCCCTTCCTCAGCACCTGCCCCGCCTTTCCTGTGGCGGGGCCCGGCGGCGGCGCTAGCCTGGGGGGGATGACTCCCGATATCGACGCCGCCGCCAACGATCTGTTGGCCTACATCGACGCCTCGCCCACGCCCTACCACGCGGTGCGCGAGAGCATCCGCCGACTGACTGCCCAGGGCTACCGCGCCCTCGACGAGCGCGAGCCGTGGGACCTGAAGCCCGGGGACAAGGTGTACGTCACCCGAGGGGACACCAGCATCGCCGCCTTCCATATCGGCACCACGCCGGTGGACCGCGCCGGCTTCCGGCTGGTGGGGGCCCACACGGACTCGCCCAACCTGCGCCTCAAGCCCAACCCCGCGGTGCAGCGCTCGGGCTATCACCAGCTCGGGGTGGAGGTGTACGGCGGCGTTCTGTTCAGCACCTGGATGGACCGAGACCTGTCGCTCGCTGGCCGCGTGGTGACGGCGAAGGAGGGCCGTCTCTCGCACCACCTGCTGGACTTCCGCCGCCCGCTGCTTCGCATTCCCAACCTCGCCATCCACCTCAACCGCTCCGTCAACACCGACGGCCTCAAGCTCAATGCCCAGGAGCACCTGGTGCCGGTGCTCGCCCTGGAGCGCTCGGGGGCGGTGGACCTCAAGGCGATGCTCGTCGAGGAGCTGGCCCGCGGCGGTACCCGCGTGGAGCCGGGCGACATCCTCGGGTTCGATCTGTGTCTCTATGACCTCCAGCCCTCCATCCGCTCGGGCGCTTTCGGTGAGTTCCTCCATGCGCCGCGCCTGGACAACCTGGCCAGCAGCCACGCGGGCCTGTCCTCGCTGCTGGCCATGAGCGGGCCGCGCGAGGCTACCTGCGGCGTCGTCCTGTACGACCACGAGGAGTGCGGCAGCGTCAGTGCCCAAGGCGCCGCCTCGCCCTTCCTTCGCGACCTGTTGGAGCGCATCACCCTGGCGCACTCGGACGGGCGGCGGGACGCGCTCCATCGGGCCATCCGCCACTCCTTCCTGGTGTCGGCGGACATGGCGCACGCAGTGCATCCCAACTACGCGTCCATGCACGAGCCCAAGCACCAGCCCTTCCTGGGGGCGGGCCCGGTCATCAAGTCCAACGTCAACCAGTCCTACGCCACCGATGGTGAGAGCTGGGCCTGGTTCGCCCTCTGCTGCCGGGAGGTGGGGGTGACGCCGCAGAACTTCGTCACTCGGACGGACCTGGGCTGTGGCAGCACCATTGGCCCCATCAGCGCGGGCGAGCTGGGCATCCGCACCGTGGACGTGGGCAGCCCCATGCTCTCCATGCACTCCATCCGCGAGATGGCCGCCGCGGCGGACGTGGCGGCGATGATCTCCGTGCTGCGCAACTTCTTCGTGCGGTGAGTGCCGGAGCCCGTCACTCCGCGTTCATACGCAGGTTGTCGGGCTCCAGCAGGGTGATGCGCCCCTCTTCGTAGGAGAGCAGACCCTCGCGAGCGTAGAAGCGCAGCCAGCGGTTGGTGCTCTCGCGGGTGAGGCCGGCCAGGTTGGCGAGCTCGGTCTGGGTGAGGCGGGAGGCGATGGCCACCCCCTCCGTTCCGGGCTGGCCCTGGTGCTGCGCCAGATCGAGCAGCACGCGCGCGAGCCGGGCCCGTGCATCCAGGAAGCTGGCGTCGTGGACCGTCCGGGTGACCCGCCGTACCAGGCGGCTCAGCTCGGCCAGGAGGACCGGCACCACCTGGGGCCTCTCCTGCAGGAAGAGATGCAGCTCCCTGCGGGGCAGGCACAGCAGGTGCGTCTCCTCGCGGGCCACTGCGTCCGTTGAGCGGGGCGCATCATCCAATAGCGCCAGCTCGCCGAAGGCATCCCCCTGCCGCAGCAGCGCCAGGGTCACCTCTTTGCCCTCCGGCGTGCTGAGGCGGATGGTCACCTCGCCCTCGCGGATGATGTAGAGGTCCGTCCCCACGTCTCCCTGGTGGAAGATGAGCCCTCCCCGGTTGTAGCGCCGGGACTGCAGGCGCGGGGAAAGCCTCTCCAGGTCGTCGGACCCGAGCGTCGAGAAGAGCGGCACCTGCGCGAGGAGATCCGAATGGGACATGGCTTGCTGCTTTCCCCCTTGGGCTCTGCCAGAGGAGATTCATTTTGCCTGGAGCCAGGGAACCGGACCAGCGCGGCGCGGACGACTGCTCGATCGCTTGTTGGTCAAGGGACGTCAGCGAAGGTTGTGGCTACAAACAAATCGTCCATTCAACGCTCCGAGCGTCGTAACGTGTTCATGACAACCCCCTGCGCCCAGGTAGGGGGTTTCCCTGCTCGCGCTGTCTGCCTGTCGCCCAGCCCCGCTCTCGTGCGCTGGGGATAGACGAGGCTGCTCTACACCCTGCTGGCAATTGTGCCATCATGCTCGACTCAGGAATGCACGAGGGTGGATGGACTCCTCCACTCCTTCCTCGCTGCAAAGACTTGGTCATTGCTTGGGGTGGGTGGATCGCTCATGTCCGTACGCCGGATTGGCAGCAGGTACGTGTTGGAGCGCAAAGTTGCGGGTGGCGGCATGGGCGCCATCTGGGTGGCGCTCGACTCTCAGCTGCAGCGGCGGGTGGCCCTCAAGATGATGGCACCCGAGCGCATCGCATCTTCCGCGGCGCGCTATCAGTTCGAGCAGGAGGCGAAGGCAGTCGCCCAACTGCACAACCCTCATGTGGTGCAGATCCACGACTACGGTGTCGACGAGGGCACGCCGTACATCGTGATGGAGTTGCTCGAGGGAGAGGATCTCGAGACGCGGCTCGAGCGGCAGGGTCGGCTCGCTCCCTCTGTGGTCTCCGCGCTGCTCAATCAGGTGACCCGGGCCCTGGCCGCCGCGCATGCGTCTGGCATCATCCACAGGGATCTCAAGCCGGCGAATCTCTTCCTCGCCCGGGTGGATGGGCAGGAAGTGGTGAAGGTGCTCGACTTCGGGCTGGCCCGGCTGGAGAGCGGGAGCGCGGCTTCCACCGAGCAGCCCGGCCGGGTGATGGGGACCCCGCGCTACATGAGCCCCGAGCAGATGCGGGGCGAGGTCCGAATTGATTACCGCACCGATCTCTGGTCGCTCGCAGTGGTGGCCTACCGGGCGCTCACCGGGCGCTTTCCCTTCTCCGCGGATACCCTGAGCGAGCTGAGCCGGAGCAGTGGGGTGTTGAGCGAGCCCCCCTCCCGCCTGCTCCCTGAGCTGGGCCAGGGCGTGGATGTCTTCTTCTCACGCGCCCTGGCCGTGGAGCCCTCGCACCGCTTCCAGTCCGCGCGGGAGATGGCCGCGGCCTTCGCCGCGTTGGTGGAAGCCAGTCGTCCCAAACAGGCTGCGAAGATCCTCGTCATCGACGACGAGCCAGACGTGCAGCTGCTGATGAAGCAGCGCTTCCGCAAGCAGATCCGCGAAAGCGTTTACGAGTTCATCTTCGCCTGTGATGGCGAGGACGCGCTGGAGAAGCTGCGCCAGCACCCCGATACCGATGTCGTGTTGTCCGACATCAACATGCCGCGGATGGATGGGCTCACGTTCCTTGCTCGGGTCGGTGAGGTAAACCCGCTCGTCAAGGTCATCATGGTCTCCGCCTACAGCGACATGAGCAACATCCGGGTGGCCATGAACCGTGGGGCCTTCGACTTCCTCGTCAAGCCCATCGATTTCCAGGACCTCGAGGCCACCCTCGCCAAGGCGCTCAAGCAGGTGACGGAGTTGCGCCAGATGGTGCGCTCCACCGAGGAGAACCACCTGCTGCGGATGTTTGTGAACGGCGGCATCCTCGAGCGGGCGCTGCCCCTGATGCGGGGCCCGGACGTGGTGGATGGGGAGCGGTTGGAGGCCACGGTGGCCTTCCTCGACGTGAAGGACTTCACCCCGGTCACGACGCAGCATCAGCCCGAGGCGGTCATCCGCCGGTTGAACGCCAACTTTGAGATCATCGTCCCCGAGCTGCTCTCCCGGGGCGGCGTGGTGGACAAGTTTGTGGGGGATGCAGTGATGGCCGTGTTCCGGGGGCCGGGACACCTGAACCGGGCGCTGGAAGCCTGCCTGGTGGCCCGGCAGCAGCTTCGGGCCATGGCCTTCCGGTGTGGAGATTCGTCTCCGTATGTCCATGGGGTGAGCATTGGGCTGGATTCGGGAGAGCTCATCTGCGGAAGCATCGGCGCGAAGGGCCTGGGCCGGTTGGACTACACGGTGCTCGGGGTGACGGTGAACACCGCGGCCCGGTTGACGGTGATGGCGGAGAGGGATCAGCTCCTGATTGGAGATCATCTCCGCCTGCGGTTGGAGGGGTGCTTCGAATTTAGAGAGCTCGGGACGCGGTGTCTGCCCGGGTCCGCCCAGGGCCTGTCTGTCCTCGAGGTCCTGTCCCGCCGGGAGGTGCGGGTGTCCAGCTCGGACCAGACCGCTTCGATGGACACCAGCGCGCCCCAGGGTTCATCCAGTCCGGCCGTGCTCGCGGCCTCGAACATGGAGTAGCCCATGCAGCTCATCATGAATCCGGGCCTGCTGGACGAGCAGGTCTTCGATCTCCCCGAGGGGGCCGTGACCATCGGCCGCACGGAGGAGAGCACCATCTGCGTGCTCCACAAGAGCCTGTCGCGGCGGCACGCGCGGCTCGAACGTGTCGGCGAGCGCGTCGTGCTGTTCGACCTGACCAGCAAGAACGGGACGTTCGTCAACGAGCTCCGGATCGAGCGCCATGAGTTGAAGGAGGGTGAGTCCTTCCGGTGCGGCGAGGTGCGGTTCAAGCTGGTGCCCACCGTTCGCGAGCTCCCGCTGGAGCTCTCGCCGACCCAGGTGCAATCGCTCCAGACACGGTTCTCTCCTGGCTCGATGGATGAGCTGTTGTCGCGGCACTCCGAGTCCAGGGACAACTCCGCCCTCAAGGTGCGGCAGGCGGGCCGGGAGAGCCAGGCGGACGAGAAGCTCCAGGTGTTGCTCAAGGTGAGCCAGTTGCTCTCCTCGCCCGGCTCCATCGAGGCCCTGCTGGAGCGCATCCTGGACCTCGTCTTCCAAATCATGGAGGTGGATCGCGCAGCCATCTTGTTGGTGGATCCTTCCACCGGGAAGCTGCTCCCTCGGGTGGCGAGGTTCTCCACGGGCGAGTCCCCCTCCGGTCCGTTCTACAGCCAGCGCATCGTCGACTATGTGCGCACCCGGAGCGTGGCGGCGCTCTTCTCCGATGCCCGGGTGGATCCCCGTCTGGATGACGCGGCCTCGGTGGTGTTGCAGTCCATCCAGGCGTCGATGTGTGCGCCGCTCAAGCCTCGGGACGAGGTGCTGGGCGTGCTCTACGTGGACAACCTCATCCGGCCCAACGGCTTCAGTCAGGAGGACCTGGAGTTCCTCACGGCCTTCGCCAATCAGGCGGCCATCGCGCTCGACAACTCGATTCTCTCGCAGCGGCTCAAGGAAGAGGCCGTGCTGCGCAATGCCTACCTGCGCTTCTTCCCTCCGGCCACGCTCAAGAAGCTGCAGATGGCGAAGGGCGGCCCCCTGGAGACCATCGAGACGGAGGTCACCGTCCTCTTCTCCGACATCAGCGGCTTCACCGCGCTTTCCTCCACCCTCGAGCCCCGTCAGGTGGTGGATCTGCTCAATGACTACTTCCCGGTGATGGCGGAGATTGTCTTCAAGTACGAGGGGACGTTGGAGAAGTACATCGGCGACGCGCTGATGGCGGTGTGGGGCGCGCCGTTCGCGCACCCCGATGATGCGGACCGGGCTGTGCGAGCCGCGGTGGAGATGCAGCGGGCGCTCGCTGAGCTGAACGCGCGCTGGAGGACCCAGGGTCGGCCCGAGCTGAAGATCCACGTAGGCCTGAACACGGGGCGGGTGGCGGCCGGGAACATTGGCTCCGAGCAGTACCTGCAGTACGCCACCATCGGGGATGCAACCAACGTCGCCAGCCGGGTGTGCTCCGCTGCTGGGGACGGGGAGATCTGCATGACCGACGCCACCTTCTCGCGCTGGCGGGATAGGGCCTGGCCCACGAGCTCGCTGCCTCCCACCCAGGTGAAGGGCAAGCAGGAGGCCCTGACGCTCTACCGGTTGGAGTGGCGCGAGTCCGCGATGAAGTGAGCAGGCCCCTGTGACGGAGCTCACTCCAAGGGCGTCAACCGCATCACATCCCTGGCACGACAGCCGTGAGAGAACCGAGTTGTAGGCGGGACGAGAGAGCCCCGGGGACGACCCGCGGCGCCTGCACCGGGAGTCATGCCATGAACGAGACGCTTCGCGAGCACAAGGACAAGGCCGCTCAACTCTTCGCCAGTGGAAAGCTGGAGGAGGCGCTCATCGAGTACGGGCTCGTGGTGCATGCCGCTCCGGAGGATCTGGGCAGCCGCCAGAAGGTGGCAGAGCTGCTCCAGCGGCTGGGGCGCAAGAAGGAAGCCGTTGAGATGTACGAGTCGGTGGCCATGGCCTGGGCCCGGCAGGGCTGGTTGCTGCGCGCCATTGCGCTGTGCAAGGTCATCCTCCAGCTCGACCCGGGCCACGCTCGGACGCAGCGGATGTTGGCGGAGCTCTATTCGCGCCGCCTGGCGCCCGCGCCCCGGCTGGTCCCCGCGCCGGCGCCTGTGGCGCCCGCGCCGCGCGACACCTTGCCGCGCATCCCGCTCTTCTCTCAGCTGGACGAGGCGGCCTTCGTGGCGGTGCTCGAGGAGCTGGCGATGAGGAGCTTCGAGCCAGGAGCCTCCATCGTCACGGAGGGAGAGCAGGGCAGCTCCATGTTCGCCCTGGTGGAAGGGCGCGTGGATGTGGTGCGCCAGCTGCAGGGGGGCAACCGGCGCAAGGTGGCCTCGATGGGCGAGGGTGAGTTCTTCGGGGAGATGGCCCTCCTGTCCGAGGGGCCGCGGCTGGCGAGCGTGGTGGCCACCGAGCGCACCGTGGCGCTGGAGCTGACGCGGGCGCAGGTGGAGCGGCTCGTGCAGCGCCACCCCTCAGTGCGGCAGGTGCTGCAGTCCTTCTATGAGGAGCGGCTGCTGGCCAACGTGCTGCGCAGCAACCCGCTCCTCTCCGCGCTCACTCCCGTCCAGCGCGAGGCCGCGACCCACGCCTTCCAGCTCCATACGGTGCCGGCCGGTCAGCGCCTGCTCGTCCAGGGCCAGCCGGGAGAGGCCTTGTTCCTGCTGCTCCGGGGCCGGTGCCGGGTGGTTCACCAGCATCCGGATGGGCGTGAGAGCGCCTATCCCGTGCTGCGCGAGGGAGACCTGTTCGGCGAGCTCTCCGTGCTGCTCGGCTTGCCGGCCACCGCCTCCGTGTATGCGGACACGCCCTGCACACTGCTCCGGCTGGAGCGACAGGCCGTCGAGCGGCACATCCTCGTCCAGCCCGGGGTCCGCCAGGCGCTCTCCCGGTTGAGCTCCGAGCGCCTCCAGCGCACGGCCCGGCTCCTCTCCGGACATGAGCTGCTCGACGGCGACCAGCGCGTCTGAGCTGCATTCAACCGCGAGCGGATGCGCTACCTTCCGCCGCCGGATGGCAAAGGACTCCAGACTCGATGGGCGGTCGCGCTCCCGCGTGTGGGCGGTCACGGGGGCGACCCTGCTGGGGGCGGCTCTCGGTGAATGGACCCATATGCCCGCCGGTGCGCTCCTCGGCGGCATGCTGGTGTCGCTCGTGGCCGCCCTGACCCTGTCGGTCCATGTCCCCGTGCCCCGTTCGCTGCTGCTGGGAGGGCAGGCCGTGCTGGGCGCCGCCCTCTGCTCCTCCTTCCAACCCTCCGCATGGAGCGCGCTCGCCGAGCACTGGCCCGTCGCGCTCGTCAACGTGGTGGGCGTGGTGGCCATTGGCCAAGGGGTGGCATTGCTCTTCAGCTGGTTGGGCGGTGTGGATATCCGCACTGCCACCATCGGCCTGATGCCAGGAGGCGCCTCGGCCATGATGGTCCTGAGCGAGGAGCTTGGCGCGGACTCGCGCCTGGTCGCGCTCTTCCAGTACCTGCGCCTGGGGGTGGTCATCCTCGTGGCGGCGGCGGTGGGCCGGTGGATGGGCGGTGGATCGGACACGCAGGTGGCTACCGCCGCGGCGCTGCCTGGCGCCCCGTCTTCCCTCCTGGCGTGGGGCTCGACGGCCCTCGTCGCTGTTGTTGGCGGAGTGGCGGGCACGTGGTTGAAGCTGCCTGCGGGCGTCTTCCTGGGGCCGCTTCTGTTGGGGATTCCCTTCACGGCCCTGGACATTCCCGTGGGTGCGTGGCCTCCGGGCGTGCTGGCCTTGTCGCTGTGGGTGCTTGGGGTTCGCGTGGGCAGTCACTTCGATGAAGCCGCCGTGCGCGAGTTGAAGCGTGTAGCGCTCAGCGCCCTGGGGGCGGTGATGGCCATGGTGGGGGGATGCCTGCTGCTCGCCTGGCTCTGGTCTTCCGTGGGTGGAGTGGATTTGCTCACCACCTATTTCGCCACCTCACCCGGCGGGGCCGACTCGGTGCTCGCCATCGCCCTCGAGACGCGAGCCAGCCTTTCCTTGGTGGTGGCCGTGCAGGTGGGGCGGCTCCTGCTTGTCTTCCTCGTCGCCCCCATGTTCATGCGCCGCCTGTCCACGCGGTTCCAGGGGAGCTCCGACAGTCGTTGAGCGTCGTGAACGTCAGACACCTGTCCCCTGGGGAGCGGGCCGTCAGGCTCTTGCACCCGTGTGTGAGAGGAGCGCCCGCGCGATCTCTCCGTACAGAGGGCGGGGAATGTCATGGCCCAACCCTTCGAGCATGAGCAGCCTGGCTCCGGGGATGCGCTCTGCCGCGGCGACACCATGCGCGGGCGGGAACATCGGGTCATCGGTCCCATGGATGACAAGCGTTGGCACGTGCAGGTTCTTCAGCGCCTCGGCCTGCTCGTGAGTGGGTGAGGGCACCAATCCATGGTTCGCCGAGGAGGCCGGGTTTCGAGCGCGCTGGAATATCCGTTCCACCGTGCGTCGACACTCCTGCTCGTCAAAGGGGGCCACGCTGCCGGCCATGGCCCGAGCCACCTTCACCTGGTGGTCGATGGCCTCCTGAAGGTTGGTAGGCGGGTTCGCAGCCGCCGCCAGGAACACCTCGATTGCACGTGGGGCGGGCGGTGGCAATCCCTCTGTCGTTGCCTGGCCTTGGAAGGCCAGCGCGAAGGTCTCCACGACCCCGGTGCGCAGCGGCGTGGACATCATCACCGTGAGGGAGAGAACGCGCTCGGGGTGGCGGATGCTCATGAGCTGGCAGATCATCCCGCCCATCGATGCGCCCACCAGATGGGCCGCGGCGATGCCGTACGCATCGAGCACCCCCATCGCGTCCTTGGCCAGGTCCTCCAACGTGTAGGGATTCTTCTGGAAGTCGATGACGGTCGACTGGCCGGTGTCTCGATGGTCGTAGCGGATGACGTAGTGCCCCCCGGCGACCAGCAGGTTGATGAGCTCCTCGGGCCAGAGAATGCCCTGGGCCGATGCACCCATCACCAGCAGGATCGGCGGGTTTCCGGGCTCGCCAAAGCTCTCGGTCCACAGCTCCATGCCATTGGACTTCACCATTCGTTCCGCCATGCCACTGCCTCCTTCCGCTGTTTGTACTTCTGCCGATGACGACGCGCCGTTCTACATGAGATCAGCGCACGGGCACCTCGCGAATGTCGAGCTCATCCAATCCCAGGCGCCGCACAGCCTCCACGAAGCGCTCTGTGGCGATGAAAATGGACTCGAAGTCACTCAACCGGAACAGATCCGTATTCTCCGGGAGCGACGTCGCGTCCAAGATGGGATTCTCAGGGAAGCGGAATGCGTCCCGGCCACACTTGGGGCAGGGTGGGGGGCGCTCTGGGAACCCACGCGGGCTCCTCACTCCCTCGGCCTGCAGCTGCTCCAGTGCCTGGTGATGCACCAGTGGCATTTCGAGGTAATAGAAAAACAGCGGGCTGAAGGTGCCAGTGGCTGTGCCCACCAACGGACCAAACATCGCTCCCGGAAGCAGTTGCGCTCCTGGTGGCACGAGTGGCCGCACCAATTCACGTAGCCGCACAAACTCGTCGAATGACTCCGCCCTCGGCTTTTCGTATTCGCTACGTTCGGGAAGGGAGGACAGGTCCACGCTTGGGTACGCAGTCATACTTCCAGCCCACGTGGCTTTGCATTCAGGACAGCGAAGTCCGGGAAGGCCACCCCATTTGTGCCTGGCGCTGAGATTGCCCGTGTACTTCGATTCTTTTGGCGCTCGCAGCTCGTAGAACCTCATCACTTCTCCCTTCCCATCCGGGTCAGGACGCAGCCCCCTCGCACACCTTCGTCTCTGTCCTCTCGTGGGCTAACAGTGCCCTCGTGCTGCGTTCAACCGCGGGCGGCGAGCACCTCGCGCGTCACCGCCAGCAAGGCACGCGCATTGAAGGGTTTTTCTACCCGGCGGTTGGGCACCCGCTCCAGGAAAGTTTTGGCTTGAGGTGTGAAGGCCCCTCCCGTGAGGAAGATGATCCGGCCAATCAGATCCGGCCTCAGCCGTTGCAGCGCGGCGTGGAAGTCCATCCCGCTCATCCGCGGCATCATCAAATCACACAGGATGAGGTCGAAGTGCGCTCCTGCTTCCAGCTGCGGCAGCGCCTCGGCCGCCAGCGTGGTGAGCACGACATCGTGGTGGGGTCTCAGAATCCGCTCCAGCGCTGAGCACAGCATCGGCTCGTCGTCGATGACCAGCACACGGCCCCGTGGTCCCTCGGTGACGGTCGTGGGGATCGGCTCCGGTACGTACGGCTCCTCCGCTGTGGTGGCCGCCGGCAGCAGCACCTGGAAGGTTGAGCCCCGCCCCAGGTCGCTGCGGACGTGCAGCTCCCCGCCCATGGCGGTGATGAGGTTGTGGCAGATGGACAGGCCCAGCCCGGTGCCCACTCCTGGCGGCTTGGTGGTGAAGAAGGGATCGAAGATGCGGCCTATCAACTCGGGCGCGATGCCCATCCCCGTATCCGAGACCTCCACTGCCACCTGCCCGGGCCCCGCCATGCGCGTGAGCACACGGATCTCATGGTGCTCCGAGTCGCCATCAGAGGGGAGCGCCTGTGCCGCATTGACCAGCAGGTTGAGGAACACCTGGCCCAGGCGTGAGTCGTTGCCTCGCACCAGGGGCACGTCCTCCCCGTACTCCTTCACCAGCCGCGCGCGCTGGCGGATCTCCCCGGCTGCCAGGTTGATCGTCGAGTCCAACACCTTCTTCACGTCCACTGCCCGGACGGACTCCTGGGTCTCTCGTGAGAAGGTTTTGAGATCTCTGACGATCGTCTGCACCCGGTCCGCGCCATGCAACGCCTCGCTGAGCGCGACGCACACCGACTTCAGCGGAGCCGACGGAGGGAGGCCTTCCACCGGCTCCTTGGGCCAGCGCTCCAGCTGACGGACCAGCTCCTCGTGCGCGTAACCGAGGTTCGCCGTGACGTAGGCCAGCGGGTTGTTGATTTCATGCGCCACGCCTGCGGCCAGCGTGCCCACCGAGGCCATCCGGTCCGCCAGCAGCAGCCTGTCCTGCAGCTGCTTGCGCTCGGTCAGGTCCGCGAACATGGTCACGATGTGGGGCATGCCCGCGAACTCGGCGAGGCCCGCGAACATGAGCACGTGGCGCAGCTCCCCACTCTTCGTTCGCACCCGCGTCTCCACCCCGCGCAGTACGCCCTGCTGCCGGAAGAGCGCCGCCAACCGGTCGGGCTCCACAGGGCTCTCCCACAAATTCAGGTCGACCGGGGTGCGCCAGAGGAGCTCCTCGCGGGAGTAGCCGATCAGCCGGGTACAGGCATCGTTCACCTCGACGAAGGCGTCACCCTCTCGCGTGGTGATGCAGGTGGGCACCGGGCTCTCCCGCAGCAGAATCGTCCCCAGTCCGTCCAGCGAGAGGTTCGCCGGCGGAGTCTCTGGCCGTCGCGTCGACTTGCGCTCGGCCAGGCGCAGCCGCAGCGTGGCCGAGGCCTCGTCCAGCGGCAGCAGCAGGAAGTCATCCGCTCCGGACTCGAGCACGGGCCACATTCGCTCCATCTGCTCGGGGCGGGCGACCAGGAGAATGGTGGCTCGTGTTCCGCGTGGACTGGCCCGGAGCGCACGCACGAGCACGACGCGCTCTCCCGCATCGTCCATTCCCACCAGCACGAGCGGGTAGGGGGACAGGTGGAAGGCCGTGACGGCCGCTTCGTCGTCTCCTGCCCGCGTCGGGGTCATTCCGAGCTGCCGGAGCAGGAACTCCACGGGCGAGAGATCAATGCTCCCGGATGGAACCAGCAGGGCCCGCATGTGCGCCTCGAGGTGGTGCCGTGTGACACCCCTGTCTTACTACGGGCAGGCACGAGCCCCGACGGTGGGGGCCCTCTCTGGGCTCTTCCGGGTGGGACTGTTGCCCAGGGAGTCATGGAATCAAGGAATTCCAAGGAGAACTCCCGAGGTGGCACCTCACTGGAGGTAGGTTTTGGGGGCCGAGATGCGCGCGAAGGCAGCCTGGGCCTGGAGCCAGCGGTCGATGACCTGGAGCAGGCCGTCGAACGTATCGCGCAACGCCCAGGCGCACGCGTCGGCGCTGTCGAGCCGTGCGCAGCGCTGGAGCCCCTCGCGCAGGGCGAACTGGGCGCCAGGGCAGTCCGAGCGTTCTAGGAGGAGCCGCTCGGTTGTCCGCTTGTAGATGCGGTAACACGCCTCTGGGTCTCCGCGGTTGTAGGCGGGGGCTCCGAGCTGGATGGCCTCCATGATGGCGAGGGCGATCTCCTCGACACCATCCGTGGCGCACCCCTCCAGCAGCGAGAGCGGGTGCGTGGGCACCTGCCGCTCGCGAGAGGCCGCGGGCCTGGCCACGGCGAGCGCGGAGAGCGGCTGCGTCCCGGGCTGCTCCAGCAGGGGCACCACGTAGCGCGAGGGGATGACGATGGTGACCGGACGCCCATCCGCGAAGGCGCATGTGGCCACGCCCACCAGTGCGCCCATGGCATCCATCACCGGACTGCCCGAGGCATCCTCCGGCAGCGAGGCCTCCAGCTCGAAGAAGGTGAGGGACTCGTCGAGCACCTGCACGGCATGGACCCGCGTCTCCATGAGTCCCAGCATGCCGCCGCCGGCGGGCAGGAGGATGAAGAGCGCATCGCCCTCGGACGGGCTCGCACCGCCATCGAATCGCAGGGCCTCCACGTCGTGTGTGGGCAGCTTCAACACGGCCAGGTCCCGCTTCTCGTCGAGGGCGACCACTTGCTCCACCCGCAGGAGCTGCTCGTCGGCGAGCAGGACGTGGATCTCCTCGGCGCCCGCCACCACGTGCAGATTGGTGACGAGCAGACCGTGGGGCGCGGCGACGAAGCCGACTCCCTGTCGGCTCGGCATCTCCAGGATGGCGAGGGAGGGGGCTGCCCGGGCGGCGACCGCGCGAGCGGTGGTGAGATCGGTGTCGACGGTCAACATGGGGGTCTCCTGCTTCCCTTCACCATGGACACGCCCACCGAACCGGGCAGCAGCGGCACTGGAATGAACCAACGGAGGCAGGGCAGGCAGGCGACCCCCAAAGCCTCAGGGGAGGTGCGCCACGAGCGGCAGCTGCGCGAGGCCCCGCATCACGAGCGAGGCATTCCACTCAATGGAGCCTTCCCCGGGCGTCAGCCTCGCGAAGCGGGCGAGCAGCTCCTCCAGGGCCACCCGGACCTCCATCCGTGCGAGCTGGGCCCCCAGGCAGAAGTGGATGCCATGGCCGAAGGGCAGGTTCTGCGGTCCGGGGCGCTCCATGTCGAAGCGATCTGGATCGGGGATGGCGGCCTCGTCCCGGTTGGCCGAGGCGATCAACAACAGAATCCGCGAGCCCTGGGGAATCCGTACGCCGCCGAGCTCCACCTCGTCGGTGTTCATCCGGAACAGCCCGTGTGCCGGGCCACTGTGCCGCAGCATCTCGTCGATGAAGCGGGGAATGAGTGTGGGCTGCGCGCGCAGCCGCGCCATCAGCTCCGGCTGCTCCTGGAACATCAGGGCACAGGAGCTCAGCAGGTGAGCGGCCGTCTCCAGGGCGCCGATGAGGAGCAGGAACAGGAAGCCCATCAAATCCGTATCCGACAGGGACTCGCCGTCCACCTGGGCCCGCAGCAGGTCACTCACCAGGTCGTCACGCGGCTCACGCCTGCGTGCCTCCAGCACCTCATTGAAGTGCGACCGGGTCTCGGCCACCGCCCTGTGGATCTCCTGCTGCCGCTGCGTGTCCTCTGGGCGGATGCTGGTGAACTCGCCGTAGACATCCGACCAGGACTTGATGATCGGATGGAGAGAACGGGGGAGGCCCACCAGCTCTCCGAAGACGGCGATCGGCACCCAGATGGAGAAGGCGTCCACGAAGTTCACGGAGCGGCCCACGGGCAGTGAGGCGACGACCTGGTGGGCCACTTCGCGGATACGTGGCTCCAGGCGGGAGACCATGGAGGCGCCGAAGGCTCGGTTGACGAGCGCGCGCAGCCGGGTGTGGCGCGGCGGGTCCATGACGAGCATGGAGTCCGCCAGCGGGTAGTCGGATTTCCAGGACGGGCGGTAGGTCCGTCGGATGCCCTCCGAGGAGAAGAGCTGCGGGTTCTTCATCGCCGTGAGCACGTCTGCTTGGCGAGCCACGACCCAAATGCCACCCGGATCCACCTGAGTCACGGGCGCGTTGCGGCGTAGCTCGGCGTAGACAGGGTAGGGGTTGGCCCGTACTTCGGGGTCAAGCAGGTTCAAGCGGTTGCTCATCGGGTGTATCTCGCGATGTGGAGTTGGTGAGGAGCAACCCCATGCTAATGCAGTTAGTGCTCCGAGGGCCGGCTGGTTTGGCGCGCTCTGCGGCCGATCATTATGGGGCAAGGCAGCTTGCCTGTTTTGTGGTTCCATCCCACGTGAAGGATTCCGTTGGCGAGCCTGACTTCTGCCGTTAAATCAGCGCTCCCCATGCATAAGACGCACCTCGTTGGCGCTCGGACCCACAATCTCCAGTCTCTCTCCGTGGACCTCGCCGAAGGTGAGCTGGTTTGCCTCACCGGAGTCTCAGGTTCTGGTAAGTCGAGTCTCGCGCTCGATACTCTTTATGCCGAGGGACAGCGTCGTTTCGTTGAGAGCTTTAGCCCGTATGCCCGCCAATTCCTCGAGCGGCTAGAGCGGCCCCCGATGGACAACCTGGAGCCCGTGGCCGCGGGCGTTGCGGTGGATCGCCGCGCGCCGGTGAAGAGCTCGCGCTCCACCGTGGCCACGCTGGCCGACGTTGAGGCGTACCTGTCTGCCCTCTTCACCCGCGAGGCCATGCCGGTGTGCTCGACGTGCGGGGTGGAGGCGGTGCGCACCGACGCGCGTGTGGCTGCCACGGCGACGCTCGCCGCCGAGCCTGACGCGCTGGCCGTGCTGGCCTTTCCCCTGCGTATCGCGGACACCGCCGAGTTCCTCGACGTGCGTGCCCGGCTTCTCAAAGAGGGCTTCCACCGGTTGGTGGTGCAGGGAGAGGTGCGCGAGTTGGAGTCGCTGCGGCCGAGCGAGGCCACTGACTCCGCCGGTGTGGCGCACGTGGTGGTGGACCGGGTGAAGCTGGCCCAGGGGCAGCTCGGCCGGGTGACGGCGGCGCTGGAGTCGGCCTGGGCGATGGGCAACGGCGAGGCGGTGGCCTTCACCCCTTCGGGCACTCGGCGCATCCGGCGTGGGCTGGTGTGCCCCCAGTGCTCGCGTGAGTTCGAGCAGGCCCGCCCCGGGCTCTTCAGCTACCAGTCGCCCACCGGTGCTTGCCCCACGTGCCGGGGCTTCGGCCGCACCATTGGTATCGACTGGGACAAGGTGGTGCCCAACCCGGGGCTGAGCCTGGAGAAGGGCGCCATCCGTCCGTGGTCGGGCAAGACGTCCGAGTGGGAGCGGAAGATGTTGTTCCGCTACGCGCGGGAGCAAGGCATTCCGCTGGACAAGCCCTGGGGGCAGCTCACCCCGGCGCAGCGGGAGCAGGTGCTGGAGGGCGAGGGCGACTACGACGGCGGCCGTGTCTACCCGGGCGTGCGTGCGTGGTTCCGCTGGATGGAGAGCCGCACGTACAAGATGCACGTGCGTGTGCTGCTCTCGCGTTACCGGGCCTATTCGCTGTGCGAGAGCTGCAAGGGCGCTCGCCTCAACGAGTCCGCGCGGGCGTGGCGGGTGGGCGGGTTGGATCTGGCAGCGTGGCACGGGCTGGAGTTGTCGGATGCGCGCGCACGCCTGGACGCCCTGCGCACCCATACGGGTCAGGGCGAGCTGGCACGGCGCGAGCTGGCCAACCGCCTCGGTTACCTGGAGCGGGTGGGCCTGGGCTACCTCACGTTGGACAGGCCCGCGCGCACGCTGTCCGGCGGTGAGGCGCAGCGCGTGTCCCTCACCGCGGCGCTGGGGACCTCGCTGACGGGGGCGCTGTTCGTCCTGGACGAGCCCACCGTGGGCCTGCACCCCGCCGATGTGGGTCCCCTGACCGGCGCCATGGCCGAGCTGGCCACCCGGGGCAACATCGCGCTCGTCATCGAGCATGATCCGCTCGTCATCCGCTCCGCGCACCGCGTGCTGGAGCTGGGGCCAGGGGCTGGCAAGCATGGAGGAAGGCTGTGCTTCGATGGCACACCGCAGGCGTTGGCGAAGCGCGCGGATCTGCCTACCGGCCGGTTGCTCACGGGGACCGGGGAGGAGAAGCGCACGCCGCGCGAGCGGACCGGTGAGCTGGTGGTGCGCAATGCTCGGGCCCATAACCTCCAGGGGGTCTCCGTGCGCGTGCCGCTGGGCGTGCTGTGCGCCATCACGGGCCCCAGCGGCTCGGGCAAGAGCACCCTGATGGACGAGGTGCTGTATCGCCACCTCGGGCGCGCGCTGGGCGAGAAGGATGTGGAGGCGCCCGGCGAGGCGGACGGCGTGGACGGGCTGGAGGCCGTGGAGCGCGTCACCTTCGTGGACCAGTCGCCGCTGGGGCGGACCTCGCGCGGCAACGCGGCCACGTACACCAAGGCGTGGGACAGGCTTCGCGAGCGCTTCGCCTCCGAGCCCGAGGCCGAGGTGCGGGGCCTGACCTCCGCGCACTTCTCCTTCAACGTGGACAAGGGGCGCTGCGAGGCCTGCTCGGGCGAGGGCTACGAGACGGTGGAGATGCAGTTCCTCGCGGATGTCTCCCTGCTGTGCCCTGTGTGCCGAGGCCGCCGCTTCAAGGAGGAGGTGCTGGCCATCCGGCACCACGGGCTCTCCGTGGCGGAGGTGCTGGAGCTGACCGTGGACGAGGTTCTGGAGCGCTTCGCCGACGACAAGCCGCTGGCGCGTGCGCTCGGGCCCGTGTCCCGGCTGGGCCTGGGGTACCTGCCCCTCGGCCAGCCCCTGTCCACCCTCTCCGGTGGCGAGGCCCAGCGCCTCAAGCTGGCGCGAGCCCTGGCCAGTGAGGCGAAGGGCTCGCTCTTCCTCATCGACGAGCCGAGCGCCGGTCTGCACGACGCGGACGTGCGCCAGGTGCTCGCCGCCCTGCATGAGTTGGTGGAGCGCGGCGCGAGTGTCGTCGTGGTGGACCATGACCTCGTCGTGATGCGGGGCGCGGATTGGATCATCGACCTGGGACCGGGCGGCGGTCGCAACGGCGGGCGCCTGGTGGCCGAGGGCACGCCGGAGCAGCTCATCGCCCGGGGCGAGGGCCTCACCGCGGCGGCGCTGCGCGGGACGTTGGGCGAGCCGGTGGTGCCGGGTAGGCGTGGCAAGGGCCCGGCGGAGGTGCCTCCCGCCATCGAGGTGGAGCACGCGCGCGAGCACAACCTGCAGGAGGTGTCCTGCCGGATTCCACTCGGGAAGATGACGGTGGTGACGGGACCAAGCGGCTCGGGGAAGAGCTCGCTCGTGTTCGACGTGGTGTTCGCCGAGGGCCAGCGGCGCTTCCTGGAGACGCTGACGCCGTACGCGCGCCAGTTCCTCCCCACCATGCCGCGCCCGGACGTGGAGCGCATCAGCAGCATTCCGCCCTCCGTGGCGCTGGAGCAGCGGACCTCTCGCGCTGGCGCCACCAGCACGGTGGCCACCGTCACCGAGGTGGCCCACTACCTGCGTCTCCTCTTTGCCAAGCTGGGGCAGCCCCACTGCCCGCGTGACGGCGAGCCCATCGCCTCCACCACGCCCGAGGTCCTCTATGCGCAGCTCACCGCCATGAAGGGGGATGGCACGGTGCTCGCGCCGGCCGTGCGAGCGCGCAAGGGCACGTACTTGGATGTCTTCACCGCCGCCGCGCGCGCGGGCATCGAGACGGCCATCGCCGACGGGAAGGTGGTCTCCACCGACCAGCCGCCGCAGCTCGTGAAGTCGCGCGAGCACGACATCGACCTCGTCATGTACCAGGGCAAGCTGGCGAAGCTGCCGCGCGAGGTCTTCGACAAGGCCCTCACCTGGGGCAAGGGCGCGCTGAAGGTGCGTGCCGGCGGCAACAAGGAGACGCTCCTGTCCAGCGAGCGCACCTGCCCCGTCTGCGGCTTCTCCGTTCCGGAGATGGATCCGCGGTGGTTCTCCTTCAACACGAAGCAGGGCCGGTGCGTGGACTGCGAGGGCACGGGCGTGGAGGGCGGCGCCGAGGCGCTGGCCGAGGGCCGTTCCGACGCATGCCGCACCTGCGAGGGCTCGCGCCTGGAGCCGGTGCCTCGCGCCGTGAAGCTGGAGGGCCTGCGCTACCACGAAGTGGTGCAGCAGTCCGTCACCGCCGCGCTGGCGCGAGTGCGCGAGTGGAAGTTCCGCGGAGACCGGGCGCTGCTCGGCGAGCCGTCCCGCCAGGAGCTGCTGCGGCGCATGGAGTTCCTGGATCGCGTGGGACTGGGCTACCTGTCGCTGGACCGGAACGCGTCCACGCTCTCGGGTGGCGAGATGCAACGGCTGCGGCTGTCCGCGCAGTTGGGCGCGGGCCTCACCGGCGCGATGTACGTGCTGGACGAGCCCACCATTGGCCTGCACCCGCGCGACACCCACCGGCTGTTGTCCAACCTGCGCGCGCTGGTGGACACCGGCTCCACGGTGTTGGTGGTGGAGCACGACACGGACACCATCCGTGCGGCGGATCACCTGCTCGAGTTGGGGCCCACCGGAGGCCGAGGTGGCGGACGCATCCTCGCCGAAGGCCCGCCCGAGAAGGTGCTGCAGATGGAGGATGCGCCCACTGCCCGTGCGCTCCGTGAGCCCGCCGTGCTGGCCGCCACGCCCCGGGGCGCCCCGGAGAAGTGGATCGAGCTGAAGGACGCCCGCGCCAACAACCTGAAGGGTGTGGACCTGCGCATCCCCGTGGGGCGGCTCACCGTGGTGTCGGGTGTGTCGGGCTCGGGGAAGAGCACCCTGGTTCGTCAGGTGCTGTACCCGGCCCTGCGTGAGAAGCTCGGGCTGGTGACGACGCGCCCGGGGCCCTTCAAGTCCCTGATGGGAACGGAGGCCATCCGCCGTGTGCTGGCCGTGGACCAGTCGCCCATCGGACGCACGCCGCGCTCAGTGCCGGCCACCTTCCTGGGGCTCTGGGACGAGCTGCGCCGAGCCTTCGCCGCGACTCCCGAGGCGAAGCTGCGCGGCTTCAGCCCCGCGCGGTTCTCGTTCAACACCGCGTCGGGGGGCCGATGCACGGCGTGCGAGGGGCAAGGGGCCATCTCTCACGAGATGTCCTTCCTCCCGGACGTGGTCACCCCCTGTGAGGCCTGCGGTGGGGCGCGCTTCGACGCGGCCACGCTTGAGGTGCGCTACCACGGGTTGACCATCGGTGACGTGCTGCGCCTGTCGGCGGACGAGGCCAAGGATGTGTTTCATGCACTGCCCAAGGTGGCCGCGCCGCTGTCCTGCCTGTCGGACCTGGGCGTGGGCTACCTGCAGCTCGGGCAAGGGTCGAACACGCTGTCCGGCGGCGAGGCGCAGCGGTTGAAGCTGGCCGCGGAGCTCACCGCGTCCACGCGTCACGAGCCCACGCTGTACGTGCTCGACGAGCCCACCACGGGCCTGCACCTGGGGGATGTGTCGAAGCTGATCGCCTTCCTGCGCAGGCTGGTGGACCGTGGGGACACGCTGGTGGTCATCGAGCACCACCCGAGTGTCATCGCCTCGGCGGACCACGTGGTGGAGCTGGGGCCGGAAGGCGGCGAGGCGGGCGGGAGCATCGTGGCGGAGGGGACACCCCAAGAAGTCGCGCGGCTAAAGACGGCCACGGGCCGGGTGCTCAAGTCGCTGTTCGCCGCGGAGGAGCCAGCCCGGAAGGTGGCGCGGGGGCGGTGATGTGTGAGTTCGGAGGGGGAAGCAATCGTCGACTTCCTCGTTCGTAGGAGCCTAGGGGCTCGTTCGGCTGGAGTTTCCTCCAGGGCGTGCCCTAGAGTCGGATACGCCCCTCATGCGCTGTCCTTCCTGCCAGAACGAGAATGATGCTGGTGCCGCCTGGTGCGATATGTGCGGCATGGACCTGACGCCCCCCAAGCCGGCTTCGGCCGCCGGGGGTGCTGCTCCCGTGCCCCCGCCTCCCCAGCAGCCAGCCAACCCGCATCAGAAACGTCACACCGTCTTCGAGCCGGATCCGGCGGCCCCTCCTCCCGCCCCTCAACGGGGCGCGGACTTCTTCGCCAATCCGCCTCCGCCGCGGCCCACCTTCGACCCTCGCGATCCCTTCGCCGCCGCGTCCATCCCGCCCGCTCGTCCGGCCGCTCCGGCTCCGGCTCCCGCCGCCATGCCGCTGGCTCCCGCAGCTCCGCGCCCCAAGGATCGGACCTTTGTGGAGACCTCCAGCGAGGGCTCGGCCGCAGCGCTCGTCCGGGGTGCGCTCTTCGAGTACCGCAATTCCACCGACCCTGGCCGCGTCCACCCATTGCGCGTTGGGCGCAACGTGATTGGCCGCAACCCCGATTGCGATGTGGTGCTCGAGGATGGGCGCGTGAGCGGTCAGCATGCCTACCTGTTCATCCGCGCGGAGGACGCCTCGTTCATCGACGTCTCCAGCAACGGCTCCGTCGTCAACGGCTCCGTCGTCCACGGTGAGCAGGTCGTCCTGCAGAACCAGGCCGTGCTCATGCTGGGCGGGACGACGTTGGTGCTCGTCATCGTCCCCGAGAAGCTGCTGTCCCGGCGCTCCCAGTGAGCAGCTCCCGAGGGGGGATGCACATGCATCGCACTGTCTTCATGATCGCGGGTCTGCTCGCCGTCCTTCTTGTGGGCGCACCTGCGGTCGCGGCGGACAATGGGCTCACCGTGCTCGCGGTTCCGCCCGCGTCCAACGGACAGACGCGGCTTCAGATTGAGGTGACCGAGCCTTCACTCCAGAAGGAGCTCCGCTCGGCGGGTGTCTCCCCGGAGCGCTTCCGTGTCGCCGTGGAGCAGGCCGGCGCGCAGGTGACGGGTGTGCGCCGGATGGCTGACTCCTCCGAGGGCCGTTACACCGTCCTCGCCTTTGATCAGTCCGGGTCGTTCTCAGAGTACTGGTCCCAGGCCTTCGGTCTCGCGAAGGACTACGCGGACGCGCTGGGCGCTCGACCCCGGCACCACACCGTTGCGGTCATGACCTTCGGGCAGAGCAAGAGCACCCACTGCGAGGAGCGCACCGCGGCGGGACTCGAAGCGTGTCTGGCGAAGGTCCAGCGGCTCGGGACCGTGCAGCGCGTCACCCGGCTCAAGTTCTACATCCAGCAGGCCGTGCGTGAGGCCGCAAGCGAGCAGCCACTTTCCCGTGGCGGCTCGCGTGAGGTCATCGTCTTCACCGATGCTGGCGAGGAGTCGGCTGCGCTCAAGGTGAAGGAGCTTGCCCGAGAGGCGCGCGACAAGGGCGTGCGTCTCCACCTGGTCGTCTTCAGTGGCCAGGGGAAGGGCAAGGGCTTTGCCCAGCGGCTCGATGAGATGTCCCAGCTCGCCGAGGGCTCTGGCGGTCGTTACATCCAGGTGGAGGACGGCAACGCGCGGCAGGCACTCACGGGGCTCGTGGGCGCGTTGGAGAACCTCTACTGGCTGGACGTGGACTTCTGCGGCGTGAAGCCCGGGCAAACCTCGGACCGGCTCTCTGTCGAGGCCCTTTCGGGTCGTGCCACCACCGCCTGGAGTGGCCCCGTCTCCTTTCGTCAGAGGGCTGAGGGTCGTGCGATCACCGCCTGCCCCGGCTCCGTCACCATGGGACCCGCTCCAGCACGGACCGGTCCTGGCTCGCAGACAGGGGCCTCCAGCTCGGCCGCTTCGCCTGGGACGGCGACGGGCAACTCCGGCTCCATGACGCCACCGGGGTCCTCGACGGGGACTCCCGGGACGGGCTCGACTGGAAGCACGACGGGAACGGCAGCGGGGACTCCTGGCGCGGGGATGCAACCCGGTGGCTCGATGAGTGCTCCGGTCTCTGAGTCGGCTTCACGTGGGTTTCCCTGGTGGCTGCTCGCCCTGCTCGTGGGCCTCGGGTTGCTCTTGCTGCTGGTGCTCATCGTGCTGCTGTCCCGGCGCCGCTCGGAGCCTGCGCCGGCTCCTCAGGTTGTCGCGCTGCCGCCCGCCGCCGAGCCTCCTCCCGCTCAGCCCGAGCCCCCTCCGGCCGCTCCCGCGGTGTGGAAGGATCCCTTCGCGACCCTGCCGGAGACGCGGCTGGTGGTGGTCAAGGGTCCTCCTGGGCTCGAGCCTTTCTACCGGGTCCACAAGGCCTCGTTCACCATTGGTGCCCGGTCGGGCGAGATGGACCTCGCCGTCGAGCTGCCGCAGCTCAGTGGCCACCACGCGACCGTGCAGCTCTTCAAGGCAGGCAACGTCTTCGTGAAGGACGAGCACTCCACCAATGGCACCTTTGTGGATGGGCGCCGCCTGAACCCGGGTGAGCGCGTCCAGGTGAAGCCTGGGCAGAGCATCCGTTTGTCGCAGCACCTGGAGTTCACCTTGGTACAGCCCGGGCTCCAGCCCTCCGGTGAGCCCTCCGCCTCGGGGGAGCCCCTCGTCGCGGCGCCTCCTGCTGAACCCGTGGCCGCCCAACCGTCCGCGGACGCGCCTCGGGTGAAGTCCAGGACCTTCTACGCACCCGTAAGGGGAGATGACGAATGAGCCTCCCGCTCTACATCCACGGGAGTACCGACGTCGGCCGCCAGCGCAAGCAGAACGAGGATAGCTACCGCATCGCCGCCCAGCCGGACGGTTCCCAACTGCTCGTCGTCTGTGACGGCATGGGCGGCCACGAGGCCGGAGAGGTGGCCAGCCAGGTGGCCAGCGATCGCATCGTCGAGGTGCTCTCCGCGAGTGCTCCGGATCATCCGCCGCGCGCCCTCTATCAGGCGTTCATCGAGGCCAACCAGGCCGTGCTCGATGCCGTGCTGACCCGAGGAGCAGAGGGCATGGGGACCACGGGGGTCATCGCCTGGGTGATGGACTCGCGCTGCTATGTCGGCTGGGTGGGCGACAGCCGCCTCTACCAGTTCCGCGAGGGGGCTCCGGTCGATCGCACGCGAGACCACACGCGCGTGGCCCAGATGGTCACCCACGGCATCCTCACGGAAGAGGAGGCCCGGAATCATCCCGACGCGCACGTGCTCGTGCAGGCGCTGGGCGGAAGCGCGGGAGTCCAGAAGCGCTTCAAGCCCGAGGTGTGGGCGGAGCCTCTGGAGCTGCGGTTCGGTGATGTGCTGCTGCTGTGCAGCGATGGGCTGTACGACTTCATCGAGGACCCCGAGCTGTATCCGCTTATCGAGGGGCTCGACTACCAGGACGCGGTGGCGCGGCTCATCCAGACGGCCAACGAGCGCGGAGGGGCCGACAACATCACGGTCATTCTGCTCGTCGTGGGGCAGCCCGAGGTGCCGCGTACGGCGAAGGCGACTCCTCCGGCTCGACGGGAGACGGTCCCAGACGGCCTGCCGATGTTCACGCCTGCTCCGGCGCCGGAGGTTCAGGCCACGCCGGTGCCACCCAGCGCACCAGAGGTCCAGGCCCCATCTGTTCCTGCTCCTCGGACGGTGGAGGCGCCCGTCCCTCCGGGTCGAGCGGGGCGCCGTGTCCCCATGGGGTGGTTGCTTGCGATAGGCCTCCTGGCGCTGGGCGTGGGCCTCGCCCTGGGGCTCAGGGCCTCCGCGCCGTCGCCCGCATCAGGTTCGGCCCCTTCCAGCTCCGAGCAGGACGCGGGCGTCGCGCGCTCCGGAGCACCCACCGGCATGGAGACGCCTCACACGGAAGTCGGAGGGCAGTGATGGTCCGCGTGCTTGCGGCGCTGCTCGCCCTGGCCGCGCTGCTGCTGGCTGCTCCCGTTCTGGCTCAGAGCGGGCGGACGTACTGTGTCGGCGGATACGATGGGACTCCGCCGAACGTGCTGGCTGCGTGCAACCAGCCTGCGATCCGGCAGATGCATCGGCAGTGGCACGCGCACACCTACGTCACCGACGGCAACGGGTGCTCCCTTTGCTACGACGAGAAGGATGACACCTGCGAGACGGTGTTCCTCGCCACCCACCCGAACTATCGGGCGATCGACAAGTATGACTGCGCCCGTCTGGGTGAGAGCCATCGGGCCGGAGACCTGGTGGCCCACGTCATTGACGGCAAGTCCGTTGCGCCGCCTCCGCCTCCTCCTGCGGTACAGCTCGAGGCGCGAGTGGAGCGCATCACCCCGGGGCCATACACCACGGGTGACAAGCTCTCCGTGGTGGGCGCTGTCCGCGACGACAAGGGCGCGCTGCGTGGCATCGCCGGAGGCACGTTCCGCATCACGGATTCCAAGGGCCAGAGCACAGACGTCCGAGGCACTGTGCAGCCGGATGGCACGGTCGCAGCCGAGTTCGTCCTTCCTTCCACGGACCAGGCCCGCATCGAGTTCATCCCCGACAAGCCGCCGCTCGCCCCAGGCGAGACACTCCGCGCGGCTGCCTCCGAGGCTCAGTCCTTGAAGGTGGAGCTCTGCGGTTTCCGGGCGCGCCTCGTGCAGCCCGCGGTGGGCGAGACCCTCGTCTCGGGGCAGTCCGCCTTGCTGCGCGCGACACTCTTCGACGCAGCGGGGAAGGTCCCCGTGCAGGGCGCTCCCGCGGGATTGTCCCTGACGTTCACCGTGCAGGTGGAGGGCGAGCCCGCGCAGACGCTCGTGGCGGACCAGGAGCAATCGGCCTCGTGGACGCCGCCGGCCTCTCCGCAGCCGCGCCAGGCGAGGATCAGCGTGGGCGGACGCGTGGGAGAGCGCGTGGTGTGCCCCGCTGGCGAGGTCACCACCACCGTGAGCGACCTGGGGCTCGGCTTCGACACGTCCGAGCTGCCGCGCACCTGTTACGTGGGCTTGCCCTGCAAGGGGACCGTGGTGCTCCGTCGTCCGCGAGAGGCGGGGGCCGAGCGCCAGCGGGTGGATGCACTGCTCATGGACCCGGGAGTCCGCGTCCGCATGGTGGATACGGGAGAGGAGCGCTACAGCGGGCCGCCTCGGACGGACGACAGGTACGAGTTCCTCGCCACCTACGACAAGCCCAAGTCCGCGAGCTGGTCGCTCGTGCTCCAGACGCCGAGAGGGCCCATCGAGATGCCCGAGCACGAAGTCCAGGTGCGTCCCCAGTTGATGCTGGAGGTGCCAGCGGAGCTGGACTTCGGCACCGTCAGGGCGGGCACCTCGGTGACGGAGGCGTGCCAGAGGCTCGACTTCAGCCACTCGCGGGGAGCCGAGGAGCACTTCCTGGCGCTGCGTGTCGAGGGGCTCGGGAATTGCCAGTCGCGCCCGGTGCTGCACTTCCTCAACGCGCTGAACCAGGCGGACATGCGCGACCTGGAGCCCGCGTCGGACACGAGAGCGTTGTTGGATCCCCGAGACCTCCGGCTCGACATCTGTCTCGAGGTGCCCCGTTGCGCGGGTGAGGTGTCACCCGAGTCGGCCGTGCTGCGCGTGGTGCCGCTCACTTCCGAGTTCAAGGCCCAGGAGAAGACGGTGCGCCTGCGCTGGAAGGTCGAGGGGCGGGGCTTCCTCGGCTGTCACGGTGCCTGGGTGTGGCCCTCGCTGGCGTTGCTTGGCTTCGGGGTGATGCTCGCCGGCTTCACCCAGCCCGCGCGCTTCCCTCCCGGTGCATCCATCCGCGTGGCCGGGAGCGAGCGAGGCATCCGTCAGGCCTCCGCCATTCTCTTGCAGGGGTGCCCCGGCAGCGGTGCTGGCTTCTACCGTGACGCACGGCTGGGTCTGCACGGAGATGGCGAGCTGAACGGCCGCACCCGGAACGCAGTCATCATCCTGCGCGCCACGCGAGGCGCCGGTGTGGTGCTGACGGGCACGGGCCCTCTGGAGCAGCAGGATCGCCGCACCCTCAAGTGGGAGCCCGTGGCGGACCTGGCCGCGGGTCATGTCCCTTCTCCCTCGGTGCTGTACCGGGCTGGGGGCACGTACTTCAAGGTGGAGCTCTAGATGACGCTCGCGCAGCTCGTTCTGCCCCTGCTCCTCTCCGGCGCGGCCGGCGGAGGTCATGAGATCGTCCTCATCCTCGACAACTCGTGCTCCATGGGCGTGGAGTCCCGGGACGATCAGGGCCGCCGGATTCCTCCGAATGATCCCGAGCGCGCCGCGGTGCTCGGAACGCTCGTCGTCGAGGGACTGGCACGCGGCTCGGCCGACCGGGTTGACGTCCTGGCCTTCGGTGATGGCAAGGATGCTCCGCCTCGTCCGGCCCGGAGCGCGGACGACATCCGCGCGCTGCCGTACTCCAATGGCACCTACTTCCGACGCCCGCTGGAGGAGGCAGGAAATCGGCTGCGAGGCTCGGCGCTCCAGAAGCGGCTGTTCCTCTTCTTCACCGACGGCATCCCCGAGGACCTGAGAGACCCGTCGGAAGGACCCCGGTCCCTCGGGCTCTCCGAATCGGCGGAGTTCGAGACGCTGGTCATCGGCCTCTTTGGCAGTGACGAGGTCCGCCAGACGGGCGAACAGTTTCTCCGGCCGCTGGCGCGCGATCCCCAGAAGGATCTCATCTTCGTCGAGACGCCGCGCGAGGTGATTGGTGCCTTCACGCGGGGCTATGCGCACGTGCTCGGCTCACGACCGGAGACGGGCTCGCTGTCGCCGGGCCAGTCGAAGACCTTCGAGGTGGGCAAGTACGTGGTGGAGGTGTTGGTGGCCACCGCGTCAGCCTCGCCCGGTCCCGCGTACACCGCGAAGCTGGAGGGCCCTGGGGGTGATGTTCCGGCCCAGGCCTCGGGTGACAACGGGTGTCCGCCCGGCGTCCGCTATGCGGGCGCGCCGAAGCTGTGCCAGCCGCCTCACCGCCACTACCAGGTCTTCCGAGCGCCCAACTCGCCGGACCAGCGCAGCACTTGGACGCTGTCGCTGCCGAAGGGGTCGGGCGCTATCGATTACGGACTCATCCTCCGTTACGACCTCGAGGCCTCGCTGGCCGTGCCCACCACCGCGCGGGTGGGCGAGACGGTGAAGCTCGATGCACGGCTGCTCTTCCGCGGGAAGACCTTCGACGATGAGACCTTCTTCCAGGCGGACGGCTTTACGGCCGTGGCCACCATCGAGGGCAAGGAGGTGCCGCTGCGTCACGAGGGGGGAGGGCGCTTCGTGGCGGACTGGACGCCTTCGGAACCTTCGCAGGAGGGGGCATCCACGCCCGTGCGGGTGACCTTCCGCAATGCGTGGATGGAGCAGAGCGCGCGCCGGGCCGTGCAGGTGGAGGGGTTCCTCGATTTTGCCCTGGTGCCAAATCCGGCCTCGCTCGACTTTGGGACGTGGAGGGGCGAGCGCAATGAGACGCGTCGGTGCTCGTTGGTGGACCTGTCCCGCTCCACCAACGCGGATCGCATTCCCATCCAGTGCACCGCGCAGGGGGCCGTGGAGGGCGGCGTGCTGAGCTGTGCTCCTGTCGCGGGCTCGGAGGCGGACCTGGGAGGTGGCCGCAAGGGACAGCCACTCAAATATGAGGTCTGTTTTGCCGCTGAGAGCTGCTGTGGCGATATCGCTCCGTCTGGGATTGGCGTCCTCTTCGCCGCGTCGCATCCCCACTACGCCGCAGCAGCTGTGACGGTACCTACGCTCGTGAGGGTATCGGAGACGGGATGGCTGCGCTGCTGGTGGCCCTGGCTCGCTCTGGCCGGAGGAATGATTGGCTTTGGATGGATCGTCGCGGGTTTTGTCCGGCCGCATGACTTTGACCCGGCGGCCAGTGTCTATGTTGCGGGCTCGGAGATGGGGCTCAAGCGAGCCTCAGCGCTCACGCTGCGGGAGACTCCGGGAGGGACGCGGGGATTCTATCGCAATGCACGTATGTGTTTAAACGCGGGCGGTGACTTCGTGCGCGCTCCACGTGCGGCCGTGCTCGTTCTCGAGGCGGGGCCAGGAGGCTCCACGCGTTTCGCCACCGCGCCAGGACTGGAGCGCAAGGTGCAGCGCACCGGGAAATGGGAGCCCGTGCCCGCCGAGGAATTGGCCCTCGGGTACACGCCCAACGTGGTGTACCGGGTGGGCAGTCTCTATCTGAAGTGGAGCTGATCAGCTGTCTGTTACCTGACTGACGTGTCCCGGGTGGATTGCTTGCTCTTGCTAGGCGTTGGGAACATAGGATGAGGGCGGCAGCATGATGGGATACTCGAGTCCAGGGAGGAACCGTGAGGTGGATTGCTCTCTTGATAGCCAGCATGCTGGCCATCTCCGGGTGCGCGCATACGCAACGGCCAGAGCGGAGAGTCTACGTCATTTCCGAGGATGCATCCGGGGTGGGTATCTCTCTTGGCACGGGTGGCTCTGGTTTTCGTAACTGCGAAGCAGAGGAACGCGAGTGTTTCAACGAGTGCTGGAACGCTGAGCCTCTTCCGTATCCTCATACGAAGAGGGATGGATGGTTTCGTGAGTACTGCACCAGGGAATGTCGCAAGCATTACAACGAGTGCGAAAAGGCAAACGAGAATAAGGCGAAGGATTTGAAGTTCTCGCGTGTGGACGAGGCGATTGATTGGATTAGGAATCACAAGGCCGAGGTGGCTCTTGGAACGGTCGTCATCATCGCCGGCGTTGCCTTCGTCATCACGACAGGTGGTTCTGGCGCGCTGATCCTTGCTCCCTTGGCCCTCTAACCTGGTGCTCCGATGCCCTACAATTCGAACTTCGATGTCGACGCCGTCATGAAGGTGCTCGGCACCGTGAGTGACAAGTTCCCGAACGGCTCGCCGGAGGATGAGGCCCTCCGAATCGCTGCGGTGGCGCTGCTCTATGTCCGAGACATCGACAAGCTGGAGGATTACCGCGCCTACTTCCGGGACTTCATTGCCGGCAAGCCGCTGGTTGTTGAGCATGCGTTCGCGACGCGGGAAGAAGCGGATGCGGTCCTCGCCAGTGGAAGGGTCGCGGATGGCGCCCTTGTCACCATCGCGGGGCAGGGGTTCACCGTGGTCAACAACGGCCCGAAGGGCTGGAGGTTCTTGCGAACTCGCCTGCCGGATGAACCGGAACTTCCAGATTCGAAGTAGGCGCCGCCGAGTAAGCTGGTGGGCTGGCCCGGTGATGAAATCGGTGCGTGCCCTTCTTCGTACCGTCCCTGAGTGGGACTCTCAGTGCAGCCACCTCGGCCAGCAAGCAAGGTCCCTCGGGTTCGGGCAGCGCATGCTATAGCATGCGCCTGCTCTCTACCTGCAGTGGAGCTGATCGAAGGGGGATTTCTTGGGGCTGCTCGCGACGGAGAAGTTCAACCCGACCTTGTTCGTGGGACTCGGTGGTAACGGCGGGAAGATCGTCCAGTTGCTCGCCGGCCGGCTGCGCCGCCATCCCAACTGGGAGCGCATCAAGTCGATGACCCATTTCGTGGCCATCGACACCAACAAGGACGACCTCGACAAGCTCAAGGACGTCCCCGTCGAGAACCGCTTCCTCATCTCCGCCTTCGACGCGCGCGCCTATATCGAGCGCAAGCGCGGTCAGCGTGAGCTCCAGGAGGATCCGCTCGTCACCCAGTGGGTTCCCTCCACGTACCAGTTCCGCTCCACCCAGGGTGCCGGCGCCGGGCAGATCCGCATGGAGAGCCGCCTGCGCCTCTACTACAACCTCGAGGAGGACCGGCGCGGCATCCGCAAGGCCCTCCAGAAGCTGCTCGACGAGTCCACCCGCCGCGAGAACCCCTGGCGCGACAATGAGAACCGCGTCGTCCGCGTCATGCTCTATGGCTCGGTGGCGGGTGGTACCGGCTCGGGCGGCTTCCTGCCCATGGCCTACTTGCTGCGGCGCATGGTGAGCGACGCGGGCTGGGGCCGGCCGAACGTGACGGGCGTGCTCACCCTGCCCACTGCCTTCCTCGACAAGGTGAAGCCCCAACTCCACCCGGACATCCTCGCCAACGGTTACTCCGCTCTGAAGGAGCTGGAGTTCCTCAACCGCCAGCTCGACTACGCGGGCGGCTCGGGCGAGATCGAATTCCACTACGACCCGGGCAGCCAAGACCGTGACCGCCAGGTCGTCGCCGAGCGCCCCTTCACGCTCACCTACCTCATCGATCGGCCCGACCAGCTCTCCATCGAGAAGTATGAGAACGCGGTGGCCGACGCCTGCTACCTGCAGATCTTCTCGCCGCTGCTCGGCGCGCAGGCCGGTGAGTACGACAACTACGAGAAGCACCAGAAGAAGCTGGCCCTGGGCCACTTCTCCGTGCACTACGGCTCGTTTGGCACCGCGCTGCTGCAGCTGCCTCGCCGCGACATCCTCAAGTACGCGGGCCTGCGCTACGTGGCGAGCGCCTTCCGGCAGTTCCTCTGCTTCGGCGCGGACCATCCGGACTTCCAGGTGCCCTACGGGGATCCGGCCTTCCAGCGGCTTGAGGTCAACGAGAAGAACCGCCGCATCGACGAGAAGTTCAAGGGCTACGTCGCCTTCCGTGCCTCCGAGGAGGAGCGCCGCGACGAGAAGGGTCAGTTCTACGGAATCCAGCAGCAGATTGGTAAGGGCGGGAAGAACCTGGCCGAGGCCTTCCGCGAGAAGCTGGAGGCCATCTTCGGGCGGCTGGACGAGCAGATCGACATCCCGGATGTGGAGAAGCAGTCCATCAACCCGGGCAATCCCTCGCTGAGCCGAGCCATCGCGGTGCTGCGGCGGGCCAAGGACGAGTCGCGCGCCCGTGTGTGCGGCGAGTACCTCGAGGCCCAGCGCGGCGACGTGCGCACCGGCCGCTTCTTCGAGTCCTTCTTCAAGGAGTACGAGGTCAACCCCATTGCCCAGCGGCTCTTCCTCGTGCGCCTGCTGGAGCAGTCCTTCATCGTCCCGTTCAAGGACCCGGAGGAGGGCGCCTACCTCAAGGCTGACGGCACTCCGCCCGACCTGGACAGCCCCGAGCTGCGTCAGGAGATTGCTCGGCTCGACTCGGAGATGGCGAAGCAGGCGCAGCCCGGCTTCTTCCAGAGCCTCACAGACCGGGACAACAAGGCCTTCGCCACCGCCAAGCTGCGCGCCGTGGCCAAGGTGGAGAGCTGGGCCAACGAGTTCCGCGACGAGATCAAGCGCTTCTTCTGGAAGTCCTTTGAGAGCGAGCTGCGCAAGGACGCAGAGGCTCGGCTGGAGTCGTTCCGCAAGGTGGCCCAGGTGGCCGACGAGCGCGCTCGTGACGCCGAGTCTCAGGCCGAGCGCTTCCGCAAGGACCCGGCCGCGGTGGACCCCGCTTCCGATGTGGCGCAGTTCTACCTGGACGCCGAGGTGCTCCGTGACGACCGTCGCCGCGAGCGGCTGTGGAAGGAGTTCTACGCCCACAAGCTCGACAGCGACGCGAACTTCCGCGTGGCCGATATCTTCGACTCCGTCACCGAGGCCTTCACCCCGGTGCGAGACCCCAGCGGTCAGCTCCGTGCCCGCGACGCCAATGAGATCGTCACGCACGTGCGCGGCAGGCTGGAGGCCCAGGCTCTTCAGGTTTACGGCCGGGTGATGGAGGAGATGGGGCTCGACCTGGCCTCGGGTCTGGACCTCGAGCAGCGCTACATCGCCCTGCACAAGACCGGAAAGGACCTGGAGGAGCTGCGCCGCAAGGGCAAGTTGGAGGACGAGCTGCGCGCCGTGTCCGCCACCGAGGTTCGCCGTGGCATCGAGGACCGGCTCAAGCGGCTGTCTGACGAGTGCGTGCTGCTCGCGCACATCGATGCCACGCGCCGCGATGATCCCACCGTGACGCCCGCGGATGTTTTCTACGCCGGCCTGCACGACAAGTACGCCAGCGATGAGGAGGGCTCGCTCTGGAGCGTCCTCAAGGGCGTGGTGTCCGGTACGAACCGCGTGGCGGGTTGGGAGGAGCGCGACTCGCTGGTGCTCTACCGCGCGCTGCTCGGCGTGCCCGTGTACTGGTTCAAGAACGTCCAGTCCGACCTGTACTCCGGCTACAAGCGCGTGCGCGACGACAAGAACCGCACCTACCCGCTGCACATCGAGGCGACCTGGGAGTCCTCGCCGGGCCTGCCGGATCTGGATCCGGTGGAGCTCAAGCGTGCCGAGGAGCGCCGCTCCGCTGAGCGTTCCGCCCAGGCCTCCCGCGAGGCCCGCGAGAGTCGCCTGCGTGCCTTCACCCTGTGTGCCCTGTTCGGCGGCATCTCGCGCGACGACGAGGGCTACCACTGGAGCTTCGCCGGCACGAAGAACAAGCTGGCGCCGGACCGAGCGCGGGCCTTCGAGGCCTTCGAGGCCTTGGACCCTGTGCTGCGCGGAGACCTGGAGAAGAACGCCCGTGACTCGTGGCTGACGGCGACGGCGGAGCGGCCCGCGCGCAACAAGCTGCTGGAGGAGGTGCAGGCCCACCAGCGTCGCCTCACCGAGGCCTATGCGCGCGCCGTCTCCGAGCAGAAGGATGCCGAGCGTCGCTTCCTCCAGGACGAGCGCACCGTGGTCGAGGCGCTCGCCGCCGAGCTGAGGAGCTAGCTTGGACGCCGCCGTCTCGTACCCCACCGTCCTCCTCGGACTGGGGCGCTTCGGCCAGGAGGTCATCGGCCGCGCCCTCCAGTCCCTGGAGGCCTCTTCACCGCTGCTGGGCGTGCTGCGTTGTGAGCCCTCGGGCGTAGCGGCCGGGCTTCAGCCCCTGCTGGAGGACCTGTTGCGCGCGGGCCGTGGCTCGGGCGAGCGGCGCGACCAGCGGCTGGACCTCATCGCCTTTGCCGCCGCGCTGCAGGGCGGTGACCAGGACTTGCTCGTCGCGTGTGATCAGGCCGCGCGTCTGCTGGCCGAGGGCTATGGGGCCATGTTCCCTCCGGACCGGCCGCCGGAGCAGCGCACCGCCACGCTTCACCTTGTGGTGCAGGTGCCGGCGCTGTCCAACCCGAGGGCGTCCGTGGCGCTCGCGCGACTGGCTGCCCTGGAGAGCTGGGCTCGCGCCCGTCCCGTGTTCCCCCTGCTGGCCCGCATCTGGGTCGTGTCCCAGCAGACCGCCGCGGGCACGCTCACCTCCGAGGAGATGGTGTCCACCTGCGCGTCCTTCGCGCTCGGCATGGTGGCCTCGGGCCTGCGCACCGAGGACGAGGTGTCTCGCCGTCTGGCCCACCCGGCACGGGATGAAGGCCTCGTGGGCTTCGTCTCGCTGGCGTCGGTGGAGCTGCCCGAGTCGCGTCTGCGCGCTTATGCCGCCGCCCGTGCTGCTTATGACGGACTCGGCGTGCTGGTGGAGCGTGTGCAGGAGCCCGGGACGGATGCCACCCTGGCCATGGGCGCCGTCTCCGCGCTCCAGTGGGACCGGTGGTTGTCGCCCTTCGTCGAGGGCCAGGCCGCACAGCTCTCCCGGCGTCTCGCCGCCGAGCTGTCCCGCTCTCCGGTGGACCTGCCCGCGGACATCCATGTGGGGCCACTTGATACGCCCGAGGAGATCCGCGCCCGTCACTCCGGGCTCTTCAAGCCCGCCTCGGTGGAGGCCGCGCCTACCACTGTGGACCAGGCCCGTACCGACGAGACCTTTCGCGCGCTCGACCGCGCCGAGGCTGAGGTGGCCACCGCGGTGGAGCAGGGTATTCAGGCGGTGTTCGACGCCTCGCTCGGGCCCACGTCGGGCCTGTCGCAGCTCCCCGCTGTGGAGCAGGGGCTCAAGCGCGTCATTGCGCAATTGCACGACGAGCAGGCCCAGGAGGACTCGACGCTGCGGAAGTTGGATCCATCCCAGCCGCCGGGTCCTCCAGTGGATCCGCACCGGGAGGAGCTGGAGCACGCCCTGATGGCGCTGCCCTCGCGAAGGATGGCGCTGGCAGCGGCGGCGGCGTTCGCGCTGGCCGTGTTGCTGGGTGTCTCGTTCGGCACACTGTCCTTCATGACTCCGGCAGCGGCTTCCACGGGCAATAGCCCCGGGCATGCCCAGGTGTTGTCCTCGCCTTCCCCGCGCTTCGACTGGCACGAGCCCATGCCGTGGATTGTCGGAGTGCTCGCCGCGCTGGGTGCCGGAGGCGGGTGGCTCTACTTCGTCGGCAATCACACCCGGAAGGAAGTGCGCCGCGTGCTGAAGCTCCGGCGTGATGCACTGGAGTCGCTGGTCAGCCGGGGCGGGGGAGGGCGGCGCGCGAAGCAGGCGGAGCTGCAACTCGTGGTGCGTCGCAAGCGTGCCCGCCGCGGTGCCATCCTCGCGCTGGAGAACGCCGTGGCCCGGCTGCAGGCCGTGCGTCACGCGCTGTTGGAGGCGAGGGATCGCAAGCGTCAGGAGTTGCTGGCGCTCGGGGTGACTCCGGCCGCCGAGGCCCGGTTGGATGACCTCGGGCAGTTGCTCGGCGCGGGAGGGCTGTTGCACGGCTCACTGGTGCCCCCGGAGGTCATCAGCCGGTGGATCGCTGCCCGCCGCGAGATTTCCGAGGACCGCGTTTGGGCCGATCGTCTTCTCGAAGGTGCCTGGCCCGCGGGCGGACTGCTCGAGGACGTCCCGTGCGGAGACCCTGAGCGCATCGCCGAGCTGAGCCGGCGTCAGGTACAGCCGATGGGCGAGCGCAGTGTGTTGGATGACCCCGAGGGTGGCCAGCAGGCGGCGGATGTGCTGCGCGACTTCGGGGCGAGGATGGGGGCGGTGCTCGCTCCGCCATGCCAGCCGCTGAACGCGCATGGGGATCCGGTGCTCGGGCTGCGTCCGGGCGAGGGCTTCGTCATCGCTCCGTCGGCCGGACGCGACACGCTGGATGCGGGCCTCCGGGACGTGCCTACGCGGCTTCCCGTCCTCTGGTCTCCCTCGAAGGCCGCGCGGGTCATCTTCCTGCGCACCTGGGAGGGCTTCTCCGTGGAAGAGCTGTCGCGAGGGGCTCGCTCCCTGTCGCAGCCGGCCGCGGCCGCCCCTCGAGGTGCGCGATGACCGTGAAACTCCCGCATCTGTTCTCTGAAGGGACCGTCTACCTATGGGTCTGGTTGCTGGTACTCGCCACGCCGTTGTTGGCCTGGGTGTTGGCGGCGCTGGTGGTGGGCCCCGGTCCCAACTCCCGCTGGCGCCGTGCCGCGCTTCCCGTGGGTAAGGCTGTTCTTGTCTCCTTGGGGCTCGTGCTCGTCACCCGCCTGGTGGAGGCCGCGAGTGCCTCCATGCAGGGCGGGCCGCTCGGCTGGCTCGACGCGCTCACGAAGTTGCCCCAGCTCCCGCTCCCGTTCGGCGCTTCGTTGACGGTGCAGGGGACCTGGTTCCCCGCGGATGCAGTCCTGCTTCTGGCCCTGCCCCATGCCGCTGCGTTCCTCCTCGCGACGGCGGTGTTCGCGTTCCAGGAGTCCAACCACAAGAGCCTCACGTCCTTCCGCGTGCCGCTCGCGGATCCGCTGGCGGTCGTCCTGGTGGCGGTGCCCGTCCTGTCTCTCATCGCGGTGAATAGGGCGTGGGGCCTGGAGAAACCTCGCGCGTTGCTCGACCTGGCCGCCGTGCTGCCCATGTTGAGCATGGCGCTCGCGGTATGGACGCGTGCCGAGCGCCTCGCGCCTCCGCCCGTGAAGGAGGAGGCTCCGCAGCCCCAGACGCCTGTGCTTCCGCGCGCGGACGTGCCGGGGATGTGGCGGAAGTTGGGTGCCATTGAGGCCAATGGGCGCCCGCTGCTCGCGACGCAGGGCACGGCCAATGCGGATTCGGCTCCGGCTTGGAGCGCCGCTGCCTGGCGGGACTCGGGTGCCACCGGGGCTCCGCCTCGGGCGTTGGAGGAGATCGCCAGTGCGTGGAGCACGCCCACCCAGGGCTGGCTCGTGGGCGACCTGCCGGATCCGACGGAGCGCCACTTCCTCACCTCGTGCGTGCTGCTCGCGTTGCAGCGTGAGGGCCTGCCGTGCCTCGTCATCAGCGACGAGCCCGAGGCGCTGCGTGACGCGGTGCTCGAGGCCATCACGCGCAGTGGCTCATGGCCCTCGGGGCCGCTGCTGGCCGGCGAGGCGGCGATGCGCGAGGCCTTCGCGGGTAACCGGATGCCAGCCGCTGTCTTCCTGGACGTGGAGCAACTGTCCGCCGGGGGCATCCGCGCGCTCTCCGAGACGCGGGGCGGCTGTGGCCGGTTGTGGGCCCGCTCCGTGGGGCTGGTGCTGTTGTCGCGTGTGGACCGAGGAACGCCGCTCGCGTCCACGCACCGCATGTTCACCTTGCGGCGGCTGGAGCTGGCGCTGTCGGCGGCTGGGGCTCGGTGGAACGTGCTGGCCACGGGCGTAGGTGGCGCGGGCACGCGAGGGCTGGTGGAGCAGATGTTCCCAGGCATCTCCGTGCGCGAGGTGCCCTTCACCCCACGCGCAGCGGCCCCCGTGCGTGTCTGGCGCGTGGCCGAGGGCTTTCGCGCCCAGCCCGGTACACCCTGGGTGCGCCGGGCGCTGGAGCCGGTGGTGGGGGCGAAGCTGCCTGCCTCGGTGGGGGACCCGGGAGGCGCTTTCGATCTCAAGGCCGTGGACTTCTGGGGCGGCGAGCTGCGCTTCGTCCGGGACGTGTCACTCTTCGGCGTGGCCTCCGTAGGCACCTTGGACGAGGCCTGGCTGGTGGCCGCATACCGGGCGCTCCCTCACCGAGTGCCGCTGGCGGACGGTCAGGCTCATGACGCGTTGTGGGGTCTCGCCGACAACCCGGTGACGCGCTTCCTCACGCGCGATGGCAACCTGGACGGGCTGTCCCGCCACGGCATGCTGCTGCCGCCACGCCCGTTGGTGGGCTATCACAACGGCGCGCTGGCCACGGCCCACCTCAAGGCTGCCATGCAAGAGGGCTCGCAGGATGTGGAGTCCCTGGCCGCTGTCTTCGGCCGCTCGCGCGTGGAGCAGGTGCTGGGGCCGAAGTTCCGGCCCGAGCGGCACGTGGTGCGCCTGCCCCAGGGCCGCGAGCCCGTGCGCAGCCCTGTCGTCCCTGCTGGCCTGTCCGAGTCCGTCAACCCGCTGCGGCGCACCGTGAGCGAGCAGGTGGTGCGCATCCTCGATGTGCACAGCGGCCAGCTCCTCACGGAGGTGGATCGGCTGCTGGTGGAGACGCGCTACTACCCGGGCCGCGTGTTCGCTGTGGGCGACGCGCGCTACGAGGTGCCGCTGCACTCGCTGGACACCAAGCGCAACGAGCTGCGCGTGAAGCCGGTGCCCAACGACAGGCCGCTCACGAAGCCGCAGCTGCGCATCCAGTTCGAGTCCGCCACCGTGGTGGAGTCTCCGCAGACGGTGCGCACCGGGCGGTGCGTGTACCAGGTGTGCACCCTGGAGGCGACGGTGGTGGAGAGCGTCACCGGCTACTCGCAGGTGGGGCGGCCGGGCCGGGTGGACGTGGGCGCGGTGAGCTGTCGCTATCGCACCCGCGTGCGCGGCATCTTCTTCCCCGCGGCCACCACGCCCCAGGTGCTCGTCCATCTGGCGCGCTCGGCGGACGGAGTGCTGGTGGCACACCTGCTCTCCAATGACGAGGACATGGACGTGGTACCGGTAGGGGCGGGCATGTTCCCGGAGGCTCCGGCCGGCATCGTGGTGGTGGACCGGCACCTCCAGGGGATGGGCGTGGCCGAGGCGCTGGACCTGGCGCTCGTCGACGACACATTCAAGTGGGTCCGGGCCATCCTGGCCAACTGCAAGTGCGCCAACGGGTGCCCCGAGTGCACGCCCCAGGACGTGCTCACCTCCGGCCCCGACAAGTCGGGCGTGCTTGGGCTGCTGGGATAGGCGGAGGCAATCGCCATGACGGATGGACGTATGCAGGGGGACATGAATCTCCTCCAGCCAGGGACGCAGCTGGATGGCCGTTACGAGGTGGTGAGGCTGCTCGGGCAGGGCGGCATGGCCGCTGTGTACGAGGTGCGTCACCTCGGGCTGCACAGCACGCATGCCCTGAAGGTGCTCAACGCGGACCTGGCGAGGAACGACGACGTCCGCGCACGTTTTCTCGCCGAGGGCCGCATCCAGGCGCGCCTGCGCCACCCCCACATTGTCCAGGTGACGGAGATCGTCACCAACCCCGTGGCGGGTCTGGTGATGGACTACATCGAGGGCCCTACGCTCAGTGAGTTCTGCCGGGGCCAGGGGCTGGAGCCCCGGGTACTCCTCGAGGTGTTCCTGCCGGTGCTGGACGCCATTGAAGAGGCGCACCATCACAACGTCGTCCACCGAGACCTCAAGCCGGACAACATCATCATGGGCAGGGACAGCCGGGGCCGGCTCCAGCCCATGGTGACGGACTTCGGTATCGCCAAGATGCTGGAGGGGGAGGGGACGGGAGGCAGGGCGCGCACGCAGGCCGGCGCTCGCATGGGCACGCTGCTGTACATGAGCCCGGAGCAGATCCGCGGGGCCGGTGAGGTGGATGCGCGCACCGACATCTTCGCGCTGGGCGCCATCCTCTACGAGGCCGCCACGGGACGGGTCGCGTTCCATTCGTCGAGCGACTACGACACGATGAAGAGCATCGTGGAGGGCACCTACGAGCCCCCCGAGCGTGTCGTGGGTGGCCTGAATCCCGTCATCGCGGGATGCATCCGCAAGGCCCTGGCGGTGGACCCCGCCGAGCGCTTCCAGGATTGCGCTGCCTTCCGCGCGGCCCTGGAGAAGCTCCTCGACGCGGACCCCTCGGTTCCCCCGAAACCGTCCCGCTCGTATGCCGTGACTCAGGTGGGGAACTCCCCATCCAGACCCGACGTACCCGAGCCAGTGCCTGAGTCCGCCTTCGCGCAGACGTACACCCCGCCGGTTGCTCCAGCCCAGCGTGCAACCGAGGCCACGTCCGCTCCCTCGCCTGAACGGTCGGAGCAGGCGCCATCAGCCCTCGCGCCCGTGCCTCCGTCGGCGCTCCAGCGCCCTCCGGTCAACACCCTGCGCTCACAGCCGGCGCCCCAGGCGAGTGCCCTCGCTTCCAGTGCCTCCCCCGGGCTGGCCGTGTTCCTGAGCCTGCTGTGCGTCTCCGGGTTCGGGCAGCTCTATAACGGGCAGACGCTCAAGGGCCTGCTTTGCCTGGGACTGTCCGCTGTGGCGCTGGCGAATGCGCCCTTGGGAGTGTGTTTGTGGTTCCTGGGGTACATCGGTTTCACCATCGACGCGTACTGCATCGCCGCCAAGCGCAAGCGAGGACAGCGTGTGGGCCCCTGGGAGTTCTTCTAACTGGAGTAGAGTCGCCGCATGTTGAGCCCGGGGAACGTGGTCGAGCGCTACGAGGTCGAGCGCGAGCTGGGCGGCGGCGGTATGGCGCGCGTCTATAAGGTGCGTCATGTGGCCCTGGGCAGTGTCCATGCCCTCAAGGTGCTGGACCCCGAGCTGGTGGGGAACGCGGAGCTGCGGACGCGCTTCCTCGACGAGGGCCGCATCCAGGCTCGTCTGAAGCACCCCAACATCCTGGGCATCACGGATGTGGTCGCGGCCCCTGGCGTCGCGGGCCTGGTGATGGACTACCTGGAAGGCGAGTCGCTCGACAAATACCTCGCTCGGGCAACGCAGCCTCCTCCTGCGGACGAGGTGCGCGACATCTTTCGGCAGGTGCTGGAGGGCATGGGGTTCGCCCACGAGCAGGGCGTCATCCACAGGGATCTCAAGCCCTCCAACATCTTTCTGGAGCAGTCATATGGCCGGAGGGTGGTGCGCATCCTCGACTTCGGCATCGCGAAGGTGTCCGGGACGGAAGGCCGGCCGACGACGCGCACCGGGGCGCGCATGGGCACCCCGCAGTACATGAGCCCGGAGCAGATCCGCGAGGCTCGGGACGTCACCCTGCGCTCAGACATCTTCTCGCTCGGGGTGACGCTCTACGAGCTGGCCACCGGGAAGCCCTGCTTCCAGGGCGAGAGCGACTTCAACATCATGGAGAAGATCGTCCGGGCGGACTTCGTGCCTCCGGACGTGGCACACCCAGGGCTCGAGCGAGGGCTGGTCGCGGCCATCCTCCGGGCCATGGCACTGGAGCCGGAGCGGCGCTTCGCCTCCTGCCGGGAGTTCGCCGCTGCGCTGGTTGCGGAGGCTCCGGCGGAGCGGGTCGAGGAGTCGGTCCCAGAGCCTCCTCCCGCGCCGCGGGCGGCGACGCCTCTTCGTGTCCCCGTAGCGAGCGTTCCTGCACCCGCGAAGGTGACCGTCGCTCCTGCCGCGATGGGCCCACGAGTCGCGGTCGCGCTGGCCGAAGAGCCCGAGCCGGCCCAGGTGCCTGCTCCCCGTCCCGTGGCGGTCCGTCAGGAGCCTCCGGTCATCCCTGTCCGGCTCGCCGAGCCGGCGCCCGCTGCTCCCATTGAGAAGCGCGTGCCCGCTGTCCGTGAGCGCGCCCTTCCCGCGAAGAAGTCCGTGCCTCCATCCCAGGAGGAGAGCGCTCCACCTCGCCGCAAGGCGTGGCGCTGGGTCCTGCTCTTTGCGTTCGCGGGGCTGTTGGCCATGTTCGGCTCGGCGCTCATTGGGATGGTCATGGGTCGGCTCGCGGAGCCGCCGAACCGCGTCCCGCCGAAGAGAGCGGTGGGGGGCGCTCCGGTGCAGCGGCCTGGTGGCTCGTCCGGCACCCGCTCCTCCACGCCTCAGGACGACAGCCCCTTCATCGAAATCCGGTAGGCGCCGGGGACCGATTCTTTTCAGACACATCCGAGAAGAAGAAGGGGCCAGGGTGTGCTCGTCCGGGCATGCGCCCTGGCAGAATGCGTGGTGCCGTCGATGTAAGGGGGGGCATCCAGCTCCACTTCGGTTTCATGCTCGAGAGGAGGGCTGGTCCGTGGGCACACGTGCTGCTCCCTACTTTTCCTTCGATGACTCGCATTGGCCGCTGCTCATCAACCGGCTCGTGGGAGATGCGTTGAGTCAGGAGTTCGAGGAGTTCCTCGCTCAGGCAGCCAGGTCCCTGAGTCGGAATCAGCCGCATGTCCTCCTCATGGACTTGAGCAGAGCCGGCGGTCTGTCGACCCATCAGCGCCAACGCTTGGCAGAGTGGCTGCAGCACCATGAAGAGCGCGTGGAGCGGACGTTGCTCGGTATCGCCTATGTCACCCAATCGCCTCTCATCCAACTGGCGATGAATGTTGTTTTGTATATGAGGCGGCCGGCCTATCCGTACATCCTCGTCTCCCGAGAGGACGAGGCGCTCACGTGGGCCGTCCATCGGCTGGAGGATGCAGGGATGCACGCGTCCGCCGCGCGCATCCGACGCGACCTGGGGCTGGTGTCCGAATATCACCGGACGAGTTGAGCCTCGCGAGGTCACGGTGGCGCGGTGCGTTGCGCCTTTTACCGAGGGCCTGCCCCGGGGGACCAAGTGCTTTTCTCCTGCTCCCGAGCGCCTTAGCTTGTCTCGCGCGACATGGGGAGGGGTCTGGATGGTAGGGTTTTCAATGGCGCTGCTCACGACGCTGCTTGCGAGCACGGCGCCTGTGGTTCCAGTGAGCGCAGGCAACGCGCTCACCTTGCCGGCTCATCGTCACGCGGTGCGTATTGATACAGGAGGAGGGCGCCCGCCTACCTGGCTGCTGACCGTGCAGCAGGGGGGGGCCGAAGGGCGGGGGTTGTCCTTCTTCCGCTCGGATGATGGCGGGCGCACCTACCGCTTCGCCGCCGCCATTCAGCCGGACGCGAGCCACGCGGACCGCGCGGACGTGCTCGCGGTGGGCCGGGACGTGGCGCTTGTTTATTCGTTCGAGGCGCCGAGCCTGAATGCCTCGAGCCGGCACGACGTGTACTTCCAGTGGTGGCGCTACCGGCCGGACACGCATGACTGGGCACCCCAGCCGGCGGTGCGCGTCTTCGATGCCAACGACGCCACGGCCTATTCGCGGGCGCAACTCGCGCGCGACTCGCGGGGTCGGTTGTGGGTGCAGGCCTTCCGGCTGGAGTCGGATGGCGGTTCCACCGCGGTGGTGTCCGTTTCCACGGATGGCGGGGCGAGCTTCCAGCGCCAGTCGAGTCTGGGTCGGGTGAAGCGCCGTGGAGGCGGACGGCTGCTGAGCCTCGGCTCGAAGCTCGTTTTCATTTACGCCATGCATGATGGCTTCGAGCCCACGCGCATCCGCGTCCGCAACGATGGCGATCCGCTGGACTCCTGGAGCTCCGTTCGCAACGCCTTCTCCGAGGGCATCTACCACGGGGCCGCGTTGAGCGCGGTCGCGGACGGCCGTGGCGGAATGCACCTCGTCTACAAGGATGAGACGGAGCGCCTCTACTATCGCTACTTCGATGGCTCCACGTTCGGCCCGCGCACGTTGCTGGAGAGCTCGCCTGACTGGGCGATGCAGGCCGCCGCCACGCGCATCGGCAACACGCTGTACGTGTTCTACAACGTCATGCGTCGGCCCAACGTCTCCTATGAGGTGCACGCCCGGGTCTTGAAGGATGGGCGCTTCAGCGAGCCGGTGGTGCTCGACTCGCGCTCGACCTACAAGGGCTATCCCAACGCCCCGGAGACATTGCCAGAGGGCTCATCCGAGGTGCCCTGCTTCTTCGGCGAGGCCCCCGACGCCAACTCCCGCGGAAACGTGGTCCGCGTGGCCCTCCCCGCGCCGGGCGGCGGGGACGAGCCCGAGGAAGAGCCACCTCCGGACTCGGAGCCAGAGCTCGGACAGCTCCTCTTCAACGATGCCTTCTCTCGCAGCTCGTCGAACAGCCTCGGGCCCGAGTGGTCGCTGAGCGGGTTGTGGCGGACGGACGGCAAGTGGGCCATCAGCGACCTCGACTACTCGAATGGGAACAACCTCGCCCTCGCGCAGTCCTCGCGGTGTGAGGACTGCCGGGTGGAGGCGCGGCTACAGGCCTTCGCCGTGGACGAGGCCGGCGTCGTGATGCGCGCTTCGGGAGATTCTCATTATGCGCTCGTGCTGCTGCCGGAGGGGCGCATTCAGCTCCGCCGCTACCGGGGCGGGAGCTTCACCGTGCTCGGCGAGGCCCTCAGCGGTCAGGCGTCTCCATGGGATGCCGCGACACTCACCTTGTCTGTGTGGGGCTCGGGTCCGGTGCGGCTGTCGGCCTCGGTGGATGGAGAGGTCCGCCTGTCGGTGACGGACGCGGACTCGGCGGCCCTCAAGGGTGAGGGACTCGCGGGACTGCTCACGCCCATCGCCGGCGTCTGGTTCGACGACTTCCAGGTGCACGCAGTGGGCGAGCCCTGACGCCTCGCGCAAGTTTCACCACGCCTCCGCCCCGCCCGCGCAAATCCTGCATCTCTTAAGCAGGGTTTCCGGGCGGACACCCGTGGCCCGGGAATTGAAGTCGCGACGGGCCATGGAACGAGAGGCGGACAGAACGGTGAGAGGTGCCCTGGGCGCCCGGACCTGGCTGTTCATCGCACTGGGCGCGTGCGTGGGCCTCGCCCTCGGCATCGGGGGGTTCACCTTTACCTACGCGAAGGGCTACGCGTACCTCACGAACGACCCAGCCTCCTGCGCCAACTGCCACGTCATGCGCGAGCAGTACGAGGGCTGGATGAAGTCGAGCCACCACGCGGTGGCCACCTGCAACGACTGCCACACGCCGTCGGGTCTGGTCGGCAAGTACGCGACCAAGGCGTCCAATGGCTTCTGGCACTCGTTCTATTTCACCACCGGCAACTTCCATGAGCCCATCCAGATCCGCCCCGGTAACCGGGAGGTGACGGAGCAGGCGTGCCGTAAGTGCCACGTCGACCTGGTGGAGCCGCTCGAGGCTCCGCACGGCGCCGCGGAGACCTCGTGCCTTCGCTGCCACAACTCGGTGGGCCACCCGGAAGGGCTCGGCCAGCCCGGGCTGACGGCGCAGGAGTCCAGACCATGAGCAACCCCACGACACAACCGGAGCCGAGGCTCCGGAGGATCCGGCTCGTCATCCTCACAGCGGTCATTGCGGCCGCGGGCGCGGTGGCGGCCACCGCCTTGCTGGTGAACATCTCCGAGCGCAAACAGGAGGCGCGCAACCCCTTCTACCGGGTGGTGGAGCTGGACGACACCATCGAGGACCCGGCCGTCTGGGGGAAGAACTTCCCCCTGCAGTACGACGACTACAAGCGCACGGTGGACCAGGTGCGCACGAAGTACGGTGGCAGCGAGGCGGTGCCGCACACGCCCACCGAGGCGGACCCACGCTCGGTGGTGGCCCAGTCGCGCCTCGAGGAGGATCCGCGCCTCAAGACGATGTGGGCCGGCTATGCCTTCGCGGTGGACTTCCGTGAGGAGCGCGGCCACGCATACATGCTGGACGACCAGACGCTCACCGAGCGCCAGCACGTCACGAAGCAGCCCGGCACGTGTATGCACTGCCACGGCTCGGTCTACCTGCCCTACAAGAAGCTGGGAGACGGAGACCTCATCAAGGGCTTCGAGAAGATGAACCAGATGCCCTACATGGAGGCGCGCAAGCTGGTGGAGCACCCGGTGGCGTGCATCGACTGCCACGACCCGAAGACGATGGCGCTTCGGGTGACGCGACCCGGCTTCATCGAGGGCATGCGCGCGCTCAAGGCGGGCCAGGGCGTGCAGAACTACGACGTGAACGCGCAGGCCACGCGCCAGGAGATGCGCTCGTACGTCTGCGGCCAGTGCCACGTCGAATACTACTTCAAGGGCCCAGAGAAGCGGCTGACGTACCCGTGGGCCAAGGGTCTGAAGATCGACAACATCATGGCCTACTACGAGGAGAACGGGCACAAGGACTGGGTCCACGCCGAGACGGGAGCCCCGGCGCTCAAGGCCCAGCACCCCGAGTTCGAGATGTACAACCAGGGCATCCATGCCCGCTCGGGAGTGGCCTGCGCCGACTGCCACATGGCCTACAAGCGCGAGGGCGCGATGAAGATCAGCGACCACCACGTGCGCAGCCCGTTGCTCAACATCAACCGGGCCTGCCAGACGTGCCACAAGTGGTCCGAGGAGGAGATGAAGAACCGGGTGGAGACCCTCCAGGACCGGCACCACGCGCTGCGCAACACGGCCATGGATGCGCTGGTGGACCTCATCCACGACCTCAAGGAGCGCAAGCTGGCGGGTGCCTCCGACGTCGAGCTGGCGGAAGCTCGCGGCTTCCAGCGCAAGGCCCAGTTCTACCTGGACTTCGTGGAGGCGGAGAACTCCAACGGCTTCCACGCGCCGCAAGAGGCGGCCCGCATCCTCGGCGAGTCCATCAACTACTCGCGCCTTGGCCAGAAGGCGTTGCGCAAGCAGCCTCCGGTACCGCAGCAGGACGCGCGCAAGCACGAGTAGCGCTTCCTGGGGGGGTCGGGTGCAGGACGAACAAACCCTCTGCACGGCGAACAAATACGTCTTCACCGAGCGGGGCCGCATCCCCATCAAGGGCAAGGGCGAGATGACGACCTACCTGCTCGAGGGACGGAGGAGCCGTACCGCCGTGACCCCCGGCGGGGTGTCACCCAGTGGCCTGCTCTGAGCTGACGCCGCGCTCGGCGGCCTGGAGCAGGACGGGCCAGAAGTGCTCCGCCATCCGCTGGTAGCCCGTGTCCGAGGGGTGGAAGCCGTCGGCCGAGAAGTAGTCGGCGCTCCCCGACAGCTCCACGCGGCTGGGGGAGTAGAGGTCCACGCCGAACAGGCCATGGCGGGACACCACGCGGGCGACCGCCTCGTTGAAAGCAGCGATGCGGGCAGCGATCAGCTCGAGCGGGAGGAAGTGCGTCGCCAGCCGCGCTACGGGCGCGAGTGACATGTCGGGCAGGTTGGCCAGCACCACCGGGGCGCCCGTGGACACCAGGCCGCGCGCGATCTGCTCGAGGTTGGACTCGAGCTGATGGGGCTCCACGCCGCGCCACAGGTCGTTGATGCCCACCGCGAGCGTCACCACGTGGGGACGGGAACGAATGGCCTTGGGAAGCTGGCCGGAGAGGACCGTACCGCTGGTGGCTCCGCTCACGCCCAGGTTGAGCAGGCCCACGCCCGGCCGGGTGCGGCGCAGCCGCTGGATGAGGTGCTCCACGTAGCCGCCGTTGCGCGCGCCCACTCCGACAGCGGAGGAGTCGCCCAGGGCCACGTATCTCAGGGAGAGTGCGCTCATGAGTGTCCTTCCATAGCGACCTGGAGCCGGGTTCGCAGCGGCGCCCGCCTGGCTCCTTGCCTCGCGGTCATTCAGGCCTCGCGTGGAGGTCCGGCTGTGCTATGGCCCGCCTCGGCGATGACGCGTCCTTCAATTTCCTTCCTGGGCTTTGGTGCCGCGCTGCCAGAGCGGGTGCGCACCAGTTTCGACCCTGTCTTCGACCGGATCCGCGAGGAGGCTCGGGCGCAGGGGCTGTCCGAGGCCTCACTCTTCTACGGCAACCGGGAGCATCGGTGCCTGGCTCCGGGTGAGTCCCTGGCGGCCCTCACCGCGAAGGCGGGGACCGCGGCGCTGGAGGATGCGGGAGTCCGGCCGGAGCAGGTGGATCGGCTCTACGGCTACGTCTCCGTGTCCGAGTTCATCACCCCCAACGAGTTGTACGCGGTCCACCGGCAGGTGGGCCTGGGCTCGCATGCGATGGTGGTCCCGGTGCAGGCCGAGTTCGCCAACTTCGTCATGGGCGCCGTGCTGGCCTGGGAGGCGATGCTCGCGGGGCACTCGGAGCGGGCCCTCGTGGCAGTAGGGGCGGGGTGGACGCGCAACGTGGACCATGCGCAGGGCCACGCCTTCGGTATTGGCGATGGGGCGGGCGCGGCGGTGCTCGGGCCCGGGGAGCGGCTCGTTCTGGTGGACTACGCCGTGGACACCTTCAGTGCTGAGTACGGGTCCATGACCATGCGCCCCCGTCCCGAGAGCGGCTTCGACAAGCCTGTGTACGGGCTCGAGCCCGCGCTCGGCCTGAGCTCCTTCCTGAACAGTGGCATGGACGGGCCACCGAGGCTCGTCGAGCGGCTGCTGCGCAAGCACGGCCTGTCTGGGGCGGACATCACCCTCATCTCGCACCAGGCCACGCGTAAGCTGCTCGACCACTGGAACGAGAAGATCCGCCCGCGCGAGTACCTGCACACGCTCGAGGACTGCGGGAACATGGCGCTCGCGTCGATTCCCGTCACCCTGGCCCGTCACCACCGCGAGCTGCGCACGAAGTATCTCGTCCTCTTCGGCATCGGCATTGGCGCGCACCAGATGGCGCTGCTGGTGCGCGTGTAGGGCAGTGGGCCCGGGTCGCTACTGTCCTTCCGCGCCGCGCTGCTTCAGTCGCTCCTGCATCCGCAGGATGCGCTCCTGCATCCGCTTCTGCCGTTCCTCGCGGCGGCCCTCCCGGTCAGCCTTCCTCATCAGCTTCGCCATCTTCGCCTCGTGACGGGCCATGAAGATGGCGAGCTGTGCCCGCTTCTGCGGAGGCAGGTCCTTCGCGAGCGCCTGGTACATGTCGCGATCCAACGCTGTGAGCTGGGTCCGCGCTTCGAACACCCGCTGAACAGCCTGGTCCACCTGTGACTGCGCTGACGTGTCTCCCCGCGCCGCCTGTCTGAGCACCCGCGCGGACTCGCGCACCTGCACCATCAGCGGCCGGCGGCGCTCGTCGAACTGGCGCATCGTGTCCGCCATCTTCAGTGCCTGGGACTCGTCGAGCCCCAACTCCTCCGCCAACCCCACCACCCGCATCATCCGCGTCCGCCGCTCCTCACTCGCCGCGGCGTCACCCTCGGGCGGCGCGGCCAGCGCCACCAAGGGGAGCAGGGTCAGGGTCAGCACTGCCAGTCGAAAGGGCTTCATCACAGGGTCTCTCCAGGAATGGGGGATGAGAGGAGCTCTTCCAGCTCGAGATCCGAGAGCCCGGCGACGTCCTCGGCGTCCTCCAGGTCCATGTCGGACAGCTCGAGCTCATCGGACAGTGGATCCGTGAGCGCCCACTGCTCCAGCTCCGTTTCCTCGGCCACGCTGGCGGGGGTCTCCACCGGCGTGGCGAGTGGAGCCTGAGGCGTCACTTGGCGTTGAAGCACGGGTCCCAGCGCGAGCAACACCACGGCCGCCGCAGCCATCAGCGCTCCAGCGGTCCGCATTCGTGCCGCCTTCTGGACCTGCTCTCGGCGCCAGGTGCTCACTGTTGTTCGAGGCAAGGCCGCCATCACGGCCTGCTCCCGCACAGACGGTGGCGGCAGCGCGGCGAGCCCGAGCACCTCGCGGTGAGCCTCGGCCTCGGAGCGGCACGCCGCGCAGGATTCCAGGTGCGCGCGCACCCGCGCCTCCGCCTCGGGCTCCAGCGCTCCCGCGGCGAAGAGGGTCAGCGACTCGTCTTGGTCCCGGCACGCGGTCATCAGCGTTCCTCCTCGGGCGTTTCGGCCACCTGCGCCCGGAGGCGCTTCACGGCGTGATGGAAGTTCACCTTGGCGTTCGTCTCGGTGATGCCGAGCGTCTCGGCGATGTCTCGGAAGCCCAGCCCACCGTCCACTCGGAGCGTCAAGACTTCGCGCTGACGGCGGGGCAGGGCGAGCACTGCCGCGCGGACCCGCTGCTCCTGTTCAGCCCGCTCCAGGGTGTCGTGAGCGGATTCGCCCGGGGCTTCGGTCTCCGGCACGTCCACCACCTGCAACCAGCGCCGTCCTTGACGGGCATGGTTCTTCGCCAGGTTGAGCGCGATGCGGATGAGCCAGGCCCGGAAGGGCGCAGGTCCCGAGGGGCTCCAGCGGGAGAAGACGCGGCGCGAGGCTTCTAGGGCTCGCAGGAAGGCCTGCTGGGCGAGGTCCGCCGCGTCCTCGGGCCGGGTCGTGTAGCGCCGCATCAGCGAGAAGACCAGGGTCCGGTGCCGCTCCACCAGCGTGCCAAAGGCCGCCTCGTCACCGGCCAGGAAGGCGTGGCAGAGTGCCTCGTCGCTCGGCTCGGTGGCGGCCTCTGTCAGCGCCAGGGATGTCTCCAGGGCCTTCACGCTCCCTACAAACCCCGGAGCTGGCGAAAAGTTAAAGGGGGTTTTTTCGAGGGGATCCTGGTGACGGGAGAGGTTCTGAGTCGGGGTGGGATTGACCCTACTTGAAAGGTTAGAAAAAGTTTCGCGTCGTCAGTGTGTACCGCTATCCTGCACGTGTTGGGCCTGGGATGGCTCGCGCGATGCCCCGGAGGGCGAGGAGGGTGAGGAGATGGCGGAGACGATAGGGAGCGACATTGGCGTCCAGATTCTGCAGGCCATTCAGGGTCTGGGGGTCCGGATGGACCGGCTGGACGCGCGGATGGGCAGCTTGGACGCGCGGATGGACGGCCTGGACGCGCGGATGGAGCGGCTGGAAGCGCGGATGGACGGCCTGGAAGCGCGGATGGACGGCCTGGAAGCGCGGATGGAGAACCTGCGCGCGCGGATGGACGGCCTGGAAGCGCGGATGGAGCGGCTGGAAGCGCGGATGGACGGCCTGGAAGCGCGGATGGAGAACCTGCGCGCGCGGATGGACGGCCTGGAAGTGCAGATGGAGAACCTGCGCGCGCGGATGGACGGCCTGGAAGTGCAGATGGAGAACCTGCGCGCGCGGATGGGCAGCCTGGAATCCCAGGTGTTCGATCTGACTTCTCGAATGACGAGACAGGAAACGTTGATGGAAATCCTGGGGGCCGAGTTCGTCACCTGGCGCGGCGAGGTCCAGCAACTCCGCGGGGATGTCCAGCAACTGCGCACGGAGACACATGAGGGGTTTCGTCGGGTGAAGGCGCGTCTCGACCTGACGGATGGTACGGTGGTCCTGATGGCCTCCGTGCTGCGCCGGCCGACGGAGCTCGGCGAGGAGCTGGAGAGCCATCTGCGGGAAATCGCAGCGCGCTGAGGGCGTACATCCATCGGGCTCACCTACCTGTACCTGCTCGACTCAGGACTCCGCCCAATGCAGGTTGCTGGCCCCTTCATCCGGCTGACACAATAAAAAAGGGGCCCACCGGGGGATCGGCAACATGGCAACGGACAGCGCGGCCGCACGCATCAAAGGAAGTGTCCTCATCGCCCGACTCAAGCTGCTGAAGACGCAGGGGGGAGAAGAGTGTCTCCAGGATGTGCTCCAGCGGCTGCCTCCAGCGGATCGCAAAGTCCTCGAGGGCGTCATCATGCCCATCGGCTGGTATCCCCTGGAGCTGAACCTCCGGCTCGACGCGGCTATCGCCGCTGCGCTTTCTCCCAGAGATCGCAGCAAGGCCTTTATCGATATGGGCCGGGCCTCTGCAGAGGACAACCTGAAGGGCCCCCACCACGTGTTCATCCGCAAGGGGGATCCGCATTTCCTCCTCAGCCACGCGCCGGAGATCTACCGGCTCTACTACGCGGTGGGTGAGCGCTCTTATGAGAAGCGTGGGGAGCGGATCGCGGTGTTGCGCACCGTGGGCGCCGAGGGCGTCACCGAGGCGGATTGCCTCACCATCATTGGTTGGCACCAGCGGGCCATTGAGCTGAGCGGAGGCCGCAACGTGCAGGTTGGGCACCCCAAGTGCCGCGCTCGTGGCAACGGCCACTGCGAGTACCTCTGCTCCTGGGAGCTCTAGACTCTCACCGTGGGGAGCGGATGCTCTCGCAGGTAACTCAGCACGTCGTCCAGGTGCTTGTAGACGCGCACCTCGTGACGGATGACGGACTCGATGACGCCATCCGGGCTGATGATGTAGGTGACGCGCCGGTCCACTCTCAGCACGGGCCAGAGCACGTCATAGGCCTTGCTGATGGTTCGTGCCTCGTCACCTAACAGAGAGAAGTGGATGTCCTCCTGCTCGGCGAACTCGCACTGCGTCTTTACCGAGTCCACCGATACACCCACCAACTCCGCCCCGAGTGACTGAATGTGCTCGTGGTTATCCCGGAAGTGCCGGGTCTCCTCGGTGCAGGCGATGGTGAAGGCCTTGGGGAAGAAGAAGAGGACTACCCGCCGCCCCCTCAGGGCAGAGAGCGAGAAGGGGCGTCCCTGACAATCGGTGCCTATGAAGTCCGGAGCGGCTTGTCCCACTTCGAGCATCTTCTTCGGCCTCCTGAGCCCGGTCTCCCCTAGCATGCTTCCCGCTGATTCGACCACGCACACCCAACACCGAGCTCCTCCGTGGCCCTCCCACTCCCCGTTCCATTGACTCCCTCCTTCCTCGAACCGCTTGCCCGTGCGCTCGGCGTCACCCGTGTGGCGCGGGTGACCGGGCTGGACCGGGCCGGAGTGGAGGTGGCTGCCGCAGTGCGTCCAGGCGGCTATGTGCTGCAGGTGTGCAATGGCAAGGGCTTGGATTTCCAGGCCGCTTCGGCTGGCGCCCTCCTGGAGACGGCGGAGCTGTGGGCCGCGGAGACGGTGCCGCGGGGACGGCTCGTCTGGGGGACGCTGGACGGGTTGGTGGCCCAGGGGCTCTCCGTCTGGGGCGCCGAGGCCCTGGGGAGCCGGGGCGGTGTGGTTGTTCCCCGCCTGTGGGGTCGCGAGGTGCGTTGCGCTTGGAGCGAGGCAACCGAGCTGCACTCCGGCGAGCCCGTGCTCGTCCCCGCCCAGGGGGTGTATTGCCCGCCTACCGGTGCGCCGGCCCTTGGCCCGGTGTGTGTGCAGTGGACGAGCAACGGCTCGGGTGCGCATCCCGAGCGGGCGAGGGCTCTCCTGCATGCGCTGTTGGAGGCGACGGAGCGAGATCAACTCGCGCGCCTGCTGCCAGAGGGGTGGACGGAGGAGGTCATCCGCTCACGCATGCTGCGCCCGGGTGGGCTGGAGCAGGGCGCCCCTCGCACGGCAGCGCTCGCGCGGGCCCTGGGAGCGCGAGGCTTCTCTGTCTACCTCTTTGATCTCTCGCCCGGCGCGCGGGCACCTGGTGCGGTGGGCCTCCCCGTGGGGGCGGCGCTGCTCGTGGATCAGGACCAGGGACCGGTACCCCTCGCGGCGGGTTACGCGTGCGCGCTGGGGCGGGACCAGGCGCTGCTCGGGGCCTTGCTGGAGGCGGCGCAGTCGCGGCTCACCGACATCCACGGCGCGCGCGAGGATGTGGCGGCGGTGGACCACGAGTCCGCCTTGGCTCTGGCCTCCGCGTGTGCCGAGGTCCGCCCGCGACGGGCCGTGGAGGCCATGCCCGACCGCTCCGACGAGGTGTCCTCGCCAGAAGAAGCGGTGCGCGAAGTGCTGGCCCGGCTCAGCAAGGCGGGCTTCTCCCGGGCCGCCGCCATTGAGCTGGAGGCCCCTCTCCCCGGACTCCACGTGGTGCGCGTGGTGGTGCCGGGCCTGCTCGTCTCGGAGTTGCTGTGAAACGTCCCAATCCCGATGAGCTCATCGTCTTCCTCGGCCCGTCGATGCCGGAGGAAGAGGCTCTAGCGCTGGCCCCCTGCCGGGTGCTGCCACCCGCGCGCCAGGGAGACATCTGGCGGTCACTCACGTTGCGTCCGAAGGCCATCGCGCTGGTGGATGGTGTCTTCGAGGCGCAGCCCTCTGTCTGGCATCACGAACTGCTGGCCGCGCTCGATGCCGGAGTGGCGGTGTTCGGCGGGGCCAGCATGGGGGCCCTGCGCGCGGCGGAGCTCTCGGTTCATGGCGTGGTGGGCGTGGGCCACATCTTCGAGGCGTACCGCCGGGGAGAGCTGGTGGATGACTCCGAGGTGGCGCTGCTCCACGCGGACGCGGAGCACGGCTTTCGGGCCCTCACGGTGCCGCTCGTCAACGTGCGCCACGCGGCTCGGCTGGCTCGGCGCGCGCGGGTGCTCTCTCCTCGGGAGGCCCAGACGCTGGTGGACGCGGCGGCGGCGATCTTCTACCAGGACCGCACCTGGCCCCGGGTGCTAGCGGCCGTGAGCGGGGTGTGGCGTCCGGCCACCCGAGCGAAGTGGGAGGCCTGGGCCGCTGGAGGACTCGAGGACCTTAAGCGCGAGGATGCCCGGGCCTGCATTCAGGCCGCCGCAGCCTTTGTGGCCTCCGGAGCGCAAGCCCCCAAGAGCGCGAGCACCCGCCGGCCTCCGCCGTCCTCGTACGTGCGTCGCCGTCGCCTCGTGGAGGGACTGTGCGCGACGGAGTCGGGCCTCGTGTCCGCGGAGGAGGTGCTCGAGCAGCTGCGCGCCGCGCCTGACGCGGGGGAGCTGGCCGAGGAGGGCTTGCGCCGGGCGCTGCTTGCGGGGTGGGCCCGCACGCTGGGGCTCGTCCCCTCTGCCGAGGAGGTAGCGCGGGCCGAAGCGGATTGGTGGACGCGCCTCAACGTCCCGCGGGAGGAACGCGGGGCCTACCTGGCCGCCTGTGGCTTGGATGCGCACGAGCTGCGGCGGTTGTGCGAGGAGCGTGCACTGGAGCGGCTCACGCTTGAGCACGCATCTCGGTTGCTGCCGGATGGACCTTCGTGGGACGAGGCGCTCGCGACCGAGGCGCGTCTCCGGGGCCGGTGGGTAGACGAGGCCCAGCGGTTTGGAGCTCCGATGCGGAGTCGGCGCAAACGGTGAGCAGGTGTGCATCAGCCAACGGCGGATGGGACGGAGAGGTGGGGGTCCCGTGCTCGTTCCGGTGGGCGGGGAGTCCGGGTGTGGTTACGTAGAGGAATGCAGCGCGGGGGAATTCGCGCTGGAGGCAGCGAGACGATGACTCGGATATGCCAGGACGAGGTGGGTCGCTGTGACTTCCTCGACGTGCTCGAGGAGGCGGTTCTGAAGCACCGGCCGGTGGCGGTCCAACTGCGTGAGGGTGAGGCCTTCATCGACCTGGTGGTGGACGTGGTCACCGAGCAGGGAGACGACTTCGCCGTCTTCAAGTCGCACGAGCGGGTAGCCGTGGGGCAGATTCTCGCCGTCACGCGAGCGGGGCCGCTCGCGGCGCGGTGGTGAAGCGGGGCGGCTGGGGTAGGGTGCACGCCGGATGAATCCTCACGACGAGAGCGAGACCTTCCGCTGTGTGCGGGCCGATGCCCGGGAGCCTGGGGGGTACCGGACAGTGCTGGGAGAGGCGAAGGCCACCTTCCTGCACACGGATCCGCCGTATTGCCTGCTGACGCGGCGCCGCAAGGGGGGCGATCTGAGAGACCCCCGCGCGAACAAGAAAATCGACCGTAACCCCATCGTGCGCTTCGAGACGGTGCGTGACTACCGGACCTTCACCGAGGCATGGATGACGCGCGCGGTGGCACACCTTACGCCAGACGCCACGCTGGCCATCTGGACGAACCTGCTGGGCAAGGAGCCCATCATCGCGGTGGCGCGCTCGCTGGGGTTCGGGCACCTGCGGGGCGAGTACGTCTGGGGCAAGCGCACCACGGACAAGAACGCCAACGAGCAGCTGCTGCGCGTCTACGAGGTGGCCCTGGTGTTCTCGCGCACTCCTGCGCCCCCTCTGGCTCCAGGGGACCTGCCCACCGTCTGGGCGGTGGTGGGGGGCTACGACGATGACGCCGAGGCGGCGCGCTGGGGTAACCACCCCCACCACAAGCCCTTCTCCGTGCTGGAGCCCCTGGTGCGCACGTGGAGCCGGCCGGGGGAGTGGGTGCTGGACCCATTTGCGGGGAGTGGCTCCATGCCCTCGGCGGCGCTGCGGCTGGGGCGCAAGGCGGCGTGCATGGAGGTGGAGCCGGAGTGGGCCGAGCGGGTGGCCGGGCGGCTCCGTGAGACGGCGGAGGAGCTGGCTCGGGGACCGGGGGTTCGGCCGGAGACAGCTCCCGACGAGAAGGTATCCGCCACCCCGAATCACCGGTAGTGTGCGCTGCCCCCCTGGGCTCCAGGGGGCGTTTCCCCCAGCAACACGCGAAGAGGCACCCGGATGAAGCAGCACCAGAAGATGCTCCTGGGCATCGTCATCGGTACGGTGGCGGGAATCGCCGCCAACAGGCTGGCGGGCGGCTCGCCATGGCTCGACTGGGTGGTGACGAACATCACCTCGCTGGTGGGGCAGATCTTCCTCCGGTTGCTGCTGATGTTGGTGGTGCCACTGCTCTTCTCCGCGCTGGTGACGGGCGTGTGCGAGCTGGACCTGAAGCAGCTCGGCCGGCTGGGCCTGCGGACCATGGGCTACACCGTGGTGGTCTCCAGCATCGCGGTGCTCATCGGGCTGCTGCTGGTCAACACGCTCCAGCCGGGCGTGGGGCTGAGCGAGGAGGCGCGCGCGCTGGCGATGAAGGGCACCTCCTCGGTGAAGGCGGCCCCCTCGCCGAGCGACACCTCGGTGCCTTCTCTGATCGCCTCGATGATTCCCACCAACCCGCTGAAGGCGGCGGCGGATGGGGACATGATCGCCCTCATCGTCTTCTCGCTCATCTTCGGCCTGGGGCTCGCCCTGACGGACAACCCGGCGGTGAGGCGGCTGCGCGAGACGATCCAAGGCCTTCACGACGTGATGATGCGGCTCATCGACGGAGTGCTGAGGCTGGCGCCCATTGGCGTGGGCGCGCTGCTCTTTAGCATGATGGCGCGCCTGGGCATGGGCGTGCTGATGCAGGTGGCATCCTACGTGGGCGTGGTGCTGCTGGCGCTCGGGCTGCACATGTTCGGGGTGTACTCGCTCTCCGTGCGCTTCCTCGGGGGACGCAACCCGCTGGCCTTCTTCCGAGACTGCCGCCTGGCCATCGTCACCGCCTTCTCCACCGCGTCCTCCAGCGCCACGCTGCCCACCGCGCTGAAGGTGGCCGAGGAGAACCTCAAGCTGCCGCGCAACGTGTCGCGCTTCGTGCTCACCGCCGGCTCGGCGATGAACCAGAACGGCACCGCGCTCTTCGAGGGTGTCACCGTGCTCTTCCTGGCCCAGGTGTTCGGTGTACAGCTGAGCCTGCCGGACCAGGCCATCGTGATGTTCATCTGCGTCCTGGCGGGTATTGGCACCGCGGGTGTGCCGGCTGGCTCCATCCCCGTCATCGCGATGATCCTCGGCATGTTCAAGATTCCCCCCGAGGGGCTCGCGCTGGTGCTGGGCGTGGATCGCTTCCTCGACATGTGTCGCACCACACTCAACGTGACGGGGGACCTGGCTGCCGCCGTCTACGTCTCCCGGGGTGAGCCCGCGACGGTGTCCGACTCTGAGGGCTCCCGGCTCGAGCCCGAATCGTCCGCTTCCTGAGCTTCCAGACAGGTTCGGGGTTGCCCCGGCCCAGCAGGTGTCCCATACCCGTAGGAACAGAAGGAGCAGCCACATGAAGGTGTCCAAGGGAAGTGTCGTCTCGTTGGAGTACCGGTTGCACCTAGGGGATGGGGAGGTCATCGACCAGAGTGAGCCCGGCCAGCCGCTCGCCTACATGCATGGTCGTGGACAGATCGTCCCGGGACTCGAGGGGCAGCTCGAGGGGATGTCCGCTGGCGAGTCGAAGAAGGTGGTGGTGCCGCCTTCTCAGGGCTACGGCGAGCATGACGCACGCGGCCTCCAGGAGGTGCCCCGCGGCATGTTCCCGCCCAATGCCCAGCTCCAGCCCGGCATGAGCATCACCGCGCAGACGGCGGAGGGGGACGTCATCCCCATCACCATTCGTGAGGTGAAGGGCGAGACGGTGGTGGTGGACCTCAACCACCCACTGGCGGGCAAGACGCTCCACTTTGATGTGACGGTGCGTGAAGTGCGTGCGGCCACCGCCGAGGAAAACGAGCACGGCCACGCCCACGGGCCTGGCGGCGCTCACTGAGCGGGCACCCGAGGCGGTAATCCCCACTCGTCGGGTAGGGGGTGTTCCGATATCCTCGGGGCCCCCATGAGTCAGCCTGCCTCGCCCTCGCCTCAGCAGCTGCAGATTTCGCCCGAGTCCGCGCCCCAGCAGGGGCGCGCCACCGCGACCCAGGACCCCGAGCGCTACTGGCTCGAGAACGTCTACAAGGGTGGCGAGCGCCAGCTCACCGTGCGTGCCGTCATCGCCGGCATGGTGATCGGCGCGGTGATGTGCCTGTCCAACCTCTACGTCATCCTCAAGACGGGCTGGAGCCTGGGCGTCACCATCACCGCGTGCATCCTCGCCTTCGCCTCCTTCGGCCTGCTGCGCGGCGTGGGGTTGCTGAGGAGGGACTTCACCACGCTCGAGAATAACGCCATGGGCTCGGTGGCCTCGGCGGCGGGGTACATGACGGGCGGCGGCAACATGTCGGCTGTGCCCGCGCTGCTGATGCTCACCGGGACACTTCCTCCCTCGGGATGGCTGGTGGCGTGGTTCGCGGTGGTGTCCGCGCTGGGCGTCTTCGCCGCCATCCCCATCAAGCGGCAGCTCATCAACATCGAGCAGCTTCCGTTCCCCACGGGGACCGCCACCGCCGAGACGCTCCAGGCGCTCCACGGGCATGACGAGCGCTCGCGCGGCAAGGCGCGCTACCTGGGCATCGCGGGCTTGATCGGCGCCCTCATCGCCTTCTGGCGGGATGCCAAGGCCTCGTGGCTGGTGTGGAACCTGCCCGCGAAGCTGAGCCTGCCCTTCACCATCGGCGGCAAGCCCGCGGGGGCGTGGACGCTCTCGTTGGACCTGAGTCTGTTGCTGGTGGGCGCTGGGGCGCTGGTGAGCATCAAGACGGGCTGGTCCATGCTGCTGGGCGCGGTGCTCAACTATGGCTTCCTGGCCCCGGAGATGGTTCGCCGCGGCGTCATCCCCGAGGTGTCGTACAAGGCCATCAACACCTGGGCGCTGTGGACGGGCGCCTCGGTGCTCGTCTCCTCGGGCCTGCTGTCCTTCGCCTTCCAGTGGCGCAGCGTGGCGAAGTCCTTCAAGGCGCTCTCGGGCCTTTTCGGGAAGAAGGCCGAAGAGGAGAAGGATCCCCTCGCTGATATCGAATGTCCGCCCACCTGGTTTCCGCTGGGCTTCCTGGTGCTCGGCCCCGTGGTGGTGGCGCTACTGGCCTACCTCTTCCAGGTTCCGTGGTGGGCGGGCGTCATCGCCCTGCCGCTGTCCGTGGTGATGGGGGTCATCGCCTCGCGCGTCACGGGTGAGACGGATACCACGCCGACCAAGGCGCTTGGACCGGTGACCCAGCTCATCTACGGCGGCCTGCTGCCCGGCAACCTCACCGCCAATGTGATGAGCGCCAACGCCACGGGGGGCGTGGGCCTGCACTCGGCGGACCTGCTCACGGACCTCAAGTCCGGGTGGTTGCTGGGCGCCAACCCGCGCCAGCAGTTCTTCGCCCAGCTCTTCGGCGTGGTGGCTGGGGCGGCGGTGGTGGTGCCCGCGTTCAACCTGCTCGTGCCGAGCGCGGACGTATTGGGCACCGAGGCGTTCCCCGCCCCCTCGTCGTTGGTGTGGGCCGGCGTGTCGAAGATGCTCATGAACGGGCTGGGCATGCTGCACGTGTCCGCGCGTATCGGCGCGCTGTGCGGCCTGGTGCTGGGCGTGGCGCTGGTGCTGCTGGAGCGCTGGGCTCCGAAGAATGCGAAGCCTTTCATTCCTTCCGCGTCGGGCCTGGGCCTGGCCATCGTGATTCCGGGCTCCAGCTCCATCAGCTTCTTCCTCGGCGCGGCCATCGCCGAGTTCCTGCGCCGCAAGCAGGCGAGGCTGGCGGAGGCCACCGTGCTCCCCGTGAGCTCGGGCTTCATCGCTGGTGAGAGCCTCATGGGCATCGCCGTGGCGATGCTCAAGGCCTTCGGGATGATGCCCAAGTAGGCACCCTGCTCCGGGTGACCTGCCGCGTGACCCGGAGCCCGAGGACTACTCGGCGACATCGATGATCAGGGGAACCTTGTTCTTCTCTCGTTCATCGGGGGCGCCTGTCACCACCTTCACCTGCTGGAAGGTCCCGAGCTTGGAGACCCGCGACCGCATCTCCTCGAGCGTGCTCACCGTGCAGACCCTGTCCTGGGGGAGCGCGCTTTTCGCCGCCTGGGTGATGCGTACGGGTGACACCTTCGGGTTTCCGCCGAAGCTCACGAAGATATTGCCGATTCGAGAGGGGGCCCCGAGCTGGACGCTCAGGCGGGGCAGGGCGGTGGCGGCTCCGGTCGCCGTATCTCCCTGGTTCGTCACACGTGCTTCCGGCCAGCAGAGAGCCCGGAGCCGGCTCTCGACGAGCTGCGCCGCGAGACCCTGGCACTCCGCGAGCTCCGAGCTGCCCACCGCCTGCACGGGGAGGTCCGCGAGCACCAGATGAAGAAGGGCCGCGGGCAGCTCGTCGAGCCCGGTGACCTGGTTCGAGGCGAGTGAGGCCGTGCTCGTGGGCTGGCACTGCCTCTGAATGAAGAACGTGGTGTTGACGCGCTCGAGCACCAGCCGGGTGTTTCCCAACTGTGTACCGGTGGCACTGGCGGCCAGTGAGAGACCGAGGACGGCAAGGGGCGTGTGTCGGAACATGCGCGGGTTTTTACGCGGCGCTCGCGAGGGGGCCAATACCTCCTGGTGGAGGGGGGTGTTGCGACGTTCGGAGTGTTCGGGGTAGTGCTCGAGGAGATGATTCCGGGTCCCGAGCTCGTCATCGCATGTCCGGCCTGCAGGGCGCTGCACCGGTACGACTCGTTGAGGTCTGGCAATACTTTTGGGGCCTGGCGCTGGACGGATGGCCGGGTGGTGTCGCCGATGCTCCCAGACCGGCCGAGCATCACGCGCTGCCACCAGTGCGGCGGCTTTTTCTGGGTGTATCGGGCGGAAGAGGTGGGGTCGATCGAGAACGCTCCCCTCGACAAGTCCGTGTACGAAGTGCTCCTGGAGCAGGTGGGCGCTCGGCGAGTGGAGGTCATGGCCCGGCTGCGTGAGCACTCGAAGCAGGGGCTCGCGGAGGTCAAGGCGCTGCTCGCGCGTACTCCTGTTGTGGCGGCCCGGAATCTGTCCGAGCACGAGGCACAGAGGCTGGTGCTCTCGCTGCAAGAGGTGGGGGCTTCTGCTTCCCTGCGGAGGCAGGTCTCCGATGCCGAAGGCACGTTCGTGGAAACTCCGCCCGAGTGGATGGCCGCACCCTACGTGACGCACCTGACCGAGCAGGAGTTGTTGGCCGCGCTCGCGGCGGGGGTGGCGGAGTCCTGGGAAGAGGCCTCCTATCTGCGGATCCAGGCCTGGTGGGCCAGCAATGAGCCCTTCCGGCAGCAGGACGTGCCCTGGGTTCCCTGGGCGGAGCGCGCACCTGAAGCGCGCGAGAACCTGCGGGCGCTCGCGGACCGTCTCCCCGTGGAGGACCCGTTCGATCTCTTGATGAAGGCCGAGGCCTTCCGTGAGCTGGAGCGCTTCGAGGAGGCGATCGCGTTGCTCCGCACGAGGTTGCCAGAGGACTTCGCTCGGACGGCGGGGTTCCTCCGCGAGCTCGCCGAGCAGCGAATCGCTGAGCTGCGCCTCCTGCCTTCTACGGAGCGGCGGGAGCCGGAGCGGTCTCCTTGACGTCGACGAGCAGTGTTACCTGCTTCTGCTCGCTGGGGCAGGGGCCTGGAGGCCCCTGCCCATGAGGAAGAGTCCCTCTAGCGATTATGCGTCAGCCTCAGCCGTGGCGCGTACGGTGGGGTTGCCTGGCAGGACCGCGCGGACATAGGCCACATAGAGCTGGCCTTTGTAGGCGACGATTCGGCCAGCCTTGTGATGTTCCGAGACCCACTTGAAAACCTCCCCGAAACGGGAGCCCGGAAAGACCGCGACGAGACGCTCCTCGGGCGATTCGTTGTCCGTGACAGCCCCCGAGGGTCGGGGTTCAGGCCACTCGGGTGGCCATGAAACCGTATCGCCCGAACGCGCGCGGCGCAGAATCACTTCGACAGCCTCTGGCACATAGGTCCTGGCATCGGGCGCGTCGAAGGAAGCCATGGCGTCGAAAAGCGAGAGGAATGCGGAGGGCGTTCTGGCCCGCTCGACGACCGCGCCCGCACCCAGCGGGCCCAGGACTTCACGCTGACGCACGCGATTCTCGCGGGTCCGCCACTGAATGATGTTGCTAGGCGCTTCGGTGGCGTCGGAAACCATATAGCTTTCCTCGAGATAGGTCAGAATCTCGAGACGCTCGGGCCCGGCCAATCGTGCGTACTGCTCGGAAGACACCCTGGCCTGTTTGTACCGGGGCACCTCATCAGCCCGTGCTTCCTGCCTGTAGATGACGATGCCCGATGGGTATACCGCGAATCTCGGGGAGTGATCGACGTTCGGCGAGACCTCGATGGACCAGAGCACGAGGGTAGGAATGCCTTGTGCTCCTTCATCCCGGGACATGATCATTCTGGCGCTGGATGAGCAGCCCACGAGAACGAGACAGAGTACGAGCGAGAGCTTGGAGTCTTTCATCCAACCATTGAGCCTCATGGTCTGGAACTTGCCGTTGACGGTGGCCTCCGACAGGTCCGACTGTATATCCGCCACGTGCTTCAACTCGTGCTGCCCGACGGTCGTCATTCCCTCCCGGGACTGCGCCCAGTGCGTGGAAGTAGGTGCGGGTGAAGAGGACGTCCGGCCCGTATGGAGAGACCATGCCGATATCCATCCGCTCCAGCCACGCGAAGCCACTCAAGACATCCACTGGGCGGCCGATGTTTCTCTCTTCGGGCTCGTCTCCGCTCTCGGCGCACCGGCACGGACCGCAGCCTTCGTCTGTTGCCTCGCCGTCACAGCACGCGGCCACGTCCGCCAGGGGGCCTCCCGCGGTTACCCTGGAGGCGGGTATGGCGTCGAAAGGGCTGCAGAGTGCTTCCGGCCAACAATGCATGTGGAGCCGTCTCGCGGTGAGCGCTCGTGAGGGGCCGGGTCTCCTTACTTCGTGTTCTGGTCAGCGGGTGCCTGCTGTTTCGGGGGGGTGGGAGCCGTCTCCTTGACGTCGATGAGCAGCGTCACCTGCTTCTGCTCGCTGTCGGCTGGGCCCGGCTCGACCAGCACCTGGTGGAAGTTCCCGAGCTTGGAGACCTGCTCTCGGATGTTCTCGAGCGTCTTCGGCGTGCACGCCTTGTCCTTGGGCAGGGCACTCTTCGCCGCTTCGATGATGCGCGCGGGCGGCACCTTCGCGTCCTTCTCCTGGGTCACCCAGATGATGGTGCCGACCTGGTAACGCGCCCCGAGCTGAACGCTCAGTTGGGGCTGCGCGGTCACGCGCGCTTCGACCCAGCAGAGGGATTGAAGCCGTTTCTCGAGGAGCCGAGCCGCGACGTCCTCGCACCGCACGCGCTCTGTACTCCCCGCGGCTTGCAGGGGAAGGTTCGCGAGCACTCGCTCTCGGAGGGACGAAGACAGCTCGTCGAGTCCGGTGACTTGCTCTCGGGTGAGCGAGCCCGTGCTCGTGGGCTTGCACGGCTCCTGAATGAAGAACCTGTTGTCGACGCGCTGGAGCACCTCTCGGGTGTTGTTCTGCTGCGTGGCGCAGGCCGCCAGCGTGAAGCCGAGGAGGACGGGCATGGAGCGAGGGATCATGAGGGATGCTTGTAGCGCACCAGGGACCTCGAAGTGGGGGGCGTGGTAGCGTCGGGATCGATGAGCGTGGATCTTTTGCGTGAGCTCGCGGCTGTGCTGCCGCCGGATGCACTCGTTACCGACTCCGATGTGCTCGAGTCCCACCGCCGAGACCAGGCGGGGTGGGCTCCGGCAGGCTCGCCTCGTGTCCTCGTCCGTCCGGCCTCGACGGCCGAGGTGCAGGCCGTGCTTCGCGTCGCCTCGGCCCTCCGTGTCCCCGTGGTCGCCCGCGGCGCGGGATCGGGATTGTCGGGCGGCGCCAACGCCATGGACGGGTGCATCGTGCTCTCTCTGGTGCGGATGAACCGCATCTTGGAGATCGACCGACGAGGCCTGTTCGCTGTCGTCCAACCGGGGGTGATCAACGGCGCGCTCAAGGCGGCCGCGGCGGAGCTGGGGCTCTGGTACGCGCCGGATCCCGCGAGCTGGGAGTTCTCGACGATTGGCGGCAACCTTGCGACCAATGCTGGCGGTCTGTGTTGTGTGAAGTACGGCGTGACCGGGGATGCGGTGCTCGGGCTCGAGGCCGTCCTCGCGGATGGTTCCGTTGTCCGCACCGGTGGTCGGACGGTCAAGAACGTCGCGGGCTATGACCTCACCCGCTTGTTCGTGGGCTCCGAGGGGACGCTCGGCGTCATCACAGAGGCCACGTTGAAGCTCCGGCCGCGTCCGCCCCGGGCCACGACGCTGGTGGCTTCCTTCCCAACGCTCGTCGGGGCCGGTGCGGCGGTCACGGAGATCATGGCCGACACCCGGCCCTCGCTCCTGGAGTTGATGGACCGCACAACCGTCCGGGCCGTGGAGGCCGCCAGGCCCATGGGATTGGACGTCGAGGCCGCCGCGCTCCTGCTGGCACGCTCGGATGCTGGGGGCGAGCAGGGCGTGGCGGAGTGCGCTCGGATGGTGGCCGCCTGCGAGGCCGCCGGGGCGACATTTGTCGCGCACTCCGCTGACGAGGCCGAGGGCGAGCTGTTGATGGGCGCGCGCCGGTTCGCCTTTCCTGCGCTCGAGCGGCAAGGCTCGACGCTGCTCGATGATGTTGGGGTGCCGCTCTCGCGCATCGCGGAGCTGCTCGCGGCAGTCGAGCGGATTGCCGAGCAGCGGGGGGTGCTCATCGGCACGTTCGGACACGCGGGTGACGGGAACATGCACCCCACGCTCGTGTTCGATCAGAACGACCCGGACGCGGTGGCGCGAGCCCGAGCGGCGTTCGATGACATCCTGCGCGTGGTGCTCGACATGGGCGGGACCATCACGGGTGAGCACGGGGTCGGTTCGCTCAAGCGCCCATTCATCGCCAGCCAGCTCGGCCCCGAGGCCCACCGGCTCCACCTCGCCATCAAGGCCGCGGTGGATCCGCTTGGCATCCTCAACCCCGGCAAGCTGCTCTGATATCCCGGGCGCCATGCGAGCGCCCTCTGCGCTGCGCGCCCCATCTCCAGAGTAGGGGCTCGCGTCACATCTTTCATCCAGAGCACCAGTCTTTCTGGAGGCCCGGTATCACTGATCGCGGCCTACGGAGGGGCTCGTGTTCCCGAGGATAACGAGAGACACCCCACAAGCCGAAAGAGCCATGGCGCTGATTGCCGGTGGGGTCGTCCTGGGCGGATGCATGGCTGTGGTCTATGCCCTTCAAGCTCCGACCCTGGAGCAGTTCGCCTCCATGGTGGGGGCGACGGCCGCCTTCACAGGGGCGGCTTTGTTGGTGGGCGGGTTGCTGGGGTTTCTTTTTGGTATCCCCAGGACGCTCCAGCGAGACCTCCGCAGGGATGCTTCGCGGAACGGTGCCCATGGAGATGCATCCGCGGAGCCGTCACGAGAGCTCTCCTACCAGGCGAACACCAATCTCGAGCAGATCTCCGACTGGCTCACGAAGATCCTCGTGGGCGTTGGCCTGACGCAAACCTCCACCATCAAAGACGCCCTGTGGAGATTCTCGGAGCACACCATCTCCGCCCTGGGGGGATTCAAGAGCAACGGGCTCTTCTTCTCCGCGCTGCTCGTCTACTTCCTGGTCTCTGGTTTCCTGCTCAGCTACCTCTGGACTCGGTTGTACTTCGCCGGGGAGCTCCAGCAGGCCGATCTCGCCGCGTCCCTGGGAGGCAAGCTCAAGCAGGTCGAGAACAAGGTGAACGAGCTGGAGAATCAATCCCTCCTCGACGCCAAGGCACTGAGCCTCGTCCAACGGCAACTCAATCCAGCTCTTGATTCCTCGCCGGTGTCTCAAGAAGAGCTGAATGCCGCGCTCAAGGCCGCATCGTGCGGTGTGAGGGCGCAGAGCTTCTACCTGGCACAATCCGTCCGGCGCGAGAATTGGAGGGAGCCGGAGGACAAGCCCAAGATGGAGAGAACCATCCCCATCTTCAGGGCGCTCATCGCGGTGGATGCCGAAAACGTCGAGCACACCACCCATGCTCAGTTTGGCTTCGCGTTGAAGGATCAGAGAAAGCCCGATTGGGCAGAAGCCGAAGCCGAGCTCACCCGAGCCATCGAGATCCGAGGCGATTGGCGCGAGCGCGGTTGGCTGCTCTACGAGTTCAACAGGGCTCTCTGTCGAATCAGACTCGATCCGGGATTCAATGCCGGGAAGTCATCTGATGCAGCGGCCAGGAGCTCGATCCTCGCGGATCTCCAGGCCGCGGCGCACGACGGCGATCTTCTCCCAGTGATCGCGCAGGAACCGAGCATCCAGCAGTGGATGCTGTTGAACAGCGTCGACAACAGCACGCTCGCGAACGCGTAGCTTCTCGTATCGGGCATCTTGACGCATACCCTCACCCCGACCCTCTCCCAGGGGGAGAGGGAGGGATGGGGATGGGGATGGGGGACGAGACTCAGCTGCGCAGGCCAGGGGCCTCGTGGCCCGTGCGTGCCACGTACTCCGTGTAGCCACCGCCGTACTGGTGGACGCCCTCCGGCGTCAGCTCCAGCACCCGGTTGGACAGCGCCGCCAGGAAGTGCCGGTCGTGGCTCACGAAGAGCATCGTGCCCTCGTAGTTGGCCAGCGCCGTGATCAGCATCTGCTTCGTCGCCATGTCCAGGTGGTTGGTGGGCTCGTCCAGCACCAGGAAGTTGGGCGGATCGTAGAGCATCTGCGCCAGCACCAGTCGCGCCTTCTCTCCTCCCGAGAGCACCTTGCACTTCTTCTCGATCTCATCGCCCGAGAAGCCGAAGCACCCCGCCAGTGCCCGCAGCGAGCCCTGTGACGCGCGAGGGAACTTGTCCACCAGCGAGTCGTAGACCGTCTGCTCCGGCTTCAGCAGCTCCATGGCGTGCTGCGCGAAGTAGCCCATCTTCACGCTGCCGCCGAGCGACACCGCGCCATCGTCCGGCCGCGACTCGCCCGCGATCAGCTTGAGCAGCGTGGACTTGCCCGCGCCGTTCACGCCCATCACGCACCAGCGCTCGCCTCGCCGCACCAGGAAGTCCAGGCCGTTGTAGATGCGGCGCTTGCCGTACCCCTTCACCACCCGCTCCAGCTTCGCCACGTCGTCGCCCGAGCGCGGCGCCTGCTGGAACTCGAACACCAGCGTCTGCCGACGCTTCGGCGGCTCCACCTTCTCGATCTTCTCCAGCTTCTTCACCCGGCTCTGCACCTGCGCCGCGTGCGAGGCGCGTGCCTTGAAGCGCTCGATGAACTTCAGCTCCTTGGCGAGCATCGCCTGTTGGCGCTCGTACTGCGCCTGCTGGTGCTTGTCGTTCAGCGCCCGCTGCTGCTCGTAGAAGTTGTAGTCGCCCGTGTACGTCGTCAGCTCGCCACCGTCGATCTCGATGATCTTCGTCACGATGCGGTTCATGAACTCGCGATCGTGGCTCGTCATCAGCAGCGCGCCCTCGAAGCCCTTGAGGAACGTCTCCAGCCAGATGAGCGACTCGAGGTCCAGGTGGTTGCTGGGCTCGTCCAGCAGCATCACGTCCGGGCGCATCAGCAGGATGCGCGCGAGCGCCACGCGCATCTTCCACCCGCCCGACAGCGCCCCCACGTCCCCGTCCATCATCTCTTCGGTGAAGCCGAGGCCCGCCAGAATCTCCCGCGCCCGTCCCTCCAGCGCGTACCCGCCCAGCTCCTCGTAGCGCCCCTGCACCACGCCAAAGCGCTCCACGAGCTTCTCCATCTCGTCCATGCGCTCTGGATCCGCCATGGCCGCCTCGAGCTGCTTCAGCTCCGCCGCCACCTCGGACACCGGCCCCGCACCGTCCATCGCCTCCGCCACCGCCGTCTTGCCCGCCATCTCGCCCACGTCCTGGTCGAAGTAGCCGACCGTTACGCCGCGATCGATGGACACCTGCCCCTCGTCCGGGTGCTCCCGCTGGACGATCATCTTGAAGAGGGTGGACTTGCCCGCTCCGTTCGGACCGACCAGACCGACCTTCTCTCCCTTGTTGAGCTGCGCAGACGCCTCCACGAAGAGGATCTGCTGCCCGTGCTGCTTGCTGATGTTGTCGAGACGAATCATGGGACCTCAGATGGGGGCGGGATGACCCTCACCCCAGCCCTCTCCCAGAGGGAGAGGGGGCATTGCTCAATTGGGTTCTTGGGGGCTCAGGTTCCTGCTGCCTGGTTCTGCAGCTCCTGCCATCGCGTGTAGAGGCGATCCACCTCCGCCGCCGCCGCGTCCAGGTCCTTCTGCACCTCGGCCGCCTTCGTTCCGTTGGAGTAGACGCTGGGGTCCACGAGCTGTGCTTCCAGCTCCGCCTTGCGCGTCTCCGCGGCCTCGATCGCCGCCTCCATTCCGTCCAGCTCGCGCTGATCCTTGTACGAGAGCTTCCCCGGCTTGCGCGCCTGCTTCGGCTCGGCCACGGACGCGGGCTCAGCCTTCTTCGCCGTGGGGGAGGGAGCCGCCGCGGCGCGTGCCTCGGCCTGCTCCTTCAGCCGCCGGTACATCGCGAAGTTGCCTTCGTACCGTGTGACTTTCCCGTCGCCTTCGAAGGCCAGGATGGAGGTGGCCACCTTGTCCAGGAAGTACCGGTCGTGCGTCACCAACAGCACACTGCCGGTGAAGTTCAGCAGCAGCCCCTCGAGGATGTTCAGCGTGACGATGTCCAGGTCGTTCGTCGGCTCGTCCAGCACGAGGACGTTGGCGCCCTCGAGGAAGAGCCGCGCGAGCAGCAGTCGGTTGCGCTCGCCGCCCGACAGCGCCTTCACCTTCATCCGCTGCATGGGCACGGGGAAGAGCAGGTCGTCCAGGTAGTCGCGCAGCGCCACCCGTTGATCTCCCAGCTCCACCCAGTCGTCCCCGCGCGGCGAGGCCGCCTCGTACACCGTCTGCTCCGGGTCCAGCGAGGCGCGCGTCTGGTCGTAGTACGCCACCTTCGTGTTCTTCCCGATGACCACCTTGCCGGAGTCTGGCGGCAGCTCCCCGAGCAGCACCCGCAGGAAGGTCGTCTTCCCCACGCCGTTGGGTCCCACCAGGCCCACGCGCTCGCCGCGCTGGAGCAGCAGGTTCACGCCCTTGAGCACGTTCCGCTCGCCGTAGGACTTTTGGACGCCCTCGGCCTCGATGACGGTGTGGCCCAGCCGGGGCGCCTGCATCACCTGCAGCCCCGCCACCTTCGGCCGCTGGAAGCCCTTCTCCTCCATCAGCTTGCGTGCCCGCTCGATGCGCGCCTTGCTCTTGGTGCGCCGCGCCTCTGGGCCCTTGCGCAGCCATGCCACTTCCTGGGCAATCCAGCGCTCGCGCTTGTGCTGGGCGATGGCCGCGTTCTCCTGGGCCACCAGCTTCTGCTCTACGTACGCCTCGTAGTTGCCCGGGTACGAGATGACGCCCGCGCCGGGCTGGATCTCCACGATGCGGTCCACCAGCTCGTCCAGGAAGTAGCGATCGTGCGTCACCAGCAGCAGGGAGCCGGGCAGCTTGTCCAGCTCCTCCTCGAGCCAGTCCACCGTGTCCGCGTCCAGGTGGTTGGTGGGCTCGTCCAGCATCAGCATGTCCGGACGCGTCAGCAGCGCGCGGGCGATGGCCACCCGCTTGCGCAGACCGCCGGAGAGCTCGGCCACCGGCCGGTCCCAGTCCTTCACGCCCAGCCGGTCCAGCAGCGTCTTCGCGTGGTGCTCCGTGTCCCAGCCGCCGAGCTGCTCGATGCGGTCGGACAGCGCCGCGAGCTGCTCCATCAACTTTTCCTGGCCCTGGGTGGGGGTGGACTCCATGCGCCGGGTGAGCTCGGCCTGCGCGGCCAGTGCTTCCCTCAGCGGCCCCTGGGCCACGCTCAACTCCGAGGCCACCGTGGCACCCGGAGCGAACTCGGGCTCCTGCGGCAGGTAGGTGACGCGTGCCCCTCGGCGGAGCTGCAGCTCCCCCGCGTCCGCGCGCGCCACCCCCGCCAGGATCTTCATCAGCGAGGACTTGCCGGAGCCGTTCACTCCCACGAGGCCCACCCGCTCACCCTCTTCAATGGTGAGCGTCAGGCCCTGGAAGACGGTACGGCTGCCGAAAGAGAGTTGAACGTCGGCGGCGCGGAGCAGGGTCACGGTTGCCTCGAATGCGGTACGGAGGTTCTCGTCACGGCTGCTTCTTTACAGCCACTTGGGGGCGCGAGGCCTCTGGGAAACGGCGGGCGGTGCCGCCGGGGAGGCCGAGGCCTGCTGGTTGGCGGGACGGTCGCTCCGGGGCGGCCGCGCCGACTCCTGGCCCCTGGGGCCTCCGGCACTGCTACCGCGTCCGTTGCCACCGCGCCCACCACCGCCGCGCCGGCGGCGTCCTCCGAAGCCCTCGCGGCGCTCGCCCCGAGCCTGCTGTCCCTGCTGCCCTTGCGGCGCACGGGGGCCCTGCTGGGGCCGAGCCGCCGGAGCCGACTCAAGCGCTCCAGCCACGGGGGCAGGCAAGTTGGAGCGGTGCGGATGGGCCTCCACCACCGGCACGCGCCGGCGGATGGTGCGCTCGATGTCCTTCAGGTACGCGCGCTCCTCGGTGTCGCAGAAGGAGAGGGCGATACCCGCGGCGCCCGCCCGACCCGTGCGGCCGATGCGGTGCACGTACGTCTCGGGCACGTTGGGCAGATCGAAGTTGATGACGTGGGTGATGCCGTCGATGTCGATGCCCCGCGCCGCGATGTCCGTGGCCACCAGCACCCGGCAGGCGCCGGACTTGAAGTCCGCCAGCGCCCGCTCGCGCGCGTTCTGACTCTTGTTGCCGTGGATGGGGGCCGCGCCGATGCCCGCCGTCTCCAGCTGCTTCGCCACGCGGTTCGCCCCGTGCTTGGTGCGCGTGAAGACGAGCACCCGCTCGATGGCCTTGTCCGTCTGCAGCAGGTGGACGAGCAGGCCGCGCTTCTGCTCCTTCTCCACGAAGTACAGCCGCTGATCGATGGTCTCCGCCGTGGTGGCCACGGGCGCCACCTCGACCCGCACCGGGTTCTTCAGGATGCTGTTGGCCAGGCCCTGGATCTCCGGCGGCATGGTGGCCGAGAAGAACAGCGTCTGCCGCTGCGTGGGCAGCTTCGCGATGACGCGCTTCACGTCATGGATGAAGCCCATGTCCAGCATCCGGTCCGCCTCGTCGAGGACGAACACCTCGAGCGCCTTGTAGGACACGAAGCCCTGGTCCATCAGATCCAACAGGCGGCCCGGCGTGGCCACGAGGATGTCCACGCCGTGCTTGAGGGCCTGCTCCTGGGCGTTCTGGCCCACGCCGCCGAAGATGACGGCGCTGGTGAGGCCGGTGAAGCGCCCATAGGCGCGGATGCTGTCGCCAATCTGGGCGGCCAGCTCACGCGTGGGGCTGAGGATGAGCGAGCGGATGGGGCGGCCGCGAGCGGGCGGCGGCGGGCGGCCCACGGAGAGCCGCTGGAGGATGGGCAGCGTGAACGCCGCCGTCTTGCCGGTACCCGTCTGAGCGCAGCCGAGCACGTCCTTGCCCGCGAGCACGTGCGGGATGGCCTGGGCCTGAATGGGCGTGGGAGCGGAGTAGCCCTCGGCCTTCACGGCGCGCAGCAGGGGCTCGGCAAGCTTCAGGTCTTCAAAAGTCATGGATTCTCGTTGTGGGGGAAGTCCCCGGAGGGCCCGCGCGGGAATGAACCGCCGGGCCCGAAAAAAGCGAAGGCGCCCCCGGGGGAGGCGCCTTGCTTCAACAGCCTGGAACTGTCAGGCCGTGCAGTGCGGCATTACTTGCGCGCGGCCTGCTCGGCAGCCAGCTTCTCCTTGTACTGCGCCATCAGGGCCTCGGCCTCGTTGCGCGGCACCGGCGAGTACTTGGCGAACTCCATCGTGAACTCGCCCTTACCCTGGGTGGCCGAGCGGAGGTCCGTGGAGTAGCCGAACATGGTGTTCAGCGGCACCTCGGCCACCACCGTCACGTAACCCTCGGCCGTGCTGGACTCGAGGATGGTGCCACGGCGCTGGTTGATCTGACCGACCACGGAGCCCTGGAAGTCCTCGGGAGCCTGGACCTCCACCTTCATCATCGGCTCGAGGATGATCGGCTTGGCGGCCGCGTAGCCCTCGCGGAAGCCCATGATGGCGGCCGTCTTGAACGCCTGCTCGGACGAGTCAACCGCGTGGAACGCGCCGTCGTTGATGACCACGCGCACACCCACCACGGGGAAGCCGATGAGCGAGCCCTTCTTGATGGCCTCCTGGAAGCCCTTGTCGCACGCGGGGATGAACTCGCGGGGGATGGAGCCGCCCACGATGTCGTCCACGAACTCGTACTGCTGCACGGCGTCGGCCGGCAGGGGCTCGACGTAGCCGCACACGCGCGCGAACTGACCGGAACCACCGGTCTGCTTCTTGTGCGTGTAGGCGAACTCGCCCTTCTGGGAGATGGTCTCGCGGTAGGCCACCTGCGGCTTACCGGCCACCACCTCGCAGTTGTACTCGCGCTTCATGCGCTCGATGTAGATCTCCAGGTGCAGCTCACCCATGCCCTTGATGATCGTCTGGCCGGACTCCTCGTCACGGTTCACGCGGAAGGTGGGGTCTTCCTTGGTGAAGCGGTTGAGGGCCTTGGAGAAGTTGGCCTGGGCGTCGCGGTTCTTCGGCGCCACGGCGAGCGAGATCACCGCGTCCGGCACGAACATGGACGTCATCGTGTAGTTCACGGTGCCGTCGGTGAACGTGTCGCCGGAGGCGCACTCGACGCCGAACAGGGCGACGATGTCACCGGCACGCGCCTCGTTGATGTCGTTCATCTCGTTCGAGTGCATGCGAACGAGACGCGGGACCTTGACCTTCTTCTGGTTGGCCTGGTTGACGATGAAGTCACCCTTGCTCACCTTGCCCTGGTAGATGCGCATGTAGGTGAGCTGACCGTAGCGACCGTCCTCCAGCTTGAACGCCAGGCCCACGAAGGGCTTGTCCGGGTTGGACTCGAGGATGACCTTCGCCTCGGCGTTCTTCTGATCCAGCGCCTCGTTGGTGATCTCCGCCGGGTTGGGGAGGTAGGCGCAGATGGCGTTGAGGAGCAGCTGCACGCCCTTGTTCTTGTAGGCGGAGCCGCACATGACGGGCGTCATCTTCAGCCCGATCGTGGCGCGGCGGATGGCGGCCACGATCTGCTCGTTGGTGATGGCGGCGTCAGCCAGGAACAACTCGCCCAGCTCGTCGTCCACCTCGGCGATCTTCTCGATCATCTCCTGGCGGTCGGCCTTGGCCTTCTCCTGGAGGTCGGCGGGGATGGCCTCCTCGCGGATCTTCTCGCCGCTCTCACCGTCGAAGTAGAAGGCCTTCATCTGGATGAGGTCGACCAGACCCTGGAAGCGGTCCTCGGCGCCGATCGGAACCTGGAGGCGCACGGGGTGGTGGCTCAGCTTCTCCTTGAGCTGGGCAGCCACGCGCTCGTAGTTGGCGCCCGCGCGGTCCATCTTGTTGACGAACGCGATGCGGGGAACCTTGTAGCGCTTCATCTGCCGGTCCACCGTGATGGACTGGGACTGAACGCCGGACACAGAGCAGAGAACCAGGATGGCGCCGTCGAGCACGCGCAGGGAGCGCTCCACCTCGATGGTGAAGTCAACGTGTCCCGGGGTGTCGATCAGGTTGATGTTGTACTCGCCCCACATCGCGTACGTGGCGGCAGACTGGATCGTGATGCCCTTCTCACGCTCCAGGTCCATCGAGTCCATCTTCGCGCCAACGCCATCCTTGCCACGCACCTCGTGGATCTCGTGGATGCGGCCCGTATAGAAGAGGATGCGCTCGGAGAGCGTCGTCTTGCCCGAGTCGATATGGGCGGAGATACCGATGTTACGAACCTTTTCGATGGGAACTTGGGTGGCCACGAGAGTCGGTCCTTCTGCTGATTGAAGTCCTGCGAGAACAGGGCAGGGGGCGCCCTTACTTCCCGCTGCTTGAAGTTTCCAGCCAAATCGGCATGGAGCCGGGGAGCCGTGTACTCCCTCTTAGCCCCGAGGGGAAGCCCCCCTGGTTGCTGGGCTGCTGGAGGTGCCCTGCCTACACTTGCCGTTCATAACCATGAAGGTCCCCGAATACTTCTGTCACTCCGGGGAATTACGGAGGTAGAGGTGGGGGGCGACGCCCGGACGGCCGTCCGGCAGGCTCAAGGGGTGGAAGGGGCCCTCTCCCCCTCCCGAGGAGGATGCACATGGCGAAGCCAGCGGGTTTCGACAAGGACATCGGCTACCTGATGCCCTTCATGGACCGGGTCGCCGCCGCGGCCGGAGCGTTGCCGGATGCCAGCGCCCGCGAGGAGCTGACGCGCCTCATGGCCGAGGAGAAGGTGCGCTGGGCGCGCATCCAGCAGCTGCTCGAGGGAGCCCCGGGACGGAGCACCGCTGGCGGGGTTTCGCCCCCTGCGACGACGGTGGTTCCGCGCAACCCCGCCCAAGTGCCGGAGCCGGCTCGCGCTCGGGCCGATGGAATCAACCGGGTGGCGCCGCGCGCTGCGGGGCTTACCGTGGGCAGCTTGAAGCGGAAGTCATGAAGTCGTGACACGCGCGGAGGGCAGCGCGAAACGCAGCCCCTCGGAGATTTCAGTGTCGGTGAGGAGCCGGAAGGTGCCCTCGGGCACGTCCAGCTCCACCCCACCTACCGCCTCGCGGTGGAGGGCGCGCACCGGCAGGCCTACCGCCCCCAGCATCCGCTTCACCTGGTGGTTGCGGCCCTCGGTGACGGTCACCTCTACCGTGTGCGAATCCCTCAGCCGGACCTTCGCGGGCCGGGCCGGGCCGTCCTCCAACTGCACGCCGTGGCGCAACGGCTCCACCTTCGCCTCGTCCGCCTCGCTGAATACCGTGGCCACGTAGCGCTTGGTGAGGTGCGTCTCGGGCGACGTCACGTGCGTGACGAGCTTGTCATCATTGGTGAAGAGGAGCAGCCCGGTGGTGCCCCGGTCCAGCCGGCCCACGGCGTGCCAGGTGAAGCCGGCCAGCTCCGGCGGCAGCTGGGGCAGGAGCACCTCATAGACGGTGCCCACCCCGTGCTGGCCTACCGTGGAGGTGAGGAGCTCCGCCGGCTTGTGGAAGGCCAACACCCGGGTGGGGGCCTCGAGCGAGATGGGCACTCCGTCCAGGCGCAGGCTGGCGCCTGGGGGCACCGGGGCCAGGGGGTGCTTCACCACCTTGCCGTTCACGGTGACACGGCCGGCCTGGATGGCGTCCTCCGCTTCATCCTGCGGCAGCACCCCGGCCCGCGCGAGCGCGCGTGACAGCCAATCTGGCTTGGCCTTGCCCTCCCATCGCCCGGGGTGGGCGTGCTTGGAAGGGGAGGGCGAGGGCCGACGGGGGGGTGGTGGCTTACGGGGCATGCTCCGAGCCACTGTAACGGCCGCGAGTCAGTGCCGCGAGGGTTCGTCGAACGCACCACCCTCGGCCGAGCCGGGCGTTGGGCCGGGCTCGTCCTGGGGCATCCGCCGCTCCTCACGCTCGGTGCCCTCGGCGGCGTTGGGCGTGCGCCTGGGACCGTTCTCCTTCTCCGCGGGAGCTTCTCGGTTGGGGCGGTTCTCCGGGGTGTCATCCGCCGTGTCGCTGATGGACATCCGCTCGTAGGGCATGTGCTTCATGGTTTCGCTCCTTCCAGCGTGGAATCTCCGAAGAAGGTAGGGACCTGGAGCGCACATCACTGGGGGGGCTTCCAGGTCGCCCGCTGGACGGTCGGGGGACGGAGAGCGCTTGCGGCTGGATGCCCGCTCGCCCAGGCTCCCCCGGCCCGTTCCTTAGGAGGCTCCCTGGTGCGTTCCATCCTGTTGCTTGTCCTGCTTGCCCTACCGACGCTCGCTGCTGAACCCATTCCCACTCCGGCCCCGCCTCCCAAGCGGCCCGTCCACACCTATTCCATCGTCGCGAGAGATCCCGACACGGGAGAGCTGGGTGTGGCCGTGCAGTCGCACTGGTTCTCGGTGGGAGCGACGGTGCCCTGGGCGGAAGCGGGCGTGGGTGCCGTGGCCACCCAGTCCTTTGTGGATCCGTCCTACGGGAAGCTCGGCCTGGAGTTGATGCGGGTGGGCCGTAGCGGCCCCGAGGCGCTCGCCGGGCTGCTGGCCGCGGACTCCGCGAGCCAGGTGCGGCAGGTGGCGATGATCGACGCGAAAGGCCGGGTGGCGGCGCACACGGGAGCCAAGTGCGTCGCGGCAGCGGGCCACATCGTGGGTGAGAACTTCTCCGTGCAGGCGAACATGATGGAGAAGGACACCGTGTGGCCGGCGATGGCCAAGGCCTTCCGGGAGACGAAGGGCGACCTGGCCGAGCGGATGCTGGTAGCGCTCGAAGCGGCGGAGGCGCAGGGAGGTGACATCCGGGGCAAGCAGTCGGCGGGGCTCATCGTGGTGTCGGGCAAGGCCTCGGGACGTCCCTGGATGGACCGCAAGTTCGACCTGCGAGTGGATGATCACCCTGCACCGCTGAAAGAGCTGCGCCGGCTGGTGACACTGCAGCGCGCCTACAACCTGATGAACGAGGGAGACCTGGCCATCGAGCGCAACGACACGGAGGGGGCGCTGAAGGCCTACTCGGCAGCGGAGGCGCTGGTGCCGGGCAACGCGGAGATGGTGTTCTGGCACGCGGTGTCGCTCGTCAACGTGGGCAAGGTGGACGAGGCACTGCCGCTCCTCCAGAAGACGTACAAGGCGGACGCGCGCTGGAAGGAGCTGCTCAAGAGGCTGCCGAAGTCGGGGCTGTTGCCGGAGGACCCGAAGCTGATGAATCGGCTGCTGGGGCGCTGAGCCACCCTCTCCCTCTGGGAGAGGGCCGGGGTGAGGGTCATCCTCCCCTGTTCCCCGAGCGCAGCCGCTTGGCCAACGTGTGCAGGGCGGCGAGCCACAGCTTCGCCTCCTTGCGAGTGAGCCGGGAACGACGCAGCGGAGCGAACAAGTCCCGGAGCCCGGTGCGCCCGCGCGAATCCTCATCCACGAGGAACCCACCGGCGACGAGAGCCTCCTCCAGAGCGGACTCCACCAGAGTCAGCTCCGTGTCCGTGGCGGCCACGGGGAGAGGAGCCGCCGGAGGAGGCGAGGCGGCCAGCGTGGCCATGCGGATTTCATAGGCGTACAGCAGCACGGCCTGGGCGAGGTTGATGGAGGGTTGCTCGGGCGCGGTGGGCACGGCGGATAGGTCGTGACAGCGCTCGACCTCGGCATTGGTCAGCCCGCTGCGCTCGTCACCGAAGACGAGCGCCACGGGCCCCTGGGCGGCGCGCTGCACCATCTCCTCCGCCACGGCGCGGGGAGACAGCCGCCGCTTGCCCTCCACCTTGCGCGAGCTGGTGCCCACCACCCAGACACAGTCCGCCACGGCGGCATCGAGCGAGTCCGCGCGGCCCGAGGCCTCCAGCACGTCCTCGGCGTGAACGGCGAGCCGGCGCGCGGGGGCGAGATCTTCGGCTTCGGGGTGAACCCAGGTCCATTCGGACAGCCCGCAGTTCTTCATGGCCCGGGCGGCGGCACCCAGGTTCTCCGCGTTGCGCGGGCGTAACAGCACCAGCCGGATGGGCAGAGGCATCAGCCGCACACCTTAGCGCGGTTGGCGAGGACTCGACTTACCTATCACCGAGCGGCGCGAAGGCCCTCGTTGGAAGAACCCTGCCCGTGGCGCCTGAGCCGCGAGGCCGCCCGCGAGGCCGCACCGCTCTGTTTGTCTCGCGTGAGGACGAGCCGCCAGGCCTCCCGGGCCTCGTCATGACGGCCGAGCTCCGCGAGGCAATCCCCCCAGGCGAGCAAGCCATCTCCTCCCTGCCCTTGGTAGCGGTGCGCGGCGCCAGCCTCGAAGAAGCGCAGGGCCTCTTCCGGGTGCCCCGCCGCCACGGTGATGCGCCCGAGCAGGAACAGCCCGTTGCGCGTGCTCGACACCCGACGAGCGTGCTTCAACCCCGTGCGTGCCTCCCGCCGAGCCTCCTCGTACCGGTGCACCGCCAGCAGCGAGGCTGCGAGGGCGAAGTGCGCCTCGCTCCGGTACAGCCGGGGCAAGCGCTTCCAGTCCACCTGGGCGAGGGCACCGAGCGCGTTCTCACCGCGTCCGGTGTGGGCGAGGATCCACGCGCGTTGGATGGGGAAGAAGTTCCACAGGAAAGCATCCCCACGAGCCACCTCCTCCAGGTTGGACAGACGCGCGCTGGCTGCTTCCCAGCTCCCGAGGTTGTAGACGGCCTCGACGAGGTTGAACCGCACCAGGGCCCACGCGCGCGCCGCGGATGGGTCCGGGGGATTGGACGGACCCTGCCAGCCCCGTTCGATGTCGAGTGCCTCCAAATAGAGGCCCGCATTGATGAAGATGTTGATGGCGCAGTTGGCGCAAGGCAGACAGCTGTCCGCCTTGGCATGGTCCGCGAGCCGGCGGGCACCCGCGACGGCCGTGGTGGTGTGGCCGAGCGCCGAGTGCGCGTAGAGCTCCTCCCGCCACAAGAAAGATCTCATCCCTGCCGCGAGGGGAAGGCACTCCAGGACACGGGTGAGGGCGAGGGCCGTGCGGAAGGCGCCCCATTCGAAGCACCAGGCCGTGAGGCGCAGGAGGAGCCGATGCACCGGAGGCCAGAGCAGCAGTGCGGCCGCGAGGACGACGAGCAGCTCAGGGGGGAAACGGGCGAAGCCCGCGATGGCGAGGGTCATGGGCGGTAGGGCGCTCCGGACCCGGATACTCTACCTCATGGGATAGGCCGGTGGGGTGACTTTCGAGGTGGTGCGGTCAGTCGAGGAATCGGCGCTGCCACTGCCGCATGCGCGTCGGATTGAGTGAGCGCCAGCGGAGTTTCTCCTCGTACAGATAGGGCTCCAGGACGCGAGCCAACTCCCGGTATGGATGCAGTGCTTCCGATTGGGCCTCATGGCCCATGACGGGCCATTCTCCCAGTGCCACCATGACCTTGTCCTGTTCCAATTCATGGAGGTCTATCTCTGGGCGAGGGAGTTGCTCCCGGAGCCCCCTGGCGCCCCCGAGTTGTCCCAGCAAGGGCTGTCCGAAGAAGTTCAGCCAATAGGCTCCCCTTACACCGGCACCAATGGCGTGGGTGGTAGCGCTCAGGGAGTGCACGTCCAATCCCGGGTATTGGACGCAAAGCTCTCGGATGATTCGATCGGCCCCGAGCACTTGCATCGAGTTGAAGGAGAGGCTGGCGTATCCGGAGGTGAGCGGCAGAACACGCGCCAGCGTTACGGCCAATTCTCTCACTTGTCCTGGACCTTGCTCCTCCAGGTTCTCCGTCGGCAGCCAGAAAGAAACTCCGCTCACCAGGCCAGCGCTCTGGGCTGTGGGGAGGGGCTCAAGCTTGTTTCCATTGTACTCGAAGCGATACCCAGCCACCTGGTGAGCGTGTTCCAGCAATTCGAGAGAGCATGCCTCGGCGTGGGTCGTGTCCAGGAGTCGGGAGCGGATGTCCTTCCAACCCGTGTCATCCAAAGGCCGGAGCTCCCCATCCGGAGCGGCGTACCAGCCAAGCGTATCGCGGCCCACGGTATCCAGATAGACATCCAGCGCGCGAGCCACTAGGGGGGACACGTCCGCGTGCGAGCGTTGCATGAAGAAGCACAGATGAAGCCCCTCACGCAGGGCCAACAACCCATCTTTGGAGTACCTCCTCACTCGCGGGTACCGCTCGCTCATCGCTTGATTCCTTTTCTTGGGATGACGAGGCTGGGTCGCACGCCGAAAGCGTTCCAGTAGACCAGTTCCTGGGTGCTGCCTGCGTAGGGTCCCCGCAGGTAGGTCGTCCATGTCGTGGAGGAGCCTTGGACACAGGGGAATTTGAATTCGTAGACGAAGCGTGCCTGTGTGGGTTCTCCAGAGTGGACGACCACATCGGGCTCCACGGTTCCCTCTAGTTCTTTTTTCCGGCCCGCCCGCACGAGTTGATCGACTTCCTCCTTGCTCAGGGGCTTGATCCGCCACCTTTTCTTGTCGATGCGATAGCGTTGCTCGATGAGAAGGTGCCCTGGGATGAGTCCTTCCAGTGTCTCCTTGATGCACTTGAACGCTTCCTTGTGCTTTTCCTTGCCCAGTTCCATGGCTCGCGTGACGGGCTTGTCGTTCTTGTCCCTGCCCACCACCTCATTGCACTCCGCGGAGGTGAGGATTCCTTCCATCAACCGCCGCCGGTTTACGGTTTGCTCCGCGCGGTCAGCGCACTCTTGCATGAGCTCGTCGAATTCGTCCTGGAGTTCATCGAGGTCGTCATCATCACCCTGAATCAGTACTCCAATGGCCCAGCCCGCTGTGAATCCCGCTGTTGCCGCCACGGCCGTTTGATTGACGGATATGCCCTGGCTCGTGGGAGAGGTGAGCTGGAAGGTTGAGACTTCCGCTCCTTCGAGCCCATTACAGACCTGGGTCTCATGGGGGTGATTTTCCAGGCAACAAGTGTAGGTGGTGGTGCATCCTTTCGGCGTATTGAGCCGACAACCACCGGTACAGATGCTGGCGAGTAGCAGGATGAGCAGAGGGGATGGCACCCACAGCCTGTGCCGCTCGGTGGGGCGGGTCCACTGAGTCACAGGTTTGCTCCGGCCTGGGGCTTCGCGTCCTTGAGTGAGGACATGGGCGTGCATGTTACCGCTCGGCGCCCCCTGCGTTGGCGGGTGAAATCGTGCTCACGGAGTTTACCGCGCGGGTAGCATGGTGTTCATGCTGCGTTGGGCTGGGCGGGAGAAGGCGCGGGCCGTGCTGGCGTTCGCCGCCGTGTCGTTGCTGGTCATCCCCCTGGTGTGGCTCGTCATCCTGTGGAGCCGGGCGCCCGTGGAGCGGGAAGTCGAGGGGTGGCGCTTCGTCCCCCGCTTGACGGCTGCGGAGTTCCGCGCGCGGCCCACCCTCCGTCAGCCGTGCCAGGGGGATGCGCAGTGTGAGGCTCCGCTCATCTGTGCCTATGACCCGTATGAACAGCGACGGCTGTGCACGGCCAGTAGCTGTGACTCGGATGCGTGGTGCGCGCCGTATGGGGTCTGCCGCTCCCTTCCCATCCGAAGTGGACAACGGGTGGCCACTCGCGTCTGTGTCCTCGAGGGGACACGTGAGGAGGGCGCGCCGTGCCTCCGTTCCCCGAGGCCGAACCAGAGGGAATGGGGCTGTGGTCAGGGGCTCGTCTGTGCGGGTGCTGGCTGGTGCGGCCGGCGGTGCGTGCCTGGGCAAGAGGAGACGTGCCCGAAGGGCTTCTTCTGTGCTCGTGGCGACCCCGATGGACCCGTGTGCCAGCCCACGTGCGAGGGGCGCGCGTGTCCCGAGGGCCAGCAGTGCATTCAACGCGAGGGGGGCGTGTCGGTATGTGCGAGGGTGAGGGGACGTCCTTGTCCCAGCGAGCCCTGTCCTGGGATCCAGGTGTGTGAGACAGAGATGTCCATCCACGCCGTGGGGGAGGCACGAAGGCGGTGCGTGCAGCCCTGTGGTCAAGGCGCGGGCTCGCCGAATGTGAAGAGAGGTCCCTCTGCCTCCAGGGACGATGTCGCCGGCGCTGCCTCGTGGGTCAGCCCGATTCGTGCGGCCCGTTCCGGTTCTGCGTGAGCACCGACGACTCGGGCAACGGCGTGTGCCTGTCCTCGCCGGAGCAATGGGACATGGACGCCGAGCATCGTTGACCCGCGACCGCGAGCCGCCCTAGCGTCTCCAGCAACTTCCAAGGTCCCACCTGGGCCAGAGACGGGCTGCGGCTCGCTGGCCACCGAGTGGGCGCTCGACCGCGTGGGGGGACGCGAGCGGGCTGTGGGCTTCCAACCACAACTCCCCTCCAGAACGGCGTCCGGTCCTCTGGCACGCCGCGTGAAAACCCGAGTCATCTCCTCGGAGGAAACATGGGTCCGCAGTCTGTTCCAATGCTGAAGCCGTCCCGCCCGGCCAGGGCGCGCTGGTTGCTGGCGGCGCTGCTGGTAGGCGCGCTCGCCGGCTGCAACAAGGACGAATCCACGAGCACCCCGCAGCCGTCAGGTCCAGCCCCCACCTCGGGAGCCCCGGCCAGCGGCAGCGGTCCCTCCGGGACAAGCACCCCGAGTGCCCCTCCCTCGGCGGACTCCCTCGCCCCCGTCATCAGCGAGATTGGCCCCGAGGGCATGGTGCCGCGCGAGGTGGTGCTGGAGTTCCCCCGCTCGGTCGCGCCCGAGAACCAGGAGGTGAAGAAGGGCACCGCCTTCACAGTGTCTCCGAACGTGCCGGGCATGCTGAGCTTCCGCAGCGGCTCCACGCTCGTCTTCACCCCGCGCGAGAGCTTCGCCTTCAAGACCGAGTACACCGTCACGCTCGAAGCACTCGAGCTGGCCGACGGCACCGTGGTGAAGCCCCAGGTCGCGGGAGGGTGGAGCCGCACCTTCACCACGCCCGCCTTCGCCTTCCTGCGCCTCTCGCCTCGGCAGGTGGACGTGCGCAAGGGCAAGGTGGAGGCAGACCTGGTCTTCTCCGGTCCGGTGGACGTGGCCAACGTGCGCCGCTTCGCTTCCTTCTCCGTGGACGGCAAGGCGCTGTCTGATGTGAAGCTGCGCTCCCACCCCACGGACCGTCACATCGTCACCGCCGCCCTGGGGGGCGCGAGCCTCCGTCCAGGCGCCGAGGTGAAGTTCACCCTCAAGCAGGGCCTGGCCTCGACCGGCCGCAATGGGGGCACTGCGGCGGCAGGGGAGGGCTCCTTCGCGCTGCACGTGGGCAAGCGCCTCGACATCACCAACGCCTACGCGCAGGAGGGCGCCTCCGGTCATTTCATCGAGGTCCGCTGCCGCGAGGTGTCGGGTGACGCGGCGCCCAGCCACCCGGAGGGCGAGGGGGATTACGACTACTACTATGGAGAAGGTGGCGAGCGCTGCAGCCTCGACGAGGACTCCGCCGCGGACTCCATTCACTTCAACCCGTCGGTGAAGTTCTCCGTGTCGCCCTCGCGTTGGGGCTTCCGCGTCTTCGGGGACTTCAAGCGGGGCTCCTATGCCATGCGCATCGACGCGGGCGCTGTCTCGTCCAAGGGCGGCACGCTGCTGTCCACCTACGAGAAGTCCTTCTCCATCTCCGCCCGCAGCCCACAGGTCAGCTTCAGCTCCACTGGCCGTTACCTGCCGCGCAGCGCCTGGCGCAACCTGCCCCTCAACCACCTCAACCTGGACTCGGTGGAGCTCGTGGTGCGGCACGTGCCCCAGGAGAACCTCCTCTACTGGATGAGCAATGACGGCCAGGAGGCCGCCGACGAGCGCACCTCCAACGTGCTGCTGCGCAAGACGCTGGCCCTGAAGGGCGCGCAGGACACGCTGGCCACCACCTGGCTGGACGTGGGCAGCCTTGTGCCCGCGAGCACCCGGGGCCTCGTGGAGATCACCGCCTCGGGCGCCTACAAGTCGTCCGCCTCGCGCATCCTCCTCACGGACCTGAGCCTGGTGGCCAAGCGCGGCCTGGCGCCTCGGGGCTCGGAGGCGAAGGAGGAGGTGTTCGTGTGGGCGCTCGGCATGGAGAGCACCGAGCCGCTGTCCGGCGTGGAGATCTCCCTGGTGAAGAAGAGCGGCCAGGTGGTGGCCCGCTGCACCACCGGGGGCGCGGATGGGTGCAAGCTGACGGTCCCCGCGCCGGGCGTGGACACCGCCGAGCCCTTCGCCCTGCTCGCGCGCAAGGGCGAGGAGTTCACCTACCTCAAGTACAACGAGCTGAAGACGGAGATCGCCAACTCGGACGTGCAGGGCGAGCCGTACCGCTCCGACAAACCCTACCGTGCCTCCGTCTACTCGGATCGGGGCGTGTATCGCCCGGGAGACACCGCCCACGTGGTGGCGGTGCTGCGCGGCCAGGATGACGTGGCGCCTCCGGTGGGGATGCCCGTGGAGCTGAAGGTGGTGGACCCGCGCGAGCGCGACCTGAAGAAGGTGACGCTGAAGACGAACGAGGCGGGCCTGGTGTCGCTGGACGTGCCCTTCGAGGCCTACCAGGACACGGGCGCCTACCGCGTGGTGCTGAGCGTGGCCGGCAAGCAGGTGGTCGCGTACGGCCTCAACGTGGAGGAGTTCGTCCCCGAGCGCATGAAGGTGACGGCCCGCACCGAGAAGCCCGGCTACGTGCAGGGCGAGGAGGTGCCGCTGACGGTGGAGGCCGCGTACCTCTTCGGTGGCTCGGCGGAGAACAGCCCGGTGGAGGTGACGTGCCGGCTGGAGCCGTCCGTCTTCCGCCCGAAGGACAATGCGCAGTACGCCTATGGGGTGTGGCGTCCGGAGGGCTCGGACGTGAAGGCCACGGTGTTGGGGCAGGTGAAGGCCGAGCTGGACGCAAAGGGGCAGACGTTGGTGCGCTGCCCGGCGCAGCAGGACGCGGGGGGCTTCAAGGGCCCGGCGAAGCTGGTGGCGCAGGCCAGCGTCTTCGAGGCCGGCAGTGGCCGCTCCACGTTGGGTGAGGCCACCGTGCCGGTGCACCCGGAGGCGTATTACGTGGGCCTTCAGGCCAATGTGGACAAGATGAAGGCGAACCAGCCCTTCACCGTCTCCGGTGTGGTGGTGGACTGGCAGGGCGCTCCTTATGGCAAGGCCGTCAAGCCGCTCGAGGTGGAGTACCTGCGCCTGGACGAGGAGTACGGCTACTTCTACGACGAGGACTCGGGCGAGGAGCGCTATCAGCGCCACCTGCGTCCCGTGCGCGAGGGCCGTACCACCGTCAAGCCCGAGGGCGGGAAGTTCTCCTTCCAGGTGACGCCGTCCTCGGACGCCGCGGGCTACCTGGTGCGGGTGAAGTCCGGTGCGGCGCAGACGGACCTGCAGCTCGAGGGGCACGGTCGCTATTACTGGTCGGACGAGTCCTCCTCTCGGGTGGACCAGACGCCTCGACCGGCGCGGCCCACCTCGCTCGCGGTGGAGCTGCCGCGCTCGGCGAAGGTGGGGGAGTCCATCACGGTGAAGGTGAAGGCGCCCTACCGTGGTCGCATGCTCTTCACCGCCGAGACGGATGGCGTTCAGGCCTTCGAGTGGAAGGCGGTGGAGCCGGGTGAGGTGATGTGGACCTTCAAGCCCTCGGCCTTCGCGCCCAACGTCTACGTCAGCACCTTCCTCGTGAAGGACCCGCACCTCGAGTCCGCTCAGGCCTTCATGCCGGACCGGGCCTTCGGCGTGGCCAGCATGACGCTGGACCCGGTGGACTACACGCAGGCCGTCACCCTGAACGCGCCCAAGGAGGTTCGCTCCAATGACACCCTCACGGTGGATCTGGAGCTGGGCTCGGTGGAGGCGGGTACCTTCGCCACGGTGGCGGTGGTGGACGAGGGCATCCTCTCTCTCACGCGCTTCAAGAGTCCGGACCCGCTCGCGGAGCTCTTCACCCGGCGGGCCCTGGGCGTGCAGACATACGAGACGCTCGGGTGGACGCTGCTGATTCCTCCCGCGGGCGCCAGCCGCTCCACGGGTGGTGATGGCGGGGGCGATGCCTCGGGCCGCGTGCAGCCGGTGAAGCCGGTGGCGCTCTGGAGTGGCGTGCTGCCGGTGCCCGCCAACGGCAAGCTGCGCGTCCCCTTCAAGCTGCCTCAGTACCGCGGCGCGGTGCGGGTGATGGCGGTGACGAGCGGCCCCAAGCGCATCGGCCACGCCAGCGCGCAGGTGCTGGTGCGAGATCCGCTCGTGTTGCAGACCACGCTGCCCCGCTTCCTCAGCCAGGGGGATGAGATTCAAATCCCCGTCTTCGTGACCAACCTCTCCGGCAAGGCGCAGGACGTGAAGGTGTCCCTCACCGCGGAGAACCTCCCGGTGCCGGGCATGGCGATGCCCGCGTCCATGGCCTCGCCGCTGCAGCTGCTCGGCAAGAGCGAGGGTAAGGTGCGGCTGGAGGAGGGCAAGGCGGCCACGCTCGTCTTCCAGGCGAAGGCGGTGCAGGCCGTGGGCGCGGCTCGCCTCAAGGTGACGGCGGAGGGCGGTGGACACACCTCCTTCGAGCAGCTCGACGTGCCCTTCCTCCCCGCGGGCCCGCGCGAGCGCAAGGTGCAGCGGCTCGAGCTGGCCGCCGGCACGTTGGACCTGTCGCCGTACCTACAGGGCTGGCTGCCCACCAGCGAGCGCTCGACGTTCTGGGTGACCACGAATCCCTACGCCGAGTCCTTCCAGCACCTCTCGTACCTGGTGCAGTACCCGTACGGCTGCGTCGAGCAGACGACGTCCTCCACCCGGCCGCTGCTCTACGTCTCCGAGCTCGTGGACAGCGTGGACCCGACGCTCACGGCCAACGCCAAGATTGAGGACATGGTGATGTCGGGCGTGAACCGGGTGCTCTCCATGCAGACGCCCTCGGGTGGCTTCAGCTACTGGCCGGGCGCCACCGAGCCGGTGGAGTGGGGCACGGCTTACGCCACGCACATGCTGCTGGACGCGCAGAAGCGCAAGTACGCGGTGCCGCAGGATCGCATCGACAGCGCGATCGAGTGGATGAACCAGCAGGTGACTCGCCGCGAGGGTCGCTCGGGTTCGGGCGATTACAACGATGGCTCCGAGGCCTACATGCACTACGTGCTGGCCATGGCCGGCAAGGGCCACAAGGCGCGAGTGCAGAAGCTCATTGACCAGCTCGGCAACCAGAAGTTCTACAGCAACGGCCAGCGGGCGGAGCAGGAGTTCATGCTCAAGGCCGCGCTGTACCAGGCCGGCGATCGCCGCTACGAGAAGGACCTGCGTAACCCGGACGTCTCGACGGTGGTGGAGGAGCGGTGGAACAGCTGGTCCTTCTACTCGGACCGGCGCCGGCGCGGCTTCATGCTGAGCACGTTCCAGGATCTGTTCGGGGATGACGCTGCGGGCGAGCCGCTCGCGCAGCGGGTGGCCGAGGCCCTCAAGCAGGAGCGCAGCAGCTACTACACCACGCAGGAGCTGGTCTGGGGCATCACCGGCCTGGGCAAGCGCGTGGCGGGAGCGGCCTCGAAGTTCGCTCCGGCGGTGCTGACGGCGGATGGCAAGGAGGTGGCGACGCGGGAGGGCGTCAAGCAGCGCGCCTCCGACCGGACGTGGGCCCTGGCTCGCGCGAGTGAGCGCAAGGGCTTGACCCTGAAGGTCCCGGAGAAGGGCGAGGGCAAGCTCTACCTGGTGCTCGCGAGCGAGGGCGTGCGCTCGGACGGCCAGTACCGCACGGGCGGCGAGGGCCTCTCCCTGGAGCGTCGCTACCGCAACCTCGCGGGCGACGTGCTCGATGTGCAGGGCGGCTCGGTGGGCCTGGCGGACCTCGTCTACGTGGAGGTGAAGATCAAGAACACCTCGCGCGAGCGCATCCAGAACATCGCGCTGGTGGATCGGCTGCCGGCGGGCTGGGAGATCGAGAACGCGCGGCTCGGGCGCGGGGGCGCGGTGGAGTGGGTCTCCAGCGAGGATCCGTGGAGCGCGGACTACGTGAACATCCGGGACGACCGGATGGAGGTCTTCGGAAGCCTGGAGGCGGGCGAGACGAAGACGGTGGTCTACGCGGTGCGCGCGGTGACGTCCGGGAAGTTCACGCTGCCGCCGGTCGAGGCGGAGGCGATGTACGACCCGCGCATCTGGGCGCGCGAGGCGGGAGGCTCGGTCGAGGTCTCCGGCCCGTGGCAGGACTTCCTGCTGTAGTCATGGAGTCACCGCAGAGGTGACTGTGCCGGGGACCCTGGAGACAGGGTCCTCGTCAAAGCTGGAAATCGTGTTTATAAAGCGAGACCGGAACGCTCGTTCCTCTCTCGCCCGCGGTACCCGTCCGTCAGGCAGGGAGGGAGAGCCCTCACGGAAGGGACCGGAGCCATGGACAATCGTCGAGAGGAAGTCCTGCGGATGTGGGGCCGGCGGCTGACACTCGTGGGAGTGACCGTCGCGCTCGTGGCCTGCGGAGGGGACTCGAATGGGCCGGAGGAGCGCTCGGGCATGGCGCGGCAGGCCCTCTCCCTCGTGGCTCCGTCGGATGACTCCTACGTCCACGAGAGCAATCCGTCATCCAATTACGGTTCGAGCACGTCGGTGTATCTGAAGACCGATTCGGGCACGAGCCGTCATGGCTATTTGAAGTTCAACGTAAGTGGGCTCTCTGGCGTGACGAGCGCCAGGTTGAAGGTGTACGGCAGCGCGTCGTCGACCACGACCCTGGTGGCCTACGAGACGACGGACACCTGGACGGAGTCGGCCATCACCTGGGCCAACAAGCCGGCCGTGGGAAGCCAGGTTGGCAGCGTGCCGATCAACACGACCGCGAAGTACAACGAAATCGATGTGACGTCCTATGTGAGTGCCCAGGCGAGCGGAGACGGCACGGTCTCATTCGTGCTTCAGGAGAGCGTGGGCAAATACACCACGCTGAACAGCAGCGAGAACGCCTCGAACCCTCCGCAGTTGGAGATCACGGCGAGTGGTGGCTCGGGCGGAGACACTCAACCACCCTCGGCGCCCGCGAACCTGACGGCCACCGGGGTGTCCAGCAGTCAGATCAACCTGAGCTGGAGCGCCTCCTCGGACAACGTCGGTGTGACTGGGTATGACGTCTACCGGAACGGCGCCTTTCTGAAGAACGTCAGCGGCACATCGACAAGCGATACGGGCCTGACGGCCTCGACGACCTACAACTATCAACTGAAAGCCAGGGACGCGGCGGGCAATGTCTCCAGTGGCAGCAACACGGCCATCGGGACGACGAGCGGCGGTACGACTTCCTGTGCGAATGCGCTGGCGACGACCGCCGATATCCAGAACGCCATGAAGAACGCCGCCCCGGGCAGCACCCTGGTCATTGCTTCGGGCACCTATACGGGAAACCGGTCCACGAGCGGAGATCCAGGGGGCCAGGGACTGTTCTACTCGGGCAGGAGCGGCACGGCTTCCAGCCCCATCATCCTGAAGAGCTGCGACCCGAGTAATCCGGCCATCCTGAAGGGCGTTGCGGTCAATGATGGCTCCTATGGCATCCATCTAACGGGGGACTACTGGCAGATCCGTGACCTCATCATCACGAATGCGCAGAAGGGAATCATCGTCGACAACGGGAACCACAATGTGCTGAGCCACGTTGAGGTTCACCTCATCGGGGATGAAGGCGTCCACTTCCGTGATGGCAGCTCCTACAACACGCTGGAGCACTCGAAGATCCACGACACGGGCAACTACCAGCCGGGATATGGCGAAGGCGCCTATGTCGGCTCTGATGCCAGCTCGCCCTATGAGCACGTCGTCGTGGGAAATGTGATTCGATACACGAACTTCGCCGGTGGCATCACCGCGGAGCATATCGATATCAAGGAAGGCGCGGACGGAACCGTCGTGGAGTACTGCACCTTCGACGGGACGGGCATTTCCGGGACCAACAGCGCCGACAGCTTCGTGGACGTCAAGGGCGTCAACTCCCTCATTCGTTACAACGAAGGCTACCGGAACGGGAATGCCTTCGTCGTGGATGCCTTCCAGGTCCGCACGCACGGCAGCGGTTATGCGACGGGCGTCAACAACAGGTTCCAGAACAACACCGTCGACCTGGATGCCGCCGCGGGATACGTGGTGTATGCGACGAGCGCGACCACGGGCACGACGGCCTCCGGTGATGTCAGGATTGGCGGCGGCAATCTGTATAACAGCAACGTGAACAGATAAGCCGACGCTCTTGGCCTTCGAGGTGAGCCCTCAGCGCTGGGGCCAGGACAGGATGATGCGAGCGCCGCCCAGGGGCGTGTCTGCTACACGGGCGCTTCCCTGGTGCGCTTGCATGATGCGGTGGACGATGGCCAGCCCCAGCCCGTGACCACCCGTCTTGCGGTTGCGGCTGTCGTCCAGGCGGGTGAAGGGCAGGAAGATGCGCTCCCTGTCCTGAGGCGGGATACCCGGGCCGTCATCGTCGACGAGCACGGAGTAGCCCGAGTCGCCCTTCTCCAACTGGACCCGTATCTCCGTGCGGGCATGACGTTGGGCGTTGCGGATGAGGTTGCTGATGGCCCGACGCAGGTAGCGGGGGGAGCCCTGGCACTCCAGCGAGCCATCGGCGACGAGCAGGATTCGGAGGTGGGGCGAGAACAGCGCGAGCTGCTGGATCAACTCCGTCACGAGCGCCACCAGCTCGATGGACTCCCACTCCAAGGGCGGCGCATCCCGGTGCAGGCGGGTGTAGGTGAGGAGCTCTTCCACCAGTGCATCGAGCTCCTCCACGTCCTTGCCCATGTCCGCCAGCTGCGACTCCCACTCGCTCTGTCCTTGCGCATGCCGCGCCATATCGAGAGCGAAGTGCAGCCGGGAAATAGGGGTGCGCAGCTCGTGGGAGATGGCCTGCAGCGTGGCCTGCTGCTCCTGGGTCATGCGGTGGATCCGCTCCGCCATGTCATTGAAGGTGCGGGCCAGATGACCGATAGGCTCTGGTACTCGGGTCTCGGCCCGGGCCCCGAGCTCTCCGCGACCGAAGGCGTTCGTGGTGGCGGCCAGCCGCGTGACATGGCGGTACAGGGGAAAAGTAAGCACGAGCACCGCCACGCCTAAGACCAGCAACAAGATAGCCAGCTCTTGTGCGAGGAACTCCAGCACCAGCTCTCGGGGAGGACCGAACAGCACCTCCTGGACCAACACGAGCTCCGAGTCTGCCAGCGGCAGGAGCAGGTCCACCCGCTCGCCGGTGAGCCCGGGTGATCTCATCCAGGCTGTGGGCTGGCCTGTGAGCAGGCGCTCCCGGGTACGCTTTGGGAGCTCCTGGGTGAGCACCTCGGCTTTCGACCGCAGCGCGATGGGGTGGCTGAAGTGTGACTGCCATTCATTGACGATGGCCGCCCAGCGCTCGCGAGGCTGGGAGCGGAGCTGATTCTCGAGGAGCCAATGCAGGCCCTGGTTGAGTTGCTCGAACTCCCTGGCGGACTCTTCGGCCTGTTGCTCGGCCTGTGCTTCGTCCGTCCCCTTCGAGGTCAACCGCTGGGTGGCCATGAAGGCCATCACTGCGACGGCCAGCACGAGCGCCACGATGATCCCGACGTACATGCGCGCGAACAGGCTGCTCATGGGATGGAACAGGCGGCGGAACGTGCGGGCAGGAGGGCTCATGGTGACAGCGGCCTCTCAGCTTCGAGCGAAGAGATAGCCCCGGCCTCGTACGGTCTTGATGAGCTGATGCGGTGGCTGATCATCTCCCAGCTTCCTGCGCAGCTTGGAGATGCGCATGTCAATGGAGCGGTCCAGACCGTCGTGCTCGATTCCGCGCAGCTCCGAGAGGATGTCGTCGCGGGTGAGGATGGCGGGGGCGCGGCTGGCCAGCAGCCACAGCAGATCGAACTCCGCATCGGTCAGCACGATCGGTTCCCCGGCGCGGCTCACCGTGCGGCGGTCACCATCAATGCGCAGCTCCTGGGCGGTGATCACCTTGCCCTCGTCGAGGGAGGCGGGTTCGGACACCTTCGGGATTCCGCGGCTCGCCCGTCGCAGCAGTGCACGCAGGCGGGAGAGCAAGACGTGCGGGCGCACGGGCTTGGTCAGGTAGTCGTCTGCGCCGGTGTCCAGGGCAACGACCTCGTTGATGTCCTCATCCTGGGCGGTGAGCATGAGGATCCAGCCGTGATACGTCGGCCGCACCTGCCGGCAGACCTCGATGCCATCCACTCCTGGCAGCAAGATGTCCAGGATGACGCAATCCGGCGGCTCGCTCCGGATGGCCTTCATGGCCTCCTGGCCGTCTCCTACCCAGCGGACCTGAAAGCCCTGACTCTGCAGGAACGTTTGGACCAGCTTGGCCAGGCGTTCATCATCCTCGACGAGCAGTATGCGCGGTGTCGGTTCCATGGAGGCGGAGGGCACGTTCTCATCATACCGGGCGAGCTCGTGGGCGGAGCTGGTAAGGTCTGGCTGGAAACCGGATTCCCATGCCGTCACTTCGTCTCTCCAGGAAGAGGCTTCTCCAGGGAGCCCTCGTCCTTCTGGGCCTCACGCTCGCAGCCCTGGCCGCGGTCTGGTGGGTGCCCCTGCCCGAGCGACTCTCCCAGTCACACTCGGTTGTCGTGGAGTATCGGGACGGCTCGCCAGCGCACGTCTTCCTGGCGCCGGACGAGCGGTGGCGGGTGCCCACGGTGGTGGAGGAGGTGGACCCGGCCTACGTCCAGGCGCTGCTGGTGCTGGAGGACAAACGCTTCTTCTGGCACCCGGGCGTAGACCCCATCGCGGTGGTCCGAGCGGCGGTAACCAACGTGCTGCGAGGCCGGCGGGTGTCCGGGGCGTCCACGCTGACCATGCAGTTGGTGCGAGTGCTGGAGCCCCGGCCGCGCACGCTCATGTCCAAGCTCATCGAGTCCCTGCGGGCCGTGCAGTTGGAGGTGCGGCTGTCCAAGAAGGAGCTCCTCGCGGCCTACCTGCAGTTCGTCCCTTATGGGCGGAATGTGGAGGGGGTGGAGGCTGCGGCACTGGCGTACTTCGGACACCGCGCGACGCACCTGAGTCCGGCGGAGATGGCCACGCTGCTGGCGGTGCCGCAGAACCCCAACCGGCGCTACCCCTCGCCGGCGAACGCGGCGCGGCTGAAGCAGGCGCGGGACGAGGTGGCGCAGCGGCTCTTCGACGAGGAGGCGCTGCCGCTCGGGCCCGAGGGGGCGCGGGTGACACCGGAGGCGGCGCTGGCGGAGGTGCGTGCCACGGCGGTGCCCTCCCTGCTCACGCCCTTCCCACGCGAAGCGCCGCACGCGGCGGTGTGGCTGCGTGCCCAGCGGCCCGGACGGGGGCGACTGCGCACGACGCTGGAGGCGGGCTCTCAGCGACTGGTGGAGCGGTTGATGCGGGAGTCCGCGCCGGAGCTGCGCGAGAAGGGCATCCACAACGGGACGGCGGTGGTGGTGGACCGGGAGCGCGCGGAGGTGGTCGCGCTGGTGGGCAACTTCGACTTCTTTGACACCGCGCATGGCGGGCAACTGCCGGGTTTCGCGACGATGCGCTCGCCGGGCTCGGCGCTCAAGCCGCTCATCTATGCGCTGGCCATCGACCAGGGACTCGCCGGGCCGGAGCAACTGGTGCCGGACATCCCCACCTCGTACGGCACCTACACGCCGCGCAACTTCGATGGACGCTTCCAGGGGCTGGTTCGGCTGGAGGATGCGCTCTCCCAGTCACTCAACCTGCCTTTCGTGAAGCTGTTGCAGCGGCTCGGGGTCGAGCGCTTCCTCGGGGCATTGCGGCTGGCGGGAGTGACGAGCCTGCACCCGGACCCGGGCCATTACGGGCTCTCTGCGTCGGTGGGCGGCATTGAGCTCACGCCGCTCGAGTTGGCGGGGGTCTACCTGGCCATCGCCGAGGACGGCCACGCGCGTCCGCTGAAGCTGCTGGACGAAGGGCAGCCCTCAGGGGGCGCTCAGACGCTCTTCTCGCCTGGGGCGGCGTGGCTCACCCGTCGCGCATTGGCGCTGAGGGACCGGCCGGACTTCCCGGTGCGTCGCAAGCTGACGGGCCTGCCTCCACGGGTGCACTGGAAGACGGGCACGAGCTTCGGCCACCGGGACGCGTGGGCGGCGGGCTCGGGGCCCCGGCACACCGGGGTGGTATGGGTGGGCAACTTCGACAACTCCCCCAGCGTGCACCTCGTGGGCGCGGATGCAGCCGGGCCGCTCCTCTTCGACATCCTGGAGGGCCTGGGGCCTCGGGGTAGACTCGAGGACGCGGACGCGGTGGTGCCCTCGGAGCTCACCCAGGTAGAGGTCTGCGCCTATTCAGGCTACCTGCCGACGGACGCCTGTACCCAGCGGAGCTTCGTGTTCGCGAAGCGCAGCCATGTGCCGACGGAGACCTGCCCCTACCACCAGCGGGTGGAGGTGGACGTGAAGACGGGGCTGGCAGTGACTCCCTCGTGCCGGGCTGGGCGACAGACGGAGTCGCGTGTGTACCTCTCTTGGCCGGCGAGCATCCGGCGCTGGCTCGCCGAACAACACCGCCTGTTGCCCCAGCCTCCTGCTCCCGCGCCCGGCTGTGAGCCCGGAGGCGTCCAGCGGGCTCCGGAGATCCTCTCGCCGGGACTGGGCCAGGTGGCGCTCCTCATCCCGGGTGTCCCGGCGGATCAACAGGATGTCCCGCTGGAGGCCGAGGCGGACGGGGACCGGGAGTTGACGTGGTTCGTGGATGGAGCCTTCCTGGCCTCGGCGCGAGCGGACGAACGGGTGTGGTGGGCACCCTCGGTGGGCACCCACGAGATTCTCGTCTCGGACGACCGGGGGCTCAGCGCTCGCAGGACGCTGGAGGTTCGCGAGCGCCGGTGAGCCTCACCCACGTTGATGAAAGGGTTCAGCGATGCGAGGTGTGCTGGCGCTCGGGAGCAGCACGGCCGGACGACCGTTCCGCCTCATCCCGCGACTGCCGCGGATCCTCCCTCAACTCCACGTAGTAGCCCTCCTTGTAGTCGGTGGCCCAGAGCAGGGTGGCGAAGACGGGGAACACGAGCAGCCCACCGATGATGCCGCCCGCGGTGCGTGCTCCGTTCCACTGGTCTCGCCGGATGGTGACGTACTCGGACCTGTAGCCCTCCAGCTCGAGGACGAAGCTTTCGGTGTGATTGACGGTGGCCGAGTCGCTGTACTCGTACGGTGTCCTACCGAGGACCTCGCCGAAGCGGGACTTGATCGTGGCACCACTGGGATCGGAGCGAATCACCGTCGTGCTCACGCAGCCGGTGGAGATGACGACGAGGAGGAGGGCGGACATCAAGCGACGCATGGGTGGTTCCTTCTGGCGAATGGGAGTCGCGCCGCCTGTTTGCAGTCTCCCTGCCGTACGCAGGGTCTAGTCCTTTGGCGCACTTGCACGTCCGCCCCATCCCGCACCTTGTATCGGGAGTCCGTTTGGATGGACCTGGCGCTCCACCCCTCCTCTGGCTGCCTGGTTTCACCGTCTCCTGTTCCGCTTCTTTTCCGTGCTTACCCTCGCTGCGGAGCATCGAGCCGGGGGACATCCAAATGAGGCACAGCCGGTTTCATCCCTTCGTCGCGGTGGCGGGCTCGCTGGCGACAACGGCCGTGTTTGCCTGCCCGAGCTGCCCTACCGCTCAGGTGGTGAGGGCCTCCGTTGTGGGCGAGGACTTCTGGAACCTGCTGGTGACGATGACCGTGCCGTTCCTGCTCATCGGGTCCCTGAGCGCGCTGCTGTATCGGGTAGGACTGTCGCCGCGCGACGTGGTCCCCGCACGCGACAGGAACGAGTCAGGAGCCGAAACGTGACCGCGGCGGAGAGGAAGACCATGGCGGAGACTCCACGGCATCAGGGGGCGATCATCTCGTCGGGGGTGCTGCTCGGTACGGGCCTGGGAGGCTTCATCGACGGCATCCTGCTGCACCAGTTGCTCCAGTGGCACAACATGCTCTCGTCCCGGCTGCCACCTACGGACCTGGTCGCGATGAAGGTCAACATGTTCTGGGACGGCCTCTTCCATGCTTTCACCTGGCTGGTGACGGCGATTGGCATCGGCCTCCTGTGGCGCGCGGGGCAGCGTCCCGAGGTGCCCTGGTCGACTCGCACCTTCGTGGGTTCCCTCTCTATTGGATGGGGCGCCTTCAACCTGGTGGAAGGGCTCATCGACCATCACCTGCTCGGAATCCACCACGTCCACCCCGGCGCGGGGCAGCTCGCCTGGGACGTGGGTTTCCTCCTCTTTGGAGCCCTGTTGGTGGTTGTGGGCTGGGCGCTGGTGCGGGCGGGTCGAGAGGACACCCGGCCTCGGGGCCTGGCGGTCCCCTCCGCCCCTCCCAAGCCACTGGTTCCTCGGCGGGCCTAGGGATGGGAACGGTATGGCGAAGCGGGTCGTGACTGCGGGCGGAGGACTGGCGGGGTTGACGTGCGCCAAATACCTCGTGGACGAGGGCTTCTCGGTAACGCACCTCGAGGGCCTGCCCTATCTCGGCGGGCGTGCTTCCACCTCCCCCTGTCTGGGAATGGGTTCCGCTGGTTCCCGAGCCGCTGCGTCGGGTCCAGGGGCCTGAGGTCGAGCAGGCACTCAGGCGTTCTGGTCCTGGATCGAGACAATCACAAATCACGCCTGTGCTCTCCGTCCAGAGAGGAGGGAGCTTCAGCTTTCTCTTCACTCGAAGGAGAACGTGATGCGCAAGACCGGCAAGAAGAAGACCTTCATCGATTACGAGCTACCCGCGAAGGATCTGGAGGAGGTTCGCGGTGGCAACGGGGTCGGCACGACCGAGGCGGTGGGCGAGGAGGGTGGTGGTGTTATCACCACCTATGCGATCGGCGAGGAGGGCGGCACCGTTACGACCCTGGCGTTGGGCGAGGAGGGCGGCTGCCCGAAGTAGCCCCGCCTCTCCTGTCCTCATCCCGAGAGGTCTCGCGTCAGCGGTGGAGCACCCCCCGGCTTCATCTCCGCTGGCGCGAGTCGCTTCATCCCTTCGGGAAAGTGTCCAGGATGACGCTCCCTCTCCCCTCGGGAGAGGGTGGGGGTGAGGGTAGCCGAGCCCGTTCTTCAACCTGTGGCCCACAGTGTGGACAGGGGGTTCAACCCGGGTTCACCCAATACCCTCACCCCGTCCCTCTCCCGAAGGGAGAGGGGATGTATGGGATTAGTGCACCGCCCACGCTCCGTCTTTGGCGCGCTCGTAGTGCTTCCCGGCGGGAAGCTTCCCGTAGAAGAGGACGTCCTTCATCCCCACCACCGACCGGCCATCGAAGACGCCGATCTCCCCATCGGGCGTGAAGGTGAGACCCAGCTCGGCGGCGGTGAAGCGCACGCGCTCGCCCGGATTCAGCATGCGCTCCGCGAGTACGACTCCCTGAGGTGGGCCATACGTTGGCGTCTCCGCGGGCGGCTCTGCCGGTATCTCGGGCCTCAGCAGCGCGGGGATGCTCCGACGCAGGTTCGTGGTCAGCACCATCCCTCCGAGTGACACGGGCTTCTCTCCTCGGTTGCCCAGCTCCACCCAGCCTTCATGGGCATCCAGCGCCTCCAGCACCAGCCCGGGCTTGCTCGCGCGGTAGCGCTCCAGCTCCTTCAGGACGAACGCGCGCCGCAGGTGGACGTAGTCCCTCATCCAGGCGCGGCCCGCCTGGAACTTCGCGAAGTCCATGTACGGGTCATCGGCCATGTGCGGGGTCAGGAGCGCGTGCAGCTTGTCGATGTGGGCTCCCAACACCTCCAGGGTGAAGAGCTCGCTCATCGCCTTGTCGAGGCGGTCCACCAGCCGGGCGCGCAGCTCCGGGTTCACCACCACGCGGGTCCCCAGGTTGGAGAAGACGGGCAGGTAGCCCGGGTGGACCGTCTTCCGGTTCTCGTAGCGCGTGGCCACCATCCCGTCCGTCAGGGTGAAGGGGAAGAGCGGGTGCTTGTAGAGGGGCTCCGGCTTCTCGACGAGTGCTATTTCGTGCCACCAGCGCGCGTCCACGTTGTTGAGATCCCACGCCACGTACACCCAGCGGTCTGCCACCTCGTCGTGGATGAAGTAGCTCTCCGAGTCCTCGATGTAGTTGTTGGACATGAGCGCATCCATCACCATGGAGCGCAGGTAGCCCTCCAGGTCCAGGTGCCGGGCGAGCGCGTCGGGCAGCTCGGGCTCGGGGGTGCGGTTGATGACGTACAGCACCGCGTCGAGCGCCTCGTCGTGGGGCGTCTTCTCGTTTGTCTTTTGCTGCCAGTCGCCTTGATAGGGCACCTTCCAGGAGCGCAGCTTGAGCTCGGTATCCTTCCACCCGGCGCGGTAGATGGTGGCGTCCCGGTCCGCGAAGTCGTGGGCTCGCAGGAAGGACTTGTTGACCTGCTCGATGTCCAGGAAGACGCCCTCGTAGCGGCCGTTGATGCTCAGCCGTACGTACTTCGCTCGAGGCGCCGGTACGCGCATGGCCGCCAGGAGATCATAGGCGAGCTTCTCCGCCAGCATTGATGCGTCCTGGTACTCGGCGACGAGGTTGAGCGAGGTGCGGTCCTCGAAGCGCACGCCGTCCTCGAAGCTCACGTTCCAGCTCTTCTTGGGGAAATCACGAGCCGAGGCCCCACGCAGGCGCACCTTCACCGGATAGCTCACGCCGTTGTGGCGGAAGATGGCGTCCTGCTCCGGCGTGTACTTGTCGGCGAGGAACATCTCCAACACACCCGGAGGCAGGATCAGCTCGTACTCCTGCAGAGCCTCCTGGACCTGGGGCAGGGCAAAGGGCCGCTGTTCCTCGGGTTCCGATGGAGGCGGCGGCTCGGGCTGCGGTGGTGTCGGTGGCGGCGGTGGTGTGGGGGGCTCGGGCCTCGGCGGTTTCTCCGTCGAGGGAGATGGCTCGGACGGGGTGCCGGGGTCGTCCGTGATGGGAGTCTGCCCGTCATTGATCGTGGGCGGAGCACTGCCATCGGGTTCGCAGGCGAGTGACAAAGCAACGAAGAACGTGCAGAGCAGGCGCGCGATTCTCATCGCGCTTCGTCTGAGCAAGGGAGATGCCTGAGCAGCCGGGGCCTATCCGTCCACTGGCGGATGGTCGAAACCGTCCAGTGGGAAGAGGTCTCTCCTGAGAGGGGTTGCCGGTGTCCGGTCTGGGCTCTCGCGTACCTGCTCAACGGCACCCGGTGTTCGAGGGCGGAAGCCGGAAGCTGAAGCGCTGGAACAGCCCACGCTCGCGCCACTCGTCCCGGCGGATCTCCACCGCGTACGTCAAATCCCGCTCGAAGCTGGCGGCGAGCTCGTGGGCGAGCGGCGCATCCTCGACGACGAGGGCCCCCTCCTCGAGCAGCGCATTCGAGTTGGGTTCCAGGTTGTTGGAGCCCACGGCGACCAGCTGGTCGTCCACCACGAGCGTGCGCGCGTGCAGCGGCGCGTTCTGGTACTCCCAGAGCCGTACGCCATTCTCCAGCAGGCGCTCATAAGAGGCGCGCTGCGCGGCGAGGACTCCACGGCTGTCCTCGGGCTGGAGGCCGGGCACCAGGATGCGGACATCCACGCCCTCCTGGGCCTTGCGGATGAGCGTGTCCACCGTGGCGGCAGTGGGGACGAAGCAGGCGTTGGTGAGCCACAGGCGGCGGCGGGCGGTGGCGAGGAGCACCTGGACCATCCGCTCGGAGTGGCTGAGCGAGGGGGAGCCGGTGCTCGCGACGAAGCCCGCGCGCGCCTCGCCCTGAGGCTCGAGCGCGGGGAAGGTCGACTCCGGGAGCAGCCCTCCGCCCGCCTCCAGCCAGTCCCTGGCGAAGGCCTGTTGCAGCTGGCGCACGGCCGGGCCCTCCACGTGGACGTAGGTGTCTCGCCACGCGTGCTTAGGCCCCTGCTCGCCACGCCAGGCTGGCCCCACGCCGGAGCCTCCGGTGAGGCCGCTGCGGCCGTCTCGGATGACGAGCTGGCGGTGATTGCGTGCCTCCAGCCTCTCGTCGGCGAACACCACTTCCTCTCCGACGAAGGGACGGAAGTTGCGCACCTCACAGCCCGCCTTGACGAGCCGAGGCTGGACCTCGTCCTGGAATCCCGGGCTGTGGAGGGGATCCACCAGAACGCGACACACCACGCCTGGCTGGCGCTCGGAGAGCGCGAGGATGAGGCGCTCCGAGGCCTCGCCTGGCTGCCAGCTGGAGACGAGCAGGTGAAGCGACTCGCGGGCCTGGCGAATCTCCTCTTCGAGCGTGGTGAGGATGCGCTCGTCCTGGAGCAGCCGCACCACATGACCTGGCCGCAGCCCCACGCCCACGGACTGAAAGAGGGCGAGCGAGAGCCCCGGCCCCGAGCCTGGCAGGTCCTCGCGGATACGCAGCTGCTGCGGGTGTTCGCGATGAACGCATGCCGTGCCGAAGAGGAGGCAAGCGAGCAGGAAGCGCGGAAGACGATTCACGCCGGGCAAGCTAGGCATCCGACCGTGTGCCGAGCAGGGGTGGAGTGGGGACTGGCGGGCGAACGGCCGGGCCCGGCTGCATGTCCTCACCCGTGTGCGCACCCATCCCTAGCTTCGGACAGATGGCCTGTGAACGAAGCGGGCCAGCCAGAGTGGAGGTGAGGCGCGATGGAGTCCTGGAACCGGATGTCGACCGATTCGGTGCGCACGCACACGCCGGACGGGGTGAACCGAAAGATTGATGCGCGGGTGGAGAAGTGTGTTCAGGAGATGGCGGAGCAGATGGATCGCCCAGCCATCAGCGAGTACCTGCAGAAGTTGGAGCGCGAGTGGGACTTGAACCGGGTGGTGACGGTGGCGGCGTCCGCGGTGTCGGTGCTCGGGCTGGTGCTGGCGGCGAAGGACGGTCGGAGTTGGAAGATCGTGAGCGGGGTGGCGGCGGGTCTGCTGCTCCAGCATGGCCTCTTCGGCTTCGGCCCGCTGTCGGAGCTGGTGCGGGCGCTGGGCGTGAGGACGCGCAAGGAGATAGACCTGGAGAAGTTCGCCCTCAAGGCGCTGCGAGGCGACTTCGAGCGGATTCCGCATGAAGGAGGCCCCCTGGCGCGAGCCAACGCTGCCCTGGTGGCTGCCCAGTCCTGACATGAGAAACCCCCACCGCGTGCCCTCGGCAGAGAGGGACGGGGTGGGGGTCTCGGGTCCTTCAGGCAGAACCCGTCAGTTTGTGCCGCCCACGCGCATGCCCATTCCACCGAGCGTCACGGGCGGCTGGGGCGCTTCCTTCTTCTTCTTGGCCGAGCCGTGCTGCTTGAACAGGTAGCCCTCGAGTCCGGCCATGCCGATGGAGAACTGAGTCACCCACTCGTCGGCCGGCCTGCCCACGGGCGCGTTGATGTCGAACGGGTAGGCGAAGTGCAGGCGCAGCAGGAGAGGGCCAAGGCCGAGGTTGATGCCCACGGCTGCATTGAGCACGCGGCGGTTCCAGATATCCCGGGCCGAGCTTCCCACGCCACCGAGGTCGAAGCCCGCCACGCCCATGAGAGTGTTGAGGAAGGCAACGCGGATGAGCGCATCCAGCGGCACGCGCAGCTCAAGCGTGGAGTACAGGTAGTGCTGACCCAGCAGCCACTCCTCGTCGCCGAACGGCACACCTCGGATGGTGTCGAAGCTGGAGAGATAGAAGGAGCGGGTGAAGCGTCCGCCGAAGGAGGTGCCCGCGCCGCCGCGCAGCATGATGTGGGTGCTGCCCAGCGGGATGGGGAAGTAGCGCTCCGCGTCCAGGCGCACGTTGCCGAAGACCTCGCCGTGGAAGGGCTGGACGCCGGTGGTGAGCTCGCTCATGAACGAGGTGCCGGAGATGGGCACGCCCGTGTAGTGGTAGCGCAGGGTGTTGTAGCCGAAGGCCAGGGAGCCTTCCGTCTGGAAGCGCAGGCCGGGCTGGTTCTGGCGCCACTGGGTGTAGAGGTCACCCACGCCGTTGATCTCCGGCAGGTTGAGGAAGAAGGAGGTCGTCGGGTCCAGGAAGTACGAGGAGCCGCCGATGCTGAGGTTGGCCTCCAGGAACGTGAAGGTGCTCAGCGGGTAGCGTGCGATGCCGGTGGCGCCGAAGAAGCGCTCGCCGGAGATGAGCAGGTAGTAGGGCAGGGTGCTGCCTGCAGCGGCCTCGCGTAGGGACTGGTCCACGCGGAAGCGCAGGGACTGGAAGAGGCCCATGCCCCACGTCGTGCGCTGTGACTGGTTGAGGTAGAGCAGGTAACCGTCAGTCAGATCAAAGGAGCCGTACACCGCCACCTGCAACAGCATGGCGTGGTTGCGCAGCCGGTCCATGGCCGAGGCGAAGACCTGGCCGTAGAAGCCACCGCCACCGCCGCCGGCGAAGCCCATGATGGGCCCCAGGTCGATGTTCTCTCGGGCGAAGGGCCTGTAGGCCTCGGCACCCTGCAGCGAGCGCTGAGGCAGGGGACTGGGCGGTCCCGCATCCGCCTTCGTCGCCTGTGCCACCTCGAAGCTCAGCAGTTGCTGCGAGCGCAGCAGGGCCGGCTTGCGCTCTCCCGACAGGTGGAAGAGCAGCCACAGGTTGCCATCCGGGCCGGGGCTCGGCTCGAAGAGACCCGTGGACACGTCCGTGCGCCGCACGATGCCACCGCCCCCGGTGTACTCGTGCAGGTCCGAGCGGCTGTTCTCGTAGGCCACGAAGAAGAGCCGACCGTCCGGCAGCACCGTGGGATCCGCGTGATCGCGCGCCTCGGTGGTGAGGCGCTCCACCTTGCTGGGATCCTCCGGCTTCACGCGGAAGAGGTTGTAGTAGCCGTGCGAGGTGGCGTCCGAGGTGAAGACGATGCCCGCCGGGCCCCAGGCGAGGCTGCGCTCGGCGTACACGTCATGGGTGAGCTGCTTCGGCTCCACGTCGAGCCCCTGGTCGAGCGGCAGCACGTACACGTCGCGCGTGCCCGACTCGCTCAGGCCGATGAAGGCCAGCTGCTTGCCATCCGGAGAGAAGGCCGGCGAGTACGCGGCGATCAGTCCGTGGTCGGCGAGCCTGTAGGCCTCGCGCTTGCCCAGGTTGAAGTCCACCCGGTAGGGCGGATCCTTGCGCAGCCCAGAGGGGTTGTTCACGTAGGGGCTGCGGCCCATTGCCGGCAGCGCCCCACCCAGGGAGAGGGACTGGGCGTCGTGCTTGTACTCCTGGACGTAGATGATGTCGCGCGCCATGGACTCGGCCACGAAGGCCAGCCGGGTGTCCGTCAGGGCGAAGTTGCGCCCGAAGATGGGGTGCAACGACTCGTAGCCCGGCACGCCGTCACCCTGCACCTTCACGCTGTCGTTGGGGGCGCGGGGGTCCACCAGGATGAGCTGGCTCTGGCCCGTCTCCGGGATGATGCTCCGGTACATGATCACCCGGCCGTCGCTCGAGCTGTTGAGCGCGGTGACGATGCCCCGGCGCTCGGTCAGCAGCTCCATGTTGGGCGTGGACTGCTCGGCCCTGAGATAGGTGCGGTAGGAGCGCTGCTTCAGCCAGTTCTCGAACTTCGCGGCGATCTTCTGCGGATCATCCCCGGTGAGCATCTCCAGCAGCCCCTCGAACTGGAGGTTGGGCGTCATGCCCGTGCCGGAGACGAGCTTGGGAGAGTTGTCCAACACCTTCTGGATGAAGCCCGCCCCGTACGTCTCCTCGAGGAACTGACAGCGCGCCTGACCCATCTTGTAGATCCACACGAAGCCGTAAGGCCCGGGCGACCAGAAGTCGAGGAAGGCGTAGCCGCGCATCAGGTCCGGGTTGATGAGTAGATCCCTCACCATCATCTCGCCCTCGGGATCCAGCCCGCCCTTGGCGTAGAACTCGGCCAGGCCCTCGATGAACCAGAGCGGAATGCCGTTGAGCGGATCCCCCGCCACCTTGGCCTGTTCAGCCAGGAAGCGGACCTTCTGGATGGTGAACTGGTGGGCCATTTCGTGGGAGCTGATCTCCCCGAACTGCCGGTGGTCCCCCAGGTAGGGCAGGGTCAGCTCCAGGTTGCCCTGGGTGCTGGTGACACCGAGCGTGCCCTCGGACACCGCGGTGACGTTGGTCTGCAGGAACTCCTGGTAGCTGCTGTAGAGGATGTACGGGAACGTCTGCGTGGGGACGAACTTGAAGCGGTCCACGAGGTACCGGTAGGTGTCTTCAAGCTGGGGCGCGGCGTACTGGGCCACGTTCCGCTCGCTCTCGTAGAAGTAGAAGCGCACGCCGCCGCTCTTGTCGCCCAGGGATTGGGCGTACTTGGGGCCCGCGTCCGGTGTGCCTCCATCCGCTGACAGGGCAATGGGCACGTAGAGCGAGCTTCCCGTGGCGATCGGGTCCTCGGGCGTGCCGCCATCCTGCCTGTCCACCACGCGCGTGGGGTTGCCCGGCTCCACGGACTCCACGGGACTGCCGCCCGTGCCCTGCTCCTGCTGGGAAGCTTTCGGCGCCTCGGCGGTAGGGACACCCGACGAGCGCATCTGCGGCGCGGTGGGTGTGGGTCCACCCGGGGCGCCAGGCGGCTGCTGGTGGGCCCGGTGGGCGGGAGGGGCGGCGACACCCTCGGCCTGGGGGCCGACCAGGATGTCCAGGTGCCGCCAATCAAATTCGTAGGTGTGCACCGGCGCTCGGTAGGCCCGGCGCGGTATCACGTAGACCTGGGCCACGGCCGCCTCGGGAAGCACCAAGGCGAGCAGCGTGGCGATCAATAGACGTCGATTCACAGGGGCGACCTCCCGGGTGGGGAGACGAGGGACTGAGCGAACCTAGGCAGGTCCCCCCATATTAACGAGTGGGCAGGCGGGCGCTTCTGTACGATTGCTCAGCGGTGCACGTCGCCGCCGCCCGAGGTGTTGGGTGAGCCGGGGCTTTCGTCCCGTCCCCATGCCCGGTATGGATGGCGTATGAACCGTTTACTGGTAGCCACAACGGGAGCCCTGCTCCTCACGGCCTCCGGATGCACGCGCACGGAGGAAGAGAAGCACGACTGCGAGCCCGAGGCCTTCGACCTGTCCACCTGTGATCGGTCGGGGTTCGCCTCCGTGAAGGCGGAGGGCATCTGGAACCTGAACATCACCCTGGATGGGGTCGACTCGCAAGGGTCCATCCGCTTCCTGCCAGATAAACCGCTGCTCCTGGGGACTGCGCTGACGGTGCGCAAGGTGGAGGGTGACACCTTCTTCGTGGCCAGCGACTTCCAGACCGCGTCGACGCCCGCGCCGGTGCGCTTCGTGCTCGCGGGCTGCCAGGCGCCCTCGCCGGACCGGGTGCAGGGGGAGTTCCGGCGGTGCGTGAATGGCGAGGCCGACCTACGCGGCACCTTCGAGGCGGCGCACGTCAAGTGGGCGGAGGGAGAGCAGCAGGCATCCGGAGTGGAGCTGGTGTCGGAGACCACCCTCCCGCGCGGTCAGCCGGTGGACGTCTTCGTGGCGGACGGGTACGCCTACGTGACGGCGCTGGCGAGCGGCCTCTTCGTCTACAACGTGAAGGATCCGGCCCACCCCGAGAAGGTGGCGGAGATCTCCCCGAAGAGTGACATCTGGTACCGGTCCTGGGTGAAGGGCACGGTGCTCTACATCTCCAGCTACAACGAGGGGCTCCTCGTCTACGACGTGAGCAACCCGGCGGCGCCCAAGCGGCTCGCGGCGCTCCCGAGTCCCAGCGTGCAGGGGTGGGGGCTGGCCGTGGAGCAGGACCGGCTGTTCCTGATGTCGCCGGATCCCAACGCCGAGGTGCTCATCTATGACATCTCGACGCCCACGAAGCCCGCGCTGCAGTCGCGCTACTACGTGGAGGACAGCATCGTCGGCAAGGGGCAGATCCCCGTCGAGGGCGTGGTCCTGAACAACCGCCTCTACATTGGTCACTGGAGGTACGGGCTGGCGGTGGCGGACGTGACGGACCCGAAGAAGCCGGCGCCATTGGGGAACTTCAAATACGACAATGCCACCAGCCGCCCGGTGGCGGTGGGCCAGATTGGCGATCGGCTGATCGCCTTCGAGTCCAGTGAGGGATGGAAGTCGATGATCCGGGCGCTGGATGTGACGGACCCCCAGCATATCTCACAAGTGGGCCAGTTTGAGATGGGTCCGGAGTCCACGGTGGGTGGTTTGACCTTGGTGGGCTCCAAGTTGTACGTGGCTCATAACCAGGACGGCCTGCGCATCCTCGAGATGTCCAACCCCAGTACACCTCGGCAGCTGGCCTACTACAATACCTGGCGGGAGACGGATTCAGGGCGGGGACAGACGTTCCTCGAGGGTCTCAATGGAGTGAGGGTGCCCGGAGACGGGTTCATCTACGCCACTGAGACGTCGCGTGGACTGCTCGTCTTCCGTGAGCCGTGAGTGAGGCTGAATGAGCCAGAGCGTGTCGAAGTCGTGTGAGCGGTGCCAGACCCTTCCGGAGAAGCTGGAGCTGGAGGGGCATGGCCGCCTCTTTCTCTGGATGCCCCTGGGCCACAGTTACGGAAAGCTGGTCCGGCTGTTGGGAGACGCGGGACGCGAGCACCAGGCCATTCCGGAGTCCCAGTGCGTGGCGGTGCGGCTGCAGGCTTCGCAGCTGAGCGCCCTCGTCGCCGATGTCATGGGGGCGCTGACGGGAGAGGAGTCCCGGTCCACGCGCGCGCTCTTCCTCCAGGGCGACGGGGAGCCGGGGCTGGGCGACTTCCCACGGGTGGGTTCGTTGCCGCAGCTCTTCACCATGACCCGGGCGGGGTGGTTGGTGGACATGCTGGCCGAGAAGCGTGTCACCAGCCACTACCAGCCCATCGTCTACGCGAGGGACACGCGCCAGGTGTACGCCTACGAGGCGCTGCTGCGCGGTTTGGAGCCGGATGGGTCGCTGGTGTTCCCGGGGAAGATGCTGACGCTGGCGCGTGATGCGGACCTGCTCTTCCAGTTGGACCTGGCGGCGCGGCTGTCGGCGGTGCGCGAGGCCTCGCGGCTGGGGCTGCAGGTGCCGCTCTTCATCAACTTCACGCCCACGGCCATCTATGATCCGGCGTTCTGCCTGCGCTCCACGGTGGCCGCCATCGCCGAACATGGCATCCCACCGGGGAACGTGGTGTTCGAGATCATCGAGTCGGACCACGCTCCGAACGCCAACCACCTGAAGTCGCTCATCGCCTACTACCGGCAGGCGGGCTTCCGGGTGGCGCTGGACGACCTGGGGGCGGGGTACTCGTCGCTGAACCTCATCCACCAGCTGCGTCCGGACATCATGAAGCTGGACATGGAGCTCGTCCGCGGCATCCACCAGGACCCCTACAAGGCATCCATCACGGAGAAGCTGCTGGAGCTGGCGCAGAAGCTGGGCATCCTCACGGTGGCTGAAGGAATCGAGACCCCGGAGGAGCTGCGGTGGGTGCGCGAGCACGGAGTGGACTTCGTGCAGGGCTACCTGATCGCGAAGCCGGCGAGCCCGCCGGTTTCCTCCACGCCGCACTACTACTGATTGACGAGCGTGGTTCCGGCGAGGTTGAGGCTGAGCTGCCAGGCGCGGTTCAGCTCGAAGCCGGCGTCCTGGAGCTGCCGGCGGGCCGGGTAGATGTTGCGTTGCCCCACCAGGTCATCGATGGTGGCGAGCCGGGCGAGGGCGCTCTCCATGAGGAGCACGCTCTCTCCGCGGCCGCTCTCGGAGGCGGTGGCGAGGGCGTTGGAGATCTCCCGCTGCGCATAGGCGACGGCGGGGCCGATGTCGAAGTCACCGGTCTCCAGCAACTGGTCCGTGGTGATGAGCCAGTCATAGCCACGCGCGAGGCTCTCCAGGTGCTCTTGCCGGAGCTGCTCCAGTTCCTGCGCCCGGGCACTTTCGAGGGCCTGCCGCTGCTCCAGTGACTGGATGCGGCCCTGGGCCTCCTGCTGTTGGGCCTCCATCTGGGCTTGCAGGAGCTCGAGCTCGGCGCGGAGCTCATTCAGCTCCGCTTCCTGGACGGCGCGTTCTGCTTCCGCCTCCGTGGAGGCAGCGGGCGTGGGCGTCGTCTGGCCGAGCAACAGGGACAGGGAGAGTGCGATCCATCCATTCATCCCTGGAAACGTGTTCACCGGAGGACGAACCGGCACCCGAGCGCTGAAGGGCCCCCGGGTGCTCGTCTCCAGGGCGAGCAACCCACCGTGTGCCTTACGGCGACGGCCTGCCCAGCGCGATGGGGGCCGCCAGGCACGTGTCCGGGATACCAAAGGCCTCCGTGAGCGCCACCGCGTCGGGCCGGAGCTCGGAGCACAGCCGCGTCACCTCCTTGCGGATGGCCTTGGCCTTCGCTCCCTCAATGTGGTCGTTCTCCACGAACCAGCCGCTCGCGTCCTGTAGGCACCCCAGGCCGTACAGGTCGCAGAGTCGCCCGAGCACCGCCTTGAGCGCCGGATCCTCCACCTCGGCGACGCCCAGGATGAACTGCTCCAACACCACGCGCTCCACGTGCGCGTTCGCGAGCGCCAGCAGGTGGTCCTGGCACTGGTTGAACGCCTCGAACGAATCCACCCCCGTGCTCAGCCGCTTGCGCAGCCTCCGCGCCACAGACGCCAGCAAGTCCGACTCCCGGAAGCGCAGCGCGCGTAGCTGGAAGTCCCCGTCACGCAGGTGCTCGCTGCCCGTGCGCCGCACCGCGAAGGGGTTGCGGTCCGTGAGCGCGCCCGCCGCCCGGTCCACGATGAGCCGCATCACGGTGAAGATGCGGTCATCCTCGAACTGCTGCCGGTAGCCGGTGAGCAGGCTCTTGGCCACCAGCTGCATCAGCACCGTGTTGTCGCCCTCGAAGGTGGCGAAGACGTCCGTGTCCGCCTTGAGCGAGGGCAGCCGGTTGGCCACGAGGTAGCCCTGGCCCCCGCACGCCTCGCGAGTCACCTGGAGCGTCCGCGTGGTGTGCCAGGAGGCATAGGCCTTGAGGCCCGCCGCCAGTGCCTCCACCTGCATCGCGTCTTCCTCCGTCCGCTCCACGTAGCGCCTCACCAGATACTTCAGCGCGAAGTCCAGCGCGTAGGTGGTGGCCAGCGGGCGCAGCAGCCGGAGTTGGTGCGCCTGGTAGTCCAGCAGTCGCACCTCCTCCGCACCGGCCGGGCCGAACTGCCGGCGCTCGTCTCCGTACTTCACGGCGATGCTCAACCCGCTCTTGGCCGCGCTCAACGCCGCGCACGCCACGCTCACCCGGCCCGCGACCAGCGTGCCCAGCATGGTGAAGAAGCGCTTGGAGACACCGGTGATGGCACTGGTGTACTCGCCCTCGGGGCTCACCCGCGAGAAGCGGTCCAGCAGGTTCTCCCGCGGGACGCGCACGCCGTCGAACCACAGCCGCCCGTTGTCCACACCGTTCAGCCCCATCTTCAGGCCGCAGTCCTCCACGCGCACCCCGGGCATCAGCCGGCCCTCCTCGTCCCGGAGGGGAACGAGCAGCGCGTGGACGCCGTGGCGCTCGCCCTTCACCTCGAGCTGCGCGAACACCGTGGCCATGCGCGCGTGCAGGGCCGCGTTGCCAATCCACTCCTTTCGCGCCGCATCCGAGGGGGTGTGCACCACGAACTCACCGTGCTCCGCGTCGTAGCGGGCCAGCGTCTCCACGTCTCGCACGTTGGAGCCATGGCCCAGCTCGCTCATGGCGAAGCAGCCAGGCAGCTCCACCGAGGCCACGCGGGGCAGGTACTCCCGGTGGTGTCGCTCGGTGCCCAGGAAGTAGATGCTCCCGCCGAAGAGCCCGAAGTGCACACCCGCCTTCACCACGAGGCTCAGGTCGAAGAAGGCCAGCGTCTCGAAGGCGGCGATGAAGCGGCCCAGGTCCACCTTCGTGAGATCGTCCGGGTACGCGAGCTTGCCCAGCCCGCGTCCGGCCAGATGCTTCAGCCATTCCAGGACCCGGGCGCGATAGGCGTCCGTGTTCCGCTCGTCCGCGTAGCGGAAGAGGGGGTCAGCCAGCCACTCGCGGACGCTGGCGCGCTCGGCGGAGTACGTGCGCTCCAGCACGGCGCGCATCGAGTCCACGCTGAAGGAGCGGGGTTCGGCCGGTGCCACGAGGCGGAGCTTGGGGTTGGGGACGAGCGTGCGTACAGCCTCGGCACCCGGGATGCCGATCGCCGACTCCAAGGGGGCCAGGTCCCGAGCCAGCTCGGGCATGGGGGCGGGCAGGGCGTCCTTGCCGCCAATCACCTCGGCGAGCTGCGCACCCAGCTCCACCAGGCTCTTCTGGTCGCTGTGGGAGAGGCGCTCAGCGGTGCGGCGGATGTGCTCGCCCACCTGGGCCAGGGCGCTGGGGCTGGGCGGGTTTTGGGGATCCAACCAGTGAGCCAGCACCGCGTTGGAGCGCAGGTCCAACCAGCGCTGCGAGCGGGCCGCGGCGCCCAGGGCGCGAATCTCCTCGGAAGTCAGCTCTCCGTCCGTCCAGGCCACGTAGAGCATGGGGACGAGCGGCGCGAGGCGGGGGAGGGACAGCAACTCCTGCGCGGACGGGCGCTGCACATCATCAATGGCCATGAGCTTCTCTCCAGAGGGACACGTGACGAGCGCAGTGTCGCCACGGTTCCTCTCCGGAGCAATGCCAGAAGTACGTTCAGCCCTCGTCCCGCCACTCGTTGACGCGGGACTCCAGTGGCCCGCGCTGGGGGCGGACGACACAGAAACGATGCCCCGTTGGCGCCTCCATGACCCACCAGCGTTTGACGAACTCCACCCGCTTCGCGCCGAGCGCCTCGAGCCGCTTCACCTCGGCCTCGATGTCATCGGTCTCGATGTCGAGGTGGACGCGGCTCGGATGGTCCACCTTCTGGAGGAGGATCATCGGCTCGTCGTCTCCGACCTTGAGCTCGCGGTAGTTGCCACTGTCCGGAGAAGGCGGCGCGACGGGCTTGCCGAAGGCCTTGCTCCAGAAGGTCGTTGCCGCGTCGAGGTCGTCTGTCTTGCAGTCAATGACGAGGGCACAGAATCGGCTGCGATGCATGGGTCCTCCCGGGGGGTTCACGAACGTCTCAAGTCTTCTACGTCGGGAGGGCAGAGGCTGGTACCTCTTCCGCCCTCCCGAGCCGTGGACCGTGTCGGTTCTTTCCTCGAGGAGACACAACGAAGCGCTGCGGCAACGCGCTTCAGAGGTCGATGCGCAGCCCCACGCCGGCCTGGACGGTGGGAGGAGCGACGACGATGGGCGGTATCACCTGCTCGCCCATGCGCAGGGTGGGCAGGTCGAGCGCGAAACGGAACTCGCCGCCCCTGCGGCCGTAGTTGACGGCGACGAAGGCCTCGACGCTGAGGTAGCGCAGGGCCCGGTGCGTCACATCCAGCCGGGTGGTGTAGGAGCGGTCGGAGAAGTTGCCCAGGTTGGACAGGATGAAGTTCGTGTCATCCCAGGAGCCCGGCCCGGAGAGGAGGGCATAGACGGCGCCGTAGTGCCGGCCGAGGTAGAAGGGCTGATATTGGCCCTGCAGGATGAGGTACGGGTAGGGCACCGAGCTGGGGTAGCCCGTCGAGTTGTAGAAGTACTCGACGCCCACGGTGGCGGTGTCGTTCTCCGAGTAGGCGAACGTCCAGGTGGCGCCGCCGCTCACCTGCGGGGTGTAACCCTCTGGGTAGTACGCCTCGATGGGGAGCGCCCCCAGGTCGGGAGGTACGCCGCCGGAGCCCTGGCTGCCGCCGAACAGGTCCGAGAGGGAAACACCCTCGGGCAGGCGGAAGAGGGGCGTGTCCGAGCCCTTCTTGAGGGCGAGCTCTCCGTAGATGTCGATGGGGCCGAGGCCGGAAGAGAAGTCGAAGCCGAAGCGGGGCTTGCGGCCGCGCTGGAGCACGGCATCGACGCCCAGCTCCGCGGGGCCGAGCACCACCTCGGCGCGAGCGGCGCCACCAATGCGGCCGAGCGTGTCAGCGGGGCCGGCGTTGTCGAGCAGGCCGATGGCGTAGAAGTTCCAGCCCTTCGCCTCCCAAGGCACGTGCACCTTGAGCATGGTGGCGCCGGTGCGCACGTCGAGGAGGGCGAGCGGATCCCTGCGTTGGGGGGAGAGGAAGTCGGTGGGGTTCCAGAAGCGAGAGGTGCCCCACTTCACGTGCTGCTTGCCTGCGGTGAAGAAGACGGTACGCGCCAGGTCGAAGCGCAGCCACGCCTGGTCCAGCACCACGCGCGGGTCGGCCGAGGCGTTGATGTTGAGCGTCCCCGTGGAGGGGATGAGGCTGCTGGAGCCCTGCCGGCGAGTGGGGTCAAAGGTGAGCCGCCCAAGGACGAAGCCGCGCAGCCGGTCGGTGGGGCGGGCGTCGAAGTAGCCGTCCACCAGCATGGGGGCGGAGAAGGAGGTATCTCCGAAGGACACCCCATCGCTTCCCTGGGAGAGGGCGCGCAGGTAGAAGCGACCGCCGATCTTCAGCGGATCCTCGACGGCCTCCTCTGTGTCGAAGGCGTTGGTGGCCGCCGGGCCGCCGAGTGCCTGCGCATCGCGGTCCTCGGGAGGTGCGGGCGTCCCGGTGGCCGGAGCGGGCTCGGAGGCTGGAGCGGGCTCGGTCGGGTCACCGAAGAGGGCGCTCTCGTCGGGACGAGGCGCGTCCTCCTGGGCGGGGGCGGGCTTCGCCTCTGGGGTGTCGCCGCCGAAGAGGTCCGCCTCGTTGGGGCGCTCCTGGGCGAGCGCGGGCAGCGCGGCGAGGGCCGCGGCGAGGGCCAGGGTGGTGCGGGTGCTCATCGGCTTTTGCTCTCGAGCCAGGCCTTGGTGAAGATGTTCTCCTCGAGCGCGCGCAGGTCCACGTTCTTCACGACGATGACAGTGGAGTTGGCCTTCTCCACCTCGTCATAGAAGCGCATCTCCTGCGGGTACCAGACGTCGGCCTTCTTGGACTCGCTGAAGAGCTTCATCCACTTGGGGAAGTAGGCGGTGCGCATCAGCCGGCCGGAGAGGGCGTACTCCTGACGCTTGAGGATGTTGGACGTGTCCTTGTCCACCCACAGGTGCACCACGGGGTAGGCCACGTCCACGCCCTGCTTCGCGGTGAGGACGAGCTTCCAGGCGGTGAACTTGCCGAGCTTCTCCTCGCTCTCGTACTTCGCGTCGTACTCCTCGGCGAGGCGCGACTCGTCGAAGTCCGCGCGGCGGCTGTCGGTGCCGGCGATGCGCTCGCGCTCGGTGCGCCGCTCCCACTTGCCGGTGGTGGGATCGTAGCTCCAGAGGTTCTTCTCCAGCCGCAGGTAGCCCTTGCCGGCCTCGCCCTTGGGCTTGGTCATGAGGATCATCAGCTGATCCTTCGCGTCGCGCCGGTAGATGACGGCCTCGCGCACGACGTCCGTTTTGTCCTTCTCCTTCTGCTCGATGTACATGAGCGACTTGTAGTCGCCGCCGTTGCGCTGGCGGTCATCGAGCGTCTCCAGGAGCTTCTTGAGCTCGGCCGGGTCCTTCAGGTCGGCGGCGAGAGCGGAGGGAGCGGCGAGGAGCGCGGCGGCGAGTACGGCGCCGAAGAGGTTGCGCAGGGTCATGGTTCTCACCCGATGTGGTGCATCGCCGTGACGGGCTTGAGCCGCGCGGCGAGGTAGGAGGGAATGAGCGAGACGAACGTGGTGCACAGCGTGATGATCGTGATGGAGCGGGCCACGGCGGTCGGGTCCACCACGAAGCGGAGCTGCTCGGACATGACGATGACCTGGACGGCCACCGGCAGGGTGATGTGGGCGGCGTTCAGGCCGAGGCACACGGCCAGCCCCATCGCCGCTCCGCTCAGCGTCCCGAGGAGCGCCAGCATGAACGCCTCCAGGAGGAACATCGTCATCACCCACCCGCGCTGCATGCCGATGGCGCGCAGGGTACCGATCTCCCGGGTGCGTTCGCGGATGGCGATCCACAGCGTGTTCATGACGCCCACGCTGATGATGAAGAGCAGCAGGGCGAGCAGGCCGAAGGTGAGCCAGTCGAGCGCCTGCACCGTCGAGGTGATGAAGGAGATCTCATCCTCCCAGTTGGTGAGGTCCAACCGCTGTCCCGTCCAGGCCTCGCGGTTGACGGTCTCGAACTTCATGAAGAAGGGCTGGGGGTTGTGCTCGAGCAGCGTGTACTGGAGCTCGGGGAGGCGCTTGCGCAGGCGCTCCAGGACCTTGGACACGTCGCGGGTGTCCTTCAGGTAGAGGTGGAGGGCGCCGGTGGCGTCGTCGCGCATCTGGTAGAGGCCGCGCAGGGTGGAGTTGGGCAGGTAGCAGAAGATCGAGCTGAGCATGCCGATGTTGGCGGCGATGGCCGCCACGCGCACGTCCACGGTGTTGCTGGTACCGCGCATGGTGGGGGCGGACAGGGTAATGGTGTCGCCCACCTTCACGTCCAGCCGTTTGGCCTGCTCCTCGAAGAGCAGCAGGGTGTTGGGCTGCGTCAGCTCCTCCAGCCGGCCCGAGGTGATCCGGAGCGCATTGCGGAAGCCCGTCTCGTCTTGCACGTCGATGCCACCCAGGACGAGGTGCGTGGATCCGGTGTCGCTGATCGCCTTGGCGAAGCCGCGTCCCCGCTGGACCATGTAGTTCAGCTCGGGGACCTCCTTGAGGAGCTGCTCCTTGATGGCGGGGTAGTGGGTGACCACGGGGGCGGACTGGCCCGCCGTCACCTTGTAGAAGCCGGACACGTTGACGTGCCCGGTCATGAGGGTGGTGGCCGTTTCAACTGTCGTCGTCTGGATGCCGTTGGACAGGCCCATGAGGATGACGAGCAGCGCGGTGACACCGGCGATGGCGCCGCCCAGGAGGAGCGTGCGGCGCTTGTGCGAGCCGAGGTTGCGCAGGGCGATGAGCAGGAGCTGTTGCATGGCGTCACTCGTCCGTCTGCATCGCCTGGAGGGGCGAGACCCGGGTCGCGAGGAACGCCGGGTAGAAGGTGGAGAAGGCGGACACGCCGAGCACGATGACCAGGGCGGTCACGATGTTGGAGGCGTGCAGGTTGGGGAAGAGGCGGGGGCCGGAGAAGAAGAAGTACAGCGACTCGTGGAACGCGGGGATGCCCGTTGCGCCGAGCCCCTTCACGGCCAGGCTGCCCAGGAGCGCGCCCACCGCGCCGAACACCAGGCCCAGCACGGTGGTCTCCACGAGGATCATGCCCAGGACGAAGCCTCGCTGCGCCCCGATGGCGCGCAGGGTGCCGATCTCCCGAACCCGCTGCATCGTGGCCATCATCACCGAGTTGTTGATGATGACCACCGCCACCACGAAGATGATGAACACTGCGGCGTAGAGCACCAGCTTGGCGATGAGGACGATCTGCCCGATGAGGTCGGAGGCCTGGTTCCAGGAGACGACCTTGAGCGGCAACCCGGCCTTCTTCGCCGAGTCCTGAAGCTCCACGAGGGTCTGCTCCAGCAGGTCCGGGTTCTTCAGCATCACCGCGGCGTGGAGCACCACGCCGTCATCGATGTCCTGCTGCGTGTACTTGCGCAGGGCCTGCTCCTCCTGCTGGTGCCGTGCCTGGGCCGAGCCTTCGAGCTGGGCGTCTTCGTCGATGATGCCCGAGGTGGTCTCGGACACCAGCGAAGCGGAGCTGTCCTCGCCGAAGAGCGCCGCCTCGGCGTCCTCGCGCTTCACCTCCGCCACGCCGCTGGCCGCCTGCAGCTTTTCCAGCTCATCCTTCTGGTCTGCGGAGAAGTAGCCGTACAGCTCGCGGAAGGTGATGAGGTCCATCAGGTTGAGCGCACCGGCGAGCTGGGACTTCTCCATTCCGGAGAACTCGTAGGTGCCATACACCTTCACGTTCGCGCTCTTCGCGTAGCCCGTGCGCGTGAAGGCGGTGATGGAGATCTCGTCACCGAGCCGGATGCGGTAGAGGTCCAGCAGCGGCACCAGCTCCGCATAGAACTGCTGGTAGCGCGTGTCGAAGTTGGCGTCGTCCATGGTGAAGAACGCCACCAGCAGCTTCTCCAACTCCGTCTCGTTGGAGCCGAGCACCTTCTGCAGGCGCGCGACAGCCTGCTGGGTCTTGAGCGGATCCAACTGGAAGAGGATCTCCCGCGTCTGGGTCTGGTTCTCCTTCAGCCGGCGTTGGAGCTCGGGGTCCTCGGCGATCTTCCTGTGGTTGACGTCACGCGCCTCCTTGATGAGGTCCAACCGGCGAGCCGTCTTGAGCTTGAAGAACTCCTCGTAGAAGAACTTGGACAGGAGCATGCCGCGCTGGCCCTCGGGGACGGCGGTTCCGTCCACGATGCGCATCCGGTCAAAGGTCTTCTGGAAGTTGACCAGGTCGGTGCCCAGGTAGCGCAGGCCGATCATGTCCCCGTCCGTTACCTGCGGGGCGATGCGGTTCTCCAGGAACTCGAGCGAGGCGAACGGGTCCTTCTCGAAGTCGTTCCAGAACTCCGGGGAGCGGGCGCGCTCCAGGGCGCGCAGGTCCGCGGGATCCACCGCGTCCTCGGCGGCGATGGCGTTGCGCCGCTTCATGTCTTCTTCGAGGAGGGCGAGCATCTGCCGCACATGTGCCTGGAGGCTGTCGATCTGCGCGCGCAGGTCGGGCGTCTCACCCTGGGCGGCCTGCTTGTAGAGGTCGCGCAGGCGCGCCAGCGTCAGGTCCACCGTGTTGCCGGAGGTCATCAGGGTGTTGTTGGTCCCCATGGGGACCACCGTCTTCACGTTGGGATGTTGCTCGAGCACCTTCTTGATGTCCGAGAACTTCTCCAGAACGCTCAGGTCCGCCTCGCCGCCCATCTTTCCGAAGAGCGCCAGGGAGTCCTTGGACTTCTCCGAGTACACCTGGAGGTGGCCCGCAACGCTGCCGATGATGCTGCGGCTCATCGACTCGTCCAGGCTGTCCACCACCGCGCCGCCCACCACCACCAGCAGGGTGCCGAAGAGGATGATGGCGCCGATGATGACGTTGATCCAACTGGTGAACAGGTTGCGCAAGGCCACCTGCACCAGCAGCGAGAGCTGTCCCATCTAGTGCCCCTCCGCGCCCGAGGCCATGGCCTTCTGGGCCTCGGCCGGAGTGATGCGATCGAGGATCTTCCCGTCCGCCAGCCGCACCACCGCGTTGGCGTGGTTCATCACCTTGGCGTCATGGGTGGAGAAGATGAAGGTGGTGCCCTCCTTGCGGTTGAGCTCCTTCATCAGGTCGATGATGTTCTGGCCGGTGACGGAGTCGAGGTTGGCGGTGGGCTCGTCGGCGAGCACCAGCTTGGGCCGGGTGACGAGCGCGCGCGCCACCGCCACACGCTGGCGCTGGCCGCCGGACAGCTCGTTGGGGCGGTGCTTCGCGTGCTTCTCCAGGCCCACCTGCTCGAGCAGCGTCATCACGCGCTGGCGGCGCTCGTTCGTGCTCAGCTTGCGCTGCAGCAGCAGGGGAAACTCCACGTTCTGGAAGACGCTGAGCACCGAGACCAGGTTGAAGCTCTGGAAGATGAACCCGATGGTGTGCAGCCGCAGGTGGGTGAGCTGACGCTCGGAGAGCTGCTTGGTGTCCTGCCCATCCACCTTCACGACGCCCCCAGTGGCGGTGTCTACGCAGCCAATGAGGTTGAGTGCTGTTGTCTTGCCGCTGCCGGACGGGCCCGCGATGGAGATGAACTCCCCCGGGTACACGTCCAGCGTCACGCCCCGGAGCGCGGGCACCTCCACCTTGCCCAGGGTGTAAGTCTTGGTGACGTCGGACAGGGAGACGATGGGCATGGCGCCACCGGGAACTGCGGAGAGCTGGGTCATGGCGGGGACGGTCCTTTCTACGAACCGGAAGAAGGAAGGATGCTAGCGGGTCGCGTTTCGGCGTTGGCGCGCGGACGGAGAGGGAGACGGTGAAGGCGCCTGGGTGCCGGGCTTGCGGGCGAAGCGGGCCCGCCATCGCTCGGCGGCACCGGTGAGCTCCTGGCGGTAGAAGTCACAGAACTCCACCGCCTCGCGCAGCTTGTTGCGTCCCTTCAGGCCAGGCTGACCGAGCGCGTCCTGGCAGAGCTGCCCCAGGACATCCATGGTGGAGATCGCCACCTTGAGCCGGTGGTCCCAACCCGCGCTGTTGAAGACGTAGTAGTGCCGGCGGTCCCCGGGGATGCTGGTGGGATCCACGAGGCCACCGGCTTGCAGCTGGCGGATGTTGGTGGACACGGAGGCCGGGCTCACCCGCAGCAGCTCGGCGAGCTCGCCCAGCGCCAGCGGCTTGTCGGCCAACAGCAGCAATCCGAGGATGCGTCCGCCAATACGCGGCACGCCCTGGCGCTCGAAGAACAGGCCCATCGACTCGATGAACCGCTCCTCTTCGGCGCTCACACCGTCCTGACGCATGCGCTGCTTCCCCCCCGGACTGGAAGTCGCGCAATCGTCTACGTTCATCAGGATGTTCAGTCAATACTGAAGGGACTGACGTCCTACCCGGTGGGCCAGGGTAGGGGGACACGGTTCGCCGTGCCCGTCATGAGACGCTCGCGGCATCGGAGTGATGCCGCGAGCGTTGGATGCGTCCCCAGCGGGGATTGAGGTCGGCTCAGTGGATGCCGCCCTGGTCGCCGGTGCCACCCGTGCTGCCGGAGCCGCCCACGTCACCCCCCACGTCGCCGGAGCCGCCCATGTCCTTGTCAACGCCCTGGTCCAGGCCGGAGCCGCCCATGTCCTGGTTGATGCCCGTGTCCGAGTCCAGGCCGCTGCCGCCCATGCTGGTGTCCAGCGAGATGCTCTTGGCGACGTTGCTGTCCTTCTCCACGGTGAAGCTGGTGCGGACCTGCTGGCCTTCCTTGATGTCGCGCATCTGCTTGACGTTGGGATCCTGGAACTTGGTCTGCTTGTCGACCTTGAAGTCGATAATTCCGTTATCGGTCCGCAGGCTGAGTTTGTTGGCGCTGCTCTTCACCACGGTGCCGGTGATCTGCTTCTCGCCCATCTGCTGGGTGGTACCCGCGCCCATCTGCCCCTGCTGGGTTCCGGAGCCACCAAGCGCGTCGCTGCCCATCTGCTGGCTGCTCTGGGTCTGCTGGTTCTTGCTCTTGTCGTCGTTAGCCAAGGCCAGGCCAGAGCTCACCAGCGCCACGGACGCGAACAGCCCCACAAGCTTCTTGGTCATGGATGTATCTCCTGTAGGCGGTGGCCGTGCCCCCCATGGCCGTGCCCCCCGCAGGGAAAAACCTAGGTGCGCCTGCAGAAGTGAACAGGGAGTGAATGAGAAACGCGCGCGCCCGTTCCCTCCCCGGGCGTCTCGTTGTGGAGCGCCGCTATGCTTGGTGGGCAAGCGGCTTGAACCCGGTGGGGCTTTTCCCCTACCGTCGAGTTGCCCGACCGCGCCGGCCTTGGCGCCGGCACTGACAGGAGTCGTCTTCCACCATGCGCCCGCCGTCCAAGCAGCAGCCCGCGCCCGTCGCTGAGCCCCTGCCCACGCCGTCCTTCCCCGCCATCGAGTCCTTCATCGAGACCGCCTCCGCCGAGGAGGTCCGGTCCCTCTTCACCCCGGTGAAGAACGAGCTCGCCAACCTCAAGGGCCCCAAGGCGGAGCACGCCAAGAAGGTTCAGGCGGCCATCTCCCGCACCGAGGAATTGCTCGGTGTCCTCCTGGAGACGCGCGAGCGCCTGCTCTCCGAGGCCAAGTCTAAGGGCCGGAAATAACAGGCTTTTTTGATTCTGGTGCGCTTTCCGACGGATCACACGCAACTGTGCCGGGCGATCACCGATAATTCAGCAAATGGAGCGCAGGACCCGTGCTCCGACACCTTGGCCGTTCCATCGCCTGGAGAGGAACCATGAAGATCGACAGCAACCTGAACATGCCGCGGATGTCCACCAACCTCACGACAGCGCGCGTGACCCCGGACACGAGCTTCTCGGCTCGCGTGCAGTCTGGTGTGGGCTCCGCGGCCAACGCGGTGGCTGGCGGCGTGGGTGTGGTGGCCAACATGGTGCCCGGCGGCTCCGTGGTGTCCGCTGCGGTGTCCTCGCTCACCACCTTCGGCAACACCTCTGGCTCCGGCGCGGCGCCCTACTACAGCGCGGCCCTGTCCACGGGCGGCTCGCCCATGAGCACCACGCTCAACAGCGCGGGTGGCGTCTCCTCCCTGGGAGGCACGTCCGTCTCCAACAACGGTTCGATCAACACCGCGGCCACCAGCAGCGGCGTTGGCACTGAGTTCAACGGCGAGATGCAGAGCATGTTCGCCGAGCAGAAGAAGCTGCTGGGTCTGCAGGTCTCCATGCAGAAGGAGAACCAGGTGTTCACCACCATCTCCAACGTGCTGAAGACCCGCCACGACTCGGCGAAGAACTCGATCGGCAACATCCGCTAGCGCTCGAGCGCTGGTGGTTTCATGGGTCCGGCTCCCCGGGAGAGGACGAGGTTTCGTCCTCCCCGGGTCAGGGTCTGGGCCAGGAAAGGAAGCAGACGTCACATGGCGGAGACTTCGGAGATCTCGGGCAGCCTCGTACCGCTCGCCAGACGTGAGGCGATGATCCTCCTGGAAGCGGGCTACCTCTGGCTCGACATGGGCCAGTTCGACAAGGCGCGTGAAGTCTTCGCGGGGGCGGCGGTGCTGATGCCCAAGAGCGAGGTGCCCCAGTTGGCGCTCGGTTCGCTCGAGTTCGCTCAGGGCCGGCATGACAAGGCGTTGCAGGCCTACCGGGCCGCCCAGCGACTCTCCCCCAACTCCGGGCTGCCTCGGGCCCATGTGGGCGAGGCCCTGTTGTTCATGGGGAAGATTCCGGAGGCCATGAAGGAGCTGAAGGCCGCCATCGATTTGGACCCGGATGGGGATGGTGCGCGGCTGGCCCGGGCGCTTATCGACGCGAAAGAGGCGGGGGCCCTGCCGCCGCCCGCGTCAAAGAAGTAGGATGCATTAACAGGAGGAGATGCCGATGTCGGTCGGTGGAGTCGGACGAGGGGGCGGAAAGGGACGAGCCGGAGGCGCGAAGGGCGCCGCCGGTAAGGCGCCAGCCGGCAAGGCAGGGGCGGCGACGTTTGGTGGAGGGGTGGATCGTACCGCCGGCCTGGTAGGACCCTCGGGCCAGGTGGGTTCCAGCAATGTGCAGGGACCCCAGGCGACGGAGCCCGTCACCGCCCAGGCGCTCGCCATCGCCAAACAACTGAAGAACGGCGACTTCAAGAGCAAGGACGAGGCGACGCGCAAGCTCGTCGCCGAGGTGCTCAAAGAGAAGCTGCGGATGAAGTCGGCGGCCTTGACGACCAAGATCGCGGACGCCCTGCAGGATGATCCTCGTTTGAATCAGGCCCTCGAGCGGTTGTGGTCGAAGGCCGAGTGAGCGGCGCTCTTGGCTCTCGGCGAAGACAAGAAGGTCCTCCTGGAGAAGTACGGCCCCTACGTCCGGTCGCTCGCGGCAACCGTGCGCAGGCAGTTCTCCGCCCAGCTCGAGCTCGATGAGCTCATCGCCTACGGCCAGATTGGCCTGTTGGAGGCGGCGGAGCGCTTCGATCCCAAGGTCGGGGCCAATTTCCTCACCTTTGCCCACTACCGCATCAAGGGCGCCATCTATGATGGCCTGCGCAAAATGGGGGTGCTCAAGGGTGGAGATGCGCGTTCTGCCTACATGGGCGAGCGCGCGACGGCGTATTTGGGAAATCTTTCGGATCGCGAGCAGGGAGGAGGCAACCGCGGAGGGTCCATTGACGATGATGTCATGGAGATTTCCAACGCGGTGGCGGGGCTGGCGATGGTGTTCGCGACCAGCCTCGAAGGTTCGGAGTCGCTGGGCTTCTCGGACGAGTCCCTGCCGGTGGATCAACGGCTGGAGCTTGAGCAGCAGCGGGGGCGGGTGAGGGCGGCGATCGAGAAGTTGCCGGAGAAGGAGCGCCGGCTTCTGCAGGGCTACTACTTCCAGGGCAAGACGCTGGAAGAGGCGGGGGCGGAGATCGGGCAGTCGAAGAGCTGGGCGTCGCGTCTGCACGCGCGGGCGATCGAACGGCTCAAGGAACTGTTGAACGAGGAGGAATCGTCCTCCCCTGAGAATTCAAGGAGGCAGTCACATGGCGGGTCCGATGGCCGGCGTCTCGGCGGCGCAGATCGCCCAGCAGAAGTTGCAGGATCAGGGCGCGCAGCAGGTCAACAAGCAGGGGGCCTCGAAGTTCGACGCGGCCCTCGCTAACAAGGCTCAGGGCGTTGGTGGTCCGGAGCAGGTGCAGCAGGTGCAGGCCACTCAGGCCACGCAGCGTGCGGAGCAGGTCCGTCAGGCGGAGGCCGTCAACAAGACGGACAAGGCGGCGCTCAACAAGGTGAACACCGCCGGTCAGGAGCCCGCCACCGCGCGCGGCGCCGAGGCCGTCACCGGCAAGCAGGAGGCCAGCAAGACCGGCAGCATGCTGGGCCACGTGGTCAGCGAGCTGGAGAAGGGCCAGGTCAATATGGAGAAGCTCATCCAGGCTGGCGCTTCCGGGAAGACCTTCTCCAACGCCGAGCTCCTGTCGCTCCAGGCCGGCATGTACAAGTACACGCAGGAGCTGGACCTGACGAGCAAGGTCGTCGAGAAGGCCACCAGCGGCCTCAAGGACACCCTGAAGACCCAGGTGTAGCGAGCAGCCAGGCTCAGCCGGCTCCCTGAAGGGCGTCTCCTCCATTGAGAGGGGACGCCCTTCCTCGTTTTCCAGGCTGTGGCCGGGTTGGCTCTTGTTGGGACGGATGCCGCGCATCTAAGCTAGGCGCGCCCATGACGCTCCGACCGTACGCGCTCGCCGCCCTTCTCGCTCTGGCGATGGGGACTGGCTGCACCATCGACCTGCAGCACGACCTGTCCGAGCAGGACGCCAATGAGATTTACGTCCTGCTCAGCAAGAAAGGCATCGCCGCCACGAAGTTGAAAGAGGAAGGCGGTAACGAGCTGAAGTTCCGCATCCAGGTGCCCAAGGCTGATGCCGCCCAGGCGGCGGAGCTGCTGCGCGCGTACTCGCTGCCTCGTCCGATGGAGAAGGGCCTGAGCCACTTCGCCAAGGGAGGCATGGTCCCCACCGCCACCGAGGAGCGCGCCATGTTGCTCAAGGCGCTCGGCGGTGAGGTCTCCAATGCGCTGAACAAGATTGACGGCGTGCTGGAGGCCCAGGCCATCGTGATGATCCCGGAGAACAACGATCTCACCCAGCCGGAGAACAAGCCGCTGCCTTCGGCGTCGGTGTTCATCAAGTACCGGCCGGGCCCGAAGAGTGAGCCGCCCATCAAGCGCGAGGATGTGCAGCAGTTCGTCTCCACCGCGGTGCCGGAGCTGAAGCCGGAGGCGGTGACGGTGCTGCTGACGCCGGCGCTGGCGCCTGATTCCGAGGAGAGCCCGGAGAGCATGCTGAAGGACGTGTTCGGCATGCGCATGACGGCCTCCAGCGTGGGTCAGTTCCGCATGATGGCGGCCGTGGCCGTGCTGCTCATCCTCGCCTCCATCGGCCTGGCGGTGTGGCCGATGCTTCGGGGCGGTGGTGGGGCAGCCGCCGGGGCCCGGGCCCGCCCGAAGCGGGAGTAATGCGCGCTTCGTTCGTCGTTTCCCTGGAACGCTGTCCACCCGCGGGGTGACCGTTGGAACAGTTCTTCACCTCGCTGAGCAAGCGACAGCTGATGATGCTCCTGACCGCCATCACCTTTGGTGGCCAGGAGGGCGTCGCTGCGCTGGAGCATCTGCCCGAGGACGAGGCGGAGCTGCTCCAGCACCGTGCCCAGGAGATCCTCCAGATTCCGCGCGAGAAGCGCATCCCGCTGCTGGTCCAGGAGATCAAGCGGCTGGTGAAGGATCGGCGTGGGCAGCTGTGGAGCGCGGACCCGGAGCGCCTGGCGGGGTTGCTCAAGCGTGAGCGTGCCGCCCTGGTGGAGGTCGTGTTGCGCGCGCTGCCCGCGCCCTTGGCGGACGCGGTTCGCTCCCACCTGCCGTCCACGGGCAAGGTGAAGCTCACGCGCGAGGTGCGGCCGCAGGTGCTGGACATCGTGCGCTGGAAGCTGGAGGAGCGGCTCTCCCGCGACGCCACGTCACACGTGCCCTTCAAGTTCACCGACGTGCTGCTGTTGCAGACGCGTGAGCTGCTCACCGTGTGTGACCGGTTGGGGGCGCGCGTGCTGGGGCCGGCACTGGCGGGTGTGCCGGACGCCGACCGGGAGCCGGCCTTTGCGGTGCTCCCGCCCCACCTGCGCCAGCTCGCCACGCGGGCCGTGACGGCCAATGCTCCGCGCAAGCTCGCCGAGGAGGAGGCCCGGGCGCAGCTCGAGCAGTATGGGGGCCTGCAGAATTTGGCCGCCGCTATTCGTAGCGCCGGGGTGCACCGGTTGGCGCGTGCGAGTGTGACTCAGTCTGCTGAGTTCGCGTCTCGCCTGGTGGAGAAGCACCGCGGTGAGTTCGGGCAGATCGTGACGAAGTGGGTGCGCGAGGAGCGCGCCAAGCCGACGTCTCGCGGCGACGGTGGACGCACGGACATCGTCACGGACTTGGAGCGGCTCGCGGCCCGGGGCCTCATCGAGCGTCCGGTGCGGCTCACTCCTCCACGTCCTCCCGCGCTCGGCCCGCCTCCCTCCAGCGCGGGCAAGGCGGTACCTCCTCCATCCGCCGCGAGCCGGGCTCCGGTGATGTCGCGCGAGGTGCGTGCGGGGGCCAGCTCGGAGGCGTCTGTTCGCAGGTCCGTGTCCTCCCAGTCGATGGTGGGCGTGCGGAGAGACCCCATCGCCGAGCGCGAAGCACGCCGGGCGGGCGCCAGCTCGAACTACGCGGGACGCAAGCAGGAGGCCCCGCCAGAGTCTTCACCCTCTCGGGTGAGCCGGGTGACCCCTCGGAGCGCCCGGGACGGGGCGGAGGTGAAGCCGGACCCCACTGGGGCCCGTATCGGACCGATTCCGTCGCGGACGGGGACCGGTGCGGGTGCGAGCCCCCGGCCTCGGGCCAAGGAGCCGGCTGGGGCGGAGGCGGAGGGCTCGCGCGTTTTCCGCTCTCCGTTGGCGCGGACGCACAGCCGGAGCACCGGGCCCCGTGTCGAGCCCGAGGCCGAGGTCGAACGCCCGCCCAGGGTGCTGGGGACCGGCACCAACCTGCCGGCGGTGCGGCCGGAGGGAGCGAGGGCCCCGGGGCGCGAACAGCCTCGAGCACCGGGCACGAGTGGGCGTGGACCGCGGGGCGGAACGCGTTAGCATCCCCCCGCTGACAAGGAGCTTTCCATGGCGATCGGCAAGGTGATTAAGGGCGATTCAGGGGCCGAGCCGCTACCCGGCGGGGATCGGCCGGTGTTGCGTCCTCCCCGTCCGGGCGTGATGAACGCCGAGGTTTTCGATGCCCGGCAGACCGCCCAGGGCATCATCGAGGAGGCGCAGCGGGAGAAGGAGCGCATCCTCGCGGAGGCCCAGCGGGAGCGCGAGGAGCTCCTGGCGAAGACTCGCGAGCAGGGCCGGCAGGAAGGGCTGGCGCAGGCCACGGAGACCCTCCTGCGTGCGAAGATGCAGGCCGGGGAGATCCTGGCTCAGCAGGAGCGGGACGTGATCTCGCTGGCGTGCAAGATCGCGGAGCGGATCATCGGCCACGACGTGGAGCGGGATCCCTCTCTGCTGACGGACATCTGCGCCAAGGCCATCGAGGAGCTGCGCAACGCTCGGGCGGTGGTGCTCCGGGTGAATCCCAAGTCGGCGGCGGTGCTGCGCTCTCGCAAGGCGGAGCTGATGGAGCTCATTGGCCGGGCGGTGGACGTGGCCATCAAGGAAGATCCGGAGGTGGCTCCGGTGGGCTGCATCGTGCAGACGGAGTTCGGCAAGGTGGACGCGCAGCTGCCCACCCAGTTCGAGATGCTCCAGAACGTGTTGCTCCCGGATCAGGGCAAGAAGGAGGGCCCTCCGTAAGCCATGGCTCTCGATCTCTCGCGTTACTACGCACTCATCAAAGACGCACCGCTGTACCGGGTGCGCGGCCGCGTCACGGAGCTGACGGGTCTGGTCATCAAGGCGAGCGTGCCCGGCGTCCGCGTGGGCGAGCTGGTCCTCATCAAGGGCGCTACCCGCTCCGCGGTGAAGGCGGAGGTCGTGGGCTTCCAGGGCGACGAGGTCATGCTCATGCCCCTGGGCGAGCTCCAGGGCATCGGTCCGGACAGCGAAGTCCTCCCCACGGGCAGGCCGCTGTCCATCAAGTGTGGGGATGAGCTACTGGGCCGCGTGCTCAACGGGATTGGCGAGCCCATGGACGGCAAGCCGCTCCCCGACGGCCTGCTCGACTGGTCGGTGGATCGCGACTGCCCGGACCCCTTCACGCGTCAGCGTATCGAGCGGCCCCTGCCGCTGGGCGTGCGCTGCATCGACGGGTTGCTCACCGTGGGAGAGGGCCAGCGCGTGGGCCTCTTCGCCGGCTCGGGCGTCGGTAAGTCCACGCTGATGGGGCAGATCGCCCGCAACACCCAGGCGGACCTGTGCGTCGTGGCGCTGATCGGCGAGCGTGGCCGCGAAGTGCGCGAGTTCATCGAGGACGCCATGGGCGAGGAGGGCATGAAGCGCTCCGTGCTGGTGTGCGCCACCTCGGACCAGCCCAGCCTGGTGCGTCTGCGTGCCGCCTACGTGGCCACGGCCATCGCCGAGTACTTCCGCGAGCGCGGGGGCAACGTGCTCTTCATGCTCGACACGGTGACGCGTCTGGCCCGCGCCCAACGTGAGATTGGCCTGGCCATTGGCGAGCCCCCGGCGCGCCAGGGCTACCCGCCGAGCGTGTTCTCCATGTTGCCCCGCATCCTCGAGCGCACGGGCAACTCGGAGAAGGGCAAGTGCACCGCCATCTACACGTGCCTGGTGGCCGGCGGTGACATGGAGGAGCCCATCGCCGACGAAGTCCGCGGTATTCTCGACGGTCACTTCATCCTCAACCGTGCCCTGGGCGAGCGCAACCAGTGGCCCGCCATGGACGTGCTGGCCAGCCTCTCCCGTGTGATGAGCGGCATCGTCTCCAAGGAGCACAAGAAGGCCGCGGGCAAGCTACGCGAGACGCTCGCCACGTACGAGAAGCAGCGCGACCTCATCCTCCTGGGGGCCTACCAGTACGGGACGGACCCCCGGACGGACTACGCCATCGACAAGTACGACGCCATCATCGACTTCCTCAAGCAGGACACCCACTCCAACAGCCCCTTCGAGGAAACCGTCGAGAAGCTCATCTCCCTCTTCGAGGAATGACGGGGCGGGGGCATTCCGGGGTAGGATGGCGCCATGCCCCCTTACCGGTTGCAGACCCTGCTCGAGATGCGCGAGCGCGCGAAGGAGGAGGCCGAGCAGGCCTTCTCCGACGCCGTCAAGGCGCTGGAGAAGCAGAAGGCTGAGCTGAAGCGGATGGAGCAGGAGCTCGAGACCCGCAAGGCCGAGCGCAAGCAGAAGGTGACTGCCTACCTCCAGCAGATCATGGCCAAGGGCAATACGGGGCCCAACAGCTTCACCATGATGAACCGCTACGAGGAGCGCCTCAAGGACGAGGAGGCGCAGCTCGCGCTGGAAATCGAGCAGCAGAAGGAGGTCGTCAAGACCGCCGAGAAGCTGGTGGAGCAGCGACGGCGGGAGATGGCGGAGGCGGCCAAGGAGCTCAAGGCCATCGAGAAGCACAAGGAGAACTGGCAGAAGCAGATTCGAGCCGAGCGCCAGGCCAAGGAGGAGCTGAACCAGGAGGAAATCGGGAACACCTTGTTCCTGATGCGCCAGCGCAAGTAACCTTGGGGTCCCCCAGGTGGTGTCGCGATGAGCCGAGTCGAAGACGATCGTCAGGCGCAGAGAGCCGCGGAGCGGCTGGTCCAGGAGAAGCAACTCCAGGAGTCCAAGGCGAAGCAGCGCCAGGAGGGGGAGTCCGCCTTCTCCAGACTGGTGCAGCAGCAGAAGGCCGCGCTGCCTCAGCAGCCCAAGACGCCCCAGCAACAGCAGGGCCTGGGCAAGTCCGTCCTGGCGCGGCTGCAACAGGAGGGCAAGTCGGGAGAGCTGCGCGGTCAGCAGCGCCAGCTGGGCAAGTCCGAGACCACGCAGCCCGGGAGCCAAGGCCAGGTGACCCAGGGTCGGCAGCAGGACCAGGGCGTGACGCAGACGCGCCGCGAGTCGCGCGCCTCGGACGCCAAGGTGACCCGCGAGGCCTTGGAGGAGCGTGGCGAGGCGCTCAGCAAGGACAGCGAGCACGCGGCGGACGGCGTGCAAGCCCGGTTGCAGGGGAGGGGCTCGCTCAAGACGAACGCGGACGGCGGCGGCAAGCAGGGCGATGGGGATGGCAAGGACAAGAAGGACGGCTCGGAGATGGGCGCGAGCTTCCGGTTCAACCCCGCGCTGATGGCTCCGGTGCCGGTGGCCAAACCCAAGCCCACGGCGGGCTCGGAGCGGCTGCGCGCCATCGCCAACGAGATTGCCCAGAAGATCGTCGAGCGGGTGCGCGTGGGCACCAACGCCGCGGGCAACGCGGAGTTCCAGATCGACCTGCGCAACGATGTGCTCAGCGGCTTGTCCATCAAGCTCACCGCGAAGAACGGAAAGATTCAGGCCGTCTTCAGTGGCAGCGATCGTGACGTGCTGAAGATGCTCGAGGAGCAGCGTGACGGTCTCAAGAGCGCGCTGGCCGGACGGGGTCTCACTCTCGAGGAGCTGAGGGTCGAGGCGAAGTCATGAGTCTCGAGGCGGATGACGGGTCCGGCGAGCACGAAGAACGGACCATGGTGGTCGACACCCGGCTGCTGAAGCGGTCGGCGAAGTCGTGGCGGCCCTATACCTTCAAGCTCGAAAAGGTTTCGCTCAACGAGTTGCGGCTCGTCGAGCGGATGAAGTGGCTGACGCCCAAGGCGGAGGCGGTCGAGGCGCTGTGCTCTCGGCTCAAGGACATCTTCGACGCGCAGGTCGGTTTCTCGCAGGAGTCGGTGCGGGTGCTGGCTCCGGCCGAGCTGCGCCGCCACCTGGCTGAGCCCACCTTCCTGTCCTTCCTGGTGCCCGGTGCGCATCGCGGGCGCGCGGTGCTGGAGCTTGAGCTGCCCCTGGCCCACGCGGCGGTGGATACGCTGCTGGGTGGTGCGGGTGAGACGGTCGGCCTGAGGCCCCTGACGGACATCGAGGAGGGCGTGGCGAGCTTCGTCATCCTCGAGGCGATTAAAGCCCTGGCTCCGGGGATGGATCCAGGCCAGCCCAAGCTGCGGTTGGAGGGCGTGGCGCGCGGGGTGGACGAGGCGGTGGCGCGGCTGAGCGAGGAGGGACCGGTGCTGGTGGTGAACCTCCGGGCCCGGCTCGGCGCCCAGGATGGGATGGTCCGCCTCTTCGTGCCCTCGGGTGTGCTGGAGGTGATGGAGCCGGCGCAGGTGACCGAGCAGCGGCGGGCGATGTTGCAAGCGGACATGCGCGCCAACCTGGGCCGGCTGTCGGCGGTGCGCACCTGGCTGCGCGCGGAGATTGGCCACGCGGAGATCTCCAGCAGCGACCTGGCGAGCCTCCGGGTGAAGGACGTGGTGTTGGTGGACGAGCTCTCGGCCCGGCCGGATCGGGGCGAGGAGGGCACTGCGCGGCTGCGGCTGGGGCTGGGCCGCCAGGGCTACCTGGACGCGCAGGTCTTTGTTGAGGACGACCAGTACCAGGCGCGCATCACCGAGGTGGTGCTCGGGGAGCAGGCCCCCCTCCAGCAGCGCGTGCCCTCCGATGCGGATGAGGCCGCGGCGGAGGCCCTGAGCGAGTCCGGAGAATCAGAGGACGGTGAGGAATTCACCGACCCCGAGAGGCGCAACCCCCTGGCGGAGAGTGGAGCCGTGGACGACAGAATGGATTCAGGAGACCTGTTGGGTGACATCCCCCTGCAGATCTCCGTGGAGCTGGCCCGGGTGCCGGTGACGGCGGAGCAGGTGGTCTCCCTGCGGACCGGTCAGGTCATCGAGTTGCGCCGGGCACCCGGCGAGCCGGTGGACCTGTCGGTGAATGGCAAGGTGATTGCCCGGGGCGAGCTGGTGGAGATGGAGGGGCAGTTGGGCGTACGGATCCTCTCGCTCGCGGGCTGAGGCCCGCCGCTGGGTCGTGGGGAGCCGCCGTGGCATTGCAACGAGGAAATCAGCGCATGTCGCGGTGGGCTCACCCAGGCAGGCAAGCGATGGGGCGGAGCAGAGGAGGGCGGACCCGTGGCGGTCTCCTGTCCAATGCACTAGCCTCGCGCCCCATCATGGCAGTGTCCCCCGTCCTCCCCTCGCGTCCAGCCCTGCTGGTGTGCGCCTGCATTCTCCTGGCGCCACTGGCCTGGGCCCAGGCTCCCGCTCCGGGCGCGCAGCCATCTCCTGCCGCCGAAGCGGCGCCCTCGCAGCTGTCTCCTACCTCCGCGACGCCGCCCTCCTCCCTTGAGGAGCCCTCACTGACGGACGGCGTGAAGGAGGAGCCCGAGAGTCTCTGGTGGATGCTGACGCGCACGCTGCTGCTGTTCGGCGCGGTGCTGGCCTCCATCTACCTCACGCTCAACGTGGGCCTGCGCAAGCTGATGGGCCTGCAGGGCGTGCCCGTGGGGCGTCCCTCGGTGGTGTCGGTGGTGGAGCGGGTGGCGTTGGATCAGCGCCGCACGCTCTTCGTGCTAAAGGCCGCGGACGAGTACCTCCTGGTGGGCGGTGGCGAAGCGGGGTTGCAGTTGCTGTCCAAGCTCGACACCGAGGCCGTGGAGCGCATCCGTTCGGAGCGCCCCCCGGCCAACGTCGTTTCCCTCTCTCCTTTTCTCAAGAAGCTCCTCGCCCGCCGCGAAGCCACGCAGCAGGGTACTACCCAACCGAGCGGCACCCAGCCGCCGGGCGCCTGAAGAGACGACCCGTGAGATTCACGCCCAACGTTCGCCTCCCCGCCCTCCGCATCTCGCCGTGGCTCTTCACCGTGTTTTTCGCGCTGGAGCCGTTCATCGCCTTCGCCCAACGCGCCAAGCGGGGAGGTGGCACCGCCGTTGACGCGGCTGTGAACGTCGAGTCGGTGAGCCCCGACTCCTTCGCCTCTCGGCCGCTGGTGCTGATGTTGGCGCTGGCCGCGCTGTCGCTCGTCCCCTTCGTGTTGATGATGGTGACGAGCTTCGTGAAGATCTCCGTGGTGCTCTCCATCGTGCGCTCAGCACTGGGCACCCAGCAGATTCCTCCCACGCAGGTCATCACCGGCCTGGCCATCATCCTCACCGTGTACATCATGGCCCCGGTGGGTCAGGCCATGTACCGGGCCTCGGAGGTGGACATCCTGTCGAGGGGACCGAGCCTGCTGTCCTCGGAGTCGGTGGGCCGGCTGATGGAGGCGGCCAGCAAGTCCAAGGAGCCGCTGCGCGACTTCCTCAACAAGAAGATCACCGCGAAGGACCGCGCGCTCTTCTTCAACCTGGCCAAGAAGATGCGGGCCACCGAGGAGGACCGCAAGGATCTCACCGAGCGGGACTTCATGATCATCGTCCCCGCCTTCGTGGTGTCCGAGCTGAAGGAGGCCTTCCAGATTGGCTTCCTGCTCTTCGTGCCCTTCATCGTCATCGACATGGTGGTGGCCAACATCCTGCTCGCGCTGGGCATGCAGATGCTCTCGCCCACCACCATCTCCATGCCCTTCAAGCTGCTCCTCTTCGTCGTCGTGGACGGCTGGTACCTCATCGCCAAGGGCCTGGTCGTCGGCTACCTGTGAGACGCACATGCACCAGCTCAACACCATCCTCCAGCAGTCGCTCTACCTGGTCATCCTCGTCTCGGCCCCACCGGTGTTGATGGCCCTGCTGGTGGGTCTGATCGTCGCCGTCTTCCAGGCCACCACGCAGATCCAGGAGCAGACGCTCTCGTTCGCGCCCAAGCTCGTCGCCGTGTTCGGCATCCTGGCGCTCACCGGCCCGTGGATTGGCATGCAGCTGGTGCGCTTCACCTTCCACGTCTTCGATCAGTTCCCGGCCCTCATCCGATGAACGTCTCCGAGGTCATCGCCAGGCTGACGGAGCAGGCCAACCTCTCGCTCGTCATCTTCACGATGGGCCTGCTCATGTGCCGGATCATGCCGGTGCTGGTGCTCTCGCCCTTCCTGGGCGGCGAGGTGGTGCCCACGGAGATCAAGATGGGCGTGGGCATCACGCTCTCCGCGGTGCTCTTCCCGGCGGTGAGCTCGCGCATGGGCGCCATCCCCACCAGCGCGCTGCCCTACATCGGGTTGCTGCTCAAGGAGATCTTCCTCGGTGTGGCGCTGGCGACGATCGTCAGCATGGTCTTCGAAGCAGCGCGAGTGGCAGGCAACATCGCCGACACCATGTCGGGCAGCAACAACGCGCAGCTCTTCGTGCCGCAGATCGGCCAGCAGGTGTCGCTCTTCTCCAACCTGAAGATCCAGCTGGCGGTGGTGCTCTTCCTCACGCTCAATGGCCACCATCTGGTCATCGAGGCGCTCGCCGAGAGCCTCGCCATCGTGCCCCTGGACAGCTTTCCGCGCTTCAGCTCGGGTCAGTGGTCCTTCTTCGAGCTCATCATCCGCTCCTTCGCGGACCTGTTGAAGATCTCCCTCGCGCTCTCCGCACCGACCCTGCTGGCCTCCTTCCTGACGGACATGGCGCTGGGTGCCATCAACCGCGTGGCGCCCCAGGTCCAGGTGTTCTTCATCTCCATGTCCATCAAGCCGCTGGTGACGGTCATCGTCGTCTCCATGTCCCTGGGCCTCATCATGGGGCGCATGCAGGCGGAGTTCGCCTCCATGCTGGCCTTGCTTCGCCACGCGGTGCGCCTGCTCGGCTGAGCCGAGGTCCTCTCCATGTCCGGCGAAAAGACAGAAGAACCCACACAAAAGAAGCTCGACGACGCACGCAAGAAGGGCCAGGTCTGGAAGAGCAAGGACCTGACGGGCGTGTTCGGCCTCGTGGTGGGCCTGGGCGTGGTCAAGGCGACGTGGTCCACCGTGGAGTCGAAGGTCACCGAGCTCTTCAACTTCAGCTTCGATCACATCGCCCACCCGGAGAACCTGCAGGAGGCCACCTCGCAGCTCATGACGATGGCCCTGTCCACCATCATCCTGCTCTCGTTGCCGGTGGTGGTGGCGGTGGCCATCATGGGCGGCCTGGTGGACTTCCTCCTGGTGGGCTCGCTGTTCACGATGGATCCGTTGATGCCCAAGCTGGAGAAGCTCAACCCCATCGAGGGGATGAAGAACCTCATCTCCAAGAAGCAGATCGTCGAGCTGATCAAGAACGTGGCGAAGATCTCCGTGGCCTCCTACGTGACCTACGGCGTGGTGCGCGATGCCATGCCCCTGGTGGTGGAGACGGTGCGCCGCGACGTCCCGATGGTCCTGGCGGTGATGGGCGAGCTGGTGTTCCGCGTCGCCGTGCGCGTGGGCCTGGTGTTCTTCCTCTTCGCGATCTTCGACGTCTGGTGGCAGCGCAAGTCGTACATGAAGGACCAGATGATGTCGAAGGAGGACGTGAAGAAGGAATACAAGGAGAGCGAGGGCGATCCGCACCAGAAGGCCAAGCGCAAGGAGATGGCGCATGAGATCCTCGAGGGGGCGCAGATGGAGGCCGTGAAGGACGCCGACGTCATCGTCACCAACCCGGATCACGTGGCCGTAGCGCTCAAGTACGACAAGGACAAGGACACTGCGCCGCGCGTGCTGGTGAAGGGCCTGGACTTCAAGGCCGAGCGCATCAAGGCGATTGCCCGCGAGCGGGATGTGCCCACGCTGCGCAACGTGCCCCTGGCGCACGCACTGCTGCGCGTGGAGGTGGGCGAGGAAGTCCCTGAGGAGCTGTACGACGCGGTCGCCGAGGTGCTCAACTTCGTCTACGGCCTGAAGAACGACAAACCGGCGGCGCGTGCTTGAGGCCGCGCTTCCCGTTGCTGACGCGAGGTTCCCATGAATGACGATGTCGAGATGGCGATCGCGCTCAAGTACGACAAGGACAAGGACACCGCGCCGCGCGTGGTGGCCAAGGGCCTGCGCCTCAAGGCGGAGAAGATCCGGGAGATCGCGAAGCAGTACAACATCCCGCTCATGAAGAACGTTCCCCTGGCCAACGCGCTCTACCGTGTCGACGTGGGCCAGGAAGTCCCCGAGGAGCTCTACGACGCCGTCGCGGAGATCCTCAATTTCGTCTACGAACTGCAGCGCGAGCAGCAGGCAGGCGGCAAACGTTGAGGGTGGGGTAGACTGTGCCCCCCCACCTGGAGTGAGGTTCGGACCCGACCATGGCCAAAATCAACAATCAGCCCCCGAGAGCCCCCCTCTGGCCCTGGGGAGGACCCCGCGCCGTCCGTGAGAAGTTGGTCGACCCGTCCCAGTTCGACCGCAAGAAGCGCAAGGCCGGCAACCCGAAGAGCCCGGCGCTCGCCTCGGCGGCGCTGCTGGACTTCATCGGCCCGGCGCACTCCTCGGAGGAGATCCGCCTGCCCGAGCCTCCGTTCCCCAAGGGGCATGAGGCGGACCTGGAGGGCATGTCGGACCGGCCGTTCCTGGGCAGCGTGGCTGGACGCGCGGACGGGGAGCAGCGGCAGATGCTCGAGCGCAGCCTGGGGCGCATCAACGCGCCGCCGGAGCGGATGGAGCGCCTCAAGGGGCTGCTGCAGCGCGAGGCGCAGATGCTGGCACTGGTGGGCCAGGTCCACTCTGAGATCCAGGAGATCCAGCGCCGCATTCGCGAGGAGCAGCAGGACGAGGGGTACTAGCACCATGGCCGCATCGGACAGCAACAACCCGCCGCAGGACGAGACCAAGCTCACCGCGCTGGTCCAACGCTGGGCAGAGGGCAAGGCCACGCTGCGCGACGTGCGCGGCTACTCGGACGAGGAGCTGTACGCCATCGCCAAGACGGCCTACTTCTTCTACTACCAGGGCCGGATCGCCGAGGCGCGCACGCTCTTCCAGGGCCTCTACGCCATCAACCCCGCGGATGCCTACTTCGCGAAGGCGCTCGGGGTGGTGGAGATGGCCGCCGGCAACGCGCAGGGTGCACTGGCCGCCTACGATGTGGCCCTCAAGCTGGACGCCCGTGATGCGCAGGCCTACGTGGGCCGCGCCGAGGTGCGACTGACCATGGGCCAGAAGGCCCAGGCCGTGGAGGATCTACGTCGGGCCATCTCCCTCGCTCCGGAAGGCGACCCGGTGGCCCGCAAGGCGAACGCCCTGGTCGAGGCGCTCACGGGCCGCTGAGCCGGTCCGGACGCGGCGCGGCGCGGCGTGTTTCGGGAGTTTACGGCTCTTCCTGGAAGCGCAGAGGTCTTATAACGTCCGAAGTATCCACCTGTGGAGGAAGTGCTCAATGTCGACGCCCAACAACCTGACTGTGCCCGCCGAGATGCCGCCCGCGGCTCCGGCCGACCTTGTCGCCAAGCGCGATCACATCATTGCCGAGCTGGAGAAGGCCGCGAAGGATGCCTCCGGCACGCTCCAGCAGGTGCTGCGCAAGATGGTGACCCTCCTGGCCAGCACCAAGCCGGGAGCGCCCTACAACCCCCAGTCGCTGCAGGACGTCAAGGACGCCTTCACGCGCTATTCGCAGGATCCCGAGGCTGTCGCCAAGCCCCGGCCCGCCATCCTCATGGAGTCCGTGGAGTGGATGCAGGCGTACCTGGCGTCGCGTGGCTTCCCCGTGGCGGGTGCCGCGCCCGCTGCTTCCGCGCCGGCCGCTTCCAAGCCCGCGAGCGCGGCCAAGGGGGCCAAGGACAGCTTCGAGTCGGGTGGCTCTCAGCACGCGCGCTCGCTCGGTGGTGACGTTCCCGTGCCGCCGGGTCAGCCCAACAAGGAGCAGGAGCAGCTCGAGTCCATGAAGAGCTGGATGCTGAATCCCGGGCTGGGCAAGGTGAAGGGCTGAGAAGTCTGGTGGCGGTGCCGTCCGCGAGTGGACCGCACCGCCGCCCCTCCCGCATGGGCTCCGAGCTCACGGCCCGCGGGAAAAGAAGAAGCCGGCCAGGCACTGGGAGCCTCCCCGGAGAAGAGGGGAGGGCCAGGCCAAGGCCGGCTCGGAGAGAAGCGGGAACCGTCAGGACTACTTGAGGTTGTTGATGACGGACATCGCGATCTCGTTGAGCTTCTTCATCATGTTGGAGATGAAGGCCACGGTCTCCTGCTGCTTCTGGAGGGCGAGCTGGGCCTCCATGCGGTCACGGTCCGGGCCGCTCAGCTTGCTCAGGAGGTTGTTCTCCTCGGTGCTGTAGGTGTTGCTGTTGGAGAGGGCCTTGTTGAGCGCGGAGGTGGCGGCGTTGTTGATGGTGGACATGTGGGAAGCTCCTAGAGGGTGGTGTGTGGGGGCACAGCAACCTGCTGACAAAAGGATTATCGCCCCCGCCCTCCAGAAGTTTCCTCCCCCATTTTCCGGCGCATTTTCGCGGTCCCCGCGAATTCGTAAAAAGGGGACGCAACATTTCGCGGACTTGCTGCGAGAATTCCCCCCAAAGGTTCATTCTCTGGAGGAAGACTTCCATGACTTCGGTCTCAGGTCCCAGCAATGCGCGGTCCATGTCCGTGCAGTCCACTCAGCCGACGGTCTCCCCGAGCAAGGCGAAGGCCATCTGGCAGGGAGAGCTGGACAAGGACGTCGCGGAGCGCAACGCGATGAAGAACACCGAGGTGGGCTGGCTCAACTCCGTGCGGGTCGACAACTACAAGAAGAACGTCGAGACGGACATGGAGAAGTTCCTCCAGGAGAATCCGGATGCCACGGAGGATGAGATCCGGGAGCAGGCCAAGCAGCTCATCCACAAGCACTCGATGCATGAGATCATCGGCAAGATGTCGGACGACTACTTCCTGAACAAGATCATGCAGAAGACCAAGGAGCTGCGCGAAGACATGTGGAAGTGACGGTCTGAGTCAGACCCAGGTGGTTCCGGCAGCCGCTCGGACGGTCTTCGATCTCCCCCAGGAGGTCGAGGCCTCGAGCGGCTGTCGTGCTTGCGGGGATGGCGAAGTCCCGCGTCGCGGGGACGGGGTTCGAACGGAGGCGGGCGCCGGAAAAAGAAGAAGCCGGCCAGGCACTGGGAGCCGCCCCGGAGAAGAGGGGAGGGCCAGGCGAGGCCGGCTGGGAAGAAGCGGGAACCGTCAGGACTACTTGAGGTTGTTGATGACGGACATCGCGATCTCGTTGAGCTTCTTCATCATGTTGGAGATGAAGGCCACGGTCTCCTGCTGCTTCTGGAGGGCGAGCTGGGCCTCCATGCGGTCACGGTCCGGGCCGCTCAGCTTGCTCAGGAGGTTGTTCTCCTCGGTGCTGTAGGTGTTGCTGTTGGAGAGGGCCTTGTTGAGCGCGGAGGTGGCGGCGTTGTTGATGGTGGACATGTGGGAAGCTCCTAGAAGGTGGTGCGGTTGGGCACGGCGACCTGCTGACAAAAGGATTATCGCCCCGGGCCTCCAGAAGTTTCCTCCCCATTTTTCCGCACATTTTCCGAGCCGAAGCCCGCTGCGTCAGCCGGCTTCTCGAGGACGGTTTCCCTGCCGCGCGGAAAAAAGAAGAAGCCGGCCAGGCACTGGGAGCCTCCCCGGAGAAGAGGGGAGGGCCAGGCGAGGCCGGCTCGGAGAGAAGCGGGAACCGTCAGGACTACTTGAGGTTGTTGATGACGGACATCGCGATCTCGTTGAGCTTCTTCATCATGTTGGAGATGAAGGCCACGGTCTCCTGCTGCTTCTGGAGGGCGAGCTGGGCCTCCATGCGGTCACGGTCCGGGCCGCTCAGCTTGCTCAGGAGGTTGTTCTCCTCGGTGCTGTAGGTGTTGCTGTTGGAGAGGGCCTTGTTGAGCGCGGAGGTGGCGGCGTTGTTGACGGTGGACATGGTGGGAAGCTCCTAGAGGGTGGTGTGTGGGAGCACAGCAACCTGCTGACAAAAGGATTATCGCCCCCGCCCTCCAGAAGTTTCCTCCCCCATTTTCCGGCGCATTTCCGGTCCCGCTTCCACGCGGAGCGGTGAAACGGGCTTTCTCGGAGGATGCGGTGGAGTCTGCTAGACTCTTCCCGCCACCGGAGGCTCCCTTCATGCCGACGTTCAAGCCGCCCGAGCTCGCCAAGACGCCCTCCAACACGACCGATGCGCTCGCCAGGCGGGATCAGTTGATCGCCGACCTCGCGAAGGCCGCGAAGACGGCCAAGGGCTCTCTTCAGCAGGTGCTGAACAAGATGGCCGCCCTGCTGAGTGGCTCCAGGCCAGGAGGCGTGCTCGACAAGCAGCTGTTTCAAGAGTTCCAGGAGGCCTTCGCCCAGTTCTCCCAGGACTCGACGGCGATGCGAACACCGCCCGTCCTCATGGAGTCCTTGGAGTGGGTCCATACGTGCTTCATCGCCCGGGGCTCCCCTTCCGCGGCCAGCGGAGCCTCCGCGGCGCGGCCCACGGCCTCGGGCGGGGGTCAAGGCGGGAATGACAGCTTCGAGTCGGGTGCCGCCCAGAAAGCGCGCTCCCTCTCGGGCGAGGTTCCTCAGCCGTCGGGCCCGGCGAATGCGCAGCGGGAGAAGCAGGCGCAGCTCGAGTCCCTCAAGACCTGGATGATGAATCCGGGGCTCGGGAAGCTGAGGGGCTGATCGGCCGGGGGGTTGTCGCCGGAAAAAGAAGAAGCCGGCCAGGCACTGGGAGCCGCCCCGGAGAAGAGGGGAGGGCCAGGCGAGGCCGGCTGGGGAGAAGCGGGAACCGTCAGGACTACTTGAGGTTGTTGATGACGGACATCGCGATCTCGTTGAGCTTCTTCATCATGTTGGAGATGAAGGCCACGGTCTCCTGCTGCTTCTGGAGGGCGAGCTGGGCCTCCATGCGGTCACGGTCCGGGCCGCTCAGCTTGCTCAGGAGGTTGTTCTCCTCGGTGCTGTAGGTGTTGCTGTTGGAGAGGGCCTTGTTGAGCGCGGAGGTGGCGGCGTTGTTGATGGTGGACATGTGGGAAGCTCCTAGAAGGTGGTGCGGTTGGGCACGGCGACCTGCTGACAAAAGGATTATCGCCCCGGCCCTCCAGAAGTTTCCTCCCCATTTTTCCGCACATTTTCCGACCCCACCTGCTGCCTGCCTCCGAGGGCCTGACGGGAGCGGAAATGAAAGACGCCCGGCCACGCGATGCGCGGTGCCGGGCGTCGGGGTCGCGGATGGAGGAGGCGCTACTTCTTCGCCCCGGACTGTTGCGCCTGCTGCTTGAGCACGAGCAGCGTCGCGCGGGCGCGCTGGGTCGAGCGGCGCTTGAGCTCTGGATCCCGCTGAGTAGCCTGGGTGAAGTCCGCCAGGCCCGCGGGCACGTTGCCCCGGCGCAGGTGGATCTCTCCGCGGCCCACGAGCGCGTCCACATTGCCCGAGTTGAAGCGGAGCGACTGCTCGAACTCCTCGAACGCTTCGTCGTACTTCTCCAGCGTCATGTACGTCGCGGCGAGCTGGCAGTGGAAGACGCTGTCGTAGGGGGCCGCGGCCACCAGGCCCTTGAAGATCTGCAACGCCTGCTGCGTGCTACCCGCCTGCAGGAGCTGGTGCGCGGTGTTCGCCCATTGATAGAGCACCTGCGTGGGCATCCCCAGGAACTGACCCAGGGTGATCTCACCGCGAATCAACTTCTCGGCGGCTTCCTGCTCACGCCGGGCTTTTTCGTCAGGAGGCGGGGAAGAGTCGCTGCTCACAGAGACCTCGAGGACGGGGCCTCCGGCCCCGTCCGGTGGTGATGGCGGCTAGGCGATGTTCGAACCGCGGCCGCGGAGCATACCACTGATCTCGAACTGCCGCTGCAGCGCCTTCATCATCTCGGTCATCGCATTGAAGGACGCCTTCATGCCCTCGAGGTGCTGGTTGCGGTCGTACTTGGCGAAGTCGTTCTGGCGGCGGAACGGGTTGAAGCCCATCGCGCGGGTGTTGGTCAGGGACTCGAAGAGCTTCTGCACGGAGTCGAAGCGCTCCTGCATGGCCTGCAGCGTGTCGTTGCCCTTCTTCTTCGTGGCGAACTGGGTCATCCAGTTGCTGGTGATCGTGGCCACCTCGTTCTTCGTCTTCAGCTTCTCGCCCTGGTTCTCCGAGCCGACGATCTCCCGGCCCTCGAAGGTCCAGTCGGCCGTCGTCTTGCCCATGGTGACGTGGTCGGCTCCGGCGATGTTGAAGGTGGACAGCTGCGCATGGCCATCGTCGGTCACGGGACCCACCTTGCCCTTGCCCTTGTCGATGTCGGTGACGCGCACGTGGCTGTCGCCGTTCACGATGTCGAGCTGGCCGGTGACGGTCGCGCCGTTGCCATAGGGCTTGCAGGTGACGTCGATGCGGGTGCCGTCACCCAGCACGAACTCGGTGTTCTTCTTGAAGTCCCACTTGCCGCCGTCGCTCTCCTCGACGTGCGGGTCGCCCCAGACGCGGGTCTCCTTGTTGTCCGGACCGGTGATCTTCCACTCGAACTGGCCCAGCTGCTCGATGGTATAGCCGCCCGGCGTGGTGATTTTCCCGCTGTCGTCGACCCGGAGGCTGGCCTCACGGTGGAAGGAGTCGGCCGGGTTCGGCTGCTCGGTGGGGAAGCATCCGCCGGTGCCGAACTGCTGCTGTGCCTGGACCGCCTTGCCCATCTGGTCGGCCGTGTCCAGCGCCTTGCCAGCCAGGTTCACCGCCTCGTTCATCAGCTTCAGGGTCGAGTCGATGAGCTTGGCGTTCGCCGCCAGGGTCTGCTCGTTCACACCGCTGAAGTTGAGGTTCGTCGAGGTGGCGGTCTGCCTGTTCTGGTTCGAGATTCCAGTGGTCATGTGTTTCTCGCGGAGAGAGGGATCCAGGGACTGTGTTGCTGACAGAGGAATTATCCGAGGTTCGCTCGCGGTGTTGCTTGGGCGGGATATTCTACTGATTTTTCAGGGGTCGACGCCCAGGGGACCGGATCGCAGCCCCAAAACGAAAGAAGCCGGCCAGGCACTGGGAGCCGCCCCGGAGAAGAGGGGAGGGCCAGGCGAGGCCGGCTGGGGAGAAGCGGGAACCGTCAGGACTACTTGAGGTTGTTGATGACGGACATCGCGATCTCGTTGAGCTTCTTCATCATGTTGGAGATGAAGGCCACGGTCTCCTGCTGCTTCTGGAGGGCGAGCTGGGCCTCCATGCGGTCACGGTCCGGGCCGCTCAGCTTGCTCAGGAGGTTGTTCTCCTCGGTGCTGTAGGTGTTGCTGTTGGAGAGGGCCTTGTTGAGCGCGGAGGTGGCGGCGTTGTTGACGGTGGACATGGCGGGAAGCTCCTAGAGGGTGATGTGGGTGGGCACAGCAACCTGCTGACAAAAGGATTATCGCCCCGGCCCTCCAGAAGTTTCCTGGTTATTTTCACTGGATTCAAGCTTTCACGGGGTATCTGGTGCTGCCCGTGCTCTCGGAGTAGAGTCCTGCCGCCCTTCCTCCCAGAGGGGGCTCGAGCAGGGGCATGAGGGAGTTGCGCGGATGACGACCGAGTCCAAGGCGACGGCATCGACCCAGGACGCACGTCCACTGTCCGGGCCCGAGATGATCGAGCGGGCCATGAAGGGCTTCCAGGCCTACGAACAGGGTCGCTACGAGGAGGCCCGTGCCGTCTTCGTGGAGCTGGCGGCGTGTGATCCCTCTGAGGGCTATTACCGCACGGCGCTCGGAGCCATCTGCCTGGCCGTGGACGAGCTGGATGATGCCCTGATCCACTTCAACGAGGCCCTGCGGCTCAACCCGACGGACTGTCCCGCCCTCGTCAACCGCGGAGAGGTCCACCTGCGCCTGGGCAGCCTCCTGGAGGCGGCCGAGGACTTCTCCCGGGTGGTGGCGTTGGATCCGGAGAACAAGGATCCGCTCAGCGAGCGGGCGCGGCTGCTGGCCGAAGCGGCGCGTCAGAGCGCCGCGGAGGAGGCCCTGCAGGATTCCGCTGAGAGCGGGACGAACGGCTAGCTGTACCTTCGCGAGAAAGGCCAGGCATCCAGGGGGACTCGGGCGGGGAGGCTTGGGAATGGCGCCCGGTACCGCTAGGATCGGCAACCGACAATGTCTGCCCAGAGCAACAGCTTCCTCTCCAAATACTCCGACATCGTCCTGGCCTGCGTGGTGGTGGCGATCATCGGGATGATGATCGTCCCGCTGCCCACGCTGCTGCTGGACGTGCTGCTCACCCTGAACATCAGCATCTCCGTCGTGCTGTTGCTGATCTCCCTGTACGTCCCTCAGGCGCTGCAACTGTCGGTATTCCCGACACTGTTGCTCATCACCACGATGTACCGCCTGGCGCTCACCATCTCCACGACGCGCCTCATCCTGCTGACGGGTGATCCCGGAGAGGTGGTCGAGGCCTTCGGCCACTTCGTGGTTCAGGGCAACTTCGTCGTCGGTCTGGTCATCTTCGTCATCCTCGTCATCGTCAACTTCATCGTTATCTCCAAGGGCAGCGAGCGCGTCGCCGAAGTGGCCGCGCGCTTCACCCTGGACGCCATGCCCGGCAAGCAGATGTCCATCGACGCGGACATGCGCGCGGGTTCCATCGATCAGGAGGAGGGCAAGCGCAAGCGCCGCGACCTGGAGCGAGAGAGCCAGCTCTTCGGCGCCATGGACGGTGCGATGAAGTTCGTCAAGGGCGACGCCATCGCCAGCATCATCATCACCGTCATCAACATCGTCGGTGGTCTCGTCATCGGTGTGATGCAGAAGGGGATGGACGTCGCGAGCGCGGCGGAGAAGTACACGCTGCTCACCATCGGTGACGGTCTGGTCGGCATGATTCCCGCCATCCTCATCTCCACCTGCGCCGGTATCATCGTGACGCGCGTGGGCGGCGAAGAGGAGGGGAACCACCTCGGCGCGGACGTGGGCTCGCAGCTCACCGCCTACCCGAAGGCCATCGCCATCGCCGCGGGCATGCTCTTCGTGCTCGGTCTCATCCCCGGTCTGCCTAAGATTCCGTTCTTCCTCCTCGGCGCTGGAGCCGGCTACGGCGCCTGGACGATGATGAAGAAGGAGAAGGCGGGTGCGGCGGGCGAGGAGGGTGGCCTCACCGCGGGAGATACGCCCCCGGGCGAGACGCCGGCGGCCACCGAGCCCCAGCCGAAGGAGCCCATCAACCCGGACTCCGAGCTCTTCATCCCTGTCGTTACGCCCATCGTGCTGGAGGTCTCCGACGCCCTGGTTCCCTTCGTGGACTCGCGTCAGGACAACGGCAAGTTCCTCTTCGAGCTCATCCCCTTCATGCGCGATGGTCTCTTCGTGGAGCTGGGCGTGCGCTTCCCCGGCGTTCGCGCTCGCGGCAACCCGAACCTGCCCCCCGGCTCGTATCAGATTCAGATCAACGAGGTCCCCGTGGTGACGGGTCAGGCCACCATCGGCCACGTGCTCGTCAACGACACGGTGGAGCGCCTGCGGTTGATGAACATCCAGGGCTTCGAGGCGATCAACCCCGCGACCCGCCAGCCCGCGGCGTGGGTGCCCGAGCAGCACAAGGAAACGCTCGAGGCGGCCGGTCTCACCACCTGGGACGTGCCTGGCTACATCATCCTCCACCTGGCCGCCGTGCTGCGCCGCCAGGCGCGCGAGTTCATCGGCGTCCAGGAGACGCAGTCGATGCTCGACCAGCTGGAGAAGGCCTTCCCCGCCATCGTCAAGGAAGTGGTCCCCAAGGTCGTCACCGTGCTCAAGCTCACGGACATCCTCGGGCGCCTGGTGGAGGAGGAGATCTCCATCCGCGACCTGCGCGGCATCCTCCAGGCTCTGGCCGAGTACGGCCAGGTCGAGGCCGACAACGTGATGCTCACCGAGCATGTGCGCTCCAGCCTGCGGCGCTACGTGTCCCACAAGTTCGCGCGCGGCACGGGCACCCTGGTGGTGTATCTGCTGGATCCGCAGATCGAAGAGGCCATCCGCGGCTCCATCAAGCGGACCTCGGCGGGCACCCACCTGGCGCTGGAGCCGGACATCGCCCAGGAGATCGTCCAGGCGGTCAAGTCCGAGTGCGGCCATCTGCCGCCCAGCGCGCAGCGCCCTGTCATCCTCACCGCGATGGATATCCGGCGCTACGTGCGCAAGTTGCTCGAGTTCGAGTTCAACCCGCCGTTCTCCATCGTCAGCTTCCAGGAGCTGTCCCCGGACTTGAACATCCAGCCGGTGGCCCGCATCTCCATCCGCTAAGCCCTTCAGGAAAGTCCTCGAAGGACTGCACCTTCCCCTCTCCCTTCGGGAGAGGGTCGGGGTGAGGGTATCGGGTGAACTCGGGTTGAACCCCCTGTTCACACCGAGGGCTATAGGTTGGAGAACGGGCTCGGATACCCTCACCCCCCGCCCTCTCCCAGTGGGAGAGGGAGTCGGTTTTAGACTCCGACGAACAGGGCGATCAGCACGCCCAACGCCGTCAGGCCGATGAGGCCTAGCACCACCAGGGGAATGAGGCGCTTCACGTCCTTTCCCGGTGCCTCGTCCGCCAGCTCGTCGCGGCGGCCAGACCTCGGGGGCGGAGGCGCCCTCACGGGAATCTCCGGGGGAGGCTCCTCGGCGACCGGCTCCTCCGGCTCCTCCGGTGGCTCCGCAGCGGGCTCCTCCGCGGCGGCGGGAGCTTCCGGTTCCTCCTGGGCCTCGGCCTGGACGGGCTCCGGGGGCTTCTCGGTGGGGGCGGCGGTGCGCTTCGTCGAGGACGTGCGCTCACGCGCGGCCGGCGGCGAGTTCGTGGCGTTACTCTCTCCGCTCGTGGCCGAGGCCACTTCCGCGGCCAGGACCTCCGCCTGCTCCTCGGGCGCCTCGGACGGGCACACGTAGACGAAGCGGACGCCGCCTACCTCCAGCTCGTCACCGTCCCGGAGCATCTTGCGCGACACGCGCTTGCGGTTGATCTTGATGCCGTTGCGGCTGCCCAGATCCTCCACGTGCGTGCCGGACCAGTCGCGCCGCACCTTCACGTGCCGGCGGGAGATGAGGTCGTCCTGGAAGACCACGTCCGCTGACTCGTCGCGGCCGATGACGAACTCCTGGGCGTCGTTGATCTCCAGGCGCTCGCCCTCGCGCGGGCCGTTCATCACTCGGAGGTAGCGTTCCTCGCTGCCGGACAGGCCCCGCATCACGTCCTTCACCATGTTGCGGGCGACGAAGGACGTCTTCTGCGATTCCACGTCGTGGGGCAGATCCGCTACCTTGTCGAAGCGGATGTCGAACTGGGCGATGACGATCATGTCGCCATTGCGCAGCAGCCGCTTCTCTCCCTTGGGCAGGGGCTTGCCGTTCACCTGGGTGCCGTAGGCGCTGCCTAGATCCTCCAGGAAGAAGAGGTTGCCCTCCTGGGTGATGCGGGCGTGGCTGCGCGACACCGCCTGCTGCGCCAACACCACCTGGCAGCCCTTGTCGCGGCCCAGGGTGATGATGGATTCGTCGAGGACGAACTCGGTGGCTTTACCACCGGAGGTACTGCTCTCTTTAACCGTAAGCCTGACGCTCATCGCGATGGCGGGGGTGCTCGTAGCCGTGGGCGGGCGCTAGTACGACTGCGCGCTGAGGAACTTCTCGCACGTCTCCATCTCGGAGGGAAACTCCTCCACCGAGCCGTACTTGAGGAAGTTCTTGCAGGCGATCTCCGCGGACTGGCGCTTGTGGCCTTCCGAGTAGAGCTGGAACAGGCCGTAGTGGCAGGGGGCGTACTTGTCGTCCAGCTTGAGGCAGGCCTTGTAGGTCCGCTCCTCCTCGGACAGCAGCCCTTGCTCCTTGTACTTGCGCGCCAGCTCGAAGAGGGCGGGAGGGGTGTTCTCCGCCTTCTGCGTGTCGCGGAACTCCTTGAGGGCCGAGTCCGTGAGGGCCGCCTTGCGCTGGGCGATGCTCAGGTTGTTGAGGCACTGCGGGTGATCACTCTTGAGGGACACGCAGCTGCCAAAGGCCTGCCGGGCGTCCTCGAAGCGGCTGAGCTCCATCAGCACCGCGCCCAGGTTGTTCCACCAATCCGGATTGAGGTTGGGGGCGAGCTGGACGGACTTCGTCATCTCCTGCGCGGCCTCTTCCTTGAGGCCCTGCTGGTATTTGACGATGCCCAGATCGTGGTGGACCTGGGCGTTGTTGGGGTCAATCACCAGCAGGGTGAGGAACTCCTTCTCCGCCTTGTCCAGCTTCTTCATGTTCATGTAGGTGAGCCCCAGGTTGTACCGGGCCTCGACGTAGTCCGGGTTCACCTTCAGCGCGCGCTGGAAGCTGTCGTGCGCCTTCCCGAGGGCGCCTTCGTCCAGGTAGATCGTGCCGAGGCTCGCGTAGGCGGACGCCTGTTCCTGGTTGAAGCGGACGGCCTTGATGAAGAACTCCTTGGCCTGCTTCTTGTTGCCCATGCAGAGGGCGATGAGTCCCTTGTTGGACCACAGGTCCGCGTACTGGGGCGCGAACTCGATCCCCAGGTCGCAATAGATCTCGGCCTGCTTGCAGTCCCCCTTGGCCAACTCCTGGGCACACAGCTCGTTGTTGACGAGGCCCCGGTCGGAGGGCGGCTGGGTGTTGATGCAGCCGGAGGCCAGGAGCAGGGGAAGGGCGAGCGCGGAACGGAGGGAAGGCATGATCGGCCGGAGTGTAGGAGATGCCCCCCATCCGGATCAACGTCTCTGGAAGGGGGGAATCCTTGCGGTTTCAGTGGTTTAGCCGCCGCCAGGGGACGCTAGAGTCCGGGCCATGCGCTCGTTCTTCTACGCTCTTGGCCTCTTGGTGGCCCTCTTCATGGCCGCTCCCGCCCATGCCCAGTTCGCCAACCGCAGCCTCGGTCTGTCGCTGGGCTACATGAACTTCAACAACACGGCCAGCCTCAACAACACCGTGTTCGTCGGCTTCGACGCCAGCCTCTACATCGAGGGGGGCTTCGAGCTCGTTTCGCTGACGAAGATCGCCTTCCCGTACGATCCGATCAGCGAGCAGCGCGTGGTGGGCCTGGCGCCGTCGCTGGGCGTCCGCTACCTCTTCATGGAGGAGACCATCCGGCCCTATATCGGGGCGGACCTGAGCTACCTGCACGTCTTCAAGCCGCAGGGGGACTCGAACTTCTTCGGCGTGGGACCCAACGCGGGCATCGAGTTCTTCGTGTCGGACTCCGTCAGCCTGGGCGCGCGGGCGCAGTTCAACGCCTACCTGTCCCTGACGGAGCGGGTGCAGACGTCGCTCATCGTGTCCGCGGGCACGTCCGTCTACTTCTAGGCCACCGCGCGAGCCCCGGTGCTCGTGCGTGCGCCGGGGGCGGGAATGAGGGCCGCGGCCACCAGCAGCGTCCACTTCTCGTCCGAGAGATGGGCCGGCTTCTCCATGGCCAGCAGCTCCTGAAGCTTCGTGCCGAGCGCGGAGAAGAGGCGTAGACGGGCCTCCATCCGCAGCTCCTCGCGCCGGAGGGCCGCGGAGAGCACCAGCTCCCGCGCCTCGGCGCTCAGCCGCTTCACCCGCGAGACGAAGAGGGGATCCGCCAACAGCCCCTCACCGGCCGCCGCCCCGATGGCCGAGGGCGCCTTGAGGCGGCGCTCGCGCACGACGATGGTGCCGGCGAGCATGTCTCCCAGCCGCTGGTACGAGCCGGACAACAGCGCCGCCACCCCGCCCACCAGGTAGAGGAAGGGGAGCCGATCCACCGGCCGCGCCAGGTTGCGCAGCGCCGCGTGGTAGAAGCCGATGCGCACCCCGCTGCGCTGGATGACGCGCAGGCCCATGACGCGCTTGCCCACCGTTCGTCCGCTCCAGGCCGTCTCCAGGGCAATGCCGTAGCCCCAGTCCACCAGGAAGTAGATGACGAACCCCAGCGCGCTGGCGAAGCCGGGGAAGACCATCATCGCCATGCTGAGTCCCGAGAGGATCGCTCCCGTGCCCACCATGACGATGAGCGTGTCCAACAGCCACGCCAGGAAGCGCGAGTAGATGCCCGCCAGCGTGAAGCGGAACTCCACGTACTCGGGCGTGAGCACGGTGTGGGTTCCGTCGAGGAGGGTGTCGGGCGTGTCCGTCACCGCTCCAGTCTAGGCCAGAGTCACGTCACGTGTTCAGCCCCCTTTGAACTGGGCTGCTCCATCGTGGGTTGTGTTGGACGTCGGCGCGGGGAGGGTGTCCTCGAGCGTCTGTCCGTCCGAGGCCGTCACCCGCACCTTGATGGAGCCCGTGCCCATGCCGCTGGGCTCGACGAAGTAGTTGTAGTCCTCGCGCTTGACCTGGACCCAGGCGTTGTTCTTCCAGTACTCGAGCTTCGTCACGGGCAGGCGGTGGTTGCGCACCTGGATGGCGGTCCACCACTGAGAGCTGCCGTCCTTGTAGTGGTAGCGGATGGGGCCCTGCACGTCGCAGGTCACCATGCGCCAGCGCACCTTCACGCGGCCATCGATGGGGTTGGCGATCTTCGCGAAGGCCTCGCGGCTGAGGTCCAGGTGGCCCTTGTCAGGGCAGTCCGGGCAGGAGTCCACGATGCGCACGCGCAGGTTGCCCTTGGGGCCTTCAATCTCCACGCACGAGCCGCACACCGCGCTGCCCTCGTACTGGCCCTTGTTGATCGCCGCCACGTCCAGGTTCTGCGGGCTGGGATCGAAGCTGCAGTTGCCCGCGCCCGTCGCGTCGTAGAAGGTGATGATGCCGTCCTGGAACTCGCCGAGCGCGCGCAGGGCCTCACCTGGATCCGTGGGGCCACAAGCGGCCAGCAACGGGAGCAGGGCCGCCGCGAGCCATCGGGATGAAGCGGGCTTGTGGATGCGCATGACAGGAGCTCCTCACTGCGGGAAAGGGGCCCAGCAGTGTAGCGCGTTGAAGCTTCCGTGAGGGGCTAGCGCTTCCTCGTCTGGGAACCGGGCGGGTTGCGGAGTGGGTCAAGGGCTCGCTCCGCACCCACCGGGAGTGTTAGATGGGGCATTCAGACAATGGCCGCGACCCCTGCCCCTGGAGTGGAGACTCGCAACACGGAGCGTGGCACGGACGTGCCAGCTCCTCCTCCCGTTCAACAGGATGCGGCGGGGTCGCAAGGCCTCTCGCTCTTCACGCGTTTGTTCCTCCTCATCCTGGCCTGTGCGCTGCCTCCGTTGGTGGGACTGGGCTGGAAGATGATGGACACCAACGCAGACGCTCTCCAGGAGCTCGTCCGCCACCTGCACCGCTCCATCGTCGGAGATGTGCAGCGGGCCGTCCGGGGTGAGCTGGCTCGCGTCGAGCAGGAGCTCGCGGGCCTCGGGCAGCTCCTCTTCGCGCCCGGGTTGGGTGACGACGCCACGCGCTTCGCGCTCGTGGGCTCCCGGTTGGCGGCCCTGGGCAACATCGACTTTGTCACGCTCTACGCTCCGAGTGGCCAGAGCGTCACGACCGTGAAGGCGGATGAGGTTCCGGCCCCGGAGCTCGCCCCTCGGTTGGACGCCGGGCTCCTCCAGGCCCTCACCTCCAGCGGGCACCTGGTGGTCCAGGGCGTGCGTACCAGCGCGCAGGGCGGGCCCGTGCTCGAGGTGTTCTTCCCCATCGTCCGGGAGGGCTCCGTGCGCGCCATTCTCGGCACTCAGGTGAAGCTCGGCGAGCTGTGTGCGCTGATGGGCGAGCTCGGTGAGAAGTTCCTCGGATCGCGCGAGAACGTGTTTGTCGTGGACAAGGAGCGGCGGCTGGTCCTCCATGCGGACCCGTCCCGCGTGGCGTCCCGCGAGGACTTCTCCACGCATGGCCTCTTCGCTGCTCTGAGTGGGAACTCCTCCTTCGGGACGGACATGGCCGCCATCTCGGACTTCCACCACGAGGGGCAGGCGATGGTCGGCTCGCTGGAGGTGCTCTCCGAGCGAGGCTGGGCGGTGGCGGTGCAGCAGCCCCAGTCGGTGGCGTACGCGTCCCTGTCGGAGATGCGTGCCTCCATTCTCGCCGCGCTCGCAGTGGCCGCCCTGGTGGCGCTCGCCGTGGGGTTGCTCGGGGCTCGGCAGCTCACTCGGCCCATTCGGGACCTGGTGGCGGCGACACGAGCACTCGCCGAACGCACCTTCCGCGGCGTGGGCGAGCGCGTCACCCGGCGCGCGGACGAGCTGGGCACCTTGGCCCGCGCCTTCGACAGCATGGCCCTGACGCTGGAGGCCAAGGAGCGCGAGGTCGTCACCCAGACGCAGGTGCGTGCGGCCCTCAGCCGCTACCTGTCTCCGGATGTGGTGGAGCTGGTGGTCTCCAATCCCGACCAGCTGCGGCTCGGGGGCGAGCGCCGCGAGGTGACCATCTTCTTCGCGGACGTGGTGGGCTTCACCCGGCTGTCTGAGTCCCAGCCCCCGGAGGTCATCGTCGCGCTGCTCAACGAGCTGTTCACCTTCGCCACGGAGATCATCCAGCGGCGCGGGGGCATCATCGACAAGTTCATCGGGGACTGCATCATGGCGGTGTGGGGCTCGCCCCAGTCTCATTCCGACGATGCGCTGCGCGCGGTGCAGGCGGCAGAGGACTTGCGCCGCTGGCTCGACGTGGGCAACCGCCGCTGGCGCGCGCGCTGGGGCATCGAAATTCAGCTGGCCATCGGCATCCACACCGGCCCCGCGGTGGCGGGCAACGTCGGCAGCGAGAAGCGCATGGAGTACACCGTCATCGGTGACACGGTGAACGTGGCCGCGCGGCTCGAGGCCATGGCCCAGCCGGGGCAGATCCTCGTCAGTGAGACCACTCGCGAGCGTCTCGGTGAGAGCGGTCTGGAGTTGGTACCCGCCGGGGAGCGCAAGCTGCACGGTCGCACCGCTGTCACCAGCGTCTACGAGGTGCCGGCCTGATGCCTCGGGTCGGCCAGGTGGTCGGCGAGCGCTTCCGCGTGCTGCGTGTGCTCGGCCAGGGGGGCATGGGCTCCGTGTACGAGGCGGAGCAGCTCGGCCTGGGTCGCCACGTGGCCCTCAAGGTGATGCACCCGCACATCGCCAGCGCCCCCGGTTTCGCCGAGCGCTTCCAACGCGAGGCCCAGGTGCTGGCCCGGCTGCGCCACCCAGGCTCGGTGGAGGTGTATGACTACGGGCTCGATGCCGGCTTCCTCTTCCTCGCCATGGAGTTGGTGTCCGGCGAGACGGTGGAGTCCCTGCTGCTGCGCGAGGGGGCGCTGCCGGTCCCGCGCGCGGTGGGTCTGGCCGTGCAGGTGCTGGAGGTGCTGGAGGCCGCGCACACGCTCGGCATCATCCACCGCGACCTCAAACCCGCGAACCTCTTCCTCGAGTCCCACCCAGGTGGCGAGCGCGTGAAGTTGCTCGACTTCGGCCTGGCTGTGCTCGGGGGCGAGCTGAACGTGCGCCTCACCCAGGAGGGCATGGCCGTGGGCACGCCGGGCTTCATGTCCCCGGAGCAGCTGCGCGGGCTGCCGCTGGACGGGCGCAGTGATCTGTACTCGCTGGGGTGCGTGCTCTACGAGCTGCTCACCGGCGTGTCTCCCTTCCCGGTCATGGCCTCGGCCGAGGTGGCCGTTGCGCATCTCTACAAGCCGATTCCCTCGTTCCGCGAGGCGCGGCCGGAGCTCTCTTTGTCCGAGCGCCTCGAGGCCGTGGTGATGAAGGCGCTGGAGAAGCTGCCCGAAGCGCGCCCGGCGGATGCGGCGGCCATGCGCCAGGATCTGTTGGCCGTGCTCGCCGAGCCGTGGGAGTCCGCGCCGAGGAAGCGGGGAGAGGGAAAGAAGATGGAGCGCGGGCTTGTGCCGCATGCGGTGCCGGTGCCGAGTCCCGCGGTGGGTGGGGCTCCCGTGGCCGTGCTGTCCGAGCTGCATCCGTCGGCCGCGGGAAACACGCTGGTGATGTCGCTTGCTGCGTGTGGATTCCAGGTGAAGGTGGTCTCGGCAGAGGATCCGCTGCAGGAACTCGGCGCATTGCTCGTCGTCGCGGAGGGGCGCGAGTCCCTCGCGCGGGCGAGGGCCCTGGCTGCTCGCCCGGATTCCCCGCCGGTTCTTCTGTGTGGTCCCGCAGATGATTGGGAGCTGGTGACGGGCGCGCTGGAGGGCGGGTTGTTCGACTTCGTCCCCCTGCCGCTGGATCCAAACGATTTAACCCGGAAGGTATCGCGTGCTCAGAAGCTCAAGCGTTAGAGGGCTCGCCACGGTGCTCGCCCTGGTGTGCTGCTTGCCGGCCCAGTCGTGGGCTCAGCAGGTCGTCGATGACGACGTCTACGTGGTGCAGCCCGGAGACACCTGCGGCAGCGTGGCGCGCAAGGTGTTCGGCGACGTGACGGTCGGCTCCGCGAAGCTGCACGCGCTCAACAAGATGGGGCCACCGCCGCACGAGCTGAAGCCGGGCACGGTGCTGCGCATCAAGGGCGACCCGGACGCGCGCCTCACCTTCATCCGGCCCGAGGTCAACGCCAAGCGGGCGGGCAAGGTGGAGTGGCGCCAGGCGAACACCGGCCAGGGGCTGTGGCGGTTGGACTCCGTCAACACGCTGCGCGAGGCCGGCGCCGAGGTGACCTTCAAGGATTTGACGCGCCTGCAGATGAACGAGAACGCGCTCGTCGTCATCTACGGACAGGCGCCCAAGGCATCGGACGCGGTGAAGAAGTCCGGTGCGGTGGAGCTGTTGCAGGGCGAGCTGAACGTGTCGCTGGCCGAGCTGCGCGGTGAGCCCGTGGGCGTACAGATGCCGGCGGCCTCGGTGGCCGCGCGCTCGAAGGAACTGCTCGTGGGCGTGGACGCGCAGCAGACGAGTCGCGTCTCCGTCTATGACGGCCAGGCGGAGGTGCACGCGAAGGGCCAGAGCGTCCAGGTGCCCAGGGACCACGGCACGCGGGTGGAGAAGGGCAAGGTGCCCGAGAAGCCGCGCCCACTGCCCGAGGCGCCGGCATGGGCGGGGCTGGTGCGCCCGGTGCGGATGCTGCTGGACGACAAGGGCGTGGACGAGGAGCTGACGTGGGCGCCCGTGAAGGAGGCGGCCTCCTACCGGGTGGAGCTCGCGCGCGACGAGCGCTTCAACGATCGGGTGCACGGCGAGACGGTGCCGGCGGGGCAGGAGTCGCTGAAGTCCGTGGCTCGCGCGTTGGCGCCCGGCCGGTACTTCGCGCGGGTGCGGGCCGTGGACGCCTCGGGGCTGGTGGGCCGGGCGTCCCCCGTGCGGCAGGTGGAGGTGCTGCGCGTGAAGACGGAGCGCGGCGTGGCGGGGCCCCAGGGCCTTCGGGGCGCGTTCCGGCTGGACCTCTCGGTGGAGGGGGCTGAGTCGCTGGACTTCCGTCTCGACGGCGCTCCCACGACGCACCCGGTGCGGGTAGAGGCCGTGGGTTCGCACACACTGGAGGTACTGCCGCGCGGAGTGCCTGATGCTCGCCCGGAGACGCTGACGCTGACGGTGGTGCCGCCTCGCGTGGACGTGGACCTCGAGCCCGTGGCCAGCTCGTTCCGGGTGAAGGTTCAGGTGCGCGATGAGCAGGGCCGGCCGTTGGAGGGCCCCTTCGCCGCGTTGAAGCTGCGCGGGCTTCATGGCACCCAGGTGGAGGAGCCGCTGCGGCGCCAGTCGGACGGCTCGCTGGTGACACGGGCAGTGCCGGGGATGCGCAACGGGGAGCGCGTGGCCTCGGTGGAAGCGCTCTGGGGTGACACACGTGTCCAGCAGGTCAACGCTCAGGCCCCTCTGGCGCAGGACCCGGTTGTCTCCGTGGCTGAGGAGCCCGAGCCGCCCGTGGCCTCCGCTGAGGAGGAGGCAGCACTGATGTCGATGCTGGGTGCTCCCTCGGGAGGTCTGGTGGAGGCGGCTCCGATGCCCACGGCCTTCCTGCCGCGGGCCTGGCTTTTCGAGCTGCGCGCCCAGCCCGAGCTGGGCTCGGCGGGAGTGGACCTGGCTCGCGGGCGCACCACCCTCGCCGTGGAGGGGCGGGTGTCCGAACGCGTGGCCCTGGGCACGGCGCTGGCGATGCGTCCCGGAGTGCTCCTGCGCGGCGATGGCGCGTCGGGTGAGTTGCCCGCGACAGCCCTGTCCGCCTCGTTGTCGGCACGGGTGCGGTTGACGGACCATCCGGCCTTCCGCGTGCTGCTGTCCTTTGATGGGACTCTGGCGGGCTCCGAATTCGATGAGGAGGCTCGGGGGCTGAGGCTGCGTCCGGCGCTGCTCGTCGGGATGCGTCGGGGACAGTGGGCGTTCTCCACCAGTCAGGGCTACGGCCTCAGGCCGGGCGAGGCGCGGGCCTCCTGGGACAGCGCCTATCAAGCCTGGTTCCTGCCTCTTCCAACGCTCGCACTCGGAGCGGAAATCGACGCCCTGGTTGATGCCACGCCTCGTGAGCCGGGCCCGTTTGCCTGTGCCGCGGGAGTGGGCGCGCGCTTCATGCTCGCTGGGTTCGAGCTGGGCACCTCGGTGCGTCGGGGCTTTGGTCCGGATGGCGCTCGCGTCTGGGGGGGCTGGAGTGGGCAGGTGACCCTCGGCTGGTCCGGCCTGCTCCCCGCGCAGCGGCAGTAGGCTCGGCCCTCCGCGGACTGGGTTAGAGTCGCCGCGTATGGAGATGCCCGAGTTCATCGAGGCCCGGCGGCCGCGCTGGCAACAGTTGGAGTCCCTGCTCGACAAGGCCGAGGGCTCGGGTTTGCGCTCCCTCCAATTGGAGGAGGCTCGCACGCTGGGCAAGCTGTACCGCGCTGTCTCCAGCGACTTGCTGTGGGTGCGCGCGCGCAGCGGCTCGGCTGACGTGAGCGAGTACCTCAATGATCTGGTGGGCCGGGCCTATGCTGTCACCTACCCGGGCCAGCGGCCTCGGTTCTCGGATGTGTGGGGGTTCGTCGCTCGTGGCTTCCCCGCGCTGCTCCGCCAGGAGTGGCGGGTGTTCGCGGCCTCGGCGCTCCTCTTCCTGGCAGGTGTGGGCTTCGGGTACCTGGGCATGCTGGTGGACCCGGACGCGGCGCCCTACCTCGTCCCCGCGGAGCACCTGAGCCTGGATCCTGTCCAGCGCGCCGCCGACGAGGCCTCGGGGGAGGGGATGTCCGTGGAGCAGCAGGCCGCGTTCTCCTCCTTCCTCTTCACCCACAACATCGAGGTCGCGTTCCTCGCCTTCGCCTTGGGCATCACCGTGGGCGTGGGCACGGCGTTGATGCTCTTCATCAACGGGTTGATGCTGGGCGCGCTCGCGCAGGTGTACACGGTGAAGGGGATGGCCGGCTGGTTCTGGGCGTGGATTCTCCCGCACGGCATTCCGGAGATCACGGCCATCTGCATCGCGGGTGCGGCGGGCTTTGTCATCGCCCGAGGGCAGGTGGCGCCGCGTGGACTTCCCCGTGGCATGGCGCTGCGTCAGGAGGCCGTGCGTGCGGTGAAGCTCCTCTTCGGCACCCTTGCACTCTTCGTCCTCGCGGGGTTCATCGAGGGCACCATCTCGCAAATCCACCCACCGAAGTTGTCGGTGGCCTTCAAGGTATCCTTCGCCCTGACGGTGGGCGTGGGCGTCTACGCGTACCTGGGCTCGGACTGGTTGCGCGGGGCGGGAAACAAGGACCTGACTCCTCATGGACAACGATAAGACGGAGCCCTCTCCGCCGGGGTCCGCTGCTGGAGGGCATTCGCGAGGCACGGTCATCGCCAGCCGGTTCCTCATTGAGGAGCTGGCCGGTCGCGGAGGCATGGGCAGTGTCTTTCGGGCCCTCGACAAGACCACCGGCCGGCCCGTTGCTCTCAAGCTGCTGCATGCCGTCACCTCGCAGGAGGCGGTCTATCGCTTCAATCGCGAGGCCCTGCTGCTCGAGGGGCTGCATCACCCCGCCATCGTGTCCTATGTCGCGCATGGCTCCACCGAGGAGGGCCAGCGCTTCCTGGCCATGGAGTGGCTCGACGGGGAGGACCTCGCACGCCGCCTGCTGCGCAAGCCCCTGACGCTCCCCGAGGTCACATCGCTGCTGCGCCGGGCGACCGAGGCGTTGGCCACGGCCCACCATCAGGGCATCGTCCATCGTGACATCAAGCCCTCCAACCTCTTCCTTCGCGGGGGCCGCCCCGAGGACGTGGTGGTGCTGGATTTCGGGCTGGCCCGCCATGCGGTGCCCTCTTTGATGGACGTGACGGGCTCAGGCACGGTGGTGGGATCGCCGGGCTACATGGCGCCGGAGCAGGCCTCCAGCCAGCAGGAGATTCCTCCCGCCGCCGACATCTTCTCGCTGGGCTGTGTGCTGTACGAGTGCCTCACGGGACAGCCTCCGTTCGCGGCTCCGCACTTCGCCGCCGTGCTGGCGAAGATCCTCTATGCGGAGCCGGCTCGCCTGGAGGCGCTGCGCCCCGGATTGCCCCTGGGGCTGCAGGTGCTGGTGGACCGCATGCTGGCCAAGGATCCGAAGCGGCGGCTGGTGAACGCCGACATGCTGCTGGAGGCGCTCTCGGCACTGGAGTCCGTCCCCGAGCTGCTGCTGCCACAGGCCAGGATGGGCCTGCGCCCCCAGAGTCTGGCGGGAGGCGAGCAGAAGCTCGTCAGCGTCCTGTTGGTGTCCTCCCGCTTCATGTTCCCCGAGGAGGAGACGGCGGATTGGAAGCAGGGGCTCGCGCTACGCGACTCGCTGCGCACGGAGCTCTCGACCTACGGCGCCCGGGTGGAGCTGTTGGCGGACGGTTCGCTGGTGGCCACGTTGCTCCCGTCGCATGGCTCCGCCACGGATCAGGCGGCCCTGGCGGCACGTTGTGCCCTCTTCTTGAAGGAGCGCTTGCCTGAGTCCTCGGTGGTGCTGGTCACCGGCCTGGGTGTCTTCAATGAGCGGCTGCCAGTGGGCGACGCCATGGACAGGGCAGGGCGGCTGTTGCGCCAGGTGCGCCTGCAGCCGGCCTCCTCACAGGTGGTGATGGACGGGGTGACCGCGGGGTTGCTCGGCCCGGGCTTCCGGCTCTCGCGCGTCGATTCGGGCACCTTCGTGCTGGAAGGCGAGCTGCTGGGGGCCGATGAGTCCCGGCCGCTGCTGGGCAAACCCACCCCCTGCGTGGGCCGGGAGCAGGAGCTGGCCCTGCTCGACTTCACCTTGAATGGCTGCATCGACGAGCCCGCTGCGCGCGCGCTGTTGGTGACGGCGCCCGCAGGCACGGGCAAGTCCCGGCTGCGCCACGAATTCCTGCGTCGCGTCGAGCGACGGGAGCAGCCACCGCTGGTGCTCGTGGGGCGGGGAGATCCAATGGGCTCGGGGGCCTCGTATGGCCTGCTGGGCCAGGCGGTGCGGGGGCTGTGTGGCATCGTGGAGCGGGAGGGCCTGGAGGCGCACCGGCAGCGGCTGTACCAGCGCGTCGCCCGACACCTGCCGGAGGCGCAGGCCCGAGATGTCGTGGAGTTCCTGGGCGAGCTGTGCGCCATCCCCTTCCCCGAGGAGGGCAGTCCCCGTCTTCGCGCGGCGCGGAGCGATCCGCGGCTGATGAGCGCGCAGGTGGGCCGGGCGTTGGTGACCTTCCTGACAGCCGAGTGTTCCCACCATCCGGTCCTGCTGGTGCTGGAGGATCTCCACTGGAGTGATGCGCTCACCGTGTCGCTGGTGGACGAGGTGCTTCGGGAGCTGGCCGAGCAACCCTTCATGCTGCTGGCGCTGGCCCGGCCCGAGGTGAAGACGCTCTTCCCGGGCCTGTGGGCGCGACGCCTGCAAGAGGTTCCCCTGTCCGGGCTGAGTCGCAAGGCAGGGGCGCGGCTGGTGCGCGAGGTGCTGGGGCCGCAGGTGCCAGACACCGTCGTGCAGCGGGCCGTGGAGATGTCCGACGGCAACGCGCTCTTCCTGGAGGAGCTCATCCGCGGAGTGGCCGAGGGGCGTGGGGAGGGCGCACCGGAGACGGTCCTGGCGGTGCTCCAGACGCGTCTGCTGCGGATGGAGCCGGGCGTGCGCCAGGTGCTCCTGGCGGCCAGCATCTTCGGACGCACCTTCTGGACGGGGGGCGTGGGCGAGTTGTTGGGTCGGCAGGGCTCGGTCGCGGAGTTGGAGGAGCACTTGCGGTGGCTCGTGGCTCAGGAGGTCATCGAGCAGCAGCCCGACAGCCGGTTCTCCACCGAGGCCGAGTACCGCTTCCGCCATGCGCTGGTGCGGGACGCGGCCTACGGTCTGGTCGCCGACAGCCATCGACCGGTGGGCCATCGCCTGGCTGGCTCCTGGTTGGAACAGAAGGGCGAGCTGGATCCGCTCGTGCTCGCCACGCACCACCAGCTCGGCGAGCAGTCGGAGCGCGCCGTCCACTTCTATACCCGGGCCGCCGAGCAGCTCTTCGAGCGGCATGATCTCCAGGGGACGCTGCGGTGTGTGGAGGCGGCCCTGGCATGCGGAGTGAGCGGAGCGTCCCTGACCCGGCTTCGCGCGCTCCAGGCCACGGCGGCCTTTTGGATGGATGAGTTCTTGAAGGCCCTGGAGCTCGGCATCCCGGTGCTGCCCGACTTGAAGGCGGGCAGCCCGCTCTGGTGCAGGTTGATGGCCGGACTCCTGCTCGCGAGCCTCCATGAGGGACAGCACGAGACGGGGGGCGGGTTGATCGAGCTCCTGTTGAGCACCACCCCGGAGCCCGCCGCGCTCTCGGCCTATGTCGAGGCCGTCGCCTTGCTGGCACTCCCGATGAGCTGGTTCGGCGAGCGCGAGAAGATGGAGCGGCTGCTCGGGCGGCTCCTGGAGGTAGGGGCGGGCGTCATGGAGCACGATGCCCTGACGCGGGGCTGGGTGGCCTTCGCGAAGAGCTATTTCCTCCACCTGACGGAGCCCCATCCCTGGCAGGCGTTCCAGGTGTCCGAGCAGGGGATGAAGGACTTCCGCGAGATTGGCTCGGAGCGGAACGCGCTCCTTCTTCAGTGCTACTCGGGGCTGGCGCTGGCCTCGCTGGGGGATGTGCCCACCGCCGTGGAGGGGATGCGCGCGGCCCTGCGCACCGCCCGGCATACGGAGCAGCACACCGCCGAGGCTTTCATCCTGCATTACCTGGCCCTGGTGCTGGCCAGCAGCCAGGAGCCCACGAAATGGGATGAGGCCCGGCCCCTGCTCCAGGAGTACATGGGGGAGGATCCCCAGTCCTTCAGGTGGAGCTCCGGGCTCGCGATGCTGGCGAAGCTGGATGCGGCCGGCGGTGCGCTCCCCGAGGCCGAGGCCCGTGCTCGCAAGGCGTGTGCGTTGCTGGCTCCCTTCCTGATCTACCTGCTCCTGGCGCGAGCGATCCTCAGCTCCATTCTGCTCGCCCGGGGGAACGCCGCGGAGGCCCGCGAGGTGGCGGAGCTCGGCGTGCGGGAGTTGGAGCGGACGGGCAACATGGGCGCGTATGCGGTCTCCCTGCGCCTGGCACTGGCGGAGGCCTGTTTCGCGCTGGGGGATGAAGCGGCGGGCGAGGCCGCTCTGCGCGAGGCCTTGGGGTGCATGCACGCCCGTGCCCATGACATCCCGGAGCCTCTGGCTCGCGAGCGTTTCCTGCACCAGGTACCCGAGAACGCCCGAACGTTGGCATTGGCCCGCCAGCGTTGGGGGGAAGCCATGACACTTCATGGACGACAGCGACAAGACGGCTGAAAGCGACAAGACGGCTCCGTCCAGCAGCATGCCTGTGATCCTCTCTTCGGGGACGGTCATCGGCGGCCGTTTCTCTCTCGAGACCCTGGCGGGTCGTGGCGGCATGGGCGCCATCTACCGAGCGCTCGATGTCTCCACGGGGCTGCCCGTGGCCCTCAAGCTGGTCGACGGAGCCTCCTCCCCGGAGCAGGTCCACCGCTTCAATCGCGAGGCCCTGCTGCTGTCCGGACTGCACCATCCCGGCATCGTGGCCTATGTCGCGCATGGCACCACCGAGGAGGAGCAGCCCTACCTGGCCATGGAGTGGCTCGAGGGGAAGGACCTGGCTCAGCATCTGGCCCGCGGGCCCCTGCACGTGTCCGAGGCCTTGTCGCTGCTGCGCCGGGCCGCCGAGGCGCTGGCCATCGCCCATCGTCAGGGCATCGTCCACCGTGACCTCAAACCCTCCAACTTGTTCCTGCGCGGGGGCCGTCCCGAGGACGTCGTCCTACTGGACTTTGGCCTTGCCCGCCATGTGGTGCCCACGACCCTGGGGGTGACGGGGCGCTTCACCGTGCTGGGGACCCCGGGCTACATGGCGCCGGAGCAGGCTTCCAGCCAGTTGGAGATTCCTCCCGCCGCGGACATCTTCTCGCTGGGGTGCGTGTTCTACGAGTGCCTCACGGGCAAGCCCCCCTTCGAGGCCCCGCATTTCACCGCCGCGCTGGCCAAGATTCTGTACGCCGAGCCGGCGCTCCTTCACACGCTGCATCCTGGCCTGCCCGTGGGCTTGCAGGTGCTGGTGAACCGGATGCTGACCAAGGACGCGAAGCGGCGGCTGGCGGATGCGGACCGGCTGCTGGAGGCCCTCTCGGCCTTGGAGTCCGCCCCCGAGCTGCTGCTGCCCTCCTCTGGGACCGACCCGCGCCCCCTCGGCCTCACGGGGGCCGAGCAGCGTCTCGTCAGCGTCCTGTTGGTGTCGCTCCGGTCCTTTGCGCCTGAGGAGGCGTCAGTGGCTTCGAGCCGGGGGCGCGCGCTGTGTGAGTCGCTGAGGTCGGCGCTCGCGCCCTATGGGGGACAGGTGGAGTTGCTGGCGGATGGCTCGCTGGTGGCCACGCTGCTGCCGGAGCGCGGCACCGCCACGGACCAGGCAGCTCTGGCGGCGCGCTGGGCCCTGACATTCAAGGAGCGCTGGCCCGAAGCCGCCGTGGTGCTCGCCACAGGGCTCGGCATCATCGATGAGCACCTGCCAGTGGGTGAGGCCATGGATCGCGCAGGGCGGCTGCTGCACCAGCTCGAGCGGACACCTTCCTCCGCCGCCGTGGTGATGGACGAGGTCACGGCCGGGCTGCTCGGGTCGGGCTTCCTGCTGGCCCGCCCGCATTCGGGTACCTTCCTGCTCCAAGGCGAGCAGCTCAGCGTTGATGCCTCCCGTCCGCTGCTGGGCAAGCCTACGCCGTGTGTGGGCCGCGAGCAGGAGCTGGCCCTCCTCGAGCTCACCCTCAACGCGTGCCTGGAAGAACCCTCGGCCCGGGCGCTGCTGGTGACGGCTCCCGCTGGCGTGGGCAAGTCGCGGCTGCGTCATGAGTTCCTGCGGCGCATCGAGCGGCGGGCGCTGCCCCTGTTGCTGCTGCTGGGGCGAGGGGACGCGATGAGCGCGGGCGTCTCGTATGGCCTGCTGGGGCAGGCGCTGCGGCGGCTGTGCGGCATCGTGGAAGGGGAGAACCTGGAGGCGCGTCGGGTGCGCCTGTTCCAGCGCGTGGCTCGGCACCTGCCTGAAGAGGAGGCCCAGGAGGCGGCGGAGTTCCTGGGCGAGCTGTGCGCCATTCCCTTCCCCGAGGAGGACAGCCCCCGGCTGATGGCGGCGCGGAGCGACCCACGGCTGATGAGCACGCAGATGGGCCGGGCGCTGGTGTCCTTCCTCGGTGCCGAGTGTGCCCACCAGCCAGTGCTGCTGGTGCTGGAGGATCTCCACTGGAGCGATGCGCTCACGGTGAAGCTGGTGGACGTGGCGCTGAGGGAGCTGTCCGAGCAGCCCTTCATGGTCCTGGCGCTGGCGCGGCCCGAGGTGAAGACGCTCTTCCCGGGACTGTGGGCGAGACGCCTGCAGGACCTGTCGCTCAACGGCTTGAGCCGCAAGGCGGGAGCGCGGCTGGTGCGGGAGGTGCTGGGGCCGCAGGTGCCCGAGGCCGTGGTGCAGAAGGTGGTGGAGCAATCAGACGGCAATGCGCTCTTCCTGGAGGAGCTCATCCGCATGGCGGCGGAAGGGCGAGGGGAAGCGGCTCCGGAGACGGTGCTGGCCGTGCTGCAGGCGCGCCTGATGCGGATGGAGTCCGGTGCGCGCCAGGTGTTGCTGGCGGGCAGCATCTTCGGACGCACCTTCTGGTCCGGCGGGGTGGGCGCGTTGTTGGGCTGGCAGCACGAGGACGAAAACCTGGAGAGCTACCTGCAGCAGCTCGTGGAGCAGGAGGTCATCGAGCGGCAATCCGCCAGCCGTTTCCCCTCTGTGAGCGAGTACCGCTTCCGCCATGCCCTGGTGCGGGACGCGGCCTACGGACTGGTTCCCGACGGGCCCCGGCCCGAGGGCCACCTGCTCGCGGGCGAGTGGCTGGAGCGGATGGGCGAGCCGGATGCGCTGGTGCTCGCCACGCACTACCAGCTCGGGCACCAACCGGCGCGAGCCATCCGCTTCTACATCCAGGCCGCCGAGCGGCTCTTCGAGCAGCATGAGCTGCAGGGGACGATGAAGTACGTGGAGGCGGCGATGTGGTGTGGGGTGGAGGGCCATGAGCTGGCGAGGCTGCGCGCGCTCCATGCCGTGGTGGCCTTCTGGGCGGATCAGCTCTCGCAGGCCGTGGCGGTAGGCCTTCCGGTGCTGGACGATCTGAAGGAAGGCAGTCGGCTGTGGTGCAGACTGCTGGGCGGACTGATCATCGGGTGCGTTCATGCCGAGTACCAGGAGGAAGCCGCCCGGTTGGAGCTGCTGCTGCTGCGCGCCACGCCGGAGCCCGAGGCGATCGCGGACTATGTCGAGGCCTTGAGCTTCCTCGTGGTCGCGGCCATCTGGTCTGGCGATCGCCAGAAGGTGGACCTGTTGTTCGGTCGGCTGCTGGCGGTAGGCGCTGAGTCCACGACGGACAACGCCATGGCGCGCGGCTGGATGGGCTTCGCGAAGAGCTACGTCCGCCACTTCCTGCAGGCCAGACCCTGGCGGGCCTTCGAGTCGGCCGACGAGGGCATGAGGGACTTCCAAGCGATCGGCTCGGAGCGGAACGCGAGCCTGATGCGGAGCATCGTCGGGGCGACCCTGGCGGCGTTGGGGGACCTACCCGGCGCCGTGGCGATGCTGCGAGAGATCCTGGCCGAAGCGCGGCGCACGGAGCAGGGCATGTTGATCAACAGCTCCCAGCACTACCTGATGCAGGCGCTGGCCGACAGTCCTGAACCCGAGCACCAGAGAGAGGCGCTGGACCTGGCGCTCGAGTGGGTAGCGCTCGAGGACTCCCATGTCTTCAAGCGGGGGGTGGCGTACGCCACGCTGGCGAAGTTGATGGCCGCTGGCGGGGAGTTGAGCGAGGCCGAGCCACACGCCCGAAGGGCCTGTGAGCTGCTGACTCCGTTCAAACCCTACCTGGGCTTCGCGCGCTCGGTCCTCTGCGCCGTCTTGTGCGCTCGGGGGAACGCCTCGGAGGCCCGTGAGGTGGCGGAGCTCGGGGTGAGGGAGTTGGGGCAACTGGGCAACGAGGGGGTTTACGCCGTGGGCATGCACCTGGCGCTGGCGGAAGCCTGCTTCGCGCAGGGGGATGACAGCGCCGGAGAGATGGCCCTCCGCGAGGCCTCGCGGTGTGTGCGAGCCCGGGCCGATGACATTCCCGAGCCCGCCGCTCGCGAGCGTTTCCTGCGTCAGGTCCCCGAGAACGCTAGGACCCTGGCACTGGCTCGCGAGCGTTGGGGCGATGCCGAGGCGTAGGGCCTACAGCACGCCGATTCGCCTCACTCGAACCAATTGCAGCCTTTGATGTTGTTACAGATTCCCTTGTAGCTCACGGAATAGCATGCGCGCGGAAAGCCCGTGCACATGTCCTGTGAATACGACCAACTGCATCCGGGCTGCTCGGAGCAGTTGTAGCTGCCGAAGCTGGCGCAGATTCTCGCCGAGCCGGAACACGTTCCCCCTGAGCCGGAAGAGTCTTCGTCCTCATCGTCGTAGTAGTCAGGGTCGTCCGTGTACTCCTCCGGATCGTCCCTTTCCTCGTCGTCGAAGCCTCCACAGCCGGTTCCCTGCAGACCGATGAACAGGGCGAACGCGCACAGCACTGCTCCGAACCATCGCTTGTTGTGATTCAAGGCCCATCCTCCTTGCGCGGAATGACACACGCGCGCACCGCTCGTTGGCTCCTCCGAGAGGAGAACGTGAGCGAGATTCCCGGTGGGTGCGTGCGTGGCAACGTCGAGCCAATGCAGTGTTGATGCCACGCGAATCCAGGCGAGAGGCGGGGTGCTCTGCCCCGCGTTGCGTCCTGAATGAAGGATGGTTTGTCTACGCCGATGGACGCCAACAGCCACGGCCCAGCCCCTGACCTCCGGCCGCACTTTGCGCGGACCTGTCCGACAGTCGGACAAGTTGCGGAAGACCGCGCCCGGAGGGGCTCCTGCGGTGTTTACAGGACGCCGCGCGCCTTGATGTCGAGGTAGCGGTTCACTGCGGCGAGGCTCAGCTCATCCGGCTGTACGTCGAGCATCTGCACACCGCCGGCGCTCACCTTGGCCTTGAGGGCCTCTCGGTCCGTCAGCAGCTCACTGGCCACGGCCTGCTGGAAGGCCTGCTCGGCGCCTTCGGGCGGTGTGCGCAGCAGGTTCGCCAGCGCCGTGTCTCGAACAGACAGGCACAGGGGGACGTGCCGTCGCGCCAGCCGGTGCAGCGGCGCCACCATCGTGGAGGCCTGCTCCTCGTCGAGGAAGTCCGTGAACACGCACAGCAGGCTGCGCCGCGTGAGGCGCACGTTCAGCTCCTTGAAGAGCGCCAGGTAGTCCACGTACGTGAGGCTCGGCGTGGTGGAGTAGAGCGTGTCCAGGATCTTCCGGTACTGCATGCGTCCCGCCGCCGGGGGCAGATACGCCTTCACCCCGTCCGCGAACACCGCGAGCCCCACTCGGTCTCCGTTTCGCACCGCCACGAAGGCCAGGAAGAGCGCTGCGTTGACGGCGTGGTCCAGCTTGGTGAGCCCGTCTACCTGCGCCGCCATGGAGCGCCCTGCATCCACGCAGATGAGGATGGATTGCGAGCGCTCGGACTCCATCACCCGCGTCACGGGCCGGGTGCGCCGTGCGGTGGCCTTCCAGTCCACCTCGCGCACCGAGTCTCCCTGTGCGTAATCCCTCAACCGGGCGAACTCGCTGCCTCGTCCGTCCCGGCGCAGCTGCCGCAGGCCCAGGTTCACCAGGTCCAACGCCGCGCCGGATAGCAGCAGGCGGCTCGCACCCCGCAGATCCGGGAACACCGACACGTTCTGCGCCGCGGGGAAGCGCCGCTCGTGGAAGACGAGCCCCAGCGGTCCGCGCACTCGCACGTTCACGTCCCCGAAGCCGAACTTGCCTCGCTTCGCGGGCGACACCCGGTACACCCATCGCGTCTGGCTGTCCGCGGACAGGTGCAGCGGGGCCTCCTCGGGCGTGGCGGTGAAGGACTCGGGCACGTCGTCACGAACGCGCACGTCCACTGCCTGGCCACCTCGGTGCACCAGCAGCAGCTCCACCTTGTTCGGCGCTCCCACGGACAGCCGAGTCGGAAGCTTTCGAGTCACCTCCAGACGCACCCGGCGGGCCAGCAGGAAGTCCACCGCCGCCAGCCCCAGGGCGAGCACGTCCAACACCAGCACCACGCCGCCGAGGCCCGGGAAGAATCCCGCGGCCATCATCGGCACGGCCAGCAGGCACAGCAGCACCCATAGGCGCCCGGTGGGAATCACCGGGGGACCTCGACGGACTGCACCACCTCGCGCAGCACGTCCGAGGGCGTGGCCCCATCCAGCTCCGCGTCGGGCGACAGCAGCAGGCGGTGTTTCAGCACCGGCCCCGCGAGGAAGCGCACATCATCCGGCGTGACGAAGCCTCGGCCGCGCAGTGCCGCCAGCGCCTTCGAGGCCAGCAACAGGTGCACGCCCGCGCGAGGTCCCGCGCCCAGGCGAATGCGGCTGGAGGTGCGCGTGGCCGCCACCAGCTTGCGCACGTACGAGAGCACCGGCGACTCCACCGTCACCTCGTTGAGCGCCGCCCGAGCGGCCAGCAGCCCCTCCTTGGTCACCGCCGCACCGACGCCCGCCCGCGCCAGGTCGCCCGCGTCGAAGCCCCGGTGCACCGACTCGAGAATGGCGTCCTCCTCCTCGGGCGCCGGGTACCCCACGTCAATCTTCAAGAGGAAGCGGTCCAGCTGCGCCTCGGGCAGCGGATAGGTGCCCTCGGACTCCACCGGGTTCTGCGTGGCGAACACCGTGAAGAGCGGTGACAGGGGCATGTGCCGACCCTCCAGCGACACGCCGCGCTCCTGCATGGCCTCCAGCAGCGCGGACTGCGTCTTGGCGGGGGCTCGGTTGATCTCATCCGCCAGCAGCAGGTCCGTGAAGATGGGGCCGCGCACCAGCACGAAGGACTGGCTCTTCAAGTCGAAGATGCTGGTGCCCAGGATGTCCGCGGGCATCAGGTCCGGGGTGAACTGGATGCGCTTGAAGTCCGCGCTGATGCCGCGCGCGAGCGCCTTGGCCATCAGCGTCTTGGCCACGCCGGGCACGCCTTCCAGCAGCACGTGGCCTCCGGCGATGAGGCCGACGAGCATCAACTCGAGCGGCTCGTCCTGGCCGACAACGGCCTTGCGCACCTCGGCGAGCACGCCCTCCCGGATGGCATGGGCGGCGGCCACGGCGTTGCTAGCGGAGGTCGGGGCGGAGGCGAAGGTGGACGAAGTCATGGCTCCTCGGGTGTCGAAGCAGCGAGCGCGCGCGCGGGCGGCCCGGAAGGATGGATGCGCTGGCGCAGCGTCGCGGCGCGTGTGGCCAGCTGTTGCAGTTCTTTCTCCGCGGAGATGGCCTCGGCGTTACGGACGACGGCTCGCAAGCCGTTGGCCAGGTCCTCTCGTCCGCGTGCGGCCAGGCCCTCGGCCACCTGCTGCGCGGGGGCATGGGCGGGCAGGCCCGCGTGCAGGGCGAGCTCCTGGGTGAGCCCGCGGGTGATGAGGCCGGCGGCGAAGCCATAGTGGCGGCCCTCGCGGTACAGGCGGCTCATGGCGAAGAGGGCGTCCGTGGCTCCCACGCGTGTGGACTCGGGCGGCGGGCGCGGTTGGCCGAAGCGCTTGAGGGCCACCGCCCACAGGCACAGCCCCAGCAGCAGCTGCGCCACCGCGAAGTGCAGGCCGTAGCGGCGCGCGAAGTCCACCACCGAGCGCTCGTTGGTGAAGCCGTGGTGGTGCTCGTCGAACTCAAAGGGGCCTGGCCCCAGCGCGCTCAGGGCGCTCAGCCAGAACCGCGCGTTGTCCGCGCGTCCGAGCGCCTCGTTCATCGCCAGCTCCGGCGCGCCCACCACCAACACCTTGCCCACCCCGTACGGCACCACCGCGGCCACCATCATGCCCAGCGGCTCGTCCTTCAGGACCGGCACCGCGTCCATGGGCAGCTCCAGGTAGGCCTGCACCTTCGCCTCCACGCGCTCCACGCCCAGCGTGTACGGGCTGGAGAGCGGCGCCACGAGCGTGCGCATGGGCAGTGAGGTGTCCGCCTTGATGAGCTTCACCCCGAGCTTGTCCAGCAGCGGGTTCTCCCTCGAGCCCCAGGGCACATAGAGGAGGTTGCCCCCAGCCCGGACGTGGTCGAGCAGCTTCTCCGTCTCGGTGTCGCTCAGCGGTGGGACGTGCAGCCGGTTGAAGCCGTGGCGGGGCACGTCCTCGTCCTCCTGCTGCGAGTCCTTCTCGGAGGCGAGCGCCGTCTGATCCGGATCCTCCTCCATGGCGCCCTCTACCTCCACCGCGAGCAGCACCAGTGGCCCCGTGCCCTGGAGAATCTGGAGGTCCGCCGTCCGGCGGGTGACGGGGAGGCCACTCTCCTCGGCCAGCAGGTAGAGGCCGCGAGCCCCATCCGGCTGGGCGCGCCAGGTGGAGAGCGTATCGGCAAAGCCTCCCCGCGCCGCGCCGCGCACGAGCCACGAGCCCATCACTGCGGTGACGAGCAGTCCCCCCACCACGAGCAGCGGGAAACGATCACGCACCGGCGGCCTCCTGCGTGGCGGGCGTGGAGAGCATCGGCGCACACAGCGAACGGAAGTCGCGGTAGCCGTCCGCGCCCACCGGCACGTTGCCGTACCAGGCGAAGTCGAAGCGCAGCGTCAACTCGCGGAAGGAGGGCAGCCACTCGCGGCGGCTGCGGAACTGGCGCAGGTAGTCCCAGTTGCTCAGCGTGGTGTCGTAGTGGATGACGCCCTCGCGGTGCAGGCGCGAGAGCAGGGCGAGGTACAGGCTGCGCACTGCCTCACGGTACTCGCCCCGGGCGGCCAGCTCGTCGGCGAGGTGGGCCCAACCCTCGGGCGGGCGCGAGAGGGCGTTCATCGACGCGTCCGCGAGCGTCGTCGCGTCCTGCGTGCTCACCTCGAGCTGCGTGCCCTCCGCCTTCTTCTCCCCGCGGAACGCACGCAGCAGCAGCAGGGCGAGCACCACCAGCACCCCGGCGATGAGGACCACCACCAGGACGTTGACCACCCCCTGGCCGCTGGCGCCCGTGAAGGTCTCGGACCTCGCGGGCGCGTTCTCTTCACGCCGGAAGAGCTTCTCCAGCCATTTCCCCAACCAGTCGATGAACCGCCGCCAGGCTCCAGGAGGCTCCTCGTCCTGCGTCGGCTTCTCCTCCTTGGGCGCCTCGGGCGCGGGCACCTGGAACTCGGGCCGCGCGAGGATGTCGCGGGCACGCGCCTGGGCCGCCCGGGCGTCCGCTTGTTGCTTCTCCAGCTCTGAGGTCTGGGCCGCCAGGGCGACGCCCTGCTCGAGCCGCTCCAGGGCCCCGCAGTCCTCGTCCCCGTACACCTCCACCTCCACGTCGTGCACGAGCCGCTGGAACTTCACGGCCTCGGTCTGGCTCAGCGAGGTGACTGTCCGCCGCCACTCGGCCACCGTGGCGTCTTCCAGCTCGCAGCTCCCGGCCAGCTCCTCCAGCCGCTGCTCCAGGTTGGCGCGGAGCGCAGGCGCCTCGGGCAGTTGGGCGTGGGCGGGTGTGCCCAGGAGGCAGGTTCCCAGGAAGGCGAACAGGACGAGCGCCGCGCTCCGGGTGGGGAGCTGCTGCACCGCCGCGAGCAGATCCAAGCCCTCCTGGCGCACTCTCCCATCCACAAGCAGCAGCGTGGACGTGGCGGCGCGCAGGGGCTCGAGGAGCGTGAAGGTGACGGCCATCAGGAAGACGACCCAGGAGGCGTTGTCCAGCGAGGCGAAGCGCTCGGCGAAGGTCAGGTCGATGCCGAGCAGCTTGCGGCCAATGTAGAGCAGCGTGTTGGCCCCGATGTGCAGGTTGAAGAAGACCAGGACCTGTATCCACAACAGGAGACGCACGGCGGTGGCACTCCCGCGTGCCGGACCGAGCATCCGTGAGCACACCCCGTACAGCCCCAGGGGGCTGCCCCGGCCCTGCATCGCGACGGCGTAGCCCACCAGGTGCGCGGACAGGATGAAGAAGGCAACGCCCAGCGAGACGCTCAGCGTCAGCAGGTTGAAGGTGAAGAGGTACGCCACGGCGCACAGGAGGCTCGGAGCGCGGGCGAGCGCGGCGCGCAGCGAGGCCCATGCCGTGGGCTCTCCAGAACCTTTTCCGAGCACCAGCTCCTGCACATGGTGGCAGGCGGCGCCCTGGAAGAGGCCTCGAGCCAGCCAGGCGAGGGTGAACCACAGCGCGGGCAGGGCGAGCGGGCGGCGCTGGCTCACCGCGTCCGTCAGGTGGAGCAGGGCCGCGGTGACGAGCGCCCCGCCGGGCAGGGTGAGGGCCCACACGCCAGAGCTGCGCACGCACACGCGCAGGCCTGCATCCAGGATTGCCACCGCCCCCCGGGGGCGCAGTTCGAGCGCGGAGACGGCCATCTCAGAGCCCCGACGCCATGTGGGCGAGCAACAGGACGCCGCCGTACACCACGGCCGCGCCGATCAGGGCCAGCAACACGTTGCTCACGCTCCATTCCCGGCGCTCGGCCGGACCTTCCAGCGCCTTCCGCCGCTTCTCGAGGCAGCTGGCGCACCGGTTGATGCCCTCGAACTGCGTGGTGCACTCGCGGCAGATGACGCGGCGGCACTCCACGCAGATACCCAGCCCGGTGCGCTCCGGGTGGTAGTGGCAGCGGCCCGAGCCCTGAATCATGGGCCCAGCCTACGAAATCCCAGGCCGCGGGTGCCAGCGGGACGCGTGCCCTACTTCACCGGGAAGTAGCCCGTTTCGATGACGATCCGCTGCCCCTCGGGCGACAGGGCGTAGTCGATGAAGGCTTTCGCGACGCCGGAGGGCTCCCGGGGCAGGTAGAAGTAGAGCCCGCGGGACAGGGGATAGGTGCCGTTCTGGATGTTCTGCTCGGTGGGTGCGATGGCCTCGCTCTGCGCGTCCCGGCTCACCCTCAATTCCTTGATGCCCTTGGCGAAGGCGGCGCCGCCATAGCCGATACCGTTCTTCTCCTGGGAGATGGAGTGCACCACCGCCGCCGTGCCGGGCAGCGTCAGGGCGCGCACGGTGAAGTCCTCGCCGCCGAGCACCTCGTCCTTCACGAAGGCGTAGGTGCCCGAGGAGTTCTCCCGCGAGTAGACGATGATGGGCGCGTCCTTGCCGCCCACGTCCTTCCAGTTGGTGGTGTCGCCCAGGTAGATGCTCTTGAGCTGGGCGATGGAGAGGGCTTCCACCGGGTTGGTCTCGTGGACGTAGAAGGTGATGCCGTCCCGGGCCATGGTGAACTCCACGGGGCCGTTGGGATGACGCTGCTGCGCCTGCTTCTTCTCGGTGTCCTTGATGGGACGGCTGGACATGGCGATGTCCGTGGTGCCGTTGATGAGCGACGCGATGCCCGTGCCCGAGCCACCACCCGTCACCTGGATTTTCGCCCCCGGGTTTTGCTTCATGTACTGCTCGGCCCAGCGCTGGCCAAGGATGACCATGGTGTCCGAGCCCTTCACCGTCACGGTGCCCTGGGGACCCGCCACGGTGGCGCTCGGGGTGCCTGCGTCCTCGCCCTGAGAGCCAGAAGGGCGCCTGCACCCAGCGAGTGGGGCAAGGATCGCGAGGGTGAAGAGCGAGGCGAGCAGCGTTCTCATGTCACCACCTGGGGCGGAACCCCGGTTCGAGGATTCTCGCGAGGATACACGCTGGCCCCTCAGAGGTTGACTTCCAGGCTCACGAAGACGCGCCGGTCCTCCATGCGGTAGTCGAAGGGGTAGTCGCGGATCTTCACGAGGTAGCTCTCCGCGTCCAGCAGGTTGGATACCTCGAGCGCGACGCCGGCCCACGGGGTGAGCTGGTAGCGGGCGTTGGCATCGAGCCGGAACCAGGCGGGCACGACCTCCGGTCGCAGGGTGTGGAACAGAGGATTGCCCATGTCCTCCTCGCGGCGGTGCACGTCGCCCTGGTAGCGCCCCAGGAGCGCGAGGCTGAAGCCCTTCCACTGGTGGCTCACCCCGGCCTTGACCTGATGGGCGGGTGCCCAGGTGAGGTGCCCTTCCTTTTCCATCATCACGCCACTTGAATCCGCCCCTTCGAGCAGATGCACGTAGGAGTAGTTACCGAAGGCCGACAGGCGGCCCTGTGCTCCCAGGTCCACTTCCGCCAGGAGCTCGGATTCCAGGCCCAGGTGCGTCTGGGAGAGGAAGTTGTCCAGCCGGCTCCCCTGGACGTAGCCGATGAGGTTCTTGTAGCGCGAGTGGAAGAGGGTGCTGCGCCAGCTCAGGTGGGAGTTGATGCTCCAGTCCGCGTTGAGCTCGAAGGTGGTGACCTGCTCCGGACGGAGCGTCTCGATGTTGGAGTTCAACATCCAGGTGTTGGAGCCGAAGAGCTCGCCGGGCGCGGGGGCGCGGAAGGCTCGGCCGGCTTGGAACTTGAGACTGAGCGCGGGGCTCGGCGCGTACACCAGCGCGAGCCGGGGGCTGAACTGATCATAAGACTTGTAGTGGCGGGGCGCTTCGGGGTGCCCGAGTTCGCGGTAGTGGAAGAACTTCAAGTCGTAGCGCAGGCCCACCGTCAGCGAGAGGGGGAGCTCCAGCAGTCGGCTCCAGGCGAGCTGGGTGTAGGCGCCCACGTTGCTCATGGGCTCATTCAAGAAGGACTCGTAGATGGGGCCGAGCCGCACGGGCGTCTGTGTGGCGGGGACGTCCCCCTCGCCATTGAGGTCCGCGGTGGCGTAGTGCACGTCGTCCCCACCGTACAGGGTGGCTGCGTACTCCACGCCTCCGAGCAGGGTGAGGCGCTCGCCCAGGGAGCCCGAGAGCTGGACGCGCCCGAAGAGCTCGTCCAGGGCGGTCCTGAGCACCTCGGTCATTCCGGCGGGGTAGTAGCGCTGCCCGTTATCGGCGCCGCTCGGGTAGAAGCGCACCTCGTTGTCATACTGGTGCCGTTGGTACTTGAGCACGTACTCCTGCTCCAGGGGGCTGCCCGGCTCCGAGCGGTAGCTCAGCACGGCGATGTGCCGCCGGTCCCGCATGGCGCCATCGACGTCGGGCACCCAGTTGGCCCAGCCGTGGCCGGTGCCATAACTCCAATCCTGGAGGTGGTACTGCGCGGACAGCCCCTTCAGTGCGTTGAGGGGCTCCAGCTTGACGAAGAGGTAGTCACTGTCGCGGCGGTTGCTCACGCGGAAGCGCTGGAGCGCGCCCGTGGCGTCGGTGCGTCCCGAGCCGTCATAGGACAGGTAGGAGAACCCGTCCGTGCGCAGGTGTTGGAAGCCGACCACCGCGGAGATGTGTCGAGAGCGGGTGACGGCCACCGCGTCCACGGCTGCCGTGCCATGGTTGCCGGCGCGCAGCCGGGCCTCGCTGTTGATCTCCAGCCGCTCGCCCTCGTCCAGGGTGTGAGTCGAGGAGAGCGTGTTGAGGGCGATGACGCCGTTGATGGCGCTGGAGCCATACAGGGCGGACGCGGGGCCGCGGATGAGCTCTACGCTCTTCACCAGGAAGAGTGGGGTGATGTCCCAAGTGAACGCGGTGGCCAGGTCGTTGTCGTTGATGGGGACGCCATCCATGAGGACCAGCAGGTGGTTGTTGTTCCACCCCTCCCAGAGGCCGCGGGCGCCCACGGTGGTGCGCTCGAAGTCCTGGGCGGGGAAGAAGCCGGGCTGGCTGAAGAGGATGTCGTCGATCGTCGTCCAGCCAAACCGGCGCATCTGCTCGCGGGTCACCACCGTGGCGACACCTGGCGCCTCCCGAGCCAGCTGGCGGCGCTTGGAGGGGGCGGAGAGCTCCACCTGCAGCAGCTCCTCCAGGGAGAGGGATTGGGTCCATTCCGGTTCAGACTCTTCCTCCTCGTGGCAGGGATCGTCATGGGCGAGTGCGGGGCCGCGGAACAGGCCCACGGCCAGGAGCATCGCGCGGCACCAGGGGGAGGGGAGCATGCGGGGCATGGTGGGGTTCAACCCAGGAAGGTGGGGGCGGTGGAAGAGGACGCAGGGGGCTCGAGCAGGACGCGGAGCCGCTCGCGCAGGGCGCGCATGTCGATGGGCTTTTCCAGCGCTCGACCCTGGTGCTGCTCGAGGAAGGTGCGAGTCACCTCGGTGAAGGCTCCGCCGGTGATGAAGAGCACCCCCGCTGCTTGCTCGGGGTTCGTCCGTTGGAGCTCCGAGTAGAACTCCACGCCCGTCATCTCCGGCATCATCAAATCGCACAGGATGACGTCGAAGGGTGGACCCTGGCGGACCTGGGACAGCGCCTCGCGCGCGCGCGTCATCACCAGCACCTCGTGCTCGCTGCCCAGCGCCCTGCGGAGCGCGGAGCCTACGAGGGGCTCGTCATCCACCACCAGGATGCGCGCCCGCCGCGTCTTTCGGAGCGGCGCCTCCTCCCCGGGCCTGCTTCCCACCGGCGCGGTGCTGGCGGGGAGCACCACGGTGAAGGTGCTCCCGTGCCCGGGTTCGCTCTGAAGCTCAATGTGCCCACCGAGGCGGGTGACGATGCCCTGGCAGACGGACAGCCCGAGCCCGGTCCCCACCCCCACCGGCTTGGTGGTGAAGAAGGGAGTGAAGAGGCGAGCGCGGACCTCGGGCGTCATCCCGCTGCCGGTGTCCGTGATGGACACCCGCGCTCTTCCCTGCTCGTCCGTGCGTGTGGAGATTCGGATCTCATTCCGCTCCGAGGCTCCTGGCTCAATGGCATGCGCGGCGTTGATGAGCAGGTTGAGGAAGACCTGGGCGAGCCGCACCTCGTTGGCCTCGACGGGTGGAATGGGCTGGTAGTCGCGAACCAGCCGAGCCCGGTGGCGGATCTCATTGCTGGCCATGTTGATGGCGCTCTCGAGGGTATGCGAGAGGTCCGTGGGCTCGCGCTTGCCGTCATCTCCGGCCGAGAAGGACTTGAGGCTCTGGACGATGTGCTGCACGCGCGCGCAGCCCTCACGGGCCTCGGTGAGGGCGCTGTACACCTCGTCCCAGTCCTCCTCGGGGAGGTGCCGCAGCTGTGGTAGCTCCTGGAGCGCGAAGTGGATGTTGGCGGTGACGTAGGCAAGCGGATTGTTGATTTCATGTGCCACGCCCGCGGCGAGCGTGCCCACGGAGGTGCGCCGGTCCGCGACGATGAGCTGGTCCTGGGCGCTGCGCAGCTCGCTCATCTGGGATTCAATGAGCGCGCGCTGCTCGTACAGGCGATCCAACATGCGTGAGAACGCCGAGGCCAGCGTGCCCATCTCGTCGCGTCGGGTGAGGTCGAGCTCGCCCCGGGCGTCGTGCTCGCCCTCGGAGATGCGCAGGGCCACGCGGGTGACGCGCTTGAGCGGCCTCACCAGCACGGTCCCCACCGCGAAGGCGGCCAGCACGCCGCTGGCGAGGATGAGCGCGGAGATGCCCGCGGCGAGCTGCTGCGTCTGCCGGCTCTCCTTCTGGAGCCGGGCCAGACTGAAGCCCAGGAGCAGCGTGCCCCGCTGGCCCCCGCGCGTCTGGATGTGGACCCGCGCGAACACCTCCTGCCCGCGGATGAAGGCCTCCTGGGGATCGTCCAGGAGTTGTTTGGGCGCACGCTCCGGGTGCCAGGAGGCCAGCGTCGTGCCGTCCTCGCGCAGCAACAGGCCGAAGATGGCCTCGGGGCTGGAGGCGAGTGTCTCCAGGTGACGCTGCCCGTTGGCCTCGTCGCCGAAGTCGAGCGCGGGCTCGGTGGCGCTGGCCAGCAGCCGGGCGATCCCCAGCGTCCGCTCGAGCATCCCGCGCCGCGCCAGGTCATTCATGCGCGCGGGGAAGAAGAGGAGGAAGAAGACGGAGAAGGCCGCGAAGAGCAGGACCACCAGGATGACCAGTCGGGCCCTCAGCGTGAGATGACGAGGCTCGAGCTTCATGGGGTGCTCCGCGGGGGCTCGACGATTTGGGAGAGGCTGAGCAAGCCAGCATCGAGGTCCGCGCCCTCCGCGCGGGCCGCCGAGAGACGGACCAGGATGATGGGCGAATCCCCCTGTCGGCTGAGCCCGATGGCCAGGCCTTGATCGAGCTCGGCCCTGCTGCCCGCGAAGGAGAGGATGGAGAGCTGGCGCGTCACCCGGGCGATGCCGTCCGTGTGGGCCTCGAGTCCCTCGCAGACATAGAGCGCCACCACGTGGGCCTGGGCGAGCTCCTCTTTCAACTGCGAGGGCTCACGAAAGCCGATTCGGATGATCCGCACCGGCCGGCCCAAGACGCTCCGCCCGCGGGAGGCCAGCTCCAGCGCGCGGGTGAACTCCTGGCCGAACTGCTCCGAGCCCGAGTTCCCCTCGCGATGGAGGACGGCGACAGTCAGGGGCGGAGGCTGGGTGCCCATCCGCCGGTCGTAGGCGAGGATGCGCACCAGTAACGAGGCGCGCAGGGTGGGTGGGAGTCCCTCGGCCCACGAGGCCTCGCTCGCGAGCAGCACGAGCATCAGGCCCAGGGCCTTCAGCCACGTCCCAGGAGTCTTCTGGCGGCGGCCCTTTCCTGCCTGCTTCGCGCCGCACACGCCCGACGCTCGCTGCATGGTCCTCCCCCCAGACCGAGCCCATTGGTCAATGCTGTATATTTCATGAGGGCTCGCGAGGATTCAGCTCAGGGGGGCCGCTGCTGTTGTATTCCGGAAGTCCTAACCAGTCAGGAAAAGTGGGTGTGTTTGGCGCTTCACTCTGGAGAGGCCGTCGTCAGGGATTGGCGGGGGATGGGCGCACCCTCGTTGATCCAATCCGCGACCTCTCCCAACTGCTCGGGGTTCAGACCTCCGGCGGGCATCGGCGGGAGTCCGGGGGTTGAGCCCTCGAGGCGCAGGTAGAGCTCGCTCTCGAGGCTGCGGGGAACGACGAAGGGGGCGCGGCCGGGGCGGGGAGCCAGCAGCCGTTGCGCATTGCCGATGTCATCACAGCGCGCGAGGCGGAGGTTGCCGGCGTTGCCTCCGGCGGCGCCGTGGCAGCTGGTGCAGAGCGGGTCGATGATGTCGCGCTGGATGCGCGAGAACGAGTCATTGCGCGTGGCGAGCTCGCGGCAGCGCGCATCCTGGTCGGCATCGGCGCTGGGGTTGACGGACAGGCCGGGGGTGGGGATGCCGTCCCCCTTCTTGGGGTCGAAGAACAGACGCAGCACGGTGCCGTTCTTGTCCTCGGCGAGGAAGATGGAGCCATCATGGCCCACGCTCACGCCCACGGGAGTGCCCATGGGCTGGGTGCCCTTCTTGTACCAGCCGTTGATGATTTCAAAGGGCTCGCCGGTGGGCTTGCCAACGGCATCCGTGGGAATGGCGACGAGCTTCTGACCGAAGTCACGGTACCCGTGGTACGTGACGAGCAGCTTGCCCTTGTACCAGTCGGGGAACATGCCGCCGGAGTAGTACGTCATGCCCAGGGGGGCGACGTGGGCGGGCAGCAGCAGGGCGGGCTTGCGCAGGCGCGAGCAGTCAAAGCCCTTGAACTCGGGACTGGCCTTGTTGTCGTCGTAGCAATAGGGCCAGCCGTAATCCTGGTACGGGACGATGATGTTGAGCTCCTCGTGGGGCAGGGTGCGATCATCGAGGCGGCTGTCCCGCTTGTTGATGGAGTCGCGGGAGTTCTCGCCCTGCACGAACAGGCCCGACTCGGGGTGGATGGCCATGGCCATGGAGTTGCGCAGGCCCACGGCATGGTTCATCCACGTGGTGGCGGTGCGCCCCGGTCCCGTCAGGTCATAGCGCCGGATGACACCGCGAGCGAAGTGGCCTTCCGCCTCGGGGCAGGTGCGGCCGTCGGGGCTGCGATAGCCCTTGAGGGGCTCGCAGTTGTCCGAGGCGGAGCCGCGATTGACATACAGGTAGCCCTGCTTGTCGAAGAGGAGGGCCGTGAGCGGATGGCGTCCGTCTGTGGGGAGCTCCGGGATGACGGTCTCCACGGTGGAGGAGGGGTTGGCTGCATCGGGGTTGAAGCGAATCACCCGGGAGAGCTCACCGATGTAGAGCAACCCATCGGGGCCGACTGCCGCGCCATGCGGGCGGTCGAGTCCCTCGAGCAGCTTGCGCTTCGCATACGTCTTGTTGGAGGCGTTGGGTGTCAGGCGCCAGAGCGAGCCCTTCCGGGGAACCCAGCCGCCCATGTCGACCACGACGAGGCTGCCGTCCGCGAGCGGGGTCACCGTTCGGGGAAACCGGAATCCATCCGCGACCACGCCGACACAGACGCCGCGAGGCGTCGAGACCTCGAGGCGGGGTAGGCCGTCACAGCTCCCGTTGGGGGTGTACTTCCCTGTCTGGGCCCACGCCCCAAGAGGAAGGAGGGCGAGCAGCAACCCGAGGTGAAGCGACGTCTTCATGAATGATGAGCTCCCGGAGCTGAATACTACTCCGCCCGGGCACTCGATTTCCGTCCTGCAACGGACGCCCTCACCGGCCAGTGCGAGCTTTTTCCGGTGGGAGGCGGCAGGAGGTCCGGTACAACCGCCGCTCCCGAAGATGGGGAGGAGATACGCAATGGACTTCATTGGACAGCTCTCGCAGCAGCTTGGTGTGGACTCCAACCAGGCGCAGGGCCTCGCCGGCTCGTTGCTGAAGCTGGTGCAGGGCACCGTGAAGGAGAAGATGGGCCCGCAGGCCGCGGACCAGATGGGGCAGGCCATCCCCGAGATGCAGGGGTGGCAGCAGCAGGCGGAGGCGCAGACCTCACAGGCCCAGCAGCCCGAGTCCGGTGGCGGGTTGATGGGCGCACTCGGCGGGCTGGGTGGGCTCCTCGGAGGGCAGGGGCAGGGCCAGTCCGGGGGCGGCGGCCTGATGGGCGCGCTCGGTGGCGCCATGGGGCAGGCGAGCGAGGTGGCGGGCGTGGTGGCGTTGCTCCAGCGCTTCAACCTCGATGCGGGCAAGGCTTCTCTGGTGGCGCCGCTGCTGCTCAACTTCCTCAAGTCCCGGCTTGATCCGCAGCTGGTGAGCGGCATCCTGGCGGTCATGCCGGTGCTCGCCAACCTGGCGGGTGGGGGAGGCAATACGCCGGGTGGAGGCGGCGCTCAGGGGGGCGGCGGAGGCCTGGGCGGGCTCCTGGGTGGCCTCATCCGCTGAAGTCGAGGAGGCGCCCTCCCGATGAACCTCACCTGGAAGGGCGCTCCGTCCTCGACGGATGGCTCAGAACAGCGTGTACACGCGGATCTGGCTCTCTCCGCCCTTGGGCTCAACCGCGCCGTAGGCCTGGCCCAGGAAGGTCCCGCTCACGGTGTAGTAACCGTCCGAGATGCCGCCCCCGTTGTTGTTGTTGAACGACCACGACTCGTTGAACGTCAGGGACTCGCCGGGGGCGAGCACGAGCTCCGAGGCCGCCGGGTCAAAGCTCTTTCCGGTGGACCAGGTCCACACCACCTGCCCGCTGGAGTTCCTGGCGCTGAACTCGTACTGCTGCCCGTTCTGGAAGCTGATCGTCACCGGGTAGGCGGCCACGTTGGTGACCGTCAGGTGCAGGGGCGCCGACGTGAATCGCGAGTACGAGGCCTTGTCGGTCGAGAACGTCGCCACGAGGGGATCCGAGGTCTGCAGGACGACGTCCTGCGTGCCCGACTTGGTGCCGCTGCGTCCCAGGTAGTTGCCCAGGTAGGTGCCCGTGATGCTGAAGGTGCCATCGAGCAGCGAGCTGCCCGCGTTGTCGACGAAGGCCCAGGTCTCCTGGACGCTCCAGGTCTCGCCCGGGGCCAGAGTCTTGCTGGAGCCGAAGGGGCTGAAGGTCTTGCCATTCGACCAGGTCCACAGTGTGGCGCCGCTGGCGTCGCGCGCCACGAAGTCGTACTGCTGGCCGCTGCCGAACGAGACGCTCACATAGAAGGAGGAGGTGTTCTTCACCTCAAGCGTGAGCTGGGCCTGCTCGTTCCGGTCATAGGTGCTCTTGTCGGTGAAGACGCGAACCGCCAGGGGGTCCGCGGCGGCCGCCGGAGCGGCCATGCCGAGGGCCACGAGCAGGGCGAGGGTCCACGCCGACATCAACGATGCATTCCGAGTTGTTCCAATCCGCATGGAGTATGAGTTCCGTTGAGGAGGGGGTTGCTCTCCCCGTTTGCGCCAGCAAGGTTGGATTGGATCGTTTTCCGAGAAATTGGGCCGAGCACGTCATGAGAAACACTGTCGGAGAACTCCCCGCGCACGCGCGGTCCATCATCGCGGAGGAGGAAGAGCTCCTGGGCCGCGTGCTTGCCTCCGTGGAGGCCGCGAGGCAGCGGAGCGGCAATCGCAAGCAGGAGACGCAGGGCCTGGTAGCCCAGCTGCAAGTACTGCGTGACGACGCGGCGACCGCTCCCGTGGCGGACCTCCCGCACCTGCTCCATCAGATGAACCAGGCGCGCGCCCTCTTGGAGCGTCAGCAGACGACCCAGCTGCCGGAGACCAACGCTCCGTACTTCGCGCACCTGCGCGTGGACGGACCCTCGGGCGTCCGAGACTACCTGCTGGGCCGCACCAGCTTCGCGGACGCGTCCGCGGACGTGCGCATCATTGACTGGCGCTTCGCCCCGGTGGCCCGGGTCTTCTATCGGTACGGAGAGGGAGACGCCTACGAGGAGTGGTTCGGCGAGCGGCTGTCCGAGGGCACTGTCGAGGTGCGGCGGTTGGTGGTCATTGAGCGCGGGCGGCTCACCCGCATCCAGTCCGGCACGCTCGTGCTCGTGCGCACCGCCGAGGACTCCTGGCGGATGATGGGCGCTGGCCCGGCCTCTCAGCTCGAGGGCGGTGGCTCGGGGACGGCGGTGCGTCCGGGCCAGCTCGGAGTAGGGGAGGGGGCCTCTCGGCACGAGGGAGCGCTCGATGTGACGGCGCTGCTCGACGCCGAGCAGTTCGAGGCCGTGAGCGTGGCCGCGGACCAACCGCTGCTGGTGCTGGGGAGCGCGGGCAGCGGGAAGACAACGGTGGCCCTGCACCGGCTCGCGAAGATCGCCTTTGACGAGCACGCGAACTACCCCGAGTCGCGCATGAAGGTCATCGTTCCAGAGGAGGGCCTGGCGCGGCTCTCCCGGCGGCTGCTCGCGCCGCTGGGCCTGGGGAAGGTGTCCGTCGAGACATTGGATGACTGGGCGGCCACGGCCGCGCGCGTCTCGTTTGGCGCCAAGGCCATCAAGCTGTGGGAGGACACGCCGCCGCTGGTCGCGAAGCTCAAGCGTCACCCGGCGCTGCGCCGCGCGCTCGCGGCCCGGCTGGGCGTGCTCAAGTCATCCGCCACCACCCTGCCAGGTCTGCGCAAGCGACTCGCCGAGGTCTTCACGGATCGTCGCTTCCTGGAGGGCGTCGTCTCCTATTCAAATGGAGATCTGCCGCTCACGGCTGTCGACGAGACGGTACGGCACTCGATGCTGCAGATCGCCACGCCCCTCTCGCGCGAGCTGGAGGGGGTGGATCCGGATCGCCTCCAGACGCTCGACGGCAAGTCCCTGGAGAGCGACACGCCCGACGAGCTGGCTGGCACGTTGGACCTGGAGGACCTCCCGCTGCTGTTGTTCCTGCGCGCCCAGAGCGGGAGTCTGGGAGCGGTGGGGCGGCTGGTGCATGTGGTGCTGGACGAGGTGGAGGACTTCTCGCTCTTCGAGCTGTTTGTGGTGGGCAAGCTGCTCGGCGAGGCGAGGAGTTGCACGCTCGCGGGAGACGAGATGCAGCAGACGTCGACGAGCTTCGCGGGGTGGCCGGCGGTGCTCACGGAGCTGGGTGTCCGCGACGCCGCGACGTGCCGGCTCCAGGTGTCCTACCGCTGCCCGAGGCCGGTGACAGAGCTGGCGCGCAAGGTGTTGGGTTCTCAGGCCACCACCGCGGCCCCTCAGGCAGGACGGGAGGGCGCGCCGGTAGGGTTTCACCACTTCCCGGACGAGGCCCAGGCGCACCTGTTCATCGGAGAGGCGCTGAGGGATTTGCTGGAGCGCGAACCCCACGCCTCCGTTGCGGTCATCGCCAGCAGTCCCGACCAGGCGCGGGCCTTCCATCGCGTCGTGGCGGACATGTCCTGGGCCCGCCTGGTGCTGGAGGGCGACTTCTCCTTTGAGCCGGGCGTCGACGTGACGGACGTGGACAACGTCAAGGGCCTGGAGTTCGACTACGTCGTCATCCCGGACGCGACGGCCCGGGCGTACCCGTCCCATGACGAAGCGCGTCGTCGTTTGCACATCGCCATCACCCGGACTTCCCATCAGCTCTGGATTGTCTCGGCTGGTGTCCGCTCGCCCCTGCTGGCCGGGGTGTGAGGCCCCCTCGGACGGAGTGTGAGGCCCCCTCGGACGGGGGGTCAGCGGGAGCACACTGCCGGGTAAATCAGTATGAGAAGATTTGAATATTTGTGGCAGAATGTACTCTGTGATGGAGGACCGCCCACAGCTGCTCGCACGGTTGGCTCGGTGCAAGCAGGAGCACCGGGTTCCCGGCATGTTCCTGGGGTCGGTGCTTGCTTCGGCTGATGCGCTCGGCCCCGAGGTTGCTGAGCTCGCACGGCGGGAGATCGCCGATGGCGAGCGGCTGGTGGAGAACTACCGCTATCCGTTGTCCTGGATGCTGAGGATGCTCGACATCATCGGGCAGGCGGCGGTGGTTCGTGGGGGCTCCTACGGTGAGGCCCTCTACAAATGCGGACGGGATGCGGGGCTCGCCTATATCCGAAGCTCCGTGGGCCGGATGCGGGCCATGGTGGCCTCCGCGTCCGGACTGCACCGCGCCTTGGAGGGCATCCCGAGCGCGGTGTCGCTGGCGGTGAACTTCGGTGAGGTCTCGTACCGCCGGCTGAGCCCCTGCTCCGGTGAGCTCGTCTTCAAGCAGGACCTGATTGGCGTGTCCTGGAACACCGGCATGGTGGTGGTCAGCACTGCCGCGGCCCTGGGGCGGAGCCTGGATGAGCTGAAATTCGAGTCCATCCCGACGGACGAGGATGCCAGCAGTTTCCTTCTCCGCATCTGCTGGTAGCCCCGCATTTCCCGCCAGCTTCAAAGAGCGCGGGAAGCCCCGTGAGACGTTAAATCCTTGCACGTGCTCACGTGAGCCGGCCGCAATGACTTGAAAACATTGGCGGAGGCGCGTCTCGGGCGCCCGGTTTCGTGAAAGGTTTTTCGGGATTCCTCTCGACGTGCGGTCCTGCGGAGTTTGCCGTGCGCGAGCGGAGGGCTGGGAATTCACGCGGCGGATGTCAATCACTTTCAGTAGGGTACTTGACGTGGATCCGCCGAATATGTTTCCTACCGAATGCAAGGGATTGGGGACCTCGAAGGGGAAATCCATGCATGCAATCACGAAGAGGCTGATGGCGCGTCCGCTGGGAGCCCCGGCTTCATCGGTCACGGGCCCCTACTCGGGGTACTCGCTCCAGGGCCAGAGTGGCATCCAGGTGGTGCTGCCAGAGCAGGGGCGAGTGCTGGGCCGCGCGACGTTGCTGAGCCCCACCGAGGTATGGGCTCAGACCGAGCTCGAGCCAGTCCTGGTGTCGCGCGAGCGGACGCTGCGCATCGGTCTGGAGGTGGGCGGGACGACTCTCGGGCCCTTCTTGGGCGAGGCGCGGTGGAGCGGCGCTGGAGGGGTGACGGGCAGCGCGCTGGGAATTCAGCTCGTCGACATCTCCCGGGAGCAGGGTGGGCAGATCCTCTCCTTGCTGGAGGACGCGCTGCGCCAAGGCAGCGCTGCGCCTGTGGCCTCGCCCCTGCCGGTGCAGGAGGAGATCTCCAGCGCCGAGCGCATCCAGTCCATCCTCACGGCGATCTCCGCCATGGCAAACAAAGGGGTGCTGCGCCGGCCGGGACAGCTGGTGCGGATCTCGCTGGAGCGCGTGGACGCGGAGCAGGGCCTGCTGCACTGGCGCAGCGCCGAGCCGGACACCGGGTGGGGCGAGTCGCCCTACGAGCTCGAGCTGGTGGGTTACAACTCGGCCTACCGGATGCGCCTGGAGGCCCCCGTCGCTCAAGGCGAGTATCTGGTGACGCCGCTGCCCGAGCGCTTGTGGCGGGTGCGCCACCGTTGGCATCGCCGGTTGCCGGCGCCCGCGGGGCTGCGGGCTCGCTTCGAGCATCCCCTGTGGAAGGAGTTGGGGCAGCGCGAGCGCGAGGTCGTCGACTTCTCCTTCTCCGGATTGGGTCTTCTGGTCGATGCCGAGGACCTGGTTTTCCCGGGGCTCTTCCTGCCGCTCGAGCTGGAGTCCGCTGCCGGCGAGCGCATCTCCCTGCGCGGAGAGGTGCGGTACGTGTCGTTCGCTTCTCGGGCGGGGCGCAGGGTGTGTGGTTTGGAGGTGCGGCCGAGCACGGAGCGGGACGAGGTCCCGTGGATGCGCTTCGTCTCCCAGTCGCTCTGTCCCTCCACGCGCACCAGCGAAACGATGCTCGAGCCGCTGTGGGATTTGTACGCCGCCTCGGGCTACTTCAACCTGGCGGGCAAGACGGCCGGGCACTTCGAGGAGCTCCGCCGGAAGTTCATCGACCTCGGCACGCGCGCGGGGGAGCTGCCCCAGCTCTTCTGCCAGACGGTGTGGCCTTCGGAGCGGGGCGTGGAGGCATCGGTCTCCTCACTCAAGGCCTATCGTCACTCCTGGCTGCTCCACCAGCTGGGTCGCAGGCCCGGGAAGTCGGCCAACGCCCCCCAGGTTCCGGGGCAGATCCTTCGTGACATCTACGTGCGCGCGCTGGAGCACCCGCAGGGGGATCCGGAGTTCCGGTGGATGGTCTCCTACATCGAGTCGACCGTGCCGTGGGTCTACCGGACGCACGTGCGCTTCGCCCAACGGATGCAGGCCAGCGGGCAGTCGTTGTTGATGGACCTGCGGATGATGGACGTGGAGTGCAGCGAGCCGAGTGGCGTGAGCGCGGGGAACCTGGACATCGGACCCGCGTCGATGGGTGAGAAGTGCCTGCTGGCCAGGGAGCTTGCTCGCACCCGCCCGGCTGGCTACGTCGAGGCACTGGACTTCACCCCTGACCGCCTGGAGATGGACGGCGTGTCCCGGGCCTGGCAGGGCTCGGGACTGGAGCGTGAGCGGCGGATCCTCGTAGCACGCCGGCAGGGCCTCCCCCTGGCCGCGCTGGTGCTTGAGCTGGGACACCCCGGGACGAACCTCTTCCGCCTGCTCGACTCCGCTCGCCTGTTCCCGCTCTCGCCGCAGGGGCGCCAGGCCTACGTGGCGCTGCTGGACGAGGCACGCCGCTGGTTCGCGCTCAAGGGGCGCAGCGCCTTCGTCTACCTGTGCGAGGACGATGGCGCCTACGCGCAGGAGGCCCGTCTGCACGACGACCCCTCGACGCAACCCTGTCTGTGGGTCATCTCCGCCTCGCAGATTCCTGACTTCCTGGAGCACATCCAGGAGCAATCCCTTGGACGTTCACCTTCATCACGAGCCGCAAAGGAGTAACACCATGGAGCTGCTGAAGAAGCTGTATGAGCCTCACACCCTGTTGGCGCGCAGCCTTCTGGATTCCGACTCCTCCCTGCGCCGGCTCCTGGAGCCCTCCATCAAGCCCGAGGTGCTGGAGCGCTTCCTGATCGAATGGATGGCGCGCGGGGCGTACATGACCGAGCCGGTGGATGGGTGGATTCGCCGCACGGGTCAACGCTGCATCGACCTGGGCATGCAGAAGCTTGGTCAGTCGCTCGTCACCCACGCGAAGAGTGAGACGGGCCATCACCTGATGACGATCGAAGACGCCCGGTCCCTGGTGGCGCACTGGAATGCGCGGCGCACGCCCACGCTGAACGCCGAGGAGCTGCTCACGCAGAAGCCCACCGAGTCCATGAAGGAGTACCGCCAGATTCATGACGAGACCATCGAAGGGGCGAACCCGGTGGGGCAGGTCGCCATCGAGCGGGAGATCGGCTACCTGGCGGTGTACTACGTGCCCCGCGTGATGCAGCAGGTGGAGACGATCCTCGGCAAGGAGGTGGCCGACAAGCTCACCTTCCTGAACGAGCACGCGGCCGTGGACGTGGGCCATACCCTGCTCAACGAAAAGATGCTGGAGGATGCCATCACCCGCTCGCCCGACCACGCGCGCATCTACGCGGAGGCCGGTTCTCGGGCTCTGACCACCTACATCCGCTTCCTGGGTGATTGCCTTCACATGGCGGAGGAGCAGCTGGCTCCGCTGCGCGCCGTGGCGTGATGCGTCGAATCCCCCATTGGCGCGTACATGCAAGCAGTTGGCGGCTATCCTGAAGCCGTCCCCTTGCTGGCTCTCCCCGCGAAACCTCTGATACAGGCAAACCCCCAGAGGGTTTGTCTGTCCAAAAGAGGGAGAGCTTCATGTCGTTATGGAATGGGAGCGGACGTGCCGCCACCATGTGGGCGGCCGTACTGCTCGTCGTATCCGTTGCCACGGGTTGTGGAAAGCAGGAGGCGGTTGACCAGGACGGGCGCGCGCAGGTCCAGGTCTCGCTGTCACAGGAGCTCTCGAGCGCGGACGTGAAGGGCGTCCGTGTCGAGGTCCGGGGTCCTGGAATCTCGTCGCCCCTCTCGGCCGAGCTGGTGCAGTCCGGGAGTGCGTGGCAGGGAACCCTCGGCAACATCCCCGCGGGCACGGAGCGTGTCTTCGAGGCCTTTGCCTACGACGCGGCTGGGAAGGCCCTCTACCGGGGAAGCTCGAGCCCCACCTCCGTCGGCGCGGGTGCCACGGTGAGCGTCATCCTGACGCTGCAGCAGGTGTCGCGCCCGCCTGTCTACGAGAACGAGCCCCCGCGGATCGACTCCATCGTGGTGTCCGACTCCACGGTGCATCCGGGCGGGTCCATCAGCCTGGTGGTCTCCGCGCATGACCCGAACGGAGACGCGCTGAGCTACGCCTGGACGGCGGCGGCGGGGTTCTTCAGCTCCGCCTCGTCCGCGACGACCTCCTGGACGGCGCCCCCTACCGAGGGCGTGCAGCGACTCCAACTGGACGTGACGGACGCGAAGGGCACGAGCGTCTCCATCAACTTCGACATCAGCGTGCAGCTCGATGGGTCCACCGGGAGCGCCGATGTGTCGATCGGGTTCAACTCCTGGCCGCGGATCAGCACCATGCAGGGGACGCCGTCCGTCCTGGCGCCCGGAGGGACGACGGCGCTCTCCGTCATGGCCGTGGACGCCGAGGGCGATGCCCTGTCCTACGCCTGGAGCACCGAGTGCGTGGGCTCCTTCTCCAACCCGGCGGCGAGCACCCCGTCCTTTACCTTGAACGCGGCGCCGGCTTCCGGCCGTTGCGCCTTTCGGGTGGCGGTCTCGGACGGACGCGGGGGTCAGGGCCTGGGCACCCTCATCCTCCAGGTGGGGACCACGCCGCGTGTCAACGTGGCTCCGAAGATTGACAGCATCTGGCGCAGCACCAACGAGGCCAACGGGGGTGAGGTCGTGACGCTGGGCCTCGCCGCGCACGATCCCGAGGGCAAGCCCGTGAGCTTCTCCTGGAGCGCGACCTCCGGGACGCTCCGGCCTCCTCGGTGGACCGCCGGCTCGAGCGAGGTGGAGTGGGTGGCGCCGGTGTGCTTCGACCTGCCCGTGGCGATCTCCGGCAGCGTCACGGACGCGGATGGGGCCTCGGTGGGGTACACCTTCAACATTGCCCCGACCGAGAGCGCGAAGTGCGGGCCGTTCGTGGTGAACGGCGTGCGCAACACCCATCACATCCAGGCCGATGGCTCGGTCATCGTGATTCCGGCCGACCTGTCCACCACGGTCATCGGCGCGTGGGTGCCCACCTTGGATGGTTCGAGCTACGTCTACCGCGCGGGCTCTGGCCAGGCCAACGGCACCTTCTTCATTCCCGGCGTGGAGCGGACTCCGTACTTCCTCCAGTTCGGCGGCACCTATTTGTGGACCCAGAGCCGGAACGTCGATCTCAGCGCCGCCAAGCTGGGTCGCCCCGACGCGGTGGAGGAGCCCGCGGGGACCCGGCTCGCCTTCCAGCTCTATGGGCTCTCCCCCTGGCAGCTCTCGGATGACCTGCAGATCCACTCGACGGGCGCGGGCATTGGCTACTTCACGAGGGCCTGCTCCTCGCCGAACCTGGAGCCCCTAGAGGGCACCACGATCTACTCGGACGACATCGACTACGTCCTGTCCATCACGAACTGCGGGGGCACGCCCTCCCGGATCGAGTCGGCCAAAGGAGATTTCGTCTACGTCACGCAGCACGTGCTCCGCTTCGATCTGGACGCGGGACTCTCCTCGGGGCTGGCGATCAATGAGGCTCGCCTGGGCACCCAGATTTACGGCGTGGGCTCGACCGACGGTGGAACGGACGGCGGGTCCTACGACGGGGGTTCGTTCGATGCCGGGAGTGTCGACGCGGGGTCCTCTGCTGCGGGGACGATCTTCCTGACGGGCACGCTGGCCCCTCTGCCCACCACGGAGCAGTCTTTCGACTTCCGCGCATCGCAGTTTGATGCCCTGGCGCTCGCTGCCCATCCCAGCGCGACGCTCTACGACGAGCTGGTGAACGTTGGGACCCTGCCGCGCTTCGCGGACTACGGTCAGTTCGAGGGCTACCCGGATCTCGCCCTTGCCACCAACCCGGCGCCCGGGCAGGGCGACTTCCGCGTGGACCTGCGCTACGGCAATCCGTACCCGAGCCACTGGCCGCGGATCGTCACCGCGCAGGCGAGCGCGCTCGTTCCCTTCTCGCTCACCCGGGCCGATGGAAGCACGACCCGCACGGCCTACTACCAGGCGGCGGCTTACTCGCAGGTGCAGATGATGGATGGGGTGACGCAGACGCTCGTGCCTCAGGTGGGCCCGCCCCGCGAGCTGCGCATCAACGGCGCGGTGGCGACGGGGAGCCTCTCGGGCGTGGGTCCGACCCCGCTGGTGAGCTGGACGGTGCCGGCGCTGGGGACCCCGACCCGTTACCTGGTGCGGCTCTACGAGCTGGCTGCCTCGTCCTCCGGTGGCACGTCTCGGAGGCAGGTGGGCTTCTTCTACACGACGCAGACGCAGTTCCGCCCCCCGCCCGGCTTCCTGGTCTCTGGGAAGACCTACATGATCATGCTGTACGCGTACTCCATGCCGGGCACGAACCCGGAGCTGCCGTTCATGTACGGGCCGAGCTATCACTACGCCTCGGCGTTCACGGGCACGTTCCAGCCCTGAGCCGCTTCGCCCACCGGAGTGCTTGAGGCGCTCCGGTGGGCCTCCCGACCGTCGACGCTCGTCTCCTTGCTCTCCGCGCGAGCGTCGACGCGTTGTGTTGATTGCAAAACAAAGTTGGAGGATGCTCCTGGCCCATCCAGTGCGTCCGCGGCTCGCGGGTGTCTGGGTAAGGAGTCAATGTCTTACGCGCGGTGAAGACTCTCGCGCCGATCGGGGCCTGGCCCGGGTTGGCGCAACGGGAGAGCCGCGTCTCGAAAAAGAACCGTTCCACTTCCTGTCTGTATTTCATCCCCCGGAGAGCCGTAACGTGAAGAAGACCCTGCTGTTGGCCGAAGCCCTGTTTGTCCTCGCTGGTGCTGGCTGTGGAAACCCTGATGACATGGTTTCCAATGAGCCGTCCGAGACACTGGGAGTCGCCTCCGACGCGCTGACGGTGCAGAACTGCGTCCCCCTCTCCGCGACCTCGGTGTTGGCCTCGGGAGATGATGGTGCGGGCAGCGTGGCGACCAACACGTTCGACGACAAGCTCGACACGCGCTGGAGCGGTCCCGGCAAGGGCGCGTGGATCGACTACGACCTGGGCTCGGTCAAATCCATCTCGGGTGCGGCCATCGCGTGGCACCAGGGCAACACGCGCGCCAGCAACTTCACGCTGTCCGTCTCCTCGGACGGGATGAGCTACACGCAGGTCTACTCCGGCAAGAGCAGTGGCACGACCACGGCGGCGGAGACGTACGCCTTCACCGCGCGCAGCGCGCGCCGCCTGCGCATCACCGTCAACGGCAACACTGTGAATGATTGGGCGAGCATCGCCGAGGCCCGCGTGTGCGGCGCGTCCTCGACGGGCTCCGGCTCCGGCGTGGTGTGGCGCGGCGACTTCGAGACGGGTGACCGCTCGCAGTGGAGCAAGACGCAGATGGTCAGCGCGGACCGGCTGCAGGTGATTGCCTCTCCGACGCGACAGGGGAGCTACGCCATCAAGGCCACGGTGCGTCAGGGCGACAATCCCATCAACTCCAGCGGCAACCGCAACGAGCTGGTGCGGATGACGAACGAGAAGGAGGGTGACGAGTTCTTCTACCGCTGGAACACGATGTTCGCCTCGAACTTCCCCAGCGCGAAGACCTGGCAGCTCTTCACCCAATGGCACCACAGCGGTGACAGCGGCTCGCCGCCGGTGGAGTTCTACGTCAACGGCGAGACCATCTACCTGCGCGTCCAGGGCAGCACCGTGGTGTGGAGCACGCCGCTGGTGCGCGGGCAGTGGCAGGACTTCATCTTCCACGTGAAGTGGTCGGCGAACTCGAGCGTGGGCTTCGTCGAGCTGTACCACAACGGACAGCTCGTCCTGCCCAAGCGCAACGTCGCCACCCTGTACTCGGGACAGACCAACTACCTGAAGGTGGGCCTGTACCGGAACAGCTCCATCGCCCAGGAGGGCGTGGTGTACCACGACGGGTGGATCCAGGGCCGGAGTCTGCAGGACGTGCAGTAACCCCGGCCCGGGCGTGGGTGGTGGTTACGGCAGTCCCGCCACCCACCGCACGATGTCCGACATGGTCACCAGCCCCACCAGGGCGCCCGCCGCGTTCACCACGGGCACCCGGTGGACCCCTGCGTTGACCATGATCTTCGCGGCCTCGGCGAGCGAAGCGCCCTCGGGCACGGTGAGCACCTGCCGGGTCATCACGTCCTCCACGGTGGTGCCCTCGAGGACGTGCTGGCCGGAGGGCAGCGTCACGCTGGGCTCGCCCTCCTCATCCAGCCGGTGGCGCACCAGGTCCGTCTTGGACAGCATCCCCAGCAACTGTCCCTGCTCATCCACCACGGGCATTCCGCTGATGGCGAGCTCCAGCATGAGCTCGGCCGCTGTTTGCAGGCTGGTATCCGGGCGGACGGACATCACCTCCCGGGCCATCACCTCGTCCACCGTGCTCAGGGCGGGCGCGGGGAGCGCCTCGTTCTCTTCCAAGTAGTAGGAGGAGATGAGCGAGAGGTCGGTCGTCGGGATGGCGCGCATGGTCGTGCTCCTTATCGGGGCCCCACCGCGCGTCTGGCCACTGAGCCCACGCGTCTGGAGGCCGTCGGGTCAGGAGCTCTCATTGCAAAGGGGACGCCAGGCCCTTCGCGAAGGGCTCGCGGGGTGTGGGTGCGCAGGCTCTGCGTCCGGGCCTGGTTGCCCGCGCAACCCATGCGGGAGCTTCGTGCTCGGGGGCTCGCCCTACCGACGGGCGAGCGTGCTCAGCCGAGCAGCTTCTTCAGGGAGCCATCCTCCAGGGCCTTGCGCGTGTCATCGAAGCCGCCGATGAGCACGCCGCGCACGAAGACCTGGGGGAAGGTGGGCCAGCCGCTCCACATCTTGATGGCGAGCCGCTGCTTCCACTGGCCGAAGTAGCTGCCGTACTCCAGGTAGGTGAACTGGATGCCTGCCTGGGTCAGAGCGTCGCGCACCTTCTTGACGAAGGGGTTCTGCGCCATGCCCACCACCACCACGGCATCTCGCTCGACGGCGGTGCGCACCTGGTCGACGATGTCACGGTGGAAGCCGGCCATGGCCTCGGCCACGGCGGGGGAACGCTTGTCCTGCGAGTGAAGGGGACGGGGGGTTGTCATGGGGCGCACACCCTAACGAGCCCCTCCTCACGCTCGCAATTCAAATTGCCGTGTCAGGCTTTGCGGCCGTCGCGTCTCTCTTTGCCACCCCATTTCCAGAGAGGGCGGGGGATCCACACCTCCTGTCCGAGTGGTGTAGAACAAGGGGTCGATGGAGTTCTCCCCGGTCAGGCCCCACCTCTCCTCGCCTCATTCCTTCGACGCGACCTCGCTCGTGTCCGATGAGGCGCGCTCCTTCCTCCAGGAGCGGCTCGAGTTGCTCTACCGGGTGCTCTTCTTCCTCACCTCCGCCTTCTACGTCTTCACCTCCCTGGCCGCGATCCTCGTGGTCGGTGTGCCATGGACCGATGCCTTGGTGGAGCCGGCTTTCGCCTTCCACCTGGTCGGCGCTCTGATCTCGCTCGTCCTCTGGCAGGTGTGCCGCAAGACGCCCCTCTCCCTGCGGACCCTGTCCTGGCTGGACTCCGCGGGGTTGTTGGGGGTGCTTGTCCTCCTCAAGCTGGATGCCTACTACGACGCGGATCCCATCTCGCTCCTGCTCGTCACCAACGGCGCGCTCATCTCCCACGCGGTCATCATCCCGGGCTCCACGCGCAGGACGCTCTGGATCTCCCTGCTCGGCGCCCTGCCTGATGGGGCCGTCGTCGCCGTCATGACGCAGACCCGGTCGCATAGCGGCTCGCCCATGCCCACGCTCGATGCGGTGCTGTGGAGCGGGGTCTCCGTCGTCATGGCCACCCTGGTCTCCCAGGTCATCTACGGCCTGCGCAAGCAGGTCCAGGCGGCTCGGAAGCTGGGCCAGTACACGCTGCTCAAGCTGCTGGGCGCCGGCGCCATGGGCGAGGTGTATCTGGCCAGCCACGCCCTGCTGCGCCGCCGCACCGCCATCAAGCTGCTGAACGCCAACGTGGATGGCCATGGCCTGGAGCGTTTCGAGCGCGAGGTTCAGATCACCAGCCAGCTCACCCATCCCAACACCATCGCCATCTACGACTATGGTCGCACCGCGGATGGGCTCTTCTATTACGTGATGGAACACCTGGAGGGCCTGGACCTGGACGGGCTCCTGCAGTCCTCCGGGCCCCAGCCTCCCTCGCGCGTCATCCACATCCTGCGCCAGGCGTGTGGGGCGCTGGAGGAGGCGCATGGGTTGGGGTTGCTCCACCGCGACATCAAGCCGGCCAACCTGTTCCTGTGTCGGCGGCGCGGCGTGCCGGATCTGCTGAAGGTGCTCGACTTTGGGTTGGTGAAGGTGGTGGGGACCTCCGAGGAATCATCCCCCCAACGGGTGCACATGGTTGTCGGCACGCCGCTCTACATGGCCCCGGAGGCCATCATCTCCCCGGGGCGAGTGGATGTTCGTGCGGACCTGTATTCGCTGGGGGCGGTGGGCTACGCGCTGCTCACCGGGTGCCACCTCTTCGAGGGCCGCACCTCGGTGGAGATCTGCTCGCACCACCTGCACACACCTCCCACGCCACCGGACGTGCGACTGGGTCGTGAGCTGCCTCGCGATCTCTGTGACGTGCTCATGCGCTGCCTGTCGAAGCATCCCGACTGCCGCTACGCCAGCGCTCGAGAGCTGCGCCAGGCGCTGGAGGCCTGCGCCGACGCTGGCAAGTGGACGGAGGAGGATGCCGAGCGCTGGTGGGAGGCCAACGGCTCCGTCATGGAGCAGGCCCGGCCCCGGAAGGACCCTTTGGCCCTCACCGGGACGCAGACGTTGGTGTCGTCGGAGCTGATCGGCCGCGTGGCGTAGTCCGCCGCACGGCCGATCCCCTGCTTACAGTTCCTCGAGGAACTCGTCGTTGTAGGTGTAGCGGCTGAGCCGCTTGACGAGCGCCTCCATGGCCTCCACGGGCTTCACCGCGAAGAGCATCTGGCGCATCTTCTTCACCTTCTCGTACTCCTTGTGGGTGAAGAGCTTCTCTTCCTTGCGCGTGCCCGACTGGCCGATGTTGATGGCCGGGAAGATGCGCTTCTCCGCGAGGAACCGGTCCAGCGTCACCTCGGAGTTACCGGTGCCCTTGAACTCCTCGAAGATGACCTCGTCCATGCGGCTGCCGGTGTCGATGAGCGCCGTGCCCACGATGGTGAGGCTGCCGGCCTCCTCGGTGGCTCGCGCCGCGCCGAAGATGCGCTTGGGCCGCTCCAGCGCGCGGCTGTCCACGCCGCCCGACAGCGTGCGTCCCGAGTTGTCCACTTCCTTGTTGTAGGCGCGCGCCAATCGCGTGATGGAGTCCAGGAGGATCATCACGTCCTTGCCGCTCTCCACCAGCCGCCGCGCCCGCTCCAGCGCCAGCTCGGCCACCTTCAGGTGGTCGCCCGTGGGCCGGTCCGAGCTCGAGGCCAGCACCTCGGCCTTGATGCTGCGACGCATGTCCGTCACTTCCTCGGGGCGCTCGTCGATGAGCAGCACCATGAGGTGGATTTCGGGGTGGTTGGCCACCACCGCCTGGGCAATCCGCTGCAGCATGATCGTCTTGCCCGTCTTCGGCGGCGCCACGATGAGCGCGCGCTGACCCTTGCCGATGGGGGCGATCAGATCCAACACCCGCGTCACCATCTCGCGGTGGCCGTTCTCCAGCTTGATGCGCTCCACCGGGTCCACGGACGTCAGGTCCGCGAAGTGGGGCAGGCGGCTCATCTGCTCCAGCGGGCGGCCATCCACCTGCTCCACGCGCTGGATGATGCCCTTCTGGCCCTTCATCTGCGCGAGGGCGTTGACGTACTGGCCCGGGCGCAGCCGCAGCTTCTGCACCAGGTTCTTCGGAATCTCCGCGTCGTCCGGCGCGGGCAGCAGGTTGCGCTTGAGCTGCCTCAGGAAGGCGTTGGGGCCCTTCGCCTCCGTGTCGAGCACTCCCTCCACTGGAGCCAGCGACGGCTGATGCGACGGCTGCGGGGGCCTCGGCTGACCGCCGCCCTGGTGCGGGTGCGGGTGTTGTTGCGGCTGCTGTTGCTGCTGCTGCTGGGCTATCCGCTGCTGGTACTGCTGCAGCTCCTGCGGCGTGAGGAACACCTGCTGCTGCTGGCCGTCCGGGCCGGCCACCATGCGGTAGGCCTGTCCGTCCGGAGTGAACTGCACCTGGGCACCCCTGCGACGACGACGGCGGCGGCGGCGGCGGCCTCCACCCTGGCCGGGCGGACCACCCGAGGGCTGTCCCGGCGCGGGGGCAGCGCCCTCGCCCTCGCCGTCGTCTGGGCCCTCGTCGCCCTCGTCATCGCCATCGTCCACGTCCGGTGGCGCCTCGGCGCGGGCGGCCATGGGGGACGGGACGTCTCGGGGATCTCGGTTATCGGTTTCGCTCATGGTCTACGGGATTCGGCGCGTCCCCTGGAGGGATTCCCCGGCGAGAGGCGCACGAGGTTCTTCGGTCTGTGGGACAGAAGCCCGACGCGGGGTCCTCGGGAAGGCTCGCGTCTGGCACGAACCACCCGCCGACCGAACCGCCGGCTCCTGGAGCGTCCCGGCGGCCTCGTGGCCGACCGGAAAGCGCCTAGCAACACTAACAGAGGACACGCCGGAAGCCCGGAGAATTTCGCTCCCGTTTGTCCTCCCTGTGACGTCAACGAACGCTCAGAGTGAAAGGCTGGACGGCTTTCAGGCCCGGCTCCAGCAACAAGACCGACTCCAGGCCCGACTCGCGCACGAGCGCCTGCAATCCAGGCGGGAGGGCGGGCTCCGGTGACAGCAGGAGCTTCGTGTCCACGCCCGGCTCTCCGCCCAGGGAGGAGAACAGCCCACGCGCCTCGCCTATCACCGTCAAATCCAGCTCCTCCTGGTCGGGCACTCCCGCCCGCTTGCGCGCCGACGCCACCGCCTCCATCAGCCCGCCCAGGGAGTCCACCAGGCCGTGCTCCTTGGCCGCCACGCCCGCCCACACGCGACCGCGCGCGACGGCGTCCACCTTCGCCTTGTCCAGCTTCCGTGACACGGACACCTGGGTGATGAAGTCGTCGTAGGCCGAGTTCACCCAGGCCTGCACCGTCTTCTGCTCCGCCTCCGTCCACGGCTTCCACGGGTTGAGCAGGGTCGCCATGGGGGCGCGGGTGATGATCTCCTCGTTCACCCCCAGCTTGTCGCCCAGCAGGCCGCGCAGCGCGGGCTTGATGTAGAAGACGCCGATGCTGCCCGTCAGGGTGGTGGGCGAGGCCCAGATCTCATCCGCGCCCATGGCGGTGTAGTAGCCGCCCGAGGCCGCCACGTCCCCCATGGAGGCGACGACGGGCTTGTACTTCTTCGCCTCCAGCACGGCGCGGTACATCAGCTCCGAGGCCAGCACGTCGCCACCACCCGAGTCCACCCGGAGCACGATGGCCACCACGGACGGATCTCTCTGGGCCCGCTCCAGCGCGAGCGCCACCGTCTCGGCGCCCGCGACGACCTCTCCGCCCAGCGGAGACTTGCGGCTCTTGCCTCCAGCGATGGTGCCCAGCACCGGCACCACGGCGATGCGGCGGCGCCCACTCCATCGTCCCTCTCGCTCGTCGCGCGGCGAGTAGTAGGGATCGTAGCTCGCCCCAGGCACCAGGGCCCGCAGCTTGGCGTCCAGCTCCTCGGGGAGCAGCACCCCGTCCACCAGGCCCAGCTCCTTGGCCCGGGTCGAGGTGAGGATGCCCACGCCCCACGCCTCCTGGAGGCGCTCGGGGGTGATGCGGCGCGCCTGCGTCACCGCCGCCACATCATGCGCCGTCTGCGCATCCAGGTAGGCCTCAACCGTCTCTCGCTCCGCGGGGCTCAGGTCGCGGCGGGTGAACTGCTCGGGCGCCGTCTTGTACTCGCCCACGCGCGCCACATCCCAGGTGACGCCCAGCTTCTCCATCGTCCCGCCCAGGTAGAGGACGCTGCCGGCCAGGCCGTTGACGAGCAGCGAGGAGGAGGGCAGCGCGTACACCTCGTCCGCGGCCGAGCCCACGAAGTAGGCCCGGTCATCCACGTTGTAGAGCACCGCCATCACCCGCTTGCCGGCCGAGCGCATCTTCAGGATCGCCTGGCGCAGCTCGTCCGCCTTGGCCCAGTCCACGCCCGGCAGGTCTGACACCTTCAGCAGCACGCCCTTGAGCCGTGGGTCCTTCGTGGCCTCGTCCATCCACCGCATCAACCGCAGGAACGGGTCCGACTCGGTGATGCCGAGCAGCGACAGCCCGAGGCCCCCGCGCTCCACCAGTCGGTCATCCAGGTCCACCAGCGCCACGGAGCCCCCCCCGAGGCGCAGCGCCGGGTACCGCTGGGTGGAGAGGCGCACGGCCACCACGTGATCCAACCCGCCGCCCTCGACGCCGCCTCCCGCGTAGGTGAGGCCAAAGCGCGAGCTGTCCAGCGTGGCGGCGAACTGCAACGCCAGCGAGCGGTCCGCGCCGAGGCCGTGCGAGAGGCCCGCGCCCAGTCCAAAGCCGGGGACGACGGTGGCCTTCAGCGTGTAGGTGAGGCGCCCGTCACCCCAGTCGCCTTCCGGCGCGAGGTAGTCCGCGCCCAGCGTGAGCCGCTCGCCAAAGGGGCGCACCCCCACGGCCAGGTTGTAGCTGCGGGGGAGGGTGAAGGGCCCCTCCTCGTCCGCGTTCACGTCCCGCACCACCGCGCCCACGGAGAGGAAACGCGAGGGCCGTAGGGTGAGGCCCAGGTCGAAGCCCGAGAGCCTGTCCAGTGCGCCGTTGTCCGAGGAGAGGTTGTGGTACCCGACACCCAGCGACAACGTCTTGGAGCCGAGCGCCAGTCCGAGGGACGTCTTGCGGTAGTCCGGCAGCCCGCGCCCGCGCATCCACTCCAGGCTGAAGCCGGCGCCCAGCCCTCCCAGCAGCGAGGTTCCCAGGAAGAGCCCGTCTCCCACCTGGTCCCGCGCGAGGTTGCGCTCGTGCAGGTAGAAGAGCTGGCCGGGCCCGATGAAGCGCAGGCCGGCGGGGTTCACCGAGAGGGCTGTGGCCTCGTCCACCAGCGCGGCGGAGGTGGGCGGCAGCGTCACCCCGCGAGGTGGCGTGGCGGGTTGGACGATGAGCCCCGTCTGTGCGAGCGCGAGGCTGGGAAACAGCAGCAGGAGCGGGAGGGCACGCATATGGGCCCTCCGACTCTAGGCAGCGCTTTCCGGCGCACAAGCGCCGCGTCTCACCAATCTTCGGTACCGTTCACTGCCTCCAGCGGATCTCCCCCCTTGGACTTCTTCTCCTGGGAGCGCCGCTTGCCGCCGCGGTCCTCGGCGTTCCACTCGTCCATGCCGTGGGAGTTCTCCAGCGGATCCGAGGACTTCACCTTCTTCTCCGAGCCCCCGTCGGCATTGTTCATCAGGTGATTGACCAGCCGGTTCATCTCCGACTTGAGCTGACCGAACTCGTCGCCCTGCAGCACCACGCGCCTGGCGCCGAGCCGCTTGCCGGTGCCCATGTCATACAGGCCCAGCACCAGCTCGGTGGTGTTGTTGTCCGGCATGTCGCGCACCGTGCCCACCAGGCCCCGCTCCAGCCCGAGCGCCTTGCCCAGGGAGGCCACCGCCGGACTGGTGGAGGTGCTCGCGCGCATCACCTCGGAGGCCACCGTGTCCAGCCGTGCGTCATAGGCCTTGTAGTCGTCCGTGGGCTGCAGCGCGGTGCTCGCTTCCACGTCGTCCGGGCTCACCTCGAGCACCTGCCCGTACACCCGGAAGCCGGGGCGCTCCAGCCGCAGCAGGTGCTTGCCCACCGGCAGCGTCGACACCGTCACCGGGGTGTAGCCCTTGAACTCGTTGTCGATGTAGACGCGCGCTCCGGCCGGGCGGGACTTCACCGTCGCCCCTCCGCGCAGCGCCGCGTTGACGCTCGTGGCCACCTGCACCCGGAGCGTGATGAGCTCGCGGGAGAAGCGCTTGGTGTTCATCTCGTAGGTGGGGTTGAGCGCCATCAGGTCCAACAGCGCCAGCTTCGCCTCCTCCACGTCACCGCGCAGGTGCATCAGCGCGGCATAGAGGGCGGTGGCGTCGCACAGCGGGTTGCAGGAGTCCTTCATCGCGGCGGAGGCCTTCTGCAGCTCCTTGAGGGTGGCGCGGACCTTGCGCTCGGCGTCCTCGTAGTCCTTCTTCTCGAAGGCCGCGAGGCTCTCCTCATAGCCCTGCTTGCCCCGCTTGAGCGCGACCAGGGCCTCGTCATCCGCCGGCAGGCCGAAGATGTCCTCGGCTTTGCGCACGGTGTAGCCCTGGTATTGGGCCAGGGCCTCGTTCATGTAGCTCTCCATCTTGGGACCGCTCGCCTCGGCGGTGGGATCCATGGGCACGAGGAGCGAGCCAATACGCCGGGGACCGGAGGGCGGAGCCGCCAGCGCGAGGGTGGGGATCAGGATGAGCGCAAGGGCTTTCATAGCAATGGACCTTGAGACCTCGAGAGGACGCTACCAACCGGCGCCAGGGTTCCCGATACGGATACCCAGTGGCTTGTTGGGCTGAGTGGCCAGCAGGATACCTGCGGTGGTGGCCACGGCCACGCCGCCCACCGCCGCCCAGAACCAGGGTTTCTTCACCACCGGGGGCAGCGCGAGGGGGAAGGACGTATCGGGCGCGAGCTTCCCGGTGAGGAAGTCGTGCACCTGGCTCACGGCCCTCTGTCGCTCGCGGGCATCCGCGGGGTTGAGCACCACCCCGCGCAAGCGGTTCTTCTGCTGCACGTCCCAGGCGTGGAGTGAGGCCTGGACGCGGCCCTGGCCTTTCTGCTCCACCCGCGCGAGCACCACGTAGCGCGCACCGAGCTTCTCGGCGATCCGGGCCACCCCGGGGGGGAGCTTGTCGGAACCGAGCGACTTGGACGTGGACACCTCGGCGGCCAGGGCCTGGACCGCGGCCAGGTCAGGCGTGGGCTCCAGCCTGGGGCGCAGCTCGCCGCGCTGGGAGGGAGCCACCTCCTGGAAGGCACCGAAGGGCAGATAGCCGGGAAGGGTGAGCACCACCTGATGCGGGCCGGGCACGAGCTCGAGGTCCTTCAGTGGCGTGGTGCCCAGGCGCTCCCCGTGCAGAGTCACCTGCGCGCCAGAGGGGACGGAGTCAAGGGTGAGCGTGCCCCGCGGCTTGCGGTACAGGTCCTGCTTCGCGGCGGCGAAGGCGTCATGCACGTCCTGCCCGAAGAGCGCGGACTCGGGGTAGACGGTGGGAGCCGCGAGCAGCGCGCGAGTGAAGGCCTCCTGGGCCCCGGTGGAGTTCCCGTTGAGCAGCCGCGAGGCGCCCAGGAAGATGTAGACCCGCGCCAGCCGCTCCGGCGACGTGTCCACCGCGTGGCGCTGGTAGAAGGCCGCGGCCTCGGTGAACTTCTTCGCCGCGGCCTCCGGATCCAGGTTGTCGTAGAGGTCCTTGCCCTCGTTGAAGAGGGCATCCCCCTGGGCGAGGGACGCGGGCGGTGGCGCAGGGAAGAGGGCCGCCGGCTCCACCAACAGGATGTCCATCTGGGCACCGAGCTCACCGCGCAGGTCGGTTTCGAGCTGGGCGGCGGACTCGAAGGCGCTTGGGTCCACGGGGGCAGTCAGCACCACGGTGCGACCTGCCCAGGCGGAGGGCAGAGGGGGCGGAGGCTTTGGGGCCGGGGTGGGCTCCTGCGTCTGAGCCTGAACGGGGGCGTCCGAGGTGGCTTTCGACGCCTCCTCGTCCGAGGAGGACGGGGACTCCGGGTGGGGCTCACGCTGCGCAGGAGGGGCCTTCTTCTTCGACTTTCGGGCCGAAGAAGTGGGTGCGCCACGGCCGGAGGCAGCCTCGGTGACAGCAGGGGCTGTACCCAGCAGGAGCGCGAGCGAGAGGGCGAGGGGGGTCTTCAAGCTCACGGGGCGAGATGCTAGCCGAGCCGGGGGGCTGGGCACCATGCCCCGTGCCAGGGACGCCAGGGGCGCGGTTCCGGGAGGACCCGGAGCCCCGCCCCCAGCGAGGTCCTACACGTCGAGGTCCTCGACCTCGGTGGCGCTCTCCATGATGAACTTGAAGCGCGCGCTGACGTCGCGACCCATCAGATCGTTGATGATCTGATCCGTGAGGAGCGGGTTGTCGATGGTCACCTTGAGGCTCTGGCGGACCTTCGGATCGAGCGTGGTCTCCTTCAGCTCGTCCGGCGTCATCTCACCCAGACCCTTGAAGCGCATGACGTTGGGCTTGGCGTTGCCCTTGACCTTCTCGCGGATGATGCGGTCGCGGTGGACCTCATCGAGCGCCCAGTACGTCTCCTTGCCGATGTCCACCCGGAAGAGGGGCGGCTGGGCGAGGTAGATGTGACCCTGCTCGATGAGCGGGCGCAGGTGCCGGTAGAAGAAGGTGAGCAGCAGCGTGGCGATGTGGTTGCCGTCGCTGTCGGCGTCCATCATCAGGAAGATGCGGCCGTAGCGCAGCTTGGTGATGTCGAAGTCCTTGCCGATGCCGCAGCCCAGGGCGCTGACGATGTCCGTGAGCTCCTTGTTGCCCACCACCTTGTCGGTGGAGGCCTGCTCGGCGTTGAGCACCTTGCCGCGCAGCGGGAGGACGGCCTGGGTGCGCCGATCCCGGCCCTGCTTGGCGCTACCACCTGCGGAGTCACCTTCCACGAGGAAGAGCTCGCTCTGGGCCGGATCCGTGGACGAGCAGTCCGCCAGCTTGCCCGGCAGGTTGAGCCGGTGGCTGACGGCCGTCTTGCGGCTGACCGCCTGGGAGGCGGCCCGGCTGGCCTCGCGGGCGCGAGCGGCCAGGACGATACGAGCCACCACCGACTCAGCGATGGACTTGTTGTCGTTGAGCCACTTCTCCAGCGCGGGACGGATGACACCGTCCACCTGGGCCGTGGTCTCCGGGTTGTTGAGGCGTCCCTTTGTCTGGCCCTGGAACTGCGGCTCCACCACGTACGTGGAGAGGATGGCCGTGACGCCCTCGCGGATGTCCTCCGCGGTGAGCGTGACGCCCTTGGGCGTGAGTTCGTGCGTATCGATGTAGTTACGCACCGCCTTCACCACGGCGCCGCGCAAGCCCGCCTCGTGCGTACCGCCCAGGGGCGTGGGGATGCCGTTGACGTACGAGCGGATGTGCTCGTCCGTGGCCTCCGTCCACACCAACGCGGCCTCCAGGCGCACCCCGTTGTCACGCGAGTGGTAGAAGATGGCCGTGCTGCCCGACGGCACCACCGGCTTGCCCCGCTCGGCCACCACCTTGGTCAGGTACTCGGCGATGCCACCATCGTGCTTGAACTCCTCCTTCACGGGCGGGCTGGCCGTCTCGTCCTTCCAGACGACCGTCATGCCCTTGTGGAGGTAGCTCTTCGCCTCGAGCCGCTCACGCACGAGCTTCGCGTCGAACTTCAGCTTCTCGCCGAAGATCTCCGGGTCCGGCTCGAAGGTCGTGGAGGTACCGGTGCCGCGTGCCGGGCCCTCCACCTTGAGCGTGCTGGTGGGCTTGCCCTTGCTGTACGTCTGCACGTGGCGCTTGCCGTCGCGCTTGATCTCCACGACGAGCTTGCGCGCGAGCGCGTTCACCACGGAGCTACCCACGCCGTGCAGACCGCCCGAGTGGATGTAGTTGCCCTGCTCGAACTTACCGCCCGCGTGCAGCGTGGTGAGGATGATCTCCACCGCCGGCTTCTTGTACTTGGGCATGATGTCGATGGGGATGCCTCGCCCATCGTCCACCACCGTCACCGTGCGGCCGTCCTTGTGGAGCGTGACTTCCACGGTGGACGCGTAGCCGTTGATGACCTCGTCCACCGAGTTGTCGAGGATCTCCCACAGCAGGTGGTGATAGCCCGTGCTGTCGGTGCCACCGATGTACATCGCCGGGCGCTTGCGGACCGGCTCCAGGCCCTCGAGGACCTGGATGTCCGCACCCGTATAGGTCGTCTTCTTGGTCGTCGCCATGACAGTCTCCGGCTATTCCTTCTTCTGCTCCGGCAGCGGGATGTACTGAGGTGCGCGCAGCACCTCCTTCACCGCGTCCTTGCGCGACATCTCGTGGCCCTTGCCGCCGCGGCCCGTCACCTCGTAACGGCCCGGTTGCAGGGTGAGCTTGCGGCCCTTCTGCGTCTCGAAGGCGATGCCCGCCTCCTTGTTGCCGTGAGGCGCGACCAGGAAGTCCATCACCCGGTCTCCGTCCTCCACCTTGATGACGCTGACGCCCTTGCCCGGGCCGGCCAGCTCGTTGATCTCCGCCACCTTGCACACCAGCGCGGAGGTGCGCTCGGTGAGCACGGCCACCAGGTCCTTGTCCTCCACCGGCTGCACGCCGACGATCTCATCGCCCTCGCCCGTCTTGGCGTAGCGACGACCGGCGCGGGTGGAGATCTCCAGGTGCGGGGCGAGCGGGAAGCGCATGCCCAGACCCTGCTTGGTGACACCCAGCAGCTTCTCCGGGCGCCACAGGCGGCTGTCGAGCGACAGCGCGGCGACAATCCGCTCGCCGTCGTCGAACTTGAAGAGCTTCTGCACCGGGTCGCCGTAGCCCGTGGAGGCGGGCACGTCGTTGAAGCGGGTGACGTAGGCGGTGCCGAAGTTGCTGAAGAGCACCAGGTTCGCCTTGAGGCTGCCGGCGAGCACCGTCATCACCGCGTCGCCCTCGCGCAGACGGGTGGAGGACGGATCCTTCACCTCGCGCACGCGCTTGATCCACCCGTCGCGGGTGATGACGACGTGAGCGTCCTCGTCGGCGATGAGGGCCTCGGCGTCGAAGGTCATCTCCTCGGCGCCACCGCGGCTCACCTTGGTGCGGCGCTTCTGCATGCCGTAGGCGGCCTTCACCTCGGCCAGCTCGTCCTTCACCGTGCCCCACAGCCGGGTGTTGCTCTTGAGCAGCGCCTCGAGATCCTTGATCTGCTTGCGCTTCTCCTTGAGCTCGTTCTGGACCACGAGGATTTCCAGGCGGGCCAGCTTGTAGAGCTTCATCTCCAGGATGGCGTCCACCTGGATCTCATCCAGCTTGAAGCGCGCGATGAGCTTCTTGGCCGCGTCCTGCTTGCCCTCGGAGGCGCGGATGATGCGGATCATCTCGTCCAGGGCGTCGTAGACCTTCTCGAAGCCCTCGAGGATGTGGACGCGCTTCTTGAGCTCGTCGAGCTGGTACTGGATGCGCCGCTTGATGACCTCGAGGCGGAAGTCCAGGAAGTACTGGAGGATCTCCTTGAGGCCCAGGCGCTTGGGCGTCCCCACCTCCCGGTTCTCCGGGTTGGGCACGAGGCAGGTGAGGTTGACGTTGAAGTTCGTCTGGAGGGGCGTGTTCTTGTAGATGTACGCCATCACCAGCTCGGGGCTGGCCTCCTTCTTGAGCTCCATCACGATGCGCACGTCCTTGGTGGATTCGTCGCGCACGTCGACCACGAGCGGCAGCTTCCGCTCACGGACGATCTCCCCAATCTTGGCCACCAGCGTGGACTTGTTGACCGTGTAGGGGATGGAGGTGATGACGATCTGCTGGCCGCCGCGCTTGAGGTCCTCGAGCTCGTACTCGCCGCGCAGACGCACGCTGCCCTGGCCGGTCTCGTAGATCTCCTGCAGCTCCTTCTGGGAGTTGAGGATCTCTCCACCGGTGGGGAAGTCCGGACCCTTGACCCACTTGAGCAGCTGCTTGACGGTGAGGTTGGCGTCATCCACGAGCGCGGTGAGCGCGTCGCACAGCTCGCCCAGGTGATGGGGCGGGATGTTGGTGGCCATGCCCACGGCGATGCCCGTGGTGCCGTTCATCAGCAGGTGGGGAACGCGAGCCGGCAGGACGATGGGTTCCTGGCGGGTGCCGTCGTAATTGGGACGGAAGTCGACCGTCTTCTGACCCAGCTCGTTGAGGAGCTCGTCGGCGAGCTTCTCCAGGCGGCACTCGGTGTAACGGTAGGCGGCGGCGGCGTCGCCATCGAGCGAGCCGAAGTTGCCGTGGCCGTCCACGAGGGGGTAGCGCAGGGAGAAGTCCTGCGCCATGCGCACGAGGGCGTCGTAGATGGCGGTGTCGCCGTGGGGGTGGTAGGGGCCCATGATGGCGCCGACGACCTGGGCGCACTTCTTGAACTTCGCCTCGTGGGTGAGGTTCAGGTCGTTCCACATGCCGTACAGGATGCGGCGCTGCACGGGCTTGAGGCCGTCACGCACGTCAGGCAGGGCGCGTGAGGTGATGACGGACAGAGCGTAGTTGAGGTAGCGCCGGCGGGCCTCGTCGGCGAGCGCGGCGGGCGTGGCACCACCACCCCCACCGCCACCAGCGGCGGCCGCGGCGACACCATCACCGCCACCACCCGAGGCTCCCTGCTTCTTGCGCGTCTTGTTTTCCGCTTGTGCGAGCATGCTCATGTGTTCAGGTCAGGACTGTCCGTATCCCAATGGAACGCGGGGCGCGGCTCACGCACTCCGTGCCCGGGCCAGCAAGTGATGAACCGGCGGGACTACCACGGCCATCCGTCAAAGGGAACAAAATCGAGGGGTTGCAACGCCTCGGGGGTAGGGTAGCTATACGCATGTTCAGTGGTTCGGGCTAGGAAATCCGTTCGGTTGAGGCCTCGAGGGTGGGGGTCCCACGGTTGCCTGCCTGGGTTGGAATCGGGACGACCGGTGGGCCCAGGGACGTATTGGAGGTAGAGAAGATGGAACCTACTCAGCGGGTAGGCGGGCGAGGGGAGGAGAAGGACCTGCCTGCCCACTCAAGTAGGGCGTAGGGGGCATGACGGTACGGCATGGACCCGGGGGGAGGGCCATTGGCGCATCCTGCATCAGGGGTCTGACACAACCTGGGTAGTTCGCCTACTCGGTAGGACCTCGGACTGGCGGAGTAGCGTAGGTAGAGGCCTTCGGGTCACCTGCCGAGGAGACATGCCATGTCCCCGTACTCTGCTGACCTGGATTCCCGCTGCTGGGGAGGGTGGCTTCGCGCGAGGGCGTGGGGGCTGGTGGCGAGCCTCCTGCTGCTCGCTGGCTGTACGACGGGGCTGTCTTCAGCGAGGCCGCTGGAGGGAAGTGGAGGCCCGGCTCCGATGCCACTTCACTCAGTGCAGGGCCGGCTGGTGGAGACGGACGGCTTCGAGACGCTGCTGCTCCGAGCCGGGCTGGAGGACTCTGGACAGCTTCCCTCGCGAGCGGCGGACTTCACACCCGAGGACGCGGCGGAGTTGTACGAGGTGTTGCTCGCCAGACCTGTGACCCTGGCCGGTTTCGGTCCGCGTCTGGTGGCTTCGTCGCTGCTCCGTGAGCTGATGGAGGGAGAGGCGGAGCTGTCGCGCCAAGCCCTCCTCTCGCGAGTGGAGCGCTTCAACGGGCTGGCGGTGCTGCGTCCCGACGGTTACGTGGCGTGGGCGCTGAGCGGGAGGACCCAGCAGCGAGTGGGTCCGGTGGCGTTGAAGGAGGGTGCGCTGAGGGCGGGACCTTTCGAGGTGGGCGCCTTCTACGATGGTCGCAGTGGGGCCTTCTTCCCGGTGAATGAGCGCCTCGAGCGAGTGAGGAGCCGTCCTCCGCTGGCCGAGGTGTACGACGACGGTGATGTCATCAACCGCTCCCTGGATGGAGCGGAGGACGTCTTCCGCGACACGGTGTTGGCGCTGGGCGGTTTGGTGCTCCACCCGGGAGATGCGCTCGCCGCGCTCTCTCGGATGCCTCGGGGTGTGGCGGAGCTCGTTCTCCACTCGCCGGAGTTCCTCGCACGCTTCCGGTTGATGACACAGGGCGAGCAGATTCGTGTGCTCTCTCGGCTGTCTGTGACCGTGCTGGCGACCTATGGCTCCGCAGCCGGGAGCACCCGGACGGTGGCTACGGTGGGTGGTGGCTTGGAGTCCCTTTCGCTGCCCGCGCTATCGCTGTCGGCGGAGGGCGCGCTGGTTCTCGAGCGAGTCGTTCTCCCTGTGGGGCGAACCGTCCGCGTGCTCGGCGGTGGACCGGGTGCCGCGGTGATCCTCCACATGGCCAACCAGTCGATCCAGCGGGGCTCTGGGAAGGCAGGTTCATCCGCGCAGGGGAACAAGGGCCCGGGACAGTGGACACCGGTCAAGGAGTCCATGAGCCGGCGCGCGGCGCGCTACCAGCAGCAGATCTCTGGCCGGTCCGTGGACGAGTCATACGTCGTTCGGAACGTACGGTTCGATGGATTCAAAGACGGTGTGCTGTTGGAATCCAAGGGACTTGGTTACGCCAACAAGTTCACCGACAAGCTGGAGCCCAAGCTGTGGTTCACCAAAGGGGCACGTAACATGGTGGAGCAGGCTCAACGGCAATTTCAAGCCGCGAATGGCACGCCCATCCGGTGGCATGTAGCGGAGGCAAAGGTGGCCGATGCCATCCGAGGACTCTTCAGGAATAATCGTGTGCGGGGGATCGAGGTGGTTCATACCCCGGCACTTCCATGAAGGAGGATGATTTGATCGAGACCTACTACGCAGGGGCCTACTGGGGCGCTCGAAAGGAGTCTCCCGAGGAATGTGGGCGTCGCGCGGAGGTCTTGTTCACCGCTTTGCGTTCGGTCGCCCCTGACTTCGCACATTGGCTCAAGCAAGGGCGTTCTCGCAGAGAGGCTCTCAAGCACCCCATCGAGACGGACCGAGCCTCTTTGACAAAGATGTTCCGGCGCGGAAAGGACCGGGTGTTCGACGAGCTTGGCTTTCGTATCAGTGGTTGGAACGGCGCCAGTGACTACGAGGCCAGCGCTTTCCTCATCTGCGCGGGGATGTATTCGGAGCTCGTCTCCAACTCATGCGTGTTCAACATTCCCAGTTCCAGTCCAGACAAAGAGGAGGGCCCGAACGCGCAGCGGGTACTGACTGCGACCGTTCTCTCCGGGATGGTGCGTGCCATGGCGGTGGCCTGGGATCCAGAATGGGCAATCGCCACATCTACCGCGCACCGGGATCTCATCCCAATGCCTCAGCCCACGAGGTTATGGGGCTGGGTGACCTACTACTCGGACCAGGTGGGCAGGGTGCCTCCGCTGCCCGCTCCCGTGCGCATGGAGCGGGTCGAGGACAAGGGCACACTTGTCATCCTCACTCCCGAGCGCTTCACCGCGAGCAACCCCGAGCACGTCGCCTTGGCCAAGCGCGTGGGCGAGCTGCTGGACCGCGCGGGGATTCTGGGCCCCCCGCTTCGCTGAAGGGCCGTGCCCCGCGCCTATTTGTTCTCGGTGCCGACGCGCTGGCCGCCCTGCTTCGCCGTTCCCCTGGAGCCGCCGCGGAAGATCTTCACCTTGCCGCTGCTCGCACTGCCGCTGAGCATGCCGGGAATAGTGGCCTGGATCGCTTTGCTACCAGGCGGGTGGTAGACGACGCGCACCTTGCGGCCCGAAGGCAGGTCGCTGCTCGCGTCGATGAGCAGGTAGACAGTGTTGCCCTCGATGTGGATGCGCTCGGGATCGCGCCGGTTGTCGAGCTCGGTGAGCAGCTCGCCATCATCCACGGTGCGGGCCTCGTTCATGAGTCGCCGGACCTTCACGCGCAGGAAGCCGTCCGACTTCGTGCCGGAGAGATCTCTCGTCCCCTGGACGATGATGGCCAGGTCCGCACCGTTCTCGGGGGCCTTGTCGGAGAGCTTCATGCCTGACTGGGTGCTCGAATCCGTGTCGAGCAACAGGGTGGCGTTGGCACAGCGGGTGCCGCACTCCTGTCCGAAGGGGAGCTTGTCGAAGCGCAGCCGCAGTGCGAAGTCGCTGCCCTGGGGACCCACCGTCCCTTCCACCACCACGGGGCGTTCCTCGTCCGCGGGCGGGGTGTAGCGGAAGGTGGCCCGGTCCTTGGCCACGGCACTCGTGGCGAGCAGGGTCAAGGCCAGGGGGAGCAGGGGGGTCCTCAAGGTGGGGGCTCTTTGGGTAGGGGGGAAAAGGGTCCACATTCAAATGCGAAGCGGTGTTCCACCTCAAGAGCGGTCCCCAGCCGGCGCGCAGCGCGTAGAGTGGGGCCGGACGTCGTGAGGCGGAGGCTCGCCCGGAGGATGCCGATGGAATCGCTGTACGTGCGCCAGTTGAAGCTCGGGCCCATGGACAACTTCGTGTACCTGGTGGGCCCGAAGGACTCGGACGAGGTGCTGGTGGTGGATGCGGCGTGGGATGTGCCCGCCATCGAGCAGGCCCTCGTGCAGGACGGCAAGCGCCTGGTGGGCGCCTTCGTCTCGCACTGCCATGGCGATCACACCAACGGGCTGCCGGAGCTGCTCTCGCGTCATGACGTGCCGGTGTACGCCCAGCGCGCCGAGGTAGACTTCTCCGCGGACCTGCGCAACCTCGCGGGAGGCGCGCTGCGTCCGCTGGGACCGGGCGACTCCCTCACGGTGGGCGGCCGAGGCTTCCAGGCGCTGCACACCCCGGGGCATACGCCGGGCTCGCACTGCCTGCTGGCGCAGGATGCGCTGGTGTCGGGCGACACCGTCTTCATCAACGGCTGTGGGCGGTGCGACCTGCGAGGGGGAGACCCGGAGGCGATGTACCGCTCGCTGTCTCAGGTGCTGCTGAAGGTCCCAGACAGCACCCGGCTCTTCCCTGGGCACGACTACGCGGACGTGCCGGTGGCGGCCATGGCGGACGTGCGCCAGCACAACCCGTACTTCGCCTTTCCGGACGTGGCCTCCTTCGTGGCCTACCGGATGCGCCCGAGGCGCTGAGCCCTACCGGCGACTCGAGATCAGCGAGTGGCCCAGACCCTCGGGGCGCGCGGCGCGCAGCGACCAACGGGCGAAGAGGCCGAGCAGCGCGAGCGAAACGAATGACCAGATTCCGGCCCAAGCCCAGGAGGGCACCGGGGTGAGGTTGGCGAGCAGGGAGGCGTCGCTGGCGGAGCTCGTGGCGCCGTGCCCCAGGACCGAGCGCAGATCAAAGGCCACGTAGAGGGCGGTGAAGGCGGCCAGGAAGAGGTTGAGCATGTCCACGCCGCCATCCGGAAGGTACTTCGCCGCGAGCCCCATCACGAGCGCGGTGCCCAGGCAGAGGGCCAGGGTGACGCTGTCACCGGCATACAGCACGCCCATCACCCCAAGGCCCACGCACGCCACGAAGAGCACGAGGCGGCGCAACCGGAAGCGGAACGTGGCGAGCAGCAGGAAGGCGCCTGCGAGTGCGCTGCCCACGTACCCCGCGGAGTAGACGGCGACCTGCGCCATCATGCTGGAGGGCAACCGGGACAGACAGGCCCCAGAGTCGTTGGCGGCGAGGGTGATGCGGTCCACGGAGCCCCCGGCGAGCAGGGTGGCGAGCGCGTGACCACTCTCGTGCACCATCACCACCAGCACTTTCAGGGGCCACAGGACGGGCGAGTCCCAGAAGTACCAACCCGCGCCGAGGAACAGGAGGAGAAGGGCCACCCGGCCGAAGTCCAGCTTTGCGCCGCTCGAGGTCTGCATGCGGGGCCGAAACACGCCCTGGTCTGGGTTGTTCCACGCGATTCCCCGCCCCCCCAGGGTGGGCCGTGGAGGAAGCAGGCAGCCTCCGTGTACGCCCCCTCTCCCTCTGGGAGAGGGCTGGGGTGAGGGTATGTGCTCCCGTTGCCGTCCGAGACCATCGCCAGCGGGCGGAAGAAGCGATAGGGAGGGGGCAACATGAAGAAGACGCTCCTGTTCCTGTCGCTCATGGCTGCCCCGGCGCTGGCCGGGGAGGGGAAGTGGACCCCCCAGCAGGTCCTCGAACTCGATCCGGCGTGGCTGAAGGCCCAGGGTCTCCAGGTGTCTCCCAAGAAGCTGTGGGATCCCAAGCGGGGCACGGGCCTGCTGGCGGGCGCGGTGAACGTGGGCGGCTGCTCGGGGGCGTTCATCTCCGAGTCGGGCCTGGTCATCACCAACCATCACTGTGCCTTCTCCATCATCCAGGAGCACAGCTCGCCGCAGCGCGATCTCATCACCCAGGGCTTCCTCGCCAAGGGTCGTGCGGAGGAGCTGCCGGGCAAGGGCGCACGCGTCCAGGTGCCGCGCAGCTTCACGGACGTGACGAAGGAGATGTTCGCGGCGGTGCCGGCGGGCGCGGATGATCTCGCGCGGCAGAAGGCGATGGAGCGCAAGGAGAAGGAGCTGCTCGCCGAGTGCGAGAAGCGCCCGGCCACGCGTTGCAAGGTGGCGAGCTTCGACGGTGGGGTGCAGTTCGTGCTGATCGACTCGGTGGAGCTGGCGGACGTGCGGCTGGTGTACGCGCCGCCGCGCGCGGTGGGCGAGTACGGCGGCGAGGAGGACAACTGGATGTGGCCGCGCCACACCGGTGACTTCGCCATCCTCCGGGCCTACACGGCGCCGGACGGCTCGGCGGCGCAGTTCAACGCGCAGAACGTGCCTTACAAGGCCGAGTTCTTCTTCCCGCTGGCCACCGAGGGCGTGAAGCCGGACGACTTCGTGATGGTGCTGGGCTACCCCGGCATCACCTTCCGCGCGCTGCTGGCGGACGACATGGCCGAGCGCCAGGCGCGCTACTACCCGCGCGTCGTCGACGTCTACGGCGAGCTCATTCGCATCCTCGAGGAAGAGGGGGAGAAGGATCCGGCGGGGAAGATCGCCGTGGCCTCGACCCTCAAGGGCCTGCACAACCGCTACAAGAACGCGGGCGGGCAGCTTGCGGGGCTCAAGCGCGGGCACATCGTGGAGAAGCAGCGCGAGGCCGAGGCGGCGGTGGTGGCCTGGGCGGAGAAGCGCAAGGAGTACGCGGGCGCGCTGAAGGCCCGCGCGGAGCTGCTCTCCCTGCAGGCGGAGAAGGGGAAGGCCTTCGAGCGCGAGTTCCTGCTCGATGCGATGAGGGTGGGCGCGAAGGGGCCCGCCTTGGCGGTGACGCTGGCACGACTGGCGCAGGAGCGGGCGAAGCCGGACCTCGAGCGCGAGCCTGAGTACATGGACCGCGAGCTGCCCCGGTTGAAGGATCGGCTCGAGCGCGAGCAGAAGAACTTCTTCGCTCCGGCGGACAAGCGGGCCTTCCTCGCGCTGGTGCGGCGGGCGCAGGCGCTCGGCGCGGGTGAGCGCATCGCGGCGATCGACAAGCACTTCGGGCGCACGTACTCGGAGAAGGACGTGTCCGCGAAGATCGACGCCCTGTACGCCGGCTCGAAGGTGCTGGACCTGACGGAGCGGCAGAAGATGTCCGTCGAGACGGAAGCGCAGCTCCGGGCGCGGAAGGATGCGCTGCTGGAGCTGGGCTTCGATCTAGCGACCGAGCTGGTGGCGCTGGACGAGCTGAGGGACCGGCGCCTGGGCGCGAGCGTGCGGCTGATGCCCGAGTGGCGCAAGGCGGTGCTGGCGCACGCGGGCAAGCCGGTGGCCCCTGATGCCAACGGCACGCTGCGGGTGACGTTCGCGAAGGTGAAGGGCTACACGCCTCGGGACGGTGCCTTCTACACGCCGCAGACGACGCTGGCGGGCGTGATGGAGAAGCACACGGGCCAGGAGCCCTTCAACGTTCCGGAGAAGGTGGCCGCCGCGGCCAACGCGAAGCGGTACGGACCCTGGGCGGACAAGCGGCTGAAGGACGTGCCGGTGAACTTCCTGGCGGACGCGGACACCACGGGCGGCAACTCGGGCAGCCCCACGGTGAACGGCAAGGGGCAGCTGGTGGGCGTCAACTTCGACCGCGTGTGGGAGAACGTGGCCAATGACTTCGGCTACAACCCGGACGTGGCGCGCAACGTGAACGTGGATGTGCGCTACGTGCTGTGGTTGTTGGATCAGGTCGAGGACGCTGACGGGCTGTTGCGTGAGCTGGGCGTCCGCAAGGGGCCCAAGGCCCAGGAGAGCCGCTGATGTCGGAAGGTGCCGAGAGCGGGCAGCCTCCTCTTCCGGTCTTCGGACCGGAGGAGAAGGTGTGCGGCAACTGCAAGCTGTGGGCGGCGCACTCGCTGGATCACCGCGGCTGGGTGGGCGTGTGCCGGTTGCAGCCGGAGCGAGGGCTGTTTCCGCCCTCGGCACCTTTCTGCAACAAGTTCCTGCGGCGCGGGGTGGCCGCGAAGGTGGCTGAGGAGACAGCGCGGCGCGAGCGGTCCGTGCGCGGCGTGGGGCCGGTGGTGCGGCGGCGGGAGCGGGATCCGAACGAAGTGGTGGACCTGGAAGGGCTGGAGCTGAACATGACGCGCGCGGAGTTGATGGAGCTGATCCGGGAGGCGGTGGGCGAGGGTGGTGAGGCCCCGCTGGCCAACAAGTGGGAAGGCGGCACCCTCAAGCTGGTGCCCGGCAAACCGGACGTGCAGGGGAAGGACATCCCCATCGACACCTTCTTCCACAAGATCGTCATGGTCCGGGACAAGCTTCGGGTGATGGAGCAGAAGCTCAACGCTCACCCGAAGCTGTCGGACGCCGAGAAGGTGGAGATGCAGAGCTACATCACGCGCATCTACGGCTCGCTGACGAGCTTCAACCTCCTGTTCCGCGACAAGGAGGACTTCTTCGTGGGCTCCAAGTCAGAGGACTGAGCTCACGGCTCCTGGTCGCGCTCCTCCAGCTCGGCCAGGGCCCGCTGGCGACCCCGGTGCAGGGCGCTCTTCACGGTGCCCTCGGGGATGCGCAGCATGGCGGCGATTTCCGGGTAGCTGTAACCGCGCATCTCCCGCAGCCACAGCACCTGGCGCTGCTGCTCACTCACCTTCTCCAGCGCCTCCTCGAAGTGACGCTGCATCTCGGTGCCCACCGCCTGGGCCTCGGGAGAGGCTGGCGCCTCGGGCTCGTGCTGCAGCCGCTCGCGGCGCTTGCGGGCCCGCAGCCAGTTGATGCTGCTGTTCACCATCACACGATGCAACCACGTGGAACATGCGGAGCGGCCGTCGAAGCCGCTGGGGCGTTGAGCCAGTCGGGTGAAGACGTCCTGCACCACGTCCTCCGCGTCATCCGCGTCGCCCACGATGCGACGTGCGATGGCCAGCGCCCGTGTGCGGTACTGGCGGTACAGCTCGGCGAATGGGGGAAGGGCAAGGGCCGTGGCATCCATGGTTGAGCCTCCTCGACACCCTCATCGGGTGTCTGAAAGCTGGAACGAATGGGCCACTAAAAGGATCTAATCCGGACGCGCTTCACTCCGCGTCACACCTACTCCGACTCTTCTTCCTGTTTGGTGAGGCCCCACTCCTTGAGCCGTTTGAAGAGGGTGGAGCGGGCCACGCCCAGCTCTCGGGCCACGCGCTCGCGGTTGTTGTTGTAGCGGCGCAGGGCGGCCTCGACGATCTGCCGCTCCAGCTTGAGGAGCATCTGCTCCAGCGTCATGCCCGGGGGCAATTCAGGCACGGACACGCCCGTCTCGCGGTTCACCTCCTGATCGAAGGTGATGTCGGCGGCGTCGATGTTGGAGCCCTTGCGCAGCAGCAGGGCGCGGTGCACCACATTGCGCAGCTCGCGGATGTTGCCCGGCCAGGTGTGCTGCTGGAGCCGCTCCACGGCAGAGGGGGTGAGTCGCACCGTCTGGCCCCGGGGCGAATAGGTGCGCAGGAAGTGATCGGCCAGGGAGAGGATGTCTCCCCGGCGGTTGCGCAGGGGGGGCAGGTGGAGGGGCACCACGCAGAGGCGGTAGTACAGGTCCTCGCGGAAGCGGCCCTCGCGCGAGGCGGCGAGCAGGTCCCGGTTGGTGGCGGCCACGACGCGCACATCCACATGGGCGGGACGACTGGCCCCTACGCGCTTGATTTCCCCGCTTTCCAGCGCGCGCAGCAGCTTGGCCTGCAAGTCCAGGGGAAGCTCGCCAATCTCATCGAGGAAGAGGGTGCCGCCGTCGGCCTCCTCGAAGGCTCCCTTGCGCGCGTTGGTGGCGCCGGTGAACGAGCCCTTCTCATGGCCGAACAGCTCACTCTCGATGAGCTCCTTGGAGATGGCGGCGCAGTTGACGGGGATGAAAGCCTTGTCGGAGCGATGGGAGCACTCGTGGAGGGCGCGGGCCACCAGCTCCTTGCCGGTGCCGGACTCGCCGAGGATGGCCACAGCCGCGGAGGACGGAGCCACGCGCTCGATGAGCTCGGTGAGCTGCCGCACGGACGGGTCGCTGCCGATGATGCCGTGGAAGGACAGCTCCTTCCGGGTCGGGGTGATGGGCTCGAGGATGAGGTCCGTTTCGCCTAGGCGCAGCGTGGTGGGCAGGCCTACCAGCACCTCGTAGACGCGCACGGAGCCCATCCAGGTGCCGTTGGTGGAGTTGGTGTCCACCACGTGGAAGTGGCCGTCGCGCCGCGTCACCTTGAGGTGACGGCCGGAGATGAAGGGATCCTGGATGACGAGGTCGCAGGACGGGTCCTTGCCCACGGTGAAGCTGTCGCCGTCGCTGCTGAGCTTGCGGATGCTCTCGTTGGAGCCCTGCTTGATGCGCACCTGCGCGGGCTGCCAACGCGAAGCGGAGTCACGGGGCTGGACCTCCGTGCGAGAGCCGACCTCGGTGGGACCCTCGGACTGGCCGCTGCCGTGGAGCCGGAACACGGCGCGCCACTGGCCGAGCGCGATGTCCGAACCATCCGCGAGGACACCCTTGCTCATCGCGGCGCCGGCAACCTGCGTGCCCTTACCTGACAGGTCCTCCAGCGTGCACTGCTCACCGTCGAAGACGAGGGCCACCTGCTGACGGCTCACCTCGGGGTCGGGGATGACGACGTCGCTCTTCTCGCCGCGACCGAGCACCATGCGCTCGCGTCCCAGACCTACCCGCAGAACCTCCTCGCCCCGACGAAAGAAAACCAACTCCGGCATCGAGCACTCCCTGTGAAGTCGCGGGACACTCCTAACCCGTGGAGGATCCGCCACGCAACTCCCAGAACTGATTTTCAGGGTAGTGTTACGGTGTCCAACCCAAAGAGTCGCTCAGGCTCGGGCGCAAATCTCTTTCAGCAAAGTGAGCCGAGGGGATCGATGCTCCCTCTCCCCCCCTGGGAGAGGGTGGGGGTGAGGGTAACCGAGCCCGTTCTTCAACCCGTGGCCCACGGAGTGGACAGGGGGTTCAACCCGGGTTCACCCGATACCCTCACCCCGTCCCTCTCCCAAAGGGAGAGGGGATATGGCCGCGGGCTCAACGCAACTGCGGCTGTTGCTGCTGGCGGGCGGGGCCGAAGTTGGGGCGGTTGAAGAAGCCACCCAGGTGCGCCACGCGGAACTTCGGGTCGGCCTTGTCCGCAGGCAGGATGGACAGGCCCGCGCCCAGCAATCCCAGCCGCTTCACGAACTCCGGCTCGGCGCGCAGCTTGAAATCCATGTCCGGCTGGCTCACGTCCAGCCGCTGCCCCAGCTTCACCGTGCCCGAGCCCTGGACCTCCAGGTCCTCGCTCTTGGCCTGCAGCGCCTCCACGGTGCCCAGTCCCTTCTCAATCTTGATGCGCGCGTCGATGTCACCCAGCGCGATCCTGGGCAGATCCATCGGCGTGGGCTGGCCGTACATGGGCACGGTGATGTTGCCGCCCTGGATGAGCAGCCCCTTCGTGTCCAGCGCGAGCTGGCCGTTGGCCTGGCTCAGGTCGGGCTGTCCGCGGGTCTTCGGCAGGGTGAGGTTGAGCGAGCCGTTCAGCTTGCCCGCCAGGTCCATCCCGCTGAAGCCCTTGAGGTTGCCCGCCGAGGGATCCAGGTTCGACAGCTTCACCGACACCGACACGTCGCTTAGCCCGCCCACGTTGCCGCTCAGCGAGCCGTTCATCAGGCTCGCGTGGAAGGCCACGCCCGGAGGCAGCAGCGCGGGCCGCACCGCCACGGAGTCGATGTTCAACGGCTCACCCAGCTCCTCGGGGCCGGGCAGCATGCCCGCATTGCTGGCCAGCATGCTGTGCAGCTCGGGCGTCATCCCGTTGGGCACCTTGCTGAGGCGCACGTTGGTGGCCGTCAGTCCGCGCAGCCCCGGCCGCAGCGAGCCGATGCGCAGCGCGTACCCCGCGTCCGCCGCCGCGTCCACGGCGCGCCGTCGCAGCGTGTCGTACGGGAACGTGAGGAGCAGGCACAGCACGAAGGCCACGAGCGAGAACGCACCGTAGCCAACGATAAGCTTCCATCGGGCGATCTTGGTTTCCGCAGCCATGGTCATTGCTTCATCTTGTAGGTGGAGACGGTCGTCCACGCCGTCAGGGTTTCCGTGGCGTCGCGCGGCTCGAGGCGCAGGCTCTTCACCTTCACCACGCCCGGGCCGCTCTCCACCATGGACAGGAAGTCATGCAGCTTGCGCAGGTCCACGTCGGTGAACGTCAGCTCCACCGAGCTCTCGACGATCTGCCCGTCCCCGATGCCCACGTCGTTCTTGGGCGTCATGTTGGGCACGGTCAGCCCTGCCTGGGTGGCCTTCTCCTCGACGTAGCTCATCAGCCGCACGTTGCTGCCGGTGAGCTGCTGCTCCACGAGCTGCCGCTCCTGCGCGGCCTCGCGGTAGCTGGCCGCCAGCATCTGCACCTCGCGCAGCTTCGCCAGCTTCTGGTCCGTGCGCTTGCGGTAGTTGCTCGCGCTGTTGGAGAAGGAGAAGAGGATGACGAAGAGCACGAAGGCCAGCACCGCGCCTCCGGTCCCCAGCACCATCTGGCGCTCGCGGGTGGTCAGCCGGTCGAACCAGGCTCGCGCGTCGTTGAGGAGTCCTCGAAGCTTTTCCATGTCCTAGCCCTCCCCGCCTTGCGGCTGCTCGGGGCACTGCACCTGAATGTCCAGGCGGAACGAGACCTTGTTGCCATCCCGCGTCTTCTCCACCTTGCCCTCCTTCACTTCCTTGAAGCAGCGGTGGCCCTTGAGCGCCGAGGCGATGGTGTCGATCTGCTTGGAGCTGTCCGTGAGGCCTCGCACGCTGATGCGCTCGAGGTCGATGTCGATACGGTCAAACGTCACCGGCACGTCCGCCGGCACCCGCTGCGTCATCTCCGCCAGCAGGTTGACGGCCGACAGCTTCGGCAGCGCCGCCGCGGGGCTCTCCACGCCCTTCAGGCGGTTGAGCGCGATGTCGTAGTTCTTCTCGCACGAGCCGAGGATGCGCTGGGTGACGTCGCACAGCACGGCGTCCACCTGGGCCTCGCGGCGCGCCAGCACGGAGTTGCGCACCACACCGCTGGCGATCAGCAGCAGGAGGAGGGTGGCGGCGAACGAGGCCAGCAGCCCCACCTTGTCCTTCACGTAGTCGTAGTCACCCTTGAAGGCGAACTCGCCCCGGCGCAGGTTGAAGCGCGGCGCCTTGGCGCCCGAGGCCTGGCCGCGCAGCGCGAGCGAATACGCCTGCAGCGTCAGCGGCTGCTCCGAAGCGGACACCGTGCCGGAGGACTCCGGAGGCAGCGCGAGCACGCGCACGGGAACCCCGAGGTCCTTGCTCAGCTGCTCGGCGATGCCCGGCATGCGCGCGGTACCACCGCACAGGAGCACCGCCCCCACCTGCCGGCGGGTCCGCGCGGTGAAGGCCTTGAAGGACGGACGCAGCTCGCGCAGCACCGGCTGCAGGCCTCGCACGAAGGCCGCCGCGGCGCGCTCGCCGTCCGGCCCCTGGGCCTGGGCCTCACTCGCCAGCGCTCCGTGCTGCTCCTTCCAGTGGTGCGCCTCCGGCAATGGCGTCTGGAACTCGGAGGCCAGCGCGCGGCTGAGGCTCAACCCACCGCCGGAGAAGGTACGCGCGAACTCCACGCCTACCCCGGGGCGGCCAATGGCCACCGTCGTGCGCTCGTGGCCCATGTCCACGATGGCCACCGCCTCCGCGTCCAGGCCCGCGAAGAGGCCCGGCTGCTGCATCAGCAGGTTCTGGTAGGTGATGCCCGGGTGCGTCACGACGCGCGGATCCACTCCCGCCTCGTTCAGTATCCCCAGCAGCGAGGTCAGCTCCTCGCGGCGCACCACGCCCACCAGCAGCTCGCTGCCCTTGTCCTTGACCTGCGTGGCCACCTGGTAGTCGAAGACGGCGTCGCCCAGGTCGAAGGGAATCTGGCTCTCCACCTCGAAGGGGATGGTGGCCTCGATGCGCTTGGGATCGGTGAAGGGCAGGGCGAGCTGGTGCGTGGCCAGCGACGGGCCGGGCAGCGCCACCACGACCTGATCGGCGTGCTGCAACTCTGGATGCGCCAGCAGCTCGCGCAACGCCGCGCGCAGCGTCTCCTGACGGTCACCCTCGGGGGCGCGGCGCACCTCGGCCCAACCCTTCACGGTCGAGCTCCGCGCAGTTGCATCGAGCAGCAGCCCCTTCACGGAGTGGCTGCCCAGGTCCAGACCAAGAATCCGGGCCATTCGTTATTCCTCTCTCCAATACAGGAGCTTGCCCAGCGCGTCGTCGAGCCGGACTACGGCGGTGATGGTCTTCTGGACCGATCCCGCCTCTCCCACAGACTTGATGGTGAAGGTGGTGCTCTTGTCGCCCAGCAGCCGGTTGCCGGCCACGTTCGCCTTGAGCTGGGGGTTGACGGCGATGCCCGCGCTCTCGATGGCGCTCACGAAGTCCGCCACGCTCGTGCCGAAGAAGCTGAAGGCGCGCGCCGCGCGGATGCGACTGATGAGCTCCTGCACGAAGACAGGGTCATTCAACCGCGGGTCCGGCCGCGCCGGGTCCGCCGCCGACCGGATGGCCATGTACATCATCATCGGGTCATCCGTGTTGACGTTGGGCTTGGAGTTGACGTCCGGGTACACGGTGATCCGGTCCCGGAAGGCGGCCATGAAGCGGTCGTTCACCCCATGCACCCGGTACAGCTCGTCCAGGCTGTCGAAGCGGGCGTTCTTCGGCTCGTAGCGCGGCTCGTAGCGGCTGTAGGGCGAGCCCTCGTCGGCGAAGCCTCCCACGAACGGGCCCACCGCGCTGGTGAAGTCGAGCCCGGACTTCATCTTGTCCTCGTCCACCCAATCCTTGATGTGGATGATGACTTCCCGCGGGTCGACGCGCACGCGGTTGGCGTCCTCGCGCGAGAACAGGAACTCGAAGCGCTTGTCCTCGAGCAGGTCAGTCAGTCGCATCGCCGTGGGCAGCGCATCACCGCTGCCGGCATTGAGGCGGTGCAGGTTGAGCTTCTCCTCCTCGTCGGAGATGGTGGCGAGGAAGCAGCCGGAGAAGCTTCCGAAGGAGCGCTTCGCGGGAGCCAGGGACAGCTCCGTCGACGCCTCGTCATCCTCATCCTCGTGGAGCGCGGGAGCGGCCGAGGCCTCGTCGTCCTCGCCCTCCGCTCCGCCGGCCGGCACCAGGCCCTTGAGCATGTGGCAGTCCACGCGCGCCAGCTTCCACAGCTGGATGTTGAGCGAGGACGCCGGCTGCTGGCCGCCAGCCGCCGTACCGCCTCCGGTGAACTGCTTGAGGAGATCCCCGACATTGGGGATGGGCGTCTGGTCCACCTGCTTCTGGAAGCGCAGCAGCAGCCGCGAGAGCGCCACGCCGGAGCGGGCCATGTACATGGCCTGCACCTCGTCACGCTGGTTGGCTGCTAGCTGCAGGTCCACGCGGGTGTTGTAGGCGAACTCCGTGGCCACCACGGTGAGGATCGTGATCGCCACCACCGCGATGATGAGCGCCACACCACGCTGGCGGCGGTCTCCCCGGGCATCGCGGCGGGCTCCTGCTCGCCGGGCCTCTCTGTGCTTGGGGCTCGTCATCGTCAGTACCTGGGAAGCTCCGTGTTCAGCATCACACGGGTCTGGGTGGTGTAGCTCACTTCCTTGCCGTTCTCGTCGAGCGCCACCAGGGTGATCCGAACACGCGTGGGGAGCTTGGACTTCAGCTCAGTCCGGCGGGTGTCCCACTCGTCCTCCCACTCCTTGCGCTCGGAGTCCCAGTAGGCGAACTCCAGTCGCTTCACTCCCTCGAAGAGGACATCTGTGGTTCCGCCGCGGTCCATCCGGCCTTCAACATTCGGATTCACGCGGCGCATCAGGTCCATGCGACCGTTGGCCCCTCGTTCCGAGGACGACTGGACGGAATACTCCACGACCGCCTGGTCGGACTCCTTGGCATCCGTGTACAGCCGCTGATGGGCGAAGGTGGTGAAGGTGAGCTGGTCCTGCTCGCCGATGAAGTTGGTGGGCCGATCGTTCTGGTCGCGGTAGCGCTGGCCGTCGTAGCGGTCGCTCACGTACGCCGAGCCAATCTCTCGCGCCATGCGGTTCATGGCCGCGCGCAGCATGCGGTAGTGGTCGGCCTCTTCCTCCACCACTTCCTTGGCATGGAAGCCCGTCTGGAAGGCCATGCCCACCATCGCGCCCATGAGGGCGGTGATGGCCACGGCGATCATGATCTCCATCAGCGTGAAGCCACGACGCACTTGACGCTTCATCGCATCATCCTCCCCGGGCGGCCAGGCAATCCTCCGGGCAATCCTCCGCCCGGCACCATTCCGCCCGCGCCACCTCCACGCTGCTGGAGCCAATCCGAGCGCCGCATCAGCGGCTGGCCGGTCTGCGGGTGCATCATCTGGCCGTTGGGGCCGGGCACGGCGCCCTGCACGATGAAGCCGGTGGCCGGGTCCACCCACTGGCTGGACGGATCCCCTGGCTGCGTGCCGCCCTGAGGCGTGAAGCCGCCGCCGCCGTTGCGGTCCGAGCCGGGGCCCAGCGACACCACGTGGGTGACCAGGTCCAGGCTCTCCACCTGCGTGCCCTCCCGCCAGTAGACGGTCAGGTGCACCTCGCGGACCGTCTGGGTGATCTGCTGCACCATCTGCGTGAACATGGGCTGGGCCATGCCCATCATGGCGCCCGCCATGGGGCTGGCGGTGGTCTGGGACGAGCCGCTCTTGTCGTCCTTGCCGCCGCCCGCGCCGAACATGGACGCGATGCCACTGAGGTCTCCGCCCTCGCCGATGGGCAGGTTGAAGATGGCGCCGACGAGCTGCTCGGGCGACACCCCATCCGTCTGCGGGGCAATGATCTTCGCCCGCCACTTGAAGTTGTCCCAACCCTCTTGGGAGAAGTCGCCGGACTCCTCGTCGTCATCGTTGGAGAAGCCCTCGTCGTAGAGCTTCTGCTCCAGGTCCGTCATCTTCGAGCGGGCCAGGAGCGTGGCCACGGTGAGCTTCTTGGCGTAGGCGTGGTTGGACACCGCGCCAGAGTTGATGTCGAAGATGGCCATGAGGGCCAACGCGAGGATGGCGAGCGCCACCACCGTCTCCAACAGGGTGAAGCCACGGGTGCGTCTCATGACTTGGGCACCTCCAGCGCCTCGCCCACGATGGTGACCTTACCGGTCAGCGGTGACACCACGAGCGTCCAGACGTTCTCACCCTGGCGCACGTAGACCTGAGCCTTCTCCGTGAAGCCCTGGGGGAAGAAGTAGAGATAGGCCACGCCCTGCTCAGCGGGCTCTCGCTGGTGGCGCGTCCACACGGAGACGGAGACATCCTGGGACAGCTCGCGCGGCCGGAGCTCCTCGGCGGTGAACTCGGAGAAGCGGGCGGCCTCCTCCACACGGCTCTCCTCCTGGGCGAGGATCTCGTCCAGGCTGGGCATGTCGTCGTCGCCGCGGGTGAAGTTCTGGCGCGAGTCGCCCCGCCCCGCGTTGCGCTTCTCGTCCTCGCGCGCGCGGCTCTCCTCGCGCAGCATGTCGTCGCGGTTGCGCGCGGTGGTGATGTTCGCCGCGGCGCACTCGGCGCGGTAGCGCGTGATGCCTTCCTCGTTCTTGGGATCGGCCAGCTCGAAGACGAGCCGGCACGTCTTCCCACTGAGCGCGGCGGTGTCGTACAGCGAGCGGATGACACCGGCCAGCTCGCTGGCGGACGCCTTGGCCTTGGCGCCGGTGATGGCGCCGATGGAGACGGTGACGGCGGCGAACAGCACCGCGGCGATGCCGAGCGCGATGGACACCTCAATGAGGGTCAAACCTCGCTCTCGAGCCCTGCGCTGGGCGAGGGTGCTCATGGCTGCTCTCCCTGGGCCGCCTCCTGCTGCTCGGGCGTCCCCACGATGGCGTTGTTCAGCACGCCGCCGCTGATGAGGTCCGCGTCGTCGCCGCTCCCACCAGGCAGGCCATCCGCACCGTAGGACATGATGTAGCCCTTCCCGGTGTCGGACATCCGGTACTGGTAGGTTCGCCCCCAGGGATCGTTCGGGACCTCTTTGATCAGCCCCACCTGGAGCAGCGGATAGAAGTTCTCCGCCTGGGAGGGGAAGCGCCCCGTGATGCGGTGGTAGGACTTGAAGTAGCCCTCCAGGCCGCGGATCTCCGCGCGGGCCTGGCGCTGCAGGGGGCTGAGCGTCCTGTCAAACGTGAGGCTGGCGATGCCGAAGGCCCCCGCGGTGGCCAGGATGATGACGATGCCGACGAGCAGCCGCCCCACGCGGGACGGGCTCGCCGTCTCTTCTGTCTGCTGCTGCGTGGGTGCGTGCTCGAGGGTCATGGTCGTTCCTGACTGAGGCGGGGTCCGGCTCGCTTCCTTGCTACTTCTGGGCCGCGGAGTCGCGCGAGGAGATGTCCGCGTCCGGACCCTCGCCGCCCTGCGTGCCGTCGGCGCCGTAGGACATGAGGACGGGCTTGCCACCCTCGTTCATGTACACGTACTCGTGGCCCCACGGGTCCACGGGGATCTTCTCCAGGTTCTGCGTGTCCACGAGCGCCTTCAGGCCGGTGCCCGTATCGGGGTACTTGCCCTTCTTCGTGTAGTAGAGCTTCAGCGCGTTGTGGATGTTGGCGATGTCCAGCCGGGCCGTGTCCTGCTTGGCCTCGTCGAGCTTCGGAATCACCGCCACGCCCACGGCGGCCATGATGAGACCGAGGATCGTGATGACGACCATGATCTCGATGAGGGTCATGCCGCGGCGGCGGCGCTGCTGCTTCGTCTTCTTGTCGCTCATGTCGTTCCTCTCGTGACTTTTCGGCAAGCCACCGGGTGGTTAACGGGTCGTTCCTGTCAAAATGTCCTGGCCCTGGAGGTCCTGGCTCTGGGACGTACTGCTGGCCGCCGTGCCGGCCTTGGAGTCGGAGGCGTACAGGGTCACCCCCACGGTGAGCAGCGTCGCCACGAGGGCGAGCAGCGCCGCGAGAGTGACGCGCTGGATCCACCGGTCGAGCGTGTCGTTCATCGGGAAGCCTCCGTCACCGGATGGCCGAGTTCACCTGCAGAATCGGCATCAGGACCGAGAACGCCACGAATGCAATGATCACGCCCATGAACACGGTGAGGATGGGCTCGAGCATGGAGGTGAGGGCGCCGATGCGCACGTTCACCTGGTTCTCGTAGCTGTCCGCCACGGAGAGGAGCATGTCCTCGAGCTGGCCGGAGCGCTCACCAATGGAGACCATGTGGTAGACGAGCGGGGGGAACTCCCCCGAGCGCTTGAGGGGCGCGGCGATGCTCTCGCCCTCCCGGACGGCGTCGCGGGCCTTCTCCACCACGTCGGAGAGCACCGAGTTGGTCACCACCGCCTTGGTGATGTCCATGGCGGTGAGCAGCGGCACGCCGCTCTTGAGGAGCGTGGCGAGCGTGCGGGCGAAGCGCGAGATGGCCAGCAGGCGCAGGAGGCTGCCGAAGATGGGGGCCTTGAGGGCGAAGCGATCCCACACCGGCTTGCCCTTGGGGCTGCGGAAGTAGGACGTCAGGGCGAAGACCGACCCCACCACCACCGGGAAGATGATGAACCACCAGTCCTGCAGGAAGGTGCTCACCCAGATGAGGATGCGGGTGGTGATGGGTAGGGTGGCCTTCATCGTGGTGAAGATCTTCGTGACCTTCGGGATGACGACCACCATCAGCATCGTGAGGATGCCCACGCCCACCACCACCATGATGGCGGGGTAGGTCATGGTGCCGATGACCTTCTGCTGCAGCTTGGACTGGCTCTCGGTGAAGTCCGCCAGCCGCATCAGCACGGTGTCGAGCGCGCCCGAGTGCTCGCCGGCGCGAATCATGTTCACGTAGAGCGAGCCGAACACCTTCTGGTGCACCGCGAGCGCGTCGCCCAGGGACGAGCCCTCGTTCACCCGGCCCTTCACGTCCGAGAGGATGATCTTCAGCCGCTCCTTCTCGACCTGATCCACCAGCGCGGTGAGCGACTCCACCAGCGTCACGCCCGCGCCCAGCAGCGTGGCGAGCTGGCGCGTGGTGATGGCGATGTCATCCGTGGTGATGCGACCACGGGTCATCTTGGAGAAGTTCACCTCGCGGTCGGCCTGGGCCGCGTTGGCGCCCTTGCGCACGGCGGCCCGGCCGCCCTCGGCCTGGCCGATGACTTCCGTCAGGAACTTGCCGTCCTTGCGCAGCTGCGAGCGCAGGGTCTTCGGCGAGTCGGCTTCCAGCATCCCGCGGATGGGTTTTCCGGCCTGATCAAGGGCCTTGTACTCGAAGACTGGCATGGTGGGTCGCGCAGTAAAACCGCGCCCCGTGCCACTCCCTTCCGGGCGTGGTGGGGCGCGGCTTTTTTAGAGGTCTTCCTGGGTGATGCTGAGGACTTCGGCGATGGTGGTCTCGCCCAGGGCGATCTTGCGCGCGCCGTCGTCCAGCAGCGTGCGCATGCCATTGTTCATGGCGGCCTTCTTGATGGTGGACGAGTCGACGTTCTTCAGGGCGAGCTGGCGCACGGTGTCATCCACCAGCAGCAGCTCGTAGATGCCGGTACGGCCGCGGTAGCCGTTCTGGTTGCACGAGGGGCAGCCGGCGGCCTTGTAGATCTTCTCCAGCCCGTAGCGCTCCTTGAGCAGCGCGCGGGTGAGGCCGATCTCCTTGAGCTCCTCGTCGGTGGGCGTGTAGTGCACCCGGCAGTCCGGGCATACGCGGCGCACCAGACGCTGGGCGAGGATGGCCGTGAGCGAGGAGGCGACGAGGAAGGGCTCCACGCCCATGTCCACCAGACGGGTGACGGCGCTGGCCGCGTCGTTGGTGTGGACGGTGGAGAACACCAGGTGGCCCGTCAGCGACGCCTGGATGGCGATTTCCGCCGTCTCCTTGTCGCGGATTTCGCCGACCATGATGACGTCCGGGTCCTGACGGAGGAAGGAGCGCAGGCCCTGGGCGAAGGTGAGCCCGATCTTCGGGTTGATGGCCATCTGGCCAATGCCCTTGAGCTGGTACTCGACCGGGTCCTCGACGGTGAGGATGTTGAGGTCCGGGGTGTTGATCTTCGAGAGCGCGCCGTAGAGCGTGGTCGTCTTACCGCTACCGGTGGGGCCCGTCACCAGCACGATGCCGTGCGGGCGGCGGATGACGTGCTCCATGCCCTCCAGCGTGTGGGCGGCCATGCCCAGCTCGGTCAGATCCAACAGCGTGGTGTTCTTGTCGAGCAAGCGCATGACGATGCGCTCACCGTACGTGGTGGGGATGGTGGACAGACGGATGTCGATGTCGCGACCGGCCAGCTTGATGCGGATGCGGCCGTCCTGCGGCAGGCGCTTCTCCGCGATGTTCAGCTGCCCCATGACCTTGATGCGGCTGACGATGGCGCTCTGGTAGCGCTTGGGCGGCTTGATGATCTCCTGCAGCACGCCGTCCACGCGGAAGCGCACCATGAGCTCGCGCTCCATGGGCTCGATGTGGATATCGCTGGCGCGCTCCTTGGCGGCGCGGAAGAGCACGGAGTTGACGAGCCGGATGATCGGCGCCTCGTCTCCCTCGGCGTCGATGAGGTCCTTGACCTCGTCGATCTCCTGGGCGATCGAGTCCAGGTCCTGCGCCTCCAGCTCGTCCACGAGCTGCTCGGCCTCGTTGGTGGCGCGGTCATAGACGCTGTTGATGGCGTCCACGATGGTGGAGGCGAGCGCGATGCGCGGGTTGACGTCCCGGCCCAGCAGCATCCGGGCGTGATCCATCACGGTGGTGTCCAGCGGATCCGCCACGGCCAGGGCCACGGCCTCCCCCTCCAACGAGAGGGGAAGGATGCGGGCCTGCTTGGCGAAGTTGATGGGCACCCGCTTGATGAGCTCGGCGTCGATCTCCTCGAGGAAGATGCGCGCCAGGTAGGGCAGGTCGAGCTGGAGGCCGAGCGCCTTGGCCACGTCCTCCTCGCCGATGACCTTCAGGCCCACCAGGATTTCGCCCAGTCGGCCGCCCTTCTCCGTCTGGAGCTGCAGCGCCTCCTGGAGCTTCTCCTCGGTGAGACCGCTCGTGTGGCGGAGGATCTCCCCCAGCGGCCGGCCGCACAGGAAGGCGGGGCCGTGGGAGACAACCTGGGTAGCGGTGTCGACCGCGGGCTTGGCGAGTGGTGCATCAGCGAGCAGGCTCATGGTCTATCTCTCGTCCCCGGTGTCTGGCTGGATACGCAACCGCTCCTGGTCCTCGGGAGGAGGCTCAGGCGGAGGCTGCACGGGGACCGGCTCCTCCGATGGCACTGGAGCCAATGAACCCCCCTGAGCCGGCGGGACTTCCCCGCCCCGTGGAGCGGACTGCGAGGGAGCGGGGGAGGGGCTGGCCGGCCGCAGGACGCGCTCGCCCGGAATGCCGGGGCCGCCGTTCTCCAACTTCAGCTCCTCGGTCTGCACCACCCGGCGCATGCGGGCCAGCGGACCGCTCTTGCGGGTGAAGTCCACCGGCACGTCGTAGCCGGGCACCTGGCCGTAGAACTGCTCCACGAACTGCTGCCGCTCGGCCATCTTGCGCTCGAAGATGCGCCGGAAGTCCGACTGCTCGCGGATGATGTAGGGCGTCAGGAAGAGCAGCAGGTTCGTCTTCGTCTTCTTGGTCGTGGTGTCCCGGAACAGGTGGCCGAGCAGGGGCACGTCACCCAGGATGGGCACCTTGGAGACGGACTCGATGGTGCGATCCTGCATGATGCCGCCGATGACAACCGTCTCCTGATCCTTCGCCACCACCGTCGTCTTGGCGCTGCGCTTGGCGGTGGTGGGGCCGAGCACGGGATCCGACGAGGCGATCTCCTCGGTCTGCTCGGTGATGGTGAGGCGGATGAAGTCGCTCTCGTTGATCTGCGGCTTGACGGTGAGCTTGAGCTCCACGTTCTGGCGGGTGATGGGCGCGTAGAGGCTGCCCAGGCCGCCCAGGGCGCCGAGCAGCGAGCCGGTGCCGGTGCCGGTGCCACCCGTGACGCCGCCCAGGCTGGAGCCCAGCGCGGAGGGCGTGAAACCCGACTGGAAGGGAACGTTCTGGCCCACGGTGATCTCCGCCTCCTCGTTGTCGCTGGTGAGGATGTGCGGGGTGGAGAGCACGTTGGCGTCCGAGCTCTGCTGGAGCGCCTGGAGCACCACACCGAAGGCGGGAACGTCGATGCCCAGGCTCTTCAGCTCGGGGATGACGGGGCCCTGGAGGCCGGCGAGGAAGCCACCCATGCCGGCCAGGCTGGTCAGCGAGAGGGAGGGCGGCACACCGCTGCCACCGTGGTTGGTGCCGATGAGGCCCGAGGCCCGACCCGCCGGCGTGCTCAGCGCGTAGCCGCTGTGGAGGTTCAGCCCGAACTCCTTGTTGCGCTCCAGGTTGACCTCCATGATGACGGCCTCGACGAACACTTGGCGCCGCGGCTTGTCCAGCTCGCGGATGACCCGGACGAGGCTGCGGTAGTCGCTCTGGCTGGCGATGATGACGAGCGAGTTGGTGCCCTTGTCCGCGGAGATCTTCACCTCACCCGCGAAGAGCTCGGCGGAGCCGGTGGTCCCGCCGGGGCGCGGCGCCCCGGGAGGCGGAACGGGCGTGCGCGGCCGGCCGCCCGATGAGGTCCCCTGCGACAGGGTCTGCAGCGTGCTGGCGATCTCCTCCGCGTTGGCGTTCTCCAGCGGGTAGACGTTGATGCGCTCGGTGCCGGCCGTGGGGATGTCGAGCTCGCGCACCAGGCTCTGGATGCGCTCGAAGGCGGCGGGGCTGGCCACCACGATGAGCTTGTTGGTGCGCTCATCGGGGATCATCTGGGAAAACGTCACCGGTCCGCCGGGGCCGTTGTCGGGGCCACCCGCGGGCATGGGCATGGTCTCGCCCATGGAGCCGCCGGGCGGCGTCACCACCGCGGGGGCGCCGCGAGGGGTCCGGCCACCACCCGGGGAGGTGGGACCACCCTTCTGCTCGAAGAGCTTCTGCACCGTGGCGGCCACGTCCGCGGCGGTGGCGTACTGCACCTGGATGATGCGCACCTCGTCACTGGCCGAGCGCGAGTCGAGCTGATCAATCAGGCGCTCCAGGCGGTGCACGTTGGAGCCCACGTCGTTGATGATGATGATGTCCGGCGGGTACGGGATGGTGTCGCCGTCCTTGGACACCAGCTGCTGCAGCACGCCGCGGAGGGGCTCCACCTCCACGTTCTTGATGCGGAACAGCTTGGTGATCATCTGCTCATTGGCCGTGTAGGGCGTGTCCTCGCCATCCACGTACGTGGGGATGGTGTTCTGCTTGGCGGCGCGCTTGTCGACGATCTTCAGGAAGCGCCCGTGCTGGTAGACGGACAGGCCGTTGGCGTCGAGCGCCGCGAGGAAGGCGGCGTAGAACTGATCCGCGTCCACCTCCACCCGCCCGTTCTCCGGGCCGATGATGGAGATCTTCCCGCGCACGTTCTCCGGGAGGATGAACGTCTTGCAGGTTGCATCCGATACGGTCTGCACCAGCTTCTCGATGTCCACCTTGTCGAAGTAGATGCCGTAACGGGCGCGGCGGCGGACTTCCTCACACGTGGGCGTGGGCCGCACGCTGGCGCCACCCGCCTCGGGGCCATTGGTGGACGGGGAGATCTGCCGCTCGGCGGGAGTGCCCGCAGGTGCGGGTGGACTGGGGCGGCGCTGCGCCAAGGCGGGCGCGGCGATCGCCATGCAGAGCAGGAGCAACCAGGACTGAAGCGTCTTCATGGAGGGGCGGAGTACAGCGGTGGGTTAGCGGATGGTGTAGTTCTTGCGGATGCTCGAGCCGTTGCGCTCCAGCTCAATCTCAATCCGCGAGGCTTCCTTCAGCTTGGCGTAGACCTCGAGGGCCTTCTCCGGGCTGTTGAGTTCGAAGCCGTTGATGCGCTTGATGACGTCGCCGTTCTGGACGCCAATCTTCGAGTAGATGGAGTCCGGGCGGATGGAGAAGAGCTTGAAGCCCTGGGCCTGACCGTCCTTGAAGGCCGGCACGATGCGCGCCTGCATGGCCACGTCGTTGAGGTTGGCCAGCGTGCGGTCAATCTCCGTGCGCGGCACCTCGTAGTCGTTCTCGCTGACGGCGCGGATGCCATTGCCCAGGCTGTTGGGCGCCTGCACGGGCGGGCCGCTGGGCACCGGCGGCGGGGTGTAGGAGGCCACGGCGGCGCCGTCACCCGGCTGCCCGTCGATGAACTCCTTGCGGTTGTTGTTGATGATGATGACGCGCTCGCGCTCGATGTCGATGACCTCGGCGTCCATGATGCGATCTCCCACCATGTACGTGGTGGAGCGCTGGGTGTTCATGTCCTGCACCGAGGCCACGGACCACAGCTTGTCGCTGGCCACCAGGGTGCCGAGCAGCTTCACCCGCAGGCTGCTCTTCACGGGTGCGGCATTGGGGTCCACGGTGGGGGTGGTGGGCTCGGCCACGACGGGCTCGGGCTCGGGGATGGCGATGCCCGTCAGCTCCGACAGGCGCTTGAGATCCAACGAGGCCAGCGCCTCCACGGGCTTGGCCTTCTGCCGTGCCGACACCTCCCCCGAGGGCATGGGAGTGAGGGCGGACTCGACGAACAGGTTCACCGTGCGCGCCGCCAGCAGGGCCACGAGCAGGATGAACACCAGGTTCACGGTCCAGAAGTACTTGCGGAAGAAGAGTTCCATCACGCGTCCAGAGAGGGCCTGCTCGGGATTGAGCAAGCGGGGTGCCACCCGTTGGGGGGGGCGGGCAACCCGAGCCTTACAGCCAAGTGCCCGGAATCATTCCGGAATAAGCCAGACCCCAGCGGGCAGCAGCGGTCGGCGTGACGGCGTGGGACAAAATGTCAGCGGCCGGGCGGACGGACTGACGCGCTGTCATTCGGAGAGGGGGGGGCCCTCTCCGCCGCCCGAGGATTCGGAGGCCTCGCGCTCGAGCTTGCGGTAGATGGTGCGTGCCGCGATGCCCAGCAGGCGGGCGGCGAGGGTCTTGTCTCCCTTGGTGTGCCGCAGGGTCTCGTGGATCACCCGGCGCTCCACCTCTTCCATGGGAGTGCCGATGGGGATGACGAGTTGTCCGGCCGAGCCTTGGGGGCCCTTGCGCACCGACTCAGGCAGATCGACGACCTCCAGCACATCGCTCTTGGCGAGCACCACGGCGCGCTCCACGGCGTGCTCGAGCTCGCGCACGTTGCCCGGCCAGGCGTAGTTCTCCAGGACGGAGAGGGCCTCGGGGGAGAAGCCGCGCAGCACCTTGCCATTCTTGGAGGCGAAGCGGCGCAGGAAGGCGTCCGCCAGCAGGGGGATGTCCTCGCGGCGCGAGGCGAGCGCGGGGACGCGTACCTCCACCACATTGAGGCGGTAGTAGAGGTCCTCGCGGAAGCGGCCCTCGGCCACCTCGCGCTGGAGATCCTTATTAGTGGCAGCGACGATGCGGACGTCCACCTTGACCGTCTGCGTGCCACCCAGGCGCTCGAGCTCTCCCTCCTGGAGCACACGCAGGAGCTTCACCTGGGCGGACAGGGGCATCTCGCCCACCTCGTCCAGGAAGAGGGTGCCGCCGGTGGCGCGCTCGAAGCGGCCCTCGCGGCGAGCCACCGCGCCGGTGAAGGCACCGCGCTCCACACCGAAGAGCTCCGCCTCGAGGATGCTCTCGGGGAGGGCGCCGCAGTTGATGGCGACGAAGGGTCCCTTGAGCCGGTTGGATTGCTCGTGCAGCGCGCGGGCGGCCAGCTCCTTGCCGGTACCGGACTCGCCCAGCAGCAGCACCGTGGCCGTGGAGGGCGCGGCCTGGCGGATGGTGTCCATCATCGCCCGGAAGGCGGGGGACTGGCCCACCATGGCACGCCCGCCGGTGCTGCCCATCTCCGCCAGCTTCGCCTTGAGGACGCGGTTCTCCGCGGCCAGCTCGTGCCGCTCCAGCGCCTTCTGCACCGACTTCACCAGCGAGTGCCGCTTGAGGGGCTTGGTGATGAAGTCGTAGGCGCCGTCCTTCATGGCGGCCACGGCCGTCTCCACCGTGCCGTAGGCCGTCATCAGCACCACCTCCACGTCCGGGCGGATGGTGCGCGAGGCCTTGAGCAGCTCCTGCCCGTCCATGCCGGGCATCATCAGATCCGTCACCATCACGCTCACCTCGGGCCGGCGCAGCAGCTCCAGCGCCTCAGTGCCGTTGCTGGCGGTGAGGGTCTCCAGGCCCTCGCGCTGGAAGATGCGCGAGACCGAGTCGAGGTTGGCCCGATCGTCATCAACGACCAGGACGGTGGTGGGTGGTGTCGTCATGGGGGCTGGCTACCTTGCAATCCCTATTCCGAGTCTTCGGCCAGGAGGGGACCACTCATCCGGCCCAGGTCCTCGCGGTTGACCTTGTCCAGGTTGAACCGCCGAGCGCTGGAGATCATCCGGGCCACGGTGGGCTCGAACTCGACGGGGCCTTCCTTCTTGAAGCGCAGGAAGTTGATGCGGGCCACGACGAAGTTCTTGAGGTAGGGGCTCTGCAGCCCACGGCCCTTGAGGGCGTCCACCACGGTGGCCACGGCGTCGTCCAGCTCCATCAGCTTGTCGGCGCGCGCCTCGCGGACCTGGAGGGCCTCGGCCAGGGGAAGCTGGAGGAAGGACTCCGCGCGCTTGATGAAGGGGTGGTAGGCGCCCCCCGAGAAGCGCGGCCGTTTCTCGTAGGCGGCCCCGAGCGTGAGGAAGGCGGGCTCCTCGAAGAGGTGGGCGAAGTCGGACTCGCGCCCGGCGCGTGCGCCCGTGAGACCTCGGTGCATGCGGATGACCTCGAGCGAGCGCTCCTTCAGGTTGTGCGCCTTCTCCGTGTTGAGCGCGAGGATTTGATAGGCCACGTCCTCCTCGGGCAGCACCAGGGCCATGATGGACTTGCCGCCCAGGAGCTTCGAGGCCTGGAGCCGGTGGTTGCCGTTGGGCGTCCAGTACCGGCCCTCCTTGCGGATGGCGATGATGGGATCCAAGAAGCGGTCCAGCCGCTCCATGGCCGAGGCCAGCCGCTTCACGTGGGGCTCGGAGACGTCGCGCTGGTAGGGGGTGGGCTCGACCTTGTCGATGGGCAGCACGGCGAACACCACCGTGTGCGCGCCGAGCGGATCCCTGTACACGCTCAGCACCTGTCCGCCGTCCTCCTGGATGCCCTGCACCAGCTCGGTGGGAGGAGCAGCGGCCTCGCTCGCCACCTCGGCGGCGCTGAGTCCCTTGGAGGCGGGCTCGGCCTTCTTGCGGCGGGGCCGGCGCGTCGTAGTGGTGGCTGCCTTCTTGCGCGGTGACTTCGCTGCCATGGGGTCCCCCTTGTCGCGGATGGGGGACCCTATGCGATCCGCCTGGCTCGTTGCAGGACTACTCTTCGAAGGGGTTGCTGAACTTCGGATCGTTCACGAAGTCCATGTCGGTGAAGCTCTCCAGGAAGGCAATGAGGTCGGCGCGCTCCTCGGCGTTCAGCTCGAAGGGGCGCACGAACGCGTTCTTCAAGGGGCTCGCCCGGCCATCCCCCATGTGGGGTCCGCTCGTCACATCGCGCCCGCCGGCCATGTAGAAGTCCAGCACCTCCTCCAGGGTGGCGATGCTGCCATCGTGCATGTAGGGCGCCGTCAGGGCCACGTTGTTCAGGGGCGGTACTCGGAAGCGCCCCATGTCCCGCTGGAGGCCGGTGAACTCGTAGAGGCCGGTGTTGTCCCCCGGGTAGCCGCCCAGCCCGTCCACGTTGTAGAGGCCCGTGTTCTGGAACTCCCACTCGGGAATCTTCGTGTCCTTGGAGCGGAAGGAATTCGTCATGTGCGGCCCGCTGTGGCAGTGGTAGCACTCGGCGCGCTCGCCGAAGAACAGCTCCATGCCCCGTTTGGCGGAGGCGGACAGGGCGGTGCTCTCACCCCGCAGGTAGCGGTCATAGGGCGAGTTGCTCGACAGCATCGTGCGCTGGAAGGACGCGAGCGCCTTCACGACATTGTCCTGGGTGATGGGCTGCTCCTCGTCCGGGAAGGCCTCGCGGAACAGGGTGGGGTAGCGCGCGTCGTCCCGCAGCCGTTGCAGCACCTCCTCCAGGTGCATGCCCATGCCGAGCTCCAGCGGTCTCTCCCCGAGGAGCGGCACCAGCGCCTGCTTCTCCAGCGTGTCGAGCACGGGATTGGCCCAGGTGTACGTGGCGAGGTAGGCCACGTTGGCCAGGCCGGGCGAGTTGCGCGCGACGTGGTGCCCCGTGGCGCCGGTGGGGGTCGCCTTGCCATCGCTGAAGGCCCGCTTCTGCTCGTGGCAGCTCGCGCAGGACATGGTGTCGTTGATGGACAGGCGCGTGTCGTAGAAGAGGAAGCGGCCCAACTTCACCTTCTCCTCGGACATGGGGTTGTCCTCGGGGACGAAGGGCTCTGGGAAGCCCGGTGGCAGCTGCCACGCATAGGGCTTCTTCCCCTCGCCGCACCCGGAGAGGATCAGCACCGACAGCACCGCGGTGCTCCACGACAACAGGGTTCTTGTCCACACGGGGAGACTCCTTTCGCGCTCAGCGGACGCGGATGAACGACGCGGGCACGGCCTGGGGCGTTCCATCCGCCGCCAGCCCCACCTTCTCGTAGAGCGCTGGGCACTCGGGATCCGTGCGGCCCGACATGCAGCCCGCGATGTAGTCCGTCTTGTTGTCGATGACGTGGTTCAGATCCGAGTCGGAGAGGAGGCCCGCCAGGTCGAGGACCACCTGGTTGCTCTTGGGATTGAAGCCGTTCAGGGTCACCGTGGCCTGGTTGTTGGCGGCGCAGGAGTAGCCCTCGCCCGGGCTTCCCTTGCAGTCGGATGCGCCCAGGTGGAAGACCCAGGCGTCATGCTGGGGCGTGCGCACGTCCAGGCTCACGAACTTGTAGCCCCCCTGCCAGCTCCAATACATGTCGGTCGAGTTGAGTGGAGGCGGCCGGGTGGAGCCGTTCAGGTGGTTCTGATCCTCGGGTACCCCCAGCTTGAACTCCAGGCCGGTGTAGTCATCGAAGTCCGGTGCCTCGCCCACCACTTCCAGGCGCGTCGCGGGGCTGCCAGCTTCGCAAGTGCCGGTTCCGTCCGCGAAGTCGAGCAGTGCGATGGAGTCCACCTGCCACGTTCCGTCCTGCTCCAGGATGAGCGGGTGCTTCTCCCCGTTGGCCCGCACGAGCGTGATGTCCCGGACGTAGAGCCTGAAGTCGATCAGCTCGATGGGGGTGCCCGACTTGCCGATGTTGGCGTAGCGGGTGTCGCAGCGCAGCGGCTGCTCGCCCACCTGTGCGCTGAACCTCACCACGGTGGCGGGCTTCTCACACGCCTGGAGGAGGGGGAGCACGGAGAGCAGCAGCAGGGCCGGGCGCGACTTCTTCAGGACCTTCATCATCACCTCGGGAAGCACTGGACGTGGCCAGCGGAGCAAGTGCCACCAGCCATAGCAGGAGCGGATATTTTGCCTCGTGCGGCATGGTGTCGCATCGGGACGGCCGCCTGTTGGCCATCATGCGAACGTCTCATGCCCGCGGGCATATCGCTCCCGCTTGACGTCTCCTGAGGTGTTCCTCCTTCGCGAGGGGGGGAGGGGACCGGTCAGTGCGGTCCGGTCGTGGCATGTCCGCCCGTGAGCCTCACCTTGGGCGCGGGCTCTGCGTTCTTCACGGGCAGCCCGGGATAGACGGTGACGTTCCCCGTGCGCGGTCCAGTCAGGGGCTCGGTGATGCCGGTGACCAGCTCCACGCTCGCGTCGGACAGATCGCGGTGCACGTTCACCGCGGGCTCCACGGTGGCATCCCTCCCGCGGATGAAGCTCTGCTCGCGGACGATGAGCCGGTAGGCCTTGTCCAGCTGGAGTGCGCGCTCGGGGCTCGGCAGCAGCAGCGTGGAGATGTCCGCGTGGAGGGCCTCGAGCGCCTCGGGCCGCGGCTTCCCGTCCGCGGTGAAGAAGCGCGACAGCACCTCCGTGTTGGCGCGCAGCTCGTCACCCGCGCCGTTCTGCTCCAGGTAGTACGTGTACTCGTAGTGCCCGTCCGCCCGGCGTGGCTCGCGCAGGCCCTTCAGGTCGCGCTGCGACCAGTGGAACCAGCCGGCCTGGAACTCGGAGCCGGGCAGCTTGCGGCTGAAGGAGAAGACGCTGTCGTCGGTGGCGCCCACGCCCGAGTGGCACCCCATGCAGAAGGTGTTCTCCTCGTGCGTCTGCGGGCGCAGCTCGCCGCGCGCGTTCTCGATGAAGCCCTGCAGGCTCCACCCGGCGCGGTTGCCCACGCCCAGCTCGGTGTTGCCCTTCGCGGCGCGCGTCTCATCGGGCTTCTTCACCGCATCCAGCGCTTCGATCGCCGCGGCGCGCTCGTGGTCGCCGTAGGTCATCCAGCCGCGCTTGATCATGTAGCGCAGCTCCTTCATGCGCCGGGCCAGCGTGGGCTTTCCGTCCACCACATCCAGGTAGTACACGCCGTGGGCGAACTCCGTCCCCTCGGGGAAGAGCCCGGCGGCGAGGTGCACCTGGCCGGCCGTCTGGAGCGCCTGCGCCGCGCCCACCCAGCGCAGCGTCGTGCCCTGGCCGGGGATCCACGCGTACTTCACCTGGCGGGCCGTCCCCAGCTTCCCGTCTCCGTCCAGGTCGGCTCCCGCCTTCTTCTCGTCCGTGGGGGCGATCTCCACGTCGCGCCGCGCGAGGAGCGCCTCGGTGATGGCGAGGTTCACCTCATAGGTGGCCAGATCGAACTGGCCCTTGGCATCCTGGCGGAAGGCCTCGGGCAGGCGGATGAGCACGTCCCCGAAGGAGCCGTTGGTGGGCCAGAAGGTCCCGGGGAAGGGGTAGTACCCGAAGGCGCGCCAGCCCGTGTAGCCCCCGTCCGCGAGGCGATCAAAGCCGCGCTCGTCGAACCGGAACTGGACATCCGGCGTCCACCCGTCCCATCGGCCGTTGCCATTGGCGTCCCACTCCGCCGGCACCTTCTCGAGCGCCTTGGCCAGCAGCAGCGAGCCGTCCTCGGCGAAGTAGTTGCTCTGGCGCACGTAGGCGAGGAGCTCCTCGTCCGGCATCGCCGCCACCGCCTGCCGGCGATCCACGAAGAGGTTCGTCCAGGGGTTGCGCAGCGCGGGACCGGGGAACGCATACGTGAGCTGCACGTCCGCGTCCTCGAGGTAGTTGGGCGCGACGGACGTGTGGTGGCAGGCGAAGCAGGGGTTGTGCACCCGGCCATCCTCTGCCGTGGTCTTCGTGTAGCACTGCGGCGGGATGTAGGGCGTCGGGTGGGACAGGACATCCCGCGGCGCGGTGGCCACCGCTTGGGGCGGGGTGGGGAGCTGAGGCTTCTCCTTGCTCTGGCATGAGCACGCGGCGAGGAAGACGCTCGAGAGCAGGAGGGCACAGGTGCGTAACGACATGTCCGCGGGCTCCAAAAAGTAGCGACGCCGTGAAGGGGTGGACTCCATACCCCCCTCACGGCGTCAGCGGCGTTACGCCCAGGTGACTTCTTTGAGACGCAGGCTGCCTGGCTACTTCAGCGCCGGGAACGGCCCGAAGACGCCAATCCAGCTCGCGGTGCCGGTCGCGCCGGTCTCGTTGGCCTTGTCCTCGTCGGACTCACCGTAGGGGTGCTGCACGGCGGCCATCAGGTAGCCGAAGCCGTTGATGTCCGGCACCCAGTACGGAGAGGTGGTCTCCGCGCCGTACGGAGTGGTCAGGATGCGGGTGAGCTTGCCGGTGAGGGTGTTGAACGCCCAGATGGCGTCGTTCTGATGCGAGGAGGTGTCCTCGCCGATGATCAGCGTGTTGAACTTCGGCAGGTAGGTGACGTTGTCCGGGCTCGCGAGCCCGTTGACGCTGCACGTGTTGCCCACGAACGGGCTGCCGGCCGGGTAGTTGGTCGTCACGCCGTGCACCAGCGGGTAGATGTTCAGCGGCGCGTACTGGGTGGCGATGGTGCCGCTCGACGTGGTCCACGGACCCACGTCCATGGCGAACACCGCGCCACAGCGGTTCACCGCGCTCTGCACGTGCGTGCCATCGTCGGAGCCCGTCGCGTTCGCCATCGGGCCCGTCACGTCACTGATGGCCAGGTAGACGCGATTGGTGTCCGGATCGAAGGTGACGCCCTCCTCCTTGTTCATCTCCACCGACGCGCCCAGGTAGGCGGCATAGCGGCGGGTCTCGAGGCGGGAGGCGGCCTTCTCCATGCCGGTCTTGAGCAGGAGGCACTCACCCAGGGTGGGGACGAAGCCGGCCGGGCAGGCGCCGGTGCTGGTCTTCGCGGCGACGTCGAAGATGTCGGAGAAGGTGATGCGGGCCGTACCGGCCGCCGGGTGCAGCAGGGCGCGGATCTCCGCGTCGGTGGCGTGGCCGAGGTTGATCCACTCGATGTCGCCCGAGACGAGCTGCGTGCCGCGGGGGCTCGTCTGGTAGATGCGCATCGCGTACAGGGTGCCCGCGCTCAGGTCGCCCGCGGTGTCCGCGACGAACATGGAGAGCGGCTCGCCGCTGCCGTCGCTGGTGAGCAGCACGGTCTTGCGGTCAGGCAGCACGTACGACAGCTCCATGGAGTGCCGGCCCATGGCGTAGTGCTTGGCCAGGGTGGGGTTGCCGCTCGCGTCGAGGGTGATCTCCGTGGCGAAGCCGTGGAAGTACGGAGAGAACTTCTCGTTGAACGTGGCCCACTCGTCGGACGCCAGACCGTCCGCGGCGTTGATGCCCCAGTACTTCGCGAAGGCCTTGAGGTTGCGGTGGCTGGAGGCGCTGGAGGCCGGCCAGTCCTTCATCTCGAAGTAGGCCCGGGCATCGAGCGGGTACTCCTCGGAGGACAGGTAGGTGTTCCACGGCGTGGTGGAGCCGGCGCACGTGGTCCAGAGGCCGTCCACGGAGGAGAGATCGACGGCGCGGGTGGACGTGGCGGACAGCACGCCATTGCCCGCCTCCTGGGTGATGCGGGTGACGAAGATGGAGGAGACCGGCGACTCGAACTGGCTCACCATGAAGGTGTTGTCGCCGACCTTGAGCAGGGACGCGAAGTCCTGCGAGCTGGCGACCTCGATGGCGCCGCTGTCGTCCTTCATCGGCGTCCCGTTGGCCGTCGGGATGGTCCCGAAGCAGGAGGCCGCGTTCGCCTCGCTGCTCAAGTCACAGGCATGACCCGTGCGGTCCTGGCCGCTGCGCAGGAGCGTGATGAAGCCGAGGTTCTGCTCCTGGCCGTTGAGGTTCATCTTTCCCGAGGTGCGGACCTGGTGCTTGTCCGCGTTGGTGGCCGGGAAGCCCACGTCCGCGAAGGACAGCCAGCGGAAGCTCTCGCCCTGCTCACCCGGGGTGCCCGGAGCGCCCGTATCTCCCTTGGGACCTTCCGGACCCTGGGGACCCGGCTGGCCGGTGGCTCCGGCGGGACCCTGCGGACCCTGCTTCCCCTCGCAGCCGACCAGGGCGCTGCTGCCGACAAGCAGCGCGCTGGTGGCGATGCCCAGAATTCGACGTGCCATTTCGAAAAGTCCTCTTGGAGGTTGAATTGCCCCGCAACGCTGGGCGGCGCGCATGGTGGAGCGTGAATGTGGCGTTCCCTTGAGGACGTCGTCACGATTGCGTCGCGTCGGGGCGACCCTGCCCAACGCTCATTCGGAATCGCCTTCGTGTAAGGATGTCTTATCCTACAACGGCGCTTCGTCTCAGAAGCCCTTTCGTTCGGCGGGGTTGGCCACGTTTCCAGGGGTCTCTAAGATGCGGGGCCGCATGCCTCCCCCGAACCGCCGCCCCTCCCGCAAGCCCGTCGATCCCGCCGAAGACTCGATGCCGGTTCCGCAGGACGACAGTACCCGTATCAAGTCCGTCAGCGCGGTTCGTCGTCCTGCTCGCCAGGAGCAAGAGGAGCCCGAGGCCCCTGAGGAGGAGTCGTCTCCGGCCGAGGAGGACTACGGCGGCGAGGAGGGCTACTACGGCGAGGACGCGCCCGCGCAGGAGGACGATGACGACAATCCGGACGCCACGCGCGCCGGTCCGCCCCTGAAGCTGGAGATCATCGAGGGCCCGGACAAGGGCCGACGCAAGCGCTTCAAGGGCGTCCGCATGGTCATCGGACGGGGGCAGGACTGCGAGCTGGTGCTCCTGGATCAGTCCGTGTCGCGCCGCCACGTGGAGCTGGTGTTCGGCGGCGAGAACGGTGTGCTGCTGCGCGACCTGGTCAGCGGCAACGGCACGCGGGTGAACGACACGCGCGTGGACGACTGCAAGCTCAAGCACGACGACGTCATCTCTATTGGCCGCACGAAGATCCGGTTCATCGACGAGCAGGAGCGCATCAAGCAGATGCGCCTCGCGGCCGAGGAGGCGGAGCGCAAGGAGAAGGAGGAGGCCGAGCGCAAGGCCCGTGAGGCGGAGGAGGCCGCGAAGAAGGCCGCCGAGGCCCCGGCCGCAGGGAGCGACGCGGGCGCCAGCTCCGAGGGTGGCGCACCCGCGCCCGACGCCGAGAAGGACAAGCAGACGCAGATTCGCTCCATCCACGACATCCCGCGTCGCGACAAGCCCAAGCGCAACCCGATGGGGATGTTGATGGCGGGTGGGGTGGTGGTGCTGCTCGCCCTCATTGGCGGTGGCGTGCTCTTCCTCAACAGAGAGCCTCCGCCCCCACCGCCGCCCAACCCGAAGCAGGAGAAGGCCCTGGAGCTGCTCCAGCAGGCGCGCACCGCCTTCCGGATGGCCGAGTACGCGCAGGCCGTGGCGCTGGCGGAGGAGGCGGACACCACCTTCCCGGGCTTGGACTCGCAAGGCATCCTGCCGGCGGCGCGCAAGGAGCTGGCCCTCGTGGAGGCGTTCGCGCAGGTGCGTCAGCTGGCGAGCGAGAACAAGTTCGACGAAGCGCGCGAGCTGTTGGCGCAGACGCCTCACAGCACCGTGGAGCGCACGGAGGAGCTGCGGGAGAAGCTCGACGCGGAGCTGTCCTCGAGCGAGATCGCGTACCTCGTGAAGCAGGTGGATGCGGCGCTGGAGGCCGAGGACGTGGAGTCGGCTCGGGCGTTCGTCCAACGGTTGCCCCTGGAGCTCCAGCCTCCGTACCAGGCCAAGGTGGCGGAGTTGCAGGCGCTGCTCGACGAGCTGGCCAAGGATGCCGCATCCCAGGAGCGGGCTCGCCGGGCCGCCGCGGCCCGCAGGGCCAAGGAGCAGCGCGAGGCGTTCATCACCCAGGCCTTCAGCATGGTCGAGACGCGCTTCAACGCAGGGGACTACTCGCGCGCGGCGCTCGAGTGCGACCGGGTCATCGAGGCCCACTCGGACGACAAGGAGATCCGCGACCGGGCGAAGCTGCTCAAGAAGCTCATTCCCCAGTTCGCGCGCATCTACCTGGATGCGCAGCGAAAGGTGCAGGCCAACGCGCTGGAGTCCGCGGCGCGCCCGTTGCGCTCGGCGGCGGAGCTGTACCGGCAGATGGGGTTCAAGGGGCCGGTCGGGGAGACCCTCAATGCCCACCTCGCCTCCTCCGCCGTGGTTGCTGGCAAGAGTGCCCTGGCGCGCAACGACGTGGCCACCGCGGCCACCTTCTTCAAGGAGGCCCAGCGCCTGAACCCGGAAGATCCCAAGGTTCACGATGGCCTGGCAGCCGTCCAGAGCAAGCTGGGAGATCTGTTCAAGCAGGCCTATGTGCAGCGGGATAGGGATCCCGAAGGCTCGGCGGAGAAGTTCCGGCTGATTATCCAGCTAGCGGCCGAGGATTCTGAGTTGAAGTCCCGCGCGGAGATACAACTCCAGGCACTGGCGGAGTAGAGGTGGAGTAGGGTCACCCCCCCATGGTTCGTGGAGGAGAGGGATGAACGAGTCATCGTTGCGGGAACTCGGGCTGGATCTACTAGAGGATCGCCAGTTCGAGCGGGCGCTCGCGGTGTTCGCTGAGGCAGTGCGCCGGATACCCGCGGATCATCGCGCGCGGATGTTGGCGGCGCGCTGTCTGTCGGAGCTGGGAGAGCGCGAGCGAGCGGTCACCGTGTACCACGCTTGTGCCGAGGGGCTGTTGCGGCGCGACTACCTGCTGTCCGCGATGGCGGCCTGCAAGCTGGGGCTGGAGCTGGCGCCTCAGGAGCGGCGGCTCAGGGAGACGCTGGTTCGGTTGCACGCACGCGCGGCACGCAACGTGGCGGGTCGCGCCTCGGTGCCTCCGCCGCTGCCGCCGGAGACGCTCTTCGACGGCAAGGTGGAGACGGACATCATGTCGCTGTCCGGTGAGGAGCTGAGCGACCGCGCCATTGAGGTGCTCGCCGCGCCGGATCCGGGCGGTACCGCCAACCCGAACGACCGGCCGCCCCTGCCGCTCTTCGCGGACCTGGAGCTTGATGCCTTCATCGATCTGGTGGGCCGCATGGGACTGCGCTCCATCAAGCCCGAGGAGGTGGTGAGCGTTGAGGGTGAGGCCTCGGATCGTCTGCACGTCATCGTCGCCGGCAAGGCCGAGGTGACGCGGCGGGTGGAGGGCGAGGATCGCACGCTGGGCTTCCTCGGCGGCGGGTCCATCTTCGGCGAGCTGACGCTGCTCACCGGCGCGCCGCCCTCGGTGACCATCATGGCCGTCTCGGACATGGAGGTGTTCGAGATCCGCCGCGAGCACCTCAACGCGGTGGCCAAGAACCACCCCTCGGTGCCGCAGGTGCTGGCCAACTTCGCGCACAAGCGCATGGAGCGGAACCTGACGGCCACCTCGCCGTTGTTCCAGCCCATGCCCGAGTCCGAGCGCGCTGCGCTGCTGCAGCGCTTCTCCTTCCGTGCGCTGCAGCCGGGGGAGAAGGTGCTGGTGGAGGGCGAGCACTCGCCGGGCTTGTTCCTGGTGCTCGCGGGCGAGCTGGTGGTGCAGAAGGACGACCCAGCCGGTGGCGCCGTGCGCCTGGGCGTGCTGCGCGAGGGGGAGGTGGCGGGGGAGATCTCCCTGCTCACCGGCCTGCGTGCCACGGCCACGGTGCTGTCCGTGCGCAAGACGGCGACGGCCTTCCTGGAGCGAGCGGCCTTCCACGAGCTGGTGAAGACGTATCCGCACATCAAGAAGTACCTGGAGCAGCTCTCGGATCGCCGGTTGAAGCAGATCGGCGAGGCGCTGCGGCCCGCGGAGATTCTCGACGCGGACGAGCTGCTCATGGAGAGCGAAGGCACGGGGACGGCTTAAGGCCGGGGAGCGCGCGATGACGTTGTCGAGAGGGCACGTGCTGGGGGTGGTGCTGGGCCTGCTGGCTGCGGGCGCGGTGCTGACCTTCTGGCCCCAGGAGGAGCCTGGGGTGAAGGAGGCCATCACGCGCAAGGTGGTGAAGATGACGGACGCCGCCGAGCGCAAGGACATGGCCGAGCTGATGGACGGGGTCTCCGACAACTTCCAATCGGGCAACGGGTGGGACAAGCAGCAGGTGAAGAGCGTGCTGCTGGGTCAGGTGCTAAGGGGCAACTGGGTCCGGGTCTTCGTGAGGGACCTCCAGGTGACCGAGGTGAACCCCAGCCGAGGCGACGTGCAGGTGAAGATCATCTTCGGCCGTTCGCAGGCGGAGGAACTCGAGACGCTGGCACAGGAGAGCGTGCTCAGCGCCTATCTCATCGAAGGGACGTTCGAGAAGCAGAGCGATGGCGAGTGGCGAGTGGTACAGGCGAACCACCGCTCCTTAAGCCCAACCGAGCTGTTCTAACTCTCCACCATCTCTCCCACCCATCCCTCCCTCTCCCCCTGGGAGAGGGTCGGGGTGAGGGTATGTCGCTCCCGTACTCCCTACTGGAGCAGTGCGTCGGCCTCATTCTTCCAAGCCTTCGCCATGGCAGGTTGTCCCGCGGCCGCCAGGCGCTTCTCCACGCTCGAAGCCTTGCCCTTCAGCGTCTCAAGGGACTCGCCTAGCTGGCGTGCGCGGGTCAGCCCAAAGAAGTAGTGCTGGCACCCCGTGGAGAACTCACCCTTGGCGAAGAGCAGATCACCCAGGGCCTCATAGGCCTCGGGGAGGGCGCCCATGCCGTTCTCCGGTGCCACCTCCACCAGCAGTGGCTGGGCGGCGTCGTAGTCCTGGCGGGCCATGAGCAGCGCGGCCTTGGCATATTGCGCGCGGGCCCTTTCCACACCTTTCACCGCGAGGGCCCGGTCGTACGCCGCCATGGCGTCATCCGCGCGAGCCAGCGCCTGCAGCACCTGACCTCGCGTCAGCCAGTAGCGGTCATCGCGCTCCATCGCGCCCACCGTCTTTCCCTCGGGGGCGGGAACCTGCACATCGCGGAAGACAGTCTCATAGGCATCCAGCAGCGCCAGCGCACCCTCGCCATCTCCCGCCTGCTGGAGCGCGCGAGCACCATCCAGGTAGAGCAGGGTGGCCGTCCGCCGCTTCGTCACTGCCTCCTGAAAGGCCGCGCGAGCCCCCGGATCCTTCTTCAGAGCCAGCGCGCGCGCACGGATGAAGAGGGCATGGTGCTCCTCTGGCGACGCGGCGAGCGCCTCCTCGGCGTCCTTCAGGGCCTCGTCCGTCTTCCCTTCCGTCAGAGCCAGCGCGGCCTGGACCACCCGAGCGCGGGCCTTCAACGCCGGAGTGAGCTCGGCCTCGCGCCCCTGCACGTCCGACAGGAGCCGAGTGGCCTCGTCTCGCCCCAAGCCTTGGTACAGCCGTGCGAGCGCCAGCGAGAGCCGCGCGCGCAGATGGTCCGGGTTGGCGGCCGTGCCTTTCTTCAACGCCTCGGCGGCCTGGGGGTACAGGCCCTCGTCGAGCAGGGCCTCCCCGTGGGCCACGGGATAGCGCGGCTCCCGCCATGCCGCCTCACTGGCTCGAGCGAAGGCCTGACGCGCGTCCAGCAACCTGCCTCGTGCCAGCAGTGCCTGGGCCTCGGCCAGGGCCAGCTTGGGACTCTTGGCGCCCTGCGTCTTCAACTCCTCCAGGTACTTCTCCGCCTCGGCGGGCTTTCCCTCCGCCAGGAGGATCATCGCCCGGGTGCCGTAGCGCTCGCCTGAGCGCGAGTCCAACGCCTCCGCGCGAGCCAGGTGCTCCCGAGTCCCGGCCTCCGCGTCCGACTGGCGGTGCTCCAGCCACAGCCGCAGGTTCACGTCCGCCGCCAGCGCCTGGGCGTCGCGCGCGTCCGAGTCCACCTGGAAGAGGGCCTCCAGCTCCGCCAGCGCCTTGCGCAGATCCGCCGGGTTGTCGCGCTGGGCCAGGGTCCGCGCGGTCTTCATATGCGCCTGGACCTGCTGGCGCACCGAGCTCCGGTGCACCACGTACGTCACCGCGCCGGCCAGCAGCACCGCCACCACGCCCACTTGCACGAGCGCACTCGGTAGGCTCTCCCGCCTCCGCCAATCCCGCGCTCCGCCCGGGCTTCCATTCGTCGCGGCCATGGGGGCTGCCTCCAACGAAAATTAGAATGGTTTCAGACGTTTATGAATGAGACGATGGGGTCGGTCGTAGATAGGCACGGCCCTCCCAAGCGTCAACGCACGGAGCGGCGGGTGTGCCGCGGAGAGGACATCATCATGGCGCTCTACACCACGTTCGATGCCGCGGCCTTCACGCGGCTTGCCGAGGCCTACGGGTTGGGGACCGTGCGCGAGTTCACGGGCATCCCCCAGGGGTCCATCAACACCAACTACCGGCTGGTGACAGCCTCGGGGCGCTACTTCGTCCGGCACACCACGGTGCGCTCGGCGGAGGATCTGCGCTTCGAGGCGGAGCTGCTGGCGCTGCTCAACGAGTCGCACTTCCCCTCGCCGCGGCTCGTCTCCACGCGAGAGGGGGCGCCCTTCCTGGAGTGGGAGGACGGCAGGGTGTGCGTCTTCGCGTGGCTGGTGGGCGAGGAGCTCTCCCGCGAGCGGCTCACCCCCGAGCACCTGGAGGCCCTGGGGCTGGAGCTGGGCAAGCTGCACCGCATCACCCTGTCCTTCGATGGCGCGCGCTCCAATCCGTATGGCCCGGAGGTGGTGAGTGGCTGGCTGGAGGGGCTGAAGCGCAACCCGGACGCGGAGCTGTCCGCCATCGCCAGGGAGCTCGAGGGCTACCTGGCGCGGGCCGAGGCAGCGCGAGGAGGCCTCGAGCCGCGGGGCGTCATCCACGCGGACCTCTTCCTCGACAACGTGAAGTGGCTGGGGGACCGGGTGAGCGCCTTTTTCGACTTCGAGATGGCGTGCCGGGACTTCTACGCGTTGGACGTGGCCATCACCCTGAACGCGTGGTGCTTCGACGCAGGCGCCTACCGGCCGGAGCTGTGCCGGGCGCTGCTGCGCGGCTACCAGGTGGAGCGCTCATTGGTGTCGGTGGAGCGCGAGAGCCTCTTCGGGCACGCACTCTTCGGGGCAGTGCGTTACACCGCCAGCCGCATCCGCGACTTCCACCTGTCCGGGTTGCCGCCTGACAAATTGGCACCGAAGGACTTCCGTACCTACCTGGCTCGGGCGAGGGCGCTCTCCCAGATGGGGCCGGAGGGCCTGCGCGCGCTCGTGGGCGTGTGAGCGCGCGCTGGGGGGCTCAGGGGCTCAGATGCCCGTGACAATTCGCCACTGCCCGTCCTCCTTCTGGAGGACCATCTGCTCCAGCTCGGACTCGCGCTGGGCCCTGTCGAGCAGCCCCGGCGCCTGGAAGCTCGCGTTCCAGTAGTAGATGACGGTGGCGGTCCCGTTGCGCTTCACGTCCACCTGGCGGATCTCCAGGTCCACTCGGGGCGATTGCAGCCGGGCGAAGAGGGGCGGGAGCGCCTGGGGCAGGGTGTCATAGGTGAGGTCGTCCGCCGGATCCTCGGTGCCGGCATTGTCGCGGAACGACTTCGAGACGAGCTGCTGGATGGCCTTCGCATCGCGCGCCTCGATGGCGGTGCGGTAGTTCTCCATCATCTGGAGGATGGCGCGGGTGTCTTCGGTGTCGACGATCTGCGTGCCCGGGATGAAGCGGGGGCCGCAGGCCGCGAGCACGAGGAAGGCGCAGACAAGCAACGGACGGACGTTCATGGTCGTGGGGTCTCCGTGATGGGGCAACCGCGCACGGGAGCTTGCATTCCCCGTGCCGGTAGAGGAGGACTTCGGCCTCGCGTGTGGCGCGTCTAGCGGAAAGCGTCGCGGGGCACCAGGGGGCCTCCGAAGTGTTGGTCCTCGAAGTCGCATCGCTCGGCCCACTCGGAGGTGATGGCGCGGAAGGCGGGGCCCTGGTTCGGGAGTGCTCCCACCTCATGTCGCACGGCACCGCAGTCTCCGGCCAGGTAGGCCGCCTGCACCCGGAGGCGGAGGGCCTCGCGGCGGATGGCGTCGGGCAGCTCGCCTTCCAGGGCGCGGGAGAGGTGCAGCAGGGCCTCGGCGGGGGCGTCCACCAGCAGCAGCCGTCGGCCGAGGAGGTAGTGGAGATAGGGATCCTTGGGCGCCGTCTCCAAGGCGCTGGCGAGCCGGAGCAGGCGCAGCTCCTCGTGATGCTCCCGGAAATAGGCGTGGATGGGGGCGGCGCGGGCCTCGGACTCCAGGGCGGCGAGCTTCACCTGGGCGGTGCGTGTCACCTCTGGGCTGGGCGAGAGCGCGAGGACCCGGTCGAGGAGGGCTCTGGCCTGCTCCTTGTTGCCCCGCCGTGACACCACGTCCGACTGAGCGAGAGTCACCTCGGCCTCCAAGGCCGGCTGTCCCTTCACCTGCTCAGCGAGCTTGCCGAGGACCTGGGAGGCCTCGTCCTGTCGCTCCATCCGGTCCAGGGCGCTGGCCTGGCCGAGCTGGAAGGAGGGCTCCTGGGGCTGGAGGTTCGCGGCGCGCTGGTACAGCTCGAGCGCCTGCTGCGGGTCGCTCGCGAGGAAGTCGCGGGCCTCGTCCTGGAGGCGGGCCACCTCGCGGGCACAGGCGCGGGAGAAGAGGCTGCCGGTGCGGAAGCGCTGGAAGGCGCGGCTCACGGTGGCCTCGTCCAGCGGCAGCGAGTCCAGGTACGTCTCCCACTCGGTGGCGAGCGCATCCAGCGGGCGGCCATAGGCGGCCTCGAAGTCGCCGTGGGCGTAGAGGACGCGCAGCTTCTCCGGGCCGTAGGTGTCGGCCAGGTGGCGCAAGAAGGAGCCCACCAGGGTGTACGCGCGGGCGGGGGCGGACTGGTAGAAGCCCTCGGGGCCCACCAGCTTGCGGATGTCGGGGGCCAGCTTCTGCCGGCGCATGCCCGCGGCCCACTCATCGAGGGTGAGCTCCCCTTGGACGGGGTTGTCCGCGGCGACGGCGAGGCCCTCGATGACGCCCATCAACGGGTAGACGCCCAGCCGGGTGGTGACGCGGAAGGGCCAGCTGCCCGCGGGGGCCGCCATCACGTGCGCCAGCTCGTGCTTGAGGACGGAGTGGGGGAAGTCGCGCCCGTTGATGTGCAACTCCAGGCGCCAGGGCTTGGCGAACTGGGTGCGGCCGGCGCCCACCAGCGCCTGCTTCTCCTCATCCGAGCGGTACAGCCACACGCGGATGCGACCCTGGGGGGCACCGCCCAGGAAGCGCGAGAGCTGGGCGTAACGGAACTCGAGGTCCCTCTCCATCCGATCCACGTCCTCGCGGGGCAGGCCGCGCGGGTAGATGAACTGGAAGTGTTGGGTGTCGCGCACTCCGCCGAGCCGCGCCAGGAGGGCGTCGTCCGTCATTCTCAGGCCCAGGTCCGTGCCATGCGCCTCGATGAGGACGACGGGAGCGAGCACCAGGCCGAGCACGAGGAGGGCGCCCACGCGCAGCCGGGGGCGGCGCAGGCGGGCCTCGGAGACGTCCAGCGAGAGGGCGGTGAGCGCGAGGAAGGCGAGGGCGAGGAGCAGCGTCTCCAGGCGGAACCAGAGGAGGGCACCGGAGACGGCGAGTGACTCGTCATAGAGGGGCCCTGGCAGGTGACCCAGGAAGTGGTTGAAGGCGTAGACCTGGGGCCCGAAGACGATGGGCCAGGCGGTGAACACGCCCGACAGGAGGATGAGCCCCACATAGAGGAGGACGGCCCGGCCCCAGCGGCGCGTGGCGAACCCACAGAAGACGCCTCCGGCGGCGGACAGCACCGCGGAGGGGAGGGTGAGCAGGGGGTAGAAGCCCACCAGGGCGAAGGGATCGCACCGGGTGCCGACCAGGGCGTACAGGGTGGCGGCGAGGAAGGGGGGCACCAGGACGGCCAGGTTGATGAGGAGGGCGGGGGCGAGGGCGTGCCAGGCCATGCGCGCTGGGCTGTCTGGACGGGGGGCTTGCGGGGACTGCCCCTCCCTGGCTGCCTGTCCGGCGAGCATGCGGCGCTCTTGGTGCACTGCGGCGATGCCCACCCCGCCTCCGAGCAGACCCACGGCGATGGAGAGGGTGAGACCCAGCTCGAACCCGGGCACCCCAAAGAGGGGGAGGAAGACGAGGGCCGAGCCGCCGACCGCCAGGGCCCCGGCGAGCACCAGGACCGGGGGGCGCCGGAGGAGGTCGACGGCACGGAAGAGGACTTGGCGCATGGCCTTCTCCTATACTCCCCCCAGCATGGCCGAACAGAAGACAGGCGCTGAATTCCGCCAGCATGCTCGCGCGCCCATCGAGCTGAAGGTGGACTACAAGAAGCTCAACTCGTTCTTCGCGGACTACACGAAGAACATTTCGAAGGGTGGCACCTTCATCAAGACGAAGAAGCCGCTGCCCATCGGGACGCGCTTTCTCTTCAAGTTGACGGTGCCCCAGCGGGAGGTGCCCTTCGAGCTGCTCGGCGAGGTGGTCTGGTCCAAGGCCGACGCCGAGGAGCCCGGCATGGGCATTCGCTTCATCTACAACGACGAGCGCCAGCGCGCCGACTTCGAGGGCGTGGTCGAGCGGCTGATGGCGGACAGTCTGGGTGCGCAGCTCACGGAGAAGCTGCTCAACAAGCAGCTCCACTTGGGGTGAGCTGTCGCTGGATGCACGGACTGGGTGCCGTGCTGATGTTGGTGTCCTGTCAGGCCGCCGAGGCCCGGGACAGGTCGTTCCCGCCGGCGGGTAGGAAGGTGAAGGACGTGAGTGCGGAGGATTACGTAGGGCCCATGCTGCCGAGGGCGCGGGTGTTGCTCGAGGACGCCGATGGCGGGCTGCACCGGGTGGACGTGGAGGTTGCCGCCACGCCGGAGTCGCGTCAGCGTGGACTGATGTGGCGCAGGGAGCTGCCCGCTGGCCAGGGCATGCTCTTCGTCTTCCCAGCGGAAGAGGTGCAGAGCTTCTGGATGCGCAACACGCTCATCTCGCTGGATATGATCTTCATCAACTCGGCGGGGCAGATCGTGGGCATCGTCGAGCGCGCCGAGCCGCGTTCGCGTGTCTCGCGCTCGGTGGGAGTGCCCGGGCGTTACGTGCTGGAGGTGCCTGGCGGTTGGTCCCAGACGGTGGGACTCAAGCGCGGTGGCGCCGTGCGGTTCGAAGGCCTGGAGCCCATCCAAGTCGTCCCCTGAGCGCGTGCGGGAAGGCGGCGGATGGGGCGAAGGAGCCGCCTACGTCTTGTCGCGCGAGATGGGCCCCACCTTGCCCTTGGTGACCTTCAAGTAGTCCGCGGGCGCGAGGAGGAGCTGCGTGCCACGGACACCGGCGGACACAGAGACGATGTCGAAGAGCTCGAGCGTCTCGTCCACGTACACGGGGTACTCCTTCTTGCCCCCGATGGCCGTGACGCCGCCGCGGATGTAGCCCGTGAGCGGCTGGAGCTCCTTGAGCGGCACGGTGTCCACCTTCCGGTCGCCGCTCAGGCGAGCCAGGGCCTTGAGATCCAGCTCTCCGTTGCCGGGCACCACGGCCATGAGCACGCCGGTCCGGTCCCCGCGCGCCACGAGCGTCTTGAAGACCTGCTCCGCGGGCAGCCCCACCTTGGCGGCCACCGTCTCGGCGGAGAGGTCCTCCGGGTCCACGTCGTACTCGCGCAGCTCGTAGCGGATGCCGAGCGAGTCCAACAGTCGTGCCGCGTTCGTCTTCATGGTGTCACGCTCCTAGAGCTTGACGGGCGGCCGTGATGCGGGCCAGGGCTTCCTCGGGCGTGGAGCCCACGGCAGACAGGTGCCCCATCTTGCGGCCCTTGCGCGCCTCACGCTTGCCGTACAGGTGCAGCCGCACGCCCGGCATGGCCAGCACGGACTCGAACTTTGGCCCACCTTCGCGCAGCCACAGGTCGCCCAGCAGGTTGACGATGGCCGCGGGCCGGACCACCTCCACCGAGCCCAGCGGCAGGTTGCACACCGCGCGCACCGCCTGCTCGAACTGGCTGGTGAGGCAGGCCACCTCCGTGGCGTGGAAGCTGTTGTGCGGGCGAGGCGCCAGCTCGTTCACCAGCAGCTGGCCGTCCTTCAGCAGGAACATCTCGACCACCAACAGGCCCTCGACCTCGAGCGCCGTGGCCATGGCGCGGGCGATCTCCGTCGCCTCCTGGCTCACCTTCGGAGGCACCTGGCCGGGCAGCAGTGACCAGTCGAGAATCCGCTCCTCGTGGTGGTTGTAGGCCGGCGGGTACACCGCCACCTCGCCGTTGGGCGAGCGCGCCACCAGCACGGACAGCTCGGACTGCAAGTCCAGCGCGGCCTCCACCACCACCGGGCGCTGGCCTAGCTCGCGCCACGCGTCCGGGGACTCGGTGGCGGACTTCACCTGGTACTGGCCTCGGCCGTCGTAGCCACCCTCGCAGACCTTCACGAAGCAGCGTCCACCCAGCTCCGTTGCCGCCGTGGCCAAATCCGCCTCGGTGTCCGACTGCTTCCACGGCCCCTGCGGAAAGCCGTGCTTCGCCAGCCACGCCCGCTGTCGTCCGCGGTTCTGCACCACCTCCAGCACGGAGGGACCCGGCCGCAGCGGCGCATGCCGGGCAACGGCGCGCAGGGTGGTCAGGGGGATCTTCTCGATCTCCAGCGTCACCACGTCACACGCACGCGCCAGCCGGGCGGCCTCTTCCGCGCTGCCGAAGTCGGCCGTGTAGCACTGGTCCACCACGAAGCGGGCCGAGCACGCGGGGTCCGGATCCATCGCCTGCACCTGGTAGCCGAGCGTGCGCGCAGCCAGTGCCATCATCCGGCCCAGCTGCCCACCGCCGAGGATGCCGAGTGTTCCACCCGGCAGGACAGTCCGCTTGTTCATTCGATCTCCCGATCCCTGAGCACCTCGTCGGTGCGGGCCTGACGCCAGGCGGCGAGCCGCGGGCGGAGCTCCGGGTACTTGAGCGACAGGATAGAGGCGGCGTACAGCGCGGCGTTGATGGCGCCCGGCTTGCCAATGGCCATGGTCCCCACCGGCACGCCCTTGGGCATCTGGACGATGGACATCAACGCGTCGAAGCCGTTGAGCACCGTGGCCGGGATGGGGATGCCGAGCACCGGCAGCAGCGTCTTGCTGGCCACCATGCCTGGCAGGTGGGCCGCGCCCCCCGCCGCCGCGATGATGACCGACAACCCTCGCGCCTCCGCCGTCTCTGCGTACTGCATCATCCAGTCCGGCGTGCGATGGGCGGACACCACCCGCACCTCATGCGGAATGCCCAGCTCCTTCAGCACGTCGATGCCGGGGCGCAGATGCTCCAGATCGCTCTTGCCCCCCATGATGACGCCCACCCACGGTGTCGCGCTCAAAGCTCTCGCCTCCTATGCGCCCTCCTGGTGGTTCCAGGAGGTGCGAGGAACGCGGAGATAGGGTGGGGGGATTCCGTAGGTCAACCGGAAGCGTACGGTGGGTCCTGAAATCCCAGGGGAGGGGTCAGGGGGACGACCCTCACCCCAGCCCTCTCCCAGAGGGAGAGGGGGTTCTCACGGGGCTTAGTAGGTGGAGGTGATCTTCCCGAAGCTCTTCGCCGCCCGGCTCTTCGTGCGCTTGATCGCCGCACCCATCGACTCGTCGTCGTCCGCCTGTTCGTAGTCCTGGAGGACGGCCTGCTGCTCGGCCAGGTCTGCCTGCACCGCGGCGGGGCTTACCACTGCGCTCGCCTCGTGGAAGAGCGCCTGGTTCTGCATCACGTAGCCCTTCGCATCCTCCCTGCGTCCCTCTCGCAGGGCCTGGGCCGCCAGCTTCAGGTTCTTCGCGCTCAGCGCCCGCGTCGCGTACACCGTGGCGTCCTTGTCCTGCCGCGCCACCACTTCCTCCCGCCGCTCCGTCACCATCGCCGACAGGCTCGCCGCGCTCTCCACCCCTGCGTCCTTCAGCAGGTCCGTGTACGTCAGCTTCAGCCCCGTGACGTCCACCGCGCTCCCGGGCTTCGTCCCCACCACCGTGAGCCGCGCCACCACGCGCTCCACCTGGCCCGCGGAGAAGTCCGGCAGCGGGACCCGCACCGTGCGCCCTTCCTGGTGCGCGCGGTAGCCCAGCACCTCGCCCAGGCTCACGCCCTCGGGCAGCTCGAAGGACAGCTCCACGCCGCGCGCCACGCTGGTGGTGGCCTGCTGCAGATCCTTCTGGAAGAGCGTGGCCAGCTGCCCCGCGTCCTCGAGGAAGCCGTATGCGCCCGCGCCGTACTCGGCGAAGCCCTGCATCAGGTCCTCGTTGAAGTCCGTCCCCACGCCGATGGCGCTCACGGTGATGCCCTCGGCGCGGATGTTCTTCACCACCTCCGTGAGGCCCGCGTCGTCGGTGATGCCCTCGGTGGCCTGGCCATCGCTCATCAGGATGATGCGGTTGACGGCGTAGTCGCCCCGCGAGGCCGTCACGTGCGAGCGGCCCGCGTGCAGCCCCGCGCCGATGTTGGTGCCGCCGTCATCCCAGATGCCTTCGATGTACTGGAGCATCCGCTCCCGGTTGGAGGGCGTGGCGGGCAGGGCCGGCAGGCTCTTCACATCCGAGCCGTAGTGCACGATGGCGAGTCGGTCCTCCGGGCCCAGCAGTCCCACGAGGTGCCGCGCGGCCTGCTTGGCCTGTTGTAGCTTGTAGCCACTCATGGAGCCCGAGCGGTCGATGACCACCGCCAGGTTCACCGGCGTGCGCCTGGTGCCTGGGAGCTCCACGCCGGTGAGATCCACCGTGACGAAGAGATCCGCGCTGCCCGGGGTGATGTAGGGGTGCGACAACCGGCTCGTCATCGTCAACGAGCCGTTGGACGCGGTGGCCGGCCGCGGCGTTGGCACCGGGCTGGCGGGGTGGGGTGGTGCCAGTCGGGGCAGGCCCAGCACCAAGGCGGTGAGGGCGAGTCCAGCGGCCAGCGAGACGAAGGCAACCGTCTTGTTCATGACAGAGGGCTCCTTGTGGTGAGGGCCCTGCTGTCCACGTTCGGCGCGCGGAAAAGTTCTACGCGCACCGACGCCCGGTGCGCGTCAGTTCGACTTCGGAGTCGCGGCGCAGAAGTAGGGCGAGGCGTTCTCCCCGAACGTCGCGCGGTATTCCTCCGGCTGGTTCTTGCGCATGTACTCCAGGGCCTCCGCATCCAGCAGCAGGGCGCGGCAGCTCATGCGCTCCTTGACGTCCGCGGACGCCTCCGGGTGGTTGACGGCGCAGAAGTCCTGGAGCTGGGGCGCACCGTCGTCCGTCGGCACGCACGACTTGCTGCAGTAGCCCAGGACGCGCAGGGCGTCGCCCTCACCGCTGGTCTGGATGGGCGAGTTCGCATCGCGCACGCAGACGAGATCCTCGCAATCCAACGAGCCGAAGGAGATGAAGTCCTTATCCCCCGCCCCGATATCCGCCAGGGTGACGGGATCGAACTTCTGGCCGGTCGTGGACTTCTTCACCAGCACGCAGGGCTTGCCAATATCGGAAGGAACCTCGCACCCGCCGCACAGCAGGGCGGCACCCACCAGTAGAGCCAGACGCGCAGACATCGACGTGCACCTCATGAGTCGCATGTGAGCGGCCACGGTAACACAGTGCCTTCTCAAGCCAACCGGTACCGTGGTCGCATGGATGCTCACTCTGCGAGAATCGTGACCGCTCTCTCTGCAAGAATACCGAGTGGATACACGAAGGGGGGTTCCAGACACACCTCAGCGGATACACAGGGAGCAGGCGAGCTTTGATCGGTTGATGGTTTGCGAGCGTGGCGGATAGGATGCGCGAAGTGCATCAGCCTCCGGTTCGTTCGGATCGGTTGGCGGACGCCCCCATGACACGGAGCTCCCGGAAGTGAATCGCCTCCAGGCCATCGTGCTCGCGTTGTGCATCGCGCCAGCATCGGCACTTGCCCAGAACCAGGAAGACGCGGGGCTCGGACTCGATCTGAGCGGTAATGAAAAAAAGCCCCAGGAAGAGACCGAGAACCTCGCGGAGCCGCCCGCGGAGGAGCCGCCACCGCTGACGTCCACGGCGGAGGCTCCCCCAGCCGAGCCGCTTGCACCGGCCGAGCGTGACGTGACGCTCGACGACCGCGTCAAGAGCGTGCAGCGCAAGGTGTACCTGAAGAAGGGACGCTTCGAGCTGACGCCGCTCATCAGCCTCTCGGTGAACGATCCCTACTACACGAAGGTGGGCGCCGCGGTGCGTGGGGCGTACTACCTGGCGGACACGCTGGCCGTGTCCGCGCGTGTCTCCGCGATGCAGGTGCTGCCCGAGGACGACGTGCGCATCGCCAAGCGCACCTTCCAGAGCCGCATCTTCTTCTCGGTGCCGCAGTGGTCGGCCATGGGGAACGTGGAGTGGAGCCCGCTCTACGGCAAGGTGGCCTTCCTCAACGACATCCTCCATTTCGATGCCTACCTGCTGGGCGGCATGGGCGTGGTCAACACGCAGATGTCCGGGGAGGAGGGGCGCGGCCCCAGCCTCGCCGCCGACCTGGGCATTGGCATGCGCTTCGTGGCCCGCGACTACCTCGCGGTCAACGTGGCGCTCATCAACACCTCCTACGTGGACCAGCCCCTCAATACCAGTAAGGGCGCTACCCAGAACCTCATGACCCTCAATGCCGGAATCTCCTTCTTCTTCCCGATGAAGTCGACCGGTCGGGAGGCCGAATGAAGACCGCCGCCCGTTTGCTGCTCGCGCTCTGTCTGGCGCCCGTGCCCGCCCTGGCTCAGGACGCGGCACCCGCCACGCCTGCGCCGGCCGCTCCCGCTCCCGCGAAGCCTTCCGCCTCGTCCTCCTCCTCCGAGCAGGAGGCCGGTGACGTGTCGGAGGTGGACAAGGACCGGCTCGGGCCGCTGCGCGAGCGCGTCCGTCCCGTCTCCGGCCACCTCTTCCTCAAGAAGGGCCGTTTCGAGCTCAGCCCCTCGGCCACGCTCTCCGTCAAGGATGCCTTCTTCACCAAGTACATCCTGGGCGGCGCGCTCACCTACCACCCCACGGAGACGTTCGGCGTGAGCCTGCGCGCGGGCTACTCCATCCCCACCGTGGCCGGTGCCGCGCAGATCTGCACCTTCAGCGGAGGTGATGGCACCCGCGGTTGCCGTGCGCCCACCTACAACGATCTGGATGGGGCTGCCCCCGGGCAGATCACCCTGCTCGGCGGGGTGGACCTCCAGTGGGCTCCCATCTACGGCAAGGTGTCGTTGCTGTCCGAGCAGTTCGTGCACTTCGACCTGTACGGCATTGGTGGCGCCACCGCGGTGCAGTACCGCGGGCCCGGCGCGACGGAGCTCACCGTCGGTGGCAACGTCGGCGTCGGCATGCGCTTCTTCCTCAACCGCTGGATGACGCTGCGCACCGAGTTCCGCGACCTCATCTACGTCGAGAAGGCCATCAATCCCACCACCACGTTGCGCAACCAGTTGCTGTTCGAGCTGGGTGTGTCCTTCTTCTTCCCCTCCGCCAACCCCGAGTCATGAAACGTCTGCTCCGGCCCCTCTGTCTCGCCACCCTCGGGCTCTCGTTGGCGTGGGCGACGCCCTCGCCCGCTCAGAGCTTCGAGGGTCTGGATATCTCCCAGCCCAACAAGAAGAAGAAGAAGAAGCCCACGCGCAAGCCGTCGCGCGGCAAGAAGCCCGCGGCTGCCGCGGCCGCCGAGGACGCGTCCGACTCGGACGCCTCGGAGGCCAGCGCCGCGGGTGACACGTCCACCCCTGCCGCTGCCCCCGCTGCCACGGGCACTGCTGAGGGAACGGCCGCGTCCACGCCTCCGCCTGCTGCCGCGGAGACTCCGGCTGCTGCCCCGTCCATGGGCTTGGATCTGACGTCGGACGTTCCGCCCCCGGCCGCGCCCACCATGTCCTTCGACGCGGTGGACGTCTCTGGCAAGAGCGGTGATCGCCAGCGCCTGGACGTCGCCATCTCGCTCTTCAAGAACGAGGAGTACGAGAAGGCGGCGATGAGCTCCTTCGAGATGCTCCAGGACGCCAAGCTCGCCGGCCTCCACCTGGAGGCGCGCTACGTGATGGCCAAGGCCCTCTACCGCATGGGGCTCTACCACTCGTCGCTGGGTGAGTTCTCGAAAATCCTCGCCGTCGGTCCGGAGACGAAGTTCTTCCGCACCAGCCTGGAGTGGCTCTTCTTCATCAGCCGCAAGACGAAGAACGAGACCGTCATCCTGGATGAGATCGCCCGCTACGCGAACCAGGAGTTCCCCGAGCGCTTCCGCAGCGAGTTCCACTACCTGCTGGCCCGCTACCACTTCGTGCGTGGCAAGGCCTTGGATCAGGTGGGCCGCGCGGAGGACGCGGACAAGAGCTTCAACGAGGTGAAGCGGCTGGCGCTGCTCATCCCGAAGACGGACGTGTTCTACCCGCGAGCCAAGTTCCTCGAGGGTCTGTCCTTCTTCCGCTTCGGCAACCGGGCGAAGAGCGCCGCCGAGAAGCGCACGGACATCAACACCGTGGGCGCCATCGAGGCCATGAAGGAGGTCATCCGCGTCACCCGCTCCAACGCGGGCCTGGACGCCGAGCAGATCTCCGCCAACCAGAAGCTGCGCGAGCTGGCCTTCATGCAGCTGGCGCGCACCCACTACGGCATGCAGCAGAACCGCTACGCGCTCTTCTACTTCAACAAGGTGGAGCGCGGCACGTCGCAGTGGCTGGAGTCCATGTTCGAGGCCAGCTGGGCCAACTACCGCGTGGGCCAGTACGAGCAGGCGCTCGGCAACCTCATCACCCTGTCCTCGCCCTTCTTCCGGGAGGAGTACTTCCCGGAGGCGATGATCCTCAAGGCCGTCATCTATTACGAGAACTGCCGCTACCGCGAGTCCAGCCTCATCCTCCAGGACTTCGAGCGCACCTACCTGCCCGTTCATGATCAGCTCGAGCTGATTACGAAGAAGCAGATGGAGGCCAGCGAGTACTACGGCGTCCTCTCCGACGTGCAGAAGAAGAACAAGGACGGCCTGGAGAAGAGCGAGACGGACGTCATCCTCGAGCGCATCCTCCGGCTGGCCCTCACGGACCAGGACCTGAAGAAGACGAACGAGTCCATCCTCGAGCTGGAGGGCGAGATGGACGCCTTCGGCGAGAAGGGTGACACCTTCCGCTACTCCGAGCTGTCCAAGCAGCTGCTCGAGGGCCTCAAGGTGCAGCGCACCAGCCTCATCGAGAAGGCCGGAATCATGGCCAAGGGCAAGCTGGAGACGGAGTTGGTGGCCCTCAAGCAGCTCCTGGCGAACGGCCTGCGCATCAAGTTCGAGACTGTCTCCAAGGAGAAGGAGTTCCTCGAGGAGCAGCTCAAGGCCGGTGGCCAGGTCTCCATCGTGAAGAAGTACCGGTACTCGGTGGCAGTGGCGGACGACCAGCTCTACTGGCCGTACGAGGGCGAGTACTGGCGCGATGAGCTGGGCACCTACCAGTACACGCTCACCAAGGGCTGCATTCAGCGCGACTCGGCCAACCGGACCATCCAGGCCAGCGAGTCCAACTGAGCCCGGGCCCCAGGCGGCTCCCTCCTCGGGGGGGAGCCTCCCGGCTCGCCCTTGTCGGGGGCTGGATCCCAGTGGATCCGGCCCCCTCTTGTTTTTCCTAACCGTGTAGGATGCTGACGTCATGGCCACCAAGCTCGTCACCATTGCGTTCGACGTGATGGGGAGCGACCACGGCCCCGCGGAAGTCGTCAGGGGGGCCGCGCAGCTCTCGTTGGAGTCTCCACACATCCACGTGTTGCTGGTGGGGGATAGAGCCCTCATCGATGACGCGCTCGCCGAGACGCGGCACAACGGCGAGCGCATCTCGGTGCAGCATGCCTCCGAGTTCATCGCCATGGACGAGAAGCCGGCCGAGGCCCTGGCGCGCAAGACGGATGCGTCCGTGTCGGTAGCGGCGCGGCTCGTGGCCGAGGGCGAGGCGGATGCGCTCGTGTCCGCGGGCAACACGGGCGCGGGCGTGCTGTCCTGCGCCCGTCACTTCCAGCTGCTGCCCGGCGTGCGGCGCGCGGCGCTCGCGGCGGTGTACCCCACGCGGGCCCGTCACGGTGACAAGGCGGACCCGTTCTCACTCATCCTCGACGTGGGCGCCACGGTGGAGGCCACCGCGGAGGACCTGGTGACGTTCGCGGTGATGGGGGCGGCCTACGCGCGCATCATCTCGCGCAATGAGAACCCCAAGGTGGCGCTGCTCTCCAACGGCACCGAGTCCACCAAGGGCCCGCGTCACGTCGTGGAGGCGCACTCGCAGCTCGCGGCACTCTCCGGGCTGCAGTTCATCGGGAACGTGGAGGGCGTGGACATCCCCAAGGGCACGGCGGACGTGGTGGTGACGGACGGCTTCGTCGGCAACGTTTGCCTGAAGATGCTGGAGGGCGTGCACGAGACGGTGGTGGAGCTGGCCCAGTACGCGTACAAGGAGAGCCTGCGCTGGCGGGCCGGGTTGGCCATGCTGTCCGGTGGTATTCAGCGCATCAAGGACATCACCGATTGGGAGCAGTACGGGGGTGCACCGGTGCTCGGGTTTAATCGGATCTTCATCAAGGCCCATGGCCGCTCGAAGGCACAGGCCATCGCCAACGCCGGCAAGGTGGCCGCCAAGGCGGTGGCCCATGAGCTCGGCACGGCCATCCAGCAGGGTCTGGCGCGGTGAGCCTTCCGGATCGCATTGACCCTAGGCCGCCTCGGCGCATCTACCGCTGGGACCTGGACAAGACGTACCTGCAGACGGAGTTTGACTCGCTCCGGGATCTGCTGCGCACGGCCTTCCAGAAGGCCCACGAGAAGCAGGCCGTGCCGGGTGCCTCCGCGCTCATCCGCGAGCTGGCGGAGAACGGGGACTCTCGGCTGTGCATCGTCTCCGGAAGCCCCAAGCAGATGCGCTCGGTGCTGGAGGAGAAGCTCAAGCTGGACGGCGTGGTGTGGGACGAGTTCGTCCTCAAGGACAACGTGGGCAACCTGATGCGCGGGCGCTTCCGGGCCCTGCGCGGGCAGGTCGGCTACAAGCTGCCCGCCATCCTGGAGAGCCGCGCCAACGCCCCGGTGGAGGCCGAGGAGGTGCTCTTCGGGGATGATGCCGAGGCGGACGCCTTCATCTACTCGCTCTTCGCGGACATGGTCGCCGGGCGTGTGGACGAGCGGGTGCTCACGCAGATCCTCTCGGCGGCCGCGGTGTACCCGGACGAGGCCGAGCGGGTGCGCGCCGCGTGGAAGAAGATTCCCGTATCGGATCCGGTGCGGCGCATCTTCATCCACCTGGACCGACTGACGCCGCCAGCGCACTTCGCCAACTACGGCCCGCGCGTGGTGCCCATCTTCAACTACTTCCAGGCCGCGCTGGTGCTGCTCGCCGATGGCCACCTGACGGCCCCGCAGGTCATCAAGATCGCAGTGGAGATGGTGCAGACGGCGGGACACAACATCATCACGCTGTCCAACTCGTTCCAGGACTTGCTGCGCCGGGGGCTGCCGCTGCAGCAGGCGGCGGCGGCGCTGGTGCAGGCGCTGGAGGGGCCCAACGCGCTGATGCAGGCGCTGCGGCCGATGCCGGACATCATCTCGGCGTTCACCAAGCGGCTCGCCGCGCTGGGGACTCCGCCGCCCCCACCGCCAGTGCAGGCGGTGGACTACCTGGAGCTCCTCCACCACGCACTTCCGCGGACGCACAAGGCGCGGAAGACGCAGTAGAAGCCCGGGCTTCGCGTTTTCGGGGCGGGTGAAACTGCCCTCGCTTGGGTCGTTGTTCCTGGCCGGGTGTGTCGCTAGTGCAGTGATGCCATTGTTTTTGCTCGTGGTTGTTTCTGGATGTGTGGTATGGATAACAAAACCAAAAATCATCCCTTGCAAAACAAGCAGGGGGGAGGGGCAAAAAAATGAGAAAGACATTCTGGACAGGTGTGATGATCCTGACGGGTGCGCTCGTCGCGGCCTGTGGACCCGCGGTGGACTACCCTGAAGCGGATTCAGCCTCGGAGACGAGCCAGGCGCTGTCTACGGCCTTCTGCGAAGGCTCCGATACAATCCAGTGCCCGTCTGATGAGTACCGCTGCTGTAGGAACAAGTCGTCCGGTGAGTATGTTTGTATGATCCCGCCCCACCAATGCGTGGGGGGAGAGTGCCCCAGATTCAATGACGAGTTCTGCACGATCTCCGGTCATTGCTTGAAGGAGTGGGGGTGGTGGGATCAGTGCTGGTAGTTGACGTGAGGTAGGCGTCAGGTCCTTCGACGGGCGTGGCTCGCCTGAGAACAATTGCCAGGTGGGCCTCCAGTGGAAGGCTGCCTTCCGGTTGAGGTGGAGCGCACTGTCAGTGCTACCCCGGCAGCGAATCTGCCGCCCGCTCTTCCAGGTCGCTAAACTGCGGACCTCGAATCGAGGCAGGGTGCTTCGCGCGCGGGAGACACGGGAATGAAGGCCATCGTCACGGGTGCGAACGGCACCGTCGGCTCCCGGTTGAGTGAGCACCTGCGGAGCCACGGCTTCGAGGTGGTCAGCTGGGACCGCAGCCGCGTCCCGGTGGATGACTACTGGGCGATGGAGGGCTTCGTCCGCTCGGTGGCGCCGGACGTGCTCTTCCACCTGGCGACGGCCTCCCGGCCCTCGGGCCGGTCCAATGAGTCGTGGCTCGTCAACTACGAGTGGACGAGCGAGCTCGCGTGGATCACCCGCCAGCAGGGCGTGCGCTTCGTGTTCTCCAGCACGGCGATGGTGTTCTCGGACCATGCGCGAGGACCCTTCACGCTGGACTCGGTGCCGGAGGCGCCCGAGGGCTACGGGTACGAGAAGCGGCGCGCCGAGGAGCGGATCTTCCAGCAGAACCCCGAGGCGCGCGTGGCCCGGCTGGGGTGGCAGATCGACGATCAGCCCTCGGGCAACAACATGCTGGCCTCGCTGGAGGCGCAGATGCGCGAGCGGGGCAGGGTAGAGGCGAGCACGCGGTGGTTTCCCGCGTGCTCCTTCCTGGATGACACCGTGAGGGCGCTGCTGGCGCTCGCGTGGGCGGAGCCGGGGCTCTACATGCTCGACGCGAACGAGCGGTGGACGTACTACGAGATCGTCCGCGCGCTGAACGAGCGGCACGGTGGCCGGTGGCAGGTGGAGCCCACCGAGCACTTCGTGTTCGACCAGCGCATGATGGATGACCGGGTGGTGCTGCCCTCACTCAAGACCCGGCTGCCGAGCCTGGGTTGAGCACGGTCATTCCGACCCGGTGAAGAACTCGACGTAGTGCGCGAAGCCGCCGAGGCCACCGGGGTCGTGGTGGCAGTCGTCGTGCCTCCCGTACGTCTTTGTCGAATTGCTAACTGTTGCGCGAGCTCCTCTTTGACTCGAAGAGGAGGTGACTCGCTGCGTCTGGCTCTCTTTACCACGCGTGACTGACATGGATTGTTGGGCCAGGCGGATGGGCCAGCATCAAAGCCATCTCCCCTCATGAAAGGTCGCACATAGCGGGATTCGCGGGAAACCGTTATAAGAAGATAATAATTTTTCCAGGGGGAAGCTTCGCGATGAAGGAGAAGGTCGTCGTCCTGATGCCGAAGCTTGGGCACACCACCGGCGAAATGCCGCACATGCGCAATCCGCCAAAGAACTACATGCCGGGGCAGATGCTCTATTACCTCTATACGGCCTGTAGGAATCTGGGTTGTGACGTGAAGGTAATCGACGTCAATTGGTCCATTGATCCCTTTCAAGAGGTCATGGACTTTGGCCCGGACAAGCTGCTGATCAGCACGGCCACGCCGACCTTTCAGGGCACGCTGGATGCGATGTCGACACTGCGCGCCCGTGGCTATCACAAGCCCATCTTTGTTGGCGGACCCCATGTCAGCCTCAACGCGGGGATGCGCGATTGGCTGCTGCCGCCACTCGAAGGGGTGACCTATATCCCCCTCATCAAAAGCTCCTCCACCTTCGACTGGGTCCCCACCGTGTTCCCGGAGCGCACGCAGTTCGAGGTGCTGGGAATGCCGGACGCCGAGGCTCGGAAGTACATCGTCGAGCGCCTCACGCAGGAGACGGGCAAGGAGCCCAATCTCACCCGGCTCGAGCCCTACCTGTTCTCATACTTCGTGCCGTCCATGGACTGGGTTCGGGAGACCTACCACGGCGATCACATCCGCCCCGAGATGAAGCAGGTCCCCTTCCGCCATAGCATCATCACCTCGATTGGCTGTAGCAAGACGTGCTCATTCTGCGGCAATCCCTATATCTATCGTATCGGCTTCAAGTCCAAGGAGGTCGTGCGCGACATCCTGCGAGACTTCAAACGTAACGGTGTTGATCGGCTGTCCGTCGCCGACATGTTCTTCGTGATGCACATGCCGCACACGCAGGACATGATGGATGTGTTCAAAGAGGAGGGCATGCAGTATTCGATGCAGACCTGCCTCGAGAACCTCACGGACGAGCTGTTCGTCGAGCTCAAAGCCTCGGGTCTGCGCAAGTGCCTGGTGGGCATTGAGAACCCGGTCTCGTATTCGGTAGGCAAGCGCGTCGAGATGAACAAGCTGCGCTGGCTGCTCGATACGGTGCAGAAGCTCGAACTCGAGGGTGCCAAGCTCAGCTACATCGTCGGTCTGCCCGGCGTTGAGCTTGAGCATGATCTCGCGCTGCTCGACCACGTTGTCACGGAGATCCTCTCCCGCAACCATCCGCTCGAGGACCTGCAGGTCAACCTCTACACGCCCTACCGGCCCGAGGGAGACTCCGTCTACTTCCCGTACGGAGAGGAACCCCCTCCCCACAAGCCAGACATGCTGAAGATCCAGATCCTCAACCGGATTCCATTCAGCTACTGGGGGAGCTTCCCGGTCGGCATCGCCTCCGGGAAGGACTTCTGGCGCCAGCTCGTGCTCTGCGACCTGATCTACGACCAGGTCTACGCCGACTTCCGGGAGGTGTATCTCGGTGTGCGCGAGCAGTACGTCGCGGAGATCCGCGCGACCTATCCGAGCCTCGCGCTCCACATTCCGACGTTCGAGGACAGCCGGAGTGTGTTCAGCAAGGCCATGCGCCGGCGGTCCGTGCTCGAAAAGGCAATTGGCAATGACGAGGGGCGCGGTCGCAGGGTGGCTCCTCCGATGCTGGCCGTGGGAGGCGCGGCGTGAACGGGAGTTCCTCCATCGTCTCTGAGGAGTGCCAGCGTTGGGACGAGCGCTACGCCACCGAGCCGCTGTTCTTCGGCGACGCGCCCAATCCGTACCTGGTGGCGACCGTGGAGCGCTGGTTTCCCGCCATGGCGTCTCGTTCCCTGTCCGCGCTCTGTCTGGGCGAGGGCGAGGGGCGAGATGCTCTCTTCCTCGCTCGGCGTGGCTTCACGGTGACCGCGGTGGACGGCTCGCTCAAGGGGTTGGAGAAGCTGTCCCGCCGTGCCGGAGCCGAGGGGCTGGCGATCCAGGTGATGCACGCGGACCTGGCCCACTACGAGCCCGCCTCCAGGGCTTTTGACCTGGTCTCTTCGTTCTTTTGTCACCTACCACCCGAGCTGCGCCGCACGGTGCACGAGCGGGCAGTGCGGGCGCTGCGGCCCGGAGGGTTCTTCGTCCTGGAGGGCTTTACTCCTCGGCAGCGCGAGCTGGGCCTTACCAGTGGAGGCCCCAAGGACGTCCGCCTGCTCTTTGAACCCGCGGTGCTGCGCTCCGAGCTCGAGCGCAGGCCGGGTGAGGACGGGTTGGAGCTCTTCGAGTGTGAGGAACTCGTCGAGCACCTCGATTGTGGAAGGCACCAGGGCGAGGCCCGAGTGGTGCGGCTCGTCGGTCGAGTGTCCTCGAAGTTCGTGGACAGGACCGTGGATGTCCCCTCTCCCTCTGGGAGAGGGCTAGGGTGAGGGTATTTCCCTGCTGTGTTGCGATGTGAAGCGGGTCGAGGAACACGGAGAGGAACACGGAGACGAATACCCTCACCCCCCGCCCTCTCCCAGAGGGAGAGGGTGTATCTGTGAAAGAGGGGCGCGACATGACTGTTCGGGCGAGGCTTGTCATCACCGGGCCGACCGGGGTGGGCAAGACAGAGTACGTGAATGAGCTGATGGAGCGTTTCCCCATCGAGGTCATCAACATGGACTCCATCCAGGTCCATGCGTTCTTTCGCGTCGGCCCGGGTCGCGGGGATGCCCGGCACGGCGTGCGCCGGCACCTGTATGGCTATCTGAGCCCGCACGACTCCCTCGATGTCGCCGCCTACGTGCGCAATGCAACCGCAGTCGCGCACGAGATTGAACATCAAGGACACCTGCCGATGTTTGAGGGCGGCTCGCGCTCGCTCCTGCCCGCGCTGCGTGCGGCGATGCCGCTTGCCATTTTCGGCATCCGCCCACCCAATGACCTGGACTGGCGCAAGGCCCGCCTGCGCAAGCGCGTGGAAGGCTACTTCACCGATGACCTCCTGGTCCGGGAGATTCAGGAGGCCGTGCGCCTGGGTTACGGCGATACCCGGCTCATGCGCGACCCCTTGGTCTACATGCAGGCCCGCGACTACCTGGGGGGAAAGATGACGCTGGAGGAGTGCAAGCGCGCCATGGTGGGCAGCATGCTCCAGATGCAGGACGCGCAGCTGGCCGTGTTCGACACGCTGGACATCTCCTGGGTGACCGCGTCGAAGGACGCGCCCTCCGTGCTGGCGGGGCACATTGAGTCGTGGATCGAAGCGTCTGGTTGGCGGTCCTCGCTGCGCGGACAGGCCGCCTAGGAAACCGGTGCCACGTATGGACGCAACCCCGCTTGTTCCCCTGGATGGCTTGGACTCAGGACTCTTCGGCAAGGTGGAGTTCCGTCACCCATCGGGCTCCATGAAGCACCGCTCCATCCCCGCGTTCCTGGAGGAGCGCATGGCCAGCGGTGTGCTTCGTCCAAGCCAGCCCCTCATTGTCCACAGTGCCGGGGCCGCGGCTGTCACCACGGCTTGGGCCGGCGCGCGAATGGGGTGCCCCGTGCACGCCATCATCCCGCGCAACAGTGCCACGGGGGTGGTGGAGCTCCTGCGGTGGCTCGGTGCCGAGCCGCATGCAGTGGCCTCGCGCGAGGCACCCGCGTTCATTGCCGAACTGCAGCGCACGCACGACGCGTGGTTCTTGGATCAGTTCGGTGAGCCCGCGCTGATCGACCATTACCGGGTCGTCTCTTCGGAGCTGGTCTCACAGCTCCCGGACATCGAGGCCGTGGTGGTGGGGATGGGGACAGGGGTGTCCATCACTGGCATTGGCCGCGAGATGCGGCGGCTCCGGCCGTCGTGCCGGGTGATCGGCGTCGAGCCCGCCGAGTGCCAGCTCAGCACCGGTGCTCCCTGGGCACCGCATCGCATCTCCGGGTTGGCGCCGCCCATGCCGAAGCCGCTCCTCGACTCCAGCGTGATTGACGAGGTTATTGCCGTGAGCTCGGACGAAGCCTGGGCGCAGGCGCGGACCCTGGCTCGCCGCGACGGATTGCTGGCAGGTCCCTCGGCGGGCGCCACCCTGGCTGCGGCGCTCCGCCTGCGCGAACAACACGGCCTCCGACGCATCGTGGCCATCCTCGGCGGCTCCATCTCGGAGCTGCTCGGCTCTCACTAGCGTGTCTTGAAGGAGTGTCCCGTGTCCTCTCTCTCCGATGCTCCCGTGTACCTGACCTTCGATGACCTCACCGTCCTGCCGAGGCGCAACAAGGGTTCGCCCGAGGCGGTGTCATTGGCGGAGCGGGTGTCCCGGCGCCACCGTCTGGGTTTCCCCGTGTTGTCCGCTGGCATGCCCAGCGTCACCGAGCAGTCCATGGCCATCGCCATGGGGCAGTTTGGTGGACTCGGCGTCATTCATCGCTACTGCTCGATCGAAAAGCAGTGCGAGATGGTGGCGGCCGTGGCCTCGCACGTGCCGGATCGTGGCATCTACAAGGATGCCTCGGTGCGAGAGGGCGGAGCGCTGCTGGCCTCGGCCTCGTGCGCTCCGGTAGACCTGGAGCGTGCCAGGGCCCTGGCCTCCGCGGGCGCGCGGTTGTTGTTCCTCGACACGCCCAATCCGCCCAATGACGAGGTGTTCGCAGGGGTGGCGCGCATGCGGCAGGCTCTCCCCGAGGTGGACCTGGTCATCGGCTCCGTCGTCGAAACGGACACGGCTCGGCGCTACCTGGAGCTGGGCATCGACGCCATCAAGGTGGGCCTGGGCGCGGGCGCACTGTGCTCCATCCGCCGCACCGCGGGCGTGGGGGCCCCCCAGGTGACCGCGCTCGAGGACGTGTGCGTGGCGGCGCGCGACTACGGCGTGCCCGTCATCTCTGACGGGGGCATCAGTTGCTCGGGGGACATCGTCAAGGCGCTGGCCGTTGGCGCGTCGGCGGTGATGCTCGGCTCGCTGCTCGCGAGCTGCGACGAGGCTCCGGGCGCGGTGGTGGAGGTGAACGGCAAGCGCATGAAGGAGATCGCGGGCCTGCGCCTCTCCGACCTCGAGATCGACGGGCCCACGGGCTATCCCGCCGTGGACGCCTACCTGCGCGAGCATGCCGCTCCTCGGGTGGAGGGCGGCGACGCGCGCATTCCGGCCAGCGGACCGTGTCACCTGACGCTGCTGCGGCTCCTGCGCGGTGTCCGTGTAGGTGTGCACATGGCAGGGGCCCTCAACCTCGAAGAGCTGCGCCGTCACGCCCGGCTGGTGCGCGTGTCGCCCTCGGGTGTGCTCGAGGCGAATGCGGCTGGGTCTAGCGCTTAGGCCGCACGGCAGGGGGGAACACGATGGAGGCATCCAATACCGGCGGCACGGACCTGGAGCGGTTCAACCCGTTCCTGCCCGAGTTCATCGACAACCCGTATTCTTTCTACGAGCGGTATCGGGCTCGAGATCCCGTGCACTGGGGGCTGCCCCAGTCTCCCGGGCGGCCCGGGTGTTGGTATCTGTTCAAATACGAGGACGTGTCCGCGCTCCTTCGGGATCGCCGCTTCGTGCGCAGGTGGCCCCCCGCTCCGAAGATCCCACCGGAGGCGCGGCCTCAGCCCCAGAGCCTCTTCCAGGAGGTGTGCGATCGGTGGCTCTTCTCGTTGGACCCACCGGACCATTCGCGATTGCGCTCGCTTGTGAACAAGGCGTTCTCTCCTCGCATCGTGGTCGAGCTTCGGCCGCGCATTCAGGAGCTCGCCAACGGGCTCCTCGACCGGCTGGGGGACTCCTTCGATCTTGTTAACGACTACGCCTTTCCCCTGTCGTTCACTGTCATCGGAGACATCCTCGGCGTGCGTCCGGAAGACACCCAGGACTTCCGGGCCTGGTCGATGGCCGTCGGTGATGGAATCAACCTGCGGCAGGGCTCCGAGGGCCTCGAACGCGCCAACCAGGGCACGCAGGCGCTCCTGTCCTATTTCCGTGACAGGGTCGCCGAACGGCGCAGGCAGCCGCGAGCCGATCTCATCAGCAGCCTGATCGACGCTCGGGACGCAGGGGAGAAGCTCAGCGAGGAGGAGCTCCTGGCCCAGTGCATTCAGCTCATCTTTGCCGGCCATGAGACCACCGTGAACCATATTGGCAACGGCATGCTCGCGCTGCTCCAGCACCCCGAGCAGCTCGCGCTGTTGCGACGGTGTCCCGAGCTCATCGACAACGCAGTGAACGAGCTGTTGCGGTTTGACTCGCCCGTCCAGACGACCGCGGCGCGCAAGCCCATGGAGGACCTCGAGCTGGGAGGCAAGCTCATCCGCGCGGGCGAGCCCGTCATCGCGTTCGTGGGCTCGGCAAACAGGGATCCGGCGGTCTTCCCCGAGCCGGACCGGCTCGACATCACGCGCAGCGGCGCACCCCACCTCGCCTTTGGGACGGGCATCCACACCTGCCTCGCGGCCTCGCTCGGCCGGACCGAGGGAGCCATTGCCCTCGAGACCCTGGTGCGCCGGCGGCCAGGCCTGAGGCTCACGGGCGAGCCCCTCGCGTGGCGCCCTCACGCGGTGCTCCGCGGCTTGCCGGAGCTTCGCGTCCACTCGTGACACGAGCGTCTTCCCCTACACCCCCGAGCAGGAGCACGCGCAGACATGAGCACGGTGATCGACGCCTTGAAGCAACTCCCCGGGTTCTCGGGAGAGGTCCTCTCCAGTCCGGACGAGCGCCAGCGGACCGCGGAGGACTTTGGGCACTTCGTCCATGAGGTGCCACTCGCCGTCATACGGCCGCGCTCGGCCGAGGACATCGCTCGGGTTGTACGTTTCGCCCGCCAGGAGGGCATGAAGGTCGTCGCACGCGGCATGGGCCAGTCGACGTATGGCCAGGCGCAGGTGGAGGGAGGGCTCGTCATCGACATGGCGCAGCTCCACCAGCTTCATGCGCTCGAGCCTACGAGCGCGTGGGTCGACGCGGGCCTCCTCTGGCGTGACCTGTTGCGCGCCTCCCTGGCTCACGGCCGAGCCCCCCCTGTGCTCACGGACTACCTGCTCACCACCGTCGGAGGGACGCTCGCGGTGGGTGGCATTGGGACCCAAAGCTATCGGCGTGGAGCGCAGACAGACCACGTGCTGGAGCTGGAGGTCGTCGATGGGCATGGGAATCTCGTCACCTGCTCGCCGGAGCGGAGCCGGGAGCTCTTCAATGCCTGCCGTGCCGGGCTCGGCCAGTTCGGCATCGTCACCAAGGCGCGGCTTCGTCTGGAGCCCGCTCCGCCCTCCGTGCGTGTCTATCGTACCTTCTATTCCGAGCTGGGGCCCTTCGTGGAAGATCTCTCGCTTCTCACGGCGCGAAAGGAGTTCGATGGGGTCCAGGGCGCCGTCATGCCCAACGAGCTCTCCGCGTTGAAGGAGATGATTGGCCCGGACGTGACGCGCATCGAGCTGCCACGAACGAGCGGCCCCTGGTTGTTCATGATCAAGGCCACGCAGCACTTCGGCCCAGAGAGCGCACCGGACGACGCCTGGCTCCTGCGAGGACTCCGTCATGCACCTCGAAGTCAATATGCCCAGGAGCGCGGATATCTGTCTTTCTTCAACCGAATGGAACCCTGGGTCCAGGCGCTCAAGGCCGCGGGCTTATGGGACATTCCTCATCCGTGGATGAACGCGTTCCTGCCCTCCGAACAGGTCCTCCCGTTCATCGAGGATACGCTGGCCCACGTCCCTCCTGAATGGACCCGTTACGGCTTCATCCCCGTCTACCCATACGCGCGCGAGCCCTTCCAGACTCCGTTCCTGCGCGTGCCCGACACTTCCTGTTTCTTCCTGTTCGGGATCCTCGGCAGTCTGGTGTCGCCTACCCCGGAGTCCACCCGCCAGGGGTTGGAGGCGGTCCGGCGTCTGTATGAGCGCTGCCTGTCCCTGGGTGGCGTGCGCTACCCGGTCGACTCCATCCCCCTGCGCGAAGGCGACGGCCCCAGGCACTACGGCCCCCTATGGCCGACCGTATTGGAGTTCCGTCGGAAATTCGACCCTGGCCGTATTTTCGCACAAAAAAAGAAATCCATGGTTTGATGAGTGATACCTCCGATGACGTCTACTCGTCACGGTGATGCATGGCTTGAGCTAGGAACTGGAGCCCCCCCGTCAAGTATGTCTTTTCTTGCCGTGACGTGACGATGAGAAAGGGTGGGGCCATGTCAATCCATGCCGTAATTTTCGACCGCGACGGTGTGCTGACGTACTTCGACTTCGCGCCGGCGGTGGAACTGTTTCGTGACTTGCCTCAGGTTCCATTCGAGGCCGTGCGCCAGCGTTGGTTTTCGTGGAGCCGCGCAGTTGGAACCCCGCGCACAGTGGAGGCCGAGCGCCAGTTCCTCGCCGGCTTCTGGGATGTGCTCTGCGACGAGTGGTCCCTGGACGGCCGGGCGCGCGAGCGGTTCCATCAATTTGACTACACCCGGACGATCCGCCCCTTCGCGGACGCCCGCCCCACGCTGCTCGCCCTACGCGAGCGGGGCCTCCGGGTTGGCGTTCTCTCCAACTTCCCGATGGCCAGCCTTGAGGCCTCTCTGGCCGCGGCGGGCCTGGGGGACCTGATTGACGTGGCGTGTGCGGCGCCTGTCATCGGGGCGTCCAAGCCGGAGCCCGCGGCCTACCTCCATGCGCTGGCGGCCCTGGGCGTCTCCCCGGACGAGTGCCTGCTGGTCGATGACGAAGAAGCCTGTGTCGAGGGGGCGCGGGCGGTGGGCATTCACGCCTTCCTCCTGAAGCGTGGGGGGGCTGCTCAGGGGGCAGGGGAGGCCACGCTTCGCGGCCTGGACGCGCTCTCCCCGGTGTTGGAGATGCGTCTTCTCGGGGTGGTGTCATGATTGCCGCGGTTCCCCATCCCGGCGCACAGCCCGTCCTCTTTCCAGGGAAGTTCCAGGGCATCTTCTCTCGGGTGCGAGCGCGGTATGCCCCGCTGCTCGAGGAGGCCCGAGCGACCCTGCGCGCCCTGCCTGTTCCCTCCGCTGTTCGCGAGTACTACACGTACGGGGTCCTGGAGCATGCCCAGCCGTCGTTCATGCTGCTGCCATTGATGTACCTCATCATGGCGGAGCACGCGGGCGGCATCACGCCCCGGCATCGCCGCTACCTCCCGTGGTACATGCTCGCGATGGAGCTGGTGGCCGTCCTCGACGACACGGTGGATCACACGCCCTTCCGCTCCGGCCGAATGACGTACCCCCGGCGGTTCGGCGAGTCCTCCGCGGCCTCCTTCTCTGGCTTCCTGATGAGCACCCTCTTCCGGAAGACCGCGGAGACGGAGCCGGTGCTGCTGCCACTCGTCGCGGACCTGTTCGAGCAGCTCTGCGCGTTGCAGACCTGGGAGAACCACTCCCGCTATCCCGAGACCTCGCCGGAGGTGCTCTCCCGTTGGCTCCAGTACCATTATGACGCGGTGGCCCCCGCTATCGCGCAGGCGTTCAATGGGGCGCTGACGCTCCATGGCCTTGAGCCCATCCCTCATGAGGTGTGCACCCGCTTTGGGGACCTCATGCAGGACGTGGACGACATCGTGAACTTCCTGGAGCAGCGAGAGGAGGAAGGGGAGAACGACGACCTGAAGATGGGAATCGTCACCCAGATGTTGCTCGCCACGGTTCGTGCGGACGGCTCGGCGCAGGAGGCGTTGGAGGCGCTGTGGAGGCCCTATCGGGCGCTACCGCTGGTCTCTCAGGAGGCGTTCTCGGTGGGCCTGGCGCACTGCCACCAGCGGACCCGGGGCGAGTACCAACGGATGGCGGAGCTGCTGCTGCGGCAGGGGCTGCCGGTCGCTCTGCGGAAGGTGCTCGCGGACGCAGAGGCCTGCGTCGAGGCCACTCCCGAGTCGTTGCGGCCTTGCATGCGCGACATGGTCCAGGCGTTCGTCAACCGACTGCACCTCTTCGGACTGCCGAGCCTCGTGTCGGCACCTCGACTAGATTGAGGGCCCCTGAAGGGGGTGCAGACATGAAGTGTATCAAGGTTCCTCTGGCGGCCACGGCGTTCCTGGGGCTGGTTGCGGCGTGTGAATCTCCCTACGAGGCCCTGGAGCTCTGTAGTGCTCGAGGCGATTCCGCAGGTCGCGTCCACGTCTCGTGCTTCGCCCACCAGGACGATACCGGGCGCATCGATGAGTTCGTCTCCTTCTCGCAAACCCTCGAGGGTACCTCGGGTTGGATCGATCGCTGGCAGTATGGTGAGGCGCTCCACTTCACCGACTTCAACGCCGATGGGCTCGCGGACCTGTGCAGCGCCAGGGGTAATGCCGAGGGCCACGTTGAGGTGGCCTGCCACGAGCGAGACTCCGGTGGCGACTTCTCGGACAAGGCCTCCTTCACGCAGACCGTGACGGCCCTCTCGGGCTGGGTCGAGGACTGGCAGTATGGCGAGGCGCTGCACTTCGCCGACTTCAACGGCGATGAGCGGATGGATCTCTGTGCCGTGAAGGGGACTCCCGAGGGCGCCCTTGAGGTGTCCTGCCTCTACCGCGATGCCAAGGGCCATTTCCCGGACGCGCTCTCCTTCCAGCAAACCCTGACGGGCAAGCCGGGCTGGGTCGAGCGCTGGCAATACGGTGAGGCGCTGCACCTCGTCGACTTCAACGCGGACGGGCGCACGGACCTGTGTGGCGCTCGCGGCGATGATGCCGGTCAGCTCGAGGTGTTCTGCTTCCTACGCAACGGCGATGGCAGCCTCCCGGATGCGCCCTCCTTCCAGCAGTTCTATGCCCGAGGTTGGTCCAACCGCTGGCGGTATGGCGAGGTGTTCCACTTCACGGACATCAACGGGGATGGGCGCTTGGATCTCTGTGGCGCCCGAGGCGTGGTGTCGGGTCAGATCGAGGTGGGCTGCTTCTTCCGTTCGGGCGAGACCTCCTTGACGGAGAGCGCCACGTTGCGCCAGCTCCTCTCCGACAAGGACATGCTATGGACGGCGAACTGGAGCTACGGCGAGGCGCTGCACTTCACCCGGTAGGTCAAACCGACCTGATCAGGCCGCGGCCCGCTGCGCCTTGAGCTCCGCACTTCGGATCGGACGGTAGTCGCGCGGGGCCTCGAGGTTCAGCCGGCGGCGCACTTCTTCGACCGGCAGCGCGAGGAGCGATTCCCAATCGACGGCTGGGAACCACGCCGCCTTCCGGCCGCGGCGGAAGCCGTCGAGGATGGTCGCGCGCGCCCTCTGCGCGTCGGGCGAGCCGCTCGTCAGGAGGAGACCGATGCCGACGATCAGACCGATCGCGGGATTCTTCGTCTGCGCCAGACTGAACGCGAGGAGCGCCGTCTCGCCGAGCACGTCGCCGTGATAGCCGGTCGCGGCGTGCCACAGATCGTGCGTGTCGCGCATGCGCGCGTTCACCCAGTCGAGCGGCGCGGGGAGCGCCTTGGTGAGTGTCGCCCCCTTCGCGGCTGCGTCGCGGATCCCCTGCGCGGAGATGTTCTCGCGTTCGACGAAGTCGAGATACGCGCGCCCGAGCGACCCGTCGGGGAGCCGCGCGAGGGCCGCGCGATCAGCGAGCACGTCCACGATGTCCGGCTTCTTCGCGAGCAGCGCTCGGCCGGTCTCGCTGCGACGGAGCCTCGACGCGGCCCGCTCCAGCGTGTCCAACGAGAGCGACTCGATGATGGTGAAGACCTGCGGCAGATCGTCGGGATTCTTGGCGAGGATGCGGGCAGCGCGAAACGCGCGACGGGGATCGAACTGCAGGTGCATCATGGGAGTCCTCCTCTGCTATGAGCACGACTTTGTGGCTTACAGCAGCAGCGAGGTGAGAAGGAAGGGCCCGAGGTGATTCGTGGCACCGCTCTCGGACTTGCGCCGAGTTTCGGTCCTTGGAGCGAGGACGGCTTTCAGGGCGACTCCTCCAGCCCAACGTTGCTGGAGGCCCGGTTGTACACGGCCTCGTCGAGCAAGCCTTCCTCTCGAGCTACCAGGACTGGCACCAGCATCTGGCCGGTGACGTTGGTCATCGTGCGCATCATGTCCAGGATGCGGTCGATGGCGATCAGGTAGCCGAGCCCCTCCAGCGGCAGGCCGGCGGAGCTGAGCACCACCGTGGCCATCACCACCGCCGTCCCCGGCACGCCCGCGGTGCCGAAGCTGCCGAGCACCGAGGCCAGCAGGATGATGAAGTACTGCGAGGCGGACAGGTCCAGGCCGAAGTACTGCGCGACGAAGAGGGAGGCGAGGGCAGGGTAGATGGCGCCGCAGCCGTCCATCTTGATGCTGGCGCCCAGCGGCACCGCGAAGGAGGCGTAGTCGCGGTTCACCCCGAGGTTGTGCGTGATGCTGCGCAGGGCCACGGGCATGGACGCGAAGCTGGACGAGCTGACGAAGGCCACCTGCATCCCAGGCGCCGCACCCCGGAAGAAGCGCAGCGGATTGAGCCCGTGTGCCAGCAGCAGGCCGCCGTAGACGAACACGATGTGCAGCGCGCAGGCCACGTACAACGCGAGCACGAATCGGCCCAGTGGCAGGAGGCGCTCGAAGCCGTAGGTGCCCACCAGGGCGGCGATGAGCCCAAAGGTTCCAAGCGGGGTCAGCTCCAGTACGAAGCGGGTGACCTGGATCATCGCCTCGCTGGCCTCACCCACCAACGTGCGCAGCCGCGCCGTCTTCTCTCCGAGCTTGACCAGCGCGAAGCCCAGCAGGCCGGCGAAGAAGATGACCTGGAGGATCTTCCCCTCCGCCAGTGCGGCGAAGGGGTTGGTCGGTACCACGCCCAGTATCACCTGCACCGGCCCCGGCACCTCGCGCGGCTTGTAGCCCTCGGCCATCATGAGCGTGCCCACGCCGAGTCCCGGGCGAAGCAGGACGGCGGTGCCCAGGCCGATGCCCACCGCCAGCGCCGCGGTGACGGCGAACCAGAGGAACGTCTTGCCGCCCAGTGCCGCCACGCTCTTCTGCCCGTGCAGCGCCGACACCGCATGGATGACCGCGAAGAACACCAGCGGTGTGGCGATCATCCGGATGAGGTTGACGTACAGCGTGCCCAGCGGCTGCAACCAGGGCCCTGCCGCTTCGCCCATGGCCCAGCCCACGAGGGCGCCGAGCACGAAGCTTCCCAGGACGCGCTGCCAAAACGGAATGCGGAACCACCAGGACAGCAGCTTCATGGGCGCTGTCTAAGGTCGCCACCACCCGTTGTCAATGCGGGCTACTCGCGCGCAGGTGTCAATTGCTCACCGTGATGGAGATGGTGGAGCTGTAGGCAGAGTTGCCGGAGGGGTCGATGGCGCGGACTTTGAGGGTGTAGGAGCCGTTGGAGCGGGTGGAGGAGTCCCAGGAGAGGGAGAAGGGGGCCTCGGTGTCGGAGCCCAGGAGGGTGGAGCCTAAGTAGAACTCAACCTTGGAGACGGTGCCCCGGTCATCGGAGGCGGAGGCCTCGATGAGGACGGTGCCGTTGAGGATGGAGCCGGCGGAGGGAGAGGTGATGGAGGAGGAGGGGGCCGTCAGGTCGTTGTCGAGGGTGACGTTGACGGGGGAGGAGAGGGCGGTGTTGCCGGCGGAGTCCACGGCCCTGGCGGAGAGGGCGCGAGGGCCATTGGGGAGGCCGCGGGTGTTGTAGCTGCAGGAGTAAGGGGAAGAGGAGTCGGTGCAGACGACAGTCGTGCCGGCGAGGAACTCCACCCGAGCCAGGGCCCTGTCATCGGAAGCGGTGGCGGAGAAGGAGACGGAGCCGGTGAGGGTGTCGCCCTCGAAGGGGGCGGTGAGAGAGACAGTGGGAGGGGTGAAGTCGTTGTCGGTGGTGACGGTGACAGCGGCTGAGGTGGTGCTGTTGCCGGCCGCGTCCAAGGCCCTGGCGGTCAGGGAATGAGGGCCATTGGCACTGTTGCGGCTATTCCAAGTGAAGGAATAGGGGGAGGAGGAGTCGGAGCCGAGCAGGGAGGAGCCGTCGTAGAACTCCACCTTGGAGACGCCCACGTTGTCAGAGGCAGAGGCGGAGAGGGTGACGTTCCCCTTGAGGACGGCGCCGGCAGCCGGAGCGGTGAGAGACACCGAGGGGGCACTCCAATCGTTATCAACGGTCACGTTCACTGCGGAGGCCGCGGACGAGGAGAGCCCCACTGCGTCGATGGCGACAACGGACAGGGAGTGCGCGCCGTTGGAGACGGTGCGCGTGTCCCAGGAGAAGGAGTAGGGGGCGGAGGAGTCAGAGCCGAGCAGGGTGGAGCCGTCGTAGAAGTTGACGCGGGCCACGCCGAAGTTGTCGGAGGCTGAGGCGGAGAGGGTGACGGTGCCCTTGAGGGTAGCGCCAGCAGCCGGAGCGGTGAGGGCGGCGGAGGGCGGGGTGTTGTCCACGTCCGTTCCCACGGGGAACACCAGATCATCGTGATCGTCCAGCGTGCCCGTGGAGCACGCGGCGGTGCTCCCTCCACTGCGGTACACGGCGCGCAGAGCCTGCAGGGCTCCCGAGGGCAGCAGGTACGTGGTCGAGAGGGTTCGTGCGCCGGTTGCGGTGGGGGTCAACGTGGTGAGGTACGTCCACGACGGCGCGTTCGCGTCCCGGGCGTAGAACAGGTCCAGCCGCTCATTGCTGGTGGAGGTCACCCAGAGCGTGACATCGACCTTCACCTCCTTGCCCGGAGCAAAGGGGGTTCCATCCACACTCGAGACCAGGAGTTGATCAATCGAAGGGCTGGAGTGGAATGCGCCCGTCGTGCCGTCCAAGCAGGAGCCTCGCAGCGTGTTGGGCTGGTGGGGCTCGGGGCCGAGGTTGGCTCTGCCCTTCACGAGCGTCGTGGTGTCGCAGCGATGCGACACCTCCGCGCACCGGGGCACGCCGAGCGTGGTGTCGTACTCGGCGGTGCCAGGGTGGATGAGGGTGATGGAGACGGTGGGGCTGTAGGCAGAGTTGCCGGAGGGGTCGATGGCGCGGGCTTTGAGGGTGTAGGCGCCGTTGACGCGGGTGGAGGAGTCCCAGGAGAAGGAGAAGGGGGCCTCGGCGTCGGAGCCCAGGAGGGTGGAGCCCAGGTAGAACTCAACCTTGGAGACGGTGCCCCGGTCATCGGAGGCGGAGGCCTCGATGAGGACGGTGCCGTTGAGGATGGAGCCGGCGGAGGGAGAGGTGATGGAGGAGGAGGGGGCCGTCAGGTCGTTGTCGAGGGTGACGTTGACGGGGGAGGAGAGGGCGGTGTTGCCAGCGGAGTCCACGGCCCTGGCGGAGAGGGCGCGAGGGCCATTGGGGAGGCCGTGGGTGTTGTAGCTGCAAGAGTAAGGGGAAGAGGAGTCGGTGCAGACGACAGTCGTGCCGGCGAGGAACTCCACCCGAGCCAGGGCCCTATCATCGGAGGCGGTGGCGGAGAAGGAGACGGAGCCGGTGAGGGTGTCGCCCTCGAAGGGGGCGGAAAGGGAGACGGTGGGAGGGGTGAAGTCGTTGTCGGTGGTGACGGTGACAGCGGCCGAGGTGGCGCTGTTGCCGGCAGCGTCCAAGGCCCTGGCGGTCAGGGAATGAGGGCCATTGGGGCTGTTGCGGCTATTCCAGGTGAAGGAATAGGGGGAGGAGGAGTCGGAGCCGAGCAGGGAAGAGCCGTCGTAGAACTCCACCTTGGAGACGCCCACGTTGTCAGAGGCAGAGGCGGAGAGGGTGACGTTCCCCTTGAGGACGGCGCCGGCAGCCGGAGCGGTGAGAGACACCGAGGGGGCACTCCAATCGTTATCAACGGTCACGTTCACTGCGGAGGCCGCGGACGAGGAGAGCCCCACTGCGTCAAAGGCGATAACGGACAGGGAGTGGGCGCCGTTGGGAACGGTGCGGGTGTTCCAAGCGACGGTGAAGGGTGGGGAGGAGTCAGAGCCGAGCAGGGAGGAGCCGTCGTAGAAGTCGACACGGGCCACGCCGAAGTTGTCGGAGGCTGAGGCGGAGAGGGTGACGGTGCCCTTGAGGGTAGCGCCAGCAGCCGGAGCGGTGAGGGAGGCAGAGGGCGGGGTGTTGTCCACGTCCGTTCCCACGGGGAACACCAGATCATCGTGGTCGTCCAGCCCACCGGGTGAGCAGGGCATGGGCATGCCGTAGGTCCGGTAGACGCCGCGCACCGCCTGCAGGGAGCCCGAGGGCAGCAGGTACGTGACCGACAGCGTCTGATAGCCGCTGGCGAACGGGCTCAAGGTGGTGAGGTACGTCCACGACGGTGCGCTCGCATCCGTTGCGTAGAACAGATCCAGTTGCTCGTTGGAGGGCTCGAGGCTCGCCCAAAAGCTGGCCTCGAGCTTCACCTCCTTGCCGGGGGCGAACGGGGTTCCATCCGCTCGCGAGACCTTGAGCCGCTCCAGGGAGGGGTCGAATTGATACACACCATAGACTCCCTCCTCACCGTCCACGCAGGAGCCGCCCAGGGTGTTGGGGGTGTGCTGCTCGGGACCGAAGGTGAGGCCTCTGCCCGCGAGGAGCTCCATTGAGTCGCACTGGCTGCTCAGGGTGCTGCAGCGCGGGGCGCCCAGCACCGGGTCGTGGCTTGCGATGCCCGGGTTGTCGAGTGTCACCTCGACCGAGCTGGCCGCGCTGTTACAGCCGTTATCGAAAGCGCGTACGGTGAAGGTGGCGCTGCCGTTGTTGTGCTCCCTGCTGTCCCAGATGAGCGAGTAGGGGGCTGTCGCGTCGGAGCCGATGGTGCGGCCATCGACATAGAAGTCCACCCGGGTGATGCCCACGTCATCGGATGCCGTGGCCGTGAGGGTCACATTTCCACTGAGCGTGACACCGCCTGCGGGCGCGGTGAGTGAAACGCGGGGGCGCACCGCGTCGGTCTTCCCCATGCAGGCCGAGTGCAGCAGTCGGTTCGGCGAGCCGAGTCCAGGCTCGGTGATGCGCTCGGGGACCGAGCGGGCGAGGATCTCCTCGACGACCTCGGGGGGTGCTGCCGTGGGGTGCCCCTCCAGGTAGAGGGCGACTGCACCGGCAACGTGGGGGGTCGCCATGGAGGTGCCGTCGGCGATCTCCGTATCCGTATCACCCGTGAACCAGGCCGACAGGATGCCCTGGCCCGGTGCGAAGAGGTCCACGCAGGAGCCAAAGTTAGAGAACCAGGCTCGCGTGTCGGTCTCGTCCGTCGCGCCGACGGTGAGGGCTTGCGGCGTGCGGGCCGGGGAGGTGAAGCATGCATCCCAGCCTTCGTTGCCCGCGGCGACCACGAAGGTGACGCCCGCGGCGATGGTGGCCGCCACTGCGTCATCCAGAGACTGGGTCGCCTCGCCGCCGAGGCTCAGGTTGGCGACCGCTGGCTTCTCGTGATGGGCGGCAATCCAGTCAATGCCGGCGAGCACCTGCTCCAGGGTCCCCTCGCCCTCGCAGCTGAGGACGCGCACCGGATGGAGCAGCACGTTCTTGGCGACGCCCACGGTGCTGCCGCCCACGGTGCCGGCCACGTGGGTTCCGTGCCCCCGGCAGTCTTCCGTGCCGAGCCCGTCCCCGATGGAGTCGAACCCGGGCCGCATCCGGCCACTGAACTCAACATGGGTGGAGAGCACTCCGGTGTCGACGATGTACGCGTGCACCCCGGCGCCCGTGTACTCGTAGGTGTAGGTGCCGTTGAGCGGCAGGTCCCTCTGGTCGATGCGATCCAGGCCCCAGATGGCGCCGTTCTGCGTGCCCGACTGGCGGAAGAGACGATCCTGCTCGATGTAGCGCACGCGGGGATCCGTGCTCATGCGCCGCGCGGCCTCCTCCGACAGGGCAGCCGTGAAGCCCTTCAGGGCGTGGGTGTAGGTGCGACGTACCTGGGCGCCATGGGCCCCCGCGAGGGCCGAGATGCGCTTCCGGGTGTCCTCCGGGGGACTCGCGAGCCCCTTCTCCTCCTCGAGGACGATGACGTAACGGTCCTGGATGGCCCGGGACGGTTGCGCGAGCAGGAGCCGCTGATTCAGGGGGCGTTGCGTCTCCGATGTGGAGGTCTGGAGCTCCGGCCGCTGCTCGCATCCGAGGACGAGCCGGGAAGCTCCAAGAAGAACGACGGTCCACAGTAGCGTGCGCATGGGAACCCCCAGGGGGCTGTTGGGTGGTGCGTGAGTGGATCATCCCAGGTTCGGTGCTCGTCGGACCAGCCCCCCAGGCCAGAATGTCAGAGGGGGCTCGGTTTCCGGTTCTCTACTCACCGCCAGTGACATTCCGTGACCTTTGAACGACACACGGCCTACGGTTTCCCACACGCCATTCAGAGACAGTCCTCCCGTTCCAGCAAGTACCCACGGGACATGGGAGATTGTCATGAATCGCAAACACCCCTTTTCACGCCGGCAGGCGCTCTATTTCTGCACGGCACTGCTTGGGCTCGGCGTGCTCGGCTCGGCCTGCGACGACCGCGGTGGCACCCCACCTGCGCCACCTAAGGTGGACTACACCGCGCTGAAGGCGGAGCTTGGCCCGTTGATCAACAACGTCATGGCGCAGGCCAACGTCGCCGGAATGAGCATCGCGCTGGTGGACGGCCAGGACGTGGTGTGGTCGCAAGGCTTCGGCTTCGCCAACGTGGCGGAGCAGACGCCCGCCACCCCCCAGACCGTCTACGAGGCCGGCTCGATCGCCAAGGTCTTCACGGGCGCCGCCATCATGCAACTGGTGGAGCAGGAGCGCATTGCGCTGGACCAGCCTATCGAGCAGCTCATCCCAGGCTTCTCCATCCAGTCACGGTTCTCCAACGCCGGCCCCGTCACCCCTCGCAACCTCCTGACCCACCACGCGGGGATTCCCGAACAGCAGCTCGTGGGCGCCTACGCTCAGACACCGCTCACCTTGGCTGAGCGCGTGGCGTACCTACGGGAGGACTCTCTGGCCAACCCGCCGGACAAGCTCTGGGCCTATTCCAATGGAGGCTTCGCGGTCCTCGGCCGGGCGATCGAGACCGTCTCGGGGATGGAGTTCACGGCCTACATGAACCAATACATCCTGGGCCCTCTGGAGATGACCGACTCCTCCTTCCGGCTGGACGCCCAGGTCGCTTCGAAGATGGCGATGGGCTACGGCGCGTTGCCCGCCAGCGACTACCCGGTCAATCTGCTGGAGAGCTACGCACCCGCCGGCGCGCTCCGCAGCTCGGTGGAGGATCTGAGCAAGTTCATCCGCATGCTGCTGGCGGATGGCCGGTTCGGCGGTGGGAGCGTGCTGCGGCCCGCCTCCCTCCAGGAGATGTGGAGGCAGCAGAATGTGGGCAGGCCTCTGGACCTGGACAACCGCATCGGTCTTCCCTGGTATCTGTATGATCTCCCCCTGAAAAATGGCCAGACAGTGCGGATGGTCGAGCACGATGGCGCGACCCAATACTTCCGTTCCTATCTGTCCCTGCTGCCGGAGCACGGGCTGGGCGTGGTGGTGCTCTCCAACTCCGAGAACGCGGACGGACTGGTGGGGGAGATCGCCCATTACGCGCTCGCGCGCGCCTTCGAGCTCAAGAGCGGACAGGAATTGGCGCCGTTCCCGGAGGAGCCCGCGGTGCAGCCGGTCCAACGTTCCGAGGAGGAGCTCCGTGCGTTGGAAGGTGTCTACGCCACCCAGGTGGGCCCGATGGTCGTAGGCCTCGAGAATGGCATGCTGAACGTCACCGTTCAGGGGATGCGTCTGGCGCTGGAGCCACACGAGCAGGGGTACTTCAAGGCGGCACTTGGTGACTCCAACATGTGGCTCTACTTCGAGGAGATCGAAGGCCATCTCGTGCTGGCGGGCCACTTTGGCCTCTTCGGTCGCCAGTTGCAGGGGGAGCGGATCTCCCTGTCCCCGCTGCCGGAGTCCTGGCATGGCCGGCTCGGCCGCTACGTCCTGCCTCAGGGGTCACCTCGGGAAGTGATTGAGCAGGCCGAGCTCAGCACCGAGGGAGACCTCCTGGTCCTTCGGCTCTTCAGCCCCATGTATGAATCCGGCTCGGCGGTCAGTCTGTTGAAGCCGGAAGGGGACGGATTGGCCGTGGTGCTCGGCCTGGGTCGAGGACTGGGTGAGGTCGTGCGCTTCGAGCAGGTGGACGGCACAACCCATCTCATTGCCAGGGGGATCCGGCTGCAGTTGCAGCCCGAGGGCCCCACGGCGACATCGGCGCTTGCCGGAAGGGAAGCCGCGCGGAGCCGCTTGTCTCGGGTATGGGGGCCACGTCGCGGCCCGGCCCTTCCTGCGTGGGGTGGGTTCTAGGTAGGTCGCCAGAAGTTCCGAGACAAACTCCGGGTGCATGCACAGCTTCTGGTGCATGCGACCAGGCGAGGCGGCGAAGAGCCAGGGCTGGCAGGTGTCGTGTCGAACTCGCGGGCATCCGCTTTGGTGGTTCCCCGCGGTTCGTTTTGAGGCAGGCTTCCGGGTGGTGCCCACCACGTGAGGGAGGCGAAGGATGGATCGCGAAACCAGTCGGATGACGCTGAGTGACGAAGACCGCCGCTTCGTCGGACTTTGGGCTGCTGATTGCGCCGAGCGGGTGCTGCCGCTGTTCGAGGCGCAGGCTCCCTCTGACACCCGTCCGCGCGAGGCAATCGAGGGTATCCGGGCCTTCGCGCGCGGGGGGAAGCGGACAGCGCAGCTGCGCTCCGTTGCCTGGACGGCTTACGCAGCCGCACGCGAGGCCGGCAATCCGGCAGCCACAGCCGCCGCTCGCGCCGCGGGCCTCGCAGCGGCAACCGCTTACCTCCACGCATTGGCAACCCCTCACCAGGCGAAACACGTCCTTGGGCCTGCTGTGTACGGGGCGCGGGCCCGCGAGCTCGCGGCGGGCGACGATCCCAGCGTCGGTGACGAGGAGCTCCGATGGGCGATTGAGCACGCCTCGCCGGTCGTTCGCGAGGTTCTGCGGCGGATGCCGGCTCGCGGCGCTGGTCGCGGTCGGCTGGACAAGCTCTTTTACCAGCTCGACGCAGGCCTTCGCCGCTGACGAGCCATCCACGTCGCTACGGAGCGCGCTGCGCGCGGGGGACTCTTACGCCCGTGAATGGGCGTTCCCCGCCTGCTCGTATTAGCGCGGTCCCGGGAGTCGCTACGGAACGAGCCGAGGCTCGGCGAAGCGCGTGACAACGCTGGCGACACGCCCGTCAGCGTCCAGCCCGAACCAGGTGGGGTACACCCCATCACTGAAAGCGGAGCTGAACACCGCCACGTTGGCCGCCGGCGCGGGAGCCAGCTCCACCAGTCCCCCCGAGTTGGCCTCGAGGAGTGCCTGGACCTTCGGTAGCAGAGGGTGCTTCCCAGCGAGCCCCATCTGCCTGTCCAGGGTCTCTTCCACCTCGGCGTCGCGGAACGACGCCGTCCCCGAGTCCACCGCATAAGCTCCCGCCGCACGCCAGTGGATCACCGGGCGCTCCGACACCTGGAGCCGCGCAAAGGTAGGCACCTGCTGCCCGTTCCCCTCCGCAATCGTGAGGAAGACGGGATGCGTCCTGGCGGGGAGCGCCACGGCGAAGGGCGACGAGTCCAATGAGAAGGCATCCGAGGCCACGAGCCGCCCGGAGGTCAGCCGCAGCTCCCCCAGCAACTGCTGGCGCAGCGTCACCTCGCCTATGCCCTCCAGCACCGCCCGCTGTCCGTCCGCGAAGGCTGGCGCAACGAGGGCCGCGTCCACCTCATCCCCCAGGGCGATGGTGCCCACCCCTCGCGCTTCCCTCGGCTGCTCTCGAGGCTTCTCGCGCCAGTAGCCCACCGCGAGCCACAGACACACGGCGACTCCCACCCCGTTGAAGACCTTGTTCGCCCAGGACGGCCGCGCGCGAGGTTTAGGCAGGGGGCCGGTCTGCTCTGTATTCGCGCCAGGCGAGCCCAGCCTCGGCAGCTTCAAGCGCTCCCGTTGGCTCGCACCCACCTCGTTGACCGAGCGCACAACCTGTCGCGCGTAACGCCATGCCCCCTTGCGCGTGTAGCCATACTCTCCGGGGGCCGCTGGCTTCCATTGGGCATCCCCGGTGCTCACCCAGCGCTCCACGGAGCGGGTGCTCAGCTCTCGCAGGGCCTCGAAGACCTGCCCGGGTTGCCAGGTGCGCAAGGGGAGGTGGGCCTCGACCTGCAGCCGCTGCTGGTGGAAGGTCTGGAGCTCGGCTGGCGCCGCGTGGAGCAGCGTGGCCATCGCCGAGGCTTTACCCAGCTGTTCACCCGTCCCTGGATAGTCGTTCGTCGTCAGGACTGTGCCGTTGGCGTCCTGGCTCACCAGCACCGTGCGCTCGACAGGGTCCTTCGCCGCGCGAGTGGCCACCACGATGCCCAGCGTTGTGCGGTCCGGCGAGAGCCACAGGGAGAAGTCGGCCTGCGGGAGCGTTCCCTCCGGCACCTTCTGGAAGAGGCCGTCGAAGCTCCAGCCCAGCCTGGCGAAGACCTCATGGGTTGTGGCGACATAGGGCCGGGCCTCCGGTGGCGGGGACTCTCCCTCCACGGGGCGCAGGAAGTCATGGACGGCCAGACGCGCCTTGCGAACCTGCCGGTAGGCCAGGCTCAGCATCACCAGCTGCCATCCCCCCACGAGTAGCCCGAGCAGCACGACCAGGTGTGCCGCCAGCACCAACACGCCTTCGAACAATCCCAAGAAACGCCCCCAGCACTCCGGGTGCGGCTGCACCCGGACACTGGTCACATCGTAGCAAGAGGGGCCTTCCCAGGCTCAATCCAGACGCGCGCCCGCCCAGTCTCCGTGGTCGCAGGTGCCGCCATCGCCCGCGTTCCCCACGAGCAGCCGGAGCTGCTGCTTGTCCACGACGTCCACGTCCACCACCTGCGTCGCGCTCGTGCCCTTCAGCGTACCGCTCTGGAACAGCACATTGCCTTGCTCGTCGATGACGGAGAACACCACCGTGCCCGCGCTGCCCATCGAGTCGTCCACGCCGATGTGGGACTTGAAGCGCGAGTACTGGCCGCCCAGGTGGATGACGATCTCCGAGGCCGCGTGGACCCCCACGCCCTTGGCGTATTTCACCCCCGCCAGCGAGAGGGTGTGTCCGTCCGTCGCGCCCCGATCTCCGTTGCTCCGGTCCCGCTCGGCGGGGCCCACGCCGTTCGTCTGGGAGAGCCACGGCATGTCACTGACGTAGACAGGGTTGTCGTTCAGGACGACATCCTTGACCTCCGAGAACAGGAACCTCTGTCCGTGGGTTCCGAGCACGAACGTGTTCTGCTCGATCCGGAGGCCGTACGGAGGGTAGATGGAGCCCCCAGGAGACGCGTAGATGGCCTGGATGGGCTGGGTATTGGCGCTCATGTCGAAGTGGTTGCCGCGGACGGTGACATCGTGCGAGTTGTTGATGATGAAGATGTGGCTGCGCCAGGTCGTATCCGCATGCACGGCCGTGTAGCTGCGCGTGAAGGTGTTTCCCTCCACGAGGACCTTGCTGCTCCGGTCCTCGATGTGGATGGGCTCGTAGCGGTAGTTGTCGAAGCTGTTGCCGCGAATCACCGCGCCCTGCACGTTCGCGAGCCCGATGCCGAAGCCCGCGCCATATCCAACCCTGCGGTTGTCGCGGAAGGTGCTGTCGGAGACCTCGACGTCGGCCATGTCTGCTTTCGGCGCGTTGAACTCGAGGTCGTCCTTGAAGTTCCCCTCGAACGTGCTCTGGTTCACGACGATACCGGAGACGTTGGTATAGGTATTACTGGCCTGGAACAGGCCATACACCAGGTTGCGGACGGTGCACTGCTCCATGCGGATGTTGCGGTGCAGCGCGCCCTCGCCGCCCGATGCGAACATCACCCCATGCGCCACGAGCTCTTTCGCGAGCTGCTCCTCGGTCTGCTGGCCATCGAGCACCACGCGCCGCATCGTGAAGTTCGACGAGGGGCGCAGGATGATGAGGGCGCTGGTGCGCTTCGTCTCGCGGGCCAGTTCCGGGGCCTGGTTGCGGACCAGTTCCAGGTCCTGGAGCGTGATGTCCCGGTTCGCGATGTTGAAGAGCGCGCGGACCCGCTCCGGGCGGTCGCTGTCGGCCTCCAGGGTGATGCGCGAGGCTCCGGCGACTCCGCGCACCGTGACGTTCGCGGGGATGGTCAGCATCTCGTTCGTGGTCGTCGTCTTCACGAGGCAGTTCCCGGCGGGGACGAGCAGTGTTCCTCCGCCCGCGCTCGCCAGGGACTTGAAAGCCGAGATGAAGGCGGGGAGGTCGTTCGTCGTGCCGTTGCAGGCGGCACCTTTCGTGCGCAGGTCCAGCTCGAGCAGTGCGGCGGTGGTGGTGCCAGGGGTCGCGCTGTCCGCGTCCTCAGCCCCCGGGGCGAGGTCAGGCGAACAACCGGCGGCGAGGAGGGTCCAGGCGCACATCAGGGAGAGTCGAAGGGGATGTCTGTTTTTCATGGGAGGCTCACGGAGACCGCGGCTGCGGTGCGGGATGAGGGGACTGCACGAGGTGCTTCCGCGGCTCTTCGTAGTTCGACCCGGGGGGTGCATTCCGTCTTCGTTGGGTCGTGCACGTGTAACGCTTTGTAAAGGTCACGGGCCTGGGCGGAGATGCGCTGCACACGACACCTCCGCGGGTGCTCTTCGCGGGCGCGTGGGTGGGCTCTGGCGGGGCGCGCTAATCTCTCCCGCATGGAACTGAAAGGCTCGACCGCCCTCGTCACGGGGGCCAATGGATTCGTGGGAACGTATGTCACCCAGCGGCTGCTCGCGGAGGGGCTTCGGGTCAGGGCTTGGGTCCGTCGTCCCGAGGCCGGGAAGGAGCTGGAGCGGATGGGGGCGGAGGTCGTCCTGGGTGAGCTGACCGACGGGGCCACGCTGGACGCCGCCGTGCGCGGCGCCCGGTGGGTGGTTCATTGCGCGGCGACAGGCTCGGATGACTTCACCGAGGCGCGGCAGGTGAACACGGAGTTCACCCAGCGCCTGACCACGGCCGCGCTCGCCGCGGGCTGCGAGCGCTTCGTGTACATCTCCACCATCGCCGTGTACGAGCTCCGAGGTGAGAACACTGTGGCCGAGGACTCGCCCCGGGTGAGCACGGGCACGGCCTACGCGGTCACCAAGGCCGAGGCCGAGCGGGCCGTGGAGGCCGCGGCGGCCCGGGGCTTGCGGACCGTCATCCTCCGCCCTGGGGCCATTCTGGGCGTGCATCCCACGTCCACCTGGGGCACGCAGCTCCCCGCCCTCATCCGAGCGGGTAAGTTCCCCCAGGTGGAGGGCGGAAAGGGCAGGCTGGGGTACCTCCACATCGGCAGCCTGACGGAGGCCGTCGTCCTGGCGCTCCGCGTGGACGCGGCGGTCGGGCAGGCGTTCACCCTCATCGACGGGGACATCCCCGTTCACCGGTACATCGACGCCTTCGCCACAGGCCCGCTGCCCTCCGTTCCGCCAGAGCAGGCCCCCAGCTTCCTGTCCTTCCGCGGCCAGTATTCGATGGAGAAGGCCCAGCGCGTGCTGGGGTTCGTTCCCCGGGACGTCTTCGATTCGAGCATGGCGGAGATCCTCGCGGCCCTACCGCGGCAGGGGTAGGGCCAGCGGGTGCCTGGGCCTTCGGGGCTCAGGCCACCTTTCGCTCGCGCAGCTCGCGGCGCAGGATCTTCCCGACGTTGCTCTTGGGCAGCTCGGCGAGGAACTCGATGTGCCTGGGCCGCTTGTAGCCGGTGAGCTGCTCTCGGCAGAAGTCCAGGAGCTGGGCCTCGGTGAGGGAGGGGTCCTTCTTCACCACGAAGAGCTTGACGGCCTCGCCGGAGTGATCGTCGGGCACGCCCACGGCGGCCACTTCCAGGACGCCCGGGTGCATGGCGACCACGCCTTCAATTTCATTGGGGTAGACGTTGAAGCCGGAGACCAGGATCATGTCCTTCTTGCGGTCCACGATGCGGACGTGACCGCGCTCGTCCATGACGCCGATGTCTCCGGACTTGAAGAAGCCGTCGGGCAACATGACCTTGGCGGTCTCGTCCGGGCGGTTCCAGTAGCCCGCCATCACCTGCGGGCCGCGGATGCAGATCTCGCCGGGCTGGCCCAGAGGCAGATCCTTGCCCTCCTCATCGCGGATGGCGAGCTCGGTGGACGGCAGGGGCAGGCCAATGGTGCCAGAGTACTCTGTGGCAATCGGTGGGTTGCTGGTGGCCACCGGCGAGGTCTCGGACAGGCCGTAACCCTCGATGAGCGGGACCCGCGTCAGAGAGAACCACTTGTCCGCCACGGCCTTCTGCACGGCCATGCCGCCCCCGTTGCAGACCATCAGGTGGGAGAAATCGAGCTTCTGGAAGTCGGGGTGGTTGAGCAGCGCGTTGTAGAGCGTGTTGACCGCCGGCAGGATGTGGAAGGGCTGCTGGGACAAGTCCTTGATGAAGCTCGGAATGTCGCGCGGGTTGGGGATGAGGATGTTCATGGACCCCATGCGGATGCCCATGAGCCCGCAGACGGTGAGCGCGAAGATGTGATACAGCGGCAGCGCGCAGACGATATTGATTTGATCAATCTGCTTGCCTTTGATGGCTGGCTGGATCCAGGCCTCGACCTGCAAAAGATTGGCAATGACGTTGCGGTGCAGGAGCGTGGCGCCCTTGACCACGCCCGTGGTGCCACCGGTGTACTGGAGGAAGGCGACGTCATCACGCTTCGTGGTCACCGGGGCGAGCGACGTGGCTTTGCCCTCCGCCACCACCTGTTTGAAGCTGACGGCGCCAGGAAGCGAGTAGGCGGGCACCATCTTCTTGACGTTGCGCACCACAAAGTTGACGAGGGTGCCTTTCAAGCCGCCCAGCAGGTCACCCATGGAGGCGACCACCACGTGCTTGACGGAGGTCCGCTCCAGCACGCGCTGGAGGGTGGCGGCGAAGTTCTCCAGGATGAAGATGGCTTGGGCCCCGCTGTCCTTGAGCTGGTGCTCCAGCTCGCGGGGGGTGTAGAGCGGGTTGACGTTGACCACGACATAGCCCGCGCGAAGGATCGCGGCGATGCACACCGGGTACTGCAGCACGTTGGGCATCATGATGGCCACGGTTGCTCCGCGCGGGAGCCCTCGTGACTGCAGCCACGCGCCAACCTGGCGCGACAGCGTATCAATCTCACGGTAGGTGAGCGTCTTGCCCATGCACTTGAAGGCAGGACGTGCGGCAAAGGTGCTGAAGGACTCCTCCAGCATGTGCGTCAGCGAGTTGTACTGCCGGTCATCGATCTCCGCAGGAACTCCAGGCGGGTAGTGCTTGAGCCAGATCTTATCCATCCGCTTGTCTCCTCGTTCGCTCACCGGTGAAGAAGGTGCCTGGATGCTACCGTGCTCCTCCGAGCACTCCGCACATTCTGTGCACTTCTTTTGTTGAGTCGCTTTGCCGCATTGCGGCGTAGAGGGACTGGGCAGGCCTGCGCCACCTTGGCTGCTCGTTCTTCGTTCACTGGGAGACATATAGAGGGAGCGGGCGTGCTGCCATGGGCCGGCTGCCAGGCGAGCGCTCGTCCGCTCCAAAGGCTTACGTGGGGCGGGAGCTCGGTGCGACGTGGCAAATCTATCATGAAAGCTGGACTCCAGCGAGGGCTGCATTCTTTCTTGTTTGTCTTTAACCCAGGGCATCGCTCATTGGACATGCATACACGACTCGGGTGGGGAACTGCTGGCGGCCAGTTGCCCGCGCCGAAAGCAAGGCACATCTAGGCGCGGCGCCACGGTTCGTGAGTCTTTCTTTCACGGTGCTGCGGCGCTCGTAGAGACGTCCCCTCCCCATGGAGAAACACACATGAAAGCCAATACTGCCGGGGCGCAGCCGCGCTTCAGACTGCTCCCATTCCTAGGCTCTCTCATGCTGGGGTTGATGGGCCCCATCGCCTGCGGCCCAACAGCGACCCCAGAGGAGCAGTTCAGCCGTCACCCCGCAGGCCAGACCGGCCTGGCGCTCACGCTCCGTGTGGATGAGGAGACCGATGTCGCCGCCATTCGCTTCAAAATCGACCGGCGGCAGTGCTCCGACGAGCCCTTCACGCCCTTCAGCCTCACCATCGACAAGCCGCTTGAGGAGATCCGCCTGCCGGGCGGCATCCCCGGCTTGGAAAACATGCCCTTCGATTCATGGTCTGCCCACGCCTTCGCCGATCTCTTCGTCACCCTCGACGCGGGTTGCTACGACGTGACCACCCAGCCGCTCGATGCCGCGGGTGAGGCTTCCGAGGATTGCTCTCCGGCTTCCTCCTCCGGTATCTGGGTCAACGACGGCCAGACGACGGAAGTCCTGCTCATCAATCAGTGCTGGGGCCCGGATCGGGGTGCCATCGACGTCATCTCCGCGCTCAACCACCCACCGGAGCTGGTTGAAGTGGCCTTCGAGGACTCCAAGTTTGTCTATCAGTGCACCGACCAGGTGATCTGCGCCACCTTCCGTGATCCGGATGGTGACCCGCTCGAGTTCACCTGGACCCAGGAGGGGGGGCCCGCGCTGTACGTCGCTCCCGAGGTGCTGAGCACCACGCCGAACGCCGATGGCTCGATCACCCAGTGCATCCGCACGGTCGCCCAGGATCCCGGCCAGTACGTGCTGAAGGTGACTGCGTATGATCTGCTGCATGCGCCGGATGGCTCCGGGCTGATCCGCATCGAGGACTACCTGGCCGCGGGCGGGACGCCGTTCCCGTCGAACGACTCGCTGACCTTCCCGTTCTACGCCGCCAGCGATGGTCGGACGGGTGGCTGCGACGCTGCACCGTAGTCCGTTGTAGCCGAGGCTCCGTCATGGCCCTGCGGCTCCGCCAGGTGTGTTCCCTGGTGGAGCCGCGCGGTGGCGCACGAGGGGCTTCGCTTAGGCGCCTGGTGCTGTCGCGGAGGTCACCAACGCTTCGATCGTGACCTTCACAGGGGCCTCGCCGAAGTGCCTGTCCAGGGCCTTCGTCAGTGCGCCGATCGCGACGGACACCAGCAGGGGATCATGCGCCCTGATGAAGTCGACGATGGGGAAGCCCTCAATGAGCCCGACCGCGAGCTCGTGCGTGTTCTCGATGACGGACCTCTTCTGCACGGGCTCGGTATGAATGTGGGTGAAGCCGGCGTCGGCGAGCAGTTGGGTCATCTCGCGTGGCTCGCCGTAGCCCGTCTGGGTCAGGTAGAAGCGCGGCGGCTCGCTTGGGAAGAGGGCGCTGACCGTCTCGTGAGCAAGGCGTATGGCTGCGTTGTGCTCGAGCGACCGCCAGGTGGCCAATAGCAGCTGGCCTCCGGGCCTGAGTACGCGCCGGGCCTCGCGCGCTGCGGCGGGCTTGTCTGGAACGAACATCAGACCGAACTGACACACCACGGCATCGAACTCGCCGTCAGTGAAGCGGAGCCGGGTCATGTCCTGTTGCGCCCACTCCACGTTGGCGTCTGGTCCAACCGTCTGTCTGGCGAGCGCGAGCATGGGCTCGTTGAGGTCGGTAGCGACGTGCCGGGCCTCGGCTGCCAGGGCCTCACGCAGCCGCCGAGTGAGGATGCCCGTGCCACACGCGGTTTCGAGCACTTGCTGGGGTGCGAAGGCCTTGATGCGCGTGGAGAGCTCCTGGGCATACGGTTCGAAGAAGAAGGGTCCGGCGCCGCGGTGGTAGTGCTCGGGGATGGACCCGATATAGGCGGCGTGATTGCTCGTTTCCATGCGTGCTCCTGTGGGTAGCTCTCGAGCCAAGCAGGATGCCGCAGCCCCTGGAAGTCCGTTGTGGCAACATCGCTGTATCGGCGGGTATCAGAAATCGAGAGCGCGCACGGTCCGGTTCACGGGCGGTGAGTGAGCTCCTCGGGTGCTCCCCAAGCGGGGAAGGAGGCAGAAGAGGGGACGGTTCCAGCGGAGTTTCTTCGCGTGCCGCACGAGGGGAACTCTGTGTTGGTTCCTCTACGGAACCGTAGTAGATGGCGGCCCATGACGATGCGGGAGCTGCTGCAGCACACCTCCCTGGGGGGAGCACGCCTCTGGGTCATTTGCCCGGTGTATTTCGACGTCGAGTCCCTCCGGCGGCTTCGCGGCGACATCCTGGACATCATCGAGCGAGAGGGGCTGCTGGACCTGCTCGAGGTGCGGCTGGTGGCGGTGGACGACACGGGCGGTGTCGACCCACAGATGCAGGAGTTCGAGCGGCTGGACGGCACCCGTGTCATCACCGTGCCTTTCAACCTGGGTCACCAGCGCGCGCTGGTGTACGGGCTTCGCACGTTGGCGAGTGAGATTCACGACGACGACTTCATCGTGACGATGGACTCGGACGGGGAGGATCAGCCGCAGGATCTGCCGCGTCTGCTGAAGCCGCTGATACAGGAACTGGGCTCTCGTCGGAAGGTCGTGCTGGCGGCCCGGACGAAGCGCCGCGAGTCTCCGCCGTTCAAGGTTCTGTACTTCTTCTTCAAGAACCTGTTCGTCCTCTTGACGGGGACCCTCATCCGCTCGGGCAACTACGCCGCCTTTCGTGGGTGGATGGCCCGGAACGTCATCTTCCACCCGCACTTTGACCTCTGCTACTCGTCGAGCCTGCTGAGCCTGAACCTCCAGCTCGAGCGGGTGCCCTGTGAGCGCGGCACGCGGTACGCAGGCATGTCGAAGATGACGTACCTGAAGCTCGTCATGCATGGCATCCGCATGCTGATGCCTTTCGCCGATCGCATCGCCATTCGAGGGATGATTGGCTTTTCGGGCGTGCTCATCGTGGGCATCCTGCTTGGCCTCGCCGTCGTGATGACGCGGCTGCTGCGGCCGGACCTCGCCATTCCCGGATGGGCGACGTACACGCTCCTGTTGAGCATCATCCTCTCGGGGATGGCGCTGGGGAGTGTGGTGCTGCTCTTCAGCTTGTTCGTGCAATCTCAAAGCCTGTCGATGAGCAGGCTGGACGTGGATCTCAGGAGAAATCATGCAGCAGACCCTCGAAGAGCACCTGCAAAACCAGATCGAGAAATCGCGTGATTTTTTCTGGCACCGGCTTCGCTGGCGCGCCATCGCCCGGCAGCTGCCCAAGAATGAGGCGTTCTCGCTCCTGGACGTCGGTGCGGGCGCGGGGCTTCTGGCAGACTACCTGAGCGCGGAGTTTCCCCGTGCGAGCTACCACTTCATCGAGCCCCTCGAGTCGCTGACGAAGCACCTGAGCGAGCGCTATGGGGCGCGCGCCAATGGGGCGAAGTGGCCCTCGTATTCAGGCATGCGGTACCTGACGCTCCTCGACGTGCTCGAGCACCAGGAGGACGACCACGCCTTCCTTCGTGAGCTCGTCTCGAAGATGGATGTGGGCGCCACCTTGTTCATCACGGTGCCGGCGCTGCCGCTGCTCTGGTCTTCTTGGGACACCGCGCTGGGCCACTTCCGCAGGTACACGCGCTCGACGCTCGCGGCCGTCATCCGGCAGCAGCCGGTGGACGTGCTGGCGCTCAACTACCTCTTTCCAGAGATGCTCCCCATGGGGCTGGTGCGCAGGTGGAAGGACGGTGGCCAGCAAGAGAAGGACGCCAGCTATGAGTTCCCTGACCTGCCGAAGGTGGCGAATGATGCCCTGTATGCCCTGGGGCGCGTGAGCCTGGCACTCTCCCCGTTGGCGCCCTTGGGGACTTCGCTCTTCGCCGCCGTTCGCAAGCGGGCCTGACGGCGCGCCACGCCTGACTCGACGGTTCCACATGTCTGACGTCCCTGAGAAGAAGCCACCTTATGGTTGGGCTCCGCGTGCGCTCCTCGGGCTCGCCGCGGTGTATCTGGTCTTCCTGGCCTGGTTCGCCCTGCGGCTGCAGGTTCGGGCCACCGTCGAGGCCGTGGGAGGAGCGGAGCCGACGCTCTCGCTCGCGGTCGGAGAGGGCAAGGTCCCTGTTCCGCTGCAGCGGGCCTCGGGCGTGGGGGAGAACCGGCTGGTCCTCACGCATCTGCCCCCCGCCTCAGGCGCAAGCGCCGAAGTCCGCCTGTGGGTAGGGCCGACAGTGCATGGGGGAGTCATTCCCCACACAGATGTCCGCGGCGACGGTGATTTTGCCTGGTCTGACCAGGTTGGCGCGTTCGTCTCGCGGCAGCCTGGCAGCCGGCTTCAGTGGCAGGGCGTCACCTCGGGGCTGCAGCTGCGCGTGCAGGGCACGGGCACCTTGAAGGTGGAGTGGAACGGGACGGAGCAGCTCGTGCCGCTCGACCCGGCCGCGGCTACACCTGCGTTGCTGACGCTCCCTGCGTCCCGAAGGCTCTTCCTGGCGCAGTTGCCGTTGTGGACGCGCCAACTGTCCTTTCAGGGCGAGCAGTGGGGCTCCCCGCTCCATGTGGCTCTCGTCTTTGGGAATGAAGTCCTGCTCGAGAGAGAAGCCGCGCCGGACCAGGGCGCGCTCACCGTCAAGCTCTCCGCGGGGGAGCAGCTGAGCGCGCTCGGCCAGTTCGTGGGCCACACGGTGTGGCTCTATGCGAGCTGCGCGCTGTTGTTGCTGGTGTATTTGCTGTGTGGGCTTGCGGCCTGCGCGAGACTCCTCCCGCGGTTGGCTCCCCACGAGCGGTGGGTGGTGACACCAGGGGTGGGCTTTTCGCTGCTCGCGCTGCTCACGACCTCGCTGTCCTATCTTGCGCCCCTTCGGGTGGGCTTGCCCATCGCCGCGGGTGTGATTCTCCTGGCCCTCTGGGCTCAGCGCGCCTGGCTGCTGCCTGCCCTGCGGGCCCTCAGGGAGAGCGTCACCGCGGACCGGTCCGACAACGCCTTCCTGCTCGCGACGGGCCTGCTCAGCTCGGCCATTCTGTTCTTCCCCGCCCTGATCGAGGGCGACTGGTATCTGGGGCACGCCTACACAGACGTCTTCTACTACACGAACTTCGCCGAGAAGTTCCTGTGGACGCCGATGCTGAAGGTGGCGCCCCACGAGGAGATGTCTCGCTACTCGGAGATTGTCTCGCTCGCGGTCAGCGCTGTGCTCTTGAGGTCGGACGCGCGCTCCGTGTACGCGGTGCAGGGCGTGGTGTTCTGGCTCCTGCTTCCCGGGATGAGCTGGGTGCTGCTGCGCCGGATGGTGGCCCCGGTCTCCAGCTCGGGTTTGACGGCGGCTCGAGTGGGCGTGGTGCTCACCAGCTTCTCGGCCGGCATCTTCTTCCTCTTCTCGCAGTGCTACCTGGCCCACTACATCTTCGCCTTCTCGTTGTTCTGGGGCGTTCTGCTGACGATGGCCTGCTTGAGTGACTCCGCCTCGCTGGCGAAGGCCGAGCGGTGGTCTCTTTGGATCGTCACCGGCATCGTGTATGCCTTCAACGTCAGCATCTACCCCTTCCAGTTCCTGTTGCCGGTGGCCTGGGCGGTGGTGGCGGTGATGGCTCGGTCCGCCGAGGTTCGGCGCGAGCGCATCCGCGAGCTGGTCTTCGTGGGTCTGGTGGCGCTGGTTTTCCTGAACGTCAATGCCTCGGTCATCCTCATGTTCCCAGCGGTGCGACGCTTCTATGGGAACTTCGAGATGCTCAACAACATTGGCAAGTACATCGTCTTCCCGTTCTACAAGTCTCCTGACTTCCTCGTCATCGCCTATGGGCTGCGCGACTTCGTGCTCTACTCCAACACGCTCTCCGTCTGGGCGCGTGAAATCCTCGGAGTGGATGAGGGCTGGACAGCCAGGCTCGAGAGCATCAAGCAGGCGTACTGGACTTCTGGGTATGTGCTGACGCCATTCGCGGGGCTCTTGAGTGGGGCGGGGATCCTCGCTTGCGTCCGGCGCTCGCGAAAGGACCTGCTCTTCCTCCTGGTGACGTTCGTTGGGTTTGGCGCCTACCTGGCCTATCTGGCCGTGAAGGGCGAGACCTACGCTTATGGGAAGCTGGTGATGACCCTGAGCGCGGTCGTGCTGCTGCCCCTGGGCCTCGGAATCACGCTTGCTTGGGAGAGCCGCTTCTGGCGGTTCACTCGCCCGGCCCTGTTTGCCTTTGCGGTGGGCTTTCTGGTGCTGAACCTGGCCTCTTCGTCCGTCGAATCGGCGGACTCCTTTGTCAATCGCAAGTCCGAAGAGCTCCACAAGATGCGCACGCATCTGCCCGCGATCGACATCGAGCTCAAGCAGCTGGTGCGCTTCATGGAAAGCGAGCATGAGCGCTTGGGGCAGCCCATTGGGCTCTCGATGCAGTGCCGCTTCCAGGACTTCATCCAGACGGACAGAGACAAGGTGCTGATGAGCCGCATCGACCACCTCGGCTGGGTGTTGGGCGGCTCGGCGAAGCAGCAGGGAGTGCCACTCTATATCGTTGCCTTCAATGAGGTGGGCTGCGGCTTCAGCGAACCTCCCGCGCTGAAGAACCCGCTGTTCCGGGTGCTTGCTCCCAAGCAGTCGGAGCCCTCGTCCGCGGCCCGGTGACTCAGGGACCTGTCCTGTCGAGTGAACAGGTCTTGTCCTGTCGAGTGAACGGGACCTGCTTTCCGGGAAGGTCCTTCAGTGCTCGTCTAGAGGGAAGGGACCCTTGTGGAGCCGAGTGGAGGTGCCCGGCACGGCCGTTGCTCTATGTGCGGCCGTACCCCCCCACCTCTTCCAAGAGGCTTCTCATGACTCGAGCAGCAACAAACCCTCGCTTCTTCTCACGTGGTTATCTCACCGCGCTCGTCACTTCTGTGATGCTCGCCCTCTCCACGGCCTGCGGTGGTCCTATGGAGGACGCGGGGAGCAACGAGACCTACGGCGAATCCGTCGGAGCTGTCGAGACCTCTGGCGCCTTGACCATCACCCAGGCGGTCACGGCCACGGATGTCTCGCTGGAGCGCGGTCAGACCCTGAGCGCGAAGGTGACCTACAAGAACAACGGCACCACCGCGGTCACCGCGAAGAACATCGTGCTCACCTCGCGCGCTCCCGGCGGCACGCACGCGGGCGGCCCCTTCTATGACCTGACGCCGCGCCTCTCCAACCGCACCCTGCAGCCGGGCGAGAGCGTGACCCTCACGGCGACCCGCGTCATCGCCTCGACTGATCCGCTGGGCACCTGGGAGCTCTACCCGACCTGGGAAGACACCTCGAGCGTCTGGCGTGATGGAACGGGCATCGCCTTCACGGTGGCCGTGGCTGGCGGTGGTTCCGACCCTGGAACCTCGGGCCCCTGGATGTCCGGAGCCTCTGGCCAGGGCGTGCCCTCGGGCGCCTTCGCCACCTGGCGCGGCAGCGCGGTGAAGATTGCCGGGAGCTGGTCTGACAACAACCTGAATGCCGCGAACTTCTGGCAGCTGGATCCCAGCGGCGAGTATGGCAGCTGGCAGCAGAGCATCGACATCGCGGTGGGTGCCTTCGACTCGGGCGAGTCCTGGGCCGCGGCGGCGAGCGGTGCCTACGATGCGCGTTGGCGCCAGTCGCTCAACACGCTGAAGACCAAGTGGGGCAGCCGCCCGGGCACGGTCTACATCCGCTTCGCCCATGAGATGAACGGCAACTGGTACCCCTGGAAGGTCACCGCGAGCGACGCGACGTCCTTCATCACCGCGTGGAAGCGCTACCGTGCGCTGCAGAAGGAGATCTTCCCGGCCGCCAAGCTGGTATTCAGCGTCAACCGTGAGTCCGTGAGCTCGGGCATCGATTGGCGGAAGACCTTCCCCGGCGCCGCCTACGTGGATGTGATGAGCGTCGACTACTACAACCAGTACCCCTACGTCGCGACCGTGACGGACTGGAACAACTCCATCCAGCAGACTGACGGTTACGGTGCGCCCAAGGGTCTGGCGAAGCACCTCGAGTTCGCCCGGAGCGTGGGCCTGCCGTTGGCCATCTCCGAGTGGTCCGGCAACGCGGACAACGGTGACTCCACCGTGTGGATCGAGCAGATGCACAACTTCTTCAAGGTCAACGGTGGTACCGGCGCTGGCAAGGTCCTCTACGAGATCCTCTTCAACGTGGACAGGGACAACCGCCGCTGGATCCTCTACCCGTACACCCGCATGCCCAACTCGGCCGCGCGTTACCAGCAGCTCTTCTGAGTGGGTTGCCGCGCCAGGCAGGTGTGACTACCTGCCTGGCGTAAAGCGCAGTCCGGTGCTGCCCAGGACGTGCATGTTGCTGTACGAGGCGCTCGCTGGGAGCCATCGTCCACTCAGCTCCGCGAAGAGGTCGAAGCGCGTGGAGAGGGGAAGGCTGGCTCCGGCGGTCAGCCCGCCGCCGAATAGGATCGGCCCTCCCATGGCGTAGGCGTCGAGGGAGAGGAAGAAGGTCAGCGGACCCACGAGCTCCGGCGCCTGGGCTCCCAGGCGCGCGGAGGCGCCGAACCGGCGTCCCGCGGTGGCGTTGAGCTCGCCATAGACATACGTGCCCGCCAGCCTCACACCCGCTTCCATTCCCACCCCTGACAGAGGGGACAGTCCCAGCACGGCTCGCGCCTGGGCGCTGAAGGCGGGTCCGGAGGAGGGCGTCCCTTCCGAAGCGGTGGCGGTCGGCGAGAGGACGACATGCACCTGCTCCGTCCGGCCGGGTCGTACTTTGACCTGGAGCGTGGTCATCCCCGAGCCCACTTCCAGCGTGTGCGTTCCGATGGGAACCGGGCCCCGCCAGGGCGCCTGACCGAGCGGCTGTCCATCGAGACGAAGCTTCGCTCCGGAGGGCTCGACTTCGATGGACAGCTCTCCCCGGAGCCGCTCGCGCAGTTTCTCGAAGAGCGTTACCACAGTGGGCTGCACACGCTCTGGGTCCAGGCGGACGTCTGGGTCCGACTCGAGCGCCTGGGCGAAGGCGGCTTCCATCTGGGCGTATTGACGGAGTGCCGCGTACGCCTCGCCCCGGACCAGGTGCAGCCGCGCGATGCGGGTCTCGTCACGGGTCTTCCGGAGCCCCTCTTCTACACGGGAGAGCGCGGACTCGAAGTCCCCTTCGGACAGGGCCTCGAGCGCCGCATCCAGCTCGCGGTGCTGCTCGACGGGCGCACCGGCGGCGAGGAGCAGCGACATCACCAATTGGGGAGCGCTCATTCGTGGAGTTCGATGCGTACCACTGCTTTCGTTCCCGGGGAAACCTCGACCTGGCGCTCCTGCGTTACAAAGCCGTTACGTTCCACGCGCACGGAGTGCCGCCCTCCGGGCAGGTCCAGTGACACCGGTGTGGCGCCGTGGTGCTTGCCGTCCACGCTGAGGTTGGCCCAGACGGCTCGTCCCTTGTGCAAGGTCACCACGCGCAGCTCTCCTTGTCCCTGCTTGGCTCTCGGCCGGGAGTCACCACCCACGGAGGAGGCGCGCGCGGCCTGTGCTCTGACTCGGGGGGATTTTGTGGCGGAGGAGGCCGGCGCCACGGGGACGGGCGCCAGGGCGACTGCGGGCGTGGTGTCCGGAGCGGGAGGGGGCGCGGCGGAGTCTCGTGCGGTGGTGGCCTCCTGCACTGGCTTCGGCGTGGCGGAGGCTGGCGGTGCGGTGATGGCTGCCGACACGGAGCTCGGAGCAGCGGGGGCGGGGGCGGGCGCAGCCGGAGTCTCTCCCTTGCTCCAAGGCGTGAGCATCCCGACAAGGAGGGCTCCAACGCTCGCAACGCCCAGCACTGCCAGGGCCATGGGCCGCACGCGGTTCTTGCGCACCTCTGGAACCGGCGCCGGGGTGGGGGGAGGTTGGGGGGGCTCGAGCTCTGCCCCCTCCAGCGCGGTGAGCAGCGCGAGTGCACCCGCGTGGCGCTGCTCCGGGTTCATCGCGGTGGCCCGGACGAGCACTTCCGCGAGAGGGCGCGGGAGCCACGGTGCCTGCTCCCGGAGCGCCTGGGCCGCCGCCTGTGGCCCGTCTCCGAGGAGCCGACAGGTGCTCGACGGAGGCAGGCCCGTCAACACCTCCAGCAACACCAGCCCGAGGGAGAACAGGTCCGCGCGGCCGTCGACAGGCTCACCGCGGGCCTGCTCCGGTGCCATGTAGCTGGGCGTGCCGAGCCGCAAGCCGCTCCGGGTGGCCTCCTCGCCGCGGTGCTCCCAGAGGATGCCGAAGTCGAGCAGCGTGGCGTGCCCACCCGTGGAGAGGAAGATGTTCCCCGGCTTGATGTCGCGGTGGACGCAGCCGCGCTGGTGGATGAAGTCCAGCCCGGCGCAGAGCTGCCGCGCGAGAGCGAGCACTTCCGGCACGGGCAGGGGACCGGGCACCGAGCGCAGGTAGCGCGCCAGGGTCATCCCCTCCAGGTGCTTCATCACGATGAACGGACGTCCGCCCTCCTGGCCGACGGCGTAGATGGGGGTGATGTGCGGGTGCTCCAGCCGCGCCATCGCTCGCGCTTCCCGTTCGAAACGCGCCACGCTCTCCGGGTCCTCGCACAGCGCCTCGTGAAGCAGCTTGATGGCCACGGGGCGCTCGAGCGCGAGGTCTCGGGCCCGGAACACCTGGCCCATGCCTCCGGCGCCCAGCAGCTCCTCCAACCGCCACTTGCCCTCCAGCACGTCACCTGGGGTCAGGGGCCGCCGCGCCGGCGTGCGCAGGCGCCACCCTTCCTCTCCGACGTGCTGAGTGATGGCGGTGCACTCCGTGCAGGAGGCCTCTTCAGAAGGGATGGGCAGCCCGCAGGTGGCGCACGAGGAGGGGTGCTTGTGGGGAGCCATGCGAGGGTCCTATGTTGCCATACCGCATGGGTATTTCCTCCACCGAACCGCTCTCCCCCGGTGCCTTGGCGGAGGGGCGACCCGCGCCGCGTGGCCCACGTTTTCGAGTGGTCGTGGAGACCGGGCCGGATGCGCGCCAGGAGCTCCCCCTTGAAGGGACGTTGTTGGTGGGCACCCAGGTGGAGGGTGGCCTGCGGCTGAGCGATCCGACGGTGTCGCGGATCCACCTGGAGATTCAGGCTCGGCCGGAGGGCGTGCGAGTTCGCGACGTGGGCTCGCGCAACGGCACCTGGTCTCTGGGAGTGAGAATTCACGAGGTCACCGTCGCCAGTGAATCCCGCTTCACCCTAGGTAAGACGACGCTGCTCGTGATGCCCGAGCCGTCCGAGGAGGGTGCTGAGCCTGCACCGCGCACCTCCTTCGGGCGTGCGCTGGGGCAGAGCGCCGCGATGCAGCGTCTCTTCGGCGTGCTGGAGCGGACCGCGCGCTCCTCCTTCTCCGTGTTGCTGCTGGGGGAGACGGGCACCGGCAAGGAGCTGCTGGCCGAGGCCGTTCACCTGGCCTCGCCTCGGAGCTCCAAGCCCTTTGTCATCGTGGACTGCGGGGCGGTGGTTCCCTCGCTCATCGAGAGCGAGCTGTTCGGGCACGCCAAGGGCGCCTTCACGGGCGCGCATGCCGAGCGCCAGGGGCACCTGGTGCAAGCGCATGGCGGCACTGTCTTCCTCGACGAGGTGGGTGAGCTTCCCCTGGAGCTCCAGCCGAAGCTGCTCCGGGTGTTGGAGTCGGGCACGGTGCGCCGGGTGGGTGACAATGCCGCGCGAGACGTGGACGTGCGCGTGGTGGCGGCCACGCACCGCGACTTGAAGGCGGAGGTGGCCGCGGGGCGCTTCCGGGCGGACCTCTACTACCGGTTGGCGGTGGTGCCGGTGCGAGTCCCTGCGCTGCGCGAGCGTGCGGAAGACATTCCCCTGCTGGCGCGCCACCTCTTTCAGCAGGCCGGCCAGCCGGACTTCCCGCTCACGGACGCGCTGGTGCAGCGGCTGGTGGGCTATGACTGGCCGGGCAACGTGCGGGAGCTGCGCAACTTCGTGCACCGCGTCCTCGCCGCGGGGGACGTGGAGCTGCCGGACCTGCAGCCGGTGAGTGCGGTCACCTCGACCGAGGACTTGAGCGCCCTGACCTTCAAGGAGGCCAAGGAGCGCATGGTGGAGGCCTTCACCCGCGAGTACCTGACGGCGCTGCTCGCGCGGTGTGGCAACAACATCTCAGAGGTGGCGCGGACCGCGGGGCTGGCGCGCAGCCACGTTCACGGACTGCTCAACCGCTACGGGCTGAAGGCGGGCGACTGAGCGTCAGCTCTTCGTCTTCGGAGATGAGCGGGACACGTCGGCGGTGTGGGTGGCGGTGACGCCCTCCCGCGTGCGGTCCTGGCTCCAAGGTAGACGCCCGGAGCCAGGGAGCCAGGGTGCCACCAGCTCGGCCAGTTCGGGCAGGCCCACTAGAGGGGCGCCGCGCAGGGCCTGGTCGAACGACGTGCGGAGCTCCATCAGAGAAGGGCGCTGCGCGGGCTCCTTGGCGAGGGCCGCCGTCACACTCCGCTGAATCGCGTCGGGCACGGCAGGACGTACCGCGCCCAGTCCGCGGGGAACCTCCTTCATCACGGCTTCCATCGTCTGCACGGGAGTGGCCCGCCGCAGGGGCTGCACGCCCGAGAGCAGCTCGTAGAGCGTCAGCGCCAGGCCATGAACATCCGTCTGGCCATTCAGCGGCGCCTCGCGAAGCTGCTCGGGCGTGGCGTACTCCAGCCGGGCCTTGACCCGGCCAGGCTGCGTCTCCGTCAGCCGTCCGGCCCTGCGTGCGATGCCGAAGTCGAGCAGCTTCACCGCTCCGGTGTCGGCGATCATGATGTTGCCGGGATGGATGTCGCGGTGGACGAGTCCCAGTGGCTGCCCCTCCCGACCTCGGAGGGTGTGCAGGTAGCTCAGGCACTCGGACACGCACGTGGCGATACGCACCGCGTGGGCCCAGGGCAGCGGCCCCAGCCCCGCGGCTCGGCGTGCCTCCAGGAGCTGCGCCAGGGTGAGGCCGTGCACGTACTCGAACACGAGGAACAGCAGGCCGTCCTGCTGGCCGAAGGTGCGCAGCCGCGCCAGGAACGGATGGTGGAGCAGGGTGGAGAGGTGGGCCTCATCCAGGAACTGCCGCACCCAGTCCTCCTCTCCCGCGACCTCCGGACGCATCCGCTTGAGTGCCACCAGCCGGTCTGGTCCCACCTCGCCCTTCACCTCCGCGAGGAACACTTCGGACATGGCGCCCATGGCGAGGCGCTTGAGGAGGACGAAGGCATCGAGGCTCGGGCCCTGCTGCATGCGCGGAGGACTATAGCGTGTGAGCCCCACGGGCACGGGAGCGAGCGCCTGCACTCTTTTCGCCGCGTTTTCCATCCCTCTCGGGGCGAAGGTCGACAAGTTGCCAGTAGGGCGTCTGGGGAGGCCCCGAGTGGATTTCTTCTCTGGCCTTTCGTTCGCCTGATGACGGATTCTGAGCGTTCCCGGCACTCAGGTTCGTCACCAGGTAAGGGTGCCGGGGGATTCCCCCCATCCGTTCGCTATGTCCGACACCCTCGATACCCAGAAGCTGTTTGACGCCGCTCCCTCTCCCCTGATGGTGCTGGACCGGGAGCTGAAGTACGTCACGGCCAACCAGGCCTACTTGGAGGCGACCTCGCTGCGGCTCGACGAGGTCATCGGCCGCAGCGTCTTCGAGGTACTCCCTCAGCAGGTGCACGCTCCGGGCGATGATAGCTCGCGCCGGCTTCGGGAGTCCCTGGAGCGGGTGCTCACCCAGCGCATGCCGGACATGATTCCCATGTTGGCCCAGCCCATCTCGCGCACCACCGAGAAGGGGCCGGTGCTCGAGGAGCGCTTCTGGACCTGCTCCCACAAGCCCCTCCTCGATTCCTCGGGCAACGTGGCCTTCATCCTCCAGCACGCCGTGGACGTGACGGACCTGCGCTCCGCGGACGCCGCGAAGTGGGTGCAAGCGGAGCCGCGGGAGGGCCTCTCCCCGGACCTGCTCGCCCCGCTGCTTGCCCGGATGGGGAAGTTGCAAGAGACCAACAAGTCGCTGGATGACGAGCGCCGTTACCTCCGCCAGCTGCTCGAGGTGTTCCCCGGCGTCGTGGGGGTCCTCCGGGGTCCCGACTACATCTTCGAGATGGTCAACGAGAACTACCTGCCGTTCCTCGGCTTCCGGGACGTCGTCGGCATGCCGCTGTTCAAGGCGCGTCCGGAGCTCGTGGGCAACAAGGCCATCGAGGACATGCTCGCGCGGGTGTTCTACCAGGGCGAGTCGGTCAGCATGCGCAACTTCAAGGTCGCGCTCCGCACGAAGGTGGACGGTCCGATCGAGGACCTGTTCATCAACTTCGACTACCGGCCCGTCCGCGTGCCGGGAGGGCCCGTGCAGGCCATCCTGGTCTACGGCCAGGACGTCACCGAGAAGGCGCTCGCCGAGGCGAAGGTGCTTCACTACCAGGAGCACCTGGAGGAGCTGGTCCGCGAGCGCACCCGCGCGCTCGAGGAGAGCGAGGCCGAGCGGCGCCGGACCGAGGCTCAGCTCCGGCAGTCCCAGAAGATGGAGGCCGTGGGCAAGCTCACCGGCGGCGTGGCGCATGACTTCAACAACCTGCTCCAGGTCATCGCCGGCAACCTCCAGCTCCTCCAGCGCGACCTGGGGGACGGCAACGAGCGCGCTATGGCTCGCCTCCAGACCGCTGCCCGCGCCGTGGACCGAGGCGCCAAGCTCGCCTCCCAGCTGCTCTCCTTCGCGCGCCGCCAGCCGCTCCAACCGCTCGTCGTCAACCTGAGCCGGCTGGTGCGGGGCATGGACGAGCTGCTGCGCCGCACGCTGGGCGAGGACGTGCAGTTGGAGACCTCCACCTCTGGAGGGCTGTGGAACACGGCCATTGATCCCAACCAGCTTGAGAACGTCATCCTCAACCTGGCCATCAACGCCCGGGACGCGATGGAGAACAATGGCAGGCTGACGATCGAGGTCAGCAATGCCGTGCTGGATGACCACTACTGCCGGCTGCACCCCGAGGTCCTGCCCGGCCAGTACGTGCTGCTGGCCGTCTCGGACACCGGCAGCGGCATGACGCCGGAGGTGATGGAGCGCGCCTTCGAGCCGTTCTTCACCACCAAGCCCGAAGGCCGCGGAACGGGTCTGGGTCTGAGCATGGTGTACGGCTTCGTCAAGCAGAGCGGCGGTCACATCAAGCTCTACAGTGAGGTGGGGCACGGCACGACCATCAAGCTCTACCTGCCCCGCGCGATGGAGGCGGAGACGGCGGACGCCCAGGTCATCACCGGCCCCATCGAGGGAGGCACGGAGACCATCCTGGTGGTGGAGGACGACGCCGAGGTGCGTACCACGGTGGTGGAGATGGTGAGCGAGCTGGGCTACCGCGTGCTCAAGGCCGTGGACGCGCAGAGCGCACTGGTGGTGCTCCAGAGTGGCGTTCCCATCGACATGTTGTTCACCGACGTGGTGATGCCCGGTCCCGTGCGCAGCCCCGAGCTCGCCAAACAGGCCAAGACGCTCATCCCGGACATCGAGGTGCTCTTCACCTCGGGCTACACGGAGAACGCCATTGTGCATGGCGGACGGCTTGACCCAGGGGTGCAACTGCTGAGCAAGCCCTACAGCCGGGAAGAGCTGGCCCGCAAGCTGCGGCAGTTGCTCGACAACCGGCAGCAGCGGCTGGCGGTCCGCGGACCTCACCGTCCGGAGGCAACGTCCACCCCGTCTGAGCGAGCCCCCGAGCCCGCGTCGCGCCGGCTGCGCGTGCTGTTGGTCGAGGATGACGAGGACGTGCGCTCCTCGGCCTGCGAGCTGATGGACTTGCTGGGGCACGAGGTGCTGGCGGTCACGAGCGCCGAAGAGGCCAAGGGCGCCATGGCGGCCAGCAACTTCGATGTGTTGTTCACGGACGTGACGCTGCCGGGCGTGTCAGGCGTGGATCTGGCGCGAGAGGTGGCGGGCAAGAAGAACGGGATGAAGATCATCCTCGCCTCGGGCCATGGGAACGTGGCGCTCCCCAGGGGAGAGCAACCGTTGGAGGGCGTGGTGGTGCTGCCCAAGCCCTACGCGCTGCCGCAGATCCAACAGGCACTCGAGCAGGCGGTGACCCTGCCTTGAGCTGAAGGGCCCGGTTCCCACCTCGGAGCCGGGCCCTTTCTCCATCCCCTCACGAGAAGGCGGCGCTGCGCAGGACCATCACGTCCGCGAAGTCCTGACGCTGCGGCGCGAGACACAGCGCTCCCTGCGACACCTGCTCGAGGAAGTGCTCGCCGTAGTCGTGGCGGGGACCCGAGGCGTACACGGTGATGTCCCGGGCCCGCGCGATGTCCCCAAGCGTCCGGGCCACCGCGTGCGCCACCTCTCCCCAGAAGGGGAAGAAGAGATAGAACGCGGTGCCGTCCGACAGGTCTACATCGCGGACATCCGAGTGGATGAACTCCAGGTTCCGCAGCGCGAAACGCTCGCCATTGCGGCGCGCGGACTCCACGTACGTCTGACCGTACTCCACGCCCTTGACCTGGGCACTGCAGCTCGCGGCCACGGTGATGGCGAACTTCCCGTTGCCACAGCCGAGGTCATAGATGGTGTCGTGCTGCCCGGGACTCGTGATGGAGAGGAAGTCGGAGATGCGCTGGGCCCGCGAGGCCATGTTCACCTGACCGAATGGGGGCCGGTTCTGCCCGGTGGTGACGCGGGAGATGCGCAGCAGGCCCTCGAGCCAGTCATCCGCTGCCGTGCTCGCACGGCCAGCGGCCTCGGTGAAGCCGAGTCTCTCCCATCGCTCCCGGAAGAGAGCCGGTGCGAGGTCTCCCGTGCGAAGCTGCTGGGCGACATCTTCTCCGGCCTCATCCAGCGCCTCGGTCACCGAGTGTGCACGCGCCTCGAAGGACTTCCAGAGGGCCTGGAGCTCCGGACGTTCCCGCACATCGATGAGGAGCAGGTCTGGCTCGACGTTCTCCTGCACGAAGGAGCACCGCTCGAAGAGCTCCCACAGCGCGCCCAGGTCCAGCGTCCGTACATCCTTCGACGCCAGGAGGGTCTCGGCGCGCTCGACCCACCAGGGGACAGCGCGAGGGGTGGGGGAGGTGTGGGGCATGGTCCAGGAGGGTGACAGAGAGGCAGGCACCTGTCCAAAGAGAGTGTGCGCGGTCTGGTGCCTGCACTGCATGCCCCCCAGGTCTCCTGGCGAGCCCGGGACTCAGGTGGCCGAGGTTGCCGGGAGCTTCGCGGGGACGGCCGCTGCAGTCTAACGCACCGTCAGGCTCAGGTTGTCGAACCAGATATCTCCCATGCCTCCATCGGCTTTTCTGCCGAAGCGAACGATGATCTGCTTCCCGATGGCGGGGCTCCCCGCCGGAACCGTGAAGCTCACGCCCTCGGTTTCGTACCAGGTGTTGCCCACGGCGAAGATGCGTGTCTGGAGGTGCTCCCAGGAAGAAGACAGGTTGCAACTCTGCGGAGGCAGGTTGCAATCCGTCGATGCATAGCCAATCTGGTAGGGCACGACGCCGGTGTTGTCGCCGCCCCCGTGAGCCCAGCTCTTGAAGACATACGTCTTGCCCTGCACGAACCGATGTCCCGTGAGGATCTGACCAACGGTTTCGGGCGTGCCCGCGGAATAGAAGCCGAACTTCTGGCCAAGGTCCTGATTGGCGGGGCGAGGATATTCCGCGTGGTTCGCCCAGCCTCCATTGGGTCCCCAGTTCGCGATTGCGCCGTACTGGCTGGTGGTGTTGTTCTCCATCTGGGCGTTCAGCAGGGGAAGGCGCGCGCCCCCCGTCCCCAATACATGGTCGCGGTAGCTGGGATAGCTTGCCCGCGAGGTCAGTACGGGATGGCTGACCGTGGTGTCGATGTCGAACAAGCCGTAGTTGTGGTCCACCGGCTCCTCGCCCGTATCCTGAACGGTCAGATAGCGCGCCTGGAAGACGTAGTCGTGGGCCGGGTCCTCGAACCAGCTCAGGGCCCGCTCGATCATGCGGCCCTTGAGCGCCTCGTCCCGGGTGTTGTAACCCCATTCGTCCGCCCAGATCTTCTTCCACGGTTGGGCACGGGTGACGAGCACCCCGCGGACGCTTTCGATGGCTGGGATGTTGAGATAGGCATCCGTATCGGACGTCGGCGTCTTGAGTCCATAGGGGTGGATGGACACGGCGTCGAAATAGTCACCACCGATGCGGTCATAGATCCAATTGATATATTGGCTGCAGGAATCGGCTCCCGTGTAGCTGCTGCAGTCCAGCCCGCCCGTGGCGAGCACGACGTCAGGGCAGCCCTCCTTCATGGCCACATACCAGAGCTTCAACCAGTCCGCGTAGAGCTCGGCCTGCTGCTTCTGGCCATTGGAGCACTCGGGATTCACCCAGGAACAACCATTGGGCTCGTTCCAGAACTCGTAGTAGCGCACGCGGTGACAGAAGCGTGCGGACAACTCGCGGAAGAAATGCTGGAAGTCCGCCGTGTACTGTGGGTCGGGAGGGGAGCGGTGGGATTCGGTGAAGCCGGCGGGGAGGGCCCATATCGGGGTCGTCCCACTGAAGGCAAACACCGTCAATCCTCGTGCCTTGGCCGCTGCGTACTGGGCCTCCGCGCCGGTCCAGTCGAACACCCCTCGCGTGGGTTCGATATCCGCCCAGCTGAACCCGATGTGCGTGGCCACCGCGCCCGCCTCGGCCACCTTCTGCATGCTGGCCTGGTCCCAGGCGTCGATCTGCGCCTGGTTCCCCTTGTAGAGCTCGATACCCGGGCGGATACCGATCATGTGGAGGTTGGGGCGCTGGGTGGGAGTGCCAGGAGTCCTGGTTGTCGCCGTCACTGTGGCCGTGGAGGTGATGTTTTTACACGTGGCCTCCAGGACATAGGTCCCGTTCCAAGGCGCATCGACGAAGACCCCGTTGACGGGAGGTCTCACTTCGTAGCCGTTGGGGCCGGTGACCCTCAGGCTGACCAGTTCTCGTGCGGCGAGCTGGCTCGTGCCGTTCACCAGGACGCCTACCCGAAAGCGCTGCCCCTCGATGATGCTGGCCGAGGAGGACCACCCTCCCGTGGACGAGACCTGGATGCGCGCTTGGATGCTCGAATAGTCGCACACCTGCGAGAGCGCCTCCGTCGCCATCAGCCCGAGTCCTACGACGAGGAGCCTTCCCGCTTGCCCTGCTGTCCATTGCCATCGTGTGCGCTTCACGGTTCTTCTCCTGGTGGGGGGAGACGTCAGACCTGCGCCTGATTCGCGTAGTGTGAACCATGTCGCACTCTCCGTGTAGAAGCCATGTGCGGGTGCTCACGATGAGCAAGGGCCTGTCTTCATTGGGCTCGACCTCAGGGGAGGAGGAGCGGCAGCAGGTGGGTCCGGACCAGGTCCAGCCCCGGCCGCCAGTTCGGTGGCATCCGATCGGTGGGCGGCGGGCCGGGGTCGAAGCCTGGGTCTCCCGTCGTCACCACGACCGCACGCGCCGACGGCACCACGACCACGTGTTGCCCGGCCCACCCACCGGCGAAGAAGTAGCCTCGGTCCACCCACGTGAGGAAGCCGTGGGCGGTGCCCTCCGGCGGGCCGCCGGCCGAGTGCGCCCGTACCATCTCCCGCACGTACGCCTCTGGTACGAGGCTCTGCCCGCGCCATGTCCCCAAACCGAGCCAGAGCTCGCCGAATCGCCTGAGCGCCTCCGGGCTCAAGCGCAGGTGGCCGAATCCGTAGTCCCGGCCGTCCGGGTCGCGCGGCCAGACCCACTCGTCGATGCCGAGGGGTGCGAAGAGCCGCTCCTCCGCGTACGCCGACAGCGGGCGACCCACCACGGTGCTCAACGCGGCCCCGAGGACATGGGCGCCACCGCTGTCGTAGCGGAAGGTCGTTCCCGGTGTGCAGAGCTGCGGCGCGGCCAGGAGGTGGTCCACCCACCCTCGCGGAAGGGCCATGACCTCGTCGATGTCCCAGGCTCCGTTGGTCGCGCACCCTCGTGTTTGCGTGAGCAGGTGGCGCCAGGTGTGCTCGGCCGCGGGATGCGTGGCCGGGAGGCCGAGCAGCCCTCCGACAGGGTCGTCGAGGTCCTCGATCAACCCGTCACCGACGGCGGCCCCCAGCAGGGTGGCCAGCACCGTCTTGGTTACGGAGAACGTGTCCGCGATTCCCTGTCCGTGCAGGCGCTCCTCGACGAGGACGTGCCCGTCGATGCTCACGGCCAGAGAACTCACATAGGAGAACTCCTGCCGTGACGAGAACGCGTCGAGGAGGTGCTGGCACCGCTCTCGGAGACGGGCTGCTTCGATGGCGATCATTCGCGATGTCTTCGGCCTTTGCAACGCTAGGCTCTTGGAAGTTGAGATCGCGAGGCGCGAATGAGCAGGAACCAGGGCTCTTTCATGAGTCGTGCGTGGATCTCTGGCTCCTGCTCACGCATTTCCTGGAGGGGTCGTGGCTCCACCAATTGCTCGACGACAAAACCCGACTCCGCCAGGGCCGCGAAGATGGCCCCGAGTGGGCGCCGGTAGAAGCTCACGCGCACCGGTGTCTCGGTGAATCCCTCCCAGTGCTGCTCGATGCGCTCTGTCTGTAAATAATCGCCACCGCTCACCCAACGGCAATCCGCCAGCGGGTGATGGGTGGAGAAGACAAGGCGGCCTCCAGGCACGAGGACTCGATGGAACTCCTTCAACGTGGGCTCCCAGTGCTCCAGATAGTGGAGCGTGAGGGAGCTGAGGACGATGTCCACGCTCCCTTCCTCCAGGAAGCTCAGCGGCTCGCGGAGATCCGCCTGATGGACCTGTGCCCGCGTTCCGAGACGTTTGCGCGTGAGCGCGACCATGTGGGCGCTGACGTCCAGGGCGGTGACCTTGGCCTCTTGTTCCAACAGCCAGGCTGAATGCGCTCCACCCGCGCAGCCCGCGTCCAGGACGTGCTGCCCCACAACGGATGGAAGCAAGGCGCGGATGGCCGGGCGCTCGTACAGTGCGTTGAATGCGTTCGTTTCCGCTCGGGCCACATAGGCTTCCGCGAAACCGTCATAGGTACTTCCCGCCTGTGAACTGTTGCTCACATTTCACCTCCTGATGATGGACGTTAACCGATGAGCGTATTCCTCGGATTGACGTGGGGATGACAGCTGATGGTGCCATCGGAAGTAGCGGTTTGATTCGAGGTCGGTTGGCAGTATGGCTCCAGCCCGCGAACCGCCACGCCTTCGTATGCATCACGGGGGTGGCTTTTCCGGCTCTGCTGTCCGAGTGGAGCCACACAGGAGACACGATGAAGAAGTGGGTCAACGTGAGCCTTCGTACAACAGTTCTCTCGGCGGCGCTCGTGCTCGCCGCCTGTGGCGGTGGGGCTCAGGCTACCTCCTCCCTGGAGAGCCGCAGCGGTAGCACCACCACCGGCACCGCGACCTTCAAGGAAGACGGTGACCAGGTGACGCTGACGCTGGAGGTCTCCGGCGCCACCCCGGGCAAGCACGGCGCCCACATCCACCAGACGGGTGATTGCAGCGCTCTCGATGCCTCCAGCGCGGGCGGCCATTGGAACCCCACGTCCCATTCCCATGGTCCGGCCGACCCCAACCACCACCTGGGCGACCTCGGCAACATCGAGATCGGCCAGGACGGCAAGGGCACGCTAAAGCTCTCCAAGGCGGAGTGGAAGATCGGCGATGGCTCCGCCAATGACGTCGTGGGCAAGGCCATCATCGTCCACGCGGGTGAGGACGACCTCGTGACGGATCCCGCGGGCAACTCGGGGGGCCGCGTGGCTTGCGGCGTCATCTCCAAGAAGGAGTAGTCGAGGCGCAGTGACGCGTCAGCCCCGTGTTGACGCGCCAGAACACGTCCATTGACGTGTCGAGCCGGGCTCCAGCAGGAAAAACCCTGGTGGGGACCCGCCCTGCATGTTGCGCGATGGGGCTGCTGGCACCACGGATGCAAATTGTCCGCGCCATGCCCGTGGCCCTCTCGACAAACAACATGCTGCAGGGTAAGCACTCCACCTACGGCCTGCTGCTCCATATCGGCGAGCAGCTCCTGGAAACACGCTACGGTGACTTCCAGGTGCATGTCTTCCAGAACCTCTACACGCGCACCTACGCGCTCGCGGTATGCCTCGGTGACATCCAGACACCGGAGCCGCTGCTCGCGCGCATCCACTCGGCCTGCATCACGAGCGAGGCCTTTGGGAGCTGCGACTGCGACTGCGCCGAGCAGCTTGAGTTGGCGCTCGGGCGCATCGCCGAGGTGGGGCGTGGCGTCATCTTCTACTTGATGCAGGAGGGCCGAGGCGCGGGATATGCCGCGAAGGCGCGCGATCGCATGCTCGTCCAGGCGAGCCGCCATACGGTCACGACCTTCGAGGCCTACAAGACGCTCGGCCTCGACCCTGACCATCGCCGCTACCACGAGGTGATGCTGGCGCTCCAGCTTCTGGGCGTGCACGCGCCCATCCGGCTGCTCACGAACAACCCGGAGAAGACCCGCGCACTCAAGGAGCTCGGAATTCCCGTCGAGGCCGCAGAGCGGGTTCAGCGCGAGGCGAGTCCCTTCAACGTCCATTATCTCTCGTCGAAGCGACGCGTGGGCCATTCGCTCGCCAGAAGCATGCTCGTCAAGAAGGAGGCCGAGCTCCCGGAGCCGGTCCTCGCCTTCGAGCCCACGCCGCTCGAGGGGGCCCCGCACCTCATTCGGATGGCGTCCTATCTCCTCCCCATCCGCGTCAGCCCCGAGGGCCAGCTCGCGTGGTTCCGGGCCCACGTCTACGTCGATCTCCTGGCGGGCTGCGAGCGCGTCGTGCTCACGTACGGCCAGTCCGCGGAGGGCTCTCAGCAGGTACCACTCGTTCGCATCCAGAGTGAATCGCTGTTCGAACGCTTTCCGCTCCGCAACGGCGTCAACAAGCCACAGTGGAAGAGGATTGTCGCCGAGATGGTCCAGCATGGGCATGGCGTCGCCGTGTTCCCGTCCGCGGATGGCGATGATGCGCTGCTGACGGCCTCGCTCCTCGGTCCACGTTTCCAGGTCGATCCGTTGGCGGCTTCCCGGCTCGCGGACGAGGCGATCTTCGTGCTCCTCGCGCATCACATCCCGGGGAAGGAGCTCATCCCCGCCTTCACCAGTTTTGACGAGGACACGACGCGGCGGTACCTGGTCGACGCATTCGAGCGACACGGGTTCTGGCTCTCCGCTCCCATCCTCTTCAAGATTGCGTCCTGAAAGAGTGACCGATGTCCGACCAGACATGGCGCGCCGGGTACGAGGTGCTTCGAGAGCGGGTGCGGCACCTTCCCGCGATGCTGCGGGCCTACGCGAAGAGCCCGATAGAGCCGGTGCGTTTCGATCCTCGCTCCGTACGCTGCTTCATCACGAGTGGCGTGGGAAGCTCGGAAGCACACGCGCGTTACCTCGCATACCTCCTCGCCGGGGAGATGGGGCTTCCTTCGCGCTTCGTTCCGCTCTCGGCGCTTTCGTCAGCTCCGCACCACATGTCCGAGCGTGATGCGCTCATCGTCTTCTCTCAAGGGCTCTCACCGAACGCGCAACTCCCGCTGGTAACACCCAGGGCGTGGAAACATGTGGTGCTCGCGACTGCGGTGACCGATGCGGGTGTCGCTCGGCCCGGGCAAGAGGCGAAACGGGAACTGCTCGAACGTCTGGTGGAGGCGGGCGGCCAGGTGGTGCGGTTCCTCCCAGAAGACGAATACACGACGTTCGTTCGCGTGCTCGGACCGATGGCGGGCTATCTCTGTGCTCTTCGGCTTGCCCAAGCCATCGGTGAGTGTATTGGGGTCGCCTCCATCGCCATCGACATTGAGGCCATCTGCGCGCGTATCGAGGATGCCGGGGAGGCGGTGGAGAAGGCGTTCGCGGGCCGGGAGCCGGATATCCTCCCAGGAGAGATCGCGTTCTTGACGAGCGGAGAGTACGGAGGGCTCGTGGCCAACCTTCAGTACAAGGTGTTGGAGGGAATGCTAGCGCCACTTCCCGCTGTCTGGGACTTGCTCCACTTCGAGCATGGACCGTTTCAACAAAGCCACACCCAACGTGTGATGTTCTTCGCTTTGACCCACGCGGGCGAGCCATGGGAGGCGGAGCTGCTCTCCCGGTTCGAGACGATGCTCGTCCCGGAGCGGCACGCACTCGTGCGCTGTGAGGCGCGTCTTCCGGGGCCGCTGGCGATCTTCGAGCACGAGGCCATGATGAATCACCTCATGCTGCGGGTCATCGAGGCGCGGCGCATCAATCAGGTACGATGGCCGGGCCGCGGGCTCGACGGGCCGCTCTACGATGTCGGCTCGGAGACCCCGAGCGCACGTGCCTCGAAACCCGTCGAACGGCGCCTGGAGCGGCTCACCTGGCCCGAGCTCGAGCGGCTCCTCGCGAGCGGCGTCCGTACGGCCGTCCTTCCTCTTGGCGCCATCGAGCAGCATGGCTCCCATCTGCCGTTCGCGACCGATACATGGATCGCCGACGCGCTCGCCGAGCGTTTCTGCGCACGCGTCGAGGAGGCGATCGCCTGTCCGGCTGTTGCGTTCGGATGCTCGACGGAACATATGGCGTTCCCGGGCACGCTCAGCTTGAGCACCGCCACATTGAGCGCGGTCCTCTCGGACCTGCTCGCCTCCTGCAGGCAACATGGGTTCGAGCGGGTGTTTCTGTTCTCGGCCCATGGAGGGAACTATGGCCCCCTTGCGGAGTGCATGGACGCGCTGCGAGCCGCGAGCGCTCCCATGAAGCTCATTGTCTTCACGGAGAGCCGTCAGCTGACGCGTGTCCTCCTGGAGGCGAGCAAGGCGCATGGCGTGGAGCGGGAGTGCTCGGGAGCGCATGCCGGCGAATTCGAGACGTCCATCATTCGCGGCCTGCATCCAGACGCCGTGCGCCTGGACCGGCTGGAACCTGGCTTCGTGGAGCCGACCGAGCGGCTCAGCGCGCTCTTCTATCCGAGTCTCCGTGAGAACGCCCCAAACGGCACCGTCGGCGATCCCCGTCCGTCGGATCCGAAGCGCGCGGAGCACTACCTGGAAGCCTGGGTCGACGTGCTCATCGACGCGTACCGCGCGGCTCTTTCGCCTATGGCGTAGCGGGCAGCTCCTTCAGGAAGGCCAGCAGCGCTGCATTGACCTCGGCTGGGCGCTCTTGCTGGATCCAATGGCCAGCGTCAGGGATGACGAGCATGTCTTTGAGGTTGGGCACCAGTGCCTTCATGGCGTCAGTCGGGCCAAAAGCGCGTACCGGGTCCTTTTCTCCGGTAATGAAGAGCGCGGGCTGCTCGATTTTGACTGTCGCGAGCTCGGGCAACTCCTTCCAGTCTCGGTCCATGTTGCGATAGCGGTTGAGCCCTCCACGGAAGCCGCTGCTCTCGAACTCCTTCACGAAGTACGCAAGGTCGTCCTCCGTGAGCCAGGCGGGGAGCGTACTGGGGGTGTCGAGGCCCGTGAGGAACTTGTCGCCCTTCTTCTTGGTCTGCACGGCATTGGTCGTCGGATCGAACCCGGGGATGCCGGTAAGCATTGTGCGCATCGTCCTTGGGATGTCCGCTTCGAACTCCGCCTCTGCGACGCCAGGTTCCTGGAAGTAGAGGACGTAGAACCACGTCTCCCCAAACGTGGATTTGAAGACCTGGGTCGGCGGCATGGGCGAGCGGCCGAGGTACGGGACGCTCATGCCAACAACGGCACGGTAGCGGTCAGGGTAGAGCGCGGCGCTGTTCCACGCCATGGGCGCACCCCAGTCGTGGCCGACGACGACAGCGGTCTCCTCCCCGAGGGCATCGAGCAGGCCGATGTAATCGGCGAGCAGGGTCTTCATGCTGTACGCCTCGATTGCCTGCGGCTTGTCGCTGCGGCCGTAGCCGCGAACATCGGGCGCGACCGCGTGGTAGCCGGCGTCCGCGAGCGCCTGGAGCTGGTGGCGCCAGGAGTACCAGGACTCCGGAAAGCCGTGGAGGAGCAGTACGAGGGGTCCTTTACCGGCCTCGGCGATGTGGAGGTGGATGCCGTTCGTCTTGAGGGTGCGGTGCGTGATGTCTGACATGGCGCTTGCTCCTGAAATGACTGGAGCCATGGTAACAAGCCTGCCACCCATGATTCAGACCTTCGAAAGTACGACGACCGAGTGGGGTGAGCCGGTTGCCCGTGTTCGCGGGTTGATGCGCTATGAGTGCTCCCATGTTCCGTGCCCGTTCTTTGGCCTACCGCACTGACTTCATGATCCACGCGTTTCATGGCACCGTGACGGAGCGCGAGGATTGCGTGCGCTTGGAGACCCCCTCGGACCCGGATTTCTACAGCGGCAACATGCTGCTGTTTCCTTCACGGCCGGGCCCGGGGGATGCGGTTCGTTGGGTGCGGCGATTCCATGAGGAGTTCGCGCACGCGCCACGCGTACGCCACGTGATGCTCGGTTGGGATGACCCGCACGGCAGCAAGGGGGGTGTGGAGCCGTTCCTCGCCGCGGGTTTCACGCTCGGCGAGAACGACGTCCTCACGGCGAACACCGTCCACCCGCCACCGCGTCCCCTCGCGGGGCTCGAGGTCCGTCCACTCGAGAGCGATGCGGAGTGGGCCGCCGTCGTGGAGTTGCACCTCACGGATGACGAGCCGCCTGCGCCGCTCGATGTCTACGTCCCCTTCGTCCACCGCCACGTGGGCCGGTACCGTGAGCTGACGCGCGCCGGGTTGGGCACCTGGTTCGGCGCGTTCCTGGAGGGCCGGCTGGTGGGTGACCTGGGCATCTTCTGCAGGGAGGGCGTAGCTCGCTTCCAGGAAGTGGAGACCCATCCGGAGTTTCGGAACCGGGGCGTCTGCGGGACGATGGTCCACGAAGTGTCGCGCCATGCACTCGCGAACATGGGCGCGAGCGTGCTCGTCATCGTCGCGGATGAGCACGGGCCGGCGGGGCGCATCTATCGCTCGGTGGGATTCCGAAACACCGAGCGGCAGTACATGCTGAACCGGAGACCCGTGCCAGCGACTTGAGCGCTACTCGTAGAACTCATCATGATGCTGCTGTTCGCGCCGAAGAGGCAGCCATTGGACTTGTACTAGTCCCAGACATACATGGCAGGAATGTCACGATGCGCATCCGACACGCCTCTCCATGTGAGAACATCCTTCTCAGGATGCAAGGAAAAGCGAGAGAGGGTGGCGGACGAGTTCTGCGGCGCTGCGGGTGACGGTGACAAAGGACGCGTCATGGGTTGAGCGTTGAACTGTCTGGATCGCTGTCCCATAGTGGCCCGCATGGCCGACAACATGTTTCCCCAGACAGTGCTTGACCTGATGAGTAGAGACGGAGACCGGATCTGGTTCGAGCACGGGAACCGAACGGTCACCGCGGCGGACATCCTGCGCATGACTCGGCGCGTGGCCGCGGGCCTGCGGGCCGCCGGTGTGGGGCACGGCACCGGCCTGGCCGTGTTCACCAGCGTCACGCCGGAGACCTTCGCGGCGATGATCGCCGCGTGGGCGCTGGGAGCTCGCATTGCCGGCATCCGTCCGGGCCTGACGTCCGGGCAGTTGGCACATCTGCTCGGCGACCGCGTCGACTTCCTGCTCCTCGATCCGGCAACCCACACCCCCGAGGTACGTGAGGCGGCCGGGAACCTGCCGCTGCTGTGCCTCGGCGCGGTGTCAGGCCTGCGGGACGTGCTCGCTTCCGAGGATGACGGTGCCGCACTGCGGGCCGCGGGACGGCCGGACGACATCGCCCGGATCATCTACACCAGTGGCAGCACCGGCAATCCGAAGGGAGGCGTCCAGACATACGCGGCCATCAGTGAGGACTGGCCCGCGTATCCCGAGCGCTGGAGCCCCTCCATCCGCGAGCTCGCCGCGGGGATGCGCCGTCACGTGCTGTTCGGTTCGCTGAACAGCCAGGTCGCGTTCGACTATACGTTGGTGACGCTGTTCAGCGGGGGCACCCTCGTCATCCCTGAGGATATGAACCTCCGGCCGTTCTTCCCGGCCGTCATCGCCCGTTACCGCATCACCAGCAGCATCCTGAGCGTGCCGAGGCTCTACCAGATGCTCGACAGCCTGCGGACGGATCCGGTCGATGTCAGCAGCCTGCGAGCCCTCATGGTCTCCGGCTCGCCGCTGAGTCCGCAGCGATACGCCGATGCCCTGCAGCGGCTCGGCCCGGTGGTCTTCCAGGGCTACGGCCAGACGGAGGCCGGTCTGCTCTCGATGTTGACTCCGCGGGAGGCGCTGGCGTCGAAGGAGGCCTTGACCTCCGTGGGCCGCATCGAGCCCACGACGAAGCTGGAGGTACGCGGCCCCGACGGCTCCCTGATGCCTCCCGGAGAGGTCGGCGAGCTGTTCGTTCGCACGCCGTACCAGGCGTCCGGTTACTGGTCGGATCCGCAGGAGGCCGCCGAGGTGTTCGTCGATGGCTGGATTCGCACCCGCGACCTGGGCTACGTCGACAGCGAGGGTTACGTGCACCTCGTGGGTCGTGCTCGCGACGTGATCATCGTCAACGCGAACGTCTACTACGCCGGTGCCATCGAGCGGGTGCTCGCCGAGCATCCTGGCATTGACCAGGCCTACGTCGTCGGCGCCGCCGACGAGCAGACCGGAGAGGCGGTGCACGCCTTCGTGGTGCCAAAGCAGGGCGCGAAGCCTGACGCCGACGAACTGCGCGAGTGGGTGCTGAGCCGGCTGGGGCAGGCCTGCGTACCGCGCACCGTCACCTTGATCGCCGAGGTTCCCGTTGGGCCGAGCGGCAAGCCAAACAAGCGTGCGCTGTTGGCCAGCCGCTGACCCGCAGGGACTCAGGAGGTGAAGCGCTTCCGGAGACGCTCCGCCACGCGCGGAAGGTCATCGGGAGCCTTCACCGGCTCGAACCGGCTGGTCATCGGATCCGTCCGGCTCACCTCGATGAAGGCGACGGGGACGAGCGGCTGACCATCCGGGCGCATGAGGCTGCTGGCCTCCGCCGTCACCTGCTCGAGCTGGAGCACGGGCTGGTCCTCCACCTTCTTGGAGACCACCCGGTAGGGGATGGGAATCTCCTTGTCGAGGATGGCCGCCAGGTCGAAGGTGATGTTGTTGGTCGAGATGAACGCATGCTGGGTCGGGTCCACCTTCTCGACGAGCTGGAGCTGACCCTTCAGCCGCACCGGCGCCGCGCCCGCGTCGAGCGCCCCGCTGGGGTTCTTCCGCGGCGTCACCTCCACCGTCATGGCCTTGCCCAACGTCAGGTGCATGCCGATGACCACCGGATCGAGCGTCGCCGCCAGGTTGTCCACGTTGGAGAAGTACACGCAGCGCACGCCGCGCTTGCGCAGCTCCGCCCCGACGCCGCTCTCGCGCAAGGCGCGGAAGACGTCCCCGTGCCCCGAGGGAGCGAACGAGAGCTGCCCGTCCGCTTCCCGGAACAGCTCCCCCTTCGGCGTGAGCCGCGGGAGCATCCGCTGGCGGAAGAGGAACACGTTCTCTTCCTCGCCTCGCTGCTTCAGGTGCGCGGCGATCCCCTCATGGGTGAGGAAGGACGTCATCAGCGCCACGGGCACCGGACGCCCAAAACGTGCCCCCAGCCGGCGCGCCTCCTCGAGCTTGAAGTCGAGGAAGGTCCGCTCTCCGATGACGGGCACGAGCGCCTTCACCGCGCCACCAAAGCGCGTGCCGGCGCCACCGGCCACCACGAGGGCGGCCACCTGGCCTTGGCGGAACGCCTCCTCGCCACGTGCCCGGTACTGCTCGTACTCGGGAGCGCCCTCGGCAGGGAGCGTTCGGATGTCACCCTCCTGGAGGGGTTGGAGGGAGCCCGCGAGAGGCGGAGCTTCAACCAGTTCACCGCGCTGGTACCGGGCGAGCAGCTCCCGGAAGCTCGCGGCATCGAAGCCGTCACGTGCGAAGACGGGGCTGTCGAGTTCCTTGTCCGCTAGTTGGTCTGGCATGGCGCCAAGGTTCCGCGATCCGCGCGCACTGTGCAATTGCGCTGGAGCGACGCACCGCCTTGGCACGGTGCGTCTGTGACGTTCTGAGCGCTGCGGGTCGTCAGGGCACCAGCACTGTGGCAGTACGGCCCGAGCGTTTCGAGTAGGCCTGAGCGATGCGCTGTGCCACGCTGGCCCCGGTGCCCGTGCGCGCCAGCGCCACGATGGAGCCACCGAAGCCTCCGCCCGTGAGGCGCGCACCGAGCACATCCTTCTCGTTGAGTGCCAGCTCCACCAGCATGTCGATCTCCGGCACGGAGACCTGGTAGTCGTCACGCTGCGAGGCATGTGACGCGTACATCAGGGGCCCGAGGGCCGCCAGGTCACCGGTCCGCAGGGCCTCGACCGTGGCCAGCACCCGAGCATCCTCCGTCAGGACGTGACGCGCGCGCCGGCCCAGCGGGTCGGGCAGTGCGTTCAATCGTGGCAGGTCCGCCTCCGTCAGGTCGCGCAGCTGCGGCACGCCCAGCAGCTCCGCCGCGCGCTCGCACTCGGCCCGGCGGGTGCGGTAGTCGCCCGCCGCGTGGTTGTGTGCCACCCCCGAGTTGATGACCACGGGCTCCACTCCTGCCGGCAGCGGCACCCGCTCGTAGCTCAAGCTGCGCGTATCGAGGAAGAGCGCGGCCCCTCCGTCCGCCAGGTGACAGGCCATCGGGTCCATCACCCCGACTGGCGCGCCGACGAAGTCGTTCTCCACCTTCTGGCCCAGCACCGCCAGCCGGACGTCTTCCAGCGGCAGCGAGAAGGCCTCGCGCAGGCCTCGCAGGAGGCACACGTCCAACGCCGCGCTCGAGGACAGCCCGCTGCCCACGGGAACCTGCGAGGTGATGCGCACGTCGAAGCCCTCGAACGTGAAGCCCTCGCGCCGCAGGACGAGGGTGACGCCCTGCACGTAGTCGAGCCAGCCGCGCCCCGGTGTCTCCTGGCCCAGGACGAACTCCTGCACTCCCGCTTGCTCCCCCACGTTGGTGCTGAAGGCTCGGACGGTGCGATCCCCACGCGGCCGCAGCTCCACCTGCGTGTACTGAGGGATGGCCATCGGCAGTACGAAGCCGCCGTTGTAGTCGGTGTGCTCACCGATGAGGTTCACCCGGCCCGGCGCGCGTGCCACGACACGGGCGGGGTGTCCGAACAGCTTTTCGAAAGTAGCAGCAGCACCTGCATCCATCGTCGAGAGCTCCACGAGCATCAGTTGGGGGTGATCCGCAGCGAGTCGAACCGGGCGGAGGCACCCGCGACACCGCCAGCGGTGAGCGCCACGCGCACGCCGCGATCCCAAGGCGGAAGATACGCGCCCGACAGCTCTGGACCCACCTCCGTCCAGGTGGTGTCCTCGGGGCTTACCGCGAACCTGTACGTCTGGCCGTCCTTTGCCGTCATGCGCAGGCGCAGCTTACCGTCTGCGCTCGTGGGCGCATCGAGGCTTGTGAGCACTTCATGGGTGTTGCGCTCCCGGTGCCACACCTCCACCTTGCCCGACCTGACGTACACGCCGAGCGCGTTCTCCGGATCTCCGAAGGCCGACAGCCCCGCGGCCATCCCGGCGGGCAGCCCGCTGACGTCCAGGACGGTCTCGGCGGTGTAGTTGCCCGCGTTGGTGGAGCGCGCGAAGACCGCGCCGATGGGATCCGCCGCCCGGTCCGCCGGGGGAGAGAGGCTCAACAGCCCCGCCTCGACGCTCGTGGTGGGCTGACGTCCGTTCGGCCACACCCAGCCAGTGGCCAGGGACGAGGACGTGAAATCCTCGGAGAAGGCAGCGGGCTTCGCCAACACCTTGCCACCCGGTCCCCGGCGCCCGTTGATGGTGGGCCAGCCATCCTCCGCCCACTGGATCTCGTCCAGCAGCCCCTGCCGACCGACATAGACGAAATCCGTGGCGCGGTAGGCGTGGTACAGGAAGTAGTCGCGGCCCTGGGTGTCCGTCACCACGCTCCCGTGCCCCGGGCACTTCCAGGACTCGTTGGACTTCATGATGGGGTTGAGCGGGTTCTTCTCCCATCCCCCGAGCAGCTTGCGCGAGCGCGCCACGCCCACGGCATAGTTGCAGTCACGCCCGCAGCACGCGGACCCGGCGTAGAACATGTAGAACCAGCCGTTGCGCTTGATGAGGTGCGGGCCCTCGACGAGCTGTCCCTCCCACGGCGAGTCGTTCATCAGGATCTGCGTTGGCGCACCGATGAGCCGCGTGCCGTCCTCCGACAGAGGCTGCGCCCAGATGGGGGTCGGCAGGCTCCGGCTGTTCCCGTCCTCTTTCCAGACCAGGTAGAGCGTGTCGTTCTCGTCGCGGATCAACGCGCCGTCGATGGAGCCGAGCTCCTGGCAGACCAGCGGACCGTGGTCGGTATAGGGCCCCGAGGGCTGCGCTGCCGTGGCCACGGCGACGCACAGCGGACCGCCCTTTTGACGCGCTGTGTAGAAGACGAAGTAACGGCCCTTGTCTTGCGCGAGCTCCGGTGCCCAGTAGTTGCCCTCCGACCAGGTCGGGGCGGTCTGGAAGATGGGGCCCACCACCTCCCAGTGGAGCAGATCCTTCGAGTGCAGCAGCGGGAAGTGCGGCGCCCATTCAGACGAGGTCGCCGCAGCCCAGTAGTCCTCTCCCACGCGGAGCACCGACGGGTCGGCGAAGTCACCGGACAGGATCGGGTTTGTCACCTCGAGCGGTGGTGGCGGCTGCGCAGGGGGCGGTGGCTGAGGAGGTGTCGACTGAGGGATGCAGCTCGGCAGGGGGAGTGCTGCCAGCATGGTCAGCGACAACACGGCTGCGGGCAGGAGAACACCGCGTAAACGCATGGGGGGAGGACTCCTCGACTTGGGGGGGGGGCGGCACGCTAGGGAAATCCAAGTGGAGTGGTCGATGAGGGATCGGCTTCGCACCGTCCTTTTGTCTGCCTTTCGACAGTTACCGCCCGCGTACGCAAGGTTTGACGCGCTGCGTTCTCTCCCTGAAGTACGAGGGGAATGTCATCCTTGACACATTCCGCCTGTCTGTATGAGATGCGCGACTTTTTTGTGACGCATCAGGAGCGGAGACAGACCGGAGCACCGGCTGTTTCAACCAGCCCGACAGCGGAGGAAGTTTGCATGCGGAGAGGTTCGTTCTCGTTCCGGCAGTGGATGGGCGTGTTGCTACTGGTGGCCGCTGCGGCGTGCAAGGACGCGCCTCCCCCTCCTCCGGAAACGCCTCCCGAGCCCACCCCCAATAACAAGAGCTATACCAATCCTCTGAAGGTCTCCATCCCAGGGGGAGGGCAGGTGGAGAACTGTCCTGACCCGACGATCATCCGTGGCCAACAGCCGGGTGATGAGGCCTGGTACATGTACTGCACCATGGATCCCCTGAACGACAATGACAGGGATTCCACGGGGCGGTACAGGAAGCACCTGATCCCCACCTTGAAGTCGGCCGACCTCGTTGATTGGACCTATGTCGGGGATGCCTTCACCGAGCGGCCGGAGTGGGCGGAGCCCACGTCCGATGTCTGGGCGCCAGAGATCGAATACTTCGGGAACAAGTACCACCTGTACTACACCGTCGTGAATACGAAGGAGGGCGGCAGCGCCATTGGTGTTGCCACCAGCGACAGCCCGACCGGCCCCTGGACGCATGCTTCGAAGCCGGTGGTGGAGCCGCAGGATCCGCCCTGCTGTGCCAATCAGGACCGGTGGGTATACGACCCCGAGGTGCTCGTCGAGGAGGATGGCAGCAAATACATCTACTACGGCAGCTATTTCGGGGGCATCTCCGTGCGGACGCTCTCTGAGGATGGTTTGACCTCCGATCCCTTCAGCCAGGTCGAGGTCACGGTCGCCAATCGCTACGAAGCCGCCAGCATCATCAAGCACGGCGATTTCTATTATCTGCTGGGCTCGTCCACGGACTGCTGCGTCGGTGCGCTCACGGGCTACAGCATCTTCGCGGGGCGCTCGAGGTCGCCTTGGGGCCCCTTCGTGGATCGTGAAGGCGTCCGCCTCACGTACAATCGCGTAGGTGGCACGCCCGTCCTCGGGCTGAATGGGAACCGCTGGGTGGGGCCAGGCCACAATGCGGTGCTGACTGACTTCGGTGGCCAGGACTGGATCGTCTATCACGCCATTGACAGGAACAATCCCTCCTTCGCGCCGCCGAAGGTAGGGGAGGCGCCTCTCGCCAAGCGCCAGGTGCTGATGGATGCGTTGGATTGGATCGACGGATGGCCGACCGTGCGCGGTGGCGCGTGGGCATCGGACACCGAGCAGCCGGCGCCAGCGGCCCGGCCCGGTGAGAAGAGCCGCTATCAGGTCTCTCCCGTGAAGGAGGAGGAGCCTGGCGCCGTCATGAACTCAGACGATTTCGAGGGGACCTCGCTGGGCTCGCAGTGGACGTGGATCCGTCCGCCGGCCGAGAGCGGTTTCGGACTGGAGGATGGCTTCCTGCGCATCGACACCCAGGCGGCCGATCTCCACGAGGACAACAACTCGGCGTCCGTCCTCACCCAGCCGGCACCCGCCGGAGACTATGTCGTTGAGACCCGGCTCAGACTGAACCTCCCTCCGGTGAGCTGCTGCCACAACTACGTCCAGGCGGGGCTCGTCATCCACGGCGATGACAATCACTACGTCAAGCTGGTCCACTTCTCGTATTGGGAGACACGTCAGATTGCGTTCGCCAAGGAGGTAGGGCCGGAGAACAAGCCGCGTTACGGCGAGACCGCCGGAGGCCCCGCCGACGAGACCGTCTGGTTGCGGATCGCCAAGCGCCAGCGTGGCACGGAGGAGCTCTACACGGCGTACTCGAGCCGGGATGGTTCGACCTGGACCCGGGCGGGGACGTGGACGCACTCGCTGGGTCCGGAGGCCCGGATCGGGCTGGTGTCCATGAGTGGCGCAGGGTTCACCGCACACTTCGACTACGTCCGTGTGCATGAGTTGAAGCAGTAGGTCGCTGTCTGGTCTGGGCAGTTCTCTGTTCGCAGTCATGCAGGGCTTACCGTTACTGAATCCGGCGTCTCGTGAGGGCCGCCGCTCGCTTGGAGAGACCCATGAGGTGGATGATCCCATTCGTGCTGCTCGCTTTCATCGGCTGTAAGCAGCAGTCCTCGGAGAAGCCGCAGCAGGCTGGTGAGACGGCCGGCGCACCTGCTGCGGCCAAGAAGCTCGTCATCGGTTTCTCTCAGGTGGGTGCCGAGAGCGCCTGGCGTACCGCGGAGACCAAGTCCATCCGGGGTGAGGCCGAGAAGCGTGGCATTGACCTGAAGTTCGCGGATGCGCAGGGCAAGCAGGCCAACCAGATCAACGCGCTCAGCTCCTTCATTGCGCAGAAGGTGGATGCCATCGTGCTCGCCCCGGTTGTCGAGACCGGGTGGGAGAACGTCCTGATGCAGGCCAAGGAGGCCAACATCCCGGTCATCCTCGTGGACCGCGGCATCAAGGTGAGCGACGAGAGCCTCTACACCACGCTGATCGCCAGCGACTTCGTGGAGGAGGGGAGGATGGCGGCCGAGTGGCTCGCGAAGAAGATGAACGGCAAGGCCAACATCTACGAGCTGCAGGGCACCACCGGCGCCGCCCCGGCCATTGATCGCAAGAAGGGCTTTGAGGAGGTGCTCGCGAAGAACCCCGGCATGACCATCGTCAAGAGCCAGAGCGCCGACTTCACCCGCGCCAAGGGCAAGGAGGTCATGGAGGCGTTCATCAAGTCGGACCGCGAGAAGATCCAGGCCGTCTATGCCCACAACGATGACATGGCGCTCGGCGCCATCCAGGCGCTCGAGGAGGCCGGCATGAACCCGGGCAAGGACGTCATCCTCATCTCGGTGGACGGGGTGAAGGGCGCCTTCGAGGCGATGGTCGCGGGCAAGCTCAACGCCACCGTCGAGTGCAACCCGCTGATGGGTCCCACCGTGTTCGACACCATCGCGAAGATCCGGGCGGGTGAGAAGGTTCCGAAGTTCATCCAGAGCAAGGACCAGCTCTTCGAGCAGTCCACCGCGGCCCAGGTGATCAGCACCCGTGAGTACTGAGCCGATCCTCGTCGCACGAGGAGTCGAGAAGCGTTTCCCCGGGGTCCACGCGCTGCGTGGCGTGGACCTCGAGGTGCGGGCGGGTGAAGTGCATGCGCTGATGGGGCAGAACGGCGCAGGTAAGTCGACGCTCATCAAGATCCTGACCGGGGTCTACCCGCGCGACGGTGGAACGCTGTCCTTCGAGGGGCGTGATTTTCGTCCCACCTCACCGGGAGATGCCCAGCGCAAGGGCATCAGCACCATCTACCAGGAAGTGAACCTCATCCCGACCCTGACGGTCGCGGAGAACCTGTTCCTGGGTCGTGCGCCCCGGCGTTGGTTTGGTGTCGACTGGCGCGCCATGCGTCGCAAGGCAGAGGAGCTGCTCGCCACCTTTGATCTGCGGATCAACGTCGATCAGCAGCTCGGCACCATGTCGACCGCGGTCCAGCAGCTCGTCGCGATCGCCCGCGCCGTCCAGACGGACGCACGGGTCATCATCATGGATGAGCCGACCTCGAGTCTGGACAGCCATGAGACGGAGCTGCTGCTCGGCATCATCGGGCGGCTGAAGGCGCGAGGCATCGGCATCCTCTTCGTCACCCACTTCCTGGATCAGGTCTACCAGGTCAGCGACCGCATCACGGTCCTGCGCAACGGCACATTTGTCGGGACGTACGAGGCCTCGCAGCTTCCTCGCCTCGAGCTCGTCTCTCACATGCTGGGCAAGGTTCCCGAGGAGCCCGCGCTCCACGAGCGGACAGAGAACACGAGGCCCGCGGTCGTCACCGCCCAGGGCCTGACGCGCAAGGGAATCGCTCCGTTCGATCTGACGCTGCACGAGGGCGAGGTGGTGGGGTTCGCGGGGCTCCTCGGCTCCGGACGCACGGAGGCCGCCCGTCTGCTCTTCGGTGCGGATCGCGCGCGCAGCGGCACGGTCAATGGCGCGGCTCCGAAGAGTCCCCGACATGCAATCGAACAAGGCTTGGCATTCTGCCCCGAGGATCGGAAGGCGGAGGGCATCATCCCTGACCTGTCGGTCCGCGAGAACATCGCGCTCGTTGTCCAGCGCAAGCTGGGCTTCACCCTCTCCCGGGCCCAGCAGGAGCGGATCGCCCAGGAGTTCGTGACGAAGCTCGGCATCAAGACGCCCTCGGTCGAGCAACCCGTCCGGCTGCTCAGCGGAGGGAATCAGCAGAAGGTCATCCTCGCCCGGTGGCTTGCCTACGATCCGCGCGTCCTCATCCTCGATGAGCCGACCCGCGGTATCGATATCGGCGCGAAGGGTGAGATCGAGCGCCTCATCCACGAGCTGTCGCAGCGAGGGCTCTCAGTCCTCTTCATCTCGGCGGCGCTGGAGGAAGTGCTGCGGCTGTCCCATCGCATCGCCGTCTTCCGTGACCGGAAGAAGGTGGGCGAGCTCACCAGTGCGGGGCTTCCGGATGTCATGAAGCTGATCGCCGGCGAGGAGCACCATGAGTCCTAGGAATTTCTGGCCCCTGGTGGCGCTGGTGGCGCTGCTGGTCTTCAACCTCATCTTCACCACGGGCTTTGCCCGACTTGAGTTCCGAGACGGACGACTCTTCGGTGCCCTCGTCGACATCTTCCAGAACGGTGCACCCGTCATGCTCCTCGCGGTGGGCATGACATTGGTGATCGCGCTGGGGGGAATTGATCTGTCGGTCGGCTCGGTGATGGCGCTCGCGGGAGCAGTCGCGGCGCTCCTGATGACGGAGCAGGGGCTGTCCGTGCCTGTGTCGGTCGCGGCTGCACTGGGCACGGCCCTGGTCGTCGGAGCCCTCAACGGAGCGCTCGTCACCTACGGGAGCGTCCAACCCATCATTGTGACGCTGGTGACGCTGGTGATGGGCCGGGGGGTGGCGCAGGCGCTGACCCAGGACCAGAAGGTCCGCTTCGAGAATCCTTCCTTCGAGTTCATCGGCAACGGCACCGTGGTGGGACTTCCGGTCCCGGTCCTTATCGTCGCGGTTGTGTTCGTTCTCGTTGCCCTGCTGCTCCGGAAGACCGCGACGGGCCTTTACATCGAGGCCACAGGTGGCAACCCGCAGGCTGCCCGGCTCTGCGGCCTCCGAGTCCACACCATTCAGATGACGGCTTACATGGCCAGCGGCCTGTGCGCGGGCCTCGCGGGGCTCATTGCCGCGGCCGACATCAAGGAGGCTGACGTCGCCAACAGTGGGCTCTACCTCGAACTGGACGCCATCCTGGCGGTGGTTCTGGGCGGGACCAGCTTGACCGGTGGGCGTGCCAACCTTGTCGGCTCGATCATCGGTGCCACCTTCATTCAGACACTCACCATCATGCTCCAGATGAGAGGGGTCATCACGGAGCATACGCTCATCATCAAGGCGATCGTGGCGTTGGGGGTCTGCTTCATGCAGACGGCGGCGTTCGAGCGTCTGGTCCGGCGACTCCGCCCGGTGGAGGGTGCGTGAACTTCCTGCGTAAACACGTCACGGTCCTGGCGGGGGTCTTCGCCTACGTGGTGCTCTACCTCGCCGCGTCGGTGCGGTACGACGGCTTCTTCTCCCTTCCGATCTTCATCAACTTCCTCTCCAACAACGCGGTGCTCGGCATCGTCGCGGTTGGCATGACGTTCGTCATTCTCTCCGGCGGCATTGATCTCTCCGTCGGAGCCGTCATGTCCTTCTCCAGCGTGCTCATTGGTGTCCTTGTGATGGACCACCACTGGCATGTCCTCGCCGCGATTGGGATGTCGCTCGCGTGCGGAACCGCCCTGGGGGCCTTGCTCGGCACGCTCATCCACACGACGGGTATCAAGCCCTTCATCGTCACGCTCGCCGGGATGTTCTTCGTGCGCGGGCTCGCGTTCATCATCCACCTCGAATCCATTGCCATCGTGGATCCGCGCCATACGGCTATCGCGACCACGCGGATCGGCTCGCTGCCCCTGACCGCGGTCTTGTTCTTGGCGTTCGTCGCCGTCGGTTGGTACGTCGCGGTGTTCACGCCTTTCGGTCGGAACATCTATGCACTCGGGGGCGGCGAAGAGGCTGCGCTCCTGATGGGCTTGCCCGTCAAGCGTACGAAGGTTGCCGTCTACGCGGTGAGTGGCTTCTGCGCCTCCTTCGCCGGCGCCGTGCTCACCTTCTATCTTTCCAGCGGCAGCCACCTGGAAGGCGTTGGGATGGAGCTCGATGCGATCGCGACCGTGGTGATTGGCGGGACCCTGCTCGCCGGTGGGGTGGGCTCGGTGTTCGGCACGCTCATTGGGGTCCTCATGCTCGGCCTCATTCTCACGTCGATCACAACGTATGAGGGCATGCTGAGCTCGGGCCTGACGCGTGTCGCCATTGGCGCGCTCCTGCTCGGGTTCGTGTTGCTGCAGAAGCTGCTGACGCGGCGGATTGTCGGGGTAGGGCGGGCCACGTAACGTGTGAGCGTAACATGGAGACGAACACAGGAGAATCCACGGGTCCACGTCCAGAGCGGATCAACCGCGGTGACGTGTTCTGGATCGCGCCAGATGACTCGCGAGGGCCTGCCCCGAGCTACTCCCATCCCCACGTGGTGGTTCAGGACGACGTCTTCAACCACTCGCGCATCACGACTGTGGTCGTGTGCGCATTGACGTCGAACTTGCACCGGGCGAGCGAGCCGGGGAACGTCCTGCTCGAGGTGGGCGAGGGGAACCTTCCCAAGCAGAGCGTTGTGGTCGTGTCGCAGATCTCTTCGGTGGAGAAGGCCCGCCTGGGAGAACGCATCGGGTCGCTGTCCGACGCGCGGGTGGAGCAGATTCTGGCCGGCCTGCGATTCCAGCAGGCGTCGTTCTTCAGGCGGTAGTGGTGCGCATGCTCCCTCTCCCTCTGGGAGAGGGGACATCCACGGGCCCTCGGACTGTGTCTCAATTAATTCAGGAAATCCTGGAGTTCTCGTTAAGCGGGCATTAAGAGCGGGTCCTCACGCCTTTCGAGGAAACGCTCGATGCGAAAGACCCCCCTTCTTCTCTTGTCGTTGTCTCTCCTGTCGGCCTGTGCCGGCGAACAGGAGACGGTGGACGAAGTCACCCCACGCGAGGCGGCGCTCGCCACGCCTCTGCCCAAGCTTCGTGTGAGCAGCAATTCCCGCTACCTCGTCAAAGAGGACGGCTCACCGTTCTTCTATTTGGGAGATACGGCATGGGAGCTCTTCCATCGGCTGAACCGCTCCGAGGCCGTGACTCTCCGGTATCGAGGTCTATGGTGGCAGTGGCGGCGGTAGCAGCTTCGTCAGTGGCATCAACTTCAACGGGAGCGCTGTCACCATCGATGGGAACGCGTGGCAGTCCTACTCCACCGCCCTCGCCAATGGCCTCAGCGTGAACTCACCCAGCCTGACGACCACCACGGTGACGCCGAGCCCCGCGACGGACAGCGGCACGAGCGCCATGCTGAACTCCGCCATCTGGAAGATGGGTGCGGATCTCCTGGTGAGCCAGTCGATCGCGAATGGCAATTACAGCGTGTACCTCTGGGTCATGGAGAACTATCAGTCCAACTTCCGCTCTTTCAAAATCCGCCTGGAGGGTACCGAGGTTGAGAGCGCCGCGGGCAACCTGCCGCTCGGCGGTTGGAAGAAGTACGGCCCCTATCCCGTGGCGGTCAGCGATGGTGCGCTGAACGTGGACCTCGTCCGCGTGAACGGGGACGTGCACCTGATGGGGATGGCCCTCTTCAAGTAGCGGAGGGCAGGGGAGGGGCCGCTGGCGCCGGGTAGAGGTCCGGGTGCAGGAAGGGCATCAGCGCACAGGCCAGCGGGCCCTGCCACATCTCGGCGCGGGTGAAGAGGCCGTTGGTCAGGATGCCCACCGCCCCCAGCTTCTTCTTGCTCTCGGTGCGGCCGGTGATGTGGTCCATGACGGGACCCAACTCTTCGCCCGCCAGCACCCGAGCGACCACCGTTGGCGGCAGGGGGAAGCGAACTCCCCAGGTGAGGTTCTCCCTGCCCCCGGCCTCCACCACTGCCACGCAGTTGATGAGGCTCCCGTCCGGGTCCACGCCTCCTTCGAGCCCCATTCCCATCCGCGCGCCCTCGACAGCCGCCAGGGCCGCCCGCGCCCGGTTTCTCGCTCCCGTCGAGGTCTGGTTGGGCCCAATGGGCTGCTCGGGCACTCCGCTGGGCACGTCGATGGGAACCACCGTACAGCCTGGGTAGGCGCGTTCGCAGATGGCTTTCACGGCCGTTGTCTTGGCCGGGTTTGTCGAGCCGACGGCGATCACAAAGGACATGGTGTGCTCCAGGTGATGGAAGACGGGGATGGGGACGGGAGGCCGTCAACCGACGACGCCCCGGGGTTTAAGGGGGCGGTCCCTCGGGAGCATTCCTTCCTCCTGGAACCAGCGCAGTGCCTCGCGGATACCCAGGCGCACCGGTCTCGGGCGATAGCCCAGCTCCCTCATGGCCTTCGCCGACGAGTGGTAGGCCGGCAATGGCAGTGCCTGCAGGAACGCCGTGTTCACGTGCTCGAAGAGGTCCGGTGCCAGTCTCCCCACCGCGTCTCCAAACCTCCCCACTGCCTTCACCACCCCGTCCGGTAGCGGAATCCGCGGAGGCGGCACTCCCGCCTCCTCCGCGCAGATCGTCAGGAGCTCGCGGAAGGTGAGGTTCTCTCCCCCGAGGATGTAGCGCTCCCCCGGGCGGCCCTTCTCCATGATGAGTTGCAGCCCCCGCGCCACGTCCTGCGCGTTCACCACGTTGGTGCCACCGCTCGGGTACACCACCACGAGGCCCTTCGCCACGAGGCGCAGCAGCTGCCCCGTGGACGGCCGCACGTCGTAGGGGCCCAGCACGAAGCCTGGATTACCCGCCAAGACCTCCAGGGTCGAGCCCGAGGCCTCCAGCGCCAGGCGCTCGGCCTCTCGCCTGGTGTCGGGGTGGGGGTTATCCCCCGCCTCGGTGTAGACGTCGTCCTCGGTCGCCGGCTCGGTCATCGTCCCGTGACCAACCGCCGCTATGCTCGACACCACCACGACCCGCCGCACACCGGCCCCGCGTGCCGCCTCTAGAACGTTTTGAGTCGCCTGGGCGTTGATGCGGGAGATGTCCTCCCGAGTCGAGGGAGCGAACCGGACGGTGCCCGCCACGTGGTAGACCCGCTCCACCCCTTTCATCGCCCCTCGAAGCGACCCGGCGTCCAGGACGTCGCCGAGTACCTCGTGGTAGCCCAGCCCGCGCAGCCCCCGGCGGTCGCTCCGCTCCCGGACGAGCAGCCGGGGTCGCTCCCCTTGCTGGCACAGCAGGTGGGCGAGGTTGGCCCCCACCAGTCCTGTTGCCCCCGTCAACAATGTCTTCATCTGCTACTCCCTTCCGGGGAGGATGCGCTATAGGTCGTGCCCTTAGAGGCGCCCCCCACGGGGCGTCAACCGCGAGATGACGCGAGACTCCACTGAAACACCGCCAGCCGGTGAACCGACGCTCCAGCCTGCGCCCGATGACGCGCGCGAGGCTGAGATCCCCGAGGCCGGGTCCCTGGACCCCCTCGAGGCGCTGCCGGTTCCCGAACCCGCGGAGGAGAACCCCACACCCATGTCCGCCTTCATGGAGACCCTCCCCGAGGAGACCCTCTCCGAGACCGAGTACCTCTCCGACACCACCCCCTCCGGCGAGCCCGCGGAGATCGACCCCGACAAGCTCGACCCGGATGCCCTCAAGGTCATCCACCGCCTCCACGCTCACGGCCACGAGGCCTACCTCGTGGGTGGCTGTGTGCGGGACCTGATGCTGGGCCGCACCCCCAAGGACTTCGACATCGCCACCAGCGCCCACCCGGGCGAGGTGCGCGCCATCTTCCGCAACTGCCGCCTCATCGGCCGGCGCTTCCGGCTCGCCCACATCTACTTCAAGGGCGGGAAGATCATCGAGGTCTCCACCTTCCGCGCCAACCCCACGGAGCTCGACGCCAGCAACGGCGCCGAGGCCGCTGCCGACACGGGCGCCGAGAACGGCGAGGAGGGGAGCGAGGCCGAGGAGTCCCAGGATCTCCTCATCACGCACGACAACGTCTTCGGCACCGCCGAGCAGGACGCCCGTCGCCGTGACTTCACCATGAACGGCCTGTTCTACGACGTCGCCGAGGGCCGGGTGATTGATTACGTGCGCGGCCGGCGCGACATCGACGAGCGCTACATCCGGACCATCGGCGACCCGGAAATCCGCATGCGCGAGGACCCCGTCCGCATCCTCCGCGCCGTGCGCTTCGCCTCCAAGCTGGGCCTGGACATCGAGTCGCGCACCTACGCCGCCATGGAGGGCGCCGTCGAGGACCTGCCCCGCTGCGCCCCCGCGCGTCTGCTGGAGGAGACCTTCCGCCTCATCCGCGGTGGTGTGGCCGCTCCCAGCTTGCGGCTGCTCGCCGCGCTGGATGCGCTCAAGATTCTGCTTCCTCCCGTGGCCGCGTATTTCAAGGAGAACGGCCGCCGCGGTCGCGAGACCTTCTACGCCTACGTTGAGGCGCTCGACCGGCGCGTCTCCTCCGGTGAGCCGCTGGATGACGCCATCCTGCTCGCCGCGCTGCTCGTCCCCATCGCACAGGCCGGCCCCGTCGTGGAGAGCCAGGACCCCGCGGTCCGCCCCTCCGTGGCCCAGGGCATCGAGGATCTGCTCGCCGAGTTCGTCCAGACCGCCCGGCTGCCCCGCCGCATCGCCGAGCGCTGCCGGCTGCTGCTCATCGCCCAGCGGACCCTCTCCGGTGAGCGCCGCCGCCGTACCGGGGCGTTCCGCCGACACCCGCTCTTCAACGACGCACTCGTCGTCTTCGAAATCTCCGTCGAGGCCACTGGCCAGCACCGCGAGGCCCTCGAGGCGTGGAAGCGTGGCGAGGTGCCGTCCCTCAAGCCCGAGGGTGGAACGAGCGAGGGCGGCGAGGCTCCGCGCAAGCGGCGTCGGCGTCGGCGTCGGAGTGGGCGCAACAAGACTGGAGCAGGGGAAGGTGCGTCTGCCGCCTCGGCCTCGGCTGCGGGTGGTGCGGAGGCCGCGGGGGGTGAGGCCGCGGACTCGGGTGAGTCGGACGACGCTGGGGACGCGGGTGAGACGGGCGATGACTTCGAGTCCGGCTCCGAGTCCAGCGCGGATTCCGACAGCGACTCCGAGTCCGACGAGGGCTGATCCGCCTCGTTCCCTCTCCCTTTGGGAGAGGGTTAGGGTGAGGGTAGCCGAGCCCGTTCTTCAACCCGTGGCCCGCGGTGTGGACAGGGGGTTCAACCCGGGTTCTCCCAATACCCTCACCCCGTCCCTCTCCCAGCGGGAGAGGGGAAATGGCCGCGGGACAGTTGTCTTTGCGGAAGGGGATTAGTTGGGACGCTTTGGCTTCTTGGGACGTTCCGGGTCGGGATCCGACTCGGGACTCCCCGCGATGTCCGCCGTCGTTACTGCCTTCGACCCGAAGCGCTCCGCGATCCGATCCAACGCCGCGTTCAGCTTGTCGCTCCGCTTCGGTTTCTCCGGCTCCGTGAACAGCCCGAGCTGTCGCGGCTCGCCGCCCTCCGAGTCCAGCTCCTGCATCGAGACCCCGGTCAGTCGGACCGGCTTGTCCTCGTGGGCCTTCTCCAGGAGCTCTTTCGCCACCCGGTAGAGCGTCTGTCCGTCATCCGTTGCAGAGGGCAGGGTGGTCCTCCGGGTGATGAGCGTGAAGTCCGCGAACTTCAGCTTGAGCTGCACCACCCGTCCCTTCACTCCCGCGCGCCTCAGTCGGCGGGCCACTCGCAGCGCTTGCGAGTGCACGTGCGGGCTCAGGGCGTCCATCCCCGTCAGGTCCTCGTCAAACGTGTCCTCGGCCCCCACGCTCTTGGCCTCTCGGTCCGGTACTACCTCCCGAGGGTCGATGCCCTGCGCCAGCTCCCACAGGTGACGCCCGCTCGAGCCCCACCTCGCCTCCATCCACGCCACGTCCCGCCGAGCCACGTCGCCGATGGTCTCCAGCCCCGCGCGCTTCAGCGCCTCCTCCGTCTTCGGCCCCACCCCCCACAGCCGCCCCACCGGTAGCCCCGCGAGGAACGCCACCGTCTCCTCCGCCCGCACCTCCCGTTGCCCGTTCGGCTTCGCCACGTCCGAGGCGATCTTCGCCACGAACTTCACCGCGGCGATCCCCGCCGAGGACGGCAGGCCCGTCTCCGCGGCGATCTCCTTGCGGATCCGCCTGGCCATGTCCGCCGGCGTTCCGAAGAGACCCACCGACGCCGTGACGTCCAGGAAGGCCTCGTCCAGCGACAGGGGCTCCACCAGCGGCGTGTAGCGCTCGAAGATGGAGAACACCTGCTCGCTCGCCTCGCTGTACGCGCTGAAACGGGGCTTCACCACTACGGCGTGCGGCGCCTGCTTCATCGCCCGCGCCATGGGCATCGCGCTGCGCACGCCGTACTTGCGCACCTCGTACGAGGCGGCCACAACCACGCCGCGCCGTGCGTCCCCGCCAACAATCAGGGGCTTGCCGCGCAGCTCCGGGTTGTCCCGCTGCTCCACCGACGCATAGAAGGCGTCCATGTCTACGTGGATGATGGCCCGCATCGGATTCACTGTAGTGGACCCCTCTGACGTTCACTCCGCATGAAGACTCTGACCGAATACCTCACCTTCCAGACCCGGGAACGCCGCGAGCTCGTACGTATCACCGATACCGTTGCCGAGCTTGTTCGCAAGAGTGGCATTCAGGAAGGCATGGTGCTCGTTTCCGCCATGCACATTACCGCCGGTGTCTTCGTCAATGACGACGAGCCTTTCCTCCACCAGGACATCTGGGACTGGTTGCAGCAGCTCGCGCCCCAGGGGCCCGACTACCGCCACCATCGCACCGGCGAGGACAACGGCGATGCCCACCTCAAGTCCCTGCTCATCCACCACCAGGTGATCCTCCCCGTCACCGCGGGGAAGCTGGACCTCGGCACCTGGCAGCAGGTGTTCTACGCCGAGTTCGACGGGCAGCGCCGCAAGCGCATGGTCGTCAAGGTGATGGGCGAATAGGGAGCGCGTGGCGCTCGAGCACGGCGAGCAGCTCGGGGGGCAGGGGACTCTCCACCCGTACTTGCTTCTTCGTCACCGGGTGGGTGATTCCCAGCGCCTTCGCGTGCAGGAAGAAGCGGCCCAGTCCTGGCTCCTCGCGTCCTCCGTACAGCGTGTCTCCCACGATGGGCGCTCCCACCGCCGCCAGGTGCGCGCGGACCTGGTGCAGCACTCCTGTGGAGATGCGCACCTCCACCAGGCTGTACTCCCCCGCGCGCTCCAGCACTCGGAACTCCGAGTGCGCATCCCTCGCGCCCTCGCCTCCGTCCAGCGCCGGCTCCACCCGGTCCGGGTGTCTCGGGTGGTGCCGCAGCGGCAGGTCGATCTCCCCGTCATCCGCCAGCGGCCCCGTCACCAGGGCCCAGTAGCGCTTGTCCACCTCGCGTCCGCCGAACGCCTCGCGCACCGCCGTCCACGCCTCGCGCGTCCGCGCCGCCACCATGACCCCGGACGTCTCAATATCCAGCCGGTGGCACAGCCCGCCCTCGCGCTCGTCCTCCGAGGCCTCCGCGCACTCGGGGTAGCGCGCTACCAGCGCGTTGGCCACCGTGCCCGTCTCTCCCGGCTGCAGGGGGTGTGACGGCTTGCCCGCGGGCTTGTCCACGAAGACCAGCACCTCGTCCGTGTGCAGTACCGACAGTGGGGCCTCCGGCTCGGGCATTACCTCGCGCCGCTCCTCCGGCACCACCACGGTGATGCGCTGGCCCACGGCCACCAGCAGCCCCTTCTTCGCCGCACGGCCGTCCACCTTCACCGCGCCCGAATCGAACAGCCGCTTCAGCTTCGCTCGTGACAGCCCCAGCGCCTCTCCAATGAAGAGGTCCACCCGCTGTCCCGCCTTCCCCGCCTCCACCACCAGCGTGTGCGTCGTCCCGGTTACGTTCTCGTTCACTCGGAGAGTGCCTCGTACACTTCCTCCGCCGTCTGGAACCGGTCGTCCGGCTCCTTCCGGATGAGGCGATGGGCCACCCGGGCCAGCTGTGGATCTCCGTTCTGGTTGATGGCCAACACTGGCGGGGGCTCGGTTTCCAGCACCTTGTGCCACAAGTCGACCGGCGACTTCGCGTCAAAAGGCGGTCGGCCCGTCATCAGCTCGTAGAGGATGACGCCCAGGCTGTAGAGGTCCGATCTCCCGTCCAGGGGCTCGCCGAGGATTTGCTCCGGGGACATGTAGCGGAACGTCCCCACCATGCGCCCGTCCAGCGTCATCCCCGCGTCGTCCGCCAGGAACTTCGCCAGTCCGAAGTCCATCAGCCGCACCTGACGATCCTCGTCCACCATGATGTTGGACGGCTTCAGGTCCCGGTGCACCAGCCCGTGCGCGTGGATGTACGCCAGCGCCTCGCAAATCTGCAGCAGCGCGTCCTTCAGCCGGCCCACCCGCTCCGGCCGGTTCAGCTCCTCCAGCCGCGCCGCCGTCTCCCGCTTCACCGGCTCCGCCCCCGGCCCCGCCACGTCGTAGGGCAGCTCGAAGTCCAGGGGATCCAGCTCGTCCGAGTCCGAGCCCAGCCACGGCTCCATCTGCACGGGCAGCCGCGCCGCGGAGCCCGAGCTGCCGAAGCGCATGGCCGCCATGTCCTCGCTCGGTGCCTCCTCGGCGAAGGCCGACAGGTCGAACAGTCCGCCGCCCGCCTCGCCCGACGCCGACTCCCGGCTCACCGAGCCCTCCACCGAAACCGAAGCCGAAGCCGCCGCTTGGGTACGCAGGAACGACCCCGAGGCCGATTTCGAGTTCGAGCCCGAGCTCGCCTGGGACAACAGCTCCTCGCCCCGCAGCGACAGGTACTCGCGCAGCGTCAGCCCCTCGATGAGCTCCATCACCAGGTACGGGGAGCTCTGGAACACCCCGGTGTCGTAGACCTTCACCACGTTGGGGTGGGAGAGGTCCGCCAGGGTCTCGAACTCGCGCACCAGCCGCTTCGCTGCCCGCGAGTCCATCGCCGGGCCGCCCGACAGCAGCTTCAGCGCCACCGCCTCGTTGCTCCTGGCATCCAGGGCTCGGTAAACGGTCCCAATGCCTCCACTTCCGAGCGTCTCGAGAACGCGATAGGGACCGATGAGGTTGGGACGCATCGAGTTGGAGATCCTAGATACCCTGTTGGGTCGGGGTCAAACGGCCCCCCAGTATGTCCAGGGTGTTGGCGGGTGGTCACCACGCATTCCAGCTCCTCATGGGCCCAGGTAGCAAGAATGGGGTAGGTCTGGGACTCACTGGGATTGCCGGAAAGTCGGATCATGACAGGGGGGCCGTTCCCGCCGCCCCAGCGACCGCTCGGGTCGGCGGAGCGACCACTCCTGCACACGCCCGTGGACGTAGCCCGGTGGTGCCTCTATCTTGCGCAGCCTCATGGAACGCCCTGTGTCACCTCCCTCTCTGACTGCCCTCGAGCGACTCGTCCAGGAACGACCCCTGCCGCGCCACGTGGGGATCATCATGGACGGCAACGGACGGTGGGCGGAGATGCGCGGCCTGCCCCGGGAAGAGGGCCATCGTGAGGGCTCCAACAGTGTGCGCGAGGTGACGCGCTGTGCCCGGCGCGTGGGTGTCGAGGCGCTCACCCTCTATGCCTTCTCCTCGCAGAACTGGGCCCGTCCCGCCGAGGAGGTGGCCGCGCTGATGGATCTGCTGCGCGAGTACCTCGAGAGCGAGCGTGAGGAGATCCTCGAGAACGGCATCCGCCTCAACGCCATTGGCGAGGTGGACAAGCTGCCGCGCTTCGTGAAGGAGCCGTTGGATCGGCTTCGGGCGGACTCGGCGCACAACACGGGGATGGTGCTGACGCTGGCGCTCTCCTACGGCGGGCGCGAGGAGCTGGTGCAGGCGGCGCGCCGGGTGGCCGAGGCCGCCAGCAAGGGCGAGCTGACGCCCTCGCACCTGGACCCCAAGACTTTCGAGTCGTTCCTCTGGACGCACGACCTGCCACCGGTGGACCTGGTGGTGCGTACCAGTGGCGAGCAGCGCATCTCCAACTTCCTCCTCTGGCAGCTGGCGTACGCGGAGCTGTGTTTCAGCGACGTCCTGTGGCCGGACTTCCGGACCGAAGCCTTCCTGCGCTGTCTGGCGCAGTACCAGCAACGCGAACGGCGCTTCGGACTCACCTCCGCGCAACTCAAGCGGGAGGACTCCCAGCGGGCCAAGGCGTGAACGAGAAGAACAAGAACCTCGTCATCCGGATCGTCTCGGCGGTGATTCTGCTGCCGGTCGTCCTCTTCCTGCTGTTCATGGGTGGCCTGTACAGCGCGGGCCTGTTGGGCGTAGCCGCGGCCATCTGCGCCAGCGAGTACTACACCATCACCCAGAAGACACTGTCCCCGGCAGCCTGGGTGGGCATGGTGTGCGCGGGACTGCTGCCCTTCCTGCCGCTGAGGGATCCAGCACGCACCGGCGAGGGGGCCTTCTGGGTGACGGCCTTCTTCCTCTTCTTCGCCTTCACCTACCACCTCATCCGAGGCCCGTTGCAGGAGGCGCCCACGCGGGTGGCGCACCTGGTGACGGGCTTTCTGTATGGCTCGGTGGGGCTCACCGCCGTGTCCGCCCTGCGGCTGATGCCGGACGGGTTGGCGTGGGTCATCGCCGCGCTCGTCATCACCTGGGCCAACGATACCGCCGCCTACTTCGCCGGCCGCTTCCTGGGCCGTCACAAGCTCTACCCGGCGGTGAGCCCCAACAAGACCTGGGAGGGCTTCGCGGGCGGCCTGGTGGGCTCGGTAGGGGGCATGTTCATTGCCCGAGGCTTCTTCTTCCCCGTACTCACCGTGACGGACTGTCTGCTGCTGGGAATTTTCGGCGGCATCCTCGGCCCCATCGGGGACCTGTGCGAGTCCATGCTCAAGCGGGCCTACGGGGTGAAGGATTCCGGCCGCATCATTCCGGGGCACGGCGGCATCTTGGATCGCATTGACGCGCTGCTGTTCAATGCACCCCTGGTGTTCGTCTACATCACGTTCGTGCGCGACCTGCTTCCGTAGCGCCCGCCGATTGTCCGGTTGGCTGTACCGCGACCTCCGAAGCGCATTGTCGGGCCAGGGTCCCACGGTTAGTGTTGGGACCATGCTTCAAGGTCCCGGTCTGTTCATCCTGCTGCTCGGCGTGCTCATCACCGTCCATGAGCTGGGCCACTTCCTCGTGGCCAAGGCCTGCGGGGTGAAGGTCGTCCGGTTCTCCATCGGCTTTGGGCCGAAGCTCTTCGGCTTCACCAAGGGGGACACGGAGTACCAGGTGGCCATCCTGCCCCTGGGTGGCTACGTGAAGATGGCCGGAGACTCACCCTATGAGGAGATGAGCCCCGAGGACGCGCAGCGCGGTTTCCTCAACGCCTCGCCCTGGAAGCGCGCCCTCATCGTGGCGGCCGGTCCCTTCTTCAGCCTGGCCTTCCCCGTCATCATCTACTTCTTCGTCTTCGTCGGGGCGCATGAGGCCATCTCCACCCGGGTGGGCTTTGTGGATCCGGCCATGCCCGCGGCGGCCGCTGGAATCCGGCCAGGAGACCGCATCATCGCCGTGGATGGGGAGAAGGTTCAGACCTTTGATGATCTGCGGAGCGCCTTCGTGGGCCGCTTCGATCGCTCCCTGCCGATTACTGTCGAGCGCGATGGCACGCAGTTCATCGCCAACGTGACGCCGCGCAAGGTCATCGAGTCCAACCCTGTCGAGTCGGTGGAGCGAGGGCAGATCGGCATCCAGCCCGCTCGCAAGCCCGCGGTGGTGGGCGTGCCGCCGGGCTCGCCGGCCGCGCAGGCGGGGCTGAAGACTTTTGACCGCATCCTGTCCATCAATGGCGTGAGCATCCCGGACGAGGCCGCCTTCCTCGAGCAGATCGCCAAGGCGCAGGGGCCGCTGGAGCTCACCGTCCAGCGCTCTCAGTCCGTGGAGGTCGGTGCTTCGATAGGGCAGGTCCCTTCCGTCGTGAAGCTGACGGTGCCGCGGCAGCAGGGCGAGGGGTTCGCGGCCCTGGGCGTGGAGTCCTCGGACCTGTACGTGGTCGCCGTCAGCCCCGGCAGCGTGGCGGAGAAGGCCGGCCTGCGCGCGGGGGATCGGATCGTCTCCTTCAATGGTCAGCCGCTGAACTCCTTCAACGTGCTGGCGGCGGAGCTCAGCACCCTGAAGGACCAGTCCTTCCAGCTCGCCTGGCGCTCGGCGGCGGATGGGCAGGAGCACACGCAGACGCTCTCCCAGGCGCTGCGGACCAGCAAGGACGAGCTCGGGCAGGAGTCCTCCCGGCTCGAGCTGGGCGTGCGGCCCTGGCTGCCCTCCGGGGCGGAGCTGCTCCCTCTGGACACGGTGACGGTGCAGGTCAGCATCCCCGAGGCGCTGCGCCAGTCCGTCGTCATCGTGCCCAAGATTGTCGGGCAGATGGTGACGGTCATCGGCCGCATCGTGAGCGGGCAGATGTCCACGAAGACGCTGGGCGGGCCCGTGATGATGTACCAGCTCGCCTCCAAGAGCGCGGAGCAGGGCTGGGAGAGCTACCTCCACCTGATGGCTGTCATCTCCATCAACCTGGGCGTGATGAACCTGCTGCCCATCCCCATCCTCGATGGCTTCGGGCTGCTGTCCGCCTTGTGGGAGGGCATCCGTCGCCGTCCCATCTCGGTGCGCGTGCGCGAGATGGCCAACGTCGTCGGCCTGGTGCTGCTCGTGGCGTTGATGGTGATGGCTTTCTACAACGACGTGACTCGCTGAAGAGGTGAGATGCGGCGACTGTTCGTGGGGTTGATCCTGGGGCTGGGCGTGTTCGCGGGTTGTGCGCCGCGAGCCACCCGGCCCACGCCCGAAGAGGAACCCGAGGTGGTGCGGCCAGAGAAGCCGCCCAAGCCCCGAGCGTGGCTGGAGGAGGGGCTCGCCTCGTATTACGGCCCGGGCTTCGCCGGCCGGCCCACTGCCAGCGGTGAGAAGTTCAATCCCCAGCACCTCACCGCTGCCCACAAGAAGCTGCCCTTCGGCTCGTGTCTCCGGGTGGTGAACATGGAGAACGGGCGCTCGGTGGAGGTGCGCGTCAACGACCGCGGCCCCTTCGTCAAGGGACGCGTGGTGGATGTGTCGACCGCCGCGGCGAAGAAGCTCGGCATGCTGGACAAGGGCCTGGCCCGGGTGCGCCTCTACCGCTGCGCGGACCGAGTCTCGTTGCTCTTCATCCCCTTCGGGCCGCTGGCGGGGTAGAAGCCTCCCCATGTTCCTCGCGCTCGATACGTCCACCCTCACACTGTCCCTGGCTCTCGTGGAGCGGGAAGGGGAGGGCGTGCGCGTCCTCGAGCACGTGGTGGTGGGGCCGCCGAAGAAGCAGAGCGAGGTGCTGCCCGGCATCGTCGGCGAGCTGCTCGCGCGGCATGGGGTGGCGCTCAAGTCCCTGGAGGGTCTCGCCATCGGTCTGGGCCCGGGCTCCTTCACCGGCCTGCGCATCGGCCTGTCCTGCGTGAAGGGGCTGGCGTACGCGGCGGGACTCAAGGTGGCTGGAGCCTCGTCGCTCGCGGCCGTGGCCCTGGAGGGCCCCGAGGGTCCGCCCCTCTTCGCCCTCGCCGTCGCGCGCAAGGACGACCTCTACCTGGGGCCCTACCGGCGGGTGGGGCAGCGTGTGGAGGCGCTCGGCCCCGAGGAGGCGATGCACCCGGAGGAGGTGGCCGCGCGCATGGCCGCCGAGCCGGAGGCGCTCGCCCTGGGACCCGCCCTGCCCGAGTACCGCGCGGCGCTGGAGCGCCATGGCGTGGCGCCCTCGCGGCTGTTGAGCGAGCCTTCCTTCCCCTCTGCGGTGGCGCTGTCGTACCTGGTGCGTTTCCCCGAGGAGCAGACGGTGCAGGCGATCTTCGCCCTGGAGCCGCACTACGTCCGGGCCTCCGAGCCCGAGCGCAACCCCAAGTTCCCCCCGCTGCCCGGGCCTCCGCCCACCGCGCGTCTCAAGGACGACTGAGGCCGAGGCGCTCGAGGTCCGCCGGGGTGTCGACGTCGAGGAGTCCCTCGGCGAAGGGCACGAGGGCCAGTCGCGCTCGGTGGCACATCAGCACGGGTTTGGCGCCCTGGTGTCCGCTCAGCGCGAGGAGCTCGGGTAGGTGCTCCGCCGCGAATGCCGCGGGCACCCCGAAACCGCCCTCCCCGCCATAGTCACTGGCGGCTGCCGGGTGGCCTCGCGTCACCTGCTCCACAAGCGCGCGAAGGTGCTCCGGCGTGACGAAGGGCTGATCGCACAACATGAGCACGGCCTGCTCTTCTCGGGGGCGAGAGGCGTCGGCGAGCAGGGCCTCGATGCCGGCGCGAATCGAGGTACCTGGCCCCTCGGCCCACCCGGTGTTGTGTGCGAGCCGGACGCGTGCACCGCCGAGCGCCTCCGCCACGGCTTCATGGGAGGCTCCGGTGACGACGATGACGCTCCGGGCCCCACTCTCATTCGCCACGCGCGCGGCCCGGCTCACGAGCGGCTCCCCTTCCAGGCGCACGAGCTGCTTCGGCATACCGAGCCGCGACGAGGCGCCAGCCGCGAGCACGATGGCGGAGAAGGGGAGGGCGCCCGCGGAGCTCATGCGCTCTTCCTGTGCGTCTCCTCGGGCTGGGACAGGTGGATGGGCCCGTCATGCTGCCGGAGGTGGGCGCCTTCGCTCTGGGACAGCACGGCTTGGATCTCCGCGGCGATCGACAGGGCGATGGCCGCAGGTGTGTCACCACCGAGCTTGAGTCCCACCGGGCTGTAGAGGCGTGCGAGCTGCTCCGGGGTCGGAACGAACTCATCGGCCATCTCGCGCAAGAGCTGCTCACCCCGGCGTCGGGGGCCGAGCAATCCGACGTAGGCCACGTCGAGCTTCAGGAGAATGGGAAGCAGGCGCAGGTCGGCGAAGTAGTTGTGGCTCATGACCACCACGGCCGAGTGGCGCCCGGTGGGCACGTGCGGGACGACGTTCTCGGGATGCGCGTGCACCACGCGCTCGGCTCCCGGGAAGCGCGCCGGATCGCACATCGCCGGCCGGTGGTCCACCACCGTCACCCGCCAGTCGAGCTGACGGGCGATGGAGACCAGGGGGACCGCGTCTGGACCCGCGCCGTAGATGGTGAGGTGGACGGCGGGCGGTACGAGGTCCACGAAGCACTCGATGCCGCCTTCCGGCAGTTGGAGCGCCCGTACCAGGGGACGATCCGTCGCGAGCGCTTCCCGGGCGAGCCCATGCGCCGCCTCGCGCAGGGCCATGGCGGAGGAGGGGGCATCCGCATCCCCCTCCTTCTCCAGGACAGTGCCGAGAAGACCCTGGAGCGCGGGAGGGGCCTCGAAGGCGGTGACGAGCGCCCGGGGTGCCTCAGCGGAGTTCATTCCGCACAGCAGCCGCCGGGTCTCGGCATTGAGCCGCCAGGGTTCGATCTTCTCGAGCAGCACGTCGAGCGCACCGCGGCACCCAAGGCCGAAACCTATGAGACCGTCATTCTCGCCCGTCATGTCGAAGCGAAGGCGCCGCGAGGCACCCGTGGCGAGCACCTCGCGTGCCGTCTTCGCGATCTGCGGCTCGAGACAGCCGCCGCTGATCAGCCCGACGGGCACTCCCTCCTTCGTGATGAGGAGGCGCGCCCCAGCCCGGCGATACGTCGAACCGCTCGTGCGGACCAAAGTCCCCAGCACGAGCGGCTCGCGGGCCGCGGCGGCTCCCTCCATGATGGCGAGGAGCTCGCTCACACTCACGTGGGCTTACCTCCCGTGAGCTTGTGGTTGCTGATCGGCAGGGTGCGCAGGCGCTTGCCGGTCGCGGCGAAGATGGCGTTCGTCACCGCCGGGGCGATGGGCGGCACGCCGGGCTCTCCCACACCACCGGGAGCCTCACCACTGTCGACGATCTCCACGGCAACCTCCGGCATCTCGTAGGGAGCCAGCATCGAGGCGTCGTGGAAGTTGCTCTGCTCGACGCGGCCATTGCGAAGGGTGATCTGCCCGCGCAGCGCGGCGGAGAGTCCGTAGACAACACCACCCTCCATCTGGGCAACGATGGTGTCCGGGTTGACGTACCGGCCACAATCGACCGCCACCCAGACCTTGTGCACGGTCAGCCGGCCGTCCGCCGTGACGGAGATCTCGGCCACCTCGCCGACGATGCTCCCGAAGCTCTCGGCGATGGCGATGCCGCGGAAGCGGCCCTCGGCCGGCGGCGTCTCCCACTTCGACATCCGGGCCACCGTGTCGAGCACCTTGACGAAGCGCGGGTGCGACTTCTCGAGCAGGGCGCGGCGGAACTTGTACGGATCCTGCTTGGCCGCGTGCGCTAGCTCGTCCATGAAGCTCTCCACGTAGAAGGCGTTGTGGGAGCTACCAACGGAGCGCCAGAAGCCCACCGGCACGCCCGTGTCGACGATGGCGGCCTGGATGTGCTGGTTGGGGCACTCGTACTTCAGGTCGGCCAGGCCCTCGATGGTCGTCATGTCGATGCCGTCCTTGCCGACGCCACCGAACACCGTCCACCGCTTCATGATGGAGGGGCCGGCGATGCTCGCCGTGATGGCCACGGGCAGGCCGTCCTCACCGAGCCCGGCCTTCATCTTCACGAGGGTGGCAGGCCGGTAGAAGTCGTGCTGCACGTCCTCCTCGCGCGACCAGATGAGCTTGACGGGCTTGCCCACGGCCTTCGAGGCCACGATGGCTTGCATCACCTCGTCGCTCCCCGCCCGCCGGCCGAAGCCTCCGCCGAGGTAGGTGGTGTGGACGACGATCTTGTCCTGCGGCACCTTCGTGGCGTTCGAGACGAGGAGCTTGGTGAGGGTATGGGACTGCGTTCCCACCCAGATCTCGATTCCATCCGGCTTGACGTGGGCCGTGCAGTTGAGGGGCTCCATCGGCGTGTGGGCGAGGAAGGGCGTCGAGTACTCGGCCTCGAGCTTCGTCTTCGCCGTGGCCAGCGCCTTGTCGGGCTCGCCCTTCTTCGTCGCGACGGGGTTCTTCTTTCCACTCGCGGCGGTGCGGAGCTTCTTCTCGATGGTCTCCGAGGACTGCCCGGTCGTGGCGCCCTTCGTCCACTTGGGCTCGAGGCCGCCGATGACCGTCTTCGCCGTCCACCAGCTGTCCGCCACGGCGATGATGGCCCCCGTGGTCTTCACCAGCGTGGTGCCCGCGGGCATCGCCTTGGCCAGCTCCGCGAAGTTCGAGCACTCACCGCCGAAGACGGGCGAGTGGCGTACCGCCGCGTAGACCATGTCCGGGACGACGACGTCGATGCCGAAGAGGGGCTTGCCGGACACCTTGGCGGGCGTGTCGAGCCGCTTCATCGGCTTGCCGATGAGCTTGTACTCGGCGCGCGTCTTGAGCTTCGGCTCCTTCGGAATCGTATCCACGGGCAGCGCTGCGGCGGCGGCGGTGAGCTCACCGAAGCCAGCCTTGCGACCGCTTGCCTTGTGGACGACGAAACCCTGCTCGGCGTGGCAGCTCTCCGGGGTGACGCCCCACTTCTGGGCGGCGGCGGCGACGAGCATGTGGCGCGCGATGGCGCCGATCCGCTGGAGGATGTCCCAGGTGGTGCGGATGCTCATGCTGCCACCGGTGATCTCAAAGGGCTGGCCGGTGTAGTTGAACTCCGGACCCGAGGGCGCGGGCTCGACGCGAATCTTGCTCCAGTCCGCCTCGAGCTCCTCGGCGATGATCATGGACATGGAGGTGAAGACGCCCTGACCCATCTCGCTCCGGGCGACGTAGATGGTGATGACGCCATCCGGCGCGATCCGCAGCCACGTGTTGAGCTTGGCCTCCTTGGCCTCCGAGGACACCTTGCCCTCGGCCTCCGCGGCGAACGCCTCGGAGCGGCGCATCGGGTTGGCGGGAAGGTGGAAGCCGAGCACGAGCCCCGCGACCGTCGCGGCGGTCGACTGGACGAACGAGCGGCGGGAGAGGACCACCGGGTTGTTCTTCTCCTGGTCGGTCTTCATGGTCAGACCTCTCCCTTGGCGTTGATCTTGACGGCGATCTGCACGGCCTTGCGGATCTTGCCGTAGGTGCCGCAGCGGCACAGGTTCGTCATGGCGGCCGAGATGTCGGCCTCCGTGGGGTTGGGCTTGGCCTTGAGCAGCGCGGCGCAAGCCATGACCTGACCCGACTGGCAGTAGCCGCACTGAGGCGCGTCGGCCTCGATCCACGCGCGCTGGGCGGGGTGGCTGTTGTCGGAGCTCAGGCCCTCGATCGTCGTGACCTCACCGCTCACCGCGGCCACGGGCAGCAGACAGCTCCGCGTCGCGGTGCCGTTGACGTGCACCGTGCAGGCGCCGCACAGGCCCTGCCCACATCCAAACTTGGTCCCCAGCAGTCCTAGCTTCTCCCGCAGCACCCAGAGGAGGGGAGTCCCCGGGTCCACGTCGACCGTTACTTCCTTGCCGTTCACCTTCAACGTCTGCGCCATTACAACCTCCCTCCGAGCACGAGCTCATCCTCGTTCGGAGTGTGGAATTCCCAACTGAGCAACTATAGGGGAATGGATTCTTAACCGGGCTTTTGATTCGCGGCCCGGCTTTCGCTGGTGGTGAGAGATTGCGCTACACGCGGTACGTGCGTGCCACCGTCGCCATGCCCTCGGACGCCTCGCGCAGTGTGCGCGTGGCCCGCGTGGTGGACTGCAGGCTCTGCATCGTCTCGTCCATCAGCGAGGACAGGTCCGTCACCGCGGTGAAAATCTGCGAGATGCCCGCGTTCTGCTGGTTCACCGCGACGACGATCTGCCGAGCAGCCCCGGCGTTGTCTCGCACGATGGAGGTGAGCTCCCGGAGGCTCTCACCGCTGGCTCGGATTTGAGCGAGCCCCTCCTGCATCTGCTGCTGACCCTTCTGCGTCATCACCACCGTGCTCTGGATGGACTGCCCGATGTCATCCAGCAGCTCGCGCACACGGTCCGTGGAGTCGATGGACTGGTCGGCCAGGGCGCGGATTTCACGCGCCACCACGCCGAAGCCCTTGCCGTGCTCGCCCGAGCGCACGGCCTCGATGGCGGCGTTGAGTGCCAGCATGTTGGACTGGTCCGCCAGATCCTTCACCGTCTGGGCAATGCTGCCGATCTGCTGGGTGCGCTCGCCGAGCGAGATGATGGTGGTGGCCAGCCGGCCCACCTTCTCGTGCAGCTCGTGCAGGCCGGTGATGCTGGCGGACAGGGTCGACTCGCCCGCGTTGCCCACCTGCTCGGCCCGGGCGGCCACTTCCAGCACGGCCTGCGAGCGATCCGCCGCCATCTGCGACGTCTGGCGGATCTCCTGCGCGGTGACCTGCGTCTCCTGGATGGCGGACGCCTGGCGCGCGAGGTTGCGCTCCTGCACCTCGGCGGCCTCGCTCAGCTCGGTCACGGCTCCGGAGAGCGCGCTCGTGCCCTGCTGGAGGCTCAGGGTCATGTCGCGCAGGTTCTCCATCATCCGTGCGAAGGCCTGGGCCAGCTCGCCCACCTCGTCCCGGGAGCTCACCTCCACGTTGCGCGACAGGTCCCCCTCCTGGACAACGTGCGTGACCACCTCGTTCAGCGCGGTGATGGGCCGGGTGATGCCGCGCGCCAGCCACCACGCGCTCGCGATGGCCAGGGTCACGAAGAGGCCCAGCAGCGCGACCGCCGCCAGGGCTGCCCGAGTCATAGGGGCATAGGCCTCCCGTGCGTCCACCTTGGCCACGAAGTGCCAGCCGTCTCCCACGTCCTGGACGTCTGAGCCGTTGATGGCCACCTCGGACACGGGACGCTGCATGGGCGCGGCGTCGGCGGGGCGCGAGTCGAAGAGGAGCGTGCCATCCGCGGTCTTCACCTCCAGGCCGAAGCTGTCCTGCCCGCGCTCCTGGGCCCGCTGGACCGCGGAGCGCACCACTTCACCCACCTGGTCCCAGTTGTACGCGGCGAGCAGCACGCCGAGGCGGGCATTACTGATCGGGCTGAGCACCGGCGCGGCCAGGGGCAGCACCCGCTGACCGAAGATGGGATCCTTCTCCGTGGAGAGCGAGTTGGCGGAGAAGCGCCCCTCGCGCGCCGCCCGGTACCAGGCCATCTCACGCACCTCGCGCTCCTTGCCCTGGAAGGCCTTGCGCACCTGCTCCGAGCTGGCGGAGACGACGCGGCCCTGCTCGTCGAAGAGGACGAAGCCGCTGATGGCGGGGTGGCGCTTGGCCAGCCCCGCGAGCACCGCATCGCTCTTGTCGTAGGTGTCGAAGAGCAGCGCGCCGCGGAGGATGGAGTCCTCGGCCCAGCTGCGCACGCTCGCCTCGCGCTCGGCCAGGGTGCGCTCCACCAGGTTCTTGAGGCCCTCGGCCTCCACCGCGAGCGTGGCGTGGATCTGCTTGGACAGCGTGCGCCGCGTGAAGATCAGGCCCAGGCTCGTGACGGACAGGATGGAGAGGGCCGACAGCAGCGCCACGTACAGGGTGATGCGACCCCTCAGCTTGAGGTCACCCAGGAAGGGGATGTTCATGTTTTCAGAGCTCGAGCAGGGAGACGGACACGGTCAGGGCACCGACGACGCGCGCACCGTCCTTCACTGGAAGGGAAATCTGGACGACGTAGGACTGGGAGGACTCGTCGAAGAAGGGCTTCTCGCGCACCTCTCCGCCCCGGCCACCATTGAAGGACCGGCGCCACTTCGACTCGTCCCCCTGCCAGTAATCGGAGGTGCGCCGTGTGGCGCCCACCAGCGCGCCCTGGTTGTCCATGACGAAGGACTCAGCCATGATCCGGCCCATCCGCTCCCGGTAGCGCTCGAGCGAGCGCGCGCACGCGCTGTCCAGCACCTTGCGCTTGAAGGGGGTGAGGGCAGGGGTCGCGCGCCACTCTTCGTCCAGCTTCTTGAGGGTGTCCATCGGCACGCGCTGCGCGTTCTGCTTCTTCACCTCGCGGACCACCGCTGGATCCGAGGCCATCCGGCGCAGCTCGGGCATCAACCTGTCCACCTTCTCGAGCTGTGCCGCGCCATCCGGCGGCAGATTCGCGAGCAGCAATAACGACACGACCGTCCACATATCCTCCCAGTCTACCGGATCCTCGGCGGTGGGCCCGTTCCTGGCTTACCCCTCCTGCTCGCCCTTCATGCGGACGGACGAGCCGGTTGCCTGAGGGGCAGAAGTGGTGTCGCGTGTTGTCCTACATGGCTCAACGTCGACGACAAGTGAAGCCCACGGGAGCCGGGGCTGGGGTAAAGGGACCGCCATGAACGAGAACCTGCGAATCGCCGTGGTGGGTGCCACGGGCGTGGTGGGCACCGAGGTCATCTCCACCCTCCTGGACCGGGACTTCCCCGCCGAGCAGCTCACCGTGCTGGGCTCGGAGCGCTCCGAGGGTGAGGAGCTGGAGTACGGCGAGGAGACGCTGGAGGTGGAGCCGGTCACCCCCGAGGCCTTCCGGGGAGTCGGCCTGGTGCTGCTGGCCACGCCGGCGGACGCGTCGCGCACGCTGGCGCCGATGGCTCAGGCCGCGGGCGCCTGGGTGGTGGACGTGAGCTCCGCCTTCCGCGCGGATGGCAACGTTCCGCTGGTGCTCCCCGGCTTCAACTCCGAGCTGTTGAATGCCTCCTTCAAGGGCCGGATCGTGGCCCTGCCCTCGGCGGTGACGACAGCGCTCGCCACGCTCCTCGAGCCGCTGCGCCAGGGCTTCGGCGTGGCCCAGGTGCAGGTGACGGCCCTGATGGGCGTCTCCTCCTCGGGCAACCCGGGCCTGCGCGAGCTGGAGCAGCAGACGGCGGCGCTCCTCTCCGGCCGCGAGCCCGAGGCCCACGTCTTCCCGCAGCGCGTGGGCTTCAACGTGGTGCCCCAGGTGGGGCCCTTCATGGCCAACTCGCCCTGGACGGAGGAGGAGGCCGGCTGGACGCTCGAGTCCGCGCGCCTCTTCGCCACCAAAGGCGAGGTGCCCGTGGTGGCCGGCACCGCCGTGCAGGTACCCACCTTCTATGGCCACGGGCTGAGCCTCCACGTGCGGCTGAAGAAGCCCGCCTCCGTGGACCAGGCGCGCGCCGCCCTCAAGGGCTCGCCCGCGCTCAAGGTGTTGGATTCACCCGGGGAGAAGATCTACCCCATGCCCAGCCTCGTCACCGCGGACCCCACCGTCCACGTGGGCCGCCTGCGCTCCTTCCCCCAGTCCCCCGAGTGGCTCACCCTCTTCGCCACCGTGGACAACGCCGGCCGGGGCGCCGCCCTCAACCTGGTGGAGGCCGGATTGCGGCTCGCCGAGCGCACCGCCTGACAATTTGGCAAGCCCGCCGGGCCGCCCCTTGCCCATTTGACCGGGCGGGCTCCGTTTCTCCCTCGGAGATGAGGGGAGGCAGGGCTGGGTGTGTCCTGGCCCCGGGCTTGCTACCCTCCAGCCCGCCCATGCGCACCCTTCTCCTCACTGCCTCGCTGCTCATGTCGTCCGCGGCGTTCGGCCAAATCCAGATCCAGACCCTCAACGGGGCAGACACCCTGAGTGTCGGTCCGAACCAGTGTGGGTCCACCGTCCCCTTCAATTGGACGATCGGCTTCACCCCCTGTGTCACGGGTTCTCTCGACATGTGGATCACCGTCGACTCCTCCTGCAAGGAAAGCGCGGATGAGCAGACGGGAGAGACGCTCGAGCTGGAATCCATCTCGTACACCACCATCACCAACCAGGGCGGTCAGGGGCAGTCCTCCTTCCCCGTGTCGGACCTGCCCATCTTCACCGAGGCGGACTCGGACGGTGGTGGCGTGGGCTGTGGTGCCCGGGGAATCTCCAAGACGATGCGGCTGTGCGCGGCGGCGCCGCAGGCCGACCCCTACTTCCCGTCGAACTGCTCTACCTCCGTGGTGAGGGCGCAGACGCCGTTGCGGATCACCTATGACACGAAGCCTCCGGCGGCGCCCACCATCACCGGGGTTGCCGGGTTGGATAAGGCCCTTCGGATCAACGTCAGCGCGCCCGAGGATGCCAACCGGGTGCGGGTGGTCGTCCTGCGCGATGGCGCCCAGCTCACCTCGCAGACGGCGGGGGTGGATGTGGGCTCCATCCGGGTGGAGAACCTCGAGAACGAGGTGACGTACCAGGTCCATGCCTACGCCATCGACGAGGCGGACAACGAGAGCGAGCAGTTCGCCACCGGAGAGGGAACCCCGGCGCGGAGCCTGGGCTTCTATGAGAAGTACCGGGAAATGGGAGGGACCGAGACGGGCGGGTGTGGTGCCACGGGCGGAGGTCTAACGGGCGGTGCGGTGCTGGCCGCCCTGGGTATCTGGCTGTCCTCAAGGAGAAATCGTTCATGACTCGAGCAGTAGCCCTCGGCCTCGCGGTGGCCCTCACCGCACTCCCCGGCGAGGCGCAGGAGCCTTCCGATGTACCCACCCAATCGCCCCGCAGCGGCTCCGTGGAGTTCCGGCTCGGCGGCTACCGGCCGCAGATGGAAGCGGAGGGCTCGCTCAATGGTGAGAATCCATTCGCGGCGGTGTTCGGCAACGCGAACATGCTGCTCTTCGAAGTGGAGCTGCAGCGCTTCTTCTACCAGGGCATCGGCACGGCGGGCGTGAGCCTGTCCGCTGGCTACGCGGAGAAGTATGCCGCCGCCCTGAAGCCCGAAGGGGGCCCCTCCGCTGAGCGCACCGGCTTTCACGTGCTGCCCATCCACCTGCGGGGCGTCTACCGGTTCGATTACCCCGCGTTCCGCTGGGGCTTTCCGCTGGTGCCTTACGTGAAGCCCGGCCTCGTCTACATTCCGTGGTGGAGCACCAAGGGTGGAAACATCGAGCAGCTCCCTGACGGTAAGGCGCGCGGTGGCAAGCTCGGCTGGGAGGTGGCGGCGGGTGTGTCCTTCCTACTGGACGTGCTGGAGCCGCGGCTGGCGCGCGACTTCGACACGGACCTCGGCGTGAATCACAGCTATCTCTTCGCCGAGTACACCTACGCGAAAGTGAACAACTTCGGCGGCCAGGGATTCAATCTCTCGGACTCGTACTGGATGTTCGGTCTAGCGCTGGATTACTAGGCCGTACATGAAACCCCATGTGCGTGCCTCCCTTCGAGCCCTGACAGCCTTCTTCCTGGTGGCCGTGGCCCTGGTGGGTCCCGGTTGCCGGCGAGCGGTGAAGCCAGAGGCAGGGGGAGATCGCACGGTGGAGGCCGGCGTGCCGGAGGGCTTCGGTTCCGAGGCCCAGGGCGCGCCGGAGGTGCGGTGGGACTTCGGAGACGGCACGCCGCCTCAGCCAGGCGCGCGGGTGTCCCATGCCTTCCCGCGTGCGGGCACGTTTACGGTGCGCGCGCTGAAGGAGAACAAGGACGAGGTGCTGGCCAGCGCCACGGTGACGGTGGTGCCCCGGCCGGTGCTGCGCGCCATCCCCCCCGACGCGGAGGTGGCCCTCTTCTTCCCCCAGCTTCGCGGCAACGTGGAGCCCCTGGTGGACTTCGTCTCGCGGCTCTTGGGTGAGGCGCAGACGCGTCGCTCGTTGGAGGAGGCCCCGCTGCTGTCGTTGGTGTTGAGCGACCTGCGCGGGCAGCCCCGGGTGGTGGACCCGGAGGAGGGCGTGGGCTTCTTCTCTCTGCCCGGCTTCGAGGGCACCGTGGCGCTGCTGGGCGTGACGGATACCCCGGCGGCCCTGGACGCGGTGGTGAAAGAGCTGGAGTCGGGTGGGGCGAGGGTGTCGCGGCGTGAGCCCGAGGGTTCCGTCCACCTCCAGCGAGAGGGCGGCGCGCCGCTGCTGCTGTTCCCGGACCGGGGTTACCTCTACCTGGTGGTGCCGGACACGGCGGAGCCGGGCGGCACGGAGACGGTGCGTGCCCAGGTGGTGAAGACCCAGGCCCAGACGGGTGGGGCGCCCGCTGACGCGGCGACGATGGAGTCGATTCGCGCGCGCATCACGGGCATGAGCGGCTCGGGGATGTCCGAGGTGCCGCTGCTCACCGAGCTGCGCTCGAAGGTAGGGGCGGGCAACGTCCACCTCTTCGCGCGTGCCGAGGGCGAGGAGGCCTCCTCTGGCATCCGAGGCCTCTGGGCGGCGCTCAAGGTCGACGGGAGCCGGGCGGACCTGGAGGGCTGGGTGGCCTCGGAGCAGTCCCTCTTCGAGGGCAAGAGCGCGCCCGGCTCGGAGCTGCTCGGGAAGGCGCCTGCGGGGCCCTTCGCCGCGTTGATGGTGTCCATTCCGCCGGAGGAGCTGGCGAAGCTTGTCTTCGGCGCGCCTGGCTCGGAGCGCCGCGCACGTACGCAGCAGCGCCTGCTGGGCGAGGGCTTCGACGCGGCCGAGGTGGACAGCCTGCTGGGGGCGCTGCGCGGCGATCTGACGCTGCTGGCCTACTTCGACGCGGCGGCCTTCTACCGCAACTTCATCCGGGGGAGCCGGCGGCCAGAGCCCCGCGGCACGCTGCTCTTCCAGGCGGGCCTTGTCCGCTCCGAGCCGGTGCTGGATTGGCTTACGAAGCGACTCCAGGCGCGCAAGCAGCCCTTCGAGGTCATCAAGGGCGCGGACGCCACGCGCCTGCGTACGCGGGTGATGGAGCAGCCAGTGGAGCTCACCGTCTCCGCGGACCGGCTGACGATGCACGGCGGCGAGTCGCTGGCGGGCCGGGCTCCGGGGGATGTGGGCGCGGCGCTGCGCGAGCGCTTTGACGCCCAGGCGTTCACGCCCGGCCACCTCTCCGCCATGGTGGACGTAGGCCGGCTGCGTGCCGAGCTGGACGCTCCCCAAGAGGTGCCCGGCGTGCCGTCACAGCAGCTCCCCGTGGCCCGCTCGCTGGTGGGAACTCTGTTGGATCAGCTCCCGCCCATCGAGCTTGTCTTCCTCGACTTCGCTCCCGAGCAAGGCGGCGGTCGTTTCCGGGCGCGCACCCAGCTCCGATCGCGGTAGGAGAGGACTGTGTCCGATACCCTCACCGTTCTGTACTTCGCCGCGGCGCGCGAGCGCACGGGGCTGTCGCGCGAGTCGCTGGAGTTGGCTCCGGGCGCCCGCGTGGCGGATGTGTTGCGCGTGCTGGCCACGCGTCACCCCGCGCTCGCGCCCCTGCTGCCGCACCTCCGGGTGGCGGTCAACCAGGAGTTCTGCACGGCCGACGCCGAGGTGCCCCCTGGCGCCGAGCTGGCCCTGATTCCTCCCGTGGCCGGCGGCAGTGGCGGGCTGTTCCGCGTGGTGGATCGCCCGCTGCGGTTGGAAGAGGTGGTGGAGGCGGTGGCCGGTGAGGCCTACGGGGGCCTCGTGACCTTCTCCGGCTCGGTGCGCAACCAGACGCGGGGCCGGCGCGTGATGAGGCTGGAGTACGAGGCCTATCCGCCCATGGCGGAGAAGAAGCTGGCGGAGATCGGCGCCGAGGTGGCCGAGCGCTTCAGCGGGACGCGGCTGGCCATCGTGCACCGGGTGGGGACGTTGCAGCCGGGCGAGCTGGCCGTGGTCATCGCCGCCGCCGCGCCGCACCGCAAGGAGGCGTTCCTCGGGTGCGAGCACGCCATCGAGCGGCTCAAGCAGGACGTCCCCATCTGGAAGAAGGAGTTCTACGAGGACGGCGAGGTGTGGGTGGGCCTGGGGCCCTGAGCCCCGCTCCCACGCCTCAGTACACGCCCAGGTTGGCGGGCAGCACCTTTGTGCCCGCGTCGGGTTGCTCCTCTTGGGTGATGGGGCGCGCGGGCGTGTCCACGCCGAGCCGCTTGCGCTCAGCCTGCTCACGCTCACGCGCGGCGGCGATGGCACGGGCGTTGGACTCGGCCATTTTCTCGGGAGAGGGCCCCGCGAAGAGGAAGCCCACCGGCAGACTGAGGAAGAGGGCCGCACCCATGGCCAGCCAGATGAGATCTTTCGGCTTCAGGGCCGCCTCGCGCTTGCCCGCCACGGAGGGCGCCAGCACCAGGGAGAGCTCTCCCTCGAGGATGCGCAGCCGATCCTCCGGCGTGAGCTCGAGCCAGGCCCGCTCCCCTGTCCGCCGCAGCTCCGCGTCGGGTACCGGGCCGAAGGCATCGCCGTTCCGACTGCGCTCGAGGCGCGCCGCCGGAGGGACGAAGACGCGGTAGCCCGTCTCGGTGCGCTCGGCGAGCAGGAAGGGCTCCTCCGGCAGGGTAAAGCCATAGAGGGGCAGGGGCACCGTCTCGTCCGGTGCGGCGAGCACGCGCGTCAGCTCGGGGCCGAAGCTCCGAGCCTCGTTGAGGGTGGTGCCCCAGTAGAGCTCGCAGAACAGGCCGTCGTTCTTTACTTCGGTCCTCATGGCGCGGGGGAGCATAGGGTCTTCCGGGTTCGAGGGCACTGTGCGGCTGCTCGGGTGGCTGGCTTCTGGTCGGGTTTGGACGCTTAGGGGCCGAGCTCGTCCGCCATCAGCGCCTGGCCGCCGTCGGGTGTGTTCGGGACCGGTGTAGCGGCTGTGGGTTGTTTCGGGGTGCCCGCATCGGGCGCGGTGGCCGTGGGGTGGGGGGTGGTGGAGTGGAGGGGTACGCCGCCATCTTGCATGGGCGGGGCAGGGGAGACGTTGGCATTCGCGTCCTGGCCTGGGGTGTCGGCGCGCCTCAGGTGCTGACGCAGGTCCGCGAAGGCCACGGTCAGCACCACCGCCAGCAGCGCGAGAAAGCCCACCGCGTGCACGAACGTCTCCACTCGCGCTGGCACCTTGCGGCGGCTCACCGTCTCGACAAGAACGAAGAGCATCCGCCCTCCATCCAGCGAGGGCAGCGGCAGCAGGTGGAAGAAGGCCAGCGCCACCGAGAGGCTCACCACCACGCGCAGGAAGGCACCCAGGCCACTGCCCGCCGCGTCCGAGGACTGCTTCACCACCCCGACGGGGTTGGTTGGGACGAGGCCCTGCCGGCCCTGGAGCATGCGGCCGAGCATCTTCGTGCCCTCGGTCACCAGGTTCCCCGAGTGCGCCAGCGCCTGCAGCAGCGCCTGGCCCGGGCCGTGGACGCGGTACACGTACTGCTGGCTCACCCCGATGCGGCCTTCGCCCCGCTCGTCCGGACGCGGGCGCACCGTCACCTCGCGCGGCTCACTTCCGCGCTCAACGCCGAGCTTCAGCTCGCGGCCGGGGCTCTGGGCGATGAGCTCCACGAACTCGGCCCAGCTCTCCAGCGGCTTGCCGTCCACGGCGACGATCCGGTCCCCAGGGAGGATCTGGGCTCGCGCCGCCTCGGAGCCGGGGGTGATGGTGCCCACGGTGAGCGGCACCACCACGTGGGTACCCGAGGTGTAGAGCGCGAAGAGGATGCCCAGCGCGAACAGCCAGTTGGCCAGCGGCCCCGCCAGCAGCACCAGCATCCGCTTCCAGGGGCGCTGCGCCGAGAAGCTCGTCGGGTCCGAGGGATCCAGCCCCAGCTCATGGGGATTCATCCCATGGATTCGGGCCGAGCCCCCGAGCGGGACGGCGCCGAGCACATAGTCCGTTCCCCGGAGCCGCCAGGTGAAGACGGCCGGCCCGAAGCCGAGCGTGTACCGAGTCACCCGGATGCCGAACAGCCGGGCAGCCACGAGGTGTCCCAGCTCGTGCAGTGCCACGAGCAGGCCAAGAGCGAGAAGGAGCGGGAGGTAGTGCATCCGGGAGTGTTCGCCTCAGAGCTTCCGCCGCTGGCCTGTCCGCTTGTAGGCCAGGTAGTCGGCGAGGATGGTGCCGTGGTCGAAACACAGCTCCCGGGGGAGGGCATCCACGGGGAAGGCCTTTGCCTCGGCGGCGTCATCCGAGCCCACCGGCTCACCCTTGGCACGGCCGATGTAGACGGTGGAGAGGGTGTGCTTGCGCGGGTCGCGGCTGGGGTCCGAGTAGGTGAAGAACTGCTCCACCAACTCCACGTCCAGCCCCGTCTCCTCCTTCACCTCGCGCACCGCGGCCACATCCAGGCGCTCGCCCTCGTCCACGAACCCACCCGGCAGCGCCCAGCCCAGGGGCGGGTTCTTGCGGTGGATGAGCACGATGCGGTCACCGGGCAGCTCGATGATGCAGTCCACGGTGGGCACGGGATTCTTGAACTGGGCCATAGGGGAACCAGTCTAGCCGCTGACCCCGCTGATGCACCTCGCTCGTGCACGGGGATGCGCTAGCCTGCACGCCGTGGCCACTCCCCGACTGATCCCTCCGCTCCTGATGTCCGCCCTGGCCCTGACCTCCTTCGGCATGGGCTGCACCCGTGCCTACATCCAGAACGAGAACGTCGTCTACGAGTTCACGACCCGGGACGTGATACGCGATGACTGCGGCCTGCTCGCCTCCGCCGCGCCCGAGGACCTCTGGGATGGAAAGCTCCACATCTCCGGCGAGGTCGTTCGCCTGGAGTACGGGCTGGAGGACGCGCTGCTCGTGGGCCGCTTCCTGGATGGGAGCGCGGCGGACAGCGACGTCTTCGCGATGGATGGCAGCGTGGCCAATGTCTCGCTCCCCGGCAAGGAGGCGGAGGCCCAGTGCTTCGTGGACCAGCTGACGTTGCACATGGAGGGCACGACACGGTGCGCCACGGAGTTCGTCGGCGTGTTGAGCGTGCGCTACGAGCAGCGGATCCAACAGCCCGGGTGTGCCTGCCAATTGTGGGTTCGTTATCAGGCCATCCAGCAGGACAAGTCCCCTTGCGGCTCCTCTTCTTGAGGGAGGGCACGCGAGGCTTCTAGAACGAGGCTCCTGACGTCGTTGCTCTGGAGGAGCCCATGGCTGAAGCGCCTCGTCCGCCGTCGCAGGAGTTTCACTCCGTCCTCGCCGAGAACCGCGTCTTCCCACCCTCGCCGGAGTTCGCGAGCCGCGCCCACATCCGCAGCATGGAGGACTACCGCCGGCTGTGGGACGAGGCCGAGCGGGACCCCGACGCTTACTGGGGTGCCCGTGCGCGCGAGGAGCTGTACTGGAAGGAGCCCTTCCAGACGGTGCTCGACTGGAAGCCTCCGCATGCGCGTTGGTTCGTCGAGGGCCGCACCAACCTGGCCTACAACTGCCTGGATCGACACCTGGACAAGCGCCGGGACAAGACAGCCATCCTCTTCGAGGGCGAGCCCGGTGACCGGCGCAAGGTGACGTATGGGGAGCTGACGCGTGACGTGAACCGGCTCGCCAACGGCCTGCGCTCGCTGGGCGTGCGCAAGGGAGACCGGGTGGGCATCTACCTGCCGATGATCCCCGAGGCCGCGGTGGCGATGCTGGCATGTGCCCGCATCGGCGCGGTGCACTCGGTGGTGTTCGGCGGCTTCTCGGCCGAGGCCCTGCTGGAGCGAATGAACGACGCGGGCGCCCGGGTGCTCCTCACGGCGGACGGCGGCTGGCGCAAGGGCGTGGTGGTGCCGCTGCTGGAGAACGTGCGCAAGGCCTTGCCGCAGATGAACAGCCTGGAGCGCGTGGTGGTGTTCCAGCGCACCACGCAGGGCACGCTGCAACTGAGCGGCAAGGAACTGGCGTGGAGCGAGCTGGTGTCGAAGCAGTCCGACACCTGCGAGCCCGAGTGGGTGGAGAGCGAGCACCCGCTGTTCATCCTCTACACCTCGGGCAGCACGGGCAAACCCAAGGGCGTGCTGCACACCACGGGCGGCTACGCGGTGAATGCCTCGCTCACCACGCGCTGGGTGTTCGACCTGAAGGACGAGGACGTCTACTGGTGCACCGCCGATGTGGGGTGGGTGACGGGACACAGCTACGTCGTCTACGGCCCGCTGATGAACGGCGCCACGACTGTCATTTACGAGGGAGCGCCCAACCACCCGGGGCCGGATCGCTTCTGGGATCTGATCGCCCGAGAGAAGATCACCATCCTCTACACGGCGCCCACGGCCATCCGCGCCTTCATGCGTCTGGGTGACGAGCACCCGAAGCGGCACGACCTGTCCTCACTGCGGGTGCTCGGCTCGGTGGGCGAGCCCATCAACCCCGAGGCGTGGATGTGGTACCGCGACGTCATCGGCGGCGGACGCTGCCCCGTGGTGGACACCTGGTGGCAGACGGAGACAGGCAGCATCATGCTCTCGCCGCTGCCGGGGGCCACGCCCACCAAGCCTGGGAGCGCCACGCTGCCGCTGCCCGGCATCCACACCGAGGTGTTGGACAGACAAGGCAACTCGGTGCCGGCGAACCAGGGAGGCCTGCTCTTCGTCACGAGACCGTGGCCCTCCATGCTGCGCACCGTGTACGGGGACCCGGACCGATACGTGCGCACGTACTTCAGCGAGCTGCCCGGCAAGTACTTCACCGGTGACGGCGCGCGCCGGGACAACGACGGCTACTTCTGGCTGATGGGCCGCGTGGACGACGTGGTGAACGTGGCGGGCCACCGCCTGGGCACCGCCGAGGTGGAGAGCGCGCTGGTGGCCCACAAGTCCGTCTCCGAGGCCGCCGTGGTGGGCCGCCCGGACGAGCTCAAGGGCACCGCGCTGGTGGCCTTCGTCACCCTGAAGCAGGGCGTCGCGCCCTCGCCGGAGCTCAAGAAGGAGCTGGGCGCGCACGTGACGAAGGAAATCGGCGCCATCGCGCGGCCGGATGAAATCCGCTTCGCGGAGGGGCTGCCCAAGACGCGCTCGGGGAAGATCATGCGCCGGCTGCTGCGCGATGTCGCTGGTGGCAAGCAGACCACGGGCGACGTCACCACGCTCGAGGACCTCAACGTCCTCGCGACGTTGCGCAACAACGAGGAATAACTCCTGTCGCTCCTACCGGGCGTTGGCCGCGTCATCCCGCGTGGCCACGTCTGGACCGGGCGTTCGTCGCGATATTTCGAGAGGTGGCGGCGCAGTGGATGCGAGGAGTTGTGGCCCGGGGGCATTGTTGGAGTGAGAAAGCTCCCGCGGGAGTCCCATTAGCGTGCTCACCACCAGGAACGCTGACATAGAGAGGAAAGAGCGTGGTAGCCGGCAGGCGTGCGGAAGTAACGCAGTCGTGAATCGCGTTCCTGCCCGAGCAGCAGTGTGGCCAGTTCTTCTTTTCCCAGGAGTGCCTGGGAAAGCATGTAGAACCCAGGAAGTGGGCGCTTCAGCAGTTTGCCGCTTCGCAATTCTCCGACGAGCTGCTCCGGCTCCAACGCAACGAACTCAATCGGCCAATCCCGGCCATAAGCACAGGAAGAAGCACCACATGCCTCCGTGTATTCAATGGCGAACCGCTCCAGCCATTCCCCTTCGGCCATTCCCGTGACCTTGATGTAAGGAACCTGACCGTCGATTTCCAATGCAACGCAAGTGCTGGATTCCTGCTTCCAAAAATGCATGTAGATGGTCGCACGGATCGACAAGATGTTGTACGCCACGGCGAATCCATCCCAGTCACATGCGACCTCCAATGCCTCACTATCTTTTCGGATGGTCTGGATTGAATCGGTCTGGAACTCGAGCTGCCCCGAATCTTCGCCCCAGGACAGACGTGCCATGTCACGAGCTTTGAACACATGCGCTTCACGCAGTGCTGCAGTGCTCTCGAAGACCTCATCCAGAGGGGCTGGTATAACGGAAAAGCGAAACCATTTGGGCATGGACATGATGCGGCGCCTCAATATCGTAGGTTGGCCCACGCCCCTCTCGTGCGAGCATCCGCAGGTTTCCAATCGACTTGGCGAGTATTCTCGCTGTGGCCAGTGGCAATGTGGAAATCACACGGACTGGTGTGATGATTGGACAGCATTACTGAAGCGGCCTCTGCGTTACTTGCGCAGATTGCCGGCGTTACTCCTTTGTGCCGTTCGTGAAGTAGCTCTAACGCTGGGAGTTGCTGCACCATAGGTGTTTGTGCATTCGCGCTAGGCACTGGCTTTTTTCGGCGCTTCACGGTGTCCCCTCCAGCCGCATCACTAGCCCTTACTGTACCGGTTGGTGGTAACTCATGGTCAGCAGTAGACGGCGCTAAGCGGTCCGCCATAGATGTTGTTCACTTTTTTCGCAGGGCTTCCGGCGGTTGGAGCGGCCCTGCTGAGGGGAATCGCCGGGCTTTGGTGCCCAGCACTCTCGCGAAGGTGAACAAGAACCCCGGCGGGGGCTTAGCTGGATCCTCGCGCAGCAGCACGACCGCATCCGGCTTCGATCGGGTGGCTTGCCCAGCCCCATCGGGTAAGCCACGACGCCTCTGAGCCAGACTTGGACCCCGGGTCCCGTACTGCTGCTGCTGCGCCCTTAAGGCCAGCGCCAGACGGCGCTTACTGGCAGCTCTCGCGCCAGCACGGCGGCTCCGGGCGTGGAGCCTTCCTCCTTGGGCACCCGCCCATCCCTGTCGCCCAGCACGATGCACACGGGGTACTTCCGTCCGTTGGGCAGCACGGCCTGGGTGTAGCGCCCCATGACGGCCGGGCGCTCCACGCTCCCCGCGATGTCGAAGATGCCGGGGCCCATCCAGAGGCGACCGTGTAGCACCGTCCCCTCCGGCAAGTTGCCATCTCCCACCGTGAGGCGGCCGATGACGGGGCCCTCCTGGTAGACCCCCGTCTCGCTCATGTCTCCGGGCTGGTTGATGTCCACCACGGCTCGTAGCGGGCTGGCCGTCCGAACCTTCAACTCCTGGAACATGGCCTCGGTCGCTTCCTTGGGGCAATCCGCGGGCTCCGGAGGCCGCACCTGGGCACCAGGACAGCCCAGCCCGGCGATGGCGCACAGCCAGGTGGTGAGGAGACTCGAGGGGGTGGAACGGGCAGAGGTGGACACAGGCGGGCTTCCTTTCTCGGAACGGCCAGACCCGGGCAGCAGCGCCTCGGGCGGGGGCGCGAGTGTGGAGCGAGCCAGCCACAAGACAAGGGCGAGCACGGCCACGCTCGCGAGGAGAAGCAGGGGCTTCCTCGCGCGGCGCGGGCGGCCAGGAGCAACCTCTGCGGCCTCGCGCACCCTTTCCGACAGCTGGGCTGGCGGTGCCGACTCCTGGGGAGGTGGCTTCTCCGGGCTGCCCTCGGAGGGGAAGAGCGGCACCTTCCAGGCTGGGGTCCCCCGCTCTCGCTCGGCGGCCGCCTCCAGCGCTTGCAGTAGCGCTTCGGTGCTGGGGTAGCGCTCCTCGGGATTCTTCTCCAACAGCTTCAGGGCGATGTCGCTGAGGGAACGCGGCGCCAAGGGGTTGAGGAGATGAGGCGCTTTGGGGGAAATGGTGGCGATGGCGGCCAGCAGTTCCTTGTCCGGCAACTCCGGGTTGAAGGGGTGGAGGTCGGTGAGGCCCTGGTAGAGCAGCACCCCCAGGGCGTACAGGTCCGCGGCCACTCCACCCTGGAAGGGCTCGCCCCACTTCCACGCCTCGGTACGCGTGTAGGCCAGGAGCTCGGGGGGCACTAGGTGCAGGACGCCCTCGGGGAGGCCTATCGTCTTGGTGAGGGCCCCCGGCAGGCGCGCGGTGCCGAAGTCGATGAGGAAGGGCCTGCCGTCCTCCCGGCGGATGAGGAGGTTCTCCGCCTTCAAGTCCCGGTGGTACACGCCGCGCCGGTGCAATGCGTCCACGGTACGCACCACGTCGCTGAAGGTCTCCACCAGCCGGGCCGCGTGTGGTGGCTTGCGCCAGCGCCACTGGTGCCAGTTGTCCCCGTCGATGAAGTCGGTAATGAGGAAGGGGTAGCCCTGACTGGGGTTGGGCCAGAAGTCCACCGCATAGACGCGCAGCAGGTTGGGATGGGAGGAGTAGGTGAAGAGGGCCGCCGCCTCGCGGGCGAGCCGTCGGTAGGCGCTCCTCTCCTCCACGTACACCTCCTCCGCGAGCGCTTCCTGGGAGTCGGAGAGGGGGCGCAACCCCATCTTCATGGAGTAGGGGTGGCCGTCCCGCTCCACTTTGAAAACGCGGGAGGAGCCTCCCTGGCCCAGCACCTGGACGATGTGCCAAGGCCCCACCGTGTGGCCAGGTTGGAGGTGATCCGGGTGCAGGGATTCCGTCGCCATGGCCTGGCCCTCCTAAAGCACCACGTTGAGGATGGACATACGCCGGCTGCCGCCCCTGTCTAGGAGTTCCAGGCGAAGGACTTCACCGGCCTTCCAGAAGGGCGCCTCCGTCTCCACCGCGACGAAGCCCTCCTCACCGGGTGCGAGCTGCGCCTTGTTCATGTCCACGGAGCGCACCTTCACGGGGGTGCCGTCCGCCCGGGTGAGCCGCGCTTCCCCTGGCTCCCAGGGCTTCTGCCCCGGAAGGTTGCGCACGTGGACAACAACGAGAGCCCAGGGCCCTGCTCGGTACCCCTCTCCGTCCGCCACCTTCAGCCCATCCCGAGCACTGGTGGACGCCTCGATGCGTCGGGCCAGCACGCCATCCAGGTTGAGCCGGCCTGAGAAAAAGAAACCCGCAGGCCCACTTGCGCCCCGGAGCGCAGCGAGCTCCGCCTCCTTCTGGGCCAACGCCGCCTCCAACGCCTCAACGGTGCGCGGACGGCGCACCACCTCCACCTCCTTGTCCACCAGCGAGGGGTGGGAGACGAGCGCGAAGGAGACAACCGCTGGGGAGGAGCCATCCCTGTAGCGCATCCGCACGCCCAGCTTCTCCCCTGGGCCCGGCTCCATGGTGGGCTCGAGGGTGAGGGTCCGCTCACCCGAGTCCACCACCCGGAAGCGCGTCGCCCGGCCCTCTACCTCCACCGAGGCCCTGTCGATGGGGGCGTCGAAGCGCAGGTAGGTGGCGACGTTGGCTGCCACCCGCACCTCGGGCACCGGCTCCTCCGGGCTGTTGGGGACGACGACTTGCCGCTCCTGGCGCTCGCGGGCCGGAGGTTGGGCTACGGAGGGCGTCCCGAGGGCCAGGGGAAGAAGGACGAGGAGCGGAAGGGGCGGTGGTAGTGCCAGGGTGGATGACCTCTCCGGTCCACCCTAGCAGATGTCGCACCCAGCATGACCAGTCGCACTGTTGGCGCCGACAGTCGACGCGCGCGCTCGATGGGAACGTCGAACCCGCTCACAGAATCGCTGCTCCAGGCCAGTTGCGCCCGGACCTACCGAGGTTTCCGCTTCACTCGTGGGCGCGTATGTTGCCGCCGAACGAATGACGCGCCGCACCAAATCACGGCCGTGCCGTCCCAGGTCGCACGGTAATCACCCCTACACCTGACTGAGGCGGTCCCTGCCTCCGTTCGTTCGCAGCGCCACCTCATCCACGCGCCGCGATGACGCCTGTGCAGGAGCCCATCCATACCCACGGCACCCACATCAGCGGCGGGCTCCACGGTCTCGCTTGCAAGTGCTTGCCGAGCACTCGGCGCACCGCGTCAGACCTGATCGCGAGTTACCACCCATAGTTGATAGGAAGAGGCTCGCCAGCCTCCGTTCGTCCGCAGCGCCGTCCCGCTCAAGCGCCGGGATGACGCCTGGGCAGGGCTTGTCCTATGTGGCGATCGACACGCTAAACCTTTTAATATGACAATAATCAAAAGAGAAGTCAAGATTCTCATTGATGCCGCAGTTGCGCACATTCGTCTCTTCCCGCCTCTGCTTCTGGGCTTCGCATCCCTCAGCCCGGCGCCCGGCGAGCAGTCCGGCATGGCCGAGTTGTTGGCCCATGCCCCCACGATTCTCACCTCCCTCCTCGCACTCGAGGCTGTCGCGCGGACCCTTCGCCAAGCGCGCCTCAAACAGTCCGGCAGTAGCGCCTTGTTCGAGCTACTGGGCTGCGCGCTCGGTAAGACCTGCGTCGCATGGGCGTGGCGCGCTATCCACAGTGCCATGCCGACGGAGCCCGCCGGCTCTATCGAGGGCTTCGTGGACCTGACCGTGGGCGTGGCGATGATTCACGGAGCCGCGGTCACGCGAGTGTTGCGCAACCGGGCAGAAGCGTTCCGCCGACTCGCTGCGATGGAGGCTGGTTCAGGCAGCAGCGGCTTCGCCAAGGCCAGGTACGTCACCCAAGAAAAGCTGATGCATTTCCTCGTGGGAGTTGTGGATGGTGTTCTGGCTGGGATGCAGAAGCGCCCGCGTTGGTGAGCCCCACCGGGAAGAACTCTCAGCGTCTCGCCAATAAAATCTAACTCCAACCGCCCTGCGGGGATACTCGCAGGGCGTCTCCACACCCATGGGTAGGCATCACTTCGTCAGACCTACGGAGGGGTATCTCCACCTCAATTGGTAGGCATCACATCGTCGAACCTATAGCGGTGTGAATGCTGGCAAAACCAAGTCCCTACGCACACTTAGAGCGTTTTGAGGTGCTCTCGCCGTGGACGATCCACCTTCTCGTCTACGACCCGAGCCTGCGCCCTCGGGCCTTCAAAAAAATGGGTAAGGTCGAAATTCGAGTCCTTTGACACCTTCTCGGTTGCCCCATTCTGCGCGGACGGCCGCGCGACGTTCGACGAGTACGACTACGACCAGGAGCAGCATGGGACCTGGACGCTCGAGGGCGAGGTCCTCCACATCCAGTACACCCGGAAGACGGGGCAGCGAGGCGTGGGCGAGCCGCTCTCCGGGTTCAACGACAATATGGAGCACTACGCCCGATACAAGTCCTACGACGAGCCCACCTCTGGCGGGGACATCCTGGACCTGGGCAAGGTGGTGAGGCAGGAGGGCGAATTCGAGTACTACGTCCTGGAAGACAAGGAGCCCTCGTGCGCGAGGCCGTGAGCGCCGCTGTCGGTGTCAGACAACTCGTCGGATGCTGGCGGGGCTGTCAGCGCACGTAGTCGCGGGCAAGCAGCTCCATCAATGCGCCGTCGTGCCAGGTGCCGTCCGCTCCTCGTTCGTACTCGCGCATCACGCCGACCAGCCGGAAGCCAACCCTGGCATAGGTGGCCCTTGCTCTCTCGTTGGTGACGGCCGGGTCGATGACGAGGCGATGGTGGTGGCGCTCGTCGATGAGGTACTCCACCACCGCGCGAATCGCCTCCTGTCCCAGTCCTTGCCGCTGGAACTCAGGACCGAGGAACAGGTCGATGCCTGCGTGGCGGTAGTCGGGATCGGAGTGTTCGGTGAACTGCACCAGGCCGGCCACCTGCGCGTCCGCGGTGCGCTCGATGACGAGCCTGGTTGTTTCCTCGTCCTCACCGGCGATGAGCTCCTCCCAGACCCGCTGAGCGTCGTACCCATGCCACCAGCGTGCGACATCCGGGTGCTGCAGGTGCCGGAGAAGGGGGGCAGCGTCCGCGGGTTGTGGAAGGCGCAGCACGAGTCTGGCGGTACAAAGTTCTTTCACGGCCAGAACGATACTGCATCCGCTGCGCGAGCCCGGGCAGGAGTTTGTGCGCTCCCCGGCGGAGGAGCGGCGTTGCGCGGCCTTGGGAGATAGGGGACGATGCGCTCATCCCTGGGGTATCAGACATGGACACCGCTTCTGCAGACCGTTGAGCCGCAACAACCACGAAAGTCGTTGTTGCGGCCATCTGCTCTAGACATCCACGAGTCACGTCCTGGAGAGGCAGATCGCCGCCAAATGTTCCTCATTTGCGCAGGTGTATCGTCATGCCTCAAAAAAACCATTCAGTCTGGACTCATTCGCTTCCTGTAGCACTGCTGCTGATGGCCCCATTCGACCTGCTGGCGTCGATGGCCATGGACCTCTATCTGCCAGTGGTGCCGGCAATGCCGGCCATTCTCGCCACCTCGCCCGCGGTGGTTCAGTTGACGCTGAGCCTCTACATGGTCGTCCTGGGCGCGGGGCAACTCGTGTTCGGGCCGCTCTCCGACAGCATGGGGCGCCGACCCGTCCTCTTCGGGGGGGCGATTCTGTTTGGTCTTGCCTCTTTCCTGCTTGCCGGCACCTCGTCCGCGGCGACCTTCGTGGGCCTTCGTGTCCTCCAGGCGCTGGGGGCGGCAGCGGCACTTGTTGCCACCTTTGCGACGGTGCGCGATGTCTATGCGAATCGCCCAGAAGGAGCGGTCATCTACAGCCTGTTCAGTTCGATGCTGGCGTTCGTGCCGGCATTGGGACCGGTCCTCGGCGCGCTGATTGCCGATCATTTCGGCTGGCGTGCCAACTTCCTCCTGCTGGGTGTCCTCGTTGGAATCGCTGCGCTAAATGCGTTGCCAAAGTGGCACGAGACGAGACCCCTGCACGGAAGCAGGGCGCACGTGGCGTTCGGGCCGATTCTCACCGACCTCCCTTTCTGGAGCTACACGCTCGGGTTCAGCGCGGCGATGGGTGCGTTCTTCGTCTTCTTCTCGACGGCACCCCGCGTCCTCATCGATCGGGTCGGCTTTTCGCAGCTCGGCTTTAGCCTTGTGTTTGCCACGGTGGCGCTCGTGATGATCGCGACGACGCGGTTTGCCAAGTTGTTCGTGGCGCGGTGGGGAAACGCAGGCAGCCTCGTCCGAGGGATGGGACTGTTGCTCCTGGGTGCGGCACTCCTGGCGATGGGGGAGCTGACCTCCACTCCGTCCTTCTGGGTCTTCATCCCACCGATGTGGCTCATCGCGATAGGTATTGTCTTCACCTGTTCGGTGACGGCGAATGGCGCACTCCAGGATTTTGGCCATGTCGCCGGCACGGCGACCGCCCTCTATTACTGCATCGAAAGCCTCATTGTCGGTGCGGTGGGGACGACACTGGTGGTTCTATTGCCTGGCGATACGGCATGGCCGCTGGTTGCCTATTGCACGCTCATGGCGCTCGTCACGCTGGGTTGCAGGAGGCGGGTGGCTTCTAGAAGGCTAGCCCAAGGCCAGTGAGGATCGCTCTTCTCATCAGGTATCCGTGAGGGGCAGGGCGCGGGGGGACGTGCCGTGTCGGATGTCGGCGCGTCTCTCCCGTGTCCTGCCCACGGGCTGCCGTGGTGTTGAGCCCCAAGCCGTTACGGTGCGGAGCTCCAGAAGCCCACCGTGAATCGGGTTGTTCGCCGAGCCGAAACCGACCATGTCTGCTTTTACTCCTGCACTGTGAGGGCCATTGTCGCCAATCACGGCTCCTTCAGAGCAATGTCGACAACTGTCCGCTGTCTCTCTTGCGTTGACTCATCCGGATGCCTGTGCCACTGAGCTGCTCGTTTCTCTTCAACGGAGCCTTCATGGGATCGAGAGCCGTCCTTGCCATAGCAGGTCTACTCGCGAGCACTGTTGCAAGTGCACAAAGCATCTGTACCGAGTGCATCAAGATCCGTGTTCGCCGCCCTGGGATTGCTCGAGGTCCCGCGGCCGACGAACTCGACACCAAATTCAATGAGATCAGGCTTCCGGATGGAAGCTACCGGGGCTTCACGGCGAATGGCCACACCTACGCCGTCGATGGCCGGGATCCCTGGTCGATGGGCGGCCCCCGAACCCCCGTTCTCGCTCCCGGAGCCGCGGGCACCTACAACGAATGTGGACAGTGGCTCAACGGAACCGAGCTGTCCGGCGGGGTGGTCTACGGGTTCATCCACGCGGAGCGCTCGTGCAACTACGCCCTCAACCAAACCCATAAGTCGATGGGCATGGCGACCTCCGCTGACTTCGGCATGTCGTGGACCCCCCTCGGGCAGTTCCTTACCGGAACGGATGCTCCCACGGCCGGAATGTCGACCGGCGAGGGGGATTGCGGAATCGTGAACGGGCAGGACGGTTGGCTTTATGCCTACTGCCTCCGGCTGCGGGACTGGAAGACGATTGTCGCGAGAGCAAGGCTCGCCAACCCCACCCCCGGCAACTGGTACAAGTTTCTCAATGGTGTCTGGACGTCCCCCGGCTTGGGCGGAGACGCAACGGGCCTGGATGCATCGGAAAGTGTCGCCCGGTGGCGGTCGCAGAATCTGGTGGCCGCCTTCAGCGCCGACCGCTGGTTCGGTGGCGTCAAACTCCAACTCTCGGCGGACAAGACGGCCTTCTCCACCGTGCCCGAGCCGCTCATTCCGCTCGATGACGTGAACTGGTCCCGGCCGGCCCCGACCGAACTGGTGGCCTATCTGTCAACGACGAACTTTGACGATGGGAGCAATCAGCTCGACGACGCCTTTCAGTTGGCATACGTCTACCTTCAGCCAGGCGAAGCATTCGACAAGCGCTACCTCGTGCTGCGCGAAGTGCTCGTCACCATGACCCCACAGCCGGTGAACCCGCAGGTGGGTCTCGAGCTCGGTCGCTGGTACAGCGCGAGCAACAAGGACCGCTGGACCACGACCGGTCCGGTTCCGGGAAACTTCTCAAGCTATGCGTGGGAGCGTTCGCTTGGCTTTCTCATGACCAGGCCTGCCTCCACCCAGAACACGACAAAGCTCGAGGAATGTGTGAGCCAGTGGCCGGGGCACCCTGACCATCTGCTCACGGGTGACGGCGAGTGCTCCTCGAATGGGTATACAAGGCTTCGCACGGCGGGCTGGGTGTACACGACTCAGCAGCCGAACACGATTCCGCTGTATCGGTGCTACAACGCTACGGAGATGCACCACTTCGCCTCGAACCAAGCGGATTGCGAGGGACTGGGTCAGATGGAGTGGCGGCTCGGGTACCTGCTGCAGAACTGAACCCATCAAGGTCGAGCCCAAGGTGGTTCAGGCTCGACCGAGCGACGCTCAAGCGGCTGAAGAGCGCCTGGGCTCGCGATCAACGGCGGTTGATGGTGAAGCGGCGGTTCACTCCCCTGGAGAGCAGGAGCAGCGCGAGCCAGCCCAGGCCCAGGGGTGCGCCACCGCCCACCGCGCAGCCCGAGGCAGGGGGCGGCATGGGCTCGATGACGGGACTGGCGGCCTCCACGTGGACCTGGAAGGAGCACGTGGCGCTGTTGCCCGCGGCGTCGGTGGCCTGGACCGTCACCTGGGTGGTACCAGGCGCGAAGAGCGAGCCGGAGGCGTGGCTGTAACTCACCGTGGCGGTGGACGCCGAGTCCAAGGCGGTCGCGGACGGGAAGTCGACGGACTGGCCCTCGGCGGGAGCGTTCGTCACCGAGACATCCGCCGGACAAGACAGGGTGGGAGCGGTGGTGTCCTGCACGGTGACGGTGAAGGCGCAGGTCGTGGTGTTGTTGGCCGCGTCCGTGGCGGTGACGGTCACCGGGGTGGTACCGAGCGGGAAGGTGCTTCCGCTGGGGTGGTTCACCGAGAGGCTGGCGGAGGAGACGAGGTCCGTGGCCGTGGGAGGCGAGTAGTTCACGGTGGCGCCTTGGGCACCTGTGGCCTCGGCCACCACGTTGCCTGGGCAGGTGAGGGTAGGGGCGGTGGTGTCACGCACGGTGACGGTGAAGGTGCACGTGGCGCTGTTCTTCGCCTGGTCGCGGGCGGTGACGGTCACCCGGGTGGCGCCGAGAGGGAAGGTGCTCCCGCTGGGATGGTTCACCGAGAAGTAGGCGGTGGTGATGAGGTCCGTGGCCACGGGAGGCGGGTAGTTCACGGTGGCGCCCTGGGCACCTGTTGCCTCGGTCACCACGTTGCCCGGACAGGTGACGGTGGGGGCGGTGGTGTCGCGCACGGTGACGGTGAAGGTGCACGTGGCGTGGTTGCCCGCCTCGTCGAATACGTTGACGTTCACCTGGGAGGTGCCGAGCGGGAAGTTGCTCCCGCTGGGAGGAATCGCCGAAAGCGTGGGCGTGGCGGTCTGGTCATCGGAGGCCGTGGGACGCGGGTAGCTCACGGTCGTGCCCTGGGCGCTCGTGGCCTCGGCGGTCACGTTCGCGGGACACGTCACCACGGGTGGCGTCGTGTCATCGACGATCGCCAGGCGCCACAACTCGCGTCCGTGAGCCGCGTCATCCGCCGTGAAGTAGAGGCTGTCGCCCACGGCCGTCAGCTCCCTGGGCGAGGCCGAGCCAGGGCCCCGGATCATGTCCGTCACGCGCACAGTGCCCGCCTCGGTGCCGTCGCTCTTCCAGATCTCCCGCCCCGAGACACCGTCGTCGGCCGTGAAGTAGAGCGTGTCGCCCACGAGCGTGAAATGCTCGGGCGCGGAGCCCACGTCTCCCGGCCGGATGTCCTTGACGAGCACGGTGCCCTCGGGTGTTCCGTCGCTCTTCCACAGCTCGTTGCCGGTGGTCCTCGACTTGTGGGCGAAGTAGCTCGTCCCGTTCTCGTTCGTCAGCAGGGAGTTTCCCGAGTCGCTCGCGTGCGAAGACACGCTCGTGATGAACACCGTGCCGCCGGTCGTGCCATCGGTCTTCCACAGCTCCTTGGGAGATCCCTTGTCCAGGATGAAGAAGAGCGTGTCGTTCACGCGAGAGAAGCTGAAGGGCCCACTCTCCGCCATTGCCTTGACGAGCATGGTGCCCGCCTCGGTTCCATCGCTCTTCCACAAGCCGCTGTTCGCGGAGTCACTGGCGGCGAAGTAGAGCGTGCCGTTCATGCTCGCCGCGCGGAACGGGGTCCACCGGTCGGTGGCCGCGGGGGTCAGGGCCTTGAGTGGGAAGGTGCCCGCCTCGGTCCCATCGCTCCTCCACAGCCCTCCCGGAGTAGGGGCGGTGGGGGTGAAGAACACCACCCCATTGGCTTCGCCCAGAACAGTAGGATTGGAGCCGGGAGCGCCCGCCCAGAGGTCCTTCACCAGCGTCGCGGCCAGCCGCGGATTTCCCTGAAGGGGACGCGTGGCCTGGGCGAACTCCGGGGCCGGGTCGCCGCACCCTTCCAGTACCACGCACGTCATCAACAGCCCTGTCAGCACTCGTCTCAGCACGGAGGTCATGAGTCCCTGTCCCGAAGCAGCCGGTCACGCGCGCTCGCGGTTTCTGGATTGGCCGCGTCGGACGAGGAGTGTCATGGGAAATTCAAATCCTCCGAAGCCACGGTCGCGGGGCAGCTCCGAGAGCCGCAGGCCGTGAGGCCATGTGGGCGCGGTCCGCGAAATTTTTTGCGCCTGATGCAGCACTTATGGATTTGGTTTTTGGCAAGTTTATACTGCCCTTCGAACATGTCCCGACTACTCCCAGTACTGCTCCTCATGATGGCGAGCGCCACCAGCGCCGCAGCCGATTTTACGTTTTCGAACCAGCAGGGCCCGCACGGCGTCGGCCTGACGGTCAGCCAGAGGTACGATTACTCGCGCGTGTACAAGCTGCGCGTGGACCCGATCACGGGTGCGGCCACCCAGGGTGAGCGTGCGCGTCCGATGCAGGTGCTGAGCTGGTATCCCACGCGGCGCCAGGGCAAACCCGTGACCTACCGCCAGTATATGGAGACGATCGCGACCGAGGTGAACTTCACGGCCGACGCGCAGGCGGTGCGCAGCGCAACCGACATCTGGCTCGCGAGCCAGGGCGCCGACCCGTCGCATGGCGCACTCGCGAAGCCGATGTGGGCGGTGCGCGATGCCCCGGCACTGCCAGGCAAATATCCGGTCGTGATCTACGCGCCGAGCTTCAGCGCCAGCGCCGCAGAGAACGTAGACCTGTGCGAATACCTCGCGAGCCAGGGCTACGTCGTGCTGTCCAGCGCCTCGCTGGGAGCGCGCACGCGCTGGATGACGGTCGACCTGGAGGGCCTGGAAACGCAGGCGGCCGATATCGCCTTCCTGATCGCGACCGCCCAGGCCATGCCGCAGGCGGACATGAACCGCATTGCCGTCGTCGGCTTCAGCTGGGGCGGACTTGCGAACGTACTGGCGGCAGCCAGGGACGACCGCATCGGCGCACTGGTCAGCCTGGACGGCTCGCTGCGCGGCTTCCCCGAATTCGTCAACGGCGGCAAGGACGCCGCGAAATACGTAACGCCAGCGCGTCTGGCGGTGCCGCTGCTGTACGTCGCGCGGCGCCCCGACACGCTCGAAAGCATCAACCAGCGCCAGATCGACACCAGCTTCAACCTGATGAACCAGATGAAGTATTCGGATGTGTATATCGTGACGATGCATCCGATGACACACCCGGACTTCTCCTCGATTCACCTGCGCTTCGCGCCGGAGCGCGCGTTCGAGGAGTATTCGCGCGATGAGGCGGCGCTCGCGCACAGCTGGACGGCGCGCTACGTCCACCAGTTCCTCGATGCCTACCTGAAGAACGATACGGCCGCGCGCACCTTCATGAACAATTCCGCCGCCGCGAACAAGGTACCCCGCCACATGCTGACGCTCGACGTGCGCCGCGGCGACGACACGCCACCCACACTGGAAACGTTCGTGCGTACGCTGGGCAAGGAAGGCTTCGCGCGGGCCATCCCCACCTACGACGCGCTGCATGCGAAGTCCGCAACCTTCCGGCTCGAGGACTCGCAGATCAACTCATGGGGCTACCAGCTGCTGCGCGGCGGTCGAGGCAAGGATGCGGTGGAGATCTTCAAGCTCGGCGTCCACGTCTATCCAGACAACGCAAATCTGTTCGACAGTCTGGCCGAAGCGCAGGAAAAGACGGGGGACCGTGACCAGGCGATCCGCAACTATCGGCGCTCCCTGGAACTGAACCCGAAAAACGGCAACGCGGTTGAACGCCTGAAAGCGCTGGGGAGTACTGTGGGCGCCCAGCGGTAAGACCGGACGTTCCACTGAAGACGGTGGCGCTTACGGGCGCGCCTACTTCACGTCCAGGGTCGGCGCCGAGGCTTCCGGAGGCACTTCGACGAAGCGGCCGTACCAGCTCAGGGCGAGCAGCACATCGCCGCGCCAGGTGGCGGAGAGGCCGCGCTCGAGGTCCATCCCGGCGCGAGCGGTGAGGGCGAGGCCCCAGGGTCCCAGCCGTCCGCGCGCGCCGAGCAGTGCGCGCAGGGGAACCCGGGGGCCGCCGGTGCGCAGGAAGGCCTCGACTCCGGCCTGGGCGCCGAGGAAGCCTTCGAGGCGGGGGCCACCGAGGCTCGCGGTGAGGCCCGCGTGCGGCCCGAGGCCCAGGTCCGCGGGGCCACGCAGGACACCGTAGGTGGTGAGCCCGAGCTGTGCCGAGGCCTGGAAGACACCCTCGTCCGAGGTGAGCTGCCATTGGCCGGCGCCGCGCAATTCCAGCACACCGGTGGAGGGGAGGACGAAGAGCTCGCCGCCGAAGGCGGTGGGCCTGGACTCGGGCTCGAGTGGAGCGGCGAGGAGGAAGCCCAGGCCCACGCCCTGGGGGCCCGCGAGCAGAGTCAGGTGCGAGGCGTCCACGCGGCCACGGGTGGTGAGGACGGGGGCCTCGGCGGTGGCCACCGAGGCGAGCAGCAGCGCACTGGAGAAGACGAGGGCCTTCATCGCGCGGTCACCTCCGTACCGGGCACCTGGCGGATGTCATCGGCGCCGGTGCCCTGTCCGGCGAGCGCGGCGCGGAGGAAGCGCGAGAGGACCTCGGCGATGCGCTCGTGCGCGGTGTCGAGCGGCACGGTGGGCGCGCAGCCGTCCTCCACGTCGCGCTGGTCGCTGGAGGTGAACTGGAAGTGGGTGACGCCCTGAAGGACGGCGAGCACCGAGGGCGCGGGGAGCCGGGAGGCGTCGTCACGGACGCGGGGCAGCGTCGAGAGGCAGTCCAGCTCGCCGGCCAGCGAGAGCGAGGGCATGGCGAGCGAGGGGATGCGCTCGGAGTCGGCCGGGTCAGGGTAGCTGGCGAGCAGGGCGAGGGCGGTGAAGCCTCCGTCGAGGGCGAGCTTGGCGGACACGACGCCGCCGAGGGAGTGGCCGGCGACGGCGATGCGGGAGGGGTGGACGAGGCCCTCGAGGAGCGAGCCCTCGGGGGGAGAGGTGAGGAGCTCCCGGGCGAAGTGGCCGTTGTCGATGGCGGACAGCGGCAGGTCGAGCGGGTGCGAGGGCAGCGCGACGACGTAGCCGCGTGCGGCGAGGGACTCGGCGAGCCAGAGGTAGTCCTCGGGAGGCACGAGGCCGCCGTGGACGAGGACGAGCGCGGGCAGAGGCGCACCATCGGCGGGCCGGGCGGGGTGGCCCTCGGCGTCCGAGGGGAAGAGGACGCGCACGGACACGAGGTCCGTGTGACGGGCGCGCACCTGGAAGAGGGCCTCGGAGACGGGAGTGGGCCCGGTGCGCAGCAACTTGCCCGAGGTGGGCGCGGGAAGCGCGCAGCCGGACAGGGCGAAGGTGAGGCAGAGCACGAGGAGGGACAGCGAGGCTTGCTTCATACGGGGAACTCGCGGGGGCTCATGGGTGGGCACTGTGTAAGGCCCGGGCCCGCGGTTCGCTAGCGAGTTCCCCTCAAGAGCACGTTCATCGCTGAGGTATCAGGCATTTCAGCCCAGGGACCTGGTGAGCTCCAGGCCCGCGAGTTCCTCGCCCTGGCGCCACGTGCGCAGGACGTCGATGAACGCGAGCGTGTCTCCCCCGAAGGAGGCGTAGCGCATCTCGTTCGGGCCCGGCTTGGCCCCCTCGTTGTTGTAGTAGCCGGGCGTGCACTCGGGACCCCCTAAGGCGGAACCCATCTTGAGACGGCCGAGGATCACCTCCCACCACTGTTGCTGCGCCTGCTCCGAGGGCTCAATCGCTTCGATGCCACGCTTCAGGCAACGCTCGATGATGTAGGCGGCGTGTTGCGACTGCTCGTCGAGGATGTGAACGAAGTTGATCGCCCAACCGCTCTGGATGGTGCTGAACATCATCAGGTTCGGATGGCCGCGACTGTGCATGCCATGCAACGTCGCCGGACCGTTGGCCCAGCTGTCTCGCAGGGACCTGCCGCCGCGCCCGCGGATGTCGAAGCCCAGCATCCCGGTGTAATCACTCGAGACCTCGAAGCCCGAGGCGTAGACCAGACAATCGACCGGGTATTCCTTGCCCTTGACCACCACGCCGGTGGGGGTGATCCGCTCCACGCCCTTGCCATCGGTATCCACGAGCTGGACGTTGGGGCGGTTGAACGTATCCAGGTATTCGTCGTGGAAGCAGGGCCGCTTGCACAGCTGGTAGTAGTAGGGCTTGAGCGCCTCGGCCGTCACCGGATCCTTGACGATGGCGGCCACCCGAGCGCGGATCTCCTCCATCTTGCGGAAGTCAGCCAGCTGGCGCAGCTCGGCCGCCTCCTCAGGAGTCTTCGCGCGGCGGAACTCGGAATCATCGAAGATGTAGGTCCAACCGTCCCGCACCAGGTCAACGTCCGTCTGGCGACCGGAGACGCGCGCGGTGAAGTTGCGGATGCGCTCCTGCTGCCAGCCAGGCTTGAGCGTCTTCACCCATTCCGGGTCGGTCGGCTGGTTGTTGCGCACGCCGATGCCCGAGGGTGTGCGCTGGAAGACGTACAACTGTTTGGCCGAAGCACCGAGGTGGGGAATCGCCTGGACCGCGGTCGCGCCCGTTCCGATGATGCCCACGCGCTTGTCGGCCAGCCGGGCCATGCGGCTCGTGGGACCGCCGCCGGTATAGGCATAGTCCCACCGGCTCGTGTGGAAGCTGTGGCCCTTGAAGGTCTCGATGCCCGGGATGCCGGGCAGCTTCGCCTTGTGGAGGATGCCGCCCGCGATGATGACAAACCGCGCAGCGAGCCGGTCGCCCCGGTTGGTCGTGACGTTCCAGCGCCGGGCGTCCTCGTCCCAATCCATCTGCTCGACCAGGGTCTGGAACAGCGCCGCCTTGTAGAGGTCGAACTGCCGGCCAATGCGCTGGCAGTGGGCGAAGATCTCCGGCGCCTTGGCGTACTTCTCCTTGGGGATGTAGCCGGTCTCCTCCAGCAGCGGCAGGTAGATATAGGACTCCACGTCACAGGCGGCGCCCGGATAGCGGTTCCAGTACCAGGTGCCGCCGAAGTCGCCGCCCTTCTCGACGATGCGGAAGGAGTGGACGCCGGCCTGGCGCAGCCGCACCGCCGCCAGCATGCCGCCAAAGCCTCCGCCGACGATGAGCACGTCGAGCTTCTCCGTCAGCGCCGGACGGGTGAAGCCGGGCTCGACGTAGGGATCCTTGTCGAAGTCCGCGTAGATGCCTTTCAGGGGGATGTACTGGGTGTTGCCGTTGGGGCGCAGTCGCTTCTCACGCTCGCTCCGGTACTTCGCTCTCAGTGCCTCTGGAGAGAAAGAGAGTTCACCCTTCTTCGTCGCACTCATCCGCACACGTCCTTTCGGCTCGACAGTTGTGCACGATGTAAGCAAGTGTTTGCATTGCTAGACATAATGCAACCCCTATCGTAAGTGAGAACACCGTGTACAAATTCTGCCCGATGGAGGCCAAGACATCGACACACCCGCAGGACTCCTCCTGGGAAGGTGTCAAAGGACTCGATAGCAATCATCAGACCGAATATGGAGCCACTCTTTATCGTTCGCCTCCCCGTCCGCCCGGTGTGGCGGACGTTGCACAATTGATAGGGGAGTCCTGGCTCTGGTGCTGTGAGAAACCTCACTTCGTCTCGGTGAAAGGCGTCACACCGGGTGAATCATGACCGAGTCAGCTTGGGAGTCTGTTTGGATGAAAACGCCCGGAGCCCGGTGGGCCGATGCGCTGGGGCTCGAGTCCCAGCCGCACCATCTGCTGCGCGTCCCACGCCTCGAGCGGATCCATGCCGGCGATGTAGCGCCGCGAGGAGTTCTTCACCGGGTTGCGGATGCTGAGGATCTCCGGCCCCGAGAAGAGGATGGTGCTGCGGTAGCGGGGCATGTCGCTCATCGCGAGCTTGGACCAGTAGTGCCGGGCGATGTTGGGGAGACTGCCGAGCGTGTGGCACAGCCGCTGGAAGTGCTCCACCACCTCCGAGGGGTGCAGGTTCTTCGGACGGTGGCACAGCGTGTAGCCGTCGTAGTCGCGGCTGATGGTGCCGGGCAGCAGGCGACCCTCGGAGGCCACCTCGCGGAAGAAGGGCGTCTCCGGGTAGGGGCTGACGATGCCCAGGAAGGTGATGGAGAAGTAGCGCAGGTCCGCGAGGTACTGGGGCACCTTCTCCAGGTACTCGTTGGTGTCCCCGTCCGAGCCGACGATGAGCCCGAACGAGAGCAGGATGCCGCTGGAGAACGCGCGCTGGATGACGGCGTTCACCTCGGACAGCTTGTTCTGGCCCTTGTTCATGGCCTCGATGGATTCGGGGTTGAGTGACTCCAGGCCGGTGTAGATGTAGCGGCAGCCGGCGCGGCCCATCAGCTTCACCAGCGACTCGTCCTTGAGCACGTTGAAGGTGAGCGCGCAGCCCCACGTTTTCTTGAGGGGAATGAGCGCCTCGCACAGCTCGCGCAGGTACTTGGGCGAGCCCCCCAGGTTGTTGTCCAGGAAGACGAACGCGTCATCCATCAGCCCGAAGAAGTTCTTGTTCCAGCGCATGCGCGTCTGGATTTCGTCGATGACCTGGGGGATGGGGCGGTAGCGGTAGCGCTCGTGCCCGGTGAGCACGCAGAAGTTGCAGCTGAAGGGGCAGCCCCGCGAGGCCTCGATGCCCGGCAGGCGCACCTTGTTGTGCGAGAAGTCGATGAGCTCGTACCGGTACGGCCGGATGTCCGTGACGCCCTTGGCGCTCAGGCCGTAGCGCTTCTTGAGCTGCCCCTTCTGGAAGTCCGCCACGAGCGTGGGGACGTTGGGCTCGGGCTCGCCGGTGATGACGGCGTCGAAGTACTGCTCGCAGTCGTCGGGGAAGTGGCTCGCGTGCCGCCCGCCCGCCACCGTCACAATGCCGCGCTGGCGGAAGAGCGTGGAGAGCACCTTGGTGTGCTCGTAGTAGGAGTGCAGGTACGAGAAGAAGACGAGATCCCAGTCCCGGTCGAGCGGGATGTCGAGCTCCTTCTCGTTGTAGAGCTCGATGTCGGCGTCCTCGGGGCAGAGCCCGGCGATGAGCTCGGGCACCGAGGACTGCATGATGGACGGCTCCTTGATCCGTTGCCGGGTCGGATGCGTATAGGTGGAGATGACGGCGATCCGCATGGGGTTGTCTCTCTCTGGAAGGAAGGCTCTCAGACCGTCGGGGCTTGTTGCTGGGAGTCGGGGGCTCGCTGGCCGGGGAGCCGCACGTCCCAGGCGAGGCCGAGCCAGCTCAGCAGCCGGATGAAGGCCCAGCCTGGATCCAACTGCCACCAGGCCTGGCCGTGCCGCGCCGAGCCCGGGAATGCATGGTGGTTGTTGTGCCAGCCCTCGCCGAGCGCGAGCACGGAGACCCACCACACGTTACGGCTGAGGTCGCGCGTGTCGTGGGCGCGGAAGCCGAAGGTCTTCACGTGGCACACCGAGTTCACGCAGTAGGTGCTCTGCATCCAGCACACCACGGGGAGGAAGAAGCAGGCAGGCACCACGCTCCAGCCGAGCGTCACGCCGACGAGCACCACCGCGAGCACCTGGGGCACCATCCGGTAGCGCAGCAGCCAGTAGTAGTAGCGGTCGTGGGCGAGGTCTCGGCAGTACGTGCGCCACGCCTGGGAGTCCGTCGAGTCGTCATCGAGGATCCACCCCATGTGCGAGTACCAGAAGCCGCGCACGGGGGAGTGGACGTCCTGGGGCAGGTCGGTGTGGACGTGGTGGATGCGGTGGGTGGCGGCCCAAAGGAGGGGGCTGCCCTGGCCGGTGAGCATGGCCACGGTGACGAGCGCGTACTCGACCCAGCGGGGGCAGCGGAAGGCACGGTGGCTGAGCAGCCGGTGCAGCCCCACCGTGGTGCCGAGCCCGATGCTCACGTACAGCGTGAGCGCCATAGGCAGGGCATAGGGGGGCCAGGGCAGCCAGAAGGCGGAAGCAGCGAGCCCGTGCACCACCACCATGTAGGCGACGATGGCCTTGTTGATGCGAGGACGGCGGAGCGGCTCGGACGGTACGGCGGACGGCATGTGGACGACTCCCCCTCTTGCTTGGACGTGGGCAGAGAGCTTCCGGCCACGCCCGGCGCATCTTTTCTCAAAGGGGGTGTGACGGCTCCGTGACGGGTGAGCCGCCTGGGGGGGCCGTCTGGCGCCTAACGTGTGGCGAGTCCGGCGATGAGCTGCGGGGACTCCTCTCCAGTGGAGAGGGCAGGGCGGCGCCCGTACAGGGACTTGTCCATCCAGCGCGTCATCCGCTCGACGAAGCGGGACGCGTCCTCCATCTGGGGCACGTGGCCGATGTCGTCCATGGGCTCGAAGCTCCAGTCCGGGCGCAGGGCGGCCAGAGCCTCCGAGGAGGCCACGGGCACCAGTCGGTCCTGCCGACCATGCACCAGCAGTGTGGGGGCACGCACACCGCGCACCCAGGACTCGAAGCGGTTGCGGCCCAGGAGCGTGAGGATCATCGAGCGCGTGGCCCGCAGGTAGCTGGCGGAGTGGCCCAGGGGCATGCGCTCCATGCGCTCGGCGAGGAGGGCCGTGTTCTCCTCCACCACCTCCTGGGGGACGCGCCGCACGTCCGCGCACCCCAGGGTGAGCAGGTCCATGAAGAGGCCGCGCGCACCGCTCCGCTTTCCATCGCGCCACACGATGTACTCGCCCACGCCCGGCATCGTGTGCAGCACGAGCCGAGCGGCCTGCACCGGATCCAACCGCGTGCCGCGCGGGGGTGGCTGCGCGGGGCTGACGAGCACGAGCCCCGCCGTCGTCTCCGGTGCCTGCGCCGCGTGGGCGAGCGCTACCAGTCCACCCCAGGAGTTGCCCACCAGCACCGCGGGCCCGCCCACCACCTCCGTGAGGAAGTGCTGGAGCATTTGCTGCTGGCTCGCCACGCCGACGGAGCGCCCGGCCATGGGCGTTCGCCCGAAGCCGATGAGGTCCAGCGCGAGCACCCGCGCGTGCTTCGTCAGCAGTGGCGCGGCGGGCAGCCAGTTGAGGTAACAGCCGCCCAGGCCGTGCAGCATCACCAGCGTGGGCCCGCTCCCGCCGTAGTCGGCGTAGTGGACGGGGCCGCCCTGGAGGTTCACCGTCTGCAGCCGCACCAGACTCGACTGGGACGTGGCGAGCCGGAGACGCGGCCTCTCGGGGGCCTTCTCAAGCTGCGCGGGCAGGAGCTCGCCGCCCGCGGGCAGGCGGGGTTGCTCGGGCAGCGCGTAGTGGGTGCGCCAGAGGGTCAGGTAGGCGCGGGCCTCGGACTCCCAGCGCGCGTCGTCCCAGCCCAGCTCCTGCTGGCAGAGGGTGCGGATGGCGGACAGGTGCGCCTCGCCGCCCCGGGGCAGCAGCAGCCCCAGCCGCACGCGCCGCAGCAGCAGGTCATCCAGGTGGACGACGTTCTCGTTGCGCGCCGCCCAGCGCAGCTCCGCCCAGAGCGTGGAGGTGCCGGGGACGGATTCGAGCTCGCCGGGACGGGCCATGGCCACCAGCGCGGGCGCGTCCGCTCCGTAGCGCCCTTGCAGGCGCATGCGGGCCTTTGGGGAGAGGGGTGCGTCCTCCAGCGAGGGAGGCGTGCCGAGGAAGGGCCCTTCCGGCTCCAACGAGGCCAGCTCGGGAATCTGGCGGCGGAGGGCGCGCAGGGCATCGTGCGCGATGGCGCGGCAGGTGGTGAGCTTGCCGCCGGTGACGGTGACGAGCCCCTCCTCCTTGAGGACGAGGTGCTCGCGGGACTCCTTGGACGGGTCGCTCGCGCCGGAGGAGATGACGGGCCGCACCCCGGCGTAGCACGACACCACGTCGTCGAGGGTGAGCTTCAGCGCGGGGAAGCGGGACTCCACCGCCTCCAGGAGGTAGGCCACCTCCTCGGAGGAGATGGAGGGCTCCTGGTCCAGCGAGGGGTGGTGGTCCAGGTCCGTGGTGCCGACAAGCGTGGAGTCCTCCCAGGGCATGACGCACACGAAGCGGTCACCGCGCGGGTGCCGGAAGCTGATGCCGTGGGCGAGGGGGAAGCGCTGGGACGAGAAGACGAGATGGCTGCCGCGCAGGGGGCGCAGCTTGGGGGCCGCGGACAGGTGCGCGCGCACCGAGTCCGCCCATACGCCCGTGGCATTGACGACGGCGCGGGCGCGGACGGTGGCGGAGCGCTGCCCGACAGTGTCCATCAGCTCGACGCCCGTGACGCGGCCGTCTTCGCGGAGCAGGCCGGTGACGCGCACGTGGTTGAGCGCGGAGCCTCCCGCGGCCACTCCCTCGCGGAGGATGCGCAGCACGAGCCGCGCGTCATCGACCCAGGCCTCGTCATAGGGCACACCGATGAGTCCTTCCTCCTGCACGAGCGAGGGCTCCAGCTCGCGCAGCTGGGCGGTAGCGTGGTTGCCGCGAGGCCAGCGGCCGGTGAGCAGCTCGTACACGAAGATACCGGCGCGGCCCTGCCAGTGCTTGCCGCCCTCGCGGGGGTGACTGGCGAGCATGAAGTCGAGGGGCTGCACCAGTCCGTTGCCCTCGGCCAGGAGCCGCTGGCGCTCGCGGATGGACTGGCGGACCAGGGGCACATCGCCGTTGGCGAGGTAGCGCAGGCCTCCGTGGACGAGCTTGCTGGAGCGGCTCGAGGTGCCCCAGGCGAAGTCGCGCTGCTCGACGAGCAGGGCCTTCAAGCCGGCGCGGGTGGCCTCGCGCAGCACGGAGGCGCCGGTGATGCCGCCTCCGATGATGATCAAATCCCAGGGCGCTGCCAGCGCTCCCCAGAGCGTCTCTCGTTCAGTGAATGCGGACATGGTGTGACGACTCCCCCCGACTGCCAGTCTCAGACGAGCTTGCCCGGATTGAGCAGGCCCGATGGATCGAATGTTCCCAACATCTGCCGGATGGCGGAGAGGCCGAGTGCGCCCTTCTCCGCTTCCAACCAGGGCCGGTGGTCCGTGCCCACGCCGTGTTGATGGCTGATGGTTCCGCCGTGGGCGGCCATGGCGCGGCTGGCGGCTGTTTTGAGCGCGAGCCAGCGTGCATGGGTCTCTTCGGCATCCTTCCCCAAGCGGAAGATGAACGTGGTGTAGAGGTTGGAGCCGGTCGCGTACACGTGTGACAGGTGGGTGAAGACAAGTACCCGCTCGCCCTGGTCCACGAGGGCTCCGCGCAGGGCGTCCTCGACGGCGGCGAGCAGGCGGGGCACGTTGCTCCAGGAGGTGGCCGTCTCCACGGTGTCCACGCCCCAGCCGCGCTCCCAGGCGGCGTTGCGCAGGTAGGGGGCGCGGAAGCGGCCTTTCAGCCACTTCTGTCCCAGCAGGGGTACGCGCACCCCGCCGTGCCGGCCCGCGAGGCCCATGGCGGTGTGCTGCGCGGACTCCACGGTGCGCCGGCTCCCGGACACGCCGAGCACGAGCATGCAGCCGTCCGAGCCAACGCCAAGCAGGGAGAGGGAACCGGACAGCACCCGCACCATGCGCGGGTGGCCGGACAGGGCCAGGTTGATGGCCGTCTCCTGGGGCGTGCTCAGGCGCAGCATGGACAGGGGCGTGCCGCTCTGCACCAGCTCGCGCACGGCGGTGCGGGCGCACTCCCAGTCGGGGAAGAAGAGGGCGTGGAACTCCTCGCGCTCGGGCAACGGGGAGATGCGCACCGTGGCCTCGGTGAGGATGCCCATGCGTCCCTCGGAGCCGAGGACGAACTCACGCAGGTCCGGCCCGGTGGCGCTGGCGGGGAAGGAGGGGAGCACCACGGTGCCGGCGGGGGACTCGAGTCGTCCTCCGACGAAGAGGTTCTCGATGCGCCCGTAGCCGAGAGACTGCTGCCCGCGCGAGCGGGTGACGATCCATCCACCGAGCGTGGACAGCTCGAAGGACTGGGGGAAGTGCCCGAGCGTGTAGCCGCGGGCTCGCAGGGCGTCCTCGAGCCGGGGGCCGCTCACGCCGGCGCCGAAGGTGGCGAGCCGGTCCTCCGCGGAGAGCGAGTGGAGCTGCTGGAGGCGCTCGAGGGAGACGGTGAGGATGGGGGCGTCACCGGGAGCGACGTTGACGTGGCCGACGACGCTGGTGCCACCGCCGTAGGGGATGAGGCGGGCGCCTGCGTCGCGAGCGTAGGAGAACAGCGCGCGTACTTCTTCAGCATCGCGAGGAAAGGCGACCCCATCGGGGAAGGCGGGGACGCGGCCGCTGCGCAGGACGATGAGGTCGGGGAAGCTCTGACCGCGAGCGTGGCGGAGACGGACCTCGGGCTCGGTGGAGACGAGCGGGTGGGGGGGGAGGCGAGAGGGAGGGACGGAGGAGAGCACCTCGGCGAGCGAGGCATCTCGGGGCGGAGTCCCGGGCCCGATACGTTCCGCGAGGACAGCCGCGGTGGCATCCGGCAGCGGGTAGCTGACGGCAGCGAGTCCCCAACCATTCCAGCGCCTCACGACGGCCTCCAGGCGAGTGTGCGCCCGGCCCTGGCGCCCCCACTGACGGGAGTCAGTGTGCTGGGAGCCCCCGCCGCTGGCAAGTGGTGAACAAATCCGTGGAGGACATGTGGGAGCAATCTCCCCTCGCCCTCTGGGAGAGGGACGGGGTGAGGGTATCCGTGCCCGTGTTCACCCCCGTGTATCCAGACGTCACGGTGCGGAGCCCCAGAAGCCACGACTGACACCTCATCCTCGAGGCTTCTTGCCCCCGAGGTGGGCCGCGAGCGCGTCGATGAAGACGCGCACCTTGGCCGAGAGGCTTCGGTGGCTCGGATACAGGGCGTTGACCTCGGTCGTGCCCGGTCTCGTCGCGGGGAGCACGCGCACCAGCTCACCCGCGGCAATCGCCTTCTCGGCCATGAAGCGCGGTAGCCTGCCAATGCCCGCTCCGCCCATCAGCATCACCAACCCTACCGTGGGCTCCGGGGAAACCACACGCGGGTAGATGGAAACATGCTCTTTTCCACGGCCGGGCGTATCGAACGTCCACTCCGTCGTCCCGTCGATCCTGTCGATGAAGTCGTGAGCCGCCAGGTCCGCGACCGAGGTGGGCGTCCCTCGCGCCTCGAGATAGGAGGGGCTGGCGCAAAGCCATATCTCCAGCGGCGGTAGACGGCGCGCGACAAGTCCGGAATCGACGAGTGGACCCATACGGACCACCACATCGATTTCCTGGGCGACCATATCGACGTTGCGATGGTTGAGGTCGAGCACCACCCGGAGCTCGGGGTAGCTCGCGAGAAACGCCGGCAGCATCGGCGCGATAAAGGTATGGGCGTACGCAAGCGGCGCGCTCACCCGCAGAGTGCCACGCGGTACGCCGACGAAGCCCCCCAGCGCGGTCTCGGCCTCGTCAACGTCGTTCATGATCCGCAATGCATGTGGATACAGCAGCGCGCCCGCTTCCGTGAGCCGCAAATGGCGGTTGGAGCGTTCCACCAGCGCGGTGCCCACGACGGCCTCCAGCCGGGCGAGTGAACGGCTGACAGACGACTTAGGCATATTCAACGCTCGCGCGGCAGCCGAGACACTCTTCAAGTCGGCGATGCGCGCGAATGCACGCAGATCGGTCAGGTCCAGGTCGAACATGGCCTCGAGCGTTCCAGAACTGGAACACCATGTCCACGCCTGGCAACCGCGCTTCCAGTTGGAACGCCCCGGGGCTCTACATAGAAATGATTGCAACACGAACCCAGCAACAGGAACCCGGAATGGTCCCGATCCATCATCAAGACAGACTCCTGACTCCAGTCACCCTTGGCGCTCTGACCTTGAGCAACCGGGTGATCATGTCCCCCATGTCCCGCGTGCGAGCGGACGCGGACCTGGCTCCCCCGGACTTCGTCGCGAGGTATTACGCCCAGAGGGCCAGCGCGGGGCTGATCATCACGGAGTCCACCGCCGTCGCTCCCTACGGCGCTGGCTTCCCACCACTGCCCGGTCTCTTCACCGCCAGACAGGTCAATGGCTGGCGCAAGGTGGTCGAGGCCGTGCACGACGCGGGCGGCCTGATCGCCGCCCAGCTCTGGCACACCGGGCGCGAACGCAAGGAAGACGAAGCCAAGGGACGGCCACCCGGCTGGGCCATGATGGAAGCGATCACACCGGCTGAGCTCACGACATCCGAAATCGCCGGCATCGTGAAGGGGTACGTCAACGGCGCACGGGCCTCCCGGGAAGCGGGCTTCGATGCCATCGAGATCCACAACGGAAATGGCTTCCTCCTCGATCGCTTCCTCCGGGCTGGAACCAACGGTCGTGAGGACAGCTACGGGGGGAGCCTCGAGAACCGCACACGCTTGACGCTGGAAATCCTCGCGGCGGTCTCGGACGTCTACGGTGCCGAGCGCGTTGGAATCAGGTTCTCGCCCAGCGCCACCGTCGCGGGGAGCCCGGATCCGCGGGTTGAGGAGACCTTCGCCTATCTTCTCGAGCGGCTCCGTCCACTCGGTCTCGCCTGGGTCGATGTGACCCGTGTCACCGCGCAGGATCTCGCCCATGGGTCTGGACCGGGAATCCCGCTGGAGTGGATCCGGTCGCACTACGCGGGCCGGCTGATCGGGGCGGGTGAGTTCGACCGCGAGAAGGGCGAAGAGGCGATCGCCCAGGGCACCTTGGACGCGGTCGCCTATGGCCGGCTGTTCCTCGCCAATCCGGACCTGCCGAAGCGCTTCGCCAGACGCGCCCCGCTGAACAAGCCCAACCCACAGACCTTCTACGCGCCGGGCGAAACCGGCCTGACGGATTACCCCCCCATGGAGGCAGCATGAACACCCATCCAACGACAAACGGAATGGAGCCGGCCGCTCCACAGGCAGATAGCCCGGTGAAAGGCCTCAACGGGTTCACGCATCGCTACGCCGACGTGAACGGCACCCGGATCCACTATGTGATGGGCGGCAAGGGCCCGGCCCTCGTGCTCGTGCATGGGTACCCGTACACCTGGGCCTCGTGGCGCAAGCTGATGCCCCTGCTCGCCGTGGCTGGCTTCACCGTGATCGCCCCCGACCTTCGTGGCCTCGGCGATTCCGACAAGACCGAGACCGGTTACTCGAAGGTCAACGTCGCCGAGGACGTGCGGCAGATCGTCCAGTCGCTCGGCTTCGACACCATCAACCTGGTTGGCACCGACATCGGCACGATGGTCGCCTATGCCTACGCGTCCCGCCATCCTGACGAGGTCCGCCGGCTGATCCTCGCCGAGTCTCTGATCCCCGGCTTCGGCCTCGATGAGCTGATGAATCCGGCAACGGGCGGCTATTGGCACTTCGGCTTCCACGCCCAGGTCGATGTTGCCGAGATGCTGACAGCCGGGAAGGAAGTGGCCTACCTGCTACCCTGGATGAAATGGGCGTCCACGTCGAAGGACGCGGCGGACGTGGCGGTGAATCTCTTCCTTCCGTACTACCTCGCGCCGGGTGGCATGCGCGCCGGCTTCAAGCACTACGAGACGATGGTCGAGGATGGCAGGGAGAACCGCGCGGCCTTCTGCTCCAAGCTGAAGATGCCCGTGCTGGTGCTGAACGGCGACCAGGGCATCCCGCAGGCCCAGACACTCGGCTGCGTGCTCCAGGTCGCGGAGAATGTCGAAGCGGAGCTCGTCCCCCAGAGCGGCCATACCTTCGCCGAGGACAATCCGGCCTGGGTCGGCGAGAGACTCGCTCGCTTCTTCGCCCCCTCTCGCCAGCCCATGGATGAGTGAGTGAGTCCTCTGACCAACGGTCCCATGTCCGTCCCCTCGCTTTTTCGCTGTTCCAATTGAGCAACAGTGCTGTGCTTCCAAGACGCCTAGTTGCACCGAAGCAACAACGGCATCTTGCTCTTCGAACAGCGCGACGGAGGGACAGCGCCCGAGGTCGTGCTCCCACCGAAGAGGAAAGACCATGAAGACGAACGAAACGCAGGGGAAGTCCCGCATGTCTATCTGCACCGCGTTGGCCACCCTGGCGCTGATGGGTGCCATGGCTTGCACGAGCCCGGAACAGGAGCTGGAGCGGTATCAGGAGAACGAGCGACAGGTGAGTGAGCACATCGCCACGTTCGATGCGCTCGACTTCGACGTGTTCACCCACCAGAAGTGGGACCAGCTCCACCACAGCCACTCGAAGGATGTCATCGTCCACTGGCCTGACGGGCATCAGACGCAGGGCATCGACGTCCACATCCAGGATTTGAAAGCGATGTTCGTGTACGCCCCGGACACGCGCATCCTGGTGCACCCCATCAAGTTCGGCACCGGCGAGTGGACGAGCGTCATCGGAGAAATGGAAGGCACCTTCACCCAGCCCATGCCGCTCCCCGATGGTTCGAGCATCGCCCCGACGGGCAAGCCGTTCAAACTGACCATGAATACGGTGGGCCGCTGGAAGGACGGCGTCATGGTCGAGGAGTACCTGTTCTGGGACAACCAGTCGTACATGAAGCAGATCGGGCTCGCGCAGTAGGAGCAGGCAGGCCAGCGCCCACGCCGAGCCTTCGGCGTGGGCGTTTTCGCGCGTCGCCAGAGCCTGGGGAAGCGCAGCAGCCCGGCCCCGTCTACTCGCGGCGTGCGCTCCTTCGTTGGTTCTATCCTCACCGCTGTCTCTAGCCGGATGCTTCCGGCGGCGGGTTCGATTCCCGCCGCCTCCACTTTTTTACGCCGTGATCACGGGTGGTTAGCGGATTCCTCCATCCGTGTTGCATATACGTCGCATGCGGGCGCAAGAGGCAGGTCGAGCACCCCGACCGCCTCTCTGCGCGTATCCGGGCTCAAGTGGGCGTAGCGCTCCGTCATCTCGATGGTGACGTGTCCCATCAACTTTTGAATGACCTTGAGCGGAACGCCCTGCATCACAAGGTGGCTGGCGTAGGTGTGCGTAGGTCGTGCCACCCGAGCCGCCCCTCCTCGCGACTGATGCCCGCACGGTGAGCGCGCGGCGAAGCGGCTGCTTCCGTAATCTCGGATCGCGCGCTCAAGTTGCCTCTCGAGTAGCACTCGGTCCGTCTGTGTTGGCGCCTGGTCTTTCTCTCTCTTGAGTCGCTCGATCCACGACTTGTAGATGCGGTTCCGTTGTTCGATGAGCGCGTCCACCGGCGTGCCGGTGCGGCGCGCCTCCCCGATCTGGCGTTCGAGATCGAGGATTTGGCTCTCCTCCACCGACTCAGGTTCCAGCCGCATCGATCGCGATCGTGAAGACGGCGGACACAACCGCGAAGCAATCGTCAACCCTTGCAACTCGTAAGCGGTGCTATGCACGTTGTCCTCCCTTGCTCTGCACCGGTTCAGCTATGGCCGTCGCCGTAAATGACACCCCCTGAGCCACCACTCGAAGATTGATCAGAACGGGAGCGTCATGACCCGACGGCAACGTCAGGAGGCTTTGTTCTCTCAGCGGTTTTCCCGACTCTATCCAAGATTCTGCGAGGAGCACCCGGGACGTGTATACCGGCCCGCGTTGCGGCTCGCTCACCGTGCCTATGCCAGCGTGCCCCTCCAGCGAGCACACTCTAAGTGTTGCATCACTGAGGTCGATTCTCGATTGGCCAACGTTCGAGGCTTCAATCGTCGTCAACAGATAATCGGCTGCGCCAATGCGAAATTGGCGCGCCTGCGCGCTGAGCGTGAGCCGAGGATGAAACACCCGGCCTTTGACAAAGCGGTAGTACGCGAACGCGCCGGCCACAATGGCCGCAAGTGCCGTGATGATGTCGGCAATGATGTCGGCGATGTCCTTGATCGCTGTAAGCGTCATTAGCCCCAAGGTGGCTTAACCTGAAACGGCAGCCTATCGGCTCGTAGTTCGGGTGGGACGTGGGACGGCGAACAGATACGGTGATTCTGAGCCTGCTTGAGAACAAGGCCGTCCTGACACTTGAGCACTTGGTGAACTTGGCCACCATCGGCGCGAACGTGGCGATGCGGGGGCGGGCTCTCCGGGAGCTGCTCCTAGTGGATTGGGAGCGAACCAGCTTTGAAGCCCGCAGGGTCCTGGCTTCCTCCAAGACCCGAGGCGAAGGGAGCCGCCATGTTGCACGTATGTCGCAGGAGCCTGCGGAACGGAATGGGTCAGGACAGGACGACACGGGACGCGGCGGGATAACGACTCCGAATTATTCCGGGCGGTTGCGAAGTAAGGGCGCGATTCTGCTAGATGCTTCGCACCGCCCGGCGCGGGTTCGATTCCCGCCGCCTCCCATGACGAAGCATACGGTCGTCATCGGCATGTCAGCCCTTCATGGTCCCTTCTCCAACCTTGCCCTGCACTGGGAGGAGCATGTTGGACATGAACAAAGGTGGAACCAGGACGAGGAGCACCTGGAGGCTGGCGGGTCTTATCCTGGTGCTCGTGACGGCCCTCGCAGCCCAGGCGGAGCCGCCCTCCTCCACGATCCCTGGCCGTAAGCCGGACTCCAGTGAGCCCTGGAGCGCTTTTCTTGGCAAGGTCGCACATGAGGCCATTGGCAGAGCATACAGCGTGCAGCATCCCACCAGCGTCGTCTTTCTCAACACCGTCGACCTCTACAGAATTGTGGAGAAGGGGGAGTTGGGGGACCCCGAGCGTCTTCCTGGGTTCGTGAGGCGCTTGCGCCCGGACATCACTGATACCCGCCTCCTCGTGCTGTTCGAGCTCAAGCCGGACAATGAGAAGTCACGCGAGATAGGGAGAAAAGAGGCGGGGCGCTACCTGGCGGCACTCAATGAGGTTGCCGAGCCTGACAAGAAGCTCGTGGGAGGCACCGGCTTCGAGGGGTCGCTCTTCCTCGAATTCGAGAACGGGGGAGCACTCTGGCCGTTGTCCTGGCGAACGCCAGAGCCCGGAGTGACGCTGTACCGCTGGAGCTACCGGCGCAAGAAGCCCAATGCTTCCTGGAAGGAGCGGGCGGCCCAGAAGGCAGAGGAGTTGCCCAGGGAAGAAATAGAACAGCGCGGTGAGTTGGCCGAGCAGGCGATCTGGGCCGCCTATGAAGGGGGCGAACGCCCCAAGGGCTTCCAGGGCCAGGTCTACCTGCCAGTGGACTACCGCTGAGCGGGCGCGAGGCGCCTGCCGCCCTCGGAGCGCGCGAAGTGCCCGGCGCTTGAGGAGCGTCTGACCGCTGTGGTAGGGCGAAAAGCCATGACCCCGGGACAACCCTCTGTGCTTGAGTTTCCAGCGTGGCTCTACGGCACCACCGCCGCCATCCGCCGCAAGGCGAGAGCCGAGGGACGCTGGTGGGCCCGGGAGTACCTCAAGACCGGTGCCTTTACCCATCCCCGGCAGATGCGCCAGGTGCCGCCCGGCGAGGTGCTGGTGATGCACTCAGCGGCCGAATTCGACTTGGGCCGCACGCGTTGGTGGATGCACATGTTCGGCGACGTCTTCATGGACTTGAATGGAGGCGTCCCGAAGGAGGAGCGTCAACGCATGAGGGACGCCTTCGAGTCCTTCTGCCTGGGCACCCCGTGGGGCGCCCTGGAATATACCGTGTCTCCGTCCCCGCCGCGGAGCGCGGAGCGTGTGGCGAACCGGCTCGCTTCGGTGCTCCGCTTCTGGGATGTGCTCCAGGGCCCCCGCTACGCGTTCTGGCCCGGTAGGAAGTACACGCTGGAAGAACTCATGGAGGATATCTACGGCAAGACCCTGGAGGCCTGGTGCCCCGGAGGCCCGGCCTCGGTCCGCGAGCACCTGGCCCTGACGGTGGAGCGCATGTCTCGCGCTACCCGCGAGGATTGCGAGGAGGCCGTGCTCCGGGTGATTCCCGTCCTGGTGGAGGGGGACAACGACTTGAAGCACCACGAGGTGCTCAGCGACCCGGACTTCCTGCACGAGCGCCTCTCCGCGCTTCCCCTGGAGAAGTTCGAGGATTTCTCCAGCGCCGACAAATACGCGGTGGCCGTACAGTTGGCTGCCTGGGACAGGGAGTTGGGACAGCATTAATACTACGAGGTCACTTCGGAAGTAACCTCGTGGGATTAGTAACCTCGTCCCGGAGAAAGATCCACTGTGGATGCTGTGGCCGTCCTTGCCCAAGGTCGGCATCCGAAGCTCAGGAGCTTATGGCGCCAGGACGCGGGGCGCGGGTTAAGCGAGCGAAGCTGAGGCCTCCTTGGGCCTGTGCTCGTTCCAGCGGTGCCTCATAGCAATATGGAGTTTTGATTTTATTGAATCAATTCATAATCAGAATGCCTCACTGCTCTGGCCCCGCAGAGGTCGAAGGGGACCAAAAAAGGACCAAGCGGAACGGATGCGCCTGGACTCGCCCGGACAGATGGGCGCCTCATTTTCAGAGGGAAAACGGGGGTGTGCCTCTGGCCCCGAGCGGGGACGGAGCCGCCCGTCGCGCGGTGCCGGGCATCGAGGTCGTCGCGGTCTGCACCTCGCGCAAGGAGACGGCCGAGGAGGCCGCCAAACGCTGCAACATCCCTCGCGCCTTCTGGGACGCGCAGGCAATGGCGGCCGACCCAGACATTGACATCATCGATTGCGGCACGCGCCCGAGCATCCGCGAGGCGATGGTCCTCTCCTGCCTGAAGAATGGCAAGCACGTCTACAACGCCATTCCCCACGCGGCCAGCTTCGGGGGGGCGCGCGCGATCAACGAGGCCTGGGCTGGGAGTGGGCTGGTGGGCGTGGGCGACGCCTTCTCCGAGTGGGTGCCCGCCCACCAGTTGATGAAGGAGATGCTTGACGACGGCGCGCTGGGTCAGCCCTTCGGCGGCACCTGCCTCTTCAACATGTCCCTCTACAACATCCTCAACCCGCAGTTCCCGTACAACTGGTTCGCGGAGAAGGGGCACGGCGTCTCGGCGGTGCGCAACCTTGGCAGCCATGCGCTGCACATGCTGGCTTACATGTTCGGCGAGGTGGAGGAGCTGGTCGCCCACGACGGCCAGCTGCTGCCCGAATGGCGCTCGGCCGATGGCGAGACCGTTCTCAAGGTCGAGACCAACGACTTCGCCTCGATGCTGCTGCGCTTCAAGAGCGGGCTCGTCATCCAGTGCCAGATCTCGTGGAATGCGACGCTCGGTTCTGGCTGGCTGCTCGACGTGTTCGGCTCGAAGGGCCGGCTGGTCGCGCAGGCGCCTTCCTTCCCCACCAGCCGCGACACGACCCTCCACTCCGGCCGGCTCGGAGAGACGGGCCTCCGCCGTGTCGAGATTCCCGAGCGGCTGCTGCGCACGCCCGAGGTCGGCCTCGATTCCGAGGCGGAAATCCAGCCCGCGCACCCCATGTCGCTATCGATGAACGCCATGGCGCGGGCTATCGAGGGCAAGGTCAAGGCGCGGCCCAACTTCGCCCAGGCTTGGGCGGTCGAGCGCCAGCAGGAGGCGATCCAGCGCTCGATGCGCGAGCGCCGCTGGGTACGGCTCGATGAGCTCGCCTGACGGTTGAGAACCGCTGGAAGTTCGCCAACGATACGGCCACCTACCCCTGGCACGAGAACCATCCCTTGCCTCCGGCGCACGCGCGGTCGCCAGTCCGGTCACGGCGCCGTCACGCCTCCTGAGGGAGAACGCGTGCGCCCAGGCCGGTGGAGTAACCTCAACACGTATTCACGAAGGCAGGGGGGTACAAACTCATGAAGAAGATTCAATGGAAGGGAACCCTGGAGTTGCTGCTGGCGGCGCAGGTGCTGGCGGTGGGCTGCGGGCCCGCGCAGGAGTTCCACGAGCCGCCGGCCCTCGCCAGCCAGATCCAGGAGATCGACGGCATCTCCACGAACAACGGGCTCTCGACGAATGGGCTCTCGACGAATGGGCTTTCGACGAACGGGCTCTCGACGAACGGGCTCTCCACGAACGGGGTGAACACGGCCGCTTTCACGACATGGTTCCAGGGTGACCCAGCGCAGAACGACACGCTGATGCAGTACGTGGTGCGCTGTGGCGTGCAGAAGGGCCAGAGCATCACCTACACGGACCCGACCACGGCGCATATCTACACCTGGGAGGGGCTGCTGGGCCTCACGCCGGGGTGGGCGGGGGGCACGGCGGCGACGGAGGCGGAGCAGCAGGTGATGACGGCGTGCCTGTTGGCGCACGTGAACAAGTACGGGGTGAGCGTTCCGCTGTCCGTGTTGGGGAAGAACTCGGCGGGGGTGGAGATCGACTACAGCCAGGAGGAGCTGGAGACGTACTCACGGCTCGAGGGGTGCTTCTTCGGCAATCTCTTCACGGGTGAGGGCCTCTTCGTGGGCGCGGACAGCCGCAGCCTGGATGACACGGAGAGCTCGCCGCGCGCCTGCGCCCTGATGTCCAGCACCACCGAATCCGCGTGCGCGCCGGTGGCGTACGTCGGCTCGTGCGAGAGCCTGTGTACGCGACAGGGCACCCAGCCGTACTACACGAGCTGCACGCTGAACGGACGCCAGTACCTGCCCATCACCACGCGGCTGCGGCCCGAGGAGGTGTACCGGTGCGGGGACGGGGTGTGCCAGTGGACCGAGCAGTGCGGCAGTGGGACGACGCGTGACAGCTGCGCGGCGGACTGTGGCACCTGCTCCTGAACCTCCTGCCTCAACAGGGACGCCGTCTCCTCCTGGCGACCGTAGCGCCGCGAGCGACGAGCACGCCCTGAACCGTGTCCCCGAGGGGCTGGCGAGCGGAGCGGGCCTCGGCCCGGAACCTCTCCTCTTCCATGGACGTGGACCTCACCCTGAAACGAGGAGGTCCACGTCCATGTTCTTCCAGGCCATCCAGACACCCGGGCTCGCCCACGTCTCCTACGTGCTCGGCGACGGCGGCGAGGCACTCGTGGTGGATCCACGGCGCGACCTCGACGTCTACCTCGAGGTTCTCCACTCCCAGGGCCTGCGCCTGCGCTACGTGCTCATGACGCACCGGCAGGAGGACTTCGTCCTGGGGACGACCTCGCTCGCCAACCTCTCCGGTGCCCGGATCGTTGCGGGCAAGCACCCCATCACCGGCTACGTCGACCTCCAGATGGGCGAGCGCGAGCGGCTCCAGCTCGGCCACCTCTCCCTGCTCGCCCTCCACACCCCGGGCCACACCCCCGAGAGCTTCAGCTGGGCTGTCTTCCTCGACAGTCACCCCAAGCACGCCTGGGGTGTCTTCACCGGCGACGCGCTCTTCGCCGGAGAGACCGGGCGCACCGACCTGTCGGACCCCGAGCGCACCTACGAGAACGCCGCGCTCCTGTATGACTCGCTGCACCGAGAAATCCTGCCGTTGGGAGACCAGGCGCTCGTCTTCCCGGCACATGGAGCGGGCTCGATGTGCGGCAGCCACATCGACGACCGGGCGCTGACCACGCTCGGCATCGAGCGCCACCGCAACCCCGTCTTCGTCCTGGGCCGCGACGACTTCATCGCGCACAAGCTGCGCGAGCGCCTCCCCCGGCCGCCCTACTTCTCGCGCATGGAGGAGCTCAACCTGCGAGGCGGCTTCCCGCTCGACCGGGATCCACGCACCGTGCCCCCGCTGCTCCCCCGGGCCTTCCAGGAGGCCTCGCGGGACGGGCTCATCATCGACGCACGCGAGCCCGAGGCCTTCGCCGGGGGCCACATCCCCGGCTCGCTGAACATCTGGATGAAGGGGCTGCCCACCTTTGGTGGCTGGGTGGCCGACCTTGGCACCCCGATCTTCCTGGTGATGCCCGAGGGAGTGGAGCCCGAGCAGGCGGTGCTCTCGCTGGCCCGCATCGGCATCGATCGGGTGGAGGGAATTCTCGCTGGTGGCTTCGGCGCCTGGCGCAATACGGGGTTGCCTATCGAGCGCAATGCCACCCTGACGCCCAACGAGCTCCACGAGCACGCCGCGCGCTACCAACTGCTGGACGTGCGCGACATCTCCGAGTTCGAGTCAGGCCACATCCCGGGCGCGCACCACGCCTACGTGGGTCAGCTGGAGGAGCTCCTGCCCGGGCTGGGACTGCGCCCGGAGGTACCGGTGGCGGTGACGTGCGGCGTCGGATACAGGGCGGGACTGGCCACCAGTATCCTGCTGCGTCACGGATTCCAGAACGTGTCCAACCTGCTCGGCGGGATGACCGCGTGGAAGAAGCTGGAGCTGCCGGTGGAGCAAGGCGCTCCACACCCGGGAGAGACCCCTGCCCCGAGGGAGTACCCGACGGGTGACGAGATCTACTACCAATAGGAAGAATGCAGGGCGAGGGGCCCGCGTGCGCCTACCAACGGAACACTCCCTTCTCATGCGGCGCTTCTACGAGGGCAGCGCCTGAGCTCCACTGCCGGGTGCCTACTGTCTCTGCACCGAAGCATCAGCAACCTCATGGACATGAGGGGACAGACCAGCCGAAGTCTGGCAGGGACAAGCGCTTCGGCGGGCCGCCCGTGAGGCCTGAGAGCGTCAGGAGCATGCGGGGCCCCTCTTCTCCAGTCCCCAAGGTGAGAAGCCCCGCCTGCTCCAGCTGTCGCAGCTCCGCTGCCGGCTCCAGACCGGGTGGGAGCATGAGGTGCAAGGCGACAATCTCAGACAATCCAGCACCTCGCTGCCGCTCGCCCGCCCGGCCATCCGTCCACTGATCGGGCCGGGCACTGCCGGGGGAGCGGAACAGGAAGGGCTGGCGCGGATCCTTGCTGGCATGAGCAACGGGGATCGTCCGTCCCGAAGGGAGAAAGGGGGCCTGGTAGTCCCAGGTGGCGAAGGGCAATGGGGCTTCGGGCGGCTCGGTGCGCAAGGCGATGCCGAAGGGGTTGGCACCGGTACTTCGCCAGGCCGCACGCTCGGCCAGTCGAGTCGGGGCGACGGCGGGACTCGCCAGGTCCGTCCCGTCCACAGCCCACAGCAACTCCAGGTACGCGTTGTCGAAGCAATAGCAGACGTTGGTAGTGCCCTGGCCCGGATGGACGCGCCGGAAGCTCTCACGCAGGCCCGCTTGTTCCAGCTTGGCGGCCTCTGGAGCGCCGGACTCGACGAGTACAAAGACGTGGCAGAGGCTGATGCGCGCGTGGCTCATGGTGTCACCGAGCGACTCGCGATGTGGGGCCATGACGTTCTTTCAGAGTATCGCGAAGGCTCGTCACGAACGCTACGCCAGCGCCCCGGTCGAGTCCAGGGCGCTGGCCGGTCAGCTGGCCACACGCGCTCCGACGGGTGCATCGACCTTGTCGCCGGGCACCTTCGGTACGTGAAAGACAATCAGTCGCACCTTGTGGGGCACCGGCATCGCGCCGTGCACGTCATTGGGTTCCAGCACGAGCAGGTCACCGGGCTGAAGGTGGATCAGCTGGCCATTGACCCAATAGTCGGCCGCATCGAGGAAGTAGAAGATCTCGTGGAGCGACTGGTGGTGATGTCTTCCTTCGGTGAAGTGCGCGGGGTGCTCGACGAACAGAATGGCCGTCTGGTTCACCGGAACGTTCACCGGTAGGTCGAGCAGGGGCAGAACCACCCGCCCATCCGGGCGGTGACCGGGCACCACGTCCGCACAATGCACTACACGCATTCGGCTGCATCCTTTCTTTCGGTCCACGGGTCCACCGGATCAGGGGCTGACATCAGATCCGCGTAGAGGCTGTTGATCAGCTCAAGCCCGCGTGCGTAGCAGGCGATCGCGACCGTGTCTTGGGAATCCCGGGCAATGTGAAAGGGCATGACGCTGCACATGTGGGCGGCCTCCGCCAGCCGCACCTTGAGCATCCAGTAGGGATCGCCCTGGCTCCACCCGGTGGCGGAGAGCCAGGTGCGTACGCGCTCCCTCACCCTGCGATAGAACGACACCATCCGCGGTGCGGTGAAGGTGTAGTTGATCTCGTCTCCCTGCGCCTCGACCCGCACGTGTCCATCGTGAATCAGGTCGTACATGGAGTTGACGGAGTGCCAGATCTTTCCCAGATCATACGCCACGTCGTAGCCGTCATTCCCGCGGGGGTCGATCAGGAAGAAGCGGTAGTTGTTCCTGTCGATCAGGATGTTGTCGAAGTGCGGGTCTCCATGGGTACGCACCAGCCATTTGGGCGTCAGGATGCGGAGCGCCCGCTGGTCGCGCGCCAGGGCAGAGACGAGCTCGTGGACGTTTCTCAGCCACACCCCGTTCACTCGCACCTTGTCGGCGGTCCACAGCGCCTGCCGCTCCGGAAGTGCGTTCGCGGTCTCCGCGAGTCTCTCCTCGATGCGGCGCAGATGGGTGCGCCACACGTAATCCACGGGCGCGGGCCGCTGGCCGCTGGGGTGGATGTCGCGCTTGAGCGCGGCGAGTACCCGGCACGCCCACCTCGCCGCTTCTGCCTCGTCGATCTCTCCGGAGAGGATGAGCCGGCGCAGCGTGGGGAGATGGTGGTACGCGAGGTCCATCGAGACGCCGTACGGCTCGATGCGGGAGTCGACCACTTCCGGAAAGTGTTGGCTCGCTGGGCCTTCCAGGCCGGACAGCCAGCGGATTTCCTCGGTCAGCTTGCCGCGGCCGGCGCCCATCGCCTCCTTGCGAACGGTACGGCGTCCGGACGCGGTGTGCAGCCTCAGGTACGTGCGGGCATAGGAGCCGCCAGCCAGCCTGCTCTCGATGACGGTTTCATTCCCGTGGATGTCGCGGGAGAATACGGCGCTTCGCAGTCGGATGCGGCGTGACAAGCGGGCGAGCGCTCCATGCCAGGAGATCAGGAAGTCGCTCTCCTCGAGGGCGGCGCACAGATCCGGCCGCTCCTCGCTCGTCAGGAGGAGCGCCCCGAGGTAACCACCGGCGAGGTTGGTTCCGAGGCCGTCCAACAGCAGGGTGGGGCGGTCTTCCTGGCCGGCCGCGGCCTTCGCCGACCTACCGCCCTCCACCGGGTCAGCCACCAGCACGGTGGCGGTGGTGAGGTTGGCGAAGGTCTGCAGGACCTCCGGCCGAATGCTGCAGGCGCAGTCGAAGATCAGGACATTGCCGACGCCACAGCGCAGCGCCTCGGCAAGTGTTCGAGAGCGCTCTTCTTCGTTCTCGGGTGCTGTCTGTTTCACCATCCCCGGCCACGAAGCGCATTCGCAGGCTCCTGCCTCTTTCTCTTCTGAGAGGATTGTGATTCGGTTGATGGCGCCATTCAGGACTGCCTCGCGCATGCGATCCACCACGCAGATGTGGGTGTCCGGGTGTCGCGGGCACATGGTGTTGCGCACGATGACTTCCAAGTAAATCTCCCTTCGCCAATGCAAAACAGTGGGGCACGGGTGGCCCCGGGGGACCAGCGTTAGTTCGTGTCCGAAATGTTCAGGATGTCTGCACCTTCCTTTCTCTCCCGAGCGATCGGAGATAAGCGGCGACACGTTCCGAGACGCCGGGGGGTGGGGGGATTCCCAGCTGCTGCAAGCGGTGTGTATGCAACCAGGGGCGAGCGGGCTTCCGCGGTCCCGAGCTCTCGGGCGGTGCGGTGGAGGGACGCACCAGCGAGGACGGCAAGCCCGCCGCCTCCGCCAGCTTCACCCCCCAGGCGAATTTCGTGAGGCCTTCCTGGGTGGCCACGTGGAGAATGCCCTCGAGGTCCTGATCGATGGCGCGGGCCAGCACCGTGGCTACGTCGTATGACCAGGTCGGCTGTCGCTCGAAGTGGTCGTCGAGCTCCACGGGCACGCCTTGCTCCAGCGAGCGGAGCAGTGACTCGATCCATGTCGGCTTGCGGTCCTGGACCGGCCCTCCATAGAGGACGGGAAGGCGGACCGTCAGGTGGTGGGGCACCTGGGCGGCGTGCTCCTCCCCACGCAGCTTGGTTCTTCCATAGGTTTGCAGCGGCCGGGGCTGGCTGTCTTCGGTGTACCCATCCACCGCGGTGCCGTCGAACACGTACTCCGTGGAGATGTAGACGAGCTTCGCTCCAGACTCTGTGCAGGCCCTCGCGACATGTTCCGTGGTCTGCGCATTCAACCGGTCCGCCATGTCCGGGTCTCGTTCGCACGCCAGCACGTCGGGGCTCGCGATGCAGTGCACGCAGATCTCTGGCTTGTGGGTACGGAAGAACTGATCGACCTGCCGGGCATTGGTCGCATCGAGCCGATGCAGAGGGGCACGGTCCGAGCTGTGGGTCCAGCCGACCACATCATTCTTTGCGCTGAGCACCGCCAACACATGGCTCCCCAGCAGGCCGCTCGCCCCCGTGACAAGGATTTTTCTAGACATCGGTGTTTGAGACATCGGTGTTTGTTTCTCCTGTGGCAGGCGCGGCAGTGAATGACACGCTTTTGGTACGAGGGGGAAAACAGGAAGTGGAGAAGGAATCTCTGCACTGGCCTGTTCGTGCGGACGCTCGCCCGACGTGATGAGCTCCGACAGAACCGCCTGCCACGACGAGTATGAATTTCTCGCAATTGCTGCGGCTCGTCAATGAATATAAACAGATGGGCTGATGTATGTCTTTTTGCGCGGTGCGGCGTGTCTGGGGTACTGCTCCGCTGCTCGCGACCGGGATTGCTTTCCTGGAAAGCGAGAGAGAGTAAAACTGAGGTCCTTTGACCTCCTCCCTCTCATCCTCTCATACACCTTCTCATGTTCATGTCAGTGCGCCGTGTATCATTCCCGCCCCTGTTGGAACTCAGGGACTCACTGATGGGTTCAGCGGCTCATGCGGCGCTGCTCGTCATCAAGAAGGCACAGGCGTCTTGATTACACAATCAAGGAAGTAGCCTGTGCGCCTGGGGTTAGCGCGAGCCGACGCTGGCGCGCGCTGTGTCACACTCCTCGCAGTGCTTCTCCGGCGCACACAGGAACACGAGCGGCGCTGACGCGAGCAACTCGACCGCCGTGGCGACGATCTCCCGCGAATCGCACAGCCGCGCCTGGGCGTGGCCCACGAGGCCCTCGCGCTGCAACGCGCGCGCGCGCAGCGGCGCGTCGAGCAGGTTGAAGCCGCGGCAGCAATGGTCGGTCTCGGGGATCATCACGGTTCGTACGGCACCGTCCACCTCGACGACGCAGGGATGTTCGACGGAGTAGGGGACGCCCGCGATGGCCTCCGCCAGGTGCAACGTCGTGTTCTCGCTGTGACCCACGCCGAGGAGCAACACCTGTCCGCCGAGGTCGTGTACGCGGCCCACCGGGCTGTCCGGGCCGTGCGGGGGCGACAGGGGCTGGGGTGCGCAGATGCGCTCGGCCATCGGACCCACCGCCGCGAATGAGCCACCCGGATGCGTGCTGCGCCGTACACCCGGCTGTCTCCAGAACAGCTCGGCGGTGATGCCCATGTCGCACGTCGGTGTCGACGCGGGGTCGAAGACCGTCTCGCCGTCGGTCATCGTCGGCATGACCAGTGTGCCCTGCTCCCCGAGCGCGGACCTCAGTGCCTCAATCAGCCCCAGCGGGCCGCCTTCGATGGGCCGCACCGCCCTGAACGACGTGTGGACGAGCAGCACACCGCCGGGGCGTACGCCCAGTGTCCGAAGCTGAGCGACTACCTGATCAATGTTCATTTCCGTCATCGCTTGCTCCATTCGCGGGTTCGGGGCCACTGCGTTGGAACTCTATTGACTGAACCGAAGAAGAGGTCCGCAATGCATTCCATCGGCTTGCGCACTCTTGGTGCCGGCTGCGAGCTGTGCGCTGGCACAGGTTGTGAGCACGAGCTGGTGTCATTCTGGCTCAACATTCCAGCTCGCGTCGCTAACGGGACGGTGCTGCACCCTTCCATCGAGCCGCTCAAATGGGTGAAGCCGATTCCCTTTGTCGTGCGGGTTTCCGCGCCGACGTGATGCAGTCAGGCCGCGCGCGAGCCTGCTTTCGCGAAGTAGGCATGGCGTGCCCGGCCACACCGGACGCACGTCCACTTCGCCACCACGAGGGGCTGCTCGCCCAGGATGAGCTCCTCGGTGCGAGGCGGGTGGGGCTCGGCCGCGCCACTGGCACCGCACTCACAGCGCAGCCGTGCGGCCTCTGAGGGCACCTCCGCCTCGGAGGCGAGCACGATGGCCTGCGAGGGACTCTCCCCAGCCCCCGACGCGAACTTGCGCGAGAACGCCCGTTTGCGCCTCCACGCTTGCAGCTCCGCCAGCTTGCCGCGGGGGTTGCTGCCCAGGAAGATGAAGAGCGCGCCCACGCCCAGTCCACCCACGAGCCAGGGCCAGAGAAACGCCGCCATCGCTCCCATGTCCCGGTCACCGCCCGCGCGCGTTACATAGAAGCCGAGGTCCGCGTCTATCTTGTCGAGCGTGTTGAGGTGCTCGGTGAGCTGGGCTGGCTCCACCGCGTCCGCCAGGCTCCGGTAGCGGTAGTCCAGCAGCAACAGCCGGCCCCCTTCCTGGAGTTGGTACTCGTACTCGAAGTGGCCCGCGGGGCCGTCCACCTCTCCCTGGGTGGCGTCATGGAGGGAGATCGACCTGTTCATCTCGAAGCGCACCCGGTGGAACACGTGGACGGGATGCGTGACGGCCAGTGGCATGGTGCGCCGGGCAATGCGCGGCCGTTTCAGGTACGTCGCCAGGCTCGAGCCGGAGAAGTTCCGCGTTCCCCCCTTCCAGAAGTCGTTGATGGCGTAGCTCTCCACCAGGGTCAGCACGTTGTGCTCCGGGTCATCCATCACCTGCAGTGGCGCCGTGGTGCGAATCTCCGGATCCTCACGGGCGTAGTAGTTGAGCGACTCGCGCTCGAGGTCCTTCAGGCCTGTGGTGGCGAGCATGCGGCGCATGCTGTTGGCCTGCTGTCCCCTCCAGGTCGTCCGCACGGTGAGGGCCGTCCCCATTCCGCTCTCGCCCGAGCCTTCGACGTAGTGCTCCTCCTGCTCCATCGTGGGCTCAGGCGCCTCGGGGGCGGGAATGGATGTCAACGCTTCCGTGGACTCGTCGATGATCAGGGCCCGGCCATAGGGCTGGGCGCGCTGCTCGGAGAGGGGGCCCCGCTCCAGCGTGGCGGTGGGGTCCATCCAGTATTCCTCGCCGTCCAGCCGCACCTGGACGATGACGTGATCGAACGCACCAGGCGAGGGCAGCCGCGTGTCCAACGTGCGCTGTAGCTCCGTGTTCACCAGGGCGGGGTGCGCCTCGATGCCCAGGCCTCGCAGCAGCGTGACGAGCAGCAGGGACTTGTCCTTGCAGTCGCCAAAGCGCTGCGCGAGCACCTCCTCGGGCGCATGGGGGCGGTGCGAGTTGGGCCCCAACTCGAGGCCCAGGTAGCGCACGTGGTCCTGGACGAAGCGCAGCGCGGCCAGCAGGCGCGCGGACGGGGTGGCGTGCTCGGAGCGCAGCCGGTCCACTTCCTTCGCCAGCGCCGGCGGCAGGGGCGAGGGCGTCTGGTAGAGGGGAACCGCCCAGCGCGCCACGTCCCGCCAGCTCGCGTACTCGCTGAGCTGGATGGACGGCCAGGGGTCGTACCAGGACGGCAGGGCGTCATCGAAGTCGATCGCCGGCACGTCGCGCTGCTCCCAGACGTACTCGCGCTCCTCTCCCGAGTCCTTCACGGTGGGCTGGAGGTCCGTGCCGTGATTCTTCACATACAGCGTGCGCCCCTTGGGCCACAGCAGCCGCTGGTACATGTGCCCCACCGGCACGCCGCGGCGCGTGTAGAACCCGCCGATGAAGTGGTCCCCGAACACGGGATTGCGTCCCTCGACCGTAAAGGCGTACTCGAGCGTGTCGCCCACGCGCACGTCCCGCACGAAGAGGAGGGCGGAGAGCGTGCCATTGTAGAGCCGCTGCTCCAGCTCGTGCTCCTGCTGGATGACCTTGACCGCCGCGGGCTCGAACACGTCGAGGCGCTCACCCCCGCGGTGCAGCCACACCCCATGGAAGGTCAGCCGCTCGAAGGAGGGATCGAAGCTCACGGAGATCTCCGCGGCCTCGCTGATTCCACCCTCGTTGAGGACCTGCCGCGTGTAATGGCTGTAGCGCTCCTGCGTCCGGGTGCTCACGCGCGTCTGGAGATCCACGAGCGGGTAGCGCACTCCGCCCTGAGCCCCCTCCGTGGGGCGCTCGTCCCGCGCCTCGATGGAGATCGTCCGCACCCAGCGGGCGGGCGGACGGACATCGAAGGAGGACGGGGAGGCTTCGGGGGACTTGGGCGACGCACTGGCAGGTGCAGCCGGACCGAGGGCGAGGCCCAGCAGCGCGAGGGACGCGCAGAGCCTCGTGAGTCGGAGCAGGGTGGTGGGAGCGGCGGACATGAAGGCGTGAGAATGACGACAGCCCCGGTGGCCGCGCAAGCCCTCAGACGGCATGGACACGCACTGTGAGTGTAGGGGACTCCTCCACCGAGCCGTTGGAGGGGCCGGCCCTCGGTCGGGGTTGGGTGGGGAGTCCCCGGGTCTCAAAGGAGCTCAGCGGCTTTCGCAAAATGCCTTTCTTGATGTGATTCCTATTCAACCCAGGAGTGTGTTCACTGTAAGCGAAGACCATGGGCTTCCCGCATACATAACGACGCATCAGCTAAGGGCGCTGTTGAGGGGGAGGGGCTGGAATGCACACCCTCAACAGCGCCTACGCGCCCCGCCTGCTTCAATGGCGAAGCTTCAAGAGGAAGTCATCGCGGTGCAGGAGCGAGTCATCGAAGCGCAGGTGCACAAGCTCATCAGGAAGGGGCGCGAAGTGCACGGGCTCCAAGAGCTGTGCGCCGAGGATGACATCCCGTTTCACCTCGAGCGCGGTGCGCCACTCCCAAGTCACCCACGGTGATTGGCACGCATGGGAGGACCAGAAGAGTACGAACTGCGGGCAGGCCCGAATGGCCGCGAGGCGCTGGTCCCTCCATCGCGAGCCCGCGTGCAGGTCCACGCAGTCCATGAACAGCTCCATCCCCGTCTGGTCCTTGAGCCTGGAGGCAATCAATGAGACGTCGTTCTTGTTCTCTGGGGCATAGGAGGCAAAGGACTTGCTGAACGGCGCGGAGAAGAGGGCCCAGGGCCGCGGTGAGGGCGCCGCTTCGCCAGAGAGCAGGATGCCCATGCGAACCACCGCGACACGTACCCCCATCACGGAGACGTCACACTGGAGGTCCGTGATTGCCTCCATGGGGGCGGTCTTGTCGACCTCGACCTCGAAGTCGAGGATTTCGTAGGACCCATTCCAGATGAACGCGTCCTTCCAGGGTCGCGCGGGGCTGACCTTGAGGTACGGTCCCGAGAGGTGAAGCTGCACGGTTGTTCCGGGTTGCCACGCACCTGCCTGGGGATTCAGCGGGGGGCGTGCGCGCGGGCTGCTCCCCGCCAGGATCTTCCGAAGCTCTGCCTTCAGTCCCTCCACCAAGGCCACGAAGCGCACCGTGAACTTGCTCCCCCGAGCAACGCGTGATGGCCCTGCCAGACCCACCAGCATCGGCCGCGCGGCGTCGGCCTCTGGAATCACGACCCTGACCGCTGCATCCCCCGCGTCGGTACCTCCCACGCGCTGCGAATGAAAGAGACGGAACACACCTGGCGGGTTCAGCGTGGGCAGGGACGCAAGGGGCGGTGAGGCCTTGGCTGTGAGAGAAAGGACCTGCTCCAGGAAGGGGATCAGCACCCCGCCTTCCTGCCCTCCGGGTCGGAGCAGGATGTCGCGGAGAGGAGCGCGCGAGATGGCCCAGACAAGCTGCTGACGGATGTCGGGATTTTGCTGAGAGCAGTAGGCTTCGAACAGCTGCGCAACATCCGGAGAGAACTCGGACTGGAGCTCCGAGATCCACACGACGAGTGCGTTGCTCTCCCAACCTCCCCGGGAGGTGCCACCAGGGCTCAACGCGACGAACAGGGAGCTGGCGAGCCGGCGGGCTACTGGAGGGGAGACGGCTCGGAGCAAGCCGAATGTGGCCGCGTCCGGGAAGGGTGGCACAAAGTCTGGATTCAGCCACGGCTCGGCGAGCGCATCGGCGCGAGCGCGGTGTTCCTCGTTGACCACGGGCCGCGGCTGCTCGGACGGCGAGGCCAGCCGCGTCGATTCCGCGTGGTGAGTCACTTCCTCCGCGTTGCGTACCACCTCTCGCTGGGGATCGGAGCCCTGCTCCTTCAACTCCCGAAGGAACTGCTTTGTCTCGGGAAGGGGCGCAATGGTCAGCACCTTGAGGGCTTCCTGGAACTCGATGGAAGGCAGGAGGTAGGAACGCTCCGCGAGTGCGAGTCGGGAGACGCGGTCCATCAGCAGGAGGGACAGCTCGCGCCAGGCGTCCTGCGCGATAGGAAGGCGCACGATAAGTCTGAGCGCCCGGATGCGAAGGTCGTATTCCCCTTCCCGGGCAATGGCGAGCAGACGGGCGATCTCAGAGGCATTGAGCAGCGCGGGCTCACTGGACGCGAGAGGCATGGGAGGAGAGGCTACGCCAGATTGAGGAAGTGGTGTTTCCGCACGTCGTCGGCCACTCCGTCGAGCGTTTGTTCCAGGTCATCAGGACCCTGCCCCTTGTGGCGCACCCTGGATCTGGCGGAAGATGCGCCGGTCACGCTGTCACCGAGCTTCGACCGGATGTACAGCAGGGTGGGGGACCGAGCATTCCAGTTTTAGCGTTCCCTCCGGTGGACGCGCCATTCGATTGGAATGGGCATCCTTTCTGGCTGGGGGGGTCGCAATCAATACCCGCCTGGCCTTCAGTGGAAATGACTCTCGCTACTTCCTGATCACAGGCCAGACCCACGTGGGCGGGAGCCAGTATAGTCACGCACTCGAGCTACTCGAGCTTTCGCCGGGGGATGGCGAAGCGCTCGTGCGCAAGCTGAACAGCCGATAGGCGCCAACAGCGGCCTAGGGAGCCTGAGCGTCCGGTGTGGGACGACGCTGCGCGACTTGAGTCCCTGTGCGGCATTCGCTCGCTTTCTTCCAGGAGCCTTCCTGGAGCTCCGGGCACGCTGTCAATGCCCGTTGGAGCGGCTTCCTTTGCGAACCGTGCGTGGCCTCCGGTGTCTGTTGGGCTTGCTGTTCGGCCTGGAGGGCTATCTCCCAATCCCAATAGATGGCCTTGAAGCAGGGTCTGTCGTCCACGAGTAGGGCCGCTTGCTCGAGCTCGAGGCTGGCCTTCCCTGGCTCGTTCATGGCGAGATGGAGTTCGCCCAGGGCGGTACGCACCTGGGTCGCACGCTTCCTGGAAAGCCCGTTGCCGGTTTCCTTGGCCAGCCCGTTGCCATTTCCGGTGGGGGCTCCCTGGAGCTTCTCTTCCTCGAGCACCTGCCGTACCTCGCTCGCCGTGATGTTCCATTCCGGGTCCGGACCTGTCGAGCCGACAATGCTCGAGAGATAATTCCATTGCCAGAAGGTACGGGCGAAGCCGGCCAGGGCATCCAGGTTGGTGGGGTTGAGCTTGACAGCGGCTCGATACTTTTCAAGCGCCCTCGCATGGTCGGAGTCGAGCTGTTTTCGGGTGTCCTCAATGTATTGGACCACTTGTTGCCGCGAGGCTTCGAGGAAGGCACTCTGCTCGGTGGGCTTCCTGCGCTTGAGCTGATTCGACTCCGGCAGCCGGAAGGGGTCATCCACTCCGCTGGTTTGTCTCCGGGACTCCTGGAGGGCCTGAGCGATTCGCTTCCGGGAGACCTCGAGGAAGGCGTCTGGGTCAGGGGGCCTACACTCGAGTACGTCCGTCTCCGGCTTCTGGAGGAGGCAATTCAATCTGAAGAGAGCCCCCAGTGTCTGGGTCACCTGCCGCCGTTTCCAGTAGAGGTCCTCGGCATCGGCGCGATGCAACTCCGCGAAGTTGACGTGCGCGGCGACATCTTGTTCGAGGCTGGCCATCCACTTCTCCTTGCCCATCTGGAAGGACAGCATGGCCGCGTCACAGCGGATCGTCGGATGCGTTGTGAGCGCTGCCGCTCGTTTGTAATACCTCGAGGCCATTTGGAGACGGAGACTCCACCTGGTGAGGCGAGCAGGCCTCCCAGTTGGCTCGATGGGCTCTCCATAGGTGTCTTCCGAGGCGCAGAACCAGCTCTTCTTCTCGAACGGCTTGGGCGGCTCGACTTGCTCGGGATGCTTGAAGGGCTCGGAGCGTATCAGGTGGAGGACGAGGATGGTTCCGAGCTGGTTCAGCACAGAGGCCTGGCTCGTCTGGGTATCGGGCTCGGCACGCAGGGTGGCTGGGACTTGCGCGTACTCACGTTCGGCCTGGGTGCAATAGAAGAAGGCTTGCGCCAGCAGCTCCTCCTGGGGAGGCATGTCCATCCGATGCTTCTCCCAGGATGATAGGGTTTGGATGCAGAGCCCATGGTAGAACTGGGCACGCTCCAGAGGGGGGAGCCGTTCGACGTAGAGGGGAAGCGAGGAGGTGGCCCCCGGTTGTTTCGCATCGGCCGTTGGAGCTTTGGGCGGAGGTGTGGCGACGGGGTGGGAGTAGGGGGGCTGGCCTAACGAGGAGGCGAGGAACTGGGCGACGTGACCTGGAATGAACTGCGGGTTGGCCTCCACGCTGTCCCGGAAGGCTTGTGCGGCGTCGTCAACATCCCCGTTCAGTTGCAGCGCCAAGCCCAGGTGGTAGGCGGCCAGGGCGAAGCGGGGGTCCGCGTGGACCGCTGCCCAGAAGTTCTGGATGGCCTGGGTCAACGCGCTGTAGTCCTGGGCCTCATGGAAACGTGCCCAGGACGCCATTCCCAACCGGTAACTCTCGAAGGCTTCCCAGGAGCCCGTGAGGCCCATGCCCGCCCAGGCGGGGTCCTCCGAGAGGATCTTCAAGGCCATTCGATCCGCGAGTATCGGGAGGGCCTGCTCGAGCGTGGGCGCGCGCTCCCTTTCGAGGAAGATATTCCAGCTCTGCCCCGTGCCCCACCCCGTGCTCGATTTGACCAGCAGGGTATATCCGGCTCGTTCCTCCTGGAGGCTGCCCTGGAGCAAGCGCCCTCCCAGGAGCTTGCGCAGGGGCGGTCGCAGCTGGGCGGTGATCAAGTTAACGGGAACTTTGATGAGGCCGAGCTCCAGCTTGAGCTCCTCGGAGAATTCATCCGGATTCCCCGTGGCGCTGGTGGTGAGCGGGGGGAGCGTGGACGTCTCGCGCTGTTTGAGAGGGGTGAGCGTGGACGCCTCGCGCTGTCTTCGCTCGGACATGGTGGTGTTGGGGAGTTGCTTGGGGACGTTCGCTTTCTGGGGGTGCAGGACTCGAGGTTGGAGCACGACAGACGGTTGGCTGAGCAGCAGCTGGGCATTCAGGGCGTTCAAGAGCCTGTCTGAGAGCGCTGTGCCGAGCGCCTGGGTCTTGGACGCGTCATGGCCGGAGGGGGCTGCGAGCTCCAGGTGGGTCACCTTGAAGGGCTGGATGATCGTCCTGCGGGCATTCGGCACGTCAATGACGGCACAGAACACGAGGATGATGGCCCCGATGACAACCAGGGTTTTCGCAGCGCTGGTCACACGAGACCAGAGGGTGTCCTTGCTCTCCGGGAGGGATTGCTTCTGCGGAGCCGGAGCCATCTTGTCTTTCATCGATTTGAGGGTCTGTCCGAGGCGCCCTCCGAGGGTCTCCATGGTCTCCATGCACCCCTCCCTCAGCCCCTTCTTCGGGTCCGGTTCCAGGAGCACGCTCCATGCGAAGAACAGGGCGGCCATTTGCAAACCCAGCGAGAACGAGGGCAATGGCAGTAGCGGTGCTGCGGGGGTCAGCGACAGGACATTGAGGGAGAACAGGATGATGAACGCGACGCGCCACTTGAGACGCAAGAAGCCGGGGATGTCGCTTCTGGTCGTGCCGCCCTGATGGAGGTTGAGGGCGAAGAGGTCGAGGGCCAAGAAGGAGCGCGCGAATGCCAGGAGGGCACTCAGCAGGGCGAGCCACAGGAGGACGCTCAGCAGGGAGAGCCAGAAGACAGCCCAGAGTACGAGCAACCTGCTGTCGAGGAGGGGCGTCTCCCATTGGCTGTCGAAGCTGAATACCACCACGAGTACAACGCCGAGCGCCGCCAAGAGCCCAGGCACGACCCGGGCGGCGATGGCAAGCTTGTGCCTGCCAACGTGCTCATGGGATAGCTCTCCTTGGGGGGGCATTCTGGATGACTCCAGGAGCAATCTGGCCGTGAGGCCGATACTGGTGGGCACGGAGAGCAGCAGCCCGATTCGGAAGAGCCAGAGGGGCCAGGCCGGGTAAGAGCCCTCGCCCTGCCGGATGACTGGAGGGAGCCAATAGCGAGCCATCAAGAGCGTGAGGGCGAAGAGGAGGACTGTCGCCACCCACCAGGGGATTTCCCTTCGGCATGTCTGGGAAATGGGCTCTAGAATTCCCAGGAGGCCCAGGAGGCATCCCGCCAGGCAGACGCCGTACCAGAGCAGCAGGGGAGGCCACCACAGGTCATAGGCGTAGATGTGGACGGGCCCCATGTCATCCTGGCCCAGGATCTGGACCTGAAACGCCGCCCAGCTTCCCAACCCCAGTCCGATGACGAGGGTCAACCACAACCACCATGGGTATTTCCTGTCATGGGCATCGCGCTTGGAGCGGCCCACGCACCAGGCCAGCCCGGCCGCCATCGAGCTGGTCAGGAGCAATACCCGCAGGAGCCAGGCGGTGAAGCGTCCTCCCTGGGCCATGATGAAGCCCAGCTCGGGGCTGAATACCAGCCTGCCTGCAGAGGAGAGAAGCCCCGCGATGCAGACCAGGAACACGATCAAGAGGCCGAGCCATCCCAGCAGGAGCTGCTGGCCTTCGGGCCGCGCGTCCTTCGGGTCATCCCCTTCGCTCTTCTTGCGTCTTCCCAGGCCTAGGTTCCGAAAGCCCTCGACGAGGAGCAGTGCCACCGCGAGCAACATGGCAAGGGCTTCCCACCACCGCATCACGTCCCCCTTTTCCGCGCCCAAGGAGGAGTGAGTCGGCTCGTCACGGTTGTGAGGCACGAGCTATCCTGGGATCCATGCGGACGTCTGACATGCCCCTGCATACGCTCCCCGACTTCCCCCTCTCGGAGCACGAGCCTCTGTCCCAGGGCTTCCTCGCGCTCGGGTTGCGAGGGTTCGTGGACGCGGCACGGTATGTCTGGGAGCTGCCCTACGGGCGCAACTCGGACCCGGCGGACTTCCGCCTTGTCCTATCCGAAGGGCGAGGCACCTGTTGGACCAGGCACGCCCTCCTGGCCGCCCTGGCTCGCGCGCACGGACAGCCCGTCAAGTTGACGCTCGGCATCTACGAGATGCACGAGCGCAACACGCCGGGTGTGGGCGCCGTTCTGGAGCACGAGGGCCTGTCGGGCATCCCCGAGGCGCACGGTTACCTGGTCGTGCACCAGCGCCGCGTGGATCTCTCGCGCAACGTGCCCGCCGCCGAGTCCATTGCCGCCGTGGCCGTTTTCTTCATCGAGGGGCAGATCGAACCGGAGGAGATCGGCGCCCCCCAAGAGGAGATGCTCCGAGCATTCATCCGGGACTGGGCGGCCCGACGGAGGCTGGACGCCGAGCGCATCTGGCGTGTGCGTGAGGCGTGCATCACCGCTGCCGAAGTCTCGCGAAGCCTGGTTAGGATGAGAAGGCCCTCTGGCTTTCAATGACTCTCATCCTCCAGGGAGAGCTCGAGCTGGTGCATGATAAGGAGTTGGCTGCCCTCGGAGTTGCCATTGACCAGTCCGCGCTCTTCCTGATGCTGGGCTGCGCGGTGCTCGCGGCCTTCCGGCTGAAGGAGACGCAATGCAGGAACATCACGCCCACAAGCCTGAGCACACGCTATGACGACAGGAGCGGTCCTACAAGCAATCCCTCCGCCGTTTGAGGTTCCCCAAGACTCTTGCTCTGCCCGGTTCCTTTGTAGGGGTACACCAGGAACAGCGAGGAGTCGCGTGTTTCAACCTGGACGCCCAGGCCGGACTCGCTTCCGGATTCGAGCGTGGTGACGAGCGCGATGGCCCCGATGCCGCCCGAGTCGATGCTGCGCTCGAGGTGCGCGATGGTGGCATCGAGCAGTTCGTCCCAGGAGGCGCGTGGCAGTTGGTCCCGGGGAAAATAGGTTCTTGGATTGTCGCCCGCCGGGTCGAGGGTCAGCCCGAACGGGAGCACGGTGCCGTGCTTGTGCAGCAGGAGCATGCCCGCTTCTTTGGCCACGTGCAGCGTCTTCGCCATCAACTCTTCGTCGTTCATCGGCTTCCGTTCCTTTCAGCGCACGAGGTGTTTATAGCGGGGGAAGGTCAGCGGCCCGCGGCCTTTCGCAGGGCCTGGAGCTTCTCCATGACCTTCTTCTTCTTCGCGGGCTCCACCTTGCCGAGCGTCGCCTCCAGTTTGTCTAGCTCCTTGCGCAGCTCGGCGCGTCCGTCCTGGTCGAGCTCAAATCCGTCCGTCCCCAGTGTCTCCTCCAGCATCGCCAGGGCCTTTCCCGCCTGGGGGCCGCTGGGGTAGCGCCGCAAGTACTCACCCTCCGTGGCGTTGGCTGCGGCCAAGTAGCACGGCGTATAGCCCTCGCACTCGCCGAGGAGGGGCGTCGTCGCCGCCTCCCAGGCGAACGCCTCGGCCTCGGGCAGGCCCCGGTACTTCTCCTCGAGCTTCCACAGGCCCTTGCTGTCCACGAGCCACTCCGCCCCCAGCTCGTTGTACACCAGCCCCTCTCCCTGGCGCTTCACCCAGGGCTCGTAGGCCTTCTTCGGCACCTCCTCCGTCGCGAGGGCGCCCAGGGCCCAACGCACCGCGCGCCAGCGCGCCAGCTCCAACCGCGCGGCGCTCGCCTTGTCGGGCGCCTTCTCCGCCGCGCCCTTCAGGAAGTTGGCCAGGTCCGCCCGGTCCACGAAGGGCGCCTTCTGGTCCGCCAGGCGCTGCCCAGCAATCTCGAGGACGGTCTGCACACGGCGCTCCGGCTCGAAGGGCAGGACGAAGGCGCCGAACACCCAGCCTTCCTGTCCCTCGGGCGTGGCGACCCGGTACCAGTAGTCCTTCTTGCTCCCCACTGTCTCTTGGCGCTCGGAGCGCTCGAGCTCGCGCAGCTCCGTACCGATGAAGAGCCGGGTCACCTCCTGTCCGTCAGGGCGGGGCGTGGCCCGCATCTTGACGCCCGACGCCGCGGTGATGCGCTGTTTCTCCGTCTTCGGTGGCTCGGCCGCGAAGGCTGGGGTGAGCTGGCACAGCAACACGAGCATGGCGAGCAGGAGACATCGCTGAGACATGAGAGACTCCTCGGTGTGAGGATGCTGGAATAAGGGCGCGAGGGTGTAGCATCCGTACACTCCGTTCGTCACGTAGCACTTGGGATGCGCCAGCCCTTGCATGCTGCCCACCCATGTGGGGTGCTCCTGGGGACACGGGCTTCATCCACTCGGCAAGGGTCGACGGTGGGGGTGAGTCAGGGCTGTCATCATCCAGAATGGCGACATCTACGAAGATGCGCTGGGTCCGAAATACGAAACCATCCAGGCGTTCTGGAACGCTCCGAGCGTGCAAACGCGCCAGCCACTGGAAGCCGCCGTGAGCGAGGAGGGCTTCCGGGACGAGTTCGTCGGAGAGATTTCGTCACAGCGCGCAGAACGAATTCCACCCGATCTGTGGAAGCTGCACTGGCCGCTTATGAATACACCGGTGCGGCGGGCGGTCGCCGTGGGGCTGATGGAGAAGCTGAAGGAGAACCTGGCGTGGTTCCCCAACTACCAACGCTACCTTCGAGAGAATCACCCCGCCACGTTGATCCTCTGGGGGCCCGAAGACGGCTACATGCCAGCGCCAGCGGCTCGAGCTTATTTGCGTGATGTTCCTGATGCTGAGCTGCATCTGCTCGAAGGCGCTGGGCACTGGCTTCTGGAGACGCATTTTGAGGAAGCCGTGCCGATCGTGCGCGACTTCCTGGCGCGCCAGCTCACCTGAGCCTGGCTCGGTGTATGCAGCGCCTCAGAACGGGTTCTGCGTCACCGCGAGGCCGGGGCTCGCTTCCCAGGACGTGACGTAGTTGTCCGGAGTGCGTCGCCACCACTGGCCCCACATCACGCCAGACGAGTTCCGGTACGACCACGCGGTGTTCGCGTTGTAGCTCAGCCAGCTTTTGATGGAAGCGTCGTTGGTCGCGCTCGCCCACTTGCTGGCCCATCGAACGAAGATGCCTTTGAACCCAGCGGTATCTCCGTGGCCGCCGTTGGCATCGTACTCGTCGTTGAGGATGTCCGCGATGTGCTGGCCCGTCAGGTTGCGACGGCCCCAGTTCACCGCCAAGCCGCCCGCGTCGCGATAGCTCGTGTTTCCGGTCGCCTGGTAGAGCAGGGTTGACGCGCCAGCGAAGGTTCCCTGGTTGTAGGTGAAGGCCCACCAGACCTTTGTGCCATTGGCCTGGATGTGGTCGGCGACTTGCCCGGTCGAGGAATTGAAGAGGGTCGAACGGAGCCAGTTGTAGATCTGGTCTGCTTGCGCCCGGTAGCCGGTATTGACTGTGTTCCGAGCGAGCAACATCGCGGCGATGGTGGCCGGGCCGTTCACGCAAGCATTCTTGGTCTGCTTATCCGTGCGCCACCAGAGGCCTCCCCCGAGCTGGTTGTCCCAGGCGCGATCCCAGACCTTGTTGAACTGCCACTGCGCTTGATCAAGGAACGGCCGATGGCCGGTGATCTCGTAGCCGCGGGTCAGGGCGATGACTGCCCACATGATGTCATCGTTGTATTCGTTCCACGACGCGAAGTCCGTGGTTCCGCTGACGATGTTGTTCAACCCATTGAGCAGGGAGAACACCATGTCGCGATAGACCGGGTTCCTGGTTCGGTCGTAGGCGTCCTCGGCCGCCTCTATCTGCTCGCAGACCTTCCAGAAGTGGATCCGGCCAGGCACGCCGCGGTTCGTATCCACCACGTAGTAGCCGTTCCCTCCGTTATGCACATAGAAGGCGTTGTTGTAGGAGTCGAACGCCAGGTTCTTCTCCGCGGGGGTGAGTGCGACGGAGACGGGCGCGTAAGCCAGGACAAGGGTCACGGCCAGGAAGTTCAGGAGCCGCTGTGTCATGTGGGTTACTCCTTCGAAATCCGGTGTTACGGGTCCGGAAGGACTAACCTATTATTCCATATTTACAGGGAGTGGAAAAGAAGATGGAAGGTGCGCCGGCAAACGGTGTCAGGAAATTCGTAGCAACTCAGGGCGCTCAGAGGACGACGGAGCGCGGAAGGTGCAAGGTGAACGTGGTGCCTTCCGCACGGGTGGAGGACACCTCGACGTTGCCCCCGTGGGAGCGGGCTATCTGCTGGACGATGAAGAGACCCAGGCCCAGACCGGCTGTTGGATGGCCTTCGTCCGTGGCCCGCCGGAAGGGCTCGAAGATGCGCGGGAGCAGGTCCACCGGGATGGGCGGTCCCGCGTTATGGATCTTCACGGATACGGTGTCCCCCTCGTCACGCAGCACGAAGTCCACGGGGGCACCATCGGGGCTGTAGTCCAGGGCGTTCTTGCCGAGGTTGCCCAGGAGTTGAGCGAGCCGGTCCGGGTCCCACTCGCCCTGGAAGTTTCCTGTTGAGCTCAGTCGGAGCTCCCTCTGGGGATTTCCAACCTCCAGCTCCTCCACCACCTGCCGGCAGATGGAGAGGAGATTGGCCGGGCGAGGGCTGATGGGAATGCCGCCGCCCAACCGCCCACGCGTGAAGTCGAGCAGGTCGCCAATCATTCGCCCCATCCGCTCCGCGCTGGTGGCGATACGGCGTATGGCCTTCAGGTGGTGCTGGACCACGCAATCCGAGCGCATCATCGCGTTGACGGACAGAAGGATGGCGTTGAGCGGGTTGCGGAGGTCATGGGAGACGATGCCGAGAAAGCGCTCGCGGAATTCCGCCGTCTGCCGCAGCTCCATTTCGGCGCGCTTGCGCTCGGTGATATCGGTGTTGACGGCGACGGCCCCCACGATGTCGTCCCCAATGCGGACGGGGGCGGCGGCGCAGCGCACCACCACTTCCTTGTTCGTCCGCAGATGGCGGGCAATGACTTCTTGAGTGGTCGGCTGTCCGCGGAAGGCCCGCATGAAGGGCTCCTCTTCCGGCGTGAGCCGGTGGCCGTCCTCGGCGGAGCGGTTCTGGAGCCGCTCCCCCAGGGTGGCGACGTGCTGATTCAGCTCCTCCAGCGATTCGAAGCCCAGCATCTCCAGTGCTGGGGTGTTGGCTATCCTGATGCCGGTGGCATCGCCCACGTACAGGGCGTCCGGAATGCTCTGGATGATGGCCTCCAGGATGGCCGTGTTGCGCACCAGTTGCGCCGCGGCGCACTTGCGCTCGGTGATGTCCAACCCCGTGCCCAGGAAGCGGATGGGCCGCCCCGAGGCATCGAAGTGGGCCCGGCCCTGCGAGTACACCCACCGCTCCGTTCCGTCCGCGAGAGGGACTCTGCGGTACTCGACGGAAAAAGTCCCCGTGCCGCCAGGCGCCAGCGCCTCCTGCACGAGCCGGTCCACGTGTTCGCGATCCTCGGGATGCACGAGCGAGAGGAAGGTGGGGTAATCGAGAGGTGTGTCCGCTGGCAGCCCGAACATGACGCGCAGGTGGTTGTCCCAGAGCAGCGCGCCCGTGGTGGGGTCCATGTCCCAGATCCCCAGCTCCGTGGCCTCCATCGCCAGGCGTAGCCGCTCCTCGGCGACGCGCACCTTCTCGGCGGCGAGCATCTCCATGCGCCGGCGCGCCTGGACCAACTCCGTCACGTCCGAGGCGACGACGATGACGGCCTCCACCTGTCCCTGGGCATCGCGCATGGGCTCGTAGACGAAGTTGAAGTACACCTCCTCGAGGGCCCCGCCTTCCAGGCGCGCGAGCCTGGCGGGCAGCTCCGTTCCGACGTAGGGCACTCCGGTGGCGAGCACCCCGTTCAGCAGCTCCTCGAATCCCTGGCCCGCGGCCTCGGGCAGGGCCTCGAACAGGGGCTTGCCCAACACCTGCTCGGGGTGGCGGCCCCAGAGGCGGCACACCAGGGGATTGGCCAGCTCGATGATGTAGCGAGGCCCCCGGAAGATGGCGATGGCGGTGGGCGCCTGCATGAACAACGAATGGAGCCACTCCCGCTGGCGCTCGGCCTCCGCGCGAGCCTGGGCGGTCAGGGCCAGGGACGCGTCTCGCTCGCGCACCGCCTCGCGCAACTCCTGGTTGGCGGCCTGGAGCTCCTGGCCTCTGTGGAGGATCTCCACCTCCATCTCCAGGTTGCGGCTCTGGAGGGCAGCCGTTCGCTCCCGCTCTTCCTCGCCCCAGTGGGACAGGCGCACGAAGTCCGTTACGTCCTCCACCCGGTGCAGGAGGTAGAGCACCTCGCCCTCGGGAGAGAGGATGGGGGTGTTGATGGGACTCCAGTACCGCTCCTCGAAACCGCCTCCTTCGGCCTCGGGGCGCCGGATGTCGTATTTCTGCACGGCCATGGTGTCCGGCGCGCGAGTGGCCAGGGCCCGCTCGAGCGAGGCGCGCAGGTTGCGCACGCCCGTGGCGTTCCGGTCCGCCGGGTTGTCAGGGAATACCTCGAAGAAGGGGCGGCCGAGCATGCCCTCTCGGGTCGTCAAGGTGGCACGCAGGTAGGCTTCGCTCACCGCAACGAGGGTGAAGCCTGCGTCCGGGAGGGCGACCAGGTAGGCGCCCGGGAGCTGCTCGAAGAGGCGCTGGAAGTCAGGAGAGGACGGTAGGGACATGGCGAACATGGCGAGGGGCGCGAGCCGTCAACATTGAACAGTCCACTGCCACGCCGATCTTCACGGCCCCTGCGCGGGTGGGTCCGCGCGCATACTCGCCCTGCCGAGGACGCGTCCCACCCACGGCCAGCGGGGTGGGACGCCCGGGTGCTCATGGCGCCTCCCTCGGGGCGGCCTCCGGTTCCAAGATGAGCACGTCGCAGGTGCTCTCCTTGATGACCTGCCGCGCGACATGTGGGCGCACGAGCCGGCCCAGCCCCAAACGAGCGTGTCTCCCGACGACGACCAGGTCCGCGTGCTCCTCCTGGGCAAGCTCCAGAATGGAGGTGCTGGTTTCGCCGGAGCGGACGAGCTCGTCGAAGTGCACCCCGGCCTCACGGTACGGAGTCAGGAACCGGTGCAGCTCGGCACAGGCCCGTGCCCTGACTTCTCGCTGGTACTCCGGGATGCGTGAGGGCGCCGCCTGGTGGAGGACGAGCTCGTAGGACGTATCGTAGTCGTGCAGTACGGCCACGCGGCTCGCGTTGGGACACAGGCGGAGCGCTGCCTCCACGGCCTGTCGGGACGCCGCTGTGAGGTCCACGGCGATCAGGGGGCGCTGGTACGGGCACACCGGCGGCGGCCCGACGACGAGGAGCGAGGTGGGGATGCTCTCGACGAAGCCTCCGGCCATCCGCTCACGCAGCCGTGCCAGGAGCGAACCCGGGATGCGAGGCCTCCCTATCACTACCAGCTCCGCACCGAAGTCGCGCGCCGCCTGGGTGATGGCCTCCATCGGCCTGCCCCTCACCAGCAGGCCTCGCACTTCGCAGGAGGCTCGCGCGCGCCATTCCTGGGTGTGGTGCACGGCCTCCTCGAGGGCGTGTCGGGCGAGCGCTTCTTCTTCGTGTCGACCGCTCTCGGTCGCCTCGACGGGCAGCGCGTGAACGAGAAGGATTTCCGCCCCCTCCTGGAGGGGCAACTGGTGCACCCGCACCAGCGCACAGGCGGAGTGGGGGGCGAAGTCCGTGGCGACCAGGACACGGCGCAGGCCCATCGTCCCTCCTGGCCCATGGCCCAAGTGCGCAAGCGGTTCGTGCGTCATCATGTCAGCGTCCTCCTTCGCTCGCGGGAATGTGCCGGGTGGGCCGAGGTACCTGGCCTCGAGGTGGACGAGGCGCCTGGGTGGGCTCGGGCGTGGAGGCGGGAGTGGCCTCGGAGCGAGGCGCGGCCAGCAGCCGCCTCACAACGAGGATGAAGAGACCCGTGAGCAGAAGGTTGAGCGCCAGGGACAGCAGGGCCACCGTTGTCGCCGTTCCACTGATGCCATAGCCCAGGGACACGACGAGCACTCCGGCGCCGACTTCTCCGCGTGGAAAGAGACCAACCGCGAGGGCGAACCGTTCACGTAGGCTCGCCTCTCGGCGATAGCACAGCGCTGGGAACATCTTTCCCAGATTGGACAGGAGGGTCACCGCCAGGACATGGAGGGCGATGAGGCCCCAGCCCGGGCTGCCACCCGCTGCGGCGCTGACGCTCTGCTCGGCTTCCCGGGCCGCGCCGGCCCCGCCCAGCGCGGGCATCGACAGCCCCACGAGCACCATGAAGCAACCGGAGATGAGGGTCGCGACGCGCTGCTCGTTGCGCGCATCGAGCCCAGGTTGCTCCCCTTCCAGTCCGTCCTGCTCGTGCAGTCCGTGCTCGGGATTGGCGATCATGCAGCCCAGAACGAAAGCGGGCAGGAGGACCTCGAAGTGGACCGCCGCGTCGGGATCCATGTACCCCGTCCCGAGGTAGATGAGCTCGGAGACGAGCGCGAGCAATACCGAATAGCCGAGCACCCAGGGCCAGCTGTACGGGATGCGCCAGCGGTGCAGGTATTTCCACCCCGCCCAGAGAAGAAGGGCGATGAGGGCGATGACGCCCGCGAGCTGCCAGCGGAAGCCAACGAGCAGCACCGTGAGCGGTACCATGAGGAGGATGGTGTCGAGATCGTCGAAGATGGCGAGGATGCGAGCCTTGTGGAACACCCACGTCGCACCCAGGCCCGCCGCGGCCAACATGGAGAAGAGCACCCCGGCGCTCGTCGGCGCGGCGAACCGTCCTTGGAGCAGCGCCTCCTTCCAATAATCGAACTGTCCCCAGAACTCCGGGGGCGCCAGCACGAAGACGAAGTAGAGCGTGACGAAGATCCAGGGGAAGGTGGCCGCGGTGGCCGCCACCACGTAATCCCAGCCGTACTGACGCAGGTTCGACTTATCCAGGTCGAACTCCTGCCCGACGTGAATCATGATGAAGGCCAGCCCCACCATGGTGAGCAGCCGGATGACGTGCGTGAGGGGTTCGTAGACTCCTGGCCCGAGCGCTGGAAGCGCCTGCGAGGCCATCAGTCCCCCGAGAAGCAGGCTGGAATAGATGAAGACTTTGCGCATGGCGGACCCCTTTCTTCCCCCTCGTTGTCGAAGGTAGGGGAAGGGCCGGCCGGAATCAGAGCTGCTGCTCCCTCTCTCGCCAGCCAGCGGGGCGGGGGCCCCTTCATTCAGGGGCTGGTCCATTCGTCCGATCAGGGAGCGGGCGGGTGGGGGCCTTCTGCCAGTGGATGCGCCGGAGGACATGGACGAGCAGGTGCCCGTTCACCACGGAGCTCCTCGTGTCGTTGCTCCGACAGCCGTACGCGTCCCGCTCTTGTTGCGAGGGCCACGGGTACGCTTCGCTGTGAGGCATGGGAGCCAGGACCTCCGGACACGCGAAACGGTGGGTGATGGTGGGCGCCGTGCTGGTCCTGCTCGTAGCTGTGGGCGCGTGGTGGCTCCTGCGTCGGCTAGGCCCTCCCACACAGGAGACGCTGACGGAGGCCGTGAAGCTGGCCGCCACTGGCGGAGACCGCGTGCTGCGCGAGCCAATGCGTCCACTCACCTCCGGTCCTCGCGTGCTTCTCTTCGCGCTCGATGGGGTAGGGGATGCCGAGTTCCGCCAGGCGGTGAGCGAGCATGTCTCTGGTTCCATCCACACCCTGTTGGGCCCTCAGCGAGGCGAGCACCTCTTCGCGCATGGCTTCGCGGTTCCTGGAGCGCTGAGCATCTTGCCCTCGACCACCGTGGCTGCCTGGGCCTCCGTCTACACGGGCGAGCCCCCCGCGCGAAACGGGGTGCCCGGCAACGAATGGTTCGCTCGCGACGAGGTCCGCTTCTACGCCCCCGCGCCCGTCTCCGTGCACGCCCGACAGGATGTGTTGCGCACCTTCACGGAGGGGCTCGTGGGCGATGCGCTGAAGGTTCCCACCCTCTTCGAACTGGCCGACGTGCGCGCCTTCGTCAGCCTCGCGCACGTGTACCGGGGCGCGGATCTCTTCACCACCCCGGAGCCGAACTCCGCCACGGACCTGCTCGTCAACTTCGCTCGGGGCCTCGTGGGAGCCCCGGATGTCGAGCGGGAGACCTACGCCACGCTGGATCAGGCGTCCGTAACGCACCTCCTGGAGGTCCTCCGTCGGCACGGCGTCCCTCGCCTCCAGGTGGTCTACTTCCCGGGGGTGGACCTGTACACCCATGTGGCCAAGGAGCCATTGGAGCAGCAACGCCGGTACGTGCGCGAGGTGCTCGATCCACTGGTGGGCCGCGTGCTGGATGCCTATGCGGAGGCTGGAGTGCTCGAGGACACGTATGTGCTCTTCGTCTCGGATCATGGCCACACGCCCGTGCTAGGCGATGACCGGCACGCGCTGTCCGCCGAGGGGGATGACGAGCCCACCACCGTGCTCGAGCGTGCGGGCTTCCGGCTGCGCCCGCTGCTGCTGGAGGTGGAGCCGCGAGCGCAGGACTTCCAGGCCGTGGTGGCCTACCAAGGGGCCATGGCCTATGTGTACCTCGCGGATCGCTCCACCTGTCCGGAGCCAGGTCAGCGCTGCGACTGGAGCCGCCCGCCCCGATGGAAGGAGGACGTGCTGCCGGTGGCGCGGGCCTTCTACCGAGCGAATCAAACAGGAGAAGGCGCGGCGGACATGAAGGGCTCATTGGATTTCGTCTTCGCCCGCGCGGGTCGCCCCGTGAGCGAGGATGCCCCAGCCTTCCAGGTGTTCGATGGCGAGAGGCTGGTGCCCCTGCCCGAGCACCTCATGGCCCATCCACGGTCTGAACTGTTGAACCTCACCGAGCGGATGGAGCAGCTCGGCGCAGGCCCCCTGGGGCACCGAGCTGGAGACGTGCTGCTGCTGACTCGCACAGGCATGGAGCGCCCCATCTCCGAGCGCTACTACTTTGCCGGCCATTACCACTCCTGGCACGGCAGCCCCAGCGCCCAGGACAGTCGCGTCACCTTCGTCGTCGCGCGGCGCGGCGAGGATGGAGCCCAATTGCGAGCACGGGTGGAGCCCGTGGTGGGGCCAACGCCTTCCCTGCTCCATGTCACCCCCTTGGTGCGTGAGCTGCTCAGGACGCGCTGAGCGCTGAGAAGGGACGTTTCCGGACAGCCTGCTTTGGCGCCACCCGTGACGGCAGATGTCATGTTAAACTGCCTCACCTTGGAGGTAGCGTGCATGCCGCAGGTCACGGTGGAGCGTCCGGAGCAGGGGCGGCGGGCTTTCGAGCAACGGCAGCGGCTGCTGCTCAGGCGGCTCACGCGAGAGGGGGCGCGGGAGGAGTTTCTTCCTCAAGTGGGCGAGGCGGTGGGCGGCCTCACCCTGGAGGCGCGGCTGGGGGCGGGCAGCTACGGCACCGTGTACCGGGCTCGGCGTGGCGACACCCTGTTCGCGGTGAAGCTGCTCTACCTTCCTCACGCGGGACCGTGGGCCCAACGGGAGTTGGAGGTGCTGCTGCGGCTGCACCACGTGGGCCTGGTGGGGGTGGACAGCCATGGTCACCATGGCCACTTCCCGGGCTTCGGGCCGCTCTTCCTCTACATTGTCACGGGCTACGTGCCCGGGCTCCCCCTGGACACCTGGGCCGAGCGCCACAACCCCACGGCCCTGGAGGTCGCGCGCGCGGTGCGGTTGCTGGCGGCGCAGTTGGTGGTGGCTCACTCGGTGGGGGTGGTGCACCGGGACATCAAGAACGACAACGTGGTGGTGCGGGAGGGGGACGGCAGGCCGGTGCTGGTGGACTACGGCGTGGGCACCTTCCCAGGGGCGCTGAAGGTGACGGGAGGCTTCGTTCCAGGCACCACGCGCTACCGTGCTCCGGAAGCCTGGCTCTTCCGCCGCCAACGTCAGCGGGACACGCACTACGAGGCGAGTGTCCGCGACGATCTGTGGGCGCTGGGCGTTCTCTTCTACTGGCTGCTGACGGGCGTCTGGCCCTTCGACGGGAAGAGCGAGGAGGAGGTGGAGGACGCGGTGCTGCACACCGAGCCCGTGGCGCCGCACGAGCGCAACCCGCGCGTGCCCCGAGCACTCTCCGCCTTGTGCCTGCGCATGCTGGAGAAGGCACCCGAGGCGCGCTACCCGGACGCGAAGTCCGTGGGTGAGGCGTTGAACGCGGTGCTGGCTGGGGCGGACGCGAATTGGGCCGTGCCGCTGTGCGAGGCGTGGGCGCCGGACAACGCCACCACCCGGCAGGAGCAGGAGGGCGGGGGCATGGCGGTGAAGGTGGACCTGGAGCACTCCCTGGCGCGTCACCATCGACTTTCGGCTTTCGCGCGTGAACGGCCCCGGCGCGGCAGGCCCGCGACCCTGGAACTGGATGAGCGGATGCGGTCGCCTGGGGAGGAGGGGGGTCCCTCAGCCTCCGTGCCGCTCACGGCGGAGGAGGGCGAGACACGAGCAGTCGCTGCTCCCGTGCTGCCGCGAGCACCGGGGAGTTCCTGGTTCGCGCGGGCGTGTCGGGACCGCACGCTGTCGCTGGGGGTGGTGGCCTTGCTCGCTGCTGCGCACCTGCAACCCGTGTCCGCTCCAGCTCCGGTGGATGCTCCGCCAGGCCAGGGGAAGAAAGTCTCGTCAGGGGACCCAACGAATCAAGAGCAGGAGCCCCTCCGGGCTCGGTCTTCGACGACCTGTCCGACAGTTGGACAAGTTGGAGAAAAGTGTGGCCGGGGGGCCAGCGGAGCTCGAGGGATAGGCACCCCTCCGGGCTCGGTCTTCGACGACCTGTCCGACAGTCGGACAAGTTGGAGAAAAGTGCGGCCGGAGGGCAGTGCTGTTCCCATGTTGTCCGCGACACCCGTGTCCGTGGTGGCCTGGGCCTTGTCCGGCCAGGAAGTGGCGCCCCCGTGGTGTCCGCTCGAAGTTGGAGGAGGCGCGGCGCCCGCGTGGGCCGCAACCCCCGCGCCCATCGCCTTTGCGATGCACCCCAAGGACAGCACGCGCGTGAAGAGTCAGGAAAAGAAGCAGCAGCAGGGCCCGGTGCGTCACACCGTTGCCCGTGCCCTGTGGTCCGCCGCCGTGGGAGCGACTGTTGCCGGTTGCCCCGGTGCTCAAGTACGTACCGAGCCCAAACCCGAGGCGTGCCCGGTCGGAGCCCTGGATTCCATGAAGCAGTTGGGCATCCATATCGGTGAAGAGACTGGAGCGGAGTTCCCTGGCATCGGCGAAGCCTCTTTCGTCACCGTACGTGAAGGGCCTGGAGCCCGGCTTTTGTTGGGAGAACCGTTGGGACAATTGGAGGCAGGCACGGTGCTGACGGGGACATTCATCTTCGGCAAGGAGCGGGTGCACGGCCGATTCACCCAGGCACACAGGCCCGGTGGCGGGGATTCGATCCCTGTCTGTCTGGACGCGTGGAGCTGGGGATCTGATTATGGGCGGGGTATGGTTCGAGAGCCCCATAGCGGAGTGGACACCGCGAAGGTACAAGCCTACCCGCACGTCATGGCGGTGGAGCGCTTCGAGTAGAGGCATTCTGGTCTGGGCGTGAGTGGTCGGAGGGGATGAGATGGCAGGGGCCAACGTCGGAGGTCCCTGTTATGCTTCACCACTCCGGAGGTTCTGTTTCATATGCCTGTCTTGTTCGCCACTGCCGTCCCGCTGTTTGTCCTCCTGGCGGGTAGCGCTCCCGCGCAACCATCCACCCCATCTGGAACATCGGGTGTCGCGCGCCGTACTATTGTGTTGGGTGCGGTGGGTCAGAGGGCTGTGCCCGAGCTGCGCATCAGTCCGGATATCCTCACCGCGTTGCTTTTTGGCTCTCCCTTGAGACTTGCAGGGGTGGAGCTTGAGGAACAGGGACTCTTCTCTCGGAAAACCGTGTTGGAGGATGCACTCCTGCTCGTTCCCTCCAATTCACTCAACGCTGGGAGGATTCTAAAGCTGAAGGTGCGCTTCGTGGACGGAGCGGTACCCGCGAGCGCGGACTTCCTGCTGGTGGTGGATTCCCTCCAGGCCGAGCGTCAGGTCAACGTGGAGTTCCAGCAACCCATAGCGGACACCTGCTGGCAGGCGGTCGAAGAGGAGCGCGCGAAAACCCAGGAGCGTCGGGCGGGACTGGAGTGGATGCGAAAGAGGCCGGATGGGCTCACCGGATTGCTTGCCAATGGGCAATTGGATGACAAGGGTGTTACCGCCCGGCGAGCGTCGCGAGGGAAGGACTTCACCCAGCGACCAAGCGAGCCGCTCCTGATATCCGAGGCAATGAGCTATCGCGCCCGGGGCCTGGTGGCGGTGGAGTTGAATGTGAAGAACCTCTCCCCGCGCCCCTGGACGGCGGCGGGGGCGCACTTGGTGGGTGAGGGCGGTGTGCGGCTGAAGGTGTTGCGGATATGGCCGCTGGAGCCCATCCTCCCTGGCTCGGAGAGGCAGCGCGTGGTGGTGGATGCCGAGGCGACGGAGACGGAGGCCCGGGGCCGTTTCACGCTCTCGCTCTGGCAGGACGGTGAGCCCGCGAGCGTTGTCGTGGAGGGCGTGATGTTTCCGTAGGTGGCGGGCTGTCCTTTCCAGGTGGGCATCATCCCCCAGGGCAACCTGTCCCAGTCGTTTGGCGAGCGGCGCGTCGCATGTGCCTCCGTCACGGGACCGGAGGGGAATCCCCTGGCGACGAAAATAAATACGCCCCGTGAATAACCGGCTGGACGGACAGTCCATCTCGCCGCAGTTCACAATCCCACACAACTGGACTCATTCATGCGCACCCTGGCCCTTCGGGCGCGTGCCAGCACTCTGCTGGCCGCGACCCTGCTGTGCTCAGCGACAACTACACCTCCCCATCAACGACAATTACACCTCCCCATCCAGAGTGACGGCAGCCGTCGGTAGAAACCCGGTGACTCCGGAGGTTCGGATGGACGGGTGAGGACGACGGATGCCCAGGTGAGGAAGCTGATGGAAGAGATGGCGAAGCACGGTCGCCTCGGGCTGGCGTCGGCCCGGGCGGGGATGGACCGCAAGACGGCACGCAAGTACGTGAAGGAGGGGAAGTTCCCCTCGGAGCTCAAGCAGGAGCGCACCTGGAGGACACGGGAGGACCCGTTCGAGGAGCAGTGGGACAGCCTGGCCGAGCGGCTGAAGGAGGCGCCGGAGCTGGAGGCCAAGACGCTCTTCGAGGAGCTGTGTGCTCGCGAGCCGGGCCGCTACAAGCCGGGGCAGCTGCGCACGTTGCAGCGGCGAGTGCGCCAGTGGAGAGCGCAGCAGGGACCGGAGAAGCAGGTGTTCTTCGCCCAGGAGCATCGGCCCGGGGAAGCGATGCAGACGGACTTCACCTGGGCCAAGGAGTTGGAGGTGACGGTGGGAGGCGAGCCCTTCGCGCACCTGCTGTGCCACCCGGTGCTGCCCTACTCCAACTGGGAATGGGCGACGGTGTGCCACTCGGAGTCCATGGCGGCCATCAAGCGAGGAGTGCAGGCGGCCGTCTTCCGGCTGGGGAAGGTGCCGCGCTACCACCAGACGGACAACTCCACCAGCGCCACGCACGACCTGCGCAACGGCAAGCGGGGCTTCAACGCCGAGTACCTCGCGCTCATGAAGCACCTGGGCATGGAGCCGCGCACCATTGAAGTGGGGAAGAAGGAGCAGAACGGGGACGTGGAGGCGCTCAACGGCGCGCTCAAACGCCGGCTATTGCAGCACCTGCTGATGCGCGGCAGCCGGGATTTCGAGAGCGCCGCGGCGTACGAGAGCTGGGTGCAGAGCGTGCTGGAGAAGGCCAACCGGCTGCGCGGCGCGAAGGTGGAGGAGGAGCTCGCGGCGATGAGGCCGCTGTCGGTGCAGCGGCTGGTGGAGTACAGCGAGCTGGAGGTAGTCGTCACGGCATGGAGCACCATCCGGGTGCAGCACAACACGTACTCGGTACCCTCGCGGCTGGTGGGCCAGCGCGTGCGGGTGCGCGTGTACGACGACAGGCTGGAGGTGCTGCACGCGGGAAAGCCGCAGCTGGTGGTGGACAGGCTGGTGGGCCGCAACGGACACCGCATCAACTACCGGCACATCATCTGGTCGCTGGTGCAGAAGCCAGGGGCCTTCGCGCAGTACCGCTACCGGGAGGACCTCTTCCCCTCGCTGGTATTCCGCCAGGCGTATGACGAGCTGCAGCGGGTGCACGAGGGGAGAGCCGCGGATGTGGAGTACCTGCGGATTCTTCACCTTTCGGCCTCCACGCTGGAGTCCCAGGTGGAGCAGGTGCTGACGCGACTGCTGGCCGAGGGCGGACTGCGCGGTGCCGAGCAGGTGAAGGCGCTGGTGGCGCCAGCCAGGCCCGAGGTGCCCGAGCTGGCACAGCCCGAGGTGGACCTGAGCAGCTATGACGCGCTGCTGGTGGCGCAGCGGGAGGTGGCCTCATGAGCACCACCTCCACGTCCCTGCGAGCAGCGGCGAGCGCCGCCGACGAGCAGCAGCAGACGCTGGCCATGCTGCTGCGAGCGCTGAAGCTGCCTGCGTTTGCAGCCCACCACGAGGAGCTGGCCAGGCGCGCCGGGCAGGAGGGATGGACGTGCCCGCACTACCTGCGCCAACTGGTGGAGCTGGAGCTGAGCGAGCGCCGGGGCCGGCGGATAGAGCGACTGCTCAAGGCCTCGGGGCTGTCCACGGACAAGACGCTCGCCACGCTCGAGCAGGAGAAGCTGCCGGCCAAGGTGCGCCGCCAGCTACCGGCCCTGTGCGAGGGCGGCTTCGTCGAGCGCGCGGAGAACGTGCTGGCCTTCGGGCTGCCGGGCCGCGGCAAGACGCACGTGGTGAGCGCCATAGGCCACGAGCTGGTGCAGCGCGGTTACGAGGTGCTCTTCATCCCGGCGGTGCTGCTGGTGCAGCGACTGCTCTCGGCCAAGAAGAGCCTCTTGCTGGAGAAGGAGCTGCGGCGGCTGGACGGGTACGACGCGGTCATCATCGACGACATCGGCTACATCCAGCAGGACAGGGAGGAGATGGAGGTGCTGTTTACCTTCCTGGCCCAGCGCTACGAGCGCAGGAGCGTCCTGATTACGAGCAACCTGGTGTTTTCGCAGTGGGACCGAATCTTCAAGGACGCGATGACGACGGCGGCGGCGATTGACCGGGTGGTGCACCACGCGCTGATTCTGGAGCTCACCGGGGAGAGCTACCGCAGCGAGAAGGCCAGGAGCCGGGAGACGGCCGACAAGGCCCCGCGCAAGGCGCCCGGGGACGAGTAACAGCCTGTCCACAGGTTTTGAGTCTCCCCCCGGGCCCCCTCATCCACAGCCCTGCCCACAGCACAGGAGGTGACCGACCCAGAGGCTTCGATGGACGTGACGACGACTACGGCGACGACGAAGTGAACGCAGTCAGGGCATCAACCCGATGGGGAAGTGTAATTGTCGCCAAGGGGAAAAAGTAATTGACGCTGGGCACTGCTGCCCCTGTCTGTTCTCGCTCAATCGACGGAGAGCTCTCCGGACGCATCCAGCCCTCCTCCGGATGCCCCCAGCCTTCAGCAGGAGGCCGCACCGTCCACTCCTCCACCCGAGCTCGAGAGTGCTCCGGCCCCCAAGAAGAGCCTCTGGCGCTATTCGGACAAGGTCGGGTCCACCCAGCTCGACTTCGGAGCCTCGCTCGGGTTCAACAGTCCCTCGGGCATCTACGGCGCGGAGCTGGAGTACCGCATCCTTCCGACCCTGGGCCTCAACGTGAGCGGCGGCAGCGGCATGTGGGGCGTGCGCGTGGGCCCGCAGGTGCGTTTCTACCCGCTCGGGGAGGTGCCCCTCAGCCCCTTCCTCGAGGCGGGCACCAGCCTCAACTTCGGCGGTGGGACGTGGGTGGAGGTCAACGGCGTTCGGCGCGACGGCGACATGCTGCTCACACCCGTGGCCACCCTGGCGGTGGGCTCGCGCTTGAGTCTGGGTCGTCTGTTCTTCGTCTCCTCCCGCGTGGGCTGGGGCTGGCGGCTGCGTCAGGACAACTTCCAGATGCGGGATGGCCAACCGCCCGATGGCCTCACGGACGCCGCCATCTCGCTGATCCAGCACGGGGGCTTCCTCTTCAGTGGCACCCTGGGCGTCTCGTTCTTCTGAGCTCCTCTCCTGCGGGGCCTCCAACTCTTTTCCTCCCCATGTGTTGACGGACGTGCCTGCGTTTCCTGTACTCCCGAGGCCACGGTTTCCAGGCTTCGCGGTTCGCTGGGAGGTGCGGCATGTCCACCCGTCTCGTTGGGCCGCGCCCGGCGGAATCCTGGCAGCGTCTCGCATTGCTCGTGCTGGCCCTGGTTGTTTTCGCGCTCCAGATGGGCTGCGCAACGGGTGCGCCGTTGGAAGGCAGCCACGGAGGTTACCGGTACCGGCCGCTGGTGCCCCATGGTGTGAAGGCAGCTCCGTCCTCGAGGGGCTCTCCAGAGCGTCCGAGCCCGGCGCAGGATGTCGAAGTCCTCAGCGGGGCAAGGGTCGGAGAGCGGGCGCGGCAAGTGGAGGCGGCGCGCGCGGAGGCGCTGGTGTTGGAGCTTCGGCGGGAGGGGCGTGGCCCGCAGGAGGACGAGGCGGCAAGGGAATCCGAAGTGGACAGGGCCGTGGCGCGGGTGGTGGGTCTCTGCAGTGGAGTGGAGGAGCTGGAGGCGGTGCTGGCCTTCACCTTCTGGGTGGAAGGCGGCGCGCTGACACAGGTGGGGTACCAGGAACAGCGCGGCGGCGGGCGCGCTGGGCGGCCCGTGGACGCAGAGGGCCTGGCGCGGATGCTGCGCCGCGTCTTCACCGAGTACGCGGGCCGACGAACGGGAGAGGTGGTGCTGAGGCTGCGGCGCGAGGAGACGCGCTGGGCGATAGCCTACGATGCCACGCGCTCGTCAGCCCGGCCTCCCGAGGCCAGGACCCTCCCGGTGCGTACTCGAGGTACCCCGGCGAATACCTTCCTTGCCTTCCACGAAGCGGCCGGGAAGTGGGCGAGCGCTGTACGGGTGCCGGTTGGCGGCGGTGCTCGGGTGGAGCTCGAGGTTCGGCTGGAGGACGGTCGGCTCGCTGGTTGGGAACTGCGCGAGGTGCGGCGTACTCGCGAGGGGGCGGGAGGCAACCCACGGCCGCTCTCGCCCGAGACGATGGGGCCTCTCGTCCAGGTGTTGCTGCCCTTCACCGAGGGGCTGGGCGCGCGCACGGTGCACGTGGTGCTGAGCGCCGAGCACCGGCTGGGTGAGGCGGAGGTGCGGGGCCGCGTGGAGTCTGCGCGGGTGGAGCGCTCGCCGCAGCCACCCGGGCCGAGCTGGTACCTGTCCATGCATGAATCCGTCCTGCTGCGCTGGCGGGAGGGCGTGGTGGAGGGCTCGGCCTGGCTGGCGCAGTGGGGCGTGGAGGAGCTGACCCTCTGGTTGGTGGGAGGCATCATCGCGAAAGGCCTGGGCTTCTTCGCGACTGACGGGCTGGAGTGGGTGACGCGGGCGCTGGGTCGCGAGCCCGAGGTGGCGGCCGGGTGGTTGCGCACCGCGCTCAAGCGCCTGCCGGGAGAGGAGCGGGCGACCTTCGAGCAGCTCTGGGGGAAGGTGCTACTGGAAGGCGAGCAAGCGCTGAGCCGAAGCGAACGCAAGGCGCTGCGGGGCTTTTTTGTTCGACTCGAGCAGGCCGTCCAGCAACCGTTGGATGTTGACCTGAAAGGAAAGCTTCGAGAAGAGGCTCGCAAGTATTACGCGGAGCTGTACCCTCAGTTCGCCGAACTCTTGGAGAAGGAGGGCAAGGAGCTTCCCATCCACCACCGGCGTCCGCTTCAATATGCGCACCTCTTCCCGGATGAAAACATCAATGCCGGGGAAAACCTGGCGATGTTGCAGAAGTACGTCCATGAGGAAATCAACCTCTTGTGGGGCAAGTTCCGAAAGGCCAGGCCCAACCCGACAGCGGATGACGTGAGACGAGCAGCCGAAGCCATTGATAGGCAGTTCGAGCCCTGGTACCACCGCGCTATTGATTCGCCTGGAATGTTGAAGACCGTAGACGATGCCAGAGAGGCTGCATTACGCGAGCTGCGGAGTCGATTCCGTGGGCTCGAGTAGAAGGGAGATAAACGGATGGAGCAGCTCATGGCATTGCCTGGGTTGAAGCGGCTGATGGAGGTATGCCGGCGGTTGAATTTGAGGCTGGAGACCTCGCCGCCCGCTCGTGAACCGTTGAGAGCTGGGTGCTTGTTGGAGGGACTCCCCTTCGACCCGGTACTGGCGAGTGTCTATGCTCGCTTGGGGCACGCGGCTTTCGCCACAGACTTGATGGGGAAAGGGTGGATCCTCGACCGCTCCGACGACCAGGTTCACAAACTGGAAGAAAACAACAAGTCGTGGCGGGAGAGATGGTGGCAAGAGCTGGGCACACCCATGATTGTTTTCGGTGGCGATATCCATACCTATGCCACGGTGCCCGAACTCGCGGATGAGTGGGGAAGGCAGCCTGTGGTGCGAGTGGACACCTACGAGCCCGATGCCCACGTCATGCCGATAGCCTCGAACGTGGACCGGTTCTTCGACAGCTACTCACGCTACCTGGAAAATCTGGTCGCGGACGTGCGCTACCAAAAGTCGAGAGAGACGGAGCTTCTCTTCCCCTGGGATGCGACCGAGATTCTCGCGCGGGACGAGTGGTTGGTGGAGCTGATGCGTGCGGGCCGCTTCAACTCGTTGATGAAGAATGGGGACGACTCGACGCGCCGCTGGGCCGCCAGGGTCATGGGCACTCGGGTCAGCGGTTCAGGTGGGTGATTCCTGCCTCGAGCAGCGCGGCGACACCTCTTCGGGCCACGTGCACCACCTTGTGGCGGTGGGGCGTGCCCGGTGCCGTGTAGTGGCTGCTCACCTTGTGGTGCAGCTCCGTGGCGCCCCAGACGAGCACCAGGTCTCCCCACTCCAGGTCACTCTGCGCCTTGCCCGCCGTGCGCCGCTCGGTGCCGTCTACCATGCGCAGGTCGATGCGCCCGCCGAGCTTGTCTTCCAGTTCCTCGCGCACCGCCGGCGAGCCTCCCACCACCACCACTCGGCTCACCCCGTGGCGCTTGCATGCATCCAGGAAGGCCACCTCCGCCCGCCGGTTGTTCGAGCCCCCGCAGTGCTCACAGTGGCTGCGTGGCTCCACCAGCAGTGGCTCCCGCCCGCTCGCCCTCGCCACCTGCTGGCACTCGGACGCGGCGCATACCCGGTAGAAACGCTCGGTCAGGAGCTGCTCGGCCCTCGGCAGCTTGGTCTCGCTGATGCGTACCTTGCGGGCGCTGGTGAGTCCCGCCTCCTCCAGAACAGTGCGGGCGCGGTTGCGCGAGTCAGTGAGGGTGATGCCTCGCTCGGCGAACCATCCATCGATGTCCTTGTCCGCACTCACCGTTAGCCGTTCCTCGTGAAGAGCTCTCCCTGGATGGACCCCGCGGGTGGTGGATCGCTCACGCCGAGGGCCTCGCGCACCGGCGCGAAGCTGCGGCGGTGGATGGGCAGCACCCCTCTTTCCCGGATGGCCTGCACGTGCGAGGCCGTGGGGTAGCCCTTGTGCTCGGCCAGGCCGTAGCCCGGGTATTGGGCGTCCAGCTCCCGCATCATCCTGTCCCTCGTCGTCTTCGCCAGCACCGACGCCGCGGCGATGCTCAGTGAGAGCGCGTCTCCCTTGATGATGCCGCGCTGGGGCAGGGTGCACTCGGGAATCGTAAAGGCGTCCAGCAGCACGTAGTCCGGTTGGATGCCCAGCCCCTGTACCGCCCGGTGCATGGCCAGCAGGCTCGCCCGACGGATGTTGAGCCGATCGATCTCCTCCGCGTCCGCGCTCCCCACCGCCCACGCCACCGCGCCCCGCTTGATGGCCTCGGCCAGCTCGTCCCGGCGCTCCTCGTCGGCGATCTTCTTCGAGTCGTCCAAGCCCTCCAGCCTCCAGCCCTTGGGGAGGATGGCCGCCGCTGCGACCACGGGGCCTGCGAGCGGGCCCCTGCCTGCCTCGTCCACTCCAGCAATGTGGGTGTGTCCCTGCTCCCACAGCTCCGTCTCGAAGCGCAGCAGGTGGCGCAGGCGCTGGCCCTCGGCGCGGTTCTTCCCCTGACGGCCTCGGATGCGGCGGGCGAGCGACTTCGCGCCCTGGCGTGGATCCGCCTCCAGTGCCTCCAGGAGGCCCACGGGTACGGAGCGGGCCTGGGTAACGAAGCGCTCGGTCAGCTCCACGAGGGAGCAACGGAGGAGGTCTTCCACACTCGACATGACCTCCTCAACCTAGCGAGTCGGGGCGCCCCCGACAAACGCTGATTAAGCAATCAGCCGTTCGAGCGCAGCGTCCTACGGGTTGAGCTGGAGTTGGACGGTGTCGGGAGCGGGGTTGCAGTGGCACTCGTCGCACGTCCAGGTGACTTCCGCGGGGGCGCTCACCTTGGAGCCCGCGGTGGCCGTCAGTCGCACGAGGCCTTCGCCGATGTCCTCGTTCACCGCCGTGGTGACACCCTTCTCACCGGTGGTGCTGGTGATGGTGTGCCCCGTGTCCACGTTGGTGGCCGTGACGATGGCGTCGCGGACCGTACCGCCTCCCGCGTCCACCACCTCGACCCGCAGCGTGACGAGGTTGTCGGAGCAGGGATCACCCTCGCGCTTCACCCGCAGGCCCCCGTCACATGAGGCGAGGAGCACGAGGCCCAGAAAGAGAAATCGCTGGCGTGCCAGGAGCATGCGGAGGGATTGCGCACGACCCTCCGCGGCGGCAACGCCAGATGTCAGCTGGTGGGCGGAAGACGGGCCTGGGCGAAGCGCGAGGCGTCCGTATCCGGGTACCGGTCGACGATGTAGCGGTAGACGTCCTGGGCCCGTGCGGCTTCCTGCATGCGCTCGCCGAGGACGCGGGCCAGGAGCACGAGGGCGCGCGGGGCGAGCGGATCCTCCGGGGCGGAGTCCGCCGCGGACTCCAGGGCGTGCACGGCCAGGTCGTTGTTCCCCAGGGAGGCCGCGGCCTGTCCGACGAAGAGGTGCACCTCCGGGGTGATGGCGGATTTCGGCAGGAAGCCCAGCGCGGAGTAGAGCGAGAGCGCCTGGGAGACGTTGCGGGCGCGCACCGCCGCGGCGAGCTCTTGCACCCGGGCCTCGGTGGAGAGGGCGGGCTCCCCACTGGCCGCTGCGGGCTCCTGGGCCGGGGGCAGGGTGGTGGGGCCCACGTTCAGCACGGTGCTCGGCGCCGCGTTGGGCAACACGGGTTGGAGGTAGTCGTTTGGGGCGCCATACCCGAGGGCGTCTCCCCGCGTGTAGAGGAGCAGCCCGAGCACGCGCGCCATCACGAAGAGCACCAGGCACTCGAGCACCTGGGCGAGCCAGCGCGACACGATGAGCTCGAAGGCCACCTCGCGCAGGCTGGAGCTGACCAGGTGGACGACGACGTAGACGCAACCCAGGGTGAGCAGGGCGCCCAGCGCCACCCCATAGTCCCGCCCGAGGCGCACCATGCCGTGCACGCCCTTCAGCGGGTTGAAGATGTCGAGCAGGCTGTTGCTCGTCATCGCCAGCATCAGCGCCATGGGCAGGTAGGCGAGGGTGGTGAGTCCCAGCAGCCACGCGATGGGGTCGTCCAGGAGCGTCTCGCCTGGGAGCGAGTGGAACCTGCCGGTCGTGTAGAACATGGGATCGTTCAGCAGGCGATCCTTGTACTGGACGACGTCCCAGCCGCCGACGAACACCAGGTAGAGCAGCAGGGGGAGCCACACCACGCTGGTGGCCAGCACGCCCTTGAGTGCCGGCAGCAGCCAGTCGTGGAACACGTCGCCGTAGTCCGGGAGGGGCACCTCCGTCTCACCGCGCGTGGTGGAGCGCATGATGGTGAAGAAGCTGCCCCAGAAGAGGCCGGCACCGATGGTGGCGGGGAGCATCCGCGCCCCGATGAACGTGACCTGTGTCACGAAGCCGACGATGGCCAGCACCGCCCCGAGCCCCGCCGCGAACATCAGGCCCTGCCGGGTGAAGGGATAGCGCCACACCTGGCCCAGCCGGTCAGAGAAGGAGGCTTGCTCCGCGCGGTGGAGGATCAGCAGCTCGGCCCGGCCGCCACACGCGCGGCAGGCGAGGAGATCCACGGTCTGCATCCGTCGCGCCTCCACGCACTCCGGACAGAGTGCGGCTCCGCAACCGTCGCAGCGCCAGCCAGCAAGAGAGGAGGGGTGGCGTTTGCAGCGAGCGGGAGATTTCGGCGGCATGGGCAGGCTCCAGCGCGGAGCTTATCCCGGATCCTCCCAGAGCGTGCCCAGCCACGCCTGGTACGCGGCCTTCTGCGCGTCGGTGGGTTTGTCCACCCGGGCGAGCCACGCGGCGTCCGCGGGCTTCTGGCCGAGCGTCACGGGTACCTCTATCAGCTTGTCCCTGCGGAACACCGTGAGCCGGACCGTGTCACCGGGGGACTTGTCCTCGGTGCGAGACAGCAGCCCCGCCGCGTCCACCTTCCAGCCGTCGAGCGCCACCAGTTCATCATCCACGTACAGCCCCGCCTCCTGCGCCGGCGAGCCGTCCAGCACCGTGGCGAGCGTGGAGTTCCCCTTGGTGGTGACACCCAGCCAGCCCTTGGGCTTCACCTCGCCCTTCACGCGGGGAGGAGGACTGCCTCCCTTGTCGCTGGAGGACTCGCGCGGGCGGAAGCGCACCTCCAGGCCCACGTGCGAGAAGACGGAGTAGTCCAGCTCCTCCGTGCTCCGGACCGCCCGGTCGAAGAAGGCGCTCAGGTCCTTGCCCGCAAGCTCCGAGGCGGCTGCCTCCACGCCGTCCTCGGGCACGCCGGACTCATCGCCGTAGCGCTGCCACAGCAGGCGCATCAGATCGTCCAGGCCCCGCGCATCGCTCGTGGCGCGGCGCAGCTCCAGGTCCAGCAGCGCGGCCACCACCTCGCCCTTGAGGTAGTAGGAGATGGCGCTGTTGGGCGAGTGCTCGTCTGGGCGGTAGTGCTTCACCCAGCTCACCAGGGAGGCCTCGGCGAGCGTCTGCGTCTTACGGCCCGGTGTGGCGTGCAGCGTGGAGAGCGTCTCGCCCAGGCGGACGAGGTAGCGGCTCGCGCTCATCAGCCCCGCGTGCAGCACGAAGCGGTTGTCGTAGTAGGACGTCGCCCCCTCGAAGGCCCATAGCAGCGAGGTGTAGTTCTCCTGGCTGTAATCGAAGGGGACGAGCGCCCGGGGCTTCACCCGCTTGATGTTCCACAGGTGGAAGTACTCGTGGGCGGCCAGGGTGAGGAAGTCCTCCCACCCTCGCGGGCTCTGCAGCCCCGCGCGCGGGAAGAGCAGCGCCGTGGAGGCCTTGTGCTCCAGCCCTCCGCGGCCCTTGTCGGTGAGGTAGACGAGGAAGACGTAACGCTTCAGGGGCAGGCCGCCGAACATCCGCGCCTGAGCCTCGCAGATGCGTTGCAGGTCCGAGCACAGCCGGCCCGCGTCCGGCACCACGTCCCCCCAGACCACCACCTCGTGCGGCACGCCCGCCGCCGTGAAGGTGTGGGGCGTGTGGGGCCCCACCTCGAAGGGGCTGTCCACCAGCTCGTCGTAGTCCTTCGCGACGAAGGCCTCTCCCCGGCGCTCCAATGCGGTGAAGGGCGTCCAGCCCGAGGGGGCCTCCACGGTGACGTGGTGCTCCAGGCCTCGCGTGGCCTCGGTGTAGAGGAAGAGGGTGGCGCCGTTGAAGTAGCCGTGGCTCCCATCCAGGTGGCTGGTGCGCACGGTGAGCTCGTTGGCGTAGACGCGGTAGCGCAGCGTCACTGCTCGCCCCTGCGCCTGGACGCGCCAGGTGCGCTTGTCCTGGCGCCGCACCTGGAGGGGCTCGCCGCCCGGGCCCGAGGCGCTCATGTCCTGCACGTGGCGCGAGAACTCGCGCACCAGGTAGCTGCCCGGCGTCCACACTGGCAGCACGGCCTCGAGCGCGTCCGGGCCCGCGGGGAAGGTGGCCTCCACCTCGAAGAGGTGCGAGTGCGGGCGGAGCATCGACACGCGATAGTGGACCGCTTCCGTCATACCGAGCCCTCCAATCGGGCGAAGGTGACATCATCCCACGGGGCGGGCCGGGCCGCCTCCCTGGGACGCTACTTCGCGCGCACGAGGATGGCCCCGAAGAATCCATCCGTGCCGTGTTGATGCGGGGCGAGCCGCAGGAAGGGCCCCGGGCCCACCTTCGCCCCCAGCTCCGCACCGAGCTCCTCCGCCACCGGACGGACTGAGTAGTCCGGGTGCCTGGCGAGGAAGTCCTCCACCACGGCCTCGTTCTCCTCGCGCAGGATGCTGCACGTGCCGTAGATGAGCCGGCCTCCCGGCTTCACCATCTGGGAGAAGCGCTCCAGCAGCCGCTTCTGCCGCGCCACGTGGTCCTCAATCATCTCGGGCGTGAGGCGGTAGCGCGCGTCTGGCTTGCGCCGGAAGGTGCCCGTGCCGCTGCACGGCGCGTCCACCAGCACCCGGTCCGCCTTGCCCTTGAGGGGCTCGAGCGCCGCGTCTGCCTCGGGGCCCTCGGCGGGGATGACCTGGGTGCGCACGTTGTGCACCCCGGCCCGGCGCGCGCGCTTGCGCAGCTCGTCGATGCGGCCCTCGTCCACGTCCAGTGCGTGCAGGTCGCCCCGGTTCTTCATCTGCACGGCGAGCTGCAGCGTCTTGCCCCCCGCTCCCGCGCACGCGTCCACCACCCGCGTGGGCGGCGCGTCCACCAGCATGCCGAGCAGTTGGCTGCCTTCGTCCTGGAGCTCGAACCAGCCGTCGCGGAAGGCGTCCAGCGAGAAGGCGTTGGTGCGCGTGTCCAGGACGAGCCCGAGCGGTGACAGCGGGGTGGGGGTGACGCTCACGCCCTCCTTCTCCAGCAGAGCGCGGAGCTGCTCACGGTCACCCTTGAAGCCGTTGAGGCGCGCGGTGAGGGGCGCCCGCTCGTTCATCGCCTCGGCGGCGCGCTCGGCGTCCGCGCCGAACACCTCGCGGAAGCGCCTGGCCAGGAAGTCCGGCAGCGAGGCGGCGATGGCGAAGCGCTTCTCCGGCGGGAGGGACTCCAGCGCCCGGGCCGCGGTGGGGAGTGCGGCGAGTGCGTCCGCGTCCTGGCCCGTGAGCGCCGAGGTGCGTGCCACCACCTCCGGGGGCTCGCCGTGGAGGATGCGCGAGGCGGCCAGCCGCAGCACGTCCTGGCGCGTCTTGTCCAGGCGGATGAAGCCGCGGTGGGCGTGCTCGAGGAGGAAGTCCACCGTGCGCTGGCGGCGCAGCAGGGCGTACACCCGCTCGGCGACGGCCCGGCGCTCGTTGGAGTAGAGGTTGCGCTTGTGACGGAGGGTGAAGTCCAGGGCCCGGTCGGCCAGGCGACCCTCGTGGCGGACGAAGCCGTAGGCCTCGAGGCACGCCTGAAGGACGAGGTCCTCACGTACCGGGCGAGGCGCGCGCGACGCCTCACCGGCGGGGGAGTCTCGTCGGGGCTGGGGGGCCCGGGTAGGCGGGCGGGGGTTCTTCTTCATGAAAGGCTCCGGGGGGCCCGGAAGGCGGGCCTGCACTGTCGGCAGGCAGGCGAATCGCATCCCGGGGGCTCAATGACAAGGGTGGAGGCGCTCCTTGGCGTTTCCAGGGCGCCTCCGCCCTCTCCCCTGGCCTCCCGGCTAGCGGCGGCGACGGCGGCGCAGGACTCCGGCGAGCACCCACGCGCCCATGGGGAAGAGCGCCATGGCCGGCCCGGCCGAGCAGCCCGGAGGCGAGTTCGGGTCCAGGTTTTCCGAGTCATCCGGGCCTGTGGGCAGCCCAGGGTTCCCGGTCACAGGGTCCGGATTGGGGGTGGACGGCGGGGTCGGACCCGGCTGCTCGGTTCCCGGGGGGCCCGAGGGCTCGGACGGGCCCGGCTGCTCCGGCTCCGCCTCGAGCGGAGGAAGCTCCTTGGTGAGGGTGAAGCTGTCCAGCGTCTTGCCCGAGGGCGTCAGCACCTGGGCGGAGAGGGTGCCGTCCTCCACTGTCACGTCGAGGTAGCCGTGGTCCTTGTCGTTGCGCAGAGCGGCCCAGGACGGCTTGCTGCCCTCGAGCGGGCGCAGGGACGCGCCGCCACTGCCTACCACGAGGTAGACGGGCTGGCGGGTATTCGAGGGCGCCACCGAGGTGCCCTTCATGGGATGGGTGCGCTCGTAGTGGTGGTCGTGCCCGGTGAGCACCAGGTCCACCCCGTGCTTCTCGAAGAGGGGGGTGAACTCGCGGCGCATGAGGAGCTGCGAGCCGTGCTCACCGCTGCTCCAGGGCGGATGGTGGAAGAAGACGACCTTCCAGGGGGCGGTGCTGGCGGCGAGGTCCTCTTCCACCCACTTCTTCTGTGCGGCGAGCGTGCAGCGGTCCGTCGAGGACAGGCCGATGGCGCAGTTGGAGTCGATGGCCACGAAGTGCACGTGGCCCCAGTCGAAGGAGTAGTAGTACTCCCCACCGCTCTTGCTGGTGGGCAGGTAGAGGTTGTCGAAGTAGGGCTGGCCCTTGTTGGTGACGTACTCGTGGTTGCCAGGGACGGCGAAGAAGGGCACCTGCGAGAGCAGCGGCGCCATGGGCACGAAGAGGTTGTTCTGGAACTCGGCCTCGGTGCCAGCATCGTAGGCGTTGTCGCCGAGCATCAGGAAGAGCTCGGGCTTGCGGGCGAGCATGGCATTGGCCACGTTGCGTTGGTTGGCATTGTTCATGCCGAAGTCGCCCACGGCGGTGAAGTGGACGCGGCGCGTGCCGGGGACAGGCGCGGTGGAGAAGCGCACGGGGTTGGTGCGGGCGCCGCAGGCATCCACGAGGTAGGTGTACTCGGTGCCAGGCTGCAGGCCGTTGAGGACGATCGCGTGGTTACGGCTGCTGGACGCTGATTGAGCGGACTGATCCGTGAGGCCGTTGGTGCCGTAGCGAACCGAGGGGACGCACGAGGCATCGAGGCGGAAGGCGATGGTGGCGGTATCCGGGCCCACTCTCTGGAGGTAGGGCTGACGGGTCAGGCTCGCGGCGCTGGCACTGCTCGCGGTGAGGGTGAGCGCGGCGGCTGTGGCGCCGAGCGCCAGGGAATACAGACGGTGCATGGAGCCTCCTGTCCGAGCCATTCGGACCGGGGTTGCAACCGTCCACCGTTGGACATCCATCCGCTCACTCGCGGTCGCTCGCTCGCTGAGCGGCGGGGCGGCGAGGGCTTGATGGGCCTCTTCCGAGGCTTCACACAATGGAGGAGGGGAGAGGGCTCCCCTGCCTCCAGGTCGTGTGCTTCAGGGCTTCTTCACGTCGTAGGAGATGAGCTCCTCCGTCCGCTCGCCCGTCTCCTTCACCTTGCCGACGCCGGGCACCAGCCAGTACGTGCGCACCGGCTCGTTCTTGTCCTTGCGCTCGCGCTTCAGGCGGATGGCGTTCGTGAAGGTGCCCGCCTGGGTCGTGACGGTGTCGTTCACCGCCTCCACGCTCCAGATGTACTTCTTCTTGTCGGTGTCATCCTCCCGGGAGCTGTTCGGATAGCGCGTCAGCTCGTTGAGGCTGGACTCGACGTTCCACCCCATGGGCCGCTCCTGGTCGAGCGACTTCATCGCCGCGGGATTCCAGGTCGTCACCCGCGCCAGCGCGCCCGCTTTGTGGTCCTCCTCGCGCAGGCGGTACACCACTCCGTCCTTCGCGATCTGCCAGGACAGCTCCTCCAGGTGGGGCTGCGTGCTGCGCATCGCGACGGCCGTCATGGTCGTCTCCGGCACCGGCTGCTCTCCCAGCACCTCCACCCGCTTCTCGAATCGCCCCAGCTTCGGGTCGTCGATGCGGTACGTCCACGTCGAATCCTTCGTGAGCGGCCAGAGAGTCGTGAGCGTGGCCGGTGTGTCCGTGCCATCTCCCGGAGGGGTGTCCGGCAGATCCACCGTCCCATCCGGGTTCGTCACGGCCGGCGGATCCTGATTCTGCGTGGGCAGGCTCCCGCCCTCGCCACACCCCACCCAACATCCCACCGCCACCAGTGCGGCCCACCTCCAACGCCTCATCCCCGCTCCTCCCAACTGCCCTTGCCAGAGGGCATTTCCATCCACCGCAGTCCCCGGAGGGGGCCGCCCGCCGTGCGGCTCAGCGCCGACGCGAGCATCCCCGGCTCCTTCTCCTCCACCTCGAGCTCCAGCCGCCGCCCGTCGAAGTCCAGCGCGCAGCTGCGGACCAGCACGTTGCGCTCGCCGAGCGCCTTCCTCAGGATCGCCTCCGCGCCCACCAGGTCATCCGCCTGGGCCGACACCAGCATCCGCTGCTTCGGCGCGGTGGCCTCCTTCTTGTCGAAGAAGTCCAGCACCCACAGCAGCACGCCGACGAACACGGTGCCCACTCCGGCCAGTCCCAGGCTGCCGTGTCCGCACGCCATGCCCAGGCCAATCACCAGGAAGAGGATGGCCGCGTCGCGCGGATCCTTCAGTCCCGAGCGGAAGCGCACAAAGCCGCCGAGCCCCACCAGGCCGAAGGCCTTGGCCATGCTGTTGCCGATGACGGCGGTGATGACGGCCGCCGCGGTGCACAGCAGCACCTGGGCTTGCACCATCTCCGCCTTGGGCAACGGCTTGCCGGTGAGCAGTCGCCACGGTCGCAGCGCGAGCACCGTGCCGAGCGTCACCGCCGCCAGCAGACGCGGCACCATCATGCCCGCGTCCTGGAGGGAGATTCCGGAGGACACATCGTTGGCGAGCTCCGAGAAGAACGGCTCCATGGTCCCGTTCCTTTCTGGTTCAGAGCGCCGGCCGTTGTGCGTCGTCCGCTGCCATCCGCTGGGCCATGCGCTCCGAGGGCTGCACGGCCGTGTGCGCGGCGGCGATGATGCGGTAGGCGTTGCGCAGCACCGGCAGGCGGCTGGAGGTCAGCGTGAGCGCGCGCAGCACGAGCGCCTCGGCACGCTCGCAGAGTGGCAGCCCCTCCAGCGAGGACACCACCGTGGCGGGCCAGCGCGACACAAAGGCCTCTCGCAAGCTCCACGCGCGCGGGTCATCCAGCCCGTCCAGCGAGTCGAGGGCCTCCTTTGTCAGCGGAGCGCCGCGCTCGCGCAGGGCGTAGGCCTCTTCGGTGGTGAGTCCCGTCAGTGAGCGCAGCACCAGCTTCAGCGCCTTGTCCTCCAGTGCCACGCGCAGCTCTCGCGCGAAGGGCGTGTCCAAGCCTTGGATGCTGCGCAGCACCGCCAGCCTGTTGTGGGACAGCAGGCTCTGGCGCAGGGTGTCCGCTCGGGCCGAGTCCAGGCCGGTCAGGCTTCGCGCCACGTCCGTGTACAGCCCGCGCCGCACGCCCAGCTCCCGCGCCTCCCAGGCGGGCTCGTCATCCACCCCGGCCAGTCCGCAGAGCACCTCGCCCAGGCGCCCCTCACGCAGGGCGTGCTCGCGCAGGGCCCAGGCCTCGGGCGAGTCGTTGCGCTTGAGGCCCGAGAGCACCTCCGCGGGCGCGTGCGTGTAGAGGCGCTCGCGCAGGGCCATGGCCTGCGGCACCGAGCTGGCGCCGAGGCTCGTGGCCACTTCCTGCGGCACCACCTCCGCCAGCAGCTCGCGCAGGGCCCAGGCTGGCTCGTCGTCCAGGCCAATGAGGCTGCGCACCGTGAGTCCCGGGAAGCGCTCCACGAAGCCCAGCCGTCGCTGGTGCGCGGCGAAGCCGGGGATGCCGCCCAGCAGCCACACCGCGAGCTGGGGCTCGCGCACCTCGAGGTCGTCCAGCAGGCGGAAGAAGTGCTCCTCCACGTCATCCACCTGCGTCGGCACCCGCACCGGCGCGTCGCGAGGAGGGGTTATCCGCTGCGTCGGCAGCTCCCGCCCCTCCAGCCGCGCCACCACCGCCTCGACGATGCGCTGCTCCAGCACGTGCAGCGGCTGATCATTGTTCTCGATGACGAGCCAGCGCGCTGGATCCCTCCGCGCCATGTCGAGGAAGGCCTCTCGCGTGCGCACGGCCAGGCCTGCTCCGGCCAGTCCCTTGCGGCTGTCCGAGTCCGAGGCCCGCTCGCTCTTGTTCTTCCCCAGCCGCTTGCGCAGCCGAGCCAGGTCCGGCTCCACGTCCACCAGGATGACGAGATCCGGCCACAGCCCCTGCGAGGCCAGCTCGCACGCCGGCTCGAGCGACTGGCCAGGCAGACCCCGCCCGCCACCGCTGAGGGCCAGCTGGGAGTAGAGGTAGCGATCGCTGATGCACACCTCTCCGCGTGCCAGCGAGGGAGCGATGACCTCCTCCAGCTGCTGCGCGTCGCGGGCCAGGTTGAGGAAGAACTCGGTGCGCGGCGACATCTCCAGCAGCGTCGAGTCCCGGGTGAGCTCGCGGATACGCCGGGCGATGGGAGAGCGCAGCTCCCCGCCCTCGCGCGCGTGGGCCACCCGGTAGCCGAGCCGCCGCAGCCGCTGCGCCAGGAGGTTGGACAGGGTCGTCTTGCCGCTGCCGTCAATGCCTTCGAAGTCGATAAACACGGTTGCTCAGCCCCCCAGAATCCCGTCCGCGACGAAGTCGTGGACCCTCGCCATGCCCTCGGCGAACTTGCTGTACGCCGGTTCGCGCCCGGGGTTGAGTGCCGCGAGCCATTCGGGCAGCTCCTCTCCCAGGTGCTTCACTTCCACCACCACCCGCCCGTCCAGGGCCAGTGGCTCGCCCAACCGCTCCGCGCTCAGCGTCCTCTCGCTGAGTGCCAGCTCTGATGAAACCCGGTGGAAGCCGATGTCCCGGTCCACCGTCACCCGCCACGCTTGAGAGCACTGGTACACGTGCCGCCGGTAGGTCACCGCGAGCACCGGAATCAGTCCGCCCCCGGCGATGAGCGGCAGCAGTCGCACACCGCCCTGCAGGGCCTGGCCGAGCTGCGCACGCGGCACCCATACCCGGCGCTTCTGCGTGACGCCGTTGCGCTCGCGCTTCACCTCCAGCACCACGCGCTCCACGCCACCGGCGCCCACGTCCGGCGAGTACTCCTTGGTGCGCACCTTGAGGCAGTCATTCGGAGTGCGCAGCGAGCGCATGGCCAGCGGGTAGCCCGGCTTGTCGAAGTAGACGGAGGTGATGCGCGTGGGCGGAGACAGGTAGCCGCCCAGCGACGCGGAGAGCCGCGTGCACAGGGCCACCGCCTCGTTCATGTCCACCACCAGCTTGAATTCCCGTCGCAGCTTGGTGACTTGTCCTTCTGCGAACTGGAGCATGGTCGATCTCCGTTCCTAGAAGCGCATGGCGAGCTGCAGCGAGTACTCCAGGCCCGCCGCCTCGTCGCCCGGGCGCAGCGCGTGCTCGGCTTGCAGCTGGGCCTTGAAGTGCTCCGAGTAGAGGACGTTGAAGCCCCCCACGACGCCATAGCCACGCGCCTTCAGCGGGCCGAGGAGCTGCAGCGTCTCGGCGCCCACCACGGGCTGCACCGCCCACCCGTCCTCGCCCACGGGCAGCGTGTAGCTGGCCAACCCCAGCTGCGCGTTGAAGGGCCCCACCGAGAGCACCCCGTTGACGTACTCACCTGACAGCTCCAACCCTCCCAACCGCAGCGCCGCATCCGCTGTCACCGCGTAGTTGCGGATGCCCTTGAAGACTTCCGTCATGTAGCCGCTCGCCCCAATGGTGAGGACCTTGAAGGGACGCACGCTCACTCGGAGCGCGGCGTCCTCGCCGTTGATCGTGTCTGTGTCCTCGTCCCTGGCGCCCTGGAAGACGCCACCGGACACCTTCAGCTTCCAGGCCTGCTTGATGCTCGCCTCGCCCATCAGTCCGAGCCGGCGACCGCCCAGATGGTGTGTATCCTCCAGGTAGTCCGCCACCAGTCCGCGCCGCATCAACGGCAGCCGCCAGGAGGACTCGAGCTCGCGCTCCAGGAAGGGTGCCTTGAACTGGCCACCGTAGAGGCGCAGCCGCTTCTTTCCATCGGCGACGCGCACGAAGGCGTCCTTGAGGATCGACTTGGACGACAGGTCCGCCGTCACCTCCGCGTCCACGTGGGACAGCGAGGCTTGCAGGCCCACGCGCGCGGACGCGATGGACAGCGAGCGCTCGTATTGATCGCGCTCGTCCGCGCTCACCCGGGCGTAGACGCGCCCGAAGGGGCGAACCTGCAGTCCCTTCGTCTTCTCCTGGTTCGCGGACTGGCCCTCGCCGCCCTCGGAGATGGGCTCCGTCACCGCGCCAGCCCCGGGCTTCGGCTTCTTCTCCTTGGGCTTCGGCGCGTCCACCGTCGGCGTCAGCTGCGCTCCCGGCGTCAGCTCCGCGACGGCTGTCGGCTCTGCTTCGGGCGTTGGCTCAGCCTCCGGTGCCGCTTGTGCTTCGGGTGCCGATTCCGGTGCCGGTTCAGTTTCCGGTGCCGGTTCCGCCTCCGGAACAGGCTCTGCCGCCAACACGGGCGTGCCCAGAAGGATGACCGTGGCGAGGAGCCCCCGACGTCCTTTGCCGCCCCATTTTCCCTCACCCATGCTCGCCTCCCCGCCCCAATCCGTGGGAGGGCTGTGCAACCGGGGTGCCCGGGTGGAAGGCGTCCAGGAGCCGACAGCCCAGCCCCCTGGCGTCCAAAAGCCACCGCCACCGGGGCGTTACGCAGCCGTTACCAGGAAGGAAATTTCCAACCGAGGGTGAGGCAGAGGCTTTCGAAGTTACTGCTCCACGGGAGGTTTGTTTTCAGCCTCCGTCGTGGCGGGGGAGGGATCAGCTGCCGCGGGCTCGGAGACCGCGGAGGGCTCCGGAGAGGGCTCCGGGGGAGGTGCGGGTGTTGGCTCTGCGGCGGAGGCGGGGGGGCTTCGCTCCTTCTGCGCGTCTCCCTTCAGGAGGTTGCGCACGGTGTACCCGAGCAGTGCCAGGCACCCGAGTCCGAGTACGCCCCATCCGAGCATTCGGGGCACCGGGGAGGCGCCCACCGTGAAGGCGGCATGGAGCACCTTGTGTCGGGTCGTCCGGAAGCCCACATCCAGGAGGTAGGGGCCCTCGGTTTCGGGCGTGAAGGTCGCCTCCCAGTGGCGCGCACCCCGCTTCACGGTGACGCTCTGCCCATGGTGGGCACCCGCTTCACGCAGAGTGAGAATGAGCGGACCCTCGAAGGGGGCGCCCTCGAAGCTGCCCACCTCGAGGCTGACGTGGAGGGGCTCACCCTTCCGGGGCACGGCCGGGCGGATGTTCCCCTTGAGGAGCTCCTCGGTGTCCGACCAGGAGAGCTCCAGCCCATCCTCATGGGGAGCGACCTCGATCTGATCGGAGGGTCCCCGGGGCAGCCACGAGTCCGCGACGGCGGCGGTGGCCAGCAACAGACCGGCAATCAGCAGAAATCCAGGGTTTCTCGCGGGTCGTCTTTGCCTCGCCCTGGCACGTCGCCTAAGATGCAACGCCCTGACGTCTTCCACTTCGCGCTTGCTCCCCCCGGCGAGCCACCCGGGATGAACCCTCAACTCTTCGGCAAATATCAGCTCCTCAAGAAGCTCGCCACCGGTGGCATGGCCGAGGTGTGGCTCGCGCGCCAGAAGGGCATCGAGGGTTTCGCCAAGAACGTGGTGGTGAAGCGGATCCTCCCGCACCTGGCCGAGGACGCTGAGTTCGTGGACATGTTCGGGAACGAGGCGCGCATCGCCGCCAAGTTCAACCACCCGAACATCGCCCAGGTGTACGAGTTCGGCGAGGCCAACGGCACCTACTTCATCGCCATGGAGTTCATCCACGGCGAGGACCTCGGCCGGGTGATGCGCAAGGCGTACAACGCCGGGGGGTGGATCGCCCTCCCGTTGGCCATGCGCATCGTGGCCTCGGCGTGCGAGGGCCTCTACTACGCCCACACGCGCGTGGATGAGGTGACCGGCAAGCCCCTGAAGGTGGTGCACCGGGACATCTCGCCGCAGAACATCCTCATTAGCTTTGACGGCTCGGTGAAGCTGGTGGACTTCGGCATCGCCAAGGCGGCGGACCAGGCCTCGGCGACGAAGTCGGGCGCCATCAAGGGCAAGTTCGCCTACATGGCGCCGGAGCAGGCCGCGGGCAAGCCGTTGGATCACCGCGCGGACATCTTCGCCATCGGGCTGGTGCTCTACGAGCTGCTCACCGGCACGCGCCCGCTCAAGCGGGATTCGGAGCTGGGCACGCTGCAGGCCGCGATGGAGTGCAACATCCTCCCGCCCTCTCAGGTGGCAGATGTGCCGCCGGAGCTGGACGAGGTGGTGATGAGGGCGCTGGCCAAGGCAGCGGACGATCGCTACCGGGATGCGCGCCAGCTCCAGCTCGCCCTGGAGGAGTTCCTCGTCAGCCAGCGCTGGGTGGCGGGCTCGGTGCAGATCTCCCAGCTGATGGAGACGCTCTTCGCGGATCGGCTGGACGAGGAGCGGCGCAGCGGCAATCCGGAGCCTCGGAGCGAGGACTCGATGACGGCGCAGCCCGTGCCGGTGGAGCCTCCGCCCGAGGAGCCCGCTCCGTCGCAGCGGAGCAGCTCACGTGTGGAGCCTCGTTCCTCCAGTCCTGCCACGGAGATGAACTGGGAGGCGCCACCGGGAGAGATGCCGCAGCAGCGGCGCACGGGTACTCGCACGGGGGTCGTCAACAAGCGCGCCGAATCGGCCCCTTCGCCCCTGCGCGACACGCCCGAGGTGCAGGAGTGGGAGGCGCCTCCGGCCACGGAGGTCCCCAACCGCCGTCGCACGAACAACGACGCTCCGCGACGCACGGGGGTGGGTTCCACGGCGGTGGGGCGCGCGCCCAGCCGCGTGGACGTGACGCGCGGCAGCAGCACCGAGGCTCCCCCTGTGCGGCGCACGGGCGTTGAGTCTGCCGTCCCACGGCGCACCGGGACCCGGGTGGCTGCCGAGCCGGCAGCGGACGCGCAGGTGCCTCAGCCCCGGCTCTCTCGGGGGGCTGCGGCCGTCAACCCGCGCTCGCGGCCCTTTGAGGACGACGAGGATCCCGAGCGCACGATGTTGCCTCCGCCGCCAGCGCCGGAGCCCGCAGAGCCTCCGCGTCGGCGCACGGGTGTAGCGCCTTCTCCCCAACAGGCCGAGCCTCCTGTGCGGCGGCGCACGAGCAGCCGCACGGAGATGCCCGAGGCGCCGCCCTCGCCCCGTCGGCGTACGTCCCATGTGGAGAAGGCCGAGGAGGCGGACGACGAGGCCAGCACTTCCAACTCCAAGCCAGCCAAGGGCGGCCGGTCGCTGCCCCTGAAGACCCTGCTCCAAGTGGCGGTGGTGCTGGCCGTGGGAGTCGTGGGGTTCCTCTATCGCCAGTCCCTGCTGGACATGCTCGGCAGCACGGCGATGGACGGGCAGGGCATCTACATCGACATGGAGACCAATGAGCCCGTTCAGGTCTCCGTCAGGCACAGCCAGTCCTGCGGCAGCCCTGTGCCCATCACCCAGATGACCATGGAGCCGACCCGCTCGTTGAAGCATGCGGCGGGCGCGCACCTTCAGGACACCGTCATCCTGGAGAACAAGTCCCGGGGCATCCGCAAGGAGATCACCTTCAACTACGGTGAGCCCAACGAGACGAAGACGATCCACGAGGAGTTCAAGACGGGTCACTTCAAGTTGACGTTGCGCTCCAACCCCAACAAGAGCTTCCCCAACACGGAGATCTTCCGTGAGGGGGAGAAGCTCTACCTCTACCAGCCCGGGCAGAAGTACGAGCTGGCCGAGGGAGAGCACCACCTGGAGCTCCGCGGTACCTCCTTCAAGGAGCCGGTGCCGGTGGATGTCGTGGTGAAGGCCGGCGAGACCGAGCAGAAGATGGTGGACGTGACGCAGTACCTCCAGCAGTAGCGTGCGTCAGTAGCGCGGCAGGCTGGGGTCCACCGCGCGGGAGTAGAGGTCGATTCCCCCGCGCAGGGACACCGCCTCCAGGCCGCGCGAGCGCAGGTACGCGGTGCCGTCCAGGCTGCGCACGCCATGGTGGCAGTAGACGACGACGGGCTTGCCTCGGAAGGACTCCAGCTCCTCGGCGCGCTCGTCCAGCTCCGGTAAGGGGATGAGCACCGAGCCTGGGAGCGCCACATAGGCGTGCTCCTCGGGGAAGCGCACGTCGAGCAGCACAGGGCGCGACTCGGGTGGGCCGGAGAGTTGGGCGGCGAGGGTGGCGGGGTCGATCTCCGGGATGGGCACGGGGTCTCCGTTCAGGCGGGTGCGGCGCAGAACCGCTCGTAGTCGATGAGCTCCACCTTCGCTCCGGGGGCACACACGGGGCACTTGGGGTCGCGCCGCAGCTTGAGCTCCTGGAAGCGGGTGCCGAGCGCGTCGAAGGTGAGCAGGCGCCCCACGAGCGGCTCGCCCACGCCGAGGAGGAGCTTGAGGGCCTCATTGGCCTGGAAGAGGCCGATGATGCCGGGGAGCACGCCGAGTACGCCGGCCTCGGCGCAGGACGGGGCGAGCTCGGGAGGCGGAGGGGAGGGGTAGAGGCAGCGGTAGCAGGGGCCCTGGCCGGGGACGAACGTGGTGACCTGGCCCTCGAAGCGGAAGATGGAGCCGTGGAGGTTGGGCTTGCCCTGCATGACGCACGCGTCGTTGAGCAGGTAGCGGGTGGGGAAGTTGTCCCCGCCATCCAGGACGAGGTCGAAGCCCTCGAGGATGCGCAGCACGTTCTGCGAGGTGAGCCGCTCCGCGAAGGGCACCACCTTCACGTCGGGGTTGAGGGCCTCGAGGGTGGCGCGGGCGCTCTCGACCTTGGGCTGGCCGGCGCGCTCGTGGGTGTGGAGCACCTGGCGCTGGAGGTTGCTCAGGTCCACCACGTCCGCGTCGACGATGCCCAGCGTGCCCACACCCGCGGCGGCGAGGTAGAGCGCGGCCGGCGAGCCCAGCCCACCCGCGCCCAGCAGCAGCACCCGGGCCTTGAGGAGCTTCGCCTGTCCCTCCTCGCCCACCTCGGGGAGGATGAGGTGGCGGCGGTAGCGCTCCTTCTGGGCGGGGGTGAGCACCACCGGCTTCTCCACCGGGAGGTGCGCGTCGCTCCAGCGGTTGAAGCCGCCCGCGAGCGAGGCCACGCGCGTGTAGCCCATCTGCTGAAGGGTGTGGGCGGCCAGGGCCGAGCGGGTGCCTCCGGCGCAGTAGAGGACGAGCTCCTCGTCGCGAGTGGCCTTGTCCTCGATGCGCAGCTCGAGGAAGCCGCGGGGGATGTGCACCGCGCCCGGCAGCCGGCCGCCCGCGTACTCGTCGCCCTCGCGCACGTCGATGAGCTTCATGGGGGCGCGTGCGTCCAGCAGGCGCTTGACATCCTCGATGGAGACCTCGCGGATCTCCCTTTTCGTAGCGGACAGCAGCTCGCGGAAGGTAGCGCTCATGGGGGCTCTCGTATAACCCGTGCCCGGGGTGAATTCCCTTCCGATGCTCGCCACCCCGACATCCGGCCTGGCGCGAAAGCGGATTGTCCAGAATCGCCTGGGTCTACCCCAGGACCTTGGGGGAGGGCCGTGCGTTTCTTCCACACGGGGCACACCTTCCGTCTGGGACAGATTCCGCCGGTGGACGGGCTGGATGGCAATTTTGGCGAGGGGCGTTATAAGGCGCCTGTAAGGAGACCGACCTACATGGATACGACCACGACTTCCGCTCAGACGACCCCCGCCCCCCAGGGCACGCCGGCCATCCCGGTGAAGCTCACCGAGGCCGCCGTGGCCCAGGTGAAGAAGGTCATCCAGGACCAGGGCTTCCAGGGCTACTTCTTCTCGATTCGGGTGGTGCCGGCCGGCTGCAGCGGGCTGGGCTACGATCTGAACCTGGTGCGCGAGACCAAGTCGGGCGACCTGACCTGGGAGCAGGACGGCGTGAAGATCGCGACCGACGCGCTGAGCAACAAGTACCTGGCGGGCACGGAGATCGACTTCGTGTCGAGCGTGACGGGGGCGGGCTTCAAGTTCAACAACCCGAACGCGAAGTCGTCCTGCGGCTGCGGGACCTCGTTCTCGACCTGATAACGGAACGCCACTCCCTCTCCCTCCGGGAGAGGGTCGGGGTGAGGGTAGCCGCTTCCTGAGCGAGCCCCTCGCCCCTTTTCTATTTCAAGGGCCTGTGTGCACTTCCGCGCGGAGCGCTCCGGAGCTGTCGAGACGTGGACCCACGACATGCACGCGCGTCGGCCTCCCTCCAGCGCCGTGACTACGGTGCGGCCACAACGCGAATCCGGGAGGAAGCATGGCGCGTGTGGCAATCGTCACGGGGTCGGACTCGGGAATTGGGAAGGCCTCCGCGGTAGCGCTCGCCGAGGCGGGCTTCGATGTGGGCATCACGTGGCACGAGGACCAGAAGGGTGCCGAGGACACCGCCGCCCAGGTGAGGGCGAAGGGGCGCCGGGCCGAGGTGCGCAGGCTGGACCTGAACCAGCTTCCGGAGGCTGGAGGCGTCATCGACGAGCTGGCGGATGCGCTCGGAGGGCTCGACGTCTTCGTGAACAACGCGGGAACGGGAAGCAGTGCCGCGTTCCTCGACTTGGGCTGGGAGGAGTGGCGCCACACGGTGCGCGTGGACCTGGATGGCGCGTTCATCTGCTGTCAGCGCGCGGCGAGACGGATGGTGAAGCAGGGGAGAGGAGGGCGCATCATCACCATCACCTCGGTGCACGAGCACGTGCCGCTGATGGGCTCCTCGGCGTACTGCGCGGCCAAGGGAGGGCTGGGGCTGCTCACCAAGGTGATGGCGGCGGAGCTGGGCCAGCACCAGATCACCGTCAACGCGATTGCCCCGGGGGAGATTTCGACCCCGATGACGGATCAGGACAACGTGAACCCGCGCACTGTCAGGAGACCGGGTTATCCGCTGGGCCGGCCGGGTGATGCGCGCGAGGTGGCGGGCCTGGTCGTCTTCCTCACCACCCCGGCGGCGGCCTTCATCACGGGGACGTCGCTCGTGATCGACGGGGGCCTTGAGTTGATGGCCGCCATCGGTGCGCACGGCCTGAAGAACGACGACTGGCGCAAGGTCTAGCGGAAGTCCCCTCTCCCTCTGGGAGAGGGGTACGATGAGCTTTGTTGAAAGGGCCTGTGATTCCGAGAGGTTAGGCCCTATTGCAAATTGTTCGTGTAGTGAATCTGTAGCTTGGCGGGTGCTGTAGCGAATCGGGCCAACGCATCGCTGTGCACTCTCTGTGAAGGCCCCCCCGGTCCGGTCTGCTGCTGTCCGGTATCAGGGGGCTGCAACGGACCTTCCTACATCCTGGGGGGCCTGTCGTCCTCAAGCGGGATGCTCGCCATCGCCCTGGCGTATTCGCGCTCAATCCACTCGTCCCTCGCCTTCTTCCGGGCAGCCTGCTCCTGTTCCTTCGTGGCGGGCGGTACGTGGGCGTAAAGCTCCCCGTTCACGATGCGCGACACCTCGCCCTGGGAGAGACCGAACCGCATGGACAAGTCCTCTTGGGTGAAGGTGCCCGTCCGCGCCAAGTAGCGAAGTTCTTGGACTTCCTGGGGGGTGAGCTTGCGCGCCCGCTCCTTCCGGTGGACCACCCCGCGAAGCACTCGGGAAACGCTCATGGGCGTAACGCCGAACTTGGCCGCCAAATCGGCCAGGGAGAGGGCGGGGTTTTGCTCCCTTGCCGTGCGGATGGCTTGAGCGTCGGCAAAGGTCAGCTTGCGGAAATTCGGTTGCTTCGATTCCATCCCAACCGGTTACGACCGCTTATTTGCGCTGTCAAAGAGCCTCGGGAGGGCGGATAGGTGGGGAGTCCGGCTTTCATTAGCTCCCTGGGATGCCCGCCGGACGTGCCGCCAATCACCGGCAGCAGCTAGGCCCCGCGCCCGGTCCGGTTGGGTTGGGCTGGCCTATCCCCTCTGTCCCATCCCTCGTCTATATGTGGCTACAGTTAGAGCTACTTACTGCTATATCACTCTACCAACTATCTCTTGCTGCATCTTTCTCTACTCTCTTCTTCCTCTTCCTACCCTACCAAGAAGAGAAGAAGAAAGAAGAAGAGTAGAGAGTACAAGGGGTTAGACACCTAGAAATTGGATGGGTGGCCCTTGTCCCGACTCTGCCCAGCCATGGCGCCGAGGCCACTTGTTGAAAGAACAAATGCGAGATGGGCCCTTTGCAAAGTAGCGGAGGCCCGAGGCGCCGCGTTCTGTAGTCCGTTAGGACGCTGGCGGAAATTAAACTTCCACCTTATGGCATTGCTCCGCTGTGCGACTGGCATAGAAGTTGGCAAAGTGATTTACGCCAGCGTCCTTATTAACCGACAATGCCGGATTCGTCGATTTCCAGAAGTTTCAGAAGCCTCTCAAGCCGGTGGTTGCGGTACGGCCAATCATCAACGGTCCCGACGTTACTGTTTGCATAGTTGATGCGAAAATTTGCTTGAGCGTATGCTCTGCTATCAAGGGAACGCAAAAGCCGAAGCAGACGTCCCTGAACCTCCTCAAATGAAGGCCGTAGTTCCGGCTTCGGCGACATGCAGTCGCGCACAAGGCGCTCGAAGTCGCCCGAAACTTGGGGATTTGGCGCGATGGCGTTACCCGCTTTCGCCCATCGCTTCCAATGATCGTCCCTCAACCATTTCTTTGAATTTCCTTCACGCGGGGTCGGCCACCAGTCACTAACGCGTTCGCCAATAGGGTGGATGCCACGGGTCATCACTTCATACATGATGACGCCAAATGAGAAGACATCCGAAGCACCATTAGCCTTGTTTTCGGACCACTGCTCCGGGGACATATAGGGCTTTGGCCCATCTGCTCGATCATGCTCCAAACTCATGTTCGCGAGCCCAAAATCGGCGAGGAGCGGGACCGTATACACGTCTTCAACTGGGAGGCCGTCGAAGTCGGAGCGATAATCTCTCATGAGCACATTTTGTGGCTTCAGATCCTGATGATTAAGAACACCTCGTTGTCTGCAATGGATCAGGGCAGCGCAGAGATATGACAGGGTAGAAAGCCGACCGGCATTCGAGAAACCTGCCTGCGGGATCCATTTAGAAAGATCACCGCTCGTGGCTCTATAGAGTGCTACAGGGGTGTCAAACACGATCTCATAATCAAAAGGATGGCAGACAAATTCATGAGAGAAAGTATTGTGTTGAATTTGGATTTCGCGCAGAAATCTCCGGTGGCGTTCCGCTGGGTTGTCGGATGGCGCTCTTGGCACCTTAACTGCAATGTATCGGGGATGAGCGTTTTCTCCTTGGTCGAAAAAGAAGACGGAACCGCACATTCCTCCGCTTCTGTGAGTAACCTTCCCGTATTTTGAAAGCAAAATTTCGACGAAGCGCTGGATCTCTTCTTCGGGAAAGCCTGAGTCGAGTAGGAATGCCATATGTCAATTCTCGGTTCGGGTTAAGCTGAGCAGACTTAGCTTTTCGTGTGGATCTTATGGCGGAGTAGGGCCCTTCGGAAAGACAATTTCGTTGGCGAGCATAGGAAGGACAGGAGCCCCCTTGGGCGTAGTGAGTGGGAGCAGAGCGGGAGGTGAGGGACGCTGACGGGGAGCCCATGAGCCGCACGCCGAGCTGGCGCAGAGCCTTTCATCTCCAGCAGACACACGCCTGTCCAGCCCAGCCGCTTTCCCAGGAGGGGCGCGGCAGGTGCTTGGCTCTCTTGGCTGGATGGGGCGACTTGCGCTTCAACACCACGCGCTCTGGGGTGGCCCTAGCGAAGGGGCCAAGTACGCACTCGCCCTGGGCAACCCCAGGTGCTCCACAATCGCTCTCACCCCTCCTGCTCCCTTCACGTACGCCAACACTCTTAATTTAGGATGCTGGCGTAAATTAATTTTCCACCTTATGGCATTGCTCCGCTGTGCAACGGGCATAGAGGTTGGCAAAGTAATTTACGCCAGCGTCCTTAGAGACGGCTGCCCCCGGGCCTCTCAAAAGCAGAGGGGCCGGACCCACTTCCAGGCCCAGCCCCTCAGAATCGCCCATCAATTCGGAACAGAGGCGCCGGACCTATCGCCCATGCCAGAACCGGCTGCTAGGATTTTCTTCTTGGCCATGATGCTGGCCATCACTCCCGCCGCGCGCTCGTCCGCCTTACGCATGAATTTGGTGTAAATGTCGAGCGTAATGCTCGTGGTCGAGTGCCCGAGACGCGAGGATACGGTTTTGACGTCTACGCCATCGCTAATCATCATCGTGGCATTCGTGTGGCGCATGTCGTGGAACCGAATCTGTTTCAATCCGGCCGTCTTGATAATCCGGTTGAAGGCATCCCGAAGCGCTCGCTTGAAGACGGGTCGCCCGGTCGTGCTCGGGAACACGTAGGGATGCGCTCCCTTGCCTTCCTTCCTCATGCGCTCCTTGTGCTGAATGAGGGCGTGCACGGTTTCAGGAAAGAGGGTGACAATCCGGTTGCCCGCTTGGGTCTTGGGGCCCGACAACGGTTGATGATTGCCGTTGACCTCTTGCAGGTTGTGCCGGACGTGAATTTGCCCGGAGTAGCGGGGGGCGCCGGTCGTGGGGTCGGTGTCCTCCTTCAATTCCACGTCATCCCACTGGAGCCCCAGCAATTCGCCCTGACGCATCCCGGTTTCAATCGCGAGGACAAACAGCGCCTCCAACCGCTCACCATCACAGGCCAGGAGGAACGCGGCCACCTCGTCCGAGTCCCAAACCTTCATCTGCTCGCGCTTGACCGTGGGGTACTCCACCCCGGCCATGGGGTTTTCCTTCAACTGCCGCCATGCAACCGCGCGCCCGAGAGCGGATTTCAATTGAACGCACAAGCCCCGACGACGGGCAGCCGAGACACCGCGCTTTTCGAGCGATGCAAGCCACGTCTCAATATCGAACGGGGACAGCTTGGACAGAGGGATTTGACCGATGCCCAGCCCCATGCCCACGTCCTTTTCTGGGGCCATGTAGAGCCGGATTTGCTCCGAGTAGGCCGCGACAGTGGTGGGCTGGAGTTTCGTTTTGACAATATCAAGCCAGCGCCGGAGGAAGTCCCCCACGGTTTCCTTCGTGGCGTTCTCGGCTACCGTCTCGGCTTCCTTCCTGGCCGCTTCCCGCTTTTCGATGGCCTCGCGTTGGGTCGCACCGTAGACGACGCGGGTTTTTGCCTTGCCATCGGTTCCGCTGGTCTTCCAGGTTGCGCACCAACGGTTATCGGACTCGCGGAAATACACGCTCCCCAGCCCGGAAGCGCAACGGGGCTTTTTCCTGCGCTTGGTCTTAGGGCTGGCGGGCTTGCTGGTGGACTCGGACGCTACAGGCCCGGTCGGGAGAGGAGGAAGGGAGAGAGCGGCGGAAGTGTCGGGGATGCTCGTGTCAAACATAAATTCTCCGTGCGGCATGAATTGCCGACGCGGATTGTTGTGACACGCGGTTTGTGCCATGTCAACGCACTAGGTTTGTAGTTTGGGCTCGTCAGGGTCAACCATTGCAAAAACTCGCGCCAATTCAGCGTCCGTTAAGCCAGCATCGCCAGACTCAACCGCCCGGCGTAACTCGCAAATTCGCTCGATTAGGTCGCCCACGTAGCCGTATTGGGTCTGTCCGCGCTCAGATGCCATCACGTCGAGTAACTGGGCATTCTCGGGGGTCATCTGCGCCCCCGTCATCCGGACCGTCCGGGCCCGGTCCACGTTGCCGCCCTCGGAAAGCCATGCCCGGAGCGCCGAGACGACCTCGGGGCCCGTTCCATTGGCTTTCGTCTCCCGGTAGGTCTTCCGGTAGCAGGCACCGCACAGGCGCATTTCCACGACCGGGGACCATCGCTCAGCCGGTACAGGCTCCCGGTGGCGCTGGGCATCGCAAGAGGCAGTTTCGGAAGGCATGGGACGCCTATACCGCCCGGTCCGGGGGTTCAGGAAGCGCCGGACGTGGGGCAAGGGAGCGCCAGCCCTGAGAACAGGGGCCTAACAGACGGCGCGGCGAACAGGCCCGGACCGGGAGGGGTCCGGGAGCGTGGGTGGCCTTCAACGGGAACGCGCCCCAAGGGCCCTAGAAAGGCCGTAGGGAATTGATCGTGCATCTGGACGGCCATGGGGAGCAGTTCGGGCCCGGACGGCTACAGCGGGCCCGGAGCGGGACAGGTTGGCGGGGGCCTGGTGGTGGTGCGGAACCCGGTCATGGTCGCCCGCTCGCTCATTCCGGAGCCCGTAACTACAGAATCCACTACATCCGCTCGCCCGGTCGCCGCTAACCCCTCGAAAGCGCAGAGGAAAGGCGCCAATCTCCCACTATTCAGTCGGCAGGGGATGGGAGCGGAACGGCTCGCGGGCAGCTTCCCGGGCCCGGTCGGCTGGTGGGTGACGTGGCGCGGAAGGCCGGAAGAGGACCGGACAGTGGGGAGGGGGCAGGGCCTGGGGTATCGCCCCCAGGGAAAACGCCATCAGGGCGCTGGGGGCCCCAAGAGAGGGCTCAGACCCACAAACGATTAATCAACAAATCCCCATGCTCGGTCTGAGCCGCTACTCATTTACGGCTTCCGCGAAATGATCGACACAAGTCCAGTTTTGTCGCTCATAGGAATTCTGCCAGAAAGTCCGGGAGTCATTCCCATCAAAACGCCGGGCTTTTCTGGTGGTTCGTAGGGTCGTGCCTCAATCCTCGGATCGACACGCAGAGACGAAAAGGCTGAAGCCTGTTCTTCATGGGCTTTCTGCGTATCAAGCCTCAGAAGCTCCGCCATTTTCTCCGAAGAACTAATCTCGGCTCGGTCAACAATGTGAAGTATTCCACCAGTTCGAAGAACAGTATCAGCGAGCCTATAAACTTGATTCTGAACACGTAGACGGTAAGCCCCTGCGGGCAGTGGCTCTAGCGCAGTATTGAATGGCCGCGCACGATGACTCCCCATGAGCCAGCAAACTACCGCGTCGAATCGCGGCAGGCCCTTGAGCCACGCGAGCAGGGAAGGATCGTTAAGCAAATCTCCTTCAAGGAGGAGTGCCCCCGAGACAGGCATATTCGATGTTGGTGGCTTATACGTGATCGCGTAGCCATCATTGCCTTGCTGAAGCGTTTCTCGTTGCTCCACTGCGACAGCAAATCCAGCCGCTTCTATTTTTCGTTGTGCAATATGGAGACACGCAGGATTCTCATCGATACTTACGACCGAATGACCGGCGCGAAGCAGCTCGATCGTGCCGCGCCCATCACCAGTGCCGATTTCAAGAATGCGATCATAGCCCGCAGTGAATGAAGCCATCCAAGCGTAGTGCGCATCTTGTGCGAACTTGGCGGCATCATGCTGGCTCCATGACTTCGCATATAGTTCACGCTCGTGAGTTAGTCCAGGCAGGGTTTTCGCGGCCTCTATCGCCTGCTTTCGCTCCCGTTCGAGCTTTTTCTTTCGAGACTGCTTGCCCATATTCAGTTGTCTCCGTGTTCAGAGCACTGCGTATCTTTCTACCTGCCGCACCTTGAGAAATACGGACATCACTAGGAGGGCTCGCTGTTCCGGCGAGCACAAACCGTGATGCTCTCCACGCTGATGGGAAGGGCTCGCCAAGCCACGAAGGCCAACCCCCTGGCCCCGGTCATCCCCCCTGGCGCTGCGGTGCTCTACGGGGCTCCTGCGAATTGTGTCTCACTCATTCCCGTACGTCTGCTTGGCTGAGCCAGTTTCATTTAGAGCGCCTAACATATAAGCCTATTTCGCAAGCGGACCTGCCCGACAAGCAAGCAGTGGGTGCTCATCCAAGCAGCCTCCGGGAGGAGTGCTCAGTCCTTATTTTTGTCAGGTGCTCTAAGTTTGAGTTCTTCGGCTTCCGCAAAAGCCAGTAATTGAGTTCGTACGTTGTCGTCGGCCTCCTGTGCATCATCGCCATAACAATGTGCGCTGTGGATGAGAGATTCATCGTCAAGGCGGTGCAAAGAACCACTTGCGCCATAGACGTAGTCACCACCTGGCGAACGATGTTTCCCTCTTCGGGAAATAATACGCATTCCAAAGTGAGCTGTAAGTTGCTCAAGGTCTGTTTTCTTGGTCATGCGGTGAGGTCCTTTCTCTTCTAGCACGATGAATATCTTCGATGTAAAACCAATCATCAGCTTGGAACGCCTAGCAGAAGTCCGGTCTGAGGGAGTCCTCTCCTCAGGAAAAGGGCCCAGCCCTTACTTCTGTTAGGCGCTCTTGGAACTGGCACGATTTAGTACGGATCCGGGGGACCAGGAGGAAGCGCTGCGAGCGTGTCTTGAGCCTTCTCGTCCTCCGCTCGTAAGCGAACAACCCATTGATCAAGGCCCGTGTTTTCAAGGGAATGCACCCTCTGCTCGAACACCGTTACTCGCCCCAGCGAAATGGAACCTTCCGGATCGAGGAGTTCCAAGGTCTCCCCTGCTTGCTCGGCTTGCGCGATGATTTCACGGAGCCCCCCTGGCGTTGGCGTTGCGCCGCGAGGCACCTCGAAGTCGAATCGAATCAAGCGGTCAACCGCAGACATCCGGGAACGCGGGATTTTGATGCTCTTCGCCATTCTCTCACTCTCCTCTTCCAAACACGCTTTTAGGGCTCCCGGCCTCCCTAGGCCAGCCCGCTAGATCAGTGCTCCTTCGCTTCCTCGGGGAACAGTTCACGTAGCGGCACTTTGTAGGCCACGGACGCGGCTACCAGGGTGGCAACGGTGGGATTCGCGGTGCCACCTTCTATGCGCGGCATCGACTTAGGGTGAACCCCCATAAGCTCGGCTGCCTGCTCCTGTGTGAGCCCCCGCTGTTCCCGAAGCTCTCGGAGGCGCGTCCCGAGGCGCTTTAGCTCCCGCTTGATGACAGGGGCCAAGTCCTTCCGCGTCCGTACTTCGGAAGGTCCGTGGGAGTGAGGTGACTTGCCGGATGTAGGCACAGGGCGACATTGGCCGGGTCAACTTTCGAGTTACACAACTCGTATGTTGCCGACCTGACTGGAGGGCCAGGAGCACGTTAACTCACAGGTAACTTAACAGTTGAGTTGCACTGCTCATGAGTTACCATGCTCTCAGGCCCAACCGACGAAAGGACGGCCTACATGACCGAAGAGACCGAAGTCACGAGACGGGACCCGATGGTGGTTAGCCTGGACTTGGAGCTATCCACCATTGAGGCCGCCATGAGGGGCGCGGAGATCCTCGCGGACTACCAGATGCGTCAGGGCTACCTGGATGAAGAGTCGGAGGTCGATGCGCCGGAGTGCGTGTTCTCCATCCTCTCCTTGCTGGGGGGTCGCCTTGAGCAAGTACGGCGGGTGATTCGGGGGGAGGAGGACCCGGAACGGCTTTGGGGGGCCCACAACGCGATTTCCATTCCCGATTCACTGGCCGACGTTGACGGGGATATTGTCCTGTTCCCCTGGAACGCCCGTGGGATGCCGCTGGTACTCGCCCGCCCCTCTGGATGGGGACTGGACCCGAAGGAAGTGGAGGAACGGCAGGCGCTGGGCTTGGAGGGGCGGAAGGCGAAGGAGCCCCGGGGACGGAAGGCGAAGAGTCCGGAGGGGCGGAAGGTGAAGGACCGGAAGGGGCGTAAGGCGAAGGAGCCGAAGGAACAAGCCCCCCAGGCCCTCAACGTTCAAGGAACGGCGCCGAAGGAGACTCCGCCGGTCGCTCCCGGGCCCACCTAAGCGGGCCAGGAGGGCACGCACCGAGCCGACTTGCCGAGATACCCCGCCAGAATGACCCCGGCAGTCTTTTCACCTCCGGTGCGTGTCCCGTGTAGTTGCGGATGTAGCTACGAGCGCCAGAGGAGACCTGAATTGATGGTTTTTGACCCCCCATCAATTCGGTCTAAGTGCCTGAAACTCTTGAGGAAGCGTTTTTTCTCCCACTAAGAGAGGGCTAGGGTGAGGGTAGTCGAGCCCGTTCTTCAGCCCGTGGCCCACAGTGTGGACAGGGGATTCAACCTGGGTTCACCCGATACCCTCACCCCGTCCCTCTCCCAGGGGGAGAGGGGAAATGGCCACGGGGAAGTTTGAAGGAACTCAGGTTCGGCGTCTCACCCCGCCGCGCCGGGCTTGATGACCTTCTGCCAGGCGAGGCTCGTCTGCTTGCGCGAGAGCCGCTCCTTGCGGCGCTGCTCGGCCTCGCGGAAGGCGGCGCGCTCCTCCTCCGTCTCGATCTTCAGGGGCGGCACGGGAATCCGCTTGCCCTCGGAGGTGAGCGCCACGAAGGTGAGCAGGGCGCTGGTGGTCAGGTGCTTCTCACCGGTGAGCGGGTTCTCCGCCGTCACCGTGACGCCCACTTCCATCGACGTGCGGAACGTGGCGATGACCCGCGAGTGCAGCGTCACGTTCCAGCCCACCTTGATGGGGGCGTGGAAGTGCAGGTCATCCATGGACGCGGTGACCACCACCTGCCGGCAGTGGCGCTGGGCGGCGATGGCGGCGCAGACGTCGATCCACTCCATCACCTTGCCGCCGAACGCGGTGTTCACCGAGTTGGCGTCCGAGGGGAGGATCATCTGCGTCATCACCACTTCGGACTCACGCGCGCTCTTGGCGGGGAGCTCGGACTGCTCGGACACGTCACACCTCAAGCGAGGAAGGTCGAGACCCGGTCGAGGAACTCCTCGCGTCCCCGGCCGGTGCGGATGTCCTGGTTCGTCACGTCGAGCACCAGGCAGTCCACGCCGTACTTGTTCTGCAGCACCATGGGAAAGGTGGCGTAGTAGCCGTTGAGGCCCCGCAGGAAGCCCTTCTGGATTCCCTTCTCCTCTTCGCGGCCGCGCTCGAGGATGCGCCCCAGCAGCACGTCCACCGTGGGCACGTCGAAGCAGATGACCTTGTCTGGCTGCACGATGCTCTTCGTCAGGCGCTGGAAGTACTCGAAGTACAAGTCCAGCTCCTGGTTCGTCATGTGCCCCAGGCCGTGCAGGTACTTGGCGAAGATCTCCGGATCCTCGTAGAGCGTGCGGTCCTGCACGCAGCTCTTCTTCACCGAGTGGATGAGCTCGTGGTGCTCGACGCGGCGGATGAGGAACTCGAGCTGGAGGGTGAAGGACCACCGCCCCATGTTGGCGTAGTAGTCCTTGAGGAAGCGGTTATCGATGACGGGCTCGTCGAAGAGCTCGAAGCCGAAGGTCTGGCTGATGATCTTCGCGGCCGTCGTCTTCCCCGCGCCAATGTTGCCGGCCAGGGCGACGAAGCGCTTGGTGCGGGGCGCACGCAGGCGGCGCACGGTGTTGCGCGTGGGGGCCTCGGGCGCGGGGACCGGAGCGTCGGCGGGGCGGGACCCCAGGGCCGGCTCGGGCGCGGCGGGAGTCAGTACGGCGTTAGGCGCTGTCGCGGCCTTCGAGGCGCGCTTACGCGGGGGTGAGCGAGGCATGCAGGATGGGGCTTAACTCGGGTTTTAACGCGCGTCCAAGACCTGGCGCAGCAGGTCCGGCCTGTCCGTCATGATACCGCCCACGCCCTCGGTGACGAGCTGACGCATCTCCTGGGGGTCATCCACCGTCCACACATTGATCCACTTCCCCCGGGCGTCCGCGGCGCGCAGGAGGGCTTCGTCCACCAGACGCACGTCGCCGAAGTACAGGGGCATGTCCAGGACGGTGTAGTGCGAGTCCTCCGGCGGCGGCTCGCCCGCCCGCACCGAGAGCACGAAGGCGGCCAGCGCGTCACGCGGATAGAAGTGGCAGGCGTCCGGCATCACCCGCACCAGCCGCTCGCCCACGGAGTCCAGCTCGCTGCCCACGCACGCGCGCTCCAGGGCGCCCTCCTCGCGCAGCACCTGGAAGAAGGCGTCCTCGATGCCCGGCACGTCCGGCTTCACCTCGATGTTGAAGCGCATCCCCGGGAAGGCGCGCAGCAGCTCGCGCAGGGAGGGCATGCGCACGTCCTGGCCGCGAAAGGGGAAGGTGCGACCCCCGTCCGGGGTGAAGCCGTGGCCGGCATCCAGTCGCTGGAGCTCGGCCAGCGTGTGGTCCGCGATGTTCCCCACACCATTGGTGCACCGCTCCAGGGTGCTGTCGTGGGCCACGATCAGCTCGCCGTCGCGGGTGAGGTGGACGTCCGTCTCCAGCACCTGGGTGTGGTAGCGCTCCACCGCCATGCGGAAGGCGGCCAGGGTGTTCTCCGGCGCCAGCAGCGAGCCTCCCCGGTGGGAGATGTGCAGGGTGGGAGAGAGGCCGCGGAAGTAGGGATGTCTGGGAGGCGGCATGGCGGGAGAGATCTCGCGGGCGTGTGGGATGCTGGCAGAGTGGGGTGGGGCGGGTAGCCGGAGGGGGGTCTGGTCTGGTATCCCACCTTTGGTTTCCACCCCCACCTTTCAGGTGGTAATTCCGGGTAAGCTCGGGAAGAACCTCGGGCTTTATTCAAGTCTATGCGACTTCAGGGGGCTCCCATTTCCGAGAACTCTCCTCAGATTGCCACCCCCTTTGGCAAGTACCTCCTCATCAAGCGGCTCGCGATGGGGGGCATGGCGGAGCTCTTCCTCGCGCAAGAGCCTCCTCGGCCGGACCTGTTCGTCATCAAGCGCATCCTGCCGTACCTGACGGAGGAGCCGGAGTTCGTCCAGATGTTCCTGGACGAGGCGCGCATCGCCGCACAGCTCCACCACCCAAATATCGTCCAGGTGTTCGAGCTGGGGCGCATCCACGAGAGCATCTTCATCGCGATGGAATTCGTCGAGGGCGTGGACCTGCGGCGCGTCCTCGCGGAGGAGGCGAAGTTCTCGTCCGCGGTGCCCTACGCAGTGGCCTCGCGCATCTGCGCCCAGGTGGCCGCGGGCCTCGAGCATGCCCACAACTCCAAGGGCGTGGATGGCCGCCCGCTGGGCCTTATCCACCGCGACGTCAGCCCCCAGAACGTGATGGTGGCCTACAACGGCTCGGTGAAGCTGGTGGACTTCGGCATCGCCAAGGCCGAGGCCTTCGCCGAGCGCAGCAAGCCGGGCGTCATCAAGGGCAAGTTCCTCTACCTCTCGCCCGAGCAGGTGATGCAGGAGCGGTTGGATCACCGCTCGGACATCTTCGCGCTGGGGGTGATGCTCTATGAGATCACCACGGGGCGTTCGCCCTTCGCCCGGCCGACGACGGAGGCCATCCTCTACGCCATCCGTTTCGAGAACCCCTCGGCGCCCCACCTCATCCGCGACGACTACCCGCAGGAGTTGTCGCGCATCGTGATGAAGTGCCTGGTGAAGGACCGCAACCAGCGCTACCAGCGGGCGGCGCAGGTGCAGGCGGACCTGGAGGCGCTGCTGGCCTCGGGCGTGATGCGGCAGAGCGATGATGTGCAGGCCTATATCGCGCGACTGCTGGGCGAGGAGGAGGAGCGCACCGTCCTCCACGTCCCGATCCCCGCCGGGCGCAAGGAGTCGGCCTCTGGGTCCCATCCCTCGGGTCTCGTCGCGCGCCCCACGCGCCGGCCCAGCGCGCAGAACCTTCCCTCCGCGGTAGATCCCGAAGGCGCGGAGCCGGCCACGGAGATGGCCCGTCCGGCAGACCTGCGCGCCGCCGCGGCCCTGGGCGACGAGGACGACAACGAGCCCACGGCCATCCGCACCGTGCCCCTCGGGCGTGCTCCCGAGCCTCCGGTCGCACCGGCCCGGTCCTCTCCCCGCACTGTTTCGGCTGAAGCCACCTTGCAGGAGCGGCCAGCGCGAGGTGCTGCCGCGGCGGCTCGGAGAGCCACACCCGTCCGCAAGCCGGCCCTCTCCGGCTCTGTCGCCTCGTTGGACCGCCGCCGCTCGCCCCCGGTGGTGGACGACGAGGCCTCGCACTCCGGCTCCCTCACGGGCTCCACGGTGAATGATCGGGTGCCCGCGCGGGCCCTGTCCGCGTTTCGTGACGAGGACTCCGTGCCCGACACCCGCTCCGAGGTCTCGGATGTGGATGACGCCGAGGTGTCGGAGACGCTGGACCTGCCGCGCAAGGGACCACAACTCCCCAAGAAGGATCCGGAGGACGACGAGTTCACTCGCAACGACAAGGCGGAGCGAGCCCCTGCCTCCTCCAGCAGATCCCGCGGCATGCGCATGCTGCTCGTCGCTTGCGTGACGCTGCTCGTCGTGATCGCTGGTGCGGCCGCGTGGATGTTCCTCTCGCCTGCGCCCGAGGCGGCTCCTCGCTCGCCCGCCAAAGCCACCGCGGCGCCCCGTTCGTCCGAGGCGGAGCAACCCGCCGAGCCTCCAGCCTCCACCGGAACCGGGACCGCCACGGGCACCGGCGCTCCCACTCCAGAGTCGGGGACGGGACGAACGACAGCTCGCCCGGGTGGGAGCGGGACCGACACAGGCGCAGGTTCGACGGTGAGGGGAACCGGCGCGGACACGAACGGTGCCTCAGCAGCCGGCCAGACTTCCGAGTCCTCGGCTCCCATTGTACCGATCGCCGGAACGGATGAGGGGTCGGCCGAACCCCCTTCGGCGCTCATGGCCGCCTCGCAGATTCGCGTCCAGTTCCAAGCTCCGTCGAGCATGTCGATAAAGGTGGGAGCCAACAGGGTAAAGCCCAACGGCTTCCTGCCCATGAAGCCCGGCTCCTTTCAGGTCAATGTCCGCTGCTCCAACCGAGGGCCTTGGAACACCAAGGATTTAACGATTCCTGAGAACGCCCGGAATCCGTTTGTCGTCAAACTAACCAACGTGGATTGCCCCCAGAAGACCCGGCGGTGAGGGGTCTTCGGGGGGACATATGCGGTGGGCTCCCCCTCCAGCGGACAAGTGGGCGAGGGTACGCGGGAGTGGATATAAGCCGTTGGAATTCCAGGGGATTTGCCCTCCTCATCTCGTTTACACGTGTCAGACGGACCCCTAGAATCGGCCTCCGTCTATGGCGCGCGCGAAGAAGAAAAACCTGGCCAAGAAGAGGAGCTCGCCGGCGGGCCGTATCGCCCGCGAGCTGCCCACCGCACCCGAGCCCAATCGGTTGTTGAAGGTGTGGCGTCGCGTGCTCGAGCGCCGATTGCGCACTCGGCTCCGAGCACCGGTGGCGGTGGAGATCCACGACAACACGCACACGATGCTCACGTTCCAGCGTCACCGGGCGTTGTGGCGGCTGCGCTTGCACCACATGTTCCTGACCTCGTCGGACGAGGTCATCCAGGCGCTCGCTGATTACGTGCGCAACGGAGACGCTGAGGCCAGCGTCCGGTTGGACAAGTTCATCGATCGCAACAAGGCCTACATCCGTCGCATGTCGCCGGCGCAGATGCGCAAGCGCATGCGGCTGGAGCCAGTGGGGCAGCACCACGATCTCGGCCGCATCTTCGAGCGGCTGAACGAGCGCTACTTCCGAGGCCGTATCGACGCCGCCATCACCTATGGGCCGGCGCCGCGTGTCACTCGGCCGCGCAAGAGCATCAAGATGGGCTCGTACTCGGCGGACTCACGCGTCATCCGCATTCACCCGGCGTTGGATCAGCCGGTGGTGCCGCGCTACTTCGTGGAGTGGATCGTCTTTCACGAGATGCTGCACCACGTGTACCGGACGCGCCGGGGTGAGGACGGGCGGCGGTGCATCCACCCGCCCGAGTTCCTCGAGCACGAGCGGCGTTTCCACGACTACTCGCGCGCACAGGCCTGGGAGCTGGAGAACCTGGATCTGCTGCTGCGCGCGCGCGTGTCGGCGTGAGCAGGGCCTCCCCTGGTCTCAGGGGAGGATGATGCCGCCGGGGCTGCGTCGCTCCGACTCCGGCGTAGTGCTTCGGGCCTGCTGAGCGGCGCGGGCCCTCGCTTGAGCCTCCGCCTGCTCTCTTTCACCGGGGGCGACACGCTCGGCCATGGTGACGAGCAGGGCCTTCTCGTAGAGGCGCTCGGCGAAGCGCGAGGGGGGCTCGGTGGGGCCATGGGCGAGCCGCCGGGCCTCCGCGCGGGCCACTTGGGCTGGGTGCTCCTTGCCGAGCCGCTCGAAGTGGAGCGCCATCTCCCACAACCGGCTGGCGTAGAGCTGGCGCACCTCGGGTGCGGCGAAGAAGGCGTGCGCCTGGGTGTGGGTCGCCTGGATGATCTCCTCGTTGCGCTGGGCCGGGGTGAGCGCGAGCGGGCTCGACTCCAGCTCGTTCACCTTGAAGGCCAGCCGCTCCAGCTCGGCCAGAGGAGGCAGCCAGCCGCGCATCTCCGGCTCCTCGTGGAGCTTGTGGGCCTCGTTCGCGAGCCGCTCGTCCTCGGGCTCCGGCGCGGGAATCCCGAGCGGTACGTCTCGGGGCTGCACGCCCAGGTGGCGCAGCGCGGCCTCGAGTCCCTGGGGGAAGGCCGTGTGCGTGCGGAGGTTGAGCCCCACAGCGGCGGCCAGTCGCTCGAGCGCCTCGGCGTGGGGAATCTCCACGGCGGCATCGGGACTGGGGTGGGTGGCCTGCTTCACCACGCGGCGGTACTCGCCCCGGTTGAGCTCCGTCACCTGGAGGCGGGTGACGCCGTGCTCGTCCGAGTAGAGGAACTGGATGGCCTCCACGCCGCCACCGCGCAAGGGGCGGGCGATCTCGATGACGCGCTCACCGGTGCCGTCGATGCTGGTGAGGAGGGCGGGCAGCGGCTCTGGGCCCGAGAGGAGCGGACGCGAGGGCTCGGAGGGACGGGCCGGCTCGGAGATGGCCACGCCGCGCGAGCGCAGCCGGTAGAGCGCCTTCTTGGCGGCCTTGGCGAGCGCCTTGTTCTTGGAGCCCGCGAGCGCCTCGGCGAGGGCGGGTTGGCCAGCGAGCACCGAGCCCTCGAGCACGGCGAGCGCGAGCGGCTCGGGGAGGGACTCGACGTCAGCGGGCACGGAGGTGGGCTCCGCCGCCAGCGTGCGGGCGTGCCGCACCGCGTCGGCGGGGAAGTCGGACAGCGGCTCGCCTGCGCGCAGAGCGTCCAGCAACATGCGCGGATCAGCCTGGGGGCTCTTGGTGGGCATGGCCGGGATGTAATGCACCTCACGCGGCGCGGTGAGGCCGGAGGGGCTCGTGCGCGAGGTACGGCGACCACTGGCCCACACTTGCGGGGCCCGAGCGTTCAGCGGCGGCGCACCAGCCAGCTCTCGCCGGACTGGGCAGCCACGGCCAGCTCTTGCTGGAGCCGGGCGCCGAAGACGCGCGAGGGGTGTACGCCTCGGACGAGGAAGTGATCGTAGGCAGGGCCCTGTGTGGCGTAGTCGAAGTCGTGGGGCCGCCACTCGGAGGCGAAGGTGGGCGGGGGCGTGCCCCGGTAGCGCAGCGGGGAGTGGGGGGTGAGGGCGAAGCTGAAGTTGGTGCTACCGCCGCGCGCGCGAGCGAGCTCCGAGGCGCCGTGGAGGAAGACGGGGTGGCGTACCACGCGCGAGCCCGAGGCGAAGATGAGCCCCATGACGCGGGGCTTCTGCGCGGTGGCCTCAATGAGGGCATCCCACTCGGAGGCCTCGCGGGAGAAGGCACGGAAGCCGCGGCCCAGCACGAGCGCCAGCAGCAGGGCACAGCCCGCGCTGGCCCACAGCAGCGGGCGGCGCAGCGAGGGCAGGGTGACGGGCACGCTCGCCACGGCGAGCACGGCAGCGAGCTGCGCGTAACGGGTGTTCAGGTAGTAGATGTAGCCGCGGATATCGAAGGGGAGCAGGAAGAAGAAGCCGAGCGCGAGGACGACGAGTCCTGGCAGGCGCAGTCGCGCCACGAGTCCGCCACTGTCCGCCGTGTCCGCCGCGCGCACCAGGCCGAGCACCAGGGCACACGCGGCCACCGCGCCCACGGCGTAGACGGGCCATCGGTCCGAGCCATCCCGGAGGAGGTTGGCCAACACCTCGATGAGCTCCGTGCGGTTCTGCGCGAAGCTCTTCCAGGCCAGGTTCTGCGACGACAGCATGGGGCCCCAGGCCTTCCAGGGCGCGCCGGTCTCGACCTCGGCGGGCTGACCCAATCGCAGCACTACCCACGAGAGGAAGAGGGCCACGCCGGGCACCACACCCAGCAGCGCGGGCAAGCGGGGCTGGAGCCGGGACTTGAGGCCCTTCGCGCCAGCATCCTCGGGGACGGGGGTGGTGAGGAGCAGCCAAGGCAAGGCCAGCCCGAGGAAGGCGAAGGCCTGCACGTGGAAGAGCAGGACGGAGACGAGGCACGCGGCGAGCCCGATGGCCCAGGCGCGGCGCCGGCCCGTGTCGGCGAGGGCGCGGAGGAAGAGGCCACAGCACAGCAGGGCCAGTGGCAGCGCGGCGAGGTAGTTGATGAAGCCCCACCCAAAGCTGTCGCCGTAGGCGAGCGGCAGGGACAGCAGCGAGGGCCACGTAGGACGTCCGAGGCCGCGCAGCAGAAAGGCGAGCGACAGGGGCAGTCCCACGACGTACGCGGAGAGGAAGAGCCGGTTGGCGAGGTCCAGCGGGAGCAGCCAGTTGAGGGCGCTGACGGCGTAGTAGTAGCCGAGGTAGGGCGTCAGCTCGTGGCGCGCGGCGAAGAGCTGGGGGTAGAGGGTGGTGGGGTCATCCAACCGGTGGAGGACGGAGATGAGGTGGAGGTGCTGAGGCAGGTCCACCATGGGCAGGTGCGAGGACACCCACAGGGGCAGCACCCCCAGCACGAGGGCGGCGGCGTAGACGAGGCGGTCGGTTCGCGCGGACACGGGTGGGGCGGACTGTACGTGGCGCCTCCTTCCGTCGCGAGCGTTCCGAGGCGCGCGCTCGCGGGGTGACTCTCCAGGGGGAGGGGGCGTGGAGCCGGGCCCTCCCTGTTTGGACAGCTGGAAACCTCTGAGATATAGCCCGAGGGGATGATTCGGGAGTTCTGCCTGTCCCCCGGGAGGTACGTGGAGATGAAGCGCATCGGGATGACGTTGGCGGCCGTGGTGGTGGGCGGCGTGTTGCTCACGGCGGGCGAGTCAGGAGCGTGCGAAGCTCACCGGGCCCGGAAGGCCGATGCCGTGCCCATGCCCGTGGAGCCGGCCAGGTCGGAGGCGGCTCCGACGGAGGCGACCGCGGCGAAGAAGGACGGCGCGGGCGAGCTGCACGCGGCGAAGTGCCGGTGTGGCAGTGCGGCGGACTGCACCTGCAAGAAGGGCACGTGCGAGTGCCCCAAGTGCAAGAAGCCCCGTCAGGATGTGGTGCCGTCGCTGGAGGCCGAGGGCCGCACGCAGGAAGAGCACAAGGTGCGCCTCGACGCCTTGGCGGGCGTCTTCATCTAGCAGGCTTCTCCGCCTTCACCACCAGCAGGGGAGGGAGCCGCAACCGGGCGAAGTCCACCAGTCCCACGGCGGACAGGGCGTCTCGGAGCTCCACCTCTTCGCGCGGGTGGAGGCCTGCCCGGCGCTGGACGAACGCGGTGGCCCGGCCCGGTGGCAGCCAGGTGCTGGCCACGAAGCGTCCGCCGGGACGCAGCACGCGGCTCACTTCCAGCAGCAGCCGGCCAATGTCCGCGATGAAGTGCAGCGAGTGGGCCAGCAGCACCGCGCCCAGCGACTCATCCCGGAAGGGCAGGTAGGGGGCCTCGGCGCGGAGGAAGTCCACCCGCACGCTGGCCTCGCGCGCCTGGGCCACGGCCTCCTCGAGCATCGCCCGGGACACGTCCAGGCCCACCACAGGCGGCAGCTCCGGCTCGCGCGCCAGGTGTCGAGCGAACAGTCCGGTCCCCGTGCCCAGGTCCAGCACGGGCGCCTCGGGGTGGCCCAGCAGGGAGCGGTACAGCAGGTACTCGCTGTCGCGGTCCAGGGGCGGAGCCGCGAGCGCTCGCTGCAGCGCGGGGCGCACGTAGCGCTCATAGGAGCGGGCGATGAGCCGCTGCTCCATGCCGCGCTGGGCCAGGGGCGTGGAGGCGGACTCCTGCACCAGGTCCGCCACGCCCTCGGTTACCGGGAAGCTCGCGTGGCACTCAGGACAGTGCAGGGGCCCAAAGGCGAGCACGTCGGTGTCGTGCTCCGGCATCAGCCCACCGCGCCGACACCGGGGGCAGCGCAGCAGCTGAAGAATGGCGCGTCGCATACCCGACACAGGGTAGCGCTGCGAGCGCCACTCAGGAACGGCTTTCCACGCTCAGGAGTTGCTCTCCTCGGTGGCCACCAGCACGGGCCAGCCGCGGGCCATGGCCTCACGGAAGAAGGCGGCCAGCTCGCGACGCGCGCCATTCACCGCGCCCAGGAACGGGTCGATGAGCGACTCCTCGCCGAGGCTGCGCTGGGGGTTGAGCTCCACGGGGGTGCCGCAGCGCTCGCAGCGGATGGACACCGAGCGGGCCAGGGCCACGGGCACGGCGTAGCGCGCGTTGCACTCGCTACACTTCCAGACGAGTGCCCGCTCGCCCGCCTCGCGCTTTGCCAGCGACTCCAGCTCATCTGCCAGCCGCAGCAGCGCGGGCAGATCCTGGGGAGGTTGGGCAAAGACGGCCGAAGGACCAAAGCCCGACCCGGGGCTGCCCAGGTTCGGGGGCCTGTCGCCCTGCAGCAGGGCACGGACCCGGTCTTTGGCCTTGACGTCCCGGAACTCGGCGCCTGCGAACGCGCGCTCCACCGCTTCCTGCAGCGGGGGAAGCTCGGGCTCGAGCCGCTCGTCCGAGGGCAGTGATTGAGGATGCGCCACCACCCGGTGGCCAGGAATTGCGATGAATCGGAAACCCACGACGCTCCAAATCGCACTGGTGCGCTTCCGGCGCAAGGTACGAATAAGGGGGGATGGTGGATTTGCCGCAACCGCGACAGACGGCGCGGTGCGTCACCACCTCACTGTGACCATTCGAGCATCCGCTGCAGCGGCGCCCGCGCGGCGGACTGCAGGTCTTCCGGCAGTGTCAGCTCCGGCGTCCGGTCCTTCATGCACCGGTAGAGCTTCTCCATTGTGTTGAGCCGCATGTAGGGACACTCATTGCAAGAGCAACCATTGTCCGGGGGCGCTGGGATGAAGGTCTTCTCCGGCGCTCCGCGCTTCATCTGGTGGAGGATGCCGGCCTCTGTCACCACGATGAACTCCTGCTTGGGGCTCTTGAGGACGTAGTCCAGCAGTCCCTTGGTCGAGCCGATGTAGTCAGCGTGCCGCAGCACGGGCTCCTCGCACTCGGGGTGTGCCACCACCTCCGCCTCGGGGTGTTGGACCTTGAGCTGCACCAGGCGCTTCTCGCTGAAAATCTCGTGGACGATGCAGCTTCCCGGCCACAGCACCATGTCCCGGCCGGTTTGCTTCATCACATAGCGGCCCAGGTGCTGGTCTGGCGCGAAGAGGATCTGCCGGTCCTTGGGCACCTGGTTGACGATCTTCACCGCGTTGGAGGAGGTGCAGATGACGTCGCTCATCGCCTTCACGGCGGCGGAGCTGTTGACGTAGCTCACCACGAAGTGGTCCGGGTACTTCTCCTTAAAGGCCCGGAAGGCCACCGGAGGGCAGCGGTCCGACAGCGAGCAGCCTGCCTTGAGGTCCGGCAGCAGCACCTGCTTGCCCGGATTGAGGATCTTCGCCGTCTCCGCCATGAAGTGGACGCCGCAGAACACGATGACGTCCGCCTTCGTCTTCGCCGCGGCCTGGGCAAGCGCCAGGCTGTCCCCGACGAAGTCCGCCACATCCTGGATCTCGCTCTCCTGGTAGTAGTGCGCGAGGATGACGGCGTTGAGTTTCCGCTTCAGTTCCTGGATTTCCTGCTCGTAGTCCACTTCGGCGCCCATCGCGTCTCCTTCCAGCCACATTTAACCGGCCGGTCGGATGTGGGCCAAGGACGAATGCCCTCCAAGACGATAGGTGGCGGCCCCCTTGGCGTGCGACCAGGGGAGCGCCCACCTGGTTTGCCGGGAAGCATCACCAGGGGGCGATCCCTCACGGACACTTGACGCCAACCATCCTGGGACCCGCTAAGATATTCCCGGGACCGCATTGCTGCGGATGAAGCCCGATCACCTGGTGTCCTGGATGCTGGACGTTGGAAAAGGCTTTCTCGTGGCACAAGCGGAAGGGGGAGGGGCGGCACGGGCACGTGGGCCGCACCCGGAAGAGCGATTTGCGCCGGGTACTGTTGAATGGCCTGCCTGCTGAGGAGGGGTACATGAGTGTCCCGATTCGAGACGTCCTGGTCGTACACCCCAATGCAGGCAGGCGGGCCGCGCTGGCTTCGGCTCTTCCGTCGTACCGTGTGGTGGCGGTGGAATCCAAGACGGAGGCGGCCTTCAAGATGGCCAACGCGGCTCCGGCGCTCATCATCGCGCCGCCAGACGATGCCCGGCTCTTTCTCCGGCAGGTGGCCCACACGGCTCCTGACGCACTGCGTGTTTTCATTTGCTCCAAGTCCGACCCCGCGGGGCTGGCGGAGCTGATTCAGAGCGCCGCCGAGGGGCATGTCTTCAGTGTCCTCGACGAGGCGCTCTCCGGGCCGGAGCTGGGTCGTACCCTCTCGCACCTGCTGCAGCACCGGGGCTCCGCCAGCATTTCGGTTCCGCTCGCGACGTACTCGGTGCACTTCACCCTGAACGAGCAGGCCCACGAGGCCCGGTGCTCGGAGATCGGCAACTTCGGCGCCACGCTGTTGCTGCCGGGCAACCTCTCGCTCTCCTCTTTCCCTCCGGGCTCGACGCTGGAGGCGTTGCGCATCGAGCGTGAGGGGAAGCTCCTCTTCAAGACGCCCTGGGCGCACGTGCAGCGGGCGCTGCTGGTGCACGACGAGTCGGGGGAACACCTGCGCCTGGGCATCTCCTGGGCGACGGCCATGCACCCGCCGCCGCCGGTGCCCGGCGTGACGATGGAGGCGCAGTCCGAAGTGGTGGCCACGCTGCGCAAGGCGCTGCGGCGCGAGGCCGTCCTCTGGCTTCAGCGGGTGAACGATCCCTCCGTGCAGCTGCGCCTGGATTCGCCCGCCGTGGACGTGGTGGACGGGGTGGCCGTCCTGTGCTGCCAGTCCTCCGGCATGTTGGAGGGCTGGGCGGGCGACGAGGTGGACCTGTTCTTCGAGATGGGCGGGCAGAGCTACTCGGGGGTCTGCAACCTGCTCGTCAACGAGCCGGACGGGAGGATGGTGCTGCATGTGCCGCGCTCCCTCGTCATCCGCAACTGGCGCAGCCTGCCTCGCTTCAAACCCGGGCCCGACGACCGCTTCCTCATCTCCTTCCAATCCCCCGTCACCGGCCAGTCCACCACCCGCGCCCCGCTGGACCTGAGCGTGGGTGGGCTCTCCTTCCCCTTCGACGCCGCGAACGAGATCATCCCCGCGGGCTCGCGTCTGGAGGCCACCCTGCTGCTGCCGGATGGCTCCTCGTCGCCATGCCTGCTGGAGGTGCGCTCCATTCATGCGCTGCCCTCGGATGGATGGCCGGATGGCGCCCTGCGTCCCTTCCGCGCCGGAGTCCGCTTCTCGGGGCTCTCCCAGGGCGCCCGGGACGCCATCCTGCGGGCCTTCATGCGCTCGCGCTGCGCGGCCATCTCCGATGGCTGCGATGTCCCCTTCCAAGACATCTGGCGCCTGATGGAGGAGGCCCGCTACCGCTTCCACCCAGACTATCCCTTTGGCGACGACTCGCCGCTGCCCACGCTGGAGGACACCCACCGCAAGGTGTACGCCACGGGGGACCTGGGTCGCTGCCTCGTCTATTCCAACGAGCATGGCTTGCAGGGGCAGATCGCCGCCCTGCGCGTCCACTCCCGTACGTGGATGGTCCAGCAGCTGGCTGTGCGGCCCGGGGTGCGCCGCAACGAGCAGATCTCCTATGAGCTGAGCAACCTCGTCGTCGAGCTGGGCGAGGTGCAGCAGGACGTCGAGTTCATTCGCTACTGCTGGCGCAAGGACAACCGCTGGCCGAGCCGCCGCATGGGCTGGCTGGCGCGGGCCATGGAGACGCCGGGCCTGAGCATGCTGCAGCACTTCTGCTACATGCGCTTTCCGCTGAACGTCGAGCAGCCTCCGGCGCCCCAGCCGCAGCTGCGCGTGCGCGAGGGCGTGCGCACTGATTTCGTGTGGATCGAGCTGCACCTGCGCGACCGCGGAGAGCTGGTCCGGGTCCTGTGCGAGGATTTGCTGACCGATGAGGTGGACTTGCGCGTGGTGAGCGAGCGCTTCCGGGCGCAGGGGCTGCACCGCGGTCGCCGCGTCTTCGTCGTTGATGGGGAGTACGGGCCATTGGCCATCGCGCTCTCTGAAGAGGGGACTCCGGGGCTGTGCCTCATCGAGAAGACCAATGCCTTCTCCCTCATTGTGCCCAACCGCAACCATCCCCAGGCTCGCGCTGCCATCCAGGCGCTCGTCCAGCGCTGTGTGGAGCATGCCCGCGAGCGGCATCGCCCGTCCGCCATCGCGCTGGTGGACGAGGAGGACATCGAGCTCCTCCAGCAGTCGGGGTTCGAGAACCTGGGCCGTTTTTCCGAGTGGATCTTCCACCGTTCGATGATCCGCCGTGGCTGCGAGCTGTGGCGCTCCGTCTTCGAGCGGTTGGGTGGGGCGTCTACTCTCGAATGGCCAACCGAGGAGGCTGGTGAGTGAGATACATCATGGAGTCCAGTGACGAGACGCGCCGGCTGCTCGTCCAGGAGAGAACGGGTAACGCCCGTGAGGCGTTGCGGCTATCGGGGCTCAAGCCTGGCGATCGAGTGCTCGACGCCGGGTGTGGTCCGGGTGGCATCACGGAGATGATCAGCGAGCTGGTGGGCACCTCCGGTCACGTCACCGGGCTGGACATCAGCGAGGATCGGCTGGCGGAGGCGCGGCAGATCAACGACCGCTGCCCGAACGTGCAATTCGTGCATGCGGACGTGCGCCGGACGGGCCTGCAGGACGCCTCGTTCGACTTCACCTGGTGCCAGTTCGTCGTGCAGTACCTGCCGGATCGGAAGGTGGCGCTCCAGGAACTGGTGCGCGTCACACGCCCGGGCGGCAAGGTGGTCATCTCCGAGTTCGACGGGTTCGGCATGCAGAACTGGCCCTTCCCGGAGGAGCTGCGCGAGTGGTGCGTCCGCTTCGTCGAGGCGGTGCTGCGCGTCACCGGCTTTGACATCAACGTCGGCCGGAAGATCTTCACCGAGCTGCGCCAGCTGGGGCTGAGCAACGTGCGCGTGCACCTGTTGCCCTACCAGGTCATCGCCGGGACGGCCAGCCCGGAGCTGATGCAGGACTGGCAGACGCGCTTCTCCGCGCTGGAGCCCGTGGTCGCCCCCGCGCTCGGTGGCCTGGAGACCTACCGAGCCAGGTGCCAGGAGTACTTACAGTTTCTGGCGGATCCGGACTCTTTGAAGTACTCGCCCCTATTGGTAACGGAAGGGACGCGACTTTGAACCCATTGGTAGCCGAGAGCGGGCCGGCTCCTCGTCCGGACAATGCTCCGGAGGTGAGCGTGCGGGTCACGTCCGTACTGCTGCTGCATTTCGAGCAGCAGTATGGCTCCGCCCGGCTGGCTGAGGTGTTCCGTAACCACCACTTCAGCCTCTCTCTGGACTACCTGCGGACCCCTACCAACTTCATCTCCCTGCGCTTCCTCGAGCAGCTCGCTGATGTCCTGGTGAGGGAGTCGGGGGATCCGATGTTCATGCGCAAGGCGGGCATCTCCATGGCCGCCAGCCCCGAGGCGCTCGGGTTCGTGTACTACCTGATCCGTGCCTTCGGCTCGTTGGAGATCTGCTTCCGCAAGACGGTGGAGCACAGCTCCAGCTACAACCGGGTGGGCAACTTCGAGATCGAGCGGCTGGAGCGCGAGCAGCTGGTGCTGGCCTACCGCAGCGCCGTGCCCGAGACCAGCCGACACGTCTGCGAGCTGCGCATGGGGCAGTTCGCCTCGTTCCCCACCATCTGGGGACTGCCGCCGGCGGACGTGAGTGAGAGCCAGTGCCAGGTGCAGGGGGCCGAGTGCTGCCGCTACCACCTGCGGTGGATGGATCCACTGCCCATGTGGGGCCGCTATACCGGCCTGCTGTTGGGCGCGGTGAGTGGGGTGGGGGCCAGCATGCTGGGGCTGGGCCATCCCGCCTTCGCCGTGACGTCCCTGTCGCTGGTCGGCGTGTCGCTGGGCAGCTGGGTGGACCTGCGCCGCGATATGCGCCGCAAGGACGAGGCGCTCAACGAGCAGGCCCAGGGCATGATGGGCTCGCTCGAGGAGCTCCAGCAGCGCTACGACGAGATGTTCCGCATCAACGTCGCGCTGGAGGACCGGGTGGCCGCGCGCACGCGCGAGCTGACCGAGGCCAACGTGCGGCTGGAGGCGGCGCTCGCCAAGCAGAAGGAGCTGGACCGGCTCAAGAGCGAGTTCTTCGACAACGTGAGCCATGAGCTGCGCACGCCGCTCACGCTCATCCTCCTCACGCTGGACTCGCTGCTGCAGCGCGGCCCCGAGGAGTTCGATGCGCCTGTGCGCCAGCACCTGGAGACGATGAACCGCAGCGCCTCGCGCCTGCTGCGGCTCATCAACAACCTGCTGGATTTGACGAAGCTCGAGGCGGGCAAGACGAAGCTGCGCTACGAGCCGTTGGACATCCAGGGCTTCCTCTCTTCGCTGCTGGTGCCCTTCGAGGTGCTGGCGGACAAGAAGGGCTTGGAGCTCGAGCTGGAGGGCACGGTGACGACGCCGGTCCACGTGGACGTGGCGCGCATCGAGAGCGTCTTCCAGAACCTCATCTCCAACGCCCTCAAGTTCACCACCCAGGGCAAGGTGACGGTGCGCCTGCGCGAGGACGACACCTGGGTGCACGTGGAGGTGATCGACACGGGCGTGGGTATTGCCTCGCAGGATCTCTCCGTCATCTTCGACCGCTTCGCCCAGGCGGACTCGAGCGGCACGCGGCGCTTCGGAGGCACGGGCATTGGCCTGGCGCTGGTGAAGGAGACGCTGGAGCTGCACACGGGCGGTATCGAGGTGTCCAGCGAGCTGGGCAAGGGCTCCAACTTCCACGTGTGGCTGCGCAAGGGCACCGCGCACGCGCGTGATGAGTCGATCGGAAGCAGCGCCAATGAGCCGGTGGTGAACCGTCCCTCGCTGCGCCGCTCGGCGGATGTGGCGGCCATGCTGGAGCCCGAGAGCCCCATGAGCACGCCTGCCGTCGAGGCGCTGCCCGCCCCTCCGGACGCCGAGGCTGGCCCGGATGCCCCGCGCGTGCTGCTGGTGGAGGACGAGCCGGAGATCCGCGCCTTCCTGCGCGGCGTGCTCAAGCCCTACTACCGGCTGCTGGAGGCCACCAACGGTGAGGAGGGCCTGAGGATTGCCCAGAAGGAGCGGCCGGACCTCATCGTCTCGGACGTGATGATGCCGGTGATGTCGGGCATCCAGATGCTGGCGGCGCTGCGCAGCTCGCCGGAGACGGTGGACACGCCCATCATCATGCTCACCGCGCGCCAGGAGGTGGACGCGAAGGTGGAAGGCTTGTCCATGGGCGCCAATGACTACCTGGGCAAGCCCTTCTCGCCTCGGGAGATGCTGGCGCGCATCGAGGCGCAGCTGCGCCTGCGCGACGCGGCGGTGCGCGCGGCGGAGAACGAGCGGCTGGCGGCCACGGGTCTGCTCACCTCGGGCTTCGCTCACGAGGTGCGCAACCCCCTCAACGGTTTGATGAACGCGCTGCAGCCGCTGCGCGAGAGCCTCACCAGCGGCAGCCCGGACCCGGCCATGGCCGTGGCCATGTTGGATCTCATCGAGGAGTGCGGGCAGCGCATCCGCGGCCTGGCCGAGGGCCTGCTCTCCTTCGTGCGCACCGGCAGCAAGGCGGTGGCGGTGGACCTGGGCGCCTCGCTGGACGCCAGCGTGCAGGCGCTCTCGTGGCGGCTGCCCTCCGGCATGAAGGTGGAGCGCGACTACCAGTGCTCGGAGCCGGTGTGGAGCGATCCGGGCTCGCTCAACCAGGTCTGGGTGAACCTGCTGGATAACGCGGTGCGTGCTATCGGGCCGGACGGGGTCGTCAGGGTGTCCACGGCGCGCGATGGTGGGGACGCGGTGGTGTCCATCATCGACAACGGCGTGGGCATCAAGCCCGAGCACATGGAGCGGCTCTTCCAGCCCTTCTTCTCCACCCGGGACGCGGGCGAGGGGACGGGCCTGGGGCTGGCGCTCTGTCAGCGCATCGTCCTGCGTCAGGGCGGCCGCATCCGCGTCTTCAGTGACTACGGCAAGGGCACGCGGGTGGAGGTCCGGTTGCCGCTCGAGGCGGATCCGGATCGCATCCTCCCGCCGCTGCTCTCTGAGGGCCGCCCCACCCAGCCGCACTGGCGCACGTAGGGCCGCCCGCCACTCGCGACCGTTCTGACAGGTGGGGTGTGCTTCTGGTACAACCAGGAGCCTTTTTCCCCCTTTCTCCCCACTCGCGAGGAAATCTTCGCATGGCACAGAGCACGGCCGCGCCGGCCCCCACCCGGGGTCATCCCAAGGGCCTTTACCTGCTGTTCACCACCGAGATGTGGGAGCGCATGAGCTATTACGGCATGCGCGCCCTGCTGGTTCTCTACATGGTGGGCGCCACCGATAAAGGCGGGTTTGGCTGGAGCCAGGCCAAGGCGCTGCAGATCTTCGGTATCTACACGGGCCTTGTGTACGCCACGCCCGTATTTGGCGGGTTCCTCGCGGACCGCTACCTAGGGCAGCGGCTGTCGGTCACGCTCGGTGGCATCCTGATGATGTTGGGCCAGTTCGTCCTGGCCATGCCTGGCAACTCAGAGCCGCTCTTCTACACGGGCCTGGGCCTGCTGGTGGTGGGCAACGGCTTCTTCAAGCCGAACATCTCCACCATGGTGGGAGGGCTGTACGCGCCTGGAGATCCGCGCCGGGATGGTGCCTTCACCATCTTCTATATCGGCATCAACGTGGGCGCGTTCCTGGCCTCGGCGGTGTGCGGCACGCTGGGCGAGAAGTTTGGCTGGATGTATGGCTTCGGCTCCGCGGGCGTGGGCATGGGACTGGGCGTGCTCGTCTTCTTGGCCCTGGGCAAGCGCATGCTGGGCAACGTGGGCCTGGCGCCGAAGCCGGTGGAGCGCAAGGCGGGCGCGTCCGCGGCTCCCGCGGCGGCCCTCACCCGTGAGGAGCGGGACCGCGTCATCGTCATCCTCGTGCTGGCGCTCTTCGTCGTCTTCTTCTGGGCGGCCTTCGAGCAGGCCGGTGGCCTGATGAACCTCTACACGGACGCGAAGGTGGACCGTGGCGTGTTCGGCTGGGAGGTGCCCACCACCTGGTTCCAGGCCGTGAACCCGATCTTCATCATGCTGCTGGGCCCCATCTTCGCGGAGATGTGGACGGGGCTGGGCCGGCGGAGCAAGGACCCCTCCATTCCGGCGAAGATGGCCATGGGCCTGCTGCTGGTGTCGTTCGGCTTCGTGTTCATGCTGGGCGCTTCCAAGCAGAGCGAGGCGGCGGGCAAGGCGGCACTGATGTGGGTGGTGGCGGCCTACTTCTTCCACACGGCGGGCGAGCTGTGCCTGTCGCCGGTGGGCCTCTCCATGGTGACGAAGCTGGCGCCCACGCGGTACGCATCGGCGCTGATGGGTGTGTGGTTCATCGCCAACGCGGTGGCCAACTACCTGGCGGGCCTCATTGGCGGCTATGCCGAGAAGCTGGGTGAGTTCAGCCTCTTCCTGGCCATCACGGTCGCGACGGCGGTGGCGGGGGCGGTGCTGCTGGCCCTGGCGCCGATGCTCAAGCGGATGATGCACGGAGCGGACGAGACGAAGCCCGTGGTCGCCGAGCAGTCGGCCACCGACGCGGAGCAGGTCAAGCCCCAGGTGGCCTGAGCCCAACTCCCTCTCCCTCTGGGAGAGGGCCGGGGTGAGGGTCGTCCCCACGAACCATCCCCCATAAAGAAAGGGCCCCGGGCGGGAAACGCTCGGGGCCCTTTTCATGTCTCCAGGCTTCTCTCTCCGCGTCTCCAGCGCCGCGTCTACAGGGCCTTCTTCTCTCCCACGGTCGCGACGGGAGGCTGGGCGCGGTCGGGAACGGGGCCGGAGGTGTCCTCCTGGTAGTAATCGCGGACCTGGTAGTTGCGCGCCATGAGGGCCATGGCCACGGCGGCCAGGAGCGCGAGGCCTCCGTAGAAGAAGAACTGGCCGGAGCCGGTGAAGACGTTGAGGGCGGCGGCGATGGCCACGGCCACGTTGGCCAGCGTGGTGGTGAGCAGCCAGAGGCTCTGGATGATGCCCTTCATCTCGCGCGGGGCCTGGGTGTAGGCGAACTCGAGGCCGGTGGTGGAGACGAGGATCTCCGACAGCGTCAGGACGATATAGGGCAGCAGCTGCCAGGCGATGTTGAGCGTGGTGCCCTGCTCGATGATCACCTGGTAGTAGCCGGCGATGGCGTACGAGAACGCGCCCACGGCAAGACCCAGCGGCATGCGGCGCAGCGGGGTGAGCTCCCAGCCTGCGCGCTGGAAGGCGGGGTACACCACGCCCACGAGCAGGGGGATGAGGAGCATCACCAGCGCCGGGTTGATGAACTGCATCTGGCTCGGCTGGAAGGTGACGGGGCCGACCTGCGGATCCATGGCGCGCGCCTGGATGACCCACGTGGAGGCCTTCTGATCGAAGAGCATCCAGAAGAACGGGATGGTGGGCAGCAGCAGGGCGCTGATGCGGAGGACGGCCTTGGCGCCCTCCACGGCCTCGGTGGGGTGCTCCTTCGTGGCGCCGTCGAGCCAGTGCGAGCCGGGCTTGCGGTTGCGGAGCGCCGAGCCCACCACCTTGAGGAAGGAGTGGGGGTTGGGGCCGGTGGGGGGCACCACGACGTAGTGCCGGCGGCCCGCCCAGAAGATGACGGTGGCGATGAACATCAGGATGCCGGGGATGCCGAACGCCACGGCGGGCCCCAGGTGCTTGAGCGTCAGGGGGATGAGCAGCGAGGCGAAGAAGGACCCGAAGTTGATGGTCCAGTAGAAGATGGCGAAGACCTTCTTCACCAGGTGCTTGTTGGACGCGTTGAACTGGTCCCCCACCATGGCGCTCACGCACGGCTTGATGCCGCCGCTGCCTACGGAGATGAGGACCAGGCCCGTGTAGAAGCCCGTGGGGTTCGTCTCGAAGAGGGCCAGACACGCATGGCCCAGGCAGTACACCAGGCTGAGCGAAAGGATGACCTTGTACTTCCCGAACCAGCGGTCCGCGAGGTAGCCGCCCAGCAGGGGGAAGAAGTACACGCCCGCCATGAAGAGGTGCATCAGGCTCTTGGCCTGGGCGGAGCGGGCGCCCTCGTCGGGGACGGCGTTGCGCAGCAGGTAGTCGATGAGGAACACCGTGAGGATGTTCCTCATCCCGTAGAAGCTGAAGCGCTCACAGGCTTCGTTGCCGATGATGAAGGGAATCTGCGGCGGGAAGCGGTCGCGGGTGGTGGCGCCGGGCGTGCTGGCCATGGACGGGGAATTCCTCGTCGGTAGGGGGTCCAACCGTCGTGCCTACCCCAGGGGTGGCCCTGGGCACAACCCACGGGCGAGCGAGCGTGTCAGGCGGGGCCCAGCCGCTCGGGGCGGCGGGGCGCCTCAACCTGCTGCGCTCAGAGGACGAGAGCCAGGCCTGCGTAGGGGCCCGCGAAGAGCTCGCGGTTGCGGTGGCCATCCACGTGGCCCTGGTCATCCAGGTAGATGGCGCGGTAGCCCCCGCGCAGTCGCACCGGACCGAGCTCCACCGCCAGACCCGCATCCCCGCTGAGCTGGACGAAGGGCAGGGGCGTCAAGTTGGTGCTCGCCTCCAACTTCAGCGGGCCCGCCAGACGCAACAGCGTGCTCGCGCCCAGCCCGGGGCCCACGAAGGTGACGTCCGGGGCGAAGGCCATGTCCAGACCGCCGGATACGCGCACGCGCAGAGTGTCGTTGGCCACCAGCAACACGCTCGGCTTGAGCGCCAGCAGGGAGATGGAATCCCGGCCTGGCGAGCCATCATCCGTGGCCAGGTTGAACATGTGGAGCTTTATGCCGAAGCCCAGCCGCTTGCCCTCGGCCTGCAGTCCCAGCCCCATGGCATAGCCCTGCGCGACGAAGCTCGCATCCGCCGTGAGGTCCGCCTGAATGGGATGCGCGGAGGCGCTCTCCACCTGCGCGCTCGGACGTGGCATCAGCCGGTTGCGCCACATCAAATCGTAATACCTGCCGTAATACGGACGGCCAGGACCCAGGAACGGCCAGGCCCACGCGGGGTCGTAGTAATACCGGACCCAGGGGTTGCCGTAGAACCCGTAGTACCCCCCATAGGGCCAGCCGTAGTACGGGTTGTGCGGGCGGTGGGGTCTGCCTCCGCCGTTGCTCGGTGAGCCAGGTGAAGGCTGGGACGGGGCAGGGCGCGAACTCTTGCCGAAGCGGGCCTCGGCGCTACCGGAGCCGAGTCCTACCAACGACACGGCCAGAAACAGTCCCACTGATTTCCACATGGTCCTACTCCCGGGAGACCGGCGGCGAGACGCCTCTCCGGTGCGGTGACGATGAGAGCAACACTCGCCCTGGCGGGATACTCCCGTCCAAGCAGGCCTACTGCAACAGCCTGAGCACGAGCGGCGGGAGCGTCACGCCTCCGACGAAGAGCGCCCCCCAGAGGATTGCTTGTTGATTGCGAGCGCCATCCAGCGCGTCCATGACGTGACCGTCGAGCTCCTTCTCGGCGAGTTCCTGGAGCCTGGCGAGCGTCAGCTCCGCGATGCCTTGATCGCGCGTCTGCTCTCCGATGATCTCAATGAGCCGGGACTCGACCAGGCGGCACACCCGGAGCTTGAGGCGACGGAAGATGGAGCGCGAGAAGCCGCGGAGGCCCTTCTCGGCATCATCGCTCTGGTTGTACCGGGCGATGGCGCGACGCAGCAGCTCCCGCAGCGCCTGGATGGGCAGGGGCCTGCGAAGAACCTCCGGCGTGGCCACGCCCGTTGAGAGGATCGCCGCCTGCTCGAAGATGCGATTCACGATGTGCTGGGTGAGCTTGTGCTCTTCCACGAGGTTCATCGCCGCGCGGCCGATGCCTCGCCACATCCCCGCGGCGCCGAGCCCGAAGGCGCCCGCGGCCATATAGGCGGGGAGCAGGGCGTAGACGACGTAGCTCCAGGGCTCCCAGGCGTGCGCGAGCAGCCCGGTACTCCGCTCGACGAAGAACGCCACGACTCCGAGTACGAGTCCGAGCGCTCCGAGTCCCAGCGCCCGGGAGGCGACGGTGCCCGCGGCGCTGGCACTGGCCTTGGTGAGCGAGGCTACGGTGAACGTGTTTCTTCGCACGGGAGCCAACTCTGGCTCTGCGTGCTGGAGCGCCGCCTCGGACTGGGACTGCTCGCTCCGGATGGATTCGTGGCTCACCGGGTTTCCCCCCTTGTTCAAAGAACGGAATGTGGCCCCACCATAGCTCGGCCCAGTCCGCTGCTTTCTGTGGGCCCGTGTGGGACCGCCCCCCCTCGCTGTCACATCCTCATCCGCCGTAGACTCTCCGAAGAGGGGCGGTGAACATGATGACCGGGCTGAAGACAGGTCTGGTGTTGGGCGGAGGTGCAGCACGAGGGGCCTACGAGGCCGGAGTGCTCTCCTATCTTCGCGAGGAACTGGAGCCGGAGCTCGGCCGAGAGCTGAGACTGGACATTCTGGTGGGCACCTCCGTGGGCGCCCTCCATGCCTGCTACCTCGCTGCGACAAGCGACCAGCCAGCCCTTCAAGGCCAAGGCATGCGAGCGCACTGGACGGGGATGAAGGTGGAGGAGGTGCTCCGGTTCGGGGTGGGGGATGTCTTCCGCATCCTGCGCGAGGCCTTCGGCAAGCCGGCGCCTCATCCGCGCGACATTCAGTACGGCGGGCTGGTGGATCCTCGCGGGCTGCGGGCCATCGTGAGCCGAGGCATTCCCTGGCTGGGCATTGGTCGCAACGTGCGCAGGGGCTATCTCGAGGCGCTCGCGGTGAGCACCACGCACGTGGGCAGCGGACGGGCCACGGTGTTTGTCCAGCGGCACGGCGGAGGAATCCCTTCCTGGGGGAATGATCCTTCCTACCAAGCCGAGGCTGCGCGCATCGGCCCCAACCACGCGCTGGCTTCGGCCGCCATTCCGGTCGTCTTTCCGGCGGTGCGCCTCCAGGGCCAATTGCACGTAGACGGAGGGCTGCGGCTGAACGTTCCGCTCAGCCCCGCGCTGCGCCTGGGTGCCCAGCGCGTCATCGTCGTCTCACTGCGGCACGAGGCAATCCGAGCGCGGAAGCCGGAAAGCGCGCCGTCGAGCTCCGAGCAGGAGCGTGAGCAGGCCCTCGCGACCGCGCCCTTCCTCGCGGGCAAGATGCTCAACACGTTGATGATGGACCGCACGGACCAGGACCTGGGCCGGCTGCGGAGGCTCAATGCCATCCTCGAGGCGGGGACGGTGGCCTACGGGCCGGGCTTCGCGCAGACGCTCAGCGCGGTGCTGGAGCCCCACCGCAGCCAGCCGATGCGCTACGTGCGAGAGCTGCTGGTGCGGCCTTCGAGGGACATTGGCGCACTGGCCGCCGAGTACGTCCGCACGCCCGAGTTCCGTCGCCGCAGCTCCGGTCTGGCACACAAGGCGATTCTCCGGCTGGTGGATCGGGACGCCACGCACGAGGCGGACCTGGCGTCTTACCTGCTCTTCGATGGCGGCTTCGCGGACATCCTCATCGAGCTGGGGAGGCAGGACGCCCGAGCGCTGCGCTCGGAGTGGTTGCGCTTCTGGTCGGACGAGCCTCAAACCGTGGCGGAGATGGCCACGCGGACTCCCACAGCGAACGCGGCCTGACATCGTCAGCGCTTCACATTGAACTCGAGCGAATCAATGGTGCCCGTGACGTAGGTATAATCGCCGGCGGGCCCGTGCCAGGTCGCGCTGACGCGCGTTGGATACAGGATTCCTTGCGCCACGCGATAGCCTTCGAGGTGGGCTGACCAGGGGAGCTTCTTCGGTGGCTTGCCATCCTGCCACCGGTCGTTCGTGTCGAACCGGACCAGCTCGTCCGCCTCGTTGAAGTGGAAGGTGCCACCCACCGTGATGCCGTTGTGGGTGAGCTCCGCTCTCGCGCTCTGCTCATCCACGGGCTGCCACTTGATATAGCTTTGGAGCGCGAACGAAGGCGCCATGAACGTCTCTGAGAGCACGGTGACCAGCGCGGACTCATCCATGTACGTGCCTCGGGAGTCTCCGACTGTGATGAGCTTCATCAGCTTGATGAGCATGTTTCCCTGCCCATCCTGATACTTGTCCCGGCCCTCGAACGGAATCACTCCGACCATCCGTCCCTTCATGAGCGCGATCCGCATGGGCTCAGGGACAGAGTTGAACTGCTGGCAGGAGAGCTTCATCCAACCCGCGTCAGAGGAGCGCTTCAGCTGCATGCCGCTCCAGTGGATCCTCACATTGAGGGTGTGAGGCTTCCCAATGAAGCCGCTCGCTCGGAAATACCTCTGGACCGGAGGGGGCAGCCCGGCAATGTCATTTTCAGTGATCAGCCCTGGCGAGTTGGCAGGATGTTTCGCCAGCTCCGCGGCCACCTCGGCCTGATAGAGACCTTCCAGATATCGGGGGCTGTGCCGCTCATGGCTTGGCTTGGGCTTCATGAGGCGAAGGCTCCAGGAACGAGGGGTCTCGGGTTACGGCGTCATCTTTCGTCATAAAGGGGCAATGATCACGAAAGATGGCGCAGGCGATTCTTTGGAGCGAGAGGCCACACGGCTCACATCCAAGGAGGTTAGGTGGACGCCACTCGGGAAGGCATCAAGGCGGCTCTGTGGGGGAGTGCCCTGACGATGGGCCTGTTCGTCCTCGCCGGCTGCGGCACTCCCAATGGAGCGATTCATCCGGGCAGTGCCCCGGCAGAGGAGGCCCCGAAGCAGGCGTGTTCGGACGCCACGAGCTGCCGCGACACCCTGCGGGAGCTGAGGGGGGTGACTCCCATGTCACCCTGCGAGCTGCGGATGCGGGCCGAGGTCGCCAGGAAGGCCTGCTCCCTGGGCGTGGCCGAGGGCTGCACCGCGCTCGGGCGGATGGAGCCGGGACTCGCGCGCTCCCTGTTCCAGCGGGCCTGTGAACTAGGGGATGGCGAGGGTTGCGCCCGACAGGGTCTCTTGACGCTCCTGGGTGAAGGGGTTCTCCAGGACGAATCCGCGGGTCTGGCGGAACTCCAGGCCGCCTGTGACACATACCCACGTGCAGCGTGTGGAATCGCGGCCCTCGGGCTCGATGAGGCTGCGCGTCGGAGGGAGGGCACCCCGGAGTGGGAGTGGATCGCGCTGTTCGCGCAACGAGGCTGCGACGCGGGAGACGGTCTCGCTTGCCAGCTCCTGGGAGACGCGTTCCTGGCGGGGCAGGGCGTCTCCCAGGACATGGACAAGGCCTTCGATCTCTATGCGCGAGCGTGTGAAGCGGGCAATGGCACGGCGTGTGTGAACCAGGGGATGATCTCACGTCAGTATGGCGCGGAAGAGGGCGGGGCGGCTCCTCGAGCCGATGACCTCTTCTCCCGAGGGTGCGCACTCGGCTCCTCGGAGGCCTGCCGCCTTCTCGTCGTCGAGAGCCTCACGCGGCAAGAGGGCGTGAAGGACGATGCCGCGCAGCAGGCCCTCTTCCGTCAGGCGTGTGACCGGGGGGCGGCAATGGGGTGTCTCGCGCTCTATGACGCGCTCAAACACCAGCCGCGCGCTCCCGGAACATCACTCGAGCTGTCGGGGCTCCTGAAGCGCGCCTGCCGATTCGGAGAGGCGCAGGCGTGCGAGTTCCTGGAAGACATCTCCCGCGTGTCTCAACGGCAATGTGGGGCAGGTTCCGCTTCGGCCTGCGGGGTGCTCGGGGCGCTCATGACCAGCCAGCCCACCTTCGGGAGCGAAGCCGCGGAGGGAATGCGACTCCTTCAGCGAGCCTGCCTGGAGGGTGATGCGACGAGCTGCTCGCTGGTGCGCGAGCTGGCGCCTCGCTCGGAGGAATTGACGTGCCGTGTGGAGTGAGCTGCTCCCGTGACATGCCGCGTGGTCGCCCAGAAGAGCAGCGCAAGCGTGCTGATCGCGGCTCCGAGCACGCAGACTCCGGTCCAGCCCGCCCATGAATAGACCAGGGTCGACGCGATGGAGCCGCTGGCACTCCCCAGGGAGTAGAAGACCATGTATCCAGCGACGAGCCGACTGCGGGCCTCCGGCCTCACCGCGAAGATCATGCTTTGATTGGTCACATGGACCGCCTGTATCGCCAGGTCCAAGACGATGACTCCGACGATCAGCGCCCACAACGAGACGCGGGTCAAGACGATCGGAATCCAGGCCACCAGCATCAGTGAGAGAGAGATGCCCGTTGTTCGTTGGCCCTGGCCTTGGTCCGCCATGCGTCCCGCTCCTCCAGCAGCGAGCGCACCCGCCACGCCGGCAAGACCCAACAACCCGACCTCCGTGTGGGACAGCAGCAGCGGTGGCGCGCTGAGCGGCAGGACTATCGAGGTCCAGAACGTACTGAACGTGGCGAAGATCAGCAGCCCGATGACGGCGCGGATTCGGAGGACCGGCTCCTCGATGAACAGCACCAGCATGGAGCGCAGCAAGGCCGGGTAGGACGGCACCTCGCTCCCTTGCTCCTGGCGCGGAAGCGTCCGGGACAGCAACGCCGCCATCAACAGGGTCAGCATCGCCGACGCGAGATAGACGGAGCGCCAGCCGCCGAGGTCCGCGAGCACTCCGGAGACGAATCGCGCCAGGAGGATGCCGATCACGATGCCGCTCGTGACCGAGCCGACCACCCTCCCGCGTTCTGCTGGCGCGGCAAGGGACGCCGCGAAGGCCACGAGCACTTGCACCACGACAGCGAGCAGGCCGACCGCGACCATTCCCACGAGCAAGACGGTTGCCGTGGGGGCCTGGCTCACGATGATCAACGCCACACTCGAAAGAATGGCTTGACCGACGATCAGTCGTCGGCGCTCGAGCAGGTCGCCCAGCGGCACGATGAAGATGAGCCCTAGCGCATACCCTATCTGGGTCACGGTCACGACGATGCCGATGGAAGCGGGGCTGATCGAGAGCTCACGCGCCATCACTTCGAGCAGTGGCTGCGCATAGTAGATATTGGCAACACTCAGCCCGCCTGCGACCGCGAAGAGCAGGATGACACCGGGTGACAGCCTGTCCGACAGCCCTGCCTTGTCTCCATCCTTCATCCGCCACTCTCTCTCGTCATGAGGTCCTATCATAGGACCAGTTGCGTGGCGGTCTGTCCAGTTCTATCTTGGAACCAGATATGAAGCGTACCAGTCTCGAAGGAGCGGCTTGCCCGGTTGCGCGATCGCTGGATGTCATCGGCGATTGGTGGTCTCTTCTGATCATTCGGGATGCCTTTGATGGCATGCGCCGCTTTGGCGAGTTTCAGAAGAGCCTGGGCGTGGCGAAAGGCATCTTGGCGACGCGCCTGCGCAACCTGGTGGCCATGGGAGTCCTGGAGCTGGCGCCGGCCTCCGATGGCAGCGCCTACCAGGAGTATGTCCTGACGGAAAAGGGATGTGGCCTCTTCCTGGTCGTGGTGAGCTTGCGCCAGTGGGGCGAGGCGTATCTCTACGAGCCCGGCGAGCCCCACTCCCTGCTGGTTGATAACGAGAAGGGTGAGCCCGTTGGCCGGCTGGAGCTGCGCTCCAGGAGTGGGCGCGCGCTGGGCTGGGCGGATACCTCGGTCAAGAAGCTCCCGGTATCGCCTCCGAAGCGGCCTCGTCGCTAATTCTCAATCCATGGAAAGAATATCGGATTCAAGGATTGTACAACGAAATGTGCTTCCGTGGGTGGCCCTGGTGGGTCGTGCTATAGGTTCCCACGACCCCTCAGCCCCATCGAGGTACGCATGGACTGGAAAACGTTCTTCTTGTCGCCCGAGGGCCGTATCGAACGGCGTGATTTCTGGATCGGCTTCGCCATCATCGTGGTGGCGAGCTTCGTGCTCGGAGTGATCCCGATCCTTGGCCAGTTGCTCGGATTCCTGCTGCTCTGGCCGCAGATCTGCATTCACTCCAAGCGGCTACACGACATGGGCAAGACCGCCTGGCTCCAACTGATCCCCTTCGGCGCCACGGTCATCGCCATGGTCCTCGCCGCGGTGAGTGGCGGCATGGCCATGATGGGTGCAGCCTCCATGAACGAACAGGGGGATGACTCCGCCGCGGTCGGGTCCGCCATGGCCGGGATGGGCGCCGCACTAGGCTTCATGGGCCTGGCTTTCCTGGTCGGCCTGGCCTTCCTGCTCTGGGTCGGCCTGACCAAGGGCGAGCCCGGCCCCAACCGCTTTGGGCCGCCGCCTGTCTCGCAGGTGAACTTCGTCTGAACTGCCCCCTACGGGACCTCCGAGCCTAGAATTTTTACATGCTGGTGCTCCCAAGCGGAGCGCCGGTTTGAGGGGGCGTGACTCTCACGGTGAGGGTGTGATCCACCGTGTCGCCATAATCATCGCCCACCCAGACGCGCAGGGTGAACAAGGTCTCCTGGCTTACGACGGGAGCCGTCCAGTACATGGTCGCGAACTGCGAGCCTTCCGGCCCCATGATGCTCGAGAAGCTCCCCACGGGAGACGCGGGGGACTGCTGGACCCATGCGTACCAGAGTCGATCGCCGTCCGGATCGCTTGCGTCGACAGAGAACATCCCCCGCTGACCCGACTCCAGCGTGGTGGGCCCCGTGAGGGTGCCTCCCGCGGGAGGCTGGTTCACCCAGAGGACACTGACGGGGACGGAGCCTTGAACGGTGCCGCCTCGGCCGTCTGACACGGTGACCTTGAGCAGGTACACCTTGTCGGAGAAGTGGATGTTGGGGGCCGTCCAGCTGGGATTCGCAACGGTGGTACTGCTGAAGCTTCCCGGTTGGGGATAGTAGGGGTTGTTCAAGTCCTCCCATTCCCAGGTGTAGGTGAGCGGGTCGTTGTCAGGATCCGAGGCGCTCACGAAGAGGTCGACGGAGGTCTGCTCGTTGATCTCCGTGGCCGAAGCGGAGGGGCCCGCGGTGAGCACCGGAGGGCGATTCGTGGGGTCTGGCTCCGCGGTCGCGGTGGCGGAAGCAAACAAGCCCATGAGGGCAAGAGGTGCAATAGAAGACACGAAGCAATGACGCACGGAGACCTCACAGCGTGAGAGGATTTGGCTCCGAAGCTAGGAATTCGCTCTCCGTGCGACAAGTACATGCCCTGCGAGACATTTTTTGGCATCAACTCCAGCGCCCCGTTACGTCGGGAAGGCGCTTCCTCGATGCGGTCGGGGTATACCTCGGGTTGAGTCGCCGGCTGTCCAGGCGGCTCCGCACGCTGCTCGGCCCCTGATGGAGGACTCATGTCGCAGGACGACATCGCACCGTGGTTCTGGGAGGTCATCGAGAGTTGCAAGCCGTCTCTCGCGACTCTGAGCGAGTGGCTGGAGTCAGCGAAGCGAGAGGATGTCGAGGACTTTCAGCGCTTCTATCTTGACGCGGCCACACGTGTCGCCGAGCCGTGGAACGGACCGGTCGTCGATGGGATTGAGTTCTCGGAGGACAGCACCGAGGACTTCACGGCCTGGGTGGTGTCCCAAGGCAGGTCCGTGTGGCAGCAGGCCGTCGACTCCAGCGCGAACCAGGAGGCGCTGGTCCGCGAGTACTGGCGAGTGAGCGAAGGGGAGCCGAGCGCCTACGTTACGTGGAGCACCAAGGGTGTTCGTGGCGAATACGCGGGATACCTCGCACCTGAGTCCATCGCTCACGCGGTCTATGAACGGCGCTTTGGTGAAGACCTGCTGGACGTGCTCGCTGGCTGAGGCTGCCGAACTGCTGATCGTCTGTCACCCCATGTAGGAGAGGGTGTTGTCGTCCCAGGTGGGCCCTGTGGGCCGCCGAGCGAGCGGACAGGCGGTGCTCGACAGCCCGCTCGGTCCGTGCAACATGCGAGGGCCATGGACGTACCGAAACCCTCCCTGGGGCTGTTCCGGCTGACCTGGCCCATCTTCCTGGAACTGTTGTTGTTCATGCTGATGGGCACGTCGGACACGCTCATGCTCAGCGGTGTGTCGGACGAGGCCGTCTCCGCGGTCGGAGTGGTCAATCAGTACATTTCTCTGTGCATTCTCATCATGAATGTCATCAGCCACGGCGCCTCCATCGTCGTGGCGCAGTACCTCGGGGCGCGCAGGAGCGCCGAGGCCGCCCGGATCTCGGCCCTGGCCATCACGCTGAACCTGCTGCTCGGGCTCGTCGTGAGCGCGACGCTGCTGTTGCTCGGCGGCTTCATCTTGAGCCACATGAACCTGGAAGGCGTGGTGTTGGCCCACGCACAGGCGTACATGCGGATCGCGGGTGGATTCATCTTCCTGCAGGCCCTCATCAACGTCATCGCCGCCCTCATCCGTACCTACGGCTTCACGCGGCAATCCATGTACGTGTCGCTGGGCATGAATGTGCTTCACGTGCTGTGCAACTACGCCCTGATCTTCGGCCATCTCGGGATGCCGGAGCTGGGGGTAACGGGGGCAGCGGTGTCCACGGGGGTGAGCCGGGCCGCCGCGCTCGTTGTCTTCGCGTGGATGCTCTACCAGGTGATGGACGTGCGGATGGTGCCGCGTGACTTCGTGACGTTCTCGGGGGAGTACATCCGCAAGCTCTTGAAGGTGGGCGTCCCGGCGGCCATCGAGCAGGTCACCTATCACTCGTGCCAGACGGTGTTCCTGTACTACGTCACGTTCCTCGGCCCCACAGCGCTGGCGTCCCGGCAGTACGCGATGGCGATCTCCCAATATGTCTTCTTGTGCAGCCTGGCGATTGGGATGGGGACGGCCATTTTGGTGGGGCGGATGGTGGGAGCGAGCCAGCCAGACGCGGCCTACCGGCAGGCGCTGGCGAGCTTGAAGTGGGCAGTGGCAATCACCGTCCTGGTGGACGTGCTCGTCATCCTGGTGCGCCAGCCACTGGTTGGCCTGTTCACGACCAATGGGGACATCCTGCTGTTGACGTCACGGGTCATCTTGTTGAGCCTGCTGCTGGAGTCCGGACGATCATTCAACCTCGTCCTGGTGAACGCTCTGCGTGCCGCGGGGGATGCGCAGTTCACCGTCTACATGGCTTTCATTTCCATGGTCTGTATGAGCCTGCCGCTGGGCTATCTGCTCGTCTTCAAGCTCCAGCTGGGGCTGCCCGGTATCTGGCTCGCGATCGCGGCGGACGAATGGACGCGAGGTCTTGTCTTCTGGTACCGCTGGAAGAGCCGGGCCTGGGAGAGGCACTCGCTCGTCGCGCCCCAGGAGCAGACCGCCACGGTGGCGCTCGGCGGATGAAAGGTGGCTCGAGGAGATGAAGCAATTGGCCTCGTGAAGCTGGCCTGGGGCGGGACCAGCTCCACGAGTTGTGTCGGGGGTGCTTAGTTGAAGCTCAGCGCGCTGTCATTGGCGTTGGTGACCTTCTTGCCCTTGAAGTCGATCGTGAAGTGATCGCTCGGCTTGGCCGAACCGAGCCCCTTGAAGATGGCGAACACCTGCTTGAACTGGTTCTGGAACAGCACGTGGACGGCGTTCTGGTCCGAGGGCTTATCGCCAATCTTGAGGATCTCCGCCGGGCTGGCCGGGAACGCGCCCATCAGCACCTTGTACTGGCTCACGCGCTCAGCGCCCATGTCGCGCAGCGCCAGCTCGCCCGCGTACACGGTGCGGTGGAAGTCACCATAAAAGTCATAAGCCGTGATCTTGGCGAAGTCGTCCAGCTTCAGGCCCGCGGCGCTGGCGAGCTTTTCGGCCTTGGCGGTTGCCTCGGCCCAGTCGGCGCTCAGTTGGCTGGCTGCGACTGCCGAGCCGGTTGCCGTGCCCGTCGCCGCGCAGGTTGCGCTGATCGGCACGATGCCTGGTGCGTCCTTCAGCTGCGCCAGTGTGACCTGGGTCTGCAACTGCGACAGGATCAGCATCTGCTTCCCGTCCAGTGACTTCGCCGCTTCCTTCATCTCGCACGGCCAGTACTCGTCCATGAAGCGCAGGCGCGACAGCTCGCCGAAGTAGTAGCGCGTGAACTCGCCGTAGGACTTCGTGTCCAGGATGGCGCGGTTCCAGCGCTTGGCCACGTCGCCGCTGGCGGTGCTGGCCTGGAGGTAGTCGTACTCGGTCTGGTACAGCGGGAACAGCTCGTCAAAGCGAGGCACCGAGCTCAGGCCGATGGTCTGCACATCGACGGTGTCCAGGTCCTTGTAGGTGACGATCTTGTAGGACGCGCCATACACGGCCAGCGACGGCGACTGGACATTGACGAGGAAGTTGCCGGCCGCGTCCTGGTAGTCGTTGGTGCCGTTGAAGTGCATGTGGCCGCCGATATGCAGTCGCAGACCGGTGGCCGCCAGCGCCGCCGTGGTTGCCGCTTCCGGAACACGGGCGGTCTGGAAGGCGCCCGGCTTGAACACTGCCTTCATCGCCTGGGTCTGGTTGGCGTAGAAGTCCATGGTCGGGTAGTGCGAGAAGGCCATCAGCTGCTTGCCCTGCGCCCTGGCCCGCTCGGTCACCGACTTGATCCACTCCAGCAGGTGCTTCTTGTGCGTCAGCACCTTGTTCCAGCCCGCATTGCCGGCGCCATCGAAACCCTTGAAGGAGGTCGGGTTGGCCGGGTCGAACTTGCTGTTGGGGACGAAGACGTTGGCGTCGATCGACAGCAGCCACAATCCCTTGACCGGCTCCACCAGGTAGCTGGAGTCGGTGATGTGGGTGCACCGGGTGTAGGGCCTGCCCAGCTCGGCTTCGCCAGCCGCCTTGTATTTGCCGCCCTCGCCCTCGGCGCAGATTTCGAACTGGCGATTCTTCAGCTCGGCTTGGGCCACAGCCTCTTCATGGCTGTACTGGCCGTTGCTGTATTGGCTGAAGGGCGTCTCCCAGTGCAGGTCCGCCTTGTTCGGCATGTATCCAAAATCACCCAGCTTCCCGAGCAGCTTCTCGTAGCCCTGCTCCATCAACTCATTGGTGCAGACCACGCTTGGGTCATTGGCTTTGCAGGCGGCATTGCCGGTGGCGTAGACCTTCTGCTCCTTGCCATCCTGGGTCAGGAAGTCGTTCTTGCCGGCCTCGTCATCGTCATACGGCTCGTTGGGATCGTGGTTGCCGGGCGCGATGAAGAAGCGCATGCCCTTGGCCTGGTACTCATGCAGGATGTCGGCGATGCCGTTGATGTTGATCGGCTGGGCATCGTCGGAAAAGTCGCCCGGAAGCGCGACCAGCCGCACGCCCTTCGCGTACGCGTCATCCAGTGCGGCGCGGAAGGCGAAGTAGTTCTCGTTGAACAGGCGGGTCGAGGTCAGCTGCGCATACATGGTGCGGATGGTCGCGTTCTTGCCATCCTTGGTTGGGATGCCCGCGAACTGCGTGCTCTTGAAATCGCCATAGACGTTTTCAAAGTGCACATCCGTCATGAAGGCGACGCTGGGCGTGGCAGCGGGCACTTCCGGCTCCGGTTCCGGACGGGGGCGCTCCTCGTCGCAGGAGGACAGCAGTGCCGCCAACAGCGCCGCGCCAGCATGCGTCGGGCGCAATTGCATCTTGATGCTCATGTATGAACCCCGTGCAATTGATTGTCAAAATTTCGAATACGCTTCACGTTATTGCATCGGGGAGGTGGCCTCTTTATTACATGTTGGTTACATGTGGGTGACTCACAGGTCGCCGGTTCACGAGCCCGCGGGTGCTGCTCGTGCCGCGGCGAGCACCTGCTCTCGGAGCCAGCGGTGCGCGGGGTCCTGCTGCCGAAGCGGGTGCCAGAGCTGCTGCACTCGCAGCGGCTCGTGAGGGAGCTCCACCGGCACCACGGTGAGTGGGAAGGCCTCGGCGAAGCGGCGCGCCACCCGCTCCGGCAGTGCGGCGATGAGCTCGGTGCTCGCCAGCACCCAGGGCGCCACGAGGTAGTGAGGGGTGAAGAGCACGATGTTGCGACGGACCTTCGTCTTGCGCTCGAAGCTCCCCTCGGTGCCGCCACGCGGCGAGACATGGAACTGGGGCAGAGAGAGGTCAAAGCGCTGCGGCTTGAGCAGCGCGGGATGGTCCCTGCGGCCCACCAGCATGTAGCGCTCGCGCACCAGCACCTGCCGTTGGAGTCCTCGCGGTGCCCGGTCCCCCGGGGCGAGGTCGAAGACGCCGAGCACCAGGTCGAACTCGCCGGTCTCCAGCTCGGTGGTGGGGAAGTCGCGAGGGAGCGGTACCACGCGCAATCGCACACCGGGGTAGTGCGAGAGCTGTGCCGCGAGCTGCGGCAGCACGAGGAGCTGGGCGTGGTCGCTCGCGGCCAGGACGAAGGTGCGTTGCGCGGTCTCGGGCACGAAGTCCTCGGGCGGCACCAGGGCCTCCTGGAGCTGCCGTAGCGCGAGCGTGAGGGGCCCGCGCAGGGCTCGTGCCCGCGCGGTGGGCACCATCCCCTGACGGCCTCGCACGAAGAGCGGGTCTCCGAGCGCGGCGCGCAGTCGTGCCAAGGCGTTGCTGGTGGCTGGCTGTGAGAGCCGTAAGCGCGCCGCCGCGCGCCCCACGCTTTGTTCGATGAAGAGCGCGTCGAGCACGCGGAGCAGGTTCAGGTCGAAGTTGGCCAGATTCACACCGTGAATATCGCTCATTCCCACATCCAGGAGGCAAATGGCGCGGAGAGCGGGCACTGTGCTGTCGAACCTCCGAACTTTCAGGAGAAGTGCTCCATGCGGAAACTCTTCGGGTTGTCATGGCTGTTGTTCACCGCGTGTGCGTCGTTGCCCCCGGCTGGGCCCCATGCCTTCGCGCCCCCGCCGACTCCGGCCACGCCGATTCAGGTGTGTTGGATCGACACGGGGGGCGTGTCGGTGTCGGGGGGCTACGGCGCGGGCGGCTCCACCGTGGCCGCCACCTGGGAGGTGACCTCCGCGGCGCTCGTCATCCGCCACCCGGAGGGCGACCTTGTGCTCGACACCGGCATCTCCGCTCACGCGCAGGAGGAGCAGCGGGAGCTGGGCGCCTGGGGTCGCTTCATCTTCTCCCAGACGGCGGGTCGCAACGTGCCGCGGCGGAACTTGAAGGACGCCCTCACCGCGCTTGGGGTGACCCAACCGAAGGCGCTGCTCCTCTCTCACGTGCACGCGGACCACGCGGGTGGGGTGGCATCGCTGCCGGACGTGCCAGTGTGGCTGGCCGCCGAGGAGAGGCAGCTCGTCGAAGCGGAGCTAGAGCACCCTCGCGGGGTGACGCTCCCCGCGCAGGCTCGGGCCTTGAAGGGCCGCATGGTGCCCATTCCTTTCGTGGCGGAGCCCTACGCGAACTACGACGCCCACTTCGACGTCTTCGGTGACGGCTCCGTGGTGGTGGTGCCGACCTTCGGGCACACACCAGGCAGCGTGGCCACGTTCGTGAACGTGTCTCCGGCCCTGCGCTTCGTGCACGTGGGCGACCTCATCAACCTGCGGGAATCCATTGAGCGCAACGTGGGGAAGTCGTGGCTGATGCGGCAGCTCACCGACGAGGACTCCGCGCGTACCCAGGAGGAGGTGGCGAAGCTGGTGCAACTCCACGCGCAGGATCCGGAGTTGCTCATCCTGCCCGCGCACGATGGTCAGGCCTTCGTGGAGCTCTTCGGCGCCGACAAGGGGGAGGTGCCGCCGTGCATCGGGGCGCCGCCCTCGTCCTGGCCGCGCTGAGGGCTTACTCGAGCTCGTTCCCTGCGGGGATGGCGATCTCATGCCGCTCGAGCAACCTGCGCAGTTGTGTGCGGTGCATGCCGAGCGCTCGCGCCGTGGCGGCCACGTTGCCGCCCTGCTGCCGCAAGGCCTCTTCGATGCGCGCACGCTCGTCCGCTTCGATGGGCCTGGCCCTCGAGGGCGCCTCCCTCGGCAGCACCCGCTCTTCCGGCGCGGGTAGGGGAGGGGGAGCGGCGCTGAACGCGGTGCCGGCGCTTGGGCTCAGATGTCGGGCCTCCACGCGCTGGGCTCCCTGCATGAGCGCTGCCTGAATGGCACTGCGGGTCTCGACCAGGAGCTCGCGAACGTTGCCCGGCCAGGGCCGCAGCAGACACGCCTCCACCAGCGAGATGTGCAGCCCCAGCTCGGGTGCCACCTGTTGCACCTCTCGTTGGATGAGCAGCGCGAGCTCCTCGGGGCGCTGGCGCAGGGGCGGTATCGTCACCTCAGGCCGGCCGATGCGGAAGTAGAGGTCCTCGCGCAGCTTCCCGCTCGCCACCAGCCCCCGGAGATCCTTGTTGCTCGCCGAGCAGATGAGGATGTCCACTGTCTTTGGCTTCGCCGCTCCCAGGGAGAGGACCTCCTTGGTCTCCAGCGCCCGCAGCAGCTTGGCCTGGACCGAGAGATCCAACTCCACCACCTCGTCGAGGAACAGCGTGCCGCCGTCAGCCGCCTGGAGGTAGCCCTGGGCGTCGGCTTCGGCGCCCGAGTAGGCCCCCTTCCGAGCACCGAACAGCAGCCGCTCGGCGATGGTCTGGGGAATGGCCGCGCAGTTGACCGCCACGAAGGGCCCCGCGCTCCGTGGACCGTTCTCGTGGAACGCCCGCGCCACGCCCTCCTTGCCCGTTCCGCTCTCTCCATGGATGTGCAGGGGGAAGCCGAGCCGGGCCGCGCGCGCCACCTCCTCGAGCAGCGTCTGGAGGGCCGGACCGCGCACGAAGCCATTGCGCGTCACGACCCCCTGTTGTTCGAGCGGATTCACGTCCGCGCAGGGAACGAACAGCGAGTCCCCCATGCGGATGACCCGCTGCGCCTCGCGAGGCGTCTCGGCGGGCACGGGCTCTCCATCCACGAAGGTGCCATTCTGGCTGCCCAGGTCGGTGACCCAGAAGCGGCGCCCGTCGAAGCGGATGCGGGCATGACGGCGTGACATCCGGGGGTCCTGCGCTTCGCCCAGTGCTGGGGAGCCTCGGCCCAACTCCAGCTCGCCGCCGCGCAGGGGCAGGGCCACCGCCAGCGCCTTCCCCGGGGCGAACAGGCGCAGCAGTCCCGGGACGCGCTCCACTCCGGAGGCGTCCTTGTCGCCACGAATCCCACTCGGTTTCAGGGTCGACCCGTCCTGTTCCATGGGCGGGCATTATAGGCGGGGTGGCACAGCTTCCTGTGCCACTGCGTGTGCCATGTGCCGGCTCTCTGTGCCAGGGACTCGCTGCCTCACGGTTCCTCGCGTGGCATGTGCCCGGGATCCTTGGAGGTTCCCCGTCTTTGACCCGCTGGCATGGTCTTGGCTAAGCCCGGTGTCGACCAGCGAGCGCGGCGATATCGCCAACAGGACTGGGTAGGGCCGGCCAGCACTCGCAGCTGAGGGGGAGACTGAAGTGGATGCGACGAGGAAGTACGAAGTGGAGGGACGGGAGAACACGAAGCGGATGTCCGTGTGGCTCATGTGCATCGCGGTAGCGGTGGTGACCAACGGGTGTGCCGGGTGCATGGAGACGATTCGACCCAACCCAGGCCAGAGCCCCCGAGGCATCTTGCCCATCGGCTGCTCCGATACCGCCAGCGACTGCGGAGTCGCGACGATGAGTTTGACCGATCAATGCCCCACGGGGGAGTGCCCTCCCGGTGGAATCAACGGCAAGGGCATCTACACTGTGGTGGAGGGCAATTATTGCTTCCTCTTCGGGGGGGAGCCACGTTTTTGCCCGGAGGCCTTCGTCAAAACCTCGGACAGCGTCATGCTCGAGGTCCGGGATCTGGAATCTCCGCGGGAGATTTACAAGAAACCCGTCATGGGCAAATTCCAGGGGACGGACGTCGTGGTGAGTGCCATCCAGAGTGACAAGAGCCAGCTGAGCATCAAGTACGTCTTGAATAAAAAGGAGTACACCGCGACAGGGGCGGACTTGGAGAAGCTGACGCTCTGGGTTGGTTCCTTTCGCACTGGAAACGGGGATGCGAGCCCTCTCGCCAACTACGAGTTGAAGATAACCCCCATCCAGTCGGAGAAGACCCAAGCGGATGGGGTCCAGCGGTACCAGGTCCGCTATCGTGAGGCCGGCGAGCAGGGGTGGTTGTTCCACTGCAAGGGAAAGAACGAGAGCCCGGAGAAGCCGAGCGCGGATGCCGTCGCCGCCTTCCTTGGCCAGAAGAGGATCAGCGGGCTGAGTGCTTTCGTCTCCTCCAATCCCAACTCGACCACCATGGGTTGCGAGACAGGAGCCATCGTCACCTGCTTGAGCTGGGGTTATACGCCTTGGAATGACAAGCCGGGTACGCCGGAGCGAAGTGATTATGCCTTTGGTTCCTGTCTCCAGGCCAAGCGTGCCGCCTACTTCGTCGGGTTCAAGGATTTCAATACCTATACGGTGAAGGGCACCAGCATCTTCCTGCGCGATCAGTACGGTATCAAGGACAACAACATCGAGAACCTGGAGGCGATCTGGAGCCCCGCGGGGGCGGTGTGCATCGACACAGAGAAGATGCGCCGTTCGAGATTCAAGAGCACCGTCACGAACCTCAAGAACCTTCACAAGGTGCCCTCGTGCACTCCTCCTGATTGGAGCAGAGAGGGCAAGGTCGCCACTGGCCCCGAGAAACTACAGTTCTGAGCCAGGCGGGTTCGACTTGGAGAGCAGTGCCTCCGCTTCGCGCAGGGGTTCCTCGTACTCCTTCCGGAGCAAGGGATTGAGCTCGAGGGCCCGTGCGAGTGCGGTCCGGGCCTCGTGGACGGTGTCGAGGCGCTCCGTGGCCTTTCGCATCGTCCGAGCCTGAATCAACAGGAGCGCTCCACGCAGGGCGTGGGCGTGTGCCAGGTTCGGGTCGAGCTTGAGCGCCAGGTCCACCTGGGCCAGACCCTCGGCGACTGAGGAGGACTCCCTGCCAGGCGGCTGAGCTTCCGCCAGCCGCCAATGAACGTGGGCCAACGCCTGGTGTGCACCGACGTAGGGGTACATCTCCACGGCGCGTCGGGCCTCGGCGAGCGCCTGGTGGAGCCGTGGCAGGACCGCGCGCCCTTGCCGCTGCGCCCACCGTGCTTCCGCCAGGTGCAGCTTCGCGCTCACAATCTGGCATTCGACCTGGCTGGCGCCATGGCGGGAGGCTTCCTCCAGCGCGCGTCGCCCTGCTTCAAGCCAGGTGCTGGGCTCGAGGCCTTCGCGCAGAGCGTGGTCCAGCGCCACGAGGTGGACCTTGGCCCGGTAGACCTGGGCCCGCCCGGATGAGGGGTTGATGGAAAGGGAGCGGTCGAGGTACTGGAGCGCCCGTTCCAATGCCGCTCGTGGCTCTCCTCCGCTGTCAGTGAGGTACCGCGCGGCTATCAACTCCGCGATAGCTGCCTGGTTCAGCACCGGAGGGTAGTTGCCGTTCAGCGAGAGCGCCTGCTGACTCGTTTGGAGCGCCTTCTCCACTTCCGCCTGGGGATTCATCCCGCGCGAGAGCTCGATGTCCGCTCGGGTGTTGTAGAGGTCGGTCAGGTTCTCGTACGCGAAGAGATAGTTCGGGTCGCTGCGCGCTGCCAGGACGAGGTGGCGCTCCGCCTCGGCGTAGGCCGCTCGAGGGTCCTGGCCGTGCTCCCGCTGATGATTGCCCTTCCATCGGTAGACCTGCGCCAGGTCGTTGTGGGCCCACGGGTAGTTGGGCTGGAGTTCCAGCGCTTTGTTCAGCCAGGCGATGGCCTTGTCCCAGGAAGAGCCCGGATCCTTTCCTTCCCGTGCCTCTTGAAGACCCCCCATGAAGTAGCTGAGTCCCAGCGTGTCGTAGGCATACACATCGCGTGGCTCCAACACGGTGGCGCGAGCAGCGGTGTCCCTCCATTCGGTGAGGATGGGTTTCGGATCCAACCCACCGCCCTGGAACTTCATCAGCTGGTACCAGAACGTCAGGACGTGGGCCTTCTTGGTGTACCCCGACGCGCGCTGGGGGGCCGCCTGGATGCTTTTGTCCGCCGCTGCCAGCGCTCGCTCCAGCGCGGACTTCTGCGAGCGGCCCTGCCGGGAGTCGAGCTGCGACTGCTGCAGCCACGCCTCCGCGAGGGCCTCGTAGTTGCGTGCATCGCTGCGCCCGGACTCGGCTGCCTGCTCATAGAGGGCGACTGTCTCGTCGAAACCGGAACGCGCCAGAGCGTGTTCGCCCCGCTCCATTTGCTCCATCGCGCGTGTGTAGGCCACGTCCCCGGCGAGCTTCCGGGCCTCGTAAATCCACGGCGTCTCTTTGACCGCTTGCTCCGCGAGCCGTGCCGCCTTGTCGTACTCCCGGCGGTAGAACGCGATGAGGCCCTCGAGGTAGCGGGGTGACTCCAGCTCGAGCCCCTGGCTGCGCTCGAGCGACTGGAGCGCTGGTTCGAGGTACTGCTTCTCCAGCTCTTGCTGCCGCTCGGCGACCCAGGCCTTGTCTCCGCTGCGCCGCGCGTCTTCCAGGGCCCGGTGGTACAGCTCGCCGAGCACTCGGCCGCGTGCGAAGTGCAGCTCGGGCGAGTCGATGCCTTTCTCCTGTGCGCGCGTCAGCTCCTCGTGGGCGAGCTCGAACTCGTGCATCGCCAGGTAGCCGCGGCCCAGGGCGTAGTGCACGAGCCCCTCGCCGTGAGCGCCCAGGTCATGGCGTTGCGTGGCAATCCGCGACATGCGCTCGCGCACGAGCTGCTGCTCACGGCTGGTGTCGTGTAGGGGCAGCGTGTGGGCCGCGCGCAGGAACCACTCGAGCTCCTTCACCTGCTGCCCGAGTTGCCCGGCCAGCTGTGCGCGTTCCTCCGATTGCTGTCGGGTGTGTCGCGCTTCCAGCCAGGAGCTCGCGCCGAAGGCCCCCACAACGGCGATGCTCGCCAGCGACACCGCCGACACGGCCACCAGGGTCCGGTGCTTCCGTGCGCGCCTTCGGAGCCGGTACAGCACGCTCGGGCGCTGCCCGAGGATGGGCTCCCCATCGATGTAGCGCCCGAGGTCCTCGGCCAGGGCCCGCGCGGACGGATAGCGCTGGTCCTGCTCCTTGCTGAGACATTTGAGGGTGATGGTGTCCAGGTCGCTCGGGAGGTGGGGCACATGCGTGCGCGCGGGGGGCGGATCCTCGTGGAGCACCTTCTGCAGCGTTCCGGTGAGCGAGGTATCGGAGAGCGGTGTGACTCCGGTGAGCAGCTCGTAGAGTGTCGCGCCCAGGCTGTAGACGTCAGAGCGGCGGTCGATGCTCCGCACATCACCGCGGGCCTGCTCCGGCGCCATGTACGAGGGCGTGCCCATCAACGCGCCCGACACCGTGAGGCCGTGTCCCTGCCCGATGTCGTAGGCCAGGCCGAAGTCCATCACGACCGGGAAGCAGCGCCCGTCTTCGCCGCGCTCGACCATGATGTTGGAGGGCTTGATGTCGCGGTGGATGACGCCGAGCCGGTGCGCCTCGTGGATCGCCTCGGCGACCTCCTTCATGACCTGCACTTTCTCGTGCAGGGACATGCTGGGGGCGGCCTGGTCGAGCGGCTGCCCTCCAATGAGCTGCATGGCGATGTAGGCCTTTCCTCCGACGTCGCCGACCTCGTAGACATTGCACACGTTCGGGTGGTCGATGCGCGCCTGGGCGCGGGCTTCCTGGAGGAAGCGCATGACCCGGTCGGGGTCCGCCCCACGGATGAACTTGAGCGCGACGACGCGGCCCAGGCGTCTATCCCTCGCCTTGAAGACCTCACCCATGCCGCCGCGGCCCAGGGGCTCGATGAACTCGTAGCGGTCCCACTGGGGAACCGGGAAGGTCTCGCGCGGCCCCTCGCTGGGAGCGGCGGGGGCTTCTGATTCGAGGGTCGGCTCGAGGGTCCGCTCTTCCTTACCGGGAGTCGACATGGGGGGCGGGTGGGGCGGGGGTCCACTGGGACAGTGGCACGAGCCCCACCGTGCCTCAAGTGTCGGCACGAGGTGCCTCCCGGGTGGCTCACCACGCGTATCTTCCCCGTGGAGGGGCAGGGTGTTACGTGAGGGGCCGCCTGAGTGAAGAGGGGGCGTCATGAGTCAGTCGATGGAAGTGCGGTGCCTGCGGTGTGGACGGCCGGAGGAGGGGGAGGGCGTCCGGTGCCGCTGTGGGGCGAGCCTGCTCGTCGACGTGGTTCTGAAGGAGCGCGCTCCCGAGGAGCGGAGGAGCTTCCAACTGGCGCGGGCCCTCGCGCCGCTGGGCCCGCCGGTGCCGCCTTTCGCCGAGCTGCGCAAGGCGCTGGAGCGGGCGGATGGGCGGGTGGTGCGCGGCGTGTCCCGGGTCTTCGCGCAGCGGGTTGTGGAGGCGCTGGCCACGCAGGGGGCCACCGCGGAGCTGCGTCCCGCGAAGAGCACCGGGGCCATGCCGGGCTGGGTGCCGGCGGTGCTCGGGGGCGCGGTGCTGCTAGGGGTGGGGGTGGGGGCAGTCGTGGCCACCCGGAAGGCGCCGGTGCCCGAGACGCCCGTTGCCACCGCCGCGGCTATCGCTCCCGATGCCGGTACGGAGACCCTGGCGCCGCCGAAGGAGCTCACCACCCAGGAGATTTCACGGCTCGCGCTGCCGGGCACGGTGAGCCTGCGGTGCGAGGGTTCCACGGGGGCGGGCTTCTTCGTGGGCGAGGAGCAGGTGCTGACGAACGCCCACGTGGCATGTCCGGTGGGCGTGATGATGGAGGTGACGCTGTCGGACGGGCGGCGGGTGCTGGGCCAGACATTGGAGCGCGACGAGGACCTGGACCTGGCGACGGTGCGGGTGTCGGGCGCGCGGGCCGAGCCGCTGCCTCTGGGCGATGCCACGGACCTGTCACCGGGGGACCGGCTGGTGTTCATCGGCAGCCCCAAGGGTCTGTCCTTCACGGTGCACGAGGGCAAGGTGAGCCACCTCGGCCGGGAGTATCTGGGCGTGGGCTACGTGCAGTTCGACGCCTCCGTCAACCCTGGCAACAGCGGCGGCCCGCTGCTCAACGGGCGCGGCGAGGTGGTGGGTGTGGTCTCCCTGAAGGTGACCAACGCGGAAGGCATCGGGCTGGCGCTGCCCATCCAGTATGCGGGGAAGATGGTGTCCGTGCCGAGCACACCCGAGTCCGAGCAGCGGTGGACGGCGCTGCGTGAGAAGGTGGCGCGGGAGGAGGAGCGAGGCCTGCGGCAGTTCCGGCTGGAGCCCTACAGCCCGGCGCTGCTGGGACTGGAGGAGAGCCCCACCGTGGGGCTGGTGGTGTTCCTGGCGGAGCGCTTTCCGCAGGCGCCTTCGCGGATGAGCCACCGCTTCGAGCTTCAATCCGATGCGGGCACGTGCGCGATGGAGGTGACGTTCGAGCGATGGAAGCCGCTGATGGATGCGGCGAGGGACGAGGACAACACCCGGCGGCTGAGATGGCTGGCGTCGAAGGGGCTGACGGAAGGTCTCTACGTGGGGGCGGCAAGGCTGCCGGTGGAGTCGTGCACGCTGCCGGGGACGGGGCAGGGCTGGCTGACGGTGGAGAAAGGGAGCCCGGAGGTCTCGCGCACGAAGCTCAAGTTGGAGCAGGTGAAGAAGGCGCGGGAGGTGTGGACGGCCCGGGAAGCGGAGCGTCGCCTCCTGAGCGGGAGGCAGTTGCGCTCACTGCGCAACGAGCCTGCGGGCGGGGATGCGTACGCTCGGCAGGCAGAGCAGTCGTGGCGTATGGCGTTCCAGTCCGCGCAGAACGAGATTCTCAGGCTGGAAGCGGAGCGGCGGAGATACGCGCAGGAGGATGCGGTGGGGTACAACGTGCGGAGCACGCTGGATGACCTCGATCGGCGGCTGAAGCGGGCTCGGGAGCAGCTGGCGGACCTGGAGCGTCAGGCGTCAAACGCGGGAGTACCGCGCGAGTGGAGGCAGTAGCAGGAGGTCCGTGCGCGGGGGCTTCTTCCGGGTATGGTGCGCCACCCGAGCTTCGAGGAGCGACATGGACTCTCAACCTCGTATTGGCGTGGGTGCTTTCATCCTGGACGGGGAGCGTCGTCGGCTGCTGCTGGTGCGGCGCCGACGCATGCCCGAGGCGGACCATTGGGGGCTGCCGGGCGGCAAGGTTGATTTTGGCGAGACGGTGGAAGCCGCTGTGGTTCGGGAGATCGCCGAGGAGCTGGGTGTGAAGATCGCGATCGACGAGCTGCTCTGCATCGTTGATCAGATCGACCTGGCGGCCGGCACCCACTGGGTGGCGCCGGTCTACCGGGCCCACATTGTCAGTGGCGAGCCGAGCAACCGCGAACCGGCGGCCCTGGCCGGTGTGGGATGGTTCGCGCTCGAGGCCCTGCCGCAGCCCCTGACCCTGTCCACCCGGACGGCGCTGGCGCGGCTGTAAGGCTCTCGGGCTGCACGTTAGAAAAGAACCGGGCCACCGAGGACGAGCGGGAGTGCTCGCACCTGGTGGCCCGTGGAGTGAGAGGGTTGGAGGGGTGAGGCCCCTCTCACTACATCAATTTTTCCAGACCGGCGTCCTGGGAGAGTAATTCACGGAGATGGGCTCTCGCCAGACGGAGCCGGCTGCGGACCGTCTCGAAGGGAACCTCCAACTCTTCAGCCATCTCCGGGACGCTCATCCCCATCACGTGGTGGAGGAGCAGGGCACGCCGCTGCTCATCGGAGAGCTGATCCATCAGCTTTTCGAGCTGGCGTCGCAGAAGACAGTCCTCAGGCTGTGTCGCGCTCGGGGGTAGCGCGTTCTGCTCAACCAGCTCGTCGTCCACGTCCAGTTGAGAGCGCTCGACGCGAGCGCGCCTCGAAGCGGCGAAGGTCACGCGCGCCACGACCCGGTCCGCCCAGGACGCAAACGCCCCCTCTCCGCGATAGGTAGGCAGCCCGCGCAGGATGGCGACCAGGGCTTCCTGAGTAATGTCATCCACCTCGGATTCGACGTGGACCGAGTATCGGACCAGGTTACGAACCCTCGGCATGAGTTCCGCAATCAGTGCTTCTGCCGCATCACGCCGCCCTTCCATGGCAGCGCGGAGGCGCGGCTCCTGGGTCATTGTCATTCTTTGCATGGCGGTGGGATTGGGTGACCAGGTCATCATCCTCCGGCCACGCGAGGTCATCGCGTGGCCGGAGAGGTCCACTACTTCAGCTTCGAATACAGCGTGTCCACCAGGGAGCCGTCATCCGAGCTCAGCTCCCAAGCCATCGCGCCACCCAGTCCCTTGCTCAGGATGTAGTCCGCCTTGGCGCTCATGGACTGCGGGTCGTCATAGGCGATCCAGATCTTCGTGTTCGGGTTGTACACGTAGGCTTCCTTGGCCTCCGGGTGGAAGTACTTGGTGTACCCGTTGACGTTCTCGTAGTTGCGCTTGATGTCCTTGTAGTCGAACACGCCCGTGGGTCCGGACGTCCCATCATCCCAGGTGCCCATGGTGGGCGTGCCGCTCTGGAAGAGGCCGTTGTTCACGTTGGGCACGTTGCCCCAGCCGCGACCGTAGAACGGCACTCCCACGACGATCTTGCTCGGCTCGACGCCCAGCTCGAGCATCTTGGCGATGCTTCCGTCGGTGTAGAAGCCAGAGCTCGCCGCCGGGTCGCCCGTGACGCGGTAGAGCGCGGACTGGAAGTTCGTCGAGCTCTCGAAGGCGCCGTGGTAGTCATAGGACATCACGTTGATCCAATCGAGGATCTGCGACAGCTTCTTCGTCTCCTGCTTGTTGGCCAGAAGGTCCGGCGAGGCGCCCGTGGCGATGGTGAGCAGGTACTGCTTGCCCGTCTGCGCGGAGACGGCGTTGAGCTGGTTGCGGAACTCCTGCATCAGCAGCGTGTAGTTCTCCTTGTCCGCCGGGCTGCTGATGTTGCCGGGCAGGCCGCCGCCGGTGGGGTACTCCCAGTCAATGTCGATGCCGTCGAAGACGCCGACGCCGTTGGCCGGGTCCACGCCGGGGAACTGGCCCTTGATGTACATGTCCACGCAGGACTTCACGAAGGCCGAGCGGGACGCCGCGGTGGCCGCCACCTGCGAGAAGTACTTGGACCAGCTCCAGCCGCCCACGGAGATGAGGGTCTTGAGGTGGGGGTGGCTCTTCTTGAGCTCCTTGAGGGCGCGGAAGTTGCCGCGCAGTGCCCCCGCGTCCCACTCGCCGGGCCAGCCGCCGCCCATGTCGATGTCCGGGTAGGTCTCACCCAGGATGCACTTGCCGTCCGCGGAGATGTTGGCGAAGGCGTAGTTGATGTGCGTCAGCTTGCTGGCCGGGATGTTGGAGACGAAGTACTTGCGGGCGTAGACGCTCCAGGCGGTGTAGTAGGCGACGATGCGCTTGCCGCCGGGCGTCTGGGAGCCAATCTGCACGGAGACGGTCAGCGTCTTGGTGCCCACGTTGCCCGCGGCGTCGTAGGCCTTCACCGTATAGGTATACGTCCCGTTCTGGGCCGAGCTGCTGAAGGTGCGGCTATAGGAGGAGCTCGAGGTCACCAGGGTGCTGCCCTCGAAGATCTCCACCTTCGTCACGCCGACGTTATCCGTGGCGCTGGCCGTCAGGTTCAGCGTGCCGGCCGCGGTGAACTGCGTGGAGTTGGCGCTCACGTTCACCGTGGGCGCGACGGTGTCGCCCGTGCCGGGGATCTGCACGGAGACAGTCAGCGTCTTGGTGCCCACGTTGCCCGCGGCGTCGTAGGCCTTCACCGTATAGGTATACGTCCCGTTCTGGCCGGCCCCGGTAAAGCTGCGGCTGTAGGAGGAGCTCGAGGCCACCAGGGTGCTGCCCTCGAAGATCTCCACCTTCGTCACGCCGACGTTATCCGTGGCGCTGGCCGTCAGGTTCAGCGTGCCGGCCGCGGTGAACTGCGTGGCATTGGCGCTCACGTTGACTGTGGGCGCGACGGTGTCGCCCCCAGTGGCAGGGCCCAAATCCAGCCACAAGGCGGGGACATTGGCCGGCTCCCAACCTGGCAGTGAGGTATGCGCCTGGCGGCACTCGTAGATTCGACCGGAATAAGAGACTCGCGCGCCCACGGCGTAGGCCACATTGGGTGCCCACGCGGCCTCGAGCGGTGCCCTCATCACGCTTCCGGGTCCCGCCGCCTCCGGCGAAACGGCTTCCTGCCCACACCCGACGGATAGGGCGGAGACGATCAGTCCTACGGCCCACTTATTACGGCGCATTCGCGACCTCCCGGTTGTAAGGTTATGATTCTGGGCGCCGCTCTCGGAGTCACCGTTCAGGGAATCCCTGTCGGCGTCATTCCTTGAGCAGTCTGCTCCTGTTCGCTGCTACGGCAAAGTCTTGCGGGTTTGCCATTGGAGAATGGCAAGACCAGGAGGAATGGTCAAGCCTGTTTACACAAATTTTTCGTGTCTTCAGTTGATGGAGAGATTTCCAGCTTGTGAGAAGGAATGGGCATCGAAATGATGAGGTTGTCTATGGAACAGAGGTGCGTATGCAAAAACAAAGACGCGCGTGTGGGCGCAATGGCTCACACGCGCGTCTTTTCAGTCGTGGCGGGAAACTAATTTACTTCAGCAGTGCGGCTGCTGCGTCCATCGCTCGCACGGGCCCTGAGCAGGACCTTGCCCTGGACAGGCGTGGGTTCCGTGTACGCCTTCCAGTTCGCTCCTCCGTCAGTCGAGTATTCAATAACAAGACCGGGGTAGCGCACGTTCGCATGCAGCTTGCCATCCGCGATCTTCGCGCCGGGCAGGGGGATGCGGTAGTTCACGCCCACGCTGTCCGGGAGCTCGTCGCGCAGGTCCACGGCGCGATAGGCGCCCAGGCGCGGCAGCGCGTACTGGCCCAGGGTGTTGGTGAAGCGGGCCCAGAGGGCCGGCATCTGGTCCACCGGCGGCAGCTCCGGGTTCCACGCGCGCTCCGAGACACCGAGCATCTTCGGGAAGGCGAAGTAATCGAGCATCTCGGGCGTCTTCTGGTTCTCTGCCCAGAGCAGGCCGTGCATGCCGAGGATGTTCTTCTTTCCCTCCTCCGTGAGGCGCACCTTGTCCTTGAGCGCTTCGGGAGCGATGGGGTTGCCCATGCGATCCTCGGTGGCGTTGGCATAGACGTCGAACGGCCGGTACTCGAACGTCTTCTTCTCGTCGACGAAGTTGGCCCAGTAGTAACCCGGCTCATCCGGATCCTTGTTGTAGGCCAGGTCAATATAGAGGTTCGTCGCGTGGGAGAGGATGACCTTGTAGCCCTGGTTGGCGAACTTGTAGGCATCGTCCTCGCGGCCCCAGCCCCACACGTTGCTCCACGGCATGGGGATGAAGCCATCCAGGTTCAGGCCATTGTGGATGATGTCATCCCAGCCCGTCATCGCCACGCCCGTCGAGGTGATGATCTGATTCCAACGCGTGAAGAAGTGGTTGGCGATCTGGATGTCGGTCATGTCCCGGGTCGTGGGGTTCTGCTGGCACTGCGGAGAATCCTTCCACCACACGTTCGAGCTCAGCGACGGCAGCTCGTCACCGCCGCCATGGATGGCCATGAGCCTGGCGCCCGGCACCGCGGCGTAGCGCGCCTTGACCTCCTGGATGACCTTGTTCAGGAAGGTGTAGGTGCTCTCGATGCAGGGATTGACGAAGTTGTCCGTGTACATCTGGACACTCACGTGCTTGGACTTGTCCTCGGGATCGATCAGGCGGTACTCGGCCGCCTTCGTGGGATCCGAGTCCTTGTACTTGCGGTAGCGGTGCTCCATGGCCATGACGGCGGCGCGAGCGTGACCCGGCATGTCGATCTCCGGAATCACGTCGATGTGCCGCTCCGCGGCGTAGGCGAGGATCTCCTCGAAGTCCTTGGTCGTGTAGAACCCGCTCCCCTTGCCGACGAAGTTGAGCGTCTCCGGCTCGAAACCCTGGTAGGCCGGCTTGACGTTGCCGGCTCCCTGACGGGCGGGCTTGAGGGTGATCTTATCCCCCGTGTCGAGGTCGTTCGAGGAACCCATCCCCGCGTGGAGCATCTCGCTCTCGGTCGGGTCGAACCCACGGCGCGCGCCGTAGCTGGTCAGCTCGGGGATGCCGGGGATCTCCAGGCGCCAGCCCTCGTCGTCGGTCAGGTGGAAGTGGAACTTGTTGATCTTGAAGTGCGCGAGCACGTCGAGCAGCCTCTTGACCGTCTCCTTGGACTGGAAGTGACGACCCACGTCGAGCGCCATGCCGCGGTAGGTGAAGCCGGGCTTGTCGGCGATGTGCGCCTCCGGGATGGAGATCTCCCCGCGGCGGTCGGCGGGCTTCACCGCGGCGGCGTAGGCGTCCGCCGGCACGAGCTGGCGGAGCGTCTGGATGCCGTAGAACACGCCCGCGGCGTCCGTGCCCGTGATGGACACCTTGCCATCCTTCACGTCGAGGACGTAGCCCTCCGCATCGCTCTTCTCATCTCCGTCGACGTCCAGACTGGAGTCGATGCTCAGGACGATCTGCTCGTTTCCGGTGGCGGCCTGCATCGACACCGAGCCGGCGAACACGTCCTTCAGCGCGGCCGTCAGGTAGGCGGCCTCCTTCTGCAGTTCCGACGAGTGGCCGATGACGACGCTGCTGCGGAGCGTCACCTGGCCCGCTCCGGCCTCGACAAGGCGCGGAGTCGGCACGAGACGGCCCGCGAGATCCAGGTCCTGGCGGGACGGGTTCTCGCCGTAGCGCAGCGCCGGCGTCTGGACCGGCATCACGTCACCCTCGAAGCGCGTGGTCTGCTTCGGGTCGGACGCATCGAGCTTGACCGTCGACAGCACGGCGAACGCGACGTTGGGGTTGAACCCCTCTCCCTCGAACGTGATGTGGAAGCCGGCCGGCGCGTCCGTCTTCAGGATCGCCCAGTCCTGGGACAGCACGCTGATCGTGCGTTTCTCACCGACAGCAAGCGGTTTGAAGCCGGGCAGGGGCTCGAGCACGTAATAGTCGCCACTCCCGTTCTGGCCTGCCTTCGAAATCTTGACGCCCTGCGAGGTGAGATCCTGAATTCCCGTCTCGTCGCCCTCGCCCTCGTCCAGCATCCGCCGGACGAAGCTGAAGTAGAGCTTCCAGCCGCTGCTGCCGAGCTGCTGGGGGCCATGGTTCTCGAGGGTGAACTCGGAGCGGAAGAACTTCCAGCTGCCCACCGTGTTGTCGACGGGCTGCCATTGGACCGTCAGCTCGGCCGGGATCTTCTCGGTGGGGCCGGGGCCAGGAGGAGGGGGCTGCGGGTCTGGCTCTGGATCCGTGCATCCCGAGGCCAGGACCGCCATGACTGGAAGAGAGATGAGGAGTCGCTTCATGGTCTTTCTCCGGTTTGTCACTGGTGCCGTTTTGATGCGGGAGCTGCAGGGTGCTTCTCAGATCCACCACTCCACGCGACCGCCCAGGAAGTGGCCGATGGACTTACCGCCGACAGTCTGCAGATAGGGCGAGTGGAGCGTGTCCACCGCCTGCTGGTTGTAGAACGCGATGGTGTAGAACAGACGCAGGTGCGGACGGGCGAAGGGGCTCGCCTGACCGGTGGGGACGAGGGTCGGCACGAGCGACAGCTTGACGGCGGTGCCGAAGGGCGAGTCGCCATCGCGCACGCCCTGGAAGCTGGCCTCGTTCATGAGGTGGAAGTTCTTGTGCAGGTACACGGTGCTCTGGGCGCCCACGGAGAAGTCCGTGAACCGATCCTTGGCCACTCCGCTCGCACCCTGGCCCAGGTGGAGGGTGCCGTACGCGTTGAGGGAGAGGAGGGGATTGACGTTGTAGAGCAGGTGCTCCACCACCTCGAGGCTGCGCGCGTTGCCGTACTTGCCATTGGCAGCCGGGGAGCCAAAGGTCACCCACGTGGGCGAACCCGCCGCGCCACCGTTGGCGATGCGGCTGCCGTAGCGCACGGAGAGCTCGTTGTAGCTGTCGTTACCGAACTTCAGGTGGCTCTTGATGCCCGCCACCCAGCCGATGTCGGAGGGCAGGACGGTCCTGTCGCCCAGGATCGAGGCCGTGGTCTGCGGAAGGGCGTGGAGCTCTCCCAGCAGCTGGGCGTAGTGACCAGCACCGAACGGCTGCTTGTACTGGCCCACCAGGATGGAGCGCTGGCGCCGCACGTCCAGCACCCCGTCACCGTTGGCGTCGAAGTTGTACTGCGAGCCGTTGATGGACGTCTGGAGCAGCACCGCCACATCCAGCCCCTTGTACTGGACGCCCAGGCCCTGCGAGGAGAGGTTGTTGAAGTACCAGTAGTCCGCCAGGTACACGTTGGTGCCGCGGTAGTAGCGGGCGCCGCCCCAGAACTTCAGGCCAGGGGCCAGGAGGTTCCCTGCCTCCACGTAGGCCTCACCCAGCTCGAAGGTCAGCGTCTGGGCTCCCCGGTTGCTGGTGAGGGCGATGAACAGGCCGTTGTTGGCCCACATCGCCGGCGTAATCACCGCATGGGCATAGGGAGAGTCTTTGTTCGTCGCCAGGTCCTCCGCCGAGGGCTTGAGGAGGTGGATCTTCAGCGACGGCTCCAGATAGTCACCCTCCTCGAGGCGGCCACCCAGGGAGTTGCCCGTGAGGTTCAAAGACTTGCCCTGGATGAAGTCACCCGAGGTCGGCGCCCAAGCGATACCCACGCGGCCGTACATCGAGAAGTCCAGCCGATCCGCCAGAGATTGCGCGCTCGCCGGGATGGCCGACAGCAGCGACAGGGCGGTGACCAACGGACGAACCGAACGGGATGGACGGAAGAGGGAAGCGAAGCGGTGCAACTTCATGTTCGAACCTCTGGCTGCGATGGGGAGGGGACGGCTGTTGGGGAGTCTTTGGGGAGTCTTGAAGACAGAGCCAGCCTGACCTGCTCGAAATGGGTCGCCCCATTCCCCAGGCTGGCTTACAACTGAAAGGTTTTTGAGACGGGTCAGGCCATCAAGGCGCGGATCTCGTCAGCCACCTGTTCGGCGGTGGGCCCGATGATGACTTGGACGGAGCCGGCGGCCGGCTTGACCACACCGCGGGTGCCGAGCTTCTTCAGCGCCACCTCGTCCACGAGCTTGTCGTCGACGACGATCAGCCGCAGGCGGGTGGTGCAGGTTCCGAGCTCGCGCACGTTGGCGGCTCCGCCGAGGGCCGTGAGCATGGCGCGCGCCCTGGAGGGTTCGTTCTGGGCGGGGACCGCGCGCATCGCGTCCCGGACCTCGCCCGCCACCTGGTCGGCGAGAGGTCCGATGATGACCTGCACGCTGCCCGCCGACGGGCGGATGACGCCGCGCGCACCGAGTGCCTTGAGAGCCGTCTCGTCGACGCGGGCGTTGTCGGCGACCGTCAGGCGCAGCCGCGTGGTGCAGGCATCAACGACCTGGATGTTGGCGGTGCCGCCGAGCGCCTTCAGGTAGGCCTCGCCCCGGGCCAGCGCGGGAGCGGGGGTGGAGACGCCATCGATGTTGGCGGTCTCACCGGCGGAGGCCGCGGACTCGTCCTCCCGGCCGATCGTCTTCAGGTTGAACCGGGCGATGCAGACGCGGAACAGGCCGTAGTAGGCGACAGCGTAGGCTCCGCCAATGGGCAGCAGCAGGAGGGGATTGGTCGCCTTGCCGTAGTTCAGCACGTAGTCGAACATTCCGGCCGAGAACCCGAAGCCGAGTTTCACGTTCAGGGCGTCCATGATGACGTGCGACAGGCCGGTCAGCACCGCGTGCAGCGCGTAGAGCGCCGGCGCGAGGAACATGAATGCGAACTCGATCGGCTCGGTGACACCCGTCAGGAAGGACGTCAGCGCCATGGACAGCAGTACGCCGCCCACCTTCGCGCGGTTGTGCTTGGGCGCGGCGTGGTACATGGCGAGGCAGGCCGCTGGCAGACCGAACATCATCACCGGGAAGAAGCCCGCCATCATCGCGCCGGCCGTCGGGTCCCCGGCGAAGAAGCGCTTCAGGTCACCCGTCACGCCGTTGTAGTCGCCCACCAGGAACCAGGCCATGTTGTTGAGGATGTGGTGCAGGCCCGTGACGATCAGCAGGCGGTTGAAGACGCCATACAGGAACAGGCCGAACTTGCCCGCGGCGAATACCGAGCGGCTGATGCCATCCAGACCCGCCTCGACGACGGGGAAGCCGAAGCCAAACACCAGCGCGAGCACCAGGCAGGCCAGTCCGGTGATGATCGGCACGAAGCGGCGGCCGCCAAAGAACGCCAGGTATTCCGGCAGCTTGATGTCCTTGAAGCGGTTGTACATGGTGCCGGCGATCAGTCCGGACAGGATTCCGACCGGGACGCTGATCTTGGACACCAGGCGTGCCTTGTAGCTCGAGACGGCCAAGTCCTTGGCCGCGCCGGTGAGGTTTTCGATCACCTCTGGCGGTATATTTACGAGCGCATCGGCACCCTTGATGGTTATAAAAAAACCAACGGCGCCCGCGAGTCCCGCGGCACCATGGTTCTCGCGTGCAAAGCCAACCGCCACTCCCACCGCGAACAGCAATCCGAGGTTGGAGAAGATGGCGTCGCCAGCAGCCGCGATGAAGGGAATATCCAAGAGGTCCGGCTGTCCAAGACGCAGCAGAAGTCCGGCGATGGGCAGGACCGCGATGGGCAACATCAAGGCGCGCCCGAGTTGCTGTACTCCAGCGAACTTATTGTTCACCATGAGTCTCTCTCTTTTTCCGTGAATGGGGGTTCCGGGGGGAATGGGCCTTACAGGCCCGGCCACGTGCTCATGACGAGCGCGCGCACGTCATCACCGCTTTCAAACGTCAGGGCTTTCCGAGCGACTTCCACACACTGGGGGAGGGTGAGTGTGCGGATGAAGGCTTTGAGGTCGGGAACGACAGACGGAGTTGCCGACAGCTCCGTGACGCCCAGGCCGATGAGCAGCGGCGCCGCTCGGGGATCCGAGGCGATGCCGCCGCACACCGCCACCGGGCGGCTGTGCTTGCGTGCTCCCTCCACCGTCTGGGCTACCAGACGCAGGACGCCCGGGTGCAGGCCGTCGAGCTGCGCCGCCACGTGCGGGTTGCCGCGGTCCATGGCGAGCGCGTACTGGGTGAGGTCATTGGTGCCGATGGAGAGGAAGTCTGCATCGGCGGCCAGGCGGTCCGCCATGACGGCGGCGGCCGGCACTTCGATCATGGCGCCCAGCTGGACCGGCGCGGTGATGCCCAGCGCCCGGCGCTCCTCCTCCACCATGGCGCGCACGGCACGCATCTCGGAGGCGGAGGTGATCATCGGGACGAGGATGCGGCAGACCCCCGTGGGCTTCACCTTCAGGATGGCGCGGAGCTGCGTGCGCAGCAGCTCGGGGTGACGCAGCGAGACCCGCACGCCCCGCAGGCCGAGCACCGGGTTCTCCTCTTCCGGCAGGGGCAGGTAGGCCAGCGGCTTGTCGCCCCCGACATCGAGCGTGCGGATGACCACGTGCTGGCCTCGCAGGCCGTCGGCGATCTCCTGGTACTGGGCGGTCTGCTCCTCCTCGCTCGGCGCGGTCACGCGGTCCAGGAAGAGGAACTCGCTGCGCAGCAGGCCGCAGCCCTCGGCGCCCTTGGCGAAGGCCGACGCCGCGTCACCGGGACGTCCCAGGTTGGCGACGACCTCAATGCGCGTGCCATCCGCCGTCCGGCACTCCTCGTGGGCCCTCGCCAGGTTGGCCTCCCGGCGGGACGCACGGGCGGCGATGGCGTGGAGCGTGGCCTCCCGGGCCGCGGCGGGGGGATGGACGTGGACCTCACCCCGGTCTCCATCGACGATCAGCTGCGCCCCTTCGGGGACGCGCAGGGCCGCGTCGCCCATTGCCACCACGGCCGGAATGCCCATACCGGCCGCCAGGATGGCGACATGTGAGGTGGGGCCACCGTGTGCCGTGCAGAGCGCGACCAGCCGGCCGGGGGGCACCGCCGCCAGGTCCGACGGCAGCAGCTCGTCAGCGACCAGGATCGTATCCGTCGGGAGCTCGGCCGGGACGCGCGAGCCGCCCTTGCCCGTCAGCAGGGCGATGACGCGGCGACCGATGTCGCGCAGGTCGTCGACCCGCTCCGCCAGGAGCGAATCCTTGAGTCCTTGGAGAACCCGGACCTGCTTCTCGACCGCGGTCCGCCAGGCCCACTCGGCGCTGTAGCCCGACTGGAGCTCCTGGGTGGCGGCGTCGGCGAGCTCCGGATCGTCGAGCAGGGCCAGGTGGGCGCGGAAGATCTCCGTCCGCGCCGCGCTGCCCTTTCCCTCTCGGGAGATCATCGCCTCGATGTCCTGGCGCACGCGCGAGAGGGCCTCGGTCAGGCGCTGATTCTCTTCCAGAAGGCCGCGACCTGCCCGGGTGAGCTCGGGCTGCTCCTCAATGACCCTGACCGCCCGGCCCACTGCCATGCCGGGGGCCGCGATGGTTCCCTTGAGCAGCACCTCCGTGTCGGGGGTGAAGGGCACGAGCGCGGCAACGGGCGCTCGGACGTGCTCGACAGGGGCGGCCGGCGACTCCGCCAGGGGCAGGATCGGATCTCCCAGCCCGCTGGTCACCAGATCAACCAGCTCTTGGGCCACCTGCTCGGCCTGCTCACCCCGGACGGTGACCGTCAGCGTGGCACCGTGCTGGGCGCTGAGGCTCATGAGCGCCACGACGCTCTTGCCGTTAACGGTGTGAGCCTTGTGGCCCACGTTCACGGGACCCGGGTGAAGCCGGGCATGCCTGGCGAAGGCGGCGGCGGGACGTGCGTGGAGGCCGTGGGGGATGAGGAGCCGCACATGCCGCTCCGCCGTCGTTCCGTTCACCTCTCCCGGGTGGGTTTCCTCGCCGCCCTGGACCTCCAGCAGCAGCTCGCCGACCGAGACCTCGCGATCCTCCACCCGGCCGGTGATGGTATGGGCGTCGCCATTGGTCACCACCATGGCCGTGACGAGGCTGCGCGCTCGGCGAGCCAGCAGATCCATGTCGAAGGTGATCAGCGGCTGCCCGGCCCGGACGTTCTGCCCCTCGCGGACGTGGACCGTGAAGCCCTCGCCGCGCAGGTTCACGGTGTCGATGCCGATGTGGAGGAGGATCTCCGCGCCGGTCGGGGTCCGCAGCGTGCACGCGTGGCGGGAGGCATGCACTGAGAGGACGACACCATCACAGGGGGCCCGAAGCTCGGCCGACGTTGGGTCGACCGCGATGCCATCCCCCACCATCCGCTGGGCAAAGGCGGGATCTGGCACTTCCTCCAGGCGGGTCGCCCAACCCGCGAGCGGCGCGACGAGCTTCAATTGGGACATGGTGTGCTGCTCCACCGGTGTGACGTGCCTCAGCGTGGACATGAGCCGTTCCCCCCCTTGGGTGCGATTTCCGCGAGCGCGACGCGCAGGTTGCCCCCAGCGCGGGCCAGGGCGTCCTCGGCTTGCGCGTGGGAGAGGCCCGCGAGCCCGAGGACCGCATGCTTGACGTCTCCATGGCGGGCGAGGGCGTCTGCGGCGGCCTCCTCCCCGACATTGGCGATGCGTGAAACAATGGTGATGCAGCGCTGGCGCAGCTTCGCGTTCTCCGGCCGCACGTTGCACATCAGGTTGTCGAAGACCAGGCCGAGCCCGGTCATCACAGCCGTAGAGAACAGGTTGAGGAGCACCTTCTGCGCCGTCCCGGCACCCAGCCGGGTGGAGCCGGCGACGACCTCTGCGCCCGTATGAACAACCACGCCGTGCTCGGCGGCTTCGATGAGCGGCGAGCCAGCGATGCTGGAGATGGCCACCGTCAGGGCTCCATGGCGCCGGGCCTCATCCACGATGCCCACGGTGAAGGCGCTGCGTCCGCTCGCGGACACTCCGACGACCACGTCTGCCGAACCGGGCCGGAGATCCCGCACCCGCGAGCGCCCCCCAGCCTCATCGTCCTCGGCGCCTCCATCGAGGCCCCGCGTCAAATCCAGGCCACCGGCCAGCAGGATGGCGAGGCGCGTCGACGGCCAATCAAAGGTCGGCCCAAGCTCCAGGGCATCCAGGGCCGCGAGCGTCCCCGCGGAGCCGGCCCCGGCGTAGATCAACCGCCCGGAGCCTCGAGACAGACGCTCGATGGCCGCATCCGCGGCGCGTCCGAGCATCGGCAAGGCAGGCAGGCAGGCCGCCGTCGCTCGCGACTGGCTACTCCACAGCGTTTCAAGGATCTCCCCCGTGCCCCAGGTATCCAACCCCTGGAATCGCCGGGCTGCTCCCTCCGTATCCTTCGCCATGTGACCCCCACCTATGGTCTGGACGAGCTGGTATTAGATTGGACTGGTGCAAGATACCAGCACGAGCCTTGATTTCAACGAAAATTCACGGAGACCCCGGAAGATCTTTTAGAACCTTTTTAACGCACTGTGAAAAGACCAATATTTTCAAGGAGTTGATTCTGGTTTTCGAATCGGGAGCCCCTCTTCTGGCTTGATTCGTGGTCTTAGACTGGTATCTTAGTGGTCGCACGAGGGGAGAATTCATGTCGAGCCACCCGAGCGGAGCCGATGACCTGGATGGGCAGGCGCTGTCGAGCGATCTGCCGCTGCCGCTCTACCTTCAGCTCGCGAGGTATCTGAGAGGGCAGATCGTCAGTGGGAAGTTTGGCCACCGTGACGCACTGCCGGGCGAGCGCGAGTTGGCGGAGCGGTTCAGCGTCTCGCGGGTCACGGTCCGCAAGGCGTTGAAGGAGCTGCTGGACGAGGGGCTGCTCGAGCAGAGGCAGGGGGCCGGCACCTTCGTGAACCGCGGCCAGAATCCCTATGTGGAGCAGCGCCTGTCCACCCTGACGGGCTTCTCCGAGGACATGGGGTCGCGAGGACTGGTCGCAGGCTCGGTGTGGCTCAATCGCAAGGTGGCGGTGGCGACGCCCGAGGAGGCGCTGGCGCTCGGTCTCAGCCCAGGCGCCACGGTCTGCCGTCTGCAACGGCTCCGCACGGCCAACGGCGCCGCCATGGCGCTGGAGCTGTCGGTCCTCCCGACGCGCTTCTTGCCTGATCCCAGTGAGGTGAAGGGCTCTCTCTATGAGACGCTCCGGAACAGAGGGTTCACGCCCTACCGCGCCCTGCAGCGCCTGTCGGCGATCCAGCTGCCAGCCGACCAGGCGGAGCAGCTCGGCGTGCCCGAGGGCGCGGCGGCTCTCTACATCGAGCGTCGCACCATGCTCGAGGACGGCACTCCCCTGGAGTTCGTTCGGTCTCAATACCGAGGCGACTCATACGACTTCATCGTTGAACTGAACCTGGCTGGCCCGGCCAGTCCCAAGAGGTGAGCCGATGAGCATCAGTCCTGTGTCCGTGAGCACCGGAAGTCCTCCCGTTCCCGCGATGGCGCTCGAGGCCGCCCAGTCGGCGGATGCCGCTCGTCGGCAGATCCAGCAGTGCGCGGATACCTTCGCCGAGCTGGGTGCAAGGCTGCGCCAGTGGCCCCCGCGTTTCGTCGTGACCTGCGCGCGCGGCAGCTCCGACCATGCGGCCAGCTACGGCAAGTATCTGATCGAAACCACGCTGGGCCGAGCCGTCGCTTCGGTGGGACCGAGCGTGGCGTCGGTCTACAACACCCCGAACCTGGACCTGAAGGAGTGTCTCTTCATCGCGGTCTCCCAGTCGGGTCGCAGTCCGGATCTCCTGAGGCTCACGGAGGCGGCTCGCGCGGGGGGTGCCCTGGTCGTCGGTTTCGTCAACAACGAGGACTCTCCGCTCTTCAAGCTGTGCGACCTCGCGTTTCCGCTGTGCGCCGGTCCTGAGCGGAGCGTCGCCGCCACGAAGTCCTACATCCTCTCGGGGCTCGCGTTCTTGCAGCTGGCGGCGCACTGGTCGGGGAGTCAGGAGCTGCACGACGCGGTCGAGCGGCTGCCGGAAGCGCTGGAGCAGGCGCGGGCCCTGGACTGGTGGCCAGCGCTTTCGCGGCTCTCCGGGGCCCACAGCATGTTCGTGCTCGGGCGTGGGAACGGGCTGGGCGCGGCGCTCGAGATGGCGCTGAAGTTCAAGGAGACCTGCCGGATGCACGCCGAGGCCTTCAGCACTGCCGAGGTGAGCCATGGCCCGCTCGCGCTCGTGGGCCCTGGCTTCCCCGTCCTGGCGCTCGGGCAGGAGGACAGCTCGGCGGAGAGCACCCGGAGCGTGGTCCGTCGGATGGTGGAGTTGGGAGCGGATGTCCGCTCGGTGCTCGAGGTTCCGGGTGCGGAGCTGCTGCCGTCAGTGCCGGGGGTGCCGAGCGCGATCGCTCCGCTGTGCCAGGTTCAGAGCTTCTACATGGCGGTGCATCGGTTGGCGGTGGCGCGCAAGTTGGATCCGGATGCGCCCGCCCACCTGCGCAAGGTGACGGAGACAGTGTGATGAAGAGAGTCCTGAAGGGCGCACGGTGCTTCACCGGCGAGCTCATGCTCGAGGACCACGCAGTGGTGCTCGAGGGCGAACGCATCACCGCGGTGCTTCCCGTGGCGGACGCGCCGGCCGACGCCGAGGAGGTGCGGCTGCCCGCGGACGCGTTGCTCGTGCCGGGCTTCATCGACACTCAGGTCAACGGCGCGGGCGGCGTGCTGTTCAACGAGACGCCCACGGCCGATGCCGCGCTCGCCATCGCGGCGGCTACCCGGCGCTCGGGCACGACGGGGTTGTTGCCCACGTTCATCACGGATGCGCAGGAGAGGATGTTCCAGGCCTGCGAGGCCATCTCCGAGGCGAGCTCGCGTTCCGCCAGTGGGATCCTCGGCATCCACTTGGAAGGGCCCTTCATCAGTGGCGAGCGGCCAGGGGTTCATGAGCCGCGCTACATCCGCGCGCCTGATGCTCGGGATATCGAATCCCTGACGGGCCTGGCGGGGCGGCTGGCCAGCAAGGGCTGCCGTCTGCTGGTGACGTTGGCGCCGGAGCGAGTCGACGATGCCACCCTCCGCCGGTTCGCCGCGGCGGGCGTGGTGCTCGCGGCAGGTCACACGGCGGCGGCGTATGACCGGACACGCGAGGCGCTGACGGCCGGTGTGCGTGGCTTCACGCACCTGTTCAACGCCATGCCGCCGGTGAACAACCGCCAGCCGGGGCCGGTGCTGGCTGCCCTCGACTCGGAGGCCTGGTGCGGCATCATCGCGGATGGCATCCACGTCCATCCCGCGCTGCTGCGACTGCTTTTGAAGATCAAACCGCCCGGCAAGGTGTTCCTGGTCACCGACGCCATGCCGCCCGTTGGGACGGACGCGGTCTCGTTCTCGCTCTATGGCCGCACCATCCTGCGCCGTGAGGGTCGCCTGGTGACGGAGAACGGAACGTTGGCGGGCGCCGACATCGACATGGCCACGTCGGTGCGCAATTGCGTTCGTCTCCTCGGGTTGCCTCTCGAGGAGAGCCTGCGCATGGCGTCGCTCTACCCGGCGTGCTTCCTCGGGTTGGAGGGGCACCTGGGTCGGCTGGCGCCGAACTTCCGCTCGGATCTCACGCTGCTCAGTCCGGACTTCAAGGTGCTCGCCACGTGGGTGGGGGGTCAGGAGCAGTGGTACTGACTGTGCTCCCCCTGTGACTCCGGGTCCTCTCTCTTTGGCTGCGGTGGAAGTTGCCACGCGAATTGGAAAGGCACTTTGACCCAGGCAAACACTTCTCCTGACGTTGCGCCGTGAGCTCAACGCGATGGCTCATCTGGGGTGGGGGCATTGTGGATGCTCTCTCCGCGTGATGCAGTAGTCGGTGCCGCTTGTGTTCCGAGCGGGTTTCAAACCGGCCAGGAAGGTGATCAATGCGGGGCAATATTGATTGCAAGCAATTCCAGGTTCTGGGCTCCAACCTGCAGATCGTCATTGATGGGTTCGGATCGTTCACGCTCATCGCGAGCAAGATCCTCCTCGAGGAGAACCTGGGTTCCGCTGACAAGTCCGGGCAGGTGAAGTTCGAGCCCGCGAGCTGGTATCCGCTCGAACGCTGGTTGAACACGCTTGAGCGGATTGAGAAGGAGTTCGGCGCCGCGCTCCTCTTCCAGTCGGGGATGACCACGCCGAAGCACGCGGTCTTCCCTCCGACGGTGACTGACATTCACAGCGCGCTGCAGTGCATCGACGTCGCGTACCACATGAATCACGCCGTGCGTGGCGAGGTCATGTTCAACCCCAGCACGGGTCAGATGCGCGAGGGCATTGGCCATTACCAGTACGAGCACGTGCCGACGAAGAGAGAGATCATCGTCCGGAGTTCGACCCCGTACCCATGCGATTTCGACCGGGGCATCATTGCCGCCATGGCGCAGCGGTTCCAGCCCAACGCCCTGCTCACCCATGATGCGAAAAAGTGCCGCAAGCACGGAGGAGAGACCTGCGCCTACCGCGTCACCTGGATGGCGTAGGCGGGCACTCCAAGGGGCTACAGGTTGAAGCCGACGTTGCCGATCGAGATGCTGGGTCCGAACATGAAGGACCACTTGCTCGAGGGGACCCGCAGGTCAGTGGTATTGGGATCCTCTCCGGCCTTCAGGTCCCGCGTGATGTCGCCCCGGAACTCGTGGGCGATCCAGGCCTGGACACCCACCGCCGCTCCCGTGCCGATCGGCACGCGCAACCCCAGGCCACCAACGACTGCCAGCGTGGGCGGGAAGTGAATGTTGCTCGACTGGGGAATGAGCCCCAGTCCCATGAGGCCGATCTCGATTCCCACCAGCCGCTCCTGACCTTCATTGTTCAGCAGGACGAGCCGGGACAGCACGCCGAAGTTGAGCGTGAGCTGACCGCTCGGCTGCGTCACCCGATAGAGGCCCGCGGGAACGGCGCCCGTCGCATAGAGCCGCAGGAAGCCTCCCTCGACGATCGCCGTCCATTGCGCCGAGGGCAGGCCCGACCGATCCGTTGCGCTCAGGGCGTAACGAGACTCGTCCGCGACATGGACGACCTGCACCATGATGCGGTCGAACTGGCCGAGGTTGCCCTGGATGGGGATGACGCGCGCCTCTCCGCCGGGGCGCAGCAGCATTCGCTGCTCGACGTGGCTCTCTCCCCGGGTGGAGCCGTCGGGTTTCGTGACGTCGATCCGCAGGACGATCTCCTGGATGCCTTCCTCGGGAGTCAGCCGCTCGCGGTGGATGATGACCCGGCAGGTGTGCCGCTTGGCATAGTCGATGCGGTAGGAGCTGCTCGGCCCAATGGTTTGATCCACCCCGTCCTTTCCCGTGCAGACGAACTCGATGAGGTTGGCCACGTTCGTGGGAACGCTGGCTTCCCGCACCGCCCGTTGGACGCGCTCGTCGACGAGCGCGAGGTCCATGGTCGCGAGCTCACCGGGCAGCGAGGGCACTCGGTAGCCGAAGCGCAGCGCCACGAAGCCTCCCGCGGTCGTGTCTCCGCGAACGAGGGTGGTGTTGTCCTGCGTGATGACGCGATAGGCCCCCTCCATGGGGTGCAGCGCGAAGCGTCCCTGTGCTCCGCTGCCGGCGACCTGCACGAGCGCGGGGCGGTTGGTGGGGATGAAGTCGACGGAGCCGTGGTTCGGCAGCTCCAGGTTGGCGCGAGGGTAGGGCAGCGGCAGGGTCTTCGCGGTTGTCGAGGCGACCACCGTCCGCTCCAAGGGAGAGCTCGCCGCTGAGATGGTGATCTGCCGGGCCGAGGTCCCCGCGGTGCGCAGCAGGACGTAGATACCGTCGGGGACCTTCACCACCCGCCCCACCTCGGCGCGCTCGCCATTGACCGTCCAGAGCAGGCCTTGGGGATCATGCCCACAGGCCGGACCCAGACGCACCACGAGCGCCGGCTCCGCGACGTCGCGGAGCACCGTGTCCTCCACGGCCGTCAGCGGACAGGCGAGGACGGGCAGGGTCACGGAAACCGCCGAGTCGAAGGAGTCCCCGCGGGCGATCTGGACCCGGGGCACGAGGCGCAGGCGCAGCGTCACCTGGGCGTCCGCGCCGCTCGGGACGTTGCGGATGGCAATGGCGCCATCCGCGATCTCGCAACGGGCGGGCGCACAATCGACGGAGGCGACTGCCTCGGGATGGGAGACCACCACCCGGCCCGGTCCCTTGGACAGGTCCACACCGCTGGATTGCACGAGCGGCCGGGTCAGGACGACGCGGCCGGGACGGATCAGGAAGGACTCGGGCGGTACGAGGGTGCCGTTGGCGTCATAGGTCGTCACCTCGGGACCACGCTTGCCATGGGGCGGGACCCAGTAGAGCGCCGCATCCGAGGGGAGACCGGGCGTCAGGGGCACGGTGCACTCGGACTGCCGGCCTCCGGTGGACGGGTTGAGGCAGACGTCCAGCCCCTCGCGAGCGGCCTCCTGCTCATTCTTCGCCGGTACGGACCAGGCCACCGGGACGTCCTGGAGGCGCTGACCCTTCAGCTCGATGCGTCCCTCGTCCGGGAAGAAGGTCGTGCCCGCGGCGTCGATGTTCGGAAAGGCTCCGGTGGCGATGACCGTGACGAGCTCCTGGCTCGACGCGCACTGCTCCGCCTCTTCCGCGACCTTGAGGTCGAGCGTGCGCGCGAACTCTCCGGCTTCCTTGGAGGGGGGCCGGATGGAGCGTCCATCCGACGACAGCGACCATCCTCCTCCCACCGGGCCGCACACGATTCCCTTCTGAACCACGGGGATGGCGCGTCCGCCTTCGGGTACCTGCTTGATGGGCGCGGCGGTGGCAACCCAGGTGAAGAGGAGCGTCAGGGCCGCCATTCCGGGGGGGAGGCGCCGGTCCAAGAGCGTTAATGCAGTGCGGCACATACTGGGTCAGAGATCTAACCCAGACCGACTTGGAACTGCACGAGCGAATGCTCCTAGTTGTCGCCCCAGGTGAAGCCGGTTCCCAGTGTGAAGTTGACGCCGTGGGCCCACGGGGACGTGGCAGGAGCGAAGGCCCGGTATTGCGCCTCCGCGCTGAGCGAGATCCGTCGGCTCAGCAGCGTGTGGACACGCAGTCCGACCGGCAGCTCCGGGTAGTGCGCGCCATTCAGGGCGCACAGGCCCGCGCCCGCCGTGGCGCGCAGGTCGAGCCCTCCCAGGTAGCCAAGCCGCGCCGTCAGCAGGGGCGGAGAGAGCACTGCGAGCGACCAAACCGTCCCGCCTCTGTTCAAGAGGGGGTTGCCCAGGGCCCGCGCGTAGCTGACCGACAGTCCCATGGCCCGGGGAAGGGGGAACAGGGCTCGCGCACCCGCCACCGGTGTGGCGCCGCGCAGCGAGGTGGCGGCACCTCCCAGGAGCTCCAGGGCGAGCGAGGGGGAGGGGTTCCAGTTCGGCCTCATGGCCACATTCCGGGCCTCTGCCAGCGCGGTGAGTCTCTCCGCGGCCCAGAGGAGGAAGGCGCGGGAGTAGGCCACGGCCGACTCAACTCGCGCGTCCACGAAGTCGTCGTACTCCGAGGGGTCCACCTTCCAGGTTCGCCCCTTCCAGCGCACCTCTTTTGAATCGAAGGCGTTGCCCAGCGAGCCGTAGCCGCCGAACGCGCCTGGCTTTTTCGTGGTGGGCTCGGCCCAGAACGCGCTCCAGGGGATGGCTCCACCCTCCACCGTCGTCAGCGAGCCCGAGCGCACCACCTCCAGCGTCTCCCGAGCCAGCGCGAGCTGGGCCTCTTCTCCGGAGAGCGGAGCGATCTCCCGCCCGAGGGAGAACTGCCCCGCCGAGTGCTGCTCGAAGCGATCCGAGAGCCCGTGCATCACCGGCACCACGTGCATCGGGACGGCCATGTCCTGGATGTGGTGCACCAGGTGGCCCACGCGATCGAAGGCTCGCGCCAGGTCACCGTTGCTCGCGGCCTCCTCGGCCTCCTGCCACAGGACGCGCACGCGAGTCCCCGAGTCCTTACGGAAGGAGGAGTCGAGTGAGATGTCAGGGTGGAAGAAGTGGTGATAGCCGGCCCATTTGACGGGGAGGTTCAGGTCCTCCGCCCGGCTCCCCTCCACCACGGCCTCCCGATGCGCCGCGAGCTGGGGGAAGTCACCCGCCGCGAGTGCCGCATCGACGGACACCCGGGTCATCGTCTCATGGTCCGGTACCGAGAAGGCGCTCGCTCCCAGGGGCAGCAAGAGGGCGAGCAGGAGCAAGAGGCAGGAGCGTTTGAAGGGCATGATGGCGCGGAGCCATCGTAACCGTTTGTGCGCCGAACGATTCCCCCTGTGACGGCAGGAGGAGAACGCCTGCTCGGTTGTCTACTCTTCAGCGCGGGCCCGCCAACGCGGTGTTCAAGGTGTTACGGAAGAAGGGGCGGAAGTCTCCCCGGACTTTGAGCGCGCGAAGGTTCTGCAGCAGCCCCGCCATGGCACGGCCGACCATGAGGGACTCCGCAGGGGGACGGATGCGGATGAGATCCAGCGGATAGCGCAGCTTCAGCTCGGAGAGCTTCTCGATGATGGTGTCCGTGGCGTAATCGTAAGGCTCTTGCAACGGGGTGACGGCGATGCGGGAGATCTCCTCGAGGAGCTTCTGAGCCTTGTCCTTGGAGATCCCAATGTGGAAGCCGCCCTGCTCATGGATGGTGACCCAGTCAAGGGAGGAGCCCTCCATGAGGGCACGCGCACACACGAGCGTGCAGCGCCAGAAGGGCTCCGAGCCCGTCTTCACCGAGCCGAAGTCGAGCACGCCGAGCCGCCCATCCGGGAGCGCCAGGTAGTTGCCCGGGTGCGTGTCCGCGTGAATGGTCCGGTGGAGCATCCACGGCCCGCAGACAGCGCGGAGGAGCTGCTCGCCGCGGCGGAAGCGGACCTCTTCTGGGAGCGAATCCACGTCGTGGGCCAGCTCGTTCAGGGTGGGGCCCTCAAGCCGCTCCAGGGTGAGCACCCGGCCGGTGCTGAGCTCCGGCCAGGCCTTGGGCACCACCAGGTCCGGCCAAGGTGCGAGCAGCCCGCGGTAGTGCTCGAGCTGCGCGAGCTCGCGCCGGTAATCGAGCTCACCGGAGAGCTCCCGGCGGATCTCCTCCGCGTACTCGTGCGCATCGAGCAGCAGCCCACCCATGCCCACGCTCTTGAGCAGGGACTCGAGGTTGCGGAGATCGTCCTCCAGCGCCGCGGCGATGCCCGGGTATTGCACCTTCACCGCCACGCGCTCGCCGGTCCGCAGTCGGGCCTCGTGCACCTGCCCCAGGGAGGCGGCGGCGAAGGGCTCCTCGGAGAACTCGGCGAAGATCTCGGAGGGTGGGGCGCCCAGCTCCTCTTGGATCACGGTGGCGATCTCCGCGAAGGGGAGCCGCGGGGCCTGGGAGAAGAGCTTGCCGATGATGACGCGAGCCTCGGGCGGCAGCTGCGAGGAGAAGAGGGTGAGGGCCTGTCCTGCCTTGAGGGCGGCACCTTTCAGGGAGCCCAGGGTCTCGAGCACCCGCTGGGCCATCACGGCATGCCCATCGGACTCCCGACCGAGCAGGCGCTTGACCCGGTCGGTGGCGAGGCTGGCGCCCACCTGGGTGGCCATGCCGGCGATACGGGTGAGCCGCTTGAGTCTGCCACTCGGAATGGAGGGATCGTCGCTCATAAGCCTTCAATGCACGGGGTGACGTCATTCTGGCATGTCGCCATCTGGAAGGCTTCAGGCCGGTTGCCGTGAGAGCGAGGGCGCACCTGCCGTGGAGACGACATCCCGGCGCCGCTCCGTTCGCCAATGCGCAGATGACTGGACCTCAGTACACCGAATGGCTCGCTTCCTCGGGGCTTCGTGCGCATTGCGGTACGCCCGGGAGGTAGCACGGTGGACACGAACGACACGCAATCGTTGCGCATCAATGAGCGGAGCAAGGACGAAGCACTCGCGAAGGACCGCTCGGACCCCACGGGCCAGCGGATGACGACGGACCAGGGCATCGGCATCGAGCACACCGATGACTCGCTTCGCGTGGGGACTCGAGGGCCCACGCTGCTCGAGGACTTCCACTTCCGCGAGAAGCTGACGCGTTTTGACCACGAGCGGATTCCCGAGCGGGTGGTTCACGCGCGCGGGTCGGCCGCGCACGGCTACTTCCAGGTGTACGAATCACAGGCTGAGTACACGAAGGCCCGCTTCCTCCAGGATCCGTCGGTGAAGACCCCCGTCTTTGTCCGCTTCTCCACCGTGGCGGGCTCGCGTGGGTCGGCGGATACGGTGCGAGACGTGCGCGGCTTTGCCGTCAAGTTCTACACGGAGGAGGGCAACTTCGACCTGGTAGGCAACAACATCCCCGTCTTCTTCATCCAGGACGGCATCAAGTTCCCGGATGTGGTGCACGCGGTGAAGCCCGAGCCGCACCACGAGATGCCCCAGGCCGCTTCCGCGCACGACTCCTTCTGGGACTTCGTCTCGCTCGTCCCCGAGACGGCGCACATGATCATGTGGGTCATGTCCGACCGGGCGCTCCCGCGGAGCTACCGCATGATGGAGGGCTTCGGCGTGCACACCTTCCGGCTGGTGAACGCGAAGGGCGTGTCGCGCTTCGTCAAGTTCCACTGGAAGCCGCTGCTCGGCGTGCACTCGCTCGTCTGGGATGAGTCCCAGAAGCTCGCGGGCAAGGATCCCGACTACCACCGGCGCGATCTCTGGGAGGCCATTGAGGCGGGTGACTACCCCGAGTACGAGCTCGGGGTGCAGATCATCGAGGAAGCGGACGTGGAGAAGCTGGGAATCGAGCTGTTGGATCCCACGAAGATCGTCCCGGAGGAGCTGGTTCCCGTCCGTCGTATCGGAAAGCTCACCCTCAACCGCAACCCGACGAACTTCTTCGCCGAGACGGAGCAGGTTGCGTTCTGCGTCGCGAACGTCGTTCCGGGAATCGACTTCACCGATGACCCGCTGATGCAGGCCCGCCTCTTCTCGTACCTGGACACGCAGCTCTCGCGGCTCGGCGGACCGAACTTCGCGGAGATCCCCATCAACCGTCCGCTGGCCCCGGTGCACAACCACCAGCAGGACGGCATCAAGCGGCACAGGATTGACGCCGGCAGGGCCAACTACCACCCGAACTCGCTCAGCGGGGGCTGCCCGATGCTCTCCGCCGCCAACAAGGGCGGCTTCACCCACTTCCCGGCGAAGGTGACCGGAGAGAAGACGCGCACCCGGAGCGAGTCCTTCTCGGACCACTTCAGCCAGGCCGGGCTGTTCTTCCGGAGCATGTCGAAGCCCGAGAAGGAGCACATCATCGCCGCCCTGCTCTTCGAGCTGGGGAAGGTGGAGCGGAAGGAGATCCGCCAGCGCGTCGTGGAACAGATTCTGGCGAAGATCGACGGGGAGCTCGCGATCCCGGTGGCCGAGGGACTCGGACTGCCGGCGCCCAAGGTGTCCGTGGTGAAGGGCAACATCGAGAAGTCGCCGGCGCTCAGCATCGAGAACACGAAGAAGAACTCCATCAAGACGCGGCGCATCGCGGCGCTCGTGGCGGAGGGGGTCGATGTCTCCGAGGTCGAGGCCGCGCGGGCCGCGCTCGAGAAGGAGGGGGCGAAGCTGCTGGTCATCGCCAAGCACCTCGGCACGGTGAAGGGCGCGGGAGGGAAGGTGGAGGTCGACAGGAGCGCGCTCACGACAGCTTCGCTCGAGTACGATGCCGTCTTCATTCCGGGCGGTGCCGCGAGCGTGGCGGTGCTGAAGAAGGACGGGGACGCGCTGCACTTCGTCCAGGAAGCGTACCGTCACTGCAAGGCCATCGCCGCGACGAAGGAGGGGGCTGAGCTCCTGAGTGCCTGCGGAATCTCCACCTCCGCGCCGGGCATCGTGGTGAACCAGGAGGGGGCGGGGAGCAACGCCTTCGCCGCCACGTTCGTCTCGGCCATCGCGGAGCACCGGCACTGGGACCGCGCCGACAGGCACACCATTCCGGCCTGATGTGACCTGAGCCGGGTGGAGCGGGGTAGGGGGGCCTCCCTGCCCCTGCTCGGGGCCGAGTGCGCTAGAATGCACGGGCCATGAGCGACTCCCCTAAGAGCGATCAGTTCGGACAGAAGCGGGAAGAGACGAAGAAGAACCCGAAGGTGTTCGGTCTGCGGGTGAAGATCGACCCCTACCTCACGCCGCAGCCCAGCGAGAAGAAGCGCAAGGACGAGAAGTTCGATCCCTTCGCCGTGACCTACGAGGCTCCCAAGCCCGAGGACTTCTAAGCCGGGAGCAGCGTCGGACGGGGGGTTGCCTGGCGGCATGCCGGGAGCTCACGGCATGGGTTGGAGGGAGCGGGCGGTTGGGTTAGAAGGCTCGCGCCTGTCCCTCTGTCCGACCTCATGCCCACCGTCTCTGTCATCATCGTCAACTACAACGGCGAGAAGCTGCTCGCCGACTGCCTCGGCTCGCTCGCGCGCCAGACCTACCGCGACTTCGAGGTCATCTTCGTCGACAACGGCTCGGCAGACGCTTCGCTTGCTCGTGCTCGCGAGCTGATGCCCGAGGCGCGCTTCCTCCCACTCCCCGAGAACACGGGCTTTGCCAAGGGGAACAACGTGGGGATCGCCGTGGCTCGGGGGAAGTACCTCGTGCTGCTCAACAATGACACCGAGGCGGATCCCCGGTTTCTCGAGGAGCTCGTCGCCGCGGCCGAGCAGAACCCCCGGGCCGGGATGGTGGCGCCCAAGATTCTCAACTTCTTCGACCGCACCCTCATCGACTCGGTGGGTGGCCTCGTCATGTGCCCGGACGGCATTGCCCAGGGGCGGGGGCGCGGCGAGCGCGATGTGGGGCAGTACGACGGCCTCGGCGAGGTGCTGATGCCCAGCGGCTGCGCGGCCCTCTACCGCAAGGACATGCTCGACGAGGTCGGGCTCTTCGCGGAGGACTTCTTCGCCTACTGTGAGGACTCGGACCTGGGGCTGCGCTGCCTCTGGGCCGGGTGGCTGACGGTGGCCGCTCCGCGCGCGGTGGTCTTCCACAAGTACTCGGCCTCCAGCAGCACCTACTCGCCGTGGAAGCTGCGGCTCGTGGAGCGCAACCACTACCTCCTCGCGCTGCGCAACTTCCCTCCGCACATGTTGGCCATGATGCCGGTGTGGAGCGTGTACCGGTACGGGCTCATGGCCTATGCGCTGCTGTCCGGCAAGGGCAAGGGCCAGGCGACGGGGGGCGGCCAGGGCGGCGCGCTCCTCGAGGCCTTCCTTCGTGGCCACTGGGAGGCCCTGCGCGCTGGGCCTCATCACCTGCGTCACAAGGCGGCCAAGCGCCGGCTGTCCGACGAGCAGTTCACACAGCTCCTGCGCAACCACCGGATGCCCCTGCGGGCCATGATCTTCAACGCCTAGGTCTCCCCCCCATGCCTCCTCCCTCCATCTTTCTCTGGTTCATCCTCACCCTGGCCCTCTCCCTCTCTGGGCAGGTGATGCTCAAGAAAGGGGTGATGCTCGAGCTGGCGGGCAAGACGCCGTCGATGCCCGACTTCCTGCGCTACCACCTCTTCTCGCTGTGCTTCTCGCGCCATGCGCTGGCTGGGGTGCTGCTGTGCGGGCTCGGGGTCATCTGCTGGCTGTACGTGCTCTCCCGCTTTGAGATCGCGCGCGCGCTTCCCATCCTCGGGGGGCTGTCCTACGTCCTGCTCTTCTTCATCGGCCGGTTCGTGCTCCGCGAGCCGATGAGCTGGGTGAACCTCGGCGGCATTCTGCTCATCATCACCGGGCTCTACCTCGTGAGCCTCAAGACCGCGTAGTCATGTGGATCTTCGGCTATGGCTCCCTCATCTTCCGTCCCTCCTTTCCGTACGAGGAGCGCCGTGAGGCATGGCTGAGGGACTGGGGGCGGCGCTTCTGGCAGGGCTCGACGGACCACCGAGGCGTGCCGGAGGCGCCCGGGCGGGTGGTGACGCTGGTGCCCGAGCCCGGCGCGCGCTGTTGGGGCGTGGCGTACCGGATTGCCACCGAGCGTGTGGACGAGGTGCTGGCCCACCTGGATTTCCGTGAGCAGGGTGGGTACGAGCGACACCGGGTGATGCTGGAGACGCGCGAGCCCCCGTCGCTGGAGGCCCTGGTCTACGTGGCGGGCCCGTCCAACCCCCACTACTTGGGACCCTTGACGCTGGAGGAGATCGCCGCGGTGGTGCGCTCCGCCCACGGGCCCAGCGGTTCGAATCGCGACTACGTGCAGCGGCTGGCGGAAGCACTGGCCCAGGCCGGCGAGTACGACGCGCATGTGATGGAGCTGGTGCGGCTGCTGTAGCCGTCGGCGTCGTGCCCGCCCCGGGTTCTACGTGCGCGCGTCGAAGCTCTGCTGGGCGCGGACGACCTCGCCGATGTGCTCTTCGGCCCAGCCGCGAAGCGCATCCACTTTGACAGCGAGCGTCTGCCCAAGCGGAGTGATGGAGTACTCCACGGTGACAGGAACCGTGGGGAACACCTGCCGGGTCACCAGACCGTTTCGTTCCAGCTTCTTGAGCGTCTGTCCAAGCCTCCAGCCTCAGGAGGACAAGCCGCGTGGCCTCCCGGGCCTTTACCTGCAGTGGCCGTCGTGCCTCCAGGAGCGTGGAGCCTCGCTGGGTCACCATCAGGCCCTCGTGCTCGAAATCCACCGAGCCCGACAGCACGAACAGGCGGGTACCTGCCTCGACCGTATGCGGTTCCCGCGGCGCGAGCTCACGGTGCTCGCCGTGTCGGAGCAGGGTGAGCCGGCCCTTGCGCCCGAGGTGCCCGTAGCTGTCGAGCCCACGCGTCAGGTCATCGAAGCGCCGCTCGGCAAACATCTTCCATAGGCCCTCCCTCAGACGACCATCCCCCTCCAGCAGCGGCAGGAGTGCGGAGCGGGGGATGCGTACCAGCGTTGAGGCAGACGCCGTGCGGATGGAGGCGGAGCGGCGCTCTTTCGTGAGCAGGGCGCACTCCCCGAAGACGGCGCCACTGCTGAGCTCATCCACGAGCTTTTCTCCCTGGGCCTCATCGGCCAGCACGTAGACCGCACCGCGCTCCAGCAGGTACAGCTCGTCACAGGTACTCCCCTCGTGGAAGACATTCCGGCCGGCGGGTAAAACGAGGCGCTCCGCGCGTTTGGCCAGGCCACGCAGTGTGGGCTCGTCAATGTGAGCGAAGAACGGCACGCGGCGCAATTGCTGCACTACTTGAGAGGAGCGCAGACGGGCCCCGAGCCGCGTGCGCTGCACCTGAGCCGCCAGCCTCTCCACGGTCTGGCGCAGCCGCCGCGTTAGCATGAAGCGGGTCGTGCTCAGCAGGTTCTTCAAGGTGAGGGGTATCACCGTCACCAGCCCGTGGCCTTCGCCATACCCCGGATTGGCTTCGAGGAAGTAGCGCACCTCGGGCTTGTCACAGTGGGTCCAGTACTCGCGTTCTACCTCCGACTCGCGTGTGCGCCAGCCCACCTTCCGCACCAGCGGCCGGGCCGGGTCTACCTTCTCCAGGCCAAACTCCGCGGCAAGCGCGTCCATGAAGGTCAGAAGCTCCGGTGGGGTTTCCTGCTCACAGCGTGGCCACACCTCGCGGCAGTGCCTGGCGAGCATTGAGTAGCTGGACGGGTGTACCAGCGAGCCCATGTAGAACACGCGCCGGCCCGGGTGCTTCAAGACGTAGCGCACCACCGATGCCAGCAAGAGGCGTGCGTTGACGTTGTCCCCGCGGTAGGCACGCAGCGAGCCAGCCTCCGCGCGAAACACGGCCAGGTCTTCTCCGCCGAGCTGCTTCTCGAAAATGTGCACGGCGCAGTAGCCAACGGGCTCTCCGGCCTCGTTCTTGTGAACGAGGATCCAGGTGTGCTCGGCCTTGGACTCGACGACGTAGCGGGCGAACGACTCCCGCTCCACCCCATCGAAGATCTGCTGGTGGATGGCGTAGAGGGTGTCGGTGAGCTGGCGCCGCGCTTCGATGGACAGGGAATGGGGGAAGACAACCTCGGAGCTCGTGATGCGGGACATGGCGGCCTCGGACAAGGGCGTCTGGCTCGTGGGGTGTTCCGCGCCCTGACACGAAGGACTCTGTTTTATAGGCAACAGAGCGGCTGTGACGGCGCCGACAGCCAGCGTGTGCGCGCCGTCACACGCTTCGGCGCCGACTCACTCACGCCGACAGTTGGACGGGACGTAGGGGAACTCCAGGGTGAACGTGCATGAGGCCAGGCACGACAAGCGAAGGAAGGTTGTGTTTCCAGAGAGTCTCAATGAAGTCAAAGGCATTTCCTGAGGGCACGTGCAAGGGATTGCCTGACAGGATGTCTCCCCACGCTGCACGAGCCTCGTCATCCAGGGCGTTTCACGCAAAGCGGTGGGTGTGCTCGAGAATGGCATCAGCGAGGGGCTGATGGATGGCGCTGGGGAGCGCATGTCCCATGTTAGGGAGTTCGACCAGCCGGGCGCCGGGGATAGACTGTGCGAGGTGCAGGCCGTGGGGCGGGGGGTTGAGCGGATCCTGCCCCCCTTGGATGACGAGCGTGGGCGTGGTGATGCCACGTAGCTCTGCGCCTCGCACCAGGGGAACTGGCGTGGCGAGGGCATGGGCGCTCGGCTGCACGAGGCTCCCCGCGTGGTCGATGACCCGCTCCTCGTAGCGCCGGAACTCGCTTGCGTCGAAGGGGAGCTTGTCGCCGGAGAGCGCCCGCCACTCCGCTACGCGCCTGTCCAACTCGGAGGCCCGGTCCCGAACGGGTTCGGAGCGCCGGGCCAGCACGGCGAGGACACGCGGGTCGGGCGTGGGCAGCCCATCGAGCGTGGGCTGTCCCTTGGAGGCACGCTCCATGTTGCCCACGAAGTCCACGCCTAGGGCGGCGGTGAGCATGACGGTCAGCGTGAGCAGGCGCTCGCGGTGGTCGAGCGCGAGCACCTGGCCAAGCGTGCCTCCCATGGACAGCCCCACGACGTGGGCACGCTGCACACCATGGCCGTCGAGCACGGAGACGGCGTCCCGGGCGAGGTCGGTCACGGAGTAGGGGTAGCGGGTGAAGTCCCGGTATGTTGAGCGACCGGTGTCGCGGTGGTCATAGCGGATGACGCGGTGGCCGCCGGCTACCAGCAGCGAGATGAACTCCTCCGGCCAGGTGACGCCCGAGGCATTGGCTCCCATGATGAGCAGCAGCGCGGGATCGCGAGGGTCCCCGAAGTCCTCGCTCCACAGTTCCACCTCTCCCGAAACAACCTTCCGCTCGGCCATAAAAATCCTTTCTGCTCGTGCTGGCCGAGACCTCTTCCATCAACGCGATGAACCAACTCGCGTACGTGAGCCGCGCGTCCAGCCGCAATGGGTGCACCGTCGCATTTTATCCCATCAGGCATTCCGGAGCTTGCGGAATGATTCCAACTCACCAAGCAAAGCGGTGAGGTCCGCAGGTATCTCCTCCTTCCTCATCTGTGAGATGATGCCCCGCATCGAAACATTGATTTTGAGCTCTTGTCCGAGCACCTCGTTCAAGCGGGACAGGACCTGCTTCCCTGGAACGAGTTCCATCCGCTGATGGAGGTCATTCCACCTGGTCTGGAGCTCGCTGAGGGTTTGTGTCGTCAGGGTCGCTGGATCCAACCCCGAGGACTTCAGGTACTGGGTGCGCTTTGTCACGTACTGCCCCAACACCTCGTGATGCATTGGCTCGGTGATTTCACGCAGGAGTTGCTCGATGGGCCGCATGGGCAGCGGGGGTTCTCCCGAACGGCGCGCCCGCTCATGGAGCGCATGGGAGATGGCTCTCTCCAGCGGACCTGGAATCAGCAGATAGTTTTCGATCTCCTTCCTTTGAAGAATGTGGGCCAGTTTCAGTGACTTCAGGTCGCCCAGAATTCCCGCCACCTCTTCGGCACAGCGGTAGTCCCGGTCGAATACAGCCGCAAGCAACAACGACTGTCCTAGGACCCGCTCAATGCCCCAGGCGAGAGACTGAACTCGCTCCCAGTTGGAGAACCCTCCCACCGGTACGACAGTTAGGTCGAGACCGGCGGACAGCTCTCGCAGCCCGAGTTGCTGCGCAAACCGGGACAGGATTTTGAAGTCCTCACCCTCGACAAAGAGCACCCGCCTGCTCCGGGCGAGTTGGGTGAGGGTGATGTTCTGGGTAGAGCCGAGGACCTCGAGCGCCGATTGCACATCCCCCGTCGTTTTCATCCGCTGCGCTGTTTTGTTGCGCTTGTTGATGACCAGCAGTTCAGAGGGATCCGCGTCGCTGATGATTTCAGTGGAATGGGTTGCGAGGAGGATGTCAGGTCCGGCCTCTCTCAGAATGGAGAGCAGGTGCCGCTGCAGGTCAGGATGGAGGTAGATGTCTGGTTCATCTACGATGAGCACGCTGTCCCGTCGGGAGCGGACGACGTGAGTCAGCAACTGGCACCAGACTTGGAAGCCGAAGCCGGCCCAGTATAGCTCTCGGTCGATCCGCTCCTCGCGGCAGAACATCGTCAACGTGGGGGGGTGAAGTCCGGCCAGGCTGGGACGCTCGAGCTCCATTCCGGGCCACGTCTGCTGAACCAGCTCCGCGAATGTGTCGAAATCATCCGGGTAGCGGTGCCAATAGTTGCGGAAGTAACGAGAGGCGCGGTGAGTCATCAGGCCGGTGCGGACGGACTCCTCTTGGAGAAGTTCCTCTTGGTGCTCGACGGGCCCGAGGACGGGAATATGCCCCACGCTGATGGGGAAAGCGTTCTTGAACGCAGTCGTCGTGTTGATGGGGCGTTCGGAATCAAAGAGCAGGAAACATCCGCTATCTGAAGGAAAGTAGAGGGTCAGCGAATTTCCGTTAGAAAGCTTGAATTGAATCTGTGCATCCACGTCAGCGCAATCCGTGTGGATGTTTTCGGTCGAGATGGGCAGGTTTTCTAAGGAGACGGGATAGCCCCACGTTGACCCTTTGGGCCCCCTGACCGGCTCGGGCCTGCGTGTATGCGCGCGGCGCAAGCCTGCGGCGAGCAGTCTGAATGCGCTGAGAAAGGTCGACTTGCCGGCGTTGTTCGGACCGACCAGCACGTTCATGTGGCTGAGGTGGGCCGAGAAAGTTCGCAGCGCCTTGAAGTTTTGAAAATGGATCGAAGTGATCGTGGCGTCTTGAGCCATGACATCGGTATCTCCCCCGCAGGGGGACGGTGTCAAAGGGTGGGAGATTACCCAGGAGCCGGCGCCCTCAAGGGAGGGGGCCTCCGTCTCCCACCGACCCCTGCCGCTACGCTGCATGGCACATCTTTTCATCCGAGCTGCGGGCGGATGGCATGCCTTTCACACTGGTGGTGGCGCTCATGCCGTCGTTGAAGCAGACGCCGAAGCTGTTGCCCGACACGGTCGAGGGCTACCTGCGCCTTATCAGGCCCTGTACGATTCTGCCGTGTTGCTCGAGCTGTTCTCCACGGACAGAAGGTAGGCGCAGGTTGGCGACGGGTGAAACCATCGGGATGATCGCTCACCGATGGTGGGCTCTACATATTCACTTCTTCCTACATGAAAGGATCAGCACTTCTGGTCGTTCGAAGCTCCCGCACGGGCAAGCATTCGGATCCGCGATTTGATGTTGGATACAGTCTTGGCCGCCGTGGCCTTGATACCCGAGGAATCAAGCGGATTAGCTTGGGCCTTGTAATTGATGTCGTTGCCTCCTCCCTACAGCATGTAGAGCGCGGTGGACGAGGCCCTCGGATGGGCGGACAGGTAGAGGTTGACCTGTGTGGTCATCTCGCTGGTGACCGCGTCCCCCGGGTGTAGTTCGTCCCGCCATCATTGGATGCCGTCAACGGAAGCCCGAGCTGGTCTGCCAGCTACTTCACCCATGCGCCGATGAGCTGGCTGCTCGGGCACGTGTGTGGACCACACGTGGCGACACCGTTGTTGCCGTAGTCACTCAGGCTGTCCCCGAACACGATGAGTTAGGTCTGGGCTCCTGCGTGGAACGGAAGAAGCGACATCAAGACGACGGCGATGAGGCAGAACTTGTGGTTCAAAGGGGACTCCCGAGCAAGGATGGATGGGCCTCTGGTTGTCGAGGCTTGAAGCCTGGAGTTTCTTGGTAATTCGGTAAAATCACACTCAGCCAGCACGTCCTATTGCCAGCACAGGTGCCTTGCGCACCCGGGGAAAGATGGGTAGGAGTTCGCGCGACCCTTCCCCTGTCGGAGCACGCTACCTTGCTGGACCCCCGAGACCGCCGAGATCTGGCATGCCTGGGCCTGATGGTCCTGGTGTACGGGCTCGCGGTCGCACCGGTGATCCATGCGGTGGTGGCCCATGGTGGCGGAATGGGCACGGCGCACGAGCGTGCCCACGCGTATGCGCACGCTCATGGCCACGCGCATGCACACGCCGGTGAGCAGGGCCACGAGCAGGAACCCTCCGTAAGGGACCCGGGGCATCAGCACCCCGTGGGCTCGGTGGAGCACCTGCTCGCAGTGGCGGTGACGAAAGCGAGCGTGCTGGCGCCAGTCGTGCGATGGCACCCGCTGCGGCAGGAAGTCTTCCGGGGCCCGTTGCGGCTGCCGGGCGTACCGCTGCGACTCACTGCAATGCCACAAGGCCCGTAGGGCCTCCTTACCTCGAAGCAGGTGAGTGCGCGCCCGTGAACGCGGGAGCGCGAGGCATTTGTCCGTGCGGGCTTCAAGCCGTGGGGTGACGTGCGCCGTGTATTCACGGGCGGGCGTGGCTCCAGGTTCGTGTATGGCTGCGTCATGATCTCTCTCCCATTGTTGCTCTGTGCCCCCCTGCTCCTGTCCGCGGGAGGCGGGGTGGAAGACGTGCGTCCGCCGGAGGCCGAGCAGCCCCCTGCTGCCGAGCAGCTACCTGCTGCCGAGTCGCCACCTGCTGCCGAGCCGCCACCCGCGGCGGAAGAACGCCAGGCGCCGAACACCACGGTGCGCGCCACACGGCCAGCGCGGAGCGCGTCAGAAGTGACGCTGGGCCGCGAGGTGCTGGACGCCGCGCCGAAGTCAGGGGCGGTGGATCTGCTCCGGTTGGTGCCGGGGCTGGTGGCCTCGCGCCATGGCGGTGAGGGCAAGGCGCAGCAGCTCTTCCTGCGTGGGTTCGACGCGCTGCACGGCCAGGATGTGGAGCTGAACGTGGGCGGGCTGCCGGTGAACGAGGTGAGCCACATCCACGCGCTGGGCTACGCGGATCTGAACTTCATCATCCCCGAGGTGGTGCGGGAGCTGCGGGTGACGGAGGGCTCCTACCGGGCCTCCCAGGGCGACTTCGCGGTGGCGGGGACGGTGCGGTTGGAGCTCGGCCTCGACGAGCCCGGGGTGCTGCTGGCGGGAACGCTGGGGCAGTACGGGCAGCGGCGGTTGGTGGCGGCGGTGCGGCCCGGAGAGGACGCGGAGACCTTCGCCGCGGTGGAGCTGGGCGAGGGCAAGGGCTTCGGTCCGCGGCGGACCTTTGGCCGGGCCTCGTTGCTGGCCCAGGCGGCGTCAACAGTAGGAACGGGCGTGGGCGCCCTGCGTGTGAGAGCGCTCGCGGGTAGCTACACGACGCGCTTCGACACCCCCGGAGTGGTGCGTGAGGCCGACCTGCTCTCGGGCAAGAGCTCCTTCTTCGACGCGCCCTTCGGAGGGCAGGGGGGCTCGGCATCGCGGCACCAGTTGCTGCTCGGCGTGGAGCTGCCGAGAAACGGCACGGGACGCACGGTGCTGGAGGTGTTCGGCCTGCTGACGGACCTGCGCCTGCGCAACAACTTCACCGGCTACCGGGTGGATGCGCGAGGAGACGGGCTGGAGCAGACGCATGACGCGCGGACGCTCGGGGCTCGCACGGAGCATCGACGGCTCGTTCAAGCCTTCGGGAAGGACGTCGCGCTGGAGCTGGGGCTCGGAGCACGGCGGGATGGCGCCACCCAGACGCAGCGGCGTTACCGCGAGTTGGACGGCACCTTCTTCGAGGAAGAGGTGGACGCGGACTTCGTACAGACGGATGTCTGGGGTTACGCGGAGGCGCAGCTGGCCCTGGGCCGGTGGCGATTGCTCCTCGGAGGCCGGGCCGACGCGCTAGGCGTGGAGGTATTCGACTCGCTCGCCTTCAGGGATCCCCGCTACTCCGACGGGCAGGGCTACTCCCGGAGCGCGTTCGGCGTGCACCTGGGCGCGAAGGCCGGGCTCGAGTTCTCCCTCACGGAGCGCTGGCGGTTGTTCGCGAGCTACGGAGATGGGTTCCGCTCCCCGCAGGCGCGGAGCCTGGCGGAGGGCGAGCGCGCGCCCTTCGTCTCGGTCCGGAGCGCGGAGCTGGGGGCTCGGAGAGACGGGGAGCGAGTGGCGGCGCAGCTGAGCCTGTTCGGCTCGCATGTGGAGGATGACTTCTTCTTCGACCATACGGTGGGCACGACGGCCTTCACGGGCGAGACGGTGCGTGCGGGGCTCTCCGCGGCGCTCCAGGCCCGGCCGCTCCCCGGCGTGACAGCGGCGCTGAGCGCGACGGTGGCGCACGCGCGAGTGCTGGAGACCAATACCCTGCTGCCTTACTTCGCACCGTTGGTCGCCCGAGGAGACGTGGGCTGGAATCGGACGGTGTCGCTCGTGGGCCTGCCGGTGGAGCTCACCGCGGGGCTCGGACTGACGCTCATCGGACCGAGGCCCCTGCCTTTTGACGAGTACAGCCGCACGGTGTTCCTCGCGGATGCCCTGTTGGGAGCACGGCTCCGCAACGTGGGCCTGCGGCTGGAGGTGGAGAACGCCCTGGACGCGCGGTGGCGCGACGGGGAGTTCGTGTACGGCTCGCGGTTCGATCCGGAAGCCCCCGCGGGCCTTCTTCCCACCCGGCATTTCACCGCGGGGCCGCCTCGGACGGCCTCGCTTACCCTGGAGGTCCATCTGTGAAGAGCATTCTCGCCTTGCCCTCGGTGCTCGTACTCGCGCTGCTGGTCGGTTGTGGGACCGGCGCGCAGCGGCGCACCTTTCCGGTGGAGATGACAGCACAGCCCATGACGGGCCCGAACGATCGGGGCTGGACGGTGACGCTGGCGTCCGCGCACGTGTCGGTGGGGCCCGTGCGGTTCTACGAGGGGCATGTGCTGCTCTCCTCCAGGTGGCCGCGCTTCGAGCCCTACGCCCTCATTGGCGGAACGGCGTGGGCTCACCCGGGACACTACGTGCCGGGGGATGCCCTGGGCGAGCTGCTGAATACCGGGATGGTGGACCTGCTGGCGGCGCAGCCCACGGTGCTGGGCGAGGCGAGCGCGGTGACGGGTGACTACGGCTCGATGGAGCTGACGCTGCCCTCGGCCACGGCGTCGAGCGATGCCCAGGGATTGCTGCAAGGTCGCGCGGTGCGGATTCGAGGCGTGGCGAAGCACACGGACGGCAGGGAGGTGCACTTCGACGCGGCCATGGAACTGCAGAAGCCCATCCAGGGCATCCGCTTCGAGCGAGCGCTGGAGATGGAGACGGGCCGGGTGCGCATCACGGTGGACCTGAAGAAGTGGTTGGGACGCATCGACTTCGCCACGGCGTCCCCAGTGGACGCGGGTGGTGTTTCCACATTCCCCACCGAGAGTCAGGCGATGAATGCCCTGGTTCGCGGTGTGGAGGACACGAGCGCCTACGTCGTGACGTGGGTGGATGGAGCAACGCCATGAAGAAGCTGATGATGGGATTGGGACTGCTGGGGCTGGCGGCGTGCAGCACCGGCTCGGGAGATGTGACGTTCACCACCTACGGTGAGGACTTCATCGAGAAGGAAATCCCCGCGGAGGACTTCGCGGACGGCTGGACGGTGAAGTACTCGAAGTTCCTGGTGACGATTGGCGAATTGAAGGTGGCCGATCACCAGGGAGAGCTGGCGGCGGAGTCGGCGGGTGCGAAGGTATTCGATGTGCACAAGCCGGGGCCCGTGACGGTGGCGAGCTTCACCTCGTTGCCCGCGTCCACCTGGGACGAGGTGAGCTACGCCATCGTTCCCGCGGTGAGCGCGGAGGCCGGCAACGCGAGCGCGGAGGATGTGAACCTGCTGAAGGCTCATGGCTGGTCCGTGTACGTGGAGGGGACGGCCACGAAGGCGTCAGTGACGAAGCGGTTCGCGTGGGGCTTTCCGCTGAACACCCTGTACGAGCACTGTGCGCATCCGGACCTCGGCGATGGGGTGACAGTGCCGAACGGAGGTGCGGAGACGGTGCAGCTCACCATTCACGGAGATCACCTCTTCTTCGACGACCTCCAGTCTTCGGACGCGAAGATGCGGTTTGACGCGTTCGCCGCGGCCGACAGGCTGGGCGTCCAGGGCGCGGACGGGGAGGTGACGTTGGAGGAGTTGGCGCAGGTGGACCTGACGGAGCTGCCCAGTGGCCAGTACGGAACGGGTGGGGCCGCGAACGTGAACAACCTGCGGGACTTCGTGACCGCGCTGGCTCGAACGGTCGGGCACTTCCGGGGTGAGGGCGAGTGCTCGCCCCGGATCCGCTGATTTCTCCCACTGAAATCCAAGAGGGCCTTGGGTCACCCCAGGGCCCTCCTGTTGCTTCCTGGCTAGTGGTCGCCCCAGCGGAGCACCTGCACCATCTGGACCTTGCCGCTGAGGAAGAAGCGCGGGCTCGCTCCTGCCTGGGGATCTGCACCGAGCGTCACCGGCACATCCGAGTTGCGTACCCCCTCGGTGAAGGACCCTGATTGGGTGGTACCCGATGAGGAGTTGTCTACCCAGAGCCTCACCTGGCCGTTCCCGTCGTAGGCGCCGGTGATGAGGTAGCTGTTCGTGCCGTTGAGCGCGGACAGCGACCGGGTTGCATACTGGTAGCCCCCCGCCACGTGGACACCGAAGCGCAGTGTCCGTGCACCGGTGCTGGAGCGGAAAAGCTCGAGCGCGAAGGCACCGCTCTCCGACTTGCTCACCAGGGCCATGGTGCAACTGCTGGCACCTCCGGGGCAGCTCGTCAGCAGATCGTCAAAGTTGACGTAGGCGCTCACGAAGTAGCCCTGTCCAGCGGCGGTGTCCGCGTCGTAGAAGGGCATCGACAGGGCGGAGGCCGCGCTGAAGACAAGCGAGGTGCCGTAGAGATTCTCTCCGGTGCCATCCGCCAGGGTGCTCGGGGCTCCGGCGACGTTGACCGGTGCCGTGTACGTGGTGGCGTTCGTCTGGTGGTAGCGAATGCTTGTCCCCGAGGCCGGCTGTTTCCACACGCTCAGGTAGAGGAGTTGGTTGTCCTCCGAGACGACAGCTCGTGCCTTGGCGACGTCGTAGTCCACCACGAAGGCGTCCACTTCCTCGCGCAGGTTGGACAGATAGACTTCGCCGAAGTTGACCGGGATGGTCCACAGGGTGACGCCCAGCCCCAGGGATTTCGCGTAGGCGATCTTCGAGAGGATGTTGGCGTCGGCGTAGGGGAACTCGACACCGTGCCAGCCACGGCTGAAGGCATCCTGGATGAGCCCGTGCGTCGCCTGGTTCGCCGAGAACAGGACGTGGAGCCGGAGGTAGGGGCTGATGGCCGGGTATTGTCCGAGGAGCTTTTGCGTCTCGAGGAGGTTGGCGCGGGTGGCGTGGAAGGAGCGGATGAAGACCGGGCGCCCAGCGCGTGCATACCAGGTCCGGCGGGCATCCAGGATGTCGAGGATCTTGCGCGCGATGCTCGCGTGCGAGCTTGTCTCCTTGATTTCGAGATAGAGCACCGCGTCGTCGGCCTGCAACGCAGGGGAGTCCAGCACGTTCGCGAGCAGCGCACCGGTGGAGCCACCGTCATCATCGTGGTCCACGTACACCTGGCCGTTCTGCTCCTTGAGGTCGAACTCGATCATGTCGACGTCGGCGGCGATGGCGGCCTGAACGCGCGAGAGCGTGGACTCGAGGCTCCTCGCGGAACCCAGGATGCTGTCCACGTAGGTGTTGTGACTACAGATGCCGACGGCGTGCCCCCGCGGGGTCAGGGGGAAGGGCTTGCTGACGTCAGCCCAGTAGCCGTCGTTCACCAGCGCTGTCGCTTGTGTCTCTGGGGCGTACTCGCCCGCGCCTTCGGCGGAGACCAGCTCTGCTCCGCAGCCTACGACCGCGATGAGACTTCCCAGCCACCAACAACGAAGAATGTGTGTCTTCATCAGCTCCTCGGGGGCGAATACGGGGTAATCGCTAGATGCACTGCATGCACAGGTGGGGGGGCGAGAAGATACCGACGGACTGGAGAGGCGATGCGGCAAGTCCGTGAATTCGCCTGCTGCTGGACCGCCCCTCACAGCAGCTCAGCACAGTTGATTTCTTAAAATGCAAAATCTGCTGTGGCGGGTGACACCTGGCGGGGGGATTGGTTTTTCAGGGTCGAATTGACCAACCCGCAAGGAAACCAAGTGCTTCGACGATTCATACTGGGGGCAGCCCTCTGCCTGTCAGGAGAGGCGTTAGCCAAACCGCCCGCTGGCAGCGTGTTCTGCACCACCTATCCTTCGGCATCCGTTTGCACTGGGCAGCAACCCTCCTGCACCTACTGTCACGTCGCCCCGCCACAGCGGAACTCCTTCGGAGCTGGGTTGGAATCCCACCTGGCGCCTGGTGCGCCGCGCCCGCTGTCCGACAATGACTTCGCCTACGCACTCCCCACGGCACTGAGGGCGGTCGAAGCGGCGGACGCCGATGGCGACGGCGTGCCGAACCTCGTGGAGATCCAGCGAGGAACCCTGCCGGCCGACGCCAACAGCTTCCCGGTGGATACGGGCGGCTGCGCGGCGGGCACCAACCCCCAGTATGACGTGTGCCGCTACGACACACGCTTCGCGTACCGGCGCGTGCTGCTCGATTTCTGCGGACAGTCGCCCACCTATGCCCAGCTCAAGGAGTTCTCCGCGTTGAACGCCGATGAGCAGCGCGCGCGCCTTGACGCTGAGCTCGACCGCTGCACCCAGAGCGACTTCTGGCGTGGCAAGGATGGCCAGCTGTGGAAGCTGGCGCACCCGAAGATCCGCCCGGTGGGCTCGCTCAAGGCCGGACAAGATGAAGGGGCCATTCCCCTCGCTGACTACTACGACGATTACGCGCTCTACGCCTATTCGCAGATTGACGACCACGACGCGCGCGATGTGATGACGGCGAAGTACTTCGTCCGCTGGTCGTCGAACCCCACGCGCTACTCGATAACGACCCAGCCGAATACGTTCCTGTACGTCCAGGACGAGAAGTACCGCGCGGGCAACATCACCTCGTCGTGGAGCCTCGTCTACTTCGTGATGTTCACCGCGCTCCCGCGGAACGCCGCGTCACAGGCCTACCGCGCATATCTGGGCTACGACATCGCCAAACAAGAGGGCCTCTACAGCATCCCCAACGAGCCCCGCGACTACGACGCCAAGGGCGTGACGGAGCCCGCCTGCGCAGCCTGCCACGCGACGCTCGACCCATTGAGCTACCCCTTCCGCAACTACCAGGGCCTCTCCCTCACGGACCAGCTCAGCTCCGCGAACTACATCCCCAATCGCCTCGAGACGTACTTCAGTGACGTCGCGCCGACCATCACCCAGACCCCCGAAGCCGGCTACATCTTCGGCCAGCCGGTGAACAACCTCGTCGAGTGGGCCCAGGTGGGTGCCAACAGCGACGCTTTCGCCATCGCCACCGTCACCGACTACTGGAAGCTGCTCATCGGCCACGCCCCGACTCCCGAGGAACACGCCGAGTTCGTCGCCACCTGGCAGCGCTTCAAGGGCACGCACCAGTACCGCGTGCAGCGCATGCTTCACGATCTGATCCGCACGGAGGCCTACGGTGCGCCCTGATTCTCTTCGCGTTTTGCTCCTGTCCGCCGTCTGCGTCCTCATCGCCTGCCCGTCCCCGTCCCCGTCCCCGTCTCCCTCTCCGGCTCCCCCGGGGCAAGACGCTGGCACACCACCTCCTCCCGAGTTGGCTCGCTCCTCGCGCAACAACCTGCGCTTCAAGGGCCCGGAGCGGCTGGCGTCCGACTTCGCGGCGGCGTTGTCACTGCCGGTCGAGCAGGTGTGCAACGAATTGGGCCAATACCCGTGCACCACCAACGTGCACACCGTGGCCCTGGGAGGCGTCGAACCCTACGGCCTGGGTGTCTACGAGCCGCTGCCCTTCACCGGAGTGACCACGCCCATCGCCGTTGACCGTGTGGCGACGGCGGCCTGCGCCCGGCGCGTCACGCTCGACGTCACCACTCCCTCGGAGGCCATCATCTTCGGGGGCATCGAGCTCAACGCCCAGGGGCGCCTGACGAGCCGGGAGGGCGAGCCGGTGAAGAACGCCATCACCTCGCTCTACCAGCGCGCACTGCTGCGAGACCCCACCGAAACCGAGGTGGGCGCATTGCTGCAATTGGCTACCGACATTGAATCCTCGAGCAGTCAGGCGCCCGGCCGCGACTGGATGAAGGCCGCCTGCTTCGTCGTCCTCTCCTCCGCCGAGTCCATCTTCTTCTAAAGGGAAATGACATGTCTCTCCGCAACACTGGTCGACTCTCGCGCCGGGAGATGTTGAAGGCACTCTCACTGTGCGCAGCGGGCTCCGCGACGCTAGGACCCCTGCTGACGGGCTGCCGCGAAGCACTCAATACCCCAGAGGCACTCGAGAGGTTCGGTGGCGTGCGCCGCGCCCGCCTCGATGGAAAGCCTCGCTTCCTCATCGTGGTGGGCGCGACCGGAGGCGCCTCCATCGTCGACAGCCTGCTGGCGGTGCGCGCCTCGGAGGCGGGTGCCAACGCCTCGCGACTCAACACCTTCCCGGACGAGCAGGTGCAGGGCGTGGACGGCTCCCCGTTCCGCGCGGTGAAGGTGAGCAACCAACTGATGGGCAACATCCCTCAACTGGTGAACACGGATCAGCTTCCCTTCGTGCGTAAGCACAAGGACTCCATGCTCGTGGCCACGACGGTGGGCACCTCGGTGAACCACGCCATCGCACAGAAGCGGAGCATTACGGGCAACGCGGCCTGGAGCGGCCGCACACTGCAGGAGTGCGTGGCTCTGCAGTATGGCGCGGGCTTCCCCATTCCCAACGTGAACATGGGGATGGGCGGCTACTCCGAGCGCGGTACGGATGGCTCGCTGCCCTCGTACTGCTATGGGGAGGTGGTGTCCAACGCCTCGTTCTGGCCGTTGGGACTCGATGGCAGCAAGGGCATCAAGGACGCGCCTCCGCGTGACGTGGTGGAGATGGCTCGGCGCGCGCGCAATACGCTCGATTCACAGTCGGTTTTCGGACGGACGTTTGAGGACGCGGCGGCGCTCCAGCGGTGGAACGAGCAGCGCATCGAGGGACAACCGGCGCTGGAGGCGAAGGATCTCATCAACCGCCTCAACGTGCTGCCCAATCAGCCGCCGAAGATGCCGCTCACGGAGTACGGCCTGTCGAGTTCTCCCGATGGGGATCGGCTGCGCACGCTCTTCCCGGATTACCTGACCGACCCCGTGCAGGGACAGGCAGCGCTGGCGTTCCTGCTCCTCAAGTACCGGGTGTCGGTGACGGTGACGATTGGCCCGTCGTTCAACGTCGCGGTGAGAAACAATGAAGAGGAGTTCATCGCCAACCCACCGCTGGCCTTTGACTTCAGCCACACCGATCATCGCGCGGGTCAGGCCTTCATGTGGTCGCGGGTGATGAGCGTGGTGGACAAGCTCATCGACCTGCTCAAGGCGGAGCCTTTCGATGAGGCCACCGGCGAGAGCATGTGGGACCGCACGCTCATCTACGTGGCGACTGAGTTCGGGCGCACGCGCTCGCGGCCCAACGACGCCATCGCGTTCAGCTCCGGGCATGACCTCAACAACGGCTTCTTGATGCTCTCGCCCATGCTCAAGGGCAACACGGTGTTGGGTGGAATCGACCCGCTCACCGCGCTGACCTATGGCTTCGACCCGCGCACCGGAGCGCCACAGCCTGGCAAGATGACGACGAACGAGCCGGACATCTTCTCGGGTGTTCTGACTGCCCTGGGGGTTGATACCTCTGGCAGTGGGCTCCCCGACGCGAGCGCTTTCGTGCGCACCTGAGCCGAGCCATCCGGGACCCTGGCGTTGTACGGGGTCCCGGTCATGGGCGCACGTCGTTCAGGACTTCCTTGAGCCACCCCATCACCGCCCGGACCCTGGGCACGTGCTGTTTCGAGCGATGAACAACCATCCAGATGTCGCGAGAGGGGAGGCTGTCGCTGCTCCGCTCTCCGAGCCGCTGCGGAGAAACCTCCACCACCTCGGCGAGCCGCGCGGCGAAACCCCGGGGCAGGAGGGCTACACCGAGGCCCGCTTGGACCGCGAGCCCGAGTGACTCGATGTCTTCGACGAGCAGTCGTGGGGGACGGGTGGCGAAGACTCGTTCGGCATGGCGTTGTTCAGGGAGCCCGGCGAGCGAGCCTGTCAGGCCCATCCACGGGACCTCGGGGTGGAGCTCGAGCGAGGAGGCCGCGAAGAACGCGTAGGACACCGAGCGCACCTTCTGCGCGACGAGCTCGCCGCTCTCGGGGCGGAACATTCGGAGCGCCACGTCGGCTTCACCAGCGGCAAGGCTGCTGATCCGGTTCTCCGCGAGGATGCGCAGGCGCAGGTGGGGAAAGGCCCGGTAGAACTCCGGCAGGCGGGGTGCCAGCTCCCAGCGCACCATCTCGCCGACGGTGGTCAGGGTGACTTCGCCATGGAGCTCCGGCGTGTCTTCCAGGGTGGACCGAGCCGCCAGCGCTGCATCCACCATGGGCTGCACCGCCGCCAGCAACGAGGACCCGCGCTCTGTGAGCCGCAGCGGGGATTCGCGCAGCAGCAACGGGGAGCCGGCGCTTTCCTCCAGCCGGTCCAGGTGTCTGCTGATGGTCGACTGGCTCACGCCCAGGGCCTTCGACGCGGCGGTCAGGCTCCCGAGCCGAGCGACTGCCTCGAACGTGCGAAACAAGTCCCACTCCACCCGAACCTCCATGCAAAAACGGATGCCTGCCTTCCAAATCTAACGGTACCCATCCGCTCGTGCGGCCTCTAGTTATTCGGGGCAACCCCTTACCGGAGTGCCCCATGAAGATCCGCCACCTGCGCAACGCCACGACCCTGCTGACCCTGGGAGAGCACCGGCTGCTGGTCGACCCGATGCTCTCTGAGCAGGGGGCGTTCCCGGGTTTCAAGCTCTTCGGAGGCGGCCGTCGCCCCAACCCCCTGGTTGCTCTGCCGCCCGGCACATTTGCGTTGCTGGAGGGGGTGACGGGCGTACTCGTCACCCATGAGCACCCGGACCACCTGGACTCGGCGGGCCGTCGCTGGATACGGGAGCACGGGCTGCCCGTGTGGGCGCGCCGCGTGGACGCGCCGAACCTCAGGAAGAAGGGACTCGACGTTCACGAGCTCGAAGACGGCGCGCTCGGGATGGCGGTGGAGTTCATCCCGTCCCGGCACGGTCGTGGGTTGCTCTCCTGGCTGTTGGGGTCCGTGTCGGGCTACTACCTGGCGCACCCGGACGAGCCGAGCGTGTACCTCACGTCGGACGCGGTGCTCACGGACGAAGTCCTGGAAGCAGTGGAGCGCCTCCAGCCCGACGTCATCATCGCCCCGGCGGGCGCGGCGAACATGGGGTTGGGCGGCGACATCCTGTTCTCGGTCGACGAGCTCGTGACGCTCGTCAGGCGCGCGCCCGGACGGGTTGTCCTCAATCACCTGGAGGCGCTCGACCACTGCCCGACCACGCGCGACGGGCTGCGCGAGCGGATGAAGGCCGAGGGGCTGCTCGCGAAGGTGCACATCCCCGAAGACGGCGAGGAGCTGCACTTCGAGCGGCCGGACACGCTGCCGCATCCTCGCCCGAAGGCCAGAGCCAGCAAGGGTCCAGGCCTCCAGAAGTGGGTCTCCGCGAGGCTCACGGGAACGTGATGCCGCGGGCTCGCCCCCAATGTCTTCATCGAGGGCGAGCACCGCGTCATCCTCTGCCAGGCGGGGTGAGGTTGCCGAACACCTTCAGCAGGCCCTCACGGGTGGCCTAGTAGATGACGTAGGAGGCCGTACCGCTGCAGCTCGTGTCGCGGAAGCAGCCGACACGGATTTGATACGGCCTGTTCTCGCCCACGACGTTCGAGGTGTAGATGACGTGCGAGAGGGAACCGCAGGTGCCGAAGGTGTCGTCGTTCTCGGCCGCGACGTGGCCCGACGCCGAGTCGTGAAGCCGCACGATGGTGTCGCCGCTGCCGGAGGCGCCCTCCAGGCCACAGGTGCCCACGTCGATGGTCTGGCCATACGACAGCGTCACGTTCTGATTGGCGGTGTTGCGCGTGCCGCTGCTGGTGTTGGTGAGGTTGAAGGCGAACGTGCCCCGGACGAGGTTGGCGTTCGGGGTCACCTTCCACACCACGGTGCCACCGCAGAGCGAGCTGTTGGAGCAGCCGGCGCGAATGGTGTAGTCGCCGGAGGCCCCCACCCTGTGCTTGAAGTAACACGAGCTGGCGGCGAGCTCGTTGCCCTGCGCGTCGGTGAAGCGCAGCGAGGTGTTCCCGAAGGAGAGGGCGCCCTGCAGGGTGCAGGTGCCCACTTCCACCACATCACCCGCGGAGAGACTGATCACCTTGTCCGCTGTGTTCTGCCGGGCCTCGTTGGTCTCGCCCGTGAAGTAGGTGAACGAGGTGTCCGGGCGGACCGGGGGGGGCGGCATGTCGGCGCACAGCCGCGGGCTGGCGTTGTTGGTCGCGGCGCAGAAGGTGCTGATGGCGTTGAAGACGTAGGTGCTCTGCTCGCCGATGCAGCCCGTCTCGGAGCACTTGTTCACCACGTTGCAGGTCCCGTTGGCGACATAGTCCGCGTCACCGCGCACGACGATGCTCGCCACCGTGTAGTTGGTCGTCTCGTACACGGCCGAGCCCGAGTTGCCCGCGAAGGTGTCCGTGGTGGACACCAGGAAGTCCAGGGCGCTCGCACGCCCGTCACGCACCGTGCCACCGGAGTCGATCTTGAAGGGGATGGCGCTGCCGCTGCCGATGACGGCCAGCTTCTGCCCGACGGCCAGCGGGGTGTTGCCCTTGCGGACCGGTGCCGGGGTGAAGCGCGGCGTGGCCGGCCGGTCCAGGCGCAGGATGGAGTAGTCCATGTTCCCCCGGCTCGTCCAGCCCAGCTCATGCGCCACGATGCCGGTGCAGCGGAAGATGTCCTGCGTGGTGACCTGCTGCAGCTGGCCCTCCGCGGTCCGGTAGAAGTTGAAGACGAAGCGGGTGTTGGCGCACTCCTCGGCGTTGGGGACACAGTGGGCCGCGGTGAGCACCAGGTCATCGTCGATGAGCGTGCCGGAGCAGAAGGCCGCCCGCGGGTCATCCCGGAAGCGCTCGGTGGTGCAGAGGTTGCGTGCTTCGCCCAGCGTCTGGCCGGTGAAGACGACGTGGTTGGGGTCCGTCGCGTCGATGAGAGGGGGGTGCATCAGCGCCACGGTGGACTGCTGCGCCAGCGCGCGCAGCGTGGCGTCTGGGTGGGCGTAGACGTCCAGCCGGTCGTCCATGCCATAGACAACCTCGCTCTTCGTCTCTCCGGGTGCGTCCTTCTCTGCTTCCTGCTCCTTCGCCGGGCCGCAGCCCGCCGCGAGCGTGAGCGTACACATCACTCCGCCTACGAATGGACGCACCTGTTGCCAGAACTTGAGATGTTTCATGGGGGTTGTTCCTGCTTTCTTGGGGGGCGATAAAACCTGCCATTCCTGGCAGTCCTGCAAAACAAGGGTATCAATAAAGCTCACGCCCAGTACGAGGATTTGAACGGACCGTGGGGATGGTGGAGGTTTTCACTCAACCTGTCGTGACGGCATCCATTCATTTGCCTGCAATGGCAACCATTGCGGTTCTCGTGGCACCGCCGCCCGATGATGGGGCCGGTAGCGTCAGGAGCGTTGCCCACTGGCGTCCCTGCTACAACCTTGGGACTTGAGGAGGAGGGGATGCATCCGAGCGTGGCCTTCGCCATCGATGACACGGAGGATTGGCAACTGCCGCTCGCGGGCCCGGGCTTGTTGCTGAACGTGCCTTTCGAGGGCCATTGGCGCCAGTCGCCGTCTCTGCACTTCGAAGCCGCGCCGAACTACCGGCTGCGCCTGATGAGCGGGGGACAGCCGTTGCTCTGGGTGCGCATCCACGGCTGGTGGGACCTGTGCGGCTTCCTCCGAGGGAATGCCAGCGCTCCTTGGGGACTGCCTCCGCTGTCCGCGGCCGAGGTGCGCGCGGTGGTGCACGCACCGGGGACGGAACGTTGGTGGGAGGCCTGGATGTGGCACCTGGGCCGAGCGATTGCACACTCCGAGCATTCGGTGCTTCACGCGGGCCGGTGGTGTCTGCGGCCCCTCCTGGCCACCAGTGCCCCCGGGGCGCGCCGCTATCCCTTCAGCACGATGGGGTGGCAGTTCGGCCAGCCTCCGCTTCCACCGCATTCGCCCGAGGGCGTGCTGCGCTTCGAGCGGTTCCGGGTCGAGGACTGGCGCGATCTCGGGGAGTCCTCGGAGGAGCGAATGCGCGCGGGGGCGATGATGCCGCTGCGTGCGCCCTCTCCCGAGGACGATGGGCGGGTGAAGAGCTGGCGCAAGCGCGCTCGGGACGGGACGCTGCCTCCCGTCCTGCTGCTCTACGTGGACTTGCTCATGAAGTGGTTGGTGCTCGATGGGTACGACCGGGTGCACGCAGCCCTGCTCGAGGGTGTCACTCCGCCTCTGCTGGGGCTCTGGCCCGTCCACGATGAGGCGTTGCCCGCAACCCCCGAGCGGAACCAGGGCAGCATGCAGGCGGCGGAGCTCCTCCTTCGCGAAGGGGAGACGCCAGCGCTCATCGACCGGGTCAATCGCATGCTGCGAGTCAATCATGCGCAACGCAGGCGAGGCACTGTGACTCGGGGCTGGCCGCTGCGCGGTGGCGTCGAGGCCTGGCGGGCCGAGGTGCTCGCTTCCCGCCGGAGCAATCCCTTTCAGGCGGACGCCCATGACTGGGACTGGTTCGTGTCCTCCCGGGACTGAGAGGACCTCTCGGACGGAGCTACAGGAAGCTACAAACTTGCCTCGAGCTGTATCCCGGGTGAAGGTGTCCGGCGTCGTTAAGCCGTCAGCCGCAAGCCACCTTCCCTTGGAGTCCGCGAATGATGCTCCTCCTCACGGCCGTGGCCTCGTTGACCATGGCGACCGCGCCTGGTGACGGCTCGTCACACCTGCTGCGCGTGGAGCTGGATACAGCAGCCCTTTCGGCGCTTCCCCCCACGTGCTTCCGCGATCCCACGAAGGCCTCGTACGCACCTGCATCGGAGCAGGACTTCACCTGGGTGTTGCGCGATGGGCAGGGAGGCTCGAGCACGCTCGAAGCGGGTGCGCCCTCCTTCATCTTGGGCGATGCGGGAAGGGTAACCCTCCCCCAGCAACTGAGCGGCTCCGATGCGCGGTACTCCCTCCAGAGCTTTCAGGCTCGCGTGGAGGGCTCGAGCATCATCACGCACCACACATCCATTGAGATCGAACTCATGCCTGGCGTGGAGCGCTGGACGGGAACCCTCACCCTGAGCGCACGCGATGAGTGCCGCAGCGGCACGTGCCAGCTCACCTGCGAGGTGAAGCTGCCGTTCACAGCAATGCCCGTGCCGCTCAGCCTCGCGCGCGCGGCACGTTGAGGCTGAGCGCGGGCGGGAGCGCTCAGGCTTTCGAACCGGGGGGGACCGCTGGCCACTCGGACCCGGGTTGCGTCCGGTCATCCTCTGGAAGGGACCACTGGCGCCACGCCGACACCGACGCGTGCTCGAGTCGGTTCTGCTCGGGGCATGCCTCACGCTCCGAAGATGAGCTCGATTCTGGCCCTCCTGCTGCGGGGGGTGCTGTTTGCGGCGGCGGTGGGCTCCCTGGGCATCGCCGCCATCCTCCTGCTCTGGGTTCCCAGCGTGGCACTGTCGGCGCTTTGCGTCGCGCTGGCTCCGGTGCGGATCGCCCGGAGAGTCCGGCTGACGGCCTTTGGAATCGGCGTACTCGGACTCACGGCGGGTGCTCCGTTCGCGGCTCGGGAAATTCAGTACCGCTTGGACACCCTGGCTGAGGGTTTGGCCGCGAATGGTTGGAAGCTCTCTCCGGCCGGGCGCGTACAGGTGGCCACGCTGAACCTGGCCATGGGATTGGGAGGCTATGCCCTCGGTTACCCCGAGGTCGCGAGCGAGACGCTGTGGATGTTCGTGCCCGGACCTCCGGTGCGCGAGTGGCGGGGTGACTTCGCTATGGAGTCTTCGCTCGTTCGCCAGAGCATCCGGGACATGCTGGAGGAAGCCCGGCGCCAGGGCCGCACGGAGGCGCCCGTGAAGCTGTCGAGGCGGCGGGTATTGTGGACGAAGCGAGACCTGGGGCGAGACTCGCTGCGGGTCGCGCTGGCGCTGAACAGTCCGCTGTATCTCGATGCAGTGGCCTACCCGCAGAACGAGGGATGGCGGTTGGAGATCCAGGGAAGGGCCGCCGTGCGCTACCCATCGCGCAACCGCGTCCCGCTCGGCCGGTTGTTCGGCCAGCCGCTCGTCATCGAGGAGGGCCTGTTCGCAGCGCTCCAGGTCGCGGGTTGGCTCCACCCCTACGAGGCGGTGTGGCGCTGGACGGTGGAGGAGCACCGGGTGTGAGTTCACGATATGTCTTCAGGAGGGTGAACGCTCCCTCCCTCTTCCGGGTGAGTGTTTTCATGGACTTCTGAGTGTTCTTTTCCGAGGTGTGCCCCTCTACTCTCGACAGAGATACCGGCGGCCTTCTCCGGAATAGAAAAACAGACAAGACCATGTCCAAAGGCATCCGCAAGACCTTGCCGTCCATCGACAAGCTCACGGACAACAAGAAGGATGGCATTTATCTGGAGGACGCCAAGGTCGATGGCAAGAAGCTGATACGCCACGAGTCCATCGCCGACCTGGTGGCGAGGTACGCGTGGGCCTACGACACTCGTGACTGGGACGCGCTCGTCGAGTGCTTCACCCCGGACGCGTCGCTGACCCTGCGAGTCGCCGGCGGCGACCTGGTCGGACCGTTTCGGGGACACACGGAGATCATGCGCCTGATGCGGGACTCCGCCGCGAAGCAGGACGACCGCAGGCGGCACGTGTGCACGAACCTGGTCGTTGACCCCTCCGGTCCTGACACGGCCACCGCGCGGTCGTACCTGACGCTGATCTCGGTGCGGGACGGGCGCCTCGAGGTGCTGTCCACCGGGACCTACACCGACGAGGTGGTCCAGGTCGGGGAGTCCTGTCGGTTGCGCGCCCGGCACATCGAGCTCGACCTCCCCGCTGACGGCCGGCGCTCTCAATGAACCTCGGACTGATCCCCGCCAAGTGGGCGGCCCTCACTCCCCGGCGAACCGCGCTGGTCGACATCGCCCACCAGCGGCGCATCGACTGGGCCACCTTGGACACCCGGGTGCGCAGGCTGGCCAATGGCCTGCGGGCACTGGGCCTGCGCTCCGGTGACCGGGTGGCCGTGCTCAGCCGCAACAGCATTGAGTACCAGGAGCTCTACTTCGCAGTGGGCCGCGCGGGCCTGGTGCTGCAGCCGCTGAATTGGCGGCTGTCCACCGAGGCGCTGCGCACCCTCGTCGCCGACGCCCAACCCGCCGTCCTGGTCGCCTCGGCCGAGTTCCGGCACGTGGCCGAGGAGCTGGGCCGGGCGGTGGACCTGGTGCGCCTGCTCCACTGTGGACCCGCCGGGGATGGCAGCTATGAGGAACTTCTCGCCTCCGCGCCGGATACCGAGCCGCCCTGGTGCGAGCAGGTCCAGGATACCGACCCCTGTTTCATCCTCTACACCGGCGGCACGACCGGAGCGGCCAAAGGCGTGGTGCACTCCCATCGCAGTGTGGCCGCCGGGATGCTCAACCAGACGGTGGCGGAGCGGATCGTTCCCTCCGACGTCTACCTGCTCACCGGGCAGATGTTCCACATCCCCGTGGTGCTCTCGATGAACTACCTGGCCCACGGCTGCCCCGTGGTGCTGATGAACTTCGACGCCCGGCAGGCGCTGGAGGTCATCGAGCAGGAGCGGGTCTCGGCGTTCCTCGGCATCACCACGATGCTCAACTGGATGCTGGAGGTGCCGGGGTTCGACACCTACGACCTGTCGAGTCTGCGCAACATCCAGTACGGCGGCGGCCCGATGCCCAGCACCATGGTGCGCGCGGTGGCGGAGGCCTTCCCGTGCGGTTTGATCCAGGGCTACGGGCAGACCGAAGGGACGACCATGTCGTTCCTATCCCAGGAGGACCACCGCGACGCGCTGCGGGGTATCCACCCGCACCGGCTGCGCTCCTGTGGCCGCGAGGGCTTCGGCACCCGGATCCGAGTCGTCGATGCGGACGGCCACGACGTGCCGCGCGACGGAAGGACTCCCGGAGAGATCGTGGTCCGCAGCGAGGCCAACATGCTCGGCTACTTCCGGCGGCCGGACCTGACCGCGGCCATCCTCCGAGACGGGTGGATGCGGACCGGCGATGTGGCCACCTGGGACGAAGAGCGCTATCTGTACATCGTCGATCGACTGAAGGACATGATCATCTCGGGGGGAGAGAAGATCTACAGCGTCGAGGTGGAGGAGGCGATCGGCAGGCACCCGGCCGTGCTGGAATGCGCCGTGATCGGGGTGCCCGACGAGCAGTGGGGAGAGTCGGTGAAGGCCTTCGTGGTGCTCAGGCCGAACCGGAAGGCGACAGCGGAGGACATCATCGACGTCACTCGCAGGCACCTGGCCTCCTACCAGAAACCCCGTTCGGTGGAGTTCGTCACCGAGCTGCCGAAGGCGCCCACCGGCAAGGTGCTCAAGCGGGAGCTGCGCGCACCGTACTGGGCAGACAGGGACCTCTCATGAAAACACCAGGCGTGTACATCAGCGCGACCGGGGCCTACCTTCCCGAGCGGGTGCCGGTCGAGTGGGCTGTCGCCCAGGGACATCTGGGCGAGGCCGAGGCCAACCGGTACGGCATCACAGGCGTCCCGATCGCAGGCGACCTCCCCGCGCCGGAGATGGCGCTCCGGGCGAGCAGGCAGGCGATGCATCGCGCTGGCCAGGACCCGGCGGCGCTGAGCCTTCTCCTGTACGTCAGCACCTGGTACCAGGGACCCCACGGCTGGTGTCCCCAGTACTACGTCCAGCGGCACACCGGCTCCGGACAGGCGACCGCAGCGGAGATCCGCCAGGGCTGCATGGGCCTGTTCAGCGCCTGCGAGCTGGCCGCGGCTCACCTGATCGCGGCACCGGAGCACACGGCCGCCCTGATCACCTCGGCGGACAACTACAACTCCCCGCTGTTCGACCGTTGGCGGTCCAGCCCTCACTCCCTGTGCGGCGACGGTGCGTGCGCGCTGCTGCTCTCCAGGAAGAGCGGTTTCGCACGCCTGGAGTCGATCAACTCGGTGACACTGCCCCAGTACGAGGACAGGCACCGGGGAGCGGCCCCCCTGTTCCCGCCGGAGGCGTCCCTGGGCACCAAGGTCGACCTCGAGAGGGCCAAGGCGCAGTGGCTCTCAACCACGGCCACGGACCCGCGGGAGCTGGCGACGACGATGGCCAGAACCCTGCTGGAGGTCGTCGACAGGACCCTCCGGGAGGCGAGCCTGGACATGTCCGAGATCACCCGGGTCGCCTTCGTCAACTGGTCCGAGGAGCGGGTGCGGGAACGCGCCGCGGTCCCGCTTGGACTGCCCATGTCCAGGTTGACCTGGGAGTACGGCCGTACCATCGGACACGTCGGCGCCAGTGACCAGGTGCTCTCGCTGGATCACCTCCTCGTCTCCGGCGAGCTGAACGCGGGGGACAACCTCTTGCTGCTCGGTACCGGGCCGGGGGCGAACATCGCGTGCATGGCCGTGCGGATCCTGCACCGGCCGCGTTGGGCGGAAGTCGAAGACGTGAGGTGAGCGCATGAGAGGAATTGGGAGGCCTTCTTCTGCTCCTGCCTCGCCGCTGCTTGAGTCGCCAAAATCGTCTCATCCTCCCCCGATTAGGGGAGAGCGGCGTCGCGGGGACGGATGTTACTCTCACGAGCAGAAAGAGAGGCGTTCCATGCTACGTAACGCAATGCGCTTGTTTTCTGTGATTGTTGGAGTGTCCTTCTCGTGGGCGCACCCCGCGCTGGCGGAGGACAAATCGGCAAACAGCGAGAGCCTCAAGTGCGAAGGCATTCGTGAGTTGAAAGCGCTGGTCGAGAAGCAACAGTCCATCCTGGCGCAGAACAATGCCTACGCGGTCAATCTGACGGAGTTGCTCGCAGCGGGATACATGCCCGCGGCGTGTCCGGATGGCTCGCGTGCGAGCGTGTCAGGGTCGAATTTTGTGGGAGGGTGTCACTTCACCTATGGGCTGGTATACGTGGTGAACAATCCACAAACGGGTGACTTCGCTTTCGAAACCGTGGCCCTTGGTGTCGATGGGACGCCGTCCGAGGGGATGGAATTGTATATCACCCGGATCGTGAGCCGTTACCATGACTTCATCGAGTCCTATATGTATCACAATGGAGTTTACAGCGATGTGGATTTGAATGCGTGCTCGCAGGCCCGGTAGTCTCGCGCTTGCCTTCGCCCAGAGCAACGGACAGGTCCTGAACGCCAATGGCGGACTCAGCTGTCCGTTGCTCTCCGGGGGGCGGGGTCACTCGTAGCCGCTGTTGCAACGACTGCGCCACCCGTCTGCTTCAGCGGACCTTGAACCGCCTTCCAAGTTCAGTGCTAGGCTGCTCATTATGTCGCTCTCCTTTCCGGGCCCCATGAGCTTCGCCGAGTTCGAGGCTTTCCGCAGGCACGCTGCCCTTTGGCTTCCCGCTGCCACGGATATCGCCCGTCAGCATTCATTAATGAACCAGCTCGAGGGGGGCGAGGAGCCGCTCAAGCCTTTCGCAGAAGGGAGCAATCTGGTCGCGGCCATCGGAAGCCAGTACGTGTTGAAGATCTTCCCCCCGATGTTGCGCCACCAGTTCGTCGCCGAGCGCGCCTCGCTTCGACAACTGCACGGGCGGCTCTCGGTATCCATTCCGGAAATCGTCGTGGAAGGGGAGCGCGAAGGCTGGCCCTATCTGGTGATCACCCGAATGGACGGGGTCACCGGCGAAGCACTCTGGCCCGCTCTCTCCGAGAACGAAAAAGAAGACGTGATGAGGCAGATTGGCGAGCTGATCGCCGAGGTGCAGCGCGTGCCGCCGGGGCCGCTCCTCGAGCTTGAACCGCGTTGGCCGGACTTCCTGCGGGCGCAGCTCGACAAATGCCATGCACGGCATGCGCGGCAAGGGCTCCCGCCGCCGCTCCTCGATGAGCTGCGTGAGTATCTGTCACGGGCTCCAGAGGCGTTGGGGGCCCCCGTTTTGAACGGAGAGCCGACCGTTCTTCTTACGGGCGAGTACATTCAGCAGAACTTCTTGTTGAAGCCGGGGGCAGGAGGGGGCTGGAGGCTATCGGGCCTGATTGACTTCGGCGACGTCATGACCGGGTGGGGTGAATACGACTTGCTGGGGCCCAGTACTTTCATGGGCGGTGGAATGCCCGGAAGGATCCACCAGCTGCTTCGGGGCTATGGTTACGGCGACGCCGAAATCAACCCCACGCTTCGGCGCCGCTTGATGATGCTCTTCCTCCTGCACCGCTTCAGTGATCCCCTTCGCCAGGTTCGAATCGAAAGCTGGCCGGATCGAGTGCGGACCCTGGAGGCGTTGGAGCGTTTGATCTGGCCGCTCTCCTGAACCGGGGTGGGGCTAGAATGCCAGTGGCAGGCTCACCACCCCACGAGCCTGGGCACTTGGGCGCCACGCGAGCTTCTCGGGCGCCGTGGCCAAACGCATCTCCGGGAGCCGCTCCAACAGCAGCTCGATGGCGATGCTGGCCTCCAGTCGGGCCAGGGGCGCTCCCAGACAGAAGTGGATGCCATGGCCGAAGCCCACGTGCTTGTTGGGCGTACGCCCCACGTCAAACCGGTCCGGCTCGGAGAACTGCTCGGCATCCCGGTCCGCGGCCAGGTAGTTCACCCGGACGGCCTCATGGGCCTGGATGCGCTGGCCGTGCAGCTCCAGCTCCTCCTTCGCGAAGCGCAGGATGCTCAGCTCGAACGGGCCGCAGTAGCGCAGCATCTCCTCCACCGCAGAGGGGATGAGGGAGTGATCCTCCCGTAGCCGTTGGAGCTCGTCCGGATGCTGCAACAGCGCCAGCAGGCCGTTGCCCAACAGGTTTCCGGTCGTCTCATAACCGCCGACGAGCAGCAGGAAGACCATGCTCGTCAGCTCCTCACCGCTCAGCCGATCTCCCTGCTCCTGCACGGCGATCAACGCGCTGATCAGATCATCCCGGGGTTGCTGACGGCGCTGCTCGAAGATCTCCCCCAGGTACTTGAAGAAGAGCTGGTGGGCCTCGCGGGTCTTCTCCTGGGCGTCCTTCGACGGAGGGGCGAAGAACGCCTGCGTCCACTCGCGGAACCGGTCGCGGTCCTCCGGGGGAATCCCCAACAGCTCGGCGATGACGATGACGGGCAGCGGAAAGGCGAACAGCTTGAGGAAGTCTCCCCCGGAGCCGTGGGCCATCAGCCCCTCCAGCAGCTCCGAGCAGATCGCCGTGATGCGCGGGCGCAGCTCCTCGATTCGGCGCGGGGTGAAGGCCTTGGACACCAGCGAGCGCATCCGCGTGTGGTCCGGTGGGTCCACGGTCAGCAGGTGCCGACTGAGTGACCTCAGCTTATGGCCGAAGAACCGCTGCCGAACCTCCTCGGGCAGGCGGGTGGGATCCTGCGTGAAGCGTGGATCCCTCACTATCGAGAGCACATCCTCGTAGCGCGTCAGCAGCCAGAAGTGCATCCCCAGCTGCGGATCCGTGATTCGGGCGACGGGGAACTCCTCCCGCATGCGTTTGTAGAGGGGGAACGGGTTGGCGCGCACGTGGGGAGACCATAGCGTCTCTCCCTCCGCGAACAGGGGACTGGCCGTCATGGAGCGCTCCTTCGCATGGAAGGCTCCAACTTTAGACCGTCGATGCCTGAGTAGGTCCTCGCCGCGATCGATTTGGCCCTGGGTGAACATGTTCATCCAGGACAGGAGAGGGCTCCTCCCTTTCAGGCACCGACAGGGAGCGCTGGCGAGATGGGGGCGCTCGGCCTCGTGCAGGCTACCCAGCTAGGAGATGGAGGCGAGCAGCCTGTCGAGTGCTGCGTAGCTCTCGTTGAGGCCCTTCTCCATTCCCGCGCTCAGCATTCCGTCTCGCTCCTCCGGGGTGTGGAAGAGGGACGTGCTGATGACCCGGGTGCGGCCGTCGTCGAGCGGCTCGAGCGTGAGGCTGTCGATCGACACATAGCCCGGCATGCCGTCCCACTCGAACGTGCTCACGAGGCGCTCGGGCGGCGTCACCTCGCGATAGCGGCCCTCGAACCCGTTGATGCCCTCGGGGCCGTGCTCGACGAAGCGCCAGTGTCCGCCGGGCCGGACCTCCATGCGCTCGATGACCAGCTTGTTGCCTCGGCCCCACCACTGCGCCACCAGGTCCGGATCCGTCATGGCCAGCCACACGCGTTCGCGGCTCGCATTGAAGATTCGTTCGACCCGGATTTCTCGAGCACTTGGAGTGGTAACGCTCGCCTGCTGCATCTCCATTTGCATGATGGCCATCCTTTCGTCGTGCCTTCGAAGCATCCGCGGGGTGCTTTCTCCTTCTTTCTTAAAGATGGACACGCATGTGTCTCGCTCGCAGCAACCCGGGTCTGGCTCCGAGCCGACTCAGCCGAGCGTCATCTCGGCAGGGGTGCAGGCGCCGGTCTCGTCGAATCCTCTGTACGAGTCCTCTGACACCCTCTGCCGCCAACTGGCTCGCGGTGATGGCGCAGCGGCAGTTTCCACTTCGACACAGTCGCGCGAGAAGAGGCAGAACGGCGCGATCTTACCCACGCGCCAGGGAGTATGAGCGCCCGTCCGCCAGTCGCCTGGCGCGAAGGAGGCGTTCCCCATGGATTGTCGTATGCAGCGAGTCCTGTTGAGGAAGTTGTCTGGAGTTTCCATCCTGTTTCTGGCGACCGCGTGTGGTCCCGGAGCTGTGTCCGAGTCACCTGAGCTGCCAACCCAGAGCGCGGCGCTCTTCGCGGGTGAGCCGCTCGTGAGTGCGTCGAGCGGACGCTGTCTTGACGTGATGCAAGAGAGCCGCACGCCCGGCACAGGGCTGCAGATTTATGGCTGCCACGGCCGCATCAACCAGGCCTTCACCTTCACCGCCGCAGGCGAGCTGCGCACCTACGACAACACGCTGTGCGTGGACACGGCCTCGGGGCAGACGGCCCAGGGCACGCGTGCCGTTATCGCCACGTGCACGGGCTTGCCGGCGCAGAAGTGGGTCTTCAACGCGAACGGCACCGTGGTCCACACGGCGAGCGGCCTGTGCCTGGATGTGGAGGGCGCGAAGACCGAGGACGGGACGCCTGTCATTGTCTGGGCCTGCAATGGACAGACGAACCAGAAGTGGTCCCGTCCCGCGGCCCCGGACACGCAAGCGCCCACGCCGCCGAGTAACCTCGTGACGAGCAATCTCACCTGTAACTCGGTGACGCTGAGCTGGACGGGGTCGACGGACAACGTGGGCGTCGCCTTCTACGACGTGTACCACGATGGTCAGCAGATGAAGTCCGTGGACGGCAACACGCTCTCGACGTCGCTTACGGTGGTGCCGGGCGTCACCTGGGGCCTGTACGTGAACGCGCGCGACGCCGCGGGCAACGTCTCGCAGGCAAGCCCCACGCTGTCGTTGACGCCGCCGCAGTGCCAGGTGGACACCACGCCACCGACGGCACCGACGCAGCTGTCGGGTAGCGCGTCCGGAACGAGCGTGACGTTGAGCTGGAACGGCTCGACGGACAACGTGGGCGTCACCGGCTACGACGTGCTCCGCGGCGGCGCCAAGGTTGGAACCGCGACGGGCACCACTTTCGTGGACAGCGGGCTCGCAGCGAGCACCACCTACACCTATGCGGTCGTCGCCCGAGACGCTCAGGGCAACGTGTCCACCGCGAGCAACGCGCTCACGCTCACCACGGACGCGGCCTGCTCAAACCCCATCTGCTCGGTGACGCAGGTCACGACGGACACGGACATCCCGTGGGGGCTTGTGCCGCTCCCGGACGGGACGGTGCTCTACAGCCGCCGGGACGCGCAGGACATCGTGCGCTTGAATCCAGCGACGGGCGTGAAGACGACGCTCGGCAAGGTGCCCAACGTGCAGAGCACGGACGGAGAGGGCGGTCTGCTCGGGCTCGCCGTCGCTCCGACGTTCAACACGGACCGCTGGCTGTACATCATGCACACGTCGCCCACGGACAACCGCATCGTGCGCATCAAGGTCACGGCAGGCTTCACACTCGACCTCGCGAGCGAGCAGGTGCTGGTTCAGGGGTTGTTGCGCAACAAGTTCCACAACGGCGGCCGCCTGCGGTGGGGCCCGGACGGCAAGCTGTACGCGAGCACCGGCGACGCGCAGAACGGCGCCAACGCGCAGGACACCTCGAACCTCGCGGGCAAGGTGCTTCGCATCAACCCGGACGGCACCATTCCCAGCGACAACCCGTTCGGGAATCTCGTTTGGAGCTATGGCCACCGCAATCCGCAGGGGCTGGCCTTCGACTCGAGCGGTCGGCTCTGGGAGCAGGAATTCGGCAACTCGGTGATGGACGAGACCAACCTCATCGTGAAGGGCGGCAACTACGGCTGGCCCAACTGCGAGGGTACGGTTTCTCAAGGCGGAAGCGGTTGCGCGACTCCGGGCTACATCGCGCCCAAGCAGACGTATTCCACGGCCGAGGGCTCGTGCAGTGGAATCGCCGTCGTGCGTGACGTGCTTTACGTGGCGTGCCAGCGCGGCACGCGGTTGTACCGAGGCGTCATCTCGGGCTCGAGCCTCACCAACGTGACGCCGTACTTTGTCGGAACGTACGGACGGTTGCGCACGGTCGAGCCGTCCGTGGACGGGAACCTCTGGCTCACCACGAGCAACTCGGGGGATAAGGACAGCATCCCCAACAACAGCAACGAGAAGATCTTCCGCGTGCTGCTCGGCAATTAAGCGCAGGGAAGGTGTCCCAGGGAAGGTTGTCAGAACGGGCTTCGAAGTAAGCACGCTCCCTGGGGCACCCGCCGAGCCGTCAGCCGCTGGTGGGCTCGAGCGGCTCACATGGGCCTACAGTGTCGGCATTGGAGCACACGCTTACGGGAGTGCCTGCGGAAATCTCTGGCACCTTGTGCGCCACCTGGCTTCGGCGCGTGTCTCCGAATCAAGCCTGGGAACGGTGTCAAAGAGGTCGTCGCGGAGCGCGGCATCTTGAAATGTTGGAGACGGTCTCGCCGGACCCTAGGGGGCGCCTTCGTGTCAAAATCCTCTCGTTTTCCTTCTAGATGTTTTTCCCTGCTCTTTTTAACAGCCGCCTTCGTCACGGGTCTCGTGGGCTGTTCTAGCCCTCCTCCCGATGAGGATGGGGAGGATGGGGGGCCCGTGAGTTCCGTGAGCTCCGCCCAGGTGGTTTGCTCCACCCCGCCTGCCTTCGATACGGCTCTGGTGGCCCGTGTCACGCTCACCCTCTCCGCTCCGGACATCACCGAGCGCTCCTTCGTGCTTGGGGGCCATGTCTCTTCCTGGCGCGCGACCCTCGAGGAGCTCCCACCTGGCGCCAACCGCACCTTCGTTGCCTCCGCCTACTCCGCGGACGACACGCTCCTCTTCCAGGGCCGCGCCTCCGACGTCACCCTCACCGCAGGGCAGACCACTCAGGTCTCCATCACCCTCCTGAGGGTCACGGGGGGCGTCAACAAGCCGCCCGTTATCACCCGGACGTCCCAGTCGGCCGTCTCCGTGACGGGTGGGGAGAGCGTGACGTTCGTCGTGGAGGCGCATGATCCGCAGGGAAGCGTGCTCAGCTTTTCGTGGCAGGCCAGCGCGGGCGGCTCATACTCCGACAGTTCCACCTACATCAGCCAGGCGAACTGGAGGGCTCCAGATTGCGTGCCCAAGGGCACGACGCCCCCCACCGTGACGGCCACGGTGACCAATGCCCTGGGCCTCTCCGTCTCTGCGTCTTTCTCCGTCACGGTGAGCAAGACGTGCTTCGTTCCCCCAGTCGTCAGCATGGCCGCGGGCAGGGTCCATTCGCTGGCGCTCGATCGGGACGGCACGCTCTGGGCCTGGGGAGGCAACGCCTATGGCCAGCTGGGCGACGGCTCCGGCCCCGATTTCGACCTCCGCCACCTCAACCCCACCCAGGTGCTCACCCACGTCTCGTCCATCGCGGCGGGCGCCTACCACACGCTGGCGATCAAGCAGGATGGCACGCTCTGGGCCTGGGGCCACAACGGCGATGGCCAGTTGGGTGATGGCTCCACCACCGACCGCCTCACGCCCGTGCAGGTCCTCAGCGGTGTCTCCGCCGTGTTTGCGGGTGACTCCCACACGCTGGCGCTCAAGCAGGACGGCACCCTCTGGGGTTGGGGCCGCAATGCCTATGGTCAGTTGGGCGACAGCACCCCCACCGATCGCCCCACGCCCGTGCAGCTCGCCACCCAGGTCTCGACCCTGACGGCCGGTTACTTCCACAGTCAGGTGCTCAAGCAGGACGGTACCCTCCTGTCCTGGGGACGCGGCGGCTCCGACGGCATCGGAGATGGCTCCACGCTCACCGGAATCTCCGCCCTCGCGGCGGGCCATCAGTACTCGCTGGCGCTCAAGCAGGACGGTACCCTCTGGGCCTGGGGAAACAACGATCGTGGCAAGTTGGGCGATGGCTCCACCACCTACCGCCCCACGCCCGTGCAGATCCTCACCAGCGTCTCCGCCATGGCGGCGCGTGACCAGCACACGCTGGCGCTCAAGCAGGACGGCACCCTCTGGGCGTGGGGCGGCAACTTCTACGGAGCGTTGGGGGATGGCTCCACCACCCGCCGCACCACCCCTGTGCAGGTGTTCACCCAGGTCTCGGCCCTGGCGGTGGGCTACAACCACACGCTGGCACTCACCCAGGACGGCGCCCTTTGGGCCTGGGGCCACAACTCCGAGGGCCAGCTGGGCGACGGCACCATCGCCGATCGCACCACTCCCGTGCGGGTGCAATGGCCGTAGTCCTCCGCCAGGCGAAGAAGCCCGCGGTGAGTACGTAGACGGAGCGCTGGCCGTTGACGCCCAGCGCTCCCAGCTGCATCAGGCCAGGTCAAAGAGCAGGGCTTCGAGCGGCTCGGAGGCGGAGAGCACCAGCCGAGACTCCTCGGACACAGCCACGCCGTCTCCGGCCTTCAGCTCCACGCCGTTGAGCGTGCCCCTGCCCCGTGCCAGCTGAACCCAGGCGTGGCGGTTCGGAGCCAGCGTGTACTCGGCTTGCTCGCCCTTGCCCAGCAGCGTGCTGTGCAGCACCACGTCCTGGTGCACGGTGAGGCTGCCGTCGCGTGCGTCGGGGCTGGCCACCACGCGCCAGCGGCCCTCGCGCTCGGACTCGGGGAAGGACTTCTGCTCATAGCCAGGCTTCAGTCCGCGCCGGTTGGGGATGATCCAGATCTGCAGGAAGTGCAGCTCCTCGTTGGCGCCGTTCATCTCGCTATGCAGGACGCCGGTGCCCGCCGTCATACGCTGCACCTCGCCGGCGCGCAGCAGTCCCTCGCCGCCCGTGCTGTCCCGGTGCGCGATGGCGCCGCTGAGCGGGTAGGTGATGATCTCCATGTCCCGGTGCGGGTGCGTGTCGAAGCCATCGCCCGCCGTGACGCGGTCCTCGTTGATGACGCGCAGGGCGCGGAAGCCCATGAAGTCCGGGTCGTAGTAGCCCCCGAACGAGAAGGTATGGTGGGAGTCCAGCCAGCCGTGGTTCGCATGTCCGCGCGCTTCAGAGGGTCGAACGATCATCATGGGGTGCTCCTTGTCTCGATGAGTTGCCTCCAAGATGTCGCTGAGCTGGGTTCTCCACCAGATGCGAATCCTGGAAGGACAGTTCCGCTCATGGAACAAAGGAGCTGATGGGGGTGAGCGGGCTGGGTTCTCGCGGCTGATGGGGACAGTCCGCCCCCTCACTCCAGATATGCCGGGAACTTCGGCAGTGCGCGAATGTCCTCCGGCGCATGCTGTACCAGGAAGTGCCCGTGGGTGTCCTGGATGAGTGCCTCGACCCGTTCGAGGGACGAGAGCGTCTCCGGTCGGCTGAGGTTGAAGTGCGGCACGACATGGTTCTGCCAGTTCTCGCGCGTATGGCAGAGGTCGCCTGAGAGGACGAACGTGCCCGCCCGCGGGAGCCGGACGACGAGCGACTGATGTCCGGGAGTATGCCCGGGCGTCTGAATGATGCGCACGCTGCCATCGCCGAAGACATCGGCATCGCCGTCGAGGAGTTGCAGCTTCGCCGTGCGATACGCGGAGAACACCGTCGCATCCACACCGAGTGGCGTCGGGGTCTGGGTCGCCCAGTCGAGCTCGCGCCGCTGGAGGATCCACGTGGACGAGGTGAACGCATTGGCATTGCCGGCATGGTCGGCATGCAGATGCGAAAGGGCGACATAGCGCACGTCCTGGGGGTCGAGGCCGAGCTGCCGCAATTGAGTGCTGAGCGGAGTATCAACATAGGTCCGATTGCCCACCGGGTCGGCTCCAGGCGCCTGGGCAATGGAGTCGCTCAGCCCCGTGTCCCACAAGAACACGCCTTGGGGATGCCGGATCAGGAAGCAAGGGACGGTGAGCGTACCGGCCTGGCCCGTGGGCTCGCCGCTGCCCGAGAAGAAGCCCATGTCCTTGATTTCGATCCGACCGCAGTCGAGCACGTAGAGACGAATCGGAGGTGACTCCTCGGCAGGGGAGGCCGGCGCGCCGGCAGCGGGTGACCTCACCCCGGCGCACGCGGTGCAAAGGACAGGCATGAGCATGAAACAAAGCAGGTGGGAAATTCGGGACATGTTCTTCTTCTCCAGATGTTGGCTTGGGACCCGGGTCTCCATTCTGTAATCTCAAAGACGAGTCATGTCGATGCAAAACCTGACGTCCGTCCACAGGCATGGATTGGCAACGGCAGCTCCAGATCGTGCTTGAAGATTTAGAACCTTCGTCGCTCCCGTCAGGGTGGAAAGCCTCAGATTTCAGGTGGTTACGGAAGTGTCCGCGGAAATCTCTGGCGCCTTGTGCGCCACCTGGCTTCGGCGCGTGTCTCTAGGTCGAGCCTCGCACGTCGCGAGCTCTGAACGCGAAGAGAAAGGGCAATCCACATGAAGACTCTCAAAGCGATGAGCGACCGCATTCTGAAGCTGTTCCTGTCTGAGGTCTCCGCTGGCGCGTGCATTCCGGAGCACGGCCAGTGCTGTGCAACTGGCAAGCGCTTTAACTGCTACGGCTCCTGTGTCACCTCGAGCGGCTGCCGGTAACGCCTGATTCATGCTCATTCATGGCCGGACATGCCGTCTCGGTGTCCGGCCATGGTTCCCGGGAGGATTTCCGTTGAGCGCTGTCGATCTCGGCTGCCGACTGATGCTTGCCGTCGTGCTCACGCTGGCGTTCGCCAGCAAGGTGCGCAACCGCAGCTCGTTCCAGGACTTCATCCAGACCCTCGGGCGATTCGGATTTCCCAAGCCCTGGGTGGGCTCGCCGCTGGCAGCCGCCGTGGTCCTCGCGGAGGCAGCCTCCGCGCTCCTGCTGCTCCTTACCTCCTTGGCCGGGTATGTGTTGGCGCTCGCGCTCTTCACGGGCTTCACCCTGGGCATTGCGCGGGTGTTGCGTCGGGGTGAGCGGGTTCGGTGCCGGTGCTTCGGCGCGAGTGACACGCCCATGGGGGCGTCACACCTGGTCCGCAATGGCCTCTTGATCACGGTAACCCTCGCAGGCGCGGTAGGCCACGAGGTGGGTCCGCCGTCTTCTCCGTTGTCCGTGGCGGGGTGGGGCGCGGGGGCCCTCGGAGTCCTCGCCGGGTTTTTCATCACGCGTTGGGATGATCTCGTGTTTCTCCTGCATGGCCCGGAACCGATGGCCGGATCTCCGGCGGCCGCGAGAAAGCAGAGGGGATGATGGAGCTTCTTGTGTTGGGCGGCGCGGTGCTGGCCGTGCTGGTGGTGCTGAACCTGCTGCTAACCTTCGCGCTCATCCGCCGCGTTCGGGTCCTGCAGGAGATGGTGTCCAAGGGGCCCGCCAAGGATCCAGCGCTGCCCCAGCCGGGTGATGCCGTGGGGGCGTTCCAGGCTGCCACCCCCCAGGGCGGACTCCTCACCGACGAAGCCCTGCAGTCAGGGGTGAACCTGGTCGGCTTCTTCACCACGGGCTGCCACCCCTGCGCGACCGTTCGGGCGCAGCTGCTGGAGTCACCACCCAAGCTCCCCTTGATGGCTTTCGTCGAGGGCCGCGCGGATGACCCTGCCGCGCGTGAGCTCGGCACCACGTTGAGTGCCATCGCCCAGGTGGCCTACATCACCGAGGCCGACTCCGTGGCCAAGGCGTTTCGGTCTGCTGGCTATCCCACGTTGATTCGAGTGGAGAACGGCACCGTCGCCGCCGCGGGTCATCAGCTGCGTGACGTCCTGCCATGAAGGAGGAGACCTTCGCCAGGCGACCGTGGCGCGATGCCTTGCGAACCGTGCGCGCGGCCGTAGCACTCCAGTGGCGTGCAGCCCCTGTCGCCTCGGCCGTCGCGCTCGCGCTCACGTTGTGCACCGGGGCTGTCGCCGCTGTGGGAGGCTGGCTGACCAAGCTGCTGCTCGATGAGCTCGGCCGCGGCGCCCAGGTCAACCCTCAGCGGGCCCTGGGACTGGCGGTAGGCGCAGCCGCCGTGGCCGGAGGCGCCATGGCGGTGCTGAACCTCACCGAGTACCTCAACGGGGTGATTCGCTGGCGCGTCACCCTCAAAGTCGAGCGCGATCTCTTCACGAAGGTCAGCGCGTTGGAGAGCCTGCGCTCCTTCGAGGATCCAGCCTTTCACGGTCAGCTTCGGCTGGCGGAACAGGCAGCCCAGGAGGCGCCGCAGCAGCTCTCTGAGTTCGTGCTCGCTGTCATCCGCGCGGTCGTCTCGGTGGTGACCTTGAGCGCTGTCGTGCTGGCGGTGTCACCGCCCATGGCGCTCCTGCTTTTGATGGCGGGAGCGGTGGGGCTGGGCGCGCAGCTCGTCCGCAGCCGCTGGACGGCGCAGCTCTCCGAGTCCCTGGTCCAGACGTACCGCTGGCGCGACTTCTATCACTCGCTCCTCGTGGACATCCGGGCGGCCAAGGAGAGCCGGCTGTTCGGGCTCGGGGAGCTGCTCCTGGACCGGATGGTGACGACGCTGGGAAAGGCCTCGGCACGGGAGCTCGCCCTGGCGCTCAAGGGCGCCGGGATGCAGGCGTCGCTGTCTCTGCTGACCGCCGGCGTCACGGCGCTCGGTGCGTTCATCGTCGTCCAGGGGGCAGTCGAGGGCCGGCACGCCACGGGCGATGTGGCGCTCTTCCTCGCGGCGGTGGCCGGCATCCAGAGTGCCTTCACCGGCCTGGTCGTGCAGATGCAGGAGGCAGGGCGGAGTGTGCTGACCTTCGGGAACTACCTCCAGCTCCTCGGGCTTCCCCGTCGCGCGGCGGGCCCCTTACGAGCCGTGGAGCCGCTGCGGCGCGGAGTGGAATTTCGGGACGCGTGGTTTCGCTACGACGCCAGCGGCCCTTGGGTGCTGCGCGGGGTGAACCTGTTCATTCCCGCGGGCGGCTCGGTGGGGCTCGTGGGCGTCAATGGAGCCGGCAAGAGCACCTTGGTGAAGCTCCTGTGCCGCTTCTACGAGCTCGAGCGTGGCCAGCTTCTCTGGGACGGAGTGGATGTACGTGAGCTCGAGCCGCGTGCGCTGTGGCAGCGGATGGCGGCGACGTTCCAGGACTTCATGACCTACGATCTCACCGCGGCCGAGAACATCGGTTTGGGGAACGTGGCCCACTTGAAGGACGAGGCGCGCATCCGTGCCGCGGCGCGGTTGGCCGAGATCGATGGCAAGCTGGCCGCGCTTCCTGCCGGATACGAGACGCTGCTGAGCCGGACCCTCGCGGGAGAGGACGGCAGCGAAGCGCCGGGAGTCTCGCTGTCCGGAGGGCAGTGGCAGCGGGTGGCGCTGGCCCGAGCCCTGATGCGAGAGGACGTGGATCTGTGGGTGCTCGATGAGCCGAGCTCCGGCCTGGATGCGGGCGCGGAGTTCCAGATTCACCAGACGCTGCAGCGCCATGGGGCAGGGCGGGCGCGGTTGCTCATCTCCCATCGGCTCAGCGCGCTGCGGAGCGCGGACACCATCGCCGTGCTCTCGCAGGGCCAGGTGATTGAGCAGGGCACGCATGAGGAGCTGATGGCGGCTGGGGGCGAGTACGCGCGCTTGTTCACGCTGCAGGCCCGTGGCTACCAGGACCCGCGGGTTGTCTCGCGGGCTCCAAAGGAGGGGGCGGCATGAGCCTCGCGCTCGGAGTAGGGCTGGGAGCCCTCGTGGCTGGCGCCGCACTGGTTCGCTGGGCGCGGAGCCGCTGGATCGTCGTCACCGTGCAGGGCTACAGCATGGAGCCCACGCTGCGCGACGGCCAGCGGCTCATCGCGCGGCGGCTGAGCGGCTCTGGCGCCGGGGCACCCGGGTACGTTCGCTCGGACATTGTCGTCTTTCTGCTCCCCCGCTCGCAGATCGAGGCGATGGACTCCGCGGAGCTGCCCTACCGGATCAAGCGGGTTGCCGCCGTCCCTGGGGATCCGGTGCCGGACTGGGCCTTGGAGGCGCTGTCCGCGGACGCGCAGAGCCGTGTGCCGCCCGGCAAAGTGGTGGTGTCCGGAGACAACCCACGCAGCCAGGACTCGCGGCAGCTGGGCTACATCGACTCGCAGGCCCTCATCGCCGTCGTGCGGCTCTGAGCACGGCATCTCGGGAGTGTGGAGGCAGCCAGGTCGCCTTGTGGATGCCGAGCTCGCGGACACGTGCCATCAGCCGTTGCCGCTTCGGTGTAGGGTCGCTCCATGGCACGCAGTCCCTTGGGGGCGCGCAGGATGTTGCTCCTCGTCATCGCGACGGTGGTTCTCTCCTACCTGGTGCTCTGCCTCCTGGTGTTCCTCTTTCAGAGGAGCATCGTCTTCCCGGTGCCTCCAGGGGCGCGCGAGCCGCAAATGCCCGGCGCCACGCTGCTGCGGATCCCCGGGCGGGAGGGCTCGACGGTCTACGTGCTGCACGTGCCCGCGCCGCCGGGAGCGCCCACGGTGGTGCACTTCCACGGCAACGGAGACCAGCTCGCGGACCAGGTCCCGGTGGCATGGCGCTTCAAGGAGGCCGGGCTCGGCTTCTATGTGATGGAGTACCCGGGCTACGGGCTCGCGGCGGAGAGGGGGCCCTCCGAGCAGGACATCTACGCCGCGGCGGAGGTGGCGCTGGCGCACCTGCACGGAGCCCTGGGCGTCCCCAGGGAGCGCACGGTGCTGCAGGGCCAGTCCCTGGGGTCCGGTGTGGCAGTCGAGATGGCGCGCAGAGGGCTTGGAGCGCGCCTGGTGCTCCTCACGCCCTACACATCCCTCGTGGACATGGGGGCGCGGGTGTTCCCCTGGCTGCCAGCGCGTCTGCTCGTGAGAGACCGGTTCGACAGCGCCGCCAAGGCCCCCGAGGTGAAGATGCCCGTGCTCATCGTCCACGGGACCCGGGACGAGGTGATTCCCGTGGACATGGGGCGGACACTGGGCCGCTTGTTCCCTCACGCCACCGTGCGGCTCGTGGAGGGGGCGACCCACAATGACGTGTTCTACACGCCGGGCGTCCTCCAGGAGCTGGTGCGGTTCGCGCGAGCAGGGGCGTCACACGTGGACACGGGCCACCCCGAGCCTTGAGCAGGGAGTCCTGCCCGGGTGAGCGCGATGCCGCGGCGTGAGCAGGCCCGTCACTTCAGCAGCGGAGCCAGCGCGGGCCAGACATGGTCGCGCAGCTTGGGCTGCACGGCGGCGACGGGGTGGATGTTGTCGGCCTGGAAGGAGGCGCGGTCCATGGCAATGGGCTCCAGCAGGAATGGGAGCAGGGACACCTTGTGTGCCTCGGCCACGGCTCGGAAGTTGGCCGCGAAGCCCTCTGTGTAGGCCTTCCCCAGGTTGGGCGGCATGCGCATGCCCACCAGCAACACCTGGGCTCCAGAGGCCTTGGCCGCGCTCACCATCTTCTCCAGGTTGGCCCGGGTCTGCTTGAGCGGCAGGCCCCGCAGCCCGTCGTTGCCGCCCAGGGCGATGACCACCACCGCTGGCCGGTTGCGCGCGAGCTCTCCTTCGATTCGCGCGGCTCCGCCCGCGGTGGTTTCACCACTGACGCTGGCGTTCACCACCCGCCATCCAGGCGTCTCCCTGGCCATCCGCTCGGCCGTCAGCGCCACCCAGCCCTCCTCCGGCGCGAGCCCGTAGGCGGCGGACAGCGAGTCCCCCATCACCAGCACCGTCCGCACGGGCCCGGCCTCCGCGACCGATGCTCCCAGCGTGGCCAGCCCCACGGCCAGTGCCACCACCAGGCAACCAAGCACACCGGCGGTCCGGGTGCGATCCCTCTTGTATCCTTGGCTCATCCGCTGCAACTCCTCCGGGCCGCCGTTACAAGCCTGCTCCGCGAGCAGACGCTCCCCTGATGAAGAACCCCAATATGCCCCACGACCTCGCGATGCACACCAAAGTCCAGCCCGACCCGCAGCGGTTGGCCCTCCAGGTGTCGGAACTGGGCAAACGCGTGTCCCTGCCGTCCGGCGCGCTCACCATCCTCGAGGGGGTGGGCTTCTCCATCTCCCATGGCGACACCGTGGCCATCGTCGGGGCCTCCGGCTCGGGAAAGAGCACGCTGCTGTCGCTGATGGCCGGGCTGGACACGCCCAGCAGCGGGAGCGTGCTGTTGGACGGCGAGCCGCTGTCCGCCCTGGACGAGGACGGCCGTGCGCGCGTGCGCGGCGAGAAGGTGGGTTTCGTCTTCCAGAGCTTCCAGTTGCTGCCCTCGCTGACGGCGCTGGAGAACGTGATGCTGCCGCTCGAGCTGCGCGGAGACGCGGATGTGGAGACGCCCGCCCGGGCCATCCTCGCCAAGGTGGGGCTGGGGGAGCGGCTGGGCCACTACCCGCGCCAGCTGTCCGGCGGAGAGCAGCAGCGCGTCGCCCTGGCGCGCGCCTTCGTTACCCGGCCGGCGGTGCTCTTCGCCGACGAGCCCACCGGCAACCTCGACACCCGCACCGGCCAGGCCATCGTCGAGCTGCTGTTCTCCCTCAACGCGGAGGCCGGCACCACCCTGGTGCTCGTCACCCATGACGATCACCTCGCGGCGCGCTGCGGGCGGCGGCTGCGGCTCGACGGGGGCCGCCTGGTCCTCGAGGAGCGGCAAGCGCCATGAGATTGCTCAAGATGGCCTGGCGCCAGCTGCGCCGTGACTTCGCCGCCGGAGAGCTCCGCATCCTCCTCGCCGCCCTGGTGCTCGCGGTGTTGGCCGTGACGTCCATCGGCTTCGTCACCGACCGCGCCGAGCGCGCGCTGGCCCTCGAGGCCAACCGGCTGCTCGGCGGAGATGCGGTGGTGATCGGCGACACGCCCCTCGATGGGGTGGTGCGCGAGGCGGCAAAGGCGCCCGGGCTGCGAAGCACCGAGACGCAGGAGCTGCCCAGCATGATCCGGGTCGGCGACGCGGACGATGAGCGGCTCAAGCTCGGAGAGCTCCGGGCGCTCGGGGAGGGCTTTCCCCTGCGGGGCCGCTTCCGCATCGTGGACTCGGTGGACGGCCCCGAGCACGACGCCACGGGCATTCCCGAGCGGGGCAGCGTGTGGCTGAGCCGCGCGGGCGCGGACGCGCTGGATGCCAGACTGGGGGACATGATTGGCATTGGCGAGTCGCAGCTGCGGCTCTCCGCGCTGGTGGTGCAGGAACCGGACGCGGCGATCGACTACTTCAACATCGCGCCCCGGGTGTTCCTCAACCTCGCCGACCTGCCCGCGACGGGGCTGGTGCAGGAGGGCAGCCGGCTCCGCTACCGCCTGGTGGTCGCCGGAGAGCCGGACGCGGTGGAGCGCTTCGTGCGCACCGCGCGTGAAGGGCTCGCGCGTGGCCAGCGCCTGGAGACGGTGAAGGACGCGCGTCCGGAGATGCGCTCCGCGCTCGACAGGGCCGACCGCTTCTTGAGCCTGGCGGCGTTGGTGTCGGTGGTGCTGGCGGCGGTGGCCGTGGCCATGGCGGCGCGCCGGCACAGCGAGCGGCACCTGTCGAGCACCGCGGTAATGCGGTGTCTGGGCGCGAGCCAGCGCACGCTGGTGGCCACCCACGGTGGCGAGCTGCTCCTCGCCGGCCTCATCGCGAGCTCCATCGGCGTCCTGCTCGCCTTCCTCATGCAGTGGCTGGTGGGCAGGTGGCTCTCCGAGGTGCTGAAGCTGGACATCCCGGCGGCCAGCTGGGTGCCGGCGGTGCAGGGGTATGGGGTGGGACTGGTGGTGCTGCTGACCTTCGGTGCACCTCCCATCCTCGCGCTGCGCCGGGTGCCCGCGCTGCGCGTGTTGCGGAGGGACCTTGACCGCACCGAGCCGAGCTCCTGGCTGGTGGGGCTCGCGGGCGTGGCGGGGCTGGCCGCGCTGCTGTGGTGGAAGGCCGGCTCGGCGGGGCTGGCATCCGCGATGCTGCTCGGCATCGTCGCCACGCTGGGCGTGCTGGCCGCCCTGGCGTGGGGGCTCATCTCCGTCGTGCGGCGGCTGCGCTCGCGGCTGCGCGGGAGCTTGCGCTACGGGCTGGCCAATGTGAGCCGGCGCGCGGCCACCAGCGTCGCGCAGGTGTCGGCGCTCGGCCTGGGGCTGATGGCGCTGCTGCTGCTCACCTTCGTGCGCACCGACCTGCTCGATCGCTGGCAGGTGGCGCTCGCCAAGGAGGCCCCCAACCGCTTCATCGTCAACGTGCAGGAGGATCAGCTCGAGCCGGTGCGTGCGTTCATGGCCGAGAAGGGGTTGCCCGCGCCGGACCTCTTCCCCATGGTGCGCGGCCGCCTGGTGGCGCACAACGGCGAGCCGGTGAAGGCCACGTCCGCCGAGGGGGCCGCCAACACCGAGGAAGAGCGTCGCGGGCAGCGGCGGAGGGACCGCGAGTACAACCTCTCCAGCGCCACCACGCTTCGCGACGACAACCGCATCACCGCGGGCACATTTTGGGAGCAGCAACGCCCGGAGAAGCCGGAGCTCTCGGTGGAGGAGGGCTTCGCCTCCTCGATGGGCTGGAAGCTCGGAGACCGCGTGGCCTTCGACATCGCGGGCCAGCGGCTCGAGGCCACCGTCACCAGCCTGCGCAAGGTGGAGTGGGAGAGCTTCCGGCCGAACTTCATCGTGCTGGTGTCGCCGGGCTCGCTCGCGGGCTATGCGGCCAGCTACATCACCGCGATGCACGTGCCCCCTGAGCGCACGCGCTTCACCGCGGAGCTGGTGTCCCGCTTCCCCAACCTCTCGGTGGTGGATGTGGATGCGCTGCTCAAGCAGGCGCGCAGCACCGCGGACCAGGTCTCCACCGTGGTGGAAGTGGTGTTCTACTTCTCGCTGCTCGCGGGCCTGCTGGTGCTGATGGCCGCGGTCAGCGCCAGTCAGGACGAGCGCCTGTTGGAAGGAGGCGTGATGCGGGTGCTGGGCGGTAGCCGCCGGCAGCTGCGGCTCGCGCAGGCCTCGGAGTTCGCGGCCATTGGCCTGCTGTCGGGCCTCACCGCGGCGTTCGCCGCCTCCATCCTGGCCGGAGTCATCGCCACGCAGGTGTTCGAACTGCCATGGCAGGCGGACTGGCGGCTGGTGGGAGTGGGGGGCGGGCTGGGGGTGCTTGCGGCGGTGAGCGCGGGCATGTTCGCCACCCGGCGGGTGCTGGACGCGCCGCCCTCGGTAACGCTGCGCGAGTTGCAGGGCTGAGCGCAGGGGGCGGGAACGGTGTCAAAGGACTCGCCTCCTCTTCGCCCTGTGCGCCAGAAGCGCCTCCCTGCGACCGTCGTACGATTTCCCTTTCATGACCTGGACAAGCTCCGGGTACGAGCCTGAATTCAGACAGAATCATGTAATCATGCTCTCCAACCCAGGCATGGAGAGCACATTGTCAGACAAAACAAGAAGTGGCTCGGGCCGACGTGAATTCCTCGTAAGGCTGGGCACACTCGGAGCGATGGGCGCCGTCTCCGGGTTGCTTCACGCCTGCGACACCTGCGAAGAACCAGACGCCGCGAAGGGCGCCACGCAGCTCAGCGCAGCCGAGGCCGCACGCCGCATCCGCGAAGGTGAGATGAGCGCCGAGAGTTATGCGGGTGCACTCCTGCGCGCCTACCGGGCGCGAGCCGAGCTCAACACCGTGCTTTGGATGGACTCCGAACGGTTGCTCGAGAGCGCGCGTGCGATCGACCGGAGGCGCGCGCGAGGTCAGGTCCTGGGGCTGCTTGCTGGCGTGCCGCTGATGGTAAAGGACAACATCGATGTCGCTGGCATTCCGACCACAGCCGGCACGCCGGCATTGCGACAATACGTGCCGCGTCAGAATGCCCCGGTCATGGACGCGCTCTTCGCCCAGGACGCACTGCTCTTCGCAAAAGCCAACATGCATGAGCTGGCCGCTGGGGCCTCGTCCAACAACGCGGCATTCGGCTCTGTTCGCAATCCTTATGATCGCACGCGCATTCCCGGTGGCTCGAGCGGCGGCACGGCGGCAGCAGTCGCGGCACGCTTCGTACCTGCGGGGCTTGGCACGGACACTGCCGGCTCGGTGCGTATTCCAGCCGCACTCTGCGGGATCTGCGGACTGCGGCCCACCGTGTCGGCACCTATGCGCTGGCCTGACGCCGGTGTCGTCCCTCTGTCGAACGACCTGGATACCGTGGGCCCAATCGCCCGCAGCGTAGGAGACCTGGCACTGCTGACGCAGGCAGTCACCGGCGTCGTGAGCCCCACGCGAGCGTCTCTATCAGGGGTGCGCATCGGCCTGCCCCGCGAGTACTTCTGGGACGATCTCGATCCAGGCGTCGCGGCTGTGACCCAAGGCGCAGTGACGCGCCTACGCGATGCCGGCGTGGAATTCGTCGAGGTGAATCTGACCGAGGTGGTGCAGAGCTCGTTGGACCTGTTCCGCACGTTTGTCGAGATTGGCTACGGCAAGGATCTCCAAACGTTCCTTGCCGCCTACGCGCCAGACATCACGATGCAACAGGTGATAAGCGGCATTGCGAGCAAGGACGTCAGGGCGCTGTTCGAATCGCTTCTTCCCGTGCAGGTCCCCGAGGAGACCGTACACTTCGTGCGGAACCGAGCACGTCCCGAACTGGTTGCGCGCTACACGGAGGTGCTACGCAGCGCCAACGTCGTTGCCATCTTGTATCCGACCGTGCCGGTACCAGCGACCCCGATACGCACCGCAGGCGACGCGCCTGGCGACACCATCGAGCTGAACGACAGGCAGGTGGTCGAGGTCTTCACCTTGATCCGCAATACGCAGATTTCGCCGGTACTGCGGGCGCCGGGGCTCAGCATCCCGGCTGGAATGACCGCCGCCGGCCTGCCCGTAGGTATCGAGCTCGATGCAGTGCCCGGCGATGACACGCGCCTTCTGGCGCTCGGCATGGCCGTTGAGGCAGCCCTGGGTCCACTCCCCCCACCGACAGGGTGACACTCCTCGGAGCGAGGGAACCGGCAGACCGAGGTGAAGAGGATTGCCACCGCCTTCGAGGGCGCGAAGACGCGACGAAGGCTGGAGTGGGGCATTCCGGACCACGGCAAGCTGCAGCGCCTGACCGCCATCCAGCAGCCCACGTTCGTCATCCAGGGTGATGATCTCATGATCCCGACCCGGCTCAGCCACCTCATGGCCGGGCTCATCCCCAACGCCAGGATCAAGATCTACCCGGACTCGGCGCACGCCTTCCTGTTCCAGTACCCGGTGGAGGTCGCCAGGGACGTCGACACCTTCCTGTCGGCGTGAGAGCCTCGCCCGCTCTAACCCCCCAGTGGCGAGGCCTTCATTGTGTCCACCAGGTGGCGGATGAAGGCACGCACGCGGTGCGGGACCTGCCCGCCTCCGACATGGACGGCGTGGATCAGCTCCAGGTCGCCCGGATTGTACTTCTCTAGCAGGGGGACGAGGTGGCCGGCCTTGAGCTCCGCGGCCACATGCCACAGGGACAGGCGGCCGATGCCCACCCCGTTCAGGAGCATCTGCTTCATGGTCTCGCCGTTGTTCACCTGCACGCTTCCCGCGACGACCTGTTGAGTGATGCCGCCCGCCTCCCGGAAGGGCCAGCCACTGCGGGCGCGCCGGAAGTTGAAGGTCAGGCAGTCGTGGTGTCGAAGATCGTCTGGCGTCTTCGGGGTGCCCTTGCGCTGGAGGTAGGCGGGTGAGGCGCAGACGATGCGGCGGCTCTGCCCGAGTTTGTGCGCGAGCAGCGCGCTGTCGGGCAGGTCGCCCATGCGAATGGCGACATCGGTCTTCTGGGTGAGCAGGTCGACCACGTCATCGGTCAAGCTGAGATCGACGATGACGTCGGGGTAGCGCGCGAGGAAGGCGGGAATGGCGGGGACGACGAACTGGGAGCCAAAAGGAATCGACGCATTGACGTGCAGGCGGCCTCGTACCGCGCCCGCGGAGGCGGCCTGCTCGGCGTCATTCAACTCCTGGAGAATTCGCTGTCCCGCCCGGTAGTAGGCCTCACCTTCCTCGGTGAGGCTCAGCGCGCGGGTCGTCCGCATGAAGAGGCGGGCGCCAAGCCGAGTCTCCAGCCGGGTGATGAGCTTGCTGACCGCCGAGGGAGTGAGGCCCACGCTCCTGGCGGCCGCGGAGAATCCCCCCTCCTGCACCACCCGCAGGAAGACCTCCAGTTCGCCAGAGCGTTCCATGAAGATGCGCGCCATTCGTGAATCCAGTTCACAAGTATTGTAACCATCCTGTGAATGTTCATCCCGGCACGCAAGGGTTATTCCGTCTGCACCACGGCACGGCTCACGCCGCCCCTTCCTCAACCCTGACTGGGAGTTCTCATGGACCTGCAATTGAACAAGAAGATCGCGCTGGTCACTGGCGCCACGGCCGGCATCGGCCTCGAGATCGCGCGGACGCTGGCGGCCGAGGGCGCCGAGGTCATCATCACCGGCCGCGCGCGGGCCAAGCTCGACCAGGCGGTGGAGGACATCCGCGCCTCCGGCGGCAAGCACATCCGCGGCGTGCTGGCGGATGCGGCGACCGCCGAGGGCGCGGCCTTGATCCAGAAGGAGGCGAGCGACGTCGACATTCTCGTCAACAACCTGGGCATCTACGAGAGCAAGCCCTTCGCTGAAATCAGTGATGCCGACTGGCTTTCCTACATCAACATCAATGTGATGAGCGGCGTGCGGCTGTCGCGGGCCTACTTCTCGGGCATGCTGAAGCGCAACTGGGGACGCATCATCTTCATCTCCAGCGAGTCCGCGCTCACCATTCCTCCGGACATGATCCACTACGCGACGACCAAGACGGCGCAGCTCTCCATCTCGCGGGGTCTCGCCAACCTGACGAAGGGCACGAAGGTGACGGTCAACTCGGTGCTACCGGGACCCACGCACTCGGAGGGCATTGTCGACTTCCTGCGCAGCGTGTCCAGTGAGCCCGAGGCCCCGGCCGATAAGATCGTGGCCGAGTTCTTCGCCAAGCACCGGTCGGCCTCGCTCCTGCAGCGGATGATCGATCCGGGGGAGATCGCCAGCCTGGTCGCCTATCTGGCCAGCCCCCTGTCCGCCGCGACGAACGGCGCGGTGCTCCGTGCCGAGGGAGGCCTCGTCACCACCATCAGCTGAGGAGGGCGAGGAGAAGCCCGGCCAGGGCCTCGTCACGGAGTCTCGGCGAGGCTCTGGCGCGTCTCAAGCACGGCTTCCGTCGTTGTCTGACACCCTTCTCGGCTGGCTTGCTGGCCTGGTAGATGGGGGGCCATGTCCAACGTCTACCCCCTCTCGCTGCGCTGGGAAGGCACCACCACCGACTACGCCACGGGCGAGCACAGCCGCGCCGCGGTGGCCTCCGCACCGGGCAAGCCGGACCTCGCGGTGAGCGCCGCGGGGCCCTACGGCGGGGACGACACGCGGTGGAACCCGGAGGACCTGCTCGGCGCCTCGCTCGCCACCTGCCACATGCTCACCTTCCTGTCGCTCGCCAGGAAGGTGCGCCTGGACGTGCGCGGCTACGTGGACGACGTGCAGGTGGTGCTCGGCACCGAGGACCGGGTGACGCGCGTCACCGAAATCCGCCTCGCACCCACCATCCGCGTGGCCCCCGGAACGGACGCGGCCAAGGTGCGCGAGATGTTCGAGAAGGCCCACAAGTACTGCTTCATCGGTCTGTCCCTCACCTCCGCCGTGCGCATGGAGCCGCGCATCGAGGAGGTGGCGGCGGGGGAGTAGGGCACCTGCCCGTCGCGGCGAAGGTGTCAGAGGATTCGGAGGCGGATGAGAAGCAGGTCGAAGCTGTCCGGCGTAGCGACCTCCGCTTAGGGCTCGTAGACGCGGGTGCGGAAGTTGGTCGGGGCGGTGGACAACGCCCAGGCGAAACCGGCATGGGCCGCCGCGAGCTCGAACTCTCCCGGCTCGCGGTTGTATTCCTCGAGGAGCAGTCTTCCCTCCTCAGGTTGGTGATCGCGCCCGTGCTCGCCCCCGCCGCGTCCGAGGCCAGGTAGACCGCCGTCTGCGCGACCTGATCGAGCGTCGGCAGGATATTCAGCAGGGTCGACTGCGCCACCGCTGGGAACAGGGCGTCGAACGGCTCGCCCCCCTGAGCGAAGACTTCCCTGGCGTGCGAACCAGGTGCGACCGTTTCCGGAGACGCACTCGAGAGGTACTCGGCTTGGCGGCAGTGCTGGGACTTGACACGGCGCGGCCTCATGGAAGTCCTTCCCTAGGAGCTCCGCGGGCCGTGCGGGATCCGCAGCAGGGGACTGCAGAAACCGCGCGTCTGGCTGCGCCGCGCGTGCTATAAGGGGCCTACGGTCTGCAGTTCACCGAGGCGTCGCCGCCCCGAAAGGGGAGCTAAACCTGCACCTAGACGTGACACGCACTTATCCCCGTGCCGAGTCGTAAGACGGCGACCACCGACATCCTTTCTGGAACGGCGCATACGAGGATAAGCCATGTCCCGACTCGCCCTCCCATTCGAGGTCGCCGACCTTTCGGCGTTCGCCCGCTCGCTGCGCGATCAGCTCGAGAAGCTCGAGCACAAGCCCAGCCATCTGGAGATGCTCAACCTGCTGTGCCGCGCGGCCGGCTTCCGGAACTACCAGCATTTCCGCGCCGATTCAGAGGCCAGGCAACGCCTGGCGGCGCCGGAAGTGAAGCCCCTCCCCGATCATCAGCTCGTCGAAAAGGTCGCGCGACATTTCGACGGGGAGGGCCGCCTGCTGCGCTGGCCGTCCAGGACCCCTCATCTGAAGCTCTGCCTGTGGGTGCTCTGGGCGCGCATTCCGAGCAGCCGCGTCCTTACCGAACGCGAGATCAACGACGTGTTGAACCGCTGGCATGTGTTCGGTGATCACGCCCTGCTGCGCCGGGCGATGTTCGAGGCTGGCCTCGTCGACCGGACACAGGATGGCCGCAAATACCGGCGCATCGAGCAGAAGCCGCCGGTTGAGCTCAGCGCGCTGCTGACCCGTGTGACGGCCGGCGCCGCCTGAGGGCGGTCCCGGGGCGTACGAGACGGCACCCGGTGGGGTACGCGCCATTGTGGTGTTGAGGCTCAATCCGCCAGGGCTAAAGAGAGTCAGGCCCCGGCCGCACACCTCATGGGAGTGCGGCCAGGGCCGGCGTGTACCCCAAGGGGCTGAGTGGTTTCTCCACCAGCCTGGCGCACTGCTCGGGCTGCCCCCGTCAGCGGCCCTCCTCGGCCTTTGCAACAGCACACTCTCTCAACAGTCCTTCCATCCTTCTAATACGCGGAACGGACACAGGGCGTGGGGAGCGTTTAGTGGCTTCAAGTCGGCAATGGGAGCAGCGGGCCCGGAAAAGGCATGGCATCACATCGTTGATGGCGATGAACCGGAAGTGTCAGCCCCTTCACTTATGGTGTGTTCCAAGCCGAACTGATGGTCAGTTCGGCGAGAACCCCTGGGGGTATGGCAGTGAATTCCAATGGTTTGAAAGCGATGTACACCGCGTGTCTCGCGGCCCTGACGGCCTGTGGCCCGAACCCGCTTCCGGGCATCGAGGATCCGGAGCTTGCGCCCAAATTCGACATCGCCGCGTCTCAACTCCAGGCGCTCGCGGATTGCTCGTCCACGTATTCGCTCACCAAGGACGTGGCGCAATCGAATCTCTCGGGCGTGCAGGGCAGCTGGTCCTGCATCTACAAGTTGACCGTTCCGAGTGGCGCGGGGGCGCTCAAATTCACCACGTCGGGAGGTACCGGCGACGCGGATTTGTATGTCCGATACAACCTCGTGCCGGACGGAACGTTGTACGATTGTCGCTCGATGAGTGGCAGCAACGCTGACCAGTGTTCGATTCCGTCGCCGCAAGCCGGGACCTACTACGTCCGACTCTACGGGTACGGCGCGTACAGCGGCGCGAGCCTCACGGCGACCTACGCCACCGTCTGCAGTAGCTCCACCATCATGGATGTGTCGCGCTCGTATCTGAACGTGAACGCGCCGCAGGGGATGTTCTCGTGCGGATTCATGTTCACGGTTCCCACCGGAGTCAACAGCGTCACCTTCACCACCTCCGGAGGCACCGGTAATGGGGACCTCTACGTCCGGAAGCTGGATTGGCCGCGCCTGGACACGTATGACTGCAAGTCGGCGGGTTACAGCAACAACGAGACCTGCACGCTGAATTACCCAACCCCTGGCACGTATTACATCAAGCTCTACGGCACGTCCGAAAGCAGCGGCGCCCAGCTCATCGCCACCATGGACCGCCCCTACACCGCGCCCGTCCTCGTTCGCGGTCAGCCCTACGTCGGCGTCTCCCTGGCCGCGGGCGAGCAGCGGCGATACGAAATCGACCTGCCTTGGGGAAAGAGCGACCTCAAGTTCGGTGTCGCGAGCGGACCCAATACCGGCATTGGCAGTGTCGATTACTACGTGAAGTTCGAATCCGTGGCGGGGCCCCAGAGTTATGACTGCAAGGGCTATAATCTCGGTCCCGCGAGTTATTGCACGATGGGCTGGGGCAAGACGGGGCGATACTACCTCACGCTTGTCGCCAGGGACCGCCCGGTACCGGACCTGACGGTCTCTGTGAACTACACGGACTATTACAACTGACCGAACCCTTGGCGGAGGCGCCCTGGCGGCCCGAGCGCGGCCCCCGTCAGCGGCCCTCCTCGGCCTCTCTGCACCAGCACACTCCCTCAACACGCCTTCCATCCTTCTTATACACGTCTCGGCGGTCCGGCTGGCCGTGGCACCGGACCTGTGGGTATAGTGGAGCGATGAAAACAGGCGGATGCGCATGTGGTGCCGTGAGATACGTGGTCACCCTCGAGCTGACCCCTGTCACGTTCTGCCACTGCTCGAAGTGCCGTCGCTGGCATGGACACGTGGGGGCTTATACCGCCGTCGACCGCCCCGGTTTTCAACTCACCGAGGAGCGCGGGCTCAGGTGGTACGCGGCGTCGCCGACCGTGCGGAGGGGCTTCTGCGGCGAGTGCGGCTCGAGCTTGCTCTGGGACGAAGAGGGCGCGCCGAAGATGTCGATCTGTGCGGGTACCTTCGATGCCCCGACTGGGCTAAGGCCGAAGGCACATATCTACCTGGGGAGCAAAGGCGACTATTACGAAGTGCCTGAAGACGGCCTCCTGCGGCGAGAAGAGTTCACTCGCTGAAGCGTGGTCCGCCACTCTCCGGCGCTCCGAAGTCGAGCGCCCCACACGCCGGCAGCGCTACCTCGATGTCATCTCGATTGAGCGGGGACTTGACCTCTTTTTCGCGCCCCCAGCACTCAGCGCAGCTGGAGGCGCGCGGGGCTTCGGGAGGACGCTCGGCCCCGGATGACCTTCCACTTCCGCTACCGCCAGGGCTTCCTCCCCGCCTTTCCGCAGCTCGAAGGCACGCTGATCAAGCCTAGGCTCCGGTGCCTGCACCCGGACCCCAGATTCTCGCTCCTTGACCTTTGGGTTCGAAACCCGGCTGCATGAGATTCTACGAGTTGGATAAAGACCCCTGAGGCATCCCCTCATTTAGCAAGCTGGCGAGGAGGGGGTCGGTAGGCTGTTTAGTTCGAGCAGTAGGGTCATGGACGTTACCGGAGAAGTGGGTACTTCAGCTATCAACGAGCAGCAGGTCCATGAATTCCTCTCCAGCCTCTTCGCCGAGGACGTCCACGCCAAGCGGGTGCTGTCACTGTCGCTGGCGACGCTGGGGGTCATCCACGCCGCGAGTTTGTCGGTGTACGCCATCGGGCAGGCCGTGGCGGTGGCGCGAGGCACCAAGGGCAAGCACGGGGTGAAGCAGGTAGACAGGTTGCTGTCCAATGCGGGCTTGAACGTGTGGCACCTGTTCAGTCTGTGGGTGCCGTACATGCTGGCCCAGCGCACCGAGGCCGTCATCGCCTTGGACTGGACGGACTTCGACGATGATGACCACACCACCCTGGTGGCTTCGCTGCTGACGAAGCACGGCCGCCCTACGCCCCTGGTGTGGCTGACAGTGCACAAGTCCACCCTCAAGGGCCAGCGCAACGACGTGGAGGACACCGTCCTGCTACGCCTGCGCGAACTGATTCCGGGCGAGGTGAAGGTGACGGTACTTGCCGACCGGGGCTTCGCTGACCAGGCACTGTATGCGCTGCTGGCGCAGTTGGGCTTCTCGTACGTGGTGCGCTTCCGCAAATCCATCACGGTGACGAACACAGACGGGGAGCGCAAACCCGCGGGGGAGTGGGTGCCGAAGTCGGGCCACCTGCGCACGCTCAAAGGAGCGCGAGTCACGGCGGACGAGACAGAAGTGGCTGCCGTGGTGTGCCTGAAGAAGAAGGGCATGAAGGATGCTTGGTGTCTGGCCACCAACCTGGTGGATGCCTCCGGTGCCGAGGTCGTCGCGCTCTACCGCCGCCGTTTCACCATCGAAGAGGGTTTCAGGGATGTGAAGGACTTGCGCTTCGGTATGGGCCTGTCTTCGGTGCGCATCGCCGAGACGGACAGGCGAGACAGGCTGCTGCTGGTCAGTGCCCTGGCGTGCGCGCTGCTGACGCTGCTGGGGGCCGCGGGCGAGAGTCTCGGCATGGAGCGCTACCTCAAGGCCAACACCTCCAAGAAGCGCACCTACTCCCTCTTCCGTCAGGGATGTATGTACTACAAGGCCCTGCCCATGATGCGAGAAGCCGAGTTGCGTCCGCTCATGGAGCGCTTCGCCCAACTCGTCCGTGAGCAGCTCGTTTTCCGCGAAGCTTTCGGTCTCATCTAAAATGAGGGGATGGCTCAGTAAAGACCCTGCGCCACGCTACACGGGCAACCTGAACGCTTCCCACAAATGGAGTCTGCCCGGTGTGGACCCCTGTCCTGTCTGTGATTTGCAGCCAGAGGGAGGGACATCGGCTCAATACCCGTGCGTGGACCTGTCGGGTCTGCCGCCCGAGGACCAGGAGAAGCTCCTGGACTCCTGGCCTGTTCCGCGCGAGGAGTTCATCCGGCGGCGCGAACTCGTGCGCCCATTCGCGCCTCCCTACGCCGTACTGGAATCGGGAGCCGCGTTCGGTCCTCTCCATGGAACGGGTCTGGGCTACTTCGGTCAGCTCTTCATGCAGAACCCCTGGTCTCTCTGCATGCGCCGCGAGGCCCTGGAGCGCTTGCAGAGCACGGGCGTGCGTGGCCTGACCGGTTGCCCCACCCAGGTGAGGTTCCGCACCAAACACGCTCCCGAGTTGAGGGACATCCAGCTCGAAAGCCATGGGCGATTCCACCCAGATTGCCTGCCGCCCCCGAATCCTTCGTGCCCCACCTGTGGTGTCGTCATGGGCTACAGCGTCCCGGACCCGTATTGCCTCGACGCAGCCTCACTGCCACAGCACGTGGACATCTTCCGGCTGGCCGATGCCTCGACGCTCATCATCGCCAACGAGCGTCTGGTGGACGCGGTGCGCCACCTGGAACTGGACGGGGTTGTCTTCAAGGAGCTGGAGGTCCGCTGAGCCATCACTTTGTCGCTGAGCAGGTAGAACATCGACGCGGCGTCTTGTTGCGTGGGCGTGGTCATCGCCGCTCCCTCCCTGGCCACCCTATGCGCCACTCATAGGATTCCGTAGATTCGAACGCTTCAAGGCAAGAGCCCACATCCCGAGGTGCTATGTGATGCGTTGTTCACTGGTGCTGCTCTGCGTGGCCCTGATGGGGTGTGGCGGCGCTGCTCCAAGCGTCCGTCATGCCCCGGATACGCAGAGGCGCTGCTCCTATGTCCCGTCCCGTGACGAGACGGCCGGAGCTTGGAAGGAGGAGGTATCCTCCGCTCGCGCGGGTGTGCACGTGGTGCTTGTCGCGGCGGCGGGGGCTTCGCCCGTGGCTCCCCCTGCCTCAAGTCCGGCCCCTGTCCTGAAAGGGCTATCGGGTGAGGGGCTGGGGAACGGCATTCCCCGGGGCGTGCTCAGGTTGGTGCTTGAAGGAGGCGCGGGCGCGGAGGCAGGGGCTGGTGGTGCCGCAGGGGAGACGGTGGTAGTGGGGGGAGCGTTCGTCGCGGCCGTGGGCAGTGGGTTGCTGGTCTGCTTGACGGCTCGTGCGGCCGTGGATGGGGAGAAGACCCCCATCGAGATCGCGGACGAGTATTACGGCACACACTTCGGAGACGTGAAGGGGTGGGTTCAAGGTCAATACCGGGACGTGGCGCCTCCGCCTGGCGCAGCACCCAGGTCGAAACCCGACGAGAGCACCGGCAAGAGGCTGGGGCGCATCTATGTCACCTACATGAAGCTCAACCAGATGACCCACCGCTACTACGCCGGGCGGACCAGCATGGTCGTCGACCTTGATGAGCCTCTCCGAGTTCAAGCTGCATTGGCGGTTCTCCTTCGAGATAGGAATCACCACTTGGACGAGAATGCTGAACCAAAGGGCGCCGTGTTCGACTTGGCGCAGACTGATCGATTCGACGTCGGCAACGCCGTTGACTATAGCCAGAGATATGACGATGTCGCTTATTGGCGGATTCGCGGGAGAGAACAGCAGTTGATTGATTTCCTTGGTGGAGCCCGCTCTGACACTGGAGAGCCTTATCGCACCGAGAATGCCGTACGTGGTGTGGCGAAAGAAAATCCACAAGGCAGAGGGTTCCACGCCGCCGCGACGGAGTTGTGGGGCCAACTTCACCCTTACACGGGATACTAGGGATGCCGCGAATCTACAAACCGGGCTCGTTCTTGAGAATCCCCCTTACCGACGGTTCTTTCGGTTACGGCAGAGTGCTCAAACTGCCGCATGATGCCTATTACGATTACAGGACCGATACTCCAGATTCAGATCTGGATCGGATTGCCTCGAAGCCTATCCTTTTCAAGATCATGGTCCGCCATATGGAGGAGCGGGCGTGGGAGCTCATCGGGTGGAGAGAGCTGGAGGAGCAGTTTTCTCAACCGATTGTCCAGTTCATGCAGGACATTGGGAACTTCCGCGACTGCACAATCTTCGACACCGTTGGCAATGAGAGAAGCGCGGAGCCCCAGGAGTGTATCGGGCTTGAGCGCTCGGTTGTCTGGGAAGAGGTGGGAGTCGAGCAACGCCTGCTCGACTCCTTCATGGGGCGGCCTAATGCGGCAGTGGAGCGTTTGAAGGTGCGCCTGAAATAGGCACGCTCATAGGATGCGTGCACCGGACCATGTGGAACACCGATTCCGGGGCAAGTGGAACACTGATTCCGGAGCATGTGGAACGCCCATTCCGGCCATGTGGAACACCGATTCCGGGGCAAGTGGAACGCACTCTGGAAGTAGGTGGCAGGATGGGAAACCCAGTGGAGCGTTGACGGTGCTGGACGAGCCGCCGCCTCTGACCTCCCCTCAAGGAGGTGTTGATGGCGGCAGAGAGGCTGTCCATGCGCAAGCTGAGAGAGTTGTTGAGGCAGAGGTTGGAGCTGAAGCTGTCGGTGCGGGAGATTGCCCGGAGCCTGGGAATCGGCGTGGGCACGGTCAACCGCTACCTGTACCGGGCGCAGGCGGCGAAGCTGACGAGCTGGCCGCTGCCGCCGGAACTGGACAACGACACCGCCCTCACGGCGCTGCTGTTCGCGGATGAGGGCAAGGTGGTGGCGAGCCGGCCCGAGCCGGACTGGGCGCATGTGCACGCGGAACTCAGGCGCAAGGGCGTCACCAAGTTACTGTTGTGGCAGGAGTACCGGGAGGAGCACCCGGAGGGCTACCAGTACAGCCAGTTCTGCGAGCGCTACGCGCGATGGGCCAAGAGCGTGAGCGTCACCATGCGCCAGGAGCACCGGGCCGGGGAAAAGTGCTTCATGGACTTCAGCGGCGATGGGCTGCAAGTCCACGACGCGGTGAGCGGCGAGGTGCGGGTGGCGAAGCTGTACGTGGCGGTGCTGGGGGCGAGCAACTACACGTACGTGGAGCCCGTCTTCAGCGAGGACGTGGGCACGTGGGTGGGGTGCAACCAGAGGGCGTTCGCGTACTTCGGAGGGGTGCCGGAGATGGCGGTGCCCGACAACCTGAAGGCGGCAGTGACGCGAGCCAACCGGTACGAGCCGGACATCAACCCCAGCTACGCGGACATGGCGCGGCACTACGGCTTCGCGGTGGTGCCGGCGAGGCCGCGCAAGCCGCGGGACAAGGCGAAGGCGGAGAACGGGGTGCTGCTGGCCGAGAGGTGGATTCTGGCGGCGCTGCGCAACCGGCGCTTCGCCTCGCTGGGTGAGGTGCGCGAGGCGGTGGCGGAGCTGCTGGAGAAGTTGAACACGAGGCCCATGCGTAAGCTGGGCAAGAGCCGCCGGCAACTCTTCGAGGAGGTGGAGAGGGCGGCCCTCAAACCGCTGCCGGACAAGCCCTACGAGCTGGCGCACTGGAAGAAGGCGCGCGTCAACGTGGACTACCACGTGGAGCTGGAGGGGCACTGCTACAGCGTGCCGTACGGGCTGGTGGGGCAGCAGGTGGAGGTGCGCTACACGCCCTCGTGCGTGGAGGTGTTGCTGGGCGGCCGGCGCGTGGCCAGCCACGTGCGCAGCCAGCAGCGCGGAGGCTTCACCACGCTGGCCGAACACATGCCCAAGAGTCACCGCGCACATGCGGAGTGGACGCCGAGCCGGATTCTCTCGTGGGCCTCCACGCTGGGCCCCAGCACGGCGGCGCTGGTGGAGGAGCTGATGAAGCGCCGGCCCACCCCGAGCAGGGCTTCCGCTCGGCCCTGGGCGTCATCCGTCTGGCTGAGCGCCACGGGCCACAACGCGTGGAGAAGGCGTGCGCCAGGGCCGTGCGCCACCGCGCCTACAGTTACAAGTCCGTGGCCGCCATCCTCCAGCACCACCTCGAGGAGATGGAGTCGGCACCCGAGGACAAAGGCCCGCTGCCCGCGCACGAGAACGTGCGCGGCGCCGACTACTACCACTGACACTTCCCGCGCCCGGCCACGGTGCGCGGACAGAGCTCCGCGGTGCCAGCCTTCGCGGCCCGGTGCCTCGGAGTACGCCTGCGCGCGCCCTTCGGGCGCGCTCCGGCGCGGCAACACCCAACAACCCCAACGAGGAGAAGAGACGATGCTGGTGGAACAGACGCTGGAGAAGCTCAACGCGATGAAGTTGTACGGCATGGCCCACTACCTACGCACCTGGACGGAGCGGACAGCCGACAAGGAGGTGGGCCCGACGGACCTGGTGGGCCTGCTGGTGGATGCCGAGTGGGTGCACCGGGAGAACAAGAAGCTCACCTCGCGCCTGCGCACCGCGCGGCTGCGCCAGACGGCGTGCCTGGAGGACATCGACTACGGCCTGGCGCGGGGGCTGACCAAGGCCCAGGTGCTGGAGCTGTCCACCTCACGCTGGGTGGCGCAGGCGCAGAACGTGCTGGTGACGGGCCCCACCGGCGTGGGCAAGAGCTTCCTGGCGTGCGCGCTGGGACAGAGGGCGTGCCGCGACGGTTACGGCGTGGTGTACCGCCGCGCCTCGCGTCTCTTCGACGAGCTGGCGCAGGCTCGTGCCGACGGCACCTACCCGCACCTGCTGCGCAGGCTCGCCAAGGCCCAGGTGCTGATTCTCGACGACTTCGGCCTGGAGCCCCTGGGCGCCAGCGAGCGCAAGGAACTGCTGGAAGTGTTGGAGGACAGGTATGGCTCCGGTGCCACCGTGGTGACCTCCCAGCTTGATACGAAGGACTGGCACGCGGTGATTGGCGACGCCACCGTGGCCGATGCCATCCTCGACCGGCTGGTGCACAACGCCCATCGCCTCAAGCTCACCGGCGACTCGGTGCGCGACCCGGAAAGGAATTTGACCCGGTCCAAGAAGGGGGCGAAGTGAACCCCGGCCAGCGTCGCTGACGCTCCGACTGTTCCACATGGCCGGAACGGGTGTTCCACTTCGCCCGGAATGGGTGTTCCACTTCGCCGGAATACGCATAGGAGCGGACGCGGCTCAAATGTTCTGCGTGGAAGCGGCGGGAATCGAACCCGCCGCTTCGTATGTCTTTGGTACTACGCGCGGTTGAGGATGGACTCGACCGCGGCCTGCGCGATGGGGTGGTAGCGCTCGGCGTAACGATTGAACAGGCTGCGCGCGAGTGCCTTGCCCTCGAGGGTGGCCGCCAGCGCTCCGTAGAGCGGCTTGAGGTACTTCATGCGACCCACCTCGCCGAGGAAGGCCTCGGTGCGGCCCAGCGCCGGCTCCCAGCCCGCTCGCAGCGCCGCCGCCAGCCACGACACCAGCACCTCCGAGTTGTGGCTCTTCGTCAGGTGGAAGCGCTCGTCCAACTGCCGGAATACGTCTCGCGGCGTCCCCTTCCGCAGCCCCTCGATGTAGAGCTGCCACTCGGCCGGGGTCCAATCCTTCACGTCCTCGGCCGTGGGCACCTTGTCCTTCATCCGCCCGATCTGCTCCAGCCGATTCGAACGCGGCACGGGCGAGCCCTGGGGAATGCCTGGCTTGTTCAGGTACGCCTCCGCGTCCACCTTCGCCAACACTCCCGGCAGGTGCTTCTCCACGAAGGTAGTGAACTGCTCCGTGGTGAGCGCCTGGAAGCGGTGCGACTCGATGTAGCGCTTCAGGAAGTCATCGAAGGCGGGCCGGCCCACTGCGTCCTCGATGGCTCGCAGGAAGAGGAAGCCCTTCTCATACGGAACCTGGGAGAAGGCCTCGTCCGGATCCACCCCCGACAGGTGCGTGCGCAGTGCGGTGAGCTTCGGATGATCCTTGAAGTGCTGGACCGCGTCCTCCAGCGCGCGCCGGCCCAGCGCGGCGTGCAGCGCGGCCACGTCCGACCCGTAGAGCACCTCGAGGATGCGCCGCTCGGCGAAGACGGTGAAGCCCTCGTTCAGCCAGAAGTGCTCGGCCGACGCGTTCGTCACCAGGTTGCCCGTCCACGAGTGCGCCAGCTCGTGCGCCACCACGCTCACCAGGCTCTTGTCCCCGGCCAGCAGCGTGGGCGTGAGGAAGGTGAGCCGCGGGTTTTCCATGCCCCCGTAGGGGAACGACGGCGGCATCGTTAGCAGATCGAACCGCTCCCAGTCGTATGCGCCGAAGAGCGCCTCCGCCGCGCGCAGCATGGCGTCCACGTCCTCGAACTCCTCGGCGGCGGACTCGAGCACCTCCGGCTCGGCCCACACCCGCGAGCGAGGGCCCAGCTCCTTGGCCGCCAGCCGGCCCACCGCGAAGGCGAGCAGGTAGGGCGGAATCGGCTGGGGCATCTCGTAGCGCTCCACCGCCTCCACGCCCTGCTCCTCGCGGCCCGTGAAGCCCGCGGCCATCACCGCCTTGAGCTCCTTGGGCACGGTGAGCTCGGCCCGGTACCGGATGCGGATTCGCGGCGTGTCCTGGAGCGGCACCACGGAGCGTGCGTGGATGGCCTGGCACTGGCTGAAGAGGTACGGGAACTGGCCGCCCGCCGTCTGGGCCGGCGTCAGCCACTGCAGGGCGCTCGCCTGGGGCGATGTCCGGTAGCGGATGGTGAGCTGCTTCGTCCCCGGGCGCAGCTCCACCCGCAGGCGGCTGCCGAGGATGGGCTCGGGCGGGGACACCAGGAAGGGCAGGGGCTTGCCCTCGGCGTCTACTACCGAGCGGATCTCCAGATCCCTCGTGTCGAGATCCAGAGGACCGGCGGAGGTCTCCTTGAGCGAGAGTGTCGCCTCGGCATGCAGTCGGCGCGTGCGGAAGTCCACACGGGCCTTCCAGGTGAGATTCTCGGTCTCGGGTTGGGTGTCGTCGTTGTACGAGTGCGGATCGAGTCGGGCCATGGCGGGAACGCACCTTACCCTTCACGGGTTGACATGCGGGCTTCAAGAGCCGGTTGACTTTTGAATCAACCGGCGCAATGTCTCCTGCCATCCTTTTTCTGAACGGGAGCCTCTTTCGATGACGACGCGGATCCGCAAAGTGGCAGTGCTGGGCGCGGGCGTGATGGGCAGCGGTATCGCCGCGCACCTCGCCAACTCGGGCGTGCGTGCGCTCCTCCTGGACATCGTGCCGCCCAAGGCAGGGCCCGGTGAGGACACGGCCTCCAAGTCCTTCCGGAACAAGTTTGCCCTCGGCGCGCTGGCCAACATGCGCAAGCAGAAGCCCAGCCCCATTGTGTCCGAGCAGGTGTTCACCGCCATCGAGGTCGGTAACTTCGAGGATGACCTGGGCCGGCTGGCCGAGTGTGACTGGGTCATCGAGGTGGTGAAGGAGGACATGGCCGTCAAGCAGGCCCTGTTCGCCAGGGTGGAGCAGCATGCGCGCAAGGACGCGATCGTCAGCTCCAACACCTCGGGCCTGTCCATCAAGGGCATGCTGGAGGGCCGCGGCGCCGAGTTCCGCAAGCGCTTCCTCGTCACGCACTTCTTCAACCCCGTCCGCTACATGAAGCTCCTGGAGCTGGTGGCGGGCCCGGAGACGGACGCCGAGGTGGTGAAGAGCATCCACCGCTTTGGCGAGGAGGTGCTCGGCAAGGGCATCGTCTACGGCAAGGACACCACCAACTTCATCGCCAACCGCGTCGGCACGTACGGGATGATGCGGACCATCTCGGAGATGCAGAAGGCGGAGCTGACCATCGAGGAGGTGGACAAGATCTTCGGCCCCGCGATGGGTCGCCCCAAGTCCGCCGTGTTCCGCACCGCGGACATCGTGGGCCTGGACACCTTCTCCCACGTGGCGAAGAACTGCTACGACACGCTCACCCAGGACGAGGAGCGTGAGGTCTTCGCCGCCCCCGAGTTCCTCCAGAAGATGGTGGCCAAGGGGATGCTGGGCGACAAGAGCGGCGGCGGCTTCTACAAGAAGGACAAGAGCAGCGGCGGCAAGGACATCCTCGCGCTCGACCTGAAGACGCTGGAGTACCGGCCGCAGGCCAAGGTGCGCTACGAGTCGCTGGGCGCCGCCAAGGACGTGGAGAACGTGCGCGAGCGCGTGGCCACGGTGCTCAACGGCCAGGACAAGGCCGCGAAGTTCGCCGAGCGGATTACCCTCGACGTGCTCGCCTACGCCAGCCGCCGGATTCCGGAGATCGCCGATGACGTGGTCAACATCGACCGCGGCATGCGCTGGGGCTTCGCGTGGGACCTGGGGCCCTTCGAGACCTGGGACGCCTACGGCGTGAAGAAGGGCGTGGAGCGGATGAAGGAACTGGGCCTCAAGCCCGCCGCCTGGGTGGAGCAGATGCTCGCCGCGGGCCGCACGTCCTTCTACGGCGTGGAGAACGGCAAGGACACCTACTGGGACATCCCCACGAAGTCCGTGAAGGTGGTGCCGGAGAACGCCCGCACCGCGCGCGTGGAGTACCTCAAGCGCGGCAACAAGAAGATCACCGGCAACGACAGCGCCACGCTCTGGGACATGGGCGATGGGGTGACGCTGCTCGAGTTCCACACGAAGATGAACTCCATCGACGATGGAATCATCTCGATGATGAACACGGCCCTGGACGAGACGGAGAAGAACTTCCGCGGCCTGGTCATCGGCAACGATGGGGCGAACTTCTCGGCGGGCGCCAACATCATGGCCATGCTGTGGGCGGCGAAGAACGGTGAGTTCGACACCCTGCGCCAGATGGCGGGGGCGCTCCAGGCGGCCAACCAGCGCATGCGCTACAGCCCGGTGCCGGTGGTGACGGCGCCCTTCAACCTGACGCTCGGCGGCGGCGCCGAGGTGACGATGGGCGGCAACGCCATCCAGGCCTCGAGCGAGCTGTACATGGGCCTCGTCGAGGTGGGCGTGGGCCTCATCCCCGGCGGCGGCGGCACCATGATGCTGCTGCGCAACGTGTACGGCTCGTACTCGGCGGACAAGGACTTCGACGCGTTCCCCTTCATCAAGAAGGTGTTCCTGTCGATCGGCACGGCGAAGGTGGCCACCAGCGCCGAGGAGGCGCGGGAGATGGGCTTCCTGTCACAGGCGGACGGCATCAGCGCCAACCGCGACTTCCTGCTGTCGGACGCGAAGGAGCGGGTGCTGGGCATGGCCAACGCGGGCTTCCGCGCGCCTCGGCCCACGCGCTTCCGCCTGCCCGGACCCAGCGGCTACGCCACCATCGACATGATGCTCTACGACATGGAGCTCAACGGCCAGGTCTCCGCGCATGACCGGAAGATCGCCCAGAAGCTGGCGCGGGTGCTCACCGGTGGCGACACCAGCCCGTCCGTGCTCCTCACCGAGGAGCGGCTGCTGGAGCTGGAGCTGGAGGCGTTCCTCAGCCTGTGCGGCGAGGAGAAGACGCAGGACCGGCTGATGTTCATGCTCGAGAAGGGCAAGCCGCTGCGCAACTGAGGCGGCGCCGTTACGGTTCGTTCCAAAGTCATCCAGTGATTCGAGATTTTGAAGCCCGGGGGTCGCTCCCCGGGCGAGGAGACAGACAGATGCCCGGTCGAGTCGTGATTGCCAGCGCGGTGCGCACCCCGTTCACCCGCGCGCACAAGGGAGAGTTCAAGGACACCCGGCCCGACACGCTCGCGGCCCTCGCCATCAAGGAGGCCGTCGCGCGCGTCCCCGGCCTCAAGCCCGAGGAGGTGGAGGATGTGATTCTCGGCTGCGCCATGCCTGAGGCGGAGCAGGGGATGAACGTCGCTCGCAACGCCGCCCTGCTCGCGGGGCTGCCGGACACCGTGCCGGGGATGACCATCAACCGCTTCTGCTCGTCGGGCACGCAGTCCATTGCCCAGGCGGCGCAGGCCATCCTGTCGGGGATGAGCCAGGTCATCGTGGCGGGTGGCACCGAGTCCATGACCATGGTCCCCATGGGTGGCAACAAGGTGAGCGCCAACCCGGAGATCATGGAGAAGTTCCCGGAGGTCTACACCTCCATGGGCGCCACCGCGGAGAACATCGCCTCGCGCTACAGCGTGTCGCGCGAGGACGCGGACAAGTTCGCCTATGAGAGCCAGCGCCGGGCGGCCACCGCGCGCGAGCAGGGCAAGTTCAAGGATGAGATCTTCCCGGTGACGACCACCGTCTATGACGAGGACGGCAAGGCGCAGCAGGTGACGGTCTCGGTGGACACCATCCTGCGTCCGGACACCACGCTGGAGGGTCTGGCCAAGCTCCGGCCGGCCTTCAACCAGAAGGGTGTGGTGACGGCCGGTAACGCGTCGCCGCTGACGGACGGCGCCGCGGCGGCGGTGGTGATGAGCGAGGAGAAGGCGCAGCAGCTCGGCGTGAAGCCGCTCGGCTACTTCCTGGACTACCAGGTGGCCGGCGTGCCTCCGGACATCATGGGCGTGGGCCCGGTGCCGGCGGTGAAGAAGCTGCTGGCGAAGAACAACCTCAAGGTCGAGGACATCGACGTCTTCGAGCTGAACGAGGCCTTCGCCGCGCAGGCGCTGCACTGCATCCGGCAGCTGGGCATCCCGCTGGACAAGGTGAACCCGAACGGCGGCGCCATCGCCCTGGGTCACCCGCTGGGCGTGTCCGGTACGCGTCTGGTGGCCACCATCCTGCGCGAGCTGAAGCGTCGCAACGGCCGTTACGGCGTGGTGACGATGTGCATCGGCGGTGGCATGGGCGCCGCGGCGCTCATCGAGCTGGCGAAGTAGTAAGCCCCTCGGGGTGTTGTCCTCACGCGGCCCTTCCTGGCACTCCAGGAGGGGCCGTCGTGTTTCTGGCTCCGGATCGCTCGCGAGAATTGCGCGAGGCACGTACGCTACCCGCCCGCCCGAGCCATGAACCTCTCCGCTCCCTTCCGCCTCCTGTCCGCGCTGCTCCTCTTGTCCCTTCCGGGGGTGAGCGGTGCGCAGTCCACCCAGACGAAGCCCGCCCCGACGAAGCCGCGCGCTCGTGCGCTGGGCATCACCTTCGGTGGCCAGTCCGGTCCGCTCAACGCCATCACGGATGTGCCTGGCGTGGTGGTGGGTCACACGACGCTCATCTCCGGAGAAGGCAAGCTCACGGAGGGGAAGGGGCCTGTGCGCACGGGCGTCACCGCGGTGCTGCCGCGCGGGCGTGAGCGCGTCGCCGAGCCCGTCTTCGCGGCCACCTACGCCCTCAATGGCAATGGCGAGATGACTGGCACGACCTGGTTGAACGAGTCGGGCCTGCTCTCCGGGCCCGTCATGCTGACCAACACCAACAGTGTGGGCGTGGTGCGTGACGCGGTGGTGGCGTGGGGGGCGAAGCGGAAGCTCGCGTGGGAGCTCAGCCTGCCTGTGGTGGCGGAGACCTACGACGGTCTCCTCAACGACATCAACGGCTTCCACGTCAAGCAGGAGCACGCCTGGCGCGCGCTCGATGAGGCGCGAGGCGGTCCTGTCCCCGAGGGCAATGTGGGCGGCGGAACGGGGATGATCTGCCACGGCTTCAAGGGCGGCATCGGTACGGCCTCGCGCACGCTGCCCGAGGCGCAGGGCGGCTACACCCTGGGCGTATTGGTACAGTGTAACTACGGCAGCCGCAGGCTCTTCTCGGTGGAGGGCGTTCCAGTGGGTGAGGAGATCCGTGATCTTCAAGCCTGTTACACGGGGAGTGAGGCTCCCTCGTCGCCGTTCATGCAGGGCATGCGCGCGTGTTCCCAGTCCGCCAGTCTCACCACGTCCACCATCCCCGAGGGCATGGGCTCCATCATCGTGGTGGTAGCCACCGATGCGCCGCTGCTCCCGCACCAACTGGCTCGCATCGCACGCCGCGTCCCACTCGCCATCGGAAAGATGGGGGGCCTGGGCGAGGACTCCTCGGGTGACATCTTCCTTGCCTTCTCCACCCAGCCCGCCAGCCCGCCCGCGGACAGCCCCGTGGCTCGGGTCTCCTCGCTGGACAACGGGCACCTCAACCCCCTTTTCGAGGCGACGGTGCAGGCCACCCAGGAGGCCATCCTCAACGCCATGCTTGCCGCCGATACCCAGACAGGCGCGGATGGCGTCCGCGTCTTCGCCCTGCCTCACGAGCGGCTCCTCCGGGCCCTTCGCAAGTACGGCCGGCAGTGAATGCGAGCCATGGGGCGCCTGGCTCCGGCCCGGTTGCGGTAGGCGGCTCAACACTGCTGTAGTCCGGGCCACTCATGAAGAAGCCTCTTGTCTCCCCCGGAACCCCCCAGGGGCTGAGTCGCCGCACGTTGCTCGGCGGCGCGGCAGCCGCCAGCACGCTCGTTTCCCTGAAGGTCCATGCCGAATCCTCCCCCGGCCATGCGAGCCGCGCGCCCACCTCCGCGCCGCGCGGCAAGCCCTTCGAGCTTGAGGAGGCCACCGTCTCCGAGCTCCAGGCCGCCATGACGTCGGGGAAGTTCACCGCCCACGGTCTCGCCGAGCGCTACCTCGCGCGCATCCAGGAGCTGGATCAGACCGGGGACTCCGCGCTCCACTCGGTCATCGAGCTCAACCCGGACGCCCTCGCCCTTGCCGCGGCACTCGATGAGGAGCGCAAGGCGAAGGGGCCTCGCGGTCCGCTGCACGGCATCCCTGTTCTCATCAAGGACAACATCGCGACCGCGGACAAGATGCAGACCACCGCTGGGTCACTCGCTCTCGTCGGCGCCGTGCCCTCGCGCGATTCCTTCGTGGTGGAGCGTCTGCGGGCCGCGGGCGCGGTCATCCTCGGAAAGACGAACCTCAGCGAGTGGGCCAACTTCCGCTCGACGCACTCCTCCAGTGGCTGGAGCGGGCGGGGCGGTCAGTGCCGCAATCCCTATGCTTTGGATCGGACGCCGTCTGGCTCGAGCTCGGGCTCCGGTGCGGCCACCGCTGCCAACTTCTGCGCGGTGTCCGTCGGCACCGAGACCGATGGCTCTATCGTCTCGCCCTCCGCGGCGTGCTCCCTTGTTGGGCTCAAGCCCACTGTTGGGCTCGTGAGCCGCTCGGGCATCATTCCCCTCTCGCACAGCCAGGACTCGGCCGGTCCCATGACGCGCACGGTGGCGGATGCCGCCGCGCTCCTTGGTGTTCTGGCGGGGGTTGATTCGGGTGATGCGATCACCGCCACCAGCAAGGGTCACGCCCAGCCGGACTACACGCGCTTCCTCGATCCCAACGGGTTGAAGGGTGCTCGCATCGGTGTGCCTCGTGAGCGGTTCTTCGGCTACCACCCGGCCACGGATGCGCTCATCGAGCGGGCGCTTGAGCTCATGAAGGCGCAGGGGGCCATCATCGTTGATGAGGCGAACATCCCCATGGCCGCGAAGCTGGACGAGCCGGAGATGGAGGTGCTGCTCTACGAATTCAAGGCGGACATCGAGGCCTACCTCGCCGGACTCGGGACGCGGACGCGCCTGAAGACGCTCGCGGACCTCATCCGCTTCAACGAGGAGAACCGCAGCACCGAGCTCCCCTGGTTTGGTCAGGAGCTCTTCCACCAGTCGGTGGAGAAGGGGCCGCTCACGGACAAGAAGTATCGCAAGGCACTCGAGGCCTGCCGGAAGCTGTCGCGGGAGCAGGGGATTGATGCCGTGATGGCGAAGCACAAGCTCGACGCGCTCGTCGCCCCAACGCAGGCACCTCCAGGGCTCATTGATCTGGTGAACGGAGATCACTGGCTGGGGAGCAGCTCCACGCCTGCGGCTGTCGCGGGCTACCCCAGCATCACCGTCCCGGCTGGGTATGTGGCTGGCCTGCCGGTGGGGCTGTCCTTCATCGGGCGCGCGTGGAGTGAGCCGACGCTCCTTCGTCTCGCCTTCGCCTACGAGCAGGCGTCCAAGCTTCGTCGCCCTCCAGGCTTCGCTCCGACGGCGGATCTTCGTCAGGCCCACACGTAATCAGCGACGGCCGTTTCAGTGCCCGTGAGGGCACGTCGACGGCTCCAGGCCCATGAAACTGTTGCTCGTCAGTCCGCAGCCCGGGTGCTCCGTGAGCCGACTCCTCACGGAGTGGGGTCATGAGGTGCGCCATGCCGTGGAAGTCGGGCAGGTGGGGAGCCTGCTGCATGGGGTGGAGGGGGTGCTGGTGGTCGTCGCCAGCCTCGAGATGGCCGCGGATGTCGCCGCGCTGAGTACCCAGGAGATACGGCCCCGGCCCTTCCTCCTGGCACTCGTCTCGGGGTCGACGGAGCAGGTCCCCATGGATGCGCTGCTGGCCGCGGCAGTGGATGACTTCGTGATGATGCCTGTCGAGCCGGTACAACTCCGGTTGCGGCTCGAGTGGCTTTCACGGCGCAGGCGGGCCGGGATGCAGACCCTCCTGGAGGGGTCTGCCTCTGCGGGCGCGGTCGAGCGGCTGTCGGCCATCATCCAGACGCAGAGCGACATCGTGAGTGCGGGGCTCGAGCTCGACAAGGTGATGTGGCTCATCGCGGAGCGGGCCCGGCAATTGTGCGGCGCGGCCGGCTCGGCGGTGGCGCTGGCCGATGGCGATGAGCTGGTCTACCGCGCGACCACCGGACAACACAGCCGCCATCTCGGGTTCCGGCTGAAGCTCGCCCACAGCATCACGGGGATGAGCATCCTGCGCGGTGAGGTGCTCCACACCCGTGACACCGAGAATGATCCGCGGGTGAATGTGTCGGCCACGCGCACCACGGGCATCGGCTCGATGATCGTCGTCCCGGTGCAGAGGGCTGGCACCACCGTGGGGGCGATCAACATCACCTACGAGCAGCCCAACGCCTACGACGATCTGGATGTGCGGACGCTCGAGCTGATGGGCCGCCTGCTTGGCGCGGCGATGAACAACGCCGCCGAGTTTGAATCCAAGCGGACCGTGGTGTCCGAGCTCGCAGCGGCGCTCGAAGCTCTCCAGAAGAACCAGCACCTGTTCCACTCGTTCATGAGCCAGTGCCCGGTGCTGGCCCTCGTGAAGGACGCCGAGGGGCGGCGGGTCTGGATAAACGAGCCCTACGCCCGCTTCTTCCATCGGAACGTGGAGTCCATGTTGGGCCTCACGGACGCGGATCTGCTGCCTCCCGCAGCGGCCGAGCGCATGCGGCAGGAGGATCTGGCCACGCTGGCCTCCGGAAAGCCCCGGAATTGCGTGCAGATGATTCCCTCGCCGGATGGAACGAGCCATTACTGGCTCAGCCACAAGTTCGTCCTGAGCGACGCGGCGGGTCGCCCGTTGCTCGGTGCGATGGCGATCGACATCACCGCGCGCATCGTCGCCGAGGAGGCCTTGCGCCGCTCCGAGGAGAGCTTCCGCGCCCTCATCGAGGGGCTGCCCGAGGCCATCTTCGTGCACCGAGAGGACCGCCTGCTGTACGTCAATCCGGCGGGGCTTGCCTTCCTTGATCATCGTTCGACGGAGGGGCTCGCCGGCATGTCGTTGCTCGAGCTCATCCATCCGGAGGACCACCGCGCTGCCGCCAGCGTGCTCGAGAGCCCGGCCGCGGGCGCCCGGACCAGCATGCGCGAGGTTCGCTTCCTGCGCGCGTGTGGCCAGGTGAGGACTGCGGAGCTCAGCGCGATGCAGCTGCTCTTCGGCGGGGAATCGGCCACGGTGGTGAGCGCGCGGGACATCACCGAGCGCAAGCAGATGCAGGCGCGCTTGCTGCTCGCCGACCGGCTGTCGAGCGTGGGCACGCTGGCCGCCGGCGTGGCGCATGAGATCAACAACCCGCTGGCCTTCGTCCTCTCCAACCTCAGCTTCCTCGAGGAGGAGTGTCAGCTGCTCGCCAAGGATGTTCCGAGGGAGCGGTTGCGCGAGATGGAGGATGTGCTGCGCGAGACCCGCCAGGGCGCCGAGCGGGTACGGCACATCGTGCGCGATCTGCGGACCCTCTCCCGTGACGAGGGTGATCATCTCTCCGATGTGGACGTGTGCGGCGTCATCGAGTCGAGCCTGGGCCTGGTGCGCAACGAGCTGCGCCACCGGGCCCGTGTGGTGAAGGACCTCGAGCCGGTGCCGAGAGTGCGGGCGAGCGAAGGCCGGTTGGGGCAGGTCCTGCTCAACCTGCTCATCAACGCGCTCCATTCGCTCCCCTCTGGGCAGCCCAATCAGAACGAGGTGCGCGTGCGGGCGCGCGCCCTCGCCGGGCAGGTCATCATCGAAGTGCGAGACACCGGGTGTGGCATTGCCCCCGAGGTGCGCGATCGGATCTTCGATCCCTTCTTCACCACCAAGCCGGTGGGGATGGGGACGGGACTGGGCCTCTCCATCTGCCATGGCATCGTGACGAGCCTGGGCGGTGAGATCTCCGTGGAGAGCGAGTTGGGGCGGGGCTCCACCTTCCGCATCTCCCTGCCCGCCGTCGTCCAACCAGCGCGGACGGCCTGAGCCTCTGGGTCTCGGCCGCGCTGACTCTGGCGTCCGGTGCTCTGGGATGGGGCTGTCTCGTGTCGCGGATGCCGTGCGCCTCGCGAGAGACCTTCCGTGCCCATAAACGTTTGAAATGACGGAGCGCCTCCCTGGCCCGTGGCTTGCCCCGTGCTCGCAGCCACAGCGGCAAGGAGAGACGAACATGACCAGCGTAGGCAGGAGCCGGAACGACGACATCCTCGTGCTTGGGATGAACCCGCACACCCAGGCCGAGGCCGAGGCACTGCAGAAGTCCAACCCCAAGGCCCGGGTGACCACCCTCCAGGACACGCCTCGGGATGATCAGGTGAGAGCCCTCGGCTCGGATGGGGCGATGCGGGTGCATGACCTGCGGACGGATGCCGGCATCCAAACCTTCGTGGCGACCCTGGGGCTGCCGCTCACGCAAGGGCGACAGGTGTCAGTGGCCATTGCCAGCGCTGGGGCGGATGCGCGCGACGAGCTGGCGCAACTGGCGCAGGTGTGGGCCCGAGCGGAGAAGGGAGGCGTCATTCCTTCGCGCCTCGTGCTCTCCGGGCACAGCGGAGGGATGAGCCTGTGGGGCGAAGAGGGGGGGTTCAAGAACGGGGTGCTTTCTCGGCAGAGCCTCGCTCTTCTCGCGGCGGCCATGCCGAAGGCGGCGGCCCGGGTTGAGGACCTGTGCATCGCTGCCTGCTACAACGGTGGTGAGACGACCCTGGATGGATGGCGCGCGATCTTTCCCAACGTCGAGACGATGTGGGCCTACGACGGGAGCGCTCCCGGCACCTTCTCCGGGGCAACGGTCCACCTCGCCCGGTGGGAGAAGGCGACGCGCGGCGAGGTGGATGCGCTCCGGCCAGACGCGGCCCGGGGACTGCGCAAGGGAGAGAACCTGGCGGTCTGGTCTCGCCGGGATGGCTACCAGACGGCCTCAGTGAGTGGGAGCACCGCTGACCTGCGTGCCCGTTACGTCGCCGGTCACGCGGCCTTCGAGCGCTACTTCCAGGGAGACGCGCAGGTGCGCGATACCCAGCGCGGCCCGCTGCGGGAACACTACAACACGCTGCAGGCCTTGCTGGGACGACCCGAGGTCCCCGCCTCAGAGCGGATCCGGCTCGAGCAGGCGCGCGACCAGACCCTCCGGGTTCTCTTCTACGAGAATGTCGCTCATCACTTCCAGGAGACGCACCGAGCCGGTATCCAGCGAGGCTTCGCGGCGCTGGGCTTGCGTGCTCCTGATTTCTCGCGCGTTAGCCGCGGGGAGTCTTTGGTGCTCATTCAATCGTTCGAAGCCGAGCTCGCTCGCCGCCATCCACGCCCCGTGGAAGCCCAGCGGCTGCTGCCTCTGCTGACCGAGGGGCTGCGCGACCTCCAGCGCTCACACATCCCGGACAACTGGCTATGAGGGCGCTCTCCTTGCGTGGGTCTGCCGTGGGACTGCTGGTGTGGATGGCCCCACCTCCGGCCGTGGATGCAGGTGTGCCCGCCGTCGAGACGGCTGTCGCGCGCTGTCACGCGGACTTGGATCGCGTCGTCCGCGAGTCGGGGCGCTTCAAGAGGGCTCCCCAACGGAGCCGGGCGTTGCTCTCCGGGCTCTCCACGGCCTGTGTTGGGGTGCTTCCCTCCGAGCTTCGCGTGGGAGCGGCGGAGGCCGCGTCGCTGAAGGGAGTCAAACGCTCTCGGCGTCTCATTGACGCGGCTAGGGCCTTCCTTCCAGAGGCGTGTCTGGGCGCACCGGGCACGAAGGCGGAGACGGTGGAGTCACGCTGTCCTCCGCCAGGTGATACCCACTTCGCACGTCCCTTGCCCCGTACGCTCGACACGGGAAGCTACGTGTACGCGCTTGCCCTGAGGTCGCAGCTCCACGCGCGAGGTGCCTACGGGGAAGCGGCCGGCTTCTGGGTTGCCGAGTTCCTCCTCCGCAGTGCGTTAGAGGGCGAGGCAGGGTAGGGCTAGTCCAACCCACTCTCGGAGGACGAGGGTGACTGCTCCGGATCCTCCACGGGGACTCCGGCCATCTTCAGCACGCGCAGCGCGTTCGTGGTGTCTACGACTCCAGCGCGCAGCTTGTAGTCGAACACCATCTTCCCGTTCTCCAGGTGGTCGCGGAAGTGCATGTTCACCACCTTCCCGCTGTGCTCCTCCGCGAGGCTCGCCAGCGACAGGTCGTGCGTCGTCACCCCGCCGCACGCCCCTGTCTTCAGCAGCAGGCGCAGCACCTCGCGTGAGGCGATCTGTCGCTCTCGTGTGTTCGTCCCGAGGAGGATCTCATCCAGCAGGAACAGGGCATGGCCCTTCGCCGCCACCGCCGCGTCCAGCACGGCCTTGATGCGCTGCACCTCCGCGTAGAAGTACGACACGCCCCGCTCCAGCGAGTCTTTCACTCGCATGCTCGTCAGCACCTGCAGCGGTGTCAGCGAGAAGGCCTGCGCGCACACCGGGGCTCCCGCCAGCGCCAGAACTGAGTTCAGCCCCAGCGCTCGCAGCAGCGTCGTCTTGCCCGACATGTTGGAGCCCGTGAGCAGCAGGGCACACCCGGGCCCCGGCAGCTCCACGTCGTTCAGCACCGGCTCGTCCAGCAGCGGGTGACCGATTCCCGTGGCCTTCACCTTCGGCCCATTCTCCTCCAGCGTGGGCCAGGTGAAGCCCGGCCGGTCGTACGCGAGCCCCGCCAGGCACGAGAGCGCCTCCAGCTCCGCCAGCGCGTCGAACCAGCCTCGTACCTGTGCTCCGTGCCGCTCCCTCCACCGCTCCAACGCGAACAGCGCGTGGATGTCCCACAGGGTGAAGAGGTGCACGATGGGGTGGAACTGGTGCCGCTTGAACTCCACGAAGGAGTAGAGCCGACTGAAGTTCTTCAGGTGAGTCGATACCGGGGACTCCCCCTCGCGCTGCAGGCCCGACTGCACCCGCCGCAGCTCCGGATGCTCGAAGCGCTCCCGCTCCACTCGCTCGAAGACGGGCGCGTAGCGCACGAAACCGCGCTCGCCCGCGCTCATCCGCTCCTCCATCGCCCGCAGCGGGTTGCGCGTCGACACCGCCACCGCGAGCTGCGCCAGCAGACCGCCGTACCACAGCGCCCGGGGCAGCACGTCGAAGCGTCCCAGCACGAAGAGCGTCAGCGTCACCAGCGGAAGCACCACTGCCAGCGGCCTCGCCCACCGGATGGTCGTGAGCGAAGGTCCGCTCTCCGCCCACTGGATGAAGAGCCCGGGGTCCGCCTTCTCCTTGGCCACCGTGCGCGCCTCCACGCACACGTCCTGGCGGAAGTCCAACCGCGGCACCAGCTCGCGCGCCGCGCCCTGCCTGGCCCGTACCTCTTCCGCCTGGGCCGGCCAGGACAGCCACGCTGCGAGCCGCTCCTCTCCCGCCCGGGTCGCCGTTTCGTTCATGAGCTGGAAGACGCTGCCCTGCCCGAAGACATCCAGGTCCGTCGCATACAGGTGGGAGCCTGTGAGGAAGCGCTCTCCGCGCTCAGTGAAGTCGTGCCAGCCCCGCGTCAGCCGCGCCAGCCCGCGCTCGTTGAGCTGCACATACAGCCGCTGCCGCTCCTCGCGCAGGAACACCTGGTGGTGCAGCACCGCCAGGACCGCGTACACGACCAGCGCCGCCCCGGCCGCCCACCACCACGTTCTTGGCAGCCGGCTGAACAGGACAAGCCCCGTCACCGCGGCGCCGGCGATGAACACCAGGGCGCGCAGGTTGGCGTAACGGGCACTGACCGCATCCAGCCGCTTCAGCTCCGCCTGGGCGGCGGTGCGTCGCTCGGTGTACGTGCGGTTCGGAGAGGAGGACTCAGGAGGCGGAGTAATCACGGGCGCGCGCATGCTGGGTCGCCCGGGCGGGCAGGGCAAGCCCGGAGACGCTCGCGGTGCCCGAAAATGACGAACCCCGGCGCCAAACCCGTAGGAGGGGGGGCGGCCGGGGTCTCGTGTCGTGCCCGTCAACCGGGACACGAGGAGGCTGCTCGTCGAGGGATCTCCTCAGGGAGGGGACCCATCATCCACTGCGGGTCACTTCTCCTTGGAAGCGAGCTTGCGCAGCGCCTTCTGGTCGCGGATGCAGAGGATGCGGCCCACGTTGCCCAGCACGCCGTCGCGCTTCATCTCGTTGATGAGCGTGGACACGAACGAGCGGGAGGCGCCCACCAGGTCCGCCAGATCCTGCTGGGTGATGCCGCGCAGGTCGGTCTCGCCACCGTGCGGGCAGCGCTCGCCGTGGGCCTCGGCCAGCGTCAGAAGGGTGTCCGCCAGACGGGCGGGGACTTCCTTGAAGGTCAGGCCCAGCACGCGCTTGCGCAGGGCACGCACGCGCTCGGCGTAGGCGCGAACCACGTCCACCGCCAGGGCCGGACGGGCCTCGAGCTGCGCGCGGAAGTCGCGGCCCTCGATGCTCCACACCTCGGCCTCACCGGAGGCGATGGCCATCTCCTCCACCGGGGTGCCCTCGGGGCGGAAGAGCTCACCGAACAGGTCGCCCGGGCGGAGGATGCTCACCACCGAGCGCGAGCTGTTCTTGCCCAGCCGCATCAGGCGCACGCGGCCGCTCTTGAGCAGGTACACGCGGTCCGTCGTGTCGCCGGGGCGGTAGATGACGGAGTTGTGCGGGAAGGACTCGACCTTGAAGTAGCCCTTGAAGTCGATGGCCTCCTGACCGGGGATCAGCTTGTTCGCCGTGACCAGCATTCCGGAGCTGGTGGTCTGGATGGGGGCAACGACGTTGGAGCCGATGGGACCGAGGGGGCGATTGAAACCGTGCATGGCGGGCACTCCTGCAGGCGGTTGAAAGTTGGGTTGCTGTGCTGCGGACGGAACAGTCCCTTTCCAAGCTTTGTGCCAACCCGAACTCTTTTTCAAAGACAGGAAAAACCCTGCAATGACGGCTACTTGGCGCTACAGCCCTCGTTTCGACCCTTTTGAGTGTCCGAAACCTGAAACAGAACGTTCAAACAGTCTGATCAAGTTGAACGTTTTGTTCAATTCGTGCGGGGTGTTGTCGGGCGTGTGACAGTGTCCGAAACGCACCCTTCGGTGCCTACGGCTGCTGATCCTGTCGGACGCCGTACTTCTGGAGCTTGCGCTCCAGGGTGGGGCGACTGATGCCCAGAATCTGGCACGTCTTCCCCTTGTGACCCTTGGTCACGTTCATGGTCAGCTCGATGAGCATCCGCTCCGCCTCCTCCAGGGTGGGGATGCGGCTGGGATCATCGATGTGGGCGACCAGGAAGTTGGGCAGGGCGGAGCCGCCGGGGCCCTGGGGGCCGTGGGCGTGGCCGTTGGTGTGGGGGCCGAGCTCGGGCTGGGCGGGCTCCAGGGCGGGGAGGTTCTCCGACAGCAGCACCTCGCCCGGGGCGAGCACCACCGCCCGCGTCAGCACGTTCTCCAACTCGCGCACGTTGCCCCGCCAGGGCAGGCGCGTGAGGTGGGCCAACACCTCGGGGGGCACCCGGGTGACGCGCTTGTGCACCTTCTCGTTGATGCGCTCCAGCAGGTGCTGCACCAGCAGGGGGATGTCCTCGCGCCGCTCGCGCAGCGGGGGAATCTGCAGGGTGATGACCTTGAGCCGCTGGTAGAGGTCCTCGCGGAAGCGCCCAGAGGCGACCTCGTCGGCGAGGTGGCGGTGGGTGGCGGCGATGACGCGGGCGCGGAGCTTGATCCGCTTGACGCCACCCACGCGCTCGAACTCGCGCTCCTGGAGCACGCGCAGCAGCTTGGCCTGGAGCATCAGCGACATGTCGCCGATCTCATCCAGGAAGATGGTGCCGTCCTCGGCCAGCTCGAACTTGCCCGGCTTGACGGCGTTGGCACCGGTGAAGGCGCCCTTCTCGTGGCCGAACAGCTCGCTCTCCAGCAGCGTGTCCACGATGGCCGAGCAGTTGATGCCGATGAAGGGCTTGGGCTCGTCGTAGGAGTAGTTGTGGATGACGCGGGCGATGAGCTCCTTGCCCGTGCCGCTCTCGCCGTTGATGAGGACGGTGGCGCGGCTGGCGGAGACCTTTCCAATCTCCTTGACGAGCTGCTGGATGAGCGGGCTGGTGCCTACAATGTCGCCCAGGCGCGCCGCGGCCGTCTCCACGTTCACCGTGGCCGCGCGGCGCGACAGCTGCCGGTACTCCAGGGCGCGCGACACCACGATGTCCAGGGCCGTCAAATCCGGGAAGGGCTTGTGGATGTAGTCGAAAGCCCCGGCCTTCATGGCCCGGATGGTGGTCTCCATGTCATGGAAGGCCGTCACGAGGATGATGCGCGCGTCCCCGCACAGGCTCTTCATTTCCTCGATGATGTCCAGACCCGTGCGGTCCGGGAGCTTCATGTCGAGGATGACGACGCCGGGCATGACCTCGTGAGCGACCCGCAGCGCCTCGGCGGCGCTCGTCGCCGTCACCACCTGATAGCGCGGAGCCCCTTCGTGCTCGATGTCCTCGAAGTGCATCTTCAAGGACTCCAGCAGCGAGAGATCGTCGTCGACGATGAGAAGCGTCTCCATGTTCCTCAGGCGGCAAAGGTGAGCGTGAACACCGCGGCCGTGTCAGGGCCGGTCTCGGCGGACACATCGCCCCCCTGGTGCTCCAGCACGCGGCGCAGGGCCGCCAAGGACAGCCCCGCCCCCCGCGCCAGGCGGCACTCGAAAGGCTCGAAGAGGGAGTCGCGCTCTTCCTCGGGCAGCGCGCCGGCGGGATCCTTCAGCAGGATCCTCACCCGTCCCTGGTCATCTGGGACGATGGACACCTCCACGTTGCCGCCCTCCGTGAGCCCCATGGCGACGTTGAGCAACACCTGGGCGAGTACTGGCCGCAGCCGGCCCGCGTCCACCTTCACTCGGGGCACGTCCGGAGCCTCGTCCACGCGCACCTCCACGCGGCGCTCGGCCAGCTCCGGGGCCACCATGGCCGTGGCCTCCTGCACCAGCGAGCGCGGCGCGTGCTGCTCCATGTTGGGCGTGCTGTCCCGGCCGTACTCGGACACCAGCCACAGCATCCGCTCCAGGGTGCGGATCTCCCGGTTGGCGATGGTCAGCCGGCGCTGATCCCTCTCGGAGAGCCCCGTGTTCCGGGCCAGCGTCTGCACCGCCATCTTCACCGAGCTGAGCGGGTTGCGCAGCTCATGGCTCAGCTGCGAGGCGAGCCCGGAGAGCTGCACCGGAGGCGCCCCCGCGAGCAGGACGCGCAGGTCCACTACCGCGGCGGTGGCCTCGCCCGCGTCCATGCCGAGCGTCAGCCGCAACGGCACCGGGTCTCCCGCGCCGAGCGAGACATAGAGGAACTCCACCGCCCGGCGGTCCTGGCGGGCGAGGGCGTCCAGCTCTCGGGCCTTCTCGGCGGTGGTTCCCAGCACCACGTGGAGCGGCCGCTCCATCACTTCGGAAGTGGGGCGGTGCAGCACGGTCTCACAGTCTCCCTCAGCGCGAGTGACACCCAGGCTGGGAGACCATGAAATCTGTACGGCTTGCAGCAGGTGGAGGTTCATGGGTAGGTGCGAAACATAACGAGTCGCCATCCCTGCTGTCCCCCCACATGGCGATGTGGTTCCCCTTTAGAATCCGATACTTGGCGCCCTGGCCACTTGTGGGACGGCCCTGGCATGCGCCCGAGTGTTCGCCAGCTGACGTTTGAGGCCCCGCCGAGGCCCGTCAGGGGCCATGTCCGCGAAATTCCAGGGAAGTACGATCATCCTCCCGATGACGGATAGAGGGCGACCGAGGATCCAGGTACCTTACACATCGTCGCACATCCCACGGTGGTGGTCACCCCCGCCATCCGCCCACCCAAGGAGACTTCACATGTCCGCCAACAAGAACCTGAAGAAGCTCAACAAGCGCCGTGGTCAGGGTATGACGGAGTACATCATCATCGTGGCCCTGATCGCCATCGCGGCCATCGGCGTCATCACCCTGTTCGGCAACAACATCCGCAAGCTGTTCGGCGCCTCCGCCGCGGCCCTCGCGGGTAACGAGAACGTGACCAGCAACGGTTCGTCCGCGACCCGTCAGCTGGAGAAGAAGTCGCTGGCGACCTTCGGCGAGAACGAGGCCCCGTAATTTCCTCGTCGCGAAGCGTCATGTGAGGAGCGGCTCTCCGGAAGGAGGCCGCTCTTTTCGTTTGCGGGGAAGGAGCGCCAGGAGCAGCGCGCCCAGGGCCAGCGCGGAGAGCACGCCCCCCAGACGGACGCTGAGCGGGCGGTAGTCGAAGCGGACGGAGTGCGCGCCCGCGGGGACTTGCACCGCGCGCATGACGGCGTTGGCCCTTCGCATCGGCACGAGAGCTCCGTCCAGCGTGGCTTCCCAGCCGGGGTAGTGGGAGTCGCTCAGCACCAGGTAGCCCGGGCCACACGCCTCCAGCGTCACCTCTACCCAGGACAGGCCCGAGCCCGTTACCCGTGCCGTTGAGCCCTCACAGCCGGGGCCATCCAGGGGCTCGCCCTCGGCGAGCAGGGTGGTGTGGCGCAGGGGTTGGGCAGGGTCCACGAAGGCGGCCTGGGCCTCCTTGTCGTCGGCGACGCGCGCGGCGTGCACCACGAAGGCTCTCGGCAGGGCGGTGTTGGAGCGGTAGAGGGTGGGCAACCCCGGCAACGCGAGGACGGGCACCAGGTCCTCGAAGGGCGGCGGGCCCCTGCGCACGTAATAGCCCACCCCGGCCAGGTCGAAGGCCGCGCGTGCTCCCGACTCGTAGAGGGACTCGATGCGCAGTGGCTCCGGCGCGCCGTAGCCTTCGAAGACGCGCAGCCGCTCTTCCATGGAGCGGTTGGGCACCAGGGCGTCCCGACTGAGCGCGATGTAGGAGCCCTCCTCTCCGGGACGCGGAGCGGCCATGGCGTCCACCGTAGCGGAGACCTCGGCGCTCAAATCCGCGGAGAGGTCCACGCTGACGCGGCCCGCGTACTCGGGAGGAATGGCGGCAGCGAGCCTGGAGGGGCGGCGGAGGAGCTCGAGCGGCATGCCGCCCGGGTTTCCTTGCAGCAGATGGAAGGCGCCCAGCTCCATCAGTGCCACCACGGCCAGCGCGCGACGGACCCGGAGGGCTCGGCCAGGACCCGCGGTGGGGAGGATGAAGGCCAGGGCTCCCGCGCCGAGTGCCAGCACCACCCAGGGCAGTCCGGCTTCCACACCGGGGCGGAAGAGGGGAAGCCGGGTGAGGGGGGGGCCCAGCAGCAGCGCGGCGAAGACCGCGGCCACCACCCCGGCCACATGAAGGAGGGAGCGTCGGCCCCGTCCGGCCCTGCGTGAGAGCACGTCCAACCCGAAGGCGGCGAGCACCCCCAGGCAGAACATGGCGCCGACGAAGTACTTCACCGGATAGCGGAAGAGATGGAAGGGCGGGAACTGGAGGACGAAGGTCGCCGGGGGGAAGTGCGTGCCGAGGGCCAGCGCGGTGAGCACGAGGGCACCCAGTCCGAAGGGCAGCGTCCGACGTGAGCGCCCGAGTCCGGCGAGCGCCAGAACGCAGACGACGGTGCCTAGGAAGAGGACGAGGATGAAGAACTGGTCGTCACCCGACCAGTAGTGCGAGCGCGGCTGCTCGGCGAAGGGCCATGCGACCGAGAGGAGCTGAGACCAGGACAAGGACCACTCGAGCTGGTCCATCCGCCCCGCGCCCCGAGTGGAGTTCCGGGCGAACTCGAGCGCGGGCACGGCCACCACGGCCGCGAGCACGAATCCCCAGGTGAGCCCCGCCCCGGTGGCCAGCAGCGTGCGCACCTCGCGTCGCGCGGCGAGGGCCACGGCGAGGGAGAGCGGGGCCTGCCACAGGAACGTCTCCGGAGAGCCCGCGAGGAAGGCGAGTCCCGCGACGAGGGCCACCTGCGCGATGCGGCGGGGAGTGGGCTGGAGCGCGGCGCGGCGCGAGGCGAGCAGGAGCAGGCCCGTCCACGCGGCGGCGCTGGCCACGTTCAGCTGGGTGGACAGCACGGTGAAGGGCTGCGAGAGCGTGAAGGCGGCGGAGCCCAGCAGGGCGGCGGGGCGGGAGGCACGCAGGTGCCGCAGCAGAAGGAAGGTGCCCACCGCCGCGATGACCACGTGCAGCAGGTGCTGGAGGGTGAGGCCGAGCTCCGGTCCTGCGAGCAGCACGGTGAGGAGCCGCGGCGGGTAGAAGACCTGGGAGTACAGGGTGGCGGCGAACGGCTGCCCGAGCCGGAGATAGGGATTCCACAGGGGCAGCTCCCCGGCCCGCAGCGCCTCGAGGAGGAAGGCGGAGTCCGGGATGAAGATGCGGAAGGCGTCCCGTCCGGCCAGCATCCGGCCCTGGAGGACGGACCGGTACACCAGCGCCATGCCCGCGAGCAGCCCCAGCCAGGGGCCGAGCCGTCCCTGGAGCCTCGGGCCCATCAACTCGAGAAGCCCAGCCGGCGCAGCATCACCCGGCGGATGCTCGGGAGGCGGAAGCGGTAGATGAGGGCGTCCGCGAAGTAGTGGGAGAGCACCACGGCGAAGCTCAGCGCGGTGATCCCCCGCAGCACGACGTGGGACTTCAGGTCCGTAGCCGCGGCGCTCACCGTGCCAGGGGAAACCCCGGCGATGACCAGGTGCACCACGCCCAGCGTCAACAGCGGCAGCATGGACAGCACCATCAGCGGCCATATCCAGGCTCGGCTGAAGCGGGAGGGTGCATCCCCTTCGCGCGGCTCCATCATCCGGGCGGTGAGCAGGTAGTACTCCAGGCCGTGCAGACCGGGCAGCATCACGTTGCCCCAGCCAGGGACCACCAGGGTGAGCCCCGTGGCTACTGCCACCGTGAGGAGGTAGAGCACCTTGGGCCCACTGGCCGCTCCGGAGCGCAGCAGCGTGCGGAACAGCAGCCCGAAGTAGCCGAGCCACACCAGGAGCATCACGGCCATCGCCCCATGGGGCAGCGGCGTGCCCTGGCCAATGTCCAGGTACGGCGTGTCACCCGGGAGGGCGGACTCGGCGACGAAGAAGAGGCGCACCAAAACCAGCGTCAGCATCAGCGGGACGAACGCCTGCTGGAGCCGCCGCTCGAGCAGGGCGGGTGCTGGCAGCCCGGACTGGGAACCGCGCAGGGTGTGCAGCGCCCAGAAGCCCTTGCACTGCGAGAGGATGTGGTGCAGCCCGAAGACGTTGAAGAGGACACCCACCACGTAGACGTAGCCCGTGGAGTCCACGAAATAGAAGGAGAACATCAACGCGGCCACTCCGAGCATCCCGAGGCTCCCGAGCAGTATCTGCCGCGGCTGCCGAGGCTCCGCGGTGAGCACTTCCCGGTGCACCGCGAAGAGCAGGAAGGTGAGCACCACGTGGGTGCCGTTGCCGAGCAGGTACTGGGCCGTCCAGATGGCCATCCGGTTGACGGGACCGCGCACGGACTGGGCCAGCGCGGTGCTCACCATCCAGGCGATCACCGTCAAACCCAGTGGCACCAGCAACAGGAGGGCATCCCTCCGAGGAGAGAAGAGCCACAACCCTCGGAAGGAGAGGCTCCCGGCGGGGGCGGCGGACGGCGGGGTCAGCACGGCGGAGGGGCTTGACGACGTCATCGCACCGGGAGTGTACCAGATGTCGTCCCGAGTCCCCTTTCGGGTTCTTCAGGGAGTCCCCGGGCCGACCAGGGGAGGGGCGGGAGGCGAGAGCTCCTCGGCGAGCCGACGCGACAGCCGGGGCCGCCCGCTCGACTCATTGAGGTGCGTCACGTCGATGAAGTCCTCGGGGGTGAACTCCAGCGCTTCCGACAGGTCCACCACCGGAACCCCCGTGTCACGCGACAGGCGGGCGACCACCTCGGCGAGCCGCGAGCGGCCCTCGGGGGTGAGCTGGACCCAGGCACGGTTGCGCGGGGCGAGCAGCAGCACGGTGCGCTCCGACACCCCGGCCAGCGTGCGCACCGCCTCCGCGAAGGCGGCCACCTTGCGCTCATCGAAGTGCAGCTCCAGCAGGTCGCTCGTCCACACCCTCCACTCCAGGTTCTGCTCGAGTATTTCCGGCGTTGTGCGAAGCCGGACCCAGGCGAGGTAGTCCTCGCGCGTCTCATCGAAGAAGAGGCGTGCCTCGCCCCGGCGCACGGGATCCCACGCGCGCACGCGCCGTTGCTCAACCCGCTCCCTTCCAGCACGCATGCGAGCGACCAGCTCCTGCCGCTCAGGGTCCGCAGGGGCGGGGTCAGCGAAGAGCTGGTGCTCCAGCATCGAGGTGATGGCCAGGGGCGAGTTGCCACCCAGGGCCTGGAGCGCCGCCAGGTGCGAGGCCTCCTCCGGCGAGCGCAGCGCCGTCTCCACCAGGTCGCCCGGCGTGGCCAGCATCGCGCGCTTCACGTTGGCCATCTCGCTGAACTTCGCGGACCTTCCCCGGGCCAGGGTGGCCTGGAAGGGGGTGAACTCCACCACCGTCAACCGCGCGCGATGTCCGCTGCGCTGGAAGGCCTCCGCCACCCGGTGCGCCAACAGGCGCTGCACCTCCGGATCCACCCCCGGAAAGCCCAAGTTGTAGGCGGTGACGCGCGGCCCTCTGACGTGCGCCTCGAACACCTCCGGAGAGAAGCCGTGCTGGATGAGGGACGAGCCGAAGACGAGCGCCGCGTCCTCACGTGCGGCGAGCGCCGGGAGCTCCTGGAGGAAGTCCTGGATACGCTCGGCCCCCTCGGTGATGTTGGCCTGGGTCTCCCGGTCCATGGATCGCTCGAGCAGGACGATGAAGCCGCGTGCCATGGCCCATGCCGCCAACAGGACGCCAACGCCCACAGCCAGGGCGCGTGCGGCGATCCGGTTTCCAGGGGGAAGGGGAGGGCTCATCGGCGCATCGGATCCAGGGACTCGTGGCGAGACTCAGGCGGACTTCGGCTCGGCAGCGGGCTGGACGCTCTTCTCCGCCACGGGCATGAAGACGCGGAAGGTGGTGCCCTTGCCAACCTCGCTCGACACCTCGATGCGCCCGCCCATCGCCGTGACGATTCCGTGGCAGATGGAAAGGCCCAGCCCCGTTCCGACTCCCACGGGCTTGGTGGTGAAGAAGGGCTTGAACAGTCGCTGGAGGTTCTCCGGCGGAATCCCCACCCCCGTGTCCTGCACGGAGATCACCACCCACGCCTCATCCACGCTCGCGGTGGTGAGGCGGACGTGGTTCGTCTTCGCATCCCCTTCCGGAATGGCCTGGGCGGCGTTGACGAGCAGGTTGAGGAAGAGCTGTCCGAGCCGCGACTCGTTGCCGAGCACGCGCGGTATTTCTCCGTACTCCTTCACCAGCTGCGCGCGGTGGCGGATCTCGCTCCGGGCCAGGCTCGCGCACGAGTCGAGCACCGCGTGGATGTCCACCGGACCGAAGCGCTCGTCTTCCCTGCGCGAGAAGCTCCTCAGGTCGCGCACGATGTTGCGCATGCGCTCACCGCCCTCGAGCGCCTCGCGGAGGGCTTGATGGACTTCCTTCAGTTGATCGAGCGAGAGCGGCCTGCCCGCTTCCGTCTCCTCGCTCAGCTCGTCCACGGCGAAGCGCAGGTTGCTCAGCACGTAGGAGATGGGGTTGTTGAGCTCATGGGCCACGCCCGCGGCGAGCGTGCCGAGCGACACCATGCGGTCCGTGGCGCGCAGCTTCTCCTGCACCTGCTTGCGCTCGGTGATGTCACGCGCGATGGACACCACCGCGGGTTGACCGTCGAACGGAATGGAGAACGTCACCACCTCGCCCAGCACCTGCTGGCCTCCTCGGTGCCGGAAGTGAATCTCACGGGCGACGCCGGGTTGGCTGGGCTCGGTGAGCCGCTCCTGGTCCCCGGGCATGAGCAGCTCTTCCACCTTGCGGCCCCGCAGCTCCTCGCGCTCATGGCCCAGCAGGGCGACGGCCGCCGGGTTGGCGAAGAGCAGGGTCTGATCGCGATGGACCAAGACGGCATCGGGGGTGCGCTCGATGAGGGTGCGGAAGCTGGCCTCCGAGCGCCGCAGGGCCTCCTGATCGTTGCTGATCCGCTCGGCCATCTCGTCGAAGGCGCGGCCCAGCGTTCCCAGCTCGTCCACCCCGCGCAGCCCGGCGCGCACGTGCAGCTCCCCTCCGGCGAGCCGGCGGGCGGCAGACTCCAGGCGCTGCACACGCCGCCCCAGCGCGAAGTGGAAGAAGAGCCCCAGAATGCCGGCGATCAGCACCAGCAGCAGGCTCGAGCGGAGCGCGGAGCGTTCGGCCCGGTGGCGCTGCGCCGCCTTGAGCTGGGTCAGATCGTGCTGGAGGTAGAGGAAGCCCACGCGTTCCTCTGGGAGACCCGGGCCGAGCTGGATGGGGGCGTACCCCACCACCTGTGTGCCGTCCTCGTTCACCCGCACGTCCCCGCTCATCCGCTGCCGAGCGGCCTCCATACGGGCGAGGGCCTCTGGAAGCGCGAGCTCCGGCCAGGCCTCCTTCGCCGGTTTGCCAAACTGGGCGAGCCGCGTGGAGGCCAGTACGTTCCCGTGCTCATCGAGGAGCAGTCCCACCCGCAGGTCGGGGCTGGAGCCCAGGCTCGCGACCTCCTCGCGCACTGCTTCGGACTGCCCCGTGCGCAGCAGGTACTCGAGCGTGCCCTGCAGGTGCGTCATGCGCAGGGTGACGTCCCCGCGCACGTGCTCCTCCACCTGCTGCTCGCGAACCGCCACATCGCGTCGCAGGGTGTAGATGCCGAAGGCACAGGCATACGCGAGCAGCAGCAACGGGACGAGCACCCGCAGCGACAGGAGTCGGTACCATCCGGTATGCCAGAGCCAGCTCTGTCGTCTCGGCGGGTTCATGGGCAGGCCAGGACGCAGGATACCAATCCCGAGCGCCTCCGCCGGGAAGATCCGCCGCCTGTGACGTTTCTCAACCAGGATGAAAGCGAACGCTCTGCCCTGGAGCCGCCCGAGCTTGCTCTCGTTCGCTTCCTTCGTGAGGCAGGCGCATCGCTCCAACGCCCTTCGATGTTCTCCCGTACCTCCGGATGCAACACCGAGGGTCCCGCAGGCAGACCAGGCCGAGCAGGAGGATGGCACCCACGGACGTTGTGGCCGCGCGGAGCCACACCCGGAGCGTAACGTCGCCTGGTTGACGGAAGACCAGGGCCTTCACGGGTAAACCCGCTCTGATGGCCTTCTCAAACCCGACCCCATGGGTTCGACGAATCTGTCCATCCTATGAAAATGAGATTACCGCGCTCTTGCAAAAATCAAGAAGTAAACATGGAGTAAAAGGAAATCCGGAGGTCTTGGAAATCCGATTACTTCTTGGGATGCTTGCACCCCTGACGGCCGTTCTAGCGGCCGCAAGGCCAAGACCTCCAAGGCGTACCCAACAAGGAGATGAACTGATGAGCGCGGATGCCGTGAAGACCGCAGCCGAGGAGCAGTCCTATCCGCCGACGCCGTGGCCCCTGGTGGGCCAGATGTACAGCTCGATCTGGCTGGTCCCCGCGGACCGCTGCTCGTTCGCGGTGGTGCACCCCGAGCTGAGCCCCATCAAGGTGGCGGGGCACGTGGTCGTCATGATGGGGTTCGTGGATTACCAGCAGGGCAGCATGATGACCTACCGAGAGCTCTTCGCGAACGTGATGGTCCGCCATACCTCGGGCCTCTCCGGCTCGAAGGTGGATCAGATCTGGGTGGACGAGCCCCGCTCTCTGAGAGGCGGGCGCGAGCTGTGGGGGATTCCCAAGCAGCTGGCGCGCCTCGAGCTCAACCACCAGGCGCCGGGCGGGGGCTTCTCTGGCAAGGCGTGGGACGAGAAGGGGACGCTGCTCCTGGAGGCCCGCTACAGCTCCGGACTGGGGCTCCCGAGGCGGATGAAGGTGTCTGTCCCGACCGTGCAGCCGCTCCGGGGGCAGGTGACCACCACGGATGCGAGTGTGGACTGCGAGTTGCGCCTGGTGAAGGCGACTTGCAACGTTCCGGCGGACAGCCCGCTGGCCGCGTTGGGCGTTGCCAACAGGCGTCCTCTCATGAGCATTTGGATGAAGGACTTGCGGACCGAGCTCGGGGCCGCGAAGCCGGTGCGCTGAGACAAGCCCCCGGAGGAGTGAGACTCATGGCGAAGGAATTCTTGAAGGATCATGTGTGCGTGGTGACGGGTGGGGCCCAGGGCATTGGCTGGGCCACGGCTCGGGAGCTCGCCAAGGCGGGTGGTTCCGTGTACGTGTGCGACATCTCCGAGGAGAACCTGGGGACGGCACGTGCACAGGCGGCGCAGCTTCCCTATCCGGATCGTTTCCACTTCGCTCGCTGTGACGTCTCTAAACGAGAGCAGCTGGAGGGGTGGCTGGCGGGCATCCAGAAGGAGGCGGGTCGCATCGACGTCCTCATCAACAACGCCGCCTTCGTGCGGTGGGCGGATGTGAGCGACATGCCCGTGGAGGAGGTGGAGAAGACGATGCAGGTGGGCTTCAACGCCATCGTCTACGCCACCAAGGCCGTGCTGCCCTCCATGCAGGCCAACAAGCGGGGCCACATCGTCAACATGGGCTCCTCGGCCGGACGCGTCTTTGTGGGCGGCTCGTCCGCGGCGTACACGGCGGTGAAGGCCGCGGTGGACGGGTACACGCAGACGCTGCAACTGGAGCTGCGCGAGACGCCCGTGCACGTCATGCTGGTGCGTCCCGGGACGGTGGCGGGCACGGACTTCTTCCGCAAGCACGTGCCGTCCTCGCGCATGCCGCGCATGGCGGACTTCGTCCCTCCGGTCTCTCCCGAGGAAGTGGCCGAGGCCATCGTGCAGGGCATCGCCCGCCGCTCGGCCATCATCGACGTGCCCCGCTCGCTCGGGATGATCTACGTCATGTTCCAGCACGCCCCGGGCGTCATGCGCTGGCTCACGCGTATGGGCGGGCATGCCCAGAGCGACTTCGGCAAGGCGCCGAAGCAGCGGGCTTCCTGAGCCGTACTCAGGCGGAGCGGAGGCGCGCGAGGAGCGCGCCCCGGACCGACTTCGCCACCTGCTGGGTGTCGGGCAGCAGCTCGTCGGGCAGCCAGTAGTGGAGCACCCGCCCCTCCGTCTCCACCCGGGCGCGGGTGAACGTCATGCCTTGTGCTTCGGCGTGCTCGCCGCTGGTGGGCAGGCAGCGACGGCACAGGCATGGCAGCGGGCCCCGAGTGTCATGGGCCGTCAGGTTGATGAGGCGCTCCTCCCTCGCGCCTCCCACCGCTTCCAGCATCAAAGCCACGTCCCCGGGCGCGAGTGCTCGCGGCGTCTGCAGGGACATGCCCAGGGCTCCCTTCGCGGCGTGGATGCCCTTGCCTGACTCGAAGCGGATGCGGGGAATGAGGGCGGTGATGTCGGTGATGGGCACTTGGTTGGGCTGGGCCTGCCACACATTGTCCTCGAACCTCAGTCCCTCGAGCACCGCCACCAACCAGAGCGCCTCCGCTGGAGGCCGCACGGTGACGAGGAAGAGCCGGCCTCCGGCGCGCAGCGGCTCCAGGGCCTTGCTGGCGCTGCGGTACTGAGCAATGGGGAGCACGTCGCCAGGGGCACGACCGGCTGCTTCCTTCTCGAACACGGCCTTGCTGATGATGGCCAGCATGTCGGGCATGTCCTCGACTCTACCAGGGCGCGTAGAGTCCGCGTGCATGGGCTCCTTGGATCCGGCCGCCGTGCGGCTGCTCGACGAGAATGCCGAGGTGCGACGCGAGGCGGTGGAGGCCCTCGACACCTCGGTGCCACCGGGTCGGTATGCCCTGCGTCAGGCCCTGCTGACGGACGAGGACGCCGAGGTCCGGGCTTCTGCCGCGCGTCGGCTGGGTGAGGCCCGGGATGACCGTTTCGTTCCAGCCCTGCTCGAGGCTCTGGGCGACCCCTTGCCGAGTGTCCGCGACCGGGCCTGGCGTGCACTGGCGCGGATGGGCGCGCAGTCGCTGCTGCCGCAGGCCTCGCGTGCCCTTCGCGAGGAGCCCGTCTGGTGGGTGCGCCGCGCAGCCATCCGGGCCGCGGCCTCCGTGGCGGGGTCCGGGGCGTTGGAGCTCCTGCTCGAGGCGCTGGAGGACCCCTTCTGGCGCGTGCGCAACGCGGCGGTGCAGGCGCTGGGGTGGCTCGGAGACGCGGAGCCTCTCGTGCGGCAGCGTGTGGGCGCGATGGCGGAGGGCTCTCGGAAGGGCGCGGTGAGGGCGGCCGCTGTGTACCTCGAGGGCGTGTGGAGTGGAGTGGCCTCGTCTCCTGGCGCTCCGGGCAGTTCGTCTCAGCCTGGGCCCGAGCTGTTTCCGCGAGGGATGGAGGCGCTCGACAACGAGGATCCGGCGGTGGTGACGGCCCGGCTCGAGCGGATGCCCTCTTCAGACGTCCCCGTGTCCGCCCTGGTGAAGTGGCTCGGAGACCCGCACGAGCCACTGCGGACCCTGGCGCGGCGGCTCCTGCGCGAGCGGCGAGATGCGGAGGCCCTCCGACTCGCGATGCGGTGGTTGGACGAGCCGCGGGTCCCCCATGCCGCGGATGAGGTCCGTGCCCTCCTCGAACGTCTGGACCTGGACGACGTGGCCCTCGCTTCCCGAATTCTCGACGAGCCGCCGCGACCGGGCGCAGTGGGTCATGCGGCATGGCTGGCCGCGCGGAGGGCGCATGCTGGACTGCTGGAGCGCGTCCGTCCCTTGGTTCAGCATCCCGAGCCCGCCGTGAGGCGCGCGGCACTCTCGGGGCTCGTCCATGACCCGGAGAGCCGAGTGGTGGTCTTGGCCGCGCTCGAGGACCCGGACGAGGCAGTGCGTGGGACGATCCTCTCCGCGTGGGAGCGGCGGCCCGTGGCGCAGGACGCGCTCGAGACGTATGCCCGTGCGCTGGTGGCCTTTGCTCCTCGGGCCCGTTCTCCTCGCGAGCGCCGGGCCGTGGCGGAGGCGGCGGCGTTGCTGGAAGACGAGGCCGTGCTCTCCCAGGCCCTGGAGGACGTGGAGCCCTCGGTCCGCGCAGTGGCGCTGGCCGCGCTCGCGGCACGAGGGGTGTTGTCCGACGCGGAGGTGCGTGCGGCGTCCGAGCACGAGGATCCCTGGATTCGAGCCGCCGTGTTGAATGTGGAGTCCGCGCGAGTGGCGTGCGACGACGATCCGGACCTGTCCGTGCGCCGCGCGGCGATGAGCCTCCTCATGTCCCGCCGTCACGAGCTGCGTCCCCATGAGGTGCGCTCGGTTGCGCTCGCGGGCTCGAGGTTGCCGGACCCATGGATTCGCGCACGCGCGGCCGGGTTGCTCCGGGCGGAGGGGGAGCGGGAGGAGTTGAGTGCCTTGCTGCGCCTGTCGCTCGACACGTCGCCGATGGTCCGGGCCGCGGCGGCATCGGCGTTGGAGGTCTGCGAGACGCTCGACGAGCGCCTGGCCGGCTTGCTGCACGGGCCCGAGCGCGAGCAAGCCGAGGACCTTCGTGTCTCCGCCTACACGTGGCTGCTGCGCCAGGCAGATGGTGCTGCTTTCGAGCGGCTGTGTGCCGCGCTCCGCGATTCCACCGAACCTGCGCGAGTGGCCTCGCACCTGGAGGCCCTGACGCTCGTCTTTCCGGATGAGGCCTTCGAGGCGGTACCCGACCTTCACCGGCGGAGGCCTACCCGTCCCCAGCGGGGAACGGCGAGCCCAGCCCGCGTGGTGCCGGAGCCTTCGCCACATACGTCCCAGCGGCCCTTGGGCCAGACGGGGTTGAACCTCTCACCGCTCGTCCTTTCAGGCGCGCACGGACTGCCGGCCCGCTCATTGGCCGAGGCCCATGAGGCAGGCGTCAACGCGTTCTTCTGGGAGCCTCGCTACGCGGAGCTCACGCGCTTTCTTCGCTCCGGCCGGATCCGGCGGGACGGGCTCGTGGTGGTGGCTGGCACGTACCACTCGGGGGCCGAGGCGATTCGGCGCGACGTACGGGCCGCGCTGCGTCTCTTGCGCACGGACAGGCTGGACGTCTTCCTGCTGTTCTGGGTGCGCTCGCGCGAGCGGCTGGACGCGGAGAACTTCGAGGCGCTCGAGGCCCTGCGCGCCGAGGGCAAGGTCCGCGCCTTCGGCTTCTCCACCCACCACCGAGACATTGCACTGGAAGCCCTGCGCCAGCACCCATGGCCGGTGGTGATGACACGCCACAGCGCCGCACACCCGGGGGCGGAGGCGGCCTTCTTCCCCGAGGCGCTCGCTCGCGGAACGGGCGTGCTGACCTTCACCGCCACGTGCTACGGGCGCCTGCTGCGGCCCGCGCCCGGCGAGCCTCCGGACCTCCCGCTTCCCAGCGCCGTGGATTGTTATCGCTACTCCTTGTCACAGCCCGGGGTGGGGGCGTGCCTCACGGCGCCGCGCAACCACCGCGAGCTCAGGCAGAACCTGGAGGTGCTCGAGCGCCCTTGGATGATGCCGGACGTGCTGGCGGCGATGAGGACGCACGGCGAGCGGGTCCGCGCGAGCAATCAGCGGTTCAACGCCCTCGTGCGGCAGGCGCCGGGAGGCACGCGCGACACCCTCCTGGCGCTGCTCGACGAGGACGAGCCCCCGAGCGATGCGCCCACTCAGAGGATGCGGCGCGAGCGCGGGTAGCTGCCGAGGATGAAGAGCTCGCGGCAGTGGGTCTTCACCTTCTCGATGGCGGCGGCCATGGCCGGGTCCTCCCGGTGGCCGAGCGCGTCGACGAAGAACGTATAGGTCCACCGCTCGCGTCCCTGGGGCCGCTTGTCGATGTGCGAGAGGTTGATGCCCGCCTCCTGGAAGATGCCGAGCACCGTGGCCAGCGCGCCGGGCTTGTCCTCGGTGGTGAACATGATGGACGTCTTGTCATCGCCGGTGGGCCGAGCTTGCTGCCGGGCGATGATGACGAAGCGGGTGATGATGTTCGGGTCGTCCTCGATGCGGGGGAAGAGGACGTTGAGCCCGTAGATGCGCCCGGCGAGCGCCGTGCCGATGGCGGCTGAGCCGGGCTCGGCACCAATCTCCAGCGCCTTGCGGCACTCGTCAGCGGCGATCTGCGCGGCGCGTGCGCTGCTGGCCGAGGGCATGAGCTCGACGCCGGGATACTGAGTGCTCAGCCAGTTGCGGCACTGCTGGAAGATCTCCGGCTTGGAGTGGATGCGCCGCACCTGACGGGGCTGGCAGTTGGCGAGCAGGGCGTGGTGGATGGCGATCTGCACCTCGCCATAGATGGAGACCTGGTGGGCGTTGGCCTTGAAGGCATCGAGCGTCTCCATGATGCCGCCGCCGAGTGAGTTCTCGATGGGGACGAGCCCGTAGTTGACGTGCCCTCGGCGCACCTCGGTGAAGACGCCGACGATTTCGTGCAGGTCCTCATAATCCACGGAGGAGCCGAACTGCTTGACCGCGGCATCGTTCGACTGGGAGCCGGGAGGGCCGACGAAGCCGATGCGCAGCGGCTGCTCGAGCGCGAAAGAGCCGCTCATCAGCTCGCGGTAGATGCCCTCCAGGCTGCGTTCACTCAGCGGCCCCTGGTTGGAGGCCAGGACCTTGCGGAGTACCTCTGCCTCGCGGTGTGGCGCGTAGATGGGGGTTCCATCCGAGCGCTTGGCCTTGCCGACCTCGACGACGAGGCTCGCCCGCTCGTTGAGGAGCCGGACCAGCCGCTGATCGACGGCATCGATCTTCCGGCGGAGCTCCTGGAGCCGGGCCGAGGGCTCTCCGGGGCGGGCGGGCTGTCGTGGCGCGTCCGCTGGAGGCACGGGCTCCGTGGCGCGGTGTTTACGGGCGGAAGGGCTGCTCTTCTTTCCGGTCTTCCTGGTTGCCATCGCTCTCCACCATACAAGGGGGCCTCTCGCCTCTCCACGCCGGAGTTCCTTCTGGAGGGTAGGGGGCGCTGCGAGTAGAAGCACCTGGCCCATGAAACCCACCTTCGGACGCGACCTCACCACCGGCAGCATCCCCAAGCACATGGTCGCCTTCTCCATCCCGATGCTGATCGGGAGCTTTCTTCAGACGGCCTACAGCTTTGTCAACGCCATCTGGGTGGGACAGTTCCTGGGCACCTCGGCGCTCGCGGCCGTGACGGTGAGCTTTCCCGTCGTCTTCGTCCTGTTCGCGATCGGAATGGGACTCACCCTGGCGACGAACATCCTCGTGTCGCAGAACTTCGGCGCCAGGCGGATGGACGAGTTGCGGAAGGTCGTCGACAGCTCGACCGTGCTGACCTACGCCCTGGGAATTGTGCTCACCATCCTGGGGGAGCTCTTCGCGCCGGACATCCTCCGCGCCATGGACACGCCTCCAGAGGTGCTCGCCGAGTCCACCAGCTACCTGCGGATCTTCCTGCTCTCGCTGCCCTTCAGCTTCGGCATCTTCTTGATGCGCAGCATGCTCCAGGGCGTGGGCGACTCGAAGACGCCGCTCTACTTCCAGTTCGGCTCGGTCCTCTTCACCACGGCGTTGGATCCCATTCTGATCTTCGGATGGATGGGGCTTCCGAAGCTCGGCTTGAACGGGACCGCCTGGGCCACGCTGATCTCCCAGATCGTGGCGCTCGTTGCCTTGATCTCCTATCTGCGCATGAAGAAGGTCCCCGTCGCGCCCTCCTGGCCGCGCTTCAATCATCTGGGGCCGGTTACCTGGGCGACCTTGCGGATTGGGATTCCCTCGGCCTTTCAGCAGTCGCTCGTGTCGATCGGAATGGTCATGGTGACCGGCATCGTCAATGGATTTGGCGAGGTCGCGACGGCTGCCTTCGGCGCGGCCTCACGCATTGATCAGATCGCCTTCCTGCCGGCCATGACCTTCGGCATGTCGATCTCGACGCTGGCCGGACAGAACCTCGGGGCGGGTCACCACGATCGTGTTCGCGAGATCTTCAAGTGGGGCTGCTTGTTCAGCGGAGGCATCACGGTGATCATCTCGGCTGTGGCCGTGGTGTTTCCCGAGGCGCTCCTGCGGATCTTCGTCTCGGATCCCACGGTCATCGCACCAGGGGTCTCCTACCTGCACATCGTCGGGACTTGCTACGTCCTCTTCGCGCTCATCTTCGTCAGCAACGGAATCATCAATGGCGCGGGCAATACGTTGATGACGACGGTGTTCTCGCTAATCAGCCTCTGGGTGGTGCGTGTCCCGGTGGCCTATTGGCTCTCGAAGCGGATGGGCAGTGTGACAGGGGTCTGGTACGCGATTGCCCTGAGCTTCGCCGTGTCTCTCGTCGTCAGCATGGGCTACTACTTCTCGGGCCACTGGAAGCGCTCGATCAAGAGGAGGCCTCCAACGGGACCGACGACGCCGAACCCAGGCGAGATGTTCGGCCACGAAACGGGAGAAGCCTAGGCGAACGCCTCGCGCAGTCGCTTGCCGATCATGCGCCTGGCGTCGTGCGCGGCGTCGATAAGTCCGGTCAGCAGGACAAACGGATGGACCTGACCGGCGAAGCACCGGTACTCGACGGGGACCCCCGCCTTGCTCTCTCCCAGAGGGAGAGGGGACATCCCGCGTTTCTGGCTGGCGAGCGACGGCGAGCCGGTTAATTAAACGTCCTCGAACCCCCAATCGAGTCGGGAGCTCCCCCCTTGGCAGCAGACGCCCTGTTCCGTCCCTTTACTCACAAGTCATTGAAACTGAAGAACCGCATCGTCATGGCCCCCATGACGCGCTCCTTCTCTCCCGGAGGCGTGCCGACGCCTGAAGTCGCCGCCTACTACCGCCGTCGTGCCGAGGCCGAGGTGGGTCTCATCCTCTCGGAAGGAACGGTGGTCGCGCGCCCGTCGGCCAAGAATGATCCCAATGTGCCCGACTTCCATGGCGAGCAGGCGCTGGCCGGTTGGAAGCGCGTCATCGACGAGGTGCACGCCGCGGGCGGGGTGATGGCGCCCCAGCTCTGGCACGTGGGCTCCGCGCGCAATCCCATGACCACCTGGGTCGCGCCGCCTCCGGTCGACAGCCCCTCTGGTTTCTCCTCGCCCGGCAAGAAGTTCACCGAGCCGATGACGGAAGAGGCCATCGCGGACACCATTGCGGCCTTTGGCCGGGCGGCGGCGGACGCTCGACGGCTCGGCTTCGACGCGGTCGAGCTGCACGGTGCCCACGGTTATCTCATCGACCAGTTTTTCTGGGAGGGGACGAATCAGCGGACCGATGCCTTTGGAGGCGCCACCCTGGCCGAGCGCTCCCGCTTCGCCGCCGAGGTGGTGAAGTCGGTTCGCGCCGCCGTGGGCCCCGAGATGGTCGTCATCCTGCGGCTGTCCCAGTGGAAGCAGCAGGACTTCAAGGTCCGGCTTGCGGAGACGCCCAAGGAGATGGAGGCCTGGCTCACGCCGCTCGTCGAGGCCGGGACGGACATCCTACACTGCTCGCAGCGCCGGTTCTGGGAGCCCGAGTTCGAGGGCTCGGACCTCAACTTCGCAGGCTGGGCGAAGAAGCTCACCGGCAAGCCCACCATCACGGTCGGCTCGGTAGGACTGTCGGGCGAGTTCATCGCGTCCTTCGGGGGTGAGAGCTCCAAGCCCGCGTCGCTCGACAACCTGTTGCACCGGCTCGAGCGGGACGAGTTCGACCTCGTGGCGGTGGGCCGAGCGCTCCTCGCGGATGCGCAGTGGGCCAGGAAGGTGCGCGAGGGCCGCAACCACGAGCTGTACGACTTCAAAAAGGAGGCACTCGCCTCACTCGCCTAGTTTTCCAACTGGAGCGAGCTCCGCTTCTTCGTAGATTGCGCCGCCATGAGTGACTCGCTTTCCCCCGCGCCCGTCCTGGCGGCGCCCCGTCCGCGTCCGGCACTTCTCGCACTCGCGTACCTGGCGTTCGTGAGTCTGGGATTGCCGGACGCCGTGCTCGGTATCGCCTGGCCCTCCATCCGTGGCGCCTTCGCCCTGCCGCAGGCAGCACTGGGCGCCGTGCTGGCCACGTCCGCCGCTGCGTACTTCCTCTCGGGCCTGCGCGCAGGGCAGCTCATCCGCTCCTTGGGCATTGGCACCCTCCTCACCGTGAGCACCGGGCTCGTCACCCTGGGCATCGCCGGCTTCTCGCTGGCCCCAGCCTTCCCCTGGTTTCTGCTCTCGGCCTGCTTCATCGGCGTGGGTTCGGGTGGGATCGACGCCGGACTCAACACCTACGCGGCCCGTCACTTCGGCGCGCGCCACATGACGTGGCTGCATGCCGCCTATAGCACCGGGGCCGCGCTCGGGCCGGTGCTCCTGACCGCGATCCTCGCGCGCGGAGGGGGGTGGCGGGCCGGCTACGTCACGATTGGCGCGGTGCTCGGTCTCCTCGCGGTGAGCTTCGCCGTGATGCGCCGGCAGTGGGGTGGCGAGCAGGCGCGTTCGGGAACGGGCGAGGCTTCCGATGCCTCGGGTCCTGCGGCCGGGGACGGTGTGACGCCCGCGATCTCCACGGGGGCCACGCTCCTCCGCCCACGGGTCTGGCTGCAGATCTTCCTCTTCTTCTTCTACAGCGGCGTCGAGGTCACGACCGGCCAGTGGAGCTACACCTTCCTCACCGAGTCGAGGGGGATCGACACCACGGTGGCCGGGACGTGGGTGAGCCTGTACTGGGGGAGTCTCCTGGCGGGGCGTGTGTTGCTCGGCTTCATCGTCGAGCGGGTGGGCTCCGTCCGGTTGCTGCGGCTGTGCTCTGGGACGGCCGTCCTGGGCGCAATCCTCTTCGCCATCCCGGTGCTACCCGCCGCCATTGGGCTGGCGATCATCGGTTTCTCGCTCGCACCCATCTTCCCGGGCCTCATGTCCGAGACGCCCCGGCGGATCGGCGTAGAGGCCGCCGCACACGCGGTTGGCTTCCAGGTGAGCGCGGCGACCCTGGGCGTCGCGACCCTGCCCAGTCTCGCCGGTCTACTCAGTGAGCGGTTTGGCCTCGAGGTCGTCGCCCCGATGATCGCCATCTGCGCGGTGCTGTTCACCGTGCTTCACGAGGTGCTCGTCGCGGTGTCCGATCGGGGGACCACCGCTCCGGCACGGTAGGAGCCGCCCCTCAAAAGATGGTGGAAGACTTCCATCCGGCCATCGCCCGGGGGGTGTTGAATTCCTGTTCCATCATGAAACGAGGAATTCAAGCAACAGATGAATAAGGCAGGGGCCTTGTACTTCGGACCTGCCGTGGCGCTCTAGTTGAGCCACTTGTCGATGAGAGGTGTCTTCTAGATTGCCGACGAAGAGTCTCACGTCATTATCTGGAAATTCTGCTATTCCATTGTATTCATGGATTTTGGGCGGAGGGTCTTCGTACGGTGCGCTGTGCTTCATTTCGAATGAGGTCAATCGTGAGACATCTACTCGCCCGGTGGTCGCTGGCCCTGTTCGCGGTACTCACCGCCTGTCATGAGCTTCCCGAGGTGGAGGAGGGGCTCGACGAGCCATCCGCGACCGCGCTCGTCAGCGCTCAAACGCTGACGTGCTCCACGCTTCAGGTGCTGCGTGGCTCTATTGGGTCGGGGCAGGGCGTCCAGGCTCTCTCGACCCAGACACTCTCCGGCACGGAGGACCGCTGGGCGGAGTACGTGGAGTTCGCTCCCAACAGCTCGGTGACGTGCTCCTACGGCTTGCCACAGGGCGTGAGCGCTTCGTCCGTTCAGGAGGCCGAGGTAGGCATCAACTACCGCGGTCCCCTGCGTTCGGAGATGCGCTGGCTCTTTGAGGCCTGGGATTACGATGCGGGTTCCTGGGTGGTGGTGGGTGACAACACCTTCGCCCGCTCCTGGGCGTGGACGTCTGCGTCACTCCAGCTCCCCTCACCGGTGAGCCGCTTCGTGAGGGGTGGCCCCTTCAAGCTGCGCTACAGGACCGAGTCCTCGGCGGATGCCTCCCTGCTCGATCTGCTGGTCGTGCGTGTTCAGCTGGCAGGTACGGACGCGGGCAGCCCCACGACCGATGCCGGAACCCCGGATGCCGGAGCCACGGATGCTGGAACCAACCCGACCCCCGTGCCCTGGACGGGCGTCAGCAGCTTCACGTACCAGCTCACCGAGTACGCCAATGGTCGGTTGGATCAGATCGCCGGCTCCAAGTTCGACCTGGCCGTCATCGAGCTGTCTCGTGATGGCTCGAGCGACTACTTCCGGAGCGACGAGATCGCGGCGGTGAAGGCCACCGGAAAGCAGGTGCTCTCCTATTTCGAGATTGGCGCCATCGAGGAGTACCGTCCCGAGTGGGACCAGGTCCCCGACGACCTGAAGCTTGGCGCGGTGGACGGTTGGCCGGACGAGCAGTACGTGAAGTACTGGGACGAGCGCTGGTGGCCCATCGTCCAGGGCCGCATCGACCGGGCCCTCGCCGCTGGCTTCGATGGTTGCTACCTCGACATGGTGGTGACCTATGAGGAGATTCCTGCGAACTCCGCGGGCACCAACCGTGACGACCTGGCGCGCAAGATGGTGGCGCTCATCTCGCGCATCAGCCAGTACGCGAAATCCAAGAACCCGTCCTTCCGGGTCATGCCGCAGAACTCCCCGGAGCTCGTCGATTACGCGGGCTACCTCCAGGCCATCGATGGCCTGGCCATGGAGGACATGTACTGGTCGGACGACGTGGCGTGCAGCCAGGATTGGTGTGAGGAGAACCGCCGCAACGCCTCGCGCGTGCGCGCCGCGGGCAAGCTCGTCCTCTCCGTCGATTATGCGGTGCAGGCTGCGCACGTCGCCGATGCCTACACCCGCTCCCGTGCCGCAGGCTTTGTTCCCTATGTCACCGTGCGCGCGCTCGACCGAGTGACCGTGAACGCTGGCTGGGACCCGCAGTAGTGCTCGAGGTAGCCTTTCTGAACCAGCCATGGAGCTTCTGACCGAACGTCTTGTCTTGCGCGACTTCCTGCCGGGGGATTGGCCTGCCGTGTTCGCCTATCAATCTCTTCCGGCCTATCTCGAGCACTACGGCCAGCTGCCACCGTCGAGCGACGACGTTCGCTTGTTCGTGGAGATGCTCCATGGCTGGGCCCAGGAGGTTCCTCGGACGAAGTACCAACTCGCTATCACCTTGGGCGGAGCCGTCATTGGGACGTGTGGGGTGCGCAAGGATGCTCCGGACCGACTGGATGCGGAGTGGGGCTGTGAGTTGGCTCCGGCGTACTGGGGCCACGGCTACGCCCGCGAGGCGTCTCAGGCGATCATCACCTTCGGTTTTGAAACCCTGCGGCTTCAGCGCATCTGGGCGCAAACGTCGCCAGCGAATGACCGGGCCGTGCGGCTCGCCGAGCAGCTTGGCTTTCGTCGGCTCTCGCCGGGGCTCTACGAGGCGACCTATCCCGGCACGCGGGGGATGACCTGACGTTGGTCGGGATTTCCGTCCGGGAAGGTGACCCCCAGTGCCGCGGCCACGGCTCCCTCACGTGTCGAGGTGTCGGTGGCCGCGGCCGCGAGTGCTGCCTCGGAGGGGTCATCCAGTGCGGCGCCAGCCTCCCGCATGCGCCGTGCGAAATCGCTCATCCGCGGGCGCTCGAGCTCCAGTTGGAAGCTCATGTAGAGCCCGGAAAAGGCGCGTGCCTCCACCAACCACCCACACGCGGAGATGGCGGCCTCGATGCGGGAGATGGCTTCGTTGCGATCCCCTCGTACGATGGCCGAGAGCATGAGTGGTCCGTTCACGGCAAAGGCTCCTTTCTCTCCGAATCCCCCGGACTATGTCCGGGGCTTGGGGCTCATGCCATGACTCTTGTGGCTGCCTCGCCGGTCAACGCTCCCGAGGTGTGTAGGGGCTGAAGAAGTCGGTGCTGGCCCACTCTGGCATGGCAGGCGGGGTGCTTGGCATCGCGCTGCGGTAGCTCGAGGTCTGGTTCGGATCTCCCACGCTCGTCGGCTCGGGTTCGTGAATGGGAAGAACTTCGACGCGCTGCAACTGGCCACGCTAACCCCGCTGGAGGGGCACACAAAGAAGCTCTTGAGAAATTGGATAAAACCCTCGCCATTGTCGTGATGGAGTGGTGTTGATATGGAGTTTGCTCTAAATGACATTACCGTCAGTGTGTACGCGCCCGCGCTCGTGGGCGATGATGGGCGCCCGCTTGCTATCGTTCATGGAATGGAGCGTGCGTTTCCTGGATTGCGCTTGTGGTGGACAACCTCGGAGAAGGACGACCTCATCGCAGTACCTCACCGCGATGCGTGGGTCGCGTCCGACAGGACAGACGGAGGGTTTCCGTTCCTTTGCAACGATGACGACGCCCACCCTGTGACGATTTTTGGGCTCGAAAACCCGAACGGTCTTTCCGCAGATGGCCCGCCGCATTTTGAAGTGCATGCGTCGCTGCCAGCGCATGCAGCCAGCCTTGCGGTGGCAGCGGATGTGCTGGCGGCCGTAGGGGAAGGCGCACGTGCGTATTGGGGGCACGCCACGCCCTCCAACGCGACCGTGGAGATTTCGCGGCAGACGACCGATCCGGTGCGTAAGCCAGGAGTTCCGCCACGAGGGCTGCCAGCGCTCAGGTTTCCAGACTACATCCTCGCGCCCGAGATGCCGCATCACCTCGGCTGGCTGAACTACTGGTCGGATGCTGCCGCACGGGCCATCGGCTTTCCGGACCCCGCCCGCGACGTGGAACTGCTCGCGCGCTCACGGCGTACCGCGACGGGCGGGTGGATTGTTCAGCTCACCGAGGCGCCGCTCGACCTGGACAACCCCGCCCACCTGGACGCGCTTAAACGGGCCTACGAGCGCTTCCCGGAGCTCGGCGGGCGAGCCCCCCCTTGAGGCTCGGCGCGGCTCGCAGTGGCCGTGCAGCACCACCCTCCCACCCACCGGTCGGCTCGCCGCGCCTCACCCCGGGCACCTCCCCGGCCTCACCGCCTCCACGTCCGGTGGCCTCTGCTTCCACTCCTTGACTGTCTTCGCCACTCGGATGATTTCTCGGCTGCTCCGCTTCACTTTCTCCACTGTCTCGCGGAGCTCTGGCCCGTGCCGTGCTGCTACACGTCACGGTGCTGGTGGCGGTGCCCAGCGTGCCGGTGCTGGTGGACCAGGTGAAGGAGAGAGCGCTGCCCTGCGCGTCCCTGGCCCGCACACGGAAGACGACGGTGCTGCCGGCGGCGGGCACCGAGGCGATGGACTGGAAGGCCTCCACCACCTCAGGTGGGAAGCGCCCCGTGGAGGGAGCGCCCACGAAGATGACTCTCTCTCGCCTGAGTCAACCTCGCGCCGGGGAGGTCACGCCCGACTCTTCGTAACAGCTCGCCGAGCCCCGTCTGGACGGGGCGGGGATGCGCCTGCCGGGACTCGGCGCAAGGCGCAGAGACGTCAGTCGGAGCTGGACGGGAGCGTGACGGTGCCAGGATTCTCGATGGCGTGCCGGTCGTTCAGGATGTTCTCGAACGAGTCGTTCTTCACGTGCACGTCCATGTTGCGCTCGGCGTGCATGAAGAGCTGTTCCTTGTGGGTCTCGTCCTCGAAGCGCAGCTCGTTGTAGCCGTCGCCCCCCAGGGACGAGTTGGACTTGGCCTGTCGTCGCCGCACTGACGACCGTACGCATTCGCAATTGACCGAGTGCTTGACAGAATTTAACCAAATGGTTAGTTAGCCAATAGGTTAAATGCTCGAGAATGATCGATCCCCTTAGCGCCACCTTCGCAGCCCTTGCAGACCCCACTCGGCGGGCGATCCTCGCTCGGCTGGCAAAGGGCGAGACCTCCGTCACCGAGCTCGCACAGCCGTTCGAGATGAGCCTCCCGGCAGTGACGAAGCACCTCAAGGTGCTCGAGCGCGCCGGGCTGATCACGCGGAGCCGCGCAGCTCAGTGGAGACCGTGTCGTCTGGAGCCAGCGCCGCTGAAGACCGCCAACGACTGGCTCGAGCACTACCGACAATTCTGGGAGGGCAGCTTCGACAGGCTCGAGGACTACCTCGCTGACCTGCAGGGGCAGCCGCGTCCGAAACGCACCCGTAAGGTGGCACCCCCGAAGAAGGCCCGAACAGGAGAGAAGACATGAATGCAACGCTCGATCTGAATGAGCTCGCGAAGCGGCAGCTCGAAGTGACCCGGCTGATCAACGCGCCACGCGCGCTGGTCTTTCAGGCGTTCACGGACGCGAAGATGATCTCGAACTGGTGGGGGCCGAACGGGTTTCGGACGACGACCTACAGCAAGGACGTGCGGCCCGGCGGCGCGTGGCGCTTCACGATGCACGGTCCCGACGGCACCGACTTCCCGAACCACATCCTCTACACGAAGGTGGTCCCCGACGAGCGGCTCGAGTGGGACCACGGCTCGAAGGAAGGGGAGGTGATGTTCAAAGCCGTCGTCACCTTCAAGGACGAAGGCGGCAGAACGCGTGTCACGCTCCAGCACACCTTGCCGACCGTCGAAGCTCGCGAGCAGGCGGCGAAGTACGCAATCGAGGGCGGAACCCAGACCCTCGCGCGGCTCGAAGCGCACCTCGCATCTCAGCGTTGAGGGGGCGGCTTCGTCCACATCCGGCAGGCCGAGTGGCGAGGCCACGTCACGAAGCGGCTGGTGGCGTTGTTGGCGGCCAACTGTCACCTGCGAGGGGCTCGGGTGCTCTACCGCGACGACGGCGAGCCCGTGGCCAGGGCGACCGTCTCCCGCTGGATGAAGAAGGCACAGACACGGGCCGGGCTGCCGGTCACCGGGGCGCTGCACATCCTGCGGCACACCTTCTGCTCGCGGCTGGCACCCGTGGCCGGAGGCTCAGGCCTGAAGGAGGTTGTCGCGCAGCCCGGTAGGCGAATAGCCGAGCATGCGGCGAGAGGTTCGTGAGAAGTGCGCGAGGTCCGCGAACCCCGCGGCGTGGGCGGCGCTCGTCGCGTCGAGGCGCGCCAGTGCCGCCACCGCGACGAGGAGCCGGCGCCACAGTTGGAAGGTGCGGATGGGCAACCCCACGTCGCGGACGAACAGCGCCTGCAGGTGCGCTTGGGAGAGCCCGGTGTTCGCCACGACGAGACGCCGGTCGGCGGTTGGATCTCGCAAGGCCTCGAGCACCTGGGCAACACGTCTGTCTAGCGCGTGGCGTGACGGCTCCTTCGAGAGCCAGGTCGCGTACTCGCGGGCAAGGCCGTCGAGAACGTCAGGGCGGGGCAGGGAGGCGCGGTGCGCAGCCATGGCCGCTCCGAAGCGCGCCGCGAGGCGACCTTCGAGCGGGAACGCGCCTCCTCGACTGCGCGAGTAGCCCGCGACGTGCGGCGCCCGCTCCGGGTCGTAGAGCAGCCCGAGCGTGGGCCCGGGACTGACGACGGCATGGGGCAGATGGGGCGGCACCACGACGACGCGTCCACGCACGTGCTCGCGGTCCGCCACGGTCACTGTCACGTCATGGTCCAATCCAACGAGGATCGCCGCGCCGTGTTGAGCGTGAAACGTTGAAACCGTCGACGTCGAGGCGCGCACCGCGAAAGCGTCCGTGTGCACCGCACCGATCCGGGATTCGTTCAAGCGCTCCATACCTCGTGAACTGTACTGTGCTCTCGTGTCCCCCGATTCCAAGTCACGGAGGTTGTGATTGATGCTGGACTTCCTCTCCGAAGAGACGCGCCGCAATCCCTTTCCCTCCTACGACCAGCTCCGGAGCTTTGCTCCCGTGCTTCATGAGCCACGCTCGGATTTGTGGCTGCTCCTCGATTACGAGGGCGTGAAGCGTGCTCTCAACGATGCGGAGGCGTTCAGCTCCGTCGTGTCACCTCCGACCGCCCGGACTTCCCAGTGGATCGTCTTCTCCGACCCGCCGCGCCACACGAAGCTGCGTGCCCTCATCATGCGGGCCTTCACCCCCAAGGCCGTGGCGAGCCTCGAGCCCCGCATCCGGGAGCTGTCTCGCGAGCTCCTGGACCAGACCATCGAGCGCGGAGAGATGGACCTGGTCACCGACTTCTCGGTCCCTCTTCCCCTGAGGGTGATCGCGGAGCTGCTCGGGGCCCCCGTCGCGGACCAGCCGCGATTCAGGCGCTGGAGCGATGTGATCATGGCGCTCGGCCACACCGTTGCGGGCGGAGAGGAGGCGGCCCGGGTGCAGGAGGCGTTTCGCGTCGTGACCGACGAGATGCGAGTCTACCTGGAGGAGCTGATCGAGCAGCGGCGGGCGGTGCCGAGGGATGATCTCTTGACCCGGCTCGTCGAGGCGGAAGTGGACGGTGAGCGGCTGACGGAGGAGGAAATCCTGGGCTTCTTCCAGCTCCTCCTCGTGGCCGGCCACGAGACGACCACCAACCTGATCAGCAATGCCATCCTGTGCTTCATCGAGCACCCGGACCAGCTCGCCCGCCTCAGGTCCACTCCCGACCTCCTCCCCTCGGCGATCGAAGAGGTCCTGCGCTACCGCTCGCCCGTCCAGGCGATGTGGCGCATGACGAGGCGTGACGTCTCCGTGCACGACCAGGTGATTCCTGCCGGGAAGATGGTGATGCCGATCATCGGCTCCGCGAACCGGGATCCACAGAGGTTCCGCGACGCGGACCGGTTCGACATCACGCGTGATCCCAACCCACACATCGCCTTCGGACATGGCATCCATTTCTGCATCGGCGCGCCGCTCGCTCGCCTGGAGGCCCGGATCTCCCTCTCCACCTTCCTGGAGAGGGTGAGGGGCTTCACGCTTGCGAGCGACGCACCGTGGGAGCCGCGCGCGGCGATCCACGTGCACGGCCCGGCCCGCCTGCCCATCCGCTTCGAGCCGGGCAGGCGGGAACGCTCCTCATGAGTGAGCCGTGCGGCCCATCTCCGAATTACCTCCCAGCTCCGCGCTGCTCAGGGGCTCGCGTTCCTCCCCGCGCATCAACCAGCGGATGAGCGGGGTCGCCATGAACGTGGAGAGGATCGCCATGATCACGAGCATCGTGAACATGCTCCTGGGGAGCACGCCGAGGTCATAACCGATGTTGAGCACGATCAACTCCATCAGGGCTCGCGTGTTCATGCAGACGCCGATGACTGTCGCGGAGCGGTGGTCCTCGCCCACGAAGCGCGCGCCCACGTAGGCACCGCCGAACTTCGAGATGAACGCCACCGCCACCACCATGAGGCACGCGAACGCCTCGCTCGCGTTGGAGAGCGTGCCGATGCTCGTGCGCAGACCGGTGTACGCGAAGAAGAGCGGGAGGAAGAACGTATTCACCAGCGGGGAGATACGCGTCTTCCACTCCTCCACGAAGGACCGGTTGTCGTGCAGCGACACGCCCATCACGAAGCCGCCAATGATGGCGAACACACCAATGCTGGACGTGACGAACGCAGACGCGAAGATCACGAGGAGCAGCATGGCCACGGTGCTCATCTGGAGCCCGCCATGGCGCCGGAGGTTGTTGTCCACGAAGCGCTTGAGGAGCGGTCGCGCCACGAGGAACACGAAGGCGACGTAGATGGCGAGGGCCACCAACCGCCAGACAATCTTCGACGGCGCGAACTGGTTCTGTACGATGAGCGTCACCACCCCGAGGATCAACCACCCGACGATATCGTCGATGGCCGCCGCCCCGATCGTCAGGGCCGCGACACGCGTGTGGGCGAGCCGGAGCTCCATGAAGATGCGTCCCAGGATCGGAATCGCCGTGATGGACATGGAGATTCCGAAGAAGAGTTGGAACCCGAGCAGGTCGGGCCGGGGCTCGGGAAGCCGTTCGTGGAACCAGGGCGCGCTCAGGTACCCCATGACGAACGGAACGACCATCCCCGCGATGCTCACCACGGAGATGGACTTCTTCGAGGTGCTCAGGTTGGCCTTGAACTCGAACTCGAGGCCAATCTGGAACATGAGGAGGATGAGGCCGACCTGCGAGAGTCCGATGAACGTCTGCGAGGTGGACCCATCAAAGAGGGTGTGCATCGCATCCGGCGCGAGTGCACCCAGGAGGCTCGGGCCCAGGACGAGCCCCGCGAGGATCTCTCCCGCGACGTCGGTCTGGCCGACCTTTTTGGCCATGTACACGACGATGCGCGTCGCCGCGAGGATTGCGATGAACTGCGCGAGCAGGTGGAGGACGATCTCCTCCGCCTTGGCACCCACCGCCGATTCGGCGCCTTGAGTGGCGGCTTGGAGGAGGGACATAACCATCGGATTGGGGTTCATAGGGCAACCTGTTCAAGTAGGGCTGAAGGGGCAGCGTGAGGCTTTCGCTCCGGCCGTGGAGGCGGAGGCCTGACGCTCGGCCTCGAAGTAGCGTTGGCAGAGCCGCAGGCGCTTCGCGTCCAGGACCATGTACGTCCCCAGGACGAGCTGCAGGACGCTGCGTCCGACCTCCTCCCAGGGCTCGCGAGCGCTCATGGACGCGAGGAGCTCCTCACGGAGGCGTGGCTCCGGGTTTCCCTTCCGAGGCTCCAGCACGCATGGGCCTCGGTTTGGAAGCGGGCGTGTGTGGGAGGCCGTCGAGAAGACACTGAATCGCCGGATCGTCTCCCGCGCGACGGCGCGCATCGTGACGAGGGCGATGGCCTGAGCGGGGCACGGGCGGTTTGCCGCGGCCCCAAAGGGCATGTAGTTGGACTCCTTGGTCGAGTGCTTCAACCACCTGTCCGGGTCGAAGCGCAGTGGGTCCTCGAAGCCCTCGTGGTGGTAGGCCTGGTAGTTGAAACAGAGGACTGAGCCCTTGGGGAGCGTGGTCTTGTCGTCGACGCGGATGTCGCTGGACGTGATGCGGTGGGCGATCCCGAAGAGGGGATACAGCCGGAGGGACTCCGTGATGATCCGGTCCAGGTAGCGGTCGTCTTCCAGGTTGTCCGCGAGCCGTGCCTGGATCTCCTGGTTCTGCGCGAGGAACATCACGAGGTGGGCCATGGCCTCCGACATCTGCACCACCGCCGTGTTGAAGTAGACCCCTTGCAGATAGAAGGCCTTCTGCTCCAGGGACAGACAGGACGGGAGCTCGTGCGCGACGGCGCCCGCCTGAAGCCTGGCTTTCAAGTAGCGCGTCAGGCGCAGGCGTCTGTCCATGTGGCGCAGGCTCAGCCCCTTGAGCGCCGTCACGACGTCGTTCGCGTTGCCCACAATGAGGTCGCGGGCCTCTCGGGGGCACTGCTCATTGAAGACGAGCTCGTAATAGAACTCGGCCCAGATGGGCATCATCAGGTCGCGCAGGCGGACGAGCGTCGCCCGGTGGATGGCACGCTCCTCGAGGACGCGCACCGTGCACCGCGCCGCGAGCTCTTCCGCCGTCTTTTTCGGGAGCGAGAGGATGCGCCGCGTCGTCTGGGCGACCTCCTCGTAACGCTCGCCGGGCTCGAGGTGCTCCTGGTGTATCTCCGCGCCGGGGGAGAGCCAGTACCAGAAGAGGTCCGACAGGGCCGCGCCGTCGCTCCTCCCGTCGGCGGCGGGGTTCGAATAGAGCTCCTTGAAGTGCGACACGTCGACGCGCTCGCCGGGGATGGGGATTCCCTCCTCGCCGTTGATGCGCGTGAAGATGCGGTTGCGAAGCCCGATGATCGCGACGGGCAGGCGCGACGCCAGGGCATTCGCGACCGGGCGAAGATTCAGGATGTCCGGCATTGCTTCTCCCAACGTGAAACGTGCAAGAGCTCGGGGCCGACATCGCTCGCCGAGCCGCATCCGCACAAAGCCATGGCGCGCTCGAGCTCCGAGCGCAGGGTTTCGAGCACATGGGCGACCCCGGCCTCGCCCTCCGCCGCGAGCCCCCAGAGCACGGGGCGGCCGATGGCGACGGCATTGGCCCCCAGGGCGAGCGCCTTGACGATGTCCGTCCCGCGCCGGATGCCACCATCGAGCAAAATCGGGAGGCGGCCACCGATCGCCTCCGCGATGGGCGGGAGCAGCTCCAGGGTGGCGGGGATCGTGTCGAGCTGGCGGCCCCCATGGTTGGAGACGAGGACCGCGTCGACACCCCGCTCCAGGGCCATCTTCGCGTCCGCCGGGTGCACGAGGCCCTTGAGCACGAGGGGCAGGGACGTGCTCTTCCTCAGCCAGTCGATGTGCTCCCAGGAGAGCGCCTCGGAGAAGGCGATGGGGCGCGCGGGGCCCCGCGTCCCGCCAGGACCGGCGGGGCGCATGTTCTCGCAACACAGGCCGGACGGGAGATCGGTGAAGCCGTTGCGAAGGTCTCGCTCGCGACGGCCAAACACGGGCGAGTCGACAGTGACGACCAGCGCCTTGCATCCCGCCGCTTCCACGCGCCGGATGAGCGCCTCCGTGAAGCCGAGGTCCGGCTGGAGATAGAGCTGGAACCAGAGCGTGCCACCGGCGCTCGCTTCCGCGATCTCCTCGATGGCGGTGGTCGAGGCCATGCTCACGGTCATGATGGCGCCCGCTGCCGCCGCGGCCCGTGCCGTTGCTCGCTCACCGTCCGGGTGGGCGAGCCGGTGGAAGGCCGTAGGCGCGATGACGATGGGCATGGAGGTGCGGCACCCCAGCAGGGTGGTCTCGAGCTGGGGCCTGCCCCGCCCGCGCAGGACGCGCGGCACGAGGCCGAGCCGGGCGAACGCGTTTTCGTTCGCCCGCAGTGTCACTTCGTCGTCGGCTCCCCCCGCGAAGAGATCGTAGGCCCCAGGCTCGAGACGCCTCTGGGCCTCGGCCTCGAGCTCCCGAAGAGAGAGTGCCTTCATGGCTGGAGCTGGCTCTCGACCGGTGCGGAGTGGGTGCGCTCGCCCGTGTTGGACATGCCGAGCTCCCGCGTGAAGAAGGCCTTCAGCGGCTCGCGATGGACCACCTCGGACGTCCAATCGTTCTCGAGGTTCTCGGTCACGTGGTGGGTCGCCACGAGCTCCCGCTTGCGGTAGTGGCGCACGACGGGGTGCAGGTACCGGCCTTCACCGGAGCGCATGGCGTCGTCCTGGGCAATGCGGCCGACCTCCACATCGAAGGGGTCGACGCGATCGTGACCGGGGCCGTACTCGAGGGTGATGGTGAAGTAGCTCTCGGAGTCGCCGTAGGCGCTGTCGTGGGCGTAGGTGACCGGCACCTCCTCGCAGTACTTCGCCGTGCCATCGCGCCCGACGACGATGAGATCGCCCAGGAACGAGAACTGCTGCCAGAGGGCCGAGCTCCGATTGACTCGGGCGAGGACCGCCTCCATCAGCGCCTTGGGCTTCGCCGGGAGCTCCTCGTGGGGCCACTCGGCGCCGTGGTACTTCCGCTCGAGGATTCGGTGCAGGGCCCGCACGCTGTAACGGAAGCCGTGGATGAAGCCACCCGTGGACTTCTTGAAGTCACGCACCTGCCCGATCGTGCCGGCGAAGTAGAGGCCGGGGACGTTCGTCGACTCCCACTCGGAGGTCTGGGCCGGGAAGCGGTCCTTGATGACGAGCTCGGGCCGGCAGCTGTCATCGAAGATGGACGCGTCGAAGCGGAAGCCCGTGCAGATGATGACCCGGTCGTAGCGCAGGTCCTTCTTGACCTCGTTGGCCCGCGAGAAGCTCACCGTGACGACGAAGGAGCCGTCCCGCTTCTCGATGCGCTCCACGTTCCCGTCGAGCAGGGCGTTCTGCGACTTGAGCTGGTAGGTGTCGAGGAAGTTGTTGTTCACCGCGCGGAGGTGACCCACGTAGTGGGTGCGCCAGGCCATGCGGATGGAGGAGGGGCCCGCGACGTGGATGACGGCGGCCGTGGGGATCAGGTTGTCAGCGGTCTCGAAGGCGGAGTTGCCCTTTCCGAGGATGAGGACGCGCTGGTTGATGAAGTCCTTGGGGTCCACGGACACGGTGGTGTACTGCTCCGCGTGCTCGATGCCGGGGATGTTGGGGATGTAGGGCTTGGAGACGCCCGTCGCGGAGATCAGTCGCTTCGCCTCGAAGACGCGCCCCTGCTGGTCCTCGACGCGGAAGCCGCCGTCAGCGGTGCGCGTGACGCGGGTCACACGTGAGTCGTACTGGATGGGGAGGCGGTTCTTCTGCGCGAAGTCGCCCAGGTACTTCACGAGGACGTCGGCGGGGGGGAAGTAGCGGTCCGAGTACCGGGTGAACAGGAGTTCCGGGTCGTCGGACAGGAGGGAGTTCCAGTCCATCCGGAGGTTGAGCTCGGCGTCGTTCGTGCCGTTGTACACCTTGTTGCTGGAGATGAGCGTCCGGTGGCGGGGGAACGTCTTGAAGAAGGTTCCAGCGGAGGAGCCAGCCTCGAGGATCAGGAAGTTCCGGCCCGTCTTGGAGAGCAGATAGCCCAGCTGGAGCCCCGCGGGGCCCGCGCCAATGATGAGGTAGTCCATACCTGCCCTTGAGAGCAAAACCCAGGCCAAGAAACGAAAAGTGCTAAACGCCCGAAAATCAGTGAATGCCGGGCCAGGGTTCCTGACGGGTGTTCTCAAAGCGATAGTGGCGCTCCTCATCTTGAGATGACGGGGGCGGAAGGCGCGGGGAGTGCATTACGCTGGGAGGCTCGGCTCCGAGGGAAAAGGGGGCGCCGCTGCTGTTTGCCTGTCGTGCGCCGGTGTGCGAGAGCCTCTCAAATAGATAAACAAGTGTTTGTATTGCTTCCTTGGAAGATGAGCTTGGGGAAAATATGAGAAAATGGAAGTGGAAGGGTGGCTCCGGTCCTGGTGTGTCCAGGCTCCGTCCCTGGTTGATCTGCCTCGGTCTGGGCCTCTCCCCCGTTGGCTGTCATCCCACCGACGACGTTGTCGAAGACCCGTTCAATTACACGCACCCGTTGGCGGAAGGGACGCCCATCTGCGGCCGGCCCGACTTCAACGAGCTGTTCCCCTACTCAATCCGCTCCGAGACGCTCCCGGTGGTCGTCCACTATTACAAGGAGGTCGAGCTGGAGACGGCCCGGCAGGTGCTCGCGTTCGTCGAGAAGGGCTGGGACTATCACGTCAACCGGCTCGGCATGCGCCCGGCGCTCACGGACAACGGGGAGTGCGGACCCGACAACGCGTTCGACGTGTTCGTGTGGAAAGGGCACCGGAGCTGCCTGGTCAACGTGCTCTCAGGCGACACCTCCACCGAGTGGGATGATCGGCGTGGCTACATGGTCGTTGATGCCTGGGGCCCCTACGGCGGACCCGAGCTCGAGGAGACCGTCGTCCACGAGATGGCGCACGCCTCGCAGGCCGCGGATGACTGGTACGAGGCTCCCATCACCTTCGAGATGTCCGCTGTCTTCGCGGATCAGGTGTACGCGGACCGCTACATCAAGACCTATTTCGATGACTTCCAGGCTCACCCGGAGTGGGCGCTCGACTACTACGACGACTACGAGACCTGGTACATGTATGGCTCGTCCATGTACCTGCTCTACCTGAAGGATCGTTTCTTCGGGGGCGACGCACGGTTCCTCTCGCGGATGTGGCTGGATTCCCGCAACCCGCCTGGCGCGGAGAATGATCAGACGCTCAACGAGCCTGACTTCGCCGATGCGCTTGATCAGCTGCTGAAGGACAAGAGCTCGAGCTACGTCGACACCGTCCCGGAGTTCTCGCGCTGGCGCTGGTACACCGGCGACCACATCGACGACCGCCACTTCCATCACTTCAAGGACGGACTGGAGAACCTCCAGGCGGCCAGGCTCGCGCTGGCGGCCCAGCAGGAGGCCGTGCCGGGCAGGATCGACATCGGCAGCGAGAAGGCGCCCATGATGCTCGGCACGAGCTACATCGAGCTGTCGGCCGGCGCGGGCACTCCTGGGACCGTCTACGTGACCCTGGAGGCCCCAGCTGACGCGGGGCGCCGCTTCGTCGTCCAGGCTGTGCCCGGGCTGACGCCGGACTCTGATGGAGAGTTCCTGGAGCTCTCCTCGGGTCCGAAGGAGCTGAAGTTCGCCGCGGATCAGAAGCGGACGCTCATCGTGACCGCCCTCCCGACGGGTGACTACGACCCCGACCTGAGAACCAACGACCGGTATCCCTTCTCGATCGTCGTCTCCGGCCAGCCGTAGTTGAAGATGCAAACCCGCGACCCGGACGCTCCTCGGGTCGCGGGCTTCGCTCGTTGAAGGCCTGGAAGGTCTCCGAGCAGGGAAGCATTCCCATCAAGCCATGAACGTGACCTTTTGCATCCAGAGGTCACTCGACCTGATTGATAGGGATTGAAGCCAATGGAATATTCCGTCGTTTGGCTCCTCGTCCAGCGACGCCGGAAGACTCCGATTGGTCTGTGATCTTGGGCGGTGTTCCGGTTTTACGGGATGTCCATGTCAGACCCCCTCGTTAGTCTTTCGCATCACGATGCATCAGGGGGATTCCTTCATGGATGCACGCAGAACGGGCTTTTTGTCTCCGAAGTCGCATGGACAGGAGTCTGACGGCCTGTAAGGCCTCAAACGCCAGCGGCCGTCACATCCGGCACTTGCTCCCTCCCTCTCTCTGACTAGGGAGGAGCATGTAAGGCATTCCATTTCAGATTCCTTATGCAGGGAGGGCGTGCGCGGGAAGGCGCCCCGTGCAGGCGGTCTATTGCGTCATCGCAGGTGTATCACCCGCAGTAAGGAGGAAGCATGAGCAAGAAGAACGCAGACACGCAGTCCGGAAACGACACTGGCAGCTCCACCAACACCCGGGCGATGCAGCCCCGCACGGGTCGGATCAAGCAGATCCGCAGGCTCCGTGAGAAGAGCACGATGACGCTTCGCAGCGCCGCGAGCGTCGCGGGCCTGGCGGACAACGCCAAGGCGCCCAAGCAGGGGCGGGTGCGTCAACTCAAGGCCGTGAAGCAGCTCGCGGCTCGTCTGCCGAAGGCCGTGGCAGTGCCACCCCGCGACACCAAGGTGGCCCTCGCCCGGCCCATGCAGTTCCGCCAGATCAGCGCGCGGAAGACGATCCAGGCCGCCATCCGCATCGGCGGCGCGGGGCTGGTCGACGACGTCGCGAAGACGACGCTCGCTCGGAACGCCCAGGTCCGGCAGTTCGGCGCCAAGAAGCAGCTCTCGCTCAAGGCCGAGGCGAAGTAGTCCGTTTCGCCTTAGCCGAGAGTCCTTGAAGTAGTCCGCTTCCCACGGGAGGGCCACTCGCAGGGCACCGCGGGTGGCCCTCCTCTCACCAGGCAGAGAAATCAATGCACCACACCAACCTTGCACTGACCGCGGCGATGCAGGAAGTGGAGAGTGGCTCTACCGGCTATCTCTCGAGCTCCCCTCTGGAATTGCTTCGGGAGCGGGTCATTTCAGCCATCGAGAACGTTCCTTTCTACCGTGAGCTGTATGGACCGTTTGGAGCCGTTCCGCCTCTGGAGGGCTTCCTCGAATGGTTCCAGCGGCTGCCCGTTGTGAACAAGTCCCAGCTCCAGGCCGCGGGAGAGGCCCGGCTGCTCAACCCTCGCTACAGCCCCTCTGAGCTGATCCGTAAGCCTACCAGCGGCAGCACGGGCGTTCCCTTCACCCTGATGCTCGACAGCCGCGTCTTCATCTTCCGCAAGTGGCGCTTCCAGAAGCCCCACCTCCAGCTCGTCTCGAGCGCCTCGAATCAGCTCACCTACGTCTTTCCATGGGACTTCGTGGTCCGGACGCCCCAGGAGGCGCGGCAGATGGCCTCCGCCAACTCCCAGGGCGAGTCATCCAAGAGGACCACGGTGCGAGAGCCCGAGCCCCTGGAGCGCCAGGTGAAGGATCATCAACAGCGCTTCACGGCCCTGCCCAAGAAGGCGAAGCGGCATGGCACGGACTCGCCACCCGAGGAGGCTCAGACACAGGCGGCCAACAAGGCCTTCACAGTCAATTCCCTGCTTCCTCCGAAGGAGCTCTACGAGTCCGTGATCGAGCTCGAGCCCGCGAGCCTGGTGGGCTTCGCGAGCGTCATCGCCGGGCTCGCCCGCTGGATGCGGAAGGAGCAACTGCGGCTGCCCACCATCAAGCAGGTGTGGACCACCTCGGAGGTGCTCTCGCCCGAGGGCGCGGACGCCATCCGGCAGGTCTTCGGGTGCGAGCCCTTGAAGATCTACGCGAGCAACGAGTTTGGCTTCATCGCGTGGCAGGCGGAGAAGGACGCACCGTTGCGCATTGAGTCCGATCGTCTCCACGTGGAGTTCATGCGCCCCGGGGAGCAGACGCTGGCGGGAATGGGCGAGCTGTCCCGAGTCGTGATCACCGACCTCTTGAACGACACCATGCCGTTGATCCGCTACGACATTGGCGACCTGGCGCGCCCGCGCGGGCCGTTCCGCGTGACGGACTCGCTCGTGTGCGCGACCCTGGATGGTCTGGAGGGCAAGGAGGCCGATCAAATCCAGCCGCCCGATGGCCGCTCGGTGACCACCTTCCAGATCCTGGGTGCCATCAAGGACACGCTCCCCAACGCACAGTACCGGTTCGTGGGTCTGTCGGCGGAGCGGTACGTCGTGCAGTACGTGCCCGGTGTGGGCTTTGATCCCGCCAACCTCGAGAAGACCACGGCAGTGCTGAAGGAGATGCTGGGGGAGGGCATCGAGCTGCTCACTCAGAAGACGGACGCCATCCAACGCGAGCGCTCCGGCAAGCTGCGTCCCGTCGTCAACCTCGCCAAGGTGGCGCCCGGGATGCAGCGTAAGATCGCGGAGTCGCTGGGCGTGCTGCCCCTGCTGAAGGTGGATGAGAAGCAGGTGGCCCGTTCGCTCGTCGGCGCCGCGCTCGCGAAGGTGCTGCCCCTGTTCAAGGACACCGGCACCCTGGATGAGTCGTTGGAGCTGTACGCCGACCTGTCCATCAGCTCGCTCCAGTTCGTCCAGCTCCTGGCTGCCCTGGAGAAGGAGCTCGCGCGGGAGATCGACGATGAGGATCTCCTGGATGCGGAGCTCATCACCGTGGGCGACCTGGTGGAGTTCGTGCTGCGCCTTGGCAAGACCACTCACGAGGGATGACAACCATGTCCAGACACTCGCAGGGCATTTCGATTCCAAAGCAGTGGTGCAACTTCCTCTTCGATTATCCGCAGTACGCGGTCCACGACGTTCCCAAGGAGGTCTCGCTGCCCAGCAACGGTGCGCGCAAGGTGAGCATCGTGCCCCAGCAGCCGCTCTCCCTGGTGACGCAATCCAACAGCACCCGGGAGCCCTACCACGAGATTCCGGAGCGGTTGCTGGAGCTGTATGCCCAATACCGCCCCACGCCCCTGCGCCGGGCGCGGCAGCTCGAGCAGCGCCTCGGTGTCAACGCGCGGCTCTATTACAAATACGAGGGGCTCAACGTTTCGGGGAGCCACAAGCTCAACTCGGCGATTGCCCAGGCCTATTACTACGCGAAGGCTGGCGTCGAGGAGTTGGTCACGGGGACGGGCGCCGGGCAGTGGGGGACCGCGCTGGCGTACGCCTGCAAGCTGTTCGGCCTGCGCTGCACGGTGTTCATGGTGGGCGCGAGCCTGCGCCAGAAGCCGCAGCGCCGGGCGATGATGGAGCTGTTCGGCGCCACCGTCCATGAGAGCCCGAGTGACGTCACGGACGTGGGCAGAAAGGCCTTGCAGCGGGATCCGGGCCGTATTGGCAGCCTGGCGACCGCCACGGGCGAGGCGCTGGAGATTGCTCACGGGGGAAAGCGGATCCGCTTCGCCGTGGGCAGCGGGGAGAACTGCGTGCTGTTGCACCAGACGCTGATTGGCAGCGAGGCCATTGAGCAACTGGGAGCGCTGGGCGAGTTCCCGGAGTATGTCGTTGCCTGCATGGGGGCTGGCAGCAACTTCGGTGGAGTGGGCTTGCCCTTCCTCCGGGCTGCCCGAGAGCGGCAGCGCCAGCTTCGGCTGGTGGCGGTGGAGCCGGCGGCATGCCCCAAGCTCACCCGCGGCGTCTATGCGTATGACATCAATGACTTCTCCGGCACGACGCCCATCCATCGGATGTACACGCTGGGGAGCCACTACATCGCGCCGCCCATCTTCGCAGGAGGACTGCGCTATCACGGCACCTCGTCCTTCCTGAGCGCGATGTATGCCGACAAGGGCTTTGACGCTCTGGCCGTGCCCCAGCCGGATGCACTCGGTGCGGGGCTCCTGTTCGCCGAGAGCGAGGGCATTCTGCCGGCTCCGGAGTCGGCTCACGCCGTGGCGGGCGCCATTCGCCTGGCCAGGGAGAACCCGGCGGATGCTCCGCCGCGTGTCATCCTCATGAACATCAGCGGTCACGGGTTCTTCGATCTGAGTGCCTACGAGCGCGCCCGGACCAACACGCTGGAGTCGGATATCCCCGATGACGCGATGCTGACCGAGAGCCTCCGTCACGTCCACGAGTTCAACGCGCGAATTGAGCAGTCCTCGTCGCGCGAGTCCTAACGCCAGGAGCGATGTCATGACTCACAGTGCTCTTCCCGAGGAAACGCCAGAGCTGCAGGCGGCGAAGACGTTCGGACAGTCCCTGGGCGCACCTCCGTCTGGGAGCGACAGCAGTGTTTGGATTCGCGAGGCCTGGAAGAAGGCCGCCGAGCTCGGCGTCTTCGAGGTGCTCATCCCCGAGGAGGCGCTGGACGTCGAGGTGGTGATGTCTGTCCTCGAGGGGGTTGGTATGGGGTGCACAGGGGAGGGCTTTCCCCTGGCCCTCGGTGCCCACTGCTTCGGGTTCAGCGCACCGCTCCTCGGCTTTGGAAGCGAGGAGCAGAAGGAGCTGGTGCCGTCGCTGCGGGACGGCAGTGTCATGGGGGCGCTTGCGGCCACGGAGACGGAGGCGGGCTCGGACGTCATGTCGCTCAAGACCCGCTTCCGCCGTGACGGCGATGACTACGTCCTGCAAGGGGCGAAGTGCTTCATCACGAACGCCCGGGAAGCCGACTATTTCCTGGTCCTCGCGACGAAGGACCCCCGGCTGCACTTCCGAGGCCTGAGCGCCTTTCTGGTGCCTCGGGCCACTCGGGGCCTGGAGGTTGGAATCGACGAGCCGCGAATGGGGATGCATGGCTGCTCTGTCAGCTCCGTGTGGCTCGATGACGTGCGGGTGTCTCGGAGCGCGATGGTGGGCTCCGTGGGACAGGGCGCCTCTGTCTTCCAGCATGCCCTGACGTGGGAGCGGAGCATGTTGGCGGGCTTCCACCTGGGTGTCATGCGCAGGCAGTTCCTGGCGGCGCTCGAATACGCGAAGGAGCGTCGTCAGTTCGGACGCCCCATTGGGGCCAACCAGTATGTCGCCGGACGCATCGTCGACATGCTGAGCCGCTACAGGACATCCTACCTCCTTGTCCGGAATACCCTGACGCAGCTGTCCCTGGGAACGTTGACGCCGGGCGAGGCCAGCCTCACCAAGTTGTACGTCAGCGAGGCTGCGCTCGCCTCCGGGACGGATGCGTTCCGGATTCATGGAGGCATGGGTCTCATGGAGGGCTCGGAGGTGGGGCGCGAGCTCCGAGATGCCCTGGGTGGGATCGTGTACTCGGGCACCTCGGAGATCCAGAAGGTCATCATCGCCTCGGAGCTGGGGTTGGGCTCCTGACAGAGATTGAGGGAGGTTCAAGATGAGCGAGCAGACGTTATCGACGATTCTCATGGGCGCGGCGTCACGCTTCACCTCACGGACCGCGCTCGTCACTTCGGCGGGACAGCTCACCTACGGCGAGCTGTTCGACCGAGCCCTCCGCCTCTCCGCGTACCTGGTGGAGACGGGCCTGCGTCCGGGAGATCGGGTGGTGATCTGCCTCCCGAAGGGCGCCGAGCTGTCCGTGTCTATCTTTGGTGTGCTCTTGGCGGGTGGCAGCTACGTGCCCATTGACTACACGATGCCGGCAGCTCGCGGGGTGCTCATCCTGAGGGATGCCGAGCCCAGCCACCTCATCACCACCCGGCAGATTGCCGCCGCGCTCTTCCAGGGCGAGGCTCGCGGGCTGGTGGAGCCCACGGCGGGAGGCTCGGCAAAGCAGGAGGTCGTGGTGGCGCTCCGGGCCGCGCCTTCCTCGAAGGAGGGCGCTGGCATCTCCTGGGGTGAGGCGCTGTCGTCCGCGCCGCTGTCGGCCGCGGTCCCCGTGGAGGCACTGTCGATTGCCTATGTTCTGTACACCTCGGGCTCGACGGGTCGTCCCAAGGGGGTGATGCAGAGCCACCGCAGCGCCGTGGCTTTCGTGGAGTGGACAGCTCGGCACCTGGGGTTGCGGCCGGAGGATGTCCTTTCCCAGCATGCCTCGCCCTCGTTTGATCTGACCATCTTCGACTTCTTTGCGTCGGCGCTCGCTGGCGCGACGCTCGTCCCGGTGCCGGAGTGGTTGTTTGGTCAGGTGGCGAAGACCTGCCGATTCATTGTCAAGAATGGAATCACGGTGTGGTATTCGGTTCCCTCCGTGCTGCTGCGGCCCGACGAGGGCGCGCCCCTGCGGCAATTGGAGGGCTCCGCGCTTCGTCATGTGATCCTCGCGGGGGAAGTGATTCCCAAGCCAGGCCTCAAGGAGCTCGCGGCTCATTTGCCCGAGGGGTGCTCTATTTCGAATTGGTTTGGGCCCACCGAGACCAACGTGTGCACGTTCCACGATATCGGGCCAGAGGACCTGGCCTCGGACGGCCCGGTGCCGATTGGCGTTCCGTGTCCCTATGCGGAGATTCGTCTGGAAGGGCCTGACGGCCCGTCCACCGAGGAGGGCGAGCTGCTCGTCTGCTCTCCCACGGTCATGGAAGGGTATCGGGGGCTTGATGAGCTCACGGCGCAGCGTTTCGTGCACGAGCCTGATGGGCGGAAGTTCTATCGGACGGGAGACATTGTCCGGGTGGAATCCGGCCGCCTCAGCTTCCTGGGCCGGCGTGATCGTCTGGTCAAGATTCGTGGCTATCGCATCCAGCTCGAGGAGCTTGAGCAGGCCTTGCGTGAGCATCCCGCGGTGACGGAGGCCGCGGTGGTGACGTTTCAGGAGGAGGGGAGGGAGCAGCTCGGCGCGGCCATCGCGCTGCGAGAGCCGTCCGAGGCGCTCGTTGGAGAGGTCCGGCGCCATTGCGCGGAGCGTCTCCCTCCCTACATGGTGCCATCGAGGCTCCTGCGGCTCGAGGCGCTCCCTCGCAACAGCCGCGGAAAGGTGGATGTGCAGGAGGTTTCCAGGTTGGTGTCACTCGGCTCGTAGTGTGTCCACGACGTTCGTGGACCTGTGGATGTCCCCTCTCCCTCTGGGAGAGGGCTAGGGTGAGGGTATTCCCTTCCTGTGTTCCTGAATGGGAACGAGGACCTGGAGTTGCTTGCTCCGATGCGCACCAGGTCCAGGAGCGACACGGGGTGACATACCCTCACCCCCCGCCCTCTCCCAGAGGGAGAGGGAGCATGCGCAACACGACTCTTGGAGGTTCGCGATGTTGCTTCCTATCGATGAAGGTCTGCCTGGCTTTGACTTCGTGCATGATGCGCCATCTCTGGGCCGGTCGAAGGTGGCTTACGTGGTCGCTCCCTCTGGAGCCCCGCCCGCAAAGGGCTTCCCTGTTTGTTACATGTTGCACGCGTTTGGTGGGGACCGGTTCTCCTGGGCTCGTCATGGGAGGGAGTTCTTGGCCGAGCACAGGGAGCGTGTGCTGTTTGTCTTTCCCGAGAGCGGTCGGCGCTGGTTCATGAATGATGCGTCCGGGAAGCGATACGAGGACTATTTGATGGAGGAGCTCATCCCTGCCATCGAAGCCTCATTCCCCGTGGAGCGGGCCGCGCGTTCGAGAATCATTGGCGGCTTCTCCATGGGAGGCGCGGGTGCCGTCCACCTCGCGCTGCGTAACCCGGGGGTGTTTTCTCGCGCATTCGCCATCTCCGGGGCCTTCTATGCCTCGGAGCGGCAGGGCGATCCGTATGCCTCCCAGCGCGCGAGCGGGTGCATGATGCCCACCGAGGCGGAGCACAACCGCGTGTGGGGTCCCGTTGGGAGTGACATCCGGCGGAGCTACGACACGGGAGCGCTGCTTCGCAACGCCGCTGCCTCCGGGACCCTGCCAGAGCTCGCGCTGGAGGTGGGCACCGATGATTATCCGCGGGTGGTGGAGCAGAACCGCCGGGTGCATCGGACGCTGGATGAGCTTGGTGTCTCGCACGCCTATGCCGAGCACCCGGGAGACCATGGCTGGGGCTTCGCGGCCTCCTCGGCCCGGCGACTGCTCGCCAGCCTCCTCGGGAGCCCCTCCGTTTAGGGGGCCTGGAGGCGAGCGGAGAGGGGGGTTCTGGTCTCAGGCTGCACCTCGGGTCATCAAGGGGTTCCCCACCTGAGGCCAGGGAAAAGTATTCTGGCTCGACCCTATGAGCCCCCGCTCTACATCAGGAAGCAAACCCCAGACCCTCCGAGCCCGGCTGAAGGAGGAGGCTCGGGCCACCATCCTCGACGCGGCGGAGCAGGTGTTGGCCGAGCAGGGCCTTCACGCCGCGCGCATGGACGACATCGCCGCGCGCGTCGGAGTCTCCGTCGGAACGCTCTACAACTACTTCCAGGACCGGCAGCAGCTCCTGGAGGCGCTGCGAGACGTGCGCGGGCGCGAGCTGCTGGCCATGCTCGACACGGAGCTGGAGCGGAGCCAGGGACAGCCCTATCACGCGCGGTTGCACGGGCTCATCCGGTGCATCCTGGAGCATGCCCAGCTCCACTTCCGGCTGTTCTCCCTCATGCTGGAGGACGTGATGCAGCACGGCGTGGCCAAGGGGCAGGACCTGAATGACCATCAGGCGCACTGGCGAGAGATCTCCCGTCGCGTCGAGGACCTTGGGCGTCAGGGGGTCGAGGAGGGAGCCTTGCGGCCCGAGGATGCCCGCCACTACCCCACGCTGTTGCTGGGCATGGTGCGGGAGCTGCTCTTCCGACAACTCACCGAGAAGCAGCCCGAGCCCATCGATACGCTCATCTCCCTGCTGCTGCGCTGCTTCCTGGAGGGGGCCGCGCCGCGTCCCGGTTGAGCGCATGGGTAGGCTGGGCCTGACGTCCCATGGCCTTCCCACTTCGGCCGGGTTGTGGTGAGCTTCTCTCCGGTGCGCCTGGGCCGCGTGCAGCCAGCCTTCCGTCCGCGATGTCACGTCGCGGCTGCTGACGTTACCCATTGAAGAACGATGCAGTACGAGGTCCGCCTCGCGGGCTTCCCTGACCTCGTCTGCCTCTGCCGTGCAGGTGGCGGCGGTTCCAGGCGCACCGGTTTTATCTTCGGACCCCGGATGCCCAGCATGAACCTCGCCAGTCTCCTGCTCGAATTGAAAGCGCTGCTGGCAGACCCCGAGGCGAACTTCGACCGCATCACCGAGCTGCTCGAGCGCCACCAGGGGCTGGCCGAGTACGAGGTGGCCCGATTCTACGTGAGCCGTGTCTGGCAGGCGCCTGCCGAGCGCAGGTTGCGCAGCGTGGACGCGCGCGAGCGGTTGAAGGGCGTGCGGCAGCTTCCACTGCTCTTCTCCAGCACCACGGCGGCTCGGTTCCTCCGCCAGCGGGTGAAGGACCCGGACTCGCGCGTCGCCCAGGCCGCACGGGCCGCGGTGCGCCGGCTGGGGCTCTCGGACGTGGCGCCACCGGATCTCCGAGGAGACCCTCGTCGTCCGAGCAGGGGCGTGGGCGGGTGGAACCCCACCGGCTGGAACTTCGGCCTCTTCGGGACGGAGCTGCTCGGTCACAGGGCCCGGCGGGTGACGCGTCCGCCGCCGACCTCGGGCGAGCTGCCCGTGCTGCGCACCCGGGCCGAGGTGGCGGAGTTGGTGGGGGTGGCGGAGCCGGAGCTGGACGCGCTGATGCGTCCTGGCTCGGAGTCCGGCTCGGGGTACGTGGAGTTCGAGGTGCCCAAGCGCTCGGGCGGAGTGCGTCGCATAGCGGCGCCGCGCCAGAAGCTGAAGGAGGTGCAGCGGGTTCTCCTCGACAAGGTGCTCGCGCGCATGACGCCGCACCCAGCCGCGCACGGCTTCATCGAGGGCCGCTCCACGGTGAGCAACGCCGAGCCCCATGTGGGCGCCACGGCGGTGGTGCGGGTAGACATCGAGGACTTCTTCCCCACGGTGCACTACCGCCGGGTGAAGGGCCTGTTCCTGGCGCACGGCTACGGAGAAGAGGTGTCCGGAGTGCTCGCCGGGCTCACCACGCACCGCGCGAAGTTGCCGGATGGGACGGTGGTGTGGCCGGGGGTGTTGCCGCAGGGTGCTCCCACGTCGCCCGCCATCGCCAATCTCATCTGCCGGCGAATGGATGCTCGCCTGACGGCACTGGCCCGGAAGTTCGGCGCTACCTACACCCGCTACGCGGATGACCTGTCCTTCTCCTTCCGCGAGCCTCCCGAGCGTCTGGGCCGCTTCTTCTGGTGGCTCAACGCCATCCTCCAGCAGGAGGGCTTCGCGGAGAACAGTGGGAAGCGGCGGGTGATGCGGCAGGGTACTCGCCAGCGGGTAACGGGCCTGACGGTGAACCAGAAGGTCTCTGTTCCTCGGGAGGAGCGGCGCCGGTTCAAGGCCATTCTGGCCAACTGCCGCAAGCACGGGGTGGCCTCGCAGGCCAGGGGCCGGCCGGACTTCGAGCGCTGGTTGGAGGGCTACGCGGCCTATGTTCGCATGGTGCACCCGGAGCTGGGCGCGCGTTGGCAGGGCGAGGTGAAGGAGCTGCTCAGCCGATGAGCTCCCTGCGCGAGTTGTTGGCCCGCGTGGCCTCCCAGCCGAACGACGAGGAGGCTCGCCTGGCGTGCGCGGAGCTCCTTCGCGACGACGATGCTCCGCGCGCCGAGCTCATTCGGTCGCAGGTGGCGCTCTCCGCCCGGGGGTTGGATCCAGCGCAGCGGCGCTCGCTGCGCCATCGGGTGGAGGTGCTGCTGCGGGGGAATGAGGCGGTGTGGAGGGGTCGGTTGACGGCCCTGGGCGCGTTCGACTTCCAGTTCAGCCGGGGCTTTGTCGAGGAGGTGGGTCTCACCGAGCGGGCGCTCGCGGAGCACGGGGAGGCCCTTTTTGCGCTCGAACCCGTGCACCGGTTGCGGCTCGAGGTCCGCGACGGAGAGGGGTTGGCGCGGGCCGCGGCGCAGCCGTGGTTCGAGCAGGTCCGCTGGTTGAAGCTGACGGGGGAGGAAGGGGCGGACTCGGCGGTTCGGGCGCTCGCCTCCGCCGCGCATGCCGGGCGCCTGGAGGGGCTGGTGCTCCCCCAGGTGGACCCCGACGGCGTGGCCGCACTGGTGGAGAGCGTGGTGCTGACGGGGCTGCGCTCGCTCAGCCTCACGGGCAATGACGGGTTTGGAGACGAGTGCGCCGAGGCCCTCGCGGAGTCCCGGCTGTCGCTGGTGCGCTTGTACCTGTCGGCCACGGGCCTCTCCGACGAGGGGGTCTCTGTGCTGGCCCGTGCGAAGCCGCTTCGGTCTCTGGAGCTGCTCGCCCTCAACCGCAACGAGATCTCCGATGAGGGTGCCCAGGCGCTCGCGGCCAGCAAGGCGCTGGCGAATCTGCAGCGGCTTGAGCTGAAGGACACCCAAGTCGACGAGGAGGGCGCTCTGGCCTTCAGCTCCCCGCGGGCGTTGCCGAAGCTGCGCCACCTGGACATCCAAGGCATCGGCCTTAGTGCCCGAGCACTCGAGCTCCTGCTGAAGCGGCTCGGCATGGGCGTGAAGATCTAGGACTTCAGCGTCCCGGCCCGGCCGCCCCAAGATTGGTTGTCTACTCCACGTGTCGGGTCGGGTACACGACGGCAGACGTAATGCCAACTTCCCTGGACAGGTCCTCTGAGGTAGTACGCGCTATCTGACTGGAGAAGACATGTCCACGACCATCACCATCACAGCGCAAGAGCGAAGGTTTTTCGAACGCATCTACCAAGTCGTCGAGCAGGTACCCCCAGGGCAGGTGTCCACCTACGGAGACATCGCGCTCATCGTGGGAGGCGGGTGCGATGCCCGCATCGTGGGGCTCGCCATGGGCGACCTCGGGCCGCGCGCCGCCAAGGTGCCCTGGCAGCGCATCATCAACCGCTCGGGAGGCATCAGCACGCAGGGCTACAACCAGCGCGAGCTGCTGGTGGCCGAGGGCGTTGAGTTCGACGAGAAGGGCAAGGTCCACATGGACCGCTTCCGCTGGCCCGGGCCCAGTCAGGAATGGGCGGCGAAGCACGGCTTCACTCCGCTGCCCGCGCGTGGCTCGGGCAAGGAGGAGGACAAGTCCCAGATGCGCCTGTTCTGAGCCTTCAGAACTGGAAGTAGATGAAGCTCTGCCCCGGTGTGCCGATGACCATGGCCACAGCTATGCAAGTGGCCACCGCGGGCCAGAGCAACACAGGACGTTGTCGCAGTCCGGTGTGCTCGGCGAGCGCGGACACCCCGTGGCACACCACGAGCCCCGCGCCCACCAGCACCAGCGTCAGCACCGAGGCATAGGTGACGTCCGACGTCACGGCGGGCACGTGCATGCCGCGCAGCACCTGTAGCGCCGAGGTCAGGGTCTCCGCTCGGAACAGCACCCACCCGAGCACCACCAGGTAGAACGTCCCCGCCTGCTTCACCCAGCGCAGGCCCGCGGGCGTGGCCGCTCCAGAGAGTCCGGGGAAGCGCGCCGCGAGCAGGTGCGAGGCCACCAGCAGCAGCCCGTGGTACGCGCCCCAGAAGACGAACGTCCAGTTGGCCCCGTGCCACAGCCCGCCCAGCAGCATGGTGAGCAGCAGGTTGCGGTAGCGCCCGTTCCGGTTTCCACCCAGGGGAATGTAGAGGTAGTCCCGGAGCCACGTGGACAGGGACAGGTGCCAGCGCCTCCAGAAGTCCACGGGCGAGGTGGCCAGGTACGGCAGGTTGAAGTTCGGCGGCAGCTCGAAGCTCAGCAGCAGCGCCACGCCTATGGCGATGTCCGTGTACCCCGAGAAGTCCGCGTAGATCTGCCCCGTGAAGGCCAGGGCCCCTGTCCAGCTCTCCAGCGCCCCCACCGGCCCCACGCTCCCGAAGAGCCCATCCGCCACCGGAGCCAGCAGGTCCGCCACCGTCTTTTTGAAGAGCCCTACCGCGATGAGCAGGTAGCCGCGCTGGACCTGTTCCCACCGGGGCGGCTCCATCCGCTCGAATTGGGGCAGCAGCACTGACGCTCGGATGATGGGCCCCGCCACCAGGTGGGGGAAGAAGGACACCGCCGCGACGAACTCCTCTGGCCGCTCCCTCGCCTTCAGCTCTCCCCGGTAGACGTCCACGGTGTAGCTCATGCTCTGGAACGTGTAGAAGGAGATGCCCGCCGGGAGCACCAGCGAGAACGTGGGCTCCGGTACCGCGACTCCGAGCAGCGTCAGCAGCCCGTGGGCCGAATCCGCGAAAAATCGCGCGTACTTGAAGAGCGCCAATACCCCCAGGTTCGCGGTCAGGCTCACTACCAGTAGCAGGCGTCGCCGCCGCTCGTCCTGCGAGCGGCCGATCTCCCGCGCCAACCAGAAGTCCAGCAGCGCGGTGCCCAGCAACAGCGGCACGAAGCGCACATCCCAGGCCCCGTAGAAGACGAGGCTCCCACCCGTGACGAGCCATAGCTTCGCCCCGCGCGAGCGGGCGACGAAGTGGAACGCCACGAAGAAGACCAGGAAAAAGACGCCAAACAGCGCGGTGTTGAAGAGCATGTCAGGCCAACGACGGCCATTCTACCGGTTGGTAAGGATCTGGCACACCCCGAGATCGATCTCCCCGGTCCGCGCATATACTCACGCCCCTTATGGAAGGACGCCTGGTCCTCAAGAATTGCTCCATCTTCCGTGCGGACGGCCGGGGTCGTACCGGCATGGCCATCGTCATCGAGGAGGGGCTCATCCGCCGCGTCGCCCCCGACGCCGAGGTGCCCGTGCTCCCCGGGGACTGGGAGGTCTCCTGCCGCGGGCGGCTGGTGATGCCCGGCCTCGTGGACTGTCATGCCCACCTCGTGGGGGATCAGCTCGTCCCCACTGTGGGCGAGCTCCTCCTGCACCCGCCCCAGTACCGGCTGGAGCACGAGCTCCGCCTGGCCGCGCACCTCACCGCCTCGGACGTGGAGGTCCTCTCCCGCCATGCCATGGCCCGGGCGCTGCGCTCGGGTGTCACCTTGGTGGTGGATCACCTGTCCTGCCCGGGTGACGTGGTTGGCGCCCTCGATGCCCAGGCACGCGTGGCGGAGCAGCTCGGCCTGCGGTTGGTGGCGAGCCATTCCACGCACAGCCTGGGTGGTACCTCCCAGGCCGAGGCCCAGGCAGAGGCCAACGCCGACTTCGTCCGGCGCCGGGGCGCCCATCCGCTGGTGCGCGGTGCGTTCGGCTTCCATGCCTCGTGGACGAGCGCGAACCCCTTGCTGAAACTGCTCGGTCGCCTGCGGGATGCATCCGGCACGCCCGTCGTCTTCCACCTCTCCGAGGGAGACCACGACCTGGCCACCACCTGGTCGCAGCACTTCCAGCGCGTGGTGCCCCGGCTGGAGTCCTTCGGGTTGCTCGGGCCGCTCACGGTGGCCGCGTACGCGCGCTCCGTGGACGACGCCGAGTCCACGCGCCTGGCTGCGTCCGGTACCTGCGTGGCGCTCGGTCCCGGGGCGGCCCTGCTCCTCGAGCCCAGCAGCCGGGCCCTTGAGACGCTGCACGGGCGTCAGAACCTGATCGGTCTGGGCAGCGCTGGCCACGGCAACCTCTGGGACGCGCTGTCCGCCGCCCTCGTCACGGCGTTGGGGGCCGCGCGAGGCTCGCGCCTGGTGGATCCGGATGGCGTGCTGGTGCAGCTCTTCACAGAGGGCCCCGCCGAGCTGTGCTCACGGCTCTTTGGCCTGCCCTCCGGTGCGGTGGAGGAAGGGCGCCTCGCGGACCTGGTGGTGTTCGACTGCGTGCCCGCGCTGGACAAGGACAGTGGGCAGGCTCCGCACCTGCTCGGTCAGGTCAGCCGCTCCCGGGTGGCGTGGAACATCGTCGGGGGTCGCGTCACCGTGCGCGAGGGGCAGGTGCTCGGCGTGGATGAGGTGGAGCTGGCGAACGAGGCCGCCCGCGTGCTTTCCGATGTGTGGGCGCGGGCCCGTGTGCCGGAGGCCGCGGTCCCTGTCAGCCCGGTGGTGCGCCGGCGATGAGCCCTCCCACCTCCGACCTGGTGGACGTCCTCCGCCAGGCCCGCGAGCGACGTGCCCCGTTGCGGGAGGATCCACGAACCACCGCCTTCCGGCTCGTTAACGGCGAGCCCGATGGTGTCCCCGACGTGACGGTGGACGTCTTCGAGTACCTCCACGTGGTGAGCCTCTACCGCGACTTCTCCCCGGCGGAGGAGCAGGCGCTGCTGGGCGCCATCGAGTCCGCGTGGGCGCCGCGCAGCGTGTATCTCAAGCGGCGGCCCAAGGAGGCGCGCCACCTGGCCAACGTGGCGAAGGAGCAGCTCGCCCCCGAGCAGGCCGCACGCGGTGAGTCGTTGGAGTCGCTGGTGGCGCTGGAGAACGGGCTGCGCTTCCTCATCCGTCCGGGGCAGGGCCTCTCGGTAGGCCTCTACCTGGACATGCGCGACACGCGGGCGTGGCTGGCCGGGGAGGTGCGTGGCCTCACCGTGCTCAACCTCTTCTCGTACACCTGCGGCTTCGGCGTGGCGGCCACCTCGGGCGGGGCGAAGCGGGTGCTCAACATCGACGCCAGTCGTCGCGTGCTGGAGTGGGGGGAGGAGAACGCTCGCCTCAATGGCCAGTCGGTGGATCGCTACGACTACGTGGCGGGGGATGTCTTCGACTGGCTCGGCCGGCTGGCGCGCAAGGGGGAGACGTTCGACGTCGTGGTGACGGATCCGCCCTCCTTCGCCACGACGCGCTCCAGCCGCTTCTCTGCCGCTCGGGACTACGCCTCCCTGGCCGAGGCCGCTGCCAGGGTGGTGGCCCCGGGGGGACGGTTGGTGGCGTGCTGCAACCTCGCCACGCTGGCGTCCCGCCGCTTCGAGGCCATGGTGACCGAGGGGGTGTCCCGGGCTGGACGCAGGGGGAGGGGAGTGCTCGACCTGGGGCCTTCTCCGGTGGACTTCCCGGACTCACCCGCGCATCCGGCTGCCCTGAAGGTGCGGGTGCTCGAGCTGCCTTGAGCCCGCTCAGGAGGCCATCAGGCGCTTGAGCAGCACCTCCAGCTCGTCGAAGTCGAGTGGCTTCACGAGGTGGGCATCGAAGCCCGCCTCGCCTGATTGCTCTCGGTCTGATTCCTGGCCAAACCCCGTCACGGCGACGAGCCGGAGGCGTGGAGTCGGCTGTTGTTGGCGCAGCAAGCGGGCCAGCTCGTAGCCGTCCATGAAGGGCAGGCTGATGTCCAGCAAGGCCAGCTCGGGCTGGAATGCCTCCGCGATTTGGAGGGCTCTCGGACCGTCATAGGCGACGCGGGCCTCACAGCCCAGGAGCTCCATCGACTCGGCAAGGATGTCGGCGGCGTCCTTGTTGTCGTCGACGATCAGAACGCGTGTGGGCACGTCTCGAGCATTCCTGTTCTTTGAGAGAAGGATGCAGTCCGGTTGTAGTGACCCCAAGGAGGGGGTGCAATTGACGCAGGCCGTTCTCCCTCCCAGGAAACAACCGGACGACGCCGCCGATACGCCAGGCGCCCTCCTCGGAACCTCGGAACATTGGCCGACGAGGCGTCGGGAGCGGTATCGTGGTTCTTCCGATGTCGCCCGTCGCCCCGCGAACCCCCGTGCCTTTCGGCCAGTACCAGCTCGTCGACCGCCTCGCCGTAGGCGGCATGGCGGAGGTGTTCCTCGCCCACCACTCCGGCCCGGACGGCTTCGACAAGCCCGTGGTCATCAAGCGCATCCGGCCCCACCTGTCGCGGCAGCCGGCCTTCGTGCGCATGTTCCTCAACGAGGCCCGGCTGGCCGCCCAGCTCAACCACCCCAACATCGTGCAGATCCACGACCTGGGGAAGGTGGGCGACAGCTACTACATCGGCATGGAGTACCTCTTCGGCCGGGACATGCGGCGGGTCGTCCCCAAGGCCGAGTCGCTGGGGATTCCCTTCCCCATGGTGTACGCGCTGAAGATCGCCTCGTCCGTGTGCGAGGGCCTCTACTACGCGCACCAGAAGGTGGACCTGTACGGGGCGCCGCTGAACATCGTCCACCGGGACGTGACGCCGGAGAACATCTTCGTGTGCTTCGACGGCTCGGTGAAGGTGCTGGACTTCGGCATCGCCAAGGCGGCCAACCGAGTGGAGCACACGCGCGCCGGCGAGCTGCGCGGCAAGCTCAGCTACCTCAGCCCCGAGCAGTGCCTGGGCAAGCCGCTGGACCATCGCAGCGACCTCTTCTCCCTGGGCGCCGTGCTCTACGAGTGGCTCACCGGCTTCAAGCTCTTCACCGGTGAGTCGGATGTGGCCGTCATGCGCAGCATCGTCGAGGGCAAGGTGTACGCGCCCTCGTACTTCCGCGCGGACATCCCCGAGCAGGTGGAAGCCATTCTCATGAAGGCGTTGGAGCGGGACCGTGACAAGCGCTACCCCACGGCCTGGCATTTCCAGCAGGACCTGGACCGCTTCCTCAACGCGTACGAGTTCACCCCCACCCATCTCCACCTCTCCAACTTCCTCAAGCAGCTCTTCTTGGACGAGCTGGAGGAGGAGCAGCAGCGGCTGCGCCCTCAGTCCACCTCGCCCACGCCCGCGTCCACCACGGAGACGGAGATGGAGTCGGTGGCGACCGTGGAGGAGCCCGCCGCTGGCTCCGGCGGCGAGCGCATTGTCCCGGTGCCCGTCAGTGCCGCGCAGCTGGAGGCGCTGGAGTCGCTCGCTCGCAAGCACAACGTCGCCGTGGGGAAGATGGTCGGGGACATCCTCACGTCCTGGCTCAAGTACCGCTGACATGCCCCGGTTGAAGCTGACACTCGAATACGACGGCACCCAGTACGTGGGATGGCAGGTCCAGCCCAATGGTGTCTCCATCCAGGCTCGGCTGGGACAGGCGTTGGAGCAGCTGCTTGGCGAGCGTGTGTCGGTGGAGTCGGCCGGCCGGACGGATGCGGGCGTGCATGCCACCGGGCAGGTGGTGTGCTTCGACACCGAGCGCACGCTGCCCCTCAAGGCGTACTGGATGGGGCTCAACCGCTTCCTGCCGGAGGACATCGCCGTGGTCCGCGCCGAGGAGGTGCCCCCGGACTTCGACCCGCGCCGCTGGTCCCACGGCAAGCGCTACCGGTATCGGGTGAGCAACAAGCCCTCGCGCTCGCCCCTGCGCCGCTTCTCCCACTGGGAGGTGTTCGCCCCCCTGGACGTGGAGGCCCTGCGCCGCGGTGCCGCGCACCTGGTAGGCCGGCACGACTTCTCCTCCTTCCGCGCCTCGGACTGTCAGGCCGCTCACCCGGTACGTGAGGTGCGCCGGGTGGTCGTCCAGGGCACCTCCGGGGATGAGCTCTCCGTCACCGTGGAGGGCACTGCCTTCCTCAAGCACATGGTGCGCAACCTCGTGGGCACCTTGGTGGAGGTGGGCAAGGGGCGCCGTCCTGACTCCTGGGTGGCCGAGGTCCTCGCCGCACGCGACCGCAAGCGCGCCGGCCCCACCGCCCCAGCCCATGGGCTTGTGTTGGAGGAGGTCTTCTATGGAGACGGCCCGCCTCCTCGTACCCCAGGCAGCACAGCGGACGGCGAAGACGAAGAGTGAGGACTGTCCGTACGCCCCCGGGCCGTGCTTGCGCTAGGCTCCGGTTCCCGTGAGCACCCCGAAGAAGGTCGTCCTCGAACCCCTGCGTGTCCGCGTCCGACGCCTCCAGTTCACCGCGGGGCTCGGCTTCCTCTCGTTGGTGCTCGGCTCCATTCTGAGCGCGGCGCTCACCGTGAGGCTCGTCGGTCGGATTGAGGCGCTGCCCCTCGTGGCCCTCCGCTTTGGCGTCGCCCTGGTGCTGCAGAATCTGTGGCTGCTCGTCGTGCTGCCCTTGCTGTGCTACGGCGCCGCCCGTGTCATTGAGCTGCGTCCGTGGTCCACCGCGCTCGGGGCTGCGTTCACCGGTCAGTTCTTCATCCTCGCGCTCGAGTTCGTGCAGGACGGCGTTGATGGGTGGCTGGAGCGCGGGTGGTTGTTCACGGCGCTTCATTGGGGTGCGTTCGTCGGTGGGGTGGTGCTCAGCCAGCGGGCTGTTGTTCGGGGTCGGGCCGCCGCGGGGAAGCAGGCTCAGCAGGCGCAGCAGCAGGCCGACGCGCGCAAGGACGAGTACGCCGAGTTCCTTCGAGAGGCCGAGCGCGCGGGAGAGAAGAGCGCCCAGCGTGAGGCCTCGAAGAGCGGGGAGCAGGCCGTGCCTCAACCAGCCCCCGGAGTGGAATCGCCCGAGCAGCGGTCCGAGGCGCAGTCCGAGACTCAGCCCGAGGCTCGGTCCGAGGAGCAGCCTGAGGCCCGGTCCGAGGACGTACCGAAGGCTCCTGCTGTCTGAGCTTCATCCGTGCACCACGCGTTTGACGCCCCGGCGTAGCAGCAGGTCGGGCACCTTGAAGCGGTGGTCGCCCCGCAGCACCAGCCGCTCGCCCTCTACCGAGCCGGTACAGGCGAGGCCCCGTTGCAGGGCCTGCAGCCACGTCTGGAGCTCGGCCGCGGGGAGGCCCAGTCCTTCAACCACCGTCACCTCCGTGCCTCCTCGGCCCGTCTCTACCCGTACCACTGCGCGCTCGGGACCGTTGGGCGGGGGCTCGTCAGGGAAGTCCTCTCGGCTCACCTGCGGCTTCGTGGAGGGCAGCGCGTCGCGCAGGCTCTCAAGCCGGGCGAACGGGTTGTTGAAGCCCTTCGTCTTCGTGTCCTTTGGGTTCGCCATGGGGTGGCTCCTGTCAGGTGGGCAGCTCGAGGGTCCGGGAGGAGCCCACGTGCTGGAAGCCCAGGCGCTCGTAGACTCGCCGTGCCGGGTTGCCGTCGCTCACGACGAGACTGAGGGCGGGGAGCTCCGCCTGGGTCGAGAGCCACAGGGCCCGGCGTAGCAGCGCGGCACCCAGACCGGCATAGCGGGGAGCGGGGTTCCGGTACACCTCGATGACCCAGGGGCCCCCATGGGGAGGGCTCCCTTCTCGGAGGGTGACGAGGCAGGCTCCGACAACCGTGTCCCCCTCGAGGGCGAGCCCACTGCACGGCAGGAGCGGGCCGAGCAGCTCACCCGCGAGGATCCGCGCGACTTCGTTCCGGGCCTCCTCGGGCGTCCAGCCGGAGTGATCCGGGTGGCCTGGCGGGTACGCCTTCAGCAGCAGTGGCGCGAGTGCCTCGGCGCTGCGATTGACCGCCGTGAGCTGGTAGCCACCTGGTGTCTCGGGAGTGCTCCATGCGACGGGGGCAGGAGCGGCTCGTAGGTCGCGGGAGTAGCTGTGCGCATGCCTCACCACGCGGGCACCCCGAGCGATGAGCGCCCCAGCGAGCGCCTCGTCGTCCGTGGAGAGCGCCCAGCCGCGCAGGGCCGCGAGCAGCACGTCGGCGCAGTGTGTGGCGTCCACGTGGGGGATGCGCCACGCGAGGTCTGCCCAGGGCCGCCCCTCGCGTGTGGAGAGCGCATGGGTGAGCACGGGAGCTCCGGCCGCATCGCGCACGATGTGGCGCGGGAGCTCCGTGCCAGCCCAAGGGTCTCCGGGATGCGTCGTGTCGCTCGTGTTCATGGGCTCATCTCGTGGCGTTGCGTTCTCATGGCACCCGGCGCCCGACGAGGCGGGTGACGATGTCCTGGAACTCCTCGGGGCCGATGTCGAGCTGCTCGACGACATAGCCGTAGAGCATGGCCGTCGGAACGGAGCGGCCCCCGCGCTCGTGCTCGAGCCGGTGCAGCGTGTGGAGGATGATGCGCTCGACGCGGGTGAGGCCGTCACGCACATCGGGGATGTAATCGCGTGGATCCATGGGCACTCGCGAAGCCTCCAGCGCGGGCAGCCTATGTCACGTCCGGCTGCTCGCCCGTCTGTTCTTTAAAGCACGGGACTGGCATGTCTTTCCGTCTTTCCAGGATGGCCAAGATCCATCCGTCGAGCCAAAATGCCGTGCGCACAGGGGAGACGAGAATGGCGGAGAGTCCCATCGACAGCATCTGCCCCGAAGAGAACTTCGTGCGGGAGGCCGCTTCGGGACGTTTCCCGGAGGCGGAGGTCGCGCGGCTGCTCGACCATGCGGAGAAGTGCCCTGCGTGTAGCCGGATGCTGGTGCGCAGCGGCGTCTCCTCGTTGTCAGAGGACGTGCCCACCAACGTGGTGATGGCGCCCGCGCCCCTGCCCGAGAGCCTTCCCGAGGAGGAGCTCCCTCGCGGCGCGACGGTGGGCCGCTTCATGGTGCTGGCGAAGCTGGGCTCTGGCGGCATGGGCGTGGTGTACGCCGCGTATGATCCCGAGTTGGATCGCAAGCTCGCCCTCAAGCTGCTCCACCCGAGGTCCGACCAGGTGGAGAAGAGCGGCGGACAGGTCCGCCTGCTGCGCGAGGCGCAGGCGATGGCGCGCCTGTCCCATCCCCATGTCATCTCCATCTACGACGTGGGGACGTGGCATGAGCGCGTCTTCATCGCGATGGAGCTGGTGGAGGGGCCCTCGCTGCGCGACTGGCTCAAGCAGGGGTCGCGCACCTGGCGCGAGGTGGTGGAGGTGTTCCTCGCCGCTGGACGGGGGCTCGCGGCGGCGCATGCGGCGGGCCTGGTGCACCGCGACTTCAAGCCGGACAACGTGCTGCTGGGGAAGGACGGCCGGGTGCGCGTGCTGGACTTCGGCCTCGCCCGGCAGGCGTCGGCGTCCGAGGAGCCACTCCCTCCGCCCAAGGAGCCCGAGGTGTCCCTTCCCGAGCGGGGCAGCTCGCCGCTGGATACGCCTCTCACCCGCGCGGGCCTGGTCATTGGCACGCCGGCCTACATGGCGCCAGAGTCGTACGGCGGAGGCGTCTTCGACGCGCGGGCGGACCAGTTCAGCTACTGCGTGGCCCTCTACGAGGCGCTCTATGGCGAGCGGCCCTACGGCAGGACTCCGGGCCCGCCCTCCACGTGGCGCACTCCGGAGCCGCCTCGCGATGGCCGTGTGCCCGCCAGCGTGCGGCGCATCGTGCTGCGTGGGATCGACCCGAAGCCCGAGCAGCGCTTCTCCTCCATGGAGGCCTTGCTCGAGGCGCTCGGTCAGACGCTGCCGAAGCACCAGCGCCACTGGATGGTGGCCGCGAGCATCCTGCTGCTCTCCCTGGGCATCGGGCTGCCCCTCCAACTCCGGGCTCCCGCTGAACAGCCCTGCCGGGGCGGTGCTCGCCGCCTGGAAGGGCTGTGGGATGCGCCTCGCAAGGAGGTGCTCGGCCAGGCCTTCCGTGCCACCGGCAGGCCCAACGCGGACGAGTCCTGGACGCGCACGGCGCAGGTGCTGGACAGCTATGCCCAGGACTGGGTGTCCATGCACACCGAGGCCTGTGAGGCCACGCGGGTCCGGGGCGAGCAGTCCGACGAGGTGCTCTCGCTGCGCATGGCCTGTCTGGAGCGGCGGAGGCAGTCGCTCCAGGCCCTCACCGACGTCTATGCCCACGCGGATGCCGCGCTGGTGGACCAGGCGGCGAAGGCCGCCCACGCGCTGCCTTCCCTCGCGGGCTGCTCCAACGTGGAGGCGCTGCGGGCCACCCTCCGCCCGCCGGAGGACGCGGCCAGCCTCGAGAAGGTGGAGCAGCTGCGGCTCCGGTTCGCCGAGGCTCGGGCTCTCTTCGACAGCGGCCAGTTCAAGCCCGCCCTGGACCGCATCGGCAAGCTCGCGGAGGAGGCGGAGGCCCTGCGCTACCGCCCGTTGCAGGCCGAGGTGCTCGAGTTGCGAGGAGCCCTGGAGGAGAAGGCGGGGAACTTCTCGGCGTCCGAGGCTTCGCTCCGGCAAGCGGTGTGGGCCGCGGAGGCCGGCCGCCACGATGAGGTGATTGCCTCGGCTTCGGCCCGGCTGGTGCGCTCGGGGATGCTCCAGGCGCACTACGACAAGGGCCGTGAGTGGGCGGACCACGCGCGCGCGGTGCTGGAGCGGATGGGCGGGGATGATCGCATCGAGGCCTTCGTTATCAACGCGCTGGGAGCCATCCACCTGCGCGAGGACAAGACCGAGGAGTCCCTGGCGCTCTTCCGTCAGGTGGTGGCGCTGCGGCAGAAGGTCTATCCCCCCGAGCATCCGGAGGTGGCGGCGGCCCTCAACAACCTGGGGGCCTCGCTCGTCAAATCAGGGCGGGTGGACGAGGCGCGTCAGGTGCTGGCCCGGGCACAGGCCATCTACGAGAAGGCGCTGGGCCCCAACCACCCGGAGACGGGCAACGCGCTGCACAACCTGGGACAGCTGGCGTTGAAGGCCGGAGATGATGTGGCGGCCCTGGGCTACTTCCAACGGGCCCTGGCGGCGCGGGATACGGGGCTGGGTGCGGAGCATCCGGAGGTGGGCTCGACGCTGGACTCCCTCGGCGGCATCCAGGGGAACCTGCACCAGTACGCGCAGAGCCTCATCTCCTACGAGCAGAGCGTGGCCATCCGGAAGAAGGCCTTTGGACCCGGGCACACGGATGTCGCGACCAGCATGGTGGGCGTGGGCAATGCCCTCAGTGGGCTGGGCAGGAAGAGCGAGGCGCTGGAGCAATTCCGGCAGGCGCTGCGGATCGCCGAGGCGGCGCCGGAGCACAACGCGGTCGACCTCGTCTACCCCCTGTTCGGCAGCGCTGGCGTGCTCAGAGACCTGGGCCGGCGCGCCGAGTCCCTGGCCGACTATCAGCGTGCGCTCGGCCTGGCGGAGAAGGAGGTGGGCAAGGACTCCATAGAGAGCGCCATCGTGCTGGAGGGGCTGGCCGACTGGTACCGCGAAGGCGGTCAACACCGGCAGGCGCTGGAGCACTACAAGCGGGCCCTCGCGGTATACGAGAAGCGGTTTCCAGCCCATCATCCGGATGTGTTCGGACCCCTCGTGGGGATCGGCGAGTGTCAGCTGGCGCTGAGCGCTCCGGCCCAGGCGATCGCGCCTTTGGAGCGGGCCCTGACGTTGGTGGGTGCTCCACGCCTTCCGGCGGAGCGGGTGGCGGACCTGCGGTTCCTCCTGGGCCGTGCTCTCTGGGAGGGCGGCGCGGAGGACGTACGGGCACGCGCTCGGACGCTCGCCTCCCAGGCCTACAAGGAGCTTCTCGCGGAGCACAAGGAACCGAAGGCCTCCCGGGTCGCGGCGTGGCTGGAGGCGCATGGCGGACAGTAGGGGAGGTGCCTGACCCTCCCTGGCTGGTCCTCGTCCCGGCGGTGCGGATTGACAGCGCGTCCGCTAAAACGGATATTGCGTCCGTCCGCTACGGCGGACATGGTTCCGCTATCGGAGAAATCATCCGCCATGAATCAGGCTGCCGAAGTGATCAACCTCGATGAGTTCCGGAAGCGGCGTGAGTCCAGACCTTCGTCGACTCGGTCGCTCGCCCCCATGAGTCTCTGGACGCCAGTGTGGGTGTGGGTCATGGTCTGGCCCACGTGAAATCGGTTCGTGAAAATACGCCTCCCTCGGCGGAGGACGCTGAGAGCACTCCCTCGCCCGTGAAGGGAAAGGGGCGCAAGAAGGAGCAGGACGCCAAGAAGGCGGAAGCTCCCCCACCCGAGGCACCTTCCTCCGAGGAGGAGTGGGCCTATGAGGTGGCGCACGCGGACTCATCGACGGATCTGGCTCCCATCGTGGGCCGTAACCTGCGCCGGCTGCGCACCCAGCGGGGCCTGTCCCTGGAGCGGTTGGCCAAGGCGTCCGGGGTGAGCCGGGCCATGCTGGGGCAGATCGAGCTGGGCCAGAGCGCGCCCACCATCAACGTCATCTGGAAGATCGCCCGGGCGTTGGGCATCCCGTTCTCGGCGCTGATCAGCACCACGGCGCAGAGCGGCACCCGGCTGATGCGCGCCAGTCAGTCGAAGCGGCTGGCCTCCCATGATGGGAGCTTCAGCTCGCGCGCGCTCTTCCCGTTCGACGAGCCGAGGCGCGTGGAGTTCTACGAGCTGCGGCTGGCCGCACACGCTGAGGAGCACGCGGACGCGCACCCGCCGGGGACGATGGAGAACCTGGTGGTGACGGTGGGGACGGTGGAGATCGACCGGGGTGACGAGCACCACGTGCTGGCCGCGGGAGACGCCATCCTGTTTGAAGCGGACGTGGCGCACGTCTACCGCAACACGGGCAACGTGGACGCGGTGATGTACCTGGTGATGACGTACGCGGAGACGGTGGGCTAGGAGCTCGGAGCCCCCTCCGGAAACACGAAGAGCCGGCGGGCCCTCGGGGCTTCTCGCCGGCTCTCGTGCTTTCAGGCCCTCACGGGCCCGGTGTTACTTCGCGGTGCACATCATCATGGGCATGCCGTTGCACATCATCATCACCGGCATTCCCATGGCCATCATGGAGTTCATCGCGTCACAGCAGTCCTTCATCATCTCCATCTGGCCCGCGTCCATGGGCATCATCCGACACATCATGCCGTCCTTGCCCATCTCACAGGTCATCCGGGCCATCATCGGCATCCGCATCATCATGGGCATCATCATCGGCATGCCGCCCATCATCGGGTTCATGCCCATCATCGGCATCTGACCGCCCATCATCATCGGGTTCATGCCGCCCATCATCGGCATGGGCATGGGCATCATGCCGCCCATCATCATCGGGTTCATACCGCCCATCATCGGCATGGGCATGCCGCCCATCATCATCGGGTTCATGCCGCCCATCATCGGCATGGGCATGCCGCCCATCATCGGGTTCATTCCGGGCTGCATCGTCATAGGCATCTGGGAAGCAGGGGTCATGGTTCGTCCTCGAGTGACTGCGACTGTGGGTATGGCTTCGGTCAAGGGACGGTAGAGAGCGGTATCCCCCCGGACAATGCCCCGGTGCTTTTTCCTCCAGTGAAACGGAGACACCGCTTTTTGGGCGGAGGGAACGTGTCCGGCAGCGCTCAAAGCCCGGTACGCCCCTGCCCTGGCGTGCAGGTCTTCCATCGAGAAGGCCACCCCCGAGTTGAGCTAGAACCTCCCCATGAGCGCAGATCCGCCAGAGGAGGGGCCGAGCGCCTTCCCACCCACGCGCTGGACTCTCATCCGCTCGGCTCGGAGCTCACCGGAGGCGCGGCGCGCGGCGCTCGAGTCGCTGCTGCGCACCTACTGGCGTCCGCTCTACGTCTTCATGCGCCGTCAGGGGCTGGAGGCGGAAGCCGCGCGAGACGCCGTGCAGGACCTGCTTCTGCGGCTGCTGGAGCACGACTTCCTCGAGCGCCTGAGCCCCGAGAAGGGCCGCCTGCGGGGCTACCTGCTGACGGCTGCGCGCAACCACCTCGTCCACCGTCATGAGCGCTCGAATGCCGCCCGGAGGGGCGGGGGAGTGGCCGCGCTGCCTCTGGACTTCGAGCTGGCGGAGCGGATCGCCTCCGAGGACGCGCAGGCTCCGGACGAGGCCTTCGAGCGGGAGTGGGCCTCGAGCGTCATGGAGCGGGCCCTGGAGCGGCTGAAGGCCGAATTCGACAGTGGAGCGCGCAAGGGTCCCTTCGCGCTGGTGCTCCAGTTCTTCCGTCCAGGCGAGCCGCCGAGCTACCGGGAGGCGGCGGAGGCACACGGCATGTCGCTGCCGCAGCTCAAGACATTCCTCCACCGGGCGCGGGTGCGCTACCGCGAGCTGGTGCGCGAGGAAGTGGTGGACACGGTCGGAGGACCCGAGGAGGCGGAGGCGGAGCTCGCCGAGCTGCTCCGGGTGCTGAAGCGATGAGTGCCCGCTGCCCGCGCTGCGCGATGCCTGTGGATGACAAGCGCCTGGCGGTGTGTCCCGGATGTCTCCTGGGCGAGGACATGGAGGACCCGGGCCGGATCGGCGCGCTGGAGTTGGAAGAGGAGATCGGCCGCGGAGGCATGGGCCGCGTGTTCCGCGCGCGCCACGTGAGGTTGGATCGTCCGGTGGCGGTGAAGTTCCTCGCGGGAGAGGCCGCCTCCAGCCCCGAGGCGCAGGCCCGGTTCGCCCGAGAGGCGCGGGCGCTGGCGCTGTTGGATCACCCGAACATCGTCCGGGTGCACGACTTCGGAGACGAGGAAGGTGAGCGCTTCCTGGTGATGGAGCTGGTGGAGGGCCGCTCCCTGGCGGAGCTGCTGCCGCTGGCTCCAGCGGAGGCCGTGCGCGTGGCGATCCAGGTCTGTGATGCGCTGGCCTATGCGCACGCGCGCGGTGTGGTGCACCGGGACATCAAGCCCGCCAACATCCTCGTGGACGGCGAGGGCCGGGTGAAGGTAACGGACTTTGGGATTGCCCGCATCGTGCGCCAGGAGGGGCCGCGGAACACGCTCACCGCCGCGCATGCCGTGGTGGGGACTCCCGAGTACATGGCACCCGAGGCCTTCGCCGGAGCACCGCCCGAGCCACGCATGGACGTGTACGCGGTGGGCGTGCTGCTGCACGAGCTGGTAACGGGACGGCCACCGGTGGCGGGGGCGTCCTCCTTGATGGGGGCACTCGGGACGGTGGTGCGGAGGGCCGTGGCGCTCGAGCCCTCGCGGCGCTACGCGAGCGCGCAGGCCATGGGGCTGGACCTGCGGCGGCTCGCGGATGGAGCGGCGGAGGCGGCGCTTCCTCCGGATGAGGCCCTTTGGCTGCGAGCGGTGGCGGTGCTGCAGGCGGTGGCATGCGCGCTGGTGCTGTGGGCGCTCCTCGTGTCGGTGACGCCTCGGGTGGTGAGCCCACACGAGTTGGATCCGCTCACCATGCAGCCCGCGGCGCGGCTCGCGGATGGCCGGTGGGTGACGCGGGCGCGCTTCGAGATAGGCCCCATCCTGGGCGCGGTGGCGGGGCTCGCGGTGGCGCTCGCGGCGTACGGCCTGCTGCGCAGACACTGGCGCCACGAGGGTCTGGATGCGCCCGCGCCGGAGGTCCCGCTGCACGAGGGGCGGACCTTCCTGATGCTGGCGAGCGCCTGCTCAGGCCTGTTCGTCCTGCGCGGCGTGCTGGAGTGGGGGGCGAGTATCTCGATGCCTCCCTTCATGCCGCTGGTGGGAGGGCTGCTGGAGCTGTCGGCGCTCTACCTCCTGTGCGTCTCCATCCTGGAGGCCTGGCGACGCCAACGGCCGCTCTCTCGCGAGCCGGTGATGTGGGCCGGGCTCGTCCTGATGCTGGCTCCGCCGGTGGTTGAGTTCGGTCTCTACCTGTGGCGCTGGCAGCCCTGAGCAGCCGCCCCGCAACCGCGAAAATTCCTTCCGGTACTCCCTGACGGAAGGGGAGGGCGGCGCCAACCCAGGAAGGGGCACTCGAGCCCCGGGCGACCGCGCTCCCCGAGGAGACGTGTCATGGAGCCGAACACGGTGTCGAGCCACTTCATGGTGGCGGCCTACCTGCTCTACCTGTTCGTGAGCATCCTGCTGACGGTCTGGGTGGCGAAGACGCTGCAGCGCAATGGGGCGCACTTCCTGCACGACGCCTTCCTGGGCAAGGAGCGGCTGGCGGAGTCGGTGAACCACCTGCTGGTGGTGGGCTTCTACCTGATGAACATCGGGTACGTGGCCCTGTCGCTGAAGGAGCACCAGACCATCTGGACGGTGCAGGAGGTCATCGAGCTGGTCTGCGGCAAGGTGGGCAAGGTGATGGTGGTGCTGGGGGCGATGCACTTCTTCAACCTGTATGTCTTCAACCGCATCCGTCGCTCGGGCCAGGTGCGCCAGCAGCCGCCGCCGGTGCTGCCGCGGGAGTACACCCGGGTGTCGCCGCCGAGCCCTGTGGCCGAGCGGGCTTGAGGTGAGCCATGCGTGCCCTCTGCGTGCTGTATGACGAGACGTGTGGCTTCTGTGTGAGCTGTGCGCGGTGGCTGGGGGAGCAGTGCGTGCTGGTGGGGCTCGAATGCCTCCCGGCCGGAGGCGAGGAGGCGGCGAGACGCTTTCCCGAGCTGCGTCGCTCGGGGGCCTCGGAGGAGCTGGTGGTGGTGGACGACGAGGGAGGCGTCTACCGGGACACCCATGCGTGGCTGATGGTGCTGTGGGCCTTGGAGGACTACCGGGACTGGGCACAACGACTGTCCCGGCCCGCGTTGATGCCGCTCGCGCGCAACGCCTTCGAGCTGCTCTCGAGCAATCGGCGAAGGCTGTCCTCCTGGCTGCACTTGGAGGACGAAACCCTGCGGAAGGAACTGGAACAGGCCGGTCCTCCCGAGACCCCGAAGTGTGCTCCGGGGGACGCGGCGTGCCGCCTGCCGAGCCGGGTGCGGTGCGAGGGGTGTGGCAGGCTCCTGGCGCAGGGACGCTCCGCCTGCCCGCACTGCCTGGCGGAGGTCGTGGGAGGAATGGAGCCCGGCTGAGCGCCTTTCCCCTCTCCCTCTGGGAGAGGGACGGGGTGAGGGTATGAATGCACTCGGGTTGAACCCCCTGTCCACACCGCGGGCCACGGGTTGAAGAACGGGCTTGATTACCCTCACCCCCGCCCTCTCCCAGAGGGAGAGGGAGCAGTCACTGCCGTGAAGAGGACTCGTCTTGGGCCGGGGGCTCGTTGTAGCCGGCCTCGCCATACGGCCGGAGCCGATCGAGCCAGAGCGCCTCCAGGACCTTCAGCTCCTCCTTCGGATCCGTGCTGCCCGGCTCCTCCGAGGGCGGGAGGACGTCGAGCACCTCGAAGGAGAAATTGTCCGCGCCGTAGCGCCGCCAGTCCTCCTGCAGATCGCGTTGGGGGTGTTTGCCGAGATCCAACTCGAAGCGGATGCGATTGAGCATGCCCGGGGCGTTGAGGGCCGAGCCCACCAGCACCTTGCCATTGACGCGGTTGCGGACCGCGTACACGCCCATCGGCGGTGGCTTTTCCTTGTAGGTCCGTTTCAACTCGGCGCGAGACTTCGGGCCGCCGCGCCCGGAGCGGTCATCAGGGGAGTTCATAGGAGCTTCCTTGGGGTGATGAAGAGACGAAGAAGAGACGAAGAGGGCGCGTCAGCTCGCGTAGCCGAGCGCGATGAGCTTCTGTCCGAGGCGCGTACGGGCGGCCAGATCGAGCGGCTCCACCCAGTTGCGTCCCATCCGTTCCCAGTCGGGATCGGAAGTATCCACGCCGCGAGCCTCGAGGCAGTCGGCCTCGCAGATGAAGAACTGCGTGCGGTAGGGGAAGAGATAGCCGCCGTGTTCCCGGAGCGAGGCGAGCGCCTCAGCGTAGGAAGAGAACCAGCGGTTGAGGAAGACGCCCGCGTCCCTGGCTAAGAAGGCGTCGAAGTCGACCTCGGGCGAGGTGTCCTCGCCGCGCTCGTTCTTCAGCTCCGCCCAGGAGGAGAACCCCTGCTCGAGAGCGATGACAGCCAGCGCGTGCTTGTGGCGGACGGAGTCCTTGCGAGCGACCAGCTCACTCGGAGTGAAGCGGGCGAAGGCAGGGAGCTTGCGCAGCCGTTCCGTGGCACGAGCGACGCGGAGGGTGTCGGAGGAGCACAGGTCCTTGAGCAAGAGCGACGCTCGGACCTTGCATTCGCGCAGGGGAAGGGGAGTGGTGGCGCGGGAGTCGGTTCCCATGAAAAGTCCCTCAGCGGCGGCCCTCACCCGATAATGGGCCGTAGAAGGAACTCATCGAGAACTGTCGACCTACGAGAGAAGCGAGGGTGACGTCGTCTTTTTCGGGTACAGGCGCCCCTCGGCACCTGCACCATGAATACCACCTCGGCTGGACGAAGTCACAATCGTTCCACATCGGACAGACGCTGGTGTCGCGTTAAAACCGTCAGCCGGTGATGGCGATTCTGCATGACCGGTTGAACATCGTCGCTATCTTCAGCGCCGGTGTCGAAGGCTGCCTGAACCGAACGGGACCCGCTCTCACAGGGGTCTGTTGGAAGCCAAGAGGTGTCGCAGTGAAACATGCGAGATGCTCCACGACGTTGTTCTTCTCTCGTTCTCGAATGCCACCGTCTCTAACCCTCTGGGCGTCCGTTCTCGTCCTGATGTCGGCCGCGGGTTGCAGTAAACGTCAGCCCGAGCCAACCGCGCGCCTGTCCGAGCTCCTGCCTCAGGTCGGCCCCAATGAGCTCCGCTCGCCTGAGGCATTCGGCGTCATCGCGGACCGGGCCGATCGTTCACGTGCGCTCTTCCTGGAGGCCAGCCGGGTGCTGCTCCACCCGCGGTGCGCCAACTGCCACCCGGACGGAGACTCGCCGTATCAGAACACCGGGCTGCAGCCGCACTATCCGCCCGTGGTTCGCGGTCCCGAGGATCGCGGCGTGGTCGGAATGGAGTGTACGAGCTGTCATCAGGACCGGAACGTCGAGCTCGCCCGGGTCCCCGGCGCTCCGAACTGGCATCTCGCTCCGCGCTCGATGGCCTGGGTGGGCAAGAGCCCGCGGGCTATCTGTGAGCAGCTGAAGGATCCGTCCCGAAATGGCGGGAAGTCGTTGGAGCAGATCGTCGAGCACAACGCGCACGATGAGCTTGTGGGTTGGGGCTGGGCACCTGGCTCGGGCCGGGAGCCGGCGCCGGGCACGCAGAAGAGCTTTGGGGCGATTGTGGCGGCATGGGTAGAAACGGGCGCGGAGTGCCCGAGCGAGGAGGCACGGCCATGAGCATTCGAGTTCGCATCAACGGTGTCGACAAGGAGCTCGACGTCGACCCTGAAATGCCGCTGCTCTGGGCTCTGCGCGATGTGCTCGGCCTCACCGGCACGAAGTATGGCTGCGGTCAGGCGCTGTGCGGCGCGTGCACCGTCCACGTCAATGGTCAGGTGGTCCGCGCGTGCGTGACGCCGGTCCGCCGTGCGGCGGGGGGCTCGGTGACGACCATCGAGGGGCTCTCGCCGGACGGGAGCCACCCCTTGCAACGCGCTTGGGTGGACATGGGCGTTCCGCAGTGCGGGTTCTGCCAGGCGGGGCAGATCATGACCGCGGCGGCCCTGCTCGCGAAGAAGCCGAAGCCCACCGACGAGGAGATCGACCAGTCGCTCGCGGGCAATCTGTGCCGCTGCGGCACGTACACGCGCATTCGCGCGGCCGTGAAGAAGGCCGCCGGGTTGTCCGAGGAATAGGAGGACGCGATGAGCAAGCGACCCATGTTGATTGCCCGGCGCTCCTTCCTCGCGGGGCTGAACCTCGCCGTGGGAGGCCTCGCCGTTGGCTTCTTGACCACTGACAGCCTCGCGGAAGAGCCGTCGGGGCGGCGCTCCGGGCCTCGGCCGAAGACGAGCTCCCAGGCGCAGGAGTCGGCGGTCCCCGGCCTGAACCCGAACGTCTTCGTGCACGTGGCCCCGGATGGGCAGGTGACGATCGTCTGCCACCGCTCCGAGATGGGGCAGGGCATCCGAAGCTCCCTTCCCGTGCTGATCGCGGACGAACTCGGCGCGGACATGGCCCGGGTGAAGATCACCCAGGCCGATGGTGACCCGGCCTACGGTGACCAGAACACCGACGGCTCCAACAGCGTCCGCGGCATCTACGAGGACATGCGCCGCGTGGGCGCCACGGCACGCACGATGCTGATCGCCGCCGCGGCGAAGCGGTGGAAGGTGGCACCGGACACCTGCGAGGCGAGCGACCACGTCGTGCTGCACCGTCCGAGCGGGCGCAAGCTCGGCTTCGGTGAGCTGGCGCTCGAGGCAGGCAAGCTTCCCGTGCCCAAGCCGGCGGATGTTCGGCTCCGCCCGAAGAACGAGCTTCGCCGCGTGGGCCGGCCACTGCCGCTCATCGACGGGCCCGCCTACGTCAACGGAAGCGCGGTCTTCGGGGCCGACGTCCAGCTCCCTGGCATGCTCACGGCGGTGATCGCCCGGCCTCCGGTGGTGGGTGGACGCGTGGCGCGGTTCGACGCCACCCGCGCGCTCGCCATTCCCGGGGTGAAGCGCGTCATCGAGATGCCGGTGCCCCAGGCGCCGTACATGTTCCAGCCCTGGGGTGGTGTCGCCGTTCTGGCGGACAACACCTGGGCGGCCATTCGGGGCCGCGAGGCGCTGGAGATCTCCTGGGAGCTGGGCGCGAACGCGACGTATGACTCGGAGAAGTTCCGCGAGGAGCTGACCGCTTCCGTGCGGGCACCTGGCAAGGTCTACCGCAACGTGGGAGATGCCGAAGGCGCCCTCGCCAAGGCCGCGCGTGTGCTCGAGGCCGAGTACCACGTCCCCCACCTCCCCCATGTCTCGATGGAGCCGCCGGTTGCGGTTGCCCGCGTCGAGGGGGACACCTGCGAGGTGTGGGCTCCTAGCCAGCACCCGCAGGCCGCGCGAGCGGAGGCCGCGCGTGTGCTCGGGATGCCCGTGGAGAAGGTCACGGTCCACGTGACGTTCCTGGGCGGTGGCTTCGGCCGGAAGTCGAAGGCGGACTTCGTCTCCGAGGCCGCCTGGCTCGCGAAGCAGGTGGGTGTTCCCGTGCGCGTGCAGTGGACGCGCGAGGACGACGTCCACCACGACTACTACAACACCGTCAGCACGCAGCGCCTCAGCGCGGGCCTCGACGAGCGCGGCAAGGTCGTCGCCTGGAGACACCGCACCGCGTTCCCGCCGATCGGGTCCACCTTCGCGCCCACCAACCTGGCCTCGCTGAGGGATCTCCAGCAAGGCGTGTTGGACCTCGGGCTCGGGGTTCCCAACCTCCGCGCGGAGGCGTGCCAGGCGAATGCCCACGTGCGCATTGGCTGGCTCCGGTCCGTCTACAACATCTTCCACGCCTTCTCGGTCAACTCCTTCATCGACGAGATCGCCCATGCCCGGGGTGAGGATCCTCGCGACGTGTACTTGGAGATGCTCGGGCCGCCTCGGACCATGAGCCTGGCGGAGCTCGGTGTCGAGAAGCTCGAGAACTACGGCATGTCGATGGACGTGCACCCTGTGGACGTCGGCCGCCTGCGGCGCGTCATCGAGCGTGTGACGCAGCTCGCACCGTGGGGTGACCGGAAGAAGGAGAACAGGGCCCTGGGCCTCGCCGCACACCGGAGCTTCCTCTCCTATGTGGCGGTGGTCGCGTCCGTCGTGCGCAACCCAAGCGGCAAGCTCTCCGTCGATGAAGCCTGGGTCGTGGTTGATGCGGGCACGGTCATCAACCCGGATCGCGCTCGAGCCCAGATGGAGGGCTCGGTCATCTTCGGGATGAGCCTGGCCATGTACGGTGGCGTGACGATGAAGGGAGGAGCGGTCGAGCAGTCGAACTTCCGCGACCTCCGGCTGGTGCGCATCGGCGAGGCGCCTCGCAAGATTCACGTGGAGATCATCTCCAGCGACGGGCCTCCGGGAGGCATCGGCGAGCCGGGTGTCCCGCCTGTCGCCCCCGCCATCGCCAATGCCCTCTTCGCGCTCACGGGGACGCGTGTGCGCGAGCTCCCGCTCTCACGAGCGCTCCAGGTCTGAAGCCAGCGTCCAGGCACCTCCGAAGCGGTCCAGGCCCCAGGCCGGCCGCCCGGAGGGCCTGCGGAGCCCGGTCAGCCCACCTGGCGTCCGGGCTGACGCAACCCGTCCAGGAGCGCGCCCTCTGGCGCCTCCTCGGCTGCCGCATGGCTCATGAATTTCGAGCGGGGGGCCCCCGGTCGTGGCATGATGGTCTCACGAATTGCCCCCCCGCCCCTTTCATCGGGCACTGATTCGATGCAGGGACATGTTGCTCCCGTATGGCTTTGCAGACTCGTTGATGTTCATCACGTTGAACGTGAATGCGAAGCCATTGTCGAAGACGGACCCGCGATCAGAGGGCGTGGTGGGCAGCATTCTCAAGAGGAAGACCATCTCATGAAGAACGCTGAAGGGGTCTCGTTGCCCTTTGAGCTGGATCGCCGGCTGAAGCAACGCATTGATCATCTGCGGGATGTGCGGGAATCCCTGGAGCAGCTGGGCCGGAGTGCGGGCTCACTCCAGCGCCTGTTCGGGGTGGAGCTGGAGAGGCGCCGCGCCAGTGCCGCTGCCGCCGCTGCGCCCACCGCTCCGGCCGCTCAGGCTGCTCCCGCGGTGAAGGAGGCGAAGAGCCGGACCCCTCCGCCCGCCACCAGGACGGCGCCGCCGCCTCCTCCTCCGCCGAGCAACGCACCCGCGAAGCCGGCGGAAGAAGAGGAAGAGATTCCGGCATGGCGCAAGCTGTTTCCGGATCTGTCCGCCGAAGTGCCGGGGCGAAAGAAGTAGCGAACGCCTGTCGGCTACGGGACGTCGGCAGGCACACCCAAGCCGCGCAGCCAGGTATCGGCGAGCGGCTTGGGGTCATAGCCCGTCTCGGCCTTCACGAGCTCCAGCATCTGCTGCATGCGCGCCGTGCCGCCCACGTGGCTCTGGTAGAAACGGGCCAGCACGCGGTCCATCGCCTCGGTGCCAATCTTCTTCTCCAGCGCACGGTAGAAGAAGGCGCCCTTCTTGTAGGGGATGTTGGACCAGAGCGGGTGGGTGAGGATGTCAATCTGGTTGCAGGTGGCATCCGGCAGGGCCTGCGTGTCGCCTCGAGCCACGGCCCGCTCCAGCACTCCCTTCCAGTCGGCCCACACCTGCTCTTCGACTTCCACGCCCTCGGTCTCGCGCACCGAGCGGGCCGTCAGGTACTCGGCGGTGCCCTCGGAGAGGACGAAATCCTCCCAGCACTGGATGCGCACGCCATTGCCGAACCAGCCATGTGCCGCCTCGTGGTGGTGGACCAGTTTGTCTTTCATGGCATCGGCGGCCACGTGCCAGTAGGGGTGGTGCTCCATTCCGCCGTAGGCTCCCTCTCCCCAGTTGGCGGAGACCGAGCCCACCTTGTTGCCGAAGGTGTAGGCGCCGTAGCGCTTCTCGAAGAAGTCCACCGCGTCCTTGAGGCGCGGGGTGCCCTCGAGGGCCGCCGCCTCCTCACCGGGCAGGTACCAGACGGACACTTGCGTCCCCGCCGCGGTCGTCCCCAACGCCTTCTCCGTGTACTCGCCCACCGCCCAGGCCAGCATATAGGGCGGGGCCTCGCCCGGGATGTGGGTGGGGTAGACCGCCGTCTTTCCCGCGGGCACGTTGCTGAGCTTGAGCGAGAACTTCGTGCTGTCCGCCAGGGCCGGGTGGCAGGGGAAGAGGTTGGCGCAGAACGACGGCCAGCTGAAGGTGGTGCCGCTGGGCAGGTAGCCGTCGAAGTTCGCGGACGGGGTGAGCGTGTAGTCGACGAGGATGAAGCTCGCCCATTCGGGAACCCCGATGTCCAGCTGCCCCTCCTTCACGGTGTAGTTCAGCTTGCCGCAGCGGCTGCGCACTCCAGTGATTTGCAGGTTGCCGACCTTCAAGGACAGGGCGCGGCTCGTGGCGTCCCCCATCTGGATGAGGGCCGTGGCGTTCAGCGAGTCGAGCTTCACGTCCAGCGCCGTGAAGCGGATGTCGCGCGACAGATCCAGCGCGGACGGAGGCGGAGGCGTTGGGGCCAGCTCCAGCGCGCTGCACAGGCGCGGGCACGCGGGCAGCTCCGTGCCTTCCCCAGGCCCCGGACACGGGAGTGATTCCTCGGAGACCTTGGGCACCTCGGGCTCGGGCGTCGAGGAGCGACATCCCCAAATGCTCATCAGAAGCAGAAAGACTGCTGTCCGTGGATGACTCATTTTCATGAGGGTTTCCTCTATCACAGGAAACCGGCGCTTATTGGCATGGACGACGCACAGGCCTGTCGGTTACGACCGGGCGCGCGATGCGCTTCCTGTCGAAGCTTCGCGGAGGGAAAAACCATGCGTCTGGGCGTCATTCCAGAGAATCCCTTGGAGCGGCTCGTGCTCGCTGCGGGGCTCGTCCCCAGGCCTGTCGCCGAGACCCAACTCGCCTTCACGTTCGCGCGAGCGGTGATGGCGGGCGTTGAGCTGGGATTCTTCGACGCGCTCAAGAGCCAGGCCAAGACGGTGGAGGAGCTCGCTCGGGAACGCAGCACGCACCCGCGAGCCACCGAGGCGCTCCTCAACTGTCTGGTGGGGTGTGACTACCTGGCCTATGAGGACTCGACGCGCCGGTATTCGCTGCGACCGGTGAGCCGCAAGTGGCTCCTGCGCGACAGTCCCCACTCCCTCGCCAACAAGATGCACTTCCAGATACTCGAGTGGGAGTATCTCGCGCAGCTCGAGTCATTTGTCCGCAGCGGCAAGCCCCTCGCGATGCACAGCTCGACCAACGCGGAGGAGTGGCACGCGTATCAGGCCGGCATGGCGGATGTCGGTCGGCTCAGCTTGGATGAAGTGGTGCTCCGAACGCCCATCCCGAAGGGGGCCCGCCGGATGCTCGACATCGGTGGTTCGGGAGGAACCTACTCCGCGGCCTTCCTGCGCAAGTATCCCGGGCTGCGCTCGACGATCCTGGACCTTGAGGCGGCGGTGGCTCACGCGCGCCCCTTCGTGGAGGCGCACCAGCTCGGCGAGCGCCTCTCCCTCGTGGCGGGGGATGTCCTTGGCGACGACCTGGGAGAGGGCACCTACGACTTCGTGTTCATGTCCATGGTGGCGCACCACTTCTCGCACGAGCAGAACCTCGCGGTGGCCCGTAAGGTCTTCCGCGCGCTTGCTCCGGGTGGGGTGTTCGTCCTCCAGGACTTCGAGCGAGGGAAGCGGCCGTCTCCGAAGAATCAGGTGGGCGCGCTGACGGACCTCTACTTCGCCCTCACCAGCCAGTCCGGGACCTGGTCCCTCGAGGAGATGCGGGGTTGGCTCCGTCAGGGGGGCTTCTCCCTGCGCAGGTCCATCAAGCTCCGCACGTCTCCGGGAATGGTGCAGGTGGTGGGGAGCAAGGCATGAACCCGTACCTGCTGCTGAGCATCTCGATTCTCTCGGAGGTCCTGGGAACCAGTGCGCTGCGCGCCAGCAATGGTTTCACCCGGCTCCTCCCGAGTGTCCTCGTGATCGTCTGTTACGGCACGGCCTTCTACCTCATGAGCCAGGCGCTGAAGTCGCTGTCGCTCGGTTTCACCTACGCCGTGTGGAGCGGCGTGGGTACGGCTCTGACCGCGATGATCGGGTGGCTGTACTTCCGAGACGCGTTCAACTGGGGAGCGCTCGGCGGCATCTCCCTCATCATCGCGGGCGTCGTGGTCCTGAACCTCAGCGGAGGTGCGCGGCACTGAGCTTCCTGTGCCGCGCAGGTCCCCGCTGAGGGCCGTCTCACTGTTGTGTGGCCTTCAGGTTGTTTGGCAGCCCGGACCCATCGGGTGGGCGCTCCAGCTCCAGGTTGCTGGGAGGCTTCAGCTCTGGAGGCAGGTGGCTGGCGGGCGTCTGCCCGGGCGGCGTTCCCGCATCGTTCGAGGGCGGGGCGGGATCCGAGGGGCAGGCGCAGAACAGCGCCAGGGTGGCCAAGAGGAGCAGGGGACGCATGGCGAGTTCCTTGCTCAGTACTTGACCCAGATGTCGGTTCCGGGATGGATGGCCTGGAGCACCTGGGTGTTCGGCTCCTTCTCAATCAGGCTCAGGGTGTGAGCACTGGGGCTGTAGGCCGCGTTTCCCGCCCAGACGATCTGCGCATCCTTGAAGACAGCCATGTCGTGCACGTGCTGGTCCACTGTGTACTTGTTCCAGCCGGGCGTGCGAGCGGGAAGGACCGTGAGCGCCGGAGCGGGATTCGCCGCGGGCGTCGTGTCAGCGCGCTGGAGATGGTCGTGTCCCCCGCTGGTGCCGACCCATTCCACGATCGACTCGGTGCCGTCGGCGGCCCGGCAGTGCTGGATCGTCGGGAAGAACACCGTGGTGAAGGGCTGGTTCGGCAGCATGGCGCGCAGGGTGAGCTTGTAGAAATGGGTGTCGCCCGGCAGCACGTCGGCACTGGAGGGCTTGGTCCAGGTCACCGACGTCACCTTGTTCGTGCTCTCGTCCCTCTTCACGACCGCCTTGCCGAACTCGGAGTTCAGCGGCCGTACCGCGGTCACCCCGTCCGGAATGCGAACCTCGATGCTGTAGGTATCTGCGCCATCACAGCCGTGGCCCACGTTGAACGTGAGCTCCTGGGTCGTCCCCGCGATAGCGGGGCCAGGGGCGCCCACGGAGATGTGGGCCTCGGCGGCAGTGCACAGCAGCGACACCACGGCGGCGGACAACAGGTGCGATCGAGCCTTCATTCGTGCTCCTCCCTGGCAGGTCTTCTAGGTTGGAGGCACAGCCCGAGGAATGTGACATGTTGTCGCAACCCCGTAAGGGGCTCAGACGGCCGTCCAGCCTCCGTCGATGTCGAGCACCATCCCCGTGGCGTACTCACACGTCGCCAGGAAGTAGGCCGCGTCCGCCATGTCGCGGGTCGTTCCCGCGCGCTTCATCGGAACATTGTTGGCGAGCCCGGCCAGGAACGCTTCCACCTGCTCGGGCGGGACACCCCAATCAATCGCTGTATTGCGCGTCAGCCCCGGCGACAGAACGTTCACTCGAATACCTTTCGGGGCCAGTTCGACCGCGAGTGAGCGCCCCATGGCATTGACCGCGCCACACAAGCCCGCGCCGCCCGCGTAGTTCACCAGGGCCGCGTGGCCGGCGATGCCCGAGCAGAGAATGATGGAGCTGCCTGGCTTCATCCTCGGAACGGCGTAATGGCAGGCGGAGAGCTGTCCGAAGAAGCGGTCGTTGAACAGCTCGCGCCACGCCTTCGTGCGTACTTCTTCCACTGGGCCGAACACCGCGCCGCCTGCGCAGGTCACCAGCAGGTCCACGCTCGCAACCGAGTTGATGAGCCGCTGGACCTGCTCCTCGTCGCCGACATCCGTGGGCACGCCGCGGGCCCCGCGCCCTATCTTCGCCACGGCCTCGTCCAGCCGCTGCCGGCTCCGCCCGGCGATCACGACCTCCGCTCCCTCGCGCGCGAAGCGCTCGGCGATGGCGAAGCCGATTCCCGAACCTCCCCCCGTGATGATGGCCGTTCTCCCGTCCAGTGCTCCCATGTGCTCCTCCCTGAAATGTTGGATGCAGAGCAGATGGTTGTCCTGGTTGATGCGTGGATCCAGGAAACAGGTGGGTCGCACCTCCCTCGCGGGTGGGGGAGGGTCACGGATTCCACGAACTCATGGCGCTTTGCGTCATCTCCCCTGTCGCTGAACCTGGGGAGTCCGGTATCGTGGAGCGTCAGACAGATGTCACTTGCCGTCGGAGGCGCAGTCGTGAACGTCGTCTTCATCTCGCCCCACTTTCCGCCCCAGTTCTTTCACTTCGTCACCGCCCTGCGCGAGCGCGGGGTCAACGTCCTGGGTCTCGGCGACGCCCCCTACGACTCCCTCCGCCGTGAGCTGCGCGATTCGTTGTCGGAGTACTTCTTCACCCCCAACCTCAACGACTACGACGCTCTCCTGCGTGCCACCGGCTACTTCACCTGGCGCCACGGCCGCGTGGATCGCATCGACTCGCTCAACGAGACGTGGCTCGAGGTGGAGGCCCGTCTGCGTGAGGACTTTCACGTCCCCGGCCTGCTGCCCGCGGACATCGCCCGCCTGCGCTCCAAGCTCGGCATGCACGATGTCTTCAAGCAAGCTGGAATCCCGCACCCGGATGCCATCCCCTTGAAGGATGCCGCCGGGGTGAAGGCCTTTGCCCGGAGCGTCGGCTATCCGCTCGTCCTCAAGCCCGACGTGGGCGTTGGCGCCGCCCGCACCTTCAAGGTGTCCAGTGATGCGGAGGTGGACGCGGCCTTCTCCGAGCCGCTGCCCGGCTACCTCGCCCAGGCCTTCGTGCGCGGCACCATCGTCACCTATGACGGGCTCGTGGACCGCGATGGCCACATCATCTTCCGCCTCAGCCACGAGTACAGCGACGGCATCATGGAGTCGGTGCTCGAGCAGAAGGATCTCGCCATCTGGAGCCACAAGGAGATTCCCCCCGCGCTGGATGCCATGGGCCACAAGGCGGTGGCGGCGCTCGGTCTGCGCGAGCGCTGGTTCCACCTGGAGTTCTTCCGGCTGGCGGATGGGAGCTACGTGGTGCTCGAGGCCAACCTGCGCCCACCCGGAGCCTTCCTGACGGACATGATGAACTACGCGTGCGACATGGACGTGTACCGCCTGTGGGCACGCCTGTTGACGGGCGAGGCGCTGCGCGACTTTCGCTACACCCCCAAGTACCACGTGTGTCACGCCGGCCGGCGCACGGGCCGCTCGTACCGCCACCGCCACGCGGAGGTGGTGGCGCGGCTCGGTGGGGCACTGCTGCAGCACCGCGAGCTGCCCCCCGTCTTCAGGAGCGCCCTGGGCGATGAGATGTACCTCATCCGGCACCAGGAGCTGTCGGCCATGCAGGAAGCCGTGCGCTTCATCCAGGCCCGGTAGCTGCGCGCGGGCGCCTCAGCTCAGCAGCCAGCGCATGGCGAGGGGCAGCCGGCGCTGCCAGTCCTTCTCATGGTGGTGCCCTCCGGGCTCCAACACGAGGAACAGCTCGTGGCCGGCGTAGCCCAGGCGCTGGAGGTGGTGGAAGAAGTCGCGCGTGGCGTCACCGTAGGACATGGTGAAGCCCACCGGATCGATGGTCTCGTGCAGGCCGGCATCCAGGTAGATGCGCGACCAGCGCCGGGTGTGGGCCGACCACTCCGCGAAGAGCTGGTTCCAGCCCCACATCACCGAGGGCGACAGGCCGCCGATGCGGCCGAACAGCTCCGGGTGCTTCCACCCCATGTACAGCGACATGAGGCCACCCAGCGACGAGCCCATCACCGCCGTCGACTCGGCGCCCTGGCGGGTGCGGTAGGTGGACTCGATGTAGGGCTTGAGCGTCTCAACGAGAAAGCGGACGTAGGGCCCGCCTCGCGCTTGGACATGGCTGCGCGGCTCGTCCCAGGGCGAGTACTCGGAGAGCCTGTTGGACGTCGAGTCCACCGCGACGATGAGCCACGGCTCCACGCCGCCCTCGGCCACCAGCCGCTCAAGGGTGTTGTTGGCACACCAGGTGTCGTAGATGGCCGACTCGGGGTGGGCGAAGACGTTCTGCCCGTCGTGCATGTACAGCACGGGGAAGCGCCGGTGGGGCTCACGGTCGTACGCATCCGGGGTGTAGATGCGGACCGTTCGGTTGAACCCCTCCTGCGGAGAGGCGAAGTCTCGGATGATGTGGACGTGTCCCATGGGGCGGATCCGGGGGGTGACGGCGCCCCTTCACCATAGGCCGCTGGAAGCGCCGCGTCATCCTCAGCGGCACAGCGGTTGTTCAGCGGCGCCGACCCGGGTGGCGATGAGCTGCAGGAGCTCGGTGGGCTGAGGCTCCTGGCCTTTCTCCCAGAGCGTGGACTCCGCCCAGCACTGCACCCAGGGGACGCTCCAGTTCGCCGGGAGCTCGTTGCACTGGGCCCGCCGCTGGGCGGCACGGACCTGGGCGTCTCGCTGCACCGCCTCGAGCAGGTGGGGCGCGAGTTGGTTGAAGAACGCGTTCGAGAAGTCCCGGGGAGAGGGGGTCTCCAGGGCGTTCGCGGAGAGTCCGGCGGGCCTGAAGCCCACGTGCTCCTCGTCCTGGAAGCGCAGGACGCCCTGCTGACGCGCGGGAGCGGTGGCGCCCGGGGTGTTCGCCTGGAGCGTGAAGCGGAAGTCCGACGACCAGCGGTGGATCCACGCCGAGTAGGTGAAGGTGTCGTACACGTCCTCCTTCACCGACTCAGGCGTGTTGGACAGGTTCGAGCGGGCCGAGCTGAGCTCCTGGGAGGCGGAGTCGTAGGCGGCGTGGAGCGCCTTGGCCTCGTCGCAGGCCGTCTTCTTGCTGGAGGGCTCAGGACACCCCACACAGCTCGCCTCGTGCGTGTTCTTCTCGGTCTCGCACGCGTCGTCCATGTCATCCCGATGCTTCTCGGCCCTCCGGTACTCACGCTCGGCTCGCTCGAGGCGCTTCTCAGCAGCGGAGTAATCCGGATTGGAGACCCACCGCGTGCCGCTGACGTAGTCCACGGTGCGCACGTCCTCGCTGACGTTCTCCACGACGCGCTGGATGAGCGCGTCCACCTGGAGCTCGAGTGGCGCCGGCTGGCCAGGCACCGTTCCCAGCTCCGCGCACCGCGCCCAGAAAGGCAGTCCCGACGACAGGCGATGGCAGAGATCGGACAGCTCCCGGGCGATCTGCGGTGACATCGCGCCCTCGAGCCGGGTGACCACGGGGATGGCGCTCTGGCCACGGAACGCCTGGCGGGCCTGCTCGGTCCGGGAGGCCGTGTCTGCGCCAGGCGTGAGGCACTGCGCCGCGGACCACAACGCGGTGGCGGCACCCGCCGTGCCCTGCTTCTCCGCGGTGACGGCGAGCTCCGCGAAGCGCGAGGCGATCCGGCTCGCCTGTTCGGAAAGAAGAGTCTGGTAGCCCGGGAGGGGGAACTGGTGACCACGAGCCTGGAGGCAGGCGAGTCCGGCCACCTGCGTGTCCAGCGAGCCGTCCGCGCTCCACTTGCTGGCACAGCGCTCCGTGTGGAGCTGGCTGGCCTTCTCGAGCATCGCGGTGACCTCGGGGTGGTTGGGGATGAGATCCAGGGAGTCGAGCAGGGGAGGGATGCACCGGTCGAGCTCCCCCGCCTCGCACGGCGTGCGCGCGGACTCGAGGGCCTGGGCCGTGGCCTTCTGCGCGAAAATGGGGACCCGGGTGCAGGCCATCTCGTCATCGGGCGCGGCGGCACAGGCCGACCGGTAGGCGCGGGCCGCCGTCATGAAGTCACCGCGAACCGCGGCCTCCTTGGCCTGGGACATGGCCTCCCGGTAGGCGGTGTTGCAGCCGCTCAACACGAAGAGCGCGAGAAGTGGGGAGAAGCGCGAGGCCAGGGGATGAGAGCGCATGACGGGTAGAGAATAGGAGAGGAAGGGCGGCAGGACCCTGGACGAGCGAGGGGGCTGCTTATTCAACGGCTTGACGCTCGTGCGGAGGACACCGCATCGTCGCTCCTCATGATGGCCGTGTCACCTCGCGCCACGGTAGCCGAGTGCTCGTGGGATGTGCTGCGCTCGAGTTCCTCGGACGTGCTCTCGCTGCTCGATGCGCACCTGGGCGTGCGCGTGCCCGGCTTCCTCGCACCCTCCGAGTGTGCCGTGCTCGCGCATCGCGTCTACGCGGGCCGCCCCTTCTGGATTTCCGATTTCGACGGCGTGCAGTTCTCCCTCGGCCGTGCCTGGTACACCCACCTGGAGCAGGATCGCGAGGAGGAGTACTTCGCCAATGCCCGTACCTCGGACGCCGTCGTGGAGCGGATGCTCCCCGGTCTCCAGGCGCGCTTGTGTGAGGCCCTCTCGGCGCTGGTGGGGGCTCCCGCCGTCAAGCGCGAGGGCTGGTGTGGCCCCGGCGTCCACATCTTCCCGGCCGGCGAGTGGCTGTCCCAGAACGGGGGAGACATCCACTTCGACACCGAGGGCCTCTCCGACGAACACTGCGCCCGCCGCTCGCGCGCCCTCACGCTCGTCCTGATGCTCCAGCCCCCGGAGTCAGGGGGCGCGCTGCGCCTGTGGGATGTCACCTATGCGGGCAGTGACGCGGTTCCCGACAGCGCTCTCCAGGTCGCGCGCGTCGATGTGGACTACGGCGTGGGGGAGCTGCTCTTGCTGGACAGCTACCGACTGCATCAGATCCAGCCCTTCACCGGCACGCGAGACCGTATCTCGGCCACGGCGCACGCCGCGCTCGATGAAGCAGGCTCGACGTGGGAGGTCTGGTTCTAATGTGTATGTCCCCTCTCCCTTTGGGAGAGGGCTAGGGTGAGGGTATTGCCACTCGCTGTGCCTCAGTGGGAATGGGAACCTGGGGCGCTCCTCGAAAGGGCTGTCCCCAATTGCGTGCTCCGATGTGTACCGGTCCGAGCGGTGACACGCGGGTAACTCATACCCTCACCCCCCGCCCTCTCCCAGAGGGAGAGGGAGCATGCGTAACTCACGTGAGCGGGCGCAGGTAGTGCCAGTCCTCTCCGGAGAGGTCCTCCGTCGTGAGCGCGCACTCAGCATCATCGCCCGGCAGCAGGTACACGAGGTCGGACTTCACGTGCAGGTAGTTGAGCAGGGCCGGCCCCTTGAGCAGATGCCGGAAGGTGTTGCGGCTCCACAGATGCTCCTCGGCGATGTCGCAGTGCGCGCTCATCCTCTGGTCACTCGTGCTGCCGTTCTGCAGGAGCATCGCCAGGGTGCACACGAGGTGGCGTGGGCGGCCGTCATCCTGTGCCGGTTGGCTCCGGGCCTCGTTGCCTTCCAACCCGTCCACCCAGTCCTGGAAGTCATTGGGCGCGCGTGACGGATCGTCCCAGTAGTCCCAGACACCCAGCTCGAAGCGGTTGGCCTCCCGCCGCAGCACGTTGCAGATGCGGCCGTAGTAGTCGTGCATCCGCGCATAGTTGGTGCGCTCCGGAGCGGTGCGGATGAGCTTGTGCAGCTCCCGGTACGTCGGATCGTCCGCGCCCCGCAGCGGCATCACCACCTGCATGGAGAAGATGGAGTATTTCATGCGCCGCTCCTGTTACCCACCCGAGTAGGAGCTCGAAGAGCGGTTCCACGAGCTGCGAGAGGAGAACGCCGGCCCGAGGATGGCGCGGCTCTTACTCGACACTCGCATGGCCACCTTGCCGAAGCCGGAGGGCACCGGCCGGGGGGCACCGCTGGCCCCGCGTGGTACCGAGGAGAACATCGTCGAGCGCCGCATCGGCTCGTAGGCGTATCCGCGCGAGAGATCGGAAGGCACCTGCGCCAGGTCCCTCGTCGAGAGGATTCCGGCAGACGACAGGCCGAGCATTCTTCCAGTGGTGCTCGCGCTGGAGCGACTCCACGGGTAGACCGACCAGAAGGTGTGGTGTACCGCTGGCGAGCCCCCGAAGTAGTAGGCGCGCGAAACATGTGTCGAGCGTGTGCTCGGGGTGCCCGCGTCCAAGGTGCCCGCGTCCGTGGAGATGCCTGCATCCCGGGCGGTGCCCGCGTTCGGGGTCGCCACCGGAGTTCCCCCATCCGTGGCAACAGGCTGCGTCGAGGATACGACCGAAGTAACAGGCTCCGTGGGGTCAGGCCGGAAGTCGTTCGCCGCCACCAGCTTCACGTCCAGGCCAGCGGCGCGCCAGGCCACGAAGTCCTCGTTGAGGTCATCCAGCTCCTGCACCTGGGTCTTCCCGTTGGGGACGACGTAGAGCACGTGCTGGACGCCCAGCTTGCGGAGTTGCTCGGCGGTCGGCATTCGCGCCACGTAGCGGTTGTCGAACTGGACGCGCTCGTCGGAGTAGGGCGCCAGCCGATGGCGATCGAGCACGAACATCGGAGGCGCGGGGACAGGGCGTTGCTGGGCCAGCTTCCTGAGGGTGGGCTGATAGAACGCCACAGCGGCGAGCGTGAGGTGCGCGGGCACCACGCCGCGTGGGTGAGGCCAGTTGTCGTAGGTGAAGACGGGCTCGAAGCGTTCGGCCAGGGCGATGGCGAAGGCGACTGACTCGGGGCCCGGCAGGTCCACCAGCACGGCCGTGGCGAGTGCCGCTTCCTGCTGCTTCGAGAAGAGGCTCGCCAGCGCCGAGCCCTGCTTGAACGCCGTGTCCATGTCAGGCGTGAAGATGGGGCGCAGCGCCTTGCGCAGCGTCGCGGAGGCGTTCCGGGCCTCCCCCATCAGATTGCCCGAGACCGATTGGAAGAGCGTCGCCTGGTAGTAGGGCTTGAGCGTGTCCTGCTTCGGGGCCAGCTCCGTGGAGAGCGCGGCGAGGTCCTCCGGCTTGAGGGAGTCCTGGGTCTGTCCCGCGAAGGCCAGGGCGTTGCCCGTGGCGCCGAAGTTCCACCCGCGCTCGCGCTGCACCTTCAGCGAGTCCTGGAGCTCCAGGTACTCGTCCTCCTCGTCGTCCTCATCATCGCCCGCGGCGGAGAGCACGAGGCCTCCCACGGCCACCGTGCCCCCGAGCACCGCCAGGGCCTGGAGCGCCTTGCGCCGGGTGACCGGGTCGCTCATCGCCGTGAGGCCCTCGTTCCACCACTGCGCACCGACGATGCCCGGCTCCCGGGTCATCACCTTCCGCTGGAAGGGGTTCTGGTCGGTCTCCTCGCTCATCGTCGCCTCGTCTTCCTTCTCACGGAGTGACCAGCACCGGGACGCTCAACGCGCTCGTGTCGGTGGCGCCTCGCTGCACGCGGATGTAGAGGCCGGCCGCCTCTCCCGCGATGACATAGACGCCGTGGTTGATGGTCTCTCCGCCCGCGCTCTCCTCGGCGGCGAAGTACCTCTGGGCTACCCAGCGGCCAGGTACTGCATGCACCAGCGCCGCGTTCCACTCCTGCTGGGGCGTGAGGCGGCCCACCAGCACCTCGTCCCCCTCCGCGCCGTAGTCCGACTTGAGCACCCACGCCTCCCGGTCCCTCGCCAACTCCTCGATGGGCAGCGTCTCCATCCGCACTGTGTACGGAATGTGCGCGCGGATGGTGGCCCGTGCGCGTGGGGAGAAGCGCTCGTGGTGCTCCCACATGAAGGCCATGGACCGCTTGTTCTGCGTGAGCACCGCGCCGAACGGATTCACCACCACGCACCGGCCCTCCAGGCAGGACTGCAGCACCGCCGACAGCGGCCCCGCCAGCGGCACCATGTCCTCGAAGGGCTCCTCGTCGTCCCAGACAGGCATGCGCTCGCCCCACCAGTCCGTCTTGTAGTGGCGCAGCAGCACGTCGCACGGCTCGCCAAAGAGGTGCACCCGTCCATCCGGGCCCGCGGTGAGGTTGAAGGGCGAGCCCAGGTTCACCTTCCACCCCCGCGCCTCGAACCACTGACGGTAGAGCCGCACCAGGCCCAGGTCCTCCGGCATCTCCGTGGGGTAGAGGATGCCCACCGAGAGCTGCTCCGGCGCGGGCTGCAGCAGCCTCGAGGCCAGCGATTCCACCATCGCGCACAGCCGCTCGCCGAGCCCCGTGTTCGGGTCCACCGTGCCCGGCCACGCGGGCTGCACCAGCGGGTTGAGGAGCACGGCCTCGACCTCGCCCGTGGGCGTGTCGCTGTTGAGCTCGCACACCGCCAGCTGCCCGTCCTTCGTGAGGAAGACGTCCGCCCGGGCCAGCCCGTGCCAGAAGGGCTGGGACGTCTGCCACATGAGCTTCTGGCAGGGCGTGAGTCCGAAGAAGTCGTCCAGCAGCTCGGGCGAGGCGGTACAGGCCAGCACCACCTCGTGGTAGGCCGCCGCCACGTCCTCGGCGGCCCGGAAGAGCGCGGCCTGGCGCTCGCGCGGAACGAGCAGAGGCTCGGCGCGGAAGCGGGGCGCGCCTTCCAGCCAGGGATCCGTGATGAGTCCGGTCCGCAGCAGGCTCTCGGCGAGCGCCTCGTAGGTCAGGGGCGGGGTGCTCATCCGAGGCGAGTCACCAGGAAGGCGGCGGCGAGATAGGAGACAGCCTCCAGGACGCCCATGCCCAGGTTGCGCTCGGCGGCGATGCCCTGATCCAACCGGCCACCCCGCAGGGAGAAGCGCGCGCCCAGCAGCAGCGTCTGCACGAAGAGCTGGCGCACCGGGTAGAGGGCGAGGGCGAACAGGAGCGCCAGTGCGTAGCCGCGCAGCGAAGTGCCCCAGTCCACGAAGCTCCCCTCCACCGCATGGCCGATGATGAGCGAGAGCGCCACGGTGACGCCCGCGTAGCTGAGCGCCGCGGCCAGGTTCTCCCCGAGGATCTCCTCCGCGTCGTCATAGGCGGTGAGGGTGCGGAAGAGCATCACGAACAGGTGCAGGGTGAGCTGGGCGAGCACGAAGAAGACGAGCGCCACGCCGAGCGCGCTCAGGTCCGTCCCAGACAGCGAGCGCGACAGGAGGATGCCGGTGGCGAGGTAGTGCGAGCCGGCGGCCAACCCGGCGGCGATGTTGCCGCGCTCGACCTCGGCGGCCAGCCGCGCGCGCAGCAGCACCCGCACACCCAGGTGGCCAAAGAGCACGAGCAGGGCCAGCGCCGCGAGGCCATGGGCCGCGACCCAGAGCGCATCCCTCGCCAGGCTCTCTCCCTCCACGCTCCCTGCCACCACCGAGCCCGAGATGAGGAAGACGCCGAGCACCTGTCCCACCTGAAGCAGCGCATGGGCCATGTGGCCCTGCTCGAGATCCGCGCGCACGGTGTGCGTGGGCGACCAGAGCCGCTGTCCGGCACGCAGGAGCAGGAGGAGCGCGACCGTGGTGATCGCACCGAAGGCGGGCAGGTAGAGGGGACGGAGCTCCATGGGGACCCAAATGCTACATCGGATTCCCCTCGGGCAAATGCCCGGAATCACGACACTCCTGGTGCTGGGGCAAGCCTCCCAACTTCCGGCCGAAGCCTGCGCTGTCCGCCATCCCTCATCGACCTGACCCGGAGTCCGAGACGGCTTGCCGCACTGCGGCAACGAACCAACCTTCCCGGACAACCTGGAGGTTCGTGATGCAGCCCTACCGTCGTTTCCATCCGCATTACCGTGAGCGATTGGTGCTCGCGGATGGGACGTGGGCGGAGCTGCGGATGGTACGGCCCGAGGACGCCGCGCTGCTACGGGAGGGCTTTGAGCGGCTCTCTCCTCGCTCGCGCTTCCAGCGTTTTCTGTTCGCCAAGCCCCGGCTGTCCGCGGAGGAGCTGCGCTACCTCACGAACGTGGACGGGGAGCAGCATGTGGCCATCGGCGCGGTGACGTGGAGCCCGACTGGCAAGGAGGTGGGGCTGGGCGTCGCCCGGTTCTTCCGCCTGGCGGAGTCCCCCGAGGTCGCCGAGGTGGCCATCACCGTGGTGGATGACGCCCAGGGCAAGGGGCTCGGTCGGATCCTGATGGACAGGCTGGTGGAGGCCGCGCACGAGCGGGGTGTGGAGCGCTTCGAGTTCCGCGTGCTGGCGGGCAACCTGCCCATGTACAAGCTCGTGCAGACGCTCGCGCCCTGCGAGCCCGTGCGGGACGATGACGCGCTCTGCTTCAGCGTGCCGCTGCCCACGCCCGCTCGGGGCGGCTACGAGGTGTTGCGCTCGCTGTTGGCGCTCGCGGCCCAGGGGGCTCTCACGCTCATCGGGCCCACGTGCTGGTGGCGGAGGCTGCCCCGCGCGTCGCCGCCCGCGGGCTACGAGGCGGAAGCCCGTTCCCCCTGAGGGGCATGATCCTGGCGGAGCCGCTCGAGGAACTCGGGCTGGAAGACGCCATCCACGCGCAGCGAGTAGCGGAAGAAGGGCGCGGCCTCGACACCGTGGTAGTCGAAGTCGTTGAACCAGTAGGCGCGGCCGTCCACGTGCGTCTTCTGCTGGCGCTCCTCGTCCCAGAGGAAGAGGCGCTTGTTGCCGCGCGGGCAGACGGTGATGAACTGGTCCGGGGCCGTCTGCTCCTCGGGCTCGCCATCGCGGTGGACGGTGCCGTGATCGTTCGCGTTGAGGCCGAGCAGTGTGCAGCGGCCGATCTCCCGGAAGGGAAGGGCGCGCACGAAGGCCACGGTGCGCGGGAAGTAGAGGCGGGCCTCGCGGGTGAAGTCCTTGCCGGCGCTGGTGCTCTTCTCGCTCCAGTAGCCACCGGGGACGAGCTCGTAGAAGACCTTCCAGGGGAAGAAGACGCCGTACTTGAACTCGAGGAAGCGCAGCTGCTCGCGGGTGAGCGGGTGGTCGCGCTCCTCTCCGAACTCGTATGCGTGGCGGCGCTTCGGGTCGAAGGCGCCGGGCTCATGGCCGAGTGAGACAAAGGTGGCGAACTCCTGCTCGCTGAAGCCGCGGATGACCTGGCCGTAGTCGATGTACGGATCATTCGCGAGCGACGGGGGGACAATGCCCATGGCCTTGTGGCTGCCGCCTGTATAGCTGGTGCCCACCTGGGCGAGCGCGTAGCAGATCTCGTCATCCAACGAGGCGAGCTGCCCCAGGTCCAGGTAGGGCTCGAGGTTGATGAAGGGGCGGCCCCAGATGCCGACGAGGCCGTTGCGTGCGCCTTCCATTGTGTGTCCGTTCGACTCCGGGCCTCGAAGGGCGGCCCCGTTCCGGGGTGGAGGATACGTGGTCGGGGGTGCTCCGTGAACGTCCGCGGCAGGCCCCCTTTCTTCCTCCCGAGCACATGCGAGGTACGCTGAGGCACCTCTCCTCATGTCCTGGCTCGCGCTCGTCCTCCTGCCTGTGGTCCTCGTGCTGCTTCGGCAGCCGGCCATCTCCGCGCTCTTCGCGCTGGCGGAGGAGTGCAGCTTTCACTGGGGTGCCTACCGCGGCACGCTCCGCATCACCCGCGTCATCGAGCTGCTGGGTCCCGACAGGCTGATGAGACGATCGCTGCATCAGCTCCGGGTGCATGCCCATGAGGCGCTCGGAGACACCGCGCGAGCCGTCGAGGGCGCGCGACGCCTCGTGAACGAGGCCCGAGCCGCGGGTGATTGGGGGCTCGCCAACACGGCCGTCAACACCTTCATCAACGCGGGGCTCTATCAGGAGGCCCTGGAGGTTGAGCGCGGCTGGGGGAGCCCGGACTCACGTGCCTCGGAGGAGCTGGGGCCTGACGAGCAGAGAGACTTGGTTCAGCTCAATCTCTCCGAGGCGCTCTACAACCTCGGCGACTGGGAGGGCGCCAGCGCGCGTCTCCGGGCTGTCGAGGAGGCAGAGGCGGACGAGCCCCTCCTGCGGCATGCGCTCCTCCTGCAACGCGGGTGGATTCTGGCGCATACCGGGCACGGTGCTGAAGCACTCGCGACGCTCGACGCGTTGGATCGTGAGGATCTGCCCCGCGTGTACTGGAGTGAGGTGGCCTTCGCCCGCGCCGCGGTGCTGCTGGTGCTCCAGCGGTACGAGGAGGCGGAGAAGGAAGCACGCGAGGGGCTGGCACTCGCGCGCCGCGTCGCGAGCACGCGCAATGGGCTGTTTATGCTCGGGCGGATCGCTCTGGCACAGGGGCGGCTGGAGGAGGCCTCGCGTCACTTCGAGGCCGGGGCGGCACACCCGTACAAGGGGCAGGGCGGCGGCGCGCTGCTCGCGTGGGGAGAGTGTCTGGAGAAGCTCGGCCAGGAGGCCCGGGCTCGGGAGGTTTGGCGGCTCGTGCTCGAGCGCGATCCGCAGAGTGCCGCGGCCCGGGAGGCGGTATTGCGGCTCGGGGCTCAGGGAGTCTCGGAGGGCGATGCCAGCCGCTGATAGCGGAACGAGAGCCGCGCCGGCGTGCCCGCGCTGTCGTAGTACGAGAGCATCCGCAGCTTGTAGTACTGCCCGTTGCTGCTTCGCACCACGTACAGCAGCTCGTCGCGAGTGACGAGCTTGTGCTTGACGAGATCGTAGGCGTACCAGCCGCCCTCCACTTCGCTGAACACTGGCTGCGAGGCGTCCTGCTGGTAGCCCTCGGCCGGTGCCGACGTGAGCGCGTCCCAGCTCGTGTCCTTGAGCACCGCCACCGCGACCTCGCCCGTTGGGTTGCCGCCTCCTCCGTTCATCGTGATGACGTAGCGCTGGAAGGACAGGTCCCATTTGTTGGTGTCGAAGGCCTCGTCCGTCTTCATCTCCCGGCCTTCGTCGATGTCGAAGAAGACCGTGGAGGATTTGTTCGTCGCATCGATGATGGCGACGTTGCTCCCGTCCTCCTGCGCCGTGACCTCGACGAGCTTGTCGCCGCTGGCCTGGCCGTCGAACGGATAGTCCTCGCGCAGGTCTGCTGCGCAGCCCGCCACCGAGAGGCCGAGGAGCAGCATCGTTCCGTGAATCCGCATCCGCATGTCGACCCTCACCCCAGCCCTCTCCCAGAGGGAGAGGGGGCTTTGCTCAGTACTCCCACTGGACTCCGCCCAGTACGCCTCGCGGAGGCCGCGGGTTGAACTGCTGGTCTCCCGCGTTGAGCAGGTTGTAGCCGTTGACGAAGACCTCGAACCCACCCTTCAGCTTGTAGGAGACCTGGGCCTCGAGATCGAAATACGACGGCGCCCACACCTCCTGCTCCTCGCCCAGGCCGATCACGTTCGCCATGCCTCCATCCGTTCCCAGGAAGTACGGCCGGCTACTCACCCACGAGCCTCGGACGGTCGCCTCGAGGTTCAGTGGGCGGTACCTCGTGGAGAGCTGTGCGTTGACTCGGTGTCGGGCTCGGCCCTCCAGCGGGCGGTCGCGCGTGACATCCTTCGCGTCGAGCCGCGTATAGGACAGGTCCAGGTACGTCGCGCGGATGGGCAGGCGGAAGTGTCCGTTGACCTCGACACCCTGCGTGTACGCCCTGGCCACGTTCTCGTAGTTGTAGGTCACCGGATCATCCGGGTTCGGCACTCCGCTGGCGGTGACGTTGATGAGGTTGTTGAGCCGGGTGTGGAAGCCGCTCACGGAGAAGATCCACCCGGCGATGGGAGGGCGCCAATCCACGCCCACGTTCACCGCCGCCGAGCGCTCGGCCTTGAGGTTGCGGTTGCCCGCGACGACGTAGCCGATGCCTTGGTTGGAGAAGCGCAGGTACAGCTCTTGGAAGGACGGCGGGCGGAACCCGAGTCCCACGGAGGCGCGCGCCGTCAGCGCCGGGGTTGGATCCAGCTTGAGGGCGAGTCGTGGCGAGGGCGCTCCGCCGAACTGTGAGTCCAGGTCGAAGCGGAAGCCTGGCGCCACCTTCAGCTTCGGCCCCGAGTCGTCCGAGGACAACGCCACGTCCCACTCATCCTGGAGGAACGCCCCGCCCCGGATGCGGCCCACCGGGCTCTCTTCGATCCGCGCCGAGGAGAGTCGCTCGCCGAGCACCTCGATGCCCCCGGTGAGTGCGTGATGGCCAATCCGGTGGTCCGCCTGGATGACGCCTTCGTAGAGCCGGTTGAAGTTCTGTGAGTAGTCGTCGAGCGCCCGCGAGCCGCGCTGGTCCTGCAGGAGCTGGTCCCGGAACAGGCCGAAGTGTCCCCGCACGAGCAGCGAGGTGGCGCTGGCGAGCTGCTTCCTCCCGCCGAGCGAGAGGTCGAACTGCTCCTGCCTCTGCCGCCGATCGAGCACCGCGCCCGAGGGGTTGAGGTCGACGGCGTTCTCGTCGCGCTGGTTGTACTGGCTGCGCAGCCACAGGCGTGACTGCTCATCCGGGGCATAGGCGAGGGCGACGTCACCGTCGAACCGGCGGATGCCCGCGCCGCTCGTCGCTGCGTCCGTGGGGATCCAGTCGTAGGGACTGCGGGTCCGGTAGCTGCCTCCCACGCGCACCTCGAAGGGGCCCTGCTTCGTGCCCGCGTTCGCGCGGAAGTCGCCCTCCAGCAGCGCTCCGAACGAGCCTCGTGCGCTCAGCTCCAACGGGCGCTGCACGCGCCGGGAGATGAGGTTCACCACGCCGCCGATGGCATCCGCGCCGTAGAGCGCCGCGGCGGGTCCCTTGACGATCTCCACGCGCTCCACGTCGCGCAGGCTGAAGCGCCCTAGATCGAGCGTGGTGCCCACTCGGCCGCTCACGCGCTCGCCGTCGACGAGCACGAGCACGTATTCGGGATCCAGGCCCTGTAGGCGCAGGCCTGTGCCTCGGAAGGTCTGAACCAGCTCCACGCCCGGGTGCTGCTGGAGGAGCTGGCCCAGGTCTCGGGCGCCGATCGCTTCGATCTGCTTCCGGGTGATGACCTCGGTGGCCACCACCACGTCCTCGAGCTTGCGCTCGCTGCGCGAGGCGGTGACGACTGTCTGCTTGCTCCGGTCGGTCTCCTCGGGCTCGGGTGGAGCCGGGGGAGGGGAGGGCTCGGAGATGGCGGGTCCGACGACGTCTGGGCTGGAGGCGCCCACGCCGGGCTGCTGCTGGGGGTCGATCGGCTGGCTCACCACGAGGGCGGCCACCAGAGGGAGGATCACGGTCCGACTCTCGGCCGGATGTCCGCGATCGTCAATGGGGCCCTCGATACCCTCACCCCGGCCCTCTCCCAGAGGGAGAGGGTGAGGTGTTGTGTTACGCGGCCTTCGCCTGGCCCTTGCCGAAGGTCAGCCCGTCCTTGCCTGCGTCCACCACGATGTGGTCCCCAGGCAGGTACTCGCCTCCCAGCACCTTCAGCGCCAGCGGATCCATCAGGTACTTCTGGATGGCCCGCTTCAGCGGCCGAGCCCCGTACGTCGGGTCGTAGCCGCGTTCGGCCAGCAGCGCCTCCGCCTGTTCCGTCAGCTCCAGCGTCAGCCGCTTGTCCGCCAACAGCTTCTGCATCCTCGCCACCTGGAGCTCCACGATGCGCTGGATGTCCTTCTTCCGCAGCGGCTCGAAGATGATGATCTCGTCCACACGGTTGAGGAACTCCGGTCGGAAGTGCTGGCGCAGAATCCCCATCACGTCGTTGCGCGTCGCCTCGTCCAGCTCCTCCTTGCCCGCCATCCCGTCCTGCAGGGCCTGCGAGCCGACGTTGCTCGTCATGATGAGCACCGTGTTCTTGAAGTCCACGGTCCTCCCCTGGCTGTCCGTCAGCCGGCCCTCGTCGAGGATCTGCAGCAGCATGTTGAAGACGTCCGGGTGGGCCTTCTCGATCTCATCGAACAGGACCACCGTGTACGGCCGGCGCCGCACCGCCTCGGTGAGCTGGCCTCCCTCCTCGTAGCCGACGTATCCCGGAGGCGCGCCCACCAGTCGGGCCACGGAGTGCTTCTCCATGTACTCGGACATGTCGATGCGCACCATCGCGCTGTCGTCGTCGAAGAGGAACTCCGCCAACGCCTTGGCCGTCTCCGTCTTGCCCACGCCCGTGGGGCCCAGGAAGATGAACGAGCCGATGGGCCGGTTCGGGTCCTGCAACCCGGAGCGCGCCCGGCGCACCGCGTTGCTCACCGCCTCGATGGCGCTGCGCTGGCCGATGACCCGCTTCGTCAGCCGGTCCTCCATGTTCACCAGCTTCTGGACCTCGCCCTCCATCAGCTTGGAGACGGGGATGCCCGTCCACTTGCCCACCACCGCCGCGATGTCCTCCGCGTCCACCTCCTCCTTGAGGAACTTGTGGCTCTTCTGCAGCTCGGCCAGCTTCGCGTTCTGCTGGGCGATCTCCTTCTCCAGGCCGGGGATGACGCCGTACTTGATCTCCGCTGCCTTGTTGAAGTCACCCTGCCGCTCGGCCGCCGCCTGGTCGTTCTTCGCCTTCTCGAGCTTCTCCTTCAGCGAGCCGATCCCACCGATGGCCTTCTTCTCCGAGTCCCAGTGCGCCTTCAGCGTGTTGAAGCGCTCGTTGAGGTTCGCCAGTTCCTTCTCGATCGTGGACAGCCGCTCCTTCGAGTGCGGATCCGTCTCCTTGCGCAGCCCCTCGCGCTCGATCTCCAACTGGGTGATCTTCCGCCGCACGTCGTCGATCTCCGTGGGCATCGAGTCGATCTCGATGCGCAGGCGGCTGCACGCCTCGTCCACAAGATCGATGGCCTTGTCTGGCAGGAAGCGGTCGGAGATGTAGCGGTTGGACAGGTTGGCCGCCGCCACCAGCGCGGAGTCCTGGATGCGCACGTGGTGGTGCACCTCGTAGCGCTCCTTGAGGCCACGCAGGATGCTGATGGTGTCGTGCACGCTCGGCTCGCCCACCATCACCGGCTGGAAGCGCCGCTCCAGGGCCGCGTCCTTCTCGATGTGCTTGCGGTACTCGTCCAGCGTGGTCGCGCCGATGCAGTGCAGCTCACCGCGCGCCAGGGCCGGCTTGAGCATGTTGCCCGCGTCCATCGCGCCTTCGGCCTTGCCCGCGCCCACCAGGGTGTGCAGCTCGTCGATGAAGAGGATGATCTCCCCCGCCGCGTCCGCCACCTCCTTGAGGACCGCCTTGAGGCGCTCCTCGAACTCGCCGCGGTACTTGGCACCGGCCACCATCGCGCCCAGGTCCAGCGTCACGAGGCGCTTGTTCTTCAGCCCCTCGGGCACGTCCCCGTCGATGATTCGACGCGCCAGGCCCTCGACGATGGCCGTCTTGCCCACGCCCGGCTCACCAATGAGCACCGGGTTGTTCTTCGTGCGCCGGCTGAGCACCTGGATGCAGCGGCGGATCTCCTCGTCACGTCCGATGACGGGGTCCAGCTTTCCGGCTCGCGCCGCGTCCGTGAGATCGCGCCCGTACTTCTCCAGCGCCTGGTAGGTGGACTCGGCGTCCTGGCTCGTCACGCGGCCGGAACCTCGCACCTCCTTCAGGCTGGACAGCACGCGCTCGCGCGTCACGCCCGAGGACTTCATCACCTCACCCACGGCCCCCTTGTCCTGCGTGAGGGCCAACAGCAGGTGCTCGCTGGAGATGAAGTCGTCCTTGAGGGACTTCGCCTCGTCCTCGGCCTTGTCGAAAGTCTTCAGCAGCCGCTGGCTGAGCATCGCGCCTTCGCCGCCCTGCATCTTCGGCAGCTTCTGCAGCGTCTCACCCAACCGGCCGGCAAACAGCTTGACATCCACGCCAATCTTGCGAAGCAGCGGCTCGACGATGCCGTCCTTCTGTCCGAGCAGTGCCGTCGCGAGGTGCTCCGGCTCATAGTTCGGGTTGTCGGCTCGCCGGGCCAGGGACTGCCCCTCTTGAATGGCCTCCTGCGCCTTCACTGTGTATTTGTCGAGTCGCATGTCACCAACGTAAGGGTCGAGGACCCCTTGGCAAGACGCGCGGCTCCCCCTACCTTTCACGCACCGTGCGGCCTGGATGGTTGGATCCTCTACTGTCCTCCAGGCTCTCCGGGAGTTGCCTTTTCCAGGCCAGCCCGGGTATATGCCGCCCGCACACCGGGGGGCATCCACTGGAAGCGCATGGCGGTTATCTCATTCGAGTTGAATCTCTGGGCGGCCTGAGGCTGATGGAGCTGGCCCGGCAGGCGCTCGTCGAGGACGGTGCCCCGGCGGACTCCCTGCTGACGGTGTCCGTCTACCGTCGGCGCAAGATCGTCCGGCTGGCCCTGGATGGAGCCCACACCGCGGGGCGGAGGGGCTCTCACTGGTATAGCGAGCACCACGCCCTGGCTCGGTTGCTGTCCAGGGAGGCGGGCCTCACCGTGCACTCCTACGTGTACGACCCCCAGGAGTTCGAGGAGGTCAAGGCCTTCGGAGGAGGGCAGCACGTCGGAGGGGAGCGGCTGCTGTACGACGAGGTGGAGCTGCCCGAGTGCCTCGATGGGGAGTTCGACGACGAGGCCTTCGCACGGATGCAGGCCCAGTGGCCGATGGGTCACCTGGCGTGGGTGTTCGGGGTGGAGCGCGAGCTGCTGCTGCAACTGCACCGCATGCAGGGGACCCGGTTGGTGCTCAACGGCCCGGGGTCGGAGCCAGGGTCCCCGCTGGATCAGCTGCTGCGGGGCGCCTCGGCCTGAGGAGGAGGGTCCGGGGCGAGGACACTGCTCAGTCCTCCTCTTCGGCGAAATCGCCGTCCTGAGCGATGATGGCCTGACGGACGCGCTCGCTGCGGAAGTACTGGCCGAGCAAGGCGAAGGTGCCAGCGACGAACGCCGTCAGTCCCACCGTGCTGGCGGAGAAGAGCCAGGGAACGGCCTGGAACTGCTCAATGGCCTGCCCCTGGAGCTCGGGGAGGGTCTTCATGGCCTCGATGATGGCGGGGGCCATGCGCCGGGCCACCACGGCCTCCTGGGCGCCGTCGATGGTACGCAGCAGGGCCGCGCTGATGGCAGCCCCTCCGAGCATCCGGCGCATCCGCTCCAGGGGGAGCCCCTCGGGCCGGAGCATCCGGCCGGCGGCCACGAAGGAGAGGGCACACGCCACCGAGAGCGCCCCCAGGATGAGCGCGCGAGATTCGCGCATGGGCTCGAGCGCGGAGATCTGGGCTTCAAGGAGGCTTGTCACGAAGGCAGGTTGACTGTCGCCGGCCTCCTTGAGCTCCGAGAGCCGACCGAGATTCATGGACTCGCGCAGGGCGAAGAAGCCCGTGAACGCGGAGAGCACGAGGCAAACGAACGCCGCGAAGCGGATGCCTCGCGGCAGGCTCTGGGAGGGGGAGGCCGGTTGCTTCACCGCTTGCTCGCCTCCACGAAGCGCAGGCGCAGATCGGCGAGGAGGTTGTCGAAGAGCTGCTGCTCCTCGGACGTGAGGTTGCCGCGCGTCTTGTCGTGCAGCATCCCCAGCAGATCCAAGCTCTGCCGGGCGAGAATCAAATCCCGCTCGGACTTGCCCGTCTCCGGGTTGGGCGCCTCACCCAGGTGGATGAGGGCGCTGGAGGCCAGGCCGATGAGAAAGGTGCTGAAGGTGATGGGCGCCTCGGGTGCGCTCTGCCGCGCCTCGCCCCGCATCACGAACGTCTCTCCGCGCTTCTCCTCGCTCATGGCGTCACTCGGCCGACTCGGAGTCCTCGTCGCCCTCGTCCTCCTCCTCGTCGTCCTCGTCCTCGTCCTCGTCGTCGAAATCCTCGTCGTCGTTCTCGAGCTCGTCGTGCATCACCGTCTCGACCGGGACGGACTTCTCGGCCACGTCAGGCAGGGACTCGATGTGGCTCTTGTACGTCTTCTCGTCCAACTCGCCACTGCGCAGGTAGCGTTCGGCCGTGCGCTTGTCGAGGTACTTGGGGTCTGTCGTATCGGCCATGGTCAACTCCTCGGAATCTCTTGGAAAAGGGCGCGCCACCTTATAGCAGGGCTGCCCTCTGTCAACGCCACTGAACCCACACCCGTCCGGAGCCGTTGAACGTTCCTCTCCGGCCATCCCTTCCCCCGCGGCCTGATCTTGCTCGCCGAGGACATTGCCGAGCGCGTCCGGCGCCTGACCTCTGCTTTTGACAGGGGCGCTCAGGGGGCTAGCCTCGCGCGCGGAGACGTATGACGCACAAAATTCATGGCCAGCCTCCGCGCCGGCCGAACATTGGTATCACCCCAGACTACAGCGCGAACCGGCCGGACTCGGCATTCGCGTACTACGAGCTGAAGGTGCCCTACGCGGACGCAGTGCTGCGTGCGGGGGGCCTGCCCTTCGTGCTGCCGTACTCGGACGAGCTGGCGTGTGTGGACGCGTACTTGGATCGCATCTCCGGGCTGCTCGTCACGGGCGGGGCCTTCGACATTCCACCCGAGGCTTATGGAGAGACGGCGCGTGAGGGGATGGGGCCCCTGAAGCTCTCGCGCACCGCCTTCGAGACGGCGCTGATGCGTGGGGCGCTCAAGCGCAACATGCCGGTGCTGGGCATCTGCGGGGGCATGCAGCTGCTCAACGTGGTGCTGGGAGGCACGCTGCACCAGGACATTGGCCGAGAGGTCCCGGGCGCACACGAGCACGAGCAGAAGCATGATCGGACCCAGCCGCAGCACCCGGTGGACGTGAAGGACGGGACGCTCCTGGCGGACGCGGTTGGCCGGGGTCAGCTGATGGTGAACTCCACGCACCACCAGGCGGCGTGCCGCATGGGCCCCCAGGTGGTGGTGAGCGCGGTGTCCCCGGACGGGGTGGTGGAGGCCATCGAGTCGCCCCAGTACACCTTTGCGTTGGGGGTACAGTGGCACCCGGAGCTGATGATCAACACGGTGCCGATAAACGTGGGCGTGTACCGGGCGTTCATCCAGAAGGCACGCGAGCACCGGCGGTGAGTGAGGTGCCGCGCATCCTGCTGTGCGCGGGCCACGAGCCCACGGGACGAGCGGGGCTGCTCTCGGACGTGGCCGCGGTGCGGGCGCTCGGTGGGGCACCGGTGGCGGTGCCCTCCGCGCAGACGGCGCAGGGACGAGGGACTTTCCTGTACCAGCCCACGCCGCCGCGCGTGTTGAGGGCTCAGGTGAAGGCGGCGCTCGAGTTGGGGCCGCTGCACGCGGTGAAGCTGGGCCAGGTGCCCGGGCCGTCGTTGCTGGCAGCGCTGCGCGAGGCTCTCGACGGCGTGGACGCGTGGTGGGTGGTGGATCCGGTCGTGCGAACCTCGAGGGGCGAGCTGCTCTCGAAACTGACGCAACGGCACTACCTGGCGCTGGCAGGGCCAAAGGTGGTGCTCACACCGAACCTGGACGAAGCGGCGTGGCTGCTCGGCGGGGGAGAGGTGCGCACAGTGGAGGAGGCCCGTGAGGCGGGGAGGGCGCTGGTGGCCCACGGCTTCGGCGCGGTGCTGGTGAAGGGAGGGCACCGGGCCACGGGAGCGGTGGATGTGCTGTGCCTGCCGGAGCGAGACGTGGTGCTGGAAGGCGCCCGCTTGGAGCGCCCACCCGAGCGCCGGGGGACGGGATGCCGGCTGGCCTCGGCCTTCGCGGTGGAGCTGGGCAGGGGCAAGTCGCCCACTGCCGCCGCGCGCCGAGCGAAGGCCTATGTGACGCGTTACCTGCGCTCCGGCAGAGACTGAGCTTCCAGAGTCGCAGGCCGCACGCGGTCTACTCCATACGGGCCCGGCTCTCGAAGCGCGTGTACTCGGCGAGGAAGACCAGGTCGATGTCTCCGATGGGGCCGTTACGCTGCTTGGCGATGACGAGCTGCACGGGGATCGCCGTGGTTCCTCCGCCCCCACCGCCGCCTCCTCCACCGCCGCCTCCTCCACCGCCGCCGCCCTCACCCTCGGTCTGGTCCTCGCGGTGGATGAACATCACCACGTCGGCGTCCTGCTCGATGGCGCCCGACTCACGCAGGTCCGAGAGCATCGGCTTGCCGCCCTTGCGCTCCTCCACCTTACGGCTGAGCTGCGAGAGCGCGATGATGGGCACCTCCAGCTCCTTGGCCAGCTGCTTGAGCGCGCGAGAGATCTCCGCGATTTCCAGCTGGCGGCTCTCCACCTTGCCCTTCTGGTGCATCAGCTGGAGGTAGTCGATGACGATCAGCGACAGCCGCGGATCTCTCTGCTTGAGCCGCCGCGCCTTGGCGCGCAGGTCGAACGGGGACAGACCACCGGAGTCGTCGATGTAGATGGGGGCGTTGTAGAGCTTGCCCGCCATCTCCTGGAACTTCTCCTCGTCATGCGGGGTGAGCCGGCCACCGCGCAGCTTCTTCATGTCCACGCGCGCGCTCGAGGCCAGCAGACGCATGAGCAGCTGATCCGCGGGCATTTCCAGGCTGAAGATGGCCGCCGCCTTGGGCTCATCCGCGAGACCCACGTGCGTCGCGATGTTCATCGCGAAGGACGTCTTTCCGCAGCCGGGGCGCGCCGCGAGGATGATGAGCTCGCCGCCGTGCAGTCCCGTGAGCTGGTTGTCCAGGTCGACGTAACCCGTCGACAGGCCGGTGATGCCCGTCGTCGCGGTCTTCATCTTGTCCAGGAGGTCCAGCGTGTGCTCCATCAGCTCGCTGACGGGCCGCAGATCTCCCTCGCGCTTCTTCTCCGCCAGGTTGAAGACCTTGCGCTCGGCCTCGTCCAGCAGCACGTCCAGCTCGCCCGTCTCCTGGCTCGCGAGCTCCTGGATCTCCCGCCCCACGCCGGCCAGCCTCCGCCGGATGGCCTGGTCCTTGACGATCTTCGCGTACTGGATGACGTTGCCCGGCACGGGCACCATCTGGTCCAGGCTCATCAGGTAGGCCGGGCCGCCCACTCCCGCCAGTTGCCCGAGCACCTTCAGCTCCTCGGCCAGCGTCAGGTGGTCCACCTGCCGCGAAGAGCCGTCCAGCTTGAGCATCGCGGCGAAGATCTGCGAGTGCGCCGGACTGGCGAAGTCATCCGGGTGCACCACTTCCGCGATGCTGGCGACGATCGTGTTGTCCGCGAGCACCGCGCCCAGCACCGCGCGCTCCGCGGCGAGGTCCTCGTGGGATTTCCTGCCACCGGTCCGAATATCGAGGATGTTGTCCATGGATGCCCGGCCAGTATACCGCGTCGCTACAGGTCTGTAGCGAGCACCTTGGCAGCAGCCTCTGACAGGCCAAGGCTCCTGGACCGGCTCCCTCCCGCAAAAGGAAAGGCCGCCCGGGTGTTGAATCCCGGACGGCCCTGGTGCTTCAACCGCGGGGGGAGGGCTCAGGCCTCCGCCGCGACCTCGACCTTGATCTTCGCCGCCACGTCGCGGTGCAGCCGCAGCTCCACCTCGTACTGACCCGTGGCCTTGATGGGCTCGGCCAGGTGCAGCTGGCGGCGATCCACCTGCTGACCCTGGGCGGCGAGCGCCTCGGCGATGTCCAGCACGGTGACGGAGCCGTACAGCTTGTCCTGCTCACCCACCTTGCGGCGGATGGTGACCTTCACCGCGCCCAGCTTCTTGGCCTGCTCCTCGGCGGCGCCCTTCAGCTTGGCGTTGCGCGCCGAGATGACAGCGCGCTCGTGCTCGAGCTGGCGCACGTTCTGCTCGGTGGCCAGCACCGCGAGCTTGCGCGGCAGCAGGTAGTTGCGGCCGAAGCCGTCCTTCACCGTCACGAGCTCCCCGGACTTGCCCAGGTTCGCGACGTCCTCACGAAGAATGACCTTCATGTGATGTCTCCGTTCGTTCGAGGGGCCGGGCGATTAGCCGACCATCGCGTTGTAGGGGAGCAGCGCCAGACCGCGAGCGCGCTTGATCGCGGTGGCGATCTCACGCTGGTGCTTGGCGCAGTTGCCGGAGATGCGGCGGGGGATGATCTTGCCGCGCTCGGTGACGAAGTACTTCAGGGTCGACTGATCCTTGAAGTCCACCTTGGCGTTCTTCTCAGCGCAGAAGCGGCAGACCTTCTTGCGGCCAAAGCCACGGCCACCACGCTTCTCGTCATCACCACCCGCGCCGCCGCCGCGGCCACCGTCCCTGTCACCCCTGTCCCTGTCCCTGTCCCCGCCACGCGGAGCGTTCCTATCATTGCCGATCATGAGTATTCTCTCGTCTCTGGAATGGGTCCGTGGAAGACGACCGGGATGGCACTAGGCCTCCTCGGTGGCCTCCTCATCCGCCTCAGGAGCCTCGTCCGCGGAGTCGACGCGCTCAGCGCTGGGCGCCGCACCCGGGCGGGTCTCCTCGACGTCGCCGGCCAGCTTCAGGTCCTCGAGCACCGGACGGGTCTCGGGATCCACCTCGTCCGCGAGCTTCACGGACAGGTAGCGCGTCACCTCGTCGTAGATGCGGAGGTTGCGCTCGATCTCGGCCACCAGCTTGGTGTTACCCAGGAAGTTGGCGTGGATGTAGATGGCGCGGGGCTGCTTGGCGATGGGGTACAGCGTCTTCTTCTTGCCCCACACCGTAAAGCGGATGACCTTGCCACCCTCACGGTTGACGATGCCGCGGACGCGCTCCTTGAGCTTGTCCACGTTGTCGTCGGTGAGGTCAGGCTTGACCAGGAAGATGGTCTCGTACTCACGAAGCCGCGTGGCGGCCTGCGTCTCAGCCATGTTTCTCTCCCCTTGGGGTTGAGTGCCCCCCGGTTACCCGAGGAGCGGGGAAACGGTCAGACGGTCCAAGGGGGATCGTCCGCCGGGAACGGGAAAACCGCGCGCCCGTCTCCCTCGCGCTTCGTCCCGAGTGCACGCACCCGGGATGATGAAAAAGAACAGTCCAACCTCGCCGAGGCTTCCGGGAGGCGGGGAAGGGGCCTTCTACGGGGGGCCCGACCCTGAGTCAAGGCGCCCGCTTGTTGTACCGGTTCATGGCTGTCGCCAGCCCGTCGCGCACCCACGTCTCGGCCGCGTCCGCCGCCAGGGCGATCAGCTCGTCGAGCTGCCGGCGCTCGCCATCGTCGAAATTCGACAGCACGTAACCGGCCACCCGGTCCTTGGCGTTGGGGCCCTGGGGCTTACCAATGCCGAAGCGCAGGCGGATGAAGCCGTCCGCTCCCAGGGAGGAGACGCTGCTCTTCAGCCCGTTGTGGCCCCCGCTGCCGCCTCCCGCCTTGAGCTGTAGCCGACCGAAGGGCATATCCAACTCGTCGTGGATGACGAGGATGTCCTCCACGGCGATCTTGTAGAAGCGCGCCGCCTCGGCCAGCGAGCGGCCGGACAGGTTCATGTACGTCTGCGGCTCCAGGAAGAGGACCTTCTCGCCGCCCAGGGTGCCCTGACCCACCCGGGCCTGGAACTTCTCCTGGTTGAGCTCGGCGCGCACGCGCGACAGCAGCGCGTCCACCACCATGAAACCGATGTTGTGCCGGTGGCGCTCGTACTCACGCCCGGGATTGCCCAGTCCACAGATGAGCTTCATGGCAGAGACTCCGAAAAACAGACGGGGCCAGCCCCTTCAGGCTGACCCCGCGTGTACGGCAGGAAGACGAGACTACTTCTTCGCGCCAGCCGCGGGCTTGGCCGCAGCGCCGGCCGCGGGCTTGGCCGCAGCGCCGGCCGCGGGCTTGGCCGCCGCCGCCGCGGGAGCCGCAGCAGCAGCCGCCGCGGGAGCCGCCTCAGCCGCACCCTCGGGCGCGGAGATCACGGCGATGGTGTAGTTGACGTTGGTCTTCACGATCACACCCTCGGGCAGCTTCACATCGTTGATGTGGAGCGCCTGGGCGATCTTCAGCGCCGTCACGTCCACCTCAATCTTCTCGGGGATGGCGCGCGGCTTGGCGAAGACCTCGATCTCGCGGCGGGCCTGGGTGAGCAGACCGCCCTCGGCCACACCCTCGGCCTTGCCGGTGAGGATCAGAGGCACGTTCACCTTCACCTGGTCATCCTCGCGCACGGCGATGAAGTCCACGTGGAGGATCTCACGGGTGACCGGATCCTGCTGGTAGTCCTTGAAGAGGACCTGCTGCTCGCCGGCGCCCGCACCCTTCAGGGTGATGAGGGTGTTGAACTTGTGCGGGGTGTTGATGGCCTGGCGCACGGACTTCGGGTCAACCGCCACGGACAGCGGCTTCTCCAGGTGCTTGCCGTACACGACGGCGGGCACCAGACCCTGGCTGCGCAGACGGCGGGCGGCGCCCTTGCCGGAGCCCTCGCGCGGCTTGACCTCGAGCGTGCTCTTGTCGATGGACATGGATTTCCTCGGTGTGGGGACTGCGATGTGACCTCGCCAGAACGAACCCCGGCGCCTCTGGCATCCCGCCCCCGTGGCGGGCCCCGAGACGGCGCCTTGCGGAAAGAAGGGCCGGCGTGGTGTGGGTGCGACATGCCAGCGCGGGCGGCCAGAGTCAAGCCGCCCGGCGGGCAGGGGAGCCCTTCTTCGTCAGACGAAGAGGGAGCTGAGCGAGTCGGCGCGGTGGATGCGCGCGATGGCCTCTCCGAAGAGGCGCTCGGTGGTGAGCACGCGCACCTTGCCAGTGGCCAGGGCGGCGGGCGACAGCGGCACCGTGTCCGTGAAGACGAGCTCCTCGAGCGTCGAGTCCTGGATGCGCTGGATGGCGGGTCCGGAGAGGATGGGGTGGACGGCATAGGCCACCACTCGGCGCGCGCCCCGCTCCTTCAGCGCGGCGGCCGCCTGGGTGAGCGTGCCCGCGGTGTCCACCATGTCGTCCACCAGTACCGCGTCCTTGCCGCTCACATCTCCGATGAGGTTCATCACCTCGGAGGAGTTGGGCCGCGGCCGGCGCTTGTCGATGATGGCCAGGCCGCAGTTGAGCCGCTTGGAGTAGGCGCGCGCCCGCTCTACGCCGCCCGCGTCCGGCGACACGATGACCAGGTCCTGCGAGTCAGGGAACTTCTTGCGCAGGTCGTCCAGGAACACCGGCGAGGCGTAGAGGTGATCCGAGGGGATGTTGAAGAAGCCCTGGATCTGCCCCGCGTGCATGTCCATGGACACCACGCGCGTGGCACCCGCCACCTCGAGCATGTCCGCGATCAGCTTGGCGGTGATGGGCGTACGCGGCGCTACCTTGCGATCCTGCCGGGCGTACCCGTAGTAGGGCATGACCGCGTTGATCGAGCCAGCGCTCGCGCGCTTGAGCGCGTCGCACATGATCAGCAGCTCCATCAGGTGATCATTGGCCGGAGGGCACGTGGACTGGACGATGAAGACGTCCAGTCCGCGCACGTTCTCGCCGATCTCCACGTGGATCTCCCCGTCGGAGAAACGGCCCACGGAGGCCTTCCCCAAGGGACGCTTGAGGTAATCGCAGATGCGATGGGCCAGACCTGGATTGGAGCTCCCGGTGAACACCTTGAAGTCGCGAGGCTGCATGGGCGCGCTACTAACGCGCCCCGCGACGGAAGGGAAGTCCCTTCCTCCGGCTCGTTCGGCCCCGTGCTCAGTCGTGCTCGGCGGCGGCTAGAAAGGGGCTTGAGCCCCCGGCCCCCGTTTGTTGGTGCCGCTCATATTCCAGAAGGATGGTTCGCTCCATCTGGTTGCGCGTGTCGGCATTGAGCGGGTGTGCAATGTCCTTGTACGTCCCGTCCTTCCGGCGCTTGGCCGGCATGGCGATAAACAGGCCGGACGCTCCGTGAATGACTTTGAGATCCCGGATGACAAAGCAGTGATCCAAGGTGATGGTCACGTAGGCCTTCAGCTTATCCTCGTCGACCGGATACACCTTGACGTCGGTGATGTTCATGGTCCCCCCCCGGACCTCTAGGGGTCCGAGCTAGCGGGGGAGCCTGAGACAGACCGACCCGGAAAATCAAGTCTATCCGGGCTTGTTGTACGTCAACCGACGCTTCGGAAACACATGTGGGCCAGGAAGGCCAGGTGGTAGATATCAATGACAGTGTAGAGCGCAGCCCCAGCCTGGATTGCCCGCTGGCTGATCCGCATGGAGCGGTGCAAGCACAGCAGCGTCAGCCCCAAGCTCACGATGGCGAGCTTGGAGGCCATGAAGGCCAGGGGCGAGTGCTCGTAGGCCATCCGCATGAGCGGGTTGAGCTCCTCGGCCACATCCAGTTGTAAAAAGGTGAGGGTAAAGAGTCCGTCCAGCAGGTTGAGCACCAGCAGCAGCGCCGCTGCCGGGCTGATGTGGAACGAAGCTCCCTCAATACCTGCCCAACGTGTCGCCTGCGTCGTCGCCGCCACCCGAACCTCCCCGTTGGAATTCGGGCGGGGTTCTTCAAGATGCTTGCCAACACGGTGGGATGGGGGCTGGCGGGCGCCGCCCGGAGTGGTGGGATCTTGAAAGTTGACGGGCTAGGAGGGGCGTGACACAGGAGTCTCGCGATCCCGCACAGGCCCCCGAGCGAGTCCTCCTCGTGCATCAATTTCCCACAGATATCGGGTGGATAGAGGTCATCTGCGGCTCGATGTACTCCGGCAAGACCGAGGAGTTGATTCGCCGCATCAAGCGTGCCGTATACGGCAAACAAGTGGTCCAGGTCTTCAAGCCGAAACTGGACAACCGCTACGACGAGACCCAGGTCGTCAGCCACTCCCAGTTGAAATTGACCTCCATTCCGATTGAACGGGCTGAAGAAATTTTCCTTCACCTGGCTCCGCGGACCCAAGTGGTGGGTATCGACGAGGTCCAGTTCTTCGGGCCCGAGGTGGTCTCGGTTTGTGAGGCCCTGGCGAATCGGGGGCTGCGCGTCGTCGTCGCGGGACTGGACCAGGACTACCAGGGGCGCCCCTTCGAGCCGATGCCGCAACTGCTGGCCATCGCCGAGTATGTGACGAAGCAACTGGCCATCTGCGTGGTGTGTGGGAATCCGGCCAACCGCTCGCAGCGGCTGGTGGATCGCGGGGAGCGCGTGGTGGTGGGCGCCGCTGGAGCCTATGAGGCTCGCTGCCGCAAGTGCCACCGGGCCGAGCCCACCGAGGCCACGCCTCCCCAGACGCTCGATTTGTTCAAGGACTGAACCTCCGGAGGCCCTGCCATGCGCGACACCCTCTACGCCAACGTCCCCTTCCAGTTGAGCGAGATGCCTCACCGGTATGGCCCCAACGTGCACCTGGTGGGCAATCCGTTCCTGCTCTCGCAGCTGGCGAAACTGTGCTCGAAGGGGACGGTACAGCCGGAGATCAACCGGCTGGTGGCGCTGCTCTACTCGGACCTGGTGAAGACGGTCATCAACGCGGAGTTCCCGCGCAAGATGGTGGCCATGCCCACGCGGATGATCGATCACACGCCGCAGGGCATGTACCAGGGCGAGGTCATCGACCCCGCCGTGCGCGCGGTGACGGTGAATATCGCCCGAGCCGGCACGCTGCCCTCCCAGGTGGCGTATGATCTGCTCAACACCACGGTGGATCCGGTGCTGGTGCGCCAGGATCACATCATCATGAGCCGGATGATCGACGCCAAGGAGACGGTGGTGGGGTCGAACATCGGAGGGGCCAAGATTGGCGGGGACATTGACGATGCGTTCGTCCTCTTCCCGGATCCGATGGGCGCCACCGGAGGCAGCCTGTGCACCGCGGTGTCCATGTACAAGGACAAGGTGCATGGCACGCCCCGGCGCATCCTCAGCCTCAACCTGATCGTCACCCCCGAGTTCCTGCGGAGGATTTCCCGCGAGCATCCGGATGTGGTGGTGTACGCGCTGCGCCTGGACCGCGGGCTGTCACCGCCGGAGGTGTTCGGCACGGTGCCCGGCGAGCTGTGGGAGAAGGAGCGGGGGCTGGATGACCGGCAATACATCGTCCCCGGTGGCGGCGGCTTCGGGGAGATCATGAACAACGCGTACGTGTAGAGGTAGGACCGTGGCTTTCTTCGAGCAGGACGTCGGCATCCACATCGATGAGCAGAAGCTCCAGGCGCGCGTGCGCGAGCTGGGGGCGCAAATCACCCGCGACTATCAGGGCAAGGACCTGACGCTCATCTGCGTGCTCAAGGGCTCGGCGTTCTTCGCCATGGACCTGGCGCGCTACGTGGACCTGCCGCTGACGATCGAGTTCCTCGGGGTGTCCTCGTACCAGGGCGGCACCGAGACGACCGGCGAGGTGCGCATCACCACCGACGTGAGCAAGCCCATGGCGGGCAAGCACCTGCTCGTCATCGAGGACATCATCGACACCGGCCTCACCATGAGCTTCCTGCTGGAGAACCTCAGGGCTCGGCACCCGGCCTCGCTCAAGGTGTGCACGCTGCTGGAGAAGCCGTCTCGCGCGCGCGCCCAGATTCCCATCGACTACAAGGGCTTCGTCATCGACGACGTCTTCGTCGTGGGCTACGGGCTCGACTACGCCGAGCGCTATCGCAACCTGCCCTTCATCGGCGTGATGAAGGGGAAGTAGTCCCGCGCAGCCTTCGTGCTTCGCACGCCCGGTAGGTCTCCGGCCTGGCCACCCCGCGCACCCGGTGGCTCGCAGCTGCCGTGAGCCCGGAGCGGTGGGCAGGGCGGTGGGGTAGACCCCACCGTCTCTGCTCGGGTTCAAACGAGACTGCTCAGCAAGGGGAGCATCCCCCGGGCTCTTCGCCGCAAGCGAGGGTGGTGAACTCCGGGCACTTCGGATCCTTCGTCGCTCCGTTGCCACCTTCGATGCGCGCGAGGTCCTGCACGAACAGCTCCTTGATCTTCTTGGCCTTTTTCTCCTTCTCCTGCGCCATGTCGTGCTCCTGGATCGGGTGACCCGCAGGCCTATCCCGCGGGATCTCAGGCTCGAGGGAGCCTGCATCCGGAAGAACGGCTGCCGGAGTGAGCCCACTCCGTGATGGCCATGAGGCCTTTGCCCGGTCGGCGGCTCGCCCTTCGGCACACCGATCGCCAGGTGGCCGGTGGCTTCAGGGAATGGGCGAGCGTGCAGCCTTGGCGAGCGCTCGGGCGAGGTGGCCGAGTAGATCCGTGCCCGCGCGTGCATCGAAGCCGAGGAACATGGGCGAGGCGTTGAGCTCGAGGAAGCGCAGGGTGCCCCTCACGTCGCGCTTGAGGTCCATCCCCGTCCAGCGCAAGCCCACCACCTCCGTGGCCCGCAGGCACTGGCGCGCCACCTCGGGGGGGAGCTCGAAGGTCTCGATGCGCTCCTCGTTCTGCCGGAAGTCGAGCGCCTTGGAGAGAATGCGCAGGCTGGCGACGATCTCTCCGTCGAGCACGTAGACGCGCACGTCCTCGCCGGGCATGAGCTCCTGGAAGGTCACGGGAGCGGTCTCCAGCGCGGCGAGCCGTGCGTCCGTGAGATCCTCGGGCCCTAGCTCCCGCGTGGCCGCGCCGCCCTCGACGGGCTTGAAGGCCACGCGCCGCCCCGCGGCGAATCGGCGCACCGCCTCCGGGTCGTTCGTCCAGAGCGTCTCGGGCACCGGAAGCCCTGCGTTGGCCAGCAGTGACAGTTGCACCGGCTTGGGCGTGCGCCAGTCCACCGACAGCGGGTTGTAGAGCGGCACGCCCATCGCCTCCCAACGGCCCACCAACCCTCGCAACAGGGTCATCTTCTCGCGGAAGGCCACGAGCGTGGTGCGCCAGTCGTCGTCCATCGCCTCGCTTGCATCCACCCCGAAAGCGAGCGGGTGCGAGTGATAGCTGCGCAGGTAGATGGCTCCGGGTCGCTCGAGCCGGCGGCCATCCAGGGTGATGCCCCCGAGGTCATCCGTGAGCGCTAGCCGCGTCTCCTCCGGGAAGGTGAGGGTGTCCACGACCAGCGTCTTCACCCCTTCTTGCTCGACCCGACGCGCTATCTCCGACACGTGTGCGTCCTCGCGGGAGCCCACGATGAGCACGGGCCGGGCACTCGGTAGGGTCGTCATGGGGCGTGGCTCTCCTGGTGAGGTGTCCGGTGAATCTTTTGGTGCGCATGCTCCCTCTCCCTCTGGGAGAGGGCGGGGGGTGAGGGTATGTCACCCCGTGTTGCGTCCCTTATCCCCATTTCCATTGAGCAGCACAGGGTGGAAATACCCTCACCCTAGTGGAGTGTCCGCGAAGTTTTTGGACATAGTCGCGGGGGGCTGAATAACTCCGGTGGATGAGGAGACGCCCCCCACGACTCATCCACCTCTCGCCCGAAGAGGTGACGTACCTCGAGCAACTGGTGCGAGACGGACGTACCGAGCAACGCATCGCCCGGCGGGCGCGCATCCTGCTGGAGATGGCTGACCCAGCCACCATCGTCTCGGAGTTGGCCGACCGACTCGGCCAGGACCGCAGGACCATCTGGGCACTGTGTCGTCGCTTCGAAGCTCTCGGCGTGGATGTAGTGAAGGACTCCTACCGCCCCGGGCGACCGCGGGAGCTTTCCCCCCTCCAGCGAGTCGAGGTAGAGCGCCTGGCGTGCAGTGAGCCGGCTGGAGTAGGGCTGCACATGACCCACTGGTCCACGCGTAGTCTGGCGCGTGCTGCTCGCCTGAAGGGTATCGCCCCCGCCATTTCACACTCCACGGTAGCTGTCATCCTTCGGGATGCCGCCCTGCAACCGCATCGCTCCCGGTACTGGAAGACACCGACTCCTGATGACGCCTTCCGCCACCAGGCCGCGCAGATTCTCTGGTGTTACGAGCAGGCCCAGAGGCTGGCCGCACGAGGTGAGGTGGTTTTGTGCCTGGACGAGAAGCCCAACATCCAGGTGCTGGAGCGTAACCATCCCTCGCGCTCGACGAGGCCTGGGCTCATCGAGAAACAAGAGTTCGAGTACACACGGCACGGCACGGTGAACTTCCTGGTGAAGTTGGTGGTGCATACCGGCCAGATGCGGGGCTGGTGCCTGGAGCGCAACGACGGCGCTTGCCTGCGAGCAGTGCTCCCCCAACTGCTTGGGGACCACAGCGACGCGCACCGCATCCACCTCATCTGGGATGGAGGTTCCAGCCACGTCGCCCGGGAGACTCTCGACTTCCTGTACAGCAACTACCCTCATGTCCGGGTGCTCTTCACGCCCGCTCACGCCTCCTGGCTCAACCAAGCCGAATTGCTGCTGCGCGCCTTCGCAGCGCACTACCTGCAGCGGGGAAGCTGGGCCAACCGTGACGAGCTCATCGAGCACCTCGACGCCAGCTGGCCCGAATACAACCGCCTCTACGCCCACCCGTTCACCTGGTCGTGGACTCGCTCCAAGATGCACGAGTGGGTGGATCGCCGCCTCTTGTGACTATGTCCAAAAACTTCGCGGACACTCCACTAGCCCTCTCCCAGAGGGAGAGGGGACATCCACGGGTCTGTTCCCACTAGGTCGCGGTCGCAAAACGCGTCAGGTGGAAATCGGCGTCTCCGAAGGTTCGGTCGATCGTCGTCAGCCTCTTGAAGTAGTGCCCGGCGTTGTATTCCATCGTCGTGCCGATTCCTCCGTGCAGCTGGATCGCCCACTGTCCAATGAAGCGGCCCGATCGGCCAATCTGTACCTTCGCGGCGGAGATCGCCTTCGTTCGCGCCTGGGCGTCCGTGCTGTCCGCGCGGTCCGCGGCCAGGATCGCCATGGATTTCGCCTGCTCGTGCGCGATGTACATGTCCACCATGTGGTGCTGCAGCACTTGGAAGCTGCCAATCGGCACGCCGAACTGGGTACGCGTCTTCAGGTAGTCGAGCGTCACCTCGTTCAGTGCCTGCATGTTGCCCACTGCCTCCGAGCACAGCGCCGCGATGCCGCGATCGATCGTCTGCTGGATGAATGGAAACGCGCCACCCTCCGGGCCTAGCAGGGCCGAGCTCGGGACTCGCACTCCCTCGAGCGTGACCTCCGCGGCACGCGTGCCGTCGACGGTGGGGTAGCCGCGGATCTTCAGGCCCGGCGCGCCGCGCTCGACCACGAACAGTGACAGACCTTCCCGGTCGCTCGTCTTGCCCGCCGTGCGCGCCGAGACGATCAGTCTGTCGGCGCAGTCGCCCCCAAGCACCACCGCTTTGGCTCCGTCGAGCCGGTAGCCGTTCGCGTCTCGCTTCGCCGTGGTCTCCACGTGGGTGAGCGAATAGCGCGACTTGGGCTCTCCGTGGGCGAAGGCCAGGAACATCCCTCCCTCCGCCACGCGGGGTAGCAGCTCGGATTTCTGGGCCTCGCTGCCTGCTGCTCGGATGAGGCCCGCCCCCAGGACGACCGTGGGGATGAACGGCTCCACCACCATCCCTCGGCCGAATGCCTCCAGGACGATCGCGAGATCCTGGAAGGTGCCGCCGATGCCACCGTGCTCCTCGGGGATCTCCACCCCCAGCAGGCCCAGCTCGGCGAAGGTGGCCCACATCTTCCGGGAGAAACCCTCCTCCGAGGCCAGGATCTTCGCCCGCTCCTCGAAACCGTAGCGTTCGCGGATGAGACGGGCGGCCGTGTCTCGCAGCATCTGCTGCGTGTCGCTCAGACTGAAGTCCATGTGACTCTCTCTCCTTCCGCTCCGACTCAGAGGCCGAGCACGGCCTTGGCCAGGATGTTCCGCTGGATCTCGTTGGAACCGCCGTAGATCGTCACCTTGCGGTAGTTGAAGTAGTCCGGCGCCAACGGGGCCGCGTACTCCGGACCGATCGGCTCTCCCTTCTTCCAGCCGAACTCTCGGGCCTCAGGGTTGTACGGCAGCGCGTAGGGGCCCACGGCCTCCATCATCAGCTCGGTCAGGGTCTGCTGAATCTCCGAGCCCTTGATCTTCAGCATGTTGGCCTCGGCCCCCGGTGCCTGGCCAGACTGCTCGGCGGCGATCATGCGCAGGTTGGTCAACTCCAGCGCCATCAGCTCGATCTCCACCGCCGCGACCTTCTCGCGGAAGCCCGGGGTCTCCATCAGCGGCACGCCCTCGACCTTCTCCTCCGTGGCGATCTTCTTCAGCCGCGTCAGCTCCGCCTTCGAGCGGCCAATCCGCGCAATGTTGGTGCGCTCGTGGCTCAGCAGGAACTTGGCGTAGCTCCAGCCCATCCCAGGTTGGCCGACGATGTTCTCCTTCGGCACGCGCACGTTGTCGAAGAAGACCTCGTTGACCTCGTGCGCACCGTCGACGGTGATGATCGGGCGGAGCGTGATGCCCGGCGTGCTCATGTCCGCCAGCAGCATGGAGATGCCCTGCTGCTTCTTGGCCGACGGATCCGTGCGCGCCAGCAGGAAGATCATGTTCGCGTACTGGCCCAGGGTGGTCCACGTCTTCTGCCCGTTGAGCACCCACTCGTCACCGTCGAGCTCCGCCTTCATCCTCAGCGACGCCAGGTCCGAGCCCGAGCCCGGCTCGGAGAAGCCCTGGCACCACCAGTCGTCCATCCGCAGGATGCGCGGCAGGTAATAGTCCTTCTGCTTCTGACTGCCGTAGGCCATCAGCACCGGCCCAATCATGCTCAGGCCGAAGGGCAGGGCCTGGGGCGCTCCCTCCTCGGACAGCACCTCGTCGAAGAGGTGTTGCTGGACCGAGGTCCAACCGGGGCCGCCGTACTCCTTCGGCCAGCGCGGCCCTCCCCAGCCTCGCGCGTGGAGCCGGCGCTGCCACTCGACCTGCTCCTCCTTGCTGAGGTGCTGGTGCTGGAGGACCCGGTCGCGCGTTTCGGGTGGAAGGTTGGCCCGTACCCACTGCCGTACTTCGTCGGCGAAGGCGAGTTCCTCGGGGGTGTAGTTCAGATCCATGATGTCTCCAGGACGTGTCTCGTTGGATTCGTTGGATGCCAGTCCGCTCAGGGTTCAGACAGCCTGGGCGAAGCCCTTGCCCTCGGCGACCAACCGCTCCAACAGCGGGGATGGCGTCCACCAGCGAGGCCCATGCTGGCGTGCGTACTCGCGGATCCTCTCCAGCGCCTTGGGCAGACCCAGTTCGTGCTCCGCCCAGAACATCGGGCCTCCCCGGTGGGCCGGGAAGCCGTAGCCGTAGAGGTAGACGATGTCGATGTCGCTGGCCCGGTAGGCGATGCCCTCGCGCAGCACCTCGCAGCCGATGTTCACCATGGCCAGGAAGCAGCGCTCGAGGATCTCCTGCTCACTGATCTCCCGACGCTTGATGCCGTATTGAGCGGCCGTCTCCTCAATCACCTTGGCGACCACGTCTGAGGGGATGGGCGTGCGCTGGCCCGACTCGTAGTCGTAGAAGCCCGCCTTGGTCTTCTGGCCGAGCCGGCCCATCTCGACCAGCTTGTCCGCCACGGCTCCGGACTTCACGTCGAAGGTGCCGGGCTCCCGGTCCTTGCGAGACTTGTAGCCAATGTCGAGGCCGGCCAGGTCGAACATCTGCAGCACGCCCATGGGCATGCCGAACTTCACCAGCGCCTGGTCCACCTGCTGCGGCGTGGCGCCCTCGAGGATCAGCAGGCTGCCCTCACGCCCGTAGCCCTCCAGCATGCGGTTGCCGATGAAGCCGTGGCAGTTGCCGGCGACCACGCCCACCTTCTTGATGCGCTTGGCGACGTCCAGCGCCGTTGCCAGTACGTCCGGCGCGGTTCGGGCGCCTCGGACAATCTCCAGCAGCTTCATGACGTTGGCGGGGGAGAAGAAGTGCATTCCCAGCACGTCCTCCGGCCGCGAGGTGTAGCCGGCGATGGTGTCGATCGACAGGTACGAGGTGTTGGAGGCCAGGATGGCGCCCTTCTTGGCGACTCGATCCAGGGTCTCGAAGACCTTCTTCTTGATCTCCAGCGTCTCGAACACCGCCTCGATGATGAGATCCGCGTCCGCCAGCGCATCGTAGGACAGGGTCGGTTTGATGAGGCCCATGCGGGTCTCCACCTGCTCCGACGTCAGGCGCCCCTTGGCCGCCGTGGCCTCGTAGTTCTTGCGGATGACGCCCAGGCCTCGGTCCAGCCCTTCCTGGTTCACCTCCAGGAGCGTCACGGGAATGCCGGCGTTCGCGAAGTTCATGGCGATGCCACCGCCCATGGTGCCCGCGCCAATGATGGCCACCGACTTGATGGAGCGCGGCTTCACGTCCGCGGGCAGGCCGGGGATCTTCGAGACCTGACGCTCGGCGAAGAAGACGTGCTGGAGCGCCTTGGCCTGGCTGCTCTTCGCGCACTCGAAGAACAGGTCTTGCTCGCGCTGGATGCCTTGATCGAAGGGCAGGGTGATCGCGGCCTCCACGGCGTCGATGATGCGCTGCGGGGAGAAGAGGTTGCGCTTCTCCTTGGCGGTGCGCTGGCGTGCGGTATCGAAGAAGCCGGCAGGGAGGGAGTTCGGGGAGAGGGTGATGTCGCGGACCCTGCGCCGCGGCGAGCCGATCTTCTCCCGCGCGAAGGCGACAGCGGCCTCGGTCAGGTCGCCCACCACGAGCTTGTCGATGGCGCCCATCTCCTGCGCGGCAGGTGCCGGAATCGGGTCACCGGAGATCATGGCCTGCAGGGCCGGCTCAATGCCGACCAGACGCGGCAGACGCTGGGTGCCACCAGCTCCCGGCAGGATGCCCAGCTTCACCTCGGGCAGGCCGACCTGGGCGTTCGCCAGGGCCACGCGATAGTCGCAGGCCAGCGCGACCTCGAAGCCGCCGCCAAAGGCCGTTCCGTGGATCGCCGCCACCACGGGCTTGGAGAACGCGTCGAGTGCGTCGATCACCTCCGGCAGGCTCGGAAGCCTGGGCGGGCCGCTGAACTCGGTGATGTCGGCGCCCGCCATGAAGGTGCGGCCGGCGCAGGCGATGACCAGGACTTTGATGGCGCTATCGGCTTCCGCCTGCTTCAGCCCGTCGAGTATGGCCACTCGTACGGCCTGGCTGATGGCGTTCACCGGAGGGTTGTCGATCCAAAGGATGCCCACGTCACCGTGCGCTTCGAAGCGTCCCGACATTCGCCTATCTCCTTTTTGGCCGCTCCTCTCTAGCAAGTTTGTCCAGCGCAGGTGGGGCGGCTCCTGTTGTCACATTTTCTTATTGGTTTGGGAGGCTACACTCGCTCGCCGTCGTCAGCAGCAGCGAGCCCGAGAACAACCACAAACCTTGTTGTGGAAGAGCAGGTGTAGAACTGCTCACCCGGCTGCCCCCCAATCGGTGGGGCACCGGGGGCCCTGTGGGCAAGAATGGTCGAGATCTCCATTTTCCTCTGAGGGATGGAGCCCCATAGGAAGGTGAGGAATGACCTCACTCGGAGAGCTGCTCTGTAACCATACAGACGAGCTCGTACAACGGTGGTACGCGCGATGGCTTCAGGAGGGGCCCGCGATCCATGGAATGACGGAGGCCGCAATCAAGGATCACCTGGCCGTCCAACTCCGGGTTATCGGCGATACGCTGCGCGAGGGAGGTGCCTCTGAATCTCCCCGGAAGCTGTGGGAGCAGCCTGGACGGCTGGATCCCGAGCAGCGCGTGCGCGACGCGGAGCCCATCGAGGAGGTGGTGCGCGAGTACGCATACGTCATCGAGGAGGTCCGCCTTTGGCTTGAAGAGCGGGACGAGCAGGTTTCCGTCCACGAGTACTCGTTCTTCTCCATCGCCATCTTCGAGCTCGCCGCCGAGTCGGCGCGCCGGTTCGCGAAGTACCAGGGAGAGCAGGTGGCCCGTGAGCGCTCGGAGTACGTGGCGGGCATCGCGCACCAGTTGCGCACGCCACTCTCCACGCTGAGCTTGTATGTCCAGCAGCTAGAGGGTGGGAAGCGCGCGCCGGACACCCGGGCCGTGGAGCGGCTACGCCGCACGGTGAACCGGCTGAGCCGGCTGGTCGACGGCATTCTCCGGCTGGAGCGCTTCAAGCCCGACGAGATGCCTGTCCACCCGGAGTCTCTCGCCCCGGCCCAGGTCATCGACCAGCTCGTCGCGGATTATGAGCACGATGCCAGCCGCAAGGGCTTGCGGCTCGACGTCTCCACCAACTGGTCCGCGCGCATGACGGTGGACCGGGACCTGTTGGTGGACGCGCTCGGAAACCTCATCCAGAACGCCATCAAGTACACCGAAAAAGGCTTCGTGCGCGTCACGATGGAGGAGCAGGAGAACGAGGTGGTGTTCAAGGTGGAGGACTCCGGCCCTGGTATCAGCCCCGAGCGCCAGCGGGAGCTATTCCGGCCCGTGCAGCCAGGGCAACCCGGTGGCGTTGGGTTGGGCTTGAGCATTGCTTTCCGTTCCGCAGCGGCACAGGGCGGGACGCTGGAACTCGAGAGCGAGCCGGGCCGGGGCAGCACCTTCCGACTGTGCCTGCCCCGGGTCGTGCGTGCGCGAGAGGGGCAGGCCGAGGAATTCGGGGAGACCTCCCTCGAGGAGGACGCTTCACCTTCGGTTCATTAGCCAGCCTCAGGTGCGCAGGAGCTGCTTGCTGGCTACCGTCTTCTTTGCCGCCTTCTTCTGGGGGGCGGCCTTCTTCGCGGCGGGCTTCTTCGCGGCGGGCTTCTTCGCTGCCGTCTTCTTCGCCGCGGCCGTCGCGGGCTTCCGGGCCGGGGCGCTCCGGGCCTTGGCGGGCGCAGCCGTTGTCTCTCCTGCCTCGCCGCTGAGCTGCGCCACGAGCTTCTTGGGCGCCACCGCGCGGTAGCTCTCGTCGAGCCACTTGCTCAGCAACTCCACCGGGGGCGTGTCGCGCGCACCGAAGTTGACGCTGACCCAGCCGCTCTTGCCCAGGCCGTACCCGGTCGGCTGCGCGAAGGGCAGCATCAGCGCCGCTCCATTCGACTGCGGCAGCTTGACGGACATGAAGAAGCCCTCGGCGCTGACTCCCATGAAGACGAAGGCCTTGCCCTTCACCTTCAGCGTCCGGTGGCCCCACGGGAAGTCCTCGGTGACCTCGGGGTAGCGCATGCCCACCTCGCGCAAGGCCATTTCGAATGGCACGAGTCTCTTCATCTCGGGGGGAACAGGGGTCATCGTCATGGGGCACGTCTCCTCGTGGGCCCACACGTATACCGCACGGTGGCGCGGATGAAGCGCGCCCCCGTCCCCCTCCACGCTCAGTGTGCTCGACAGTTGCTCAGCGCGTCGGGCCCGTCCCGGGCTGCTCCGTCCCGGTGGGGCGCTGCTGCGTCTCGCTATCGGTGGTCCGCATTCCCTGCGAGGGCGCAGCAGGTGTCGTCGTGCTCCCCGGTGCCTGTTGCGTCGGCGCCGGCTGTTGCCCCTGTGCGGCCGGCGGGGGAATGGGCGTCTCGGGCGGCGTCGAGGCGTCGCTGGACTCGCCGAAGCTCGCATCCGCGGCCCGCAGCGCCTTCTCCAGCGCCTGCGCCGCCGGGCCTACCGTGGAGAGCAGTTGGTTGGCCCGCTGCGTGTTCCGGTTCCGGCTCTCCGCCGCCAGCTTCAACTGCGTCAGCGCCTCCGTTACGTCTCGCCGCGCCTCCTCCAGCTTCTGCCTCGCCTGGAAGAAGGCCACATCCGCCTTCATCGTCTCCAGCGTGCGACGCTGCTCCTCCGTCAGCCCGGAGAGGAGCTCCGCGCGCCGCAGGTAGTAAAGCCCTTTTTCCAGGAGTTCCGAGTTGTCCGACTGCACCTTGGGGCGGGCAAGCCCCTCCAACACCGGAAAGAGGGCCCGGTCCAGCTCATCCCGCTCGGTGAACTTCTGCTCCAGCAGGGACGAGACGTCCCGGCCTTCCACGGCGATGGGGGCATAGGTGTCCACCAGTCGCGCGTCCCCGGGCCGGTAGGGCACCGCCCCCGTAGGTAGCAGCCGCCCCTTCATCACCACCAATTGCCCGTTTTCCAAGGTCAGGGTGAAGGTCCGGGCGTTCAGTTGAGACAGCAAGAAGGCCACCGCCCCTCCCAGACCGAGGATGAGGAGGGTGACGAGCAGGCGCGTGAAGGCGCTCGTGGCCCGGCGACCGAAGCTCGGCCGATTCTGTTGAGGGTTCATCATGGGATTCATATCGCTTGCTCCCCAGACGTCCGGGCGGGGAGGCGATTTCCCGGCCCCGGTCCTTTCCTTGGGACAACCGTCCCCAGGGCTATACTCGGCTGTCCGACCTCATGCATCCCACATTCCGCCGCCTGGGGACCAGCGAGCTGTTGCCCCGGTACATTTTCGCGGAGGGCCTCTTCGCACGCCGACGCGTGTTGGAGATCGACGCCGTTGCCACCACCGGCGGCGAGAGCGCGCGCTTCCTCCTGGAGCGTGGCGCCCGCACCGTCGTGGCGTGTGATGCGGACCTCAAGGCGGTCGAGGCGGCCCAGAAGGCCCACGGCAGCGCCACGCTGCGCTACCGCGCCAACGTCTACGACGACCTCGAGCCCGGCAGCTTCGATCTGGTGCTGGTGGCGGACCTGGCCCCCTATGTGCGCGCGCCCACGCTGCTCGCCGAGCTGGCGCGGCTCGTGAGCCGGCAGGGTTACCTCATCGGCGGCCTGCGCAACACGGCGGGCCTCGCCCTCTGGCAGCTCATGGAGGTGGAGGAGGGGGTGCCGCCCACGTATGGGCAGTTGCTCGACGCGCTCTCGCCGCACTTCGCCCAGGTGGAGGTGGCCACCCAGTCTCCCGTGCTGGGCTATCAGCTCGCCTTCGAGAAGGGGGATGGCCTCCAGGTGGATGGCACCCTCATCCACGGCGGTGAGGCGGCCTACTTCGTGGTGGTGGCCGGCCAGGAGCCCGCCCGCATCGTGGACCCCACCTGGGTGCAGCTGCCTCCCGAGCCGCTCGCCTTCACCCGCGGGAAGCTGGACGAGGTGGCCCAGCGCGCCAAGGGGTGGGAGGAGCGCACCGGACGCCTCAAGGAGTCCCTCACCCGGCTGCGCGCGGAGCTGACGGATCGCGAGACGGAGCTCGCCCAGCTCAAGCCCTCGCTGGAGGTCGCTCGCAACGACGTGGCCCGGCTCACCGCGCAGTTGGAGCAGGCGCGCGGTACCCCCGAGGCCGCCCGCGAGCGCGATGAGCTGTCCTCCCGCCTGCGCCGCACCGAGCTGGAGTTGCAGGTGGCCCTGGAGCGCGTGACGGACGCGGACCGGCGCCTCACCCAGCAGCGGCTGGAGCTGGAGGCCGCGGAGCGCGCCCGGAAGGAGGCGGATGTCCAGGCCCTGGGTGCTCAGGAGACGTTGCGGCTGGAGCGTGCCCGCCGCGAGGAGCTGAACACCTCCCTGGAGGAGTCTCGCGAGCGCCTCACCCAGGCGTACACCCAGCTGCGCGAGCTGCAGGACGAGCTGGCCGCTCTGCGTGTTGAGCGCGAGAAGGACAGGCTCTCCTCCGAGCGCGCGCGGGAGCAGTCCGAGGAGCTGCGGCGACAGGTGGAGGCTGCCCGCGAGCGGGAGCTGCGCATCGCCGAGCAGTACTCGACGGCGCTCGCCGCGGTGGAGCTGCTCAAGTCGGACGTGGCCCGTGCCGAGAGCGCGCGTGAGGCCTCGGAAAAATCGCTGCGCCTCCAAGACGCGGACCTGGCGCGCCTGACGCGCGAGGTGGAGGACGGTGTCCGGCGCGTGTCGGCCGCGGAGGCTGCCCGGCGAGACGCGGAGCTGCGCCTCACCGCTCGCGAGGCCGAGTGGCGTGGGTTGGATACAGAGCTGACGGCGGCGCGAGCCACCGTGGAGCAGCTCACGGCAGAGGTGGACGCCCGCTCTCGCGCCGAGGCCAACGCTCGGGCGATGGCGGCCCAGCTCGAGCAGTCCCTGCACGAGCTCCAGGGGCGCCTGGCTTCGATGGAGGAGGAGCGGGTCCGCGCCGCGGTGGAGCTGGAGGAGTCCATCGACGAGGAGCGTCGGCGCGCCGAGGAGCGGCTGGCGCAGGCGGTCGCGGTGGAGCGGGCGAGGGCGGAGAAGGCCGAGGCCGAGTTCGCGCGGGAGCGTGCCGCGCGCGAGGCCCAGGAGCTCCGCGCCGAGGGGCTTGAGAATCAGGTGGCGGTGGAGGCCGGTGCGCGTGAGGACGCCGCGCGGGCCCTCGCCGAGCTGGAGGCACAGCAACAGCAGTGGGCCGACGAGCGTGGTGCCCTGCGCCGGCGCGTGGTGGAAGTGGAGGCCCTGCTGACGGAGCTGGAGCGGGTGCGGGCCTCGGACGTGGAGTCCATCTCCCGGCTCGACGCGGCACTGAAGGCGACGCAGGGCTCCATCGCAGCGGAGCAACAGGCTCGGGCGACTGCCGACGAGGAGCGTGAGCAGGCCCTGGCCGAGCTCGAGTTCGAGCGGCAGGGGAGGGTTCGGCTGGAGGAAGCCGTGGCTCGGGCTCAGGCCGAGCTCGCGGCGGAGCAGAAGCGGCTGGAGGCGGCCCGGGAAGAGCTCTCGCACACTCGCGCCGGACTCGAAACCGAGCGGCAACTGCGCATCGAGTCGAACGAGGAAGGGTCGCGTACCCGGTCCGAGCTCGATGATGAGCGTCAGCAGCGGCTCCACGCGGAAGAAGTGCTGAAGCGGGCCCGGGCGGCGCTGGAGGCCGAGCGGCAACGTGTCACCCAGCTCGAGTCCGCGCTGGAGTCCGCGCAGCAGGCACACGGGGCCTCGGAAGAGTCCTTTGTCCAGGTTCGCGCTGAGCTCGACACCGAGCGGAAGCAGCGCGCCGAGGCCGAGGAGTCGCTGGCGGCGGTTCGTGCCGAGCTGGAAACGGAGCGCGAGGGCCGAGCCCTCTCCGAGGAATCGCTGGCGGCCCTCCGGACGGAGCTCGACGCCGAGCGGCAGCAGCGGGCCGAGGCCGAGGAGTTGTTCACGGCGGAGCGCCAGGAGGCGGATGCGCTGCTGTCCCAGGTGCGTGCCGCGCTCGAGACAGAGCAGCGGGCTCGCGCCGAGGTGGAGAGCGGGCTCGCGGAGCTGCGCTCGACGCTGGCGGAGACGCAGGGGACGCTTTCGGCGCTGGAGGTTTCGCTCGCCGAGGCCCGTGCCGAGACGGAGTCCTTGCAACAGGAGCTGGAATCCGAGCGCACCGCACGCGCGGAGCTGGAGCAGTCGCTGTCCGAGGCTCGCGCGGATCTGGAGTCCGCTCGAGCTGGGGCGGACGAGCGCGAGCAGGCCCAGATTGAGGCACTGGAGGCGGCTCGGCAGGAGTCCTCGGCATTGCGCGCGGAGCTGGAGGCGGCCCGGCGTGAGGGGACGGAGCTCGGCGCTTCCCTGGCGGAGCAGAAGCGGCTGGTCGAAGAGCTTCGGGCCCGCGAGGAAGCCATCACCTCCGAGCGCGAGGCCCGCAAGCGCGACGCGGTGGAAGTCCGGGTGGAGCTGGAGGGCCTCCAGGACGAGCTCGCGAAGAAGGATCAGGAGCTGGCGGCGCTACGCGCCCAGGTGGCGCAGCTCGATGCCGCTCGGTTCCAGGCGCAGCAGGCCTCCATGGTGATTCAGCAGGCCCACCAGGGCTTGAGGGATCGGGACGCCCACATCGCGCACCTCCAGAAGGAGCTGTCCGAAGCCAAGGCCCGGCTCACCTCCGAGCACGAGCAGATGGAGCTGCTCACCGTGCAGCTCGAATCCGCGCGGCGCATCGCGGGCAAGGCGCCCTCGCTCGAGTCGGCCCTTCAGGAGGAGCGCGTGGCGCTCGGGTCAGCCCGGACGGAGCTGGAGACGGCACGTGCTGAGCTGGAAACCACCCGCGCCGATCTGGAGACCCTTCGCGCCGAGCTGGTGCAGGCGCTTGCCGCGGGCCAGGCGGAGCGGGAGCGGGTCACGGTGGTGGCGCGTTCGGCGGGCGAGCTCGAGTCCCGACTCGCGGAGGCGCGCGCCGAGCTGGAGGCAGCGAAGGCAATGCAGTCCGAGCTGGAGCTCCAAGCGGAGGAGACGGAGCGCCTGACCCGGGAGCGCGAGGCGTCCATCCTGTCCAAGCTGGCCGAGCTGGAGGCCCAGGCGGAGGAGACGGAGCGTCAAACCCGGGAGCGCGAGGCGTCCACGGAGGCGAAGCTCGCCGAGTTGCAGGCCCAGGTGGAGGATGCGGAGCGGCGAGCGCAGGCCCGGGAGAGCTCCACGCAAGCAGTGCAGGAGCAGTTCGCGAAGCTCGAGGCAGAGAAGGGCACGCTCATGTCCGAGCGCGAGCGGCTCAACTCGGACCTCACGGTGGCTCGCGCGGCGCGCATCCGACTGGAAGGCCGGGTGACAGCACTGGAGGCGGCCTCCGCCGAGGCGGTGAAGTTCCTCGATGCCGAGCGCGCGGAGAAGACGAAGCAGCAGCAGGCCGTCGAGGCGCTGACTGCCCGTCTCCAGACACTCGAAACAGAACGTGCTGGACTGCGCGAGAAGATCAAGCAACTCGAGACACGTAAGCCGGTGTCGGACTCCGAGGCGATCTTGGAGATGTCCGAGGAAGTGGAGCGGCTGCAGGGGGAGATCGAGGCTCTCCAGGCCACCGTGGCCGAGCGCGATGCGGCCTTGGCGGAGCAGAAGCGCCTCTTGGAGGCCAAGGAGGCCGAGCTGGCTCCGCTCAAGCGCATGGCGGCTCGCAAGGGAGCCGATACTGTCCAGGACATCTACGCGCGCGCCAACGCGGAGCTGAACGCGGTGAAGAATGAGTTGCTTCGCCGCCCGAAGGGGGGCACATCCGCTTCAGCCCCCGCGTCCACGCCGAACCCGAAACCCGACGAGCAGGGCTGAAGTCAGATCACGAGCATGAGCACAACGGCAGAGTTCTTCTTCAAGTATCACGGCCTCGGCAACGACTTCATCGTGCTGGATTGCCGTCAATCCGGCACGGATATCGATGCGGAGTTCTCGCGCTGGGTGTGCGACCGGCGCCGGGGCGTGGGCGCGGACGGAGTCCTCAGCTTGCTGCCGTCGCAGACCGGAATGGCGCGGATGGTGGTGCACAACGCCGATGGCAGCATCGCGGAGATGTGCGGCAACGGTCTGCGCTGCGCGGTGAAGTACCTGGTGGACCACTCCGGTGAGAAGCCCGAGCGCATCGAGGTCGAGACGGGTGCAGGGCTCCTCTCGTGCACGCCCGTTTACGGCGTGGACGGTGTCGCCGAGGTGGAGATCTCCATGGGGCCCGCCCGGCTCGTGGCTTCCAACCTGCCCTCGGGTGCCAGCGGCCAGCCGTTCCTCGACGCGCCCGTGCCCGGCCACTCGGGGCTGCGCGGCCATGCCATCAGCATGGGCAACCCGCACCTCGTGCTGCTCGACCAGCCCCTCGGGGACGCCAGCCGCCTGGGCCCCGAGCTGGAGCGGCACCCCGGCTTCCCGGAGCGCACCAACGTCGAGTTCGTCCGGGTGGACAAGGACGGCCTGACCGTCGTGGTGTGGGAGCGGGGCTGTGGTCTCACCGAGGCCTGCGGCACGGGCGCCTGCGCGGCGGCCGCGGCGGCGGTGATCGCCAAGCGGCTCCCAGCCGATGCCTGGCTGCGCGTCACCCTGCCGGGCGGGGACCTGCACATCCGGGTGCCCTCGGACCTGTCGGACGTCCGTCTCCGTGGTCCCGTGTCCTTCGTCTTCACGGGCGTTGTTCCGGATCTCCCGGGCCGGTAACCTCTGCCGTCCACCTCCCCCCGCCGAGTCCACCGCCGTGGCTGGTCCCATCCTCGTCGTCGACGACGACAACTTCTTCCGGCAGCTCGCCTCCGACATGCTCACCCGGAGGGGTTATCGCGTCGTCGCGGTGGAGAGCGCCGCCCGGGCCCTGGAAGAGGTGGCGCGCGAAGCCTTCGACGTGGTCATCACCGACGTGGTGATGCCCGAGATGGATGGCTTCGCCCTCACCGCCAGGCTGCGTGAGCGGGATCCCGACCAGGAGATCATCCTCGTCACCCAGCGCACGGACGTGAGGGGCTCGGCCATGGCGCTGAGCGCCGACGTGGCCGTGGTCCTCACCAAGCCCGTCGACGAGACGGACGTGTTGCTCTCCGTGGAGCGGGCCATGGAGCGCGCGCAACTGCGCCGCGAGCGCAGCCAGCTCCAGACGGAGAACCTCGAGTTCGCCCGCTACCAGAACCTCCACCAGCGCTGCCTGGAGTTCCTCTCCCAGCCGGATCTCGAGTGGCTCCAGGAGCGTGTGGCCGCCGAGCTCGCCGCCGTCTGCGATGCCCAGAGCGCCGCCCTGTGGATCTCCGATGACCGGGGGCACCTCGTCCTGCGCGCCTACCGCGGCCTGCTCGACAGGCAGTTCCTCGCCGAGCGCATGAGCCCGGAAGGGCCACTCGGCAACCGCCTGCGCGAGGCCATGCCGTGGATCGCCCGTGACGAGCGCTCGCCCGTGCTCTACGTCCCCTTTGTGATCAGCGGGGAGATCATGGGCATGGCGCAGCTCTCGGATCCGCTCTCCGGTGACTTTCGCACCGAGCACGTGCGCTACGCGAAGATCCTCGGCGACTCGGCGGCGGTGGGCGTCAAGAACGGCCGCCGGATGCTGGCGCTGCAGCGGCTGGGGCTCCGGGATCGGGACACCGCCGCCTACAACCTCAGCTACTTCACTGACTACGCCTCCAAGGAGATCTACAAGGCTCGGCGCTACGGGCGGACGTTCTCGCTGCTGACGTTCAGCGTGGACAACCTGCCCATGGTGCGCATGCGCCTGGGGGCGGCGGACGCGAAGCTCGCGGTGCGCGGCATCATCAAGGCGTTCTCGCGCATCGTCCGCGACTCGGACGTCATCGCCAAGGCGAGTGATCAGGAGTTCTACCTGCTCCTGCCGGAGACGGACTTCTTCGGCGCGATGATGTTCGTGCGCCGCGCCCTGGCCGCCGTGCGCGAGGAGCCGGAGGCGCAGGAGGTGGAGGCCCGCCTGCCGCTGGCGCTGGTGGGAGGGGCGAGCACCTTCCCCAAGGACGGCGAGGACTTCGACGAGCTGGTGCACCGCTGCCGCCGGCGCATGGACGAGCGACGCTGCTCGCTCCAGCGCAAGCTGATGCTGGACACGCTGCCCTTCTGGGACGAGGTGGATCTGCTGCTCGGCAACGCCTCCAGTCCCAAGCTCCCGGTGGAGGAGGGCGCGGAGCCCTCGCGCCGCGGCAAGGTGAGCGACGTCCTCTTCGACGAGCTGCAGGCGGAGATCGCCCGCGAGCTGATGCGCGATCCGAGCTCGCGCGGGTTGTTGTACGTGGGCAGCCCCGAAATCAAGGCGGACCTGCCCATCGCGCTGGGGCTGGAATCGGCCCCTCCCGACATGAGCTCGCGCGTCTACTTGTTGGGGCGGCGCGCGGACATGGAGTCGCACCCGGCGCTCACGCCCGTCTTCCTGGAGGGGGACGAGCGCATGGGCCGGCACGAGTTCATCCTCTGGCTCTCGGAGAACGCGGCCTACGCGCTCATCCAGCGCCGGGGGCTCGGCGCCACCTGGGGGTTCCACTCGTCGGACACCGCCGTGGTGGATGGGCTCATCACCCGGTTGCAGTCCGAGTACGACCTGCAGCCGTACTGATCCAGAGGAGCGAGCGTGGCCCAGGTGCGAAAGATCCTCATCGCCGATCCCGACCTCGAGTCGGTCCGCCCGCTCTCGCGTGCCCTGCGCACCCGAGGCTACCAGGTGCACTACGCGCCGGACGGCTCGCGGGCCCTGGAAGTCGCGGTGCTGCGCCACCCGGACCTCATCCTCTTCGATGAGGCGTGCCGGATGCTGGACGCGCGCACCTTCATCAACATCCTGCGCACCAACCCGCGCACGGATGACATCCCGGTGGTGGTCTCCACCGGCCAGTTCGAGGCGGACAAGCTGCGCGGCCTGCGCGACGGCTTCCTGCGCAAGCCCTTCAACATCGACGAGGTGCTCTCCCGCATCGAGCACGTCTTCCGCCGCAACGAGGCGGCGAAGGATCTCAAGACCGATGTCCAGGAGATCGAAGGCTCGCTCAGCCAGCTGAGCATCCCGGACCTGATGCAGATCCTCGGGATGAACAAGCGCAGCGGGAAGCTGACGCTGGAGCGGGGCAACGAGCGCGGGGAGATCGTCGTGGTGGAGGGCCGCCCGGTGAACGCGCGCGTGGGCCGGGCCGAGGGAGAGAAGGCCCTCTTCCGGCTGCTGGTGTGGACCGAGGGCTCCTTCACCTTCTCTCCGGGCAACGCGGGCGGCAAGCCCCGCATTCAGCGCGCCGTGGATGACGCCCTGCTGGAGGCAATGCGGCAGGCGGACGAGGTGAACCGGCTGCTGCCAGGGCTGCCGGCGCGTAACACCCGGTTGGTGCTCGCGCCCGAGGCGGATCTGACGCAGGACCAGCACCCGGTGACGGCGCAGGTGGTGGAATTGTTGCGCCAGCCGCGAGCGCTCGGCGAGGTGCTCGACCTGGCGCCAGCCACGGACCTGGAGGTGGTGGGCGTGCTGCACACGCTCCTCCAGAAGGGCGTGGCCCGCATGTCCGAGGGCGATCGGGAGGAGGGGACCGGTCCGCTGCTGGGACCCGCCGAGCTGCACGCACTGCGCGGGCGCATCCTCCGGGGCCGGGGTCCCTCGCGCGAGGCGACCGCCAAGCTCTTCGTCTGCGGCAGCGGCCCGGCCGTGGCGCGGCGGCTGCTGACCCAGCTTCCCGACATCGCTGCCGTGGCCGCTGAACCTCCGGCCGTGAAGAGCGGCTTCGGGACCTTGGGGCGGCTGGACCTGAGCGAGCTGCTGCACCTGGACTTCTGCGTACTTCCTCCAGCCGAGGCGGCGAGGCCGTTGTGGCGGCCGTTCAGCACGGGGGCACTGGGCGCGCTCCTCTTCGACACCTCGGAAGTGGCGGTGCGGCTGGCGCACTTCCTGGCGTGGGACATCCGCATGCCGGTGGTGGTGGTGGGTCACCCCGTCCCCGCGGCACTCCAGGGGGCACCTGCGGGCGCCACCAGCGTGGGTGAGGATCTCTCGGAGGCGCTGCGCAGCCTGCTCATCCTGGCCCTCAACCCGGCACCCGTGCTGCCCGGTGTGCCCCAGGCGCAGGCTCCGCGGGCTCCCGCCACTGTCGGGTAGGATCCTCGCCCATGATTTCCGAGAGCAAGTGCCCCGGCTGTGCTCACTCCCTCCAGGCCTTCAGCGTGCGGACGCCCTCGGGTACGGGGCTCGAGCTGGAGCGCTGCCCCAAGTGCGGGGGATGCTGGGGCGGGCGCGGACGCATCCAGAAGGCCTTCGGCGCCTCTGCCTGGCACCAGCTCATCGGCGGACTGACGGTCCGAAACTGCGTGGAGTGTCGGATTCTCATGACCCCCGCGGTGCTCCCCTCCAACGTTGCCGTCGAGGTGTGCTCGGCGTGCCATGGCATGTTCCTCGATGCCGGGGAGCTGGAGCAGCTCGGAGTCCGGGAGCCCAGCCGCTCCCCTGCGCGCTCCGGCCTGCCCAAGCCCGCGGGCACGCCACGTCCGGCTGCCGCCCCCCCGCCTCCGCCTCCCATGCCGGCTCACGAGGAGCACGAGCTCCCCAGCGTGCAGATCTCCCTGGAGGACGAGCCGCCCACCGAGAGGGCGGGCACCTTCGAGTGCATCGAATGTGGCCAGCGCAAGTCCCTGCGTGAGGGACAGGCGCTGCGGGACGGGTTGGCCTGTCGCGCCTGTATGAAGCGCCGCGCCCAGGGTCGCTGAGAATAAAAGGAAGTGCGGCCCGTACAGGGGTAGACTTGCGCGGCCTGACGCGGGCCTCCCGCTCGCATTAGGATGGCACGGGAACGTCACGTGAGGCTCCCCCTCCTCGACAAAGTGAGCACGACCCCGGGCAGGAAGTCCCTGGTCTTCGCCGCGGTCCTCCCGCTGCTGACCCTGCTCGACGTGTTCACCTTGCCTTCCTTGCGCTTGGACGCGTTCCTGGCGCGAGCCTCCTGGGCCGTGGAGCTGGTGGCCCTGGCCCTGCTGTTCGAGCACGCCTCCGAGAAGCAGCGGCGCTTGCTCATCCTGGGCCATTGCGCGCTGGGCAGCTTTTTCTATCTGGCCCTCGTCTACACCACGGGGGGGCTTGAGAGCCCGTACGTCCACCTCGTGCCTACCCTGCCGCTGCTGACGGCCTTCACCTATCCCGAGGAGTCGGGCTCGGCCGTGGCCTGCGGTATCGGGTGCGCGCTGGTCATAATGGCGCAGGTGCCAATGGGGACGGCCTCCTTCGCCCAGGCCGCGGGGTGGTTGTCCATCCTCGGGTCGGCCACGTTCTTTGGGGTCTTCGGCTCGAACCAGTTCCGCAAGGCCGCGGCGGCGCAGAACGAGTCCCGCCTGGAGCGGGCCCGCCGCGAGACGTTGGAGAAGCTCGCCAGGGCCGAGCTCAAGCGCACCCAGTCCGAGCGGCTGGCCACCGTGGGCCGCCTGGCCGCCAGCGTGATGCATGAGATCAACAACCCGCTGGCCTTCGTCCGCGCCAACATCCACTTCGTCGAGACGGAGGTGCTCGCCCAGCCGCTGTCCGCCGAGCTCCGTCAGGAGCTGGAGGAGGTGTTCGCCGAGACTCGCGCGGGCATGGAGCGCATCCAGCAGATCGTCACGGATCTGAAGGGCTTCTCCCACAGCATGGACGCGGAGGAGGCGCGCGTCTGCTCATTGGGAGAGGTGGTGCAGGACGCGGCGCGCCTGGCGTCGATCCGGCTCAAGAGCGTGGGCACGCTGAAGGTGGAGGTGCCCGCGGAGCTGCCCCAGGTGTTCATCACGCCCCGGCGGCTCGCGCAGGTGCTGCTCAACCTGCTCGTCAATGCCAGTGACGCCCTGGAGGAGGCGCGTGTGCCTCAAGGGGAGGTCCGGGTTCGAGGCGAGGTGCTGGGCAAGCGTGTGGTGCTGCTGGTGGAGGACAACGGCCCGGGTTTCCCGCCGCAGGTCCTTCCGCGCCTCTTCGAGAGCTTCTTCACCACCAAGGGCCCGGAGAAGGGGACGGGCCTGGGCCTGTCCATCTCCCGCGAGCTGGTGGAGCGCTTCGGTGGCTCGCTCATCGCGGAGAACCGTCCGGAGGGGGGAGCCCGCCTGCGCATCGAGCTGCCCATCCATGAGCCGGGCCATGAGCCGAGGAAGTCTGGGGCCTAGAGGTCCCCTTCGAGCGCGTCGCGCACTCCCGGCAGCTGGGCGAGCAATTCCAGCTCGGCGGCCTTCAGGTGGGACACGCGGCGTCCGGCGATCCGCTCGAAGTGGAGCTCGATGCGGTGCTCGCCCTCGTCATTGACGTGGCGGAAGAGGCGGGCGCGCCGGCCCTCCTGCACACAGGCGAGGATGTCCTTGTGGATGCTGTTCAGCCGCCGATACACCTTCAGCGCCATCCGACCCTCAGGGGTGTCGAACGTGTGGAAGTGCCGGTTGCGCGAGAGGGGTCGCGCTGGGTCATGGAGCCTCTCCACGAGGCGCCTCACAAATGGGTCCATCGACGGCGCAGGATAACATCCGGTACCCTCCATCTCAGCGATGCATTTGAAACTTCTCCGCCCGCTCTGGGCCCTGCCATTGTTGCTCCCGCTTGCCTGCAAGGACCCCGAGACGATCTCGGTCCAGAGCCGGGAGAAGAAGATTCAGGCGAAGCTGGACGAGGGTCGTAGCCTCATGACCAGTGGGCAGCCTGAGCTGGCCGCGAAAGCCTTCACGGAGGCCGCGGGCCTGATGCCCGACAGCACCGAGCCGCTCATCGAGCTCGCCGAGGCCCAGCGTCGGGCAGGCAACACAGGCGCGGCCATCCTGGCCCTCAAGCAGGCCATGGCCCTCAACCCCGCCGAGGCCCCCGACATCAAGCGCAAGCTGGCCGAGCGCTACGAGCATGACGGGCGCATCCGCGAGGCCATCGGTCTCCTGGTGGAACTGCGCGACACGGATCAGCTCAGGGACGCGGACGTCTTCAAGCTGGCCCACCTGCAGACGATGGAAGGCCAGCACGAGGCCGCCTTCAAGACACTGGAGCGCATCCAGCAAGAGCGTCCGGACGACGTGAACGCGAAGGTGGTGGAGGCGGAGATCCTCCTGGCCAAGGGCGACGAGGTGCTCGCCGCGAAGCTGATGGATCGACTCCTGGAGGAGCAGCCAGGGCTCGTTTCGGCGCGAGTGCTGCGCGCCCGCTACTTCCTCCAGAGCGGCTATGCGGAGTACGCCGAGCAGGACCTGGCGCAGGTGCAGGGCGAGGACGCCACGAACCCGGAGCTCGTCTCGGTGCGGGCGCGGGTGCTCACCACGCTCGAGCGCCACGCGGACGCGGAGGCGCTGCTCACCAAGGCGGTGGCGCTCTACCCGCAGAACGCGGACCTCATCTCCCGGCTCGCCGAGACGAAGCTGGCGCTGGGGCACAAGACCGAGGCCTTGTCGAAGGTGGAGCAGGCGCTGAAGGTGCAGCCAGACTCTGCTCGTGCCCTGTACGTGCGGGGCCGCGTGCAGGAGTCTCAGGGCGACCTCAAGCGCGCGAAGGAGGACTTCGGCTACGCGCTCAACGGCAACCCCCGCTTTGCACCGGCGCTCTCGCGGATGTGGCGCTTGCAGCAGCAGGCCGGTGAGCGGGAGGAGGCCATGGCCACCTTGGAGCGGCTCGTCGGCGTGGGCGAGGCCTCGCTGGAGGAGAAGGTGGCGCTCGCCGACCTGTACGCGCAGACCCGAATGAAGCCCGAGCAGGGCTTGAAGCTCATCGGCGAGGCGCTCAAGCAGGACGCGACCAATATCCAGTACCTGGACATTCAGAAGGAGCTGAAGAAGGCACTGCCCCGGAAAAAGGCGTCTGGGCCCATCATCATCCGCGGTGGGCGGCGCTGAGCGTCGCGGGCGGCTCAGCTCCCGGTCAACACCACCACGTGGCCGATGACGGGCTGACCCGCCTGCCTGCGCAAGGTCTCCTCGCGCTCCACCACCGGACGCAGGCCCGCCGCGCTGGCGCAGCTGCGCACGTAGTCGAGGTGGTGCGCATAGCGTGCACTCGGCAGGAGCCGGTACCCCGGCTCGGTTCCCTTCTCCACGGTGAACGCGAACAGGCCACCGGGCGTGAGCCTTTGGGCCGCGCGCTCGAAGAGCAGCTCCAGTGCCCCGATGTAGACGAGCACATCCACGGCGACGATCAGATCGTGGTGGGCCCGGGAGACGCCAAGCTCCGCGGTGAGCTCCCCGGCCCGCAGCACGTCGTAGACACCACGCTCGCGCGCCTTGGCCAGCATGCCCGTCGAGAGATCGATCCCCTCCAGGCGACGGGCGAAGGGGCGCAGGAGTGGACCCGCCAGCCCCGTGCCGCAGCCCAGGTCGAGCACGTCGAGCTCCCGTCGCTCACCCACCGCCACGCGCACCGCGTCCATCAGCCGCTCGGGCGCGCGGTAGGCGAGGAAGCCCCGCAGGCTGTCATCGAAGCTTGGCGCGTAGACGTCGAACAGCGCGGTGACATAGGCCTCGGCCGAGCGCTCCGGTGGCGTGCTCCCGGTCTCGGCTGCTTCCAGGTAGGCGATGGCTGTGTCCAGCGCCTCCTGGGGGACCCCCATGTCACGGCAGCGCCGCTCGTGGAGCCGACGGCGCAGGGGCGCCTCCTCGTGGGCCCTCCCGCTCTCCCGGAGGAGGGAGATCAACATCTTCAGGGCGTCCTTGTCCTCCGGTTGCTGCTCGAGCTGCTCGTTCAGTGCCGCCTCGGCCGCCAGGATCTCCCTCCTGGACCACAGCACGTGTGCGCCGTACGTGGGGGGCACGAACTGCGCCCCTTCGAATCCACAGGCTTCCAGGCGCGCACGCCAATCAATGGGGGAGGGCTTCATGGAGTGAGGCACAGGGTACACCCCGTGAGATCCACAAGGCCATTGACGCCACGTACGCTCCCTTGGAAGCGTGGTGTCATGGACAGCATCGAGCAGGCGCGCAAGTACGCGGTGGTGACGGGGGCTTCCAGCGGTATCGGTCGGGAGCTGGCGATGCTCCTGGCGCGTGAGGGGTACGCCTTGGTGTTGGTGGCCCGGCGCACCGAGCCCATGCGGGCGCTGGCGGACCAGCTCCAGCAGGCTCACGGGACACCCTCGGTGGTGGTGGGCGCGGACCTCGGCGTGCCCGAGGGTGTGGCCACCGTGGTGCGCGAGGTGAAGGAGCGCCGACTTGATATCGAGGTGCTGGTGAACAACGCCGGCTTCGGTCTGGCCGGACCTTTCGAGGAACTGCCCGCCGAGGGCCAGCTGGGGATGCTCGATCTCAACATCCGGGCGCTCACCGCGCTCACCCGCGAGCTCGTTCCGGGCATGGTGGCGCGCAAGCGTGGGTACGTGCTCAACGTGGCGTCGACGGCGGCCTTCCAACCCGGGCCGCTCATGTCCGTGTACTACGCCACCAAGGCGTACGTGCTGTCCTTCTCCACCGCGCTGCACGAGGAGCTGCGTGGCCGGGGCGTGACGGTGACGGCCCTGTGCCCGGGGTACACCGAGACGGAGTTCGCCGCGCGGGCGGCGGAGCACCAGCGGCCCCGGCTCTTCAGCGGGCCTCTTGGGAGCGGAGATGCGCGACAGGTGGCGGAATCCGGCTATCGGGCTATGAAGCGAGGCAAGGCGGTGGTGGTGCCTGGGCTCGTCAACCTCCTGGGCACCTGGTTCGTGCCTTTCGCCCCACTGGGCCTGAAGCTACGCCTCACCCGATACCTCAACGCGAGCGAGACCTGATCCATGAACAAGCGCTACCGCTGCAAAATGTGTGAGTACATCTACGATCCGGCCCAGGGCGATCCGGACTCGGGCATCGCTCCGGGGACGCCCTTCGAGCAGATTCCCGAGGACTGGTACTGCCCCCAGTGCGGGGCGACCAAGGCGGACTTCGAGCCGCTCGACGAGTAGCCGGCTCAGACCCTGCGACGCAGCACGTAGACGACGTGCTGGGAGCCTGGCTCGATGGGCTGCAGCTTGCCGCCCTCGAACGGCGCGCCGACCAGTGCCATCATCCCGTCCATGGTGCCGTTCATGAAGTACGGGTCGATGCCCTGCTGAGCGCCGAGGGCGGCGTGGAACTCGGGCATGACCTCGAAGGTGACCTCGAGGGCGCCGTTTTCCAGGAAGCGGGTCCGCGCCGAGAGGAAGTTGGTCCCCGACTGGAGTCCGCGGGAGATCCGCGTCAGCGAGCGCTCCCAGCCGAGCATCCGGAGCATCGCGAACACGGCCTTGCCCATCGTGGTTTGCCCGTAGCCATCCACCACCAGTCGACCGATCCGATAGCGGGCCTGCTCACTGGGGAGGTCCGGATAGAGGACCTCGGCGCACACGCGGAGGGCGGCGAACCAGGTTGGGATGGAGTAGGCGACCAGGAAGGGATGGTCCAGGTCGATGCCGATCGTCTTGAGCCGTCGCCGGGTGCTCTCGTCGAGCCGCTCCTTGATGGCGTGCTTGAAGAGCGCCTCCACCACCTGACTGAAGATGACGGGTTCCTTCGAGTTCGCGGCTGCTGTCGTCATCGGAGCATCCCTGGGACGAAGGGGAACCTGGGGCAGGGGCGCTCCGTGCTGGAGTGCCCCTTGGTCCGAGGCCTCTACCACACCTTCTCCAGCGAGTTGACGCTCCGAAGTGACCCCTGGAGTGGGATTTTCGAGGGCCTCTCGGAGGGCGACAGTGAGACTTTTCTACTTATGAGAATCTGAGGCGGGCAACCCCTCAGCGGTCTCCACGACCTTCTCCAGGGCCTTGACGCCCTTGCGCTGGCCTACGGCCACCACGGTGAGGTTCTCCCGAGCGAAGTAGCGCCGGGCCACATCGCGCACGTGGGCGGCAGTGGCGGCGTCCACCATGTCCGCGCGCCGGCCGAAGGACTCCGGGCGGCGGAACAGCTCCGTGCCGCCGAACCAGCCGGCCAGCTCGCCCGGCGAGTCCTGCGCGAACTCGAGCAGCATCCGGTGTCGCCGCTTGGCGCGCGTCAGCTCCTCCTCGCCCACCTCCTTGTTGCACAGCTCGCCCAGCACCCGGAACATCTCCGCCACTACCAGCGAGGCCCGATCCGGGGCGCTCGCGGCTTCGATCTCGAAGATGCCCGCGTCGTGGAAGGCCTCCAGTGAGGCATGCACCGAATAGGCGAGCCCGCGCTTCTCGACGATCTCAAAGGGCAGCCGCGAGGACAGCCCGTCATCGAGGAAGCGCCGCAGCAGCTGCAGGGCGGGCCAGTCCTCGTGGTGCTCGGGGACGGTGCGGAAGCTCAGGCGGAACTCCGTCTGGGCCTCGTCGTGGGTGACGACGTGGAGGAGGGGACCTGCGGGCGTGGGGGGCGGCGGGACGTCGATGCTCTCGGGGCCCTGGGGCAGCCGGGCGAAATGCCGCTCCACCATCGCGAGCACCTCCTCGTGCTTCACCCGGCCCGCGGCCGTCACCACCAGGTTGCCGGTGACGTAGTGGCGCGCGAAGTGCTCGAGCACCTGCGCGTGGGTGAGCGCCGAGACGGACTCGCGCGTGCCGGCGATCTTGAAGGCCAGCGAGTGCTCGGGGAAGAGGATGCGCTTGGACAGGTTGTCGATGTCGATGTCCCGGCCCTTCTCGTCCACCTCGTCGAGCATCTCCTCGAGGATGATGCTGCGCTCCACCTCCATGTCGGTGAGCTTGGGGCGGGTGAGCATGTCCCCGAGGACAGCCAGGCCCACGTCCAGGTGCGCCGGGTGCAGCGGGGTGTAGTAGTAGCCGTGGTCGCGCGTGGTGACGCCGTTGAGGTTGCCGCCCGCCTCCTCCACGGCGGTGTTCATCTTGATGGTGTCCGGCCAGCCCTCGGTGCCTCGGAAGAAGAGGTGCTCGAGGAAGTGGCTGACACCGTTGTTGGCGGCCGTCTCGTGGCGGCTGCCGGTGCGCACGTACACCGCGAGCAGGGCGGTGTGCAGGTGGGGGGTCTCGACGGTGACGACGCGCAGGCCATTGGGCAGGACGTCGCGGTGGTAGGTGAAGCTCATGCGCGGGGAAGCCTGACAGAAAAGGTGGTGCCCCGGCCGGGCTCGCTCTGACAGGAGAGCGCGCCGCCGTGGGCCTTGAGGATCTGCTGGCAGACGGCGAGCCCCAGGCCCGTGCCGTCTTCCTTGGTGGTGAAGAAAGGTTCGAAGATGCGTGAGCGCTCGGCCTCGCTCATGCCGCGCCCGGTGTCCTGAAGGGCAACCTCCAGCTCGTGGTCGTGGACGCGCGTGGCGATGGTGAGACGGCCTCCGTCGGGCATGGCCTCGCGGGCGTTGCGCAGCAGGTTGAGGAACACCTGGCGTAGCTGGCCCTCGTCGGCGAGGGCCCGCGGGGTGTCCGGGGAGAGCTCGCGCACCACCTCCACGTGGGCGCGCTCCAGCTCCTCGCGAGAGAAGTCCAGCACGCTGGCCAGCACGTCGGTGACGTCCGTGGGCTCGAGGCTGGGCCGGGGCGGGCGGGCCATGCGCAGGTACTGCTCCGTCACCTCGGTGAGTCGATCCACCTCGCGGGTGACGGCGGCGAGCAGCTCGCGCGCCTCGCGGGCGTCCACCGGGGACTCGAAGGTGGCGCGCTCGAAGGCGTCCTGCATCAGCTCCACGTTGAGGCCGATGGAGGACAGGGGGTTGCGCACCTCGTGGGCCACCTGGGCGGAGATGCGGCCCACGGCGGCGAGCTGCTCGGCGCGCATGAGGGCCTCGGCCTGGGCCTTGAGCTGGGCCTCGCGCGCCTGGAGCGAGCGGGCCATGGCGTCGAACTCGCGGGCGAGCACCGCCACCTCGTCCTCACCGCGCACACCGAGCTGCGCGCTGTAGTCGCCGCGGCCGATGCGCGACACGCCCTCGATGAGGGTGCGCACCGGGCGCAGCGTGCGAGCGGACCAGGCGGTGGCGCCCAGCCCCACACCGATGGCCAACACGGACAGGGTGATGATGGCCAGGCCCGTGCGCCGTTCGCGATCCTCGGCCCCGTCCACGCGCTCGCGGATGCGGTTGTTGAGAGCGGCGCGAAGGAAGCGGATGTCGCGGCCGATGGAGGTCTCCTGCTGGCGCAGCTCGGTGGTGGCGCGGGACACGGCCTCCGGAGCGGGTGTCTCGTCGGAGAGGACCGTGAAGACGGCCTCCGCCGCACGTCCGTAGGCCTGGTAGCGCTTGGAGAGCTCGCCGATGCGCGACTCCAGATCCTGGACGAAGTGCACCTCTCCGGAGGGAGCCAGGGCGCGCACCTCGCGGGCTCGGGCCTGTGCCGCCTGGAGTCGCTCGGCCATGAGGGAAGGGAAGTACAGCCGCGCCAGCCGGATGAGGGCCCGCCGCGTCTCCACGCTGCCCTCCTCGAGCAGCCGCTCGGTGTCTTTCTCCTGGTTGGTGTGGAAGGACTCGAGCGTGGCCGCGTCCTGGGAGAGCTGCAGGTAGCCCTGGCTCACCAGGCGGATCTCCAGCCGGTTGCGGTGGAGCTCGGCCACGCTGAACAGGGACACCGCGCCGAAGGTGACGAGCACCACCGCGTAGCCGAGGAATATGCGGGTGGCGAGCGAGAGCTTCATTCAGGAACAGGGGCCGCGTTGACCACAGCCAGAGGGCATCGCTACGCTCGCGACGGTCCGAGCGCAAGCCATCTTTGCCTGCGCCGTGGCCGGAAACCGCAAAAGGGGAACGCCATGGGGCGGAGTATTCACGGGTGGACCTCGCCCGTCAGGAGGGGCATCGGACAGGGCTGGGCCCGGTCGCCAGGTTGGAAGGCGTGGGTGGTCGCGCTGGGGCTCGTCTCTGGCTGCGGGCCGCGAGAGGCGCGCTACGAGGCGGAGCTCCTCACCCAGGCGTGCTCTGGGACGCCCGCGCTGGACGGGGTGAACTACCTGCGCTTCCGCGTCACGGGGGCAGGGATGGAGCCCGTGGAGCGCTATGTCCCGGTGGATCGAGGCACGGCGGAGCTGCCGGCCGTCCCCTCCGGTCCGGGGCGCGTGCTGGAGGTGCGCGGTTACACGGATCTGCCTCGCGCGGGAGGCCGCGTGGTGTCCGTGGGGCGCTCGCATTCCTTCGAGGTGCCGGAGTCGGCGGACGCGAGCCGTCCGACGGTCCGCGTCGCCGTGCGTCGGGTGGACGAGTACGTGCGACCAGGCGGGGCGAAAGCAGGGTGCGTGGCGCTCGCGGACCCCCGAGCGGGGCACACCGCGACGCTGCTGGAGGACGGCCGGGTGCTGGTGGTGGGTGGCTTCCAGGTCGATGCGCTGGAAGACGACGCCACACTCGCCTCGGCGGAGCTGTTCGACCCGGTGACGGGCACGCTGGAGCAGGTGCCGGCGCTGGGTTCTCCGCGAGCGTTCCACACCGCGACGCGGCTGCCGGGAGGCAAGGTGCTGCTGGCGGGTGGCGAGGTGAAGTCGGTGGAGGGAACGCTGCCCGTGGGCAACGCCCGGGTGCTGGATGTTGCGCAGGGGTCGTCTACGGAAGTGGCGTTGAAGGCGGCACGCAGCCACCACGGTGCGGCAGTGGACGCAGGTGGCAGGGTGCTGCTCGTCGGAGGCGTGGGGGCAGGGGGCGCGGTGGTGTCGGAGGCCGAGGGCTATGACACCAGCTCGGGCCAGGTGTTCTCCGTGAGCACGCCGGTGCCCCGAGTGGGCATGGGGGTGATGCCGGTGCAGAACGGCCAGCGCATCGCCGTGGTGGGCGGCTCGGATGGGACGGAACTGAGGCCGGAGGTGCTGTTCTTCTCGTACGAGGGTGGCTCCTTCGTGCTGGTGGGCGAGGGCGCGCGGCTGCGGGAGCCCCGTCGCGACGCGTCGCTCGTGTCGTTCGACGGGCCGGAGCGACTGCTGTACGTGGGCGGCCACGACTCGCCTGTTGCGTCGGGCTCCCTGGAGGACGTGCTGGGCGTGCGCTTCCTGCCGACCTCGGAGGTCGTCTCCCCGGGTTCCGCTTCTCAGGTGACGGCGGGGCCCCAGGTGTTCGCCCGGAGCGACCTGTGTGCGGTGGCGCTGCCGGATGGACGGGTGATGACCCTCGGCGGGCTCCAGTCCACCGCGAGCGGACCCGTGAGCGACTCGCACGTGGAGCTGCTCGTTCCGGGGAAGGACGGTGGCCCGACGGCGCTGCTCGGGTTGATGCCGCTGGCGCAGGCGCGTCACCAGCACTCGTGCACGGTCCTCGAGGATGGCTCGGTGCTTGTCGTGGGCGGTCTGGAGGACAACGGGGCCCGGCGGACGACGCTGGGTGACGTGGTCATCTACACGCCGGTACCCCTGGACTGAACCCTCGGACATCGGGGGCCCGGTAGTGCGGCCGGGACCCCCGATACCCTCACCCCGACCCTCTCCCAGGGGGAGAGGGAGTGTTACGCGGTCGGCGTCGAGGGGTTCTCGTCCTGCTTGGACTCGCCCGACGCGGGCTGCTCGTTGGGCACGCCGGACTGCTCGGGCGCGGCGGCGGCTGCCTGCTGCTGCGCGGCCTCGGCGGCACTGCGAGCCTGCGCGGCCTCCTCCACCTTGCGGTCGCTGGCCGCCATCTCGTCCGGCGTCAGCTCCGTGCGCTCGGCCAGCATGCCCGTCTTCTTCTCCAGGTCCTTGATGGCGCGGCGCAGCAGATCCCGCTCCAGCAGCGTGCGGTTCAGGCGCTTCTCCAGCGCCTTGTACTTGTCCTTCACCAGCTCCAGCTCGTTCTTGCTGGCGGCGAAGATGCGCTGCTGCGAGTCCGCGCGGCCCTTGATGCGCTTGAGCTCACGCTCCAGCTCGGCGGCCCGGCTGCGCTCCTTGTTCGCCGTCGCCTCCAGCCGCTCCATCTTCTCGCGGTCGGCGTCGTTCAGGTCGCGGTAGCGGCGCGGGCCCTTCTCCGCGGCGGGCTCGGCGGGGGTGGCGGCGGGCACCACGGTCGTGGTCGCGGTCACCACGCGCTCCTCCGGCTGAGCAGGGGCGGAGAGCTGCTGCTGCGGCGCCGGAGCGGCCACGGCGGCGGGAGCAGGCGCGGCCGCGGGAGCACCACCCCGGCGACCTCCCCGGCCCATCTCCATCTCGGACTTCAATCGAGCGATCTCCGCCTCGGCCTGGGCCAGCTCGCCCCGGACCACCTCGAGCTGCAAGGAGGCGTTGCGCTCCACCTCCGCACGAGCGCGGGCCAGGTCCTTCTCGCCCTTCTCCGACTCCTTCTGCTCGTAGATCTTGCGCTTGGCCTGCTTGAGCTGCTCCTTCACGTCCTGGAGCTGCGTCCGCTGTTCATCCAGCTCCTTGCGCTTACGCTCCAGGTCGGCCTCCAGACGTGCACGGGCCTTGGAGTCGGACTCCAGCTCGGCGGCCTTCGCGTGGGTGGGAGGGGGCAGCGCCGTGGCCTGCTTCTGGCCGAAAAAGATGTAGCCCAGCGCCGCGAGGAAGAGCACCGAGACGACGACGAGGAGAACTTCCAGCACGAGGTTGACCTCCGGGGAGGATGCAAAAAGCGGCGCAGCCTAGCGTTAGGAGGCGGGACGTCAATAGGTCTCGTCGCCCGCTCTCAGGCCGGCAGAGCAGGCCCTACCTCGCCCGTCCTCCCCCAACTGAGGACGTCAGCCGCTCCTGGAAACTAGGAGTCCATGTGTTGACGCGCTTGCAGGGCCCGGGTGTCAGTGGGGCAGGGGGGCTTTCTCCGAACAGGGAAAAAGGGGTATTGCTGGAGGTCCCGCATCGTCTGGAGGCACCCCCGCGTCATGGCTCACCTGGAGCTCATTCCCAAGGAGAACGTCTCTAGCTTCCGCAAGCTCGCCATCGGAAGCTGGAAGACCTCGTACGATCCGACCGTCTACGGGACGATGACGCTGCGGATGGACAAGGCCCTGGCCTACATCGAGGCCTTCCGTCAGAAGACGGGCATCCGCCTCACCGTGACGCACCTGCTGGCCAAGGCCATGGCCGAGGCACTGCGCCGCTGTCCGGACGCCAACGCCATCCTGCGCTTCAACAAGATCTACCTGCGCAAGCAGATCACCGTCTCCGCGCTGGTGGTGCAGACGGATGGCGGGAAGGTGGACCTGACCTCGGCGAAGATTGACGACGCGGAGCAGAAGTCGCTGCGGCAGATCGCCGCGGAGCTCGAGGCGGCGGTGCAGAAGGTTCGCCAGCGCAAGGACGAGATGCTGGAGAAGGGCAAGGGGACCGTCCAGAAGATCCCCTACATGTTCCTCAACCTCTTCACCTGGTTGATGTCCTTCTTCATGTACACGCTGAACCTGGACATGCGGTGGGCGGGCATGCCGAGGGATGCGTTCGGCTCGGCCATCATCACGAACGTGGGCTCGCTGGGGCTGGACACGGCGTACGTGCCGCTGGTGCCCTATACGCGCGTGCCCATCTTCATCGCCCCGGGCGCCATCAAGGACGCGGCGGTGGTGGAGAACGGGAAGGTGGTGGCGGGGAAGATCATGAACGTGAACGCGTCGTTTGATCACCGCTTCATCGACGGCTTCCACGCCAGCGTTCTGGCCAACACGTTGCGCGAGATGCTGGAGAACCCCTTCGAGCACTTCGACAAGATCGACGAAGTGGCCCCCTCGTTGCCGGCGGAAGCCACTCCGCCGGTATCGGCCGTGGGCTAGTGGAGTATCCCCAAAGCCTTTGGATGGAATGTCCCCTCTCCCCCTGGGAGAGGGCTAGGGTGAGGGTATCCGAGCCTGTTCTTCCAACCATGGAGCTCAGTGTGGACACGGGGTTCAACCCGGGGTCTTGGTACCCTCACCCCGTCCCTCTCCCGAAGGGAGAGGGAGCCTACGCCCAGGCATTACGCCAGGCGCGAGGCGAGCCCCGGCGGGCCCCCATCTCGCGCAGGCGGCGCACCCGCTCGGGGATGGGCGGGTGGGTGGAGAAGAGGTGCATGATGGCGCCGCCGGACAGCGGGTTGACGATGAAGAGGTGCGAAGTGGCTGGCGCCCGGTCATAGGGCATCAGCTCCGCGCCGCGCTCCAGCTTCATCAGCGCATCCGCCAGGGCATTGGGGTCTCCACACAGCTCCGCGCCAGTCGCATCCGCGCCGTACTCGCGCGAGCGGCTCACCGCGAGCTGCAGCAGGGTGGCGGCGATGGGGGCCACCAGCAGCACGCCCAGGTTGCCAAGCGTGTGGCCGAGACCGTCCTCGTCGTCATCGCGGCTGAGCATGGAGCCGCCGAACCAGAAGAGCATTTGCGCCGCGTAGCTGATGACGCCCGCGAGCGTGGCCGCCACGGTGCCGATGAGCGTGTCGCGGTTCTTCACGTGCGCCAGCTCGTGCGCCAGCACTCCCTCCAGCTCGCGCTGATCCAAGATGTCCACGATGCCGGCCGTCACCGCCACTGCGGCGTGCTCCGGGTTGCGGCCCGTGGCGAACGCGTTGGGCGTCCGGGTGGGCAGCAGGTAGAGCTTCGGCTTGGGCATGCCCGCCCGAGCAGCCAGCCGCTCCACCATCTGGTGCAGCCACGGCGCCTCGGCGTACTCCAGCGGCTGCGCGCCATGCATGGCCAGCGCAATCCGATCGCTGAACCAGTACGAGGCGAAGTTCATCACCACGACGAAGAAGCCTGCGATGACGAGCCCCTGCGGGCCGCCCAGGCGCTCGCCCACGAACAGCAGGAGCGCCGTGAGTCCGGCCAGCAGCACCGTCGTCTTCAGCGCGTTGCTCAGCCGGTGGCCCCAGCCGCTCCCGCGTAGGCCCTCCGTGGGCATCGACGATCCATACCTTCCGCCAGCACTCATGACGTTGCCTTGCCTTTCCTTTCCCTTTCTTGGGGTCTGATTGAACGTAAGCAGGCGGCGGGGTGCGTCAAACGCGCTGGCAGTAGCCCCAGAGGAGGAGGGTGCCCCAGCGGGCCTGGCAATCGCTCGACGTCTCGTACGCACAGGACTCGGCTCACAGGGAGCCCCTGCTCCCCTGCCTCGGGGTCCATTCGTACTCAGGGTATGATCCTGTTGAAGAGGCGTGGCTTGCGCCTGCTTGCCCTACTTGCTAGGGATTCCAGAATATCGGACACTATCGGCGTTCTTGTAATTTTTCAGGCACATGGTTCCTAAACAGGGCAGGCGGGACGTGATGGGTGAGGAGGCAACGGCGAAGCGTAAGGACGCCCACCTCGACCTGTGCGCGACCGGGGATGTCGAGCCGGCGGAGAACACCACGCTGCTGGAGTGCGTGCGGCTGGTGCACTGCGCGATGCCGGAGATGGCGGTGGAAGAGGTGGACCTCTCCACTGAGTTCCTCGGCAAGAAGCTGCGCTATCCGTTGCTGATCACCGGCATGACAGGTGGGACGGAGCGGGCCGGGGTCGTGAACCGGGACATGGCGACACTGGCCGAGCGGCACGGGCTGGCCTTTGGCGTGGGCAGCCAACGCGCCATGGCGGAGAACCCGCAAGCGGCGGACAGCTACGTGGTGCGGCAGGTGGCGCCCACGGTGCCGCTGCTCGGCAACATCGGCCTGTACCAGGCCGTGGAGCTGGGCGTGGACGGAGTCCAGCGGCTGGCGGAGGCCATCAACGCGGACGGCATGGCGCTGCACCTCAACGCTGGCCAGGAGCTCACCCAACCCGAGGGCGATCGCGACTTTCGCGGTGGCTACAAGGTGGTGGAGGGCCTGGTGCGCGTCTTCGGCTCCCGCCTGCTGGTGAAGGAGACCGGGTGCGGCATTGGTCCCGAGGTGGCGCGCCGGTTGGTGGACCTGGGCGTGCGCAACCTGGATGTGTCGGGGCTGGGTGGCACCTCGTGGGTGCGGGTGGAGCAGCTGCGCGCCACGGGCGTGCAGGCCCAGGTCGGCGCTGAGTTCTCGAGCTGGGGCATTCCGACTGCAGCGGCCATCGCCTCCGTGCGCAGGGCGGTGGGTCCGGAGCCTCGGCTGGTGGCCTCAGGTGGACTGCGCACCGGACTGGATGCGGCGAAGGTGCTCGCGCTCGGTGCGGATGTGGCCGGCATGGCGCTCCCTCTCTTCCGTGCCCAGCAGACAGGCGGACTGGAAGGGGCCGAGCAGGCGCTCGCCATCATCCTCTCCGGTCTCCGTCAGGCACTCGTACTCACTGGCAGCAAAAGCTGCGAGGAGCTGCGGCGGAAACCCCGCGTGATCATGGGCCAGTTGAAGGACTGGCTCGAGGCACTGTAGGGATTATTCCCGCGGCCCCCCGAAATGCCTTCCGTTGCGGAGAAACGAATGTCTGAAACGCTGACGTCCCGGTTGTCTGGTTTCCACAAGCTGTCGATGGTGGAGCGGCACGAGAAGCTCTCCCAGATGCTGAACCTGGACGAGATGGACCTGGCGCAGCTCCAGGGCATCAGCGCGCTCCAGCCGGGTCTGGCCAACCAGATGATCGAGAACGCCGTGGGAACGTTCTCGCTGCCGCTGGGGCTCGGGCTGAACCTGCAGATCAACGGCCGGGACTACCTGGTGCCCATGGCGGTGGAGGAGCCCTCGGTGGTGGCGGCGGTCTCCTTCGCATCGAAGATCGTCCGCGAGGCGGGCGGCTTCACCGCCGAGGCGGATGATCCCGTCATGATCGGCCAGGTGCAGCTCACCCGTTATGGGGACCCGACCGAGGCGACGAAGAAGATCCTCGCGTCCAAGGAGGCGCTGCTCGCGCTGGCCAACAGCTTCCACCCGTCCATGGTGAAGCGGGGCGGTGGCTGCAAGGACATCGAGGTGCGCGTGCTGCCGGCCCCCGAGGGCCCGCGCGGTGAGCCGCTGCTCGTTGTCCACCTGATCATCGACACGCAGGAGGCGATGGGGGCCAACCTCATCAACACCATGGCCGAGGGCGTGGCGCCGCTGCTCGAGCAGCTCACCGGCGGCAAGGTGTTCCTGCGCATCCTCTCCAACCTGGCGGACCGGCGGCTGGCGCGCGCCACGTGCCGGATTCCGGTGGAGCTGCTGGCGGACTTCGACATGCCGGGTGCGTCCATCGCCGAGGGCATCTACCAGGCGAGCCGTTTCGCGCTGGCAGATCCATACCGGGCGGCGACGCACAATAAAGGCATCATGAACGGCATCGACTCGGCGGCCATCGCCGCGGGCCAGGATTGGCGCGCCATCGAGGCGGGCGCGCATGCCTTCGCGTGCCGGGACGGTCAGTACCGGCCGCTGTCGACGTGGCACGTGGATGACGGGCACCTGGTGGGCCGCATCGAGCTGCCCATGGCGCTGGGCCTGGTGGGTGGCCCCATCAAGATTCACCCGGGCGTGCAGGTGGCCATGAAGATCCTGAAGGTGTCGTCGGCGCGCGAGCTGTCCATGGTGTTCGCAGCGGTGGGACTGGCGCAGAACTTCGCGGCGGTGCGCGCGCTGGGCTCCATCGGCATCCAGAAGGGCCACATGGCGCTGCATGCGCGGTGCGTGGCGGTGACGGCGGGCGCGCGGGGCGACTGGGTGGAGAAGATCGCCGAGCTGCTGGTGACGGCGGGCCACGTGAAGGTGGAGAAGGCGCGGGAGATCATCGCCTCCCTGTCGGCCGAGGACTTCCGCGCGGCCACAGGCACCGAGGGCTGAAACCTCCCAACTTCCCCTGGGAGAAACAGGAAATACATGGACACGAACGACTCTTCCTCCCTGTCTGGCTTCGGCGCGGGCAAGGTCATCCTGCTGGGTGAGCACAGCGTGGTGTACGGCTACCCGGCGCTTGCCGGTCCGCTGTCGCGAGGCGTGAGGGCGCGCGGCGAGGCGTCGAACAAGTGCCAGCTCGTCATTCCGGAGGCCCTGACTGCGGAGCAGCGCAAGGTGCTGAAGGCGGCCTTCGGACGGGCGATGGCGGCTTGCGGCGAGCCCGGGGTGAAGGTGTCGTTCGACACGGATCTGCCGTTGTCCATGGGCCTGGGTAGCTCCGGCGCGCTGTCGGTGGCGTGCGCGCGCGTGCTGCTGCAGGCGGCGGGGCGCAAGGCGTCCGCGACCGAGGTGGCGGCCGTGGCGTGGGAGATGGAGCAGGAGTTCCACGGCACGCCCTCGGGCGTGGATCACACGACGAGCGCCATGGAGCAGCTCATCCTCTACCGCCGCAAGCCGGGCGCGGAGCAGGGCCGGGCGAAGGTGGTGGAGAGCCCCAAGCCGGTGAAGCTGGTGGTGGTGATGGCGGGCGCTCGCAGCCCGACGAAGCTGACGGTGGGCGCGCTGCGCGAGCGTCAGAAGCGTTGGTCGGAGCGCTACCAGCGCATCTTCCGGGAGATCGGCCTGCTCGCCTCCGAGGGCGCCGAGGCCGTGGAGGAGGGCGACTTGGAGGCCCTGGGTGACGTCATGAACGTCAACCACGGTCTGCTCGCGGCGCTGGGCCTGTCGTCGCCGGGGTTGGATGACATGGTGCACCGGCTGCGCAACATGGGCGCGCTGGGCGCCAAGCTGACCGGAGCGGGTGGGGATGGCGGCGCTGTCATCGGCCTCTTCCACGACACGGGTCCGGCGGTGCACGAGCTCACGCGGCTCGGCATCCGGTGCTTCGACAGCCAGCTCGCGGGTCCGCGCTCCGAGGGGACGAGGGGGGCGGCATGAAGGCGACCGCCCGAGCTCATCCCAACCTGGCGCTGGTGAAGTATTGGGGCAAGCGCGACGACGCGCTCATCCTCCCGCACCAGTCGAGCCTCTCCATGACGTTGTCGCCGCTGTCGGTGCGGACGACGGTGGCCTTCGGCGAGGGCTCGGCCGACGAGGTGGAGCTCAACGGCTACGTGGCCAAGGGCAGCGAGCGCGACCGCGTGCTGCGCGTGCTGGACGCGGTGCGCGCCGAGGCGAAGGGCCGCAACCTCGGCCCGGCGAAGATGGTGTCGCGCGGGGACTTCCCAGCGTCGGCGGGCCTGGCGAGCAGCGCGGCGGGCTTCGCGGCGCTGGCGGTGGCGGCTCGCGCGGCGGCGGGGCTGCCGGCGGATCCACGGGCGGCGAGCATCCTGTCCCGATTGGGGAGCGGCTCGGCGTGCCGCAGCGTGCAGGGCGGCTTCTGCGAGTGGTTGCGGGGCGAGCGCCCGGACGGCACGGACAGCTACGCGGTGCAGCGCTTCGACGAGAAGCACTGGCCGGAGCTGCGCATGGTGGTGGCCATCGTCAGCCGCGACGAGAAGGAAGTGAAGTCGCGCGACGGCATGAAGAACGCCGTGGAGACGAGCCCGTACTACCCGGCCTGGGTGAAGGACGCCGAGGTCGAGGTGGTGCGTGCGCGCGAGTTCCTCGCGAAGAAGGATCTGCAGGCGCTGGGGGAGATGTGCGAGCGCAACGCGTGGCGGATGCATGCCACGTCGCTCGCGGCGGATCCCCCGCTCTGCTACCTGATGCCGAAGACGTTGGAGCTGATCCACTCCCTGCGCGAGCAGCGCAAGAAGGGCGTGCCGGTGTGGTTCACGCTGGACGCGGGGCCGAACCCCTGCATCCTGACGGACGCGGCGAACGAGGTGGCGGCGGAGGCGGTGGCGCGGGCGTGTGGGGCCACCGAGGTGGTGCGGTGCGTGCCGGGGGGTGACGCGGTGCTGCTGACGGAGCATCTGTTCTGATGGAGCGCGCGCTCTCGGCCCCGGGGAAGCTGTTCGTGTCCGGCGAGTACGCCGTGCTGTGGGGCGGCGTGTCGCGTGTGGCGGCGGTGGGTCCGCGGACGTCGGCGCTGGTGCGTCGGCGCGCGGACAGCCAGGTGCACGTGTGCGTGGAGGAGGGGACGCTGACGGGGCGGACGACGCCTCGGGGCGTGAAGTGGGAGCGCGAGGTGCCGCCGGGCTTCTCCTTCGTGGCGCGCACGCTGGATGAGGCGCTGCGGCTGCGCGGGCGGGAGTCCGTGGGCTTCGACCTGGCGGTGTCCCCCTCCGCGGTGGGGCCCAATGGGCGCAAGCTGGGCATGGGTGGCAGCGCGTGCGCCACGGTGCTCGCGGCGGACGCGGTGCGCTTCGTGCTGGAGGAGAAGTTTGACGCGCTGAAGGTGGCGCTCGTCTCCCACGCAGCGGCGCAGGGTGGGAAGGGCAGTGGCGGCGACGTGGCCGCGAGCTACGCGGGCGGGGTGGTGCGCTACCGGCGCTACGAGGTGTCGGGGCTCATCGAGGCGTCGAGCGCGGGTGGCTATCGCGCGGCACTGGATGCAGCTCCCACGGTGGACGTGTGGCGGTTGCCCGTGCCCAAGGTGTCACTGGGCTATGCCTTCACCGGGGAGAGCGCTTCGACGCGGGTGCTCATCTCGCAGGTGGAGGCGAAGATGGGCGAGGCGGGGCGCCGGGCCTTCGTGGAGCGCTCGGACGCGCTGGGGCACGAGATTGAAGTGGGGCTCGGGGGCGGGGACTTCCGTGCCTTCTCCGAGGCGGTGCGTGAGCAGCACGCGCTGCTCCAGGAGCTGGGCCCGCTGGAGACCGAGCCGATGCGCCGGGTGCTGGGCATGGCCTCCGCGTACGGGTGCGTGGGCAAGCAGTCCGGCGCCGGAGGCGGGGACGGGTGCATCCTGTTTGCCCCGGACGCGGAGAAGCGGGCCGCGCTGCTAGAGGGGATTCGCGCGCGGGGCTTCCACACCCTGGAGCTCGACGTGGAGCCCGGTGTGCGCGGAGAAGCACAGCCGGACGCACGGCTGCGCGCGTGGCTCGACGCCTCGCGGTAAATCAGCCGCGGGTCCGAGTCACTGGGCGTGGAGCGGGCGCCTCGTACGCAGGGACAGCTGTCCGGCTCGCCTGCTCGGGAGGAGCGACAGGGCCGCGACGAGTAGACCCACGATGACGCTGTTCACGGTGGGGATCGACTTGTCGCTGTATCCGAGCAGGAACGGCGAGACGACGAGCCACAGGCCGAGCGCGGTGTCGACGAAGCGGAAAGCCGGAAGCGAATCGGCCACCAGCACGAAGAGGAAGAGGCAGAGGCCCACGGTGACCGTGTTGGCCCGGGCCTCCGGCGCGCCGAACTCGAGGAGCAACGGCGAGACGACGAGCCAGACGCACAGCAGCAAGCTCGACCAGCGAGCCCTCATGACAGCCTCCTTGCGGCGAGGGTCTTCCTCAGAAGGTGAGGTCCGCGTCGAGGCTCCCGCAAGACGGCTCAAAGGCGAGAGGCACGCGTGACCCTCAGTCGGCGGGGGAGCCTCTGGGCAGGGGTTTTCCGGGACGGTCAGGTGACGAGCCTTCTCGCGCTGACTTCATGGCTCCCACCTGCGAGACGGAATGCGGCGGGCGCGGGCAGAATGCGGACCGTGCGCATTGGCAAACGGCTCAAGAGAAAGACGGCCCACCAGCTGTCGCTGCTCGTATCACTCGCTGCTCTCCTGGGAGGGCCACGTGGGGCCTTGGCGACTCCACCCGGGCCTCGTCAGCCCACAAAAAGCGAGCGGGCTCGCTACCCCTGGCTCTCCACGGAGCACTCCATCCGTCCGCTCGCCGAGGCGATTCCTCCACCACCCGGCTACACGCGTGTGGCCGTCGAGGAAGGCTCCTTCGGAGCATGGCTGCGCGGCCTTCCGCTGCGTCCGGTCGGAGCTCCGGTGCGCGACTTCCGGGGCAACACCCTTCTGGCCGGAGAGGCCTCCGCGCTCGCGGCGGTGGCGGAGCTGGACGTGGGGGCGGCCGATCTCCAGCAGTGTGCGGACTCCATCATCCGCCTGCATGCGGAGTGGTTGTGGTCGCAGGGCCAGAAGGAGCGCATCTCCTACCGCTTCACCAGTGGGCACCCGGCCTCCTGGACGCGTTACGCCGCGGGCGAGCGCGCTCGAGTGTCCGGCTCCAAGGTGACGTGGGTGAAGGACGGAGCCGTGGATGGCTCGCGTGCCTCGTTCCGTGCGTACCTGGACCTGGTCTTCACCTACGCGGGGACACTGTCCCTGGCTGCCGAGGCGCAGCGGCCCAAGCGCGAGGACGTGCGGCCCGGTGACTTCTTCGTGCTGGGCGGCAGTCCGGGACATGCCGTGCTGGTGTTGGACGTGGCGCGCAACGCCTCAGGCGCGCGTGTGGCACTGCTCGGCCAGGGCTTCACCCCCGCGCAGGACTTCCACGTGCTCTCCCCGGGCAAGGACGGCCCCTGGTTCTCGCTGGAGACCCATGAGGTGGCTACGCCCTTCTGGAAGCCTTTCCCCTGGTCCTCGCTCCGCCGGTTGTGAGGCCTCGTAGGCCGTTGTCCGACTCCAGGGTGGGTCAATTCTCATGGAAAAGCATGAGGCAGGTGTAATTCGACCCCAGATGTGTATACTCGTACTCAAGATTTGCGCCGCCAGCGCACATGTTGGGAGCACGCTCATGACCATCTCGAACTTTTCCGCGCGTTTGATGTTCGTGATGAGCCTGCTGGTGGCGGGTCAGAGCCTGGCCTCCCCGAAGAAGGACAAGGACCCCGCCTTCGAGTGCCCGAAGCTGTCGAAGAAGCTCAGCGCCGAGGAGGTCTTCACAGGCCGGATGGAGGCGCTGCTCGACGGGGACCTGGATCTCGCCTTCTGTTACTACGCCGAGGACGCGGTGATCGTCCTGCCGGGCTCGGTGGTGCAGGGACGTGAGCAGGCGCGGATTGCCTTCATGAATTTTGGGTCTGTCTTTGGAGGGCTGATTCCCCATCCCTCCTCTGTCACCATCGCGGGGGATGTCGTGCTGGCCACCTTCTCGCTCGTGACTCCGCATGCTTCCGTACAGGACGGCGCGGATACGTTTGTGATTCGCGATGGGCGCATCCAGGCGCAGACAGTCCATGCCAGTATTGTCTTCCACGTGCCCTGAGACCCTGCGCCGTGCCACCCTTCGTGGGTGGACAGATTTTCTTCACCAGAGCGCGTATCAGTCAGGAGGCCAGGATTGGCAGCTCCCCTCGTTGTGCAGCAGGAAGAGAGGGCGGAGTCGGGGTCGGTGTCTGTGATTGCATTGAAGGATGTGAGCTCCGAGCGGCTCGTCCAGACGCTCGCGGAGCCGTCATCCGAGACACGAGCTGGCACCTTCGTGGAGGTGTTGTTGGGGCGCCTCGAGGCGCTCGGTGTACGAAGCGCGTTTGGGTTGGTAGGGGGAGCGATCGCGCCCCTGGCCCATGCGCTCGCGCTCAGCCGACTCGAGGCCTTCCACTTCCGACATGAGGGGGGCGCGGGCTTCGCTGCGGTGGAGGCCTCCCTCGCCTCGGGCCGGCCCACGGTGCTCTTCACCACCACGGGGCCTGGGTTGCTCAATGCCCTGACACCGGTGGCGGCTGGCCGTTGGGAGGGCGCGAAGCTCCTGATGTTGTCGGGGAGCACGTCCTCGGCGCAGCGCGGGCGCTGGGCCTGTCAGGAGACCAGTAGCCACACGCTGCCGCAGTCGGGTCTGTTCACCTCGGGCCCGCTCTTCCACTACGCCACCACCGTGGAGCACCCGGCGGAGCTGGACTCGGTGTGCGCTCGGCTCGCCTCGGGTTTTGCTCGCCCGGGAGGGTTCATCGCGCACGTGAGCCTGCCCCTCTCGGTGCAGACGGCGCAGGTGCCCGCGGCGTCCTCGTCGCCGCTCATCCGGCCCGTGGCTCCGGCCTGTTCGTCGGAGGAGCTCGCGGAGCTGGCGCGGATGTTGGCGGAGCGCGAGACGGTCCTCTGGGTGGGCTTTGGTGCCCGACACGCGGCGGCCGAGGTCCGTGCGCTCGCTGAGCGCCTGGGTGCGCCCGTGATGTCCTCTCCCCGGGGCAAGGGCATCTTCCCCGAGCGCCATCCCCTCTACCTGGGCAGCACCGGCCTGGGGGGCCACGCCACCGTGGACCGGTACTTCATCGCCCGCAGGCCTGAGCACGTGCTCGTCCTCGGCTCGCGCCTCTCTGAGCCGACCTCCTTCTGGAATCCGCTGTTCATCCCCACCCAAGGCTTCATCCACGTGGACGTGGATCCGGAGGTGCCTGGCAGTGCCTACCCCACCGCGCGCGTCCTGCCTGTGCAGGCGGAGGTGAAGGGCTTCCTCCAGCGGTTGTTGGAGCTGCTGCCAGCGCCGCGCCGCGCGCCCCGGGTTGTGGAAGGTCTGGCGGCGGAAAGCGCTCTGGCCCCGCGTCAGGAGGGACCGGTGCGCCCTCGCGTGCTGATGGAGCGGGTGCAGTCGTTGATCATCGATCGAAGCGACGCGGTGGTGATGACCGAGTCAGGCAATGCGTTCGCCTGGGGCAACCAGCACCTGCGCTTCGAGGAGCCCGGGCGCTACCGGGTGAGCACGGGCTTTGGCTCGATGGGCCACATGGCCTCGGGCGTGGTCGGCCTGGCGCTCGCGCGGGGCGGCAAGGCCGTGGCCATCGTGGGTGATGGCTCGATGCTGATGAACAACGAGCTCAGTACCGCGGCGCAATACAGCGCCCCGGCGGTGTGGATCATCATGAACGACGCACAGTACGGAATGGTGGAGCAGGGCATGCGTGCGCTGGGGTTCCAGCCGCTCGAGACGGCGATTCCCCGCGCGGACTTCGTGTCCATTGCTCGGGCATGCGGCGCGGATGGCGTGCGCGTGGAGCACGAGCCAGAGCTCGACTCGGCCCTGGAGGCCGCCCTGGCGGCACAGGGCCCGTTCGTGGTGGACGTGGCCATTGATCCCCATGAGACCGCGCCGTGGATGCGCCGCATCCAGAACCTCATCGTCCAGGGTGCCGAGTCCCAGAAGGGCGGTGAGCGATGAAGGCGGGAGTTGGCATCCGCGCGCTCGCGCTGGCGTACCCCGAGACGGTCCGTACCAACGACTACTTCCGCACGAACCATGCGCAGGTGTTGGCCGAGGCCCAGCAGAAGTCCCTGTCCCGCGTCTGGTCTCCGCACAAGACGACGGAGAGCGCACGCGACATCTTCAACGAGGAGATGGCGCCGTTCCTGGATGATCCCTTCCGGGGGACGGTGGAGCGCCGGGTGCTCGGGCCTGGTGAGTCTGTTTATTCGCTGGAGCTCCGGGCAGCGCGTGAGGCCCTCGCCGCCGCGGCCATGACGCCGGGGGATGTGGACCTGCTGCTGTGCACCTCGCTTCTTCCCCAGGCGGTCGGCATCGGAGACGCGGCCTTCCTCGCCAAGGACCTGGGCCTGCGGGGGACGGCGTGGAACTTCGAGAGCGCCTGCTCGGGCGCGTTGGTGGGCTTGCAGATGGCCTGCTCGCTCGTGCGCTCGGGCGAGTACCGCAACGCGCTGGTGGTGGTGGGCTGCAGCTACTCGCAGAACACGATGGAGACGGACTCGCTGGGCTGGACGTGCGGCGACGGCGCTGCCGCCTTCCTGGTGAGCTCCGTGCCCGAGGGCTCCGGCGTGCTCGGCTTCAAGTCGCTGCACACCGCGGAGACGTGCGGCTCCCTGTACTACGAGATGGTGGCCGAGGCGGACCAGGCGCCGCGCATGTTCCTGAAGGCGAACCCCCAGGCGGGCAAGTCTCTCAAGGTGGTGTCCGAGTCCAGCCTGCGTGCCTCCTGCGAGGGCGCCGCTCAGGCTGCGGGGGTGTCGCTCGAGCAGATCGACTTCTTCGTCTTCAACACGCCGCTGGCCTGGTACGCGTCTTTCTGCGCGAAGACGCTGGGTGTTTCCCTGGAGCGCACCATCAACACCTTCCCGCTCTACGCCAACGTGGGGCCGGTGTTGATGCCCACCAACCTGTACCACGCCGCCCAGGCGGGCCGGATCAAGCCCGGAGACCTGGTCCTGCTCTACACCATCGGCAGCGTGTCCAGCGCGGGAGCGGCGGTGCTCCGCTGGGGCGAGGTGGCCTTGGGTCCGAGCCCCGTGGCCGAGCCGCCCCCGGTGGGAGCGGGCCACTGGCGCCCAGGCGCTCGCTGAGAGCGGCGACGTCGGGGAGAGCGCGCCGCTACTTGATCGTGGCGCGCTTGGTCGGTGGGTGGACGAGACCGTAGTGGGTCCGGATGCGCACCGAGGGCAGTGGATGGCCTTCGTCCCGGAAGCGATCCGCGGCCCACGTCAGCGCCTGCTGGAGCGTGGCCACGCTGGTGTTCGGGCAGGGAGGCTTGTTGAGCGTGGAGATGACGGTCATGGCCAGGCGCGCCAGCGGCGAGGTGATGACGAAGCCCGTTCCGAGCATCCACTGGCGCAGCGCCGCGTCGTTCTTCTGCAGCCACTCCACCTGCAGCTGGCGGTGGCTCATCGGCGAGGACTTCATCTTCGTGGCGTCGTAGATGCAGACGTACTTCTCCTGCCGCTGCAGGTACTCGTCCATCCGCTGCAGGTGGTACGTGAATTCCTCGTCCGAGCTCTCGCCCTCGAACGACACGAGCAGAAGCGGCCACAGGGAATCATCAAAGGAAATCACGTCAGCACCGGTCCTTTCCGTAAGTGCGACGTTCAGTTTAACTGTTGATGCTTGGACAATCACTCCCCCTCGCGGTGAAGCGCGGGCAGCCAGACAGTTGTTTTTCGCGGGTGCCGGCTTTGTCAGTGATTCGAGCGGCTCAGAACATGTGGCCGAAGTTGAGATACAGGCGGCTGCGGCCCGACTCGGTTGACATGGCCCAGTCGAAGCGCACCACGGCGGCGCGTCGGCTCAGACGAAGGCCCGCTCCCACGCCCGGGTGCCACTTCCACCACGGGCCGTCCGACACCTGCGGGTGCCACACGCGGCCGAGATCCACGAAGGCCACACCGCCCGCGATGACCGGTGAGCCGAGCAGGTTGAAGTCGAAGGCGCGGAAGCGCAGCTCCGTGTTGCTGAACGCCTTGATGTTGCCCGCGAACCGGTTGCGCTCAATGCCTCGCACGCTGCTCATGCCGCCGATGCCCTCGGAGGTGCTCACGCCCCCTGTGTTCACCCACTCGAAGAAGGGCACCTCGCCGAACAGCACGTCGAGCGTCAGCCGCTGCGCGAGGATGAAGCGAGGGCCCAGCTGCCAGTAGCGCCGCTCGCTCAGCGTCACACCTGCGTACTGGTAGCGGCTGCCCGTGGCGCTCCCGGACACCCGGAGTGCCAGCTCCTCGACACCGCCGCGCACCGGATCCGACTCGTTGTCGCGCGTGTCCCAGAGCACGCCCGCCATGAGCTGTCCCGTGGGCCCACCCTCGAAGCCCACCGGCTTGAGCTCCGCCAGCTCCGAGGCCTCGAAGGGATCCACCCCCGTGTACCGCCACGAGTAGCCCACGTAGGACTGGAAGGGGTGGGTCTCTCCCCACGGCCGGCCGCGCAGACGCACCCACGCACCGGGTGAGTTCTTCGTGTAGTTGAAGCGCTCCTGGTTCTCGTCGCCGTTGAAGTCCTGCGCGGACACGTTGCCCGCACCATAGAAGGGGCTGCGCAGCTCACGCCGGTACTCCAAACGCAGCTCCAAGCGCATGGGCCCAATGAGCTGCGGCCCGTCGTAGCGCAGGTAGTGGTTCTGTTGGCCTCGGCTGGTGAACATCGCCTGGATGGCGATGCCGTGTCGGTACGGGGTATGGCCCGGTGCGTACAGATAGGCGCCGGCCACACCGCCATACGTGAAGCCCAGGTCCGAGTTGTAGCTCACCAGGGGCAGCACGATGCCGTCGAAGCCCTTCTCCTTCTTCGGTTGCTCCGCCGAGGCGGAGGCCGTGGGAGCGGCGCCCGTGGCGGGCAGGGCGCTCGGGGGCGCGGACGGAGCAGTGGCCAGCGTTGTCAACAGCAGCGCGGTCGTGAGCATCACCCAACAAGGTGGCACGTCGACAAGGGGGTGGACCACCGTCCTGTTGGAGGTTCATGCCCGATCGGCTGCTGTCCAACGGACCCGCGCGCATTGCACGGCTGCTGGGTTCACGAGTGCGCATCATGGCCGCGGGGGGAGGGGAGGCGAGATCGTGAGCGACGAAGTCATCCATCCGCAGTTGCAATCCTGGGCCCGTGAATATGTGAAGCGTGTGGGGGCAAAAGTCTGCCCTCTGTCGACTTCCCGTCGACGCAAGCTGTTGGTCGTCCATCTGGACGGGGTTCCCAAGTCTCATCTGGCGGAAGCCGTTCGCACCGGGCACATGCCCTTCTTTTCGAAGCTCATCCGTTCCGGCGCCTACGCCATGGACGATGCGTTCTGGGGGTCGCCTGCCTCCACGCCCTTCTTCCAGGCGGGCTTCCTCTATGGTCTGCGCCATCCCAATCTGCCGGCCTACAGCTGGTTTGATCGGGAGCTCGGTCGCAAGGTTCAGATGAACACGCCGACGGACACGCTCGCCGTGGAGTCGCGGCTGGGATGCCGCCCCGGCAAGAGCCTGCTGTCGGATGGCGGGCACACGTACTTCTCGCTCTTCCAAGCCGAGGCCGGCAACCGCCTGTGCATGAGCACGTTGGCCAGCTACAAGACGATGGCGCGCAGCTTCAAGTACGAGATGGAAGGCATCCTCGCGGCGCGCACGCAGACGCCGCTCTCGTACCTGCGCTCGCTCGGCCACGACGCGTGGAAGTCCTTCACCGAGGTGTACCGCTGGAGTCGTGCGCTCCGGGACTGGCGCCACGAGGGCGGCTTCCTCATCAGCCGCGTCTTCCTGCAGCGGCTCGGGTGGAGCTTCGCTCATACCAAGGCACTGGTGGACATGGTGCGCGGCGTGCCCGCCATCTACCTCGTCTACGGCAACTATGACGAGGTGGCCCACCGCCGCGGTCCAAACTCGGATCAGGCGCTCGCGGAGCTGCGGCGCGTGGATGCCTACCTTGCCGAGCTCCACGCCGTGGGCCAGGTGGTAGAGCCCGGCTACGACATCATCTTCCTCACCGACCACGGCCACGTGGACAGCCTTCCCCTCGAGCAGCGCGGGGGACAACGTCTGGAGGACGTCCTCCTCCGGGGCGAGCCGCTGCCGCTCTCCGAGGACGTGGCGCGCGGGCTGCTCGATGGTCGCCCGCATCCGGTGGACCCGGGGCCGCATGCCCCGGCAGAGCCGGTGGTGATCGAGTCCGGCAACTTCTCCCATGTCTATCTGACGCGGGAGCTGAAGCCGCTCGAGGCCGCGCAGCTCGTGGCGCGCCACCCGGAGGTGCTCGCGAGGGCCACGCGCCACCCGGACATCGCCATCGTGGCGATGCGGCGGGGTGACTCGGCGGTGGCCGTCATCGACGGGGGCGTGTACGGGCCGGAGGACATCGACAGCGCGCCGCTCTCGACGGAGTTCTCACGCCGCGCGGTGGCGGACTTCCTGCGCGAGCTGCCCTACATGCCCACCGCGGGAGACCTGGTGCTCTTCGGCCAGGCGGTGTCGCGGGGGGGCACGGTGGGCTTCGCTTGGGAGTTCGGCTCGCACGGCGGACTCACGCGCACGGAGACGTCCAGCGTCATCTGCTGGCCGCGCAGCCTCCCGGTGGACCTGTCCGCGCTGAGCCACTGCACGCAGCTCCACGAGCGGCTCTCCGAAGTGTACCGCGATGGCGCCCGGCCGCTCCTGTACACGGGGACGGAGACGAGGTGGGCGGAGGCGACATGAGGCAGCCAGCGGGCCGGACGTACCTCAAGGCACTGGCGGTGCTGGTGGGGGTGGTGTTGTCCGTACTCCTCATCTCCAGCGCCTTCTTCCGGTGGAACCTGGGCGGGGAGGGGCCCCTGCTCATTCCGCGCTTCTCATTGCGGAAGTTCGTCCACGACTTGCCGGGCCACCTGCCCTGGCTCATCCCGTTCATGCTGCTCTCCGCGTCCATCATCCCGGCGCGGGCGGCGCAGTGGGCGAGGACGCTGAGCAGGCCGGTGCCCTACCGCGAGCGCTACCACCTGGTGGCGATTGGCGCCTTCACCCACAACGCGCTGCCCGGGAAGCTGGGGGACTTCATTCGCTCCTTCCTGCTGGCACGCACCCAGCGGATTCCCTTCTTGCAGTCTCTGGGCTCGGTGGCGGTGTGCAAGCTGCTGGAGTTCGCCGCGCTGATGGGGCTGGTGGCCGTATCCTTCCTGGGGCCCTTCGGCGAGAAGATGGCCGACTTCGCCGGTCCCCTGCGGATCGCGGTGGGGCTGTGCGTGGGGTTGGTGGTGGCGGTGGTGCTGCTGGCCCACTACGCGCTGCCGCTCGCCCGGGCGCTGGAGCGCAAGAAGCGGCTGCCGCGGGTGCAGCACCTGCTGGGGCACGTGTCCGAGGGGTTGGGCACCGCGCGCAGCTTTCGAGGCATGGCCAAGGCGCTCGTCTTCTCCATTCCTCCGGTGCTGGCGCCCGCGCTGGCCTATGGGCTGGCCCTGAGGGGGCTCGGCGTGCGCGGAGGCCTCTTCGCCGGCACCGTGGTGCTGGGGGCCATCGCGCTTGGCCAGTCGCTCCCCGGCGTGCCTGCGGGCATGGGCATCTACTACTTCGTCACCAGTTGGGCGGCACGCAGCCTGGGGGCCGCACCCGAGGACGCGGCGGCCTTCTCCACGCTCACCCATCTGGGCACCGTGCTGAGCCAGGTGGGGGTGGGGGCGCTCTCCGTGCGCCTGCGAGGCATCCGCATCAGGGACCTGCGCAAGGGAGGCAGCCTGGCGCGCGAGGCCGCGAGCCACGTGGCCCACGAAGCGGTGGAGCCCGTCCACGTCCCGAGCTGAGCCCGAAGCGGACGGCGGGGTGCTGAAAAAGAAAAAGGCCCCGGCTTTTCAGCCGGGGCCTTTCTCAGTGCCCAGGAGAGGACTCGAACCTCCATGCCCTTGCAGGCGCTAGACCCTGAATCTAGTGTGTCTACCAATTCCACCACCTGGGCAGGCGGTGCGTCTCAGCGGCGCGTTGCAGCGGTGCGTCGCGTTGACGGGAGCGGTGTATAGATGCCTGACCCGTCCCCGTCAAGCAGTTGTTTCAACATCACTTCTTCAACGGCCATTTCCCCTCGGATTCGAGCCGGCGCCGGACGGCGGGGTTCTCATCCATGAAGGCCGTGAGGGACTCTTCGGTAATCTCCACGAAGACGTCCTCATTCCCGACCTCGGTCTGGCAGGACAGGCGGGAGTACGGGCGCACGTCGAACCCCATGTCCAGCCGGTCCATCTCCTGATCCGTCTGCTCGGAGAGCGACTCGAGGCCCTTGCGGACCCAGATGTGGCAGGTGGAGCAGGCGCAGACCCCGCCGCAGGAGTGCCCCACCTGGGCGCCCGCCTTCTCGGCGGCGTCCAGCAGGGTGGTCCCCGTCGACACCTCCACCGTGGTGTCGTCCAGGGGGCTCTTGAAGTGGACCTTGGGCACGTCAGAACTCCTCGACCGAATGGCCCGCGACGACCTTCGTCAGGGCCTGGTTCATCACCCGCTCGACGAACGGCTTGCACACCTCGTCGAGGGCGTGGATCGCTTCCTTGAGGGCGTGGGAGTCGTTCCCCTTCGCCACCTCGCGCACCTTCGCCATGGCCGCCTCGATGGTGCCGCGCTCGCCGTCGGCCAGCAGGGCCGCATTCTGCCCGAGCTGCCGCTCTGCCTCGGTGAGCACGCGCTCCGCCTCGACCCGCTGCTCGCGCAGCTGGCGCACCTGCACGTCGTCCTCCGCGTGATCGATGGAGTCGAGCAGCATCTGCTCAATCTCCTCGTCGGTGAGGCCGTGGCTGGGCTTCACGGTGATGGACTGGGTGGTGCCGGTGCTCTGCTCCTTCGCGGTGACGGCGAGGATGCCGTCCGCGTCCACCTGGAAGCGCACCTCCACCCGAGCCATACCCGCGGGCAGGGGAGGAATCCCACTCAGAGTGAAACGCGCCAGGCTGCGGCAGTCCTCCACCAGCTCGCGCTCGCCCTGGAGCACGTGGACGTCCAGGCCCGTCTGCCCGTCCTTGAAGGTGGTGAAGACCTGGGCCGCGGCGGTGGGGATGGTGGAGTTGCGCTGAATCAGCTTCTCCACCAGCCCGCCCATCGTCTCCAGGCCGAGCGACAGGGGGATGACGTCCAGCAGGAGCACCTCGTCCTGCCGGTCCGCGTTGGTGAGCAGGTCCGCCTGCACGGCCGCCCCAAGCGCCACCACCTGATCCGGGTCAATGTCGCTGAGCGGCTCGCGGCCGAACAGCTCGGCCACGAAGCGGCGCACCGCGGGCACCCGGGTGGCGCCGCCCACGAGGATGACGCCGTCCAGCTCAGAGGCCGTTACCCCCGCGTCCTTGAGGGCCCGGCGGCACACCACGCCCGTCTTCTGGATGAAGGGGCGGATCCACTCCTCGAAGTCCTCGCGCCGCAGCGTCTGCCGGTGCGAGCCCACCGTGAGCTCCACCTCGGGCGCGTCGGTGAGGGCCTCCTTGGCCTTGCGCGAGGCCGCCAGCACCTCGGCCACGAGCGAGGGGGTAGGGGAGGACTGGCCCATGGCCTCCAGCACCCGCTGGGCGATGGCCCGGTCGAAGTCGTCGCCGCCAAGCGCCGAGTCACCGCCGGTGGACTTCACCTCGAAGACGCCGTCCACCAGCTTGAGGATGGAGATGTCGAAGGTGCCGCCGCCCAGGTCGTACACCGCGTAGGTGCCCTGGCTGCCCTTGTCGAGCCCGTAGGCGAGCGCCGCCGCGGTGGGCTCGTTGAGCAGCCGCAGCACGTCGAGCCCCGCGAGCCGGCCCGCGTCCTTGGTGGCCTGGCGCTGGGCGTCGTCAAAGTAGGCGGGCACCGTGATGACGGCCTGCTCCACCCGGCCGGAGAAGTAGGACTCGGCGCGGCGCTTGAGGGCGCGGAGGATTTCACCGGACACCTCGATGGGCGTCACCGGCTGGCCGCCGGCCACATCGAAGCGCACCACCTTGCCGCCGCTGGCGAACTTGTAGGCGCCCAGCTTGCGCGTCTCCGCGTCCTCCGGGCTGCGGCCCATGAAGCGCTTCACGGAGATGATGGTGTCCGTGGGGTGCTCGGCCGCGAGCTGCTTCGCCCGCGAGCCCACCACCACGCCCCCGTCCTTTCCGTAGTGCACCACGGAGGGCAGGAGGTTCGCGCCTCCCTCATCCGCTTCCAGGCAGCGGGGCTTGCCCTGGATGACGCTCGCCACCAGCGAGTTCGTGGTCCCCAGGTCGATGCCCACCGCATGCCCCTTGGGCTTGAGCGGGTCGTGAATCTGCAGGTAGCCGTTCTTACTCACGCCAGAACCTCCTCCTCGAACGCGTCCACCTGCTCGAGGAAGCGCGTGAAGTACCGCACCCGTCCCAGCGCGTGCGATGCCTTTTTCACCGAGGACTCGACCGGCACCCCCTTTTCCAGGGTGCGCAGCGTGTCCACGGCCTCCTGAAGGGCAGACTTGCGCCGGCCCTCTACATCCGTGGCCATCTTCTTTGCCCGCTCGAGGTCCTTCGCCTCCATGGCCTCGTCGAGCGCCTCGCGCAGCTCCATCACCTCCTCGAGGAACTCGAGGGGCATGTCCTTCTGCGCTCCGGCGTCCTCCCGCTCCAGGTCCACCCCGTGCAGCTTCAGCAGGTAGAAGGCGCGCTTCGTGGGGTCCTTGAGCGTCTTGAAGGCCTCGTTGAGCGCCGTCGTCTGCTCCAGCGACAGCCGGCGCTCGCGCGCTTCCGCCTGGGCGAAGCGGTCCGGGTGCAGTTGCAGCGAGAGCTCTCGGTATTGCTTCTCCAGCGCCGGCACGTCCACGTCGTACGTCCGGGGCAGGCCGAAGACGTCGAAGTGGGTCGCCCCCGGCGCTCGGGCCGCGATCTTTCCGCAGGCCGCGCAGAACGGGCGCCCCGCCGTGTCCTTCTCACAGTTCCAGCACTTCACTTCGCGTCCCCCTTCCGGGGCAAAACGAAAGGGCTCGGCTTTTCGCGGCCGAGCCCCACTTGAAGACCCTCACCCCAACCCTCTCCCAGAGGGAGAGGGAGCTAGACGGAGAAGCTCTCTCCGCAGCCGCACGAGCCCTTCACGTTGGGGTTGTTCAGCTTGAACCCCGAGGCCATCAGCGTCGACTCGTACACGATCTCCGTGCCGAGCAGGTACAGGTAGCTCTTCGGGTCCACGAACACCCGCACCCCGTCCCGCTCGAAGATCTTGTCCTTCTCGCGCGGCTTCTCCGCCCACTCCATCACGTACGCCAACCCCGAGCACCCGCCGCCCCGCACCGCGATGCGCAGCCCCGCATCGGGCGTCTGCCGCTCATCCAGCAGCTTCCGGAGCTGTTGCACCGCACTGTCGTGCAGCGTGATGCCCCTCGCCGCCGGCTTCGCGGCCGGGGTGGCAGGCGCCGTCTGCGTCTGGCTCGTCTGGGTAGTCGCCTGCTCGTTCATCACGCGCCTCCTCCTTCGGCCCTGCTTACGCCTTGTTCTGCCGCGCCTCGCGCTTCTTCTTGAAGTCCTCGATGGCCGCCTTGATGGCGTCCTCGGCCAGCACCGAGCAGTGGATCTTCACCGGCGGCAGCGCCAGCTCGCGAGCCACGTCCTTGTTGGAGATGGTCATCGCCTCGTCCACCGTCTTGCCCTTCACCCACTCGGTCACCAGCGAGCTGGACGCGATGGCCGAGCCGCACCCGAAGGTCTTGAACTTGGCGTCCTCGATGATGCCCTCGTCGGTGATCTTCAGCTGCAGGCGCATCACGTCGCCGCACGCTGGCGCTCCCACCAGACCGGTCCCCACGTTGGGATCCTGCTTGTCGAGCGTGCCGACATTGCGGGGGTTCTCATAGTGGTCGATGACTTTGTCGCTGTAGGCCATGGTGCTCCCGTACTCTCTTATGAAGCCTTGTCACCGGGTCCGTTGCCCGGCAACCGTGCCGGGGCAGGGGGCCCGCTTGCCCTCCTACCAGGGGAGGGCACTGGACGGTGCTAGTGCGCCGTCCACTCGATGCTCTTCAGGTCGATGCCTTCCTTGGCCATCTCGTACAGAGGGCTCATCTCGCGCAGGCGGTTCACCTTGTCCACCATGAGCTTGATGACGAAGTCGACCTCTTCCTCGGTGTTGAAGCGGCCCAGGCCGAAGCGGATGGAGCTGTGCGCCAGCTCCTCTTCCACGCCGCACGCGCGCAGCACGTAGGACGGCTCCAGCGAGGCCGACGTGCACGCGGAGCCCGACGACACCGCCACGTCCTTGATGGCCATCATCAGCGCCTCGCCCTCCACGTAGGCGAACGAGATGTTCAGGTTGCCCGGCAGTCGGTGCTCCAGCGAGCCGTTCACCGTCACCATGTCCAGCTGCTCGGTGATGCCCTTGCGCAGCTTCTCGCGCAGCCGCAGCAGGCGCCCGGCCTCGTCGGCCATCTCCTGCTGGGCGATCTCCGCCGCCTTGCCGAAGCCCACGATGGACGCCACGTTCAGCGTGCCCGAGCGCATGCCTCGCTCATGGCCACCACCGTCGATGATGGGGGCGATGCGCACGCGCGGCTTGCGGCGCACGTAGAGCGCGCCCACGCCCTTGGGGCCGTACATCTTGTGCGCCGAGAGGGACGCCAGGTCGACGTTCATCTGCTCCACGTTGAACGGCACCTTGCCAATGCCCTGCACCGCGTCGCAGTGGAAGAGGATGCCCTTCTGGCGGCACAGCTTGCCGATCTCCGCGATGGGCTGCACGGTGCCGATCTCGTTGTTGGCGAGCATGATCGACACCAGGATGGTCTTGTCGGTCATGGCCGCCTCGAGCTTCTTCAGATCGATCCGGCCATCCTTCTCCACTTCCAGGTAGGTGACGCGCGCGCCACCCGTGGGCAGCTCGGCCCACTGGCGGTACACCGAGTCATTGTCCAGGTCGTGCTTGATGGACAGCTCGGCCAGGTTGTCGCGCGACACGGGCGCGCCGGTGAGCTGGCCCAGCCGCAGCAGCTTCAGCTCGTCCAGGCGCTCCTGGCGCATGCGCTCCAGGCGCTTGCAGGTGTCGAGCACCGCCTTGTGCTCGGTCTTCAGGGTGATGATGTGGTCGCCCTTGTCCTTGTAGAACTCGACCACGCCCTTGATGGCCAGGTTGTCGGACTCGGTGGCGCCCGAGGTGAAGACGATCTCCTTGTCGGACGCGCCGATGAGCGCCCCTACCTGCTTGCGTGCCAGCTCCACCGCCGCCTCGGCCTTCCAGCCGAACGCGTGATTGCGCGACGCGGCATTGCCGAAGTCCTCACGGAGGTACGGCATCATCGCCTCCAGCACCCGCGGATCCATCGGGGTGGTGGCGTGGTTGTCCATGTAGATGGGCAGCTTCAGCATTTCGGTAAACCTTCCGGACGACCGTCCGTCCCCTCGCCGCGGGTGCCGGTAACCCCGCGAGGCCTTAGGATGTCCTACACGGACGCACCTAATGTGGACTGGACCGGTCAATTATAAAATCGAGACCCCTCCGGTCAAGCTGACATAAGGAAAGGGCGCCCCAGGCTCTATTAACCGCGAATCGGACCGATTCAGTCCTCTATCACGGGTGGGCCGGAGCGGCGCGGTCCAATTCGGTGCACGTGCGCCAGGGTGGAGCACCCCTGGCGGCCAAGTGCGCGATTTCAGGGCAGGGGGGCGTTGGCCGGCTGGCTGCAATTCCGGGAGTCCGCGACTTTCGGAGGGTGCGCCAATGAGTACGAACGAGAAGCGGGCTGTGAAGCTGAACGCCGTGGGGGCGATGGAGTTGGCGTCCCCTCAGGGGGGCGGGGACGAGCCGCGTCGGTACCAGGGCGGGTGGCGCGCGGGCAAGCCGGAGGAGGATCCGGAGAAGATGAAGAAGTGGGGCCTCGTCACCGCGAGGCCAAGCGAGTTCCTCATCCACATGCGCCGGGGCCGCGTGCGCGAGGTAAGCGGACAGGGCGCCTCGTGCTTCAAGCTGCCGGGAGACGCGGTGGCGATCGTCCCCACGAGCGTGCAGCGGCTGCAGTTCACCGCGGACCAGGTGACGAGCGAGAAGGTGGGCGTCCAGGTGACGGGCCTGGCGGTGTACCGCATCGTGGATCCGCTGGTGGCCTTCCGGATGCTGAACTTCTCCTTCCCGGAGCGGGCACAGCAGAAGCTTCAGGAGCTGCTGCGGGAGATGTTCGTGGGCGCCGTGCGGCGGCTGGTGGCGAACCTCTCGGTGGAGGAGTGCCTCTCCAAGCGCAAGGAGGGCATCGCCACGGAGCTGATGCGGGAGATTGCCCCGGTGGTGTCGGGCAAGGGGCGGCTGGAGGACCGGAGCGAGACAGGGTGGGGCGTGGTCCTGGACACGATTGAGATCCAGGACGTGCGGGTGCTGTCGGAGACGGTGTTCGCGAACATGCAGGCGCGCTTCCGGCAGGAGCAGGAGCGGGTGGCGCGCGAGGCGGAGCTGGCCAAGGAGCGCTTCATCCGGCGGGAGGAGGCGGAGGCGGAGCGGCAGATCTCCCTGACGCGGCTGGCGACGGAGGAGGAGGTCCGGCACAAGCGGCAGGAGGCGGAGGAGCAGGCGAAGCTGGAGGCGCTGGCGGTCGAGTCGCGCGTGGAGGAGGCGCGGGTCGCGAAGGAGCGGAGCACCCGGCAGGCGCAGGTGGGGCTGGAGCGCGAGACGGCGCTGGCGAGGCTCAACGCCGAGCTGGAGGTGCGGGAGCAGAGGGCGCGGGCGGAGGAGACGCAGAAGCTGGCGCAGCTCGAGGCCGAGCGGAGGCTGGCGGAGGCGAAGCTGTCGCAGGAGCGGGCGCTGGCGGCGGCGAAGGCCCAGGCGGAGCTGGAGAAGCTGAAGTTGGAGCAGGAGGCGGAGGCGGCGCGTCTGGCGCACGAGCGGCGGATGGCGGCGGTGCGGGCGGAGGCGGAGCTGGAGAAGCTGCACCAGGAGCAGCAGGCGCAGGCGTCCCGGCACGCGGCGATGATGGAGGTGCTGCAGCAGGAGTCTGAGCGGGCGAGGGCGCAGGCGAAGGTGGCGGAGGCCCGGTGTGCCATCGCCGAGGCGGAGCTGGCCATGGCGGAGATGGAGGCGCGCAAGGCCCGCATCACGCAGGATCCGGAGCTGGCGCGGGTGCGCGCGATGCGGGAGATCGAGAACACGCTCTCACCGGAGTCGATCCAGCTGGTGCTGGCGCAGCAGTTGCCGCAGGTGGCCGCCGCGTTCCAGCAGAAGATGGGCGAGGTGCACGTGACGGCGGTGGATGGTGCCAACCCATTCGGCTACATCGCGGCGGCGGTGGAGGGCGTCATGGGCCTGGCGAAGTCGGCGGGCTTGCGGGTGCCCACCTCGCCGGTGTCTACCCCTCCAAATGGGTGAGGATCTCCGCGCCATCGCGTGTCACGTGGATGGTGTGCTCGAACTGCGCCGAGCGCCTGCCATCCGCGGTGACCACCGTCCAGTCGTCATCCCAGTCCTGGTGCTGGATGGAGCCCATCGTGAGCATGGGCTCGACGGTGAAGAACATGCCCTCCTCGATGATGTCCGTCGCGCGGGGATCGAAGTAGTGGCAGACCTGCGGCTCGAGGTGGAACACCTCGCCAATACCGTGTCCGCAGTAGGAGCGCACCACGCCGTAGCCGTAGCGGCTGGCGTGCGCCTCGATGGCTCGGCCAATGACGTTGATGGGCAGGCCCGGACGTATCGCCTCGATGCCCAACATCATGCACTCGCGGGTCACCCGGAGCAGCTGCTCGGAGACCGAGTCGATCTTCCCCACGGGGAAGGTCGCCGAGCAGTCGCCGTGCATCCCATCGAGGTAGATGGTGATGTCGAGGTTGACGATGTCTCCGTCCTCCAGGGGCCGGCTGTCCGGGATGCCGTGGAGGATGACCTCGTTGACCGAGGTGCAGAGTGATTTCGGGAACCCGTGGTAGTTCAGCGTGCTGGGGTAGCCACCGCGGCGGATGTACTCCTCGTGCGCGATGGCGTCGATCGCGTCCGTCGTGACGCCCGGCTGCAAGGCGGCACTCGTCACCTGCAGGACCTCGGCGGCGGCGCGGCAGGCTTTGCGCATCCGCTCCACCCGCGTCGCCGGATCTCCCTGCACCCCGGGGCCGGGGCGGCCTGTCTCCGCGTAGTCGGGCCGTGGAATGTGGGGAGGCACCGGACGGCGCGGGCTCACCACGCCTGGCTTCACACGCCGGGAGGCAGGCACGGGGGCGCGTGCCTGGCTGTCCTCGCCCCGGTGGCACTTCTTGTACTTGGTCCCGCTCCCGCACCAGCAGGGCTCGTTGGGACCAGGCAATTTCGCGGGGGGCAGGACGGGCGTGTTGGACGTGCTCATGAATGTGCTTTCTACACCAACACCTCAGGGGGCCCCCTGAAGTCCGCTTTAGTTTCCCGGAGTGGGCGCGTGCGCCGGGAGGATCCCCTCCTGCTTCAGCGCCTTCCAGAACGAGGCGGGGATGGGCTGACGCATCAGCTCCACGTTCTGGCGCACCCGCTGCCCGCTCTTGGCCCCAGGGATGACCGAGGCCACCACGGGATGGGCCGCGCAGAACTGCAGGGCCGCCGCCTTGATGTCCACGCCATGCTGCCGGCACACCGCGGCGATGCGGTCACGTGCGGCCACCTGCTCGGGAGGTGCCTCCGCGTACTCGAACGTGGAGCCTCCGGCGAGCAGGCCGGAGTTGTAGGGTCCACCCACGACGACCTTCACGCCGCGCGCGGCACAGGCGGGGAACAGTGTGTCCAGAGCCCCGAGGTCCAGCAGGCTGTAGCGCCCGGCGAGCAGGAACACGTCCGGGTCCGACTCCTCCAGGGCTCGCTGGCAGGCCTCCACCCGATTCACGCCCAGGCCCCAGGCGCGGATGAGGCCCTGGTCTCGCAGGCGGCTCAGCTCTCGCGCCGCTCCCTTCATGGCGGTGGAGAAGACCTCCGTCCAGCCCGCGCCGTGATGGTCCTCGGCCACGTCGTGGATGTAGGCGATGTCGATGCGCCCCACGCCGAGCCGCTGCAGGCTGTCCTCGATGGAGCGGCGCGTGCCGTCAGCGGAGTAGTCGTAGCGCACCTGGAAGGGCAGGACGCCGATGAAGGGGCCCAGCGTGTCGGGCGCCTTCGGATCGGGGATCAGCAATCGGCCGACCTTGGTGGAGAGGACGTACTCGTCGCGGTTGTAGCGGCGCAGCACGCGGCCGAAGCGGTGCTCGGACAGGCCGCACCCGTACATGGGCGCCGTGTCGAAGTACCGGATGCCGGATTCCCAGGCCGCGACCAGCGCGCCCTCGGCGGTCTCCTCGTCGACGCGGTTGAACATGTTGCCCAGGGGGGCGCCTCCGAAACCGAGTGGGCCGGGCGGAGCGAAGTGCTGAGGGGTTCCAGCCATGGGGTTCTCCTATTCAGGGTGACTTCTACTCCCTCTCCCTTTGGGAGAGGGTGGGGGTGAGGGTAACCGAGCCTGTTCTTCAACCGGTGGCCCTCGGTGTGGACAGGGGGTTCAATCCGAGTTCACCCGATACCCTCACCCCGTCCCTCTCCCAGGGGGAGAGGGGAAATGTTTAGGGCACTCCTTCGCGGATTTTCCTGAAGGGGATTAGCGCATCGCTGCGAGCAGTCTGCCTCCGAGCGTCACAACCAGCGCGTCCTCCACCAGTCCCGCCACCACGTTGGGCAGGCCCAGCCGGCGCGTCGCTAGTTGCCGCAGCTTGTAGAAGGCGAAGCTCGAGGCCACAGCCGCCGCGGCGCCAAGCAGGGCCCGGCTGGCGGACGGTCGTTGGTGTGGCGCGGCCACGGCGGCGCCGGCCAACGCACCGGAGAGGGCTCGTGCCACCAGTGCTGGCGGCGAGATGCGCGGAGGGGTCCACGGCAGCTTGTCACCGACCAGCTCACCCGCGGCCAGCAGGGCCAGCACACGCGAGGTCCGCCGCGACGCGAGCGCGTGTGCTCGTCCCTCGGGCGCCTCGACGGGCTCCCGTGAGAGCTGGTGGCTGAGGAGGGCAGGGGCGCTGAAGCTCCGCATTCCGGCCAGGACTCCGAAGCCCACGGTTATCAGCAGTTTGTCTCGCCTCACGCGCTCCACCTCCCGCTCGGTGCCGCTGAGGCGGCGGCCCAAGGCCTTCTGCGAGTAGAACTGCACTGGCTTCAACCCCACCTCCACGTGCGACAGCTCCTCGGCCTCGGGATGCCGCTCCAGGTGGCCGGTGCGCATCAGCTCCCGTAGCCGTGCGTGGGCCAGGTGGTGCCAGGCACGTTGGTAGCGTCGCCCCATCAACTCGAAGCCCACGTAGCTCCACCAGTTGGGGAAGTGTCCCTCGCGCCAGGCGGCCTTGATGTGGAAGCGCAGCTCTCCGCTGCCGTGGTCCTTGCTGAGGAGGAACCACTCCCGCCCGGCCTCGATGTGCCCCCACAGGGTGTCGAGCCGAAAGCCGAACACGGTCCGCTCCCCCGTGCCCTCGTTACGGACAGCGCCGATGCGCACCGGACAGAGGTAGTGCGGGCCCACACTCTTCAGCTCGAGCAGCACCGAACGTCCCTGCAGCGGCGTGGAGGTGTCGAAGTGGGCATGCACGATGCGGGGGTCGGAGAAGCCGTAGTGGATGACGGCGTGCTTCAGCCTGTCGAACGCGTCATCTCCGGACGGTGGGCCTGGGCGATCGCGGGCGATGACCGCCTGCGACTCCACCTGGCTCCAGCCCTTGTCGAGCGTCATCTCCTCCTCGGCCTCTTCGAAGTTGAGGGGGAGGGTGGCCGTCCGCTCGAGCAGTGCCGACACCTCGTCCTTCGACCAACCCCGCAGCCAGCGCCACTCCACGTCCTTCATGGCTCATCTCCCCGCGCGAGGAAGGTAGGGCCCCGGACGTCGTCCGCGCGCTCGTGCTCCTCCTTCATCGCGGTGGTCTCCGCGTGAATGAAGCCGATGACACCCTCGCCCACGGTGAGCGCCACGGTGTTCACGAAGTCGGTCCAGGTATTGGTCTGCATGGCCTCGCCGCCCGTGCGGAACCCCAGGTACATCACTCGCGAGCCCGAGCGCGCCCGGCTGCGGATGTGGAAGATGACGTCGCCCCGCTCATTGCGGTAGGCCCCAAAGGTGATGCGTCCCGCCTCGGGGTGTCCGGGCAAGGTGGCCAGGGTGATGCTCTGGCGATCCTTGTGGATGACGCGCACGTGGAACGTTCCTGCCCCGCGGATGCGCACCCGCAGCTCGTCACCTCTCTCGAGCGGCCGGCCTCGCTCGTCCTCGGGCGTGAAGACGACCAGCTCCTCTGGGGCGAACTCCGCGAAGCGAGCGGACACCAGCTCCATCAACTCCGAGGGCGAGCAGCGACAGCGGTCGATGAGGGCCCAGTAATCTCGCTGCAGCAGGGGCCCGGCACCGTCCACAGCGGACAGCACCCCATCCAGCAACCCATCGCCTGCTTCCATGCCTGCTCCCGCCATCTCGCCTCCTCTCCCTGGAGTCCTCAATATGTGTTGGGCGCAATGGTGGGCGCACGGGGAGGGCGTCATGCAGCAGGACATCAATCCAGCGAGCGAGAAGTCGTTACGGGACTACCAGGCCGCGACGGTGATGCGCGCCGAGCACATCGAGGGCTCGTTCACCCGGCTGCTGGAGCAGCAAACGGCCAAAATCCCCTCGGATGTCTTCCTCTTCGCCAGTCTGTGCGCGATGGCCTTTTCCCTGGGCGCGGAGTTGGCTCAACGAGACCGGGCCAGCCGCTTCGTGGGCATGTGGGTAGGGCCGCTGCTCATCATGGGCGTCTACAACAAGATGGTGAAGACGTTCGGGGCGCGGTGAGCGCCGTTGGCGGGCCTCGGCGTTAGCCGACGCGCTGCTCCTCATGCAGGCCGTAGTGCTGCCGGATGCGCTGGGCGGCAGGGTAGAGTCCCGCGTCGTCCAGGCACTTCGTCGTCCACTTCACCGCCTCCGGCAAGGCGCTGGCCGTGAGGTACGGGAAGGGTGGGGACTTGAGATAGAGGATGAGGCTCGCCGCCAGTTGCATCATGGGCGACGTGATGACGGTGGCGCAGCCCAGGAAGTTCGTGCGCAGCAGCGCGTCGTGCTCCTTGACGAACTCCGCGAGCCGCTGACGATGCTCGGACGTCATCACGCTCATCTGCTGCGTGTCGATGATGCCCACGAACTTCTCTTCCCGCTTCAGGTAATCGAGCATCTGGGCGAGGTAGGTCTCCTCCTGCTGAAGGGAGGGGTGTCCGACAAACCTCACCACCAGCAGTGGCCACTGCGAGCCGTCGATGGTGATGGAGCCCGAGATGCTCATGCCGCGACTCGCAAGGGGTACCCACAGTTCGTCAGCATTGACCCTGAGCGCAGTGTACTCCCTCGCGAGGAGGTTTCGCTTGGAGGGGCCCCCCCCAGCGCAGTTTTGAGAGAACCTGTGTCGCGAGGCGAACGGATGGGTTACCGCCGCGTCAAACTTGCTGCGGCTTCCGAAGCATTGAAAGCATCGGGGCGAACTTCATCAGGGGCACACATGCGTTACTTCGAGGACTTTCAGGTGGGACAGGTGCATGAGCTCGGCTCGTATGTGGTGACGCGCGAGGAGATCCTCGCGTTCGCCCGGCAGTACGACCCACAGCCCTTCCACATGGATGAGGAAGCGGGTCGTCAATCCATCTACGGGAGCATCATCGCCAGTGGTTGGCAGACCGCCGCCATCTGCCACCGGCTGCTTGTTGGCAGCGTGTTGGAGGGGTCCGCGAGCATGGGCTCGCCGGGTTTGGACGAGCTGCGCTGGCTGCGCCCGGTGCGGCCCGGGGACACGCTCTCCGCTCGCATCGAGGTGCTCGAGTCCACGCCCTCGCGCAGCAAGCCGGATCGCGGCACCGTGAAGACGCGCATGGAGGTCCGCAACCAGCAGGGGGAGGTGGTGATGACCGAGAGCGCGAGCGTGCTGTTCCGCCGCCGCCCCACGACGACGTGAGCTAGGGTTCCGGGTGTGAAGACGACCTCGTACCGGAAGCTGGGGCTGCTCAGCGCGCTGTACTTCGTGCAGGGACTGCCCTTCGGCTTCCAGACCACCGCGCTGCCCGTGTACCTGCGCACGCAGGGCGTGTCGTTGATGGTCATCAGCAGCATCGGGCTGCTGGCGGCTCCGTGGATGGGCAAGGCGCTGTGGGCGCCGCTGGTGGATCGCTACGGCTCGGAGCGCATCGGCCGGCGCAAGTCGTGGATATTGCCCATGCAGGCGGGGATGGCGGCGGCCTGCGCGGCGGCGGCCTTCGTGCCGGTGCAGGGCGCGTTGCCCGTGTTGCTGGGCCTCGTTTTTGTGATGAACCTCTTCGCGGCCACGCAGGACATCGCGGTGGACGGCCTCGCGGTGGATCTGCTGGAGCCGCGCGAGCTGGGCTGGGGCAACTCGGCCCAGGTGGTGGGCTACAAGGTGGGGATGCTCACGGGAGGCGGGTTGCTCGTGTGGATGAGCGACGCCATCGGTTGGCGCGGCCTCTTCCTGACGATGGCGGGGTTGTCGCTGTTGGTGCTCGGGGTGGCGGCGCTGGCTCGCGAGCCCCGGCACGTGGCGGAAGGCCCGGGTGGTGAAGGTGAGCGGCTCTCCTGGGGCGAGGTGCGGGAGCGGTTGCTTGCCCTGTCGCACCTGCCCGGCACGGGCTGGATGCTGCTCTTCATCGGCACCTACAAGCTGGGCGAGACGATGGTGGACGTGCTCTTCAAGCCCTTCCTCGTCGACATGGGCTTCACGGCCTCGCAGATCGGCCAGTGGGTGGGGACGTGGGGGACCCTGGCGTCGCTGCTCGGCTCCGCCGCGGGCGGGCTGCTCGCCAGCCGGATGCCGTTGCTGGGGGCGTTGGCCCTCGCCTCATGCTTGCGGGTAGTCCCGCTCGGAGGCGAGTGGTGGCTGGCGCTCCACGGGCCCACGGCATCGGGTGTCATCGCCGTCACCGTGGCGGAGCACTTCTTCGGAGGGGTGCTCACCACGGCCCTGTTCGCGTTCATGATGTCGCGGGTGGACCGGCGTATCGGGGCCACGCACTACACCTTGCTAGCGAGCGTGGAGGTGCTGGGTAAATCGCCTGGAGGGCCTCTGGCCGGCTTGCTTGTCACCAGAGCGGGCTGGAGCTACGCGGACGTGTTCCTGTTCGGCACGGTGCTCTCCGTGGCCTTTGTGCTGCTCCTGTGGCCCCTGCGCCGGACAGAGCCCTCGCCCCGGACCGTTTCACCTCCGGTGTAGGAAGAGGGAGTCGGGAGTGGCTGTTCGTTCGCCGGTAGAATGGGCGGAAGGGGGCTGGCACGACGGGCCGGATTCCGTTACCTGCTCGCCTCGATGGGGCCCGGTAGGGCAAAGAGGAGCCACATGGAAGCGAAGAAGAAGGTCGGAGTCATCGCGGCGGTATTCGGACTGGCCGTGGCGGTCATTCCCTTTCTCCTCCCAACGGGCCCGAGCGCGGGCCTGGATGCGGCGCGATTCCTCGAGGCTGGCAGCTTCGCGCTCGGCGCGGCCGTGGTGTTCGCCGGCGGCCTGCTCACCGCGATGACGCCGTGCGTCTACCCGCTCATCCCCATCACCGTGTCCGTCTTCGGGGCGCGCAAGGCCGAGGGCCGAGGTAAGGCGCTCGTGCTGACCAGCGCGTACATCATCGGCATGGGGGTGGTGTTCAGCGCGCTGGGCGTGCTGGCGGCGAAGACAGGGCAGGCCTTCGGCTCGATGCTCGGGAGTCCCGTGGTGGTGACGGGGCTGGCGGTGTTCCTCCTGGCGCTGGCTACGTCCATGTTCGGTGCCTTCGAGCTGGCGCTGCCCCAGGGGCTACAGCAGCGGCTCAATTCCGTGGGGGGCTCGGGCATCACGGGGGCCTTCCTCATGGGCAGCGTGTCCGGCTTCCTCGCGGCCCCGTGCACCGGTCCGGTCCTCACGGGCCTGCTGGCCTTCGTGGCGAAGTCGCAGAGCACCGTGCTCGGCGCTGCGCTGCTCTTCATCTACGCGCTCGGCATTGGCGTGCCCTTCTTCCTCATCGGCGTCTTCACCGTGCGGCTGCCCCGGGGCGGCGTGTGGATGGAGTGGGTGAAGAGCGTGCTGGGCATTGTGCTGGTGGCGCTCGCCATCTCGTACCTGAAGGATGGTTTCCCAGCGGTGGGCGGGGTGGTGAAGGGCCTGGCCGATCAGCTCGGTCGCGCACCCGGCGCGGCCATCGCCGCGGTGCTGGCCATGCTGGGGGTGCTGCTGGGTGCCATCCACCTGTCCTTCAAGGAGGGGGCGCGTGACTTCACGCTCAAGGGCTTCGGCGTGGCGCTGGTGGTGGTGGCGCTGGTGGTGCGCGGTGGCGCCATGGACACGAAGAGCGTGGGCTCCCTGTGGGTGTCGCTCGGCCTGATGGAGCAGCCGAAGGCGCCCTCCTTCGAGTGGCACGCGGTGCTGCCGGCCAAGGGCAGTGGTTTCTCGTCCGAGTCCTTCGAGCAGGTGCTGGCGCGCGCGAAGAGCGAGGGCCGGCCGGTGATGATCGACTTCTTCGCGGAGTGGTGCGCGGCCTGCAAGGAGCTGGACCGTGAGACGTACCCGGCGCTCGAGGTCATCGAGGAGTCGGGCCGCTTCGTCAACGTGAAGGTCGATGCCACGAACGGAGATGACGCCCTGGATGCGCTGATGGAGCGCTTTGGGGTGGAGGGCCTGCCCACGGTGGCGTTCATCTCCTCCAACGGGGAGCTGCTCCCGGCGCCTCGGGTGACGGGCTTCCTCGAGCCGCGCTCCTTCGTCGTGGAGATGAAGAAGGTCAACTAGGTTGCGCATGCTCCCTCTCCCCCTGGGAGAGGGCGGGGGGTGAGGGTAGCCGAGCCCGTTCTTCCAACCCGTGGCCCTCAGTGTGGACGCGGGGGTTCAACCCGGGGCCCTGGTACCCTCACCCTGTCCCTCTCCCGAAGGGAGAGGGGAAATCTTCGCGGACTTACCTGAAGAGGATTAGCGCGAGGGGACGTCGCGGCGGCTACGCGTCGCGGTGGACGGTGTCGGGCGAGAAGGCAGGGAGGCAGATGGCGATGTACTCGGCGCCCTCGGCCTCGGGGGTGCTGTAGCGCACCCACTCGCCGGGCTCGGTCACCACGGCCTGGCCGGCACGCACGTCCAGGTGCCCGCCCTTGTGCTCCACGCGCAACAGGCCCTTGAGCACCACGGTCATCTCTCGGAACTCGGGCGTCTGGCCGGGCTCCACCCATCCGCCGGGGCTGCGCATGTGGGCGACGCTGAGATCGCCCTGCTTCGTGTTCACCCGCCCCACGTACTCGTCGATGAGCTTGGGCTTGTTGCCCGCGGCGGTGATGCGGGTGGGGGCGGCGATGAGGGTCGGCATGGCTCGTTCTCCTGAGGAAGGGGTACGGCGTGCTATCGGAAGGAGTCACCGGCCACCGCGGGGCTGCCGCTGGCCTTGAGGAACTCGAGCGCCTTGTCCAGCACCTCGTCCTTGCCGGACTGGATGCCCGCGACTGTCGGCCTCACGAAGACCTGGGGCCTCAGGCCCATCCGCTGCAGCTGGCGTCCGTCCACGTGCCGCACGTCGTGACCGGTGAAGATCATCGAGATGCCGCCGGGCAGCACCAGGTCCGTGATGTCGCCGTTGGCGCCCGCGCTCGGGCTGCCGATGAAGGTGGTGCCGTTGGCGGCCTCGAAGAACAGGCCCGAGTGCTCGGACTGGCTGATGGCTCGCTCGTCGATGAGCATCACCGTCCGGCCGTTGTACAGGGGCACGTTGGCCTTCGGCAGCTCCTGGAAGAACTTGAACCGGCCATTCGCCTCCTCCTCGGAGACGGCCGAGATGACGTTGCGCTCGAACACCGCCGCGTAGCGCGCCTTGCGCGTGTTGAGGTACGGCGCGATGGCCCAGGCCGTGCCGTTCGGGTAGCCGCGCATGTCGAGCACGAGCGCTCGCGTGTTCTTCAGCTTCGCGAACATGGCCTCCACCTCGGATACCTGCAGGCGGGTCAGGTCCACGTAGCCGACGTTGTCCCCGAGCATGCGCCAGGCCTCGCCCTGAGGCGGCTTCTGGAGCGACTTCAGGCTCCGGGTGAAGCGCACCTGCTTGAGCTGCCCCGTGGCATCACGCACGCCCACCGTCGCCTGGGAGCCCTCGGGCCCCGCCAGCGCCCTGGCCAGCAGCTTGTGCCGCAGGTGCACGGAGTGCGAGGCCGTGACATAGGGTCGCAGCGTCTCGAGCCGCTCCGCGAGGGGCTTTCCGTCGATCGTCTCGACCACCTGGCCCCGCGCGAGGCCCGGGGCGGCCGCCTCGTCCTGGATGTTCACCACCACCGCCTTGCCCTCGACCTCCATCAGCTCGAAGGGGGCGGGCAGTCCGGCCAGGCCCCGCTTCTCCAGCTCGGGGTGGCCGCGCAGGCTCGTGTGCCCGTCCTGGATGAGCGCGCTCATCTCCGCCACCGCGAGTGCGTACTCCGCCGCGTCCTTCGCCTTGTCGAACTTCGGCAGGAACGTGAGCAGCGCGCCGTCCCAGTCCCGGTCCAGCAGGTGCTTGTACGGGTAGAAGAGCTGGATGACGTTCCAGAGCCGGAAGAGCGCCAGCAGGCGGTACTCGCGCTTCGGGTAGAGCATGTCCTCGTACTTCTGGTCCGCCTGCCACCGGGCTGGGGGAAGATCGAACTCGCGCGTCTTCGCCTTCTTCGCCGGCTTGCGCGCCAGCTCGAGCGCCTTCTGGAGCGTGTCGTCCTTGCCCTCCGAGCGCGCGCGCTTGGGCAGCACGGCGTCCGCGCGCATGGGCATGCCGAGCTCGCTCAGCCGCACCGCCGCCTTCAGCCCGGCGCCGAGTTCCACCTGCGTCTGCTGCACCGCGGCTCCGTCGTCCAGCCGCCCCTCGGTGATGATCTGCGCCATGCCCAGGGCCTTCATCGTGAGGATGCGGGGATCCGCATACGACTTGTCATCCAGCAGGAAGATGACCGGGCGCGCCTTGCCGTCTCCCTTGGGGGAGATCAGCTCGCCCGCCGTGGTGAGCAGCGAGGTGGAGTAGCCGCTCGCCGTGGGGCGGGTCTGCGGGCGGTAGCCCGAGTGGTACACGCTGCGCTCCCCCGGCACCTGGAGCTCCTGGCTCAACAGGAGCGGGATCACGTTGCCGATCACCTCGTGCATGGACCAGGCGGTGCGGTCCTCCACCCCACGGGCACGCAGGTCGACGATGACGGCCTTGGCCTTGGAGATGTCGGGGCTCAGCTCCTCGGGCTTGTTGCGCAGGGTGGACAGGTTCGCCGGCGTCTTGACGGCGCGCAGGTCCAGCACGAGCACGTCCTTGGCCTCCCAGCTACGCAGCTCGCGCACCGGAGCCGCTGGCGTCTTCTGCGCACTCTCCTGCTGCTCGTCGGGGCGGAGGATGCGCGTGGCCGGATCCCTCAGCACGTCCAGCATGTCCTGCACGGCCGCGGCATAGGCCGCCTTGTCCTTGGCCTCCTCCACCCGGGGGATGGCGGCCACGAGCGCGGCGTCCCAGTCGATGTCCTTGTAGGCCAGGTACGGGTGGCGGTATCTCACCTGGCCCCACAGGCGGGCCAGGCGGTCCAGACGCTCCTCGCGCGAGGGGAGGGGGGCGTTGGTGGGCTCCGCCGCCGACGCGGTCGAGGCGACGAGACCGAGGGCCAGAGTGAGACTCGTGAGGAGGGTGCGCAACATGTGCCTTCCTGGGGGAAGAAGAGCGTCGGGGCCCCAACGGTAGCGCACCAGCGGCGATCCACCGAAGTGGGGAGTAGGGTTCCGGGTGCGAGAGCCCGCTCGGCTGGCCCTGCCTGCTCGCACGGAGGGCAGGGGGTGGAGGGGGTGTGAACCATTTCACAGCAACGGAGTGAGCCGGCTCACAGCGCTGGAAGTGGGCTCATGAGAAGGTGCTTTCAGAACACGGGGGACGGGTTCCGCGATGCGAGGGGGCTTGCACTGCGGATCCGACAAACTCCGAGGAGGCGCCTTGCAGTGCAAAGGGGGGAGGCGCTTCCCATTTCCGCGAGGTCCGGGGGGGCACGCGGGATTCTACGTGGCCCGCTTCTTGATGCCCAGGCATCGAGGAGCGGGCCGCGGTTTTTGCGGGCTTGGGCGGGCCTACCCCTCCACACCCCACCGTGGCTCCAGGGCTTCAGGGCGGACCACGCGAGCGGGACTCCGCATGGCGTAGGATCCAAGAGGCCATGAGGGCCACGCACGGTCGCGGCCCGGGGAGACATCCATGAGCCAGGCCAGGCCGCCAGAGGGCATCGGTCCCTCGGACGAGCCGGATGCATCCGTGTCCGGGAGCGCATCGACGTACGTGCCCCCGGTCCAGTCGGTCCCCGGTTCGCGGGAGGATGCGTCCGGCATGGAGTCCGCCACCACGCTGCTCTCGCCCTCGAGCGCCCCTGTCTCCGGAGTGCCCGCGGACGACGCGACGCTGCCGAAGGTGGATCCGTCCCGCTACGCCATTACCGGAGAGCTGGCCCACGGGGGCATCGGCCGCATCCTCCGCGCGAGGGACCTGCGGCTGGATCGGCCCGTGGCCATCAAGGAGATGCTCTCTCCGGTCCGCGAGGCCGAGTCCCGCTTCGTGGCCGAGGCGCTCGTCACCGCGCGCCTGCAACACCCCTCCATCGTGCCCGTCTACGAGGCGGGGCGCTGGCCGGGAGGCGAGCCCTTCTACTCCATGAAGCTGGTCTCCGGCCGCTCGCTGGCGGACGTCATCGCCGAGCGCGCCACGCTGGAGGAGCGGCTGGCGCTGCTGCCGCACGTGCTCGCGGTGGCCGAGGCCATCGCGTACGCGCACTCCGAGCGCATCATCCACCGCGATCTCAAGCCAGCCAACGTGCTGGTGGGGGACTTCGGAGAGACGGTCGTCATCGACTGGGGCCTGGCCAAGGATCTCTCGCGGGAGGGCGGGAGCGAGGCCGTGGGGAATGCCGGCACGGCCTCGGACGCCGAGGACGGAGGCCTCACCCGGGTAGGGACGGTGATGGGAACGCCGGCGTACATGCCGCCGGAGCAGGCGATGGGCCAGCCCGTGGACGAGCGCGCCGACGTCTACGCGCTGGGCGCCATCCTCTACCACCTGCTGGCGGGGACACAGCCGTATGACGGGGGCTCCTCGGGGCAGGTGTTGCAGCGGGTGGTGCAGGGGCCTCCGCCGCCTCTGTCCCGGCGTCAGCTGTGCATCCCGGTGGATCTCGTGGCCATCGTCACCAAGGCGATGGCGCGGGAGCCCGCCGAGCGCTACGCCACCGCGCGCGAGCTGGCCGAGGATCTGCGGCGCTTCCAGACGGGACAGATCGTCGGAGCCTATGAGTACTCGCGGATGGAGCTGCTGCGCCGCTTCGTCCGGCGCTACCGGGCCGCCGTGCTGGTGACGGGCGTGGCGATGACGTTGCTGGCCGTGTTGGGAGGCGTGAGCCTCGGCCGCATCCTGGACGAGCGCGACCGTGCCGAGCGCAAGCAGGCGGAGGCGACGGCGAGGGCCGACGAGCTCATGCTGGTACAGGCGCGCAATGCGGTGGAGTTCGATCCGATCGACGCCATCCGATGGTTGCGGCGCCTCTCGCCCGAGTTCACCGGGTGGTCGGCGGTGCGCACGCTCGCGGCGGATGCGCGGACCCACGGTTTCGCCACCGTGCTGCGTGGCCACTCGGAGGTCGTCAACGCACTCCTCTTCTCGGTCGATGGCCGCTACCTCTTGAGCAGCAGTGACGACCACTCCGTGCGCCTCTCGGAGTTGTCGCGGGGCACCAGCCGGGCTCTCCTTCCCGGTCACTCCGATGAGGTCTGGCGGCTCGTGCGCTTCCCCGATGACCGGAGCGTCATCTCCAGCAGCAAGGACGGGACGCTCCGCCGCTGGGACTTCGACACGGGGGAGGGCCGGATCTTCGCGACCCTCGCCGGACCCGTGTCCGCGCTCGTCACCACCGCGGATGGCCGTTACCTCTTCACCAACAGCCGCGTGGATGACCAGCTCTTCATCTGGGATCGGGACGGCGGTCCGATGCGGATGGTCCACACCGGGCACGGAGGCCTCGAGGAGCTGATGGTCTCGCCCGATGGCCGCTACGTGCTCCTCTGCACCTATCCGAACCACCGTGCGGTGCTGGGAGACCTGACGCGAGGCGCCTTCCAACCGCTGGAGGATGGCGGGATGGCGCGGGGAATGGCGCTCTCCCCGAACGGCGAGCTGGCCGTGGTGGCGGGGCGCGATGGTGTCCTGCGTGCCTTCGAGACGCGGAGCGGAAGGAGCCGGCACCTCGGTGAGCACTTCGGTATGGCCATGGTGCCCTCCTTCTCTCCGGACGGTGGGAGCCTGGCGTTCGCCAACCTCGAGGGCGACGTGCGGCTCCTGGAGCTGGCCAGCGGCCAGAGCCGGGTGTTGGGTCACATGGAGGGGATGCTCCAATACATCCGGTTCTCCCCGGATGGCCGGTACGTCGTCGCCAGTGGCAACGGCAGCGCCGCGCGGCTGTGGAACCTCTCGACCGGTGAGGTCCGGGTCCTGCGCGCGGCTCCGGAGGTGATCTTCTCGACCTGGTTCTCTCCGGATGGCCGGCACCTCGCCACGGGCAGCTCGGACGGTACCCTGCGCCTGTTCTCCGTGGACTCGGAGCTCCACCGCGTCCTCGTGACGGCGCCGCGTCCCCTGGTGGCCCTGGCCCGCTCTCCCGATGGCCAGCGCCTGGCCACTCTGGACGATCAGGGCACGCTCCGCCTGTTCGACCCGGCCGGGGGAACGCTTCTCCTGGAAGAGCGCGACTGTGTCCCGGACTTGCTGGTGTACTCCCCGGATGGCCGGTGGCTCGTGTCCGCCGGGCCCGGGGGGCGGCTCCAACAGCGCAAGGGCTCCACCGGGCGGGTGGAGCGCGTGCTCGAGGGCCATACCGGTCGCCTCACCGCGCTCGCTGTCTCGGGCGATGGCCAGTGGTTGGCCTCGGCGGACCGAGGCGGCGAGGTGCGGCTGTGGGAGCTCGCTTCCGGGGAGGGGCGGGTCCTCGGCCGCCAGGACAAGAAGGTGTTCCAACTCACCTTCGCGCCGGACGGTGGATGGCTGGCCTCGGCGGGGGGTGACGGGACGGTGCGAGTGTGGAACGTGGGCTCGGGAGCGGAGCGCGTCCTGGGCCGCCACGAGGACGAGGTCCACGCCGTGGCCTTCTCGCCGGAGGGCGGGAGGCTCGTCTCTGGAGGGATGGATCACACCCTGCGCTTCTGGAACTTGGAGGGCGGCCCGGGCCCACGCCTGGACTCGAGCGGGGCGGGAATCGAGGAGGTGCTCTTCTCGCCGGACGGTGGACTTGTGGTCAGCCGGAGCAAACTGGATCCGCGTTTGCGGCTCTGGGACGGGCGCACCGGCGAGCTCCGGCGGGTGCTCCGGGGCCACATCGCCGATGTCACCGACCTCGCCTTCTCTCCGGACGGCACGCGGCTGGCGTCGGCGAGCCACGACAAGACCGTGCGTCTCTGGGACCTGGCCAGCGGCGAGGCTCGGGCACTCCGGGGACACGCCTCGACCGTGAGGCGGGTGGAGTTCCTCCCGGATGGCCAGGGGCTCGTCTCCATCGGGCAGGAGGGCGCGGTGCGGCTCTGGCCGGACGAGCTGCCCTGGGACCAGGCCTCCTTGCGGACGTGGATGGCAACAGTCAAGGGCGCTGAACCTGAGTTGCGCATGCTCCCTCTCCCTCTGGGAGAGGGCGGGGGGTGAGGGTATGTCACCCCGTGTGTCACCCCGTGTGTCACCCCGTGTCGCGCCTGGGCCTGATCCGCATCGGAGCACGCAACTCCAGGTCTTCGTTCCCATTCAGGAACACGGGAAGGGACATACCCTCACCCTAGCCCTCTCCCAGAGGGAGAGGGGACATCCACGGATCAGTCGTCGTCCTCGAGCCGGCCACGGGCGATCAACACCCGGTCGATCATCAACTCGTGGAGCGCATAGAGCGGGCGAGCCACCTCTTCGCCCTCGAGCACCGTAATCGCCCCGGCGATGGCCTCCACGGTGGACATGCCATAGGGGTGGGGCGAGCGGCGCAAGCGTCGGGCCTCCGGGGGCGGAGGAGGCAAGGCGAGCCCCGGAAGACGGCGCAGCTCAGGGAGCCGCTGGTACATGCGCCGAGCCTGCGCCCAGTTGCCGTCCAGCACCACGAGCCGCTCGGGCGGCGGAGTGCCGGGCGGAGGCGACTGGGCATCCGGGAAGAGCAGCCAGGTGCCCGGCGCGGTGAGCACCGACAAATCGAACGGCTGACCCGGAGCCCCGTAGGTGACGATGCGGCAGCGCGTCAGCGCGAGCCCCGCCAGCCGCGCCGTGTTGGTGGACTTGTTGGCTTCCTTGTTGTGCCGGATGACAAGGAAGTCCGTGCGCGTCTGAATCCGAGGGACGTCGGCGCACAGGCACAGGGCGGTGGGCAGGTAGCAGGTGGGACAGCGTCCGGCGAAGTCCGCCGGGGTGCGAGACCTCATTTGCCCTGACGGTAACGCTGCATGAGCTCGCGCGCCTCGCGCAGCTTGGACTCGACGAAGCGATCCTCGGCGTCCATCTCCTCGTCCGTGTCCATGCCGAGCTGGAAGAGGGCCGACAGGTTGGCCGGGTTGATGTCCAGCCACTCGGCGGTGCGGTCGAGCACGTTGCGGCGGCGGCCGGCGAA